>CAWGHZ010000007.1:0-1526333 GCA_963822575.1 uncultured Alphaproteobacteria bacterium | reverse complement strand
CCTGCTTCACCACCGTGATGTCGACGACCCGGTTTCGCGGTTCGGCGGCGTCGTCGGCGGTCGCGACCGCTTGCTTGGCTTCGCCGGTCCAGCTGGTGTCGATCCGGTCGGCCGGCACCCCGGCGGCGATGAGCGCATCGCGGACCGCTTTCGCCCTTCGGTGCGGACCAGCGCCAGGTTGGCGGGCGGGGCGCCGACGCGATCGGTCCTGCCGATCACCGTCACGCGCGTCGGGCCGGCGTTTGCGACGACATAGGCCACGGTCTTGACGATCGTCTGTCCTCTTGCGCCGATGTCGAAACTATTGGTGTCGAAATAGACCTGGTACCAGGCGCCGGCCAGTTTGGGACTCGTCCGCTGCGGCAGCTTGCGGCGGCGGGGATGCCTGTTCCGCGCATCCAGCCGCCAGTGAAAGCGCCAGCGTCGCAACGAGCGCTCGCAAGATTTTTGCAGCTTGAAACATTGCAACCTCCATCGTCTGCTATCAGCCGACGTTGCCCTGGACGTGAGCCGCGCTATTTCCAGATCGGCCGACCAAGATTTACCTGGCCTGGTTTGGTAAGCGCGCCGGTGCCGGCGCCGACGGCGCCGCCGATCAGCGCGCCCTCGAGAGGAGCGCCCACCAGAAATCCGCCGATCGCGCCGACTCCAGCGCCGATTCCGCCGCCGCTTATGGCGCGTTCGCCGGTTGTGTTACCGCACCCGCCGAGCGCGAATACCGAGAAGAGAAAGACAGCCGCCAACGCGATCCGTTTCATGTTCTTACTCCTGGCGATCGGTTCATCTCTTTCGATCGAGCGGGTTGACCGAGGCTGAGCTCTGCTGTGCTGTTGGTTCCCGCCTGCCGAATACGTCCGTGGTTGAATAATGATTTCACCGAGCGGCGCGGACATTGATACGAATCAATAGTCCGCTGAAAATGACAGCCCATACGACACGTCACTTTGCTATCGCAGGTGTGCGCCGAAAAAAGAGCGTCTTCTAAGGAAGAACAGACCCGTGAGCCCAAAGGCAAACAGGGCGAGAGTGGCGGGTTCGGGCATTTCCGGGTGCTGCCGATTGGGGCGAAGGGTAGGAAGTTCACCACAACCTGCCCGCTCTGAGTATCGGCCGTGACGTCAAGTCCGCCGCTGAGGCCCGCGCTGCCCGCTAGGTCGCTCATGCAAACGCCGGAGAGGCTGTTCTGATCCGAATGTGACGGCGCCTGTGTCGGCTAAAGCCCGACCGCAAAGGTCCGTCGCAGTTGTGTTCATGGTGATGCTGGCGAGCGCGAGAATGTTCCCCAGGAATGTCGTGTTCACGTCGATGGTTGCGGAACTGGCGACATTCCAATATCGCCGGCACCTGAACCGGTGTTGATTATGTTCACGACCGATTTGGGCGAGGTGATCACGTGTTGTTCATCTGGAATATCCAGGCCGCGTTGGCGTTCCCGCCTCCGTCGAGGGTGAGTGACCCGGAAAGGTTGGTCGTGCCCGCGGGAACGGTGTAGACGCCCGGCGCAAGTGTTCCAGCCAACGTTAGGTCGGCATCCATGAGGACGGTACCGGATCCCAGTGACGAAAGATTATTTCTTGCTGTGGTGAGCTCGGTTTGCGCCTGCATCGCATTCGGGGTTCCCGTCGTGGTTCCCGCATGTACCGAGCCTCCCGTCACCTGTGGGTCCGAGGTGGCGACACCCGGGTTGTAGAGGAACCCTGTTATCGCATTCGCACCACCGCTCGACCAAACGCCGACATTGCCGACGATGGCGCTCGGGGGGACGTTTGTCACTGTCGAGGCACCCAGGACCGTAAAACTCGCCAAATCCGAACCCAGAAGGGGCGTGGCCAATGCCTGGGCGGGGGTGAAAGCGAGGGCGACAACGACCGGAAGCACAAACTTTTTGAAGTTGACTCTGGTCATGCTGGTTTGCCTCCATGGTGCAGGGCCCAACCGCAAATGCGCCCAGTGCCCATTGTTATCTCTGCAACCAACCCGATTGCAGGCTAGGTATTGCAGGCTAGGTGAGGTAACCCAGTCCCCGGTAGAGTCGGAAAATACCTATATCCGCAGCGCATAACGCGGTTACGGACGAGTTGGCGGACGAATATCTCCTCCGCGCGGCGCGCGCGGAGGAGACGCTCGATGACGACCACGCGTAATTACTGTGCCATCGAGCTTTGGTTGCCCGCATTCGAGCCGTGCTGAGCAGCACGTCGACGCGCCCGTCCTGGCGGCGCTGCGGATCGCCGAAGGCGCCGACCTGGATTTTGTAGGACGGCACGCCGGCGACGATCAGCGCATCACGAACATTTCCAACGCGGCGGTCGCTCAGGTTCACGTCGTTCGGATCGCGGTAGCCGTCCAGCCCGATCTGAAGCGACGGGTTATTTGTCATGTAGGCCGCGATGTCGGAGACCGTGCTGTTGTCGGCATCGGACAGATCTGCCCGGGCGTAGCCGAACGTGATCACACGGTACGGCGTCCACTGGGCAACGATACCGGTCGGACCCATGGCGCCGGTCGGGCCCGTGCCGCCCTGCGGCCCGGCGACACCGGACCGTCCGGTGATGCCGGCGATGCCGGAGGTCGTGTTACCCTGTTCGCCCGTCTGCCCGGGGACGCCTTGCTCACCCTCGCCTCCGCGACGGCCCGTCGCGCCGGTCGGACCGACCAGAGTCGGTCCCTGTGCGCCTGTCTCGCCGGCGAAGCCCTGAGCACCGACCGCACCCATGGGACCGGCTGGCCCAGCCATTCCGGCGACGCTCATTCCCTGGCTGCCGGCAGCTCCGGTGGCCCCCTGCGGGCCGGCGGGACCGGCAGCGCCGGTGTCACCGCGCGCACCGGCGACGACCGCGCCTGGCGCGCCCGTCGCACCGACGGCGCCCTGCGGACCCATTGGACCGGCGGGACCGGCCTCACCGGCGGGACCCATAACGACATAGCCGGGCGCGCCAGCTGACCCGGTCGCTCCGGCGGGTCCGGCAGGGCCCGCTGGACCGGTGAACCCGGTCGGACCGACCAGGCTTTGCGTATTGTTCGAAACCGTGGGGCTGGGTTCGGCGCTGCACCCTGCAGCGACGACCGCGAGGACCGCGAAACACAATGCGCGTTTCATCGGAAATTCCTTCCGTAAATTGAGAGTTGCTGGCGCCGAATGGCGCTGTCCGTTCCTCAAGAGAAAAGGAAAATGGGACGAACTCGGTACGTCGCAATTTAGGGAAACAATGGGTCCGACAGCAGGATCGGAATCTACTCAGATTGCACGGCGACCAAAATTTAGGCATGCTATTTTTCGTCCGGCGTTGCGGGCGAAATCCAGCCGCGTTCGCGGTAGTAGCGCAGGGCTCCGGCGTGAATTGGCACGCCCCCTTTGGGCCGGATCATGTCCGCGATTGTCAATCCGCCGAACGCCGGATGCAGGCGGCGGAGCGCTTCGAGGTTTTCGAAGACGTCCTTGGTGATTTCGTAGGCGGTGCCCTCGGGCATTTCCCGGGTCGCGACGACCGCGGCGCGAACGCCGAACGTGCGCACCGCGGTCGGATCGTTGGCGTAGAGGCCGCCCTGTATCGTTCCGCGCTCGTATTCGCGATGGTCGGCCAGCATCATGTCGATTTCCGGACCGGCAATCTTCAACAAGCTGCCGCCGCATGTGCTGATGAGATCCGGATCAACCCACTCGGGTGGCTGGCCGAATAGGCGATCGCGTCGATCTCGCCGCTGCAGAACGCGCGGCTCCGCTCGACAGGCCCGAGCTCGCGAACATCGATGAAAGCGCCTGGTGCGAGCCCGAGGGCAGTCATGACCCTTTCGGTTTCCGTGCGTGCACGCGATCCTGGAGAGCCGAGACTTACGCGCCGACCCCGCAGGTCGGCGACGGTGCGGATTCCCAAATTCCTGCGCGCGACCACCGTGAGCAGCTCATCGTGCCCGGAAAACAGGATGCGCAAGTTGCGCGCAGGCCCGCTCGATGCGAAGGATGCGCGGCCGGCGGCGGCATCGGCCAACACGTCCGACTGCACGATTCCGATGTCGATCCTATCACTGCGCAGCGCTTCGAGGTTCGCGACGGATCCCGTTGACGCCTCTTCCATGCATCGCATGTGGTGGCGCGGCGTATCGAGGTTGAACAGGCGGCAGATCGAGGCCGCAAGCGAATAGTCCGTGCCGGTGGGGGCGGCGGCGCCGATCGTTACGTCCGGTCGGATTGCCAGCACCGTGCAGCCGGATACGACGCCAACAAGCATCGCAAAACCAAATGCGGCCGCGGCGCGACGGAGCCTCGGGGGGAAAAGGGAGCTACGATGCGAGCACATATTCTATGCTCTCTCCTTTGAGTTCGAGCAGCGCCTTAACCCATCTTCCGTCGGAGTCGTAGAACAGGCGGCCAGCATAGTGCGGCGTGATCATCTGGTAGCAGCTGGCGCGCACCCGGCCCCGTGGCGTGTCGACGGGCTGGTCGGCAAGCCGCTTGGCGACCAGGCCGATTACGCCGCCATATTGGGCGTCCAGCATCCTGTCCTGCAGCACGATCCGACGATCCCATAACGAGTTCGAGGTCATGAGGGTCGGGGCCGCGAGGAACGGTCCGTCCGCGCCGACGATGCGAAACCCGTCCGCAGTGGCGGCGCCGAAAACCTTCAGAAGCGTTCCGTCGTCGTCCGTCGCGGTGTCGATGGATACCAGCCGACCTGACTGCCAGATTTCCGCTGACCGGTGGGTAAAGTGGAAAACGGTGAAGAACAGCACCTTGACCTCGATATCCACACGCGTCTCGACGTTCAGGAGATCGCCGTCTGCCCTGAAGATCACGCGATGTTCGCCGATCCGGGTTCCGTCGCGCAGGGCGTGAAAAAGCAAGTCCCGCGGCACCGCCGCCTGTGCTCGGCGGATCAAAGACGATCCGACCAACGGCATCACTGCCGCGCCCGCTGCCAACCGAAGCAACTGCCGACGGGTCCTACGCGCAGTTTCAGTCGGCGCCGGGTGCCGAAGGACGTTCATGGCCACCATTTTCGTGATTTTGAATGTCCGCCTCCGGCCCGGAACAGCCTCGGAAACTACGCATCAGAAGCATTCGCTGCGCCATTTCCGGTCGGCTGTCGCCATAAAGATTACGTAGATTCCGATTCTTCCGTCGACGGTTCGAGTGCCCTAATTTCGCTGGACGAACGAGCGGAATTCCGCTTGTTAAATCGCGCGCGAAGGACAAGAATCATGAAATATCTGGTGTTAGTTGCGGGGCTTGCCGCGGTGTCAATCACCGCCGGATGTGCCGAGTTCTCGTCGGGATTGACCGTCCATGGCGACCAGGTAACCGCTAGAGCGCTCGGGCCGGCGTCGGATCCGTTCCAGCAGGCTCTCGCGAACGGCTACAAGATTTAGGGCGATGAGCAGTACGGCGAGTATCATATGGAGCCGGCGGACCGCTCCTATCGCAAGGCGGTGCTTGCGGCCGAAGGGCATAATGTTCCACTCGAAGATCCGGCGAACTGGTCGATGAAGGACAGTGATCGGAACGAAGTTGCCGCGATGCGTCCGGCACTCGCCGGATGGATCGAGGCGACCAAGCGTCGCGATCCGCGCGCCGCCGCGGCCCAGCAGATGAAGTACGAATGTTGGCTCGAGGAACTGGCCGAACGGGACTACACCAGCGCGGCAGCGTGCAAGCCGAGCGTAGGACCGATAGCTCAGGCTGCCCCGGTGCCGACACCGGCACAAGTGGTGACCGCCTGCGAGCAGAATCCCAACGGCACCGACCAATACGGCAAGCTGTGCCAGGAGGGCGTCGTCTATTTCGGCTTCGACCGTTACGATCTGCTCGATCGCGGGAAGAGTGACATCGAAAAGCAGACGGTCCACGAGCAGGCCGCGGCGCTAGACCTGATCGTTCGCCAGGCGGTATCGGCCAAAGCTGCGCGCCTCGACGTATACGGGCGAGCCGACTCGTCCGGTCCAGAAAGCTACAACTATGGCCTGTCCGACTGTCGCGCGCGCTCGGTCGTTGATGGCCTCAAGGTCCGCGGACTCCCGGCAAGTGTCGACGTCCGGGTCATTCCGCTTGGCAAGACGAACCTGGTCCAGCACACCGGCGACAATGTGCGGGACGCCACCAACCGCGTCGTGATGGTCGCCTACCAGACCGATCCGAATGCGCCGCTCGCGACGGAACCGATGTCGGCGCCCCGGGTCGACCTGTTCGGTTGCGGCACCGCACGCCACCCGTACCCGGCTCGGATGCAAACATCCGCCTCGACGCGATGAGACACTTGAAGGTGAGGGGGGAGCCGACGCCCCCCGTCACAACGCGGACGAAAAGACCTTATAGCGACCCAGTCTCGCTGTTTTTGTGTGACTGATCCCAAACAAAGAAAGTTCGGTAAATTTCAAATCCTGCCGCCGATTTGAACCTTCGCAGAGGGCTTTGGGCTGCCCTCCCACTTCGACATGAAATCGCCTGTCCGCCAAGCACCGTTTTTGCTACCCGTGACGCTACCCACAGGCGCTCAAGGGGCTAGGCGTCACAGCCTAATATTAGCGCGGCTCTGGGCCGCGCTGGCACGCTCCGCCCGACGCGCCTCGACCGGGTCGATGCCCGCAGAGATGAGCCGGCGGCACTCCACCGCCCGGATCCGGGCTTCCGCCAGACCGAACGTCGCGAACGAACCCAGACCCATCTCCCGGGCCCTACCGCGAAGCATGAAGCGGAACACCCACGACTTCGTGATCCTGGTGTCGCCGTTTCCGGAAACTTGGAGATAGAGCCCGGCCCCGTCGGCATACTTGCCGGGCCGCTTCGCCTTCGCCACCTGGAGCGCGGTGAGCCTACCCACAAATTGCGCCATGTCCGCCCAACTCCACCTACCCACAATCTTACCCACGACGCCGCCGCGTATACCCACAAATTGGCGCGTACGTGGGCGAACGCTAATGCAAGTTCCTATTTTCAATTGGCTGTGAGACGACTGCGAACATACGCGAACAAGAGATTGGCGGAAGGGGTGGGATTCGAACCCACGAGACCCTCGCGGGCCTGCCGGTTTTCAAGACCGGTGCCTTAAACCGCTCGGCCACCCTTCCGAGATGCGCCGCCCTTCTCTAGGGGCGTTCCGCGGGCCCCGTCAACCGACACGGAAAGGCGGCGGCCTGACGGCCGCCGCCTTGGCGTCTCGCGGTCTTACCCGTCCGGGCTGACTACAAGGCACGTCGACGCAGGGCGCCGAATCCCACCAGCCCGAGAAGTCCCACGACCAGGACCGAAAGCGGGCTCGGCTCTGGCGCTTCACGGAAGACGGCGATGCAACCGTCGGGGCAGATGGTATTCGCCGGGTTGGCGGTCAGCGGGACGAACACCTCGCCGTCGCCGGCAGCCACCGAGTGTGCACCCGGCGAGGTCGGGATGTTCTGGAGCCATGTCTCGGTGCCGCACGCGATGACCCCCAACACGGCGCCGCCCGGTTGGCTGGAAGCGGCGTCGAAGCAAAGCCCGCTGAGGGGATCGAACCAGACTTCGTCTCCGCCGCCCACCTGTGAAAACGTGTTCAGGAGGGCGCCGAGACCGCCGTTCGCGGTCGGGTCGAACAGCATCGGATGACCGCTCGCGTCGCCGCAGCCGACGAAAAGTCGATTTCCCGTCGTCAGCGCGAGGCCGGTTGGACCGCAGGCACCGACGCCGAACGCCGCGAAATCGAAAGTTTGCGTAACGTTGCCCGTGCCTGGATCGATGGCGGCGATTCCGCCCGGCCCCCCACCACCGATCTCGGGAATGGTCACGTAGAACAACCCTGTGTTCGCATCCCACGCGGGTTGCTCGACACCGGCGGTCGCGTTCGGGGCTCCGTTGGTGCCATCCAAGACGATCTGGTGCGTGATCGTATCTGTATTGGTGTCGATCAGGGTTCCGAACGGCGAGCCGGTCGTAGGTGCGTCGTTCATGACGAGCAAGGTGTGCGTCTGCGGGCTGTAGCCCATCTCGTCCACGCGGTTGTCGGTCGTCGGCCCGGTCGCAATCGGCGTGTTCGGCAACGGCGCGTTGGCGTTGTTGAGATCGAATCCCTTCAAGGTGCTGTCGCCGTCTCCGGCCCACAGCTGATGCTGCCCGGGCAGGTCGACGACGAGGTTGCCGGCCGGGCCCGACGCTTCGCGCAAAGCCTGTGTGCCGACGAAGGTCCCTATACGGCCTACGAATGTGTTGGTCGTCGCGTCGAACACGTCGATAGACGCATTCGACCGATCGGACACATAGTCGAGGTTGGTGACCGGATCGAAGAAGCTGATGTCGAAGCCATTGAAGGCCCCACCGACCGTGTTATTGGCGCCTGCGGGAACGGCGATTGTCGTGTAAAGAACGAAGTTGGCCCTGGCCGGACCGACGCCTGCACCCAGAAGCGCACTGCCGAGAAGCAGAGGCGGCAAAGCGAAGCGACCAAATGTTCGCACGCGCATGGCCTTTCTCCCCATGTGTCACCGGAAGCCGGTGTGAGGAGTGCCAAGCAAGATTCATGCCATCTGAAAAAAGCGAGCGAAATCAAGCACCGGGCGCATTGTGCCGGCGTAAAGGGCGCGTAAAATGTCAAATAGTCTGACAGTCGAGTCAGAAAATGGCGGAATACCGTGTAAGAAAATCCGACAGTTTTATGTGGTTATACTACGAATGGACCATGTGTTTATTGGGATCACGACTTGGTCACGCTGCAATGATAACTGTCACAATGGGATCACAGAACAATCCGATAGGAATGTAAAAATTGACGGGTCCCCGAAGGAACGGAACCCTCCGGCGAGGGCCGCGTTGGCGTTGCGCGTCCGCGATGGGGCGCGAACGAGAGGGTTCGACCGATGGCGAATCAGAACCGGTGGCTCTACTTCATCGTCGGCGCGCTGGTGGTCGTTGTCGGCGTGCTGGCCTACCTCTATTTCGACCAGCGCAACGACACGCACGAGATCAAGGTCGAGCTGCCGAAGGTGCAGACGAAGTAGCGGCCGCCGGACGGCGGAGCGCAACGAAAACGCCGCCAGAACAATCTCCTGACGGCGTTTCTTGATGTGATGTAAGAGGGCGGCTAGGCGGCGTCGAACTCCCAGATCGCCCAGCCGGGGTGCTTGTCGTGCACCTGGGGCGTCCAGCCGTCGTCCATGATGTCGATATCGTTGAAGTACTCGGTCTTGCCGCCGCACGGGTTCTGGAAATACCAGAACAGGTTCGACCCCACCATGTGGCGGCCCGGCCGGGTCACCGCCTTCCAGCCGCGGTTGGTGAGGTGGTGGCCGCCGACCATCAACTCGTCGAAATCGTGCACCTCGAACGCCACGTGGTCGAACCGGTTCTGGTTGGCGCGGTGCAGCAGGAAGATGTTGTGGTGGTCGGTGCGTCCGGGCACGCGCATGAAGTCGCCCAGATCCTTCGATCGGTCGGTCATGCGGAAGCCGAGCCGGTTAAGGTAGAAGTCGGACGCCTTCTCCTTCATGTTCTCGGGGATCGACCAGACGACATGACCGATGCGGAGCGGCTTCGCCTGCCGGTCCATGTTGCGGTCCTTGATCGTGTTGATCCGCACGTTGATGTTGGAGAGGTTCACCTCCACCGGGTCGAGCGAGACGACCGCGGGCGTCGTCACGCGGAATGCGATCTGGTTGCCGGTGTCGTCCTGGGTGTGGAGCGTGCCGTCCGGGTCGCGCTTGACCTGGCGGTCCTTCGAGAGCTCGGCGCCCAGCGCCTCGAGCGCTTCGGCCGTGTCGACGCCCCAGGTGCATTCGCACATGGCGTTGCGGCCTTCGGGCGCGGTCGGCAGCGACGTGTCCGACGACTTGCGCACATGGATGAACTGGTTGGTCTGCGTGCGGAAGGTCGCGCCGTTCGCCCCGCTCTCCACCTTGTCGAGGCCGAGGTCTTCGTGGAACTTGACGCCGGCAGTGATGTCGTCGGCGCCGTAAGCGAGCGACTCGACGCGCTTGATGGTCATGGGTCTCTCCCGTCTTTCCGCGGTGCGCCGCCGACCGGCCGTCCGGGGCGGGCAGGGGGTGGAAAACTATAGGGCGGTTTCGCGACGCCGCCAATACTGCGCGCGTCCTAGGCGCCGGCGATCTCGTTCACCTTGGCGGCCATGATGAAGTCGTTCTGGTGCAAACCCTTGATCTTGTGGGTGAAGAACAGGATCTCGGCGTAGCCCCAGCCGAATGTGATGTCGGGGTGGTGACCCTCGTCCTCGGCGAGCGCGCCCACCCTGTCGACGAAGGCGAGCGAAGCGGCGAAATCGGGAAAGGTGTAGCGGTGGCGGATCTGCGTCGCGGCGTCGTTCAGCGTCCAGCCCGGTGTCTCGGCCAAAGTGCGCTCCGCCTGGTCGCGCGGCATGGGCGGGATGCCACCCTGGCAGGGGACACATTTCATCTGGGTGAGGGCCATGTGCGGTTCCTCCCTTCTGTGCCTATATGGGACGGTAACGGGGACGAAGTTAGGGATACCGCGCGATGCGGGCAATGGTGCTGGAGCGGGCGGGCGCGCCGCTCGCCCTTCGCGAAACGCGCCGGCCCGAACCGGGGCTCGGCCAGGTGCTGGTCAAGGTTGCCGCCTGCGGCGTGTGCCGCACCGACCTGCACGTCGTCGACGGCGAGCTCACGGAACCCAAGCTGCCTTTGATCCCGGGGCACGAGATCGTCGGCCACGTCGAGGGCAAGGGGGCGGACGTCGCGCGCTTCCGCGAGGGCGACCGGGTCGGCGTGCCTTGGCTCGGCTGGACCTGCGGCGTGTGCCGCTTCTGCACCTCGGGCCGCGAGAATCTGTGCGAGCGGGCGCGCTTCACCGGCTACACCATCGACGGCGGCTATGCCGAATACGCCGTCTGCGACCAGCGCTTCTGCTTCCCGGTGGCGGGCGAGGGGACCGATGTCGCCGCCGCGCCGCTCCTGTGCGCGGGGCTGATCGGCTATCGCTCGCTGGTCATGGCGGGCGACGCGAACAACCTCGGCATCTACGGCTTCGGTGCGGCGGCGCACATCGTCGCCCAGGTGGCGCGCCACCAGGGGCGGCGCATCTTCGCCTTCACCCGTGCCGGCGACACCGCCGCGCAGGATTTCGCGCGCGACCTCGGCGCGGTCTGGGCCGGCGCGTCGGAGGAATCGCCGCCGGAGAAGCTCGACGCCGCAATCGTCTTCGCGCCGGTCGGCGCGCTGGTGCCGCTCGCCCTCGCCGCGACCGACAAGGGCGGTACGATCGTCTGCGGCGGCATCCACATGTCCGACATCCCGTCCTTTCCGTATGAGCTTCTTTGGGGCGAGCGCGTCGTCCGCTCGGTCGCCAACCTCACCCGCCGCGACGGCGAGGAGTTCCTGGCGCTCGCTCCGCAGGTGCCGGTCGTGACCGAGACGGAGGAATTCCCTCTGGAGCAGGCCAACGAGGCGCTCGCGCACCTCCGCGACGGCCGGCTCCGCGGCGCCGCCGTGCTGGTGCCGTAGCTCCTACACGTTCACCGAATCGAGCTGGGCGACGGGGTAGCGCTCGCCGGCGGCCATCGGCGGGATGGCGGCGCGGAGGGTCTCGCGCTCGGATTTGGTGAGCGTCAGTTCCGTCGCCGCGATGTTGTCGGCAAGGTGGGTGCGCTTGGACATGCCGGGGATCGGGACGATGTCCTCGCCCTCGCCGAGGAGCCAGGCGAGCGCGACCTGCGCGGGCGTGCAGCCTTTGTCCTTCGCCATCGCCTCGAGCGGCGCAAGAAGGGCGAGGTTCTTCGCGAAATTGTCGGCGAAGAAGCGCGGGTGCTCGCGCCGCCGGTCCTTCTCGGGCAGCGTGTCGAGCGACTTGAAGCCCGCCGTCAGGAACCCGCGCCCGAGCGGCGAGTAGGCGACGTAGGCGATGCCAAGCTCGCGGCAGGTGGGCAGGAGCTTGTCCTCGGCGAAGCGGCACCAGAGCGAATATTCGGTCTGCAGCGCGGCGATGGGATGGACGGCCGCGGCGCGCCGGACGGTGGCCGCCGACGCCTCGGAGAGGCCGAGGTGACGCACCTTGCCCGCCTTCACCAGGCCCGCCATCGCGCCGATCGTGTCCTCGATCGGCACGCGCCGGTCGACGCGGTGCTGGAAATACAGGTCGATCGTCTCGACCCCGAGCCGCTGCAGGCTCTTGTCGCAGGCCTCGACCACGTATTCCGGCCGCCCGTCGCCGCCCGGCTTGCCATCGGGCAGGCGCACGTTGCCGAACTTGGTGACGACCAGCGCCTTGTCGCGCCGCCCCTTGATGGCGCGGCCGATCAGCGTCTCGTTCGCGCCCGCCCCATAGGCGTCGGACGAGTCGAGGAAGTTCACGCCCGTATCGAGCGCCGCCTGGATGGTGGCGACACATTCGGCCTCGTCGACCGGGCCATAGATGCTGGTCATGGTCATGCAGCCGAGCCCGATGGCCGAGGACATCGGGCCGTTCCTGCCGAGCCGGCGCTGTTTCATGCCTGCCTCCCACCGCAAAGCCCAACCATCGCGGCAGAGGCGGGCGGGGTCAACCCGCGATCGGGCTCACGCTGTCGCGGCCGCCGTGGCAATGCGGTCGAGCGGCTTGTCGTCGATCGGGTAGTGCACGAACGACGCGAGCACGCCCACCACGACGCCGCCCCAGAAGATCGCGTCGTAGTTGCCGTATATGTCGTACAGCACGCCGCCGAGATAAATTCCGAGGAAGCTCCCGATCTGGTGGCTGACGAAGGTGATGCCGACGAGCGTCGCCATGAACTGCGTGCCGAAGATCTGCGCGACGAGGCCGGAGGTGAGCGGCACGGTGCCGAGCCACATCAGCCCCATCGTCGAGGCGAACAGGATCACGCTGGTGGGCGAGATCGGCGTCATGATGAAGATCGCCATGTCGATCGCGCGCAGGAAGTAGAGCACGCAGAGCAGGTTCTTCTTGGGCCACCTGCCGCCGAGCTGGCCCCAGACGATGCAACCGATGATGTTGAACCCGCCGATCAGCGCCAGCGCCAGCGCGCCGAGATAGCTGGGCTGGCCGAGGTCGGCGAGGTAGGCCGGAAGATGCGCGCCGATGAACATGGTCTGGAAGCCGCAGACGAAATAGCCCATCGACAGCAGGCGGAAGCCGCGGTGGCGGCTCGCCTCGCGGATCGCCTCGCCGAAGCGCTGGTGGCCGACCATGTCCGGCGCGGCGCGGTTGCCACCAATGAGCGCGGAGGAGAGCGGCACGGTCAGAGCGGCAAGGGTGGCGAGCGCCATCAACGAGACCACCCAGCCGTAATGGCTGAGCACCGCCTGGCCGAGCGGCACCAGGATGAGCTGGCCCGACGAGCCGCCGGCCGAGGCGATGCCGAGGAAGAGCGAGCGCTTCTCCGGCCCGACCGAGCGGCCGATCACCGACAGGATCACCGGGAAGCCCGCCATCGACGCGCCGAACCCGGTCAGTACGCCGATCGAGATGGTCGCGTGCAGCGGATCGGACGCCTGCGACATCATGAACAGGCCGCCGGCATAGAACAGCGCGCCCGCCGCCGCCACCTTGGCCGGCCCGAACCGGTCGGCGATCCAGCCGGCGATCGGGGTCGAGAGGCCCCACACCAGGCTCTGCATGGCGATGGCGAAGGCGAATACCTCGCGCCCCCAGTGCAGATCCTGCGAAATGGGCGCCATCAGGAGCCCGTAATTCTGCCGTACGCCGAACGTGACCAGCAGGATTGACGTGCCGCAGATCAGCACCAGCAGGGGGGCACGCTTGCGCGACGGCTCTTTCATCGGGACCTACCTACGGCACGCGGGAAGGAAGTGGGGCTGATAATACCGCAAATCCTTCGCGTGAAACGCCCTTCCTGCGCGATGGCCCGACCGCAGGCGGAAGGCAGCCCCGCGCCCGGCGCATGGCCCCGGTGCATTTGTAGTGCGCGGGTGGCGGAAATGTTAACCTGCCCTTCGCTCACCCCAGTCGGGCTCCACAGCCACCTCATGGCCAGCACCACTCTTTCCGGATCGGGCGCGCTCCTGCGCGCCCTTGCCGCGCCGAATTTCCGCAATTTCGCGATCGGCAGCGGCTGCTCGATGATCGGGACGTGGACGCAAAAGCTCGCGGTCGGCTGGCTGACCTGGAAGCTCACCGAGTTGGGCACGTGGCTGGGCGTCATTTCGTTCGCCGACATCCTGCCGGGGGTCGCGCTGCTGCCGCTCACCGGCGCGGTCGCCGACCGGGTCGACCGGCTGCGCCTCCTGCGGACGACCCAGATATTGCTGTTCGCGCAGGCCGCGGCGCTCGCTTTGATCACGGCGTCGGGCTGGATGAACATCTGGATCCTGTTCGCCCTCACGCTCTGTTCCGGCACAATCACAGCGTTCAACCAGCCGGTGCGGCTTGCCGTCGTGCCCAACCTGGTAGACCGGCACGACATGGCGGCGGCGATCGGCATCCACTCGATGCTGTTCAACGTGGCGCGCTTCGTCGGTCCGGCCATCGCCGGCGCGGTCATCGCGGGCGTCGGGCTCGGCGCGGCCTTCGCGGTGAACGCCTGCACCTACATCATCAACTCGATCGCGCTGATCTTCGTCCGCATGGTGCAGGAGGAGGAGCTGCCGGCGCGCAAGCCGATCCGCGACATCCCGGGCGAGATGATCGCCGCGCTGCGCTACGGCGCGGGCCATCCCGGGATCGGCGGGATGATGCTGCTGCAGTTCATCACCGGCATCTGCGTCCGGCCCTATGTCGAGCTGCTGCCGGGCTTCGCCGCCAAAGTCTTCGACCAGGGCGTGCACGGGCTCGCCATGATGACCTCGACCATCGGCATCGGCGCGATATTAGGCGGGCTGTGGATATCCCAACGCGGGCGCGTGTCGGGCCTGTTCACCATCTCGAACACCATGCTGCTGATCCTGATCGGCGCGCTTCTGGTATTCTCGCAGCTCCAAAGCTTCTGGCCGGCGCTCGTCATGCTCGCCTTCGGCGGGTTCTGCATGTCGGCGATGGGCGTGTCGCAGCAGATCCTGGTGCAGTCTGCCGTCGAGGGCGGCATGCGCGGGCGCATCCTCGGGCTCTACGGGCTCCTGTCGCGCGGCGCGCCCGGCCTCGGCGCACTGATCATGGGCGCGTTCTCGTCGCGCGTGGGTCTGCAGGCGCCGATCGCCGGCGGCGCGATCCTGTGCCTGTTCGTCTGGTATTGGTACTGGCGCCGGCGCGCGCTGATGATCCGCACGCTGGAGGCAGGCGCCGCGACCTAGCCCTTGCCGCGCGACGAGATGGCGATGCCGGCGAAGATCGCGACGATGCCGGCCAGGTGGAACCAGCGCAGGTTCTCGCCCAGGATCGCGACGGCAAGCAGCGCGCCGAAAACCGGCACCAGGTACTGCGCGAACGCTGCCTTCGCCGGGCCGGCCCGCATCACCCCCAGATTCCAGCAGATATAGGCGAGCACCGAGGAGCACACGCCGGCATAGAGGATGATGCCGATGTTGAAGGCGTCGAGCGCAAACCCGTGGCCGTTGGCGATCTCGAGGGCGTAGAACGGCGCGATCATCGGGAGGGCGAGCCCGGTGAGGCACAGCATGAACGCCCCCTGGTCGAGCCCCACCGACGCCTTGCGCAGCGCGACCGTGTAGACCGCCCAGAACGTCATCGACACCAGGATCAGCCCGTCGCCGAGATTGATGGTGAGGCCCAAAAGCTCGGCGAGCTCGCCGCGGAACACGATGAGCGCCGCCCCGCCGACGCCCAGCACCACGCCCACGAGCTGACGCGCCTGGATCGGCGTGCCGAGCGCGACCGCCGAGATCACCAGGATCAGCATCGGGCTCAGCGCGTTCAGGATGGCCGCGTTTGCCGCCTGGGTGTAGATCAGCCCGTAGAAATAGGGCACCGAGAACCCGCCCATCCCGAGGAACGAGAGGGCGACCAGCGCCTTCCAGTTGCGCCGGGCCGCCTCGCGCTGGCGCCAAAGCGCCGCGCCGCCGAGCGGCACGAACACGGCGAACGCGAAGGCCCAGCGCCAGAAGGTGAGGGCGAAGGGCGGCACGTGCCCGGCTGCCGCGCGCCCCACCACGGCGCTGCCGCCCCAGAACAGCGCGGCCAGGGTCAGCATGGCGTAGGCCGCCCACATCGGCAGGAGTTTGCGCCCGGCGGCGTCGCGGCCGGTGACGGCGGCGGTCATGCGGCTCATCGGCGGGGGATGGTGGGCAATCGGAACGGCATGGTCGGACTGTGGCCCGGCCGGCGGCGCGGGTCAACGCCGGACGGCGGTTCCCACGACGCGCAGAAAGCCACTACACTCCCGGCCATGGCAAATCGCCCGCATGTCGCGCCGGACGGCGCCACCTGGTCGGAGCTGTTTCGCGGCCCGCGCGCCGTATTCACGCTGCTGCTCAATCTCGGCATTTCGCTGCATGCGATCGACATCTTCATCATCTCGACCGTCATGCCGACGGTGGTGGAGGAGATCGGCGGCGTTGCCTACTACGCCTGGGCGGTGACGCTCTACGTCGTCGGCTCGATCGTCGGCTCTGCGAGCTTTGCGCCCCTGCGCGTGGCCCTCGGCGGGCGCGTCGCCTATGTGCTCGGCGGCATCGCCTTCCTTGCCGGCACGACGAGCTGCGCGCTCGCGCCCGACATGGCGGCGCTGCTCGCCGGCCGCTCGGTGCAGGGCTGGGGCGCGGGCGTGGCGATGGGCGGCTCCTATGCGCTGATCGGCACGCTGTTCGAGGCGCGGCTCCGGCCGCACGTACTGACCACCAACAACATCACCTGGACCGTCGCGACGCTGCTCGGCCCGACCTTGGGCGGGGTGTTCGCCGAGATCGGATGGTGGCGCGGCGCGTTCTGGGTGGTCGTGCCGCTCGTCGTGACGTTCATCCTGGTCGCGTGGTGGAAGGTGCCCGACACGCGCGACGCGGAGCGGGGCGCGAAGCCGCGCTTCCCGTTCTTCCGGCTGGTGCTGCTCGCGGGCGGCGTGTTCTGCGTCGCCGAGTTCGGGCTCGATCCCCCTCGCCGCCGTGCGCGTCGGGCTTCTCGCGGTCGCCGTCGTCGCCGTATGGTACGCCTTCCACCGCGACGCGCAGGCCGAGAACCGGCTCTTCCCCACCCGGCCGCTGTCGCCGAACCATCCGGTGGGCACCGCCTACTGGGCGCAGTTCCTGATGCAGGGCGTGCAGACCACGCTCTACATCTATCTGCCGCTGATCCTCCAGCTCGTGCAGGGCCTGCCTCCGCTCTATGTCGGCGCGGCCAACGGCTGCCTGTCGCTCGGCTGGTCGGTCGGCTCGGCCATCGTCGTCGGCTGGTCGGGCGGACGCGAGCGCGCGGCGATGATCGGCGGACCGGCCCTGTTCGGTGTCGCGCTCGCCTGGCTCGCCGCTGACATGACGAACGCGAGCCTCACCATGATCCTGGCGGTCGTGGCCGTGGTCGGGATCGGCATGGGCATGTACAACGTGCTGGTCGTTGCCAAGACGATGGCGGTCGCGCGCGCGGGCGAGGAGAACATCACCTCGTCCTCGCTCGTGACGGTGCGCAACCTCGGCGTCGCGTTCGGCTCGGCGGCGGCGGAACTCGTCGCCAATACCGCGGGCCTTACCACGACGGCCGGACCCGCCCCGGTGACGCATGCGGTTAGGTGGGTGTTCATAGCGGATCTGCTGCCGGTCGCCGCGGCGATCCTGTTGGTTCTGCGCCTGGTGCAGCTCCTCGCGCGGCGGCTGCAGCCGGCGGAATGAATTCAAGCACGGGAGACATGCCATGACGTTCAAGACCATCGCGGTGATCGGAGCGGGCGACATGGGCCACGCCGTCGGGGCGGCGCTCGTCGCCCAGGGCTACGACGTCGTCACCTGCCTCGCCGGACGCAGCGACATCACCCGCGCGCGGGCCAAGCGCGCCGGGCTGCGCGACTTGCCGGACCTCGACGCGGTCATCGGCGCGTGCGACGCATTCCTCTCCATCCTGCCGCCCGCGCTCGCGCCCGAACTCGCCGACCAAGTGGCGGCGGCGATGCGCCGGACCGGCAAGCGGCCGCTCTATGCCGACATGAACGCGATCGCGCCGGCGACGGTCGAGGCCATCGCGCGAACGATCGAGGGCGCGGGCGCGAAGTTCGTCGACGGCGGTATCGTCGGTTCGCCGCCCGGCAAGGCGGTGCCGCGCATCTACCTCTCGGGCCGCGACGCCGACGCGGTTGCCGCCGTCGCCGCGCTCGGCGGTCAGGCGATGGACATGCGCCCGTGCGGCGATGCGCCGGGCCGCGCCTCGGCGGTAAAGATGTGCTACGCGGCGCTGACCAAGGGTTCGAACGCGCTGTTCACCGCGGTGCTGGTCGCGGCCGAGGCGCTCGGCGTGTCGCGCGAGGTGCGCGGCGAGTACGAGACGAGCCAGCCGGAGCTCTACAAACGCATGCGCGCGAACGTGCCGTTCCTGGCGGCGGATGCCTGGCGCTACGCGGGCGAGATGGAGGAGATCGCGGCGACGTTCGCCTCGGTCGGCGTCACGCCGCTGTTCCACGAAGGCGCGGCAGCGACCTATCGCTTGCTCGACAAGACGCCGTTCGCGAAGGAGACGCGCGAGACGCTCGACCGGTCGCGCACACTCGAACAGGCCGTCGAGGCCTATGCCCGCGCGCTCGACACGGGCGAGAAAATTCCCGCCGAATAGCGCAAACGGAAAGGGCGGGCCCACGGGCCCGCCCTTCCGTACGCGACAAAAACGCAGTGCGGTGCGTCAGGCCGCCTTGCGCGCCGTGGAACGCCGCGCGGGCGACTTGCGCGCCGCCGACTTCTTGGCGATCCGCGTGACCTTGCGTCGCGCCGGCTTCTTCGCCGTCGAGCGCCGCGCGGTCGACTTGCGCGCGGTGGTCTTCTTCGCGGTGGAACGCCGAGCGGTCGACTTGCGCGCGGTGGTCTTGCGCGCGGTCGTCTTCTTCGCGGCGGTACGCCGCGCCGCGGGCTTGCGCACCGCCTTCTTGGCGGCGGGCTTCTTCGCGACGCGCTTGCCGGAGGCTTTCGTCTTCACTGCCATGTCACACTCCTCGGTGGTGTGGTGGTGACGTTCGCAAGCGGCCGGGTGGCCGCCAACGGAACCCATCTAGGTTCAAACGGTTAACGAAACGTAACTCGAAGGAAACAGTTCCCTCAAAACAAGACGCGGTTCCAACTTGCACGAATCGGTCGCTTGCGTCGAGTATCCGTTGCAGGAGGCGAGTCGCGGTGAGACTTTCGGCATGACCACCTTGTGCTTGCCGAGCGGTAAGTCGGTAACGCTTGCGGTACGGCGCAGCGTGCGCGCGCGGCAAATTCTTCTGCATGTCGACGCCGCCAGCGGTGAGGTCGAGCTGGTGCTGCCGCGCCGCGCGTCGGAGGCGGAAGGGCTTGATTTCGCGCGCAGCAAGTGCCGCTGGATCGACGTGCGGTTGCGCGACGTGGTGCCGCCGGTGCCGTTCGTCGACGGTGCGCGCTTTCCCGTCCTGGGGCGCGACGTGCGCATCTGCTGCGTGCGCCAGCTTTTCGACGAGGTGTGGCGCGAGCGCGACCGGCTGATCGTCGCGGGCGCCGATGACGGCGTGTCGCAGCGCGTCGAGTTGTGGTTGCGCGCCCAGGCCCGCGCAACCATCACCCAGCGCGTCGCGGAAAAATCGCGGCGTCTCGGGCTGCGCTACCGCTACATCAAGGTGCGCGACCCGCGCACGCGCTGGGGAAGCTGCGCGCGCACCGGTGACCTCAGCTTCTCGTGGCGGCTGGTGATGGCGCCGGAGCCCGTGCTCGACTACGTCGTCGCGCACGAGGTCGCGCACCTCAAGGTGATGAACCATTCACGCCGCTTCTGGGCCGAGGTCGACCAGCTCTGCGACGGCATGGACAACGCGCGCGCGTGGCTGCGCACGCACGGCGCCATGCTGCACCGCTACGGCCCGCCGCCCGCCAGCGACTGACTCCAGCAGCCCTTCGATTTATCCGTTCGCCCTGAGTAGCCTCGCATAGCGAGGCGTATCGAAGGACGAGGCCGAGAGAGCGCGCCGCCGTCGTCCTTCGATACCGCCGCTGCGCGGCCTATTCAGCGCGAACGGAGGGGGTGGAGGTGATGTCTATTCCGCGGCCTTGGCCGCTGAGGCCGCGCGCCGCGTCCGGGCGGCGCCGGCGCGCTCGCGCAGCGCGATGAACAGCGTCGAGGCGAAGATCACCGTGCCGCCGATCCAGGTCCAGCTGTCCGGCACCTCGCCGAACCACAGGTAGCCCACCAATGCCGCCCAGACGAGCTTGGTGAAGTCGCACGGCAGCACCACCGTCGCGTCGGCGAGCTTGAACGCGTTGCCCAGCATGATCTGACTGATGGTGCCCATCGCGCCCACCACGGCGCAAAGCGCGAGTGTGAGGAGCCCGGGCCAGCTCCACACGAACAAGGCGGCGGCGAGGTTGAACGGCAGCATCAGATAGGCGGCGTAGATCGCGATGGTAAGGCTCGAATCGCGCCGCGAAAGCTGCTTGATGACCACCAGCGCCGCGCCCCACGTCGCCGACGAGGCGAGCGCGAGCCAGGTACCGGTCGTGATGTCGTCGACCCCGGGGCGCATGACGACCAACGCGCCGGCCAACCCGACGGCGAGCCCGATCAGCCGCGCGGGTCCCATCCGTTCGCGCAGCACCAGCGTCGCCCCGATGGCCGCGAACAGGGGCGAGGTGAACATCAGCGCCGAGAGCTTCGCGAGCGGCAGATAGGTGAGGGCGAGGAAGAAGCACAGCATCGACGCCGCGTTGAGTACGGCGCGCAGCACCTGGAGCCACGGGCTGTGCGTCTTCAGTGCCGCGAAATTGGAGCGGATCACGAAGCCCGAGAGGAAGAGGGAGCCGAACAGGGCGCGGAAGAACGCGGCCTCGAACGGGTGCAGCCCCAGCGCGGCGATCTCGCGGATCGTGCCGTTCATCACCTGGTTGGTGAGGCCCGCCCCCATCATGTTGGCCATGCCGAGGAGCGGCCGCTGGGCTGCGGCTGCGGTGGCGGCCGGACGCTGGAGGGGAGCGCGCATGAGGGGCCATTAGCGGGCATCGCGGCCGGGAAATCAATCCCGCCTCCGGCAATTCCTTGCGGGAGGCGGGGCCGTCCGCCATCATCGGCGCGTGAGCGGCGGAGACCGCGCAGGGAGGAAGCGATGGATTACGACTACATCATCGTCGGCGGCGGCTCGGCGGGCTGCGTGCTGGCCAACCGGCTCTCGGCGAAGCCTGAGAACAAGGTGCTGCTGCTCGAGGCCGGCATGGATACGCCGCCCGACGCGGTGCCGGCCGACATTCTGGCGAGCTACCAGCTTTCCCAGGCCAACCCGCGCTACAAGTGGATGAAGTTCCTGACCACGCTGGGCCCGACGCGGCACAACGCGCCCGACCGGCCGCCGCTGATGTTCTACGACCAGGGGCGCGTGATGGGCGGCGGCTCGTCGATCAACTACACGGCGGCGAACCGCGGCACGCCCGACGACTACAACGAATGGGAGACGATGGGCGCCGCCGGCTGGAGCTGGGACGGCGTGCTGCCCTATTTCCGCAAGCTCGAATCCGACCAGCAGTTCGACGGGCCGCTGCACGGCAAGGACGGCCCGCTGCCGATCCGCCGCATCCCGCGCGAGCAGTGGGGCGTATTCGCCAAGGCGATGGGCGAGGCGATGGAGCTGCAGGGGCTCAAGTTCCTGCCCGACCAGAACGGCGAAGTCGACGACGGCTTCTTCCCGGCCACCGTGAACAACCTGGCCGACCACCGCGTCTCGGCGGCGATGGCCTATCTCGACCGTGCGACGCGGGCGCGGCCCAACCTCACCATCGTCGACCGCGCGCAAGCAAAGCGGCTGATCTTCGAGGGGCGCCAGGCCGTGGGCGTCGAGGTCGCGCGCGACGGCGGCGCCGAGGAGGCCTATCGCGGGGGCGAGATCGTCGTCTCGGCGGGCGCGGCGCACACGCCCGCGCTTCTGATGCGCTCCGGCGTCGGGCCGGGCCATCATCTGCGCGCGCTGGGAATCGAAATCGTTGCCGACGCGCCGGCGGTCGGCCAGAACCTGCAGGACCATCCCGGCATCGCCGTGTTCCGCTACCTGCCGCGCCGGGCGCGGCTCGTGACCGAGGGGCCCTATCTTCACGTCGGCGCGCGCTACTCCTCGGGCGTCGCCGGGTGCGGGCCGCACGACATGTTCATCATGGTGATCCCGCGCGCGCTGTGGCACGCGGTCGGGCGGCGCACCGCCCAGATCTCCACTTGGCTCAACAAGCCCTACTCGCGCGGCGAGGTGCGGCTGCGCTCGCCCGACTGGCGCGACGAGCCGGTGGTGGAGGTCAACATGCTGTCCGACGCGCGCGACATGGAGCGGCTGAAGCTCGGGTTGCGCTATATCGTGACGCTCGCCGACGCGGCACCGGTGGAGAAGGCCTCGCGCGAGCTGTTCGCCACCGGCTTCAACAAGCGCGCCCAGGCGGTCGCCCTGATCACGCCACGCAACAAGCTGATCACCGATCTTATGGGCGTAGCGTTGGACGGGCCGGGGCCGCTGCGCCGCGCGCTGATCGAGCGGGTGATGATGGGCGAGGACATCAAGGCGAAGATGGCCGCCGGCGACGACGCGATCGAGGCGCACGTGCTGCGCCACATGAACTCGATCCGCCACATCTCGTGCTCGTGCCGCATGGGGCGCGACGACGACCCGACGGCCGCCACCGACATCCAGGGACGGGTGAAGGGCGTCGCGGGGCTCCGGGTATGCGACGCGTCGTTGTTCCCGGCGGTGCCGCGGGCCAACACCAACATCCCGACTATCATGACGGCGGAGAAGATCGCCGACGCCATCCTGGCGGGGTAGGGGACGTCGAAGGATTCTCCCTCTCCGCCCCTGGGGGCGGAGAGGGAATTCAGGTACGGCCGAAACTTACTCCGCCGCCGCTTTCAGGAAGCGCGCGCCCTCGCGGGTGAGGCCGGCCTCGGTGATCGCCTTCCGGATGCGCTCGAGCTCGGCGGGCGTGATCTTGGCCAAGGGCGGGCGCACCACCGCGCGCGGCAGGCGGCCCAGCATCACCAGCGCCTCCTTCATGCGGTTGTGCATGTCGGCGCGCGGATCGGCGTAGAAGCACTGCGCGGTCGGATAGATGCGGTCGTTGATCGCCTGCGCGGTGGCGAGATCCTTCGCCTGCACCGCACGCCACAGCGCGACGTGCAGGTCGGCGATGATCGACCCCGACCCGGACAGGAGCCCGTTGCAGCCCATCGTCAGCGAGGCCATCAGCCACGGCGAGTGGGTCGACAGCACGTTCACCGGGCGCGGCAGGTTCTGCAACACGTGGATGTGGCGCTCGTGCGCGACGGCGTCGTAGCACCCGTCCTTGATCGCCTTCACGCTCGGAACCGCGTCGCAGATCTTCAGGAGCGTGTCGGTCGGGTAGCCGTAGCCGATCGAGAACGGATACTGGAAGATGATGATCGGAAGGTCGGTCGCATCGGCGATGGTCTTGAAGTGCGAGACCGCCATCTCCGGGCGCATCTGACCCGAGCCGTGGCCGATCGAGTGCGGCGGGAACACCAGCAGCGCCGAGGCGCCGCCGGCTGTCGCCATCCTGGCGGTCTTCGCCGCGATGTGGCTGCCGTCCGCGTAGATGCCGTTGATCACCGGCACGTTGTCGCCGATCTCGTCCATCGTGACGGCGAGCACGCGCTGCTGCTCCTCGAAGGTGCAGGCATGCACCTCGGACGAGTGCGCGTTGGTGGTCACGGCGGTGATGCCGCCGACGCCCGCCACGTCGCGCAGATGACTGCGCGCCGACTTCTCGTCGATCGAGTAGTCCTCGTTGAACGGCAGAAGCGCCGCCGGGATCACGCCGTGCGGGATGTAGTCCTTGAAGCGGGGCATGGGGGCCTCCTTCGGTTCAGGCCGGGATGTGCAGGAACTTGGCGGCGTTGGCGCCGAGGATGCGGCGCTTCGCCTCGCTGGGGATCTTGGCGCCGTTCACGAAGCCCACCGGGTCGTCCTCGCCCATGAAGACAGGGTAGTCGGTGCCCATCATCACCTGGCCGACGCCGACCTTGTTGACCAGGAACTCCAGCATGTCGCGGTTGTAGATCACCGTGTCGTAGAAGAACTTCTTCATGTAGGCGGAGGGCTTGGCCTTCAGGTGGCCGACCTCGGGCCGCGTCTCGTAGGCGCGGTCGGCGCGGCCTGCGTAGAACACCAGATACCCGCCGCCGTGATGGATGCAGAGCTTCAGCTTGGGGAACGCGTCCATCACCCCCTCGTAGATGAGGGACTGCATCGCGAGCGATTCCTCGAGTGGCTGGGCGACTGAGTTCCATTCGAAGAATTTGGCGAGCCGGTCGGGGTGCGAAAACCCCTGGGGGTGGACGAAGATCGGCATGCCCGCCGCCTCCGCCGCGCGCCAGAACGGGCGGAACATCTTGTCGCCCAGATCCTTGTCGCGGATCAGCGACGAGATCAGGATGCCGCGGAACCCCTCGCCCTGGATGCGGCGCATCTCCTTCGCGGCGAGCTTCGGGTCCTGCATCGGCACCGCGCCGATCGGGTAGTAGCGGTCGGGCGCGCCAGCGCAGAACTCGGCGACCGTGTCGTTCAGGATGCGCGCCGCCTCGAGCCCCGTCTCGCCGTCCATCCAGTAGCAGTCGACCGGATAGTTGTAGCTGATCATCTGGATGTCGATCCCCATCCGGTCGAGGTCGGGGAAGCGCGACTTGGGATCGAGATGCTTGGCGCCGATCGCCTGCTCCTGCTTCTTCTGCATGGCGGCCGAGGCCGATGCGGGCGGCACCCACGGCTTGGGCTTGCCCGGCACGTCGCCGACCGGGTGGGCGCGCATGAACGCGCCCAGCTTCGGCACCCTGATGTGGGTATGGATATCGATCACCGGATCGCTCGACGACCGCCGCCGCACCTTCGCCGGCGCTCGCCTGGCCGCCGGCCGCTTCGCTGCCCCTCTCGCCATCGTGCGCCTCCTCAGGCCGCGCGCTGGCGGTAGGCGGGCGCCTCGTCCGATGGCTCGTAGGTCGCCCTGGTCGCCGGCCGCGCCATCACCCGCTCATACCATTCCTTGACGCGCGGGTGGCTCTCCATCAGGTCGGGCCGCGGCCCGCGGAACGCGTCGAGATAGGGCAGGATGGCGATGTCGCCGAGCGAGAATTCCGGCCCTGCCACGTAGGGCCCCTCGGCCAGCGCCGCCTCGACCCGGTCGTAGCAGTACTGCATCTTGCCGTAGGCCTCCTCGAACTCGCGCTCGGAGAAGCCGCCGGCGCGCAGCGCCTTCATCTTGAGCTGGTGGTCGATCAGCGGCGTGTCCTCGATGATTTTGTCGAACGCGGCGTCGTCGGTGGCCTTGAGCTGCTCGGTCTTGGTCCGCGTCCAGGTCGGCACGCGCGTCGCCGGCAGGCCGTACTCGTCGGCCATCTTGCAGAACACGCGCATCTTGGCGCGCAGATAGGGATCCTCGGGCTGCAGGCGCGGCCCGTCGAACACCTCGTCGACGTACTCGTTGATGATGCAGGAACTCGATGATGACCTTGCCGTCGTGCACCAGGGTCGGGACGATGCCGTTCGGGTTGAGCTCCAGGTACTCGGGCGTGTGGTGCTCGAACTTGTCGAGCCGCACGAAATGGCTGGTGTAGGGCACGCCCTTCTCTTTGAGGCCGTGGCGCGCCTTCTTGGAGCAGGTGGTGAGACCCGCGTGGTAGAGCTCGAGCATGGTGCCTCCCGATTCTGGGTTGGCGCGAGGTTAGCAGAGGCCGGGCAAGGGGGGAACGGCAAGGTTTCCCGAGCTTGCCGAAGGGCAGGGCCATGCTAGGTTCCTCCCATGCCCGCCGACGCCCCGCCCGACTTCGAGCCCGCGATCCGCGCCATCGCCATGCCCGCCGACGCCAACCCGTCGGGCGACATCTTCGGCGGCTGGATCATGTCGCAGATGGACCTCGCGGGCGGCAACGTCGCCTACCAGCGCGCCGGCGGGCGGGTGGCCACGGTCGCGGTCGAGTCGATCTCGTTCCTGGTGCCGGTCGCCGTCGGCGACGAGGTGAGCTGCTACGCCCACGTCACGCGCGTCGGGCGCTCGTCGCTCTCGACCCGGATCGAGGTCTGGACCCGCCGCCGCGCCGGCGAGGAGCGCATGAAGGTGACCGAGGGCACCTTCACCTACGTCGCCATCGACGAGACCGGCCGCCCGCGACCGGTCCCGAAGGGGTAGGACGAAAAGGGCCGGGGTGAACCCCGGCCCTTCGACATTAGATGAACGAGCGCCGCTTACACGCTGTAATACATCGCGAATTCAACCGGGTGCGGCGTGTGCTCGAACTTGTAGATCTCCTCCCACTTGAGGGTGAGGTAGCCGTCGATCTGGTCGTTGGTGAACACGTCGCCCTTGAGCAGGAACTCGCGGTCGGCGTCGAGCGCGCCCGCCGCCTCGCGCAGCGAGTGGCAGACGGTCGGCACGTCCTTCAGCTCCTCGGGCGGCAGCTCGTACAGGTTCTTGTCCATCGGGTCGCCCGGATGGATCTTGTTCTGCACCCCGTCGAGCCCGGCCATCAGCATGGCGGTGAAGCCGAGATAGGGGTTCGCCGCCGGGTCGGGGAAGCGCACCTCGACGCGCTTGCCCTTCGGGCTCGACACGTAGGGGATGCGGCACGACGCGGACCGGTTGCGCGCCGAGTAGGCGAGCAGCACCGGCGCCTCGAAGCCCGGGATCAGCCGCTTGTAGCTGTTGGTCGTCGGGTTGGTGAAGGCGTTGATCGCGCGCGCGTGCTTGATGATCCCGCCGATGTAGTAGAGCGCGAACTCCGAGAGGTCGGCGTAGTTCGAGCCGGCGAACAGGGGCTTGCCGTCCTTCCACACCGACTGGTGCACGTGCATGCCCGAGCCGTTGTCGCCGTAGATCGGCTTCGGCATGAAGGTCGCCGTCTTGCCGTAGGAGTGGGCGACGTTGTGGACCACGTACTTGTAGATCTGCACCGCGTCGGCCATGTGGGTGAGCGGGCCGAACTTGACGCCGAGCTCGTTCTGGCTGGGCGCCACCTCGTGGTGGTGCTTCTCGACCTCGACGCCCATGTCTTTCATGACGGTGAGCATCTCGGCGCGCAGGTCCTGCATGGAGTTCGACCGGCGGCACCGGGAAGTAGCCGCCCTTGATCGCCGGGCGATGGCCGACGTTGCCGGCCTCGAAGACGCGGCCGGTGTTGTAGGGGCCTTCCTCCTCGTCGATGGAATAGAACGTGTTGTTCATCGACACGTTGAACCGCACGTCGTCGAACACGAAGAACTCGAGCTCGGGGCCGAACACGGCGGTGTCGCCGATGCCCGACTCCTTGAGGTAGGCCTCGGCGCGCCTGGCGGTGGAGCGGGGGTCGCGCTCGTAGGGCTGGCCGGTGGTCGGCTCGATCGTGTCGCAGAACAGGATGAGCTGGGTCTGCGAGGCGAACGGGTCGATGCAGGCGGTGTCGGGGTCGGGCATCAGGCACATGTCGGAGGCCGAGATGTCCTTCCAGCCGGCGATCGACGAGCCGTCGAACATCACCCCGTCGACGAAGGTCGATTCGTCGATCGTGTGGGTGGGCTGGGCCGTGTGCTGCCACTTGCCGCGCGGGTCGGTGAACCGGAAGTCCACGTATTTGACGTCGCGCTCCTTGATCAGGTCGAAGACTTTTTTCGTATCCGCCATTTTTGACCACCTCGTTGAGTGTTGTTTCGCCGTGCCGAGCCCGCCCGGCCACGCTTCGGCCCATGCCGCCGCCCGTCGCGGGCGGCCTGGCCCGGGCTCTTCCTCAGTGCGGCGTCGCCGCCGCTCGCAACCTCGCCTCGTCCGTCGCGCTCAGATCGCCTCCGCGCCCTTCTCGCCGGTGCGGATGCGGATCACCTCCTCGACCGGGCTCACGAAAATCTTGCCGTCGCCGATGCGCCCAGTGCGCGCGGCGGTGAGCACCGCCTCGATCGCGCGCTCCACCTGCTCGTCCTCCAGCACCACCTCGATCTTCACCTTGGGCAGGAAGTCGACCACGTACTCCGCGCCGCGGTAAAGCTCGGTATGGCCGCGCTGGCGGCCGAACCCCTTGGCCTCGGTGACGGTGAGGCCCTTGACCCCCACCTCGTGCAGCGCCTCCTTCACCTCGTCCAGCTTGAACGGCTTGATGACGGCCTCGATCTTCTTCATCGCACACCCGATCCCGCGGCGGAAATGCCTGCCGCTCCCATCCCTCCCTTAGCACGTTGCATGCCAACTCGGAAGAAATCCGGAATTCGCGGTTTTCCGCCGTTTTTCGCGACGCGCCGAACAGGGCCGCAGGCCCATCTGCCTACACACAAGGCAGTCTGCCCATTTGGCGGGCAGCCTCATGCATCCGGATGGAGCAGCGGCCTCCGTCGCGGGCGGCGGGGGAATGTGGTACAGAACCGGCGCTTGAGGGAGGGCCCGGTGACCGGCGGAAATTCGATCCTTTCGGGCTACGGCACGACCATCTTCGAGGTGATGTCGGGCCTTGCGCGCGAGCACCGCTCGATCAACCTCGGCCAGGGCTTCCCGGACGGCAACGGCCCGCCCGACGTGGTCGAGGTAGCGGCGGACTACCTCAGGACCGGGGTCAACCAGTACCCGCCGATGATGGGGACCGACGCGTTGCGCCAGGCCGTGGCGGCGCACAATGCGCGCTTCTTCGGGCTCGACTGCGACTGGCGAGCCGAGGTGATGGTGACCTCGGGCGGGACGGAGGCGCTGGCCTCGGCGCTGCTGGGCCTGATCGAGCCGGGCGACGAGGCGGTGCTGATCGAGCCCCTGTACGACTCCTACCTGCCGATGCTGCGCCGGGCGGGTGCGATCCCGCGCCTCGTCCGGCTGGAGCCGCCCGACTGGCGCCTGACGCGCGAGATGCTGGAGGCGGCGTTCTCGCCGCGCACCAAGCTGATCCTGATGAACAGCCCGATGAACCCGTGCGCCAAGGTGTTCACCCGCGCCGAGCTCGACATGATCGCCGCGCTCTGCATCGCCAACGACGCGGTCTGCGTGTGCGACGAGGTCTACGAGCACCTGGTGTTCGACGAGGCGCGCCATATCCCGATGATCACCCTGCCGGGCATGCGCGAGCGCACGGTGCGCATCGAGTCCGCCGGCAAGATCTTCTCGCTGACCGGCTGGAAGGTGGGGATGGTGACGGCGTGCCCCGCCCTGATGCAGCCGATGATGAAGGCGCACCAGTTCCTCACCTTCACCACGCCGCCGAACCTGCAGGCGGCGGTGGCCTACGGGCTCGGCAAGGAAGACGGGTACTTCCGCGCGCTGCGCGAGGGGCTGGAAGCGAAGCGCGACCGGCTGGCGGCGGGGCTCGCGCAGATCGGGTTCGATGTGCTCCATTGCCAGGGCAGCTATTTCATCACCGCGGATTTTCGACCGCTCGGCTTCAACGGCGACGACGCCGATTTCTGCCGCCACATCACCACCGAGGCCAAGGTGACCGCGGTGCCGGTCTCGGCCTTCTACGACGGGGCGGGGCCGCGCCATTTCGCCCGCTTCGCCTTCTGCAAGGACGACGCCACGATCGACGAGGCGCTCGACCGGCTCGCCCGCCATTTCGGGCGCGGATAGGGGTTCGCCCCTTGCGGCGGCGGGCGTTCGGGGCTACATCCTGCGCCTCGCGACGGTGGCCTTAGCTCAGCTGGTTAGAGCGCCGGGTTGTGGTCCCGGAGGTCACGGGTTCGAATCCCGTAGGCCACCCCAATTTAATAACTAATTGAAAAACAAGAAGAAATCGCCCTGATCCTCCCGAAAATATGTGCAGAGAATATGTGCGAATGGTGGTAGGCTCCGGCTGATTGCAGCACCGGGAGCGCGCCATGCCCAACACCAAAAGCCGGTACAAGCAAGACCCCGGACACGTGAAGCACCTTCGCGTCCGGCGCGGTCGTTACCTCGTCCAGGTCGCAGTGCCGAAGGCGCTGAGAGGTAGCTACAAATCCAAGAACGTCGAGCGATACATCGGCGACGCAAAGGGAAAGCGTGAGCTTGAAGAAAAGGCGGGCGCGGCCGTCGCCGATATAAAGAGAGAGTTCGCCCGGCAGGCGGCGCCGCTGACGGTCGGAGAAATCCGAGCCGAAGCGGAAGCGGAACTCCGGCGCGCCTATGACAAGCTCGCGGCCACATTCGCCGACGCGCACGGCACGCTGCCGGACCTTGCCAGCGCCATCGCTTTCGACCTCTCCTCACCCGTGGCCGCTGAGGTCAATCCCAACTCGCTACTCGGTGGCGCCACGACCTCCGAATACGCGGAGAAACTGATCCGGCGCGCGGGCGCAGCACCGACCGAGGAAACGGTCGCAGCCCTCAGCGGCGCGCTCCTACGCGCTCAGGCCGTGGCGAGTCACGCGAATGCAAGGCGGCCAGCCTGCGCCGCCGCCCATCGCCGGATCGCGGCCACAGCGGAGCGGCGTCGGCACCTCGATATCGGACGCGACGAAACAGTTCATCAGCCGACGCCAAGGCGACAGAGCGCGTGGCCGGCCGCAACCTGAAACAGTACAAGGCCACGCTGCGCCTGTTCGGGCAATTCATGGGCGATGCCAGCGCTTGGCCGACGTGAGCGCGTGCCGACGCGGCGGAGTTCCTTCGCAAGCTCGGCCAGCTTCGCCCCGATTACGGCTCGCACCCCGACACTGCGGACCTCAGCTTCGCCGAGTTGCTGGCCAATTACAGCGTGAAGCCGGGCGAGGCGGGGCTGTCGAATGCGACGATCAACCGTCACGCGGCGGCGCTGTCGGGTTTGTTCAAGTGGGCGGTACGCACCGGGCGCTTCCCGAGGATCACCGGAACCCATTCGAGGGGCAGTCGCGCCGCGTGAAGGGCAGCGCGGTCGGATGGTTGCCGTACACCGTCGAAGAACTCGGCAAGCTGATCGAAACTGCCGGACGCGAAGCCGAAGCGGCACACGTTCGCGACGGCACGGGCATGGATCGTGCTTGTCGGGCTCTACTCGGGAATGCGGCTCGGCGAGATATGCGCGCTCGACGTGGCCGACGTGAAGGAAGAACAGGGCGTGCCGTTCTTCGATATCACGGCCGCGAAGTCCGAAGCTGGCGTCCGCCGCGTGCCGGTGCATTCCGGGCTGATCGAACTCGGGTTCATGCGCTACGTCGAGGCCATCAGCGAGGGCACACTATGGCCGGGGATCACTCCTACTGGCCCAGACAAGAAGCGCTCACACACGTTCTCCAAGCGCTTCCCCGACTTCCGGCGCGGCAAGAAGATTGAACGCGACCGGTTGAGCTTCCACAGCTTGCGCAAGAACGTCGTGGCCGCACTGGAAGCCGCGCGCGTGCATCAATCCGAGGTGGCCGCAGATCATCGGCCATGAACGCGGCTTCACGTTCAGCGTGTATTCGCCGCTGGGGCTCGACTTGCCGGCCCTCAACGCCATCGTCCAGAAGATCGCGTATTCGGGCCTCGCGCTCGCCGCGCCGAAGCGGTAGGTGTGCTATGCTCACCCCCTGCCAAGAGTGGCGCGGGAGGGCATGATGGCGCAGCAGTTTCCACCCGCAGGCGTTTGCACGAGATGCGGCAAATACGCGCCGAGCCCACGTTCACTCGGTGGTCCGTGCCCTCAACGATCCGGCAATCGCCGGTGCGGTGGTGAGTTCGCAAGCGCGGTTGGCAAGAATGATTGGGAGAGTTGCCGGCATTGCGGAGGGACGGGTTTAGAGAAAGGTCACGAATGCCCCTCGTGTGAGGGCACAGGATGGGGCTTACGTCCGCGACGGACGGAAATACTGAGCACGTGGGAGGGCACGATGGCGAGCCGCCCAAACATACTTTTGGACCTTGAGCCCGCGGAGCGCGAGGTCGCGGAGCTTGCGCTAAAAGTCCTGACCGATGCGGATTTGTCGGACGCCGACGCGGAGTACCCACGCGATGAACGGACCCGCCTTCTGAAGCATTATTGGCGGGGGACAATTCCCGAGCTAGGCAAATGCCAGCGTGATGCGGGGTCCCTAGTCGCGAAGAAGCTTCCGCGAGATATTTTGGCCCGATGAATTGACGAGCCTTACGAATTTCGTCTTGGAAGTTCTGATCGCAGCCAAACCGGCGCGGAACGATTGGGCCGTGGGTATCGACTTTTTTGTCGCTGCAATGAAGGGTGACACGCAAATGGAAAAAAAGGAGGCTCAGTTAGAGACCAGATGCGATGTAGCGAGTGACCTTCAGAGCAAGTTGTATTGACCGGAAGGCCACGCGCGGCGGTTCGCCCTAAAACAGATTTCCGCCCCAGGAATTTTCCCGCATAAATTTTTGAACTCGGCCGCGCGTCAGCGCCGGCCCGAAAATGAGTTTCGGCCGCCCCGAATATTCCAATTTTTTGTGGTGCGTCGCCGGACGCGCGGTGGGCCCCGCGACCAGCCGGGGGTAGGGGGTCGCGCGCGGCAATTCGCGATGGGGCCCCCTATGCGCCGATCCTTCGGTGCCGAACTATCAAGGGCGGAGCCGGGCGCCATGGTCGGCGAGGCGCCAGGGCATGACCTCGATTGCGCAGCGCCAGCGACCAGGGCGGCGGCAGGGCGCATACGTCAGCGCCCTAGTGTGGCGTGCGCTTGACCGTCAGCGACCAGGGCGGAGCCGGGGGCGCGGCATGGTGCAGGTGCCCCCTGTAGCAGGATCGCGCTCAGCGGCCAGCGTGGGGCCAAGGTTGCAGGCCGAAAACGCTCTTACCTAAGTGCTATCGGCCAGCGATCCGGCCGCATGCGCGGCCGCCCCGTCTGTCAACATTCTCAGGAAAGTTGACACTCGGCGCAGATAAGCGCATAAGAGGGCTGCGAAAACGGCCAATTAGGAGGACGCCATGGCGCAGCAATTTGATCGAGGCAGTCGCTTATTACCGCACGTCGAGCGCCGCGAATGTCGGCGACGATAAGGACAGCCTGCCGCGCCAGAAGGCGGCCGTCGCGGCGTACGCCAAGGCGGACCGAGCTCACCATCGTTGCCGAGTTCTACGACGCGGCCGTGAGCGGCGCAGACGAGATACAGGACCGGCCCGGCTTCGCCGACATGCTGGCGAAGATCGAGGGCAACGGCGCGCGCACGGTGCTGGTAGAGGACGCCAGCCGGTTCGCCCGGACGGTGCTGGCACAAGAACTTGGCGTGCTGGTCATGAAAGCGCCGCGGCGTGCGCGTGGTGATCGGCAAGCGGCTGAGGACTTGACCGAAACCGACGACCCGGCGCGTGTCATGATCCGACAGGTGGGCGCGTCGTTCGCTCAGTATGAGAAGGCGCGACTGGTACAGAAGCTCCGGGCCGCGCGAGAGCGCAAGCGCGCCGCCGAGGGCCGCTGCGAGGGCCGTAAGCCGGTCCCTGCCGAGACGGTCGCGGCGGCCAGGAAGTTGGAACCGATCGTTGCGGCAAGACTGGCGAGGATGGCGCGACCAGCTTGCGCCAGATCGCGGCCGGGCTCGCGGCGCGGGGTATCACGACGCCGCGCGGCAAGGCGCATGGACGGCATTGCGTCAGTCGAGCGCGGCACGGATCGCCTAATCCAGAATATCGCCACCGACCGGTGGACACCGACCCGCCCGGCGCCACCGCGCTGGAAAGTTGAGGCGACGCGGCCGGCCGTAGTGAAGGCGCAGCCGGAATGGAGGTTAGCGAGGACGGCGGTTGAAGCGCAGTTGCGAGGGCGGCGTGCGCATGTGTGTTGAGCGTTCGGCCATTTCCATGCGGAGGACCAATGCGCTACCGATCCGCTCGATTTGGTGGGCGTAGATACCGCGGGCGATGGCGTCGTGAATGGTGGCCTCGGTCACGCCGAGGCGGGCGGCCTGAGCCGCGGTCCATCGCTGGCTTCGACGATGTAGCGCCGGCCGTGGATAAGACGCCTTCGCGACCTCTTTCCCGAACACGGCCGTCTCGTGGCCCTTCCGGTTGCATTCTGTTCGCTGCCGCTCCGCGATGGCATGATCGTTGTCTCCGTCATCTATCGAGAAAAGGTCGGGACCGAAGCACATGCTCCGGTCCCTTAGCGTCGTGCGCCTTCATCGCCGGTGGATCAGGAGGAGGAACCCTGCGGCGGGCGCTCGACGTGTTCGCTATTTCTTGGCCTCGTTGATCGCGCGCGCCAGGACCAGCGCGCGACGATGGACTTCAGGATCGGCAAGGCCGCCGCTGTCGTTGATTTGCTGGATTGCCTTGAGCCGCCGACCTTGAACACGGCCTCGGAAGATCTCGGCAACGCCGCCGGCCATTTCCTCGCTCGACCCTCGATAGACTTCAGCGACCACCCGAGCCTCGCCTTGGAGGATCGCGGCCGCGCGCGCATCCTCGCCCTGCTGCTGGGCGATGAACTCTAGACGGCGGTTGAACGGCTCCTGACACGCGGCCAAGGACTTCGAGTTGCCCACTATCGAGTACACCGTCCGACAGCGCCGCGAGCCGGGCGTCGAAGGCTTCCGGTAGTCTCGGGGCCGTCGGGATGGCTGAATCGATCCGTCGCCGTTGCGAGCGCGGCATCGCCGCCTTGGTGCTGGCACGGCGGCATCGGCAGGCTTGGCACCTTCGGAGGCTCTGACGTCAGAGCCCTATCGGTGTTGCGGGCGGTCCACCATGCCGCATCGCTGCGCCAACATCGTTGCCCTTCGGCGTCTCGGCACGTCTTGGCGAGGTCCGCACGCTCGGCAGGCTGTCAGGGGCGGCGCGTCCGCGGCGGGCACTCATGCCGGATCGACGGGCGCGGGGGTGGGTGCGGCGATCAGGCGCGGGCGCCGTGGCAATAGGGCTTCGCCTCATGCGACTTGCTCCCTCGACGGGCTCGACAGGCTCGACGGGCTCGACGGCTAGCGGGCTGCCTGAGGATCGCTCGACTTCGCTCGCACGTGGGCACCATGCCTTCAAGGCGAGCGCGGCGCCGCGTGATCGTGAAGTTCGATGGCGGTAGGGCCGCCGACGATAGCGGCGAGCGTGGCCGCGCTCGACTGGAAGCGGTCGAGCAGCTTCGCGCGCTCCATATCGAGTGCGGGGACGGCATCGGCGGTCGTGGTCAGTTCGTTCGCGGCGGCCATTGGATCGCCGAGTGCGCGAACCTTGCGTTCATGGGCGAGCTTCAATCCCGTCGAGTACCTTCTCGAGATCTGGGCATCGAACTGCGTGTTCGCGCGCTCGACTGCCGCGGTGATCGCCGCGCACTCGTCGGTGCGATGATCGATAAGTCACGCCCATTGTCTGCAAGCCTGACGGCGCCAGGGCGCATCGAGGCGGCGCGGGCCGGGCCGCTGACTATGGAAGCATAACTTTCGCGCATCGCGGCGACGTTCTCTTGGCCGAGTGGCGTGAGCCTGCCCGCCCGTGTCCACGAGAGGCGCGAGCGGAGCGTGACTTCCGCTTCGGCGAGATAAGCGGCTGAAGCATCGGACGCTGCGCGCTCGGCCTCGAGCGTCGCGCGGCTTACCGGCGGGCGCGGGCGCAGCGGGTGCAGTCTGTGCAGCTTTTCGGGCCATGTTCAATTTCCTTCCGTGTAGGGGTTGAGGGCGGTCACCCGCGCTCGCCTTTGGCGAGGTTGAGGATGGCAACACTGGCGGCGACAACCGCCGACATCGGGCGCCACCTTCGACCGCATGATGGTCGTGAGCTTTTCCTGAGCCTCCGCAATCAGCGGCTTCATCGGCCCACCGACTTGCCCGGCGCGGCCATACGGATTGATCGCCGGCTCGCCCTTGCGGCGCGGAATGAGGTTGGCGGAGCCATCGTGGCGCATGTGTGCGACCTTTCGAAACGTGGTGCGTGGTGAGGATCATATGGGGGTGACTTACGAATATCGCAAGTCTCTTGTTTTCGATGCGTCCGCCGCGGTGAGGTCGTCAGTTATGGCCATTTTATAGGCTTTCCGAGAGATCAAAATATTTTTTTGTCAGCCGCTGAATGAGCGCGCGCATCGTGTCAGAACGATAAAATTACGGGTTTCGTAATATTTTGGGCGGCCTGGGGCCGGCTATGCCGCGCGCGTAAAGGCCGCAGAAATCCTAGAGCGGAGCGGGAGCTGGCCGTGCCGGGCGGACGCCGCCGCGGGCGGACCGAATCGCATCGAGACGAATATCAGGGGCCTTACATTGCAGGATAGCGATCAAACGCCGACGGCGCCAGATCCAAGCTCGCGCCAGTCGAAGGCGGAAAATACAATCGATAGCGCCGTAATTGAATGTCGTAATTAGAATATCCGCTTTTAAGCGTTCTTAATGTATTACTTGAAGACGTTTTGAGCGATTTTTGAGCGATGAGCGATCCGCAAATCGGCGGCGCTCATTCTGTTACAAAAAATTTCTAATAGGCCATTGTTACGAGTTCACTTAGGCTAAATTTGAGCGCGCTCAAAATTCGCTCAACCTTCGCTCACGACCAAAAAAATGAGCGAGTGTGAGTGCACCGCTCTTTAGAGCGTGCACACACGCTCATTTGGTGAATTTGAAAGTTGCACTTCGTAGTGGCCTCTAGGGATGGGGTGTCGCCGCGCCGGCCTTGAACGACGGCGATTGGCAGGCCATATCCCAGCCTTCGGCGACTGGTCCTCGCCGGACAGGAGCATCCCTCTCCTGCAATGTCATCGACGTTTTTCTACTGCCCGCCCCGGCCGCTTAAAAAAGTTGCCGGGGCGGTTGCGTTCTACATTTGGGTGCACATATAGGTCGCACGCGGGGCCTCGCTCCGCCAGGCGTGGCTACGCCGAAACCCGGTGATCTCACCTCTGGGATCAGGGCACCGCTGAACTGGCAAGACGAGCCGCAAGGGGAACGATGACGATGACATAGCAATTTGGGATCACAGATATGACCACACCAACCGCCCTAATTGGACATACCGGCCGCGCTGATTTCGCGGCTGTTTTCGTTTGTGCGCCGCCCCGTCCCGTGCGCCAGCCTCCGTTGTACAAGCGCATCGCGGCGCGCGTCGTCGCCATTCCCCCGCACCCTCTACAGCCTCTCGCCCGAAATCGACCCGCAGGCTATCGCCGCGGACTTGCTCGACGTTGCAGGGCCGGTAGCCATCTTCCCGTGCGCAGCCGGCGACAAGCGTCCGCTCACCGCTCATGGCTTTCAGGATGCGTCGCGACAATCCGGCGCAGATCAGCGGAATGGGGCCGGCAGTTCTCCGAATCCAACATTGGGCGGTCGAGCCGGGGCGACATGGCGCTCGTGGTCATCGACATTGACCCCAAGAACGGCGGCAATGAAACGGCGCAAGACCTCGCATTGGACGGGCTCTTGCCGACGACACGCGAGGTCGAGACGCCGAGCGGCGGGCGGCACCTGTTACTACAAGCTCCCCGAGGGCGTGAAGCTCGGCAACGTCAGCGGGAACAAGGGGGGCGGCGATAAACCGCCAGGGCCATGGGGTTATGGCATCGATGGCCGGTCGAGCGGCGGTTACGTCCTAATCCCGCCGAGCGTCGTGGGCGGCAAGCCGTACACGGTCGTCAAGGATCGCCCTATCGCACCGTGCCCACCGGAGTTGATCGCGCGCGCCGGGCGCCAGCGCGACAAGGAAGCCACGGCCACGGGGGTCCAGGCGCCTGAGGGCGGGTGGGACAAGCCCATTGATCTAGGCGCCGCGCGCGAATGGCTTCTCAAGCAACCCCAGGCACAGGAAGGCGAACGCGATAACACCGCGTACAAGTTAGCGGCCGGGCTCCGCGACCGCGGCATCGGCCAGACAACGGCGCTAGGGTGGCTGGTCGAGTGGAACCGTCGCAATCCGGTGCCCCTTGGGCGAAGTGAGATCGCCGGCCGCGTCCGGTCGGTCTATTCCAGCGGCAACGTGCAGAACGCGACGGCCGGCACCGATAGCGTTACCGCGCGCCGTGCAGCGTTCGATGGCATTGACCCGAGCGGCCTTAATGAGTTTGGCCCGGTCGTCCATACCAGCACGGTGGCGTCGCGCGCCGAGCCCGACGATCTACCACCCGACGATGACGGCGCCGCTGCATTCAGCCTCATTCCTCCGCCCTGGTCCGATGGCCAGAAGCCCACCGTCCCCCCACCTTGGCCCGATGGCCTATTCGACGGCCCCGCCTACGCCGCGCGGCCGGTGGCGAAGTGGATCATCACGGACGTTTTAGCAGAGGCCAGCTTGAGCGCGGCGTCCGGTCGCTCACGTGCGGGCAAATCGTTCAATGAGCTTGCGCTTGCGCTCTCTGCCGCGACCGGCAAGCCATGGCTCGGAATGCCCGTCGAGATCACCGGGCCAGTGCTGTACGTCGCGGCAGAAGGCCAGGAACGTATCTGGAAAGACGTGTGCGCATGGTGCGCCAAGTTCGATGTTGATCCCGCCACCCTTCGCGGCCGGTTCTACATCTTCGACCGCGCCGCCCGGCTCAACACGGCTGACGGCCGACGCGCGCTCGGCGACACGCTGGCGACCATCCGATATGCGACCGGCCGGCTCCCCATTGCCGTGTGGTTCGATACGTTGCGCCGGAACATGCGCGGTGGTGTCAGCGAGGAAGGTCCGACTTCCGAAGTACTGCACGCCGCCAACGAACTACAGCGTGGCGGAATTGCCGTGACGCTGGTTGCGCATCTCGGCCGAGGCCATACCGAGACGAAGGGCTTGACCGATTGGGAAGACGACGCCGATCAAGTGCGCACCTACACCGGAACGGTCGCGGCCAGTGATACCGAGATCACGTTCTCGAAGGTGAAATCCGCCAAGGACGGCTGGTCGATTGCGGTCGAGTACGCCGACCACAAGTTCCCCGACGACGATCACGAGTTCCCCGGCCAGACGACGAAGGTTGCATTCAGAGGCGCGCGACGCGACGAAGTGATCGACGTGACCACCGGCAAGCCGGCCGGAAAAATGGCTCGCGAGTTCGAGCGGAAGAAGATCGTACTTTGTACCCTCGCCGCACTGCGCTCCATGCCCGGCAAGACATGGGCGGCCGGCGACCTCGCGCGAGAAATGCGCGACCATTACGGCTGTACAGAAAACTACCAGACCCTGCGGACGGGCGTGCTCGCGAAGGGCAAGAAGGGCTGGGCCAAGTACGACCCGATCCTCGCCTCTTACGTCTCGCACGGCACGCAGGATTGGGTTGCGCCGCGATACTCCGATCTTCCGCCTCTGCCCGATGGTGTCGTCCTGCCGGAGCGCCAGGAGGATGCACCGTGAGCGGCCGGCCGACGCTCCGACTACGCGTGAAGCCGGTCGTGCTCCCCGGCGGCTACACCGCGAGCGAGGATGGTCTAACGGGACCGATCAACATTCCGGCCAGCGAGATCGCCGCCACGTTGCCCACAGCGCCCGGCCAGCCACATTGGCCGATCAAGGTTGCCGTAGAGCGCCCGGATATCGATCTCGACGCCTTCTGCACGGCGTGGGCGGCGGCGCTCGTGACGTGCGGCAACCGGAACACGTTCACGCCCAAACAGGTCCGGCGCGGCTTCACAGTTGCCCGTCGCTGGCGTGCTGATCCCTACGCCGAGTTCTTGGACAAGCCGAAGCCAGTCCGACCACAACCGACGCACCATCAACCCCCGCGCCACCCCGCCACATCAAGGAGACCATGACATGCGATTGAACTGGTTCTTCACGCGCCTGCTGCACTCGCCGCGCGATGATTTTTTCGCGACGATCCCCGAAGGGGCCATCCGCGTGTACTTCGATATCAACCCGATCCTGCCGCCCGCTCGCGACGATCCGCGGGCCAAGCAAGCTATCGAGCGCGCGGATGTTGTCATGTGGGCCGACGACGACCAAGCCGGAGGGTCGATCTTGCGGGCTAGGTTCCAGAACCGTCTCGCGCACCGCCCGCCGGAGACGATCCCGATGCGCGAGGAATACGAGACCTGGCTTGCCCTGACGGCCGGCCGCACGATTGAGCTATGGCGCAATGACCGCCCGCGTTAAACAGCATCTCACGTTGGCCGAGGCCGCCAAGGTGGCGCGTGTCACCGAGCGCGACATTCGCCGTGCTGTTATGGCCGGCAAGCTCGACGTGGTGCGCCGAGCGGATCGCGATGGGCCATGTTTGGTGAGCCGCGCCTCTGTGCTGCGCGCCGTGCGTCTCGAGTGGATCGTCTCACGGCGCCGGCCAGTGGGAAGGATACTCGGCCGCAAAGCGCCGTCCGACGTTCCGCGCTACAACCCGGCCGTGCTCCTGGACGCGGTGGAGGCGGCGCGTTACGTTGGCTGCAATGCCGACAGCATCGCCCGCCTAGTCCGCAAGGGGAAGTTGGTTCCAGCGAAGCGCGGGAGCCGTGGCCGCGGCAAAAAATCTTGGTTTCGCCGGGCCGACTGGATACGCTCGCGAACGCTCGGTTATGACGCTAGGCGGCGGGCGCCGAGTGGAATGCTCGGCCTAAGCCGTTGACGCCTCTGCCCGCCTAAATGTTCAATGTAACCATGCGACGCATCTTCGCCGCTTTGTTGCTGCTTGTGCTTGCCCCTACGGTATGGGGGCAGCAAATTCGCACGCCTGCCGGGCAGGGCGACGCTGAGGCGTTTCTGCGGTATCGCGACGCTGCGGAACGGGGCATGGCGTCCGCTCAAACTGCCCTCGGCACTATGTATGAAGAAGGGAGGGGCGTGCGTCGGAACTACGCCGAGGCGGCGAAGTGGTATCGCAAAGCCGCCGAGCAGGGCGATCTTTTGGCTCAGCTTTTCGTCGGTCGAATGTACGAAAGCGGCTTAGGCGTGCTCCAGGACTACGCCGAGGCGATGACGTGGTATCGGATAGCTGCCAAACGAGGAAACCCAGACGCGCAGACCGCCCTCGCTAGAATGTACCTCAACGGCGAGGGTGCTCCGCAGAGCTACCCTGAGGCGGCGAAGTGGTTTCGCAAGGCGGCGGAGAAAGGCTTAGCCATCGCTCAGTTCAACATTGCTTTCATGTACATAAAGGGGGATGGGGTTCCGCAGAGCTACCCTGAGGCGGCGAAGTGGTTTCGCAAGGCGGCGGAGAAAGGCTTAGCCATCGCTCAGTTCAACATTGCTCTCATGTACATAAAGGGGGATGGGGTTCCTCAGGACTACGGCGAGGCGGCGAAGTGGTATCGCAAAGCCGCCGAGCAGGGCAAAGCCGAAGCCCAGATAAACCTCGGCATAATGTACCAAAGGGGGCAAGGCGTGCCCCAAGACTACGTTGAGGCAGTGAAGTGGTATAGGAGAGCGGCTGAGCGAGATGAAGCCAAAGCCGAATACAACCTTGGCATCATGCAATACAACGGATGGGGAGTTCCGCAGAGCTACCCTGAGGCGGCGAAGTGGTTTCGTAAGGCCGCAGACCAAGGCCACCCGTCAGCCCAGTTCAACCTAGGCATCATGTACTGCACAGGTAATGGTGTTCTCTCAGGATTACGTGCAAGCCCATATGTGGTTCAACCTTTCCGCTGCAGGGCGATCAAGCTGCGACTAAAAACCGCGACTTTATTGCGAGCAAAATGACGCCCGCCCAGATTGCAAAGGCGCAGAAGCTCGCCCGCGAGTGGATGGCCGCGTTCGAGAAGCGGAGCGCGAAATAGGGGTGCAAATGCCGAAGCTGGGACGGCTCCGTCGGTTGGGTTGGCACCCTTTCCGACCCATACGGCAGAGTTAAATATGTGCAGAGAAACATGTGCATGGCGCGGCGGAAATGGCGGAGAACAGCGGTTCTGCGGCCCTTAGAGCCGTTTGGATTGGCCTCCCGTAGGCCACCCCACCGCGCGCCGGTCGTCCCGGCGCCGCTCCCCCGCGCAGCACGTAACCCGACCGTCGCGCCGATGTCGCCTCTATGTCGCCTGATGTCGCCTCTATGTCGCCTGATGTCGCCTCTATGTCGCCTCTAGGTAACCTCAATGTCGCCCGTTGTCTCCTCACAACCCATTGATCTGAAACGAATGTCGCCTCAAATGCGGGGAAAAGACGGTGAGGGCGTGCGTCCGCGCCCCGAGCTGCGCTCCAGAGCAATATAGGAATTTCATCCGCAACAGTCAAGAGGCGGGCGCCTCACGCCTTGGCCGGTTCGGTCTCTTCGGGCCGGCCTTCGAGCCCGCGGCGCTGACGCGCGGCATTGGGCCCGTCGGGCGGCGGCATGGTGAAGCTCGTCTCGATCGAGGTGTAGTCGAGATAGCCGAGCCGGGCGAGCGGGCGGATCTTCACCACGTCGATGCGCCCTTCGGGGGTCAGCGCCTCGTCGGCGATGTGCACGCCCACGACGCGGCCGATGATCACGTCCTGGCAGGCGTCGGGAAGGCGCTGGGGCAGGGCGAGCGCAGTCACCAGCCGGCATTCGAGCTGCACCGGCGAGGCCTTGACGCGCGGCGGGCGTACGAGCCGCGCCGGCACCATCTCGAGCCCGGCGAGCGCCGCCTCGTCCACGTCGGCGGGCACCACGGACGAAGTGAGGTTCACCTGCTCGCGCAGCGCCCAGGTCGCCATGTTGATGACGAACTCGCCGGTCGCGTGGATGTTGCGCGCCGTGTCGGTCTTGGAGCGCGGCGCGAACATCACGTGCGGCGGATCGTAGCATAAATTCTGGAACTGGCTGAACGGCGCGAGGTTGAGCCTGCCGTCGAGGTCGAGCGTCGACACCCAGGCGATCGGGCGCGGCACGCAGATCGACTTGAACGGGTTGTAAGGCAGGCCGTGGTCGTTCTTGTCCGGCTCGTAGAACATGTTCTCTCCCGCGCGCAGCCCGGGACCGCGCGTCCCGGCGCGGCGATAGTACCAGCTTTCGCCCAGGGTGCACGGCACGAGGCGTGCGCCCTGGACCCGTTCCAAGTCTCTCTGCTACCGTCGCCGGCGAGGAAACGTCGCGAGGGAGGCGGAGATGAAAAGAACAATGCTGCGCGCGGCGCTCGCCGCGCTGGCGGTCGTCGCGCTCGGCGAGGGCGCGGGGGCCGAGCCGCTCCACATCAAGATGAACTGGACGGTGGTGCCGGCCAATCTGGCGCCGCTGATGGCGATGGCGCCGAAATCGATCTACCGCCACTGGGGCAAGAGCTACGTGCTCGAACCCGAGCGCATGCAGGGCTCGGGCGCGGCGCTCACCGCGCTCGCCTCCGACCAGATCCAGATCTCGACCTCGAGCCCGCAGTCGCTGGTGAACGCGGTGACGCGCGCCAGGATCGACATCGTCGTCATCGGCCAGGAGCTGACCACCGACCTGCCGGGCTGGGCGAGCTCGGGCACGTTCTGGGTGCGCAAGGACGACATCCACAAGATCGCGGACCTCAAGGGCAAAATCGTCGGGGTGAACAGCTACGGCTCGTCGATCGACGGCGTCATGCGCGCCATGCTGAACCAGCACGGGCTCAAGGAGCGGGTGGATTACCAGGTGGTCGAGGTCCGGCTGCCGACGCAGCTCGCCGCGCTCAAGGCGAAGCGCATCGACATGGCCTTCCTGCTGCTGCCGTTCAACTACCGGGCGGAGCGCGACCCGTCGCTCAAGCTCCTGTTCAAGATGGGCGACGTGGTCGGGCCGGCCGAGACGGTGATGTACACCGCCAAGCGCGGCTGGCTCGCGGCGCACCGGTCGGTCGTGGTCGATTTCCTCGAGGACGACATGCTGTTCCGCCACTGGATGTACGACCCGAAGACGCGCATGCAGGGCCTCGAAATCCTCGCCAAGCTCGCCAAGCTGCCGGTCAAGACCTACGAAAGCTGGGCCTTCACCCGCAAGGACAACTACCGCGACCCGCACGCGATGGTCGACGTGAAGCGGCTGCAGCGGAACGTCGACGACCTGAAGCGCTTCGGCGTCGAGCCGCAGACGATCGACGTGACGAAGCACGTCGATCTCAGCTACGCCAAGGCGGCGGCGGCAAGGCTGGGGAAGTAGGGCGGGGATGGTGCCCCGGCAGCGCCCCGCGCCCCTCACCCCAGGGTCGGGTCGAGGATGACCTTGCCGATGCCGGGGTCGGACTCGACGAGGCGATGGGCCTCGACCGCCTGGGCGAGCGGCATGATCCGGTCGATCAGCACGCGGAGCCTGCCCTTGGCGGCGGCCTCCAGCGCGGGGAGGGCGTCGAGGTTGCGGCTGCGCGGGCTGCCCATGATGGCGATGCGCCGGTCGTAGAGGTGGAAGAAGTCGACCGGCACGATCGGCCCGCCATGCGCGCCGGCGGTGACCAGCCTGCCGTCATAGCCGAGCGCGTCAATCGCTTTGGATGTGGGCTCTGGGTTGGCGATGTTGTCGTAGACGATGTCGAGCCCGTGCCCGTCGGTGATCCTCAGGCATTCCTCCTTGAGGTCGTGGGTGCGGTAGTTGACGCCGTGGTCGGCGCCGAGTTCCATCCCGATCTTCACCCTTTCGTCCGAGCCCGCGCAGCAGATCACCCGCGCGCCCAGCTCCTTGGCGAGCTGGATGCCGAGCGAGCCGAGATTGCCTGCGGCGCCCATCACCAGCACCCATTCGCCCTTCTGGAGCTTCCCCATATGGACCAGAAGGTTCCATGCCACCGGCGCGTGGCGCGCGATGACGCAGGCGTCGGCGAACGACACCTCGGGCGGCACCTTGCAGGTGATGCGCGCCGGCGCCTTGGTGTATTCGGCGTCGCCGCCCCAGCAATGGATGCCGAACATCAGCGGCGGCTCGCGGCTCAGCCCCTGGAACACGGCGACGTGGTCGCCCGGCTTGCGGTCGGTCACGCCCTCGCCGACCGCGATCACCACGCCCACCGGGTCGACGCCGCCGACATGGGGAAGCTTGATCCCGCGCTGCGGCTCGGTCCCGCGCCGGGCGGAGACGTCGAGCACGCGGTTGACGGAGACCGCATGGACGCGGATCACCAGTTCGCCCGGCCCGGCCACCGGGTCCGGCACGTCCTCGTAATGCAGCACCTCGGGCGCGCCGAACTCCCGGTAGACTATCGCCTTCATGAGCGGCTACTTCTCCGCCTTGATCGGGTTCGAGAGCACGCCGATCTTCTCGATCTCGACCTCGCACACGTCGCCGGGCTTCATCCACACCGGCGGCTTGCGCGCGAACCCGACGCCCGACGGCGTGCCGGAGACGATGATGTCGCCGGGCTCCAAGGTGATGCCGGCGCTGATCTCGACCAGCAGCGCCACCACGTCGAACGCCATATCCTTGGTGTTCGCGTCCTGCAGCACCTTGCCGTTCAGGCGGGTCTGGAGGCGCAGCCCCTTGGCGCCCTTGGGCAGCTCGTCGGCGGTCACGATGTCGGGCCCGAACCCGCCGGTGCCGTCGAAGTTCTTGCCCATGGTCCATTGCGGCGAGCGGAACTGCCAGTCGCGGATCGAGCCCTCGTTGAAGACCGAGTAGCCGGCGACGACCGAGAGCGCGTTCGACTTCTTCAGGTGGCGGGCGCGCTTGCCGATCACCACCACCATCTCGCCCTCATAGTCGAACTGGGCGGAGACCTTGGGGCGGATCAAGGGCTGCTTGTGGGCGACCAAGGTCGTGCCGACGCGCAGGAACATGGTCGGCGCCTTCGGCATCTCGTAGGGGCTCTCCGCCGCGTGGTCGACATAGTTGAGCCCGACGCAGAGGATCTTGGGCGGGTTCGGGATCGGCGGGAGGTAGCGCACCGGGCCCTTCACCACCGCGCGCGTCGGCGCCTTCCTAACGGCGGCGGCGGCCTTGCGGAGGGCCGACTGCCCGCCGGCAAGGAGGCCGATCATGTCGCGCGGCAGCGAACGGTCGGCGACGGAAAGGTCGATCAGCGTGCCGTCCTCGCGGCGCGCGACGACGACGGGCTGGCGGTTGCGCGAGATGGTGGCGAGATGCATGTGGTCCCCCTGGGTTCTGAACTTGTTTCTACCATGCCGGTCGCCCTGAGTAGCCTCGCGCAGTGAGGCGTATCGAAGGGCGGGTGCGGCACGATCTCGAGGCTTCCCCCTTCGATACGCGCCTTCGGCGCTACTCAGGACGAACGGAAAGAGTATTGCGCAGTGGCTAGGCCTCCGGGTCGCCGGCGGTGAGGTATTCCCACAGACGTTCGAGGATGTTGCCCGTGGTCACGCCCCGCGCCGCCGCCTGCAGGTCCGACATGATGGCTTCTTCCTCGGGGCGGTCGATCGCCAGCACCTCGCGCTCGGTGCGCGCCGCCTCCTCGAGGAAGAAGGCCATGCAGAGCGCCTCCTCGACCGTCGCGCCGACCAGCACGCAGCCATTGCCGCGCATCACGATGGCGCGCGCGTCGCCGAGCTGCTCGGCGAGCCGGGCGGCCGCCTCGTCGTTGCGGAGCAGCGTCGGGTCGTCCCACAAAGGCGGGCGCGGCGCGAAGTAGCTGCCGAACCCATCGCGCGGGCGCGGCGTGATGCGGAGCGTCGAAAGCGTCATGACGTTCTTGAGGAAGGTGCGGCAGATGCCGTTCGCGTCTGGCCGGCGCCTGTAGATCTGCTGGTGGCAGCGCACCTCGCCCAGCACGCCCTGGGGCAGCGGCCCCTCGATGGGGACGACGGTGCCCGGCTCGCCCACAGCGATCAGCCCCATCGGGCGCGGCGCGCAGACCAGGAACGATTTGTCGTCGAGCCGCGCCGAGACGTGGCCGAAGGCGTGTCCGAGATTGTTGCGCCCGAGCGCGCGGGCCGCCATGCGCACCCGGCGCTGGGTGACGTCGATCGGCTCGCCGATTTTGCCGAAGACGATCTCGGCCATCAGCTCTGGAACTCGGGGATGTCGGGGCGCGAGCCCCAGGCGCAGAACGCCTCGTCGCAGAAGGGGAGCTGGCGCGGCCGCCACGTCTCGTCGACCATGCGCACGCCCGACGAATATTCGTACACCACCCCGTCCGGCCCCTCGAAATAGAGGAAGTAGGCGCCCGAGGTGACGTGGCGGCCCGGCCCGAACACGATGCGCACCTGGCGCTCCGTCAGGAAGTAGTAGGAGCGCATGATGTCGTCGATCGAGGCGACCTGGAAGTTGATGTGCTGCACGCCGGGCTCGGGCGCCGGGAACAAGGCGAAGCGGTGGTGCACCTTGTCGAACGAGAGGAGCCCGGCGAGCCCGATCCAGTCGTTGGCGCGGAAGTTGAACAGCGTCGACCAGAATTCCTCGTCGCGCGGCGCGTCCGCGGTCTTGAGGCCGATATGGCTGAACTCGGTGATGCCGGCATCGCGCGAGGGGAAGTAGCGCCGCGTCGAGATGAACGGACGCAGCACTAGCTCGATCCGGTTCCGCGAGGGGTCGCGGAACCGGATCATGTCCATGACCCGGCGCTCCTCGCACTCGGCCTTCGAGCCGCGCTCGACCACGACGCCCGCGCGCTCCAGCGTCTTCGCGGCGGCGTCGAGCTCGGCGCGGGTCTCGATCTTGAGCCCCACCGTGTGGTCGCCCGGCTCGCCCGGGAAATAGCAGATATCGTGGTCGCGGTCGTCGCCGCGCAGATAGGCGCGCCCGTCCTCGCGCCGGACGAGCTGCAGCCCGATCGTCTCGGTCAGGAACTTCGCCGCCGCGTCCACGTCCTTCGTGCCGAGGCGCACGTACTGCATGTCGGCGACGCGGATCATGCGTCCTCCTCGCTCATGAACTCGGCGATCTGCGGCTTCGCGCCCCACATGCAGAACCCGCCGTCCTCGAACGGGATCTGGCGCGGCCGCCAGGTCTCGTCCACGTTCCGGACGCCCCAGCTATATTCGTAGACCTGCCCATGCGGCCCCTCGAAATAGAGGAAGCAGGCGGTGGAGGCGAGGTGGCGGCCCGGCCCGAAGACGATCTTCACCTGGCGCTCCGTGAGGAAGTAGTAGGAGCGCATCACGTCGTCGAGCGAGGCGACCTGGAAGTTGATGTGCTGCACGCCCGGCTCGTCGGCGGGGAACAGCGCGAAGCGGTGGTGCACGGCGTCGAAGCTGATGAGACCGGCCGCGCCGATCCAGTCGTTCGCCTTGAAGTTGAACAGGGTGCCCCAGAATTCCTCGTCGCGCGGCGCGTTCGAGGTCTTGAGCCCGATATGGCTGAACTCCAGGATGCCCGCGTCGCGCGCCGGGAAGTAGCGGCGCGTCGAAATGTCGGGGCGGAAGCAGAGCTCGATCTTGTTGCCCGACAGGTCGCGGAAGCGGATGAAATCCGCGACGTGGCGGTCGGCGCACTCGTCCTTCGTGCCGCGATGCACGTCGAGGCCGTTGCGGGCGAGCTCGGCGGCGGCGGCCTCGAGCTCGTCCTGCGTCGCGATCTTCATGCCGACCGTGTGGTCGGCGGGATCGCCCGCGAAGTAGCAGATGTCGTGGTCGCGGTCGTCGCCGCGCACGTAGGCGCGGGTCGCGTCGCGCCGGACGAGCTGGAGCCCCACCGTCTCGGTGGTGAACTTCACCGCCGCGTCGAGGTCGTCGGTGCCGAGCCGCAGATATTGCATGTCTTCGATGCGGATCATGCGTCACCCATGGTTGATCTGGCCCAAGTCTATCGCCTGGACCCGTAGGATTCCAGCCCGCGGGGCCGGTGTCAGACCGGCCCAGGACCCCATCGCAGTCCATTGCAGTTTGGAACGCTTTGCGTATTCTGTCGCCTCCCGATTAGCCCAGTTCTCACGGAGCCCTCATGCCAGACGACAAGACCCCGGCACGCTCGCGCGTGCGGCTGGCCGCCGATATCGGCGGCACCTTCACAGACGTGGCCGCGTTCGACGACGCCACCGGGCGGCTGCTGTTCGGCAAGGCGCTGTCGACGCCCGAGAGCCTGGTCGAGGGCATCAGCGCCGGCGTGGACAAGGCGGGCGCGAGCTACGCCGACGCCGGCATCTTCCTGCACGGCTCGACCATCGCCATCAACACCATCCTGGAGCGCACCGGCGCCAGGACCGCGCTGATCACCACCGAGGGGTTCCGCGACGTCTACGAGATCGGCCGCATCAACCGGCCGGACTCCTACAATCTGTTCTTCAAGAAGCACGAGCCGCTGGTCGAGCGCGCCCTGCGCTTCGAGGTGAAGGAGCGGGTGCTCGCCGACGGCGAGGTGCTGACGCCGATGGACGACGGCGAGGTCGCGGCGCTCGGCGAGAAGATCGCCGGGCTCGGCATGGAGGCGGTGGCCATCCTGTTCCTGCACTGCTACCGCAACCCCGACCACGAGATTCGGGCGAAGAAGCTCCTCGAGGAGAAGTACCCGAACCTGTTCGTCTCGGCGTCGCACGAGCTGTCGCAGGAGTACCGGGAGTTCGAGCGCACCTCGACCGTGGTCGCCAACGCCTATGTCGGGCCGAAGGTGCGCAACTATTTGCGCGGCATCGACGACCATATCCGCAAGTCGGGCTTCAAGGGCTCGTTCCTGGTGGTGCAGTCGACCGGCGGGCTTTACGAGGCCGACCAGGCCCAGACCTACTGCGTCCGCATGCTGGAATCCGGCCCGGCCGCGGGCGTCATCGGCACGCAGGCTTTGTGCCACGCGCTCGGCATGCAGAACGCCATCGCCTTCGACATGGGCGGCACCACGGCGAAGGCGGGCGTGATCTACAAGGGCGAGGCGCTGACCACCGGCCAGGCGCTCTTGGGCGGGTACGAGCGGGCGCTGCCCGTCCAGATCGCGATGATGGACATTTTCGAGGTCTCGGCCGGCGGCGGCTCCATCGCCCGCGTCGACCAGGAAGGCGCGCTGCATGTCGGGCCGCAATCGGCCGGCGCGGTGCCCGGCCCGGCCTGCTACGGCAATGGCGGCACCGAGCCGACCGTGACCGACGCGAACCTGGTCCTCGGGCGGCTCGGCGCCGACCGGTTCCTCGGCGGCGAGATGACGCTCGACGTCAAGGCGGCCGAGGCGGCGATGAAGGCGCGGGTGGCGGATCCCTTGGGCATGGACGTGACCAAGGCCGCCGACGGCATTTTGCGGATCGCCACCACCGCCATGTCCTACGCGGTGAAGGGCGTGACCACCGAGCGCGGGCTCGACGCCGGCGACTTCGCGCTCGTCGCCTATGGCGGGGCCGGTCCGCTGCACGCCTCGGCCGTGGCGCGCGAGATCGGCATCCGCAAGGTGATCGTGCCGCGCGCGCCGGGCGTGTTCTCGGCCTTCGGCATGCTGTTCTCCGATCTGCGCTACGACTTCGTGCGCACCTGGTTCACCCGCCTTGCCGAGGCCAAGTTCGACGAGGTCGAGGCGATCTACCGCGAGCTGGAGGACGAGGGGCGGCGCGCCATCGAATCCACCTCGGTGACGCCGAGCGAGATCACCATCAAGCGCGCCGCCGACATGCGCTATGTCGGCCAGGAGCACGCGGTGACCGTCGATCTGCCGATGGCGGTGTTCGAGAAGGCCGACCGCGGCGCCATCAAGAAGCATTTCGACGAGATGCACGAGCTGCGCTACGGCACCTGCGCGCCGGACGAGATGGCGGAGATCGTGAGCCTGCGCACCACCGTGACCGGCGTGATGGTCAAGCCGCCGCAGGAGGAGGTCGCGGCCGGCAAGGCCGCGCCCGAGAAATCCGCCTTCACCGGCAACCGCAAGGTGTTCTTCGACGACGGGTTCCACGACACGCCGACCTATGCGCGCGCGGCACTCCTCGCCGGCAACCGCATCCCCGGCCCGGCACTGGTGGAGGAGCACGCCTCAACCACGGTCGTCATGCCCACCGACATGCTCGAGGTCGACAGGTTCGGCAACCTCGTCATCGCCGTCGGAGGGCGGAAGTGACGGCGCTTCGCGTCGACCCCTCTCCCTGTCCCTCCTCCTCAAGGGGGGAGGGGACGCTGGTGCGATTCGTGTTCCAGCCGTCGAAATCGCGCCTGACATATGCGCATCGGCGGTCCCGCCACGCCCTCTCCCCCCTCGAGGGCTTGGCGCCTGCCCGGCGTCCACTGGGCGCCGGGGCCGGACATGCCAGTGGCATGTCCGGCGGCGCCAAGTGTTGGGGTGGGGGGTCCTTCAGCCGCCGGCGCCGCAACACCAAGTAAGGAACATGGCTCAACTGACATCCCAACCTGCCGGAGCCGCGCGCCATCGCGCCGACCCCGTCGTCACCGAGATCGTGCGCAACGGGGTCATCGCCGTCACCGGCGAGATGAAGACCAACCTGATGCGCACGGCCTACAACACCATCATCTACGAGGCGCTGGACTTCACCACCGGCCTGTTCACGCCGGACGGAAGGACCGTCTCGATCGGCATCGGCCTGCCCACCTTCATCCGCGGCATGGCCGAGACGATCAAGGCGAAGATCGCCCATTTCGGGTTCGACAACATCCACCCGGGCGACATCCTGGTCACCAACGACGCCTACACCACCGGCTCGCACCTGAACCACGTGACGCTGTCGCTGCCCATCTTCCACGAGGAGACGCTGGTCGGCTGGGCGTGCTGCATGGCGCACTGGCTCGACGTCGGCGGTGTGCTCGGCGGCATGACCACGGACATCTTCTCCGAGGGGCTGCAGATCCCGATCCTGAAGCTGCAGTCGCGCGGCAAGATGAACCAGGACCTGGTCGACATCATCCGCATGAACTGCCGCATCCCCGAGCGCGCGATGGGCGATCTGCGCGCCGAGCTGACCGCGGTGCGCACCGGCGAGCGGCGCTTCCTCGAGCTCGTCCGCCGCTACGGCAAGGACGAGGTGCTGGCCGCCATTGAGGACATCATGGACCGCTCGGAGCGCATCGCGCGCGAGCGGACGCTGGCGATCCCCGACGGCGAATACGTCGCCGAATCCTTCATGGACGACGACGGGCTCGACATCGGCAAGCGCATCCCGATCAAGGTGAAGGTGAAGGTCGCGGGCGACCGCATGACCATCGACCTCTCCGACGTGTCGCCGCAGGTGCGCGGCTTCTTCAACTCGGGCAAGACCACCTCGTTCGGCTGCTCGCAGGTGGCGTACAAGTGCGTCACCTCGCCGACCGACTATCCGATCAACGACGGCTCGTTCCGCTCGCTGGAGGTCGTCTGCCCGCCGGGGCGGATCGTCAGCGCGGTGCGCCCGGCGCCCATGCGCTGGTGGATGACCTTTCCGATGACCATCATCGATACGGTGTTCCGGGCGCTGGAGCCCGCGATCCCGAACCAGGTGATCGCCGGCCACCACGCCGACCTCTGCGTGTGCCAGCTGAACGGCATCGACGCCAGGACGCGCTCGCTGTTCATCGCCGGGCTCGGCCCTGAGGGCGGCGGCTGGGGCGCCAAGCGCAACGAGGACGGCGTCTCGGCGACCGTCTGCATGAATGACGGCGACACGCACAATTCGCCGGTCGAGATGGTCGAGACCAAGTATCCGATCCGCTTCGAGCGCCACGCGCTGGTGCCGGATTCGGGCGGCGCCGGCAAGCACCGCGGCGGGCTGGGCGTCGAGTACCGCGTGCGCGCGCGCACCGACATGAACTTCGCGACCCAGATCGAACGCAAGCACTGCAAGCCCTGGGGGCTCTCGGGCGGGCTGGAAGGGGCCGGCAACGAGGTGCAGATCCTGCGCGGCGCCGGGAAGACGGACGATCTGCCCAACGCCAAGGCGCTGTGGACCCATCTGCGCACCGAGGACGGGTTCGTCATGCGCTCGGGCGGCGGTGGGGGGTTCGGTCCGCCCGGCGAGCGCCCGGCCGCGCGTGTCGCCGAGGACGTGCGCCAGGGCTATGTCTCGGCCGAGGCCGCGCGCAAGCTCTATGGCGTCGTGGTCGATCCCGCCACCTTCGCCGTCGACGAGGCCGCCACGCGCGCCCGCCGCGCCGAGATCGCGAAGGGCTCGAAGGCGAAGAGCGCGTAACTTGCCCACTTGATACCACAATCTGGTATCATACAGTATGCTCATGGGGCGGCATCGTCGGACGCTGGAAGCGATCTTCGCGAATCCGGCGCGCGCCAATGTCGATTGGTTTTCCACCGTCCGCATCCGCGCAAGGAGACGGACAAGGGCGCCCTGAAATCGGTGCGACGGTTCCTGACCGAAGCGGGAGTAACGCCGTGACGACCATGCATCACGACGGCTATATCGCCACGATCGAGCTTGACGAGGACGCCGGGCTGTTCCATGGCGAGGTGATCAACACGCGCGACGTGCTGACCTTCCAGGGCCGTACTCTCAAGGAACTTCGCAAAGCCTTCGCCGATACGGTGGCGGACTACGTCGCGTGGTGCATCGAGCGCGGCAAGGAGCCGGAGCGGCCCTATTCGGGACACTTCACCCTGCGCGTGTCACCCGAGCTGCATCGCCGCATCGCGGTCGCCGCCGCCCGCGCCGGCAAGAGCGTAAACGGCTTCGTCGCCGAGAAGCTGGACGAGCTGTCGTAGTGTCGCGCTCCGTAAGGCGGAGCGCGTCGCGCGTAGGCGGCGGGCGGATTGCCCGCCGCCCCGCGGATCGTCACGGCCGGCACACATAGTAGCAGTTCTGGAAGTCGTGCGGCAGGTTGTGCACGTCGACCGTGCCGAAACCGGCCTCGCGCATCAGTTCGACGGCCTGCTCGCGCCCCCACATCGCGCCGAGCCCGTCGCCGTCGATATCCTGCCCGAGATAGACGCCGCCCGACGCCAGTGACCGGCGGAATTCCCCGGAGCACGGCGGCGGGCTTCGCCTGGTCGTGCACCGCATCGAAGGTGGTGACCAGGTCGAACGATCCCGGCTCCGCCTCATCGTCGAAGCGCGACAGGTCGCGCGCATCGAACGTCACGTTGGCGAGGCCCCGCCGATCCGCGTCGCGCGCCGCGTAGGCGACCGCCGCCCACGACAGGTCATATCCGACCGGTCGGTATGTTATCTACAGGCCATGGCCCGCAAGGCAGAAACCACCCGCACCGCCATCCTCGACGCCACCCAGGCGCTGATCCTCGACCGCGGCTTCGCCGCCACATCGATCGACGAGCTGGTCGGGCGTGCGAACACCACCAAGGGCAGCTTCTTCTATCACTTCGACAGCAAGGCGGCCCTCGCCCACGCCCTGACCGAGCCGTTCCCGGGATGCCTCTTCGCCTCGTGCATCTACGAGGCGCAGCTCTTCGACGACACGGTCCACCGCATCATTCAGGAGACGATGCGCATCTGGCGCAGCCGCCTCGCCGCCAAGATCGCCGAGGCGGTCGCCGCCCATCCGCCGCGCCTGCCGGTCGAGCCGGATAGCCTCGCCGACATGATGACCGTCGTGTTCGAAGGTGCCTTCATCCCCTCCAAGACGCTGACGGAGCCGGCGGTCGCGGCCGAGCAGCTCGAGCACTACCGGAACTATCTCGAGCTTCTGTTCGCGCCCGCTGCGGCCTAGCCGACATCGCCGCTTGCGCCGCCTCCCCCGCCGGGCTTTAACATGCGTGAAAGCGGGAGAGCGCAGATGGCGGATATCGGGCATTTCATCGGCGGAAAGAACGTCGCGGGCCAGTCGGGACGCGCGGGCGAGGTGTTCAATCCGGCGACCGGCGAGGTGGCGAAGCGCGTCGCCTTCGCCTCCGCCGCCGAGGTCGGCGCCGCCGTCGCCGCCGCCAAGAAGGCGTTCCCGGCCTGGGCCGCGACCCCGCCGCTGCGCCGGGCGCGGGTCATGTTCAAGTTCAAGGAGCTTCTGGAAAAGCACGCCGACGAGCTCGCCCGGTCGATCACCGCCGAGCACGGCAAGGTGCTCTCCGACGCGCACGGCTCGCTGGTCCGCGGCGCCGAGGTGGTGGAGTTCGCCTGCGGTATCCCGCATTTGCTCAAGGGCGAGTTCACCGAGGCCGTCGGCACCGGCGTGGATAGCTGGTCGATGCGCCAGCCCCTGGGCGTGTGCGCCGGCATCACGCCGTTCAACTTCCCGGCGATGGTGCCGATGTGGATGTTCCCGGTCGCCATCGCCTGCGGCAACACGTTCGTCCTCAAGCCGTCGGAGAAGGACCCGTCCTGCCCGCTGCGCCTCGCGGAGCTCCTGGCCGAGGCGGGCCTGCCCGAGGGCGTGCTCAACGTGGTGAACGGCGACGCGGAGGCGGTGAACGCGCTCCTCGCCCACCCCGACATCGCGGCGGTAAGCTTCGTCGGCTCCACGCCGATCGCCGAGCACGTCTACCGCACCGCAGCTGCGGCGGGAAAGCGCGTCCAGGCGCTCGGCGGGGCGAAGAACCACCTCGTCGTCATGCCGGACGCCGACCTCGACCAGGCGGTCGATGGGCTGATGGGCGCGGCGTACGGCTCGGCGGGCGAGCGCTGCATGGCCGTCTCGGTGGCGGTCGCGGTCGGCGGCGCGGCCGAGCCCCTGATGGCGAAGCTCGCGCCGCGCGTGCGCGCCCTCAAGATCGGGCCGGGCACCGACCCGGAGAACGAGATGGGCCCGCTCGTCACAGGCGCGCACCTCGACAAGGTGAAGGGTTACATCGACCTCGGGGTCAAGGAGGGGGCGACGCTTGCGGTCGACGGGCGCGGCCTCAAGCTCCAGGGCTATGAGAAGGGCTTCTTCATCGGCGGCACGCTGTTCGACAACGTCGCGCCCGAGATGCGCATCTACAAAGAGGAGATTTTCGGCCCGGTCCTCTCGGTCGTGCGCGCGCCGGATTTCGAGGGCGCGCTCGCGCTTGCCGACGCGCACGAGTTCGGCAACGGCGTCTCGATCTTCACCCGCGACGGCGACGCGGCGCGCGAGTTCGCCTCGCGCGTGCAGGTCGGCATGGTGGGCGTCAACGTGCCGATCCCGGTGCCGATGGCGTTCCATTCCTTCGGCGGGTGGAAGCGCTCGCTGTTCGGCGACATGCACGTGCACGGGGCGGAAGGAGTGCGCTTCTACACGCGCCTCAAGACGATCTCCAGCCGCTGGCCGACCGGCATCCGCAAGGGCGCCGAGTTCGTCATGCCGACGATGCGTTAGCGCGGATCACTCGTAGCGGAGCGCCTCGATGGGATCGAGGCGGGCGGCCTTGCGGGCCGGGTAGAAGCCGAAGAATATCCCGACCGCGGCCGAGAACACGAACCCGCCGACGATGGCGACGGCCGACAGCGCGGTCGGCCAGCCTGCGATCGCCGAGATGGCGAGCGAGGCGCCGACACCGGCGATCACGCCCGCCGTCCCGCCGATCGCGCTCAGCAGCACCGCCTCGGTCAGGAATTGCAGCAGCACGTGGATGCGCCGGGCGCCGATCGCCATACGGATACCGATCTCGCGCGTCCGCTCGGTGACCGAGACGAGCAGGATGTTCATGATGCCGATCCCGCCGACCACCAGCGAGATCGAGGCGACCGTCGCGAGCAGGAGTGCGAAGATGCGGCTCGACCCCTCTGCCGTCTGGGCGATCTGGCTCAGATTGCGCACGCCGAAATCGTTCGGCTCGTCGGGCGGGATATGGTGGCGCCGGTGCAGGATATCGCTCACCTGCTTGATCGCCGTGTCGACGGCGTTGGCGCTCGCGGCCTGGATGAAGATCGCCTGGACGAAGCCGGTGATGCGCGGCGGGATGCCGAACGGGTTGGGCGGCGGCGGGTAGAGGTCGCCGGATGCCGAGTAGAGCGTGTTGGTTGTGTCCTGCCCCAACTGCGTCGGGCGGGTGACGCCCAGCACCTTGCGCTCGGCGGTGGTGAACGGGATCATCACCACGTCGTCCTGGTCCTGGCCGAACCCGGTCTGGCCCTTGGAGGCGAGAAGTCCGATTACGCGCATGGCCGCGCCCTTGACCAGGATGGTCGCGCCGACCGGGTTTTCGGACGGGGCGAACAGCTTCTGGTACACGGTCTGGCCGATCAGCACGACCATCGAGGCGGCCTGCATATCCTCCTCGTCGATGGCGCGGCCCGCGGCGATCTTCCAGTTGGTGATCGGCAGGTAGTCCGGATTGACGCCCTGGATTCCGGTCGACCAGTTCTGATTGCCGTATTGGACCTGGCCGACCGAGCGCATCTGGTAGCCGACGTCGCTGACGGCGGGCGCCTCGGCCCGGATCGCCTCGGCGTCCGCGACCGTCAGGGTCGAGGCGCTGCCGAACCCCGCGTGCACGCCCGAAGCCGTCGTCGCGCCGGGCAGCACGACCAGCATGTTGGTGCCGAGGCTTTCGAGCTGGCGCTTCACCGCATCGTTCGCGCCCTGGCCGACTGCGACCATGGCGATCAGCGCGGCGACGCCGATGAACACGCCGAGCATGGTGAGCGACGAGCGCATCTTGTTGCGCGCGAGCGCCTGGGCGGCCGCGGCGGCGATCATGGCGAGGAACGCGCGGTCCAGCCGGCGCGCGACGAACGGCCGGCGCGCGCGCACGGCGGTCGCAGGGGCGAGGGCGGGGACGGGTGCGGCCGGCTGCGGCGCGCGCCGTTCGTCCGAGACGATCAGCCCGTCGCGCATGGTGACGATGCGGTCGGCGTAGCTGGCGACGTCCTGCTCGTGCGTCACCAGCACGACGGTCACGCCCTGCTCGCGGTTGAGCTTCTGGATCGTCTCCATGATCTCGTGCGAGGTGCGCGTGTCGAGGTTGCCCGTCGGTTCGTCCGCCATCAGCACCGACGGGTTGTTGATCAGGGCGCGGGCGATGGCGACACGCTGCTGCTGGCCGCCGGAAAGCTGGCTCGGGTTGTTGCGCTCGCGTCCGCCGAGCCCGACGAAGCCGAGCGCTGCACGCGCCCGGCCTTCACGGTCGCGCCCGCTGCGGTGCGGCCCGGTGTAGAACAAGGGCAGCGCCACGTTCTCGAGCGCGCTGGTGCGGGCGAGCAGGTTGAACGACTGGAACACGAAGCCGATGCGCTCGCTGCGGATGCGCGCAAGCGCCGGCTCGTCGAGCTTCGCCACGTCGACGCCCTCGAAGGCGTAGGTGCCGCCGGACGGGCGGTCGAGGCAGCCGAGCAAATAGAGGAGGGTGGACTTGCCCGACCCGGACGAGCCCATGATGGCGACGAACTCGCCGCGCTCGACCGTCAAATCGACGCCGCGGAGCGCCTGGATCTCGACGTCGCCCACGTGGTACACGCGGGTGAGGCCCTTCGCCTCGATGACCGTCTCGGGCATGGCGCCCTCAGCGGAGGCCGAGCATGCGCGGGCCGCCCGCGCGCGCGGCGCCTTCAGCTGTGCCGTTCGCGCCCGCCTGCCGCGCCCCGACGATCACCTTGTCGCCCGGCTTGATCTCGCCGCCGGTGATCTCGGTGCGGGTGTTGTCGGCAAGCCCGGTCGTGACCTTCGCCGGCTGGGGGGCGCCGTCCTTCAGCACCCAGACGCGCGTGCCCGCCGCCTCCGCTGCGGCCGGACCGTTGGGCGAGAAGCGCAGCGCCTGGTTGGGCACCGCGAGCACGTCCTTGTGCTCGGCGGTGACGATGCGCACCGTCGCCGTCATGCCCGGCTTGAGCAGCAGGTCCGGGTTGGGCGCGCTGACGACCACGTCGTAGGTGACGACGTTCTGCACCGTGATCGGCGCCTGGCGGATCTGCGTCACCGTGCCCACGAAGCGCTGCTTCGGGAAGGCCTCGACCGTGAACTCCGCCCGGTCGCCCGTCTTGACCTGGCCGATGTCCAACTCGCTGACATTGGCGTCGACCTGCATCTTGGTGAGGTCGGTCGCGATCAGGAACAGGGTCGGCGTCTGGAAGCTCGCCGCCACGGTCTGGCCGACGTTCACGTTGCGCGAGACGACCGTGCCGTTCACCGGCGAGGTGATGTTGGTGTAGTCGAGATTGACTTGCGCGGCGTCGAGCGCCGCCTGGCGCTGGTCGATGGTCGCCTGGTCGAGCGCGATCTGCGCCTGAGCCTGGTTGTACGAGCTGCGGGCGTTGTCGAGCGCGTCCTTGGACGCGTTGCCGCGCGCGGTCAGTGCCTGCGTCCGGTCGAAGACCGTCTTCGTGTAGGCGAGGTTGGCCTGGTCCTTGCCGAGCTGTGCCTTGGCGATCGAAAGGTTCGCCCTGGCCTGCTCGACCACCGGCTGGTAGAGGCGCGGGTCGATCTTCGCGCAGAGCTGGCCCGCCTTGACCACGGTGTTGTAGTCGCAGTTCACCTCGCGCACGACGCCCGAAACGTACGTGCCGACCTGGACCACGCTTTCGGGATTGACCGTGCCCGTGGCGGTGACCGCTGTGGCCACCGTCGCGCGGGCGACCGGTGCGACGCTGTAACGCACAGGCGGCGGCGGGCCCAACTGCCACCACGCGATCGCGCCGGCGGCGAGCAGCACGGCCAGCACGGCGAGCGGCCAGCCCCAGCGCCGCTTCGCCGGCGAGGCTTCGTCGGCCTCGGACCGATCCTCGACGCGATCCTGGTTCAGCGCATCCATGTCCAATTCCACGGCCGGCCCCCGCCCGGCCCGTCGCCGGCATGGAGCATATATGGGGTGGCGCGCGCCGTGCTGCACGGGGTGCTTTCTCGGTCGGGCACCAACGATTGTCACCCCGGACGGCGCGCAGCGCCGATCCGGGGCCCATGTCTGAGCCTTCATGGCGCCCGAATATGGGCCCCGGGTCTGCGGCGCATCACTTCGTGCTGCGTCGCGCCCGGGGTGACAGTAGAGAGGATGCGGCTCGTGCCCGCTCAGCCCGTTCGCACAGTGCAATAGTCTCTACGTCGGCGGAAACTACCCGTCCCCGTCCGGCCACAGGGCGGCAATGTCGGCGACGAAGCGCCTGGTCTTGCGACGATAGACCTTGCGGCCGAGGTCCAAGGCCTCGGCGGCGAGCTCGGCCGCGCGGCGGTCGATCAGCGCGACCAGCGCGGCGGTCGGCTTATCGTCGAGCGCCGCCGGCGAGCCCTCGACCAGCTCGGCGCGCAGGACGGCGAGGTCGTGATGGTCGCCCAGGAGTTTTTCCAGTTCTTTCGCCCGCTTGCGGCGCTTCTTCAAGATGTCCGGCGCGACCGGCTCGATCAGCCGCAGATGGTACCAGTGGTACTTGGCGCGCTTGCGCCACTCGTGGAACGCCTCGAGCGAGGGGTTGGCGTGCGCCGCCTTCATCGCCTTGCGACCGCGCCGGTAGGTGCGGGCGAGCCCCTCGGCAACCGCGTCGAACCCGTCGCCCTCGAGCGGCCAGCCGGCGATGCGGCGGCGCGCCGCGCGCATCCGGGTGCGGAACGGGGCGGGCGGCGCCGCCTCGTCGGCGCGCGCCATTGCGGCGAGCTTGCGGCCGAGCGCGCGGCGGATCGGCGCGAAGGCCGAGGGCGGCGTCTCGTCGGCGAACCGGTCCAGCAGCTTGTCGCAGGTCACGATCATCGCCTGGCGGTCGCGCAGCCCGCCGAGCGTGTCGGCCGCGTCGCGAAACGTGGCGTTCCCGGTGGCATAGGCGCCTGACGGCGCCAGCGCGCCGTGCGCCAGCCGGATCAGGCCGCGCAGCCGCTTGCAGCGCTTGCGCAAATCGTGCACCCGGTCGTCGGGCGCGCGCGGATCGTCGCAGCGCGCGAGCGCGCTGGCGATTTCCTCCTTGGCGATGCGGCGTACGTTCGCCGCGACCGGACGGGCGGGGTCCAGGCGGTAGGGCATGCCCCAATCTGGGCGAGACGGGCTTCGCCGGCAACCGGCGGCGGGTCCCGCCGTTGTCCCGCGGGGGGGCGCTTGACCCAGGTCAACGCGCGTTCGCCACGGGCGCGCTAGAGGACCGGCCGGAGGTGGCCATGTTCAAGAATATCCTGGTTCCCGTCGACGGCTCGGCGAACGCCCACAAGGCGGTCGAGCTGGCCGGCGACCTTGCCAGCCATTGGGGCGCGCGCGTCGTGCTGGTGCACGTGCTGCGCCGCGCGGGCGACGCGGTCGCACCCGAGGGACTGGAAGCCTACATGGAATCCGAGCATCTGCGGCTGACCGAGCAGGATTTCCTCCGGCTCGCCGCGACCGAGATCGTCGACCGCGAGGCCGCGACGCTCGCGGCGCGCGGCACCGGGGCCGAACGCTACGTCGAGATCGGCGATCCGGCGGAGGAGATCGTGGCGGCGGCGAAGCGCCACGGCGCCGATCTGATCGTCATCGGGAGCCGCGGGCGCGGCGCTCTTGCGGGCCTTTTGCTCGGCAGCGTGTCGAGCAAGGTCGCGCAGCTCGCGCGCTGCACCTGCATCACCGTGCGCTGACACAGGCGGGAGACCGAAATGGAACTGCAAACCAGCATCGAGAAGATCTGTTACATCGCGCTCAAGGCGCGCGAGTACGACGCGCCGGAGGAGGTGGTCGAGGACGACCCGGCCTCGAACATGGCGGACGACGATTTCCGCGAGGTTCTCGAATCCTACCCCGACGATCCGACGCGCGAGGAGCTGAAGAGCTTCATCGACGACCTGAACCAGGACGAGCAGGCGGAGCTGGTGGCGCTGGTCTGGCTCGGCCGCGGCGATTACGGCGACGGCGAGTCGGGCTGGAGCGAGGCCGTCAAGGACGCGCGCGACCGCCACGCGGGCCAGACGTCGGAATATCTGCTGGGCGAGCCGCTGCTCTCCGACCTGATCGAGGAGGGGCTCGACCGGCTCGGGCTTTCGTGCGCCGGCACCGAGGCGGAGGGCTGACGATTTCTTGCGCCGGTTGACCTGGATCAACGCGGTTTCGCGGCCGATCCGTACGATGCCGGGCAGGGCGGGGCGAAGTCCCGTCAGACGATGCAAGGGAGAGAGATCATGGCCGAAACCGCAACGAAAGTTCCGCTCAAGACCGAGACCAAGGCCGCACCGGCCCCGGCCGCGCGCCGCGCCTGGCCGCCGTTCGAGAGCCTGCACGACGAGATCGACCGGCTGTTCGACCAGTTCAGCTTCGGCTGGCCGCGCCTCGCGACCGGCCACCGCGCGGTCGAGCCGTTCCGCCGCGCCGCGGGCGCACTCGACGTCGCCGTCGAGGTGGCCGAGGACGAAAAAGGCTACACGCTGACTGCAGAGCTGCCGGGCCTCGACGAGAAGGACATCGAGGTCGCGCTGACCGACGACGCGATCACCATCAAGGGCGAGAAGCGGGAGGAGAAGGAGGAGAAGAAGAAGGACTGCTACTTTTCCGAGCGCTCCTTCGGCGCGTTCCAGCGCGCGTTCGTCCTGCCGGACGACGTCGATCATGACAAGATCGCTGCGGAGATGAAGAAGGGCGTGCTGACGGTCACCATGCCGAAGGCGCCCGAGGCGCAGAAGAAGTCGCGCAAGCTCGACATCAAGGCGAGCTAGGCCCAAGGCCGTGGGCGGCGCCGGCGCGGCCGGCCCGCCCGGGCCTCGACCGAGGGTGTCGAGTGATGACGGCGATTGCACGGCGCGCGGCGGCGCCCTCCACCGCCGACGGTTTGGCCCGCTACATGCGGCGCATCCAGACCTTTCCCATGATCGAGGCGGCGGAGGAGATCCGCCTCGCCCGGCGCTGGCACGAGGCCGCCGACCCGGCCGTGCTCGAGGCGCTGGTGAACAGCCACCTCCGCCTCGTCGCCAAGATCGCGCGGCGCTACCTGCATTACGGTGTGCCGTTCGCGGACCTCGTGTCGGAGGGCTCGCTGGGGCTGATGCAGGCGGTGCGGCGCTTCGACCCGGAGCGCGGCTTCCGCCTTTCGACCTACGCGGTGTGGTGGATCAAGGCGGCGATCCAGGAATACATCCTGCATAGCTGGTCGCTGGTGAAGATCGGCACCACCTCGGTGCAGAAGCGCCTGTTCTTCGGGCTGCGCGCGGCCAAGCAGCGCATCGCGGCGATGGAGGAGGGCGATCTCGCGCCGGAGACCGCCGCGGCGCTCGCCCACCATTTCGGGGCCAGCACGGCCGAGATCGTCGACATGAACCGCCGGATCGCGGCGCCCGACCAGTCGCTCAACGCGCCGATCTCCGTGGACGGCGAGGGCGACGACTGGCAGGGCTGGCTGGTCGACGACGGGCCGAGCCAGGAGGACGCGCTTGCCGAGCGCGAGGAGCTGGGACGCCGCCGGCGCATCCTCGTCTCGGCGCTCAAATGCCTCGACGGGCGCGAGCAGCACATCCTGGTCGAGCGCCAGCTCAAGGAGCCGCGGGCGACGCTGGAGACGCTGAGCCACGAGTACGGCATCTCGCGCGAGCGGGTGCGCCAGCTCGAGCTTCGCGCGCTGGCCAAGCTGCGGGCCGGGATGCACCACGAAGCGGCTGCGTGAGAGAACGGGCTACCGACATGAGCGAACGCTTCTTCCTGAGCGATCTCGATGCGCCATTGTTGCCGCGCGCCAGCCTGTTCGACGTGATCGGCGCGTTCGGCGATATCGAGCCCGACATGGTGGCGCAGATCCTGTAGCTCAGGCCCACCCTGGCCGAGCTGGACGCGGCCTCCGCCGCGCTCACCGAAGGGCCCGAAGCGGCGGCGGCGCTTGCCGAGACATGCGCGGCGATCTACGAATTGGTCGCCGGCCCCGCTGGGGCAAAGCGATAATCCTTGGGAGGAGCGCGTGCCATGGACCTCACCGAAATCGTCCTTCACGTCGACGAGACGCCGCGCGCCGCGGCGCGGCTCGCCACGGGCCTCGGGCTCGCCCGGCGCCACGGCGCCCGGCTGGTCGGGGTCTTCGTCCAGCCGCCGCCACCGGTCTACGACATGGAGATCCCGTCGCGCATCCTCGACGAGTTCATGGCCGAGATCGCCGGGCGCATGCGCGCCGCCGCTTCCGAGGCGGAGAAATCTTTCCGCGCCAAGGCCGACGCCGCGGGCGTCGTCGGCGAGTGGCGGGTGAGCGACGGCGAGGGCGCGGCGGCGATCGCGGTCAATGCGCGCTATGCCGACCTCGCCATCGTCGGACAGGCGCCGCCGGACTCCGCGGCGCTGACCGACGCCGATGCCATTCCGGAGGGCGTGATCCTTTCCGCGTCCGGGCCGGTGCTGGTGGTGCCGCATTACGGAACCTATGAGACAACGGGCGAACACGTGCTGATCGCCTGGGACGCGAGCGTCGCCTCCGCGCGGGCGGTGCGCGACGCGCTGCCGCTGCTCGCCAAGGCGAAGAAGGTGACGGTGCTCTCGGTCAACCCGGAAAAGTCGCGTGCCCGCCACGGCGAGGTGCCCGGCGCCGACATCGCGCTGCATCTCGCGCGGCACGGCGTGACCGCCGAGACGGCGTTGAGCTATTCCGACGAGATCGAGGCGGGCGACATGATCCTGTCGCGCCTCGCCGATCTGGGCGCCGACATGATGGTGATGGGCGCCTACGGCCATGCGCGGCTGCGCGAGGTGTTGCTCGGCGGGGTAACGCGCCACATCTTGGCGCACATGACGGTGCCGGTGGTGATGTCGCACTGAGGGCCACGGGATCGCGATGGCGGATGGCAAGAGCCGCGACAGGTCCGCCCCGCGCGCGGGCGACGTGCTGCTGGTGGTCGACCTGCAGAACGATTTCCGCCCCGGCGGCGCGCTCGCCGTGCCCGGCGGCGACGAGATCGTGCCGGCGGTCAACCGGCTGGCCGCTTCCTTTCCGCACACCCGTGCCGGGCTCGCCGCGCTGCCCGACCGCCTGCGCGGGCTCGAACCGGTCCCGCCGTACGAGGTGCGCATCGGCGAGGCGCTGACGGCGCTCGCCCGGGCGTGCGACCGGCGCGGCGCCTGACCCCGACGAAAAGGCGGCGGCCCCGGGGGCCGCCGCCGTTGTATTACGCAACTACCACGCGGTACTGAGCTGTCGTCGGTGCGGCTAGGCCTTCTTGCTGCGCCGACGGACGTAGCCGACGCCGAGCAGACCGAAGCCCAGCAGGCTGAGGGTCATCGGCTCGGGAACGTTGGTGCCAGGTGCCGAAATGATGTCCAGCATCCCGTCGAAGTTGCTCACGCCGTCCACGCTCAGTGTGATGGCGGAGACGTCGGTGAAGTCGGCAGTGCCCGAGAAGGTGCCGAAGCCGAGGTTGGCGGTGTCCAAGGTGCCGCCGCCCGTGAAGTTCCACGACCGCGACGAGCTGCTGCTGCCGTCACCGCTGTAGACGGTCACTGTGCCGAGCGCCCCCAGATCCGAGGAGTACGAGACCAGGATTTCGCTGTTGGTCCCGCCGCCGGTCAGGTCGATTCCGCCGAGACCGGTATGCGAGGTGATGTCGGACGTGCCGCCGTTCCAGTTGAGCAGCAGGTTCGACTGGACGCTGAATTGGTTGCTGTAATTGGCTTGGCCAGGTCCGGTGTTGCTGTTGTTGACATTGAAAGTCGCGCTGCCCATGCCGCTTGTGATTGCTATCTGGGCGAGCCGTGCTCCGCCGATCAGGTCGGAGGTCGAGCCCGTGACGCCGTTGGAATTCGTCGCGGGACCGGTGGCCATGGCGGTGAGCGACTGGCTGGTGTTGAAATTGTCGATCAGGACGGGGGCGGCCATGGCTGGCGCGCTGCCCAGGGCGAGCGCGGCGACCGCGGCGGTTGCCAACAAGGTTCGTGATTTCATGGCGCACTCCTACGCTGTGGGTGTCGCAGAGTGCGTTGCAAGAACTGTGCCACAGCAGCCGATTTTCGTGAATTCAGACGGTTAATCGGTTCGCTTTCACTCGTCTAAACCGAACGATGTAAAATCCACCGACGAAAATGGGGCGAATCCGGCACGAAAGATGTCGAAATCCTCGACGATCTGGCCGGATCTTCTATCAAAGAAGCCTCTGTTCATTTCAATTCCATATTGGTTCATGGGCGTATCATGACCGGGTCACAGAGGGCATTCAGTGTCACAAATTCCGGCCGATCGGCGCACCGTGACGCGGCTTTGCCATCGTTGGGTCACGACCGCACCACGGGGCGGCTTCGATACGCCGATCGCGCAGCGACGCCAATTCCGGCGAACGGTTTCCGTGTGCAGGCGATCCAGGCTGCGCCGGCAGTGGGTCGATTGGAATATGGCCGGTTCTAAAAAACGTCATGTCATATTCATCGCGCGGCGGCGAATGGCCGATTTATGTCACGGAAGAGGGTTGCAGGGCGTAAGTCGCCCTTTCTTGTCACGACCGAATCACCGCCCGGTCATGCGAGGGCCATCGTCGCGGCGCGATACTCGTGCGGTCAGGCACGGGAGGGGACGATGGTCACGGTCGCTCAGTTCATGCGCGGGCTCGACGGCGTTCGATCACGGAGTGCAGCGCACCGCCCGCTCCGCTCAGCCGAGGAAAAACGCGTCGCGCGATGTCTCACCACATTGTTCGTCGTCGGTGCGGTCGCGACCGTCTGGGCCTTCGGCGAGCGCCTGGCGGTGAAATTCCGGACGGGAAATGACTGGGTGGTGGCGGAAGAACAGTTCGCTGCGCCCGCCGCCAACGATGGCGCCGTTCTCGATCAGACCGGATATCGTTTGCGGCCGCTAGAGCATTTTCCGATCATTCGCGGTCGTATCCGGCGGCCGTGAAGTAATTTTCGCATTCGGTTGGCGTGAAGAGCTGGATGCCTTGTGCCACGGCGTCCCAGAGATCGTCCTTGGTGCGGGCGGCGACCTTCTTGAGGAAGGCCTTGAGTTTAGAGAAGGCCATCTCGATGGGGTTGAAGTCGGGGCTGTAGGGCGGCAGGAATCGGAGTTCGGCGCCAGCGGCCGCGATGGCCTGGCGGACGCCGGCCAGCTTGTGCGCCGGCAGGTTGTCCATGACGACGATGTCGCCGGACGAGAGGGTCGGTACGAGCACCTGCTCGACATAGGCTAGGAAGGCAGCTCCGTGCATGGCGCCGTCGAGCAGCATGGGTGCGGTGATGCCCCCGAGCCGCAGCGCGCCGACGAAGGTGGTGGCCTTCCAATGACCATGCGGCACCGGCGCGCGGCAGCGTTCGCCGCGCAACGACCGGCCATAGCGCCGCGCCATTTTGGTCGACGCTCCGGTTTCGTCGATGAACACCAGCCGCTCCGGGTCGAGATCGGGCTGGGCCTCGAACCAACGCCGGCGTCGGCGCAGAACGTCAGGACGCTGTTGCTCGCTGGCGTGCGCGGTTTTTTGACGGTCATGCCGTGCCGGTCGAGGAACCGCCACACGCTGCTCGGGGCCACTTTCAGCCCATGCGTCTCCGTCAGCTGTAAGGTGATCTCGGCCAGCGTCATGTCCGGCTTCTCCGCGACCCACGACAGAATCTCCCCTGCATGGACCTCGATCGGCCGTGAGCGCTTGTCGCCGCCCTGTGCCCGCGGCCGGACATTCCCGGTGCTCCGCCACCGAGCGACCCACTTGATCGCCGTCGATACCGCCACCCCGAAGCGCTCCGCCGCGGCGCGCCGCGACATTCCGCCGTCAACGGCCGATACAACACGTTTCCGAAGATCGTTCGAAAGAGGTCTCGTCATGCAGGCTGGCCTCCTTCACCAGCCCGCAACTTGAATCAGAAACCTCAACCCGACGGAATCCCAAAAACCGATTCAGCCCGATCAGATGATGCTCTAGTCCCTTTAAGGCGCGGTCACCGCGTCGTGCAGCTCGGTTACGAATCGGAGGTGCGCACCGTGAACTAAAGCGGCGGTTCCGGGGAACCGCCGCCTCAGTTTAGACGATCGTCAGAAATTTCAGGCGGCTGATCGGCGGCGCTTGATGTAGCCTATGCCGGCGAGGCCAATTCCGAAGAGAGCCAATGACATCGGCTCCGGAACTGAGGGTGTTGGGCCACCTCCAATGCTACCGCCGGCGACGGTGAAGCGCCATACTGAGTCGTCTTCGAACGCGAGCAATGAACCGTTATTGAGGTCGGGTGAAACGAAGTCGCCGCGCGTTCCACCAGTTGCAATGATCGTCTCTGTTCCTACGCTCGGATCGATGACCCCCACGCTTCCGTCGTTGTTGTTAACGACAATGAACCCGTCTAGCGCACCGCCAGAGATGACGGCGGTGCCATCGGGGCCTCCGGGCAAGCCTGTAGCGGAAAATACCAGAGTGCCTGTCGCGATGTTATACCCGTTCACAGCCGCGCCGCCGAAAATGGCGACATAGGCGACTTGTCCATTGGGAGAGACTGATACACCGTCTGGGGTGCCCGGTATCGCATTCGTGATCACAGAGTCATTACCGGTGGTTGGATTCAAATCGATTAGGCCGATGCTTGTGTTCGCTATCAAATGCCCATTCGCAGGATTTCCATACACGCCTTCACTGGGGGTAGCGGAGGGGTTTGTGACGATTTGCGTCAACGACAAGTCGTTCGCAACATGAAAAAATCCAAGGTTACGCGAAGCAGCGTATGCTTGGCCTCCCGCAGTTGCCATATCGATCTCGCCACTAAACGACGTGCTCGCCAATGAGTTGGCAAGCGTTTGTCCGTCGACGTCACTGAACTTGTAAATCGTGCCGCCGGAAAAGCCTCCTACCGCTAAAGTCCCATCGGGCAGGTTCGCCGCCCCAAGGAAGGTGTAGTCGCTTCCGCCGCTGAGAAAATTGCTGAGTGAAAATCCCAGATTAGTTCCTGCGGCGGTAAGCATCAGTGTTGCATTCGCGTGAGTAGTGATGGCGCAGACTCCCACCGCGGCCACCAAAAGCGTAGATCTCCATTTGCCCATAACTTGCTACTCCAATGTTTGCCTCGCGCTCCATGCATTTCGCGGAACCCAAGGCTTTGGGCAGGTGCGGTGCGTTAAGGTCCTGCTACCCGACATTCCCCACGTGAGCGTATCGGGCGTTCGCTCATGAGCTGCCGCCCTTTGCGCCGTGCGGCCGGATCAGCGCTTTCCCATGCGGGTCCGGGCGTAGCCGAGGCCCAGCAATCCGAATCCGAGCAGGCTGAGCGTCATCGGCTCGGGGACGCTCGGCGGCGGTAGTTCATTCACGTAATAGTTCACTGTGAGCTTGCCGTAGGCGTGCGTGGTCTGCGTCGCCGTGATGTTTCCGCCTCCCCCAATGAGGGTCAAGGTACCGTCCGCATTCATGAAAGAGTCCACCGTGCCGAGCCCCGTAAAGAATGTGAGGTCGCCCGCATCTGTGGTGATCAGGCTGTCGCTGTCCGAGCCCGACAGCGGCCCGACGGTCATCGATCCGCTCCCCGGCACGTTGGTGGGACCGAAGGCAGAGGTCGGGATCGTCGTGATGGTGAGCGTCGTGCCAAGCACGTGGGCCGTGATCGACGCGCCCAAGTTGCCGCTGACGGACACGTCGGACGTCGAATTGTTGTTAAGCTCCAGAGTTGACGTCGACGTCCCTTCCAGGATGAGCTCGACCTGCGCCAGCGGGCCGCTGCTTCCGTCGTACTGATTGATGGAAAGCGTGTCCGACCACGGCGTCGCGTCGGCCACGCCGCCGGGCAGGTGCTCGACGAACTGGGTCTGCACCAGGACAGGTGAGGCCTCGGCTGTTGCTGCCGAGACGCCAAGTGCGATGACGCTCGCCGCCAGCGTTGCCAGGGTTTTCGTTCGCATCGTAGGACCCCCTCTAACGAGTTAGGACTTCCGATGCGTTGCAAGTTCCGTGCCAGATTCCCGAGATTTCGTGAAATCAATCGGTTGATGGGTTTAATAGGTAGGCTCTAATCTACCAATGTAAAATATTCCGACACTTCTTGACCGAATGCCTCGGAATCCTGTCAAATCGTCCGACAATTGTGTGGCCGATGGAGGCGAATAAGCTTACATTGTTCAAGATAAAAATATGGACATTTCCTGATCATTTTATTCGATCAAATGACCAATCTATGTCACAACTCGGTGCCAATGTCACAGCTCGGCCACGGCTTTTCCCGCCGCGACCACCGCTGAACCACAGCAGGCGCTAACGGGAAGTCGGGAGGAAGTCTCGAACCCGCGCCGGGCGGCAGCCGGCGTGGGCGGCGTAGGCCGCTTCGACGACGGCGAGGTTGCGGAGCGCGTCGGCGGGCGGGGTCATCGGCGCGGCCGCGCCGGCGATGGCGCGCTGGAACCGCTCGATCTCGCGGCGGAAGCAGGGCGTGGGGGCGAAGTGGCGTGTTTCGCGGCCCGCGGCGGTGACAATCTCGATTGCCGGGCGCGGGTCGGGTTCGGTCCCGACCAGGTAGCCATACGAGTTGTGCAGGATCAGCGAGCCCGCGGTGCCGTGGATCTCGATCGGCCGCTGGGCGTTGGGCGTCGCGTAGCTCGCCACGGCGTGGCCGACCGCGCCGCCGGAAAGCCCGAGCGTGAAGGCGGCGAGCTGCTCGCGCCCGTCGTTCGGCTCGGTCGCGAGGGCGACGGTCTCGATCTCCTGGCCCGCGACGAAGGCGAGCGTGTCGAACGCGTGATCGCCGATCGACGACGCGACGCCGTGCGGGCGCATCGCCGGGTCGGTGCGCCAGTTGCCGCCGCCCGGCGCCGCCGCGCGGGCGCGCTGCGGCAAAGCGAGCTGGACCCGCGCCAGGACGACGGTGCCGATGGCGCCCTCGGCCACCATCCGGCGCGCTTCCTGGTGGACCGCGTCGTGGCGCTGGTTGAACACGACGCCGAGCACGATGCCCGCGCACGAAGCGGCCTCGATGGCCCGCCGTCCCTCGGCGACGGAGATGGCGAGCGGCTTCTCGATCAATATGTGCTTGCCGACCGCGGCGCAGGCGACAATGTTGTCGGCGTGCAGCCCGTCGGGCGATGCGTCGTAGATCGCATCGATTGCGGGGTCGGCCAGCGCCGCCTCCAGCGAAGTGTGCACCGCGGCGAAGCCATGGTCCTTCGCGAACGCTTCGCCGCGCGCGCGGTCGCGACTGACGACCGCCTGTAGCCGCGCACCCTCCGCCTCGGTCATCTCCGGCGCCACGTTGCGTCCGGCGTGCCGTCCCGGTCCGTAGATCGCCCAGCCGATGGTCATCGTGGTCTCCTTCGTCTCATGCGACAATGGCGTGCGAACGCTCGAATTGAAAGAGGAGGCCGACATGGCAGACGCGCCCAAACCGCCCGCACACGAGTTCCTGCGGAAGGAGCTTTACGTCATCAACACCCGCCCGGTGGCCTCGCGCGCCGAGCTCGACAAGGTCCTGCCGCAGCACCTCGCCCACCAGGTGAGCCTGGAGAAGCGCGGCATCATGTTCGGGGCAGGGCCGCTGTTCGGCAAGGACGGCAAGCCGTTCGGGGGGATGATCATCATCCGCGCCGCCTCGTTCGAGGAGGCGGAGAAGATCGCGGGCGAGGACCCGTTCCACGCCCAGGGGCTGCGCAGCTTCACCGTCGACCGCTGGCAGCTCAACGAGGGCTCCCTCACCCTGACCGTCAGCTATTCCGACCAGAAGGTGACGGTGGGGTAGGGACGTTACTCTGCCGCCGCGGCGACGAGCTGGACGTCCTCGACCCCCTCGGCGGCCATCCGGGCGCGGAGCGCGCGGGTGGCGTCGAGGTCGGGCGCGAAGGTGACCGGGTCGAGCTTGACGCCGTAGAGCTTCTCCGCCGCCGCGACGGTGATGTAGCCCTGGCGCGCGTCCTCGGCGACGTGCTCGACCGGGCGCTCCCACGGCGCGCCGAAGCCGCCGCCGCCGCCCGAATAGACGAATACGGCGTCGCCCGCGTCGACGCGGGTGTGGAACATCTTGGCCGTCGGGAACGACTTCATCTCGCTTTTGCGGCGGATCGCCACGAAATTGCCGGAGCCGGAGAGCCCGCCTTCGAGGCCCCAGGGGCGGCAGTGCATGCGCTCGATCTGGGTGTTGACGTTGATCGGCGCCCGCGATCCGACGATCCGCAAGATGCCGAGCCCGCCGCGCTGGCGGCCGGCGCCGCCGGAGTTGGGGATCAGCGCGTGCGCCTCGATCAGAAGCGGCGTCTTGGTCTCGACCTGCTCGACCGGCGCGTTGTGCGTGTCGCCGTCGTTGAGGCAGACGGTCGCCGACACACCGTCCTCGTCGCGCTTGGCGCCCCAACCGCCGCCCTGCGGCCCGAGCCCGCCGAGGAACAGCCGCCCGGTCTGCGGGTTGATGCCGTTCACGTTGCACGAGATCAGGTCGGCATGATGGCCGGCGATCACCTGGTCGGGCATGACCGGCGCCATCGCCTTGAACACCGTGTCGATGATGGTCATGGGATAGGTCATCCACATGCGCATCGGCGCCGGGCGCTTCGCCGAGATCACGCGCCCCTCGGGCACGATCGACCGGAGCGAGCGGAACGAGCCGTCGTTGATCGGGTAGTCGGTCGGCGAGGTGAGGCACTTGTAGGCGACCTGCGTGCAGCCCTGGCCCGTCGTCGCCGCCGAATTGTAGAAGCCGCGCACCTGGCGCGACACGTCGGAGAGGTCGATGGTCATCTCCTCGCCCGACTTCACCACCTTGATCTTGATCGGCACCTTGCGGCCGGACTCGACCGCATCGTCGTCCATGAACGATTTGGCGACATATTCGCCGTCCGGGATGGCGAGGGTGCGGGCGCGCGCCTTGACCTCCGAATGGTCCATGATGTCGTCGATCGCGCCCAGCACCTCGGACTGGCCGTAGCGGTCGAGCAGCTCGAGGAAGCGCCGCTCGCCGGTCTTCACGGCGGTGATCTCGGCGCGCAGATCGCCCATCGCCTTCTCCTCGATCCGGCAGTTCATGCGGATCAGATCGATCAGGTCCTGGTTGGGCTTGCCCTGGCGATGGAGCTTGAGGATCGGGATCTGGAGGCCCTCGGAGAAGATGTCGGTGGTCACCCCGCCGAGCACGCCGCCGATATCCTCCCAATGCGCCATGCAGCAGGCCCAGCCGGCGATCGCCCCGTCATGGAAGATCGGCAGTCCCAGCGTCACGTGGTTGAGGTGCGAGCCCGTCGTGTAGGAGTTGTTGGTGACCAGGATGTCGCCCGGCTGGATGTTCTCGCCGAAATGGTCGCGGAACGCCTTGATGGTCGCCGCCATGCCGCGGATGAAGGTGGGCAGGCCGAGCCCGATGGAGACCGTGCGCCCGTCGGCGGTGAACAGCCCGGTGGTGAAGTCCAGCGCCTCGTAGATGATGGTGTTGTACGCCGTGCGCATGAGATTGGTCTTCATCTCGTTGGTCACGGCGATCACGCCGTTGCGCACGATCTCGGTGACGACGGGGTCCGCGCGGTTGCGAAGGGTGGTCATGGGGGTGGGTTCGCCTCGTTCTGAACGGTCACTCTGAACTGTCGCCCCGGACGGCGCGCTCGCGCGCCGAGCCGGGGCCTATATCCGGGCGGGCATGGGTCACTTGTCTGCAGCGCACCATTTCATGCTGCGCTGTGCCCGGGATGACAAGATTAGGGAGGTAGCCGCGGCGCTCAATCCTCGAGGAACTTGTTGGGCTTGAGGAGGATGGCGAGCAGCAGCGCGCCGTTGGGCGCACGGGCGACGTGCTTCGAGCCCGCCGGCCGCCAGACGAACTCGCCCGCACCGCAGCTTCCCTCCTCGTCCTCGAGCGAGCCCGAGATCACGTAGGTCTGCTCGACGTCCACGTGCTCGTGCAGCGGGAAGACCGAGCCCGGCGCCCACTTGAACAGGGCGGTGAAATGGCCGGTCTCGGGGTTCTGGTACAGCACCTTGTGTTCCACACCCGCGTATTTCGTGGGCGTCCACGGGATCTTGTCCACGTCGACGAGCACCGAGGCGAACTCGGGCGCGACGGTCTCTCTGGCGGTAGCCATGCGGTCCCTCCGATCTGGCGACGGCGCAGTATAGCGGGGTGCGGCGCCGGCACATAACCCGGAAACGGCACCCGGGCGCCCGCGAAAAAATGCGACGCCAGGATTGATTCCCGGCCGCCACAATTCCATCCTTGCGTCGAAACGGCGCGCGACGATCCGGCCCGCCGCCCGGCGGGTACAGAGGCGCGCATAAGGGAGGAGAACCGCATGACCACCGATACGAAGGATAAGGGCGAAAAGCATACCGCGATCACGCGCCGGTCGGTCCTGAAGGGCACGGCGGCGCTCGGCGCCGGGGCGTTCACGCTGGCTGGCGGACGGGCGCCGTGGCACTTCGTGCGCGGGGCCTTCGCCGACGAGATGCCGATCGGCAACTTCCCGGTGAAGGGCAACCCGGTGTTCGGCTTCAATGTGCCGCAGACCGGCTCGTACTCGGAGGAGGGGGCGGACGAACTGCGCGCCTTCAAGCTCGCCGTCAAGCACATCAACGAGGGCGGCGGCATGCTCGAGACCATGAAGCCGCTGGCGCTCAAGGGCCAGGGCATCCTGGGCAAGAAGGTCGAGTACGTCACCGGCGACACCGCGACCAAGCCCGACGCTGCCCGCGCAGGCGCAAGGCGCATGATCGAGCGCGACAAGGTGATCATGTTCAGCGGCTCGTCGTCGTCGGCCGTTGCGATCGCTCAGCAGTACCTCGCCCAGGAGAAGGGCGTGATCTACATGGTCGGCCTGTCGCATTCGAACGAAACCACCGGCAAGGATCGGCGCCGCTACGGCTTCCGCCACTTCTTCAACGCCTACATGACGGGCAGCGCGCTCGGCCCCGTGCTGGCCAACGCCTACGGCAAGGAGCGCAAAGCGTTCCACCTGACCGCCGACTATTCGTGGGGCCACACCCAGTACGCCTCGATGAAGGCGTTCACCGAGAAGCAGGGCTGGAAGACGGTGCGCAACATCATGACGCCGCTCGGCACCGCCGATTACAGCCAGTACCTCACCGCCGTGCTCAACTCCGATGCCGACGTGCTGGTGCTCAACCACTACGGCAAGGACATGGTCAACTCGCTGACCCAGGCCGTGCGGTTCGGCATGCGCGACCGCAAGGTGAACGGCAAGGAGATGCAGGTCGTCGTGCCCCTGTACTCGCGCCTGATGGCCCAGGGCGCCGGCGCCAAGAACATCGAGGGCGTGTTCGGCTCGACCAACTGGCACCAGGACCTGACCGACCCCGGCAGCGTCGCCTTCGTGAAGGCGTTCGAGGCCGAATACAAGGCGCCGCCGTCGCAGGCCGCCCAGACCTGCTACGTGCAGACTCTGGTCTACGCCAACGCGGTGCAGACGGCCGGCACGTTCTACCCGCCGGCAGTGATCAAGGGCATCGAGAATCTGAAGCTGACCGGCATCGGGCCGGGCGAGGTGTGGTACCGCCCGCAGGACCACCAGGCCTTCCACACGCTGTACATCGTGGAGGGCAAGTCGCCTAGCAAGATGAAGGACAAGTACGACTTACTGGCGATGAAGGCCGAAGTTCAGGCCAAGGACGTCATGTACGACGACCAGAACGAGTTCTTCAAGGGCGAGCTCGGCCCGTACCAGCCCGCGTGATCCGCGCGGTGCTTGCGTAAACGTAACGTCCGCGGCGTCCGGCATGGCCGGGCGCCGCGGATGTCGCTCCGGAGGTTGTCCTGGCACTCAATGCCTTCGCCCTACAGCTTCTGACCGGGCTGCAGGTGGGCGCGATCTACGTGCTGATCGCGCTTGGCCTGACGCTGGTCTTCGGCACGCTGGGCGTCGTCAACTTTGCCCACGGCGCGCTGTATCTGATCGGGGCGTACCTCGCCGTGGTGATCGCCGGCGCGGTCGGCCACTGGCTCGCCTTCCTCGCCGTGCCGTTGGTCCTGTTCCTGTTCGGCCTCGCGATGGAGCGAGGGCTGATCCGGTTCTTCTACCGGCGGCCCGTGACGGACCAGATATTGGTGACGTTCGGCCTCGCCCTCGTGGTGCAGGAGATCGCGCGCTGGATCTTCGGCGGCACGACCATCCCCTATTCGCCGCCGCCCTGGGCGGTGATCCCGGTCAATATCGGCATCGGCTATTTCCCGCCGTGGCGGCTGGTCATCATCGGGGTGACGCTCGCCATCGTGATCGCGCTCTATCTTTGGCTGCGCTACACGCGCTTCGGCCTCGTGGTGCGCGCCGGCATGCGCGATCCGGAGATGCCGCGGCTGCTTGGGATCAATCTTACCGTCCGCTTCACCATCGTGTTCGGGCTCGGCGCGCTGCTGGCCGGGATCGCGGGGGCGGTCGGCGGGCCGATCACGTCGGTCCATCCCGAGGTGGGGATGGAGCTTCTGGTGCCGTCATTCCTGGTGGTGGTGATCGGCGGGATGGGGAGCGTGCTGGGCGCGGTGCTGGCCGGCTTCATCCTGGGCGAGGCGGTGAGCCTTTCCGTCCTGTTCCTGCCGGAGATCTCGCAGGTGATCGTCTATTTCGTCGCTGCCGCGGTGCTTCTCTGGCGGCCGCACGGGCTCCTCGGCGCCAAGGGGGTGGACTGATGCTCGGCCCGTTGCGCGCCGCCTCGCCCCGGCGCGAGGCCCTGGTCATGGCGACGGTCGCCGCCGTGATCGTGGCGCTGCCCTGGATCATGACCGGGATCGGCGGCTATCGCGAGCTCGCGACCCGCATCCTGATCTGGGCGATCTTCGCGCTGGGGTTCGACATTCTGGCCGGGTTCACGGGGTACCTCTCGTTCGGCCACGCGGCGTTCTGGGGCGTCTCGGCCTACGTGACGGGGTACGTGCTGCTCAAGGTGACCGACTCGCTGCTCGCCGCCATGGCCGTGGGCATCGCGGTCGCATTCGTGCTCGCCCTCGTGCTCGGCTATCTCACGCTGAGGCGCCACGGCATCTATTTCGCGATCCTGACGCTCGCCTTCGCCGAGATGCTCTACTACGCCGCGCTCGCGCCGTTGCAGAATATCACCGGCGGCGAGAACGGGCTCACTGCGCTGCCCAAGCCGATGCTGTTCGGCATCCGCATGGAGCCGGAGCCGATGTACTGGTTCATCGCGGCGATCGCGCTGGTCGCGATCTACGCCGCAAGGCGCATCGCGCGTTCGCCCTACGGGCTGATCCTCCGCGCCGTCAAGTCGAACGACACGCGGCTCGAATTTACCGGCATCGACGTGTGGCGCTACAAGATGATGGCGTTCGTCATCTCGGGCGTCTATGCGGGCGTCGCGGGCGCGCTGTTCGCGGCTTACGAGAGCTACGTGCCGACCGACAGCCTGCACTGGACGACCTCGGGCGACGTGGTGATGATGTCGGTGATCGGCGGGCTCGGCACCTTGTTCGGGCCGATGCTGGGGGCGGGGATCGTGCTCTATCTCGAGAACGTGCTCTCGGCCGCGACCGGGCAGTGGCAGCTCATTCTCGGGCTGATCTTCATGGCGTTCGTGATCTTCCTGCCGGGCGGCGTCGCCGAGGCGATCCGCCAGCTCTGGGGCTGGGCCGCGGGACGGCGCCCGCCGGCCGCCCAGGCGACCGTCGAGCCGGCGGAGTAGCGCGATGGCGATGCTGGAAGCACGCGGCGTGACCAAGAGCTTCGCCGGGCTCACCGCGCTCGACTTCGTCGACCTCACGGTCGAGCGGGGCACGGTGCACGCGATCATCGGCCCGAACGGCGCCGGGAAGTCGACGCTGCTGAACGTCCTGACGGGCCAGCTTCAGCCCGACCACGGGGCCGTGGCGTTCGACGGACACCAACTTGCGGGGCTTGCGCCGCACGAGATCAACCAGCTCGGCATCGCGCGCGTGTTCCAGACGCCGCAGATCTATCCCGAGATGAGCTGCGCGGAGAACGTGGTGATCGCGGCGCTCGCCGCGCGCGACGGCGCGTTCGCGCTCAACATCTTCCAGCACCCGCGCCGGCTCGCGGACCTCGCCGAGGAGGCCGAAGCCCTCATCGAGCTCGTCGGCATCGCGCGCTACCGCGCGATCGAGGCGCGCCACCTGTCGCGCGGCGACAAGCGCCGGCTCGAGCTCGCCATCTGCCTTGCACACAAGCCCAAGCTCCTGCTGCTCGACGAGCCGACGGCCGGCATGTCGCACCACGAGACCCAGGGCACCACCGAGCTTCTCAAGCGCATCGCCGGCACCGGCATGACCAAGATCATCATCGAGCACGACATGGACGTGGTGTTCGCCCTGTCCGACCGCATCACGGTGCTGCACCAGGGCCGCGTGATCGCCGAAGGCCCGCCCGACGCGATCCGTGCCGACCAGGCGGTGCAGGACGCCTATCTCGGCGGCGTGCACGTATGACCGGCGCGCCGCTTCTCGCCTGCACGGATCTGCACGCCTATTACGGCGAGAGCTACGTGCTGCACGGCATCTCGTTCGAGGTGCGGCGGAACGAGCTCCTCGCGCTCCTCGGCCGCAACGGCGCGGGCAAGACCTCGACGCTCCGCACCATCGCGCGCGCCCCGGCGCCGAGCCTGCGCCGCGGCGAGATCGTGCTCGACGGCACGCCGATCCGCGGGCTTTCGACGCACGAGGCGGCGCGCCGCGGCATCTCGCTGGTGCCCGAGGACCGGCGCATCGTGCCCGGCCTGACGCTCGAGGAGAACCTCATCCTCGCCCAGATCGCGCCGAAAGCGGGCTGGCCGCTCGCGCGCATCTACGACCGCTTCCCGCGCCTCGCCGAGCGGCGCCACCAGGAAGGGGTGACGCTCTCGGGCGGCGAGCAGCAGATGCTCGCCATCGCCCGCGCGCTCGCCCGCGACCTGACGCTCCTCCTGCTCGACGAGCCCTACGAGGGGCTCGCGCCGATGATCGTCGCCGAGATCGAGGAGATCCTGGTCGAGCTGAAGAACGAGGGGCTCACCATCATCGTGGTCGAGCAGAATGCGCTCGCCGCGCTCAAGGTCGCGGACCGGGCAGTGATCCTCGACGACGGTCAGGTGGTGTTCACCGGCACGGCCGAGGAGCTTCTCGCCAACCCCGACCTGCGACGGGAGCACCTTGCGCTGTAGGCGCTCCTACTTCCGCGCCAGGGCCTTCTCGCGCAGCGCTGTCAGCGTGGTGGTCGGCGTCGTCACGTCCGGGTCGAGCATGAGCTGGATCAGCGCCGGCTTGCCCGCCCGGCGGGCGCGGTCGAACGCGGCGGGGAAGTCGCCGGTCGCGTCGACCGTTTCGCCATGCGCGCCGTAGGAGCGCGCGAGGGCGGCGAAGTCGGGATTGGTGAGGCGCGTGGCGACGACGCGGCCGGGATAGTGCGTCTCCTGGTGCATGCGGATGGTGCCGTAGGTCCCGTTGTTCACCAGCAGGATCACGATGGCGAGGCGCTCGGCGACCGCGGTCGAAAGCTCCTGGCCCGTCATCAGGAAGTCGCCGTCGCCGGTCAGGCACACGACATCGCGGTCGGGGTGGCGCACCTTGGCGGCGATCGCGGCGGGCAGCCCGTACCCCATCGAGCCGTTGATCGGGCCGATCTCGGTCGGCCAGCCGCGATAGACGTAGAACCGGCGCAGCCAGGCGGTGAAGTTGCCGGCGCCCTGGGCGACGATGGCATCGTCGGCCAATGCCTCGTTCAGATGGGCGATCACCTCGCCGAGGTTGAGGGGGCCGGGGCTTTTCGTCACCTTGCGCCATTCCCGCTCGTCGGCGACGGCCGCCTCGGTCCAGCCGCGCCAGCGCGGGCTGGTCGCGGCGGGCAGGGCCTTCAGCGCCGCGCAGAACTCCGGGATCGTCGCGACGATGGGCAGCGTCGGCTGGTAGACGCGGCCGAGCTCGTCGGCGCCGGCCAATACGTGGACCAGCGTCTGGCGCGGGCGCGGCACTTCGAGCAACGAGAACTCGTCGGTGATCGAGTCGGTGAGCTGGGTGCCGACGACGATCATCAGGTCCGCATCGCGCATGCGCTGGGCAAGCTTCGGGTCCTTGCCGAGGGCGGCCTTGCCGGCGAAGCAGGGATGGCGGTTGTCGATCAGGTCCTGGCGGCGGAACGCGGTCATGACCGGCAGCGCGTTCGCCTCGGCGAAGGAAGCGAGGTCGTCGCGCGCCCGGGCGGTCCAGCCCGACCCGCCGACCAGCACGACCGGCCGCTCGGCCTTCGCCAGGAGCTGGCCGAGCCGCTCCATGTCGTCGGGGGCGGGCGCCGCGCGCGGCGCCACGTAATGCTCGCCGAGCGCGGCGTCGGACGTGTCCTCCTGCATGTCCTCGGGGATGACCAGGATCACCGGGCCGGGCCGGCCGGCCATGGCGGTGTGGAAGGCGCGGCTGATCATCTCCGGGATGCGCGACGCGTCGTCGATCTGGGCGATCCACTTGGCCGACTGGCCGTACATGCGGCGATAGTCGATCTCCTGGAAGGCGAGGCGCTCGATCGACCGGCGCGGCACCTGGCCGATGAACACCACCATCGGCGTCGCGTCCTGGAAGGCGGTGTGGATGCCGACCGCGGCGTTGCACGCGCCCGGCCCGCGGCTCACGAACAGCACGCCGGGCTTGCCGGTGATCTTGGCGTCGGCGTCGGCCATGTAGGCGGCGCCGCCCTCCTGCCGGCAGACGACGAGGCGGATGTCCGTCGCGTCGTGGAACGCGTCGAGCGCGTGCAGGTAGCTTTCGCCGGGCAGGCAATAGACCGTGTCGACGCCGTGCACGCGCAGGCAATCGACGATGAGCTGTCCGCCGGTGCGCTGGTTCGATGCGGTCATAGCGCGATCGCCTTCTCGACGTGGATGATCCAGCGGCGGCCTTTGGTGGCGACGACGGGGTCCATTTCGACATAGCGCGTCGACTGCTTGCCCAAGAGCGCGCGAGGCAGCACCATGACGCGCACGAACCGCATCGCCATGTCGTCGGGCGCCCACGCGACCACCGGGTCGGGGCCGGTTTCGAACCAGGCCTCGCCGGGCTTGTACGAGCTGGTGTGGCCCTGCGTGTCGACGGTGAACCCGCCCTCCAAAAGGCAGCGGATGCCGGGCCCCTGGTGTACGTGCTTGGGCGCCTTGCCGCCGGCCGGCAGCTCGACCGTGTCGAGCCGCATCAGCCAGTCGGTCCCGTCGTCGAGCGCGACGCGCGCATCGAGCGTCGGCCGCGACGTCGTGCCTTCCGCGCGCAGGCGCCCGTCGGGCGAAGACGGCGGCACCAGCTCCCAGCGCAGGATCTCGGCGCCCTCCGCGCCGGCCGCGCCGACCGTCGCCGGTCCCGGCAGGAAGGCGGACGAGCCCGCCGCGAGCCGCACTATGGCGTCTCCGGCCGCGAAGATCGCGCTGCCCTTCACGACCCAGATCATGCGGTTCGCCGCCGGAACCGCCGCCCGCGCGTCGGCGGCGAAGCTATCGGTGAACAGGCGCAACACAAGATCGCTCATGTCAGTCCGCCGCGATTGCATCCTTGATCGGCATGGCCACATCCCATACAGGATTTTGGCGGTCGGTTCGACCGATTATGATGGGACCGCCGAGGCGGAGGGAAGTCATGAAGGAACACGAGGTCCGCGTACATCCGTCACGCGAGACCGTAAGGCGCGAGGACCAGCTCGCGTGGAAGATCGCTTCGGTCGCAGCCGATCCGGCGCCGCTCGACGAGGCGGCGGTGGAGACGGCGATCGACCGGGTGATCGACAATGCCGGCGTCGCGCTCGCCGCGATCAACCGCCGGCCCGTCGCCGTCGCGCGCGCCCAGGCGATGGCGCACCCGCGCGAGGGCGGGGCGACCGTGTTCGGCGTCGCGCCCTACCGCCGGTTCGAGGCGGAGTGGGCGGCCTGGGCGAACGGCACGGCGGTGCGCGAGCTCGACTTCCACGACACGTTCCTCGCCGCCGACTACGCCCATCCGGGCGACAACATCCCGCCCCTCGTCGCGGTCGCCCAGCAGATGGGGAAGTCTGGCCCCGACCTGGTGCGCGGCATCTTGGTCGCCTACGAGATCCAGATCGACCTGGTGCGCGCCATCTCGCTGCACGAGCACAAGATCGACCACATCGCGCATCTCGCGCCGGCGGCCGCCGCCGGCATCGGCGCGATGCTGGCGCTGCCGGTGCACACGATCTACCAGGCGGTGCAGCAGGCGGTGCACGTCTCGTTCACCACGCGACAGTCGCGCAAGGGCGAGATTTCGAGCTGGAAGGCGTTCGCGCCGGCGCATGCCGGCAAGCTCGCCATCGAGGCGGTCGACCGCGCGATGCGGGGCGAGGGTGCGCCCTCGCCGATCTACGAGGGCGAGGAGAGCGTGATCGCGACCATGCTGTCCGGCCCCGGCGTCGTCTACCGCGTGGCGCTGCCGGAGCCGGGCGAGCCCAGGCGCGCCATCCTCGATTCCTATACAAAGGCGCACTCGGCGGAATACCAGTGCCAGGCGCTGATCGACCTCGCCTTCCGCATGCGCGACCACGTGGCCAATCTCGCCGACGTGGAGAGCATCGTGATCCAAACGAGCGCGCACACCCACAACGTGATCGGCACCGGCTCGAACGACCCGCAGAAGTTCGACCCGAACGCGAGCCGCGAGACGCTGGACCACAGCGCCATGTACGTGTTCGCCGTCGCGCTCGAGGACGGCACGTGGCACCATGTCCGGTCCTACGCGCCGGAGCGCGCGCGCCGGCCCGAGACGGTGGCGCTGTGGCGCAAGATCTCGACCGTCGAGGATGCGGAGTGGTCGCGCCGCTACCGCGACCCCGATCCCACCAGGCGGGCCTTCGGCGGGCGCGTCGTCATCAAGTTGAAGGACGGGCGCATCGTCAGCGACGAGATGGCGGTCGCCAACGCGCACCCGAACGGCGCGCACCCGTTCGCGCGGGCCGACTACCTCCGCAAGTTCGAGACGCTGACCGAGGGGATTTCGAGCGGCGGCGAGACCGCGCGCTTCCTCGGCCTCGCCCAGCGGCTAGCCGCCCTGACGCCGACCGAGGTGCACGCGCTGACGCTCGCCGCCGATGCCACCTGGGTGGCGAGCGCGGGGCGCGACAAGAAGGGGATCTTCTGATGCTGTTCGCGAAGAAGCCGGCCGCGGAAAAGCGCACCGCCTTCCGCAAGGCGCTCAAGTCGGGCGCGCTGCAGCGCTTTCCGGGCGTGTTCTCGCCGCTGGTCGCCATGCTGATCGAGGAGCAGGGCTTCGACGGCGTCTATATCTCGGGCGCCGTACTGGCGAACGAGCTGGGCCTGCCCGACATCGGCCTGACGACCTTGACGGAGGTCGCGCAGCGCGGCCGGCAGATCGCGCGCGTCACCGAGCTTCCGGCGATCATCGACGTCGATACCGGCTTCGGCGAGCCGATGAACGCGGCCCGCACCGTGCAGGAGCTGGAGGAGATGGGCCTTACCGGCTGCCACCTCGAGGACCAGGTGAACCCGAAGCGCTGCGGCCATCTCTCCAACAAGGTGATCGTTGCGCGCGAGGAGATGGTGCGCAAGGTGCGTGCCGCCGCCGACGCGCGGCGCGACCCGAACTTCGTCCTGATCGCGCGCACGGATTCGCGCGAGCCCGAGGGGTTGGACGCCGCCATCGACCGCGCCAAGGCCTATGTCGACGCCGGCGCCGACATGATCTTCCCCGAGGCGCTGGCCGACGTCGGCGAGTTCGAGGCGTTCCGCAAGGCGATCGACGTGCCGCTCCTCGCCAACATGACCGAGTTCGGCAAGTCGCCGCTCCTGGGCGCCGGGCGGCTCGAGCAGCTCGGCTACAATGTCGTGATCTATCCGGTGACGGCGCTGCGGCTCGCCATGAAGGCGATCGAGGACGCCTACGCCCAGCTTCACCGCGACGGCACGCAATCGGCGCTGATCGACCGCATGATGACGCGCCGGCGCCTCTATGAGTTGTTGCGTTACGAGGACTACGCCGCGTTCGACCGCGACGTGTTCAACTTCAAGGTGTGAAAAAGCAGGCAAACGGGGGTGCGCATGGCGAAGGAACCGGAAATCCACAAGGGCCTGGCGGGGGTGGTGGTCGACACCACCGCCGTGTCGGAGGTGATCCAGGAGCTCTCGTCGCTCACCTATCGCGGCTATCCGGTGGACGAGCTCGCACGCCTCTGCACGTTCGAGGAGGTCGCCTACCTCCTGTGGAACGGCGAGTTGCCGACGCGGAGCCAGCTCAACGCGTTCAAGAAGGCCGAGCGGGCCGAGCGCGAGCTGTCGCCCAGGCTGCTGCGCGCCATCGCCGAGTTCCCCGGATCGGCGCACCCGATGGACACGATCCGCACGGCGGTGAGCTTCCTCGGCACCGAGGAGGTCGCGTGGGGCGGCGAGGGCGAGGCGAAGGACCGCGCGCGGGCGATGAAGATGCTCGCCAAGATCCCCGCCATGATCGCGACCGATTTTCGCCTGCGCAACGGCAAGCGGCGGGTGAAGCCCAAGCCCGAGCTCTCGATGGCCGAGAACTTCCTCAACATGTGCTTCGGCAAGGTGCCGCCGAAGGAAGTCGTGCGCGCCTTCGACGTGTCACTGATCCTCTATGCCGAGCACAGCTTCAACGCGTCGACCTTCACCGCCCGCGTGGTGTCGTCGACCCGCGCCGACATCTACGGCGCCGTGACGGCCGCGATCGCCGCGCTCAAGGGGCCGCTGCACGGCGGCGCCAACGAGGCGGTGATGCACATGCTGAAGGAGATCGGCGCGCCCGACAAAGCCGAGGCATGGCTGCGCAAGCGGCTTGCGAACAAAGAGCTCGTCATGGGGTTCGGCCACCGCGTCTACCGCAAGGGGGATTCGCGCGTCCCCACCATGAAGCGGGCGCTCGCCGACATGTCGGCCTATGCCAAGGACGACACCTGGATGCGCATCTCCGAGGTGATGGAGAACATCATGGTGGGCGAGAAGAACATCTACCCCAACCTCGATTTCCCGGCGGGGCCGGCCTACTATCTGATGGGCTTCCCGATCGACCTCTACACGCCGATCTTCGTGATGAGCCGCATCACCGGCTGGTGCGCGCACGTGTTCGAACAGTCCGCCGATAACCGCCTGATCCGTCCGCTCTCCGCCTATACCGGCCGCGGCAAGCGCAAGGTGAAGCCGATCGCGCAACGCTAACTCCTCCGTCATTGCGAGGAACGCAGCGACGAAGCAATCCAGGAATCCCGGTGCTGCCCTGGATCGCTTCGCTTCGCTCGCGATGACGGGGTTGGCTAGACTTTCGTCCGCGCCTGCCGTCTGAGCACGGCGTCGCGATAGACGATGTACGCCGACGCGCAGATGATGATGACGGTGCCGGTCGCGGCCATCGCGTCCGGCACCTCGTCCCACATGACGAAGCCGATCGCGGCGGCCATCGGGACGCGGGTGAAGTCCATCGGCTGGATCACCGTCATGTCGCCGGCCCTGTATGCATTTGTAAGCCAGGTCTGGCCGATCACCCCGGTGATGCCCGAGACGGCGAGCCAGGCGAACTGTTCGAGCGTCGGCGTCTTCCAGGTCCAGATCGCGGGGCCCAAAAGCATCAGCACGCCGAAGAAGAAGAAATAGAACACGATGCGCTGCGGCGGCTCGGTCGAGGTCAGCCGCTTCACGTTGAACAAGGCGAGCGAGGAGAGGACGGCCGACGCCAGCGCGAGCAGCGCCGCCGGCGCGATGCCGCCCTGGGGTTGCACCACCAGCACGACCCCGACGAACCCGGCGATGGTGGCGAGCGTCCGGCGCAGCCGCACCCGCTCGCCCATGAAGGCGGCGGCGAACAGGATGGTCCAGAGCGGGTAGGAGAAGGTCAGCACCATCGCGTCCGACAGGATCAGGTTCTCGAGCGCGAAGGTGAGGCAGGCGAAGGCGCCGATGCCGCAGGCCGAGCGCAGCAAATGGTCGAGCGGCCGCTTGGTCTTGACGGCGGGAAGCCCGCCGCGCACCGCCCAGGGCAGCAGGCAAACGAAGGCGATCAGCGTGCGGAACAGCGCGACGACGAAGGCGGGCTCGTCGGCGACCACGCGCTTGATGGCGGCGAACATCACGGTGAGCATGAAGCTCGCCGCAAGGATCCACAGCACGCCGCGCACATTGCCGGGCAGGGCGTCGCCCCGGGCGCGAAGTCGGGCGAGGGCGCTCACGCTTCGAGCGCGTCTTCGGCGGAGGTGTGGGCGAGCCCCTGGGCCTCGGCGACCGCGCGGTAGGTGACGCGCCCGCGATGGACATTGAGCCCGGCGCGCAGATGCGGATCGTCGGTGAGCGCCTTCCGGTAGCCCTTGTCGGCGAGGGTGAGCACGAAGGGCAGGGTCGCGTTGTTGAGCGCGAAGGTCGAGGTGCGCGCCACCGCGCCCGGCATGTTGGCGACGCAGTAGTGCACGACGCCTTCCTCGACATAGGTCGGCTCGGCGTGGGTGGTCGGCCGGCTGGTCTCGCAGCAGCCGCCCTGGTCGATGGCGACGTCGACGATCACCGAGCCGCGCCTCATGTCCCTGACCATCTGCCGGGTCACCAGCTTGGGCGCTTCGGCGCCCGGCACCAGCACCGCGCCGATCACCAGGTCGGCGGTCGCGACCTCCTCCTCGATCGCATGGGCGGTGGAGTAGACGGTCATGATCCGGTTGCCGAACTGCCAGTCGAGCACGGCGAGGCGGGAGAGGGACCGGTCGAGCACCGTCACCTGCGCGCCCATGCCGGTCGCGATCAGCGCCGCGTTCGAGCCGACCACGCCGCCGCCGATGATCACCACCTTGGCCGGCCCGACGCCGGGCACGCCGCCGAGCAGCAGCCCGCGCCCGCCGCGCTCGATCTCCAGGCAGTTGGCGCCGGCCTGCACCGCCATCCGCCCGGCCACCTCGCTCATCGGGGCGAGCAGCGGCAGCCCGCCGGCGGCGTCGGTCACGGTCTCGTAGGCGATGGCGACGGCGCCGGATTTCATCAGGCCGGCCGTCTGCGCCGGGTCGGGCGCGAGGTGCAGATAGGTGAACAGCACCTGGCCGTCGCGCAGCATGGCGATCTCGCGCGCCTGCGGCTCCTTGACCTTGACGATCATGTCGGCGGCGGCGAACACCTCCGCCGCGTCCCTGGCGACGGTCGCGCCGGCGGCGGCATAGTGCGCGTCGTCGATGCCGATCGTATGGCCGGCGCCGGTTTCGACCAGCACCGAATGGCCGTGCGCCACCAGCTCGCGCACCCCGGGCGGCGTCATGCCGACGCGGTATTCGTGGGTCTTGATCTCCTTCGGCACGCCGACGCGCATGGTCGCTCCTTCCCGGGGCGCGTTATACCAGAAACGGCCGGCCGCTCCCCGCGTTTCCCTGTCGAATCGCCGCGGCCTCGAAATCGGACGCGGGGACGGATAGAGTCGCGCCAGCGAAAGGGCTCCGAGCGACAAGATGCCGGAAGACCGCCATCACGACCACGCGCACGGCCACGGCCACGCGCAGGCGATCGCGGCCCATGAGCGCCGCATCCTGTGGGTGCTGGTGGTCACGGTAATGTTCATGGCGGTCGAGGCCGGCGGCGGGCTGATCGCCGGCTCGCTCGCGCTGCTCGCCGATGCGGGCCATATGCTGACGGACGCCGCCTCGCTCGGCCTTGCCTGGTTCGCCTTCCGTCTGGGCCGCCGGCCGGCCGACCCGCAGCGCTCGTTCGGCTATCACCGCGCCCAGGTGCTGGCCGCCTTCGTGAACGGCACCGTTCTGATTGCGGTGGTGATCGGGATCGCGATCGAGGCGGCGCGCCGTCTCGCCAACCCGATCGAGGTCGACGGCACCACGATGCTCGCGGTGGGCGCGCTGGGGCTCCTGGTCAATATCGTCGCCTTCGGGCTCCTGAGCGGCGAGGAGAACCTCAACGTCAAGAGCGCGGCGCTGCACGTTCTGGGCGACCTGTTGGGCTCGGGCGCGGCGGTGGCCGCCGCGATCGTCATCATCGAGACCGGCTGGATGCCGATCGATCCGATCCTCTCGATCGCGGTCGGCGCGCTGGTGCTGAAGAGCGCCTGGGCGATCATCCGCCGCTCCGGCCACATCCTGCTCGAGGGCACGCCCGACTGGCTCGACGTCGGCGCGCTGCGCGCCGAGCTTGCCGCCGCCGTGCCGGGGGTCGAGGACATCCATCACGTCCATGTCTGGTCGCTGACCACCGAGCGGCCGCTGATCACGCTGCACGCGGCGGTCGCCCCGGGCGCCGACCGCGACAAGGTGCTGGGCGGCGTGCACGACTACCTGGTCAAGCACTACGGGATCGGCCACACCACGATCCAGGTCGAGCAGGGCGCCTGCGTGGACGAGGCGGCGCCCGCAGCGCATCATTGACCGCAACCATGACCGACCTTCAGATCGAGATCGGGCTGCGGCTGGGCGCCGCCATCGCCGCCGGCGCGCTGATCGGGATCGAGCGTACCTTCCGCGGCCGGCCCGCGGGCTTCCGCACCCACGCGCTGGTGTGCCTCGCCTCGGCGATGCTCATGCTGATGGGGGTGAACGCCGAGGGCTGGCTCAAGGCGCTGCCGGCTGACATCCATATCGATCCGACACGTGTCGCCCAGGGCATCATGACCGGCATCGGCTTCCTCGGCGCCGGTGTGATCTTCAGGGATGGCCCTTCGGTGCGCGGGCTAACGACGGCGGCGTCGATCTGGGCGACGGCGGCGCTCGGCATCGTGATCGGCGTCGGCATGTATTACACCGCGCTGCTAGCCACCGGTGCGATCCTCGTGATGCTGGCCCTGTTCCTGCGGATCGAACGCCATATGGCGACCGACTTCTATACCCATCACCGCCTGCGCTTCGACCGGGCTCAGGCGCTCACGGAAGACGAGGTGCGCGAAATGATCGCGGCGCAGGGCTTCCGCGTCGCCGAGCTGGGCTATGCGCTGAGCGACGGCGGCAAAATCCTCGAATATCGCATGGTCATCCACAGCCGCGACCCCCACAATGTCGACCGGCTGGCGCGCCATCTCCTGACCCGGCCCGAGGTCTTGGAGTTCCAGCTCGCGCCGGTGGGCGATTGAACGCAAAGGAGGAAAAGATGGCGAAGACCAAGCTCTACGAGGAAGGCCTTAAGGTGCGGCGCGAGGTGCTGGGGACCGACTATGTCGACCCGCAGATCAAGCGCGCCGAGACCGACCCCCTGGCCGCGATGCTGCAGGATTTCGTGACCGAATTCTGCTGGGGCGCGGCGTGGACCCGGCCCGGCCTTCCGCGCAAGACGCGGAGCCTGTTGAACCTCGCCATGCTGACCGCGCTCGACAAGCCCGAGGAGCTGAAGACCCACGTGCGCGGCGCGCTGACCAACGGGTGCACGCGCGAGGAGATCGCCGAGACGCTCTTGCACGCGATGGTGTATTGCGGCGTGCCCGCAGGGGTGAACGCCTTCCGCCACATGCGCGAGGTGTTCGACAGGCTCGACGGCAAGGGCTGAGGCTACGGCGCGTCCCGCCGGGGCAGGTCGAAATAGCCGCTGCCATAGCTGCGCGTGGAGATGTCGGGTCCCGGTCGCCCCGCGTCCGACGGGTCCGGTTGCAAATCGGGGCGGCGGGCCGGAGGCCCCTGCCGGGGCTGCCCCTCCGGCAGCGAGGGCCGGAAGCGGGGCGGCACGTAAGTCCGGTAGCAGGCGCGTCCGGCGCCCGGCAGGCATTGGCGGGCGTAGTGGCCCGGGACCATCCCGGACGGCGCGTGCGCGGGCGCGGGCTCGGCCCCGCGCGCCGCGACCACGAAGGCGGCGGCCGTGCCCCCGAGGCCCAGAAGGAACACGACGACCAGCCACAGCCGCTGTCCGCTGTGCCCACCGCCATTTCGTTTGGGCAAAGCCATCTCGGTAATCTGGTGAGCGGCCGGGTGGCGTTCTGTGGTCGTTCCGGGGCATACGGCGGTAACTGTGGGTTAATGCCGCGCTGCTTCACTCGCGCCGGCGGAAGGAGCGACGGGCAATGGAACTGGTCGTGGTCGGGGTCGTCCCGATCGGGCTCGGCTTCGGGGCGGGCTACGCGACGCGGAGCGAGATTTCGCGCCGCCGCTGGCGGCGCCGTTTCGTCGGCTGAGGCCTGGCCGACCCGCTCGCGCGCGGTGCCCGTCCGCGCTAGACTGGCCGCATGCCGAAGATCAAGGGCGAATACGTGCTGATCCTGGTGCTGATCTTCCTCGGCGGGCTCGCCTTTCCCGCCTATCTTAACGTCAACAAGATCCAGACGATCCTGGTCACCATCTGCGCGGGCGTCGGGCTCGACGTGAAGTAGCGGCGCCGGCCGCGGGGCCCGCGCCGTGCGTTTCAACCTCTTGTTAACATCGTTGGCCTAGCCTCCGTCCAACCCGTCGAGAGATGCGGAAGGGGAGGGCGCGAGGCCCGTGGCGAATCCGGCAATCACCGAAGACGACGTTCCCGAGGGGGCACTCGCCGAGCCCGCCGCCGGGCGCGCGGGGTGGAGCGGCAAGAAGCTTGTCCTCTTCGTGGCGCTGCCCGCTCTGCTGGTCATCGGCGGCGGCGCCGGGCTCATGTTCTCGGGCGCGCTCGATTCGATGTTCGGCGCGAAGCCGGACGCGGTCGAGACGGGCAAAAAGGCGCCGGACGCGCCCTCGGTGTTCTTCGACCTGCCCGAGATGCTGGTCAACCTGAACAGCCAGGGCTCGCGCACGAGCTTCCTCAAGATCACGGTCAGCCTGGAGATCGCCAAGGCGGAGGACATCCCGCGCATCAAGGAGGTGCTGCCGCGGATCATGGACAATTTCCAGGTCTATCTGCGCGAGCTCCGCCTCGACGATTTGCGCGGCTCGGCCGGCATGTACCGGCTGCGCGAGGAGCTGTTGGCGCGGGTGAACGCCGCGGTGGCGCCGGTCAAGGTGCGTGACGTGCTGTTCAAGGAAATGCTGGTCCAGTAGGCGTAGGGGGTATTATGGCCGATCAGCCTGAGGAGGGCGCCGCGCCGGCTACGGCCGCGGACTGGGAGGCGGCGCTCGGCGACGGCGCCAGCGAAAGTACCCAGCGCGTCCTCAACCAGGACGAGATCGAACTCGCTGCTCGGGCTCACCGACGATGGCGAGACCGACGGCGCGCGCTCGGGCATCCAGGCGATCGTCAACTCCGCGCTGGTGTCCTACGAGCGACTGCCGATGCTCGAGGTGGTGTTCGACCGCCTCGTCCGCATGCTGACGACAAGCCTGCGCAACTTCACCTCGGACAATGTCGAGGTCTCGCTCGACGCCATTACCTCGATCCGCTTCGGCGATTACCTCAACTCGATCCCGCTGCCCGCCATCCTCAGCGTGTTCAAGGCGGAGGAATGGGACAATTTCGGGTTGCTCACCGTCGACTCGCCGATGATCTACTCGATCGTCGACGTGCTGCTCGGCGGGCGGCGCGGCACCGCGCAGATGCGCATCGAGGGGCGGCCCTACACCACGATCGAGCGCACGCTGGTCGAGCGCATGGTGCAGGTCGTGCTCAACGATTTGTGCGCCGCGTTCGATCCGCTGTCGCCGGTCACGTTCCGCTTCGAGCGGCTGGAGACCAACCCGCGCTTCGCGACCATCGCGCGCGCCGCCAATGCGGCGATCCTCGCCAAGCTGCGCATCGACATGGAGGATCGTGGCGGCCGGCTGGAGCTCTGCCTGCCCTACGCCACGCTCGAGCCGGTGCGCGAGCTTCTGCTGCAGATGTTCATGGGCGAGAAGTTCGGCCGCGACTCGATCTGGGAGGTGCACCTGGCGCAGGAGTTGTGGAAGACCGGCGTCGAGATCGAGGCGGTGCTCGACCAGGTTACGCTGTCGCTCAACGAGGTGCTGAACCTCAAGGTCGGCAGCCGGGTCATGCTGAACGCCACGCCGGAGTCCGAGATCGAGCTGCGCTGCGGCGACATACCCTTGTTTTCCGGCGCCATGGGTCGCAAGGGCGCGAACATCTCGGTGCGCGTCGAGGACCGTGCGCAACGAAGGAGGCCGCTGTGACGTCCCCTCTCGTATCTATCGGGCTCGACGGGCTGGTCGCGTGCCTGCTCGTCGCCGTGATCGCTTATGCCTGGCGGCTCAACCGTCTGCTCTCGTCGCTGCGCGATGGCAAGGCGGAGCTCGCCGCCACTATCGCCCGGTTCGACGAGGCCGCCGCTCATGCCGAGCGCACGGTGGCCCAGATGGGCGCCGCGGCATCTCTGGCGGGCGACGGGCTCAACGCTGCCATCGGCGAGGCGACCGCGCTGCGCGACGAGCTCGTGTTCCTGACCGAACGCGGCGACGCCATCGCCCAGCGCCTCGCCGGCATCGCCGCGCCCAAGGCGGCGGCGGCAAAGCCGCGGCCGCGCCCGACCGTCGTCTCCGATACGCCCCGGCCGGCCGCGCCGCTCGCGGCCGACTCCTCGGCCGAGCGCGAGCTTCTGCAGGCGATGCAGAAGGCGCGCGCCACGGGGTGAGCGCCATCCGATGACATTCGTTCCGCGTTTCCGCGTGCCCCGCTTGCGCCTGGTGCCGGCGGTGATGTTCGCCGCCGCCGCGCTGTTGAGCGTGCGGGTCGGCCATCTCTGGCACGACGTCTCGCTCGCGGTCGGCGCGCCGGGCGAGGCCCAGTCGGCGCGCCCCGCCGCGTCCGCGCCGGCCGCAAAGCCGGATCAGGCGGCACCGAAGCCGGCGATGGCCGACAAGATGCCGGCGACGCCCGCCGGCCAGTCCGCCGTCGAGCCGCAGCGCTTCGGGTCGGAGGGCCCGGCGCTGACCGAGCAGGAGATCGCCGTCCTCGAAAAGCTTTCGGCGCGACGCGACGCGCTCGACGCGCGCGCGCGCGCGATCGATCTCCGCGCGAACCTGCTTGCGGCCACCGAAAAGCGCATCACCGCCAAGCTCGCGGAGCTGAAGGCGATCGAGGCGAAGATCGGGGCCCTGCTCAAGCAGCACGACACCGAGCAGGCGGCGAAGCTCAAGAATCTGGTCAAGATCTACGAGAACATGAAGCCGAAGGACGCCGCGGCGATCTTCGAGAAGCTCGACCTGCCCATCGTGCTCGACGTGATCGAGGGGATGCGGGTGCAGAAGTCGGGCGCGATCCTTGCCCAGATGGACCCGGCGCGCGCCGAAAAGGTCACCTCGGCCATCGCCGACCGCGGCAAGCTCCCCAAGATGCCGTAGGGCGCGAAGCCCTTACCCCTCCACCGTCACCACGTAGTCCCGCCCCTCCCACTGGCCGGTGGTGCGGTCGCGCAGTGTGAAGACGAGCCTGGTGCCGATGGGAAGGCGGCGCGCGGGAATCTCGGCGAGGTGAAGCGCCAAGCCGGTCGGGTGGGTCTGCGTATCTTCGAACTGCGCCCAGCCGTCTGCCGACCAGTGCACGGTCGCGGGCGCGTCGAGAAGCACACGGAGCCCGCACCCCGCCGCGATGCGCGCGATGCGGGCGCGCCGCGACCAGTGTGCCCAGCGCGGCGTGCGCGGTCGGGCGTAGCGAGCCGCGACCACGGTCAGCCGGTCCACGGGTGCGCCGGCGGTGCGCGCGGCGACCAGCTTGACGAACTCGGCGTGCGCCCAGACGAGCGGCATGGCCGAGCCGGTCGGCTGGCCGGGATAGAGGTACTTCGCCGGCAGCGCGTCGGTGTCCCATACCTGTTCCGGAATCAGCTTGCCGCGGCCCGCCATGCGGTCCATCGCCTCGAGGTAGGGCAGGGGATCCTCGCCGGCGCACAGGGCAAAGTGACCCCGCTCGCCGGTGAGCAGCGGCCACGCCCGGCCGATGCCAATGCCGAGGAACGCGCTGCCGTCAGCCTGCTCGCCGTAGCCGTCCTCGTTGTAGCGGTGCCAGGAGGGGCCGTTCGGCGTGTCCACCTTCAGCACGCCGTCGATCACGGTGAGGGTGTCACGCACCACGGGATGGTCCGCCGGGCGGATGCCGAACCGCACGAGCTGCAGGAAATCGGTCGAGACCAGCTCGGACGCCGCGATGGTCCGGCCCGGGCCGAGGTTGCGCAGCTCGATCGCGTCCGCCATCGCCGAGGCGTCCTCCAGGATGCGGATGGGCGCGGTACGCACGTAATGCGTCGCGACGCCGAACCGGGCCGCCAGCGCGCTGCCGCGCGCGGCCGTCCAGTCCTCGACATGCGACGCCCAGTCGTCGGCCACATCCCGCACCAGCCCGTCGAGCGGGGCCGGCAGCATCTCCGCGCCCGCCACCAGCGCGGCGACGCAGGCGGCCAGTGTGAACGGGTTGAGGCCCGCGATCTCCTCCCACCGGTCCTGGTCGGTGGCGGGCCCGGTGCGGAGGATGAAGCAGACCGCGCGGCGGATCATGTCCGCCGCCTCGATGTCGCCGAGCGCATCCCGCTCGGCGAGCGCCGCGGCGAGGATCACGGGCCACGCCACCTCGTCGAGCTGCACGCCGTGCCAGCCCGGCGTGCCGCCGAGCCACTGGTTCTGCTGCCAGCGCCCGTCGGCGAGTTGCGTCGCGATCAAGTAGCGCAATATGTCGCGCGCTTCGCCGAACGCACTGAGCGCGACCAGCGCCAGGGCGCTTTCCACCAGGTCGCGCGGCCAGACCAGGTGATAGCCGCCGATGTCGTCCTTGGCGCTGCCCCAGGGGATCGACAGGCTCGCCACCATGGCGCCGGGATAGGTCTTGTCCTGGTGGGCGCGCAGCACCATCGCCGACTGGCGATGCTGGTGGCGCAACTCCGGGGACAGATGGGCGTCGACATGCGGCGCCGGGTGCCACGCGCGCCAGCGCGCGACATGGTGGTGCCACACCGTGTCGAAATCCTGGATCAGCGCCGAGATGGCGAGGGTCGCCGCGGACATGGTCGAGCCGGCGAAGGCGAGGGCGAGGGTCGCCCGCCGCGGCAGCGCGCCCATCAGCGCCACGTTGCCCGGCCCGGCCCGGTGCCAGCGCCAGGTCATCGCGCCGTTCGCCCAGAAATCCTGCCAGCCGTCGCTGGTTCCGACATAGCCGGCGCTGGCGCCGAGCCAGGCGTCGCACTGGCCCTTGTCCGCCGCGGCGAGGGCGAGGCCGAACGGCCCCAGCTCGGCGCCGAGCACGGTGCGGCCGCGCTCGCTATAGACCATGGCGACATTGTCATGGCCCGACCCGCCGAGGTGCGGCGCGATCAGCGCGTAGGGGGCGAGGGTGGGGTCGCCCTCCAGGGTCACGTCGATCAACAGCACGTCGCGCTCGGGGTCGGGCGCGATGCGCTGGATCAGGCGGAACCGGTCGTGGGCATGGACGATCTCGACCGCCGGGATGCCCGACGCAGGGGTGGTGACGACATGGTTGCCCAGCCGCTTGACCTCGCACCAGAAGCCCTGGCCGTCGCCGACGATGAAGCCGAGGTCGCGGATCTGCGGCAGGTCGACCCGGGGCCAGTACACCTCGTTGACGATGCCGTAGCCGATGGTGAACCAGAGCCGCGCCGGGCCGAGCGCGGTGCCCACCATGTCCTTGGCGCTGGACGACCAGGTCGGGGGGATGCCGGGAGCGCCCGGCGCGAACGTGCTGTCCCGATGTGACATTTTGTATCCCACGGCCGCGCGGGGCCGGCCCGCAACAGGAACGATCGCCGGGTCTCGGCGTTTCCCCTTGAAGCAAGCCGGCCAAACGGAAGGAGCGTATCATGACGTACAAGACGATGCTGGCGCTCGCCAGCGCGGTCCTGCTGTCGGCCTCGGGGGCGGCGATCGCAGCGGAACACCACGACAAGATGGGCAATATGGGCGAGCCCAATCCTGCGGCGCAGAATCCTGAGCAGATTCAGGAGAACAGCTATCTCAAGGGCATCCGCAATGTGGAGATGGTGCCGAGCGACCGGGCGCTGCTCGACGCCCCAGTGCTCAGCGCGGACGGCCACCAGATCGGCGAGGTCACGCGCATCACCCCCGACGGGGTCGTGATCAGCGTCGGGCGCACGATGGGCATCGGCACGCACAAGGTGCTCGTGAAGCCGGTCAACCTCACGGCCACCCGCGCGCGCGGCAAGCTCTCCGTGATCTCCAGCCTCAACGCCGGCCAGCTCGAAAATATGCCCGAATACCAGCCGGGCGGAGCGGTAGGCGGCTCCATGCGTTGATAATTCGACGGGCGCGGGCTTCGGTCCGCGCCCGACCGCCACAGGACGAGGGGGCGGAAAGGAGTAGCAGATGCGTTACAAACTGATGATCGCGGTCGCGAGCGCCGCGCTGATGGCCACGTCGGGCGCCGGCATGGCCGCGTTTAAAGGTGACCACTACACCGGCAGCTCGACGAGCAGCGCGGGCGGCGAGATCACGCCGCAGGTCCAGGGCGTCCACCCGATCGACAAGACGGACCAGTCGGGGCGCGAGACCACCCCGCTCACCATGCAGGACAAGCAGAACGGCAATGGCGAGAACGGGCCCTACCTGAGCAACGAGGAGGGCAACGGCAGCCGGTCGAACCTCGGCGCCGGGAACGAGTTCAACAAGGGAAACCACGGCGTCGAGAACAAGGCCAACGAGGGCATGAGCGCGAACATGTCGGACCGGCTGCACCGCAGGGCGGCGCTGATCGGCCGCCCGGTGCTCGACCAGCAGGGCCAGCAGATCGGCAACGTGGTGCGCGCGCTCGACGACGGGCTGGTGGTCAGCACCGGCCAGTTCCTCGGCATGGGCCAGCACGAGGTGCTGTTGCGGTCGGATCACGTGCGGATCAACCGCGTGAATGGCGCGCTGATGATCGGCACGGACCTGAGCCGCGACCAGATCTCGGACCTGACAACCTATAACGCCCAACCGACGCGCAACCCCAATGCGCTCTACAACGTCCCCGAGAACGAGGGGGCGGGCGCGAGCGGGCACGTCGGGGCGATCGGCAGCGGCCTCGATCACTAACGCCGGCACTAACGCCAGACGGCCCTCCCCGCTTTCCCGGCGGGGAGGGTTTTCCGTTTCAGCGGATATAGGCCTCGGAGGCGTAGCGGCGCATCATGCGCTGGCTGTTGAAGTAGCTCGCGATCTTGCTGATGCCCTGCTTCATCATCCAGATCCAGCGCGCCCGGTCGTGGGCGTAGAGCGGCAGCACCAGGTTCTCCAGCTTGTCGTAGAGCGAGGCCGCGTCGGCGGCGCGCGAGTCGCCCACGCCGTCGACGCCGATCGACCAGCCGGTCACCCCTTCGATCCATGCCTCCACCCACCAGCCGTCCAGCACGCTCATGTTGAGGACGCCGTTCAGCGCCGCCTTCATGCCGCTGGTGCCCGAGGCCTCCATCGGCGGCTGCGGCGTGTTGAGCCAGATGTCGGCGCCCGCGACCAGCACCTTGGCGAGGTCGAGGTCGTAACCGGCGAGGAACGTCGCCGGTAGCGCGCCGCCCAGCTCGCGCATGCGGCCCTCGATCTCGGCGATCAGCCGCTTGCCCTCCTGGTCGCGCGGGTGCGCCTTGCCGGACATAACGATCTGGAAGGGGTATTTGCGGGCGATCGCCGTGAGCCGGTCGAGGTCGGTGAACAGCAGGTCGGGCCGCTTGTAGCTGGTCATCCGCCGGGCGAAGGCGAGGAGCGGCTTCTCGGGATCGAGCTTGAGGCCGCAACGCGTCTCGACCAGCGCGATAAGATCGCGCTTTGCCTCGCTATGGGCCCGCCACACCGCGTCGTCGTCGAGCTGGTCGGCGCGGACCAGCAGCTCGGGCTCGTGCGACCAGTTGGGAAGCAGGGCGTTGTAGAGCTTGCAGAAGCTCAAATGCGTCCAGGTCGGCGCGTGCACCCCGTTGGTGATCGCCCGGATGTGGTAGCCGGGATGCATGTGGGTCGCCGTCTCGGCGTGGCGGCGCGCGACGCCGTTGACGTAGCCGGCGAGAGCGAGGGCGAGCGAGGTCATGTTCATCCGGTCGGCGCCGGCCAGCGCTTTCAGCTCGCCGGGCTCGATCAGCTCCTCCATCACCTGCGCGACGGTTTCGTATGTGAAGCGGTCGGTGGCGGCCTCGACCGGCGTATGGGTGGTGAAGATGCACATGTCGCGAATCCGCTGGATGTCGTAGGCCGTCTCGCCGGGCACGGGGCCAATGGGATGGCGGAAGCGGTGCAGCAGCTCGACGGCCAGCAGCGCCGCGTGCCCCTCGTTCAAGTGATAGGTGTGGATGGAGAACCCGAGCGCCTGGAGCATGCGCACGCCGCCGATGCCGAGCACGATCTCCTGCTTCAGCCGGTAGACTTCGCCGTCGCCGTACAAATGGTGGGTGATGTCGCGGTCGCGCGGGTCGTTCTCGGCGAAGTCGGTATCGAGGAACAGCACCGGCACGTCCTTGCCGTGCGGCGCCGAATGGATGTAGAGCCACGCCTTGATCCATACCTCGCGCTTCTCGATCTCGACCGCGACCATGGCGGGCAGCGGCTTCGCCCAGCTCGCCGGGTCCCACGTGTCGTCTCGCTCGATTTGCTGGCCGTCCGGTCCGATCTCCTGGCGGAAATAGCCGTCGCGGCTGACCAGCGTGACGAACACCACCGGGATTTCCAGGTCGGCGCAGCTCCGGACGATGTCGCCGGCCAGCACACCGAGCCCGCCGCTATAGGTGTGGATTTCCGAGCGCAGCGCGATCTCCATCGAGAAATAGGCGATGCGCGTCGCATTGATGAACGGGTGGATCGGCATGGCGGATCCTTCGGGCGGCGAAACGGGCGGGCGACGGGACTGGTTACAACGGCCGGCGAGGTGGCGCGAGGACCTCGATCAACCGGTATCCTCGCCGAACCGGAAATCGCTTACCATATGGAGATCGAGGAGTCCCTGCCGAGGGGTGGCGGGACGCGGCGAGGCCGAAGGGGAGAACGCCGATGGATGGCGACCGGGGCGAGATTCAACGTCGGGCCTACGAGATCTGGGAACGCGAAGGCCGGCCGAGCGGCCGCGACTTCGACCACTGGCTGGCCGCAGAGGCCGAACTCGCCGCCGAGCGCGCGCAGGCGCCCCCGGCAGGCGCGCCCGCAGAGGCCGAGCCGGCCCGCAAGCCGCGCACGCCCCGCGCGGCGAAGCTCACCACCGACGCCCCCGCCGCGAAGCGCCCCGCCAGCCGTCCCCGCAAGCCGAAGACCTCCTGAGCCGTCGGGTCACGCCGCCCAGGCGCGCTCGCGCGCGATCGAGCGGGTCTCGAACCGCTCGACGACAATGCGGTCCGACCAATGGTCGGCGGGAAGCCCCGCCTTGTATTTCAGGTGACGAACGAATTCGCCCGGGTCGTCGACCTGCTCCCACACCGCCGGCAGGAACAGCCCGCGTCGCCCGCCCTCGGAGAGGATCAGCCCGTCGCGGCCGGGCGTCAGCGCCGCGATCAGCCCGGCCTCGGAGTCGACCGGGAACGGCTCGGGCGCGCCAAGGAGCGAGAGGTCGAGGTCGAGCGCCTCGAGCTCGTCTTCCGTGAGCGGCGCGAAGCGGGGATCGTGGAATGCCGAACCGAAGGCGTTGTCCGCGACGTCGGCGGCGAGCGCACGCCACGCCCGCGCGCTGCCGATGCAGCCGCGCAGCTCGCCCAGCCGGTGCAGCGTTACGAAGGACGCCCCAGCCTCGCCGAGGGCCGCCGGCACGGCGTCGACCGCGAGCGGGCAGCCGCGTTCCAGCCCGTGCCGCACCGAGGCGACGGCGAGGTCGAGAAGCGCCGCGCCGTATGCCTCGATCAGCGCATCGAGCGGCGCGGCGAGGGCGGTCGCCGTCATTCCACGACCCAGGCGCCGTAGCCCACCACCTCGCCGCGCGGGCCGGCCGTGTCGCCCGAGTTGCGGAGGTCGACGGTGCGGGCGGCAAGGCCGCGCGCCCGCGCGACCTGCAGAAGCCCGGCAATCGGGGTGCGGCCGCAGGCATCGTCGTAGTCGAGCCGTTCGCCGGCCAACGCCTCGATGGCGCGAGCGGTCTCGGCGTCGCGCCGGCGGGCCGTCTCGTAATCGTGGTAGTGGCTGAGGTCGGACGAGATCACCGGCAGCGTGTCGGGACCGGCCCACAACAGCTCCAGCACCTCGGCCACGTCGCGCCCGCCGGCATGGCCCGCGATCAGCGGCACCAGCGTGAAATCGCCCAGCACGGTCTGGAGGAAGGGAAGATGCACTTCCAGGCAGTGCTCGCCCGCAAAGGCGGCGTCGTTCTCGGCGACGTGCGGCAGCGCGAGGAGGCGCGCGACCGCCGCGCGGTCGACCGGGATCGCGCCGAGCGGCGTCTCGAACTGGTCCGCGGTGGGCGCGGCGATGCCGTGGAAATAGAGCTGGTGCGCGGGCCCGATCAGAACGACACGCCGCACCGTGCCCTTGAGGGGCGCGAGACGGGCATAGGCGCTGGCCGCGATCGGGCCGGAATAGACGTAGCCCGCGTGCGGCGCGACGATCGCCGCGGGCACCGGCCCCTCGGTCTCGGGCTCGGCCGTGGCGAGGAGCGTCGCCAACGTGCGGGCGAGAACGTCCGGCTCGCCCGGATAGAACGTGCCGGCGACGGCAGCGCGCTGGACGACCGGCATATTGATGTCCCCTCGCAAGAGTGGCCTAGATGTTGTTGAATCTGTGGTCTCGCCCGCCTATCTGCAAGGCGAGGAATCGCTCCATGGCACGCATACTGAGTCGACCGACGGCCCGGCCGGCGCCCGCGCCGGGCCGCCATTTCCGCAAGCTCGCCGACCAGCGGATCGAGTGTGAGATCTGCCCGCGCCGCTGCCGGCTGGCCGACGGCCAGCGCGGGCTCTGTTTCGTGCGGTCGCGCGCGGGCGATTCCATCGTGCTCGACACCTACGGCCGCTCGTCGGGCTTTTGCGTCGACCCGATCGAGAAGAAGCCGCTCAACCATTTCCTGCCGGGAACGCCGGTCCTGTCGTTCGGCACGGCGGGCTGCAACCTCGCCTGCAAGTTCTGCCAGAACTGGGACATCTCGAAATCGCGCGAGATGGATACGCTGGCCGACGAGGCCGCGCCCGACACCATCGCCCGCGCCGCCCAGGCGCTCGGCTGCCGGTCGGTCGCCTTCACCTACAACGATCCCGTCATCTTCCATGAATACGCGATCGACGTGGCCGAGGCGTGCCGCGCGCGGGGGATCAAGACCGTCGCGGTGACGGCCGGCTACCAGCTTCCCGCCGCGCGGGCCGAGTTCTACGCCCACATGGACGCGGCGAACGTGGACCTGAAGGCGTTCACCGACGATTTCTACCGGAAGATCTGCGGCGGATCGCTGACGCCAGTTCTGGAGACGCTAGAATATCTTGCCGAATCAAAGGTCTGGTTCGAGATCACCACGCTCCTGATCCCCGGCGAGAACGACTCGCCGGGCGAGATCGACGCCGAATGTGCGTGGATTGGCGATCATTTGGGCCCGGACGTGCCGGTGCACTTCACCGCCTTCCATCCCGATTGGAAGATGACCGGCAAGCATGCCACCCCGGCTGCGACCCTTGGCCGCGCGCGCGAGATCGCCCGGGCCCGTGGGCTCCGCTTTGTCTATACCGGCAACGTGCACGACGCCGCCGGCGGCAGCACGTGGTGCCCCGCCTGCGGCACGCTCCTGATCGAACGCGACTGGTACGCGCTGGGGGCGTGGAACCTGGACGCGGAGGGATGCTGCACCGGCTGCGGCGCCAGGCTTCCCGGCGTGTTCGAGCCGCGCCCCGGCGACTGGGGCCCGCGCCGCCAGCCGGTGCGCCTGGCAGATTTCGCAGGCTGACGGCCTTACCCTCCGTCCGGTAACGATTTCGTGGCGCTTTGACGGGATGATGGGGCGCCGCTATAAGGGCGGCACCGCCGGAGGCCCCGTCGCGGGGGACGTTCATCGCTTGGCAAGAACCGACGAAGTCGGGACCCAACGTGACCGCCGACGTGGCAGTTCATTCGGCGGCCCACCGCGACGGCCCGGGCATGCGAATTCTGATCGTTTCGTGGTACTTTCCTCCGGTCAATGCGATCGGCGCAGTGCGTGTCGGCAAGTTCACCCGTTACCTGGTCGAGCGGGGGCACGAAGTCGGCGTTGTGGCGGGCCGCGACTGGGGCATGCCCGAGACCATGCCGCTGGGAATCGAGCTGAAGCGGCTTTCGTATTCCAACTGGTTCGACGTCAACGCGCCCGTCCGGCTGGGCAGCGGGCTGTGGACCCGGATGACCGGGCAGCCGCCGGCCTCCCTCGCCGAAACCGCCGCGCCCCAAGCCGAGACGGGCGCAGCGGATAACGGCACGTCGCGCCCGGCGTTGCTGCGGCGTCTGTCCGACTGCTACACGAATCTGCTGAACATCCCGGACCAACGGGTCGGGTGGTACCCGTACGCGTTGCGCGACGTGCTGCGCCTGGGGCGGGCATGGCGGCCGGATGCGATCTATGCCAGCGGCCCGTCCTTCACCGCCTTCCTCGTCGCGCACCGCGCGAGTGCCCGGCTCGGCGTGCCATGGCTCGCGGAGCTCCGCGATCGTTGGGCGGACGATCCCTACCGCTTCCTGGATTGGCCGCGCTGGCGCCACAGGCTGGAACAGTGGGTGGAGCGGCGCACGCTGCGTAACGCCACGGGCATCGTTACCGTCACCGAGCCGTGGTGCGAGTTCTATCGTGCCAAATACGGCAAGCCTGTCGCGACGGTCTATAACGGCTACGATCCCAAGGATTTTTCGTTCGACCCGAGCGCGCCGCCGAAATCCGTCTCGGCGAAGGTGCGGATCGTCTACACCGGGGCGATCTATGTCGGGCGCCGCGACCCGACGCCCTTGTTCCAGGCGTTGCGGCAGATCGATCCCGAGGGCGAACGTTTCGTTCTCGAATTTTATGGGACCGCTCCCGAAGCGGTCTGGCCGCTTGCCGAAAGGGCGGGCGTACGGCACCTGGTGGAGGTACACCCGGCGGTGCCGTACGACAAATCGCTGCAGCTCCAATGGGATGCCGACGTCCTGCTTCTCATGCAGTGGGACAACCCGATGGAGACCGGCAACTGCCCCGGCAAGCTGTTCGAATATCTGGCGAGCCTGCGACCGATCCTGGTGATGGGATATGACAAGGGGGTGCCTGCGGACTTCGTGCGCGCCCGCCGGGCCGGGGCCGTGTCGACGGATCCCGACGTCATCGCCGGACACTTGCGGGATTGGGCGCGCGAGAAAGCGGCGCAGGGGGTCATCCCACGCCTTCCGGTCGCCGCGCGCGAGGGGTTGGCCCGCGACTTGCAGTTCGCCCGTGCGGAGGCGTTTCTCGAACGGCCTTATCGGGGAAGGCGCTATGCCGGCGCGCATAGATATGACGTCGTCCGCACGCCCGTCGCGACCCGACGGCACCGTCGTCCGAGCCGAGTGCCGCGCGGCGACCCAGGGCATGGGCCGCGAGATGGCCAAGGGCACCGCCTGGACTGTCGGCGCGCGGCTCGCCGTCGCAGGGGATCGGGATGCTCAGCACGATCATTCTGGCGCGACTGCTCGTCCCGGCCGATTTCGGCCTCGTCGCGCTCGCCACTACCTTTTCCGGGGCCCTTCAGGCGGTGACCGAGTTCAGCCTCGACACGGTCCTGATCCAGAACCAGAAGGCGACACGCCAGCATTACGATACGGCGTGGACGCTCGCCATCTGCCGCAACGCGGTCCTGGCGCTGGCGCTCCTTCCCGCCGCGCCGTTCGTTTCGCCGAGTTGTTCGGCGACGCGCGGCTCGAGGCGATCGTGTATTGCCTGGCGGGCACGACATTGATCGATGGGTTCCAGAACATCGGCCTCGTAGATTTCCGCAAGCAGCTCAATTTCCGCCGCGACTTCATTTACATGGTGGTTACGAAGCTGGGCGGTTTCGTCGTGATCATCCCGCTGGCCATCATTTCGCGAGCTATTGGGCATTGGTGGCCGGAATCGCGGCCTCTCCGTGGTGCGCTTGTCCTCAGCTACACGATGCAGCCCATGCGCCCGCGGCTGAGTTCCAGCATTGGCGCGAGATCATGCATTTTTCGAAATGGCTGATCCTAGTCAATTCTGGTGTCTTTTTATATAGAAAGAGCGATGTCTTCGTGCTGGGCCGGCTCGCGGGAGCCCAGTCGGTCGGTGTATACACGATTGCACTTGAAATCATGGATATGGTGACCGGTCTTCTCTTGGCGCCCATGAGGCGTGGCATCTATCCTGCTTTCGCGAAGATTTCTGGAGACCTGCCGGAGCTACGTCAGGCTTTCCTCGGAGTATTCGGCCTCGCGAGCCTTTTTGCCGTGCCCGTTGCCGTCGGCTTGGGCCTTGTTGCCAGTTCCGTGGTTCACTTGGCGCTTGGCGAAAAATGGGTCGCCGCGATACCTATCATGCATGTCCTTTCCGTTTATGCGCTGCTTGCCTGCTTAACCTCGTGCAGTCATCCCTTGTTCATGGCATGTTCGCGGCCGCAATATCCCGCATGGGTTTTTGGTGGTGGCGCCATCGTGATGTTGCCATTGCTTGTTATAGGTGTGAGCCACCTTGGAGTTGTTGGAGCGGCATGGGCGGTTACCGGCGGTGCAGCGGTTTCGTCATTCATTGACTTTCTACTTGTTTGCCGAATTCTTAACCTCGCTCCAGGAAGGCTTCTTGGGGTCCTATATCGGCCATTGATAGGATCTCTCGTGATGGTCGTCGTCGTTCTCGAGTGCCAAGCGCAGCTACCCCATTCGCATGATGCTCTTGGATGGGGCATGGTCCTTGGAGCTTCGGTAGTCTCTGGTGTGGTCGTGTTTTCGGCGGTGACGTTGACTATGTGGCTAATGTCCGGACGACCGGGTGGGGCAGAGCGCACGTTGCTGATCGGGCTTCGAAGATTGATTCAGCGCCAGCCGCAATACCTATAGGACCATGTGACATGGGAAAAGAAGCGGATCTTACTGTCTACGATGAACTTCATGCCGAATGGGGACGCCCGGACCTTCCGGTCACGAAATCAGAATACTATCCTATGTATTGCGATATTGTGGATAAGGTGCAACGCGCGCAACGTGGCACGTCCTCGAAGTCGGATGCGGAAGCGGCCGACTCGCGGAGATGATCGTCCAAAAATGTGCCATCGAGTATCGTGGGTTCGATTTTAGCCAGATTGCGGTAAAAAATGCGGCGCAGCGTCTTGGCAAGAGCGGCGTCGTGTTTGTCGGAAACGCTCTAGAGCCGGAAGCTTACAGCTCGTATGATTATGACTGTATCGTCTGCACGGAGGTTCTTGAACATATCGAACAGGACATTTCTGCGGTCAAGCTATGGAAGCCGGGAACGTTCTGTATCTGCACCGTGCCGAATTTCGATTATTCCACGCATGTGCGATTTTTTCAGAACGAGAAAGAAGTGCGCGAAAGGTACGGTGGTCTTATCGCAATCGATTTGATCGTGCGGACCGCAAAGCCTCTGTTCCGCGGAATGACGTTCCGCGAATATTTCCGAGATCTGCGGTGGGCTCGGACGATCCCAAGAGGTTCTTGGGCAAGCTGGGGATCAACAAGTTCGAGTGGAATGCCGGGTGGTTCGTATTTTCCGGCGTTCGCCTAGATAAAAGCTAGGTCTTCGAGAAGGTCCCTTATGCACCCGATGATTTATGGAGAATGGGGGCGGCGGGACTATGTGGCCGCTTTAGGGGCCGTCGTTCTGGGTCGCGCGAATGTCGGCCGGTCAGTGGATTCAATCGTCGCGCATTTTCGCGACAGCTATCCAAACGCAACGATATTTCCGGTCAATCGGGCGCGATCCGCCATCTGGTTTGCGTTGAAGGCGTCTTCCCAAAACCGTCCCGGGAAAAGCGAGGTCATTTATCCGGCATACATTTGCGATAGCGTGATCGAGGCCATAGTGAAGGCGGGACTTTCGCCGGTACCGGTCGATATCGAACCTGACCTTAACGTCTCGGTGGACTGTCTGGAGCGGGCAATCTCGGAACGAACGCACGCCGTCATAGCGGTTCACGCATATGGATGTCCTTGCGAAATCGAAAAGATCGAAGCCCTGTGTCGCAATAAGGGCATCTTCCTCATCGACGATGCGGCCAATTTGATCGGGGTGCGCGCGAGTCGCCGAAGAGCTTTCGGGGGTTTCGGGGACGCAGGGATCATCAGCTTCGCGACGTCTAAGACTCTCGTGACAGGTTGCTATGAGGCCGGTGGTCTCGTGGTTTGGAATAACCCCGACCTTGCGGGCGCGGCACAAGTGCAATGGGAGGAACTCCCTGACCCAAGCTACAAACTGAACAACTTGTTGGCATATCTCAAGGACTATCAATTCGAGTCCATTTTTTCTTTGGCGACTTATTACTGGCGGGAAATATTGCAGCGTGCCTTCGGCAAGAAATGGGCGCCCCCTTACTTTCCTCCGACGCGCATGCCCAATATCAGCGCGGCGATCGCGTTGACCCAGCTCGAGACTTGTACCGCGCGGATCGAAGGGCGTGTTCGCGTCGGTGGCCTGTTTCATCGCCATCTTGCCGGAATACCGGGCGTGCGCTTCCCACAATTTAAGCCCGGGCGGTACTTGACCCGCATCATGGTGGTGCTGCCGGACGGTACGGATCGCGAGGATTTACGGGCGGCGCTACTACGGTTGGGGGTCGCGACGCGCCGGGGCTATGCACTGGACTTCAGCCACGGCGGAACCTTTCCCTTTGCGACCGCCGTTGCGCCACGTCTCTCGAACTTCCGAGCCATTCACGGATGACGGAAGAAGAGGTCGCCGATATCTGTGCGGCACTCGGCCGCGCGCTGGCGTCGGCGACGGTAATCGCCGGGTCGGGAGGTGCCCGACAGGCAACCTCCGGCAGCGCGTCCGGGTAGCTGCGGGCGCGGATTCTCGATGGATGCTCTTGCGCTCATCATAGGCGGCGACATCAACGGGCTGGGTATCGTCCGCAGCCTGGCAAGGCAAGGATACCGGTCTGGCTGGCCGAACGCAACCCGGCCGATATCGCGCTGCGCAGCCGGCATGCGCGCTACCTCGAAATCCCGTTGCTTTCCGGGCCAGGCTTCGTCGATGCGCTGATCGCGCTGCGCGCACGCTTCGAAGCCGACCCGGTCCTGATCTTGACCCAGGAAGCGAGCGTCGAGACGGTGTCATCCGACTACGCGCGCGTCGCCGCGCACTATCGCATCGCCATGTCGGACGACGCGATCATGCGCGTCCTGATGGACAAGGCACGGTTCCAGGACGCGGCCGAGCGGCTCGGCTTTCCCGTGCCGCGGGCCGTGCACATCGTCGGACCGGCCGATCTTGCCGCGTCCGAGGGGCTCGCCTTTCCCTGCGTGCTCAAACCTGTTGTGAAGACAGAGCGCTATCAGAGGCTGTTCAAGAAGGCTTACAAGATCGAGAGCCTCGTCCGGCTGCGCGAATTGGTCACCGAGATCGATGGGGCCGCCGAACTGATCGTCCAGGAATGGATCGAAGGCGGTGACGATGCGATCTTTTTCTGCCTGCAGTACCGCGATGCGCCCGACCGCGCTGTGGCGCGATTCACTGGTCGCAAGTTGCGCTCCTGGCCGCCCCAGACCGGCGGCACGGCGAGCTGCATGCCGGCCCCGGAGCATGCGGCCGAGCTCGAGCGCCTGACCGACGCGTTTTTCACCGCGGTCGGATTCGTCGGGATGGGAAGCATGGAATACAAGCGTGACGCCCGTACGGGCCGGTTCGTCATGATCGAGCCCACCGTGGGGCGGTCCGATTTCCAGGAGGAGGTGGCCACGCTGAACGGCGTGAACATTCCGAATGCCGCCTATTGCAGCGCCGTGGGCCAGCCGGTTCCGCCGCCATGCCCCCCGGCCCGGCCGGTGGGCTGGACCGTTTCGCCGATCGACCGGTGGTCGGCCGAGATGCAGCCCGGGACGCAACGCGGTTTCCCGGACGGCGTGCGGCCGCGGGACGCCGTGTGGCGGCTGGACGATCCCATGCCCTGGTGCTACACGGCTTTGGACCGTCTCGGATCGAGGCTGTCGAAATTGTTTGCGCGGCCCTATAGGTCCCGCGCGGGCGCTCTTTCCGGGGCGAGGAGACGTGGACATTAGAGCGGGCATCAAGCGCCTCCTGCCCGAGACGCTCGCCGAACGCTACTACCTGCAGCTCAACGACGTAACGGACGCGGCGCGGGCGCAAGACCGCGCGGACCGTCGCGGCCCGCCCTCGTCCGATCCAGGCTGCGAGGCGGCGATCGCGGCCTGCCTGGCATGGCTCGGCCGGGCGCAGGACCGGTCGGCGACGGGGGATGGCGGGGTCGCACGCCATTTCAGCCTGATCGACGGCTGGGCCGCGTCCTATCCGGAGACGACCGGATACATCGTCCCGACATTGCTGAGCGAGGCCGACATTTGCAGCGATGCCTCGCTGCGGCAGCGCGCCGAGCGCATGCTCGACTGGCTGGTGTCGATCCAGTTCCCGGAAGGCGGCTTTCAGGGGGGCACGATGGTCCAGCGCCCCGTGCAGCCCGTGACCTTCAATACGGGCCAGATACTGCTCGGCCTCGCCGCCGGCGCCGCGACGCTGGGAAAGCAGGCCTACCACGACGCCATGAACCGGGCGGCGGCGTGGCTGGTCGCCACGCAGGACGACGACGGCTGCTGGCGCCGCTTCCCGACACCCTTCGCGTTGGCGAGCGAAAAGGCCTACGAAACGCATGTCGCCTGGGGGCTGTTCGAGGCGGACCGGGTCGCGCCGGGGCGCGGCTATGGTGAGGCCGGCCTCAAGCAAGTGCGCTGGGCCCTGACGAAGCAGCGCCCCAACGGCTGGTTCGCGGACTGCTGCCTTCTCGACTTCGTCGCGCCCACTCACGCACACGATCGGGTACGTGCTGCGCGGATTGATCGAGGCATACCGATTGCGGCCCGACGACGCGCTGCTGGGGGCGGCGCGGAAGACGGCCGACGCCTTGGTCCCTCGCGTCCGGCACGACGGCTACCTTGCCGGCCGCTTCTATGCCGACTGGCGGCCTGCGGCACCGTGGGCCTGCTTGACCGGTTCGGTGCAGATTGCTTGGTGCTGGCTGCAGCTTTTCGACTGGACGGGCGAACCGCGATACCGCGACGCCGCCCTGCGCGCCAACGCCTTCGTCCGGCGGACCATCGCGACGTCGGAGCATCCCGACCGCATTGGCGGCGTACGCGGCTCGTTCCCCATTTCCGGCTGGTACGGGCGGTTCCAGTACCTGAACTGGGCAGCGAAGTTCGCCATCGATTCGTTTCGGCGGGAGTTGGCCTTGAAATAGGCAAGACGGCCGTCCTCCGCCCCCTACCATCCGTTTGCCTTGCCAGGCCTTATCTGGCATGTTCCGCGCGATTTTTCGTCCGAGGGGCTCGACGTTCCCCGGCGCGCGGCGTGGATCAGGGACGCCGCGCTCCGGCAAGCCAATCACAAGGAAAAACCGATGACATCGACTTACTGGTTTGTGATCGCGTGCGGGATCGTGGCGCTCGGCTACGGCGCCTGGGCGTCCCGCGCGATCCTCGCCGCCAGCGCCGGCACCGCGCGCATGCAGGAGATCGCGGCCGCGGTCCAGGAGGGCGCGAAGGCCTACCTCAACCGGCAATACACCACCATCGGCATCGTCGGCATCGTGGTTTGCCTGATTCTTCGGATTCCTGCTGAGCGTCTACAGCGCGATCGGGTTCGCCATCGGCGCCATCCTGTCGGGCGCGGCGGGCTATCTCGGCATGAACGTCTCGGTCCGGGCCAATGTGCGGACGGCCGAGGCGGCACGCTCCGGCGGGCTTCGCCCGGCGCTCGACATTGCCTTCAAGTCGGGTGCGATCACCGGCATGCTGGTGGTCGGGCTCGGGCTGTTGGGTGTCGCCGGCTATTATTTCGTGCTGCGCGGCATCTTCAACGCGGCCGACCCCGCGGGGCTCCGCCACATCCTCGAGGCGCTGGTCGCGCTCGGGTTCGGCGGCTCGCTGATCTCGATCTTCGCGCGGCTCGGCGGCGGCATCTTCACCAAGGGCGCCGACGTCGGCGCCGACCTGGTCGGCAAGATCGAGGCGGGTATCCCCGAGGACGACCCCCGCAACGCCGCCGTGATCGCCGACAACGTGGGCGACAACGTGGGCGACTGCGCCGGCATGGCGGCCGACCTGTTCGAGACCTATGCGGTCACCATGGTGGCGACCATGCTGCTCGCCGGCATCTTCTTCACCGGTGCGCCGCTGGAGACGATGATGGTCTACCCGCTGGTGATCGGCGGGGTGTGCATCATCGCCTCGGTGATCGGCGTGTTCTTCGTCCGGCTGGGCCCGTCCAACAACATCATGGGCGCGCTCTACAAGGGCTTCATCGCCTCGGCGGCGATCTCGTTCGTGCTGGTCGGTATCGCCACCTGGGTCCTGTTCGGGGGCTTTTCGGCGCCGATCGCGATGGGCGCCGTCCAGCTCACCGGCTTCTCCCTGATGGAATGCGTCCTGGTCGGGTTGGGCGTCACCGGCCTCCTGGTGTGGATTACAGAGTACTACACGGGCACCGACCACAAGCCGGTGCTGTCGGTCGCCCGCGCCTCGCAGACCGGCCACGGCACGAACGTGATCCAGGGGCTCGCCGTGTCGATGGAAGCGACGGCCCTGCCGGTGGTTGTGATCTGCGCCGGCATCCTGCTCGCCTATTACGCGGCCGGGCTGTTCGGCATCGCGCTCGCCGCGACCACCATGCTGGCGCTCGCCGGGGTGGTGATCGCGCTCGACGCCTACGGGCCGGTCACGGACAACGCGGGCGGCATCGCCGAGATGGCCGACCTGCCGGCCGAAGTGCGCACCTCGACCGACGCGCTCGACGCCGTAGGCAACACCACCAAGGCGGTGACCAAGGGTTATGCCATCGGCTCGGCGGGCCTCGCCGCGCTGGTGCTGTTCGCCGCCTACACCCAGGACCTCAAGCACTACTTCCCGAACCTCGCCGGCCAGATCGAGTTCCGCCTGCAGGACCCCTACGTCGTCGTCGGTCTGCTGCTCGGCGGTCTGCTGCCCTATCTGTTCGGCTCGCTCGGCATGCAGGCGGTCGGCCGCGCGGCGGGCAGCGTGGTCGTCGAGGTGCGCCGCCAGTTCAAGGAGATCCCCGGCATCATGGCGGGCACGGCCAAGCCCGAGTACGGCCGCGCCGTCGATCTGCTGACCAGGGCGGCGATCCGCGAGATGATCCTGCCGTCGCTGCTACCGGTGCTGGCGCCGATCGTCGTCTGGCTGGTGATCTGGTGGATCGCCGGCGAGGTGGCGGCGTTCACCACCCTCGGCGCACTGCTGCTCGGCACCATTGTCACCGGCCTGTTCGTCGCGATCTCGATGACCTCGGGCGGCGGCGCCTGGGACAACGCCAAGAAGTATATCGAGGACGACCATTACGGCGGCAAGGGCTCCGACGCGCACAAGGCGGCGGTGACCGGCGACACGGTCGGCGACCCGTACAAGGACACGGCGGGACCGGCGGTCAACCCGATGATCAAGATCATCAACATCGTGGCGCTGCTGCTGCTCGCCATCCTCGCCGGGCTGCTGCCGCACTGACGCACCAGCCGAAGTGCTATCCGGCCGAAGGGCGCCCGCGCAAGCGGGCGCCCTTTCCTATCCGGCGTTGAGCAGCGCCTCGACCAGCGCGGGGCGCATCGGCGTCTCGTCGAGCGACAGGCCCAGGGGCGCCAACGCGTCGTTCACGGCGCTGGCGATGGCGGCGGGCGCGCCGAGATAGCCGCCTTCGCCCGAGCCCTTCTGGCCGTGCGAGGTCAGCGGCGAGGGGGTGCAGTGCTCGACATCGCGCACGCGCGGTATCTCGTGCACCGATGGCAGCAGATAGTCCATGAACGACGCGGCGAAGAACTGCCCGTCCGGGCCGTAGGCGAACTTCTCGTAGAGCGCCGCGCCGATCCCATGGGCGATGCCACCTATGATCATGCCGCGCACGATGCCGGGGTTGATCACCGTGCCGCAATCGTGCGCGATCACGTAGTCCAAGATCGTCACCTTGCCGGTCACCGGGTCGATCTCGACGAACGGCACGTGCGCCTGGAAGGCGAAGCAGGGGTAGATCTGCACCCGCTTGTTCTCGTCGGGAAGCTTCCCGCCGAGCGGCACCGACATGACGTGGAGTTCGTTCAGCGCGGGCTCCATCCCCTCCGGCATCAGGTCGAGCCGCTGATGAGCGATGCGGCAGAGCTCCGCCCAGGTGAGCTTCTTCGACCGGTCGGACGCAACGACGATATCGCCGCTTTCGTACTCCAGCGCCTCCGCCGGCACGCCGAGATTATGGGCGGCGATCGTGAGGAGCTTCCGCTTGAGCTTCTGCGCCGCGCCCGCCGCCGCGCCGCCCAGCATGATCGCCATGCGGCTCGCCACCGGGCTCCGCGTGACGAGGCCGACAAGCGAGTCCGCGTGTACCACGCGGATCGCGTCGGGGTCGCGCTCCAGCTCTTCGGCGACGATGGTGGCGACCAGCGTCTCGTGCCCCTGGCCCGAGGTCGTCGTGCCCATCATCGCGGTGACCACGCCGTTGAGGTCGATGCGCACCTGGCACGCCTCCATGAAGGTCGTGACGGCGAGCTTGGGGTTGATCAGGTTCTCGTGGATGTTGTTGCCGCCAGAGGGCTCCAGGCAGCAGGCGATGCCGATTCCGGCGAGCCGCCCCGCGGCGCGGATCGCGTCACGCCGCTTCACCAGCGCGTCGTAGTCGGCAAGCGCCAGGGCCTTGTCCAGCACCGTGTGGTAGTCGCCGGAATCGTACTTGGTGCCCGACGGGATCTCGTAGGGGAACTGGTCCTTGCGGATCAGGTTCCTGCGGCGCAGCTCCAGCCGGTCCATGCCCAAGTGCCGCGCCACCTTGTCGACCGCGGTCTCGATCGCCCAGTTGGTCGGCGACTGGCCGAAGCCGCGCACCGCCACCTCGCCCGACTTATTGGTGGTGACCGAGGTCGGGCGGTATTCGACGGAATTGATCTGGTACGGCCCGACGATGGCGGTGATCGGCTTGGCGAGCTGGAATGGCGCGCGGCCCGGATACGCGCCGGCGTCGTCGATGGCGAAGATTTTCAGCGAGAGGATGCGCCCGTCGGACTCGAACGCGACCTCCATGTCGAAGATGCGGTCCGGGCCGTGCGAATCGCCCGCGGCCAGATTGTCGATCCGGTCCTCGATGAAGCGCACGGGGAACCCGAGCTTGCGCGCGAGATGGCCGCACAGGATGGTGTGCTTCATGCCGCGCTTGGTACCGTAGCTGCCGCCGACGTCGACCTCCTGGTGCACGGCGACGGAATTGACCGGCAGGCGCAGCGCGTGGGCGAGCTGCTCGGCGTAATTGGTCATCTGGATCGAGGCCCAGACGTCGAGGATCTTGGTGCCGCGGTTCCATTGCGCCAGTGCGCCGAACGTCTCGATCGGTACGGTCGCGCTGCGCCCCCAACGCGCGCGGAATTTCAGCCGGTGCTCGGCGGCGGCGAAATCGTCGTCGACCGGACCCCACACGAACCGTCCGGAATAGAGGAGGTTCGTGCCGTGGTCGGGATGGACCAGCGGCGCGTCGGGCGCGAGCGCCGCCTCGGGATCGATCACGGGCTCTAAGGGCTCGTACTCGACCACCACCTTCTCGGCGGCATCCTCGGCCAGCGCCCGGCTGTCGGCGCAGACCGCCGCCACCCACTCCCCGGCATAGCGGGTGATCTCGTGCGCCAGCGGGTACCAGCGCACCTTGGGGATATCGAGCCCCTGGAACATCGGCTCGGTGTCGCGGGCGAGCTCAGCGCCGGTGACGACGGCGTGCACGCCGTCCATCGCCAGCGCCTCCGACGCGTCGATGGAGAGGATCTTCGCGCGCGGGTAGGGGCTCGCCACCGGCGCAATATGCTTGGTGCCCGGCAGCTTCACGTCCTGCACGTAGGTGCCGGCGCCGGTGACGAAGCGCTCGGCCTCCTTGGTGCGGCGCGGCCGGGCGACGAAGCGGTAGTTCTTGAGGTGCGGCGCGTCGTCCATCACTCGCCTGCCTTCCTGCGCTCGGCGGCGCGGGCGATCGATTCCACGATCTGCACATAGCCTGTGCAGCGGCAGAGATTGCCGGAGATCGCCTCCTCGATCTCGTCGCGCGTTGGCGTCGGGTTGTGCGCGAGCAGCGCCTCGGCGGCGATCAGCATGCCGGGCGTGCAATAGCCGCATTGCTGCGCGTGGCCATCCCAGAAGCATTCCTGCAGCACGCCGGGCGAGCCGTCCTCCATGCAGAGCCCCTCGACCGTCGTCACCTCGTGCCCCGCGGCCATGACGGCGAAGATTAGGCAGGAGCGCACGGCGACGCCGTCGAGCAGCACCGAGCAGGCGCCGCACACGCCGTGCTCGCAACCCATGTGCGTGCCGGTGAGGCCGAGATGGTCGCGCAGGAAATCGAGCAGCGTGACGCGCGGCTCGGCCTCGGCCTCGCGCGCGCGGCCATTGACAGTGAGGCGGACGGGAACGGGCGCGGTCATGCCCGCGCCTCCCGCGCGGCTTCTGAAATGGCGCGGCGCACCAGTTCGGGCGCGACGCGGCGGCGGTACGCGGCGCTGGCGTGGCCGTCCTCGGGCGGGTCGAGCAGCGACGCGACCTCTGCCGCAGCCTTCTTGATGGCGGCGTCGTCCAGCTTCGACCCGACCAGCGCCGCCTCCGCTGCCTTGGCGCGGACGGGCGCGGGCGCGGCGCCGCCGACCGCGACCGAAGCGCGCCGGCACACGCCATCGGCGTCCACCAGAAGCTGCGCCGCCGCGGCGACGATGGCGAAGTCGCCGTGGCGCTCGGCGATCTCGGTGAAGCCCGTGCCGATGCGTCCGGCCTCGGTCCAAACCGGGAAGGCCACCGCGGTCAGGCATTCGTGCGACCGGCGGGCCGTCTCCATCGCGCCGAGGAAGAACCCCTCGGCCGGCACGACGCGGTCGTCGCGCGTGGCGTGCAGCGTGATCGCCGCGCCGAGGGCAACCGCGACCAGCGGGATTTCCGCGGAGGGATCCGCGAGCGCGACGGAGCCCCCGATTGTGCCGCGCGCCCGGGTCTGGCCGTGGCCGACCCAGGGCAGGGCCTTGGCGAGGAGCGGTGCGGCGCGCTTCACATCGGTGGCAGCGAGCGCGTCCGCCTGGCGCGTGGCGGCCCTGATCACCAGCCGGTCGGGGCGGGCCTCGATGCCCTTGAGGTCGGCGATGTCGTTGATGTCGATCAGCAGCGCCGGCCGGGCGAAGCGCATCGCCATCAGCGGCACGAGCGTCTGGCCGCCCGCGATGATCATCGCGTCGTCGGATTCGAGCGCGGCGCAGGCGTCGGCGATGCTTTCGGCGCGGCGATAGGCGAACGGCGCGGCCTTCATTTCTTGGCGTCGCCATTCTTGCCGTCCCAGCCCTCCTCCACGTCGCGGACGGAGGTCTCGGGCACGATGTTCTTGCGCTGGCGCTGCAGCGTGCGCTTGCCATTCTCGAGCCAATCGCTCGCGGCGGCGCGCTTCGCCATGTCGGCCCACTGCTCGGTCCAGTCGCCGAGCGAGTAGCCGTGCCAAGGCGATTCCGGGTTGAGCTTGGGCAGGCCGATCTTCTCCCACAGCTTCTTCGCGCCCTCCATGTATTCGCGAGCGGGCAGGGCAAGGGGCGGCATGTCGCTTTTCATCGTGGCGTCGATCAGCAGCGTCGAGTCCTCCTCGCCGTGATGCTCGCGTTTCGGTCCGTGCCCCTGGGCGCGGTGGCCCAGCGTCTTCACGTCCTCCACCGGATTGATGCGGTAGGCCATGGCCCATAGGATCGCGTCGGCGTTGTCGGGGTCGATGTCCTCCGACACGGCGATGCAGATCTTCGACCAGTCCGAGCGGTAGGCCGCGGCGGCGTAGAGCGCGCGCCACACCTCCGTCTTCGGCGTTGCACGCTTGAAGCTGATGATGGTGATGCGGAGAAGCCCGGTCAGTTTCTCGTGCATGGAGACGCGGCTGACGCCGCGGATGCCGAGCTGGTCGCGCAGATGATGGAGGAAGATCGGCTCGTAGGCGACGCGCTTGATGACCGAGGATTCCGACGGCGCGACCTGGCTGATATAGGACGGGATCACGGCGTTCCGCCGGTGGGTGATGGCCGTCACCCGCATCGGCATGTTGAACTCCTCGAGCGCGACGTGGCCGTGCGACTCGCCGAACGGGCCTTCGGGCTCGACCATCTCGGGGTCGATGATGCCCTCGATCACCAGCTCCGCCTCGGCCGGCACCATCAGGTCCACCGTGCGGGCGCGGACGACGTTGATCGGCGCGCCGGCGAGCCCGCCCGCGAGCTCGATCTCGTCCATGTCGAGCGGCAGCTTCTGCGGCGCGACATAGGCGACGTAGGGCGGGCAGCCGACGACGATGGCGCATTCCATCTTTTCGCCGCGCTTCTTGTATTTCTGCCAGTGGAGATACCCGCCGGCACCGCCGATGCGCGTCGCCATGCGCACCACCAGCCGGTCCGACGCCTTCAGCCCGGCACGGTACGTGCCCATGTTCTGCACGCCGGTTTCCGGGTCCTTAGTGATGACGTTGGTGGCGGTGAGCGTCGGGGCGGAATCGAAGCCCGGCGTCGAAACGGGGATGGGCAGCGCGTCGAGCCCCTTGCCGGGGCCCATCAGGTCGGCCCCCTCGACCACCACTTCGTGGCACGGCGCCTCGTTCACCAGGCGCGGCGCGACGGGATGGTCCATCGCGTGGTCCCACTTCGCCTGGATTTCGGCGACCTTCACGCCCATGCCGGTGGCGTAGACGGCGGCGTTGGCGGCGAGCGCGCCGACCACGACGGGCATGTCGTACTTGCGGCCGTGCCCATCGACGACGTTCTTGAACAGGAACGCCTTGCGCTCGGGCTCTGCGATGCCGCCGAGGAACTGCCAGCGCACCAGCGGGTGCAGCTCGGTGTCCTTGTTCACCGGCGCGTCGATGGTGGTGAGCAGCCCCGCCTTCTCCAGGGCCTCGATATGGTCGTGCAGGTCGGCGTAGCCCCGGGCGGCCGCGGTCATTCGGTCCTCCGTTTCGTCGTAGCGATTATACCCGCCTGGGTCGTCATTGCGAGCGAAGCGGAGCAATCCAGGGCTACGTCTGCGGCCCCTGGATTGCTCCGTCGCTGCGGTCCTCGCAATGACGGTCTATGGGATGAACTGCTCGTTCAGGATGCGCTCCTCGAGATTGTGCTCGGGGTCGAACAGGATCGTGAGGCGGATGTCCTTGGCCTCGCGGACGCGCACCTCGCGCACGTCGCGCACCTCGGTATAGTCGGCGACGGCCGAGACCGGCCGCTTCGCCGGTTCCAATATCTGGATGGTCACCTGCGCCGAGGCGGGCAGAAGCGCACCCCGCCAGCGCCGCGGGCGGAACGCACTGATCGGGGTCAGCGCGAGGAGCCCGGTGCCGAGCGGCACGATCGGCCCGTGCGCCGAGAGGTTGTAGGCGGTCGAGCCGGCCGGCGTCGCGATGACCACCCCGTCGCAGACGAGCTCGGACATGCGCACGCGCGAGTCGATCCGGATGCGGAGCTTCGCCGCCTGGCGGCTCTCGCGCAGCAGCGACACCTCGTTGATGGCGATGGCCTCGGATGCGCCGCCGGCGATGGTGCGGGCGGTCATGCGCAGCGGGTGGAGGCGCACCGGCGTCGCGCGCGCGAGCCGCTCGCGCAGCTTCGTCTCGCTGAACTCGTTGAGGAGAAATCCGACCGTGCCGCGGTTCATGCCGTAGAACGGCACCTCGCGGTCGAGATAGCGGTGCAGCGTCTCGAGCATCGTGCCGTCGCCGCCGAGAGTGACGATCACGTCCGCCGTTTCGGGCGGCGAGTTGCCGTAGCGCTTGCGCAGGCGCTTGAGTGCCGACTGGGCCGTCGCGGTCTCGGCGGCGACGAAGGCGATCGTTTCGAACGGCACGGAGCCCCCTCGCGCCGTGCGGGCGCGTCTATCGACGGCGGCGGGCGAGGGTAGTCTCCGACGGCTTGTCCTCGTCCTCCTCGTCTCCGGCGGCCGGTTCGGGCCGGCCCTCGGACAACTCTTCCGGTGCGGCGCCGCGCTCGAACACCTCCTCGGCGGCGAGCCGTGCCTCCTGCTCGGCCTGGCGTTCGGCGACGTCGGCCGGACGCTCGCCGCGCGCCTGGATCTCCAGCTCGTCGGGCGAGCGCGCGACGTTGGCGGTGAGCTCAACGATGACCTCGGGGTGCAGCGCCACGCGGAACTTGTGCAGCCCGACCGACTTGATGGTCTGGTCCAGGAGCACCTGGCGCCGCTCCAGCGTGATGCCGGCGTCGGCGAGGCCCTTGTGCAGGTCGCGCGCGCTGACCGAGCCGTAAAGCTGGTCGGATTCGCTCGCCTGGCGGATCAGCGACAGCACCATCCCCACGATCTTGCCGGCGACCGCCTCGGCCTCCTGGCGGCGGGTGAGGTTCGTCGCCTCGAGCTGGGTGCGGCGCTCATCGAAGCGCTTGCGGTTGTCGTCGGTCGCGCGCAGCGCCTTGCCCTGGGGCAGGAGGTAGTTGCGCGCGAAGCCAGGCCTGACGTCGACGACGTCGCCCATCTGGCCCAGCTTCTCGACTCGTTCCAACAATATGACTTGCATCAGTCGTCCTCCCCCCGCCGCAGCGGGGACCAGTGATCGACCACGCCGATGCCCGCGACCAGTATCGCCGGCCATCCTAACAGGAGGGTGGTCAGATAAATAAATCCGAGCGCCAGCCCGCGCGCGGGCCAGTGGCGCGAAACCGAGTGTAGCACCGCGAGCCCGACGAGGGCGAACGGCACCGCGACGATGACCGCGGCGTTGCCGCCGAGGAACCCGATTTGCCCCGGCACGAAGGCGGCCGCGACGACGATCGGCAAGGCATAGGCCGGCCACGCGGGCAGGCTGACCTGGCGATAGGCGGGGCTCGGCCGCAGCGCGTGCCCGGTCTTGGCGAGCGCGCCCTGGGCGATGGCCGCGTTCACCACAACCATGATCACCGCCGAGGCGATCACCGTCCCCGGGATGAAGCGCGCGACCAACTCGACCATCGGCCGGACGCTCGTCTTGTCGCCGCCGGACGAGACCTGCAGCACGGTCTCGAGGTAGTGCCGGGCGGCGGCCTCGAGCCCGCCCGCCGTGCCCGCGTAGTAGGCGGCGGCGGCGGCCAGCAGCACGAGACCGTAGGCGGTGAGCCCGGCGAGGATCAGCCCGGGCGGGTACCATTCGGTCCGTCCGGCCGCATCCTGGCGCGACAAGAGCGTCTGGCGTACCACGTAGATGACGGGAAGCGCGGTCAGCAGCACGAACAAGGCCGCGGTCGCGATCTCGGTGGCGGCGACGAGCCCCACCAGCGCGATGCCGCAGGCAATGGCTGCCGGCGTGACGCCGAGCGCGAGCCCGGCGAGGAACAAGGGCGCCTGGCTGAAATAGGCGAGCACGAACGAGCCGGGCGATCCCGACAGGATCGCGAGGTACAGAAGCGCGCTGGCCACACCGGCGGCCAGCGCATAAAGGCTCTGTCGATTCATTGCACGGTCCCGGCCGGCCGCTGCCGTCCGCCTACTTCAGCAAATAGGGGAGAAGGGCGAGGTTGCGCGCCCGCTTGATCGCTTGGGCGAGCTCCCGCTGCTTTTTTGCCGAGACGGCGGTGATTCGCGACGGCACGATCTTGCCGCGCTCGGAGACGAAGCGCTGCAGGAGCTTCACGTCCTTGTAGTCGATCTTCGGTGCGTTCGGGCCGGAGAACGGGCAGGATTTCTGCCGGCGGAAGAAGGGCCGGCGGGCAGGCGCGGCGCTCATTCGGACTCTCCCTCGTCGGCGCTGGCCTCGGCGCGTTCGCGCGGCGGGCGGTCGCGATAAGGCCGGTCGCCCCGGTCGCGGTCGCGCTCGCGCCCGCCACGGTCGCCGCGATCCCGGTCGCCGCGATCCCGATCGCCGCGGTCCCGGTCGCCGAATCGGCGCCCGCGGTCTTCGCGGCTCCGCATCATCGCCGACGGGCCTTCCTCCAGCTCTTCGACGCGCACCGTCATGAAGCGCAGCACATCCTCGTCGAGGCGCAAATTGCGCTCCATCTCGGCAATGGCGGGAGCAGGCGCGTCGATGTTCAGCAAGGTGTAGTGGCCCTTGCGGTTCTTCTTGATGCGGTAGGAAAGGTTCTTCAGGCCCCAATATTCGTTCTTGGTGACCTGCCCGCCCTGACCGGCGATGATTTCGGTGACCCGCTGGGACAGCGCCTCCACCTGGGCGGCGGAGATGTCCTGGCGCGCGATGAACACGCTCTCGTAGAACGGCATGTGTCTCCTTTCGGCTTGCATGGCCCGGCGCCGGCGCGGCCCCTCTGGACCGCATCATCGGCCGCCCGAGCCCAGCCCCCGGCCAAGCGGGAGCAAGGAGTTGCGAAGGGGCGGAATATACACGGATTCGAAGGGGGCGCAAGGCGAGGTGCGGGGCGGCCAGGCACCGCCGGGACGGCGCGAGGGAAGCCTCAGACCGGCGGGTCGAGGTCGACGTAGCCGCGCTCGATGGCGCGTTCCAGCGCCTCGAACGCAGCGCAGCCCTGATCGTAGAGCTCGCGTTTGTGCTTTAGCTCGACGAGGCAGGCCCCGTCGCGGCAGCCGTCCGAGTTGGCAAGGCGGATGGCCGCCTCGAGATACTCCGCGCGGAAGCGGGCCACCATGACGGCGATTTGCTGGAACGTCTCGCGGGTCAGGTTCGGGATGTGCCTCTGGATCACCTCGCGGTTCGCGACGGCGACCGAAAGGTCCAACTCCTCGACAAACTTGTGATGCGCGGCGAGGGCCCTGGGGTTCATGTCACGCCCCCAGAGGCCGTGATGCCTCCGCTCGGGCGCCTCGGCAAGGTATCTCTTCATGACCGCTCACCGGTGTGAAGAGACAAATGATCGCCCCGCCGGGATGAACGAAGTCTTACCGCGCCAGCGCCCCGCCGGCGGGCCGGGCGCCGCCGCTTGCCGGGCGGGCGATCTTGTGGTTCCCTTTTTGTCGCGCCCGCGTTGCGGCGGGGTTTCAGGGGAGGACGAGATGGCGACGACCGAGCTGGACCCGCAGACCCAGGTTCACATGCAGGGCTGGAAGAGCTTCGCCCGGTTGCTCGGGTACTCGATCGTCGGGCTGGTGATCATCTTGGGCGGGCTCGCCTTGTTCACGCTTTAGTTCAACCGATGTCTTAGCCGACGAGTTCCAGGCCACTGAAAAAGAACGCGATTTCGTTCGCCGCCGTCTCGGCCGAGTCCGAGCCGTGCACCGAATTCGCCTCGATCGACTCGCCGAACTCCTTGCGGATGGTGCCGGCCGCTGCCTTGGCCGGGTCGGTCGCCCCCATCACCTCGCGGTTCTTGGCGATGGCGTCCTTGCCTTCCAGTACCTGCACCACCACCGGGCCGGAGACCATGAACGCGCACAAGTCGCCGAAGAACGGCCGCGCTCTGTGCACGGCATAGAACTGTTCCGCCTGAGCGCGGGTGAGCTGCAGCCGCTTTTGGGCAATGATGCGCAGCCCCGCCGCCTCGAGCCGGGCGTTGATCTGGCCGGTCACGTTGCGGCGCGTCGCGTCCGGCTTGATGATCGAAAAGGTCCGTTCGATGGCCATGCGTGCGAAACTCCGTGGGAATGGGGGCCGGGCCGCGCCGGCGCGGCCTTATAGCCGCATCGCGCCGGGCCGGCAACCCGCTGAGGCGGACTCTACCCCTCCTTCTTTTCCCAGCCGCCGCGGTCGGTCTGTTGCCAATAGGCGAGGCTGTGGCCGGCGGCCTTGAGGGCGCGCCAGCGCTCGCGTGCCCTGGCGACCGCGTCGGGGTCGGCGCCGTCGAACATGTCGATGCAGCGCTCGAACCCCTCGATCCGCGCGCTCGCGACGCCGTCGGTGAGGACCAGCAGCTTCGCGCCGTTCGGGTTCTCGTCCTCGGTGGTGAGGAAGACCGGCTGCGCCTCCGCGTCGCCGTCCTTCGCGGTGCCGTGCGGCAGGAAGGCGAGCTGTTCGTAGGTCCATAGCGCGGTGTCGAGCGCCGCCACCCGCTCCTCCGACCCGGCGATCACCACCGCGCGCAGCCCCTGGCCGAGCGCCTTCTCGAGGAGCTTGGGGAGCGCCCGTTCGAGCGGCGTGCGCGTCAAGTGGTAGAAGCCGATGTCGGTCATGCGTTCCGTCAGCTTCCCTCGTAGTGCTCGGCGACCAGCCGGTCCAAGAGGCGCACGCCGAACGCGGTGCCGCCCTTGGGCACGGTGGGCTTCGCTTTCGACGACCAGGTGACGCCGGCGATGTCGAGATGCGCCCAGGCGACACCGTCCTGGATGAAGCGCTTGAGGAACTGCGCCGCGGTGATCGAGCCCGCCGGCCGGCCGCCGATATTCTTGAAGTCGGCGATGTCGGACGAAATCATCTTGTCGTAGCCCTCGCCGAGCGGCATGCGCCAGACCGGCTCGCCCACCGCCTTGCCGGCGGCGATCAGCCGGTCGGCCAGCGCCTCGTCGTTGGCGAACAGGCCGGCCATCTCGTGGCCGAGCGAGACGATGATGGCGCCGGTGAGCGTCGCGAGGTCGATCATCGCCCGCGGCTTGAAGCGCTGCTGGCAGTACCACATGGCGTCGCCGAGCACGAGCCGTCCCTCGGCGTCGGTGTTGATCACCTCGACCGTCTGGCCCGACATGGTCTTTACGACGTCGCCCGGGCGCTGGGCATTGCCGCCCGGCATGTTCTCGACGCAGCCGGCGATGCCGACGGCATTGACCTGGGCCTTGCGGCCGGCGAGGGCCCGCATCAGCCCGATCACGACGCCGGCGCCGCCCATGTCCCACTTCATGTCTTCCATGCCGCCGGCGGGCTTGATGGAGATGCCGCCCGAATCGAACGTCACCCCCTTGCCGACGAAGGCGATCGGGCGCTTGTCGGCCGCGCGCGGCGCGCCGTTCCAGCGTAGGACGACGAGGCGCGGGTCGTGCACGCTGCCCTGCGCTACGCCGAGCAGCGCACCCATGCCGAGCTCGGTCATGCGGCGCTTGTCGAGCACCTCGACCTTGACGCCGAGCCTGGCGAGTTCGCGCGCGCGGGCGGCGAGGGTGGCGGGGTAGAGGACGTTCGCCGGCTCGGAGACCAGGTCGCGGGTGAAGAACACACCCTCGGCGATCCTGGCGAGGGGTGCATGGGCGCGCCGCGCCGCCGCCGGGTCGCGCGTCGCCACCACGATGGCGTTGAGGCTCGGCTTGTCCTCCGGCTTCTCCTTGGTACGGTACTTGTCGAACCGGTAGCTGCCGAGCTCTGCGCCGTAGGCGAGGTGGGCGGCGAATTCGGCGGCGGCGAGCTTGGAGTCCTTGATCGGGTCGGCGGCGACGTGCGCCGCGGAGAGCCCCGAGCCGCCCAGCTCCTGCACAACCTTGCCGCCGAGCGATTCGGCCGCCAGCGCGTCGAGCGAGTCGGGCTTTCCGACACCGAGCAGCAGCACGCGGGCCGCGCCAATGCCGTCGGGCGCGGGGATGTGCAGCGCCTGCGCCGCGCGGCCGCGGAACCGCCCCGCCTTGATCGCCCGAGCGAGCGCCCCGCCGGTCGCCTTGTCGATCTGCTGGGCGGTCGCCGAGAGCGTACCGCCATCGAGGACGAAGGCGACCACGGCGCCGGAGCGGGGCAAAGCGGGCTGGGCGAAGCTGATCTTCATGATTTCACCATCGGGGGTCCATCGGCGCGGGCACTTTAGCGCCGAACGGCGGCGATGGGGCCGGAAAGTGACGGAATCGGATCACGCGCCGAGAAGCGCCTCGCACCGCGCGCGGTCGGGGGGCTGGAGCCCGGGCCACAATCTAGTCCTTGCGCGGGCTCGCCGCGCGCAATATCAAGCCCGGGTCGGGCCACGCGCGGGCGGCGCGCCCGTGCGGGGGACAGGGCGAACAGGGCACCGGCAGCGTCATGTCGCGATTGAACCGCTACGTCTTCCGCCAGCTCTTCTGGATCACACTGCTCGTGCTCGCGAGCCTCACCTGCGTGGTGTGGCTGATGCAGTCGCTGCGCTTCGTCGAGCTGATCGTCAATCGCGGCCTCTCGGTGCCGCTGTTCGTCTATTTCACGGCGCTCATGCTACCGTCGCTGATCAGCATCATCCTCCCCATCGCGCTGTTCATCGGGGTGGTGTTCACCTACAACCGGCTGACCGCCGATTCCGAACTTGTGGCGATGCGCGCCACCGGTCTCAGCCAGCGCCGCCTCGCGACTCCGGCTATCGTGCTGGCGCTCGGCTGCACCGCGCTTGGCTATGTGTTGTCGCTATGGCTCCTTCCCGCGTCCTATCGCCAGTTCAAGGATACCCAGTTCGCGATTCGCGACACGTACAACAGCGTGCTGCTGCAGGAAGGCGTGTTCACCACGCTGATGAAGAACGTCACCGTATATGTGCGCGACCGCGCGCCGGACGGCGAGCTTCTGGGCGTCATCGTGCAGGACGAGCGCAATCCGCGCCAGCACGAAACGATGATGGCGGAGCGCGGCGCACTGGTGCAAGGCAGCGACGGGCCGCGCGTCCTCATGATCAAGGGCAATCGTCAGGAGGTCGACGCGCGGACCGGCCGCACGTCGATCCTCTATTTCGACCGCTACGTGTTCGATGTCGGTGCCGCCAATTCGGCGCCGCAGACCCGCTGGCGCGAGCCGCGCGAGCGCTATCTTGACGAATTGTTCGTGCCGCGCGGCGGGCCCGGCCAGGACTGGACCTATGCCAAGCTCCACATGGAGGGGCATTCGCGTCTTGCCGGGCCGCTTCTGTCGCTGGCGGCGGCGCTGGTGGCGCTCGCCTGCCTCCTGACCGGCGAGTTCGACCGGCGCGGCCAGGGGCGGCGCATCGCCATCGCCATCGCGGCGGTGGCGGTGACCGAGGGCGGCGCGCTGGTGATCAAGAGCGTCGGCGAGAAGATGCTCGCGATATGGCCGCTGCTCTATGCCGACCCGATCGTGCCGATCGTCATATGCGCGCTCGCCCTTGCCGTCACCGGCAAGCGGCGTCGGCGCGGCGCCGAGGCGGCGCCGGCCGCGTTGTCGGCCGGCTGAGGCACGACGTGCGGGTCTCGGCAATCCTGTCGCTCTATCTCGGCCGCCAGTTTCTGATCTGGTTCGCCATCGTGTTCCTCATGCTGGTCAGCATCGTATTCATGCTCGACGTGATCGAGCTCGTGCGCCGCGTCGCCGGCCACGCCGATGCGGGGTTCGGCATCGCGCTCGAGATGGCGCTCCTCAAGCTCTCGGACACCGCGCAGAGGGTGGTGCCGTTCGCCGTCCTGTTCGGCGCGCTGATGGCGTTCTGGCGACTCAATCGCAGCCACGAGTTCGTGGTGGCGCGTGCGGCCGGCGTGTCGGCGTGGCAGTTCCTGCTGCCGGCGCTGGTGATGGCTGTCGCGATCGGCGCGTTCCGCGTGATGGTGGTGAACCCGCTCGCCTCTGTCCTTCTTCTGCGCTACGACCAGATGGAGGCGCGCTACATCGAGGGCCGCCAGAGCCTGATGTCGGTCTCTTCGACCGGGCTGTGGCTGCGCCAGGGGACGGACCAGGGCCAGTCGATCGTGCACGCCGTGCGTGTCTCGCCGCGCGACATGAGCTTCACCGACATCACCATCTTCCTATTCCGCGGCGTCGACCATTTTGAGGAGCGGATCGATGCGCCGCACGCCCGGCTGGGCAACGGCCAATGGATCCTGCAAGACGCGCGCATCACCACGCGCGATGGTGTGCCGCACACCGAGGCAGAGTATCGCCTCAAGACCGACATCACGCCCAACACGATCTATGACGGCTTCGCCGAGCCCGGGACCATGTCGTTCTGGGCGCTGCCGGCCTTCATCCAGCAACTCGAGCAGGCGGGCTTCTCCGGGCTGCGCCACAGGCTCTACTGGAACTCGCTTCTCTCCGACCCGCTTCTGCTGTGCGCAATGATCCTGATCGCTGCCACTTTCTCGCTGCGCCACGGGCGGCGGCGCGGCACCGGGATCGTATTCGCGGCCGGCGTGGCGGCCGGGCTGGTGCTCTACTTCCTCACCGACGTGGTGTTCGCCCTCGGGCTTTCGGCGCGCATCCCGGTGGTGCTGGCCGCCTGGACGCCGGCCGGGGTGGCCTCGCTTCTTGGGCTCTCGATGCTGTTCCACCTCGAAGACGGCTGACGGGGTGCGGGGGGGGCTCGCCATCGCGGTGCTGGCGATCTGCGCGGCTCTCGTTGCAGGGGTTGCGGGCGCGCAGGACATCGGCAAGTCCCTCAAGGGGAACGGGCCGGTGCTGTTCAAGGCCGACTTGCTGCGCTACGACCGCGAGCTGGGTGTGGTGGTGGCCACCGGCCACGTCGAGTTCTCGCGCGACGACAACGTCCTGATGGCCGACACGGTGACCTACAACCAGCGCGAGGACACCGCTACCGCCTCGGGCAACGTTACGCTGCTGGCCGCCTCGGGCGAGGTGTTCTTCGCCGATTACATGGCGCTCTCGGGCGATCTTAAGGACGCGCTGATCCGCAACCTCAGGGCGCGGCTCACCGACAATTCACGCCTCGCCGCCAACGGCGCCAAGCGCGTGGCCGGTGTGCGCAACGAGATGGCCAAGGGGGTCTACACGCCCTGCGCCGCCTGCGCCGCGCACCCGGACCGCCCGCCGCTCTGGCAGCTGCGCGCCGACCGGGTGGTCCATGACGAGGTCGCGCACGAGATCAAATACTACGACGCGACGATGGAGATGTTCGGCGTCCCGGTGATGTATCTGCCCTACTTCCAGCACCCGGACCCGACGGTCGAGCGCAAGACCGGCTTTCTCACGCCGTCGTTCGGCAGCGACAGCATCCTCGGCAAGATATTCCGCATACCCTACTTCCTCAATCTCGCGCCGAACCGCGACGCGACCATCGAACCGATCATCACCACAAGCGAGGGGCCGGTGCTGGCAGGCGAGTACCGCGAGCGCTACGCCCACGGCGAGCTCCGCCTGGACGGCAGCGCGACGGACGGCACCTCGCCCAACGGCCACGACGCGATCCGCGGCCATATCAAGGGCTTCGCGCACTTCGACCTCGGTCCGCACTGGCGCACCGGCGCCAACATTTACCGGACCTCCGACGACACATATCTTCCGAGCTACGGGTTCGGTTCGGACTCCCTCCTGACTTCGCGGGCCTATCTCGAAGGCTTCCACGGACGCGATTACTCGGTGATCGAGGGCTACTCGTTCCAGGGGCTCCGGTCCAACGACATCGGCGGGCAGACGCCGCTGGTTCTGCCGCTCGCCCACTATAACTTCGTCGGGGATCCGGGGCGCTTCGGCGGGCGCTGGGAGCTGAACGCCGAGGCGTTGCAGGTCACCCGCAGCCAGGGCACCGACAGCCGCCATGTCTCGCTGACACCGGGCTGGCGCCTGCCCGTGGTCGCCGACGACGGTGAGGTCTATACGATTTTCGCCACGCTGCAGACCGACCTCTACCAGTTCGACGATCTGGCCGACCCGTTCAGCGCGGCCGGGCCGACGAAGAGCGGCACCTCAGGCCGCGTCTTCCCGCAGGCCGGCGTCGACTGGCGCTATCCCCTGGTCCGCCACGACGGCAAGACGAGCGAGGTAGTGGAGCCGATCGTCGGCGTCGTCGTGGCGCCGACCGGGGGCAACCCGTCCGACATCCCGAACGAGGACAGCCAGGATTTCGAGCTGCAGGATACCAACATCTTCGCCGCCAACCGCTTCGGCGGGCTCGACCGGGTCGATGGCGGCCAGCGGGTCTATTATGGCGTGCGCGGAACGGTGCTGGCGCCTGATAACGCATCCGGCTCGATCCTTGTCGGGCAGAGCTACAGCCGCGAACGCAACGCGGCATTCGCCGCGGGGACGGGCCTCGACAACAATTTGTCCGACATCGTCGGCCGGGTCCAGGCGTCGCCCTCCGAGCTTCTGAATTTCCTCTACCGTTTCCGTCTCGATCACAAGACCCTGGCCGTCCGGCGCCAGGAGGTGGGGGCGACCGTCGGGCCCCAGGCGGTCAAGCTGTCGGTGAACTACCTCTCGATCGATAAGCGGATCGATCAGCCCGAGTTCGACGCGCGCGAGGAGGTGCAGGCCGGCATCACGGCGCAACTCACGCCGCACTGGCGGTTCAACGCCCACATGGTGCGCAACCTGGCGAACCCTGGCGGCGAACTGTCGCATGGGTTCGGGCTGACCTACGAAGACGAGTGCTTCGTGGTCACCGGGAACTATGTCCGCAACTTCGGCTTCGACCGGGATCTGGTGCCGAGCACCACGATTTTTTTCCAGGTGGCATTCAAGAATCTCGGCCAGGTGCAGTTCTGAGCGCGGCCGGACAAGCCCGCGGGGTTTGCGTCGGACCGGAGCCGGGCCTATATAGGGGCGGCTCTCAGACGTGCGGCGCGCGCGCTTGGCGGGCGCGCCGGGGTGGCCGGAAGTCCTTGAAGTCCATGATGTTTGTCCGGATCGTCTTGCTCGCCTTCGCCCTCCTGGCCGCGCAGGGCACGGCGCGCGCGCAGGACCTGCAGCGCATCGCCGCCATCGTCAACGACGACATCATCTCGATGTTCGACCTCACCTCGCGGGTCGACCTGGTGATTGCGACATCGCAGCTCCCCGATACGCCGGAGACGCGCGCGCGCCTCAGGCCCCAGGTGCTGCGCTCGCTGATCGACGAGCGGCTGCAGCTCCAGGAGGCGAAGAAGCGCAACGTATCGGTCACAAAGGCCGATATGGACCGCGCGGTCGGCGTTATCGAAGAGGAGAACCACCTGCCTAAGGGTGGGCTGGTGAAGTATCTCGAGAACGCGGGGCTTCGGCCGGCGACCTTGATGGACCAGATCCGCGCCAACGTCGCCTGGCAGAAGCTCATCACGCGGCAGTACCGCGATACGGTGACGGTGACGAACGAGGAGGTCGACGAGGAACTGGCGAAGATCAAGGCGGCGCAGGGCGAGGAGGAGGACCGCGTCTCCGAGATCCTGCTCAACGTCAACTCGCCGAATGAGGACCACGCGGTCCTCGAGAACGCACGCCGCCTCGCCGAACAGATCCGCAAGGGCGCGCGGTTCGACGCGCTGGCGCGCCAGTTCTCGCGCGGCGCGACCGCCGCGGTCGGCGGCGACCTCGGCTGGGTGCGCCCGCCCGAGCTCGATCCGCCCCTCGCCGCCGCCATCGCCAAGCTCCAGCCGGGCGCGGTGTCCGACCCGGTGCGCACCATCGCCGGCTATCACATTTTGAAGCTGATGGACCGCCGCCGCGCGATGGCGCCGGACCCGAGCCAGGTCAAGGTCACGCTCGACCAGCTGTTCCTGGCGAATGACGGCAAGGCCAGCGAGGATCTGGCGCACGCGCTCGCCCAGAACGTGGAGGGCTGCGGCGACATCGAGCGCATGGCGAAGGAGGCGCGCTCGGCGCGCCCGCCGCATCTCGGCCAGTTCACGCTGGCCGAGCTCTCCGCCGAGATGCGCAATGTCGTCCGGCCCCTCAAGGTCGGCGTCCTGTCGAAGCCCATCTCCACCGACGGTGGGCTCCTGATGGTGATGGTGTGCAAGCGCGACGAGCCCAAGGTGCCTATCCCGACGCGCGAGCAGATCGAGAACAACCTGATGCTGCAGCGGCTCAACATGCTGGCGCGGCGCCACCTGCGCGACCTGCACCTCGCCGCCGTGATCGACGTGCGGGTATGACCGGCCGGGCGCCCCTGCCGCTTGCCCTCACCATGGGCGATCCCGCCGGGATCGGCGGCGAGATCGCGCTGTTGGCCTGGCGGCGCCGCGCCGACCTGCCGGTCTTCTTCGCGATCGACGACCCGGCGAGGCTCCGCCGGCTTGCCGCCGCGGGCGCGCCCGACGTGCCGGTCGCGGAGATCGCAGCGCCAGAGGACGCCGCCGGCGTGTTCGCGACGGCCCTGCCGGTGTTGCCGCTCGGCCACGACGTTCAGGCCACGGCGGGCAAGCCCGATCCGGCGCATGGGCCCGCGGTCGTCGCCGCCATCGACCGCGCGGTCGCGCTCGTCCAGGCGGGACACGCGGCGGCGGTGGTGACCAACCCGATCCACAAGGCGGCGCTCTACCGGGCAGGCTTCCCCGATCCGGGCCACACGGAATATCTCGCGCGCCTTGCCGGGATCGCGACGGCGCCGATCATGTTGCTGGCGATTCCCGGCCTGCGCGTCGTGCCGGTCACCATCCATGTCGCGCTCACGGAAGCGATCCGCCGTCTCTCGACGCCGCTGATCCTGCACGCGGCGCGGGTGACGGCGGCAGCGCTCCGGACCGATTTCGGCATCGCCCGGCCGCGCCTCGCCGTCGCCGGGCTCAACCCGCATGCCGGCGAGGACGGCCATCTCGGGCGCGAGGACATCGACATCGTCGCGCCCGCGGTCGCGGCGCTGAAGGGAGAGGGAATCGAGGCGTTCGGGCCGCTCCCGCCCGACACGATGTTCTCGGCCGCGGCGCGTGGGGGCTACGACGCGGCGATCTGCATGTACCACGACCAGGCGCTGATCCCGCTCAAGACGCTCGACTTCGACCGCGGCGTCAACGCGACGCTGGGCCTGCCCTTCGTGCGCACCTCGCCCGACCACGGGACCGCATTCGACATCGCCGGCACGTTCCGCGCGAGCCCGGAAAGCCTGATCGCGGCGCTCCGCATGGCGGCCGAGATGGCGCGGAACCGGGCGGCCGCCGCCGCGCCCGTTGCCTGACCGGCCGGCCGAGGCGGCGACGCTGCCGCCGCTCCGCGAAATCATCGCCCGGTATGGGCTCGCCGCGCGCAAATCGCTCGGCCAGCACTTCCTCAACGATTTGAACCTGACGCGCCGGATCGCCCGCGCCGCCGGCCCATTGGGCGCAGGCACGACAATCGAGATCGGGCCCGGCCCTGGCGGCCTTACCCGCGCGCTGCTGGCGGAGGGGGCGAGCGTGCTCGCCATCGAGCTCGACCGGCGGTGCATCGCCGCGCTCGGGGAGCTGGCCGCAGCCTATCCTGGCCACCTCACGGTGATCGAGGGGGACGCGCGCGAGATCGACATGGTGGTGCTCGCGACGGTGCCGCGGCGCGTCGTCGCCAACCTGCCCTACAACGTGGCGACGCCGCTGATCGTCCGCTGGCTGCGCGACATCGCGGCCTACGAGAGCCTTACCGTCATGGTGCAGAAGGAGGTGGCCGAGCGGCTCTGCGCCGCACCGCGCACGGCGGCCTACGGCCGGCTCGGCGCGCTGGTCGGCTGGCGCGCCGCGGCGAAGCGGCTGTTCGACGTCGATCCGCGGGCCTTCACCCCGCCGCCGCGCGTCGTCTCCTCGGTCGTTCGGATCGTGCCACGCCCCGCGCCGCTTGCCGCGGCCGAGTTCTCCGCCTTCGAGCGCGTCACCGCCGCCGCCTTCGGCCAGCGCCGCAAGATGCTGCGCTCGTCCCTCGCGTCTCTGGGCGGCGACCCGCTGGCGCTCCTCGCTGCCGCTGACGTGCCCCCCACCGCCCGCGCCGAGGAGCTCGCTGTCGAACAGTTCTGTGCCCTGGCCAGGGCGGTCGTAGAGCGGGAAGGCGCATAGGTTTCCGTCATTGCGGGCGAAGCAAAGCAATCCTAGGCAACGTCTGCGGCCACTGGATTGCTTCGGCGCTGCGCGCGTCGCAATGACGACTAAACCTACTGTCCCTCGCGCAGCCGTGCGACAAAATCGGTGATGCCGGTCTGGCGCTCGCGGCGCAGGCGCTCGGCCGTGACGATGGCCTCGACGTGGCGCACGCTTTCCTCCACGTCGCGATTGACGATGATGTAGTCGTACTCGGCCCAGTGGCTGATTTCGTCCACCACCTTGGCCATGCGGCGCGCCACCACGTCCTTGGGGTCCCGCGCGCGGGTCTGCAGCCGCCGCTCCAGCTCGGCGGTCGAGGGCGGCAGGATGAATACGCTGACGAGGTCGTCGCGCGCGGTCTGCTTGAGCTGCTGGGTGCCCTGCCAGTCGATGTCGAACACGATGTCGCGCCCGCGTGCGATGGCGTCCTCCACCGGCGCGCGTGGCGTGCCGTAATAGTGGTCGAACACCTTGGCGTGCTCGAGCAGCTCCTGACGGTTGCGCATCAGGGCGAACTCGGTCGGATCGATGAAGTAGTAGTCGCGCCCCTCCTTCTCGCCGGGGCGGCGCGGGCGCGTGGTCACCGAGACCGACATCTCCAGCGTCGGGTCGCGTTCGAGCAGTGCGCGCGAGATGGTGGTCTTGCCTGCGCCCGAGGGTGAGGACAGCACCAGCATGAGCCCGCGGCGGGCGATGGGGTCGGACGGCATGGCGCTACTCGATGTTCTGGACCTGCTCGCGGAGCTGCTCGATCGACGCCTTGAGGTCGAGCCCGATGCGGGTGAGGTCAATATCGGTCGCTTTCGAGCACAGCGTGTTGGCTTCGCGGTTGAACTCCTGGCACAGGAAGTCGAGCCGCCGCCCGACCGCCTCGCCGGCGGCGAGCAGCTCGCGCGCCGCGGTGACGTGCGCGTTGAGCCGGTCGATTTCCTCGCGTACGTCGGCCTTGGTGGCGAGGAGCGCCGCCTCCTGCGCCAGGCGCTCCTCCGAAACGCCGACGCGCGCGTCCAGGAGCGCCGCGACCTGCTCGGCAAGCCGGCGCTTCAGCGCCTCGGGCTGGGCGGCGGCGGATTTGGCGGCGTCCTGGGCCAGGGCGGCGATACGGGCGAGGTGGCCCGCCACCGTGTCGTGGAGCCGCGCGCCCTCGTCCGCGCGCATGCGGGCGAGCGCATCGAGCGCGTCGGCGAGCGTCCGTTCCATGGCCGCCTCGCGCGCCGCGCGGACGTCCTCGGTCTCCTCCTCCTCGATGCGCTCGACCACGCCGTAAAGCCCCAGGAGGCCTTCGATGCGGGGCGGCGGCGCGCCGATCCCGGCGCCGACCTCGCGGGCCAGCGCCACCATGCGGTCGAGCGCATCGCGGTTGACCCGTACGGAAGCGGCCCGTTCGGTGCAGCGTGAGGTTCAAGGTGAGCGAGATCGAGCCGCGGCGGAAGCGCTCGGCGCAGAGCGTGCGCGCCTTCATCTCCAGCGCCTCGTTGCCGGGCGGAAGCTTGGCGCGGACGTCGAGGTTGCGGCCGTTGACGCTGCGGATCTCCCACGACCAGGCATAGCCGTCCTGGAATCCCTCGGCGCGGGCGAATCCGGTCATGCTGGCGACGGTCAACGAAACCTCATAGCTTGGCGCGGGGTGGCGCGACTATAGCCGCGCCTGCCCCAAGCGCCAACACGGGGCGGAGAATTGCAGGAGAGACCATGCGTGCGCCGCGCTCGATCCTGATCACGGGCGGCTCGTCGGGCCTCGGCGCGGCGCTGGCGCTGGCCTACGCCGCGCCCGGCGTCGCGCTGGCGCTCTCGGGCCGCGACCCGGCGCGGACCGAGGCGGTGGCCGAGTTGTGCCGGGCGAAGGGCGCGGCGGCGACCGGGCGTATCTGCGACGTCACCGACCGCGGCGACATGCGGGCCTGGATCGCCGAGGCCGACCGGACCGCGCCGCTCGACCTGGTGGTCGCCAATGCGGGCATCTCGGACGGGCCGCCCGACGGCGGCGAATCGGAGGACGAGACCGGGCATATCTTGGCCGTCAACATCGACGGGGTGGTGAACACCGTGCTGCCGGCGATCGAGCTCATGCAGGCGCGCCCGGCGCAAGACGGCGTGCGCGGCCAGATCGCGATCATGAGCTCGCTCGCGGGCTTCCGCGGCTATCCCGGGGCGCCCGCCTATGCCGCCTCGAAGGCGGCGATACGCGTGTGGGGCGAATCGCTCCGCGCCCGCCACCATGCCGAGGGCATCCTGGTGTCGGTGATCTGTCCCGGGTTCGTCGCAACGCCGATGACCGAGGGCGGCCATTTCCCGCAGCCGTTCAAGATTTCGGCCGAGCGCGCCGTGCGGATCGTCCGAAGCGGCCTCGCGCGTGACCGCGGCCGCATCGCCTTCCCGTTCCCGACCTATTTTCTCGCTTGGCTTGGCGCAACGCTGCCCGAGCGCATGACCGACCCGGCCCTCCGCCGGATGGCGCGACGGGAATAGCGGTTACGGCTTCTTCTGCTCCTCGATCTTGCGCCAGCGGGCGACGTTGCGGTTGTGCTCGGCGAGGGTCTTGGCGAAGACGTGCCCGCCCGTGCCGTCGGCGACGAAGTAGAGCGCGTCGCTTTCCGCCGGATGCAGCGCCGCCTCGATCGAGGCGCGGCCGGGATTGCCGATCGGTCCGGGCGGCAGGCCCGTCACGCGATAGGTGTTGTAGGGCGAATTGGTTTCGAGGTCGGCGTGGCTCAGCTTCCGGTCGAGCCGCCCCGCACCGTGGGTGAGAGCGAACATCACCGTCGGGTCGGATTGCAGCTTCATCCCCTTGCGCAGCCGGTTCTGGAACACGGCGGAGATCATCGGTCTCTCCGCCGGGACCGCCGTCTCCTTCTCGATGATCGAGGCGAGCACCAGCGCGTCATGCTCGGACGCGATGGCAAGGCTGGAGGCGCGGTCGGACCACAGCTTGTCGAGCGTCCGGCGCATGGCGCGGCGCATGCGCGCGACCAGCGCCGGGCGCTCGTCGCCCCAGGTGTAGAGGTAGGTCTCGGGCATCAGCGCGCCTTCGGCCACATCCTGGGGCGCCGTGCCCTCGAGCCCGGCGGCGGCGGCGAGCCGGGCGAGCGCCTCGGGCGTGGTCTCGCCCTCGGGGATGGTGAACTTGCGCATGACCGGCTGGCCGAAGGCGAGGTGGCGCGCTGCCGCATCCATGCTGGCGTGCGGCGCGAAGGCGAACTCGCCGGCGCGCAGCTTGCGGGCGGTGCCGGTCGCGCGCGCGCCGAGAACGAACACCGTCGCGTGGCGGACGATCCCCTTCTCGGCGAGGAGGCGCGAGATCGTGTCGAGCCCCACGCCCTTGGGCACGATGACGGTGCGGCTTTGGGCGAGCGGGCCCGGGCGCGTGTAGTCGTACCAGCCCCACGCGCCTGCGCCGAGCGCGGCGAGCAGGACCAGGGCAACGGTCCAGGCGGCGAGGCGGGAGGCGCGCACGGCGGCGCGGCGGCTACGGTGCCGCGGTGAAGATCAGCGTGGCGTTGGTGCCGCCGAACCCGAACGAGTTGGAGAGCGCGTTCCGCACCTTGCGCTCCTTGGCGGCGAGCGGCACGAGGTCCACGTCCTGACATCCCTCGGACGGGTTCTCGAGGTTGAGCGTCGGCGGCACGACGCCGTTCTCGATCGCCTTGATCGAGAAGATCGCCTCCACGCTGCCCGCCGCGCCCAGGAGATGGCCGATGGCCGACTTGGTCGACGACATCGAGAGCTTGTGCGCCGCGTCGCCGAACAGCCGCTTCACCGCGCCCAGCTCGATCTCGTCGCCCTTGGGCGTCGAGGTGCCGTGCGCGTTGATGTAGTCGATGTCGTCGGGGTTGAGCCCGGCGCGCTTGAGCGCGGCCTTCATCGAGCGGAACCCGCCATTGCCGTCGGGCGCGGGGGCGGTGATGTGGAACGCGTCGCCCGAGAGCCCGTAGCCGATCACCTCGGCATAGATCTTGGCGCCGCGCTTCTTCGCGTGCTCCAACTCCTCGAGCACCACGATGCCCGAGCCCTCGCCCATGACGAACCCGTCGCGGTCCTTGTCCCACGGGCGCGAGGCGCGCTCCGGCTCGTCATTGAAGCCGGTCGAGAGCGCCCGGGCGGCGGCGAAGCCCGCGACGCCCAGCCGGCAGATCGCGGCCTCGGTGCCGCCCGCGACCATCACATCGGCATCGTCGAGCTGGATCAGCCGCGTCGCGTCGCCGATCGCGTGCGCGCCGGTCGAGCAGGCGGTGACCACCGAATGGTTCGGCCCCTTGAGGCCGAACTTGATCGAGACATGGCCCGAGGCGAGATTGATCAGGCTCGCCGGGATGAAGAAGGGTGTGATGCGGCGCGGTCCGCGCTCGTGCAGGATGATCGAGCCGTCATAGATTTCGGGGAGCCCGCCGATGCCCGAGCCGATCATCACGCCGGTCCGTTCGCGGTCCTCCTCGCTCGCCGGCGTCCAGCCCGAATCGGCGAGCGCCTCGGTCGCGGCGGCGACGGCGTAGAGCACGAACTCGCCCATCTTGCGCCGCTCGGCCGGCGGCACCCAGTCGTCGGAGTTGAACAGCCCGGCCGACTGGTCGCCCTTGGGCACCTGGCCGGCGATCTTGGACGGCAAATCGGTGACGTCGAACGACTGGATCGCGCGCACGCCGGACTGGCCGTCGATCAGCCGCTCCCACGTGGCCTTCACACCCGACCCCAGCGGCGTGACCATTCCGAGGCCGGTGACGACGACACGTCTCATGGGCGTTCGCTCAACTTGCCGGGGCGGATCGTGCGCCGAAGCGCGGCCTCAAGCCGCATGCGCCTCGATGAAGTTGATGGCGTCCTTCACCGTCAGGATCTTCTCCGCGGCGTCATCCGGAATCTCGCAGCCGAACTCCTCTTCGAACGCCATGACCAGCTCGACGGTATCCAGGCTGTCGGCCCCCAGATCGTCGATGAAGCTCGCGTTCTCGCTGACCTTCGATTCGTCCACGCCGAGGTGCTCCACGACGATCTTCTTCACGCGCTCAGCCGTATCGCTCATGCCCTAAATCCCTTGAATCCCACGAGTTCTGTCCGCTCGCGCCCTTGTTTCGGCACGTAACCGCGGCGAGAAAGCGAACCTACCTAGCACACTTCGAAAACAGTCGCCACCACTCGGCGCGCCCGGAAAATCCCCCGGAAATCGGCCCGATTCGCGCTCATATCATGGCCATTCCGCCATTGACGTGCAAGGTGGCGCCGGTCACGTAGCTGGCGTCCTCGCTGGCCAGGAACGCGACGCAGGCGGCGACGTCCTCGGGCGCGCCGAACCGGCCGGCGGGGATCTGCGCCAGGAGGCGGGCGCGCTGCGCCTCGTCGAGCGAAGCGGTCATCGCCGTCTCGATGAAACCGGGGGCGACGCAATTCACCGTGATGTTGCGCCCGGCGAGCTCGGCCGCGAGGGACTTCGACATGCCGACGAGCCCGGCCTTGGAGGCGGCGTAGTTGGCCTGGCCGGCATTGCCGGTCTGGCCGACGACCGATGTGATGTTGACGATGCGGCCCCAGCGCTGGCGAATCATCCCGCGCATCGCGGCGCGCGCGAGACGGAAGGCGGCGGCGAGGTTCACGTCGAGCACGGACGCGAAGTCCTCGTCGGACATGCGCATGGCGAGCCCGTCGCGGGTGAGCCCGGCATTGTTGACCAGGATGTCGAGCCCGCCTGCGGCCCTCTGCGCGGCATCGGCGAGCGTGTCGCACCCCGCGGCGGTCGCCAGATCGGCGACGGCGACGTGCGCCCGCCCGCCCAGCTCGGCCGCCAGCGAATTGAGCGCAGCGCGGTTGCGCCCGCTCAGTACCACGGCAGCGCCCTGCACGTGCAGCGCGCGGGCGATGGCGGCGCCGATCCCGCCGCTCGCCCCGGTGACCAGGGCGCGCTTTCCCTCCAGCGAAAACATCCCGCCTCTTTAGCCGGACTCGGGGGCGTTGTCATCCGGGCGATTCCGCCCTTCTCGCCGTGCAATGACGCGTAAAGGCAACTGAAGTAGAACAGCGCCGGAAGGTGGTGGCGTGACCGAGACATTGAGCAGGCTGGTGGCGGGGCTGGTGGCGCGGGGCGAAGCGCCGGCGCTGGTCGCATTCGAACACGATGGGATGCCGGCCGTGTCGTTTGCGGCGCTGGCGGGACGGTCGATGCGGCTCGCCGGCGGCCTTGCGGCGCGTGGCGTGACGGCGAATGAGGCGGTCGGGCTGTTCGGCGCCAACTCGGTCGACTGGATCGTCGCGCGGCTCGCGTTGGCGACGATGGGCGCGGTCGCCGTGCATCTCGATCCGGAGTGGCGCGGCGAGCGGGTCGCCCACGCCCTCGCGCTCGGCCAAGCGCGGCGAGTGTTCGCCGACGCGGAGCTGGCGCCGCGCGTGACCGAGGCCATGCCGGAGGCGGAGATACTCGTGCTCGGCGACGCGGCGCTGGACGGCGCGCCTTTGGCAGCGGTCGCGACGCCCGCGCCCGACGAAGTGGCAGCTTTGTTCTTCACCTCGGGGACCACGGGGCTGCCCAAGGCCGTGCCGCTCAGTCATCGCAACATCCTCTGCAACGTCGAGGCGCTGCTGGAGATCGGGCTGGTCCGGCCCGACGACCGGGCGCTCCTGCCGTTGCCACTCTACCACGCCTATCCCTTCATCGTGGAACTCCTGGTGCCGCTCGCCGCCGGCATCCCGGTCGTGCTGCCCGCGGGAGTCAGCGGGCCGGAGCTGGCGCGCGCCCTGACCGAGGGCGAAGTCAGCGTGATGGTCGGCGTGCCGCGCCTCTATGCAGCCCTGTACGACGGCATCGCGGCGCGGGTGCGGACCGGCGGGCGCGCCGCACGGCTCGGCTTCCGCGCGCTGCTCGCGCTTTCGATCGCAATCCGAAGACGCACAGGGCGCCGCGTCGGTAAGGTTCTGTTCAGCGCCCTGCACGCGCGCCTCGGGCCGCGGCTGCGGCTTCTGGCGTCCGGCGGGGCGAAGCTCGACGCCGGACTCGCCCTCCGCCTTGAAGGGCTCGGCTGGGAGGTGCTGAACGGGTACGGGCTCGTCGAGACCGCCTCGATCGCGACGTTCGAGCGGCCGGGCCGGCCGCGGCCCGGCACCGCCGGCGAGCCCGCCCCGCACACGCGGCTGCGCATCGAACCGGCCGAGGGCTGGGACGAGCCTGGCACCGGCGAGATCGAGATCGCGGGGCCGCTGATCTTCGCCGGCTACCGGGACGACGAGGCGGCCAACCGCGCCGCGTTCCATGACGGCTGGTTCCGCACCGGCGACGTGGGGCGGATCGACGGGGACGGGTTCCTCCACATCGTCGGGCGCGTGAAGGAGGTGATCGTCACCGCCAGCGGCAAGAAGCTTTCGCCGGAGGATGTCGAGCGCGCCTACGCGACGCGCCCGGTGATCCGGGAGATCGCCGTGGTCGAAGACGGCGACGCGCTCGCCGCCCTGGTCGTGCCCGAGCTCGATGTCGTCAGACAAGAGGGCGGCGGGCGCATCGAGGACATGGTGCGGGTCGCCTTGGGCGAGGTGTCGCGGACGCTCCCGAGCCACGAGCGGGTGACGCGCTTCGCCCTGACCCGCGAGCGACTGCCGCGCACGCGGCTCGGCAAGCTGCAGCGCTTCGCCTTGCCCGCGATCTACGCCCGCGCACAACGCGCCGAGCCATCGGTCGCGCCGCCGTTGACGGAAGCGGACCGCGCCCTGCTCGCCGATCCGGTTGCGGCCAAGCTGCTCGACTGGCTGAAATCGCGCTTTCCCGGCCATGTCGTCACGCCCGACACCACACCGCAGCTCGACCTCGGCATCGACTCGCTGGCGTGGATCGGTCTCGGGCTCGAGATCGAAGACCGGCTCGGCGTTCGGCTGACCGAGGACGCCATCGCCCGTGCCGTCACCGTCCGCGACCTCCTGCGCGAGGCGGTGGCGGCGGGCGCCGCATCCGATACGGTGCCAAGCCCCGAGAATGCCTATCGCCAAGCGCTGATGGCCGACCGCGCGCGCTGGGCCGCGCCGCAATCGGCCTTCGTCCGCGCCATCGGACAGACGCTCTACGCCATCGCCCTGCCGCTGATCCGGCTCTATTTCTGGCTGCGCGTCTCCGGACGCGACAAGGTGCCGACGGCGGGGCCGCTGCTGATCGCCGCCAACCATGTCTCGGACGTCGATCCGTTCGCCATCGGCGGGGCGCTGACCCGCGCCCATATGCGGAACATCGCGTGGAGCGCCGACGTGGTGCAGGTGTTCTTCCGCCCGATCGGACGGCTGATCGCACGGCCCGTCCGCATGTTCCCGGTCGACGACCGCACGCCGGGTGCGAGCCTCGCCATGGCGAAGGAGATGCTCGGGCGCGGCCACATCCTGGTCTGGTTTCCGGAGAGCTACCGGTCGCCCGACGGCGAGATCCAGCCGTTCCAGCGTGGCATCGGGCGGCTCGTGATCGACACCGGCGCGGCGGTGGTGCCGTGCTGGATCGAGGGCTCGATCCGTTCCATGCCGCGCACCGGGCATTTCCCATGGCCGGCGCCGTTGCGCGTGCGGTTCGGCGATCCGATCCCGGCTGCGACGCTGAGGGCAGGGGCGGGGCCGGACGTCGAGGCGCACATCGCTGCCCGGTTGCACGCTGCCGTGGCGCAGCTCTGCCGCGAGACGCGCGCGAAGACGCGATCTTAGGCGCGCCAAAACGTCGGCGACATCAGCACCAGGACGGTGAACATCTCGAGCCGGCCGAGCAGCATGCCGGCCGACATCAGCCACTTGGCGGCATCGGGCAGGCTGGCGTAGGTGCCGGCCGGCCCGATGATCGGCCCGAGCCCGGGGCCGACATTGCCCACCGTGGCGGCCGCGCCGCTCAACGCCGTGATCGGGTCGAGCCCGAGCGCGGCGAGCGCTACCGCGATGATAACCACCGTCATGACGTAGACGAAGAAGAACACGCCGATGGAAAGCCGCACCTCGACCGAGAGCGGCCTTCCGTCGTAGGTCGGCGTGGTGACGGCATGGCTGAAAATGAGCTGGCGCACGCGCTTCGTCATCATGTCCCACAGCACCTGCAGCCGATAGAACTTGATGCCGCCCGCGGTCGAGCCAGCGCAGCCGCCGACGAAGCTGAGCAGCAGCAGCGTCAGCACGGGGAAGCCGCCCCAGCTATTGTAATCGGTGCTGGCATAGCCGGTCGTGGTGACCACCGAGACGACGTTGAACGTGGCGAGGCGCAGCGCTTCCAAGAATGGGGCATGGTGCACGATGGCGAGCCAGCAGGCGATGGCGAGCGAGACCACCGCCAGGAATCCGACGAGCCCCTTCACCTGGGCGTTAGTGACGAGATCGCGGAACCGGCCGCGAAGCGCCCCGACATAGAGCACGAAGGGCAGCCCGCCCGCGAGCATGAACACCACCGCCGCCCATTCGAGCGGCGGGTTCTGGAAGTACCCGAACGAGGCGTCGGAGGTGGAATAGCCGCCGGTCGAGATGGTCGTCATGGCGTGGCACATCGCCTCGAAGAAGGTCATGCCGAGCGCCCAGTAGGTCCCGACGCACAGCACGGATATGCCGACGTAGGCGAAGAACAGCCAGGCGGCGATCTGGCGCGGGCGCGGCAGGATCTTCTCCGACCGGTCCGAGGATTCCATGCGGAAAAGCTGCATCCCGCCGACATTGAGGAACGGCAGCATGATCACCGCCATAGCGATGATGCCGATGCCGCCCAGCCACTGCAGGATCGAACGCCACAGCAGGATGCCGGGCGGTTGGGTCGACAGCCCGATCAGGATGGTGGAGCCGGTGGTGGTCAGGCCGGAGATCGCTTCGAAGAACGCGTCGGCGTAGTCGAGCTTGATGTTGGAGAACACGAACGGCAGCGCGGCGAAGGCCGACACCGCCATCCAGGCGAGCGTGGTGAGCACGAAGGCCTGGCGTACCCCCACCCGCATGTTTGTCGCGCGGTTGGCGGTGACCAGCAACCCGCCGATCGCGAGCGTCATCGCGCCCGAGGCAGCGAAATTGCGCCAGTCCGTGTTGTCGACCGCCGCGTCGGCGAGCGTCGGCACCGCCATCGCCACCGCCAGCGCGATCAGCATCCAGCCGAGCACGTAGAAGACCGGCTTCCAGTCGGACAACGAAACCTCCGAGGTCCCCGTGCGCTAGCTCCCGAGGGCCTCACAACGTATTCGTTCGCTTTTCAATGCGCGCACTTGGGGCGCTACCCTGGGCGAACGGAATAGCGGAACATGCCAGGCAGGTCGAGCCTAGCCCTTCTTGATGAAATACTCGCCGTCGGAATTGCGGTCGATGAGCCCGGCGTCGCGCAGCTTCTCGATCTCGAGCACGACCTCGCGGCCGTCGCGCGAGCCGAGGACGCTCATCAGCCGGGCGAAATGCGTCGGCCCGCCTTCCTCGAGCGCCTGGCGCACGTTCTGGTAGCGCGCCGGCCCGCCGATCCGGGGCGCCTCGGGCACGCGCGCGGTCACCGCCTTGGAGCGCGGGAAGGGGAAGGTGCAGTCGAACCCGGCCTTGGCGCCGACGCCGCGCACCGCGGTGGACGGGTCCATCGGCATCTCGCGCATGTTCGAGAGAACGACGATGTCCTTGTCCGCCTGGAAGCGGGTGGACATGGCCCATTCCATCTGCTCGCTCGAGCGGATGTCGACGTCCTCGTCGGTCACGAACACATGCTTGGCGGTCATAATGTTGCCGAGAAGCACCGCAATCGCCGCGCGCGCGTCGCCGTCGGTGTGCTTGCGAAGGCTGACGCGCAGGTGATGGCCGACGCCGGACGCGCCGACGATGCAGGTATCGACCGGGTCGAGCCCCGCCTGCTTCAGGAGTGTCCAGGCCCGCGCCTCGCCCTGGAGCCCGCCCAGCGGCGAGCCGTCGCACTCGCCCAGATGGCGGCCGACGCCGTGCTTGATCGACTGGTAGAGCACGTCGCGCCTGCGCGTGATGGCGGTCACGTGGAACACCGGGTCGCCGTGCATCGGGCCGTAGAAGCCCATGTACTCGCCGTACGGACCCTCGTGGTCGATGTAGCCGCGCTCGTCGGCATAGCCTTCGAGCACGATCTCGGCGTCGGCCGGCACGTAGATGTCGTTGGTCACGCACTTGACCAGCGGCAGCGGCTCGCCGCGATAGGTGCCCAGCGCCTCGATCTCCTGGCCGCGGGTGCGCGAGGCGGCGGCCATCGTGTCCATCGGATGCTGGCCGATGGTGAAGGCCATCGGCATCTTCTGGCCGCGCTCGACGCAGCCGAGATAGATCTGGCGCAGGTCGGACGGCGCGGTCAGGTTGAAGCCGCATCTGTCCTTGCCGCGCAGCATCAGCCTGCGGCAGCCGACGTTCGACCGGCCGGTCGCCGGGTCGGTGACGAAATCGACGCCGGACGAAATGTAGGGCGCGCCGTCGTATTCGTGCTGCACGTGGAAGGGCAGGGCGGTGAGGTCGATATCGTCGCCGGTCAGCACGATCTCCTGCACCGGTGCCTCGTCGCCCGGCACCTCGAACGTCCTCTGCGGGTTCGCCATGCGGCGGAGATACTCGTCGCGCATCTTCTCCACGGGCACGCCGAGCGCGGCGGCGAGGCGCGTGCGGCTCGCCGAGACGGCGGCCGCAACCTCGTGCCCCTCGGGACCCGCCTTGCGGAACAGCAGGGCCTTGGTCGTCGCCTCGATCATCGGGCTCATTTCGGAGAGCGCGACGGGCTCGTCATGGACCTCGACCTCGCCGAGCTCGATCAGGCGCTCGACTAGGCGACGCAGGCGGAACTTGTCGGAATCCCACGAGATGCGGGACTTGAGGGCGGCCTGCTGCACGTTTCGTCTCCCTATACGGCGATTGGCGGGATCGTATCCCCCGGCGCCGGCAAGTGGCAACGGCGAACGGCGGCGCTTGACGGCGCGTCGCCGATAGATATATCGAATTGCTATCGAAACGCGGGAGTATCCCGATGCCGTCCGGAGCTCTCGGGGCCGGCGCGGCGGCCTGGCGCCGCCCGTCGGTCCTGCTCTACGTGCTGTCGGTGGCGATGGCCGTCGCGCTCGCCACGTCGCAGGCGCTGATCAACAATTTCGCGGTGGAGCGAATCGGCTTCAACGGTGTCGATATCGGTTTCCTGCAGACCGTGCGCGAGATCCCGGGCCTGCTCGCGGTCTCGGTCCTGCTCGTGCTTCTCGTCGTGCGCGAGCAGGCGCTCGCGTATTTCTCGCTCGCCGTCCTCGGTCTCGGGACGGCGATCACCGGCTTCTTCCCGTCGATCGCCGGGCTCTACACCGTGGCGCTGATCGCCTCGGTCGGCTTCCACTATCTCGAGGCGATCCGCCAGTCGCTGGTGTTCCAGTGGGTCGACAAGTCGCGCGCGCCCGAGACGATGGGCCGGATCATCGGCTTCACGTCCTTCGCCTCGCTGGCGAGCTTCGGCGGGATCTGGCTTCTGCTGCGCGTCGCCGAACTCGACATGAAGTACGTCTATTTGACAGGCGGCGCCATCGCGATCGCCGTGGCGCTCGCCGCCTGGGCGCTCTACCCGCGCTATGAGGGCGCGGTGCGCCAGAGCCGCAAGCTGGTCCTGCGCAGCCGCTACAAGCTATTCTATGCGCTGATCTTCCTCTCCGGCGGCCGGCGCCAGATCATCAGCGTGTTCGCACCCTTCCTGATGGTGCAGCGCTTCGGGTTCGACGCCGCCACGATGACGCTGATGCTGCTCACCAACTACGCGATCAACGTGTTCCTCGGCGCGAACGTGGGGCGGCTGATCGTCCGCTGGGGCGAGCGGCGCGCGCTGTTGGTGGAATACGCCGCGCTGATCGGCCTGTTCGTCGCCTATGCGTTCGTGGCGACGCCCTGGCTCGCCGTCGGGCTCTACATCCTCGACAACGTGCTGTTCGCCATGGCGATCGCGGTGCGCACCTATTACCAGAAGATCGCCGACCCGGCCGACATGGCGAACTCGGCGGGCGTCAGCTCGACCATCAACCACATCGCGGCGGTATTACTGCCGGCGGGGCTCGGCTTCGTATGGTTGACCTCGCCGTCGGCGGTGTTCCTGATCGGCGCCGGCTTCGCCTGCTGCTCGCTTGCCTGCGCGGCGCTGGTTCCGCACGATCCGACGCCGGGCAACGAGATCGCCTGGGGCCGACGCAGCGCCGCGGCCACCCCGGCGGAATGACGGAAGGAGGAAACGATGGTCAAGCGCTACAACGTCAAGGGCGTCAACGACCCGCAGGGACGCTTCTCGCACGTCGGCGAGATCGGCCCCAACGCCCGCATCTTCCACCTGGCGGGCCAGACCGGTGGCGCCATGGACGGCACGGTCTCGTCAGACTTCGCCACCCAGGCGCGGCAGGTCTATGCAAACATCACCCAGGTGCTGAAGGAATGCGGTATGGACTGGTCGAACGTAGTCAAGGTGACGACCTTCCTCCTCGACCCCGCTCAGATGGATAGCTGGCGGTCGATCCAGAAGCAGGCGTTCGGCGGCAACGTGCCGGCCTCGACGCTGCTGTTCGTGAGCCGCCTCGCCCGGCCCGAGTACCAGATCGAGGTCGAGGCCATCGCCGCCAAGGACTGACGCCGGCGCGCGCCGAAGGTTCGAATTCGGCAGGGTTCTCGTTCGAACCCGCCGGTTCTCGTGAACGTTCGGTTAATCCGGCGGCGCTACGGTTCGTCCCGGGTGACCAGCCTGAGGAGACCGGCATGGCAAGGGCAATCGGGCGTCTCTGGCGCGACGAAGAGGGTGCGACGGCGATCGAGTACGCCCTGATCGCTGTCCTGGTTTCGGTCGGCATCATCGGCGCCGCGTCCGCGATGGGCACATCGATCGCGCGGCTGTTTACCTACGCCGCCGACCAGGTTTCGAGCGTCGTGCCGTAACGCGGCGACGCGGTTACGCGGCGAGGATGGCTTTCACCGTCGGCCAGGCCTCGTCGCCCTTCTCCTTCATCATGGCGCGCAGGGGTGCCGGCGCGTAGCTGAGCATCTCGCGCTCGAACCACGGACGCGTCTTGACGCGCGCCCACCAGTCGGTGAGGTGCGGGCGCTTCTCGGTCCACATGCCGGAAAGCTGCAGCATGTCGAGCCGGTTGACGTAGGGGATCACCCCCGTCTCGGCGAGCGAGAAGGTGGAGCCGGCGAGCCACGGCCCGCGCTCGGCCAAGCTTGTCTCCATGTCGGCGAGGAACTTGTCGTAGGTGCGGATCGCCGGCGCGGCCTCCGGGCTGTCGATACCGCGCTCGAGCCGCGCACGGCGGCGCAACGCCTCGGCCGGCCCGAACTTGTTGACGTACTCGTCGATCACCGCCGGTGGGTTGGCGAGCACCGCGTGGCGGTGCGACACGGCGAAGGTGACGATGGCGGTGGCCGGGTGCAGCTCCTCATCCAGGCGCTTGGTCCACATGCGCATGGCGGCACGGTCGAGCGCGGCGGCGGGCTTGAGCGGCTTGTCGGGGAACGCGTCGTCCAGATATTCGCCGATCACGGTCAACTCGCGGACGATGTGCCCGTCATGCACCAGGGTGGGCACCACGCCCTTGGGGTTGATCTTGAGATATTCGGGCTTGAGCTGGTCGCCCGCCAGGATGTCGATGTAGTGGCCCTTCCAGTCGAGCGCCTTGTCGGCGAGCGCGATGCGGATCTTGGCGGCGCAGACCGACGTGCCGTGGTGATAGAGCTCGAGCATGCGACCCTCCCTCCTTGCCTCGCCGCGGTTATCGCATTGTTGGCCGAAGTGTGGAAGGGCAGCGGCGCCGTTGTTCCCGGCCGCGCCGCCGGTTATCGTCCCATAACCGAAGGGGAGCATCATGGCCACGTCCGAGCGTCCGAACTTCCTCCTGTTCATCACCGACCAGCAGCGCGCCGATCACATCGCCTGCGCGGGCAATCCAATCGTCCGCACGCCGAATATCGATTCCATCGCGGCGAGGGGCGTCCGGTTCACCCGCTTCACGGTAGCGAGCCCGGTATGCCAGCCGAACCGCGCGACCCTGATGACCGGACGGCTGCCCTCGCTGCACGGCGTGCGGCATAACGGCCTCGCGCTGTCGCTCCGCGCCAACACGTTCGTCGAGCTGATGCGCGTCGCCGGCTGGCGCACCGCGCTGGTGGGCAAGAGCCATATCCAGAACATGGTCGGCCCGCCGCCCGCCTATAAGCGCGAGTGGGGGAAGGAGGGCAAGGCGCCGCCGCCTGAAGGGCTGCGCGAGGCGCTGCGCGACGACGACGATCCCGCCGGCTACGAGCAGGAGATCCCGTCGCGCTGGGCGGACACGGCGCACCGCATGCGCCTGCCGTTCTACGGGTTCGAGCGGGTGGAGCTGTGCGACGGGCACGGCGATCTCTGCCATGGCGACTATCTGCGCTGGGCCGAGGCGCGGCATTCCAACATGCGCGCGCTGATGGGGCCGGAGAACCAGCTTCCCGGCAACAATATGACCGTGCCGCAGGCCTGGCGCACCGCGGTGCCCGTCGAGCTCTACCCGACGACGTTCATCGCCGAGCGCACCAACGCGATCCTCGATGACTGGGCGAAGTCCGACCGGTCGCGGCCCTTCATGATCCAATGCTCGTTCAACGACCCGCACCACCCGTTCACCCCGCCGGGCAAGTACTGGGACATGTACGACCCCAAGGACATGCCGCTGCCCTCCGCGTTCGACCTCGGAAACGGCCGGCCGACGCCGCAGGAGGCATGGCTCCATGCCCAGCGCGACGACGGCACGCGCTTCGCCAAGGCGCAGGCGGCCTTCGCGGTGACCGCCGAGGAGACGAAGGAGGCGCTGGCGCTGACCTACGGCATGATCACGCTGGTCGACGACGCGATCGGCACGGTGCTCGCCAAGCTTCGTGCGTTGGGATTGGAGGGGGACACGATCGTCGCCTTCACCTCCGACCACGGCGACCTGATGGGCGACCACCAGTTGATGCTGAAAGGCTCGTTCGCCAATCGCGGGCTCGTGCAGGTGCCGTTCCTCTGGGCCGATCCCGCGCTGGCGAACCGCGCGGGCGCCACCAGCGACGCGCTCTGCGGCACGCTCGACCTCGCCGCCACCTATCTCGACCGGTCGGGGCTCGAGCCGTACAACGGCATCCAGGGGCGGAGCCTCGTCCCCGCCATCGCGGGCGAGGACGCCGAGGGGCACGACGGCATCATCGTCGAGTACGGCGCGCAGCGGCCGTTCATGGGCAGGGCTGGCATCCTCGCCATGCGCTCGCTGATCACGCGACGCTGGCGGATGACCATCTATCGCGGCGAGGCGTGGGGAGAACTCTACGACGTCGCGAACGACCCGGACGAGAAGGTCAATCTGTGGGACGACCCGGCCCACCGCGACGTGCGCGGCGAAATGGCAGAGCGTCTCGCCCACGCCATGATCGACCAGTCGGAATCGAGCCCCCTGCCGCTCGGGACGGCCTAGCGAATTCGCGACCCTCAGGCCGTGGCCCGAGGGTCGCGATGACGGCAGGGGCGCGCCGCGTCACTGGCCCTTCAGCAACTTTTCGTACTCGCCCTCGTAGGCGTCGAGGACGGCGCGGCCGTTCGGCGTCGCCTTGATCCATTTCTCGACGATCGGCTGAGCCTTTTTCTTCCAGGCTGCTTCCTCGGCCGGCGCGAGGGTGAAGAACTCGTGACCCTTCATCGCCCGCACGCGGGCTTCGCCCTCCTTGTCCATCTTGTCGGTCGTGGCGCCCATGTGGGCCGACAGGGTCTCGCCGCCCAGCTTGTCGAAGGCGGCGCGCGCCTTGGCGGGAAGCCGGGCGTACGAGTTCTTGTTCATGATGACGAACGACGGCGTGCCGCCGAACGGGCCGTCGATATGGTACTTCGTCACTTCCTGCAGCTTGAACGGGTAGAAGGCCGGCCAGCCGATGGCAACCCCGTCGACCACGCCGCGCTGCCCGGCCTGGTACATGTCGGAGGGCTGCATGGTGACGGCGGCGGCACCGGCGACCCGCACCAGCTCGGCGATGACGCGCACCGACACGCCGATCTTCAACCCCTTGAAGTCGGCGAGGCCGCGGATCGGCTTGTTCGAGTGGAAGCTCGCGGGCGGGAAGTTGAACAGGCCGAGCACCTTCACCCTGTCCCACTGGTCCTTGATCACGCCCCGCTTCAGGAGCCGCCACAGCGCGATGCTCGAGGCCTTGGATTCCGGCGCGATGAACGGCAGGGAGGCGACGTCGGTCTGCGGGAATTCGCCGGAATACGGGCCCAGGATACCCCAGCCGATATCGTCGACGCCGGCCCGGGTTCGGTCGAGCACCTGATTGAAATTGCCGAGAACGGCGCCGAGGTACGACTGGATCTGGATGGTGCCGCCGGACTCCTTGACCACATCCTTGAGCCAGGGGCCGACGCCCCAGACGGTGATCAGCGACTGCGGCGGCGCGGGTGATGCGTATTTCAGCTTCGCCGGCTCCTGGGCAAGGGCCGGCGTGGCGATCAGTGCGGCGGCGCAAAGGGCCAACAACTTCGTTCGGTACATGTGCTTCTCCGTGACATGACAGACGGGATGGGTCGCTTCGGGTTAGACGACGGATGCCGCGCACCGGCGCGGCGCGCCGCCGCAACCGTCGCGGCCGCGTGGATCGGGCGGCCGGCTTGTCCTGGTCGATGGGGCTACTTGGCGCTGAGCTTCGGCACCTCCGCGCGGAAGGCCGCCAGGACATGTGCACCGTCGGGCGTCGCCTTCACCCATTGCTCGATCGAGGGTGCGACCTTGGCCTTCCAGCGTGCCGCCTCGTCGGGCGCGAGCGTGGCAATGGGCTGATGCATCTTGTGCTCGGTGAACGTCTTCGCCCCCTCGGTCTCGTCCGCTACCTGCTTCTCCATGCGCGTGACCAGCGCAGGGCCGGTGAGCTTGTCGAGCGCCGCGCGCCCCTTGGCCGGCAGCCGCCCATAGGCGCCCTTGTTCATGAAGATGAAGCCGTCGTCGTTGCCGAGGCTGACGTCCAGGTGATAGCGCGTCACGTCGTTGAGCTTGAAAGCGAGGATGGCGGGCCACGCGATGGCGGTGGCATCGACCAGCCCGCGCTGCAGGCTCTGGTAGATGTCGGTGACCGGCATCGTGATCGGCGTCGCGCCGAGCGCCTCGAGGCTGTGCGTAAGCACCCGCCCCTCGGCGCTGACCTTGAGGCCGTCGAGGTCGGCCATCGTGCGGATTGGCTTGTGCGCGTGCAGCGATATCTTGGGGAACACGACGAAGCCGAGCGGCTGCACCCTCTGATACTCGCTCGCGATCACGCCGCTCTTGTAGAGGTTCCATAGCGCCATCGCGGCAACCTGGCCCGAATCCACCTCGAACGGCAGGGTGACGACGTTGGTCTTGGGAAACAGCGAGGAGATCGGGCCGATGATGCCCCAGCCGATGTCGGCGACGCCGTTGATCGTGCGGTCGTAGACGTTGCCGAAATTGGCGATCGACGCGCCCGCGAACATCTTCACGTCCAGCGTGCCGCCGGCCTCCTTGTCGAGGTCGGCGGCGAAGGCGGAGAGCCCGCGAAAGATTGCGCCAACGGGCGGGCCAGGGCTCGCAAACTTGAGCTGCATGGGCTCCGCCGCCTTGCCGGGCGCGGCGAAGGCGAGCATTGTGGCAACCGCCGCGGCGACGGCAACGGTTTTCATCGGGAGGCTCCTGCGCCTACTTCTTTTCCAGCTTGGTGAGCTCGGCCTTGTAGGCGGCCAGGATCTTGGCGCCGTCGGGCGTCGCCTTCACCCACTTCTCCTCGGCCGGCGCCAGGCGCTTATGCCAGACCTCGGACTGCTCGGGCGGCAGGCGATAGATCGTGTGGCCCGGCATCTTGCCCACGACGGTTGCCCCCAGCTCGTTCTGCCGGTCGGTGGTGTGGCCCATGCGGCGCGAGAACGGCTCGCCGCTATATTCGTCCATCACCCGCTTCACGTCGGCGGGCAGGCCGGCATAGGCGCCCTTGTTCATGAACACGAAGGCCGGCGCCTGTCCGAGGGCGAGCTGAAGGTGGAAATTCACCACCTCCTGCAGCTTGAAGGGCAGGATGGCCGACCAGCCGACCATGATGGATTGGACCAGGCCGCGCTGGGTCGCCTGGTAGGCGTCGGACGGCGTCATGGTGATCGGCGTCGCGCCCAGAAGCTCGGCGTACTCCGCCGACGAGCGGGCGAAGACCGCCATCTTGAGGCCCTTCAGATCGTCGAGGGACTTGACGCGGAAATGGGTGTGGATGCCCGACCCCGGAAACACGAACAGGGCGAGCGGCTCGACCCGCTCGTACGCCTTGTCGAGAAGTCCCTGTTTGTAGAGCCGCCACAGCGCGACGCTCGCATTCTCGTCGCTTTCCGACAGGAACGGGATTTCGGCGACGTCTGACTTGCGGAACAGGTTGGCGTAGGGGCCTTCCACGCCGAACGCGATCTGGGTGACGTTGCTGGTCACCCGGTCCAACGCGTTGCCGAAGGTGGCGAGCGCCGGGCCGGGGAAGAACTTGATCTCCAAGGCGCCGCCGGCCGCCTTCTCCACGTCCTTGATCCAAGGCCCGATCCCCCAGGTATAGACCTGCGACTGCGGCGGGGCAGGAAAGGCGAGCTTGAGCGTCACCTTGGCGCGGGCGTCGGCGACCGGGGCGGCGACGAAGGCAAGCGCGGCAAGCGCGGCGAAAACGGTCCGTTTCATGATCCACTCCCTCGACAGGTCGCAGCCCGGATGGCCGGCGTTTCCTCGGTGGGCGGCATTGCCTCTTTTGCGGCCATTATGGGCCGGCGCCCATCGCGACGGCAAGCCGGCACGGCGAAGGTCCCGCGCGTCAGCGCGGGACCTTCGCACACGGGATGCGCGCCTACTTGCCGGCGCGGATCTCGTCCAGCGCCTTGCGGAACGCGGCAAGCACCTGGGCGCCGTCCGGCGTGCGCTTGACCCAATCGTCGACGATCGGCTCGGCGAGCTTCTTCCACTTGGCCTTCTCTTGCGGCGACAGGCTGAGGATGACCTGGCCCTTCTTTGCCGAGGTGATCTGTTCGCCCGCCTTGTCCATCCGGTCGGTCACCTCGCCCATGCGTTTGAAGTAAGGGGCGCCCGAATACTTGTCGATGGCGTCCTGGGCCTTCTTCGGCAGGCTCGCGAACTTCCGCTTGTTCATGAACATGAAGGCCGGCGCATATCCGGCGCTGGTATTGGTGTGGTAGTTCGTCACGTCGTCGATCTTGAAGGTCGTGATGGCCGACCAGCCGACGAACACGCCGTCGACGACGCCGCGCTGTGCGGCTTGGTAGAATTCGGGCGGGCCCAATGTGACCGGCGCGGCGCCAAGGGCGGTAATCAGGTCCGCGAGGACGCGCCCTGCCACGGCGAACTTCAGGCCCTTCATGTCCTCGGCGGTCTTGACCGGCTTGCGCGTGTTGATGACCGGGGCGGGGAAGGTGAACAGCGAAAGCACCTTCACCTTGTCGAATGCCTTGTCGAGCAAATTCTGCTGCCACAGCCGCCAGAGCGCGACGCTCGCCTCGGTGTCGTTGTCGGCCTCGAACGGCAGCTCGGTCACGTTCACCTTCTGGAACACGCCCTGCAGCGGCCCGAAGATGCCGAACGTGATGTCGCTGACGCTTGCGACCGTGCGGTCGTAGGTGGTCTGCACGCTGACGATCGAGTTGCCCGGGAACAGCTTGATGTCGAGCGTTCCGCCGGCTGCCTTCATCACCTCCTGGCTCCAGGGGCCGGAGCCCCAGACGTTCACCTTCGATTGCGGCGGTGCCGGGAATCCGAATCGCAGGAGGACGGGCGAGTCGGCGCGGGCGAGCACGGGCAGGGCGGCGACCGCGAACGCGAACGATATGGCAACGACGCGTCTCAACATGGACACTTCTCCCTCGTTGGCGAACGGCTCATCTGCCGGCGCGGATATCGGCGATCTCGTTGCGGAAGGCGGCGAGGACCTTGGCGCCGTCCGGCGTGTGCTTCATCCAGTTGGCGACGACCGGCTCGATGCGCTTCTTCCAGATCGCCGCTTCCTTTGGGGCCAGCTTGTGGATTTCCTGGTTCTTCATCTTTTCTGTAGCGGCGATGTTCTGCGTCTCGGTGTCGTCGATCACCTTGTTGAACCAGTTCGTGTACATCGTGCCCGAATGGTCGTCGATCGCCTTCTTGGCCTTGCCCGTGAGCTTCTCGTAGCTCTTGTTGTTCATGATCATGATCGCGGTCTCGCCGCCGAGCGAGGCGCGGACGTGATGCCGGACGATGTCGGTCAGCTTGAACGCCACCGTCGCCGGCCAGCCGATGGCTGCGCCGTCGACGGTGCCGCGCTGCAGGGCGGAATAGACCTCGTTGATCGGCAGCGAGATGGGCGTGCCGCCCAGCGCCTCCAGCGTCTCGCCGGCGATGCGGCCTTGGACGCTGATCTTCAGGCCCTTGAGGTCGGCGAGCGTGTCGACCCGCGGCACGGTGTGGTAGCTCAGGTTGGCGAACACGCCGAACGCGATGGGCTTCACCCGCTTCCATTCGTCGGCGATGATGCCCTTTTCGTACATGCGCTGAAGGGCGAGCCCGGCCTCGTGCGCGCTTTCCGCCTCGAAGGGCAGAGTCGCGACCTGCGTCTTGGGGAACTGCGATGAGATCGGACCGAGGATGCAGAACGCGAGGTCCGCGACGCCGTTGGCGACGCGGTCCATCGTGTTGCGCATGTTGACCAGCGTGTAGCCGACGAACACCTTGACGTCGAGTGTGCCGCCCGACTCCTTGGTCACCTGCTCCGACCACGGCTTGATCAGGTCCGTGTAGATCGAGGCCGTGGGCGGACCCGGATCGCCGTACTTGAGGACCATCGGATCGGCGGCATAGGCGCCGACGGAGGCGGCGGTGATCGCCGAGGCCGCGACGAGCCCGGGCAGCAGCCGTTGCATCATGCGGAATCTCCCAAGTTGTGTTGGGCCCGCACGGGCGCGGGCCAGCCGACGCGCCGCGACCGTTGACCGGCCTGTAACGCGCGAAGCGTCCCTGACGGCATTTTAGCTACCGGGTTCGGGCGGACCTGTCAAATGGAGGGGGCTCGCCGTGGCATGCCGTTCATCCCGAGCAGGTCGCACAGCGGCCGTCGGCAGGGCGGATGGACACGCGGGGGACTACGATCCGGACCTGATCGCCGCGACCTCTTTCTGGAACGCGTCGAACACCTTCTGGCCGTTCGGCGTGTTGTGGATGTAGGCCGCGATCACGGGCTCGATGCGCTTCTTCCAAATCGCCTCTTCGGCAGGGGCGAGCTTGTGCAGCTCCTGGCCCGGCATCTTGTGCGCCACCTTCTCGACGTTCTCGTGCTCGGTGTCGTCGATCGTCTTGTTGAACAGGTTCGTGTAGCCGGTGCCGATATTGGCGTCGATCACCTGCTTCGCTTTGCCCGACAGCCTGGCGTAGGAATTCTTGTTCATGATCATGATGGCCGCCGCGCCGCCCAGCGATTCCCGCAGATGGTGGTGCACGATGTCGGTCAGCTTGAAGTCGACCGTCGCAGGCCAGCCGATCGCCGCACCCTGGATCGTGCCACGCTGCAGGGCCTGGTAGACCTCGGTAATGGGCAGCGAGATCGGCACGCCGCCCAGCGCCTCGAGCGTCTTGCCGGCGGTGCGGTCCTGCACGCTGATCTTGAGCCCCTTGAGATCTTCGAGCTTATCGACCCGCGGCACGGTGTGGTAGGTGAGGTTGGCGAAGATGCCGAAGGCCACCGGTTTCACCTTCTGCCACTCGCCGGAGATGATGCCCTTGTCGTACATGCGCTGAAGCGCGAGCCCCGCCTCGTGCGCGTTCTCGGCGATGAAAGGCAGAGTGGCGACCAGGGTCTGCGGGAACAGGGTCGACACGGGGCCGAGGATGCAAAAGGCGAGGTCGGCCACGCCGTTCAGGACGCGGTCGTAGGTGTTGCGCATCGAGACCAGCGTGTTGCCGACATAGACCCTGACATTGACGGCGCCGTCCGACTGCGCCATCACGCGCTTCGACCAAGGCTCGATCACGTGGACGTGGATCGAGGCGGTGGGCGGGCCGGGATCGCCGTACTTCAAGAGGACCGGCTCGGCCGCGTAGGCGGCGGCGGAGATGGCGGTGATCGCCGTCGCGGCGGCGAGCGCGGGCAGGGTGCGGCGGATCATGTCTAGTCTCCCGGCGGATGTTATTGTGGCGCGGCGCCGATTCTTCATGTGGCGCGCGTATAATGGGTAGCCGGTCCCGGCGACACTGTCAAACTGGCGCCGCCCCAGTGCAGCGCTACTTCTTCATCAGCTTCTGGGTCTCTTCGCGATAGGCGGCCAGAACCTTGGCGCCGTCGTGCGTGCGCTTAATCCAGGCGGCGACCACGGGCTCGACGCGAGCTTTCCATTTGGCCTGCTCGGCGGGCGGCAGGTGCGCGACGGTCTGGCCCTTCTCGTGGGCGACCTTGGTGCTTTCCTCATCGTCGGCGTCGTCGAGAATCTTGCCGATCGCCTTCGCCCACGGCGCGTAGGAGTTCTCGTCGATGATCTTGCGGCCCTTCTCGGGCAGCTTCGCGTAGCTCTTGTTGTTCATCATGATGAACGTCACCTCGCCGCCCAGCGGCACTTCGAGATGGTAGTGGGTGACGTCGGCGAGCTTGTAGCTCTGGTGGCCGGCCAGCCGATGACCGAGCCGCTGACGACGCCGCGGCTGAGGCTTTGGTAGAGATCGGTGACGGCGAGGGTGACCGGCGCGGCCTCGAGCCGCTCGATCGTGTCCGCCATCAGACGGCTCTGCACGGAAAGCTTCATGCCATGGATGTCGGCGAGGGACTGGATCGATTTGTTCGTGTGAATCACCACGTTGGGGAACACCATCAGCGTCAGCGGCTTCACCTCTTTCCACTCGGAGGCGAGCAGGCCGCGCTCATAGACGTTCCACAGCGCCACCGTGCCGGTCGAGGCGTCCTGGGTCTCGAACGGCAGCGAGGCGACCGAGGTCTGAGGGAACTGGCGCGAGATCGGACCCAGAAGCCCGAACGCGATGTCGGCCACGCTGTTCAGCACGCGGTCGTAGATCTGCGGGAAGTGGCCGAGAGCGGGGCCGGAGAAGAGCTGGACGGTAGAACATGCCCTTCGCCTCGTCGTTCACCTTCTTCACCCAGGGCTTGATGATGAAGTTCGAAACGTGGCCGTTGGGCGAGCCGGGGTTGCCGAACTTCAGGTCGATCGGATCCGCCGCGCTGGCGGCGAGCGGGACAGCGGCAATGGCCGCCGCGGCGAGGAGTCCTGCGAAGGTCCGATGGGTCATCCGTGCGTTCTCCATTCCTGCGGGGCGCAACACCCCTGTTGGACGTGACGAGGGCGGCGCCGCCTCACGCCGCCCTTCTGCACCGCATATAGCGTGGCCGTGGGCACGCTTGTCAACGCGCCCGCCGCCGGTACTACGAGCCCTGGCGGATATTCTTGATCTCCGCCCGGAAGGAGTCGAGCACGCGCCGGCCGTCCGGGGTGTGCTTCACCCAGGCCGCGGTGATCGGCGCGAGCAGCTTGTCCCAGCGGGCGAGCTCGGCGTCGGAGAGCTCCACCACCTCGTGGCCCTTCATCTTCTTGAACGCGTCGATCGTCGCGTCGTTCGACTTGTCGAGCCCGGCGCCGTAGTCATGGGAGAACGGCTCGCCCGAATACCTGTCGAAGGCCTGCCTGACATGATCCGGCAGGCGCTTGTAGCTCGCGTTGTTCATCACCACGAAGGCGGGGAACAGGCCGAAGGGCGTCGACATGTGGTACGCCGAGACTTCCTGGAGCTTGAACGCCGTCGCACCCGGCCAGGAGATCAGAGCGCCGTCGATGACGCCGCGGTTGAGCCCCTCGAAGAAATCGGCCGGCGTGATCGTCACCGCCGCGGCGCCCATCAGCTTCAGGTCGTCGGCCATTACCTTGCCCGATGCCGCGATCTTGAGGCCCCGCATGTCCTCGAGCTTCCGCACCGGCTTGGTCGATTGCAGGCTTGCGCCGGTGAAGCAGAACAGGGCGAGCGCGTGGAACCTCTTGTATTCCGCCGACGTAACGCCCGACGCGTTCAGGCGCCACAGCGCCGTCGAGCATTCGGCCGAATTCTTGCACGCGAACGGCAACTCGACCACGAAGGTCTGCGGGAAAGCCCGCGAGTAGGGTCCGAAGATGCCGAACCCGATGTCGGCGACGCCATTCTCCACACGGTCGAGCACATTGGTTGTCTTGGCGATCGCGGCACCGGGGAAGACCTGCACCTTCAACATCCCGTCCGCCGCCTTGAGCACCTTGTCCTTCCACGCCATGGCGAGATCCCAGGAGTTCGGTGCCTTGCGGCGCCGGCCACGCGAACTTGAGCGCGACCGGCTCGGCCGCCCGCGGCGCGGCGGGCACGGCGAGCATGGCGGCGCAGGCCGCGAGCCCGATCCATCCGGCATGTCTCATGATCGTCTCCTTCCTGTTGCGCGGTCGCGGCGCGCTACGAGCCGGACCGGACCTTCTTCTCCTCGGCCTTGAAGGCCGACAGTACGTGCGCGCCGTCCGGCGTGTGCTTGACCCAGTCCTGCGTCACGGGCTCGAGCATCTTGTCCCACCGCTTCAGCTCGGGATCCGAGAGAGTGACGACTTCGTGACCCTTGAGCTTCTTGAACATGGCGATGGTCTCGTCGTTGGACTTGTCGAGCCCGACGCCGATGCGCTTCGAAAGGGCCTCCCCCGACAGCTTGTCCATCGCGGCCTTGGCATCGCCGGCGAGCTTCGCATACGAGCCCTTGTTCATCGCGACGAAGGCAGGGAAAAGGCCGAACGGCGTCGACATGTGGTACTTCGCCACGTCCTGCAGCTTGAACGACTCGGCGCCCGGCCAGGAGATCAGCACGCCGCCGGCGAGGCCGCGGTTCAGCGCCTCGAAGAAGTCGCCCGGGTTGATGGTGATCGCGGCGGCGCCCATCAGCTTCAGATCGTCCGCCATGACCTTGCCCGAGGCGGCGATCTTGAGTCCCTTGATGTCCTCCGCGGTGCGCACTGGCTTGGTGGACTGCAGGCTGGCGCCGGTGAAGCAGAACAGGGCCAGCGGATGGATGCCCGTGTACTCGTTGGCCGTCACGCCCTGGGCGTAGAGCCGCCACAGCGCGGTCGAGCACTCGGTCGAGTTGTCGGTAACGAAGGGCAGCTCGACCACGAAGGTCTTCGGGTGCGAGCGCGAATACGGGCCGAAAATGCCGAACGCCATGTCGACCACGCCGTTCTGGACCCGGTCGAGCACGTTGGAGAACTTCACCACCGACGCGCCGGGGAACACCTGCAGCTTCAGCGCGCCGTTCGAGGCCTTCTCGACGTCGGATTTCCAGCTCATCACGATATGGGCGAAGTCGCTGTCCAGGCTCGCCGGCCAGCCGAACTTGAGCGTGGTCGGCTCGGCCGCGCGCGGCGCCGCCGGCAGGGCGAGCAGCGCCGCGGCGGCGGTTAGGGCGAGAAGCGATGCCTTGCGTTTCATGTTCCGTCTCCGTGTCCGTTCGTTGTGCCGGCGCGGCCGCTCAGTGGCCCGCGCGGATCTTTTCCACCGCCGCGCGGAACGCGGCGAGCACGTGCGCGCCGTCCGGCGTGTGCTTCACCCAGTCCGCCGTGATCGGCGCGAGGGTCGTCTTCCATTTGGCGAGCTGGTCGGGCGTAAGCGCGGCGACGTGCTGACCCTTCATCTCCTTGAACTTGGCGATCGCCTCGACGTTGGTCGCGTCGAGCTGCTCGGCGATCTGGCGCGAGAAGATCTCGCCCGAATATTTGTCGACCGCCGCGCGCCCGTCGGCAGGCAGGCGCTCGTAGGACTTCGTGTTCATGATGACGAAGGCCGGGAACTGCCCGAACGGCACGCTCATATGGTAGTGCGAGACGTCCTGCAGCTTGAAGGTCAGCGCCCCGTCCCACGAGATCAGCACCCCCTGGGCGAGGTTGCGGTTGAGCGACTCGTAGAACTCGGTCGGATTGATGGTCACCGGCGCCGCGCCCATCAGCGACAAATCGTCGGCCATCACCTTGCCGGACGCGGCGACCTTCAGCCCCTTGATGTCGTCGGCGCCGGTGACGGGACGGGTCGAATGCAGGCTGGTGCCGGTGAAGCAGAACAGGGCCAGCGGACGGTACGCCTTGTACTCGTTCGCGGTGACGCCCTCCTCCTTGAGCCGCCACAGCCCGACCGAGCCCTCCACCGAGGTGTCGGACTCGAAGGGCAGCTCGACCACGAAGGTCTTCGGCACCTGGCGCGAATATGGCCCGTAGATGCCGAAGCCGAGATCGACCACGCCGTTCTGGATGCGGTCGAGCACGTTACCGAAATTGGCGACGGCCGTGCCGACGAACATCTTCACCTGGACCGCGCCCTTCGTGTCCTTCTCGACATTGTCTTTCCAGGCGAACATCGCCTTGGAGAAGGGGCTGAGCGGCGCCGGGAAGACGAACTTGAGCGTCGTCGGCTCGGCCGCGCGCGAGGCGGCAGGCAGGGTCACGAGGGCAGCGGCGGCGAAGGCGGCGAGAACGCGGGTACGGGTCACGTAGTTCTCCTTTCTTATCGGATTGACGAGGCGGCGGGCATCACGACCCGCCGCGCATTTTCTTGATCTCGGCGCGATAGGCCGCAAGCACCTTCGTACCGTCCGGCGTCGCCTTCGCCCATTCTTCGGCGATGGGCGCGAGCCGCGCGCGCCAGCGCTTGGCCTCGGCCGGGGCCAGCGCGACCATCACCGAACCCGGGCGCTTGGCGATGATCGCGTGCGCCTTCAGGTCCTGGGCGTGCGCCTCCTCCGCCATGAAGTTGGCCATCGGCGTTCCGGAGGCGGCGTCGATCGCGTGCTGCGCCTTGGCGGGCAAGCGGGCATAGGACCGCGGATTCATGAAAAATCCGCCGGCCGAGCAGCCGAGCGGCAGGTTGAGGTGGTACTTCGTCACCTCCTCGATCTTGAACACCACCAGACCGGCATCGGACAGCATGGTGCCGGCGGCAACGCCGCGGTTGAGCGCCGCGTAGGATTGCGGGTTGGTGATCGAGACCACCGTCGCGCCCAGCCGCTCGACGACCTCGCCGTTGAGGCGTGTGGCGGAGATGATCTTCATCCCCTTGAGGTCGTCGAGCGTGCGCACCTCCTTCGCCACGGTGTGCAGCCCGCTCGGCGGCAGGCAGAACGCGGTGATCGGCCGGACGCGCGCGAAATCCTTGTCGAACGTGCCGGCCTGGAGGAGCCGCCACAGCGCCTTCGACGCCTGGACCATGTCGTCGGCCTCGAAGGGCAGGGCGGTCACCTCCGTCCGGGGCATCTGGTCGCTGATCTCGCCGAACGGGCCGTAGCCGAAATCGACCACACCGTTCAGCACGCGGTCATAGACGTTCCGCTGGTTCACCACCGAGCCGCCGGCGAACACCTTGACCGCGACCGTGTCGGCCGAGGCGAGGGCGATGTTCTTCGCCCATGTCCCGATGCCGAGCGTATTGATCCACGCGGTCGGTGGGTTGGGAAAGCCGAACTTCAGCTCGATCGGCCCGGCGGCGTCGGCGCTTCCGGCGACGGCGAGCGACACAGTAAGCGCGAAAGCGGCAACCAGCGGTTTCATCGAACCCGTCTCCCCGTCAAAAGCCTTCCTTGCGCGCCTTGGCGACCTCGGCGCGGTAGGCGGCGAGGACGTGTGCTCCGTCCGGCGTCGCCTTCACCCATTCGTCGGCGATGGGCTTCAGCACCTTCTTCCAGCGCGCGAGTTCGGCCTCGGACAGCTTGGTGAAGTGCTGGTTGGCATTCTTCTTCATCGTGGCGAGGATGTGCGCGTCCGCCTTCTCGCCGCCGATGCCGAGCCGGCGCGCGAACGCCTCGCCCGAATACTTGTCGATCGCGGCGCGGGCGTCGGCCGGCAGCTTGGCATAGGCCGCCTTGTTCATGATGACGTAGCCGCCCGCCAGGCCGAACGGCACATTGGTCAGGTGGTACGGCGCCACCTCGAACGTCTTGAACACCAGCACGCCCGGCCAGGACAGGGTGGAACCCTGGATCAGGCCGCGGTTGATCGCCTGGTAGTACTCGGCCGGCGTCATGGTGATCGGCACCGCGCCCAGAAGCTGCAGCGTGTCGGCGTTGATGCGCCCGCCGCCGGCGAGCTTCATGCCGTTCAGGTCCTCCATCCGCTGGATCGGCTTCTGGGTGTGCAGGTTGGTGCTGGAGAAGGTGAACAGCCCCAGCGGCACCACCTTCTCGTAGTCGCTGGCGGTGACGCCCGAGGCGTACATGCGCCACTCGGCGAGGCTTGCCTCCACGCTGTTCTCCGCCTCGAAGGGAAGGGAGCTCACGTTCGACTTCACGAACAGGCCGGCGACCGAGCCCATGGTCGAGAACGCCATCTCGATCACGCCGTTGACGACGCGGTCGTAGGCGTTGTGGAAGTTCGCCACCGTGCCGCCCGGGAAGATCTTAATGTCGATCGTGCCGCCGGCTGCCGTCTCCACGTCCTTCTTCCACGGCGTCACGCCCAAAGTGTTGATGTAGGACGTCGGCGGCGCCGGGAACCCGAGCCGGAGGACGAGCGGCTGCGCGGCCCCGGCCGCAAGCGGCGCGAGCGCGACGAGCGCGGCCAGGGCGGTGGAAGCAATGCGGGTCATTTCGAATTCTCCCTGTCGAGCTTGTTGTGCTTTCCGCGTTCGGGGCGCGGCGGTCGCTATTCGGCAACTCCGAACTTCGCGAGTTCGGCGCGATACGCGGTGAGCACCGCTGGACCGTTCGGTGTGCGCTTCTCCCATTCGGCCGTGATCGGGGCAAGCTTCGCCTTCCAGCGCTTGGCCTCGTCCGGGCTCAGCGCGGTGGTCACGAGCGGCGCGGAGGCCAGTTTCACCCGCGCAAGCTTCAGCTGGTTCGCCGCCGCCGTGGCCATCATTTTCGAGAGCTTGAGGCCCGAGGTCTTCGCGACCACAAGGGCGGCGCGAGGCGTCATGGTTCCCTCCCGGGCGCGGTACGCGTTTCTTCCCACCAGCGGGGTGGGCCGTCTTGCCGCGGTCCGTCCGCTCTGCGGGCGTCCTTGTCGGACGTCCCTATTCACCGATAGTTAGCCCCGCGCGGTCGGAAATTGTCAACCGGCTCGCGCCCGTATTCCGCGACCGGTCGGCTGTGCTACTGTCCCGCGGCGAACAATGCGGCCGATGGGCACGGGCCCGCGGCCGGCCTGGAGAGGAACGGACGATGGATACTGGAGTCGAGCGCGCCCGCGAATTGCCGGTCAAGGAGTTCGGCCGCGCCACCGACACGCGCGACACGTTGGCCCGCGCCAAGCTGCAGCGCAAGAAGTACAATCTCGACGACTACTTCATCGTCGACGTGGACGCGCACCATTTCGAGACCCAGTCCTGGGCAGAGGTGGTGGAGCGCATCCCCGACCCGGTGGTCCGGGACATCGCGTCCAACTTCAAGGTGCGCGGGAACCTGACGCCCGGCATCCTCAACACCTCGTCCTGGCCGGCGCACCAGAACGTCGGCGGGCGCATCCCGCACGATCCCGGCCTCGAGGAGTCGACGCAGAACGACGAAGGCCTGCCGCGCGACGTGGTGCTGGTGCGCCGCGCGCTCGACACGATGGGCATCGACCGCCAGGTGACCTTCCCGACGCCGATGCTCGGCCTCGGCATGCACCCCGAGCTCGACGTCGAGATCAACATCTCGTTCGCCTACAACCGCTGGCTCACCGAACGCATCCTGCCGCACGACGACCGGATCATGGCGCTGATCTATCTGCCGTTCTCGGACCCCGAGGCCTGCATCAAGACGGTCGAGGAGTTCGGCGACAAGAAGGGCGTGCGCGGCTTCACTGTCACCTCGGTGCGCTACAAGCCCGTGCACCACAACTCGTACATGCGCCTCTATTCGATGCTGGAGGAGCGCGGCCTGCCGCTCGCCTTCCATGCCGGGCCGTTCTGGGGCACCTCCGAGGGGTTCGTGCGCCAGCTCAACCGCTTCCTCAGCGTGCACGCCATCTCGTTCAGCCTGTGCAACATGGTGCATTTGGCGAACTGGGTGATGAACGGGCTCTCCGAGAAGTTCCCCAAGCTCAAGGTGATCTGGATCGAGTCGGGCATCACCTGGCTCGCCTTCATGACCACCCGTTTCGACAACGAGTACCTGATGCGCTCGTCCGAGGCGCCGGCGCTGAAGCGCCTGCCGTCGGAGTACATGAAGGAGATGTACTTCACGACCCAGCCGATGGAGCGCACCAACCTGGAGCTTCTCGAGGCGACGTTCAACGCGATCGACGCCAAGAACAGCCTGCTCTACGCCTCCGACTGGCCGCATTGGGACTTCGACCTGCCGTCGACCATCCTCGACCTGCCATTCCTCGACGACCAGGCGAAGCGCAATATCCTCGGCCTCAACGCCCAGAAGCTGTTCCGGCTGTAAGGCGCGACCCCCACCGTTGCTGCAGGGACGGGTTTCCGACCACAGCGGCGGGCGAGAAATTTGAGAAGCGGGTCGAGGAAATCGGTGCCAACGATCTGGTTTCCTGCTTGCGTTCGGCAATCTCCCGGCCCCCGCACCACGCCGGATCCTGGACGGTGCGTCTGCCGATGTGATGCCGGCCCTCGCGTAGCGCGCAACCCTGCCCATCGCGGATCGACCGGGGACGGTCCTATGAGTCGCGCAACCTTTGCGGCATAATACACAGCCATCGGCCGTGGCCGTCCACGAGTGGCACGCGGCCCAACGAGACAAAGGGACGGGGCGATGGCGAGGAAGGTTGCGCGGCGAAGCTCCGCCGCGGCGCGAAAGACGGGCGCCAAGCCGCGTGCCCGCAAGCCTTTTATCATTGATATGCACACCCACATCCGGCTGCCGGCGCTGCTGGATTACGTCAGGCAGAACCCGATCAAGTCGAACGGGCCGGGCACCGAGGACTGGTTCGCCGAAGGCTCCAACTCCGGCGTGCTGCAGCGCGACGGCGAGCTGGGGGCGGTGCTGAACGATCCCAAGGCGCGCATCGCCGAGATGGACAAGCAGGGCGTCGACGTCCAGGCGATCTCCACCAACTTCCCGATCACCTGCTACTGGATGGAGCCGCGCAAGGGGCTGGAGGCGGCGCGCGTCGCCAACGACACCATAGCCGAGTTCTGCGCGACCAAGCCGGACCGGTTCGTCGGCATCGGCTCGGTGCCGCTGCAGGACCCGGCGCGCGCCGCACGCGAGCTCGAGCGCTGCGTCAAGGAGCTGGGGCTGCGTGGCGCCTGGATCGCCTCCAACGTCCGCGCCAAGGATTTGGGCGAGGCGGAGTTCCGCCCGTTCTGGGCGAAGGCCGAGAGCCTGGGCTGTCCGATCTTCATCCACCCGCTCGGCACCACCGACATCTCGCGGCTCAAGAAGTTCTTCCTGTGGAACACCATCGGCCAGCCTTACGAGGAGGCGCTGGCCATGCTCTCGCTCGTCCACGAGGGCATCATGGACGATTTCCCCAAGCTCAAGATCTGCATCTGCCACGGCGGCGGCTACATCCCTTACTATGCCGGCCGGTCCGACCACGCGTGGGAGCGCAACCGCGCCGGGCAGCAGGAGCATGCGAAGCGCAAGCCGAGCGCCTATCTCAAGCGGTTCTTCTACGACACGGTGATCTTCGACCCGGACATGCTGCCCTATCTGGTGCAGAAGGCCGGCCCGAGCCAGGTGATGCTCGGCTCCGACTGGCCGCTGGTGAAGACCGACGCGGTCGGCTACGTGCGCAATTCGCGCGCCCTTCCCCAGGCGGTGAAGGAGCGCATCCTGTGGAAGAACGCCGCCGAGCTTCTCAACATCACGGTGTAGAAGAGGCCTTCTCCCCTGTCATGGCGAGGAGCGCAGCGACGAAGCAATCCAGAGGCCGCTCTGGATTGCTTCGTCGCTGCGCTCGCGATGACGTAATGAGGTTCGGTTTATTCGCATCATTCTGGTTGTGGGTGCTCCCTTCGGCCCTCATCGCGCCGGCCGCGGCAAAATGCGTGCATGTGGCGGTGACCGCCGCCGACACGGGGCAGCCGCTGGTGGGCATCGAGGACATCGCCCTCGACCGCACGGGCGGGGTCGCCTTCCTCTCTTCCGACGAGCGGCGCCGGGTTGCTGACGAGATCGCCGCCGACGCGCCGACGCTGACCCAGGGCGGAATCTACGCTCTGCCGCTCGCCGCCGTCGCCGCGCTGCCCGCCCACGCCGCGGCGGTGGCGCTGACGCGCGGGTTCAAGGGCGATTTCCACCCGCATGGCATCGACCTCTGGCTCGGGTCCGGCGGCGACACGCTGTTCGCGGTCAACCACCGCGCACGGCCGACGCCGGCCGAGACGGTGGAGGTGTTCGACCTCTCGAACGGCGCGCTCGTCCATCGTACGACCTTGCAAAGCGACTTGATCACGAGCCCGAACGACCTCGCCGCCGCCGGGCGCAACGCCTTTTTCGTCACCAACGACCATGGCGCGACCGGCACGCTCGGCCGCACGCTGGAGGATGTGACCGGCAACGGACGGGGCAGCGTCGTGCGCTACGATGGCGACACCGCGCCTGGGGCCCGGTTCAGCCGGGTCGCGACGGGCATTTCCTACGCCAACGGCATCGCCTTCGACCGCAAGGAGCAGCGTCTTTACGTCGCCGCCTCGCGCGCCGAGGCGGTGCAGGTCTACGATATCGCCAACGGCGGCCTCCCGCGCGCCGCACCCGACCGGACGATCCCGCTCGGCATCGGCGTCGACAACCTCGACCTCGCACCGGACGGGAGCCTCACCGTCGCCGGCCATCCCAGCCTATGGCGCTTCGCGCTCTATGCGCTGACCGGCGACTGGCGCCTGGGGCTCCACACCGCGCCGTCGCGGGTGGCGCGGCTCGACCCCGGACCGCCAGCCCGGGTGAAGACCCTTTACGCCGACGACGGACACCAGCTTTCGGCCGCCACCGTCGGGGTCGCGGCGAACGGGCTCCTGCTGGTGGGCGCGGTGTTCGCCCCCGGCCTTGTCACCTGCCGGCTGCAGGGCATCAGAACGGGTCGCGGAAGCGGCGGCGGAAGTCGTACGCGCCGGAGTTGCAGGACGGGCCCGGGCGCTCGGCGGCGGGGATGATCCGCGCGGGCGGGGCACGGTCGGAGATTTCCAGGAGCAGCTTGCGGCGGATCGCGTTGGCGAAGGACTGGAAGTCCTTGGCCACGACGTAGAGCGCGCCCGGGCCGCCGATCACGCAGTTGCGGTAGTAGAGGTCGAGGTCGGGCATCGGCCGGCCGAAGAAGTTGGGCCGGTCGTTGACGATGGGCAGGCCGTTGATGGTGATCCCCTGCGCGACCGCCTCGTCGCGCGCCTCGGTGATCGGCCGGCCGCGGTTGTTCGGCCCGTCGCCCGAGATGTCGATGGCGCGGCGGATGGCGTGCACCTGCGCGGCCTTGAGGAGCGGCACGGCGTAGTCGATGGCGCCGCTGATCGAGGTGAAGCGGCCGCGCCCCGGCGGGTGGGCCGCGAGCTCGGCGACGAACGCCTTGGCGGCGGGAAGCCCGTCGATCAGATGCCAGTCGACCACCGTCATCTGCTGGCCGACGCCCGACCATTCGATGTAGGAGAGCGCGATGCGTCCGTTGACGCCCTGGCGGATGGCGTCGATCACCTCGGGCGCGACGATGGCGTGCATGTAGCCGTCGCGCTGAAGCTCGGCCTCCTCCTCGTCGACCGAGCCCGACACGTCGACGGCGAGGACGAGTGCGAGGTCGACGTCGGTCTCCGCGGCACGCGCCGGCTGGCCCAGCGCCAGCGCGCCGGCGAGAACGAGGAAGGCGAAGCGCGATACGGTCGGCACGAAGCGGATCTCAAGCGCCGCGGCTTGCTCGCCGCGAACCCATCGATCCTAGCATGTTCCCGGCCCGCGGGGGAGCGGCATCGCGAGCTTACGAGTGCAGGCCGCGGAGGATAGCGACGTAGTCGGGATCGTCGGGCGCGATGAAGCCGTGGCGCACGAAGAAGTCAATGTTCACAAGATTGCAGTTGAACTTGAACTCGCGCGTCGAGGCGATTACGTGCATCGTCTTCTCGACCGGCCAGAGGTAGAACTCCACCACCTCGCCGTCGGTGTTGACCGGCCGGAAGTCCGCCGGAAGCTCCAGGTCGTAGCAGAACAGCACGTCGGGTTTCAGCCCCTCGTCGGTCTCCTGGCAGTAGCTGACGCAGCCGACGGGGCGCGCCTGGGCGATCAGCTCCGGCGGGATCGAGGCCTCCTCGCGTGCCTCCTTCGCCAGGTTCTCGGCGAGCGAGATGCCGACCGGCTGGCCGCCCGCCACCAGATTGTCGAGCTGGCCGGGATAGGCGTGCTTGTTGGGGTCGCGCAGCCCGACCCAGATGCGGGTCCCGCCATCCGGATCGCGCACGTAGCCGGTCAGGTGCACCCCGTAGGCGCGCACGCCGAAATGGGGCGCGGCTGCCCGCTCCATCACCAGCAGCGGCTGCGCGCCGAACGACGCCGAGACGGGATACATCTCGCCGCGCACGCCGGTGACGATGCCGTCGTCGGCGAGGGCCGCCACGACCTCCGCCATCGCCGCCGAGCGGGCCTCAGGCTCGGTCAGCTCGGCCGACATCTCGACCTCGACGGAGGACACGGCGAAGGCGTCGAAGCCGGCGAGGCGGCGGCCGAAAGCCTTCTTGATCCAGCCCACCCGCGCGCCCGCCACGTAGAACGGCAGGAAATTGGTCAAATCGTGGGCGTTGCACTCGCGGATGCGGTCTATCAGGCTCATGGAGGCACTCTACCCTTCGCGGCGGGATATGGCGAGCCGTGATGCGCTGCACAATTCTTCGCGGCTGCGAATGTGATTTCCGTCCGCGGCGGCCCCCTGTATGATCGACCGGATGGGCTCGGTATTCGATATTCTGATCCCGCTCGCGCTCGTCGCGGTGCTCGCGATCCTGATCGTGGGCGTCGTCTCGATGCTTCGAGGCGGGAGCTTCAATGCCAAATATTCCAATAAGTTGATGCGGATGCGCGTGATCGCCCAGCTGATCGCCATCCTGCTGATCGGCGCCTTCTACGTGCTGTACAGCCATTGACGCTGCCAGCCGCCGCCGCGCGGCGCGTCACGGAATCGTCACGCGCGAATTGACTCCGCCGGTGCCTCTGCCTAGTGTGCGGTGCGAAAAGAACTGGCGCCGGGCGCGGCGCGTTGACAGAGGCAGCAACGTCCCATAACTGTTCGCGCCGTCCCACGTTCAGCCCACCGCCCAGGTCAAGCATGAAAATTCTCGTCGCCGTCAAGCGAGTGGTCGATGCCAACGTCAAGGTGCGCGTCAAGTCGGACCGGACGGGCGTCGATACCGCGAATCTCAAGATGGCGATGAACCCGTTCGACGAGATTGCGGTAGAGGAGGCGATCCGGCTCCGCGAGCGCGGGCTCGACGCCGAAATCGTCGCCGTCACCATCGGCCCGGCGCAGTGCCAGGAGACGCTGCGCACCGCGCTCGCCATGGGGGCGGACCGCGCGATCCACGTCAGGACCGACTCCGAGATCCAGCCGCTCGCCGCCGCCAAGATCTTGGCCGCCGTCGCCAGGAACGAGGCGCCCGAGCTCTGCATCCTGGGCAAGCAGGCGATCGACGACGATTCCAACCAGACCGGCCAGATGCTGGCCGCGCTGCTCGGCTGGGCGCAGGGCACGTTCGCCTCCAAGCTCGAGATCAAGGGTGGGACGGCCGACGTGACGCGCGAAGTCGACGGCGGGCTCGAACGGCTCAAGCTCAAGATGCCCTGCGTCGTCACCACCGACCTTCGCCTCAACGAGCCGCGCTACGCGACCCTGCCCAACATCATGAAGGCGCGCCAGAAGAAGATCGACGCCGCGACGCCCGACGATCTCGGCGTCGACGCCGCGCCGCGCCTCGAGATCCTCAAGGTCGAGGAGCCGCCGAAGCGCCAGGGCGGGCGCAAGGTCGAATTGGTCGAGGCGCTGGTCACCGCCCTCAAGACCGAGGCGGGGGTGATCTGATGCCGGCCGCGCTCGTCCTCGCCGACCACGACAACGTCGCGCTCGCCCCGGCGACGCGCCATGCGGTAACGGCGGCTTCGGCGCTGGGCGAGGTGACGGTGCTGGTGGCGGGCGAGGGGTGCGGCGCGGTCGCCGAGGCCGCCGCGAAGATCGCCGGCGTCGCCAGGGTGCTGGTCTCCGACGACGCGCGTTACGCCCACGGCACGGCGGAGAATTTGGCGGCGCTGATCGTCGGTCTTGCCAAGGATTACGGCTATATTCTCGCGTCCAACTCGACCTTCGGCAAGAATGTCGCGCCGCGCGTCGCGGCGCTCCTCGATGTGGCGCAGATTTCCGAGATCGTCGAGGTCGTCGACGCCGACACGTTCGTGCGGCCGATCTATGCCGGCAACGCCCTTGCCACGGTGAAATCGTCGGACGCGACCAAGGTCCTGACGGTGCGCACCACCGCCTTCGCCGCCGCGGGGGACGGTGACGCCACGGCGCCAGTCGAGCCGGTCGGCCCGGCCGAGGACACCGGCCTTTCCGACTTCGCCGGTCAGGACCTCACCCGGTCGGAGCGGCCCGAGCTCGCCGGCGCGCGCGTGGTCATCTCCGGCGGGCGCGGCATGCAGTCGGGCGACAATTTCAAGCTGATCGAGCCCATTGCCGACAAGCTGGGCGCCGCCATCGGCGCGTCGCGCGCGGCGGTCGACTCGGGGTTCGTGTCGAACGACTTCCAGGTCGGCCAGACCGGCAAGGTGGTTGCGCCCGAGCTCTACATCGCCGTCGGCATTTCGGGCGCAATCCAGCACCTCGCCGGCATGAAGGACTCCAAGGTCATCGTCGCCATCAACAAGGACGAAGAAGCCCCGATCTTCCAGGTCGCCGATTACGGGCTCGTCGCCGACCTGTTCCAGGCTTTGCCCGAGCTCGCCGCCGAACTGGACCGCCAAGGCGTGAAGCCGCGCTAGGCGGCCGCGCGTATCCGAGGAACCCCGATGATTTAAAGCTCCACCGCCGCCAAGCCCGCCCCCGACGCCGAACCCGCCGCCCGGCCGCGCTCGATCAAGAAGATTGGGGTGATCGGCGCGGGCCAGATGGGTACCGGCATCGCCCATGTTGCCGCATTGGCCGGGCTCGACGTGGCGGTAGTGGACATCGACCAGGACCAGATCGACCGCGGCATGTCGACCATCCAGCGCAACCTCGAGCGCCAGGTGGCGCGCGGGCGCGTCTCCGACGCGGACCGCAAGGCGGCGGTGGCGCGTATCCGGTCGGGGCTCGATTACGGCATGCTCGGCGATTGCGACCTGGTCATCGAGGCGGCGACGGAGAACGAGGCGGTCAAGCGCAAGGTGTTCGAACAGCTCATCCCGCATCTCAAGCCCGACGCGATGATCGCGACCAACACCTCGTCGATCTCGATCACCCGCCTCGCGGCGGCGACCGACCGGCCGGGCAAGTTCATCGGGCTCCATTTCATGAACCCGGTGCCGTTGATGCAGCTCGTCGAGATCATCCCGGGCATCGCGACCGAGCCCGCCACCTTCCAGACCGTCGAGGAGATGGCGAGGAAGCTCGGCAAGACGCCGGTCGTCTCCGAGGACTATCCGGCCTTCATCGTCAACCGCATCCTGCTGCCGATGATCAACGAGGCAGTCTACACGCTCTACGAGGGCGTGGCCTCGATCTCGGCCATCGACACGGCGATGAAGCTCGGCGCCAACCACCCGATGGGGCCGCTGGAGCTTGCCGACTTCGTCGGGCTCGACACCTGCCTCTCGGTCATGCAGGTGCTGTACGAGGGCCTCGCCGATTCCAAATACCGGCCGTGCCCGCTCCTGGTGAAGTATGTCGAGGCCGGCTGGCTCGGCAAGAAGACCGGCCGCGGCTTCTACGACTACACCGGCGACCAGCCCGTCCCGACGCGGTAGGCCGCGGTCGGACGGGGCCCCCTCAGAACCGGTCGAGCAGCCGCTCGATATAGTCGAGCTCGAGGTTCGGGCGGCCGCGCTGGCTTGCGCGGCGGCGCAGCTCGTCGACGATGTGCTTGGCGCGCTGCACGTCGGACTCCGACGGGATCTTGACGTCCGAGGCGTCGAACCCGTGCTGCTGTTCCGGCAGCGGCCGGCCCAGCGGGTCGCGCATGCCGCGCAGCCGCTGGGCCGGGTTCATGAGGTCCGGTCCCCACGGACCGTAGCCCGGCCCGTAGCCCATCTGGCTCATCATCTGCTGCATCATGCCGCGCCCGGCCTGCTGCAGCGCCTGGAGCGCCTGGGTCTGCGGCCCGATGGCGCCGTTGGGATCGCCGCGCCCGAGCGAGCCGGCGGCCTGGCCCATCGCCTCGCCGGCCTTTCCGAGCTGCTCGCCCGCCTTGCCGGGCATGCCCTGGCCCATCTTCTGGAGCTGCTGGCGCAGCTTCTGCAGCGCCTCGCGCAGTGCCTGCTGCTGCTGGGCCGACATCTGCATCTCGCCCGGCTTGGCGCCCTGGCGCTGTGCCTGGAAGCTCTTGTTCAGAAGCTCGTTCTGGCGGCGGATCATGTCCTGGAGCTGGCGCATCGCCTGGCCGGCCGGGCCCTGTTGCATCATCTGCTGCATGCTCATCATCTGGCCGTTCTGCAAATTCTCCAGGATGTTGCGGAGCTGGGCCAGCATCTCGCGCGCGGCGTCGCGGTCGCCCATGCGCATCAGCTCCTGCGCGCGCTGCAGCATGCGCATCAGGTCCTGCCCCTCGATGATGCGTGCGTCGGGCGGAAGCTGCGTCATCTGGTTCTGGTCGGGCTGGTTCTTCATCATCTGCTCGGCCAGCGCCTGCAGGAAGCGCTGGAGCGCCTGCTGCAGCTCGTTCATCAGCCGCTGGATCTCGGCGTCCGGCGCATTGCGGGCGAGCGCGTCCATCAGCTTCTTCTCGATCTCGCGCATGTCGCGCTGACTGATCGAAAGCTTGCCGTCTTCGAGGCGCAGAGCCGTGTCCCACAGCAGTTTCTCGACCGAGGTGAGCGCTTGCTTGCCGGGGTCGTAGCCGAGCCGCGAGCGGGCGGAGATCAGGGCGAGGAACACCACCGGGTCGCCGTCATAGGCGCCGGGACGCGCGGCGATGTCCTCGAGGCCCGAGATCACCTCCTCGCGCGCGGCGTCGCCGCGCAGCGCCAGCTTCTTGCGCTCGGCGATGATCCGCTTCGCGACCGGGTTGTGGAAGACGCGCTCGGGGATGGTGAACTTGACCTCGGCGCTCTCGCCGGTCTGTCCCGCCGAGTCCGTCGCGGTGAGGCGCACGATGGCGGGCAGGCCCGCCCATGGATGGGTGGTCAAATCGTGGTAGGTGACGTCGGCGAGCGCGGTGGCGTTGAGTTTGGGCAGCGGCAGGTCGAGCGTCATCGGCTTCGCGTCGGCGGCACCGCCGGCCGGCTTCTGCAACTGGATGGTCGCCGCGACCTTGGCGATGCCGTAATCGTCCTTCGCCTTGTAGGCAAGGCTGAGCGAGCCCTGCGGCGTCGCCGCCGGCGGCGGGTCGATCGCGACGGTCGGCGGCGTGTCGGCCACGACGGCAAGGCGCCAGCGCCCCAGCGTCTCGCCGCCCTGGCGGACGGTCAGCGTCCCGCCCCTGGTCAGCGTCGCGCCGGTCTTGTAGACCCCGTCGTCGATGCGCTGGAAGGCGGTGCGCGCGTCGTCGATGGCAAGCTCGGGCTGGCCGAAGCCACCTTGCACCTGGGCCGTCAGCACGCTGCCAGACGGCACGGTGAGAAGCACGGGCTGGACGCCGGCCTTGGCCTCGCCCGGCTGGGCGGGCTTCGCCTCGCTCGGGAACAGCGGCGGCCGGCCGGTATATTCCGGCGGAGTGATCCACAGGCGCAAGGTCGCCACGCGCGACGCCACCATGCCGAGCTCGGGCGAGAGCGCGCGCCCGACCCGGTCGAAGAGGCCCGGCCAGCCGGACACGCCGGCCGCCACCAGCACCAGGACCAGCGCGGCGCGCAAAGCGATCGGGTCGCGCCGGGCGAGGCCCGGATGGGGCGGTCCGATGCGCAGCTTGCGGATCGACTCCGCCATGCGCCGCCGGTGCAGGTCGAACAAAGCCGCGGCGTAGGGGTCGTTGGCGCCGGCGGCGAGCCGGTCCTTGACGGCGGTCAGCGGCCGGTGGGGCAGGGCGCTCGCCGTTTCCAGGCGGCGCTCGGCATCGTGCCCGCCCGGCGCGCGGAACCGGGTGACGGCAAGGCCCAGCGTCCAGATCAGTGCGGCGGCGAATCCGGCGAGCACGGCCATGTGCAGCCAGCCCGGCAGCAGCGGCAGCAGGTCGAACCAGGCGACGGCGACGAACAGCCCGGCGACGCCCACCGCCGGCCAGATCGCGGGCCACGCCCGCTCCCAGGCGAGCACGGCACGCGCGAGCGAGAGCCGGAGCGCCAGACGCGGGCCCCGGCCCGAACCGTTCGCTACGCCCGACATTCGGACCTCCTTCAGGCCGCCCCGCGGGACCGCGCCTTGCGCGTCTCCATGAGCCACGGCGGCAAACTCTCGCGCTTCAGCCGCTCTTCGATGCCGGGGCGGGCGCGCGTCACCGCGAACCGGCCATCCCGGACCATCACCTCGGGCGCGAGGGGCCGACTATTATACTCCGACGCCATCGCCGCGCCATAGGCGCCCGCCATCGCGACCGCCAAAAGATCACCGTCGGCGAGCGGCGGCAGGTCCCGCGCCTTGGCCAGCACGTCGCCCGACTCGCAGACCGGCCCGACCACGTCCGAAGCGGCGCGGGGCGCGTCGGGCGCGGCCTCCGCGACCGGCAGGATCGGGTGGCGCGCCTCGTACAAGGCGGGCCGGATCAGGTCGTTCATCGCCGCGTCGACGATGACGAAGCGCTTGGCCGGCGTCTCCTTGACGTAGAGGACGCGGGCGAGCAGCGCTCCCGCCGCAGCGACCAGGAAGCGGCCCGGCTCGAACACGCGCTCGCCGGCGAAGCCCCGGGTCGCCTCGGCGACGATGCGGGCATACTTGACGGGGTCGGCGGCGCGCGTGCCCTCGTAGGCGACGCCGAGCCCGCCGCCGAGATCGAGCCGGCGGATCGCGTGGCCGGCCGCGGCCAGCTCCTGTGCCAGCGCGGCGGCGCGGGCGAAGGCGGCGCGGAACGGGTCGAGCGCGACGATCTGCGATCCGATATGCACGGCGACGCCGACGATCTCGATCCCCGGCAATTGCGCGGCGCGGGCATAGAGCGCCGGCGCGCGGTCGATGGCGATGCCGAACTTGTCGATCTTGCGCCCGGTGGTGATCTTGTCGTGCCCGCCCGAGTTCGACGTCCGGATTGACGCGGAGCGCGACCGGCGCCCGCACGCCGCGTCCGACGGCGACCTCCGACAGCACCTCGAGCTCGGCCTCGGACTCGACGTTGAACTGGCCGATCCCGGCGGCGAGCGCCTGCGCCATCTCGTCGCGCGTCTTGCCGACGCCGGAGAACACGATGCGCTCGGGCGCGATGTCGGCGGCCAGCGCGACGGCCAGTTCGCCGCCCGAAACCACGTCGGCGCCGGCGCCGAGCTCGGCGAGCGTGCGCACGACGGCGAGGCTCGGGTTCGCCTTGAGCGCATAGCACACGGTGGCATCGAGCCCGGCGAGGGCGGAAGCGAACCGCCGATACGCGTCCTCGATGGTCGAGGACGAATAGACGTAGCAGGGCGTGCCGACGAATTTGGCGATCTCGGCGAGCCGTACCCCGTCGGCGCAAAGCTGCCCGTCCCGATAGGCGAAGCCGGTCATTGCGGGTAGTGCCGCGGATAGTCGGTTTGTTCGCCCGGCGGCGGCTTCAGCGGCCCCTTCTTGCCGCATGCCCCCAGCGGCGCGGCGACGGCCAGGGCGAGAAGGGCAACGAGAATCGCTCGTCTCACAGGAACCGCTTCCGGGCCAGGGCGACGGCGCGGCGGACGTTCTTGGGCGCGGTGCCGCCGAGCGAGTTGCGCGAGGCGACGGCGTTCTCCGCGCCCAGCACCTTGTAGAGGTCGGGGGCGATGCGCGGCTCGATTGAGCGCATCTCGTCGAGCGTCAGCTTGTCGAGCGGCTTCGCGGTCTCCTCCGCGAGGCGCACGATGCGGCCAGTCACGCGGTGCGCCTCGCGGAACGGCATGTCGAGCACCCGCACCAGCCAATCGGCAAGGTCGGTGGCCGACGCATGCCCGGCGGTCGCGGCGGCGCGCATGCGGGCCGCGTCGAAGGCGATGTCGGCCATCATGCCCGCCATCGCGGCGAGCGCGAGCTCGACCGTGTCCGCGGCATCGAACACCGCCTCCTTGTCCTCTTGCATGTCCTTGGCGTAGGCGAGCGGCAGCGCCTTCAAAACGGTGAACAGCCCGATAAGCCCGCCGATCACCCGCCCGGTCTTGGCCCGCACCAGCTCGGCCGCGTCGGGGTTGCGCTTCTGCGGCATCATCGACGAGCCGGTGGAGAACGCGTCGGATAGCCGGGCGAAGCCGAACTGGGCCGAGGACCACAGCACGATCTCCTCGGCGAGGCGCGATAGGTGCATGGCGAGGATTGCCGCCCCCGCCAGGAACTCGAGGGCGAAGTCGCGGTCGGAGACGGCGTCGAGCGAATTCTGCATCGGCCGGGCGAAGCCGAGCGCCTTCGCCGTCGCCTCTCGGTCGATCGGGAACGACGTGCCGGCGAGCGCGCCGGCGCCGAGCGGGCATTCGTTCAGCCGCTCGCGCGCATCGGCGAGGCGGCCGCGGTCGCGCCCCAGCATCTCGACATAGGCCAGCAGGTGGTGGCCCAGCGTCACCGGCTGCGCCGACTGCAGATGGGTGAAGCCCGGCATGACGGTCTCGGCGTGGCGCTCGGCGAGGTCGATCAGCACCCGCTGCAGCGCCTTGATCCCGTCGGCGGTGCGGTCGATGGCGTCGCGCACCCACATGCGGAAGTCGGTCGCCACCTGGTCGTTGCGCGAGCGCGCGGTGTGCAGCCGCCCGGCCGGTGCCCCGATGCGCTCGGCGAGCCGCGCCTCGACGTTGAGGTGGATGTCCTCGAGTTCCTCCTTGAAGGCGAAGTCGCCGCGCTCGATCTCGCCCTTCACCGCGTCGAGCCCGGCGAGGATGGCGCGCCCGTCGGAGGCGGACACGATGCCGCGGTTCATCAGCATCGTGCAGTGCGCCTTTGACGCCGCGATGTCCTGCGCGTATAGGCGCTTGTCAAACGCAATGGAGGCGTTGATCTTTTCCATCAGCCGCGCCGGGCCGGCGCCGAACCGCCCGCCCCACATGGTGTTGGCGGCGGGCTCGCCGGCGGCGGGCGGAGTTGGGCCGTCCGGTTGGGCGGTGCGGCGCTTCGATCTCGTGCTCATGGCTGCGCTGCCCCGGGAGCGTGCGTGAAAAAGTACGGTATCATCTTCGTCCTGGTCGCCACCCTCGCGGCCGCATCCGGCGCGATATGGCATTTTCGCGCCGAGAATGAAACAGCCTCGCCTCCGTCGCCGGCGCCCGCGCGCGACTTTACCGCCTCGACGCCGCCCTCGCCAGCGCGGACCGTCCCGTTCTATGCCAAGGACGGCTCGACAAAGACTCTCGCCGCGTTCGCCGGCCGTCCGGTGCTGGTCAATTTCTGGGCGACCTGGTGCGGGCCGTGCAAGGAGGAGATGCCGTCGCTCGACCGGCTCGCCAGGCGCATGGCGCCGGACGGGCTCGCCGTCATCGCGCTCTCGCAGGACGTGACCGGCTGGCCCAAGATCGATCCCTATCTCGCCCAGGTGAAGCTCGCGCACCTCGCGGTCTATTTCGACAAGGACGGGGCGATCGCGCGTTCGCTCAAGGTCGAGGCGCTGCCGACGACCTGGCTGTTCGGCGCCGATGGCAAGCCGCTCGGCCGGTTCATCGGCGCGGTCGACTGGGACTTGCCCAAGGCCGTGACGCTGCTCCGCAAGGTCGCGTTCTCGCGCGAGTAGCCCGGCGGTCGCCTCGGCGTAACCTCAAGGTGCCGCGAGGTAACCCGATGTCGCCTCTATGTCGCCTGATGTCGCCTCTATGTCGCCCTCTACGTCGCCTCATAACCTATTGAAATCGTTCACATGTCTCCTCAAACCGCCGGACACGTCCGGAAAGGCGACGGCTTTCGCCGCGCGAAATCTCCACATGGGAACGAAATCCCGAACCGTCAAGCCTATGGCTCGGCGGTGGTGACGACCAAGTCGTCGAAGCGCCGCCAGCGATAGATGGCGGCGGAGACGATCCAGCTTGCCACGAACACGCCGATGACGACGAAGCCGAAGGCGCCGAGATCGTCGTTCAGCGCCGCCACCGCGTCCCAAAACGTGCCGGTTGCCCCCAGCTTGTCGGCGATCAGGCCGAACGCCTCGAGCCCGCCGACGATCAGCGCGACGATCACCGAGATGGCGGTGATGGTCATGTTGTACCAGAGCTTGCGGATCGGCTTAACGAAGGCCCAGCCATAGGCGCCGACCATCAGGATGGAGTTGGTGCAGTCGACCAGCGCCATCCCTGCGGTGAACAAGGCGGGGAAGATCAGCGTCGCCCACAGCGACATGCCATCGGCCGCCTGGGCCGCCGAGATGCCGAGGAGGCCGATCTCGCTCGCCGTGTCGAAGCCGAGCCCGAACAGGAAGCCGATGGGATACATGTGCCAGCTTCGGCCGATGCCGCGGAAAAGCGGCCGGAACAGGCGGGCGAGCAACCCGCCGCCCGCGAACAGCATGTCGAGCCCGTCCTCGGCGAGGCGCCCGGTGCGACGTACCTCGCGGAAGCGCCGCCATACGCCGCGCAGGATGGCGAGGTTGGCGAGCGCGATCACAAGCAGGAACCCCGCCGACAGGCTGGTACTGACGATCCCGCCGACCGCCTTGAGGTCCGCGAAGCGGCCCTGCAGCGCCGCAGCGCTGGCGGCGACGCCGGTCGCGGCCAGCACTACGACGGTCGAATGGCCGAGCGAGAAGAACATGCCGACGCCGAGCGGGCGCTTGCCCTCCTGCATCAGCTTGCGGACGACGTTGTCGATGGCGGCGATGTGGTCGGCGTCGACGGCGTGGCGCAGCCCGAATACGTAGGCGAGAAGCGCGATGCCCAGCATTTGGGGCCGGTCGGCGAACGCCACCAAGGCCCAGACCCATACGGCCACGTTGGCCGCGATCAGAAGGGCATAGATGCCGGCGATCCTGCCTTTCAACGCCCCCGCCCCATCGTCGAACACATGCATCCGGACCGGTCCCAGCGGAGCGACGCCGCCGCAAGGCGACCGCGCGCAACAACATCGCGAAGCCATTTCTTCATGCGGTGGACCGTGCGTGTCAAGCGGAAGGGTGCCGCGCGGGAGCCCGCTGTGATAAACAGGCCGTAAATAACGGGAGGGAGGCCATGGAACGAAACAGCATTTCGCTCGACGATGACCTACTCGCCGAGTTCGACCGGTTCATCGAGGGAAAGGGCTACCGGAACCGGTCCGAGGCTGTGCGCGACCTCTTGCGCCAGCGGCTCGACGCGGAACGAACCGCGCCCGCCGCCTCCGGTCAGGCGGCCGGCTGCCTCGCATACGTTTACAACAGTAACAACCGCGAGGTCGCCCAGCGCCTCACCCAGGCGCAACACGACCATAATTCCGTGATCCTGTCCTGCATCCATGTTCCCCTCGACCGCGACGACCGCTTCGAGGTGGTTGTGCTGCAGGGGCCGGCCGCCGAGGTCCGCGCCTTCGCCGACCGGTCGTTGGCCCGGACCGGCGTGCGCCATGGCCACCTGCACCTGGTCCCCGTCTAGGTCGTGCGGGGAAGGCATGTGCATGGCGGCGTCGGCTCCCCCCACCGGCACGCCCATCCGAAATCGTAAGGCGGGCGGCGCGCGAGCGCGCGGAAGGACCAAAGGAAGGCGCTCAGCACGAACCGATAGAATTGGGTCGAAGGATTTAGCCCAAAGATTCCACAGCGCGCATTGCGGATTCATTTGGTAGCCGCTAGATTTCAAGCCAAGCGAAGACATCGCTGAGGGGGCGATAGATGAGCGTGCGCCGGTGGGCGGGGGCCGCAGCCGCGGTCACGGTTGCTCTATGTCTTCTGCGTCCGGGTCCGATTGCGGCATCACCCCAGTCCGAAACCGCGCTTCGAGCCGGGATCGCCGAGCTCGATGCCCGGGCGTACAAGGCGGCGCTGGACGATTTCAACCGGTCGCTCAAGCTCGATCCGAACGACGCCCGTGCGCTCTTCTTCCAGGGCTATGCGCTCAACCGGCTGAGCCAGCCAGGACCGGCCTACGCCGCGTTCGATCTCATGCGGAAGAAGGGTGTCACGCACCCGGACCTCGATTTCGAGCAGGGCTGGGCGGCGGTCGCCACGGGGCGCTGGCGGCAAGCGGTGGCCTATCTCGGCCCCTACGAGGCGGCCCACCCGAAGGACGGGGAGGCGAGCGAGCTGCTTGGCCGAGCCGAGCTCGCGCTGCGCCACTTCGCCGAGGCCGAGGCGGCGCTGGGCCGCGCCATGGCGCGCGATCCGGCCCGCCGTCCGACCTCTCTCTATCTTTTGGCCGAGTTGGAGACGCTTCGCGGCACGCCGGAGCGCTCGGAGGCGCCGCTGGAGCGGCTGCTGGCGGAGGCGCCGGACAGTCCGCCGGGGCTCGCCCTGCGCAACACCGGACCGCAAGCCGTGGCACCGCCGGAAACGGCACGTCGCAACTGGACCGTCGGCGTCTCGGTATCCGGCGGCGCGAACGACAACGTCGTCGGGTTGCCGAACAATTCCGTGCTGCCCGCCGACGTGTCGTCCAAGGATTCTGGCTTCGTGCGCACCACGCTGGACGCGGCCTACGAGTTTCGGCTGCGCGGCGACCGTTCGGTGGTCGTCGCCTACGACTTCGCCGCGGACACGTTCACCGACGTCGACGGGTTCGACTACCAGACGCACGAGGTCTCCGCCGCCTACCATGCCCGGATCGCGCCGCAATGGGCGGTATCGCTGCGCGGATTCGGCGGCCTCGATCTCGTCGGTCTCGAAACCGCGGTGCGCCGGTTCGGCGTCGAGCCGTCGGGCGGATATTTGTGGGACCGGGAGAACGTGACGACGGTCACTTACACCTTCTCCTCGTCGGATTTCACTGCCGTGCCCGTCACGCCCTTCCTCGATCGCGATGCCGATACGCATGTCTTCACGCTCGCCCACACCTTCCGCATGGACGGGCGGCTTCTGCCACTCGGTGTCGACGCGCGCGTCGCCGTCTTTGCGCTCATCAACGACGCGACCGGCAACGACTTCGAGTTTCACGGCAGGGGCGCATACATTGCGCTGGCACGTGACGTGGTCTGGGGCGTCCGCGCCTACGCGTCGTACACGCGGGAGCTCGACGATTACGACAAGGCGAATAGCCTGTCGGGCGCCGGCTTCCTGCTGAAGCGCCAGGACAATATCAATCGTGTGGCCGTCCGGCTGGACCGGCCCTTCCCGGTCCTGGGCAACAGGGAGGTGACCGCATTCGTGAACTACGAATATACCGAAAACAACTCCAACATTCCGCTCTACGCCTATACGCAGAGCGTGTTCGGCGTCGGCGTCGCTGCCCGGTTCTGACGAAGGAGGATTGCCATGCGCCTGCGCGCGACGCTACTCGGCCTGATCTGCGCCCTGTGCCTGCTCGCGCCCGGCGGACCGGCGCGCGCCAACTGCATGCATCTCGGCGACAAAGTCACGTGCCCGGTCGGCGTGCCGCCTGGCTCGACGAGCCTGTTCTTCCTGCCCGATGGCGGGATCCAGTGGAACAGCGGGGTCCAGTCTTTCGGCCCGTGCTGTGCGGCGCCGAGCGGTACCGATACCGGGCGCGGAATCCTGAACCTCGGAAACGAGCTGGGCGGGGCAGTGCCCGGCACGCAGCGCGACGGGGCGACGGGTGCGCGTCGACCCGGGTTGGCGGTCGCGCGCTCGCTTGTCCATTTCTTGGTCCGGGGACGCCGTCTCCGCGGCGTTTCGGGCCCGGTATCGCGACGCGGCAAGGTGCGGCGCGTCGGAAAGCGGCTTGTGCTTCCCCCGCGCGGTGAGCCGGTGGTGGCGTTGGATCCGTCGTCTCCGGGAGAGGCGGCTCTCGCCAACGCCGGGACGAACCCGCTGCTGGGTGCGACGGTCGCGAAGGGGCCGGATGGCAGGCCCAGGGTCGTGCTCCACGGCTTTATCCTTCCGCACGTGCTTGAAAAGTCCGGCACGATCACCGCGACGCAGAACACATTCGATTCGACGCTTTTCACAACCTATGGCACCGGGGTGGCATCGGGTACGATCCCGGCGACGCCGTCGGTCGATCTCTACCTGTTCGACCAGTCGACCGGCGCGCCGATGACGTCTGCGACCGGACGCGAGATCTGCACCCCGTGCAATCTGCCCGTGGCCGAGTTGGGAACGAAATCGACCGTCCGCATCGACGACCTGATCCAGGATGCGGGCGGGTTCGAAGTCACCCACGACCGTGAAGCTCGGCTATGCCGTCATGGTCGCGAGCGACCGCGACCCGGACGGGGTGAACCAGCAAGGGTTCGTCCTGAACACCCACACCGGGCCGTTCGACGTCTCGGTGTTCGGGTTTATGCCCCAACCGGTCGCGCCGCAGTAGCCCGAAGCGCGGGCAGGTCCTAAATCTCCTTCGCCGCCGCCAGCACGTCCTCGACATGGCCGGGGATCTTGACCTTGCGCCAGACCTTGCGGATTTTGCCTGCGCCGTCGATCAGGAAGGTCGCGCGCTCCATCCCCATGTATTTGCGGCCGTACATCGATTTCTCGACCCAGGTGCCGTAGGCGTCGGAGACCTTGCCCTCCGCGTCCGAGGCCAGGGTGAAGTTGAGGTCGTACTTCTGCTTGAACTTGTCGTGGCTCTTCACCGGGTCGCGCGAGACGCCGATCACCGCCGCGCCGACGCGCGAGAAGTCGGGCAGCGCATCGCGGAAGCCGCACGCCTCCTTGGTGCAGCCCGACGTGTCGTCCTTCGGGTAGAAGTAAAGAATGACCTTCTTACCCTTGAAATCCTTGAGAGAAACCTTTCCGCCGCCATCCGTCGGCAGGGTAAAATCCGGCGCCTTCGCCCCCTCTGACACGCTCATCGTCCCGCCTCCTTGGTCTCTTCCTGTTTCGCAGATTTTTCCGCCACCGAAGCGGCCGGACGCTCGATCAGCCGCGCGAAGATCTCGCGCACCCTGGCGGCGGTCGCATCGAGGCGCGGGCGCACCGCGGCGAACGGCGCCTCGCCGACCGCGCGGGCGATCGCCGCCTTGAGCCCTTCGGACGCGTCCGCTTCGACCAGCGTGCCGCCGGTGGTCAGACGCAAGATGCCCTGCAGGTTGTGCCAGAGATGGAGGGCGCCCGCCAGTTCGTCGGCGTCGCCGGCGCCGATCAGCCCGGCCGCGGCGAGCCCGTCGAGCGCGCGGGCGGTGTTGACCTCCAAGAGCTCGGGCCGGTCGGACCCGTGGCGCAGCAGGAGGTACTGGACGACGAACTCGACGTCGACCAGACCGCCGCGCAGGTGCTTCACCTCCCACGGGTCGGGCCTGGTCAGCTCGCGCTCCATCCGGGCGCGCATGTCGGCCACATCCCACACCAGGCGGTCGGGATCGCGCGCACGCGCGAGGGTGGCGCGGATCGTCTCGGCGATGCGCCGAGCGAGGTTAGGCGGGCCGCACACCACCCGCGCACGGGTCAGCGCCATATGCTCCCAGGTCCAGGCCGCCTCCGCCTGGTAGCGGACGAAGGCTTCGAACGAGGTGGCGATGGGGCCGGCGTTGCCCGAGGGGCGCAGCCGCATGTCCACCTGGTAGAGCCTGCCCTCGGCGGTCGGCGATTCGAGCGCGCCGATGAAGCGCTGGCCGAGACGGGCGAAATACTGGCTGGCGACGAGCTTCTGCGCGCCGTCCGACGGCGCGTCCAGCGCCGGCGCATCGTAGACGAACATCAGATCGAGGTCGGAGCCGAAGGTGAGCTCGCGCCCGCCGAGCTTGCCGAGCGCGATCACCGCCATGCCGCCGCCCGGCACGCGCCCGTGGCGCTGGGCGAAGTCCGCCTCGACCCGCGGGTAGAGCGCACGGAGCGCGGTCTCGGCCACCAGCGCGAGAGCGGGCCCGGCGCGGTGGGCGTCGACGGTGTTGCGCAGCACCTGCAACCCGACCTGGAACACGCGGTCGCCGACCCAGCGCCGGGCGATGTCGAGCGCGTCCTCGAACACGCGCGCCTGGCCTAGCGCCGCGTCGAGTTCGGCCGCCAGCGCCTCGGCATCCTCGGGAAGGCGCCCGGTCTCGCCGGTGAGCACGCCCTCCAGGAGGTCGGGCTTGCGCGCGAGCGCGGCGGCGAGGCTCGGCGCCGAGCCCATGATCTCGGCGACGAGGCCCAGAAGCTCCGGGTTGGAATAGAACAGCGAGAACAGCGCGACGCCGGCGGGAAGCGCGCCCAGGAACCCGTCGAACTTGAGGAGCGCGTCGTCGGGATGGGCGGTCCGGCCCAGCGCCTCCAGGAGCGCCGGCATCAGCTCGGTCAGAAGCTCGCGCGCGCGGGCCGAGCGCGTCGCGCGATAGCGGCCGCGGTGCCAGGCGCGCACGACCTCGCACACCCGCGCGGGCTCGCGATAGCCCATGCGGGCTAGCGTCTCGATCGTGTCGGGGTCGTCCTCGGCGCCGGTGAACACCAGATTGCCCGGCCCGCCCAGCTCGGGCGCCTCCTCGAACAGGTGCGCGTAATGCTCCTCGACGATGCGGAGCACGGCGACCAAGGCGGCGGCGAAGGTCGCCCGGTCGGGATAGCCCATGAACAGCGCGATGGCGCCGAGCCCGGCCCCGTCCTTGGGCAGGCTGTGGGTCTGCTGGTCGTTCACCATCTGCAGCCGGTGCTCGAGCTTGCGCAGGAAGGCGTAGCAGCGGGCGAGGTCGTCGGCGGTCGCGCGCTCGATGTGGCCGAGCGCCACGAGCGCGTCGAGCGCCTCGCAGGTCGGGCGGCGGCGCAAAGCCGGCTCGCGCCCGCCCCAGATGAGCTGTTGGGTCTGGGCGAAGAACTCGATCTCGCGGATGCCGCCGCGGCCGAGCTTGACGTTGTGGCCCTCCACCGCGATCTGCGCGCCGCCGCGATGGGCGTTGATCTGGCGCTTGATCGAATGGATGTCCTGGATGGCGGCGAAGTCGAGGTTCTTGCGCCAGACGAACGGGCGCAGCACGTCGAGGAAGGCCGCGCCGGCGGCAAGGTCGCCCGCCACCGGGCGCGCCTTGATCATCGCCGCCCGCTCCCAGTTCTGGCCGGCGCTCTCATAGTACGTCTCGGCGGCGAGGGTGGAGATGGCGGGGGGTGTCGAGCCCGGGTCGGGGCGGAGGCGCAAATCCGTGCGGAAGCAATAGCCGTCGGCGGTGCGCTCCTCCATCATGCCGACCAGATTGCGGGTCAGGCGCACGAAGAACGGGCCGGGCTCGTCGCGCCCGACATAGCGCACGATGTCGGCGTCGTAGAGCACGATCAGGTCGATGTCCGACGAGTAGTTGAGCTCGCGCCCGCCGAGCTTGCCCATGCCGAGCACGATGTAGCCCGACCCTTTGGCCGGATCGGCGGCATCGGGCAGCGCGATCTCCCCCGCGGCCGCGCCGGCGGCGAGCAGGTGGCGCGTCGCGGCGCCCAGGGTGGCCTCGGCGGCGTCGGTCAGCGCCCCGGTGACGCGCGCGAGGTCCCACGCGCCGGCGATGTCGGCGAGTGCGACGGCGAGCGCGATCCGCCCCTTGGCGAGGCGCATGCGGCGCATGCAGGCGGGGCGCGTCTCGCCCTCGGGCGCGGGACCGGCAAGGTTGGCCAGCGGCGCGGCGACGGCCGCGTCCGGCCCGTCCTCCAGGATCGCGCGCGTCGAAGGCGGATCGCGCACAAGGGTGGCCGCGAGATAGGGGCTGTTGCCGGCGCAAGCCTCGATCAGCGCGCGGGCGGGCGCCTCTTCGACGAGGGCCACCGTCTCCGGCGCCGCAGCGAGGTCGGCAAGGGTACGGGCCGCGCGCTCCAGGTCGGCCGGGCGCGGCAGGGCGCCGGGGTCTTGACACAGGGCCGCCGCCAACACCATGAACTCGACCGTTCCCTGCCGCGGACGATTGGCGCAGACTGCGGCAACCGCCGAAGGCGGTCAAGGCGCGGGTCCTCGGGAGGGTGCGGACCACATCCCTCGGCAAGCGCGGGACGAGGCTTCAAGACCGAGACCCCGTGCCGCGGCGCGCGCGGCGCGCGGGCGAACCGAACCGGCCAGGGCACGACGGAATTGCTCACCCGCACCACCCACATCGCGATCGAGGTGCTCGGCGCGCTCGCGCTCGGGCTTGCCGTGGTGGTGGCTGGGCTCGGCTGGCGGCTGAGCCAGGGGCCGCTTTCGCTCGCCTTCCTCAAGCCCTACCTTGAGCAGGCGCTCGACGATTCGGAAAGCCCGTTCCGGCTTACGGTCGGCGAACCCGAATTGATCTGGTCGGGCTGGAACCGGCCGATCGATTTGCGCGCGACCGACGTGAAGCTGCGCGACCGCGAGGGCGCGGTGCTGGCCACCGTGCCGCAAATGTCGCTCAAGCTGAGCGTGCGTGCGCTGCCGAGGGGCATGGTGGCGCCAACGGCGATCGAGCTTCTCGGCGCGCGCGCGACCGTGATCCGCGACGCCGACGGCGCGTTCCGCCTGGCGCTCGGCCCGCCCGGCACCGGCAACGACGACATGCTGGGCCGCATCGCGGCGGTGCTTCTGGCGCCGCCCGACCGGAGCCGGGCGCTGGGCTACCTCCGCCGCGTCAGCATCGTGGGGGCCAGGCTCGACGTCGAGGACCGCCAGCTCGGCCTCGCCTGGTCGGCGCCGCGCGCCGACGCGATCTTCACGCGCGACCGCAGCGGCATCCGCGTCGATGCCGGGCTCTCGCTCGCGCTCGGCGGGGCCGAAGCGCGTCTGAACGCGACCGCCAGCTATCGGCGCGCCGACGGCACGACCGAGGCCGAGACGCGCTTTTCCGGCGTCCGGCCGGCGAGCCTCGCCGCGCGCTTCCCGCATCTCGCCGCGCTTGCGCCGGTCGAGCTGCCGCTCTCCGGCACGGTCGACGCCGCGTTCGACAAGGCGGGCGCGCTGGTCGCGGGCCGGTTCGACGTGACCGCGGGCGCGGGCGAGGTGGTGGCGCCGTCGCTGTGGACGGCGCCGCTCGACGTCGCCCAGGCGCACGTCCGCGGAACCCTGGCGCGCGGCCCGGACCGGCTGACGGTGGAAGAGGGGACTGTCGCGCTCGGCGGCGGGCCGCAGCTCGGCATCACCGGCACGGCGACCCGCAAGGACGGGGCGACCGTGGCGGAGGCGAATGTCACGCTCGCCGATGTGCCGTTCGATGCGATGGCGCGCTACTGGCCCCAGGGCGTCGCCCACGGCGCGCGCAACTGGATCGCCGCTAACATGTCGGGCGGGAGCTTGGCCGAGGGGCATGCCGCGCTGGCGCTGCGCCTCGCCGGGCCGGACGGCGCGCTGGCGCTCGACAAGATGTCGGGCGCATTCCGCATCGCCGGCACAACGGTGCATTTCCTGCGCCCGCTGCCGCCGGTGACCGGCGTCGACGCGACCGGCACGTTCGACGCCAACGACGTGACGATCAAGGGTGCGTCGGGGCGGCTCGCCGGACTCGGCATCGACGAAGCGACGGTCAAGTTCGCCCATATCGAGCGCAAGGTCGCCGACGCCAGCGTCGAGGTGGTGGTGCGCGGGCCGCTGCGCGACGCACTGGAGCTCTTGGACCATCCGCGCTTCCGCTACATGAAGAAGCTGGGGATCGACCCGAAGGGCGTGGCGGGCGCGACGGCGGCGCGGCTTGTCGTCACGTTCCCCACGGCGCTCGCCCTCAAGTTCGGCGACGTGGGCATCCGCGCGGCGGCCAATCTGCGCGGCGTCGCCATCCGCAACGTCGTGCTGGGGCGCGACCTTTCCGACGGCAACTTGGCGCTCCGGCTCGACAAGGACGGCATGGACGTTTCGGGCAAGGCGCGGGTGGCGGGCGTGCCCGCCGACCTCGTGTGGGTCGAGAATTTCGATCCGAAGGCGCGCATCGCCCGCCGCTACCGGCTGACCGCGACCCTGACCGATGCCGACCGGGACCGGCTCGGCTTTTCCGCTGCGCCCTATGCGACGGGGCCGATGGAGGCCGACCTCGCTTTGATGCAGCCGGCGACCGGGCCGAGCGAGCTGCAGCTCAGGCTCGGGCTCGACCGGGCGACTCTCGCCCTGCCGGCATTGGGCTGGTCGAAGCCGGCCGGCGGCCAAGCGGCGGCGAGCCTGATCGCGACGCTGGCGGGCGGCCAGCTTGCCGACATCCGCCAGTTCGCCATCTCGGGCGGCGGGCTCGACGCGTTCGGCCGGCTCGCCCTCGCGCCGGACGGAAAAACGGTGACGCGGGCGGAGCTCGACCGGTTCCACCTCGGCCGTACGGAGCTCGCCGGCACCGTGACGCGCCGGCCGCAGGGCGGGTACGACGCCCGCTTCGCCGGGCCGGCGCTCGATGCGGTGCCGCTGGTCCGCCGCCTGCGCCAGCCGGGCGGCGAGACGTCGCTGCCGCCGCTCGGCATCGCCTTCAAGGTCGACACGCTGAACCTGCTCGCGGCCGCGCCGCTGACCGCCGCCGCCGGCGCGTTCGCCTATGACGGCCAGCGCTGGACCCGCGCGACGCTCGACGGGGCGATGCCGGGCGGGCACCGGATCGCGCTGCGCTACGGCCCGACCAAGGGCGGCACCCGGGCGACGCTCGATTCCGACGATGCGGGCGAGACGCTGCGCGCGCTCGGCATCTACGACAACATCCAAAGCGGGCGGTTCCGGCTCGAGGGCGAGCGGCCGGACCGCGCCGACGCGGCGTGGACCGGAATGCTCCGGATGCAGGATTTCCGCCTGCTGAACGCGCCGGCGCTGGCGCGAGTCCTGACCGTCGCGTCGCTCACCGGCATCGGCAACCTACTGTCGGGCAAAGGCGTCTCGTTCGCGCGGCTGGTCATGCCGTTCACCTTCAAGGACGGGCGGCTGGTGATCGACAAGGCGCGAGCCGCGGGCTCGGAGCTCGGCCTCACCGCGGAGGGCGCGCTCGATTTCGACCGCAACACGGTCAAGGTGAACGGGACGATCGTGCCCGCCTACACGCTGAACAGCGTGCTCGGCAACATCCCGATCCTCGGCCCGATATTGACCGGCGGCGAGGGGTCGGGCGTGTTCGCCGCCACCTACCACCTCGACGGCAAGCTCGACGAGCCGGCGGTCAAGGTGAACCCGCTCGCCGCGCTGGCTCCGGGCTTCCTGCGCGATCTGGTGGAGGGCCTCACCTCCGGCGGGACCAACGTGCCGATGCCGATGCCGGAGAATATTCCGTAAAGCCGTCGACGGTCGTCGCATGAAATGACCCCCCACCCCAACCCTCCCCCTCAAGGGGGGAGGGGGCGTTGAATGAACGGCGATGCGCTGATGTCGGAGGCACTGATGCGCGGAGAGACGGCCGGCGATACCAGGGTCCCCTCCCCCCTTGAGGGGGAGGGACAGGGAGAGGGGTTTGTTACTTCTTGCGATCCTGGGTCGGATCGAGAGCGGGAACATCGGCTTCAATCGGAACTGTCCCGGTTGAACGCGGAGCATCGTCATCAACGACTTCGACGAGGGCGTGCCGCTTCGTTCCGGCCGAAATCTTGATTATTCGACCACGAACGTCTGCGGGTGTGAGGCGATGAGTCTCGTTCACGATCACGACGTCGTTCACTCGCGCACCGCCTTGACGAATCAAGCGGCGTGCCTCGCTATTGCTCGTTGTGAGGCCAGTGGAAGAGAACACGGAAAGAAGGCTAAGCCCGTTCGATAAAGTGTGCGCCGATACTGAAGTTGTGGGGAGCGCGCTTCCCACGCCGCCCTCCTCGAACGTGCGGCGCGCGGTCTCGGCCGCGGCGGCCGCGGCCTTGGGCCCGTGGGCGAGAGCGGTCGCCGCGTCGGCCAGCGCCTTCTTGGCAGCGTTGATGTCGGAGCCGGGCGCAACGATGCGGTCGATCTCGGCCTTGTCCAGCTCGGTGAACAGGCGCAGGAACCGGCCCACGTCGGTGTCCTGGGCGTTGCGCCAGAACTGCCAGTACTCGTAGGGCGAGACGCGGGCGGGATCGAGCCACACCGCGCCGCGCGCGGTCTTGCCCATCTTCTCGCCCGAGGCGGTGGTGATCAGCGGCGCGGTGAGGCCGTAGAGCGCGACGTCGTCCATCCGCCGGCCGAGCTCGACGCCGGAGACGATGTTGCCCCACTGGTCCGACCCGCCCATCTGCAGCCGGCAGTCGGCGCGGCGGGCGAGCTCGAGGAAGTCGTAGGCCTGCAGCACCATGTAGTTGAATTCGAGGAACGAGAGCGGCTGCTCGCGCTCGAGCCGCAGCTTCACTGATTCGAACCCCAGCATGCGGTTGACCGAGAAATGCCGCCCCACGTCGCGCAGGAACGCGATGTAGCCGAGCGCATCGAGCCAGTCGGCGTTGTTCGTCATCACCGCGTCGGTCGGCCCGTCGCCGAAGGTCAGGAACCGCTCGAAGATGCGGCGGATGCCCGCCATGTTGGCGGCGATCTGTTCCTCGGAGAGGAGCTGGCGCGACTCGTCCTTGCCCGACGGGTCGCCCACCTTGGTGGTGCCGCCGCCGAGCAGAACGATCGGCTTGTGGCCGCATTTCTGGTACCAGCGGAGCAGCATGATCGGTACCAGCGAGCCGACATGGAGCGAATCCGCCGTGCAGTCGAAGCCGATATAGGCCGCGACCGGCCGTCCGGCCGCGAGCAGCGCGTCGAGCGCGGCTTCGTCGGTGCACTGGTGCACGAAGCCGCGCCGCGTGACGGTTTCGAGGAAGGCCGAGCGATACAGCGTCATGGGACGGCCGTTTAGCACGCGGGGCGCTCCCGTTCCATATTCGCGGCGCCATTGACCGGCCGGGCGCCGCCGGGGAAACTCGCGCCGGAACGAGAGGGAGCCCACCATGGAACCGCGCCGCCACGGACCGTTCAAGTACACGCCGATCAACCGCCGGCCCAAGATCGAATGGCCCGGCGGCGCGCGCGTCGCGCTCTGGGTGATCCCCAACATCGAAACCTGGCCCCTGGACGCGCCGGTGCCGGGCGGCACGGCGGCACGCGCGCCGGATGTGCACGCCTGGGCGCAGCGCGACTACGGCGCGCGCATCGGCGTCTTCCGCATCATGGAGGTGTTGGAGCGGCACGGCGTGCCCGGCTCGGCGACGCTCAACAGCGAGGTGTGCGACGACTATCCCGAGATCATCGAGGAATGGACCAAGCGCGGCTGGGAGTTCCTCGGCCACAACAACACCAACGCGCGCCTCCTGAACGCCGTTCCGGCGGAGAAGGAGCGCGACGTGGTGCTGTCGACCTTCGACCGCATCGAGAAGGCGACGGGCGTCCGTCCGAAGGGCTGGCTCGGCTCCGGCCTGCAGGAGACATGGAACACGCTCGACTACCTGGTCGAGGCGGGGTGCGAATACGTCTGCGACTGGTGCAACGACGACCAGCCCTACCTGATGAATATCGGCGGCAAGCGGCTCGTGTCGCAGCCCTATTCGCTGGAGATCAACGACCTGCCGTTCGTGATGCGCGGGCGCGGCTCGCCCGACGAGTGGCTCGCCGCCGTGCGCCGCACGTTCGACGTGCTGTACCGCGAAGGCGCGCAGTCCGGCCGGGTGATGGCGATCCCGCTACATCCGTTCATCACCGGCGTGCCGCACCGCATCGACGCGTTCGACGCGGCACTGCGCTATATCTGCGGCCACGACGGCGTCTGGCGCGCCAAGGGCTCGGAGATCGTCGCGCACTACCTCAAGGGGAAGACGTTCTGAGCGCATTTTCGCCCATCCGCGCCATCGGGCTGATGAGCGGCACGTCGCTCGACGGCGTCGATGCGGCGCTGATCGAGACCGATGGCGAGCGCGTCGCGTCCTTCGGCCCGTCCCTGACCCAGCCCTACGAGGCCGGGCTGCGCGGCCGACTACGCGCGGTGCTGGGACAGGTTCAGGCGCCCGACGATCTCGTCCGCGATCTGACGGAGGCGCACGCGCGCGCCGTCGAGGCCCTGCTGGCGCAGGCGGGGCTCGCGGCGCGCGACATCGATATCGTCGGCTTCCACGGCCACACGATCTGGCACCGGCCGAAGGACGGCGTGACGGTGCAGATCGGCGACGGCGCCGCGCTCGCGCGCCTCACCGGCATCGACGTGGTGAACGAGTTCCGCAGGGCCGACGTCGCGGCGGGCGGCGAGGGAGCGCCGTTCGCGCCGCTCTACCATCGCGCGCTGGCTCGGGATATCGACCGGCCGGTCGCGGTGCTCAATCTCGGCGGCGTCGCGAACCTCACCTGGATCGCGGACGACGGGGCGCTCATGGCGTTCGACACCGGGCCCGGCAACGGGGCGATCGACGACTGGATGGCGGCGCAGACCGGCCGGCCCTACGACGCGGACGGCGCGCTTGCCGCTTCGGGCACGGTCGATGCGGCCGTGCTGGCACGGCTCCTCGACAACCCCTATTTCGACCGGCCGGCGCCCAAGTCGCTCGATCGGCTGGAGTTCGGCGCCGACGCCGTCGCGGGCCTCGCTGCGGCGGACGGCGCAGCGACGCTGACCGCCTTCACCGCGGCGGCGGTGGCCCGCGGCGCGGCGCTGTTCCCCGCGCCGGCAACGCGTTACCTGGTCACCGGCGGCGGGCGGCACAACAAGGCGCTGATGGCGGCGCTCGCGGCGGCGCTCGCGGCGCCGGTTGCGCCGGTCGAGTCGGCGGGCTGGGACGGCGACGCGCTGGAGGCGCAGGCCTTTGCCTTCCTCGCGGTGCGGAGCCTCCGCGACCTCGCGCTCAGCCTGCCGGAGACGACCGGCTGCGCGCATCCCACCACCGGCGGGCGGTTGCACCGCGCCGCGTGAGGTGCGCTACTTGCGGGGCTCGCTGGCGAGGCGGGCGGTGCGGCGGTCGCGCTCGATCTCGGTGCGCATCTCGGCGATCGAGCGGTCGAGCTCCATGGCGATGCGGAGGTCGAAGGTCGAAGGCTGCGCCGGGGCGAGCGCCGCGCGACGCAGCGTCTCGAACTTTCGCAGGGTCGCCCGCGCATCGCCCGGCACCGGGCTGAAATCGAACCGCACGTGGCCGGCGACGGCGTAGCGGTTGCCGAGCGGGCCGACCACGAACCAGTACTCGGGCGTCGCCGTGTAGGGGCGTCCGTTGTAGTAGTGGGCGAGCTCGTGCGCGCGGACCTCGCGGTCGGTGCGGCGCAGCTCGAGGATCAGGAACTGCTCGCGCGGCGTCAGCCCCTGCGCATTGACCCGCGCGCCCCGCTCCTTGGCGATCCGCTCCTCGTCCAGGATGCGCGAGACCTCGAGCTGGCGCTGGTGCGCGAGCTCGGAGACGGCCATGTCCTCAGGCTCGAAGCTCTGCGGCGGGAGATGCCCCATCCGGACCGGCGGGGCCGGGCGGCGCCGGGTGGACGGCACCGATTCGTACGAACTCTGTCTCGGGTGCGGGGCGCAGGTCGGGCACGATCCGGCCCGCTTCGTTGCGGTGCACGCGCCCCACAGTGTAGGGCAGGGAGGACTGCGCTGGCGCGGCGTGCGCCCCCGCCTCCTGCGCGCCGGCCGGCCCGATCTGTCCCGCCGCGGCGACGGCCAAGGCCAGCGCCACGAGAGCCGGGCGGACGATACGACGGGTCGCGTGGGTCTCTGACGTACCGATCATGGCAGGGGGCACGGATTACGATCAGCAAACGTACGGTAGCACGAATTGTCCGGAGCGGCGAGCGCCGCAGGGACGGGATTGTTACCTGCGATTCGGCTTCGGGTCCGCGTTCGGAGACGGGATGGCATCGGCCAGCCGGTCGACCGCTCCGTGATAGGCATCCCACGGCGCCTCGCGCGCGTTCTGGCTGCGCACGATGGTCGAGGTGCCGGCATAGAACCGCTCGTAGAGCTGGTGGCGGCCGGCGAATTCCGAGCCGGTCAGGTCCCAGGCGAGCTTGAGAATCTTCCAGCGCCGCACCGGGTTCATGTAGGGCGTGCCGTAATCCGCCTCGAACTGTGCCTTGAGGTCGGCGTCGCCGAGCAGCGAGGCGTCGGCCGGCATGGTCATCGGGTGGGCGCCCGCCAAGCCACGGAGCTGGTCGATCAGCTCGGAATGGTGCTCCTGGCACCAGTTGAGCGTGGCGTACATCATGCGCCGATTGAAGCACACGTAGCCGTCGCCCGGCCAGTCTTCCATCGCCTCGATCTGGCCGGCGACCATGGCGGCGACCGCGCCCTCCATCGCCGCGAGCCGGCCCAGCTGCTCCTTCACCGCGCCGATCGAGGCGATGCCCGAGCCCTCGGCGATACGGCTCGCCAGCCCGACGATCAGCGCCATCTTCGCCCAGAACCGCACGTTCGACTGGTGGTTGGAGAAGCAGTTCGCCGGCGTCCGGATGTAGCAGTCGCGCGACAGCGTCGCGTCGTTGTGCACGAACACGCGCTCCCACGGGATCTTCACGTCGCGGCACACCACCACGCAGTCCGATTCGTCGAACCGGGAGGACAGCGGGTAGTCGAGCGGCTGGCCGGCGGCGAGCGCATAGGGCCGGCGCGACCACAAGGTCAGCCCCTCGGCCGCGCAGGGGATCACGGCGGTGATGGCGTAGTCGTTGAACTCGGGCGCGAGCGGGGTGAGGTTGCCGATCAGGATCTCGTTGGCGTAGACCGCCCCGGTCGCGAGCATCTTCATGCCGCTGACGACGACACCCGCGTCGGTCTCCTTCACGACGCGGAGGCCCGGGTTGGCGCGCCGCTCGTCCGAATGGATGTCGGGGTTGCGGGTGCCGGGCGGCGGGACGACGGCGAAGGCCGCGTAGGAATCCTCGCGCCGCATCCGGTCCCACTGGGCGAGCAGGTTCGGCGCGTAGGGACCGAGCACGTCGGGCTTCATGGCGAGGCCGGTGATCAGCCCGGCCACGTGGTCGGGCGAGCGGCCGAACAGGCCCGACGTCACGTCGGCGATCAGCTTGTGGGTCGCGGAGCGCTGGCGCAGCCCGTCGCGGTCGCGCGGCCTCAGCCAGTAGGACGAGAAGTGCTCGCCGTCCTCCTCGTAGGCGGCGACGGAAAGGGTCTCCGGCGCGCGCTTCGCGTCGTAGAGCGCGGCGACGGTGGCGGCACCGGCGCGGAAGGCAGGATGGGCCGTCACGTCGTGCACGCGCTCGGCGCCGATCAGCACCGTCCGCCCGTCTCGGAGGGACGCGAGGTGCTCCGCCCCCGTCTTGAGCATATCAGGCCCCTGGCGCGGCTACGCCTTGCCCGCGGCGAGCGCGGCGCGCCCGGCCTCCAGGACGCGCGTCCAGTCGGCGAGGTTGGCGAGGTGCTGCTTGACGAGACCGCGCGTCGTCTCGTCGGCGAGGTTGCCCTGCTGGTCGAACTTCTGGTTCGCCTGAGCCAGGATGACCTCGGGCTTGTTGATCGGGAACATGTCGTTGAATACCATGACCTGACGCATGTGATACTGCGCCCGCGCGCCGCCCAGGATGGAGGGCGAGGCGCTCATCAGCCCGCACGGTTTGCCGATGAGCGGCGGCTCGGGCGGGCGCGAAGCCCAGTCGATCGCGTTCTTGAGCACGCCCGGGATCGAGTAGTTGTATTCCGGCGTGACGATCAGGAGTGCGTCCGCTGCCGCGATGGCGGCGCGGAACTTCGCGGCGGGCTCGGGATAGCCCTGGCCCGTGCGCACGTCGTCGTTGTACTCGGGAATGCCCGCGAGGTCGTAGATGTCGAGGCTTACGCCGGGCGGCAGCAGCTCGCCACACGCCCGCAACAGCGCGCGGTTGAACGAGTCCTTGCGCAGGCTCCCGGCAAAGCCCAGCAGCTTGATCTGATCGGCCATGGCGTGATCTCCATCACAGGGCGAACTGGCCGGGAGTGTCTATCGGAAATTCCGGAACCGCGCAAAGGCGAGGACGCCAAAGGGCGGCGTCGCATCGTGTATAGTCGCATCAACGCGAAGGCGGGAGGGAACCATGGCCGGCGGTCTCGATGAGCTGAAATCCTATGTCGGGCGCAAGGAGACGGCGACCGACGTCGTCACCGCGTCGCAGATCGGCAAGCTGGCCGTAACCTTGGATGTCGAGCATCCGGCGCCCAACAAGGGCGACGCGGTGCCGTTCGGCTGGCATGGCGGATTTTGCCCCGGCCTTTACCGCAAGGGGCAGATGCGCGCCGACGGCCAGGCGGCCGGGGTGGGCGTCGCGCCGGCCGTGCCGTTGCCGCGCCGGCGACTGGTCCAGACCGTCTCGACCTTCCACGACCCGCTGCGGATCGGCGACGACATCACTAAGACGACCGAGGTCGCTTCGGTCGACATCGCCGATCTCGGCGCTGGACCGACGGTGAAGGTGACGATGCGCGAGAGCTATGCGACGACGCGCGGCCTCGCCGCCGTCGACGAGCGGAGCGTCCTCTATTTCGGCGAGAAGGGGCCGGGCAAGCTCGCCGCCCCGCCGGCGCCGCCGGCGAGCCCGGCCTGGTCGCAGACCTTCGATGCCGATCCGGTGATGATCTGGCGGCTGTGCGCCCAGCGCTTCAACAGCCACCGGATTCATTTCGACCGCGACTACACCACCAAGACCGAGGGCTATGCGGGCGTCGTGGTGCCGGTGACGCTGATCTCGCAGATCATGATGGAGATGTGCCGCCAGCTTCATTCCCGGCCGCTCAAATCCTTCACATACCGCTCGATCGAGATCGTGGTCGATACCGGCCCGTTCACCATTGTCGGCGGCCCGGCGGCGGACGGCGCCGCGGCGAGCCTGTGGTGCCTCAACGCCGAGGGGCGCAACGCGCTCGCGGCCGAAGCGACGTTTTCGTAAGGGGTTTTTCACCCTTTCTTCACGTCCGGGCGCAAGCCTTGTGGATAACTCCCAAGGTGGGGCCGGGCATGAAGCGCTTTATCAAGCTTGCCGTGCTGCTTTTCCTGGTTTTCGGTGTCGGCGGCTTCGGGCTGTGGCGCTATATGCAGGCGGGCGACCAGGGCCAGGCCGCCGAGGCCGCGGCCGACGCCATGGTCAACGCCGCCAACGCCGCCGCCGAATGGGCGCGCGACAGCTCGACCCACCAGATTTCGGTGGTCAACCTGATGGGCACGTCCCGCGCCGGGGGCATCGACGGTCCGTTCGTCGTCGAGGCCAGGCTTGCCGTGAAAGGGGGAGCGCGCATGTCCGAACTGTGCGCGGCGCTGCCCCGCGTGCGCGACGCGATCAACGCGGTGCTGGTCGACCGGGTCGGCGACATGCTTCGCCGCGGCACGCCGCTCGCGCCCGACAGCTTCGCGGCGTACGACGCGGCGCTGCGCGACCGGCTGAACCGCGAGATCGCCGCCGGCGCCGTCTCGCAAGTGCGCCTCGTGGTGCACAGCGCGCGCGATGTGCGCGAGGGCGGCTGCAAAGACCTCAAGCCTACCCATACCGAAGCCGCCACCCGGTAGCCCTCAGAACGGGAACAGGATGTCGAGCACCTGGTCGCCGTAAGGCGGCTGCTGAACATCCGTGATCTGGCCGCGCCCGCCATAGGCGATGCGCGCCTCGGCGATCTTGTCGTAGGAGATGTCGTTGGTGGACGAGATGTCCTCCGGCCGGATGATGCCGGCGATCCGGAGGTCGCGCAGCTCGAAATTCACCCTGACCTCCTGGTTGCCGTGGATCACCATGTTGCCGTTGGGCAGGACCTGGCTGACGACCGCGGCGACCTTGAGGTTGATCTGTTCCTGCCGGTCGACCGAGCCCGCCCCGTCGTTCGCCGAGTTGGAGCTGAGCGAGAGGAGATTGCCGGGGTCGACCGACTGAGGCAGGATCTGGTTGAGCTTGGTCTCGTAGCCGAGGATGGCGGGCGCGTCCGCCGCGGCCGAATTGTCGCGGCTACGCTTGGTCTCGTTCGAGATGTTCGCCTTGTCGTCGATGGTGATCAGCACGGTCACCAGGTCGCCCACGCGGCTCGCCCGCTGGTCGCGGAAGAAGGCGCGGCTGCCGGTGCGCCACAGCGAGTTGGGCGCGCGCGCCTCGGTCACCGGCGCGGGCATCGGCATCGACACCGGCTGGTAGCCGGGCTGCGCCTGCGGATTCTCGATCCGGCTGAGGCGCGGCGCCTCGCCCACCTCGCCGAGCCGGGTGAGGGCGTTGCACCCGCCGCAGAGCGCCGTGGTGGCGAGGAGGCCGGCGAGGGCGAGGCGGCGCGGGATCGCAGGGGTCATCGTCTACTCTCCCTGGGGGCTAGCGGAGCGCGAGGCTCGGCAGGTTGACCGCCACCCGGCCGGCGCCGGTGACGATGCCCTCGACCGTGACGCGGCTCCGCGTGTTCTCGACGCGGATGCTCTCGCCGCGCGAGCCGTTCTCCAGCGCGCGGCCCTTGACGGTGAGGGCGAGGCTGGGCGTGGTCAGCGTCAGGATCACCATGCTGCCGCGCGCGACGACGACCGGGGCGATGAAGTCGCTCAGCCGCAGCGGCGCACCGGCGCGCACTGCGTTGCGCGGTGTCTTGCCCAGCACGGCGTCCGCATCCGTCACCATCGACGGGCTCAGCGTATCGGCGCGCATCGCGGCGAAGGCGAGGTCGTCCTTCGCCACCACGTCGCCGTGGCGCAAGGTGTGCGCCAGCACCGGCACCTCGATCACCCGGTACACGGCGCCGCGCAGCTCGACCGGCCGCGCGGCGCCGTCGCCCGTCGCGAGCCGGACCGTGGCCACCACCGTGCCGTCCTGCCGGTCGTAGCGGACGTCGCCCAGCGTGAACGGTGCGTCCGGCCCGGTCGCCGCGTCGAGGCTGAGCCGCCGGTTGGCGAGCTCGACCTTCATATCCCGGCCGAGGCCCTGCGCCCGGAGCGCGGCGAGCAGGGCCCGCTCGACGTCGTCGGCGGTGACGGTGCGCGCGGCGCGCGTGATCCGCGCGCGGTCGAACCGGCTGAGCGGCGACCAGGCGATCCCGGCGTCGCGCGCGATGGCGGCAAGCGCTTCGGCCCCGAACACGGAAGTGCGGCCGGGGGCGGGGGCGGGGGCCACGCTGCGACCGGCGAGCGCGTCGGGCGCGCCGGCGAACAGGTCGCCGAGCGTCACTACCGGCCCGGTGACGGAAACCTGCGGGCGCAGCGTCTCCGCCCACGCCGGCGCGGCGATCAGGAGAAGGAAGGGGAGGAGCGTCGCGAGGCGTTTCATGGCCGGGCCTAGCGCATGTTGGTGATGGTCTGGAGCATCTGGTCCGAGGTCTCGATCACCTTCGAGTTCATCTCGTAGGCGCGCTGGGCGGTGATCAGGTTGGTGATCTCCTGCACCACATTGACGTTCGAGGTCTCGAGGAACCCCTGCAGCACGGTGCCGACGCCCGGCGAGCCCGCGACCGCCGTGGTCGCGGTGCCCGACGCAGGCGTCTCGAGGTAGAGCGAGTCGCCCTTGGCCTCGAGCCCCGCCTCGTTCGGGAAGGTGGCGAGCTCGAGCTGGCCGACGTTCTGCGGCGTCACCTGGCCGTCGATCTTGGCCAGTACCTCGCCGGACGCGTTGATGGTGACGCTCACCGCGTTGGGCGGAATGGTGATGCCGGGATCGACGGTGTAGCCCTGGGTGGTGACGACCTCGCCCGTGGGCGAGAGCTGGAACGAGCCGGCGCGCGTGTAGGCGGTGTCGCCCGACGGCAGCTTCACCTTGAAGAAGCCGCGCCCCTGGATCGCCAGATCGTAGGTGTTGTCGGTCGCAACCAGGTTGCCCTGCTGGCCGATGCGGTAGACGGCGCCGGTCTTGACGCCGAGCCCGAGCTGGATGCCCGACGGGATGATCGTGCCCGTGTCCGACGAGGTGGAGCCGACGCGCTCCTCGTCCTGGTACAACAGGTCCTGGAACTCCGCCCGCTGGCGCTTGAAGCCCGTCGTGTTCAGGTTGGCGATGTTGTTGGAGATGACCTCGACGTTGAGCTGCTGGGCCAGCATGCCCGTGGCGGCGATGTTGAGAGACCTCATCAGGGGGACCTTTCGGGGACGCGTTTCGGGCTAGGCCGTGGTGTCCGGATTGGTGAGCGTGTTGATCGCCTGGAGCTGGGACTGGTGCTCCTGGTCGATGATCTGCTGCGCCGCCTGGAACTGGCGCAGCGCCGAGATCATGCTGGTGATCTCGACGATCGGTTGGGTGTTCAATTCCTCGATCATCCCCTGCACGACCCGCGCCTTCGACGCCGGCAGGGTGGGCGCCGTGGTGGTGTAGAGGCTGTCGCCCTCGGGCTTCAGGAGCTGCTCGTTGTCGAACGCGACGAGCTTGAGCCGCCCGACCTGCTGGCGGTCGGCCGAGACCGTGCCGTCCGCGGCGATGACGATCTGGCTCGCGCCCGGCGGCAGGGCGATCGGCCGGTCGTTCTCGTCGAGGATCGGATTGCCCTGCGAGGTGACCAGCATGTTCTGCGCATTCATGGTCATGTGGCCGTTGCGCGTGTAGCGGAAACCGTTCGGCGTATCGACCACCATCCAGCCCTGGCCGGAGATGGCGACGTCCAGGGGATCGGAGGTCTTGGCGAACGCGCCCTCGCGGTAGTCGCGCGCGACGCCGATGTCCTGGACGAACGACACGTCGTCCTGGGCGATCGCCTGCTCCAGATACTCGCTGAACAGCACCTGCTGGTTCTTGAAGCCGGGCGTCGTGACGTTCGCCAGATTGTTGGCGATCAGGTCCATCTGGTTCTGCAGGGCGGACTGGTACGAGACCGCGATATAGAGCGAGTTGTCCATGCGCCTTCCGCAAAGCCCACGTCGAAGGGGCCGTCGGTCCCCTCCATGCACGATCCGTGCCAGGGTGCGTTCGTAAGGATTACAACGGCTTGGTGGCAGCGGCGGGGGAAGGATCGCCGGTTATGGCAGGCTTTGCCCGGCAGATTTTGCCAGGAAGCCGCGGCCTAAGCGTGGCCGGCTCGGATGAGCTGGGAGAACGCGACCTCGAGGATCTCGGCGGTCACGGTGCGGCCCTGCGCGTTGCGGGTGACCAGCATCAGCTTCTGCGCGTCGGGAAGGCCGCACGGGATCACCATCCGCCCGCCCGGGGCGAGCTGCTCGATCAAGGGCGGCGGGATCAGGTCGGGCGCGCTGGTCACCAGGATAGCGTCGAACGGCCCCTTCTCGGCCCAGCCGTAATAGCCGTCGGCGACGCGCGTCGCGACGTTCTCGTAGCCCAGCCGGGCGAGACGCGCGCGCGCCGCCGCCTCCAGCTTTTCGTTGATCTCGACCGAGGCGACACGGGCGGCGAGGAGCGAGGCGACCGCCGCCTGGTAGCCCGCGCCGGTGCCGATCTCGAGCATGTTGGCGTCGGGCGCGATCTGGGCGAGGTCGGTCATCAGCGCCACGATGAAGGGCTGCGAGATGGTCGCGTCCATCCCGATCGGCAGCGGCCGGTTGATGTAGCTGAAGCGGCGGATCTCGCGCGGCACGAATTCGTGCCGCGGGACGCTCGCCATCGCCTGCATGACGCGGCGGTCGAATTCGCGCCGGCCCGTGCGCTCGCCGAGCTGCTCGGCATAGACCGCGATTTCCTCCAGAAGCCGGGTGCGCTCTTCGGCGTAGTCGTCCGCTGACATCGGTGCCTCCGCGGGCGAGTTTCGCGCGCCCGCCGCGGCCGTGCAAGAGGGGCGCGGGGCTTTACGGGGGCGCGCGGGCCGGGCACACTCCGCCGAAACCAGGAGAGGGATGACGATGGCCAAGCTCAAGTTGACGTTCGCCTGCGGGCCTTACGACCGGATGGAAGCCCTGCGCACCGGGGAGGTGACGCCCGAGGGGATCGACCTCGAATTCATCGCCATCCGCTCGCCGCGCCAGATCTTCGACCGGATGGCCGGCAAGCAGGAGTTCGACGCGTCGGAGCTGTCGTTCTCGGAATACATTTCGGGCTACGCGAAGGGCGGTTCGCCGTTCGTCGCGCTGCCGGTCTTCCCCTCGAAGTGCTTCCGGCACGGGTTCATTTACCGCAACCGCTCGAAGAGCATCCGCACCCCGAAGGATCTGGAGGGCAAGCGGATCGGCACGCCGCTCTACACCCAGACCGCGGCGGTGTGGGCGCGCGGCATCCTCACCGACGATTACGGCGTCGATTTCTCCAAGGTCCAATGGGTCCAGGGCGCAATGGAGAAGCCGGGCAGCCACGGCCATCCGTCGGCGCCGCCGCTCCTGAAGCCCGTCAACATGGAGATCGCGCCGGCCGACAGGTCGCTGTCGGAGATGCTGGAATTGGGCGAGGTCGATGCCTCGCTCGGCTCGCGCGGGCCGGAGCCGCTCGCGGCCTACCCAAACGTCGACCGCCTGTTCCCCGACTATCGCGACGTCGAGCGCGACTATTTCCGCCGTACCTCGATCATCCCGATCATGCATATCGTCGCCATCAAGCGCGAGGTCTACGAGAAGAACCCGTGGATCGGGCCCGCGCTCTACAAGGCGATGGAGGAATTGCGGCTCAAGGGGCTCGCCGACCTCACCTATCCCGGCGCGCTCAAGCTGATGCTTCCGTGGCTGCCGTCGGACCTCGAGGAGATCGACACTTTGTTCGGCGGCGACCCGTGGCCCTATGGCGTCGAGAAGAACCGCAACAACTGCGAGACGCTGGTGCGCTACCTCCACGAGCAGAACTTCATCGCCCGCCGCCCGACGCTCGACGAGCTGTTCGTGCCGGTCGGCTAGCCGTACAGCGCCGAGCAGATCGCCACTGCCGCCACGATGCCGGCGAGATCGGCGGTCAGCGCCGCGGCCAGCGCGTGGCGGACCCGGCGAATGCCGACCGCGCCGAAATAGACGGCGAGCACGTAGAACGTCGTCTCGGTCGAGCCCTGGAAGGTGGAGACGAGATAGCCGGTGTAGCTGTCCGGCCCGATCGCCGGGTCGTTGATGATCGAGGCGAGCACGCCGTAGGCGCCCGAGCCCGATAGCGGGCGGAGGAGTGCCATCGGAAGCGCCTCGGCCGGCAGGCCCAACGGCCCCGTCACCTTGCCGAGCGCGGCCACCGCGAGCTCGAGCGCGCCCGAGGCGCGCAGCATGGCGACGGCGACCAGGATTGCGACCAGATAGGGGATGATGCGGATCGCGACCTGGAACCCGTCGCGCGCGCCCTCGACGAACGCCTCGTAGACTCGCACGCGGCGCGCCACGCCGAACCCCAGCAGCCCAACCATCAGCCCGGGCACGATCCACGGCGAGATGGCGCGGCCATAGAGGATCGTCACCGGCACGAAGGCGAAGATCGCGGCGAAGGCGAGGGAAGTGACCCAGCCGGGATAGGCGACGGTCTCGGCAAGGGCGGCGTCGTCGACCACGCTGCCCCCCTCGGCTTCCGCGAAGCCCGCCTCGGCCGCGTCCGCGGCGGCATCGGCGGGGCCGGCTGACGGCGGCGGCACCGTCGTCGGCACAGGCGCGAAGCGGCGATAGGCGAAGGCGGCGATCACCGCCACGGTGGTCGAGCAGATGGTGGCGAACAAAGTCGTCGGCAGGATGCCGGCGGGGTCGTGCGAGCCCGCCGCCGCGCGCAGCGCGATGACCCCGGTCGGCAGCAGGGTGACGCTCGACGTGTTGATGGCGAGGAACAGCACCATCGCGTCGGTCGCCGTCCCCTTGTGCGGGTTGAGCCGGTCGAGCTCCTGCATGGCGCGGATGCCGAACGGCGTCGCCGCGTTGCCGAGCCCGAGCGCGTTGGCCGACAGGTTCAGGATCATCGCGCCCATCGCCGGGTGGTCGGGCGGCACGCCCGGGAAGGCGCGCACCATCAGCGGGCGGATGGTGCGGGCGATGATGGTCAAGCAGGCCGCCCTGCTCGGCCACCTTCATCAGCCCGAGGAACAGCGCCATGACGCCCACGAGCCCGATGGCGAGCGTCACGGAATCGCCAGCCGCCTTGATCATGGCGGCGGCGAGCGCCTGCATCGGCCCGGTCGCGTCCGGCGCCGGCGCGTGCCACATTACTTCGCGCACGCCCGCCGTGGCGAACGCGACCAGCACCATGGCGAAGAAGATGGCGTTCACCCGCGCACGCTAACACGCGCGTCGATTCGCTCGGTCTCCCTCTCCGTACCTGGGGGCGGAGAGGGAGTTGTGGTCCGATTACTGCCCCGTGTCGGCCTTGAGGCCGGCGGCCTCGATGCCGGCGACGGCGGCCTTCTCGTCGTTGTCCGAGGTATCGCCCGAAGCGCCGACCGAGCCGACGATCTCGCCCGCCGCGTCGCGGATGATCACTCCGCCCGCCACCGGGACCAGCCCGCCGCCGACATGGGTCGAGATGTTGACCAGCGAGTTGAGGAAGTGCTGCCGCTCGAGGAAGCGCTTCTCCAGCATGCGCGACGACATGCCGAACGCGACCGCGCCCCACGCCTTGCCGATGGCGATATGCGGGCGCAGCGGCCCGCCCGGACCGTCGGGCCGGACGAACGCCTTCAGGTGCCCGCCGTCGTCGAGCACCGCGATGGTGAGGGGGTTGTACTTCTCGGCCTTGGCCTTGGCCTGCGCGCCTTCGATGATCTTGGTGGCCTGTTCGAGCGTGAGCTTCGCCATGTCGCCCTCCCGTACCGTTTGGCTCACCCGCTTATGCCCCGCCCGCGGCCGGATGGCAACGGGCGGGGCGAGCGGCGGGAGGGGGGACGCCGCTAAAAGAACTGCGGGGCGAAGTGGCCCAATATCATGGCGGCCCAGCCGGTGAGGAGGCCGCCCATCAGGATCATCGCGCCGACAATGCGCACGTCGATGTCGCTCGGCTGTTTTGTGATGGCTCGCATCGTTCCGACCCCTTGGTTCGATCTATGCCTGCATCTAAGCAAGTTCCATGCCAGTTTGATGAAGGCATGGAATTTCAATCGGTTGCGGATGGGGGGTGGGGGTCGGGGTCGGGTGAGCGCTACAGCGGCAGTTCGGTGGCGTCGGCCACGACCCGGACGCGCACGGGCTCCGTGCGCCCGCGCACGTCGAGGTCGTGGCTCGGGTAGGCGGAGAGGTCGACGCCGGCGTTGCGCGCCACCTCGTCGGACAGCACGAGCTGGGCGCGGTAGGTCTTGGTCATGCTTTCCAGCCGGCTTGCGGTATTCACGGAGTCGCCGATGGCGGTGATGGTGGTCGCCGTGCCGTAGCCCATCTCGCCGATGATCGCCGGCCCCGCATGGATGCCAATCCCCATGCGGAGCGGCGCCTCCAGGTCCGAGGCGAGCGCGCGGTTGAGGTCGGCAAGGTTGCGGCCCATGGCGCGCGCCGCCGCGAGCGCCTGGCGGCAGGCGACGTCGAGCGGCCGGTCGATGCCGAACAGCGCCATCACCCCGTCGCCGATGAACTTGTCGAGATGCCCGCCGGCACTGCTCCACCGCCTGGCCCATGTTGGCGAAATACCGGTTGAGGACGAACACTACGTCGTATGGCAGCTTGCGCTCGGAGAAGGTGGTGAACTCGCGCAGGTCGGCGAACAGGATGGCGATCTCGCGCTCCTCGCCCTCGAGGTGCGGCGAACGCGCGCGGGCGTCGCGTACCGAGGCCGTGTGCGGCGGGAGAAGCGGGATCACCTCCAGATCCTCCAGCGGCCGCGTCTGGCAGGCGAGGCGCACGTTGCGCGGCGCGCCGACCCGTTCGAGCACGCGCCGCTCGTCGGCGCTCGGGCTCGGCAGCCGGTCCAGCCCGCGCACCACCCGCACCCGGCAGGTCGAGCAGCGCCCGCGCCCGCCGCACACCGAGGCGTGCGGGATGCCGGCGGCGCGGCTGACCTCGAGGATCGACCGGCCGCGCGGGAAGCTCGCCTGGCGGCCGTTGGGATAGGCGATGCGCACGATGCCGTGGCGCCGTTCCAGCATCGAGCGCACGAGGCGTGCGACGGCGACGGCGCCCAGGGAAAGCGCCGAGAGCGCGAAGACGCGGTACATCACCCCATAGAGGAATGCCGTCTGAGCCGGGCTGGGCAGCGACGCGCCGCGCAGGGTCCGGCGCAGCCAGGCCGGGTCGGCGGCCAGCGCCAGCACCTCGCGCCCCGCCACCGCGTAGCCCAGGAGGGCGAGGAGCGGCACCACGATGGCGGCGGCGTAGAGCAGCCAGGTGACCGACCGGTACCAGCTCTTGAAGCGCAGCCAGTAATGGACGCCGATGGCGCCGTGCGCCCAGGCGGCGATCAGCGCGGCGGGCTGCAGGATCAGGTTGATCCGCGCGTACTTCCAGTGGGTCAGCAGGACCAGCGTGTAACTGTCCGACGTTCCGGCCACGACGTTCGCCCCGCGCGTGCCGACGATGTGGAGCGCGAGGAGCGGCACGATGGCGAGGCCGAGCAGCACGCGCGCGATCTCGCCGGCCGGCATGCGCAGATCGCGCCGCCGGTAGAGCGCCCAGTGCGCGAGGCCGAAATGCAGCACCAGCGACCAGAACAGCACGATCTCGACCGGCGGGCTGCGCCAGAAATCGAGGAACCGGACGCGGCCCCACTCCATGGCGGCGAGCGAGACCAGCCCCAGCGCGTGGTTCAGCAAATGCGTCGTGACGTAGAACAGCAGCACCAGCCCGGCGATCAGCCGGATGCGGACCGCAACCGCCGCGGCTTCGGGGTGGGAGCGGCGGCGCGGCACCGCGGCGCCGCGTCTACCAGGCCCGCGAGGAGCTCGGCGGCTGGTGGCGGCCGGCCTTGTAGGTGGCGACCGCCCGGGCGAGGGCCTGGTATTCCTTGCAGTCGGTGCCGCACAGCGCCTGGAGGTGGGCGAGCCGCGCCTCGGCGAGCGGCAGCTTGCCGAGCTCCAGGTAGGCCTCGCCCAGGTACTCGTTGACCTGCTTGTGGTCGGGGTCGACCGCCAGCGCCTTGTTGTAGGTCTCGACGGCAAGGGTCGGATCGCCCAGCCGGCGCTGGCTGTAGCCCAGGAGGTCGAGCGCGTCCGCGTTCTTGGGCTCGTCCTTCAGGATCGCCTGCAGCGTCTTCACCGCGTCGCGGTACTGCTTCATGTCGACCTGCATGGTCGCCTTCTTCATCAGCGCGCCGGCGTCCGAGGACGCGTCGGTGTCACTGGAATCGGGCATCATGGCGCGGACAGGTCCCGCGGCGATACCCAGCCCGAGCGCAATGACGGCCGCACAAGCGACAACTCGACGTGACATGAAACTTCTCCCCTCTGACAGTGACGATTCTAGCGCGCGGCGATTCCTCGGTCGAGGCCGGACGAGTCGGCGAGCGCCGCGCTCTCGATGTGGATGCGCCAGGCGAGTAACGCGAAATTGACCAGCCCGAAGCCGAGTGCGAGGTCCCACGCCCCGAAGGCAAGCGGCAGCAGCGGGATCTCCAGCGCCACGACCAGGTAGTTCGGGTGGGCGAGGTAGCGATACGGTCCGCGCCGCGCCGGCGCCGCGCCGGGTAGCACGATCACCCGCGTCGTCCAGCGGCCCTTGAGGCTCGCGATCGCCCAGTAGCGCAGCGGCTGGAGGGCGAGATAGGCGGCGAGCGGCCACAGGTTCGGCACGCGGTCCGCCGGCACGGCGAGCGCCAGCGCGCAGAGCCACGCCGCGTGCAGTGCGACGATGAGCGGGTAGTGCGCCGCGCCGCACTCGACCCCGCCCGCTGCGCGCAGCCGCGCTGCGTTGCGCCGCGCGACGGCCAGCTCGGCCAGGCGCTGCGCCGCGACCAGCCCGACGGCGAGGTAGACCGCGCCGGTCACGCCGTCATCTCCAGGAACCCGGCCGTGAAGCCCGGCCCGAGCGAGGACAGGAACCAGCGTCCGGTCGCACGCGATGCCATCGCCCGCTCGAGGACGAACAGCACGGTCGCCGCCGACATGTTGCCGAACTGGCGCAGCACGTCGCGCGAATCCGCAAGCCCGCCGGGCGCGAGGCCGAACGCGTCTTCCAGCGCGTCGAGCACCTTGGCCCCGCCCGGATGGCAGACGAACCGGTCGATGTCGCAGAAGCGCCGTCCGTCCTGCGCGAGGAAGTCGCATGCGGCCTCGCGGAAGGCGGAGCGCGTCAGCGCCGGGATATCGCGCGAGAAGATGACGCCGAGCCCGTCGTCCTCGACGTTCCAGCCCATGATGTCGAGCGAGCCGGGCCAGGTGTGCTGGCCGGCGCGGCCGAGCGCCGGCCCGTCGCCCGCGCCCGTCACGATGGCGGCGGCGGCGCCGTCGCCGAACAAGGCGGTGGCGATGATGTTGGACTTGGTCGCGTCGGCGCGGCGGAAGGTGAGGCCGCAGAGCTCGACCACGCACAGCAGCACGCGCCGCCCCGGCGCGGCGGCGGCGATGCCGGCGGCGCGGGCGAGCCCCAGCACGCCACCGGCGCAGCCCAGCCCGAAGACCGGCAGCCGCTCCACGTCGGGCCGCAGCCCCAGCCGCTCGATCAGCAGCGCATCGAGGCTCGGCGTCGCGATGCCGGTGGTCGAGACGGTGACGATGGCGTCGATGTCGGCCGGGCAAAGTCCGGCCCGGTCCAACGCATCGCCCGAGGCGCGGGCGGTGAGGGCGAGGGCGTTCTCGACATAGAGCCGGTTCTTCTCCGCCCAGCCGTGCGGCCGCTCGTACCAGTCGGGCGGCACGCAGGAATAGCGCGTCTCGATGCCGGCGTTGGCGTAGACCGGCAGCAGCCGCTCGACCGTCGCCCGGCCGCAGTCCGGAAACAGGCGCGCGGCGCGGCCGATCAACTCGTCCTGCACGATCACATAAGGCGGCACGGCGGTCGCCAGCGCCGCGAGGCGGGCTGAGCGGTCGGGCATCATGGCGTCAATCCTCCGGTCGGCGCGGCGCGCCGGCTGCCCCTCACCTACCCCGCAGAGGGACGCTTTGTTCCGCTGGCGGCGCGGTCGGTCCATCTTGCCCCGTCGCGCGGGAAAACCCATCTACAAGCGTCGGTTTATGCGCGAGGACCCCGTGGACGACGCCCAGACACCCCCGACCAAGTCGCGCCGCTCGTGGCTGGGGCTGCATATCCGCCGCCATTTCCTGGCGGGGGTGCTGGTGACCGCGCCGGTCGCGATCACGACCTACATCGTCTGGGTGATCGTGACCTGGGTCGACGGGCGCATCACGCCATTGATCCCGCCCCAGTACAACCCGGGAACCTATACCCCGTTCCCGATCCCGGGGCTCGGGCTCCTGATCGTGTTCGTCGTTCTGACCCTGATCGGCGCGCTGACCACCGGCCTCCTCGGCCGGTTCCTGCTGCGCTCCAGCGAGCGGGTGATCGGCCGCATGCCGTTCGTGCGCAGCGTCTACGGCGCGACCAAGCAGATCTTCGAGACCGTGCTTGCCCAGCAATCGAACGCTTTCCGCGAGGTGGTGCTGGTCGAATATCCGCGCCGCGGCATCTGGGCGATCGGCTTCATCACCGGCGTCACCGAGGGCCAGGTGCAGGAGGATACGGTGGAGGACGTGTTGAACGTGTTCCTGCCGACAACGCCCAACCCGACCTCGGGCTTCCTGCTGTTCGTGCCGCGGACGGACCTGGTGGTGCTCTCGATGTCGGTGGAGGAGGGGATCAAGATGGTCGTCTCCGGCGGCATCGTCACCCCGCCCGACCGCCGACCGCCAAGCGCGCGGCGCACGCGCGTGGCCTCGACCGAGCACCTCGATGAGGACCCGCCGAAGGTGGGCGCGCGGTAGGGGCGCCGCAGCGACAACAAATATCCTGTCACCCCGGGCGCGGCACAGCGCGAAGCGGTGCGCCGTAGGCTCGGGGCCCATGTTGGTGCACCTCGGACGCAGATAAATGGGCCCCGGATCGGCGCTGCGCGCCGTCCGGGGCGACAAGAGAAGTTCAATATCCCCGCGCGCGGTCGATGGTCCAGGCAAGCGCCTCGCGGGCGCGGGCGCGGCGGATGTTCTCCACGAGTTGCGGGGCGAGGTCGCGCGGGTGCGGCGCGCGCGCGACGTGCGGCTGGATGGTGATGCGCGGGTGATCCCAGAACGGGTGATCGGGCGGCAGCGGCTCGGTGCGGAACACGTCGAGCGTCGCGGCCGCGAGCTGGCCCGAATCGAGCGCCGCGATCAGGTCGGCGTCGACGATGTGCTGGCCGCGCGCCAAATTGACGATGCAGGCCCCCTTGGGCATGCGCGCGAAGGCGCGGGCGTCCAGGATGTCAGTCGTCTCCGGCGTCACCGCCAGCAAATTGACCAGGATCTCGGAGCGGGCGAGGAAGGGTATAAGCCCTTCAGCCCCGTGAAACAGCGTCAGCCCCTCCGCCTCGCGCGCACGCCGCGACCAGCCGGCCACGTCGAAGCCGAACTCGGCGAGGAACCGGGCGAGCGGTAGGCCGATCTGGCCGAGCCCCATCACACCCACCTTGCGCGTCGCGCAATGCTGCACCGGGCGGCGCGGCTTCCATTCGTGGTTCCGCTGGTCGATGGCGTATTCGTGCATGTGGCGGTGATGACGCAGCGTGTGCAGCAGCGCCGTCTCGTTCATCAGCCGGTCGCCCTTGGGGTCCGACGAGCGCACCAGAGGCACGTCCTTCGGCATGTCCGGGTCGTTCACGATGTGGTCCACGCCTGCCATGATCGAGGCGACGAAGCGCAGGTTGGGCAGGCCCGCCAGCGCCTTGCCGCGCGAGGTGAAGCCGATCGCGGCGAACTCGATGTCCTTGGGGTCGCCGATCTCGGGCCAGATGCGCACCTCGAGATCGGGCAGGCGCTTCTTCAACTCGTCGAGCCACGGTTCCGCGCGGCCGGGGGCCGGGTCGAGCAGCAGGGCCATGAATCACCTTCGAAGGACGATGACGCTCAGTGTTGCATGAGGCTGGGCAGGTAGGTGCCGATCTGGGGAAAGACGATCAGCACGCCGACGGCCAAAATGTCGCAGAATACATAGGGCAACGCCGCCTTGATGACCATCGGGAAGGTGGTGCCCTTGGGCCCGACCCCCATCATGACGAACAGCGAAGTGCCGAAGGGCGGGGTCAGGAGCCCGATCTCGAGCCCCATCAGGACAATCAGCCCGAACCAGATCGGGTCGAAATTGAGCGCGTTCGCCAGCGGGAAGAAGATCGGCACGGTCAGCAGCAGGATCGACGCCGGGTCCATCAGCATGCCGAGCACGATCAGCACGCCGAACATGATCAGCAGCATGACGAGCGGCCCGACCTGCTGGTTGGTCGCGTAGTCGATGAAGCCCGAGCTCGCGCCCGTATAGGCGAGCACCTGGCTGAAGGTCGAGGAGCCGACGATGATCAGGTAGATCGCCGACGTAACCCGCACGGCGCCGCGCACCGATTGGACGAGCACCGCCCGGGAGAGGCAGCGCATGAAGACGCCGAGCACCAGGACGGCCAGTACCCCGAACGCCGCGGACTCTGTGGGCGTCGCCCAGCCCAGGAGGATCAGACCGACGACGCAGAAGATCACCAGCCCCATCGGCAGCACGTTCTTGCAGAACGACATGAGAATGGTGGTCAGCGGCGGCAGCTCGACGTCGTATTGCGGCGCCGCGGCCGGGTCGATCTTGACCTGAAGGAAGATCAAGATCGCGTAGAACGAGGCGAGCACCAGCCCCGGACCGAACCCGCCGATCAGAAGCCCGCCGATGTCGATGGTGGCGAGGCTTCCGAGCAGCACGGCAAGTCCCGAGGGCGGGATGATCATGGCGAGCGAGCCCGTCCCCATGATGGGCCCCATGCACATATGCGGCTTGTAGCCGCGCTTCATCATTTCATTGGTGAGGAGCGAGCCGAGCATCGCCGTGTTCGCCATCGACGAGCCGATCAGCGCCGAGAACAGCGTGCCGCCGGCGACAGCGATGTAGGAAAGGCGCCCCGGCAGGCGGCCGAGCATCATCTCCAGCGTGTCGAACACGCGCACCACCATGCGTGTGCGGAAGAAGAGCTCGCCCATAAGGAGGAACATCGGGATCGCCACCAGGGTAAAGGTGGAGATCGAATGGCCCGCATTGGCGAGCACCTGGATGATGCCGCCCGTGCCGCCCATCAGGAAGAACGCCGCTACGCAATTGACGGTGAGGAACGCGAACGGGACCGGCAGGCCCAGCATCATCAGTGCGACGATGCCGCCGATCAGGATCGCCATCATCTCGTACCAGGGCATGGCGGCGGCTCAGATGCTGTCGCGCTCGGAGGCGCTCTGTTCGTACAGGGAGTCGCGCCCGAACAGGAGGCGTAGGAATTCGATGAACATCAGGCCGAACCCGACGAACATCGGCGCAAAGGCGTAATAGGCGGGCACCATGATGGCGCGCTGCTCGCCCTCGCCCGTGTGCCAGGCGTCGATCCCCTGGGTCAGCGCGTACCAGGCAAGGATGCCGCAAAGTGCCGCGCACATGACATAGACCAGCAGTTCGACCACGCGGCGCACCGCCGGCGGCATGACCATGCGGAAGCTTTCCACGATGATCTCGCCCTTGGTGCGCAAGAGCCACGGCGAGCCCAGCATAGTGATGTAGAGAAGCCCGTACTCGGCGAGCGGCACGGTGGCCTTGAAGGGAGTCAGTCCGATGTCGCGGATGGTCACGTCGAGGATCACGGCGAGGAAGATCGCTACCATGATCACGCCGGCGACGACGGCGAGCGCCGCCGTCAACCAGAAATAGAAGCGGAGGAGCGCGCGCACCCGAACCTCCCGTATCTGGGTCGGCGCTCCTCCGCCGGTTCGCTCAGTACCAGGCCTTGTGCAACTCGGCCGTGGTCTCGGGCCCGACCTTGGGGTTGTTGCGCATCCGACCCCACGGCGTCTTCATGTAGGTGTCGACGTAGTGCTCGGCGGTCTTGCCCTTCAGGTCGATGAATTTCATGCCGTGCTTCTTGAGCGCGGCGATGGTCGCGGCCGTACGGTCCTCGACCTGCTTGCGCGTGATCTCCTCGAACTTGTAGGTCTCGGCGGTCAGGAAGTCGCGCACCTTCTGGGGCAGGTTGTCCCACTTCTTCGCGTTGGCGATCATCACGATGCCGGTCTGGTTGAAGGCCGGCATGTAGGTGACGTGCAGGAACTTGTAGAGACCCATCTCGAGGTTGGTGTCGAGGTCGCCGCACGCCGCCTGCACCACGCCGCGCTCGAGCGCCGTGTATATCTGGCGGATCGACATCACCACCGGCGTGCCGCCGAGAGTTCTTGATGAAGTCGCGATAGGCGGGCGAGGAACGCACCTTCATGCCGGTCAGGTCGGGCAGCCCATCGGACCGGAAGGCCGGCTCCTTCGGCAGGCTCATGTAGAGCCCGAGCCCCTGGTAGAACCGGCCCATGAAGTGGGCGCCGATCTCCTTGCGCATCAGCTTGTCGACGAGCGCGTAGCCACCGAGCTTGCGCGCCTCCTGGGGGGTCTTGAAGCCGCCGGTGAAATCCCCTGCGGGGAACGTGCCCAGATAGTAGGCCGTCGGGCCGAACTGCAGGTCGAACAGCCCGTTGCGCAGCGCCAGCGGCTGCTGCGGCGGCGGCGTGACCTCGGGGCCGCCGATATACTTGATATGGACCATCCCCTTGCCGAGCTTGTTCACGTCGGCAATCAGTTCCAGGAAGGCCTTGGTGTTGTTGTGGGACTTCGGGAAGGCCGAAAGCCCCTTCAGCTCGATCTCCTCGGCGCTCGCGCTCGCGGCAAGACCGGCGACCAGGCCGGCCGCGATCAGGCCATGCAGTATCGTTCGAATCCGAATGGACATCGAATACCTCCCTAGTGACGTGGCCCTCTTGGGCCGTGAGCCTTCGTTGCCGGCAAGTTGGCCCAAATCGGCCATTCTGTAAAGCCGCTCCCGACCCGTTCGATCCAATCGCAACCGGCCGCGCCCCGTGCTAGGTTTGGGCGGAAACGCGCCCTTGGGGAGGAAGCAAATGGATCAGAAGGCAAGCCCGTCGAAGTCCAACCGCTCGCTGTGGGGCAGCGACGTGATCGCTGCCGCACTGCGCGAGCAGGGATTTCCCTATGTGTGCCTGACGCCGGGCGCGAGCTATCGCGGACTGCACGACTTGATCGTCAACTACCTCGGCAACGACACGCCGAAGATGCTGGTCTGTCTGCACGAGGAGCACGCCGTCGCCATGGCCCAGGGCTGGGCGCAGGTGACCGACGAGCCGATCTGCGTGGCGGTGCACGCCAATGTCGGGCTGATGCACGCGACCATGGGCTTCTTCGACGCCTGGTGCGACCGCAAGCCGGTGGTGGTGATCGGCGCCAACGGCCCGCTCGACTCCGAGAAGCGCCGGCCGTGGATCGACTGGATTCACACCACCGCCGACAACGGGGCGATTGTCCGCAACTACACCAAGTGGGACGACACGCCCCACTCGCCGGCGGCCGCGGTGGAATCGATCCGGCGCGCCTCGATGATCGCGCGCACCCAGCCATGCGGCCCGACCTATGTCTGCCTCGACGCCGCCATCCAGGAGATGCCGGTCGAGGAGATGCCGGAGTTCCACGACGTCAAGCGTTTCAAGCCGCCAGCCCCGCCGGCGCCCGCGCCCGAGGATTTGGAGCGCGCCGTCGAGATATTGAAGAAGGCCAAGAACCCGCTGATCCTGTCGGGGCGCGTGACGCGCAGCGAGAAGGGCTGGGCCGAGCGCGTGCGCCTCGCCGAGGCGCTGGGCGCGCGCGTGTTCAGCGTCGGCAATTCGGGAGCAAGCTTCCCGACGCGCCACCCGCTGCATCGCGGCATGATCGCCTTCATCCTGCGCGGCAAGGTGCTCGATGAGGTGCAGGCCTCCGACGCGATCCTGAGCCTCGACTGGACCGACCTCGGCACGCTCCTGAGCCAGGGCTGGCCGGCCGGCGGGACCGAGCCGCCGCCGGTGATCCAGTGCTCCAACGACTTCCACATTCATAACGGCTGGAGCATGGATTACGAGAAGCTCGCGGCTGCCGACGTGCGCATCGCGACGACGCCCGAGGCGATGGTCTCGGCGCTCCTGCCGCACTTCGAGAAGGCGGGCGCGAAGCCGATGGCCGCGAAGCCGAAGCCCGAGCGCGCCAAGCCGGCCGCGTCGGGGCCGATCGGCATCCGCGACCTCGCCGCGGTGTTCGCGGAGGCCACCCAGGGCCAGAAGGTCTGCATGATGTCGAAGCCGATCGGCTGGTCCGAAGCGGACATGGAGTGCGGCCATCCGCTCGACTATCTCGGCTCGAACGGCGGCGGCGGCGTCGGCGCCGGGCCGGGAACCTCGGTCGGCTCGGCGCTCGCGCTGCGCGACATGCGGTCCGACCGGCTGCCGGTCGCGGTGCTCGGCGACGGCGACTTCATGATGGGCTGCAATGCGCTGTGGACCGCGGCGGCGAACAAGATCCCAATCCTGGTGATCGTCTCCAACAACCGCTCCTACTTCAACGACGAGATCCACCAGGAGAACGTGGCCCGCATGCGCGGCCGGCCGCCGGAGAATCGCTGGGTCGGCCAGCGCATCGAGGAGCCGCCGCCCGATCTTGCCATGATCGCGCGCGCCCAGGGGCTCGAGGGCGAGGGGCCGATTTCGGATCTCGCCGATCTGCCCGCCGCCATCGAGAAGGCGGTCGCGCGGGTGAAGGCCGGGGCGGCCTACGTGCTCGACGTGGTGGTCAAGGGCGAATACGCGGCACCGGAGAACCTGACCGAGCAGGTGAAGATGTCGAAGAGCCGCGTCTAACCCGCGTATGACGAACGTTACACGCGACGAGCTGGTCGGTCGCGCGCGCGAGATGATCCCCGCCTTGCGCGCGCGGGCCGGCCAGGCCGAGCGCGACCGGCGCATGCCGGACGAGACCCAGCGCGAATTCCTCGACGCCGGGTTCTACAAGATCTACCGGCCGAAGCGGTTCGGCGGCTATGAGATGGACGTGGGCGCGCTGTGCGACGTGGTCGCCGAGGTGGCGCGCGGCTGCGGGTCCAGCGCCTGGGTCCTGTCCAACGTCGCCGGGCACGAGAAGGGCAACGGCATGCGCGACCCGCGCGCGCAGGAGGAGATCCACGCGCCGGGGCCCGAGGCGCTGACTTGCGCCTGCTTCCCGGGCAGGGACGCGAAGATGACCCGCGTCGACGGCGGGGTGGTGCTCGACGGCACGTGGAACTTCGCCTCCGGCGTCGACCAAGCGGTGTGGAACGACTTCAACATCTTCCTGCCGCGCGAGGGCACGTACCCGGAGCATTTCTTCGCCCTGGTGCCGCAATCCGATTACGAGGTGATCGACGACTGGTTCGTCACCGGCCTCGCGGCGACCGGCAGCCGGTCGTGCCGCGTGCGCGAGGCGTTCGTGCCCGAGCACCGCATGCAGGCCTCGGAGCTGTGCAAGGGCGGGTCGAGCCCCGGCAGCGACTACAACCCGGGCGCGCTTTTCAAGGCGCCGATCTGGGCGCTGGGCGGCAAGATGTTCGTCTCGCCTCTGCTCGGGCTGGCGCAGGGCGCGCTCGACCTCACTTTGGAAAATCTCGGCGCGCGGCGTTCGATCACCGGCGCCGATCTCGCCAACCAGCCGACCGTGCAGCTCCGCGTCGCCGAGGCGGACGCCGCCATCGACACGGCGCGCGCGGTGGTCGAGCGCGACTGCCAGGCGGCGATGCACTACGCGCGGCGGGCCGAGCGTCCGCCGACCGAGGAGCGGGTGCGCTGGCGGCGCAACGACGCGTTTGCAGCCCGGCTCTGCATCGACGCGGTGGAGAAGCTCTACCAGCTCGCCGGCGCGCGGCGGCTGGGGGCTGACGATCCGTTCCAGCGCGTCTGGCGCGACGCCCACGCGGCGGCGGCGCAGATCACCCTCGCCTGGGACCTGCAGGCGCTCAACGCCGGGCGCGTCGCCTTCGGCCTTCCGCCCAACGATCCGCGGATTTGAGGCGGCGCAAGACGCCGCCGACGATGCCTTACCCCTTCGGCGCCGTGCCGCGGCGGAGGTCCGCCTCGATGGTCGCCGGCGTGACGGTGCCGCCGTCGATGCGACGACGGTAGACCTGCAAATTCTCGAGCACGCGCTCGACGTAGTTGCGGGTCTCGTCGAAAGGAATCTGCTCGATCCAGTCGATCGCGTCGACATCGGGCCGGCGCGGGTCGCCGGTCTGCTTGATCCAACGCGCGACATTGCCCGGCCCGGCGTTGTAAGCCGCGAGCGCTAGGATGTACGAACCGTCGTAGCGGCCGAGCAGCTCGGCGAGGAAGGCCTGGCCGAGCTTCAGATTGTAGTGCCCGTCGCTTGCCAGCTTTTCGGGCGCGTAGTGGATGTTGAGCGCGCGCGAGATGGCACGTGCCGTGGCGGGGATGATCTGCATCAGCCCGCGTGCGCCGGCGCGGCTTTCGGCGGCGACCTCGAAATTGCTTTCCTGGCGCATCACGGCGTGGACCAGCGCCGGCTCCGGCCCGCCGGGCGGAAGCGTCATCACCGGGAAGGCGAAGGTGGGAAGGCGCTCGCCCGAACGGTAGGCCTCGCGTCCCATGACGACTCCGAGGTCCGGCCGGCCGAGCGAGTCGGCAAGGCGCCCGGCGAGGATCAGGCCCGTCTCGGTCTTCGCGATCTGGCCGAGGCGCAAGACGAAGGCGCGCACCAGCTCGTCGTGGCCGACGGCCTGCATGACGCGCGCGGCCCGCACCAGCTCGTTCTTGGCGAAGGCGGCCTGGTCGCGCGCGCTCGGCGCCGGCGCCGGAGGCGTGGGCACGACGGGCGTCTCGTCCGCGCGCAGCGCGGCGAGCTGGCCGTAGAAGCACCAGTCGTGCACGGCGGCGCGCCGGTACCATTCGAGTGCGGTGTTCGCCTCATGCGCCGCGTCGGCGGCGCGCCCGGCCCAGTAGGCGGCGCGCGAGCGGCTGATGGGCGTGTGCACGTCGTCGTACATGCGCGTGAAATGGCCGAGTGCGATCTTGTCGTCGTGCAGGAAGCGCAGCGCCACCCAGCCGGCCAAGAACTCCGCCTCGGCGAGGCGCGCGCCCTCGATCGGGCCGTGGTCCTTGGCCAGGCGGTAGGCGTCGGTGACGGCGCCATCGGCAAGGCGGCGGCGCACCATCGCCGCGCGCTCATCCCACCACAGGCCCGGCCGGCCGAGCACCGGCGGCATGTGACGGAATATCTCCATCGCGTCCTCGTCGCGCCCCTTCCGGCGGCGCCAGCGCTCGCGCTCGTAGAGGAAGCCGGGATCGTCCATCAGCGCCTTCGGCATGCGCCGGATCGCCCAGTCCGCGCTCGCGTCGGCGAGACGGAGGTGCATGCGCGCTTCGGCGAGCCGGCGGTGCCCCACGTCGACCCGCAGCAGCATGCTGTGTGCCTGGCTCTCCAGGCCGTCCCACAGCAGGCGGTCGAGCCGGTCCCAATGGTCGGCCTGGGTGAGGCGGTGGCGATAGAGCTTGTAGAACGAGCGCTCGTCGGCCTTGGAGAAATCGCCCTCGATCCAGGCGCGGCGGATCAGCGCGTCGGCGGCGTCGTGGCGCCCGGCATGGTCCTCGGCGGCGGCGAGACGGGTCATGCCGGCGACGGTGCGGGGCGCGTGGTCCTTGAACCAGGCGAGGACGTCGGCATCCGGGACGCCATTCGCCATCGCGTCTTCCAGGCGCATGGCAAGCGTGCCCTGGCGCGGCCAGTCCGGATTGGCCGCCATGAACGCCCCGATCTCGGCAAACGAGGTGCCCGATTGCGGCTGCAGCATATCGAGCCAGCGCAGGATTTTCTTCGGAAGGGGTGCAATGCCGCGCGCGGCGAAATGCTCGGCCTGGGTCCAGGCACCGCGGCTGGCGGCATCGAAGGCCGCCTTGTAGTGGCGCGTGTCCTCGGCGGACAGCCCGTCGGCCGCGCCCGCCGCCCGGGTGAGCGCCAGCATCGACAGAACGATCAACAGCGCAGCCAGCGGCCGTTTCACGTTCCCACACCCCGCGGGCGGCAGGCCCCGCCTCTGAGCCTGCCGGCTATTTGTTGCCAAACCCTTGCACGTGCGACCGCATTTTACGGGACCCGGCCGGGGCGGTGCAACCGGACCGGACCGGGTCGACTACGTCCTGATCTCGGGCGCGTGTTCGACGGGGAAGTTGACCGAGAGCGCGATGAGGCACTTCGCGTGCGCGTCCTTGTGCAGCGCCAGCGCCTTGTCCGCGTCGGAATCGGGCGCGATGGTGACCTCCGGCTTCAGCACGGCGCGGACGAACCGGCCCGTCCCGTCGGGGTTCATCTCGGCCTCACCCGCGGCGCGGTCGACATAGTCGGTGACGATCACGCCGGCGACGGCGCAGAGGTGCAGGTACCACAGCTTGTGGCAGGCCGCGAGCGCGGCGACCAGGAGCTCCTCCGGACACCAGCGCGCCGCATCGCCGCGGAAGGCGGGGTCGGACGAGCCCGCGACCGGCGGCTTGGTGCCTGACGTGATTTCGTAGTCGCGGTCGTAGGCGCGGTAGCCCGACGTGCCGGTGCCCTTGTTGCCGGTCCATTCGACCGTCACCTCGTAGCGATGCGTTTTGGCCATTGTCCCCTCGTTCTGCGGCCGGAGTCGTGCCGAGCTTACGCCATCGCACCGCCCGCGCGCGAGGCCCGGCCTTGCCCGCATCCGGACCCGGGATTATGGTGGCCGGAAGGGAGACAGGCCATGTTCAAGGGATCGCTCTGCGCGCTGATCACGCCGTTCCGGAACGGGGCGGTGGACGAGAAGGCGTTCGAGGCGTTTGTCGACTGGCAGATCACCGAGGGCACACACGGCGTCGTGCCGTGCGGCACCACGGGCGAATTGCCCACCTTGAGCCACGAGGAGCACCGCCGGGTGACCGAGCTCTGCATCGCCGTCGCGCGCGGGCGCGTGCCGGTGATCGCCGGCACCGGCTCGAACTCGACGGAGGAGGCGATCGCGCTCACCCGCCACGCCAAGGAGGCGGGCGCCGACGCCGCGCTGGTCGTCACGCCCTACTACAACAAGCCGACCCAGGAAGGGCTCTACCAGCACTACAAGGCGATCAACGACGCGGTCGACCTCCCGATCATCATCTATAATATCCCGGCGCGCTGCGTGATCGACATGTCGGTCGAGACCATGGCTCGGCTCGCCAAGCTGCCGAACATCGTCGGCGTCAAGGACGCGACCGCCCAGGTCGCGCGCGCCACGCTGCAGCGCATGGCGTGCGGCGCGGATTTCGTCCAGCTCTCGGGCGAGGACGTCACCCAGCTCGGCTTCATGGCGCAAGGCGGGCACGGCTGCATCTCAGTCACCGCCAACGTCGCGCCGCGCGAGATGGCGGAGATGCACAAATCCTGGCAGGAGGGCGCGATCGACAAGGCGATGCGCCTCAACGAGCGGCTGATGCCTTTGCATTCCGGCCTGTTCTGCGAGACGAGCCCGGCGCCGGTGAAGTACGGGGCGAGCCTCCTCGGCAAGTCGACCGACGAGGTGCGCCTGCCGATGGTCCCCGCCTCGGAGCGCGCGCGCGCCGTGGTCAGGGAGGCGATGACCTCGGCCGGGCTCCTCAACTAGCCGGAGCTCCGATGGCGCGAGAACCGGAGGCGCAGCGCGTCGCCGCGCAGAACCGCAAGGCCCGCCACGAATACTTCATCGAGGACACGCTCGAGGCCGGACTGATGCTCACCGGCAGCGAGGTGAAATCGCTGCGCGCCGGCAAGGGCAACATCAACGAGGCCTATGCCAGCGTGAAGGGCGGCGAGATCTGGCTGGTCAACGCCCATATCAGCGAGTACGGCCAGGCGCGCGACGGCGGGCACGAGCCGCGCCGGCCGCGCAAGCTGCTCCTCAAAAGGCGCGAGATCGCCAAGCTCGCCGGCGCGGTGCAGCGCGAGGGCATGACCCTCGTGCCGCTCAAGATCTATTTCAACAAGCGCGGCATCGCCAAGGCCGAGCTCGGCCTCGCCAAGGGGCGGCGCAAGCACGACAAGCGCGAGCGCGAGAAGGAGCTCGACTGGCAGCGCCAGAAGGCGCGCCTCGTCAGGGAGATGGGGTAGAGGCGATCGCCGGCTGCGGCTCGCCGCGACTGCGTCGGCGCCAGGCGAACTCGCGCCCGGCAACAGCGATGCCCAACGCGATTCCGGCGGCGTCGGTGGCCCAGGCGCCGGGGAAGGCATCGGCCGGCACCAGCATCATCAGCCCGGCGGCAATGGCGGCGAGCCGCGTCGGCCGGCCGATCGGCCGCACCAGATAGCCGACGACGCCGACGCAGGCGAGCCACACACCGGCCGCCGCGGTCGCCGCCGCCCAGACGATCTGCGCGGGGGTGCCGACCATCAGGAGCGACGGCGAGGCGATGAACAGGAACGGCATGACGAACGCCGTCCAGCCGAACCTGACGGCGGCGAGGCCGGTGCGCATCGCGTCGGCGCCCGCGAGGCTTGCGGCCGCGTAGGCGGCGATCGCCACCGGCGGGGTGATCATCGACAGCATGCCGAAATAGAGCACGTAAAGATGCGCCGCCATCGGCGAGATGCCCATCTTGACCAGCGCCGGCGCGACCAGCGCGGCGAGCAGCACGTAGACGCCCGCGGTCGGCATGCCGAGCCCGAGCACGATGCAGACGAGGGCGGCGAGGGCGAGCAGCACGACGAGACTCGACGAGCCGATCTGCACGAGGATCAAGGTGAGCCCGAACCCCAGCCCGGAGATGTCGAGCGCGCCGATGATGAAGCCCGCCGCGCCGGTGATCATCAATATCTCGATCGAGGACGACCCCGTCTCGCGCACCGCCTCGAACAGGTCGGTCAGGCTCATGCGCTTGCCGCGGAAGCCCAGCACGAGGTTGAACGCGATCAATGTGAGGGCGGCATAGATCGCCGCGAGCTCCGGCCGCAGGTTCCACGAGAACAGGGCGATGATCAGCACGACGAACGGGATCGGGAAGTACCAGCCCGCCTTGAGCACGCCGCGGATCGCCGGGATGCGCGAACTCGGGCACGCGCTCGATGCCGTTCTTCGCCGCCTCCAGATCGGCGGTGATGAACAGCCCGACATAGTAGAGGAGCGACGGGATCACCACTGCCACCACCACGTCGGTGTAGGGCACCTGCAGGAACTCGGCCATCAGGAAGGCCGCCGCGCCCATCACCGGCGGCATGAGCTGTCCGCCGGTCGAGGCCACCGCCTCGATCGCGCCGGCGAGGTGGGCGGGATAGCCGCCCTGGCGCATCAAGGGGATGGTGATGACGCCGGTCGCCACCACGTTGGACACGGCCGAGCCGGAGATCGAGCCGAACAGGGCCGAGGCGGTGATCGCGATCTTGGCTGAGCCGCCGCGGAACCGGCCCATCAGGGCGAGCGAGGTGTCGGTGAAGAACGACGAGCCGCCGGACTTGAACAGGATCTGGCCGAAGAACACGAAGGCGACGACGATGGTCGAGCCGATCTGCATCGGCAGGCCAAGCATCGCCGACTGGTCCCAGGCGAGGTAGTAGACGAGCTTGGCGAACTCGATCGGCCGGCCGGACAACTGGCCCGGCACCAGGTAGCCGACCGCGGCGTAGGCGATGAACGCCAGCGCCAGCACGAACAGCACCATGCCGACGGCGCGGCGCAGCCCTTCGAGCGCCAGCGCCACCATGATCCCGCCGGAGATCAGCCCGTCGAGCGGCAAATAGGTCATCTCCTCCGACAGGCGCGGATAGGTGACCGCCATGTAGAATCCGGCGACGAGGCCGACCAGCGCGGCGACGGCGTCGTACCAGGGCAGGTGCGTACGTGCGGTGCCGCGCTTCGCCGGCAGCGACAGGATCGCGAGCGGGACGGCGAGGGCGAGCACCGAGGCGAGGAACTGCTCGGTGTAGGCGACCAGGCCGAACCAGTCGCGGTAGATGTCGGCAGACCAGCCGAGCGCGCCGCCCGCCAGCAGGAACGCGAGGGTAGCGGTGATCGCGCGAAGCCAGAAGGGCGCCGACGCCTTGGCGCCCTCGGCCTCGGCTTCAGGCGTGTCGTTCAAGCTTGTGCGCTCGGATCAGCTCTGCGACTTCGGCGGCCACTGGCCGATTTCCTTGTAGTACTTGATCGCGCCGGGATGGAACTGCACGCCCTCCCACGACCGCACCATGTGATCGGGGTCGAAGTCCTGCAGCGGCTTGAACGAGGATTCGAGGTCCGCCTTGTGATCGTGCAGCGCCTTGGCCAGGGTGTAGACCATCTTCTCGGGCGTCTTGGTGCTGGCCAGCACGAGGTATTCGTAGGAGTAGAGCCAGGTCGGTTCGAGCACACCCACTCGCCCCTTGCGCGGCGCCACCTTGTCAGCAAAGCCCGCCGGCAAATACTTGTGCATCGCGGCCATGCCCTTGGGCGACGGGTCGATCGGCAGCACGCGCACGCCGCCGACCGAGGCGTCGACCTTGGTCACGGCGCCCGCGCCCAGCGCGAAGCTAAAGCAGTCGACCTTGCCGGCGGCGAAGTCGTCGGCGCCGCGCACCACGTTGGGCACCGGTACGGGCTGGATGTCGCTCTCGGTGAGGCCGGCATTCTCGAGGAACCCTTTGAGGATCAGCTCGACAACCTTTTGGCTGCCATAGCCCGAGGCGACGCGCTTGCCCTTGACGTCCTTCAGCGTCTTGATCGGCGAGTCCTTCTTGACGAAGAGCGCCGCCGTCAGCGGCGCGATCACCGCCACGACGCGGAGGTTGCGCTGCGGCTTGCCCTCATACAGTACCTTGCCGTGCACGGCGAACGAGGTCTCGTTCTCGTTGGCGAGGCCGAACTGCATGTCGCCGGCATTCACCTCGGGCACATAGACGCTGGTGCCGCTGAAGGGCTGCACGCGCATGTTGATGCCGGCGTCGGAGGCGACCTTCGAGATCGCGGCGCCGGTCGAATAGGTCCAGAAGCCCTGTCGTCCGGCCGCGATGCCAACCGTCTGGGCCGACGCCGTCGCCGTGCCGACGACGAGCGCCACCATCGAGAAGAGGATCGTTCTCGCTTTCATGACCGTGTCTCCCTGTTATTGAGACGCATTGTCTCAATCGGGGACCGGATGGGCAAGATGTTTCCGGGCGGGCCGTGGCCCGCGGGCGGGATCTACCGCGACGCGCTGAGGCGGAATGGCTCCGGACGCGGCGCGTCCGCGCGCAGGGCCGGCGGCGCGAAGGGCTCGACGGGGTGCGTGACGCCGAAGCCATGGCCGGCGCGCAGATGCCCGTCCTCGGTGGCAGCCAACCGGAAATAGTCCATGATGAAGACGCGCAGCGCCGCCGTGAGCGTGGAGGCATCGCGCCGCGCGTCGATCGCCGTGCAGATCTCGTGCACCGACTGGCGCTCGCGCCGGCAAATGTCGGCGAGGGCACGCCACATCGGAGGCTCCATCCGCACGCTGGTGCGATGTCCGGCGACGGTGACGTTGCGGCTGACAAGCGTGCTCATGGCCAACCCTCTCCCTGGCTGTGGCTTGGAACGGCTTTTACACGCATTCGATGCAAACTTCTATGGATATACAACCTGATTGGGCCACAAGTCAACCACAGGTTGTGTCCGTGCCGGACGGCGCGGCCGCCCTTCAGGCGTTCCGCTGGGCCTCGTCCGGGGTCCGCGCCTCGACCGAGAGGGCGTGAACCCCGCCGGCCAGCTCGGCCGCCAGCGCCTGGTGGACAGCGCGATGACGCGCGATGCGGCTCTGGCCGGCGAACGCGGCGGAGACGATGGCGACACGGAAATGCGTCTCGCCGCCCTCGCGCGCACCGGCATGGCCAGCATGGCGATGCGACTCGTCGAGCACCTCCAGCGCGGTGGGGTGGAAGGCGGCGGCGAGCTTGTCGCGGATCGTATCGGCGACCGTCATGCCTCCCGATCTTCGGCGCCGAGCGACGCAAGTCAAGCCGCGCGCGTGCAAGCCAAAACCGCGCGTTCCTGCGCTTGTCAGCGGCCGTGCACGTCACCATACTGGCGGTGATGGCGACGAATCGTCAGTCCCAGCGAGACCTGCCGCCGCTGCGCAACCCAGGTGCGCCGGAAGCGCAGGTGCATGTCTGCGACATCCCCGGCTGCCCGAACGCCGGCGAATACCGCGCGCCGCGCGGCCGCGACGAGCTCTCGCGCTATTACCTGTTCTGCCTCGACCACGTGCGCGCCTACAACGCCTCGTGGAACTACTTCGCCGGTATGTCCGAGGCAGAGATGGAGGCGCAGATCCGGGCCGACACCACGTGGCAGCGCCCCTCCTGGCCGTTCGGCGTATGGCGCGGGGCGAGGCGCAACGGCGCGCCGCATTTCAGCGACCCGTTCGATCTGTTCGGCGGCGCGAAGTCCGACCGCGACGGGGCGAACGGCACGAACGGGGACGGCGGCGGCAAGGGCTGGCAGTCGCGCCGCGAGCGGCCCCAGAGCGAGCGCGAGCGCGCGCTGGCCGTGATGCAGCTTTCCGGCTCGGTGACCATCGCCGCCATCAAATCGCGCTACAAGGAGTTGGTGAAGCGCCACCACCCCGACGCCAACGGCGGCGACCGCGCGTCGGAGGAGCGACTGAAGGTCATCAACCAGGCCTATTCCACCCTGACGAGCCGCGGCGGCGCCGGTTGAGCGCGCAAAGCAAAGACAGACAAGAAAGGAAACAAGGTTTCATGGCAAAAGCCCCGTCCCGAGCCGAGCTGGCGGCACTGCCCGAGGGGGCGCCCGATATCAAGCTTTCGGTGCGCCAGGTGTTCGGCCTCGACAACGACATGCAGGTGCCGGCCTACAGCCAGCCCTCGGAGCACGTGCCGCCGGTCGACGACGCGTACTGCTTCGACCACGACACCACCCTCGCCATCCTGGTGGCGTTCGCGCACAACCGGCGCCTGATGATCCAGGGCTATCACGGCACCGGCAAGTCGACCCATATCGAGCAGGTGGCGGCGCGGCTCAACTGGCCGTGCGTGCGCGTCAACCTGGACAGCCACATCAGCCGCATCGACCTGATCGGCAAGGACGCCATCGTGCTGCGCGACGGCCAGCAGGTGACCGAGTTCCGCGAGGGGATTCTCCCCTGGGCGGTGCAGAACCCGGTGGCGCTGGTGTTCGACGAGTACGACGCCGGCCGGCCCGATGTGATGTTCGTCATCCAGCGCGTACTGGAGGTCGACGGGCGGATGACGCTTCTCGACCAGAACCGGGTGATCCATCCGCACGCGGCCTTCCGCCTGTTCTCGACCTCGAACACGGTCGGGCTCGGCGACACCACGGGCCTCTATCACGGTACGCAGCAGCTCAACCAGGGCCAGATGGACCGCTGGAACCTGGTGACCACGCTGAACTACCTGCCGCACGACGCCGAGGTGCGCATCGTGCTCGCCAAGGTGCCGTCCTACGATACCGACACCGGGCGCAAGACCATCTCCAACATGGTCAACGTCGCCGACCTGACGCGCCAGGGATTCATGGCGGGCGACATCTCGACCGTGATGTCGCCGCGCACGGTGATCACCTGGGCGGAGAACGCGCGGCTGTTCGACGACCTCGGGGCGGCGTTCCGGCTCACCTTCCTCAACAAGTGCGACGAGCTGGAGCGGCCGATCGTCGCCGAGTACTATCAGCGCTGCTTCAATACCGATCTCGCTGAGTCGGTGGTCGCGAAGCGGAAGTAGAGGCGCACGTGGCCGGCGAGGAGCATCCCATCGAGGCGTTCCGGCGGGTGACCGCCGCGGCCATGCGTGCCATGGCCGAGCGCGACGACGTCTCCGTCACGTTCGGCGCCGAGGCGCGGCTGACCGAGGCGCAGGCGCGCCTGCCCGTGCCGTCGCGAGACTTCTCGCCGGTCGAGGTGCGGCGATTGCGCGGCGAGGCGGAACTCGATGGCGTTGTCGCTGCGCTACCACGACCCGGCCGTGCACGGGCGCCTCGCGCCGCACGGCGAGGCGGCGGCCGCGGTGTTCAACGCGCTGGAGCAGGTGCGCGTCGAGACGCTGGGCGCGCGCCGGATGGCCGGCGTCGCGGCCAACCTCGCCGCCGCCTCCGAGGAGCGCTGCCGCGCCTCGGGTCTCGGCCGGGCCGAGTCGCAGGGCGACGTGCCGCTGGCTGAAGCCGTGCGCTACCTCGCGCGCGAGCGCCTGACCGGCGAGCCGCCGCCCGAGACGGCCGGCCGCGCCGTCGATTTCTGGCGCGAATGGCTCGATACGCGTATCGGCGCCGACATGTCGGCGCTCAACCGCGCCGTCGAGGACCAGGCCGCCTACGCCAAGGTGCTGAACCAGGTGCTCGCCCATCTCGATTTGCGCGACGAGGATTCGGACGCGCAGTCCGACGAGTCCGAGGGCGACGAGTCCTCGGAGGAGAGCGCGTCGGACGCCGAGTCCGGCGAGGGCGAGGGCGAGGACGAATCGACCGAGATGTCCGGCACGCCGTCCGGCGAGATGCAGGACGCCGACGCCGAGGACGGCGACGACGCGGCGCTCCAGCAGGCGCAGGAGGAGATGCTGCCCGGCATGGGCGAGGAGGATTCCGACCGCGCGCGCAACTGGCGCCGGCCCGAGGGGTTCCTCCCCAACCGGCCGGGCGATCCGCCCTACCGGCCGTTCACCGCCGACTACGACGAGATCGTCTCCGCCGAGGATTTGTGCGAGGCGGAGGAGCTGACGCGGCTCCGGCTGCACCTCGACCAGCAGCTCTCGCACCTGCAGACGGTGATCGGCAAGCTCGCCAACCGGTTGCAGCGGAAATTGCTGGCCAAGCAGTCGCGCGGCTGGGACTTCGACCTCGATGAGGGTCTCCTGGACGCGGGACGGCTATCGCGCGTCGTGGTCAACCCGGTTTACCCGCTCTCCTACAAGCAGGAGCGCGAGACGGAATTCCGCGACACGGTGGTGGCGCTGCTGATCGACAATTCGGGCTCGATGCGCGGCCGGCCGATCACGGTCGCCGCCATGTCGGCCGATATCCTGGCGCGTACGCTCGAGCGCTGCGGCGTGAAGGTGGAGATCCTGGGCTTCACGACGCGCGCCTGGAAGGGCGGGCAGAGCCGCGAGAAATGGCTCGCCGAGGGAAAGCCGCCCAATCCGGGCCGGCTCAACGATCTCCGCCACATCGTCTACAAGCCGGCCGATGCGCCGTGGCGCCGCGCGCGCAAGTCGCTCGGGCTGATGCTGCGCGAGGGGCTCCTCAAGGAGAACATCGACGGCGAGGCGCTTCTGTGGGCACACGAGCGGCTGCTGGGCCGGTCGGAGCAGCGCCGTATCCTGATGGTCATTTCGGACGGCGCACCGGTCGACGACTCGACGCTCTCGGTCAATCCGGGCAATTACCTGGAGCGGCATCTCCGCGACGTGATCGAGTGGATCGAAACCCGCTCGCCGGTCGAGCTGGTCGCGATCGGCATCGGCCACGACGTGACGCGCTACTATCGCCGCGCCGTCACCATCATGGACGCCGAGCAGTTGGGCGGGACGGTGATGGAGAAGCTCACCGAGCTGTTCGACGAGCACGCGCCCGCGCGCGAGCCGGAGCGCCGCCCGCGCGCGCGCCGCCGGTCGTTGGCGGGCACGGGGTAGGGGCCCGTGTGCCGCAGTTCGGCAGCCCGCACGGCGGGTTCTACGTGCCGTTGCCGTCCGCAAGGATGAAGGATTCCTAATTTGGCGATACCTGGCACGCGCCGCTGACGGATGCGACGGCGGGTGCTTCAAGTCCCCTCGGTCCAGCGATCGTCGGAGCAGGGAATCCGAAATGACGGACGTGAGGACAGATCCGGAATTTCCTGAAGCGCCGATCGATGCCGTCGCGGCGCCACTCCGGAAATTCATCCACACCGAGACGGCCGGCGGCGGCATTCTTCTCGCGGCGGCGATCATCGCCATCTTGATCGCCAATAGCGATCTGCGCGGCCCCTTCGAAGCATTCTGGACGACGGCGAGCGGCGCGCATTTCGGCCGGATGAGTTGGGACTTCCCCCTGCGGCACTGGATCAACGACGGGCTGATGACGATCTTCTTCCTCGTCGTCGGCCTCGAGATCAAGCGCGAGATCGCTTTCGGGGAGCTGAGCGAAGTCCGCGCCGCAGTGCTGCCGGTCGCCGGTGCGCTGGGAGGCATGGCCGTTCCGGCAGTTCTTTATCTCGTGCTGGCGTCGGGACCGCAGGCGGGCTTGGGGTGGGGCGTCGTGATGGCCACGGACATCGCCTTCGTCGTCGGCTGCATGGCCCTGCTGGGGCGTCGCGTTCCGAACAGCCTACGGATATTCATTCTGGCGCTCGCGATCATCGACGACATCGGCGCGATCACCGTCATCGCGGTCGGCTACAACCACGGGTTTCACCCGATCCCCTTCTTCGCCGCGGTTCTGTGCGTCGGCGTTGCCGCCCTGATGCAACGTCTCGGGGTGCGTGCAATGCTGGCCTATTGGGCCATCGGCCTTTTTGCCTGGGCGGCGGCGCACGAATCAGGCATTCATCCGACGATCACCGGAGTCGCGCTAGGCCTGCTCACCCCGACGACGCCTTGGGTCGAACATGGGAGGCTCGAGCGGTTCCTCGAATGGGCGAAAGACGCGCGGCCCGACCCCGGGGCCAATGCTTCCCAGCTCAAGCCCAAGCGCGTGCGCCAGGGTCTGGCGCGCGCGGCGGTCGAGAGCATGTCGCCGCAGCAGCGCCTCGAAGACGCCTTGCACCCGTGGTCCGCGTTTTTGATCCTTCCGCTTTTCGCTCTTGCGAATGCGGGCGTCCCGATCTCGGTCCAGAGTGCCTTCGAGCCGATCTCCCTCGCGACCGTGGGCGGGCTCGTGATCGGCAAGCCCATCGGCATCTTTGCCGCGGCATGGTTGGCGGTCAAGACGGGGCTGGCGCGAAAGTCCGACGATGTGAACTGGCCGATGCTGTTGGGGGCGGGAGCGCTCGGCGGCATCGGGTTCACGATGTCGCTGTTCATCGCCGATCTTGCCTTCACGGGCACCGCCCTGCAATCGGCAAAGCTCGGCATACTGGCGGCGTCGGTGGTTTCCGGGGTGGTCGGTCTGGCCTTGCTCTTGATGTTCACCCCGCGGCGCTGAACCTGGCGCCGGGTCAGTACCCCGGCCGCCAACGCCGCGCCGTCGCCTTGCAAAGTCGTACCTCGGGGCGAACGGCAGGGAGTTGGGGCCCCAATATCACTCTTTCCACAGCCCGATCTCTTTGTAATAGGCGATGGCGGCCGGGTGGTAGGGCAGCGAGCCGAACCGCTTGGCCATCTTCTGCGGGTCGAACTGGCGGAAGGACGGGTGCGCCTTGATCAGCTCGGCGCGGTTGTCGTGCACCGCCTTGACGAATTCTTGCACAACCGCGTCAGGCACGCGCGCCGAGGTCGCGACGACCAGGTCGAACGCCAGCACGTTGGTCGGGCCGACGATGCCCGGCAGATGCGGGTTCGGCTTCACCGTCATGATGAACAGGTCGGGCTTGACCGACCGCACGGCGGTGAGCGCGGCGGGCGTCTTCGGCATCGACAGGAAGCGGATGCCGCCGACCGCCGCGTCGATCTCGCGCACCTTCGGTCCGTCGATGGCGAAGTAGCTGGCGTCGGACTTGCCCTGCATGAAATCCTCGGACGCGCGGATCAGCTCCGGCACCGGCACGGGATCGAGGTCGGCGAAGGTGAGCCCGCCGGTCTTGAGGATCGCGCTCATGTTGAGCGCGACGTTGGGGTAGGCCTTCCAGCCGGTGGGCATGCGCTTGCCCTTGAGGTCGGCGATCGTCTTGATCGGCGAATCCTTGCGCACGAAGATGCCGAGCCCGAGCGCGCGGTTGTCCAGCACGACGCGCAGGTTCTTCTGCGGCCGTCCCTTGAACACGTCCTCGCCGCGCGCCGCGTCGGCCGCTTCGATGATGCTGACAAGCTGGAACTCGGCGTCGCCCGCGTTGAGCGCCGCGAGGCCGAGCGAGGCGCCGCGCATCGTCTTGACGCGCATGGTGAGCTTCGAATGCTCCTGGACCACCTTGGCGATGGCCGCGGTCTGGAAATAGTTGATGGTGCCCTGGGGCAGCGACACCATCGCCACCGGCTGAGCGGCCCGCGCGGCGCCGGTCACGGCCAGCACCGCCGCGGCGACGAGCGCCGCGAGACCTCTCCTCATGATCGCTTCCTCCGGTCTTGTCGTTTCTCTTGTCGGCGCCCACCGCCGCCGGTCGGGCCTTCGAAGGGAACTATAGCGTGGGGTGGAGGGGCCGGGAAGCGGCGGCGCTACGCTACCGGGTCGGAGATGACTTCCTTGACCTTGCCGGCGAGCTGCTGGAGCGAGAAGGGCTTCGGCAGGAAGTGGATGTTGTCCGAGAAGTCGATCCGCTTGCGGAACGAATCCTCGGTGTAGCCCGAGATGCAGATGACCCGGAGGTCGGGCCGCTTCTCGCGCACCTGGCGGATCAGCGACGGCCCGTCGACGCCCGGCATGACGACGTCGGTGACCAGGATGTCGACCGGCTCGCCCGAATTGAGGATCTCGAGCGCCGTCTCGCCGTTCGCGGCCTCGTGCACCGTGTAGCCCTTGTTGCGCAGTGCCCGCGCGCCGAACTTGCGCACCGCATCCTCGTCCTCGACCAGCAGCACCACCCCCTCGCCGGTGAGATCGCGCCGGGGCGCCCGTTCGCGCGGCGGGACCTCGCGCGGCGCCTCCGCCTCGGCCTCGCTGCGGTGGCGCGGCAGGAAAATGGTGAAGGTCGTGCCGACGGTCGGGCTCGAGTCGACCGCGATCAGCCCGCCCGTCTGCTTGATGATGCCGTAGACGGTGGAGAGCCCGAGACCGGTTCCCGATCCGACCTCCTTGGTGGTGAAGAACGGCTCGAATATTTTGGCCAGGTTCTCCTTGGCGATTCCGCAGCCGGTATCCTCCATCTCGATCGCCACGTAGTCGGTGTCGGGCGCGGGATCGAGTGCGACGAGGCGCGGGTCGCCCGCCGGCACGTTGACGGTGCGGATCTCGAGCGTGCCGCCCGCCACCATCGCGTCGCGGGCGTTGACGGCGAGGTTGATGATCACCTGCTCGAGCTGGCCCTGGTCGACGCGGACGAGGCCCAGCTCGCGACCGTGCACCATCTTGAGGTCGATCGAGGCGCCGATCAGCCGGCGCAGCAGGTTGGAGAGCTCGGCAAGCACGTCGGTGACCGACAGCACCTTGGGCTGCAGGGTCTGCTGGCGCGAGAAGGCGAGGAGCTGGCGCACCAGGTTGGCCGCGCGGTTGGCGTTTTGGCGGATCTGCATGATGTCGGCGAAGGACTGGTCGCCCGGCCGGTGACGCATCAGCAGGAGATCGCAGAACCCGATCATCGCCGTCAGCAGGTTGTTGAAGTCGTGCGCGACGCCGCCGGCGAGCTGGCCGACCAGCTCCATCTTCTGCGATTGCAGGAATTGGGCTTCCAGCGTCTTCTGCTCGGTGATGTCGACCAGGTGGACGATCAGCCCGGCCGCCTCCCCGCCCTCCTCGATGCGGCGGATCACCGCCGAAGCGACCACCCTGGCGTCTCCTCCGGAGAGCGTCAGCTCGATCGGGGCGGCATCGCCGGGCCCGGCCGCGTTCTGGAGCTGGGCGGCGAGCGTGCCGCGCGCGGCCGCCTCCACGAAATCGGCGAACGGCCGCCCCTTGGCCTCGCCCGCGTCCACCCCCACCATGCGGGCGAAGGCGGCGTTGTGCTCGACCACCTTGCCCGCGGCGTCCAGCAGCACGATGCCGACCGCCGCCTCCTCGAAGAAGCGCTGGAAGCGCTGCTCCGATTGCTTCAGCGCGTCGGCCCATTCGCGCTCGATGGTCAGGTCGCGCACCAGCGAACGGGTCCTGAGGCCGCCATTCTCGGCATGCACCACCGTCTGGGTGACGTAGGCGCTGAACGGGCGCCCATCGCGGCCGCGCAACGTGACCTCGCCCTGCTCGCGCTCGGGGCCCACGCCGAAGGGCGAATGGGCCGCACCGTCGCCGCGCGCGCCGCCGGCCAGGAAATCGTGCAGCAGCTTGCCGCCGGCGGTGATCTCCTCCGGCGTGTGGCCAAGCCAGCCGGCCAGGGTGTTGTTGACGAACTGGAAGCGGCCGGCCTCGTCGACCGAATAGAAGCCGATCGGTGCGTTCTCGAGGAAGTCGATGAGCCGCTCCTGCTCCTCGCGGATGACCTGCTCCATCTCCTTGCGCGCGGTGATGTCCTCCATGCCCCACAGAACGTAGCCGGGCCGGCCGGGCAGGGGGGCGACTAGCACGTCGCGCCATTCGTGCGCCCCCTCGCGGGTGGTGACCTGGAACTCGGCGCGCGCCGAGGCGCCCGCCTGGGCCGCGGCCTTGAGCCGGCCGAGCTGGGCGAGCGCGTCGGCGTCGCCGGCAAGCTGGGCCTCCAGCGGCGCGAGCGGAGCGGACGCGTCGAGGGCAAACAGGTGGGTCCACATGGTGTTGTGGATGACCGCCCGCCCACCGGGGTTGATGACCATGCGGGCATGCGGCAGCGCGTCGAACGCCGCGGCATCGAGCGCCCGGGCCGACTCGGCGGCCTGGAGCCGCTTCAGGTCACGCCGCTGGCGCACATAGAGGACGGCGGCCACCAGGGCGAACAGGGCGGCGGCGGCGCCAAGCTCGACGCGCACCCAGGGAAAGCGCACCGTGGGCAGGGCGTCGGCGGCGTACGCGAGCCCCGGCGCCGCCCAGCCAAGCGCCGCTGCCGTAACCACCAGAACTCGCCGCGATCCCCCCATCGGCGTCCCGTTCATCCTGCACACCAAACGTTTACCATAAATCTTCGGAACAGAAGAGTTTCCGTGGCGCGTCCGGCCGGCGGTCAGCCGGCCGCCGCGGCGGGCCGGGCCTGCGGCTGCGGCTTGAGCTTGCCCTGGAGGCGCAGTACGTAGCCGACGATCTCCGCCACCGCCTTGTAGTGCTCCGGGGGGATCTCCTCGCCGATCTCGACTCCGGCATAGAGCGCCTGGGCGAGCGGCGGGCTCTCGAACACCGGCACGTCGTTCTCTTCCGCGACCGCACGGATGCGGAGCGCGATCGCGTCGATGCCCTTGGCGACAACTACCGGGGCCGCCATCGCGTCGAGCTCGTACTTCAGCGCCACGGCGTAGTGGGTCGGGTTCGCGACCACGACCGTCGCGCTGGGCACCGCCGCCATCATCCGCTTGCGCGCGCGCTCCTGGCGGATCTGGCGAAGGCGAGCGCGCACCTGCGGGTCGCCCTCCGCCTGCTTCATCTCGTCGCGGATCTCCTGGCGCGACATGCGCATCTGCTTGAGGAAGGCGAGGCGCTGGTAGAAGAAGTCGAGCGCGGCGATGGCGGCGACGACCACCAGCACGCTCACCATCAGCCGCGTCGCGAGGCGACGGATGAGTTCGAGGAGATCGGAGGCATCCATCCGCGTCGCAAGCTCGATGCCGTGCATCCTCGGCATCATGATCGCGGCGACGATGGCGCCGACGATCACGAGCTTGGCGATCCCCTTGAGAAACTCGACCAGCGAGCGGCCCGAGAACAGGCGCTTGGCGCCGGCCAGCGGCGAAATGCGCTCGAGGTCCGGCTTGAGCTTCTCCGGCGACAGGATGAAGCCGTGCTGGGCGAGGCCTGATGCGATAGCCGCCGCCACCATCAGCAGCATCGGCAAGGCGAGCATGGCAGCGAGGCGCGCGAGCAAGCTGCGTGTCAGGTTGTCGAACGACAGCTGGTCGATGCGGATCAGCTCTGGCTTCTCGACGAAGGCGCGCAGCATGTGGAACAGGTCGCGCCCGATGGTCGGACCCAGCATGACGACGACCAGCGTGCCGCCCAGCATGACGACGGCGTGGCCGATCTCGCGTGACGATGCGACGTCGCCGCGCTTGCGGGCGTCGTCGAGCCGGCGTTGCGTCGGTTCTTCTGTTTTTTGCGAATCGTCGCGGTCGTCGGCCATCGCTTACGGCACCAGATTGCCGAGCCCGCTCTGAAAGTCCTGCAGGAACCACAGGAGCGTCGCCGACAGGGTGAGCGTCATCACGAAGAAGGCGAGCCCGATCTGCAGCGGCATGGCGATGAAGAAGATCTGCACCTGCGGCATCAACCGGTTGACGAGGCCGAGGCCGAGATAGAACACGAGCCCGACGACCAGGAACGGCGCGGAAAGCTGCATGCCCAGCGTGAAGGCGTGGGCGAGGAGCCGGCTGATCGTCGCCGAGAAATCGCCCCAGGGCAGGGGCGCGCCGGGCTGGAACACGCTGTAGGATTCGACGATCGCCGAAAGGATCATGTGGTGCAGATCGGCGACGAACACCAGCACCACGCCGACGATGCCGAGGAACGTTCCGATCATCGAGCCCTGCGTCGATTCGGACGGGTCGAACAGCGTCGCGTTGGCCAGCGACGACTGGAAGCCGACAATGGTGCCGGCGATGTGCAGCGCCGAGATCATCACCCGTACGATCGTGCCGAGGAAGAGCCCGACCACCAGCTCGCCCCCAAGGATCACAAGGAGGCGCAGCGGGCTTGCCGGCAAGGGCGGCAGGCCGGACGCGACCACCGGGGCCACGATCACCGTTAGCGCAACGGCGAACAATAGGCGCGCCCGCGGCAGCACGAAGATCTCGCTGAAGCCGGGTAGGATCATCATGGCCGCGCCGAGCCGGGCGAACACCAGGAGGAGCGACCAGGCGTTACCGGGAATGAGCTGGTCGAGGGTCATCCGCCCGCCGCAATGCGGCCGGCGATGCGCTCGGTGAAGCCTTCGAGCGTCTGGAGCATGAAGGGCAGCAGCAGCAGCACGCTGACGAACATCACCAGGATCTTGGGGACGAAGGAGAGCGTCATCTCCTGGATCTGCGTCAGCGCCTGCACCAGTGAAATGGCGAGGCCGACGACCAGCCCGACCAGCATGATCGGCGCACCGATCTCCAGGAGCACGACGATCGCCTCGCGGCTGACATCCAGCACATCATTGACGTTCATCGCGCGACGCCGCCCTCAGATCGGCATCCGGACGATGTCCTGGTAGGCCTGGATCACCTTGTCGCGCACGGCGAGCACGGTCTGCAGCGTGAGCTCGGCGTTGTTGACGGCAGTCACCACCTGGTTGAGGTCGGCCTTGCCTTCGATGGCCTTGGTGCTCACCCGCTCGGCGGCGCGGCCGGTGTCGATGGCGCCGTTCACGGCGTCGCGCACCAGGGTGGCGAAGCCTCCGCCCGTGTCCTGCTCGGGCGCGTTGAGCTTCGGGCCGGAACCCGTGGCGGCGCTTCGGGCATAGGCCGCGACGGCCTTGGCGAGATCGACTGCCATGGTCAGTTCCTCATCAGGTCGATCGTGCGCTGGATCATCTTTTTCGAGTTCTCGACCATGTCGAGATTGGCGGTGTAGGAGCGCTGCGCCTCGCGCATGTCCATCATCTCGATCAACGGATTGACGTTGGGCAGCAGCACGTAGCCGTCGGGCCCGGCGGCCGGATGGGTGGGATCGTACTTGCGGCGGAAGGCGCTGGTGTCCGCGCCGATGCGGTCGACCTGGACGAGTTCGGCGCCCGACTTGCGGTCGAGCTGGTCGCGGAACGACACGGTTTTGCGCTGGTAGGGGGCACCGCCCGGCGTTTCCGCGGTCGAATCCGAGTTCGCGAGGTTCTCCGAGATCACGCGGAGCCGCGTGCCCTGGGCCTTCATGCCCGACGCCGCGATCTTGATCGCTTCGATGAGGTCCATGTCCTACCGCCCTCAGCCCGAGCTGCGCCCGATCGCCATCTTCAGGAGATCGAGCTGCTTCTTGTAGATGGTGGACGCGAGGTTGTAGTCGGTCTGCGTATCCGACACCTTGAGGAGCTGTTCCTCGAGCGAGACTGTATTGCCCGTCGGCTTCTCCTCGTACGGGTCGCGCTCCTTGGCGTCGCGGAAGCGGCGAACGGGGATGGTGCCATTGAGCGCTGCGCCCTCGTCGGTCGCGGCGAGCGCGACGTGCGGCACGGTGGGATGCAGCAGCGCACGGAAATCCTGCGGCTTCAGATCCTTCGGCTGGTAGGCGGGCGTGTCGGCGTTGGCGACGTTCTGCGCCAGCACCTCCTGACGGCGGGTCAGCCACGCCATGCGCTTGGCCGCGAGACCGATCAGCGGAAGGTTGGTGAGGTCCATGGAGACGCTGCCACGCGTTGCACTTCGCCGCGTCCCAAGAATTGGCGCAACGCCGTTAACAATCCGTAAAGCCGCATGTGATCCCTTAGACGGGTCCTTCCGGGCGCCGGCGCGGCACGGGGCCGCGACTGGTCCTCACAGGTAGTGAAGGGGCCTGGGCATGCTTTACCTTTCGCGCAAGATCGGCCAGTCGGTCGTGATCAACGACACGATCGAGGTGTCGGTGGTCGAGGTGCGCGGCAAGTCGGTCAAATTGGGGTTCACCTTCCCGCCCGACGTGTCCGTGCTACGCCAGGAAATCCACCAGCGCATCCAGGAGGAGAACCGCGCGGCAGCCGAGGCGAATCTCGATATACTGTCCAAGAAGCAGCCCTAGGACGACGAGCGAGTTTTGCGCGTAGCCGCTCCCCTGTTCATTGTCGCTTGTGTCTTACTGGCGGCAGGGCCGGCCGGCGCCGCGAGCTGGCTCGACGATGCGATGCTGAGCGTTGAGGTCGAGAACGATTTCTTCACGCCGCACGGGTCCGACCGGCACTACACGAATGGCTTTCGGCTGGAGGCGCTCTCGCCGCGCATCGGCGGTGCGGAGGTGCCTGACTGGTCGAAGGCGCCCTATCGCCAATGGCCCACCTTCGACCTTTCCGGTGAGCGGCGCATCGGCGTGGCGCTCGGCCAGAACGTCTACACGCCGGCCGACACCGACCGCCCGGTGCCGGACCCCAACGACCGGCCCTATGCCGGGTGGGCCTATGTCAGCGTGCTGCTCGCGACCGAAACCTCGGAGCGGCTCGACACGGTCGAGCTTGAGCTCGGCATGGTCGGCCCCGCGGCCGGCGCGCGCTATGTGCAGAACGGCTTTCACCACCTGATCAACGTCGACCGGTCTTCCGGGTGGGATTACCAGCTCCACAACGAGCCCGGCCTTGTCGCCTCGGTGGAACGCCGCTGGCGCGTCGATCTGGGGCAAATCGGCGCGATCGAAACCGATGCGATCCCGATCGCGGGCGCGAGCGTTGGCAATGTCATGACGTACGGCAGCGGGGGCGTCATGCTGCGGCTGGGGCAGGGGCTCCACGCCGATTTCGGTCCTCCCCGCATCCGGCCGGCGCTGCCCGGATCGCCCGGCTTCGCCGGCGCGGGCGCGTTCGGCTGGTATCTGTTCGCCGGCGTCGACGGCCGCATCGTCGGGCACGACATCTTTCTCGACGGCAACACGTTCCGCGACAGTCCCAGCGTCGACAAGAAGACGCTCGTCGCCGACGTCGAGGCGGGGCTCGTGGTCATGATCGGCGAGGCGCGTCTCACCTACAGCTTCGTCCTTCGCACACCCGAGTTTCACGGTCAGGAGGGGGCCGACCGGTTCGGCGCGTTCAGCTTCACCTGGAGGTTCTGATCCGGCGGCGCGGATAACGCTTCGTTAATCTTAATGGACGATTGTCCCTCGCGCGCCCGTGCCGCCGTCGAGGAGTTCTTGCCGTGAGCGCCGCCGAGATCCGCACCCGCATGACAGAGGTTTCCGCCATCGCCTGCATGGCGCGCAGCCTTCTGGATGACGGCCAGCCGGTCGATCTTTCGGGACTCGAGACGCGAGTGGAGACGCTGTGCCGCGAATTGATCGCGCTGCCCGGCAGCGCGCGCGAGGAAGTGAAGCCCGACCTGATCGGCCTGATGGACGAGCTCGGGCGCCTCGCCGAGACGGTGCGGAGCCACCATGCTGCGCTGGCCGAGCGGCTTGCGACGGTCGTCCGCGGCCAGCGCGCCGTCGGCGCCTACGCCGCGCCGATCCGCCAGCCGCGCGGGCCGAAACGCTAGCCCTTCATGGATTTCAGCGTCTATCTGCGGTTCCTGGTCGCGCTGGTTTTCGTGCTGGGTCTGATCGGCGCCATTGCCTGGGGCGGGCGGCGTATCGGCGTGCTCGGGCGCTACACCCGCCCGCGCGGCGAGGCCGGCCGCATCGCAATCGTCGAGCTCTTGCCGGTCGATGCCAAGCGCCGGCTGGTGCTGCTGCGCCGCGACGGGGTCGAGCACCTGGTGCTGCTCGGGCCGGCGCATGATGTCCTCATCGAATTGGGCATCCGCCCGGCGGAGCCTACGGTATGAGGCGTATCGTTCTTGGCGTTCTCCTCCTTGCGGCCGGTACCGCGCTCGCCGCGCCAGCCGCGGCGCAGACTTTCTCGCTCGACCTCGGCGACGGAGCGTCGACGACCGGCCGGATCGTGCAGCTCGTCGCGCTGCTCACCGTGCTGTCGCTCGCGCCCTCGATCCTGGTGATGGTGACGTCGTTCACGCGGATTGTGGTGGTGCTGTCGTTCCTGCGCAGCGCCATCGGGTTGCAGCAATCGCCGCCCAACGCGGTGCTCGTCTCCCTCGCGCTGTTTCTCACTGCGTTCGTGATGGCGCCGACCTTGAACGCCGCCTACTCGAATGGCATCGAGCCCTTGATCCAGAACCAGATCACCGAAAGCCAGGCGCTCGACCGGACGATGAGCCCGATCCGCCGGTTCATGCTGGCGCACGTGCGCGAGAAGGATCTGCGCCTGTTCGACAATTTGGCCAATACGACGCCCGCCGAGGTGGGCGAGAACACGCCGCTGCGCACGCTGATCCCGGCCTTCATGATCTCCGAGCTGCGCCGGGCGTTCGAGATCGGGTTCCTTCTGTTCCTGCCCTTCCTGATCATCGATATGGTCGTCGCATCGATCCTGATGTCGATGGGCATGATGATGCTGCCGCCGGTGATGATCTCGCTGCCGTTCAAGCTGATCTTCTTCGTGCTGGTCGACGGCTGGTACCTGGTGGCGGGCTCGCTGGTGCAGAGCTACGCGACCGGCGCCGGCGCGGGGTTCGGGATCGGTGGTTAGAGCCTATCCCGCGTCGTCCGCCGGCGGCCGCGCGTCCTTGCGGCCCACCCGGAGGCCGCGCCGGTTGCAGACATAGACGCATTCGCCGGCGAGCGCGGTCGCGAGGATCAGCGCGTTGGTCACGACGAACACCCAGTTCCGCAAGAGCCAGCTATAGACCACGAAGCCGGTCGAGGCGGTGAGCTGGCCGACGAACAGCCATTTCGACACGCCCTCGGTCGCGCCTGACCGCCACTGCGTATAGACCTGCCGGCCGAGCGTCACCAGCAGGATCGCGGCGGCCGCCCAGCCGATCACCTCCGCCGGCATGAGGCGCGCCGATGGGGCGTCAGTGCCAGAAGATCAGGATCAGGATGATGATCGGGATCGGCACGCCAAGGAGCCAAAGCAGAATTCCGCGCCCCATGACCGTTCACCTCGCGTGATACACTGACAGGCACCTGCCATCAGCGCGCGGCGAGGACGAAAGTTCCCTGTTCTCAGTAGTCCGCGGTCGCGAGCCCCTCGTCGGGCGCCGGCCCGGCCGTCTTCGGCGGGCGCAGCAGCAGCACCAGTGGCGCCGCCGCCAGCAGCACGTACATCAGGAAGCGGTAGTCGTCGATATAGGCGATCGTCGACGCCTGGCGCGTGACCTCGGCATTGAGCGCCATGGCACCGGCCTGGGTCGTCCAGTTCCACGCCTGTGGCAGGATCGCCGGGTTCAGGGCGTCGCGGAATGGGGTCAGATGCTCGACGATCGCGGCGTGGTTCGCCTGGGTCATCTCGGCGAGCCGCGCGACCACGATCGACACGCCGATCGACGAGCCGAGATTGCGCAGCAGGCTGTACATGGACGAGCCCTCGTTGCGGTATTGCGGCGCCAGCGTCGCGAAAGTCAGCGTCGACAGCGGCACGAAGATGAAACCGAAGCCTGCCCCTTGCATCATCGCCGACCAGACGATCGGCCACGATCCCACGTTCATGTCGAACTGCGCCATCTGCCACAGAGAGAACGAGGAGAGGCCGAGCCCCGTGAGGATCAGGATTCGCGCGTTCACCTTGCCCACCAGCTTGCCCACCACGAACATCGCTATCATGGTGCCGAGGCCACGCGGAACCATCACCCAGCCCGCCGTCAGCACCGGGTAGCCCAGGAGGTTCTGCAGGAACGGCGGCAGGAGCGCCATGGTTGCGAGCAAGACGACGCCGAGCACGAAGATCAGGAGCTGGCCCACCGCGAAGTTGCGGTCGCGGAACAGCGCCGGTTCGACGAACGGATGCTGCGCAGTGAACATGTGGGCGATGAAGAGGTAGAGGAACAGGCCGGCGGCGGCCAGCTCGATCAAGATCTCGTTCGACGAGAACCAGTCCTGCGACTGGCCGCGGTCGAGCATCATCTGCATGGCGGCGATGGCCATCGACAGCAGCACGAAGCCGAACAGGTCGAACGGGCGGTCCTTGTCGCGCCGGCCTTCGGGCACGAAGGCGGCGAGGCCGAGGAAGGCGAGGATGCCGATCGGCAGGTTGATGTAGAACACCCAGCGCCAGCTATAGGCGTCGGTCAGCCACCCGCCCAGCGTCGGGCCGATGATCGGCCCCACCATCACGCCGACGCCCCACATCGCCATCGCCGAGCCGTGCTGCTCGCGCGGGTAGGTGTCGAGCAGGGCCGACTGCGAGAGCGGCACAAGCCCGGCGCCGCAGATGCCCTGCAGGAAGCGGAACGCCACGATCTCCGGCAGCGAGGTCGCCGCGCCGCACAGCATCGAGGTGATGGTGAAGCCCGCGACGCACGCCAGGAACACGCGCTTGCGCCCGAAGCGCGAGGCGAGATAGCCGGCGAGCGGCGTCATGATCGCCGCGGCGACGATGTAGGAGGTGAGGACCCAGGAGATCTGGTCGAGCGTCGCCGAAAGCGATCCCTGCATCTCCGGCAAGGCGACGTTGGCGATGGTGGTGTCGAGCGCCTGGATCAGCGTGGCCAGCATCACCGAGACGGTGACCAGCCCGCGATTGACCTCGCGCGCCGGCGGGGCGAGCGAGGTCATTTCATGCCGTGGGCCTGGGCGGTCTCGCCTTCGACCCAGCCGATGGCGGTGCGCACGAAGTCAGGCAGGGCGCGCTTATGGCGCGTGTCGATCTCCACATTGGCGCTCATCCCGGCGCGCAGCTGCGGCGCGTCCTTCTGCGGCCGGATGACCACGCGCACCGGGATGCGCTGGACGACCTTGACCCAGTTACCGGTCGCGTTCTGCGCCGGCAGCACCGAGAACTCGGCGCCCGAGGCCGGCGCGATCGACTTCACCGTGCCTTGCCAGCCATGGTCTGGATAGGTGTCGATGGTGATCGCAACCGTCTGGCCGGGCCGCACATGGGTAAGGTCGGTCTCCTTGAAGTTGGCATCGATCCAAAGGCCTGTATCGGCGACCACGCTCATCACCGGAACGCCCGCCGTGACATAGGCGCCGGGTTCGGGCGTCTTCGACGCGATGCCCGAGAACGGCGCGCGCACCAGCGTGTGGGCGAGGTCGAGCTGCGCCTGGTCGCGCGCCGCCTTGGCGGCGGCGTAGCTCGGCACGGCGTCGAGCGGCGTGTCCAGGCCGCCGCCGAGCTGGGCGGCGATCTGGCTCTGCTCGTGGCGGGTCATGGCGATCTGCTGGCGGGCGACGTCGACCGCGTGGCGCGCCTCGTCGAGCTTTGCCTGCGAGGCGTAGCTGTTCTTGGCAAGCTGCGTCTGACGGCCGAGGTCGCGCTGGGCAAAGTTGGCGTTCGCCTGGTCCATCTGGATCTCGGCGGCCTTCTGACGCCACGTCGCCTTCAGCGCCTCGACCGCGTCCTTCGCCGCGCGGAGCTGCGCCTCGGCGCGCTCGAGTGCCACGCGATAGGGCCGGTCGTCGATGCGGAACAGGACGTCGCCCTTGGCCACGGGCTGGTTCTCGTGCACGTCGGTCTCGGCGATGCTCCCGGCGACCTCGGCCGAGATCGCGACCTTGTCGGCGTGAACGTAGGCGTTGTCTGTGGACACGTACCGGCCGCCCGTCGCGTAGACGTAGCCGGCACCCACGAGCACCACCAGGGGTCCTAGAAGCAGCAGCAGCGGGCGCAGCCAGCGGCGGCGCGCCCGTGCGGGCTTCGCCGGTGCGCGGGCGGGCCGGGGCCGGCCGACCGTCTCGATCCGCGCCGTATCCGGCTCCGGCTTACGCGCTTCCTGCGGCACTGACCGGCTCCTCGGTGTCGGTTTCTTCCGCGGCCTCATCGGGTGCGGCGATGGCGGCTTCGACGGCCGCCAGGTTGCGTTTCATGTGACGCAGGATCTCGATCAGCCGCTCGCGCGACCCTGCGGGCAGGCCCTCCTGCGCCAGCTCGCGCGAGCGCGCGGCCTCGTCCCACATCGTTTCGATCAGGGGCTCGGCCTTGGGCGTGACATGCAGGCGGACGGCGCGGCGGTCGTGCGGGTCGCGCCTTCGCTCGACCCAGCCGGCCTCCTCCAACCGGTCGATCAGGCGCGCCAGGGTGATCGGCTGGACCTCCAGATTGTCGGCGAGGCGGGCCTGGTTGATCCCCGCGTTGAGCGAGATCTGCGCCAGCGCGCGCCACTGGGCGAGCGTCAGGCGGTGGTCGCGCACCCGCCGGTGGAAATCGCGCCGCATCAGGCGCATCACGTCGGACAGCAGGAAGCCGAGCGCCGTTTCCGGGTCGTGGGCCGGGGTCACATCATCACCCTGTTTCCTGGGACAGGCTTATAATAAGCATTGCTTATAATAAGGTAAAGAGGGTATCGGCCGATTTGGTCGCGCACGGGCGCGCAGGGGCAACCTGTCCACAGGCTGCGGACCGCCGTATTCGGCTACGGTGACGCGGGAGGGCGGGGTCAGATATTCCGGGTGCGCCGCGCCAGGGCGTCGCGCCAGATGCGGCTCGGCGGGTCGTCGAAGATCAGCTTCGGGCTTTCGGGTGCGGTGTACCAGCTGTTCCGCGCGATCTCGTCCTCGAGCTGGCCGGGGCCCCAGCCGGCATAGCCGAACGCGATCAGACTCTTGTGCGGCCCTTTGCCATGGCCGATGTCATCGAGGATCCGGGGGTCGAGCGTCATAGCGAGCTCGTCGTCGATGGCCACCGTGCCGGTCCCGTGGTAGTCGGCACTGTGCAGTACGAACGCCACATCGCGCTGGACCGGACCGCCCAGGCAGACGCGGATGGTGCCGTTGACGCCCGTGCCGTCCTGCCCGGCGGCGGAGAGCAGCTTGGCGACCGGCAGCGCGCCGATCGGCCGGTTGATGATCAGGCCCACGGCGCCGTCCTTGTCGTGCTTGATCAGCAGGATGACCGCGTGGGCGAAGCGCGGGTCGCTCATCTCCGGCGTCGCGATCAGGAGCTGGCCGGCGAGGGACGGCTGCGCCGGCGGGGGCGGGGGCGCCGGACGCGCCGCCGGGAGCGCGCCCATCGCTGCGACGAATGCGAAGACGAAAAGGCGTCTGGCACGCATGGGCGCTCTCCTGGCCGCGCGACGCGGGATCACTGGAATCTGCCTGGAAACGGCGCGCGACTGTCAACCGTTCCGGCAAGTGTCGGTCTTTTCGCCGCGCGACTCGTCCAACCCGTCGGGCACGCCTGTGGATACACCGGATGGAAAGCTGGGGATAAATGCCAATATGTCCATTGGGACAGAGAGTTGGGCCAAGAACAGGGCGGTGGAAACAGAACGTGAACGATTTTCGTTGACCGGCTCGGCCCGCGGACCTAGCTTCAGCCCTCCGCCCCTGGAAAGCGTGCCATGACCCCCGTTTCGGCAATCTCCCAGCAGATCTGGGACATGAAGTACCGGCTGAAGGCCGAGACCGGGGAGCCGGTCGACCGCACCATCGCCGACACGTGGCGGCGCATTGCCCGAGCGCTCGCCGCGCCAGAGGCCGACCCGGCGGCCTGGGAGGAGCGGTTCTATTCGGCGCTCGAGGACTTCAAGTTCCTGCCGGCGGGCCGCATCGTCGCCGGCGCCGGGACCGGGCGCAACGTGACGCTCTTCAACTGCTTCGTCATGGGGACGATTCCCGACGACATGTCGGGCATCTTCGAGCATCTGCGCGAAGCGGCGCTGACCATGCAGCAGGGCGGCGGCATCGGCTACGACTTCTCGACGCTGCGCCCGAAGGGCGCGCGGGTGCATGGCGTCGGTGCCGACGCGTCGGGGCCGCTCTCCTTCATGGACGTGTGGGACGCGATGTGCCGCACCATCATGTCGGCCGGCTATCGGCGCGGCGCGATGATGGCGACGATGCGCTGCGACCATCCCGACATCGAGGCGTTCATCGAGGCGAAGCGCCAGCCCGGCCGGCTCAACATGTTCAACCTGTCGGTGCTGGTGACCGACGCCTTCATGACCGCGATCAAGGAGGACGGGCCGTGGGAGCTGAAGTTCGGCGGCACGGCCTTCAAGACCGTCAAGGCGCGCGATCTGTGGGACCAGATCATGCGCGCCACCTACGCCTATGCCGAGCCCGGCGTGATCTTCATCGACCGCATCAACCGCCGCAACAATCTGTACTATTGCGAGACCATCGCGGCGACCAACCCGTGCGGGGAGCAGCCGCTGCCGCCCTATGGCGCGTGCCTCCTGGGCTCCATCAACCTCGCGCGTCTCGTCGTCGATCCCTTCACCGCCGAGGCGCGGATGGACATGGGCGAGCTCGCGCGCATCGTGCCGCTCGCCGTGCGGATGATGGACAACGTGACCGACGTGTCGCGCTTCCCGTTGGAGGCGCAGCTTCGCGAGGCGCAGGCCAAGCGCCGCATCGGTCTCGGCGTCACCGGACTCGCCGACGCGCTGATCATGTGCCGCGCGCGCTACGGCGCGGAGGGAGCCGTGCGCCTCGCCGAGGAATGGATGGCGGCGATCCGGCGCCATGCCTATCTCGCCTCGGCAGAGATCGCGGCCGAGAAGGGGCCGTTCCCGCTTTTCGACCGCGACGCTTACCTCGCCGGCGAGACGGTGGCGGAGCTCGAGGATGACGTGAAGGCCGCGATCGCCGCGAAGGGCATCCGCAACGCGCTCCTCACCTCGATCGCGCCGACCGGGACGATCTCGCTCCTCGCCGACAACGTGTCGTCGGGCATCGAGCCGGTGTTCAGCTACTCCTACACGCGCAACGTGATGCTGCCCGACGGCTCGCGCCGCGAGGAGGAGGTGTCGGACTATGCCTTCCGCCTCTATCGCCGCATGTTCGGCGGGAATGCGCAGCTTCCCGACTATTTCGTCGACGCCCAGCACCTCGCGCCTTCCGACCACGTGGTGATGCAGGCGGCGGTGCAGCAATATGTCGATTCCTCGATCTCCAAGACCATCAACGTGCCGGCCGAGCTGCCCTTCGACGCGTTCAAGGACGTGTACGAGAACGCCTATGCGCTCGGCTGCAAGGGCTGCACCACCTATCGCCCCAACGAGGTGACGGGCGCGGTGCTGACGGTGAAGGCGGAGGCGCCGCCCGCCGAGCCCGAGCTGCCTCTGGAGGCGCCGGCGCCCAGGCCCGCCGACGCCTACGAGGCGGGTGGCGTCGTCTACATGACCCAGCCCTTGAACCGGCCGGAGGAATTGCCGGGCCAGACCTACAAGGTGAAGTGGCCCGAGTCCGAGCACGCCATGTACATCACCATCAACGACATCGTGCAGGACGGGCGTCGCCGGCCGTTCGAGGTGTTCATCAACTCCAAGAACATGGAGCACTACGCCTGGACGGTGGCGCTGACCCGCATGATCTCGGCGGTGTTCCGGCGCGGCGGCGACGTGTCGTTCGTGGTCGAGGAGCTCAAGGCCGTGTTCGACCCGCGCGGCGGCCAGTGGGTGGGCGGCAAGTACGTCCCCTCGCTGCTGGCCGCCATCGGCGAGGTGATCGAGCGCCACATGATCGAGATCGGGTTCCTCCCCGCGCCGGCCGACCGGCGCGACCGCGCCGCCCTCGCCGAGCGCAAGGTCGTCGGGCTCGAGCACGCGCCAATGCGCCAGTGCCCCAAATGCGGCGCCGCCTCGCTCATCCGCCAGGAAGGCTGCGACACCTGCACGAGCTGCGACTACTCGAAGTGCGGGTGAAAGTTTAAACGGAAATTCAAAATGAAATCTATAGCGGTTTTTAACAACAAAGGAGGCGTTGGTAAAACAACGTTACTATGCAATCTGGCGGCCTATTTGACATTATACAGATCGAAACGAGTTCTTGTTATTGATGCCGATCCGCAGTGCAATGCTACGCAAATTCTTTTTTCGGATTACCAAATCAATCGTATATATGATAACCCAAAATCCTTTACCATTTATAGTGTCGTTCGTCCCCTTGAAGAGCTCGCGAATTTAGTTGAAGTTAAGAGATCTGGTATTGCTGAAAAATTTGATTGGTGACTAATGGAGGTGGTCTACGACGCTGATGCGACGTCCTCCGTGTGATCTTCCGTGATGCGCCAATTGGGGAGAGCGACGAGGATAAGCGCGGCGTGATCTTCGATTACAATTCCGAATGGTAAGTCGTGGGCCTCGAAATTTTCGACGCGTCCAAATCGATGGACGATCCGAAGAAGGTCGATTTCGCGCTGGCGAAGTAGCAGCGGCGAAATCCGCCCCTCACCCTGTCCCTCTCTCCTTTCTTGATCTCGATCGCGGTCGCGGAACCGGACAGGCTGACGTGAATACCGTCGCAACGTCCCCTCTCCCCGCGGGAGAGGGACAGGGTGAGGGGAAGGCCGTCGTGGCGATCACTGGAAAATTAACTGGCAGCGGATGGACAACGACGCCCGCGCCTACGGCAACCCGCAGCCGAAGCTGCCGCATCCCCGAATTTTGACCCCGGACGGCGCGCGTGAGCGCGCCCTGGAAAATTGGATGTGGATGCCCGGCTCAAGGCCGGGCATGACGGTGGAGCGTACGGGCCGGTCCCCAACCGGCCCCGCGCGTCAGCGCCTCACGCCGCCAGCATCTGCCGCAGCACGTATTGCAGGATGCCGCCGTGGCGGTAGTACTCGACCTCGTCGAGCGTATCGATCCGGCAGCGCAGCGTGGTGTTCTCCGTCTTGCCGTCGGCCCGCGTGATGCGGCAGGCGACGTCCATGCGGGGCTTGATGCCGCCGGCGATGCCGGTGAGGTCGAAAATCTCCGTCCCGTCGAGCTTGAGCGACTTGCGGTCCACCCCCTGCGGGAATTCGAGCGGCAGCACACCCATCCCGATCAGGTTGGAGCGGTGGATGCGCTCGAAGCTCTCGGCGATGGCGGCCTTCACGCCCAGAAGGCGCACGCCCTTCGCCGCCCAGTCGCGCGACGAGCCCGAGCCGTACTCCTTGCCCGCGACGACGACGAGCGGCACGCCTTCGTCGGCGTACTTCATCGCGGCGTCATAGACCGCCATCTCCTCGCCCGAGGGCTGGTGCTTGGTCATGCCGCCCTCGACGCCCGGCACCATCTCGTTCCGGATGCGGATGTTGGCGAAGGTGCCGCGCACCATCACCTCGTGGTTGCCCCGCCGCGAGCCGTAGGAGTTGAACTCGGCCGGCCGCACCTGGCGCTCGATCAGGTATTCGCCGGCGGGCGAATCGCGCTTGATCGAGCCCGCGGGCGAGATGTGGTCGGTGGTGATGGAGTTGGCGAGGATCAGGAGCGGCCGCGCGCCCGCAATATCCTTCAGCGCCTCGGGCTCCTTCGGCATGCCCTCGAAGAAGGTCGGGTAGCGCACATAGGTCGAGTTGTCGCGCCATGCATAGACCTCGCCGCCGGGCGCCGCGACCTTCTTCCACTCGGCCGGCCCGTCGAACACGTTGGCGTAGCGCTTGCGGTACATCTCGGGCGTCACGTGCGCCTTGATGGTGTCCTGGATCTCCTTGTTGGTCGGCCAGATGTCCTTGAGGAACACCTTCTTGCCGTCCTTGTCCTCGCCGAGCGGCTCCGTCACCAGGTCGCGGTCGAGCGCGCCGGCCAGCGCATAGGCCACCACGAGGGGCGGCGAGGCGAGGTAGTTCAGCCGCACCTGCTGGTGCACGCGCCCCTCGAAATTGCGGTTGCCCGACAACACTGCGCCGACCGCGAGGTCGCCCTCGTCGACGGCATCGGCGATGGCGTCGGGCAGGGGGCCGGAATTGCCGATGCAGGTGGTGCAGCCATAGCCGACCAGGTTGAAGCCGAGCGCGTCGAGGTCGTCCTGCAGCCCGGCGGCGGAGAGGTAGTCGCTCACCACCTGGCTTCCCGGCGCGAGCGAGGTCTTGACCCAAGGCTTGACCTTGAGCCCCTTGGCCACCGCGTTGCGCGCGAGGAGCCCCGCGGCGATCAGCACCGACGGGTTCGAGGTGTTGGTGCAGCTTGTGATGGCGGCGATCACCACGTCGCCGTCCTTGAGCTTGTGGTCGGAGCCCGCGACCGCGACCTCCTTCGCCGTGCCGCCCGCGTCGGCGCGGTACTCGGCGACCAGCTTCCGCACCTGCGATGCCATGCCCGAAAGGGCGACCTTGTCCTGCGGCCGCTTCGGGCCGGCCAGCGTCGGCTCCACGGTCGAGATGTCGAGCTCCAACGTGTCGGTGAAGAGCGGATCGGGCGCGTCGGGGGCGCGCCACATGCCCTGCTGCTTGGCGTAGGCCTCGACCAGCGCCACGTCGGCCGCGTCGCGCCCGGTGAATTTCAGATAGTCGCAGGTCACCTTGTCGATCGGGAAGAAGCCGCAGGTCGCGCCGTACTCGGGCGCCATGTTGGCGATGGTCGCGCGGTCGGGCAAGGCGAGGTGCTCGAGGCCCGGCCCGTAGAACTCGACGAACTTGCCGACCACCCCCTTGGCGCGCAGCATCTGGGTGACGGTCAGCACCAGGTCGGTGGCGGTCGTCCCCTCCTTCAGCGCGCCGGTCAGCTTGAAGCCGATCACCTCGGGGATCAGCATGGAGATGGGCTGGCCCAGCATCGCCGCCTCGGCCTCGATGCCGCCGACGCCCCAGCCCAGCACGGCGAGCCCGTTGACCATGGTCGTATGGCTGTCGGTCCCGACCAGCGTGTCCGGGAACGCATAGGGCACATTGCCCTCGGTCTCGGTCCAGATCGTCTTGGCGAGGTATTCCAGGTTCACCTGATGGCAGATGCCGGTGCCGGGCGGCACCACGCGGAAGCGGCGGAACGCGGTCGAGCCCCAGCGCAGGAACTCGTAGCGCTCGCGGTTGCGCTCGAACTCGTGCTTCACGTTGTCGGCGAAGGCCTTGGCGTTGCCGAACTCGTCCACCATCACCGAATGGTCGATCACCAGGTCGACGGAGGAGAGTGGATTGATCTTCTGTGGATCGCCGCCCATCTCGACCATGGCCTGGCGCATGGCGGCAAGGTCGACCACCGCAGGGACGCCGGTGAAGTCCTGCATCAGCACGCGGGCCGGGCGGAAGGCGATCTCGTGATCCGACCGCCGGTCGGCGGCCCAGGCGGCGATCGCCTTCACGTCGTCCGTGGTGACGGTGCGCCCGTCCTCGTAGCGCAGCAAATTCTCCAGCAGCACCTTGAGCGAGTAGGGCAGGCGCTGGATATCGCCGATGCCGGCCGCCTCGGCCGCCTCCAGGCTGAAATAGTCGTAGCTCGCGCCGCCGACCTTGAGGGTGCGGCGGGTCTTCAGGCTGTCTTGCCCGGGCTGTGTCACGGCGTGACTCCCTGAATGGCGTCTGTTCGATGTGGGGCGGAAGTTATCCCCGGGGCCGGCCAATCTCAAGGCCGGGTGGCGCGGGGATCTCCGGCAAAAAACACGAAATCGCCTTAATTCGAACGTGGCCGGGCCACAAACCGCCGCCACTCTAGCCCTCGTAGCCCCCCTGGAGGGCTCCCCCCTGGGAGTCAACCAGACCAGCCAAAAGCTGGTACACCCCGGGCCGCCGAGTCTCTTCGGCGGCCCGTTTTTTTCGGTGGGCCTTCGATCAGTCCGCGCGACGCGGCAAGGTGACGGTGACGGTCGTTCCGGCGTCTTCGCGCGAGCGGATCGAAAGGTGGCCGCCATTGCGTTCGGCAAGAGAACGGCAGATGGCGAGGCCGAGCCCGGTGCCCGTTTCGCCGGCCGTGCCGGCGCGGCTTCGCACCGGACCGGCCGAATTCAGGCTGTTTACCAGGGCTGGCGACATGCCGACGCCTTGGTCGGCGACTTCCAGTACGGCGCCGCCGCCCTCCTCGTGAACCAGAATGGCAATCTCTTTCCCGGCCGGCGTGAACTTGATCGCATTGCCGATGAGATTACGGACGATCGTGCCGGTGGCTGTCGCGTCGGCATAGGTTTCGCACCGAACCAGGTCGGTTGTAAGACGAACGCCTTTATTTTCCGCAACGGGCTCGAGTAGCGCGACTGCCTCGGTTGTGAGAGCGCCAAGGTCGATGTCGCAGGCATCCTCCGTCGCGGCGCTGCTGACCGATCGCGCCCAATCGAGTCGCTATGCACAAAACCCAGTATGGCGACCGCAGAGAGGATGACCGCAGCAGGGAAGGCCGCGTTTCGCGCGCGGATGAACGAGGCGAAGACCAATGGTGCGAGATAGGGGTATCCATCGAGATATCCCCGGTCGAGCTTGACGTCGATGATGTACAAGGCGGCGGTGCTCGCGACCATCACCGCTACGAGAACGGCGTTCTTCAGCCAGAGCCGGCTGGCGGCCCGTCTGCGGAAACCGAACATGTCCGCGCTCAAAAGTGTGGCCATTGCATTCCCTCGTCCGGCACGGATTTTAACCGGCGCCACAAGCGTGGTTGTCTTCAACCTGCAACCGAGACGCGCAAGGGGTATCGTTTTCGGGACTCAGTTTGGGGTGACAGCCTTTCGCATCCGTTAACCGGTTCGCCAGCTCCTACCGGAGGTTGCAGGGGCTGGCGCACGAATCCGCCCGGCCGGGGGCCGGAATTTTGATATGGTCGCGTGCTATCGCGGGATCGACCGTAGTGGAGCTGGCGTGTTCGAGGGGGCGGATTTGCGCTGCGTGCGCGGCCAGCGTGTCGTGTTCGACCGGCTGGAATTCTCGCTCGCGTCCGGCCGGGCACTGGTGCTCACCGGGCCGAACGGTTCGGGCAAGTCGAGCCTGTTGCGGCTGATGGCAGGTCTCGCCCGGCCGGCCGCCGGGCGCGTTTGCTGGGACGGCGCGCCGATCTCGGACGATCCCGAGGCGCACGGTGCGCGGCTACACTATGTCGGGCATCTCGATGCGGTGAAGCCGGCGCTGGGCGTGCGCGAGAATCTTGCCATGTGGTCCGACTTGCGCGACGGCAAGACCGACGTGGACGCGGCGCTCGACCGGGTCGGGCTCTCGGCGCTGGCGGGGCTTCCGGCGCGCTACCTGTCGGCGGGCCAGCGCCGCCGCCTGGCGCTCGCCCGTCTGTTCGCCGCGCCGGCGGCCCTATGGCTTCTCGACGAGCCGTCGGTCGCGCTCGACCGTCCGTCGGTCGCCGCCCTGATCGCCGCCATCGCGGCCCATCGCGCATCAGGCGGGATTTGCGTCGTGTCGACCAATGTCGACCTCGCCGTTGACGATGCTGCGACGCTCGATCTGCCGCGCTTCGCCGTAGAGGCGGCCGAGCCCGATTGGGAGGGAGCGTGAAGCGTTTCGGCCTCATCGTCCGGCGCGAGCTGCGGCTCGCCCTGCGCCAGGGCGCCGATTCGGCGCTGGTCGTGCTGTTCTTCGTGCTCGGTACGGTGCTGTTTCCGTTCGGCGTGGGACCGGAGCCGAATATGCTGGCGCGAATCGCCGCCGGTATTGTCTGGGTCATGGCGCTGTTTGCCGCCATGCTGTCGCTCGAACGCATGTTCCAGCCCGACTACGAGGACGGCTCGCTCGATCTCCTGGCGCTCGCGCCCTTGCCGCTGGAGTTCGTGGCGCTAGCCAAGGCCTGCGCGCACTGGCTGACCACCGGCCTGCCGCTGATCGTCGCGGCACCGGTGCTGGCGGTCATGCTGCACCTGGGCGGGGCGGGGCTCGCCACGCTGGTCGTGGCGATGGCGCTCGGCACGCCGGCCATCAGCCTGATCGGTGCGGTCGGCGCGGCACTGACCCTCGGTGCGCGGCGCGGCGGCGTGCTGTTGGCCCTCCTGGTCCTGCCGCTGACCATCCCCGTTCTGATTTTCGGTGCGGCCGCGGTTGAAGCGGCGGCGACCGGCCTCGCGGTGCGGCCGCACCTGGCCATCCTGGCGGCGTTCAGCCTGGCGACGGTCGTGCTGTGCCCGTGGGCGGCGGCCGCAGCGCTGCGCCAGGCGCTGGAATAGGGGCCCTCCGGCGGCGTATACGAACGGCGCGACAGGACCGCGCAGGCCTCGCGGCGGGCGCGGAATCCGGGTAGTTTGGCGAGGGGTGGAGAGACGATGACGCGCGACGATCTGATCGGCACCTGGCAGCTTCGCGACTTCCAGCAGGTCACGGATGGCAAGGTGTCGCGCCCCTGGGGCGACGAGATGGAGGGGCTGATCGTCTATGCCCCGGACGGCTACATGTCGGTGGTGATCCGACGGCCCGGCTCGGTGCTGGCCTATTCCGGCCCCTACGAGATCGCGGGCGACGCCGTGCTGCACCATATCCGCGTCGCGACCGGCGCGGAACTCGCGGGCACCACCCAGCGCCGCAAGGCGAAGCTGGAGGGCGACCGCCTGATGCTCACCAGCGAGGTGAGCCTTTACGGCGGGCCCGGCACCAGCGCCAACCTGTTCTGGCAGCGCGCGCCGAAGGCATAGGGCGAAGGAATGCGCGGACTGGACGGACCGATCGCCGCTTCCCATATCCAGCCCGTTTGCCGGGCTGTACGGGGACGGCGCGCGCGCCACGTTTCGGCGCCCATAGGAAATACATGCTGAACCGCTACGCCAACCCGACCCGCTTCCTCGGTCTCGCACGGCGCCTGCTCCCTTGGTGCACCGGCATCGCGGGGATTTGCATCGCCGTCGGGCTGGTGCTGGCCTTGTTCGTGTCGCCGCCCGACTATCAGCAGGGCGAGACCGTGCGGATCATGTATCTGCACGTGCCGTCGGCCTGGATCGCCATGATGGCCTACAGCCTGATGGCGCTGGCGTCGGCGGTCGGGCTGATCTGGCGCCACCCGCTCGCCCACATCGCAGCGCGCGAGGCGGCGCCGATCGGCGCCTGCTTCACCGCGATCTGCCTGATCACCGGCTCGCTCTGGGGCAAGCCGATGTGGGGCGCGTGGTGGGTGTGGGACGCGCGGCTGACCTCGGTGCTGATCCTGTTCTTCCTCTATCTCGGCTACATGGCGCTGGCCGGCGCGTTCGACGATCCGGCGCGCGGCGAGAAGGCGGCGGCGATCCTGGCACTCGTCGGCGCGATCAACGTACCGATCATCAAGTTCTCGGTCGACTGGTGGAACACGCTGCACCAGCCGGCTTCGATCGTGCGGATGGGCGGGCCGACCGTCGACCCTTCGATGTTGTGGCCGTTGTTTTTGATGGCGATCGGCTTCACCGCGCTGTTCTTCACGCTCTGGCTGCTGCGCATCGGGGGCGGCATCCACGCGCGCCGCCTTCGCGCGCTGCGCCTCGCCCACGCGCACGAGGCGGCCGCCCCGGTTCCGAGTACGGCAGAGGCCTAAATGGACGGAATACGCCACTATCTCGCGATGGGCGGCTACGCCGCCTATGTGTGGCCGGCCTACGGCATCGCCGCCGCGGTGCTCGTCGGCCTCACCTGGCAGACGCTGCGGACCGTCGCCCGGCGCGAGCGCGAGCTGGCCGAGATCGAGGCGGCCCGGCCGCGCCGCGCGCGCCGCCAGCGGGGAGCGGACCGTGACGCGTAAGGGCCGCCGCTTCGCCTTCGTCGTCGCCGGCATGACCATCCTCGGCGGCGCCGCGGCGCTGACGCTCTCGGCATTCAACGACACGCTGGTGTTCTTCTACTCGCCGACCGATCTGGTGAAGAAGGACGTGCCGCCCGGCCGCGACGTGCGCATCGGCGGGCTGGTCGAGCAGGGCAGCGTGAAGCGGGCGCCGGACGGCAAGGAGGTGCACTTCAAGGTCACCGATATGCGGAAGACGGTGAACGTCGTCTATCGCGGCATCCTGCCCGACCTGTTCCGCGAGGGGCAAGGGGTGGTGGTCGAGGGCAAGCTCGAGCCCGGCGGCGCATTCCGCGCGTCCGAGGTGCTTGCCAAGCACGACGAGAAATACATGCCGCCCGAGGTCGCCGAGGCACTGAAGAAGTCCGGCCGCTGGAAGGAAGGCGCCGGCACCGAGGCCGCGAAATAGCACCTCCGTCAGGTGCGCCCATGCTCCGCCGTCCCGTCGTCTTCGTTCCGCTGTTCGCCTTCCTGGTCGTAGCGCTCGGCTTTGCGGTCTATCTCGAGCGCGACGTCGACCGGCGCCAGGCGCAGATCGTCGCGACGGCGACGGGCTCGGGACCGGTCGACCGTGACGCGCCGCCGCTCGACCTGCCGCCGCTCGCGGGGGCGGGCCGTCCAGGGCTGGCGAACCTGCCCAAGGGGCGCGTCGCGCTGATCAATTTCTTTGCGTCGTGGTGTGCGCCGTGCCGCGCCGAGCAGAAGATGCTCATGAAGCTCGCGGGCGAGGGCGTCACGATCTACGGAATCGCCTATCGCGACAAGCCGGCGGAGACGCGCGCCTTCCTCGACGCCGACGGAACGCCCTACGCGCGGATCGGCGTCGACGCCGACGGGCGCGCGGCCCGTGCCTGGGGTGTCGAGGAGGGCGGCGTGCCCGAGACGTTCGTCGTCGATAGAGAGGGGCGGCTGCGCTACCGCCAGATCGGGCCGATCATGGACTTCCAATGGAGGTCGACGATCGGCCCGCTGATGCAGAGGCTCGCCGCTACGCCTTGACGGCGAGCTGGTGGTTGGGCGTCGAGCGTGCGACCTCCAGCTCCTCGTCGTTCATGTCGGGTGCGACGTCGGCGAACAGTGGCGTCGAGAGATAGCGCTCGCCGGTGTCGGGCAGCATGGCGAGCACGGTCGAGCCTTTGGGCGCTTCGGCGCACACCTGGAGCGCCCCGGCGAACGTGCCGCCCGCCGTGATGCCGCAGAAGATGCCCTCCTTCCGCGCGAGCTCGCGGCTCATCCGAAGCGCGTCGGCGTTGGGGATGCGCACGATCTTGTGAATCATGTTTGCGGCCACCGCGTCGCCGGTGAGCTTCGGGATGAAATCGGGCGTCCAGCCCTGCATCGGGTGCGGCTTGAAGGCCGGATGGCCCTCGGCGGGCGTGCCGTCCTCGTTGCGCTTCTGCGGCTGACCGGACGACAGCATGGCCGCCTCGTCGGGCTCGCACACCACGACCTTGGTGTCCGGCCGCTCCTTCGCCAGCACGCGCGAGACGCCCTTCAGCGTGCCGCCGGTACCGAAGCCGGTCACCCAGTAGTCCAGCTTCTCGCCCTTGAAGTCCTCAAGTATCTCCTGCGCGGTGGTGCGCGAATGCATGTCGGCGTTGGCCTCGTTCTCGAATTGGCGGGTGAGGAACCAGCCGTGCGCCTTCGCGAGCTCCTGCGCCTTCAGCACCATGCCCATGCCGCGTTCTGCGGCGGGGGTGAGGATCACCTTGGCGCCGAGGAAGCGCATCAGCCGGCGGCGCTCGACGCTGAACGACTCCGCCATGGTGATGACCAGGGGATAGCCGCGCTGGGCGCACACCATGGCGAGCCCGATGCCGGTATTGCCGCTCGTCGCCTCGATCACGGTCTGGCCGGGCTTCAACAGCCCCTTCTTCTCGGCGTCCTCGATCACGCCCAGCGCGAGGCGGTCCTTCACCGAGCCGAGCGGATTGAACGCCTCGATCTTGACGTAGAGGTTCACGTCCGGCGGCGCGAGCCGGCCGATCTTCACGACCGGCGTGTTGCCCACCGTCTCCAGGATATTGGCGTATCTGCGGCCCATGGTCGTCTCCCGTGTCGCGCGGGCCGGCGTCGTGGCCGGCCGGTCGGGGCGAGCATAACCCGCCTCGCCGGCGAGGGCACGCCCGATTGGCGTTGGACCCCGCACCGCTCCTCGGTAAGATCGCCGGCCGGCCGCAAGAGATGCGAGGATGACGATGAAGTTCGGATTGTTCGATCACGTGGACCGCTCGAACCTGCCGCTCGCCGAGCAATTCGACAGGCGCTTCGAATTCGTCGCGGCGGCGGACAAGACCGATTTCTATTGCTACCACGTGGCCGAGCATCATGCGACGCCGCTCAACATGGTGCCGGTGCCGGGCGTCTATCTCGGCGGCGTCGCGCGGGCGACCGAACGCATCCGGCTTGGCCCGCTGGTCTATCTCCTGACGCTCTATTCGCCGCTGCGGCTGATCGAGGAGATCGCCATCCTCGACCATATGTGCCACGGAAGGCTCGACGTCGGCGTCGGGCGCGGCGTCTCGCCGTTCGAGCTCAACTACCACAACATCGATTTCGCGACGACGCGCGAGGTGTTCCTCGAGGCCCTCGACGCGGTGATCTACGGCCTCTCGCACGAGACGCTCGACCACGCAGGCAAGCATTTCTCCTACAAGGACGTGCCGATGGAGCTGCGCCCGCTGCAGCGACCGTACCCGCCGATCTGGTATCCCTCGTCGGGTGCGGAGAGTGCCGCCTTCATCGGCGGAGCGGGCTACAACTTCTCCACGCTCGGGACGGTCGAGGCGGCATCGAAATGCATCGCCGCCTACAAGGAAGCCTACGCCAAGCGCGGCGGGCCGGCGGGCGCGCCGACGCCCTTTCCCGGCGGCACGGCGATCGGCGTCAACCGCCACGTGGTGGTCGCCGAGACCGACGCCAAGGCAAAGAAGATCGCGGGGCCCGCCTACGACGCGTGGTACGCGAGCCTGACCAAGCTGTGGCGCGAGAACAAGGTGCAGGGGCCGGCGATCACCCGCGACACCGTCTCCCACCTCGACGAGGCGATGAAGGGCGGCTCGTTCGTCGTCGGCTCACCCGCCACGGTGCGCGCCGAGGTCGAGCGCCAGGTCGCGGCGATCGGCGTCAACTACTTCGTTTGCGGCATGTATTTCGGCACCATGGCGCACGGCGACGCGATGCAGTCGCTCGCGCTGTTCGCCGACGAGGTGATGCCGCACTTTACCAGGGTGGCGGCGTAGATCACGCCCACGACGCCGGGTCCGCGGTGCACCGCGTCAGGGTCACCGCGGCCGGGAAGACACCCGGATCAGAAGTTGACCGAGATCTCGGTCCGCGCGCCCGTGCCCGCGCCACGCCCCTCGTTGTAGGAGACGAAGCCCAAGGCGGTGAACAGGAAGCGCTGGCCCAGCGCCTGCTGGAACTGGGCGGTCAGCGAGGCGCCGTCGGTGCCGGGCCCGCGCGTCGAAAACAGGCCGCGGGTGGTGTCCTTCACGCCGGCGAGTTCGACCGTCAGGTTGCGGCGGTGTTCGTCCCAGAACGCCTGGTAGCCGATCGAGGTGCCGACGACCTGGGTGTTGAACGCACTGAGCGCCGTCAGGAAGTCTCCCAGGCTGGGCGAGGCGAAGGCGATGCCGAGGCCGGCGAGCGGCCCGCCCTGGATCGGTTCGCGCGACGCCTGGGTGTAGCGGTCGATGCCCCACCACGAGTTGAAATAGACGATGTCGTCGGAGAACCGCGGCGTGAACGAGATTTCCGAGGACAGAAGATAACCGTTCGAGGCGAAAGGTGTGTCGGGCCCCTCGTTCTGCGAGACGTTGATGCGGTAGGCGGTGTTCACTTCGCCGAGCCCGCGTGAGCCGAGGAAGCCCGGGACGTAGCCGCGTTGTATGGTGGCAAAGCCGACATTCCAGGAATCGCCCCCTGTGGTCATCCGGCTGTCGTCGCGGATCGTCAGCACGTCCAAGTTATAGGTGCTGGCGTTCGTATCGCCCTCGATGAACAGGCCGTAAAGTCCCGGCGCATTCAGGCGGCGGTTGTTGAACGGCGTACCGCGGTCGATCGAGTTCGAGCGCGAACATCGTGGCGATGCGAATGTTAGAAAAGCCGGGTGCGTGGAGGTTGTTGCGCACCAGCGATGCGCCGTCGACGATGTCGCTGATCATGATGCCGTTCTGGTAGCTCGCCTGCTGGCGGCCGACGGCGAAGCCGTAGTCGATCAGGTGCGTTCCCTTGGTGTCGAGGTCCGGGAACAGCGAGCCAAGATCGCCCTCGCAGAACGCGGTACGCAGGTAGAATCCGAGCTCGGAACGGCCGCCTTCCATTCCGGTATTCGATTCGAAGCTGTAGCGCGTGAAGCGGAAGAACGAATTGTTGTCGAGAGGGGCGACGCCGACAAGGCACCTCTCCGTTTCGCTGACTTGCAGATTGGCATACAGGTCGAGCCGGGTGGCGATCTCGGTGTTGCGGCCTCTGGGCCCGATGAACTCATAGGTCTGGAAGGCGGTCCGGAGATTGCCGAACACCCAGAAGCATGGGTTCCAAACCGCCCCAGTAGGCAATTCGAACCCGGCCGGGATCTCGCCGTTGCCGAGGAACTTGCAGCCCAGTTCGACCGGCAGGGCGGGGCGCGGTGGCACCTTGGCGAACGGCGCCGGCGTGTCGGGCAGGCGCGGCACATCCTCTGTCGCACCCAGCGGAAACAGCCCGTGCCCATCGTCCGAGACGGCTGGTGTGGCCGCGCCGGCGAGCAGCGCCACCGCCAAGGTCGCCGCAAGGCTCAGCGAAAGCTGGCGGCCCCGCCCGCGAAGGTTTTCGCCCATATCCCCTCCAAGCACCTAAAGCCGGCCTGACTGCCCACGTACGGTGAGCCGTTGTCGGCCGTGAGTTACTTCACGTTGAACGTCACTTCCTTTTTGGCGATGACTTCGCGCCCGGCGACCACGGCGTTGGCCGCCGCGCGCGGGCTGATGCCGTAATCGAACCCGACCACCTGGATTGTGGTGATCAGGTTGATCGGGATCATCTGGCCCATCAGCTCGAGCGTGGCACGGTACGGCCCGTGGCCGGTGAGCTTGTCGCCGTCGATTTCGTAACGCGCCCAACGGTAACCCAGTGGCTCGATGCCCTTACGGTGATTGCGCTCCACCACCGATCGGCCGAGGATGATCAGAGGCCTGATCGGCGGCCGCAGGAAGGGCAGAGCGGTGGTCGAGTACGGAATGGTCACCGTCCGTTCGCGCTCGCTGCCGCGGATGTTGCGCACGAGGAAGCGCGACTGCAGCGTGAAGAGCTGCTGGTCGAGTGGCATCTTGCCGGTGTGTACGTAGGCCAACTCGTCGTCGAGCACGTCGCCGTTCGGGTCGGTGTGGCCGGAGCGGAACACCACCTTGCCGTCGGCGTCCATCACTGTGACGCGCAACCACACCTCGCGCTCGCCCGTGAAGCCGGTCGGCGTGTTGTGGCCCGAGGTGATGTTCTGGACCTTGACATTGAAGGCGATCCCGTCGCGGCTCGCCTCCTCGGTCACGATGTCGCCGATGGCGTAGCCGTTACGCAGCACCTGGAGCCGCTTCTGCCGCACGCCGGCCAGGCGCTTGAACTGCTCGTTCAGGATGTCGCGCGCGTCATAGCGGGCGTCGATCGAGTCCCATGGCTTGGGGAATTTGTAGCCCTTGGGGATGTTGTTCTCGAACTTGTCGGTGCCCCAGCCGGCCTTGTAGTCGAACTTCAGCCACTCGGCGATCGTGGCCAGCTCCTGCGCCCGGGCGTTGTGCGGGAAGATGCCGGGATGGACGATCGGGTAGTCGGGGCCGGCGAATGTGTGGTCGGTCAGCTTGCGCGGCTTCGTGGGCACGCCACCCACCACCGCCGCAGGGCCGAAATCGTAGCCCGACGGCTTGCCCTGGATCTTGCCCATGTGGCAGTCCTGGCACGTGGTGCCCTGGGCCGCCGCCGGTGAGGCGCGATACTCGGAGAACGCCTCCTCCAGCCGGAAGCCATTGAACAGCGTCACGTCGTGGCACTGGCCGCAGAAGGTGGAGCTTTCCAGGAACGTGTCCTTGAACACGTCGCCATGGATCTTGCGGCCGACCGCCTTCGGGTCGGCGGTGACGCGATAGGTCTCGGGATTGGCGAGGACGCGTTTCAGCTCGGTATCGCCGATCGGGCCATTGACCGGGGCGGTCAGGTCGCCCTTCATCAGGGCAACCCGGCCCGACGCCTTGTTGTAGTACTGCGCCATCCGGTGGCAGACGACGCAGGTGATGCCTTCGCGCGAGGATTGCGGCCGCTCGAGGTTGGAGATGCCGGTCGCCTCCTCCTGCGCCATGCCGATCTGGTTGTGGCAGCGGATGCAGAAATCGCCGTTGGTGCCGTTGACGTTGCTGTTGATGAAGTTCTGCAGCGCCATGAAGGGCGGGCTCAGCTGGGCATAGGAATGCTGCGAGACCGACCATTGAGAGAATTCGCGCGGGTGGCAGGTGCCGCACGAGGTCGCATTGGGATAGCGACTCTCGGTGAGCAGCGCCGCATGCTCCTTGGCGGCGAGCTTCTCCGCCTCCTCCTTCGACATCGCGGGTTGCGCCGGCTGCGCAGGCTGCGCCGCGCCGGGCTGCTGCTGCGGCTGCGCGCCGAACACCGGGGCGCCCTTCGACGGCGGGGGACCTTGCAGCAGGCCGCCGCCGAGCTGCGCCACCAGGAAGGGCGAGCCCTGCGTCTGGGCGCGCGCGCCGTCGGCGCGGACCGGTCCCGCGGTCAGGATCAGGCCGAACGCGATGCCAAGGACCGCAAGGACGGTCGAGGTGTGATGCTGCCGGCGCACTTTGCCCTCCTCAACGTCGAGGCTCCGGATCGCCCCGTGGCGATCCGGGCCCAAATCGATCTTACCTGGGCTTCCTGCGAGGGGTGCTCGGCGGCGCGGGCCTGAACCGCGTGCACGACAAAACGACGTGCCGCCAATTTGCGCCACGTCCCGTGTCGTCTGAGCGATGCGCAAAATGCGCCAACCAACTCCCCCGCCGGTCGCCCCATCCGAAGGCGCCCTTGCGCGCCGGCCTCTCTACGGAAAGCAAACCTGGGCCGAGCGCGCGACCCCATGAAAAGCATCCTCATTCCCCACCGTCAAGCGGGCATATCGGCTTTTGTCTGTCTCTAAAATGTGAACAAAAAGTCGAAGGCGCGTGATATGGGCGGCACGACACCGCGCTCGATCTCTTCAACGCGATGAAAAACAAACGATTCCGGCCGCGCCGGAGTACCACTGACCCGTCGCGCGCAACCGTCTCGCTCGTCCTGCGAATCGAAGCGCCGTCTGCGTCGCTAGAATTGGACCAGGATTTCCGTCCGGGCACCGGTGCCGATGCCACGTCCCTCGTTGTAGGACACGAACCCGAGGGCCGACCACAGGAAGCGCTGCCCAAGCGCCTGCTGGAGCTGGGCGGCGACCGCCGCGCCATCGGTTCCGGGACCGCGCACCGAGAATAAGCCGCGCGTCGTGTCCTTCACGCCGGCGAGTTCCATCGTCAGGTTGCGCCGGTGGTTGTCCCAGAACGCCTGGTAGCCGGTAGCGGCGCCGACGACCTCGGTGTTAGTCGAGCTGAGGGCGGAGGAGAAGTCGCCGAGCCCGACGCCGGCGAAGCTGATCCCGAGCGCCGCGAGCGGTCCAGACTGGATCGGGTCGCGGGCCATCTGGGTGTAGCGGTCGATTCCCCAGAACCCGTTGAAATACACAACGTCGCTCGAGAAGTGCGGCGAGAACGATAGCTCCTCGGACAGGAGATAGCCGTCCGAGGCCTGCGGCGTGTCGGCGCCCTCGTTCTGCGAGACGTTGATCCGATAGGTGGTGTTCACCTCGCCGACGCCGCGCGCGCCGAGGAAGCCGGGGACGAAGCCGCGCTGGATGGTGGAGAAGCCGACGTTCCACGAATTCCCGCCGGTGTAGCGGTTGGCATGGTCGCGGATGGTCGCAATGTCGAGGTTGTAGGTCGACGCGAACGTGTCGCCCTGGAGGAACAGCCCGTAAAGGCCGGGCGAATCGAGCCACCGGGTGCTCGATGCTTCACCGCGGTTGATGTTCGCGACGCCCCAGAGCCCCGTGATGCGGATGTTCGAGAAGCCCGGCGCGTGCAGGTTGTTGCGCACGATCCCGACGGTGTCGATCACGTCGCTGATCATGATGCCTTCCTGGTAGGTCTCCTGCTGCCGACCGAAAGCGAAGCCGTAATCGATCGCGTGGGTGCCCTTGGTGTCGAGGTCGGGGAACAGCGAGCCGAAATCGCCCTCGCAGAAGGCGGTGCGCAAATACACCCCGAGCTCGGAGCGGCCGCCCTCCTGGCCGCTGTTCGATTCGAAGCTGTAGCGGGTGAAGCGGCCGGGCTGGTTGTTGTCGAACGGGGCGACGCCGACGACGCACTTCTCGGTCTCGGAGAGCTGCAGGTTGGCGTAGAGGTCGAGCCGGGTGGCGATCTCGGTGTTGCGCCCCTTCGCGCCGATCGACTCGTAGGTCTGGACGGCGGTGCGCAGCGTGCCGAACACCCAAAGGCACGGAGTTCCAGACGGCGCCCGTCGGCAGCTCGAATCCCTTGGGAATCTCCCGGTTGCCGAGGAACTTGCAGCCGAGCTCGAGCGGCAGGGCAGGGCGGGGCGGAATTTGCTCGAACGGCACCGGATGGTCGGGCAGGCGCGGCACGTCCTGGGTCTCGCCCAGCGGGAACAGCCCGTGCCCGTCGTCCGAGAAGGCCGGTGGCGCCGCGCCGGCCAGCATCGCGGCCGCGATCGCCGTCGCCGCGCTCAGCGAAAGCTGGCGTCCCAGGCCTCGGCGGTTGTCGCCCATGTCCCCTCCTCGCACTCTCGATCGCGACCGCGGCCCCGGCGGGCCGGCCGCAATGCGCTACTTCACGTCGAACGTCACCGTCTTCTTGGCGATCACCTCGCGCCCGGCGACCACGGCGTCGGCCGTGGCGCGCGGGCTGATGCCGTAATCGAATCCGACGCCCTGGATCGTGGTGATCAGGTTGATCGGGATCATCTGCGCCATGAGCTCGATGGTGGCCCGGTAGGGGCCATGGCCGGTCAGGTCGTCGCCGTCCACGCTGTACGGCGCCCAGCGGCGGCCCAAAGGCTCGATGCCCTTGCGGTGGTTGCGCAGCACCGCCGGCTGGCCGGTCAGGATCAGCGAGGTGGTGCTGGGCCGCACGAAGGGCAGGGCGGTGGTCGAGTACGGGATCGTCACCGCCAGCTCGCGCTCGCCGCCGCGGACGTTGCGGGCGAGGAAGCGCGATTGCAGGGTGAAGAGCTGGTCGTCGAGCGGCAGCTTGCCGCTGTGCACGTAGGCCGACTCGTCGTCGCGCACGTCGCCGTTCGGGTCGGTGTCGCCCGACTCGAAGACCAGCTTTCCGGTGGCGTCGGTCACCCGGACATGCAGCCACACCTCGCGCTCGCCGGTGAAGCCGGTCGGCGTGTTGTGGCCCGAGGTCAGGTTCTCGACCTTGACTCGGAACGAGATGCCACCGCTGTCGGCCTCGTCGGTGACGATGTCGCCGATGCCGTAGCCGTTGCGCAGAACCTGAAGTCGCTTCCGACGCACCGCGGCGAGCTTCTTGAATTGCTCGTTCAGGATGGCGCGCGCATCGTAGCGGTCGTCGACCGACTGCCACGCCTTGGGGAACTTGTAGCCCTTGGGGATGTGGTTCTCGAACTTGTCGGTGCCCCAGCCGGCCTTGTAGTCGAACTTCAGCCACTCGGCGAGCGTGGCCAGCTCCTGCGCACGCGCGCTGTGCGGGAAGATGCCGGGATGGACGATCGGGTAGTCGGGACCGGCGAAGGTATGGTCGGTCAGCTTGCGCGGCTGGGTCGGCACGCCGCCCACCACCGCCGCAGGGCCGAAATCGTAGCCCGACGGCTTGCCCTGGATCTTGCCCATGTGGCAGTCCTGGCAGGTGATGCCCTGGGCCGCCGCTGGCGAGTTGCGGTACTCGGAGAACGCCTCCTCCAGCCGGAAGCCGTTCAGCAGCGTCACGTCGTGGCATACGGCGCAGAAGGTGGAGCTTTCCAGGAACGTGTCCTTGAACACGTCGCCATGGATCTTGCGGCCCACCTCCTTCGGGTTCGCGGTCACATGAAACTTGCCGGGCTCGGACAGGACGCGCTTCAGCTCCTTGTCGCCGGTCGGCCCGTTCACCGGGGCCGTCAGGTCGCCCTTTATCAGAGCGACGCGGCCCGACGCCTTGTTGTAGTCGGACGCCATGCGGTGGCAGACGACGCAGGTGATGCCTTCGCGCGAGGATTGCGGCCGCTCGAGGTTGGAGACGCCGATCGGCTCTTTCTCGTTCATGCCGATCTGGTTGTGGCAGCGGATGCAGAAATCGCCGTTGGTGCCGTTGAGCTGGACGTTGAAGAAATTCTGCAACGCCATGAAGGGCGGGCTCAGCTCGGCATAGGAATGCTGCGAGACCGACCATTGCGCGAACTCGCGGGGATGGCAGGTGCCGCACGAGGTCGCGTCGGGATAGCGGCTCTCGGTCAGAAGGGCGGCATGCTCCTTGGCGGCGACCTTCTCCGCCTCCGCCTTCGACATGGCGGGCTTCTGCGCCGCCTTCTTGGCAGGCTTCTGCGGCTGCAGGCCGAACACGGGGCCGCCGCCCTGGGCCGGCGGCCCGCCGAGCAGCCCGCCGCCACCAAGCAGGCCACCGCTCTTCTTGTTCTTGGCGTTGTCCGCCTTGCCTTGCGGTGCGAGGAGGCCACCGCCGAGCTGGGCGACGAGGAAGGGCGAGCCGTGGCCCGCGGCGAGCGGCTCCTCGGCCCGCGCCACCACCGCGCTGCCGGCCAGGACCGCCGCCGTGGCGAGGGCCACGAGTACGCGCACGATCTTTTGCTGCCAGTGCACTTTCCCTTCCCGACGAACGGTCCCTGGCGTGTGCTGGACGCGGGACCGGGCGGAAATCCGCCTAGACCGACGCGCGCCGCGGCGGGCGCGAGGCACCAGGTCCAATTTTGCAAGTGAATGAACGTGGTCCGCGCCGGGCCGGGCAACCTGCGAACCGATCCTGAAGTACACCCTGCCCCCCAACCCGCCGACAACACACCCGGCGGCCGTCATGCGGCCACTCACCACCAGAACGGGTCACAAAGCCGCGCGCGCTTCCAACCTCGCAGGTCGGTGCGCGTTGGATCAATCTAATACATGGACAATCCTGCCGCGGAATTGCGACAAAATGTCGACCGAGGGGAGGTGCGGCGATTTGCCTAGGGTTGGTGGCGCGCGCCGGTGATCAGGGTCCACTCGACGATGCGCTTGAGCGTCTTGCCCGCCGCCGCGTCGAACGCGTGAACCACGTCGTCAAGGTCGGGGCCTTGTGCGGGGACCAGCGCATCGGAGTCGGTCGCGCCGATGATATTGCGCTCCGGCAGCTTCACCAGCTTGGCGGTGATGCGGACGTGCACGTTGGGCGGGCCCTTGCCGCGATATTCCGCCTGGAACTCGCGCAAGTCGCAGATCAGCAGGAAATCGGGCCTCAGGTTGACGGACTGACGGGCGACGGCGACGATCTTGCGGGTCGAACTCGAAGCTCTCCACCAGCATGCGCTGGATCAGGACCGGCGCGCGGTCGACCCATTCGGCGTGGGCATAATATTCCATCGTCACCGGGTCGTGGCTCAGCGCGATCCGTGTCGTGTTCAGTCCGGCCTCGGTGAGCGGCACGTCGATGGCGAGCTGCCAGTCGGCCCGCGGCAGGTCGGGCGGATAGGTCGTTTTGGGCGTGAGGGTGTAAATCTTCGGCGGCTCGCCGGTGCCGGGCAGGATCCCGGTGCACCCGCCCAGACCCAGCGCCAGGACGAGCGCGCCGAAGGTGCCGGCGGTGCGGCGGGAAAAGCGGGACGTCGCAAATCGCATCATTTCGGCTCGTAGCCCTTCTGGGTGTCACCGAAGAAGAAACGCGCGGGATCGCGTTCGATCTGCTGGATCAGGGCGTTGAAGTTCGCCACCAGCGCCCGTGCCTCGGTCAGGAACTGCGACAGCTCATACAGGCCATTGGCCGAGAAGTCCTTTAGCGGACGGCGATTTTCCCCGATCACATCGCGGATCGAGTCCGAGGTCTCGGCCATCGATTTGGCCGCCTTCCGGAACTCCTCCAGCGAGCGGCGCGCCTCGGACCCGAGGGGGCTCGCCTCCTTGCCGAGCTCTTTCGCCATGCGGTCCATCGAGTCCGCGGTGCGGTGGAGCGCCGCCACGGTCTGGCTCGCCTCTGTCATCAGCCGGTCGATGTCGCCGCTGCGCGCCGCCAGCGTGCCGGTGAGCTGCTGCACGTTGGCGAGCGTATCGCCGATCGCCTGGGCGTTCTTGGCGTTCAACACCTCGCCCAGCCGGTCGAGCAGTGCGACCGCCCGTTCGGAAAGCTTCGGCAAGTTCTCGAGCACGGTCTCGAGCTCGGAGCGCCTGAACCGGATCACAGGGTAGCGCTGGCCGGGCTTGGCAGCGAGCGGCGGGCTCGCCTGCGTGCCGCCGTTGAGCGCGAGATAGGCGACCCCGGTGATCCCCTGGAGCCCCAGCGAGGCGACCGTGTCTTCCTTGACCGGGGTGTCCGGCTCGATCGTCGCCAGAACCCGGATCTCGGCCACGTCGTCCGGGTTGAGGCGGATCGAGGTGACCGTGCCGACCGGGACTCCGCGATAGCGCACGCGACTGCCGACCTCCAGCCCGGTCACCGAGCCGGCGAAGTCGACCTCGTAGACTTTGCCGGTGGGCTGGAACTGCCCGCGCGCGAAGAACACGACGAAGCCGAGCGCGACGGCGGTCAGCAGCACCACGAATGCACCGACCAGCACGTAGCTCGCGCGGGTTTCCATACTTATGCCCCCACCGCCGCCACGGCGGCACGCGCCCGGGGCCCATGGAAATAGTCCCGGACCCACGGGTGATCGTAGGCCTCGAGCTCGGCGAGCGTGCCGGCGACCACGCGCTTGTCCACAAGGACCGCGACGCGGTCGCAGATCGCATAGAGCGTGTCGAGGTCGTGCGTCACCATCACCACCGTCAAATCCAACGCGTCGCGCAGCGTCCCGATCAACGCGTCGAACGCGGCGGCGCCAATCGGATCGAGCCCGGCCGTCGGCTCGTCGAGGAACAATATCTTTGGATCCAGCGCGAGCGCACGAGCCAGCGCGGCGCGCTTGCGCATGCCGCCCGAAAGCTCCGCCGGAAACTTGCCGGCCGCGTCGGGTTCGAGCCCGACCATCCCGAGCTTGAGCGCCGCGATCTCGGCGATCAGCGCCGGCGGAAGGTGCGTGTGCTCCTTCAGCGGCACCTCGACGTTCTGGCCCACGGTGAGCGAGGAGAATAGCGCCCCCTGCTGGAACAGCACGCCATAGCACCGCTCCAGCGCCCGCCAGTCTTCGTCGCCCAGGGCCGCCGTGTCCTGGCCGAGAAGCTCGATCCGCCCCGCCGCCGCGCGGTTGAGCCCCAGGATGGTGCGCAGAAGGACCGACTTTCCGGTGCCCGACCCACCGACAATGGCGAACACCTCGCCGCGGCGCACCTCGATGTCGACGCCGTCATGCACCGTGGTACGGCCGAACCGCGTGACGAGCCCTCGCACGCGGATCACCGGCTCGCCCGTCTCACCACGCCCGATCATACGTGGACCGCCGAGAAGAAGATGGAGAAGACGGCGTCGGCCACGATCACCAGGAAGATCGAGAACACCACCGAGCGCGTCGTGTGCAGCCCGACGCTTTCCGCGCTGCCCGAGACGTTGAGCCCTTCGCGGCAGCCGATCAGGGCGATCAGAAGCCCGAATACCGGTGCCTTGATCAGCCCGACCCAGAACGACCAGATCGGCACCACGTCCGCCAGCCGCTGGAAGAACTGAACGGCCGAAATGTCGAGTGCTGCCCACGCCATGAGCTGGCCGCCGATGATGCCGGTCAGGTCGGCCCAAACGGTGAGCAGCGGCAGCGCGATGACCAGCGCCCAGACGCGCGGCAGCACCAGCACCTCGATCGGGTCGAGGCCCATGGTGCGCATCGCGTCGACCTCCTCGTTCACCTGCATGGTGCCGATCTGGGCGGTGAAGGCGCTGCCCGACCGGCCGGCCACCATGATCGCGGCGAGCAGCACGCCCATCTCGCGCAGCATGGAGATGCCGACCAGATTGATGGTGAAGATCTCGGCGCCGAAGCGGCGAAGCTGGTCGGCTCCCTGGTAGGCCATCACCACCCCGATCAGGAAGGCGAGGAGCCCGACGATCGGCATGGCGTCGAGACCGGTGCGCTCGAGCTGGCTGAACAGGGCGATCAGGCGGATCCGGCCGGGATGCAGCCAGGCGCGCCCCTGCACGATGGCGGCGAGCCCGAGGAAGGAGAGGAGCCCGCCAAGCTCCGCGAAGCCCGTCACCAGCGCCCTGCCGGTGCGGTCGAGGAGCGCGACCAGCGCCGCCGGCGGGGCGCGCTGCGGCGACGGACCGCGGTCCGAGCGCGCGACCCGCTCGATCAGCGCCTGATGCGCGGGACGGGCGCCGACGATCTCGGCCGCGACGCCACGCGCGCGCAGGTCGCGTACCGTGCGGTACAGCACCCATGCGCCGGCCGTGTCCAGGCTGTCGACGCCCGTAAGGTCGATACGCGCGCCGCGCGCCCCGTCCTGCGCCACCTTGCGGAGCCCAGCGTCGATTGCGGCGAGCGAGCCGGTCTCCCACGCGCCGCCGGCCACCACCCGCACCGCGCCGTCCGTCGCCTCGGTTTTCAGCCAGCCTTGCGGCTCCACCATAGGAAATCCTGCCTCGCCAGAGACTTGCGGCACCATATATTGGCACGGCGTGGCGGAAAAGCGGCGGCGTGCACGCATGCCAGAACCCTCTCCGCCTCCCAGGGGCGGAGAGGGCGTGGGTGGCTGACGGCTACTTGGTTCCCTTGGGCAACTCGTCGGCGAAGGCGTTGTCGGGCAGGGAGTCGAGATATTCCATCGTCTTCTCGACCGATACCACGTCGGCATACTTGGCGTTCATGTCGGCCAGGTTGACCGCGTGCGACGCCTGCGACCGGTCGAAGCAGCCTTCCTCGACCACCTGCAGGCGATAGTTGTAGCTGAACGCGTCGATCACCGAGCCGCGCACGCAGCCCGAGGTGGTGGTGCCGGTGACGATGACGGAATCGGCCTTGAGCATGGTGAGGTAGCCCATCAGCCCGGTGCCGAAGAAAGCCGACGGCTTCTCCTTGCGGATGACGATGTCCTTCGGGCCGGGCGCGATCTCGTCCATGATCTCGTTGCCGTCGCGATTGGACCGCTCGGGCTTGGTCAAATGCTCGCCGGTGCGCTTGTTCTTGTAGGCCCAGGCGCCGGCGTCCCAGCCGTCGGTGCGCCGGTCGGAGCCGGTCGTGTAGACGACCGGGATGCCCTTGGCACGGCACTTGTCGATCAGCCGGCGGATCACCGGCAGCGCGTCCCATGCATCCTCGCCGCACGAGGTGTGCCAGCGCTTGATGGATTCCAGGATCGGCGCGCGCTGCTCGCCGCAGAAATTGTAGTTCACGTCGATGATCAGCAGGACCGGGCGCTTGCCCATGTCCAGGTTCGTACCGAATCCGCCGGCCGCGAAGACCTGCTTGTCGCGCTCGGTAAGGAACTTGTCCCAGACCCGTTCGGCCATCTCTTGCCTCCGTTCGCAGGAATTGCCACACTTAGGGGAGCCAAGGGTACGTCCGCCCGCCCGGGGTTGCAATCGCCGCGGCGGGCCGGTTTGCGCCGGAAAGGAGCTTCCATGACGATCTCGTGCCTCCACCACATCAATATCCGGACCACCAAGCTCGAGGACACGCGGGATTTCTACGAGCGGGTGCTCGGCCTGTACGTGGGCGCGCGGCCGGCCTTCCCCGAGGACGGCTACTGGCTATTCGTGCCCGGCACCGACCACCCGATCGTACATTTGTCGCAGGGCGAGCCGGACGGGCCGGAGCAGACGCTCGATGCCGGCAACCGGCTCGACCACGTCGCGTTCTTCGGCTTCAAGATGGACGAGACGCTCGCCCATCTCGACAAGCTGGGCATCCCCTACCAGAAGCATCCGGACCGGCTTTACCTGAACGAGAAGATGGTCCAGGTCTTCCTCAAGGATCCGAACGGCATCAACGTCGAGCTCGGCTTCTTCCCCTATCGCGAAGGGCTGTTCGACGCCTCGATGGCCGAACAGCAGGCCAAGGCGCGCGAACGCGACAAGAAGCTCGGGATCGGCAAGGCCAAGCCCAAGCGCGAGAAGGTCACGGCCTAGACCGCCGCGGCGCCGATTGTCCTTCACCTGCGCTTGCAACTCGGGCGCATAAGCCTTAGGTACGCCATCATGTTGCGCCCGCAGGGGCGGGCCCGCGTTGCGGCGGCGGACGGTTTCTGCCATCATCGCGCGGGGAGAACGGGCGCGGCGCGACACCGGAACACGGGAGAGAGCCTGATATGGGTTCATTGAGCATTTGGCACTGGCTCATCGTCCTGCTGGTGGTCCTGGTCCTGTTCGGCGGCTCGGGCAAGATCTCGCGGCTGGCGGGCGACATGGCCAAGGGCATCAACGCCTTCAAGAAGAACCTCAAGGAGGACGAGGCGTCGTCGGACGAGGCGCGCAAGCCGATCGAGGCCGAACGGCTGAAGAAGGACGAGGCGGCGAAGGGCTGATGCCCCGTCCGGCGTCGCGACGCCCGTGAAGCCAGGTCCTTCCGAGGAGCACATCGGTGTTTGACATCGGCGGCCTCGAGCTGCTGGTGATCGCGGTGGTCGCGTTGGTGGTGATCGGCCCGAAGGAGCTGCCGGGCACGCTGCGCACCATCGCGTTCTGGGTGCGCAAGGCGCGCTCGATGGCGCGCGAGTTCCAGTCGGGCTTCGAGGAGCTGACCCGCGAGGCGGAGCTGGACGAGCTGCGCCGCGAGGTGAATGCCGCCATCGAGAAAGACCCGTTCGAGGAGGCCGCCCACGGGGTGCGCGAGACCGTCGAGCATTCGATCGGGCCCGAAATCTATTCCGACCTGGACAGCACCTATCCCGGAAGCCCCGCCGAGGCGCCCGAGCATGAGCGCGAGCGCGGCGTGGAAGCTGCACCCACACCCGAGCCCGCCGCCGGCCAGGACAACGCGGAGCCGGCCCCGGCCGCCCCGCCCGAGGCGCCGCGCAAGGATGCGGCGGGGGGCTGAGCGGTGGCGACCGAGAACGTCCTTCACGAAGACGACGGGGAGCCGGACGGCGGCAAGCGCATGCCGCTTCTCGAGCATCTGGTCGAGCTGCGCCGGCGACTGATCTGGTGCTTCGTGGCGTTCATCGCCTGCTTCCTGGTCTCCTACTATTTCGCCGAGGGCATTTTCGGCTTCCTGGTGCATCCGCTGGCCCACGCCCTTGAGGGCGAGCCCAACGTCAAGATGATCTACACAGGGCTGCACGAGGCCTTCTTCACCTATATGAAGGTGGCGTTCTTCACCGCGGCGTTCGTCTCGTTCCCGGTGGTGGCGCTCCAGGTGTGGATGTTCGTCGCGCCCGGGCTATACAAGAACGAGAAGCAGGCCTTCGCACCGTTCCTGGTCGCGACGCCGATCCTGTTCCTGATGGGCGGCGCGATGGCCTACTACGTCGTCTTCCCGCTCGCCTGGCACTTCCTGCTGCAGTTCCAGTCGCAGGGCGGGCCCGGCACGCTCCCGATCGAGGTGATGCCGAAGGTCGACCAGTACCTCGCGCTGTCGATGCGGCTGATCTTCGCCTTCGGCGTCGCGTTCGAGATGCCCGTCCTGCTCACGCTGCTCGCCCGCGTGGGCATCGTCACCGCGGCCGGGCTCGCGGCCAAGCGGCGCTACGCCATCGTCGGGGTGTTCATCGTCGCGGCGATCCTGACGCCCCCCGACGTGATCAGCCAGTGCGCCCTCGCGGTCCCGCTTTTGATCCTTTACGAGGTGTCGATCCTCTGCGCCAAGCTAGTCGAGAAGAAGCGCGCCGAGCGCGAGGCGGAACTCAACCGCGACGCGGGCGTGGAGTAGGGCGGCCCGACCTTCGATTCTGGACGCGACCGGGGCGCGGCCCGTATAAGGCGCGGAAGGTAGGGCAGGCATGCACGACATCCGCTGGATCCGAGAGAACCCGGACGCGTTCGACCGCGGCCTTAAGCGCCGCGGACTCGACGCGATGTCGGCGCGCATTCTCGAGCTCGACACGCGGCGCCGCGCGGTGCAGACGCACCTGCAGGAGATGCAGGCGCGGCGCAACGCGGCGTCCAAGGAAATTGGACAGGCCAAGGCGAAAGGCGGCGACGCGCAGGCGCTGATCGACGAGGTCGCGCGCATCAAGGACGACATGCCGAAGGCGGAGGAGGAGGAGCGGAGCCGCGGCCGCGAGCTTGACGATCTGCTCGCCGGGATTCCCAACCTGCCGGCCGACGACGTGCCCGACGGCGCCGACGAGACCGCGAACGTCGAGGAGCGCAAGCGTCGGGCGCATCCCCGGCTTCAATTTCGAGGCGAAGGAGCACGACGCGATCGGCGAGGCGCTCGGCATGATGGATTTCGAGCGTGCGGCGAAGCTCTCCGGCGCGCGGTTCGTGGTGCTGTCCGCGCAGCTCGCCCGGCTCGAACGCGCCCTCGCGTCCTTCATGCTCGATCTGCAGACGACTGAGTTCGGCTACACCGAAATCAGCCCGCCGCTGCTGGTGCGGGATGAGACGGCCTTCGGCACGGGTCAGCTTCCCAAATTCAAGGACGATTTATTTCGTACATTTCCTTTGGATGAAGAGACGCGAAGCCGGTTCATCCTTGAACTAATGCCTGAGAAATTGCCGTCCGACGCGTCCGTTCGGGACTCGGTCGTCGCAGCAATTGATATTGTCGGTGCAAATCCGGCATCGCGCTGGCTCATCCCCACGGCCGAGGTGCCGCTGACCAACCTGGTGGCGGGTGAAATCCTCGACGAGGACGCGCTGCCGCTGCGCTTCACGGCGCACACGCCCTGCTTCCGGTCTGAGGCGGGCGCGGCCGGCAAGGACACGCGTGGCATGATCCGTCAGCACCAGTTCTACAAGGTCGAGCTGGTCTCCATCGTCCATCCGGACAAATCGGAAAACGAGCACGAGCGCATGACCAATGCGGCGGAGGAGGTGCTGAAGCGCCTCGAACTGCCCTATCGCGTAATGACGCTGTGCACCGGCGACATGGGATTCTCGGCCAGGAAGACCTACGACATCGAGGTGTGGCTGCCCGGCCAGGGGCGCTATCGCGAGATTTCATCCTGCTCGAACTGCGGCGACTTCCAGGCGCGGCGGATGAACGCGCGCTTCCGGCCCAAGGGCGAGAAGGGTACGCGCTTCGTCCACACGCTGAACGGCTCCGGCCTAGCGGTCGGGCGCACGTTGATCGCGGTGCTGGAGAACTATCAGCGCGCGGACGGCTCGGTCGTCGTGCCCGACGCGCTCCGCCCCTATATGGGCGGGGCGGACCGCATCGCGCCAAAATGACGCTCGAATCGCAGCGTATCCGGTTGATCATGGAGCTGCGCAGCCACGGCATCAACGACACTGCGGTTCTCGCGGCGGTCGAGCGCGTGCCGCGCGAGGCGTTCGTGCCGCCCGCCTTCCACGACCAGGCGTACGAGAACACGGCGCTGCCGATCGGCATGGGCCAGACCATCAGCCAGCCCTCGGTCGTCGCCTACATGACCCAGGCGCTGGAGGTGACCGACCGCTCGAAGGTGCTGGAGATCGGCACCGGCTCGGGCTACCAGGCGGCGATCCTGTCGAAGCTCTGCCGGCGGCTCTACACCATCGAGCGCCATCGTGCGCTGTTGCGCGAGGCGGAAAAGCATTTCGCCGAGCTCAGGCTCCGCAACGTCACCACCAAGTGCGGCGACGGCTCGAAGGGCTGGCCCGAGCAGGCGCCGTTCGATCGCATCATCGTGACCGCCGCGGCGCCCGAGGTGCCCGAGGCGCTGATCGACCAGCTCGCGGTCGGCGGCGTGCTGGTCGCGCCGGTCGGCAAAAGGCGCGGCGACCAGCACCTCGTGCGGCTGCGCCGGAGCGACGCGGGCGTCTCGACCGAGATGCTGTGGGCGGTCCGCTTCGTGCCGCTCGTCCCCGAAACCGCGCGGGACGAGGACTGATGCGCGGCGCTCGCGCCATGGCGCTCGTCGCCGCCCTGGGCGGCCTTGCGGCGTGCACCAGCGACGAGCCGCCGTCGTTCGTCTACGGCCCGCCGACGTACCAGGCGCGCCGCGGGCCGCCACCCTTGCCGCCGCGCCGGCCGCAGAGTGCGCCGCTCGCACCCAAGGCGGCGCCGCCGCCGACGCGTCCCACGCCGCCCGGGCTCGCGCTTCTGGCGCCGCCGCACGCACGGCTCTATCGCGTGCGCGAGGGCGAGACGGTGTACGGCATCGCCCGGCGCTTCGGCGTCGACATGGGTGCGCTGGTGCGGATGAACCACATGGCGCCGCCCTACCGGATCAATGCCGGCGAGAGCCTGCTGGTGCCGCGTCCTGCACCGGCACCGAACGGCACGGCGGTCGCCTCGCTCCCCTCGGCGCCGATGCCGCCGGCAGCGCCCGACGCCACATCGGGCGCAGCACCCCCGCCGCCTCTGCCGCGGCCGGTGGCGCTCACCCCACCGGCGGCCGCACCGATGAACATCGCGCCGCCGCCGCGCGCCGGGAGCGGGTTCGAATGGCCGGTGCGCGGCCACATCCTCGCGCCGTTCGGCAAGCAGCCGGACGGGCTTCGCAACGACGGTATCAACATCGCCGCCAAGGAGGGGACGCCCGTGCGCGCCGCCGACAATGGCGTCGTGGTCTATGCCGGGAACGAGCTGCCGGGCTTCGGCAACCTGTTGATCCTGCGCCATGCCGGCGGATGGATGACCGCCTATGCCCACAATTCCAGCATCGGGGTCCGGCCGGGCGAGACCGTGCGCCGCGGCCAGGTCGTCGCCACGGTCGGCCACACCGGCGGCGTGTCGCGACCGCAGCTTCATTTCGAGATCCGCCGCAAGGGCGGTGCGGTCGACCCGGCGCACTACCTGACGCGGACCGGGGCGTAGCGGCGGGTTATTCGCCGGCCGGGACGGTCTCGGGCGTGGCGGCGGCCGGCCCCTCGATTTCGCCGGCGCGGGCCTCTGCCTCCTGCTGGCGGCGCCACATCGCGGCATAGAGTCCGTCGGCAGCGAGCAGCGTGGCGTGGCGGCCGCGCTCGACGATGCGCCCGGCGTCCATCACCAGAATCTCGTCGGCATCGATGATGGTCGACAACCGGTGCGCAATGACCAGCGTGGTGCGGTCGGTGGACACCTCGCGCAGCGCCTTCTGGATCTCGCGCTCGGTCCGGGTGTCGAGCGCCGAGGTCGCCTCGTCGAACAGCAGGATGGCGGGACGCTTGAGGATGGTGCGGGCGATCGCGACGCGCTGCTTCTCGCCGCCGGAGAGCTTGAGCCCGCGCTCGCCGACCTCGGTCTTGTAGCCGTCCGGCGTCGAAACGATGAAGTCGTGGATGTGAGCGAGCTTCGCCGCCTCCTCGACCTCGGCGGCGGTCGCGCCCGGCCGCCCGTAGGCGATGTTGTAGAACACCGTGTCGTTGAACAGCACGGTGTCCTGCGGGACGATGCCGATGGCGGCGCGCAAGGACGCCTGGGTCACGTCGCGCAAATCCTGGCCGTCGATGCGGATCGCGCCCGAATCCACGTCGTAGAAGCGGAACAGGAGACGCGAGATGGTCGACTTGCCGGCGCCCGACGCGCCGACGATCGCGACCGTCCTTCCCGCCGGTACGGTGAAGCTCACATCGTGCAGGATCGAGCGGCGCGGCTCGTAGCCGAAATCGACGTGGTCGAACGTCAGCACGCCCTCGCTCACCGCGAGCGGCTTCGCGTCCGGCTTGTCCTTCACCTCGGTGTGGACGTCGAGCAAATGGAACATCGCCTCCATATCGATCAGCGACTGCTTGATCTGGCTGTAGACGAAGCCCAGGAAGTTGAGCGGGATGAAAAGCTGGATCAGGTAGGTGTTGGCGAGCACGAAGTCGCCCACCGTCATCCGGCCGTCCACGACCCCCTCGCCGGCCATGAGCATCACGGCGGTCAACCCGGCGCCGATGATGAAAGCCTGGCCCACGTTCATCATCGACAGCGACGTTTTGGACTTGACCGCCGCCGCCTCGTAGCGGGCCAGGGCGTGGTCGAAGCGGCCGGCCTCGTGCTCTTCGTTGCCGAAATACTTGACCGTCTCGTAATTGATCAGCGAATCGATGGCGCGGGTGTTGGCCTCCTGGTCGGTCTCGTTCATCCGGCGGCGGTACTTGATGCGCCACTCGGTCACCACGCCGGTGAACACGATATAGCCCATGACCGAGACGAACGTGACCAGCGCGAACCAGAAATTGAAGAACGCCCACAGTACGCCGCACACCATCGCGATCTCGAGCAGCGTCGGCAGGATGTTGAAGGCCAGGAAGCGCAGCAGGAAGTCGATGCCCTTGGTGCCGCGCTCGATGGCGCGCGAGAGCCCGCCGGTCTGGCGCTCGAGATGGAAGCGGAGCGCGAGCAAGTGCAGATGACGGAAGGTCCTGAGCGCGACCACGCGGATCGCGTTCTGCTCGACCTTGGCGAACACCGCGTCGCGCAGCTCGCCGAACGCGATCGACGCCACGCGCACGAGCCCGTAGCCGAAGATCAGCGCGACCGGCAGCACGACCACCGTGGCATGGTCCTTGGGCGACAGCGCGTCGACCGCGAGCTTGTAGAGGATCGGCACGTACACGTTGGCGCCCTTGGCGAGCCCCAGCAGCACCAGCCCGGCGATCACCCGGGTCTTGATGTCGGCATTGCCCTTGGGCCACATGTAGGGAAGCAGCGCGCGCACTGCGCCCCACTCGAAGCCCCCATCCCGCTTGCGCCCCGAACGCGAGCGCCTCGCCTCAGCCATCGCACGCACACCTTTCCGTCACCGGGCCGGCCGGCAAGCTGCCTACGATATAGGGGGTTTCGTCCGGAGGGGCGAGGGGGCCGTTGTCCTACGCCGCGCCACGGTGGGCTTCGGCGGCGGCGCGGGCGGCGGGCAGCCGGACGGTAGCGCGGGTGCCCTCGCCCTTTCGGCTCTCGATTTCGAGTGTGCCGCCGTGCTGCTCGACCAGCTTCTTGGTCAAAGGCAGGCCGAGGCCGGTGCCCTCGTACCGGCGCGACAGGGCGCTGTCCACCTGGCGGAACGGCTCGAGCGCGACGTCGATCTCCTCGCGGCTCATCCCGATGCCGGTGTCGGCGACGACAAACGCGACGTCGCCGTTCTCGCCCGACCGTGCCGCAAGCTCGATGCGTCCGCCCTGCGGCGTGAACTTGATGGCGTTCGAGGTGAGGTTGAGGATCACCTGGCGCAGCCGGCCGGGGTCGGCTTCGATGGCGGGCAGATCGGGCGCGGTGTCGAACGCCAGCGTGTGCCCCGCCTCGGCGCAGCCGCGCGCGATCTCCGCATGGCAATCGTCGAGGAGCGCGGCGAAATCGAGCCGCTCGGTCTCGAGCGCCAGAGTACCCGCCTCGGAATGGGCCATGTCGAGGATGTCGTTGATGATGGCGAGAAGGTGCCGCCCGCTCCCTGCGATGTCGCCCGCGTAGATGCGGTACTGCGGCACGCCGACCGGACCCATCGCCTCGTCCGAGATCAGCTCGGAAAATCCGATGATGGCGTTCAGGGGCGTACGCAGCTCGTGGCCCATATTGGCGAGGAAGTGCGTCTTGGCACGGTTCGCCTGCTCGGCCTGGTCCTTGGCGTCGCGTAGCTTCTCCTCGCGCTCCTTCAGCGGCGTGATGTCGGACCAGATCACCACCGTGCCGCCCGAGCGCGCGGCCGACCGCGACACCCGGATCCAGCGGCCGTCGGCGAAGTCGCGATTCGCCCGAGCCCAGCCGGCCGGGGCTGCCTACGGTCAGCGCCGCGGGCGGCCCCTCGTCGGGATAGGAGAGGAGGCCGCGCTCCACCGCCTCGCACAGCACCTCGTCGAGCCGCGCGCTCGCCACCAGCCGGTCGGTGTCGCCGGGGTAGAACTTGCGCGCCTGGTCGTTGGCGAGGACGATGCGGTCCTCATGGTCGACCAGGATCACTCCTTCCGACGAACTTTCGAGGGCGTCGGCGAGCTGGGCCTGGGCGGATTTGCGCAGCGCCACCTCGCGCGCCATCATGGCGCGGAGGTTGTCCTGCATGACGGCGAGAGAGCGCAGCAGCGTGCCGGTCTCGTCGTCGCCGGGGGCGGGGATCGGCGCATCCAGCTCGCCCTCCGAGATTCGGCCGGCGACGCCGACCGCCACGCCGAGGGGGCGCAGGATCGAGCGGCTCAACAGCCATGCGAGCGCCAGCGACAAGACGAGGATCGCGCCGATCGCGCCGACGTTGGCAATGCGCGAGCTTTCGATCGCGCGCAGCGCGTCCTGGCGAATCAGGAATCCGTCGCCCGCGGTGAAGTCGAACAAAAGGTCGAACCGCTTGGCGATCTTGCTGCCGAGCGCATCGAGCGCGCGCCGTTCGGCGCCATCGATTCCGCCCCGGAGACTTTTCGCACGCAGGGCGTGCCATTCGTCCGTCAGGCGCCGTATGTCGCGGATTGCCGTTACCGAGCGAGCCGACAGCGAACGCTGTGCGGCGATGCCGAGATCCTCGTCAAACGTCTTGCGCAGCGCCACGATGCGGGCGAGGTGGTGCGCGCGCTCGGCCGGCTCGGACGCCGCCGCCATGCGCAGGAGCTCGCGGTCCATCTCGGAGAACTCGTACAAGGCCAAGCGGGCGAAGTTGATCGCCATCAGCGGCTTGTCGTAGGTGCGCGTGACCAGCGCGCTGGTGTCGCGAATGCTGGAGACGGCGTAGGCGCCGAACGCGCCGATCAGCACGACGAACGCCAGGAAAGCCAAGTAGAGCTTTCCCCGGATCGAGCGCAGCGACTTCGGCACCAGGCGATCGAGCGTCATCAAGCCCCGTCGGATTTTCGGACACGTCCGGAATGGTTGCGGGCGGCCCGTGTAGATACATCGGGGAGCGCGTGGTTATTGCCGTAGAGCGCTTAAGGAACGTTTAACGATAACGCGCGAGTTTGGTTGGGAAGAGCGAGGAGAGATGAAGCGCCTTCTGAGCCTCGCGACGGTGCTGGCCGGTCTTGCGACCGCATCGTTCGCGGCGACGGGACTGGTGATCACCCAGAAGAACAAGACCTTCATGCCAGGGCAGATCGACGTGAAGGTCGGTGACGTCGTGAAGATCACCAACGAGGACCCGTTCCTGCACCACGTCTATATCGAGTTCGACCGAGATGAACTACGACTCCGGCGAGCAGCCGCCGGGAAGGACGATTTCAATCCGGTTCGATCACGCCGGCACGTTCGAGGCGCGTTGCGCGATCCATCCGAAGATGCTGCTCGTCGTTCACGTCCGTGGCTGAGGAGCCTGTCATGGGATTTCGCAATCTCCGGCGCGGCGCCGTATGCGCCGTTGCCCTTTTGATCATGGCCGGATGCGCCGCGGCGCCGGAACCGGGCACCCGTATGGGCCCGACGATGGTGCAAGCGACGAAGATCGGTCCCGTCCTCGCCGATGCAGAGGGCATGACGCTCTACACGCATCAGGACGACATGCACGGCGTGCCGATCTGCTACGGCCGCTGCGCCCGGTCGTGGCCGCCCTTCCTTGCCGGCGCCCAGGCGCGGTCCGACGGCAAGTTCACGCTGGCGCCGCGCAAGGACGGCACGATCCAGTGGGCCTATGACGGCCACCCGCTCTATCGCTGGGAGAAGGACAAGAAGCCGGGCGACGCCACCGGCGACAAGTACGGCGACGTCTGGCACGTCGCCCGTCCCTAGCCGCTTTGCCGCGCTGGATCGCACTGCGCCGCCGGATTGCATGACGGCGGGCCGGGGGCTATGACGCGCGCGATGTTCTTCGACCTGTCCAAGCTGCTCGCGGTTTTCGTCGGGCCGGGCAATCTGCTGCTGATCGCGCTCATCGTGGGGGCCGCGCTCCTGTGGGCACGCGCACGCCGGGCCGGGCGGATCGTCGTGACGCTGTCCGTCGCGGGCTTTCTCCTGATCGCGGTGTTCCCGATCGGCAAGTTCATGCTGGTGCCGCTGGAGAACCGGTTCCCGCCGGCCACGCTTCCGGCGAAAATCGACGGCATCGTCGTGCTGGGCGGTGAGGTCAACCAGCGCCTGTCGGCCGCGCGCCACATTCCGATCCTCAAGGGCTCGGCCGGGCGCATGACAGCGTTCGTCGCGCTTGCAAGGCGCTACCCCGGTGCGAAGCTCGCCTTTACGGGCGGCTCGGCGCTGCTCGGCCGTCCCGATTTGACCGAGGCCCCGGTCGCCCGGGCCTTTTTCGCGTCGCAGGGACTCGACACGGCGCGCATCGCCTTCGAGGACCACTCGCGCAACACGTGGGAGAACGCGGTCGACACCAAGGCGCTGATGCACCCCGCGCCGGGCGAGACCTGGCTGCTGATCACGTCCGCCGACCACATGGCCCGCGCCTATGGCTGCTTTTCGCGCGTCGGCTGGAAGGTCGTCCCCTATCCGGTCGACTACCTGACCGATGGAAGCTACGATTTCGCGCCAGGATTTGCGCTGGCCGGCGGGCTCGCGCGGCTCGACCTCGCGCTGCACGAGTGGGTCGGGCTCGTCGTCTACCGGCTGATGGGCTATACCGACGCGCTGTTTCCGGCGCCGCCGCCGACGCCGGCGGCGGGCCGGGCGGATTGAGTTCGACTCGCGCTCTGTGGCAGGTAAGCGAGTCGAAGTGCGGGAACGGGTATGAGATCGAGGCTTTCGAGCGCGGTTCTTGCTGCCGCCTGTGCGGTGGCGCTGGTCTGCGCGGCCGTCATGCCGGCCCGGGCCGACGCCGACCCCGCCTTCGCCGCCTGGCTCGACGGGGTGCGCAAGGACGCGCTGGCCGAGGGTATTTCGGCCAAGACGCTCGACGCGGCGCTCACCGGCATCGAGCCGATCCACCGCGTGGTCCAGCGCGACCGGCACCAGGCCGAGTTCACCCTGACGCTCGACACCTACATGAGCCGCGTGGTCACCGACGACCACGTCGCGCGCGGCCGGGAGATGATGAAGACGCACCGCGCGCTGCTCGAGCGCGTCGCGCGGAAATACGGCGTGCAGCCGCGATTCATTCTGGCGATCTGGGGCATCGAGACGAATTTCGGCAAGGTCACGACCACGATCCCGGTGATCCCGGCGGTCGCGACCCTCGCCTATGATGGCCGCCGCGCCGCGTATTTCCGCGCCCAGCTCATGGCAGCGCTGAAGATGGTCGACCGCGGGCTGGTCGACCTCGATTCGATGACCGGCTCGTGGGCGGGGGCGATGGGCCAGATCCAGTTCATGCCCGACAGCTACCTCAACTTCGCCGTCGATTTCGACGGCGACGGCAAGCGCGACATTTGGCATTCGCTGCCCGACGTGTTCGCCTCGATCGCCAACTACCTGGTCGAGAACGGCGGCTGGCACGACGACCAGACCTGGGGCCGGCCGGTCAAGGTGCCCGACAGGCTGGACGACCGGATCGCGGCGCTGCGCGACAGCGACGCCAAGGGGTGCAGCGCGATGCGCCAGATGACGGTGGAGAAGCCGCTGCCGACGTGGGACCGGCTGGGCGTACGCCAGCCGGACGGGAGCGCGCTACCTGCCCGGCCGCTGCCGACCTCGATCGTGCAGCTCGACAGCGGGGCGGGGTTCGCGGTCTATCCCAACTACCGCTCGCTGCTTGCCTACAACTGCGCGCACCTCTACGCGATCACGGTCGGCGTGCTGTCCGACCGGATCGGCAGCGGGTAGGGGGCCGGCGGTGAGGGGGAAGACCGCGCTTCGCGTGCTGGCGGTCGCTTCGGCGGCGATGCTGGCCGCGGGGTGCGCCGAGACCCAGCTCGCGGTCAACATGACCAAGCGGCTCGAAGGCGCGGCCGGGACATCGGGGTCGGCCACCCACGGCAGCTACAAGATCGGCGATCCGTACATGGTCGACGGGGTGCTGTACCGGCCGCACGAGGATTTCTTCTATGACGAGACCGGCATCGCCTCGTGGTACGGGCCCGGCTTCCACGGCAGGCGGACCGCAGACGGCGATCTCTACGACATGAACGCGCTGACCGCCGCGCACCCGACCCTGCAGATGCCGTGCAAGGTGCAGGTGACGAACCTGGAGAACGGCCGGTCCATCGCGGTGATCGTCAACGACCGCGGCCCCTACCTTCGCGGACGGATCATCGACCTGTCGCGCCGCGCGGCCCAGCTTCTCGGCTTCGCCAATAACGGAACGGCGCGCGTCCGCGTCCGCACGCTGCCGGAGGAGAGCTGGAAGCTCGCCCAGGCCGCCGGGCGCAAGGGGCCGATGCCGGTGATGCTGGCCAGCTTGATGAACGAGCGCGCGGGGCCGGTCGAGCCCGTGCCGGCCGCGGCGCCAACCAAGCCCGCACCGCAAACGGTCGAGGTCGCGGCCCTGCCGGCGGCTGCGCCGCTCACTCGGCCGGCCGTGGTCCAGGTGTCCGATCCGCCCGTCCCGGTCGTGCCGGTCAACGCCACCGCCATCTATGTCCAGGCGGGCGCGTTCGGCAGCTACGCCAACGCCGACCGGCTGCGCGCCAAGCTCGCCGCCGTCGGCCATGCCGCCATCACGCCGGTCCAGGTCGGCGCGCGCAAGCTGTGGCGGGTGCGCGTCGGGCCGCTTGGCTCGGTCGAGGACGCCGACAAGGCGCTCGACCGGGTGGTCGGGCTCGGCTATCGCGAGGCGAGGCTCGTCGTCGACTAGGCCATGGGTGCGGGGGCACCGGAACCCAAGACCGACGGAAGGAAGGGTATGATTTCCATCGCACGTCCGCGTTTCGCGCTTTGCGTCGCCGCTGCCGCGCTCGGCCTCGCGCTCGCGCCGTCCCGCGCCCGCGCGGCCGATGCCGGGTTCGAGACCGCAGCCAAGCAGGCGATCCTGATCGACATGACGACCGACGCGATCCTCTACGACAAGAACGCCGACACGCCGATGCACCCGGCGTCGCTCACCAAGCTGATGACCATCTACATCGTGTTCGAGCGGCTGAAGAACGGCAGCCTCAAGCTGTCCGACACGCTGCCGGTCAGCGTCAAGGCATGGAAGACCGGCGGCTCGAAGATGTTCGTCAAGGTCAACACACGGGTGAAGGTCGAGGAGCTGATCCAGGGCATCGTGGTGCAGTCGGGCAACGACGCCTGCATCGTGATGGCCGAGGGGCTCGATGGCAGCATCGACGCCTTCGCCGACGAGATGAACAGGACGGCGAAGAAGCTCGGGCTGACGCACTCGACCTTCAAGAACCCGGACGGGCTGCCGGTGCCGGGCCACATCACCACGGCGCGCGACATCGCCACCCTGTCGGAGCACATCATCCGCGACTTTCCTCAGTATTATCACTACTTTAAGGAGATCAACTTCACGTATAACAACATCAAGCAAGGCAACCGCAACCCGCTGCTTTACAAGGACCTTGGCGTCGACGGGCTGAAGACCGGCCACACCGACGAGGCGGGCTATCTGCTGGCCGCGACGGCGGTGCGCGACGGGCGGCGGTTGCTTGAAGTGCTCGGCGGGCTGGGCAGCGTCAACGCTCGGTCGCAGGAAGGCGAGCGGCTGCTGGACTGGGGCTATCGCGAGTTCGGCACCTATGCCCTGTTCAAGGCGGGCCAGACGGTCGACACGGCGCAGGTCTGGCTCGGCAAGAAGCCAAACATTCCCCTGCTGGTGACAGATCCGTTGGTGGTGACCATGCAGAAAAAGCTTCGCCCAGCGATGAAGGTAGCGGTGCACTACACCGCGCCCGTGCCGGCGCCGGTCGCCAAGGGCGCCCAGCTCGGGACGCTGACCGTCAGCGCGCCGGGATGGGACGGAGTGACCCGTCCCCTGGTCGCGGGCGACTCGGTCGAGCGGCTGGGCGTGTTCGGTCGGTTGTCGGCCGCCGTCCACCAGGTCATCTGGGGCTCGCCGGGGTGATGCGGCGGGCAGGCGCTTGACGGCCGGGCGGTTCATCACGCTCGAGGGCGGCGAGGGAGCGGGCAAGTCCACTCAGGCGAAGCTTCTGGTCGCGGCGCTGACCGGGGTCGGGATTCCGGCCATCGCGACGCGCGAGCCGGGCGGCGCGCCCAGCGCCGAGGCGATCCGCGCTTTGCTGGTCGAAGGCGACACGGGCCGCTGGGACCCGCTCACCGAGGCGTTGCTGCACGTCGCGGCCCGCGCTGAGCATGTCGCTCGCACAATTCGGCCCGCGCTCGCGCGCGGCGAGTGGGTGGTGTCCGACCGCTTCGCCGATTCCACCATGGCCTACCAGGGCTACGGCCAGGGCGTCGGGCGCGATCGGATCGAAGCGATCTCGCGGGCGGCGCTGGGCGATTTCCGGCCAGACCTCACGCTCGTCCTCGACCTGCCCGCCGAGACCGGGCTCGTCCGCGCCACCGGCCGGCCCGGCGCCGCCACCCGCTACGAGCGGATGGGGCTTCCGTTCCATCGCGCGCTGCGCGACGCGTTTCTCGATATCGCGCGGCGCGAGCCTGACCGCGTCGCGGTGATCGATGCCACGGCCACGGTCGAGGCGGTGCACGACGCCATCCTCGCGGAACTGCGCACCCGCCTCGCCCCGCCCGGGCTATAATCGGGCCATCATGGCTGGCGACGAAGACAGGGACCGCGAGCCCATCCCGCCGCGCGAGACGGCGGAGCTGGTGGGGCAGGCGGACGCCGAGCGGGTGCTGCTCGCCGCGTGGAACGCCGGCCGGCTGCCGCACGCCTGGCTCCTGGCCGGCTCGCGCGGCGTCGGCAAGGCGACGCTCGCCTATCGCTTCGCGCGCTTCATGCTGGCAGGCGGCGGGGAGGGCGGTCTGTTCGGCCCGCCCGACACGCTCGCGCTCGATCCCGATCACCCCGTCTTCCGCCGCGTCGCCTCGGGCGGCCACGCCGACCTCGCAACGGTCGAGCCCGGCTTCCCCGAAGAAGAGCTGAAGAAGGACCCCGCCGACCGCAAGCGGCGGCGCGAGACCATCGGAGTCGACGAGGTGCGCAAGGCGGGCGAGTTCCTGCGCCTCACCCCTGCGGAGGGTGGCTGGCGCGTGGTGATCGTCGATTCTGCCGACCAGATGACGCCGAGCGCCGCCAACGCACTTCTGAAATCGCTCGAAGAACCGCCCGCCAAGGCCCTGATATTGCTGGTGAGCCACGCGCCCGGTCGGCTGATGCCGACGATCCGCTCGCGCTGTTGCCGCCTCGCTTTGCGCCCGCTGGCCGCGGACGCGGTGGCGGCGCTGATCGCCCGCCATCTGCCCGAGTTGGCGGAGGAGGACCGCGCCGCGCTCGCCGCCCTGGCGGACGGCTCGATCGGCCGCGCCCTGGCTTTGGCCGAGGCCGGCGGGCTCGAGCTCGGCCGCACGGTCGACGGTCTTCTCGCGGGGCTGCCGAACGTGGATGGCGTGGCGCTCCACCGCTTCGCCGACCAGTTCGGCCGGCCCGGCACCGAGTCGCGCTGGCGCACGGCCTGCGGCCTCCTGACCTGGCGGCTGGAGCGGGCGATCGGCGGGGCCGCACGCGGACGGACGGACGACGCGCTGGCCGGCCGGCTCGCGGCGCTGGCGCCCCTTGATCGCTGGATCGAGGTGTGGGACAAGGTCAGCCGCCTCGTCGCACAGGCGGACGGCATCAATCTCGACCGCAAGCAGGCCGTCCTCAGCGCCTTTTTCGCGCTCGAGCGGGCGGCCGGGCGCTGACGCAGGTCGCTTCCAGGAACCGACATGCCCGACCGAAGCTACTACGTCACGTCGCCGATCTATTACGTCAACGACGTGCCCCATATCGGGCATGCCTACACCACGCTCGCCTGCGACGTGATGGCCCGCTACAAGCGGCTCGACGGGTACGACGTGTTCTTCCTCACCGGCACCGACGAACACGGCCAGAAGGTGGAGAAGTCGGCGCGCGACGCCGGGCTCGACCCGCAGGCGTTTACCGACCGGGTGTCGCAGAACTTCCGCGACCTGGCGGTGGCGATGAATTACTCCAACGACCAGTTCATCCGCACCACCGAGGATCGCCACACCGCGGCGTCGCAGGGAATCTGGCGCAAGCTCGCCGCGAACGGCCACATCTATCTCGGCAAGTATGCCGGCTGGTACGCCGTGCGTGACGAGGCCTATTACGACGAGAGCGAGCTGAAGGACGGGCCGGGCGGCAAGAAGATCGCGCCGTCCGGCGCCGAATGCGAGTGGGTCGAGGAGCCGAGCTACTTCTTCGATCTGTCGAAATGGGGCGACCGGCTGCTCGCCTTCTACGATGCAAACCCCGACTTCATCCTGCCACCGACGCGGCGCAACGAGGTGGTGAGCTTCGTCAAGGGCGGGCTCAAGGACCTGTCGATCTCGCGCACCAGCTTCAAGTGGGGCGTACCGGTGCCGGGCGATCCCGACCACATCATGTATGTCTGGCTCGACGCGCTGACCAACTACATCACCGCCGTCGGATATCCGGACGAGGCACGCGAGGCCTTCCGCACCTATTGGCCGGCCGACCTCCACCTGGTCGGCAAGGACATATTGCGCTTCCATGCGGTCTATTGGCCGGCCTTCCTGATGGGTGCGGACCTTGCCCCGCCGCGGCGCGTCTTCGCGCATGGCTGGTGGACCAACGAGGGGCAGAAAATCTCCAAGTCGCTCGGCAACGTGATCGAACCGCACTCCATCGTCGAGCGCTACGGGCTCGACCCGGTGCGCTACTTCCTGCTGCGCGAGGTGCCGTTCGGCAACGACGGCGATTTTTCGCACCGCGCGATGGTGAACCGGCTGAACGGCGATTTGGCGAACGACCTCGGCAACCTCGCCCAGCGCGTGCTGACCATGATCGCGCGCAATTGTGGCGGCACGCTGCCCGACCCCGGCATCGGGACCGATGACGACGCGGCCCTCCTGGACCGTGCGCACAGGCTTGCCGACGAGCTGCGGGCCAAGCTCGACGTGCAGGCGTTCCACGAAGGGCTGGAGACGGTGTGGGTCGTCGTCCGCGCCGCCAACGCCTATGTCGACCGCCAGGCGCCCTGGGCGCTCCGCAAGACCGATCCGGCGCGCATGGGCGCCGTGCTCTACGTCGTCGCCGAGACGCTGCGCCACCTCGCCATCGTGCTGCAGCCCTACATGCCGGATGCGATGGCGCAGCTCCTCGACCAGCTCGGCGTCGCGCCGGACGCGCGCGACTTCGCCAGGCTCGGCCCCGATCACGCGCTCGCGCCGGGGGCGGCGCTGCCCAAGCCCGCGGCGATCTTCCCGCGCTATGTCGAGGCGGAGGAGGCGGGCGCTGCCGACTGAGGCTTGGTGGCGCGCTGCCCGCTTGCGAGCGCCTCGATCCTGTCTGTGACCGTTTGGAGCGTCGTGGCCGGATCGTAACCGGCGTGGCGGGCGGCGAAGGCGCGCGCGTTCTCGGCCAGCGCGGAATCGTCGAGCGCGGCGCGCAGCACGGCCGCCAGCTTCTCCAGCGTGGCGCTGAACCCGAGCGCGCGCGCGAGCCCTTGACCCGCCAGCCGGTGGGTCAGGAGGTACTGCTCGACATGGAGCGGCAATGAGACCAGCCGCCGGCCCGCCAGCAGCAGCTCGGACGCGCTGCCGGGGCTCCCGTAGTTGATCGCGAGCGCCGCGTTGCCCGCCACGGCGGCGAGCGGAACCTGTCGCGCGATCACCTGCACGCGTTGGCCGGCCGTGCGCGCGACGAGCTCCGGCGCGGCGTCCGTCGCCACCACCAGGGCCGGCCGCCCGATCGCCGCCAGCGTCTCGAGAAGCGTTTGGAAAAGCGGAAAGGCTGCGGAATAGTAAGCGAAGATCGCGTCGTCGCCGAGCGGTGGAACGTCGGAGGCGGGCAGGGCGGCCGCTGGAAGGGGACCGCCGGTCGAGGCGTCGGCGCGCGGGGCGAACGGATCGATCTCCGGGAAGGTGCAGAGAAACCGCGCGTCGGCGTCGAAAAGCTCGGCGACGGCGGCGAGAGGCCGCGCGCCGATCGCCGCGAGGACGCCGTTCGCGACCGCGAGGCAGGTCCGGTCGGCTTCCTCCAGCCGCCTCTCGTCGAGCAGCGCCCAGGGCTGGAGGCTTGGCATGGGATCAGCGAGCCGCGGTACCATGAAGCCCGTACCCAGCATGGCGCGCGGAATCCCCAGCGTGCGGCCCGCAAGAAGCGCGGTGGGCGCGTGCTCGGCAACCAGCACGTCCGGCGCGACCAGCCCGATCAGGGTGCGCCAGGCGTGCAGAAGGGGCGCCAGTGTCCCGGCCTCGCGGTAGCCGACGCGGAACAGGAGCTCGGCATAGCTCGCGGAAGGCGGAAGGGTCGAGGGGCGGAGGTGCATCGGCGCCTGAACCAGGGCGACGCGCAGTCTGCCGAGCACGCGGGCCGCGTCTTCCAGGTTGCGCGTCGCAACGGTTACCCGGTGCCCGCGCGCGGTAATCTCGGCGGCCACGCGCGCGATGTGGTGGAGGTGCCCGGTCTGGCCGCCGAGTTCCCATGCGAACAGGAAATGGCTCATGGCCCGAGCATAGCCCGCCGGCCTGGGCCGGGCGAGGGCAGAGGATCGAATCGAAAGCGGCGGCCGATGGCCGCCGCTTTGTGAGTCCGATGGGATGGTGCTAGGCGGCGCGCGCCTTTTGGCGGCGACGCATCCAGCCGAGCCCCGCAAGGCCGAGGGCGAGGATCGAAAGAGTTGCAGGTTCTGGAACCGGATAGTCTATCGTCAGAGAAGAGATAAGATAATCATTATTATTTCTTAAAGTGTTGTGGTTGTTGTAGTCGTACCAATCAAACGCTACAAAGTAAAGATAGGTATCTTGCTGATATAACGCAAGATCGCTGTTCGAACTGTCGATTGTGTAAAGAGCGGACGAACCCGCACTCTCGAATTCCTTTACGATGTTGATTCCCGTCTGGGTCAACAAATCTTCCACTGACTTGTCCAGAAAGTTTGTAATTGGATCATTCGATGCAAACACGATTCCTCGTTCCAGAGGACTACTTCCATTGTTGTCCAAGGATGAAAGGGCAATGCTTATCCATTCCTGGGTCGAATTGGAGAGATTGAGCTGTATCAGCTCCTGCCCATGCATGTTGCTCAGTTCGTTCAGGTCCCCGGCGCCGTCGGTTCCGGCCGCGTTTCCGCAACCGACAGCGGCGTCGCCCGGATTGCAGACGCCCAGACCGACATCATCGGCGGGATTGTTGCGCTGCCAAAGGGTGGTCGGGGTCCAAGTATTCTGGGTCAAGGAGCCCGTCGTGGGACCAGTATAATAATAGTAGCCGCTGGCACCGATCGGCTTATTGTTTTCGTCATAGAAAGTGTGCGTGTTGCCCAACGGATTCGTTGCCGAGGTATCATAAAAATCGACTGTTCCCGCCGATGCACTCGTTTGTGCAGCGAGGAGCCCAGCGACGGCACCCACCGTGATTGCGCCCAGGATAGATTTGCGAACCATGACCTCACCCCGAATGATGCCTTTTGAGACGATCAGGCAAGAATCATGCCAGAATCGGAATCAATCACTTTTTCAGTAGCTTGGCGCGCGCGTAGCGCTCGATTTTTATCGAATTGTAAAAATTCCCGACAGTTGAGATCGGATTCGGCCGATATGGCTGTAAAAATTTCCGACAGGAGGGGACTATCAATTGTGTCGCCTCATTTGCGCTGTCGCCGCCCACGTGTCACCCGAATATAGCCACGTCCCGATTTACCGCCGACGCCGACCCATGCGGAAAGCGATAGCGCGAACCCTTGCGCTGGGGCCGGCTGCGGCGGACCGCAGCCGGTTCAGCCGCGTTTCCGGCGGCGGCGCATCCAGCCGAGCCCGGCCAGCCCGAAGCCGAAGATGGCGAACGTCGCCGGCTCGGGCATCGGCGGGGGATAGTTGAGCTTCAGATTGTCGATGGCGACGGTCTGCGGCCAGTCAACGAACTGAATGGTGACCGTGCAGCCGGTGTCGCCCGAGGTGCAGCCTTCGCTCGCGATCACGTCGTCAGACAACGAGATGTTGCCGGTGGTGCCGAGAAGCTGCCGGCTCGCCTCAGTCCCGGAGGTGTGGCTGTTGGGCGAATGGGTATAGGTGTTGTCCGTCGCCGCGGTGTACGGGTCATCGGCGCCCGGCGTAATTCCGTAAAGAGACGTCTGCACCGACGTCGGGTCGAGGTCAACGACGATCCCGTTGATGATCAGGGTGAAATCTGGCGGCTGCTGGGCCGTGCCATCGGGGAAGATCTCGAAGTCGAAGGCGATATCAGTGATCTTCAGGTTGTGGAAAGTCACCTGGATCTGGTCGTCCCGACCTGTGTCGTTCGTATCGGTGCTGCCAGTGTTCTTCAGGAACGTATCCAGACTTGCGTTCACGTCGCAGCCCGGCGCGGCCGACACGCACCCGTCGGTGTTCCCAAGCGTCAGCGGCACGACATAGTTGCTCTTGAGGGGGTAACTGCCGGCGGCGAGGTCGCCCGTATAAGAATTGTGCGAGACCGTGGGACCGACGACGTGCCCATCGCCGGTATAGGTCTGCGACGCCATCCCGGCGTACACGTCGACATAGGTGCTGGCGTAACCGTACGTATTCTGCAGCACGTCATCGAAATAGTTCTTCACCGTATTGCGGCCTGTGCTGCCGGTCGCCTCGAGGTGCGTCGTGATCCCGTTGAAATCGAAATCCAACGGATCGGCGAGCGCCGGGGAGCCGGCCACGGCGAGGAGCGAAAAGCCGGCCGCCGCGGTAGCGAATTTGATGGCCCTCATCATATATCCCCTCGAGCGCTCTGCGCCCATTGACCAGGACGCAGCAAGGCAACGTTCCACGTCGCAGGCACCGAAACTCCTGCCCGCGGTACATTTCGACATGCAAGAATCGTGCCAGTTTGAGTTGGTCAACATGGTCAATAGGTTAATGGTTTACGCCTGATTTCTACGACGCGAATTGTAAGGATTTCCGACACTTTTTGCCGAAACGCGCCATTTTCGCTGTAAAAAATTCCGACACTGATCACGATATGACCACAGCAGCGAGTTGGCCCCGGCCATCGGCGCCATCAATGGTACTGCGTCACAAACCGATGTGATAAACCTCGCCCGCGCCATGCTGGTCGACAGCCACTGCCACCTCGATTTCGATTCCTTCGACGCGGACCGCGACGCGGTCCTCGCGCGGGCGCGCGCCGCCGGCGTCGCGGAGATGGTAACGATCTGCACCCATCTCAGCCGGTTCGCGGCCGTCCGCGCCATCGCCGAGGCGCATGAGTTCATCTGGTGCTCGGTCGGCGTGCATCCGCATGAGGCCGAAGGGGAGGGGGTCGACGCCCCCGATACGCTGGTCCGCCTCGCCGACCACTCCAAGGTCGTGGGAATCGGCGAATGCGGGCTCGATTTCTACTACGACCACAGCCCGCGCGACGCCCAGCGCGCCAATTTCCGCGCCCATATCGCGGCGGCGCAGGCGACCGGCCTGCCGCTGATCGTCCATGCGCGGGACGCCGACGACGAAGTCGCCGAGATGCTGCGCGAAGGTGCGGCATCGGGTAAGCTTCGTGGGGTAATGCATTGTTTTTCATCGGGGCCGAAGCTCGCCAAGGCGGCCATCGAGATCGGGTTCTACGTTTCGCTGTCGGGTATCGTGACCTTCCGCAACGCCGAGGGCCTCAGGGACATCGTGCGCGGCCTGCCGCTCGACCGGCTGCTGGTGGAGACCGATGCGCCTTACCTTGCGCCGGTGCCCAACCGCGGCAAGCGCAACGAGCCCGCCTTCGTCGCCCATACCGCCGCCTGCGTGGCGGAACTGAAAGGCGTTTCGGCCGAGGAGCTGGGCCGGATCACCACGGAAAATTTCCACCGCCTGTTCACCCGCGCCCGGGCGGCAACATGAGGGTCACCATGCTCGGCTGCGGCCCCTCGGCCGGCGTGCCGCTGATCGGCGGCGATTGGGGGGCTTGCGACCCCGCGAACCCGAAGAACCGGCGCAGCCGGCCGTCGGTGCTGGTCGAAACGCAGGACCAATCCATCCTGATCGACACCTCGCCGGATCTGCGCGCCCAGCTTCTCGCGGCCGGCGTCCAGCGCGTCGACGCCGTGCTCTACACCCACGACCATGCCGATCACGTGCACGGGATCGACGATCTGCGCACCGTGTATCGCCGCATGGGGCGGACCCGGATCGACGCCTGGGCCGACGCGACGACGATCGCCGGCATCACGCGACGTTTCGGCTATCTGTTCGAAGGGTTCGCGGCGGAGGGTGCGATGTACCGGCCGATCCTGAACCCCCATACGATCCAAGGCCCTTTTGCGGTAGGGCCAACCCAGGTCATACCGTATGACCAGGACCACGGCATCTGCGCCTCGCTGGGCTTTCGGATCGGCGGGTTCGCGTATTCGACCGACGTGGTCGAGCTGGGAGAGGCGGCATTCGCGGCGCTCGGCGGCGTCGAGATCTGGGTCGTCGACTGCCTGCGCGCCGGCGAGGCGCATCCGACGCACGCGCACCTCGACAAGACGCTCGCCTGGATCGATCGTGTGAAGCCGCGCCGCGCCGTGTTCACCCACATGAACCACCACGCCGACTACGAGGCGATGCGGGCGCTATGTCCGCCGGGGGTCGAGCCGGGCTATGACGGGCTGGTGTTGGAGCTGGCGGAATGAGCGCCCTTCCCATGCCCAATATACGTCATAATATACATTATGCGACAAACGGATTGCCGGGGATGGTGACGAGCGTCGAGGTTCCGCGCCTTATCCCCGGGGTTCTCCACCCCTCTTCCCGGGCAACCTGACGGGTCTGAGATCATGGCTGATGCAGATAGCGGCATTGAACGGCTCATGGCGATCATGGCGCGGTTGCGCGATCCTAAGGGCGGCTGCCCCTGGGACCTGGAGCAGGATTTCGCGACTATCGCCCCCTACACTATCGAGGAGGCCTACGAGGTCGCCGACGCGATCGGGCGCGCCGATCTCGCGGCGCTGAAGGACGAACTCGGCGATCTGCTGTTCCAGGTGGTGTTCCACGCCCGCATGGCCGAGGAGCGCGGCGCCTTCGCCTTCCCCGACGTGGCGCGGACCGTCTCCGACAAGATGGTGCGACGCCACCCGCACGTGTTCGGCACGGCCGAGGTGGCGACGTCCGAGGCCCAGTCCGTCGCCTGGGAGGCCCACAAGGCGGCCGAGCGCTCTACCGGCGCGACCGCCCGCCCGGCCGGTACGCTCGACGGGGTGGCGCTCGCCCTGCCCGCCTTGATGCGCGCGATCAAGTTGCAGAACCGGGCGGCGCGCGTCGGGTTTGATTGGCCGAACCTGGTGCCGGTGCTCGACAAGCTGCGCGAGGAGCTGGGCGAGGTCGAGGCCGAGATCGAAGCCGGCAGCCCGCCCGACCGACTGGAGGACGAGATCGGCGACGTGTTGTTCGTCGTGGCCAACGTAGCGCGGCACCTCAAGATCGACCCGGAGGCAGCGCTCCGTCGTACCAATGAGAAGTTCGAGCGGCGCTTCGGCAAGATCGAGGAACGTCTTGCAGCTATTGGAAAAACGCCGGCCCAGTCGTCGCTCGACGAGATGGATGCGCTGTGGAATGAGATAAAAGCCGAGGAAAGGTCTGGAATGCTCTGATTTTCCTCCAGATTTAGGTCTTGCGGATCAGGCCCCGTCCGCGCGGCAGCAGCAATCCGGCTGCCATCACCACCGCCGCGGACCCCACCAGGATGAAGAACACCGTGTGCAGCGCGCCGTCAAGTTGGTGCACGAGCCGCGCCAGCGCGTCGGGCGCGAGCGAGCGGCGCAGCGTGGGCGACATGATGCGCGCCACCATGTCCTCGCCCTTCGCCCCGCCGAGATAGGGCGCGAGCCGGGCGTTCAATATGCCGCCGAACGCGGCGGTGCCGATCGACTGGCCCAGGATGCGCGCGAAGACGAAGGCCGAGGTCGCGACGCCGCGCTGGTTCCAGCCGCTCTCGGTCTGGATCGCCACCATGTAGGTATTGTTGCTGAGCCCGATGCCGAGCCCCATGCACAACCCCGAGGCCATCGCCCAGGCGACCGGGCTTGTCGGCGCCAGGAAGGTCATCATGGCGGTGCCCAGGATGAACATCGCCCCGCCGCACATTGCCGAGGTGCGGTAGGAGGTGCGGAGCATGATCCGGCCGGCGAACACGGCCCCGATCGGGCTGGTGGCCGACATCGCCATGATGGTCATGCCGGAGACGACGGCCGTCGTGCCGATGACCCCCTGCATGTAGACCGGGAGGTACGCCGCGATCCCCATCATGGCGCAGCCGATGGCGAGCGAGACGAGGTTGCCGCTGGTCACCATCCGGTCGCGCCAGAGGGACGGTGGCCAGATCGGGTCGGTGACCGCGCGCTCGTAAAAAACGAATGCGACCACGAGGAGGGCGGCGACGAGCACAAGCCCCGCGGTCACCCACGGCCCCAGCTTCGAGATCTCGGCCAGGGCGAACATCAGCGTGCCCGCCCCGGCGCCCAGCATGGCGGCCCCGCCCCAGTCGATGCGGTGCTTGCGCCGCTCGATCCGCTCGTGCAGCGCCCACATCAGGATACCGCCGGCGAGCAGCCCCAGCGGCAAATTCACCCAGAACACCAGCGGCCAGATGGTATGCGTCGCGATGAAGCCGCCCACGACCGGGCCGAGCACGGCGGCGACCACGAACACGCTGGACACGTAGCCCTGCATGCGGGCGCGCTCGGGCCCGTTATAGAGATCTCCGACCAGCGTCCGGGCGACGGGCATCAGTGCCCCCGCCCCCAGCCCCTGCACCACCCGGAACACCACGAGGCTCGCCATCGACCAGGCGAAGCCGCAGAGGATCGAGCCGGCGAGGAACAGCCCCATCCCGAGCAGCAGGATCGGCTTCCGGCCATACAGGTCGGAGAGTCGCCCGTAGACGGGGATGGTGACGACCTGGGTGAGCAGGTAAGCGGTGAACACCCAGCTCAACAGCTCGAAATTGCCAAGCTCGGCGACGATGGTCGGCATGGCCGTGGCGACGATCGTCGCCTCGATCGCCGTCACGAAATTCGTGGCGAGGGCGGCGACGAACAGCAGGACGCGGTTCTGCGCCCGGATGGGGCCGCCGGTCTGGGACGTGGGGGCCTCTGTGCCGCTGTCCAAGCGCGGCCCCCGGCTAGGGCCGAGCCAGAAGCAGCATCAGGCTGGAGGTGTCGTACCGTCCCCCGCCCCGCTCCTGCACGTGCTTGTAAAACTGGTCGACCAGCGCCGTGGCCGGCAGGCGCGCGCCGTTGCGCTCGGCCTCGGCAAGGCAGATGCCCAGATCCTTGCGCATCCAGTCGACGGCGAAGCCGAAATCGTACTTGCCGGCGAGCATGGTGGCGTGGCGGTTCTCCATCTGCCAGGACTGCGCCGCGCCCTTGGAGATGACCTGGAACACCTTCGCCGTATCGAGGCCGGCCCGCTGAGCGAAGTTTGCGCCTTCGGAGAGCGCCTGGACGAGCCCGGCGATGCAAATTTGGTTGACCATCTTGGTGAGCTGGCCCGAGCCCGACGGCCCCATCAGCATGACGGAGACGCCGTAGGCGTCCATCGCGGGCTTCGCCCTGTCGAATGCCGCCGGTTCGCCACCGACCATGACCGTGAGCTTGGCGTTCTCCGCGCCCGCCTGTCCGCCGGAGACGGGCGCGTCGAGGACGCCGACGCCCTTCGCCTTGCCGGCGGCCTCGAGCTCGCGGGCGAGCGCGGCGGACGCCGTTGTGTGGTCGACCAGCACGGCGCCCCGTTCCATGCCGGCGAGCGCGCCCTCCGGTCCCAGCACGACCGCGCGCACGTCGTCGTCGTTGCCGACGCAGGTGAACACCAGCTCGGCCCCGGCGGCCGCCTCGCGCGGGCTGGCCGCGGCCCGGCCCTTGTGCTCGGCGGTCCAACGGGCGGCCTTGGCGGCGGTTCGGTTGTAGACCGTCACCTCGAAGCCCTTAGCGGCCAGGTGCCCGGCCATGGGATAGCCCATCACGCCGAGCCCGATGAACGCGGCCTTGGTCATGCATGTCTCCCGTGATTGCTGTGGCGTCCGCTTATAGCAAGGATCGCACGGGACCGCAGCGTCACCGACCCTCCGGCAGTACCGCCGCGCGCACCGTTTCCCATGCGTCGCGGTCGGGCGCGAGCAACAGGCCTTGCTCCGGCGCGCCGGCGGGGCTGTAGGGCGTGCGGTCGAGGCCGGCATTGTAGCCGCCCGCCTCGCGGTGGATCAGCGCGCCGGCCGCATGGTCCCACGGCATGACGCGGCGGAACAACGCATAGTGCAGCGCGCCGCGCGCCAGGTCGAAATGGTCGCGGCCCGAGCAGCGCGACACGCGGATCGGGCCGAGCTTCGCCGCCACTTGCGGATCGCTCCGGAGTCGGGAACCGACATAGCCGGTCATTTCGGCGAGCGGCGCACCACCTGCCGCGTGCAGCCGCGTGTCATCCGAGAAGGCACCGCTGCCCTCCTCCGCAATCGCCATGTCGCCGGCCAGCACGTCGAGAATCCAGCCGGCGCGTGTGCGCGCGCCGTCGACATAGGCGACGATCACCGCGAAGATCGGCCGGCCGGCGGCGAAATTCGCCGTGCCGTCGACCGGGTCGATCACCCAGACCGGCGCATCTTCGCCCAGCCGTGCGAGGACGGCGGGATCCTTGTCGGCCATCTCCTCGGCGACAACCTGGCTGCCGGAGGAGAGGGCCTTGAGCCCGTCTGCGAGCCGTGCCTCGGCTGCGAGGTCCGCGGCGGTGACCAGGTTGCCCGGCCGCTTCTCGCGCACGTCTTCCGCCGCGAGGTTCTGGAATCGCGGCACGATCTCCTCCGCCGCTACGGTGCGGATCAATGCGGCGACGCTTTCGGGGTCCAGGGTCATGCGACAGGTGTACATACCATTCGTAACGAAAAGAAAAGGGGCCGTGTTGCCACGGCCCCCCGCAAGTCGGCCCTTCGGGGCCTTGTTGTGGCGATATTCTACATGCCCATGCCCATGTCGCCCATCCCGCCGGGCGGCATGCCATGGCTGTGCTCCTTCGGCTCGGGACGCTCGGCAACCATCGCCTCGGTGGTGATCAGGAGGCCCGCCACCGACGCGGCATCCTGCAACGCCGTGCGCACCACCTTGGTCGGGTCGATGATGCCGGCCTTCACCAGGTCGGTGTAGTCGTCCTCCTGCGCGTCGTAGCCGAAGGTGGTGGACTTGCCCTCGAGGAGCTTGCCCGCCACCACGGCGCCGTCGCGCCCGGCATTCTCGGCGATCTGGCGCACCGGCCACTGCAGCGCCCGGCGGACGATGTCGATGCCGACGCGCTGGTCCTCGTTCTCGCCCTTGAGCTTGGCGAGCGCGGCGGTGGCGTACAGCAGCGCCGTGCCGCCGCCGGGGACGATGCCCTCCTCCACCGCGGCGCGGGTGGAGTTCATGGCGTCCTCGACGCGGTCCTTTTTCTCCTTCACCTCGACCTCGGTCGCGCCGCCGACGCGGATCACCGCGACGCCGCCCGCAAGCTTGGCGAGCCGCTCTTGCAGCTTCTCGCGGTCGTAGTCCGAGGTGGTCTCTTCGACCTGCGCCCGGATCTGGTTGCAGCGGCCCTCGATCTCGGCCTTCTTGCCCGCCCCGCCGACGATGGTGGTGTTGTCCTTGTCGATCGAGATGCGCTTGGCCTTGCCGAGCATCTGCAGGTTGACGTTCTCGAGCTTGATGCCGAGGTCCTCGGAGACGACCTGGCCGCCGGTCAGGATCGCGATGTCCTCGAGCATGGCCTTGCGCCGGTCGCCGAAGCCGGGGGCCTTGACGGCCGCGACCTTGAGACCGCCGCGCAGCTTGTTGACCACGAGGGTCGCCAGCGCCTCGCCCTCGACGTCTTCGGCGACGACGAGGAGCGGCCGGGCCGACTGCACCACCGCTTCGAGCAGCGGGAGCATGGGCTGCAGGCTCGCGAGCTTCTTCTCGAACAGGAGGATGTAGGGGTTTTCGAGCTCGGTGACCATCTTCTCGGCGTTGGTGATGAAGTACGGCGAGAGATAGCCGCGGTCGAACTGCATGCCCTCGACCACGTCGAGCTCCGTCTCGAGGCTCTTCGCCTCTTCGACGGTGATGACGCCCTCCTTGCCGACCTTCTGCATCGCCTCGGCGATCATCTGGCCGACCTCGGCCTGGCCGTTGGCGGAGATGGTGCCGACCTGGGCGATCTCGCGCTCGGTCTTGATCGGCTTCGACTGCTTCTTGATCTCTTCGACCACGGCCCGCACGGCGATGTCGATGCCGCGCTTGAGGTCCATCGGGTTCATGCCCGCGGCGACCGCCTTGCAGCCCTCGCGGAAGATCGCCGCGGCCAGCACGGTGGCCGTGGTGGTGCCGTCGCCCGCCTCGTCATTGGTCTTCGAGGCGACCTCGCGCACCATCTGGGCGCCCATGTTCTCGAACTTGTCGGCGAGCTCGATCTCCTTGGCGACGGTCACGCCGTCCTTGGTGATGCGGGGCGCGCCGAACGACTTGTCGAGCACCACGTTGCGACCCTTGGGGCCCAGCGTCACCTTCACCGCGTCCGCCAGCACCTCCACGCCATGGAGCATGCGACTGCGGGCGTCGGTCGAAAATCTTACGTCTTTTGCCGGCATACCTAAGACTCCTTACTCGATAATTCCCATGATGTCGGATTCCTTCATGATCAGAAGGTCCTTGCCGTCGAGCTTGACCTCGGTGCCCGACCATTTGCCATAAAGGATCCGGTCGCCGACCTTGACGTCGAGCTTCTGGATCTTCCCGTCCTCGCCGCGCGCACCGGCGCCGGCCGCCACCACCTTGCCCTCCATGGGCTTCTCCTTGGCGGTGTCGGGAATGATGATCCCGCCCTTGGTCTTCTCGTCGGCCTCCAGCGGCTCGACCAGGACGCGATCGTGCAACGGCCTGATTTTCATGAAGTCTTTCTCCCGTTCCGGATTGTGCGTGATGATCGCGCTGTTAGCACTCCCCCAGCGCGAGTGCCAGATATATAGGCGGTGGCCGTCCGCCCTGTCAACCGAGCGGTGGGTCAGAATTCCCCAACCAGCCCGCCGGGGGTCAACCGCGCCACCGGCTGGCGCGAATCTCGGCGCGGCGCACCGCCTCGTTCAGCGCGATCGCCATGGCGGCGAGGATCGCCACCAGCCCGAACAGGTGGGCGGGCTGGAAGGCCTCGGTGTAGGCCGTGGTGTACTGGCCGATGCCGCCTTGCGACGAATAAAGTTCGGCCAGAAGGACACCCAGAAGCACCAGCGACATGCCGAGCCGCATGCCGGTGAAGAACGCCGGCACCATCTGCGGGAAGACGACGTGGCGGAAAAGCTGCGCCCGGCTCGCGCCCATCGACCGCGCGCTGGTCGTCAGGATCGGCGACATGCGGCTTACCCCTGCGACGATCGAGATGATCATCGGGAACATGCCGTGGGTCACGCCGAAGGCGATGCGCGATCCGGGCCCGATGCCGAAGATCAGAACGACGAGCGGCAGGATCGTCACCTGCGGGATGCCGTAGAGCAGCAGCACGATGGGGTAGACGCTTTCGTTGGTGGTGCGGTGCAGCCCGACCGGCACGCCGATGGCCAATCCGATCGCGACGGAGAGGCCGAACGCCACCGCCACCTCCCAGAACGTCGTCACCACGGCGTGCATCACGTCGGGATCGCTGAGCACGTCGGGGAACCGGGCGATGGTCACGCTGAGCGGCGCGACGAACAGGGAATCGCCGAACGCGCGGGTCACCGCCTCCCACAGCAGCAGGAACACGACGATCGCGCCGATGCGCGCCACCGCCGGCCGCCGCCCGGCCCAGCGCCGCAGCCGGACGCGCGCAGGCTCCGCAGGACCCGGGCGGGGCACGGCGATCCCCGCCATCAGCGCCGGCCCCGGCGTTCGAGCGCGGTCACGGTCGTGTTGATCGCGATCGCGATCAGCACCACGAAGGCGATGTAGCCGAACATCCGCGGGGTATCCATCGACTCGCCCAGCTCGACGATCTTATGGCCGAGCCCGCCATAGGAGATGATCGTCTCCGCCCCCAGGATCGAAAGGAAGCACAGCACGAACCCCATGCGCAGCCCGCTCAGGATCACCGGCAGGGCCGCCGGCACCAGGATCTCGCGGAAGAGCTGCGCGTTCGATGCCCCCATCGCCCGCGCGGCGACGAGGAACAGCGGCTCGACATTGGCGAACCCGGCAATGGTCGACATGGCGATCGGAAAGAACGCGATGGTCGCGCCGATGGCGATCTTCGAGCCGATGCCGATGCCGAAGAACATCACGTAGAGCGGCAGGAACAGGATCAGCGGCACCGCGGCGAGCCCCGCGATCAGCGGATCGAAGGCGCGCACCGTGTAGCGCCGGCGGCTGACCGCGAACCCGACGAGGCTCCCCAGCACCACCGCGATCGCGTAGCCGCAGAACAGCTCGGTCAGCGTCACCTGGAGGTCGGGCAGGAACACGCCGCGCGCCACGATGGTGACGAACGCGTCACCCACCTTGGGCAGGGAGGGCAGGATCAGCGGGTTGATCAGCCGCTGCGTCGAGACGACGTACCACAGCCCGAACACGACGACGAGGAACGTCGCCTGCACGATACGCGCCCGCTTGCGGCGGCGTCTCCCCGCGGCGGCGGCCACGCAGCTACAGCTTCACCCCGGCCCAGAGGTGCTTCGGGCCGGTGATGTCGAACACAATCCCATCGGGATCGCGGTACTTGGTCTCGGTGTTCATGCCACCGGTATCGACAGGGTGGAATCTTCCGCCGTTACACTCGATCTCCTGGCCGGTCGATTCGATGTCGTCGACCACAAAGCCGAAATGATGCACGCCAACGAAGTCCTTGCCACGCTCGTCCCCGGCCATCTCGTCCGTCGGGAACTTGAGCAAGGTAAGATTCATCACTCCGTCCGACATCGAGACCGCCACGTCGTTCCGGCTGTGGACGGTCAGCCCGAACGTCTTCTCGTAGAACGCGGCGGCCTTGGCAAGGTCGGACACGGTCACCGCGATGTGGCGCAGCTTGGCCATCGGCGTACCTTTCGGCAGGGTCAGTTCATCGCCTTGGGCAGGAACTCCTCGGTCAGGAGCGAGCGCATGTCCGGCTCCGTCTTGACCTCGCCCATCTCGACGTAGGACTTCGCCAGCACTTCGAGCTGGGAATTCGACGAAATGTCCGTCGGTCGTGAAGGCGGGCATCACCGTGTCATAGGTGCGCGAGCCGATCTCCGGCGGGATTTTCGACACCTTCTGGTAGACCTTCAAGACTTCGGCCTTGTGGCTCTTCATGTAGCGGATGGTGTCGAACCACGCCGCGATCACCTTGCGCACGTCGTCGGGATGCTTCGCGATGAAGTCGTTCGAGGCGTACATGACGTGCATCATGAAGTCCTTGACGTAGTCGCCGAAGCTGAACAGCAAGCGGCCCTGCTTCCTCGATTCGAGGACGAAGATCGAATTGATGCCGGTCGAGATCGCGTCCACCTGGTTGGTGCGCAGCCCCGCGATCATGCCGGGCGTCGAGGTGAGGCTGACGGTTTTCACCCCGTCCGGCCCCCACCCTTCCTTCTCGGCGAGATGGCGCGGCAGCCACCAGGTCAGCGAGCCATGGGTGGTGACGCCGATGGACTTGCCCTTGAGGTCGGCAATTGTCTTGATCGGCGAGTTGTAGCGCACGCCGATCCCGATCAGCGAAGGCGGGCCGACCGTGTTGGCGACCGCCTTGACCGGCGAGCCCTTGGCCACGAACACCATGTCGGGGCCGGATGCCACGCCCATGTCGATGGAGCCGGCGGCAAAGCCCTGGTGGAACTTGCCGGCGCCGTGGAACGAATAGACCTTCAGGTCGAGGCCGTGCTTGGCGAAGATCCCGGCCGATACGCCGACGTCCACCGGGATGAAGGTGAACGCGGTCGGGTGGCCCTTGCCGAACCGCACCGTGTCGTTGGCGACGGCAAGCCGCGGTGCGGCCATCGCCACCGCTGCGGCGGCGATTGCGACGACTCCCAGGACATGCGCGCGTCTCATCGTGTTCATGGTCGCCTCCCTTGGCGTTATCGGTGCGCGATCCGGCGATGTTAGTCGGCCGGAGCGCCCGCCTCAACCGGGACGGCCTCTACTTCTTCGGCAGGAAGCTTTCGTCGATCAGCTTCCACATATCGGGCTCCTTCTCGACCTGTCCCGTCTCGACATAGGACTTCGCCAGTACCTTGAGCGCCGAGTTCGACGAAATGCCCGTCGGTGTTGAAGATTGGCATCTCCGTGTCGTAGGTGCGGGCCGCGATGTCCGGCGGGATCTTCGACACGCGGTTGTAGATCTTGACCACCTCGTCCTTGTGGCCCCGCATGTACTTGATCGTGTCCACCCAGCCGGCCAGCACCTTGCGCACGTCGTCCGGGTGCTTGGCGATGAAGTCGTTCGAGGCATAGATCACGTGGACCATGAAGTCCTTCACGTAATCGCCGTAGTTGAGCAGAAGCCGTCCTTGCTTCTTCTGTTCGAGCGCGAACATCGCGTCGACGCCGATCGAGATCGCGTCCACCTGCTTGGTGCGCAGCGCCGCGATCTCGCCCTGGTTCGAACTGAGGCTCACGGTCTGGACGCCGTCCGCGCCCCACCCCTTCATCTCGGCCATGTGGCGCGGCAGGAACCAGGTGAGCGAGCCTGTGGTGGTGACGCCGATCTTCTTGCCCTTGAGTTCGTCGAACGACTTGATCGGCGAGTCGTAGGCGACGCCGAGTCCGACATTGAGCGGCGGTCCGGCCTCGTTGAACACGGCCTTCACCGGCGAGCCCTTCGCGACGAACACCATGTCGGGCCCCGACGCCGCGCCCATGTCGATGGAGCCGGCGGCGAAGCCCTGGTGGAACTTGCCGGCGCCGCGGAAGGCGTAGACCTTGAGGTCGATGCCGTTCTTGGCGAAGGTGCCGGCGGCGACGCCCACGTCGACCGGAATGAAGGTGAAGGCCGTAGGGTGGCCCTTGCCGAAACGGACCACGTCGTTGGCGCTGGCGGGTAGGACGGCAAGCAATGCGAGCGCGGCGGCGGCTAGGATCGCGGCGGCGCTGGCCTGCCGCCGGGCAGTGCGGTGCATTGTATCCTCCCGAGGATCGTCGTTCGACGCCGGGCGATGATAGCCTTGCGCCGCAGAGCCGACAATCGGATGGGAGCGCCCTACCCCGCCAGGCCCTGGCGGCGCTCGAACCGCGACAGGTCCTCGGTGGCAAGCCCGACCTGAAGATGCGCGACCTCGCCCTCGTCGTGGCGCGAAACCACCTCGCCGTGCCGGTAAAGCCAGGCGAGCGCCGCGCCGTCGGCAAGCGCCACGTCGAGATCGACGATCCGCCGCCCGCCAGCGATGCGCTCGTCGAGAAGCGCGAGGAGCTCGTGGCATCCCTCGCCTGTCGCCGCCGAGAGCGCGACCGTGTCGGGCTGGCGGAGGGCGCGGTTGACCAGCGCCTCGCGCGAAGCGGGCGACAAGAGGTCGATCTTGTTCTGTACCTCGACGATGTCGGCCGGCCGCATGCCATTGACGCCGAGATCGTGCAGCACGCCGAGCACGTCGGCCTTCTGCGCCTCGGTGTCCGGGTGCGCCACGTCGCGCACGTGCACCACCACGTCGGCGGAGACCACCTCCTCGAGCGTCGCGCGGAACGCCGCCACCAGGTCGGTCGGCAGGTCGGAGACGAACCCGACCGTGTCCGAGAGGATAATCGTGCGGCCGGACGGCAGGCGCACCTTGCGCATGGTGGGATCGAGCGTCGCGAACAGCAGATCCTCGGCGCGCACGTCAGCGCCGGTCAGCCGGTTGAACAGGGTCGACTTGCCGGCGTTGGTGTAGCCGACCAGCGCCGCCACCGGGTAGGGCACGCGGCGGCGTGCCTCGCGGTGCAGCCCGCGGGTGCGCTTGATCGATTCGATCTCGCGCTTGATCTTGACGATGCGCTCGCCGAGCTGGCGGCGGTCCGCCTCGATCTGCGTCTCGCCCGGGCCGCCGAGAAAGCCGAAGCCGCCGCGCTGGCGCTCCAGGTGGGTCCAGCTCCGGACGAGCCGGCTTCGCTGGTAGGAGAGATGGGCCAGCTCCACCTGCAGCCGGCCCTCGCGGGTCTGCGCGCGCTCGCCGAAGATCTCCAGGATCAGCCCGGTGCGGTCGATCACCTTGCTCTTCCAGGCGCGCTCCAGGTTGCGCTGCTGGACGGGCGAAAGGGCGGCGTCGACCACGACGACCACCACCTCCTCGGCGGCGATGGTCTCGCCGAGGCGCGCGACGGCCCCTTCGCCCAGGAGGGTCGAGGGCCGCCAGCGCTCGGTCGGCACCAGCTCGGCCCCGCGCACCTCGAGCGCGATGGCTTCGGCCAGCCCTACGGCCTCGGCCAATCGCGCTTCTGGCTCGCGGGCGCCCGCCGGCGCCGATTTCAGGTAAGGGTGAACCACCAGTGCGCGGCCGGCGCCGCGCACTGTCCCGTTCCGGTCCGTCACATCAGGCTTCGACAGTTTCTTTTTCTTCCTTGCCCTCGAACAGCTGGATCGGACCGACCGGCATCACGGTGGAGATCGCGTGCTTGTAGACCAGCTGCGAGTGGCCGTCGCGCCGCAGTAAGACGCAGAAATTGTCGAACCACGTGATCACGCCTTGCAGCTTGACGCCGTTCACCAGGAACACCGTCACGGGCGTCTTGTTCTTGCGAATATGGTTCAAGAACACGTCCTGAACATTCTGATTTTTATCGGACATTTTATTCGCTTTCGATGCGGGTTTCACGACCCGGCGCGGCCGCGGCCCCGCGGACCGCGCCGTTGCGTACCGGCCCCTCCGCGCAGCCGCGGAAGCACCTTAGCGAGATATGGGCCATTCGAAAGCGCGGACAAGGGATTCGAGGACGAGACGGTCGCGGAAGTGGAAAATTTCAGTGATCGGCCCGAATTCGCCAGCGGTCGGCGCAATTTCGCGAAGCAGAACCGGCACGCAGCCCGCGCTGCGCGCGCATTCGATGTCGGTGGCGGTGTCGCCGACAAACCAGACGTCGGGGCCGGCGGCGATCCCGCTGCCCTCCAGCGCGCGGTGGACGGGGTCGGGTGCCGGCTTGTCGCGGGCACAGTCGTTGGCGCCGACGACCTTTCGGAAGTACCGGTCCCAGCCCAGGTGGCTCACCTCGCGGCGCAGATTCTCGCCCCGCTTGTTGGACACGATGCCGAGCCAGACGCCGTTCCCGGCCAGGCATTCGATGAGCGCAACGGCGCCTTCCATCACCTCCAGCCGCTCCAGGTGGATGGCGTGGAAGGTCTTGTAGAAGACCTCCTGCGCTTCCATCCAGCGGTCGCCGAACAGCTCGGGGAAGGATTCGCGGAGCGCCCGGCGCACCCGCGCGCGCGTCTCGTCATAGGTCCAGGGCGCGTGGCCCATGTGCACCAGCGCGGCGTTGAGCGAGTCGTGGATCACGCCCCACGTGTCGACCAGCGTGTTGTCCCAGTCGAAGATCGCCGCCCGCGGCAGCGGTAGAGCTCGTTCCGTCACGCCTTTCCTCCCGCCACGCGGACGCGATAGCGTTCGAGCAGACGGCGGGCAAACGGACCGGGCCGCCCCTCGCCCACCTTGCGCCCGTCGATCGACACCACCGGCAAGACGAAGGCGGTGGTAGAGGTGATCAGCGCCTCCGCCGCCGCCTGGGCCTCGGCGACGGTGAAGCCGCGCTCCTCGACGGCGAGCTTCTCCTCGCGCGCCAGCTCGAGCACCGCAAGGCGTGTCACGCCGTTAAGGATCGCCTGGTCGGCGGGGCGGGTGACAAGCCTTCCGTCGCGCGTGACGATCCAGGCGTTGGTCGAGGTCCCCTCGGTCACTTCGCCGCTCGGCGAGACCTGCCAGGCCTCGTAGGCGCCGGCCTCCTTCGCCTGCTGCTTGCCCAGGATGTTCGGCAGCAGCGACACCGACTTGATGTCGCAGCGCCTCCAGCGGATGTCGGGGATCGTCACCACGGCAACGCCCTTGTCCACGGCGGCGGCCCCCGGCGGGCGGGCGCGCCGGGCGGTGACAACAACCGAGGGGGTCGCCGCCTTCGGGAAGGCGTGATCGCGCGGTGCGACGCCGCGCGTGACTTGCAGGTAGAGCATGCCCTCATGCACGCCGTTCCGCCGCAGCGTCTCCCGCATCACGTGGCGCAGCGCCTTGTCGCTCATGGGCGCGTCGATGCGCAGCTCGCCGAGGGAGCGGTGCAGCCGGGCGAAATGCAACGCCTCGTCGACCAGCGTGCCGTTCGCGACCGCTATGACCTCGTACACGCCGTCGGCGAACTGGAAGCCGCGGTCTTCGACGTGAACCCCGGCCGCGCGGTGCGGCAGGTAGCGTCCGTTGACATAGGCGACGCGCGACATGGCCTAGAAGAATTCCAGCCGGACGGAGAACAGCTTCTCGACCTCCTTCACCAACTCCGCGGCGGCGAACAGGATCACCCGGTCCTTGGCGCGGATCACCGTGTCGCCACGGGGGATCACCACCTCGCCGTCGCGCAAGATGGCGCCGATGATGACCCGGGCGGGCAGGTCCGCGGCGCGGATCGCCTGACCGACCAGGCCCGATGTCTCCAAGACCTCAACCTCGACGATCTCGCCCGACCCTTCGCGCAGCGCGTGGACGGCGCGGATGCGCCCGCGCCGGACGTGCTGCAGGATGGTCGAGACGGTGATCGCGCGCGGATTGACCGCCACGTCGATGCCGAGCGAGGTGACCAGCGGCGTGTAGTTCACGTTGTTGACCAGCGTGATTACGCGCTTCGAGCCGAACCGCTTTGCCTGGAGCGAGCCCAGCACGTTGGTCTCGTCGTCGTTGGTCACCGCGACGAACGCCTCGGTCGCCGACACGTTCGCCTCCTCCAGAATCTCGGGGTCGAGCGTGTCGCCATGCAGCACCACGGTACGGCTCAAATGCTCGGCGATCATGGCGGCGCGGTCGCGGTCGCGCTCGATCAGCTTGGCCGAGACGGCGCGGTGCTCCTTCTCGACGAGCTGGGCGAAGAACAGCCCGATATGGCCGCCGCCGGCGATGACGATCCGCCGCGCCCGCTGCTCCTCGTGGCCGAACGCGGCGAGCGCGCGCGCGACATGGTCGGAATCGGCAACGAAGTAGACCTCATCGCCCGCCGCCAAGCGGTCGTCGGCCGTGGGAACGATGGTGGCGCTGTCGCGGATGATCGCGACCACCACGATGGCAAGGTCGGGGAACAGCCCGGTGAGTTGGCGCAGCGGCTTGTCGAGGATCGGGCAGTCGGGGTTGAGCCGGACGGCGATCGCCTGCACCCGCCCGCCGGCGAGCGGGATCGTGTCGGTCGAGCCCGGCACGTTCAGCCGCCGCGAGATGGCGCGCGCCACCTCTATCTCGGGCGAGATGATGACGTCGATCGGCATGTGGTCGCGGCTGAACAAATCGGCCCAGATCGGGTCGAGGTAGGACTGCTCGCGCACGCGCGCGATCTTGGTCGGCACGTTGAACAGCGAGTGCGCCACCTGGCAGGCCACCATGTTCACCTCGTCGGCATAGGTGACCGCGATGATCATGTCGCTGTCGCCGGCGCCGGCGGTCTGCAGCACGTCGGGACGCGAGGCGAAACCCGTCATCGCCTTCACGTCGAGAGCTTCGCCGACACGGCGGACCAGCTCTTCCGACTGGTCGATGACCGTGACGTCGTGATCTTCCTGGGCGAGCTGCCGGGCAATCGAAAACCCGACTTGTCCGGCGCCGCAGACGATGACCTTCATGCACGCTCTGTCCGCAAACGGCGCGCGCGCGGACGACGGGTCCGCGCGCTCGGCGCTACTTTACGCCGCGTACCACCGGGATGTCGAGGTCGCGGATTTTCTTCCGCAGCGTGTTGCGGTTGAGGCCCAGGAGCTTCGCCGCGCGGATCTGGTTGCCTCGCGTCGCCGAGAGCGCGATGGCGAACAAGGGCCGCTCGATCTCGCGCAGCACCCGGTCGTAGAGCCCCGGCGAGGGCAAAGCGTCGCCGTGCGCGCTGAAATACTGGGTAAGATGGCGCTCGACGGCCGGGCCCAGCCCCTCGTCGCCGTCCGCACGCTCGGCCAGCGCCGGCCCGGGCTCGGCGAGCTCGACCTCCACGACCTCCGGCCCGATCACGTCCTCGGCGTGCAGAGCGGCCAAGCGCCGCACCAGATTCTCGAGCTCGCGCACGTTGCCGGGCCAGCGATAGCGCTTCAGCCGGTCGATCGCGGCGATGGAGAAGCTCTTGAGCGGCAGGCCCTCGGCGGCGACGTGGGCGAAGAAATGCTGGGCGAGCTCGGGGATGTCCTCGGTCCGCTCGCGCAGGGGCGGCAGGCGAATCGGCACCACGTTCAGCCGGTAGAATAGGTCCTCCCGGAACAGGCCCTGCTGAACGTGGTGGCGGAGGTCGCGGTGGGTGGCCGCGATGATGCGCACGTCGGCGCGGATCGGCCGGCGCCCTCCGACGGTGGTGTACTCGCCCGACTGAAGCACGCGCAGGAGCCGCGTCTGCGCCTCGATCGGCATGTCGCCGATCTCGTCGAGGAACAGCGTGCCGCCCTGCGCCTGCTCGAACCGGCCGACGCCGCGCGCGGTCGCGCCGGTGAAGCTGCCCTTCTCGTGGCCGAACAGCTCGGCCTCGACCAGCTCGCGCGGGATCGCCGCCATGTTGATCGCGACGAACGGGCCGTGCCGGCGCTTGCCGTAGGTGTGGAGCGCCTGGGCCGCCAGCTCCTTGCCGGTGCCCGACTCGCCGGTGATCATCACGGTGAGGTCGGTGCCCATGAGGCGCGCGAGGACCCGGTAGATCTCCTGCATCGCGGGCGAGCGGCCGATCAGCGGCAACTGCTCGGCGCCCTCCTCCGGCCTGGCGCTGTCGGCCGAGGTTTGCGGCGCGGCGAGGGCGAGGTCGACGACGTTCAGCACCTCGTTCAGGTCGAACGGCTTGGGCAGATACTCGAACGCGCCGCGCTCGGCCGCCTTGACCGCCGTCAGCAGCGTGTTCTGCGCACTCATCACGATGACCCTGAGATCGGGCCGTAGCTTGCGGATGCGGGGCAGCAGGTCGAGTCCATTCTCGTCGGGGAACACCACATCTGTGATGACCACGTCGCCCTCGCCCTGCTCGACCCAGCGCCACAGCGTGGCGGCGGTGCCGGTGGCGCGCACCGCGTGGCCGCGCCGCGCCAGCGCCTGGGTCAGGACGGTGCGGATGCCGCGGTCGTCGTCGGCGACAAGGATGGTGGACTCGGTCATCACTCGGTCTCCGCCGCGTCCTCCATCACCGGAAGCATGACGCGGAACACGGTGCGGCGGGGCTGGCTGTCGAATTCGACCACGCCGCCATGGTCGCCGATCACCTTGGCCACCAGGGCGAGCCCGAGGCCTGTGCCATTGGCCTTGGTGGTGACGAACGGGTCGAACATGTGCTGCGCTAGGTCCTCGGGCACGCCGCCGCCGTTGTCCTGCACGCTGACCACGAGCGGGAGCTGGACCGAGTGTCCGCCTGGCTGGCTCATGCGCAGCCCGTGCTGATAGGCCGTGGAGAGCACGATCTCGCCGCCCTTGGCCGGCACCGCCTCGGCCGCGTTCTTCACCAGGTTGAGGAACACCTGGAGCAGCTCGTCGGATTGGCCCAGCACCGGCGGGAGCGACGGGTCGTACACTTCGGAAAAGCGCACGTGGCTCGCGAAGCCGGCCTCGGCGATGCGCCGCACCCGGTGCAGCACGGCATGGATGTTGACCGGCGCGCGGTCGAGCGCGGCCGGCTCGCCGAACACGCCCATCCGGTCGACCAGCGCGCAGACCCGGTCGGCCTCGTCGCAGATCAGCCGCGTGAGCTCGCGGTCCGCCTCGCCCACCGACTGCTCGAGGAGCTGCGCCGCCCCGCGGATGCCGGAGAGCGGATTCTTCACCTCGTGCGCCAGCACGGACGACATGGCGGTGACCGAACGCGCCGCGTTGCGGTGGGTGAGCTGTCGGTCCATCTTGCGCGCCAGCGTCTGCTCGTGGAACGACAGCGCGACGAACGCGTCGTCGTCGCCGAACGGCGCGGCCTGCACCGTGGCGAGGCGCGGGCCGCTGCGCGGCAGGGTGACCGCGAGGTCGTACTCGGTGACCGAGGCTGCGCCGCGGCGTGCCTGCGCCACCAGCGCCAGGACCGGGCTGTCGGCCAGGACGAGCTGGCCGAGCGTCTGGTCGAGCAAATGCGGCGCCCCCTGGTCGAAGAACTGTTCGGCCGCGGGGTTCGCATAGAGAACCTTATTGTCCTCGCCGAGCACCATGATGGCGTAGGAAAGCGCGCCGAGGAGAAGGTTGGGATCGGGCGCCGCAGGCCTTCGGCGCCGGCGCAGCGTGGCCGGTGCGACGCTCATGCCGCCGCTCCCAGCCGCTCGCAGAGCGGCAGGTAGAACCGGTCGATCAGCGCGCGCACCCCCGCCGGGTTGCCGGTGCGGTTGATCTCGGCGCGGAATTCGGCTGAGGACGGCAGGCCCTTGGAATACCAGGCGACGTGCTTGCGCGCGACGCGCGAGGCCGTCTCCGGACCGTAATGCTCGACCATGTCGTCGAAATGCCCGACCAGGATGCGGTACTGCTCGTAAATCGGCGGGTCGGGCTCGCGCGTGCCGTCGGCGAGGAACCGGATCACCTGGCCCGGAAACCAGGGCCGCCCGTAGCAGCCGCGCCCGATCATCACCCCGTCGGCGCCGGAGGTGTCGAGCAGCGCGCGCGCCGCGTCGAGCGTGGTCACGTCGCCGTTGCCGATCACCGGGATCGAGACCGCCTCCTTCACTCGGCGGATGAAGGCCCAGTCGGCTCGGCCGGTGTAGAACTGGCAGCGCGTGCGACCGTGCACCGTGACCATCCGGATGCCGACCTCCTCGGCGATGCGGGCAAGGCGCGGCGCGTTGCGGTTCTCGTCGTTCCAGCCGGTGCGCATCTTGAGGGTCACGGGGATCGTGACCGCCTTGACCGCGGCCTCGAGGATGCGCGCGGCGTGGGCCTCGTCGCGCATGAGGGCGGAGCCCGCAGCTCCGTTCGTCACCTTCTTGGCCGGGCAGCCGAAATTGATGTCGATCAGCGCCGCGCCGCGGTCCTCGCAGAGCCGGGCCGCCTCGGCGATATCGTCGGGCGCGCAGCCGGCGAGCTGGACCGCCATCGGCTGGCCCTCGGCCTCGACCGCGGCCCGGGACAACGTCCGCCGGTTCTCGCGGATCATAGCCTGGCTTGCGATCATCTCGGACACCACGAGCCCCGCCCCGAGCCGCTTGACCTGCCGGCGGAATGGCAGATCGGTGACCCCCGACATGGGGGCCAGCAGCACGGGAGCGTCGAGGGTGAGCGGGCCGATCCGGATGCTCATTTTCTAGGCATGCCCAACGATTGCCTATGTGTTAGGCGTTATGTACATGCTGCAGTGCAAAATGGCAAGAGTGGAGTTAGGCCAACAGGACGTCGGTGACGAACTTCACCCCGGGATAGGCGAGGGTCAGCAAGAGCCAGGCGACCAGCACCCAGCGCGCCGCGCGGCGGCCGCGCAGCCCGGTGCGGTAATGGGCGTAGAGCAAAGCCACCAGCACCGCGAACGTCGCCAGGGTGAACGCCACCTTGTGGGTCAGGGCAAGGAGGCTTCCCGTCTCGAGCCATTCGGTCGTCATGCCGCTCAGGATGCCGACGGCGAGCACCACGGCCGAGGCACCGAGCAACCGGACCTGCAGTTCCTCGGAATCGGCGACCGACGGCAGCATGCGCGTCAACGGGCCGGGGCGCTTCAGTTTCAGCGCGCGCTCCTGCAGCACGACGGCAAGGCCAGCGACCGCCCCGACCGTCATCAGTGCGTAGGCGATCACCGACACCAGGATGTGGAAATCGATCCAGGCACCCGGCGCGCCGCTCGCGATGAGCCGCTCCGGCCGGTTTTGCCAGACGAGCGCCAGCGCGCCCACGAGCAGCAAGTAGGGCAGCAGCAGCGGCGTGAGGCGCCAGGCCTCGCGCATGGTGGCGGCCAAGCCGGCGAAGATCAGCACCGTCGCTGCGACGGTCACGATCAGCGCGCCGGAGAGGCCCGTCCGCCAGCCCGGCGCGAAGGTTGCCGCCATCCAAACCACCGGCCCGGTGGCGGCCACGGCGAGCAGCAGCCAGTACACCAGGTCGCGCCGCGGATGGCTGCGGAACGGCAGCAAGGTCGCCGGCACGAGCGCGAGCAACGCCGAGAGCGCGAGGACAAAGTTGGATGCAGCCATGGCCGCACTATAGCGAGCGTCGCGCCCGGACGTCGAAGGAATCGATAATGTGCTATAGGCTGCGCCGGTCCGGTCGGAGGAGCGAATGCCCGGGTGCGTCGCATTGGTGCTGGCGGGAGGCAGCGGGAGCCGCCTGGGTGGCGCGCTGCCCAAGCAGTACCAGGAGCTCGCGGGGCGCCCGGTGCTGGCCCACAGCCTCGCCGCCTTCGCCGGCCATCCGGAGGTGGACGCCGTGCGGGCCGTGATCCGCGCCGAGGACCGCGCCCGGTACGACCGCGCCGTCGCCGGGCTCGAGCTCATGGAACCCGTGATCGGCGGGGCGGTACGGCAGGATTCGGCGCGGCTCGGACTCGAGAGCCTGGCGGGACTGGCGCCCGACCGGGTGCTGATCCACGACGCGGCGCGGCCCTTCGTCGCGTCGGGCGTCATCTCGCGCACCCTGGCCGCGCTGGACGGAGCGCCCGCCGCGGTGCCCGCTTTGCCGCTCGCCGACACGCTGAAGCGGTCCGACGACGGGCGCATGGTCGTGGCGACAATCGACCGCGGGCGGTTGTGGCGGGCGCAGACGCCGCAAGGCTTCCGCTTTCCCGAAATCCTGGCCGCCCACCGGGCCGCCGCGGGCGAGGCGCTGACCGACGACGCGGCGGTGGCGGAGTCGGCGAAGCTGGCCGTCGCGCTGGTGATGGGCGACGAAGCGAACTTCAAGATCACCACCGAGGACGACCTTCAGCGCGCCCGGCGCCTACTCGCCGCCGGTGCCGAGACCCGGATCGGCCATGGGTTCGACGTGCACGGCTTCGTCGCGGGCGACCACGTGATGCTGTGCGGCGTGCGCATTCCCCACGAGCGCGGGCTCGCCGGCCACTCGGACGCCGACGCGGGGCTGCATGCCGCGACCGACGCGATCCTCGGCGCCATCGGCGCCGGCGACATCGGGATGCACTTCCCGCCGTCCGATCCGCGCTGGAAGGGCGCGTCGTCCGACCAATTCCTCGCCCATGCCGCCGGGCTGGTCGCGGCGCAGGGCGGGGAGATCGTCAATCTCGACATCACGGTGATCTGCGAAGCGCCGCGCATCGGCCCGCACCGCGCCGCCATGGTGGCGCGCGTCGCCGAGATACTGGGCCTTCCCCTGGCGCGCGTCAGCGTCAAGGCGACGACGACCGAAGGGCTCGGCTTCACCGGCCGGCGCGAGGGCATCGCCGCCCAGGCGGTGGCGAGCGTGCGCCTGCCCTTCGCGGCCAAGGACGATGCCCGATAGGGCGCTGCCCCGCGGGCTCGCCGTCTGGCACCCGGCGGTCGTCGTGGCCAGCTGGTTCGGCAGCGGATTCCTGCCGAAGGCACCCGGCACCTGGGGATCGCTCGCCGCCCTTCCCTTCGCGTGGATCGTTGCCGACCGCGCGGGTCCCCTCGGGCTTGCGGTTGCCGCGCTCGTGGCCCTTCTCGTCGGCTGGGCGGCGAGCGGGACGATCGTGCGCCGTGGCCACCTGCGTGATCCCCAGTTCATCGTGATCGACGAGGTCGCCGGCCAGTGGCTCGCACTGGTTGCGGCGCCGCTCGACCCGCGGTTCTACGCGCTCGGCTTCGTTCTGTTCCGCATTGCCGACATCCTGAAGCCATGGCCCGCCTCGCACATCGACCGGAACTGGCACGGCGGCCTGGCCGTGATGGCCGACGACGTGGTGGCCGCGCTTTACGCACTCGCCGTGATGTGGGCGGCGACCCACGTGCCGCAGTGATGATCCCCGCCGAGATCGCCGACCGCGCGCGGCGCGTGCTCGAGGCTTGTCGCGAGCAGGGGCTCCGGCTCGCCACGGCCGAATCCTGCACCGGGGGACTGATCGCCGCCGCACTGACCGAGCTCGCCGGCTCGTCCGACGTGGTCGACCGCGGCTTCGTCACCTACTCGAACGAGGCGAAGACCGAACTTCTCGCCGTCCCGCCGCCGGACGTCGCCGAGCATGGCGCGGTCAGCGAGCCGGTCGCCCGCGCCATGGCCGAGGGCGCCCTCGCCCATTCGCGTGCCGACATCGCGGTGTCGTGCACCGGCATCGCGGGTCCGGGCGGCGCGACACCGACAAAGCCGGTCGGGCTCGTCCACATGGCGTGCGCGCGCAAGGGACGCGAGACCCTGCACGAGCGGCGCGTGTTCCGCGGCGGACGTGCCGCGGTGCGCGAGGCGACGGTCGTCGCCGCGCTCGACATGGTGCTGCGCCAGGCGATGCGCGGTGCCCGACGGGTTACCCTGCCCGGCCGCGCGGCGCCGCGCCGCGCCATCGGCGTCGATTTCTCGGGCGCGCGCCAGGCGGGCAGGGGCACCTGGATCGCGACCGGCGCGATCGAGGCGGATTCGGTCCGGATCGAGAGCTGCGTCCCGGCGGCGGAGCTTCCCGGCGGGGCGCCCGACCGCGACCGGGCGCTGGCCGCCCTGGTCGAATATCTCGCGTCACAGTCCGAGGCGATCGTCGGCTGCGACTTCCCGTTCGGCCTGCCGGCGGCCTTCGTGCGCGACAAGGACTGGACGGCGTTCGTGCGCGCCTTTCCGCGCCGCTTCCCGAACCCCGATGCGCTGGCAGCGCTCGGCGGGACGCCGCGCACCGAGCCCAAGCGGCGCACGGACATCGACGCGAAGACGCCGTTCAGCGCGATCAATCTCAAGATGTATCGGCAGACCTGGGCGGGCATCGCACTTGTACTGAGGCCACTTCTCGACCGCGGCGCACGTATCGTTCCGATGCAGGAGCCGGTCCGCGGCAAGCCCTTGATCGTCGAGATTTGCCCCGCCTCGACCTTGAAGGCGCAGGGGCTCTACAACCCCTACAAGGGGCGGTCGGCGCAGCATCGCTTCTGGCGCCGCGCCATCCTCGACGCGCTGGTGGCGCGCGGCGCGCTCGAAAAGCTCCCGCGGCAGATCGAGGCCGTGGCGATCAACGACATCCAGGGCGATGCGCTCGACGCGATCCTTGCCGCCATCGCGGCCCACCGCGCTCTCTACGACCCGCGGCTGATCGAGCCGTGCGAGGGCGACGAGGCGGTCGAGGGGCGGGTCTACTTCTGAGTTTCGGGAGTCCGGCGCGCCTACAACGCCCAGGCGAGCGCCCGTCGAAGTACCTCGGCGCCGTCGCGCTCGACCCAGCGCCCGTGCGACAGCACGATCCGCTCGGGCTCCCACGCGATCATCGCCTCAACCGCGCGGCGCACCGCACGCCGCCGCGGCAGGAACGTCATCCGCAGATCGAACGGCGTGCCGCCGCGCGGCGCCATCGCACCCACGATCCGGATCAAGAGCCGCAACACGGCCGAGTGGACCTTCCGCGCCTCGAACCGCTGGACCAGGTCGGTAAGGATGAGCGTGCGCGAGGCGCGGTGGAAGAACACGGCTTCCGTCAGGTACCCGCCCGGCACGAGAAGCTGGTCGAGATCGGCCGCCCACTGCGTTTCCGGCGCCGCGCCCAGCGCGCGGTCGTACCTGGCCCCCTTGCCCGGCGCGCCCCAGGTCACCGCGGCAGGATAGGCCGCCTGCCAGTCGGCCATCCAGGTGGTGTGGATGCGGTTGGGCGAGACGATGTGCGCGACCGGGCCGAGCACGTCCGACGGCCTCCTTCAGCGCCGTGCCCAGCGCGACGGGGGAGTGGACCCAGAGCCCGCCATCCGAAAGTCGCACAACCGTCATGCGTGTGGAGAACGGAATCGCAAACGGTGCGCCGAAATAGTCGAACCGGACGATCGGGCCGTCGACGATCCAGAGATTTTCGGCGACCGGCATCGGAACGCCCAGCGGCTCATACGTGTCGAGGACCGCCACGCCTCAGCCGGGCTGCGACGCGCGCTTGCCGCCGGGCTCGGCGTAGAGCGCGTTGGCGCGCTGGGCGAAGGCGCCGACCATGCGGTTCACCGCCTCGCCGAACAATGGCTGCATCACCCGGCGCAGGAGCACCGAGCGGAACTCGAATTCGATGTCGAAATCGATCCGCGTGCCGCCATCCACCGGCGTGAAGATCCAATGGTTGCGGAGATAGCGCAGCGGGCCACGCGTGTAGCGCACGTCGATCCGCTTCGGCCGGTCGAGCGTCACCTCCGAGGTGAAGGTCTCGCGCAGCATGCGGAACCCCACCATCAGGTCGGCGGTGACGACGTTGTCTTGGCGCGTGAGAATGCGCGCCCCGACGCACCACGGCAGGAACTCGGGATAGGCCTCGATGTCGGCCACCAGGTCGAACAGCCGCTCGGGCGGATGCGGCAGGGTGCGGGTTTCGGAGTGGCGCGGCACCCTATCCCGCCCCCTCGGCGAGCCGTGCGAGACGCGCCGCGCGCAATTTCTCGAAATCCTCGCCCGCGTGGTACGACGAGCGGGTGAGCGGCGAGGACGACACCAGCAGGAAACCCTTCGCGCGCGCCGACGCCGCATAGGCCGCGAACTCGTCGGGCGTGACGAACCTGTCGATGGCGTGGTGCTTCGGCGTCGGCTGGAGGTACTGGCCGATGGTCAGGAAGTCGACATCGGCGGCGCGCAGATCGTCCATCACCTGGCGGACCTCTTCCGCCTGTTCGCCGAGCCCGACCATGATGCCGGACTTGGTGAACATGGCGGGGTCGATCTCCTTCACGCGCTGCAGGAGGCGGAGCGAGGCGAAGTAGCGCGCGCCCGGCCGCACCGACGGGTAAAGTCGCGGCACGGTCTCGAGATTGTGGTTGAACACGTCGGGCCGCGCTTCGACGACGGTCTCGATCGCGCCCTTCTTCTTCTGGAAGTCGGGCGTCAGCACCTCGACCGTGGTGCCGGGCGCGGCGGCGTGGATGCGGGTGATGACGTCGGCGAAATGCGCCGCGCCGCCGTCATCGAGGTCGTCGCGGTCGACCGAGGTGATGACGACGTGGGCAAGGCCGAGCTTTGCCACCGCCTCGGCGACGTGCGCGGGCTCGTGCGGGTCGAGCTTGTCGGGCAGGCCCGTCGCCACGTTGCAGAAGGCACACGCCCGCGTGCAGACCGCGCCCAGAATCATCATGGTCGCGTGGCGATTCGCCCAGCACTCGCCGATATTGGGGCAGCCCGCCTCCTCGCACACCGTGTTGAGGTTGAGCGCGCGCATCAGGGCCTTGGTCTCGCCGTAGATCGGCGAGGTCGGCGCCTTCACCCGGATCCATGCGGGCTTGGGCAGGCGCGGCGAATCCGGCCTGCCCGCCTTTTCCGGATGTCGAAGGCGAGGCTTTTCAGTGGCTTGCACAGCAGTTCCGCTACGGTTTCCCTAGATGTGGAGGACCTGGCCGAATGCGTCAAGCACCGACTCGTGCATTGCCTCCGAAAGGGTCGGGTGCGGGAAGATGGTGTTCATCAGCTCCGCCTCGGTCCCTTCCAGCGTGCGGGCGATGGTGTAGCCCTGGATCAGCTCGGTCACCTCGGGCCCGATCATGTGCGCGCCCAGAAGCTCGCCGGTCTTGGCGTCGAACACGGTTTTTACCAGCCCCATGTCGTCGCCGAGCGCGATGGCCTTGCCGTTGCCGATAAAGGGGAAGCGCCCGACCTTGATCTCGCGGCCGTTCGCCTTGGCCTTGGCCTCGGTCAGCCCGACCGAGGCGATCTGCGGCCGGCAGTAGGTGCAGCCCGGCACCTTGGTGACGTCGAGCGGGTGCGGGTGGAGCCCCGCGATCTTCTCGACGCAGATCACTCCTTCGTGCATCGCCTTGTGGGCGAGCCAGGGCGCGCCGACCACGTCGCCGATGGCGTAGATTCCCGCCTCGCCGGTCTCCAGCCACTCGTTCGCCACGATGTGGCCGCGCTCGACCTTCACCTTGGTGCCGTCGAGCCCGATGTCCTCGACGTTGCCGGTGATGCCGATGGCGAGGATGACCTTCTCGACCGAGATGTCCGCCGACTTGTTGCCGGCGACGATGGTGGCGGTCGCGCCGCCGTTCGCGGCCTTCAGGTCCTTCACCTCGGCAGACGTGTGAATCGCCATGCCCTGCTTCTCGAAGGCTTTGCGGGCAAGGCCGCTGATCTCCTCGTCCTCGACCGGGAGGATGCGGTCGAGCACCTCGGCCACCGTCACCTCGGCGCCGAGATCGCGGTAGAAGCTCGCGAACTCCATCCCGATGGCGCCGGAGCCGACGACCAGCAGAGATTTCGGAATCGCGTCGGGGACCATCGCCTCCTTGTAGGTCCAGATCGTCTTGCCGTCAGGGGCGAGACCGGGCAGCGTGCGCGCGCGCGCGCCGGTGGCGAGCACGATGTGCTTGGCCGCGAACTCGCGCGACTTGCCGTCCTTGCCGGCGACGGCGAGCTTGCCCGGTGCGGCGAGCTTCCCGGTGCCCTCGATCACGTCGATCTTGTGCTTCTTCATCAAATACGCGACGCCCTTCGACAGGCGGTCCGCCACCGCGCGCGAGCGCGCCACCAGCTTCTTCGGGTCGTAGGCGACCTTCTCGGCCGAAAAGCCGAACTCGCCGAGATTGTGCAGCAGGTGGTTGATCTCCGACGCGCGCAGCAGCGCCTTGGTCGGGATGCAGCCCCAGTTGAGGCAGATGCCGCCCAGCCGGTCGCGCTCGACGATCGCGGTGTTCATGCCGAGCTGCGCGGCGCGGATCGCGGCAACGTAGCCGCCGGGCCCGGAGCCGAGGACGATGAGGTCGTAGGTCTCTGGCATCTAACGACGACGCTGACCCTGCATAAATTCTCCGAATGCATTCCAATTCACGAAATGACCATCTCCTCTCCCGTTTCGAGGCCACCAACGAACGCCGCCGACACTTATCTTTAGTGTGCCAACCTTGGCTCCTTGGCCGTCTTTAACCTCAAATTGAACGCCGTTCTCCTCTCGGCTAAGCGGATGGTTGGACAGCCCCATAGTGACTTTTGTCATTTTCATAGCCCCCTCAGGCAGTTGAGGATCAATCGATCCGTTTGAGCAATATAGCCTGCAACTAAACGACGAACATCGTGACGGGCGCCTCGATGTAGCGCTTTACCGTGGCAATGAACTGCGCGCCGGTCGCGCCGTCGACGACGCGGTGATCGGCGGAGAGGGTGATGGTCATCACGGTGCCGACCGCGAGCTGGCCGTTCCTGACCACCGGGCGCTCTTCGCCCGTACCGATGGCGAGGATTCCGGAGTGCGGCGGGTTGATGACCGCGTCGAACTGCTTCACCCCGAACATGCCGAGGTTCGAGATGGAGAACGCGCCGCCCTGGTACTCCTCGGGCACGAGCTTGCCGGCGCGCGCCTTTTCGGCCAGCGCCTTCATCTCGGCGGAGATCTGGTCGATGGATTTCGCGTTGGCGTCGCGGATCACGGGCGTGATCAACCCGTCGGGGAGCGCGACGGCGACCGCCACGTCGACGCGCTTGTAGCGGCGGATGGTCGCGCCCTGCCAGATCGCGTTGACCTGCGGATGGTCGCGGAGCGCGCGCGCGACGGCGACGATGACGAAATCGTTGACCGAGAGCTTCTCCGCGTTGGGCCGCGCGTTGAGCTGGGCGCGTGCGGCGAGGAGCTGGTCGATCTCGCAATCGACCGTGACGTAATAGTGCGGGATGGTTTGCTTCGCCTGGGTCAGGCGCTCGGCGATGATCTTGCGCATCTGGCTGACGCGCACATCCTCGTAGGGCGCCTCGCCCGCCGCCGCGGGCGCGGCCGGCGCCGGCGCGGCGCGCGGGGCGGTCCGCGTCGCCCCTTCCCGCATCGCGCGCGCCACGTCGAGCTTGACCACGCGCCCGTCGGGGCCGGAGCCCGGGACCTGCGCGAGGTCGAGCTGGGCCTCGCGCGCCATGCGCCGCGCCAGCGGACTCGCGAACGTCCGTCCGCCCGAGCCGCCAGCTACGGCGGCGCGCAGGACCGCCGGGAGCGTCACTGTTTGCCCGCCCGCAAGCACCGCCTCGATGTCGGCCTTCACCACCTTGCCGTGGGGGCCGGAGCCGGCGAGCGCGGCGAGGTCGAGCCCCGCCTCCGCCGCCATGCGGCGCGCGAGCGGCGTCGCCGCCTGTCCGTTACCCCGGGATTCCGGCGTACGCGCGGGCGCTGCGGTCGCGGGCTTCGCCGCCTGGGCCGCGGGTGCGGCCGGAGCGGGCTCGGTGGGCCCGGCGACGGTCGCGCGTTCCTCGGCAAGGTCGGCGCCTTCCAGCGCCGTCTTGTCCTCGCCCTCGCCCAGGAGCAGCGCGATCACCTGGTTGACCTTCACCCCCTCGGAGCCCTCGGGCACCACGATCTTGCCGAGCGTGCCCTCGTCGGCGGCCTCGACCTCCATGGTCGCCTTGTCGGTCTCGATCTCGGCGATCACGTCGCCGGAGCGGACCTCGTCGCCCTCCTTCTTGTGCCACTTGGCGAGGTTACCCTCGGTCATGGTGGGCGAGAGGGCCGGCATCAGAATCTTGATCGGCATCGTCTCAGCCTTCGGGGCGGGTGCGGATGGTCAGTCGCGGTAGCAGACGGATTTGGCGGCGGCGACCACCTTCTCGGGCGAGGGCAGCGCCAGCTTTTCGAGGTTGGCGGCGTAAGGCAAGGGCACGTCCTCGGCGGCGACGCGCGCGACCGGCGCGTCGAGCCAGTCGAAGGCCTTCTCCATCATGACGGCCGCAAGCTCGGCCCCGATGCCGGCGAAGGCCCAGCCTTCCTCGACCGAAACCAGCCGGTTGGTCTTCTTGACGGAGGCGACCAGCGTTTCGGTGTCGAGCGGCCGGATTGTGCGGAGATCGATCACTTCGGCATCGATCCCCTCGCCCGCCAGCGCCTCGGCGGCCTTGAGGGCGTGGTCGACGCAAATGGAGAAAGCTGCGATGGTCACGTCCTTGCCCTTTCGCGCGATGCGCGCGCGGCCGATCGGCACGGTGAAGTCCGGATCGGTCGGCACGTCGAAGGTGTGGCCGTAGAGGATCTCGTTTTCGAGAAAGATCACCGGGTTGGGATCGCGGATCGCCGACTTGAGGAGACCCTTGGCGTCGGCGGCGCTATAGGGCGCGACGACCTTGAGACCCGGGACATGGGCGTACCAGCTCGCATAGCATTGCGAATGCTGGGCGGCGACGCGCGCGGCCGCGCCGTTGGGACCGCGGATGACGATGGGGCAGCCCATCTGGCCGCCCGACATGTAGCGCGTCTTGGCGGCCGAGTTGATGATCTGGTCCATCGCCTGCATGGCGAAGTTGAAGGTCATGAATTCGAGGATCGGCTTGAGCCCGCCGAACGCCGCACCGACGGCGAGCCCGGTGAAGCCATGCTCCGTGATCGGCGTGTCGATCACGCGGCGCGCGCCGAACTCCTCGAGCAGCCCCTGGCTCACCTTGTAGGCGCCCTGGTACTGCGCGACCTCCTCGCCGAGGAGCAACACCTTTGGATCAGCGCGCATTTCCTCGGCCATCGCGTCGCGCAGCGCGTCGCGCACGGTGAGCGGCCTGGTCTCGCCGGCATATTCCGCTTCGGGCGGCGGCGCGGCTTCGGCGGGCCGCGCCGGCATCGGCTCGTCGCGTCGTGCGGGACGCGCTTCGGGCTTCCGTTCGGCCGGCGCGCCAGGCGGCGCGCTCTTCGCGGGCGGCGGCACCTCTACGCGCGTGCCGTTTCCGTTGCCGGTGGCCTTCGACTTGACGCTGGCGAGGGCGGACTCGTCTTCACCTTCCTCCAGAAGAACGCCGATCACGTCATTGACCTTGATGCCTTCTGCCCCTTCGGGCGCGAGGATCTTGCCGAGCCGGCCCTCGTCGGCAGCCTCGACCTCCATGGTCGCCTTGTCGGTCTCGATCTCGGCGATCACGTCGCCGGAGCGCACCTGGTCACCTTCCTTCTTGTGCCATTTGGCGATGTTGCCCTCGGTCATGGTGGGCGAAAGGGCCGGCATCAGGATGTTGATTGTCATCGCGGTCTTTCCCGTACGCGCCGGCTCAGGCGGCGGCCAACACGTCGGTATAGAGCTCGGACGGATCGGGCTCCGGACTGTTCTGCGCGAACTCGGCCGCCTCGTTGACGCGGGCGCGGATCTCGCCGTCGATCTTCTTGATCTCGTCCTCGGTCGCGGCCTTGCGGGCAAGCAGTGTCTTGCGCAGATGATCGATGCAGTCGCGCTCCTCGCGGATTTTCGTCACCTCCTCGCGCGTGCGGTACTTCGCCGGGTCGGACATCGAATGGCCGCGATAGCGGTAGGTCATCATCTCCAGGATGTACGGGCCCTCGCCCGCGCGTACGTGCGCCACGGCGTCGAGCGCCGCCTCGCGCACCGCCAGCACGTCCATTCCGTCGACCTGGTGGCCGGGGACGCCGAGCGGCTCGCCCATGCGGTAGAGCTCGCGCGTCGCCGAGGCGCGGTCGATTGCCGTGCCCATGCCGTACTTGTTGTTCTCGATCACGTAGAGGACCGGCAGCTTCCATAGCGCCGCCATGTTTAGCGCCTCGTGCACCTGCCCCTGGTTCGACGCGCCGTCGCCGAAATAGCCGACCGTGATGCCGCCGGTTCCGAGATAGCTCTGCGAGAGCGCGAGCCCCGCGGCAATCGGCACCGGGGCTCCGACGATGCCGTGCCCGCCGAAGAAGTTCTTCTCCTTCGAGAACATGTGCATCGAGCCGCCCTTGCCCTTGGAATAGCCCGAGCGGCGGCCGGTCAGCTCCGCCATCACGCCCTTGGGGTCCATGCCGGTCGCCAGCATGTGGCCGTGATCGCGATAGGTGGTGATGATGTAATCGTCCTCGCCGAGCGTCGACTGCACGCCGACGACGACCGCCTCCTGGCCGATATAAAGGTGGCAGAACCCGCCGATCAGCCCCATGCCGTAAAGCTGGCCCGCCTTCTCCTCGAAGCGGCGGATCAGCAGCATGTCGCGGTAGAGCGCGAGAAGCCGGTCATTGGACAGGGCGTCGCGCCCGTTGCCTCGCTTCGCGGACTTCGATTCCGCGGTGCGGCGCGCCGGCCGCTTGCTGGATGTCTTGCCTCCGGCGGATTTGGCCATGCGCGCATTCCCTCTCGCCGACAGCGACCTTACGGCCTGATATTTATGGACCGCGGCGGCGCGCGGCAATCGCGCGATACGGCGCGGGGGTCGGCAAAACTCGTAGCCCGAAACGCCCCTGCGCGCAACTTCCGGCTAAGCAAGTTTGTGTCGTTTCAAAGTGCTGCAACGAAACAAAGAACACCGCGCGCGGGCTACGAGCCGGGGGGCTTGGGCGGGTCGACCACCACGATGTCCTTGGGTCCGACGAGGCCGAGGAGGCGGCGCGCCTGCTCGTCCAGCATGTCCGGGTCGACCCGGTCACGGCGCAGCAGCACGACGTGGCGCTCCAGCCGCGCGCGTTCGGCGGAGACGACGGCAAGGCGTGCCTCGGCATGGGCGATCTGCTGGCGGACGGCGATCCAGGCGAGGATGCCGCGGTCGCCCTGGACCATGTGCACCAGGAAATAGCCGACGACCAGGATGCCGGCGGCCGGTCCGGCCACGTGGCGCGCCTGGCGGCGTATTTCCGCAAGAAGACCCATGACGCGACAGAATCACAGCGCGATTCCGTCCGTCAAGCGCGAAATCGCGAAAACGCCTTGCGAATCGAGGGTTTAAGGCCTGTTTTGCCGACTCGGGTCCAACCGAACGCGATCCAGGAAGCTCAATCCCTGTGCGCGGCGCGGCCCTTGATCGCGGCGGGGCCGGCATAGAGGGCCGACGGGCCCAGCTCCTCCTCGATGCGGATGAGCTGGTTGTATTTGGCGAGCCGGTCCGAGCGCGAGAGTGACCCGGTCTTGATCTGGCCGCACCCGGTGGCGACGGCGAGGTCGGCGATGGTGGAATCCTCGGTCTCGCCCGAGCGATGCGACATGACGCAGGCATAGCCTGCCTTGTGCGCCATCTCGACCGCCTCCAGCGTCTCGGTCAGCGTGCCGATCTGGTTGACCTTGATCAGCACCGCGTTGGCGATACCGCGCTCGATGCCCTGGGCGATGCGCGCCGGGTTGGTCACGAACAGGTCGTCGCCGACGAGCTGGATCTCGCGGCCGAGCGATTTGGTGAGTGCGGCCCAGCCATCCCAGTCGTCCTCGGCAAGCCCGTCCTCGAGCGACACGATGGGATAGCGGCCGGCAAGGTCGGCGTAGAATGCGACCATCGCCGCGGCATCCAGCGTCTTGCCCTCCATCGCGTACTTGCCGTTCTCGAAGAACTCGCTCGCTGCGGCATCGAGCGCCAGCACCACGTCCTCGCCCGGACGATAGCCCGCCTGCTCGATCGCGCGCATCACGAAGTCGAGCGCCTCGACCGCCGAGCCGAGGTTGGGCGCGAACCCGCCCTCGTCGCCGACGTTGGTGCCCAGCTTCGCCTTGTGCAGCCCGGCGCGCAGGGCATGGAATATCTCCGACCCCCAGCGCACCGCCTCGGCCGCGCCGTCGGCCGCGACGGGCATGATCATGAATTCCTGGATGTCGATCGGGTTGTCGGCGTGCTGGCCGCCATTGACGATGTTCATCATCGGCACCGGCAGGATCGCCGCGTTCGCGCCGCCGACATAGCGGTAGAGCGGCAGGCCCGCCTCCTCCGCCGCCGCCTTGGCGACCGCCAGCGAGACGCCGAGGATGGCGTTGGCACCGAGCCGCCCCTTGTTCGGCGTGCCGTCGAGCTCGATCATCGCACGGTCGATGGCGCGCTGGTCCTCGGCGTCCATGCCCGACAAAGCGTCGAAAATTTCGCCGTTGGCGGCGTCGACGGCCTTGGTCACGCCCTTGCCGCCGTAGCGGTCGGCCTCGCCGTCGCGCAGCTCGACCGCCTCGTGGCTGCCGGTGGACGCGCCGGAGGGGACGGCGGCGCGGCCCCTGGCGCCGGTCTCGAGCTCGACGTCGACCTCGACGGTCGGGTTGCCGCGCGAGTCGAGGATTTCTCGCGCGCGAATATCGACGATGGCGGTCATGCGTAGTCCGGTCTGGTTGGGGCGTTGGACTTGGCGATCCGGTCGAATTCCATCAACTCGGCGATCAGAGCCGGCATGTGGGTGAGGCGGATCATGTTGGGCCCGTCGGACGGGGCCTTGTCGGGGTCCTGGTGGGTTTCCATGAAGACGGCGGCGACGCCGATGGCGACGGCGGCGCGCGCCAGCACCGGCACGAAGCCGCGCTCGCCGCCCGACGAGGTGCCCTGCCCGCCCGGCTGCTGGACCGAATGCGTCGCGTCGAACACGATAGGGCAGCCGGTGCGCGCCATGATCGGGAGGGACCGCATGTCGGAGACCAGCGTGTTATAGCCGAACGACGCGCCCCGCTCGCACAAGGTGACCCGCATGTTGCCGGTGGATTCGATTTTCGCGACCACGTTTGCCATGTCCCACGGCGCGAGGAACTGGCCCTTCTTGACGTTGATCGCCCGGCCGGTCTCGCCGGCCGCGACCAGCAGGTCGGTCTGGCGGCAGAGGAAGGCCGGAATCTGCAGCATGTCGACCGCATCGGCGGTCGGCGCGCACTGGGAGGCGTCGTGCACGTCGGTGACGACGGGGATGCCCACCGTCTCGCGCACCTCGGCCAGGATGGGAAGCCCCTCCTTCATGCCGATGCCGCGCGCGCCCTTGATCGAGGTGCGGTTCGCCTTGTCGAACGAGGTCTTGTAGACGAGCCCGATGCCGAGCTTCGCGGTCAGCTCGGCCAGCGCGCGCGAGGTCTCCAGCGCGTGCTGGCGGCTTTCCAGCGCGCACGGCCCGGCGATCAGCGCGAGCGGCAAATCGTTGCCGATCGCGACATTGCCGACAGTGACGTGGCGGGGCTCAGGCAAGAGGGCTCGCGGGTCAGGGTGTTCGCGCCCTTATAAACCAGACGCCCGCGCCGGTGAACAGCCCGGCGCCCCCCTACACCAGCCGCGAGCGGTCCAGCGCGGCCCCGATGAAGGACGAGAACAGCGGGTGGGGGGCGAACGGCTTGGATTTCAGCTCCGGGTGGAACTGGACGCCGACGAACCAGGGGTGGTCGGGGCGCTCGACGATCTCGGGCAGCACCCCGTCGGGCGACATGCCGGAGAATACCAGCCCCGCCGCCTCCAGCCGCTCGCGGTAGTTGATATTCACCTCGTAGCGGTGGCGGTGGCGCTCGGCGATGTGCGGCAGGCCGTAGATGCGCCGGGCGAGCGTGTCGTCGGCGATCTCGCAGTCGTAAGCGCCGAGCCGCATGGTGCCGCCGAGATTGTCGTTGGCGCCACGCCGCTCCACCACGTTGCCGCGCATCCATTCGGTGAGGAGTCCGACCACCGGCTCGCGCGGGCGGCCGAACTCGGTCGAGCCCGCCCCGTCTAGCCCGGCGAGGGTGCGCGCCGTCTCGATCACCGCCATCTGCATGCCGAAGCAGATGCCGAAATAGGGCACCTTCTGCTCGCGCGCGTAACGCACCGCGGCGACCTTGCCCTCCGAACCGCGCTCGCCGAACCCGCCGGGCACCAGGATGCCCTCCACGTCGGAGAGGTAGTGGCTCGCCGACTCGGATTCGAACAGCTCCGACTCGATCCAGTGCAGATTGACCTTCACGTTGTTGGCGATGCCGCCGTGCCCGAGCGCCTCGACCAGCGATTTGTAGGAGTTGATCAGCTTGGTGTACTTGCCGACCACCGCGATGTTGACGTGGTCCTCGGGCTCGCGGATGCGGCGCACGATCTCGTGCCAGCGCGAGAGGTCGGGCTCGCGCGCGTCGAAGCCGAAATGGCGGCACACCTCCACGTCGAACCCCTCGGCGTGGTAGCTGATCGGCACCTGGTAGATCGTGTCGACGTCGAGCGCCGGAATGACGCACGCGGGCGCCACGTTGCAGAACAGCGCGATCTTGCGCCTTGCGTCCGGCGAGATCGCCCGGTCCGACCGGCAGAGCAGGATATCGGGCTGGATGCCGACGCCCTGCAGCTCCTTCACCGAGTGCTGCGTGGGCTTGGTCTTGAGCTCGCCTGCCGACGAGATATGCGGCACCAAAGTGAGGTGCACGAACATGGTCCGCGCGCGGCCCATTTCGTTGCCGAGCTGGCGGATCGCTTCGAGGAAGGGCAGGCTTTCGATGTCGCCGACCGTCCCGCCGATCTCGCACAGCACGAAGTCCTCGCCCTCGATGTCGGCGGTGATGAACTCCTTGATCGCGTCGGTGACGTGCGGGATGACCTGCACGGTTGCGCCCAGATAGTCGCCGTGCCGCTCGCGCCTGATCACCTCGGAATAGATGCGGCCCGTGGTCACGTTGTCCGACCGGCGGGTCGGCACGCCTGTGAAGCGCTCGTAATGGCCGAGGTCGAGGTCGGTCTCCGCCCCGTCGTCCGTGACGTAGACCTCGCCGTGCTGGGTCGGGCTCATCGTGCCCGGATCGACGTTCAGGTAGGGATCGAGCTTGCGCAGCCGGACCTTGAAGCCGCGCGCCTGCAATAGCGCCCCCAGCGCCGCCGACGCGATGCCTTTTCCGAGCGAGGACACCACGCCGCCGGTGATGAAGACGAACCGCGTCATGGGCCCGCAATCTACATCACTCGGGGGCGCGGCCGAAAGCGAATTGGGTCCTTGCGTGCGGCAAGCAGACCTGCGCCGGTGGCGCCTATTTCGCCAGCGGGACGCTCGGTGCGGCCGGCTTGGCGGGCACAGCGGGCTTCGCAGGCGGCGCCGGGGTGCCCGGCTGGTGCTGCAGGGGCTCGGTCGCGACGGGGGGCTGCTCGAGCAGGGAGTGGCCGGTCTGCGTTCCTGACAGAATCACCAGGGCAAGCGAGGTCGCCATGAACAAGGCGGCCAGAATAGCCGTCGCGCGCGTCAGCAGGTTGGCCGAACCGCGTGCGGTCATGAAGCCGCTCATCCCGCCGCCGCCGCCCCCGCCGCCGATGCCGAGCGCGCCGCCCTCGCTGCGTTGCAGCAGAACGACACCGATCAGCGCGAGGGCGAACAGCACGTGAAAGGCGAGTAGGACCGCGATCATAAGAATCTCTGCCGGAACTGGTGCCGATATAAGGCGAGGCGGGCGCGAGTTTTAGACCCTTGGGCCCGGTATGGCTAGCACGAACGGCAGATGGTCCAGAACGCCTCGACGTCGAGGCTCGCCCCGCCGACGAGCGCGCCGTTGACGTTGTCGACCGCCAGGATGTCCGCCACATTCTTGGCGTTGACCGAGCCGCCATAGAGGATGCGCATGCGCCCGCCCTCGGCAAAGCGCTGGACGAGGTCGCGGCGCAGGCGCGCGTGCATCTCGGCAATTTCGGTTGTGGTCGGGGTGCGGCCGGTGCCGATCGCCCAGACCGGCTCGTAGGCGACGACGGTGTCGGCCGCCCGCGCGCCGTCCGGCACCGAGCCGGCAAGCTGGCGCGCCACAACCTCCAGCGCGCGGCCGGCATCGTGATCGGCCTCGCTCTCGCCGACGCACACGATGGCGCAGAGGGCGGCCCGGTGCGCCGCCTCGGCCTTGGCGCGCACGGCCTCATCGGTCTCGCCGTGGCCGGCCCGCCGTTCCGAATGGCCGACGATCACGTAGGCGCAGCCTGCGTCGCGCAGCATCTCGGCCGAGACGTCACCGGTGAAGGCTCCCTGGGGTCGGGCATGGCAGTCCTGCCCGCCGAGGGAGACGGAACGGTCCTTGATGGCCAAGGCGATCTGCGCCAGCAGTGTCGCCGGCGGACAAAGCAGCATCTCGCAGTCGGGCGGCTCGGCCGCAGCCTTCGCCGCGAGGTCGCGCGCGCGCGCGATGCCGTCGGCGGCAAGGCCGTTCATCTTCCAGTTGCCGGCGATCAGGGGAACGATCTGGGGGTCGGCCATCGGCCAGGCGCATCCTCGGCGGCGGGGCGCCCTCTTTAGCATGCCCCCGTGCCGTGGCCAACGCTCCGACGCTCATCCGGCGTTCAGGCTGCCTTCGACCCGATCGTCTGCGCGACCTTGAACAGGCGGTCGGCCTGGTCGGCCATCGTGACCCACTCGTCGGCAACCTCCAGCAAGCTGTCCCGCTCGGGCGACCGCATACTCCCCGCGGCGGCGCGCAGCTCCTGGGCTCGCTTGCGCCAGTGTTCGGCGCGTTCGTGATAGTCGACGATCGGCATGATTTCCTCGCACTGACAAATCACACACGGTGCGGCGCTCAACCCCGGCTGCCAGGGGCATGTTCCGTGGCAAGGCCGTGGCGTCACGGACGGCCACAACGGGGCCGCCAGGACCACGGATCGATCACAGAACCGCCCCCGCTCGGCCACGTTTCGCATCCGGGCTACGCAACGCGTAACGGTAACGGCCGTCTTGGGGGATACTTAAATGCCGGGCTTCGACGCACACCGACCCGCGTCTCGCCACCGTTGGCAAATTTCCGACCGAAGGCTTTCCCTGGCGCTTCCCTGGCTCACCCTGGTCGGCGCGCTCGCTCTCACCCCCTCGGCGCTGGCCGCGCCCGGCGCGGCGTTGAGCTGTCCGCCGAGCGGGCCGACAGTGCTGCATGTCGGGCCAGGCGGATTTGCCACCCTCGGCGCGGCCGTCGCTGCGGCCAGCAACGGCGATACGATCTGCGTCGCTGCGGACACCTACGCAAACGACTTCGTCACAACGAGCAAGAACCTGACCATACGGGGGGTCGGCGGGCTCGCACATTTTGTGCAGACCGTGCCGCCGGGCTCACAGCCGAACGGTAAGGCATTCATCGTCACGTCCGGCAACCTGACGATCGAAGCGCTGGAATTCTCCGGCGCGAAGGTATCGGACGGGAACGGCGCCGGAATCCGCTACGAGGGCGGCACGCTGACCGTCCGGCAAAGCTATTTCCACGACAACCAGGACGGAATCCTGGGCGGGATCGGCCATGGCGACGTGACGATCGCAGATTTCGAAGTTCGTCGACAACGGAGCCGGTGACGGACAGACCCACGGCATCTACCTGTCGAACGTCCATTCGCTGACCGTCGACAACAGCTACTTCGACAGCACCCATATCGGCCACCACGTGAAGCTCGTGGCGCCCGAGGCGTTTGGGGTCGTGCGCAACTCCACGCTGGAGGACGGGCTCGGACCGTCGAGCACCTTGCCGAGCTACAGCGTCGACCTGCCCGGCGAAGGCAACGACACCGTCGAAAACAACACCATCGTCCAGCGCGCCGGCGCGCCGAACAACAGCATCATCGACTATGCCGACAGCCAGGGCAGTACGCCCGGCAACAGGTCGTTGCTCATCGATGACAACGTTGTCCGCAACGAGCGCAGCAACGGAACGCTGCTGCGAAACATCACCGACGTCACGCCGACGATCCAGGACAACGTGCTGGTGGGCGTGTCGCAATTGACGACGGGAGGCGGCCCCGCCCCGAATGTCAGTGGCAGCACCACCCCCACGACGGCGCACAGCTTTTCCGGGCCCCTCCTTGGTGTGAACGGGGCCGATGGCGCCGGACAGATAGCCGAGTTCGACGGCACCGGCGGTACGGTCGGCGGGCTTGCGCAGCCGAGCGGGATCGTCGGCAACACCGGGATCGCCTCGCTCGGCGGCGAGGTCTACGTCGCCAACCGCATCCAGGGCGTCGGCCACGTCGACCCGCTGACCGGCAGCTCGACCGCCTATCGCGGGCCGCAAGGCATCGAGGCGCTCGGCACATACGGCAACACGCTGATCGCCGGCGTGTTCGACACCGACTCGATCGTCCAGTTCGGCATCGCCATGACGGTCGAGCCGCATCCCGTGGAAATGACCACGCTGATGCTGCGTCTGCCCAACCGGGAGCCGATCGGCATCACCGGGCTCGACTCGAACGACACGACCATCTTCTACGTCGGCTCGTACTACAGCGGCGACATCTACGAGTTCGACCCTATGGGAGCCTATCTCGGCTCGATATCCACTGGACTTGGCGCCGACATTCTGTCGGGGCTCGCCTACGACCGCGGCAACGACACGCTGTGGCTCGCAACCGGCTACGGCAACAACCAAGTCTACCACTACGACCTGACCGGCAGCTTGCTGGGCAGCTTCGCTGCCCCGATCGAGGGTATGGGCGGGCTCGACGTCTTTGCACAAAACGTCCCGACTCCTCCTGGTCCCCCTGACCTGCCCGAACCGTCGACGAGCGCAATCTTCATCCTGGCGACGCTGGCGCTCCTCGCGCGCTGGGGCCGGCCCGCGCGCGCCTCATCGCGGTAGGGAATTCCACCTCGCTTTGCGCGTTGTTCCCTCGCGCCGGCCGCGAGCGCTCCGCAAGACCGCTCGACCCTGCGCAGGTGCGGGAATGCGAAAGGAAATCGAACCCATGCGAATGAAGGCCCTCGCGCAGTGCGCGCTCGTCGCCCTCGTTGTCGCCGGCCCGGTGGCCGGTTGCGATCTCATGTCCGGCCGCGAGTTCGGGTGGCGAGTACGCCAACGATGTAACGATCAACACCAAGGTGAAGGCGAACCTGGTGGACCAGCTCGGGCTGAAAGGCATCGACGTCCGGACGTTGCAGAACGTCGTCCAGCTCTCGGGATTCGTCGATTCCGCGCAGACCAAGAGGCGGGCCGGCGAGATCGCCGCGAACGTCGAGGGCGTGCGCCAGGTGAAGAACGACCTGATCGTGCGCTGACGGACGGGAGCGGGCGCCGCGGCAGCGATTGCCTCGGCGCGCCCGTGATGCTAGCGTTTCCGGCGATCCGATGGGCCTCGGGAGAAGGCACATGACGACGCCGGCACGCATTTTGGACGTCGATATCCGTCCTCTCGACGCCCCGCTCGGCTGCGAGGTCGTGGGGCTCGATTTGCGCCGGCCGATCCCGGGGCACGTCCTTCCTGCGCTCCGGACCGCGCTCCACCGGCACATCCTGCTCCTGTTCCGCGGCCAGTCGCTCGACGAGGCGCAGCAGCTCGATTTCTGCCGGCAGTTCGGCGAGCTTTACCTCACGCTCGACCGCAAGGTGCCGAACGGTCACGTGTTCAAGCCCGACTGCCGCCTGGTCTCCAGCATCGAGGAGCATCGTGGCGCGGTCTCGCAGCTCCATGACTCGGACATGACCTTCCACCACGACACGATCTTCAAGGAGGAGCCGCAGAAGGCGCTGTGCATGCACGCGCTCGAAATCCCGAGCCACGGCGGCAACACGCTGTTCGCCAACATGTACATGGCCTACGACGCCCTGCCCGAGGCGCTCACGGCGCGTATCCGGGACAAGACGGCGCTGCACGTCTTCGCCTACACCCAGACCGAGCGCCCCGACATCAGCCGGGGCTATGAGCAGTACGAGCACGGGCGGCACCCGATCGCCATCCGTCATCCGGTCACCGGACGCGCGGCACTCTATGTCAACCGGCTGATGACGATGCGGATCGAAGGGCTTCCCGAGGACGAAAGCGACGCGCTGCTCGGCGAACTGTTCGCCCACGCCGAGCGGCCGGAGTTCCATTACGAGCATGTCTGGCGCACGGGCGATGTCGTGCTGTGGGACAATCTCGCCTCCATGCACGCGCGCACCGACATCCCCAAGGGTGCGCGGCGCCTGCTGCGGCATTCTTCGGTCAAGGGGCTCGGCGTCCCGACGGCGGCGTGGGTCGACTAGGCGCGCGACCGTGGCGGAAAAGCCGAAGACCTTTTCGCTGCATTGGGGCACGGGGGTGATCGCGGAGGAGGTGCAGATCACCACCGAGCACCATCGCCCCACCCTCCAGCTTCTCGAATTCACCGGCGGACCGGCCAAGGGCACGCACGAGATCCGCTTCTGCTTCTATGACCATCGCGGCCGGTTCCAGCGGTCGCCGCTGATCATCGACGAGCACGACATACCGGCGCTGCGCGCCGCGCTCGACGCAGCGCCCAGGCTCAAGCGGCTGCTCGCCCAGCTCCTTTCCGAATGAAGCCGGCTCGATGGCGCCGGCCCGGCGTCAAAGCCGGTCGATTTCCTCCTGCGGCTCCAGCGCCACCACAGGGATCTCGCGGTCGGTCTTCGCCTGGTAGTCGTCGTAGGGCGGGAACAGCCCCGCCATCATGCGGAACAGGCGCTCGCGCTCCGTGCCCGACGTGGTGCGGGCGACGCCCTTGTATTTCTTGTTGCCGACCTGGAAGCGCAGCTCGGGCCGGTCGCGCAGATTGAGGAACCAGGCCGGGTGCGCGGGCGCGCCGCCCTTCGAGGCCACGATCACGAACCGGTTGCCGTCCTTGCCGTAGATCAGCGGCGTCGTCTTGGCCGCCTTGCTCTTGCGGCCGGTGGTCTGCAGCAGAAGGCAGTTGACCGCGGGCACGCCGGGGCGGCCGAAATCGATAACGTGGCCCTCCTTGCCGTCGCTTTCGAGGTAGACCTCGACGTGGCGCTGCTGCCAGCCGGGCGTGCCGGGTTGGATGTTGGTCGCCATGAGCCTGCTCCCGTGATGGATCGCGCTTTGAAGGTAGGTCGCGAATCGGAACCGCGCCAGACGGCGGTGAATTATGGTGGGCGCGCCGGGAATCGAACCCGGGACCTGCTGATTAAAAGTCAGTTGCTCTACCGCTGAGCTACGCGCCCGCACCACGGCCGGCCGGACCGGCCGTTCAGGAGGCGGCAAGATAGGCCGCTATTTCCCGTCCCTCAACCGCTCGGCGAGGCGGCGGGCGATGCGCGGGCTGACGAAGCTCGACACGTCGCCCCCCATCGTCGCGATCTCCTTCACCAGCCGGGCGGCGATGAACTGGTAGCGGTCAGACGCCATCAGGCAGACGGTCTCGATGTCGGGCGCGAGCTTGGCGTTCATCGAGGCCATCTGAAATTCGTAATCGAAGTCGGAAACGGCGCGGAGCCCGCGGATCAGTACGCTGGCCCCCTGCTCCGCCGCGAACCGCACCAGGAGGTTGTCGAACGCCCGCACGGCGACGCGGTTGGCGAGCCCGTTGCCGAGCGCGGCGATCTCCTCCTCCACGAGACGCACCCGCTCGTCGATGGCGAAGAGCGGCCCCTTCCCCGCGTTCACCGCGACCGCAACCACCAGCCGGTCGAGAAGCTTCGCCGACCGTGCGATGATGTCGAGGTGGCCGTTGGTGATCGGGTCGAACGTGCCCGGATAGACTCCGATGCGCTCCATAGTCCTTCGTCCGTGCGGCGCAGGGCTGCGCCGGCCCCTCTTAGCACGTCTTGCCGGGGGCCGGAACCTCAGCCGAGCCCGAACACGCGCGCCGCGTTGCCGCCCATGATCGCCGCCTTGTCGGCGGCCTCGAGCGGCAGCGCCTCGATATAGCCGGCGTTGGCGTCGACATAGGGGTAGTCGGTGCCGAACATCAGCCGGTCACGGCCGAAATAGTTGTGCGCCATCATCAAAGGCGGCTCGTAGAACGAGCACGTGTCGAAATAGAACCGCTTCACGTATTCGCTGACCGGCTTCTTGATCTTGTCCTTCACGTCCGGGTGGCGGGCAGAGGAGCGCTCCACCCGGTTGGTGATGTCGAGAAGCCCGCCGCCGGTGTGCGCGACGACGAAGGGAAAGTCGGGGTAGCGCTCGAACACGCCGGCCTGGATCAGTTCTACCACCATGATCTGGGTCTCGAACATGAAGCCCAGGACGATGGCGTGGTTGTTCTTGCGGAGATCCTGCGAAAACACCGGAAAGGCCGGGTGCTCGACGACGGGCATGCGGAGCTCGTCGATCTTCGCCCAAACCGGCTCGTAACGCGGTTCGGAGGGGCGCTCGCCGGCGAAGTTGGAGCGCATGAACACGCCGACCATCTCGGGCGCGGACCGGATGCGGTCGAGCTCAACGACGCAGGCGTCGATGTCGCCGAACGGCAACGTCGCCAGTACGCGCAGCCGATCCGGGTGGGTGCGCGCCAGCGCGATCATCTCGTCGTTGGCGCGCCGCGCCAGGTCGACCTGCTCCGCCGGCGTGAAGCCCGCGATATCCGGCCCGTGCGAGACGATGCGCATGTCGAACTTCTTCGCATCCATGTCGCGCAGCGCATGGTCGGGCTCGAACCATTCGAGCGGCCGCCCCTCCTCGCGGATGCCCGGCCGCACGCCGGAGGCCGCGCCGGCGCGCAGCGCCTCGGCCGCCTCGCGGAACTTGGGACCGAATGCGTGAGCGTGGACGTCGATGTTCATGGCCGCCCCCCGAGCGCGAGTGCGAGGTATCTTGGCACGCCAGCGCCCACCACGGAAAGCGTCTGTCGATGGACCAGCGCGTCAGCCTGATCACCCTTGGGGTCACGGACCTCGCCGCGAGCCGCGCCTTCTACGAGCGGCTCGGCTGGACCGCCTCGAATTACAGCGTCGAGGGGGTGGTCGCCTTCTTCCAGTGCGGCTGCATGGTGCTCGCTCTCTGGGGTCGGGCCGAAATGGCGGAAGACGCCCGCGTCGCCGATGACGGGGAAGGCTTCGACGGCGTCACGCTCGCGCTCAACGTGGCGAGCCCGGACGAGGTGGACCGCGTACTTGCCGAGGCCGAGGCGGCCGGCGCGCGGCTGCTCGATAGCGGGCGCAAGGCGGATTGGGGCGGTTATCTCGGCCACTTCGCCGATCCCGACGGCCATGTCTGGGAGATCGCCTGGAACCCGCATTTTGCAATCGGGCCGTACGGGGCGGTCACCCTGCCCGGCTGATCAAGAAGCCTCGGCCGGCGGCTCGTCGCCCTCGGCCTCGTCCCCGCCGTTCGCGTCGGCCGGCTCGCGCGCCTGGGCGACCGAGACGACCCGCTCGTCGTCGCCGACCTGGAACAGGGTCACGCCCTGGGTGCCGCGCCCGGCGATGCGCACGTCCTGGACGCCGATGCGGATGATCTGGCCGCCATTGGTGACCAGCACAAGCTGGTCGGTCCGGTCGACCGGGAAGGACGCGACGACCGCGCCGTTGCGCTCGGACGTGTCGATGTTGGCGATGCCCTGCCCGCCCCGGCCGGCGGTACGGTACTCGTAGGCCGAGGTGCGCTTGCCGTAGCCGCGCTCGGTGACGGTCAGGATGAACTCCTCGGCCGTTCCCATGTCGGCGAAGGGCGGCTCGTCGAGCCGCGCGGCCAAAGCTTCGTCGCGCGCGCGGTCCTCGGGCCGGTCCTCGTACTCCGAGCCATCGAGACGCCGCCGCGCGCCGACCGCGCGCAGATATTCGTCGCGGGTCTCGACCTCGACCTCGTTATGGGTCAGCAGCGAAAGCGAGATCACGTCGTCGCCATCGGCCAAGCGGATGCCGCGCACGCCGGTGGAGTTGCGCCCGGCGAAGACGCGCACGTCGGTGACCGGGAAACGGATGCACTTGCCCGAGCGCGCGGCCAGCAGCACGTCCTGCGTCTCGGTGCAGGGCACGACGCCGATCAAATGGTCGCCCGCGTCGTCGCCCTCGAACTTCATGGCGATCTTGCCGCCCGACATGATGTTGGTAAAGTCGCTGAGCCTGTTGCGCCGTACGTTGCCGCGCGCCGTCGCGAACATCACGTGGAAATTGTCCCAGGTGGATTCGTCGTCGGGCATCGGCATCAGGGTGGTGATGTACTCGCCTTCCTCGAGCGGCAGGAGGTTGACCAGCGCCTTGCCGCGCGCGGCCGGCGAGCCCTCGGGCACCTGGTAGGCCTTGAGCCGGTAGACGATGCCGCGCGACGAGAAGAACAGGATGGGCGCGTGGGTGTCGCACACGAACACGCGGTTGACGAAATCCTCCTCCTTCGTCGCCATGCCGGCGCGGCCCTTGCCGCCGCGGCGCTGGGCGCGATAGGCCGAAAGCGGCACGCGCTTGATGTAGCCGCCGTGTGTGACTGTGACGACGACGTCCTCATGCTGGATCAGGTCCTCGATGTCGTGCTCGAACTCCTGCTCGACGATCTCGGTCTTGCGCGGCGTGGCGAACTGCTCGCGGATCTCGCCGAGCTCGGTGCGCACGATCTCGATCACCCGCGCGCGCGAGCCGAGAATGTCGAGATAGTCGCGGATGGCGGCTGCGAGCTCGTTCAGCTCCTCGGCGATCTTGCTGCGCTCGAGGCCGGTCAGGCGCTGCAGGCGCAAATCGAGGATGGCGCGCGCCTGCTCGTCGGACAGGCGGTACGTGCCGCCCTCGGACAGCGGATGCTCCGGATCGTCGATCAGCCGGACGAGATCGGCCACGTCCGCCGCCGGCCAATCGCGCACGAGAAGTCCGGCGCGCGCCTCGGCCGGGTCCTTGGCGGCGCGGATCAGCGCGATCACCTCGTCGATGTTGGCGACGGCGATGGCGAGCCCGACCAGCACGTGGGCCCGCTCGCGCGCCTTGCCCAGCTCATAGACCGTGCGCCGCCGGATCACCTCCTCGCGGAAGGCGAGGAACGCCTCCAGCATGGACTTCAGCGGCAGCATCTCCGGCCGCCCGCCGTTCAGCGCCAGCGCGTTGATGCCGAAGCTCGTCTGCAACGGCGAGTAGCGGTAGAGCTGGTTGAGCACGATCTCCGCCATCGCGTCGCGGCGGATCTCGATCACCACCCGCACGCCGTCGCGGTCGGATTCGTCACGCAGGTCGGAGATACCCTCGATCTTCTTGTCCCGCACCAGCTCGGCGATCCGCTCCACCATGCGCGCCTTGTTCACCTGATAGGGCACTTCGGTGACGACGATCGCCTCGCGGTCTTTGCGAATCTCCTCGACGTGGGTGCGCCCGCGCATGATCACCGAGCCGCGTCCGGTGTGGTAGGCGGCGCGGATGCCGGCGCGGCCGAGGATCAGCCCGCCGGTGGGGAAGTCGGGGCCGGGCAGCACCTCCATCAGCGCGTCGAGCGCGATGTCCGGGTCGTCGATCAGCGCCAGGCAGGCGTCGATCACCTCGCCCAGATTGTGCGTCGGGATGTTGGTCGCCATCCCGACCGCGATGCCGCCCGCCCCGTTGACCAGCAGGTTCGGGAAGCGGGCCGGCAGGACCGACGGCTCCTCGGTCGTCTCGTCGTAATTGGGGACGAAGCCGACCGTCTCCTTGTCGATGTCCTCGAGGAGCGCGTGCGCGGCGCGGGCGAGCCGCGCCTCGGTGTAGCGCATGGCCGCCGGCGGATCGCCGTCCATCGAGCCGTAATTGCCCTGCCCGTCGATCAGCCTTAGGCGCATGGAGAAGTCCTGCGCCATGCGCACCATGGTGTCGTAGATCGCCACGTCGCCGTGCGGGTGGTACTTGCCCATCACGTCGCCGACGATGCGGGCCGACTTGCGGTAAGGGCGGTTCCAGTGCACCCCCTCCTGGTTCATCGAGAACAGGATGCGCCGGTGGACCGGCTTCAGCCCGTCGCGCACGTCGGGCAGCGCGCGCGAGACGATCACGCTCATGGCGTAATCGAGGTAGGAGCGGCGCATCTCCTCCTCGATCGTCACGGGCGCGATGTCGAACGGCTTGGGCTGGGTCGGGTCCGCCACGGGAATCTGGAACTATTTCAAAGGGATGGCCGGCGGTCTTGCGGCCCTACGGAAACTAGGACGAAAGACCGCCGAAGTCTACCAAGCCGAAGGGATTCGGGCAATCGGAAGGGCCAGCTATCATTGCGCTACCTTGTCGCGCGTGCCCTGGGCGAGATCGTGCGTGGGGCTGAAACCTGTCGCGCCGCGATCCGGCGGCCGCACGTTCGCTGCGTCAGTGGCTCGATGGGCTGTGCCTGCAGTTCCGCTCGGAACCTACGAGATGTTGCCGGCCTCGGAATCGACGCCCTGGATCCCTGGTCGGACTGATTGTGGCACTTTCGGCCTCAGCCGTCATAATGGGCCCAAGAACAAACGGGAGTGCGCCATGCCGGTCCTGAAGCTCGACGACGCCGAGATCCGTTACGACATCACCGGCCCCGCGAACGGCTACCCGGTCCTCCTGTTCGCGCCGGGCGGCATGCGCTCCAACATGGGCATGTGGCACGCGCCGAAGGAGGGGCCGCCGCGCGTCTGGAACGACTGGACCGAGGTGCTGGCCGCGGCCGGCTACCGCGTCATCGCCATGGACCAGCGCAACGCCGGCGACTCGCGGGGCGCCATCGCGGCCGACCACGGCTGGCACACCTATACCTCCGACCAGCTCGCTTTGCTCGACCATCTGGGAATCCGCAAGTGCCACACGCTGGGCGGCTGCATCGGGTCGAGCTACTGCCTCAAGATGGCCGAAACCGCGTCCGGGCGCGTTTCGGCCCAGGTGCTGCAGAACCCGATCGGCCTCAACCCCGAGTTCCCGACCCACTTCCCCGACGGGTTCGCCGAATGGTCGAAGGAGCAGAGGGCGGCGCGGCCCGACCTCGACATGGACGCGGTCGCCGCCTTCGGCCGCAACATGTGGGCGGGCGACTTCGTGTTCGCCGTCACGCGCGACTTCGTCAAACGGTGCCAGATGCCGTCGCTGGTCCTGCCGGGCGACGACAAGCCGCACCCCACCGCGATCGGGCTCGAGGTCGCCGAGACCCTGCCGCACGCCGAGATGCTGCGCGACTGGAAGGGCCCGGCCCACCTCGCCGCCCAGCGCGAACGCGTCGTCGGGTTCCTGAAGGCGCACACGCCATGAAGATCGTCCGCTTCGAGGCGCCCGGCGGGCCAGAGGTCCTCCAGTACGTCGACGCGCCGATGCCGGAGCCGGCGCACGGCGAGGTGCTGGTCAAGGCGCACGCCATCGGGGTCGGCATTCCCGACACGGTCATCCGCAAGGGCACCTATGGCTGGATGCCGCCCTTGCCGGCGACTCCCGGCACGGAGATGGCGGGGACCGTCGCGGCAGTCGGCCGGGGCGTCAGCGACCGCAAGGTCGGCCAGCGAATCCTGGTTTCGGCGCGCGAGCGGCCGCAACGTGGCGGCTGCTACGCCGAATACATCGCGACGCCGGCCGATGGCACGTTCCTGCTGCCCGACGCGGTGTCGTTCGAGGCGGCGGCCTCGCTCGCCAACTACCAGGTCGCCTGGCACATGATCGAGGACGCCATGCGCCCGCGCGAAGGCGACACGCTGCTGCTTTACGCGGCCGCCGGCGGGATGGGGAACGCGATGATCGACCTCGCCCGCGCGCGCGGGATGACCGTGATCGGCGTCGCCTCGGGCGCCGCGCGCTGCGCCTTCGCCCGCGAAATGGGCGCGGCCCATGCCGTCGACCGGAAGTCAGAGGATGTCGCCGCCAGCGTCGCGAAGATCACGGGCGGCCGGGGCGTCGACTGGATCGTCGACCCGGTGGGCGCGCCCCTGATCGCGGCCAACCTCGCCATGCTGGCGCCCCTGGGCACGCTGGTGATCTATGGCGGGCTCGGCGGACGGGCATCGGTCGATCTGATGGCCGAGCTCGGCAAGCATGGCGGGCGCTGCCTCGCCGTGCGGCGATTCTCGATCCATCTGTGGGACCATCTGGTGGAGGCGCGCCGGGCCGGCATGCGCCGCCTGATCGAGCTCCTGGCCGAGGGGACGCTGCAGCCCAAAATCCACGGGATTCTGCCGCTTTCCGAGGCCCGCCGGGCGCACGAGGCGCTGGAGGGCGGCGAGGTGCTGGGCAAGCTCCTGCTCGCCCCCTAGTGCCCCGAGTCCGACGTTCGTTTAATCCGGGTCGCACACCGCACGAACTTCGGATTCCATAGGGGTACTAGCAACTTATTGATTCGAGTGTGGTATTGGATTCGAAGTTCGCCTCGATACCCGCCACAAGGAATATAGCGAACGTCGGATCCACCACACTAACGGCCCCCGCGACTCGCGTTCCCGGCGCAAGATCCCATATTGCAAGTGAAACGGAAGCGGAGAACCGCATGACCCCGGCTGAAATTGTGCGACTTCAGCAATTCCTCCGCGACGCGTTCGGCACGACCCGGATCGCGATCGCCGCCCCGGCCCGCGCGGGCGCACCGGTCGAGCTCCGCGTCGGCGGCGAGACGCTCGGCACGGTCCATCGCGATGAGGAGGATGGCGAGGTCTCTTATTGCGTCTATCTCAGCGTCCTCGAGGAGGACCTGCCCCGTCAGTGCTGAGGCTGACGGAGGAGAGGGGGGCCATGCAGAGCCTGTTAATGGCGACCGACCTATCCTCCAGGTCGGATCGCGCGTTGGAGCGGGCGGTTTCGATCGCACGCGAGGCTGGCGCCAAGCTCACGATCGTCCACGTGGTCGATGACGCACTGCCGCCTTCCGTAGCCGACGCGCAGGAGGAATTCGCCCGCACGGCGATCCGGGAGCATGCCCGGTCTCTGACGAAACGCGGCCGGCCTCAGGTCTCGATCGAGGTCGTCGTAGGGCGCCCCTATGCGCAGATTTTCGAGGCCGCGGAAAAGTCGGACGCCGAGCTGATCGTCCTCGGCATGCATCGCGAAGACACCTTGAAGGACATGTTCCGCGGTACCACGGTCGAACGCGTCATTCGCACCGGTCCCTTCCCCGTCCTTCTCGTGAAGGATCGATGCACGGGCCCTACCGGCGCGTCATGATCGGCGTCGATTTTTCCGTATTCTCGCGACAGGCGATCGAATTCACGGTCGGCTTCCTGCCCAAGGCGGAGCTGCGGCTGGTTCACGCCTACGACATTCCTTTCAAGGGATTTGGATACAGCGAGCGTACGCGGAGAGCGGCCCGCAAGGGCCACGAGGCCCAGTTCCGGGCCATGGTGGACGAGGAGATGGCCAAGTTCGTCTCCACGCTCGAAAAGAAGCCGCCACGCATTCAGTGCTTGATGGAGGAAGGAATTGTCACGGACGTCCTCCAACACCAGATCGCGCACCTGAAGCCCGATCTTCTGGTCATCGGGACGCATGGGCGAACGGGAATCGCGCGCGCCGTTCTCGGCAGCGTCGCCGAAGAACTGCTGCGCGATCCGCCATGCGACGTTCTTGCGGTCAAGGCGTGGTAGCGGCCCGGCGAAGCGGCCCGGACGGCGCCGGATCGCTTCGCACGGCTTCCGATATCGAGGCCGCCCCGGCGCAGCCGGTCAGCGCATGCCCTTGCCGCCGGTCTGCTGCCACGCCTTGTTGAACCAGCCGACCACCTTGCCCGATGTCAGGATCAGGTGTTCGGTGCGCAGCGCCAGCTTCTTGCCCAGCACCTGGTCGGGATAGGGCAGAAACTCCTTGGTCGCGAGGTCCTGGCGCACCGGCACCTGGCTCGCGTAAACGTAGTTGGCGATCTGGCCTTCCTTGCTCTCGTACCAGTTGAGGAAGAGCCGCGCCGCGTTGGGATGCTTGGTCCCCTTGACGACGCCGAGATAGCCCCACGTGACCGGCACCGGCTCCGGGCAGTGCGCGGCGACCGGCACGCCCTTCTTGGCGTCGCGCCGCGTGACGTAGGGCTGCACCGCCATGCCCGCGTCGAACTCGCCGACCGCGACCAGCTTGCCGAACGCCGCCAACGTCTCCTTGCGGAGCTGCGGCTTGACCACGTTGAACAGCGTGTCGAGGTAATGGTGCGTCCAGTCGTCGCCGTAGACGCCCCACAGCATCGGGATCCAGGTGTGTGCGGCGTTGGAAGCGAGCCCGATCCGGCCGTTGCGCCACTGCTTCATGGTCAACAGGTCGTCCCAGGTCTTGGGCAGGTTCTCCGCCTTCACGCGGGCCGGGCTGTATTCCATGCACCAGTAGTTCATCTTGTCGGCGCCGTCGGTGCCGGCCTCGGTCTTCATCTCGTTGCGGAGCCCGGCATAGGCCGGCAGGTCGTTGATCTTGAGGAGCCCGTCCATCTTGCGCCATTCGCCGAGCGCCGACTTGTAGGCCGAGAGAACGTCCGACAGCACCGTTCCCTTCTTGTAGGCGACCAGCGGCGCGACGGTGCGCGCGCGCCCGATGCCGCGCGTGTAGTCGGGCTCGATCCCGGGATAGCGCGCCTGGAACACGGCGAAGACCTTGGCGAACTCCTGGTCGCTCATCTGCAGCCGGACGCTGACCTTGCCTTCCTTCTTCGCCTCCGCGACCATCGAGTCCGGCACCGCCAGCTCCTTGTCGAGCCCGGCCATGACGGAATTGGGCAGGTACGCGTCCTTCAGGAGCTTTTTCGTCGCCTCGGTGAAGTGCTCGGCGCGCGCCGGAAGCGAAAGGGCCGCCGCGGCGCAAAAGGCCAGCACGGCAAACGATGTGGAGCGGAAAAATTTCACGGACGTTCTCCCTGTATGTCGCTGACGCCGGTCGGCAATTATTGGTTTGACGAAATTCTAGGCGGCGGGCGAACAGGGATCAAGCGCGCACCTTGACACCATGATCAAATTCCTATATTCGGGGAGAGGCAGATCGCGGAGCGCGGCATCCGGTATCTAGCGCGAGCACGGACGGGCCGCCGATGGCCAACCGAATCTGAGCGAGAAAGCCGTTGCCTACTCAACCTTTCCCGAAATCCCCGGATGAACCTGTTTTTCCCGATATTTGAGGCGACATCATAAGGAAATCAAAGGATTGCGGGGCGACATCAGGCGACATCAGGCGACATAGAGGCGACCTAGAGGCGACATAGAGGCGACATCGGGGGACATGAGGTTACCTTTGAGGCGACCGTCAGGCAACCTACAGCCGACTTGAGCGGCTCGGGAGACGCGACATGAGCGGCATGACACCGACCGACACCATCGACAGCGCCGAAGCCGTCAGGGCGCATTACGGCTCCCCCGCCCAGATCGCCGTCGCGGTCACCAAGTCGCGCCTCGACGACCACCACAAGAACTTCATCCGACATGCGCCTTTCGTCTGCATCGCCTCGACCGACGCGACCGGCCAACCCAACGTCTCGCCGAAGGGCGACGCGCCCGGCTTCGTCCACGTGGTGGACGACGAGACGCTGGTGATCCCGGACCGGATCGGCAACAACAAGGTCGAGACCATCGAGAACCTAGTCGCCAACCCGAAAATCGCCATGGTGTTTTTCGTGCCCGGCGTGCGCGAGTTGCTGCGCGTTCATGGCACGGCGACCGTCTCGCGCGACCCGGCACTGCTCGACCTCGGAAAGGTGCGCGGCAAGGCGCCCCGCTCCGCGCTCGTCGTGAAGGTGACCAAGGCGTACATGCATTGCGGCAAGGCGCTGATCCGCTCGCGCCTGTGGGAGCCGGAGGGCCGTGTCGCGCCCGGCGCAATCCCGCCATTCAGTCAGGTGGTGAAGGATCAGGCGAACACGCCCATGTCGGTCGAGGACGTCCAGCACCACATCGACGTCTCGTACCGCGACCGGCTCTATTGACCGGACCTAGCCGGCCGTCTCCTCGCTGAGGATCGCGCGATCGATCAGGGCGCCGGCCAGACGGGCCGCGTCGAGGTCGCAGCCGGAGAGGTTGGCTTCCGTCAAGTCTGTGCCGGTGAAGATGGCACCCGCAATGCGCGCGCCGCGCAGCATGGCCCCGGCGAGATTGGCTTCGGTGAAGTCGCCGCGGCTCAGGTTGGCGGGCCACTTCCGGCCGAGGGCCGTGCCGTCGGAATGGCGCAGATCGACCGGCTCGAACAGCGCGTCGCGCAGGTCCGCCGCGCCGAACCGCGCGTCGCACAGTTCCGCCCCCGACAGGTCGGCGCCGACCAGCCGCGCCCGTTCGAAGCTCGCGCCCGAAAGCTCCGACAGCACGAGCTTGGCGCCGGACAGGTCGGCGCTGTCGAACCGCACGTTCACCAGCCGCGCGCCGGACAGGTCCACCCCGCGCAGGTCGCGCCGGCTGAGGTCGCGGCCGACGACGTCGATACGGGCCCCATCCCGACCGCCGGTGCGGATCCAGAGCTGGTGCCCGTGGATCAGCTTCTCGACCTCGTCGCGCCACTCGCGAACACCCGCCGGCAGCTCGACATAGCGCGGCAGGATTCGCGGCAGCAGCGCCCCCTGCACGTCGGCGAGGTCGATCTGTTCGGCGGTGACGATGGCGTCGGTCAGATCGGCACCCTTGAGGACGGCAAGGTTGAGCCGGGCACGGGTCAGGTTCGCGCCCCTCATGTTCGCATTCTTGAGCTTGGCGGACGAGAGGTTGGCGTCCGTCAGATCCGTCTCCGAAAGATCGGTGTGATAGAGCGACGCGCTTTCCAGGTCGGCCCGGACGAGGCTGGCGCGGCTGAGGTTGGCCTCGCTGAGGTCGACCGAGCACGTGTCTCCGTCGCCGCCGCGGCCATCGGCGATCCGCTGGGTGCGCCCGTCCATGATCACCCCGGGGCGCAAATCGGCCTGTCCCATGTCGGCACCGGCAAGCTTGGCCCCGCGCATGCGCGTCCCACGGAAGTCGGTTCGGGTCAGCTTTGCGCCGGTCAAGTCGGCGTCCTCGAGGACCGCGCCGAAGAAGTCGGCGTAGCTGAGGTCCGCCTCGGCGAAGTTGACGCCACGGCAGTTGGCGCCGGTGGCGATGGCGTTTTGCAGGTTGGCGCGCGCGAGGTCGTGCCCGGAAAGGTCCGCGCCCCTGAAGTTGGCGCGGACGCCGCCGGAACGGCCTGCGAGGAACCACCGGTGCCGTTCGAGAATGTACCGCAGTTCCTCGGGGGTCATGACCTCGGCCGCGGCCCGCCCTCTCTCGCGCGAGCGCACGCTATCGTGGCGGAACGCGCAACGCTATGACGCCACGCGCGGGTTCGCGCATTCAAACGGCGGGGAGTTAACAAACCGTTAGGAGTTGGGGCAGCATCCGTCCCTAGTGGCCAAACACGCCGCGCCGCGCAGCGGCCTTACCCGTCACGCGGTTCGCGGCGGCAAGCCGGTCGATCAGCACGTCGGCCTGGTCGCGGCAGCCGGACTCGTAGAGCCACGCGAGGCGCGCCGCGTCATTGGCGAAGCGGGCGCGCGCGACGTGCAGAGTAATGAACCTTGTGGAGAGCGGCCCCTCGAGCATCACGCGATAGCGCGCTCCGTCTGCGCGGGAAAGATCATGCGGCCAAGGGACCGTGGCCTGCGATGCCGGCCACGGGACCCGGACCCAGTCGGACGACGGCTCGCGCCGCATGACCAGCGTCTGATCGGCGCTCGTGTCGCGGCGCCAAACGCGCGGCGTGCCGCGGCGAACGCAGCGATCGCCGGGCGCGGAGACGTCGACCACCCACGGGTCGGCCGGACGGTCGCGTCTGCGTATATCCCGGGCGGTCACGTCGCGCACCGCGCCGATCGACGTGCCCCGCTCCGCGGCGGCACCCGGCATCACCATCGCAGACAGGCGCTGCAACACGCCGGGCCCGGTCCCGGAGGGTTTGCCGCCCGGCACGCCGCGGAACGGCCCTTCGAGCGCCACGGTACGGCCCGACGCGTCCATCAGCACGAGCCGCGCGCCGGCGGGGAGCGCGATCTCGTGCGCGCCATCGAGGATGTCGCCCTTGTGCATCGCGAGCCCCGCCGAGGCGTCGAGCACGAGAATGTCGGCCGCCTGCGCCGTGCCGGCCAGAAAGATCGAAAGGATGACGGCCACGACCGGAAGAATGCTGCGCATCATTTGCCCTCAAGGATCATGGTGACACCGGTCTCGCCGCGCCGGAGCCGTCCCAAATGCAGTGCGGCCAAGGGATCCGACGGGTGGGCCCCGCAAAGCTCGGCGAATGCCGCCTCGGCACCGCTCTCTCCTCGGCGCAGCATATCATAAGCTCTGAGGTAGGCCTCGTACGCGGCGGCGTCGAGTCCGTCGGCAGGCTCGAACACGGGCACGGCCTCGCGCCGCCCGGCCACCACCAGCTCGGCGGACGGGCGCAAGCGAATATCGCTCGCGCGCCGTGCCGTTTCGCCGCTGACCGCGATACGGGTGCCGAGATACTTGTTGGCGCCTTCCAGGCGGGAAGCGGTGTTCACCACGTCGCCCATGGCGGTGTACTCGATCCGGTCGGCGCCGCCGAAATTGCCGACGGTCGCGACGCCGCTGTGGAGCCCGATCCGGGTCAGGCCGAATGCGAGGCCCTGGGCCTCGGCACGGGCGCGGAACGCCTGCGCGAACCGATCCATGTCGAGGGCGCAGCGCAGCGCGGCAGCCGCATGGTCCGGCTCGGCGAGCGGCGCGCCCCAGAACGCCACCACGGCGTCGCCGATGAACTTGTCGAGCGTGCCCTCGTGCTTGTGGACGATGGAGCTGATCCCGCCGAGATACTCGTTGAGCAGCGCGACGAGCTGCGTCGGCTCGGCGACCTCGCAGAGCGAGGTGAAGCCCGCGATGTCGGTGAACAAAAAGGTCATCTCGCGCCGTTCGCCGCCGAGCTTCAACTCCTCGGGATGGGCGAGCAGATAGCCGACGATCTTTGGCGAGACGTAGCGCGAAAGAACCCCGTGGATGAACCGCTTCTCGTCGCCGAACTTGCGCCTGGTGTGCGCGATGCCGAGGCCGAGCGCCGCCAGGAGCCCGGCCGCCGGCGCCGCCAGCGGCAGCAGCGGTCCCGCCGCCGCGCCGACCAGCGGCCCGCCATAGGCATAGGCCGCGCCGTCGGCCGCGCACAGCGCAGCAATCGCCACCACGGCCAGGCCTGCGCGCACAAGGCCGTGCATCTCCCCGCTGCCGACCGCGAACCCGACAAGCGCGACCAGGATGGCGAGCCCCCAGCGCATCCACGGCGCGACCGGCGCGACGCGGCGGCCGTCGAGAAGCTGAGCCGTCGCATGGGCGAGGATCACCACGCCCGGGGTCGAAGGCGGGCCCGACAGCAGGTCGGCCGCAAACGGCGTGCGGTAGCGGTCGGTGTCGGGAAGGTCGGCGCCGATCAGCACGACGCGCCCTGCGAAGATCCGTTTCTGGAATGCCCAGATCGCGGGATTCGTCGCGTCGATGAGCTGGGCGGTCACGATATTGAACGGCTGGGACCGGGCGGTGGGGTGGCCGTAGTAGGCAAGCGGGATCTCGCGCCCCTTGGGCACCGTGGCGCCCGCCGCCTGCGCGAGCAGGACGGGCAGCGTTTCGGTCGTCGCCCGACCGGCGCTCGCGAGGCGCAGGCGGCGAATTACCCCGTCCGCATCCTGCGGCAGGTAGGCGAGCCCGGGCCTCACCAGCTTGTTGTCGATGGCGTGCAAGAATTTATCGAGATGCGCCTCCTGCCATGGCTCGATGGCGCCGCGGGCCGTCGCCGCCTCGGCCCAGGCGAGAACGACCGGCACGCGAATGCCATGCAGCGCGGCGACGAGTGCCGCATCCTTCGCGGGCTCGCTCGGCTGGTCGAACAGCACGTCGACGCCGATGGCGCGCGGCTTCGCGTCGGCAATGGTGGCGATCAGCTTCGCCAGGAACAGCCGGTCGATCGGCGAGCGGCGACCGAGCTTCGCCAGGGTTGCGCTGTCGATCTTGACAATGGCGATCGCGGGATGGGGCGGCGCCGGGGGCGCGAGGAGCGCCACGCGCACGTCACCGAGCCAGCCTTCCAGCACGCCGACCGGCGCCATGCGTGGCGCGAAAACGATGGCGGCGCAGAGCAGCACGAGCCCGACGGCGGAGGGCAGCCACAAGGCAAGCCTCGCCGGCGCCTTCGTCTCACCCGGCATGGTCCGAGCTTCCCTCCTTTGGCCGGACTCCCCGCAGCCGATGCCGACCGCGTTAATGCCCGCGCGGAGTGCGCATGCGCCGGTTGCGGTCGGACGTGCGCACGGGCAGGTGCATCTCCGTGCCGTCGCGGTTCACCGATAGCGTGACCTCGACCCCGGCCGGTCCGGCCGCCCAGAGACGGCGATAGAAGCCGGCGATCGTCTCGATCGGCTCGCCCTCGATCGCGACCAGGATGTCGCCGGCTTCGACGCCCGCCTCGTCGGCCGGGCCGCCGGTGAACACGCCGGTGACGATCAACCGGTCCTGCGCTTCGGCGGTGTACATGCCGAGCCACGGGCGCGGCGGGCGCGCAAGCTGGCCCTGGCGGAGCAGCTCGTCGAGGATCGGCTTCAGGATGTCGATCGGCACGAACATGTTGCCGGGCACCGGACGGCGCCCGCGCCGCGCCTCCTCGACGATTAAGGATCCGACGCCGACAAGCCGGCCACCCGGCCCGATCAGCGCCGCGCCGCTCCAGGCCGGGTGCGGCGGCGAGGTGAAAATCGCCTCGTCCAACAGGTATTCCCAATAGCCGGCGAACTCGCGCTTGGAGACGACGCGCACGCTGATCGCGAAGGGCCGCCCGCCGCCGGCGCCCACCACCGCCGTGTCGCGCACCTTCGCTTCGGCCGAGCTTCCGAGCGCCATCGGCTCGACCCCGAGCGGGGAAATCGCGCGCACCAGACCGAAACCGGATTCGTAATCGTAGGCCACGGGGTGCGCCTGCACGGTTTCGCCCTCGACCGTCGTCAGCATCACCTGGTCGGCCTCGGAGATGAGGTAGCCGATGGTCAGCACCAGACCGTCGCGGTCGATCACGATGCCCGAACCCTGCCGGTCCGTGCCGAGGAAGGAGGCAGTGAACGCCTCCTCCGGCACGTGCGCGCGCAGCGACACGACCGACGCGAGCGCCGCGTCCAGCTTGTAGTCGAGCTCGTCGTCGCGCGGGCGCGGCGCCGACATCAGCGCCGGGTGCAGGATGTGCAGAAGGCCGGCCGGCTTATGGCCGTTGGCACGCTCGATATCAGCCATCGACTCGCTGTCCCGGAAAAACATTGCGTTTCCGAACCCTACCCCGCCACGCCATGCCCCGCCAACACAATCGAGGCACCGCGCGTGGGGCCGATTTGCGGTTGCGCCGAGCCCTCGCATTTCCCTATCGTCCGCCCCCCCGGGTCACGGAGCAGGCATGGCGGAACGCGGACATTGGGGCTCGCGGCTCGGGTTCATCCTGGCCGCGGCCGGCTCGGCGGTCGGGCTCGGCAACATCTGGAAGTTCCCCTACGTCGCCGGCGAGAACGGCGGCGCGGCGTTTCTCGTCGCCTACGTCATCATCGTGTTCACGCTGGGCGTGGCGGTCATGCTGGCCGAGTTCGTGATCGGCCGCGCCGCGCAGAAAAACCCAGTCGGCGCCTTCGCCGCGCTGAAGGGCGGGCGCTGGGTATGGGTCGGCTATATGGGCGTCGTCGCCGGGTTCGTGATCCTCTCCTACTACAGCGTGGTCGCGGGCTGGACCATCGCCTACATTGTGAAGTCGGCCTCGGGCCTTCTCCACGCCATGGAGCCCAAGGCGCTCGGCACGATCTTCGGCGATTTCGTCGCGCACCCCGGCGAGCCGCTGATCTACCACTTCGTGTTCATGGCGTTGACGGTCGGCGTGGTGATCGCGGGCGTGCATGGCGGCATCGAGAAAAGCTGTAAGGTGCTGCTTCCGCTGTTGTTCCTGATCATGGTGGGGCTCGCGATCCGCGCCCTCACCCTGCCCGGCGCCGAGGCGGGGTTGCGCTTTTACCTGAAGCCCGATTTCAGCAAGCTCACCGGACCGCTGCTGGGCGACGCGCTGGCGCAGGCGTTCTTCTCGCTGTCGCTCGGGATGGGGTCGATGCTGACCTACGGCTCGTACCTGTCGCGCGACCTTGACCTGCCGCGCGCTGCGCTGTGGGTCACGCTGTGCGACACGGTGGTAGCGCTGACCGCGGGGCTGACGGTCCTGCCCGCCGTGTTCGCCTTCCATTACGATCCGGCGGCCGGAGCGGGTCTGGTGTTCATCACCTTGCCCGCCGTGTTCGCCCACATGCCGGCCGGAAGCGCGTTCGCCGTGGCGTTCTTCGTGCTGCTCCTGATCGCGGCGCTCACCTCCTCCGTCTCGCTCCTGGAGGTGCTCGTCGCCTGGTGCGTCGACGAGCGCCAGATCGGGCGTACAAGGGCCGCGCTCGGCGGCGGTGCGGCCTGCTTCGTGTTCGGCATCCCGGCGCTTCTCTCGTTCGGGCCGTGGAAGGACGTGACGATCGGCGGCAAGACCATCCTGGACGCGATGGATTTTGCCGCCTCGAACGTCATGCTGCCGATCGGCGGCATAGCCATGTCGCTGTTCGTCGGCTGGGCGATCCTGCCGCGCGCGATGAACGAGGCGACGGCCGGCGGGCAGCACGGCTTCGCCTGGGCGGGGCTATGGCGCGTGATGTGCCGTTACGTGGCGCCGGTGGCGATCTTCTATATACTGATCGCCGGGCTGTAGGACCGAGACGATGGCCGTCGAGCTGTACCATTTCTGGAGCTCGGTCTGCTCCGTGCGCGTGCGCATGGCGCTCGAGGAAAAGGGCGTCGCGTGGCAAAGCCGCTACATCGACCTGTTCCGGCTCGACCAGCTCACGCCCGAATACCTGGCCATCAACCCCGACGGCGTGGTGCCGACCCTGGTGCATGACGGGGAGGCAATCCAGGAATCCTCGATCATCTGCGAGTATATCGACGACGCTTTCGCGGGGCCGAAGCTGAAGCCGGGAGATCCCCTGAAGCTCGCGCGCATGCGGCTGTTCGCGCGCAAGTGCGAGGACGATTTCCCAGCCGTGGTGCTGACCACCATGGCGAAGTACATCGTGCCGAAATTGAAGAACCGGCTGACCGAGGCCGAAATCGCCGACGCCGCGAAGAAGCGCCCGACCGAATTCTACAAGGAGGCGCACGGCCGCGCCGCGCGCGGCGAGATCGGCGAGGCGGAGATCGCGAAGCACCTCGCCACGCTCGACGGGCTGATCGGGCGGATGGAAACGATGCTCGCGAAGAACGGCGACTGGTTGGTCGGGACGTTCTCGCTCGCCGACATCTGCGTCGCCCCCTACATGTTCCGGCTGCTCGCCATGGGCCAGCAGCACATGTGGGCGAAGGACACGCGCCCGCGCGTGCACGACTGGTACGCCCGCATTTCGGCGCGGTCCGCCTTCCAGACGGCGGTCAACTGGCCGGACGAAACCGGCGGCGGCTACGAGGAGGTCGGGCTGACCACCAGGCGCGCCTAGCGGTCCCTTCGCACGCACGCTACCATGCGCCGATCAACGGGGAGGAGCCCATGCGCGCGCACAAGATCGGCGACGTCGCCGTCGCATCGGTGGTCGAGCTTGAAGGGCCGCTTCTATCGGCGCCGATCGTGTTTCCCGACTGGTCGGCCGAGGTGGTGGCAGCGGAGCCCGTGGCGTGCGGTCCCCGCTTCTACGACGCGGCGGGCGACCGGCTGATCATCGCGATCCAGTCGTTCCTGTTGAAGACGCCGCACCACACGATCCTGATCGACAGCTGCATCGGCAACGACAAGGCGCGCAACACCCCGCCCTTCGACCGCCTGCACGAGCCTTGGCTCGACCGACTCGCCGCCGCCGGCGCGCGGCCGGAGCAGATCGATTTCGTACTGTGCACCCACATGCATGTCGACCATGTCGGCTGGAACACGCGGCTGGAAAACGGGCGCTGGGTGCCGACCTTCCCCAACGCGCGCTACATCTTCGCCCGGCGCGAATGGGAGCACTGGGAGAACACGGAGCACCGCACGCCCGCCACCACCCGCTCCGGCGATTATTTCGGCGACAGCGTGCTGCCGATCATGGAGGCGGGGCGCGCCGATCTGGTCGACACCGACCACGAGATCGAGACCGGCATCTGGCTCGATCCCCTGCCCGGCCACACGCCGGGCCAGGTCGGAATACACGTCAAGAACGTCGGCGGCGAGGCCATCTTCTCGGGCGACATGATGCACCACCCGGTACAGGTCGCCCGGCCCGGCATGAGCACCAATTTCGACACCGACAAGGCGGCGGCCGCGGCGACGCGCCGGAGGTTCCTCGACCGCACGGCCGACCGCGACGTGCTGGTTGTGCCGTGCCATTTCCCCGGCGCAACGGCGGGCCGCGTGACGCCGCGCACGTCCGGCGGCTTCCACTTTAGCTTCGCCGAATAGGAGGGCGCGACATGATGAAGGACCTCGACCAAGGTGCGGCGCTGGTGATCGGCGGCGGCAGCGGCATGGGACGGCTGACCGCGCTCGGCCTCGCCGAAAGGGGCGCCCCGGTCGCGGTTGCCGACATCAATGGCGAGAGCGCCAAATCGGTCGCGGCCGAGATCGCCAAGGGCAACGGGCGCGCCGAGGCCTATACGCTCAACATCGCCAAATCGGCCGAGGTGAACGAGGTGGTCGCGGCCGCGTCGAGGGCGCTCGGCCCCGTGGCCTATCTTGCCAACCTCGCCGGCGTATACGACGTGCGCGCGGTCGAGGACATCGCCGACGACGATTGGGCGAGCCTGATGCAGATCCATGCCGCTGGCACGTTCTACGCCTGCCGTGCCGTGCTGCCTGCGATGATGGAGCGCAAGTTCGGCGCCATCGTCACCACCTCATCGGTGCAGGGTGTGCGTGGCCAGCCGAACGGCGCGCATTACGCCGCCGCGAAGGGCGCGATCATGGCGTTCACCAAGTCGCTGGCGCGGGAGAAGGCGCACCTCAACATCCGCGCGAACTGCGTGGCGCCGGGGCCCCTCGACACGCCGTTCTTCCGCCGCGACCGCCCGCTCGCCGACATCGAGGCGACCAAGGAGGCGCTCGCCAAGATCATCCCGATGGGACATGTCGGCGTGGCCGAGGACGTGGCGCCGATGATCGTCTTCCTGCTCGGCCCCGAGGCCGGCCACATCACCGGCCAGGTCATCAACATCAACGGCGGCGAGGTGAATTGATGCCGGTCTCCCCGCCCCTCAACCTGGCTCAGTGGATCGCCGACCACGCCGAGCTTCTGAAGCCGCCGGTCGGCAACGCGCAGATCTGGGAGGACCGCGAGTTCATGGTGACGGTCGTCGGCGGGCCGAACCTGCGCACCGACTATCACGACGACCCGGCGGAGGAGCTGTTCTACCAGATCGAGGGCACCATAGTGTTGCGCATCATGGAGGACGGGAAGCCGCGCGACATCCCGATCCGCACTGGCGACATCTTCCTGTTGCCGGCACACACGCGCCACTCGCCGCAGCGCCCGGCCGGCTCGGTCGGGCTGGTGGTCGAGCGCAAGCGACGGCCGGGCGAGATCGACGCGTTCGAGTGGTACTGCGCCAACTGCCACACGCGCGTCCACCGGCGCGAGGTGCAGCTCCAAAGCCTGGTGGACGACCTGCCGCCGGTGTTCGAGGAATACTATTCGACCGTCGCCAACGGCACCTGCCCCAATTGCGGCCACCCGAACCCGAAGAAGGCGCAGGGCTAGACGCCGGCGGAACGAGGGGGATCATCATCATGGTCGGACAGACGATCGCGGCGCTTACGCTCCACATCCTCTCAGCCGTCGTGTGGGTGGGCGGCATGTTCTTCGCGCATTTTGTGCTGCGCCCGTCGGCCGGCGCGCTCGAGCCGCCGGTGCGCGTCGCCCAGTGGGACCGCGTGTTCCGCCGATTCTTCGCCTGGGTATGGACCGCCGTCGTGCTGCTGATCGCGACCGGCTACTGGATGGTCGCGGTGCGGTACGGCGGTTTCGCCAATTTGGCGCTCTACGTGAACATCATGCAGGGGCTCGGCTGGATCATGATCCTGCTCTACCTGCACCTCTGGTTCGCACCCTACCGCCGGTTCAAGCGCGCCGTCGCAGCCAACGACATTCCGTCGGCGGCGAAGGCGCTGAACGGCATCCGGCTGATCGTGACGATCAACCTGACGATCGGCCTAATCCTGATCCCCATTGCCGCCACCGGCCGGTTCTGGAGCTGACCCGCTCGTGAGCGTGGTGCGCACCACCACCTCGGAATGCAGCGTGCGGTGCACCGGGCAGCGGTCGGCGATCTCTGTGAGGCCGGCGATCTGGTCGGCATCGAGCGCACCGGCGAGCACGATCTCGCGCTGGAATTCGTCGACCAGCCCCTCGCGCGTCTCGCACTCGGCGCAGTCGGCGGCGTGAATCTTGGCATGGCTCACCCGCACGGTAACATGCGCAAGCGGCCAGCCCTTGCGGTCGGCGTACATGCGCAAGGTCATCGAGGTGCAGGCCCCGAGCGCGGCGGCGAGGAGCTGGTAGGGCGACGGGCCGGTGTCGGCCCCGCCCATGCGTTCCGGCTCGTCCGCATGCAAAAGGTGGCGCCCGACCGTGACGTCCTGGGCGTAGCGTCCCTGCCCGTTCTCCGCGACCGTGACCGCGTCCTCCATCGTCTCCTCCGCTGCCGAGCTTCGCCCACCCCTATGAAATGACATTTCGGGCCGGGCGCGCTATCTCGAAACGTGCAACACGATGAGGCAGAGATGGACGCATCCGACGTCGAAATCATCGCCCGGCGCACCGTCTACTCGGGCTACTGCCGGATCGACGAGCTTAAGCTGCGTCACCGGCTGTTCGCAGGCGGCTGGGGCAAGGCGCTCACGCGCGAGGTGATCGAGCGCGGCCGCGCGGTGGCCGTCCTGCCCTACGATCCCGTGCGCGACGCGGTCGTTCTGATCGAGCAGTTCCGGCCCGGCGCGCTGGCGGCGGGCGTCGCGCCCTGGATGATCGAGATCGTTGCCGGCATCGTCGACGTCGGCGAGACTGCCGAGGAGGTCGCGCGGCGCGAGGCGATGGAGGAGGCCGGACTCGCGCTCGGCGAGCTGGTGCCGGCCTGCGAGGGGCTGGCGAGCCCCGGCGTCCTGACCGAGCGCGTCGCCATCTATTGCGGTCGGGCCGATTCCGCCGGCGCCGGCGGCATCCACGGGCTCGACCACGAGGGCGAAGACATCCGGGCCTTTTCGCTGGGCTTCGACGAGGCGATGGCCTTGCTGGGGCGGGGCGAGATCGCCAACATGATCTCGATCGTCGCGCTGCAATGGCTCGCGCTCAATCGTGAAATGCTTCGCGCGCGGTGGCGTTGATCGAAACCGGCCCGCCCGCTAGTCTCCCCGCCGGCCAAGGAGGGTCCATGGACGTCCGCGACGGCTTTATCGGAACCATCGGGAATACGCCGCTGATCCGCCTCAACCGGGCCTCGGAGCAGACGGGCTGTGAAATCCTGGGAAAGGCCGAGTTTCTCAACCCGGGCAGCTCGGTAAAAGACAGGGCTGCCCTGTATATCGTGCTCGACGCCGAGAAGCGCGGCGTGCTGCGCCCCGGCGGGGTGATCGTCGAGGGCACGGCGGGCAATACCGGTATCGGACTCGCTCTCGTCGCCAACGCGCGCGGCTACCGCACGGTGATCGTCATCCCGGAGACCCAATCGCAGGAAAAGAAGGACATGCTGCGGCTGTGCGGCGCCGATCTGCGCGAGGTGCCGGCGGTGCCCTACCGCGACCCCGGCAACTACGTCCATGTCTCCGGCCGCCTCGCCGAGGAGCTGGCGAAGACCGAGCCGAACGGCGCAGTCTGGGCGATGCAGTTCGACAACGTCGCCAACCGCGAGGCGCACTACCGCGGCACCGGCCCGGAAATCTGGGAGCAGACGGGCGGCAAGGTGGACGGGTTCGCCTGCTCGGTCGGCACTGGAGGCACGCTTGCCGGCTGCGCCATGTTCCTGAAGGAGCGGAACCCTGACATCAAGATCGCGCTCGCCGACCCGATGGGCGCCGCGCTCTACAACTACTACAAGAACGGCCAGCTCAAGGCCGAGGGCAGTTCGATCACCGAGGGCATCGGCCAGGGTCGCATCACCAAGAACCTGGAAGGCGCGCCGATCGACATTCCCTACCAGATCCCCGACACCGAGGCGCTGCCGATCATTTTCGACATGCTGAAATACGAGGGGCTGTGCCTGGGCGGCTCGACCGGCATCAACGTGGCGGGCGCGATCCGCCTTGCGAAGGAGCTCGGGCCGGGCCATACCATCGTGACCATCCTTGCCGATTACGGCACGCGCTACATGTCGAAGATGTTCAACCCCACGTTCCTGCGCGAGAAGAACCTTCCCGTTCCCGACTGGCTGGACAAATGACCTACGCCCATCCCGACGCGCTGGTTTCGACCGAATGGCTGGCCGCGCACCTCGACGACCCGAACGTCGTGGTGCTCGACGGCACCTGGTTCCTCGGCGAGGGCGACGGGCGCACCGAATACGAGAAGTCGCACATCCCGGGCGCGGTGTTCTTCGACATCGACGATGTGTGCGACAAGACGAACCCCCTGCCCCACATGCTGCCCTCGGCTGCGCTTTTCGCCGAGAAGGCCGGCGCGATGGGTGTCTCGAACGCGGGCCACGTCGTCGTCTACGATCGGTTCGGGCTGCAGACGGCCGCGCGCGTGTGGTGGGAGTTCCGCTTCTTCGGCCACGAGAAGGTGTCGGTGCTCGACGGCGGCCTCAAGAAGTGGCTGGCCGAGGGCCGCCCGACCGAGGCCGGGACCGCATCGCCCAAACCGGCCACCTATCGGGCGACGCCGCAACCCACGCTGGTGCGCTCGCTCGACCAACTCAAGGCCAACCTCGGCAGCAAGGCCGAGCAGGTGCTGGACGCGCGCTCGGCTGGCCGCTTCCGCGGCACAGAGCCCGAGCCGCGGGCCGGGTCGCGGCCCGGCCATATCCCCGGCAGCTTGAGCCTGCCCTATACCGACCTGCTCGACCCGGACACAAAGACCATGGCCGACGCCGACGCGCTTGCCGCCAAGTTCAAGGCCGCCGGCGTGGACCTCTCGCGCCCGGTGGTGACGAGTTGCGGTTCGGGCGTCACCGCCTCGGTGCTCGCCCTCGGGCTGCACCTGATCGGGCAGGACAGGTACGCGGTCTATGACGGCTCCTGGTCGGAATGGGGCACGCGCCCCGACGTGCCGGTGGAGAAGTAGCTACCGCCCCCGCAACCAGCGCCAGCCATAGACCACGACGGCGATGGGCAGCACGATCGCCGCGCCCAGCACGATGTATTCGACCGCCCTGTGCACCACGAGCATGCTGTGCTCCCACCCCCAGTCGAGCGCGTCGCGCAGGGCCCGCCAGAAATCGAGCGGCGCGAAGCCGAAGGCATGCACCAGGAACCCGACGATCAGGCAGAGGATCAGAAGGCGGACGATCATGCCCGCGCTGAGGTGCGGAGTCATCTTGCTCCCTCGCCGGGCCGGAGCCCGGCCCCGGCATAGATAGGCCGGCCCGTCCGCCTCATCAAGGCGGGTGAAATTCTGGCGCGCACGCACGCAGGGTGATAGATACCGAACCCGCTCGCGTTGCCGGGGAATTGCCGTGACCGACAAGGACCGCTTCAAGGAAGACACCGTGATCGTGCACGCGGGCGCCAATCCGCGCGAGAACCACGGCATCGTCAACCCGCCCGTCTATCACGCCTCGACCATCCTGGCGCCGACCCTGGCCGACCTCCGCGCGCGCCGGGCGCGGCGCTTCGACAAGGGCGTCTTCACCTACGGCCGCCAGGGTACGCCGACTCAGGCGGCGCTGGAGGAGGCGGTCGCGGCGCTGGAGGGCGGCTATCGCTGCGTCACGGTGGGCTCGGGCCTCGCCGCGATCAACGCGGCCATCCTCGCCTTCGTGCAGTCGGGCGACCATGTGCTGATGGTCGACTCGGTCTATGGCCCGGCGCGGCGCTTCTGCGACGCGTTCCTAAAGCGCTTCGGGGTCGAGACCACCTATTACGCCCCGACCGTCGGTGCCGGGCTCGCCGAGCTCATGCGCCCCAACACCAAGGTCGTCTACACCGAGTCTCCCGGCTCCCAGACCTTCGAGATGCAGGACATCCCGGCCATCGCCCAGGCGGCGCACGGCGGCGGCGCTGCAGTCATCATGGACAACACCTGGTCGGGCGGCCTGTTCTACAAGCCGTTCGCGCACGGCGTCGACGTTTCGGTGCAGGCTGGCACGAAGTATATCGGCGGCCATTCCGACCTGATGATGGGCACCGTCACCACGACCGAGGCGCTGTGGACGCGCGTACGCCAAGCCGTGTCCGATCTCGGCGCACCGTCGGGGCCGGATGACGCCTACCTTGCCTTGCGCGGGCTCAGGACCATCCGCGTCCGAATGGAGCGCCATCACGCAACCGGCCTGGCGCTCGCACGCTGGCTCGCAACCCGCCCGGAAGTGTCGCGCGTGATTCACCCGGCGCTGGAGACCGACCCCGGCTACGCGCTCTGGCGGCGCGACTTCACCGGCGCGTCCGGCCTGTTCAGCTTCGTCCTCAAGCCGCCGGTGACGGAGGTGCAGCTCGCCGCCCTGCTGGACGGGCTCGAGCTCTACGGCATGGGAGCGAGCTGGGGCGGCTACGAGAGCCTGATCCTGCCGCAGGACCCGTCGCACATGCGTACCGCGACGACGTGGGACGAAGCCGGACCGCTGCTGCGTGTCCATGCCGGGCTCGAGGACCCATCCGACCTGATCGCCGACCTGGAGCGGGGCTTCGAAAGGCTGAAGAATGGCTGAGGCCGGCGTCGCCGCGCTCATCGACCGGATCGCGTTCGACGCGCGCGGACTCGTGCCCGCCATTGCCCAGGACGCCGCGTCCGGCGCCGTGCTGATGCTCGCCTGGATGGACCGTGAGGCGGTGGCGCGGACGCTCGCCACCGGGCAGGTACATTACTGGTCGCGCTCGCGCCAGGCGCTGTGGCGCAAGGGCGAGAGCTCGGGGCACACCCAGGCGCTGGTCGAGTTCCGCATCGACTGCGACAACGACACGGTCCTGGTGCGCGTCGACCAGACCGGCCCGGCCTGCCACACGGGCCAGCCGACCTGCTTCTTCACCGCCTACCGCGACGGAAAGCTGGTACCGGTCCAGGATTGACGCGGCGCGCGCGAGCTCCCGGATTTCAAGCCGCCCGGAAGCGTATTGCCACAGTCGTTATGTTTACTGGTATATAGCGCAGGACGCTGCAATCGCGGGACGCCGCATGCCCGGCCTGACGCCGATCGAGATCGAGGCGCTGTCGCTCAGCCTGCGCGTTTCGCTCGTGGCCGTGCTCGCGAGCCTGCCGTTCGGCGTCGCGGTGGCGTGGTTGCTGGCGCGGCGGCGATTTCCGGGACGCGGGGTGGTGGACGGGGTGGTGCATCTGCCGCTCGTCATACCGCCGGTGGTGGTCGGCTACCTGCTGCTGGTCCTGTTGGGACGGCGCGGACTCGTCGGGGCGTGGCTGCATGACGCGCTCGGGATCACCCTCGCCTTCGATTGGAAGGGCGCTGCGGTGGCGGCGGCGGTGATGGCGTTCCCGCTGATGGTGCGCGCGATCCGCCTGTCGTTGGAGGAGGTCGACCGCGGTATCGAGGCCGCGGCGCGTACACTGGGCGCCGGGCCGGCCGACGTGTTCCTGACGGTGACCTTGCCGCTCGCGCTGCCCGGCGTGCTTACCGGGACGATCCTTGCCTTCGCCCGCGCCCTCGGCGAGTTCGGCGCCACCATCACCTTCGTCTCCGCCATCCCGGGCGAGACGCGGACCATTCCCATTGCGCTCTACACCCTGATCCAGACGCCGGGCGGCGAGGCGGCCGCGGCGCGGCTCGTCGCAATCGCCATCCTCGTCGCGCTAGCCGCGCTGCTGGCGTCCGAGCTGATCGCCCGGCGCGTCGCGCTGCGTATCCGAGGCGCCGAGCATGCTTGAGGTCGACGTCGCGCGCCGCCTCGGCGGATTCGAGATCGCGGCAGACTTCGCCGCCGGCGCAGGCGTGACGGCGCTCTTCGGCCGGTCGGGCAGCGGCAAGACCTCCATCGTCAACATGCTAGCCGGGCTGCTCACCCCCGACGCCGGCCGGATCGTGGTGGGCGGCGAGACGTTGTTCGACCGCGCCGCGGGGATCGACGTGCCGCCCGAGCGGCGACGCATCGGCTACGTGTTCCAGGAAGCGCGGCTCCTGCCCCATCTCGGCGTCCGGGCGAACCTCGAATACGGGCGGCGCCGTGCCCCGCGCGCGGGCCGCATCGCGTTCGACGAGGTGGTCGGCGTGCTCGGCATCGAGCATCTCCTGCACCGCCGTCCGCACCAGCTTTCCGGTGGCGAGCGGCAGCGCATCGCCATCGGGCGCGCCCTTCTGGCGAACCCGCGCGTTCTCCTGATGGACGAGCCGCTGGCCAGCCTCGACGCACCGCGCCGCCATGAGATCCTGTCCTTCATCGAATTGCTGCGCGCGAACTTCGCGATCCCCATCGTTTATGTCAGCCATGCGATGGAGGAGGTGATCCGCCTTGCCGACACGTTGGTGCTGGTGTCGGATGGCCGCATCGCCGCGACCGGACAGGTGGAGGAGCTGTTGAGTCGGCTCGACCTTCGTCCGCTCACCGGACGCTACGAGGCGGGCGCGGTGATCGCGGCGCGCGTCGCTGGCGGCGATCCCGAATTCGGCCTGACCCACCTCGCCTTTGCGAGCGGCATTCTGCGCGTCACGCGCCTCGACCTGCCGGAGGGCACCGAGGTCCGCGTCCGCATCCGCGCGCGCGACGTGTCGCTCGCCCTCGCACGGCCGATCGACATCAGCGTGCTGAACATGTTCGAGGGGACCGTCACCGAGATCGGCACAGATTTCGACGATGCGGTCGGACCGCAGCTCGACGTCCGGCTCGATATCGGCGTGCCGCTATGGGCGCGGATCACACGACGCTCGGCCCACGATCTGGGGATCGCGCCGGGGCGGCGCGTCCACGCGCTGGTCAAGTCCGTCGCGATCGACCGCCAGAGCGTGGGGTACCGATAGCGGAGGCTTTACGCCGCCTTGGGCAGGCGGTCGCGGTCGTGCGGCCTCGTGTAGTCGACCAGCGGGCCGATCGGCACGATGCCGAGCGGATTCACATTCGTCTGGCTGCCGTAATAGCCCTTCTTGAACCTCTCGATGTCGATCGTCTCGCCTACGTCCGGATGCTGGTAAAGCTCCAGCATGTAGTTGAACGTGTTCGGATAGTCGCGCAGCTGGCGCAGGTTGCACTTGAAGTGGCCGTTATAGATCGGGTCGAACCGGACGAGCGTGACGAAGGCGCGCCAGTCGGCCTCGGTGATCCGGTCGCCGCAGAGATAGCGGCTGTTGGCGAGGATCGACTCCAGCCGGTCGAGCCCGACGAACACGCGCCGCGCCGCCTCCTCGTACGCCTCCTGGCTGCGCGCGAAGCCGGCGCGATAGACGCCATTGTTAATGTGCAAATAGACGAAGTCGTTGATCTCGTCGATCTTCCTGCGCAGCGCCTCAGGGTAGTAGTCGGTCGTGTCGTTGGTGAACGCGTTGAACTCCGTGTTCAGCATGCGGATGATCTCGGAGGATTCGTTGTTCACCACAACGCGCGTCTTCTTGTCCCATAGCGTCGGCACGGTGACGCGCGCGGTGACCTTGGGGTCGGTCGCGGAATAGACCTGATGCAGGCGGTAGAATCCGTCGATCTTGTCGAACCCGTCGATGCCGAGGTCGGGGAAGGCCCAACCCTGGTCGCGCGGCCCTTCCGAATACGCGATCGAGACGACGTTCTCGAGCTTCTTCAGCTTGCGGAAAATGGCAGTGCGGTGCGCCCACGGGCACGACCAGGCGACCAGGAGATGGTACCGGCCGGGCTCCGCCTTGAAACCGGACGAGCCGTCCGCCGTCACCTGCTTGCGGAACACCGACTCCGTGCGCTCGAACGTGCCGCTCTTGCCGAAGCGGAACTTCTCGTCGTCGTTGGTCCATTTGCCGTCGAGCAGCATGCCCATCTGAGCGCTCCCCAGGATGATTTGTCGTGTCCGCTAGTAAGGATTGGACTATTCGCCGCACGGGTCAACAGGGGCTCTGCCTTCGTACCGCCACGGAGCCCGGGAATGATGACGCTCCTGCCGCGTTGACGGCTCGATCGCAGGTAAGAATCAGCGGCCAGAGAGGCGCCCATGTTCACACCCAAACCCAACCCGCCACGCCTAATCCCGCGCCACATGATCATGCTCATCGCGCTCGGCGCCACCCTCGCCATGACCGCGCTCGGCATCCGGTTCGATGTGCGGGACGGAAATGTCCTGCCCGCTGCGCTGCAGTCGATCGCCCAGAGCGTGATCTCGCCAGTCGGCTAACGGTTCGATCCCTCGGCGGCGGCGGCCGTCAGCAATCGGGGAACAGGCCACCCTGGACCGGCTTGTAGGTCTGTTCGGCCCATTGGCGGATCAGCCACTCGTAGTGATCCGCTTTGACGTCGCGCGCGGCGTAGGCGAGCACGCGGGTCTTGGTCTCGCCGGCGGCGAGAAGCTCGGCACCCCACAGCGTGCGGCCCGCGCGCTCGACGGTCAGCCGGCCGCGCCCGGTCGTGGAATCGTAATGGGCGGCGAGGTCGGCGCGGCCGAACATGCTGTTCACCTCGTGGCATCGTGACATCCGATCTTCGAGATCCGCGAAGACCGTCGCTGCCGGGCGGGCAACCGCGAACTCCTGCTGCAGGTAGCCGGGCGTCGGCGGCGGGGCGGTGCCGCACGCCGCGACCGCCAGCGCGCCGGCAAGCACGCCTATGACAATGCGCATCCCCCCGCCTCGTCCCCTTGTCGTCCGTGCGCACGATAGGGGCAGCGACCGTGCTTCACAACACGCATCGCGGCGCGGGGCGTGCCGGCCTGTGACCATAGTGGGACCAGCGGCGGATTGCGCGCCACCGGTGCGTGTTGTCTTCACGACGACCGCGAAAGGAGGACGAATTGACCCGCCATTCCCTGCGCGCGCTCGCCGCCGCGATCGGCGTCGGTGTTGTCGCGAGCCTCGCCGGCTGCACGGTGTACGATGCCGGGCCGGCCTATTCCTACGGCTACTATTACTCGGAACCGGGTTACTACAGCCCGCCCGCCTACTACGGCTCAAACCTCTATCTGGGCTTCGGCGGCGACTATGGGCGCCATCACCGCCATTGGCGCCACTGGCGCTGACGGCGGCGCGGCTGGAAGGGTTGGCGCGCCCGGCAGGACTCGAACCTGCGACCACAAGCTTAGAAGGCTCGTGCTCTATCCATCTGAGCTACGGGCGCGTACCCCGGCGGGTGAGCTGGCACTCGGCGCCGCCATCACCACCCAATCCGAAAGATTATAGGAATTGTTCGGGTTCCGACCAAGCACTCGCTTTACGCCCACTTTGAGCGTGTAAAGCCACCGCGGCTGGTCGCCAAAACGGCTCGGCGGCGGGCGGCCTATCTGGCGCAAGAGTACTTGCAACTCGAGATGGATGCCCGCGCGCGCCGCGTGCCGGTCCCGCATCGTGAACGTTCCGCCGGAGCCCACGATCAGGACTTCGTGTCCGAGCGGCGAGGTCAGGGCGCGGCGAAGGTAAGCAAAGCGGGTCGAGAACACGACGTCGTAGCCGTCATTCTCCGCCCCGACAACGACAGCCCCGACCGAAATCGAATCGCCGTCCTTTCGCAGCTCGATCCCGCTGTCCGAGCCGCGGAGCCGGATGAGGACCCGATAGTCGCCCTCGAATTCCCGAAGGTAGTCGCGAGCCAGGTCGACGTTCCTTCGCAGCAGGTCGACGAGGCTCTCGATGTCGCGCTTTTGCGCCGGAGCCGCGGCGTTCGCCCGCCAGATGTCCTGCGTCCGTCGCGCGAGATCGCTGCGCGACACCGGCTCGAACAGCGCGTTCCGGAGCACCTCCTTGTTCTCGATCGCGAAGCCGGGCGCGATGTCGTGCACCTCGGTCGCGTCACCGGGATAGGCGGCGTGGTAAACGTCCACCGGGCGCAGCGCGTTGTGCAGCGGCTCGTTGAGCCAGAACAGGGCGTCGTCCAGGAATACGACACTGGCCGCGAAGGGAAACCCGAACCGAGGCCGCAGTTCGTGGATCGTCGACGCCCACGCCCGGACGAAATGGGCTTGGCGCCTTTCTGCCGTCGCGCAATCGTCCTTGCCGGGAAAGAAATAGCAGTTGGGGAAATACGACGCCGTGCCATACCCGCAAAAGACATAGTCGATCTTCGGGTACCGCGCCCTAATGTCGTCCAACACGCGCTTCCGGTCTTCGTCGGCGGCCGAATGCACCGCATCGTTGAGATTGACGCAGACCTTCTCGCCATCGTCCAGCACCATGAAGGTGTCGGTAAACCAGGTCGGGGTGATCTCCACCTTCAGGCCCGGAGCGATCTCGCGCGCGGTCCGCGGTTCGAGCTCGATCGTGCCGAAGCCAAGCGCGGCGATCTGATCCTTGATGCCCGTTGCCGCTGACGCGAGCACCCTGGCCGATCGGGGCAGACGTCGGAGGGTTCCAGGATGGAGATGGTCGCTGTGATCGTGTGAGATATAGATGAAGTCCGGCGGCGCGTCTTCCAGGGCTTCCAGGAAAGGCTCCGATTGCAGCCACCATTGCACGCCGAAGCAGGGACCCCGCCACCACGGGTCGGACAGGATGCGGACGCCCCGTGTCTCGATCAGAATGGCGGCGTGGCTGATGAACGTGATCTTCATCGGCGGAAATAGCCTGCTCTGTACTCCAGTACGAGCCCGCCCTGGGCGCGTCCTGGCCGCTGCTCGCGTGGCTCAATGCGTCCAGTTGGCGCCGCGGTCGGGGCGGAAATTGTCGGCGTAGCTCTTCGGCTTGATGCGCCGTTCGTGCGTCGCCTCGACGACGTAGTCGAGCCCGTGCTTCTTGCAGTAGGCGACCGCCTCGTCCAGCGTCTCGAAGCGCAGGCGAAGCTGGCGCAACGTGTCGCGCGACGCGGTCCAGCCCATCAGCCGCTCGCGCTCCTGCGGCGAGGACGGCTCGAACTCCAGCATCCAGCCATGGGTGCGGGCGAGGCCCGACTGGGTGGCGCCCTTGGCGGGCTTGTAGATGCGTACGCGCTCCATCGCGGTCCCTTTTGGTCGGGGCGAGAGGATTCGAACCTCCGACTTCCAGCTCCCAAAGCTGGCGCTCTACCAGGCTGAGCTACGCCCCGGGCCGCGGCAATGTATGGATTTTCCCTGGCAGCGGCAACCGGCGATGATATCGTGCGCGCCCGGCGAAAGGAGACCCACGTGCCCGTCCGCGCCTTCGATCATGTCCAGCTTGCCATGCCGCCCGGCCGCGAGGCGGAGGCGCGCGCGTTCTATACCGGCCTCCTTGGCATCCCGGAGAAGGCGAAGCCGCCGGCTCTCGCCGCGCGCGGCGGCTGCTGGTTCGAGGACGGCGCGTTCAAGCTCCATCTCGGCGTCGAGCCCGATTTCCGCCCGGCGCGGAAGGCGCATCCCGCCCTGATCGTCGACGACCTGGCCGGGCTGGTGGCGCGGCTCGAGGCGGCGGGCCACCGGGCACGCGGCGACGAGCCGCTGCCCGGCTACGACCGCGTGTTCGTCGACGATCCGTTCGGCAACCGGATCGAGTTGATGGAGCCCGCACCATGAAACCGTCGCTCGCCCCCGGCCTCAAGACCAGCGCGCGCTGGACGATCGACGAATCGCGCATCACCGGTTTCATGGGGCCGGGGCTCGGCGTGTATGCGACGCCCGCCATGCTGTGGGACATCGAGCGTACCTGCCGCGCCTTCGCCAAGGAACATCTGGACGACACGGAGGACACGGTCGGCGCGCACGTGACGCTCGACCATCTCGGCCCCTCGCTCCTCGGCACGACGGTCGAGGTGACCGCCGAGATCGTCGCCGTCGAGGGGCGGCGCATCACCTTCGAGGCCGAGGTGCGCGACGCACTCGACCTGGTCGGCCGCGCCCGCCACGTCCGCTTCGTCGTCGACAAGGACCGGCAGAAGGCGCGCATCGACGCCAAATCCGCGAAGCTCGCCGCACTCGGCAGCGACGACAAGACCGGACGGACGACTAGCGCCGCGTGACCCGCCCGCCGATCCTTGTTCTGACCGTCGTGCTCGGTGCGGTGGCGACGCTGGCGCCGCTCTCCATCGACGGGTTCCTGCCGGCGACGCGTTCGGCCGCCGCCGCGTTCGGGACGGACGCGACCGGCATCCAGGTCGCGCTCGGCGCCTTCACCATCGGGATTGCCTTCGGCCAGACGGTGCACGGGCCCCTGTCCGACCGGATCGGGCGGCGGCGCGCGATGCTGATCGGACTTACGCTGATGGTGGCAGCGACCTTGGGCGCGGCCAGCGCGCCGAGCCTCGATGCGCTGGTCGCGTGGCGCGCCCTGCAGGGATTCGCCGCTGCGTCCGGCATGACCCTTGCCAGAGCAATCGTGCGCGACCTCTATGCGCGCGAGGCGGCGGCACGCGTCATGTCCTACATGACGGTGGTGTCGGGGCTCGGGCCGATCGCCTTTCCCATGGTCGGCGGGCAGCTTGCCGTCGCGTTCGGCTGGCGCGCCGTGCTGCTGTTCGCCGCCGCCTACGTCACCGCCGCGGCGATCGGCTTCGCGCTGGTGGTGCCGGAGACCAACGTCCGGCGCGACCGCACGGCGACCGCGCCCGGCCGCCTGCTGCTCGCCTGGAAGTCGGCGCTCGCGAACGGGACGTTCCGCCACTATCTGGCACTCAACTGCGTCGCCAATGTCGGGCTGTTCGCCTTCCTCGCCGCTTCGCCCAAGGTGGTGATGGCGGAGATGGGCGTCGGGCCCGACCGCTATGGACTCTATTTCGCGGCGACGACGTTCTGCTTCGGCGCCGGCGCGTTCACCGGTGGCAGGCTCACCGGCAGATTGCGCATCGACGCGATCATCCGGCGCGGCGCGGCGCTGTCGGCGACCGGCGGAGTCGTTCTGTCGGTTCTTGCTTTCATGCATGTGGCGAGCGTGCCGGCGGTGATGGCGCCGGTCGCGCTGTTCCTATTCGGCTACGGCATCTTGGTGCCGAACGCGACGGCGGGCGCGCTGACGCCCTTTCCGCACATCGCGGGCGCGGCGTCGTCGGCGATGGGGCTGACGCAGCAGGCCGCGGCGGCCGCGACAACGTTCGTAATCGCCACGTTCGGCGCCACGCAAGAGTCGATGGCGGCCGGCGTTGCGGCCAGCGGCGTCGCGATGGTTGCGCTTGCGTTACGACCGAAGCGAGTGATGTAATAGCGAAGGGAGATATGCGCCGGGCGATCCGGCGAAACGAACCAGGGGATCAGCTCATGCTGGAACAAGGTTTCAAGCACGTCGGCTTCGCCGACGTGATCGGCGGCGGGCAGGTCGTCGTCGACGGCACGACTGCGTACATCGCGCATATGTACTCGCCTCACCAAAACACGATCGTCGACGTCAAGGACCCGAAGCATCCGAAGGTGATTGCCGAGGTGCCGCTCGGCTGGGGCAAGGGCGTGCACGCGCACAAGGTGCGCGTGAAGGACGGCATCATGCTGACCAACCTGGAAACGGTGCGCTACCAGGGCGAGGCGCCGCCCGAGTTCACCGGCGGTATGAACGTCTACGACGTCTCCAACCCGGCGAAGCCGCGCCACATCAAAAAGTGGGACTGCGCGCGCGACGGCGTACACCGCTTCACCTTCGACGGGCGCTATGCCTACACCTCGCCCTGCATCGACGGGTATCACGAGAACATCACCATGATTCTCGACCTCAAGAATCCGGAAAAGCCGGAGGAGGTCGGGCGCTGGCACTATCCGGGCCAGTGGCACGCCGGCGGCGAGGAGCGGACCTGGGACCCGAAGACCCCGCCGCGCACGCACCATCCGATCCGCTCGGGCAACTACCTGTTCACGAGCTATTGGCACGGCGGCTTCGCGATCATCGACATCAGCGACATGTCGAAGCCCAAGACCGTCTCGATCATGAACTGGACGGAACAGTTCACCTATCCGGTGCACACGTGCCTGCCGATCCCGTTCGAGATCGAGGGGCGGCGGCTCATGCTGGTGACCGACGAGGACGCGCTGCCGCGCACCAACCCGGCGCCCGGCTCGCTCGTCTGGCTGGTCGACATCACCGACCTTTCTAACCCGATCCCGTTCTCAACCTTCCGGGTGGATGGCATTCACGGCCAGCCGCAGCCGATGCATTCGACCTGCCACCAGCCGGCCGAGGAGGTGCGCGGGACCGAAATCCCGGTAGCCTATTTCCAGCGCGGGCTGGTGATGGTCGACATCTCCGACCCGCACCGGATGAAAGAGGTTGCGCGCTACACGCCCGACCACGATCCGGGCAAGCACGTCATCTCGAACGACCTGCACTATGACGACCGGGGGCTCATCTACCTGCTCGACCGGGTGCACGGTCTCTCCATCGTCGAGCGCAAGAATGGCGCCGGCCCCAAGAGCATCGACAAAACCAAGGCAAAAAGGAGGACTTCCCGCCATGGCTGCACGTCGCGCTGTAAAAGCACCCGCCCGTAAGCGTCCCGCCGCGAAGAAGCCCGCCGCCAAGAAGGCGACCACCCGGAAGGCGCCCGCCCGCCGCGCGGCAACGGCGAAGAAGGCGCCCGCGCGCCGGACCGCGGCGAAGAAGGCGCCCGCTCGCAAGCCCGCTGCCCGCAAGGCGCCGGCGCGCGCGATCGCGGTGCGGAAGACGGCGGCGAAGAAGCCCGCCGCCAAGCGCACGACCACTCGCAAGGCGCCGGCCCGCAAGGCGGCAACGCGCCGCACGACGTCGCGCTAATCCCGCGCCACTGCGCCCGAAGCGATCCAGGACGTCGAACGTCCTGGATCGCTTCGGCGCGCGCGCCGTGCGACGACGGAGAGAGAGACCCGTTTACCGCGCCTGAGCGGCGCCGCGGCCGAATCCGATGACGCGCAAAAGGAGAACCAGCAGGAACAGGCTGGCCATCAGGAGGACGCCGATCGCGCCCACCAACTCGATCTCGCCCTGATCCCACATGTACCAGATGAGCACCGCCAGCACCTCGTTGCGGTGCCCCTCGTAGAGCACCAGCGGCAGGCCGGCGATCCGCACCGAGAGCAGCACCACCCATATCCAAAGCCCAACGAAGCTCGGCAGCATCAGCGGGAAGAATACGCGCGCGAGGGTACGGATCGGCGTCGCGCCGGCCACGGTGGCGGCGTCCTCGAGGTCGCGGTGGACCTGCATGATCGCGGCGTTCATCGCGCGCGTGCCGTAGGCGATGAAGGTGACGGTGAAGCCCACCACGATGGAGAACACCGTGCCGAACGCGTGCAGGGTAAGGAACAGCCAGAGGAAGGCGAGGCCGGCGACGATGCCGGGGATCGCGTGCGGGATGAAGGCGATCTGGTCGATCAGCCGGCGCCCCCAGAAGCGCGTGCGCACCACGACCATCGAGATCAGAAACGACAACACCGTGGTCGCGGTCGCGGTCGAGACCACCATGATGACGGTGTTCCAGAACGTCTCGTTGAATTTGGGATAGCTGAACACGTAGGCGTAATGCGACCAGGTCAGCTGGCTGAACACCTTCCAGCTCGGCTGCTGCAGGAACGGTACGAACGAAGCGTAGAGCATGACCAGGAAGGGCAGCGCGATCGCGAGGAAGAGGTAGAGCCCGGCAACCGAGAGTGCCGGGTAGCGCCAGCCGCCGAGCCGGGTGACGCGCGGCCGGTAGGCCTTGCCCGACACCACGGCATAGCGGTCGGACCGGCGGATCAAGGTCCAGTACAGCGCGGCGGCGCTCATCCCCAGCACCAGGTACATCATGCCGAGCGCGTTGGCCTGGCCGAACACCGGCAGCGCGTCCGAGCCCTGGATGATCGCATATATCTTGGTGGCGAAGACGTGGATGCCGACCGGCATGCCGAGGACGCCCGGGATCTCGAACACTTCGAGGGCGGTCATCGCCTGGTAGATCGTGACGGCGACGAGGCCGGGCAGCATCAGCCCCATGGTGACGCGCCGAACCATCGAGGCCGGCTTCGCGCCGGCAACCTGCGCCGCCTCCTCGAGCGATGGGTCCATCGAGCGCAGCAGCGGTACCAGCATCAGAAAGGCCGTCGGGACGAGGCGCAAGCCCTCGACGAACACCATGCCGCCCAGCGTGTAGGCATTGAGCGGCGCGGTGTGCGTGTCCAGCAAGTCCTCGAGCGCGCGGTTGATGAAGCCCGACCGCGGCGAAAGCAGCAGCACCCACGCCATCGCCTGCAGCAGCCCGGGCACGGCGAGCGACATCGGGATGCCGGCGTAGAGCCAGATCTTGCCCGGCATGTCGGTGCGCTCGACCAGCCACGCGAGGAGCGCCGCGATGGTGATGCCGATCAGCGTGGCGCCGCCGACATAGATGCTGGTGTTGACGAACAGCCGGTAGGTCTGCGGGTCGAGCCAGACCGCGATGTAGTTGGCGAAGCCCATCTCGGACAGGCTGAAATCGGTCGGGAGCTTCGCGAGAGAAAACGAGCCGATAACCAGGAAGCCGAGCGGGATCAGTACCGCGACCGACAGCAGGACCAGCACCACATAGGGCCAGATCGAGCCTCGCGACATGCGCCAGCGTGCGGCCGAGGGCAGGGCCAGAGTCCGGGTCGCCATACGTTCCTCCCAGGGGAGCGTACCGGTCTTCGCGCCGGCCTGCGCCCTTTTGCCTCAGGGCCGAAATTCTAACCCGTTTTGGGGCCCGCCGCTAACGCCGCGCGGCGCGCCTCGGTCGCGGCGCCGTCGATCTCCAGCGTCTCGGGGTCGAGCACCACGCCGTAATCGCGCGCGGCCAATTCGCGCGAGACGTACCCCTGGCGCACGTCGTCCCGCACCTTCTCGGCCGGGCGCTGCCAGGCGAGGCCGAATCCGCCGCCGCCGCCGCCGCGGATCGAGAACCCGTCGCCCTCGGCCAGCCGGCAGGACAGCACCTTGGCGTTCGGCAAATTCTTCTTGTGCGCGCCACCGAGCCACAGCTCGACCCGGTTGCCGGTGCCCTCCCCGCCCCCTTCGAGCCCCCAGGGCGGGCAGTTCACCCGCTCGATGCGTGTGTTCAGCGTCATCTCGGCGCGGGCCTGGACGGCATACTCGGCGCCCAGCCCGCCGCGGAACCGGCCGGCCCCGCCGGAATTCTCGGCGAGGCGGTGATAGCGCACCAGGATCGGGTTCTTGGTTTCCAGCATCTCGACCGGCGAGTTGTGCGTGTCGCCGTCGTTGATGCAGACGGTGGCCGCGATGCCGTCCTCGGTGCGCTTGGCGCCCCAGCCGCCGCCGATCGGACCGAACGTCACGATGTAAAGCCGGCGCTGCGCCGCCGAGAATCCGTGGAGCTGCGGCACGCCCAAATCGGCGTGGTGCCCGGCGATCACCCGGTCCGGGATGGCCGGCGCCAGCGCCTTGAATACCGTGTCGACGATGGTCATCGGGATGGTCATCCACAGCTTCAGGGGCGCGGGCTTGACCGCGCTGACCACCCGCCCGGGCGGCAGGATCACCTCCAGCGGCCGGAACGAGCCGTCATTGATCGGGTAGTCGGTGGGCGAGGACACGCACTTGTAGGCGACCTGGGCACAGCCGTAGCCCGTCGTGGGGCCCGAGTTGTAGAAGCCGCGAAGCTGATGCGCGACGTCGGTCAGGTCGACGGCGAAGCGCTCGCCCTCCACGACCACGCGGACGCGGATCGGCACGCGCTTGCCGATCTCGATGCCGTCGTCGTCCATGAACGATTCGGCCTCGTAGGTGCCGTCGGGGATGGTGAGCGTGCGTTCGCGCGCCTTGCGCTCCGACTGGTCCATGATCTCGGCGATGCCGCCCAGCACCTGGTCCGCGCCGTAGCGGTCGCAGAGCTCGAGGAAGCGCCGCTCGCCCGTGCGCACGGCGGTGAGCTGGGCGCGCAGATCCCCCATCGCCCGCTCGGGAATGTGGACGTTCATCTTGATGATGTCGACGAGGTCCTGGTTGAGCACGCCAGCCGTCTGCAGCTTGAGGATCGGGATCTGCAGCCCCTCGGAGAAGATGTCGGTGGTCATGCCCGACAGCACGCCCCCGATCGAGAGCCAGTGCGCCATGCAGCACGAGAAGGCGACGAGGCGCCCCTTGTGGAAGATCGGCAGCGAGATGGTGACGTGGTTGAGGTGCGAACCGGTGATGTAGCCGTCGTTGGTGATCAGGATGTCGCCGGGCGCGAGCCCGTCCGGCCCGAAATGGGCGAGCTTGGCCTTCAAGGTGGCTGCCATGCCGCGGATGAACATCGGCAGCCCCAGCCCGATCGAGACCGTCTCGCCCTCGGCCGTGAACAGGCCGGTGGTGAAGTCCAGCGCCTCGTAGATGATCAGGTTGTAGGCGGTGCGCATCAGGTTGGTCTTCATCTCCTCGGTCACCGCGATCACGCCGTTCCGCACGATCTCCGTGATGACCGGGTCCACCCGCGTCCTTCCTTCGACTGCCTGGTCCATGCGAACTCACTCTCCAACTCGTTGCACAGGTCAGTCTATAATGGCCACATGATCCCGCGCTATTCCCGTCCCGACATGGTGGCCCTGTGGGAACCACAGGCCCGCTTCCGCATTTGGTTCGAAATCGAGGCCCACGCCGCCGACGCGCAGGCCGAACTCGGCGTGATTCCCGGATCCGCCGCGAAAGCGGTCTGGGAGCGCGCACCGGCTGCCTTCGACGTGGCGCGCATCGACGAGATCGAACGCGAGACGCATCACGACGTGATCGCCTTCCTCACCCACCTGGCCGAGCACGTAGGGCCGGAGGCCCGCTTCGTGCACCAGGGGATGACCTCGTCGGACGTGCTCGACACCTGCCTTGCCGTACAGCTTACCCGTGCGGCCGACATTCTGATCGCCGACGTCGACCGGGTGATGGCGGCGCTGAAGAAGCGCGCATTCGAGCACAAGGACACGGTCTGCATCGGGCGGAGCCACGGCATCCATGCCGAGCCGACCACGTTCGGCGTCAAGCTCGCCGGCCACTACGCGGAGTTCGCGCGCAACCGGAAGCGGCTGGAAGCCGCACGTGCCGAAATCGCAACCTGCAAGATCTCAGGCGCGGTCGGCACGTTCGCCAACATCGACCCGCGGGTCGAAGAATACGTCGCGCATAAGATGGGCCTCACGCCCGAGCCGGTCTCGACCCAGATCGTGCCGCGCGACCGCCACGCCGCGTTCTTCGCCGCGCTGGCCGTGGTGGCGTCGGGCATCGAGCGGCTGGCGATCGAGATCCGCCATTTGCAGCGCTCCGAGGTGCGCGAGGCGGAGGAGTATTTCGCGCCGGGCCAGAAGGGCTCGTCCGCCATGCCGCACAAGCGCAATCCGGTTCTGACCGAGAATTTGACCGGCCTCGCCCGGCTGGTGCGCTCGGCCGTCGTACCGGCGTTGGAGGACGTGGCGCTGTGGCACGAACGGGACATCTCGCACTCCTCGGTCGAGCGCATGATCGGCCCCGACGCGACGGTGACGCTCGACTTCGCCCTCGCCCGCCTCGCCGGGGTGATCGAGCGGCTGGTGGTCTATCCCGAGAACATGAAGCGCAACCTCGATGCGCTGGGCGGGCTGGTCTTCTCGCAGCGCGTGCTCCTGGCGCTCACCCAGGCCGGCATGAGCCGCGAGGACTCCTACGCCGCCGTGCAGCGCAATGCGATGACAGTCTGGCGCGAGGGCGGCGACTTCCGCGCGGCTCTCGCCGCCGACCCGGACGTGGCGAAGCGCCTCAAGCCGAAGGATCTGGCCGAACTGTTCAACCTCTCCTACCACCTGAAGCACGTCGACACGATCTTCGCCCGGGTGTTCGGTTAGGGGAAGCCCGCCATGAACGACGACCTGAAGTTTTTCACCGTACGGCGAGGCGTACGACAAGCACATGGGCATTTGGACGCGCCCGGTCGGAAAGCAGTTCCTCGTCTGGCTCGCGGCACCGAGCGGCCTTTCCTGGCTCGATGTCGGCTGCGGCACCGGCGCCTTCACTGAGACGATCCTTGCCGAGGCCGCACCGCGCGACATTCGCGGCGTCGATCCTGCTGAGGCCCAGATCGCTTACGCGCGGTCGCGCACCATCGCGAATGCTGCCACCTTCGAGATTGGCGATGCGCAGGCCCTGCCGTTCGCGGACGACCGCTTCGATGTCGCCGCGACGGCGCTGGTGATTGCCTTCATTCCCGATCCGGCCAAGGCAGTTGCCGAAATGTCGCGCGTGGTTCGTCCCGGCGGTTGCGTTGCCACCTACATGTGGGACGTAGCAGCTGGGGGGCTGCCGCAAGAGCCGTTCCGGGCCGCGGCGCAAGCGCTTGGGTTCTCGTCTGTGACCCGTCTTCCCGGCGCGATGGGAACGACAGAGGACGATTTCCGTGCCTTGTGGCAGAGCGCTGGCTTGGAGGCGGTCGAGACGCGACGGATCGAGGTTGAGCTGACCTTCCGGGATTTTGCCGAGTTTTGGGACTCGAACACCTGCTTTCCCAACCCGGCGGTCCGCTATGTCCGCGAATTGTCGTTAGAAGACACCGAGCGGGTGAAAGCGTGGGTTCGGGCGCACGTCGGGCAGGATGAGAAGGGTCGTGTCAAATGCCGGGCAGTTGCCAACGCCGTCAAAGGCCGCGTCCCGGGCTGAGGCTACCCCTTCTTCTCGGCCAGGATCTGCTCGCGCGCGACGGCAAGAAGGCGGTCCATCTCCTTGCGCACCTCGGCCGTGCCCAGCGCGACGCCCTTGGCCTGAAAGTCGCCCGTCACCTTTTGGAGCACGTCGGAATCGCCCGGCTTCTGGAAGTCGGCGGTCACGACCTCCTTCGCGTAGTCGTCTGCGGCCGGGCCCGTCAGCCCCAGCTTTTCCGCGGCCCACAGCCCCAGCAGTCGGTTTCGGCGCGCGCTGATCTTGAACGAGGTCTCCTGGTCGTGGCGGTACTTGGCCTCGAAGCCCTTTTCCCGGTCGTCGAAGGTGGGCATGTGCTCTCCGGCTTCCTGTCGGTTGCTAACGACAAGCTAACCGAACTTCGACAGGGGCGCGAGGCCCCTCTATAGTCGCGCCGCCATGTGTACTGTCGTGATCCTGCGCCGGCCGGGCCATCGCTGGCCATTGATCCTCGCCGCCAACCGCGACGAAATGGCCGACCGCCCCTGGCGCCCGCCCGGCCGGCATTGGCCGGACCGGCCCGAGGTGGTGGCGGGGCGGGACGAGTTGGCCGGCGGCACATGGCTCGGGATCAACGACACGGGGCTGGTGGCCGGCGTGCTCAATCGCCGGCGCAGCCTCGGCCCCGACGCGTTGCTGCGCTCGCGCGGCGAGCTCCCGCTCGAGGCGTTCGACCACGCCGATGCGGTGGACGCGGCCGCGGCGCTCGCCGACCTCGACGCGCGCGCCTATCGCGCCTTCAACATGGTCGTCGTCGACAATCGGGATGCATATTGGATCAAGGGATTGGGACCCAGAGCTGGCCCCAAGGTTCAAGTCGACGAAATCCCCGAGGGCGTGTCGATGCTGACCTCAGGCGAGCTGAACGACCGGTCTTCGGAGCGCATCGCCCGCTTCCTGCCCCGCTTCGAGTCTGCGCCGGCGCCCGATCCCGAACGCGAGGACTGGGCGGCGTGGGCGGCGCTTCTGGCGGTGCGCGAGGATGGGCCGGAAAACGGCCGGGAACGGGCGATGTGCGTTGTCACCGACACCCGCTTCGGCACGCTGTCGAGCTCGCTGATCGCCCTGCCGGCGGCGGACTCCCTAGGATTGCGGCCCCTTTGGCGGTTTTGCGACGGCCGCCCCGGCGAGGCGCCCTTCGTACCCATCGATCTGTAGCCGAGCCCGCCCGGCCCGTTGTTCCCCCGCCCGCGACTTGCTATATCTCGGGTCCGGCCGACGCCGCGACCCGCCCCCCGGGCCCCCGGCCGCAGGAGTTCCCCCATGGCGCGCCGCAGACGGATCTACGAAGGCAAGGCGAAGGTGCTTTTCGAGGGTCCGGAGCCGGGCACTCTCGTTCAGTATTTCAAGGACGACGCGGCGACCGAGCAGAAGACCGGCATCATCACCGGCAAGGGCGTGCTCAACAACCGCATCTCCGAGTTCCTGATGCTGCGCTTGGGCGAGATCGGCGTGCCGACCCATTTCGTGCGCCGGCTTAACATGCGCGAGCAGCTCATCCGCGAGGTCGAGATCATTCCGGTGTCGGTGGTGGTGCGCAACATCGCCGCCGGCTCGATCGCAAGCCGCTTTGGCCTCAACGAAGGCCAGCCGCTGCCCCGCTCGATCGTCGAGTACTACTACAAGAACGACCAGCTCCATTCGCCGATGGTGGCGGAGGAACACATCACCGCCTTCGGCTGGGCGGCGCCGCACGAGCTCGACGAGATTCTCTCGATCGCGCTTCGGGTGAACGATTTCCTGACCGGGCTGTTCCTTGCCGTTGGAATCCGCCTGGTCGACTTCCGGCTTGAGTTCGGCCGGCTGTGGGAGGAGGAGCAGGTGCGCATCGTCGTCGCCGACGAGATCAGCCCCGACAATTGCCGCCTGTGGGACCTATCGACCAACGAGAAGATGGACAAGGACCGGTTCCGCGCCGACCTGGGCCGGGTCGAGGAAGCCTATCAGGAGGTCGCGCGCCGGCTCGGCGTGCTGCCCGACGCCGGGCCGAGCGACCTCAAGGGCCCCGTGTTGATGCAGTAGACCGCGCACCGCGTTGAAGGCCCGCATTCACATCGTCCTCAAGCCCGGGGTGCTCGACCCGCAGGGCAAGGCCATCGGCACCGCGCTCGGCCATCTCGGCTTCTCGGGCGTCGGCGAGGTGCGCCAGGGCAAATATATCGAGCTCGATCTCGCCGAGACCGACCCCGAGAAGGCGCGCGCCGCCGCCACAGAGATGTGCCGCAAGCTCCTCGCCAATACGGTGATCGAGGATTATCGCGTGGAGGTGGAGTGAAATCCGCCGTCATCGTCTTTCCCGGATCGAACTGCGACCGCGACATCGCGGTGGCGCTGGAGGCCGCGACCGGCCGCGCGCCGACGATGGTCTGGCACGGCGAGCCGGACCTGCCCAAGGTCGAGCTGATTGTCGTTCCAGGCGGGTTCTCCTACGGCGACTATCTGCGCGCGGGCGCGATGGCGGCGCACTCGCCGGTGATGCGCGAGGTGGTGGCGCGGGCCAACGGGGGCGTACCGGTGCTCGGCATCTGCAACGGCTTCCAGGTGCTGTGCGAGGCGCATCTGCTGCCCGGCGTTCTGATGCGGAACGCGAGCCTGCGCTTCGTCTGCCGCGACGTGTTTCTCAAAGTCGAGCGCGCCGCGCCGCCCTTCACGACGCACTATCGCACGGGCCAGATCGTGCGCATGCCGGTCGCCCACATGGACGGCAACTACTTCGCCGACCCGGCCACCTTGGGCGCGCTTGAGGCGGAAGGCCGCGTCGCCTTCCGCTATGTCGACCGCGACGGCGCACCCAGCGCGGCGGCGAACCCCAACGGCTCGGCGCACAACATCGCCGGCATCGTCAACGCACGCGGCAACGTGCTCGGCATGATGCCCCACCCAGAGCGCCTGGCCGATCCCCTGCTCGGCGGCACCGACGGGAAGCCGATGTTCGCCGGGCTGGTCGAAGCCCTGGCGGCCTGAGGCGCCGCCCGGTGGTCTTCATCCCGATTGCCGACGAGAACCCGCGGCAATGGATCGACGCGCCTTACGTGACCTGGGCGCTCGTCGGCACCTGCACGCTGGTCTATCTGTGGCAAATCTCGCTCGACCCGCAGGGCGAGGCGCGGATGCTTTACGGCCTTGCCGTCATCCCGTCGGTGCTGTTCGGCACCAAGCATCTCGGCCCCGAGCTCTATCTGATCCCCCCGTCTTTGACCCTGGTCACCGGCCAGTTCCTGCACGGCAGCTTCTGGCACCTGTTCGGCAACATGCTGTTCCTTTGGATCTTCGGCGACAATATCGAGGACGCGATGGGGCACGCCCGCTTCCTCGTATTCTACCTGCTGTGCGGCGTCGCGGCGTTCCTCGCCCAGGGCCTCGCCATGCCCGCGTCGGACGTGCCGGCGATCGGGGCGTCGGGCGCCATCGCCGGCGTCCTGGGCGCCTATTTCCTGCTGCACCCGCGTGCGCGTGTGCTGGTGCTGTTCTTCATTATCGTGTTCCGCGTGCCGGCCTACCTCCTGCTCGGCGTCTGGTTCGCCATGCAGGCGATCGACGCGGTGACGACCCCCGCGGGCGCGGCCGGCATTGCCTTCTGGGCGCATGTGGCGGGCTTCGTCTGCGGTCTGCTCCTGATTGTGCCGTTCAAGCGGCCGCACGCCCAGCTCTGGAGCCAGGACCGGACCGGGCTGCGCGTCGGGGGATTGCGCTTCCGCGACGAGCATGACCCGCGCCAGGGCCCGTGGGGACCGCGATGAGCGACGCGCCCCCGGTCACAGAGGCACTTGCCGCCGAGCACGGGCTGACGCGCGAGGAGTTCGCGCGCTGCCGCGCCATCCTCGGCCGTGACCCCACCATCACCGAGCTCGGCATCTTCTCGGTGATGTGGTCCGAGCACTGCTCCTACAAGTCGTCCCGCATCCATCTGCGGAACCTGCCGACCAAAGCCGAATGGGTGATCTGCGGGCCGGGCGAGAACGCCGGCGTGATCGACATCGGCGGCGGGCTCGCCTGCGTGTTCAAGATGGAATCGCACAACCACCCGTCCTTCATCGAGCCCTACCAGGGCGCGGCGACGGGGGTGGGCGGCATATTGCGCGACGTATTCACCATGGGCGCGCGGCCGGTCGCCAACCTCAACGCGCTCCGCTTCGGCGACCCGGCGCACCCGAAGACGCGCCATCTAGTGGCCGGCGTCGTCGCCGGCATCGGCGGGTACGGCAACTGCGTCGGCGTGCCCACGGTGGGGGGCGAGTGCAACTTCCACCGCACCTACAACGGCAACATCCTGGTCAACGCGATGACGGTCGGCATCGCGCCCAAGGACAAGATATTCTATTCCAAGGCATCCGGCGTCGGGAACGCCGTGGTCTATGTCGGCTCCAAGACGGGGCGCGACGGCATCCACGGCGCGACCATGGCGTCCGCCGCATTCGAGGCCGACTCCGAGGCAAAGCGCCCGACCGTGCAGGTTGGCGACCCGTTCACCGAGAAGCTGCTGATCGAATCCTGCCTCGAGCTGATGCGCACCGACGCCATCGTCGCCATCCAGGACATGGGCGCGGCCGGGCTCACCTCCTCCTCGGTCGAGATGTCGTCCAAGGGCGGCCTCGGCATCGCGCTCGACCTCGACAAGGTGCCGGTGCGCGAGCCGCGCATGACGGCCTACGAGATCATGCTGTCGGAAAGCCAGGAGCGCATGCTGATGATCCTGGCACCGGGCCGCGAGGACGAGGCGCGGCACATCTTCGAGAAATGGGAGCTCGACTTCGCCGTCATCGGCCATTTGACCGATTCCGGCCGCATGGTGATCGCCAAGGACGGCGCCGTACAGGCCGACATCCCGGTCGCGCCGCTGGTCGCCGAGGCGCCGGTCTACGACCGGCCGCGCAAGGCCCCTGCCCCACCACCGCCCGCGCCGGCCGCCCCGGAGATCGACATCGGCCGCGCGCTGGTCCGCCTCATGGGCTCCCCCGACCTCTGCTCGCGTCGCTGGATCTGGGAGCAGTACGACCACATGGTGATGGGCGACACGGTGGAGCGGCCGGGCGGCGACGCCGCCGTCGTGCGCATCCACGGCACGAGCCGCGGCCTCGCCATGACCACCGACGTGACGCCGCGCTACTGCCATGCCGATCCGGTCCAGGGCGGGCGCCAGGCGGTTGCCGAAGCGTGGCGGAACCTGACCGCGGTGGGCGCGCGCCCGCTCGCCGTCACCGACAACCTCAATTTCGGCAATCCCGAGAAGCCGGAGACCATGGGCCAGTTCGCCGGCTGCATCGCGGGCATAGCCGAGGCGTGCCGCGCGCTCGACTTCCCGGTCGTCTCGGGCAACGTGTCGTTCTACAACGAGACCGAGGGTGAGGGGATCTGGCCCGCCCCCGCGATCGGCGGCGTCGGCGTGCTCGACGATCTTGCGCGCAGGGCGAGCGTGACGTTCAAGGCGGCCGGCGAGACGGTCGTCGTCATCGGCGAGACGCGCGGCCATCTCGGCCAATCGATCTTCCTGCGCGAGATCGCGGGGTCGGAGGCGGGCGCGCCGCCGCCCGTCGACCTCGCCGCCGAGCGCCGCACCGGCGATTTCGTGCGCCATTTGATCCGCGACGGCAAGGTCACCACCTGCCACGACGTGTCCGACGGCGGGCTGCTGGTCGCCGTCGCCGAGATGGCGCTCGCCGGCGACATCGGCGCCACCCTTGCCCGTCCGGGCGACGCGGGCTTCTGGTTCGGCGAGGACCAGGCGCGCTACGTGTTGACCGCTGTGGACCCCGATGCCGTGCTGAAGGCCGCCGGCGCGGCGGGCGTTCCCGCCGAATCCATCGGCCGCACCGGGGGCGCGACGTTGACTGTCCCCGGCGCCAAGCCTATATCGCTTGCGGAATTGCGCGAGGCGCACGAAGGGTGGCTGCCCGGCTACATGGCGGCCATCTAGCCCGCACGAAGGAGCCTTCCCCGATGGCGATGGACCCCGCCGAGATCGAACGGCTGATCAAGGAGGCCCTGCCCGACGCCCAGGTCCGGCTGGAGGATTTGGCTGGGGACGGCGACCATTTCGCGGCCTACATCACCTCCGCCGCCTTCAAGGGCAAGACGCGGGTGCAGCAGCACCAGATCGTCTACAAGGCGCTGCAGGGCCGCGTCGGCGGCGAGCTGCACGCGCTGGCCCTGCAGACCTCGGTCCCCGAAGGCGCCGCCTGAACCCGAAGCAAAGGACGGTCCCCGATGAGCGACAACCCGGTTTTCGAGCAGATCAAGGGCGAGATCGACTCCAACGACGTGGTGCTGTTCATGAAGGGCACCCCCGTCTACCCCCAGTGCGGCTTCTCCGCCATGGTGGTGCAGGCGCTCTCGAACCTCGGCGTGCGCTTCAAGGGCGTCGACGTGCTCGCGGACAACAACATCCGCCAGGGCATCAAGGAATTCTCGAACTGGCCGACCATCCCGCAGCTCTACGTCAAGGGCGAGTTCGTCGGCGGCTGCGACATCGTGCGCGAGATGTACGAGTTGGGCGAGCTGATCGAGCTGCTCAACAAGTCCGGCGTCGAGGTCAACCTCGCCAACCCGGCGTAGGCATCCTTCGCCCCGGATTGTCATCCCGGCCAAGCCGCAAAGCGGCGCGAACCGGGACCCATCTCTCAACCTTCAGACGCGGCCAAATAGGCCCCGGCTCGGCGCTGCGCGCCGTCCGGGGTGACCAGCCGGGCGTCAATGCCGCTCGGCGACGTCGATCAGCGTGCCGTCCGGGTCGGCCATGTGGTACTGGCCGCGCGGGCAGCGCTTGAGCAGGTTGAGCCGGGCCTTCCCCTCCTCGTTGAAGTCGATCGGGCGCGGCCAGATGTGCGGGTTCGCGGTCTGCAGCTTGGCAACATGCGCCTCGAACTTGGCGAGGTCGGGCACCTCGAACCCGATATGGTCGAGCGCCGGCTGCTCGATGCCCGTGCCGTTGAAGTCCGAAATCTTCCACGGGAGGATCATCAAGGTCATCCGCCCGTCGGTGAGCTGCGCGCCGCCGTCCGCCGGCGCGTTGCGCGGCTCGAGCTCGAACACGTCCTGGTAGAAGCGCGTCACGCGCTCGGGCTCGCGCACCCGGATGGCGAAGTGGCTGAGCGTCGTCTCCTGCTCCCAGCCCTCCATCTCGTAGACCTCGGCGCGGTTCTCGTGGCCCTGCTGCGACAGGTCGAAATAATTGCCGGCCGGGTCGTGCGTCGAGAAGCTGGCGAACGGCCGGTTGCCCGGGCGCTTGACGATCTCGATGTCGGGGAAGTCCTTGCGGATGCGGTCGCACGCCTTCTCGAAATCCGCCACCTCGATGCCGAAATGGTCGAGCCCGCCGCGCCGCCCGGCCCGGCGCGGGATCAGGGTCATCCCGATATAGCCGTCGCCCACCGAGATGGCCGAGCGCTCGCGCTCGGTGTCGCCCGACACCTTCATGCCGAAATAGGCGCGGTAGAACATGCCGAGGACCGTGTACTGGTCCGAGGTGATGGCGAGGTGGTTGAGCTTCGAGAACATGCGGACCTCCCTTGGCGCGTCGCGGCGCCGGAGTGTAGCATGTCCGCGGGATCGGATGCCCCCTCCCGTCCCGCCGACGTACCGCGTCATGAACAAGCGGTTGCAGAAGCTGTCGCGGCGGAAGGCGTAGCCGCCGTGCGGACCCTCAGCGCGAGTAGAACTCGACCACCAGGTTCGGCTCCATCTTCACCGGGTAGGGCACGTCGGCGAGCTTGGGCGCGCGCACGAACGTGCCCTTGAGGGCATGATGGTCGACGTCGATATAGTCGGGCACGTCGCGCTCGGTGGATTCGATCGCCTCGAGCACCGAACCGAAATTTTTCGCCTTGTCGCGCACCTCGATCACGTCGCCTTCCTTCACCCGGTAGGAGGGGATGTTGACCCGGCGGCCGTTGACGTTGACGTGGCCGTGGCTCACGAACTGGCGCGCAGCGAACACGGTCGGCACGAACTTCATGCGGTAGATCACGGCGTCGAGCCGGCGCTCGAGCAGCCCGATCAGCGTCTCGACCGTGTCGCCGCGGAGACGCGTCGCCTCCTCGTAGATGCGGCGGAACTGGCGCTCGCCGATATTGCCGTAATAGCCCTTGAGCTTCTGCTTCGCCATGAGCTGCGTGCCGAAGTCCGACGGCTTACGGCGGCGCTGGCCGTGCTGGCCCGGCGGGTATTCGCGGTTGTTGAGGGGGCTTTTCGGCCGGCCCCAGAGGTTGACCCCGAGACGGCGGTTGATCTTGTACTTCGATTGCACGCGCTTGGTCATCGCGCCTTTCCTTTCGCATTGATGTCCCGATAGTCCGGCCCGGCAAGCGGCGGCGGGGCCCCCGTGTCGGGGCGCCCACATTCTCGGGAAGGCGGCGGAGTATAGGGATCGGACGCGGGTTGTCAAACGCAGCAACCGCTCGTCATTGCGAACCGCGGGCTTGTCCCGCGGAGAAGCAATCCAGGCAGCTTCTGGATTGCTTCGCTGCTGCGCTCCTCGCAACGACGGAGGAGGCAGAAAGGCGGGGTCGCTAAGCCGCCGAGCGCTTCTTCTGGACGTAGGCGAGCGTCAAATGCTCGGCGCAGTAATGGCGGCCAGGCTGGCACGTCTTGCCGCAGATATAAAGACCGAAGCGGCCGGCATCGTGTGTCGGCCAGCGGCACATCCAGCTCTTGAAGTCGGCGCGTGGCTCAGGCACCGGCTCCTCCCGCGGCGGCGGAGGCGGCGGCGGCGGCTCGGGCGCGACGATGCCCCGTTCGATGCCGCGGCTCAAATTCAGCCGGTGCGCCTTGCCGATGACGGCGTTGCGCGTGATGCCGCCGAGCTTGTCGGCGATCTGTCGGGCAGAGAAACCTTCCGCCCAGAGCCGGGTCAGGATTTCGACGCGCTCGTGAGTCCATTCCATCGCCCATCCCCTCCTGTCTGCCTTTTTTGACCCCCAATATCGTGCGGGTGGAACGGCAGTTTCTACTATATCTAGGCATGGTTTCGTTGCAACCCGAAATAGGGCGGCAGCGCCAAATTCCGGTGGGCGGTTCGGGTGTGTTCGCTGTATGTACCGTGCATAAGGGCCGCACTCTGTGGACATGCGGCACGGTCACTGCAAATTTCACTCGATTGCGGCGGCAGCATTGAGCGGACGGATGCAGTCCGGGTCGTCGTTGCGCACCGAATTGACGCGGGTCGACACGCGGTAGAATGCCATCGGCTCGGCGGGATAGGGGCGGAGCAGCGCCAGCGCGTCTTTCGTCCTCTCCGGCGACGTGTCGAGCCAGATGTCGTAGGACTCCGCCGCCAGGATCACCGGCATGCGCGCGTGGATCGGCCGCAGCTTGTCGTTTGCGTCGGTGGTGACGATGGTGAAGGTCTCCACGGTCTCGCCGGCCGCCACCGGACCTGCGGCCTCTTTCGCCGTCCAGCGCTCCCACAGTCCGGCGAAGGCGAACGGCGCGCCGCCCTTCATGCCGATGCGGAAGGGCTGGCGGATGCCGTTCTCCTGACGCCATTCGTAGAACCCGTCGGTCGGCACCAGGCAGCGGCGATGGCGGAACGCGTCGCGATAGGCCGGCTTCTCGGCCACCGTGTCGGCGCGGGCGTTGATCAGGCGCGAGGCGATCGACAGGTCCTTCGCCCAGTGCGGCACCAGCCCCCAGCGCAGCATCGCGAGCTCGCGCCGCCCGTCCTCCGCGCGGCGCACGACGGGGGCGGACTGGGTCGGCGCCACGTTGTAGCGCGGCGCGAGGTTGGGAAGGTTGTGGAATTCGAATAGGCGGCGCAGCGCCTCGGGGGCCGTGGTGATCGAGTAACGTCCGCACATGGCGCGGACCATAGCAGCGCGGCCCCGCTTGCTTGACACTCCCCGGCCCCTCACCTAGCTTCCGAGGCCGGACGGCGCGCGGCGATCAGGGGCCGCGTTTCCCGCCCGTTCCTGCATCCCAAGACCCGAGTCCCGCTCGGGGGAGGCGACAGATGGCCACCCGGAAATCCGATACCCGTCAGGCCGCCAAGGAGCTCGCCAATTTCGTCGGCGGCTCCTTCGTTCCGACCGGGAAAACGTTCGACGACGTCTCGCCGGTCGACGGTGCGCTGGTCGCCAAGGTGCACGAGGCCGACCAGGCGACGGTCGACAAGGCGGTCGACGCGGCGCGCGCGGCGATGAAGGGCAAGTGGGGCAAGATGCCGATCGCCGAGCGTTGCAACCTGCTCTACAAGGTGGCGGACGGCATCGAGAAGCGGTTCGACGAGTTCGTCGACGCCGAGTGCGCCGATACCGGCAAGCCCAAGTCGCTCGCCTCCCATCTCGATATCCCGCGCGGCGCGGCGAATTTCCGCATCTTCGCCGACCTTGCCAAGTCGGTGGGCACCGAGTGCTATCCCATGGACACGCCGGACGGCGCCGGCGCGCTCAACTACTCGATCCGCGAGCCGCACGGCGTCGTCGGCGTGATCTCGCCGTGGAACCTGCCGCTGCTGCTGTCGACCTGGAAGATCGCGCCCGCCATGGCGTGCGGCAACGCGGTGATCCTGAAGCCGTCGGAAGAGACGCCGTCGACCGCCACGCTTCTCGCCGAGGTCATGAAGGACGTCGGCGTGCCCGACGGCGCGTTCAGCGTGATCCACGGGTTCGGGCCGGATTCGGCGGGCGAGTTCCTGGCGCGCCACCGCGGCGTCGACGCGATCACCTTCACCGGCGAGACGCGCACCGGCAGCGAGATCATGAAATCCGCCGCCCCCAACATCAAGGCGCTGTCGTTCGAGCTGGGCGGCAAGAACCCGGCGGTCATCTTCGCCGACGCCGATTTCGACGCGGCGCTCGAGGGCACGGCGCGCTCGGTGTTCATGAATACCGGCCAGGTGTGCCTCTGCTCCGAGCGCGTCTATGTCGAGCGCAAGATCTTCGACCGCTTCGTCGAGGGGCTGGTCAAGCGGGGCGAGGCGCAAAAGCTCGGACGGCCCGAGGAGCAGTCGACCACCATGGGCCCGCTGATCTCGCGCGACCATCGCGACAAGGTCACCGGCTACTACGAGCTCGCCCGCAAGGAGGGCGCCGAGGTGCTGACCGGCGGCGGCGTGCCGCGCTTCAACGACGAGAAGGACCAGGGCGCCTATGTCCAGCCCACGGTGCTGGTCGGGCTCAAGGAGGACGCGCGCACGCAGAAGGAGGAGATATTCGGCCCGGTCTGCCATGTCACCCCATTCGACGACGAGGATCAGGCGGCGGCGATGGCGAACGATACCGAATACGGCCTCTGCTCGGCGATCTGGACGCAGAATTTGGCGCGCGGCCACCGCATGGCGAAGAAGGTGGTGACCGGCATCACCTGGGTGAATTGCTGGTTCCTGCGCGATTTGCGCACGCCATTCGGTGGGGTGAAGCTCTCGGGCATCGGCCGCGAGGGCGGCGTGCACGCGCTCAACTTCTACGGCGAGCAGCGCAACGTCTGCATCAAGCTCTAGCGCCGCGCGGAGGGGAGACATGCCTGACGCCGCCATCGAAGCTGCCGCCGAGACGATCCGCAAGGCCTGGAAGACGGGCACCCCCTGCCCGCCCGTGCGCGACTCGCTTCCCGCCAACGACGTCGACGCCGCCTACGCGGTGCAGCGGATCAACACCGAGCGCTGGCTCGCCGAGGGGCGCCGGCCCACGGGCCGCAAGATCGGCCTCACCGCCAAGGCGGTGCAGAAGCAGCTCGGCGTCGACCAGCCCGACTACGGCATGCTGTTCGCCGACATGTGCTTCTGCGACGGCGAGGAGATCCCCGTCACGCGCGTGATGCAGCCGCGTGTCGAGGCCGAGGTCGCGCTGGTGCTGGAGCATGATCTGTCGCGCAGCCAGCTCACCCTGCCCGACCTGATCGACGCCACGGCCTACGCGCTCCCCGCCATCGAGGTGGTGGGCTCGCGCATCGCCAAGTGGGACATCAAGATCGTCGACACCATCGCCGACAACGCATCCTCCGGCCTGTTCGTGCTCGGCACGACACCGGTCGCGCTCGACAAGGTCGACCTCCGCCTCGCCGGCATGGTGATGGAGAACAAGGGCGACCAGGTCTCGGTCGGCGCCGGCATCGCCTGCCTCGGCAACCCGCTGATCGCGGCCTTGTGGCTCGCCCGCAAGATGGTCGAGGTCGGCATGCCCTTGAAGGCCGGCGACGTGGTGATGACCGGCGCGCTCGGGCCGATGGCGCCCGTCGTGCCCGGCGACGTGCTTGAAGCCCGCATCAACGGGCTCGGCTCGGTGCGCGCCGCCTTCGCGAAGGAATAGGAGTTCCCATGGCACGTTCCGGTTCAGGCAAGACGAAGGTCGCGATCATCGGCTCGGGCAATATCGGCACCGACCTGATGATCAAGGTGATGCGCACCTCGAAGGTGCTGGAGATGGGCGTGCTGGTCGGCATCGACCCCGAGTCGGATGGCTTGGCGCGGGCGCGCCGCATGGGCGTCGCCGCCACCGACAAGGGCGTCGACGGGCTTCTCGAAATGCCCGAGTGGGCCGACATCGAGATCGTGTTCGACGCCACCTCGGCCAAGGCGCACATCCGCAACGCCGAGCTGGTGCAGAAGGCCGGCCGCACCATGATCGATTTGACGCCGGCGGCGATCGGGCCCTATGTCGTGCCGGTCGTCAACCTCGACGAGCACCTGGACGCGCCCAACATCAACATGGTCTCGTGCGGCGGCCAGGCGACCATCCCGATGGTCCACGCGGTCGCGCGCGTCGCCAAGGTGCACTACGCCGAGATCGTCGCTTCCATCGCGTCCAAGTCCGCCGGCCCCGGCACGCGCGCCAACATCGACGAGTTCACCGTGACCACCGCCAAGGGGCTCGAGGTCGTCGGCGGCGCGAACAAGGGCAAGGCGATCATCGTGCTGAACCCGGCCGAGCCGCCGCTGATCATGCGCGACACGGTCTATTGCCTGTCGGAAGACACCGACACCGACAAGATCGCCAAGTCGGTCGAGCAGCTGGTCGGCGAGGTGCAGGGCTACGTCCCGGGCTATCGCCTGAAGCAGGAGGTGCAGTTCGAGCGGTTCGGCTCCAACCGGCCGCTCAAGATCCCCGGCTATGGCGAGTTCACCGGACTCAAATCCACCGTGTTCCTCGAGGTCGAGGGCGCCGGCCACTACCTTCCGAAATACGCGGGCAATCTCGACATCATGACCTCGGCGGCGCTCAAGACCGCCGAGCGCCTGGTCGAGCTGCGCCAGGCGGGATGAGGCGATCATGGCTATCGACAAGACCAAGCGCTACTTCGTCCAGGACACGTCGCTCCGCGACGGCATGCACGCCATCCGCCACCAGTACGAGCTGGAGGACGTACGCAAGATCGCGAAGGCGCTGGACGAGGCGGGCATCGCCTCGATCGAGGTGACGCACGGCGACGGGCTGAACGGCTCGTCCTTCAATTACGGCTTCGCCCGCGAGACGGACATCGCGTATGTCGAGGCGGCGGCGAGCGTCATCAAGCGCGCCCAGCTCACCATCCTGCTGCTGCCCGGAATCGGCACGGTCGAGGACATGGAGGCCGCGCACCATGCCGGCGCCAAGGGCGTGCGCGTCGCGACCCACTGCACCGAAGCCGACATCGCCAGGCAGCACATGGAGACGGCGCGAAAGATCGGCATGGACGTCTCCGGCATGCTGATGCTGTCGCACATGACCCCGCCCAAGGAGCTCGCCAAGCAGGCGAAGCTGATGGAGTCCTACGGCGCCGAATGCATCTTCGTCACCAACTCCGCCGGCGCGCTTCTGATGGACGAGGTGGCCGATCGGTTCAAGGCGCTCGCCGACACGCTCGACCTCACCAAAACCCAGCTCGGCATGCACGCGCACAACAATCTCGGCCTCGGCGTCGCGCACAACGTGATCGCCATGGAGAACGGCGCCACGCGCATCGACGGCTCGCTCGCCGGCATGGGCGCCGGCGCGGGCAACGCACCGCTCGAAGTGTTCGTCGCCGTCGCCGACCGGATGGGCATCAATCACGGCTGCGACCTGTTCAAGCTGATGGACGCGGCGGACGACCTGGTCCGGCCGCTGCAGGACCGGCCCGTGCGCGTGGACCGCGAGACGCTCTCGCTCGGCTATGCCGGCGTCTATTCGAGCTTCCTGCGCCATACCGAGACGGCGTCGAAGACCTACGGCATCGACTCGCGCGACATCCTCGTCGAGCTCGGCCGGCGCAAGATGGTCGGCGGGCAGGAGGACATGATCGTCGACGTCGCGCTCGACCTCCTCAAGCAGCGCGGCAAGACAGCCCCGGCGCGGAAATAGCCATGGTCGATATCGCCCGGTTCGCCCAGATCCTCGACGACGCCCAGCGCGGGCCGGCTGAATGCGGCCAGCTCTCCGAGATCGCGCCCTACACGCTGGAAGACGCCTACGCGGTGCAGAAGGCGCTGATCGCGCGGCGCCTCAAGCGCGGCGAGCGGCGCGTCGGCATGAAGATGGGCTTCACCAGCCGCGCCAAGATGATCCAGATGGGCATCGACGACATGATCTGGGGCCGCCTCACCGACAAGATGGTGGTGGAGGAAGGCGGCCCGATCAGCCTGAAGCACTACGTCCATCCGCGCGTCGAGCCGGAGATCGCCTTCCTGATCGGCCGCCGGCTGGAGGGGCTAGTCACGGCCGCAGAGGCGCTGGACGCGGTCGATGCCGTGGCGCCGGCAATGGAGATCATCAATTCCCGCTATAAGGACTTCAAGTTCTCGCTCGAGGACGTCGTCGCCGACAACGCCTCGTCGTCCGGCTTCGTGGTGGGCCCGTGGCAGAACGCCGATGCGGACCTCTCCAACCTCGGCATGGTGCTGGAGATCAACGGCCGGCCGGTGCAGATCGGCTCGTCCGGCGCGATCCTCGGCCATCCCGTCCGCTCACTCGTTGCCGCCGCGCGCCTGTCGAGCGCCGCGGGAGAGCCGCTGGAGGAAGGCTGGATCGTGATGGCGGGCGGCGCCACCGCGGCCGAGTGGCTGCACGTCGGCGATTACGTGCGGAACGAGGTCGAGGCGCTGGGCGCGGTCGCGTTCTCGGTCACCGAATAGCCCCCTTGCATGTTGGCGGCGCGAAAGCGCCTGTGTACACTCGCGCCCCGTTCCCGGGGGACGCAGGAAAGAAGGACCAATGGCAGACGAGACGCTTCAGTATCACGACGTGGCGGGCGCCGACGAAATCGGCGAGGACGAGGCCCAGCAGGTCCTCGTCGGCTCCAAGGAAATTTGCATCGTCAATCTGGGCGGCGAGTTTTTCGCGCTCGACGACGTGTGCACCCACGCCTACGCCTCGCTCGCCGACGGCTATATCGAGGGCGACCAGATCGAGTGCCCGCTGCACGGCGCGATGTTCGACATCCGCACCGGCGAGGTGAAGTCGGCGCCGGCGACGGTCAACCTTAACACCTATCCGGTGAAGGTCGAGGGCGGCCGCCTCCTGGTCGGCCTGCCGTCGGACTGAGCGGCTGGGGCGGGGCGGGGACCCGCCCCTACAAGCGAAACCCGCGGGCCGCGTGCAGGGGCCGGTCCCCGACCGGCATTCACTGGGGATCGAACCGATGTCCTCCGACCAGATCGTGATCGTGGGCGCCGGCCAGGCCGGCGGCTGGTGCGCCAAAACTCTGCGCGACGAGGGGTTCGCGGGCCCGATCGTGATGCTGGGCGACGAGCTCTACCCGCCGCACGAACGCCCGCCCCTCTCCAAGCAGGTGCTGCTCGGCGAGGCCGAGCCAGAGACGACACATCTCTGGCCGGCCGACCAGTGGTCCGCGCTGGGAGTGGATTTCCGCGCCGGCACCTGCGTGGCCAAGATCGTTCCGGCGGAGCACGCGGTCGAAACCGCCAAGGGTGAGCGCATCGAATACGACAAGCTGATGCTCGCCATGGGCTCGCGCCCGCGCCTTCTGGCCGTGCCGGGGGCCGAGCTCCGCGGCGTGTTCTACCTGCGCTATCTGGGCGACACGCTGGCAATCCGCGAGCGGCTGGTCGAGGGCGCCCGGCTGGTGGTGATCGGCGGCGGCTGGATCGGGCTCGAGGTTGCGGCGGCGGCGAAGAAGCGCGGCGCAAAGGTCACCGTGGTCGAGGCCGCCGACCGGCTGTGTGCCCGCGCGCTGGCCCCCGATATGTCCGACGCCGTGCTGCGCCTGCACACCTCGCATGGCATCGACGTGCGGCTGAACGCGACCGTCGCGCGCCTCGAGGGCGACAAGGAGGTCGCGCGCGTTGTGCTCGGCGACGGTAGCGCCATCGACTGCTCGGCGGTCGTGGTGGGCGTCGGCATTGTGCCCAATATCGAGTTGGCCCAGGAGGCAGGGCTCGCCGTCGAGAACGGCATCGTCGTGGACGAGCGCGGCCAGACCTCGGACCCCGACATCTTCGCGGCGGGCGACTGCTCGAACCACCCGAACCCTCTGCTCGGTCGGCGCGTGCGGCTGGAATCGTGGGAGAACGCGCAGAACCAAGCGATCGCCGCCGCCAAGGCGATGCTCGGCAAGGGCGACGCCTATGCCGAGATCCCGTGGTTCTGGTCCGATCAGTACGACGCCAACATTCAGCTCGTCGGCCTGCCCGAGACGTGGGACGAGACGGCAACTCGCGGCGATCCAAACGGCTTCGAGTTCGTCACCTTCTATCTGCACCAGGGGCGCATCATCGGCGCCGCCGGCATCAACACCGGGCGCGACGTGCGCTTCGCCCGCCGCCTGATCCAGAACAACGTGACCGCCACCGCCGCCGAGCTCGCCGACCCGAAGGTCAAGCTCCAGTCTCTCGCGAAGCGCTGAGGCGCCCTACCCGTTCGCAACGTCCTGCAGGTGAATGCCTTTGTCGGCATGCACACGGTTGCGGCCGGATTCCTTGGCGACGTAGAGCGCGCGGTCCGCGCGCTCGACCAGCGTGTCGGCGCTCTCGCTCGGCAACAGCGCGGCGACGCCGAGCGACAGGGTGATCGAGCCCAGCTTCTCGCCGGTGCCCTTGCGGACGATCTTCTTGGACGCGACGGAGCGGCGCACGAACTCGGCGACGGCGGCGGCGCCCATCACATTGGTCGAGGGCAGGATGACGGCGAACTCCTCCCCGCCATAGCGCGCGGCGGTGTCCTGGCCCTTCACGCACTGCACCAGTGTCTGCCCGACAAGGCGCAGCACCTGGTCGCCCACCGGGTGGCCGAACTCGTCGTTCACCCGCTTGAAATGGTCGAGGTCGCACATCATCAGGCTGAGGGAGTCGCCCGTCTCGCGCGCCTTGGCCACCGCGGCGGCGAGCTTGCGGTCGAACGCCATGCGGTTGGCAAGCCCGGTCAGCGGGTCGGTCAGCGCGTCGCGCCGCGCGTCCTCCAGCCGGTCGCGCAGATCTTCGATCTCGCGCGAGGAATCCTGCACCTGGGCGCGGAGCTTCTGGTTGTGCTGCTCCATCGTGCGCGTCTCGGAGAGGATCCCCTTGATCATGAGCGACAGCTCGTTGCCGTCCTCGGCCTGCACGACGCCCCCGGAGAAGTTCTCCAACGCCTTGCCGTAGCGCTTGGCGCCCGAGCCCGCCGCGTCCAACGCTTCCAACACATGCTCGGCGTTTGCCTTGATCCGGTCCGAAAAATCGAGGCTGGTGCCGAGCGCGTCCCGCCCGCGCAGGTAGCGGTCGTAGAGCGAGAGGCTTGCCTCCTCGCTGACCGGCTGGCCGTTGGCGATCAGAGCCTCGGCAGCACGGCGGAGGTCGGGCACGTCGCCCGCCTGGAACGAATACCAGACGCTGAAATGCTGTGGTGTCGGCGGGATGCCGTATTCCGTGAGGCGGGCCATCGCGGCCTCTGCCAGTTCCGTCCGCTTATCGCGAGTGCCCTGCCCCGTCACGGTCGCGCTCTCCGAAATCGGCTGCCGGCGCGCCGGCACCGGTCCCTGTGGAGCTTGCGGCGTGCGCGGTTAAGAACCGGCTAACCGGGCACTGAAATCGGTCACTTGTCGTAGGGGCGCACGCGCACGACCGCGGCCTTGTTCAACAGGAAGACCTGATCCTCATCGTCGACGAAGGCGAAGAACGGCAGCTCGTCGTTCAGCACGTCCTGAATGCGGCGGGTGGCCTCGACGAACATGTAGCCGGTCAGCACCGACCCATCGCCCATCACCACCTCGGCGTACTCGCGTACCTTGGGAATCTTGGGGAACTGTGCCATGGGCCTTCGCCTCGCTTCCCGCGTCCGGTTGCCCCGCCGGGCGCCGGGCGTTACATTGCGCCGCAGCATAGCGCGTTGCGGCGCAGCATCGCAGCGCCGCGCTCGATTATACCCGCCGGAGGAGAGACTCGCATGGCCGACAAGGGACGCACGATCGCCGAGCTCGCGGTGGGGATGGCTGCCGAAGCCTCGCACGCGGTAACGCAGGACGACATCGCCGGCTTCGCCAAGGTGACGGGCGACGACAATCCGGTCCATTTGGATGAGGCCTACGCCGCTCAGACCATGTTCAAGGGCCGCATCGCCCACGGGATGCTGTCGGCCGGCTTCATCTCGGCCGTTCTGGGCACAAAGCTGCCCGGCCCCGGCTGCATCTACATGAGCCAGTCCCTCGCTTTCCGCGCGCCGGTGCGGCCCGGCGATACCGTGGTCACCACCGTCACGGTCAAGGAGGTGATGGCGGAAAAGCGCAGGGTGAAGCTCGACACGGTCTGCCGCGTGGGCGACAAGGTCGTGCTCGACGGCGAAGCTCTGGTCATGGTGCCGGCGTAAGCTCTGCGCTTGCCGCCCCTTCCCATTTGACTTGCCGCCCCCGCCTCTTTAGGACAAGCGGCCAACATGCGCATCTTCCGCCATTACCTGGGCCTGCCCGCAATGGCGCGCGGCACCGTCGTCGCGCTGGGCAATTTCGACGGCATCCATCTTGGCCACCAGACCGTGATCCGCGCCGTGCAGGAGATCGGGGCGCGGATTGGGGCAGAGTCGGCGGTGCTGACCTTCGAGCCGCATCCGCGGCAGTACTTCCGGCCGGGCGAGCAGAACTTCCAGCTCACGCCGTTCAACGCCAAGGTGCGCCAGATGTCGGCGCTGGGGCTCGACGTGCTCTATGCGCTGCATTTCGACGCGGCGCTGTCCAAGGTGACGGCGGAGAGCTTCATCGCCGACGTGCTGGTCGACGGGATCGGCGCCAAGCACGTCGTCTGCGGCTACGATTTCGTGTTCGGCCACGGCCGCGAGGGCAATGCCAAGATGCTGCGCGCCGCGGCCGACCGCTACGGCTTCGGACTGACCACCATCGACCCGGTGCTGGACACCGGCGGGCGCGCCTGCTCCTCCACCAACATCCGGCGCGACCTGGCCGAGGGCAGGCCGCACGAGGCCGCCGCGCTGTTGGGCCGGGTGTGGGAGGTGGAGGGCCGCGTGGTCGAGGGCGACAAGCGCGGCCGGACGATCGGCTTCCCGACGGCCAATATCGGGCTCGACGACTTCCTCCACCCGGCCTACGGCGTCTATGCCGTCTGGGCGGGGGTCGACCGCGGCGCCGGCACGGTGTGGCATCCCGGGGTCGCCAACGTGGGCGTCCGGCCGATGTACCGGCTGGAGCAGGCGAACGTCGAGACCTACGTGTTCGATATCGCAGAAGATCTCTATGGCGCGCTGCTGCGGGTCGGATTCGTACGCTATTTGCGCCCCGAGATGAGCTTTTCCGGGATCGAGGAGCTGCGCGTGCAGATCGCCAGGGATTGCCGCGCCGCGCGCGACGTGTTCGACGAGATCGCGGGCGATCCCCTGCTCGGCCCGCCGCAATTCGCGCCCCGAGCGCCCGAAGGGGTGGCGCGTTGACCCGCCCACGCGTTCCGCCTATTTTTCCGCGCCATGACCGCTTGGCTTACCCAGCGCACGATACCGGGACGAATTACCGGCCCGGCCCCCGACCGGGGCCGGAACGTCGTCGTCCGGATATCGCCGTTTGAGGAGCCTGCGCGTCATGCCTTCCGCTGATTACAAATCCACCGTCTTCCTGCCGAAGACCGACTTCGCCATGCGGGCGGAGCTGCCCAAGCGCGAGCCTGTCACTCTCGCCCGCTGGGAAGATTCTAGACTTTACAGCCGCTTGCGTGAAGACGCTCAGGACCGGGATAAGTTCGTCCTGCACGACGGCCCGCCCTACGCCAACGGCCATCTGCATATCGGCCACGCGCTCAACAAAATCCTCAAGGACATCATTAACCGCTCCCAACAAATGCTTGGAAAGAATGCAGTGTATGTGCCCGGATGGGACTGCCACGGCCTGCCCATCGAGTGGAAGATCGAGGAGCGCTACCGCGCCGCCGGCAAGAACAAGGACGAGGTGCCGGTCGTCGATTTCCGGCGCGAGTGCCGCGAGTTCGCCGCCCACTGGATCGAGGTGCAGAAGGCGGAGTTCCGCCGTCTGGGCGTCGAGGGCGATTGGGAAAATCCCTACACGACCATGAGCTTCGACGCTGAGGCTCAGATCGCGCGCGAGCTTCATAAATTCGCGATGAACGGGCTATTGTACCGCGGCTCCAAGCCGGTCATGTGGTCGGTGGTCGAGAAGACCGCGCTGGCCGAGGCCGAGGTCGAGTACCAGGACCACGTGTCCGACCAGATCTGGGTGAAGTTCCCACTTAGTCTGCACGGGTCATCATTGGCGCCCGCCTGCAGACGCCGAGGAATCTCCTGCACGGATTGCACAGCGCGCATCGTGGTGATCTGGACGACTACGCCTTGGACGATACCCGGGAATCGAGCGATCAGCTTTTCGTCGCAGGATCGACTATGGACTCTATGAGGTTACCGACGCGCCGGACGGCAATTGGGTGGAGCCAGGCGAGACGGCTAATCCTCGCGGACAAGCTCGCTGACGCGACGCTTCATGAAGCACGGCTATCCGCGTACAGGAAAATGCGGGCCGTCCCTCACGACGCCTTGACGGGAATGGACTTGCTCCCATCCGCTGAAGGGCCGCGCGGGCGGGTATGGGTTCGACGTCCCCCTGCTCGACGGCGAGCACGTGACCGACGATACCGGCACGGGCTTCGTCCATACCGCGCCGAGCCACGGGCGCGACGACTTCGAGGTGTGGATGGAGAATGCCCGGCGCGCTCGCCGCGCGCGGCATCGACACCGACTATCCCCTACACGGTCGACGAGAACGGGGCCTTCACCAAGGACGCGCCCGGCTTCGAAGGCAAGCGCGTGCTGACCGACACGGGCGAGAAGGGCGACGCCAACGAGGCGGTGATCGCCGCGCTGCGCGAGGCGGGCATGCTGGTCGCGCGCGCGCGCCTCACCCACCAGTACCCGCATTCCTGGCGGTCGAAGAAGCCGGTCATCTTCCGCAACACGCCGCAATGGTTCATCGCCATGGACCGCGATATTCCCGACTCCAACGGGAACGTTACGCCGGGCGACACTCTGCGCCAACGCGCCCTTGACGCGATCCGGAATACGCGCTGGGTGCCGCCCCAGGGAGAGCGGCGGATCACCGGCATGATCGAGAGCCGGCCCGACTGGGTGATCTCGCGCCAGCGCGCCTGGGGCGTGCCCATCGCCGTGTTCGTGAACGAGGAGGGCGAGGTCCTCAAAGACCCGGAGGTGAACGAGCGCATCGCCGCGGCCTTCGAGGCAGAGGGCGCCGATGCCTGGTTCCAGCCCGGCGCCGCCCAGCGCTTCCTCGGCACCGCGTACAGCGCCAACGAGTGGCACCAGGTCACCGACATCCTCGATGTCTGGTTCGATTCGGGCTCGACCCACGCTTTCGTGCTGGAAAAGCGGCCGGAGCTCGCCGCGCACCGGCTGATCGACGGCGGGCGCGACACGGTGATGTATCTCGAAGGGTCGGACCAGCATCGTGGCTGGTTCCACTCGTCGCTCCTGGAATCCTGCGGGACGCGCGGCCGGGCGCCCTATGACGCGGTGCTGACGCATGGCTTCGTGCTGGCCGAGTCGGGCGACAAGATGTCCAAGTCGCGCGGCAACTCCACCGCGCCGCAGGACGTGATCGCGCGCTCGGGGGCGGAAATCCTGCGCATCTGGGTCGCGGCATCGGACTATTCCGAGGATCTCCGCATCGGATCCGAAATCCTCAAGTTCCAGGAGGACATGTACCGGCGGCTGCGCAATACGCTGCGCTACCTGCTGGGCAACCTCGACGGGTTCACCGACGCCGAGCGTATCGCGGCGGTCGAGATGCCGGAGTTGGAGCGCTACGTGCTGCACCGGCTTGCCGAGCTTGACGGGCTGGTGCGCCGCTCCTGCGACGCGTTCGACTTCCACGCCATGTTCACCGCCCTGCACAATTTCTGCGCGGTCGATTTGTCGTCGTTCTATTTCGACGTGCGCAAGGACTCGCTCTACTGCGACCCGCCTACGGCACTGCGTCGGCGCGCCTGCCGCACGGTGCTGGATACGCTGTTCGACTGCCTGACGGCGTGGCTCGCCCCCATCCTTTGCTTCACCGCCGAGGAGGCTTGGCTCTGCCGCCACCCGGACGGCGACAGCGTCCATCTGCGCCCCTTCCCCACCGTTCCCGCGGTCTGGCGCGACGATGCGCTCGCGGCCAAGTGGGAGCGTGTCCGCGAAGTGCGCCGCGTCGTCACCGGTGCGCTGGAGAAGGCGCGCGCCGACAAGCGGATCGGCTCCAGCCTGGAGGCAGCGCCAACGCTCTACCTCGAAGGCGCGAGCGGCGCGGCCTACGCCAATATCGACTGGGCGGAGGTGTGCATCACCTCGCAGGTCGCGCTGGTCGACACCGCGCCGCCCGAAGCGGCGGAGACCCTGCCCGACGTGCCGGGCGCCGGCGTCGTGTTCGCGACCTCCGACGGCGAGAAATGCGCGCGCTGCTGGCGGGTGCTGCCCGAGGTGGGCGAGGACCCCGCCCATCCCGAGCTCTGCCATCGCTGCGCCGACGCCGTCGGCTCGCACCTCGCCACGGCATCGTGATCCGGTGTCCCGGCTCGTCGGCACATTGGCCATGACTGCCCGGCCGCGCATGGTGGGGATCGCCGTGGCGGCGGCCGTGGTGCTGCTCGACCAGGCCACGAAATGGTGGATCGTCAACGAGGTCATGCGCCTGCCGCGATTGATCGAGGTGCTGCCCGTGTTCGACATCGTGCTGGTGTGGAACCGCGGCGCGAGCTTCGGCATGCTCGGCCGCGACGGGCCTTGGGCGCGCTGGCTGCTGATCGTGCTCGCCGCCGCAATCGGCATCGCCCTGATCGTCTGGATCGCCCGCACGCGGAGCGCGCGGGTCGCCGCGGCGCTGGGCATGGTGCTGGGCGGAGCCGTCGGCAACATGCTCGACCGGATGCGCTTCGGCGCGGTGATCGATTTCCTCGATTTCCACCTGGGCGACGCCCACTGGCCCGCGTTCAACGTCGCCAACTCGGCGATCACCGTGGGCGTCGTTCTGCTGCTGGTCGACGCCTTGATCGGCCACCCCCGAAAGGCTTAATATTTGCGCATGATCGACGGGGGGAGAGGGGAAAGAACCGGCATGAGATCGGCCATGCTTGTGGCGGGTGTCTGCGGCATCGCGCTGGTCCTGACGGGCTGCGAGGCGGCCCGCGAAAGCTTCGGGTTCACCAAGGAGGCGCCGGACGAGTTTTCGGTGGTGACCCGTGCGCCGCTGGTTGTCCCGCCCGATTTCGGCCTGCGCCCGCCCCAGCCCGGCGCCCCCCGTCCGCAGGAGAAGCCGGTCGTCGAGAAGGCGCGCGAGACGGTGCTGGGCAAGGCCGCGGCGAACCAGCAGGTCGCTTCGGCCGACGGTGCGCAAACCCTGTCCGACGGCGAGCGCGCGCTCCTGACGGAGGCGCATGCGCTCAATGTCGACCCGTCGATTCGCCACACGGTGGACCGCGAGAGCTCGCTGCTCGCCGATGCCGATCACGATTTCATCGACAAGCTGATCTTCTGGCAGAAGGCGGAGCCGCCCGGCGAAGTGGTCGACCCGGCCAAGGAGTCGCAGCGCATCCGCCAGGCAGTCGCGATGGGCGAGCCGCCGACCCAGGGCGAGACGCCCACCATCAAGCGCCGCAAGAAGGGCTTCCTCGAAGGGCTGTTTTAGGCGACGCACCTTCCGAGGCAGAATGGCAAGGATGGCGCGCGTGGGCGCGATCCCGGGAAGGCCCCGAACCATGAATGCGGCCTTGATGGTGGTGGCTGGGGCGATGCTCGCCTTGGCGCTGGCGCGCCCGGCGGGGGCAGCGGCCACCCACCCGCCCGATGCCTCCGGAGCGACCATCTTCGACTTCGTGTCCGACCATACGCTGACCGGCACCACCAAGGCCGGCGGGACCTTTCATCAGTTCTATCGCGTTGACGGCGTGGCGTTCATCGAGGTCCCGACTCCGTTCGGGGCAGTGATTCGCGACAGGGGAACCTGGTGGATCGACGGCAACCAGCTTTGCAGGCGCTGGAACCGCGTGGTCGCAGGCCGGAATATGTGCACCGCGATGCGGTTCGATGGCGCCCACGTGGACATCGTGGGATCGAGTGCGACGCTGTCAGGAACGCTTGCGCTCGGCGACACGAACCAGCTGTCATCGATCGAGCAAACGGGTACCGCGATCACGCCGGCCAAGCCACTGCTCGTCTATATCTCGGGGATGGATTGTCCATTTTGCATCTATTGGGACAAGTCCGAGCTGCCAAAACTAAAGGCGAACCCGGCTTTCAAGGCGATCACCTTTCGCGAAGTGCAGGCGTATCACTACAGCTATATCAAGGACAAGGACGCGTGGCCGGCCGACCTGATGTGGCTACACGATAAAATAAAGGCGAACGGCGGCACGCCGCGCTGGGTCCTTGTGCGCGGCCATCGGATCGTAGCCCACGCATACGGCATCGGCGGCTGGCTCAGCACAATGCTGCCGCTCGTCGAGCGTGTTGCCCGCCACGATTGAGGCGACGGATCGCGCCCCTCCCGACCGTGCGAGATAGGGGCGAGCCGGCCCATTCGCCTTGTGGCCCTCGCCCGCCGCCCCATATAGGAGGGGCATTTCGCCGCAGGGAGCGAGGTTCGCGCGTGGGGATGTTCCGCAGGGCCGCCGCCGTGGGGGCGGCCGTTTTCGTCGTATCCGGGCTGGCCGGCGCGGCCTCCGCCGCGATGTTCAACCCGAAGACCTTCACCCTCGAGAACGGGCTGACCTTCGTCGTGGTGGAGAACCACCGCGCGCCGGTGGTCGAGCAGATGGTGTGGTACCGGGTCGGCGCCGCCGACGAGGGGCCCGGCGAGTCGGGCCTCGCCCATTTCCTCGAGCATCTGATGTTCAAGGGAACGCCCACGGTGAAGCCGCAGGAGTTTTCCAAGATCATCGCCCGCAACGGCGGCGAGGACAACGCCTTCACCACCGACGACTACACCGCCTATTTCGAGAAGATCGCCAAGGACCGGCTCGAGTTGGTGATGCGGCTCGAGGCCGACCGCATGCAGAACCTCAGGCTCACGGACAAGGAAGTGCTGCCCGAGCGCGAGGTGGTACGCGAGGAGCGCCGCATGCGCGTCGACAACCGTCCGGAGGCGGTGCTGAACGAGCAGTCCGAGGCGCAGTTCTGGCTGAACAGCCCCTATGGGCGCCCGACGATCGGCTGGCCGTTCGAGATCGAGGCGCTGAGCACCGACAAGGCGCTCGCCTTCTATCATGCGCATTACATGCCCAATAACGCGGTCGTGGTGATCGCCGGTGACGTGACGCCGGACGAGGTGAAGGCAATCGCCGAGCGCACCTACGGCAAGATTGCGAAGGGTACCGTACCCGTCCGCGACCGCCCGGCCGAGCCGGAGCACCGCGTCGCGATGCGGACCTCGATGAAGTCGGACCAGGTGCGCGAGCCAACCTGGTCGCGCAGCTACCTGGCGCCGAGCTACCGCACGGCAAAGGACCCGCACCGGGCCTACGCGCTGCAGGTGCTGGCCGAGATCCTGGGCGGCAACGCGACGAGCCGGCTCTACAAGGGGCTGGTCGTGGAGAAGGGCGTCGCCAACGAGGCGGGCGCCTGGTATTCGCCCAACCAGTACGACGAGACCGAATTCTCGCTTTACGCCACCCCGCGCGAGGGCACCGACGTCGTCAAGCTCGAAGCCGCGATCGACGCCGAGGTCGCGCGCATGAAGACATCCGGCGTCACCGCGTCCGAGGTCGCCGACGCCAAGACCTCGATCGTCGCCGCGGCGATCTACGCGCAGGATTCGCTGAGCGCCGCGCCGAACTGGATCGGCCGCGCCCTGATGACCGGCTCGACCCTCGCCGATATCGAGGCGTGGCCCGAGCGCATCGAGGCCGTGACCGTCGACCAGGTGAACGAAGCGGCGCGCGCGGTGCTGGCCGACGACCGGTCGATGACCGCGACGCTCTTGCCCGCCGAGGGCGGCGCCGGCAAGCCGATGCCGCGCCGTCCGGCCGGGCCGCCGCGCCCGCCGACCGGGCCGATGCCGCCGGCGCGGGGAGCGGTGCAATGAGCCCAGTCCGCACGCTCCTCACGCTCGTCGCCGTCGCCGTCGTCGCCCTCGCCCTGCCCGCGCGGGCGATGGACATCGAGCGGGTGACGAGCCCCAAGCACAAGATCGTCGCCTGGCTGGTCGAGGACCATACGGTGCCGGTCGTTTCGGTTTCGGTGGCGTGGCGCGGCGGGGCGGCGCTCGACCCCAAGGGCAAGGACGGGCTCGCCGCCTTCACCTCGGACCTGATGGACGAGGGCGCCGGCGACCTCAACTCGCAGGCCTACCACAAAGCGCTCGAGCGGATCGCGGCGAGCGTGCGCTTCGATGCCGGGCCGGACAATTTCACGGCGTCCCTGCGCACGCTGAGCGCCAAGCGCGACCGCGCCTTCGCGCTGTTCCGCATGGCGCTCACCGCGCCACGCTTCGACCCCGAGCCGGTGGCGCGGGTGCGCGCGCAGGTCCTCTCGGCGCTGCGCGAGCGGCTGCAGCGGCCGAACTACATTGCGCGGCGCCTGTTCTACAGCACGATCTTCCCCGGCCACCCTTACGGCAAGCCGGCCGACGGCACGCTCGACACCATCCCGAACATCTCCGCCGCCGACATGAAGGGATTCGTCGCCCGGCGCCTCGCCCGCGACAATCTGGTGGTGGGCGTCGTCGGCGACATTTCCGCGCAGGAGCTCGCGCGGCGGCTCGACGAGCTGTTCGGCGACCTCCCCGCCGCCTCGGCCCCGCGCGACGTGCCCGAGGCGACCTATGGTGGCGCCGGCAAGCTGCAGGTCGTCGAAAAGCCGATCCCGCAGTCGGTGGTGGTGTTCGGCGAGCCGGGCATCAAGCGCACCGACCCCGACTGGTACGCCGCGCTGCTGATGGACCAGATCTTCGGCTCGGGCAATTTCGCGTCGCGGCTGATGGAGGAGGTGCGCGAGAAGCGCGGCCTCGCCTACGGCGTCTATGCCGGGCTCGCGCCCTATCGCCATGGCGCGCTGATCGCGGGCGGGGTGGCGACGCGCAACGCCAAGGTCGCGGAGTCGCTCGAGGTCATCCGCGCCGAGTGGAAGCGCATGGAGGAGCACGGCGCGACCGCCGAGGAGCTTGCCAACGCCAAGACCTATATCAACGGCTCGTTCCCGCTCTCGCTCGATTCCAGCGCGCGGATCGCCTCGATCCTGGTCTCGGTCCAGCTCGACGATCTCGGAATCGATTATCTCAACAGGCGCGCCAAGATCATCGACGCGGTGACGCTCGACCAGGTGAACAAGGTGGCGAAGCGCCTGCTCAAGCCCGCCTTGCTGACCTTCGTGGTCGTGGGCAACCCCAAGGACGTGACGGCGACGCCGTAGTCCCGACCGCGGGAAATCGTGCGTATATCTGCAGCGAATCCGAACTAATCCTTAACGGCAAGTTAAACCCCGCGCCCTAGTCTCGCCTCGACCGAATTCGCCTAGCGAGGCGCACGATGTTCAGGTATCGCGACCTGAGACCGCTCGTTGCGGAACTCGTCCGGGACCACAGCGGGTCGATGGCGACCATGTTCGCGGTCATGCTGCCGGTGCTGGTGGGCGCCGTCGGGCTCGGCGTGGAATCGGGCCAATGGTATGCGAACAAGCGCGCCCTCCAGACCGCCGCCGACGCGGCGGCGCTTTCCGGCGCGTTCGAGCGCGCCCACGGCCAGCCCGGCCGGGTTACCTCCTCGGCGACGCGCGACGCGGTGCGCAATGGCTTCGACAACACCCTTCCCAACACGATTGCGGTCAACAATCCGCCCGCCACCGGCGCGAATACAGGCGAGCAAAGCGCCGTCGAGGTGATCCTGCATAACCACCCGCAGCTGCTTCTGTCCGGGGTCGTGCTGAACGACCTGACCGTCTCGGTGCGCGCCGTGGCCCAGGTGCAGGTGACCGGGACGGCCTGCGTGCTCGCGCTCGACCCGTCCGCCAGCAGCGCCATCGCCAACCAAGGCAATCCGACCGTCAACATGGCCGGCTGCGTGCTCGCCGCGAATTCGGACAGTTCGAGCGCGATCAACATCACCGGCAGTACCGACCTGGTCGCCGAGTCGCTCTACACCGTCGGAAACTACTCGGAAGGCGGATCGGCGACGGTCAGTCTTGCGCGCGACCCGCTGATTCACGAGTTCGCGCTCGACGATCCCTACGCCGACGTGAACGTGCCGGTCATCAACGGCTGCGACGCGACCAACGCCTCCTACAATAATTCGGTCACGCTGAACCCCGGCGTCTATTGCGGCGGCATCCGCTTCGGCTCGCAGGCGCACGTGCGCCTCAACCCCGGCGTCTATTATCTTGACGCGGGCGACTTCCGGGCCTCGGCCGGCGCCGTCGTCACCTGCAACTGCAGCGGCAGCTATGACGGGGTGACGTTCGTGCTGACCAGCACGGGCGCGGCCTCGGACATCGGAACCGTCACGATCAACGGTGGGGCCGACATCACGCTGAACGCGCCGCCCGACCCCTCGTCGCCCTTCGCCGGAATCCTGTTCTATCAGGACCGGCGGGCGTCGGCCGGCGCGACCGACAAGTTCAACGGCGGCGCCAACCAGACGCTCACCGGCGCGCTCTACTTTCCCAACCAGACCATCGAATACGCCGGGAACAACAGCCCGAATGCCGCGACCTGTACCCAGATCATCGGCAACGAGGTCACGTTCACCGGCAATGCGACGTTCAACAACTCGGGCTGTCCCGGCGCCGGGGTGCAGCCCCTCCAGATCACCGGCGTGAAGGTGGTGGAATGATCCAGATGCGCAGACTTACCCTCCTGCAGGGGATTGCGGCCTGCGAGCGCGGCGCAGCCGCGGTCGAGCTCGCCCTGATCCTTTCGGTCCTGACGACGCTCGTCATCGGGCTCCTCGAATATGCGCAGGCGATCCACCAGTCGATCGCGCTCCAGCACGCCGCCCGCGCCGGCGCCGAGTACGCCCTGCGCTTCCCTAACGACACGACGGGAATCCAGGAGGCCGTTGCGGGCGCCGGGACGGTCGATCCGACCGGCCTGACGGTGGCGACAACTCAGTTCTGCGAATGTCCGGACGGCGGTTCGGTCGACTGCGCCAGCACCTGTACCGGAAGCGTGCTGCCGAACCAGTATGTCAGCGTTGCCGTCTCGCAGCCGGCGATGGATACGCTCGCGGCGACGGGCGTCCTCGATGGGCGGGTTGTGCACGGCGGCGCCACGGTCAGGCTCCGCTAGCCGATGCCGGGGTTCCGACCATTGATCCGCCTCGCCCGGGCCCTGCGCGACCGCTCGGGCGCCACCGCGGTTGAGTTCGGCTTGACGCTGCCCATCTTTCTCCTTTTCGCATTCGGGCTGGTGGAATTCAGCCGAGTTCTTATGGACAAACAACGCGCTGGAATATAGTGCCGAACAGGCCGCCCGCTATGCGCTGGCGAACCCCGCTGCGTCGTCTAGCCAGATCCAGGGCGTGGCAGCCGCACAAGTGCCGACCGTCAGCGCCGACGCCGTCACGGTCACCGTCACCTACGACACCGCGAACGGAGTGAATTTCGTCACCGTGACGACCTCAACCCCGTTCAGCAGCATCCTGCCCTTTGTCCCGCTCGGCAGCTTTACCCTTAGCGGCAGTTCGCGGATGCCGGTCGGCTGACCGGCCTTCCCGCGAGCACCTGGTCACCAAGGTGTCGGGAGAATTTACAGGTTTTCGGCCCGATTCCGTCGAAACCGTCGGAATTCTTTACAATCGTCCGTTCCAGTGACGGTGTGCTTTGAGTTAACCCACGGAAATCTCACGACTCCTTGGAACTGGCATGATTCTTGCATTAATCTGCGTGATGGAGTGCCTCTGTCGGCGCTCGAATGTCTCGCAGGAATAGACCATGGCGACGGTTCGGAATTTCAGGGGCATTGCGGTCGGTGTCGCAGCGGCGGCATTGGCGCTAATGTCCGCTCCGGACGCACACGCGATCATTATGGTCGGTTCGGGAGCGGGTACAGCCTGCGCGATCCCTGATTCGAGCTGCAAGAAGTTCGGCACCGAGGTCAACGCGTGGAGCATTTCCCCGCTGAAGTTATCCCTTTACCAGAACTCGAACGGAGCACAAGACAAAGATACAGTGTTGCTCATCCTAGCAGTGCCTAACGACGTGGCTGGGGGCAAACTTACGAGTTCGCCCATCACCTCGGCGAAGCTTTTTGACGATTATGCGGGCAATCCGGCCGGCCCCGGCACCTCGATCGGCGTGACGCCCCTGGGCTTCCAAGGTCTCATGACCGCCAACGAGGAAGTTTATGGCAAGCTGGGTTTGGCTGGGAACAATTCCAACAGTTTCACGAACTTTACGGACTGCGACCTTGCGCTGCTGAACTTCACGGCACGAATTTCGGTCTCTATGAATTCAGCCTCGACGCGTCGGGCTGTTCGCGGCTTCGGAGCTAATGATCTGATCGATATCGCATTGCACGATCCACGCCAGGGGCTCTCCTCGGACGTTTGCCGTGGGCTGGGCCGATCCCGGGAACGGTCAGAATGACACGCCCTTCACGGAGTCCGGGGTCATTGGCCTCCAGGGGAGGCGCCGGAACCTGCCACCCTAGCCATCCTCGGTTTCGGCCTCGCGGGGTTCGGCTTCATCAGGCGCAGACAGCGCGCTTGAAGCCTGCGCAGGCTTCTCCGTGCAATGCGGCGGCCTTTCAGGCCGCCGTTTGCGTATGCGGCGGGATAGCAGGCTTGGGTCATCCGGCGCTTGTACTCCCGCATCACCTCGGGATCTGCGCCGACACGTTTCCCGTCGTCGCGTTCGCCGCGCCAGTGGCGTGTCCCTGAACGATTGCGGTCGCGCAGACCGCCCGTCGCCGAGCTCTCTGTTCGGGTGGATAGCCAGTGAAGACAACGGCGCCGCACGCGAGAAATTCCGCCGCGAAGCGGTTGACCTCTCCGCCCGGCCGCGGGATACTCGCGCATCGCTACGGGGGAGACGCCACGCCGGCCCCCCAGCGTCCGGATAACAATGGCGCGCTGGCCGGCACTCTGAACATCGCCCATCGGGGCGGCAGGGTGCTCTAGCCCAAGGGTCGAGGAGGATTGGATGCCTGCCGTATCCATGACCGTGAACGGAAAGAAGGTTTCGGCCGACGTCGAGGGGCGCACGCTCCTCGTGCAATATTTGCGGGAAAAGCTGGGAATGACCGGCACGCACGTGGGTTGCGACACCACCCAGTGCGGCGCGTGCACCGTGTACATGAACGGGCTTCCCGTGAAATCGTGCACCGTGCTCGCGATGCAGGCCGAGGGCGCCGACGTGCTCACCATCGAAGGGCTTGCCAAGGATGGCAAGCTGCACCCGATGCAGGAGGCCTTCCGCGAGAACCACGCGCTGCAGTGCGGCTTTTGCACGCCCGGCATGGTGATGGCGGCGATCGGCATCGTCGACCGGCACAAAAAGGACTCGCTCGACGAGAAGACGGTGCGCCACGAGCTCGAAGGCAATCTGTGCCGCTGCACCGGCTACCACAACATCGTCAAAGCCATCCTCGCCGCCTATCCGGTGATGAAGGGCTGAGCGCCTCGGCGCAGGGGAGACACGATCCATGTACGAGCTGAACTACAAGAAGGCGAAGTCGGTCGACGAGGCGGTGAAGGCCGTCGGCACGTCCGAGGACAACAAGTTCCTCGCCGGCGGCATGACCCTGATCCCGACGTTGAAGCAGCGTCTCGCCAAGCTGAATGACGTGGTCGATCTCGCGGGCATTCCCGATCTGGTCGGCATCACTGTCTCGGGCAAGACCGTCACCATCGGCGCGATGACCCCGCATGCGGTGGTCGCCGCGTCGGCCGAGGTGAAGAAGGCGATCCCGGCGCTCGCCAAGCTCGCCGGCGGCATCGGCGATCCGTCGGTGCGCAACCGCGGCACGATCGGCGGGTCGATCTCCAACAACGACCCGGCGGCCGACTACCCGTCTGCGGTGGTCGGGCTCGGCGCCACGGTCCACACCAATAAGCGCGCCATCAAGGGCGACGAGTTCTTCAAGGGCATGTTCGAAACCGCGCTCGCCCAGGGCGAGATGGTCACCAAGGTCGAGTTCCCGGTGCCGGACAAGGCGTCCTACATGAAGTTCCCGAACCCGGCCTCGCGCTACGCCATCGTCGGCGTGTTCGTCTCCAAGACGGGCAACGAGGTGCGCGTGGCGGTCACCGGCGCGGGCCCGGTGGTGTTCCGCCAGGCGGAGATGGAGAAGGCGCTCGCCGCCAAGTTCGATCCCTCGGCGATCGAGAAGATTGTCCAGAAGGCCGACGGGCTGAATGCCGACATCCACGCCTCGGACGAGTATCGCGCCCATCTGGTGGGCGTGATGGCACGGCGCGCCGTCGCCGAGGCCAACGGCTAGGCGGTTGCCGCGGCCGGTTCCCCCGTCCATATAGGGGGCAAGACATCGAGGGGCGGGTCCATGACCCGCCCCTACTGCTAGCGAAGGGACGATGACCCAGCCGGTTCCCGATAACGTCGATGCCACGCTCGAGTTGTTGCGCGCCGGCAACTACGTCGCCGACCGCTCGCTCGCGACCGCGCTCTACCTCGCGCTTTCCATGGGCCGGCCGCTGTTCCTCGAGGGCGAGGCCGGCACCGGCAAGACCGAGATCGGCAAGGTGCTGTCCGAGACGCTCGGCCGCCGCCTGATCCGGCTGCAGTGCTACGAGGGGCTCGACGTGTCATCCGCCGTCTACGAGTGGAACTACTCGGCGCAGATGATCGAGATCCGCATCGCCGAAGCCGAGGGCACGCGCGACCGCACCTCGCTCGAGGACGACATCTTCAACGAGCGGTTCCTCATCAAGCGCCCGCTTCTGCAGGCGCTGGAGCCCGACGTGTCGGGCAAGGCGCCAGTGCTCCTGATCGACGAGCTCGACCGCACCGACGAGCCGTTCGAGGCGTTTCTCCTGGAAGTTCTGTCCGACTTCCAGGTCACCATCCCCGAGATCGGCACGATCAAGGCCAAGGAGCCGCCGATCGTGGTGATCACGTCGAACCGCACACGCGAGATACACGACGCGCTGAAGCGGCGCTGCTTCTACTTCTGGGTCGACTATCCGAACTCGAAGCGCGAGTTGGAAATCCTCAGGGTGCGTGCGCCGGGCGCCGCCGAGGGGCTCGCCAGGCAGGTGGTGGGCTTCGTGCAGAAGCTGCGCACCATGGATCTGTTCAAGCTTCCCGGCGTCGCCGAGACGATCGACTGGACCAACGCGCTGATCCAGCTCGACAAGCTCGACCTCGACCCGGCGACGATCAACCAGACGCTCGGCGTCCTCCTCAAGTACCAGGACGACATCGAGAAGATCCACGGCTCGGAGGCCGCGCGCCTCCTCCAGCAGGTCAAGACGGACCTCGCCGCCGGCGGATGAGGGCGCGCGCGCCATGACCGGCGGCAACGGGCAGGCCCCCGCGCGAGACCAGGCCGACGACGCTCCGCGCGAATCCAAGCTGGTCGTCAATCTGATGCATTTCGCCCGCGCGCTGCGGGCGGCCGGCATGCCCATCGGTCCGGGCAAGGTGCTCGACGCCGTGAACGCGATCACCGCGGTCGGCGTCACCAACCGCACGGATTTCTACTGGGCGCTGCACGCCGTGCTGGTCAACCGGCGCGACCAGCACGAACTGTTCGACCAGGCATTCCATATCTTCTGGCGCGATCCCAAGATCCTGGAGCGGCTGATGGGCATGGCGATGCCCGATCTCGAGCCCGGCATGGCCGAGCCGGAGGAGCCGCCCCTCCGCCGCATCCAGGACGCGTTCCGGCCCGAGGAACCCGAGGGCGAAGGGGAAGGCGAAGGCCAGGGCAAGGAGGAGGAGAGAAGGAAGAGGAGGAGGTCGAGTACGACGCGGTGATGACCGCGTCTTCGCGCGAGATGCTCCAGACCATGGATTTCGAGGAGATGACGGCGGCGGAGATCGCGCGCGCCAAGCAGCAGATCGCGCGCATGCGCCTGCCGATCCCCGAGGTGCCGCAGCGCCGCTTCCGCCCCGACCCGCGCCGCGCCCGCGTCGACATGCGCGCGACCATGCGTGCCGCGCTGCGCTCCGGCGGCGCGACCATCCCGCTGAAATGGCGCCGGCGCACCCACCGCCCGCCTCCTTTGGTCATCATTTGCGACATCTCGGGCTCGATGAGCCGGTATTCGCGCATGCTGCTGCATTTCATGCATGCCATGACGAACGACCGCGCCCGGGTACACACCTTCCTGTTCGGCACGCGCCTCACCAACATCACCCGCCACCTGCGCGAGCGCGACGTCGACATGGCGCTCGCCAAGGTCGCCGAGGCGGCCGAGGACTGGTCGGGCGGCACGCGCATCGGGGCGTGCCTGCACGATTTCAACGTCGACTGGGCGCGGCGCGTGCTCGGCCAGGGCGCGGTGGTGCTGCTGATCTCGGACGGGCTCGATCGCGACGCCGGGCGCGGCCTCAAGCTGGAGATGGAGCGGCTGCACAAATCCTGCCGCCGGCTGATCTGGCTCAACCCCCTGCTCCGGTTCGAGGGGTTCCAGCCGAAATCCCAGGGAATCCAGGCCATTCTTCCTCATGTTGACGAATTCAAGCCGGTCCACAATCTTGAAAGCCTGGAACAGCTCATCGCGGCGCTGAACCGCCCGGCGGGGCGCCGTCTGGAGGGAGCATCGGAATGGGTCAAGCAGATGTGATCGAGACAGCCCGGCAGACAGGCGATGCCGACGTGCTGGCCGAGGCGGCCGCCTGGCGCGACCAGGGGCGCAAGGTCGCGATGGCGACGGTCGTGAAGACCTGGGGCTCCTCGCCGCGGCCGGAAGGCTCGCGCCTCGTGGTCGACGACAAGGGCGAGTTCATCGGCTCGGTCTCCGGCGGCTGCATCGAGGGCGCCGTGGTGATGGAAGCGCTCGACGCCATCAAGGACGGCAAGCCGCGGCTGCTCGATTTCGGCGTGACCAACGAGCAGGCCTGGGAGGTCGGGCTCGCCTGCGGCGGGCGCGTCCAGGTCTATGTCGAGCGCGTGGACTGAGCGATGGATCGCGCGATCCTCGACCGGGTGATCGCCGAGCGCGCCGCCAAGCGGCCGCTCGCGCTGGTCACCCAGCTCGACACCGGCGCCCAGGCGCTGGTCTATCCCGAGGGCGCGGTCGAAGGCCTCCCCCCTGCCCTTGTCACCGCGGCCCGCCACGCGCTGCAGGACAACGACAGCCAGACCGTGGAGATGGAGGGGGCGCGCTGGTTCATCGACGTCTTCAACCCGCCGCTCCGCCTCGTCATCGTCGGCGCGGTGCACATCGCGCAGCCTTTGTCGCGCCTTGCCGCCATCACCGGGTACGAGGTGATCGTGATCGACCCGCGCGCCTCCTTCGCCACCGACGCGCGCTTCCCGGGCGTCCGGCTGGTCGACGAATGGCCCGACGACGGGCTCAAATCGGTCGGGCCCGACCGGCGCACGGCAATCGTCACCCTCACCCACGATCCCAAGCTCGACGATCCGGCGCTGATGATCGCGCTCAAGTCCGACGCGTTCTATGTCGGCTCGCTCGGCAGCCGCCGCACGCACGCCACGCGCGTCCAGCGCCTGATCGAAGCGGGGCTCGGCGAGGCGGAGATCGCGCGCATTCACGCGCCCGTCGGGCTCGACATCGACGCCGTCTCGCCGGCCGAGATCGCCGTCGCGATCCTTGCCCAGATCATCAATGTCCTCCACCACAAGGCGGAGGAAAGGGTCGCCGCAGCGTGAAGTTCGGCGACACGCCCCTCGTCGAAGCCGAAGGGGCGATCCTGGTCCACACGCTGCGGCGCGGGCGGCTGGTGCTGAAGAAGGGCCGCGTGCTGGACGCCAAGGACGTGGCGGCATTGGACGCGGCCGGGGTCGGTTCGGTCGCCGCCGCCCGGCTCGAGCCGGGCGACGTGGGCGAGGATGCGGCGGCACTGCAAATCGCTCGGGCGGTCGCGGGCGAGAACCTCACGGCGTCGCAGCCCTTCACCGGGCGCTGCAACCTGGTGGCGGCCGCGGCGGGGGTCGCGGTTCTCGACCCCGCCCGGATCGATCGCATCAATGTGGTGCACGAGGCAGCGACGCTCGCGACCGTGATGCCGTTCGAGGCGGTCGAAACCGGCCAGATCGTCGCCACGGTCAAGATCGTCACCTTCGCGATTCCCGAGACGGTGATCGAAACCGTCGCCCTGATCGCTGCCGAGGCCGGCGCGCCCGTGCGCCTCGCCGCCTACCACCCGATGCGCGCCGGGCTCCTCCAGACCCGCCAGCCGGGCGACAAGGACTCTCTGCTCGACAAGGCGGTCGAGGTGACCCGCCGCCGTCTCGCCCTCCTCGGCGCCACGCTCGACCGCGAGATCCGCACCGCGCACGAGACCGGCCCGGTCGCCGAGGCACTGCGCGACCTCGCGGCCGGTTGCGACGTGATCCTGGTGCTCGGCTCGTCGGCGATCGTCGACCGGCGCGACGTGGTGCCGATGTCGGTCGCGCAGGCGGGCGGAACAGTCGACCACCTCGGCATGCCGGTCGACCCCGGCCACCTGACGCTGTTTGCCCGGCTCGGCCGCACCCACGTCATGGGCCTGCCGGGCTCCGCCCGCTCGCCGCGCCCGCACGGGTTCGATAAGGTGCTGCAGCGCTTGGCCGCCGGGCTCGACGTGACGCCGCTGGACGTCGCGCGGATGGGCGTCGGCGGGCTCCTCAAGGAAATCCCCGGCCGTCCCGTGCCGCGCGCCAGCGTACCCGAGACGCCGCCCCGCAAGCCACGCGTCGCCGCACTGGTGCTGGCCGCCGGCCAGTCGCGCCGCATGGGGCCGGTGAATAAGCTGCTGGCCGAGGTCGACGGCCGGCCGATGGTAGCGCACGCCGTCGACGCTGCCCTTGCCTCCGCCGCGCGGCCGGTCGTCGTGGTGACCGGCCATGAGCCGGAGCGGGTGCGCGCGGCGCTGGCCGGTCGCGACGTGACCTTTGCGCACAACCCGCTTTACGTCGAGGGGCTGTCCGGCTCCCTGCGCGCCGGGCTCGACGCCCTGCCCGCCGACATCGACGGGGTCGTCGTCCTTCTGGGCGACATGCCGTCGGTCGCGACCGGGCACATCGACCGGCTGATCGCCGCCTTCGATCCAGCCGGCGGCAAGACCATCTGCGTCCCCACCTTCAACGGCAAGCGCGGCAACCCGGTGCTGTGGGCCCGGCGCTACTTCGCCGAGATGCGCGAGGTGGCGGGCGACGTGGGCGCGCGGCATTTGATCGGCGCCCATGCCGACGAGATCTGCGAGGTCGCGATGGCCGACACGGCGGTGCTCGAGGATTTGGACACGCCCGAGGCACTGGCCGCCCATCTCGCCCGCCGCCGGAACCGCGAGGCCTGAATCGGAACGGCCGCCGACGGGGGGACGATCGGCGGCCGTCCGTCCGCGGGGAACCCAGGGACCGAGGGCTCAGGACCGCGCGTCGATGGTCGTGCCGAGCACCTGGTCGCGCGCCTGCAGCACCTTGAGGCCGGCCTCGTAGGCGCGCTGGGCCAGGATGATATTGACGAATTCGCTCGCCAGGTCGACGTTTGGCCGCGACACGAGTCCGTTCTTGTCGGCGTTCGGGTCGTCGGGCTTGTATGCGGGTTTCGTGGCCGGATCGCGCTCCGGCGTGTCGACCTTGGTGCCGCCGTCGGCGGTGGCGGTCTGCACAGCATCGCGCGGCCGGAAGCCCGACCCGCCATAGGCGCGCACCGCCTCGATGCGGTCGATGGGCGTCACGACGGAGGACGGACCGGGCACCGTGTCGAAGGCATGGACGACGTTCGCAGACGCCACCTCGAACCGCTTCGCGGCGGCGTCAATGCCGGACAGGGACGTGAAAAATGACCCGATCACAGGTGACCTCTCGGTCCGGTCACACGCGACGATACCTGCGGACGATATAGAGATGGCCTTTTCGCGGTCAACATCTATCGTGGCGCAATTGAATTAAGTTTAGCGAATGCTTGAGCCGAACACGGATCAAATGCTCCAATATTATGGTATGTCGTGCCGCATACGCGGGCGGGCGAGGCAGGCTTTTCCCGTCCTGGCGGTTCTCCTCACCCTCGCCGCCCCTGCACTCGCGCGCGCCGGCGCGTTCGAGGACGGCGTCGCGGCCTATCAGGTAAAGGACTATGGACGCGCCCTGGCGCTCTGGCTGCCGCTCGCCAGACAGGGCAACGGCGGCGCGCAGTTCGATGTCGGGCGCATGTACTATTACGGGCAGGGCACCGTGCGCGACCCGGTCGAGGCGGTCAAATGGTTCCTTCTCGCCTCGGACGTCGGCAATGAAGAGGCCAAGCAGGCATTGGTTATGATCTATCCCAGCCTGACGCGCGCCGACATCGCCGAGGCGACGAGCCAAGCCAACGATTGGCGCCTCGCCCACCCGCAGCGCTGAGGGCGCGCCGTCAGGCGGCCGGGCGCTTGCGCGCCGCGAACAGCACCAGCCAGATGCCGGCGGCGATCGGCGCCGCGCCCGCCAGGTGGTAGGGCTGCAGCCGCTCGCCGAGGAACACCATGCCCGCCAGCACGCCGAACAAGGGCCCGAGATTGCCGAGCACGCCGATGCGCGCCGGCCCGGCCATGCGGATCGCGCGGTTCCACAGCGAAACGGCGAAGAACGTGCCGAACAGGCCGAGATAGGCGGCGGTCAGAAGCATCGGCCCGTCGAACCGCGCGGGCCGCACCCAGAAATTCTCCCAGATGTAGAGCGGCACCAGGCAGGCAAGCCCGAGCGTGGTGACCGCCGCGGTCAGGCTCATCCAGTGCATGCCGGGTGCGGCCTCGCGGATCACCGCGGTGTAAAGCGCGAAACCGATCACCGACACGAGAATCCACAGGTCGCCCGACCGAACGTCGAAATGGGCGAGCGTCGCGACACTGCCATGCGCGATCAGGATCAGGACGCCCACGGCCGAGAGGGCGATGCCCGCCGCCTGCACCTTGTTCACCCGGTCGCGCCCCAGAGCCCAGGCGAACAGCACCGTGGTCATCGGCTGGAAGGCGGCGAGAACGCTGGCGTTGATAACCGTGGTCGATTGCAGCCCGATCACCGTACCGCCGCTGCCCATCACCATCTGCAGGAAGCCGCAGAGGAGTAGCGGCCGCCAGCGCGCGCGGATGACCGGCAGCTCGACCCTGAGGTGCGGCAGGGCGACGGCCACCAGCACCGACGAGCCGATCACGGCGCGCCAGAAGGTAAGCGCGATCGGCGGCACGTTCTCCCCCACGCCGCGGATCATCACCATGATGCCGGAGACGAACAGGAGCCCGCACATTGCCGACACGTACGGCGAGGCGAGGAGTCGGGCGAGACGTTTCACGGTCCTGCCTCGACCGCGCGGAGGAGGCGCGGCAGGCGCATGCCCAGCGTCGCGGCGCGCGCCACCATGAAGATCAGGAAGGCGAGCCATAGCCCGTGATTGCCGAGTGGCCCGATCAGGGCGAACATGCAGGCGACGTAGATCGCGAGCGAGATCGCCATCGCGTTGCGGAGATCGGCGCCGCGCGTCGCGCCGATGAATATGCCGTCGAGCTGGAAGCTCCAGATCGACAGGGCGGGCGAGACCGCCGCCCAGGGCAGGAAGTCGAGTGCGCGCTCGCGTACCTCGGCGATACCGGTCATCACCCGGATCAGGATCGTGCCGCCAACGCCATAGGCGGCGACGAAGGCGAGCGCGGCGACGGCCGCCCATACGGTCGAGACGCGCACCGCCTCGCGGAAGGCGCGGCCGTCGCGCGCGCCCACCGCGCCGCCGACCAGCGCCTCGGCGGCCTGGGCGAAGCCGTCGAGCGCGTAAGCCATGAAGGTCTGGAAGTTCATCAGGATCGCGTTGGCGGCAAGCGTCAAATCGCCGAGCCGCGCGCCCTCGGCGGTGAACAGCGCGAAGGCGAGCATCAGGCAGATCGTGCGGAAGAAGATGTCCCGGTTGACGGCGAGCGTGCCCCTGATCCGGTCCGCCCTGAGCACGCGGGCGCGATCGAGCCGCCCGGGAACGCCGCGGATCGCGCGGTGGCAGAGCCAGAGCCCCATCCCGACGGCGCAGTACTCCGAGATCAGCGTCGCCATCGCCACGCCCGGCACGCCCCAGTGGAAGACCGGCACGAACAGCAGGTCGAGCGCGACGTTGATGCCGTTCATCCAGAGCTGCAGCGCGAGCGCCGCGCGCGCCCGCTGCATCCCGAGGAGCCAACCAAGGAACACGTAGTTGAGGAGCGCCGCCGGCGCGTCCCAGATGCGGATCGCGAAGTAGCTCCGCGCCAGCGGCGCCACGTCGGGGCTCGCCCCGATCAGGCGGAACGCCGCCCAGCCGATCGGCTCCTGCGCCGCGATCAGCACCACGGCAATCGCGAGCGCGATGAGCTGGGCCCGCGCCGCCGCGGCGCGCAGCTCGGCCCCGTCCTGCGCCCCCAGCGCCTGGGCGACGAAACCGGTCGTCCCCATGCGCAGGAAGCCGAAGCCCCAGTAGATGAAGCCGAAGATCGTCGCCCCCACCGCCGTCGCGCCGAGATAGCGCGGCTCGGGCAGGTGGCCCATCACGGCGGTGTCGACCGCGCCCAAGAGCGGCACCGAAAGGTTGGACAGGACGATGGGCACGGCGAGGCCGAGGACCCGCCGGTGCGGTCCGGGCGCGGGCGGCCTCACCTCTTGCCGGCGGCGCCGTCGCGGCTGGAGCAGGCGAGGACCGCCACCGCGAGCGCCGCGACCATGACGCCGTAGGCGATCTGGACGCGGCCGGTATCGAGCAGCCAGCCGAACAAAGGCGGCATGGTCGCGCCGGCAACGGAGAAGCCGGTCGAGGTGAAACCGAACGCCACCCCCACCGTGTTCTGCCCGGCCGTCTGGCGCACCAGGAGGTCGCGCGACGGCGCGCTGGCGCCGGTGAAGGTGCCGACCAGAGTCATCAGCACTGCGATGCCCGCCACCGGCAGGATCCCGAACGGGACGACAGCGAGCCCGACGGCCGCGAGCGCCATGCCGCCGCCGGCGATCAGGTTCGGCCGGCCGAACCGGTCGGCAAGCCAGCCGCCGGCCAAGACGCCGAGCGCCGTGCCCCAGAGATACCCCGTAAGGGCCGTGTTGGCGCCCACCAGATCGGCACCATAAAGGTGCATCAGCCCGACCACCGAGACCTGGTTGATGCCGGTGCCCGCCATCGACGAGAACAGGAAATAGGCGAACAGGACCAGGAGCGCCGGGCTTTTCATCAGCGCGAGCCCGTCGCGGAAGGAGGAGCGCTTCTTGCCCGCCGCGTCCTTCAGTCGCTCGGCGGGAACGGCGCGCCCGACCAGGTCGGGCTGCGAATAGACCATCAGCGCGATGGCGAGCCCGACGATCCCGATCACCAGGTAGGCGAAGCGCCAGTCCACGAGCGCCGTAAGCGCGAGCACGACCGGCGGCGCGGCGCCCCAGCCGGCATTTCCGGCGAAGGCGTGGACCGAGAGGGCGCGGCCGAGATAGCTGCGCTCGATGCGCGCGGCGAGGATCGCGTAGTCGGCCGGGTGGAACACCGACTGGCCAAGCCCGGCCACCGCATAGCAGGCAAGCAGCGCCCAATAGGAATGGACGAACCAAACCGAGGCGAAGGCGAGCCCGTGCACCCCGAGTCCGATCGCCAGCACCATCCGGCCGCCCAGCTTGTCGACGATGAAGCCGAGCGGGATCTGGCAGAACGCAACGATCAGAGAATAGGCCGTGAGCACGGTGCCGAGGAGCGCGAAGCTGAGGCCGAGGTCCTTGGCGATCAGCGGCAGGAGCGACGGCATCACCAGGATGTAGAAATGGCTCATGAAGTGGCCGGCCGAGATCAGCCCCACCAGCTTCACCCGCTCCTCGCCCAGCCGCGCGATCGCCGCGTTCATCGGTCAGTGCTCCGAGCCCATGAGAATCTGGTCGGAGATGCCGGTCTCGTACTCGATCCCCGCCTTGGTCAGCATGATGGCCAGCGGATAGTCGTAGCGGGCGAGCCCCTTGCGCGCCAGTGCCACCCAGACCGACGGGTTGCGCAGCCCTGTCGCGTCGCGCGCGAAGACGAGCTTCTCGCCGATGTGGAAGTGGTCGCCGTGCGGGTGCGGGATGTTGGTGATGACCACCTCGCCCGTCTCCTCGACACGGCTCGACGTCGCCGGGCTCCTGGCGAGCTCCTGCAGCAGGGTCAGCGTCTTGAGCTGCAGGGCGTTGAGCTTCAGCGGGTTCTTCTTCGGCGCCATGTCAGATCTTGAACCCCGCTCCCTGGCATTCCGGCGCGAAGATCTGCTCGGCCGCAAGATGCTTCGCCGTCACGCCCTGCTCGTAACACCATTTGAGGAACGCATCGATGGTGACGCGGTTGGGCTCGATACCGTAGGGCCAGTACTCGCCGTCGCCCCACAGCGTCCTCGCCGTCCGCCGCACGTTCTCGTAGCCCCACGGCACCGCCATGTGCGAGGCCGTGATGTCCAGGAGGCGCGCGACCGAGCGGCGCTTCGCTTCCTCCATCGCGGTCATCAGGTTGCGCGCGATCCAGCGGTTCTTCTCGTACACGTCGCGGCGCAGCGCGACCGTGTGCATGATCGGGAAGATGCCGGTCTCCTTGTAGTAAGTCTCCTCGACCGGCCGGTAGTCGGGGTAGAGCCGGGCGATGCCGGGGTGGCCCTCCTCGAACATCTGCGGCGCGTGGGCGGAGAAGATCGCGTCGAGATCGCCGTCGACCAGCATCTGCGACAGCGACCGGTCCTTGACGAAAGTGAGGTTCACCCCCTCGGGAAGGTTGATCCGTCCGGTCTCCGCGCGGCCCGGCTGGTTGACGCCGGACTGGACCCACGTGGCCTTCGACAGCGGGATGCCCACCGTGTCGGTCATCCAGCCGCGCACGTAGACCGTTGCCGTCTGGGTCCATTGCGGCACGCCGATCCGCTTGCCGGCCAGGTCTTCGGGCTTCTTCACCTTCCCGTCGGGACGGACATAGACCGCCGAATGCCGGAACACCCGCGACGGGAAGACCGGGATGCCGATATAGGGCGCGTCGTCGCGCGCCATGTGCGACGAGAACATGCCGAAGGAAATCTCCGACACTTCCCAGTCCATCGTGGTGGTGAAGCGGAAGAAAATCTCCTCGACCTGGTGCTGCAGGTGGGTGAGCGCGATCCCCTCGGGCTTGACCCGGCCGGTCGCCAGCTCCCGGATGTGGTCGTAGTCCTCGCTCGCCATCGTCAGGTGGATGTCCGCCATGCACGCCTCTCCCGCCGCCCGGCCTCGCCCCGTCAGGGGCGCCCTTAACAGCACATAAATATTTGAGCCGTAACGATATTCCCAGTTCCTGGGGATCCCGCCATGGCCCGTCGCCGCACACAATACCGGATCGTCCCATACCGGGAAAAGCGCAAAGACCGGCGGGTCGTGGTCCCTCCCGTCCAGGTCGTGCTGGAGGATAGAACATACGAAACGACGAACTGGTCGTTCGGGGGCTTCCTCCTGGAGAATTGCGCCGTCGTCCGTCCCTATGGCGACGCGCTCGCGGGCGCGCTCGGTTGGGATGGTCGACTGTTCCGATTCGCCGGAAGGGTGACGCGCTCGGTGCCCGCCACCGGCGAGCTCGCGGTCGCGTTCGAGGCGCTCGACGACGAGGCGCTGGCCTTCCTCGATGCCCACCTGCGCGGCTTCCTGACCCGCATGCGGGCGAAGGCGTAGCGCGGCAAAACCGACCGGCCCCGCGCCTTACGCCGCAACGCTGGCCTTCGCCGGGAAGTACTTGTCGAGCCAGTCCTTCAGGATGTGGCGCACGCGGACGTTCTCCGCGCTGAACATGAAGTGGGTCGTATCGGAGAACAGCACCATGTCGACGGGGTGCTTGGCGCGCTTGAACATCTCGACGGACTGCTCGGTCGGCGTCACCGTGTCGTGAGAGGAATGCAGCAGCAGGAGCGGCCGCGGCGCAATGTTGCCCACGACGTTGTCGGCCCTGAAGTCGAACATCGACTGCGCCGTCTCCGCCGGGAACTCCATCACCGAGTTGGGGGCGAGGTTGCCGCGCAGCTCGGGAGGGATCGGCACGATATCGTAGCGCGGCACCATCAGCGACTTGCCCGTCTTGGCGCGATGCTCCTTGCCGTCCGCCAGCATCTTGGTGAAGCGGGCCCACGCCTCGGGCGTCGGGTGCTGGCCGCGGAACTTGCGCTCGCCGTCGCCCCAGCCGCCGGACGAGACGACCGCCGCGACGCGCTTGTCCACGCCGCCAGCGTAGACCGCGACCGCCGCGCCGAACGACGAGCCGATCACCGCGATACGCTCGGGATCGACCTCCGGGCGCGAGGCCATGTAGGTGAGCGCGGCCGAGGTGTCCTCCACCTGCTCGAGGCAGATGATGCGCGATTTCTCGCCGTCGGACTCGCCGCAGCCGCGCATGTCGAAGCGCAGCGCAACATAGCCCCACTCGCTCAGGAACTCGCAGGGAAGCTGGCAGTTGTGGCTCGCCTTGTTCGACCCGAACCCGTGCAGCACCAGGAAGGCCGGCCGGCGCTCGCCCTTCTTGAGGTCCTTCGGGGTGTGGACGATCCCGGCCAGGGTCAGATCGCCGGACTTGAAGCTGACGCGCTCTTCCATTTCCGTCTCCCGTCTTTGCGGGCGGCAGTGTAGCTTCGCACGCGAAGGAGGACCAGATGGCCGATGGACCGAAACGTGTTTCCGCCGAGGCGCTCCGCCGCTACGCCGCCGCCGTGCTCGAAGCCGGCGGCATGGGGCAGGATCACGCCCAGGCCGAGGCCGAGGCGCTCGTCTGGGCCAACCTGCGCGGGGTGGACACGCACGGGGTGATCCGCCTGCCCCGCTACCTGGAGATGTTCGAGCAGGGCGAATCGAACCCCCGGCCCGACATCAAGGTGATCGCCGAACTGCCGGCTGTCACGGTGATCGACGGCGACCGCGGCTTCGGACCTCTCGTCCTCCCGGGCGCGATGGACCGCGCCATCCGCAAGGCGCGCACCACGGGCTTCGCCTGGACGCTGGTGCGTCGCGTCGCCCATTCGGGCGCCATCGGGCTATTCGTGCGCCGCGCCGCCGAGGCGAACATGGTCGGGATCGCGATGACCTGCGGCGTGCCGACCCAGATGGGCTATCCCGGCGCCAAGGGGGCCGTGCTGCCGACCGCGCCCCTCGCCATCGCCGTGCCGGTCGAGGGCGCCGCGCCGCTGGTGCTCGACATGGCGAGCGCGGTGGTCGCCGGTGGCAAGCTCAAGGAATACCGCCTGACAGGCGCGGCGCTCGAACCCGGCTGGGCCATCGACGACGAGGGCCGCCCGACCACCGACCCGAAAGAGGCCGCCGTGCCGCTGCCGCTCGGCGGGTACAAGGGCGCCGGCCTCGCCATGATGATCGAGTGCCTGGCCGGGCTGATGGTCGGCAACCCGACCATCACGCCCGCCATCACGGGCGTCGAGGGCGGGAACATGCACAACCAGAACGCGCTGGTCGGCGCCATCGACCCGGCGCTGTTCGGCGACGCCCACGACTACCGCCGCAACACAGCCGCGCTGGCGGCCGCGATCAAGGCTCTGCCCCGCGCCCAGGGCGTCGACGAGATCACCCTGCCCGGCGAGCGCGGCGACCGCGTCTTCGCTCGCCGCTCGAAGGAGGGCATTCCCATCCCGCCCGCGATCTGGAAGCAGATGACGGAGCTCACGCAGAGGCTCGGCGTCGAAATGCCGGAGACGCTGGCGACGGCGGCCGAATGACCCACGACATCGTCATCCGGAACGGCACGGTCATCGACGGGACGGGCGCGCCCGGGCGGCGGGCCGACATCGCGATCCGCGACGGGCGGATCGTTGAAATCGGCATCGATGTCTCGACCGGCGACGCCGAGACGATCGACGCGCGCGGCAAGTTGGTTTCGCCCGGCTTCATCGACATCAAGACGCATTCCGACTGGACGCTGCCGCTGATGCCGCTGTCCGAGTCCAAGGTGCACCAGGGCGTGACGTGCGAGGTGATCGGCCATTGCGGCTATTCCTGCGCGCCGTGTCTTCCCGGCAAGGCGGACGCGCTGAAGGCCTATCTCGGGCCGAGCGCACCGTGGCTCGACTTCAAGGAAACGAGCTTCGGCGACTACGCCGCCACCTACCCCGCGACCTCGGTCAACCGGGTGATGCTGGTCGGGCACAACACGCTCAGGCTAATGACCATGGGGCTGGAGAACCGCCCGCCCGAGCCGGCCGAGCTGGAACAAATGAAACGCCTGCTGGAGGAGGCGCTGGCCGCTGGCGCGCTCGGCATGTCGTCGGGCCTGTTCACCGCGCCGGGTTCGTTTGCGAAGGGCGAGGAACTGGTTGAGCTCGGCGCCATCCTCAGGCATCACGGCGCGCGCTACTTCACCCATCTGCGCGACGAAGCGAACGCGGTGTTCGACGCCGCTGCCGAGGCGATCGAATTCGGCGAGCGCACCGGCGTCCACGTGCAGATCGTTCACGCCAAGGTGTCGGGGACCGACAATTGGGGCAAGGTGGGTCGCTTCCTCGACACGCTGCGCGAGGCGCGCGCCCGCGGGATCGCCATCGATTGCGACGAATACCCCTACACGGCCGCGTCGAATCCGCTGCGCAATTTGATGCCGCCGTGGCTGCAGGAGGGCGGCGAGCAGGCCACCGCGGCGCGCATCGCCGATCCGCAGCAGCGCGCGCGCATCAAGCGCGAGGTCGCCGAGAAGGGGTTGAACAATTTCGGGCGGGTCAAAGGCTGGGACGCCGTACGCATCTCGATCTCGCCTAACCTGCCGCAGCACGCCGGCAAGACGATGGAAGAGGTCGCGCGCGAACAGGGCAAGGACCCGTTCGACGCGGCGCTCGACTATATCGTCGCCGATCGCGGCCAAACCCGCGTCGTGGTCGAGTTCGATCGGCGAGGACGACGTGCGCGACTTCATCCGCGCGCCCGATGTCATGGTCGGCTCGGACGGCAACGCCGTGGCGCCGACCGGAATCACAAGCCAGGGCAAGCCGCACCCGCGCTTCTACGGCACGTTCGCGCGTGTCCTGGGCCGCTATGTCCGCGACGAAGGGCTGATCCCGATCGAGACCGCCATACGCAAGATGACGGGCGCGTCGGCCGCGGCGCTGGGCCTCGCCGACCGCGGGGTGCTGCGCGCGGGCGCCGCCGCCGACGTCACGATTTTCGACCCCGCCACCATTGCCGAGCGCGCCACCTACGCCGATCCGCACCAGTTCGCGGTCGGCGTCGACACGGTGCTGGTCAATGGGGTTGCGGTGCTTCGCGCCGGCGCGCACACCGGCGCCACGCCGGGCAAGATGCTCCGGCCCGCGCCGGTTTGATCCCCTTACAGCTCGGTCGCGGCCTGGGCCAGTGCGGCCGGGCTCGTCATCGTGAACTTGGTCCCGTCCGGATAGGTCACCGTCGTGGTGGTCGAGCCGTCGGCGTTGCTGACCACGTCCGAGGTCGCGTTGCCGGACTGGGATGCGTTCTGCATCATGTCGGCGAGGTTCCGGCTGCTCACTCCGCCGCCGCCGCCATGATGGTGGTGGCGCATCGCGGCCGCCTGGTGCAGGCCGGATTTCAGCTCCGACGCGCTCACCGAGCCATCGCCGTCGGTGTCGAGCTTGGCGAACACGGCATCCGCCGTCGAGGCGTCCTTGCCACCGGTCGCGAAGGCGCTTTCCAGCTCGCTCTTGCTGATCGACCCGTCGCCGTTGGCGTCCATCTGGGCGAAAAGCCGGTCTGAGAAGCTGGAGCCCTGCAGGGCGCCAGCCGAAGAACCGGCCCCGTTCGCCACGCTCGACGCCTGCTCCTGCACGCCGAGCAAAGTCGTAATCAGAGCAGGATTCAACGAAGTTGCCCCGCCCGACATGACGCCGGCCGAAGAGTCGCCGCCAGTCCCCGTGGTGCTTAGAAGCGGATCGGCCGCGAACGCGCCGGATGCCCCGCTGCCGGAGGGCCCGAATATCGAATTCGGATAAGAGCTCGATTGCTGGCGGAACAACAGTCCGGCCAGGCCGCCGATACTTGAAAGATCCGACATCGTCACCTCGCACATTACGACGCCGGTCCGAAAAGGACCGCGCCGTGCGCCGTGCAATTTCCGTGCCAGCGGCAAACGCCCGGAATCCTGGCGTCCTCGACCGCTCCCCACGGCAGCATCGGCCGGCCGGGCGGCACAATCTGCCGGATCGGGCCAGCCGCACTTGACGCTCGCGCGCCGGATAGATAAATCTGGGCCGCCCAGCACCGGAGGAACGATATGACCGACTGGCAGAGCAAGTTCGTCGAGGTCGACGGCATCCGGACGCACTATCTGGAGGCGGGCGACGGCCCGATCGTGGTGCTGCTGCATTCGGGCGAGTATGGCGGCGCGGCGGAGATAAGCTGGGAGTTCACCATCCCCGCCCTCGCCAAGGCGGGCTATCGCTGCGTCGCGCCGGACTGGCTCGGGTTCGGGCGCACCGACAAGATCTACGATTTCGGCGCGCCGCGCGAACGGCCGCTGCGCCACCTCGCCCGCTTCCTCGAAGTGATGGGCATCGACAAGGCCGACTTCATCGGCAACTCGATGGGCGGATCGATGCTGGTGCAGGTGGCCTCGCGCCCTCCGGTGACGCTGCCCATCCGCTCGATGGTCCTCGGGCCGGGCGGCGGCGGCACGCCGGCCACCGAGGCGCGCAAGGTGCTGCTCGCCTATGACGGGTCGGACGAGGCGATGCGCGCGCTGCTCGCCGCTATGCTCTACGACAAGAAGTTCTCCGAGGACCACGCGTATGTGGCGAAGCGCCAGGAGTTCGCGCACATGCCGGGCGCGTTCGAGTGCACCTCGGCCTCGCGGCTCCGCGCGCCGTTCCGCGAGGCCCGGCCCTATTTCGGCTCGGCCGACCAGACGCCCTACGAGAACGTGGCGGTGCCGACGCTTATCATCGCCGGGGCCGAGGACCCGCTGCGCGAGAAAGGCTTCGCGCCCCAGCTCGCCGGCCGCATCAAGGGGTCGGAGGTGATCGTGTTCGAGAAGTGCGGCCACTGCCCGAACATCGAGATGCCGGACGAATTCAACACGGCCGCTATCGCCTTCCTCGACCGCGTGAACGGGAAGAAGCGGTAGACGGCGGGGCCTTGCCTTCGTGTAAACTTCCCCCGCAACCCAGCGGGAGGGAACCATGGCGGCGGTCAGCAAGGCGCGTCGAGCCGATGCAGGCGTCCGGAGCAAAGTGAGCGCGGCCGAATGGCAGGCGCGCGAGGATCTCGCGGCGCTGTACCGCTACGTCTACGAGCGCGGCTGGGACGACCACATCTTCACCCATATGACGGCGCGCGTGCCCGGCGAGCCGAACTGCTACCTGGTCAACCCGCTCGACCTCACCTTCAACGAGATCACTGCCTCGTCGCTCCTCAAGATCGACGACGCCGGCAAGGCGGTATTGGACTCGCCCTACACCCTTAACCGCGCCGCCTATGTCATCCATTCAGCCGTCTACAAGTCGTTCAACCACGCCATGTGCGTGGTGCATTTGCACACGCCGAACGGCGTCGCCGTCTCGATGCAGGCCGACGGGCTGCGCCCCCTGAGCCAGCACGCCATGACGCTCGGCCCGATCGCCTATCATGACTTCGAGGGCATCGCGACGGACGAGGACGAGTGCGCCCGCCTCGCCCGCGACATGGGCGAATGCAAGTGCATGATCCTCAGGAACCACGGCACGCTGACCTGGGGCGAATCGTTCCCCGAGCTGTTCCAGCTCACCTACAACCTGGAGCGCGCCTGCGAATACCAGGTGCGCGGCATGGCCGGCGGCGCGCGCCTCAACCAGCCGAGCGAGGAGGTGGTGCGGTCGACGGCGCTGACGCGGTTCCGCCGCAACGCCCCCGACTCGCACTATCACCAGCTCGCCTGGCAGGCGGTGCGGCGCAATCTCGACCGCACCCAGCCTGACTATGCGGACTGACGTGGCGCCGTCACCAGGGCGCTGCGACCAAGATATCTAGGCGGCGCGGGGGCTCAGCCTCGGCCCGCGCACGGCGAGGATCCGTCCGACGCTCGCCACGAAGACGATCAGGCTCGCCCCCAGCACCCACCACGCCGGGCGCAGTGGGAACTCGAGGTCGAGGTTGGCCTGGAGGACCCGGATCATGTCGACGTGGTTGAGGAGGAAATAGTAGAGCGCCTCGCCGACCGCCGTGACCGCGGTGGCGAAGATGCCGAGCAGCCCGACCGCCGTCGGCTTCGGAGCGGCGGTGCGGTTCCAGGCGGCGATAACACGGTAGCCGAGCAGCCAGACCAGCATCCCTGCCATCCAGGTCGGCTCGTACACGTCGAGCTTGGACTGCATGAAGAAGTGGATCGCGGCCAGGATGCCGATGCCGTAGACAATCTTGTGCAGCCGGCGCCAGTTCCTGCCGCCCATCCGCTTCACCATTCGGTCGGTCGAGGTCGCCGCCATTGCCGAGAGTCCCAGCAGCGCCACGAATCCGATGGTGAGGTAGATACGCAGCACGACCTCGCTGGCGACCACCCCGAGCTGGAGCTTCTGGTCGACCGCGTACAGGCAGAAATGGACGAAGAGGTAGCAGAACGCGGCGACGCCGATCATGCGGCGCTGCTGCGCGATCAGCGGCCAGCGCAGGATCTGGCGCAGCGGAGTGACCGCCAGCGCGATGAACAGGAGGCGGATGCCGTCGAGGCCGACCTCGTGGATCGCCTCGGTGATCGGCCGGGCGCCGAGATTGCCCGCGGCGAGATCCCACGCCGTCCAGGCACCGGGGAACACGATGACGGCGAGGATCGCCGTCTTGAGGGGCGAGAGCGGCGCGCGCTCGGGCCAGATCGTCATGGGATACCTCCGTCCTTCCCGGCCAACTTAAGCAAACCACCGGGGGCGCGCACGTAAAACCGATGCACGATTTGGTGAGGTTGCGAACGGGTCGTCGCCCTGGCGGGACGCGAAGCTTCCCCGCCTGTCGAGACGACGAAACAGCCCCACCGCACTGGACGTGCTGCCCCATTCGCTATATACGGACAGATATAACGAATGGGAGGGTCGATTGGCGCGCCACCATCGCCATCCCGGCTCGACGGCGGTTGCTGCCCTTGTCGCCGCCGCACTCGCCGCGCCGGTTCTCGCGACCACGGCCCCGCCGGCCGCGGCGGAGAAGCCGGTGCTCGCGTTCGCCGCCGCCAGCATGAAGAACGCGCTCGACGACGTCGCGGCGGCCTGGCGGCAAAAGACCGGCAAGCGCGCCGCGGTGTCTTACGCGGCGAGCTCCACCCTCGCCCGTCAGATCGCCGAGGGCGCGCCGGCCGAGCTTTACGTCTCGGCCGACCTCAAATGGATGGACTGGCTGGCGGCCAAGCACCTGTTGAAGCCGGGCACGCGGCGCAACCTGCTGGGCAACGCGCTGGTGCTGATCGCGCCGCAGGAACTCGCGCGCGCGGGCGACAATTGCGCAAGGCTTTCCGCTGGCGAAGCTCCTGGATGGCGGCCGGCTCGCCGTCGCCAACACGGACGCCGTGCCCGCCGGGCTCTACGCCAAGGCTGCGCTGAAATTGCTCGGTGTCTGGGATTCGGTGTCGGGATCGCTTGCCCAGGCGCAGAACGTGCGCGCCGCGCTGGCCCTCGTGGCGCGTGGCGAGGCACCGCTCGGCATCGTCTACCGCACCGACGCGAAGGTCGAGCCCAAGGTGCGCGTCGTCGCCGCCTTCCCGGACGACACTTATCCGCCGATCGTCTATCCGGTGGCGCTGATCGACGCCAACGCGACGCCCGACGCGGCGGCCTTCCTCGCCTACATGGAATCGCCCGCCGCCCGGCCGCTGTTCGTCCGCCAGGGATTTTCGGTTCTGGGCGCGGAGTAGCCCGCGTTGCAGGGCGTTCCGACCGGGTGTAGGAATCGCCCGGAGGAGCCCCATGGTTGCACCCAACCTCACCGGCATCGCCGCTTGCGTGTTCGACGCGTACGGCACGCTGTTCGACGTCCATTCCGCCGCCGCGCGCTGCCGCGAGGCGCTGGGCACGAAGTGCGACGCCGTCTCCCAGCTCTGGCGCCAGAAGCAGCTCGAATATACCTGGCTGCGTAGCCTGATGGGCCGGCACGAGGATTTCTGGCAAGTCACCTCCGACGCGCTCGATTACGCGTTCGCCGCCCATGACATCGCGGATCCCGACCTGCGCGCGCGTCTGATGCAGCTTTATCTCGACCTCGACGCCTATCCCGACGCCAGGCCCGCGCTCGAGCGGCTGCGCGAGGCCGGCATGAAATGCGCGATCCTGTCAAACGGCTCGCCCACCATGCTCACCGCGGCGGTGAAAAGCGGCGGGCTCACGGGCCTGTTCGACGCTGTGCTGTCGGTCGAGACGGTGCAGGTCTTCAAGCCGCACCCGACCGTCTACCAGATCGCCGTCAACTCGCTAGGCGTTTCCGCCCCCGCGATCACCTTCATGTCGTCGAACGCATGGGACATCGCCGGCGCCTCGGTGTTCGGGCTGCACACCGTCTGGGTCAACCGCGCGGGCCAGCCGCCTGAAGGCCTGCCCGGCAAACCGAGCGCGGAAGTACGTTCGCTCACAGACCTGCCCGAACTGGTCCGGCCGTGAGCCCAGCGCCCGTTCGCGCCGATCCAGCGCCCGCCGGTCCGCCGCCGTCGGTCGAGGACACCGGCGAAGCGCGCGGCGGCATCGACCTGATCGGCACCATCGCCGACTGGCTGATGGATCAGGCGCTGGGCGAGCCCCCTCTCGACGAGCTGTTCCAGGGCTGCTGCGCTCGGCTACGCGCCGCAGGGGTGCCGATCGCGCGCGCCTTCATCGGGTTTCGCGTGTTGCACCCGCTGGTCTCGGTGATGTCGTACACCTGGAAGCCCGACGAGGGCCTCACCACCCAGGAGCTTTCGCACGAGACGGGCAGCGACGGCTGGAGCCTTAGCCCCCACAAGTATCTGGTCGATAATCACATCCCGTTCATGCGCCGACGCCTGGCCGGACGCGACGCGATAATCGATTACCCGCTGTTCGCCGAGCTGCAAGAGTCGGGGCTGAGCGACTATTTCGGCTTCGCGGTACTGTTCTCCGACGACGCGATCGGCCGGGGCGTCGCCAACGGGTTGATCGGGTCATGGTCGACCGACCGCGCTTCCGGATTCAGCGACTCCGACATCCAGGCGCTGCTGCGCATCCAGCGGCGCCTCTCGGTCGCGTGCAAGGTGCGCATCAAGGAAATGATCGCGCGCAACGTCGTGACCACCTATCTCGGCGCCGACGCGGGGCTGCGCGTGCTCAACGGCTCGATCAAGCGCGGCGACGGCGAGATCATCCGCGCGGCGGTCTGGTTCAGCGATCTGCGCAACTCGACGGGGCTGGCCGAGACGCTCGACGCCAACGGCTATCTCGAAGCGCTCAACGGCTATTTCGAATGCGCCGCCGGCGCCGTGATGGAGGAAGGCGGCGAGGTCCTGATGCTGATCGGCGATGCCGTGCTGGCGATCTTCCCGATCGGCGCCGGCGGTCGCACCGAGCAAACGGCCTGCCGGGCTGCGCTCGCGGCGGCCGGCGGCGCGGAGCGGCGCCTTGCCACCCTCAACGCCGCGCGCGATGCGACCGGTCAGCCGGGGCTGGAATTTGGCGTGGGGCTGCACGTGGGCGACCTGATGTTCGGCAATATCGGCCTGCCCGAACGGCTGCAGTTCACGGTCGTCGGGCCCGCCGCCAACGAGGTGGCGCGGCTGCAGGCGCTGACCAAGGTACTCGGACGCCGCGTGCTGGCGAGCCGCGACTTCGCCGAGCGCGTGCGCGGCGCGTGGGAGCCGCTCGGCAAGCACGACATGCCGGGCCTCGCCGACGCGCGCGAGGTGTTCGCACCGCAGGGCCGCACGGCGCGCCGCCGCAAGGCCCCCGCATGAGCGATCCCCCCGGCTACGCCGATATCCTCGACGCGGCGGACCGAATCGAGCCCGACGCGGTACCGACGCCGCTCCTCGCCTTTCCGGCGCTCGACGAGCGCCTCGGCGGGCGCGTGCTGCTGAAGGCCGAGTGCGCGCAGATCACCGGGTCGTTCAAGTTCCGCGGCGCGCTCAACCGCATGCGACGCATAGCGACCCAGCGCCGGGCCGCCGGCGTCGTTGCCTATTCGTCCGGCAACCACGCCCAGGCGGTTGCCGCCGTCGCGAAGCGCCTCGGCATGAAGGCGACGATCGTCATGCCGTCCGACGCGCCCGCGGTGAAGATCGCGCGCACCCGCGGCCACGGGGCGGAGGTGGTGCTGTACGACCGCGAAACGGAAGACCGCGAGGCGATCGGCGGGCGCATCGCGGCAGAGCGCGGCGCCACGATCGTCGCCCCCTATGAGGACCCGGACGTGATCGCCGGCCAGGGCACCGCCGGGCTGGAGATCGTCCGCGACGCCGCGGCGCGCGGTGCACGCTGTGACGCCGTGCTGGTCCCGTGTAGCGGCGGCGGGCTGGTCGCCGGCGTCGCGCTGGCGGTCAAGGAGCACTGGCCGGACTGCGCCGTCTACGCCGTCGAGCCCGAGGGTCATGACGACACCGCCCGGTCGCTGGCGGCCGGGGAGCGGCTTGCCAACCCGCCCGGAACCCGCTCGATCTGCGACGCCCTACTCGCTCCGACGCCGGGCGTCATCTCCTTCGCCGCCAACGCCCGCCGCCTCGCCGGCGGGATCGTCGTCCCCGACGCGGAGACGCTGGCCGGCATGGCCTACGCCAAGCGCACGCTCGACCTCGAGCTGGAACCGGCCGGCGCCATCGCCCTCGCCGCTATCCTCTCCGGCCGGTTCAACGCCAGGGGCCGGACGGTCGGCGTAGTGCTCTCGGGCGGCAATGTCGACCCCGTCATGCTGGCGCGCGCCCTCGCCCTTCCCGCGTGACGCGCTTCCGCCCCTGCGGGCACTGCGTTAAGATCGGGTCGCGTTTTAATCGGTCCAACGCGTATCCGAAACGGCCCGCCGGGCCGAAGGGGGAAACGACATGAAGAGGCTGGTTCTGGGGATGGCGATGGCCGCGCTGATCGCGGGGCCTGCCGCGGCGAAGATGGTCGAGCAGAAGGTGCCGTACGAGGTCGACGGCAAGAAGTTCCAGAGCGTCCTGGTCTACGACGACGCGGTCAAGAAGAAGCGGCCGGCGATCCTGATGTCGCCCGACTGGTCGGGCATGTCGGCCAAGAACGTGAAGGAAGCCCGCCGTCTTGCCGGGCGCAGCTATGTGATCCTCGTCGCCGACATGTTCGGCACCGACTATCACCCGAAGAGCCCGAAGGAAATGGGCGCCGCCACAGGCGCGATCCGCAAGGACCTGCCGAACGAGCGGGCGCGCATCGCCAAGGCGCTGTCACTGCTGGTCGAGCTCGGCAACAAAGCCGGCGCGATCGACGCGAACAAGGTGGGCGCGATGGGTTTCTGCTTCGGCGCCGCGCCGCTGCTCGACCTTGCCCGCGCCGGCGGCGCCGGCTCGGTCAAGGCGATCGTCTCGTTCCACGGCGACCTGACCACGCCCGATCCCGGCGCCGATAAGGTAACGCAAAAGATCCTGGTGCTGCACGGCGCGGACGACCCGGTCGTGCCGCAGAAGGCGCGTAACGCCTTCGAGGACGAGATGAAGAAGGCCAAGGTCGATTACGAGATGGTGGTGTTCGCCAACACAGTCCATTCCTTCACCGACCCGACCGCGAAGTTCAAGGGCACGGCCGAGTACAACCCGAAGGTGGCGCGCGAATCGTTCTTGATGATGCGCAGCTTCTTCCGCCGCAACCTCTGAAGACCGATGCGCATCGACGTCGTCGCCGACACCACCTGTCCCTGGTGCTTCATCGGCAAGCGCCGGCTCGAGCGCGCGCTCGCGAGTCGGCCGCAACGCGACGTCGAGATCGCCTGGCGCCCGTACTTCGTCAATCCTGATGTGCCGCCGGACGGTGCCGACCGGGCGGCGTACGTGGCGCGTCGGCTCGGCGGGCGCGAGCGCGCCGCCCGCCTGTTCGCGTCGGTCGCCGAGGTCGGCGCCGGCGAGCACATCGACTTCCGCTTCGACCGCATCGAACGCACGCCCAACTCGCTGCAGTCGCACCGGCTGATCCATTTCTCCGACGAGTGGGACCGCCAGGGCGCCATGGTCGAGGCGCTCTATCGTGCCTATTTCCTCGACGGGCGCGACATCGGCGAAATGGGGGTGCTGGCCGACATCGCCGCCGAGGCCGGCGTGGCGCGCGCGGCGGCGCTCGAATACCTGCACTCCGGCGCCGACACGGATACCATCGTCGCCGCCGACGAGAAGGCGCGCACGCTCGGCGTCGCCGGCGTGCCCTGCTTCATCATCGACCGGCGCTATGCCATCTCGGGCGCGCAGCTGCCCGAGGTATTCCACCAGGTCTTCGAACTGGTGAACCAGGAAGCGCTCCAGCCGGTTGGGTGACGGCGTTATTGCGCCGCGGCGGGCTCCGTCTCGCGCGCGATCGCAGCGAGATTCTCCATCATGCGGACGGCGCCGGAAAGACGAGTTCTTGTCGTCGCGCCAGTCGCGACGGAAGACGAGGCGATGGTCCGGACGCAAGGTCGCCTGTCCCTTGTCGCGCTGGATGAAGGCGACGAGCCCCGCCAGGTTGGCGAAGCGGTTGTCGCGGAAGCCGAGCACTGCGCCCTTGGGCCCGGTGTCGAGCCGCTCGACCCCCGCCTGCCGGCACAGCAGCTTAAGGGCGACGATCTGCAGCAGGTTCTCCACCTCGCCGGGGACGGGACCGAAGCGGTCGATCAGCTCGGCCGCGAACGACTCGATCTCGGCGCGGTCCTCGACGGCGGCGAGGCGGCGATAAAGCCCCAACCGCACGCCCAGGTCGGTGACGTAGGTTTCGGGGATCAGCACCGGGATGCCGAGATTGATCTGCGGCGTCCAGTCCTCCGCCTCGGCCTTGGCGCCCTTGGCCATCGCCACCGCCTCTTCCAGCATGTGCTGGTAGAGCTCGATGCCGACCTCGCGGATGTGGCCGGACTGCTCCTCGCCCAGCAAATTCCCCGCGCCACGGATGTCGAGGTCGTGCGAGGCAAGCGTGAACCCGGCGCCCAGCGTGTCGAGCGTTTGCAGTACGTGCAACCGGCGCTCGGCCGTCTCGGTGAGCGCGCGCTTCGGCGGCAGGGTGAGGTAGCAATAGGCGCGCAGCTTCGACCGGCCGATCCGACCGCGAAGCTGGTAGAGCTGCGCCAGGCCGAACATGTCGGCGCGGTGGACGATCATCGTGTTTACGCTGGGGATGTCGAGGCCAAACTCGACGATCTGGGTGGACAGGAGGATGTCCTTCTCGCCTGCGTAGAACGCGTTCATCACGTCCTCGAGCGCCTTCGAGCCGAGCCTGCCGTGGGCCATCGCGACCGAGGCCTCGGGCACCAGCTCGCGCAGATTGGCGGCGATGCCGTCGAGATCCTCGATGCGCGGGCAGACGTAGAAGATCTGCCCGCCGCGGAAGCGCTCGCGCAATATCGCCTCGCGCACCACGACCGGGTCGTAGGGCAGCACGAAGGTGCGCACCGCCAGCCGGTCGACCGGCGGCGTCGCGATCACGCTCATCTCGCGCACGCCGGAGAGCGCGAGCTGCAGGGTGCGCGGGATCGGCGTCGCGGTGAGCGTCAGCACATGCACGTCGGCACGCAGCGCCTTCAGCCGCTCCTTGTGCTTCACGCCGAAATGCTGCTCCTCGTCGACGATCAGCAAGGTGAGGTTGCGGAACTTGATGTCCTTCGACAGCAGAGCGTGCGTGCCGATGACGATGTGCACCGAGCCATCGGACATGCCCGCCTTGGTCTCGGCGGCGTCCTTCGCCGCGACGAGGCGCGAGAGCTGGCCGATGCGGATTCCGAATGCGTCGAACCGACGGGCGAAGGTCTCTTCGTGCTGGCGCGCGAGCAGGGTCGTCGGCACCACGACCGCCACCTGCCCGCCGGCCAGCACGGTGGCAAAGGCGGCACGCAGCGCCACTTCGGTCTTGCCGAACCCCACGTCGCCGCAGATCAGCCGGTCCATCGGCTTTCCGGTCGCGAGGTCGCCCAGCGTGTCGTCGATCGCCTGGAGCTGATCGTCGGTTTCGGAATAGGGGAAGCGCGCGCAGAACTCGTCATACGTTCCGGGCGGCGCGGCGATCACCGGCGCCGCGTGTAGGGCGCGCTCCGCTGCGACCTTGATGAGCGCATCGGCCATGTCGCGCAGGCGGCGCTTGAGCCGCGACTTGCGCGCCTGCCAGGCGTGCCCGCCGAGCTTGTCGAGCGCGGCGCCCGCCTCGGCCGAGCCGTAGCGCGACAGCACCTCGATGTTCTCGACCGGCACGAACAGCCGGTCGCCGCCGTCGTAGGTCAGGCGGAAGCAGTCGTGCGGCGCGCCGGTGACGGAGATGGTCTCCAGCCCCTCATAGCGCCCGATGCCATGCTCGACATGCACGACGAGGTCGCCGGGCCCGAGGTCGGCGGCGTCGGCCAGGATCTCCTCGGCCCGGCGGCGCCGGCGCGGCGCGCGCGCGATGCGCTCGCCAAGGATGTCCTGCTCGCCGACGACGACGAGGCCGGGCGCGGCGAAGCCGTGCTCGATGCCGAGCACCACGAGCGCGATCGCGTCGTCGGGCAGCATCTCGGCGGCCTGCCAGCTTTCGACCGGTGAGAGGCCCGTGACGCCGTGCTCGGCCAGCAGGTGGCCCAGCCGGTCGCGCGAGCCGGCGCTGTAGGCGGCGACGACGCGCCGCCGGCCCGGCCGCGCCTCACGCGCGAAGTAGTCGCGCACCGCTTCGAGCGCGCTGGCCGCGCCGGCGCGGGCGGTGAACGGCTCCATCCGCCGCGCGCCGAGATCGACGATGCGCCGGCCCGCCTCGTGCGGCAGGGCGAAGGGGTTGAGGATCGCGATCGCGCGCGAGCGCAGCGTGCGGTCCCATTCGGCCGCATCGAGATAGAGCATGCGCGGCGGCAGCGGCCGGTAGACCGGCTGGCCTTCCAGCCCCGCGCCGCGCGTCTCCAGGAAGGTCTTGCGCGCGTCGAAATAGTCCTCGACCGCCTCAAGGCGCGCGTCGCGCGCCGCATCCGCCTGGTGGTCGAGCGTCACCACCGCGTCGGGCAAATAATCGAACAAAGTCTCCAGCCGCGCGTGGAACAGAGGCAGCCAGTGCTCCATCCCGATCTGGCGACGGCCCTCGGAGATGCCGGAATAGAGCGGGTCGTCCGACGCCGCACCGAACAGCTCGCGATAGCCCACGCGGAAGCGGTGGATCGACTCCTCGTCGAGGAACACCTCGCCCACGGGGCCGAGGGCGAAGGCCCCGACATCGCGCGTCGTGAGTTGAGAGACGGGATCGAAGGCGCGGACGCGCTCGAGCTCGTCGCCGAAGAGATCGAGCCGCACCGGCTCTTCCGCCCCCGGCGGAAAAATGTCGACGATGCCGCCGCGCAGCGCGAACTCGCCGGGCTCGCGCACCGTGTCCGCCCGCCCGTAGCCATTGCGCGCGAGGAACGCGGTCAGCGCGTCGAGATGCACAGTCTCGCCCGCCTTGGCGGCGAAGGACGCACCGGCGAACGCCTCGCGCGGCGGCACGCGCTGGACCAGCGCGTTGACCGTGGCGACGACGATGCGTCCCGTCGAGGGCGCCTTGTGCGCGGCGAGCTGCGAGAGGGTCGCCGTCCTCTGGGACGCGATCTCGGCGTTGGGCGAGACGCGGTCGTAGGGCAGGCAGTCCCAGGCCGGGAAGCGCAGCACCTCGATCTCCGGCGCGAAAAAGGCGAGCGCGTCGGCAAGCCCTGCAAGCCGGGCATCGTCGCGCGCCGCATGCAGCACCGTGCGCCCGGCGCGCGCGATCTCGGCGAGCGCCAGTGCGTCGCACCCCTCGGGCGCGCCGGCGAGCGTGATTCGCCCGGGCGTCTCCAGAAGCGCGGCGGTCGGCTTTACGACCGGCGTATCGATGACCGGTACTCCCGCATCAGGGCAAGGACGTCGTGGTCGTGTTCGGCGGGCGCCGGACGCAGCCCCACCACCCAGGCGAGCAAATCCTGGTCCGGCACGTCGAGCAGCGCCTCGAACCGGGCGAGCTGTCCCGCGTCGAGCGCATCGAGGCAGTTCGCCGCGAAGCCGCCAACGACCAGGTCGCTTTCCTTGGTGCCGCGGCGGACCGAGCGGAAGCGCGCCCGCTTGCGCCGTTCGTCCAGACCTTGCGAATCCGCGTCCGTCATGCCAATGCCAATAGGGCTCCCCCGGCGAGCGGGCGTGCGCGCCGTGGAAAGCCGTTCCGCGCGGGTGCGATTCGCCCGCGCGCCGCATAGGATATAGGAAATCCGCGCCCGCCTGTCAGCAGCCAGCGGCCCGAGATGCGCCCGCCGATCCTCAACAAGCTGTTCGCGCCGGTGACAGTGCTGCCGGGCGTCGGGCCGCGCCTCGGCAAGCTGGTGGAGAAGCTGGCCGGGCCCAAGGTGGTCGACCTCCTGTGGCACCTGCCGAGCGGGATAATCGACCGGCGCTACGCGCCCCGGATCGCCGCGGCGAACGACGGCGCCATCGCCACCATCACCGGACGGGTCGAGTACCACGCCGCGCCACGCAACCCGCGCGCGCCCTACAAGGTGCGGCTTTCCGACGCGACCGGCGGGCTCGACCTGGTCTTTTTCCATGCGCGGCCCGACTGGCTGGAGAAGGCCCTGCCCGTGGGCGCCGAGCGGGTGGTGAGCGGCCGAGTCGAGTTCTACGACGGCGTGGCGCAGATGACTCACCCCGACCATATCGGCGCGCCCGAGGAACTGGCCAAGCTGCAATCGGTCGAGCCGGTCTATCCGCTGACCGCCGGCCTCACGCCGCGGCCGCTGGCGCGGGCGGTGCGGGCGGCGCTCGACCGCGCGCCGGAGCTAGCCGAATGGAACGACGCGGCGCTGGTGGCGCGCGAGGGGTGGCCAGGCTGGCGCGCGGCGCTGATGGCGGCCCACGCGCCGCAGTCCGAGGCTGACCTCGCCCTCACCATGTCGGCGCGGCGGCGCCTCGCCTTCGACGAGTTGCTGGCCAACCAGCTCGCCCTCGCCCTGGTCCGCGTGCGCCAGAAGCGCCTGCGCGGCCGCGTCCTCAGGGGCGACGGTCATTTGCGGGCGAAGGCGCTCGCCGCCCTGCCCTTCCACCTCACCGGCTCGCAGGTGCACGCGCTCGATGAAATCCTCGCCGACATGGCGTCGGGCGAGCGGATGACGCGGCTTCTCCAGGGCGACGTCGGCAGCGGCAAGACGGTCGTCGCGCTCCTCGCCATGCTCAACGCGGTCGAGACGGGCGCGCAGGCCGCATTGATGGCGCCGACCGAGATCCTCGCCCGCCAGCATTTTGCGACCATCGAGCCCCTCGCCCGCGCGGCCGGCGTCGCCTGCGTGCTGGTCACCGGCCGCGACAAGGGCCGCGCCCGCGATCAGGCGATCGCCGGCCTCGCCGCGGGCGCGATCCCGCTCGCCATTGGCACGCACGCGCTATTCCAGGAGGAGGTGGCGTTCCGCGACCTTGCCTTCGCCGTGGTGGACGAGCAGCACCGTTTCGGCGTGCACCAGCGGCTCGACCTCGCGGCGAAGGGGCGCGGCACCGACGTGCTGGTGATGACCGCGACGCCGATCCCACGCAGCCTGATGATGACCGCCTATGGCGACCTCGACGTGTCGCGCCTGACCGACAAGCCGCCCGGCCGGCAGAAGATCGCGACCCGCGCCCTGCCCTTGTCGCGGCTCGACGAGGTGGCGGGCGGACTCGGCCGCGCGATGGCCGAGGGGGCGCGCATCTACTGGGTCTGCCCGCTCGTCGAGGAGTCGGAGCAGATCGACATCGCCGCCGCCACCGAGCGCGCCGCGCATCTGTCCAAGCTGTTCCCGGGCAAGGTCGGGCTGGTGCACGGAAGGCTCAAGGGACGCGATAAGGACCAGGTGATGGGCCGCTTCGCCGCGGGCGAGACCGCCATCCTGGTCGCGACCACCGTGATCGAGGTCGGCGTCGACGTGCCCGAGGCGACGGTGATGGTGATCGAGCACGCCGAGCGCTTCGGCCTCGCCCAGCTTCACCAGCTCCGCGGCCGGGTCGGGCGCGGCGCGAAGCCGTCGTCCTGCCTGCTGCTCTACGCCGCGCCCCTGGGCGAGACGGCGCGGGCACGCATCGAGATATTACGCGAGACCGACGACGGGTTCCGCATCGCCGAGGAAGATTTGCGGCTTCGCGGTGCGGGCGAGGTGCTGGGCACACGCCAGTCGGGTCTTCCGGTCTTCCGCCTTGCCGACCTCGCCGTGCACGGCGACCTCCTGGCCGTGGCGAACGACGATGCGCGGCTGATCATGGAGCGCGACCCCGAGCTTGCCGGCCCGCGCGGGGCGGCACTGCGCACGCTCCTCTACCTCTTCGAGCGCGACGCGGCCGTGCAGACCTTGAGGTCGGGCTGACATGCTATGCTGAGCGGAAAGGAGACGCCTCATGGACACGGGGTCGCCGCGAACGCCGCCGACGCAGATCGTCAAGTCCACCGACACGCGCGACGTGCTGGCCCACGCGGAGCGCCAGGCGCGCGAACGCAACCTGAAGGACTATCTGATCATCGACGTCGATGCGCATCATTTCGAGACGTCGTCCTGGCCGGACGTCCTCGACTACGTGCCCGACCCGGTGATCCGCGACATCGCCCGCGCCTTCACGGTGCGTGGGCAGATCACGCCGGGCATCCTGCGCACGACCAGTTGGCCGTTCCACCAGACCGCCGCCGGGCGCATCACTCATGACGGCGACCCCGAGCAGGAGGTGACCGAGACCAGCGTGCACAAGGACGTGACGCTGGTGCGCCGCGCCATCGACTGCCTCGGCATCGCGACGCAGGTGGTATTCCCGACGCCCATGCTGGGCATGGGCATGCACCCGGAAATCGACGTCGAGGTGGCGCTGGCCGATGGCTACAACCGCTGGCTCTGCGAGAACATCCTGCCCGCCGACGACCGCATCAAGTCGCTCCTATATCTGCCGTTCAACGAGCCCGAGGCGTGCGAGCGCTTCGTCGCCGCCTTTGCCGAGCGGAAGGGCGTCGTCGGCTTTATGGTGACCAGTGCGCGCTACCGCCCCGTGCACCACAACGCCTACATGCGGCTCTACGCCATGTTGGAGGAGCGTGGCCTGCCGCTCGCCTTCCATGCCGGGCCGTACTGGGGGCGGGACGGCTTCCTCTCCCAGATGAACCGGTTCCTGTCGGCGCATGCGATCTCGTTCCCGCTCGGCAACATGGTGCACCTCGCCAACTGGGTCATGAACGGGCTCCCGGAGCGCTTTCCGAAGCTCAAGGTCATCTGGGTCGAGGCCGGCATCACATGGATGGCCTTCATGACCACGCGGTTCGACAACGAGTATCTGATGCGCTCGTCGGAGGCGCCGGCCCTGAAGCGCCTGCCGTCGGAGTACATGCGCGAGATGTTCTACACGACCCAGCCCATGGAGCGGACGAACCTGGAGCTCCTGGAGGCGACCTTCAACGCGATCGACGCGAAGACGCAGCTCCTCTACTCGTCCGACTGGCCGCACTGGGATTTCGACACGCCGGCCACCGTGTTCGACCTGCCCTTCCTCGACGACGCGGCCAAGCGCAACATCCTCGGCCTCAACGCCAAGGCCCTGTTCCGGCTATAGGCCCGACCCCTGTTCCGGGTCTTCGAAGGAGTTCCTCGGCGTCCTCCGACGCGCCGGTCTCGGCCTCGTCCTCTTCCTCGTCGGCGGCCCCGGGCGCCGCCGCCTCGGGCTCGGGCGCGCCGACGATGGCCGCCGCCGGGCGCGTGTCCAGCAATCCCGCGGCCTTCAGCTCGTCGATACCCGGCAGGTCCGCGATCGATTGCAGCCCGAAATGCGACAGGAACGCGTCCGTCGTGCCCCAGGTGACCGGCCGGCCCGGCGTCCGCCGCCGCCCGACCGGGCGGATCCAGCCCGCCTCGAACAGCGTGTCGAGCGTGCCCTTGGAGATCGCGACACCCCTTATCTCCTCGATCTCGGCGCGGGTGACAGGCTGGTGATAGGCGCAGATCGCCAGGGTCTCGACCGCCGCGCGCGACAATTTGCGCACCGTGGTGCGCTCGATCCGCATCAGGCTCGCGAGGTCGGGCGCGGTGCGGAAGGTCCAGCCGCCGGCAACGCGCACCAGGTTCACGCCGCGCTCGGCATAATCGGCCTGCAGCGCCGCGACCAGCGCGGCGACGTCGACCCCTTCCGGCAGGCGCGCGGCCAAGGTCTCGTCGCCGAGCGCATCAGCGCTGGCGAACAGGATGGCCTCCAACAAGCGCGCGGCCTGGTGCGCATCGACCGGGCCGGCCTCCGGCGCCTCGTCCGGCTCGGGTGGCGGGAGGCGCTCCTCCTCGGGCTCGTCGGCGATCATCGCGGTCATCATGTTGGGCGAGTCATCGGGCGTCATGGCACCGTCCGTCGGCGAAGGTAGATGGGACCGAAGGCGTAGTTCTGGCGCAGCTCGGCGCGGCCATTCTTGGTCATCTCGAGGCCGACGGACAGCATCGCGGCCATCGCGGAGCGGCGGACCACTCCGCCCCGCAGCCCCTGCGGCATGAAGGAGAGCAGCGTCCGCCAATCCGGCCCCTTGCCGAGCATCGCCTCGATGCGGGCGAATGCGTCCTCGATGGCGTAGAGCTCGGTCGGGAGCGGCGCGTAGGCCTTGTGCGCGCCCGCCTTGCGGCGCTGCTCGCCATAGGCGCGCAACAGCTCGAACAGGCTGAGCTGGTAGACCGAATGGCGCACCACCGGCACCGCCTCGGGTGCGCCGCGCGGGAAGACGTCGAGCCCGAGGCGCGGCTGGGCCATCAGCTTGGCCCCGGCCTCGCGCATCGCCTCGAGCCGGCGCAGGCGGTAGGTGAGCGCTTCGGCCATCTCCTCGCCGGAAAGCCCGTCCTCCTCGGCTTCCGGCTCGGGCAGCAGGAGGCGCGACTTGAGGTAGGCGAGCCACGCCGCCATTACGAGATAGTCGGCGGCCAATTCCAGCCGGAGGTCGCGGGCGTTCTCGATGAAGGCGATGTACTGGTCGGCGAGCTTGAGGATCGAGATGCGCGTGAGGTCGACTTTCTGCTCGCGCGCGAGGGCCAGCAGCACGTCGAGCGGCCCCTCGAACACGTCCAAATCGACGACCAGCGCCTCACCCTCGTGCGCCGGCTCGACCTGCCTGTCCTCGACGAATTCCATGGCCCCTCAGCTGAGCCCGGCGAGCACGGTGATCAGGTGGAACAGGTACGAGACAGGCACACCCACCAGCCATGCGAAGATGTTCACGTTCGTGCCGACCGCGCGTCCCAGGAAGGGCAGCACGAACAGCAACCCGATTATAATGAACAAGCCGTACGGCTCCACCCGTGCCAGGTGCAAAGCGATTCGCCGCGGCAGAAGCCCTACGGCCACCCGCCCGCCGTCGAGCGGCGGCAACGGGATCATGTTGAACACCGCCAGCACCAGGTTGATCAGGATCGAGTTGCGCAGGTTCTCGAAGGTCCACGCGGCCGCCGCCGGCGGCAGCAGCGGCGCGACGTGCAGCAGCAGCGCCGAGATGAACGCGAGGGCGATATTGATGGACGGCCCCGCCGCCGCTACCCACACCATGTCCTGACGCGGCTTCAAAAGGCGGCGGAAATTCACCGGCACGGGCTTCGCCCAGCCGAACAGGAACCCGGTCCCGGACAGGAGAAGGAGCCCCGGCACCAGGATCGTGCCGATCGGGTCAATATGGCGGAACGGGTTGAAGGTGACGCGGCCCAGCACCTTGGCCGTGTCGTCCCCACGCTGCCAAGCGACCCAACCGTGCGCCGCCTCGTGCAGCGTGACCGCGATCAGCACGGGCAGCGCCCAGACCGAAAGCGCGTGAATCGCGTTGGCGACACCGGGGGTCATCGCTTTGCCCCCAGCAGCGCCGCGAGCCGTGCGGCAAGCGCTGCCGCGTCGCACGGCGCAGCCGGCAGCAGGCACGACTTGGCGCGCGCCCAGCGTCGGGCCGCGTCTTCGCCGAGCGGCGGGACGGAAGCGGCGATCTCCGTCATCTCGGCCATCGCGCCGGTGCAGTGCAGCGCCGCGTCGCAGCCGGCCGCGAGCGAGTCGCGCGCGCGCGCGCCCATCGGACCGGAGAGCGCGCCCATCGCGAGGTCGTCGGACAGCAGGAAGCCGTCGAACCCGATCTCGCGGCGGATGAGATCGCCGACGACGGTAGGCGAGGTGGTCGCGGGACGGGACGGATCGATGGCGCTGTAGATCACGTGCGCCGTCATGCCGACCGGCTGATCGGCGAGCGCGCGGAACGGCGCGAAGTCGGTCCGCGCCAGCTCGTCGCGCGGCGTGGCCACCACGGGGAGAGATTTGTGGCTGTCGGAAGCCGCGCGGCCGTGGCCAGGGATATGCTTGATCACCGGCAGCACGCCCCCGTCGCGCAGCCCGTCGCACACCGCGCGGCCGAGCGCCACCACCGGCTCCGGCGCGTCGCCATGGGCGCGGTCGCCGATCACCGGGTCGGCGCCCGGCACGGGAATGTCGAGCACCGGCGCGCAATCGACCGTGATGCCCGCGGCGGCGAGTTCGCCCGCCATCAGTCGCGCGTTCGCCCGCGCCGCCTCGCAGGCCGCGTCCGGGTCGGTGCGCCAGAGGGCCGCGAAGACGGCGGCAGGCGGCGCGCGCCGCCAGTGCGGCGGGCCGAGCCGGGCGACGCGCCCGCCCTCCTGGTCGATCAACACCGGCGCATCGGCGCGCTCCACCGCGTCGCGCAGTCCGGCGACCAGTGCGGCGAGCTGGCTGGGATCGCGGCAGTTGCGGCCGAACAGGATGAAGCCCAGGGGATCGGCGCCGGCGAAGAAGCGACGCTCCTCGGCCGAAAGCGCCGGCCCGGCGCAGCCAAAGATGACGGCGCGGGGACGGTCAGGGCGCGACAACCAGGCACCCCTGCTTGCGCGCCTTGAGCTTCTCGCAAAGCGTCTTGGCGGACGCGGCATCGGCTAGCGGGCCCGCCTGGACTCGATAGTAGATGCCGCGCGACCCCAAATCCGCGCGCACGGCGGAAAAGGTCAGGTCGCCGACGATGTCGGCATTCGCGCGCTTGGCGCGCGCGATGACACGGTTGGCCTGCTCCTCGGTGCGCACGGAGGCAAGCTGCACGCGATAGCCGCCCGCGGCCCGCGCGCGGGCGTTGGGCTCGGCCGAGGGCGCCGCTGCCGGCGGCGGTGCCGGCTTGGCCGCCGTGGGCGGCGGAGGGGGCGGATGGGGTGCGGCGGGCGGCGCCGACCTTTCCATCGGCGGCGGCTGCATCTCGCTCCGGTCGGCTGCTTGCGCCACCGGCGCGGCGGGGCCAGCAGGCGGCGCGGGCGTAGTCGTGGGCCCGGCGGCGGGCGCGGCGGGCGGCGCCATCGGCTGCTCGGGCGGCGGCAGCAGATGCTCGACCGGCTTCTGCGCCGTCTCCGGCGAGAGCTGGTTGTAGATCTGCTTGTCCTGGTTGGGCACCTCCATGCCGCCCGGATTGTCTGGCTTCACCTTGTCGGGCGCGGGGCCGGCGGTGATGACCGGCGCGACGCTCTCGGCGCCGCGGCGCAGCCCCTCCTTATAGGCGAACACGCCGACCGCGGCGACGGCGGCGACCGCCGCCACGCCCATCAGCAAGGTCGTCACGCGCCGACCGGCGCGGGCCCGCCCCGCCTCCGGCCGCTCGCGCTCTTGAGGCTCCAACGCCATCACCGCATCTCCTCAACCGGCACGACGCCCATGACGCCGAGGCCCGAAGCGATCACCACCGCCACCGCCCGCACCAGGGCGAGCCGGGCGGCCGTCAGCTCCTCGTCCGCGGCCACGATGAACCGCAGCGTGTCGTCGTCGTTGCCGCGGTTCCACTGGGCGTGGAACTCGGACGCCAGGTCGTACAAATAGAAGGCGACGCGGTGCGGCTCGTGCGCCTCGGCCGCGCTCTCGACCACCCGCGGCCAGCCGGCCATCAACCGTATCAAGGCCAGCTCGCCCGCGTCCGTGAGGCGGCCCAACTGAGCCGCGGAGAGCGACGAATCGTCAAGCCGCAATCCCGGCAAGAGCTGGGCCGCATTGCGCAGGGCGGAGCAGGCGCGGGCATGGGCGTACTGCACGTAGAAGACCGGGTTGTCCTTCGACTGCTCGCGCACCTTGGCGAAGTCGAACTCGAGGGGCGCGTCGTTCTTGCGGGTCAGCATGATAAAGCGCACCACATCGCGCCCCACGCGGTCGACCACGTCGCGCAAGGTCACGAACTGGCCGGCGCGCTTGGACATCTTCACCGGCTCGCCCCGCTCCATCAAATGGACGAGCTGGCAGAGCTTGACGTCGAGCGTCGCCCTGCCCTCGCTCACCGCCTCCACCGCGGCCTGCATGCGCTTGACGTAGCCGCCATGGTCGGCGCCCCACACGTCGATCATGCTCGCGAAGCCGCGCCGGTACTTATCGAGATGGTAGGCGATGTCGGCGGCGAAATAGGTCCAGCTTCCGTCCGACTTTCGCAGCGGCCGATCGACGTCGTCGCCGAACCGCGTCGCACGGAACAGGAGCTGCGGGCGCGGCTCCCAATCCTCGATTTGCTTGCCCTTGGGCGGCTCCAGCGTGCCGGTATAGACCAGGTCGCGCGCCTCGAGCTCGCGCACCACCTCGTCGATCCGGCCGGCCTCGGCAAGCGCCCGCTCGGAAGTGAACACGTCAAACGCGATTCCGAGCGCCGCCAGGTCGTCCTTGATCAGCGCCAGCATCGCGGCCACCGCCTGGTCGCGCACGATCGGCAGCCACTCCGCCTCCGGCACGCCGGCCAGCTTCTCGCCGTAGCTGAGCGCCAACGCCTTGCCGAGGTCGATCAGGTAGTCGCCGGGGTAGAGCCCTTCCGGGATCTCGCCGATATGCTCGCCGCGCGCCTCGCGGTAGCGGAGATGCGCCGAGCGCGCCAGCAAGTCGACCTGGGCGCCGGCGTCGTTGATGTAGTACTCGCGCGTCACGTCGAACCCGGCCTTCGCCAGCACGGCGGCCAGCGCGTCGCCCACCACCGCGCCGCGCCCGTGGCCGACATGCATCGGTCCCGTCGGGTTGGCGGAGACGTACTCGACGTTGACCTTGCGCCCTGCGCCCATGTCCGACGTGCCGTAGCTCGTGCCCGCCTCGAGCACGTCGCGCACCCGGTTCTGCCAGAAGGCGGGGTCGAGGCGGAAATTGACGAATCCGGGCCCGGCCACCGTCGCCTCGGTCACGTCGGAATGCTGGACGAGGCGGTCGGCCAGCAGAGCGGCGAGGTCGCGCGACTTCATCGCGGCGGGCTTGGCCAGCACCATCGCCGCGTTGGTCGAAAGCTCGCCGTGCGCCGGATCGCGCGGCGGCTCGACCGAGACGCGCGCGGCGTCGAGCCCGGGGGGAGCTTCCCCTCCCGGGTCAGATCCTCGATCACTGACAGAATATCGGCCTTGAAGTCATTGAAAACGTTCATTCGCTATTCTCAGTGCCGGGAACCAGCCGGCGGTGCAGGTCGAGGGCGAAGCGGTCGGTCATGCCGGCGACGTAGTCGGCGACGAGCCGCGCCGTGGCGGTCCCGCCCGGCCCGTCGGCGGCGCGGCGCCACGCCTCAGGTAGATGGTGCGGTTCGGCGAGCAGGACGGCGAACAGCTCGCGCACGACGCGGCGGGCGCGTGCGGTCATCCGGTTCACCCGCTCGTGCCGGTACATGCGCTCGTAGAGGAACGCCTTCAAGGCGCGGTTGTCGGCGTCCATCGCCGGCGAGAAGGCGACAACTGGGCCTGCGAGGGCGCGCACGTGGGCGGCATCGCGCGGGTCGGCCGCGGTCAGCCGACGGCGCGTCTCCGCCAGAAGGTCATTGACCAGAAGGTCGATCATGCGGCGAACCGATTCGTGGATCAGCCGCGTCTCCTCCAGCCGCGGATATTTGGCCGCAACCTGCGCGAAGATGGGGCCGGCGAGCGGTACGCCGGCGAGTTCGGCGACCGAGAACAGACCGGCGTGCAGCCCGTCGTCCAGGTCGTGGCTGTGATAGGCGATGTCGTCGGCGAGGGCCGCGACCTGCGCCTCGGCCCCCGGCCAGGTGTGCAGCTCCAGGTCATAGAGCCCGAGCACCTCGACCACCGACCAGGGCAGGCCTGCCGTCTCGCCCGCCCGTGCGACCAGCGGCCCGTTGTGCTTGGCAATCCCCTCCAAGGTCTCCCAGGTGAGGTTCAGCCCGTCGAACTCGGCGTAGTGCGCCTCGAGGCGCGTGAGGATGCGGAGCGCTTGGCCGTTATGGTCGAACCCGCCGTGGTCGGCCATGGCCGCGTCCAGCGCGTCCTCGCCGGCATGGCCGAACGGCGTATGGCCGAGATCGTGGGCGAGCGCCAGCGCCTCGGCCAGATCCTCGTCGAGCCCCAGGCAGCGCGAGATCGACCGGGCGATCTGGGCGACCTCCAGGCTGTGGGTCAGCCTCGTGCGGTAGTTGTCACCCTCGTGATACACGAACACCTGGGTCTTGTATTTGAGGCGCCGGAAGGCGGTGGAGTGGATCACCCGGTCGCGGTCGCGCTGGTAGACCGTGCGGGTCGGGCTCTCCGGCTCGGGATGGCGCCGTCCGCGCGTCTTCGCGGGGTCGGAGGCATAGGCCGCGCGCGGGGCGGCGGCCGGCGTCCAGGCGGCTTCCGGCGCGGTCATGGGGGAGAGATACAACCGGCCGCGCGGCCGTGCAACGGAGGGATCGGGGCCTCTCCGCATTGATTTCGGCCGGATCGCGACCTAAATAGGCACGCGCGGCCGAGTGACACAGGGGACGCGGATATGGTGGAAACACTGGAAAGGACCGAGGAGGTCACGCTGACGGACCGGGCGGTCCACCGGATCGCCGCCCTTCTCGCCAAGGACGAGCACCGGGGCATGGCCTTCCGAATTGCCGTGGCCGGCGGCGGGTGCTCGGGCTTCCAGTATTCCTTCACGTTCGACGACGCGCCGACGGCCGACGACCGCACCATCGAGCGCGATGGCGCCAAGGTGCTGATCGACGACATGTCGTGGGAGTATCTGCGCGGCGCCAAGGTCGATTATGTGGACGAGCTGATCGGGTCGCGCTTCGAGATCGCCAACCCGAATGCCGCCTCCACCTGCGGCTGTGGGACGTCCTTCTCGATCTGATTCGGGCGGGTCGAGGACCGTCCCCACACGACTTCCCCAACCCTCCATAGAGGCCTGTCCCCGACCGGCCCGCATGAGCGTTCGCGCGACTCCCGCCGTTTGCTAAACTCGCCTCATGACCAAGATCGCCACCTGGAACGTCAACTCGATCAAGGCGCGGCTCGCGCGGGTCACCGAATGGCTGGCCGAGGCCAAGCCCGACGTGGTGCTGCTGCAGGAGACCAAGTGCATGGACGACGCCTTCCCGCGGCTGGAGATCGAGGAGCTGGGCTACAATCTCGCGCTCTGCGGCCAGAAGACCTACAACGGCGTCGCCATCCTGTCGAAGCGCCCGCTCGAGGACGTGGTCTGCGTACTGGACGGCGACGACGGCGACGAACAGGCGCGCTATGTCGAGGCCTTCACTGGCGATTTGCGCGTCGCCTCGATCTACCTGCCCAACGGCAACCCGGTCGACACCGACAAGTTCGCCTACAAGCTCGCCTGGATGGAGCGGCTGGCCGCGCGCGCCGAGGCGCTGCTGGCGAACGAGGAGGTGCTGGTCCTCGGTGGCGACTTCAACGTCTGCCCGACCGACGACGACGTGTACGACCCGGTGGGCTGGGCGAACGACGCGCTGTGCCGGCCGGAATCGCGCAACCGCTTCCGTCGGGTGATGCATCTCGGCTACACGGATGCCTTTCGGGCGCTGCACGGCGAGAAGGGCGCCTACTCATTCTGGGACTACCAGGGCGGGGCATGGAACAAGGATAACGGTCTCCGCATCGACCACCTGCTCCTCTCGCCCCAGGCGGCCGACCGGCTTACCGCGTCCGGCATCGACCGCAAGCCGCGCGGCCGCGACAAGGCGTCGGACCACACGCCCGTCTGGTGCGAGCTGGCCGACGCGTGAGCGAAAGCACTAGCCGCTTCGCGCCTTACTATCGCGGGGTCGAGAGCCGCCCGCCGCGCCACACGCTGGTCCACGCGCTCGACCGTTGGCAGGCGGAGCACATTCACCGCCGGGACGGGTTCGCGATCGACCTCGGGTGCGGCGGCGGGCGCGACACGGAGGAGCTGTTGCGGCGCGGCTTCCGGGTCCGCGCGATCGACCCCGAGCCGGAGGCCATCGCCGCGCTCGCAGCGCGCGAGGACCTGCCGAACCGCCACCTGCTGGAACCGGTCTGCGCGCGCATGGAGGAGGCCGAGTGGCCCCCATGCGACATCGTCAATTCCAGCTTCGCCCTGCCCCTCGTCCCACCCGACAAGTTCCCGGCGCTGTGGAAGCGGATCGTCGAGTTGTTGCGCGAGGGCGGACGCTTCGCCGGCCACCTCTACGGGCCGCGCGACGAGTGGGCGAATCCCGGCATCACCATCGTCTCGCGCGACGAGCTGAACGCGCTGCTCGCCGGCCTCGACATCGAGATGCTGGAGGAGATCGAGCGCGTCGCCGAGACGGGCAAGGGCCGGATGAAGCGCTGGCACCTCTATAACATCGTGGTGCGCAAGCGGGGCTGACTGCCTCACTGCCCCCGGAGGAATAGCACCTCCGGCCTATTCGGCAGCGTGCGCGCACTGACGTAAACGGTGTCGCTGTCGCTCTGGCGCACGTCGTAGCGGGGCTTCGCGGCGGCGGCGAACGTCTCCGCCGAGCCCATGGCGATGAAATGCATCGGCAGCACGAGCTTCGGCTGGATGCGGCCGAGCGCGTCGAACAGCTCCTCCAGACTTATCGTCACGGTCCCGTCGACCGCGACCATGGCGACGTCGATGGCGCCGAGGTCGCGCACCTGGTCCGCGGAGAGGCGATGGTGGACGTGGCTGATATGTGCCACGCAAAGGCCCGCCGCCTCGAACACGAAGACCGAGTTGCCGTTGACGGTCTTGCCGCCCCAATCCTCCAGGTTCGTCGGCACGTTGCGCACGCGGAGGTCGCCAACCAGGATGTTGTAGCGGGCGACGCCGTCGGTCGACCAGCCGTGGAGGACGTGCTTGATCGCGGGGTCGGGCGCGTCGGTGTAGTGGCCCCGGTGCGAGTTGTTCATCGTCGCGATATCGGGAACGCGGCTCGGCAGGATATAGCCGTTATAGTCGGTGACGGCGCGCGTGCCCTCGGGCGACTTGATCTCGAACGAGGCGTGACCCAGGAAGGTGATGCGCAGGCTGCCCGCCGGAACTTTTTCGAACGCCGCGTACTGCACCAGCGGTCGCGCGCTCGCGATCGGCGTGCAGTCGGCATGCGCAATGCGGGCCAGACCGGGCGTCGCGAGCGCGCCCGTCGCGAGGATGAACGCCGCCCGGAACGAAGCCCGCACGCGCATGGCGACCTACCGCTGCGGCGCCTTGGGGAACGACTTGAGCGCCGGGTCGATCTTGTCCCAGGCATGCCCGCTCGAGGTGTAGAGCACCATCTGCGGCTGGAATACGTCCGCATGGTCGAGGCTTCCGGCCAACACGCCGATCGCGTCTTTCACGGCGTTGGGCCGGCCGAACAAGGGCGAGCCGCAATCCTTGCAGAACTCCTGCACGAAGGCATTGCCCGAGTCGGTCGGCCGGTTGAACCGCGCGGGCTTGCCCAGGATCGTCATGTCCTTGAGCGGGAAGACCAGCCAGTCGCCGTGGCCCGCGCCGGTCGCGTGCTGGCATTCGCGGCACTGGCACTGGAACGCCATCATCGGCTCGGCATCGGTCTCGTAGCGCACCGCCGAGCAGCGGCACCCGCCTGCGTATTTCGCCATCATCGTCTCCCCGCCAGCACTTCGACGAGCTTGTCGAGCGCGCCGTCCCAACCCTGGGTGTGGTTGTCGCGCGACTCGGAATTCTCGAAGCCCTCGTGGCGCAGTGTCAACTCGCACTTCGCGCCGGCGGCGCGGAGGGTGAGCGTGACCAGCGTCTCGTGACCCGGCTTGCCGTCCTCACCGAGCCACGCCCAACTATAGACCATGCGCGCGGCGGGCACGACCTCGCGCAGCCGACCGACGACCACCATCACGTCGCCGTCGGCGTGGCGCATCTCGATACGATAGTCGGCGCCGGGATTTAGGCCAGTCGCGCTGAACCGGCCCGACCAGTCGCCCGGCCCCATCCAGCGTGCCACCTCGTCGGGGTCGGTCCACGCCTTCCAGACACGTTCCGGCGTCGCGTCGATGAGGCGCGTGATGGTGAGCGCAGTGTCAGCGCTTTGGGCGGCGGGGCTTGGCATCGTCCTTCTCCTTGGCGAGGTGCGCCTCGAGCCGGTCGAGGCTCCGGGTCCAGAAATCGCGGGTGAATTCGATCCATTCGGCCGCGTCGGTGAGCGCGCGCGGTGCAAGGCGGCAGCGCTGGTACTGGCGGTCGCGCTCGCGAACGATCAGTCGCGCCGTCTCCAGCACCTTGAGGTGCCGCGAAATCGCCGGCAGCGAGATTGCGAACGGCGCCGCCAGCTCGTTGACCGTCGCTTCGCCCTCGGCCAGCCGGGCGAGAATGGCCCGGCGCGTCGGGTCTGCAAGCGCCGCGAAGGTGCGGTCGAGCTGGGCGGTCGCGTCACTCATTAACGGATATGTTAATTAACATATCCGTTAAGAGTCAAGCCCCCATGCGCGCCGCGGCGTCCTTGCGCCAGTCGGCGAAGCTCCGGAAATCGTCGCGCTTTTCCAGCGCCGTCCGGGTGTGCTCGAAAATCTGCTCGTCCGTCATGGTCTCGAAGTCGAACGGGATGGCCGAGGGCGCGTGTACGTACCAGGGCGACGGCACGTAGCACTCGATGATATTGCCCTCCGGGTCCTTGAAGTACATCGACCAGGCGATGCCGTGGGCGCGAAGCTGGATGTCCGAGGCTTCGCGCTCGGCCGCGACGATCGCGTGCATGGCGCGAAGGTCGGCGAGCGAGCGCATGCGGTGCGAAAGCTGCACGATCTGCGACGGCACGCCCGCCGGGCGTCCTGCCATGAAGACGAGCTGGTGATGCTCGTCGGGATTCCGGCTCATGAAGCACATCTCGTTGCCGCCCAAGGGCGGCGTGCCGCGGTCGTTCACCACGTAGCCCAGCACCCGGCCATAGAACGCGATCATGCAATCGAGGTTCTCGACATAGATCCCGACATGGCCGAGCTCGGAATGCGGAATGTCCGCCATCGCGACCTCCTTCAGATGTCCGCGTAGACGTGCGTCTCGGCACTCGCGCCCGGGTGGGTGACCGCGCCCCAGCGGGCGGAGCCGACCGTCTGGGCGTAGCGCCACAGCGCACCCGCCTGGTAGTCGTGCATGCGCGGCTTCCACTTGCGCCGCCGGCGCATCAGCTCGGCGTCGGACAGCTCGACGTCGAGCCGTCCCTTCTTCGCGTCGATCACGATCACGTCGCCGTTCTTGAGGAGCCCGATCGGCCCGCCGACCGCCGCTTCCGGCCCGACATGGCCGATGCAGAAGCCGCGCGTGCCGCCGGAGAAGCGCCCGTCGGTGATCAACGCCACCTTCTCGCCCATCCCCTCGCCGTAGAGCGCGGCGGTGGTCGACAGCATCTCGCGCATGCCGGGCCCGCCCTTGGGCCCCTCGTAGCGGATGACGATCACTTCGCCCGGCTTGATCTTCTTCTTCAGCACCGCATCGAACGCGTCCTCCTCGCAGTCGAAGCAGCGCGCCTTGCCGCGGAAGGCGAGCGACTTCATGCCGGCGACCTTCACGATGGCGCCGTCGGGCGCGAGGTTGCCCTTGAGGCCCACCACGCCGCCGGTCTTGGACAGGGGCTTCGCAATGCGATGGAACACGTCCTGGTTGGCAGGGAAACGCACCCCCTTGTGGTTCTCCGCGATGGTCTTGCCGGTGACGGTCATGCAGTCGCCATGCAGGAGCTTCGCGTCCAGTAGCTCGCGGATTACCACGGGTACGCCGCCCGCCTGCCACATGTCGGCGGCGGTGTACTTCCCGCCGGGCATCAGGTCGGCGATGTAGGGCGTCTTCTTGAAGATGCGCGCCACGTCGAACAGGTCGAACTTGATACCGGCCTCGTGGGCGATGGCCGGCAGATGCAGCGCCGCATTGGTCGACCCGCCGGTCGCCGCCACCACCATCGCCGCGTTCTCCAGCGCCTCGCGGGTGACGATGTCACGCGGGCGAAGGTTGAGTTGCAGCAAATTCATCACCGCCGCGCCCGACTGTTCGGCGAAGGCGTCGCGCGATTCGTAGGACGCGGGCGTGCCGGCAGAGTTGGGCAGCGCGAGCCCCAGCGCCTCGGACACGCAGGCCATGGTATTCGCCGTATACTGCCCGCCGCACGAGCCGCCGCACGGACAGGCCACCAATTCCAGCTCGGCGAGGTCGCGCGCCGAGAACTTGCCAGCGGCGTACTTGCCGACGCCCTCGAACACGTCGACCACCGTCACATCCTTGCCGCGGAACTTCCCGGGCAGGATGGTGCCCCCGTACATGAACACCGACGGCACGTTGAGCCGGATCATCGCCATCATCAGGCCGGGCAGCGACTTGTCGCACCCGGCAAGCCCCACCAGCGCGTCGTAGCAATGCCCACGCATGGTGAGCTCGACCGAATCCGCGATCAGGTCGCGGCTCACCAGCGACGATTTCATGCCGGCATGGCCCATGGCGATGCCGTCGGTCACGGTGATGGTGGTGAACTCGCGCGGCGTGCCGCCTGCCGCTCGTGCGCCCTTCTTCACCGCCTGCGCCTGGCGCGAGAGGGTGATGTTGCAGGGCGCCGCCTCGTTCCAGCAGGTCGCGACGCCGACCAGCGGCTGGTGGATCTCCTCCTCGGTCAGCCCCATGGCATAGAGGTAGGAGCGGTGCGGCGCGCGCTCCGGCCCCTCGGTCACGTGGCGCGACGGCAGGCGCGACTTGTCGAAGCGTTTTCCCTGCGGCCGGGCACGGGTGCGGGCAGTCGTTCCTTCGGGCATGTCTCCCCTCGGCGCTTATGGCGGGTTGCGGGGAGCATAGTCACACGGCCGCGCCGTGCCTAGGGCCGCCTAGCGGCGCCCTGCCTCCGTCGCCGGGAGGAAGTAGAAATCGCCGGTGAGCGACGAAGCTTCCCACGGCGTCTGCGCGCCCTTGGTGGCACTGCGCACCGCGACGCGCACCTCCTTGAACGCCTGCTCGACCGGCTCGCCGCGGATCAGGATCGCCTGCGCCAGCGCCTTGGAATACGGGCTGTTCACCCCCTCGCCGTCGGCCGCGACCTCGCCCGGCGCCGTCGAGTAGGCGATCAGCGTGCCGCTCGGCGCGTCCATCCGCGCGAGGCCGCCCTGGACCGAGCGGAAGCCGCGAGAGAACGGGTTGTTGCGGCACGCATCGAGGATGATGAGGTTGAGCGCACTCTTCGCGAACTCGAGCTGCTCCACCACCCAGTCGGCCGGAACGCCCTCGATGTCGAGGTCCGTCTCGCGCTGGATCTGCGCATCGACCGGAATCAGGTAGTTGCGGCCGTTGGCCTGCACGCCATGCCCCGCATAGTAGAACAGCGCGACCGCGTGCTTGCCATATTCGTCCAGCCGCGCGCCGAACTTCTGGATGGCGCGCTTCATCTCGCGCTGGCTGGCATTGAGCACCTCGATCACCTCGAAGCCGGTCTTGCGCAGCGCGCCGGTGACCAGCTTCGCGTCGTTCACCGGGTTCTCCAGCCGGCCGGACTTATAGGTGCTGTTGCCAATGACGAGGGCCAGGCGATGGCCATCGATGTCGGGCACGGCGAAGGCGGAGGCGGCGGGGCGAGGCTTCGGCCTAGCCACGGGCTGCGGCGCTGGTGGCAGAGCGGCCACCTGCGCCGGGACGGGTTTGGCTACGGGCTGCGGCGCCGGCCGGGGCTTGGCCGCGGGTGCTGGCGCCAGAGCGGCCACCTGTGCCGGGGCAGGCTTGGCCGCCGGCTGCGGCACCGGGACGGGCTTCGCTGCCGGCTGCGGCGCCGGCCGGCGCGGTTCGTTCCAGGTGATGACCGGCCGTGGCGCGGGCGCGGGCTTGGGCGGCGCGGCCTTGGGCTGTGCCTTGGCGATCATCGTCGGGCCGGTCGCGGGGGCCGGAGCCGGAGCCGGGCCGGTCGCCCGCTGCAGATCGATTTTGCCGTCCGCGTCGAACCAGACCGAGGCGGTGGGGGTCTTGAAGGTGAAGGTACCGCGCCAGCCGGCGCCCGAGCGTTCCAGCTTCGCCGACGCGCCTGCCGTCCAGAATTCGTAGGGCAGCTCGAACTTGAGCGTGCCGTCCGCGTAGCTGCCTTCGGAGAGCGCATACCACCGCGCGGGACTTACCGCCGCGAGCCGGAAATCGCGACTGCCGCCGATGCGGTGCGGCTCGGGCGCGAGCATCCGCCCGCGGAACGGTGAGAGCGACGTGATCTCGACCCTGACGTCGGTCGTGTAGGAGATCCCTTCCTCGCTGAAGGCGATCCGCCCCGAGAGCTCGCGCAGCGCCCCGTCCGCGGGCCCGGGCGCCTTGTCGGCGTCCGGCCGATCCGACAGCGACTGCATGACCGCGTCGGGCATGGGGCCGCCGCCCATGAACTGGGCTTGGGCCTGCGGCACCGCCGCCACTAACGCGGCGACCGCCAACGATATCCAGAACGACCGCGCCATGGTCGACCTCCGGGCCTGGGCCCACAGCTTAGCGCATCTTCTCGGCGCTGCCGAACGGTTCCCGATCACATCGTGGCGAGCCGTCGTGACGCCTCTCCGGTATGAATGTGGTCCGTCGCCCACAAAGTTTAAGGATTCTGGACGGGAAAATCCTGCGCGATTGTGACCTGTATCACCTCGGCAACGGTCAGACCGCGGCCAGCCGCTCCAGCGCCTCGGCGAGTCGGGCCGCCGTCGCGGCGTAGTCCGCCCGGCGCTCACGCTGCTCCTCCACAACCTCTGCGGGAGCACGGGAGACGAAGCTCTCGTTTTCGAGCTTCTTGTCGATCTTGCCGATCTCGGCCGTCACCTTGTCGCGCTCGCGCGCGAGCCGCGCCGTCTCCGCCGCAACGTCGATGACGCCGGCAAGCGGCAGGAGGAACGTCGCCTCGTCCACGACGATCTGCAGCGCGCCCTTTGGCGCCGCCGGGGCGGGCGTAATGCCCGTCACCCGCGCGAGGCGTTCGATCAGCTCGCAATGGGCTGCGATGCGCGACGCGGTGGCGTCGGAGGCACCGGCGACCTGAAGCGGAATCTTCGCCGCCGCCGGCACGTTCATCTCGGTGCGCACCGCGCGGACGGCACCGATCAGCCGCACCACCCAGCCCATCTCGTCGCGCGCCGCGGCGTCCTCCAGCTCGGGGCCGAATTTCGGCCAGGACGCGGTCACCAGCATCGTCGCGCGCCCGCCGGACGGCGCGAGCTGCGTCCACAGCTCCTCGGTGACGAACGGCATGAAGGGATGGGCGATGTGCAGTATCTGCTCGATCACCCACGCCGTCGTGTCGCGCGTCTCGGACGCCGCCGCCGCGTCCTCGCCGGTCAGGATCGGCTTGGTGAATTCGAGATACCAGTCGCAGAACGTGTGCCAGGTGAAGTGGTAGATCGCGCCGGCCGCGTCGTTGAAGCGGTACTCGCCAAGCGCCTCGGTCACCGCGCGCTCGCACGCCGCCGCCTCGCCCACGATCCAGCGATTGACGGTGAGGCGCACCGCGGCGGGATCGAACCCGGCGGCGGCGGCGCAGCCGTTCATCTCGGCATAGCGCGCCGCGTTCCACAGCTTCGTGACGAAGTTCCGGTACCCCTCGACGCGGGCGGGGGCGAGCTTGATGTCGCGCCCCTGCGCGGCAAGCGCCGTCAGGGTGAAGCGCAGTGCATCGGCGCCGTAAGCGTCGATCAGCTCCAAGGGATCGAGCACGTTCCCCTTCGACTTCGACATTTTCTGGCCGCGCTCGTCGCGCACCAGCGCGTGGATGTAGACGGTGTGGAACGGCACTTCCGCGCGGAAGTGCAGCCCCATCATCATCATGCGCGCGACCCAGAAGAAGATGATGTCGAAGCCCGTCACCAGCACGTCGGTCGGGTAGTGGTGGGCGAGCTCGGGCGTCTCATCGGGCCAGCCGAGCGTCGAGAACGGCCACAGCGCCGATGAGAACCAGGTGTCGAGCACGTCGGGGTCGCGCTCGATCTCCGTCGCCTTGCCGTAGTGCGCCGCGGCCTCGGTGCGCGCCGTGTCCTCGGTCTCGGCAACGAAGATGCGCCCGTCAGGCCCGTACCACGCCGGAATTTGGTGGCCCCACCAGAGCTGGCGCGAGATGCACCAGGGCTGGATGTTCTTCATCCACTCGAAGAACGTGTTCTCCCAGTGGCGCGGCACGAACACGGTCGCGCCGCGCTCGACGGCCTGGACCGCGGGCTTCGCCAGTTCGGCCGCATTCACATACCACTGGTCGGTGAGACGCGGCTCGATGACCACGCCCGACCGGTCGCCGTACGGCACGGTCATGGCGTTGTCCTCGATCTTCTCGAGGAGGCCGAGCGAATCCATCTCGGCGACCACGCGGTCGCGCGCCTCGAACCGGTCGAGACCGCAGAACCGCTCGGGCGCCGGGTCGCACACCTGCGCATCTGCGTCGAGCACCGAGATCATATCGAGCCCATGACGCCGCCCGACCTCGAAGTCGTTGAAGTCGTGCGCCGGGGTGATCTTCACCGCCCCGGCGCCCTTCTCCGGGTCGGCGTACTCGTCGGCGACGATCGGGATGCGCCTTCCGACGAGCGGCAGAATGACGTGCCTGCCCACCAGATGAGCGTAGCGCGCGTCCTCGGGATGCACCGCGACCGCCGTGTCGCCGAGCATCGTCTCGGGCCGCGTCGTGGCGACGGTGATGTGGCCCTCGCCGCCCTCCAGCGGATAGCGGAAGTACCAGAGCTTGCCCGTCGTTTCGCGGTTCTCGACCTCGAGATCGGAGATCGCGGTGTGCAGCTTCGGGTCCCAGTTGACCAGCCGCTTGTCCTTGTAGATCAGCCCCTCGCGGTAGAGCGTGACGAACACGCGCCGCACGGCCGCCGACAGGCCTTCGTCCATCGTGAAGCGCTCGCGCGCCCAGTCGCACGACGCGCCGAGGCGGCGGAGCTGGCCCACGATGGTGCCGCCCGATTCCGCCTTCCATTTCCAGATGCGCTCGATGAACGCCTCGCGCCCCATCTCCTGGCGTGTCTTGCCTTCGGCGGCCAACTGGCGCTCGACGACCATCTGCGTCGCGATGCCGGCATGGTCGGTGCCGGGCTGCCACAGGACGTCGCGCCCGCGCATCCGCTCGTACCGAGCCAATATGTCCTGCAACGTGTTGTTGAGCGCGTGCCCCATGTGCAGGCTGCCCGTCACGTTGGGCGGCGGAATCACGATGGTGAAGGCGCGCTGGCCGGGCTCGGGTCCGCCCCTGGTGTGGCCGCAGGCGAATGCGCCCGCCTCTTCCCAGCGGGCGTACTGGCGGGCCTCGGCCTCGGCCGGGTTGTAGGTCTTGTCCAGCATGGCGGGTGTTTAACGCGTTCCGGCCGGACTTGTCATCCGGCCTTCTACGCGGCGTCAGGCGGGGCGCGCTAGTCCTGCGCCGCGTGCGCGATGCGCTCGATTTCGCGCCGGACCAGCCGCTCGACCAGCCCCGGCAGGTGGGCGTCGAGCCAGTCGCGAATCATCGGCCGCATGATCTCCTTCACCAGGTCCTCGAGCGTGCGCCCGCCGACGCCGATCGGCGCGCCGGACGCCTGGCGGTCGACCGCCTGGGCGAGAGCGGCGAGGCTGGCGGTCGCCGCCTGGGCCGTCGCCTGCGAAACGAGATCGCCTTCCGCGGCCACCGTCCGCGGCGCGGCCGCCGCCGGCACCGGCGCCGGCTCGAATTCGGGCTTGGGTTCTGGTTCCGGCACGGCGGGCGCCGGGTCGTCGGCCATGTCGCGAAGCTCCACCTCGGTCGCAGCAGGCGCGGCATCGAGCGCGGCGAGCGGCACGACCTTGCCGCCTTCCCCCACCTGGTCGGTCAGCTCGAGCACGTCGTCGGGCTCGGCCTCCGGCTTGGCCGCGGGCGCGGGCGGCAGGGCAGCCGCCGCAGGCTTGGGAGCTGGCCGCACCGGCGCCGGCGTCGGCTCGGGCGTCGGCTCCGGCGCGGGCGGAGCGGCCGCGGCCGGGTGCGGCGCGTCGGTGTCGTCCTCCGAGATGATCCGCCGGATGGAGGCCAGAATCTCCTCCATCGACGGCTCCTGCTGCGGCTGCGGTTTGGGATCGGCCATGTCGTGAACCCCGTTTCCGCCAAGGTGGACGGGTACGGTTTACAAAATCTGAACGGGCGGCGCTATTTGCCCGTGGTGCGGCGGTCCTCGGTGCTGATGCCGGTGCCGAACCAGCGATAGCGCGTGTCCTTGTAATGCTGGACGTAGTCGTAATAGTTGACCGGCAGCTTGAGGTCCCGCGCGGTGAGCGCGCCGACGGCCGAGCGCACGCTGTAGCTGGCAATCACCAGGTCGTGGCGCGCCCGCACAAGGTTCACCTGGGCGGTCAGCAGAGTCTGTTGCGTGGTGAGCACGTCGAGAACGGTGCGCTGGCCGACCTGGGCCTCTTGCTGAATGCCGTTGAGGGCGATTTGTGCCGAGTTGACCTGCGCGGTGAACGAGCTGAGTTGGGCCCGCGCGGTCTGGAGCTGGTTCCACGCGGTGGTCGCGGTCTGAATGGCGGTCCGCACCGCCAGGTCCAGCTCGCCGCGGCGCTGCGACGCCACCTCCTTCGCCTGGCGCACCCGGGCGTAGACGCTGCCCGATTCGTAGAGCGGCACGGTGACGTTGAGGGTGAGCGCCGCCGACTTGGAGAATGCGCCCTGGATGCCGTTGTCGCGCGAATCGCTGAGACTGCCGCCGACCGTAACCAGCGGCAGCAGCTCGCCAAAGATCAGGTCGACGTTTTCGCGCGCCGCCTGCTCGGTGTAGGACGCCTCGAGCACCGGGAACGCCTTGTCCCCGGCCAGCGCCGTCGCCTCCTTCAGGTTGGCTGGCAGGCTCGCCAACGGCTGCGTCGGCCGCAAGGTGCCGGGCATGGTGCCGACGACCGCGAGATAGTTCGTGCGCGAGTTGGCGAGCGTGCCCTCGGCCGCGGTCAGATCGGCATGCGCGCCGGCCAGGCTCGCCTCGGCCTGGGACACGTCGGTGCGCGTCACCTCGCCCACCTGGAAGCGGTCGCGCGTTGCGTCGAGCTGGCGCTGGAGAACCTTGACGTTACTGCCGTTGAGATCGACCACCGCCTCGTCGCGCACCACGTCCATGTAGGCGGTGGCCGCGGCCAGCAACACTTGCTGTTCGGTGTCGAGCAGCAGCGCCTGGTCGGACTTGACGTTGAAGTCGGCCTGGTTCACCGCCGCCTCGGTGCGCCCGCCGCGGTAGATGCTTTCGTTGAGCGACAGGCTGGCGCTGCGCGGCTCGGTGGTCCGTTCGCCGGTCGCGCCGAAGCTGGTGCGCCCGCCCGAACCCGAATTGGTGTAGTTCTCGCCGATATTGCCGGAAAGCGTCAGCGTCGGGCGCCAGCCCGACATGGCCGTCGCCACGCTTTCGTCGGTGGCTCTGAGTCGCGCGCGGATGGCGGCAAGGCGGGGGCTCGTGTTGTAGGCCTGGACCAGCGCATCCTGGAGCGTTGCCGCCGGCGCGGCGCCCGCCGTCGCAGTTACCAGCGCGAACGCCGCAGCCGCGAGCGCACCGCGCCGCGTCCGGGTCCCAACGCTATACCCCCCCATCATGCCGGCCAGCCTTCCCGTTCCCGTTCTTGGCGACAACACGGCCCATCGCTCCCCGTTCCGTCGACCGGCCGCGGCATCCTAATCCAATCCGCCCGGGTCAAAAGCGAAAACCGGTGCGGGCGCCGAATCCGGTCAGCGGCGGCGTCGCCGCGTCGAACAGGTCGCGCTGCGACACGACCCCGGCGCGGCGCGCGGCCAGGACCGCGCGGCCGGTGCGCCCAGTCCCCGACACGACTGCAACCAGCCGCCCGCCCTCGGCAAGCTGACCGGCGATGGCGGCGGGAATCTCGGGCACGGAGCCTTCGAGCAGGATGACGTCGTAGGGTGCGTGAGCAGGGTATCCGCCGGCCAACCGCCCCTCGACCACCACGGCATTGTCGATCTCGAGCTGGGCCAGCGTATCTGTGGCACGCCGGGCAAGCGATGCGTCGGCTTCGAGCCCGAAAACGGTATCGGCGAGGCGCGCCGCCACCGCCGTCGAATAGCCGGTGCCGCAACCGATATCGAGCACCACGTCGGTCGGTAGGAGCTCCGCTTCCTGCAGCATGCGGGCGAGGATCATCGGCTCGACCAGATAGCGGCCGTGGCCGAGCGGCAGGTCCTCGTCGACATAGGCGACGCCGGCGAGGTCGATCGGCACGAAGCGCTCGCGCGGGATCTCCTCCATCGCGGCGATCACCGAGGGATCGGTCACCCGGTTGGTGCGAAGCTGGCTCGCCACCATGTTGCGGCGGGCAACGGCGTAGTCCGGCATGGCCCCCTCGGAAATCGCGACGCGAAGCGCGTCGTGGTTATACTAACCCAGCCGGGCGAACACAACGCGCGCGGGGAGCGGTGGGGAGCGGTCGCTTGACCGCCCCCTGCCCGCCGCCTATATAGCGGCGCTGTGCCGAAGGCGCGACGCGCCGGCGCGGGCGGGCGCGGTGGCAGAGTGGCTATGCAGCGGCCTGCAAAGCCGTGTACGCCGGTTCGATTCCGGCCCGTGCCTCCAGCCCCGCGTCCTTGCGGCCCTAGGCGAGCGGCTGTTCCGCGGTAGCTCAGCTGGTAGAGCAGGCGGCTGTTAACCGCCGGGTCGGGGGTTCGAGTCCCTCCCGCGGAGCCAGCTCGGTCCGCACCGCTGTCTGAAATCGATTCGTCGCGTGACCACGCGATAGCGGGCACCGCGATCGTGGTGCCCGAGTTGGGGACCGCCATCTTCTCGCTACATCGTCTGGTACCGCTTCGTCTGATCCGGCGGTGACGACAGCATTGGCGCGCGGAGGCTGGCGAGGCCATGCGCAGGCTGGTATAAGCGGCCCATTCCGCGGTAGCTCAGCTGGTAGAGCAGGCGGCTGTTAACCGCCGGGTCGGGGGTTCGAGTTCCCTCCCGCGGAGCCAGTTAAATCAAGGGGTTGAGCCGAAAGGTTCAACCCCTTTGATCACTGTGACTCAGGCAGCGGCGAGGCGGGTGCGGGCGAACTCCGGGTAGACCTCGGCGATCTGCTCGCGGATCGCACCATGCAGCATGGCGCGCCAAGCCGGGTCGGGCGGCGCGGTCTCGGGCACGCGGTCCAGCGCGTCGAAGGCGAACCCCGTATGTTCCCGCACTTCTTCGAGCGTGTGGCCAGGGTGCAGGCTTTCCAGCCGGAACCGTCGGCGCGCCCGGTCGAAGCGGAACAGGCAGCGGCCGGTCAGGAGCGCATAGGGCCCGCCCGGGCGGTACACGCCCTCGGGGCTCGAACCCGGCGCGCTGACGAAGTCGACCTTCTCGACCAGCACGCGCCGCGTATGCTCCTCGCGGAACAGGATGACCCGCGGCACCACGTAGTAGAGATACGCCGAGCCGAAGCTGCCGGGAAAGCGCGTCGTCGCGGCGGGATGGGGGCCGGTACCGACCAGGTTGATGTTGGCAGCGCCGTCGATCTGCCCGCCGCCGAGAAAGAACACTTCGATGCGGCCCTGGCCGGCACGGTCGAACAGCTCGGGCCCGCCGTCCGAGAACGGGCCGTATTTCGTGCCGCCCAGGATCATCGCCCGCGTCGCGCCGTTCGACAGGGCCTGGGCCAGCAGCGCGGCGGCGCCGGGGATCGGAGAGGCGACGCCGGTTGCGACCGACCGCGCCGTCCCGATCAGCCGCACCAGCGTGGCGATCAGGAGCTCTTCCTGGCTGAAGGGTTCGCTCACGCGGGAACCGTCTCGCCCATCACGTGGCGGGCGAGGTACTCGCCGAAGCCGGCGTCGGTGCGCGCCGCTGCGGCGTAGGCGCGGATATGCGCGGCGTCCTGCGCGGTGCGGTCGAAGAACGCGAGCGGCCAGGCGCCGTTCGGGATGTGCGCCACCGCGTCGATATAGCTGGCCGGAATGGTGCCCGCGGCGTAGCGCTCGTCGGCCACCAGGTCGCCATCGAAAATCGCCTCGACGGTTGCGAAGCTCGCCTTTGTCGCGTGCGCCATGATGACCAGTTCGCGCTTGTTGCCCGCCCAGACGTTGCCCGCACGGTCTGCGAGGCGCGCGTGGAACAGCGCCGCGTCCGGGCGCAGCGCCGGCAGCAGCACCACCGGGTCGCCGCCCGGCCCGAACGGGTTGTCGATCACCCGCCAATCGGCGCGGTGGCGCGCCACGTCCGAGCCGATCAGCCCGCGGAGCGATGCGAACGGGCTGCCCTTCTCGCCCGCCTGCAGCGCGGCATAGACGGCCGGGCAGGTCGAATCCAGAATGCGTATCCGGCCCTCTTCCACCGCAGCACGGAACCGCGGCGCCGGGCCGAACTCGTCGAGGGTCACCGCACCGCATTCGACGGTCGCGACGCACCCGGCGCCGATGAGGAAGTCGGCCTGCAACCCTGACGTCGGCACGCAAAGGAGGTGAAGCCCTTTCGCTGCGCGGCGGATCAGCGCGCGGGTCGCGGCCATGGCGACGCCGGCCTCGTCCTTCGGCACGGCGAGCATCGCCCCGTCCGGGATGCAGCGGACCAGTGCGTCGAGACTGACGAATGGTGGTACGAGTTCCATCCGTCCACTTTAGGCCAACCCGGACGGCGCGGAAACGGGCCCGTCGGCGCCTGACAACGGCTCGTTTCATTGGCCATCGTTCGGCGGCGGGCGTATCGTCGCGGCGGCAACGGCGAGTCGCGCCTTGGGAACCGGGAGGATGCGATGGCGGACACGAGCTGGCGGCTTGCGGGCGATTACTTCGAGACCTGCAACTGCGACTATCTCTGCCCCTGTCCCGAAAGCCACTCGCAGGCCATGCCGACGCGTGGCGAGTGCATCGCGGCGATGGCCTTCCGCGTGAAAGACGGCCGCCACGGCTCGGTCCTGCTCGGCGGGCTCAACTTCGCCGTCGTGCTGCGGACCCCGGGGCCCATGGCCAAGGGCGGCTGGACCGTCGGCATGATCGCCGACGAACGTGCCGACGTCGCCCAGCGCCAGGCGCTCGACGCGATCCTCGGCGGCAAGCTGGGCGGCCCGCCCGCGCGCTTCGCCCTCGCCGCCTCCGACCACAAGGGTGTCGAGTACCGCCCCATCCGATTCGAGGGCGCCGGGATGAGCTTCTCCGTGCTGGTGCCCGAGGCGCTCGACCAGGCGATCGACGGGGTGCCCGGCGGCAAGCGGCTGGACGAGCCGCTCTATCTCGACAATCTCGGCCATCCGGCGTCGAGCCGCCTCGCCCTCGCCCGGGCAAGCCGCAGCCACATCCACGCCTTCGGCATCGACTGGGACATCGAGGCTGCCGGGACCAACGGTCATTTCGCTCCGTTCGAATGGCAGGGCCCGTAACGCCATGACCGCATTCGCGGAGGTGCCGCGTCGCGACGCGGTGCCGGTCGTCTCCGCCATCGCCGTCCTCACCGCGCTCGCCTGGCTCTACCTCGTCCGGATGGCAGGCAGCATGGGCGGCGGCATGACGGGGATGAGCCCGCCGATGCCGATGACACTCGATCTGGTCGCCCTGTTCGTCATGTGGGCAGTGATGATGGTCGGCATGATGCTGCCAAGCGCGACGCCGATGATCGTCCTGTTCGCCACGGTCAACCGGCGGAAGCGCGAGTCGGGCGCCCCATTCGTTCCCACCGCCGTCTTCGCGCTCGGCTATATCGCCGCCTGGACCGCGTTCGGCCTCGCCGCAGCGGCGATACAGGCCGAGCTGCACGCGCGCGCCCTGCTGTCGCCCATGATGGCCAGCACCAGCGGCGTGCTGGGCGGCGCCTTGTTCCTCGTCGCAGGCGCCTATCAGTGGACGCCGTGGAAGCACACCTGCCTCCGGACCTGCCGGTCTCCGCTCGCCTTCCTGTTGAACCATTGGCGCGACGGGCCCGTTGGCGCGCTCCGCGTGGGACTCGAACACGGGTTTTTCTGCGTCGGGTGCTGCTGGTTCCTGATGGGGCTGTTGTTCGCGGTGGGGGTGATGAACCTCCTCTGGGTAGCGGCGATCGCGCTTTTCGTTCTCGCGGAGAAGGCGATTCCGGGCGGGCGCGCCGTCGCCAACGCCACCGGGATCGCGCTGATGGTGATCGGCTTCTATCTGCTGGCGAACGCCCTCGCATGACGGGGCGACGTCGAGCTGGTCGCCGTCGCGCCGCCCCGGGTCGAGGTGCGCTTCACCGGCGCGTGCACCTCGTGCCCCGCCTCCGTCGTGACGCTCGAGGCCGGCATGAAGAAGGCAGTCCAGGACGCCTGCCCCGAGATCACCGAGATCGTCCAGGCGCGCGCCGCGGGCGCACTCGCCCGATGAGCATGGCATGACCGTCATCGAGATCCGTCTGCACGGCCAGGTCCAGGGCGTCGGCATGCGCCCGGCGGTCTGGCGTCTGGCGCGCGAGTTGGGCCTCTCGGGCGAGGTGCGCAACGACGCCGACGGTGTGGTGATCGAAGTCGCTGGCGGCGCCGACGCTATCGACACGCTGCTGGCGCGGTTGGAGCGGGAGAGCCCGCCACTGGCCCGCATTGCACAGATCGACCGCCGACCGATCGACGCCGACGCGGGTGCCGGCTTCCGGATCGCGCCGAGCCGCGGCGGCGCGGCGCGCACCGGGATCGCGCCCGACGCGGCGATCTGCGCCGAATGCGCCCGCGAGATTCTCGACCCGTTCGAGCGCCGCTTCCGGTATGCCTTCGCCACCTGCACCCATTGCGGCCCACGCCTCAGCATCGTCGACGCCATCCCCTACGACCGCGAACGGACGGCGATGGCGCCCTTCCCGCTCTGTGGCGACTGCCGCGCGGAATACGACGACCCGGAAGACCGGCGATTCCACGCCGAGGCGACGGCCTGCCACGCCTGCGGGCCCCGCCCGCGCCTTGTCCGGCTCGACGGGCGGGCCGTTGCGTTCGACCGCTTCTCGATGGTGGACGACGTCGATGCCGTCGCGACCTTGCTTCTCAAGGGCGAGATCGTCGCGATCAAGGGGCTGGGCGGCTATCAGCTTGCCTGCGACGCCACCAACCCGGACGCGCTGGCGCGGCTACGCGCCGCCAAACGGCGCCCCACCAAGCCTTTCGCCCTGATGGTGCGCGACCCCGCCGTCCTGCGCCGCTACTGCGACCTCGGCGCGGCCGAGCTCGCCGCGCTGCAGAGCCCGGCCGCGCCCATCGTGCTGATGCGGGCGAACGGGACGGAGCGCCTGCCCGAGGCGGTGGCACCCGGCCTCGGGACCGTCGGCATCATGCTGCCGACGACGCCGCTGCACGTGCTGGCGCTGCACCGCGTCGACCGGCCGGTGGTGATGACCAGCGGCAACGTTTCGGACGACCCGCAGATCATCGACGACGCGGACCTCGCACGCCTTGCCGACGTCGCCGCGTACGCGCTGGTGCACGACCGGCGCATCGCGACGCGCGTCGACGATTCCGTGGTGCGTGTCGTGGGCGGCCGGACGCGCGCGCTGCGCCGCGCCCGCGGTTTCGCCCCGGCGCCGATCGCAGCTGCCGGAGGGATTTGCGGGCGTACCCGATTTTCTCGCGATGGGCGGCGAGCTGAAGTCCACCTTCTGCCTGGTAAAGGACGGTCGCGCGATCCTGTCGCAACATATCGGCGATCTCGAGAACGCGCCGACCTACGACGATTTCGTCCACACCCTCGACCATTATGCACGGCTGTTCGACCATGTGCCGCGCGCACTCTGCTGCGATACGCACCCCGAATATCTGTCGTCCAAGCTGGCGCGCACCCGCGCGGACCGGCGATCCCTGCCCCTCGTCGAGGTGCAGCACCACCACGCCCATGTCGCCGCGTGCCTGGCGGAAAACGGCCGGCCTCTCGCCGCGCCGCCGGTCCTCGGCATCGCGCTCGACGGCACGGGCTGGGGCGAGGACGGCACCCTCTGGGGCGGCGAATTCCTGCTCGCCGATTACCGGAACGCGACCCGGCTCGGCACGTTCAAGCCCGTCCCCCTGCCCGGCGGCGCGCAGGCGGTGCGCGAGCCGTGGCGCAATCTTTACGCCCACCTTATGGCGGAGATGGGCTGGACCGAATTCGCGATGAACTTCGCCGCGCTCGATTGCTACCGCTTCCTGGCAGGTAAGCCGCGCGCCACCCTCGACGCGATGATCCGCGGCGGTATGAACGCCCCGCTCGCTTCGTCGTGCGGACGCCTGTTCGACGCCGTCGCCGCAGCCGTCGGCATTTGCCGTGACCGCCAGGGCTACGAGGGCGAGGCCGCTTCCCGGCTCGAAGCCTTGGCGGCGGCCGCGCCCGAGGACGATCTCGCCTACCCGTTCACCATCCCGAACCTTCGCGCCGATGGCCTGCCCTATGTGGAGCCGCTGGCGATGTGGCGCGCGCTTCTCGGCGACTTGATCCTGGACACGTCGGCCCCGGTCGTCGCCGCGCGGTTCCATCGCGGCCTCGCCGACGTGCTGGCCGCGATGGCGATGAAGCTCGCCGGCGCGGACCGGCGGTTCGACACCGTCGCCCTCACCGGCGGATGCTTCCAGAACGCGTTCCTGTTCGACGCGACCGCGCAACGCCTGGAACGGGCGGGCTTCACCGTTCTGAGCCACGCCCGCGTGCCGGCGAACGACGGCGGGCTGGCGCTCGGCCAAGCCGCCATCGCAGCGGCACGACTTCTCGCGGAGCTGCGCTGATGTGCGTCGGCATCCCGGGTCGCATCGTGCGCATCGACGATGCCGGGCGCCGCCTCGCCACCGTCGAGGTCAACGGCGTACGGCGCTCCGTCAACATCGCCTGCATTGTCGACGCGTGCCATCCGCCGGCGGCCTGCCTCGGCGACTGGGTGCTGATCCATGTCGGCTTCGCAATGAGCCGCATCGACGAAGCGGAGGCGGCCGAAACGTTGCGCCTGCTCGAAGAGCTGGGCGAGGCACAGGCCGAGCTGACCGCGATGCGCGACGGTGGTATCGACGTGCCGGTCGGCGACCGGCGGCCCCGCATCTTCTGAGGCGCCCGTGCACGAGCTCGCCATCGCCCGCAACATCGTCGCCATCGTCGGCGAAGCCGCCGCCGGCCGGCCGGTACGCCGCGTGACGCTCGAGGTCGGCGCGTTGTCGGGCGTGCTGCCTGACGCGATCGCGTTCTGTTTCGAAGCGGCCGCCACGGGCACGGCGATCGAGGGTGCCACCCTTGACCTTCGCGTGATCGAAGGGCGCGCGCGCTGCCGCGCCTGCGGCAACGAGTTCGTGACCGAGACGCTGTTTGCGCCGTGTCCATGCGGGTCGCGCGCGGTCGACCGGATTCAGGGCGAAGAGCTGAACGTGAAGTCGATGGAACTCGCGGACGTCGTCTGACCGGCGGACAGGCCGGGCGATCGGTCCGGCAGCCTCAGCGGCTCGTGTCGATGAAAACGTAGCGCCCGTCGAAATGCGCGTCCGGCGCGTCGTAGAAGACGTAGGACAGGTCGTCGAGGAACGCGCGCGCCGACTTCCATTGCGTGCCGAGGCGCGTCGCGAACGGCGCGTCGCCAGCGAGGGCGATCAGCATGTCCCGCCCGAACGGTGCGCTGACGCGGAACGTGCCGTCCCCGCCCAGCACCACCTTGTCGCCGCCCGAGACAAGTCCCTTCGCATCGCCCGTCGGGTAGAGCCGCACGGCCTCGCCGGTGCTGGTCAGATAGGCGACGAACAAATAACGCCGGCCCGAGCCGGGCACGGTGATCGTCGTGGTGAAGCTGTCGCCGTCGCGATAACGTCGGTCCGGATGGTTGGTGGCGATCCCCGAGTCCGGAGCGACGCCTGATGCGCGCGACGCATGCGCGTCGAGGTGCACGATCGCCTCGCAATAGGGCCAGGGTCGCACCGAGGCATCGACCCGCGTCTTCAAGGGCGCGAATTCACCGGCCGCCTGATCGCGCAGCCGTCGCAGGTCGCCGTCCGTCGAGACGAAGCCCGAGACGCGTGTGCCGTCAGCTCCCTCCGCCTGTTCGAGCCGCGCGCAGGAATAGCCCTTGAGCGTTTCGGCGAGACGGGCTCGAAGCGCTTCCGAAGCCGAGACGCTCGGGGCGATCGCCGCGGTTTTCGGTTCGGGCGCCGGTTCGGCTGGCGCGGGTTCGGGCGCGGCGGCTGGCTTGGCCGGCTCCGGGGAAGCGGTCGCCACCGGTGCCGGTTCGGGCGGCGCCGGCCCGGGCGCAGCGGCTGGCTTGACCGGCTCCGGGGAAGCGTTCGCGACGGGCGCCGGTTCGGCGGGCGCCGGCTCCGGCGCGGCGGCGGGCTTCGCTGGCTCCGGGGAAGCGTTCGCGACGGGCGCCGGTTCGGCTGGCGCCGGCTCCGGCGCGGCGGCGGGCTTCGCCGGCTCCGGGGAAGCGGTTGCCACCGGTGCCGGTTCGAGCGGCGCCGGCTCGGGCGCAGCAGCTGGCTTGACCGGCTCCGGGGAAGCGTTCGCGACGGGTGCCGGATTCGGGCTGGCGCCGGCTCGGGCGCGGCAGCTGGCTTGGCCGGCTCCGGGGAAGCGTTCGCGACGGGTGCGGATTCGGCTGGCGCCGGTTCGGGCGCAGCAGCAGGCGTGGCCGGCTCCGGGGGAGCGGTCGCCACATCGGTGGACGGAGCTGCGGCGGCGACCGGCGGGGCGGGCACGCTCTGGGGCGTATGCGTGGCCCAAGGGCGCCACAAGACGAGCCCTCCGCCCACGATCAGTATCGCGAGCCCGCCCGCCGCGAGCCACCCTGCCATCGGACGCTTCTCGGCCCGCTTGTCGGCGCGCGCAGGCGGAGCGGCCGGGCCGGCAAGCCGGGTCTCCGCTTCGCCGCCGGCGGCGCGCAGGCGCCAGATTTTGACGGGTGCCGCGCTTCCGGGAAATTTTTCAAAACCGCTGTCGACGAGCCCCGTCGCGGTCTTGGCCCTCGCGCGATCGCGCACTGCGCCCGAAACGCAGACCCCGCCGGGTTCTGCCAGCCCTCGCAGCTTGACGGCGGCCTCGACCCCGGCTCCGCCCATCCTCTCGCCTATGCCGCTGACCTCCCCCCACGCAATGCCGGTGCGGAACCTCATCGGTCCGTGCGCACCGGCCTCGCGCTGCAGCGCAAGCGCGCAGGACAGAGCCGAATCCGCGTCCGAAAACTCGATGACGAACTCGGTTCCGCCGGACCGGGCGATACGGCCGATATGGGCCGCAACGATCTCATTGAAGGCGCCGTCGCGGAAGCTCTGCCAGACGTCGAAGCCTGGGGCGGCACCCGCCCCGGACGATCCGGCGAGCTCGGAAGCAAGCACCGCGACCGTTCTCGGCCGTGCGTCACCGTTCATGGCGCTTGCCCCGGCATGGCGGGATGCCCGGCGCCCTCACCGGCTCGCGTTTATGATCTCGACACGGCGGTTGACCGCGCTCAGCGGGTCCTTCTTGTCGAGCAGCTCGCGCTCGCCGCGCCCCTCGGGAATCATGCGCCCCGCGCCCACCCCGCGATCCGAGAGATAACGGACCACGGCGGCCGCCCGTCGGGCGGACAAGGTCAGGTTGTAGGCATCGCTGCCGGCTCCGTCGGTATGACCGGCGATGACGAACCGGTCGCCATCGAGTGCGGGCGACCGCAGTGCCGCCGCGATCTTGTCGAGCTCGTGACGCGCCGCCGGCTGCAGTCGCGACGAGTCATATGCGAAATGTATCAGTGAAATAAAGCCGGGATGGCAGTCGGTGCCGCTGCCCGTCGCGTTCGGAGCGGCCGACGCAACCATTTCGCCCTGCGCGCCGGAATGGGGTTTCGCCGGTGCCGCCATCACGGTCAGCCCCCGCGTCTTCGCGGCCGTCCCGACCGTATAGCACCCCGATTCGGGCTCTCGGCTCGCCTGCGTGGCGGCCGGCCCGATGGTGAGGCCGCGATAGCGCGGACGTTTCTCTCCGCCCGAAAGCTGCTCGATAATTTCCTGCACCGAAGCGTTGTGCAGCACCTTCTTATCGGACCGACCTTGCAGGTCCGCCGCGCCGCCCGGCGCGGACGTCGCGAGAACGGCCACGAGCGCGAGCAGCGCGGCCGGAAACCAGGTGGCTGTGCGGATCATCCGGCGGTCCCCCTGCGTGATCGATAATATCGAGATGGGTCGATCTTGAACTTGCGACAAGGTGCTGACAAGCGCACCGCCGCTCAGCACCGCGGCGCAACCAGCCCCTCACGCTCCATCAGTGGATAGATGCCGCCCCCCCGCATCAAGGCGAGCAGCCGCTCGGGAAACTTCCCCGGCACCAGCTCCGCGCCGGTGCGCGGGTTCGTCACGGTCCACGCGTCGAGGTCGAGCTGGGCCGTGTCACCCTCCTCGAAGGCGGCGAAGCAGCCAGGGCATTCGAATGCGAGGAGCCCGTAATTCACGCAATTGCGGAAGAACAGCCCGTTAATCGATTCCGCCAGCAGGAACGAGACTCCAAGGTTGCGGAGCGAGCGCGAGGCCGGCCGGTTGGAGCCCATCCCGAAATTTCGTCCGGCGACAATCGCGTCGCCCGGCTTCATCTCGTCGACCCAGCCCGGGCGGTTGGCGGCGAACACGGCGCGCGCCTGCTCGGCCTCGGGCTTCACCATCACGCTGCCCGGCAGCAGGAGGTCGGTGTTGATATCGTCGCCGAACTTCCAGAGCTTCGCCGAAATCATGCGATCTCTCCGGCGAAGAACTCGGCGGCCGAGGCGATCCGCCCGGCGATGGCCGAGGCCGCCACCGTGGCCGGCGAGGCCATGTAGATGCGCGCCGAAGGATCTCCCATCCGCCCCTTGAAGTTGCGCGTCGAAGCGGTGATGCAGGTCTCGCCCGGCCCGAGCACCCCCATGTGCCCGCCGACGCAGGCGCCGCAGGTCGCCGGTGTCACCACCGCGCCCGCCTCCACGATGGTCGCGACGTAGCCCGCCGCCAGCGCCTCGCGATAGATCGCTTGCGATCCGGGCGTCACGATCAGCCGGACGCCGGGCGCGACGCGCTGGCCGGCCAGCACCTTGGCCGCCACCGCGAAATCGTCGAGCGTGCCGTTCGCGCACGAGCCGATGAAGGCCTGGTCGATCTTTTCGCCCGCCGCCTCGCCGACCGGCACCGTGTTGTCGAGCATCGCGTCGGGGAGCGCGACCAGCGGCTCGATCGCGCCGAGGTCGAGCGTGCGCCGCTCGGCATAGGCGGCGTCGGCATCGGGCCAGGTCGGCTCGAACGGCGCCGTCGCGCGCGCCTTCACGTAGTCGATCAGCGTGTCGTCCGGCTCGAAGATCACGAACTCGGCGGAGAGCTCCGCCCCCATGATGGCGATTGTGCGCCGCGCGTTGAGGCTGAGGCTCGCCATGCCCGGTCCGCCGAACTCGACGTTCTGGTTGACGTGCACGCCGTACGTGCCGGCAATGTGCAGGAACACATCCTTGGCGGAGACGCCGGGCCGGAGCCTGCCCTGGAATTCGTAGCGGATGGTCTCGCCTACGCGGAACCAGCTCTTCCCCGTCGTTACGGCAAATGTGGTCTCCGGCAGCCCGACCCCGCGCGCGGCACAGTTGAACGCGCCGCCGCCGCAGGTGTGCGAGTCCGGGTTCACCATGACCGTGCCCGGTAGCGCATAGGCGTTGTCGGCGACGACGACGTGGCTGATGCCCTGGTCGCGCCCTACGTCGTGGAAGCGCTCGATGCCGAACTTCGCGCAGAACGCACGCGCCCTTGCGTGCGCGCCCGCGGATTGCGGCTCGTTCGCCGGCACCATGTGGTCGAGCACGACGACCACGCGCTTGGGGTCGTGCACCTTCAATATCTCGCGCCAACTCGCCGGCATGAAGTTCATGTCCATCAGCACCGCCGTGCCGACCTCGACGATGGCGATCTCGCCCGGCACGACGCGGTCGGTTCCTGCCGCGCGCGCCAGGATCTTCTCGGCGATGTTCATGCTCATGGCGTCCCTCCCGCAGACCGCGATGATAGCAAGATCGCGGCCCAGGAGGAACGCGCGCCGGCGGGCGAGCCCCTTCCCTCGCCCGCGGCGCCGCCATATGCTCGGCGGCCAGAAGCGCCGCGCGGCGCCAACCCCGGAGACGCACGATGAAGATCGTCCTCTACTATGCCCCCAACACCTGCGCCCTTGCGCCCTACGTCACCCTGACCGAGGCGAAGGCCGAGTTCGAGGCGCGCCCGGTCAACATGGGCAAGCGCCAGCACTTTTCGCCGGAGTATCTGAAGATCAACCCCAAGCACAAGGTGCCGGTGCTTGAAATCGACGGCAAGCATTTGACCGAGAACGCCGCGATCCACCTTTGGGTGCACCGCAACTTCCCGGCGGCGAAGCTCATCCCGTCCGATCCGTGGGACGAGCTCAAGGCGATCTCGCTGATGTCGTGGTGCTCGTCGGGCATCCATCCCTTCCTCGCCCGGATCAACAACCCGGCGAACGTCGCCGACAACGCGGCGGAGAGCGTGAAGGCCATCGCCGCCCGGCAGCTTGCGGAGAACTACAAGGTCGCCGACGACATGCTCGCCGGGCGCGAGTGGTTCTTCGACCACTTCACCGCGCCCGACGCGCATTTCTTCTGGTGCGTCCGGCGCGGCACCCAGTTCGGCCTCGATTTCTCGCCGTTCAAGAACGTGATGGCGCATTTCGAACGCATGCAGCAGCGCCCCAGCGTCCAGAAGCTGCTCGCCTTCGAAAAGGACGTGCAGGCGCAATTTGCCAAGGCGGCGTGACGCGCTCCAAGCCATAAAGCGGAGGAAACCATGATCATCGACTGCCACGGCCACGTCAGTGCGCCCGCCGAGCTGTGGGCCTACAAGGCGACGCTGCTCGCCGCGCGCGGCTCGCACGGGCGTGGCCGCGTCGTCGTTTCTGACGACCAGATCCGTGAGGCGGTGGAGAAGAAGCCGTTCGGCCCGCTGAGCCACATGGACTATCTGAACAAGCTGGGCACCGACCTGCAGGCGATCAGCCCGCGGCCGTTCCAGATGATGCATTCGGAGAAGCCGGCCCGGATCGTGCAGTGGCTGCACGAAGAGGTGAACAACGTCATTCACCGCGAGACGCAGCTCTATCCCGACCGGTTCTTCGGCATCGCCGGCTTGCCCCAGCCGGCGGGCGAACCCTTGGACATGGCGATCCGCGAGCTCGATCGTTGCGTCAAGGAGCTGGACTTCAAGGGCTGCCTGCTGAACCCAGACCCCTACGAGAACTCCGGCACCCAGCCGCCGGCGATGGGCGACCGCTACTGGTATCCGCTCTACGAGAAGCTCTGCGAGCTCGACGTGCCGGCGCACATCCATGGCACCGGGTCGCGGGCCGAACGCGCGCCCTACACGCTCCACTTCATCAACGAGGAGACGACGGCGGTGTACGGCCTCGTCAATTCGCAGGTGTTCGAGGACTTCCCCAACCTCAAGATCATCGTGAGCCACGGCGGCGGGGCGGTGCCCTACCAGATCGGACGGTTCGAGGCGGCCTCGATCATGCACGCGGGCCGCGGCGGCAAGCTCGACGAGGCGAAGCTGTTCTCGTCGCGCCTCAAGAAGCTCTATTTCGACACGGTGCTCTACACCAAGGAAGCGAATGAGCTGCTGATCAAGATGGTCGGCGCCGACCGCTGCCTCTTCGGTGCGGAATGCCCGGGCACCGGCTCGGTCGTCCATCCGCACGACGGCCACCACATGGACGACGTGGCGCCGCTCATCAACTCGATCGAGTGGCTCTCGGACGCCGACAAGGAGACGGTGCTCTCCGGCAACGCGATCAAGCTGTTCAAGCTCGACGTGAAGGCCAGGGCCAAGGCGGCGGAGTGACCGACGACCTGGTGCAGCGGCTCGCGCGGCTCGATTGCTGCGCGGTGTCGGACGCGCTCGACCGGCTCGGCCTGCCGGGCGCAGTCACCGGCATCGCGGCGCTCTCGGTCGCGCGCCGCATCGCCGGGCGCGTGCACACGGTAAAGCTGGTGGCGAAGGAGGCGGCGCCGCCCACCGCCGGCCCGCCGCGGCACTTGGGCACCACCGCCATCGAAGCGGCCGCGGCGGGCGAAATCGTCGTCATCGAGCAGCGCTCCGGCATCGACGCCGCGGCGTGGGGCGGCATCCTGTCGCGCGGCGCGAGGCACAAGGGTCTTGCCGGCGTGATCGTCGACGGGCCGGCGCGCGACATCGACGAGGCGCGCACGGTCGACTTCCCGGTCTATGCCCGGTCGGCGACGGCGCGCACCGCCCGCAACCGCATCGTCGAGGCCGAGACCGACGGGCCGGTGATGGTCGGCGACGTGACTGTTCGGCCGGGCGACTACGCCATCGCGGATTTGTCGGGCGTCGCGCTCTTCGCCGCCGCTGCCGCCGAACGCGTGATCGCGGCCGCCGAGGACATCGCCGCGCGCGAAGCCGCCATGGCCGAGGCCATCGAGCGCGGTGCGCCCATCACCGAGGTGATGGGCGCCGCCTACGAGCACATGCTGAAGCGCTAATCACATCCCGTTCACGCGGGCGCCGGCTTCCTTCACGTAGCTCAGGTCGACGTACTTCGACATGTCGAGCTTGTGCGGCAGGAGCCCGAGCGAATGCTGCAGGTCGATCGTGTGCTGCAGTGCCGTGGTGTTGGGGATCAGGTTCGGGTCCTGATAGAGGTCGTCCTTGGTGAACTTGTATTCGAGCGCCTTCTTGGGCGCGTGAATCATACCGGCGAGGATGCCCGTCGCCTGCTCGTGGTTCTTCGGATCGCGCCACCAGCCGGCCGCGCGGATCAGATCCTCGAGGCAATCCACCACCGCTGCACGATGCGCCTTGAGCCAGGACTCGTGCGCTACGTAGACGATGAACTGACTGGGCCCGTCGAGCGCCTGGCGGTCGGTGAACAACGGCCGTGCCGCCGTCTGGAACTTGGCGTCGAGCATCCACGGCTTGATGCTGGGCACGAGTGACGCCTTGCCGTCCATCAGCATGGCGTTCATCGCGGGAAAGCCTGCCGTGACGATCTGGTAGTCGCGCTTGTCGATCAGGCCGCTCTTCTTCAGCATGGCGCGGATCGCGATGTCGACCGCCGTGCCCGGCCCCACCGAGGCCAGCACCTTTCCCTTCAGGTCCTCGACCTTTTTGATCGGGCCGTCCTTCATTACGAAGAACTCGCCGGTCTCGTAGCCAGGAACGCCGTCCTGCACGTCGTCAGCGATGACGCGCAGATCGTCCATGCCGGCATTTTCGATGGCGATCGAGAGCGACGAGTACGCGAGCGGCGCGACGTCGAGCTCGCCCGCGCGCGCCGTTGAACGCCCCGAGCGTGACCGGCAGCATGCAACCGAGAAAGATCAGCAGTATCTTGGACGCGTCGCCGAAGCCGAGCCACAAGGCCGTCACGGGGATCAGCGCCGACTTCGGCAGCGGGTAGAACATCTCGACCAGAGGGCCCGCGATCGCATTGACCAGCTTCCACCAGGCCATACAGACCCCGATCGCCCCGCCGACGACGATGGCGAGAACGAGCCCCACCGCCCCGCGGTAGAGCGAAGCCGCCGCGTTGGTGAATACCTCCGTGCCGTCGAACAGGTGCACGCCCGCGACCATCACGCTGGAGAAGGAGGGCAGAACGTCGGTCGAGACCATCCCGGCGCGGGCCACCGCCTCCCACAGGGCGGCGAGGATCAGCAGCGGCGAATACCGGACGAAGCCACTGGCTAGTGCGGACATCTCACCTTCGTCTCCCGTACGGTTACGCGGTGAAGCCGAGCCCTTGATCTCTCGGCCGCTCTTGACGGCGGCCCGTGGGGAAGCTTAACGCCATCCGATGGCCCTGCCAACCGGCGCTGCCGGGCCGCAACGATCACCGAGGGGAGGAAACCCATGCCCGAGCTCGATCAAGCGCTGCACGACCTCGTCATCGCCAACCGCATCCTCGCCCGCGAGGGGGTGGTCGACGCGTTCGGCCATGCCTCGATCCGCCATCCCGACGACCCGTCGCGCTATTTCATCTCGCGCGCCCGCGCGCCCGAGCTCGTCGAGCGCGACGACTTGGTCGAGTGCACGCTGGTGGGCAACCCGTTCAACGACCGCGGCCGGCGCCTCTACGCCGAGCGCCACATCCACGGCGCGATCTACGAGGCGCGGCCCGAGATCGGCGCGGTCATCCACAACCACAGCTATGCCGTCATTCCATTCACGGTAACTGGGGCGAAGCTCAGGCCGCTACTGCATACCTCGGGGGGAATGGGCGCCGAGATTCCGGTCTGGGACATCCGCAAGAAGTTCGGCGACACCAACCTTCTGGTGCAGAACATGGAGCACGGGCGCGACCTCGCCACCACCCACGCCGCACACACCGTGACGCTGATGCGGGGCCACGGCTGCGTGGTGTCGGCGCCGGACATCCGCTCGGCGGTGATGATCGCAATCTACACGCAGGTCAACGCCGCGCTTCAGCTCGCCGCCTCGTCGCTCGGCCAGATCGAGTTCCTGACGCCGGGCGAGGTCGGCCACTGCGCCGATATGGTGGTCTCGCCGCTCTCGATGGAGCGGAGCTGGGAATACTTCGTCCGCCGCGCCGGCTGCGAAGATCTGTAGCGCGAACGGCAGCCTAGCCGCGCCACTCCTCGACGACCTGGGACATGTCGGGGCGCGGGCGCTCGCGCGGCGCACCGCCGGGGCTGCCAATATGGATGAAACCGATGATCTGCGAGCCCTCGGGCACGCCGAGCGCGGCACGAACCTCCGGGTCGTAGGCCGGCCAGCCGGTCACCCAGTTGGCGACGTAGCCGAGCGCGTGCGCGGCGTTCAGGATGTTCATGCAGAGCGCGCCGCCGGACAGCGTCTGCTCGAGGACCGGGATCTTGTGGCCCGCGACCAGCCGGTTGGAGACGACGAGCAGCAGCGGTGCGCGCTGCGGCCGGCGCGTCTCCTTGTCCAGCTCGCCCTGGCGGGCGTCGGGGTGCAGCGCCTTGTACCGCGCGACGTAGAGCGCGGCGAGGCGCTGCTGCGCGTCCTTCCTCAGCACCTGCACGCGCCACGGAAACATCCTTCCGTGGTCGGGCACGCGCAGCCCCACGGTCAGGATCTTGTCCAGGTCCTCGTCGCTCGGCCCGGGTTCAGCCATGAAATCGGCGCCCATCGACTGGCGCCCGCCCAATAGCTCGATCGCCTCCACGCTCGCTCCTCCGTCAATGCCCGGCAGAAGATAATGGTCCGCCGCCCGTCGCGCTACAGGATCGCGCCCGGCTGGGTCAAGGCATGGCGCGTCAGCTCCTCGGTCAGGTACGCGAACGCGTCGTCCACCGTATCGCAGCGGCGGAAGAGCTTGAGGTCCGCCGCGTCGATGGTGCCGGCCTCGACCATCGCGTCGAAATCCATGATCCGGTCCCAGTAGGCCGAGCCGTACAGCACCAGCGGAAGGTTCTTGTGGATCTTGCGCGTCTGCATGAGGGTCAGGAGCTCGCACAGCTCGTCCAGCGTGCCGAACCCGCCGGGGAAGAAGATCACCGCCTTCGCCAGATAGGCGAACCAGAACTTCCGCATGAAGAAGTAGTGGAAGTTGAAGCCCAGCTCGCGCGAGACGAACGAGTTCAGGTACTCCTCCTGCGGCAGCGAGATCGACAGCCCGACATTGATCCCGCGCGCCTCGGACGCGCCCCGGTTCGCCGCCTCCATGATCCCCGGCCCGCCGCCGGTGCAGACGACGAAGCGCCGGTGCCCCTCGCCCAGCCCCTTCGACCAGGCGGTCAGGCGATGGGCCAGCTCGCGCGCCGCCTCGTAATATTCGGACAGTTCGAGCCGGCGCTCGGCCCTGGCCAGGTCGGCGCCGGCGAGCCGCGCCTCGGCCAGGGCGGACTCCGCCGCCTCGCGCGAGATCAGCCGGGCGGAGCCCATGAACACGATCGTGTCCTCGACCGAATAGTGGCGAAAGCGGCTCGAGGGCTCCAGGTACTCGGCGAGGATGCGCAGCGCGCGGGCGTCGCGGCTCTCGATGAAGGCCGGGTTGTGATAGGCCTGGTGCGGGTGGCGCGGCTTGTCGCCCGGCTTGTCGGAGGGGTCTGCCATGGCCCCAATCTAGGCATCGCGGCGGCGCGGCGCCAGCCGGGCTTGCGTTCCGACGCCGGACCGGCTCCAATTCGGCCATGACAGACCATACCCCCCGCCCCTGCCCGGGGCCGCTGCCGCCGCGCGCACCGCGCCTCGCCTTGCCGGCCGGCGCGTGCGACACCCACGTCCACGTGCTCGGCCCCTACGACCGGTTCGCGATGCAGCCGCACCGCGAATACACAGCCCCCGAGGCGCCGGTCGCGAAGCTGCGCGACATGCTCGACATGCTCGGCCGGGCGCGCTGCGTGATCGTGCACGTGGTGGCGCACGGCGAGGACGTATCGGTCACGCTCGACGCCCTCGGCGTGCTGGGCGAGCGGGCGCGCGGCATCGCCATCATGCGGCCGGACATGACCGACGCCGAGCTCGAAAGCTGGCACGCGGCGGGTATCCGCGGCGTGCGCCTGACGCCCCTGTTCGGCGGCGAGCCGAGCTTCGAGGATTTGCGCCGGCTCGCGGCGCGCATCGCGCCCCTGGGCTGGCACATACTCTACATGCCGTCGAACAAGGCGTCCTGGGCCGAGATCGGACCGCGCCTTCGCGACCTGCCGATCGAGGTGGTGCTCGACCATTTCGCCTGGCGCGGCTGGGACGTGGCGGACCCGCGCGGGACCGACCAGCCGGGCTTCAAGCTGCTGATGGAGCTGGCGAAGTCGGGCCGCTGCTGGGTCAAGCTGGCCGGCCCCAGCCGGTTCGGCAAGAGCCCCGCGCCGCAACATGCCGACGTCCTGCCTTATGCAAGCGCGCTGATCGAGGCCCGCCCCGACCGGATGATCTGGGGCACCGACTGGCCCCACGTGCGCGTCTGGGACTATCCCATGCCGGACGACGCGGCGCTGGTCGAGCTTCTCGCCGACTGGGCTCCCGACGCGGCGACGCGCCATGCGATCCTCGTCGACAACCCGGCGCGCCTCTACGGCTTCTGACGTCGCCTCGGCGTCGCCCGAAGGTCGCCCCGAGGTAACCTCATGTCGCCTCTATGTCTCCTCTAGGTAACCTCAATGTCGCCTTATGTCGCCTCTATGTCGCCTCATAACCCATTGAAATTGCGTACATATCGCCTCAACTGACTGAAGAAAAATTCCGGCGCGCCCGACCGAAGGGCGCGCCGAATGCATATAGGAACGAAAGCCGATCCAGGCAACCCTCACGCCGCCTGCCGCCGCCGCCGCACCCATCCCAGCCCGGCGAGGCCGAAGCCGAAGAGCGCGAGCGAAGCGGGCTCGGGCGTGTTCACTGTTATCGGCGTCATCGTGCCGGTAAAGGTGCCTCCGCCGACGAAGGTCAGCGCAGAAACGAAGGCCTGCGTGTCGTGCGGGTCGAGCATGGCGGCCGCGTCGATCCCCAGGATGCGGAACTTTGAGACGCCACCGCTATGATCGGTGCCCAGGAACGGATCGAGCCGCGAATTGCTGGTGAAGTCGAACGTTACGTCGGCCAGGATGCCGATGCCGGTGTCGAACGCCACATCGCTCGTGTCGAACAAGTAGAGCTCGTACATGCCGCTTCCGACATCGGGCAGCGTGACCGAGGCAAAGTTCGGATCCCCCGCGCCGATCGCGTAGTCGTAGCCGACCGCAACTTCGGGATCGATCAGGACCGGCTGGTTCGCGGTCACGTCGACATTGAAGCTGTAAACCGGTGTGCCCGAACTGGAATTGACGATCGGCAGATAGACTGGGCCGCTGGTGCCGCCGGGCAGGTTCTGCTGCGCCGTGTTGAAATCGAAGAAGGCCCGCGTCAGGCTCAGGATGTTGGGTCCGGCTCCCGTTCCGGAATTGCTGCGGAGGTCCTCCGTCTGGATCGCCACCGTATAGAGTTGGTCGCTTTTCAGATTGGCCGCGGTGGGGACGGTGAACGATGTCGCGGTCGGGTCGATCCCGGTTGTGAACACGCGGTTTGCCACCCCCTGCTGCCCGACCCCGAGCGAGCCCTGAGCGAGGAAGTTGCTGAGGTCGAAGATCGAGATCGACAGCTTGTTGATCTCGCCACCCGTAGGCGGCGTCGGATTCGTCCAGGTCAGAGTTGGCATGGTTGGATCGGTCGCGTTCGGCGTCAGCGCCATGTTGGTGACGACCGGAAGGCGCACGGCATCGCCGGCCCCTTCGCTCATCGCGGTCGCGATATCGGTCCCGTTCGATAAAGTGAAGTCCCATTGGCCATGCGGCGTGATGGACCACGGCCGCGAACGGACGAACTCGTCGGGCGACGCGGTCGGGCCCAAAAACGGCACGCTGAAGCTTGCCCCGTTCTGGCTGGCGGTGACGACCGTATCGGTGTTGTTGGGCGTCGCGAGCACGCCGAACGTGATGAAGTCCCCGCTACCGAGACCCGCGGAGTTCGGTGTGCGGAAGTCGCGGAAGTTGAAGGAGTTGTCGACGTTAATCGGTTCGGAGACGGCCGGCGCCTGTGCCGCCAGCAGCGCCGTCGCACCGCCCAGCACCGCCATCAGCGCCCGGCGGCGCCCGGGTCGAAACCCAAAGGTCACAAGCCTTGTCATGAAATGTATCCTTGTTTTGACGACCTCACCAGCCGCCGCGGTCGGATAGGGAGTTGAGGCCCGCGGCACAGCAACCATAGCAAGAACCGTGCCAGACAAAGAAATCCATAGACTTCAATGATTTAGTTGGAACGGTACATAGTCGCCGTCAGCGATTTGTAAAATCTATCGACACACTCCGGGACATAATAGAAAACAACTGTAAAATTTTCCGACAGGCCAAGGTATGGGCAAGAAGACTTGCCAAAAAACTTACAAAAACGGTGAGGCCGTCACCGTCGTCGCGGAATTGATTTGAGCCAGTACCTGGTTGTCACCGGACCCGCGTCGCCGCTTCGATGCCATACACGGCTTCCGGCACCCCGAGGCCTCCGCCAGGCGGGGGCACATGGTCGACCCCGCCCTGTGGTCCCCGGTGCACCCATAACTCCGGCCGCGCCTTACCTTGCGCCTTCGAGGCGGCTGCTTCGCGGCTCCCCCAGGGCGACCAGGATGCAGGATTACTCCCCCCTCTCGACGAAGCCGGTGAACTTGCGGGCGGCGGCGCCCGCGACATTGACCATCTTCTTCATCGCGGCGGGGACCAACCCCTACTCCACGCCGCGAACGTTGGCGAAACCCGCAGCGGGACAACACGTCTTGCTCGCAGATATTCGTTCTGTTTTAAGAACTATATGTTGTCGAAAACGGGACTTTACGGAATACTGGACATCTGGACATAATGGCGTGCAGGGAACGGCAAGCTGAGCGATGGGCGCAACCATACTTTCGGTTATCGAGAAGATTTACGCCGCCTCGGTACACGCCGGAGGGTGGCCGGCCGCGCTGACGGCGGTTGCCGATTATGTCGGCGGGACCGACGCGACGATCGAGGTGCATCACGGCACCGGCGTCGTGCCGGGCTTCTTCGCAGGCGGAAGCCGCCTGCCCGACCACGGCATCGACGCCTACCTCGCCCATTACGCAAAAATCTGCCCGCGGATCGGCTATATCGCAAGCCGGCGGCCAGGCCAAGTCGGGTACGACCACGACTTCATTTCGGAATCCGAGATGGACCGTGACGAGTTCTATGCCGACTTCCTGGGGCCGGAGAATCTACGCTATTTCCTGTCGGCCACCTTGGCGAACCGGCCGGGCCAGGTGGTGGGCTTCGCCGCGATCCACCGCTCGCCGCACGACGGCCACGCGACACGGAGCGATGCGCGCCGGCTGGCGCGCCTGATCCCGCATCTGCGCCAAGCGCTGGACACCCACCTGCGGCTGGAGGCCTATCGCGCGCGGACCGGTGTCTTCGTCGATCTGGTGGACGGGATGGGCGCCGGCGTCGTGCTGCTCGACGCGGCGGGGCGGGTGATCCACGCCAACCCCGCCGCCGAGGCGATCTTCCGGGCGGGCGACGGGCTGACCGCGACGGGTGGCCAGCTCTCCTTCGCGGACCCGGGTGCACGCCGACGGTTCGCCCGGACCCTTGCCGCGTTCCTCGACGGCAGCCTGGACGCGGCGGTCCGGCCCGGCGGCGAACTGCTCGTGCCGCGCCCGTCGGGCGCGCCGGCCTATCTCGTGTCCGTGCGCCGCCTGCCCCTGCCGGACGCGGATGACGGGCCCGGGGCGCGCGCCGCGGCCATCGCCTTCCTGCACGATCCGGGTCGCATCGAGGTGCCGGCCGCCGGGCGGATCGCCAAGGCGTTCGGGTTGACCCGGCGCGAGGCCGAGCTTGCGGCGGCCCTCTATGCCGGGCAGAGCCTCGCCGAGCACGCCGCCGAACGCGGCATCCGCCTGACCACCGCGCGGTTCCATCTGTACCAGGCGATGGACAAGATGGGGGTGCGCCGCCAAGCCGAGCTGGTCCGGCTGGTCGGGAACCTGCCGCCGCCGCTCGGCTGATCCGCCGGCTCAACGACGATCCCCTACGTTCGTAGGGCGCGGCCGAGCCTCCCCGCCACTACGTTTCCGACCCTATGACCGGAAGGCCCCGCCGAAGGGCGTGCGGCGGCCGCCCCGTCCGGCCGAACGTCGATACATGACGGGAGGCATCAATGCCGTGCAGAAACCTTGTCCTTGCCGCCCTCGCGGTCGGCGCGACCGTGGCGCTCGCCGGCGCGACCGGCGCACAGGCGGCCGGCATCCTCGTGATCAACGGAACCGGAACCAACACCGTCGGGGCGCCCCTGACGGCGGCGGGCTTCGATGTCTACTCGGACGCATTCAATCCTGGCGTTATTGCGTCCAACCTGACCGACCATTCCGACATCGTCGAGATCTGGGTGTGGAACGACGGGACCTTCGGCAACACCGGTACCCCAGCCGATCCGTCGCGAGCTTTCAATGCGGCCGACCTCTCCGCCCTGCACACGTTCAACGCCGCCCACGACCAGTGGATCATGGATGGTCTGTCGTTGCGCAACAACGGCAATACCGACCAGACAAACTTCACCAAGAACGAGGGGCACGCGCCTCGCCGATCGCGGCACGGCGGCATCGTGCTCGGCGCGGACGACGGCAGCGGCGCCGCGATCACCCAGCACGTCAACCAGGTGCTCGGTGACTTCAACTTCGACCTGTTCGACCGGCATCTCGGCACGGAAAGCAGCACCCAACAGGGCGGCGGCATTCTCCTGTCATCGCCCAATTCGGTGAACGCGACCGGGCTTGCCAGTGCGGGGGCGAGCTACTCCGAGCTGCCCCACGGAGTGCAGCCGAACGGCCTCTACCTCTCGACGGCGATCTTCGGGAAAGGCGAGATCTTTGGCTTCTACACCGCTGCCCCCGCTCGGGGCCGACCATTCGACGGGACAACGTAACCCGAGCGTCGATCACCTCGTGACGACCACGATTCCTGGCGCCGGCATCGAGCGGCTCCGGCGCCCGAGCCCGCGTCCCTCTCCCTGTTCGGCTTCGGCCTCGTGGGGCTCGGCTGGGCGCGGCGGCGCCGCACCGTCTGACAGACTACTCTCCCGCCTCGACGAAGCCGGAGCGGTCCATGGTGATGCCCATCGCGTCCTCGTAGGCGCGGCGGACGTGCTCGGGCTGGCCGTACTGGAAGATGAACTTGCGGGCGGCCGCGCCCTCGACGTTGCCCTTGTTCTCCAGCTCGGCGCGGGTCAGCCCCTGCTCGGCGCCGGCGCGGAACGGGATCGGCAGGTCGATGCACGAGTTCCGCGTGCGGTCGCGCATGATCGCCTTCGGGTCCTCGCCCCTCTCGATCCGCTCCATGTCGTCGAAGAAGCGCTTGCGAATGGCGATCACGCCGCGGTCGGACTGGCCGAGATGCTCGCGCCCGCGGTCGGTGACGCGCCCCTGCCCCATCCAGGCGATGAAATCCATGTTCATCACGTGGCTGGTGATCCAGCGGCCCGTCTTCTCGTCCCGGATCGGCGAGTACCAGTAGGGGATGGATTTCTGCTCGAACGGCTCCTTGTCCTTCGGCACGCGGTTGAAGAACCAGCCGACCGAGAGCGTGTTCTCGTCGTCGACCGGCACGCGCCACTCGAAATGGTTGCCGGTGAACAGCGCGTTGGGCCAGAGGCAGGTGCGCCCGACGGTCCATAGCGGGTTCTTGTCGTCGGTGTTCTCGAGGATGCGCTTGTAGACGAAGCCCCACTCGAACTCGTCGAAATCGACCTTGACGTGCTTGGGCGTGTAGGGGCCGGTGCGGCCCTCGAGCCGGACCTTCCAGTTTGAATGCATCCATTCGAAATGCACGGGATCGATCGAGTTCTCCTGGCACTGGAACCAGTTGCAGGGGATCTCCGACAGCACGATCTGGACGAAGCCATTGGGCCAGGTGAACGGCTCCCAGGTCGGCACCAGCGGCCGCGGCTCGGGCCCGAGATAGGCCCAGACGAGGCCCGCCTTGGCCTCCACCGGATAGGCCTTGATGCGGATCTTCTCCTTGAACCGGCCGGCGGGGTCAACCGCCTCCTCGTAGGGCTGCTCGATGCAGCGCCCCTCGTGGTCGTAGAGCCAGCCGTGATAGTTGCAGCGGAGCCCGCACTTCTCGACATAGCCGTAGGACATGTCGGACGAACGGTGCGGGCAGTGCCGGTCGATCAGCCCGAGATTGCCCGAGAGGTCCTTGTAGAGCGTCAGGTCCTCGCCCATCAGCCGGATGGGCTTGGTGGGGCTGTCGTCGAGCTCCGAGACGGCGGCGATCGGCTGCCAGTAGCGGCGCATCAGCTCGCCCATCGGGGTGCCCGGTCCGACCCGGGTCAGCGCTTCGTTGCGTTCGCGATCGAGCATGGGTCCCTTCCCGGCGGCGGTCCATCGCCGCGCTCGGGCAAAATTAGCGGAGGCGGGCGGGGATCGCCAGCCTCGCATACCCCGCCGGCTGCGAAGCTCCCTTGCGAAACCCGTTGCGCCCGGACGGGGGCGCGTTGCAACATGGCGCCGCAACGTGCCCGCGCCAGCCGGGCCAGGCCAACAAGGGAGGACGAGATGACCCGACACGGTGCGGCGATGGCGGCTGCGATCTGCGCGATCGCCCTGGCGACGGCCCACGGCGCGGCGGCGCAGAAGATCAGCGGCACGTTCTCGATGGCCACCCTGCCGCCGGGCACCACCTTCAACGCCACGGCGGCGGGCATCGCCCGGCTGTTCCACGAGCACAACGGCGCGAACATGCGGCTGCGCGAGGCCGGCACCGGGCTCGACGACCTGGTCGGCGGCGGCGAGACCGATTTCGCCCTCGGCGGCACGACCTCGACCCACGACGCCTATGCCGGGCTCGCCACCTACAAGGGCCACGCCTTCCCGGACGAGCGCGTGGTGATCCAGGGTCCGCCGCTCTATGGAAGCTGCATGGTGCCCAAGTCGCTGGGCATCACCATGGCGTCGCAGCTCAAGGGCAAGCGCCTGCCCGCGAAGTTCCCGGGCTCGGTGGCATTCCGCGAGGACCTCAGCGCCATGCTGCACGCCGGCGGTCTCACGTGGAACGACGTGACCCAGATTCCCGTCGCCGGCATCCGCGAGAATTACCAGGCCTTCCTCAACGGCCAGACCGACTGCGCCAACGCCTCGATCGGCTCGGGCGTGGTGAACCAGGCCGACGCGCAGTATCACGGCGTGCTGTTCGTCGGCCTGCCGCCGGGGCCGGAGACGGACAAGAAGCTCGCCGAGAGCAAGGAAGGCTATTACGGCGTCACGCTCAAGGCCGGCTCGTTCACCGGCATCGTGAAGGACACCACGGTGTGGGAGAAGGACATCCTGGTCACCGCGAACAAGTCGACGCCCGACGAGGTGGTGTACGCCATGGCCAAGACCATCTGGAACCACGTGCGCGAGCTCGACGGGGCGCATCCGGCGATGCACCTCTGGACCCACGAGGGGATGAGCGCGGTGCGCTTCGCCGCGCCGATGCATCCGGGCGCGATCAAGTTCTTCAAGGAGATCGGCGTGTGGGACGCGGCGCACGAGCAGCGCCAGAAGATGCTGCTCGCGATCCACGGCGGCGCGTAGGCTTTCCCGTCATTGCGAGGAGCGCAGCGACGAAGCAATCCAGCGGTGCAGGGCCACTGGATTGCTTCGCTTCGCTCGCAATGACGCGTCGGAGGATCTGCCCATTCTCCGCCCCATTTTGATTGCGAGCCCCCATGGCCGAGACTGAACTGGGTTCCGAGCCGGTCCGCACGCGCACGCTGCAGCCGTTCTACATGGCAGCGTGCGAATTCCTCGGCGTGGTCGTGGTGCTGGCGGGCGCGCTCTACGCGCTCGAAGTGCCGATCTACCTGCACTTGACGATCTTCGCCCAGCAGTTCTACGGGCTCGTGTTCGGCATCACGCTGTTCGCCGTGTTCATGCTGTTCCCGGCGACCAAGCGGACGCCGCGCCACGGCGCCCCCTGGTACGACGTTCTGTTCGCGTTCCTCGGGTTCACCTGCGGCATGTACATCATGGTGCTGTACCCCGAGATCAGCTACCGCGTCGCCGACATCACGCCGTCGAAGCTGATCTTCGGGACGGCCACGGTGCTGCTGGTGATCGAGGCGACGCGCCGCGTGTACGGGCCGATCCTGCCGATCCTCGCCATCCTGTTCGTCGTCTACGCGCTGTTCGCCAGCCACTTTCCCGGCATGCTGCGCACGCGGTCGATCGGATGGGACCGGGTCGCGGTCGATCTGTTCGTCGGCGGCGAGGGGATGCTCGGCATCATCATGGGGATCGTCGCGACGATCGTGCTGGTCTTCGTGGTGTTCGGCCAGTTGCTGTTCTCGATGGGCGGCGGCACGCTGTTCACCGACCTCGCTATCGCGGCGCTCGGGCGCTACCGCGGCGGGCCGGCCAAGGTGGCGGTGATCGGCTCGGCGCTGTTCGGCTCGATCTCGAACTCTGCGGTCGCCAACGTGGTGATCACGGGCTCGGTCACAATCCCGATGATGAAGCGCATCGGCTACCGGCCGGAGGTGGCCGGCGCGGTCGAGGCGTGCGCGTCCACCGGGGGCCTTGTCATGCCGCCGGTGATGAGCGCTGTCGCCTTCGTCATGGCGGAGTATCTGCACAAGCCCTACGGCGAGATCGTGCTAGCGGCGGCGCTGCCGGCGATCCTCTATTACGGCGCGCTGCTGATCCAGGTCGACCTCGAGGCCGGGCGGACGGGCATGAAGGGCCTGCCGGCCAGCGAGATCCCCAACGCCTGGCAGGTGCTGAAGCGCGGCTGGGCCTACTTGCTGCCTCTGCCGGTGCTGATCTACACGCTGGTCTGGCTCCTGTGGGCGCCGGAGAAGGCCGGCATGTTCGCGGTGCTGCTGCTGCTCATCTGCGGCTACTGGTACGTGCGGCACAAGCCGTTCGTGTGGTGGTACCGCATGATCGCCCAGGCGGGGCTGCAGGTGTGCGAGATCATCGTGGTGGCGCTCCTGGTGGGCATCATCCTGGGCGTCTCGTCGATGACGGGGATGAGCTTCACCTTCACCGAGCCGCTGGTGCAGCTCGGCAACTACAGCTACACGCTGCTCCTGGTCGTGACGGCGGTGGTGAGCTTGATCCTGGGGATGGGGCTTCCCGGCATCGCGATCTACTTCATGCAGGTCACGCTGATCGTGCCGTCGCTGGTGAAGTTCGGCATCCTGCCGATCGCCGCGCACTTCTTCATCTTCTATTACGGCGTGTTCTCGCTGATCACCCCGCCGGTCGCGGTCGCGGCCATCGCCGCGGCGGGAATCGCCAAGTCGGCGCCGCTCAGGACCGGCTACGAGGCGTGCAAGCTCGGCGCCGTCGCCTTCATCGTGCCGTTCGTGTTCGTGTTCTCGCCGACCCTGCTGGCCCAGGGGCCGCTATGGCTGATCGTCATCAACTTCGCTTCGGCCTGCGTCGGAATCCTGGCACTGTCGATCGCGTTGCGCGGCTATTTCATGACCCATGTCGTGTTCTACTGGCGCGTCGTGCTGTTCGCCTGCGCGCTGGGGTTGTTCCTGCCGGTCGAGGGCGAGGGCATCAAGGCGGGAATCAACGTCCTCTCGCTGATCGTCGGCGCGGCGCTGGTCGGCGCGAACTGGATGGCCGCCAAACCGCGCAAGAGCGCGGCCGTGACCTGAGCCTAGCCGAGCGCGCGGCGCAGGCGGATCCCGAGGATCGCCGCGCCGAACGCCGAGGCGAGCCACAGCCAGCCGGAGAGGCTGCCCGAGGCGACGGCGGCGATCATCGCTTCGAGCGGGGTTCCGGCGATGCCCGCGCCATAGCCCGCGACCAGCCCGCCGGCGACCGCGATAGGCAGCGCGCGCCCGATCGGCACGCTTCCCGTCGCGCCCCGCACCAGCGAAGCGGCAGCAATCGCGCCGAGCGCGACGGCGAGGTCCATCCGCCACGCGGTCGCAAACGGCACGAGATGCCACGGCGTGTCGGAGACCATCAGCACCAGCCAGCCGAGGGTCGCGAGCGCGAGCGCGGGTGCAACGAGCGGCCGCACCGGGCGCCGCGCCGTCGTGCCCGCCCACATCCGCGCGAAGGTCCACAAGAGGATCAGCACGCCGAACTGGATCGGCGCCGCGCCCTTCCACCGCACCAGCGCCGGCAGCATCACCGGGCCGACCGACGGCAGCCGCGCCCACACATCGGGGGTGAGCCCGGCAAGCCATGCACCCGCAACGGCAGCGAAGAGCGCGGCGGCGAGAGCGAGGCCATCGCCCATGAAGGCGAGCCCGACCCCGAAGAGCGCGCCGCCGACGGCCACGGCGAGGCCGAGCGGCGCGGCGGCGCCCGCCATTGGCAGGCCGAGCGCCGCGCCTCGACCGAGCGCGAAGGCGGCGAACAGCAGCACGCTCGCCCCGACCATCACGATCTGCGCCTCGATGCCTGCCACGTCGCGCCGCACAATGGCGTCCTTCCACCCGCCCATGAAAGCGAAGCCGGTGACGTAAAGAAGCGCGCCGCCGATCCCTCCAAGCGCAAATAGCGCACCTTGGCGCCAATCATCGCTGGCGAGCGCGAGCGCGCCGCCGATCACGAGCAATGCCGCTGAACCCCCGACCCGGGCGCGCAACGACCGCTCCGGCTGGTTGAAAGGAAATCTCATGCCACTCAAAGAACCAGTTGCCTTTCGATGAACGCCGAGTGTGGCCTTGGTCTCCGGACCTTAGTGCTTGCGGCAGGCCTTTAAGTTCAAGTGTCTCGCCGAAAGCCTTCCCCTGCCATTGACGACATCACACGGTTGCCGAATAATCGTATTGGGGTCGGCAAGACGCGTGCATCTGGAGGCTTTTATGCGCTGGCTGCGGTTGCTTATCCCAGTCTTTCTCTTGTCCGTCCCACTGTCGACCCGCGCCGATGCAACGACTTCGCTGCGAGGGGTCGGCCAGATCACCGACGGCACGAGCAATACGATCCTATTCGGCTACACCGGCGAGGCAAGCTTCAGCTGCGCCGACGGGTCGGTGCGTGTCTGGCACCCGGACGGAACGGTCGATATCACGACTGCCGGCGGAACGACCACGGTCGACGCAACGATGGCCTCGTGCGACACGCCGGCGGGCTCCATCCTCGGCACCAATACCGTCGATTGCGACGGCTCGGTCATACCGGCCGGGTCCGCGGGCGGCAGGGTCGCGTGCGGCGACGGGTCTGTCAGGTTTCTCACGGGCGACGGTTCGGTGCGTTTCATCTCGGTCGACGTGGGAACCGCCGGCGCGGCCTGCTTCCCGGACGCAAACTTCATGAAAGTGTCCGACGGGGCGAGCAACACGATCCTGCTTTCCGAAAGCGTCGGGCTCCGCACCGGCTCGGGGAGCACGTTCGCCTTCGGCGACGGCTCCGTGCGCACCATTCAGCAGTCCCCCCCTACTCCGACCGCAATCGACGGCAGCGCCGACGCGCGCTTCTGCCTCGGCAACGCAATGCTCGGCGACGTCCTGGTTGGCGGGATTACCGACGGCACCAGCAACACGATCCTCATTGGCGAGATGGGGCAGTTCGGTGCTTGTTTCGCCAACGCACGCTTCGGCATCACCGATGGGACCAGCAACACGATCCTGCTCGGCGAAACCCAGTCGAACGTCTGCCTCGACAACGTGACCGTGGCGGACATGTTCGCGGCGACGGTGGCCGAACCGGGGTCGCTGGGCGCCGTCCTGGTGCCGGCGCTCGTGGCACTCCGCCGGCTGCGGCGACGGGCACGGCATGCTCGAGCCGTGCTCGGCTAGCCGCCCGGGAACACCAGCGACTTGATGACCACGGCGACGGCGCCGGAGGATTCCAGCATCGTGCCGATGTCGATGTAATCGAAGGCAGCGAGCTCGAGCCCATCGACCGAGACGATGGGGTTGGGAAGGCCGAGCTCCTCGCGGCAATGGATGCCGACGAGCCCGCCGATGTCGGAATCGCCGGCCAGCACCAGCGGGTGTCCCGCCGCCAGCACAGGCGCGAGCCCCTCGGCAACGCCGCGGCAAAGCGCGTCGAGCCGCGCGAACGTCGCCGAGCCCTGCCACGGCACGAACACGCAGACCGGCCGGTCGCCGGTCGCGAGGTCCTGGCGCGCCAGGGTCTCCGCCACCTCGTTGGCGACGGCGGCGCGGTCGATTTCCTCGTCCGCGAGCGCGAGGGCCGGCGCGATCACCGGTACGTTGCGGAGCGGCAGCGCGTCGAGCGGCGCGACGAAGATGGTCGAGCCCGAGACCTGGATCGTGTATTGCGACGCGCCGATCACCGTCGCGCGGATGCCGGCGCGCGGCACCAGCACGCGCGCGCCCCACGTCTCGGCGCGGCGCGCCACCGCCTCGGCGAGCGCCGGGCCGAGATCGCCGAACGCGGTCTTCTCGCGGTCGTAGATGTATTCGGAGACGCCGCCCGAGAACATCAGCGCGCCGATGCCCCGCCGCCATTTGAGCGGATCGAGGCGGAGGAGCGGCGTCCCGGCAATCTCGGGTGCGCGGCCGGCGACCGCCTCGAATAATCTGTCGGCCATCGCCTCGGCCAGCGCGCGCTGCGCCGCGGGCGCGAGCGGCTCGCCGACCCTGGCGTCGATTCCGAGCGCCGCGGCGAACCGCGCGCCGGCGGGCTCGATGCGCACGACGCGGCCCCCTTCGTCGAGACAGACGAGCCGGGCGCCGACGTCGAGGGCGGTGCGGTCGACGACGCGCCCGTCGCGGCAGACCGCGATCTTGGACGTACCGCCGCCGATGTCGATATTCATCACCGTCGCGCGCTCGCGGATCGAGGCGGCAACCGCGCCCGAGCCGTGCGCCGCCATAATCGTCTCCAGACTGTCGCCGGCCGAGACGGCGACGAGCTTGCCGGCCTCGGCGGCGAACAGGTCGGCGATGGCGCGCGCGTTCTTCCGCGCGACCGCGACGCCGGTGAGGATGAGCGCGCCGGTGTCGATCTCCGCCGGCGCGAGGCCGGCCTTCGCGTATTCGCCGGCGATGAACGCACCCAACGCCTCAGCGTCGATCGTATCGCCGCCCGCATAGGGCGTGAGCAGGATGCCGGATTCGTAGATCGCCTCGCGCGACGCGACGACGTAGCGCGAGTTCGAGCCGCTCCAGCACCAGCCGCGAGACGACCAGGTGCGAGGTGGACGAGCCGATGTCGACGCCGACGCTGGTCAGGCGGATCTCGTCCTCGACCTCGAGCGTCCGCCCGGTCGAGGAAAAGAACACCCGCCCGCCGGTGTCGTCGGCGGCGGTCAACTCAGCCTGTCATCCCGGCCAAGCGGCGAACGAAGTTCGCAGCGCGAGCCGGGACCCATCTCAAGGCGCCTTGGAGGCCAAACCATGGGCCCCGGGTCAGCGGTGCATCACTTCGTGCTGCACCGCGCCCGGAGTGACATTTCTTGGTCTTCGGCAAGAGGCTCAATCCGCCATCGAGGCGACCTTGGCGCCGGGCTTGTACCAATCGTCTTCCATGCGGCTCTGGACGCCCTCGCGCTTCAGGGTGTCCTCGTACTCGGCGCGGATGAACGGGTCCTCCATCCAGTAGGGCACGGCCGTGCCGCCGTCGGGGATTTCGATCGCGCCGTAGTCGGTGTGCTTCTCGCCGGGCGGGCCGGGCTCGCGGCCGGGCGAGTTGGGGCCAAACCAGGCGGTCAGGCGGAACGATTCCTTCGAAGTGCCGAAATGCTGGTGGAACCAGCGCGCCCCGCCCGGTGCGGCCGAGACCATGCCGACCGGCTCGTAATCGACGCGCTTGATCTTGTCGGCATGCCCGTCCTTCCACGGCGTGGGACCGCACCCCTCCGGCCAGGTGTAGGTGTAGCCCTTGCCGGCGAGACAGATCAGCACGGCCGCCGAGGTATGCGCGTGCGCCTTCGAATAGCGCCCGTTCTCGTGCTGGCCGATCCACAGATAGAACGTGTTGCCGGTCATGAACGGCTCGACGCGGCGGTAGCCGGGCGAGCGCCGGTTGTCGAGCGGCAGGTCGCAGCTGACGATGTCGGGGATGAAGTTGGTCCGCCGCATGGCGAGGCCGCGCACCGGGTCGGGCTCGATCGCGTCGTTCGGCTTGTAGAAATCGTCGGCGCCGGAGAACCGGTCGCGGAACTGGTAGGGGTTCTCGAAAATCGCGCCCCGGTTATCGATCAGGTTCATCAGGTTAGGTGCGGTGGTGCCGGCGAGCAGCAAAGCGGGCGACGAGGTGGCGTTGACCACGCGGTGCATCGCGTTCACCGGGATGGAGAAGAGCGAGCCCTGCTGCCACTCGAAGATGTGGCGCTTCCTGTCGCCCTCGAGCCACACCTCGGTCGAGCCGCGGCCCTCCACCACGTAATAGATCTCCTCGTAGAGGTGCTTCTCCGGGTTGAGCGCGCCGCGGCCCGGCACCTCGACCACGTAGGACCCCCACTTCCCCTCCGTGCCGAAGAGCTGGATGTAGCTGCCGCGCCCGCCCATGCGGTGCCACGGTGCCAGCGGCAAATCCTGCACGCGGGAGACCCCGATGCCGCGGAAGATGGGGATCTCCTCGGTTTCCATGAACAGGTCGTAGGGTGTGGCGGGGCGGCCGAACGTGCCGTGCCCGGCCTTGCGGCCGCCGGCCGGCTCGTGCCAGTGCGCCTGTCCCGGTAGGTCGTGCGGCATGGCGGGTCTCCTCGGTTGCGGCGGGCGCACCTTACCCCTGGAACAGCATCCCGCGGTAGAGGTCGTAACGGAGAGCCACCTCGAAGCCGAGCCAGATGCCGAAGGTGGTCGCCACCGCGGCGATCAGGCTCATGCGCAAGGTGCGCCTGCCATGAAGAAGCAGGTAGCAGAACACGTAGACCGGGATCGCGACCAGGAAGCCCACGAGGAGCACCAGCGCCAGCGCCGCCGCAACCCAGACGACGGCCAGCGCCTCGGACCGGAGATGCCGGCGCGGCTCGGCGGAAGCGGCCGCGGCGCCGGCGAGCATCGCGCCCAACCAGCGCCCGGGGCGGGTGCCGGAGTGGACCAGCACGTCGAGCGCGCCGAGGATCACCGCCGCGCCAGAAACCAGCACCGGAAACTCGCGCCCGCGCGGGTCGGGGATCGCCTCCGACCAGACGAACAGCGCGGCGAAGATCGCGAGCGTCGCGAGCGAGACCCAGAGGTCGCGGCGCCCTTCCGTCATGGCGCCGCCTTCGCCCGGCGGCGCGCCAGCGCGACGCGGATCGCCGGGATGGCGAGCGACAGCAAGCGTCAGCGCGAGCAGGATCGCCGAGATCGGCCGGGTGAAATAGACGGTCCAGTCCCCGTTGGTGATCTGCATGGTCTGGTGGAAACTGCGCTCGGCAAGGTCGCCCAGGACCAGCGCGATCACCATGGCGACGCGCGGGTAGTCGAACTTGATCATCAGATAGCCGACGACGCCCATGATCGCGGCGACCACCACGTCGCCGGTCTTGCCGTCGAGCGCATAGGCGCCGACGAGCGAGACCGAGATCACCGCCGGCACCAATATGTGCACGTCGACCAGCGTGATGAGCGAGAGCCAGCGCGTCACCGCGAGTCCGAGGCAGGTTGCCAGCACGCAGGACATGGTCAGCGCGACGATCAGGCTGAACATCTCGCCCTCGTGCTCGATCAGCAGCAGCGGCCCCGGGTCGAGCCCGTGCAGCACCAGAAGCCCGAGGAAGACGGCCATCTCGGCGCTGCCCGGAATGCCGAAGGCAAGGGTCGGGATCAGCGCGCCGCCGTCCTTGGCGTTGATCGCGGATTCGGGGCCGATCACGCCCTGGATCTCGCCCTTGCCGAACCGCTCCGGGTGCTTGGAGACCTGCACCGTCACCGAGTAGGCGAGGAAGGACGCGACCGTGCCGCCGACGCCCGGCACGGCGCCGATGAACACGCCCACCGCCGAGCCGCGCAGCACCGTCGGCCAGTTGCGGAACACGGCGGCGATCCCCTGCCCGACGCCGACGATCTTGGTGCCGAACTCGGCGGTGCGCACCACCGTGCCGCCGTCGATCGAGAGCTTGATCATCTCGGCGATGGCGAAAAGCCCGATCAGCGCCGGCACCAGCGGGATGCCGTCCCACAGATACTCGATGCCCGCCATGAAGCGGTTGCCGCCCGACACCGCGTCGTAGCCGACGAACGCCATCATCAGCCCGCCGCAGGCCGCGATCAGCCCGCGCAGGAACGCCCCTCCGGTCGAGGCGGCGATGGACGATAGGCCGAGGAGCGCCATCATGAAGAACTCGGGCGGGCCGAAGGCGAGCACCAGCTCGCGCGCGATCGGCACGACCATCACCAGGATGACGACGCCGCAGAGCCCGCCCAGCGAGGACGCCGCGCCGGCCGCCCCGATCGCCATGCCCGCCTTGCCCTGCTGGGCGAGCGGATAGCCGTCGAAGCAAGTGGCGGCGCTCATCGGCGTGCCGGGCGTGTTGAGGAGGATCGCGGTGATCGTGCCGCCGAACGCGACGGCGCCCATGATCCCGCCGGCGAGGGCCATCGCGTCCTGCGACGGCATGCCATAGGTCAGCGGGATGAACAGCGCGATCGCCGTCGTCCCGCCGAGCCCGGGGATCGCGCCGAACACCAGCCCGACCACGACCCCCAGCGCCAGCATCACGAGCCCGTGCTGGGTGAGGATCAGCCCGAGCCCCTGGGCAAGCCCGTCGAACAACCTATGCGGCTACTTCTTCAGCTCGTCCTTGAAGCGGAGATAGAGGGCGAGTTGCTTCTTCACCGCCGCGGCGGCCTGGTCGCCGTCGAGCGGCGCGAGCGGGCGGTGCGCCTTCTTCGCCGTCGCCTGGAGCTCGGGGTCGGCCATCGCCGCCATGAACGCGTCCGACAGCGTCTTGGCGACCGCTTCCGGCACGCCGGGCGGCGCCGCGATCAGCCGGTGGATGAACAGACCGTCGAGGTCGTCGAGCCCGAGCGACTTGGCCGACGGCACGCCCTTGTAGGGGCTCGGGTCTTCGGTGGTAACGAGCGCGCGCACGTCGCCCGACTGGATGTACTTGCGGGTGGAGAGCGACGGCAAAATGGCGGCCGGCGTGTCGCCGCGGATCACGGCGAGGGTCATCTCCTTGGTGCCCTTGTAGCCGGTGACGAGCTGGCCCTTGAGGCCCAGCACGCCGAGGAACACGCGCGCCATCACGTCGGCGGTCGAGCCCGCGCCGGTCGAGGGGAACTTCACCGTGTGCGCCTTGGCGAAGCTCTTGAATTCGTCGAAATTCTTGATCGGCGACTTGCCGCCGACGGTGAGCAGGTAGGAGTCGAAGCTGAGCCGGGCGATCCACGTCATCTTGTCGAGGTCGTACTGCACCTTCTCGCCCATCAGCGGCGGGATCATCGCGCCCGGTACGTTGACGATGACGACGGTGTAGCCGTCGGGCTTGGCGCGATAGACCTGGGTGAGGCCGAGCCGGCCGCCCGCGCCGGGCGCGTTCTTGGGCACCACGTTGACGTGGTTCGGCAAATGCTTGGCGACGAACGGCGCGACCAGCCGCGCATAGACGTCGAACCCGCCGCCGGTCGAGAACGGAATGACCAGCGTGATGTCCTTTTCGGGAAAGGCGGCGCGCGCCGGCACGGCGAGCCCGAGCGCGACGGCCGCCGCGGCGGCAAAGGTAAGCAGGCGATTTGCGGTCATCATTGCCTCCCGTGTTCTTGTTTCCACACCGCCCCGGCGGCGGCGCCGGCGAACTATATCCGCCCTTGCGCGAGAAGCGAAGCCGTCCGGGCGTGCGTCCGCCTGCACCGCGCCTGCGTCCGAGCACCCTGGACGACCCCCCACCCTGTCTCTCCCCCTCAAGGGGAGAGGGGACGTGCACGTCAGCCCGTGCGTTGCTGTCGAGCGACACGGGAGCGGGAGAAAGACGCTGCCGACACAGGGGTTCCCTCCCCGCTTGAGGGGGAGGGACAGGGTGGGGGGGTTAGCGCGGCGGGTTGCTGCCGTCGTTCCGGATTGCTACGCGAACCAGAAGACGGCGAGGACGATGGCGACGATCACGATGATGCCGGCGATCCACACGGCGGGGGCGAGGCCCTTGCGCTGGGCGGGGCCGGGCGCGGGCGTCGGCGGCACCTGGCCGGGCGCGGGCCGCACCTCCTCCGCCCGCTCCGGGCGCTCGGCCTGGGCGGCGCCGGGCGGCGGCTTGGGCGCGGACACGGCCGCGTCGCGCGCGGCCTCGGCCGTGTCCAACTGGGGCGCGGGCGCCGCGCCGGCGGCCTTGGGCTCGGGCGACGGCTCCATTGCCGCCGCCTCGCCGCCGCCGCCGCCGCCCCCCACCACGTTCGCGAACTTGCTGAAGAACTGGTCGGCCATGGAGCGCGCCGTCGACTGGATCAGCCGCGAGCCGATCTGGGCGAGCTTGCCGCCGACCTGCGCGTCGGCGGTGTAGGTGAGCACCGTCTCGGCGCCGTCCTCCGCGAGGTGCACCTGCGCGCCGCCCTTGGCGAAGCCGGCGACGCCGCCCTGCCCTTCGCCCGAGATGCGGTAACTCTCCGGCGCGTTGATCTCGCTGAGCGTCACCTTGCCGGAGAACTTTGCCGACACCGGTCCGACGCGCGCGGTGACCTTGCCGTTCATCTCGGTGTCGGAGAGCTTCTCGAGGGAGTCGCAGCCCGGGATGCACTGCTTGAGGATCGCGGGGTCGTTCAGTGCCTCCCACACCTTCTGGCGCGGCGCCGGAATGCGATATTCGCCCTTTATTTCCATGCCGGTTTCCTTTCCTTTGCCCGCCTCGAGCTGTGGCCGCAACCTAGTATGCGCCTTGCGGCGGTGCAAGGCGGGGTTGCCCGGACCCCGCTTAGGGCTATGATACGGGCATCTGCCGGCCATGGGACCGGCGGCGAGAAAGGAACATTCGGACTGGGAGGAATGCATGCATAGAAGCATGTGGACGATGGCGGCTGCAGCAGCGGCCGCGCTCGGTGTCGTCGGCGCGGCGCCGGCCTTCGCACAATCGAACGATACCATCACGCTCGGCGCGGCGGTGTCGCTGACCGGCAAATACTCGACCGCCGGCCAGCACACCAAGAAGGGCTACGACCTCGCCCTCGAGCGCATCAACGAGAAGGGCGGCGTCAAGGTCGGCGGCAAGACCTACAAGCTGCACATCGCCTATTACGACGACGAGTCGACGCCGGCCCGCGGCGCCCAGCTCACCGAGCGGCTGATCCAGCAGGACGGCGTGAAATACATGCTGGGGCCGTACTCGTCGGGCCTGACCACCGCGGTCGCCCCGGTGATCGAGAAGCACAAGATCCCGATGGTCGAGGGCAACGGCGCGGCGCGCGAATTGTTCGAGAAGGGCTACAAGTATTTGTTCGCCGTCCTGACCACGGCGGACCAGTATCTCGCCGTCGCGGTCGACGTGGCGGCGGAGACCGCCGAGAAGCACGGAAAGAAGCCCTCCGACGTGAAGATCGCCATCGACGTCGAGAACGACCCGTTCTCGCTCGACGTGCGTCAGGGCGTGGTGGAAAAGGCGAAGAAGTACGGCATGAAGATCGTCATCGACGACCGCCTGCCGAAAGAGCTGAACGACATGTCCGCGACCCTGACCAAGGTGCGCGCGCTGCACCCCGACCTGCTGATCGTGTCGGGCCATTCCAAGGGCGCGGCGACGGCGATGCGCCAGCTCAAGCAGATGAACATCTCGGTGCCGATGGTCGCCATGACCCATTGCGACGCCGCCCAGATCGAGAAGAAGTTCCCGAAGGAGGCGGAGGGCACGCTGTGCGCCTCGCAGTGGGATCCGGCGATGAGCTACCAGGACCGCTGGATGGGCACGGCCTCGCAGTACGCCAAGGACTTCAACGCGAAGTTCGGCTACGACCCGCCCTACCAGGCGGCCGAGTCCTCGGCGTGCGTCGAGGTGTTCGCCCAAGCCTTTGAGAAGGCCGGCTCGCTCGACGTCGAGAAGGTGCGCGACGCGCTGGCCGCGACCGACATGGAAACGTTCTACGGCCCGATCCATTTCGACAAGACGGGCAAGAACGCGGCCAAGCCGATGGTGCTCCTGCAGGTGCAGCACGGAGCATACGTGCCGGTCGCGCCGACCAAGTACGCGTCGGGCAAGCTGATATACCCGAAGCCGAGCATGTAGCCCGGCACTCGGGGCTCGACCCCGTTGGCTGACCGCGGCTCCGGACCGGCCTTCCCCGCCCCGGGGAAGGCCGGCGCGGCGAGATGAGCAATTTCGACATCTTGTTCCAGGCGCCCGTTCTGAGCGTCCAGTTGCTCGTGGACGGACTCCTGATCGGGGCGATCTTCGCGCTCGCCGCCTACGGCATGGCGCTCGTCTGGGGCGTGATGAACATCATCAACATCGCCCAGGGCGAGTACGTCATCCTGGGCGGCTACGTCGCCTATTATCTCGGCGTGTGGGGCGTCCACCCGCTGTGGGGCATCCCGGCGGCGGCGGTGGTGCTGTACGCGGTCGGCTGGGCGATCTATCGCGTGGTCGTGTGGCGGGTGATCGACCGCGACATGTTCATCTCGATCCTCGCCACCTACGGCATCTCGATCCTGTTGCAGCAGCTCATGAACCAGGCGTTCGGCGCCGACATCCAGACGGCGCAGTCGGGCCTCGGCACCTGGACGCTGCTCGGCGGCAACCTGACCGTCGCCGAGATCAAGCTGGTGAGTTTCGTCTGCGCGGTCCTGGTAGGCATCGCGCTGATGCTGTTCCTGCGCCGCACGCGCCTCGGCCAGGCGATCCGCGCCACGTCGCAGAATGCCCGCGCCGCGCGCGTGATGGGCATCGACACCGACCGGGTCTACGCCACCACCTACGCGCTGAACGCAGCGATCTGCGGCTCCGCAGGCGCGCTGGTGGCGATGACCTGGGTGATCCAGCCCTATCTCGGCGTCGCCTATACCATCCGGTCGTTCATGATCGTGGTGGTGGCCGGGCTCGGCAACGTGTCGGGCGTGATCGCGGCCGGGCTCGGGCTCGGCGCCGCGGAGCAGTTCGCCGCGTTCCTGCTGGGCGCGCAGTTCCAGGTGGCGTTCGTGTTCGGCCTTCTGGTCGCGATCCTCTTGTGGCGCGCCGCGATGCTGCGCCGCAAGCGCCAGGTGCTGCGGTGAGCGCCGCGCGGCCGGGGGCGACCTACGCGATCATCGCGGTCGTCAGCCTGGCCGCGCCGTTCGTGTTCCACGCCTACCAGGCGCAGCTCGCGTTCCTGTGGCTGATGGTGCTGTTCGCCCTGACATGGGACGCGCAGGGCGGGCAGATGGGCTACAACTCGTTCGGCAACATCGTGTTCTTCGGGATCGGCATGTATATCTGCGCCGTGGTGCAGGTGGGGATGTTCTACGACGTCGCCGCCTACACCTCGCCGGGCGGCACGGCCAAGACTTTCAAGTTCACCGCCGACCAGTTCTTCGAGGGCTTCGCGGTCGGCACGGTCGCGGGCGGGCTCGCCGCCACCTTCCTCGCGGCGACATTGGGCGCGGCGGTGCTGGGACTCCGCGGCCACTACTTCGCCATCGGCACGCTCGGGCTCGGCATCGCGGCCGGCCAGATCGCCGGCGGCATCGACTATATCGGCGCGGGCTCGGGCATGGTGCCGCCCTTGTTCCCGGGGACGATGGGCGAGCCCGCGCGGTTCTTCTACTTCTTCTTCTTCGGCCTCGCGGCCCTCGCCTTCCTGACGTTCCGGTGGCTTTACCGGGGACGCTTCGGGCTTGCGGTCAACGCCATCCGCGACGACGAGGACAAGGCCGAGGCGATGGGGCTCCACACCACCGTCGTCAAGACGGTGTCGTGGTCGGTCTCGGCGTTCTTCCTGGGGCTTTCGGGCGGCGGGGTCGGCATCCTGGTCGGCTTCATCGACCCCACCGACACGGCCTTCGCCGCGGAGAGCTACGGCGTGTGGATGGTGCTCATGGCGATCCTCGGCGGCAAGGGCACGCTGTGGGGCCCGGTCATCGGCGCCGTGGTGTTCGAGGTGGTGCAGGAGGTGACCTGGACCTACCTGCTCGGCTGGCAACGCGTCGCGCTCGGCCTGCTGATCGTGGTGATCGTGGTGTTCTTCCCGACGGGCATCCTCGGCTGGATGCGCACGCGCTGGCCGGAACGGTTCGGGCGCAAGATCGAGGCCACGCCGTGAGCGCGCTCCTGGAAGTCGAGGGCGTCTCCAAGTCGTTCGGCGGCGTGCAGGCGAACCGCGCGGTCTCGCTTGCCGTGCCCGAGGGCAAGATCGTCGGGATGATCGGGCCGAACGGCTCAGGCAAGTCGACCTTGTTCGGCTCGATCTGCGGCGCCCATCCGATCGACGCGGGCGCGATCCGCTTCCGGGGGCGCGAGATATCCCGCCTGCGCACGCCCCAGATCGCCCGGCTGGGCCTGTTGCGCACCTTCCAGCAGACCCGCATCTACGGCGAGATGAGCTGCACCGACAACATGCTGATCTCCGCGCCGCACCGCGACGAGGGCGTGCTCGCGCTGTTCCGCCGGTTCGAGCCGGCGGAGCGCGAGAAGGCGGACGAGCTCCTCGCCTTCGTCGGGCTCCACGAGAAGCGGCGGCTCCTGGCCGGCGACCTCTCGTTCGGCCAGCGCAAGCTCCTCGAGTTCGCCATGGCGCTGATGAACGAGCCCCAGCTCCTGCTGCTCGACGAGCCCACGGCCGGCATCAACCCGACCCTGATCAACGGGCTGATCGACCGGCTGCAGCGCGCCAACGCCGAGCGCGGCGTGACGCTCTTCGTCATCGAGCACAACATGCGCGCGATCATGAGCCTGGCGAGCCACATCTACTGCCTCGCCCACGGCGAGATCCTGGCCGACGGGCCGCCCGAGACGATCCAGTCCGACCCGCGGGTGCTCGATGCCTATCTGGGGGCCAGGTGATGGCCGAGCCCGGCGCGCCGCCGCCGCTGTCGGTCGACGAGGTCGCCCGCGAGGCCGGCGCGCTCGCCGCCCAGGGACCGAGCGCGGCGGCGCTCGCCGCCCTCTGCGCGGGCGAGCCGCTCCTCGCCACCGAATCGCTCCGCGCCGGTTACGGGCGGATGGAGATCCTGCACGGCGTGAATCTGAGCGTCGGGCGCGGCCAGTCGCTCTGCCTGATCGGGCCGAACGGGGCCGGCAAGTCGACGGTGCTGCACGCGATCTACGGCTTCGCCGACGTGTTCGGCGGCACGATCACCATGGCGGGGACGGACGTGACGCGCCTGCCGTCGAACGACAAGCTCGCCCGCGCGCGCATCGCCTATGTGCTGCAGGACAATTCGGTCTTCCCCGACATGACCGTCGAGGAGAATTTGCTGATGGGCGGCTATCTGATGCCGTCGCCGCGCGAGGCGCACGCGGCGGCGGAGCGGGTGCTCGACCAGAACCCGCGTCTCGCCGAGCGCCGCCACCACCGCGCCGGCGTGCTGTCCGGCGGCGAGCGCAGGCTTCTCGAGATCTCGCGCGCGCTCATCATGGACCCGGAGGTGCTGCTGGTCGACGAGCCCTCGATCGGGCTCGAGCCGCGCTACATCGACCAGGTGTTCGACATCCTCGCCCGGCTCAAGTCCGAGCAGCGCCGCACCATCGTCATGGTCGAGCAGAACGCCCGCAAGGGGCTGGAGTTCGCCGACGTGGGATACGTGCTGGTCTCGGGCGCGGTGGCCCTCGCCGGACCGGGCAAGGACCTCCTCGCCGACCCCGCCGTCGGTCGCCTCTTCCTCGGCGGCTGAGACCCCGCGCCGGCTTGACAGCCCGCACCCTTTGGATCAAGGGTCGCGCGCCGCGACCGCGGCCGACCGGACGCGGCCACGACCGAACAACCCGGACAACAGGGCCGGGCGCCCTCCCCGGCGCCCGAGAGGGGCATGTCTATGGAGTCGCACACCGTCCTCGGGATCGACCCGATGTTCCTGGCGAGCGGCTTGCTCATCCTCACCTACGTCCTGATCATCACCGAGCGGCTCAACCGCTCGATCATCGCGCTCCTGGGCGGCGGGCTGATGATCCTGCTCGGCGTCCTGACCCAGGAACAGGCGATCGCAGGCATCGACTTCAACACCATCGCGCTTCTCACCGGCATGATGGTGCTGGTCTCGATCTCGCGCCGGTCGGGCATGTTCGAGTACCTCGCGATCTGGTCGGCGCAGAAGGGCCGCGCCCAGCCCTGGGCGATGATCCTGATCCTGTCGGTGACCACCGCGGTGCTGTCGGCCTTTCTCGACAACGTGACGACGGTGCTGCTGATCGCGCCGGTCACGCTCGCCGTCACGCGCGAGCTCGAGGTGCCGCCCTACCCGTTCCTGTTCTCCGAGATCATGGCGTCGAACATCGGCGGCACGGCGACGCTGATCGGCGATCCGCCCAACATCATCATCGGCTCGGCGGCCGGGCTCAGCTTCAACGACTTCGTGCTCAATTTGACGCCCTGCATCCTGGCGGTGCTCGCCGCGCAGGTGCTCGCGATCCACCTGATCTGGGGCCACAGGCTCACCGCGACGCCCGAAGCGCGCGCCCGCGTGCTGGCGCACGACGCGCGGAAGATGATCGTCGACCCGAAGCTCCTGCGCTACGCGCTGTTCGTGATCGCATTGGTGATCACGGGCTTCGTCTTGGCGCGCGCGCTGGGGCTCGAAGCCGGCACCATCGCGCTCTCGGGCGGCGCGCTCCTGATGCTGCTGCACAACATCGAGCACCACAAGGAGCGCGAGAAGCAGACCGTAAAGGTCACCGAGACGTTCGGCGACGTCGACTGGATCACGATCTTCTTCTTCGTCGGGCTGTTCATCGTGGTGCACGGGGTCGACGTGGCGGGAGTGCTGAAGCTCCTCGCCGATGCGCTGGTGCGCGCGACCGGCGGCAACCTCCACGCCACCGCCTATGCGATCCTGTGGTCGTCGGCGATCCTGTCGGCGATCATCGACAACATCCCGTTCGTCGCGACGATGATCCCGGTCATCAAGGCGATGGCGCCGACCTTCGGCGGGGCGCACGCGCTGGTGCCGCTGTGGTGGTCGCTGTCGCTCGGCGCGTGCCTCGGCGGCAACGGCACGCTGATCGGCGCCTCGGCGAACCTGACCGTCGCCGGCATCGCCGAGCGCAACGGCGTCGAGTTCCGCTTTCTCACCTACACCAAGCACGCGTTCGGGCTGATGCTGATCTCGGTCGCCATCTCGAACGTCTATATCTGGCTCCGCTACCTGTCGTAGGCAAAGCGTCGGCGTTACCCTCCGGGTTGACACGCCGCCCTCCATGGACAAGGTTCGCGCGCTTCCGTCGCGGCATTTCGCCGCGGCCTTGTCGCGTCGATGTCAATAACGAGGCGCCGCGCGCGGCGCCCGGTGGAGGCCGTCTATGGAGCCGTCGCATACCGTGTTCGGGGCGAACCCGATGTTCCTGGCGAGTGGGCTGCTCGTCCTCACCTACGCCCTGATCATCACCGAGCGGCTCAACCGCTCGATCATCGCCCTGATCGGCGGCGGGCTGATGATCCTGCTCGGCGTCCTGACCCAGGAACAGGCGATCGCAGGCATCGACTTCAACACCATCGCGCTCCTCACCGGCATGATGGTGCTGGTGTCGATTGCGCGGCGCTCGGGCGTGTTCGAGTTCATGGCGATCTGGTCCGCCCAGAAGGGCCGCGCGCAGCCTTGGGCGATGATCCTGATCCTCTCGGTCACCACGGCCGTCCTGTCCGCGCTCCTCGACAACGTGACGACGGTGCTCCTGATCGCGCCGGTCACGCTCGCCGTCACGCGCGAGCTCGAGGTGCCACCCTACCCCTTCCTGTTCTCCGAGATCATGGCGTCGAACATCGGCGGCACGGCGACGCTGATCGGCGATCCGCCCAACATCATCATCGGCTCGGCCGCGAACCTCAGCTTCAACGATTTCGTGCTCAATTTGACGCCCTGCATCCTGGTGGTGCTGGCGGCGCAGCTTCTCGCCATCCATTTGATCTGGGGCCGCAGGCTCAGCGCGACGGAGGAGGCGCGCGCCCGCGTCCTCGCCCACGACCCGAAAAAGATGATCGTCGATCCGAAGCTCTTGCGCTACGCGCTGTTCGTGATCGCGTTGGTGATCACGGGCTTCATTCTGGCCCGGTCGCTCCATATCGAGGCAGGCACGGTCGCACTCTCGGGCGCCGCCCTCCTGATGCTGCTGCACAATATCGAGCACCACAAGGAGCGAGAGAAGCAGACCGTAAAGGTCACCGAAACGTTCGGCGACGTGGACTGGATCACCATCTTCTTCTTTGTCGGGCTGTTCATCGTAGTACACGGTGTCGACAAGGCGGGTGTCCTGAAGCTCGCCGCCGACGGGCTGGTGGGCGCAACCCACGGTGACATCCACACCACCGCCTACGCGATCCTCTGGGCCTCCGCGTTTCTCTCGGCGATCATCGACAACATCCCGTTCGTCGCGACGATGATCCCGGTCGTCAAGGAGATGAGCGCGACATTCGGCGGGCCCGAGGGGCTGTTGCCACTGTGGTGGTCGCTGTCGCTCGGTGCCTGCCTCGGCGGCAACGGCACGCTGATCGGCGCCTCGGCGAATTTGACGGTCGCCGGCATCGCCGAGCGCAACGGCGTCGAGTTCCGCTTCCTCACCTACGTACGGCACGCCTTTGTGCTGACCATGATCTCGATCGCCATTTCCAACGTCTATCTCTGGCTGCGCTATTTCTAGCCGGGCGGAGGCATAGAACGTTCCAAACAAAGAGTTTTTCAACTCGAAGTTGCCGCGGAACAAAGCGCCGGGCGCGTTTTCGGCGTGCGCTTGCCCGGTCCAGACAAGCCGTTGGGCCCCCGATTTCGTTCTTTGTCGGTTTGTCCCGAAATGATATGATTACGAAAAACAACTGACCGGCGAGGTCCGTTTCAGGGGGTGTATTTGTCGAGATGAGGGATCCCGAGGGGCTGTCGGGCGCGACGCAAGAGTCAGCGCAAACCAAAGAAATCCGTGGCGCCGTCAAGTGGTTCAACGTTGTCAAGGGTTACGGGTTCATCACGCCCGACGACGGCACCGCTGACGTCTTTCTCCATCTCTCTGTCCTGCGCCAGGCGGGCCACGGGCGGCTGCTGCCCGGCGCCACGGTGGTGTGCGAGGCGATCGCCGGCGCCAAGGGTCTGCAGGCGCATCGCATCGTCGAGGTGGACAACTCCACGGCCGAGCCGGAAGCGCGGATGCCCGGTCCTGGCCCGGGCCCCGGTCACGAGCCGCGCGCCTACATGCCGCGTCTGCCAGCCGGCGACGGCGACCTGATGGACGCCACGGTGAAGTGGTTCAACCCGCATCGCGGCTATGGCTTCGTCTGCGCCGACGAGAACCAGGCCGACATCTTCGTGCACATGGTGACCCTGCGCCGCGCGGGCATGCAGCTTCTCGAGACCGGCCAGACGGTCAGCGTGCGCGTCGTCCAGGGTCCCAAGGGGCTGATGGCCACCGACATCCGCCTGCGCGCCTGACCGCCCTTCCCCGCGTCCGGCCCTTCGACTAACCTCCGCCGCATGTTGTTCGGTCTGACCGGCGCCCGGCCCGCCGTCGTCCTCGCGCTCGCTTGCGCCCTGGCGGTCGCGGCGATTTTCGCTTTGCGCGGCCGCGCCCAGGGCGCCACGCAGGATTTCGACAAGGGCATGCTCGCCATCATCGGCCCGGCCGGGACGCACAAATTCAAGATCGAGATCGCCCGCACCGAGGCGCAGAAAGCGCAGGGGCTGATGTACCGCACCCGCCTTGCCGCCGACGCCGGCATGCTGTTCGTCAACGTCCCGCCGCAGCCGATGGCGATGTGGATGAAGAACACGCTGATCCCGCTCGACATGGTGTTCGTCGGGCCGGACGGGCGGATCACCAACGTGGCGCGCCGCGCCGTGCCGTACTCGCTGCAGCCGATCTATTCGTCGGGCCCGTGCCTCGCCGTGATCGAGTTGAACGGCGGCACCATCGACCGGCTCGGCATCGCGCCGGGCGACAAGGTGGAAAGCGCGGCGCTCGGCGCCGGCGATTAGGAGGAGGAATCTCAGATGGCCAAGATCCGGCATATCGCGATCAGCGTGCCCGACCCGTGGAAGGCCGCGGCGTTCTACGAGGAGGTGATGGGGCTCGAGCGGGTGGGCGAGACCCATTCGCTCTACGCCGACGGGGTGTACCTGTCCGACGGCACGGTCAACCTCGCGCTGCTCAAGTACAACTCGGACGAGGGCGCGGGCGCGAAGGGCAAGGATTTCGTCGGCGCGCACCATATCGGCTTCTGGATCGAGGATTTCGACGCGGTGAAGAAGAAGGCGGAGTCGCGCGGCGGCAAGTACTGGATGGGCGATCCCCAGACCTCCTACGAGGTCAAGTTCCACGATGCCGACGGGCTGATCTTCGACGTGAGCCTCGGCGGCTGGCCGGGCACCCAGCGCGACGTGGCGAAGAAGCCCGCGCGCAAGAAGGCGAAAGCGAAGGCGTAAAGGCGCCTGCCGCCGCCTTCCGCAACTCGCCGGCGCGGGCTAAACTCGCACCATGCCCATCCGCCGCTTGCCGGAGACCCTGGTCAACCGCATCGCCGCGGGCGAGGTGATCGAGCGCCCCGCCTCGGTGGTGAAGGAGCTGGTGGAGAACGCGATCGACGCCGGCGCGGCGCGCATCGAGGTCGCGCTTGCCGACGGCGGACGGGCGCTGATCTGCGTCACCGACGACGGGACCGGCATGGCGTCGGACGAGATTGCCCTCGCCGTCGAGCGCCACGCGACCTCTAAGCTCCCCGACGACGATCTGATGGACATCGCGACATTGGGCTTCCGCGGCGAGGCGCTGCCCTCGATCTGCGCCGTCGCGCGCTGCGAGATCGCGAGCCGGGCGGTGGGCGCCGAGGCGGGCTGGTCCCTCGCCATCGCCGGCGGACGGAGCGCGGGGCTCAGGCCGGCCGCCATCGCGCGCGGCACGCGCATCGAGGTGCGCGACCTCTTTTACGCGACGCCGGCGCGGCTCAAATTCCTCAAGGCGGCACGCACCGAGACGAGCCATATCCTCGATACCGTCCGCCGCCTCGCCATGGCGCATCCGGCCGTCGCCTTCACCGTCACCGAGGACGGGCGCACCCTCCTTCGCCTCGCCGAGGCGCAGGGTCACCTTCTGGACGCGCGGCTCGCCCGCCTCGCCGGGGTGATGGGCCAGGACTTCGCCGACAACGCGCTCGCCATCGCCGCCGAGCGCGAAGGGGTGCGGCTCGCCGGCTATGCCGGCCTCCCGACGCTCAACCGCGCGACCGGCCAGGCACAGTACCTCTTCGTCAACGGCCGGCCGGTCCAGGACCGTCTCGTGGCGGGCGCGGCGCGCGGCGCCTACCAGGACTTCCTGGCGCGCGACCGCCACCCGATGGTCGCCCTGTTCCTCGACTGCCCGCCCGGCACGGTGGACGTGAACGTGCACCCGGCGAAAGCGGAAGTCCGTTTCCGCGACGCCGGCCTGGTGCGCGGGCTGATCGTCGGCGCGCTGCGCCATGCGCTGGCCGAGGCCGGCCACCGCGCCTCCACCACCGTTTCGGCCGCGGCGCTCGGCGCGGTGCGGCCGGCGGGCGGGCTGCCCTTCCCGACGCGGCCGGCAGGCGGCTGGGGCGGCGGGCCCGCCTACGCGCCCGGCCTCGCCGAGACGGTCGCGGAATATTTCGCCGGGCCGGGCGTCGCCACCCTGCCCGAGGGCGCAGCGCCTTCGGCCCCGCCCGGCGCGGCGGCGACGGAAATGCGCGAGGCGGCGACCGCCCACCCGCTGGGCGCGGCGCGGGCGCAGCTCCACGAGACCTACATCGTCGCCCAGACCGCGGACGGCATCGTCATCGTCGACCAGCACGCCGCGCACGAGCGGCTGGTCTACGAGCGGATGAAAGAGGCGCTGGAAGCGGGCGGGGTGGCGCGCCAGATGCTGCTGATCCCCGAGGTGGTCGAGTTCGAGAGCGAAGACGCGGCGCAGCGGCTCGGCGAGCGGGCCGGCGAGCTCGCCGAGCTCGGCCTCGTCCTCGAGAAGTTCGGCCCGGCGGCGGTGGTGGTGCGCGAGATGCCGGCGCTGCTCGGCGCGTCCGAGGCGGCGGGCCTTGTCCGCGACCTTGCGGACGAGATCGCCGAGCTGGAAGTTGGACTGACACTGAAGGAACGGCTGGAAGAGTTGTGCGGCACGATGGCGTGCCACGGCTCGGTGCGCGCCGGGCGCCGCCTCGCCCCCGACGAGATGAACGCTCTCCTGCGCCAGATGGAGGCGACGCCCCATTCCGGCCAGTGCAACCACGGCCGCCCGACCTATGTCGAGCTCAAGCTCGCCGACATCGAGCGCTTGTTCGGACGTCGGTGAGAGGGGAGAAGACCGATGGACGATGATTCGCGACCCATGCGGCTGGGGGTTCTGGCGTTCGGTTTGGCTTTCGGATCGGCGACTTCCATCGCGATGCTGTTCCTCGGCATCACCTCGTCGTTCGGCTGGGGAAACCGGCTGGTCGAGCTGTTCGCGAGCCTCTATATCGGCTTCGCCCCGACCGTGCTCGGCACCATCCTCGGCATGCTGTGGGGCTTCGCCGACGGGTTCATCGGCGGAGCGATCGTCGCCGCGCTCTACAATCTGGCGCTGGGCCGCGCCCGCTCCTGACGCGCGCCGCGCCGATCAATCGTCGCCGCCGGTGATCAGCCGCGCGCCGCGCGCGTAGGTCACCCACTCCCAGAACCAGTTGGTGATCACCAGCAGCCGGTTGCGGAAGCCGATCAGCCCGTAGATGTGCACCGCGCCCCAAATGAGCCAGGCGAGGAAGCCCTTCATCCTGAACCGCCCGAAATCGGCGACCGCGGCGGACCGGCCGATGGCCGCGAGCGTGCCGCGGTCGCGATAGGCGAACGGGCCGGGCGGCGCCCGTCCGGCGAGGCGGCGGCCGATCAGCCGGGCCACGTAGCTTCCCTGCTGCTCTGCGACGGGGGCAAGCTTCGGCAAGGGACGCCCGTCCGGACCCGCCAGATCGGCGCCGTCGCCGATTACGAAGACGCCGTCCCGCCCCGGCACCGCGAGATCGGCCGCGACCTCGACCGCGCCGTCCTTCGCTGGCGCAACGCCGAGCCACTCGGCGGCCCGATTCGCCGCGACGCCGGCGCACCAGATCACCGCCCCGGCGGGCACGAACGCGCCGTTCGCGACCACGCCGCCCTCCTCCACCCGCTCGATCTTGGTGTCGAGCTCGACCGTGACCCCGAGCCCTTCCAGCACCCGGGCGGCGTAGCGGCCGAGCGGTTCCGGCATCGCGGCGAGAAGGCGCGGGCCCGCCTCGACGAGCAGGATGGTCGGGGATTGCGCGTCGATGTGGCGGAAATCGCGCGCGAGCGTCGCCCGTGCGAGCTCGGCGAGCGCGCCCGCGAGCTCCACGCCGGTCGGACCGCCGCCGATCACCACGAAGGTCAGGAGCTCGCGCCGCCGCGCCGCGTCGTCGCACAGCTCCGCCCGCTCGAAGGCGCGCAGGATGCGGCGCCGCAACAGCACCGCGTCATCGAGCGACTTGAGGCCCGGCGCATGCGGCGCCCAGTCGGGATGGCCGAAATAGGAATAGTGCGACCCGGTCGCCAGGATCAGGAAATCGTACCCCGTCTCCCAGCCGTCCGCCGTGCGGATGCGGCGCGCCTCCGTATCGACGCCGGTCACCTCGCCCATCATCACCCGCACGTTGGGGAAGCGCCGCACGACGGCCCGGATGGGCGCCGCGATCTGCTCCGGCGAGAGGGCGGCCGTCGCGACCTGGTAGAGCAGCGGCTGGAACAGATGGTGGTTGCGCCTGTCGACGACCGTGACGTCGAGCGGCAGGCGGGCCAGTGCCTTCACCGCGGCGAGGCCGCCGAACCCGGCGCCGACGACGACCGCGTGCGGGCGCCGGTCCGCCGGTTCCTTCGGCATTTCCCGGGACGGGGAATCGCTTGCCCCCTCGACCATTCCTGCCTCGGCCTGTCTCGCTTCGTTGGCGCAACGACCGCGGCGACAAGCGGTTCCGCGGACCTCGGCTCTCCCCGCAAAGTGAAGGGCCGCCCCCGACGGATCGAGGCGCGGCCCTTCGAATTGTCCGGCTACGGTCCGAGGACCGCAGTTTCCTGCGCGTCAGGCGCCCTCGATCCCCACGAAGCGGGAGGTCCAGGTCGCGTCCACCGGCAGCCGAAGCCCATGACAATTAGACACTGGATCACCTCCTTTCGGTTGTTGACGACGGACTGGAATATGAGGCCTCCGGACCGACAGGGCAAGACTCGGCGCCAGCCCCTTGCTCGCGCCCGGCCAAACCCCGACATTGGACGTATGATCGTGATCTTTACCGATTTCGGGCCCGGCCCCTATGTCGCCGAGATGCGGGCCGTGCTGGCGCGCGAGGCGCCCGCCGAGACGGTGATCGAGTTGATGGCCGACGCGCCGCGCTATGCGCCAAAGCCCGCGGCGTACCTGCTGGCCGCGCTCGCCCCGGCCTTCCCGCAGGATGCGGTGTTCCTGTGCGTGGTCGATCCCGGCGTCGGCGGCGACCGGCCGGCGGTGGTGGCCGAGGCGGGCGGCCAGCGCTTCGTCGGGCCGGGCAACGGGCTGTTCGAGATCGTTCTGCGCCGCCAGGTGAAAGCCGGCCTGTGGGAGGTGGCGTGGCGGCCCGAGACCCTGTCGGCAAGCTTCCATGGGCGCGACCTGTTCGCCCCCGTGGCCGCCCGGCTCGCCACCGGCGGTACCGTCGCCCGCGCGCCCGCACCACCCGATGCGACGCGCCAGCCCGACTGGCCGGACGACCTGGCCGAGATCGTCTATGTCGATTCCTACGGCAACGCGATGACCGGGCTGCGCGCCAAGACGGTGGCGCCCGACGCGCGGATCGCGATGGCGGGCCGCACCCTTGCCCGCGCCGGGACGTTCTCCGCCGTCGGCGCCGGCACGGCCTTCTGGTACGAGAACTCGAGCGGCCTCGTCGAGATCGCTGCCAACCGGGCGAGCGCCGCCGGCCTGTTGCGGCTTGCCATCGGCGATCCGGTGACGGTCCTTCCGCCTCAGCAATAGGGCCGGCGGGGGAGCCTGCCGGGATCGGCGATCCCGGCAGGCAGAGTCCCGTCAGCAATAGGTCCGGTCGTCGGGGCAGACCTTCACCGCGCGGTCGTGGTCGGGCACGATCACCGTCCCGCTGGGAGGCGGCGCAGCCTCGTGCCCGGGCACGATCACCGTCGTGTTCGGGGCCGGGGGCGACGCGAAGTTGTGCTCGGCCGGCGGATTGATCACCACGGTCTTCTGCGGGGGCGGCGCCTCGTTGTACTCGCACGCGCCGAGGCCGAACGAGATGCCGAGCGCCAGGGCAGGCAAAATCAGCAGTCGTCGCATGGGTCTTCTCCTACTTGCCGATCCTGCGCTGCGAACGCGGCCCCGAAAGCGCCGTTCCGGCGGCCACGGAACGGCCCCGCATGGCCACTGTCCCGCCCCAGGCGTGACCCTGCGGTGTTGCGGATCGAGCATTTTCCGCTCACATGGAATCGCACCGGCCCACTCCCCCGCCCAGCCACCCATACCAGCATACTGTCGTTGGATGGCCGGGGGTGGCCGGGCGGGGGAGTGGGCTGGACCCGTCCGATCGAAAAACGCGCTAGGGGCGCTCGGCCGGGGCGAGCGCGTTCAGCCGGTCGAGGATGGCGAGCAAGACGACGAACCACGCATAGATCCAGAAGACGTAGTTGACGAACGGGATCAGCGACAGCACGGCCCACAACACGCGGTTACGTCCGATCCGCCCGGCGACGAAGTAGAACCCGATGGCGAACGGAACGCCGACCAGCAGCCAGATGGCGAATGGCCCGCCCCAGAAATACGCGCCCCCGTCCCACATATGGTTGGTACCCGTCATGGTTCCCTCCTTTGCCGTTCCGTTCGCCAGCATAGCGCTCCCGGACGAATCCGCGGCGACGCAGATTGTGTTCCCGCGCGCGGGCGATTACCCTCGCTCTCCTTCGGCAGGATCGGATGACCGAGCGCGGCGTCACACGCAGGCTGGCGGCGATCCTTGCGGCCGACATCGCGGGCTATACCCGGCTGATGGGGCTCGACGAGGCGGGCACCCACGCGCGGCTGCAGGCGCTGCATGCCGAGATCGTCGATCCGGCGGTCGCTGCCCATTACGGCCGCGTGTTCAAAACGACGGGCGACGGATTCCTGGTCGAATTCCCGAGCGCGGTCGACGCCGTGCGCTGCGCGCTGGCGCTGCAAAAGGCGGTCAACGACGCCGATCCCGGCGCGCCGCCCGATCGGCGCCTCGCGCTGCGCATCGGGGTGAATCTGGGCGACGTGATCGTCGAGGGCGGCGACGTGTTCGGCGACGGGGTCAACCTGGCCGCCCGGCTCGAAGGGTTCGCCGGCCCCGGGCAGGTGTGCCTTTCGGCCGATGTCTGGCGCCAAGTGCGCGGCAAGGCCGAGGCCGCGTTCGACGATCTCGGCGACCAGCTTTTCAAGAACGTCGCGGAGCCGGTGCGCGTCTTCCTGGCCCGCCCGGCCGGCGCGCCGGAAGCCCCAACCGCCGCGCCGGCGACGGCGGAACCGGCCCGGTCGGCGGCGAGCCGCCCGTCGGTGGCGGTGCTGCCGTTCGACAACATGAGCGGCGACGCCGACCAGGCCTACTTCGCCGACGGAATCACCGAGGACATCATCACCGAGCTGTCGCGCTTCCCCGACCTGTTCGTGATCGCCCGCAACTCGACCTTTGCCTACAAGGGCAAGGCAACCAGCGTGATGGAGGTGGCGCGCGACCTCGGCGTGCAGTACGTGGTCGAGGGCAGTGTGCGCAAGGCCGGCAACCGCGTGCGCGTCACCGCCCAGCTCATCGACGCGGCAACCGAAGCCCATCTCTGGGCCAACCGCTTCGACCGCGAGCTCGCCGACATATTCGACTTGCAGGATGAGATCGCCCGCACCGTCGCGGCGGCCGTATCACGGCGCGCCGAAGCCGCCTACGCGCAGCGCGTGTTCCACAAGCCGCCGGAGAACATGGTGGCCTACGAATTCGTGCTGGCCGCCAAGATCCTGCATCACCGCGCCACCCGCGAGGACAACGAGGAGGCCCAGCGCCTGATCGAGCGCGCGATCGCCGCCGATCCCGACTTTGCCGTCGCGCACGCGTGGAAATGCTGCATCCTCGGCCAGGCCTGGTCGCTGGGCTTCGGCGCGTTTGCCGAGCTTTACCCGATCGCGAAGGGTGAGTTGCGCAAGGCGCTGGCGCTCGACCCGAACGACCTCGAAGCCAACCGGGTGGTGTGCGAGGACCATATCGCGCACGGCAGGCTGGAGGACGCACGCCGGTACAACGACCGCGCCTACGCGCTCAATCCGAACGATCCGCGCATCGTGGCGCAGCGCGGCGAGCTCCTCACCTGGCTGGGACGGCCGGACGAAGGGGCGGAGTGGGTGCGGGCCGCCATGGCGCTCGACCCGTTCGACACGCACACCCGCGCGCATCTTTTGGGCCGCGCGCTCTACGCCGAAGAGCGGTTCCGCGACGCGGCGAACGCCTATGCGGCGCACCCGGAGCTGCGCTGGCCGCGCCGCGCCGAGCTGGCGGCGGCCCTGGCGATGGCCGGCGACGGCGACGCGGCCCGCGCCCACGCGGACGAGGTGCTGCGGGCGAACCAAAGTTTCTCCGCGCAAGGCTACGCCGCGAGCCTGCCCTACGCGCGCGAGACGGACCGCCAGAGGCTGAGCGACGGGCTGATCGCGGCCGGCCTGCCGGCGTAGGGGCCGCCGCCCGCCATTGCCCTTGGCCGACGTCGCGCCTAAGCTTCCCGCGTAGCCACGGAGGGACGACATGGCGACGACGACGGCGGAGGCGGCGAAGACCCGGGGCAATCCGGTCACGCGGCACAACCGGCCGCTGCGCATCTCGCACGGCACGCTCGAATGCATCTCGCTGGCGGCCTCGCGCCCGTTCTACGAGGAGTTCCTGGGGCTCGAGGTGGTGCGCCACAACCCGAAATCGATGCTGCTGCGCAAGGGCGGCTATTGGGCGGTGGTGTGCCTCGAGGTCGGCCGTGCCGACCGCATCAAGCCGGTTGGCGTGCGCAACCATTGGGGCATCGACCTGGAAAGCCGCGACGCGGTGGAGGCGGCGCACGCCAAGGCCGTGGCGATGAAGGAGAAGTACGGCATCAAGAAGGTCGCCAAGATCACCGACAACCACGGCACCTACGCCTTCTACTTCCAGGACCGCGACGGAAACTGGTGGGAGTTCCAGCACGTCGACGAGGGGCGCTACGACAGGTTCTTCGCCCGCGGCGACATCGTGGACATGTAGGGCGATGCGGCTGGTCACCATCGACGCGCCGCCGCACGGAAGGCCCGGCGTCCTCCTGGGCGAGGAGGTGCTGGACTTCACCCGCGCCGCCCGCGCCGTACCCCTCGCCGCCTTCGTGCCGGGCTCGGTGGCGGAGATCTTGGCCGCAGGCGCGGAAGGGCTCGACATCGTGCGCCGCGTGATGGACCGCGCCGACGCGGCCGCAAGCCTCCTCGGCGAGATCGGTGCGCTCACGCCCTGCGAGGACACGTGGCTGAGGGCGCCCCTGCCCCGGCCCGGCATCGTGCTGTCCCACGGGCGCGCCTACCTCTCGCACCTCAAGGAGATGCAGAAGACCGAGACGCCGAAGGTGGCGGAGAACCCGACCGCCTTCCGCAAGAACGGCAGCGCCATCGTCGGGCCGCGCCAGCCCATCGTGCTGCCGCCGCAATGCCCCGACATGGTCGATTTCGAGGGCGAGTTCTCGATCGTGTTCGGAAAGCGCTGCCAGGCGGTCGCGGTCGAGGGCGCGATGGATTGCGTCGCCGGCTACACCATCGTCAACGACGTCTCGGCGCGCAACTGGGTGGGGCATTTTCGCGAAACGGGCGATCCCGAGGTGAACCGCATGGGCAAGCAGCTCCGCAGCTTTTGCCCGATGGGGCCGTGGGTCGTGACGAAGGACGAGATCGCCGACCCGCACCGGTTGCGCATGACGTCTTCGCTCAACGGCGAGACGTTCCAGGACTGCACCACGGACGACTTGATCTGGCGCGTCGAGGAGTTGATCGCCTATTTCTCGCGCTGGTATCCCTTCGAGCCGGGCGACGTGCTGACCACCGGCTCGCCGCCGGGGGTGGGGTTCGGGCGCGACCCGCAGGTGTTCCTCAAGCCGGGCGACGTGGTGACGATCACCGTCACCGGGATCGGCACGCTGGAGAACCCGGTGGTGGCGGGCTGAACGAAACGATTGTTTCCTGCACCGTGACAAGGCGTTCGCAGGACCCGATCAACACGTTCCTCGTCGACGAGAACGACCCGAACAAGCTGCTCTATCTGACCGACCTCACGAATTTCGACACCGGCGACATCTGCGACGGCGGCGGGATCGCCTGCGACCCGATCCTTTCGACGCTGCGCGCGGGCGGGACGCCGGACATTGTCCCGTCCCTCATCGGCCAGACCGAATTCTTCGGCGAGCTGACGGGCATTGCGGAGCCGGGGACGCTCGGCCTTCTGACCGTCGGCCTCGCCGGATTGCAGGCGACGCGGCGGCGTCGAAAGGCTTAGACTGATCCCCCGGGCGTCACTGCGCGGGAGGGGACCCCATGGCCGACCTGAAGCTCAACCTCGTCCTCGGCAAGCATCCGAAGCCGGGCCTGCTCGACCCTCTGCTGGACGGCGCGGTGAAGCCGGAGGGCATCGCGCTCTCGGCGTCGTCGCTCGACATCGACCAGCTCTTCTGGCGCGTGCCGGTGAAGGACGACATCGACGTGGCCGAGCTGTCGCTGACCGGCACGCTGTGGGGCATCCAGCACGGCAAGCGCTGGACGCCGATCCCGGTCTTCCCCGGCTGGGTGTTCGCCTGCCACACCGAGACGCTGGTCAACCGCGGCGCCGGCATCGACAAGCCCGAGGATTTGAAGGGCAAGCGCATCGGCGTGCCCGAGTACCCCGTCACCGCCATCGCCTGGATCCGCCACGCCTTCGCGACCAAGTATGGCGTCCGGCCCGAGGACATGCGTTGGTTCGAAGAGCGCACGGCGGAGTACAGCCATTACCGCCCGCAGGGCTACGCCCCGCCCAAGAACGTCCCGGTCGAGATCATCCCCAAGGAGAAACGGCTCTGCGACATGCTGATCGCGGGCGAGCTCGACGCGGTCACGCGCTATTTCGGCCGGGCGGAGAACGCCACCAAGTCGCACCCCGGTGACCGCTCGCACATCGGCCTGCGCGAGCTGGGCGAGCACCCGAAGGTCAAGTGGCTGTTCCCCGACCGCAAGCAGGCGGCGATCGACTACCAGAAGGAGATCGGCTTCCAACAGCCGATCCACTGCATGATCGTCAAGACCGAGATCGTCGAGAAGAACCCCTGGGTGCCGATGAGCCTGGTCGCCGCCTGCGCCGAGGCGGCGCGGCGCGCGACCGAGGCGCCGCTCGCCGCCGCGCCGAGCTACAAGCTCTCGCGGGAGGAGCAGATCGCGGCGGTCGGGCGCGACTTCACCCCGGCCGGGCTTAAGACCAACCGGCCGGCCGTCGCCAAGATGCTCGAACTCTGCTGGCAGGACGGCTATGTCGACCGCGGCCGGCCCTTCACGGTCGAGGAGTTCTTCCACCCCTCGACCCTGGCGAGCTGACGCGCCCTACTTGATCCGCGCCGCGGCCTCCTTGACCAGGCTGAAATCGGCGTATTTTGACATGTCGACCGAGCGCGGGATGACCTTGAGCCGGGCTGCGGCTTCGACGTTCGACTGCAGCGCCGTCATGTCCACCAGCCCGTCCGGGTCGCGGTAGAAATCGCCCTTGCTGAACACCCAGTCCCCGAACACCTTCGCCGGGATGTGGGTGAACTTGGAGGCGATGGCGACGGCCTGGGCGTGATTCTTCGGGTCCTGGAACCAGCGCACCGCCCGGAGGTAGTCCTCGAGGAAATCGACCAGCGCGGCACGGTTCTTCTCGATGAAACCCGTGCGCGCCGTCAGGAACGACAAATAGGATTTGCCGAACGCATCGCGCATCTGGAACAGCGGGCGCGCCGCCGCTTGGAACTTGGGATTGCCGGTGAAGGCCGTCGGCGGCTCGTCCAGGTCGACCTTCTTTTCCATGAGGGCGGCCGCCTGGGCCGGGAACGGGACCTCGACGATGTGCACGTCGTTGGCGGGATCGAGTCCGTGCTTCTTCAGCTCGATCTTCATTGCCATTTCGGTGCCGGTGCCGAACCCGTTGGTGGCGAGCGTCTTGCCCTTGAGCTCCTCCACCTTCCGGATGCCCGAATCCTTTCGCACCCAGTATGTCACCGAGTAGTAGCCGGGGTGGCCGTCCTCGATCTCGCCGCATATGATCCGGATGTCGTCGAGGTGCGCGTTGATGATGGCGAGCGGCGTCGAGGAATAGTTGAGCGCGGCAAGGTCGAGCTGCCTGGCGGCGATGGACGTGATCTGCTGCGACGACGCGCCGATGCGCGTGTTCTCGAGCTTGTAGCTCTTGCCCTCGTGCTTCGCCGCACCCGGCGCGAGCAGCATCATCGGCAGGATTTCGGCCGGCGCGATGACGTAGCCGGCGCGGATCGTGACCGGGTCGGCGGCTCGGGCGGGGCTCACCAGTCCGGCCAGACCGACGACGGTCAGGGCGGCGAGCAGCCGGACTGCGAAGCGGCGCGCTGTCATATGATTCTCCCAGTTTTGGATGACGCGAAGCGTTGTTTGTTGTCAACTGGGTCGAGTTTAGCCTCAGCGGAACCCTCTGTCACGGTACCGATTTCTTGCTGTCCTCAGTCCGGCGCATCTGTCGCGATCCTGGCGAATTGCGGGAGTTTTTCCTCGGGGATGCCGAGAATCGCCAGGGCGGACGGGAGGTCGCTGCAGAGCGTGAAACTGTGATCGAACTCGGCATCCGTGTCGCAGAGCGCGTTCCAGAGCGGCATGATCATCTGCGCCTGGGGTCCGGCCACGACCGCCACGCTCTCCCCGCGCGCGATCCCAAGGCGCTGGAACGCGGCCTTGGATTCTTCGCGGACTGCGTTAAGCGCCGCGACATCCAGTTCGGATAGATCGGTGTCATGGCCGAAGATCGCGAGCCCGCGATACATGCCGGCGTTGCTCACAGCTTTGGCGAGGCCGTAGACCAGGTCGGTCAGGTCGCCTTTCGTCACCTTGCCATAGTGAAGGTGGACGAATAGCCGAAGGTCGTTATCGACCCAAAAGCTCACGGGCATGTGCGCGACCGCTCCGCATGACGCGTTGGCCCGACCCTAGAACGGGATCTCGTCGTCTAGATCGCCGCCGGCGGGCACCGGCTGGGCGCCGCCGCCGCCGCCGCGCGGGGCCGGGGCTTCGTAGTCGTCGCCGCCACCGCCGAATCCGCCCGCGCCCTCGCCGCCGCGGGTGTCGAGCATGGTGAGCTCGCCGCGGAACTTGCCGAGCACGACCTCGGTCGTGTAGCGGTCCTGGCCCTGCTGGTCCTGCCACTTGCGGGTCTGGAGCTGGCCCTCGAGATAGACCTTGGAGCCCTTGCGCAGGAATTTCTGCGCCACCTCGCCCAGCCGGTCGTTGAAGATCACGACGCGGTGCCACTCGGTCCGCTCGCGCCGCTCGCCCGAGTTGCGGTCGCGCCAGTTCTCCGACGTGGCGACCGACAGCGTGACGATGGGGCTGCCGTCCTGGGTGTGGCGCACCTCTGGGTCGCGGCCGAGATTGCCGACCAGGATCACCTTGTTGACGCTGCCTGCCATGACCCTCTCCTTTGTTCCAGCTTTGTCCCATCATAGCGGAATTGCCCGCCGGGACCACCCTCAAGCGCCGAACCGAGGAATCGGGCCGGTGGAAAGCGGGGACAATCGCCCCGCCGTCACCCCGCCTCGATGACGTTCTTCGGGCTGCCGGCCAGCCAGGCGCGGATGTCGTCGATGGCGGTGGCGTACATCTGCTCGAAATTGTCGAGGCTGCCATAGCCGAGATGCGGCAGGACGACCGCGTGATCGAGGCGCCGCATCGGGCTGTCGAGCGGCAGCGGCTCCTCGTCGTAGACGTCGATCCCCGCCCCCGCGATGACCTTCTTCTCCAGGGCGGCGATTAGCGCCTTCTCGTCCACCAGCGGGCCGCGCGAGGTGTTGATCAGGTAGGCCGTCTTCTTCATCAGCCCGATCTCGCGCGTGCCGAGGGTGCCCTTCGAGCGCTCGGACAGGATCAGGTGGACGGTCACGATGTCGGACTGGCGCAGCAGATCGTCCTTCGAGGGCGCGAGCTCGACCCCCAGCTCGTCGCAGCGCTCCTTCTTCAGGTTCTGGCTCCAGGCGATGACCTTCATGCCGAACGCCTTGCCGAGCTTGGCGACCGCGCCGCCCTGGCGGCCGAGCCCGATCACGCCCAGCGTCCTGCCGGCGACGCCCGGCCCCGGCGGGTATTTCTGCCACGAGCCGAGGCGCAGCGCCCGGTCCTCGTAGGTGATGTTGCGGGTGACGGCGAGGATCAGCCCCCAGGTCAGCTCCGCCGTCGGGTTGCCCAGCGAGGGCGTGCCGCACACCGTGACGCCGTGCGCCGCCGCCGCATCGAGGTCCACCGAGCGGTTGCGCGGACCGGTCGTGACCAGGAGCTTCAGGCTGGGCAGCTTGTCGAACAGCGAGCGCGGGAAGGCCGTGCGCTCGCGCATGATGACGACGATCTCGCAATCGCCGATTCGCTGGGCGAGCTTCGACTCGTCGGCGATGTGCTCGTGCACGACCGTGACCTCGATCTCGGGGGCGAGGCTGTTCCAGTCCGCCACGGAAAGGGCCACGTTCTGCCAGTCGTCGAGGATCGCCGCGCGCTTCATCGCCATCTCCCTGCGGTCTTGCGGAACGGGCGCATCATGGGCAGTTTTTGCGGGTGTGACAATGCGCGCGCCCCGGATTTGCCGCGCACCCGCTAGGCTACTGTGGTATTTCCGCTCCGACCGCTCCTTCGGAGGATCGCATGGCAGACGAACCGAGACCCGCGCCCGCGGGGCACCCCGCGGACGAGCCCGAGAACGGGCCGCGGCGCGACTTTTTGATGATGGCCACGGCGACGATGGCCGCGGCGGGGACGGTGATCGCGCTGATCCCCTTCATCGACCAGATGAACCCGGCGAAGGACGTGCTGGCCGCGGGCGGGCCGCTCGACGTCGATCTGTCGAAGATCCAGGAGGGCGAGCAGCTCCTGGTGAAATGGCGCGGCCGGCCGATCTTCGTACTGCGCCGTACCCAGAAGATGCTGGCCACCCTCAAGGAGCCCAGCCTTATCGCCCGGCTGCGCGACCCCAACTCCGAGCGGCTGCAGCAGCCGAAATACGCCGAGAACACCGACCGGGCGATCAAGCCGGAATACGCGGTGCTGGTCGGCATCTGCACCCATCTCGGCTGCATCCCGGAGCTGCACCCGAAGCCCGGCGACCTCGGCGCCGACTGGCCGGGCGGGTATTTCTGCCCGTGCCACGGCTCGAAGTACGATTTCGCGGGGCGCGTGTTCCGCGGCGTGCCGGCGCCGCTCAACCTACCGGTGCCGCCCTATCACTTCGTCACCGACACGACGCTGCGCGTCGGCGAGAACCCCAAGGGCTCCAACTTCGCCCTGTCCGACGTCGAGCAGATCTAGCGTCCTCGGCGATCGCCGTACGTCCCCGGCCTGAAACGGTCGCGGCCCGTGCCTATCTTCTAAGGAGGATGACGCGGGCATGGACGGTTTTGGCGGGGGGCTTCGCGCTGGCGGCACTGGCGCTGGCCGGCTGCGCCGAGCGCCGGTCGGAACCCCCGCCGCCGCCACTTTCGGCCGCCGAAGCGCCCGGGCCAGCCCAGCGCGCCCCGGACATCGACTGGCACGCGCGCCTTGCGGACGACGCGGTGCGCGTGGTTCTGGTCGACCCGTCCGCGCAATATCGGGTCGAGCGCGTGGTGCTGGACGGGCCGGCCGGCCAGCGGATCGCGGCGCGCGAGATCACCCACGAGAGCGGGCCGGGGGAAGCCGGGCCGAGCTACGGCATCGGCGGCGGGTTCGGGTCACACTCGGGCGGCGGGATCGGGCTCGGCATGACGGTGCCGCTGGGCGCGCGCCCGGCCGGCCCGGCGCGCCGCACCCTGGCCGTCATCCCGCTGCCCGATCCCGCGGCCTATCGCCATACCGCCCGCGACTGGACCATCCGTGTCACGCTGCGCGACCGAGGGGGGACCGCCTTCCACGCTTCCATACCGGCGCCGCTTCCGTGAGGACCGCCCCCATGACCCCTCGACGCTTCCTACGCCCCATGGTCGCCGTCGCGCTCGTCCTGGCGCTCGCCGGCTGCGCCGCGCCGACCCTGGAGGAGCTCTACGTGCCGCTCGGCGGCGGTGGCTATGGCTATAGCGCGCACATGGTCGGCGAGCGCCAGGCGGTGGTGACCTATGATGCGCCCCTCGATACCGCGTTCAGCTACGAGGGGCCGAGCGGCCAGCAGGCGGTCGACGCCAAGCTCGCCCTGGCGCACGACCTCGCGCTGTTGCGCGCGGCCGACCTCGCGCTCTCCAAGGGCTTCCCGGCGTTTCGCGTGACCAACCGCACCAACGACGTGAACGTGCGGCGCTACTACGACCCGTACGCGTACGGCTACGGCTACCCGTTCTACCGCCACCATTTCTACCCCTACCCCTACTTCAACCCGTACGGCTTCCCCTACCAGGACAGCTACGACGTGCTGTACGTGCGGGTCACGCTGAACGTGACGCTGGAGCCAAAGGTGGAGCGTGGCGCCTACAACGCCGCCGAGGTGCACCAGACACTCGCCGCGCGCTACGCGCCGAAGGCCGCGCCGTAGACGCAAAAGGGGCCGGTCGAAGACCGGCCCCTGCCGCGAAAGTCCGAGGGACGGGTTTCCCTCACTTGTGCATTTCCTTGTCCCAGTCGCGGTAGGTCATGATGTGCCGCGCGCGCAGCTCGTCCATGTAGACGGACAGAATTTTCGAGCCGGGCTGACCCTGCTTGTCGAGGCGTGCGGCCCATTCGCCCGCGACGTTGGGCATGCGCTTCGCCCACTCCGCCCGCTGCTCGTCCGTGAAATCGCTGAACGTGACGCCGTCCTTCTTCATCTTGGCGATGAAGAACGCGCTGCGCCCCATGTCGACCTTGTTGATCTCCTTGGGATATTCGGCCGTCACGTCGCGGAAGTATCTTCTGCACGAATTCGGGCAGCGACTTCCAGGTGTCGGTGCGCATGGTGAGCTCGGGCACGATTGCCGGCGAGAACCCGATCTTCGTCACATGCTTGGCCGCCTCGTAGGTGCGGTAGGCGCCGGACAGCCCGATGCTGATGACGTAGCCGTCATAGACCCCGTTCTTGATGTCGGTGTAGGAGTTGGCCATGTTCGCGGTCACGATGACCGGGCCGACGCCGCGAATATATTGGGCGAGCGAGCCGGATCCCCCGATCTTGTGGCCCTTCAACGTGTCGATCGACGTCATCGGAAACGTGGTGAACAGATAGAACGGCTCGCCCGACGCCGAGGTGAGCCGGATCTGCTTGTACTTGAGCCAGGTCTGGTCCATCTCCGGCACGCGCGCGCGGACGGCGTGATCGATATCGACCATCGTGAGCTCGTCGGTCGTGCCGAACGGCACCACCGAGCTGTACTGCTCGAGCGGCAGCTTGGATTCCTCGAAGGCGACGAGCTGCACGCCGAACTCGGCGATGCCGGCCTCGACGGTCTCCAGCACCTCGGTGAACTTGGCGAGCGACTGGCCCCACGCCTCCTTCCACTGGATCTTGAAATCCTGGCCCGAGGCGGCGAGCCGCTTGTTGATCTCGGGGATGATGTATTCCTTGGTGACCTTGACCGGCGTGACGATCGGCGGCGGCGCGCCCACCGCGGTGATCTCGATCGTCTTGGCCGGCGCCGGCCCCGCGGCCAGCGCGACGGCCAGCGCCGCCGGCAGGGCGGCGGTCAGGGGGGCACGTCCTCTCATACGGTTTCTCCCGTCCATTGCGCCCGCACCTCCGGGCGTCGGCCCGGATGATGGCCCTGGCGGCCGCGCCGCGCAACCCGGCCTCAGTACTGGCCCTGCGGCTCCAGCCCGAAGGCGTGCTGGCCGGCCATCGCGCTGACCGAATCCCAGTTGAGGCTGATGTGCTTGGCAACGGCGTGGACATCGCGCCAGGCGCGCTGCACCGGCTGGTCGAGGAACAGGCCTGGCCCGCCGACCGCGCCGTAGAGCGCATCGATCCCTTGGCAGATCAGGCGCAGCCCGTAGGCGTGGGCGAGGCGCGCCTCGATGCGGGTGTCGAGCGAGAACGGCGTGTCGGCGTCGAACCGCGCATTGAACGTGTCGGCCAGCGCATTGGCTGCAAGCAGCGCGCCCTTCGCCTCGCCGACGCGCGACTGGACGCTGGCGAAGCTCGTCACGTCGCGCCCGCCGGCGATCACCGCGCCGCGCGTCTTGCGCCCGGCGAGGCCGGCGACGAACTGGTCGACGGCGCCCTGCAGCGCGCCAACCGCCGCCGCCAGCAGCGCGAACGGGATGACCGAGACGAAGGGCTGGCGGTACAGCGCGCCCGCCCCGGCCGCGCCCGGCGCCGTGCCCGTCACCATTTGGGCGATGGAGACGATACGGTGGGCCGGTACGAACGCGTCCTTCGCCACGACGTTCTTGCTGCCCGTGGCGGCGAGTCCCGCCGTGTGCCAGTTGTCGTCGATCGCGTAGTCGGTGCGGTGGAACAGCCCGAGGCTGGGCACCGCCGGCCCGTCGCTCGACTCGGGGGGCACGAACATGCCCAGCACCATCCATTCGGCGTGGTCGCACCCCGAGGAGAACGGCCAAACCCCGGACACGCGGAACCCGCCCGCGACGCGCGTCACCTCGCGGGTCTGCGGCAGGGTGCCCCAGCTCAGCGTGTCCGGATCGGCGCTCCACACGTCGCGCTGCGCCTCCCGCGGGAACAGCCCGAGCATCCAGTTGGTGTAGATGGCGAGCCCGGCGACCCAGCCGGTCGAGGCGCAGCCCGCCCCGAGCTCGCGCGACGCGGCAAAGGCGGTACGGAATCCCATCTCGTAGCCGCCGAACGCGCGCGGCTGGATGATGCGAAAAAGGCCAGCGTCCCGGATCTCGGCGATCGATTCGGGCGGCACGCTGCGCGCCTTCTCGGCCGCCGCCGCCCGCGCGCGGAGCGCCGGCGCCAGCGCCCGGGCGCGCGCGACCATCTCCTCCCCGGTGGGTATCGCCGTCTCCGTCGCCGTCGCCATGGTGGCCCTCCCGCTCTGGGCGAATCCTAGCGTTCCCCACAGGCCCGGTCCACCATTGCGCCGTTCCCCTCGCCTTCCGGCAGGGGTTCACCATATTATGCGTTCGGCTTTCCCAGGCGCGTCGGTCCCAGCCTCATGCAGTCCCAGATCGTCGTTCGCGGCGCCCGCGAGCACAATTTGAAGAACATCGACGTCGCGATCCCACGCGATTCGCTGGTGGTGATCACCGGGCTTTCGGGCTCGGGCAAGTCGTCGCTCGCCTTCGACACGATCTATGCCGAGGGCCAGCGCCGCTATGTCGAGAGCCTGTCGGCCTATGCGCGCCAGTTCCTCGAGCTGATGGAAAAGCCCGACGTCGATTCCATCGAGGGGCTGTCGCCCGCCATCTCGATCGAGCAGAAGACCACCTCGCGCAACCCGCGCTCGACGGTCGGCACGGTCACCGAGATCTACGACTACATGCGGCTGCTGTACGCGCGGGTCGGCATCCCCTACTCGCCCGCCACGGGATTGCCGATCGAGAGCCAGACCGTGCAGCAGATGGTCGACCGGGTACTCGGCATGGGCGACGGCACGCGGCTCTATCTGCTCGCGCCCATCGTGCGCGGCCGCAAGGGCGAGTACCGCAAGGAGATCGCCGATCTGCAGAAGCGCGGCTTCGCCCGCGTCAAGATCGACGGCGAGATGTACGAGATCGACGCCGCGCCGAAGCTCGACAAGAACCTGAAGCACGATATCGAGGTGGTGGTCGACCGGCTGGTCGTGAAGAAGGACCTCGGCAACCGCCTCGCCGACTCGCTGGAGACCGCGCTGGGGCTCGCCGACGGCATCGCCATCGCCGAAAAGGCCGATGGGGGCGAGCGCACCATCTTCTCGTCGCGCTTCGCCTGCCCCGTCTCGGGCTTCACCATCGACGAGATCGAGCCGCGGCTCTTCTCGTTCAACAACCCGTTCGGCGCCTGCCCGACCTGCGACGGGCTCGGCTCCAAGCTCTATTTCGACCCGGCGCTGGTGGTGCCGAACGACGGCAAGTCGCTGCGCCAGGGCGCCATCGCGCCGTGGTCGCATTCGTCGAGCAAATATTACGACCAGACGCTCGATTCGCTGGCGCGCCACTTCAAGGTGCCCACGTCGAAGCCGTGGGCCGAGCTGCCCGAGAAGGTGCGGAACGCCATCCTGTTCGGCTCGGGCGGCGACAAGATCGCGATGACCTACGACGACGGTGCGCGCTCCTACACCGTCGAGCGGCCGTTCGAGGGCGTCATCCCGAACATGGAGCGGCGCTATCGCGAAACCGACTCCGCCTGGCTGCGCGAGGAGCTGGCGCGCTACCAGAACGAGGCGCCGTGCGAGGCGTGCGAGGGACGCCGCCTCAAGCCCGAGGCGTTGGCGGTGAAGATCGCCGGGCTCGACATCAGCCAGGTCTCGGCCCTTTCGATCCTGGAGGCGCGCGACTGGTTCGCCGGGCTCGACCCCAAGCTCACCACCAAGAGCCGCGAGATTGCCCGCCGCATCCTCAAGGAGATCAACGAGCGGCTGGGGTTCCTGGTCGACGTGGGGCTGGAATACCTGACGCTCGCGCGCAACTCCGGCTCGCTGTCGGGCGGCGAGAGCCAGCGCATCCGCCTCGCCTCGCAGATCGGCTCGGGCCTCACCGGCGTGCTCTACGTGCTCGACGAGCCGTCGATCGGGCTGCACCAGCGCGACAACGCGCGGCTCCTCGAAACGTCTGAAGCGCCTGCGCGACCTCGGCAACACGGTGGTCGTGGTCGAGCACGACGAGGAGGCGATCCGCACCGCCGACTACGTGCTCGACCTCGGGCCGGGCGCGGGCGCCGAGGGCGGCCATATCGTCGCCGAGGGACCGCCCGACAAGCTCTTGCGCGCCAAGGACTCGCTCACCGCGCAATACCTCACCGGCGTGAAGGAGATCCCGATTCCGGACAAGCGCCGCGCCGGACGGCGCGGCCAGAAGATCGTCGTCAAAGGCGCGCGCGCCAACAATCTGCAGAACCTGACGGCCGAGATTCCGCTCGGCACCTTCACTTGCGTCACCGGCGTGTCGGGCTCGGGCAAGTCGTCCCTGCTGATCGAGACGCTCTACAAGGCCATCGCGCGCCGGCTGCATGGCGCGCGCGAGGCGCCCGGCCCGCACGACGACATCACCGGCCTCGAATTCATCGACAAGATCGTCGACATCGACCAGTCGCCGATCGGCCGCACGCCGCGCTCGAACCCCGCCACCTACACCGGCGCGTTCACCCCGATCCGCGACTGGTACGCCGGCCTGCCCGAGGCCAAGGCGCGCGGCTACAAGCCGGGCCGGTTCTCGTTCAACGTCAAGGGCGGGCGGTGCGAGGCGTGCCAGGGCGACGGCGTCATCAAGATCGAGATGCACTTTCTGCCCGACGTCTACGTGCAGTGCGACGTGTGCAAGGGCGCGCGCTACGACCGCGAGACCCTGGAGGTGAAATACCGCGAGCGCTCCATCGCCGACGTCCTCGACATGACGGTGGACGAGGGCGCCTCGTTCTTCCAGGCCGTGCCGGCCGTGCGCGAGAAGATGCAAATGCTGCAGCGTGTCGGGCTCGGCTACATCCATGTCGGCCAGCCGGCGACGCAGCTTTCCGGCGGCGAGGCGCAGCGCGTCAAGCTCTCCAAGGAGCTGGCGCGGCGCTCGACCGGCAAGACGCTCTACATCCTCGACGAGCCGACGACGGGGCTGCATTTCGAGGACGTGCGCAAGCTCCTCGAAGTGCTGCACGCGCTGGTGGAGCAGGGCAACACGGTAGTGGTGATCGAGCACAACCTCGAGGTCATCAAGACCGCCGACTGGGTGCTCGACCTCGGGCCGGAGGGCGGCGACAAGGGCGGCAAGCTGGTCGCGGCGGGCACGCCGGAGGACATCGTCGCGGCGAAGGAGAGCTACACCGGGCGGTTCCTCGCCCCGGTTCTCAAGCCCCGCGCCGCCGCGAAGCGCCAGCGGGCCGTCGCGCTCGACGCGCCACGCCGCGCCACCGGCCGCAAGCCGCGCAAGAAGCGGGCGTGAGATGACCAGCCAGCTCCAGCACAGCCACGACGAGGATGCGATCCTCGCCCGCCTGCAGGAGGGGCCGTCGCTCAACTATCTGCGCGACTGGGTCTATGGCGGCATCGACGGCGCGGTGACCACCTTCGCCATCGTCGCCGGCGTGACCGGCGCATCGCTGTCCCTCAAGACGATCCTGATCCTCGGCCTCGCCAACGTGATCGCCGACGGGTTCTCGATGGCCGCGAGCAACTATTCGGGCACCAAGACCGAGAAGGACGAGTACCTCCAGCTTCGCGACCACGAGCAGCGCCAGATCGAGCGCGACCCCGAGGGGGAACGCGAGGAGGTGCGCCAGATTTACCGTCTCAAGGGGTTCGACGGCGCCGACCTCGACCGCGCGGTCGAGATCATCACCGCCGACCGCGCGCGCTGGGTGGACTCGATGATGACCGACGAGTGGGGCATGCGGACCGCGCCGCGCGAGCCGCTGAAATCGGGCATCAACACCTTCCTCGCCTTCCTGGTGTGCGGGATGGTGCCGCTGCTGCCCTTCCTGTTCCGCGCCAACCATCCGTTCTGGTTCGCGGCGATCCTGACCGCCCTGGTGTTCGTCGCCATCGGCTCGGTCAAGAGCCGCTGGTCGCTCGCCGCCTGGTGGCGCTCCGGGCTGGAAACGCTGGGCATCGGCCTCGCCGCCGCCGCCATGGCCTACGCCGTGGGCTATTTCCTCAGGGGGATCGGGTAGGGCTCGCCACGGCGCGCCCGCGACCTATATTGGCGGCATGACCGAACGCGCCCCCGGTGACGTCGATCCCCGCGCCGTCGACCGCATCGTCGAATGGCTGATGGGCGGCGCGCTGCCCATGCGCCCGGCGCAGGACTTGCTCAAGGACATCTGCGAGCGGCTGGCGGCGGCGGGCGTCGGCATCGACCGCGGCGTGGTGTTCGTCGCGACCCTGCACCCCAATGTGCTGGGCCGGCACTTCGTGTGGTGGCGCGGGCGCGAGGCGGTGCATGTCGGCGAGGCGCCGCTCCATCTCGAAGCCGACCCGAACTACTTCAACTCGCCGCTGGCCGAGGTGATGCGCGGCGGGCGCACGCTGCGCGTCAAGCTCGACGCGCCGGACGGGCCGCACGACCTGCCGTTCTACGACGAGATGCGCGCCCAGGGCATGACCGACTACATCGCCCAGCCGCTCTCCTTCGTGAACGGCGAGCGCCACGCCGCCACCTGGACCACGAAGCGCCCGGGCGGGTTCACGCGGCGCGAGATCTCGGCCCTCAAGGCGATCCGCACGCCCCTCGCGCGCATCGCCGAGATTTACGCCCTCAGGCGTACCGCCGTCACCCTGCTCGACACCTATGTCGGGCGCGCCGCCGGCGCGCGCATCCTGGCCGGCCAGATCCGGCGTGGCACCGTCGAGACCATCCACGCTGCCATCTGGTTCGCCGATCTGCGCGGCTTCACCCGGCTCGCCGACACGCTGCCGGGGGACCAGATCGTCGCGCTGCTCAACGCCTATTTCGACGCGCTGGTGACCTCGGTCGCCAAGCATGGCGGCGAGGTGCTGAAATTCATGGGCGACGGGCTGCTCGCCATCTTCCCGACCGCGCCCGACACCACGGAGATCGAGGTCTGCAGCGAGTCGATGGCCGCGGCGCACGAGGCGCGCGTGCGGATGGCCGAGCTCAACCGCCGGCGCGCGGAGGAGGGCCTGCCGACGCTGCAGTTCGGCCTCGCGCTGCACGTCGGCGACGTGATGTACGGCAATATCGGCGGCGCCGAGCGGCTCGACTTCACCACCATCGGCCCGGCGGTGAACCTCGCCGCCCGGCTCGAGGTGCTGGCCGCCAATCTGGGCCGCTCGTTCCTCGTGTCGTCGGCGGTGGCGCGCCATTGCCGCGACGGGCTGGTGCCGCTCGGAAGGTTCGAGCTGCGCGGTTTCCGCGACACGGAGGAGGTGTACGGCCTCCCCGACGAGGCGACGTCGGCCGCCGAGGCGGTGGCGTGAACGCGCCGCAACCGGTGCACGTGATCGGCGGCGGGCTCGCCGGGTCCGAGGCGGCGTGGCAGCTCGCCCGCGCGGGCGTGCCCGTCGTGCTGCATGAGATGCGCCCCGTGCGCGGGACCGAGGCGCATGCCACCGGCCGGTTGGCGGAACTCGTCTGCTCCAACTCGTTCCGCTCCGACGACGCCGAGAACAACGCGGTCGGGCTTCTCCACGCCGAGATGCGCCGCGCGGGCTCGTTGATCCTCGCCGCCGCCGACGCGCATCGGGTGGGCGCGGGCGGCGCGCTCGCCGTCGACCGCGACGCGTTCGCCGCAGAGGTCGAGGCACGCATAGCCGCGGAGCCCTTGGTCCGTGTCGAGCGCGCGGAGATCGCCGGCCTGCCGCCCGCCGAGTGGGACAGCGTCATCGTCGCCACCGGCCCCCTCACCTCGCCCGCGCTGGCGGACGCGATACGTGCGCTGACCGGCGAGGGAACGCTCGCCTTCTTCGACGCCATCGCGCCCATCGTGCATTTCGACTCGATCGACATGGCGGTGGCGTGGCTACAGTCGCGCTACGACAAGGGCGGCGCGGACTACATCAACTGCCCGCTCGACGAGGCGCAGTACGCGGCGTTCGTCGCAGCGCTCGGTGCCGCCGAGAAGACAGAGTTCCACGACTGGGAAAAATCGACGCCCTATTTCGAGGGGTGCCTGCCCATCGAGGTGATGGCCGCGCGCGGGCCGGAGACGCTGCGCTTCGGCCCGATGAAGCCGGTCGGCCTCACCGATCCGCGCACCGGGCGCAGGCCCTGGGCCGTCGTCCAGCTCCGCCGCGACAATGCGCTCGGCACGCTCTACAACATGGTGGGGTTCCAGACCAAGCTGAAGCACGGCGAGCAGACGCGCGTGTTCCGCACCATCCCCGGCCTCGCGAACGCGCGCTTCGCCCGGCTCGGCGGACTGCACCGCAACACGTTCCTCAACGCGCCACGCCTTCTCGATGCAACCTTGCGGCTCAAGGCCGATCCGCGCCTGCGCTTCGCCGGCCAGGTGACCGGCGTCGAGGGCTATGTCGAGAGTGCCGCCATCGGGCTCGTCGCCGGCCGCTTCGCCGCCGCCGAGCGGCAGAGCGCTGCGCCCGCCCCGCCGCCGGAGACCACGGCGCTGGGCGCACTCCTGCGCCACATCACCGGCGGCGCGGAGGCCGAGACCTTCCAGCCGATGAACGTCAATTTCGGGCTGTTCCCGCCGGTCGCCATTCGCGCAAAGGGCAAGGACCGGCGGCGCGAGATGGCGCGCCGGGCGCTGGCCGACCTCGATGCGTGGCTCGGCCACAAGCAGGCGGCGGAGTAGGCCGACCCCTCAATACCTTCCCCGCCAGGCCGCGAGGGCGAGGCGGAGCGGACGTGAGACACGCTCGGGCCGGGCGAGGCGCGGGTCGAACGGGTCGTGGCCGGCGCGCGCCAGCCGGTCGAGGTCGTGCGACGCCAGCACCGCGGGGAGGAGCGCCGGCGTCGCCTGGCGCGGCACGTCCGGCGCGAGGCGGCGCGCATCTACAAGGTGGTCCCGCGCCGCCGCGGCGATGCGCTCGGCCACCGCGGCGAGGCCCGAAGGCGGGCGGCGCGGGTCGATGCGGCCGGCCGCGATGCCGGCTTCGGCCAGCAGATCGGAAGGGAGATCCGTCCGGCCGGTGCGCGCGCGGTGCGGCGCGGCGCGCAGAAGGCCGGAGAGCGCCTCGGCGATCCCGACATGCCGGCCGGCCGCGAGCGCCGCAGCGTCGCCCGCCCCCAGCACCTCCAGCGCCAGCGCGACCAGCGGCGCCGCGCTGTCCTCGGCATAGGCGAGGAGCGCGGCGAGGTCGGCGGGCGGCGCCTCCTCGAGGTCGGCCTCGCGCGCCTCGATCAGCCGCTCGAACGGGGCGCGGTCGAGGCCGTGCGCCGCGACGGCCGCGGCGAGGTCGCGCGCCAGCGGGACGGCGGGCGGCTGGCCCGCGTAGATGGCCGCGATCACGTCGCGCCACCATTGCAGCCGGACGCGCCCGGCAATCGGCTCGCGCACCTGCTCGCGCACGCCGGCGATCTCGACGTTGAAGCCGTAGATGGCCCAGAGCGCCCGCCGCCTGTCCTCGGGCGCGAACAGGGTGGTCAGGTAGCGGTCGCGGTCGAATCGCCTGAGCGCGTCGGCGCGCGCTTCGCCTGTGTCGGCCATGGCCGTTATGTTATCTAGTTCGGTGGCCAAATCGCCATCGTCATCGTCCCAAGGCGAGCCCATGTCTGCGCTGACCCTGTCCCGCCGCGCGTCCCCCGCCCCGCCCGCGCCGCAAGTGCTGCGGGCGGCCCCGCCTTTGTGGCTGCTGACGCCGGTGATGCGCGATTACATTGCGGCCGTGATCGGCTTCGTCGCCGGCGCGCAGGCCGGGACGGCCAGCCTGCACGCGCCGGGCCGCGGCATCGACGCGGCGACGGCGACCCGGGTCCTGGAAGCGTTCGACAAGCTGCGGCGCACGCCGCGCTTCCGCCGCTGGAGCGAGCTTCTGGCTTGGTGCCGCTTCGCCGCCGGGCCGGCCGCGCGCCACGTGCTGGCGGTGCATGGCGAGGAGGCGGGCTTCGTGCCGGCGGCCGAGGCGCTGGGGACGGCGGTGATGCTGCTGCTCGTCGTCAGGAACTGCGCCGCCGACTACGCGGCCGGGCGCGTCCTGCTGCCGGCCGACTGGCTCAAGGAGGCGGGCTGCGACGAGGCGACGCTGGGCGCCAAGCGCGCGAGCCCCGAGCTGCGCGCCGTTCTCGACCGCGTGCTCGACCGCGCCGAGCGGATGATCGCCGAGGCGCGGCCCGGCGTGATGGCGGTGCGCGAGCCGGGCCTCAAGCGCTGGGGCTCCGTGGCGCTGGCGCTGGCTGGGGCGTGGGCGCGCAGGCTGCGAAGGCGCGACCCGTTGCGCCGCCCGGCGAGCCTGTCGCGGCCGCGCCGCCTCGCCGCGATGGCGGCCGGCATTGTTCGGGCGGCGCGCGCCTCGTGACGGCGACCCTGCACGTCGTCGGCGCCGGGCTCTCCGGCCTTGCCTGCGCGCTACGCGCCGCTCTCGCCGGCCAGCACGTCGTGATGTACGAGGCGGCGGGTCGCGCCGGCGGACGCTGCCGCTCGTTCCACGACGAGAGCGTCGGGCGGCTGATCGACAACGGCAACCACATGCTGATGGGCGCGAACGACGCGACGCGCGCCTACCTGGCCGATATCGGCGCGGCCGATGCCATCGTCGAGATTGCGCCTGCCGCCTTTCCGTTCCTCGACATCGAGACCGGCACGCGGTGGGAGCTGCGCCCCTCGCCCGGAAGGCTACCTTTGTGGGTGTTCGACGCCGACCGGCGCGTACCGGGCACGCGGCCCGGCGAATATCTGCACGACGCGCTGGGCCTCGCGCGGGCCGGCGAAACGGCGACGGTCGCCGATTGCGTGTCGCGCGCGAGCCTTCTGTTCGAGCGGTTGTGGCAGCCGCTGACGCGCGCCGCGCTCAACACCGACGCGACCGAGGCGTCGGCGCGACTGTTGTGGCGCGTCGTCGCCGCGACCTTCCTAAAGGGCGAGCGGGCGGCACGCCCGACCGTGTTCCCGAAAGGACTGTCGCCCGGTCTGATCGACCCCGCGCTCGCGACGCTGCGCCAGCACGGTGCCGAGATCCGCTACCAGGCGCGGGTGCGTGGCGTCGAGCACTACAAGCGCCGGGCGATCGGGCTGCAATTCGCCGAGGGGCTGTTGCGCTTGGGGCCGGAGGATGCGGTAGCGCTCGCCGTGCCGCCCGATGTCTGCGCCGAGTTGTGGCCCGACGCGGGCGCACCGCGCGCGGCGCACGCCATCGTCAACGCGCATTACCGGCTGGACGCGCCGGTCCGTCTGCCGGAGGGCCGGCCGGTGCTGGGGCTGGTGGGCGCGACGGCGCAGTGGCTATTCGCGCGCGACGACATATTGTCGGTCACGGTAAGTGCCGCCGACGCGCTGGCCGAGCGGCCGGGCCACGAGCTCGCCACGCTGCTCTGGTCGGACTGCTGCAAGGCGCTGGGGCGCAATCTGGGCCGCACGCCGCCCTGGCGCGTGGTGAAGGAGCGGCGCGCCACCTTCGCGCAGACGCCTGCGGCGGTACGCTCCCGCGCCCGGACGACGACGTCGCTCGACAACCTGGTGCTGGCCGGCGACTGGACCGCGACCGGCCTTCCCGCCACCATCGAGGGCAGCGTCCGGTCGGGGTTCGCCGCCGCCCAGGCGGCACTGGCCGCACTCGCACGCGACCGGCTGGACGCCGCCGAATAAAGCCGTACCAAAGACTTGACGGCTGCCCGTGGCAGGAACAGCATTGCTGCGAATCGCGTCTGCCGATATTTGTGGACGTGGCAAAGTGACGCTGAGACGTTCTTTCACGTTTATTCGGAAAGCGTCGCATCCGTAGGGGGAGTCCGGATATGGCCAAGATTCTGCAAAACCTGAATCAGTGCGTTATCGCGGGGTTCGTACTTCTTGTCATCATCATCGCGATCGTGGCGGGCGCGTATGGCGGCGCGGGCGCGAGCTTTGACTATGCCTGGTGGGCGGCGCTAGTGCGCTGGTGCCACGTGATCAGCGGCATCATGTGGATCGGGCTCCTGTACTACTTCAATTTCGTCCAGACGCCGACCATGCCGAAGATTCCGGAGAACCTGCGTCCGGGCGTCACCGGCCACATCCTGCCGTCGGCACTGTTCTGGTTCCGCTGGGGCGCGATGTCGACCATCGTGTTCGGGCTGATCCTGGCCTGGCTGAACGGCTACATCGTCGACGCGATCTGCCTCGGCATCACCGACCACGTCGCGAAGCACACCCAGATCGGCATCGGCATGTGGCTGGGCGCGATCATGTGGTTCAACGTGTGGTTCGTGATCTGGCCGAACCAGAAAATCGTGCTCGGCCTCTCGGAGGGCGACAAGGCCAAGGCCGGCCGCACCGCGGGGCTGTTCTCGCGCACCAACACGCTGCTGTCGATCCCGATGCTGTGGTGCATGATCACCACCCAGAACATCTTCTGATCGACCGCACTGACGAATGCCGCGGGGGCGGGCTTCGGCCCGCCCCTTTCGTTTCGGGGTCGCGTTTGGGCGCGTGACCGCCGGGCGGAATTGTGCGAGGGTCGGCCCCACGGTCGATTGGGAGGCCGGCGGTGGACGACATTCGCCTCGACATGCGCGGCCGTCTCGTGCCCGGGCGGAGGCGCCTCGGGGCGCTGCCGCTCCCGGCCATCACGCGGCACGCCAGCGCACGCGGTCGCGCCCGGCTCAGCCTGCGGTGGGCGAAGAATACCGAAACGAGGAGACCGGTCAGGATGGCGCGAACGATCCTTGCGGTCGAGGACGACCCGCTCAACATGCGGCTGTTCCGCGAGATTCTGACCTGGCAGGGATTCACGGTCGTCGAGGCGCGCGACGCGCCGCACGCCATCGCCCTCGCCGGGGAATGCATCCCCGACCTGGTGCTCCTCGACATCCAGCTCCCTGGCATGTCGGGCCTCGATCTCGTCCGCCGCTTCAAGGACGACGCCCGGTTGCGGGACGTGCCGATCATCGCGGTCACCGCGCTCGCACTGCGCCATCACCAGCAGATGATTTGCGACGCCGGCGTCGACGCGTACGTATCCAAGCCGTTCTCGGTTTCCGCGCTGATGGAGATCGTGCGGCGCCACCTGCCGGCGGACAAACCGTCCGAACCGCCCCCCTCCGACCTCCCCGGCGACGACGACGACCTTCCGCCTTGGACGGTGGCGTCGGGGTTTTCGATGACCGACCCTAAGCCTTAAGACGCGGCATCGCCGCGATTGAACGTCCCCAAGATCGAGAAAAGATTTCGCTGCGATGTTCGCGCGCCAACCGTGACATTTTGCGCAGCGCGCCGGGACTGACTTGGCGATTCGTAATCGCGTCGATACGAATAAAGACGGGTGGCGACGTATTCATCGAGGGGGTGGTGAATGGAAGGCATATCGGTCACCGATGGCGACACGGGCCGGCCCGTCGTCATCGTCGTAGGCAACGAAAAGGGCGGCACCGGAAAATCCACGACGGCGATCCATTTGACGATCGCCCTGCTCAAGAAGGGCTATCGCGTCGCGACGCTCGATCTCGATCCGCGCCAGCGGACCTTCACGCGGTTCATCGAGAACCGGCGCATCTACGCGCACGAGACCGACACGCCGCTCGAACTGCCGACGCACACCGTCACCGATCCGCTGGAAGGCAGCGGCGTCTCCGCGCTGGTGGTGGCGCGCGCCCGCCTGGCGGCGGTGCTGCGCAGCCACGCCGATCACGACGTGCTGGTCATCGACACGCCCGGCAGCGAGTCCGCGCTGTCGCGCGCCGGCCACGAGGTCGCCGACGTATTGCTCACGCCGCTGAACGACAGCGTGCTGGACATCGACGTGCTGGCGCGCGTCGATTGGGACGGCCGCCGCGTGCTCGAGCCGAGCGTCTACAGCCGCTTCGTCAGCGAATGCCGAACCCGCCGCGCGGGCGCCGAGACCGAGCCCCTGCGCTGGATCGTGTTCCGCAACAGGCTGGCGCATATCGGCTCGCGCAACATGCGCGACATCGATGCGCTGATCGAGCTCCTGGCCGACCGGATGGGGTTCCAGGTGTCGCACGGCTTCGGCGAGCGCGTGATCTTTCGCGAGCTGTTCCCGCGCGGGCTGACGGTGCTGGACCTGCCGTCCGAGGCGGGCGCGGCCGACGGGGTAGCGCCCAGCCACCTGGCGGCACGGGCCGAGCTCAGCGCACTCGTCGAGACGATCGCACCGCGCCAGCCGGTCATGGCGTAGCCTTTCACGCACCCTCCGCCGCTGCATTCGGCGTTAGAGCCGCCCCGCCTCGGCGTGGTAAGGTCGCGGCGCCGGGCGGCCGAGCGGCAGGGGGCACGCGGTGGCGGACGAAGAGCAAGCGCCCATAAGGGCGCGTGACAGGCGCCAGGCAGGCGGGACGGGCGAGGATCGGCGGGGCTGGATCTGGCTTCTGGCGCTCCTGGAGGTTGCCGGAATCGTCCTGCTCGCCACCGGCCGGGGCGGCTCGTTCAAGAGCTTCCTCGCCATCGTCGGGGCGACGTTCCTGATCGCCGCCGCAGCGATCGCGGTCGGCGGACTGTTCGGGCTGCTGTTCGGCCTGCCGCGGGCGCGCGGCTTGGAGCGGCCGGAGAGCGCGCTGGGTGCGCTGACCGCCTGGCTCCCCCTGCTGGTGGTCGGGGCGGGGCTGGTCGAGGGGCACGCCCTCGTCGGCTGGATCGGCGCGCAGGGCGCCCGCACCGCGGCGGCGCTCGAGCTTGGAGGCGAGGCGGGTGCGGCCATCGGCGCGGCGGTCATCGCGTTCAACCTGCTGTTCGGATTCCTGGTCTTCTTCATCTACACGCGGCCGCCGGACCGCCCCGCCGCGTCCGAACCGCCGCCCAGCGCCCTTCCGCCCGAGGCCGCGCTGCGCGCCGCGACCACCGCCGCCTCGATCCTGGGCGCGCTCTACCAGCCTCCGCCCGGCGGGTACGAGCAGGCGATCCGCGAGGCGCGCGCCTTCCTGCGCGACCCGGAGAACGAGCGCAACGGTGCGATCTGGATGTATCTCGCCTGCGCCTACGGACAGAAGCACGCCGCGCTGCAAACGACCGCGACGACGGCCGAGCTCGGCCGGCTGGCGCAGGGCGCGCTGGATGCGGTGCGCAAGGCGCGGCGCTACCATCCCGACCTGAAGGACGCGATGCGGGCGCTGTGGGACCCGCACGACGAGGCCCATGTCGAAGGCGAAAACGATCTGCAGAGCTTCTACGAGGAGCCGCGGCTGCGCGAGCTCTTCGCCCAGGAACTCCTGTAGGCCCAAGAGGGTGGACCCTCAGGGAGGCAGCTTCTAGACTGCCCCCATCCCGCATATCCAGGATGGCCTGAGATGACCCCGACCGACATCGCCGCCATGGTGGACGACCGTCCCGACGACGGCGTGTTCCGCGTCCATGCCGATGCGTTCCGCCGGCGCGACGTGTTCGATCTCGAGATGAAGCACATCTACGAGTCGACCTGGGTCTATGTCGGGCTGGAATGCCAGATCCCCGAGCCGCACGACTTCATCACCACCCGCATCGGCCGCCAGCCGGTGATCGTGACGCGCGATGCGGACGGCCAGATTCATTGCCTCCTGAACAACTGCCGGCACCGCGGCGCCGTGGTGTGCGAGGCGATGGCCGGCAACCGCAAGGTGCATGTCTGCCCCTACCACGCCTGGACCTACGATTCCGCCGGGCGCAACGTCGCCATCACCGCCGAGGACGAGGGCTGCTACACCCCGGCCTTCAAGCGCGAGAACCACGATCTGCGGCGCGCCGCCCGGGTGGGGAGCTATCGCGGCTTCATCTTCGCCAGCCTCAACCCCGACGTGCCGCCCCTGGAAGAGCATCTGGACGGTGCGAAAACGTTCCTCGACCTTGCCGTCGACCAGAGCCCCGACGGGCTGGAGCTGGTCCCGGGCACGGTGACCTACACCTACCCCGGCAACTGGAAGATGCAGATCGAGAACAGCGCGGACCAGTACCATTTCGTGCCCACGCATACCTCGTATTTGCAGATCCTCGGCAAGCGCAAGCCGTCCGCCGAGGGCGAGGCGCAGGTGTCGTTCCGCCGCGCCTACACTCAGAGGGACCTGCTGCGCGGCTCGTTCACCTTCGCCAACGGCCACAACGCGATGTGGGCTGCCGTGGAGGAGCCGCATCTCCGCGCCCTTTGGCTGGAGAAGAACGAGGTCGAGAACCGCGTCGGCGCCGAGCGCTTCAAGTGGATGCTGTACACGCGCAACCTGCTGGTCTTCCCGAACTTCCAGCTTCTCGAGACCGCGTCGCTGCAGATCCGCATCAACCGGCCGCTCGGCCCCGACCTGACGGAGATCACCACCTACTGCATCGCGCCCAAGGGCGAGAGCAAGGCCGCGCGCATCCGGCGGCTGCGCCAGTACGAGGAGTTCTACAACCCCTCGGGCCTCGCCACGCCGGACGACATGACCATCTTCGACGCCTGCCAGTCGGGCCAGCAGGCGGACCAGGTCGACTGGCACCAGGGCTACATGCGCGGCCTCGCCCGCATGCGCTGGGGCGGCGATGCGCACGCGCGCGAGATCGGCGTCGCGCCGGTCACCTCGGTCGACACCATGGGCGCGATGGGCGACGAGACGATCTTCCACTCGCAGTACCGCGAATGGCTGCGTCTGCTCTCGAAGGGGTTGGGCGCCGCGGCGCCGGCCCGGCCGCTCGCCCGCGGTGCCGCCGAATGAGCCTGGACGCGGCCGCGGCGCGCGAGCTCGTCTGGCGCGAGGCGCTGGCGCTCGACGACCGGCGCTGGGACGACTGGCTCGCCTTCTATGACGAGAAGGCAGTGTTCTGGGTGCCGGCGTGGAAGAGCGAGCACGAACCGACCGCCGACCCCGAGAACGAAATCTCGCTGATCTACATCGCCTCGCGCGCCCAGCTCGAGGAGCGGGTGGCGCGCGTGCGCTCCGGCCGGTCGGCCGCGTCCGCTCCGATCCCGCGCACGGCGCACGCGCTCGCCAACGTGCTGGTCGATCCGGCGGCGGACGGCGCGCTGCTCGTCCGGTCGGTCACGACGACGCATCTGTTCGACCTGCGCCGGCGCGAGAGCCACGTCTATTTCGCGCGCTGCGAGCATCTGCTGGTGGGTAACGCAGGCGCGCTCCGCATCAAGCGCAAGAAGGTGGTGCTGCTCAACGACACCCTGCCCACTGCGCTCGATTTCTACACGGTGTAACCGCCCACAGCGGCGGAACGTCGACCACGAACGGGAGGACATCATGAAAAAGCTGGCATTGGCCGCGGCGCTCGCCCTTTCGGCCGCCCTGTGGTCCGCCCCGCCCGCGCGGGCGCAGATCGGCTCCGCGGCCTGGGACAAGCTGGTCGCCGCCGCCAACGCAGAGGGCGAGGTCGCGGTCGCCGGCTCGCGCTCGCCCGACGTGCGCCGCGTGATGATCGCGCGATGGAAGCACGACTTCCCCAAGATCAGGATCAACTACACGACCGGCAGCTCGACATCGTGGATGCCGAAGATGCTGGCCGAGCGCAAGGCCGGGAAGTTCCTGTGGGACGTGTTCGCGACCGGCCCGACAGGGGGGATGTCGCTGGCGCATGTCGGCGCGCTCACCTCGATCATGCCGCTCCTGGTTTTGCCCGAGCTGAAGGACCCGAAGACCTGGCAGGGCGGGTTCGAGCACATGTTCATCGACTCCAAGAACCTGGTCGCCACGCCGTTCGTGCAGCCCGTCACCATCTGGTACGACACCGCCAAGGTCCCGCCCGAGAAGCTGAAGAAGGAGGGAGTGCGCATCCTGCTCGACCCCGAATACAAGGGGATGATCCTGTGGCAGGATCCGCGCGTCGGCGGGCCGGGCCAGAACTACTCGTTCTGGATCCGAAAGGCGCTCGGCACCGACGCGCTGAAGAAGATCGTCGTCGACCAGAAGTCGGTGTTCTTCAACGCGGCGACCGAGGCGACGGAGGCGCTGATCCGCGGCCAAGGCGATTTCGTCGTCGGCATCCAGGCCTCCGTCCTCACGAAGTTCCAGAAGATGGGGCTCGGCAAGTCGATCCAGCCCTTCGGCACGACGTCCGATGTGGCGTGGGCGGGCAGCGGCGGCATGGTGCTAGCGGCGATCGAGCATCCGCGGCACCCCAATGCGCAGAAGCTGTTCGTCAACTGGTTCCTGACGAAGGACATACAGGACCTGCTGTCGAAGACCGACCGGCTGAACTCGCTGCGCGTCGACGTGCCGTCGCACACCGACGGCGGGCTGCACCTGGTACCCGGCCAGAAATACTTCCGCACCGACGCCGAGAAGGTGCTGAAGGAGAAGAAGGCCACGCGCCGGCTGATCCGCGAATGGCGGCCGGGCTGATCGGGGAGAGACGATGGCGACGGTGACCGAGACCGAAGGCGCAGCCAAGCGCAACGACGCCTACGACGACCTGCGCGAACTGCTGGTCCGGCTCGAGGAGATGGGCGAGGTCGAGCGGGTCGCGGGCGCCGACCGCGAGCTCGAGATCGGCGCCCTGTCGGAGACGGTGGCCGCCGCCAACCCGGGCCGCGCGCCGGCGCTGCTGTTCGACGACATCCCGGGCTTCCCGAAGGGCTTCCGCATCCTGTCCGGCGCGGCCAACGGGCTGCGCCGGCTCGCCCTCGTCCTCGGCCTGCCCGACCCCGCCAACGAGACCGAGCTGGTCAAGGCCTACCGCGACCGCATGCGCGCCGGCACCGCGCCGATCCCGCCGGTCGAGGCCAAGACCGGCCCGATCCTGGAGAACGTCGACCGCGACGGCGACGTCGACCTCGGCAGGTTCCCGGTGCCGCGGGTGCACGAGCTGGACGGCGGGCGCTATATCGGCACCGACGACCTGGTCATCATGCGCGACCCGGACAACGGCTGGATCAACGCCGCGACCTATCGCGTGATGATGCACGACCGCAACACGGTCGCGATCTGGATGTCGCCCGGCAAGCACGGAAGGCGGATCAGCGAGAAGTATTTCGCCAAGGGCGAGCCCTGCCCGGTCGCCATCTCCTGCGGCCAGGACCCGATCCTGTTCCTCGCCGCGCACCAGGAGATCGACTGGGAGCTGTCGGAATACGCCTATGCCGGCGGCCAGCGCGGCCGGCCGATCGAGATCGTGCGGTCCGAGCTGCACGGCCTGCCGATCCCGGCCCATGCCGAGCTGGTGCTCGAGGGCGAGATGATCCCCGGCGAGACGCGGCTGGAAGGCCCGTTCGGCGAGTTCATGGGCTACTACGCCTCGGAGGCGACGGAGCTTCCCATCGTGCGCATCCGCCGCGTCTACTGGCGCAACGATCCGATCCTGACCCTCGCCATCCCGTCGCGCCCGCCGGAGAACTTCACCTTCGCGCGCGCCTGCGTGAAGTCGGCGATGATCTGGGACGAGGTGGAGAAGGCGGGCCTTCCCGGCGTCGCCGGCGTGTGGTGCCACGAGGCCGGCGCCGGCCGGCTGTTCAACGTGATCGCCATCCAGCAGCTCTATCCCGGCCACGCCACCCAGGCCGGCATGCTCGCCGCCAACTGCCACGCCGGCAATTACGCCGGCCGCTGGGTGGTCGTGGTCGACGACGACATCGACCCGTCGAACATGTTCGACGTGGTGTGGGCCATGTCGACGCGCTGCGACCCGCCGGAGGACATCCAGTTCATCCGTCGCGCCTGGTCGACGCCCTTGGACCCGCTGCTGCGCCAGCCGCCCTGGCACAACAACCGCGCCATCGTCGATGCCTGCCGGCCCTACGGGTGGAAGGACAAGTTCCCGACCGTCGCCGAGGCGAGTCCCGAGCTCAAGGCCCGCGTCCGCGCCAAGTGGCCGAACCTGTATCGGTAATCTGGCCGATCCCGCGGGAACTATCCGGTTGACGTACCAACATGGCCGATCTACCATCACCAACACATTGCGAACGTTGCGACTCTGACGTTGAGATCACGCCAGAGATGGTGGAGGCCGGGGCGGACCGCTTATTTGGGTTTGATTGGATAGAATCGGATGCTAGGCGGGCCGCATTGGACGTGTACCGAGCGATGGCAACTCTTGATCCGTCCCGCGCTGGACGTTGTGCCGGAAAACGCGGATGACCATGGCGGCAGTCGTCGTAAAGTCTGCGAGGGCGCATAAATAGTCGGTGGAGAATAGCGAAACGCTTTTCCGAACCTCATTGCCGTCGGAACGGGTCCGATGAAGGTAGCCGAGATCTTGTGAGGGCTGCCACGCTATGAATGTGCTGTGGACAATCTCCACTCGCAGATCATTCAGGTATTGAAGGGTGCGGATAACCGTAGAGCAGTCGTTCCGCATTTTTTCGTCGCGAAGGTGAGCCTTCCCGAGTTTGGCGAGTAGCAGCATTCTTTGGCCGAAATCGCGGAATGCGGAGGTGACCACGTGCGCTCGATCATCGTTCTGGATATTGAGCATGGTCCACACGGCGCGATTTCATCTCTTCTTCGAGATTGGAAAACGCGATAAGGAAATAGCCAATCGCTGCGGCGTAGTCGTGGTCGAAGCCGAGCGTCTGAGATAGCGGAGTGAATTTGTCGGGCATGGCAAGAAAACCCACCGAGGAAGAGACGCAAGAACGGGACAGGCTCCTGCGCAGCTTGTTGAAAACGCCACCCCAGCCCCGCCCCAAGAGGAAGCGGGAAAAGACCATACGAAAGAAGGAAAGTGCGAGAAATGGATGACGTTGAAATTCGTTTGGAGTGCCTACGGCTGGCCATTTCTGATCCGCGCAACGAGCCACTTAAAGTGGCAAAAGAGTGGGCGGCTTGGATTTTGGATAATCCAGCCGCCCGTTCCATTCCTATTGCCTTGCCCGCATGTGGGGATTCTTAACGGTGTATAAGCACTCTGCATATGCATCGAGATATTGCTGGCGGGTTAGATTCCAGCCCGTTTTGTCGGATACATTGTCCAAAACACCGACGAGTAATTTGTATGCGACTTTTTCAGGCGAGTTTTCGCCGATATGAACGACGGCTGTATCAGCCATGACGGCTGTTTCCTTTCTGTCAAAGGAGGCCGCCTTGACGCTGAGTCCGAGTCGTGGCAAGGATGACACGTCTGATCGACACAGGCCCGGCGACGGCCTCAACCATTTGCCGGGAACGCGAGGGCGCCGCGCCAACGGCGCCTTTCGCATTTCAACTGGGTAATATGCCCTCGATCAGTGATTCGTATCGAGTTCGATTCTTCCTCCAGCGGGCGAATGCCCGTGCGCGCTGCTTAGGCGTGCGCGGCTTGGTCAGGCTGTCGGTACAGGAGCCGCTTGCCCTTCGCGCCCTTGAGCAACAGGGCGGCGCGCTCGGCATCGGGAAGGGCGCGGGTGTTGTACCGGAAATCGAACTCCGCGAGGTAGCGGTGCAAGTGGGCCTCGCTCGGATTGTGGTAGGTGCCGAACACGCCGCGCTTAAGAATGGCGAAATAGCTTTCAACGCTGTTGGTCGTGACGAAGCCGCCGAGCCGCACGTACTCGTCGCGACTGTGGTTGACCGCGCTATGCCCGGCGAACTCGTCACCGATGGTGGGATAGACGGCGCTTTCATCCGTCATCAGGTGAGACTTGCGGCTGGCGTGCTTGACGATGATCGGCCGCAGGGTCCGGGCGTTGACGTTGGCGACATGGAAGGAACGAACGCCGCCCTCGCGCTCCAGCAGGGCAAATACGGCCATCTTCTTGGGCGGGGGACCGAACGCCTTGTTCTTGGCCTTCCCGCCCACGTAGGTTTCGTCCGCTTCGATCACCTTGTTCTCGCCGCCGAGCGGTCCGCCGCCCGTAATGGTTGCGGCCTCGCGCAGCCGGTGGAACAGGAACCATGCGGTTTCGTAGTTGGTGCCGAGCATCCGTTCCAACTGCTTGGCGCTCATGCCCTTCTTGCTGGACGCCATTAGTTGAGCGGCCAGAACCCACTTGGAGAGCGAGATTTTCGACCGTTCCATGACAGTCCCGACCGTCACGCTAAACGGCTTACGGCAGTCCTTGCACTTGTAAACGCCGGGGCGAGTGGACTTGCCCTTGAGCTTGGTAATGCGGTCCCCAAAGACACCACAACGCGGGCAAACAGGACCATCCGGCCATAGGAGGCTTTCAAGATGTTCGCGCGCCTTATCGTCGTTGTGGAAGATCGGGGCTGTAAGATCAAGCTTGGCCATAACCGCGTTCCCTTCGTCTTGAAGGGAATATAGAGTAAGGCGCAGGGTACGTCAACCGGATAGTTCCCGATCCCGCTGTGGAAACACATTCAGATCCCGTGCAAAACAAATTCACCTCAATTGTTCAGGCAGCAAGTTCTGGAATTGCCATTGTATATTTTGTGGGCTTTGTCGCAGTTAATGCCGCTTATTACAGATATGGCTTTTACGACCTTAGCATATTTCGTACCCAATACCTCCTTTCAGGAATCGTTTTTCTGGTCGGCGTGAGCCTATTCTATGTTTTTGTTTTCTCCGAGGTTCGCCGCATGCCAAAATACCTCGGCCGACTAGCAACCCTTGCGCAAGGGAAGTCGTTTCGAGGCGTGTGGGCGTTATTCTCCTTTGTGACATCAATCACTCGAATTGCCTTCATGGCAGCCTGGGCCGCCTCTGTCTTTGGAGCCTTTGCGTTTAGTGATAGCTCCGTACTGGAATTTTGGCTCATTGGTGCCGTAGCGTTCTTAATCGTCTATCCGCTAGATTTCATGAATCTTGATGTGCGCTTCCCTTTCCTAGTTATTCCAATTGAAAGGCTGCTTGAGTGCTACGCAGTGTATATCTTTTTTCGGTTTGCCGAAAAACCTTCCCCTGTGTGGACGCTATTTTGGTTTTTTGTCGGGCTTGCATGGGCGGGTAATATGCTGCTCGATATGCGGGAAAGATATCAGCGAACCAATGAATCTCGCCTCAATGAGCTAGTTATTATATTGTTCATATGCTTCGGCACTTACGTCGCTTACGGAGGCACGCTGATTCCGCATATCAAGGGTTGGTTGGGTGGGGGAGAACCGATAAGGGCTAGAATTTTCTTAGAGTCCGTTTGGAAACGCGATCAATGGCTGATCCTTCGCAACAGGAGGCTTCCCATGGCGACGTGGATCATGGCTTCGGAGACGTCGAGGCGTTGCTCATAATCGCGGACCAACCGTCGCCAGCGCGTCATCCAGCCGAGGGTTCGCTCCACCACCCATCGTCGCGGCAGCACCTTGAAGCCCGGCTCGGTGTCGATGCGGCGGACGACTTCGATGACGAAGTCGAGGAAGGCAGCTTTGTCCATGAGCTTGCCCCGGTCGTAGGCGCCGTCGGCGAACAGATGCTTGAGCCAGGGCCAGCGCTTGCGGATCGCCGCGAGGATCGCCTGGGCGCCGGCCGAGTCCGAGATGTCGGCGGTCGTCAGGTTGACCATCAGGAGGCGGCCGTCGGTATCGACGGCCACGTGACGCTTTCGGCCCGTGATTTTCTTGCCGGCATCGTAGCCCCTGACCTTCGCCGCCGGCGCCTTGACCGACTGGCTGTCGATGACCCCGCCCGTGGGGCTCGCCTCGCGACCGGCTCGCTCGCGATCCATCATCAACGCGATGTCATGGATGGTGCGGAACAGCAAGGCGCGCACGAACCGGCGGAACCACCAGTACACCGTCTGCCACGGCGGGAAGTCCTTCGGCAGCATCCGCCACCCGCATCCCGTTCGGGCCAGATAGCGGATCGCATTCAAGACCTCGCGAAGATCGGTTCCGCGCGGTCGGCCGGTTCGCGCCGACCCCGGCAGATAGGGCTCAACCTTCCCCCACTCTTCGTCCGTCAGATCGGTCGGATAGCGCTTGGTCTTCCTCTCGATCTCGGCCATACGGCCTCGCGTCGCTGGCGTCCACATGGCCAGCTTAAATCACGAGACCGCCCAAATCACCAAGCCTTTTCAAACGGTCTCTAAGCACCTGCAGCCAGTGATGCTTTTTCAAAATATGCTCCGGATTCAACAGACAATGGGCTTTCCGCCAATATCTTGCTGGAGAACGACAGCCTTATTGTGTTCCGCTTAGATGCGGTTGGGGGCAAGATATTTTCTCTTCCGCGTGCAGAAGTACGGCTCTTGGAGGCGGAACTTCCGGAAATGACAATTACAGCCGATCCTGCAAGAATTGCAAACGCGGTCGGACATGTATTTGGAATTCAGGCGACGCCTCCTCATGGCCCATAGCCAATCAAGGGTCGTACCGCAATGATTGCTGAACGCAGGCTTCTACGCCGCCTGAGGCACCGCGGGCGGGGTATCGTCGCGCGGCAGCTCGGCGAAGGTGATGAGCCGCCCGCGCTCCTCGTCCCACAGCACCAGCCAGGCGGCCTTGATGCCCTGCCACAGCGTGAACGACTTGGCGTCGTGGAACGCCGGGTTGTCGTCGTGACAGCGCTGCAAATTGTAGTTGGGGATGCGCGGGTTCAGATGGTGGATGTGGTGGATGCCGATATTGCCGGAGAACCATTGCAGGACCTTGGGCAGCCGGAAATAGCCGCAGCCGGCCATCGCCGCCCGGGCGAGGCGCCAGTCCTCGTTGTGCACCCAGACCGACCCCGGGAACTTGTGGCCGAGGAAGTCGAGCCACATGCCCACCGCCGAGCCGAACACCAGGATGGGAAGCTGCACCAGCGCCACCTCGGCCCAGCCGAACGCCCAGCCGAGGGCGCCGTACATCAGCCCGAGCGCTGCGTTGGCGAGATGGATGTTGGTTCGCTCGGCCTTCCACGCTTTCTCGCACGTCAGGGTGAGCCGCGTGCCGACCGCCATCGTCAGCGGCGCGATCAGCGGGTAGAAGATCAACGGCTCGCGCGTGAGGCGGTAGGCGAGCCGCTTGCCCCGCGGCAGCGCCCGGTATTCGGCGACCGTGAGGCATTCGGCGAGGATGCCACGGTCGCCCCGGTCGAGATTGTTGATCATCGTGTGATGGTGCGCGTGCTGGCGCAGCCAGAAGCAGAGCGGCGTCAGGTTGAACAAGGTGCAGAAATGGCCGAGCACGTGGTTCGCCCGCGGCGACCGGAAGAAGGCGTAGTGCCCGCAATCGTGCTGGAAGATCGTGACACGCACCAGGAGCGCCGCCGTCAGCGCGCCGCACAGGACGGTCAGGGCGTAGGACACCTCGAGCTCTCGGTAGCCGAGATACCAGAAGACGCAGATCGGCGGGAAGGTGTTAGCGAGCTGCCAGACGCTCTTCCACAGGACGGGGCGCGCATAGGGCGCCATGATCTTGCCCAGGGCGCGCGCCGACGGCTCGCTGGCCGCGTTATCCTTGCGGGTGGCAGCGGGACGGCTCGCGATCTCGGGTGCTGCGGTCACATCCCTCACGGCGGCGGCCCCTCGACGCCAGCCTCGAAACGGCTCGAAATCTACAACGTTCGCGGGGCGGTTCTCAAGAGTTCGACAACGCAATATTTCCGCAACCCGGCCCTGCATTCGATGCGGGGCGCGACGGTCAAATAGTGCGGCGACTCACCCCTCGTCGGCCAGTGTCATCAATGTGGTGTTGCCGCCGGCCGCGGCGGTGTTGACCGAGAGCGTCCGCTCGACCGCGAAGCGGTGGAGGTAGTGCGGCCCGCCGGCCTTCGGCCCCGTCCCCGAAAAACCCTCGCCGCCGAAGGGCTGGACGCCCACCACGGCGCCGATGATCGAGCGGTTGACATAGGCGTTTCCGGCGCGCACCCGCGACCCGATGTGGCGCGCCGTTTCGTCGATGCGCGAGTGGATGCCGAGGGTGAGCCCATACCCGGTGGCGTTGATCGCGTCGATCACCCCGTCGAGCCGGCTCGCCTGGTAGCGGATCACATGCAGGATCGGGCCGAACACCTCGCGGGTCAGGCGGTCGAGCCGGTCGATCTCGAACGCCATCGGCGGGAAGAACGTGCCGTGGGTGCAGGCATCTGGCAGAGGACATTCGTAGAGAAGCGTCCCCTCGCGCTTCATCCGCTCGGCGTGCGCCGCCAGCGCATCGCGCGACTCCGCGTCGATCACCGGTCCGACATCGGTGGCGAGGAGGCCCGGATCGCCGATCGCGAGCTCGGCCATCGCGCCGGTCAGCATGCCGATCAGCCGGTCGGCCACCTCCTCCTGCACGTAGAGGACGCGCAGGCAGGAGCAACGCTGGCCGGCCGAATGGAAGGCCGAGACGACCACGTCCGTCACCACCTGCTCGGCGAGGGCCGAGGAATCCACGATCATCGCGTTCTGTCCGCCGGTCTCGGCGATCAGCACGCCGAGCGCCCCGTCGCGCGCGGCAAGCGACCGCGCGATCGCCTGGCCGGTCTCGGTCGAACCGGTGAAGGCGACGCCGGCGACGCGATCGTCGCGGGTAAGCGCCGCGCCGACCTCGCCGCCCGCGCCGGGCAGCAAATGAAGCACGTCGCCCGGCACGCCCGCCTCGTGCAAAGTGCGCACCGCGGCGGCGGCCATCAGCGGCGTCTGCTCGGCCGGCTTGGCGACGACGGCATTGCCGGCGGCGAGCGCGGCGGTCACCTGGCCGGTGAAAATGGCGAGCGGGAAGTTCCACGGGCTGATCGCCGCGAACACGCCGCGCCCGTGCAGCGCCAGCGAGTTCTCCTCGCCCGTGGGGCCCGGCAGGGCGAGCGGCGTCGCGAACTCGGCGCGCGCCCGGGCGGCGTAGTAGCGGCAGTAATCCACCGCCTCGCGCACCTCGGCGACCGCGTCGTCCAGCGACTTGCCGCCCTCGCGCACCGCGATCGCCATGAACCGCGCCATGCGCGTCTCGAACAGATCGGCCGCGCGCTCCAGGATCGCGGCGCGCGCGTCGGCCCCCTGCCCGTCCCACGCCGGCTGGGCGCGGGCGGCGCGGGCGAGCGCCTCGTCGACCAGCGCGGCGTCGGCGTCGGTCGTGCGCCCGACGACGCGGCGCCGGTCGGCCGGGTCGGTCACGTCGCGCGCCGGCCCGCCGCGCTCGGTGCCGCCGACGATGGGCGACGCGGTCCAGCCGCCGGCGCCCGCCGCGCCCATCTCGGCCGCGAGACGCGCAAGGGTGCGCGGGTCGCTGAGGTCGAGCCCGCGCGCCGCCGTGCGGCCCGCCTCCACCGTCGCGGTCGGGGCGGGGATGCGCGGGTGCGGCTTGGGCGCGGTCCCCGCCAGCCGCTCGACCGGGTCGGCGACGATCTCCTCCACCGGCAGCGCCTCGTCGACCAGACGGTTGACGAACGAGGTGTTGGCGCCGTTCTCCAACAGGCGGCGCACCAGATAAGGCAGCAAATCCTCGTGGCTGCCGACCGGCGCGTAGACGCGGCAGGCGGGTGCGCGGCGCGACGCCGGCCCGTCCGCCGCCAGCAGCCGGTCGTAGAGCGCCCGGCCCATGCCGTGCAGCCGCTGGAACTCGAACGGCGCGTTGCGGCCGGCGAGCTCCAGCACCGCCGCCACGCTGTGCGCGTTGTGGGTGGCGAACTGCGGGTAGATCGCGTCGGCGGCGAGCATTTGCCGCACGCAGGCGAGGTAGGAGACGTCGGTCGCGAGCTTGCGGGTGAACACGGGATAGCCGTCGAGCCCGTATTGCTGGGCGCGCTTGATCTCGCTGTCCCAGTAGGCGCCCTTGACCAGCCGGACCATCAGCCGCCGGCGGTGCGCGCGGCCGAGCGCGGCCAGCCAGTCGATCACGGCCGGCGCGCGCTTCTGGTAGGCCTGCACGGCGATGCCGAGCCCGTCCCAGCCGGCGAGCGCCGCGTCGCCACTCACCGCCTGGAAGATGTCGAGCGTCAAATCGAGCCGGTCGGCCTCCTCGGCGTCGACGGTGAGCCCGATGCCGGCTGCCTTCGCCGCCTCGGCGAGCGACAGGAGACGCGGCGGCAACTCGGCCAGCACGCGGTCGCGCTGCGCCGGCTCGAAGCGCGGGTGCAGCGCCGAGAGCTTGACCGAGATGCCCGGCGCGTCGGCCGCCGTTCGGCCCGCGCCCGCCTTCGCGACCGCCCCGATCGCCGCCGCATAGGCGTCGAGATAGCGCTTGGCGTCGCGCGCGGTGTGGGCGGCCTCGCCCAGCATGTCGAACGAATAGCGCCAGCGCCGGTTGTCGGGCTCGGCGGCGCGCTCCAGCGCCTCGTCGATGGTGCGGCCCATGACGAACTGGCGCGCCATGATGCGCATCGCCCGCGTCACCGCGGCGCGGATCACCGGCTCGCCTCCCGCGAGCAGGCGGCGCAGCACCGGCCACAGCTCGCGGTCGGCCTCCCAGCGGACGAGGCGGCCGGTCAGCATCAGCCCCCAGGTCGAGGCATTGACGAACAGCGACCGGGAATGGCCGAGATGCGCCTCCCAGTCGGCGTCGCCCAGCTTGTCGCGGATCAGCCGCTCGGCCGTGTCGGCGTCGGGGATACGCAAGAGCGCCTCGGCGAGGCACATCAGCACCACGCCCTCGCGGCTCGAAAGGTCGAACTCGTGCAGGAAGGCGTCGAGCCCCACCTCGTGGACGCGCCGGTCGCGCGCGTGGCGCACCAGGTCGGCCGCGGTCGCCGCGATGCGCGCGCGCTGGTCCGGGTCGAACCGCGCCGCCGCGATCAGCGCCTCGTCGCGTGCCGTCTCGTCGGCGCGATAGAGCGCGGCGATCTTCTCGCGGCCGGGATCGAGCGCCGGGAGGGCGCCGATATAGGGCGTCTCCGGGGCCGCCAGGCCGCGGCCCTTCGCCATCAGAGGAGGCCCAGCTCGCGCAGCTCGGCCGCCATGTCGTCCGGCAGCGCCTCGCCGCCCTTGGGCTGCCTGCCGAGATCGGGCGGCACGTCGCCCGACTCGAGATAGCGCCAGCCGCGCCGCGCCCGCACCGGCCGCGGCACGGTCGGCACGATCTCCATGTCGAGCACCAGGGCGCAGCGCCGCCGCGATTCCGGGTCGGTCACCCGCTCGCAGCGCAGCACGCGCTGGCGCGCCCGGATCTGGCCCTTGATGATCCAGTAGATCGAGCCGCCGTCGACGAGTTCCGCCTCGCGCGTCGGGAAGGCGCGCAGCAATGTGCGCACCTCCTTCTTGCGGGTGCCCGCCTTTTTGCGTCGCTCGGCCTGCCATTGGGCCAGGTCGTCGAGAGAATCGGCGTGGAACGCCCGGCGAAGAATGTGAACCGTCACGACTGCCTCCCGTCGCCCCGAATATGGCGCGGGCGACGGCGCGCTTCCAGCCCGAAGGCGGCGGCGGGAGCTACTCGGCGGCGTCGCCCGGCATGGGGCCCGCGGCGAGATTTGCCCGCACCTCGGCGGCGGCGCGGATGCGCCGGCGGGCGAGCGTCGTGCGGTTGACGGTGGCAAGGCGGTTGACTCGCTCGACCACCACCGACGGAGAGCCCGACTTCATCAGGTAGTCGTCGCCGCCCGCCTCGAGGCAGGTCCGCACCGTTTCCATGGAATCGGCAGCGGTAAGAAACAGGATGGGCACGTTCTCGCCCACCATCCGGCGCGCGCGGCGGCAGGTTTCGATCCCGTCCATCTCCGGCATCATGACGTCGAGCACCAATACCTTGGGCATGGTGCGGTGCAGAAGGGCGAGGCATTCGTCGCCGCTCTTCGCCGCGATCACGGAGTAGCCGTTTGCGGTCAGCACGTCGTGGTAAATGCGACGCAAATTCGCGTCGTCGTCCACCACCATGATCAGTCCGGAGCTCATACGGCGGGCCGCACGATTTGTCGCGGGGTCTCCTCGCGCGCCATTCTTGGCGTGCGCGGTTAAGAACGGGTAAAGAGCCCCTACAGTAGGAACCAGGTGGCGAAGCCGAGGAAGGCGAAGAAGCCCACCACGTCGGTGACCGTGGTCAGGAACACCGCCGAGGCGATGGCGGGGTCGATCCCGACCGCGGCGAGCCCCAGCGGGATCGCCGCGCCGGCGAGCCCAGCGGCAACGAGGTTGACGATCATCGCCGCACCCATGACGACGCCGATCTGCGGGTTGGCGGACCACAGCCAGGCGACGCCGCCGACCACGATGGCGAACAGCACGCCGTTGAACAGCCCGACCGCCACCTCCTTGCGGATGATGCGCTTGGCGTTCGCGCGGCGTAAGCTCCTTCATCGCCAGCGCGCGCACCGCCACGGTCAAGGTCTGGGTCCCGGCATTGCCGCCCATCGAGGCGACGATCGGCATCGAGCACCGCGAGCACCACGATGCTGCGCGATCACCGGCTCGAACAACGAGATGACGGACGAGGCGATGACCGCGGTGACCAGGTTGACGAACAGCCAGGTGAAGCGGCGCTTGCCGGTCTCGAAGACCGGCTGCGTTCAGATCGTCCTCCCGCACGCCGCCGAGGCGCATGATGTCCTCCTCCGCCTCCTCCTGGATCACGTCGACCACGTCGTCGATGGTGATCACGCCGATCAGCCGGCCGGCGTCGTCGACCACCGGCGCCGAGACCAGGTCGTGCTGGCGGAAGACGTAGGCCACCTCCTCCTGGTCCATCGCGGCCGGCACGGTGATCAGATGCCGATTCCATGATCTCGCGAATCTGCGCGGGCCGCTTGGTGCGCAGAACGCGGCTCAAGCGGCACGGTGCCGATCGGGCGGTGGCGCGGGTCGACGACGAAGATGTCGTAGAAATCCTGCGGCAGGCCGTCGCTCTCGCGCATGAAGTCGATGGTCTGGCCGACCGTCCAGAAGATCGGCACCGCGACGAAGTCGCGCTGCATCAGCCTGCCGGCGGATTCCTCCGGGAAGGCGAGATGCTTCCTCGACCACGCTGCGCAGCGCCTCGGGGATGGCCTGCAGCACCTGGCGCTGCACGGCTCGTCCAGGTCCGGTCGAGCACGTAGAGCGCATCGTCGGTTTCCATGCGGGTGATGGCGCGCGCGACCGTGCCGGTGCCGAGCTCGGGCCACCACCTCGTCGCGCACCGATTCGTCGAGCTCGGGCAGGATCTCGGGGTCGAAGCGCGTGACGGATGCGCTCGATCAGCCGGGCGCGGCGCTCGGGCGAAAGCTGTTCGAGAAGGTCGGCGAGGTCGGCGTAGTGGAGCTTCGCGATCAGCGCGTCGGTCGTGGGGTCGTCGCCGGCATCGAGCGCCGCCGCGACGGCGCGCACCATCTCCGGCCCGAACCCCAGCAGGTTCGGCGGCCTGCGGCGCGGCCTCGACGGTCTCGGCTCTCGGCTCGGTCGCGTTCTCGACCATTGGCCCTCCGGCCATGAGCGCCACGGACGCGGAAAATTTAGGCCCGCATTTGCGGCGGGCCGAAGAATTGGTGCGGTCGAGAAGACTCGAACTTCCACGGGGTTTCCCCCACAGCGACCTCAACGCTGCGCGTCTACCAGTTCCGCCACGACCGCACGGAGCGAAGGCGCTCGAATATCTTGCGAAACGCCGGGGCTGGGCATACCAAATCGCCTTATGGGACGCAAGCCGCTCCGAGCGCGCGCCGCCACGGAAACGGTGGAATGGCGCACCGCCTCCGGGCTGGTGCCGTACGAGGACGCCGTCCGGGCCATGGAGGCGCGCGTGGCGGCCATCCGGGCCGGGACGGCGGGCGAGCTCGTCTGGCTGGTCGAGCACCCGCCGCTCTATACCGCCGGCACCAGCGCCCGCGACACCGACCTGCTCGACGCCGCCCGCTTTCCCGTCCATCGCACCGGGCGCGGCGGCCAGTACACCTATCACGGGCCGGGCCAGCGCGTGGCCTATGTCATGCTCGACCTCGACACGCGCGGGCGCGATGTGCGAGCCTTCGTGACGGCACTGGAAGAATGGCTGATCCGCGCCCTCGCCCGGCTCGGCGTGGTGGGCGAGCGGCGGCCGGGCCGGGTCGGCATCTGGGTGGCGCGGGGGGCGCGGGAGGACAAGATCGCCGCCATCGGGGTCCGCGTGCGCCGCTGGGTGAGCTATCACGGTGTGGCGCTCAACGTGAACCCCGATCTCGGCCATTACGGCGGCATCGTGCCCTGCGGCATTTCCGAGCACGGGATCACGTCCCTCGCGGATCTCGGCGTCGCCGCAACGATGGAGGACGCCGACGCAGCGCTCCGCACGGCCTTCGCCGGGATATTCGGGCTCAGCCCGGAGTAGGAGTGACCGTCCCCTGCTGTGGTACCGGTGTGCCCTTGGGCGGTGGAACCAATTCCTCGGGGACCGCGCCAGGCTTGGGCGTGACCATCGGCGTGCGGGGCACCGGCGCCGGCCAACCGGCCACCTGGTCTCCGTGGGCATACATGCATTGGGCGTAGGCCATGTCGTACTGGCCCTGAATGGTCCAGCCGCCGCGCGCCGAGTTGCCGGCGCCGAACGCGGTGCCGCCGAGCGCGCCGCCGGCCGCCCCGATCGCGGCGCCGCTGCCGCCGCCCACCGCCGCGCCTAGGCCTGCGCCCAGCACGGTTCCCAGGATGGCCGAGCCGACGGCCGAGTTGTTGGCCTCCTCGCGCGCGGGCCCGACCTGCGAGTTGGCATAGCCGCGGCAATAGTTCTGCTCCTGGGCAAAAGCCTCGAACGGCTTGCCCGGTGCCGGCATGACCATGATCGTCGGGCCCATCCGCTCCGGCACGCATCCCGCCAGGGCGACGGCGGCCAGCGCCCCGGCGCCGGCCAGTTTCAGATACCTCATACGGATGCCTTTCGTGGGTCCCCACATTACACGGGCGAGGCCTGCCGGCCCCGTCGCTCAGAGCGGAAACGCGCGAAGACACCGCGCGGTTCAGGCCGAGGGAATCTGGCGGAAGCCCGCCACGGCGGGCGGCGCGGCGGGGTGGCGCTCGATCTCCGCGACGCGGGCGGCCGGCGGGCCTGAGCGGCAGGCGGCGATCATCTCCTCGATCGCCGCGTCGTCGCCGGCGAACAGCGCCTCGACCGAGCCGTCGCGGCGGTTGCGCACCCAGCCGTCGAGCGCGCGCGCCCGCGCCTGGTCGACCGTCCAGCCGCGGAACCAGACGCCCTGCACCCGCCCGTGGATGACCACGCGCACGGCGCCCATCGCTCAGTCCCCCAGGAGCGCGAGGAAGCGCGACGCCGCGGCGATATCCTCACGCAGCGCGTCGCGGCGTGCGGCCGCCTCCCGGTCCTCGCCCCAGCGCTCGGCCTGGAACAGCTCGTCGAGGCAAGCGGCGGCGTAGGCGCGCTCGGCGTCGATCCGCCCCTCTCCCAGCGCGAGCCCGATCACCAGCGAGCCCGTCGCCGCGGTTGCCGCATGCAGCGCCGTCAGGGCGAAATCGTCGTACGCCTCGATCGCGCGGCGGAGCGCCGCAAGCGCGGCCTCGGGCTGTGCCGCCGGGAGCACGCCGGCGGTGGCGGCAAGCGGGGCGTCGTAGCGCTCCGCCGCCCAGTCCACCAGCTCCTGCCACGCCTCGCGCTGGCGCGCGACGAGGTCGGCGGGCGCGTCGGCCCGGTAGCAGACGAGGTCGGTGGCGGCGAAGCGCGCCACCTCGTCGAGCACCGAGGTGCGGTCGGGCGCTACCCGGTCGATGGCGGTGTGGGCGAGGCGGGTGAGGCGCATGTCGGCGGGCGCGATCTCGTCGGGCTGGGCCGCCCATTCCGCCGCGACGGCCTGCGCGGCCGCATGCGTCGGCAGCACCAGGGGCTGCTTGGCGGGCGTGCGCGCCGGCCTGCCGTCAAGCGTCACATGATAGCCGCCCGCGGCCGGCACGACCGACGCCTCGCGGTAGAAGCGCTTCATGCGGCAACGCCGCCGCCCGTGAGCGCCCGCACCAGCGCCGGCACCTCGTCCCAGCGTTCGGCAATGCGGTGCGCCCCGGCGGCCGAAAGCTCGTCGCGCGGATGCACCCCCCAGCTCACCCCCACGGCGGCGGTGCCGGCGTTCTTCGCCATCAGCACGTCGAAGGTGGTGTCGCCGATCATCACCGTGTCCTCGGGCTCGACCCCCGCCTCCACCATCGCCTGGCGCAGGAGATAGGGGTTCGGCTTGCCCGGCCCGTGGTCCACCGTCTTGACGCAGAGGAACCGTCCGGCGAGGCCGCAATCCGACAGGATGTCGTGCACCCGGTGATTGCCGCGGCTGGTGACGATGGCAAGCAGCGTGTCCTCGGCCTCGAGCGAGGCGAGCGCCTCGTGCGCGCCGGGGAACGGCTTCTCGTCGCGCGGCGGGGCGGGCCGGAGGCCTGCCGCCACGTCGTTGTAGTAGGCGCGGATCGCCGCGATCTCGGCCGCGCCCGAGCCCGGCAGCAGAAGCTGCACCGACTCCTCCCACGGCAGGCCGATGACCCGGCGCGCGGCCTCGTCGGTCGACGTCGGGAAAGCCGCAGGCCGACCAGCAGGCGCGGATACCTGTGACGATCGAGGCGGCGCTGTCGATCAGCGTGCCGTCGAGATCGAACACGGCGAGGCGCAGGCGCGATTCCATGGGCCTGAGATGATAGGCGATGCGGGCGCGGGAATCCAGCGTCAGGGGGGAGGCGGGGCAGTCGGCGAACGGGTCGCCCTTGTGGGCGTCTCGAAGCCGAAGAAGCGCCAGGTTTCGCGCATGAAATCGGGCAGCGGCGCGATGACGGCGAGCCGCCCGCCCGCGGGGTGGGCGATCACGATCTCGCGCGCATGCAAATGCAGCCGACGTGCTTCCGCCACGCCGGGAATCTCGGCCGCCTTGCCGCCATACTTGCCATCGCCGAGGATCGGCGTGCCGAGCGCGGCGCAATGGACGCGAAGCTGGTGCGTGCGCCCGGTCTGCGGGCGCAGCGCGAGCCAGGCGGCGCGCTTGCCGGCGCGCTCGATGACACCGCGTAATCGGTGACGGCGCGGCGCCCCTCCTCCGCATCCGCCTCGACCCGCTCGCCCTTCGGCCCGCCATGCTTCGCGAGGGCGAGGTCGATACGGCCGCGCTCGGGCCGGGGCACGCCGACGACGATGGCCCAGTATGTCTTCTGCGTCTCGCGCGCCTGGAAGGCGCGGGCGAGGACGGCGGCGGCGCGGGCGGAGCGCGCGAGGAGCAGCACGCCGGACGTGTCGCGGTCGAGCCGGTGGACGAGGCGCGGCCGCTCCGCCGCGCCGAAGCGCAACGCGTCCAAGCAGCGCGTCGAGGTGGCGCGTGGTGCCGGTGCCGCCCTGGGTCGCGAGGCCGGCCGGCTTGTTCACGGCGATGACGTGGTCGTCCTTGTGCAGCACCAGGCTTTGCACCCAGGCCGCGTCCGCCTCGCTCGGCGGGCGCGCTGCGGGTTTCGGCGCGGGACGCTCGGGCGCCTCGCCCAGCGGCGGGACGCGGATCGCCTGGCCGGCGGCGAGGCGGTGCGACGCCTTGGCGCGCGCCCCGTCGACGCGGACCTGGCCGGTGCGCAGGAGTTTCTCCAGCCTACCGTGCGCCAGCGTCGGGAAGTGCCGGCGGAACCAGCGGTCGAGCCGAAGCTCCGCCTCGTCCTCTGCAACCGTCAGGGTCCGGACGCGCTCTTCCATCACGCCAGTATGACACGCATCACGCGCAGCCCGGCGAAGAACCCGCCGACCGACAGCACCACCGAGGCCAGCGCATAGGCCGTGGCGGCGCTCCATTGGCCGCGCTCGATGAACAGCACCATCTCGGTCGAGAACGCCGAGAAGGTGGTGAACGCGCCCAATATGCCGACGAAGATCATGGCGCGCAGCGCCTCGGACGGCGACCAGGCGTAGGCGGCGAGGCCGAGCAGCAGCCCGCCGATCGTCGAGCCCACGACGTTGACGGTGAAAATCGACCAGAAGTTGGGCAGGTTCGCGCTGGTCACGACATGTCCGACCAGGTGTCGGGCGACGGCGCCGATGGCACCGCCGACGGCGATGGAAAGGAGGATGGTCGCGTTCATCTGTCGCTCCGTTCAGGTTCAGGCCTGCGGAGCACGGCAAAAGAAAACCCCTGCCGCGCGGACCGCGTTGCAGGAGTTATCAGCCCGTTGGCCGGGCGGTTTCGGGGGAACCCCATCCCCATCGTCTGGTCGGATTGATACAGGACTCGGACGCCAGATTTAACCGGGTCCGTCGTCGGCCTCCTCCGCCGCCTTGGCGCGGAGCTTCGTCCAATACTCCAGCCGCTTGGCGATCTCGCGCTCGAAGCCGCGCTCGGCGGGGCGGTAGAAGGTCTGGCGCGCCATCCCGTCGGGGAAATAGTTCTGGCCCGAGAACCCTTCCGCCGTACCGTGGTCGTAGACGTAGCCCGCGCTGTAGCCCAGCTCCTTCATCAGCCGGGTCGGCGCGTTGAGGATGTGCATCGGCGGCATCAGCGAGCCGGTCTCGCGCGCCGCACGGCTGGCCGCACCCTGGGCGGCGTAGGCGGCGTTCGATTTGGGCGCGGTCGCGAGGTAGATCACCGACTGGACGATTGCGAGCTCGCCCTCGGGCGAGCCGAGCCGCTCATAGGCATCCCAGGCGGCGAGCGCCTGCACCAGCGCCTGCGGGTCGGCCATGCCGATATCCTCGGATGCGAAGCGGGTGAGGCGGCGGGCGATATAGAGCGGGTCCTCGCCGCCCGCCAGCATGCGCGCGAGCCAGTAGAGCGCGGCATCGACGTCCGATCCGCGCAGCGACTTGTGCAGCGCGCTGATCAGGTTGTAGTGGCCCTCCTGCGCCTTGTCGTAAAGCGGCGCGCGACGCTGCACCGCGGCGGCAAGCGCGGCGGCGTCCAGAGGCTTCGCATCGGGCGGGAGCTGGAACAGCTCCTCGGCGAGGTTGAGCACGTAGCGCCCGTCGCCGTCAGCCATGGCGCGGAGCGCGGCGCGCGCCTCGTCGTCCAGGGGCAAAGCACGCTTCTCGATCGCCTCGGCGCGTTTCAGAAGCTCCTCCAGCGCCGCGTCGGTGAGACGGTGCAGCACGTAGACCTGGCAGCGCGACAGGAGCGCCGCGTTGAGCTCGAAGGACGGGTTCTCCGTCGTCGCGCCGACGAGGATCACCGTCCCGTCCTCGACATAGGGCAGGAACCCGTCCTGCTGGGCGCGGTTGAAGCGGTGGATCTCGTCGACGAAGAGCAGCGTGCCCTCGCCCGCTGCGCGCCGCTCGCGCGCGCGCTCGAACACCTTGCGGAGGTCGGCGACGCCGGAGAACACGGCCGACAGCGGCTCGAAGGCAAGGCCGGTTGCCTCCGCCAGGAGCCGCGCGATGGTGGTCTTGCCGCTGCCCGGCGGGCCCCACAGGATGATCGAAGCGAGGCGCTTGCCCGCCACCATGCGCCCGATCGGCGCGTCGGGCGCCAGCAAATGGTCCTGGCCCAGCACCTGGTCCAGCCGCTTCGGCCGCAGCCGGTCGGCCAGGGGGTGGGGCGCCTCGGCTTCGAACAGGGTCGGCGTCGCCGGGCGCCGCGCCATCTATCCCTCGATGGTGACAGACATCGTGCGCCCGGCACGGCGGATGGTCACCTGCCACTGCCGCGCCCCGCGGTCGAGCGCATCCTTGACATCGCCGACCTTATGGATCGGCGCGCCGTTGAGCCTGACCAGGAAGTCGCCCGGCTGGAGCCCGACGCGGTCGGCCGGGCTCCCGCCCACGACCTGGGTGACGATTACGCCGGTCTGCAGCGAGTCGGTTTCGAGCTTCTCGGCAAGCGCCGGGGAAAGGTTCGCGACCGTCGCGCCGGCCAGCGGATTGCGGCCGCGGATCTCGGTGGTGTCGGGCGCCGGCGTCGCGGGCGGCGGCGTCAACACGATGGGCAACGACATCTCGCGCCCCGCACGGACGATGGCGAATGTCGCCTTCTCGCCGACTTTGAGCGTGGCGACGCGGAACCGCACCGCCTGGATGTCGTTGACCGGCTTGCCGTCGATCGCGACCAGTACGTCGCCGACGCGCAGCCCCGCCCGCTCCGCCGGCCCTCCCTGGTAGAGCCGGCTGATGACCACGCCTTCCGGCCGCTTGAGGCCCAGCGACGACGCCATATCGGCGGTGACGGTCTCGCCCGACGCGCCGAGCCAGGGACGCACGATCTTGCCGCCATGCAGCTCGCTCGCGATCAGGCTCGCCACCATGTTGGCCGGGATGGCGAAGCCGATGCCGACCGAGCCGCCGGAGCGCGAATAGATCGCCGTGTTGATGCCGACCAGCCGCCCGTCCATGCCGATCAGCGCGCCGCCCGAATTGCCCGGATTGATGGCGGCGTCGGTCTGTATGAAGAACGAGTAGTCGGAGACGCCTTCGGCGGTGCGGGCGAGCGCGGAGACGATGCCCATCGTCACGGTCTGGCCGACACCGAACGGGTTGCCGATGGCGAGCACCAGGTCGCCGACCTCGAGCGTGTCGGAATCGCGCAGCTTCACGAAGGGCAGCTTCTCGCCGCCGGCATCGATGCGGAGCAGGGTGAGGTCGGTGCGCTGGTCGGTCAGCACGATGCGCGCCGGGAATTCGCGCCGGTCGGAGAGCACGACGGTGATGTCGCTCGCCCCGCGGATCACGTGGTTGTTGGTGACGATCAGCCCGTCGGGCCGGACGATCACGCCGGAGCCGAGCGAGTTCTCGATGCGCTTGCGCGGCACGCCGCGGAACAGCCCGTTGCCGAAGAACTGGCGGAAGAACGGGTCGTCGAGGAAGGGCGACGCGCGGCTTTCGACCACCCGCCGGGCGTAGATGTTGACGACGGCGGGCGCGTCCTCCTTGACCAGCGGCGCGAACGAAAGCTGGATATCGGCGCGCGACTCCGGCACCGCCTTTTCGGCGGCCGCGACGGGGATGCTAAGAGAGATCAGCGCAATCGCGAAAAGCGCGACGAGGACACAGCCCGCTTGCCGAAGCCACAAGATCGTTCCGCGGGGGCGTTCCTCAGGACAGACCGGGTTCATATGCGGCGGGATCGGCCGAGGGCTACGCCGCAGCCTCTTCGGTCTCGGCCTCCTCGGCGACGGGGCCGGAATCCTGGCCCTTGGCGTCGGGATCGCGATCGACCAGCTCGATGATCGCCATCGGCGCAGAATCGCCGTAGCGGAACCCGGCCTTCAAGACGCGGGTGTAGCCGCCCGGCCGGGTGGCATAGCGCTCGGCGAGCGTCGTGAACAGCTTCTCGGCGAGACCGCGGTCGTGCAGCACGGCGAGCGCCTGGCGCCTTGCGTGCAGATCGCCGCGCTTGCCGAGCGTGATGAGCTTGTCGACGACCGGCCTGAGCTCCTTCGCCTTGGGCAGGGTGGTCTTGATCTGCTCGTGCTTCACGAGCGCCGCAGCCATGTTGCCGAACATGGCCTTGCGGTGCGCGCTGGTCCGGCCGAGCTTGCGGCCGCTGAGACGGTGACGCATGGGGAAACTCCTGCCTCTCGGGCCTCGTCAGTACGGCTCTTCGAGCTTCTTCGCAAGCTCCTCGATGTTCTCCGGTGGCCAGTCCGGGATCTCCATGCCGAGATGCAGCCCCATGTGGGCCAGCACTTCCTTGATCTCGTTCAGCGACTTGCGGCCGAAGTTCGGCGTGCGCAGCATCTCCTGCTCGGTCTTCTGCACAAGATCGCCGATATAGATGATGTTGTCGTTCTTCAGGCAGTTGGCCGAGCGCACGCTGAGCTCGAGCTCGTCCACCTTGCGCAGCAGGTTCTTGTTGAAGACCGGCTCGAGTGGCGTCTCCTCGCGGATGGCGTGGGTCGGCTCCTCGAAATTGATGAAGAGATTGAGCTGGTCCTGCAGGATGCGCGCGGCGAGCGCAACCGCGTCCTCCGGCGTGACGGTGCCGTTGGTCTCGACCTCCATCGTCAGCTTGTCGTAGTCGGTGACCTGGCCGACGCGGGTGTTGTCCACCCGGTACGACACCTTGCGGACCGGCGAGTAGACCGCATCGACGGGGATCAGCCCGATCGGTGCGTCCTCGGCGCGGTTCTGCGCGGCGGCGACGTAGCCCTTGCCATTGTTGACCGTGAGTTCCATTGAGATTTTGGCGCCCTCGTCCAGCGTGCAGATCACCACGTCGGGGTCGATAATCTCGATGTCGTGGCCGGTCTCGATCATGCCGGCGGTGATCTCGCCCGGCCCGGTGCCGGTCAGCATCATGCGCTTCGGCCCCTCGCCGTGCATGCGCACAGCCATCGACTTGATGTTGAGGACGATGTCGGTCACGTCCTCGCGCACGCCGGGGATGGAGGAGAATTCATGCAGCACGCCGTCGATCTGCACGGCGGTGACGGCCGAACCCTGCAACGACGACAAAAGCACGCGCCGCAGCGCATTGCCGAGCGTCAGCGCGAAGCCGCGCTCCAGGGGCTCGGCGACCACCACCGCGTGGCGCGACGGATCGGCGCCCGGCTGGAATTCCAGCTTGTTCGGCTTGATCAAATCCTGCCAGTTGCTCTGAATCTGGGTCACGTGCGGATCCTCATCGTTCCAAATAGGGCCGCGGCCGGGGCGCTTGCGTCCCGGCCGGAAAAGGGTCGCGGTCCGGCTAGACCCGGCGGCGCTTGCGCGGCCGGCAGCCGTTGTGCGGGATCGGCGTCACGTCGCGGATCGACGTGATGGTGAAGCCGACGGCCTGCAGCGCGCGCAGCGCCGACTCGCGGCCCGATCCCGGCCCCTTGACCTCGACCTCCAGCGTCTTCATCCCGTGCTCCATCGCCTTCTTGCCGGCATCCTCGGCGGCGACCTGGGCGGCGTAGGGCGTCGATTTGCGCGAGCCCTTGAAACCCTGGGCGCCGGCGGAGGACCAGGCGATGGTGTTGCCCTGGGCGTCAGAGATGGTGATTTTGGTGTTGTTGAACGTCGCGCTGACGTGCGCCACGCCCGAGGTGATGTTCTTGCGCTCGCGCCTGCGGATGCGCGTCGCCGGCTGTGCCGCCTTTGCCATGCTTGCTCCGTCTACTTCTTGGTGGCGGTCGCCTTGCCGGCGATCGGCCGCGCGCGGCCCTTGCGGGTGCGGGCATTGGTGTGGGTGCGCTGGCCGCGCACCGGCATCTGGCGCCGGTGGCGGAGCCCGCGATAGCAGCCGAGGTCCATCAGCCGCTTGATGTTCATCGCGATCTCGCGCCTGAGGTCGCCCTCGACCTCGTGTTCGCGGTCGATGATCTCGCGGATGCGCATCATCTCGTCGTCGCCGAGCTGATTGACGCGCCGGTTGCCAGGCACGTTCGCCTTCTCGCAGATCTTGGCCGCGGTGCTGCGCCCGATTCCGTAGATGTAGGTGAGCGCGATGGCCACCTGCTTGTTCGTGGGTAGGTTAACGCCAGCGATGCGCGCCACGTCGTATGCTCCTCGCCAATGCCGAAAGTCCCGCCGGGGGCCGCGTGCCCTCGCCCCCGCGGGCTGCCGGATTATAGAAAAATAATGCCACGCGTCAATAGGTTAGGCCGCTTCCAGAACACGTTCCATCTGTCGGGTCACCTCGTCGATCGGCGCCATGCCGTCGACCGTCTTCAACACCCCACGGCGCCGGTAGTAGGGCAGCAGCGGCGCTGTCTGGGCGTTGTAGGCCTCGAGCCGGGCCTTGACCGTCTCGGGCTTGTCGTCAGGGCGGCGGACGAACTCGGTCGACCCGCACGCATCGCAGACGCCGTCCACCTTGGGGCGGTGCGTCTCGTCATGATAGACCGCGCCGCATTTGGCGCAGGAGAACCGGCCGGTGATGCGGCGCAGAAGCGCCTGCTCGTCGACCTTCATCTCAATCACAGCATCGAGCTGCAACCGCTTGTCGGACAACATCTTATCCAAAGCCTCGGCCTGACCCACGGTGCGCGGGAAGCCGTCCAGGATAAAGCCCGGTTCAGAGTCCGGCTGCTCAATCCGTTCAGAGATCATGCCGACGATCAGGTCGTCGGGGACGAGCTTCCCCGCCTCCATGATCGCCTTCGCCTTCTGGCCGAGCTCGGTGCCCGCCCTCACGGCGGCGCGCAGCATGTCGCCGGTGGAAAGCTGCACCACCCCGTAGCGCGCCTGCAAGCGCTGCGCCTGGGTGCCTTTTCCGGCGCCGGGCGGGCCCAGCAGGATCAGCTTCATCCGCGCCTGCCCTTGAGCCGCGACTTGCGGATCAGCCCCTCGTACTGATGGGCGATCAGATGCGACTGGACCTGCGCGACCGTATCCATCGTGACGGTGACGACGATCAGCAGCGTCGTGCCGCCGAAATAGAACGGCAGGGCGTATTCCGAGATCAGGATCTCGGGCAGGATGCAGACGCCCGCGAGGTAGAGCGCGCCCACGGCGGTGAGCCGGGTCAGCACGTAGTCGAGATATTCCGCCGTGTTCTTGCCCGGCCGGATGCCCGGCACGAACCCGCCGTATTTCTTCAGATTGTCCGCGGTCTCGGCCGGGTTGAACACCACGGCCGTGTAGAAGAACGCGAAGAAGATGATCAGCCCCGAATAGAGCACCAAATGGATCGGCTGGCCGCGCCCCAGCGACGTGGTGAGGTAGGTCAGCCACTCCGGCCCGTTCTTCGCGGTGAAGCCCGCGATGGTGACGGGCAGAAGCAGGAGCGACGACGCGAAGATCGGCGGGATCACGCCCGAGGTGTTGATCTTGAGCGGCAGATGCGAGCTTTCGCCGCCATACATCTTGTTGCCGACCTGACGCTTCGGATACTGCACCACAATGCGCCGCTGGGCGCGCTCCATGAACACGATGAAGGCGATCACCGCCACGCCGAGCACCATGAACCCGATGATGAACCCGGCCGAGAGCGCGCCGGTGCGGCCCAGCTCCAGGAGGCTCGCGATTGCGTGCGGCAGGTTGGCGACGATGCCCGCGAAGATGATCAGCGAGATCCCGTTGCCGACGCCGCGCGCCGTGACCTGCTCGCCAAGCCACATCAGGAACACCGTGCCGCAGGTGAGCGAAACCACCGTGGTCCATTCGAAGAGCATGCCGGGGTCGATCACCGCCGAGCCCTGCGTGCCGGTCATGCCCTCGAGCCCCTTGGCGATGCCGAAGGCCTGGACGGCGGCAAGCAGCACCGTGCCGTAGCGCGTGTATTGGTTGATCTTCTTGCGGCCGGCCTCGCCCTCCTTCTTCAGCGCCTCGAAATGCGGCGAGACGGCGGTCAGCAGCTGGATGATGATCGCCGACGAGATGTACGGCATGATGTTGAGCGCGAACATCGTCATCCGGCCGAACGCGCCGCCCGCGAACATGTCGAACATGCCGAGGATGCCGCCCGCCTGGCGGTGGAAGACGTCGGCCAGAATGTGCGGGTCGATCCCCGGGAGCGGGATATAGGTGCCGAGCCGGTAGATCACCAGCGCGCCTAGCGTGAACCAGAGACGCTTCTTGAGCTCCGTCGCCTTGGCGAAATGGGCGAAGTTGATCTGCGACGCGAGCTGTTCGGCGGCGGATGCCATGCCGGTCTCCGGTTGCCCGCACCCGCCGCGGAGGGCGCGGCGGCACGGGTGCGGTCGTTACGCGATACGCTTCGCGCGGGGCGCCCGGCGCCTCCGCACGGTCAAATCCTAGGCCTCCGCCCTGGCGGCGGGCGCCGCCGGCAGCATGACCTTGCCGCCGGCTTTCTCCACGGCGGCGACGGCGGCCTTGGACGCGCCGGCCGCCTCGATGGTGATCTTGGTCTTGATCTCGCCTTTGGCAAGGAGGCGGAGCCCGTCGTGCGGCTTGCCGATCACGCCGGCCGCGGCGAGGGTCTGGGCCGTCAGCGTCTGGGCCGGATCGACGCGGTTGGCCTCGATTGCCGCCTGCAGCCGGCCGAGATTGAGCTCGGCATAGCGCTTGCGGAAGATGTTCTTGAAGCCGCGCTTGGGCAGGCGGCGCTAGAGCGGCATCTGGCCGCCCTCGAACCCCTTGATGGCGACGCCGGTGCGGGCCTTCTGGCCCTTCTCGCCCTTGCCCGAGGTCTTGCCAAGGCCCGAGGACTCGCCGCGCCCGAGCCGCTTGCGCGGCCGCCGGGCGCCGGGATTGTCTCGCAACTCATTGAGACGCATAACGAATTCCCTTCCCGCGGCGGCCTATTCCGCCGCCTCGATCTTCACCAGGTGATGCACCTTGGTGATCATGCCGCGGACCGACGGCGTGTCGTCGAGCACGCGCGAGCGGTGCATCTTGTTGAGGCCGAGCCCGATCAGCGTCTTGCGCTGGATCGCCGGCCGGCCGATCGGCGAGCCGATCTGGGTCACCTTGAGCTTGCCGGCCATCGCCTATTGCCCCTCGCCAGCCGCCGGCTGGGTGCCGTCGCGCCGGCTGATCAGGTCGCCGACCTTCTTGCCGCGGCGCGCCGCCACCGAACGCGGCGAGTTGAGCCGCTTCAACGCGTCGAATGTCGCCTTGACCATGTTGTGCGGGTTGGTGGTACCGACCGACTTCGCCACGACGTCGGCGACGCCCACCGTCTCGAACACGGCGCGCATCGGCCCGCCGGCGATGATGCCGGTGCCGGCCGGCGCCGCCCGCAGCACTACCCGGCCGGCGCCGAAATGGCCCTTCACGTCGTGGTGCAGCGTCCGGCCCTCGCGCAGCGGCACGCGGATCATGTTGCGCTTGGCCTGCTCGGTCGCCTTGCGGATCGCCTCGGGCACCTCGCGCGCCTTGCCCGCGCCGTAGCCGACGCGGCCCTTGGTGTCGCCGACCACGACGAGCGCGGCGAAGCCGAAGCGCCGGCCGCCCTTCACCACCTTGGCGACGCGGTTGATCGAGACGAGCTTGTCGACCAGCTCGCCATCTTCGCGCCCTGCCTCGTCGCCGCCCTGCGGCCGCCTCGGTCGCCTACCCATCGGTATATCCCGTCAAAACCGCCGAATTCAGAATGCCAGACCGCCTTCGCGCGCCGCATCGGCCAGCGCCTTGACCCGGCCGTGATAGAGGTAGGCGCCGCGGTCGAACACCACCTCCTTGACGCCCTTTGCCTGGGCCCGCTCGGCGATCAGCTTGCCGACCGCCTCGGCGGCCGCCTTGTCGCCGCCGGTCTTGAGCGAGGCGCGCAGGTCCTTGTCCATGCTCGACGCCGCGGCCAGCGTCACGCCGGACGCATCGTCGATGACCTGGGCGTAGATATGCTTGTGCGACCGGAACACCGAAAGCCGCACGCGCCCGCGCGCCTTGGTCCGGATGCTGTGGCGGACCCGCAGCTTGCGCCGCGCCGCCAGTCCTTTGCCCCTGAGCATCTTACTTCTTCTTGCCTTCCTTGCGGATGATGTGCTCGTCCGCGTACCGGATGCCCTTGCCCTTGTAGGGCTCGGGCTTGCGATAGGCGCGGATCTCGGCGGCCACCTGGCCGACCCGCTGGATGTCGGCGCCCGACACCGGATCTGGGTCGGCTGGGCGCACCGATGGCGATGCCCTCGGGGATCGGGTAGCGCACCTCGTGGCTGTAGCCGAGCTGGAGGACCAACGTCTTGCCGTCGACCGCGGCGCGGTAGCCGACGCCGGTGATCTCGAGCCGCTTGATGAACCCTGCGCTGACCCCCTTGACGATGTTGTTCAGGTGACTGCGCTGGGTCCCCCATTGGGTGCGCGACCGCTTGGACTGGTCCTTGGGCTTGACCCACAGCTTGTCGTCCTCGCGCGAGATGTCGACCTCGTCCGCGATGGCGAGAGTGAGCGCCCCGTTCTTGCCCTTGGCGGTGAGCGTGCGCCCGGCGATCTCGATATCGACGCCCTGGGGCACGGCGACCGGATATTTGCCGACGCGCGACATGTCAGAACACCTGGCAGAGGACTTCGCCGCCGACATTGGCGGCGCGCGCCTCGGAATCCGACATCACGCCCTGGGGCGTCGACAGGATCGAGATGCCGAGGCCGTTATAGACGCGCGGCAGGTCCTTGATCTTGGCGTAGACCCGCCGGCCCGGCTTGGAGACGCGCCGGAGCTCGCGGATGACCGGCGCGCCGTCGTGATACTTGAGCTCGATGCGGATCTCGCTGACGCCGGCGCGCAGCTCGGCGGTCTCGAAGCCGCGGATATAGCCCTCGCGCTCGAGCACCTGCAGCACGTTCGCGCGCAGCTTGGAGGACGGGCTCTTCACGCTGTTCAGCTTCGCCCGCTGCCCGTTCCGGATGCGGGTCAGCATATCGCCGAGAGGATCGGATATCGACATTGCCTGCCCTGCCTACCAGCTCGACTTGACCATGCCGGGGATCTGACCCTGCGAGGCAAGGTCGCGCAGCGCGATGCGCGACATCTTGAACTTGCGATAGAAGCCGCGCGACCGGCCGGTCAGCTCGCACCGGTTGCGGATGCGCACCGGCGCGGAATTGCGCGGCAACTCGGCCAGCTTGAGGCGGGCCCCGAAGCGCTCCTCGGCCGGCAGCGACCGGTCCTCCGCGATCGCCTTGAGGCGCGCGCGACGACCCGCGTACTGCTTCGCGAGGCGCATGCGCTTCTTGTTCCGCTCAACCTGGCTCGTCTTCGCCATTCCTTGTCCTCCAGAGCCGCCGCGGTCAGCCCACGAACGGCATGTCGAAACCCTTGAGGAGGGCCAGCGCCTCGCGGTCGGTCTTCGCCGTCGTGACGATGACGATATCCATGCCGCGGATCTCGTCCACGGCGTCGTAGTCGATCTCGGGAAACACGATCTGCTCGTGGAGCCCGAGGGTGTAGTTGCCGCGCCCGTCGAACGCCCGGGGCGACACGCCGCGGAAATCGCGCACGCGCGGCAGCGCGATGGTGACCAGCCGGTCGAGGAACTCGTACATCCGCTCGCGCCGGAGCGTCACCTTGCACCCGACCTTCTGGCCCTCGCGCAGCTTGAAGGTGGCGATCGACTTGCGCGCCGCGATGACGATGGCCTTCTGGCCGGTGATCAGCGACAGCTCCTTGGCCGCCGCGTCCATCTTCTTCGCGTCGCCCAGCGCCTCGCCGACGCCCATGTTGACGACGATCTTCGAGAGGCGCGGCACGTCCATCGGGTTGGTGTAGCCGAACTGCTGCTGCAGGGCCGGCCGCACCGTGCGTCTGATAATGTTCGGAAAGCCGGGTCATCGGGATCACCTGTCGATCACTTCGCCGGAACGCCTGGCGAAGCGGACCTTCCGGCCGTCGTCGAGCACGCGGTAGCCGACGCGGGTCGGCTTGCCGTCGGCGGGATCGACGAGGGCGACGTTGGAGATGTGGATCGGCGCCTCCTTCTCGACGATGCCGCCCTGCGGGTTCGCCTGCGACGGACGGGTGTGGCGCCGCACCATGTTGACGCCCTGCACCAGCGACGCGGGATTCGCGCGGGCATCACGTGCAGCACGTTGCCGCGCCTGCCCTTCTCGCGGCCGGCGAGCACGACCACGTCGTCGCCCTTCTTGATACGGAACTTCGCCATCACAGCACCTCGGGCGCGAGCGAAATGATCTTCATGAACTGCTTCGCGCGCAGCTCCCGCGTGACCGGGCCGAAGATGCGCGTGCCGATCGGCTCGCCCTGCTCGTTGATCAGCACCGCGGCGTTGCGGTCGAAGCGGATGGCGGTGCCGTCGGCGCGGCGGATCTCCTTCGCCGTGCGGACCACGACAGCGCGGTGCACGTCGCCCTTCTTCACGCGGCCGCGCGGGATCGCCTCCTTCACCGACACCACGATGACGTCGCCGACCGTGGCGGTCTTGCGCATCGAGCCGCCCAGCACCTTGATGCACTGGACGCGGCGCGCGCCGGAATTGTCGGCGACCTCCAGGTTCGTCTGCATCTGAATCATCGTGGTCTACCTTCTTACGCGCGGCCCGGCTCAGACGCCGTCCGTCACGACTTCCCAGCGTCTTGGTCTTGGAGATCGGCCGGCATTCGCGGATCGACACGCGGTCGCCGACCTTGAAGCGGTTGGCCTCGTCGTGCGCGGCGTACTTCTTCGAGCGGCGGATGAATTTCTTGTAGATCGGGTGCTGGACGCGGCGCTCGACGCGCACGATCACCGTCTTGTCGCCCTTGTCGCTGACCACCACGCCGCTGCATGACGCGTCTCGGCATTCGTCTTCTCCTAGGAGGCGGCGCGGGCGCGCTCGCCCATCACGGTCCGGATGCGGGCGATGTCGCGCCGGACCACGCGGACCCGCGCCGTGCTCTCGAGCTGGCCCGTGGCGCGCTGGAAGCGGAGGTTGAGCGCCTCCTTCTTGAGCTGGGCGAGCTGGTCCTTCAGCTCGTCCGCCGTCTTCTGCCTGAGATCGGCGGCTTCCATGGCTACCTCCTCGTCCGCTGCGATGAACCGGGTGGGGATCGGCAGCTTCGCCGCGCCCAGCGCGAACGCCTCGGTCGCCATCGGCGCGGCACGCCGTCGATCTCGAACATGATCCGGCCGGGCTTGACGCGCGCGACCCAGAATTCCGGCGTGCCCTTGCCGCTGCCCATGCGCACCTCGGCGGGCTTGGTCGAGACCGGCACGTCGGGGAAGATGCGGATCCAGACGCGCCCGGCCCGCTTCATGTGGCGGGTGATCGCGCGCCGCGCGGCCTCGATCTGGCGCGCGGTGATGCGCCCGGGCGCCATCGCCTTCAGGCCGAACGCGCCGAAATTGAGCACCGTGCCCGACCTTGGCCAGGCCGTGGATGCGGCCCTTGTGGGCCTTGCGGAATTTGGTTCGCTTGGGACTGAGCATCTCTCGCTACTCCTTTCGTTCCGGCCTAGCGCCCGACCTGCTGCTCGGCCACGCGCTTGTCCTGCGCCATCGGGTCGTGCGCCATGATCTCGCCCTTGAACACCCAGACCTTCACGCCGCAGGTGCCGTAGGTGGTGCTGCGCGGTCGCGGCGCCGTAATCGATGTCGGCGCGCAGCGTGTGCAGCGGCACGCGGCCCTCGCGGTACCACTCCATCCGCGCGATCTCCGCGCCGCCCAGCCGGCCGCCGCAATTGATGCGGATGCCTTCGGCGCCGAGGCGCATGGCCGACTGCACCGCGCGCTTCATGGCGCGGCGGAAGGCGACGCGGCGCTCGAGCTGCTGGGCGATGTTCTCGGCCACCAGCTTGGCGTCGATCTCGGGCTTGCGGATCTCGACGATGTTGAGGTGCACGTCGGCCTTGGTCATCTTGGCGACGTCGACGCGCAGCTTCTCGATGTCGGCGCCCTTCTTGCCGATGACGACGCCGGGCCGCGCGGTGTGGATCGTGACGCGCGCCTTCTTGGCCGGGCGCTCGATCACGACGCGGCTGACGCCCGCCTGCGCAGAGCCGCTTGTGCAGGTACTCGCGGAGCTTGAGGTCCTCGTGCAGCAGCCCGGCATAGTTCTGGTCGTTCGCGTACCAGCGCGAATCCCAGGTGCGGTTGATGCCGAGCCGGAGCCCGATCGGATTGACCTTCTGGCCCATTACGCCGTCTCCTCGGCCGCTTCCCGGGCTCCGCCCGCTCGCGCACGACCACGGTGAGATTGCTGAACGGCTTCTCGATCCGCCCGACGCGGCCGCGGGCGCGGGCTGAGAACCGCTTGCATGACGAAGGCGCGCCCGACGGACGCCTCGGCGACGTAGAGCCGGTCGACGTCGAGCTGGTGGTTGTTCTCGGCGTTGGCGATGGCCGACCTGCAGCACCTTCTTCACCTCGCCCGCGATGCGCCGGCGCGAGAAGGCGAGCTCGGCCAGCGCCTTCTCGGCGTCGAGCCCGCGGATCGAGCCGGCGACGACGTTGAGCTTGCGCGGGCTGGTGCGGAGCGCCTTGGCGAAGGCCATCGCCTCGTTGTCGCCGAGACTGCGGGGTGCGGATTTCTTGCCCATGTCAGCTCGCCCGCTTCGCCTTCTTGTCGCCCGAGTGGCCGTGGAACGTGCGGGTCGGCGAGAACTCGCCGAACTTGTGGCCGACCATGTTCTCGGTCACCAGCACGGGAATGAACTTCTGGCCGTTGTAGACGCCGAAGGTCAGGCCGACGAACTGCGGCAGGATGGTCGAGCGCCGCGACCACGTCCTGATCACCTCGTTGCGGCCGGACCCGCGCGCCTCCTCGGCCTTCTTCAGAAGGTAGCCGTCGACGAACGGGCCTTTCCAGACGGATCGAGCCACGCGTCTCTCCTAGGACTTGGCGTGCCGGCGACGCATGATCAGCTTGTCGCTCGGCTTCTTCTTGCGGGTGCGGTGGCCCTTGGTGGACTTGCCCCAGGGCGTCACCGGATGGCGGCCGCCCGACGACTTGCCCTCGCCGCCACCGTGCGGATGGTCGACCGGGTTCATCGCGACGCCGCGCACGGACGGGCGCTTGCCCAGCCAGCGGGTGCGGCCCGCCTTGCCGATCTTGATGTTCTTGTTGTCGGGGTTCGACACGGCGCCGATCGTCGCCATGCAGCGCACCGGCACCATGCGCAGCTCGCCCGACGAAAGGCGCAACTGGGCGAAGCCCGCATCCTTGCCGATGAGCTGGACATAGGTGCCGGCGGAGCGCGCGAGCTGGCCGCCGCGGCCCGGCTTCATCTCGACATTGTGGACGATGGTGCCGACCGGGATGTTCTCCATCGGCATCGCATTGCCCGGCTTGATGTCGCAGCGCTCGCCCGCCACCACCAGGTCGCCGGCGCGGATGCGCTGCGGCGCCAGGATGTAGGAAAGCGTCACCGTCCTCGTACTTCACCAGCGCGATGAAGGCCGAGCGGTTGGGGTCGTACTCGAGCCGCTCCACCGTGCCGGCGACGTCGAACTTCCGGCGCTTGAAGTCGACCAGCCGGTAGCGGCGCTTGTGGCCGCCGCCGCGCCGGCGCGCGGTGATGCGCCCGTGGTTGTTGCGCCCGCCATGGCCGGTGAGGCCCTCGGTCAGCTCCTTGACCGGCTTGCCCTTCCAAAGGTCGGACCGGTCGACCAGCACCAGCCCCCGCATCGAGGGCGTGACCGGATTGAATTGCTTCAGCGCCACGTCAGATCCCCGTCGTCACGTCGATGCGGCTGCCCTCGGCGAGGCACACCATCGCCTTCTTCCAGTCGGGCCGCTTGCCGATCTTGCCGCGCAAGCGCTTGACCTTGCCCTTCTGGCGCAGCGTGTTGACCGCCTTCACCTTGACCTTGAACAGCTTCTCGACCGCCGCCTTGATCTCGGGCTTGGTCGCCTCGAGCGGCACGCGGAACGTCACCTGGTTGTGCTCGGAGCCGAGGGTCGACTTCTCGGTCACCACGGGACGGACGATCAGCCCGTAGGCCTCGACGTCCGTCACCTCGACCTTGCCGGGGCGCCGGGTCATTTCAGCCTCGCTTCCAGATGCTTCACCGCGTCGCGCGTCAGCACCAGCGTATCGCGCCGCAGGATGTCGTAGACGTTGGCGCCCTGCTGGGGCAGCACGTCGATGCCCGGCAGGTTCTTCGCCGCGCGCACGAAGCCCTGGTCGAGCGCCGGCCCGTCGATGATCAGCACCGAGCCCCAGCCGAGCTTTGCGAGCCGGCCGGCGAGCGTCTTGGTCTTGCCGTCGGCGAGCGTCGCCGCGTCGAGCACCACGAGCTTGCCGTCGGCCTGCTTGGACGACAGCGCGGTCTTGAGCGCGAGCCGGCGCACCTTCTTCGGCAGATCGTGCGCATGGCTGCGCACCACCGGACCGAACACGATGCCGCCGCCGCGGAACTGGGTGGCGCGCAGCGAGCCCTGGCGGGCGCGGCCGGTACCCTTCTGCTTGTAGGGCTTCTTGGTGGTGCCCGAGACCTCGGAGATGCCTTTGGTCTTGTGGTTGCCCGACCGGCGCTTGGCGAGCTGCCAGTTCACCATGCGCGCCAATATGTCGGTGCGCACCGGCATGCCGAAGATCGCGTCGTCGAGCTCGATCTGGATCGGACGCGGTGGCGTCCAAGGTCGTCACGTCGCACTTCATGGCGCGCTCCCCTCCCCGGCCGGCGCTTCCGGTTCGGCGCCTTCGGGGGCGGCTTCGGGCGCCGCCGCCATGGCCGCGCCCTTGAGCCCGGCCGGCATCGGCACGCCTTCGGGCAGCGCCCGCTTCCTCGCGTCCTGGATCAGCACCCAGCTTCCCTTGGCGCCGGGCACCGCACCGCGGACCAGGATCACGCCGGCCTCGTCGTCGGTCGAGACGACCGTGAGGTTCTGGGTGGTCACCCGCTCGGCGCCGAGATGGCCCGCCATCTTCTTGCCGGGGAAGGTGCGGCCGGGATCCTGGCGGTTGCCGGTCGAGCCGTGGCTGCGGTGGCTGATCGAGACGCCGTGGCTGGCTTCGAGCCCGCGGAAATTGTGCCGCTTCATCGACCCCGCGAAGCCCTTGCCGATCGAGGTGCCGACCACGTCGACGCGCTGGCCGGCGATGAAGTGCGACGGCACGAGCTCGGCGCCGACATCGAGCATCGCGTCGGGCGTGACGCGGAACTCGACAAGCTTCTTCTTGGGCTCGACGTTCGCCTTGGCGAAATGCCCGCGCAGCGCCTTGGTGACGCGGTTGGGCTTCGCGGCGCCGGCGCCGAGCTGGACCTTGCCCCAACCCTTGTCGCCCGGCGGGTGCGCCGCCACCACCTGGCAGCCCTCGACCTTCAAGACGGTGACGGGCACGTGCGCGCCGTCCTCCGCGAAGACGCGGGTCATGCCGAGTTTCTGTGCGATGAGACCGCTTCGCATTTCCGGCATGCCCTACAGCTTGATCTCCACGTCGACGCCGGCCGCGAGGTCGAGCTTCATCAGCGCGTCCACCGTCTGGGGCGTCGGGTCGATGATGTCGAGCAGCCGCTTGTGGGTGCGGATCTCGAACTGCTCGCGCGACTTCTTGTCGATATGCGGCGAGCGGTTGACCGTGAAGCGCTCGATCCGCGTCGGCAGGGGAATGGGCCCCCGCACCTCCGCACCGGTGCGCTTGGCCGTGTTCACGATCTCGCTTGTCGACTGGTCCAGCACGCGATGATCGAAGGCCTTCAGCCTGATTCTGATGTTCTGTCCGTCCATGGCCTCGTCTCCGCGCGCCCTTGGTTACGCTACTCGATGATGGAGGCGACGACGCCGGCGCCGACGGTGCGCCCGCCCTCGCGGATGGCGAAGCGCAGGCCCTCGTCCATCGCGATCGGCGCGATCAGCTCCACCTGCATCGTCACGTTGTCGCCCGGCATCACCATCTCGGTGCCTTCCGGCAGAACCACCTGGCCCGTCACGTCCGTCGTCCGGAAGTAGAACTGCGGCCGGTAGTTCGAGAAGAACGGCGTGTGCCGCCCGCCCTCCTCCTTCGTCAGGATGTAGGCCTCCGCCTTGAACTTGGTGTGCGGCGTGATCGACCCCGGCGCCGCCAGAACCTGGCCGCGCTCGACCTCCTCCCGCTTCGTCCCGCGCAACAGGCACCCGACATTGTCGCCCGCCTCGCCCGAGTCCAGGAGCTTCCGGAACATCTCCACCCCCGTCACCACCGTCTTCGACGTCGCCCGCAGACCCACGATCTCCACCTCGTCGCCGACCTTGACGACCCCGCGCTCGATCCGGCCCGTCGCCACCGTCCCGCGGCCCGAGATCGAGAACACGTCCTCCATCGGCATCAGGAACGGGCGGTCCTTCGGACGCTCCGGCTGCGGGATATAAGAGTCCACAGCCTCCATCAGCCTCAGGATCGACTCCTTCCCCATCTCGCCCGTGTCGCCTTCCAGCGCCTTCAGCGCCGAGCCCTTGACGATCGGGATGTCGTCGCCCGGAAACTCGTAGCTCGACAGCAGCTCGCGTACCTCCAGCTCAACCAGGTCCAGCAATTCAGGGTCGTCCACCAGGTCCACCTTGTTCAGGTACACCACGATCGCCGGAACCCCCACCTGCCGCGCCAGAAGGATGTGCTCGCGCGTCTGCGGCATCGGCCCGTCCGCCGCGCTGACCACCAGGATCGCACCGTCCATCTGCGCCGCGCCCGTGATCATGTTCTTCACGTAATCCGCGTGGCCAGGGCAGTCGACATGCGCATAATGACGGTTCGCCGTCTCGTACTCCACATGCGCCGTCGCGATCGTGATCCCGCGCGCATGCTCCTCCGGAGCCTTGTCGATCTGGTCGTACGCCGTGAACGTCGCGCCCCCCGTCTCCGCCAGAACCTTCGTGATCGCAGCCGTCAACGTCGTCTTCCCGTGGTCGACGTGCCCGATCGTCCCAACGTTGCAGTGCGGCTTCGTCCGCTCAAACTTCGCTTTCGCCATGACCCTTTGCCTCGTTTCTCGCTGGGACCCGTGCTCAGGCCATCTTGGCGCGGACTTCGTCCGCGACGCCCTGCGGCACCTGGTCGTAATGGTCGAAATGCATGGTGAACTGCGCCCGCCCCTGGCTCATCGAGCGCAGGTTGTTCACGTAGCCGAACATGTTGGCGAGCGGCACCTGGGCCGCGATTACCCGCGCGTTGCCGCGCTGGTCCATGCCGGTGATCGAGCCGCGCCGGCTGTTCAGGTCGCCGATGATGTCGCCCATGTACTCCTCGGGCGTCACCACCTCGACCCGCATGAGCGGCTCGAGCAGCTTCGGCCCAGCCTTCGCCACGCCTTCGCGGAAGCAGGCGCGCGCCGCGATCTCGAACGCCATCACCGAGGAGTCGACGTCGTGGCTCGCGCCGTCGATCAGCGCGGCCTTGAAGTCGATCATCGGGAAGCCGGCGAGGATGCCGGTCTCCGCTGCGGCCTTGATGCCCTTCTCGACGCCCGGCACGTACTCCCTCGGCACCGAGCCGCCGATAGGTGTCGTTCTCGAACTCGAAGCCCGAGCCCGACGGCAGCGGCTCGAACCGCACCTTGATGCGGGCGTACTGGCCGGCGCCGCCGGTCTGCTTCTTGTGGGTGTAGTCGTGCTCGACGGTCCGCGTGATGGTCTCGCGATAGGCGACCTGCGGCGCGCCGACATTGGCGTCGACCTTGAACTCGCGCCGCATGCGGTCGACGATGATGTCGAGGTGCAGCTCGCCCATGCCCTTGATGATGGTCTGGCCCGCTCTCGGGGTCGGACGAGACGCGGAAGGACGGATCCTCCTGCGCCAGGCGGCCGAGCGCGACCGACATCTTCTCCTGGTCGGCCTTGGTCTTGGGCTCGACCGCGACCTCGATCACCGGCTCGGGGAACTCCATCCGCTCCAGGATGATCGCCTTGTCAGGGTCGCACAGCGTGTCGCCGGTCGTGGTGTCCTTGAGGCCGGCGAGCGCGACGATGTCGCCCGCCGCGGCGACCTTGAGTCCTCGCGCGAGTTGGCGTGCATCAGCAGCATGCGCCCGATGCGCTCGCGCTTGTCCTTGACGCGTGTTCAGCACCGACTTGCCGGATTCGATCATGCCCGAATAGATGCGAACGAAGGTGAGCGAGCCGACGAACGGATCGGTCATGATCTTGAAGGCGAGCGCCGAGAACGGCTCGTCGTCGGAGTTCGGCCGCTCGGCTCGGCTCGTCCGAGCCGGGCTTGACGCCGCGCACCGGCGCCACCTCGCTCGGCGCCGGCAGGAAATCGACCACGGCGTCGAGAAGCGGCTGCACGCCCTTGTTCTTGAACGCCGAACCGCACAGCACCGGCACGAACGGCGAACGACACGGTGGCGGCCTGCGGATGCAGTGCTTCAGCGTATCGACGTCGGGCTCGGTGCCCTCGAGATAGGCCTCCAGTCGCGGCGTCGTCCTGCTCGACCACCACCTCGATCAGCTCTGGTGCGCCACTCCTCGGCCTCGGCCTTCATCGCCTCGGGAATCGGCCCGCGCTCGAACTCGGCGCCGAGCTTCTCTTCCTTCCAGATCACCGCCTTCATCGTGACCAGGTCGACGACGCCCTTGAAGTCGCTCTCGACCCCGATCGGCAGCTGAGATCACGGCGGGCTTGGCGCCCAGCCGGTCGCGGATCATGTCGACGCAGCGGAAGAAATCCGCGCCCATGCGGTCCATCTTGTTGACGAAGCAGATGCGCGGCACGCGGTACTTGTCGGCCTGACGCCACACCGTCTCCGACTGCGGCTCGACGCCGGCGACCGCGTCGAACACGGCGACCGCGCCGTCCAGCACGCGCAGCGAGCGTTCGACCTCGATGGTGAAGTCGACGTGGCCCGGCGTGTCGATGATGTTGATGCGGTGGTCGCGCCAGATAGCAGGTGGTGGCGGCGGAGGTGATGGTGATGCCGCGCTCCTGCTCCTGCTCCATCCAGTCCATCGTCGCGGTGCCCTCGTGCACCTCGCCGATCTTGTAGGACCGGCCGGTGTAATAGAGGATGCGCTCCGTGGTCGTGGTCTTGCCGGCATCGATGTGGGCCATGATGCCGATGTTGCGGTATTTGCCGAGCGGGGTGTCGCGGGTGGTCATGGCGATCACTCTTCGGAAGGTTACCAGCGGTAATGGGAGAAGGCCTTGTTGGCCTCCGCCATCCGGTGCGTGTCCTCCCGCTTCTTCACGGCGGTGCCGCGGTTGTTGGCCGCATCGAGCAGCTCGTTCGACAGGCGCCCCATCATCGTGTGCTCGGAGCGCGCGCGCGCCGAGTCGATGAGCCAGCGGATCGCCAGCGCCTGGCGGCGCACCGGGCGCACCTCGACCGGCACCTGGTAGGTGGCGCCACCGACGCGGCGCGAACGCACCTCGATCGCCGGCTTCACGTTGTCCAGCGCCTCGTGGAACACCTTGACCGGGTCCTGGTTGGCGCGGCGCTTGATCTCGTCGAACGCCGAATAGACGATGGATTCGGCGGCACGCGCTTGCCCTGATACATCAGGCAGTTGATGAACTTGGCGACGACATTGTCCCCGAACTTGGCGTCGGGGATGACTTCGCGCTTCTCGGCGGCTCGGCGACGCGACATGGGACTGCTCCTATTTCGGCCGTTTGGCGCCGTACTTGGAGCGGCGCTGGCGGCGATCGTTGACGCCCTGGGTGTCGAGCGTGCCGCGGATGATGTGGTAGCGCACGCCGGGCAGGTCCTTCACGCGCCCGCCGCGGATCAGCACCACGGAATGTTCCTGCAGATTATGCCCCTCGCCCGGGATGTAGCTGGTCACCTCGTAGGCGTTGGTTAGCCGCACGCGCGCGACCTTGCGCAGCGCCGAGTTCGGCTTCTTCGGCGTCGTCGTGTAGACGCGGGTGCACACGCCCCGCTTCTGCGGGCAGGCCTCCATGGCCGGCACCTTGTTGCGCGCAACCTGCGGTTCGCGCGGCTTGCGGATCAACTGGTTGATCGTGGGCATGCCCTGTCCGTTCCTCGATCCGATCCCAACGGCGCCAAAGCGCCGGTCCCGTTGCAAATGCGCCAAACACCCAACGAGGCGGAAAACCCCGCCTCGCGGGTAGATTGGCCGGCCTCTCCCGGCCCGCCCCCAGCTATATGCGCCTATACGGCCGGAAGCCCCGTCTAGGAGGCTGGCCCCTACCACCGGCTTCCGAAAGAGCGGCGAATATATTTACGGCCGTTAACGCCGTCAAGCGTCCAAATCCGGGAATTTTGAGGTTTTCCCGGCGATTCCCGCCCGGCCGGGGACCAGCCCCGCCCGCCTGGAGGCGGGCGGGGCCTTGTCCGGTCTACGCGATCTTGGTCTGGTCCTCGGCCGTGACTGCCGCCTCGCGCTCGGCCGCGACCTTCTGGATCTCCTTGTCGCGCTGGGCGGCGATGCCGCGCAGCCGCGACATCACCGAGCCCGTGCCCGCCGGGATCAGCCGGCCGACGATCACGTTCTCCTTAAGCCCGATCAGGTTATCCACACGGCCCGAGACGGCGGCCTCGGTCAGCACCCGCGTCGTCTCCTGGAACGAGGCGGCGGAGATGAACGACCGGGTCTGCAGCGATGCCTTGGTGATGCCCTGCAGCACCGGCTGGGCGATGGCGGGCTTCAAATTCTCCGCCACAGCCTTTTCGTTGACCTCGTCAAACTCCAGCCGATCGACCTGCTCGCCCGCGAGGAAGGTGGTCTCGCCGGCGTCGACGATCTCGACCTTCTGCAGCATCTGGCGGACGATCACCTCGATGTGCTTGTCGTTGATCTTGACGCCCTGGAGCCGGTAGACCTCCTGGATCTCGCGGGTGAGGTAGGACGCGAGCGCCTCGACGCCGAGCACGCGCAAAATGTCGTGCGGCACGGCGTTGCCGTCCATCAGCGCGTCGCCGGGCTCCACATAGTCGCCCTCCTGCACGCTGATGTGCTTGCCCTTGGGCAGGAGGTACTCCTTCGGCTCCTCGTCCTTGCCCTCGGGCACCACGACGATCCGGCGCTTGGCCTTGTAGTCCTTGCCGAACTCGACCCGGCCCGAATTCTCCGCGATGATCGCGAAATCCTTGGGCCGGCGCGCCTCGAACAGCTCCGCGACGCGCGGCAGGCCGCCCGTGATGTCGCGGGTCTTCGAGGTCTCGCGCGGGATGCGCGCCAGCACGTCGCCGGCGTGCACGTGCTGGCCGGGCTCAACCGACAGGATCGAGTCGACCGAGAGGTAATAGCGCGCCTCGGAGCCGTTCGGCAGGGTCACCACCTCGCCCTTGTCGTCGCGCAGCGTGACGCGTGGGCGCAGATCCTGGCCGCGCGCCTGCTGCTGCTTCCAGTCGACCACCACCTTGTTGGCGATGCCGGTGGCCTCGTCGACGATCTCGCGCATCGACACGCCCTCGACCAGGTCGACGTAGTTGGCGGTGCCCTCCTTCTCCGTGATGATCGGAAGGGTGTACGGATCCCACTCGGCGATGCGCTGGCCCTTGACGATGGCCGAGCCCTCGTCGACGTGCAGCCGGGCGCCGTAGGGGATGCGATGGTGCGCCCGTTCGCGCCCCTCGGCGTCCCTCACGACGACCTCGGTGTTGCGCGCCATGACGACGGGCATGCCGCGCGAGTCCATCACCACGTTGCGGTTGTTGATCTTCACCGTGCCGTCGAGCGAGGCGTCCACGCTCGACTGCTCGGCGCCGCGCTGAGCGGCCCCGCCGATGTGGAAGGTGCGCATGGTGAGCTGGGTGCCCGGCTCGCCGATCGACTGGGCGGCGATCACGCCGACCGCCTCGCCGATGTTCACCTGCGTGCCGCGCGCAAGGTCGCGCCCGTAGCAGGCGACGCACACTCCGCCCTTGGACTCGCAGGTCAGCACCGAGCGGATCTTGACCGACTCGACGCCGGCGCGGTCGAGAAGCTCGCAGGCCTCCTCGCCGATCAGCGTGCCCATCTTGATCACCGTCTTGCCGGTGAGCGGGTCCTTCACGTCCTCGGCCGTGACGCGGCCGAGGACGCGCTCCGAAAGCGGCTCGAGGACGTCGCCGCCCTCGATCACCGCGGTCACGGTGATGCCGTTCTCGGTGCCGCAATCGGGCACGATCACGGTGCAGTCCTGCGCCACGTCGACAAGGCGGCGGGTGAGGTAGCCCGAGTTCGCGGTCTTGAGCGCGGTGTCGGCGAGGCCCTTGCGCGCGCCGTGCGAGGAGTTGAAGTACTCCAGCACGGTGAGGCCTTCCTTGAAGTTCGAGATGATCGGCGTCTCGATGATCTCGCCAGAGGGCTTGGCCATCAGGCCGCGCATGCCGGCAAGCTGCTTCATCTGCGCCGCCGAGCCGCGCGCGCCCGAGTCCGCCATCATGTAGACCGAGTTGACCGGCGCGCCCGCCTCGGTCTGCGAGATGCCCTTCATCATCTCGTCGGCCACCGCATCGGTGCACTGCGACCAGGCGTCGATCACCTTGTTGTACTTCTCGCCCTTGGTGATCAGCCCGTCGAGATACTGCTGCTCGTACTCCTTCACCTTCTCCTGGGTGGCGGCGACCAGCTTCTCCTTCGCCTTCGGGATGACGAGGTCGTCCTTGCCGAACGAGATGCCGGCGCGGCAGGCGTAGGAGAAGCCGAGCCCCATCAGCCGGTCGGCGAAGATCACCGTGTCCTTCTGGCCGCAGTGGCGGTAGACGGTGTCGATCAGGTTGGTGATCTCGCGCTTGGTGAGAAGCCGGTTGATCAGGTCGATCTTGAGCAGTGGGCTCTTGGGCAGGATCTGCGACAGGAGCACGCGCCCCGGCGTGGTTTCGAGGCGCACCACCGTGGGCTTGCCTTTCTCGTCGACCGTGTCGACCCGGGCCTTGATCTTGGCGTGCATCGAGAGCGCGCCCGAGTTGAGCGCGTGCTCGATCTCGCCGAGCGAACCGAATGCCTTGCCCTCGCCCGGCTCGCCCGGACGCTCCAGCGTCAGGTAGTAGAGGCCGAGCACGATGTCCTGCGACGGCACGATGATCGGCTTGCCGTTGGCCGGCGACAGGATGTTGTTGGTCGACATCATGAGGACGCGCGCCTCGAGCTGGGCTTCCAGCGACAGCGGCACGTGCACCGCCATCTGGTCGCCGTCGAAGTCGGCGTTGAAGGCCGTGCACACCAGCGGATGAAGCTGGATCGCCTTGCCCTCGATCAGCACCGGCTCGAACGCCTGGATGCCGAGGCGGTGAAGCGTCGGCGCGCGGTTGAGCAGCACCGGATGCTCGCGGATCACCTCCTCGAGGATATCCCAGACCTCCGGCCGCTCCTTCTCGACCATGCGCTTGGCGGCCTTGATGGTGGACGCCATGCCGTAGAGCTCGAGCTTCGAGTAGATGAACGGCTTGAACAGCTCGAGCGCCATCTTCTTGGGCAGGCCGCACTGGTGGAGCTTGAGCTCCGGCCCGACCACGATGACCGACCGGCCCGAATAGTCGACACGCTTGCCGAGGAGGTTCTGGCGGAACCGGCCCTGCTTGCCCTTCAACATGTCCGAAAGGGACTTCAAGGGCCGCTTGTTCGCGCCGGTGATGACGCGCCCGCGCCGTCCGTTGTCGAACAGCGCGTCGACCGATTCCTGCAGCATGCGCTTTTCGTTGCGCACGATGATGTCGGGCGCCTTCAGCTCGATCAGCCGCTTCAGCCGGTTGTTCCTGTTGATGACGCGGCGATAGAGGTCGTTGAGGTCCGACGTCGCGAACCGGCCGCCGTCGAGCGGCACGAGCGGCCGCAACTCGGGCGGGATCACCGGGATTACGTCGAGAATCATCCATTCCGGGCGCGTGCCGGATTCGAGGAACGCCTCGACGAGCTTCAGCCGCTTCACGTACTTCTTGCGCTTGGCCTCGGAGCCCGTTTCGCGCATGTCGACGCGCAGCGTCTCGCGCTCGGTCTCGAGATCGATCGCCGACAGCATGGCCTTCAGCGCCTCGGCGCCGATCGACGCGGTGAACGCGTCCTCGCCGTACTGGTCCTGCGCGTCGATGTGCTCCTCCTCGCTGAGGAGCTGGTGGAGCTTGAGCGGCGTCAGGCCGGGCTCGGTGACGACGTAGTTCTCGAAATAGAGGATCCGCTCGATGTCCTTCAGCGTCATGTCAACCATCAGGCCGATGCGCGAGGGCAGCGACTTCAGGAACCAGATATGCGCCACCGGCGAGGCGAGCTCGATATGGCCCATCCGCTCGCGCCGCACCTTGGACAGCGTAACCTCGACGCCGCACTTCTCGCAGATGATGCCGCGATACTTCATGCGCTTGTACTTGCCGCACAGGCACTCGTAGTCCTTGATCGGTCCGAAGATGCGGGCGCAGAACAGCCCGTCGCGCTCCGGCTTGAAGGTGCGGTAGTTGATGGTCTCGGGCTTCTTGATCTCGCCGTAGGACCACGAGCGGATGCGCTCCGGCCGGGCAATCGAGATGCGGATGTGGTCGAACGACTGCGGCGGGGCAACCTGTCCGAAGATGTTCATCAACTCGTTCATTCGCCGTCTCCTGGCAATCCGGTTTCCGTAGCGTCACGCGCGCGGGCGGGGACGCGCCCCGCCCGGTGATCCACGGTCAGTACCCCTTCTGGTCGAGCTCGACGTTCAGGCCGAGCGACTTCAGCTCCTTGACCAGCACGTTGAAGGATTCGGGGATGCCCGCCTCGAACGTGTCGTCGCCGCGCACGATGGCCTCGTAGACCTTGGTGCGGCCCGACACGTCGTCGGACTTCACGGTGAGCATCTCCTGCAGCGTATAGGCCGCACCGTAGGCCTCGAGCGCCCAAACCTCCATTTCGCCGAAGCGCTGGCCGCCGAACTGGGCCTTGCCGCCCAGCGGCTGCTGGGTGACCAGCGAGTAGGGGCCGATGGAGCGCGCATGGATCTTGTCGTCCACCAGATGGTGCAGCTTCAGCATGTAGATGTAGCCGACGGTGACCTTGCGGTCGAACGACTCGCCAGTGCGCCCGTCGACCAGCGTGACCTGGCCCGACCGGTCGAGGCCGGCACGTTCCAGCATCTCGACGATCTCCTCCTCGCGCGCGCCGTCGAACACCGGCGAGGCGACCGGGACGCCGCTCCTGAGGTTATCGGCGAGCTCGATGAGCTCCTCGTCTTCGAGGTCGGCCACGGCATCGTCGAACTCGCGCTTGCCGTAGATCGACTTCAGCGTGTTGCGCAGCGTGCCGATCTTGCCCTCGCGCACCACGGCGTCCAGCGTCTCGCCGATCTGGCGGCCGAGGCCCGCACAGGCCCAGCCGAGATGGGTCTCGAGAATCTGGCCGACGTTCATGCGCGACGGCACGCCCAGCGGATTCAAGACGACGTCGACCGGCGTGCCGTCCTCGAGATAGGGCATGTCCTCGACCGGCGTGATGCGCGAGATCACGCCCTTGTTGCCGTGCCGGCCGGCCATCTTGTCGCCGGGCTGGATCTTGCGCTTCACCGCGACGAAGACCTTGACCATCTTCATCACGCCGGGCGGCAGCTCGTCGCCGCGCTGCAGCTTGTCGACCTTGTTCTCGAACCGGTGCTGCAGGTCGGATTCGCCGCGCTCGAACTGCTTGCGGATGTCCTCGAGCTGGCCCTGCACCTTCTCGTTCTTGACGGCGACCTGCATCGTCTGGCGCAGCGTCAGCTCGTCGAGAATCGCCTTGGTGATGCGGGCGCCGTTCTTGGCCTGCTTCGGTCCCGATACGGCGGTCTGGTGCATCAGGAGGTCGTGCAGCCGCGTGGCCACGTTGCGTTCGAGAATCGCCTTCTCGTCGTCGCGGTCCTTGGCGAGGCGCTCGATCTCCTCGCGCTCGATGGCCAGCGCGCGCTCGTCCTTCTCGACGCCGCGGCGCGAGAACACCCGGACCTCGACGATCGTGCCCGAGACGCCTGGCGGCAGCTTCAGAGAGGTGTCGCGCACGTCGGACGCCTTCTCGCCGAAGATCGCGCGGAGCAGCTTCTCCTCCGGCGTCATCGGCGTCTCGCCCTTCGGCGTGACCTTGCCCACCAGGATGTCGCCCGGCTTCACCTCGGCCCCGATATAGACGATGCCCGCCTCGTCGAGGTTCTTCAGCGCCTCCTCGCCGACGTTCGGGATGTCGCGGGTGATCTCCTCCTGGCCCAGCTTGGTGTCGCGGGCCATGACCTCGAACTCCTCGATGTGGATCGAGGTGAACACGTCGTCGGAGACGATGCGCTCGGAGATCAGGATCGAGTCCTCGAAGTTGTAGCCGTTCCACGGCATGAACGCGCACAGCACGTTGCGGCCCAGCGCGAGCTCGCCCAGCTGCGTCGACGGCCCGTCACCGATGATGTCGCCGGCCTTCACCTCGTCGCCCACCTTCACCAGCGGGCGCTGGTTGATGCAGGTGTTCTGGTTCGAGCGCTGGAACTTCATCAGGTTGTAGATGTCGACACCGGGCGCCGAGGCCTCCGCCTCGCCGGTGGCACGGATCACGATGCGACGCGCGTCGACCTGGTCGACGACGCCGGTGCGGCGCGCGACAATGGTCGCGCCCGAGCCGCGCGCCACCGCCTCCTCCATGCCGGTACCGACGAGGGGCGCCTCGGCGCGGATCAGCGGCACCGCCTGGCGCTGCATGTTGGAGCCCATTAGCGCGCGGTTGGCGTCGTCGTTCTCGAGGAACGGGATGAGCGCCGCCGCGACCGAGACGAGCTGCTTCGGCGAGACGTCGATCATGTCGATCGTCTCGGGCTTCGACATGACGAACTCGCCGCCCGCGCGGCAGCTCACCAGGTCGCTGACGAACTTGCCCTGGCGGTCGAGCTCGGCGTTGGCCTGGGCGATGGTGTAGCGCCCCTCCTCCATCGCCGAGAGATAGACCACCTCGTCCGTCACCCGGCCGTTCTTGACCAGCCGGTACGGGCTTTCGATGAAGCCGTACTGGTTCACCCGCGCGTAGGTGGCGAGCGAGTTGATGAGCCCGATGTTCGGGCCTTCCGGCGTCTCGATCGGGCAGATGCGGCCGTAATGCGTCGGGTGCACGTCGCGCACCTCGAAGCCCGCCCGCTCGCGCGTGAGGCCGCCCGGCCCGAGCGCCGACAGGCGCCGCTTGTGGGTGATCTCGCTGAGCGGGTTCGTCTGGTCCATGAACTGCGAGAGCTGCGACGAGCCGAAGAACTCGCGCACCGCCGCCGCCGCCGGCTTGGCGTTGATCAGATCGTGCGGCATGACGGAATCGAGCTCGACCGAGCTCATGCGCTCGCGGATCGCCCGCTCCATGCGCAGAAGCCCGATGCGGTACTGGTTCTCCATCAGCTCGCCGACCGAGCGGACGCGCCGGTTGCCGAGATGGTCGATGTCGTCCACCTCGCCCTTGCCGTCCTTGATGTCGATCATGAGCTTGACGACGGCGAGGATGTCCTCCTTGCGGAGCACGCGCACCGTGTCCTCGGTCTCGAGATTGAGGCGCGAGTTCATCTTGACGCGCCCGACGGCCGAGAGGTCGTAGCGCTCGGAGTCGAAGAACAGCCGCTCGAACAGCGCCTCGGCGGTCTCGATGGTCGGCGGCTCGCCCGGGCGCATCACCTTGTAGATGTCCATCAACGCGTCTTCGCGCGAGGCGTTGCGGTCGGCCGCCAGCGTGTTGCGGATGTAGGGGCCGGCATTCACGTTATCGATCAGGAGCGTCGCGATCTCCTTGACGCCGCCCGCGGCCATCTCCTCGAGCGCCTTCGCGGTCAGCTCGTCGCCCGCCTCGACGAAGATCTCGCCGGTCTCCTCGTTCACCACGTCGGCCGCGGCGAACTGGCCCGCGATCTCGTCGTCGGCGACGACGTACTCCTTGAGCCCCTTGGAGGCGAGCTCGCGCGCGAGGCGCGGCGTGAGCTTGGCGCCCGCCTCGGCCACAGCCTTGCCGGTCTTGGCGTTCACCAGATCGTGCAGCAGCTTGGCGCCGCGCATGCGCTCCGGATCGAACGGGGTGCGCCAGCCCTCCTTGCCGCGGGTGTAGGTGACCATGCTGTAGAAGTGGCCGAGAATCTCCTCCGACGTCATGCCGCCCTGGCGGCGCTCGTCGAGCGTAAGCTCGCCGCCCCCGGCGAGCTTCTCCTCGATGAGCCGGCCCCACATGGCGCGGAACAGGGTCGAGACCGGGAGCTTCCGGCGGCGGTCGATGCGGACATAGACGAGGTCCTTGGCGTCGAACTCGAAATCGAGCCACGAGCCGCGATACGGGATGATCCGCGCGGCGTACAGGAACTTGCCGGACGAGTGCGTCTTGCCCTTGTCGTGGTCGAAGAACACGCCGGGCGAGCGGTGCATCTGCGAGACGATCACCCGCTCGGTGCCGTTGATGATGAAGGTGCCGTTCGCCGTCATGAGCGGCATGTCGCCCATGTAGACGTCCTGCTCCTTGATGTCGCGGATCGAGCGCGCGCCGGTCTCCTCGTCCACGTCGAACACGACGAGGCGGAGCGTGAGCTTCAGCGGCGCGGCGAAGGTCATGCCGCGCTGCTGGCACTCCTCGACGTCATATTTGGGCTCCTCCAGCTCGTACTTCACGAACTCGAGCGTGCCGCGCTCGGAGAAGTCCTTGATCGGGAACACCGATTTGAAGACCTCCTGCAGCCCGACACTGGGCCGCGCGTCGGGCGCCACATCCATCGCGAGGAAATGGTCGTACGAGCTCTTCTGGACCTCGATCAAATTCGGCATCGGCGCCGCCGCGGGGATTCGACCGAAATCCTTGCGAATGCGCTTGCGTCCCGTGAAGGATCTTGCCATTGCGACCTCTCGTCAGAGTCCGACGGCACCGGCGCCGCGCGCGAGGCTCCGCGCGCGGCCCGGGCCGGAAACGAAGGTGCACGCAACCGCGGGCAGAGGCGGTAGAGCCGCCCCTTCCCCGTCGCGCGCAATCGGGTGCGTGAGACCGAACTCCATTACTTGAGTTCGACCGTCGCCCCCGCGTCCTCGAGCTGCTTCTTGATCTTCGCCGCTTCGTCCTTGCCGACCTGCTCCTTGACCGGCTTGGGCGCGCCCTCCACCAGGTCCTTGGCCTCCTTGAGGCCGAGTCCGGTGACCGCGCGCACTTCCTTGATGACGTTGATCTTCTTTTCGCCGAAGGCAGCCAGGATCACGTCGAACGTGTCCTTCTCCTCGACGACCTCGGCGGCAGCGGCCGGGCCGGCCGCGGCGACCGCGACGGGTGCGGCGGCCGAGACGCCCCACTTCTCCTCCAGCATCTTCGAAAGCTCGGCCGCCTCGAGGACGGTGAGCTTCGACAGGTCTTCTGCGATCTGTTCCAAATTGGCAGCCATGATATCCTTCTCCTCAACTTCGAGTCGTGTCGTCCGAACGGCGTATCAGGCCGCCTTGTCCTCGCTGGCCCTGGCGTAGGCCGAAAGCACCCGCGCCATCTGCGCGCCCGGCGCCTGCAGCACGGTCACCACGCGGGTGGCCGGGGTCTGCAGCATGCCGACGAGCCTGCCGCGCAGCTCGTCGAGCGACGGGAGCTTGGCGAGCGAGGTAACCGCCGCCGCATCGAGCACCTTCTCGTCGAGGGCACCGCCGATAACGGCGAGCTTCTGGTTCGCGTCGGCGTATTTCACCGCGATGCGGGCGGCGGCCACCGGATCGCGCGAGTACGCGATCGCGGTGGGACCGTCGAACAGGTCCGACACAGGCTCGAACTTGGTGCCCTTGAGGGCGAGCCTGGCCAGCCGGTTCTTGGTCACCTTGAAGCCGCATCCGGCTTCCCGCATCTGACGGCGAAGGTCCGTCGCCTCGGCGACGGTGAGGCCCGCGGGCCGCGTCACCACCAGAAGGCTGACCTCTCCGAAGATGGCGTTCAACGAGGCGACAAGCTGCTCCTTCTTCGCTCGTTCCAACACTCGTCTCCGCTGTCATGGTCCGGGCGCGCCACGGGGGACAGTCCCGGTCCGGTTGCACATGCCCCGCCCGCACGGGCGAAGCAGCTCCCCTGTCCCACGAGGCGAAGCCGTGGCGCCGCCCGGATGCCGGACGGAACCTCGGACCTCCTCCCCTGTCTCGGCAGGCGGGTTTCCCCTGTTACCCCCGGCCGCGGACGGCGCGGGGCCCCTGCTTTCTCGGACAGGCGGACGGCCGGACCTCCGGCCGCCCGATCCCCCGCCGCACCCGAAGGCCCGGCGGGGAAATTCGTTACGCGGCGGCGCCGCCCTCCGCGCTCCCGCCCAGGCTCGACGTGTCGAGCTTGAGGCCGGGGCCCATGGTCGAGCTGATCGACACCTTCTTGACGTAGGCGCCCTTCACGCCCGAGGGCTTCGCGCGGTTCACCGCATCGAAGAAGGCGCGCACGTTCTCCGCCAGCGCCTCCTCGGAAAAGCTCACCTTGCCGACGCCGGCATGCACGATGCCGGCCTTCTCGACCCGGAACTCGACCTGGCCGCCCTTGACCGCGGAGATCGCACCCTTCACGTCCTGCGTGACGGTGCCTGTCTTCGGGTTGGGCATCAGGCCGCGCGGGCCCAGCACCTTGCCGAGCCGGCCCACCACGCCCATCATGTCGGGCGTCGCGATGCAGCGGTCGAAATCGATCTGGCCGTCCTGGATCTTCTGCGCCAGATCCTCGGCCCCGACGATGTCCGCGCCCGCCTGCTCGGCCTCGGCCGCCTTCTCGCCCTTGGCGAAGACGGCGACGCGCACCGTCTTGCCGGTGCCCTTCGGCAGCGAGACGACGCCGCGCACCATCTGGTCGGCGTGGCGCGGATCGACGTTGAGGTTCATCGCCACCTCGACCGTCTCGTCGAACTTCGTCTTCGGCGCGGCCTTGATGACCTTGATCGCCTCGTCCAGCGTCACCGACTTGTCGCGGTCGACCGGCTGGTAGGCCTTCTGCATCCGCTTGCTTGGCTTGCCCATCTTGTTCCCCGCTACCCGACGACCTGAATGCCCATCGACTTGGCCGTGCCCGCCAGCATGCGGCAGGCCGCCTCCTCGTCGTTGGCGTTGAGGTCGGCCATCTTCGCCCGCGCGATCTCGCGCAACTGGTCCATCGTCACCTGGCCGACCAGCTCGCGCCCGGTCGTCTTGGCGCCCTTCTGCAGGTTCGCCGCCTTCTTGATGAAGAAGGATGCGGGCGGGCTCTTGGTGACGAAGCTGAACGAGCGGTCGGCGTAGACCGTGATGACGGTCGGCGTCGGCGTGCCCTGTTCGATGTTCTGCGTCGCCGCGTTGAACTCCTTGCAGAACGCCATGATGTTGACGCCCTGCTGGCCCAGCGCCGGACCGATGGGCGGCGACGGGTTCGCCTGCCCGGCCGGCACCTGAAGCCGAACGTAACCTGTTATCTTTTTTGCCATTGTCCAGTCCGGCCCCTTGCCGCCTAAAGCTTCTCGACCTGCGAATATTCCAGCTCGACGGGCGTCGACCGCCCGAAGATAGACACCGCGACCTTCAGCCGCGCCCGGTCCTCGTCGACGTCCTCGACCGTGCCGTTGAACGAGGTGAACGGCCCGTCGGCGACGCGCACCTGCTCGCCGATATCGAAGGTGATCGAAGGCTTGGGCTTCTCCACCCCCTCCTTCACCTGGTTCAACAGGCGCTCGGCCTCGGCGTCGGAGATCGGCGACGGCTTGCCGCGCCCGCCGAGGAACCCGGTCACCTTGGGCGTATTCTTGACCAGGTGCCAGGTCTCGTCGGTAAGCTCCATCTTGGCCAGCACGTAGCCGGGGAAGAACTTGCGCTCGGTCGCCACCTTGGCGCCGCGGCGCATCTTCACCAGCTCCTCGGTCGGGACCAGCACCTCCTCGATCATGTCGGCCATGCCGGTCTTTCCGGCCTGCTCGCGGATCGCCTGGGCCACCTTGTTCTCGAAGCCCGAATAGACGTGGATCGCATACCAGCGCGCGGTCATCTCAGCCCCCGAGCCCGAGCACAAGCTTGACGAGCACCGACAGCGCCTGGTCGATGAAAAAGAAGAACAGCGCGGCCGCGAACACGAAGGCGAACACCATCGCCGTGGTGATGGCGGTCTCCTTGCGCGACGGCCAGGTGACCTTCGCGGCCTCCTGGCGCACCTGCTGAACGAACTCCCCGGGATTAACCTTGGCCATGATCCGTCTGCTGCTCGACCTCTCTGCGCCCGCTTCGCCTGGCAGGAGTGGAGGGGCTCGAACCCCCAACCCCCGGTTTTGGAGACCGGTGCTCTACCAGTTGAGCTACACTCCTTCGCGCGCGCCGGGTTCTCTCCTACTCGATGATGGAGGCGACGACGCCGGCGCCGACGGTGCGCCCGCCCTCGCGGATGGCGAAGCGCAGACCCTCGTCCATCGCGATCGGCGCGATCAGCTCCACCTGCATCGTCACGTTGTCGCCCGGCATCACCATCTCGGTGCCTTCCGGCAGAACCACCTGGCCCGTCACGTCCGTCGTCCGGAAGTAGAACTGCGGCCGGTAGTTCGAGAAGAACGGCGTGTGCCGCCCGCCCTCCTCCTTCGTCAGGATGTAGGCCTCCGCCTTGAACTTGGTGTGCGGCGTGATCGACCCCGGTGCCGCCAGAACCTGGCCGCGCTCGATCTCCTCCCGCTTCGTCCCGCGCAACAGGCACCCGACATTGTCGCCCGCCTCGCCCGAGTCCAGGAGCTTCCGGAACATCTCCACCCCCGTCACCACCGTCTTCGACGTCGCCCGCAGACCCACGATCTCCACCTCGTCGCCGACCTTGACGACCCCGCGCTCGATCCGGCCCGTCGCCACCGTCCCGCGGCCCGAGATCGAGAACACGTCCTCCACCGGCATCAGGAACGGGCGGTCCTTCGGACGCTCCGGCTGCGGGATATAAGAGTCCACAGCCTCCATCAGCCTCAGGATCGACTCCTTCCCCATCTCGCCCGTGTCGCCTTCCAGCGCCTTCAGGGCCGAGCCCTTGACGATCGGGATGTCGTCGCCCGGAAACTCGTAGCTCGACAGCAGCTCGCGTACCTCCAGCTCAACCAGGTCCAGCAATTCAGGGTCGTCCACCTGGTCCACCTTGTTCAGGTACACCACGATCGCCGGAACCCCCACCTGCCGCGCCAGAAGGATGTGCTCGCGCGTCTGCGGCATCGGCCCGTCCGCCGCGCTGACCACCAGGATCGCACCGTCCATCTGCGCCGCGCCCGTGATCATGTTCTTCACGTAATCCGCGTGGCCAGGGCAGTCGACATGCGCATAATGACGGTTGGCCGTCTCGTACTCCACATGCGCCGTCGCGATCGTGATCCCGCGCGCACGCTCCTCCGGAGCCTTGTCGATCTGGTCGTACGCCGTGAACGTCGCGCCCCCCGTCTCCGCCAGAACCTTCGTGATCGCAGCCGTCAACGTCGTCTTCCCGTGGTCGACGTGCCCGATCGTCCCAACGTTGCAGTGCGGCTTCGTCCGCTCAAACTTCGCTTTCGCCATCGCTTATTCCTCGCCCGGCCGAATCGCTGGCCGTGTCCCTGTGCGTCCCGTCAACCCGGCCGCGACCCCGCCTCGTTCCGGCGACTCCGGCACTGGAGCGGGTGATGGGAATCGAACCCACGTCACCAGCTTGGAAGGCTGGAGCTCTACCATTGAGCTACACCCGCCGCATACCGTGATTGCGCCCAATTTCCCGGTATCTCGACCTTTCGGATGCGCCGGCACCGATAGATCACGGCGCCCGTGGTGGAGGGGGTTGGATTCGAACCAACGTAGGCGTACGCCAACGGGTTTACAGCCCGTCCCCTTTAGCCACTCGGGCACCCCTCCGCGAGCGCTGTCTCGGTGCGACGCGGACGTGCGGTCTATCGGGATTTGCCTCAGCTTGTCAACTTCAAAAGGGCAGAAAACCTCAGCCCCGCGCGCCCAACGGCGAACAGCCGCGCGGAGATAAGGATTCCGAACTCCCATTCAGGTCGCGCTAATATATGAATAACCATGGCGCGACGCAAGCACTCCAAGGATAGGGGCCGCGAGGGGCCGCCCCGCCCCTACCCCGGCGGCGGGATCTGGCTCTACGGTGACCATGCGGTGGCCGCGGCGCTGGCCAATCCGCGGCGCACGCTGCGCCGCCTTCTGGTGGCGGGCGAGCCGCCGCCCGGCGTGCCGCCCGGCCTCGCCGTCGAGCGCACCGACCGGGCGCGACTCGATTCGCTGCTGCCGCGGGGCGCGGTGCACCAGGGGATCGCGCTCCTCGCCGAGCCCCTGCCGCCGACCGGGATCGAGGCGCTGGACGGCGCGCCCGAGCCCGCCGTCGCCCTGATGCTCGACCAGGTGACCGACCCGCAGAATGTGGGCGCGATCCTGCGCTCGGCTGCGGCATTCGGCGCGGCGGCGGTGATCGTCCAGGACCGCCACGCGCCCGACGAGACAGGCGCGCTGGTCAAGGCCGCCTCGGGCGCCGTCGAGGCCGTGCCGCTGGTGCGGGTGCCGAACCTGTCGCGGGCCCTCGACGAGTTGAAGGAGTCCAGCTGGTGGGCCGTCGGGCTCGACCAGGACGCGGCGGCGCCGCTCGCCCCGCTGGCCCAGCGCCGCGTGGTGCTGGTGCTGGGGGCGGAGGGATCGGGTCTCCGGCGGCTGGTGCGCGAGCATTGCGACGAGCTCGCCACCATCCCGATGGCCGGGGCGGCGCGCCGCGGCCCGGTGACCAGCCTCAACGTCTCCAACGCCGCGGCCGTCGCGCTCTACGTGATGACGCGGCCGAGGTAAGACGATGCGCAGCCTGATCGCGGTCCTGCTGCTGCTTCTGCCGCTCGCCGCCCGGGCGGCGCCGGCGGACCTGCCACCCCAGGACCTCGCCGCCATCCGCAACGTCATCCTCGCCCAGCAAGCGGCATTCACGAAGGACGATGCCGAAGCGGCCTACGCCTACGCCGCGCCCCGGCTGCACGAGATCTACCGCACCGCGGCCAGCTTCATCGCCATGGTCAAGCGCGACTACCCGGCGGTCTACCGGCCCAAAGTCTTCGCCTTCCGCCCGTTCGCCTGGATCGAGGGAAGGCCGGTGCAGCCGGTTCTTGTGGTCGGGCCGTCCGACGTGCCCATGACCGCCCTTTACTTGATGGAGCACGAGGCCGGCGGCGGCTGGTTGATCGCCGGGGTGGTGCTGGTCCCCGAGCCGGAGAAGGCGACATGAAGGGAACACATTTTCAGTTAGTTACCATTCTTGCTTAATCCTTAAGACAAGCTTCCGAAACGCCTGGCGAGGCCGCCGCCTACAAGCCGATGGACCGCTTCCGAGACCGCCGCGGCCGGCCGCGGGCCGCCCTGAATGCCAAGCCTTGGCCGCAAGCCATTGAAATAATTGAAACTAGCCGCGCGCCCGCCGGTCCCGGAGCTTTGCAGTGGTTCCGAAACCAGCATGCAAAGTTTTATGGCCCAGCCCCTTGGAATTCGTTAAGGAGGGGTTATATTACTCTCATCCCCCCATAAGCACCAACTGGCCGGCAGGAGCGATCCCGCCGGCCTCTTTTTTTGTTCGCCGTCCGGGCCGCGGCGGATAGTGTCGCCGCCGGGCACAGGTGCGCGAGGAGAGGATCGTGGCGGAAGCGACGGAGCGGCTGGCGTCACTCGCGGCGGGGCTCGACATCGCGGCGATCCCACCGGCGGCGCGCGAGCAGACCAAGAAGCTGATCCTCGACGCGCTGGCCTGCGCGCTCGCCGGGCACCGGGGCGAGGAGACCGGCCAGGTTGCCGCCCTCGCCCAGGCGCTGGGGGACTCGCGCGAGGCAAGCGTGATCGGCGGCGGGCGCCTCTCGCGCGCCGGCGCGACCCTGATGAACGGCTACCTCATCACCGCCGTCACCATGTGCGATGTGCACCGCGCCACGCTGACCCACATCACGCCGGAGATCGTGCCGCCCGCCCTCGCCATCTGCGAGCGCGACGGGGCGACCGGGGCCGAACTGCTCTCTGCCATCGCCGCCGGCTGCGAGGTGGCGACGCGCGTCGGCATCGGGCTCGACTACCCGGTGTTCCGGTCGAAGGGCTGGCACGGGCCAGGGGTGCTCGGCCCGTTCGGCGCGGCGGCGGCGGTCGGACGGCTGCGCGGGTTCGATGCCGAGACCATGGCGCGCGCCTTCGGCCTCGCGGGCAGCCAGGCGGCCGGCACCTTCGCCGCCTGGGGCACGCCGACCGTGAAGTTCCACCAGTGCCGCGCGGCGCTCTCCGGGCTCATGGCGGCGCTGCTCGCCGAGCCGGGGTTCGTCGCGACGCGCCAGTTCCTCACCGCGCCGGACGGCGGGCTCTACAACACCTACGCCGCGGGCGGAAAACCCGAGACCGCCACCGCCGACCTCGGCGAGCGCTGGGAGCTCGGCGAGATCGCGCTTCGCCCGTGGCCGGCCGCGACCGCTTTGCAGGACGTCATCACGGCGCTCTACAACCTGGTCGCGGAACACGACCTTGCCTTCTCCGGCATTGCGCGGGTGCGCCTCGCCCTCGGCGAGACGCCGTTCGCCATGCACGGCAAGTATTCGACCTGGCGGGCGAAGTTCGAGGCGCTCCTGTCGGCGCACTACGTGGCCGCCGTGTTCCTGCGCGACCGGGCGGTCACCCTCGCCCAGTTCGAGCCGGCCTGTTACGACGACCCGGCCCTGCGCCGCTTCGCCGCCGAGAACGTGACGGTGTTCGAGGATGCATCGCTCGGCGGCGGACAGGCGGCCGCGACCGTCGAGACCACGGACGGGCGGATGATTGCGGCGCGCTGCGACGCGCCGCTCGGCGCGCCTGAGAACCCGCTGACCTGCGCCCAGATCGAGGACAAGTTCCGCACATACGCGAAGGGCGTGATCTCCGCCGAGCGGATCGAACGGGTGATCGCGACCGTCGCCGACCTCGAACACGTCGCCGACGCGCGCTCCCTGATCGAACTGGTGCGGGGAAGCTGACTACCAGCCCTTCCGCGCCCGCCCGTGCCGGTCGTGGGGCGGGCGGTAACGGTCGATCAGGCGGGTGACGTCGAGCGACGCCATCCGGCGCAGCGCCGGGAACTGCCAGGCGAAGACGATAGCGGTGACCAGCGTCGCCGCGCCGCCGACGACCACCGCGGGCACGGTGCCCCACCAGCTTGCCGTCACGCCGGACTCGAACTCGCCCACCTCGTTCGACGCGCCGACGAACACGCCGACCACCGCGCCGACGCGGCCGCGCATCTCGTCGGGCGTGACGATCTGCACCATGGTGTGGCGGACGAACACGCTGACCACGTCGGCGCAGCCCATCACGAACAGCGCGGCGAGCGACAAATAGAAGCTGGTCGAGACGCCGAACACCACCACGCCCGCGCCGAAGATCGCGACCGCGGCGAGGAGCTTCGCACCCGCCTGGCGCGTCACCGGCCGCTGGGTCAGCACCAGCGCGCCGAGGAACGCGCCCGCCATCAGAGCCGAGCGCAAGATGCCGAACCCCTCCGCCCCGACGTGCAATATGTCGCGGGCATAGACCGGCAGCAGCGCGGTCGCGCCACCGAACAGAACGGCGAACAGATCGAGCGCGATGGCGGCGAACACCACCTGGCGCGTCCAGATGAAGCGGAGCCCGGCCGCCAGCGTGTCGAACGTCACCGGCTCGCGCGAGATGGTCTGGCCGCGCGTGCGGATGAACAGGGTCATGACGAAGGCGGCCGCGAGCAGCACGGAAGCCGTCGCGTAGACCGGCACCTCGTTCACGCCGGCCGCGGTGCCGACCGCGATCAGCACGCCGCCAAGTGACGGGCCAGCGATGCGCGAGACCTGGTTGCCCGACGACTGCCACGCAACCGCATTGCCGAACAGCTCGGCCGGGATCAGGATCGGGATCATCGCCTGGTTGAGCGGCGCGTAGAACGCGCGCGCGATCCCGAACATGACGAGCAGTGCCATGATCGGTGCGAAGGCCGCCGCGCCGGTGTAGGTCATCGCGAAGAACGACGCGGCGCCGATCCCCTGCAGCGCCACGCAGGCGGCCAGGATTCTCACCCGCGAGAACCGGTCGGCGACAAGCCCGGTCACCAGGAACAGCACGATGAACGGCGCGAATTGGGCGAGCCCGACGAGGCCGAGGGCAAACTGGCTGCCGGTCAGGCGATAGACCTGCCAGCCGATCGCCGTCGAGGTCATCTCCATCGCCAGCGCGACGAGGATGCGCGAGCTCCAGTAAAGCGCGAAGGCCGGATGGCGCAGCGCTCCAAGCCCGCCATGGCGTCGTGGTCGGCCCTCCGTCATGGCTCGGCGGGAGCGGCGACGACCAGCACCCAGTAGGTCCGGTAGGAGGCGTTGCCCGCGTCGTGCGGCTCGAAGGCATAGCCGGTGCCGGCGGCGACCGCCTCCTTCGACAGCAGGTTGCGCCGGTGGGGCGGCGACTGCATCCAGCCGGCCACCGCCTCGGCGGCGCCCTTCGGCCCGCCGGCCAAGTTCTCGGCGGCGAAGGAATAGGCGTAGCCGAATTCGGCGAGGCGCGCCGTCAGCCCCTTCCCGTCCGGCCCGGTATGGTCGAAGAAATCCTGCTCGGCCATCGCCCGCGCCTGCGCCTCGGCCATGCGTTCGAGCCGCGCGTCGGGACGCAGCGCGCGGAGCCCGCGCGCGGCGCGGGTCGCGTTGACCGCCGTCAACAGCCGTGCGGCGGGACCGGGCGGCGCCGCCGCCGGCGTGGGCGCAGGCGGTCCGGCGCGGGCAATGCAGCCGGCGGCCAGCAGCGCGACTGCGACTGCGGCCACGCGCCGCGCAAGCGGGACTCGGGCACGCACCTCGGTCAGCAGCTTTGCAGCACCTGCCCGCCGAGATTGGTGATCCGGTCGACGTGGATCAGGACGGCGATGCCCTTGTTCTCCGGGTCCTTCTCGATCTCGGCGGCGACCACCATCGGGCGCACCTTCTCGCGCGTCGGGCCCTGCGGGTGCAGCTCCGCGGTGCCGTAGAAGCGGAGCGCGCCGCCGCCGCCGAGCTTCTGCGCCGCGGCCATGTTGCGGTAGTACACAACCACCTTCGGGTTCCTGCGCAGGTTTTCGATCGAGCTGCGATGCGCGCGCTCCCAATAGGCGAGCGTCCGGTCGTCGTAGACCAGCACGCTGCCCTTCGGGCCGACGCTGGGCCAGCCGTCCTCGCCAACCGTGCCGACCAGGCACGGCACGCCGTCGGCCAGCGCGTTGTTGACGAAGGCGCGCATGTCGTCGGTGATCTTGATCATCTTCATTCCCGGATTGGCGGGCGCGGACGCGCCGCTTGGATGGGCCAGCATCGCCCAACCCGCCGGATTCGGTCAATCGTGGTAGGATAGACGCCAAGGCGCGCCAAGCGCCGGAGGCAGGAAAGGATCGAACGATGAGGTGGACGGCACTCGCGGCCGCGGCCGCGCTTTCGATGTCACTCGCCATGCCGGCCGGGGCGGCCGGCGTGACGGTGCTGCGCGGCGGGGCGCCGCAAACGGCGAACGGTCATATCACCATCCTGCGCGGCACGCCCGCCCTGGCAGAAGTGCGCGCGCCCGAGGCGGCACCGCCCGCGGTCACCGCCGTCGCGGGCGGAACCCTGTTGTGGCTGATCGACGCCGACGGCCAGGTCAAGGCATGCGGCGTGCGCGGCTCCGGCCGGGTCGGCGGCCCCGACATCGTCCATTGCAGCGCGGGGCCGCTGGTCCGCTGACGGCGCGGCCGGGCCTCAGCCCTTCGCGGCGATCAGCTCGACCTCGATCTTGAAGCGCGGATCGGCGAGTCCGGCGACGATCAGCAAGGTCGCGGCAGGCTTGTGGTCGCCCATGTGGCGCGCGCGGGTTTCGCGCAACGCCGGCGCGTCGTCGCGGCTGGTCAGGAAGGTGGTGACCTTCACCACGTCGTTCCAGCCCATGCCCGCGTCGGCCAGCACGGCGGCGAGGTTGCGGAACGCATTCTCCGCCTGGCCGGCGAAATCGTCGGCGAGCTTTCCGTTCGCGTCGACGCCGACCTGGCCCGCGACGTAGAGCGTGCGTGAGCCGGTGGGCGCCTCCACCGAATGGCTGTATTGACCCTGTGGCGCGGCGATGGATGGCGGATTGCGAAGCCGGTTCATGGCGGTCCTCCCTGTCGGACGCCCGGCATTCTACCGCGTCGCGGCCGCGATCAGAACCGGGCGTTGGGGTCGGCGTTGAGCTCGTCGGGCGTGACGCGCCCGTCGCCATTGCGATCGGCGGCGCGGAAGCGCGAACTGAATCGCTCCATCAGCGTGCGGCGGCGCGCGGCGTCGGCGGCAGTGGGGTCGGCCGGCGCGGCGCGCATGTGCACGGCGCTGTACTCGTCGGCTGAGATCACCCCGTCACCGTTCAGGTCGTAGCGGGGAAAGGCACGCGCGCTGGCGTCCGGCGTCGCGTTCCGCGACTGGGCGCCGGGCGGACCCTCCGGCAAAGACGGGCCGGTGAGCGGCACGCTGCCGCCGTAGAGCTGGCGCAGCGCGCGGCGCGTCGACGGATCCAGCTCATTGCCGCCGCCGCCCGGCGGCGACGCGTTCCGGTAGTACTGTTTCATCGGGTCGCTGTAGAGGTCGCGCAGCGCGCTGCTGACATCCGGCGACTGGCGCTGCTGCGGCTGCAGCTGCCCGCCCTCCGAATACATCGGGCCCGGCATGATACCGGGGGCGGCCCCCTCGCCCTCCGGCGCGACGGCCGGCGCGGAGTGCCGCGGTCCCACGCCGCCCGGCAGCCCCGGCGCAAAGCCCTGCGCCCCCGCCGACCCGGCGGCAACAAGGGCGGCGGCGAAGACGGTGGCGGAAAGACGAAGCGTCCGGCGCATGGCGCGCGCTCCCGTATCGTGTGCCGATAATCTGGGCGCGCACGCCCCGCCCGTCAACGCGGTCAGTACGCGTACTCCTTGAACAGCGGGTCGATATCGCCGTGCCATTCCTCGTGGAAGCGGCGGAGCTTGGTCTCGGCCGGCGTCTCGCGCCGCGCGACGATCTCGGCCAGCACCTCGAGGAAGCCGGTCTCGTCGGCGCCGCCGCCGTCCTGGCGGTTGCGCGCCTTGAGGCCGGTGCGGGCGATGGCGAGGACATCGGCTGCCACGTCGCCCACCGTCCGGCCGCGGAACGGCATGGCGAGCGCCCGCTTCGGCACCTCGGCCCGCAGCAAATTGTGATCCTCCAAGGTCCAGCCCTTCACCAGGTCCCACGCCGCGTCGAGGGCGGCCGAGTCGTAAAGAAGGCCCGTCCACAGCGCCGGCAAGGCGCAGAGCCGCCCCCACGGCCCGCCGTCGGCGCCGCGCATTTCCAGATAGCGCTTGAGCCGCACCTCCGGGAAGATCGTGGTCAGGTGGTTCGACCAGTCGGAAATGGTCGGCGCCTCGCCCGGCAGGGCGGGCAGCCGCCCGGCCATGAAGTCGCGGAACGACTGGCCGGCCGTGTCGATATAGCGCCCGTCGCGATAGACGAAGTACATCGGCACATCGAGCGCATAGTCGACGTAGCGCTCGAACCCCATACCCGGCTCGAACACGAAGGGCAGGATGCCGCAGCGGTCGGGGTCGGTGTCCTCCCACACATGGCTGCGGTAGGAGAGCCAGCCCGACGGCTTGCCTTCGACGAAGGGCGAGTTGGCGAACAGCGCGACGGCGATCGGCTGCAGCGCGAGCCCGACGCGGAACTTCCTCACCATGTCGGCCTCGGAGGCGAAGTCGAGGTTCACCTGCACCGTCGCGGTGCGCAGCATCATGTCGAGCCCGAGCGTGCCGACCAAGGGCATGTAGCGCCGCATGATGGCGTAGCGCCCCTTGGGCATCCACGGCACGTCCTCGCGGCGCCACTTGGGATCGAACCCCATGCCGATCATGCCGAGCCGCAGCTCGCCCGCCACCTCCTTCACCTGGGCGAGGTGGGTGTGCACCTCATTGCAGGTCTGGTGCAGCGTCTCCAGGGGCGCGCCCGACAGCTCGAACTGGCCGCCCGGCTCCAGCGTGATGTTGCAGTCCGCGGCGGTGAGCGCGATGGTCTTGCCGTCCTCGGCGACCGGCGTCCAGCCGAAGCGGCAGAGCCCGTCCAGCAGCGCACCGATGCCGCGCGGGCCCTCGTAGGCCGCGCGGCGCAGCGTGTCGAGCTCGAACACGAACTTCTCGTGCTCGGTGCCGATGCGCCATTGGACGGGCGGCTTGCACCCCTCCTCCAGATGCGCGATCAGGTCTCTGCGGCCCGCGATGGGCGCCGCGACGGCGGAGGCTGGGGCGGACATGGACTCCTGATCGCTCGACCGGTTACGCCTCGGCGCCGGCCCCGGGCGGGCGCGACCGCCAGTCCCCCAACCGGGCCTGCCAGCACGCGAGCGCGGCGACGGCGGCGGTGTCGGCCCGGAGAATCCGGGGACCTAGGCCGACGGGAATAACAAAGGGCCTTTTCGCGAGGGCGTCAAGCTCGGCCGCGGCGAAGCCCCCTTCGGGCCCGGTCAGCACCGCCCACGGGCCGGGCGGCGCACCGGCGAACGGCGCGAGCGCCGCGTCGATGGCGGGCGCCCGGCCGGTCTCGTCGCAGACCATCAGGCGGCGGCTCTCCGGCCAGTCGGCGAGCAACGCGTCGAGCGCGACCGGCGCAGCCACCTCGGGCACGTCGAGCCGCCCGCACTGCTCGGCCGCCTCGATCGCGTTGGCGCGCAGCCGCTCGGTGTTCACCCGCTCGACGGCGGTGTGGCGGGTCAGCACGGGGCAGAGCCGCGCCACGCCGAGCTCGGTGGCCTTGGAAGCGACGAAGTCGATGCGTGCCCGCTTTACGGGGGCGAAGCAGAGCCATAGGTCGGGCGCGGCGCTTTGCGCGCGCGTGCGCTCCGCGACGGCGAGCGAGCACCAGCCGCGGCCGATCCCGTCGATGGCGGCGCGCCACTCGCCGTCGCGCCCGTTGAACAGGGCGACCGCGTCGCCGCGTCCGAGCCGGAGCACCGTGCCCAGATAGTGCGCCTGCGCGGCCGCAAGCCCGACCGCCTGCCCTTCGGCGAGCGGCTCCTCGACATAGAGGCGGGTCTTGGGTCCTGTCGTCATGGCCGGTGCAGGTTATATCATCGGCGTATGGCCGAGAGCGCATCGAACCCGTTGACCGGCGCGAGCGACATTCCGCGCGGGGGGTGGCTCGACCGCTACGTTCCGCGCGGGCTGCGCCCCTATGCCCGGCTGATGCGGCTCGACCGGCCGATCGGAACGTGGCTCCTGCTGTTCCCCTGCTGGTGGGCGATCGCGCTCGCCTGGCGCGGCTGGCAGGACGCGTGGCTGTTCGCGCTGTTCGGGCTGGGCGCGCTGGCGATGCGCGGCGCCGGCTGCACCTACAACGACATCTGCGACAAGGATTACGACGCCCAGGTCGCGCGCACCGCCGACCGGCCGCTCCCGGCGGGCGAGGTGACACTGTGGCAGGCCTGGGCCTTCCTCGCGCTCGAGTTGCTGGCCGGGCTCGCCATCCTGCTGGCGCTGCCATGGTTCGCGGTGGAGGTGGGCGCGGCGTCGCTGGTTCTGGTGTTCACCTACCCGTTGATGAAGCGGGTGACGTACTGGCCGCAGCTCTTCCTCGGGCTCGCCTTCAACTGGGGGGCGTTGCTGGGCTGGGCGGCGATCCGCCCGACGCTCGGCTGGCCCGCGATCCTGCTCTACGCGGGCGGCATCTTCTGGACGCTGGGGTACGACACCATCTACGCCCACCAGGACAAGGCGTACGACCCGAAAGCGGGGGTGAAATCAACGGCCTTACGGCTGTTATTCACGTCGCGTCCGTGGATCGCCTTCTTCTTCGCCGCGACCGTCGCCCTGTTCGCGGCGGCAGGCCTCGCCGACGGATTGCGCGGGCCGTTCCTGGTGGGGCTCGCGGCCGGGGCGGCGCAGCTTGCATGGCAAATCTGGGACGTCGATCTCGACGACCCGAAGGACTGCCTGCGCAAGTTCCGCTCCAACCGGCTGTTCGGCTGGCTGGTGCTCGCCGGCATCATGGCCGACCAGTTCATCCGATAATTCCGTTCTCACGCCCTTTTTCCGGTCGGCGGCAACCATCGGTCAATCCCAAAGGACAGATAATGCGGCCGAGCCGACCCAGGAGATCGAAGTGGAAGATGGGAAGCTCGCGGAGCAGTGCCGCCGGCTGGTCGAGCTGATCGGGGACGGGAAATACCGCGAGGCCGGGCACATGCTGGAATTGGCGTTCGACTGGAATGCCGTCCCGCCCGGCTGGGCCTACTGGAGCATGGTGCACCGCAAGCTGCTGGCCGCGCAGGGGCCTGATCGCGTCACGGTCATCACGCCCGGCGGGCCGCTGCCTTCCGAGTCTGTGCCGATGGCGGAGTTCCTCCTGCGCGTCAAGGAGGCGGCCAAGCACGTCCGCGGCGGCAGCCGGGACTGAAGTCGGGCGACGGCTTGCGCAAGTTCCGCTCCGACCGACTGTTCGGCTGGCTGGTGCCCGCCAGCATCATAGCCGGCCAGCTTTTCTGAGCCGACTAGCGATGTGGTCGACCTAGCGCCGTATGGATTTGACCATGAAGTCCGCCAGCCCGACTGCGAACAGGCCGATCGCCAGAAAGAACGCCGTCCGTCCCGCCTCGTGGGCGGTGACCGCATGGCTGCCGATGAAGAATACGGCGCCGCAGAATGCAGCAGCCAAGAAGAGCCATACGGCGCCGCGAAACAGGTGGTCGCTGTGGAGTACCGCCGGGAAGGTGAATTTCGGTACCGTGCGGGAAGGTGCGCTATGCCAGAAGGACGTTCCGGAGATCGACGCCATGGTCCTTGTCCCTGTTTGGGCCCGCTAGGGCCCGTTCCGACCAACGCGTGCGCTTGTCTTTACGATTTGTGATGGTCGTCACGTAAAAAAAGCGACAAATGTCGCAGACCATGGTTTTGGCGCCGGCCTCGCGTATTTTTTATGGCTGCGGCGCGGACGCGATGGCGCGGAGCCGGGGTTCAGAACCGCGCAAGGGTCTCGCGCTTGTAGCGGATCGGGAGCGACTCGGCGGCGAGCGCGGCGGAGCGTTCACGGCGCAGCGTGGCGTCTTCCAGGTGATCGCCGATGAACTCGTCGAGCGCGGCGCCCGGGGCGAGCCGGTCGCGCACGGCGGCAAGCATCTCGATCTGGCCGAGCGGACGGAACCGGCGTCCCTCGGCGGCGATCTCGGCGAGGGCGACGGGCTGCCCGTCGAGGGCGAGGCAGCCGGTCGCCGAGGTGTAGGCGTACGCCTCGGTCAGCACGCCGCCGCGGTCGAGCGTGACGCGGATGTCGGCGAGGCGGTCATAGTCGTACCCGGCCTCGGTCTCGTGCATGCGCAGGAGCTGCGCCTCGGTCAACCATTGCACGAAGACCGTGACGGAAGTCCCTGGCGAATATTGGAAAGTCGCCGGCACCGATCCGTACCCGGTCAGCTTCGCCGCGTACACCACGTCGAAATCGTGGAGCCTGCCGCGCCACACCGGGATGGTGCAGTCGGCGATGTGGCCGAACTTGCGGTGAAGTTGCTCGTGCGACTGGTTGGAGCCGGCGGCGAGCACCGGCACGCGGCCGGCCACGTCGCACGGGCCGACCGGCAGGCGCGCCGTCCGACGGTCGGCATAGACGTAGCAATAATCGTGGCGCGGGAACGGGTAGGATTTGGCGTGCGCGATGCGCGCCGCCAGGCTCGGCCCGCCCGCGCCGCCGGCGCTCACGCGGCCGGCGCCTCCGCGCCCGCGACGATGCGGTAGCGCACGTGGCAGTTGTCGACCGCGCGCCAGGAGAGCGCCTGCCACGACTTGTACGCCTCGCCGTGCGCGAGGAACGGGCCGTGGCATTCCAGCCGCTTGCCGGGCGCCGGCCGGTCGAACCGCGTATCGGTGTACTCGCCGCCCACCACCCAGAAGGGTCCCTTTTCCGAGATGCTGTCCATGCCCCCTAGATAGGGGCGAATGCTGCACTGCACAAGAGAATGTTATTCCCCCGCGACGGCCTGTCGCGCCCGGCCGGCGGGCGCGCGCTGACGGGGCTGTTCGATGATGCCGCCCGCGGCGAACTTCGCGCTGCGCGGGCTGGTCCAGGCGTCGAGCGAGGCCGGCACCGGGTCGAACAGGCGCGGCTTGCGCGCGCCGATTTCGGGGAACTCCTCCATCCCGAACGAGTATTCGAGCGAAAGCCCGTCGGGATCGAGGTAGTAGAGGAAGATCGACCCGGACGGCGGGTGGCGCCCCGGCCCGTAGACGACCTCCACCCCCTCGCGCGCGAGCCGGTGCATCGCGCGGCCGATGTCGTCGACGTCGGTGACCATGAAGTTGACGTGATGGAGGCGATTGTCGGTCCCCTGCCCCAGCGCGAAGGAATGGTGATAGGGGTTGGGGAAGCAGCGCATGAAGGTGAGCTTGTCGCCGAAATGGTCCGACGCCTTGAAGTTCAGGGTGCGCTGGGCGAAGCGCAGTGTTGCCGGATAGTCGGCCGACCAGATCACCACATGGCCGAGCCGGGCGATGCGCGTGTGCGGCGGCTCGTAGGGCGCGGCGACGATCGTCGCGGAGGAATAGAACTCGAGGCAGAGGCCCGAGGCCGGCTCATGGATGCGGATGGTGCGGCCCTGGCGCAGCATCGCGCACTCGCCCGCCGCCACCTCCTCCGGCCCGAGCCCGAGGTCGGAGAACAAAGCCGCCGCGCGCTCGAGCATGTCGTCGTCCTCGAGCTCCAGCCCCACGCGCTTGAGGCCGGGCGTCGCCGCGCGGTAGAGCGCGACGTTGTGATGGTCCTCCGAGCAGCGGAAGAACGCGACATCGTTGCCGACCTGCTCGACGAAATTGAGCCCGACCACATCGGCGTAGAACGGCACCGACCGCTCGAGGTCGCTCACGTTGAGAGCGACGTAGCCCAGCTTGCGATAGCGCAGTCCCGAATCCATCGAACGCCTCCCGCGGTGCGTGCGCACGCATTCTAGCCGACCGGCGAAAGCGGAACCACCGGACTGCGTGCAAGCCCGCCTGGGGTCGCCTCACTTCGCCCGAAGTCGCCTCAAGGTAACCTCATGTCGCCTCTGGGTAACCTGAATGTCGCCTCTACGTCGCCTCTATGTCGCCTGATGTCGCCTGACGCTTGCTCGCTAACGCCTTGACCCACAACGATCGGTCTCCTCGAACCGAACCAAAAAAAACGTTCGGGCGACGTGGCCGCGCGACGACGGGACCGGCAGGAGGCTATACAGGATTTTCTTCCTTGCGTCAATCGCCGGCGAATTCCAGCACGACCGGGTCGCCGTCGCGCAGCCCCAGGGCGTCGCGCACCCCAACCGCGGCGATCACCTCCACCTTGTCGGCCGGATATGACGACACTTCCGGCAGCACCACCGCGCCCGGGATGCGCCCCGCAATGGTCACGGCAAAGCACCGCGCCGCGCACCAGGCGGGGTCGGGCGGCGGGATCGCGATGCCCGGCCGGGCGCGGAGCCGCGCCCATGTCGCGCACTCGGCCGCGTCGACCAGTGCGATATTCACCGTGCCCGGATGGGGGTCGATGCCGAGCCGCGCGACGAAGGCCGCGCGCGCCCAGTCGAGCCGAGTGAAGCTCGCCCCCTCCCCCAGCCCCGAGGCCAAGACGCCGGTGAGCGTGGTCATGAACCCTCGAACAACTTGCCGGTCCTCGGCGCCATGATAGTATGGCGGCGGCCGCGGGCGTAGTTCAGAGGTAGAACGTCAGCTTCCCAAGCTGAATGTCGTGGGTTCGATTCCCATCGCCCGCTCCAGCCTTTCTCCGCCCCGCCACCTCGCCCAGGTCGTCGACCACGATGGCCGCCCGAACCTCTTCGCCGGAGCGAAGTTCTCTAACTCGTGGCGTTCACGCCAACCCGGATCGCGACAGGTCAGCCTTGCCGCCTGCCCCGATTTCGAGCGCGTCCAACACTGCGTTAAGCAGCGCAACCGGCATAATCGGCTTGGCAATGATTCGCTCGACCGGTATCTCCCCGATAATGTCGCGTGCCCTGGGATCGCCTGAGCACACGATCGTCGGGACGCCTGCATCGACGAGCGCCTGGGCGACGTCCGGACCGGTCAGGCCATCGAACAAGTTGAGGGCCACGGTCGCCACGGCGGGCGTTTCCCTGGCCAATGCATTCATTGCTGCAGGTGCGTCTTTCGCGGTGACAACGCGAAAGCCTGCGTGGGTGAGCGTGTCATAAAAGTCGACAGCAATTGACCAGTCGTCTTCGGCAACGAGTACCAACATGAACGTCCTCTCTCCCGGATCGCTGGTCGCGAATGTCGTGTCGTTCTTCGGATCGAGGCGCGTTGAACTTACATGGTTCGGCGAAGTCACTAAAGCACGACCGGCGGATGTCGATCACGGTCTTGCCACTGACCGCCACTCGGCGTGGTCGCCCTGCCGGATCGCCACGACGTTGCACTTCGCGCCGCCCTGCATTACCGGCAACGCTCATATTCCTAAACGTGTGACATCCGCTCGGAACCGGCCGGCGCGCGCCGCCGTTGTCGGGGTGAAGGGGCCAACACGCGCGTAGGCGCGGGCCGAGTGACGCAGCTCGACAAAAGCGTGCCGAGGATGAGACGAGCAGGCAAAAGGAATGGCGACAAGGGCGGAGGACCCAAGGCGCGGGCCCCGACAGTCGGCGCAATGCACGCACCGGACAACGGGGCCTTGCCCATGGGCAATCCTTCGGCCTGGCTCGCCGCGATCGTCGCCTCGGCCCAGGACGCCATCGTCGGTAAGACGCTCGACGGCGAGGTCGTGAGCTGGAATCCCGCCGCCGAGGTGCTGTTCGGCTATCGCGCCGAGGAGATGATCGGCCGGCCGATCTCACTGCTCGCCGATCCCGCCCACCCAGACGAGATGACGGACATATTGGTGCGGCTGCGCGGCGGCGAACGCATCGGGCGCTACGAGTTCGAACTCGAAGGCGCAAGGACGGCTCGATCGTGCCCGTCTCGCTCACCATATCGCCGGTGCGCAGCGATGCGGGCGAGCTGATCGGCGCGTCCAAGATCGCGCGCGATATCAGCGAACGGCGCCGTAGCGAGGAGCAGATCCGGCTTCTCAATGCCGACCTGTCGCACCGCACCAAGAACCTTCTGACGATGGTCGCCGCGCTGGTCGAGCGCACGCGGCGCGACACGGTCCCGGAATTCCGCGAGGTGATCCGCGGCCGCATCATGGCGCTCGACCGGGCGAATTCCCTGCTCAGCACGGGCGACTGGCGCCGGGCCGACCTCGACCAGATCGTCCGCCACATCCTCGACACGTTCGGCGCGCGCAGCCACGGCTTCCGCGTCGACGGCCCGCCGGTCGCGGTCAGCGCCGAGGCGGCGCAGACGCTCGCCATCGCCATTCACGAGCTCGCCACCAACGCACTGAAATACGGCGCGCTGACGCAGGACGGCGGCGTCGTCGAGGTGAACTGGGACATCGGCGGCGGCGACGTGGCGCTCGACTGGCGCGAGCTCGGCGGCCCGCCCGCCGCGGCGCCGGCACGCGAAGGGCTGGGCCTCACCATCGTCCGGCTCGGCATCGAGCGGCAGCTCGAGGGAAGCCTCGCCATGGACTGGGGCGAAACCGGGCTTAGCTGCCGAATCGTGCTGCCCGCCCGCCACATGCGGTAGCGCGCCAGACGGCGGATTTCCCGGCGGCGGCACCGTACACTCCGGCCCGAACGCGCACACGTCCGAGGGGCGCCCTTGCCCGAGAGCAGCGTACAAAGGCGGCTGGCGGCCATCCTGGCCGCCGATGTCGCCGGCTACTCACGCCTTATGGGCGCCGACGAGGAGGGCACGCTCGCCGGCCTTCGCGCCCATCGCGCCGAGCTGATCGATCCCTGCATCGCGGAGAACGACGGGCGCATTGTCAAGACGACGGGCGACGGCGCGCTGGTCGAGTTCGCGAGCGCGGTAGACGCCGTGCGCTGCGCCCTCGACATCCAGCGCGGCATGGCGACGCGCAATGCCGACGTCGCTCCCGACCGGCGGATCGCCTTTCTGCACCTCGGCGACTACGCGGCCGCGGAGCAGGCCGCGCGCGACCGCATCGCCCGCAACCCGCAGACCGACGCCTCGCGCGTGCTGCTCGCCGCCGCGCTCGGCCACCAGGGGCGCGCCGAAGAGGCGCGCGCGGCGTGGGACGAGCTCCTCCGCGTCAACCCGCGCTATTCCTTCGCCCAGCGCCGCCGCGTGCTGCCCTACAAGGACCCCGCCGCGATCGAGCTGGTCGCCCAGGGCCTCGCCAAGGCCGGGATCGCGGTGTAGCCGGGGGCCGGCCCCTGCCCCTACTCCCCCGCCGCCTCGGCGGCGTAGCGGCGCTCGATGGCGGCGTCGATGTCGCCCATGACCACCCCCACCACGATCGCGGTAAGGACCAGCATCGCGGTGCCGGCGTGGAACACCACGTCCATCCCGCCCACCGCGTAGATCAGCCCGAAGATCGGCGGCGCGATGGTCTGGCCGATGCGGAACATGGTCGAGTTGAGCGCCATCACCGCGGCGCGCGTGTCGTGCGGCGCGAACTCGGCGACCAGCGTGTTGACCGAGGGGTTGAGCACGCCCTGCGCGAGGCCGCGGATGAAGGCCGGGATCAGCAGGTACCACAGGCCCGGCATCGAGACGTTGAGCGAGACGCCGACGCCGGAAAGGATCAGCCCGATGACGATCATCTGGCGGAAGGTCAACAGCCGGCGGATGCGCACCGCCTGGGTCGACATGATGGTCGAGATCACCGGGCTGAATCCGACGATGATGCCGATCTCGAGCGACGAGCCGCCGAACCGGTGCGCGATCAAAAAGGTGAGATAGACGACCAGCACGCCGAACGAGACGCTGGTCGTCATCAGATTACAAAGGAACAGGGCCGCCATCCGCCGGTTGGCGATGCCCTTGAGCGCGCTGCCGAGATATTCGCCCATCGGCAGCGCGTGCTTGGGCTCGGGGTTCTTCAGGTGGAACCAGACCATCCAGGCCGCCGGCAGGCCGACCAGCGCGAGCAGGAACGGCCAGTGCCAGCCCGCCAGCGCCACCGCGCCGCCGAGGATCGGGTAGCCCAGCATCAGCGACGACTGGACCGAGGCGTTGTAGCCCATCGCCTCCATCCGCTTGCGGCCGGTGAACAGCTCGCCGATCACGGTGTTGTTGAGCGCGCCCAGGGGCGCCGCGGCGCAGCCCTGCAGGAAGCGGAACACCATCAGCATGACGAAGCTCTGCGTCATCACGCAGGCCGCGCCGGCGAGCGCGAACAGGATCAGGCTCGGCACCAGCAAGCGCTTGCGCCCCACCCGGTCGGCGAGGATGCCCGCGACGGGCGAGAGGAAGATGCCCGGCAGCGTGTTCACCGTGATGAGAAGCCCCGCCTGCTGCGAATCGATGTGGAACGCCTGCATAATCAGCGGGAAGGCGGGCGTGATGCTCGACGTGCCGAGCATCGACGTCGCGGTGACGCCGAACAGGATCAGGAGGTTGCGGTCGTGATAGAGCGGCCTGTCCGCCCCCTGCTTGCGCCGGGCAAGTGCGATCATGCGGCGCGCCCTGCCGCCGGCGTCGGGCCGAGCGCCCAGCCGACCGCCACGGCGCTTGCCGCGAGCATCGCCGCCGCGCCCCAGAACACCGTGTGCATGCCGCCCAGCACGTAGCAGAGGCCGAAGATCGGCGGGCCCAAGGTCTGGCCGGTGCGGCTCAGCATGCCGTTGAACGCCATCACTGCGGCGCGCGAGTTGACCGGCGCGTTCTCTAGCACCATGGTGTAGAGCGACGGGTTGAGGATGCCCTGCGCGACGCCTCTGATGAAGGCCGGCACAAGCAGCAGCCAGAGCGCCGGCATCATCACGTTGGTCGCCATGCCGACCGCCGCGAGGAGCGTGCCCACGACGATCATCTGGCGGTAGGTCATCAGCCGGGTGAGACGGATGGTCTGGCTCGACATCAGCATCGAGACGAAAGAGGCGGAGGCCAGCACCACGCCGATGGTGAATGGATCGGCGTCGAAGCGGCTCTTCATCAGAAGCGAGAGATAGACCATCAGCGCACCGAACATGACGATCACGCCGACCAGGTTGGCGCTGCACAGCGTGATCATCTTGCGGTTGACGATGCTCTTGATCGCGCCGGTGAGGTATTCGCGGAAGCTCTGCGTGCCCTTGGGCTCGGGGTTCCTGAGGCCGAATGCGACGAAGCACGCGACGGGTATGGCGAACAGCGGCAGGAAGAACGGGTAGCGCCAGCCCGCCAGCGCGACCAGGCCGCCCAGCATCGGGTTATTGAGCGTCGCCATGTTCTGCACCGAGGCGTTGTAGCCGATCGCCTCGGCCCGCGTGCGGCCGGAATAGAGATCGCCGATCAGCGTGTTGTTGAGCGCGGTCAGCGCGGCGCCGCCCGTCCCCTGCACGAAGCGCAGCACCAAAAGCATGTGGAAGTTCGGCGTGAAGGCGCACGCGCTGCCCGCGAAGGCGAACAGCAGGAGCGACGGCACCAGCACTTTCTTGCGCCCGTAGCGGTCGGCCATCAGCCCGACGACCGGCGCGAACAATATGCCCGGAAATGTAAAGAACGTGATCAGGAGGCCGACCTGCTGCGACGAGATGCGGAAGGCATTCATGATGGTCGGGAGGGCCGGCGTCAGCGAGCCGACGCCCATCATCGCCGTGATCGTGACCGAGAACACGATCATCAGGTTGCGCTCGAGATAGAGCGGCGGCCGGCGCGCGCCGTCGCGGGAAAAGGCGGTCATCGGGACCTCGGTGTGGCGGGTCAGGCTAGCAGATGGCGGCCCACCCTCCAACGCGCCCCGGCGCATGGCAGGTCGCCGCCCGCGACGCTGGGCCCCTTCCCTCGGGGCTGCGGGCGGGGCATTCTCGGCGGCGGAGGGCGATCATGGCCGAGACGACGACCGCCGAGCGCACCCGGTTCTACGACCGCATCCGGGCGTGGAACCTCGCGCCGTTGTGGGAGTACCGGAACCCGTCGGTGCCCACGACGCCCGCCGTGCCCGCCTTGTGGCGCTGGGACGAGGTGCGCGGCCACGTGCTCGAATTGGGCCGGATGATCTCGAAGGCGGAGGCGCACCGGCGCGTGCTGGTGCTGGAGAACCCGGCCCTGCCCGGCGGCCAGGCCGCGACCCGGACGCTCTATGCCGGGCTCCAGCTCATCTACCCCGGCGAGGTCGCGCCCAACCACCGCCACACCCAGTCGGCGCTGCGCTTCCTCCTGGAGGGCGAAGGCGCCTACACCGCCATCGCAGGCGAGCGCACCTGGATGCGTCCCGGCGACTTCGTGGTGACGCCGTCCTGGGCGTGGCACGACCACGGCAATGAGGGGACCGGGCCGGTGATCTGGCTCGACGCGCTCGATTCGCCGCTCGTCGCGTTCCTCGGCGCCGAGTTCCGCGCGCACGCCGCCGAGAACGCCCAGCACGAGGAACGGCCCGCGGACGATTCCGCCGCGCGCTACAATGCGGGCCTCCTGCCGATGGGGTTCGCGCGCCGGAGCCAGGCCTCGCCGGTGCTCAACTACCCTTACGCGCGGAGCCGCGCGGCCCTCGCCGCCCTGGCGCGCGCGGGCGAAGTCGACCCGTGCCACGGCTTCCGCCTGCAATACGTGAACCCGGCGACCGGCGGGCCGGCCTTCCCGACCATGGGTACGTCGCTCCAGCTCCTGCCCGAGGGATTCATGGGCGTGCCCTACCGCGCGACCGATTCCGCGCTCTACGCCGTCGCCGAGGGGCACGGGCGCACGATCATCGACGACGCGACGTTCGAATGGGGCCCGCGCGACGTGTTCGTCGTGCCGTCCTGGCACCGCCACCGCCACGAGGCCGCGACCGAGGCGGTGCTGTTCTGCGTCTCCGACCGCCCGGTGCAGCAGAAGCTCGACCTGTGGCGCGAGGAGCGCGGCAACGCGGCCGCCGACCGGTGAAACGGAACCTTTCCGCCCTCGCAGCCGCCGCCATCCTTCTTGCCGCGACCGCGGCGCGGGCCGCACCATGGGACGATTATCGCGTCATCATGTGGCAGGAACAGACGCCGGCGGCATACCGGGCGCTGGCGGAGATCGGCGTCGACGCCGCCGCGGTGTCGTGGCGCATCGTTGGCACCGAGAAGCTGCCACAGAAGATGGCCGAGCTGCGCGCGGCCGGGCTCGGCTGGTACTTCGAGAACGTCGCCACCGATTTCTACGCGTCCTATCACCGCTGGACGCCGAACAAGCCGGTGAACTGGCGCTTCCGCGAGACCAAGCGGCGCTACCGGGCGAACCCGAACGACCCGACCGTGTTCTATCGCGAGCCGGGCCTGTCCGACCCCGCCTGGCTCGCCCGCATCCGCGCCCGTCTCGCCCGCGCGGCGCGCGCGGGGGCGCCGTATTCGCCGCTCTTCTACAATCTGAGCGACGAGTTCGGGCATCGCCGACAACGGCTCGTACTGGGACTTCGACATGGCGCCGGTCTCGCTCGCGGCCATGCGCGTTTGGCTGCGCGGCCAGTACGGCTCGCTCGGCGCGCTCAACCGCGAATGGGGCACGAAGTTCGCGCGCTGGGACGCGGTCGTGCCGGAGACGACGAACGAAGCCTTCGCCCGCACGGACCGGAACTTCGCCGGCTGGGCCGACTTCAAGGCGTGGATGGACGAGGCATTCGCCCGCGCGTTCCGCACCGGCACCGACGCGCTGCACAAGGCCGACCCGGCCGCGCGCTCGGCGCTGGAGGGCGGCCAGATTCCCGGCTGGGGCGGGTACGACTACACGCGGCTCGCCGGCGCGGTCGACGCGATGGAGATCTACGACTACGCGCAGAACGTCGACATCGTGCGCTCGCTCGCGCCCGCGACCGTCCTCCTCGAGACATCGAGCGGCGCCGGGCCGGCGGCTGCGCACAAGGCCTGGAACCTGCTGCTGCGCGGCGAGCGCGGCCTGATCCTGTGGGACCCGGGCCACAAGCTGATGCAGCCGGACGGCACGCCGGGCCCCAGCACCGCCGACGCCGCCGCCCTGTTCGCCAAACTGCGCGGCGGGATCGGGGCGCTCGTGATCGGGAGCGAACGCCACGACGATCCGGTGGCGATGCTCTATTCGCCGGCGAGCTTCCGCACCCAATGGATGCTCGACGTGAAGCCGACCGGCGCGGCGTGGGCCGAGCGCACGCCCGATTCGGAATACAAGGACAACGCCGTCCGCGCGGCGCGGCGCGGCTATTTCGAGGCGTTCCGCCAACTGGGCATCGCGCCGCGATTCATTTCTCCGGCGCAGCTCGCAGGCGGAGTCCTGGAACGCCGGACGGACAAGGTGCTGATCCTGCCGCACGCGATCGCGCTGTCGGATGCGGAGGCGGCGGCGGTGCGCCGCTTCGCCGATGCGGGCGGGACCGTGGTCGCCGACGTGGTGCCCGGCGCGTTCGACGCGCACAGCAAGGCGCGCGCGACTCCCGCTCTCGCCCCCCTGTTCGCCGCCAGCAAGCAGAACGTCCGGCTGGTGGCGCCGGACTCGCCCGGGCTTGGTGCCCTGCTCGCCTCGGCAGGGATTGCGCCCGCCGTGAAGGTGCGCACCGCCGACGGAGCACGTCCGCCGGACATCGAAAGCACCGCCTTCCGCGACGGGAAGGTGACAATCGTCGCGGTGCAGCGCACGCGGCCCAAGGCCGTACAGCCGCCGGACGAGACGGTCACGGTCGATCTTCCAGCGGGATCGTACGTGACGGACCTGATGGCCGGAACGTCGCTCGGCCAGCGCGATCATGTCACCGTGACGCTCGACACGGTGACGCCGGCGATCTTCGCCGTCTCGCCCGCGCCCCTGCCGGAGGGGACGATGTCGGTCACGCGCGGCCCGGACGCGACGCTGCGGATCGCCCGCGCCGCGACCGACGCGCGCCTTCGCCCGTTCCACGTGACGGTGACCGGCCCCGACGGCAAGGCCGTACCCGCGCTTTCCGGCAATTTGCTGCTGGCCGGCCGGACGGCGACACGGACCTTAATGCCGGGACCCGACGCGCCGGCCGGACGGTGGCGCATCGAAGTCACCGACCTTCTCGCCGGCACGGCGCGGACGTTCGAGCTGGACACGGGCGAAGCGAAAAAGGGGACGCCATGACCGAAGGCGAACGCAAGGTGCGCGCCGAGCCGCGCGTGCCGGTGCCGGCCCATCCGCGCACCCGCCGCGAGCCACTGCCCTGGCAGCGGCCGAAGCCAAGCGCGGAGGACCCCGATGCGCCGCGGCGCATCGCGGAGATTTTGGCGAGCCCGAGCTACCGTCAGGCGGACCAGGACGTCGATTTCCTCAACCGCGACGACGTGCGCGGGCTCCGTCTCGAAATCGACTATTTCAAGGCCGAAGCGCTGCTCGCCGAGCACGGCATCGCGCACACCATCGTCGTGTTCGGCTCGACCCGGATTCCCGAACCGCAAGCGGCGCGCCGCCGCGTCGAGGAGCTGACCGCGGCGCGGGCCGGGCGCCCCGACGACGACGAACTGACGCAGCGCACCGCCATCGCCGAGCGGCTCCTCGCCAAGAGCCGCTACTACGACGTGGCGCGCGCGTTCGGCCGGCTCGCCGCCAAGGCCGGCGATGCGCCGCACGGCCAGCGGATGGTGGTGATGACCGGCGGCGGACCGGGCGTGATGGAGGCGGCGAACCGCGGCGCCTTCGACGCCGGCGTGCGGACCTGCGGGCTCAACATCACCCTGCCGCACGAGCAGTACCCGAACCCCTACGTCACGCCGGAGCTCTGCTTCCGCTTCCACTATTTCGCGCTGCGCAAGCTGCACTTCCTCAAGCGTGCGCGGGCGCTGGTCGCGTTCCCCGGCGGGTACGGCACGTTCGACGAGCTGTTCGAGACGCTGACCCTGATCCAGACACGCAAGATCGCGCCCCTGCCCGTCATCCTGGTCGGCGAGGAATACTGGCGCCGGGCGTTCGACGTGGATTTCCTGGTCGCCGAGGGCACGATCGACGCGGAGGACCGCGAGCTGTTCTGGTTCTGCGAGACCGCCGAGGAGATCTGGGACGACATCTGCCGCTGGCACGGCACGACCGGCCGGCCCTTCGTGGCGCGGGATCAGTCGTGAAGCTCTCGTTCCACGGCGCCGACCGCGGCGTCACCGGCTCGTGCCACCTCGTCGAGTGCGCCGGCAAGCGCGTGCTGATCGATTGCGGCCTGTTCCAGGGCGGGCGCGAGCTGGACGAGGAGAACGCCGGGCCGTTCGGCTTCGACCCGAAGGCGATCGACTATCTGCTGCTGACCCACGCCCATCTCGACCATTGCGGGCGCATCCCGCTGCTGGTCAAGCGCGGCTTCACCGGCGAAATCGTGACCACGGCGGCGACGCGCGAGCTCGCCCGCCTCGTCATGCTCAACTCCGCGCATCTGCAGGAGGAGGAGGCGCGCCATCGCGCGCGCCGCGCCGGGCATAGCAACGCAAGATCGGGCGACGTGGCCGCCCTTTACGCCACGCTCGACGCGATGAACAGCCTGGAATATTTCGGCCGCACCGCCGTCTACGGACGCGAAATCGCCATTGCGCCCGGCATCGCCGCGATCTTCGTCGACGCCGGCCACATCCTCGGCTCGGCGTCGATCCTGCTGCGCCTGACCGAGGACGGGCGGACGCGCACCGTGCTCTTCTCGGGCGACCTCGGCAATCGCGGCCGGCCGCTTCTGCGCGATCCCGTCGTGCCCAAGGGCGCCGACGCGGTCGTGATGGAGACCACCTACGGCGACCGCGAGCACCGCTCCTTCCAGGCCTCGACGGACGAGCTGATCGCCGCGATCGCCGACGCGACGGGGCGCGGCGGCAACGTCATCGTGCCGACCTTCGCGCTCGAGCGCGCGCAGGAGCTGCTCTACTTCCTGCACCAGGGCGTCGCGGCGAAGGCGCTGCCCGCAAACCTCCAGGTGTTCCTCGATTCGCCGATGGCGATCTCGGCCACCGAGATTTTCGGCCGCCACCCCGAGGGCTACGAGCCGGAGATCGCCGCTCTGTTCCGCGAAGGACGCGACCCGTTCGGCCTCGACGGATTGCATTTCGTACGCGAGGCGGCCGAGTTCGATCGCGCTCAACACCATCCGGTCTGGCGCGCTCATCATGGCGGGCTCGGGCATGTGCACCGGCGGGCGGGTGCGCCACCATCTGCGCCACAACCTCAGCCGGCCGGAATGCAGCGTGGTGTTCGTCGGCTACGCGGCCGAGGGGACGCTCGCGCGCATCATCATCGACGGCGCGAAAACGGTGAAGCTGTTCGGCGACGAGATCCCGGTGCGCGCGCGCATCCACACCATCAACGGGTTTTCGGCGCACGCCGACCGCAGCGAACTCCTCGCGTGGCACGCCAAAACCGGCGGGCCGGAGACAACCTACCTGGTGCACGGCGATCCCGCCGCGATGCGCCATTTCGCGGGCGAGCTCAAGGGCACGCAGGTGGTGATGCCGGCGATGGGCCAGTCGTTCGCGCTGTGACGCCGCCGAGCGCACCGCTCAGCGACTCTGCGACCTCGTCCACCGCGCGGGCGACGGCAGGGCTCACGCCGGTGCCGGTCTCGAAGCGTTCGCCCTCGATGGCGTAGACCATGCAGACTGCCGGCAGGCGGCCGAGCGCGCGCGCCAGTTCGATGGCCTCGGCGAGGCCGAACCCGTGGGTGGAAATGCCGAACCGCGCGGCGGCGAGCGGCCCGGCCGCCGCGTCGAATTCGTGCACCGTCCCCCCTTCCGCGCCGGACACGCAGGCGTCCACCAGATAGGCTTGGTCGGCGCCTTCGATGCAGCCGAGGATTTCGGTCGCTTCGCCGTCGCACTCATAGATTTCCACAGCATTCCCGAAGAAACCCCCCACCCTGTCCCTCCCCCCTTGAGAGGGAGGGACAGGGTGGGGGGTTGGCGGCAGGGTATCTGACGACAGCGCACCGATCATCGCCGCGAGGCGACGCGCGACCAGCCGCCCGGCCGCGTCGTCGCCGCGGTCGGGATTGCCGATGCCGACCACGACCCGCCTCCCCTCGCCCATCGCCGTCACCCGCGGTCGATGTCGAGCCGCAGGAAATGCGTCGAGCAGGAAATGCAGGGGTCGTAGTTGCGCACCGTCTGCTCGCAGCGGTGGCGAAGATCGGCTTCGGGCAAATCGAGGAACCCGCCGACGAAACTCGCCAGATCGGCCTCGATGGAGGCCTGGTTCTGCGATGTCGGCGGCACGATCTTCGCGGCTTCGATGGCGCCGTCCTCGGAGATCCGGTAGCGGTGATAGAGCATGCCGCGCGGCGCCTCGGTCGCGCCGAACCCGGTGCCGGCGCGCGGCGCGATGTCGAGGCCGGGCCGGTCGGGCGGATCGTAGCCGTCGATGAGGCGCAGCGCCTCGTCGCAGGCGTAGAGCACCTCGACCGCGCGCACGACGATGCTCCGGTAAGGGTTGGTGCAGACGGGAGCGAGTCCGGCATCGCGCGCCGCGTCCTGTGCCAGCGGCGACAGCCGGTCGAAATTGAGGGCATAACGCGCGAGCGGGCCGCAGAGATAGTCGCCGCCGTCCGTCATGCGCGAGTGCAGCGCCGTCGAGCGGGCGACGTGGCTTTCCTCGAAGCGGTCCTCGTAGTCGCGGACCGCGATATCGAGCCCGCGGTTCGACGCGATGCGCCCCTCGTTGAACGGGTATTCGTGCGGATGGTGCAGCGCGACGAAAATGTAGTCGCGCGTACGGTCGGGGAAGTCGAAACCCGCGACCCAGCGCACCATTTCGCGCGCGTCGTCCCGCGCGCGCTTCAGCGTCTCGGCGAGCGGCGCCAGATCGCGCTTGGCGGGCACGCGGTAGAACCCGCCGACGCGCACGTTGATCGGGTGGATCTCGCGCCCGCCGAGGGTGGCGACGATCTCGTTCCCCGCCTTCTTCACGGCGAGGCCGCGCGTCACCTCGGCGCCGTGATCCTTGGCCATCTCGATCGCGCCGTCGTAGCCGAGGAAGTCGGGCGCGTGCAGCATGACGACGTGGAGCGTGTGGCTCTCGATCCACTCGCCGCAATAAAGGAGCCGGCGGAGGTCGCGCAGCGGACCGGTCACCCCAATGCCGAGCGCGTCCTCCATCGCGTGCACCGCGCTCATCTGATAGGCGACCGGGCAGATGCCGCAGATGCGCGAGGTGATGTCCGGCGCCTCGGCGAAGTCGCGGCCGCGCAGGAACGCCTCGAAGAAGCGCGGCGGCTCGAAGATCGAAAGCTCGGCGTCCGTGATCTTGCCGTCGCGCACCACCACCTTGAACGCTCCCTCGCCCTCGACGCGTGCCAGGTAGTCAACCTTGATGGTCTTACGGGCCATGGCGCTCGCTCTCCTCGCGGAAGCCGGGCGCGTTGCCGTTGAAGTTGCGCCACACGTGCTTGAGCCCGCGCTCGCTCATGCCGAGCCTCTGCATCCAGCCGCTGAGCGAGGCGGTGTTCGGCGTCTCCTTCGGCCCGTAGCAGCCGTAGCAGCCGCGGTCATAGCTGGGGCACAGCGCGCCGCAGCCGGCGTGAGTTGCGGGGCCGAGGCAGGGCGTGCCGTGCGCCACCATCACGCAGACATTGCCCTTCAGCTTGCACTCGATGCAGACGCTGTGCGGCGGCGTCACCGGCCGGCGCCCGGCGAGGAAGGCGGAGATCACCTCGACGAGCTGGACCTTTGAGATAGGACAGCCGCGCAGCTCGAAATCGACGGTCACGTGGTCGGCGATGGGCGTCGATTTCTCGAGCGTCTGGATGTAGTCGGGCCGGGCATAGACGATTTCGGCGTATTCCTTCACGTCGGCGAAGTTGCGCAGCGCCTGGATGCCGCCCGACGTCGCGCAGGCGCCGATGGTGACAAGCCGCTTCGAACGCTGACGCACGTCGCGAATGCGCTGGGCGTCGTGCGGGGTGGTGATCGAGCCCTCGACCAGCGAGAGGTCGTACGGCCCCTTCACCGCGCCGCGCGTCGCCTCGGGGAAGTAGGCGATGTCGATTGCGCCCGCGACCGCGAGAAGTTCGTCCTCGCAATCGAGAAGCGTGAGCTGACAGCCGTCGCACGAGGCAAACTTCCACACGGCGAGGCGGGGCTTCTTCGGTTTCGCCGCCACGTCAGATCTCCTTCGTCGCCAGCAGGGTGCGGATGCGGTCGTAGCGGAACACCGGCCCGTCGCGGCAGACGAACATTGTGCCGAACTGGCAGTGGCCGCAGAAGCCGATGGCGCATTTCATGTTGCGCTCCATCGAAAGCCAGATCGCGTCGTCCATCACCCCGGCGTGTACCAGCGCGGCGACGGCGAAGCGCATCATCACCTCGGGCCCGCAAACGAAGGCGATGGCGTGCAGCGGGTCGAACGAGGCACGCGGGATCAGCGCCGTGACGACGCCGACATGGCCTCGCCACTCGCCGGTCGCGTGGTCGACCGTCACCTCGATGTCGATGTCGAGCCGGCGGCGCCAGGCCTCCAGCTCGCGCCGGAACAGAATGTCGTCGGGGCTGCGCGTGCCGTAGAGCAGGCAGATGTTGCCGTAGCGCTCCCGCTCGCCGAGCAGCCGGTAAAGCGCCGGGCGCAGCGGCGCGAGGCCGAGCCCGCCCGCCACCACCACCACGTCGCGCCCGACGGCCTCCGCCATCGGCCAGGAAGAGCCGAACGGGCCGCGGAGCGCGACAGGATCGCCCGGCTTGAGCGCGGCGAGCGCCCCCGAGACCGGCCCGACGGCGCGGATCGTGTGGACCAGCTTCCCGCCCGCGGCGGGGTCGCCGCTCATGCTGATCGGCACCTCGCCCACGCCGAACACGCCCAGCATGTTGAACTGGCCCGGCGCATAGGCCGCGCCGTCGGACGTTTCGATGTCGAGCGTCCAGGTCTCCGCCACCTCGCGCCTGCGGCGGGCGACGCGCGCGACGCGCGGCACCATCGGGTCCGCCTCAGGCACCGGGCTTGCCGTACACGTCGAGGATCTGCAGCCGCGTCGCCTGCAGCCGTTGGGCGATGACCGGCAGGAAGCGCATCATCACGTCGTAGCCGAGGTCGTGGTCGGCCTCGCACTTCTCGCGCAGGCAGCGCGCGTCCAGCGAGATGGCGCGCACGAGTTCCAGCGCCTTCGCGTCGTAGGTCCAGCGATAGGGCGGGATCAGCCAGGAGACGCCGACAATCTCGCCGGCGACGATGGTCTGGAACGTCACCGCGCCGCGGCCCGGCGCCGTGATCTCGAGCGCGACCCGGCCGTGGCGCAAGAGGTAGAACGCATCCGCCGGCTCGCCCTCGTGGAACAAATACTGGCCGGCCTCGAACCGCACGTTCTTGGCGCAGCCACGGATCAGGTCGCGGAACGCGTCGGGCAGCCCCGCGAAGAACGGGTGCTCGCGCACGATCCGGTCGATGCCCTCGATCTCCACCATGGCCTTTCCCTCAGCCTTCGCCCGATCCGCGGATCGCCGCCACCTCCTCGGTGATGTCGATCCCGACCGGGCACCAGGTGATGCAGCGCCCGCACCCGACGCAGCCCGACGTGCCGAACTGGTCGTACCAGGTCGCGAGTTTGTGGGTCATCCACTGGCGGTAGCGCGACCGCGTGGAGGTGCGCACCGAGCCGCCGTGGATGTAGGAGAAATCGAGCGTGAAGCAGGAATCCCAGCGGCGCGACCGCGACGTCTCCATTCCCGTCAAATCGCTCGAATCCTCGACCGAGGTGCAGAAGCAGGTAGGGCACACCATCGTGCAGTTGGCGCAGGAGAGGCATCGTTCCGCCACCTCGTCCCAGCGCGGATGGTCGAGATTGGCGAGGAGGAGCTGGTGCACGCCGTCCTCTTGCATCTCGCGGCCCATGCTGGCGGCGGTGCGGGCGACGACCGCCTGGGCGGCCCCGGTGTCGGCGCCGGTCGCCGGCCGCTGCGCCACGCCCGCGAGGATTTCGCCGCCTGCGTCCGAGCCCGTTTCGACCAGGAATTCGCGCGCGCCGTCCGTCACGATCTCGGTGAGGGCGAGGTCGAAGCCCGAATCGGCCTTCGGGCCGGTTTTCATCGAGACGCAGAAGCAGGTGCCGCCCGCCGTACCGCAATTGACCGCGACGACGAAGGCACCCTCGCGCCGCGCCTTGTAGTCGGTGTCGGTGTGCGCGCCCTCCAGGAAGACGCGGTCCTGGATGGCGATGGCGTGCAAGTCGCAGGACCGGACGCCGATGAAGGCGAAGCGCTCGTCCGAAGGCGCCTCGGGCGTGACCGTCACGCGGTCGCCGTCGCGCTTCGCCGACCACAGGCGCAGGACGGGCGGATGCAGGAACCGCTTCCAGGACTGCGGCCCGACGGCGTAGCCGAACAAGGCGTCGTCGTCGCGCCTTGCGAGGCGGTAGGTGCCGCCATCCTGCGTGTCGGTCCAGCCGCGCGGCAGATCGGCGACGGTTTCGATGTCGTCATAGACGATGGCCCGGTCGCGCATTGTCGGGCCGATCAGCCGGTAGCCGCGCCCGCGCAGCGCGGCGAACAGGGCGTCGAGCCCGTCGATCCCGATCACGGCGGGGGCGGCGCCGGTCATGTCCGCTGGGCCGGTGTATTTGTCATGCGGTGCCAATCATTCCACGCCACGGCCGCGGGATAAAGGGCCTGCCGGTCGCAGGTGGGCGCATGCGACGGGATGGCCCATCGGCAACGCCGCACTCCACCGGCCACGAAACCGCCGCATTCGGGGTGCGTTTACCCGGCATCCTGACCACCTCCAGCTCGGTCCCCCATGAAAATTTTGCCGAGACTCTGCTGTACCGCGCTCCTGCTCGCCCTCGCCCTCGCCGTTCCGCGGATCGCCGGGGCGGCGTCCGAAAGCGACGTCACGCGCGCCACGCTCGCAAACGGGTTGCGGGTCATCGTCGTGCGCAACACGCTCGCGCCGGTGGTCACGACCGCGGTGAACTACCTGGTCGGCGCAAACGAGACGCCGAAAGGGTTCCCCGGCATGGCGCATGCCCAGGAACACATGATGTTCCGCGGTGCGCCCGGCCTTTCCGCGGACCAGCTTGCCGAGATCGGCAGCCTGATGGGCGGCAGCTTCAATGCCGACACGCGCCAGAGCGTGACGCAATACCTTTACACCGTGCCGGCCGAAGATCTCGACGTCGCGCTGCACACCGAAGCGCTGCGCATGGCGGGGGTCGACGACGCCGAGGCCGACTGGCGGCTCGAGCGCGGCGCCATCGAGCAGGAGGTCGCACGCGACCTGTCGAGCCCGACATACGTGCTGTTCACCAAGCTGCGCGAGGCGCTGTTCGCGGGAACACCTTACGAGCATGACGCGCTTGGCACCAAGCCGACCTTCGACAAGACGACGGGTGCGATGTTGAAATCGTTCCACGACAAGTGGTACGGGCCCAACAATGCCATCCTGATCGTCGCGGGCAACGTCGATCCGGCGACGACGCTGGCGACGGTGAAGGGGCTGTTCGGTGCCATCCCCCGCACGAAACTTCCCGTGCGCCCGGCCATAAATCTCAAGCCGGTCAAGCCGCTGGCTCTGCATCTCGCGAGCGACCTGCCCTACGCGCTCCGCGTCATCGCGCTGCGCCTGCCCGGCTTCGACAGTCCCGACTATCCCGCGGTCGAGGTGCTGGCCGACGCGCTGAACAGCGAGCGCGCGGCGCTCTACGACCTGGTGGCCGAGGGCAAGGCGCTCGGCGTCGGCTTTTCGTTCGATCCACTGGCGAAGGCGAGCCTCGGCTATGTCACCATGGCCTATCCCGCCGGCGGCGACGGCGCGGCGCTCGACCGCGAGGTGCGCGCGATCCTCAAGAGCATCGCCAAGAACGGTGTCCCGCCCGAGCTGGTGGCAGCGGCCAAGCTACGCGAAAAGAGCGAGGCGGCCCTCCAGAAGAACTCGATCCAGGGGCTCGCGACGGTGTGGTCGGAGGCGGTGGCGGTGCAGGGCCTCGACTCGCCCGCCGAGGACCTCGCGCGCATCGAGAAGGTGTCCGTCGCCGAGGTGAACCAGGCCGCGCAGGACTATCTGATGCTCGGCCACGCCGTGACCGCCGTGCTCGCACCCAGGGGCTCGGGCAAGCCCGTCGCCGGCGGCGGCTTCGGCGGGCAGGAGAGCATCGCCATCGGCGCGGCCAAGGGCGTCGCCTTGCCCCTCTGGGCGAAGCGGGCGCTCGACCGCCTGGCCATGCCCAAGAGCGCAGGCCAGCCGGTGGTGACGAAGCTCGCCAACGGCATCACCCTGGTCGTCCAGCCGGAGGACGTGAGCGACACTGTCAGCGTCTACGGCCATGTGCTGAACCGGCCCGAACTCGAGGTGCCGAAGGGCCAGGACGGCATGGCCGAAGTGCTGGACCGGATGTTCTCCTACGGCACCGCGCACATGGGTCGGAAGGAATACCAGGCGGCGCTCGACGCCATCGGCGCCGACGAAGGCGCCGGCGCCGACTTCTCGGTCCAGGCGCTCGCCGAGACGTTCGACCGCGCCGTCGCGCTCCTCGCCGACAACGAGCTGCATCCGAACTTCACCGCGCACGACCTTGCGGTGGTCAAGCACCAGGTGGCCGGCGAAGTGGCGGGGCGGCTGCAAAGCCCCGGCTATCTCAGCCGCCGGGCCCTGCGCAAGGCGATCTATCCCGAGAACGATCCGACGCTGCGCGAGGCGCTGCCGAAGACTGTCGGGGCGATCACGCTCGACGGGCTGCGCGCCTACTACCGAAAGGCATTCCGGCCCGATTTGACCTTCATCGTGGTGATCGGCAAGGTGACGCCCGAAACGGCGAAGGCGGTGATCGAGAAGCATTTCGGTGGCTGGTCCGCGACCGGCCCGAAGCCGGAGACGCTTCTCCCCAAGGTGCCGCTGAGCCAAGCCACGGCGGAATCCGTGCCGGACGCGAGCCGCATGCAGGACCGCGTGACGCTGGCCCAGACCGTCGGGCTCACCCGGAAGAATCCCGACTACTACGCGCTGCGTCTCGGCAACACCGTGCTCGGCGGCGGGTTCTACGCCTCGCGCCTGAGCCGCGACCTGCGCAAGAACGCCGGGCTCGTCTACGATATCGGCGCCTATCTCGACACCAGCCAGACCCGCGGCATCTACATCGTCCAGTACGCCTGCGACCCGGCGAACGTGCTCAAGGTGCAGAACGCGGTGGAACGCGAGATGAAGGCGATGCAGGGAACTCCGGTCCAGCCGGACGAGCTGCATCTCGCCAAGGCGATCCTGCTGCGTCAGATCCCGCTCGACGAGTCGAGCGAGGCGGACATCGCCGGCGGCTATCTCGCGCGCCTCAGGCTCGACCTGCCGCTCGACGAGCCGATGATCGCGGCGAAGCGCTACCTCGCGCTCGACGCGCCCGCGATCAAGGCGGCGTTCGCCAAGTGGATACGTCCCGCCGCGCTCTCGCGCGTGACCCAGGGGCCGGCGCCGGAATAGGGACGCCCGCTGCGAGACGCTCCGCCTACGCGCCGGCGACACCGTCGCCGACCAGCTTGGACGGATCGACGATTTCGTCGAAACGGGCCTCGTCGATATAGCCCGATGCGAGCGCCGCCTCCCTGAGCGTCAGGTTCTCCGCAGCGGCTTTGTGCGCGATCTCCGACGCCTTGTCGTAGCCGATCACGGGGCTCAGTGCCGTCACCAGCATCAGCGAGCGGCCGACCAGCTCGGCGATCCGGTCGCGGTCGAGCCGCGTGCCCTCGACCGAGAACCGGCGGAACGTGTCGCACGCGTCGCCCAGGATGCGCGCCGAATGCAGGAAATTGGCGATGACGATCGGGCGCATCGCGTTCAGCTCGAAATTGCCCTGGCTGCCGGCGAAGGCGACGGCGGTGTCCTCGCCGATCACCTGGATCGCGACCATGACCATGGCCTCGCACTGCGTCGGGTTGACCTTGCCCGGCATGATCGAGGAGCCCGGCTCGTTCTCCGGCAGTACCAGCTCGCCGAGCCCGCAGCGTGGGCCGGAGGCGAGCCAGCGCATGTCGTTGGCGATCTTCATCAGTGCGACCGCGAGACCGCGCAGCGCCGCCATCGCGGCGACCATCGCATCGAGCGATCCTTGCGCCGCGAACTTGTTGGGCGCCGTGACGAACGGGTGCCCGGTCAGCGCCGCGATCCTGGCGGCCATGTCGCGGCTGAAGCCGGGCGGCGCGTTCAGACCCGTGCCAACCGCCGTGCCACCGGCAGCGAGCTCGTAGAGGCCCCCCTTCGATGCGCAAATTCGCGCGAGCGCGTCGCGGATCTGGTGCGCCCAGCCCGACCATTCCTGTCCCACTCTCAGCGGCACGGCGTCCTCGAGATGGGTGCGGCCGATCTTGACGACGTCGCGCCACGCGTCGGCCTTCGCGGTGATGGCGGCGGCGAGGCTTTCCGCGGCGGGCACGAGGCGCTCCTCCAGCTCGAGGATCGCGGCGATGTGCATTGCGGTCGGGAACGTGTCGTTGGTCGACTGGCCCATGTTGACGTCGTCGTTCGGGTGCACCGGCGACTTGCTGCCGATCTCGCCGCCGAGGAGCTGGATGGCGCGGTTCGCCAGCACCTCGTTGACGTTCATGTTCGACTGCGTGCCGGAGCCGGTCTGCCAGACATAGACGGGGAAATGGTCGTCGAGGAGGCCCGCGATCGCCTCGTCCGCCGCGCGCAGGATCGCCTCCGCCTTCCCCGGTGAAAGGCGCCCGGCGGCGGCGTTCACCAGGGCGGCCGCCTTCTTGACATAGCCGTAAGCGTGATAGAGCCCTTTGGGCATGCGGTCGTCGCCGATCGAGAAATGCACCAGGCTGCGCTGCGTCTGCGCGCCCCAGTAGCGGTCCGCCGGCACCTCGATCTCGCCCATCGAGTCGGTCTCGCGGCGCGTACCGGCGGCGGGGATGCCGATTGGCAGGTCGCGGAGAACGGGTTTCGGTCGGTCGGTCATGGCGGCCTCCTCGACGGCGCGGGAGGGCGCGGCCGCCCCGCGCCTCAGGTCAACGTGCGGCGGGCAGAGCTGTCCGTCGCGCCGAGGATCGCGCGTCCGCCGGCCTTGGGCAACGGCAATCCCGCTAGCCCTGCCGCGGCCGGGCCGGCCGCGTCGGGCCCAACCCCTTCGGCAGCAGGAATCCGGCGGCGAGAATGACGAGGACGAACAGGCCGGCCACGAGATAGACGTTGCGGATCGCCTCGGCGACCGCGTCCATCACCGGGCCGAGATGCGACGGATCGAGGCTCCGGCGCAGCGCCGGGTCCATGATGCGGCTCACCGCGTCGCCGCCGAGCAGCCCTGCCACTGTCAGGTTGACGATGCCGCCATAGATCGCGGTGCCGACGGTCTGGCCGAGCATCCGGTTGAAGGCGATAAGCGAAGTGGCGATGCCGCGCTGGCCCCAGTCGACGCAGCTCTGCGTCGCCACGGTGTAGGTGTTCTGGGTGAGCCCCATCCCGATGCCGACCAGCCCCGTGCCGCAGGCCGCCCACAGCGCGCCGCGCGCCGGGTCGAGCGCGATCAGCATGCCGATCCCGCTGACGAGGAAGACGCCGCCGATCCCGGTCGCCGTGCGGTAGGACCAGCGCAGCATGATCCGTCCGCCGGACAGCGAGCCGAGGATCCATGTCACCGAGCCCACCGTGAGCGTGAAGCCGGCGATCAGCGGGCTCATGCCCATCACGCCCTGGATGTAGGCGGGCAGGAAGGTGGTGCTCGCCATCACCACGCAGCCCACCCCGAAGCTGCCGACATTGGTGTTGGCGAGCACGGGTCGCCCCAGCAGGGCGAGCGGCACGACCGGTTCGGCCGCGCGCAGCTCCCGCCAGACGAACGCAGCGAGCGTCGCGGCCGCGGCGCCCACGACTGCCACGAACCGCATCAGGCCGAGCTGCCCCGCCTCGATGATGGCGTACATCAGGAGGCTGACGCCGAGCGACAGCAGTGCGGCGCCGCCATAGTCGATCCGGTGCACGCGCCGCGCGATGCGCTCCTTGAGGGCGACGGCGAGCACCACGAAGGCCGCGGCGCCGATCGGGACCGTCACCCAGAAGACCCAGTTCCACCCGACGTGGGCGATGATGAAGGCGCCGAGCAAGGGCCCGACGATCGCGGCGACGCCCCACACGCTGGAAAAGAACCCGGCCATCCGGGCGCGCATGGCCGGCGGGTAGAGATCGCCGATCAGCGTCTGGTTGATCGGCTGCACGGCGCCGGCGCCGAGCCCCTGGACGAAGCGGAAGGCCACCAGCATTCCCATGCTGGTCGAAAAGCCGCACAGCGTGGTGCCGACGAGGAATGTCGTGAGGCCGAAGAACAGCACGCGCTTGCGTCCGAACAGGTCGGCGAGGCGTCCGTAGATCGGAATGGTCGCGCCCTGGGCCAGAAAATACGCGCTGAACACCCAGCTGAACTCGGCGAAGCCGCCGAGCCGGGCGACGACGGTGGGTACCGCGGTGGCGATCACTGTGCCTTCGACGCCGGTCATGAAGATCAGCACCACGGTCGCGAACAGGATCCAGCGCCGGCGGGACGTGCCGGCCTCGATCGGCGCATCGGTGCGCGAGGCTGCGCCGTCGCCGGCAACGGGACCGGAGGCCGCCGATCGCACCCTTGCTGCCATGAAGCTCTCCGTCGTTCGACCCGCGCGCCGTTCCGCCAGCCGGCCTCCGGGCGGTTGCGGACAGTCGCGTGCGACGGCGCGCGCGTCAAGACGCGGAACCGCGCAACCGAATGGGCCGGCCGCGCGGAAGATAACCTCGCGCCGGCCGATGCGGCGAAGCTCCACCGGGAAAACCTCGAGAAGCTGACGGGCCGCCATTTCGGCTGAACCTTATGGCGAGTCGACGCCGACGCCTTCTATCGCATCCCCCGCCGGCGCTCGGCGGCCAGCAGGATCAGGTAGAGAAGGGCCGCGAGCGCGGACAGGGGAGCGGCCAGGGGCACCGGCCGGTCGAACCGGCGGAGCTTCGCGAGGGCGTCGGACCCGCTGGGTGCCTCCGTCGCCAGTCCGGCCGCGACAAGGGCCGCGCCCGCGTCGGGCGTCGCGGCCGAAGGCTCGAGATAGGCGGCGGTCCGGGCGCTCCGGTCGCCGAAGTGCAACACGAAACCATACCGGCCAGGCCGTTCGGCCGCGATGTCGGCCTCGTAGCGGCCGGGAAGTACTTGCCGTATGGCCGCGCGCATGGCGACGTCGTCGGGGCCGGTGACGAGCGCCTCGCCCTCCGTCGGCGGTGCCCAGCCTTCCCGGTCGGCCACATCGGCGGCGAGACGAAATCCACCGGGCGTCGCGCGCACGTCCGGCACGATGTCCGCCGCGGTCGGCGAGAGGAACCGTGCCAACGCTTCGGCAATGCCCGGCATGTCCGCCCAACCGAGCCACGCGGGCGTCCAGGCGCCGAACCCGGCCGGCAGGGCGGCGACCACGCCTGCTCCCGCCCGGCGCGCGACAAGCAACGGCGCGTCGTCGGGCGCCGTGAGATAGACGGTCGACGTGTCGCGTGCGCGTGTCACCCAGTGCGCGGCAACGGACGGCCAGGCCGGCGTTCCGGACAGAAGCGGCAGCGCGGTGCGCACGATCGGCGTCACCGCGTCGCCGGCCACCGGACTCCGCCGCGTGGCAAGCGCGGTCGATAGCAGGACCGGCAAGGCCGGTATGTCGTCCGCCCTCAGAAGCAGGCTTCCCTTGTTCGCGACGAGGGCGGCGAGCGGGCCGGCCTCGGCTTCCGCTCCCACCAGCACCACGATGGCGTCGATCCGCGCCGTCGCAAACCGCGGGACGAGAGTGCCGACCGGCTCCTTTCCGTCGATCCCGCCGTCGGAGATGACGACGAGAACGCGCCGTCCGGCCGGCCAGCGCGCCAGGGCATCGACCGCCTGCCGCAATGCCGGCACGATGGCGGTCCCGCCATTGGGGAGAACCGACCAGGCGTCGGCGATGGCTTGCGCCGATTGCGCGCGCCGCGCGAGCGGCAGGCCCGGAACCGGTTCCCGGTCGAACCAAAGAAGTCCGGCGGCGTCGCGCGGCGACAGGGTCGCAACCGACTGCATCACGGCACGCCGCGCAAAGGCGAACGGAACCGCGCCGGCGTGCGGCTCGCCCATGCTGCCCGATTTGTCGACGACGAACATCAGCGCGGTGTCCCGCGCCGGCTTCGGCGCCTCGATCGTGACGGGCAGAAGCGATTCGAGGCGCGATCCCCGATATCCGCCGGCGGCGAAGGCATGGGGTCCGCCCAGGACCAGCAGGCCGGTGCCGTCGCTCCGCACCGCCTTCTCAAGGCGGCGCCACGCCGCGTCGTTCATGTCGCCGATCGCGATGTCGTCGAGGACGATGACGTCCGCCGCGCTTGCATCGCCGAAGGCCGAAGGCGGGACGCCGAGCACATTGCCGCCGGCGCGCGAAAGCAAAGTCGCGAAACCCGATGTCCCGTCGCGCGCAACGACCAGGATACGCGGTCCGGAGACGACATCGAATGTCGCGTGCCGCGATCTGCCGTCGCCGTCCGCCAGTCTGGCGGTGATTTCATGGAGTCCCGGCGTTGCGGCCGGCACATCGATCCGGCCGATCCGGCCGATCGAGAACGTACCGAGCCGCGTGCCGTCGAAATCGACCGCCACTGGAACCGGGGCCGTCGTCCCGGCGACCTCGATTGTCAAGGGAAGCTTCGCCCCCGGCGGGACGCGGGCGGGCACGTGGACGGCCGCAAGGCGGGTACCGGCTGCGGGCGGGCGGAGCAGCAGCGTCGCCACGCCGCGCTCCCTCGCCTCGCGCAAGGCGCGCACGAGCACAGGGTCGACGGCCCGAAGCCCCGCAAGGGCCAGGACGGTCTGCCGGCCTGTCACGTCAAGCCCGAGCGCGATCCGCACCGCAGCGGCGGGACCCGTCGCCCCCGGCAGCGCGACCGCCGTGCCGCCGCCGCCGGAGAGGAGCGTCGATGCTGCGGGGCTGTCGAACGGGACCGGTCCCGAAATGCGGCTCGCACGGCCACCGTATTTCACCACGGCGATCCGGTCGCCGGCTTCAAGACCACGGACCGGAACCGGCCGCGCGGCCTGCCACTCGGGCGCGCGGTCCGATGCGGCGTCCTGAAGCACCAGAAGGTCGATGGGCGCACGGGCGAGGCGCGGCGCGGGACTTGTCGCGGCCAGCCCGAGGAGCGCGGCGACGCCGAGCCGCCCCACGACCCATCCCGTCGCCGCCCTCATGCCGGCCGACGCATGAGGAGCGCGATGTCGAGCGCGAGGAGCGCCAGGGCCGCGAGGAGCAGGAGCTGCGCCAGTGGCGTCGTCTTGCGCGCCGGCGCGACGGCCCGATCCGGATCGGGCACTAAGTGCGGCGCGATGCGCGCCGCTTCGACCGGCCGGCTTGCACGGGCGCGCGAGTTCGAGCACCGGCCGTCCGGCCGCCCGATCGATCAGGCCCGCGAGCAGCGCGGGAAACGCCGCGCTCCCGACCATGAAAGACGACTCAAGGTCGATGTCGACCACGACCCGGTCGCCGTCCTGTCGGATCAGGGGCCACCTGCCGGCAGACAGAAGAACCTCGCCAGCGGGGTTGGGATCGTGGACGGCGCGCCACGTCTCGCGCGCGAACGGAATGTCGCGCAGCGGACCCGCGCGCGCGTGCCACACCGGCGGCACGGGTAGCGTCGCGCTTTCGCCCGCCATGCGGAACCAGAGTGCCGCGCCCTCCGGCGGCGTGGGGCCGCATGCGATCATCAGGCCCGTCGCACCGTCGCCGTGCAAGACCCGCACGCCCGGGTGCGCGGCGAGCGCGGCGCGAAGCGGCGCGCCGCACGCCCCTTGCAGGCCGACCGCAACCGGCGCGACCGTGCGCAGCGACAGGGCGAGCGTGTCATCCTCGGCCAGGGCATCTGCCGGTGCGATCCGGGCAAAGAGTATCCGGGGCATGCGGCGGATGCGGAACGGCGTCTGCACCGTGGCGCCGGGGCCGATGGCCACATCGAAGTGGAACAGTGCCGTGCCGTCGCCGCGGCGGATGTCCAGTCTGCGGTGCGCTGTTTCCCGGCCGCCGTTCGCAATTTCCGCGAAACCGTCGAAGGCGCCGGCATCGTCGAGTGCGCGCCGCACGGCAAGGGCGGTGACCGAAACGTTTTCGGTCTCGTTCCCCGCCTGGATGACACGGTCGGGGCGAAGGCGATCGCGGATCTGCGCGATGCGGCCATCGGCGCCGTCGGTCGCCAGCCAGTTTGCGGCCCGGGGCGAAGGCCGGGCCACGACCGCGGGCGCATCGCTCGACGGCGCAATCCACGCCCGGATTCGCGCGGCATCGGCCCGGTCCAGGGCGAGCCGCCGGCCCGGCGCCCGCAGCGACCGCAGCTCGATCGCGCCCGGCCCCGCCTTCGCCAGCGTCGCCGCCAGACGGTCGGCCAATGCGTCCGCCCGGCGCATTGTCCCGTCCCGGGCGCCTAGCGACGCGGAGTTGTCGACCCATACAGTTACGCTCCCCGGCCGCATCGCGACCCACGCCGGGCCGGCGACGGCGGTGAGGATCAGTGCGGCGAGGATCGCCCTCAACCACCAGCACGGATCGCGCGGGGCGCCCATCTGCGCCGCCGCGCCGTCTGCCACGCGATCCCACAGAAACGCCGCCGCCACCGGCCGGGCCGTCCGCGCATCGCGGCGCCTGTGGAGGAGCCAGACGAGCGCAACCGCCACGGCGGCGGCGGCCAGCCAGACCGGGTGCGCGAAGATCATCGCGTCCGAAACGACAGATGGCGCAGATGCCGCGTCGCCGCATCCTTCCACGGCGCCGCGGCGTCGCATTCGGTGTGGGCGATGCCGCGCCGGCGGCACGCATCTGCGAGGCGTTCGCCCAGCGCGCGGTAGCGCGCCTGCGCTGCGCGGGCGCCGGTCGCGCCTCCGGCGACGACCACGTTCTCGCCGGTCTCCACGTCCTGGATTGCGGCGGGCCCGTCGGGAAAGAACGAGACGTCGTTCGCATCGGCGATCCGCAAGGCCTGGACCTCTCCCCGCTTGCGCAGCCGGTCGAGATCGCGCACGAATGCCCCGGGCGCCAGGAAGTCGCTGATCACGATGGACGAGCAGCGCGGCGGCAGGAATCGCGCGCAGCTATCGAGGGCGGAGCCGCCCCCTTCGCGCCGGGCATCGAGCCGGTCGAGCAAGGCGAGGCCGCGACGAAGCTGCGGCTCGCCCCGACCCTGGGGGCAGATCGCGTCCACCTCGCCGCTGAAGGCGAGGAGGGTGACGGTCGCGCCGCGGCGCAGAAGGACGAACAGGAACCCCGCGGCAAGGCCGCGGGCGACGCACCATTTCGCGCCGTCCTGGGTCGCCATCGACGCGCTGCGGTCGAGGCAGATCGTCCAGTCCGACGCGGACTCGTCGTGGTGGCGGCGCAGGACGGGCGCCGCGAGGCGCGCACTGGCGCGCCAATCGACCCGCCGCGCATTCTCCCCGGGCGCGTAGGGCTGGAAATCGAGGAACTCCGCCCCGGCGCCTGCGGCATGACGGCGCTGACCGGAACCGGAAAGCCGCCCCGGCGCCCCCGTGAACAGGCGATCCGCGACCCGCCCCAGCGCAACGAGGTCGCGAAGGTCGCTCTCGGTCAGTCGTCGCGTTGCGGCAATGCGGCCCATCGCGCCACGATCTCCCGAATGACGGCGTCCACGTCGATGCCGTCGAGCGTGCTCTCGATGCTGGAAAGCACGCGGTGGCGCAGCACCGGCAGCGCCACGGCCTCGATGTCCTCGTGGGCGACCTGACCGCGCTCGTCGCCGAGGGCGCGGACCCGCGCGAGGCGCAGCAGACCCTGCAATGCGCGTGGGCTCGCCCCATAACGCAGATAGCGGGCGGCGGGCGTGCCGGTCTCGCGCTCGGGATGGGTGTCGAGCACCAGCGCCACCGCCGCGCGCTTGACCGGCGTGGAGATCACCACCTCGCGCGCCTCGGCCATCATCTCCGCGATGCGCCCCGGGGGGATGACGGGCCCGATCTCATCCGCCGGCTCGCGGTCGAGCGCGCGGTCGATCAGTTCGACCAGCGCCCCGGCATCGGGACAGCGCACGTCGAGCTTGCACATGAACCGGTCGAGCTGCGCCTCGGGCAGCGGATAGGTCCCCTCCAGCTCGATCGGGTTCTGGGTGGCGAACACCCAGAACGGCTGCGGGAGAGCGTGGCGCACCCCGGCATAGGTAACCCGCCCCTCCTGCATCGCTTCAAGCAGCGCGGACTGGGCTTTCGGCGTCGCCCGGTTGATCTCGTCGACCAGCAGCAAATTGGCGAAGATCGGACCGGCGCGGAATTCCAGCCGGCGCGCCCCGCCCGTCTCCGCCAGTATCTCGCTGCCGGTCACGTCGCTCGGCATCAGGTCGGGCGTGCACTGGATGCGCGCCAGGGGAAGGCCGATCGCGTTGGCCAGCGCGATGGCGAGATGCGTCTTGCCGAGCCCCGGCAAACCCTCAATCAGCGCGTGCCCGCCCGCGATGACCGTGTCGACGAGCTGGGCGATCGCCGTGTCCTGACCGACGATCGCGCCGGCCACCGCGGCGATCAGACGTTCGCGATCCGCCTGGAACCGGGCGGCGCGTGACTCCGAGAGCTGGACGCGCGCGCTCATTGCGGCCGGCTCATGCGCGCGCGGACGGCGGTGACGTAGTGCCGCAAGGCCGGCGGCAGCGCCATGGGCCACGGATCGGCGGCCCGCCGCGAATCCGCGTTCGCACCGGCGGAAATCGTGGGCAACATCGCCACCGGTGCCAGCGCTACCCCGCCCTCGCCCGCACCGCCATTGTGCCGGGTAAGCGGCACGCGATGCGTGGCGCCCGCCGGCGCCGCAGCTTGTTCCTGGGGCGCGAGCCTGCGCGTTCCGGGCGCATTGCCGGCGCCAGTGCCGCCGCGCGCGGCCAAAGCGGACTCCGGCATCGGTGGACGCGGCGCGGCCTGTGCCGGGCGCGCATCCGATGGCCGCGCGGCGATGGCCGGCGCGCCGCGCCCCGCGGCCGCGGGAGCGGACCGGAGCGCGGTGCCCTCGGAGCGGTCAGGACGGCTCAAAAAGGGCTCTCCGCGCACGACGGCCCGGTCGACGGCTGCGAGCACGTCGTCGAGCGCGTCCGCAGGCGTTGCCGGCATTGCGGCCGATCGGCCGGCGGTCGCGCGGGGCGCGTACGCGCCGGGCATCAGGAGCGGCAGGAGGGCGATCGCGGCGATTCCGTACGGCAGGGCCGCCCGCCATCCGGCCTGCCGCCGTCTCCGGCGGAGCTCGACGCCGCGCGAGACGGCGAGGCGGGCGGCCTGCGCCAGCACCAGGGGCGCCGCGCCGGGCCGCCGATCCGGAGGCAGGGCCGCAACCTCCCAGGCCGAGGCGAAGAGTGCCGGCGTGCCCAGCCGTCGGTCGGCTTCCCGCGCGGCGCACGCGAGGTCCGGGCGGCGCTGGGCCGCCCCCATCGCCAGCGCGACCCCGAGGGCTGCGAGCGCCAGCGCCCCCGCGGTCGCCACGTCCTGGGCGCGGAGCGTCAGGTTGAGGAGGCCGGAGGCGGCCAGGATCAGCGCCGCGCCCCACACGCCGATGCTTGCGCAGGTCGCCGCCGACTCGCGCCACATGCGCCAGCTCAGGACGCGAAACAGCGCTTCGACGGAGGGTGGCAGGCCAGCGTTCACGGACCGATCCAATCGATCCAAGTCTGCCATGCCCCCGCCACGAGGGCCAGCATCCCCAGCTGCAGGCCCGCCGTCGCCACCCCCCCGGCGCCCCCCGCGCGCGCCGTCGCCCGCACCGTCACCATTGCCAGCGCGGCCCACGCCGCCATCAGCCCCATCCCGCGGGCGAGAGCGGCTGGCGCGACGGCGCCCGTCAGCCAGGCCAGGACGAGCCACGGAACGGGAAGGACGATCAGCACGAGCCAGGCTTCGACCGATGTCCGCCGCGCCCCGGTCGCCGCCATCGCCGGGCCCAGAATCGTCGCCATCACCGCGAGCGCGGTCCACAGGCCGTCGAGGCCGGTGCGCACGGTCGCGAGATAGCGTTCGGAACCGGCGGGAGAGACGGCCGCGACCGTCCAGACTGCGGTCGGGACCATCGCCGCGAGCGCGGCCGCGGCGGCGGCGCGGACGCCGGTCACGGGCGCATCCCCGCCGCCAAAGGCGGCGCAAGGCGCAGCCAGCCCGTCACCGTTCCGCCGCGCAGGAAGGCCTCGGCCGTCGCTTGTGTCACGGGTACGACAAGGGCGGGCCTATTCGCTGGCGAGAAATGCGCCGCGATCTCGGCGGGAACCGGTTGGGCTGCGCCATCCGCGGGTGGATGCCAGCGTGCACCGGCGGCGATCGGCGGCACGCGCCGGGCGGACCGGCCGGTGACGAGCCAGCCGGCCGGCGCCGGGGTTGCCGCGGCGTTGGCGACCGCGAACCCTTCGCCATCGGGCACCAGGCGGAGCCCGACCGGCAGCATCGCGGCCCCCTGCCAGGCGAGAACATCGCTGACGCCGAGGCCGGTCGGGAGGACCAGCGTGCTCCAGGGCGAAGCGTCGCGGGTGAGCGTCGCGCGTTCGGGCAAGCTGTCGTCGAACGACGCGGCGGGAATCGCGAGCCGGGCCGGGCCGCGGCCAATGCCGTCGACAAAGGCGCGAATTCGGTACAAGGCGGGTGCCGCGCCGGCCGATGGCAGGACATCGATTGCAAGCTCGATCCGCGGCGGGCGGTCGACCCACAGGACCGCTGCGGCGACCGACGCGGCGACGGACGCAGCGACGAAGACCCAGGCCCGTCGTGTCGCCACAGCCGCACCGAGCACCACCACTACGTAGCCGGCCAGAAGAGCTAGTATGGCGTCCGCGGGGATGGGCGCGCCCGAAGAGTCGCGCGGCGCCACCACATCCGGCGGGGGCCGCTCCAGAAGTCGCGCGAGCGCCGCCGCTGCGTCCTCGGCGGTCGCAGGCATCGCCACATACGCACCGTCGCAACCGGCGCGCGCCCTGAGGGCCGCCGCCGCCGCGGCCGGCAGCCCGACGACCAGTATGCGGCGGCACGCGGCGAGCGCGTCGCGCAGCGCCGCGCGCTGCGGGGCATCGAGACGCGGAAGCGTGCGGCCCGGCATTGCCACGGCCGCGATGGCGTCGTAGCCGGCCGCTGTCCGCGGCAATGCGCCCGGCCCGACGACAAGCCGTCCCGGCCCGGCGGCATAGGACGGCAGCGGCGCATCGCGGTCGCTCACGACCGCGACCGGTTGCTCGCGTCCCTGGGCGACGAAAAGCTGCGCGGTGGCGATGGAGGTCGCACCGTCGTCGCGCGTCGCCAGGACCGTCACCGGCGTGCCAGCCTTGACGGTAACCGGAAGAACCGCAGTCGCCACCACCCCGGGGGCCACGCGGACCGTGGCCTCGATGGCCGGCCGCGCGCCCCGCACGGCCACGCGTACCTCTCCAGGCGCGGCAGACGCGATGCGAATGACCGCCTCGCCGATGTGGCCGGGCGAAACGTGGCCGTTCCAGGCCGCGGCGAGCTCGATGGAGAGCGCGAGCTTTGCCGCCGCGGCAGGCAGCGCCGCGCTCCACGTCGCCAGGATCGCCGCGACGGCCGAAAGCCGCGACAGGCGCCGACCATCCACCCCGATCGGCCCTCGCGCTATTCGCGCATCGCAAGGTTGAGGGCGATCACGCTGCGCGCAGTGATCAGCTCCTTGATCCCCTCCCACTCGGCGCCAGACCAATGGTTGACCCAGGAGCCATCCTTGTCCTGCAAGCTCACCAGCTTCGCGACCAGGTCGTTGCGCCAGTTATGCTCCTGGCCTGACCCGTCCTTGATCGTCGCCTGGCCCATCGCATACATCACCTTCGACAGGACCTCGTAGTAATAGAAGATCGTGCGCCGGCCGGAGACGCCCGGGTTCTCGTCGACCGTGTAGTTCTCCGCGATCCACTTCCACGCCGCCTGGATGCGCGGATCCGACTTGTCGATGCCGGCGAAGATCAGGCCGATCAGCCCGGCCCCCGTCATGCTGCCGTAGGACTCGGTCCCCTTCGTCCAGGCGCTGCCGCCCGGCATGTAGGTGAAGCCGCCGTCGTTCGACGCCCAGGCCTGGTCGTTGCTTTCGCTGCGGTTCTGGCAGCGCGAGATGAAGGTGACCGCGCGCGCCCACACCGGGTCCTTCGGGTCGAGCGCGCTGGCGTGCATGCCTTCCAGCGCAAGGTACATGTTGGAGAGGTCGGGCCGCTCCTTATCGCCATAGCCGATGCCGCCGAAATAGCGGTGGCTGGGGTCGTATCCCTCGCCCTCGTCGATCTGCAGCGTCTTCAGGAATCCCTGCGCCCCGGAGAGAACCGCCTTGTATTTCGGGTTGTGCGTGGCGGCCAGGGCAAACATCGCGGTCGCGGTGTTGTAGGACGTGTTGACGATGCCTTCGCTGATCGCGCCATTCTTTTGCACCTTGCTCAGGATGAACGCGATGGGGCGGGCGATGAAAGCGCCATCGGATTCGTTGTAGCCGCGATAGCTCTCGAGGAAGGCTCGCAGCGCGAGCGCCGTGATGCCCACCGACCCGCGCCACGAGCCGTCCGGCTTCTGCGTGTTGCGGAGGAAGCGGAGACCGTTGTTGACGGCGTCCTCTGCCTTGTCGCGCAGCCCGGGATCGAGCGCGCTCTCGGCAGCCCGCGCGGCGGGTGTCGCCGCCATCGTGACGGACGCCGCCAACAGGGCGCCCATAGCCATCGCACGCAAGTTCGGCATGTCAGTTCTCCTGGCTCGAGCTCTTGCCGGGCACGCACCAAAGGGCGGCGCCGAGCGTCAACGCGATGGCACCGTACAGGACCGGGTCCGGATAGGCGTAAGGCACGCTGCCGAGCGGCGACTGGGCGTACAGAAAGGTGCTGCGCAGCACGTCGACACCGGTCGCGGCCGCGAAATAGCCGATCGGGCTCGCCCATAGAGCGACCGAAGCGACGGCCTCTCCCGCCTCGGGGCGCACGCTGAACGGCCCGAGCCAAAGCGGCGCCGCCGTCGCGGGCACGGCCAGGGCGAGAAGCGCGGCCGTCGCGCCCGTCTCGCCGCCGCGCCAACCGGCCAGCGCGCGATGCGCCCGCTCGAGAAAGAAGACGATGGCGGCGGCGGCGACCGCGAGCGCAGCGATGGACGCCGCGCCCGGCGGTCCCGGAAAGCAGAGGCTTGCGAGCCCGGACAGAAGGCCCCAGCCCGTGGCCCAGGCGATCGGCCCGGCGACCGGATGCCACCCCGTCCGACGGCGGACGGGCGCCATCAGCGCGGCCGCGAGTATCACCGCCAGCGTGCAGGCAATTCGTGCCGCGCCGGCATCGAGCGGTCCCGCATAGGCGAGGCGTCCCGCGAACACGCCGAACGCTCCCGCAAGAACGGCCATCGTGGCAGCGACGAGCCAGGTCACGGCCTCTGCTCCGGCGGCCGCTTATGCACCGTAAGACGGATCGGCGTCCCGGGCGGCGGCACGACCGACGGGTCGAGGGTGACGGCCCCGTAGTCGCCGAGCCCGAGCCCGGTGTGGTGCTGGACGATGCTGTCCTCGTCGTGCACGAAGCCGATCAGCGTGCCGGAAACGTAGGCCTGGTACGCGCCCTTGATGTTGAAACGCGAGCCCGTGTACACCCACTCGTCGACGGGCCGCACGCCGCTTTCCTGCCGGATCAGGTGCGCGGCCGGCTCGCTGTACGTCTTCCCGTTCAGCGTCCATTCGACGGTCACATCCACCGGGTCGCCCTCGACCGGGTGACTGTCGAAATGCGCTTTCGGCTGCTGGTCCGGATGGCGCGTCAGCCCGATCAGGATGCAGGCGATGTTGAACTCGAACGCGTTCACGTCGAGCTCGACAAGGCTCTCGTAGCTCTTGGCCGCGGGATTGGACGCCACGATGAACTCCAGCGGCGCGTCCGGCCGGATGTTGAGGATGCGCCCGGGCGCGGAGAACGCGCGCGCGCTGCGGTCGACGACGATCTTGCCGATGGCGTAGCGGTCGCCGCCCAGGTCGCGAATGGCCGGCGGGGGCGGCATCCGGTTCTCCGGCGCCACCAGCGGCGGCCTCCGGTCTGGCGGCGCTTGGCCCCAGGTGGGCGCGGCGGCAGCCGCGGAAAGCAGGACAAGGATGACGAGGCGGCCCATGGCCCCTCCCCTCGCTAGCGCCGAGCGCCGGTCACGACGCGGTGCGGCAACGGTGGCGGGAAGGGCCGCACCGCGATCTCCGCGAACCCGCCGTCGGCCATCCAGCGGGCCACATCGGCATCGCCGTGAACGCCGCCGTTCGGCGCGCTCAGCGCCATGTTTAGCCCGAACAAGGCGGCGAAGGTCGAATCCCCTTCCGCCGAGGCGAACACATCGCTGACGATCAGGAGCCCGCCGGGTGGCAGCGCGTCGCGGGCGCGGCCGATCAGCTTGCGGCAGGTCGCCTCGGTCTCGCGGTGGAACATGCCCGACATGAGGACGACGTCGCAGCCGTCCGGGAACGGCGTGCTCCCGTAGTCGCCGGCCAGCGTCTCGACGCGATCGGCCGCGCCCATCTCGGCCACGATCTCGCGGGCGATCTGCGCCACTTCCGGCAGCTCCAGCACGATGGCGCGGAGCCCCGGAAAGCGGCGGCAGAACAGCACGGCGTAGGTGCCGCCGCCGCCCGCGATGTCGAGGAGGCGCGACCGGCCGGCGAGGTCCACCATGTGCACCAGCGCCTGCCCAATGCCGATGGCGCGGTCGTGCATGCTGCGGACGAAGCGGCGCGTGCGCTCCACGTCGCCGCCGAGATAATACTCGGCCGGCACCACCGGCGTGCCGTCGCGCAGGCTCCGTTCGAGCTCTCCCCAGGGGGCGTACATCGCCTCGCCATAACTCACGGCGTCGCCGAGATAGCCGGGCTTTCCCGGCACCAGATAGGCGCGCGCCACGGGCGCGTTGCGGTACGCGCCGTCGCCGGTTCGCTCGACAAGCCCGAGCGCCGTGCAGGCATCGAGCAGCAGGCGCGTGCGGTGCGGGTCGGTGCCGAGCGTGCGAGCGAGTGCGGCCGCGTCGCGCGCGCCCTCGGCCAGCGTGCGGAAGAGCCCGACGCGGTTCGCCGTCAGGAACGCCTGCGACGCCCAGTAGCCGGTGGCGAGCGCCATCACCGGCGCCGGGCTCGGCGGCGGCGCATCGCGGCCGGCGCTCATGGGCCTCCCGTCGCGCGATCCATGTCGCACTCGACCTGCATGTAGGCGCAGCGGTGGCACATGAAGCCGTCGTCGATGGCGAGCCCGTGGCGCCGCCGCGCCGCGCCATATCCGACCGCGAGCCGCGTGAAATAGGCCTTCAGGTCGGCCATTCCGTCCGGGTGGTCGCGGCCACCGAACGGCCAGTAGAGGGAATAGATCGGAAGGATGCCGCGGCGGCACAGGTCGTCGGCGCCGGCGACGGCAAGGTCGGCCGCCGCGCGCCACGGCATGGCGTGTTCCGCGGCAAGCTCGATCCCGGCGACCATGGCGGAATAGACGTGGCCGCGCCCCCACAGCCCGACCGCCGTCTCGAGCGCCGCGATCCAGCGCTCGTACCCGACATAACGCTCCTTGCCCGGGCAGACGGCGGCGAACAGCTTCTTCGACCAGACCTCAAGGTTGAAGCAGATATTGTCGACCGTGCCTTCGCGATGCAGGCGGACCAGCGCGTCGTCAGGCAAGGCGCCCGAACCGCAAGCGACGGGCACGCGCCCCCGCACCACCTCCTGCACCCGACCGGCCAGTTCGATGAAACGCCGGCCCTCCTGGTGCCAGTCGGTCATCGAGCCGCCGACGAGGTAGATGTGGCGGATTGCGCCTTCCTCGAGCGCGGCGACCAGCGTCTCCTGCAAGCGGCGATAGGCCGTCTCGGGTAGCTCGGTCCGGGCGAGGTCCTGGCCCAGCGCCTCCATGCGCGCATCCGGCGCGCCATAGGTGCAGAACGTGCAGCGGAGCGAGCGGCCGTCCGCCGGATCCTTGGCGAAATACTGGCAGCCGGGGGCAATGTTCACCACCGCCATGTCGCGGTGAAGGCTGAGCCCCGTCGCGACCATCGGCACGCCGTCGCTGGTGGCGCGGCTCATCCATCGCGGCAGGGCCGCGAAGGCGATCGCGTCGGTGTCGTCGCGGCCGTCGTGGCAGAGCCGATAGCCCGACTTGCCGTCGCCCGCGACGTGCCATGGCGAGGCGTGGTTGCCCTTGATGCGCGCGGTCGTGTCGTCGGGAAGGACGATCAGGTAGGGGATGCGGGCCTGCCCCCGTCCGGTCGGGTCGGGCTCGCCCGGCGCAAAGCGATAGGGGTACCAGTTGGGGAAGGCATGCTCGGCGGCGCGGCCGAGCGAGTCCGAATAGCGAATACCGTCGAACATAAGGTCGAGCTTGCGGGCGACCGGCTCCGGCAAGCTCGCCCGCTGTTCCGTTTCCGCCTCGGAAATCTGCCCCCGCCTCATGCTGGAACTATAGCAAGACGGTGGAAAGCAGCCTAGCGCGCCCTGCACCGCCGCCTCACTCCGTCGTCTCGATCCAGTGAAAATGCTAGCGGAGGGACGCCCTCGTCTTGCGCCGCCGCGCCGCGTAGAGCCCCATCGCGCCGACCGCGAACAGCGTCAGCGTGGCCGGCTCGGTGACCGGCAGCACCTGATAGTCGCTCCACAAATAGATGCTGGCGTGGGAAGCGGGGTCGTACTGCTGCAGGTAGAACGTGCCGACCGGGGCGGTCGTCTGTAGGTGGAAGTCGACCCGCAGAAAGAACCCGGGGTCGAGCACGACGTTCCAGCCCATCGCCAGGGAAATGTCGGTCGGGTCGCCGTTCGTATAATCCGTGTCGAATATCGGGCCCACGTCGAGTGACGCGAGATCGCTCTGGATCAGGCCGTAGCCTGGGTCGTCTATCTCCCACGACTCGGTTGCGGCGGCCAGAGTGGCCGGAGGTCCGGGATCGTCCGTGGGGGTTCCATGAGCGGAGCCGATTTCGTTTAAGTTGCTGTTGTCGCACTCGTCGATCTCGTGGTCGGTGAAGATGCCGACACTGTGCGCCCCGTCGCCGAAGACCGTGACCCGTGCCACGCCGAGCCCCTGTGACGAATCGAAGCCCGACAGATTGACCCCGGCCGGGATGCTGCCGGCAAGGCCCGTCGTGGTGCCCGGCGTGGACACGCCACAGACCGGCGCCGGTCCGGCCTGGTTTCCGCCGTTCGCACCATCGACATGGAAGCCGTAGCCGTAGAGGGAAATGTCGGCCGCATGGCCCGACGCCGCCCAACTGACCAAACCGATGGCTGCGGCGAGCGCCGCCATCCCGAACGTCGCACCGCGACGAACCCGCATTGTGCGGGGACGCACCGAACTTCTGACCATGTAACCACCCCTTTTCACGCACTTCCGTGCATGGAGTCCGCGTTGTGCGGTTGCCTCCACCCGGTTTTATGCAAGATTTCGTGCCATTCTTAGAATTTATAAAAAAAACAAAGTGTTAGAGTATATTTTTCACTGCGAGGTATCCGATGTGTAAAGATTTCCGACACTTTTTGACCGTCATCCAGAAAATTGCTGTAAAAATTTCCGACATGTGCGTTCGACAGCCATCCGGCCGCGTTGCGCCCCGACCGCGCGCACCCTAGAGTTGCGCATGCACCGCACGCTGGTCATCGACGCGGTCGGGCTGACGCCCGGGCTGGTGGGAGAGCGCACGCCGAACCTGCGGCAGCTGGCGGCGTCGGGAGCGCAGCGCCCCCTCACGACCGTGCTGCCCGCGGTCACCACGACCGTCCAGGCGACCATGCTGACCGGCCTTCCGCCCGCCGGGCATGGCATCGTCGCCAACGGATGGTATTTCCGCGACCTGGCGGAGATCTGGTTCTGGCGTCAGTCCAACGCGCTGGTCGCGGGCGAGAAGGTCTGGGAGACGGCGCGCCGGCGCGACCCGTCCTTCACCTGCGCCAAGCTGTTCTGGTGGTACAACATGTACGCGTCGGTCGACTGGGCGGTGACGCCGCGACCGATGTACCCTGCGGACGGGCGCAAGATTCCCGACGTGCACACCCAGCCCGGCGAGCTCCGCGACGAGCTGAACGCAAAGCTGGGCCAATTCCCCCTGTTCCGGTTCTGGGGGCCCGGCTCGGATATCGTGTCGAGCCGGTGGATCGCCGATTGCGCGCGGCACGTGATGGAGACGCGCCGGCCGAGCCTCACCCTCGTTTATCTCCCGCATCTCGATTACGGGCTGCAGAAATACGGCCCATCGCACCCCGCGGTCGCGGATGCGGCCGCCCAGCTCGACACGCTCTGCGGCGCGCTGATCGACCAGGCCGTGCGCGACGGCGTCCGGGTCCTCGTGGTCTCCGAATACGGGATCACCGCGGTGAGCGCAGCGATCCTGCCCAACCGGGCGCTGCGCCGGGCCGGACTGGTCGCGGTGCGCGACGAGCTCGGCCGCGACCAGCTCGATCCCGGCGCATCGGAGGCCTTTGCCGTCTGCGACCACCAGGTCGCGCACATTTATGTGCGGCGGCCGGAACGCGTGGCGGAGGTCAAGGCACTGGTCGAGGGGCTCGACGGGGTGGAGCGCGTGCTGGATGCCGACGCCAAGCGCGCCGCCGGGCTCGACCATCCCCGCTCCGGGGAACTGGTCGCGGTCGCGCGCGCCAACCGCTGGTTCGCCTATCCGTTCTGGCTCGACGACGCGCGCGCGCCCGACTATGCGCGGACGGTCGACATCCACCGCAAGCCGGGGTTCGACCCGGTCGAGCTGTTCCTCGATCCCGCTTTGCGCTGGCCGAAGCTTTCGGTCGGGACCCGGCTCGCCAAGCGCGCGCTCGGCTTCCGCACCTTGCTCGACGTGATCCCGCTCGATGTCGGGCTGGTCAAGGGATCGCACGGCCGCCCGACCGACCGGGCGGAGGACGGGCCCATCCTGATCTCGTCCGAGCGGCGGCTGGTGCCCGAGGGGCCGGTCGCCGCGGCGGCGGTGCGCGACCTGATCCTCGACCACGTGTTCGGCGACTGAGCGTCAGGTGCCGGACACCCAGCGCTGTCCCGCCAGGGCCAAGGGAAAGCCCAGCGCCGCGACCCAGGCGAGGCCGGGCGCGCCGGCACCCGCGATCAGCATGGCGTCGAGCAGCGAGATGCCCGCGATCAGCAGCGCGATGGCCCGCCCGACCATCGGCCCGCCCCGCGCCGTGAGCATCCAGACCGAAACCGCGCAGACGGCGAGCAACAGGCCGAACAGGATCGCGGTCGCGCCGCCCTCGGCCGCCGCCGGTCCCGCGACGACGAACGGCACGGCGAGCATGGCGAGCGGCCAGAGATTCGTGACGCGCCCGAACCCTTCCTGCTTCGACGCATAGGTGAGGCCGATCAGGTAGCACAGCATGGCGAGCGAGCCGAGCCAGAGGCGCAGCGGCAGCACCAGAGACACGGCCGTTCCCGCCGCGACGTACACCATCACCCGGCACAGCCCCATCACGACGGGACCCCAAGTGTTCTCCTTGTGGTTCCAGTCGTAATAGACGATCAGCCCGCCGAGCACGACGCCCGCGATCACCGCGCGCCAGCCGATGGCGGCTTCGGTCGTGCCCGCCCAGACGAGCGCCACGAATCCGGCACCCATCAGGGCGAAGCCCGAGGCGAACACGGCCTGCACCGTCACCTCGCCGGCCGGGATGGGTTTCGTCGGCCGCGTTTTGGCGTCGTATTTGCAGTCGAATGCATCGTTGAGGAACATGCCGGCGACGTAGAACAGCGACAGCGCGACCACCAAGTTCGTCATCTTCGCGGCGCTTGCCGCGCCGCCGGCCAGCACGATACCGGCCAGAACATTGCTCCACACGGTGGGCAGATTCGAGACGCGGCCGAGGCGCAGAGCGACGCCCGGCGTCATCGGGATCCCCGCGTCGCTGCGTTGAACTCGGCAGATCGATGGTTGCGCAAGGTCATTGCGTTGGTTCCGTAGGACGACGCTGATACTCCGGCTTCATCTTCGCCCTGTCCTATGTCGCTTGCTCGAGTCTCCGCAGGTCGCGAACGCCCGGCAGAGTCCGGATTATCCTGGAACAGTTACGACCTGGCGAATTTCCGGGACCTCGAAATAGTCGGTATCGTCATCGCGCAGCGTCTGACACGGCCAAGCGCGATAGACAGAGCTATCGGTCGCAGTGCGAGGAACAATCCCCGCGTCCAAGTCGCGCGCTGCCGTGAGCATCTGTCGCCGGAACGCGATGACCGCGCGGTCGCTGCTGCCGAGATGTTCGCGTGTGCGATTGACGATCGGGCCCGGGCTCTCTGTCGCCATCGCATCCTGGGCGCGGATACCGTGGATGCCCGAGAAGCTGGTGGTCACCTGCGCGTGGCGATCGATCAGATATTCGTTGTCCGCGCGTTCCAGTGGCGTGTTCGTCCCAGGAATCACCTTGCGGTGCTGCACCTCACCGTTCTCCCACATCGCAATTTCCTGCGGGCTGGCGGCGCGATCCGTGCGCCATGACGTGCAGATTATCCAGGTGTGCTCATCGTCTGCGGGAATCCAGGCCCGCGAGATGTACAGATTGGGGTCGTCGCTCGGGCAGATCAGGCTGAAGAAAGGGAGAAGGAACAAGTTGATCCGCCAAAGATACTTGCCGTGTTCGACCTGGCGACGCGAGCCGCAGGCGAGACCGTAGTCGGTTTCGTGTACGACGTACGCCGGCGCGGTGTCCTGCTGCAGAAAGGCGCCCGTCAACGCAAACTTGTTGTCCGATAAAGCGTCGGTCCGGCTGTGCAGGAAGCTGACATGAGATTCGTCGATCTCGCCCTCGATCGCTTGCGCGTAGTTGCACTCCTGCAGCCAGCGCGAGCTCCAGAGATGGTCGTCGGGAAGGTCCGTCCATGCCAGACGTGGCGGTTCCGACCGCGCCGGGTCGGGCCCCATACAGGTCCAGAGGAGTCCCTTACGCTCGACGCACGGGTACGCGGTCGCGCGGACCTTGTCCTTGAACTGGCTGGAGCGCGGCTCCGACGGCATGTCGACGCACCGCCCTTGCGTATCGAATTGCCATCCGTGATAGGCGCAACGAAGCCCGGCGTCCTCGTTCCGGCCGTAATAAAGGCTCACGCCGCGATGCGGACAAAACTCTTCGATAAGTCCTACCTCGCCGGCCCGTTTGCGAAATGCCACCAGCCGTTCGCCGAGGAGTGCCACGCGTTTCGGCGGGCCCCCCGCCGGCAGCTCTTTCGCGACCATGAACGGGAACCAGTGCCGGCGCATCAGCCTGCCCATCGGGGTGTCCGGGCCGGTCCGGGTCAGGAGTTCGTTGTCTTCGCGGCTCAGCATCCGATCACCACTCCAGCGCCATCACTCCCGCACAACCGGCGATGCGCACAGTTCCGCTACGCCGCCTCTTGAGCGGGGCACGAAGGATGGCGCAGCGAACCGGAGCCGGTTGGCATGCGCGGTGACGCAGGATTTAGGGATGTGTTGGTGGACGACCTCGGGCTCGCGGTTCGGCCGAATTGCGTCGGACGTTACGATATCGGCCGCCGCCGCGGGCCGGGATATGCCGTCCATGACCTTCCTACGCCTCACCGGGCCACCGCCCCGCTTCATCCACCCCGGATGGCCCGAGCTTCCCGCGACAACACTGCAGAAAATATTACCATCGGGTTCAGCGCCGTACAAGCATAGGGCCCGGATACCCCACGCAATAATCGCCCGGGCGCAGTGTCGGAATTTTTTACATTTTCGCTTGGAACCATCTCGTTCGACAAGGTTACGTCATTGATTTACAAGACAAATGACAAATTGGCACGAATCTTGCTAAAGAATTCAGTGGCAGGCTCCGGCAGCGAACCCGCCAAGCCATATCGACAAGGCCACCGTGCGTGGCGGGGGGAATCAATGATCCGCATGCGAACCAACCGGGGCCCCTGGGCCCTGGCAATAGTGGTGTCTGTGTCTCTCGCGCCGACCGTTCACGCCCAGTCGTCGGCAGGCTCGACGACGCGTATGGAAACGGCTCCGCTGATGGTCGAAGGGACATCGACACTGCGGGAGGAACGGCCGGTCGGCACCTACAACCAGCCGCGATGGACGGCGACGCGCCGCTTTCCGGGCACGCGCGTATACGTTATTCCCGAGAACGCGATCGAGACCGAGTTCTGGAGCCGGCCGACCTTCAACAAGGACGGCACGAAGGAAATCCGCAACCTCTACGAGGTCGAGGTCGGGCTGCCCTACCGCTTCCAACTCGATCTTTACTACCGCTCCGATCAGGTGCTCGGACAGGAATATCTCAACGGCGCACAGATCGAGATGCGTTGGGCGTTCGCCGATTGGGGGAAAATCTGGGGCAACCCGACGCTCTACTTCGAATACGCCCCATTGCAAGCGCAGCCCGACAAGCTGGAGACCCGGCTGCTGCTCGGCGACCAATTGGCGCCGCGCTGGCATTGGGGCGTGAACCTGAATTGGGAGGGCGAACTCAGCGGCGAGGAGGAATACGAGTACCAGATCGCCGGCGGCCTGAGCTACACGGTCGTCGACGAGAAATTCTCTCTCGGCGTCGAAGGAAAGGCTCTGTTCACAGATCAGCGCGACCGGCGCGGACACTTGACCGACGTCTACCTGATCGGGCCGAGCATCCAGTGGCGACCCCTGCCGAAGTGGACGATAAATCTCGCGCCGCTGCTCGGGGTCGGCCACAACTCGCCGGATGCGGAGATCACCTTCAATACGAGCTGGGAATTCTAGCGTGGTCTTGCAAAGATGAACCGAAAGACGCGGACGCGGCTCCACTCCGCGTCCGCGGAAACGGGCGATGGTGGCCATCACGCCAGAGGAAGCGCGGCCGGCCCTCCGTCATAGCGGGCGGCCAAGGTTCGTGGCGGTCGGGTCGGCGGCGGGCTTGCACGCCGCCGTCGTCGTCGCGGCTGCACTGACCTGGCCGGGCGCGACGCCGCCTTCCCCGGCGCTCCCCCGATCCATCGCGGTCGAATTCGTCACGGTCTCGGCGCGACAAGCGCGGCCCGCAGCGGCTCCGGTTACCACGGCGCCGGCGCACGAGGCTCGCCTCGCGAGCGCACCAATCCCGCCGACCAAGCCGGTCGTGAAGCCCGCGCCCAAGCGTAGCCCGCCGCCGCCGCCACGCCCCTCGCCGTTCGCCGCGCCGGCGACGGAGCCCGTGCAAGCCGTGTTCGTTCCGGGTCCGTCGGACCGACAGACCGATCCGTCGCCGGTGCAAAGCGCGGCGGCCTCGCCGAGCCCCGAAGTTCCGCGCGCAAGCGCCGCACCGGCAGCGGGAACGCCCGCCCGCGCCGACGCGGTCCCGGCGTGGCAAAATCGGGTGCTCCAATGGCTCGGCAGGTTCAAGAGCTATCCAGCGACGGCGCAGGAGTCGCACCAGCAGGGCGTTGCAGTTCTGCGCTTCGTCATTGGGCCCAGCGGCGAGGTGCTGGAATACGGCATCGAGCGCTCGTCGGGTTCTGTCGAGCTCGACCGGGAAACGCTGGCGATGATCGCGCGCGCGAAATCCGTGCCGCCGCCGCCCGCGGAGGCGGGCCGCGACCGGATCGAAATGATCGTTCCCGTTCAGTACGTGCTGCACTGACGGACGCGGTCTTGCCGCTTCTTCCCGTGTAAGAGATTTCGGCCGGCGACCGGACTGGATACCGCGGCGGCTCGTTAAAGCGCCGGCCGCCCCTCCTTCGAGGAATTGAAAGAGGGGCTTCAGCCTTCAGGCAATGCCGTTCAGCGCCGCCCACGGATCACGATGTCCTGGGGCGTGCCGCTCGCCTCGTTGGAGTAGAGCGACTCCGCACCCCCGCCGATCGACGTCACGACATAGTAGTAGGTCGTGCCGTTCGCGAGCGACGCGTCGGTGAACGCGCAGTAGCTGCACTGATACCCTGCGGAGATGAGCTGGTACGGCCCGCCGTGGCTTGTCGACCGGTAGATGTTGTAGCCGGTCGCGCCCTGAACCGGGGTCCACACGAGGTCGATCTTGCTCGGCTTGGCGTGGGCAACCAGGTCGAAGATCGTCTGCTCCGCCGCCTGGGCCGGGTTCACAGTCACCTGAAGCGTATCGAACGCGCTTCCGCCGTCCTTGTCATTGACGGTGACGGTGACGGTGTAGACCCCAGCCGCGGCATAGGCATGACTGCCGCCTGCCGTGCCCGCGGACGCGGTGCCGCCGACCGTGGCGTTTTCGACGGCGCTGCCGTCGCCCCAGTCGATGGTGGCGGCGAACGGTGCGTCGTTGACGCCCACGTCGCTGAACGTCGCATTGAGGTTCACGGTATCGCCGGCGGTGACCGTCCGGTCGGCGCCCGCGTCGACCACGGGCGGCTTGTTGTTGACCGTCACGGTCAGGCTGTCGTTCGCATCCTCGCCCGAGTTGTCCGCATGGACCGAGACCGTCACGGTGAAGCTGCCGTTATCCGGGTAGACGTGGCTCCCCTGGATCGCGGTCCCCGCGATGGTCGCCGGCTCGACGGTCCCATCGCCCCAGTCGACCATCGCCGTGAACGTGTCGGCGTTCGTGAAGCTGAAGGACGAGGCGAGCGTCGCGGACTGGCCTTCGTCGATCGTCTGGTTCGGCCCTGCCTCGACGGCAAGCCCGGCCGGCTGGAACGTCACGTGGACCGTGAAGCTTCCCGTCCCCATGCCGCTATCGTCATCGGTCACCTTCACGGTGACCGGGAAGTCGCCGGCCGCCGCATAAATGTGGCTGCCCGTGGCACTGCCGGAACCGTTCGTTTCGGTGACCGGGACCGGACCGCTCGACGAATTGCCCCAGTCGATGGTCGCCATGTGCGTATCGGCCGTGCCGGCATCGGTGAACGTCGCCGTTTCCGGCACGTTCTGGCCGACGAAGACATTCCGGTCGCCGCCGGCCACAACCACCGGATCGGCGTTGTCGACCGTCACCCCGAGCACGTCGCTGCCGTGCCCGCCGTCCTTGTCGGTGACGGTGACGGTGACCGTGTAGTTTCCGTTGTCGGCATAGACGTGGCTTCCGCCAGCGGTGCCCGCCTGGGCGGTGCCGCCCACCGTGGCGTTCGTCGCCCCTGAGCCGTCGCCCCAGTCGATGGTTGCCGTGAACGGCGCGTCGTTGACGCCCTTGTCGGTGAAGGTCGCCGCGACGGTCACCGTGTCGCCTTCGGTGACGGTCCGGTTCTGCCCCGCGTCGACCACCGGGATCGCGTTGCCGATGGTGACGTTGTGGGTGATCGAGGACATCGACCCGTCGCTGTCCGTCACCGTCAGCATGACCGGATAGGTCCCGTTGTCGGCGAAGGCGAAGGTCGAGTTCTGCTCGTCGCTGGTGCCCTGCCCGCCGAAGTCCCAATGCCAGGCCACGATCGGATCGACCGGCGTGGTGGACGCGTCCGTGAACGACACCGGTGTCCCCTCGGTCCCCGAGGGCGGCGCGAACGCCGCGGTCGGCGAGAGGTCGTTGACGATCACCATGACCGGCGCCTGGTCGCTCAACAGCGTATCCGTGACCCGAAGTGTCACGGTGTAGCTGCCGTTCGCCGGGAAGGTGTGCGTCACCTGCGCGCCCGCCGTTTCGAACGTGCCGTTGCTGTCGAGGTCCCAGCTATAGGTCAGGGGATCGCCGTTCGGATCGGACGATGCCGTGCCGTCGAGCATGACGGGCTGGCCCTCGTCCACCACGTACGGTCCGCCCGGGTTGGCCACAGGCGGCTCGTTCTGCACCACGGTCGCAGTGGTGAAGTTCTGGTCGGACAGCCGTTCCTCCGGATCCTGCTGGTCGTTGCCGTTGACGTCGTTCAGCACGGCGTTGTCGAACACCTTGACGCCGATGTTGAAGACGCCCGGCGTCGGGAAGACGTAGTCCACCGTCTCGCCCGAGGCCTCGGCGAAGTCGGGCACGCCGCCGCCGCCGAGCTCCCAGCTCCACGATGTGATGAAGTCGGTGGGATCGATGTCGAACGATCCCGACCCGTCTAGGTGGCAGGGAAGGCCCGCCGTACAGGTGTACGGGCCGCCCGCATCGGCAATCGGCGGATGGGGCGGCACGGCGATGATGATGGTGGCCGTGTCGGTGCCGGTCTTGCCGGCGTCGTCGGTCACTCGCAACGTGGCGACGAAGGTATGGGGCAGCGTACCGGACTGCGCCGACGTATAGGTGTGCTGCGCGGTCGGCGAACTGCTGGACGAGTTGTACACGCCGTCGCCGTCGAAGTCCCACTCGTACTTCACGATCGTGCGGAACGGATCGGGATGGTACGAATGCGACCCGTCGAACGTGAGCGGCAGGTTGACCGCCCACACCCGGTCGGGGCCGGCATCGGCCACCGGCGCCACCTCGAACAGCTCGCGCGTCAGGATCAGCACCGCCCAGGCACTGACCATATCCTGCTGCCAGTCGCCGCTGCCCGACAGGCCCGAAGGTTGCTTCCAGCTACCGTGATCTCCCGTTTGGTCGAGGATCTGCTCCGCGATCAGATGCGGGGCAAGCCCGACGTTCGGATCGCCGTACCAGTCGACATCCTGACCGTCCCCGCAGGCCTGACACATGATGTCGAGGCGCACCGGATTGGCGAGCCGCATCGCCTTCGAGGTGGCGAACATGGCGTAGTAGTTCTGGTGGAGCTGATCGTTCTTGGCCGGCGTCGAATAGGTGAAGTGGTCGGGCAGGGCATTGCGCATGTAGCCCGAACTGCTGATGAACAGGCGGTCATCGACGGTAACCCCGTCCATGTTCATCTGGACCATGTTGGAAGGCGTGTCCGCCGTGCAGCCCCACGCGCAGTAGGTCGAACTGGTGTAGCCCGCCTGGCCGTTGAGGTCGTAGTGGACGTTGTTGACGACGTTCAGGTTGTTCGACTTGATGAAGGTCGGCGGCTTGTTGCCCCACAGCCGCTCGGCCGGGATGATGCCGATCGCCGCCCACTGCGCGGCAGACGTGTCGTGGTCCGACGCACAGCTATAGCGCCAGCCGCCGCGATTGGCCCCGCTCGCGAGCTGGCAGTAGCCGTAATCCTCGACCATCTCCTGGGCGATATCCCAGAACCGCTTGCCCCTGATCAGCGGGTACGAGTTGTTCGAGGTGTTCACCATGCGGAGCGGCGTGTTCGACGCGACCAGCGCGTCGATCACCGGCCCGCCTTCGTACTGCGCGCGGCCCGAATTCACCCGCACGCCATAGGTGTTGCCGTTCACGTCGGCATTGCCGAGCGACGCATTCTGGATGTTCGGCGTGAACAGGTTGTTGAATATGAAATCGAGGCCGTTCCGGACGGTGTCGATATAGGGATCGACCGACGGATCACCCTCGGGCTGGTGGCTGTTGATCATGAAGGCGTTGACGGAGGAACCCGTCACGCCAGCGTAGTAGCCCGCATTGTACCAGCTTCCGAACGTGCTGTTGTTCGCTTGGCTCTGATTCTTATAGAGGAACCAGAGTCCTTCGTCGATCGCGACGTTCACCTCCGTGTTGAGCGAGTCGCCCTTCACGATGATGTTGTAGGTCGCGCTCGACGAGTTCCCGAGATTGTCCCACACCGTCAGCGTCGCGATGAACGGCGTGCCCACCGGAATGTTCGCGTCGTAGGCGTGGCGCGCCTCGAGCGTGCGCCGGTTGTTCGCGTTGATCGCGACGATGGACGACTGCGTACCGTCACCGAAGTCCCATTGGTACTGGGTGGCGTTGTTGGAGTACTCCATCCCCTTGAAGGTGATCAGCTTGCCGGGCCAGGTCTCGTGCGGCACCACCGGGTCGGTGCCGACCCATGGCACGGTGATCACCTTGGGCGGCAGCGTCGCCGAAACGTTCACGGTGGCCTGCGACGTGCTGGTCTGTCCGGCGCCGTCGACCACCTTGAGCATCACGGTGTGGGCGCCCGCCGTGGTGAACAGGTGCGTCACCTTGCGCCCGACATGGGTCGGCGTTCCCGAGGTGTCAGCCGTGTCGACGTACCACAGCCAGTTCGCGATCCCGTAATCGTCGAACGAGGCGGCTCCGTCGAGGAACGCGGGCACGCCATTCGTGCCGGCGGTGTATGGGCCGCCGGCATTTGCGGTGGGCGGATTCCCGGTGATCACGTCGACCGTCGTCGTCGCCGTGTCGGACTGGCCGACCCTGTCGGTGACGGTCAGAGAGACAGTGTACTGGCCCGGCGTGTCCCAGAAATGCCGCGGGTTGGCCGACGTGCCGGTGGAGCCGTCGCCGAAGTCCCAGTGGTAGGTCTCGATCCCGTAATCGTCGTGCGATGCGGTGGAGTTGAGGGCAAGCAGCATCCCTTGCTCGATCGTGTAGGGGCCGCCCGCGTTGGCGACGGGCGGATCGCCCTTGCCGACGTCGACCGTGGTCGTGTCCGTCGACGATTGGAGCGCATTGTCGCGCACGGTCAAGGTAAGGTCGTAGGTGCCAGGCGCCATGAAGCGCTTGTGCACCGTGGGCCCTTCGAGGATCGTCCCGACACGGACATCGTCGATGACTAACGTTCCCCCATTGACCACGATACCGGCCTTGAAGTCCGTCGAAGTATCGCTGTAGGTCGCATAGAGGTTGATCCAGCTTGCGGAATCGGACCTCTTGTATTCGTACAGCGCCCCGCCCGTCTCGAGCAGGATGATGCGCACGTCGTAGGATACGCCCCCGACGTAGCTGCCGAAACTGCCACGGTTCGATCCGTTCTCGTAGATTTGGATCGTGCCGTTGTCGAAATAGATCGCATGCGGCAGCTGCGTATAGGAGTAGTTGGTGCTGTTGTTCTTCCAGCCGATCATCGCATACGTGCCGGTCGTCTGTGGCAAGACGCGCGCGGTGAAGACCTTGTCGGCTTGGCGGGCGAAGGTGCCGTTGGTGAAGGCGTAGCGGTTGCCCCAGCTTCCGGTGCCCACGATCGACAGGTTGTCGCTCTGCGTCGCCCCGGCGGTCGCCCAGGTGACGGAATCGATGGTCGTCCCATCAAACGGCTCGTTCAGCTCGAGCGGGCCCACCCACCACTGGTAGTCGAAGATGCCGGTGTCGTCGGTCGAACCGGTGCCGTTGAACAGCGCGCGCCAGATGCCGTTGGATGCCGCGGCTTCGGTCACGTTGTACGGACCGCCGGCGTTCGCGACCGGCGGGTCGTTCTTGATCACATGCAGCACTTGCTGGACGCTGACGGCCTGCTTGGCGTGATCGGTGACGGTCAAGGTCACGGTGTAATCGCCCGGCACACTGTAGTCGTGGGTGATCTGGTCGCCCGTCCCGGTCTGGCCGTCGCCGAAATCCCACTCATACTTCCAGATGCCGAAATCGTCGGTCGAGCCGGTGGCGTCAAAGGGCACGTGCCAGATTCCGCCGACGGCATAGCTCTCGCCCGCCGTGGTGGGCGCATTGATCACCGGTACGGGCGGGTCGTTTGCCAGCACCGCCACGGTCGTGCCCACCGTGTTCGTCTGGTTGACATTGTCCGTGACCTTGAGCGTCACCGGATAGGGCGACCCGGGCGGGCTCACGTCGTTGTATTTCTTGACGGGTAGTGCACCGGTGCCCGTCGTGCCGTCGCCGAACGTCCAGTCGTACTTGTAGATGCCGTTGGTGTCGGTCGACGCGGAGGCGTTGAACGGCACGGTCCACTGGCCCTGGAACGCCTGCGCCTCGTCGACCGTGTAGGGGCCGCCCGAATTCGCGACGGGCGGGTCTTCGACGTTGAGCGTGACCGTCGTTTGCGCCTGGTTGGACTGGTACGCGTTGTCGCGGACGGTCAGAGTGAGGGTGCGCACCTGCTGCGCGCCGTTGGCGGTGTACTGGTGGGTGGCGTTCACGCCCGCGCCGTTGGGACTGCCGTCGCCCCAGTTCCACGTGTAATCGCAGATGCCGACGTCATCGGTCGAGGCGGCCGCGCTGACGTTGACGGTGTACAGGCCGTTGCTGGCCTGGGCCTCGCTCACGATGTACGGGCCACCCGTATTCGCGACCGGCACGCCCTGCGCGGTGGTCGTCACGGTGGTGTTCGCGATGCTGGTCTGCAGCGACTGGTCGGTGACCGTCAGCGAGACGTTATAGGTCCCGGGCCCGGCATAAATATGGGTGGGGGTCGCGCCGATGCCTGTCGAGCCGTCGCCGAAGTCCCACTGGTAGCTGAGGATGGCGTTGTCGTCGCTCGACCCCGTCCCGTCGAACGTGACCGTCCAGGAATTGCACGAGGCACTATGCTCGTTGAGGACATAGGGGCCGCCGGCATTGGCGACGGGCGGCGCCCCTTTGGCCGCGGTGACGGTCGTGTTGTCGGTGTTCGTCTGGAAAGCCTGGTCGGTGACGGCCAGGCTGACGTTGTAGGTGCCTTCCTCGACATACTGGAAGCTCGGCTGCGGATCGGTCGACTTGTCCGACGAGGCGGTCAGGTTGTCGATTCCGGCCGTGCCGGCATAGAGCATGGCCCCCAACAGGTAGTCGCTGTCGGTAAACTGGGGGGAATCCCAGACGAAGATCCACGGGATGGTGCCGACCGGGCGATAGTAATAGGTCGCGCCCTGGGTCTTCACGTCGATCCGGAACTCAAGCTCCGTCGGCTGGGTATAGCTGAACACCGTGGCGCGGTTGCTGCCCTTCTCGTAGATGCGCAACTGGCCATTGTAATAGTAGAAGGCATAGAGCCATTGGTTCTCGGCCAGCGTCGTGTTGTTGGTCTTCAATCCCCACATCACGTAATGGCTGCTCGTCGGCGCGTTGGAAATCCGCACCCGCCCGGTGAAGGATTGGCCGTGCTGGCGCTGATAGACCTTCTTGCTCAGGATGGCCTGGTCCCACGCCCCGTAGGTGCGGCTCAGGACTGCTTCATTTCCGGTCGTGCCGATGCCGAGCTGGACGTTGCCGATGGTCGTCCAGCGGCGCGGATTGATCTGCGCCGCCTCGAAATCCTCGCTGAGTCCGTTGCCCGAATCCCACGCGTAGTACTTGATCGGACCTTCCGCGTCGTGCGAGCCCGTCCCGTCGAGCGCCACGGTGTAAAGCCCGGCGACGGCGTTGGCTTCGCCGACGTTGTAGGGGCCGCCAGCGTCGGCCACCGGCGGATCGCCGAGCAGATAGACCGGCGCCGTGTCGAGCGACGCGTGGGCCGTATCGTCCGTCACCTTGAGCCGTGCCCAGCTCACCCCCTCGGTCCCGGGGAAGGAATGGCTGACCTGCGGCCCCGTCGCGGTGCCGCCGTCCAGGAACGACCAGTCGTAGCTCGTGATCGTGCCGTCGTCGGTCGAGAACGCGCCGTCGAGATTGACGGTCGAACCCTTGGCGACCATCACCGGGTTGGGCACGATCTTCGGCACCGGCGCATGAGCCGGGCGCGGGGTGGGCGGCCCGGCCAGGCCGAGGATGTTGCTGCCCGGCGTGGAACCGATCGTGACCGTGGTGCCGAACGTGCCGTCGCCGTTCCCGTGGTGGAAGCGCAGCACCTGGCTCCCGTAGCTCGCGCTCGCGCCGTCGAGATTCCCGTCGCGGTCGAAGTCGTAGGCGGCATAGCGGCTGTAGTTGTTGACGTCCATGCCGGACACGTACACGCCGCCGGCAAACGTGCCGTCGCCGTTGCCGTGGTAGAAGTAGGGATCGCCGCTGCCGCCGTTGTTCTGGACGAAGTCGACGTTCCCGTCGCCGTCGAAATCGCCGGCCATCAACCCGTAGGGATCGCCCGTCGACGCCACAACCGGCCCGGAGGTCGGGAAGTTCCCGTTGCCGTCGTTCAGGAAGAGCTCGGCATAACCGCCCGACGTCGTCGAACGGATGAAATCGAGCGCACCGTCATTGTTGAAGTCGCCGGCGGCCATGCCGCGGCCGTTGCCGATGCCCGAATTGACGGTGGTCAGCGTGAAATGGCCGTGCCCGTCGCCGAGCCCGATCGAGTAGTAGCCGCTTTCGTAGGTTGCGACGAAATCCAGGTTGCCGTCATGGTTGAAATCGCCGGTCGCCATCGCCTCGCTCTGCCCGAGGCTGGACCCGGTGGTGGCGACAATCCCGACATTGGTGAAGTTGTCGTTGCCGTCGTTCTTGTAGAGATAAAAATCCGTTCGGCTCGGCCAGGCGGGGATGATGAAATCGAGGAACCCGTCATTGTCGAAATCGCCGATCGTGACGCCGCGTATGTAGCTGTCGTTCGGCGCCCACGCGATGAAGCGCGGCGCTCCCCAGGTCCCGTCGCCGTTGCTTTTCGCGTACCACACCCGGCCGTCGTCGCCGGTAGCGATGATGAAGGTCGAGGTGTCGACGGTGATGTTGTAGTCCTGGGTGTCGAACAGCCCCATGCTGTCGGTCACGCGGACGGTGACCGAGCTGTTCTCGGGGCTGGACGAGGTCGGCGTCCAGGTGATCAGGCCGGTCGCCGGGTCGATCGCCATGCCGTCGGGGGCCGTGTCCAGCGAATAGATCAGCGTGTCGCCGTAGGGAATTTCCGGGTCGGTCGCCACGACCTGGTACTTGTAGTTGCCGCCTTCCTTGGCCGTGATGACGGCGGTCGACACGATGTGCGGCTGGCGGTTGATGATCCCGCCGACCGCAACCGTGAATGCGTCCGTCGAGGAATGGTTGTCGGCATCCGTGACGGTGAGCGTGCCGGAATAGATGCCGCCCGCCGTGTAAGCGAAATCGACGATTTTCGAATCGCTGACGAAGCCGTTGTCGAAATCCCAGTGGTAGCTGGCCGTCGGGGTGGACACCACCGACGCCGAGGCATCGAACCGGATCGATTCGTTCACCGCGGCTTCGCGGTAGTCGAAATTCGCGACCGCGATGGGATCCGCGGGTCCGAGCAGTCGAATCGCATCGACGAACACCGCGGAATCGCGCCGCCCGTCGCCCACGTCCTCGACGCGCATTTCGAGCGTCACCGTCTCGCCGGTGCCGGCGTGGCTCGCCACGTCGGCCGTCAGGCTGCGCGTGCCCGTATGCTTCGCGTAGCCGCTCCAGGGCGCGTCGTAGAACGTGTCGAACGTGTCGACGGCGAGCAGCGACTCCTCGCCGCCCGCCGTGACCAGCACCAGCTTCACCGAGAACCGGTCGTTCGTCAGGCTCGGCGTCGGCTCGTTCGTGGCGAAGGCGTAGTCGAGCTTCAGCTTCGTCGTGCCGCTGGGGATCGTGAAGTTCTCGATCCTGAGCGTGCTGACGGTCGCCGACGCCCGCCGTCGCGCCGGAATCCGGCGTGGTGGTCAGCAGCGCGCCCTTCGACCCGTCGGTCGGCAGGTTGGTGCCGAGATGGGTCGCGGAATGGACGTCGCCCGTGGTGGTGACGCCCACGAGCCCGCTTTCGAAGCTGCCGTCGGCGGCGCCGATGCCGAACGTATCGGCGTCCGTGCGCGAGCCGGCGAGGACGATGGCGAGGGCTCCCGCGAGCGCCAGGAACCGCGCCGTCCGCGCCAGGGCAGAGAGGGTGACGGTCTTGCGAGTGAACATGATCACGCCCTCTATCCTCAGAACGGTCCGCACGTGTCGCTGGGCCCGGCCGGTACGGTGAAGTAGGCCCAGTCATCCAGCGTGTCGGATGCCAGCTCGATCATGGTGAAGTAGCCCAGCCATAGAGCGAGGACGTTCGCCGCCTCCTCGAAGTGCGGGATTTTCTTGGCGGGCTCGGTGTCGGCGATCAGCGACAGCCCGTAGGTCTTCTGCACGAAGCGGTTGAAGCTACAGGCGAGATAATTGCCGGGGACATCCGTGGCGCCGGGCGCGCTCAGGTTGTTCGTGGACGGCAGGATGCGCAGGAACAGTGAAGAATCGTACTTCAGGATCTGCATGATGTACTTGCCGGCCGTGTTGGTCATGCCTTCGAGCACCTCGTAGGCCTTGCCGACGGCGCCGTCGCCCACGTTGGCGAACTTGCCCGGGTCGTACTTGAAGTTGTCCCAGATTTCCTGGACCACGGCCCAGGGCGTGAAGCCGAGTTCGCTGCGCTCGGTGCTTTCGTTCAGCTTGAGCTTCGGAATGTTGACCAGAAGCTCCTTGGCCTTGTCGATGACCTCCTCGATGTCCTTCGGTGGCTTGAGGAGGATGGAATAGGACATCGAATCGAGATCGGCCGAGATGGAGATCGAGATCGAAACCGACCCCATATCGAACTGATTGCCGGTCGGGTCGACCATGTTGACCGGATCGTTGCCCGCGTACACGTAGCGGTTCAGCGTCACCGGATTTCGGCGGTTCGGCTGATGCTTGTCCATGGTGAGGAAGCGGCCGACGGCCGGCATCATGTCGCGCGCGCGCAAGTGGACGAGGGCCCCGTCGGCCTCGCTGCGCTCGCCGGTGAACTGGTAGGCGTTCGGGTTGGTGCCCGCATGCGTGGCAAGGCCGAAGGCCGAATAGTCGTAGGTGTCGGTGACCGCCCCCGCCGCATTCGTCAGCGTGCGGGTACTGCCGATCGCGTCCGCCTGCAGGTAGCTGTCGCCCTCGGCACCGTCCGACAGGCGGCTCAGGATCTGCTTCGCGATCACGTAGCCGACATGGGCCGTGCCGGCGCCGTCGAGCTCGGCGAGCACCTGCGTAAGCCCGCTCGGATCGTTCGGGTCGACCACGAACCGGGTGACGGCGCCCGACACGCTCCGCTCCACGCGGCTGCCCGAATGGTCGTAGGCGAAGTCGATGTCGGCGATGCCCGTCTCGGTGATCTTCTTCACCCGGTCGAGCGGGTCATACTGGAAGCCCATCGTGGTCGCACCGTCGCTGACGCTCATGGTGTTGCCATTCGAGTCATAGCTGAAGGTCAGCGTGCCTGCGCTCATGATCCGGTCATTCGCGTCGTAGATGTAGTTCTCGACGCTGCCGTTGATATCGCGCGTCAGGCGGTTCCCCGCCGGATCGTAGGTGTAGGTCGTAAGGAGAGTCCCGTCGTTCTCGGTGAGGAGCCGGTTGAGGGCGTCGTACGTGTAGGCGACATTGCGCGTCGTCGCGTCGAACTTCGTTTCGGAAACGGTGAGACGGCGGCCCTCCGGGTCGTAGGTGTAATTTTGCTGCGCCAGCAGCGTCGACATCGTCGCGTCGAACTGCGAGATGGATGTCGGACGGTTGCGCGTGTCGTAGGCGAAGGTCGTGTGTGTGCCGTTCGCGTTGTCGCGCTGCATCAGGCGGCTTGCCGCATCGTAGTTGTAGGTCGTCGTCTGCCCGTTCGGATCCACGACGGTCGCAAGCCTGCCGGCCGCGTCGAAGCTGAAATCGACCGTGCCCGCCGGCGAGGCCAATTGCGTGCGCCGGCCGGCAGGGTCGTACTGGTAGGTGATCGTCGAAACCGGGACGCCGCCGCTCGACTGAACGACCTGGCTGAGCCGGTTGCGGCCGTCGTAGCTGTAGGTCCAGCTGCGCGCGGGCGAGCCGCTGATTGTCGCGGTCGCGATCATGCCGTTTGGCGCGTAGGTGTTGGTGACGGTTTCGCCGCCGGGCCGGGTCTCGGTCAGGACCCGGTTCATCGAATCGTAGGTGTAACTGGTGGTTTGGCCGTTGAAGTCGGTGCGCGTCAGCCTGTTGTCGTTGGCGTCGTAGGTGAAGGTCTCGGTCTGCCCGCCGGGCAGCGTGCGGCTCACCATGTTGCCCAGCGCGTCGTAGCGATAGGTCGTGGTGTGGCCGTTGGGATCGGTCTGGCTCACCCGGTTCCCGGCTTCGTCGTACCCGTAGGTGGTGATCCCGCCGAGCGCGTCGGTCACCTGGACCAGGTTGCGCGCGCCGCCATAGGCGTAGCTCGTGATATGGCCGTTCTCGTCCGTTTCAGACGCGATCTGCCCGCCCGGCTCCCAGGTCTGGGACCGCGAAGACGAATCGGCATAGGTCGTCGAGACCGGCAGATTCGCGCCGAACAGCGAAAAATCGTAGCCGTACTGCGTGACGTGACCGAGCGGATCGGTCACCGTCGCGGGCCGCAGCGCGTCGCCCGTGTAGGTGAAGGTGGTGAAATTGCCGAGCGCGTCGGTCGCCTTGGTCACACGTCCGGCGCCGTCATACTCGTAGGTCTTGGTGACGCCGGCCGGGTCGGTCTCCGCGGTACGCCGGCCGGCGAGATCGTAGACGTAGGTCTGCTGGGCGCCGTCCTGGTAGGTGACCCTGGTGATGTTGCCGAACCCGTCATACTGATAGAACGTGACGTGACCCAGGATGTCGACGCTGTCGTCGGGGTTGGGCACCAACCGGTCCGACCGTGACGTCAGGTGACGGTCGAGGTCGTATCCCAGAAGCTCGGCCGTACCGTCGGGATTGTTGATGCGCACCTTGTTGCCGCGCGCGTCGTAGACGTACGTCGTGACGTTGCCGTTCTTGTCGGTCCGGGATTCGGGATAGCCGGCATTGTCGTAAGTGAAGGTCACCGTGTGGCCGAGCGGATCGGTCGCCGTCAGCGGCTTGCCGTTGCCGTCGTAGCTGTAGGTGGTCGTCTCCGTTACGGTGCTGCCGTTGTCGGTGCGTGCAAGCCCCATCGACGTGACGCGGTTGTTGGCGTCGTAGGCGAGGGTGCGCATCGAGCCGTTCGGTCCGCTGACCGTCTGCAGCAATCCGTCGCCCGTATAGGTGTAGTCGTAAACCCCGCTGCCCGATACGACGTGAACTCGGGTTGCCGAGCGTGTCGTAAGTGATGGTCTGCAGCGCATTGCCATTGCCATCGGTCATGCTGGTCGGGTTGCCGTTGGCGTCGTAGCCGAACGTCAGCGTCTTGCCGTTCGCGGTGAGGCTCGCAATCCGACTTTGCGCGTCGTAGGCGTAGGTCTTGAAGTTCCCGGCGCCGTCCGATTCCGACGTGATCTGGTTGTTGGCGTTGTAGGTGAAGGTCTTGACGTTCCCCTCGCCGTCGGTCTCAGTCAGAATGTTGTTGTTGTCGTCGTATGTGAAGCTCTTCGAGACGCCATTCTTGGTCGCCTGCGCGATCCGGCCGTTATCGCCGTAGACAAGTTCCTCGGTCGTGCCGTCCGAGGTCTCAATCGTCTCGCTTCCGTTCGCAAGGTCATGCGTGTAGGTGGTCGTGTTGCCGTCCGCATCGCTCTGCGACACCAGCAGGCCGTCGGAATCGTACGTGTTCGACAGGACCGGAATGCCGCGCCCGTCGATGATCTCGTGCAGGAAATGATCGGCGTAATAGGTGAACTGGGTCGTGTTCCCGGCCCGGTCGGTGAGCATCGCCAGGTCGCCGTTGCCGTCGTAGTTGTAGGTGATCGAATGGCCCAACGGATCGGTGATTTGGGTGATGCGCCCCTGACCGTCGCGCGTGAAGGTGATCGATTTTCCGCTCGAGTGGGTGACGCCGGACGGGGAAATCGTGATCGCATTGTTGTTGCGGTCGGCGATCCGCGTGAGGCCCTGGTTCAGGTTGATGTCGAGCTTGCGGCCGTCGATGGTCGTCAGGCGTACGGTCGACGGGTTGTAGACGTTGAAATCCTCGTCGACCAGCGTGCCCTGGCCGAGAAGAAGGAGGAGATAGGTCGAACCGCCGGCCTCCTCGAGCGTCGCGCCGGGAACGCCGCCGACCTGGACGAATGACGCGTAGCCGGTGCAGGCGCCGGCGATCCCGAGCTCGCTGTCCGGCGTGAATTTCGGCACGAACTGGTAGAACTCAGTGTCGGAGACACGGATCTCGGTCACATGCGTCGCGGTCTCGAAGGATGCGCCGCAGGGGAAGTCGAAGAAGCCGCCGGTCGACTGGATGTCCCACGACTCGCCGACAGGGATGTTGTTCGAATAGGTCGCCGCCTGCAGGACCTGAACGCTCCAGCCATTCCCGAAATCGCCGACATCGTCGCGCTCGCGGGAATCGTAGCGGCGCTGGATCTTGATCGGCGTGCCCGCGACCGTGAGCTTCATCTCGGTCCAAGTGTGCGCGAAAACCCCGGGCTTGAACGTACCGCCGATCGCGACGGAGCGCGTGATCTGGGTGACATGGCTGTTGAGGTCGGAGACGGTGAGACGGATGTCGTACGTGCCGTTCTTCATCGTCGCGGTGTTCAGCGTGCCGAGCGTGCCGTTCACCACCGGCGCGAAGCCCTGGGCGAACTGGGTCCAGATGCCGGACGAAACCGGTGCCACTTCGAGCACGTATTGCGAGACCGCCACATCGTCGTTCGCCGTGCCGACGACCGTGACGTTGAGCCCGACCTCGTCGAACTGCGCGGGCGAGGTGATCATCGCCGTGGGCGGGGTCGTGTCGGCGGATGGATCGACGGTGTGGAAGACCTGGGAGGCCACGCCGACATTGCCGGTGGGATCAGTCGCCTGGGCATGGACGGTGTGGTCGCCGAGTACGAGGGATGTGAAGGTCGCGTTGCCCGCGCCGTCGAGCGTGACGGGCACGCCGTCGACGTCGACGGTAAGCGAGCTGACCAGGATGTTGTCGGTCGCGCTGGCGTGGATCTGAACCTGGTGGTTCTGCGCCACGTTGGTGGGCGTGACGCTGAGGGTGACGACGGGGAGCTCCGTATCGGGCACGCCCTGCGCGTCGAAGGTCGCGGTGCCGGTGCCGATATTCCCCTTCGGATCGGTGGCCGAGCCGGTGACGGTGTAGCTGCCCGGCACGTACGGCGTGTAGCTCCCGTTCCCGGACCCGTCGAGCGCGATGGGCGTGCCGTCCGCGGGTGTCCCCGGCCCCTCGACCTTCGCGGTCAGGGACGCGATCGACACGTTGTCGGTCGCCACGACGTGGACGCTCACCGGTTGCGTGATGTCCACCGGGTCCGGCGTCGCCGTGACCGTGACGGCGGGCGGCGAGACGTCGTCCGTCACCGTGAATTGCACCTGCGGCGCGTTCCCGACGTTGCCGTGTGCGTCGGTCGCCTGCGCGTCCACGTCGAACGTGCCGAGCGCACTCGTGACGTACATCGCCATGCCGGAGGAATCGAGCGGCACGGACATGCCGTTGACGCTCAGCGACACGCCGGTAACGCCGCGGTCGTCGCTTGCGCTGACCGTGATGTTGACCGCCTGCCCGAAAATGGGACTGGCCGTGCTGAGCGCGATCGACACCGTCGGCGCGGTAAGGTCGGTGGTGAGGCCGGTGAACATCGTGGTATGCGTCGAGACCGCACTGGTCGTGTCCGTGGAGACGACCGTCACGGTGTACGGACCGGCCTTGGCGTTGCTGGCCGGCAGCGTGTAGGTACCTGTCCCCTGCGTTACGCCGGACAGCGTCACCGGCGTCGCGACGTTGTCGGGATCGGTGACGGTGACGTCGGTCGAGCTGACGCCGTCCTCGTCGAACGCGGTCACGTCGATCGTGACCGTATTGCCCACTTCGAGATAGGTCGGCGCGAGCGAGACGAGCACGCGCGGCTCGGCGATGAAATTCGATAGCGCCCGCTCTTCGCCCGCGAGGCCCGCGACCACCTGGTCGAGGTCCAAATCATGGTCGAAATCGAACAGCGCGACGCCGTAGCTGCGGCGGTCGTCGTTCGGCAAGAGCGAAGCGGTCGCATCCGTGAAGGATGGGCTTGCCGCGCCGTCGCCCAAGAGCACGCGGTCCTGGCCCGCGTTCGCCACAAGGATGTCCGGATTGCCGTCGAAGTCGATATCGCCGACCGCAACCCGAAGGGCGTATTCGGGCTGGCCGGGCAGCGACTGCGCCGCGAACGTTCCGGTCCCGTCGTTGAGCAGTAGGCGGGGCCCGTCGCCGCCGCCGGCGACCACCAGATCCGGCTTCCCGTCGTGGTTCACGTCCGCCGCGACCGCGTGGAGGCTGTCGTTCTGCACCGCCGGCAGGCGCGCGGCCGTCTGGTCGGTGAAAACGCCGAGATTGTTGTTGATATAGAGCCGGTCCTGCCCGGCGGCATTGGCGACGAAGATGTCCAGGCTGCCGTTGCCGTCGACATCCGCCAGGGCAACGCCGTAGCTCGGGTCGGCGTCGGCGGGAAGGCGCGCCGCCGACTGGTCGGTGAACACGGCTGACCCGTTGTTGATGAGCAGCCGGTTCTGGGTGCCGCGGTTGGCGACAACGAAGTCGACGAAACCGTCGCCGTTCACGTCGCCCGCAGCGACGGCGAGGCTTCGGTCGCTGTCGACCGGCAGGCGCGTCGCCGTTTGGTCGGTGAACACGCCGGCGCCGTCATTGACCAGAAGGCGGTTCTGGCCAGCAGCGTTGGCCAGGAACAGCTCCGGCCGGCCGTCGCCAGTCAGATCGACGAAGACGGCGCCCATGAACGCGCCGGTGAGCGTCGGCAGCCGGGCGGCCGTCTCGTCGGCGAAATGGCCCGTCCCGTCGTTGATCAAGAGACGCGGTTGGCCGTTCGCCGCGACCAGGACATCGACATGGGTGTCGCCGTTGACGTCGGCATAGGCGAGCGCCTGGGCGTTGTCCGGCAAGGCGGGCAGCCGAGCGGCCGTATCGTCGCTGTAACTGGCGGCACGCCCCTGCGGCATGCCCATCGCCACGACCATGAGCACGCTTGCGAGGATCGCTGCGCCGCGGCGGAGTGAGTGCCGGTGCGGAACGTGCCGCTCGTTTCTCTTCATTGGAATGCCCTCACGCTCCCTCTGCCGCGAGTTCACGCGCAATTGCGCGGAGGCTGGCCCCTGCCGCGGACGGACGCCTGATTGTCGTTGCCGGAGATGCGTTGCGGATGTAGGGCCGCATTGGCCCAGCCGAGACAGCTTGCCGACAGCTGCAAAGACAAGTCGAAAGCAGCGTCGTCGTACCAAGACGACGTAACCGGCATGACCACGGCCACACCCCGAAACCTAGCTGCCAACCGCGTTAAGTCTTTGTAGTTTTTGGGTTTTTCTTTTTAACGCCTACGCCACTGACTGCACGTGTACGCGGAAGGCACTGTGATCAAAGTGTGGGTGCGCCGTGGCCACTCTGTGATCCTGACACTAAACTACATATTCAGCCCGGCATTGCCAAGCGAATTATGGCAGCAATGTGGAAAAGCGCTTTCCCTCGGTGCTGGCGGTGTCCCGCTTTCTGCGGCACACTCGCGCGATCAAGACGGGGGACCGCTCACGGCATGCGCCTTGCGTCGATCGCCATCGTCGCGGCTGCTTTCGCCACCGCGGCCGCCACAGCCGTGCCTGCGGCGGAGCTTCGTGATAAGGCGCCGGCCGCCGACCTCAAATCGCAGCTCGGCGCGTTCGCGGCGGCCAATCGCATAGAGATCGAGGGCGCGCAGCACGTGCTGGCCCCGCCGCGAAACATCTCGGGCAGCGTGGACACCCAGCTTCAGCAAATGCTCGACGGCTATAACTATGTCGTCCGGCGCGACGCGAACGGCACCATCACCGCGGTCATCATCTCGGGCGAGCGTCCCGACAGCCCGGCCCCGTCGCCCGAGGTCACGATCCAGACCGCACGCCAGGGCAACGCCCATTTCGTCGATGCCGTCATCATCGGCGAGCGTCCCGTCCGCCTGAAGGTCCGGCTGATGCTCGACACCGGCGCATCGCAGATCGTGCTGCCCGTCTCCATGCTGCAGGAGTTGGGCTACGGCGACCGGGGGCACGCGGACCTGCACCCGGCGATCCTGCAGACGGCGAACGGCCCGGTTTCCGGCTACGTCGCCACCCTGAAGGTGGTCGAGGTGGGGGCCGCCACCGAGCATGACGTGCCCGTGGCCTTCATCGACGACGAGCTTCTGGGCGGCAACAAGCTCCTGGGGATGAGTTTCCTGAGCCGTTACGTCATCACGCTTGACGACGAGACCGGCACGCTCGGCCTGATGCGCCGCACGCGCTGACCGCACGACGCTACAGCGCGAGCCAGGGCGGCGGCGCGAAGGGCGCGCCCCACATCCAGACGATCCAGGTGCCGAGGCCGAGAAACGGGCCGAACGGAATCGGCCGCGCCCCGTCCAGGCCGCGGAGCCCCCCGGTCATGACCAGCGCCCCCGCGAGCCCGCTGGCCGCGCCGTAGAGGACGACGGCCGGGAGGCCCTGCCAGCCGACCCAGGCCCCCGCCGCCGCGGCCAGCCGGAAATCGCCATCGCCGAGCCCGTCGCGGCCACGCAACCGCCGGTAGGTCCAGGCGATAGCGAAAAAGACGGCAAACCCGGCCGCGGCGCCGATCGCGCCGTCGACGAAGGCGAGGCGGCCGCCCAGCCCATCGATGCCAAGACCGATCGCGAGAAGCGGCAGGCTCAGCGCGTCCGGAATCTGGCCGTGCCGGGCGTCGATTGCGGCGATGGCGATCAGCAGCCAGGCGAGCGCGCATCCGGCCCAGACCAGCACGCCCGGCAGCACGACAGCGGCGACGACCGCCAGGGCCAGCGATCCCATCTCAACCCAGAATTGCAGCGCAACGATCCGCGCCCCGCAGGTGCGGCAGCGCCCGCGCAGCCAAATCCAGCTCGCGATCGGCACCAGGTCGCGCACCGACGGCGTCCGACCGCAGGCATCGCATTGCGAACGTCCGCTCACCACACCGCGGCCAGTTCCGTGGCGGGTCGCCACCAGCCCGATAAAGCTGCCGACGAACGGCGCCACAAGAATTGCCACCAGGCCGTGAGGATTTGCAATATCCATGCTCGCCCGTCACCGCCGGGGGCTGCGGCGGCGCGATCGGGCCGCCACGAACACGTCGGTTTTAGTGTACAATGGGCGCAAAGACCATCGGGGTGGTTACAGTGCTGGAAAGGCCGATCGGCGAGGTCCTCGTCGAGCTTGGCGCGCTGGACGCGGCCGGGCTCGACCGTGCGCTTCGCGCGCAGCGCCAGCATGGCGGGCGCATCGGGGAGGTGCTGCGCGGGCTCGGGCTCATCTCCGAAACCGATTGGGCGCGTGCCCTCTCGATCAAGACCGGCCTGCCCCTGATCGACGCCGACGAGTTCCCCACGGCGCCGCTCTATGACGGGCTGATATCGGACAAGTTCCTGATCGACGCCTGCGTCCTGCCCATCGCCGAGACCGACGGCGCGGTGCGGCTCGCCATGGCGGACCCGTTCGACCGCTACGCGGTCGAGGCGATGGAGCATGTCGCCGGACGGCCGGTCGTCCCCTGCATCGCCAGCGAGCGGCACATCACCGCCGCGGTGAAGCGCCTCTACCGCAACGGGGCCGAGCGGCCGCTCACGATCGAGGACGCGGGCGTCAACGACGCCTCGCTCAGCGTCAGCGACGTCGAGCGGCTGCGCGACATGGCGAGCGAGGCACCGGTCATCCGCCTCGTCAGTTCCCTTCTCGCCCGCGCCGTCGAGGCGCGCGCCTCGGACGTGCACATCGAACCGTTCGAGAACGAGCTGGTCGTCCGCTACCGCATCGACGGGATCCTCCGCGAGGTGGAGTTGCCCCCCGCCGAACTCGCAGCGGCTATCGTCAGCCGCATCAAGATCATGGCCCGCCTCAATATCGCCGAGCGCCGCCTAGCCCAGGACGGGCGCACCCGGCTCCTGGCGATGGGAAACGACTTCGACTTGCGCGTTTCGATTGTTCCGAACCTGCATGGTGAAAGCGTGGTGATGCGGCTGCTCGAGCACAACCAGGCCGCGGTCGACTTTCCGACGCTCGGCCTCGACGAGTCCGGGCGCGAGCGCATGCTCGACATCCTCTCGCAGCGTCACGGCATCATGCTGGTGACCGGGCCGACGGGCAGCGGCAAGACGACGACGCTCTACGCTGCGCTCAGCCACCTGAACACGCCCGAACGCAAGATCATCACGGTCGAGGATCCGGTCGAGTACCAGATCCGCCGCGTGAACCAAGTCCAGGTGAGGCCCGACATCGGGCTGACCTTCGCGAACGTGCTGCGCTCGATCGTGCGCCAGGACCCCGACGTCATCATGATCGGCGAAATGCGCGACATCGAGACGGCCGAGATCGCGATTCAGTCGGCGCTGACCGGCCATGTCGTCCTGTCGACGCTGCATACGAACGACGCCGCCGGCGCGATCACGCGCATGCTTGACATGGGCGTCGAGGACTACCTTCTCACCTCGACCGTCAACGGCGTGGTCGGTCAGCGGCTGGTCCGGGTCCTCTGCCCCGACTGCCGCGAAGCGTACGAGCCCGCGCAGACGCTCGCGGAGCGGCTCAGCCTCTCCCGCTACACCGGCGGCGCCCGGGCGACGCTCTACCACCCGGTCGGATGCCGGGCATGCGACGGAACGGGCTATGTCGGGCGCGTCGGAATCTTCGAGCTGATGGCCATGGACAGCGAGATCCGAGGCCTCGTCCTCAAGCGCGCTGACTCGGCCACGCTGCAGCGCGCGGCGGTCGCCGGCGGCATGACCACGATGTTCGACGACGGGATGCGGAAGGCGCTGGCCGGCATCACCGCCGTCGAGGAGGTCCGCCGCGTGACCCGGGAATACTAGTCCCGCCGTGACCGTGTACCGCTACAAGGCCATCGCCAGCGGCGGCGAGGTGCTCGAAGGCCAGATGGAGGCGGCGAGCGAGGACGCGGTGATCGCGCGCCTCTCGGATCTCGGCCATTTCCCGGTGCGGGCCGAGCGGCTGGGCACGGCGTCCCCCGCTGGCCGCACCCGCATCTCGTTCCGGCGCCGCATGTCGCGCGGCGAGCTCGCGATCGCCACGCGGGAGCTGTCGCGCCTGCTGGCGGCGGGCATCACGTTGGAACGATCGCTGCAGATCCTCGGCTCGATCTCGCAGGCCCCGCCGGTCGAAGCGTGTCTCGCCCGGCTACTCGAGCGACTCCGCGGCGGCCAGTCATTCGCCGACGCGGTGGAGGCCGAGGGCGCGCCGTTCGACCGCGTCTACGTCAACATCGTGCGCGCGGGCGAGGCTGGCGCCGCACTGCCCGACGTGCTCGCCCGCCTGTCCGACTATATGGCGCGATCGCGCGAGATGCAGGCGCAGGTGGTCTCGGCGATGATCTATCCGGCGCTGCTTCTGGGCGTCGCCGCCCTCTCGCTCATGCTTCTTCTGACGCTCGTGGTGCCGCAGTTCGAGCAGCTGTTTGCCAGCGCTCACGCCACCCTGCCGGCACCGACCCGCGTGGTGATCGGGGTGGCGCGCTGGACCCGCGACTGGTGGTTCGTGCCGCTGATCGTCCTGCTCTGCATTCTCGTGTTGGCGCCGCGCCTCTACCGGGTACCGGTGCTGCGCCGCGCCTGGGACGCGATGCTCCTCGCACTGCCGGTCGTCGGACCGGCGATCCGCAAGATCGAGACCGCTCGCTTCTGCCGCACGCTGGCCAGCCTGCTGGCGAACGACGTGCCGCTTCTCGCGGCGCTCACGGTGGTGCGCGAGACCGTCAACAACGCGGTCATCGCAGCCGCGCTCGGCGAGGTGGCGGAACGGCTGAGATCGGGCGAAGGCATCGCGCGCCCGCTCGCGGAGCTGCGTGTACTCCCGGACATGGCCGTCCACATGATCGGCGTCGGTGAGGAGACGGCGCGCCTCGATTCGATGCTGGCAGACGTGGGCGACATTTTCGACGCCGAGGTCGCGCAGACGCTGAAGCGCCTTCTGGCGCTGGTCGAGCCCATCCTGATCCTGTCCCTCGGCACGCTCATCGGCGGCATCATCGTGTCGATCCTGCTGGCCGTCCTGGAGGTCAACAAGCTAGCGGTATGAGAGAAATGAATCTGCGCCGTCGCCCCAGTCGACCCGCGCCCCGCCGACGGCGGGCCGGCTTCACCCTGATCGAGCTGCTCGTCGTGCTCGTCATCCTCGGGCTCCTTGCCGGGCTCGTCGGGCCGCGCGTGCTCGGCTATCTGGGCAGCGCCCGGTCCGACACGGCGCGCACCCAGATCCACCAGCTCGGCTCGGCGCTGGAACTTTATTTCCTCGACGTCGGCACATACCCGACCACCGAGATGGGGCTGGATGCGCTGGTCAAGGCGCCGCAGGGCATCCAGCGTTGGCACGGGCCCTATCTGAACCAGGCGACCGTTCCGCCCGATCCGTGGGGCCACGCCTATCTTTACCGCTACCAGTCGGGCGAAGGGCAGTTCCGCGTCTATACGCTGGGCGCCGACAACGCCGAGGGCGGCGATGGCGAGAACAGCGACATCGGCAACCGCTGAGCCGGCCCGGCGGGACGCCCGCCGGCGCCGGAACGGCTTTACGCTGATCGAGCTGCTCGTCGTGATGGTGATCCTGGCGCTCGGCGCGGGGATCGCGATGGCGATGATCGGGCGCAACGTCGCGACCGTCTCGGCGCGGGGCGTGGCGTCGGACATCGCCGCGGCCCTGCGCGCGACGCGCGCCCAGGCCATCCGCAGCGGCGACGACGCGGTGTTCGTGCTCGACGTCACCAAGCACCGGCTCCGCGCTCCGGACACGGACCGCGCTCTGCCCGACACTGTGACGCTGACCGTGGTGACCGCCGCGACCGAGCGGATAGACCGGGATTCAGGGCGCATCCGGTTCTATGCCGACGGCTCGTCGACCGGGGGACGAATCACGGTCCAATCCGGGTCGCGCCTGTTTCACGTGGGCGTCGACTGGCTTACCGGCAGGGTGACCTTTACCGAGTGACCGACGCGGCCGCGGGCGTGGCAACCGGACGCGCGGAGGCGCCGATGCGCCAGTCGAGAACCCACCACGCCGGCGTGGTGCCGCGGTCGATCCAGACCGTCGCCTCGCGCACGAACCTGGCGCCGTGTTCGGTCTCCGCCGCCGCACGGATCCGGTAAAGCGCGGCCGCCGCGGCGAACCCCGGGGGCGCGGCACCGCCCGCCGGCGCCGGGCGCGGCCCCGTGGCGGAGGGCGGCGCGAGGCCCGGCATTTCGGAAACCGCGGCGCCCTTCCCTTCCAGCCACGCGCGACGCATCGAGAGGATCGAGTTCGACGGTCGCCGGATCGATTCCGGGGAGGACCCGCAGCACCGCCTCCGGCGCGACGTTCAGGTCGACGTTGGGCGACGGCGAGTGCACGGTGACAAGCGGAGCGAGCCGGTCGTAGGTCGCCGCGTCCATGCCGAGCACGGACCGCAGCTCGGCGACGGTGCGGAACGGCGCATTGGAGGGCCGTACGGCGCTGCCCACCCGCTTGTAGTCGGCCGCCTCGCCGCCATTCACGTGGCGGTCGTCATCGGGATCGCGCCAATCGACAATGGCGTCGGTCAGGCGGTCTGCCGTCTTTCCGTCCTCGACCACGTTGCGGAGGATTTCGCGAAGGATCGGCTCCGGCGTCAGGTTGAGGCTGATGAGCCCGCGCTCGTCCTGCACCGACAGGGCGACCGTTCCACCCTTCAGGGTCACCGGCACGGGCGTTCCCTCCGTCGGCCACGGCGTGTCCGGCCCGAGGTCGAACAGCGCGGCCACGGCGCGCTGAAGGCCGGCATCGGCAAGGGCCTCGGCGTGGCCATTGGCAAGCTCGTTCGCGGTTACCTTTGTTTCGGTGCCCGTGGAAGTCGCGAAGCCTGTGGCCACGAGACCGAGCACCACGAGGAGCCAGAGGACCACCACGAGGGCGAGCCCCGCGCGGTCGCGGCGCGGCGCGCGGCGCATCGGCGACGCGCCTATCGCTTCACCGCGGCGTCGAGCCGGCATTTTCGCTCCTCCTGCGGCACGTTGATCGCGCAGTCGGGGTCCATCCCGATGGCGAGCGGGAACGCGAGCTCCGGCCAGTCGCCATCCGCCTCCGCGACCGACAGCCGGACGAGGCTCGGCATGTTGTCGCGCGCATCCCAGATGCCGCGCCATTCCGGCGCCTCGCCGAACCGACGCGCCCCGAAATAGGAGAACACGATGCGCTTCGCCCGCGCGATCAGCACGCCCTCGTCCTGGTCGGAGCCGGCGCTGACGTCGAGACCGTCCTTCTGCGGATCGAACGGCGCCAGCAGGACGCGCAGCGACTGGCCGGCGTCCGCGTCGACCACCCTCAGCGCGACCACGAAGCGGCCCGGAAGTCCTGCATGCGGGGATTCGTTCACGACGAAGCGGAGGTCGCGCGGCGAGCCGCGGAAGGCGTAGCCCAGCTCGCCCGGCCGGCCGACGACGGCCGGTGCGGCACGCGCCACGGTCTGGCTGAGAAAGCGGTAGGAGGTCGAGAAGGCGCCGACCCGGTCGAGCCGGTCGTTGCCGGCGCGCCACGCCCGGGCGCCGAAGCGCAGCTCGCCGAGGGCCAACGCCATCACGATCGCCAGCAGCGTCATCGCCACCAGCACCTCGACCAGCGTAAAGCCGCGCCGCTCGCTCACCTCACTTGTCCGTGTCCGGAACGAAGCGCAGCGTTTCGAGCGCCACGGAACGCCCCTGCCCGTCCGCCCAGGCGACGCGGATCGAGACCGCGTAGAGCGTTCCGATCGCATCCCGCCGTCGCGCAATGTCGGAGCGGGCGACGTCGAGCTCCCAGCGATACCCGTCTCCGGCCGTGCCGCTCGTATGGCCGGCGCGCCAGTCGACCCGCGCGTCCGTCTCGGCGACCACCGAGCGCGCGACGGCCAAGGCCCGAATCGAACGGTCGGACACCTCGACGCTATGGAGCCCCGTCGAGAAGACCCGGAACAGCGGCACGCTCGCGATGGCAAGGATCACCAGGGCGACCAGCACCTCGATCAAGGTGAAGCCCCGCCGGGAACTGGACGCCGCAGGACCGCCCGCGAAGGGGGCGGGGCTTCGGCCGCGACGGCCTCGTCGGGTCAGGAGGTGCGATACGCCGTTAACCAAGTCGAACACGCTGCCGTCCCGTCCGATCCCTGTGCGCGAGGCAATATGGCTTTGGCGCCCGGAAATGGATATACTTCAAGTTAAATAAAAGGCGTGCGGTTTTTGGGCTGCGGTCAAGGGGCGTTGGGACGGATGAATTCGCGAGCACCTCTCGCCCCGAGCGATCGGAGCGCCGTTGGCGTCCGCGCGTTCTTCCAATGGTGGCGGCGCGAGCTGTCGGCGTGCGTTCCCGCCTCTTTCCGCGACCAGGGGCCGCAGCCGCGGCGCGGCATCGTGCTGACCCTCGACGGTGATAGCGTCCGCGTGGCGACCCTCGCCAATGGCAGGCAGCGCGAGCAGGGCGCGTTCGAAGCCATGCCGTCCGCACCCGAAGCAGAGCGCCGTTCGATCGCCGCCCTCATCCCGGCAGCACGCCTTTCGCGCAGCGCGATTTGCCTCGCTTTGCCCGACGCGCGCATTCTGCGCAAGAGGATGGAGCTGCCCGCGCAGGCCGAGTCGGATATCGACTCGATCATCGCGAACCAGATCGACCGTCTGACGCCCTATCGCGCCGACCAGGTCCGGTGCGCGCACCTGGTCGTGGCGCGCGACCGCCTGCTCCATCGGCTGACGGTCGAGGTGATCGCAATCACTATGTCGTCGCTCGCACCCGCGCTGGAGCGGATGCACGGGTGGGGTCTGTCGCCGGCGTTCCTGTGGGTCGCCGGAAACGGCACGGGTGAGCCCGTCGCCATCGACCTTCGCCCAAAGGGCGCGGCGCGTCCGACCCGGCGTCCGCTGCGCTTGATCCCGACGCTCGCCATGATCAACGCGCTCTTGCTCGCGCTCGCGGTTGGCTTGCCACTGTGGCAGCAGCATGCGGAGCTTGCGCGGCTCGATGCCGAGGTGGCGACCGCCCGGTCGCGCGCCGATGCGGTGCTGCAACTGCGCCGCAAGATCGAGGCGCTGCGTTCCGAACTAGCCTTCCTGTCCGACAGCAAGGTGCGCCTGCCCGTGGTGGTGACGGCGCTGAACGAGCTGACCCGGATCGTTCCCGACGGCACCTGGATCGAGGAGCTGCGTATCGGCGACGGACAGCTCGACCTGCGGGGTCAGTCGCCGCATTCGGCGGCCCTGATCGGCCGGCTGGAGTCGTCGCCGATGTTCGCGTCCGCGGCGTTCCGTGCACCGGTTACGCGGCAAGGGCCGCTTGGCATGGAGCGGTTTCATCTCGGCGCCAAGATCGACACGGGCGGGGCGCCGTGATGAACGCCAGCGTCTCGCCTGGCCGCATCGCCGCCCTCGCCCTTCTGGTCGGGACGGTTGCGGTCGCGATCATGGCGATTGCCGCACCGGTCGCGCGCGCCTACCGCTCGTACGATGTGGCCATCGCGGCGCAGCGGGCGGAACTCGCGCGCTACCAGGCGATGCTCGCCCTCCGCCGCCCGCTGGAAGCCCGTCTGGGAGGGCTCGAAGCACAGCGGCCTGGTGCCGAGGACCTGCTGGCCGGCGGCAGCGCCTCCGGTGCGGGCGCGCAGCTTCAGGACATGATCAAGCGCCACATCGCCGAGGGCCACGGATTTTTCGTCAGCGCGCAGGACCTGCCGGCCAAGGTGACGGCGGGGTTCGAGCGGGTCGGCGTCCGGGTGCAGTTCACCGTTACCATCGACGGGCTGACGCGCGCGCTGCACGCGATCGAGTCGGGCCGGCCCTTGCTGTTCGTGGAGGCCGTCGACGTCCGCGGCAAGCCCGTGCGCAAGGGCCAGGAGTTCGACCGCACGCGCGACGTGCCGCTCGACGTCACCCTCGACGTCATCGGCTTCCGCCGCAAGGACATCAAGTCATGAAGTTGACGGCCCGCGCGATCGTCGTTGCGACGCTCGGCGCGAGCGCCCTCGGCCTCGCCGCCGTCGTGGCGGAGGGCACGGCGCCGGCGGGCGCGCGGCCGGACACGCTCCAGGCGGTGCGGCGCAGCTCCACCAACGGCGACGACAGGGCCGAGACATTCGCCACGCGTACCGTGCCGCCGCTCGCAGCGCTGCGCGAGATCGCGAGCCGGCCGCTCTTCTCGCCCACACGGCGCCCGCCGGAGCCCGCACCGGCGCCCGTGGCGGTGGCCGTGGCGGCGGCGCCCAAGCGGATCGAGACGGGGCAGTACCGGCTGGTCGGGGTCGTGCAGCCCGAGGGCGGGGTGCCCTTGGCGATCCTTCGGTCGGCGCGCGGCAACAAGCTCTATCGTGCCGGGGGCGGTGACCAGGTCGAGGACTGGACGGTCGTCTCGATCAAGCCGACCGAGGTTACGTTGCGACAAGGAACGGTCGACGATGTACTGTTGCTCAAGGACAACGAGCCCGGTCCGGGGGTCGTGCGCGCCCCGATGCCGCCGCCTCACCCGCAGCGCGTCGCGCCAGGGGTGCAGGGTCGCCGTGCCGGCCCGGTCCTGCGACCCCCGTTCCTGGCACGCCCGCCGGCGCAAGCGAACCGGCGCGGCATCGGCCTTCCCGGCGCCCGCTGAGCGGCGGCCGGGCCGATCCGAACGAACCCCGACGAGCATCACGTGCTGAGCTTCCGTTCCGAAGCGGGTACCAGCGCCGACGACCCCGTACCGCTCCGGCCGCGCCGCGCGTCGTGCGCGCGGGCGGCGGCGACGATGGTCGTCCTCGCCGCCGCCGCCGTCGGCGCCAGCGGTTGTGGCGAAATCCTCGAGATGGAAGCGCACGAGCGCCGCGCCCAGATGGCGCCGCCCCTTTCGGTCGTGGCCGGGATAGCGGCGACCAAAAAGGCCTCCGGGCTGCCGAGCGAGCCCGCGATCAAGGGCGAGACGAAAGAGGTCGGCCCGAAGAGGGCGACCTACAAGGGCAGCGACAAGTTTCTCGCCGAGCGCGAGACGTCACCTGTCTTCAAGGTCGGAGGCGGGCGCGTCTCGATCAATTTCGAGAACGCCGAACTGCGCGAAGTGGTGCGCGTCGTCCTCGGCGAAACGCTGAAGCTGAACTACGTCTACGACCCTCGGGTCCAGGGCACCGTTAATCTGCGCACGACGCGGCCGATGGAGGCGAGCGCGGTCCTCTCCATGCTCGAAACCGTCCTCAGGATGAACAACGGCGCGCTGGTCCGCGATGGCAACGTCTACAAGGTCGTCCCCGCGGCGGAGGCGGTCCGCGGCGCCGCGGTCGAGGGACCGGCGACGCCGCCCCAGCCGGGCGTGCCGGGCTACGCGGTCCGCGTCGTGCCCCTGGCGCATATCGGGGCGGCGCAGATGGCGAAGCTGCTCGAGCCGTTCCTTCCGCCGGAAGGCCTGGTCCGGGTCGACACCGACCGCAACCTGCTGATCCTCGCCGGCAACAGCATCGAAATGGACAATGTCCTTTCCACGATCGATCTGTTCGACGTCGACTGGCTCGCCGGGCGGTCGGTCGGCATCTACCGGCTCGAAAACGTGGCGGCCGACGAGGTGGCCAAGGACCTCGACGTCGTGTTCGGCGACAACGCCCAGGGGCCGCTCGCCGGTCTCGTGCGGCTCGTGCCGATCGACCGGTTGAACGCACTGATCGTCGTCACCTCGCGCAAGGATTATCTCGCCGAGGTCGAGACCTGGATCCAACGGCTCGATCGCGGTACGACGACGGGCCTCAACCTCTATGTCTACTACCTGCAGCACGGCAAGGCGGCCGACATCGCCCGCATCCTGAGCGACGTGTTCGAGCAGGGAGACCGCGGCGGCAGACAGGCCGGCGCAGGCGGCCGCGTTGCACCGGGCCGGGGCGAGGCGCGCATCGCGGAGCCGGTCCCGCGCGCGGGCCGACCCGGCATCAACCCGCCCGGCGCAGCGGGCGCCGCCCCCGCGCCCAACCAGCTTTTCCAGCGCAACCGCTTCGGCAACGCGAACCAGGTGCAGCCGCGTCCGCCGGCAGCGGCACGACCGGCCCCGCCGGCCGCCGCCGCACCCCCGCCGCTCCTCGCCGCGCGAAGGGGGCTCGACGAGCGGTCGCCCTTCGCCGAGACGGCGAACATCCGGATCATCGCCGACGACGTGAACAACGCCCTCCTGATCCTCGCCACGCCCGACGCCTACAAGATGGTCGAGGCCGCGATCCGCAAGCTCGACATCGTGCCGCTCCAGATCCTGGTCGAGGCGACAATTGTCGAGGTGACGCTGACCGACCAGCTTCGCTACGGCGTTGAGTGGTTCTTCAAGAACCACGTCTTCGATCAGAACAGCGGGACGGCTATTCTATCCTCGGGCATGACCGCAGCGCTGAGCGGAACGTTTCCCGGTTTCAACTATCTCGTCCAAGGGCCGAGCGGCACGCCCAAGGTCGTGCTCAGCGCGCTCGAGAACGTCACCCACGTGAAGGTTATCTCGTCCCCTCACATCATGATTCGCGACAATCAGTCCGCGGAGCTCGAGGTCGGCAACCAGGTGCCGATCGTGACGCAGCAGCAGCAGTCGACGGCCGCGACAGCGAACGTGGTGAACAACATCCAATATCGTGACACGGGCGTCATTCTCGACGTGACGCCCCACGTGAACTCGGGCGGCTCGATCAGCCTCGACGTCGAGCAGGAGGTGAGCGCGGTCGAGAGCATCGACGCCACGAACCCGACCCTGACCCCCGTGATCTCGCAGCGGCGCATCAAGAGCTCGGTCGTCGTGCAGTCCGGCCAGACGGTCGTGCTGGGCGGCCTGATCGAGGAGCGTCAGAGCGACGGGAACAGCGGCATCCCGCTCCTGTCCCGGTTGCCGCTGGTCGGGCCGCTGTTCGGGGGCCGTTCGGACGACCTCACGCGCACCGAGCTCCTGGTGATGATCTCGCCGCGCGTGGTGCGCGACGCGGAGGACGCGCGGCGCATCACCGACGAGATTCGCCGCAAGCTGCCCGAGCTTCAACCGCGCGACCTCGCCCTGCCCGTCACGCCGAAGCCGGTGTCGGATGCCAAGCCGAAATAGGGCTGGCGTTCGCGGCTACACCGATATGCCGTAGAGCGAAGCCGCATTCTTGTAGAGCACGCGATCCTTGGTCGCGCGCGAGAGCTTCTTGGAGGAATCGACCATGCCCGTCGCGTCCCAGATGCGCCACGGATAGTCGGAGCCCAGCATCACCTTGGTGTCGCCGACCCGATCGACCAGGTACTCGATCATCCGCTGGTCGAAGATCACCGTGTCGTACCAGAAGCGCTTCATGTACCAGCTCGGCTTGTGCTTGATGTTCGTGCGCGTCGCGGGGTCGCGCGCATGGGTCGAGTCCGAGCGCCCGGAATAGAACGGCAGATATCCGCCGCCATGGGCGAAGTGGACCTTGAGCTTCGGATATCGCTCCAGCACGCCCTCATGAATCAAGGACGCCATGGCGAGCGCGTGCTCCAAGGGTTGGCCGATGGTGTTGGTGAGCGCGAACTTCTGCATCCTATCCGGCTGGGTGAACCCCTGGGGGTGCAGGAAGATCGGCACGCCGTGCTTCTCGAGCGCGGCCCAGAACGGCCAGAACGGCTTCTCGCCCAAATCGTGACCGCGGATGTTGGTGAGCGACATCACCCCGCGCAGCCCGAGGTCATTGACCGCGTAGTCTAGCTCCTTCACGGCCAGCTTCACGTCGTGCAGCAGGATCGTGCCGATTCCGACGAAGCGGTCGGGGTCGACGGCGACCCATTCCGCGACACCCTCGTTCACAGCGCGCATGAGGGCCCGCGCGTCGGCGCGGTCGGTCCACTGGGCCGCGGCGCCGAGCCCCGTCGAGATCACCTGCATGTCGATCTTGCCGCGGTCCATGTCCCGGAGCCGCAGCTTGCGGTCGAAGTGGCGCTCGGTGACGGTGCCGCCCTCCCACGACCGCTGGTTGTTCTTCCCCCGCATCGCCTGCGCGCGCATCAGTTCGTTGACCCGCGGAATCAGGATGTGAGCGTGGGTGTCGATGGCGAAGCCTTTCTTTGTCGGCATGTCCTACCTGCTCGCTTTGCCTAGATCGCGGCTTCGATGAGTTGAGGTCCCTTGCGGCGCATGCAGTCTTCGAAGACACGGTTGAAGACGTCGGCCGTATCGCAGACATGGCCCTCGACGCCCATCCCCCTGGCGAGCTGCGCCCAGTCGAGATCGGGGTTCGACAGGTCGAAGAGATCCGGCACCCGGTTCGGCAGACCCGTAATCCCGTACTGCCCCAGCGAGCGCATGAGGATGCCGTAGCGCCGGTTGGAGAAGATGACGGACGTCACGTCGCACTTTTCCCGGGCCATGCTCCACAGCGCCTGGACTGTGTACATTCCGCCGCCGTCCGCCTGAAGGCAGACGATTTTGCGGTCGGGGCAGGCCACCGCGGCGCCCAAGGCGACCGGCAATCCCTGGCCGATCGAACCTCTGGCCAGGAACAGGGAGTCGTGGGGAACGGCATTGGCCGAAAAGGGATAGTGCCCCGCGCCGCCGGTGCCGGATTCGTCGGAGAGGACGGCGCCCTCTGGCAGGAAACGGCTGATCGCGCGCCCCACCGCCTCCGCGGTCAGCGGACCGGTCGCCAGGTCGTGTTCGACACGGCTTTCCAGCAGGGCTTCGACGTCCGCCCGCGCCGGCGCGCCGACGGCGGCGGCGAGCGCCTCGAGCGCCCCGACCACGTCGTCCTCGGCCGCCGCCAGCTTAAGGACCTCGACCCCCGGCGGCACCAGCACGCTTTCGAATTCGGGGTGGGCGAAGGGACAGGACGGGGATGCCGGCACCGATGAGGATGAGGCCGTCGAACTCCGACAACACTTCCAAGGTCACCTGGCCCCAGCCGGAAAGGCGGGTGAACGGCACCCGCCCGGCGCCGCGCTCGATGCGCGCATTCAGACCCTTGCAGAACATCTTCGCGCCGGTCCTGGCCGCGATCCGCGTGCACGCGTCGCGTCCCGCACCGTGGAGCGACGGGCCTGTGGTCAGGACCGCGACGCGGCGCCCGGACGTGAGGATCGTGGCCGCCTTGTCGATCTCGCGGCCGTCGATCCGGTTGAGGGGCTCGGCCGGAAGCGGCGCCGCGACGACGCCGCCCCGATCCCAGCTCGCATCGGCCGGAACAATAAGCGTCGCGATCTGGCCGTTCCGGGCCGTCGCCGCGCGATGGGCCCGAGCCGCGTCCTTGCCGATGTCCGCGGCGGATTTCGAGACGTGGGTCCAATCGGAGATCGAGGCCGACAGTCCTTCGAGGTCCGAACTCAGCTCTCCGTCGTGCTGCTTGTGCCAGGTCGCGTGCTCGCCGACGACGTTCATGACCGGCGTCTTGGCTCGCTTGGCGTTGTGCAGATTGGCCCAGCCATTGCCCAGGCCGGGGCCGAGATGGAGAAGCGTCGCCGCGGGCTTGCCGGACATCCGTCCATAGCCGTCCGCCGCGCCGGTTGCGACGCCTTCGAACAGGCACAGGACCGACCGGATCCGCGCCTCGTTCTGGAGCGCCGCGACCAGATGCAGTTCCGAGGTGCCCGGATTGGCGAAGCAGGCCTCGACGCCACAGTTCAGCAGCGTGGCCAGAAGGCTTTGAGCGCCGGTCAGCCCGTCGCCTGGGACAACGGCGCGGCGGCGCTGAACCTCGGTATGGTCGGTCACGCGACAGTCCCCTCCTTCGCGAAGCGCCCGGTCGTGGCAGCTTAGCAGCTTCCGGTGCCGTAAGGGGTACGGCGTCGTGCGGCAGGCGCCGGTTGCGCAACGCGCGCCGGCGCGCGAGAATCGGCGGGGCCCTTCGGGATGAGGCGAGCGATGCGCTTCGGCATCTGGACACCGCTGCCGCACACCATCCGCCCCGAGCCGGCGATGGAGGCGGCGATCGGCGACCTCAAGACGCGCGGCACGGGCGCCGGCGGCGAGGACCGCTCGTTCCGTTTCGCGCGCGAGGTGATCGAGCGCGGCGTTCGGTACGGCTTCGCGACCACGCTGATCGCCGAGCGCTTCCTCGGCCCCGACCTCGAAGCCTGGATCATGACCGCGGCGCTTGCCACGCATACGACGGACATCGAGCTGATGGTCGCGGTCCATCCCGGCATCGTTGCGCCGCAGGTAGTCGCGAAGATGGGCGCGACGCTCGACCGCATCAGCGGCGGCCGGCTCGCGATCAACGTGGTTAACGGGTGGTGGCAGCAGGAGTTCGACATCTTCGGCAACGGCGGCTGGCTCGGCGACATGGACCGGCGCTACCGCCGCATGGACGAGTTCATCCGCGTGATGAAGGGGCTGTGGACCGAGGAGAATTTCTCGTTCGCCGGCGAGTTCTACCGGTTCGAGAACGCGACGCTTCCGATCCGAACCGTCACTACGCCGCACCCGCGCCTCTATGCGGCGAGCCGGACCGGCCCGGGCATGGAGATCGTCGCGCGCGAGTGCGACGTGTGGTTCGCCCATTACGAGCTGCCCTACCGGCGCTACGAGGAGAACTTCCGGACGATCGAGCGGGGCATCCGCGAGATGTCGGCGCGCGCCCGCGCGCTCGGGCGCGATCTTTCCTTCGCGATCAGCGCGCACATGATCTGCGCGCCGACGCTTGCCGCCGCCGAGGCCGAGGCCGACGCCCTCGAGGAGTACGGCAGCCGCGATCCGGTCTCCAAGATCGCCGCCAAGGCGCTCGGCCCCGGTCTGGTCGGCCCGCCCGAGCTGATCGCGGAGCGTCTGCGCCGCTACGAGGCGGCGGGCGTCGAATGCGTCATGCTCCATTTCCACCCGATGATGGAGGGGCTCGACCGCTTCGCCGCCGAAGTGATGCCGCGCCTCGCGCGTGACGTGCCGCTCACGGCTTGAGGACGAGCTTCCCCAGCACCTCGCGTCGGTCCATCGCCTCGTGCGCCCGTGCGGCCTCGGCCAAGGGCAGCCGCGCATGGATGGGCGGGCGCACCGCGCCGGCGGCGAACAGCGCGAGCGTACGGTCGAGGATGCGCTGGCGCCCCGCCTTGTCGTGGTCGTAGCTGTGCATGGTGAAGCAGCGCACGGCCGGGCTGCGGTTAAGCTCGGCGCGCATCTCGCGGAACAAATCCTTTTCCGGCCAGCCGCCCAGCATGTTGAACGAGACGATCATGCCCATCGGCGCCAGCATGCGCAGTGTGTCGGTGAAGTCGCTGCCGACGATGTGGTCGAGCACCAGATCGAACTCCGCGCCCCTCGGTGAGGGCGAGCACACGGTCGAGCGCGCGCTCGCGGCCATATTCCACCGTCTCGGTCGCGCCCAAGGCGCGGGCGAAGGCGCATTTCGCGGCCGTGCTTGCCCCGGCGATGACGCGCAAGCCCTGATGGCGGCAGAGCTGGATGACCGCGCTGCCGATGCCGCCTGCCGCGCCGTTGATATAGACGGTGCGCGGCTCGATCCCGCGTGCGGCCTCGTTGAGGAGCGCCCAGGCGACCTGGTAGTTGGGCAGGCTGGCTGCGTCGTCGAGGTCGATCCCCTCGGGCAGAGCGGTCACCGAATTGGACGGAGCGGCGATGAATTCGGCGTAGCACCCGCCGCGCAGGAGATAGACCAGCACCTTCTGGCCTACCGCGAATCCGGCGCCGTCGCCCACCGCTTCTACTGTGCCGGTCATCTCCGCACCCGGCACAGCCGGCAAGGGCGGCATCCAGCGATAGACGCCGGTGCGGAACAGCACGTCCGGCTTTCCGACACCGATCGCGTGCGCCCGCACCAGCACCTCGCCGGGGCCGGGGCGGGGTGTCGGCATCTCGACATATTCCAGCCGCTCCGGGCCGCCGGTCGCGCTCAGGCGAATCGCATGCATCGGCTGCGCCCGTCCCTCCGTCAGCGAGCTACCCACCCGATCGCGCGCCGCCCGTAACGTGCCGTGTCGGCGACCAGCACCTCGCCCGCGAAGGGGGCGGCGCCGGTCCCGCCCAGGACGGTCACGTTGGCGAGCGGCGTCTCGGCCATGTGTCCCTCGCTCAGCCGGCCGCGCTGCGATGGGGAATGCCGCCGCCGGCGCGGTCGGACTCGCTGTATTGCCGCATCGTCATCGGCCGGGCGGGCCAGCCGGGCATCATCAGCCACAGCCGCAGCAGGTGGCGGTGCAGGGCGGGGTCGGGATCGTCCTCGTAATCGGTCCGGGCATGCAGGACGGTCCGGTTGTTGAGGAACTGGATGTCGCCCTCGCGGAACGTCATGTCGAGATAGAGCTCGGGCCGGTTGGCGACGGCGGCGACCGCCTCCATCGCCGCGCGGTCGCTGTCGGTGAACGCCGCCCCGTCCGCCGCCGCCTTGCGTACCGGCTGCGGCAGGAAATAGCACTCGGGCCCGATGCCGCCCTCGGCGAACACCGGCACGCGGTGCGGGGTGTAAAGCTTGGCCCCGTCCGGGTCCTGCGCCCGGCGCGAATAGTGAAAGCCGCGCGCGAGGATCGGCCACAGATCGGGCCGTTCGGCGGCCAGCGCGTCGCGCACCGCGATGGCGCTGACGATGCGGCTCTCGCCGCCCGACTTCGCCGCGCGCAGGCAGAGGAGCCCGACCACGTCGACCGGGTCCATGTGGAATTCCAGCGGCCCGCCGGCGGTGTAGTAGCGGTCGGTGCGGCCGAGGTCGCGCACGTGGCCCAGCCGGTCGCCCGCCATGCTCTGCGACACGCAGATGCCGAGATGCGTGCCCATCCCCCAGAACAGCGTCCCGATCTCGTCCTCGCTGTAACGATCGGTGGGCACGCCGCGGATCAGCACGAAGCCGCGCCCGGTGGCGAGCTCGCGCCCGATATCGGCGAGCAGAGCGCCGACGCACGGCAGGTCGAAATCCGCGCGCGTCGCGTCGTCGAGTGCGAGGCCGCGCCGGCGCACCGCCTCGGCCGCCGCCTCCAGCTCGGCGAGCGCGCCGGGACCGAGCGCAACGATCCAGTCGCGGCGCCGGGCCATTTCCGAACCTCGCCAGACCTGCGGGCCGTTTGCGGGCTTGGGGATCATCGCGGCCTCCGGCACTACTCTCGTCACTCTCGTCGCGGCCGGAATGATGATCGAGCCCGCCGCCGACCGCAAGTCGGGCAACGGCACCTCGACATGCGCCCCGCGCCGATCCTGCGTGAGGATCGACGGATCCAGCAGACCCGCGAAGTTTTCGCGCCGAACATGCTCGTCGGAAAGCGGGTGCCGCAGCAACCTCACGCAAAAGGCCGCCCTTGCGGGCGGCCCTAAGTCTTTGGAAAGATTGGTCGGAGCGACAGGATTTGAACCTGCGACCCCTTGACCCCCAGTCATGTGCTTATGGCACGCCCTGTCATTCCTCGTCATTCGCGCTTTGCCTCAGAAGTGGCCGGTTCATCGGAACAACCAGCGCCACTCCGTGCCTTGACGTCACTCGCTATGACGGCCATATTGCTACCCACAGAGGCTTTGGGTAGCGGCGGGTAGCGGGTCCGTCGCCGGCACGAGCGGGGTGCCCATGCGTTTCACGAAGCCATCGGTAGAGGCGCTGAAGAAGCGTCCCGAGAGGTACGAGGTGTGGGAGGACGGCAAAACCGGCCTCGGCATCCGCGTGTCGCCCTCCGGTCGGAAGACCTGGGTTCTCATGTACAGATTCGAGGGAAAGGCCCGGCGCATGACGTTGGGCACGTATCCCAAGGTAGGCATCGCCAGCGCCCACACGAAGGCGGGGAACGCGCACGAAGCCCTGGAGCATGGTCGGGACCCCGGCGCGGAGAACGTCGCCCAGCGGCGCGATGAGCGGCAGGCAGAGACGGTCGATCAGCTCATTGACGAGTACCTGGCCCGCCACGCCGCGCGCAAACGAAGTGGCGATCAGGACAAGGCCAATCTGGAACGGGAAATTCGGCCTGAGTGGGGCAAGCGCAAGGCTAAGAGCATCACCCGCCGCGACGTGATCCTGCTTCTCGACAAGATCGCGGATCGTGGGGCGCCGGTCATGCGGAACCGGATGGCGGCCCTGCTCTCCAAGATGTTCATGTTCGCCGTGCACCAGGGCATCATTGACGCTTCGCCATGCGTGGCGATCCAGCAGGCTCCAGGAGACGCCGCGGGAGCGTGTGCTGACCGCCGGCCGAGATAAAGACGATGTGGAACGGGCTCGACAAGGCCAAGATGGCGCCGGCATGTCGGCTCGCGCTGCGCTTCCTGCTCGCCACCGGCCAGAGGCGCGGCGAGGTCGCTGGCGCGCGCCGGGACGAGATCGCTGGCGATCTGTGGGAGATACCCGCCAGCCGCACGCCAAGAACGGCCGGCCCCATGCCGTGCCGCTCTCGCCGCTGGCGAAGGCGATCCTGGCCGACATCGACGCGCTCCGGGCGAAAGAGGCCGAGCGGCACAAGCGGAATCACCCGTCGCCCTGGCTGTTCCCGTCGCCCCTGGAAGGCACCTGGACGCAAGAAGGGTGGCGAGCATACGCACATCACCGCCTCGTCCCTCTCGCACGCGCTGCGTCGAACAACCTGTCCGACCTGGGCCTTGAACCGCCCAATGGGGAAGCCTCGGTCCCGGCGCCGACGCCGCACGACTTCCGGCAGGACGGCGGCCAGCACCATGACGGCGCTCGGTTTCTCACAGTTCGTCGTCGGGAAGGTTCTGAACCACACCGAACATGGCGTCACAGCCAAGGTGTACGACAGGAACGACTACTTGCCCGAAAGAGGCGCGGCACTCATAGCATGGGCAACTGGATACAGGATGAATTACCGCACAGTCGCGACGAACATCACCGCCTTGCGCGAGCACATGAAGAACACCATCCGGCGCATGGCGAATGGAGCGAGCACCGGGAAGCTGGTCTAGGAGGAACACGATGAAGGCAACGCTGATCGTAGCTCCGATCTCTGGCCTTAAGCCAGGCTGTACGAGGCAATTCACATGCGCAACCCACCGACCGGGCAAACCGCCTCATGCAGACCCTTACCCATCGGGATGGCCGGTCTTGATCTCGACGCGGCGCGAGGCTGCAGTGCGTCCGGACTATAAGGAACAGGGATTCGTGTTCACGTTGCCCAATCAAACTGAGAGCAGCATTGCCGGGATGGGTAGGCTACCCGAACACGCGGCACCGACCGCGCTGCCCCAGCAACCACTCCTGCGGAGCCCCAGCGGAGGGCGGCATGGGAAATTGGAAAAAGGACGACCACGTGGCGCAGGAGGACGCACAGGTGGACGCTTGGGAGAATATGGACCCGAGAGAACTCCTCCATACCGCTGCCGAACGTTTCTTCGCCGCAGCTACTGCTGAGGAACAGCGTGACGCCTGTCTTCATGGCGGTTCAAGCTGCGAACATGATGTTCCTTCGCCTTGGAGTGCCACACGAGGACACCGCGCCGCTAAGCGCTCTGAGCGGGGCCCTAAATGAGCTCTACTGTCGCGTTGTGCGTCCGCTCTTACACATCGATCCTGTGGGCGGAAAGGCCAACGAAACCGACACGACTGCGGATCACCGGAAAGCCGCGTGTGTCGCACGCAACGGAACGCCTCAAACAGCTCGGCGTCCCAATAAAAGTGGCCAAATCGGACGTGGCTAAGGTTGCATCGAAGTTCGCAACACCGAAAGAATATTGAAACGTGGCGCTTAAAGGAGCCAAGGCTCAGGGAGACGGTGACGTTCCAATCTTTTCTGGACAGCTGTGCCAACCTCGGTTGTCGCGAGACACTGTACGAGTTTGAAAAAATTTCTAGCACGCCAGCCGTAGAGGGCTTTCGGAACAGCCCGGGGCGATAGCGAAAGTCGAGCCCTCTAAATCTCTATGCGACAGCGCACGCCCTGCGACGGCGTGGCAAGGCATGGAGAACCTATGAACACTCAAATCCCTCCCCTCGAAGGCCGCCGCGTCTCGAGCGAATGGACGCCGTGTGCGCCCCGCTGCGGTAAGTCGCGCCGGCAGGTGTACCGCGAGATCGCGGCCGGTCGATTTCCGCAACCCATCGAAATCGGAAAGAACGCCATCGCGTTACTATCAGGATGAGGTTGACGACTGGCTCGCCTCGCGTCCGCGCGTCACCTACAGCACCCCCGAACCCGAGGCTGCCTGAAATGCGAAGCGCCCGCCCCCGGCATGGGGCGAGCGCGGCGCGGATTGAAAGTCGTGATGGGATTACACTTTTACCGCGTTGGGCGTCGCTCCGCAATCCCGCCTCGATGATCCGGTGTTCCGCCGCCGTGTCGAGCACATCCTCCGCCTCGGCTTCCGAGCCCTCGGCGAGCGCTGATCGAACTCAACGCCGACCCTGAGAACTGGCGCGGTGGGAGGCCATCGAGCCCGACACACTGCGCGCTGTCGGCGGCGATCTGTGGCCCGCCTTCGAGCCCTACGAGGTGGCGGCATGAAGGCGACTGACGGCGGCAGAGATCGCGGACAGGTTGGCCGACCATGTCGAGGTCTTGTGCGCCGACACTGCCGCAGGTCGCAAAAGCGGCCCCGAATGGCGCGTCGGCTCCGTCGGCGGTGAACAGGGACGGTCACTCGGTGTCCACCTGCATGGCGACCGTCGCGGCGTGTGGTGCGATTTCAGCACGGGTGAGAGGGGCGACGCGCTCGATCTTGTTGCCGCTGTCTGCTGCGGCGGGAATATGGGCGAGGCGATCCTATGGGCGAAGCGATGGCTAGGTCTCGGCCCGGCCTTGCACCGCACAGCACCACGATCTCGCCAGAACGAACATAACGGACGGATCGAGCGGCGCGCTCAATCTGGAAGTGGCCATGCTGCCAGGAGCACGCTGGCCGAACTGTATCTGCGGGCGCGGTCGATCACGATCTTGCCCGCGAGCACCGGTCCTGCCGCGCTCTGGCACTGGCCGACACGGCAGAACGGCGCGATGGTGATCCCCTACCAGACGGCTTGGCAGCTCGTGGTGTCCATGTGACGGCGATCAAGCCGGACGGCTCCGGCCGGTCGATCAACCGGACGCACGATGACGTCGGAACCTGATGGCGCCGCGCTACGCCTGGCCCCGTCACCGAATACTCTGATAGCGGAAGGCGTCGAGAACGCGCTTCGGTCATGCAGGAGACGGAGCGCACGGCAGGTCGGCCGGCCGTGCAGCTACCTCGCTAACGTCGCCCTGCCGAGACCGGCTGGAAGTGACGATCTGCGCTGACCGCGATCACCATGCGGCCAGATGGAGCGTGTCCATCCGGCCAGACGCTGCGAACCGGCGGCCGAGCGGTGGACGGCGGAAGGCCAAGTCGTGCGGACCGCCTACCGCCGAGCCCTCAAGGATCAACGAGCTAGCGCGCTGGCGTCAGAAGCGAGGCCGCGTGATGGAAATGGAAGATGGCACATGAGAACCACCAACATGACCGCGCAGCAATCGACGACGCCCCGGGCGACGGCGCAATGGCTCTGCGGGTAGCGCGTGGCCTGAACCTGACTGACCGTCCTATACGAAGGCCGCACGCCGCCGATCCGCTGGAGGTGTCGGGCCCTCTGGCGTGATGGATCGCCGCGTCCGCGAGGCTCAAGTCGGCCCCGCCCGATTACGTGGCGGCGACGCTACTTCCGCGTGTGGCGCGCTGATCGGCAACGCGCGATGGCGCGGGTGTGGAACGGATGGACGGAGCCGCCGATCCTGTGGATGCAGTCATCGGCGGCCCATCGTCGGCAAGTCCACCGCGATGGATGGATCGACCCGGGCGCGCGGTCGAGATCGAGCTTGCAGCCGATCGCCGGCACACGGCTCGAATATCAGCGAAAGCGGAGGAAGCGAAGGCGCTCGCCAGCGGTGGAAGACGAGGTGAAGGATGCGGTTGCCAACGGCCATCCGCCGCCATCTACCGAGATGCAGATGAACCGCTACGCCAGGAGCGTCCGCGCGTGAGGGTGTCGGACACATCGTCTGAAGACTCGCCTCGCTGACGGCGGCAAACCGAAGGATAGCTCTACGTGCGCGACGAGCTGGCCGGATGGTTGGCAGCTCGACCGCTACGGCGGGAAAGGTGCCGACGCGCCATGTGGATCGAAGCGTCGGCGGCCGGTCTACACCGTCGACCGGAAGAAGCAGACGGCGAGCCGATCATCATCCGCATTCAGTGTCAGCGTGTGCGGCGGCATCCAGCCGATCAATCGCTGGTGCTTCCTCAGCACCGATGATGACGAGCTCCAAGTCCGGTTCTCTCCGTCTGGCCAAATCATGTCGAGCCGAACCGCCGGATCGGATGTCGAGGAAATGGCGGCTATGTCAGGCTGCGGCGATGTCCGATCTGGCCCTCGGCTCCGACGAGAACGGCGGCATCAGGCCGATCACGGTTCCGTCAGCGGTAACGCCGCCGATCTCTCCAGGAGTGGCGGGTCGAGCAGTTCCGCGAACAGGCGAGCGGCATGTTGGATCGCACCTCGGCAAGCTGCCGGGAGCACTGTCAGGCTCGCCTCGTGCTGGAGTCCTGGTGGTGCGCCCGGAGCAGGAGGCCGAGGCGCGAATAAAACTAACATCAAGATCAAGCTGAAACACCGTAGATCCGCTAATGTCGGAAACCCTCAGTAAAACAGCGAAAAACAAAACGGAGTGCCCAAATCAAACAAAATCGAAAATCCGATCTAATCTAAACTCAAAAAAAAAAAAAAAAAACTCTAACTATCTAAAAACTAAAAAATCTCCTCATCGAGCCACTACCAAATCAAACTTCCTACGCCAAAAAAATATCAATCACGCGACGCTCGAAACAACTACTACTCAAAACTAAAAAAAAAATACATAAATCAAAAAAAAGTTCCTCTCTACGATACATTACGATCCATAAAAAAAACGAAATCCTCGTAAACCAAACTTCAAAATCAATCACGTCATCAAACTAACCTCTCATACTCGCGCCAAAAATAAATCAATACAAAAAAAAAAATCGACGTTCATCAAATCTCAACACGCGCAAATATCCGAAATAAAGCGAAACTCCCTAAAAAAAATACTATCTAAAAAAAAACGCTCTTATCGCGACCAGCTGCACGACTCAATTGCCGTCACCGCATCCGTCGATGCGCATGCTTCTGATCGCCGTGCGCTCGATCGACCTACGCCATCCTCAAGTTTTGAACAATACGCTGCCCTGCCCCCCGTTCGTCTGCCAACGCCTCACAGCCGAAGCACCTTAAGAATCTCTTGTTTCGCCTGCGAGCCCTTCGTTCAAGCTCGCAGCCGAAATTTCTCTTCGTACCTGCGCAACGATTTTCCTACGCAATCCAATCAGCGTAGCTCGTTCCGTCCCACATGATCTTTGCATGAGCGACTCTTCCGTGACCGTCGTGAGCGCTTCCAATTCCCCTCGATCCGCCTATCGATTGACTACGGGACCGGCGAGAGGAAACCGCCCGACGATGCCGCACCGGCTCGCCTGCAACGGTACACGAACGTCCCACCGGCTATCTGGCCCGCACTTCGTCGTCTCCTGGTGCAGAACGGCGGCCCCGGCACTTCGGATCGCCGCCCTCCCGGCGGGACTTCACCCGAACCTCCGGAGACGCTCTGATGGCCGGGTATGGCTTCTCGATTCCCAGCTACATCTCCCCCGGCCAGCGCTACGTCCAATTGCTGAACGCCCAGCCGAGCCCGAACAACGGCACCGTGGCGGGAGAAATTCGGCTCGGTTTTGCAAGACCTCGTGAAGGCGTTCCTGTTGCGTCGGGATATGGAGAACCAGAAGGCGGCCAACGAGACACTGCGTGAGGCTATCCGGGCCGGCCAGCCGGCCATCTCGCCGGGCACCGTGCCGGGCTACACCCCGCCCGCCGGCGCGCCGCCCATGCCGGCCGGGATCACGCCGACCGGAAACATCCCTGCGGGCCAGCCCGTTCCGGGGACGGGCGGCTTCGGGCCGATGGCGAGTGTCCTAGCGAATGCCAACCCCGATCTAGGCCTCGGGCCACTGGCCTTCCAGTTGCAGGCGCAGCAGTTGCAGAACCAGCAAGCGGCTGCCCAGAAGCAGTTGACCACGCTCACGCCGGCCGAGGTGAAGGCGCTGGGGCTCCGGCCGGGCACGACGGCGCAGCGCGACGCATTCGGCGGTCTCCATATCGCTCAGGCCCCGGCCGCGCCGGTCTCCCTCGCCGAGGGCGGCGTGCTGGTCGATCCCACGTCGGGAAAGGTGGTCGCGCGTGGCCCAGCCAAGCCGCAACCCGGATTTTCCTTGGCGCCCGGCGGAGCACGATTCGACGCGAACGGAAAGCGGATCGCCAGCCTGCCGGCCAAACCGGAACGTCCGCTCGTCCATGCCTTCGTCGAGGGAGGCCAGCGGGTCGATAAGCAATGGAACTCGACGACGAACCGATGGGAGCCGGTCTCGGGAGGCCCGCGCTGGAATCCCGCTACCGGGAGCATCACGGAGCCGCAGAAGGCGAATAACGCGGAGATTGCGAAGGCGCGCGAGCAATTGCAGTCGCTGGCGATGGATCGGCAGCAGCTTCATGACGCGATCACGCCGAGCGATCCGATAAATCCCTACAGCCCGCCCCGCGATCCCATGATCGCCTCGCTGGTGCGGCGCGCGTTGCAGCACAAGGTCGGAGACGATCCGAACTTCGCCAGCATGTACGATTACGTATACGGCCCGGAGCCTTACCGGCCACCCGGCGCGAGCCCGGACCGCCCTGCCGCCTCGCCCGCTCCGGCTTCTGCGTCGGGTCAAGTGCCGAGCCTTCTACCGCCAGGACCAAGCGTGCCCTACACACCCCCGATCCAGGGCAACGCTGGCCGCACTTCGGTCCTCCCCATCCCGCGCACGCCGGGCGGAAAGATCGACGCGACCAAACTGCAAGTCGGGCAGGGCTACACCGCGCCGGACGGCTCGACCTGGACATGGGACGGCCAGAACTTCAGGAAGCAGTAGGTGGCGAGCGTCCTTTCCGTCGAAGACATGAACCGGCTTCTGTCTGGGGGTCGGTTGGCGCCGCCTCCTGGCGGTGGCGTTCTCAGCCTCGACCAAATGAATGCGCGTCTTGGCGCGCCTATGACCGAAGCCGGGGTTGCATCCCCTACCGAAATTCCGGTTCTCGGCACGGGTCCGAGCGAACCGTTCACTCCGGGCCGGACGCCCAGGACGCGCGCCTACGCCCACGGCGCCATCGGCAAGGCGCTTCTCGGTATCGGCAACGAGTTGGAAGAAACCGGCAGCGCCGTTGGTGCGGGATCGCGCCAGGGCTTGAAGGACATTCTCCGGTCCGCCACGCAGACGGGCCAGATGATTCGCGGGGAGCGTCCGCAGGCCGCACCAGCCGTGCCCGACAAGTCGCTTGCGGCCCCGTTCAACTTCGATCTTGGTGCGCCGAAATCTTCCAAAGATCGGGTATCACGTCGCGCGCGGCCTTACCTCCAGCGTGCCCGAGCTGGTCGGCGGGATCGCAGGCGGCGTTGCCGGAACGGCTGCGGTCGGCGGCCCGGAAAATCCCGCTGCGGCGATCACGGCTCCGGTCGGTGCGGGCATCGGTGCCGGTGCCGTGAACATGGCGCGGTCGATTGCGCCCTTCTATGCCGAAGCCCTCAAGAAGTATCCGAACGACCACGACAAGGCGTTCGATGAGGCGCTGAAACAGGCGAGCACGTCGGGCGCGGTGACGGGCGCCGGCTTTGCCCTGTTCGGAGTCAAGCCGTTCGCCTCGACGGTGAAGAATCTGCTGTTCCAGGCGCTCGCCGTGCAGCCCTTCGCGTCCGCTGGCGGACAGGTCGCGCAAAATGTCGTTGCCGGACATCCTGCCGGGGAAAACGTCGGACAGGCGGCAGTCGAGGCCGTGCCGGGAACCCTTGTTCCGTACCTGGGCGAGCGTGCGGTACATGCCATCAGTGTTGCTGGAGCCAGGACGGGCGCCAGGCCGGGCACAGGGACTCGTACAGGCCGATCCGGCCCCGAGGCGGCCCCGGGCGGCCCGGAGGCGCCTCCCGCCGCTCCTGGGACTCCTGAGCCGCCTATGGGGCCTGCCGCCAGCCCGACCGTGGCGAAACCTCCCGCGACCGGCGCGCAGCGTGTCTTTACGCCGAGGGGCACGGCGGTCGATGTCCGGCCCGAGGTGGTGGATGCGGCGACGCTCACCACGAGCCACACGGGTGAGATGGCGGCAAACCCGCGTTACCCGGCCGATCTACAGCCCCGTGACCGATCCCGAGCAGCCAGTCAGGAGCAAGTTGCCAACATGGCCGCGAACCTTCGCCCCGAGCTTCTGGGCGACGGGGCGGACGCCACGACCGGCGCTCCCATCGTCGGGCCGGATGGTGTGGTGGAGTCGGGCAACGCGCGCGTGCTGGCGATCCGCCGCGCGTACGAGACGAACAAGACGGCGAGCGGCCGATACCGCGCATGGCTGGAAGGCCAAGGCTATCGACACCACCGGCATCAAGGAACCGGTGCTTGTCCGCCGCCGCACGTCCGGATCTGACTCCGGAGCAGCGGGCGCAGTTCACGCGCGAGGCGAACCAGCGCACCACGGCCACGATGTCGGCCTCGGAGCAGGCGGCGGCCGATGCGAAGGTGATGAGCGGATGATCTCGTCCGGCTCTACCGCGGCGGCGATCTGACCAACGGCCAGAATCTTCCGTTTGTGCGCGGCTTCATCGACGGCGTGGTTCCGTCATCGGAGCGCGGCAGCCGATCTACACCCGCGAGGGCGGGCTTGTCGCAGGAAGGCTTGCGACGGCTTGAAAGCGCGCTGTTCGCCAAAGCCTATGACGATCCCGGTTTGCTGGCGTCGCTTCGCGAGGATGCGGACACGAATTTCCGCTCGATCGGCAACGCGATGACCGACATCGCGCCGGAGTGGGCGAGGATGCGCGCCGAAGCGGCCCGCGGCGAGAATCCCCAGACGCTCGACATCACGCCCGATCTTCGCGCGGCGGTGGGAATTGTCCGCGAAGCGCGTCGCAAAGGCGTTCCGGTGACGGACCTGCTGCGCCAAGGCGACATGCTGACCGGCGGCCATTCCGCCGAGACGCGAGCCGTCCTGCGGTTGATGTTCCGCGATGACCAGATGACCCGTCCCGCCTCCCGGCAGAGGGTCGAAGGGCGCGTTGCGGTTCTATGCCGATCAAGCACGGAAGGCGCAGCCCGGCCCCGGCCTCCTGGGTGAGCAAGACCGACAAGCCCGATCGAGTTGCTGAACCTCGCGCGCCAGCGTTCCGACGGCGGATTGCTCGACAATCTTCCAGCGGCGGCGGAGTCGCGCAGCCTGGAGGAAATGAACGCCTCGCTTCTGCCGGAGACGGCGATGATGGAGCCCGGCGCGAATTACCGGGGTATGCGTCGGGACACGTACAACCCTGACATTCCGTCCGCCGCTCGACCTGCCGATGTGATCCGGCGCGAAAACGGTCCTTCGCAATCTTATGAAGGGCCTCGGCGTGCCGCTTTACCAGGGCCGGGTCAAGAGCAAGGCGCACGCTCGGCTTCTACCGCAAGGGCATCGAGGAAGTCCGGATCAAGAAGTTCGGGGACATTGAGACGACGGCGCACGAGATCGCCCACCTTCTCGATGACCGTATCCCCGAGATCAGGAAGCAGTGGAACCCGCCGACAGCTGGCGAACAAGGCCGTTCGCGACGAGCTGCGGGGCGTTAGCTACGACAAGAAAAAGCTGTACGAGGGCTTTGCCGAATTTATGCGGCTATGGGCGACGCAGCCGGAGGAAGCGCGCGTCGCGCGCGCCGAAGTTCAATGCGTGGTTCGAGGATTTCGTGAACCGCTCGCCCTACGGGCCGACACTTCGCCAGATGCGCCAGGGCATGACGGCACTGGTTCGAGCAGTCGGCCCTCGATCGTGCGCGCTCCAAGATCGGCCTGCACGAGGACATCAACGAGCGGCCTGACGCACTTCTCGGACAAGTTCCGGCAAGCGGTTGTGGACGATCTGCACGGCATCTATGCAGGCCGAACGGAAGATTATCGGCGACTTACCGAGAGAGGCGGTGCCTACGAGACGGCGCGGCTGACGCGCGGCAACGCGGCCGTGGCCGAGGGGGCGCTGACGATGGGCGTCCCCACAGTGCAGCCGGACGGTTCGACGCGCTTTGTCGGAAAGGGCCTGGAGCAAATCCTTTCGCCGGTCGCAGGCGACATGGACAACTTCCTCATGTACGCGGTCGGCCGGTCGGCCAACGAGCTGATGGGCCAGGGCCGCGAGCATCTGTTCACGCGGGCCGAGATCAAGGGGATGCTGGCCCTGGAGACGCCCGCGTTCCGCGAGGCGTTCTCGCAATACCAGCAGTGGAACAACGGCGTCATCGACTTCGCGCAGGCAAAGGGGATCATCAACCCCGCCGTGCGCCGGCTGTGGAAGCGTGCCGAGTATCTGCCGTTCTATCGTGTCGGCCAGGGCGGCTCCTTTTCGCCGGTGCAGGGCGATTGGCGCGGCATCAAGGCGCTGACGGGCGGCACCGACAATATCCGCGACGTGCTGCACAACATGATCCGCAACTCGACCACGTTGATCGACGCGGCGATCACGAACGAGGCGCGCGCAGAAGGTGGCCGATCTCGCCGGCAAGCCGGGCGGCGCCGCGCTGATGGCGAGAATCCCGACCGATGACCGGGCGGTGCAAATCCATCGTGAGGAAATCCGCATCGCGATCCTCGATGCGCTGGGCGTGCGCAAGATGGAGGCGCTGGACCCGGAAATTCAGATCACCATCGACCAGATCATCGACGGCATGTCGCCCATGACCTCGCTGCTGATGCGCGGGCAGGCTCCCGTCGGGAAGAACGTCGTGGCGGTCATGCGCGGCGGCAAGCCGGTTTACTACGAGGTTGCGGACCCGCTGCTGTATCGCTCGCTCACCGCCCTGAAGCGGCCCGTGCCGGGTCTTGTGGCGCGCATCCTTGCGGTGCCGAAGCGGATCGGCCAGACCTCGGTCACGCTGTCCTTCGACTTCATGGCCGCGAACATCGCCCGCGACACGATCATGGGCGGAATCATGTCGCGCCACGGCTTCCGGCCGGTCATCGACTCGGCGCGGGGCATGAAATCCCGGCTCCATGCGTGACCAGAACTATCGGGACTACATCGCCAATGGCGGCGGGTTCTCGTCGTACATGCTCGACTTCGCGCAATTTCCGCACGAACCTCGAACGCTTCTATGCGCGCAAGGGCATCGATTATCGGACGGTTCTGGACACGCCCACGCAAGCTCCTGATGGCGGCCGAGCGGATCGCGGATGCGTTCGAGATGTCCACCCGCCTGGGCGAATACGGCCGGGCGATCCAGCGGGGGGAGAGTCCGCAGCCATGCAGCCTATTCTGCGCGCGAGGTATCGACCGACTTCGCCATGCGCGGCGACAGCCAGGCCATCGGGTTCATGTACGACACGATCATGTTCCTGAAGGCCGGCGTGAACGGCATGGACCGCCTCTATCGCGGCCTCGCCCACGATCCGAACCGGGCGGGGATTGCCGCCAAGATCGCGCTGATGGCGGCTGGCCTCGATGGCGCTGTACGGCCTCAACCGGGGCAATCCGGCCTATGAGCAGCTCGAGGATTGGGACAAGGACGCCAACTGGCATTTCTTCATCCCCAAGGCGAGCGTTGACGCCAACGCCCCGCCCGAGGATCGCTATTGGCATTTCCGCTATCCGAAGATTTGGGAGATCGGCGCCATTGCGTCGATTGCCGAGCGTGCGATGGGCACGATGCTGGGCGACCCATCGAGCCGCGACTTCGGGCAACACCTCCTGGAAATACTCTGGAACGTCGAGAACCTGGGCGTCATCCCGCAGGCGGTCGCGCCGATGTACGAGCTGGCAACAAACCGCAACAGCTTCACGGGCCGTCCCATCGAGACGCAGGCGATGCAGGACTTGCAGCCCTGGGCGCGGTTCGGGATCAACACGCCCGACGTGCTGCGTCAGATGGGCTTTGCCGAGCGCCATCTTCCCACTTCGATGCAGGTCTCGCCCGCGAAGGTCGAGGCGCTGCTGAGGGGCTACTTCAACACCTGGGCGCTGTACGGAATTACCCTCGCCGACGCGGTGACGAACGACGACAACCCTAACCTGCGGGTGGACCAGTATCCGGTGATCCGGCGGTTCTATCAGGCCAGCCCGACGCGCGGGACGCACTACCTGACGGAGCTTTACGACGCCCTCCAGGCGGCGACGGAAGTCCGGCGCACGTCGCGGCTGATGGCGCGGCAGGACGAACGCGAGATCGCAATGGACCTCGCCCGCACCCCGGAGAATTACGCTTACGGGCCGCTCACCCATGCCTCGCAATTCCTTCGTCGGCTGCACGCCTTGACGGGACTGGTGGTCGGGGCGGATTCGCTATCGAAGGCGCAGGTCCTGGCGCAGGGGACCGTGTTCCGCAACAACCCGATGGAGCTGGACCGCCTGCAACGGTCGGGTGAGTGGAACGACATCGGCGCATTGAAGCGCGACATGCTCGACCAGATCACGCGCACCCGAAACGACTTCGCCCGCACCACCATGGAACAGCTTCGAACGATGCAAGCGCCTGCGAGGTGAGAGCTATTGTCACTATTGGCCCTATTGGCACTGTTGTCGGTTTGGCAGAGACGGCGGGAAAACTCAGTGACGGGTAGATATGGCCGGTAGGGGATCAGCACCAGGAGAGCGCAAGGGCGGCCGTCAGGCTGGCGTTCCCAACAAGGTCAATGCGGCCACGCGTGAGCGGATCGAGAAGGATGCCGATCCGATTGGGTTGTTGTGCCGCATCGCCAACGGGGAGCCTATCGAGGCGTCTCCGACGAAGGATGGCGAGGAAGCGCAGACCCTTCGGCCGACCCTCGATCAGCGCATGTCGGCGGCGCAGACTCTCGCCCGCAAGGTGCAGCCGGACGCCAAGGACCGAACGGTTCAATTCGGACTGCCAGCCATCGAGACGGTGGCGGACACGATCAAGGCGCTGGGCGCGATCCTGGCGGCTGTGGCCGCCGGGAACATAACCCCGGCGGAAGGTCAGCAGGTGGCGTCCGTCGTAGAGAGCTACCGCAGGGCAATCGAAACCGTCGATCTGGAAAGTCGCATTGCGGCGCTGGAACAAAGGAGGGCATAGCGGCATGACCACAACGATGTTGAACAGACGGCTCGACCGGATCGACCTGAGGCCCGAAATCAGGTTGGTCGTGCTCGAAGTCGGAGAGACGCGCGAGGAGGCTTTGGCCCGCACCGGGCTTTCGTCCGAAACGACGATCTTCGTGTGCACCGGCGTGCGGCGGGCCACGGAATGGAACGTGGCATTGAAGGCGAAATGAGACTGGAGACCAGGGTGGGGAAGCTGGAACAAGGCAGCGGAACCAACGCGTCCCATTTCGTGTGGCAGCGCAGCGATGAGACGCCGGAACAGGCAATGGAGCGGGCGGGGCTCGATCCGACCAAGCCGGGCCAGCCTGTCTGCATCGTTACGTGGCTCGCCTCCGCCTCACAAAGCCCAGGCCAGCGAGGCCGAGGCCGAAGATGGCGAGGGTGGCGGGCTCGGGGACGGAAGCCGGATTGAAACGAATTGTATCGAAATACGTTGTTACCGTAGATAGGCGCGTTACTTTGATTTCATTGAAAATGATGTCCCGAAAGCCGAAAAAATTAGCAGTCGTGTCGAGTGCTGTCGTCGCCGTGAAACTTTCAATTATCACCCCATCCAACAACGCTTGAAATTCTGTGTCACCCGAGAACCCGGTTAATATTATTGATGCAGCCGAGACATTCTCAGTGAAATAAATTGAAAATGGTGTTACACAAGTACATGTGTCAAAATCAAAATTTGTCATTGCGTGGCCACTCATATTTGGCCAATAATCTCCTGTATTTGGTAAATATCCGTCGTAATATAATCCCGTACTAAAGGTAACTCCGTATGAAGTGTATTGATTTGTTACTTCTGTATTTGATGGCAACACAATCTCTTCAAAGTTTATAGTGTTTTTTGGGTTCATTAGGCCGATAAAATCACTCATAATGGTTGCTCTCGCCGACGAAGCGGAACAGAGCAATAATACAAAACATGCGACAATTTCTTTGATATTCATCGCGCCCATCCTCCCTGTGTTCTCGCGGCGTGAGCGCCAGCCCCGAGACGATGCTGCCCCCCTATCAGCACCCCGTCAACCACAGGCTATGGTTAATGGACGCGGCTTTTCATTCCGACCAGCTGGAGCCAAACTTTAAACATGACCGTCGACGACATCCGCTCCAGGGAGAGGGCGAGGTCGCGGCGAATATACATTCGTCTGTGAGACCAAGTGGGAGCCAATGATGCCCACCGACCTAGATGTTCATCGATATGGTGATCCTCCTAAATTGCTCTGTAGGGCGCTCGGAAAGCTATCAATTCACTATGGCCGGATCGAGCATGCGCTAACCGCGACGATCAGGCGCACAACGGGTGCGAATGGCAGGCTGCATTTGAGTTGGCGCAGCACGAGTTGCGCTCTCGAAAAAAGATGTCAGCCGAGGTCGCGAGGCAGTTCCAGACATGGGCAGCGAAGGAATTCCCCGCGCCGCTTGCCCACGAGCGCGTGCGGGCGTTCGACGCCCTTCTCTCTGATATCAAGACGCTGTGTGAAGATCGAGACAACTTTATTCATTGCACATGGGGCTGCGACGGTTCCGATCACCTCAAGGCGACTTGGCTGGGGAGCACACTCATGCGGGAGCCAGGAGTGCCTGCGGACGTGTCGGATGTGCTGGCTTTGGGCGACGCCCTAGGGCGCTGCGCGAAGGCCCTGAACGATGCAACGCTGCCGCCTGAGGACGGGTCGCCACCCCTCAGAGACTGGCAAAAAATTTTGCCAGGGGCAGACGCGTATTCATTTTCATCGACCGCAGCGCCGTCTCCCCTCGATCCGGGCTCAGCGGTCGTCTATTTGAGCGGGCGCTTTAGGGCTGACGACTGAGTACGCTACCCGAAACGCTACCCTAAAAGATTAGGGCCGCCTCTGGGGCGGCCCTAAGTCTTTGGAAAGATTGGTCGGAGCGACAGGATTTGAACCTGCGACCCCTTGACCCCCAGTCAAGTGCGCTACCAGGCTGCGCCACGCTCCGTCGGTGAGGGCGCGAGACTAAGCGGCAACGAAGCGAGAGGCAACGGGTTTCCCGCCGCCAGCATCCCCGCTTACCCCTCGGCGACGACGGCGCGGAGCGCCTCGAGCTCGGCAAGGAGCGCTTCGAGTTCGGCGCGCTTCGCCCCATCGCGCGGGGCCGGTGCGGCGCCCGCCGCCGCCCGCGGCAAGTCGGGATCCGGCGCGCGCGCAAGAGCCGGAACCGTCGCGGGCGGCTCGTCGGTTTGCGACGGATCGACGGCGCGCACCGCCGGCGGCTTGCCGCCGTCGCGCAAGAGCTTCTGCACGCCCTTGATGGTGTAGCCGTCGGCGTAAAGGAGCTGGCGGATGCGGCGCAGCAGCTCGACGTCCTCGGGCCGGTAGTAGCGCCGTCCGCCGCCGCGCTTCAGCGGCCGGACCTGGGCGAACTTGGTCTCCCAGAAGCGCAGCACGTGCTGCGGCACGTCGAGATCGCCGGCCACCTCGCTGATGGTGCGGAAGGCCGACGGCGACTTGGCCGGCCGCCGAGCCGGCGCGGGGTCCGCCGTGGCGTTCATGACACGGCGGGCGGCGGCGCGGCGGGCGCGTCGCCCTCGCCAGCGCGGCCGGCATTGATGCGGCTCTTCAGCACGTTGGAGGCGCGGAACACCAGGACGCGTCGCGGCTGGATCGGCACCTCCTCCCCGGTCTTGGGATTGCGACCGACGCGCTGGCCCTTCTGGCGCACCGAGAAGCTGCCGAACGAGGAGATCTTCACGCTCTCGCCGCGGGCTAGCGTCTCGGCGAGCTCGCCCAGCACCGTCTCGACAAGATCGGCGGATTCGTTCCGCGACAGTCCGACTTCCTGATAGACCGCTTCGCTCAGATGCGCGCGGGTGATCGTACGTTCCGCCATCGCTGCCCCCTCTTTCGGCGCGACTTTAATGGCCGGCCCAAAGCCCGTCAATATCAGCGGGATATATGAAAATCTTCATGTATCGATTCGCGGGCGATTGGCGCCCTCCGGCTACCAGCGCACCAGGCTCGCCGCCCAGGTGAAGCCGCCGCCCATCGCCTCCAGCAGCAGGAGCTGGCCCGGCCGGATGCGGCCGTCGTCCACTGCCTCGGCGAGGGCGAGCGGGATCGAGGCGGCCGAGGTATTGGCGTGCCGGTCGATGGTGATCACCACCTTCTCGGGCGGGAGCGCGAGCTTCTTCGCGGTGCCGTCGAGGATGCGCCGGTTCGCCTGGTGCGGCACCAGCCAGTCGACATCGGCGGCCGTAAGGCCGTTGGCCGCCAGCGCCTCGTCCACCACCGAGGCGAGGTTGGTGACGGCGTGGCGGAACACCTCCTTGCCCTGCATCCGGACGTGTCCCGCCTTGCCGGTCGAGGACGGCCCGCCGTCGACATAGAGCATGTCGTGCTGGCGCCCGTCGGAATGGAGGTGGCAGGAGAGCACGCCGCGGTCGGTCTTGTCGCCCGTCCCCTCGGCCGCGCGAAGGACCACGGCCCCGGCCCCGTCGCCGAACAGGACGCAGGTCGTCCGGTCGGTCCAGTCGAGGATGCGCGAGAAGGTCTCGGCGCCGATCACCAGCGCCGTCCGTGCCTGTCCCAGCCGGATGAAATTGTCGGCGACGTTGAGCGCGTAGATGAAGCCGGAGCACACCGCCTGCACGTCGAACGCCGCGCCGCGGGTGATGCCGAGCTTCGCCTGCACGCGCGTCGCGGTGGCGGGGAAGGTTTCGTCCGGCGTCGCGGTCGCGACCACGATCAGATCGATCGCATCGGCGCTCATCCCGGCAGCGGCGAGCGCCCGCCGGGCGGCGGCGACGGCGAGGTCCGACGTCAGCTCGCCCTCGGCAGCGATGTGGCGCTCGCGAATGCCGGTGCGCTGGACGATCCATTCGTCCGACGTGTCGACTATGCGCGCCAGATCGTGGTTGGTCAGGATGCGCTCGGGGAGGTAGGCCCCGCTTCCGACGACGGCGGACCTCAGCACCATCAGGACGCGGCGAGGCTCTGCTGGACCGGAAGCTTGTCCGCGCCGAACACCTCCAGCTCCTTGGTGATCACCCCATTGAAGCCGTTCACCGCCATGTCGACCGCGACACCGATGGCGTTGGCGAAGCCGATCGTATCGGTGCCGCCGTGGCTTTTCACCACGATGCCGTTGAGCCCGACCAGCATGGCGCCGTTGTAGCGCCGCGGGTCGAGCCGGGCGCGCAGCTTCTTCAGCGCGCGCCGCGCCAGGAGATAGCCGAGCCGCGACGAAAGCGACGAGCGGAACGTGCGGGCGAGGAATTCGGAATAGAGCTTCGCCGTGCCCTCGGCCGTCTTGAGCGCAACGTTGCCGGAGAACCCGTCGGCCACCACAACGTCGGACGTGCCCTTGGTGATGTCGTCGCCCTCGACGAACCCGTGAAAGCGGATCAGGTTCGACGCGCGCAGCATCGCGGCGGCGCGGCGCACCTCGTCATGGCCCTTCGATTCCTCGGCGCCCACGTTGAGCAGCCCCACCGTCGGCTCGGGGATGCCGAGCACGGTGCGGGCGAACACGTCGCCCATCAACGCGAACTGCACCAAATTCTCGGCCGAGCAGTCGAGGTTGGCGCCAAGATCGAGCATCACGGTTTCGCCGCGCTGGGTCGGGAAGTAGCCGGCGATGGCCGGCCGCTCGATGCCCGGCAGGGTGCGCAGCACGAGCTTCGCCATCGCCATCAGCGCGCCGGTGTTGCCGGCCGAGACGACGCCGGCGGCGCGCCCGTCGCGCACCGCGTCGATGGCAAGCCGCATGCTGGAATTCTTGCCCTGGCGCAGCGCCACGCCGACGCGCGCATCGTTCGACACCGCGTCCTCGGTGTGGTGCACGGTGACCCGGTTCTTCAGACGGCGCAGCCGCTTCAGTGCACGGCCCATGCGCCGCTCGTCGCCGTAGAGCTGGAAGTCCACCTCGGGGAAACGCCGGCAGGCCATGGCGGCGCCCTTCAGCACCATGCCCGGCGCATTGTCGCCGCCCATGGCATCGAGCGCGATGGTCAGCCTGCCGCTCACCTGGTTCTCCCCCGTCAAACGCGCCGCTAGGCCGCAGCCGGCTGAACCTCGCGCCCGTCGTAGTGGCCGCAGACGCCGCAGACGTGGTGCGGCCGTTTCAGCTCGCCGCAGTTCGGGCACTCGTTGCGCGCTTCGGAGCGCACCGCGTGGTGCGAGCGGCGCATGTTGCGGCGGGATTTGGATGTCTTTTTCTTCGGTACAGCCATCGGATCGGTCCGTCAAAAGGTCATTGGGAATCGGCGGCCCGCGCGGCAAGCCTGCCGCGGGCGTTCAAAGGGTAGGTTATTCTAGTGGCTTCGCTTGAGGCGCGCCAGCGTTTCGAACGGGCGGTTGCCGCCGTCGCCGCTGCTTTCGCTCTCTTCGAGCTCCACCCCGGGCGCGCGGGGGTAGGGATCGAGCGAGAGCGACAGCTCCTCGGCCACCGCCTCGCCGATGTCGATCGTGTCGCCCTCCAAAGGCTCGATGTCGAGTTCGCCCGGGTCGACTACCACCTCGCGCCCGTCCGGGGCGGCGCCAGGATCGTAAAGGACCTCGAACGCGCTTTTCACCGAGGCGGGGACCAGGTCGAGGCTCACGACGCAGGTCTGCACCACCTCGGCCTCAAGGTCCGCAGCGAGCCGAATCAGGCGCCCACCATGGCTGCGCCGGAGCCGCACGGTGGCGGCGAGCCGGCCGATCGCCGGCAGCCCGAAGCGGCGGGCGAGCGCCGCCCGCTCGGCCTCGTTGGCCTCGATCTCGTAGACCCGGTCGGCGGGGCCGAGCTCGTCGATTTGCACCGGGCGCGGGAATTCGGCCAGGGTCATGGCGTCCCTCCCCCCTCGGCCTCGGGCGGCGGGCCGAAGGCGATCCGGCCGGCGGCGATCTCCGCCACGTCGGCGGCCGCCAGGAACGCCGCCTCGCGGCGCAAGTAGGTAGCCATGGCCTCGATGGCCGGCCGGCCCGGCGTCGCCGTGCCGTAGAGGTTGCGCTCCAGCGCGGCGACCAGCCCGCCGCCGCCGGTCGCGAGTTCCGCCTCGTAGGCGGCGATTCGACCATAGAGAGCGCGGGCCATGGCCTTGACCCGGCGGCCAACGCCGAGGTCGCCCGCCCCCATCTCGCGCAACGACCGGTCGAGGTCGTCGAACAACCGGTCCGTCAAGGCCTGCGACATGGCGCGCCCGGCCGGCTCGCGCTTCAGCCGGCGCAGCACCAGGAAGGTGTGCAGCGCGATCAGCTCGAATTTGCCGTCCAGCGTGTCGGGCACGCCGAGCGCGCGGTAGAACGCGGGAAGGCGCGCCTGGGCGACGACGGCGGCATAGGCCGCGCCGGCCGCCGGCCGGGCGCCGGCACCGCGTCGCAGCAATCGTGTCACGGGGAGGGCCAATTGACTTGTCCGCACGGCTTCGGCAAGTTTCGCTTAGATGGCAAGGGGCGGCGGCGGCGTCAATCGGCGCGTGCGCCGCGGGGTATGCGTAGGGAGGTGCGTATGGCGGGAGCGACGGAACGGACGCGGAATTGGGCGCAGGCGGCGCTGCTGGCGGCCGCTCTTGCGGGGCTTCTCGCGGGGTGCGCGGCCGAGCCCGACACGCACGGCATCCTGCCCGACAAGACGCAGATCGCCGAGATCAAGCCGGGCGTCACCACGCGCGCGGACGTGCAGCGCATCCTCGGCACGCCGTCCACAGTCGCTGCCTTCGACGAGGAGACCTGGTACTATATCGGCGAGCGGACCGAGCAGGTGGCGTTCTTTCAGCCCGACGTGCTGGTGCACAAGGTGCTGGTGGTGCGTTTCAACAAGGACGGCAAGGTCACCGACCTGCGCGACGTCGATGCCACCAAGGCGCCCGAGGTGGAGTTCGTCGACCGGGTGACGCCGACCCGCGGCCGCGAGCTGACCATCCTGCAGCAGCTCATCGGCAACGTCGGCCGCTTCAACAAGGATACGGCCGGCAGCAAATAGCCGCGGCCCGCGCGCCGCGGCCTGGGGAAGTGCCATGAAGCTCGCGACGCTCCGAACCGCGCGGCCCGACGGCGAGCTGGTCGTCGTCTCGCGCGACCTCGCCCGGATGGCGCGAGCAGCGGACATCGCCCCCACCCTTCAGGCCGCCTTGGACGATTGGGCGGCGACGCGCCCGCGTCTTGCCGAGCGCTACCAGGCGCTGATGGCGGGCAAGGCGGCGTCCGAGCCGTTCGACCCGAAGCGCGCACACTCTCCCCTGCCCCGCGCCTACCAGTGGTGCGACGGCAGCGTCTATATCGCCCACACCGAGCGCATGTCGCAATGGATCAAGAAGGACGTCGACCCGCGCTATACCGAGGAGCCGTGGATGTACCAGGGGGCCTCCGACGGGTTCCTGGCGCCCCACGACGACATCCCCGGCGTCGACGAGGCGTGGGGCATCGATTACGAGGGCGAGATCGCGGTGATCACCGACGCGGTGCCCTACGGCGTTCCGGTCGCGGCGGCGGGCGCGCATGTCGCGCTGGTGATGCTCGCCAACGACGTGTCGCTACGAAACCTCATGCCCGCCGAGCTGTCCAAGGGGTTCGGCTTCGTGCAGACCAAGCCGGCCAGCGCCTTCTCGCCGGTGTGCACGACGCCCGACGAGCTGGGCGCGGCGTGGCGCGACTCACGCCTCCATCTGCCGCTCAAGAGCTGGGTCAACGGCCGCCAGATGGGCGATCCCGACGCGGGCGCGATGGTGCACGGCTTCGACCGGCTGATCGCCCACACCGCGCTGACGCGCGCGCTCGCGCCGGGCTCGATCATCGGCTCGGGCACGGTGGCGAGCCGCGATGCCGCGCGCGGGGTAAGCTGCCTGCAGGAGCAGCGGGTGATCGAGGCGCTGGAATTCGGTGAGGCGAAGACGCCGTTCCTGCGTTTCGGCGACCGGGTGCGGATCGAGATGTTCGACGCGGCCGGTCAGTCCGTCTTCGGTGCCATCGACCAGACGGTCGTGAAGGTGGGCTAGCGGGCCGGTCGGGGACCGGCCCTTACACGCACCCGGCCTTTCGGCTGTAGGGGCGGGTCCCCGACCCGCCCGTGCACACCGCTACTCCGGCACGTGGAAGCTGTCGTAATAGAGCGTGTCGATGTCGACCGCGGTGCCGTGGCCGCGCGGCGGACCCTTGGGCAGGTCCTTGGCGCCGGGATAGCCTTCGAGGCAGAAGAGCTCGATCACGTTGCCGGACGGGTCGCGGAAGAACATCAGCGTCTCGGCGCCCTGACGCGTCCACAAATTCGAGGTGGGCACGCCGCAGCGGGCGAGCCAGTCGCGCATGCGCGCAAGCTCGTCGGCGTTCACGTAGAACGCGAAGTGCGGGTACTCGGTCGAGCGGGTGATGAAGGTGCAGCCCTCGATGCCGATGCCGACGTCGACGCCCGCGATCTTGAACGAGGCGAAGGTCGGCGTGTCGACGTGGATCTCGCCACCCAACACCTTGGTGTAGAACCGCTTGCCCTCGTCCAGGTCGCGGCAGGGGACGCTGAGATGGGCGAACTCGCGGAGCTTCGGAGGACCGTCGACGCGAACGCGTGTCTTTGTCTCCGCCTGTGCCATGGCCGGGCCTCCGTCGGTTCGCGCTAGGTGGATGCTACCCCGAACCCGCTACCCCGCGCCAGCGGTTCGGCGGAAAACCCTAACGATCTACCGGCACTGGTAGCCGTAGAGGACGCCCGAACGGCCCGGAAGGGTCACCTCGATATGGTGCAGGTTCATGTCGTAGCTGACCATGCGGATCGGGATGGTCGTGCCGTTGGTAGCGCGCGCCTCTACCGCATCGCCGACGATGCGGTAGGTGACAGGCCGCTGGCTGGGCGCGCTGCCCAGCGTCTTGAGCCAGCCATCCTCGATCACCAGCGAATCGATGCAGCTCGTCGGGATGTACTCGTCGTTCACCCGGCGCGGCTTGGCGTCGAGCGCCCAGCGGCCGAGCAGGAAGGGCGGCACGTCCTTGTGCCAGCTATCGTAGCCGTAGGCCTGATTGTAAGCCGTCACGTAGGCGGCGAAGCCCTTGGTGGTGCGGAGCTGCTCGAGATAGCTGGCGAAGTCGGTGCGCGCGAGCGTCTGGTCGCGCTGGGCGAGCTGATGGTCCTCGACGTTGAGGAAGAAGACGTAGCCAACCATCGCCAGGATCAGCAGGACCGCGCCAAGGATGTTGTAGCGGATCTTGCGCGACCCGAGGCCGTACTTGATCGCTCCCATGGCGGCGGCGGCTCCTTTCGCGGGGATGGTGAGGCGCGACGGGACGGTGTCCGACCCGGCACATCCGCAGATACGTATGAACCCCGGCCGGTCATGGCAAGCCGGGCGCGGCGCTTCGCCGCATACCACTTGGGGAACCTTTGGTGCGAGCCGGTTGGCACGGGCGGGCGGCGGGTGTATTGCAGGTGCCCCACTCGGTCTTCCCGCCGGTCGGAGCCACGCGCGCCGCGCGCTTAGGGGGCACGCAAGCTGCGACGGCCCCGGCCGGTCAGACGGTGCCGGAGAACGGCACCCACGGTGATAAGAATGGCACGCTCTCCCAACGCCGACCGCCGCACGGTCGGCCTCGTCACGCTTTGCATCCTGTCCATCATCGTGGGCGCCGTCACCGGCCTCGGGGCGATCGCGCTGCGCGCGCTGATCGGGCTGATCCACAACTTCGCCTTCCTCGGGACCTATTCCTGGTACTACGACGCGAACGAGCACACGCCGCCCTCGGTCTGGGGGCCCTGGGATCATCCTGGCGCCGGTGATCGGGGGCATCGATCGTGGTGTTCCTGGTGCGCCAGTTCGCACCCGAGGCGAAGGGCCACGGCGTGCCCGAGGTGATGGACGCGATCTACTACCAGGGCGGGCGCATCCGCGCGATCGTGGTGCTGATCAAGTCGCTGGCCTCGGCGCTCTCGATCGGCAGCGGCGCCTCGGTGGGGCGCGAGGGCCCGATCATCCAGATCGGCAGCGGCATCGGCTCCACCCTGGGCCAGCTCGGACGCTTGCCGACCTGGCAAACGGTGACCCTGGTCGCCGCCGGGGCGGGCGCCGGCATCGCCGCGACGTTCAACACGCCGCTCGGCGGGGTGATGTTCGCCATCGAGCTGATGCTGCCCGAGCTTTCGGCGCGCACCTTCCTTCCCGTCGTACTGGCCACCGGCACCGCCACCTATGTCGGGCGCATCTTCTTCGGGGTCGAGCCGGCGTTCCTCGCGCCGAGCCACGTGCTGTCCAACATGCTGGTGCCGACCTCGGCCGAGTTCCTGCCGATCTATGTGGTGCTCGGGCTTTTGTGCGGGCTCGCTTCGGCGCTGTTCGTCTGGTTCCTCCATTTCATGGAGGATCTGTTCGACGAGATGCCGGGCAACGCCTACACGCGCAACATCGTCGGCATGGCACTCCTCGGCGCGCTGTTCTACGCGATGTTCGTCGAGTTCGGGCACTACCACGTCGAGGGCGTCGGCTACGCCACCATCCAGCAGGTGCTGTCGGGCGAAATCAACACGGCCTGGCTGCTGCTCCTCCTGTGCGCAGCGAAGCTCCTCGCCACCTGCCTCAGCCTGGGGTCGGGCGCGTCGGGCGGCATCTTCTCGCCGTCGCTGTTCATCGGCGCGACGCTGGGCGGCTGGTTCGGCGTGCTGTCGGGCGAGATGTGGCCCAGCCTCGGACTCGGCCCGGTCCCGTTCGCCATCATCGGCATGGCCGGCATGGTGGGCGGCGGCACCGGTGCGGCGATGACCGCGATCCTGATGATCTTCGAGATGACGCGCGACTACGCCATCACCGTGCCGGCGATCATCGCGGTCGCCTCGGCCATCGGGCTCCGGCGCGTCATCATGCGCGAAAACATCTACACCATGAAGCTCGCACGGCGCGGACACTGGATACCGCGCGAGCGCCACTCGCACATGTTCCTGATCCGCCACACCAAGGACGTGATGGTGCCGGTGACGGGCACGGTGGCGCTCGAGGATCTCGCCGTGCATCGGCCGGAAATCGTCGCGGGAGGGGCGGCCGGGTTCCGCGTCGTCTCCAAGGGGCGTCGCATCGCCGGCATCGTGCCCGAGACCGACCAGTGGCGGGGCGCGCTGTTCACCCACTACATCGTCGTGCGCGACGACGACTTCCTGCAGGCGGTGATGCAGCGCATGGGCAAGCGGACGCGCAAGGTCGCGCTGGTGGTGCACGGGCGCGGCGTGCCGCGGCCCGAGCGGGTGATCGGCGTCATCACGCGCCGCGAGATCGGCGAGGCCATCATGTCCGACTTCATGCGGTGAGGGGGCCGTCGGCCCGTCCTCACCCCAGCGCGACGTAGGCGACCAGGAGCGAAAGGCCGCAGATGGCGAGGGTTGCGTGCGCCGCGGCGGTCAGTCCGCCGAGCTTCCGCGCGCCGGCGATCCGACGCGCTGCGATGAGTTCCTGCGGGTACGGTGAGCGCGAGCAGCACGAGCGCGATGGCGCCGAACGATTCGCTGCCGGTCGCCACGCCCCGCGCCGGGCCGGTCACGAGAGCGGCGGCGAGCAGGCCCGTCGCGGCGACGCCGACGGCACCGTGGCCGCGCACCCAGCGTGCGGCCGGCTTCCTCTGCCCCTCGCTGTCGAGCAGCACGAAGCCCATAACGACGCCGACGGCGCCGGCCGCGAGCAGACCTCCCGTCGCGATGTCGAGCAGCATTGGCGCCGATCCCGAGTCTCGCCCCCAGCCGGGAACCGGCGGATAATGGCCCGATGAGCCAGGCGAAGGAAACGTCCGCGCCGGGGGTGCGCGCCAGCGTCGCGGCTTTGCCGCGCCAGGTGCGGCTGCTGCTCGGCGCGCGACTCGCCCGCAGCCTCGGCCAGGGCGCGCTAGTCGTCGACTTCACGCTCTATCTCCACGCGCTCGGCTGGTCGAGTGCCGCCATCGGCTCGGTGCTGACGGCGGGGCTCATGGTCGGCGCGACGCTCACCCTCCTGGTCGGCCCGTTCAGCGACCGGATCGGGCGCAAGCGCTTCCTCCTCGCGTACGAAGCGGTGCAGATCGTCGCGGCGCTGGTCGCCTGGAAGACGGCCCAGCCCGCCATCCTGGTCGGCGCCGCCATCGTCGGCGCCTACGGACGCGGCGGCAACGGCTCGGCGGGCCCGTTCGGCCCGGTCGAGCAGGCGTGGCTCACGAGCTGGGTCCGGCGGCGCGATCGCGGCAACGTGTTCAGCATCAACAACGCGGTCGGGTTCTTCGGCATGACGCTGGGCGCGCTGGTCGCCATGCTGCCGGCCGCAATCACCGGCGCCGCCCACCCCGCCGCGGCGGACTACCGGCCACTCTTCCTGGTCGTCGCCGCAGGCTCTGTCGTCTGTCTCGCCTGTCTCGGGCGAATCCCCGAGGACCCGGCGACGACGCGCCGCGCCGCCGCTGCGGCCGCCGCGGTCGCCGCGCATGCCTCCGCCGAGGCGGAGGCCGAGGACGCCGCCCGGACGCGGCGGGAGAACCGCGACCTCCTCAACCTTGTCCTTGTCAACGCGCTGAGCGGCATGGGAATGGGGCTCACCGGCCCGCTGATCGCCTACTGGTTCGCGCTGCGCTACGGGCGCGGGCCGGAGCTGATCGGGCCGATGATGGCCGTCTCGTTCGCGCTCGCCTCCGGCGCGGCAATCTATGCCGGGCGGCTCTCGCTTCGCATCGGCATGGTGCGGAGCGTTGTGGTGCTGCGGCTCGTCGGGCTGGTGCTGATGGTGGCGATGCCGCTGATGCCGAATTTCGGCCTCGCCGCCGTGATCTACATCGCGCGCGCGGTATTCCAGCGCGGCTCGATCGGCGCGCGCCAGGCGGTGAGCGTCAGCCTGGTGCGCGGGCGAAGGCGCGGCCTCGCCGCCAGCCTCAACAACGCGTCGCAGCAGTTCCCGCGCGCGGTCGGGCCGTTGTTCGGCGGACTGATGTTCGACGCCGGGTTCCTGGTCCTGCCGTTCTTCATCGGCGCTGCGATCCAGGCCGCGCATCTCTGGCTCTACGACCGGCTGTTCCGCCGGGTGGACCTCCTCCCCTAGCGCCCGCTATGCTTCCCCGCGCCAGCGCGAGGGAGGAAACCATGGCGCTCGACGACCGCATCTATGCCACCCATGTCGGCAGCCTGGTTCGCCCGAAGGAACTGATCCCGTTCCTCGAGGCGGGAGAGGACCGCAAGGCGACGGACCAGGCCAGGTTCGACGCGGCGCTGCGCGCGGCGGTGATCGACGTGGTGCGCCGCCAGGCGGAGGCCGGCATCGACATCGTCTCCGACGGCGAGTACGGCAAGGCGATCAACTGGGCGTTCTACGTGCATGCGCGCCTTGCGGGCCTCACGCGCCGGCCGCTCACCGAGGCGGAGAAGGCGGACCCGATGGCGCAGCCGATGGGCGGGCGCGACCGCGAATCCTTCCCCGAGTTCTATGGCGAATACGACGCGCGGGTGCTGCGCAACGCATCCGAGCCGGTGCGCGTGGTCGTCTCGGGCCCGCTCGAATATACCGGGCGCGCGCTCCTCCAGCGCGACATCGACAATCTGAAGGAGGGGCTCGCCAAAGTGAACGTTACCGGCGCGTTCCTGCCTGTCGTCGCGCCGGCCTCGGCGCTGCCCAACGCCAAGAACGAATACTACAAGGACGAGGAAACCTATCTGTTCGCCCTCGCCGACGCGCTCGCGGTCGAATACAAGGCGATCCTCGACGCCGGGCTGTACGTCCAAGTCGACGACGCATTCTTCCCCTACATGTACGAGAAGATGGTCCCGCCCATGACGCTGGCGCAGTACCGCGCCTGGGCCGACATCAGGATCGCCGCGCTCAACCGCGCGCTCGAAGGGCTGCCGGCCGAGCGCACGCGCTACCACATCTGCTGGGGAAGCTGGAACGGGCCGCACATCCACGACGTCGAGCTGAAGGACATCGTCGACATCGTGACCAAGGTGAAGGTCGGCACCTATTCGTTCGAGGCCGCGAACCCGCGCCACGAGCACGAATGGAAGGTGTGGAAGAACGTCAAGCTCCAGCCGGGCCAGAAGCTGATGCCCGGCGTGATCAGCCACGCGACCAACGTGGTCGAGCATCCCGAGCTGGTGGCCGAGCGGCTGGAGCGCTTCGCCGGAATCGTCGGGCGCGAGAACGTGCTCGCCGGTACCGATTGCGGCTTCTCGCAGAGCCCGCTCGCCGGGCGCGTGCACTACACCATCATGTGGGCGAAGCTCCGCTCCCTCGCCGAAGGGGCGCGCCTCGCGACGAAGGCGCTGTGGGGCCGCTAGGCTGCCCCACGCACTTTCTAGTCCTTGACGCCCGCCTCGCCGACGAAGTCGCCGAGCTCCTTGCGCGTCGTCTCCTTGGCGAAGAACAGGAAGAGCGGCGCGATCAGGAAGAACGAGAGCGCGAGCACCGGCAGGCCAGCGGCGATCGACGCCCGGGTCGCGATGATACCCATGATCATCGGCGCGGTGGAGGCGGCGGCGATCCCGAGGAAGAACGCGGCGCCGACGGCGGTGCCGCGGATCTGCGTCGGGAACAGCTCGGTCGTGTAGCCGAGCCCGGTGCCGAACGAGCCGGTGATCAGGAAGTTGGTGGCGAGCCCGACCCACAGGAGACTCGACGGGCTCGAAACATGGCCCATCACGACCAGCAGGATCGCCGCCGGGGTGACGAACAGCGGGATCACCCAGCGGCGGCCGAAATGGTCGCACAGCCAGCCGCAGATCCAGTAGGCGAGGATCGCGACCGCCATCCAGATCGACAAGTATTCCGCCATCACCTTGAAGCCGAGATGCTTCTCGACCGCCAGGTATTGCGGCATCCAGGCCGACCAGCCGACCCAGGTGAACAGGTAGAAGAAGTAGACCAGCGTACCCACCACCATCTCGCGCGGGTACTTGCGGATGGGGGTGAGGATGTTGAGCTGCTTCTTGATGCCTTCCTTCACCATCTCGGCGGTGACATGCTCGAAGCGCGGGCTCTCCTTGATGCCCCAGGCCACCCAGAACACCATCAGCGCCGGCAGGATGCCGAGCCAGTAGAGCGGCCGCCAGCCCCACAGCGGCACGACCACGAGCGCCGCAAGCGAGCACAGGAAGTAGCCGAAGGGATAGCCGCCGACGAGGCCGCCGAGCGCGGTCGCCCGCCATTTGGTCGGTGCGGTCTCGGCCACCATCACCATGCCCACCGGCGTCTCGCCCGACAGCGCGATGCGGGTGATCGAGGTGAAAATCAGCAGCGTGATCACCCCGCCGGAAAAGCCGGTGAGACCCGAGAACAGCGAGAAACCGAGGATCGACCAGATCAGCACCGGTTTCCGGCCGTAGACGTCGGCGAGCGCCGGGAATACGAAGGTGCCGACGATGCCGACCCAGCGCGAGATCGTGGTGATCGTCCCCATCGTCGCGAGCGTCATGCCGAACTCCTTCACCAGGAGCGGCGTAACGATCTGCATCACGGTCATTTCGTAGACGTCGAACGCCCACGCCAGGATGCAGATGCCGAGGACGGTTATGTTGTAGCGGTTCCAGCGATCGGCGCTCGTGGGCGCCGGTACGGCGACGGACGCGGCAGACGTGGCCATTGGGCTCCTCCCCATGAATGGACCGCAACGCGCCAGCCATGGCTATTTTTTAGGCAAGCGTGCGCCCCACCCGAAAAACTCGTCAAGCGATTAGTTGGCGACGACTTGGGGAAGTCGCCGGATTTCGGAGGAACCCTACGCCTTCTTGCGGCGGCGGGCGGGCCTGGCGCCGGCGCCGAGGAAGCCGGCGACCGCATCGGCCACGGCGTCGGGCTTCTCAAGATGCGCCATATGGCCGGCGCCACCGATCAGCGCGACCTTGGCGCCTTCGATACCCTTGGCGAAGTCATCGGCATAGGCGCGGACCGCGATGCGGTCGGCGCCTGCCCCAGACGATCAGCGTCGGCGCGGCGATGCGGTGCAGATGCTTTCTTGTGCCGCGGTCCGGGATCGGCCAGACGAACTTGCCGGTGCAGGCCTGCGCCCAGATCATCGCCGAAAGCATTTCCACTCGCGCATTCGGGGTCGTTGGGCACGCGGAAGAACGCCTCGGCCGCCGCGCCATCGGGATCGGCGAACAGCGCCGATCTGCGCTCGGCGTCGGGCAGGATCATCCAGTTGCGCACCGGGCGCGCGTCGTCCCACAGGCCCACCGCGTCGATCAGCACCAGCTTGTCCACGCGGTTGGGCATCGTCGCCGCGATCTCCGCGGCCAGCATGGCGCCGTACGAGTGGCCCGCGAGGTCGGGCGCGGAGAGGCCGAGCGCGTCGAACAGCTCACCGTGATAGATCATCAGGTCCCACCAATTGTCGATGCGGTGGACGGCGTTCGGATCGCCCTTGGTGGTGCCGGGATGGTGCGGCGCGTAGACGGTGCGCGTCGCGGCGAGGCGGGCGACGAATTCGCGGTCGGGCGCGAGCCCCCACGGTCCGTGCAGCCAGACGAGCGGCGGGCCGTCGCCCTGGATCTCCACGTCGGTCTCGACCGTGCCCTGCCACAGCCGGAGCCGTTGCGACTGCCCCTCCGCCATCGTTCCCTCCACTTTCTTGTCGTTATGCCGTCAGCCGGTTATTCCGCCGCCGCGGCGCGCGTGCCGGCGCGGTTGCGCAGCCGCTCCGGCCACCAGCGGTCCTCCCACTCGTCGTCCCAAAGCCCTTCGAGATGCGGCAGCACCTCGCGGCAGAAGAGGTCGATATTCTTCTTGCAGAGCTCGGTCGGCATCGAGCCGAAATGCAGGAGCGTCAGCAGATGGCCGATACGGAGCCGCTTGACGCCTTCGAGAAGCTGCTGGGTCACGCTCTCCGGACTGCCGGTGACGACGAACCCGCGGTCGCGGAAATCCTTGAACGACATAGTCGCGGAGATCGACCGCCTCGCGCCCCGAGTTGCCCATCGCGCGCACCAGCGAATGGTATTCGAGGCAGCCCGGGATCGCCTGATAGTAGGACGGCGTGTAGAGGAGCTTGTGGAAGAAATACTCGGCGTGGGCCGCGTACTCCTCCGCCTCGGCGTCGGTTTCCGACACGCCGACGAGCTGCAGGAAGCTGAAGCGGTAGGGGTTGGCGTCGCGCCCCTTCTGCGCCGCCATCTCCCAATAGCGGTCGCCCACCTGGGTGGCGTTCTTTGCGCCGAAATAGCTGAGATGGCAGAAGCAGTCGTCGCGCTCGACCACGTATTCGGCGGTCGACGAGATGCCGGAGCCGGGAATCCAGATCGGCGGATGCGGCTGCTGGATAGGGCGCGGCCAGAGATTGACCATGGGAAGCTGATAGTGCTTGCCGTTCCAGGCGAACACCTCCTTCGCGCTCCACGCCTTGACGACCAGGTTCAGCGCCTCGCGGAAGCGCTCGCGCTGGTCGATCGGGACGACTCCGTTGGAAATCGTCGCGTCGGTCGGAAGGCCAGTCGGAAAGCCCGCCACCAGCCGCCCGCCCGAGATGCAGTCGAGCATCGCGTACTCCTCGGCGATGCGCGTCGGCGGGGTGGTCGAGGGCAGGGTCGAGCCGATCTGGATGATGGCGACGTCCTTGTCCGCCGTCTGGCGCGCCAGCACCGCGCCCATCAGGCTGGGGTTCGCCATGAAGCCGTAGACGTTCTGGTGGTGCTGGTTGGTGCAGAGCCCGTGCATGCCGGCATTGGCGGCATGGATCATCTCGTCCAGGGTCGCGTTGTAGTAGCCGCCGACCTTTTGCGCATCGGCGACGTCGAACCAGACCGGATCGAGATAGGCCGAGTTGTAGCGGCTCTCGTAATCCGCCGGCAGGTCGCGGTACGGCATCAGGTGGAACATGCAGACTTTCATGGCCGTCCTCCCCGCGGCGCGGTCCCGCGCCGCGCAGGAATGTTAGACCAGCCGCCCGCCCGGTGCCAGCGCGCGGATCGGCGGAACCGGCCGACCGCGGCGACGTTACCGCAGCGGAGACGTCGCGCGGTCCGCGCGGAAAGGCTGCCCATGACGAAGCGGGTGAAGATCGCGCTCGCGGCCACTGCCGGTTGCGCGCTGGCGGCCACCGCCCGTGCCGCCCCGCCGCCGCAGACCGATCCCGCCTTCGCCCATTGGTTCGAATTGCTGCGGCGGCCCGACGGCGGCGGCTCGTGCTGCTCGATCACCTCGGACTGCCGCGTCACCGAGTTCCGCCGCCGCGGCGACCACTACCAGGCGCTCTACGCCGGCGCCTGGATCGACGTTCCGGAATCCGCGATCCTGCACCGGCGCGATAACCCCCTCGGCCGCGCCGTGCTGTGCGCCATGAACAGCGGACGCGCGGTGCACGTGTTCTGCTTCGTGCCGGGTACCGAGTTGTGAACGCTCGCGCGGTCTACCTCTTCTTATCCTCGTCGTCATACGAGGTCTTGTGGCCCCAGGTCGTCGCGTAGTCGCGCTGCGCCGCCTCGGGCATGAAGTTCTCCTCGAGCGCGCGGATCTTGTCGAACCCGGTGATCTTGCCGAGATCGACCTTGCCCCAACGGCCTTTCGCGACCTGAGCATCCCATTCGCGCAGCGCCGCGCCGCCCTTTTCGCGCACCTCGTTGAGAAGGTGCCAGGCCGCCTGCAGGCCCGCCTGGGCGGTGAAGACCGGGTAGAGCACGATCCGCACGCCGTCGGCCTCGAGCTCGGCCTCTGACGGCGGCGCCTTATCGCCGCCCCAGATGGTGAGGACGGGGCCCGGCGTCTCCGTGCAGGTACGGCGAAGCTGGTCGCGCGACTGCACCGAATTGAGCCAGACGAGGTCGACGCCGCCGTCGGTGACGTAGGCCTTGCAGCGGGCGAGCGCGTCCTCGAACGTGCCGCCTTCCGCCCCCAGCACGTCGCAGCGTGCGCACACCACGAAGGAGGGGTCGAGCTCGTCGCGCGCGGCCACGGCGGCGCGGTACTTGCCGATCGCCTCGTCGGCCGAGATGCAGCGGCGCCCGGCGCTGGTCGCCGATTTCTTCGGCGCCTCCTGGTCCTCGATGGACATGCCGGCGACGCCCGCTCGCACCACCTCCTGCACGGTGAAATGCACGTTGGTCGCGTTGCCGAAGCCGGTATCGCCGTCGAGGAAGATCGGGATCGAGGTGCGCGCCGCCACGTGGCGGGCGTGGTCAGCCATGTCGCGGAGCCCGATCACGCCGGTGTCGGGCACGCCCAGCAGATAGGCCGACATCTGCGAGCCGGCGATAAAGAAGCATTCGAACCCGGCCATCTCGGCGGCCTTCGCATACACCGGCCCGAACCCGCCGGGCATGACGGTAAGGCGCTTGCGCGCCAGCAACTCGCGGAACTTGAGGCGCTTGGCGCGCGCCGCATCCTGGAATCCTTCGGGCATCGCCCTCCCCTTCCGCGCGGGCGGCGACGGAACCGAATCCGGCGCTTGCGCGTTCCCGCGACACGTTGATCTGTGTCAAGACGCGCCGCCGCGCGATGCGCGAGCATGCGCCTGCGTCGCGTTCGACAGAGGAGAGGATAGCATGGACGGCAACGGGCAAGCGAACATCGGCGAGCTACAGGCGGAAATCAGCCAGCTTCGGGCCGATCTGGGCAAGATCACGGAGACGCTGAAGACCATCGTCGCCGACGAGGCGCGCGGCGGCTACGCGCGCGTGCGCGGCGCGGCGGAGACGGCGCAGCAGAGCGCGGTCAAGACCGCCGAGGCGGTGGGCAACGAGATTTCCGAGCGGCCCTTCACCAGCGTGGCGACGGCGTTCGGCGCGGGGATCGTGCTCGGCCTTCTGTTCGGCCGCCGCTCGTAAGCCGGCCCAACCGAGGGGGTCAGGCGGATGCACGACTATTTGGCGCGCCTGAAAGGCGGCGTTGCGCTCGCGGCGGTCGCGACCGTGTTTGCATTCGTCGCGTTCGGCTTTCTCGCCTTTGCCCTCTACTTCGCACTTCTTGATGTCACGTCGCAGTCCATCGCCGCCGGCGTGACAGGTGCCGTCGCCTCGACCGTTGCCGCAACGGCCTTCGTGTTCGCTCGTCTTGCGTTGCACGGACGTCTCGGCCATGCCGGGCACGCCGCGCCTCCCCGGAGCGCCGGCGCGGCCGCGCCGCCGTCCCTCGGCGGCGACCGCGAGCTCGCGGCACAGTTGGGCCAGATCATCGGCGAGCAGGCTGCCGGCTGGACGCGGCAGCACCCCTACGGTGCCGTGGGCATGGCGCTTGCCGCCGGCTTTGTCGTCGGCATGAGCCCGGAACTGCGCCGCACCCTGCGCGGGCTGATGGGGTAGTGCGCCGCTAGGCCGCGAGGCGGGCGGCGAGCTTGCGGGCAAGCGCGCCGACGACGCGGCGGCGGTACCAGGGCTTCACGGTGGTGGTGCGCATCGGCTTCGCCTGGGTGCGTACGGTCTCGCGCAGCTTGTCGAGCGCGGCATCGTCCAGCGGGTTCCCGACAAACGAGTTGAGCCCCTTTACCAGGTGCGGGTACGGGTTGACGCCGGTCAGCGCGACACGCAGCTCGGCAACGTTCGCGCCGTCCATGCGAAGGTGCACGGCGGCGCCCGCCAGCGGAAAGTCGATCGATCCCCGCACCCGGGACTTGGCGTAGCCCGACTTCGCGCCCGCCGCGGGCTTCGGCAGATGGACGAAGGTCACCAGATCGCCGGCCGCGAGCGTCAGATGGTTCATCCCGTCATTGCGGTAGAGCTGCGCGAGCTTCACGCGGCGCTGACCGCCTGAGCCGGCGATCTCGATCTCAGCGTCCGACACCAGCATGGCCGGCGCGACGTCGCCGGAGAACGCGGCGAAGCAGCGCTTGCCGCCGGGCGCGACGTGGCAGACTTCGCCGTTGCGTTTGAGGCAGTAATCGTTGGAGCGACGCCACCATTCCGACTGGTTGTAGAACAGGCAGCGCGTGTCGAGGCAGAGGTTGCCGCCGACGGTGCCGTAGCGCCGGTGGGTGGGACCGGCGACCGCGCCGGCCGCCTCGGCGACCGCCGGGACCGCGCGCGCGATGGCGGCGTGATGCGCCAGCGCGTCGAGCGTCACCGCCGCGCCAATGCGCCAGCCCTCCGCGGTTTCTGCGATCTCGGCGAGACCGGGGATGGCGGTGAGGTCGATCAGCGCGGTCGGCTGCTCGATGCCGCGGCGCACGTTGACCACCATGTCCGTGCCGCCGGCAAGGAAGCGCGCCGTGGCCTCGGAAGCGCGCAACTTGACCGCCTCGTCCACCGTCTGAGGGCGGTGGAGGGCGAAATCGGGCATGTGCTCCACGGCTACTCCTCGTCCCCGTCGTCCGCCGCGGCGCCGCCGTCGCCGAACCGGTCGCGCTTCTCCAGCATCTCCATGAGCCGGTCGGGCGTGACGGGCAGGTCCCTCGGGCGCACGCCGGTGGCGTCGGCGATGGCCGCAGAGAGCGCCGGCAGAAACCCGGCGAGCGAGCCTTCGCCCGCTTCCTTGGCGCCGAACGGGCCATAGGGGTCGTTCGCCTCGACGATCTTCACCTCGATGGGCGGGGACTCGATGATGGTCGGCACGCGGTAGTCGAGCATCGAGTTGGTGATGCCGAGCCCGTTGTGGTAGCGCGTCTCCTCGGTCAACGCCTGGCCCATCCCCATCCACACCGAGCCCTGCACCTGGCCCTCTACGGACAGCGGGTTGAGCGCCTTGCCGCAATCGTGCGCGACCCAGACCTTCTCCACCTTGATCTCGGCGGTTTCGGGATCGACCGACACTTCCACCACCTGCGCGGCGTAGGAATAGGCCATCGTGCCGCCGATGGCGCCGCCGCGATATTTCTTGGTGCCCCAGCTCTCCGGGATGGTCGAGAACTTACCCTTGACGGTAAGCGTGCCGGTTTCCTCGAGCGCCGCCATCACAACCTCGTCGAAGGTGAGGCCTTCGTCCTGCGTGCCGGCGCGGTAGAGCTCGCCCAGGCACTCCACGTCCTCGGGCTTCACATCGAGCTTCCGCGCCGCCGCCTCGACCAGCACGGTCTTGAGGTTCTTCGCCGCGTCGATGGCGGCATTGCCGACCATGAAGGTGACGCGCGACGAGTACGACCCATTGTCCTTGGGCGTCAGCGCGGAGTTGTTGGTGATGGCGCGGATGCGCTCCATCGGGATGCCCAGCACTTCCGCCACGCACTGAGTCAGTACGGTGGTCGAGCCCTGCCCGATGTCGGACGCGCCGGTGAGCAATGTCACCGCCCCGTCGAAATCGAGCTTGAGGTTGACGGTCGCGTGCGGCTCATTGGTCCAGTGCTTGGGCTTCGATGCGCCGGAGATGTAGTGTGAGCAGGCGAGGCCGAGCCCGCGCCACTTGCCCATCTTGCCCTTGCGTTCGCGCCAGCCCGAGGCCTGCTCGACCCAGTCGAGGCATTCCGGCAAACCGTACGAGTTCACGATCATGTCGTTCTGGGTGACGGTCGGCGCCTTCAGCAGGTTGGCGCGGCGCACCGCGAACGGGTCGAGCCCCAGCTCGTGCGCCATCTGGTCCAGCAAATTCTCGAAGGCGAAGCGCGTGTTGACCGTGCCGTGGCCGCGGAACGCGCCGTTTACCGGCGTGTTGGTCAGCACGCGGTATCCGTCGTACTTCGCGGCCTGGATGTCGTAGAGCGCGTAGAGCATCGAGCCGGCATAGATGATGGTGACGATGCCGTATCCTGAGTAGGCGCCGCCGCGCTGCACGGTCTCGAACTCGACGGCGGTGATCCTGCCGTCCTTCCTGAGCCCGATCTTGATGCGGCTCTGCGTCTCCGGCCGGCCGCGATGGGTGATGAAGGTCTCCTCGCGCGAGGCGACGATGCGCACCGTGCCTTTCGCCTTGCGGGCGAGGAGCGCCGCGATCAGCTCGATCTGCAGCGTCTCGGTGCGGCAGCCGAAGCCGCCGCCGACATGCGGCTTGATCACCCGGATGCGCGAGCGGTCCATCCCCAGCGTGCGCGCCAGCATCAGGTGCACGTAATAGGGCACTTGGGTGGAGGCGCGGACGGTCAGCCGGTCGCGCAGCGCGTCGTACTCGGCGAAGGCCGCGTGCGGCTCGGACTGCACCTGGCAGACCTCGGCGCAGTCATACTCCGCCTCGCGCACCAGATCGGCCTCGGCGAAGCCCTTGGCCATGTCGCCGAGCTCGAAATGCACCTCGCGCTCGATGTTGCCGGGCTTCTCGTCGTGAAGCTGCACGGCACCCTCGGCGCGCGCGTCCTTGGCCTTGAAGTAGGCCGGCAGCACCTCGTACGCGACCTCGATCAGGTCGAGCGCGCGGTTTGCGGTCGCGGGGTCGATCGCGGCGACAGCGGCGATGGGTTCGCCGCGATAGCGCGTCTTGCCGCGGGCCAGCGCCCATTCGTTCATGGCGATGGGCAGCACACCGTAATTGGCGGCGCAATCCTCGCCGGTAACCACCGCCTTCACGCCCGGCAGCGCCTCCGCCGCGGAAGTATCGACCGAGACGATCCGGGCATGGGCATGCGGGCTGCGCAGGATGCGGCCGGTCAGCGTGTCCGGGGTCACGAAGTCGCCGGCGTACTGCGCCTTGCCCGACACCTTTTCGGGCCCGTCCACCAGCGGCGTGCGGACCCCGATGGACTTAACGGCCTTCGGTTCGGCTTCGCCGCGCTCGAGAACGGTGCTCATGCCGCCGTCTCCCGCAGTTCGCGGGCGGCGTCCTGCACCGCCTCGATGATCTTTATGTAGCCGGTGCAGCGGCAGATGTTGGATGCGAGCCCTGCGCGGATGTCCTCCTCGCTCGGGTCCGGGTTTTGGCGCAACAGCCCCTCCGCCGCCATCACGAAGCCCGGCGTGCAGAAGCCGCACTGGGCGCCGAGCTTCTCGTGGAAGCCGCGCTGAATGGCGGCGAGCCGGCCGTCGCGCGCCAGGTGCTCGACCGTCTCGACCGTACGGCCCTGCATCGACGCGGCCAAGGTCAAGCAGGAATGGCGCGGCACCCCGTCGACCAGCACGGTGCAGGCGCCGCATTCGCCGCCGTCGCATCCGATCTTGGTGCCGGTCAGGCCGAGATGCTCGCGCAAATAGTCGACCAGCAGCATGCTGGCCGGCACGCCGTCGGTGCACTCGCGGCCGTTCACGGTGAGGGTGAGCAGCGTCTTCATGCGGTCCTTCCGCGAATCATGCCCTGGAATCGACCTAGGTTGGGTCGCTGGGGCCGACAACCGGGGTCCGGCCGCTAGATAGCAAATTGTTGACTGGTAAACAATATGCCGAAAGGGCCTAAATCCCCCGCTCATGGACCGGCGCGTGGCGCCCGCCTATAGTGGTTCCACAAAACGCCGAGTGCCGGAGGGAACGCCATGCAGATCGACACCCACACCCATATCATCTCGCGCGCCTTCCTGGAGGCGGCAGAAAATCTTCCCGGCGCCAAGGTCGGCTCGGACGGCAACTGGCACTTCATCGAGCGCGACGGCAAGCGGGTCGAGCGCATCGACACGCGCTGGATGGAGCCCGACCACCGGCTGCGCGACATGGACAAGAAGCACATCGACATGCACCTGGTGTCGCTGTCGGCGCCCTCCCTCAACCCCTTCCCCGCCAAGGACCAGCCCGAGCTCGCCAAGAGGGTGAACGACGAGCTGATCGCCATGGTGAAGGCCCGCCCCGACCGCACCCGCGCGCTGATCACCCTGCCGCTCGCCAACATCGAGGCGTCGGTGAAGGAGATCGACCGGCTGCACGGCGCGGCCGAGGTGTGCGGCATCGCCATGGGCTCGAACGTCGGCGGGGTGACGCCGTCCGACGAGCGCTTCGAGCCGGTCTGGGCGCGGATCAACGAGCTGAAGCTGCCGGTCGTCGAGCACCCGATGTTCCCGGCGTTCCGCGACGCCCTGCCGGAGATGGGGCTCGACCTGGTCATGGGGTTCTATTTCGACACCCAGATCATGGTGACACGAATGATCTTGAACGGGGTGTTCGCGCGCTATCCGGACTTCCCGTTCCTGGTGGCGCACACCGGGGCCGGACTCCTGGGCATCATGCCGCGCGTCGCCCGGGTCGGGAACAACAGCCCGGCGATCAAGGAGAAAATGCAGGGCAAGACGTTCGAGCATTACGCGTCGAAGCTCTACTACGACACCTGCGTGTTCTATGGCCCGACGCTGATGGAGGCTTTGCGCTTCGCCGGCACCGACCGGGTGATGTTCGGCACCGACTATCCTTATCGCGACGAGGACACGGGCCACGTCAACGCGCTCGACATCGCGCCTGGCACCAAGGCAGAGATCAACGGCGGCAACGCCGCCCGCGTGTTCGGGATCAAGTAAGGCGGCGTATAAGGCGAGAGAGGAAACGGTCCGATGATCGTCGACACCCATGCGCACTACACCGCGAAGACCTTCTATGAAGCCATCGAGGCGATGCCGGGCGTCGAGCGCAAGCCCGACCCCTACGGCATGCAGCTCGTCCGCGACGGCAAGACGGTCGTGCCGCTGAACGAGAAATGGTTCGAACCGGACTCCCACATCCGCGAGATGGACGCGAAGGGCATCGACGTCAGGCTCGTCTCGCTCACGACGCCCAACCTCTACATCTTTGACGCGAAGGACCAGGCGGAGATCGGCAAGCGCGTGAACGACGAAACCATCGCGTATTGCGAGAAGCGGATCGACCGGCTGCGCGCCCTGCCCTCGCTGCCGCTCGGCGACGTCGACGGCGCGCTCAAGGAGCTCGACCGGGTCGCGACCGCGAAGGGCGTGGCGGGCATTTCGATCGGGTCGAGCGTCGCGGGCGTCCCGCTCTCCGACCCCCGGTTCGACCCTGTTTGGAAGCGCATCGACGAGCTGAAGATCCCGGTCGTCGAGCATCCGATGCACCCCGGCTTCAACGACCAGCTGCAGGACATGAACCTGTCGATCCTGATCGGCTTCATGTTCGACACGCAGCTCATGGTCATCCGCATGATCATGAACGGAATCTTCGAGCGCTATCCGAATTTCCCGTTCCTGGTGGCGCACACGGGGGCGGGGCTGCTCGACGTGCTGCATCGCCTGCGCGGCGCGCACGACCGCAACCCGGAGGGCCGCAAGCACATGAAGAAGCCCTTCGCCGACTACCTGAAGGGGCTCTACTTCGACACCTGCATGAACGACAAGCAGGTGCTGGACACCGCGCTCGAGTTCATGGGGCCGGGCCGGCTGATGTGGGGCACCGACTTCCCGTTCGTCGACAACACCACCGCGCCGGTCGAGTCGATGGACGCGTCGGCCGCGGAGAAGAAGGCGATCGTCGGCGACACCGCCGTCAAGCTGTTCGGATTGTAGGGTCCGCGCCGCGCGCCGCGGCGCGCTCAGCGCCAGACGATCTCGTGGCGAATGGCGAAGGCGTCGAGAATCGTCTGCACCTCCGCCGCGATGGCCACGCGGTCGGCGCCGGGCCCGGCGGCGAACGTGACCGTCGCCAGCGTTCCGTGCGCCGGGTGCGGCCCGACCGCGACGGCAACCTCGACGCCCTTCTCGGCGAGCGGCGCCAGGGCGGCGAGGAACGCGCGGCGCGCCGCGTCGAACCGCAGCTCGGTCTTCAAGGGCTTGCCGATGTCGGAAAGCGGAATGCGGTCAAGCACGTGGATTTCGGCCGGCACCGCGGCGCGCTCCGGGATGCGCGGCCGGGCGAATTCCCGTAGCTCGTCCGGTTTTGCCGCCGCGCCCGGTTGCAGCTCGACATAGGCGACCGGAAGCTCGCCGGCATAGGCATCGGGCTTGCCGACCGCGGCGGCGTAGCGCACCGCAGGATGTGCGAGCAGCGCCTCCTCGATCATCGAGGGCTCGATATTGTGCCCGCCACGGATGATCAGGTCCTTCGCCCGTCCGGTTACCCAGAGATATCCGTCGGCGTCGATCCGCCCGAGATCGCCCGAGTTCACCCACCCGTCGGCGACGAAGAGCTGCGCGTCGAGCGCGGAGTCGACATAGCCCGGGATGGTGCTCGGCCCCTTCACCAGGATCACGCCGATCTCGTCCGTCGCGCAGTCGCGCGCAATGCCGCCCTTGCCGTCGAGCATCGCCGTCTTCACCTGCACGTAGGGCACGCGGATGCCGGTCGCGCCATAGCGCGGGTCGCCGTCGCGCGGCACCATCGTGCAGTTCTGCGTGTATTCCGTGGCGCCATAGGTGGCGAGCATGCGCACGCCGAGCCGCTCCTCGATCTGGCGCGCGACCTCCGCCGGCAGCGGCGCCGAGCCGGTGGTGGCGTAGGGGCGCAGCGAGGAGATGTCCTCGCCCTCGGCCGGCGGGTTGGCGACCAGCACCGAGAGCGTTGTCGGCACGCCGGAGAGGTACGCGATGCGGTAGCGCTCGACCAGCTTCCAGTAGTTGGCGATGAAGCGCTTGGAGCGCGCGCCCATCGCGCTCGGCACCAGGATCGTCGAGCCATGGATCAGCGGCAGCAGCGTCTTGCCGAAAAAGCCGGCGATGTGGAACAGCGGATAGTCGCAGAACGTGGTCTGGTCCGGCTCGTGCCCGCCGATCACCGCGTTCGCCCAGCTTTTGAAGGCGAGCCCGCGATGGGCGATCTTCGCGAGCTTGGGCGTGCCGGTGGTGCCGCCGGAATGGACGTAGGCGGCGATGTCGTCCGGCCCGCGCGCACGGTCGAACGTGAGCCGGTCGGCAGGCTCGGCGTCCATCAGCGTCTCGAAATCGCTGTCGGGAAGGCGCCCGGCGCCAAGCGCCGCGACCGACAGCACCGTGCAGTCCGCCGGCAGCCGGTCGCGGATCGCCTCCACCTTGTCCCAGATGCCGACATTCTCCTCGGGCCCGAGCGCGACCAGCACCTTGCAGCCGGCCGCGGCGACGATCTCGGCGAGCTTGTCTGGCTCCAGCATCCAGTTGACGCAGCAGGTGATGCCGGCGGCGATGCCGCCCACCTGGGCAAAGAAAAGCTGCGGCACGGAGGGCAGCAGCGTGCAGACCGCGTCGCCGGGCCCGACGCCCAGGCGGTGGAACACATTGGCCGCCTGGTTGAACCGGCCCATCAGGTCGCCATAGGCGAACGTCGCGGCCGGCCGGTCGATCTCGGCGTCCTCGAGGTAGATCAGCGCGGTCTTCGCCGGATCGCGCGCCGCGCCGCGCCGGAGAAGCTCGTAGACGTCCCAGCTTTCGATGCGTTCCTCGAGCGGCACGCGCTCCAGCGCTTCGATGTCGGCGACCGTGCGGATGGGCGGGTGGCCTGACACGCTTCGCCCCCGCCCCTATTCCGCCGCGTCCTTGAGCGGCGCGACGGGGCGCGCCTTGGCCGCCGCGCGCAGCTCGGCGTAGTCGGCCGCCTCGGCCGCGCCGAGCCGCATCGCCTGCGACTTCGCGGTCAAATACTGGTCGGGCCAGGGCTGGTCCTCGTAGCCGTAATGCGCCGCGGCCCGCAGGGTGAAGTGCGGGTCGGCGAGGTGCGGCCGTGCCAGCGCACAGAGGTCGGCGCGGCCCGCTGCGACGATGGTGTTCACCTGGTCCGCGCTGGTGATGTTGCCGACCGCGATGGTCGGCATGTCGGCTTCCAGCCGCACCTGTTCCGAGAACGGCGTCTGGAACATCCGGCCGTAGACCGGCTTCGCGCGGGTCGAGGTCTGGCCGGCCGAGACGTCGATGATGTCGCAGCCGTGCGCCTTCAGCATCCTGGCGATCTCGACCGCATCGTCGCCGGTGATGCCTTCTTCGCCCACCCAGTCGGTTGCCGAGATGCGCACCGAGATCGGCTTGTGCTTGGGCCACACGGCGCGCACCGCGTCGAACACTTCGAGCGGGAAGCGCATGCGGTTTACGAGGCTCCCGCCATATTCGTCGTCGCGCACGTTCGAGAGGGGCGAGATGAACGACGACAGCAGATAGCCGTGCGCGGCGTGGATCTCGATCATGTCGAAACCGGCCGCGTCGGCGCGCCGGGCGGCGGCCACGAAATCGTCGCGCACCTTGTCCATGTCGGCGCGGTCCATCGCCTTCGGCACCTGGCTGTGCGGCAGGTAGGGGATGGAAGACGCCGACAGGATCGGCCACGCCCCTTCCGTCAGCGGCTCGTCGGCGCCGCCCTGCCAGGGGACGCAGGTCGCGCCCTTGCGTCCGGCATGAGCGAGCTGCATGCAGAACTTCGCCTGCGAGTTGGCGTGCACGAAATCGACGATGCGCTTCCACGCGGCGACGTGCTCGTCCTTGTACATGCCGGCGCAGCCCGTGGTGATGCGCCCCTCGCGCGAGACGTCGGTCATTTCGGTGTAGACGAGCCCCGCACCCCCGAGGGCGAACCCGCCGAGATGCACCATGTGCCAGTCGTTGGGCGTGCCGTCCTCGGCCGAGTACTGGCACATCGGCGAGACGACGACGCGGTTCCTGACGGTCATGCCGCGCAGGCGGAACGGCGTGAACATCGGCGGCGGCGGGTCGTTCGAGCTGACCTCGAAGCCCTGGGCGCGCATCCTGCCAGCCCACCAGCGGTCGATTTCGGCGATGTAGTCGGCGTCGCGCAGCTTCAGATTCTCGTAGGTCACGCCCTTGGTGCGGCTGAAAAAGGAGAAGGCGTACTGCTCCGGGTCCATCCCGTTGTAGCGGAGCGCGTTCTCGTACCATTGCAGGCTGACCAGCGCCGAGGCCTGCAGCCGGCCGACCTCGGGCCGGCGCGCGGCCTCGTAGGCGGCGAGCGCGGCGGGCACAATGCGCTCGGTACGGAACGCCTCGGCGAGTGCGGCGGCATCCTCCATCGCGATCTTGGTGCCGGACCCGATCGAGAACTGCGCCGTGTGCGCGGCGTCGCCGAGGATCACCACGTTGTCGGTGTGCCAGGTCTCGTTGGTGACGACCGGGAAGTTGCGCCAGATCGAGCGGTTGGCGAGGAGCTTGTGGCCCTCGAGCTCCGGCTCGTACAGCTTTTCGAGGTAGGCGAGCGTGTCCGCCTCGGTCGCCTTGTCGAGCCCGGCGCGGCGCCACGTTTCTTCGTGCGTTTCGACGATCCAGGTGGTCTGGCCCTCGGCGTAGCGGTAGGCGTGGACGTAGAACCATCCGTCGTCGTTCGGGCGGAAGATGAAGGTGAACGGGCCGAACGACTTGGTGGTGCCGAGCCAGACGAACTTGGTCTTGCGCAGGTCGATGTTCGGCTTGAATGCGTCCTTGAACTGCTCGCGAATGAAGCTGTTCACCCCGTCCGACCCGACGATCAAGTCGGCGCCCGCGAACGGCGCCATGTCGGCGATCTCGACCTGGTAGCGGCAGTCGACGCCCAGCGCGGCGCAGCGCCGCTGCAATATGTCCAGCAGCTTGACCCGCGCGATGCCGCAGAATCCGTGCCCGAGCGAGCGGATGCGCGCGCCGCGATAGCGCACCTCGATATCGTCCCAGTAGGCGAAGTTGCGCGTGATCTCCTGGAACGTCTCCTCGTCGTGGCCCATGAAGCGGCTCAGCGTCTCGTCCGAGAACACCACGCCGAACCCGAACGTGTCGTTCGGCCGGTTGCGCTCGTAGATGACGATGTCGTGGCGCGGGTCCTGTTTCTTCATCAGCAGGGCGAAGTAGAGCCCGGCCGGCCCTCCGCCGTTGATGGCGATCTTCATGTCACGCGTCCCGGCGTCTTGTGTCCGCGCCGAGCTCCTTCATGGTGTGGACGATACGCTGGCCCGCGGTGACGAAGCTGAGTGCGACCAGGACATAGATGGCAATGGCGAGCGCCCCCGTCAAAAGTCCGGCCGCCAGCACCACCACGCGCTCGGTGCGCGTCATGACGCCCACGTTGCAGCGCGAGCCGAGCGCCTCGGCCCGGGCGCGGATATAGCTCACCAGGAGCGAACCGAGAAGGGCGAGCACGGTCAGCGCCGCCGCCTCGGGCCGCGCCTCGGCGGCGAAGCGCCAGGCGATGGCGGCGAACACCACCCCCTCCGAGATGCGGTCGAAGGTGGAATCGAGAAACGCGCCGCCGGCGGAGACGCGGTTCGACACCCGCGCCAGGGCGCCGTCGAGCATGTCGAGCGAGCCGGCCGCGAGATAAACCAGCCCGGCGGCGACCAGCCCGTCCTGCACCACCAGCCCGGCGGCGACGACGTTGAGCACGACCGCCGCGCCGGTCACCTGGTTGGGGGTGAACCCCGCCCGCATCAAAACGCGCGCGGCCGGCCGCGTCACGCATTCCAGCGCGTCCTTCGCCCGGTTCCTCAGGGCCTCCATCTCCATGACGGGACTGTAGCACAGGCGCGGAGGGGCCGGGATCAATGGGCGTGGGTGTGGTGCAGGTCGGGCACGTGCGGATGGGAATGGCGCATCCGGTCATGCCGGTGCGGGTGGGTGTGCGGCTCGCCCGGCGGATCGCCCGGCCCGTGCGCGTGGCGGTGATGGGCGTCGTGGTCGTGGCGGTGACTGTGGGTCAGTGCCCGGTGCAAATGCTCGTGCTCGTGCCGCTCGGTGAGGTGGAGCCACACCCCGCCGGCGATCAGCGCCCCCGCCACGCCGAGCTGCGCAGTCACCGGCTCGCCCAGCAGCGGCACCGCGGCGGCAGCGCCGACGAAGGGCGCGGCCGAGAAATAGGCGCCGGTGCGCGCGGTGCCGAGATGGCGGAGCGCCAGGACATAGAGGGCGAGGCTCACCCCGTAGCCGAGGAAGCCGACCCCGGCCGCGGCCAGCGCGGTGTCCGCGTGCGGCAGGCGCGCCCCGGCAGCGAAGGCGAGAGCCAGCGTCACCGGCCCGGCGGCGAGCCCCTTGATCATGGCGATCTGCATCGGGTCGGCGGCCGAAACCTTGCGGGTCAAGTTGTTGTCGAGCGCCCAGGCCAGGCAGGCGCCGACGATGCAGGCCGGCCCCGTAAGCCCGGCGAGGCCCGGTCTCCCCTGCCAGGCGAGCACCGCCGCTCCGGCGACGATCAACGCCATGCCGAGGGCGATGCGCCGGTCGAAATTCTCGCGGAAGGCGAACCAGGCGATCAGCGCCGTCGCCACCCCTTCGAGGGTGAGCAGCAGCGCCGCAGTCGATCCCTCGGTGCGGGCGAGCCCGACCATCAAGAGCACTGGCCCCACGACGCCACCGAGCGCCACGGCCCCGGCGAGCCACGGCAGATCGGCGCGCGCGACCGGCGCCTCGGACCAGGCGCCACGCCGTACCAGCGCGGCACGCAGGAGGGCCAGGCCGATGCCGGAGCCGGCGTAGAACAGCCCGGCGAGCAGGAACGGATCGACCGTGCCGACCAGGATCTTTGCCGCCGGTGTCGCCAGCCCGAACAGCGCCGCGGCCGCCAGCGCCAGAAGCGGGCCCCGGTTCAAGGCGCGCGCGCTACTTGGCCGGCACGGGTGCCACGGCGCCGAGGCTGCGAGCGAGGAACGGGATCACCTTAGACCAGGCATCCTCGGCCTGCTTCTCGCGGTACCGGCCCTTGTCGGTGAAGTTCTGGAAGGCGTGGCCCGCCCCGTCGTAACGGTGGAAGTCGTGCGCCTTGCCATGGGCCGCGAGCGCGGCCGAAAGCTTGTCCACGTCGGCGGGCGACGGGTTCTCGTCGTCGTTGCCGAAAAAGCCCGTCACGGGGCAGGCGACCCCGCCGGCTATCTCGATCGGCGCCTTCCCGGGCCCGCGCGCCACCGCCATGCTGCCGCCATAGAACACGGCGCAGGCCTTGATCGCGGCCGGGCGCGACGCGGCGACGAGGAACGAGTTGCGACCGCCGAAGCAGTGGCCGATCACTCCGATGCGCGCCGGATCGACGTTGTCCATCCCGCCCAGCGCGGCAAGGCTCGCGTCGCTGTCGGCGAGGATCTCCGCGTCCTTCACCTGCTTGACGGATTCCGTCACGGGCTCACCGTCCGGCCGGCGGTGATAAAGGTCGGGCACCGCGGCGACGAAGCCGTGGCCCGAAAGGCGAGCGGCCACCGATCGCGTGAAGTCGTCGATCCCGCCGCGGTGGAACATGACCAGCACCGCCGGGTGCCGGCCCGGCTTCTCGGGTGCGTCGAGGTAGAGCCCCATGGGCCCGTCGGCGGTCGCAAGCGTCACGGTGTGCGGCATCCTCTCCTCCCCTGTCTCCGGCGAGTATCGGAAGCGCCCGACGGCCCGTCAACCGCGCCGCGGCCGATGGGATTCGCCCCACCGAAACGACTGCGCGAGATGGGACTTCTCCCATTTCTTCCCAACGTGGATTTTTTGGGACATTTTCCTTGACTTCGCATTGCGCAAGAGACTTCAATCTGCCGCATCAACGGGCACGCGGAGCTGACCGTGAACGAGCACGCGGAGCTGATCGGCGAGATCGAGGCCTATTGCCGCCATCACGGCGTGGCCGAGTCCACCTTCGGCAAGCTGGTGGTAAACGACGGCAAGTTCGTCGGGAGGCTGCGCGAGGGGCGGCGCGTCACCACCGCCACCGTGTCGCGTGTCCGGCGCTATCTCGACGAGCGGGGCGAGCCCGCCGGCCATGCGACGTCGATGCCGCGGCCCGTGCTGCGGGCCAATGGCGATGCCGCGCCGGCCGGCGGCGAGGACGGCAAGACCGCCTTCCGCTTCTACGACAACCGGCAGAAGTACCTGATGTTCGTCAACACCTGCTCGGAGAAGTGGGTGGTGGCGGAGCGCGTCGGCATGGAGCTGCAGCATCATCCAGCCGCAGCCGCCGGCGATGAAAGTGTTCGACGCCGGCATGGGCGACGGGACGGTGCTGACCGGGGTGATGCGCCAGATGCACGCGCGCTTCCCCGCCGTGCCGTTCTACATCGTCGGCAAGGAGATCAGCCTCGAGGACGTGCGCCTCAGCCTCGAGAAGATGTCCGACCGGTTCTTCGAGCACCCGGCGACCGTGCTGGTCGTCACCAACATGTACTACACCGAGGCACCGCATTTGATGCCGCGCTCGCTGCAAGCGGCCGCCGCGCTCAACTGGATCGACGTGCCGCTCAAGGGCACCTCGGCGCACGAGTTCCACGAGCAGATCAAGGCGCTGCAGCCGACGCTGGCCGACGGCTGGCGCATGAAGCCGAGCCCCAAGACCGGCAATCCGCTCTACGTGCGCCCGTCGGTGCTGGTGATCTACCGCGAGGATCATAAGTTCCTTCTCGACCAGGTCGTGCCGCACCCGGGCCGCGCGCCCGAGGGCTACGACCTGATCATCGCCTCGCAGCCCTATCGCGCGCGCATGTCGGTCGAGTTCAAGGCGGAGAAGGTGCTTGCCCCCCTCGCCCGCTCCCTCGCGCCCGGCGGCCGGCTGATCGGCATCCATTCGTTCGGCCACGATCCGGGCCTGGAGATCGTGCAGCGCGTCTGGCCCGGCGAGAACCCGTTCCGCAACAACCGCCACGATCTGCTGAAGGCGCTGAAGCGCACGCTGGGTCGCACCAACCGCGACCTCGCCTACAACACCTACGCCGACAAGCGTGCGATCTTCCGCTACGACATGCACACTTTGCCGTCCGAGATCGGCGGCGAGACGATCGGCACCTCCACACTGCTCGCCGCGTGGAACGCGGCGATCTACGTCGCGCAGATCGAGGACGAGCGGCTGGAGGATGTGATCGCCGACGGCTCCTACCTGGAGGCCACGCGTGACGTGCTGCGCGAGCAGGGCGGGCTCTGGTTCTACGACGAATCCTACGTCGTCTCGCGCCGGCGGAGCTGACGTGAACGGCGCGCCGACCACGCCGGTCGAAAGCGCGCTGGTCCGCCGCCTGCTCGATGGCCAGTTCGCCCTGACCGCCGAGGTCGCGCCGCCGCTCGCGGGCAGCGCCGAGGCGCTGCTGAAGCGTGCCCGGCCGATCGGCGCCGCGGTCGACGCCGTCAACGTCACGGACGCGGCGAGCGCGCGGGTCGCCATGTCGAGCCTTGCCGCCGCTGCCATCCTGGCGCGCGTAGGGATCGAGCCGGTGCTGCAATGCACCTGCCGCGACCGCAACCGAATCGCCCTGCAATCCGACCTGGTGGGTGCCGCGGCGCTCGGCATCCACAACGTGCTGATGCTGACCGGCGACGACCCGAAGCAGGGCGACCAGCCCGACGCCAAGCCGGTGTTCGACCTGTCGTCGGGGGATCTGATCCGCATTGCGGTCGAGATGCGCGAGAAGGGCGTGGTCGCCTCTGGCCGGGAGATCGACACGCCGCCGCGCCTGTTCGTCGGCTGCGCCGACATCCCGACCGAACCCGGGCCCGGCTGGACGCCCAAATCGCTTGCCGGCAAGGCCGACCTGGGCGCGCAGTTCGTGCAGACCCAGCTTTGCTACGACATCGGGCTCGTGCGGCGCTATATCGCGCGGCTGCGCGAGGACGGGCTGACCGACCGGATGTTCATGCTGATCGGCATCGGCCCGCTCGCCTCGGCACGCTCGGCCCGCTGGATGCGCGACAACCTGTTCGGCGTGGTCATGCCCGACGATGTGATCGCCCGGTTGGAAGCTGCCGGCGATTCCCGCGTGGAGGGTATCCGCATCTGCGCCGAGCTGCTTGAGGAGCTGGTGGAGATCCCCGGCGTCGCCGGCGCGCATCTGATGGCGCCGGTGAACCCATCCGACATTCCCGCCGCAATCGCCGAAGCGAAGCTCGACGCCCACCGTCCCGGCTGCGCGTGAACGCGAAGGAGCCCGGGCCGGGCCCGGGCTCCCCGTACGCGCGAAACACCGTGGAGGAGGGAGATGTTTGCGCGGATCAGAAGTCGTACTGCGCCCGCATCTGGAAGATGTCCGCGTCTTCGCTCGCATGCGCCGTGACCGCATTCGTGCTGCTGGTGTGGACCTTGATGTAGTTCAGCATGAACCGAATTTGCGGGTTCACGTACCAGTTGAGGCCGACGGTGATGTTGTCCTCCTTGCCACCCAGCACGGTCTTGTCGCTGAGGTCGAGCACCGAGTAGCGCGCGGCGAGCTCGACCGCGCCGAACCCGCCATTGCCCAGGCTGTGCCGGGGCTTCACCCGGCCGAAATCGCCTGAATAGGGTGTGTCCTTGGTCTGGTATGGCCGCGACTCGCCGGTCAGGAACACGCCCGCCTGGACGTACCAGCCGTTAAAATCCACATCAGGCGTCGCGTCCTTGCCGCTTACGTGGTAGCTCGTGTACTCGGCCTCGGCATGGAACGGACCGAACACCCCGGCGATTTCCGGCACGAAGCTGACCATGTTGGACATGTTGAGCCCGCCGGTCGAAACGAACGCCGTGCCGTCCTCGTGCGATTCGGGGATCGACGACAGTGTCACCGGATTCTCGCCCTTGGGGTGGCGGTCCTGGATACCGAACCCGAGATGCAACACCTCGGTCTTGGTGAAGATCGGCGCGTACGTCACGCGTGCCGCGAGGTCAAATCCGGAATCCTTGTGATTGCCGAGCTTGGGCGTCTTGGCCGAGAAGACGCCGGCGGTCGCGGTCCAGTCGGCGCCACGCGCCGCCACCTGGGCGCCGTCGCGCCGGTCGGGCGACCCCAGCGGGGTGATCGAGATCGCCGGTTCCATGAAGGTCGTGTACTTGTTCGACGTCATGAGCCCGAGCGTGATCGGCTCGATGATGTGACCGCCGACGATTTCGAACGGCTTCAGGCCGGCATATCCGAGATAAGTATCCTTGACACCGACGCCCGCGTTGGCGAAGTCGAGCTGGATCTTGTAGATCCAGTCGTAGAACATCTTGCCGCCGACATCGAGGCGCAGGCTGCGGAATTCCGAGCCGTCGCCGAGCGGCGTCTTGTCCTGGCTGTAGAACGCCTGGTCGAGCAGCGCCCGTCCGCCGAGATGGGCCGAAAACGCGCCGTCGGCGCTCTCGACCGAAATTCCGCCGCCGTCGGCCGAGACCTTGGTGCCCTCCTTCTTTGCCACCATCTCCTGCGCCGCAGCCTTCTGCTGCATGGCGTTCATCTGCGCCTTCATCGCCTGCAGCTCTTGCTCCATCTGCTCGATCTTGCTCTGCAGCATCTGCGACGACTGCGCCGAAGCCGTTGCCGGCAGGCCGAGCGCCAGCGCGAGCGCCGCGCCACCGAGCGAGAATGCCGCCGCGCCGCGCGTCCGCGGCCGGATTGCCGATCCTGTCATAGCGTCCCCCTTCTGATTGAACCGTGCGGTCCCGCCGAGCGGCGGTCGCCGCGGAACCTAGGCGGTGCGGATGACAGGCGAAGGAACTCGTGGATTGCAGTTTGGAGTCCCCTCTGTGACAAATGGCCAAAAAAGCGCGGCCGTCCCCCTGCGGGAGAAGAACGGCCAAGTTTCGGGACTCTCCGAGCGGGCCGCCCGCATGGCGTTGGATGCGGTGCGGGGGGCGCGCAGGCCTGTTCTAAGCGTGGCGCGTGACGCGCCAGTGACGCCGCAATGACAATTCGAAGGGCGGCGCGCGCAAGCCCTTCACCTAACCACCAGCCCTGCTGCTCATGCCTTTCCGCGGACTGGTCGCGGCATGCCGGGACGGCGACTGGACGGTGGCGCGGATGCAAGCCGAGCGGCTCGTCCAGGCCGACCATATCGGCGACCTCATCGCCGCCGCATGGCGCCTCGCCGTGGGGAGGGCACCGGACGCGGCATCGCCCGCCGGCGAGGATGCTCCGCATACTGATCGCCCGGCACTCGACGAGCCGCGCCGCAATTAGGCGAGACGGCCTTTGCACCGGGCAACGATTGGGCTAGGCTCTCCTCAACGATAAAACGTGCGTCGCGCTCTGCGCATGCCGCGACGCACGGGGGGAAGGCCGAATATGGACAAGCCATGAGCGGCTTGCGCATTGCAGACCGGGCTGCAGGGTGGCTCGCGGACCTCGCCGCGCTGGCGGCGGCGGCGGCGCTCGTCCTGATGATGGTTCACGTTTTCGCCGACGTGATCGGGCGCTACGTCTTCAACCGGCCGATCGAGGGCACGCTGGAGACGGTGCAGATCTATTACATGGTGATGGTGGTGGTGCTGCCCTTCGCCTATGTCACGCGCGGCGACGGCCAGATCATCGTCGCCTTGTTCACCCAGCGCATGGCACCGCGCCGCCTGGCGGCGCTCGACGCGGCGGTCGGCATGTTCACGCTCGGCTTCATGGGGTTGTTGACCTGGATGAGCGGCATCGAGGCGGTGAGCAAGACCGCACTCGGCGAGGTGCGCGAGTCGGGCGAACTCCGTCATCATCCAGTGGCCGACGCGCTGGTTCGTGCCGATCGGGGCGGGCATCATGGCGCTCGCGGTGCTGCTCAAGATCATCGGCGATCTGCGCAAGGCGGCCGGCAAGTGAGCCGCATCCGGGGGGATTGAGATGTCGCCGGTCGAGCTGGGCGCATGGTCGCTGGTCGCCGTCCTGATCCTGCTTGGCATCCGCGTGCCGATCGGCATCGTGCTCGGGGCCGTGTCCATCGTGGGCATCTGGGAGATTCGCGGGCTCGACGTCGCGATCTCCATGCTGCGCTCGGCGCCCTACGACTTCATGGCGAGCTGGGAGCTGTCGGCGATCCCGATGTTCATCCTGATGGGCGCGGTGGCGCACCATTCGGGCATTTCATCCGCTTTGTTCACCGCGGCCAGGCTGTGGCTCGGGCGGCTGCCGGGCGGGCTCGCCATCGCCACCAATTTCGCCTGCGCGGGCTTCGCCGCGGCGTCGGGCTCGAGCGTCGCGACCTCGGCGGCGATGGGTTCGATCGCCATCCCCGAGATGCTGAAGCACGGCTACGACAAGGCGCTGGCGACGGGCACGGTGGCGGCGGCCGGGACCATCGGCTCGCTGATCCCGCCCTCGATCCTGTTCGTGCTGTACGGCATTTTCGCCCAGGCCTCGATCACCAAGCTCTTGATCGCAGGCATCCTTCCCGGGCTTCTGACCGCCGCCGTGTACGCCACGATGATCGCTGCGCGCTGCATCGTAAATCCCGGGCTCGCGCCCAAGTCCGCGGCCGAGGCCAGCTACCCCGGCGAAAAATGGCGCGCCCTCATGGACGTGTGGCCGATCCTGCTGCTGGTTCTCGGCATCATCGGCGGGCTGATGGGCGGCGTGGTCACCCCGACCGAGGCCGGTGCGTTCGGGGCGTTCCTCGCCTTCGTCATCGCCTTCGTCCAGGGCCGCCTCACCTGGGAGACGTTCAAGGCCGCGGTGACCGAGGGGATCGTCTCGACCTCGCGCCTCTTGTTCGTCGGCGTCGGGGCGATCCTGCTCACCAAGTTCATGGCGCTGTCCGGCCTCCCGTTCTATGTCGGCAATCTGATGGGTTCGTGGGCACTCGACCCGCTGCTGCTGGTGATCGGCGCCTCCATCGTCTACCTGGTGCTCGGGATGTTCCTCGATCCCCTGGGCATCCTCCTCATCACCCTGCCGATCCTGTTGCCGATGTTCGAGCGGCTCCACCTCGACCTGATATGGCTCGGCGTCATTGTAGTGAAGTACCTGGAGATCGGTCTCCTCACCCCGCCGGTCGGGTTCAACGTCTACGTCATCAAGACCGTTGTCGGCGACTCGATACCGCTCGAGACCATCTTCAAGGGCGTCGGCTGGTTCCTCGCCTGCGAGGCAATCATCATGGTGCTGCTGATCGCCTTCCCCGGCATTTCGCTTTACCTGCCCAATCTGACGAGCGGATGAGGCCAAGCCGGTAAAGGGCGCCAGAGCGCCCGACCGAAGGAGGAAACGACATGAGGACATCCGCCATCGCACTCGGCGTGGCCGCGGCGCTCGCCCTGCCCGCCATTCCCGCCGCCGCCGCGGCGCCCGTGGAGCTCAAGTTCGCCTACCCACCCACCGCCATGGCCTTCACCAACACCCACGGCTACGCGCACTGGATGCCGGAGGTCACGAAGGCCTCGGGCGGCACGCTCGCCTTCAAGTTCTATCCGGGCGGCGCGCTCGCCACCTTCCGCAACGCGCTCGACCGCGTGACCAGCGACGTGGCGCAAGTCGCCTTCGGCGTGTTCGGGCCCTACGCCAGCCTGTTCCCCAAGACAGGCGTCGTGGAGCTGCCTTTCGTCACCAACGACACCGTCAAATCGAGCGTCGCGCTCTGGCGGCTCTACGAGCACGGCCTGCTCGACAAGTCCTACGACCGCGTCCATCCGCTCTCGCTGTTCAACTTCCCCGGCTCCGGCGTCCAGTCGACGAAGCGCATCGACACAGTCGACGACCTGAAGGGGATGAAGATGGGCGTGCTCGCCCGCACGCCGAGCCGGATCATGGAAATGTTGGGCGCGACGCCGATAACCATGACGCCGGGCGAGACGTACGAGTTCGCTGCAGCGCGGGCTGGTCCAGGCCGTGATGATCGGCTGGGCCGGGGTGCTGCCCTTCAAGCTGCAGGAGGTGACACGCTACCATCTCAATGCCCCGCTCGGCCTTGCCTGCGCCTTCACGTTCATGAACAAGGCGGCATACGAACGCCTGCCTGCCAAGGCGAAGAAGGCAATCGACGAATATTCGGGCGAGGCGTTTTCGCGACGGATGGGCATGGCCACCGGCGCGGAGGACACCGACGGACAGGCCGTGGTGGGCAAGATGTCGGGCCACACGATCTATCACCTGTCCGCGAGGGAATCGGCGGTGTGGCAGAAGCGGGTCGCGCCGGTCGAGGCGGAATGGATCAAGCGCACGCCCGGCGGCGCCCGCGTCCTCGCCGCCTACAAGGCCGAACTCGCAAAGTTGGACAAGAATTAGGTTCCGGAAACGCGACGGGCCCGCCGCAGCGGGCCCGTCCGACAGATCGATGATTCTTTACAACTTGCTCGCGTCGAGCTTGGAGTAGATGCGCTCGGCGTAGATCTTGGCCATCAGGTCCCGATCGTTCTTCATATGGTTTTCTTTCGCGAGCTTCTCCCACTTGTCGAGATTCTTGAGGAAGGCCTGGAAGATCTTCTCGGAATCCTTCACGCCGAGCGTCTTCGTCCACATCTGCGGCAGGGCCGTCATCTCGTGCTTCTGCCACTTGGCCATCGCCTCCTCGAAGTCCTTGCCGCCCTCGACGAAGGTGATGTGGTGCTTCTCGATCGCGATCTTCTTAATCCGCGCATCGGCCTCGACATTCACGTCATAGACCATGCGGGCGAGGTGCATCGGGCACGCGTCGATCGCGGCCTTCTTGTCGGCCGCGGACAGCTTGTCCCAGGTGCGCCGCGACCACACGACCGAACTGATCGTCCGCGGGCTGCCCAGCGGCGTCTCCAGATCGTACTTCGCCACGTCCCAGTAACCGAAGTTCTGCAGCCAGGTCTCGACGCCGTGCACGCAGTCGAGCGCGCCGCGCTCGAGCGCCGTCGTCGCGTCCGGCGGGCTCATCGACACCGGGATGCCGCCGAGCGCCTGCATTAGCCCGCGTGTCGCACCGACCGCGCGGATCTTAAGCCCCTTGACATCGGCAAGGGTGCGCACCTCCTTGCGGCAGATCAGCCCCTTGTTGTTGTTGCCGAACGAGGCAAGGTAGACCGCGCCGTTGTGCTTGAACTCGTCCATGCAGGGCTTGCAGTCGAACAGCATCGTCTCGTTCGCCGCGCCCGTGATGGCCGCCGGATCGGTGCCGTACACCTCGGTGTCGTAGACCACGTTGGTGTTCTTCAGCTCCTTCCGGGTGAAAACCGGCACCACGAACCCGGCGTCGATCGCGCCGTCGCGCAGGTTCTGCAGCGTGTTCTCCAGGCTTACCACCTGGCCGCCCGCCAGCACGCGCAGGTGAACGGAGCCCTTGGTGGCCTTGGTGAGGTCGTCGGCATAGCTTTGCACGCCGATCGCGATCTCGTCCGACTTCGCCGGAATGCCGGCGCCGTAGGTGTAGTCCTTCGCCGCCGCGAGCTGCGCGACAAGCATCAGGGCGGCACTGACCGCCCCGAACAGCAGGCCCTTGTTCATCATCGTTACCTCCCTCGTTGGATTGGCGAGCCGGTGGCGGGTTATCCCCGCGCGGCCTGAAGCGCACGCCAGACCTTTTCCGGCGTGGCGGGCATCTGCACGTAGGGCGCGCCCTCGCGCGCCAGTGCGTCGTTGATCGCGTTCATCACGGCGGGCAGCGCGCCGACCGTGCCCGCCTCGCCCGCCCCCTTGACCCCGAGCGGGTTGGTCTTGGTCGGCACCTCGTTGGAGCGGATTTCGATCATGCACATGTCGTCGGCGCGCGGCATGCCGTAATCCATGAACGAGCCGGTCAGGAGCTGGCCCGACTCCTCGTCGTAGCGCATGTCCTCGACCAGCGCCTGGCCGAGCCCTTGGACGATGCCGCCATGCACCTGACCGTGCACCAGGAGCGGGTTGATCACCCGCCCGACGTCGTCGACCACGACGTAGCGCACGATCTCCACCGTGCCGGTCGCGGGATCGACCTCGACTTCGCAGACGTGGCAGCCGTTGGGGTAAGTCGCGGGCGTCGCCGACGTACCGGTGTCGTAAAGGCCGGGCTCCATGCCGCGCGGGATGCGAGGCGGCATGAACGAGGCGCGCGCCACGTCGCCGATGCCCACCGACCGGTCGGTGCCGGCCACGGTGAACTTGCCCTTGTCGAACGCGATGTCGGTCTCCGCCGCCTCGAGCATGTGGGCGGCGATCTTGGTGCCTTTGGCGATGATCTTTTTCGCCGCGATGTCGATGGCGGCCGAGCAGGTGGCGGCCGACCGCGAGCCGAACGTCCCGGTGCCGGTCATGACCTCGTCGGTGTCGCCGTAGCGGTAGCGGATCAGGTCGGCGTCGATGCCGAGCTTTTCCGACAGCACCTGCTTGAAGGTGGTGGCGTGACCTTGACCGTGATCGTGCACGCCGGCCAGCAGCGTTACCGCGCCGGTCATGTCGAAACGGATCTCGGCGTGCTCCAGCATCCCGCCTGCCGTCTGCTCGATGGTGTTGGTAACGGCGATGCCGCGCAGCTTGCCGCGCTTTCGCGACTCCTCGCGCCTGACCTTGAATCCCTCGTAGTCGGCGAGCGCCGCCGCGTCCGAGAAATTCTTGCCGAAATCGCCGCAATCGTAGGTGAAGGTGAGGCCCGTCTTGTAGGGCAGCGCGTCGGCCGGGATGGTGTTGATCCGGCGCAGCTCCACCGGGTCCATCTTCAGCGCGCGCGCGGCCAGGTCGATCATCGTCTCGATGACGTAGGACGCCTCCGGCCGGCCGGCGCCGCGATAATGCGCGGTCAGCATCGTGTTGGTGATGACGCCGATCACCTCGCAATAGATCGCGGGCGTCGTGTAGGTGCCGGCGAGCCCGCCGAGATTGCCGATCGACGGCGCCGAGTTGCGGTCGGTGTTGTTGTAGGCGCCGGTGGCGGCGAGCGTGCGGGTGCGGAGCGCCAGGAACTTGCCGTCCTTCGAAAGGGCGAGCTCGGCGTCGGTCACGTTGTCGCGCGCCTGCTCGTCCGAGAGATGCGCCTCCGACCGCTCGCCGATCCACTTGACCGGCCGGCCGATCTTCTTCGCCGCGACTGCCGCGAGGATGTATTCGGGATAGACGCCACCCTTCATGCCGAACCCGCCGCCCACGTTCTCGGCGATCACGTGAAACTTCATTTCGGGCAGCTTGAAGATCTGGGCGATGGCGTTGCGCGCGCGGTGCGGCGACTGCAGCGTGAGGCGCATGACGTAGCGCCCCTCGCGCAGATCGTAATGGCACAGCGCGCCGCGCGGCTCCATCGTATTGGCGGTGATGCGGTTGATGACCAACCGCTGCTTGACGACGTGGTCGGCCTTGGCGAAGGCGGCGTCGACCTTGGCCTTGTCGCCGTCGGTGTGGAAATAGGCCTGGTTGTCCGGCAGGTCGTCCCACACCGCGGGCGCGCCGGGGGCAATCGCACCCTCGGTCGAGGTGACGGCGGGCAGCGGCTCGTAATCGACCTCGACCAGCTCGGCCGCGTCCTTCGCCTGGGCCAGCGTCTCGGCCACCACGAACGCCACGTAGTCGCCGACATAGCGCACCCGGTCCTTGGCGAGGTGCGGCTGAGGACAGATGAATTGCGGGCTGCCGTCGCGCCGCTTGCGCGGCATGCGCGGCGACTGCAGCGCGAGCGAGGCCACCTCGGGATCGGTGCCGACCAGAACGCAGAGAACGCCGGGCGCCGCCTTCGCCGCCGCCGTGTCGATCGAGCGGATCTTCGCGTGCGCATAGGGCGAGCGCAGCACGTAGCCGTGCGCCGTGTCCGGCAGCTTCACGTCGTCGACATAGCGCCCGACGCCCTGGACGAGCGCAATGTCCTCCTCGCGCAATTCCGGCCGGCCGACCTCGTACTGACCCATTCTTCTTCGCTCCCCTCTCTACGATCCGTCTATTCGGCGGCGGCGCGCGCGGGCGCCAGGTTCGGCTCGCGGTCGCGGAAATAGGGCAGCACTTCCTGGGCGACCGCGTCCATGTTGGCCCGCGTCATGTCGGCCGGCAGCGTGCCGAACTGGCATTTGGTGGTGATGATGCCGAACCCGGCCATGTCCTGATACTGGGCGAGCTTCTCGCGCACCGTGTTGGGGCTGCCGACGATGACCACGCCGTTCTTGATCAGGTCTTCCGCCGTCTGCTCGGCCGAGACCGTGCGCACCGCGCGAATGCGCTTCATCGATTCCATCGAGGTGTAGCCGGGCGGCAGCAGCATGTCGATCGGCTGGTAGACGAAGCGGTTGGCGTAGGCTTCGAGGTGCGGCTTCGCCTCGCGCAGCGCCTTCTCGTCGGTCTCGGCGATGTAGATCGAGTTCGACCAGGCGAGCTGTTCGGGCCCAGCCTGGTAGCCGAGCGCGTCGGCCTCCTCGCGGTAGCGTTGGAACACCTTGGCGACCTGGGCGATCGGCGCCAGCGTCTGGGCATATACGTAGCGCATCTTGGCCGCCCACTTGATGGTCTCGGTCGAGCCCGAGGACGGGATCCAGACCGGCGGGTGCGGGTCCTGGTAGGGGCGCGGCCACGGGTTCACATAGGTGAAGTCGTAATGCTTGCCGTGATGCTCGAACGGGCCGGGCTCGGTCCAGGCGCGGATGATCAAATCGTGCGCCTCGTGGAACCGTTCCAGCGAGAAGCCGGGGTTGGTACCCGAGGCGTGGTACTCGGTGCCGATGCCGCGCACGAACCCGGCGACGAACCGCCCGCGCGTCAGATTGTCGAGGATGGCGTACTCCTCGGCTACCACCAGCGGGTTGTTGAGGAGCGGCAGCGCCCGACCGAGCACCGCGATCTTGGCGCGCTTCACCGCTCGGGCGAGCGCGCCGGCGAAGATCGAAGGGGCGGGCATCATACCGTAGGCGGTCTGGTGGTGCTCGTTCACGCACACCCCGTCGAAGCCCAGCTCGTCGGCGTATTCCAGCTCGTCGAGGAAGCGGTGGTAGAGCGCCGAGCCCTTCACCGGGTCGTACTCGGTGTTCGGGACGGTCAGCCACGAGGTGCCGACGCGCTTGATGACGTCGAGGTCCGCCTCAGCGTAGGGCATCAGGTGGAACAAGAAGATTTTCATCGGCCGCACTCCTCCTCACCGCGGTTCCGGCCCGCCGTCGGGGCGAAGTTTAGACGTTCCGGGGACGGGAGTCTTCCCCCGGAAGGGGCGGTCAGGCGTCCGCCAGGCTTTCGCCGGCGAGGACGCGGCGGATCAGCGCCACCGTTTCGGCGCGGCCGTAAAGGGCGATGAACGAGCCCATGCGGGGGCCCTGGGCCTGGCCCAAAAGCGTCTCGTAGAGCGCGCCGAACCAGTCGCGCAGATTGGCAAAGCCGTGGCGCTTGCCGACCTCGTAGACCTCGTTCTGGATCGCCTCCGCCGTGGCGTCGGCCGGCAGCGCCTCGATGGTTGCGGCAAGGTCGGCGAGCGCCGCCGCCTCCTGCTCGGTGGGTGCGCGGTACTTTTTGGCCGGGCGGACGAAGTCGCGGAAATAGTGGACCGCGTGGCCGACCAGCCGGTCGAGGAACGGCGCCGTCGCCGGGCTCGCCCCCGGCGCGTAGCGCGAGATGAACTTCCACAGCACGGCCGCCTCGTCGGTGTTGCACACGCTGGCGAGGTTCAGGAGCAGCCCGAACGAGATGTGGCCCTCCGGCGCCGGCGGGTTGCCGGTGTGGATGTGCCAGATGGGGTTTTCCAGCCGCTGCGCCGCGTCCTGGCCCACATACGAATCGAGATGGGCGAGATAGTCGTCGACAGCGCGCGGGATCGCGTCGAAATAAAGCCGCTTCGCCTTCTTCGGCGCGTTGTACATGAACAGCGCCAGCGACTCGGCCGGCGCATACCGCAGCCACTCCTCGACGGCGAGCCCGTTGCCCCTGGACTTGGAGATCTTGGCGCCCTCCTCGTCCAGGAACATCTCATAGATGAACCCCTCGGGCGGGGCGGCGCCGAGGATGCGGCAAATCTGGCCCGAGAGCTTCACCGAGTCGATCAGGTCCTTGCCCGACATCTCGTAATCGACGCCGAGCGCGTACCAGCGCATCGCCCAGTCGGCCTTCCACTGCAGCTTGCAGCGCCCGCCGGTGACCGGCGTCTCGATTTTCGTGCCGTCCTCGTCCTCGAAAACGATCGTGCCATCGTCGGCGTCGCGGGCAAGTATCGGCACCTGCAGCACGCGCCCGGTCGCGGGGCTGATCGGCAGGAACGGCGAGTAAGTCGCGCGCCGCTCCGGCCCGAGCGTCGGCAGGATGACCCGCATCACCGCGTCGTAATGGGCGAGCACGGCCAGGAGCGCCGCGTCGAACCGGCCGGAGCGGTAGCATTCGGTCGAGGACTGGAACTCGTAGTCGAACCCGAACGCGTCGAGGAAGCCGCGCAGCCGCGCGTTGTTGTGCGCGCCGAAGCTTTCGTGCGTGCCGAACGGGTCGGGGATGGCGGTCAGCGGCTTGCCGAGGTGCGCGCGCACCATCTCTTGGTTCGGCACGTTGTCGGGCACCTTGCGCAACCCGTCCATGTCGTCGGAGAAGGCGAACAGGCGGGTCGGGATGGCGCCGCCGGTGAGCGCCGCGAAGGCGTTGCGCACCCAGCTCGTCCGCGCTACCTCGCCGAACGTGCCGATATGGGGCAGGCCGGACGGGCCGTACCCCGTCTCGAACAGCACGTAGCCCTTTTCCGGCACCCGTCCCTGTACGCGCGCGAGCACCTTGCGCGCCTCCTCGAAGGGCCAGGCGCGGGCGGATTCGGCCAGTATGGCGAGCTCGTCTGCCATGCGCCGCAACATGGCCGCGCCCCCGCGCCCCGTCAAGCCGGACTCCGCCTGTCGCGTCAGGGGGTTAGGGAAATCCCGCGCGAATTTGACCTGCGTCAATGCGGCCGGCGTCCGCGCGCCTAGGCTCGGCCGCGATCGTTCGCCTCCAGGAGGTCCCGATGCCGGCAGACAGTGCGACGACGAACGCGACCGATCAGGTGCTGTGGTTCGAGGCGCTGGGGCGCGGCGACGTGGCACGGGTCGGCGGCAAGAACGCATCGCTGGGCGAGATGGTGCAGCGCCTTGCCGCCAAGCAGATCGCGGTGCCGCCGGGCTTCGCCACCACGGCCGACGCATTCTGGCGCTATGTCGACGCCAACGCGCTCCGCGAGACGATCTCTGAAACCCTTGCCGATCTCGATTCAGGCAAGGCGACGCTCGCCGAGGCCGGCGACGCGATCCGCCGCGCCTTCCTGCGGGGCACGTGGCCGGCCGAGACCGCCGACGCCATTCGCGCCGCGTATCGCACGCTCTGCCAGCGGATCGGCAAGCCGGACGCGGCGGTCGCCGTACGTTCGAGCGCGACCGCCGAGGATTTGCCCGACGCGAGCTTCGCCGGCCAGCAGGAAAGCTTCCTCAACATCGCGGGCGAGGCGGCACTGCTCGATGCCTGCCGGCGCTGCTACGCCTCGCTGTTCACCGACCGCGCCATCAGCTACCGCGCCGCCAAGGGGTTCGATCACATGAAGGTCGCGCTGTCGGTCGGCGTGCAGCAGATGGTGCGCGCCGATCTCGGCGGCGCCGGCGTCATGTTCTCGATCGATACCGAGACAGGATTTCCCCGCACAGTGCTGATCAACGCGGCCTGGGGGCTCGGCGAGAACGTCGTGCAGGGCACGGTGGACCCGGACGAGTACGTCGTGTTCAAGCCGCTGCTCGCCGACCGGGGCCTTTGCCCCATCATCGAGAAGACCCGCGGCGAGAAGGCCCAGAAGATGATCTACGGCCGGCCGGGCGAGGCGCCGACCAGGAACGTCCCCACCTCCGGCGTCGAGCGCGACGCCTATGTGCTGGGCGACGACGACATCCTCACCTTGGCGCGCTGGGCCTGCGCCATCGAGGACCATTACGGCTGCCCGATGGACATGGAATGGGCGCGCGACGGCGAGACCGGCGCGCTCTACGTCGTCCAGGCGCGCCCGGAGACGGTGCAGTCGCTCCGCGAGGCCTCGGCCTTCAAGACCTACCGCATCGGCAAAAAGGGCCGGGCGCTGGTCACCGGCCTCAGCATCGGCGACGCGGTGGTCGCCGGCCGCTGCTGCCTGATCGAAAGCCCGAAGGACATCGACCGCTTCGTCGACGGCGCCATCCTGGTCACGAAAACGACCGACCCCGACTGGGTGCCGATCATGAAGCGCGCCGCCGCCATCGTCACCGACCATGGCGGGCGCACCTCGCACGCCGCCATCGTCAGCCGCGAGCTGGGCCTGCCGGCCGTCGTCGGCACCGGCGACGCGACCCACGTGCTGCATTCCGAACAGGACATCACCGTTTCCTGCGCCGAGGGCGACCAGGGCTTCGTCTACGAGGGCACCGTGGAGTTTTCGGTCGACGAGCTGAACATCTCGGACCTGCCGAAGACGCGCACGAAGGTGATGCTCAACCTCGCCAACCCGGCCGCGGCCTTCCGCTGGTGGCGCCTGCCGACCGACGGCGTCGGCCTCGCGCGGATGGAGTTCGTGGTCAACAACCACATCAAGATCCACCCGATGGCGCTGGTGCATTTCGACCGGCTGACCGACACGAAGGCGAAGGAGGAGATCGCCGCCCTCACCCGCGTCTACGACGACAAGACCGAGTATTTCGTCGACCGTCTGGCGCGCGGGCTCGCCCGCATCGCCGCGGCGCACCATCCGAACCCCGTCATCGTGCGGATGAGCGACTTCAAGACCAACGAGTACGCGAACCTTCTCGGCGGCGCGCAGTTCGAGCCGAAGGAGGAGAACCCGATGCTCGGGTTCCGCGGCGCCTCGCGCTACTACTCGCCGCGCTACAAGGAAGGGTTCGCGCTGGAATGCCGCGCGATCCGCCGGCTGCGCGCGGAAATGGGCTTCAAGAACGTGATCGTGATGATCCCGTTCTGCCGCTCGGTGGCCGAGGCCGACCGGGTACTCGCCGTCATGGCGGAGAACGGGCTCCAGCGCGGCGCCGACGGGCTCCAGGTCTACGTGATGTGCGAGATCCCGTCGAACGTGATCCTCGCCAGCGAATTCGCCAAGCGGTTCGACGGCTTCTCGATCGGCAGCAACGACCTCACCCAGCTCACCCTCGGCGTCGACCGCGACTCGGCCGAGCTCGCCGGGCTGTTCGACGAGCAGGACGCAGCGGTGAAATGGATGATTCGGAGCGTCATCGCTGAGGCGCACAAGGCGGGCGCGAAGGTCGGGCTGTGCGGCCAGGCACCATCCGACCATCCGGAGTTCGCGGAGTTCCTGGTCGAGTGCGGCATCGATTCGATATCGGTCACGCCCGACAGCTTCGTCGCCGTTCGCCGCCGCGTCGCCCGGGCCGAGGGCGCTGGTGCGACCCGGAAACGCGCATGATCGCCAACCCAGGACACGGAGACGTCATGAATTGCTTCATGCTGTTTGCAGGCTCAGGCCCGCTGGTCCTCCTTACCTCGCACGACTCGGTGACCGAGCCCAAGCTCCTGGAGAAGCTGAAGGCCAAGAGGATCGACAAGTTCATTGCGTTCGACGTGCCGCTCGGCCTCGCGCGCGAGCGCTACGGCGCGCATTTCGCGATCATCGAGCGCGACCTCGACGAGAAGGACGACCTGCGCGTGCTCGACTATGACGGCCAGCGCGCCTTCAAGCGCTTCCGCTTCCGCGAGCTCGGCCGCGCGATCGAGTACGAAGGCGACTGAACGGCGGCCCTAGTTCATCGTGCTCGGCAGATAGAGCGAGATTTCCGGGAAGGCGATCAGCAGGGTCATCACGATCACCTCGCAGAACAGGAACCAGCCGACGCCCTTGAAGATGGTCTCGAGCGGGATCTCGTCGCCCACCACGCTCTTGATGACGTAGACGTTGAACCCGACCGGCGGCGTCAGAAGCCCGATCTCGAGATACTTCACCACCAGCACGCCGAACCAGACGAGGTCGAGATCGAGCGCCTCGAACATCGGCAGCAGCACCGGCAGGGTCAGCAGCAGGATGCCCAGAGGGTCGAGGAACATGCCGAGGACGAGGTAGATCGCCGACGCCGCGATCACCAGGGTCAGCGGGTCGAGCGCCCAGCTCCCGATCGATGTGGCGAGGAAGGACGCCATGCCGGTGAGCGCGAGGAGCTTGGTGTACATCACGGCGCCCATGCCGACGAAGAAGATCTGCGCGGTGGTGCCGACGGCGTCCTTCAGGCTCGCCACCAGCGCTGCCATGGTCAGCCGGCCCTGCGCGGCGGCGATGACGAAGGCGAGCGCCGCGCCGGCCGCGCCGGCCTCGGTGGGGGTGATCACCCCCGCGTAGAGCCCGCCGATCACGCCCGCGATCAGCAGCACCACCGGCCAAACCTGCGACAGCGCCACCCAGCGCTCGGTCTTGAGCGTCGCCAGCTCCTCGCCGGCGATCGGGGGTGCGATCTCCGGGTGGAGCTTGCAGCGCACCACGATCATCGCGGTGTAGACGGCGGCGGTGAGCAGGCCGGGCAGGACGCCCGCGATCAGGAGCTTGACGATCGAGACCTCGGCGAAGATGCCGTAAAGCACGAACAGGATCGAAGGCGGGATGAGCGAGCCCAGCGTGCCCGCGCTCGCCACCACCCCGGTCGCGAGCCCCTTGTCGTAGCCGTGCGACAGCATCTCCGGGATGGCGATGCGCCCCATCGCGGCCGCGGTGGCGACGCTTGACCCCGAGGCGGCCGCAAACCCGGCGCAGGCGAGGTTGGTGGCGACCGCGAGCCCGCCGGGCAGGCCCGAGAGCCACAGTCTCGCGGCGCGGAACAGCGCGTGGCTGATCCCCGAGTTATGGGCGATCGAGCCCATCAGGAGGAACATCGGGATCGCCGACAGGCTCCACTTGGAGCCGAACTCGAAGGGCGTCGACTGCAGCAGGGTCAGCGCCGTCTCGGTATTGCGCACTAGCGCGATGCCCACGAGCGCGACGCCGCCCAGCGCCGCGCCGATCGGAACGCGCGCCGCGATCAGCGCCAGGATGACCGGCAGGCTCCAGAATCCGATGTCGAGCGAGCTCACCGCGCAGCACCCCGCCGCGGCGCGCTCATTCGCCCTCCGCCCCGCCGCGGAGGATGCGGCGCACGTCGCGCATCGTCCGCAGGATCAGGATCGCCGTCATCAGGAAGCCCGAGATCGGGAGGATCCAGCGGCTCGGCCAGGCGGGGACGAAGCCGATCGCGCTCTCGCGGAACTGCTCGCCCAAGGACGTCTCCTCGATGGCCGAAACGGCCGTGCGCCAGGTGAACACGCCCATGTAGAGAATGGTGAGACTTCGTCACGCTGACGGTGAGACGGAGCAGCGCCCGCGCCGAGAGGCCCCGCGTGAACAGCTCGACCACGATGTGCGCGTCGTCGCGCGCGATCCAGGCGAGCGGCAGGAAGGCGACCACCACCATGTAGTAGCCGGCGACGATCTCGGTCGTCGCGCCGAGCGGGGAGTCGAACACGACCCGTGCGATCACGTCGGCGGTCACATGCGCCATCATGGCGAAGCCGACGATGCAGCCGATCCACACCGTGGCGTCGATCGCGCGGTCGATCCACCGGTCGATGCGGCCCATGATCGCCCTACCCGCCCGGACCGCGCCGCTTCCCTACATCTTGTCGACGTCGAGCTTGGAATAGATCTCTCGCTTCAGGGCAGCCTCGATCTTCGGGATGTCGGTCCCGACCTCCGCGGAGATCTTGGTCCACTTCTCCTGCGCCTTCTCGAGGTTGTCGAGAATCTCGGCCGCGGGGATGTGGAATTTCTTGGTGTACTCGTCGATCACACGCGCGCGCTCGGCCTTGTAGAATCGGTCGAACAAATCCTTCTCGGCCGCGCCGCCTTGGTTGAACCTGACGCCCTTCTTCATGGCGGCCGCCTTGACGCTGGCGTCATCGCCGAGATAGGCCTTCACCGTGACCTCGGCGCCGAGGATGGGCGCGGCTTCGACATGCGCCTCTTTCTCGGCCTTGGTGAAGCTGTTCCAGGTGGTGCGGCTCATCAGGAAGCTCAGCGTCGGCCCGCTGACGCCCATCGGGTAGTCGAGCACCGACTTGGCCACGTCCTGATAGCCGTAGGAGCGCAGCCACGACACCGAGCCGTGCACGCAGTCGAGCGTGCCGCGCTGCAAGGCCGTGGTCGCCTCGGCCGGGCTCATCGCCACCGGCGTGGCGCCGGCCATCTTGGCCAGCATGACCCCGCCGCCGGAGGTGCGGATCTTGAGGCCCTTGAGCGCGGCGACGCTCTTCACGTTCTCGCGGCAGATATACTCGTAGGCCGTCGTGTCGTAGCCCGCCAGGAACAGCGAGTTGTTGGCCCGGAACTCCTTCTGGCAGGACGGGCAGTGCAGCATCACCGTCTCGAGCGCGGCGCCGGTCATCCCGACCGCGTCGTTGCCGGGGAAGAACATGGTGTGGATCAGCGCGGTCGACGGCAGCACCGCCGGCACGTAGACCGCGATGCCGAAGCCCGCGTCCACCAGCCCGTTCTTCACCCCGGCCACCGCCGACTTGAAGTTGACGATGGCGCCGCCGCCGACATGCTTCCACCGGATGGCGCCGTTCGTCGCCTGCTTGACCGCGGCGAAGAAGGGCGGGATCGCATAGCGGATGAAGCCGTGGCGCGGGCCGAGCTGCGAGCCGTAGACGAGTTCGCGCGCCTGGCCGCTGGGAATGATCGCCGCCGCCAGCCCGGCGAGGGCAGCGGCCACGGCAAGAGTCCTGACGGATTTCATGATGTGCATCTCCCCGTGTTCGTGGTGTTGTGAAGCACACCGCCGCGAGCTGGCGTCCGGCGCCGCGCGTTTGAAGAAATCTTGGCGAATATTTGTCGCCCTCGCAAGCACGATGGGCGCGTATTGTCCGATGGTCCGGATCGCCTAGAATGACCCGCGATGCGGGAGGGAGCGCGCGATGACCGAGGTGACCTACGAGGACCTGCTGATCACCGGGCCCGGCACGCTGGCCGGCCGGTATCTCCGCCGGTTCTGGCAGCCGGTCCATATCGCCGCGGAGCTCGAAAAGGGCAAGGCCAAGCCCGTCCAGGTAATGGGCGAGCGTCTCACCCTCTATCGCGGCATGTCAGGCAAACCCTATCTGATCGGACCGCGCTGTGCCCACCGCGGCGCTCAGCTTTCCGCCGGCTGGATTGAGGGCGAGGCGATCCGCTGCATGTATCACGGCTGGATGTTCGCGGGCGACGGGCACTGCGTCGACCAGCCGGCCGAGCTCGAAGGCTTCAGGGACAAGATCGCGCTGCCCGCCTACCCCACCGAGGAATATCTCGGGCTGATCTTCGCTTGGCTGGGCGAGGGTGCGCCGCCGCCCTTGCCGCGCTACGCCTGGTTCGAGGACGAAGGCGTCCTCGAAACCGACACCTACCTGCGCCACTCCAACTATTTTCACACGCTCGACAACCACTCGGACGAGGTCCACGTCATCTTCACCCACCGCCACACGGCATTCAGCCGGGCGGGCCTCGCCCAGGTGCCGACGATCGAAGCGGAGGAGACGAAGTACGGCATGCGGGTCGTCGCGCGCTACCCGAACGGCAACGCGCGGGCGAACCAGCTCCTGATGCCCAACATGATCATGTTCAAGTCCTCGCCCGCGCCGGACAAGGGCGACGAAGGCTTCTCCGACCGGGTCGCCTGGCGCGTGCCCTATGACGACCGGTCCCATCTCAGTTTCGGCGTCGATCTGCGCCATTTGACCGGTGCGGCAGCCGAGCGCTACCGCGCGGCGATCGCCGCCGAGCGCGCGAAGAACCGCCTCGTGGGACTGCATCCGGCCGACGATGTGGCGCGCCAGATCCTCGCCGGCTACCGCAGCCTGGAGGACCCGGACGTGCTCGCGCGCCCCGACCTGGTGAATATCCAGGATTGCGTCGCCCAGATGGGCCAGCCGACCGTCGAGGAGGGCCCGTTCGAGCATCTCGGCAGGTCGGACCGTGGCATCATCTTGTGGCGCAAGATCTGGATGCGCGAGCTCGCCGCCCTCGCCGACGGCAAGTCGCTCAAGGAGTGGCAGCCGCCCAACGCGCTCGCCACCCAGACAGGCGTCTAGCGCGCCCCTTCGGCGAGGAAGGCAATGATTTCGTCGGCCGCCTCGGCGGGCCGCTCAAGGTGCAGGCTGTGGCCTGCATCGGGGAAGGGCTTCGCGCGCGCGCCGGGCAGGCCCTCGGCATAGGCGCGGCCGTGCGACGGGGGCACGAGCCCGTCCTGCTCGCCCCACAGCACCAGCGCCGGTCCCTTGTAGAAGGGCAGCCGCCGGCGCAGCATGCGGTTGTGCAGATAGGGCGGGTTGAAGCCGAAGCGGTGGGCGAAGCGGAACATGCGGTAGCGCAGCGCGTCCCGCTCCGGCGCCAGGCGCCCGCGCGGCCCCCACTCGAGGGTCAGCGGCGCATTGGGATCGGCGAACAGCATGCGGCGGTAGGCGTCGGTGTGCTCGCCGTTCACCGGCTGCACCTCGAAGAACAGATCGGCGATGGGTTCGCCCGGGAGGTAGAGCCCGGCGGCCCCGATCAGCACCAGCCGCTCGACCGCGGCGGGGCAGCGCACCGCAAGCTCGGCCGCGATCCAGCCGCCGATGCCGGTGCCGATCACCGCAACCCGGTCGAGGCCCAGGAGCTCGAGCGTCTCGCGCACATGGAACACGGCGTCGTCGATGGTCGTCGCGTCCTCGTCCTCGTCCGAGCCATTGCAGCCGGCATGCGCCGGTGCGATCACGCGGCGCCGTCCGGCGAGCCGGTCATGGAATTCGAACCAGGCCCCGGTCGCACCATGCACGTCGATAAAGTCATGCAGATAGAGGACCGGCGCGCCCGCGCCCTGCTCCGCGAGCGCGACCCTGCGGCCGCCCGGCGCGGTCACGAAGCGCGTCGTCATGCGGCGGCGGTCTCGGCAAGCGCGGGATATTGCTTCGCGAACAGCTTCGCCGACTCGGCGCGCAGGTACGGCGCCACCTCCATCGCGAACAGCCGCATCGAGTTCCGCACCACCGCGTCGGGCATGTTGCCGAAATGGAACTGGACGAGGAAGTTGCCGACGCCCGCCTGCTCGATCAGCGCCCACAATTTGTCGCGGACCGTCTTGGGGCTGCCGACGATGATCGAGTTCCACTGTTCGAGCTCGGCCCAGTCGGCGACGTCGCCCAGCATGCGCCCGTCGCCCGCGCCGAACCTTCCGACCGCCGCCTCATAGGACGCCGTCGAGACCGACGGCGCGCCCGGTCCCGCGGTGAGGAACCGGCCCTTCTTGCGCAGATGCCCGTGCAGGCATTTCTGCAGGAAGTACCAGATGCCCTCCTGCGACTCTTCGCGCGCCTTCTCGTCGGTCTCGCCGACATGGACCGAGATCAGCACGCCGAAGCGGAACGGGTCGTACGTGCCACCGAACTCCTCGATCGCGGCGGCGAAGCGCTCGACCGTCTGGCGCGTGGCGGCGCCGTGCGCGCGCGAGGACAGGAAATAGGCATAGCCCCGCCGCGCCGTCTCGACGATGGTCTCGCGGCTCGACCCGCCGGGGATCCAGATCGGCGGGTGCGGGCGCTGCTCGGGCAGCGGCCAGCAATTGGCATAGCGTAACGGGTAGTGACGTCCCTCATGGGCGAACGGGCCGGGCTCGGTCCAGGCGCGGGCGATCAGGTCGATCGCCTCCCAGAACTGGGTGCGCGCCTGCGGCTGCGGGACGTCGTAGTTGAACGCCTCCTGCCCCGCCCCGACCGCGAAGCCGCAAATCATCCGCCCGCCCGACATGCAGTCGAGCATCGCGTACTCCTCGGCGACGCGCATCGGGTTGAGGCGGAGCGGCAGCAGATTGCCGATCACCGCGATCTTGACGTTCTTCGTCGCCTGGGCGAGCGCGGCCGCGATCAGGTTGGGCGAGGGCATCAGCCCGTAGACCGTCTGGTGATGCTCGTTGACCGTCACCCCGTCGAAGCCGAGCTCATCGGCGTAGACGAGCTGGTCGATATATTCCTGGTAGAGCCCCGCCGCGCGCTCGCGGTCCCACAGCGCGTTCGGCGCCTTCACCCAGCCGGTCTCGTAGCGCTCCTCGAAATCCGCGGGGAGGTACGGGTACGACATGAAGTGCCAGCAGAACAGTTTGGCGGCCGGCGGCGCGGCAAGCGCGGCGCGATTTCCATCGCTCATTTCGGGTATCCCCTCACCTTGTCCCGAACCTTTTGGCGGTGCGCAGCGCGATGCCGGGCCGGCCGGTGCGGTGCGCCTGGGCGACCAGCGCGCGCTGATAGGGCTCGGCGACGACCGGCTCGTAGCGCGGCGGGTTGTCCGGACCGTGGCAGGTACGCAGGCATTCGATCACGGACGCGCCCTGCGGCGCGATGAAATAGGCCGCCGACACGCGCCCGCGGCCCGAGAAGTTCACCGCCCGGTGCAGGTTGGACGTATAGAGGTCATTGGTCGACATGGCGAACAGATCGCCGATATTGACCACGAACGTCCCCGGCAGCGGCGGCACGTCGATCCATTCGCCGTTGGCGTTGCGCACTTCGAGGCCGCCGGTCGCGTCCTGCTGCAGGATGGTGAACGCGCCGTAGTCGGTGTGGGGCGAAAAGCTCCACTGGTTGTCCTTGAGATCGGCGGGCGCGACCGGCGGGTAGTAGTTGAGCGCCATCGTCGCGCCCGGATAGGCGTAGTGCGCGTCGAGCTCGTCCTCCGCGAGTTCGAGGCTGAGGGCGAGGGCGCGGGCGAGGCAGCGCGCGAGGTGCGTGCGCTTCTCGATCTGGTCGCGCACGCAGGCGGCGAAGCCGGGCACCGCGCGTTCGTCGGGATATTGCGCCCAGCCGTGGGCGTAACGGCCCTCCTCCGGCTCGCCGGGCAGCAGGTCGCGCGGGATGAACAGCCGCTCCTTGATGTCGCCGGCCTTGTCCGGATTGTTCTCGGGGTCGAGCCCGCCCGCGCGCATGAAGCCCTGCTCCTTCGGGCTCCGCTGGCACGCGATCTTCATCTTCTCGGCGAGCGGCTGCGCGAAGAAGGCGCGCACCCGGTCTTCGAATGCGTCCATCTCGGCCTTGGGAATGCCGTGGCCGGTGATGTAGAAGAATCCGATGTCGATGCATGCTGCGCGGATCGCGTCGGCGACCATGCGCCGCGCCGCCGCCGTCCCGCCCGCGACAAAGGGCGTCACGTCGATCACCGGCAGCGCGTCGCGTGCGGCGCGCTCGATCCCGTGCCCCGCGCCCGACCGGACGTAGCGGTTGTCGAAATCGGCGAAGGCGCCGACCGCCCCGTCCTCGATCAGCTCGACCATGCGCCCCTACTCCGCGGCCCAGCGCGGCGCGACGTTGACATGGCGGGCCAGCATCTCCTCATAGGCTTCGCGGAACGGCTTCGTCTTGGGCGCGATGAAGTTGCCGGCGCGATTGGGGCGATAGACGCCCGGCTCGTCCACGCCCGGAAGCTTCGTCGCCTTGTCCTTTTCGTACGCCTGGACCAGCCGGACCATCTTGCGGCGCATGCGGGCGATCATCTCGTCCGATGGCGACAGATGCTCGAACGTGCGGTCGGTGATCGGCCCCATCGTGCCGGCGACGGCGTTGTCCTGCATGGCGAGGCCCGAAATGCCGCTGAACACGTTCCCGTCGCGCTGCGCCGCGCGGTCGATCAGATAGTCGTTCTCCGGGTTGTTCTTCACCCGCCAGCGACCGAGCCAGTCGGTGGTGTTCGGCAGGAACTCGTCGGGCGTCGGGAACGGCTTGGCGAGGCCCGGAACCGGCCCGCCCGCCGCGGTGCGGTAGGAGCGGCGGCGGATGACGGCGCGGGCGATGGTGACGACCATCGTGTGCGTGTCGTCCATCGGGATATAGCCCTTCATCATGATCTGGTCGGCGAGCATCGCAGCCGGCGGGATGCACCAGAACGGCGTGATGAAGTGAGCGAGACGCCAGTGGTAGTTCTCGTCGTCGGCCGGGCGGTAGGCCCCGTACATCAGGCCAAGCGGCGTGTCCTCGATGTGGAACTGCGGCGCGCGGTCGGACGAGAGATAGAAGAACGTGTCCTCCGGGTCGAGTGTCGCGGGGTCGACCCCGCCGAGATGCAGGAAGCCGAAATGCGACGTGTCGAGGTCGTTCTCGAGCCCCTGCAGCCAGTTGTATTCCTGCTGGATGAAGCTGACCTGAAACTCGTCGGCGCCGAGATCGTTGAGCTCGAAATCCGGGAAAGGCGGCGCCACGTCGCGCACGCCCATGTACAGCCAGATCACGCCGTAGCGCTCGACCGCCTTGTAGGCCTTGGCCGTGACCTTGTGCTTGAAATCCTGATGCGGCGGCAGGTTCGGCATGTCGAGGCAGTTGCCCACGGTGTCGAACTTCCAGCCGTGATAGATGCAGCGGAGGCCGCCCTCCTCCTTGCGCCCGTAGAACAGCGAGGCGCAGCGGTGCGGGCAGCGATGGTCCATGATCCCGACGCGGCCGGCCGAATCGCGGAAGGCGATCAGCTTCTCGCCGAGCGCCATCAGCCGCATCGGCGGCCCGTCGACGGTCAACTCGTCCGAGCGCGCGACCGGCATCCAGTACTCGCGTATCAGGGTGCCCATCGGCGTGCCCGGCCCGACCCGGGTCAGAAGCTCGTTCTCGCGCGCCGTGGTCATGGCGCCCTCCGCAATGGCCTCGATGGTCGGATTATAGGTCGAGGCACGCCAGCCGCGAAACCGGCTCGAAACGCCGCACCGGGGACGATCCGGCTTGACCCTGGCCGGTCGCGGCGCGAGGCTGTCGCCCGTCATCGGTAGCCGGAGGGCTCGCGCCATGCTGAAGCACGAGGACAACGAACGGCTGGTCCGGGTCGGGCCGGGAACCCCGGCGGGCGAGATGATGCGCCGCTATTGGCAGCCCATCCTGCTCGCCTGGGAGCTGGCCGAGCGGGACGGCGCGCCGCTCCGCGTGCGGCTGCTGGGCGAGGACCTGCTCGCGTTCCGCGACACCGAAGGCCGCGTCGGGCTGGTTGACGCTTACTGCCCGCACCGCCGAGCGCCGCTGTTCTACGGCCGCAACGAGGAATGCGGCCTCCGCTGCGTCTACCACGGCTGGAAGTTCGACGTGGACGGGACCTGCGTCGATCTGCCGTCCGAGCCCGCCGACAGCCCGATGAAGTCGAAGGTGCGCCTGACCAGCTACCCGACCTACGAGAAGGGCGGCGTGATCTGGGCCTATCTCGGCCCGCCGGCGCTGCGGCCCGAGCCGCCCGACTACGAGTGGATGCGCGCGCCCGAGACCCATCGCCACGTCACCAAGACCTACGAATCGTGCAACTGGCTCCAGGCGGTGGAGGGCGGGCTCGACACCTCGCACTCTTCCTTCCTGCACAACAACGACCTGCACAACAAGAAGCTGCTGCGCAACCAGGATGGCGCGCCCAATATCGACGTGCACGAGACAGACTACGGCTACCACTACGTCTCGACGCGGCACATGAAGGACGGCCAGAGCAAGTACGTCCGCGTCTACCACTACGTCATGCCGTGGCAGCAGATGCGCGGCGCGGTGACCCACGCCGCCGGCGGACGGAACGAGGTGCCCAAGCTCGACGGCCATATCTGGGTGCCGATCGACGACGAGCAGACCCTCACCTGGAACTGGTCGTGCGGCTACGACCGCGACGCGCCGATCACGCCCGAATATGCCGAGGCGATGGACCGCAGCTCCGGCCGCGGCAAGGACGACTACGTCCCCGGCACGTTCCGGCTGAAGCGCAGCGTCGCCAACGACCATTTGATCGACCGCCAGATGCAGAAAACGGTGAACTTCACCGGCATCGTCGGGGTGAACACCCAGGACATGGCGCTGCAGGAAGGGATGGGGCCGATCGTCGACCGCTCGAAGGAGTATCTCGGCACGTCCGACCGGGCGATCATCGCGCTCCGCCGGATGCTGCTCGACGCGACCCATGCCGTCGCGCGCGGCGAGCGGCCACCCGCCGCCGATCCCGCCACCCATCGCGGCATCCGCCCGCACGACACCGTCATTCCGGTCGAGGCGGACTGGCGCGAGGTCATCGGTCCCGAACTCGTGGCCAAGTGGTAGGCGACATGGCCGGGGCGGCCGCGCTCGAGCTCTCCATCGCCCTTTCGGACAACCCGCGCACCCGCCCGATCCACGACGGTGAGGTGACGGCCGAGGGCCTCCGCCTGGTGCCGACGGCGGTGCATCCGTCCGAGATGTTCTGGCGCCAGCTCAAGTTCGCCGAGTTCGACGTCTCCGAGATGTCGATGTCGTCGCTGGTGATCGCCATCGCGCGGGGCGAGACGCGGTGGGTCGCGATCCCGGTGTTCACCACGCGCCATTTCTTCCATACCCTCGCGCTGGTGCGCACCGACCGCGGCATCGCCAAGCCCGCCGACCTCAAGGGCAAGCGCATCGGCGTCCCGGAATATCAGCAGACGGCAGCGATCTGGGCGCGCGGCGTGTTGCAGCACGAGTTCGGCGTGCATGCGCGCGACATGACCTGGTGGATGGAGCGCACGCCCGAGCGCAGCCACGGCGGCGCGACCGGCTTCAAGCCGCCCGAAGGCGTGACGGTGAACCAGATTCCGCACGACAGCGACATCGGAACGATGCTGGTGAACGGGGAGCTCGACGCGACGCTCCTCTATCTGCGCGAGCGGAATCTGGTCGACCGGTCCAAGGTCGACGTCGCGCAGGTGCCCGTGATCCGGCCGCTTTTCCCGGACGGCGAGGCCGAGAAGCGGCGCTACTTCCGCAAGACCGGCATCTATCCGATCAACCATGCAATGGTGGTGCGCCGGTCGATCGTCGAGCGCCATCCCTGGGTGCCGCTCAACCTCTACGCCGCGATGCTGGCCGCCAAGGAGGCGGCGAAGGCGAAGGCGATGGCGGCCGTCCAACCCTGGGTCGAGACCGGCATCCTCGGCGACGATGCGGGCGAGGCCCTCACGGCCGACCCCCTCGCCTACGGCGTCAAGGCGGCGCGGACGGTGCTGGAAACCATCACCCAGTACGTGCACGAGCAGGGGCTGACCGACCGGCGCATCGCGCTCGACGAGGTTTTCGCACCCAGCACGCTCGACGTGTGAGGCGTCAGCGCGCCTGGATGCCGAACCGCACGGTCATCACGCGCACGATCGACGCCGCGACAAGGCTCAACAGCACGATCACCGTCCCCGCCACGGCCGCGGGCCCGAGCTGGCCCGAGCGCAGATATTCGAGCTGAAGGAGCGAGATCGGTTCGGTGCTGCCGGTGCTCAACAGGACCAACGTGCTGACCTGGCGGACCGTCTGGCTAAAGACCATCACGGCGACAACGATCACCGCCGGCATGGTAAGCGGCACCATCACGTCCTGAAAGCCGCGGCGCCACGACCCGCCGACGCTGCGAACCGCTTCTTCGAGCTCCGGCCCGATCTGCAGCATGTTGGCCTTCATCACCTGGATGCCCAACGTCATCGAGCAGAGAAGGCTCACGACGATGAGGATACCCATCGAGCCGTAGAACGCCGAGAACAGCGGAATCTCCAGGACCATCCAGAGAAGCCCGAAGCCGAGCAGGATGCCGGGCAAGGTCAGCGGCAGCCACGACACCACGTCGAGCGGACCGGCGAGCCAGTGGCGCACCCGCACCGTGCAGTAGGCGATGATCGAGTAGGCCCCGATGGCGGCAGCCGCCGTGCCGAGTCCGAGCACGATGGTGTTGCCGAGGGAGACCGTGAACTTGGGGTCGGCAAACGCGTCGATCCAATGCGCGACGGACCAGACCTTGGCGATGCCGAAGAAGCCGAACAGCGTCATCAGGCTGCCGGCGAGTTGGAGGAGGAGCGGCAGCAAGCTCATCAGCGCGACGGTCAGGAGCAGCATGCCGAACACCGGCCAGCGCCAGCGCCCGAGCGAAAGCACGCGCCGCTGGTAGCGCCCGGTCATCAGGACGAAGCTGCGCCGCGTCGACATCCAGCGCTGCAGGACGAGGAGCGGCGCCATCAGGAGGACGACGATCGAGGCGAGGATCGAGGCGGCCGCGAAGTTCGGCGGCGAGCCGCTGAGCAGCAGGTAGATCTTCGTGCTGTAGACCGAGAACTGCGCCGGCAGGCCCAGGAACAGCTCGATCTCGAATGCCTCGAGCGAGCGGATCAGCGACATCAGGAGCGCAACAGTGAGCGGCGGCGCCAGCACGGGAATGACGATCCGCCACAGCGTGTGGAAGCTGCCGGCGCCGCAGATGCGCGACGCCTCCTCGACCGCGCCGTCCAGGTTGCGGAAGGCGGGCGTGATCAGCATCACCTTCACCGCAATGGCGTAGGTCGACAGATGCGCGAACACGATCCCGCCGAACGAGTACATGTTGAAGGGCGGATCGTGGAACAGCCCGAGCCCCATGAGGAACTTGTTGGCGAGCCCGTAGCCGGGGTCGAACATCAAGAGCCAGCCGGTTGTCGTGCCGAGCGCGGGCAGGAAGAACAGGATCCAGAACCCGAATTCGAGCCACTCGCTGCCCGGAATGTCGGTCCGCGCCAGGAGCCACGAGATGACGATCGCGACCGGAACCGAGATCGCGGTCGTCGTCAGCACGACTTTAAAGGTATTGACCAGCGCCTGGACGAGCCCTGGCTCGGCCAGCGCCTCGCGCCACATGGCCACCACGCTCGCTTCCGATGGCGCGATGAAGCTGTGTAGCACCACCGCCCCGACGGGATAGAGCGCCAGGAACCCGATGCTGATCGTCATCCCGTACATGATGAGCGCGGTGGGATCGAACCGCCGGGCGAACGGGGCCGAGCTTGCGCTCACCACCGCCATGTCAGGCCCCCACCGAGGCGAGCGGCCACGCCGTGGTCGCGGCCGGGGCGAATTCGAGGATGACCGGCTGCCCCTCCTCCAGGTGCTGATGGCGCGGCACCTCGATCAGGACGATGGTCGCGCCGACTGCGATGCGCGCTTCGCGCCGGTCGCCGGTAAACAGCAGAGTCTCGAGGCGGCCGGCGACGCGGTTCGTTCCCGCGGCGAGCGCGGGGTCGTTCGGACCGCTCACCGTCAGGTCGCCGTCGCGCACCGAGATGGCGGCCGGCTCGGACGCGGCGAGACGGATGCCGTCGGCCGCGCGGGCGCGCACCCGGCCCGCATCGTCGCCGTCGAGGCTAAGCGCGAGCGTGCCGTCGGTCTCGATCGCGTGCACCACGCCCGGGAAGGTCGCGCTCCGCCCCAGGAAATCGTAGACGAAGCGGTTGGCCGGCCGCTCGTACACGGCGGTCGGCGTGTCGAACTGCTGGACGCGGCCGTCGCGCATGATGGCGATGCGGTTGGCGAGGCTGAGGGCTTCAGCCTGGTCGTGGGTGACGAACACGCCGGTCATGTGCAGCCGGGCCTGCAGGGTCTTCAGCTCCACGCGCATCTGCGCGCGCAGCTTGGCATCGAGGTTGCTGAACGGCTCGTCGAACATGACGAGCTCCGGCTGGTAGACGAGCGCGCGGGCGATCGAGGTGCGCTGCTGCTGACCGCCGCTCAGCTGGTGGACCGGCGCGTCGATGTAGGCGGCGAGCCCCATCAACTCGAGGATCGCGGCCGCCCGCTCGCGCCGCTCGGCGGCCGGCACGCGGCGCAGCTTCAACGGGTAGGCGACGTTCTGCAGCACCGTCATGTGCGGCCACAGCGCGTAGGACTGGAACACCATTCCGAAGTTCCGCTTGTCCGGCGGAACGAACAGGCGGCGCGCGACCGACACGAGCGGCCGGCCGCCGAAGGAAATCTCGCCGGCGCTCGGCCGCTCGAACCCGGCGATCATGCGGAGCGTCGTGGTCTTGCCGCAGCCCGAGGGGCCGAGCAGCGCGACGATCTCGCCCTGGCGCACGTCGAGGCTGAGTTCGTCGACCGCGCGCATGTTGCCGAACAGCTTCGTCAGCCCTTCGACCACGAGCAGCGGCAAGCCGGGCTCGGCCCTCTTCCCGCCCGGCACAGACCCGTTCATCGCGTTACTCGGCTCGAAGTACGGCCCTCCGCGCCCGCCGGATCACTGCGGGCGCATCTTGCGGGCCATCATCATGACCTTCACCCGCTCATGCGCGTCCTTTTCCATCTGCGGCGAGAGGTATGTCATGCCGGGAAGCGGACGTGGCGGCGCGCCGGGCGTCTGCGGCACGTCGATCCGGCGGCTGTCGTTCTTGGCGGATTTGGCGAGGCCGGTTTGGATCGGCTTCGACAAGAGCCAGTTCATGAACAGCTTTGCCGCGTTCGGATGCGGCGGGCGGTTGAAGATGGCGGCGATCCCGTAGCCGGTGCTGAGCATGGCAACCTCGGGGGTGTCGCCCATCCGCCTGAGATCGAGGGGAATGCCCGCCTTCTGGTAGGGGATCAGCGTCTCCGCCAGGTCCGGGCCGAGCGAGAATGCCGCCGTGCCGCGCACCATGCGCTCGGTCATCGAGTTCGTGTCGTGAAGGATGGTCGCGTTCTGATCGACGAGCGCAGTCCTCAGCCCCTTCTCGCCGTATTTCACATAGAGCATGTAGGCGTAGTTGATCCCCGCCCCGCCGTAGCGGGGATCCCACCACACGATCTTGTTCTTGTAGGCGGGATCGAGCAGGACCTTCAGCCCTTCCTTCTTCACCTTTTCCGGGGGCACGATCTTGGCATTGAACCAGGGCGTGCTGACGTCGCTCCACATCGCCAGCATGCGCTTCTTCTCGTTGTCGAAGAAGGCATTCTCCCAGCCGCCCCAGGTCTTGGGGTCCTTCACATCGGGCAGGATCAGCGCTGGCACCAGCGGGTCGAGCACCTTCTCGTGCGCCATCTTGTAGATGGCCGGACCCGGCCCGGAGAAATACGTGTCCCACAGGTACTTGCCGGCGCTGCGCTCGGCTTCGACCCGCGCGGCCCATTCGGGCAGCACCGCCGGGGTGAATTCGAGCGTGATGTTGGGGTAGTCTTTCTGCCACTGGGCCATCAGGTATTTGCGCGAGCCCGGATGCTGCGGGCAGCCGCAGTTCACCCGGCCTTCCTTGTTGGCGGCGGCGACGACGGCCTTCCATTCGGCCTGCCAGTCGCCCGACTGGGCCCGCGCCGGCTGGGGCAGCGCCGCAAGGCCGAGCGCGATCGCGGCGCCCGCGCAGGTCGCGCGACGCAAGGCAGCGGATCGGATGGCAAACTGCATGGTTCCCTCCCTTAGCTCTTAGGCTTTTCCGCGCTCTTCGGCGGTTGTCAGGCGATTGACAAGCTAACCCCCTTTCCGACAGTTTTGAAGCGTTTCCGTATCGCGCGGAGGGGGCACAGCCATGGACGGCCGGGCGGTCACGAACAGCAGCCCCTACCGGGACTTCGTGGTCGACGAACCGCCCGACGATTTCCGGGTGCGCACCCAACTCTATTGCGACCCCGCCGTGTTCGACGACGAGATGCGCGACATCTTCGGCGCGACCTGGGCCTATGTCGCGCACGAGAGCGAGATCGCCCTCCCGGGCGACTACAAGGTGGCCGCGCTCGGCCGCCTGCCGGTGATCGTCACGCGCGGGCTCGACGGCGCGGTGCACGTCCTCCTCAATGCCTGTCGCCACCGCGGCAGCACCGTCTGCCGTGCCGAGAAGGGCAACGCGAAGGAGCTGATCTGCCCCTATCACGGCTGGACCTACAGCATCGACGGCACGCTGATCGCCATGTCGACGATCAAGGGCGGCTACCGCCCCGGCTTCGCCGAGCGCATCGGCGGCCTCGTCGCGCTGCCGCGCGTCGCCCTTTATCGCGGCATGATCTTCGCCGGCGCCGCCCCCGACGGCGAGAGCCTCGAGGACTATCTCGGCCCCGCGCGCTATTACGTCGATCTCTGGTTCGACCAGTCACCGACCGGGCGCGTGCGGCTGCTGGAGCCGCGCCGCGCCTATTACAACGGCAACTGGAAGCTCCAGATCGAGAACTCGACGGACGGCTGGCACGCGCGCTACGTCCACGAGTTCCGCCTTCGCCACACGGCGCGACTTCGGGATGCGCAGCCTCAATCGCGGCTGGGAGGGCTGCACCCGCTCGTTCGGCCACGGCCACGCGCTCCTCGAGCGGCCGATGCGCACCGGCTTCGCGCCCGACATCCACGAGCGTTACCTCGCCAGCCTGCGCGCGGCACACGGAGAGGAGCGCGCCGAACGCGCCCATTACGGTCGCCACATCACCTTGTTCCCGAACGTGCATCTGATGGAATTCAAGGTGCGCGTCGTGCAGCCGGTCACGGTCGACAAGACGATCGTCTACGAGTTCCCGGTCGAGTTCGAGGGCGCCGACGACGCGGTGAACGAGGCGGTGACGACCCGCGTGCGGAGCGAAGGCTCGCTCGCCGCCGGCTTCGTCAACCCCGACGACGTCGAGATCTTCGCGCGCGTGCAAAGTGGGCTGAAAGGCGCCGCTTTGTTGCCGTGGCTCGTCATGTCGCGCGGCATGGGCGAGGAGCAGACCGCCCCTTCGGGCGAGCTCGTCGGCGAGGAGAATTTCGAGCTGCCGCAGCGCGCGATCTATCGCGAATGGTCGCGCCTGATGACGCGGGGGCAGTAGCGTGGCCCGCGCGCCAAGCCGCGTGACGCGCGCGGCGGTCGAGGACTTCGTCTATCGCGAGATGCGGCTGATCGACGAGCGGCGGCTCGAGGAATGGGCGAATCTGTTCGCCGAGGATGGCATCTACTGGCTGCCGATCGGGGCCGGCAACGACCCGCACACCGAGCCTACGATCCTATGTGACGATGCCGAGCAGCGGAAACTCCGCATCCACCAGCTCCTAAAATACACGCACCTCGCGCAGGATCCGCCGTCGCGCCATTTGCACTTCGCCACCAACTTCGAGCACGCGCGGGCCGGCGCCGAGGAAATCCGCATCGGCTGCAACGCCCTGATCCACGAGTTCCGGCCCGGCGACTTCCAGGAGCTTCAGGTTGGGCTCGGCCAGGCGCGCACCCTCGCCGCGCGCTGCGAATACCGCGTGCGCGTCAACGGGGCATGGCGCATTGCGGAGAAGAAGGTGCTGCTGCTCGACCGCGACAGCCCGGTCAGCAACCTCACCTGCATCCTGTAGCGCGCGCTATGGCTTCGTCGCGGCGAGGAGAGCCGCCGGGTTGTCGTGCTCGATGGCCGCGATCTCGGCCGCGCTGAACACGCCCAACTCGCGAAGCTGGCGTGCCACCGTGCCCGCGTCGCCATAGGGATAGTCGGTGCCGAACAGGATCTGCGAGACCGGCACGACCTGGCGCAGCGCCCCCATGGGCGGCGCGGTCGCCGCCGCCGCCGTGTCGTAGTAGATGCGGTGCAACTCGGCGAGCGCGCCGGGCGGCGCATGCGGATGCTTCGCCTGCGAGACGAAGCGCTGATAGACGAACGGCATCGCTCCGCCGCCGTGCGTGAATACGATGCGCAGGTCCGGGCACCGGCGCGCCTCGCCGGAGAAGACGAACTGGGCGATCGCGCGCGTCGTGTCGGCGCCATACTCGATCAGCATGGGATGCACGGTCGGCGTCAGGTTCTTGCAGCAATCGGCGACGGTCGGATGAACGTAGACCAGCGCGCGGCGGCGGTTGAGCTCGGCCATTACCGGTGCGAAGGCGGGATCTCCGAACCACTTGTCCTGGTAGCTGGTAAGAAAGCCGATTCCGTCGAATTTCAGCTCGTCGAGCGCATAGGCGATCTCGGCAAGCGTTGCGTCGATGTCGGGCATCGGCACTGCGGCGAAGATGCCGAACTGCTTCGGGTGGTCGGCGCGCAACTTCGCCGCGTATTCGTTGCAGGCGCGCGAGAGCGCCCGCGCCTCGGCCGCGTCGCCGAACCACACGCCCGGCGTGGTGACCGAGACCATCGAGCGTTCGACGCCGTCCCGCTCCATGTCTTCGACGGCCTTGGCCACCGTCCAGTCGTTCCAGACCGGGTGCAGCAGCTTGCGACGATTGAGCGCCTCGACCCAGGCCGGCGGCGCCACGTGATAATGGACGTCGATGCGGTTCCCGCCCGCCGGACTGTCGTTCGCCATGCGCGCCTCCTCGGTTCGCCCGATGGCCCGGCCAGGATGGCCGGGATAGAGCCCGACTTTACCCGTACTCCGTCGGCGCCGGGAAGAGCATCGGAGAATGCGCGCGTGTCCTCATTCGGCTCCTCGGCGCTACTCGGCAGGTCTCAGCCTGTCGCGTGCGCGAAGGCGTTGAGCGATCTGCGGGAACATCGGCCCGGACTTCACGACGAAGTCGTAGGCCATCAAGAGGGCGGCGATGGCGAACGGCACGTCGCCCACGAAGCGCAGCCACTGCCACAGCACGGTGGTGTCGTAGAATGCGAGGCTCCGGGCGTAGGCGAGCCCATGCTCGTAGACCGCCTCGAGCTGGTCCCAGCCGATCGGGAAGAAGTTCAGCGCGATCCACAGCACCAGCCCTGCGTTGTAGAGCCAGAACGCCCATAGGCCGAGCCTCTCGCCGAACGGTGCGCGCTCGCCCGCCGCGTAGCGCAGGCAGAAATAGACCAGCCCGATCGCCAGCAAACCGAACGCGCCGAACAGCGAGGTGTGAGCATGGTTCAACGTCAGAAACGTGCCGTGCTCGTAGTAGTTGACCAGCGGCGCATTCAGCGTACCGCCCCCGAACACCCCGGCGCCGACGAAGTTCCAGAACGCCGCGCCAAGGATGTAGGTGTAGGCGAGCCGGTAGCGGAATTCGCGCTGGCGCTTGATAACGTCGTGGTGGTCCATCGCGTCGAGGATCAGGAGAACCAGCGGCAGCACCTCGATGAACGAGAACATGCTGCCGAGCGGCACCCACATGCCGGGCCCGCCGACCCAGTAGAGGTGATGGCCCGTGCCGAGCACGCCGCCGAGGAAGATCAGGATCAGCTCGAGATAGACCGAGCGCTCGGCGAGCTGGCGTGACACCAGCCCGAGCGCCATGAGGAGGTAGGCGCTGATCGCCGCGGCGAAGAACTCGAACGACTGCTCGACCCACAGATGCACCACCCACCAGCGCCAGAAATCGGTGATGGTGAAGGACGGGTTCATGCTGGTGAGCGGAATCATGCCGAAGACGTAGAGAAAGGCGATGTTCGTGGTCGACGCCCAGATCAGGTGCTCCAGCCGGATGCGCCCCGTCCAGAACTGGCGCGTCGCCCGGCGCAAAGTCTCCCAGCTCGGCCAGAGCCCGCGCAGGACCAGCGCGCTCCAGATCACCAGCCCGGCGAAGAAGCCGATCTGCCAGGCGCGCCCGAGCTCCAGGTAGGAAAGGCCCTGGTTGCCGAACCAGAACCAGCCCTTCCCGATGACCCCCATGATGCCGAGATAGTTGCCGATCACGGCTCCCGCGACGATGATCACCGTCGCCCAGAACAGGAGATCGACCAGCGGCCCCTGCCCGCGCGCCTCGCCGTGCGCGATCGCCGGGGCGAGAAACAGGCCGGCGCCGATCCAGGAGAGCCCGATCCAGATGATCGGCGTCTGGATGTGGATGGATCGCCAGAAATTGAACGGCAGCACGTCGTCGAAATGGATGCCGTAGAAGCTCGCCCGGTCGGAATAATAGTGGCCGAGGATGGCGCCAGCGGCGATCTGCAGGAGCAGCACCGCGGCGACCACCAGGAAGTACTTGCCAACCCTGCGCTGACTTTCGGTCAGGCCGCGGAACTCGACCAGGACCGGGTCGAACGTGCCGCGGTCGTCGCCGCGAATGTAGCGATGATATGCGAACAGGACACCGCCGAAGCAGAAGAAGGTGAAGCAGAAGCTGATCCAGGTCCAGATGAACGTGCTGCCGGTCGGGGTGTTGCCGACCAGCGGCTCGTACGGCCAGTTCTGCGTCCAGGACACGTCGCTGCCCGGCCGTCGTGCCACGGTGGTGAAGGCGGAATAGATGACGAACTCCGCCGTCTGCACGGCGCTGGCAGGATCGAGGCTGTAGGCCTGGGTCCAGCCCTTTATGAAGTCGTGGTGCAGGAGCTGCTTCGCGATCGCCGCCTTCAGCGTGACGACCGCCTCCGCGACCGGGGCCGGTAGGCGCGCCACCTCGCCGGACAGGTCGACACGTTGGAGCGCAGCCTGCATCGCGGCCGTGACCGTACGCTTGTCGTCCGCGCCGAGACTTACGAACGGCTGGCCGAAGCGCGCCTGCGCGAGGTTGTCCCGGGTAAGCTCGCCCAGCCGCACCAGGTATTCGGCCGTGTAGTCCTCGCCGAAATACGAGCCCATGCCGTAGATGCTGCCGTAGTCCATCAGGTCGGCGCGCTGGAACGATGCCTTGCCGGCCGCAATGTCCTGGCTGGTCATCAGGACGGTACCGTCCGGCGCGAGGAACTGGCCGGGCTGGGGCGGCGCGGTGTTGTAGGTCACCTCCGTCGCCCAGCCGAGGACTGCGAACGTCACGATCGCGACGGCAAGCAGCACCCACTTCAGGACGTTGCTGACCCGATCCTCCTCCATCCGTTGCAGGATCGTCGGATTGATGTTCGCCAAGGGTCCCCTCCCCACTGTCTCAATTCGCGACGCTGTGGTTTCCGGCTCGTTGCTCCGAGGCAATTGCGACAGCCAATCATGCATGGCTTTGCGCCATATCCGGCATGCCATCGCGTGTCGCGTTAAATCTCCTTTCCGAACGGAGCGTGCGCGCCTCAGATCGTCGGGGCCGCGCCGTCCCGGATGAGCGGGCGCGCCAACACGCGGCCGTACAGGATTGCGAACAGGCCGAACGCCGCGCACCACGAGCCCGCCGACAGCCACAGCGCGAGCGCGTACTGCGCCCCGGCAAAGTAGGCGAGCACGCGAAGCACGGCCGCCACGGTAACGAGCGCGTAGATCGTGCACGTTCCGACACCCGCCGAGAGCGGCCGCCTGGTATGGCCGAGCGATGCGCGCGTCATCACCGCAAGCGTCATGGTCCCGATCGCGCCGACGGTCAGCGCGTGCAGCGCGCCGCCGGCCGGCAATATGCCCAAGATGCCGTCGAGCCCCAGCAGCGCCATCCCGAGCGCCAGCCACAGATAGCCAAGATGCAGGATCGCGAGCAGCGGCTCGGAAAGCGTGTACATCCCCTGCCAGCGGGCCAGCCGCCAAAGCAGTGCGATGCCGCCGACCGCCAAAGCCCACGCCGTTGCCCGTGCCTCCGGCGCCGCCATCCACGACACCAGCGCCGTTCCCGCGATCGCCATGACCGCGACGTCGTAAGGTCCTTCGCCCTTTGGCGCGGCAACCGTCGGTCGCGTCTTCGCCAGCCAGTTGCGCGTGAAGCTGGGAATGATCCGCCCGCCGACCAGGGCGATCAGCATCAACAGCGTCGCGATCCCGATGCGGATGCCGAGCGGCGCTGTATCGACAAGCCCGACCGCTTCGAGGTGAACAAGAAAATTGCCGGCCAGCAGCAGGGCGAGCGCAGCGACGACGGGAAGGTTGCGCCAGTTCCGGCCCGCGACGACCTCCCGCGCGACCACGGCCAGGAACGCGGCGGGAAAGGCAAGGTCGAGCCCGGCGGCCACGGGCGCGCCGATCGCGGCGGAAATCAGCACCGCGATGCGTCCGGCAACCCACAACGATACGAGCACCGCCAGGGGGCCGCCCTGCAGCGGCAGCCGCCCGGTCCAGTTCGGCACGGCTGTCAGCAGGAAGCCGGCCACAGTCGCGGCGGCGAAGCCGTACACCATCTCGTGGGGATGCCAGATCGACGGGGCGAGCTGACTCGGCAGGACCAGTCCAGCGGCATAGGCACCGATCCAGCGGGGAACGGCCAAAGCGGCCCAAACCGCCGCGCCGAGGAAAAACGGCCGGAACCCGGCCGAGAGAATCGCCGCACTGGAAGGATTGCGATATCGTGGGACGGCGGTCATTCGCGCCTCCTGTTTCGCCCTGACGCCACGATCTCTGGCATGTCCTGCCCGCGCCGCTGAACATAGATGCCACAGGTTGTGAGGCAACCCCTGCCCGGCGCGCCAGAGCGGCGCAGGGGCTTGTTTTCCCACCGCGCGATGCAAACCTGTTTCGTGGAAATCCGTTCGCGGGAGAGGTCCATGCAGGGTCGAGCCATCGGGGCGGCAAGCGCGGCTGTTCTGGCCCTGGCGGGATGCAACCAGGTGGTCGTCAACGCGCCGGCCAGCAATCCGCGATATTTCCCGGGCGAGCAGTACTACGCCGCGCGCAACGGCGCGATCCGCGTCGAGGTCTCCGGCGACATGCTGGGCGTGCCGCACGACCAGTTCGCCGAGATAGTCGTCGCCGAGATGCGGCGCGGCGACCCGTCCCTCCCCCGCCCGGGCTTCGTCACCCACGGCTCACGCATGACCGACCCGACCTACAAGATCGTCATGATGTTCTCGCCGCCCACTTGGCTGTCGGCCAACGAGCTGTGCACACACCGTCCGCCGCCGCCCGCCCCGCGCGTGCAGGGCGGCCGGCTGAAGCTCCTTGCGGCGTTCTGCCGCGCCGGCGAGGCGTCCTCCGAGGACCACGGCTCGGTTCCGGTCTCCGGCGCGAACGATCCCAACTTCGCCGAGCTGGTCCGCCAGGTGACGCTCAACCTGTTCCCGCAGGTGGCCGACACAAGGATTCCCGATTACGGCGACGCGCGTCCGTAAGGCGGTTCAGCCGGCCAGCCACTCCCGGAGAGCGGCGGTCACCGCCTCCGGCCGCTCGAGCGTCGAGAGGTGGCCGCAATCCGGCACCTCGACGAGACGGGCGTGGCGCACATACGCCGCCATCTCGTGGTGCAGCTCGGGCGGGGTCGACGAGTCTTGCGCGCCGCAGAGGATAAGGGCCGGGCAGCCGATCCGGCGCAGATCCTCGCACCCGTCGACGCGGCCGAGGATCGCCTCCTCCTGGCGCAGGAAGGCGTCCTTTCCGACGCGCTCGGCCATGCCCAAGACGGTCTCGACGAGCGGCTTGTCGTCCAGCCGGTCGGGATGCAGCAGGTAGGGCAGAAGGCGCGGCGTCACCCCCTTGAAGGTGCCCTTGCTGGCCAGCTCGATCAGGCCACGGCGGCGCGCGCTCTGCTCCGGCGTGTCGGGCCGGGCCGAGGTGTCGAGAAGCGCCAGCCGTTCGACCCGGTCGGGCGCCTGGCGCATGATCTCCTGCGCCACGTAGCCGCCCATCGAGAGCCCGGCGACGGCGAAGCGCGCCGGCGCGGCGGCGAGCGCATCCTCCGCCATGCCGCGGATCGAAGCGCTCCGGGTCAGGTCGGCGATCACGGGCGCCGCGATGTCGGCCAGCGCCGCCATCTGCGGGCGCCACAGCGCTTCGTCGCATAGGAGGCCCGGTAGCAGCAGAAGGGGTGTCTTCTCGGTCATGACCCCAACGGCGGCGATGGTTCGCGGAAATGAATTTTTAACGACATAGGACCAAATGGTTTGACTTTGGCGCGACGCCTCCCACATATGACGCAGGCGCAACGCTCATCTTCAATACTTTTCGGGAGTTGGCGAGTCCCCATTGCATGAGTTTCACTGACCTCGGCTTAAGCCAGAACGTTCTGCACGCCGTCGCCGACGCGGGCTACACCATCCCCACACCGATCCAGGAACAGGCCATCCCCTACGTGCTGATGGGCCGCGATGTCCTGGGATGTGCCCAGACGGGCACCGGCAAGACGGCGGGCTTCACCCTTCCGATGATCGACATCCTCGCCCAGGGCCGGGCGCGGGCGCGCATGCCGCGCTCGCTGATACTCGAGCCCACGCGCGAGCTCGCCGCCCAGGTGGCGGAGAATTTCGAGACCTACGGCAAGCACAACCGCCTGACCATGGCGCTCCTGATCGGCGGCGTCGCGTTCGACGACCAGATCAAGAAGCTCGACCGCGGCGTCGACGTGCTGATCGCGACGCCGGGGCGACTGTTGGACCATATGGAGCGCGGCCACGTGCTCCTGTCGGACATCAAGATCCTGGTGATCGACGAGGCCGACCGCATGCTCGACATGGGGTTCATCCCCGACATCGAGCGCATCGTGAGGATGCTGCCCAAGAACCGCCAGACGCTGTTCTTCTCGGCCACCATGCCGCCGGAGATCCGCCGGCTGGCCGACGCGTTCCTAACCCTGCCCAAGGAAATCTCGGTCGCACCGCCCGCCTCGCCTGCCGAGACGGTGAGCCAGGCGCTCGCCGTAGTGCCCGAGGCCGCGAAGCGCGAGGCGCTCCGGCGCCTTATCCGGTCGGAGGACGTGAAGAACGCGCTCGTCTTCTGCAACCGCAAGCGCGACGTCGACACCCTCTACAAGTCGCTCACCAGACACGGGTTCGGTGCCGCGGCGCTGCACGGCGATCTCGACCAGCACGTGCGCACCCGCACGCTCGACACGTTCCGGTCGGGCGAGACCACCATCCTGGTCGCCTCCGACGTGGCGGCGCGCGGGCTCGACATCGACGTGGTGAGCCACGTGTTCAACTTCGACGTACCGATCCACGCCGAGGACTATGTCCACCGCATCGGGCGCACCGGCCGCGCCGGCCGCTCGGGCAAGGCCTTCACCCTGGCGACGCCCGCCGACGGCAAGTTCGTCGCGGCGATCGAGGCACTGATCCACAAGGAGATTCCGCGCATCGCGATCGACGGGCTGGACGAGGTCGCCCTCGAGGAGGGCGACGGGCGTCGCCGCCGGTCGCGCGGCGGACGCGGCACCGCGGAACGCAAGCCCGAACGCGCGCCGAGGGCGAAGCGCGAGCCGCGCGAACCACGTCCCGAGGTCGCGCGTCCCGAGCGCGAGCGCGAACGGCCGCAGGCGGCGAAGCCGCAGCCGGAGCCGCGCAAGCACCGCGACGAGGACCTGCTGCCCGAATCCGATTTCGTCGGGTTCGGCGGCCACGTGCCAGCCTTCCTCCGCCGCCCCGCCCGCGAGCCCGCGAAGTCCGACGCGTAGGACCGCTACGACCGGCAAAACGCGAACGGGCGGATCGCAAGACCCGCCCGTTTCGATTCTCTACAGATTTGACCTCAGTTCTTCTCGCGGTCGACGAGGCGGCGCTCCTTGATCCACGGCATCATGTCGCGGAGCTTGGCGCCGACCTCCTCGATCTGGTGCTCGGCCGCGCGGCGGCGCTCGGCCTTGAACGAGGCCTGGCCGGCGACGTTCTCCAGCACCCACTCCTTGGCGAAGCGGCCGGACTGGATGTCGGCCAGCACCTCCTTCATGCGCTTCTTCACGCCCTCGTCGATCAGGCGCGGCCCGCGCGTGTAGTCGCCGTACTCGGCCGTGTTGGAGATCGAGTAGCGCATGTTGGCGATGCCGCCCTCGTAGATCAGGTCGACGATCAGCTTCACCTCGTGGCAGCACTCGAAATACGCCATCTCGGGCGCGTAGCCGGCCTCGACCAGCGTCTCGAACCCGGCGTAGATCAGCGAGGTGAGCCCGCCGCACAGGACCGACTGCTCGCCGAACAGGTCGGTCTCGCACTCCTCCTTGAACGTCGTCTCGATGATGCCGGCGCGCCCGCCGCCGATCGCCGCACCGTAGGAGAGCGCGATGTCGTGCGCGTTGCCCGAGGCGTCCTGGTCGACGGCGAGAAGGCAGGGCACGCCTGCGCCGCGCTGGTATTCCGACCGCACCGTGTGGCCCGGCCCCTTGGGCGCGATCATGAACACGTCGATGCCGGCGGCAGGCTCGATCAGCTTGAAATGCACGTTGAAGCCGTGCGCGAACGCGACCGCGTTGCCGGGCTTGAGGTTGGGCCCGATATGGTCGCGGTAGAGCGCTGCCTGCAGCTCGTCGGGCGTGACGATCATCACAACGTCGGCCCACTTGGCGGCCTCGGCCGGCTCCATCACCTCGAAGTTCTGCGCCTTGGCCTTCTCCGCGCTGCCCGAGCCCTTGCGCAGCCCGACGCGCACGTCCTTGGCGCCGGAATCGCGCAAATTGAGCGCATGGGCATGGCCCTGGCTGCCGAACCCGATGATCGCGACCTTCTTCGACTTGATCAGGTTCACGTCGGCGTCACGGTCGTAGAAAACGCGCATATAGCGGCTCCTTAGGTCTTGTCCATCTCAGGGAATGGGGTGAGTTACTCCGGGCCGATGGTCTTGGTCCACAGCAAAATCCCGACCAGGATCGGCAGGAAATTGAGGCCGATCCATAGCGCTTCGTGGCTCAACACCTTGGTGAGCGCGTTCGTTCGGTGGAACCGGGCGCTCGCCACCCGCCAGAGAAAATCCGGCCGGCCCTCCTTCAGCGTGCGCAGGAAGGCCTTGCGCCAGACCAACGACATGTTGAAGTGGAACGCCATCGCGTCGTTCAGCCGCCAGGCGAGGCCGACTCCGAATAGGCCCAGCACGATCAGGGCGATCGGCAGGGCGGCGCCGACCGATCCGGCCCCGGACCTGGCCACCAGCGCGAGGATCGCCCCGGTCGCCGCCAGGATCCCGGTGGTGACGGTGGCCCGCACCGTCTCATAGTGCCGCGCCGCATCGCTCATCAATTTGGAGAGATCGAAATACGCGCTCGCGTCCTTTTCTCCCATCTCATGCAGAAGCGTCGAAATCGCTTCCTGGAACTGGCCGCCCGACAGCCGTCTGACCCGCCCGCGGAACGCTTCGTCCTCGCCGCGTTGCGTCAAGAGGTTCTCGACGAGGGTCGGCATGGCCCCGCTCCAGCTACAGCGCCGCGTGGCCGCGCGCGATGGCGACGACGCCGGTGCGCGACACGTCCACGAGGCCCAAGGGCCGCATGATGGCGATGAAGGCGTCGATCTTCTCGGTCGATCCCGACACCTCGAACACGAAGGAGTCGGGCGAGGAATCGATGGCGCGCGCGCGGTAGATGTCGGCGATGCGGAGCGATTCGACGCGCTTCTCGCCGCGGCTCCGCACCTTGATCAATGCCAGCTCGCGCTCGACATGGGCGCCCTCGGCCGTGAGGTCGTGCACCTTGTGCACCGGCACGAGGCGGCCGAGCTGGGCCTTGATCTGCTCGATGATCATCGGCGTGCCCGAAGTGACGACGGTGATGCGCGAGACCTTTGCGGCCGCATCGACCTCGGCCACCGTCAGGCTCTCGATGTTGTAGCCGCGCCCGGAGAATAGACCGATGACGCGGGCCAGCACCCCCGACTCGTTGTCCACCAGCACCGCGATCGTATGTTTTTCGATGTCCGACACGTCCGTTTCCTCGCGTCCTTTATAGCGAACCGCAGAGACTGAGAGGCACAGAGAAGGAATTTCTCGTCATTGCGAGGCGCAGCGCCGAAGCAATCCAGAGCGTGCGAATTCTGGATTGCTTCGCTTCGCTCGCAATGACGGCGGGGTTTCCTCTGTGTCCCTGTGCTCCTGTGGCGGACCGCCCCTAAACCAGCACCATGCCTTCCTCGGAGATCGGCTTGGCGGCCTGGTCCTCGGGGCCGAGCAGGATCTCGTTGTGCGCCGCGCCCGACGGGATCATCGGGAAGCAGTTCTCTGTCGGGTCGACACGGATGTCGGCGATGACAGCCTTGTCGGCGGCGAGCATCTGGGCGATCACGTCGTCGAGCTGGTCCGGCCGCTCGGCGCGCAAACCCACCGCGCCGAACGATTCGGCGAGCTTCACGAAGTCCGGCAGCGAATCCATGTAGCATTCCGAGTAGCGGGAGCCGTGCAGCAGCTCCTGCCACTGGCGGATCATGCCCATGTACTGGTTGTTCACGATGAACACCTTGATGGGCAGGCGGTACTGGGCGGCCGTCGACATCTCCTGGATGTTCATCATGAAGGACGCTTCGCCGGCAATGTCGATGACCAGCGCGTCGGGGTGCGCCACCTGGACGCCGATCGCGGCCGGCATGCCGTAGCCCATCGTGCCGAGCCCGCCCGACGTCATCCAGTGGTTGGGCTTGTCGAACTTGAAGAGCTGCGCCGCCCACATCTGGTGCTGGCCGACCTCGGTGGTGATGTAGACGTCCTTGCCGCGTGTCGCGGTGTAGAGCCGCTCGATCGCCTGCTGCGGCTTGATCATCTTCGACGATGTGTCGTAGGCGAAGCAATTGCGCCGCTGCCAGCGGGCGATCTCGGCCCACCAGGCCTTCAGCGCCTTCTGGTCGGGCTTCGCCTTCTTCTCTTTCCAAAGCTTGATCATGTCGGCGAGCACCGAGGCGCAGTCGCCCACGATCGGCACGTCGACCCTGACGGTCTTGTTGAGCGAGGACGGGTCGATGTCGACATGGATCTTCTTGGAGCCGGGCGAGAAGGCCGAGAGCCTCCCTGTCACCCGGTCGTCGAACCGTGCGCCGATATTGATCATCACGTCGCAGCCGTGCATCGCGAGGTTCGATTCGTAGGAGCCGTGCATGCCGACGAGCCCGAGATACTGCTTGTCGGTGCCGGGATAGGCGCCGAGCCCCATCAGCGTGAGCGTGATGGGGTAGCCGGTCAGGCGGACGAACTCGGTCAGCAGCTTCGAGGCGCGCGGACCCGAGTTGATCACCCCGCCGCCGCAATAGAACAGCGGGCGCTTGGCGTTGGCGATCAGCTCCACCGCCTCCTCGATACGCCGTGGGTCGCCCTTCTTCTTCGGCTTGTAGCGCTTGGGCACGAACTCGTCCGGCCCGTGATAGGGGCCGGTGCCCTGCAGGATGTCCTTGGGCAGGTCGATCACCACCGGGCCGGGCCGGCCCGAGCGCGCGACGTGGAACGCCTCGTGCATGATGAGCGCCAGGTCGTCGATATCCTTCACCAGGTAATTGTGCTTGGTGCAGGCGCGGGTGATGCCGGTCGTGTCGGCCTCCTGGAACGCGTCGTTGCCGATCAGGTGGGTCGGCACCTGGCCCGTGAGGCACACGATCGGGATCGAATCCATCAGCGCGTCGGTAAGGCCGGTCACCGTGTTGGTCGCGCCCGGTCCCGAAGTGACCAGGATCACCCCCACCCTGCCGGTCGAGCGCGCATAGCCTTCCGCCATGTGGGCGGCGCCCAGCTCCTGGCGCACCAGCACGTGGCGTAGCCGGTTCTGCTGGAACAGAGCGTCGTAGATCGGAAGGACCGCACCGCCCGGATAGCCGAACACGACCTCGACGCCCTGCTCCACCAGCGCCTTGATCACGATCTCCGATCCGTTCATGGGTTTGGCCGCCATCGCACGATCTCCGGAAGCTCGCGCGGGGCGGAGAGCCCGAAACCCATAGGATTCCGCGCCTCCCGCCCCGCAAGGAGGGCGTAACCTAGTCGTAAGGGCGGAACCGGTCAACCGAAAACTGCTAATTATCGGAAAGAATATAAGGGATACGCTTTCCGAAAATTTCGCGCCCTTGCCACAAACCGGTCGACCGCGGCCAGCGCCGCCGCGGGCGTCGGCGGGACCAGAGAATCGACCGTAAGATCGGACGACAATCGGTTGCGGAACCACGTCATTTGCCGCTTGGCGTAGTTTCGTGTCGCCTTCTGGCCGGCGGCACAGGCCTGGGCCAACGTGGTGCGGCCTTCGATAAAGGCCAGCAGCTCGCGCACGCCCAGCGCCTTCATCGCCGGGACGCCCGGATCGAGCCCGAGGGCGGCGAGCCGGCGCACCTCGTCCACCGCGCCATGGGCGATCATTCTCGTGTAGCGCGCATCGCAGGCGGCGTAGAGGACCTCGCGCGGCGGGTCGATCAGGATAGTGAAGAAGCGCAGCCCGGCGTCCCCCTCCCCCGCCTTTTGCCAGTCGGAGAGCGGCCGGCCGGTCGCCTCCAGCACCTCCCAGGCGCGGGCGAGCCGCTGGGCGTCGGTGGACGGGATGCGGCGCGCCGAATCCGGGTCGCGCAGGGCCAGCGCTGCATGAACAGCCTCTGTCCCCTCGCGCGCAATGCGGTCGTGCACCGCGCGCCGCGTCGCCTCCGGGATCGGCGGGACCGGCGCGAGGCCCCGCATCAGCGCCTCGATATAGAGCCCCGTGCCGCCGACCATGACCGGAAGCCGACCCTCGGCATCGGCAGTCGCGATGGCCTCCATCGCCAGCGCCCGCCAGCGTCCGGCCGAGCAGCGCTCCGCGACGGAGATTGCGCCGTAGAGCGCGTGCGGCGCTAGGGCCAGCGCCTCTGCCTCCGGACGTGCCGTAAGGACCGCGAGCTCGCGATAGACCTGCATGGAGTCGGCATTGATGACCGTGCCGCGGCAGCGCTCGGCGATGGCGAGCGCGAGGGCCGACTTGCCCGAGCCGGTCGGCCCGGCGACGATCACGACGGGGGTGGAGGTCACGACGGTCGCGAAATCATGGGACACCGTCGTGGCGGATCTCCGACCCGCCCATCTCGCGTGCGCCAAGGTACAGGGCCGGTCGGGGACCGGCCCCTAAACCCCACCGAATGGACGTCGCCCTACCCCTTGCGGTCGAGCTTGAGGGCGACGAAGCGGCGGTTGCCCTCGGTCTCGACCAGCACCAGGATGGTCTGGGCCTTGGACTTGCGCGCATCGGCGATACGGGCGCGCACCTCGGCGGGGCTTTTCACCGCCGTCTGGTTCGGGCCCATCTTGACGATCACGTCGCCCGGGCGGAGCCGCTTGTTGTCGGCGGGGCTGCCCGGCTTGACCTCGGTGACGACGACGCCGGCCACGTCCTCCGGGAGCTTGAACTTGTCACGCAGCGCCGGCGTCGGCGTGGCGAGCGACAGGCCCAGCTCCGCGACGGCGGACCCGGCCGTGGCGGTGGGCTTCGGCGCCGCCTCGCGCGCCGCGACCTTCTGCTCGTCGTCGGGAAGTTCGCCGAGCACGACCTTGACGTCCTTGCGCGCGCCGCGGCGCCACACCTCGACCGGCACCGAGGCACCGACCTTGGTCTCGGCCACCATGCGCGGCAGATGGTGCATGTCGGCCACCTCGCGCCCGCCGAACTTGAGGATCACGTCGCCGGCGACGACGCCGCCCATGGCGGCCGGCCCGCCCTGTGACACCGAGGCGACCAGCGCGCCGGAGGCACGCGGCAGGCCGAGCCCCTGGGCGATTTCCTCGGTCACGGTCTGGATGCGCACGCCGAGCCAGCCGCGCTTCACCCGGCGATACTCGCGCAGCTGCTCGATCACCGGCTGGGCGAGCTCGGACGGCACGGCGAAGCCGATGCCGACGCTGCCGCCGGAGGGGGAGACGATGGCCGAGTTGATGCCGATCACCTCGCCGTCCATGTTGAACATCGGCCCGCCCGAGTTGCCCCGGTTGATGGCGGCATCGGTCTGGATGAAGTCGTCGTAGGGGCCGGCGTTGATGTTCCGCCCGCGCGCCGAGACGATGCCGGCGGTCACCGAGCCGCCGAGGCCGAACGGGTTGCCGATGGCGAGCACCCAGTCGCCGACGCGGGTCTTCTGAGACTGGCCCCACTTGACGTAAGGCAGCGGGCGGCTGGCTTTCACCCTGAGGAGGGCGAGATCGGTCTTCTCGTCACGCCCGACGAGCGTCGCCTTGAGCTCGGTCTGGTCGGAGAGGATCACCGTGATCTCGTCCGCGTCGTCGATAACGTGGTTGTTGGTGACCACGTAGCCGGCGGGGTCGATGATGAAGCCCGAGCCGAGCGAGGTGGCGCGCCTGGGCGGCGCGTCCGGCCGCTGGTTCTCGAAGAACTGGCGGAACTCCTCGAATGGCGAGCCGGGCGGCAGCTTGAACTCCTGGCCCGGATGGCCGCGGATCACCTGCGTGGTCGAGATGTTGACCACGGCGGGCGCCAGCCGGTCGGCCAGGTCGGCGAAGCTCGCGGGCGCGCCGCGCGCGGCCGCGGTCCCCGCCACGGCGAACAGGAACACCGCCCACAGGGCGGCGACGGGGACGACGCGACGGCCGGCCCAGCCGGCGGCGCGCGCCATCGCGAACGAGCGTGCCAAGGCGAGTCTCTCCTTACGGTGGGCCGGCACCTTGTCGTGAGCCGGCGTTTCTGTCGATCCTATCCGGGAAAATGTGTATCAAATGTGGCGTGCGGCAAGCCCGCTGCCAAGAGGCCGCCGCACGCGCGCCTAACCCCGCACCAGCCGCACGACGACAAGGCCGACGATAGCGGCGGCCAGGCCGGCGCGGCGGATCGTCGACGCCGGGTAATCGCCGAGCCGGGCCGCCATGCGCGGCAGCGTCTCCGGCAAGAGCGCATAGAGCACGCCCTCGATCACCAGGACGAGCCCAAGGGCGGTCGCGAAGTCGTTCAATGGCCTTTAGGGGCGCCCGGCGCCGGCATCTCGGTCCCGGTCAGGTCGCGGAAATACCGGAAGAACTCGGAATCCGGCGTCAGGATCATCGTGGTGTCGTCGTTGTTCAGCGCCTTCCGGTAGGCCTCCATCGACCGGTAGAAGCGGTAGAATTTGGCGTCCTTGCCGGCCGCCTCGGCATAGATCTTGAACGCCTTGTTTTCGCCCTCGCCGCGCAGGATCTCCGACTGCTTGCGCGCCTCGGCCAAAAGCACGGTGCGCTCGCGGTCGGCCGTCGCGCGGATCTGCTGCGCCTGCTCGAAGCCCTGCGCGCGCGCCTGGCGCGCCTCGCGCTCGCGCTCGGAGCGCATGCGGGCGTAGGTCGCCTGCGAGGCCTGCTCGGGCAGGTCGGCGCGGCGGATGCGCACGTCGACCAGGGTGACGCCGAAGTTCTGGGATTCGGCCGCGACCTCCTTGCGGATGTCGGCCATCACCTCATCGCGGTCCGACGACAGAAGTGTCAGGAGCGAGACGTTGCCGAGCACGCGCCGCAGGCTCGAGTTCACGACGTTCGAGAGCCGCGCGCGGAACGCCTGCTCGTTGGTGACCGCCTGGTAGAACTTGAGCGGATCGGTGATGCGGTAGCGCGCATAGGTGTCCACGTCGAGCCGCTTCTGGTCCGACAGGATCACCGTCTCGACCTCGGGGTTCAGGTCGAGCACGCGGTGGTCGTAGAAGATGACGTTCTGCACGAACGGCCACTTGAACTGGAGGCCGGGCTCGCTGACGACCCGCTTGGGCTCGCCGAACTGCAGCACCAGCGCCTGCTCACGCTGGTCGACCGTGTAGACCGAGCTGAACGCGACGATGCCGAGCACGATGATGCCGATGCCCAGAGCGACGAGCTGGCTGCGGTTCATCGGCCGCCTCCCGCCGGGCTGGAGGACGTGCCGCCGCCGCCGTTTCCGTTGGCCGGGGGCGCGGTCGGCTGGCCGCCCACGCCACTAGTGCCGGGACTGCCGGGACGCAGCGCGCTCAGCGGCAGGTAGGGCACCACGCCGCTTCCTCCCTTTTCGTCGATGATCACCTTGTGCATGCCCTGGAACACCTCCTCCAGCGTTTCGAGATAGAGGCGCTGCTGGGTTACCTCCTTTGAGGTATCGTAGGCGGCCAGCACGTTGAGGAAACGCGAGGCGTCGCCCTGCGACCGGTTGACCACCGCCTCCTTGTAGGCCTCGGCATCCTGCAAGATCTTCTGCGCGTCGCCGCGGGCGCGCGGCAGGATGTCATTGCGGTAGGCCTCGGCCTCGTTCTTGAGGCGCTCCTGGTCCTGACGGGCGCGCTGCACGTCGATGAAGGCGTCGATCACCTGCGACGGCGGATCGACCTTCTGAAGCTGGACGCGGCGGATTTCGATGCCCGCGCCGTAGCTGTCGAGTAGCTTCTGCAGCTTCTCCAGCGTGCGCTCCTCGATCTTCTGACGGCCCTCGGTGAAGGCGGCCTGGATGGGTGTCTGTCCGATCACCTCGCGCATCACGCTTTCCGCGGCGATCTTCACGGTGGCCTCGGGGTTGCGGATGTTGAACAGGTACTTGCCGGCGTCCTTGATGCGCCAGAACACCGAGTAGTTGACGTCGACGATGTTCTGGTCGCCGGTCAGCATCAGGCTTTCCTCCGGCACGCCGCGGTTCGACGTGCCGCGATAGTCGCCGCCCGACCGGTAGCCGATCTCGATGCGGTTGATGCGCGTCACCGCCGGGGTGAACACGGTCTCGATCGGCGCCGGCAGGTGGTAATTGAGGCCCGGGGGCGTCGTGCGCACCCACTTGCCGAACCGCAGCACGACACCCTGCTCGTCGGGCTGGACGCGATAGAAGCCCGACGCGAACCAGAGCGCGATCGCGGCGACGATCAGCAGAAGGATACCGCGCCCGCCGCCGAGTCCGCCCGGCATGTAGCGGCGGAACTTTTCCTGGCCCCTGCGCAGCAGATCCTCGAAGTCGGGCGGCTGCGGTCCGCCGCCGGGGCCGCGGCTCCACGGCCCCTGGCCGCCGCCGCCGCCGCCCACGGGCCCCCGCCGCCGCCGTGCTGCATCAACGCCATCGCGAGCCATCCCTCCGCCGCGCCCTGCCTTTCGGATCGCCGGAACGATCCGCACGCGGGTGCGGCTTTGCTTGAAAATACACTGGCCTTATATGACACCTTGGCCGGGGGCGCAACGCGGCCACCCGCCGCGCCTTCTGCCGCGGATGGGAAAGCGCTGGTATTTCGGGAGGTTACCGCATGTCTGAGATCGACGAGCGCGACGTTCTGGCGGCCCTGGGCAGCGTTCTCGACCCCGACAGCGGCCGCGACATCGTCGCTGCCGGCATGATCTCGGGGCTCGCCGTGCGCGCCGGCAACGTGCAATTCGTGATCGAAGTCGACCCCCAGCGCGGCCCCAAGATGGAGCCGGTGCGCAAGGCTGCGGAAGAAGCGGTGGCGAAGCTGCCGGGTATCGTCTCGGTCACTGCCGTGCTGACCGCGCACAACCCCCGGCCCGCCCAGGCGCCGCCGCGCCCGCAGCCGCAGGCCGCGCCGGCGGGCCACGGGCACGGGCACGGGCATGGCGCGCCGCAGGGTGCCGCCGGCCCGATCCTGCCCGAGGTGCGCGCCATCGTCGCCGTCGCGTCGGGCAAGGGCGGCGTCGGCAAGTCGACGACAGCGGTCAACCTCGCGCTCGCGCTACACCGCCAGGGGCTCAAGGTCGGCATTCTCGACGCCGACATCTACGGCCCGTCGCTTCCCATGCTGATGGGCATTTCCGAAAAGCCGAAATCGCTCGACGGCAAGAAGCTGGAGCCGATCGACAAGTACGGCGTGCGCTGCATGTCCATCGGCTTCCTGGTGCCGCCCGACACGCCGACGATCTGGCGCGGCCCGATGGTGATGGGCGCGCTGCAGCAGCTCATGGGCGAGGTGGCGTGGGGCGCGCTCGACGTGATGATCGTCGACATGCCGCCCGGCACCGGCGATGCGCAGCTCACCATGGCGCAGCGCGTGCCGCTCGCCGGTGTGGTGATCGTGTCGACGCCGCAGGACCTCGCTTTGATCGACGCGCGCAAGGGGCTCAACATGTTCCGCAAGGTCGACGTGCCGGTGCTCGGCATCGTCGAGAACATGAGCTACTTCGTCTGCCCGCATTGCGGCGAGCGGACCGACGTGTTCACCCATGGCGGCGCGCGTCGTGCGGCCCTTGAGATGGGCGTGCCGTTCCTCGGCGAGGTGCCGCTCGATATCGCGATCCGCGAGGCGTCGGACGCCGGCAAGCCCATCGTCGAGGCCGACCCCGACGGGCCGCACGCCAAGGCCTATGGCGCGATCGCCGCCGCCATCCGCGCCGCAATCGGCGCCGAGCACCGTGCCGCGCCCCGCATCGTGATGAGCTGAATTTCCGACCGTCATTGCGAGGAGCGCAGCGACGAAGCAATCCAGAAATAGCTGGATTGCTTCGCTTCGCTCGCAATGACGAATAGAGTGGCACCGCACCGACACAGGGAGCCGCCATGTCCGCGCCCGCCATCCCGTTCCGCAAGGATTTCGAGTTCACGTATGACGAGCCGGCGCGCGTCTCGGCCCTCGTCCGGCGCGTGGTCGCGCGAAACCCGACGCCCTTCACCCAGAACGGGACCAATACGTTCATCGTCGGAAACGGTACGGTCGCGGTGATCGACCCCGGCCCGGCGCTTCCCGACCACGTTGCGGCGCTCGCCCGTATCCTGAAGGACGAGACGGTCTCGCACATCCTCGTCACCCATACCCATATGGACCACTCGCCCGCGGCCGCGATGCTGAAGGAGGCCGTCGGCGGCGAGGTGGTCGGCGCCCATCCGCGCAAGGTGCCCGAAGGCGCCCAGCCCGCCGAAATCCATCCAGTACGATTTCGCCCCCGACCGGGTCATCGCCGACGGCGAGACGGTCGCGGGCCCGGGCTGGACGCTCGAGGCGGTCTACACGCCGGGCCATATCTCGAACCATCACTGCTTCGCGCTGCGCGAGGACGGCGCGCTGTTCTCGGGCGACCACGTGATGGGGTGGAACACCACCATCGTCTCGCCACCCGACGGCAACATGCGCGAATACCTGGCGAGCCTGAACAAGTGCCTGGCGCGCGACGACCGGCTCTACTACCCGGCGCACGGGCCGGAGATCGACGAGCCGCAGCGCTACGTCCGCGCGCTCCTCGGCCACCGCCGCGCGCGCGAGACGGAGATCGGGGCGTGCCTCGCCAAGGGCCTCGCCACCATCCCCGAGATGGTTTCCGAGATGTACCGCCACATTCCCGCCGCGATGCACGGCGCGGCGGGGCGCTCGGTCCTTGCTCATCTCGAGCACATGGTCGAGACCGGCCGCGCCGCCGCCGACGGTCCGCTGACCGCGACCGCGCGGTTCCGGCTGCCCTAGCGATTCAGCTGCCGCAGCTGGCCGGTGGCGGAGCCGGTGGCGATCAGGGCGCCGTCCGGGCCGGTGATGCGGCCCTCCATGAACACGATGGTCCGGCCGCGGCGGACGACGTGCCCCTCGCCGAACAGCGCGCCGGGCCGCGCCGGGGCGATGTAGCTCGTCTTGATCTCCAGCGACGGCACGACCCAGCCGATCTCGATCCCGCACAGCACGGCGAACGCCATCGCCATGTCGAGCATGGCGGTGAGCAACCCGCCCTGCACCGTGCCCATCAGGTTGCAGAACTCGGGCCGCGCCTCGAACCGGATCGTTGCGCGCCCGCCCTCCGCGTCCCACGAGACCGGCGTCGCGCCGAGGAGCCCCGCGACGGGGATGCGCGCGAGCACGCCACGCATCCATTCGATCTTGTCGATTTCATCCGCGCCCATCGCCCCTTCCTACGCTAAACTCGCCGCCATGAAATACCGCAGACTGGGCCGCACGGGAATCGAGGTGTCGGAGCTGATCTTCGGCTGCGGCGACGTGGGCGGGCTGATGGTCAAGGGCGACCCGGCCGACATGACGGCGGGGGCGAAGCGCGCGCTCGACGCCGGCGTCAACTGGTTCGACACCGCCGCAGCCTACGGCCAAGGCAAATCCGAGACCTCGCTCGGGCGCGTCCTCAACGAGCTCGGCGCCAGCCCGCACGTCTCCACCAAGGTACGTCTCGACACGGCGAAGCTCGACGACATCCCCGGCGAGATCGAGCGCAACGTGGCGCAAAGCCTCGAACGGCTCGGGCGCGACCGGGTCGACCTCCTCCAGTTCCACAACGCCGTGACGCCCGAGACCGGCGCGCGCAACATCGCGCTCCGCGAGGTGCTGAGGACGGGCGGCGTCGCCGACGGCCTCGCCCGCATGCGCGAGCAGGGCCTCACCGGACATGTCGGGTTCACCGCGCTCGGCGACGCCAATTGCTGCCGGCAGGTGATCGAATCCGGCCGGTTCGAGGCGGCGCAGATCTACATCAACATGCTGAACCCGTCGGCCGCGCGCGCCATGCCGGCGCGCTGGACCGGCCAGGATTTCGGCAACCTGATCGCCGCGTGCCGGGCTCGCGACATGGGCGTGATCGCGATCCGGGTGATGGCGGCCGGCATCCTCGCCGGCTTCGGACGCCCGGTGCCGCAGGCGATCCTGACCAGCAACACCGACATGGCGGAGGAGGAGCGCAAGACCCGCGCCGTCTTCGCCACGCTCGGCAGCGCGCACGGGACGCAGGGCGAGACGGCGATCCGGTTCGTGCTGGCGAACCCGGACGTCTCGGCCGTGAATATCGGCTTCGCCAATAGGGACCAGATCGAAGAGGCGCTGGCCGCCTGCGAGGCGGGCCCGCTGCCCGACCCTGCCCTCGCCGCACTCGACAAGCTCTACGGGACGGATTTCCGCTAGGCGAACTCGAAGCGGAAATTCTCGCCGGCGCGCGATGCCTTGCACGGCGCGAAGTGGGCGGGCAGCACCCAGTTGCCGGTGTCGGCGACGCGGTCGAGGAAGTCGCGCCGCGTCTTGCGTGCGAGCGGCTGGTCCTCGCAGTGGCGGCTGTTCCATTCGGGATGAGCCGCCTGGATCGGGTGGTGCATCATGTCGCCGATGCAGAACGCGCACTCCGCGCCCTCTCCCACCCGGATGGCGACGTGGCCCGCCGTGTGGCCCGGCGTCGGCTCGAGCGCGACGTAGTCCGAGACCTTGTGGTCCATCGCGACCGTCTCGACCTGGCCCGCCTTGATGACCGGCAGGATCGAGTCCTCGTAAAGCAGCTTGTAGAAGTTCGGACCGCGGTCGCGGCGCCGTTCGGCCGCCGCCATCTCGGTCGCGTTGGCGAGGTAGCGCGCGTTCGGGAAGGTCGGCACCCAGGCGCCATTGTCGAGCCGCGTGTTCCAGCCGGCATGGTCGACGTGCAGATGCGTGCATAGCACCACGTCAATGTCCTCGGGCTTGAAGCCCGCAGCAGCCAGGTTCTCCAGGAACGGGAACTTGGCCATCGTCCAGCGCGGGTTCGACCGGCCCGGCTTGTCGTTCCCGACGCAGGTGTCGACCAGGATGGTCTTGCCGCCGGCGCGGAAGACGAACCCCTGGGTCACGCAGACGAGGCTCCCCGTCTCCGGCTCGAAATGGCGCGGCACCATCCAGCCGAACTCGGCCCCGAGCGCCTCCGGCGTCGCGTCGGGATAGAAGGTCGCCGCCTCGAACCGAGTCTCGGCGTCGTCGACGACCGGCGCGATCGCGATGTCGCCGACGCGGATCACGGCTCGTACGGCGCGGCGCCGAGCGACGCCGTGTCCTCGGCGCGGCCGCGCAGCTCGACAACGTTGCGGTCGGGGTCGCGCACGAAGACCGAGGCGTGGCCGTCGGCGCCGAACGTGACGGGCCCCTGGGTGATCTTGATGTCGTGGGCGGCGAGCGCCTTGATCGTGTCGCCGACCGAGGCGACGCGCAGCGCGACGTGGGTGTAGCCGGGGTACTTCACCGGCACGTCCATCAGGATGTTCTTGCCGCCGTTGTCGTCCTTGGCGTTGAGGATGAGATTGATCTCGACGCCGTCGTCGTTGCGGATGATGGCGACGTCGTCGAACTCCACCCTGTGGAACAGCTTGAAGCCGAGCGCCGCGTAGAATTTCAGCGCGCGGTCGGTGTCGGACACGCGGATGCCGATATGGTCGACGCCGGTGACCTTGATCGTCTCGCCGGCCATGTCACACCGCCTCGAAGGGCTGGTCCTTCATCGACGCCGCCCAGCCCTCGAACGGGCCGTTGACCTTTGCCCACGACTTGAGGCCCTTCATGGTCTTCATCCAGCGCGCGAGGTTGGGGTATTTCGAGAAGTCGCAGCGGATCGCGTCGCCCACCCCGACAATCTCGGCGGCGAAGTAGTCGGCGATGGTGATCTCGTCCCCGCACAGATATTTGTTGGTGCCGATCAGCCCGTCGAGCACGGCGAGCCAGCTCTGCGCCCGCTCGCGGTGCCACGCGATGGTGGCGGCCTGCACCTCGTCCGACGGGCGCTTGTGGCCCGGGAAGACCTGCGGATAGATCAGCCCGTAGCCGTAGTCGCGATAGAGGTTGGTGTTGATCCAATCCATCATCTCGTTGACGCGGGCACGCTTCTTCAAATCCTTCGGATAGGCGGGCGAGTTCGCCTTGTCGGCGAGGTACTTCATGATCGCCGCGCTCTCGGTGAGCTTGAACCCGTCGTCGTCGAGCACCGGCACCATGCGCGACGGGTTCACCTCGAGGAACGGCGGCTTGTAGTGCTCGCCCGAGAACAGGTCGACGACCTGCTCCTCGATCGGGATGCCGGCCTCGGCGATGAACAGCAGCACGGTGCGGCTCGTGGTCGACATCGGGTGCATGTAGAGTTTCATGGCGCTCTCCCAGCCGGAACCGGGCGATGCTGCCACCGCACGGTGGGCGCTACAAGGGGTCTTCCGACATGCTGAAGGTCGCGTTTCTCGACGACTATACGCACATGGCCGCGGAAGAGGGCGCGTGGGACACTATCCGCCCGCCGATCGACCTCACCGTGTTCGACGAGCACCTCGCCGAACCGGATGCGGTGGCGGGGCGGCTCGCGCCGTTCGACATCATCGTACTCAACCGCGAGCGCACGCCGATGCCCGCCGCGCTGATCGCCCGCCTCGACCGGCTCCGCTACATCGTGAGCTTCGGCGCGCGCAACGCCTCGCTCGACCTCGCCGCCTGCCGGGCGCGCGGCATCCCCGTCTCGGGCACCGTTGACGAGAGCGCGGCGGTCGCCGAACTCGCCTGGGGGCTGATCGTCGCACTCGCCCGCGGCATCGTGCGCGAGGACCGCGCGGTGCGAAGCGGCGTCTGGCAGGAGGGCGTCGGGATCGAACTCGCCGGCAAGCGGCTGGGTCTCCTGGGGCTCGGGCGGATCGGGGGCCAGATCGCCCGCATCGGCGCGGGCTTCGCCATGGAGCGTGTGGCCTGGAGCGCGAACCTTACCCCGGCGCGCTGCGACGAGGTGGGCGGCGTCAGGCTGGTCGGGAAGGACGAGCTGATCGCGACAGCGGACGTGATCGTCGTGGCGCTGGTCGCGAGCGCGCGGACGCGCGGCCTGATCGGGGCGGACGAGCTCGCCCGGATGAAACCCGGCGCTTTACTGGTCAACATCTCGCGCGCTGAGATCGTCGACCAGACGGCCCTCGCCGAAGCGCTCGCCCGCCGCGCCATCGCGGGCGCCGCGCTCGACGTGTTCGACACGGAGCCTTTGCCGGCCGGCCACCCGCTTTGCCGGCTCGCCAACGTGATTCTCACCCCGCACATCGGCAACCTCACCGGCGACTTGTGGCGCCGGCGCTTCGCCCAGGTGGCCGAGAACATCCAGGCTTTCCAGCAAGGAACGATTTTGCGCCCCATGGGTTGAACCCACCGGGCTAGTCTGGTAGAATTCACGCGTCTCAGAAATGTAAAATTGTCATGTGCGGCTTTGGATGCCAGCAGCGCGCCGATGACTGTTGGAATCGATGCAAGCAACGGGAGAAAAATAATGACAGAGAGCGGTACCTATTCAGAGATCAATTCTGGAAAAGAAACGTTCGATGACATCTACAATCAGGCTGTTCCCTTTAGTTACTTCAAGACACTAGGGGCTCTTGACTACGAAATTCCGTCCACAGCCAAGCCGGTCCTGCGCACCGTGATCACCGCGCTGAAGGAGACGCGCGAGATCGAGGTGCCCACCGTGCTCGACCTCGGCTGCTCGTACGGCATCAACGGCGCGCTGTGGAAGTACGACCTCGAAGTGTCCGACCTGGTCGGGCGCTATGCCGGGCGCGAGCTGAACGGCACGCCGGTGAACACGATCATCACCGAGGACGCGCGCTTCTTCGATGCGCTGCCGTCGACCGAAGATCTCCGGGTGGTCGGGCTCGACGTTGCCGACCGCGCCATCAACTATGCGGTCAAGGCCGGCATCCTCGACGCTGGCGTCGCCGAGAACCTGGAGGAGCGGTCGCTGTCGGCCAGGGCCGCCGAGGTCGTGGCGGGCGCCGACATGATCGCCTCGACCGGCTGCATCGGCTACGTCACCGAGCGCACGTTCGATCGGCTGGCCCCGGTGGTAACCGACGGCGGCGCGCCCTGGGTCGCCTCGTTCGTGCTGCGCATGTTTCCGTACGACGAGATTGCCGCGACGCTGGATTCGTGGGGGCTGGTGACCGAGAAGCTTGAGGGCCGAACCTTCACCCAGCGGCGGTTCGCGTCGGAGGAAGAAAAGGCGCACGTGCTCGCCCAGCTCGAGCGGCTCGGGCTCGACCCGACCGGGCTCGAATCCGAGGGCCAGTTCCATGCCGAGTTCTATTTGTCGCGCCCGGTCGACGAGGCCTGCCGCCTGCCGCTCGACGCACTCGTCGCGGCGTAGGGGAAACGCCGAACGGGTCCGGTCGGGGACGGCCCCTGCACGCGCGAGAGCGACGAACGTTTCGAGGGGCGGGTTTCCGATCCGCCCTTCTAGGCGCGCGTGAGGGCGAACATTCGCTTAGGCGTTACGCCCGGAAGGCGCCGGTGTCGGGCATGGCCTGGGCGCGGCGCGGCGACGGGTTGCGAAGGGCATCGTAAGCGGCGTCGAGCTCCGGCCCGATCGTGCCGGCGCGGCGCTGGCCGTCGCGGCCGAACGCCTCGAACGTCCCCTGGGCCGACCAGGGCAGCGACAGCGCCGTGTAGCTCAGCACCGTCACCTCGCGCCCGGCCGCTGCCTCGCGCTCCAGCCGGGCCCACGCCTCGGTGAGGAAGGTGGGCCGAACCTCGTCGAGCAGCCCGTCGAGCACGATCCGCCGGTCCGGTCCCTCGATGGCCGCGGCGAAGGCGAGCTGCGCGAGCGCCCAGGGCGGATAGATCGAGAGCGAGTCGGTGTAGAGCCGGCCGATGCCGCTCGTCCGGCCGATGCGGTCGGCTCGGTCGGCCGCACCGCGTCCGTGGGCGCCCTGCACCGCCACCAGCAGCGATATCAGCTCGTCGCCCCGGTAGCCACCCAGCCTTCCGCGCCAGCGGCCGAACACCCGGGCCGGCGGTCGGTCCGGCGCGCGCGCCGGGGCGAGCCCCACCCCGTCGAGCACTGCCACAAGATGCGGCAGGTCGGCCGGGCCGGAGAGGTCGGCGAGCGAGGTGGAGCCCCGGCCGCGCCCGACGATGCGCGCGAGCGCGAAGACCAGGACCAGCCCCAACACCCCTGCCGCCGGCAGCACCGCCAGGCTCATCGGCGCCTCGCGCCATAGCGCGTTGTGGTAGGCGGCGAGGATGTGCGAGGCGGGGTTGAGCGACGTCAGGATCGGGTTGGCGGGGGATGGGATATCCTCGAACCGGTAGAGGATCGGCGAGAGCAGCCAGACCACGCCGACCAGCACTACGGCCGGCGTGACGCTGGCGATCCAGCGTCGCTGCAGCGCGACCGCGAGCGCAAGGACAAGCACGGCGTTCCAGATGCCCTGGATGAGGATGGTGGGCGCCAGCCAGCCCGCCTGGGCCATGCGGGCAAGCGAATCGAGCGCGCCGAGCTCGATCGCCACCGCGACGGCAAGCGAGGCGAGGAAGGTGACGATTGGCGGCCCCAAACAGGCGCCGATGGCCGCCGCCACCGGAGCGCGGGCGTACTCCGCCATGCGCTCATGCAGCTCGCCGAAATAGCGGGCCTCGAGCATGGAGCGCAGCGTCCAGGCGAACGCCACGAACCCGATCAGGATGAGCTCGAATCGGTCGAACCCGGCGCGCCGGAACACGATCGCCATGAGGAAGTAGACGGCGCTGGCGTAGACCACGACGTCGAGGACCGCAGCCGCCGCGTGCAGCGCCGAGCCGGGCCGCGACAGGCGGTAGCGCGCGCGCACCGCGGCAGCGGCGGCGGTCACCAGATCACGACAGGTTTCGAGCATGCGGATCGGGCGCCCCCTCGACCAAGCGGCGTGACACCCGCCGGCCCGTACGGCTATCCTGCACGTCCTGCCGGGCGCTGTCACCAGCCATCCGGCTTCGAGCATCGCGGCGCGCCTCGCTCATGTCGTCATCGGTATCGGTCGTCATCGTCAACTACAACGCCGGCCGATATCTGGCTCAAGCCGTGGACAGCGTGGCCTTTCAGGTGCCCGCCGCGTCCGAGCTGATCGTGGTCGACAACGGCTCGACCGACGGCTCCCTTGCCGGTATCGCCGGCGCGGCCGATTCGCTACCGGTGCGGACGATCGAGCTCGGCAGCAACACCGGCTTCGCCAACGCCTGCAACGTTGGCATCGGCGAGGCGTCGGGCGACATGGTGCTGCTGCTCAACCCCGACTGCCGCATACGCCCCGGTGCGCTCGCCGCGCTGATCGCGGGGCTCGACGCCCATTCCGACGCCGGCATGGCGGGTCCGTGCCTCGTCAATGCCGACGGGTCGGAGCAGCGCGGCGGGCGGCGCGACGTGCCCAACCCGTGGCAGATCTTCTGCTTCATCATGCAGCTCCATCGTCTGATGCCGCGCCATCCCCGCTTCCGCGACTTCAACCGCGCGGGCGACCCGCTGCCGAAGCAACCCGTTGCGGTGCAAGCGATTTCCGGCGCCTGTATGCTGGTGCGGCGCAGCGCTATCGACCGGATCGGGCTAATGGACGCCGAACGGTTCTTCCTGCATTTCGAGGATCTCGACTGGTGCCTCCGCCTCACCCAGGCGGGCGAGGAGGTGCTGTTCGTCCCCGACGCGGTGGTCGAGCACGTGCAGGGCGTGTGTGGCGCGGGGCGCGCGGTCCGGGTGGAGTGGCACAAGCATCGCTCGCTCACGCGCTTCCTCCGCAAGCACTTCGCGGCGTTCTACCCGTCGAGCTTCATGGCTATCCTTTCGGCGCTGGTGGCGCTGCGCTTCGTCTGGATCGCGGCGCGGCTGGTCGTGCGCCGCCCGGCCCCGGCGATGCTCGAGCTGCGTTCCGCTCCCGCCGCCGACAAGGAGGGGATCGGGCGGTGAGTGACCGGCCGGACGGCGCCAGCGCCCGGCCGTCGGTTCGCATCGTCATCGTCAACTACAACGCCGGCGCGCATCTGCGACGGGCCGTCGCCGCGGTGCTCGCCCAGACGCGCCGCGATTTCGAGCTGGTTGTGGTCGACAACGGATCGACCGACGGCTCGCTCGACGCCCTGCCCGCCGACCCGCGCCTCTCGGTGCGTCGGATGGGCGCCAATCTCGGCTTCGCCGCCGCCAACAACCGCGGCGCGGAGGACGCGGCGGGCAACTGGCTCGCCACGCTCAACCCCGACGCCTTCCCCGAGCCCGGCTGGCTCGAGGCCCTTCTGGCCGCCGCCGCCCGCCATCCCGGCACGGCCATGTTCGGCTCGACCCAGCTTCGCGACGACGACCCGGGGATCCTCGACGGGGCCGGCGACGCCTATTCCGTGTTCGGCCTGCCCTGGCGCGGCGGGCACGGACGGTCGGTCGCGGAACTTGCCGCAGAGGGGGAATGCTTCGGCCCCTGCGCAGCGGCCGCGCTCTACGACCTTGCCGCGTTCCGCGCGGCCGGCGGGTTCGACGAACGCTTCTTCTGCTATTGCGAGGATGCCGACCTCGCGTTCCGCCTGCGGCTCGCCGGCAAGAGATGCGTCCAGGTGCCGGGCGCGGTCGTGCGCCACGTCGGAGCCGGGACGTCGGGCGGGGGCGGAGATTTCATGCATTACCACTCGGCGCGCAATCGTATCTGGCTGTTCGTGAAGAACATGCCGGGGCCACTGTTCTGGGCGTTCCTGGTACCGTTCGCGGCGACCCAGCTCGCCCTGCTCGCCCGCGACGTGGCGCGCGGCCGCTTCCGGGCGACGGCGCGCGGCATGCGCGATGCGATAAGCGGCCTGGGACCGGTCTGGCATGTGCGGCGGCGGGTGCAGGCGGGCCGCGTGGCAAGCATCGCCGCTGTCGCCCGCGCCCTCACCTGGTCTCCCGTCCGCCTCCTCGGCCGGCGGGCGGACGTGCGGCCCCTCTAACCCTTCCTTAAGCCTGATCGGCGAGGCTCGCCATCATGCGCGAGACCTCCCGGCCCGATCTGTCCTTCTGGCGCGGACGGCGGGTGTTCCTGACCGGCCACACGGGCTTCAAGGGAAGCTGGCTCACCTTCTGGCTCGCCGAACTGGGGGCGGAGGTGTGCGGCTACGCGCTTCCGCCTGACACCGCGCCCAACCTGTTCGAGGACGTCGCGATCGGCGGGCTCTGCCGCCACGTGCTGGGCGACGTGCGCGACCTGTCTCGCCTCGCCCACGCCATGCACGACTTCGCGCCCGACATCGCCCTGCATCTGGCGGCACAGCCGCTGGTGCGCCGCTCCTACCGCGAACCGGTCGAGACCTTTGCCACGAACGTGCAGGGCACGGTCCACTTCCTCGAGGCATGCCGTGCCGTGCCCGGCCTCGCCGCCGCCATCGTGGTCACCACCGACAAGGTCTATGCCGACCGGGGCGACGCGCGGCCGCATGCCGAGGCCGGCGGGCTGGGCGGCCACGACCCGTACGCCGCCTCCAAATCCTGCGCCGAGCTGGTGGCGGCGTCCTATCGCGAGTCGTTCCTGGCCGATACCGGCTGCGCCGTCGCGACCGCGCGCGCGGGCAACGTAATCGGCGGCGGCGACTGGTCTCCGGACCGGCTGATCCCCGACGCCGCCCGCGCCTTCGCCGCCGGCGAGCCCTTGCGCGTGCGCAACCCGGGGGCGATCCGACCCTGGCAGCATGTGGTCGAGCCTCTGTCGGGCTATCTGGTGCTGGCGGAGCGACTGGCGACGGAGGGCGCGCTCTTCGCCGAGGCGTGGAATTTCGGGCCTGACGCGGACCAGATGCTGACCGTCGCCGATATCGCCGACGGGTTTTGCGCGGCCTGGGGTCCGGGCGCGCGCTGGATCGCCGCACCGGAGCCCGACGCACCGCGCGAGACAGCGACCCTGGCGCTCGCCTCGGACAAGGCCGGTCGGCGGCTTGGCTGGGCGCCCCGCATGGGCGCCGCCGAAGCCGTCGCCGCCACCGCTGCCTGGTACGCTGCCCACGCACGGGACGCCGGGCCGGCCACGCTCCGCGCGATGATGCGGGAATGCTGCGATGCCCGTCGCGTTATGGTAAACCTCGCCTCGTGAGTCCTGAATGACCGTCGAAATTCATCTTATCGCGGCGGCGCGGCCCAACTTCATGAAGGTCGCGCCGCTTTATCACGCGCTCAAGGGCTGCGGCTGGTGCCGGCCGGTGATCGTGCATACCGGCCAGCACTACGACGCCAACATGTCCGACGCATTCTTCCGCGATCTCGGCCTGCCCCAGCCCGATCACCATCTCGGCGTCGGCAGCGGCAGCCATGCCGAGCAGACCGGCAAGGTCATGGTCGCTTACGAAAAGCTGTGCCTAGAGCACAAGCCGGCCTGGACGGTGGTGGTGGGTGACGTGAACTCCACCATGGCGTGCACGCTGGCCGCCAAGAAGCTGCTGCTGCCCGTCGCGCACCTCGAGGCCGGGCTGCGCAGCTTCGACCGCACCATGCCGGAGGAGATCAACCGGCTGGTCACCGACGCGCTGGCGGACCTCCTGTGGACCCCGTCGCCCGACGGCGACGCCAATCTGCGCCACGAGGGCGTGCCGGAAGAGCGCATCGAGCGCGTCGGCAACATCATGATCGACGCGTTCGAGCTGCAGCGCACCCGCATCGAGGCGGCCCACATGGCGCGCAAGCTCGATCTCGCGCCCGGCGGCTACGCCATCGTCACGCTGCACCGCCCGTCAAACGTCGACAGCCCCAACTCGCTCGGGCGGATCGTCGACGCGTTGACCACGGTCGCCGACGGATTGCCCTTGGTGTTCCCGGTGCATCCGCGCACGCGCGAGCGGCTAAACAGCTTCGGTCTGATGAAGCGCCTGGCAGGCCACCCCGCAATCCGGCTGATGGAGCCGCAGGGCTATATCGACTTCATGAGCCTGCTCGTGGATTCGGCAATCGCCATCACCGATTCGGGCGGCATTCAGGAGGAGACCACCTATCTCGGCATCCCCTGCCTCACCCTGCGCGACAACACCGAGCGCCCGATCACGGTGAGCGAGGGCTCCAACCGGCTCCTGAAGATCGGCCAGCTCGTCGATGCCGTCGCCAAGGCGAAGGGGGCCTCGCGCTCAGAGGCCCCGCGCCCGGCGTTGTGGGACGGCCACACGGCCGAACGCGTCGCCGCGTCGCTCAAGCGCCACTTGGCTGGCGACTGACGCCGATCGGGTATCCGGAAGGCGCCGCAGCGCGCGCTTCCGACCGAAATTGTGAATGGGCCGGAATCCGCCACATTGTTATGGTGCCGTCTTCCAGGAACCGGGCGGTGTGGTGGACGAGCTTCCGGGGTGGTTGGCATAGCGGTTCGCGGACATTCCGGGCTGTGGTACCGGCTCGCGGCGCTGGCCCTTGTCGCGGCGTACATCGAGGGGTTCGGCTTCTGGCGGGCGCTGGTGGCGAGGCTCGGTGCGGGGCGTGCCGACGCGCTGCCGATCGCGCTGACCGGGATCGCCGCCGTCGGGCTGATGGGGCTCGCGCTCCGGCTCGGCGCCGCCGGCCGCAAGGTGCGGCTGCAACCGGTCGCGATCGGGATCGCCGTTGCATTGGCGGCCCTGTTCCTGTCCGACCCCGCCTTTGCGGCCAAGCGCATCCATGTGCTGGAGTACGGCGTGCTGGGTCTGGTCGTCGGCCGCGCGCTCGCCGCCGATATCGGCGGGCGCTGGCTGCTCGCCGCCGCGGCGCTGGCGACCGCGGTGCTCGGCAGCCATGACGAGCTGATCCAGGGGCTCCTCGCCGACCGGACGTTCGGGCTGCGCGATTTCGCGATCGACGCGGTGGCCGGGATCGCCGGCGTCACGATCGGTGACGGGCTCGCCGTCTTCCCTGCCCCCGGGAGCGCGCCGGGCGCGGCTCTCGGCCCGGCCGAGCGGCTGGGGTTCGGCATGCTCGCGGCCGGCTGGCTCGCCCTCGTCCTCGCCATGCAGGGCCTGACCGACACGCCGATGCCGCTGTGGCCCGTGGTGCCGGTGGCGACGGGCTGGCTCGCCTGGCAGATCGCATCGGCCGGGGCGCCCGCAACCGGCCCGCGCCGTGCCGCCCGCGCCATTGCCCTCCTGATGCTCGCGACCTTGATCGAGCCGTTGCTCGCCTATGCGCTCCCGCTGGCTTTCCATTAGCGCCGCGACGGTGCTGGCCGGCGCGCTCGCGATCCTCGCGGTCGGCTGGCTGCGCACGCCGCACCGGTACAACGTCATCATCCTGACGATGGAGAGCGCGCGCGCCGAGGTGATGTCGCCCCAGGTCATGCCCAACGTCTGGCGTCTCGCCAAGTCCGGCATCCGCTTCACCCAGCACCGCGCCATTTCGGGCTGGACCGCGCCCAACGTGATCTCGCTGCTGACCGGCATCTCGCCCTTCGTGCACGGGGTGCAGAGCCGCGACCAGCACGTGCCGGCCGACTGGGACGTGCCGCTCGAGGACCTGGCGCACGACGGCTGGCGCGTCGCCGGGCTGCAGCCCTTCATGCAGATTCCGGGCTTCCAGGAGCTCGGCCTCGAGGTCGAGCCGGGCGCCGACCTCGACATGTGGCTTGCGCGCGAGAAGCGCAACCGCCAGCCCTTCGTTCTCTGGTACCACTATCTCGACACGCACCTGCCCTACGACCCGCCCCCGCCCTTTCGCCCCGACTACGCCAAGCTGCTGCCGGCGGGGAACGACGCCGCCAAGAAGCGGGTCGAGAAGGTGATGACCGCGCCGGCAATCCCGGCCGGCAGCGTCAAGTTCGACACGGCCACCGACCGCAAGGCGATCCGGGCGCTCTATCTCGGCGATTTCCACGCGTTCGACACTTGGTTCGCGAAGTTCTGGGATTTCCTGGAGAAGAGCGGCCTGCGCGACACCACGATGGTGATCCTGACCGCCGACCACGGCGAGGAGCTGCTGGAGCGCGGCAACGTCGGCCACGCCTCGACCAACCACGCGGGCCAGCTCCACGAGGAGATCGTGCATCTGCCGCTGGTGGTGTGGCTCCCGAAATCCTACCCGTCGGCGGGGCTGCCGCACGTCGTCACCGCGATGAACGACCATCTCGACATCATGCCGACGATCATGGCCGCGTTGGGCGAGACGCCGCACCGGAAGCTCCCGGGCGCGAACCTGCTCCATCTGCCGGCGGATCGCGACTGGCGCGCGGTGACCAGCGGCGCCGGGTTCGGCGAGCCCGACCCCTATCGCATCAGCCGCTTCGTCTATGCCGAGATCGAATGGCCGTGGAAGCTGCATCTGGTGCAGGTGGACGGCAAGGACGCGGGGGTGGAGCTCTACGACCTCGCCGCCGACCCGGCCGAGACGCATGACGTGGCCGCGGCCCACCCCGACATCGTCGCGCGGCTGCGCGACAAGCTCCTGCCCGCGATCGTGACGATGCGCCACCCGGCGCCGCCAAGCGCGGCCGAACTGGCGGCGAACGCCGCGACGCCGCACTGGGTGTTCCCGGCGGCGAGCAGCGCCTACCATTACGACGATCTCGCCGGGAAGTTCCGCCTGCAATGGAGCGGCGATCCGCAGCGCATCTACCGCATTCAGTACGAGGCCGGGCAAGGGCTGCTAAAAGTTTCCGGCGCATTCGACGTGACCGGCACGATGCGCGATTTCGGCAGGATCGACCGCGACTACTGGGACACCTGGCTGGTGCCCTACGGCACGTTCCGCTTGCGCGTCGGCGTGCCGGGGCGCGACGACCGCTGGTCGAAATGGATCGAGCTGAGGGCGCTGAAATGAGCCGGTCGGGCCTCGCGGAATGGGGGCGCATCGCGCTGGTCGCGGCGGTCGGGATCGGCGGCTTCGCGATCTATGTCTGGGGGGCCGTCGATTCGCCGGTGCTCGATTCCGCGCGCGCCGCCGAGAAGAGCTATATTGACCGCGTCCTCAAGGCGCGCACGATCGACCCGTCCGCCGAACGGGCGCTCGCCGAGGCGTATTGGAACCGCAACCCGGACGTCGCCAAGGACGCCTATTACGGGCGCAGCGGCAAGCTCGGACTTTCCGGCGCGCGCGCCCATTACGAGCGCTACGGCAAGGCCGAGGGGCGCAAATGGGGCCTCAAGCCGTAGGGGCGGGCGAAGCCCTTGCCCTTATGAAACAATAGTTTGAGGACAAATTCTTACACCGAACTGAAGGTTCGATCGGAGCGCTGGGCGCAGATGCGCCAGCCGGCCGGGGTGCGGCGGAACTTCGAGTGATAGGTGAGGATCGAGCGTGGAGTCTTTAAGGGCGCAGAGCCTTTCGGCTTCTCGGGCCCGGTGTCCTCGCCATAGACCAGCACGTATCCGGTCGTCTCGGCGCTGTCGTCGCCGGTGAAGTCCGCAACGAAGTTGGTCAGGCAGTGGCGGCTGACATAGCCGGGCGGCCGCCCGGAGATGTTCTTTTCGACACCGGCCGGCCCTTTGATCGGGCCGCCATGCTGGGTCGCCCACTCGGCATCTTCCGTGAACAGCTTCGCCGCCGCCTGCCCGTCATGCGCGTCGAGCAGGAGAAAGAAGCGGTCGAGGATGGCGCGCAGGTCGTGCTCGGCGGCGCGGGTCTGGTCCTGGTTCATGGTCCCCTACTTTCCGATGGGAAGCTCGCGCCCCACGTTTTGCGCACGGGCACGGTCGTAGATCAGCTTGCAGAACGCCACGTCCTCGTAGGCGAGGCCGAGCGACTTGAACACCGTCACCTGGTCGCGCCCGGTGCGGCCCTTGATCCTGCCTGCCACCACGTCGCCGAGCTCGGCGACGTCGGCCCAGTCGAGCCGGCCGGAGGCCGCGAGCTCGATCAGCTCGCCCGCCTCGATGGTCGCCTGGAGGCGATGGTCGGTGACCAGCACGTCGGCGGCGAGGATGGTCTTGTCGTCGGCCTCGCGCCGATGGGCCGAGTTGGTGCCCATGATGTTGATGTGCATCCCGGGTTCGATCCAGTCGGCGAAGAACACAGGATCGGCCGACATGGTGGCGGTGACCACGATGTCGGCGCCCTTGACGCAGGCCGCGCCCGAGTCCGCCGGCTCGACCGCGACGCCGAGCGCGCCCGCCATGCGCTTGGCAAACGCCTCGCGCTTCTCCTTGGTGCGCGAATAGACCGAGACGTGGTCGAGCTTGCGCACCTCCTTCAGCGCCTCGAGCTGGGCCACCGCCTGGCGGCCGGTGCCGATGATGCCGACCCGCTTCGCGTCCTCGCGCGCCATGTAGCGCGTGGCGATGCCGGTGGCCGCGCCGGTCCGGGTGGTCGAGGCCGAGCCCGCCTCGATAATCGCGATCGGCGGGCCGCCCTTGATGTCGTGCAGCACGACCGAGTTGTTCATCGACCCGCCCGGGACGAGGGCGTAGGTGCGGTAGCCGTACACGCCCTTGGACGGGTAGGACGCGGCCATGACATTGACATGGCCGGCGGGAAGGCCGAGCCGGCGGCGCGGCAGATTGTCGGTGCCGGCGTCGTGCCAGTGGCGGAACGCTTCGTCGAGCGCGTCGACCGCGTCCTTCATGGTGACGAGCGAGCGCACCTCCTCGACGGTGATGTAAAGCGTCACGTCTTTCTCCCGTTGATCGTTTGCACGCGACGATGGCCGCCCGCGCCGGCCCGGTCAAGCGCGGCCGCGGACCGGCCAGGTGCCGGCCTCGGCCTGCGCGAGGAAGCCTTCGACGTGGGTGTTGAACATGGCCGGGTCCTCGAGATTCACCAGGTGACCGGCCTTGGGCATGACCACGAGCCCCGAGGTCGGCATGGTGCGCTTCAGGTAGAGGTTCACGTCGAGGCAGGCCTCGTCCTCGTCGCCGACGATCAGGAGGGTCGGCGTCGTGACCGCGGCAAGCCGGTCGGCCATCGTGTAGAGGGAAGGACGCAAGGCCTGCACGCGCCGCATCGTGTAGGCCGAGCCCTTTGCCGACGCCTTTTTGAGGTCCTTCAGGAAGCGCTGGTGATTCTTCGGGTCCTTTCGCGCGAGCTGAGTGCGGTTGGGCGAGTTGGCAAACTCCGCCACCACCATCGGCCAATCGCTCAGCATCTTGTCAGCGCGGGCGCGCGAGTCGCGGGCGGACCCCTCGGTCTTCGCCGGATCGGCGGCCGACCCGCTGCCGCCCGAGGCCGCGACCACTCCCAACACCCGCTCCGGCGACTGCATCGCCAGCATCAGCGCGGTGTAGGCGCCCATGGAAAGCCCGACGATGTGCGCCCGCGCAATGCCCAGCGCGTCGAGGAGTCCGCGCAGATCGTCGGTCGCGATCTGCTGGCCGTACGATGCTTCATCCTCCGGCACATCGGAAGGCGGGTAGCCCCGCGAATTGTAGGCGATGCAGCGGTACTTGCGCGCAAGGCGGCGGAACTGCGGCTGCCAGCTTGCCGCGTTGCCGGCGAACTCGTGCAGGAACACGACCGGCGCGCCCTGGCCACGCTCGACCACATGAAGCTTCACCCCGTTGACCGGAACGAGCGCCATTGCGCTATCCTCCCCCTGGTTGGGTGCCATTCTAGCAACAGCCGGCCGCGGGGGACCACGGAATGCAGCGCAGCACCGACCGCTTCCTCACCACCCACACGGGCAGCCTGCCCCGCCCCGACGATCTGACCCGCGCGATGTTCGCCAAGGAGGAAGGGGTGGCGGTGGACCACGCCGCCCTCGCCGCCCGCATCCGTTCGGCGGTGACGGAAACCGTGCGCCGGGAGGCTGAGGCCGGTATCGACGTGGTGAACGACGGCGAGATGTCGAAGCCGTCCTACGCCACTTACATCAAGGACCGGCTGGCGGGCTTCGGCGGCGAGAGCCAGCGCCTGACCTATCAGGACCTCGTCCCCTTCCCCAACCTCGCCGCCAAGGTGTTCGGAGATCCCGGCCGCGCGCGGCGCAAGACGCCCGCCTGCATCGCCGAGGTGCGGGTCGCCGACACTAATGCGCCGCGCATCGACGCGGCGAACCTCAAGAATGCGCTGGCGGGCGTCGCCGCGACCGAGGGATTCCTCACCGCGGCTTCCCCCGGCGTGATCGCGCTCTTCTTCCGCAACGACCACTATAAGGACTACGAGACGTATCTCTTCGCCATCGCCGACGCGATGCGGCTGGAATACGAGTTGGTCGTGGCGTCCGGGCTCGTCCTTCAGCTCGACTGCCCCGACCTCGCCATGGGACGGCACATCCAGTTCGCCGACCGCGACCTCGCGGGCTTCCGCAAGATGGCAGAGCTTCACGTCGCGGCCATCAACCGCGCGCTCGCCAACGTCCCGCCCGACCGCGTCCGGCTGCATCTCTGCTGGGGCAATTACGAAGGGCCGCACCACTGCGACGTGCCGCTGGCCGACATCATCGACATCGCCTTCACCGCGCGCGCCGACGCCTTTTCGTTCGAGGCGGCAAACCCGCGCCACGCGCACGAATGGGCTCTGTTCGAGAAGGCGAAGCTGCCGCCCGGAAAGATCGTCATTCCCGGCGTGATCGAGTCCAAGACCAACTTCATCGAGCACCCCGAGCTGGTGGCCCAGCGCATCGGCAACTACGCGCGCCTCGTGGGCCGCGAGAACGTGATCGCCGGCACGGATTGCGGCTTCGGCACCTGGGTCGGCCAGGCGGCGGTCGACCGCGACGTGGTGTGGGCCAAGCTCGCCGCCCTAGCCGAGGGCGCGCGGATCGCGACGAAGCGCTTCTGGGGCTGACCGATCTGGGGCATGATAGGCGCACGATCCGGAACCCGCTGGAGGATTGGACCATGGCGACACAGATGAAGGCACGCCTCGAGGACAAGTACGTCACGATCGACGGGCTGCGCGTGCGCTATATCGAGCAGGGCACCGGCCCCGTCGCCCTGTTCCTCCACGGCGCGTCGCTCGGCTCGTCGGCGGACGTGTTCGTCGACACCATCCCGCAATTCGCCGAAGCCGGGTTCCGCGCCGTGGCGTTCGACATCCCGGGCTTCGGGCTCAGCGACATACCGGCGACGCAGACGGTGAAGGCGCAGCGCGAGTCCATACCGAAGTTCATCGACGCGGCCGGACTGGGCAAGGTCGCGCTCATGGCGCATTCGCGGTCGGGCGGCTTCGCCATCGAGCTCGCCCTCGCCGAGCCCCAGCGCTATTCGCACGTCGTCGTGCTCGGCTCAGGCAATGTGCTGCCGCCGCAGGACGAGGGCCAAGTGGCGCGGCACGCGGCGGCGCAGCAGCGCGCCGACCAGATGATGGCGGAGAAGGAGCCGACACTCGAGGACTCGCGCAAGCAGCTCCAGGCCGACACGTTCAACCACGCGCTGCTCACCGACGAACGGGTGAGGGTGCGCAACGCGCGCAGCATCGGGCAGAACTTCAAGGCCCATGTCGCGCGCCAGTCGGCCGCCGGCGGCGGCGCGCCCGGCAGCGCCAACGCCCCCAAGCCGGTGTGGGAGCGGCTGACTGAGGTCAAGGTGCCGATGCTGCTGATCTACGGGCGTGAGGACCGCGCCCACGCGGCCGAGCGGGCGGCGGCGCTCAAAGAGCGGCACCCGGAAATGAACATCCACATCGTCCCGAACTGCAAGCACCTGGTCCCCTGGGACGCGGCCGACGAGGTGCTGCGCCTCTCGGTGCCGTTCCTGCGGAGCTAGGGGCCGCGCACGTCGTCATTGCGAGCGAAGCGAAGCAATCCAGGGATGGCTGGATTGCTTCGTCGCTCCGCACCTCGCAATGACGGTCGAACGGGCGCTCAGTTTTTCACGCGCTCGAAGATGTGCAGCCCCTGGGTGCGGTCGATCACGTAGATCAGGCCGCGATTGTCCCAGCACACGTCGTTCGCCTTGATCGCCTTCACGCCCGAGGGCGGGTCGTACTCGTGGTACGCGACCTCGCGGATCTCGAACGGGTCGGAGACGTCGATCATGCGGAGCCCGTAGTTGAACCAGGCGACCGGGATCTCGTCGCCCGTCACGTCCTCGGCCGGCTGGTGGCAGGTCTGGACGCTGGCATGCTCGGACGGCACGCGGAAGGACGAGACCGCGATCGGGTTGGTCGGGTCGGTTACGTCGATCATGCGCAGCATGGCGTGCGCCGGGTCGGCGTCGCGCCAGCGCGGCACGGCGCACTCGTCGGCGTGCAGCATGAAGGACCGCCCCTCCTTCTTGCCCGGCAGCGGCAGGCAGGTGTGGCTCGGCCAGCCGTAGGCGCCCGACCAGTCCATGCCGGAAAGCTGCTTCGGCTTGGCCATGTCGGTGATGTCGAGGATCACGAACCCGCCGTGCCAGTAGCTGGTGTAAAGGATGTTGCCCTGGCGGATCGGGTGGTGGCAGTGCGGGACGAGGTTGCCGTCCGGCTTCCAGGTCGGCTCCTCGCCGCCCTCCTTCCACTGGCCCTTCATCCACCAGCGCCCGACCTCGACCGGATTCCGCGGGTCCTTCAAATCGAGGATCATCACGATGTTGTCGCGGTACCCCTCGACGCAGGGCGAGATGTAGGCGTAGCGCCCGTCGAACGTGTAGCGGTGCACGCCCTTGCCGGCGCATTCCCACTTGCACACGTGCTCGGGGTGGTGCGGGTCCGAGACGTCGTAGATGTTGAGCCCGCCGACGAAGTCGGCCGGCACCTTGGCGCCGCCATAGCCGACGGATTCGACGTTGGTGACCATGATGTTGTTCTTCACGCGCACCTTGTGGGAATGCGCGCCCTCCTTCCACGGAAGGTCGATGGTCTGGACAAGCTTCGGGTTCTTCGGGTCCTTCACGTCGACCACCGAGGTCGCCTCGGGCCCGGTGATGTGGCCGACATAGGCGGTGTCGCGGTCGAACACGACCTGGCCGCCGCCCTTCACGTCGATATAGCCGATTTCCTTGAGGCCACTGGAGCGTGCCATTCCTGCGTCTCTCCCTATGCGGCCGACCGGAGGCCGGCCCGTTGCGTTGTCGTTTCGCCTTGGACTCAGAACATGTCGGTGGGCGCCGGCTCGGCCCCAAGCATGATCTTGCCGTAGATGCCCATGCCGGTTTCCCAGGCGCCGACGATGTGATGGGCCATCGCCTGCAGGTCGCGGTAGCCGCGTTGCACGTGCTGGGAATCGTAAAGCCCGTTGCCGCCGGTCGCGGCGAACAAGGCCTCCGCGGCCTGGGTCGCCATGCGGATGGACTGGTTCTGGTCGCGGCGCGAGCGCGCGCGGTGCTCGTTCGAGAGCGCCTCGCCAGCCTCGACCTTGTCGATCGTCTCCTTGAGCGAGCGCTTGTAAAGCCATTCGGCCGCGTCCGTCAGCGCACCCGCCTCGGCGATCTTGTAGTGGACATGAGCGAACTGCGACAGGGCCTCCTGGGTGATCGCGGTCTTGCGCGTGCGCATCTGCTCGATATAGCTCTCGAACACACCGCGCGCGATTCCGGTGGCGGGCGAGGTGACGCAGAACGGGAAGATCGCCCACATCGGCGCCTTCAGGAGATTCATCTGCGGATGGACCTTCGCGCCCGGGCAGCCGGGGCCCGGGCCGAACGGGCCGGTCCCCATGGCGAACGGGCCCCACGACAGGATGCGATGGTCGGGCACGAACACGTTGTTCATCGCGAAGCTCTTCGAGCCGGTGCCGCACAGCCCCATGACGTTCCAGTCGTCGATCACCTCGCCGTCGTGCTTGGGCACCAGGATGAAGCGGATGTCGGGGTGGGGCGGGTCGCCCTCCATGCCGAAGAAGGCGCCGAACACCATCCAGTCGGCATTGTCGATGCCGGAGCAGAACTGCCAGCGGCCCGACACGCGCGCCCCGCCCGGCGCGGGCTCCGCCTTGGCGGTCGGCGCGAAGGCCGACGCGCAGAGCGAGCGCGGATCGGCCCACAGCTCCTTCTGCGCCTCCTCCTCGAAGAGCGCGATGATCAGCTCGTGCACCACGATCACGCCCTGCACCCAGGCGGCCGAGCCGTCGCCGCGCGCGAGCTCGATCGTGAGGAAATACGTGTCGTCGTAGCGCAGCTCCTTGCCGCCGAACTTTTTCGGCTTCAGGAGGTCGAACAACCCCGCCTTCCAGAAATCGTCGATGGTTTCCTTGGGCACGCGGCGGTCGCGCGAGGTTTGCTGCGCCCGCCCCCGCAGCACGGGCACCAGCTCCTGGGCGTTCTTGCGAAGCTGTTCGAGGGTGGTGTCGGCGGCCTTGGTCGCCATGTCGCGTCTCCCTTTCGCTGGCTAGGTCGAGAGCCCCAGCAGTTTCGCCAGGTTGTTACCCAGTATGTCGGCCTTCTCCGACTTGCCGATCTTCTTCGAGGCCATCACGAAGCCCACCGGATCCTCCTCGCCGACCGGGTAGTCGGAGCCGAGCACGATACGCTCCGGCCCCACCTTGTCGATCAGTGTGTCGAGCATTTCCGGATTGTAGACGCAGGTGTCGTAGTAGAACGAGCGCTTGAGATAGTCGCTGGGCGAGCCGCTCATCTTCAGGCGCAGATAGGGCTTGTCGTAATAGTTGCGGTCGAGCCGCCCGGCGTAATAGGGCGAAAACCCGCCGCCGTGCGCGACGCAGATCTTGAGGTTGGGGAACGCGTCCAGGACGCCCTCGTACATCAGCGAGGCCATCGCCATCGCCTCCTCCAGGGGCTGGCCGATCGAGTTCCAGAGCTGGTGCGGCTGGTAGCGGATGTCGAACAGCCCGGCGGGGTGGAGATAGACCACCGCACCCAGCTCCTCGCAGCGCGCCCAGAACGGCCGCAGGCGCGGATCGCCAAGCTCCATGTCGCCCGCCTGGCTCGACACCTGCACGCCCTTGAAGCCGAGCTCGCCCATGCAGCGCTCGAGCTCGTTGATGGCGAGCTGCAGCGAATGCAGGGGCACGCCGCCCAGCCCGATGAACCGGCCGGGATATTTCGTAATCACCTCGGCCATGCGGTCGTTGGCGAGCCGCTCCATCCGGTAGCTGGTCTCCTCGTCCGCGCCGGCCCAGTAGGTGTGGTGGCTGACCAGCATCAGGGTGAGCACCTGGATGTCGACGCCGGCCGCATCCATGTCGCGGATGCGCACGTCGTAGTCGGCGGTGCGCTGGCGCACGCGGGCGAGCCACTCCGCCTCCAGCCGGCGGTGCTCCTCGGTCTTGTCCTGGTGCTCGGGCATGCGCGCCGGGGCGCGCGACACTGAACGGGGCGCGGCATAGGCCGCGACCTCGGGCACCGCGATATGGGCATGCACATCGATGACGATGGGCTTTGCGGTCAGTTTTGCGCGCTTCGCGCGCGGGGCCGCCCCGCGCGGGGCGCGCTTGGCCTGGGGACGCTTCGACGGGGCGGCCCGCTTGGGGGCCGTCTTCCGGGGGGACATTCCGTAACCTCCGCAACATTCGTTGCGCCGAGGTTAGCACAGGGACGGCCGGCAAATCATCGGCCCGCGCGGGCGCATTTTGACTTGCCGGGAGTGCGCCGCTAACCTCGCCGCAACCCGGAGGACGCCATGCCACGCCAGATCATCGACCTCTCCGTCACGCTGCGGGGGGACATCAAGTCGGACCCCGACTTCATGATCCCGAAGATCCAGTACGCGACGCACGACCGGACGCAGAAGGAGATCTGTTCGTTCTTTCCGGGGCTCGCACCGGAGGACCTGCCCGACGGCCAGGGCTGGGCCGTCGAGACCGTGACCCTTTCCACCCACAACGGCACCCATGTCGACGCGCCGTGGCATTATCACCCGACGCAGGACAATGGGATGCCCGCCCAGACCATCGACGAACTGCCGCTCGAATGGTTCTGCCAGCCCGGCGTGAAGCTCGACTTCCGCGACCGGCCCGACGGCTACGTCGTGCCGCCTTCCGAGATCGAGGCGGAGCTCAAGCGCATCGGCCACACGCTCGCGCCGCTGGAGATCGTGCTGATGAACACGCGGGCCGGCGCACGGTACGGGCAGGACGATTTCCTGAACGCGGGCTGCGGCTTCGGGCGCGACGCGACCCTGTGGCTCACCGAGCGCGGCGTGCGCGTCGTCGGCACCGACGGGTGGAGCTGGGACGCGCCGTTCAGCCACACGCGCAAGCGCTGGGACGAGACGCACGACCCCGCGATCATCTGGGAAGGCCACAAGGCCGGCATGGTGCGCGGCTATTGCCAGATCGAGAAGATGGCCAACCTCGACAGGCTGCCGGCCGACGGGTTCACCGTCGTCTGCTTCCCCGCCAAGATCAAGGGCGCCTCGGCCGGCTGGACCCGCGCCGTCGCCATCGTCGAGTAGCGCGCTTGGCCAAGCGCTACGCGCTCATCGCCGCCGTCATGGCGGCGGTGATCGTTTACGGCTCGCTCTACCCGTTCGCCTTCCGCGCGCCCGCCGGTGGGCCCGGCGCGCTGGCCGCACTGCTTCAGACCTGGCACGCGTCGCCAGGGCGCGGCGACTTTCTCGCCAACATCGCGCTCTACGTTCCGCTCGGCTTCTTCGTTGCGCTCGCCCTGTCCGGACTGGCGAGCCCCGCCTGCCTTCTGGCGACGACCGCTTGCGGTCTCGCGCTCTGCACCGGCGTCGAGCTCGTTCAGCATTACGATCCGGGACGGGTCTCGAGCATGACCGACGTCTATTCCAACACGCTGGGCACGTTCCTCGGCGCGGCCGCCGGCACCGCTCTGGGTGGCGCCTTCCGATGGCCGTTCCTGAGGGAGGCGCGCGCGGCCCCCGTGCCCGCGCTTCTCCTGGCCGCGTGGCTGGGCTTTCGCCTCTACCCCTACGTGCCGACGATCGACCTGCACAAGTACTGGCACGCGGTGCGACCGCTCGTCCTGGCGCCGTCTTTGCACCCGTACGACCTGTTCCGCTACACGATCATGTGGATCGCGATCGGCGCGCTGGTCGAGGCGTTCGTCGGCCGGCGCTGGTGGTGGCTCGCCTTCCCGTTCTTCGCGGGCTGCGCCCTGGGCGCGCGGATCGTGATCATTAACACCGCGCTCAGCCTTCCCGAGGTGGTTGGCGGGCTCCTGGCCTATATCGCCTGGCTCGCGCTCCTTGCAGGGCGGGAGCGCGCGCGGATCGCGGTCGCCGGCGTGCTTCTGCTCGTACTGATCGTGGTCATGCGGCTCCAACCGTTCCACTTCAGTGCCTATCCGGGCGCATTCGGCTGGATACCCTTCTACAGCTTCCTGCACGGATCGCTCGGCGTGAACGTGCAGTCGTTCCTGGAGAAGTTCTTCTATTACGGCGCCGCGGTCTGGCTGCTGGCCGAGTCGGGCTTCCGTCTCGCCGGTGCGACCGTGCTGGTGGCCTTTCTTCTGCTCGTGACCAGCGCTGCCGAAATCTTCCTGCCCGGCCGATCGGCGGAGATAACCGATGCGGCGATGGCGGTCATGACCGGCATCGTGTTTGCGCTCGTCAAGCCGAAGCGGTCCGAAGGCGCCGTCGCCCGACCCGCGCGCCCCTCAGTGCATCGTTGACGGCAGCCACAGCACGAGCGCCGGGAACAGCACCAGGAGGACGAGCTTCAGCAGGTCCGCCGCGACGAACGGCACGACGCCGCGGAATATGGTGCCGAGCGGCACGTCGGGCACCATCGATTTCAGCACGAACACGTTAAGCCCGAAGGGCGGGGTGATCAGCCCGGTCTCGATCACCACGACCATGATGATGCCCCACCAGATCAGGTCGAACCCCAGATGGGTGACCAGCGGCGTCACGATCGGCACGGTGATCACCATCACCGCAAACGAGTCCATCACGCAGCCGAGGATCAGATAGAGCACGAGAAGCACGGCGACGACGCCGAGCGGCGACAGGTTGAGCCCGCCCACCATCCGCGTCGCGGTCTCCGGCAGGTTCGTGACGCCGACGAAGAACGAGAAAATCAGCGCGCCGAAGATCAGCCCGTAGATCAGGGCCGTCGTCGCAGTGGTCTCCGCCATCACCCGCCAGAACGCGCCGCCGCCGAGCCGGCCGCGGAAAAGGGCGAACAGGAAGGTCGCGAACGCGCCGACCGCGGCGGATTCGGTGGCGGTGAATACGCCGGAATAGAGCCCGCCGATCACCAGGACGAACAGGATCATGACGCCGACGGACCTTCGCATCGCCGACGTGAGCTCGGCAAAGGCGAAGCGCGAGCGCTCGGGGACCGTCGCGGGCGCGAAGCGCACGAACAGCCCGATAGTGACCAGGTAGAACGCGATGGCGAGGATCGCGGGCCCCACCGCCGCGATGAAAAGCTGGCCGATCGAGGCCTCGGTCAGGAGCGCGAAGATCACGATGGGCGCCGACGGCGGCACGAGCTGGCCCAGCGTGCCGCCCGCCGCGATGCAGCCCGTGGTCAAATGCGGCGCGTAGCCGCGCGCGCGCATCTCGGGAAGCGCGACGCGCCCGATGGTGGCGGCACAGGCGATGGACGAGCCGGTGACGGCACCGAACCCGGCGCAGCCGCCGATGGTGGCGAGCGCGAGTCCGCCGCGAAATCCGCCGAACAGGGCGTGCGCGAGGGCGTAGATGTCGTCGGAAAGCCCGGCCGTGGCCGCGAAGCTTCCCATCATCAGGAACAGCGGCAGGACGGCGACCTGGCTGTTGGTGAGGAACCCGGCCGGCTCCGTCCCGAACGCGCCCAAGGACGGGCCGAACCCGATGAACAAGGCCGAGCCGAGGAGCCCCGTCGTCGCCATCACCGCGGCGAGCGGCATCAGTCCGAGCAGGAACGCCCACAGGAACAGGAACGCGACGAGGACTGAGAGCTCGGGATTGTGCTGCGCCAATTCGCCGAGCCTATCGAACTCGACGACGCCGTAAGCCGCGAGCGCGAGCGCGACACCGACCACGACGCCGACCGCGACCCGCGCCGAAAGCGCCGCCGGGGCGACCGCCCGGAGCGCGGCCGCCTTGCGCAGCGCGTTGGCTGCCACCACAGACTGCACCACCGTCCCGGCCGCGAACAGGATGGCCACCGCATGCATGAACGGCGCCTCCGGCCAGCGCAGGATGATGGTGATGCGGTGCTGCTCCGCCAGGCTCAGGGCGAAAATCTCGATCCGCCACGCCAGCAGCGCAACAAAGACCAGGAGCAGCACCGCCCCCGCCGCGCCGAGCCAGGCGGCCAGCCGGCCGGTGATCCATTTCGCCAGGATGTCGACGGTCAGATTCACGCTCTGGGCGAGCCCGGACGGGATGCAGGCCGCGACGCCGACGGCGAACACCTCCGCCACCACTTCGTTCAGCGCGGGGATCGGCGCGTTGAAGAACCAGCGCCCGAGAATGTCGACCAGGGTTGCCCCCGCGACGATCAGCATGGCGAGAACGCCGACGAAGGCGATCGGCCGCGCGAGGCGCGCGCATTCCGCCTCGAGCCGGTCGAGCGGATGCGGCGCCGGCGCCGCGCCTTCGGCCGCGGCGCTCATCGGCCGGCGGCGATCTCGGCCAAGGCCGCGCGGAACTTCGCCAGCACCGCCGCGCCGCCGGGCGTGCGCCGCACCCACGCCTCGACCGCGGGCTGGACGCGGCGTTTGAACGAGGCCATCTGGTCCTTGGCCGGGGCGACGATCATGTGGCCCTTGCGGCCGCCGGTGGCGTAGCGTCCCTCCTGCGCCGCCTTGTCCCAATAGAGGCCGAGCATGCGCGTCTCGTGCTCGCGCGTGCGGGCGTCGAGAACGTGGCGTGCATCGGCCGGCAAAGCGAGGTAGCGCTTCTTCGCCATGAACACCATGCAGGGCGTGCCACCGAGCGCGACCTCGACATGGAACTTCGTCACGGCATGAAGCCCTAGCGGCTCGAGCAACGGCCACCCGGCCAGCACGCCGTCGGCACCGCCGTCCACCAACGTCTTCCGGTACGCGGCAAGCTGGAGCGTGACCGGCCGGCCGCCGAGTGCGGTGATGGTGTCGGCCCCGATGCGGCCGGCCTCGATGATCCGGAGCCCCTTGAACCCGTCGTTCGATTTCGGCACCTCACGGAGGTGCACGCCGGCCTCGGAGGTGGTGCAGAGCTTCAAGGGCTCGATGTCACGATACTCGGAATCGAGCGCGCCCGACTTCCACAGCCGGTAGAGCGCGACCGAGGCGTCCTCGGCGCTGCTGGCGACGAGCGGCAGGGCTGCCACCTCGCTCAGCGGGAACGGAACCGACATGTAAGGCTGAAGCGCCCAGCCGATCTGCACCTCGTCATCGAGCACGCGCTTATAGACGTCGGCGAAATCCGCCCCGCGCGGCCCGTCCACCACGCGGATATGGAGAAACCCGCCGCGCGCGGCGCTCACCCGCTCCGCCCACGGGTGGTGGATGTGGATGTTGACGTCGGCGTACGGGCTGTCGACCGTAGCGAAGGTCAAGGTGACCGCCGCCTGGGTCGTCGGCACCGCCGCGCACGCCACCGCCGCCGCGGCTGCCGCTGCCGCCATACCCGCCCGAACCGAACCGATCATGACGCTACCCTCTCAGCTACGCACGTCTCCGCACGCCTCGATCGTTGCGACGAGCGGGCCGGCGAAGCGATCCTGGCTCTCCGCGCCGGATCGCTTCGCCTCGTTTGCCATGACAGACGATCTTGGAGGAGCGACGCCCGTCACATCGCCTTTTCGGCCTCGCCCAGCAGCTCGCGGTACTTGGCCAGCACCTTCTCGCCGCCGGGGGTGGACTTCGCCCATTCCTCGGTGATCGGCCCGACGCGCTTCTTCCAGTTCGCCGACTGTGCCGGGCTGAGCTTGAGGACGGTGTGACCCTTCATCTTCATGGTCATGGCGCGCCCTTCGCCGACCACCTCGTCCCAGAACTTGCCGAACGCGCGGCTTTCCTTCTCGGTCGAGTTGGCGAGGATGATGTCGCGCGCCTTCTCCGGCAGCGAGGCCATCTCCTTCCGGGTCATGAACACGAAGCCCGGGCTGGTGCCGAGCTGGGTCTCCAGGTGGTAGTGCGTCACCTCGGCCAGCTTGAACGGCTGGAACGCCGTCCAGCCGACCACCACGGCGTCGGCGGTGCCGCGCTGCAGCCCCTCGTAATACTCGTTGACGCGAAGCGAGATGGGCGCGCCGCCGAGCGCCGAAACGATCTCGGACGACACGCGGCTGCCGGCGATGACCTTGAGCCCTTCGAGCCCGTCGAGCGACTTCGGCTTCTCGCGGTACTGCACGCCCGACTGCGGGAAGACGATCAGCTTCAGCGGCACGACCTGGTCGTACTCCTTGTCGAGCAGGCCGGTCTTGTAGAGCCGCCAGAACGCGGTCGATGCGACCTCGGAGCTGTCGGACAGGAACGGCAACGTCACCACGTTGGTCAGCGGGAACTTGCCGGCGGAATAGACCTGCAGGCCCCAGCCGATCTGGGCCACGTTGTCGAGCACGCGGCTGTAGACGTTGCCGTGGTTGGCGAGCGCCATGCCGTCGCGTACGTCGATCTTGAACAGGCCCTTCGCCTCCTTGTTGATTTTCGCCGCCCACGGATGGTGGATGCGCACGTTGAGGTGCGCCTGCGGCGAATCCAAGGTCACGAAGATCAGCTTCATCTCGTCGGCCGGGGCCGGGCTCGCCAGCCCGACAACCACCGCCGCGGCCGCGAGGCCGCTCAGCACGCTCCGTCTCATCGGTTCCTCCCTCGACTGCGCCCGGCGGCACCCGGCCGCGGCGCGCACCCACTATACCAGCCGCCGCCCGGCCGGGCGACGGGCCATGGTCACATCGCGCCCTGCTTTTTCAGCTCGTCCTTGAACGTCGCCAGCACGTGCGGCCCGTCGGGCACACGCTTCGACCAGTGGTCGAACACGGGCTGGATCAGCTTTTCCCACTTGGCGTGCTGTTCGGGCGTCAGTTCGGCGATGGTCTGACCCTTCATCTTGGCGACCGTCGCGCGCTGGACCTTGGCGATGCCGTCGAGCGCGACGCCGTAGCGCCGCGACAGGGCGGCGCCGGTGGTCTGGTCGATGATGTCCTTGCCCATCTGCGGCAGCCGGTCGTAGGCGCCCTGGTTCATCAACACGAAACCGGTGAGCGAGCCCATGAAGGTTTCGAGATGGTAGCTCGTCACCTCCTCCACCTTGAACTGGAGGACGCCGGTCCACGCCATGACGATGCCGTTGATCATGCCGCGCATGCCGGCTTCGTACACCTCGGGCGGGGCGAGCGTGATCGGCGTGCCGCCCAGCGCGTTGACGATATCGGCCTGCACCCGGCTCTGCGCGCTGACCTTGAGCCCCTTGAGGTCGTCGAGATTGTGCACCGCCCGGTTGAAGTGAAGCTGGTTCTGCGGATAGATGAACAGCGCCAGCGGCTTCACCTTCGCGTACTCGTCGGCGATCACCTTTTCGGGGATCAGGTTCCAGAACGCGACCGAGGCGTGCGTCGATTCCTTGGCGAGGAACGGCAGCTCGGCGACCGACGACTTGGGGAACTTGCCCGCCACCGGCCCGTGGATGCCGTAGGCCAGCTCATAGACGCTGGTCACCAGCCGGTCGTACACGTTGCGCGGGTTGTTGAGCGAGCCCGGCGGGAAAATCTGGACGTGGAAGATGCCCGCGCCCTTTTTGTTGATCTCATCGACCCACGGCTTGGTCGCGCGCAGGAACACCGGCGAGGTCAGCGGCGAGCCGATCGGCAGCTTGAGCGTCATCGGTTCGGTGGCGATGGCGGAGCCGGCGAAGCCGGCGGCCACGGCGAGCGCGGCGGCGGCGAGAAGGCGGCGTCTCATGGGTCCTCCCAGCGACGGCGGCCGGGGTTGCGGCAAGGCCGCCTTGTCGGCGAAATGCTAGCCGAGCGCCCCGCGCCTGTCATCCGGGGGCGCGGGCGCGGTTAGTCGGTTCGAAATCCGCAGCCCGTGACGGCGACTCGCATCCCCGGGGGTTGGCCGTATTGCTAAAAGGGCACTCGAAAAGAGCGCCGAGCAATCGATCCCATCAAATTCGCCATGGCCGGGCTCCGTCCCGGCCATCCACGGACAGCGCGCGGCTGCGCGCAAAAACGAACCGGATTATCCAAGTAGGGCGATGGCCTATATTCCCCTCAAGACGAAGGGAACTCCACCATGTTGCCGAAGTACATGCACCGCTAACTGCGGGAGTTCACTTTCTGGTCGAAGCACCGCGCGATGCAAAACGCAATGTTCGATCTTCTGATCGGCGCGGTGTAACCGGTCGCCGGATTGCAGCGTCGAGCTTGTTGCGATCGTCCGGCCCGATGCCGCGAAACTCCTCTTGCGCGATAAAGTCGTTCAGATGATCTAACTGCAACGTCTTTGCCAGCGACAACATAATTATGTTGCCATCATTGCGGCTTTGGTAAGTGCCAGATCGTCCATTCCACGCTCAATCACATGCGCTGATTTGGTCAGAATTGCGAGAAATGTTTTAAGATCGGCCTTCTTCCGCACGACAGCAATTCGCCCCGGTGCGTCATCCCGTCCCGCTACGTCGCTAAACTTAGTTGCGGCCGCATAGATTGAAAGCCGATTGCTCGAAACCGCTTCGAAAATGGTTTGTCGATCATCCCAATCAACTAGTGCGTCAACGCTCCAACGGGTGTTGGAGGCGCCTATAACGTCGGCGTTTCTAGCAACACGTCGCCCCGGGAATATGCGGACAAGCCTTTTGTAGAGAATATCGCCTTCGGCCTCCTTCTGACCTTCCTCAAAGTTTTGAGCCGCTACAATGACAGCCTCGGCTGACGCGTTCGCGACAGCAATCACCGCACCGGCCAGTTTGGAGCGCGATACGTTGTCAACCGAAAGGCGTGATCTTCAAAGTGTATTCCCATTCGTTCGGCTATTCCCTATCGGCATGCCGGACATAGACGGCTCCTACGCCCATGTTCGTTGCTTCGTCGTGGCCAAGGCCATAATCCGAAACGAGAAAACTTTCTTGTTCACCGGCGAAATGAGGTCGCGATGGAAATATGCGCAACGACTGTCGAGCCGCCAGGATAACAAATCGGCAGACGGATAAATCCGGCTTCCGCCGACGCGCGCGCAACCACAACGCGGCGCGCCACGGCCTCGGCGATCTCTTGGAACACACGCGTGTCTTGCTGGATCATGATCCCCTCGAAAAAAGATCATCAGCCCACGGGCTCGGCATGACTAAGTTGCGGATTTTAAAGCATTCAGCCGAAAACGCAAGAAGTTTGTCAAAATCTGCGCAATCACCAAGAATAGGGGTGGCGACAGGCAAATTATCGCCTAGTAACCGCGCCTCTTCCTCAATCCAATTAAGGGCAAACACGTGATGATGCGAAGATATCAACTCCTCGAAGTGCCACTCTTCTGGACCGCGTCCATGATTGTTATGCGAGTGAAAGGGCCGCCAGTCGATACGCTCTATTGCGTTGTCCCGCCGACCTTGCTGGTCGTATTCGAGTTGGACCATTACACCTTCTTGTGGCCGGTCCTGGTAGGCTGTTACGCGGAGATATAGGCCCTGACGCGTGACGCCGCCTATATCGAGCGGCGTGACCAATTGGAGGCGCCGCTTCGTTAGCACCACCCATTCAAGCGGGCCGGAGATAGCCTTGGTCGATGAGTAGACCTCTGGCGTCTCGGAGGACATGCCGGATTGTATGCACATCAGCCGCGCGGCTGGCCACTCCTGATTGTAGCCACCGCCCGTCGCCCCTAGCTGGCCTTAGGGGATAATTCCGTTACCCCATGAACGTTTAGCCGCGGACCGAGTTAAGAAGCATACATGCTGACAAGTGCCATATATGGCACGCACAAGGGACCGCCCACGCCCCTACATCGCCCCCTCTTTCATCAGCTCCTCCTTGAACGCAGCCAGCACGTGCGGGCCGTCGGGCACGCGCTTGCGCCAATGGTCGAAGACGGGCTCGACCAGCTTCTCCCACTTGGCATGCTGGGCCGGCGTCAGCTCGGCGATCGTCTGGCCCTTCATCTTGGCGATGGTCGCACGCTGGACCTTGGCGATGCCGTCGAGCGCGACGCCGTAGCGCCGCGAGAGCTTGGCGCCGGTCGTCTCGTCGAAGATCGCCTGGCCCGCCTTCGGGAGCCGCTCGTAGGCCTGCTTGTTCATCAGCACGAAGCCGGTGACGGAGCCGAGGAACGTCTCGAGGTGGTAGCTGCGTCACCTCCTGGACCTTGAACTGGAGGACCCCGGTCCACGCCATGACGATGCCGTCGATCAGCCCGCGCTGGCCCGCCTCGTAGACCTCGGGTGGCGACAGGGTGATCGGCGTGCCGCCCAGCGATTCGACGATGTCGGCCAGCACCCGGCTCTGGGCGCTGATCTTGAGCCCCTTGAGGTCGTCCAGATTGTGCACCGGCCGGTCGAAATGGAGCTGGTTCTGCGGATAGATCTGCAGGGCGAGCGGCTTCACCTCGGCGTATTCGTCGGCGATCACCTTGTCGCGGATCAGGTTCCAGTAGGCCACCGACGCATGGGTCGATTCGTGGGCAAGGAACGGCAGCTCGGCGACCGACGATCTTGGGGAACTTGCCGGCGACCGGCCCGTGGATGCCGTAGGCCAGCTCGTACACGCCGTTCACCAGCCGGTCGTAGACGTTGCGCGGACTGTTGAGCGAGCGCGGCGGGTAGATCTTCACGTGGAAAATACCGGCGCCCTTCTTGTTGATCTCCTCGACCCAGGGCTCGGTCGCGCGCAGGAACACCGGCGAGCGGAGCGACGATCCGACCGGCAACTTCAGGAGGATCGGCCCGGCGGCGTCCGCCGCAACCGGCGCGACCGCGAGCGCAGCCACGAGAAAACCCAACACGTGTCGGTTCATGGTCGTTTCCCCCCGTCGTTATTTGGCGCGTCCCTCGTCTGGCGAGCGTAGCCAAGGCGGCGGGACCTGTCACTAGAGCATGCCGGCCCGGCCCGCCCGGAAACAGGGCCGCGGCGAGCCAGTCGCCGGCCGCGCCCAGCGCCTCGGCGAAGCGCCAGGGCGGGTTGACGATTGCGAGCCCTGACGCCTGCAACCCGCGCGCCGGCGCCGCGCCCGGCGCCAGCTCGCTCACCAGGACCGGGGCCGGCAGTGCGGCCAGAGCCCCCTTCAGCGCCCGGTGGCGGCCCTCGGGCAGCACCGGGTACCACAGGACGAAGATGCCGGTGCGCCAGCGGGCGAGCGCGGCGGCGAGCGCGCGCGGCGCGGTGTCGTATTCCGCCTTCACCTCGTAGCTCGGATCGACCAGGACGAGGCCCCGGCGCGGCGTCGGCGGCACGGCGGCCGCCAGCAGCTCGAACCCGTCGCGGCGGTGGAGCGCGATGCGCGTGTCGCGCCCCGCCCAGCTTTTGAGGTTCGCCATCGCCGTGGGATGCAGCTCGCCCAGGATCAGCCGGTCCTCCTCGCGCAGCATCCGGCGCGCGATCTCCGGCGAGCCGGGATAGCGCCGGAGCCGCCCGTCCGGGTTGAGGGCGCGGACCAGGGCCAGGAACTCTGCACATTCTGCCGACGGATTCTCCCGCCGCCAGATTCGCGCGATCCCCTGCTCGAACTCGCGCGTCTTCGAAGATTTAAGCGATTCAAGGTCATAGAGGCCATCGCCCGCGAACGCGTCGATCACCGTGAACGGCTTCGCCTTCGCCCTGAGGTGCGCGAGCAGCAGCACGAGCGCCGCGTGCTTGTGCACGTCGGCCCAGTTTCCGGCATGGAATCCGTGGCGATAGCTCAGCATCGGCCGATTATAGCGTCGGCGGGTCTGCTATAACGCCCCGCCATGCCGCCGGAGCCCGAGACCGCCCAGCCGCCGCCGCACCCGCATCGCTGGGCGATGCTGGCGGGCGTGCTGACGGTCTATTTCTGCTTCGGCACCACCTCGGCGGCGATCGCGCCGCTGGTCCCGCGCATCACCGCCGATCTGGGGCTCTCCCACACCCAGATGGGCTCGATCCTGGGCGCCTGGCAGCTCGTCTATATCGGCGCGGCGATCCCGTGCGGCGCGCTGATGGACCGGCTGGGGCCGCGCCGCGCGATGGCGGTGGGGGCGCTGGTCATCGCGGCGTCGGGGGTGCTGCGCGGGCTCGCCGGCGACTATGCGACCATGTTCCTCGCGGTCGCGGCGTTCGGCGTCGGCGGGCCGCTGGTCTCGATCGGCGCTCCCAAGGTGATCAGCCAGTGGTTCGTCGGGCGCGAGCGCGGCCTCGCGATGGGGCTCTACATGGTCGGCCAGTCGACCGGCACGATCGCGGCGCTGGCGCTGACCCCGAGCGTGTTCATCGCCTGGGCCGGGGGCGACTGGCGCAAGGTGCTGACCGCGTACGGGATTCTCGCGCTCGCGGCGGCGCTCGCCTGGACCGCGATCTCCGGCCGCCCGGCGAGCCGCGCGCTGGAGCGCCGCATCGCCGCCGAGCCGAAATTGGCGACCGCGGGCGTGTTCCGGGAGCTGATCGGTGCCCGGCCGATGCAGATGGTCCTCGCGCTTGCCGTCGGCACGTTCTTCTTCGGCCATTCTCTGAACAATTGGCTGCCCGAAATACTGCACGCCGCCGGCATGCCGATGGCCCGCGCCGGCTTCTGGGCCGCCGTGCCGGTCGCGGTGGGGATCGTCGCCGCGCTCAACTTCCCGCGCCTCGCCATCCCGTCGCGCCGCATGGCGATCCTCGCCGGCCTGTTTACGTGCCAGATGCTGGCGCCGCTCCTGATCGAGGCGGGCGGCGCCGCGCCGCTCGCCACCGGGCTGGTGCTGCAGGGGCTCGCGCGGGGCTCGCTCTCGACCATCGTGCTGCTGGTGCTGATGGAGCTGCGCGAGGTGGATTCGCGCCGCATGGGGGCTGCGGGCGGCATGTACTTCACCGCCGGCGAGATCGGTGGCGTGCTGGGACCGCTCACCATCGGCACGCTGGCGGACCTCACCGGCGGATTCGCGGCCGGGCTCTATTTCCTCGCCGGCATCTGCGCGATACAGCTCTTCCTACTGAGCCGGCTGCGCCTTGCGCTCGCCCGCGCCTAACCTTCAAGCAGCGTGGCAACGCGCGCGACCATCTGCTTGAGCGAAATGGGCTTGGCCAGGGCGTCGTCGGCGCCCAGCATCTGCGCGTATCTCAGGTAGTCCGGGAAGCCGTGCGTGCCGCCGCCCGACAGCGCGACGATGCGCAGCCCGGGCGCCTCGGCCCGGAGGCGGCGGATCGTCTCTATCCCGTCCATCTCGGGCATGACGATATCGATCAGCACCATGTCGGGCGCCGCCGCCGCCACTTGGGCGAGCGCCTCAACGCCGCTTGCCGCCTCGGTGACCGCATAACCCGCGCCTTCGAGCGCCGTCCGCAACAGATCGCGGATCGCCCGTTCGTCGTCGACCACCAGGATATTGGCCATGGCCGTCCCCGCTATCCGCTTGCAGCCCGTCTCGCGTACGGACCCTGTTCCGAACCCGAAGCGATTTCGGCCGGCAGATTCTCGGCCGCCACCGGGCGCGAAAATAGATAGCCCTGCGCCGCTTCGCACCCGGCTTCGCCCACGAGAACGAGATGCTCGGGCCGCTCGACCCCCTCGGCACAGACGGTGAGCCCCAGATTGTGCGCGAGGTCGGCGAGCGAACGCACGATGACGCGCGCCTCCTCGCTCCGATCCGTCTCCTGCACGAACGACTTGTCGATCTTCAGCGTGTCGAACGGCATGCGGTAAAGCTCGATCAGCGACGAATAGCCGGTGCCGAAATCGTCGATGGATAGCCCAAACCCCTTGAGCCGCACCCGGCCGAGAACGTCGAGGCTCAGGGTGGTGTTCTCCATCGCGGTCGTCTCGGTCACCTCGAAGGCGATGCGTTCGGGCGCAATGCCCGCCGTCCCGACCTGGCGTGCAAGCCGGTCGGGCAGGTCGAGCTCCTGCAGGCTCGACTGGGCAAGATTGATCGCCACCGACATCTCCCGACCGGCGCGGTCCCACGCGACGATTTGGTCGAGTGCGGCGGCAAGCACCCGTTCGGTCAGGTCGGTCGCGAGCCCCGAACGCTCGACCAGCGGGATGAACGCGTCCGGCCCGATCAGCCCGCGCGCGGGATGGCGCCAGCGGACCAAGGCCTCGGCCCGGCGCACCGGGCGAACAGCGCCCTCGGCCGTCACTGGCACGATCGGCTGGTACTCGACATAGAACTCGTTCCCCGCGAGCGCCCGCCGGACGTCCTCGGCGGCAAGCGGCCGGTCGGCATCCGCATGCGGCTTGAGGAGCGCGGTGAGCGCAGCGAGCGGGAACGGCTTGTGGAGTGCGCCGATGACGCGAAGCCGGTATTCCTTCGCCAGCCGTTCCGCCGACGTCAGGACACGCGCGTCCGCGCCGCTCATCACGATCACGCGGGCGCGGCTGCCGGCCTCCGACAGGTGGCGCATCAACTCGATCCCGTCGACGTCGGGCATCTGCAGATCGAGCACGACGAACGCCGGATCGTCGCGCCCGAGCGCGGCGAAGAACGCCTGGGCATTCGACGCCGCCGATGCCGCGAGTCCGCACGAGTCCGCGGCGGCGCAGACGAAATCGGCGATCGCCGGATCGTCGTCGACGACCAGAAGGCGTGGACACTCGTTCATTCCGATTCCCCTGCCACGCGCGCAAACACCAGCGTGAAGGTTGTCCCCTTGCCCTCGGCGGTGTCGAGCAGGATGTGCCCGCCCGACTGCGTGACGAAGCCGTACACCATGCTGAGCCCGAGGCCGGTGCCCTTGCCCTCGCCCTTGGTGGTGAAATAGGGCTCGAAGATGCGTTCGCGGATGGCCGGCGGAATGCCGGCGCCGCTGTCGGCGACCTCGATCGCGACCCATCCGCCGCCCTCGATCCCGGCTCGGCGCAACGTCTCCGGATCGGCTTCGCGGACAGCGAGGTGCAGCGTGCCACCATCCGCCATCGCGTCGCGCGCGTTCGTCGCAAGATTGACGATCGCCGACTCGAGCTCGGCGGCGTCGACGAATATATCGCCGGCCGCGGGATCCAGCCGGCATTCGACCCGGACGCAGCGTCCCGCCGCGCTGCGCAGCACCGCGACCAGCCCGTCGAGCAGCGCGCACGGATCGACGCGCTGCGGCGCGAGCTCGCGCGAGCGGGAGAAGCTGAGAAGCTTGCGGGCGAGCTCCGCCGAGCGGTCCACGGCCGCACGTGCGGTGGCGGCAAGGCGGGCGTTGTTCCCATCGAGCCCTTCGTCCAGCATCAAATCGAGCGAACCGCCGATCACCTGGATGATGTTGTTGAAGTCGTGCGCGATGCCCCCGGTCATCTGGCCCAGCGCCTCGAGCCGCTGGGCGGCGCGCAGTCGACGGTCCGCCTCGCGCAGCTCGGTCACGTCGCGGAGGACGATCACCGCGCCGCTCGTCTGGCCGCCGTCGTCGACCAGCGGTGCCCCACTGACCGAAAGATAACGCTGGCTGCCATCAGGGTCGGTCTGCATCACCTCCATGGCGGTGAACCGTTCGCCGCGCAGCGCACGCAGTAGCGGCAGCTCCTCGCGCGGCAGCAGCATGCCGGTCTCTGCATCGCTGGGCTGGTTGCGCTGGGTGAACCAGCCGACCTCATTGCCGCTCGCGGGGCTGCCGAGGATCTCGTGCGCCGCGCGGTTGACGAAGGTGATCCGGCCATCCACATCGCAGGCCGCGACGCCGTCGCGCATGCTGTCCACCAACGTCATGAGGAAGCGGCGCTGCTCCGCCAGGGCGTCGGCGGCCTGCTTGCGCTCGAACGCGCCGGAGAGCTGGTCGGAGACGGCCGTGACAGTCGCGATCAACCGCTCGTCGCGCGCGCGGGGATATTTCAGGAAAAACACGATGACGGCGATCACCTCGCCCGCAGTGTCGCGGATCGGCACGCCGAGCGCGGCGTGCAGCCCATGCGCGCCGGCGAGGTCGCGATTGCGGAGCGGCGCGCCCGGCCCGATGTCGGCGATCCAGCACGGCTCGCCGGTCGCCCATACGTGGCCCGGCAGGCCCTCGCCCTTGGCGAAGGACTCGCGGGCCGTCCCGGCGATGAACGGGCGGAAGCGGTCGTCGAGGCAGTAGCCATGGCCGGCGGACACCAGGTGAGTGCGGTCCCCGTCGAACACCCAGCCGTCGCCCAGCACCCAGCCGGTCTCCTCGCATACCATGCGAATCGCCTCGCCGAGCGCCGAATCGAAGTCGGCGGCGAGGTAGATCGCGCGCCCGATGGCCGTCAGCAGCCGGGTCTGGCGGTCTGCCCGAATGCGTTCGGTGATGTCGCGCGTGATGCCGACGACGCGGTAGACGCGGCTCGTATCGTCGCGCACCACCGCCTTGGAGGTGGACAGCCAGCGCGGCTCGCCGTCCGGCCCGTCGATGCGCTCGACCCAGTCGATCACCGGCCCGCCGTCGCGGACCGTCCGGTCCATCAGCGTGCGGTGCGCCTGGGCAATGTCGGGCGGCAGGAAATCATCGTCGGTTTGACCGATTGCGGTTTCCGGCCGGTCGATCCGGAGATTGTGGGCGTGTGCGGCGTTGAGACGAACGTAGCGGTGGTCGAGGTCCTTGAAGTAGAGCCCGTCAGGCGCCTGGTCCATCAAGTTATGCAGCAACGCCCGTTCCTCGCGATACATCCGCCCCAGCCGATAGAACTCGGCCGCGTTGACCATCAGGTGGCGAAACTGCTCCTCGTCCCACGGCTTGGAGATGTAGGCGAAGATCCTGCCGTCATTGACGGCGCGTACCACTGCCTCGATGTCGGAATAGCCGGTCAGCAGGACGCGCGTCGCGTTCGACATATCCCGCGCCCGGGCCAGGAACTCGGACCCGTGCATCCCGGGCATCCGCTGGTCGGAGACGATGACGCTGAGGTCGGGCGCGCGGCGGACGATGTCGAGCCCGTCCGTCGCCGAGGGGGCGGTGTGCACGGTGAATGAGTCTTCGAGCAGATCGGCGACGGCACTCAGGATCAGGCGCTCGTCGTCGACGACCAGTACCTCGGGACGCGGCATATCGTTCATGCCCTCTGCTCCACCGCCTCGGCCGGCAAATCGATCGGCAAAGAGATCGTCACCTCGGCGCCCGTCCCGGCTGGATTGTCGCCGATCTCGATCGTGCCGCCGTGGCGCCGCACGATGGCGTACGAGATGGCGAGGCCGAGCCCGGTCCCTTCGCCGACCTCCTTGGTGGTGAAGAACGGCTCGAATACGCGCTCGCGCAGGGCCGGCGGGATACCCGGACCGGTATCGCGCACCGTCACATGGAAGGCGGTGGCGTCGCGCGCGGTCGCGATCTCGATGGTGCCCCGGCCACCCATCGCATCGACCGAGTTAGCGATGACGTTCATGAAGACCTGGTTAAGCTCGCCCGCGTAACAGAGCAGGTCTCCGTAGTTGCAATAGGCACGTACCACTTCTACCCTCGGTGACAGCCTGTGTGACAGGATTCGAAGGGTCGAGTCCAGGCTCTCGTGCACGTCCACGGTCTTCAACCGCCCCTCGTCGAGGCGGGAGAAGGTGCGCAGCTTGGTGACCAGGTCGGCGACCCGGTCGAGCCCCTCGCGCATGTCGGAAAGCCGCGCCGCGGCCTTGGCGAGCCGGTCGGTCGCGGCCTCGGGCGCGGCCGGGCCAAACGCGTCCCGCGCCTCGCCCAGCCGGCGCTCGACCGTGCCGAGATGGCCGAGCACGAAGGCCAGCGGGTTGTTGATCTCGTGGGCGACACCCGCCACCAGCTCGCCGAGCGACGCCATCTTTGCAGATTGGACGAGGCGTGCCTGGGTCTCTTTCAAGGTCCGATAGGCCCGCTCCAGCTCTTCGGCCAGGCGCGCGCGCTCCTCGGCCGCGGCGCGGCCGGCGCGCTCGATGCGGATCTCGTCGTCGCGGCGGCGGAACTCGCCGGCGATGCGCCGCGCCTCGTCGAACTGCGCCTTGCGCCGCAAGAGAACGCGCAGCCGGGTCTTCAAGGTGGTCAGGTCGGCCGACTTGACCAGGAAATCGTCGGCGCCGGCCTCGAACGTCGCCGCCATCGCGTTTGGGTCCTCGCGCCCGGTGAGCACGATGACGGGCAGGAACGCCGCGTCGCGGCGGCGCATCGCGTCGATCCGGCGGCACAGCTCGATCCCGCCCATGCCGGGCATCACCAGGTCGCCGATCACGCAGTCGAACGCGGCGTCGGCAAGCGCCGCCAGCGCATCGGCCGGGCTGGCGACGCCGACGACCTCGTAGCCCTCGCGCGCGAGCTCGGTTTCCAGAAGAGCGCGCTGCGTCGCGCTGTCGTCCACCACTAGGCAGCGTGGCCGGTGCGGCGCGCGCGGTCCCTCCGCGCCGCCGAGCTGAGCACCGCGTGCGAGGAGTGAGCGGATGCGGAGCGCGAGCGTCCCCGGCGCGATGGTCTTGGGCAGATATTCGTCGGCGCCGCTCTCGAGCCCCTGTCGCTCGACGGCGTCGCCTTCCTCGCCGGTCAGGATCAGGATCGGCAGCGCAGCGAGGGCGGGATCGAGCCGCAACCGGCGGCACAGAGCGTCGCCCCGCATGCCAGGCAAGTTGTAGTCGACGATCAGGAGTGCCGGCGGGCGCGCCGAGAGCACGGGAAGCGCGGCCTCGGCCGAGGCGGCGTGCTCGACCGCAAGCCCTTCGCCCTCCAGCAGCGCCACCATCCGCGCCGCCTGGGTGGGCGAGTCCTCGACCAGCAGCACGCGGGCGGCGTCGCTCATGGCCGCCTCTCATCCGCCAGCAAGAGATCGCGGATGCGCGCCCCGATGGCGTCGACGGGCAGCGCCTCGATCGCCGCGCCGCTTTCGACGGCGGCGCGCGGCATGCCATAGACCACCGAGCTCGCCTGGTCCTGCGCGATGGTGTAACCGCCGGCCGCGCGCAACCGCGCGAGCCCCTCGGCGCCATCCGACCCCATGCCTGTCAAGACTGCGCCGATCGCCCGCCCGCCGAACGAATCGGCGACCGCGCCGAGCAGCACGTCGCCCGACGGCATATGCCGCCCGGGCGCAGGGCCGAGCTGCGTGCGCAGCCGGCCGCTTGCGACGGCGAGGTGGGCGCCGGCGGACGCAACATAGACCCGCCCGGCGATAAGCGCCTCGCCGTCGCGCGCGAGCGCAACCGGCGCGCTGGTGACCTGGCCGAGCCAGTCGGCGAAGCCGCCGACGAAGGCAGCGGTGATGTGCTGCACCACGACGACTGGCGCAGCGACCGGGCCGAGATCCCCGATCACGCGCGCGAGCGCCGCCGGGCCGCCAGTCGAGGCGACCAGCGCGACGATCCCGACCGGCCGGGCGGGTGGCCCCTCACCGGCGGCAACGGCGACGGCGGGCGCGCGGCGCGGCAGGACACGCGGGTCCGGCCTTTGGCGCATCACCCGCACCTCGCTCATCGCGGCCAGCGCGTCGCAGATTCGGCCGGCCACGGCCTCGTACTCGGCGCGGCTGGTGCCCACCGGCTTCTCGACGACGTGGAGCGCGCCTGCATCGAGTGCGCGCATGGCGATACGCAGATCGGCGTCCTCGACGCTGCCGGAGACCACCACGATCGGCGTCGGTGCCGTGCGCATGATGCGGCGCGTGGTCTCGAACCCGTCGATGCCGGGCAGGCGGATATCGAGCGAGATCACGTCGGGCCGGGCCCTCGCGAGGCGCGCCAGCGCCGCCTCGCCCGAGGCGACGGACGCCACCACGGCGAGGCGCGGGTCGGTCTCGATCACATGCTCCAAAAGGGCCCGGACCACGCTCGAATCCTCGACGATCATCACCCGCTTCCGTCCCATCGGGGTCACACGAGCTGCTCGATGGTTTCGACCAGCTCGCGCTCGTCGAACCGCTGCTTGACGATGTAGGCGTCGGCGCCGAGCGCCAGCCCCCGGCGCCGGTCGGAATTGGCGTCCCGCGACGTGACCAGGATCACCGGGATCGAGGCAAGCCGTGTGTCGGCCTTCATCGCCTCGACCAGTCCGAACCCGTCGGTGCGCGGCATCTCCACGTCGGCGACCACTATGTCGACCGCGCTTCGCCCGAGCGTCGCTAGAGCTTCGCTGCCGTCGACCGCGACCAGCACGCGGTAGCCGCGCGCTTCGAGGAGGCTCTTCTCCAGCGTGCGGGTGGTGATGGAATTGTCGGCGATCAGCACGACTGGCTTCTCGCGCTGTGCGTCCGCCGGGGCGGCCACGGCGTCCGCCGCCGCTCTTGCACCGAGGGTTCGGAGCCAGACCGGGTTGAGTACCGGCGCGAGTGCGCGGCCCTCGATCACAGCGCAGCCGACGATCGCCTCTGCGGCGCTGCCGGCGAGGCAGGAATCCTCGACGATGCGGTCAACGATGGTGCCGAACCCGTCGACGATCAGGGCGAAGCGCCCCTCGTCGGCCAGCTCGATCTCGATCAACCGTACGGGACCGTCCGAAGCGGCGGCGGCAAGGGTAACGGCCGCGATCTCTCCGCCCGAGTTGCGCAGGATGCGCCGTCCCTCGATCGTGACCAGCGCGTCCGGCGCGACGCTCCGCACCCGGCGCACGCAGGCGAGCGGCAGGGCGTAGAGCTGCCCCGCGGCGGTGAAGGTCAGGAGCCGGCGACGCGCCACGACGCTCGGCACCGACAGGATGAATGTCGTTCCGGCGCCCTGCGTGCTCGCGACCTCGACGTAGCCGCCGATCCGGCGCACCCCCTCGTGCACGACGGAAAGTCCCATGCCGCGGCCCGAAAGCTCCGTCACGCGCGCGGCGGTCGAGAGGCCGGGATGGGCAATCAGCCGCAAAAGCGCCGCCGAATCATCGGGTCCCACCGCGTCCGCCGCGATCAGCCCCAGGGCGCGTGCCCGTTCGCCGACCGCAGCGGCGTCGATGCCGCGCCCGTCGTCGGCGACGCGTACCTCGAGCGCACGACCGCGCAGCGCCAGAACTCACGGCCACCCGGCCGCGCGCCTCCTTCCCCGCCGCGCGCCGCTCCGCCTCCGGCTCGATGCCGTGGACGATGGCGTTGCGCACCAAGTGTGCGAGCGCATCCTTCAGCGCATTTAAGACCCCGCGGTCGGCACGCACGTCGAGACCGGAGACCTGAACGGTCGCATCCTTGCCCTCGTCGCGGGCGATCTGGCGGCCGTGGCGGGCCAGGTCGAACAGCACGGCTTCGGCGGCGACGAGGCGGCTCTCGTGCGCCACCTGGTCGAGACGCGCACCGTGCCGGCGGACTTGCCAGTTGCTGTCTGCGAGCGACGCGGTCAACGCCCGCAGCCGGGCGACCTCGCCTTTCAGTGCGGCGAGCGTGGCGGGCCGCGGCGCCCGGTCCAGCTCGCGTTGAATCCGATCGAGCCCGTCGCTTAGTCCGCGCAACTCGCCGATCTGGGCGCGCTGCCGCTCGGCCTGGGAGCCGAGATTGCCGGCGCGCGACGTCATCACGTCGAGCAGCCCCACATCGATCCGCACGCTCTCGTCCCGCGGCGGCGCCGATTCGTGCCGCGGTTCGTCCGGGACGGCCAGCTTCGACGCGGGACCGGCCGGTGCCGCGACCTTTGCGTCGAGCCATGCGGCGAGCGCAGCCTCGGCGTCGTCGAGCGGGCCGGGTGCGGCGCCCGCAAGCGCCGCAGCAACCCATCCCTCCGCGTCGTCGAGCAGCCGTTCGAGCGCCGCCGCCATCCCCGCATCGAAGGCGCGCGCGGCCGACTGCACCCCGGCGACCAGCGTCTCCGCCCCGTGCATCGCGCGCTCCAGCGGCAGGAAATCCATCGCCCGCGCCGCGCCCTTGAAGCTGTGCAGGCGGCGGTGGACCTCGTTCAGATCGTCGGGGGCGAGACGCCAGCCCGCCGCCTCCGCCCGGGCGAGCAGCGCGCGCACCGCGTCGACGTGCTCGCGGTGCTCGACCGCGAACGCCGCTTCGAGGCGCCGGCGTAGATCGTCGGTCACAGCCGGTAACGCTCCGCCGAGCGGCGCAGCCCAAGCGTCAGGTCTTCAAGGCTGCGCGCCGCCTCGTCGAGGCTGAGTGTGCCCTGCGCGACCTGTTCCATGGATTCGCGCACGCCCTGCACCGACTCGGCGGCTTGGTGGATGCCGATCTGCTGCTGTCCGATGCCGGCGACGATCTGGCGGAAGGCGGTAACGCTCGATTCCATCGCGGTGGTGAGCTGATGGATGGTCTGCTCGGCGGCGTCGGACTGGCGCTTGCCGGCCTGGACGCGCTTCACTGCCTCCTCGCTCTGCATGACGGCGCCGTTCATCGCCTGCTGCATGTCGCCCAGCAGGACGCGGATCTGGCGGGTCGCCTCGCGCGCCCGCTCGGCGAGATTGCGCATCTCCTCGGCGACCACCGAGAAGCGCGCCCCCGCCTCGCCCGCCGAGGCCGCCTCGATCGAGGCATTGAGGGCGAGGAGGTTCGACTGCTCGGCGATCTCGTCCACCGTGGCGGTGATCTCGCCGACGGACTGCGCCTTCTCGGTGAGCCGAACCATGATCTCCGCCACCGCCTCGGCCTGGTCGCGGATCGAATCCATCGCCCGCGTCGTGCCGCGCACCGCCTCGACGCCGCTTCCTGCGGCGTGCGACGCGTTTTCCGCATCGGCCGACACGTTACGCGCGCGCTCCGATATCTGCGTTCCCAACTCGCCGATCTCCTCGAGCGTGGAGGCGAATTCCTGAATCGCGCTCGATTGCTCGGTGGTCGAGGCTGCCTGCTGCTGCGCCGAGGCCTGCATCTCGGCGACCGCGCTCGCGATCGAACTCGGCGCCCGAGCGGATTTGCTGCGCCAAGCCGCGCAGCCCGTCGACCATGGCATTAAGCGTCTTGCCGAGGCGTCCGATCTCGTCCGAGCCGATGCGTGACGTCGTCTGGGTCAGGTCGCCCGAACCGATCCGCTCGGCGAAGCGCACGAACTCGCTGAGCGGGCCGACAACCGAGCGGTAGATCGGAAAGCCGACCGCCAGCGCGACGACGATCAGCGCCGCCAGGCCGATCAGGGCCACATCGTCGGCGTCGGAATAGACGGCCTCTAGCCGCGCCGCCGCCGCGTCGCCGAATTGGTCCGCTAGATCGTCGGCGGCGGAAAAATTCACGGTCGCCGTGCTGCGGAGCCGATCGAGGCGGTTGTTGATTGCGATCTGATGGCTAAGGTCGTTTACGTCAAAGTACCTGAACTCCTCTTCAGTGACCTGTGAGATGGCTTGAAGGTTCTCTCGGTTCTTTGCGACTGCCTCGACCAGGTTCCGCCATTGCCCGCGAAACCGGGCTTCCCCGGGCGCGGCGATTCGCTTCTCGATGGCGGCCTGCAATATGTCAAGCGCGTTAAAGGCGGCCTTGCGCGTGCCACGCCATTTCTCGCGCATTGCGCCTTCCGAATCGGCCGTCCCCCCGATTTTGCTCAAGAAGTGCACCAGCACGGCATATTCGCGTTGTGTCTGCGTGTCGGCGAGGCGAACACGTGCGGAGTCGAACAGCCGTAGGATCGCAACGTCCTCGCGCACCACCTGTTCGGCCGTCGCCGCCACGCGGGTCAGCGTAAAGAACTCGTACCAGCCGATCCCCGCCGCGACGAGCACGATCGCCGCGAAGCCGAGGGCGACGCGGCGCCCGATGCCAAACGTCATGTCCGGTCCTCCTTGCGTAGCAGCGGATGGCCAAGCACCTGGTCCGCGTCGATCACGATCGCGTCGTCGGTGACGGCGCGCACGTAGCGCGCCGGCGCGACGTCCGGTGCAGGTGGAGGGATGTCGCGCAGCCCGTCGAGCGCGGCAACGCCGAGGGCGCAGCGCCGCCCGCCGCGGCGCAGCAGAATGGCGAACCCGAGTTCTGCCGGATCGGGCGTGAGGCCGAGCAGTCGCGCGAGATCGAACACCGGCCAGATGCGGCCCTGCTCGGCCACGACGCCCGCGAGTTCGTCCGTGACACCGGGCAGGCGCGCGAGCGCCTCTATCCGCACGACGCCCGCGGTGTCGGCAAGGTCGAGGGCGCACGAACTCGCGGCCAACGCGGACGAAAATGTAAGGGACAAAGGGTTCGCGACCGGTCGTGGCACCGCGGCTCGCCAGAGCCGCGGCCCGCGCCGCGAGAACGCGGTCCAGCGTGGCCTGGTCGCGCGCGTGTGCGGCGACTGCCGCGCCCAGCGCCGCCACCCGGGCGCGCGCCGCCGCCCAGTCGAATGCCGCCGACCCGCTCATGGCGCCGCCAGCCGTTCGAGCTGCAGTGCGACGAGGTCGCGCAGCGCCCCGACCGTGAGCCCATCGATGGCGGAAGCGAACGCCGCCGCGTCGTCGTCCGCATAGAGGCGGGCAACGTTCCGTAGTTCGCGCCGCGCCGCTGCGCGCGCCCCCTTCGCCATCTGGAGCTGGCTCAGCCGAAAGCGCGCGAGGCCGAACTTGCGGTCGAGGAAAAGGGCGCGGCGCAGCGCGGTCTCGGCCGCCTCGGGCGCACCGGACCACTCCGCGACCAGCGCGTCCACGTAGTGGGACCACGGATCGAACGGCGCCGAATCGAGCCTGTTGTGGCAAAAGCGCTCGGCTGCCTCGCGCCGTCCGCCCGCCATCAGCGTGTACAGCTCGGCGAGCGCCGAAGGCCTAGGCCGTCCAACCTTTTCCGTTCGCGCTGAGGAAGCCGGACACGACGCGACAACCTGTTTCGCAGGGCAAACGGCGACGGGTTTGTCGACCGCCTGACCTTCGAGACGCGTCCCAGCGGGACGCTCTTCAGGACGAGCGAAAGGAACGTCCGTCGCCGGCGCCGCACGACGCCGACGCGACGCGCCGGCGGGACTGTAGACGAACACGTCGCCGACCCATTCGGGCCGAAACAGGTCGGGACAGGCCAGCAGCGGCTCGGCATGGCCGACCACCAGCCAGCCGTCCGGCGCCATGGTCGCGCGGACATTGGCGAGGACACGGCGCACCGTCGGCGCGTCGAAATAGATCAGCACGTTGCGGCACAGCACCAGGTCGAACGGCGCGCCGCGTGCGCCCTCCGGATGCGTGGCGCTCAAGAGGTTGTGCTGGCGGAAGCGCAGCATGCGGCGGAACGGCTCCGCGAGGCGGCGCCCGCTCTCCGTGTCCTCGAAGCAGGCGCGGTCGAGCTCCGCCGGCAAGCCGCGCCGATCGCGCTCGCCGAACACGAGATGGCGGGCGCGGCGGACCGCCTGGTGGCTGAGGTCGGTCGCCAGGATCGCGGCCGCGCGCCGCTGAAGCGCCGGATGGCGCCCCACCAGCAAGGCGAGCGAGGCCGCCTCCGCCCCATTGGCGCAGGCAGCCGACCAGATGCGCAGCGCGTGCCCCTCGGGCCTGGCGCGGTCGAGTGCCGGAAGGATCAATTCGCCAATGGCGGAAAACTGCGCCGGGTGGCGGAAGAACGACGTCTCGCCGATCACCAGGTCGGAGATCAGCGCCTCGATCTCGGCGCGGCCTCGCTCCGACCGGATAAGCGCGAAATATTGCTCGGGCGCGGGAGTTCCGGCGCGCCGCATGGCGCGGTTCACGTGCCGGGCGAGCGCCCGCTCGCGCCCGCGGTAATAGGCGAGGCCGGTGCGCGCGACGACGAAGTCGCGGATCGCCGCCAGCGAGTCGGCCGGCGCGGTCTCGGCATCAAGGTGCAGGGCTGCGCTCATGGCGCGGCCTCCTGCGCGGCGGCGAGCGCGGCGAGCCGCGCCTGCTCGACCGCGCGGAAATGGGTGAGCGCCTGTGCCTCCGCCTCGATCAGCAGCCGGTCGAGCGCCAGCAGCGCAGCGCGCCCGCCGGCCCAAGCGATGTCGGCGGCGACGGCATCGGCGAAGCTCGTGCCCGGCATCACCGGGGCGAACCGCGCCTCGCTGTCGCGGATCAGGGCGCGCGCCCGCGCGACGCGAAGCCCCAGCAGCCCCGTCTCGGTCGCCACCAGCACGATCTGTGCGTAAAGGTCGGGCGGTGGTTCGGCGAGGCCGAGGAGCGCGGCGAGAGCGACCACCGGGACGGCCTCGCCCGCCAGATCCATGAGGCCAACGAGGAAGGGCGGCGCGGTCGGCGGGCGGTTCAGCGCGCAGTGGAACACCACCTCACGCACGCACAGGTTGTCGAGGGCCAGCATTTGCCCGCCGGCTTCGACCATCAGGTATGCGCTGCCCGCCCCCTGCCTCACGGCTGCCCTCTGCCACCGTTGGTTTGCCAAGCTGGCTGGCGAGTCTGGTCTCAAGTTGGTTAATTTTTTACCCACTCTGAGTTGTGCGCAACTCAAATCTCGCCGATCAGGTGTTGATCCGCGTACAGGTCGGAAAAGTCGAACGCGACCCGGCCGAACGCGTCCCGGTCGGCGAAATGGGCGACGTTCGCGCCGTGCACGATGTCGAATCCCATCGTCGCCGCGGCCAGCACCAGGCTGCGCGAGCCGAGTCCGAGGACGGCGGTGCGCAGCCCCAGCGGCCGGGCGCCGAGCACGAACCTGTCGAGCTCGGCGACCAAATCGGCCTCGGGCGCGTCATAGCCCGTCACGTCGGTGGACGCGACGGCGAACCCGAGCTCGCGCCAGAAGCGGTGATCCTGCACGCGCAACGGCAGGTTGGCGCCAAGCCGGCTGCAGAATGGGCGCAGCATGTGCACCACGTTGCGGAAGCGTGCGTCGGTGCGGCCGGCGAACGCGTCGACGATCTCGAACACGATGCGAGCGCGGCCCGACTTGGCCAGGTGGCGCAACATCTGGAGCAACGGCTCGCGCGACCAATCTTCGGCGAAGCTCACGAAATGCAGCGGCACCACCACCATGCCCTCGCGCTTATCGTGGAGCAGCGTCTCGATATCGAGCAGCACGTTCGCCAATGTCAGGTGGTCGAGCATCGTGTGCAGATCGTGCGCGCCCGCGTTGGGCAACACTGCGTCGCCCTCGACCAGGCCGCTCTCGTGCTCCATCAGGGGCGTGCAACGGAAGATCGCGATGGACCGACTGGTCACGTGCCAGCACGGGCGGTAGGCGAAGCGGATCCGGCGCAGCGCCGCTTCGACCGAGGGCGGGAAGGTCGCGTGCGCCCGCGCCGTGCGCAACGTGGCGGCGACCATCGCCTCCTCGATCCGGCGAATCTCGGCTTTGTCGCGCCGGGCCGCGCGCCGGGCCGCCGCGGTCGCACCGGCCGGGTCGGCAGGGTCGCCTCCGCCGGGCGCGCCGTCCTCGGCCAGCGCCGCCGAGGGGGCCAGAACGACGGGTGGGACCGGCGGCGGAGGTGGCCGATAGGGTGCGCGATAGGCGAGTTGCAGGGCCGCCGTGCGGGGCGCCGGCGCCGCCGTTCGGGCCGGCGCGGCGACCGGGTCCGCCGGGAACGTTTCGAGAGCTTGCGCGGCCGAGTCGGCGGATGGCGCGGCAGCCTCAGTTTCGTCGACGACAGTGGCGGATGACGGCGCGGACGCCGCGGACCGCTGCGTCTTGCGCCGCAGCGCCCGGAACGGTGCGGCAAGGGCGTCTTTCAACCGCTGCAGCAGGCCTTGCGCCGGGCGCACCGGCCGGCCGCAGCCCCGCGCCGCCGGCGCGGGCGGCGTGTCGCCCAGCGCGCCGCCGGCGCCGTACAGCAGCTCCGACAGGTCGCGCTCGATCCGGGCGATGGTGCGACCGGCGCGGATGGGCGAAATGCCGTCGAACTCGATGATGAACGTGTCGCCGCTGCGCCGGTGACGGTCCTTGGGGCCGAGTTCGCGGCAGACCACCTTCTCGGCGATCAGGTAGACGGCATCGGCGTAGCGTGGCCAATGCGGCCCCAGCTTGTCACGCACCGGCGCGAGGTCGAGCACCCGCCGCCGCCCGCTGCCGTGCGCGACGATGCCGGAACGCGCCGGGCCCGGCTCCGGCGGGGCGCGCCGACCGCGCCTCCGTCGCCCGCCCGTCGCTTCCGCCCTGTCGCCTGCCGCGGCCGCCATGGCGTCCCTCCCGGACCGGCACACTCTACCTGGGGTAGCATTAACCGGGGGTAAACCGCCTGCCGTCAGGCCGGAATGACGCCGAGCGCGACCAGCCACGCGCCAGCCAGCAGCATCGTGGCGAGGGTCAGCGGCACGCCAGCCCGCGCATGGTCGCGGAAGCGGAGCCCTACCCCCTCACCCGCCGCGCGCTCGGCGACGATCAGGTTGGCGAGGCTGCCGACGAGGAGGAAGTTGCCGGCGAGCGTCGAGAGCAGCGCGAGCGCCGTGAGCGCGCCCGGAGGGACGGCCGACCACAGCTTTAGGATCATGATCACCGCCGGCACGTTGCCGATGGTGTTGGAGAGGACGAGCGCCAAGGGGCCGAGCGTCAGGGCGCGCGTCGGCAGCACGCCGTGCGCCGCCATCCAGGCGACCGCGTGCGAAGCAAGCCCGGTCTCGGCGAATGCGTCGTTGACCACGAACAGTCCGGCGAACAGGATCAAGAGCGGCCAGTCGATCCGGTCGAAGAATGTGCGGCTCGCCATCGTCCGGCTGACCACGAGACCGGCGGCGACCGCGAGCGCGGAGATCTCGCGCGGCACCGGCGTCGTGAACAGCACGAGCAGGGCGACGAGGCCGGCGGCGCACAGCGCGGCATGGCTGCGATCGACCGCGACCGGTGCGACCGGGGTGGGGCGCCGCGCGGCGGCCAGGGCCTCACGCCAGACGATCGCGATGGTCGCGAACACCAGTGCGAGGGCGGCGAGCGCCATCGGCGCCGCCACGACGGCGTAGGACCAGAAGCCGAGCCGGCCGGCCTGCCCGATCAGGATGTTCTGCGGGTTGCCGACCAGCGTCGCCGCCGACCCTGCGTTCGACGCCGCCGCCAGTGCGAACAGGAACGGGCGCGCATCGACGCCGCGGCGCGTGAGTCCCTGGCACAAAACCGGCGTCATCGCGAACACGACGACGTCGTTGACCAACAAGGCCGAGAGCGCGCCGCCCACCGCGACGGTCAGGGCAAGCAGGAAGTGCGGCCGGGCGGCCCGCCTGGCGATCCACGTTGCCGCCGCGTCGTAGAGCCCGGCCGCGCCGAAACGCGCCGACAGCACCATCATCCCGGCGAGGAGCAGCAAGGTCGGGAAGTCGATCGACGCCGCGGCCCGCGCCGGCGGCTCGGCCCCCAGCGCGACCAGCGCGACCGCGGCGATCATGGCAATGCCTGTGCGGTCGACACGCGAGCCCGGAAACCGGCCAAGCGCCATGCCGGCGTAAGTGACGGCGAACACCACGACGACGAATGACGTCACGAGGCCTCCCGCGCGGCAACTTGCGCCATCGCAATGCCGGAATCCGGAACTATATGGGAACCAGGAACGGAGGCCACGATGATCGGAAAAATTTCTCTTTTGACGATTCTAATGGCGGGCGCCGCGTCGAGCGCGCTCGCGTTCCAGACCGGCGACCTGAATCGCCTGGTGAGCAAGGACTCATGCGCGAAATGCCATCTTTCCGGTGCGCTTCTCAGCGCCCGCAAGCTGGTCGGCGCCGACATGGCCGGCGCCAATCTGTTCGTCGCCAACTTCTCCAAGGCAGACCTCGAGAAGGCGAACCTCGCCGGCGCGTCGATGGCCGGCGCCAACCTGTACCGCGCCGACCTCAAGAACGCCGACCTCAAGAACGCCGACCTGAAGAGCGCGGACCTGACGGGTGCGGACCTGACGGGCGCGGACCTTGCCGGGGCCGACCTCACCAACGCCTATCTCGACCGCGCCACCATAACGGGCGCCAACATGGACGGCGCGACGCTGTGCGGCACCCGAATGCCCGACGACACGGTCGACGATGAAGGCTGCCCGGCCAACGACGAGCCGTAGGACGCCCGCCCCCTACTCCGCCGGCTGGCGCACGCCCTCGGGCTGGCCGAGCTCATCCGTCGCCGGCTGGCGGCGGGCGAGGTAGCTGTAGACGCAGGGGATCACGAACAGGGTGAAGAACGTCCCGACCAAAAGGCCGCCGACGATCACCAGCCCGATGGAATGACGGCTTTCGGCGCCGGCGCCGGCGGCAACGGCGAGTGGCACGGCGCCGAACACCATGGCGCCGGTGGTCATCAGGATCGGGCGGATGCGCGTCACCGCAGATTCCAGCACGGCGTCGATCGCGCTAAGCCCGCGCTGGCGGTTCTGGTTCGCGAACTCGACGATCAGGATGCCGTGCTTGGTGATCAGCCCGATCAGCGTGACGAGCCCGACCTGGCTGTAGATGTTCAAGGTCGAGCCGTCGAGCCAGAGCGCCAGCAGCCCGCCCGAGATCGATAGCGGGACGGTCAGCATGATGATGAACGGACTGCGGAAGCTTTCGAACTGGGCGGCGAGCACGAGATAGATGAAGGCGAGCGCCAGCGCGAAGGTCATGTAGACCCCGCCCGTCGAGCGCAGGAACTCGCGCGTCTGGCCCCCGTAATCGATCTGCGCGTCGGCTGGCAGCGTGCGCTTGGCCACGGACTGCAGATACTTGATCGCCCCGCCCATGCCGGCGCCGGGTGTCAGGTTCGCCGTGATCGTCGCGGCGCGCAGCTCGTTGAAATGGTTGAGCTGGTCGGGCGCCACCGTCTCATGCACGCGCACCAGGTTGCCGAGCTGGACGAGGCCCGATGCCCCGCGCACATAGAGTCTCGGCACGTCGGTCGGGCTCACGCGGTAGCGGTCGGCCACCTGCACGATCACGTCGTACTGCTTGCCTTCGCGCTTGAAGCGGGTGATCTGCGGCCCGCCGAGGAAGGTCTGCAGCGCCTCGCCGATCACCTGTGCCGGTACGCCGAGCGAGGCCGCCTTGTCGCGGTCGATCTCGACCTCGATCAGCGGCTTGTTGAGCTCGAGATCGGAATCGAAATTGGCCAGCGCCGGATCCTTCTCGGCCTGGGCTTCGAACTTGTCGACCATCTTCTGCAGCTCGGGGAAGGTGCGCGTGGTCTGGATCACGATGTTGATCGGCTTGTCGCGCGCGCTGCGTCCCAAGGGCGGCGGATTGATCGGGAAGGCCAGAATACCTGGGACGTGAAGCAATTTAGGATCGACCGACGCTGCGATCTCCTGCTGCGAGCGCTTGCGCTGGTCCCACGGCTTCAAGAGCGAGAAGGAGATGCCCTGGTTGAGGGTCGGATAACCGACGACGAGGAACGAGCGCTCCACCTCGGGCACCTGGCGGGCGATCGCCTCGACCTGCAGTGCGTACTTCTTCATGTAGTCGATGGTCGAGCCCACGGGCCCCTTGAGGAAGATCACGAGCTCGCCCTGGTCTTCGTAGGGTGCGAGTTCGGTGTTGAGGTTGGTGAAGAAGAAATAGCCGCTGCCCGCGACCGCAACTCCAACCAGCAGCACCAGCGGGCGCACGCGGAGCGCCAGGCCGAGGACGCGGCGGTAGCCCGAGACGAGCCCGTCGAGCGCCCGCTCGCCCAGCCGGTAGGCGAGATTGTGCCGCGTCGTGCGCTTCAGAAGGCGCGAGCACATCATCGGCGACGCGGTGAGCGCGACGAACCCCGACACCAGAACGGCGCCGGCGAGCGTCAAGGCGAACTCGGTGAACAGCCGGCCCGTCGTTCCCTGCATGAAGCCGATCGGGACGTAGACCGCGGCCAGCGTCATTGTCATGGCGATGACCGCAAAGCCGATCTCGCTCGCGCCCTTGAGCGCGGCCTGGATCGGCCGCTCGCCGCGCTCGATATGGCGCCAAATGTTCTCCAGCATCACGATCGAATCGTCGACGACAAGGCCGATCGCCAGCACCATGGCGAGCAGCGTCAGCGTGTTGATCGAGAAGCCGAACAGATACATGAGCGCGAACGCGCCGATCAGCGCCACCGGAATCGTCACCAGCGGCACCAGCGTGGCGCGGGCCGAACGCAGGAACAGGAAGATGATCAGCACGACGAGCCCGATCGCCTCGCCGATCGTCGTGTAGACGTTCTTGATCGAGGCGCGGATGAACAACGTATGATCGTGCGCCACCTGGACGTGCATGCCGGGCGGCAGGCTCGCCTGGATGACAGGCAGGTGCGCGCGGACTTCGTTCACCACGTCGAGCGGGTTCGCCGTCGACTGTTTGATGACGCCGACGGCGACCGCGCTGCGCCCGTTGAACCGGATCAGCGTGTTGGTGTCCTCTGGCCCCACCTCCGCGCGGCCGACGTCGCGCAGCCGCACCAGCGAGTCTCCGGTACCCTTGCGGATCACCATCTGGTCGAACTGCCGGGGCGTCTGCAGGTCGGTCTGCGACAGCACGGTGAACTGGCGATAGTGGCTTTGGACCTCGCCGGCCGGAACCTCGACGTTCTCGCGCCGCAGCGCATCCTCGACGTCCTGCGGCGTCACCCCGTAGGCGGCCATGCGGTCGGGATCTAGCCAGATGCGCATCGAGTAGCGCCGCTCGCCGAAGATATGGACCTGCGCCACGCCCGGCAGCACCTGGAGCTCGTCCTGCACGTGGCGGTAGATGAAATCGCTGATCTCCATCGGGCTGTAGCGGTCCGAGGAGAAGGCGAGGAAAACGACCGACTGGGCGTCGGCCTCGACCTTCTGGATCACCGGCTCGTCGATGTCGTCGGGAAGCTGCTTGCGCGCGCGGCTCACCCGGTCGCGCACGTCGGCCGCCGCCGCCGACGGATCGCGGTCGAGGTTGAACGTGACCGTGATGTTCGACCGCTCCTGTCGGCTGACCGAGGTCATGAAGTCGATGCCCTCGATCCCCGAAAGCTGCTCCTCGAGCGGCTGGGTGACCTGGCTCTCCATGATCTCGGGGCTGGCGCCCTTGTAGGTGGTCTGGACGCTGACGACGGGTGGGTCGATCTTGGGATATTCCCGGATGGTCAGCCGCTCGTAGGAGACGACCCCGACCAGCACGATGACGAGGCTCAAAACGGTCGCGAAGACCGGCCGACGGATGCAGAGATCGGAAATTTTCATTGCCCGCCCTTTGCCTGCCCGGTCGGCTCCGGCGGGTCTATCGCCGCGCCGGCGGACGTTGCCGACGGCTTGGGCGCAATCGGCGAGACGGGCGTGCCGTCCTCGATCTTCTGCTGGCCGGCGGTGACGATCACGTCGCCGGGCGAGAGCCCCTTCACGATCTCCGCCCGTCCGTACTCGCGGAGCCCCAGCGTCACCTCGGTGCGGACCGCCTTTCCGTTCACCACGCGGAAGACCAGGAGCGCATTGCCCTGGGGCACGATCGCCTGCTCCGGAACCACGATGGCGCGGCGCCGCTCGCCGACCGCGACGGTCACGCGGGTGAACATGCCGGGCTTGAGGAGGTGTTCCGGGTTGGGCACCACCGCCCGGACGCCCAGCGTGCGCGACTGCGGGTCGATGCGGGTCGCGGCCACCGAGACCCGGCCGTCGAACGTCTTGCCCGGCAGGGCGTCGGGGGCGAGCGTCACCCTCTCCTTTTCTGCGATGAAGCGGCCATAGCGCTCGGGCACGTCGAAATCGATCTTCATCCTGTCGACGTCGTCGAGGCTGACCAGGTCCTGCCCGGCGGTCACGTAGGCGCCGACGTCGACCTTGCCGATCCCGGTGATGCCGGCGAAGGGGGCGTGCACCACCGTCTGGGCGAGCCTCGCCTGCGCCAGCGCCACCGCGGCCCGGTCGTTGTCGAGCGCCGAGGTCGCCTGATCGCGGGCCATGGCGGTGCCCGAGCCCTTGCGATAGAGCGAGATCGCCCGGTTGTAGTTTTGCTCGCTCAAGGCGAGCGATGCCTGGGCCTGCTCGAGCTGGGCATGCGCGATGGCGTCGTCCAGCCGGTAGAGCACCGCCCCCTTGGCGACCGGCGCCGATTCCTGGAAGCCGAGCTGGGTGACCAGGCCGGCAATCTCGGGCCTGATCATGACGGAGCGGTTCGCCCGGAGCGTGCCAATCGCCTCGACCTTCTCGACAATCGGCTCGACCGTGACCTTCTGCGCCTCGACCGGAATCGCGGACGGCGGTCCGTCCTGGGCGGCCGCCGGCACCGCGAGCCCGACGAGGGCCACCGCGAGCCCCGCTGCGGCTGCGAATGTCTTGGCGAGCGTCACGTCCGATCCCTAGTTGATGGCGCCTGCGGGTTTAGTCGCGACGCGAGGATGGCACAAGTGCCGGAAGACCGCGGCATTTTCGCGGCAGACAGTTAACGCCGCCGTTAAAGCCCCAGCCGGTAACGGGTCATCACCACGATGATGGAAAGCTGCAGGATGCCCTGGATTCCGGAGATGGTGAGGTAGGCCCGCATCAGCCGTCCGACGAGGTGCATGTCGGGGTCGGGCTTGCGCAGCTCCCACAGCACGCGGAGGTTGAGCGGCATGAGGAGGCATATGCCCTGGAACGCGAGAATTGAGACGATCACGAGGGCCGCCACGATCCACCAGTATTGCGGGTAGGGCAAATCGAGATAGCCGAGCCTTTTGGCGAGTTCCCATCCTGCGGTCGGGGTAACCGTCGAGATCATCGGGAACAGGAAAAAGAACCGCGCGGACAGCTCCGTCGAGACGATCTTGCGCAGTTCCGGCTGCAAGCGGCGCAGGATCGGGCCCAGGATGAACCCCATGAACAGGTCGATCCCGGTCCACACGAGCCCGAAGAACACATGCACCCAGTTCAGCAGCCAAGTGGACGGGCTGTTCAGCGCATAGACCAGGAGCGCGATCCCGGCGACGAAGATCCACGAATAGCGCCAGCGGATGAAAGGCTGCGGCTTCGCCGGAGCGGCGTCACCGGTCGCGGTCGCCATGAAATTCCCCTTTAGCTCACGGCGATGTTGCGGGCCCGAGGTCGGCCCGTCAAGCCGCCCGCGCGCGCCCGTTCCGGACTATCTGGACTATGTGCGCGCCCGCGTGCTAACCCCTACCTGCGGGGCGTCCGGCGGCCCCTGGGGGATCGCCGGCGAATAAGCATGTATGCCGTCCGTGGCGCGGCGCCAAACCGTACAGGGGCAGATAAAGTGGTCTTTCTCGCTGTCGACATCGGCGGCACGTTCACCGACCTGATCGCATTCGATGAGCAAGCCGGCAAGTTCTTCCAGGCCAAGAGCCTGACCACACCGCGCGATCCCGTCGACGGAGTGATCGACTGCATCGAGAAGTCGGCGCTGGCGCCCGCTTCGATGTCGAATCTGATCCATGGCTCGACCATCGCGATCAACACGCTGATCGAGCGCAAGGGCGCCTCGGTCGGGCTGATCGTCACCAAGGGCACGCGCGACGTCTACATCATCGGCCGCGCCAACCGGCCCGAAGCCTACAATTTGTTCTTCCACCGCCCGCGGCCTTTGGTGCCGCGCCGCCGCACGCTGGAGGTCGCTGAGCGCATGCTGGCCTCGGGCGAGGTCTGGGAAAAGATCGACCTCGCGGATGTCGAGGAAGCCTGCACGCGCCTCGCCAAGGACGGGGTGGAGGCGGTGGCGGTCTGCTTCCTGCATTCCTATGCCAACCCGCAGCACGAGCAGGCCGCGGGCAGGATCCTCGAGCAGATGCTGCCCGACACGTACGTCTCGCTGTCGCATGAGATATTGCGCGAGTACCGCGAGTACGAGCGCATGTCGACCACCGTGGTGAACGCCTATATCGGCCCCAAGGTCGGCGGCTATGTGCGCAACCTGCAATCGCGCCTCGGCAAGCTCGGCTTCACGGGCGACCTCGCCATCATGCAGTCGAACGGTGGCGTCATGGCGCCCGAGGCCGCCACCATGCGGCCGGTGACCATGATGGAGTCCGGCCCGGTCGGCGGCATCATCGCCTCGGCCGAGATCGGCCGCGCGCTGGGCTACGAGGACGTGGTGTCGTTCGACATGGGCGGCACCACGGCGAAGGCGAGCCTCGTCCGCCAGGGTGAGACCTCGATGTCCGAGGGCTATTACGTCGGCGGCTACGCCTCGGGCCATCCGGTGATGGTGCCGGTGGTCGACGTGGTCGAGGTCGGCGCGGGCGGCGGCTCCATCGCCTGGATCGACGAGGTCGGTGCGCTCAAGGTCGGGCCGCAGTCGGCGGGCGCCGAGCCCGGCCCGATTTCGTACAAGCGAGGCGGCGAGGACCCGACCATCACCGACGCCAACGTGGTGCTGGGCCGCATCGGCGCGCACGACTTCCTGGGCGGCGAGATGCCGCTCGACGCCGAGGGTGCGCTGGCCGGCGTCAAGAAGAAGGTATCGGAGCCCTTGAAGATCGGCGACATCGCCGCGGCGCGCGCGGTCGTGCAGATCGCCGTCCTGCACATGTCGCTCGCCGTGCGCGAGGTGTCGGTCGAGAAGGGCTACGACCCGCGCGACTTCGCTATGGTCGCCTCTGGCGGCGCGGGGCCGGTGCACGCGGTCGCCATCGCGCGCGAGCTGCACATCCCGACCGTCATCATCCCGCGCTTCCCGGCGCATTTCTCGGCGCTCGGCATGCTGATGGCGGACGAGCGGCACGACTTCATCCGCACCTTCTTCGCGCCTTTGAAGGAGGCCGACTTCAAGGCGCTCTGCGGCGTGTACGACGAGATGGTCGAAGAGAGCCGCAAGATGCTCAAGGAGGGCAAGGACGTCAGCCACCAGGCGCTGTTCGATTTGCGCTACGTGGGGCAGGAGTTCACCCTGTCGGTGCCGGTTTCCCTCGAGCAGATCGAGACGGGCGACCACGCCGCCATCCGCTCGGCGTTCGACCAGCTCCACGAGCAGCGCTATGCTCACCACGCGACCGACGAGCCGCTGGAGATCATCAACGTGCGCATGGTGGCGCTGGGCCACCGCGCCAAGATCGCCCTGCCCGCTCTGGCCCATTCCGGCACCGGCGAGCCGGCCGAGCACCGCACGGTCTATTTCGACGAGGACAAGGGCGTGAATTGCCCCGTCTACCAGCGCGAGACGCTGCGCCCCGGCACCAAGATCGCGGGGCCGGCGCTGGTGCGCGAATACGCCTCGACCACGGTGATGTTCCCTGGCGACAGGCTCGAGGTCGCCGAGACGGGCGAGCTGATCATATCGGTGAGGAGCGAGTGATGGCCACGAAGATGGATCCGGTCACGCTGGAAGTCGTGCGCAATGCGCTGCCCGCCATCGCCAACGAGATGGCGGTGGACCTGCAGCGCACCTCCTACAACATGATGATCTACGAGGTGCGCGACTTCTGCACCTCGCTGGTGCTGCCGACGGGCGAGCTGGTGTCGCAGAACGTCGGCGGGGTGTCGCACTTCGTCTCCGACCTCGGCGTCGTCATCCAGGATGGGATGAAGACCTGGGGCGAGGCCGGCTTCGCGCCGGAGGACGTCATCATCACTAACCACCAGGCGGTGGCGGGCCAGCACCTCAACAACATCGTGATCTACATGCCCTACTTCTTCGAGGGCAAGCTCGCCATGTTCGCGATGGTGCGCGCGCACTGGATCGACGTCGGCGGCAAGTCCACCGGCTTCGGCGCCGGCGCCGAGGTGAAGGACCCGTGGGAGGAAGGGCTGCAGCTTGACCAGCTCAAGATCTACGAGAAGGGCGAGATCAACAAGCTCCTTTATAAGGTCATCTCCGACAATATCCGCTTCCCGGATTCCTCGCTTGGCGACATGCGCTCGCAGATGGCCGCGTGCCGCCTGGCGTTGCGCCGGCTCGACGAGCTCTACCAGAAGTTCGGCCGCGAGACGATGGATGCGGCCATCCACCGGATCTTCGACGAGACCGAAGCCAAGTGCCGCAAGGTGGTCGAGACCATTCCGGTCGGGACGTACGAGGCCGAATCGTTCCTCGACGACGACGGGGTGGTGGTGGGCGAGCGCGTGCGGCTGCACGCCAAGGTGACCGTGGAGCCGGGCGGCTCCATGACCATCGACCTCTCCGGCTGCGCGAAAGAACGGCGCGCGGGCATCAACTCGCGCACGCTGGCGGGCCCGCGCGTCGCCTACAAGGCGCTGACCGCGCCATTGGACAACGTCAACGAGGGCTCGTTCCGCGCGCTCAAGGAGATCATCCCGGAGGGCAACATGATGATGGCGCGCTACCCCGCGCCGATGGCCGGCTGGTCGACACCGATCCCGACGGTCGTGGACACCATCATCACCGCCCTCGCCCCGGCCTGGCCCGACCGCGTGCCCGCCGCCCATCTCGGCACGCTGGGAGGCGCCGTGGTGTTCTTCGGGACCAACCCGGCGACCCGCAAGCGGTTCGTCCTGCAGTCGATCGAGGGCGGCGGCTGGGGCGGCCGGCCGTTCGAGGACGGCGAGTCCGGCACCGTCTCGGTCTGCCAGGGCGACGTGCGCAACGGCCCGATCGAGTCGATCGAGATGAAGGCGCCGGTCCTGATCGAGGAGCGCGCGCTGCGCACCGATTCCGGCGGGCCGGGTCGGTTCCGCGGCGGGCTCGGCGGCAACACCAAGGTCCTCAACTTCGTCGAGGGGCGCTGGAACCTGACCCGCCCGCCGCGCATCGACTGCCCGCCCTGGGGCATCCGCGGCGGCAAGCCGGGCGGCCACGGCGACTATCTGCTGCGCAAGCCGGGCGAGAACGAGTTCAAAGCCGTCGACCAGAACGGCTATTTCGTCGAGCCCAAGGCCGAGGTCATCGTGATGACCGGCGGCGGTGGCGGCTGGGGCGATCCGCTGGACCGCGAGCCCGAGCGGGTGCGCGAGGACGTGCTAGACGGGTTCGTCTCGAAGGAGGCGGCAGCGCGCGATTACGGCGTGGTGCTTACGGGCGCAGACCACGTGATCGACGACGCCGCGACGGAGAAGCGGCGCGCCGACATGCGCCGCGCCGTCGCGGCAGAATAGGAACCGGCGGCGGTGGACCGCCGGCAGCACAACCACAAGCAGGGAGATATGCCATGACGAACCTCACCGCCCGGCCGAAGCCGCGAACCTGGCTGGCCGCGTGCCTCGCGGCCGTGTCTGTCGCCGCGCTCGGCGCCGTCCCGGCTGCGGCCGCCGACATGCCGCTCCGCGTCGGCATTTCGTCACAGACCGCCTTCACCTTCGCACCACTCAAGCTCGGCATCGCGAAGGGCTTCTTCAAGAAGCACGGGCTCGACGTGAAGGACTACGCCTTCGCCGGCGGCGGCAAGGAGCAGCAGGCGCTGGTCGCCGACTCGATCGACATGGCGCTCGGCTCCGGCCCGGAGATGGCGTCGATCGCCAAGGGCGCACCGCAGATGGCGGTCGCGGCGATGGCGAACGAGCCGAAGCTGCTCGGCCTCATGGTGCGTCCCGACGTGCCCGTCCACTCGCCGAAGGACCTGAAGGGCCACACGATCGGCGTGTCGACGATGGGCTCGCTGACCGCTTGGCTGGTGCGCCAGCTTTCGCAGCAGCAGGGCTGGGGGCGCGACGGGATCAAGCCGGTGGCGCTGGGCACCACCACGGCCGAGGCGGCCGCCATGCGGACCAAGAAGGTCGATGGCATGGTCGGCGGGATCAACATGATCTACGACTTCGAGCAGAAGGGCTATGCCCGCGGCATCATCAATTTCGGCAACATCGTGCCGCATTTCCACATCCACGTGATCTACGCCACCAACAAAATCATAGAGAACAACCCGAAGGCCGTGACCGCCTTCCTTGCCGGCTGGTTCGAGACGATCAAGTGGATGAAGGCCCACAAGGCGGAGAGCGTGAAGTTCGTCGCACCCATCATCGGCAGCGACCAGAAGGTGACCGCCTGGACCTATGACCAGCTTATGCCGATCATGCGCACCGACGGGCATTTCGACCCGAAGGCGCTCGATACGCTCGCGAATTCCTGGGTCGAACTTCACGTCTTGAAGTCGAAACCCGACATGTCGAAGCTGTACACCGAAAAATACCTGCCGGACGCGGCGATGTAGCCGACGGGCGGGGGCGCGCGGCGCCCCCGCCCTCGTCCCAAAAAGCCACGGGAGACGTAAGTTGAACGCGCAAGACGTTGCCATCAGGATCGAAGACGTATCGCACGCCTTCGGTCTGGAGGAGGACCAGCGGCGGGTCGTCGCGCTGGAGCACGCCTCGCTTAACGTAGCAAAGGGCGAGCTCCTGAGCCTGATCGGGCCGTCGGGCTGCGGCAAGTCGACCCTGTTGAACATCGTCGGCGGGCTTCTGGCCGCGAGCTCGGGCCAGGTGCACATCTTCGGCGAGGAGGTGAAGGCGCCGCTGCCCAAGACGGTCGCGTTCATCTTCCAGGAGAACGCCCTGTTCCCGTGGCGCAGCATCAAGGAGAACATCAAGCTCGCCATGTCGTTCCAGGGCGTGCCGGTGCGCGAGCGCGACGATCGCGCGCGCGACGCGCTGGATTCGGTGGGGCTCCTCGAGTTCGCCGACCATTATCCGAGCCAGCTTTCCGGCGGCATGAAGCAGCGGGCCCAGCTTGCCCGCGCCCTCAGCCTGCAGACCGACGTGCTCCTGATGGACGAGCCGTTCGGCGCGCTCGACGAGCAGACCCGCATGGTGCTGGGCGAGGATCTGTCGGTGCTTCTTGCGCGTACCGGCAAGACCATCGTGTTCGTCACCCACTCGCTTTCGGAGGCGGTGTTCCTCGCCGACCGCGTTGCGGTGTTCACCGCCCGGCCCGGCCGGATCAAGGAGATCATGCAGGTCGAGGAGGCGCACCCGCGCAGCCCATCCTTCATGACCTCGGAAAAGTTGGGCCGAATGCGCAACCGGCTCTACGAGCTTCTGCACGACGAGATTCGCAAGACCATGGCGGGCTCCGACCGCGAGGAAGGGCGCGCCGCCATGGCGGCGGGGAGGTGACGCCGTGAAACTCACCCCCAAGCGCGCCGAGCGTCTGGTCCAGCTCGGCTTCCTGTGCGCCCTCCTGGGCGGCTGGTATGCGCTGACCGTGAACGGCGACGTGAACCCGCTGATCCTGCCCGACGTACCGTCGGTCTGGTCGGACTTCACCGACCTGGTGGCGTCCGGAAAATTCTGGGAGCCACTCCAAACCACGCTTTACGAATACGTCGTCGCAGTATGCATCGCCGCACCGCTCGGCATGACGGTCGGTTACCTTGTCAGCCGGTCGCGCTATTCCGTGCGCGTGTTCGACCCGCTGTTCGCCGGCATGTACTCGATCCCCGCGATCGTGCTGCTGCCGGTCTACATCCTCTATTTCGGCCTCGGCGTCGGCTCGAAGATGGCGATCGGCGCGACCATCGGCTTCTTTCCGGTGGTGCTGAACACCATCGCCGGCTTCTCCTCGGTCGACCCCCTCTATATCCGCGCAGCGCACTCGATGGGCGCCAAGGGACCCCAAATGTTCTGGGGCGTGATGGTGCCGGCGGCCTTCCCGGTGGTGCTGACGGGGCTCCGCATCTGCTTCATCCTCGCGTTCCTGTCGATCCTGGGCACCGAGACGATCGCCTCGCTCTCCGGCCTCGGCCATCAGATCGTCTCGCTCGCAGAGCTTCTGGATACCTCGCAGATGTTCGCCTACATCGTGTTCGCCGTCGCCGTGGCGGTGACGCTCAACGTGGTCGTCTCGTCGGCCGAGCGGCGCTGGAGGCGCAACTGACATGTCGACCGTGGCGCCCAGCGGGCGGGCCGCATCGACCCCATTCTTCTTCGGCGCGCTGGAACGCGCGGTCGGCACGACGCTCGCCCGCCGCTTCTCGCGGCCCGGTTTCGTCCGGCTGATCATCGTGATCCTGCTGTTCGCGGCGTGGGAGGTGGGGGTGCGGCTGTTCGGCGACCCCCTGTTCCTGTCGCCACCATCCGAGGTGGTCGGAGGCGTCATCGAACTCAGCCACGACGCGGCCGTCGTCAACGCGGTGGTGACCACGCTGTGGGAGATTTGCGTCGCCTTCGGCCTTGCCGTCACCGTCGGCATCGTCATCGGCCTTTCGGTCGGGCTGCAGGGATTCACCCGCCGGTCGGTGTTCCCGATCATCGTTCTCCTGTACGCGACACCGCAGGTCGTGTTCCTACCGCTCGTGATCCTCTATTTCGGCATCGGCTCGGCGTCGAAGGTGGCGTTCGGCTTCTCGCACGGCGTGTTCCCGATCATCGTGACGGTCGTCGCCGGCGTGCAGAACATCAGCCCGGTGCTTTTGACCGCCGCAAAGTCGATGGGCGCGTCCCGGCGCCAGATCCTGCGCTGGGTGGTGTTTCCCCACATGGTGCCCAGCCTGTTCACCGGCATGCGGCTCGGCATGACCGGGGTGCTCCTGGGCGTGCTGCTCGCCGAGCTCTACGTCTCGTCGGGCGGCATCGGCTACTACACACGCCTGTTCACCGACACGTTCGTGCCGGCCAAGGTGTTCGGGCTGATCGGCGTGCTGTCCGTCTTCGCCGTCTGCCTCAACGAGGCCGCGCGCAAGGCGGAGCAGCACTTCCAGAAATGGCGCGGCTGACGGAAGCGTGACCATGGACCCAGCGGATCGCATTGCCGACGTGCGGAGGCTCCTCGCGGCGGAGGGCTGCGACACGCTGGTCGCGGCGTCGAGCGCGGCGCACTCGATCGGCCGGCCCGACCCGGTGTTCCATTTGACCGGCTACCGGCCGGTGGGACCGAGCCTCGCCGTGCTCGGTGCGAGTGCGATGACCCTGATCGCCGCGCCTGCCTGGGACGCCGAGCGCGCCGCCGAACGCTCGCGCGCCGACCGGTTGGTGACCGCCGACGATTCCGTCGCCGCACTCGCCGATGCGCTGAAGGCGACGCCCGCGGGGCGCATCGCGACGGTGGGCGTCGGGGCCCTGCCCCACGCCCTCGCAGCGCGCGTCGGGTCCGCACTGGGGACGGCGAAAGCGATCGATCCCGCGTTCCACAAGGCGACCGCGCGCAAGACCGACGCGGAGATCGCGCACGCCCGCGAGGCAACGCGCATCGCCGAGAAGGGCTACGAGAAGCTCCTGGAGATCGGCCACGGAGGCATGCGCGAATGCGACCTGGCCGTCGAGCTGCGCCTCTACATGGAATCGACCGGCGCCGACGACAATTTCCTGATGTTCAACGCCTCACCGCACAACCGCGCCGTACAGCCCTCCTCGACGCGCAAGCTGCAGGCGGGTGACGTGATCCTCGCCGAGATCACGCCAAGCCACCAGGGCCAGTTCACCCAGATCTGCCGCACCGTCTCGGTCGGTCGGCCGTCCAATGCGCTCGCCGACAAGTATGCCCTCGTGGTGCGCGCGATGAAGGAAGGGATCGACGCGGTGCGCCCCGGCGTGCCGATCGGCGACGCCTGCGCCGCCATCGATCGCGTGCTGACCGCCGAAGGCTACGGCGATTACTGCAAGCCGCCGCACATCCGCCGGCGCGGCCACGGACTGGGCTTCGGCTCGATGATGCCGGGCGACGTCGCCACCGACAATCCGGTGACTCTCGAGGAGAACATGTTCTTCGTCGTCCACCCCAACCAGTACATCCCCGAGACCGGCTACCTCCTGTGCGGCGAGCCGGTGCGCGTGGTGCCGGGCGGGCGCGAGGTGCTGTCGGCCCGCATGGCGGAACTCGGCACCATCCCGGCCTAGGGAGAGCGTCATGCATACCATGCAAACGGCCCTGCTGGTCGGGCCGTACGACTGGGACGAGGCGCTCGTCCCGAAGGCGGAGTTCGAACGCCGCATCTCCGTGGCGCTCGACGCCGCCACGGCGCAAGGTCTCGCCGGGCTCGTCGTGCACGGCTCCAGTGAGGATAACGGCGCGCTCGCCTGGCTCACCGGCTTCACGCCCAAGCTCGGCTCCGGCTTCGCGCTCGTCGCCCCCGGGAGGCCGGTGCGCATCATCACGCCGGGCGCGCCAACGATGCTGGAGACGGCGCGGCGCCTCACCTGGGCGGAGGACGTGCAAGCGCTGCGCGACCCCGCGAGGCAGATCGCCGACTGGCGCGCCGAGCTCGGCGGCGACGCCGCCATCGGCCTCAGCGGGACCGACACGCTGGCAGGCCAGCTCTACGGCCGCGTCACCGCCGGATTGAAGGTCGAGGACGCAGACGCGCTGCTCGATGCGCTGCGCCGCCGGAAGTCGCCCGTCGAGCAGGGGCTGATCCGCAAGGCCGCCGCGATCCTCGCGACGTCAGTCAACGCGCTGCGCGCGGTGCACGCCGCCGGCAAGGGCGTGCGCAGCGCCGCGCTCGACGCCAAGGCGGCCGCGTTCCATGCGGGCGCGCAGGACGCGCGCCTGCTCGCCAGCCTGCACGACGGCGGTGCGCCCCTGCCGCTCGACGGCACCACCGACCCGAAATGCGATCCGCTGCTCGCCTACGTCGCCGTGCGGTATGCCGGCTATTGGGCCGAAGGATTCGTGACTTTGGGCAAGTCCACCGGCGCGCGCGACCATGCCCATGCGGCCCTCGCCACCGCTGTCGCCGCTGCGAAGCCGGACGCGACCGGCGCCGCGATCGGGCGCGCCGCGGCCGCCAAGCTCGCGCCCTATCGCCGCCACTCCTCGCCCGGCCCGTCGGTCGGCGGCGGCATCGGGCTTGCCTTGTCCGAAGGGCCAGACTTCGCGGCCGAGCCAGACGCGACCCTCGCCGACGGCGGCGTTTATTCGCTCAAGATCGGCGCGGCAGGCGATGGGGCCGACAACGCCGTCGCCTCGGCGCTGATCCAGATCGCCGGCGGCCGGACGGAGACGCTGTGGTTGGCCGCTTAGCCGCTCGACGATAACGTTCGGCGCCGGACCCTCCTCATGGCCGAAGATCGCGCGCCCCAGCCCGCCGCGCAGCCTGCCCGCCCGATGCGCCTCGCCGCGCTCGCCTTCGGCGCGCTCGGCATCGTCTATGGCGACATCGGCACCAGCCCGCTTTACGCGATGCACGAGACCTTCGCCGGCCCGCACCCGCTGCCCATCGACCGGGCGCACGTGCTCGGCGTCCTGTCGCTCGTATTCTGGACGCTGGTGCTGGTGGTTTCGCTCAAGTACCTCACCGTCATCATGCGCGCCGACAACGACGGCGAAGGCGGCAGCCTCGCGCTTCTTGCCCTCGCCGAGCGCGCTGTCGCCAGGCGCAAGCGGATGGCCGCATGCCTCGCCGCGGTCGGTATCGTCGCGGCGGCCCTCTTCTACGGCGACAGCATGATCACCCCGGCGATCTCGGTCCTCTCGGCGGTCGAGGGCCTCAAGGTCGCCGCGCCGCATCTAGGCCCATTCGTCGTACCGCTGACGGTCGCGATCCTGGTCGGGCTGTTCGCGCTGCAACGCCACGGCACCGGCGCCATCGGCTTTTTGTTCGGACCGGTCATGTTGGTGTGGTTCGGGACGCTCGCCGTCCTCGGTGCGCGCAGCATCCTGAACGTGCCGGAGGTGCTGTACGCTCTCAGCCCGCACTATGCCGCCCAGTTCCTGCTCCACGGCGGCGGGATCGGCTTCCTTGCCCTCGGCTCGGTTTTCCTGGTCGCGACCGGGTCGGAGGCGCTCTATGCCGACATGGGCCATTTCGGCCGCAACCCGATCCGCATCGCCTGGTATGCGTTGGTGCTACCGGCGCTCCTCCTCAACTATTTCGGTCAGGGCGCACTACTGCTGGCTACCCCCGCAGCCATCGACGACCCGTTCATACGCATCGCGCCCGGCTGGGCGTACGTGCCGCTGGTCGTGCTGGCGACGCTCGCCACGATCATCGCGTCGCAGGCGGTGATCTCGGGCGCCTTCTCGATGACCCAACAGGCAATGCAGCTGGGGTACGTGCCGCGCGTGCGCACGCTGCACACCTCGGCGGAGACGCGCGGCCAGATCTATATTCCGTTCGTCAACTGGGCCCTTCTGGTGTTCATCGTCGCGCTGGTGGTGGGTTTCGGCAACTCGACCAACCTCGCCTCGGCCTATGGGCTCGCCGTGTCCGGCACAATGATCCTCTCCACCGTGCAGATCGCGGTGGTCATGTTCCTGGTCTGGCGGTGGGGCCGGTGGGGTGCCGCGCTGATCGCGCTGTTCGCCGTCATCGACTTCGCTTTCTTCTCCGCCAACGCGACCAAGATCCCATATGGCGGCTGGTTCCCGCTGATAGTCGCGATCGTTGTTTACGTGCTGCTGACCACCTGGAAAAAGGGTCGCGCGGTGCTGCGGGCGCGCCAGCGGCGTTCGCTCACCATCGATGAGCTTGTCGGCTCGCTCTCCGAGAAGGTGGCCCGCGTGCCGGGCACGGCGATCTTCCTCACCGGCCGGCCGGACGAGGTGCCGGGCGCGCTGCTGCACAACCTCAAGCACAACAAGGTTCTGCACGAGCGCAACGTGTTTCTGACCGTGACGGTACTGGACATCCCGCACGTGCCGGCCTCGAAGCGGCTGGAAAGCCGCGACGCGGGTCACGGCTTCCGCTGCGTCGAGCTGCATTACGGGTATCTCGACCCGATCGACGTGCCGAAGGCCCTAGGCGGTGTCAGCGAGGAGGAGCTGGGCTTCAAGTTCGACCCGCTGGACGTCTCATTCTTCCTCACGCGCGAGACGCTGGTCCGGAGCCCCGAGCCGCTGATGAAGAGCTGGCGCGCTCGGCTGTTCTTCTGGATGTCGCGCAACTCGCTCGGCACGCTCGACTTCTTCCAGCTCCCGCGCAATCGCGTGATCGAGCTCGGCAGCCAGGTGGAGCTGTAGAGCCTACCGCTTCATCGCAAGGTTGGGCGGCGTAGCCGGCTTGGCGAGGCCGGGCCAGCCGGCGGCGTTCGCCTCCTCGACGCGGCGCCACTGGTCCTCCAGGTCCTGCGTGTAGCCCTGGAAGCGCGGCATCACGTAGCGCGCGAACAGCTCGAGCGACTTCCGGATCTTCTCGGTCCCGCACCATTCATGCATCGTCAGCATGATCCCTCCGAAGGGGCCGATCTCGGCCTCCTTTGCCGCAATCCAGGCGATCGCGTCGTCGGGCGTGCCGACCACCCATTCGCGCCGATCGATTGCCGAAAGCGCCGTGAACTCGTCGAACGGTTGATCCGGGTAGGATTCGTAGGCGCGCTTGAGCCCCGTCTCCGAGAAGTACCGCGCCTCGCGCATGATGCCGCGCTCGACGTCGGCCAGCGCCTCCCCGCGCGTCTCGGCCAAGTAGAAATTGTTGGTGATGCGCCAGCCCTCGCGCGAGGGTCGCGTGCCGTACTTGGCGCAAAGCGCCTCGTACTTCGCCCAGTCGTCCGCGTGCTTGGTCGGCCGGCCCTTTCCCGCCGGCATCCAGAGGTCGAGCCCGAACCGCGCCGCCATGTCGAGCGTCGCTTCGCCGCCCGTGGCCGACGGGGTGGCGATGGGCAGGCGCGGCCGCTGGAACGAGCGGAGCTGCAGCCGCATGTCCTTGAACGACCAGTAATCGCCGTCGTAGCTGAAGGGCTCCGGCGACTCCAACAACTTGATGATGATGTCGAGTGACTCGACCATCATGGGGTAGAGGTCGGCTTGCGCGATCTGGAAGAGCTGCTTGTCGGGCGGCAGCGCGCTCGGCCCGACGCCGAGGATCGCACGCCCGCGCGTCAAATGGTCGAGAAACGCGATCCGCTCCGCGACGTGGAACGGGTGATGGAACGGCAAATCCACTACCGACGTTCCGAGGCGGATGCGGTGGGCCTTGGCCGCCGCCATGGCAAGCGCCATCTCGGGCACCGGCATGGTCTCCCACCCGCCGGAATGGTGCTCGCCGATGCAGAACTCGTCGAAGCCCAGCTCGTCGGCCAGGTGGATGTACGAGATGTCGCGCTGGAAGGCGAGCGTCGGGTTTTCGGACGGGTGGTGGATCGGCATCATAAAGAACGAGAATTTCATGCGGGCGGTCCTGCGGTCGTTGGCGCGGTCAGCCTGCCATGCCGGACCACATCCGGCAAACGTCCAGCGAAGGAGTGGTCATGAAGAGTATGCGATACGCGAACCTGTTCCTCGTCGCCCTGACCATGGGGCTGGTGTTCGCCCACGTAATGGAGATTCCCGGCAAGCTCCGCTTCGACGGGGCTACGTGGCTCGTGGTGCAGCACAACCTCTACATCGCCTTTGGGGTGGTTGGCGCGGCGATCGAGCTGGCAGCGATCGCGACAAGCTGGGCTTTGGTCCTCGTGGTGCGGCGAAACCGCCACACGCTGGTCTGGACGATCTTCGGCGCCGTGGCGGTGAGCGCCGGCCTCGCCGACTGGTTCGTGCTGGTCTCGCCCGCGAACGCGGTGCTGAACGGATGGAGCGCGCAAACCCTGCCGGCGGACTGGACTTCCATCCGCGACCAGTGGGAGACCGGCCACGCCATCCATTTCGCCCTGTTCGCGCTGGGGTTCGGGGCGCTCCTCGCCGCGGTGATCCGCGAGACGCCGGCTAGAGAAGCGCGAGGCTGAGCCCCGGGAAAACGATCAGCAGGATCAGCACCAGGAGCATGATCACCGCGAACGGGAACGCGCCGGTGAAAATGTCGCGGAGCGAGATGGAGGGATCGCCGATCGTCGACTTGATGACGAAGCAGGAAATCCCGAGCGGCGGGGTGAGGAGCCCGATCTCCGCGCCCACCACCGTGACGATGCCGAACCAGACCACGTCGCCGTTGAACTGCTCGACCGCCGGAAGGAATAGCGGCACCACGATCAGGATGATCGACGCGGTCTCGATGATCGTGCCGAGGGCAAGCAGCAGCACGACGTAGAGCGCCATCAGCTCGCCAAGCCCGAGTTGCTGGCCCTCGAGCCACGACCCGAAGGTGGTCGGCAGGCCCGCGATGCCGAGCATGCGGCTGTACATCGAGGCGGCGATGATCAGGAACAGGATTGCCGCCGTGATGTGGCCGGTCTCCACCAGCACGTCCCACAGCTTCGCGAAGCTCATGCGCCTCTTGGCGAGCGCGATGAGGAGCGCCACCGTCGAGCCGGCGGCGCCCGCCTCGGTCACCGTGATGATCCCGCCATAGATGCCGCCGAGCACCACGAGCACCAGGATCGCGATGGGGGCGAGCTTGGACGCGACCCCCATCGCGCCGAGCGACTGCCAGTCCTCGTGCCCTGCTGTCTCGGTCATCCGGCCGCCGACCGAGTCCGGGCTCACCGTCGCCATCGCCAGGATCGCCACCGCGTAGGCGCAGGCGAGGATGATGCCGGGGATGATGCCGGCGATGAACATCTGGCCGATCGACTGCTCGGCGACGATCGCATAGATGATCATCATCGCCGAGGGCGGGATCAGCATGCCGAGCACCGACGAACCCGCCACCACCCCCACGGTGAAGCGCGCCGTGTAGCCGAACCGGCGCATCTCGGGTACCGAGACGCGGGTGAACACCGAGGCCGAAGCGATGGACGAGCCGGTGATCGACGCGAAGATCGCGTTCGCCGCCACCGTGGCGATGCCGAGCCCGCCGCGCACCCGGTAGAACAGGAAGTTGGCGACGTCGTAGATCTCCTTGCCGAGCCCGGCGGCACTCACGATGAAGCCCATCAGCGCGAACAAGGGCACGGCCGCGAACACCTCGTTCGACACCGTATTGGCGACGGAGAGCGACAGCATGTTGACGGCGATGTCGAAATTGTCGCGCAGGTACCACACGCCCAGGAAGGAGACGAGCCCGAGCGCCACCGTGATGTAGAGCCCGGCATAGATCAGGAGAACGATGATGACGACCGAGACGATGCCGACGTCGATGCCGGTCATCTCACACCCCGTCGGGGGTGTAGGTGGGCTCGGCCGCGCCGCCGCCGTCGGCGCGGGCGTAGCGCCAGGCGAACACCAGGAACTGGGCCAGCATCACCAGCGTGCCGATCACCACGACCAGCTTGACCGGCCAGGTCGGGAACACGAACAGCCCCTTCTCGCCGATGTAGTAGTTGCGGCTCCACGCCTCGGCCAGCAGCGGCACGCTGCCGTAGAGCACGAGCCCGAGGAACACCGCGCCCAGCCCGTCGAATGCCACGCCGAAGGCGTGACCCAGGCGGCGGCGGCGCGCCAGCATCAGGTTGAACAGCCCGTCCGACCGGGTGAGCTTTCCGGTGCGCAGCGCGTCGGAAAGCTGCAGGAACACGATGGCGACGATCGACATCTGGGTGATCTCGATCACGCCTTCGAGCGGGTGGTCGAAGAAGGTCCGACCGATCGCGTCCGCGTCGATGATCAGCATCAGGACGAAGATCCACCCCGACCCGAGCGCGTTGAGCCCGGTGACGGTGCGGCGGAACCAAGCGGCGGGGGCGCCGTCGCGGGACGCCCCCGAACCCCGGCCGGAGACGGACGGCTCCGGACCCGACATGCCGCGCTACTCTTTATCCCACTGGCGCAGGATCGGCTGGTGCGCGGCGCGCATCTTGTCCATGTAGGCCGTCAGGATCTGGCGAGCCGGCAGGCCGCGCTTCTCCAGGTCGCTGGCCCAGTCCTTGGCGACGTTGGGCATTGTCATCGCCCAGTGCTTGCGGTCCGCCTCGCTGAGCTGGGTGATGGTGCCGCCCATCGCCTTGTACTTGGCGTAGGCGGACTTCGCCGCCTCGTTCACCTTGTCGACCGTGTAGTCGCGATAGACCGGTGCGGCGTCCATGATCGCAGCCTTCACTTCGTCCGGCAGCTTCTTCCAGGTGTCCATGTTGACGGTGATCGCCTTGGAATTGGCGGTGCCGATGTCCGACTTCACCATGTACTTGGCAACCTCGGCGATCTTGAACGAGATCATCGCCTCGGGCCACAGCATGGTGCCGTCGATCACGCCGGTCTTCATCTCGTTGTAATAGTGAACGAGGCTGCCCGCCACGCCGACCGCGCCGGTGTTCTGCAGGTAGCGCAGGTTGAGGCCGGCCGACGCGATCTTCTTGCCCTTGAACTCGGCGAGCGACGTGACCTTGGGCTTGAAGAACATCTGGTAGGAATCGAGGACGTCCAGGTTTGTGAGATAGACCTGGTTGAACTTCGCCCAGGTGCCGGGGATCGCCTTGTATTCCTTCGCCAGCTCGTCGAACGTGCGCGACACCAGCCCGACGTCGGATGTGACGAAGGGCGTGGCGTAGGCGATCTCGTTCAGCGGCACCTTGTCGGTATGGAAGACCGAGGTGACGACGCCGATGTCGCCCAGCCCCTTCTGGATGCCGTCCAGCACGTGCTGGACCTTGCTGATCTGACCGGCCCAACCCTGGTTCCAGTTGATCTTGTAGTGGCCGGTCTTGGAGAGCCTCTTGTTGATCTCGGGGATGTAGGAATGGATGAAGGCGTCGACCCACAGCGCCTTCGGCGGATAGCCGTCGATGGCGGTCAGGCTGATGCTTTCGGCCGCGCGCACTGGCGCAGCCAGCGCGAACGCGCCGATCAGCGCGCCTGCCGCAACTCCCAGCGACATACGATGAAGCGACGAACCCGATGGCATGGCTCCCTCCCTTGCCGTTCCGAGGTCAAGCGCGCCGCAGCCGGACCGACGGGTCCCGCGGGCGTCGCGCGCAGTGATGCCGAACGATGCAGTCGACGTTCTTTTTCTGCAACGAAGGCTAGTGCCGTTCTTGACCGCCAGGCAACCGGAAAAAGCCCCGGGCTACGCGCCTGCCGATTTGGCGTCCTGGTGGTGATAGTTTGCGTTGATCGCCGCCCTGTAGTAATCGCCGTAGGTCATCGGCGGGTAGTGTGGCGGATCGTCGGCAGAGCTGCAGGTGGCCAGGCAGCCGATCTCGACATCCGGGTTGGTCGAGAAGAAGAACGGCACGGAATAGCGCGTCTCGCGCACGGTATGAACCACACGGTGGGGGGTCGAGACGAACCGGTCGTTCGACCAGCGCATGCAGAAATCGCCGGTGTTGACCAAAAAGCAGCCCTCCGGCGCCGGCGCCGCCAGCCACTCGCCCGACTTGGTCAACAGCTCGAGGCCGGGCAAATTGGCCTGGGCCAGGATGGTGAGGAAGCCGTAATCGCAATGCGGCGCGGCGCCGAACTGGTTCTCCTCGATCCTGTCCTGCGGCGGGTATTCGATCAGCCGGAGGCCGGTCGTCCCGCCCACGAACGCCGGATGGCCGGTGAAATAGTCGGCTGGCATGCCGAGCGCGACGGCGTAGAGCGGCAACAACCGCAGCGCCAGCACCTCCATCTCGACGAGGTATTCGCACATCGTCTCGCGGAAGCCGGGCAGCCCCTCCGGCCACTGGTTAAGCGACCGGAACGGCTTCTTCGCGACCACGTCGGAATGGTCGGGCGCCAGGTCGCGGCCGAGGAAGAACGAGGCGTTCAGGCTCGGCTTGGTATTGCTGTTCACGGTCGAGGTCTTGAGGGTCGTGCCGCCGAGCGGCATGTACCCGCGATTGTCGCGGTTGATCGGGGTCGCCATCTTGCGGTCGAGCGGCAGGTCGTGGAAGCGCTTCGTTTCGGCGAAAACTCGGTCGATCAGCGACTGCGCCACGCCATGGTCGCGGATGAAGAAGAACCCGACCTCGCGGCACGCCCGGTCGAGCCGGGCCGCAGCGGCCGCAAGCGCGCCGGGTGTTCCGGCCCGGTACGGCCCGAGATCGATGATCGGAAGCTCCTCGATCCTCGCTACTTCGGCCCTGATGGTCGCCATGCGCGTCCTCCCCTGCCGTCCGTCGCATGATAGCAGGCAGGCGCGCGATTTTCTCCGGAGAAAATCCTGTCAGGCATTGCCGACGGTGGCGGGCGCGGCCGCCGCAAGAACGTCCGGCCGCGGCGGCGGGTCGTCCGCCAGCGCAGCCCGCACCCGCGCGAGAAGGTCGTGGCGCACGAACGGCTTCAGGATCAGCGGCACTCCCGCGCCGATCGCGCCGCTCGCCACCAGCGTGTCGTAGGCATAGCCAGAGGCGAACAGGACCTTGAGTCCGGGGTCGCGCTCGCGCGCCGCGCGGGCGAGGGCCGGCCCGTTCAAATCGCCGGGCAGTCCAACGTCGGTCAGCAGCAAGTCGGGCACGAAGCCCAACTCGAGCAACGCCAGCGCCTCGCGTCCATTCGGCGCGGTGAGCGTGCGGTAGCCGGTGAGGCGCAGACAGCGTGCCACATAGTCGAGTACCTGTGGCTCGTCCTCGACGACCAGGATGCAGAGAATCGTCGCGGGTGGATTCGTCGTCGGCCGGCCCTGACGCCACCGGCGCGGTGGTATCGTCGGCCTCCGCGGCGGGCAGGAAAATGCGGAACGTGGTGCCGTGGCCCGGCTCGCTTGCCACCGTGAGGAACCCGCCGGACTGCTTGACGAAGCCGAACACGGCGCTGAGGCCGAGACCGGTGCCCTGCCCCACCTCCTTGGTGGTGAAGAAGGGGTCGAACACGCGGCCGAGCACTTCGGGCGGGATGCCACCGCCAGTGTCTGCGATGGTCAGCTCGACGTAGCGGCCGGCCCGCACGCCTTCGTCCCGGCCGACCAGGTCTTCCGGACCGAGCTCGACCTCACGCGTGGCGAAGGTCACCCGGCCGCCGCCGGCCATGGCGTCGCGCGCGTTGACCGCTAGATGGAGGATCGTCGCCTCCATCTGCACACGGTCGACGCGCACCCGAGCCGGCGCGGCGGCGAGCTCGGTCGCGACGTCGATGCCCTCGCCCAGCGAGCGACGGAACGGCTCACAGATGCGCGCGATCAGCGCGTTGAGGTCGAGCGGCTCGGGAGTGAGCGCCTGTCGGCGCGAGAAGGCGAGAAGCTGGCCGGTCAGCTCCGCGGCGCGGCGCGCGGCGTCCTGGGCGTTGGCCAGGCACTTCTTGAGGCTCACGTCGTCCTTCGCGCGGTCCTCGGCGAGCTCCAGGTTGCCGAAGATCACGGTCAGCAGATTGTTGAAATCGTGGGCGATACCGCCGGACAGTTGGCCGATGCTCTCGAGCCGCTGGGCCAGCGCAAGCCGCGCCGACGCCTCGCGCTCGAAGATCATGTGGCCGATCTGGCGGGCGGCGCTGCCGAGGAGATCCTGCTCCTCGCCCTCGCAAGGCGCCAGGGCGATGCCGCTGTCGCACGCCCCGAGCTCGACCTCGCCCACGGTCTCGTGCCCGGCACGGACGGAAGCGCGGTCGAGCGCTTCGCCGTATGGTACGCCCGAAACGTAGGTATCGCCGCGCAGCGTGACGCGCACCCACAGGCGGTCGCCCTGCGGCCAGCCCTGGCGCAGCAGGTCGACCAGATCGCGGCAGATCGCGTCGACGCCGCGCGCGCCATCGTGCGTCAGGCGCGACATCACGTAGCGGCAGTGCAGCTCGCGCACGCGCTCCTCGAGGACGCGGCTCTGGCGCTCGAGCCGGCTCTGGGCGTCATTCAGCTCGCTCACGTCGAGGCCGCAGGCGACGATCTCGTCGTCGTCGCGGAGACCGCCACGCATCAGCGAGAACAGTCCCGTGAAGCGGTCGCCGTCCTGGCGGCGGAGCGCGATCTCGCGCTGCATGACCGCATCGCCCGAGCGGAGCTCGCGGCCGACGGTCCGCGCCGCAGCCGGATCGGCCATCAATCGCGTTACGCGGAGCCCCTCCATGCGGCCGACGGAATAGCCGAACATGTGCTCGCACGCCCGGTTGGCGTAGCGTACCCGACCGTCGTCACGCCCAATCACCGCCAGCGCCATCGGTGCCAGGGCAGTCAAAAAGCGGAAACGCTCCTCGTTCCGGCCAAGCTCGCGCTCGGCGTCCTTTTCCGCGGTTACGTCGAGGAGGACGCCGTCCCATAAGATGGTGCCATCGGGTTGGCGCCGCGTCTGCGCCGCGCCGTGCACCCAGACGTCGCGCTCCGCACCGGTGAAGCGGACCACGAGTTCGCATGGCGACACGGCGCGGGCCGATTCGCGCATCGCGCCGTCCAGCGCCGCATGATCGTCGGGATGGACCCGGTCGAAGATCAGGTCGGCCCGGCGCACGACGTCGGCCGGCTCGAGCCCGAGCAGCCGACGGACCCCGTCGCTGACATAGGTGAAGGCGCCAACTCCGTCGGGGCGCTGGACATAGCGGAACACCATGCCCGGCACATTGGCCGCAACCGCGCCGAGCCGCGCCTCGCTCTCCGCCAGCGCGTCTCGCGTTTCAACGTCGCGCGTAACGTCTTCGACGATGCCGGTGACGTGGCTGATTTTGTCGTCCGCGCCGTACACCACCTCGCGCGCGATGCGCACGTGGCGCAGCGCGCCGTCGCCGCGGATCACCCGCAGCGTGGTCAGGATCGGCCCGGGTGGCTGGACACCGCTTTTGATCCGATCCACCACCTCGCGCAGGACGGGCCGGTCGTCCGGATGGGTGATCTGGATGAAGAACTCGCCGCCCGGCTTGAAGGTCGCCGGATCGCGGCCGAGTATTCGGTACAACTCGTCCGACCACCACACCTCGCCCGTGCGGCGGTCCGACCGGTAGCAGCCGATGCCGGCGATCGCCTCCGCGAGCGACAAGGTCGACTGGACCTCGTAGAGGCGCTGGGTGGCGGCCGCGCTCGCCTCCAGCGCGGCGCGCTGGGTCGCGAGTTCGACCGCATGGTGGCGGAGCTCGGTGATCGCCGCCCCGAGCAGGATGCTCATGACGCTGACGACGCCCAGGAGAAGCTGGGTGTCCTGCACGGCAAGGGTGCCGCCGGCAAGCTGCTGGGCGAAGGGGACGCCCAGATTGACCGCGGCGACGACCGCGGCCGCCCCCGCCGATCCGAATACGAAGGCCGCCCAGATCGCCGGGATCGCCACCAGGTAGACCGGCGCGCTGCCGAAGGAGTTCCAGCGCTCGGCGCTGGCGGCGATAGCGGCCAGCGTCGCCAACACCACGATGGCCATCAGCCCGTGGCGCTCGTCCCGCACGTCCCGCGTGTCGGGGCCCGCGCCATCGAGCAGCCGCGCACCGCGCACCGCGCCGCGCAGCACCAGGGGCCCCAGCCCGAACGTCGCGAGGCTGTCGCCGATCGCGCAGGCAATCATCCGCGGCCAGATGTCGGCCGGCGCGATCGCACCCGTCGCTACCATGACGGGGCCGAGAATTGCCGGAAGGACGAGCGAGGCCGCGAGTTCGGCGCCCAGGAACTCGACGGCAGCGCGCATCGTGCCGAGCCGCAGGTCGGTGCGCCGCACATGGAGAAACCATCCGGCGAGGCCGTAGCTCGCCATGATCGCGATCCCCGCCGCGACCGTCGAGAGCGGCGGCTCGGACATGATCGTGAGGCCAGCCAACAGCCGGGCGAGGAACAGCAGCGGCATATAGCGCGGGCCGAACACCGCGACCAGCGCCAGGCTGAGGGCATGGCCGGGATACCACGGGCTTACCCAGAGGGACGGCTCGAACGCCGCGCCGAGGCCGCCCAGCCCTGCCCAGAGGAGCAGATAGCCGCCGGAAATGGTCAAAGCGCGAAGCGGCTTCGCGTTCAAGTCGACCGGCCCCCTTCGCGCCTGGCGGAACTCGCCGGCGAGGCTACGAAAAAGGTGCCTAACTACAGGTTAATGAGCCCCGACCGTCCGCGAATAATTGGGCCGGAAGCGGCGTCGCGGGGCCCGCCGCGCGGCAAATCCTACCGGCCCACGGGGCACGATTTGCCGCTTCAAACCTCCATTCATAGTTCAGAAAAATATCTCAATACATTGATTAATTGGAAGTTTTTGTCGTGCTCCGCCGGTTGGCACGGTTTTCGCAAGCGATCGATCAGGACCATTCGGCAGGGACCGGTCATGGGCGTACACGGGTGTTGGGCGTGGCAAAGCACGGGGCGGCGGGGGAACGCGGCACAGCCGGCGCTCACCGCCCTGACGATGGCGCTTACCGCTCTCGCCGTGGCGCTCGCCCTCGCCAGCCCCGCCCTCGCCAGCTCGCGGATCAAGGACATCGCCGACTTCGAGGGTGTGCGCGAGAACATGCTGGTGGGATATGGGCTGGTCGTGGGCCTCAACGGCACCGGCGACACGCTGAATAACGCGGCCTTCACCAAGCAGAGCCTCGTCGGCATGCTGGAGCGGCTGGGCGTCAACACCCGCGACGCGATCTCGACCTTGAAGACCGAGAACACGGCCGCGGTCATGGTGACCGCCACCCTGCCGCCCTTCGCCCGTCAGGGCACGCGCATCGACATCGCCGTCTCCGCGCTCGGAGACGCGAAGAGCCTTCTCGGCGGAACGCTTCTGGTGACACCGCTCGTGGGCGCCGACGGCGAGGTTTATGCCGTCGCCCAGGGTCAGGTCGCCGTCTCGGGATATTCGGCCCAGGGTGCGGCGGCGTCGGTCACCAAGGGCGTGCCGACCAACGGGCGGATCGCCGACGGCGCGATCGTCGAGCGCGAGCTGAACTTCCGCCTCGCCAATATGCACAGCGTCCGGCTCGCGCTGCGCAATCCGGACTTCACCACGGCACGGCGCATCGCCCAGGTGATCAACCGCTTCGTCGGGCGGGCGACCGCCGCCCCCTCCGATCCCGGCACGGTGACCGTCAACGTACCGGCCAGCTATGCCGGGGGAATTATCGCGCTGCTCACCGACATCGAGCAGCTCCGCGTTGACCCCGACCAGATCGCCCGGGTGGTGATCGACGAGAATTCGGGCGTGATTGTGATGGGCGAGAACGTACGCATCTCGACCGTCGCCATCGCCCAGGGGAACCTCACTGTCCGTATCACTGAAACGCCGCAAGTCTCTCAACCGACGCCGTTTTCCCAGGGCGGCACAACCACTACCGTGCCGCGCACAAACATTCAGGTCGATGAGGACAAGGGCAAGCGCCTGGCGGTCGTGCCGTCCGGCATCAGCTTGCAGGAACTGGTCAACGGGCTGAACGCGCTGGGCGTCGGACCGCGCGATCTGATCACCATCCTGCAATCCATCAAGGCGGCCGGGGCGCTCCAGGCCGAGATCGAGGTGCTGTGATGGCCGGATCGCTTGCCCTGCCCGCGTCCGCCGCGCCGGTCATGCACGCGCTGACCGCCGCTGACGCCGCGCGCGCCCGCAAGGAGGCGCAAGCGGCCGAGGCGGCCCAGGATTTCGCCGCCAACTTCCTGTCGCAGATGATGGAGCCGATGTTCGCCGGGCTCGACACCGACGGCCCGTTCGGCGGCGGCCACGCCGAGGAGGTCTGGCGGTCCTTCCTGTTGCAGGAATACGGCAAGGTCATCGCCAAGTCCGGCGGGCTCGGCATCGCCGACACGGTGAAGCAGGAAATCCTTCGCGCCCAGGAGGCCAAATGACGACGGAGGTGCACCCCCGGATCGAGGCGCTGATCGGCGTCGGATCGCGGCTGATCGAGCTGATGGAGCGCGAGATCGCCATATTGCGCGACATGCGCCCCGGCGACGTTGCACCCCTGCAGGCCGAGAAGGACGCCCTCTCGGCGGCCTACGAGACCCATCTCGCCGCGCTGCGCGACGAGCCGGTCCTGCTTGCCGCACTCGCCTCACCCCTCAAGGACGAGCTGATGCGGGTCGCGATGCGGCTCAACGCGGTCGTCGCCGAGAATGCCCGCGCGCTCGACGCCGCGCGTGCGGCCAATGAGCGGCTGCTCAAGGCCATCGTCGACGCCGTCGCCGCCGAGCGCGAGCGCACCGCGGGCTATTCCCGCACCGGCGCCCGCGCGCGCGCCGCCACCGGTCGTACCGTGCCGGTCTCGCTCAGCGTCGACACGCGGCTGTAGGACCGGGAACCGGAGCGGGCGGGACGCCAATGGCTAGCCTTAACGTCGCGCTTCTCGACGCGCTGAGCGGGCTGCAGACGAACCAGCGGCTGCTCGGCGTCACGTCACAGAACGTCTCCAACGTCAACACGCCGGGCTATACCCGTAAGACGGGCACTCAGGAGGCCTTGGTGCTTGGCGGCGTCGGGGCGGGCGTCGACATCTCGTCCATCACGCGCAGCGTCGACGTCTACCTGCAGCGCGACCTGCGCACCCAGGCGGCGGGGCTCGGCGCCAGCCAGACGCTGAACGATTTCTACAACAACCTGCAGAACCTGTTCGGCACGCCGGGGTCGGACTCGGCGATCGGCGCGCAGGTCGGCGCGCTGGGCAACGCCTTCCAGGCGCTCGCCACGGCGCCCGAGGACGCCACGCAGCAGATCGACCTAGTCACCCAGGCGCGCTTCGTCGCCAATCAGCTCAACAGCTTGGCCGGCCAGGTGCAGGATCTGCGTCAGCAGGCCGACAGCGACATCGCGACCGCGGTCGACGACATCAACACCCAGCTCGACGCCATCCAGGCCCTCAACCTGCGCATCGCGCGGGAAATGGCCCAGGGCCAGCCGACCGGCGACCTCGAAGACCAGCGAGACCAGGCCATCGGCAAGCTGAGCCAGCAGATGAACATCAGCTACTTCACCCGCGATACGGGGGAGACGGTGATCTACGCGCCGGGCGGGCAGGTCCTGGTCGACGCAACGGCGCACCATCTGTCGCACTCGCCCACCTCGCAGATGAGCGAGTCGCTCGCCTGGGCCGACGGCACGGTGGGCCCGATCACGCTCGACGGCGCCGACATCACCGGCGACCTGAGCAACGGCAATCTGGGCGGCCTGATCCAGATGCGCGACACGACGCTCCCCAACCTCGCCTCCCAGTTCGACGAGCTGGCAACGGCCCTCGCCGACCGCATCAACGCCGTGCACAACCAGGGCACCGCCTTTCCCGGCGCCGCGTCGCTCACAAGCACGCGCACCTTCGCGGGCACCGATGTGCCTGGCCTTTCGGGCACGGCGCGGTTCACCATCACCGACAACTCGGGCCTCACGGTCGCCACTACTGACGTGACCCTCACCCCAGCCATGACGGTTTCCGGGCTGATTAGCGCGATCAACACCGGCCTCGGCATGACGGCCGCCTCGCTGAACGCGAACGGCAACCTCGTACTCCAGCCGCCGAGCGGCACCCAGCGCATCGCCATCAACGAGATGACGAGCCAGGTCGCCGACGGTGGCACCACGGAGGGGCTGGGCACCTTCCTGGGACTCAACGACTTCTTCGCGACCGACAAGAGCTATGCGTCGTACGGCTCGGCGCAGCAGGCGTCCAAGACGTCGGCGCTCGGCCTCGCCGGCACACTCACCGTAAGCGGCAACGGATTCGCGCCGGTCGCACTCGCCTATACCGCCGGCGACAGCCTGCAGTCCGTCGCCGATGCCATCAACATGGACGCGACCCTTGGCGCGGCGAACGTTAGCGCCCGCGTCGCCACCGACGGCAGCGGCTTCCGCCTGCAGATCACCGATTCCGATGGCGACAATTTCTTCCTCTCCGACACCGGCAGCCTCACCACAACGCTCGACCTCAAGACGCGCCCGGCCGAGGCGGCGCGGAACGTGGCGGTGCGGAGCGACATCGTGGCCGACCCCGGCCGCGTCGCCTCGGCCACCCTGTCGGACGCGACGCTCGCTGTCGGCGATCCGGCCGTGACGCCCGGCGACAACTCGACAGCCCAGGCCATCGCCAACACGTTCAACCAGCGATTCTCGTTCGCCGCGACCGGCCAGCTCGCCGCCGGCAGCCGCACGCTCGCCGATTACGGCGGCGCGATCCTCGCCCTGAACGCGACCCAGGCGAAGAACGCTTCGGACCAGATGGACTACCGGAACGGGCTCTATCAGGCGCTCTCGAACAGGGCGACCGCCGACAGCGGCGTCAATCTGGACGACCAGATGGGCAATATGATCCTGCTGCAAAACGCCTACGCCGCGTCGGCGCGGGTCATCACCACCACCTCGCAGCTCTACGACATCCTGATGAACATCCGGACGTAAGCCATGGCCGGCGTCTCCAACCTGTCGCAGTACAACGCGCAGTTCTACTACCTGGCGCAGACCACCAACCGGATCGCCGACGAGCGGATCCAGGTCTCCAGCGGGTATCAGTCGCAGGACTACGCCGGCATCGCGGGCAGCGCCAACCGGCTCGTCTCGATGAACGCCGAATTCGGCCGCGTCAACCAGTACCTCGCCAACAACAAGCTGGTGTCCGACCGGCTGACCACGATGGAATTGAGCGTCTCGCAGGTTTACAACACGGTCGGCAGCATCAAGACGCTGCTGGTCAACGCGCTCAATGGCTCGACCACCAGCCAGGACGTGAACCTCAGCGGCCAGGCGTCGAGCATGCTCGACGAGGTGGCCGGGCTGCTCAACACCCAGTTCGACGGGCGGTATCTCTTCTCCGGCGGGCGCACCGACACCCAGCCGGTCGATGTCACCCAGCTTCCGCCCAGCTACACGGTCCCTTCGAGCGCGGGCGACGCATCGGCGTACTACCAGGGGGATTCCACCCAGCTCGCCGTGCAGGCGTCGGACTCGCTCAGCGTCACCTACGGCGTGACGGCAGGCGAGTCCGGGTTCGAGGAGCTGATCCGCGGGCTCGACATCGCCCGCAAGGCGGCCCCCGGCGATCGCGCGGCGTTGCAGGACGCGCTCGACGCGATCGACCAGGCGGAGCAGGACATCCCCAACATCCGCACCCGCATCGGCTCCGCCCAGTCGACGCTCGACAGCATCGACCAGATGCACACCGACTTCACGACCTACACCCAGAAGTCGATCGGCGACATCGAGAACGTCGACGTGACCGAGGCGCTGACGAAGGTCCAGAACGATTCCACGGGGCTGCAAGCCTCGTACATGACCATCAACACGCTGTCGCAACTGAACCTGATGAACTACCTGCGCTGAGCCCGCGGGCGAAGCGCCGCCATCCGCCAGGGAGACGCACCATGAGTCAGACCAGTGCCGTACGCGCCGAGACCGAGGCGGCCGAGCCGACTGCCGGCGCCGCGCCGCCGCGCCCGCCGATCGCGCTGGCCACGCGTTTCGGCGAGATGGAGATCGATCCCGATTCGACCATCCGCATGCCGCGCGGGCTGCTGGGCTTCGCCAATTTGCGCGACTTCGCGCTGGCCGCGCTGCCCGAGGAGCGCTACGGCGGCTTGCGCGTACTGCAAAGCCTGGAGGATGCGTCGCTGTCGTTCATCGTGCTGCCCTACGAGAAAACGGCGGGCGCGATCGCCGGCGAGGACCTGACCGAGGCGTTCCAGGCGCTGGGCATCGCGGAGGCGGAGGGCGCGGTGCTCCTGATCGTCTCCGTGCGCCGCACCGGCGACGAGACCAGCGTCTCCGTCAACCTCCGCGCGCCGGTGATGGTCGACGTCAAGAACCGCAAGGCGTGGCAGCACGTGCTGGCCAACCAGGCCTACCCGGTGCGCCAGGACCTCGCTGCTTTAAGCAAGGCTTAACCAGCATGACCAACCATGCGGCAAGGCCCCGTCCCGCCGCGCGCGCGGCCGGCACGATCTCGGGCCGCGGGGAGAGGCGCGCGATGACCGCCGTCAAGGATTTGTCAGTCCTGATCCTGTGCGGCGGGCTGGGCACCCGGCTGCGCGAGGAGACCGAGTTCAAGCCGAAGCCGATGGTCGAGATCGGCGGCCGGCCGATCCTCTGGCATATCATGAAGCATTACCGCCATTTCGGCGCGCGCGACTTCGTGCTGTGCCTCGGCTACAAGGGTGAGGTCATCCGCGACTATTTCCTGAACTACCCGCTGCGCAACACCGATTTCGCCATCGACCTCGCAACCGGCGCGGTCGAGACGCTGGCGCCGCGCTGCGAGGAGGACTGGCGCGTGACGCTGGCCGAGACCGGGCGCGAGTCCTTGACCGGCACGCGACTGCGCCAGGCGATCGGCTACGCAAAGGGCGACCTTTTCTTCGCCACCTACGGCGACGGGCTCGCTGACATCGACCTCGACCGGCTTCTCGCCCACCATGTCGCCTCGGGCAAGCTCGCCACCGTCACCGCGGTGCGCCCGTCCTCGCGTTTCGGCGAGCTCTCGATCGCCCAGGGCCTCGTCCGGCAGTTCCGCGAGAAGCCGCAGGTGGCGGAAGGCTGGATCAATGGCGGGTTCTTCGTGTTCGATCGCCGCGCCTTCGATCTCGTCCGCCCCGGCGAGAACGTGGCGCTCGAGGAGGCGGTGCTCGCGGCTCTCGCCGCCAAGGGCGAGCTTGCCGTCTACCAGCATTACGGCTTCTGGCAGTCGATGGACACCTATCGCGAGATGCAGCTTCTCAACGACATGTGGCAGGGCGGCGGGGCGCCCTGGATGGTATGGCGCGAATGCCGGATGTCGGCCTGATCCGGGACGGGGCGACCGCACTGGCGGCCCGGCCCCGTCCGAATTTGCGCACCGCGACCTGCCGGTTCTGCGGCACGGCGCTGACCCGCTCGTTCTGCGATCTGGGCGCGACGCCGCCCGCCAACGCCTATCTGCGCGAGGCGGATTTGAGCCGGCCGGAGGTGTACTACCCGCTGCACGCCTATGTGTGCGAGTCATGCCACCTGGTGCAGCTCGAGGAGTTCGCGACGCCCGAGCAACTCTTCGGCGACTATGCCTATTTCTCGTCTTACTCCGAGACCTGGCTCGCCCATGCGGAGGCGTATGCCGCGATGGCGGAGGAGCGGTTCCGCCTGGGTCCGACCAGCCGGGTCATCGAGGTCGCGTCGAACGACGGCTACCTTCTGCAACATTTCGTGCGGCGCGGCATCCTGGTGCAGGGCGTCGAGCCCGCCGCCAACGTCGCCCGCCGTGCCGAGGAGGTGGGCGTGCCGACGCTGGTGCGCTTCTTCGGCCGCGCCACCGCCCGCGCGCTGGTGCGCGCGTTCGGCCGCGCCGACCTCGTCGTCGCCAACAACGTTCTGGCGCACGTGCCGAACCTCAACGACTTCGTCGCCGCGCTCGCCATCGTGCTCGCGCCCGGCGGCACAGTCACGGTCGAGTTCCCGCATCTGATGCGGCTGATCGAGCACGGCCAGTTCGACACGATCTATCACGAGCACTTCTCGTATTTCTCGTTCCTGACCGCCGAGCGCATCTTCGCCGGCCATGGGCTGCGCCTGTACGACGTCGACACGCTGCCGACGCACGGCGGAAGCCTCCGCCTCTACGCCGCCCACGCCGACGGTGCGCCGCCGCCCGCCGCTGGCGTCGCACGATTGCGCGCCGCCGAACGCGCGGCCGGCCTCGACCGGATCGAGGTATATCAAGGCTTCAACGCTCGCGTCGCAGCGATCAAGCGGCGGCTTGTGGGTTTCCTGGTGCAGGCCCGGGAGGACGGCAAGTCGGTCGCGGCCTACGGCGCGGCGGCCAAAGGCAATACGCTGCTGGTCACCTCGGGCGTGGGGCACGAGCTGATCGACTACGTGGTCGACGCCAACCCGCACAAGCAGGGGCTCTATCTCCCTGGCACGCATATCCCCATTTGCGCGCCGGTACGGCTGGCGGAGACACGGCCCGACTACGTGCTGATCCTGCCGTGGAACCTGACTTCGGAGATCACCCGGTCGATGGCCCGCGTGCGCGACTGGGGCGGGCGCTTCGTCGTCGCCATTCCCGAGCTCAAGGTGCTGCCGTGAGGTTCGAGCCGACCGCGCTCGTCGGCGTGTGGCTGGTGCGGCCCGAGCCGCACGAGGACGCGCGCGGCAGCTTCGCCCAGACGTTCAACCTGTGGGAGTTCGAGGGGCGCGGGCTCTGCGCCTCTTTCGTGGTCACGGCGCTATCCGCCAACCGGCGGGCGGGCACGCTGCGCGGGCTGCACTTCCAGGCGCCGCCCCACGCCGAGGCGAAGCTGGTGAGCTGCCCGCGCGGCCGCGCCTTCGACGTGGTGGTCGATCTGCGGCGCGCCTCGCCCACCCACGGCCGATGGGTAAGCGCCGAGATTTCCGAGGCGGACGGGACGCAGATCTATATCCCCGAAGGCTGCGCGCACGGCTTCCAGACCCTCGCCGACGACACCAAGGTTCACTACCAGCTCTCCGTCGACTACGCGCCCGACTTCGCGCGCGGCGTGCGCTGGGACGACCCCGACCTCGCCATCGCCTGGCCCCGGATGCCGACGGCGATCTCCGACCGCGACCGCGCCCTGCCGGCGTTCGCCGAGCTCCTGGTGGGTGCGTGATGGCGACCACGGCCGCGAGTATCGTCGAGTTCGCGCCCGACGCCGAAATCGAGCGCCTCGAAAAGCTGTTCCGCACGATGGTCCTGATCCGCGCGGTCGAGACCACGCTCCTCGACCTCTTCGCCGCCGGGAAGCTGCGCGGGACCGTGCATACCTGCCTCGGCCAGGAGGCGATCGCCGCCGGGATCGTCGGCGCGCTCGACTGCGCACGCGACGCCGTATGCTCGAACCATCGCGGCCACGGCCATTACCTGGCCTATTGCGACGACGCGCGCGGGCTGATCGCCGAGGTCATGGGCCGGCCCGACGGGGTGTGCGGCGGCGTCGGCGGCAGCCAGCACCTGCATCGCGAAAATTTCTATGCCAACGGCATCCTGGGCGGCATGTCGCCCGTCGCGGCCGGCATCGCGCTCGCCGAGAAGGCCAAGGGTACGGGCGCGGTGACGGTCGTGTTCCACGGCGATGGCGCCATGGCCGAGGGGGCGACGCACGAGACGATGAACCTCGCGTCGCTCTGGCATCTACCGCTTCTGATCGCCATCGAGGCCAACGGACTCGCGCAGTCGACGCCCATCGCACTCGAGGCCGCGGGCGATTTCCTGCTGCGCGGCCGCGCGCTGGGCATCGCGTCCGTGCGCGTCGACGGCAACGACGCGCTCGCGGTCGACGCGACGGCGCGCCGCCTAATCGCCGAGATTCGCAATGGCGGCGGACCACGCCTGCTGGTGTGCGACACCTATCGGCTCGGGCCGCACTCCAAGGGCGACGACGACCGCGATCCGGCCGAGATCGCGGCCGCCCGCCGCCGCTGCCCCATCGTCCGCGCCCGCGCGCGTCTCGATGCCGAATGGTGCGACGCGGAGGAAGAAACGGCGAAAGAGCATGTCGCCGCCATCGTCGCCGAGCTGACGGCGGGCGCCGCATGACCACCTATCTCGCCAGCCTGCAATCCGGCCTGCACGACGCGTTCGCCAGCGATCCGCGGGTGATGCTCCTGGGAGAGGACGTGCTCGACCCCTATGGCGGCGCGTTCAAGGTCACCAAGGGGCTTTCGACCGCCTTCCCCGACCGCGTGCTGGCGACGCCGATCAGCGAGGGGGCGATCACTGGCGTCGCGGCCGGCCTCGCGCTGCGCGGGTTGCGCCCGACGGTCGAGATCATGTTCGGCGATTTCCTGACCCTCGCCGCCGACCAGATCGTCAATCACATCGCCAAGTTCCCCGGCCTCTACGGTGAGACGGCGCGCGCGCCGGTCGTCATCCGCACGCCGATGGGCGGCGGGCGCGGCTATGGCGCGACCCACAGCCAGAGCCTGGAAAAGATGTTTTTCGGCGTACCCGAGCTGCGTGTCGTCGCGCCCTCGCACGCCCATGCGCCGGGCGCGATGCTCGGCCATGCGCTTACCGAAAGCACCGACCCGGTGCTGTTCGTCGAACACAAGCTCCTCTATCCGATGGCGCTGTTCGCCGGCGACGCGAACGTTTCGCTCAAATATGTCGACGAAATTCCTCACTACCCCACCGCGGTTCTGCGCAACCACGACGGCGCGGCCGACGTGACCGTCATCGCCTATGGCGGCCTGTCGCGCGAGATCGTGCCGCTGCTCGCGCGGCTGCGCGATGAAGAGATTGCGGTGACCGCCGTTCTCCCGTCGAGCCTCAAGCCCGTGCCGGTCGACACCCTGGTGTCGTTCGCCGGCGAGACCGGCCGCATCGTGATCGCCGAGGAGGGCACCGAGGGGTTCAACTGGGGCGCCGAGGTCGCGGCGCTTTTGTACGAGCGGCTACTCGGCCGGATCGAGGTGCCGATCCGTCGCCTCGCCGCGCGCGCCGGCGCCATCCCCTGCGCCGAGGCAGGCGAGCGCGCCGCGCTGGTCCAGGCGGACGACGTCGAGCGCGCGATCCTGGAGGTGCTGTGAACACGATCATTCCCGCCCCCGCCCTCGGCGCCAACGAGGACCGCGTGACGCTGACCGAATGGCACGTCGCCGATCGCGCGAAAGTGAGCGCCGGCGACGTGGTCTGCAGCGTGGAGACGACCAAGGCCACCGTCGAGGTGGAGGCGCCGTGCGACGGCTATCTCGTCCGCGTCGCGGCCGAAGGCGCGGAAATCGCGGTCGGCGCGCCGCTCGCCGCGATCGCCGACGCACCGGATGTCGACATCTCGGCGCTGCTGGCAAAACCCGCGACCGAAGCCGCGAAGCCCTGGACCAAGAAAGCCGAGATCCTCGCGCGCCGCGCCGGCATCGACATCGCCGAGCTCGCCGCCGAGCTCGGGCGCACGGTGGGCGAGGCCGACATCAAGGCAGCCGCCGCACCGAGGCCTGCTGCCAACGTCACCGCCCTCCCCACCCCCCCGCGCCGCACGGGCGATCTGCACGAGGACCGCTTCCCCGCCGGCCGGCCGGAGCGCGTGCTGCTGCTCGGCGGCGGCGCCGGCGCGGGCGCCATGACAATCGACGTGCTCTCGCGCGTGCATCACCAGCGCGCCGTGGGCATCCTCGACTCTAACCCCCAGACACACGGCAAGACGGTCGGCGGCGTGCCGGTGCTGGGCGCGCTCGACCTGATCGACGCGCTATGGGCCGACGGCGCGTTCGACGGCGCGATCATCCTGTTCACCCAGGACGTGGATGAGCGCGCCGAGGTGTTCCAGCGGCTGAAGGCGCGCGGCGTCCGCTTCGCCAACGTGATCGATCCGACCGTCGAGCTGCGCGGCGCGACCACGCTGGGCGAGGGCAACCTGATCATGGCGCACGCCTTCTTCTCTACCGCGGTCGCGATCGGCGACAACAACTTCTTCGCGAGCCATTGCTGCGTCGAGCATCACAGCCGCATCGGCAGCCACTGCGCCTTCGGCCCGCGCACCATCACATCGGGCGCGGTCACCATCGGCGATCGGGTGAAAACCGGCATGCAGGTCGCCGTCGAGCCCTACGTCACCATCGGCTCGCACGTCCGGATCGCATCGGGCTCTGTCGTGACGCAGGACGTGCCGTCCGGCTCGCTCCTCAAGGCGCAGCCAACCCATGTCGTGCGCCCGCGCACGGCGCGCGCGAAGGCCGTATGATGGCGCGCTTCACCGTCATCGGCGCGCGCGGCTTCATCGGCGCCCAGATGATCGCCCACCTCGCCGGGCGCGGCCACGCCGTGGCGGCGCCGGGACGCGGCGAGCTGCCCGGCGCCGAGCCCGGCCACGTGATCTACTGCGCGGGCGTCACCGCCGATTTCCGCACACGCCCGTTCGACACCGTCGCAGCCCACGTGACGCACCTTGCCGAAGTGCTGCACCGCACCCGGCCCGCCTCGTTCCTCTATTTGTCCTCGACCCGCGTCTACGAGGGCGCGGAGTCAGGCGACGAGGCCGCTCCTGTCGCGCTCGACAGCGCCGCGCCGGGCGCGCTCTACAACGCCACCAAGCTCGCCGGCGAGGCGCTGTGCCTCGCCCAGTCTGGAGCGACCGTGCGGGTCGCCCGGCTTTCCAACGTGTACGGCGAGCCGATGATGGACCACGGCCCGCCGCGCGCCGACTTCCTTGCCGCCATATTGCGCGAGGCGGTGGAAGACGGAACGATCCGCCTGCGCACCGCGATGCACTCGGCCAAGGACTACGTCGCGGTCGAGGATGTGGCGCGCGCGATCGAGCGGATCGCGCTCCACGGGCGCGAGCGGCTCTACAACCTCGCCGCGGGCACGGTCACAACGCACGCGGCGCTCACAGATCGCATCGCGACCCTCACCGGCTGCGCCGTCGACGTCATGCCCGATGCGCCGACGGTCACCTTTCCGCCGATCCGCACCGCGCGCCTCGCCGCCCTGTTCGGCGACGACGCGCCCTGGCGGCCCGCCGACGTGCTCGACCGCCTGCCCGACCTGGTCGCCGCCGCGCGCCGCCCCAGACTGGAGCCCGCCGCATGAAGAAGTCCCGCACCGTTACCATCGACGAGCATAACGCGCTGGTGATCGTCTCCGACGAGACCGGCACGGTGCAGCACCCGATGGCCTCTCCCGAGGCGTTTTCCGCCGTCAGCGCCGCGTGGCTGCGCTGCGGCTGGGACACCAAGTACGTCTACGGCTTCACCTGGCTCGGCCGGCCGATCATCCAGCTTCCCGACGACATGTTCCGCCTGCAGGAGGTGATCTACCGGGTGAAGCCCGACGTGATCGTCGAAACCGGCATCGCACACGGCGGCTCGCTGATCTTCCACGCCGGGTTGTGCAAGGCGATGGGCAAGGGCCGCGTGATCGGCGTCGACGTCGATATCCGCCCGCACAACCGCGCCGCCATCGAGGCACACGAGCTCTACTCCTGGATCACCATGGTCGAGGGCTCGTCGATCGACCCTGCGATCTGCGCCCGCGTGCGCGACGCCATCGCGCCGGGCGAAACCGTGCTCGTCATCCTCGATTCCAACCACACCCGGGCGCACGTGGCCGCCGAGCTCGCCGCCTATGGCGACATCGTGACGAAGGGCTCCTACATCGTCGCCTGCGACGGGATCATGGGCCGGCTAGCCGGCGCGCCGCGTAGCGACGAATCGTGGGGATGGAACAACCCGACGGAGGCGGCCAGGGACTTCGCCGCGGCCGATCCGCGCTTCGCCATCGAGGAGCCGGAATTCCCCTTCAACGAGGGCATGATCACCGAGCGCGTGACATACTGGCCCGGCGCCTTCCTGAAACGGGTGGCCTAGCCGAGCTTGTGCCGCTCCACCAACTCGGCCACGCGGTCCTGGAAGTCCTGAGCGAAGCCGGCGGCGTCGTATATCGGCGAGGACTTGACCCGGTCGCGCAGCCCGTGGCGCAACTCGCGGAGCCGTGCCACGTCGCCGGCGAGCCGTGACGCCGTCTCGAAATATTCCTCGGCCGTCGCGACGGACAACTCGCCGAGGCCGCAATGGTTGACCAATGCATGGTTGAGGCGCTGGTGCATGTTCGGTCCGTGTCGCCCGACGATAGGCACGCCCATCCACATCGTGTCGCAACTCGTGGTCCCGCCCACGGCCGGGAAGGTGTCGAGCGAGATGTCGATCTCGTTGTAGTAGGCGAGATGGTTGTGCTGGCTGGAGGTGTTGGGGATGAACATCACGCGGTCCGATGCGATGCCGTGCTTTCCGAACTCCTTCGCAATGTTGGCGCGGGTCGTGATCGACGCCACTTCGGGCCGAACGAACAGCATGCGCGAATCGGGCACGGCATGCATGATGCGGGCCCAAAGCGCGATCATCGCCGGGGTCTGCTTATAGCAGGCGTTCATCGTGCCGAACGTCACGACGCCGTTGCGCTCCAGCGGCAGCTCCGCAGGGATCGGGATATCGGGGTAGTCGCTGAAGCAGACCCAGGCCCCCTTCATCACCAGGAACTTCTCCACCCACAGGTCGGCGACCGTGGGCATCACAAACCTGTCCACCAGCGCGTAGTCGACGGTGCGCAGCCCCGTCGTCCCGCCATAGCCGAGCCAGGACACCTGGACCGGCGCTGGCCGCCAGGCGAGCGCGGCGAGCTGGCTGTGCTGCGTGGCGGCATTGAGCTCGAACAGTACGTCGATGCCGTCGTTGCGGATCGTCGCGGCGACCTCGCGATCCGACATCTGGGCCGTGAACCGAAACGTCGATTTGGTCTTGAGGTCGAGCTGCAATGGATCGCTCAAGAGGTCGAACTGCGTGTAGGCGTACACGTCGAATCGGTCGCGGTCGTAGCGGTCAAACAGCGCCATGACGAACTTGGCGACAACATGGCTGCGCAGATCCGACGACAGGAAGCCGAGCCTGATCTTGCCGCCCCGGGATCGCGGCTTGCGCTCGGGTAGCGGGTTCTGCGCCGCCTGCGCGATCATCGCGTCGCCCCATTTGACGTGCAGCGCGGTGAGACGCCGGTCGGTTTCCAGATCCTCGGTCAAGGGCCGGAGGTCGAGAAAGGTCCCCATCAGGCTTTTCGGCTTGATGTGACTCTCGCAGGCTGCGATCTGGTCGCCCAGCGCCGCAAGCCCGTCGAAGTCGCAAGTCGCGCGGAACGGCGAGGCGACGGCCGGCACAAGACGGGGCTCCCAGCCGGGCAGCTCCATCGCGACATGCGCCATTATGTTGGCCTCGTCACCGCGATTCGACCGTTGCAGGGCCATGCAAAGGCTCGCATGGAGCGCAGCCGACCCCGTTTCGGCAAGCCTGATCGCCGCGCGAAACATCTCGGCGGCTTCGGCATGGCGCGACATGTTGGTAAGCGCGGTGCCCAAATTGGCGTGATGGACGGCGTTGTTCGGTTCGAGTTCGTCCGCCTTGTGAAAGGCGTGCAGCGCGTCCTCCGACCGGCCGGTGGAGCCATAGCAGGTGCCCAGATCCTGATAGTGGCCTGCCGTGCCTGGCTCGATCTCGAGCAGGTGCTCCAGGACCGGGATCGCCTCGGCGAATCTCTCCTGCTCGAGGAGCAGCGCCTTCTGGTTCCGCAGGATCCGGGGATTGTCCGGCGCCAGCCTTCTGGCAAGGTCGAGATAGTGCTGCGCCTCGTCATAGCGCTTAAGCCGCTTCAGAATGCCGGCCAGGTTGCTGCAAATCTCGACCGAGCGGGGCGCGAGCCTCTGCGCCTTTTCGTAATGGGCGAGCGCCTCGTCAAGCCGGTCGACCTGCTCGAGGGCGCTGCCATAATTGGCGTTGGCCTCGGCATCGTCCGGCGAAGCATCGAGGAACTCCCGGTACAGCTCGACGGCGCGATCCGTTCGGCCAGCCTCCAGATACAAGGTCGCCAAATGCTTATGGACGCTGCGAATGCGCGGATCGAAGTGCAGCGCCGACTCATAGCAACGGATCGCCTCTTCATTGCGGCTCAGATCCTTCAGAAGATGGCCAAGATTGGCGTTTGCCTCCGCGTTCACCGGATCGAGATCGAGGGCGCGGCGATAGCCCGCTATCGCCTCCTCGACCCGCCCGGTCTTCTGCAGCGCCGTCGCCAGGTTGGCATGATAGATCGCGCGCAAGTCGTCGATCTCGATGGCGCGCCCGATCAGCTCGATCGCCGACGCATGGTCGCCTCGCCTGGTGGTGCAGCACGCCGAGCAGGTGCAGCGCGTCGGCATTCGTTGGCGCGGCCTTCAGGACCTGGTCGTATAGCGTCGCCGCGTCGTCGAGCCGTCCGGCGCGGTGCGCCGCAAGCCCGTCGGTTAGAAGATCGGCAATCCCCGAAACGCCGATGGGATGGGAAGCCGCGGCCGTCCGCCGGTTTCCACCCACCGCTCTACTCGTCGAAGCCATGTCCGCTCCTGCGATCTTTCCAGCTGTTGCGATGGTGGCAAGTCATCCTTGCCAAAGAGTTAAGTGGCACCCGCACGGCAGATCTTGCCCAGCCGGGCAATTCTTGCCGGCAGCTTTTGCCCATCGGTCGGCAAAAGCTGCCGAGCCGATCATGTCGGTCGAAGCCGTTTCTGCCGGGGCGCCGCAGTTTTCCGCAGGGCACGAGGTTGGCACCGTTCTTGCATGTGCCTTGGTGCACCGATGGGCTCGTCCCACGGTGCGGGGCGAAAGCTTCAGGTCGGCAGGACGCCGACACCATCATCCACGTAGGAGAACACTATGCCTCTCAACGTAATCTCCAACTACGCGGCGAACGTCGCGCACCGCAACCTCATGGCATCGGACATGGCGGCCACGAACTCCTTGGCCAAGCTGTCCGCCGGCACCCGGGTGCTGTCCGCGAAGGACGACGCGGCGGCCCTGGCGGTGGGTTCGCGCCTCGCCCTCGAGGTGTCGGGCCTGAAGCAGGCCGCGGTCAACGCCGGTCAGGCAAGCTCGATGCTCCAGATCGCGGACGGTGCCATGTCCAAGGTCTTCGACATTCTGAGCCGAATGAAGAGCCTGGCGGTGCAGGCCGGTTCCGGACAGCTGTCCGACACCGACCGCACGAACCTCGACACCGAGTACCAGCAGCTTTCGCAGGAAATCGACCGGATCTCGTCCAACACCACGTTCAGCGGCACGCAACTCGTCGCCGGCGGCCAGACGGTGCAGAGCGCACCGGCCGGCCTGCAGACGTCTGACTTCGTGTCGAGCATCTCGGTGAAGAACTTCGACCTCGGCGGCAACACCACGTCAGCTGCCTACTCGGTCGCCTATGACGGATCGGGAAAGTTCACCTTGACCGACGGCACCACCAGCTGGGTGGGTGTGCTGGCGCCGGGTGCGAGCTCGGGCGGCGTGCTGACCTCTCCGCAGACCGTGAAGCTGACGGCGGCGGGGTCGGACGCGGAGATGGACATCAACCTCGGCACGAACTTCAAGACAAACTCCGCCGGCACCATCGCGTCCGTCGCGGTCACGCTGCAGGGCAACTCGACGACCAGCTTCACCTTCAAGGTGGGTGCCGGGACGAACTCGAGCGACGACATCACGATCTCGCTCGGCAGCGTGACGCTGGATGCGCTGGGCCTGACCGGCGACGCGATCAGCACGGTCTCCTCTGCCGGGACAGCGTCCGATCACATCGATTCGGCCGTCACCCAGCTCAACACCTCGCGTGCCACGGTCGGCGCGTTGCAGAACCGGCTGGACTTCGCGGCGTCGAACATCTCGATCGCCACGGAAAATACCGAGGCGGCACGGTCGAACCTGATGGACCTGGACATCGCTTCCGAGATCAGCTCGCTGACCTCGAAGCAGATCCTGATCCAGACGGGCGTCGCGATGCTGGCCCAGGCCAACCAGCTGCCGCAGGGCCTCCTGCGTCTGCTGCAGTAGCGGTATCGGCGAAGGGGGGAGCTTCGGCTCCCCCCGGACCGCCGATGGAGAAACGTTAGACCGGCGAAACGACCATGACCGACCTGGCAAACATAGCCCCCGTCGCGCGTTTGCCTAGTCTTCCGCCCCGCATCGCCCACGCGATCGAGGCTGGCAAGCTGGCGGCGCAGCGCAATCGGCCCGCCTCCGCCGCTGCAACCGCTGCGGCACCCGACGCCACGTCCCCTGCCCTGTCCGGCGCCGACCACGTGCCGACGCTCGAGTTCCTCGACGCCCGGGTCGAGCTTCACGTCGACAAGGAGTCCGGCCTTGTCGTCGGGCGCGTTATCGACCGGCGCACGAACGAGGAAATTCGCCAGATTCCGGCCGAGAGCATGGTCCGGATGGTGGCCGCGCTCAAGAAGGACCTCGGGCCCCTGGTGAACATAAAGGCTTAAGCCTTTCCCGGCAGGATCGCGTTAACCGACGGGTCATTGCGCATGGCGACGACGACGAGCAACATCACGACGGGTGGCATCAACCTCAGCCACCTGACGGTCGATCCCACCACCGGGCGGGTATCGCTTGCGGGCGGGGTGTCCGGCATCGACTACCAGTCGATCATCGACACGATCATCGCCGCGCACCACGTGCCGGTCGATACGCTGCAGACCAGCGTCACCAACAACCAAGACAAAATCAGCGCCTACAACGACCTGAACACGCTGCTGAACACCCTCCAATCGTCGCTCGCCAACCTCTACGGTGCGGTCAGCTTCCAGAACCAGAACAACGATTTCGCGACCAAGCAGGTCTTCGCTTCGACCGTGCGGAGCGACGGGCAAAGTCCGCCCGACGCCTCGACCCTGGTGGGCGTAACCGCCGACAACTCTGCAACCGCTGAGCAGCACTCCATCGAAATCCTGAGTACGGCCAAAGCCGAAAAGATTTCGTCGGCCAACTTCTCGAGCGCAACCACCGACCTCGGCACCCTGGCCGGGCTGACCGACGGCAGCTTCGACATCAACGGGACCACGATCAACGTCTATGCCACCGACACTCTGCAGGAGGTTCGCGACCGTATCAAGGCGGCCGACCAGGGGACCAACGCGACCGGAGTGACGGCGAGCATCGTTTCGGTCAGCTCGACCCAGAACGTGCTGGTGCTGACCTCCGACAAATCCGGTACCGCGAACACCATCACGCTTTCCAACGAGACCGGCGGGGCGCTTTCGGCCCTCGGCCTGTCGAGCGACGGGGGCGCGACCTACTCAAACGAACTGCAGGTCGCGCAAGACGCCCGGCTCAAGGTCGACGGGCTGAAAGACCCAACGCACTACGAATTGAACTCGCTGATCAGTCAGACGACGACCCTTTCCCACTATCTCAACACGGCGCCCTCGACCGGCAGCTTCGACCTGACCATCGGCGGCAATACCCAGACCATCAGCTACGATGCCTCGACGGACACGCTGCAAACGCTACGCGACAGCATCAATTCGGCCTTCGGCTCGTCGGTTGCCTCGATAGCGAGCGACTCGTCGGGCTACAGGCTGGTAATCGACGGCAGCGGAAGCACGGTTTCGACCACCGATACGAGCGGGCTTCTTGCAGACCTCGGCGTCGACAACCTCCAGGTCGTCACCCGATCGTCCAATACGATCACCGACCTGATTCCCGGCCTCAATATCAGCCTGTACAACGCCCAGGAAGGCACGACGATCAACCTGTCGGTCGAGCAGGACCTTAGTGGGCTCACGACCGACATCCAGAATTTCGTGACCGCCTACAATGGGGTCCGGCAGTTCATCAACAAGCAGGACGCGACCGACCCCAATACGGGTCTGCAGGACACCGCGAACTCTGGCCCGTTGTTCGGTTCGACCGTGCTCTCGCAAGTCCAAACGATGCTGGGCACCATCGTCGGATCGGGCGTGGCTGGCGTCGACGCGTCAACCTCTACCCTAGCCCAGATCGGCGTCAATTTCGTCGACAATACGACGGTCACCGATCCCACGCTGAAGGATACGCTGACCGTCGACACCACGACTTTGGGGAACGCCCTCACCACCAACCCCCAGGGCGTGCAGAATCTCCTCACTTTCAACTTCTCCTCGTCCGACCCGCGCCTGTCGCTTGTGAGCTTCACGGGCGACACGACATACAGCGACACCGGCTATGCGCTGAACATCGCCTACGCCAAGAGCTACAACTCCGACACGTTCACCCCGACGACGACCTTCACGCCAGTCTACGCCGTCACCGGCGCGCCCGCGTCGAACGGCATCTCCAACATCGATTTCGGATCGTCCGTCGCCTCGGGCGACGCGTTCCGCTACAGCTACGATTCGACCGGCGAGGACCTCACGCTCACCGACCTGACCACCGGCACCAGCCAGACGGTCAGCGTCACCGCCGCGATCGACGCCGTCGCGGGGTCGGGCAGCGACCTGGGCGCCGGGCAGACGGCCGACATCTCGTTCTCGAGCTTCGGCGCCACCGCGACGCTGTCGGGCGACGACGGCTTCCAGCGCGGCAACGACATCGCGCCGGCGACGCTCGACAGCTCGGGCCTCGACGCCAACACGGCCATCACGAACGGCGCCGCGACCCTCGCCACCTCGGGCCTCGACAAGGCGACCGTCGACGCGCTCGCTGCCGCCGGCGCGTACGACGCAGCGACCGGCAAGCTTACCCTCGGCGTCACCTCCACGGGCGCGGGCGAGGTGCATTTCGACACCGCGGCGGGGCTCAAGTTCGCCGTCGACGGCGGCACGGTCTCGTCCGACATCACCGCCACCAATCTGGGCGACGGGGCGGCGCATTCCGTCGGGGTCTACGTCAACGACGGCACGAACGACGTGCTTGTCGGCACGGTGAGCTTCGATTCGCTGGCCTCGACCGCTGCGGGAAGCGGCAGCCTCACCATGGACGTGGGCACGGGCCTTTTGGGCGAGACCTCGGTGACCCAGGACGGTTCGACGCCCATGTCCGACTTCCTCTCGGGCGTCTCGAACGGCTCGTTCGAAATACATGACGGCTCGGGCTCGCTGCTCGGCACGGTCAGCTACAATTCGACCGACAGCCTGGACACGCTGGCGAGCAACATCTCGGCCATCTCGGGCGTCACAGCGAACGTCGTCGCCACGTCGAGCGGGCTCGCGATCGACATCACTTCGGACACCAACGATACGCTGACATTCCAGAACGACACGGGCGGCCTGATCAGCGCCCTCGACGTCACCAACAAGAGCGATACAATCTACTCGGCGAACTTCGGCGGCTCTTCCACCGGCGCGGACGACGGCTCCGCAACAGTCAGCGGCAACGTGGTCACCGCGACCGACCAGACCGGTGCCAATGGCCTGCAGGTGCTCTATACCGGCAACGGCGACCTTTCCGGCGCGACCGTCGACTACACGGTCGGGCTCGCCGCCATGCTCAACTTCACCACCGACAAACTTCTGTCCTCGAACGGGATCATCAATTCGGAGATCGGCATCCTCAACGGCCAGAACGACGTGGCCAACCAGCGCATCACCGAGATGGAGAACCGTCTCGACATCGAGAAGCAGACGCTTACCGAGAAGTTCACCCGCATGGAGACCGCGCTGGCGAGCGCGCAGACCGTGATGCAAAGCCTGACAGCGGCGACCAACTCGCTTTATGGCGGCTCGTCCGGCTCGCACGGTTGAGAGTGCCGTCCCTGCCCATCCCCGTCGCGGAGTAACACCTGTGTCGCCCTCGCCACAGTCGTACCAGACCCAGCGGATCATGACCGCGACGCCCGCCCAGCTCGTCGCCATGTTGTACGAGCGGGCGATCTTCGCGCTGAAATCCGCCGTGCGCGCCATCGAGGCCGGCGACATCGAGGCGCGGTTCAACGCCAACAAGCAGGCGGGCGACATCATCACCCACCTCTACACCACCCTCGATGTCGAGCGCGGCGGCGAGATCGCCGCCAACCTGGGCCAGCTTTACCACTACATGCTGGGACGGCTGACCTTCATCGACGTGCGCAACGACCCCGCGCCGGCGCGCGAGGTGATCGCGCTCCTCGAGCCGCTGTGCGAATCCTGGGTCTCTCTCGCCCGCCAGGCCGGCGCGCCCGCGCGTCCGAGCGGCGCCGGCCCCGACGCGGCCCTTCCCGCCGGCCTGTCCATCTCCGCCTGAGCCCCCGCCGCTTCCGTCGCGCCGCGGCCCCCGCGATCCCGCCCCCGGCAAAATCGGCCCGCCCGGCACGAACTTCCCGGTCGCCGATGACGGATTTGCCGCCGCGCGCCCGCTGCAGCTTGTGCGTGTAGCCGAAACATCCCGTCGATTCAGGTACTTACGAGATCGGGCAGGTTTGGCCCGATTCTTGCGATGCGTCTTGCGACCGAAACTGGACCGCCCTCGCGCGATCAGACCGCGGCCCAGAGAATCGCAGGAGAAACCGCTCATGACGTTGAACGTCATTTCCAACTACGCGGCGAACGTCGCCCACCGGAACCTGATGACCTCCGACATGCAGGCGACCGACTTGCTCGCCAAGCTCTCGGCGGGCACGCGCGTCCTGTCCGCCAAGGACGACGCCGCGGCGCTCGCGGTCGGGTCGCGCCTGGCGATCGAGGTCTCGGCCTTGCGCCAGGCGTCGGTCAACGCCAGCCAGGCGAGCTCGATGCTTCAGATCGCCGACGGCGCCATGTCCAAGGTGTTCGATATCTTGAGCCGCATGAAGAGCCTGTCGGTGCAGGCTGCCTCCGGACAACTGTCGGACACCGACCGCACGAACCTCAACACCGAGTTCACGCAACTCCAGGACGAAGTCGACCGGATTGCGCAGAACACCTCGTTCAGCGGCACGCAGCTCGTCGCCGGTGGCCAGACGGTGCAAAGCGCGCCGGCCGGCCTGCAGACCGGCGACTTCGTGTCCAGCATCACGGTGAAGAATTTCGACCTCGGCGGCAATACCACGTCGGGCGCGTACTCGATCGCGTATGACGGGTCGAACAACTTCACCTTGACCGACGGCACCACCAACTGGAACGGCACGTTGGCCCCGGGCGCGAGCTCAGGCGGCGTCCTGACCGCGCCGGTGACCGTGAAGCTGACGGCAGCCGGATCCGACGCCGAGATGGACCTCAACCTCGGCGCCAACTTCAAGACCAACTCGGCCGGCACGATTGCGTCGACCGCGATCACGCTGCAGGGCAACTCGACGACCAGCTTCATGTTCAAGGTCGGGCCCGGCACCAACGCCAGCGACGACATCACCATCTCGCTCGGCAGCGTCACCCTCGCGTCGCTTGGCCTGTCCTCCGACCAGATCAACACGGTCGGGGGCGCCAACACCGCTTCGGACAACATCGACCTTGCGGTCAACCAGCTCAACACCGCGCGCGCCACCGTGGGCGCGTTGCAGAACCGGCTCGACTTCGCCGCGTCGAACATCTCGATCGCGACCGAAAACACCGAAGCCGCGCGTTCGACCCTTATGGACCTCGACGTAGCGAGTGAGTTCTCGAACTTCACCTCGAAGCAAATCCTGCTGCAGGCGGGCGTCGCCATGCTCGCCCAGGCGAACCAGATGCCGCAAAACCTCTTGCGGCTGTTCCAGTAGACGATTGGAGGACGGGATGACCGCCACCATCGACCTCGCCACCATCGAGCACCTGCTCGACGCCTCGCCCAGCCGGCTCGTCGTCATGCTGTTCGACGAAGCCGAGAAGAGCCTCGCCGCCGCCATCGACGCGGTCGCGGCTGGCGACATCGAGGCACGCTGTGCCGCCGCCAACAAGGCGATCGACATCGTCTGCCACCTCTACATGACGCTCGACTTCGAGCAGGGCGGCGCAATCGCCGAGCAGCTCGCCGCGCTCTACCGCTTCCTCATGCGCCGCCTCGCCCTCGTCAACGTGCGGAACGATGCCGCCCCCGCGCGCGAGGCGATGGCATTGCTGGCGCCGCTCCGCGACGCGTGGCGCGCGATCGACGAGCGGATCGAGGCGAGCATCGCCTACGCCGAGGCGATGGCCGCTGCCGGCGCCGAGCCGCTTCGCGACGACGCACTGCAGGGATAGGCGCCGATGCAAGCCTTCGATCTTTCGCGCGCACCCCTCGTGGCGCCGATGGGACGCCGCCCGGCCGATCGTCGTTCCGGCGACCAGCCCCGAACGGGGCCGGTCATGCCCACCCTGCGCAACCGCTCGGGCGGGTCCGGGTCCGGCGGGACGGGCGGCGTGCCCTGTTCGGCCGGACCGTGGCGCGGCGCCCCGCGCCCCCGCCTCGCAGGCATCGCCAAAACCGGCCCGGTGCCCCTTTCCGTCGCGTGGTGAAATGAAAGTCCCCCCGCCGCCCCCGAGTCCCCTGCCGGCGCCTGCGTTGCGCCAAGCCGGCGCCGCTCCCGACCGGCCGGACGGGCGCGGACCGCCCTTCGCTTTTGCCCAGGCCTTGCTGCCCGACGCTCCGCCGCCGCCGCCCCGCACGACGTCCGATCCCCCGGCCGACGCCCCGGACGCCCCGGCGCAGGACGATGTGCCCGACGACGATCCGTCGCCCAGGCCGCGAGAGAGCGCGGACGCGAAGCCGCCGCAGCAGAAGGCGGACAAGACCGCCGAGGAGTCGTCGCCGACCCCGTCGGAACCGGCGGCCGCCATCGACAAGACGGACGCCGCCGACGCCGCGACGGCGAAAGCCGCGCCCACTTCCGACATCGCAAAGTCGAACAAGCCGGCGAAAGACGCGGCGCACAAGCCGCATCGCGCTGCGGCGCCGTCGGACAAGCCCACGAAGCCTACGGTCGCGCCGACGACCATGGGGGCGGACGCGGCCCCGCCGCAGACTGCGCCGGCGACGCCGCCCGCCTCGGCGACCGCCGCGCCCGCGACACCGCCGATCGCTCTGGCCGACGAAGGACCGGACGTCCCCGAAGACGGGCTTCTCGGCAACACGACGCCGACCGCAAAGCGCAGCGCGCGGCTGGGCCCCTCGGCGCCTGGCAATGCAGCGGCTACAACTCCCGGCGGCGACGCGGCAGAGCATGTGGACGCTTCGGCGGTTCACCCGCTCGCGCCGGACCGGCCCGATCCGCCGGCCGCGAAACCCGCGCATCCGGGGGCCTCCGGCAAGCCCTTCGCCAACCTGATCCCGGCCGAGGCGCACGCCCATCCGGCGACCACGCCGGCTTCCGCCGCCATGGCCAATGTCACGACGGGCGCGACGCCCGACGCCGCCCGCCCGGCGCACGACGGCGACGCGCCGCGCGCGGCGGCCGGCGACGGCAGCGCCTTCTCCTCCGCACTCGGCGTCGATCCCACAGCCCAGCACACCCGCCCCGCCACCGGCCCGCAGGCCGCGTACGCCACGCGGCCCATCACGGTGCCGCCGGCCGTCCAGCAGATCGCGCTCCACATCACCCGCGCGGCGGAGGACGGCATCGACCGCTTCACGGTGCAGCTCAAGCCCGCCGACCTGGGAAGGATCTCGGCCCAGATCACCTTCCACGACCATCACAACGTCCAGGTCGTAATCAGCGCCCAGCGCGCCGACACGCTGGCCGCGCTGCGCAATGATGCAGGCGCGCTCGCCCGGGCGCTGCAGGATGCCGGGCTCCGCGCCGATGCGGGCAGCCTGTCGTTCCAGTTCCAGGGCCAGAACCAGGGCGCACCCTCGGGCGGCCATGCCCCGTCGACTGCGCCCGTCAATCTGGCCGTCCCGGCGCCGGTGGGCGTCGACGCCATTGCGCCCGCATCGCTCGCCACCGCGCTGCTGCGCCCCGGCGGCGTCGACCTTCGCGTTTAAGGAGTCCGACCATGACCGTCAGCCCCACCACCACCTCGACCGCCTCGGCGGCGACGCCGCCCGCCACCGCCTCGCAGGCCGCCGATGCGGCGAAGTCGCTGTCGGGCACATATGACAGCTTCCTCAAGCTGCTGACCACCCAGCTCCAGCATCAGGACCCGCTGTCGCCGATGGACTCCAACCAGTTCATCTCGCAGCTCGTCGCCTTCGCGGGCGTCGAGCAGCAGATCAACTCGAACTCGAACCTCGAGAAGCTGATCGGGCTGCAGAACAACAACCTGACCACCTCAGCGCTGGGCTATATCGGCAAGACCGTCGAGGCGACGGGCGACACCACCGCGCTCGCCGGCGGCACGGCCCGCTTCGGCTACAGCCTCGCCGGCGCCGCGGCAGCGACCGATCTCGCCGTGCTCGACCCCTCCGGCCACGTCGTCTACGCGACCAAGGGCGAGATCACCCAGGGCGACCACAGCTTCACCTGGAACGGCCAGGACATGAACGGCAATACCTTGCCCGACGGCGCCTATACGCTGCGCGTGATCGCCCAGGACGCCGCGGGCAATCCGGTCTCCACCACCACCTCGGTGTTCGGCACGGTCACCGGGGTCGCCAACGACGAGACGGGCCTTTCGCTCGAGGTCGGTTCGACCAAGATCCCGGTCGCTAACGTGACCGGCGTCACCGGCCAGTAGTCGCATCGGGCGCCCGTACGGCGCCGACAAGAGGAGTAGCACGATGGGTATCTACGGTGCATTGTTCTCCGGCGTGTCGGGTCTGAACGCGCAGAGCCAGGCGCTCGGCGTCATCTCGGACAACATCTCGAACGTCAACACCACCGGCTACAAGACCGCGCGGTCGGCGTTCTCGACGTTGGTCACGCAGCAAACGATGAACATGTACGCGCCGGGCGGCGTCCGCTTCTCGCCGCTCTACGACGTGACGCAGCAGGGGCTGATCCAATCCTCTGCCAACGCCACCGACCTCGCCATCTCCGGCCAAGGCTTCTTCACCGTGACGCAGAACCCGGCGCCAGCGTCCACCGACCAGCGCTACTTCACCCGCGCGGGCAGCTTCCAGCCCGAACTCGTCGGGCTATCTGCGCACGCCGACCGGGTTCTACCTGCAAGGGCTCGCGACCGACGCGAATGGTGTGCCGTTGGCCACCAATCCGGCCGACCCGACCAGCCTCGATGCGGTGCGCGTGAACAGCGTGTCAGGCAGCGCACGCGCCACCAGCTCCATCTCGCTCGGGCTCAACCTGCCGGCCTCGGGATCGACGACCGAGACCACGGTCGTACCGGTCTACGATTCGCTCGGCGTGCGCCACGACGTGACCTATACCTGGACGCAGAACGGGCCCAAGGACTGGACGCTCACGGCGGCCGCGCCCGATGCGACCGGCGTGTTCGAGGGCGCGGCCGGCTCGACCACGCCCTTCAGCGTCGACGTGCTGTTCAACGGCGACGGCACGCCCGCGAGCTTCGACGGCGCCGCCACGCCCCCCGACCTGCAGCTCACCGGCTGGAACTCCGGCGCCGACGACAGCTCGATCACGCTCAACCTCGGCACCGCCGGCCAGGCCGATGGAGTCACCCAGTTCGCCAGCGCCTATTCGACCACCTTCATCAACCAGAACGGCGCCACGTTCGGCAATTTCGCGGGCGTCACGGTGGACGAGAACGGCATCGTCACGGCGAATTTCGACAACGGCCAGTCGCTGAAGATCTACAAGATCCCGGTGACCACCTTCGCGAACCCCGACGGGCTGACGGCCAAGACCGGCACGCTGTACATCGAGTCCGACGAGTCGGGAACGCCTGTGGTGCAGGACGCCGGCACGGCGAGCGCGGGCAAGCTGGTGCCCACCGCGCTCGAGGCATCGACCACCGACCTCGCCACCGAGTTCACCAACATGATCATCACGCAGCAGGCCTATTCGGCCGCGGCCAAGGTGATCACGACGGGCGACGAGATGCTGACCACGCTGATACAGACCAAGCGCTGAGGCCCGGCCTTCGGGCAGTCGCATACGGGGGCGTTTCCGGGCTGGCCGATGGCCCGGAAATGCCCGATTTTCCTGCATTCCTTTACCTTTCTCCTTAGCCCTTTTTTAAGCGGGCACAGCCTATCGTGCGGCCGCATCGCAATGCGGGCTTTCGAGCGGAGCGCGCCCCAAATGCCGAACAACGAATTGTCGCGGGTCGACACCATCCTGGGACCATCGGGCCGCCCGATGGGGATGGCCGACCTGCCCCCGCCGAACACCAAGCGCTGGGTCATGCGGCGCAAGGCCGAAGTCGTCGCGGGCGTGCGCGCGGGCCTCCTGTCGCTCGAGGAGGCGTGCGCGCGCTACACGCTTTCGGTCGAGGAGTTCCTGTCGTGGCAGAAACTCGTCGACCAGCATGGCGTGCGCGGCCTGCGCGCGACCCAGATCCAGAAGTACCGCCGCGTCCAGCACCGCTGACGCGCGGGCCGCATTTGCGCATGCGCGAGGGGCGGGTCATGGACCCGCCCTTTCCGTTTCGCATCTTCTGCGACATCTCGTCCCGCGCGGCAAAACCTGCCTGGCCGACGGCAAATTTTGCCGCCTCTTAACGCGCTGTTTACCGCGCCCGCATAGCGTGCGCGAACCGGCGGCGTGGTGCCCCTCGGCAGGTTGCGTTTCAGAGATTCCGGGATTCCAGTGCAAGCCTTGATGCAGACCCTGCGCGGCCTCGGGACCGTGCGCCTGGCGGCCATGGGAGCCGTCGCGATCGGGCTGGTGGTGTTCTTCGTCTTCCTGTCGCAGCGCCTGTCCACGCCCGACAACGCGCTGCTGTTCGGCGACCTCGACCCGTCCGAGTCGGCGAAGATCGTCGGCAAGCTCGAGACCATGAACATCCCCTACGAGCTGCGCGCCGGCGGCCGGCAGATCCTGGTGCCGCAGGACCGCGTTCTCCGTCTGCGCATGACGCTCGCCGAGGACGGCCTGCCGTCAGGCGGCACCGTCGGCTACGAGCTGTTCGACAAGAACGACACGCTGGGCACCACCAGCTTCGTGCAGCAGATCAACCTGGTGCGCGCGCTCGAGGGCGAGCTTGCCCGCACCATCCGCTCGATCTCGTCGGTCGACGAGGCGCGCGTACATTTGGTCATTCCCCGGCGCGAGCTGTTCAGCCGGCGCGAGCGGCCGCCGACGGCGTCCGTGCTGATCAAGCCCAAGGGCGCCGATCGGCTGACCAAGGGCCAGGTCTTGGCAATCCAGCACCTGGTCGCATCCTCGGTCGCGGGGCTCGACCCGTCGCGCGTATCGGTGGTCGACAGCGCCGGGCATCTGCTCGCGCGCGGCGACGGCTCGTCGGAGGGCACCGGCGCGCTCGATTCCAACGAGGATTTGCGCCGGGCCTACGAGGACCGCACGTCGCGCACCATCGAGGACCTGGTGGAACAGTCGGTGGGCATCGGCAAGGTGCGCGCCGAGGTCACGGCCGACATGGATTTCGACCGGGTGACCACCAACACCGAGCGCTACGATCCCGACGGCCAGGTCGTGCGCTCGACCCAGACGGTGGAGGAGAATTCCGACTCGGCCAACTCGCGCAACCATCCGTCGGTATCGGTGAAGAACAACCTGCCGAACGGCCAGACTCAGAGCGCCACCCCCGCCAACCAGAGTGTCGACAAGTCTTCGCGCAACGAGGAAACGGTCAACTACGAGATCTCCAAGACCGTGCAGAACCATGTGCGCGAGGCAGGCACGGTGCGCCGCCTCTCGGTCGCGGTGCTGGTCGACGGCACCTATACCCACGACAAGTCGGGCAAGGCGGTTTATCACCCGCGCAGTGCCGAGGAGCTCGCCAAGCTCACCAAGCTCGTGCAGTCGGCCATCGGCTACGACTCCAAGCGCGGCGACAAGCTCGAGCTGATCAACATGCAGTTCGCCGCCGGTCCGCAGGAGCCAGAGAAGATCGAGCCGCCGCTGTTCGGGCTCACCAAGGCCGATTACTTCCGCATCGCCGAGCTCTTGGTGCTCGCCGTCGTCGCCATCCTGGTGCTGCTGCTGGTCGTCCGCCCGCTGGTCAACCGCACGCTCGACGCCCTGCCCACGGCGCTGTCGCGCGACCACGAGGCGAAGCTGCTCGCCAACCAGGGGGTGGATTCGCCGGCGCTGACCGGGCCCTCCGGCACCGGCGTCGCCCAGCCGGAGGAGGAAGAGCTGATCGACGTCGCCCAAATCGACGGGCGCGTGCGCGCCTCCACCATCAAGAAGATCGGCGAGATCGTCGAGCATCACCCGGAGGAGACGGTCTCCATCATCCGGGAATGGCTGTACCAGGACGTGTAATCCATGCTCACCAAGACCGATTTCCGCAGCGTCTCCGGTAGCCAGAAGGCTGCGATGCTGATGCTGTCGCTGGGCGAGGACCACGCGATGCGCATCTTCAACATGCTGGACGAGGACGAGATCAAGGAGCTGTCGCAGTCGATGGCGAACCTGGGCAGCGTCGACGCCGACATGGTGGAGCGCCTGTTCGTCGAGTTCACCGAGAAGATCTCCGCCACCGGCTCGCTCCACGGCACGCTGGAATCGACGGAACGGCTTCTCTCGAAGGCGCTGCCCGCCGACCAGGTGGAGACCATCCTCGAGGAGATCCGCGGGCCCGCCGGCCGCACCATGTGGGACAAGCTCGGCAACGTGAACGAGGAGGTGCTGGCCAACTACCTCAAGAACGAATACCCGCAGACGGTCGCGCTGGTGCTGTCCAAGGTGAAGCCCGACCACGCCGCGCGCGTCCTAGAGATGCTGCCCGATGAGTTCGCGGTCGAGGTGGTCATGCGCATGCTGCGCATGGAGGTGGTGCAGAAGGACATCCTCGACGGCGTCGAGAAGACGCTGCGTACCGAGTTCATGTCCAATCTCGCCCGCACCAATCGCCGCGACCCGCACGAAATGATGGCCGAGATTTTCAATAACCTCGACCGTAACAACGAGTCGCGCTTCCTCACCGCCCTCGAGGACCGCAACCGCTCGTCGGCGGAGAAGATCAAGGCTCTGATGTTCACCTTCGAGGATCTGGTCAAGCTCGACCAGTCCGGCGTGCAGACGCTGATCCGCACGGTCGACAAGTCGAAGCTCGCCGTCGCGCTGAAGGGCGCATCGGAGCAGTTGAAGGACCTGTTCTTCTCCAACATGTCCGAGCGCGCCGGCAAGATCCTGCGCGAGGACATGGAGGCGATGGGCCCGGTCAGGCTGCGCGACGTGGACGAGGCGCAGACCCACCTCGTCATTTCCGCGAAGGATTTGGCGGCGCGCGGCGAGATCATCATCGCCGACGCCAAGGGCGAAGACGAGCTGGTCTACTGACATGGTCGCCGTCCGCAAATTCCTGTTCGACACCGCGTTCGACGAGGACGCCGAGGAAGAGATCGAGGCGCCCCCGCCGGCGCCCACCTTCTCCGAGGCCGAGCTCGCCGCCGCCCGTGCCCAGGGCGCGGCGGAGGGCGAACGGCGTGCGCGCGACGCGGCGGAACGGACCGACGCCCGCCGCACCGCCGAGGCGCTGGAGAAGATCGCCGCCGCCGTCGCTGGCCTCGCCGCGCAGCAGGCGGCCGCGCTGGAGGAGACCCGCCGGGGCGCCATGGCGCTCGCTGCCGCCATCGCTCGCAAGATCGCCCCGGAGCTCGCCCGCCGCGGCGCCGACGACGCGATCGCAACGCTCTTCGCCGAGCGGCTGCCCGACCTCGTCGACGAGCCGCGGCTCGTCATCCGGCTCGACGCCCCGCGCATCGACGCGGTGAAGGACCGGCTGGAGGCGGTAGCCACGAGCGTCGGCTATGCCGGCAGGCTGATCTTCCTCGCCGCCGACGGGCTCGACGCGCCCGATTGCCGCATGGAATGGGCCGATGGCGGCGTCGAGCGGCTGATGGCCCGCGTCGCCGACGAGATCGACCGCATCGTTGCACAGTACCTCGCGCCGGACGGCGCGGCCCCCGCACGCGAACCCACCGAAGCCTAGGAGAGCCCGATGGCCGACGAACCCCAGACCCCGCAGACGGGCGCCCCCGGCGCACCGGGCGCGACCGGCGGCAACGCCGACCTCCGCCTTGACCCGCTCGAGGCGGCGAGCGGCGAGGGCGAGGCGCTGCTGCGCCGGCCGGAGCAGCCCGAAGACCTGCCCTCGGGCCACGATCTCGACGCCGTCTACGACATCCCGGTCCAGCTTTCCGCCGTGCTCGGCCGCACCACCATGCAGGTAAGCCAGCTCCTCAAGCTCGGCCGCGGCGCCGTGGTCGAGCTCGACCGCAAGGTCGGCGAGGCGATCGACATCTACGTCAACAACCGGCTGGTCGCGCGCGGCGAGGTGGTGGTGGTGGAGGAGCGGCTGGGCATCACCATGACCGAAATTATCAAGGGCGATCACCACGCCTCCTAGGCGCAGGAGCGGACGACACGATGGCACGCACCCAGGCAGCACGGGCTCGCACGCGGCGGACGGCACGGACAGCGAACCGAACCGTCTCGCGCCCGACCCTCGACGTCGCCACCGTCCTGGGGCTCGCCAGCGGGTTCGGGCTGGTCCTCGTCGCCATGGTGCTCGGCGGCTCGCCCCGCACATTCGTCGACGCGCCGTCGCTCCTGATCGTCCTCGGCGGCACGGTGGGCGTCACCCTCACCTGCTTCAGCCTACGCGAGATAGCGCAGATCCACCGCACCGTCGGCAAGGCGCTGTTCCATTCCGTGCCGCGCGCCGACGCCGAGGCGCGCCGCATGCTGGGGCTGGCGGAGGAGGCGCGCAAGAAGGGCGTGCTGACGTTCGAGGGGTCTCTGCCCGCGCTCCGCGGCGATCCGTTCCTCACCAAGGCCATCTCGATGGTCGCCGACGGCTTCCCGGTCGAGGAGGTCGAGCGCGTGATGCGCCGCGAGATCGACGAGATGACCGGCCGCCACCGCAAGAGCGCGTCGGTGCTGCGCAAGGCCGCCGAGATCGCGCCGGCGATGGGGCTGATCGGCACGCTGATCGGGCTCGTCCAGATGCTCGGCAATCTCGACAACCCGTCCTCGATCGGCCCGTCGATGGCAGTCGCGCTGATCACCACCTTCTACGGTGCGGTGCTCGCCAACATGCTGTTCGCGCCGCTTGCCGCCAAGCTCGAGCGCAACTCTTCCGAGGAGGCGCTGGTCTACAACGTCTACCTGCTTTCCGCCGTCTCGATCGGGCGCAAGGAAAATCCGCGCCGGCTCGAAATGCTGCTCAACGCCCTGTTGCCGCCCGCCATGCGCGTGCGGGTCTTCGACTGATACGCTGGGAGTACCTGCAAGATGCGTCTTCTCATCGTCGGACAACTGAACGGGCAGATCGGCGCCGCCAGCCGCATCGCCATGTCGCACGGCGCCAAGGTCGCCCATGTCGACGACGTCGAAGGCGCGCTCGCCACCCTGCGCTCGGGCCGCGGCGCCGATCTGGTGATGGCGGACGTGAAGCTCGACATCAAGGCGCTGATCGGCCGGCTCGAAAGCGAGCGCATCAGCGTGCCGGTCGTCGGCTGCGGCATGGGCAACGATTCCGAAGGCGCGGTGCGGGCGATCCAGGCTGGCGCGAAGGAGTACATACCGCTGCCGCCCGACGCCCAGCTCATTGCCGCCGTGCTCGAGGCCGTGACCGAGGAGAACCAAGCCATCATCACCCGCGACGCGCAGGTGACGCAGGTGATGGGCATGGCCGAGCAGGTGGCGCCGTCCGACGCCTCGATCCTGATCACCGGCGAATCCGGCACGGGCAAGGAACTGCTGGCGCGGTTCATCCATTCCAAGAGCAAACGGGCGCGCGAGAAGTTCATCTCGGTGAACTGCGCGGCGATCCCGGAGAACCTGCTGGAATCGGAACTGTTCGGCCACGAGAAGGGTGCGTTCACCGGCGCCGTTGCGCGCCGCATCGGCAAGTTCGAGGAGGCGAACGCAGGGACTCTCCTGCTCGACGAGATCAGCGAGATGGACCTGCGTCTGCAGGCCAAGCTCCTGCGCGCCATCCAGGAGCGCGAGATCGACCGGGTCGGCGGCACCGCGCCGGTCAAGGTCGACATCCGCATCATCGCCACCTCGAACCGCGACATGGACGAGACGGTGGCGAAGGGGCTGTTCCGCGAGGATCTGCTCTACCGCCTCAACGTCGTGACGCTGCTGCTGCCGCCCTTGCGCAACCGGCCCGCGGACATCGAAGCGCTAGCCGAACATTTCATCCGCAAATATGCCGAGTCGAACGGCCTGCCGGCGCGCCCTCTGTCGGATGCGGCGCGGCGCAAGCTTCTCGGACATGTCTGGCGCGGCAACGTGCGCGAGCTCGAGAACACGCTGCACCGCGCCGTGCTGCTGGCGCGCGGCGAGGCGATCGACACCGAGGCCATCACGCTGTCGAACCCGCAACCCCAGTCGGCCGAAGCGGCACCCACCGGCGCCGGCGGCGCGGCGCAGAGCCGTCTCACCTTGCCGGCCGAGACCGCGACGCGCTCGCTCGTCGGTTCGACCGTCGCCGAGGTGGAGCGCGACCTGATCATCGGCACGCTCTACCACTGCCTCGGCAACCGCACCCACGCGGCGAACATCCTCGGCATCTCGATCCGCACGCTGCGCAACAAGCTCAAGCAGTACTCGTCCGAGGGGGTGAGCGTCCCCATGCCGGGCGAGATCGACCGCGCTGCGATCTGAGAGCAGTTTCAAGGCCATCGCCTCCATGGCAGCGCATCGCCAATCGACCCCCCTCCCCACCCCTTGGGGCCGCCGAACATGCCACTGGCATGTCCGGCCCCGGCGTCCGGTGGACGCCGGGCGGGCCCCAAGCCCTCAACGGGGGAGGTGGCGTGCCGATCGCCCCTTGCGTCACTGCCAGGCGCAACATCGGTTGCACGGTCGGTCATTTGGACAAGGGTCCCCTCCTCCCTTGAAAGGGAGGGACAGGCTGGGGGGTCAAGGCCCCGATGCGCACCATGGTTGACGCGCACGCCGCAACGACGACCGAGGCGCCGGCCGCCGGCGTGAACCCGCTGGAGGCCATCGCCGCGTTCCTGCGCAAGCGCGGCGACATCGCCCTCGCCCTCGGGCTGGTCACCGTGCTCGTGGTGCTCATCCTTCCGATGCCCAAGTGGCTGCTCGATTTCTCGCTCGCCATCTCGATCACCTTCTCGGTGCTGATCTTGATGACGGCTCTGTTCATCTCGCGCCCACTCGACTTCTCGTCCTTCCCGACGGTGCTGCTGATCGCGACCATGCTGCGCCTCGCCCTCAACCTGGCGTCGACGCGGCTGATCCTGGCGAACGGCCATACCGGCCCGGCAGCGGCCGGCCACGTGATCGAGGCGTTCGGCAACTTCGTCACCAGCGGCAATTTCGTGATCGGGATGATCGTGTTCGCGATCCTGGTGATCGTGAACTTCGTCGTCATCACCAAGGGCTCGGGCCGCATCGCCGAGGTCGCGGCGCGCTTCTCGTTGGACGCGATGCCGGGCAAGCAGATGGCGATCGACGCCGACCTTTCGGCCGGCCTGATCGACGAGAACGACGCGCGCACGCGCCGCCGCCAGCTCGAGGACGAATCGAGTTTCTTCGGCGCGATGGACGGCGCGGCCAAGTTCGTGCGCGGCGACGCCATCGCCGGCCTCCTCATCACTTTTATCAACGTGGTCGGCGGCATCGTCATCGGCGTGGCACAGCAGCATCTGTCGATCTCGGACGCGGCGCACGACTACACGGTGCTGACCATCGGCGACGGGCTGGTCACGCAAATCCCGGCCCTGGTCGTCTCGACGGCCGCGGGCATGCTGGTGTCCAAGGCGGGCGTCACCGGGTCGGCCGACAAAGCGCTGTTCAGCCAACTCGGCGGATACCCGCAGGCGCTCGCCATGTGCGCCTTCCTGACGGCCGCCCTTTCGCTGCTGCCGGGCATCCCGATGATCCCGTTCCTCGCCATGTCGGCCCTCACCGGCACCGCCGCGTGGCACCTGCGTCAACGCAAGGCCGAGGAAGCCGAGCGCGAACGTGCCGCCGAGGCGCGCCCCGCCGCCGTCGCCGAGGAACCGATCGCGACCGCACTCAAGCTCGACGACGTCAGGCTCGAGCTCGGCTACGCGCTGCTCGCGCTGGTCAACCCGGGCGACGGGCCGATACTGACCGACCAGATCAAGGGGCTGCGCCGCCAGCTCGCCAACGAGATGGGGTTCGTCCTGCCCGCCGTGCGCATCCAGGACAACATGCAGCTTCCGGCCAACACCTATGTCGTGCGCATCAAAGAGATCGAGGCCGGGCGTGGCGAGCTCTACCCCAACCGGCTCCTGGTGATGGACCCGCGCGGCGAGGCGATCGGCCTGCCCGGCGACGACACGACCGAGCCGACCTTCGGCCTCCCCGCCAAGTGGATCGCCGACAGCCACCGCGAGGAGGCCGGCTTCAAGGGCTACACCGTGGTCGATCCGCCGACCGTCATCACCACGCACCTGACCGAGATCATCAAGGACAACATGGCCGAGCTCCTGTCCTACGCCGAGACGCAGAAGCTGCTCGACGAACTGGGCAAGGAGCACCAGAAGCTGGTCTCGGACCTGATCCCGGCGCACATCTCGGTCGGCGGGCTGCAGCGCGTCCTCAAGAACCTGCTCTCGGAGCGCATCTCGATCCGCGACCTGCCGACCATCCTCGAGGGCGTGTCGGAGGCGTGCGGCTTCACCCAGCACACCACCGCCATCACCGAGCACGTGCGCACGCGCCTCGCCCGCCAGGTCTCCGATGCGGCGACCGGGCCGGACGGCTATGTGCCGCTGGTCACGCTCTCACCCGAATGGGAGCACGCCTTCCTCGAATCCATCACCGGCCAGGGCGACGACCGCACCCTCGCCATGGCGCCCTCCAAGCTGCAGGAATTCATCGCCAAGGTGCGCGAGACGTTCGACCGGCTGGCGCTGACCGGCCAGACCGCCGCGCTGCTCACCAGCGGCGCGACGCGTCCCTACGTGCGCTCGATCGTCGAGCGCTTCCGCCCGGCCACGATGGTGATGTCGCAGAACGAGATCCACCCCAAGGCCCGGATCAAGACGCTGGGGCAGATTTAGATGAGGCTCAAGACCTTCCAGGCCAGGAACATGGCCGAGGCGATGCAGGCGGTGCGGGCCGAGCTCGGCGACGACGCGATCATCGTCGCCACCCGCAACGCCTCCGACGGCGGCGTGCGCGTGACCGCGGCGCTCGAGCCGCGCGAGGCTGCCACTGTCTCCGGCCCCTACGGCACCACCGCCACCGAGGAGGCGATCGACTTCCTGCGCCGCGCGCTCGACTATCACGGCGTGCCGGTGAAGACGACGGTATGCCTGTTGGACACGGTTCGCGCGCGCGACGTGGAGGACAAGGTGCTGGGACTTGCCGCTGCGCTCGACGATGCGTTTCGCTTCGCCCCCCTGCCCGCCCTCACCTACGGCAAGCCGCTGATCCTCGTCGGCCCGCCCGGCGCCGGCAAGACGGTCACGACCGCCAAGCTCGCCGCGCGCGCGGCGCTCGCCGGCCACGACGTCGCTGTCGCCACCGCCGACACGATGCGCGCCGGCGGCGTCCAGCAGCTTTCCGCCCTCACCGGCGTGCTGGGCATCGAAGCGATCGTCGCCGACACGCCGGAGCGGCTGTTCATCGCGCTCAACGACCGCGAACCGGCGGCGCTGACCGTGATCGACACGCCCGGCACCAATCCATTCGACAAGGACGCGCTCGACCGGCTGGGCGAGTTGGTGGCCTGCGCGGGCGCCGAGCCCGTGCTGGTGCTGCCGGCGGGGCTCGACCCCGGCGAGGCCGCCGAAACCGCGCGCGCCTTCGCCGCCGTTAAGCCGACGCGCCTCCTCTGCGCCCGGCTCGACACGGCGCGACGGCTCGGCGGGCTCGTCGCCGGGGCCGACGCCGGGCGGCTTGCCTTCTCCGACGCCGGCACCACCGCCTCCATCGCCCAGGGGCTCGCGCCCCTCAACCCGGTCGGAGTCGCCCGCCTGCTGCTGCGCGAGCCGCGCAGCGCCGACGCCGACCTGACCCTCGCCGAGGCCGTTTCATGAGCACCGCCATCTCGTCGCTCCTGCCGCACCCCGCGCGCCACGTCGCCGGGCGAAACGTCATCACTGTCGCCTCGGGCAAGGGCGGAGTCGGCAAGACCTGGTTCTCGATCACGCTGGCGCACGCGCTCGCCCGCGCCGGCCGCCGCGTGCTGCTGTTCGACGGCGACCTCGGCCTCGCCAACGTGGACATCCAGTTGGGCCTCACGCCCGAGCACGACCTCGATTCGGTCGTCGCCGAGCGGATCGGCATCGAGGAGGCGGTAACGCGCTACGAAGAGGGCGGGTTCGACATCCTGCCAGGCCGGTCGGGCTCCGGCACGCTCGCCGCCCTCCCACCCGCGCACCTCACGGGGCTGCGCGACCAGGTGCTGGAGCTCGCCGAGAACTACGATACGGCGATCATGGACCTCGCCGCCGGCATCGAGCATCCCGTGCGCGTGCTGTCGGCGGCGGCGGCCGTGCGGCTTGTCGTCACCACCGACGAGCCGACGGCGCTGACCGACGCCTACGCCTTCATCAAGCTTTCGGTGCAGCGCGTGCCGACCAATTCGCTCCGCATCGTGGTCAACATGGCGCCGTCGGACCGCGAGGGCCGGCACACCTATGCGACCCTCGCCAAGGCGTGTCAGCACTTCCTGGGGATGACGCCGGCGCTGGCGGGCGTCGTGCGCCGCGACAATCACGTGCGCGAGGCGATCCGCAGCCAGGCACCGCTGCTCATCCGCCACCCGAACTGCCCCGCCGCCGCCGATGTCGAGGCGATCGCCCGCGGGCTGGAGATACGCGATGGTTGAGGCCGCCTTGGCACCCGCGCGCGAGCGGATCGCGACGCGGCCCAACCCGGGCGCGCGGCACGACTACCTGGTGCGGCTCGCCGGGGCGGTGATGCTGGGCGAGGGCGCGGCGCACCTCACGCTGCACTACGTGCCCGACCGGCTGATCGCCGAGGTCGCGGGGTTCGACGCCTACGTCGCCGCGCTCGGTAGGATCCGCCACAAGTCGCTGGAGGCACTGGCCGCCGCGGTGCTCGACGACGTGAACAACGCGCTGGTGCCGCGCTGGGTGCGGGTCGCGCTCGCCGCCGATGCGCCCGCCGTTACCCACCGCCACGCCGTGCTGGTCGAGGACTGCCAGCCCGGCTGGGAAAACGACCCGCTGCTTTCCGTCCTGCCGCCGTTCTGAGCCGCCAGCCTACCGCTCATAGACCACGCGGCCGCCGACCATGGTCATCTCGGCCGTGATGTACGGGAGCGCGTCTTCGTCGCAGGTCAGCGGATTGGACGAAAGCGCCACGAGGTCGGCCTGCTTGCCCGGCTCGATCGAGCCGAGATCGCCTTCACGGAACATCAGCGACGCGCTGCCGAGGGTCGCGGCCCGCAGGGCCTGCTCGCGCGTGAGCTTCTCGCTCGCCGGGACGACGTCGCGGCCGCGGCAGTCCCGCCGCGCGACGACCTGATGGATCGCCGCCCACAGAGTGGGCGGGACGTTGTCGGTCTCGAGCCCCACGCGGATGCCCCGGCCGAGCAGGCTGTTGAGCGGCATGAAGGTTTCGTCCGCGGGGTTGCCGTAGGGGTTGCCGGGCGCGTTGCCCTCCTTGTCGATGAAGCGCTTAGCCAGCGGCGTGATGCCGATCTCGTGACGTCGGAGCAGCGCAACCTCCTCGGCATTCGCGGTGCCGAGATGCTGGCCGATCCAGCGCAGCCCCGCGATCGGCGCCTCGGCTGCGACGCGATCGAAGATGCTGATGAAGCGCATGGTAAGGCCGGAAACCTGTATCCCGTGCCGCGCGGCCGCGACCAGGATCGGGTACAGCTCGGCCTCCGGCAGGCCGCAGTCGTAGTTGAATCCCGCCCAACTCGTGTAAGGCGCCGCGGAGGCGCGCGCGCGGCTGTCCGGCCCGCCCCCGATCTCGACGAACATGCCGCCGACGCGGAGCCAGTCGTCACCGCGATTGCCGGCGAAGCCCGCTACCGCGCGCAGACGTTCGTCCGCATCGAGGCCGGTCCAGGCGGGGCTGTGGACGAGCTGCGCGCGAACCGTGAGGCTTTCGTCGCGGTGCGCTGCGCGCCAGACCTCCATCACCTCGTCGGCGATCCCGTGCGGCTCATGCACCGCTGTCGTGCCCGTCGCGTTGTAGGCGCGCATCGCGCGCGCGAGCCCCGCGCGGCGCTGGCCCGGCGTGAAGCGCGGCATGTCGCTGAACAGCACGAGCTCGACCACCGATGCTTGCGTGCGCTCCTCGAAGATGCCGGTAGGCTCGCCCGCCGCGTCGCGGCAGATCGTGACCGCCGGCGACGGCGGGGCGGTCGCTCGCCCCACGCCCGCCAGCGCCAGCGCCCGCGAATTGGCGGCCGAAACCAGCGTCTCGGCGCGCGGCGCGTCGCGCCAATAGCCCCAGATCGGGCGGATATATATGGGATTGTCGGGTGCGACCCGGTCGAGCGCATGGCGGTCGGGCGCCGGCGGCGCGTCGCGAAATTGCGGCGGGCTGCCGAGCGGCATGGTGACGATCCATTCGCCCGGTTCCGCCTTGGCGGCGAGCGCGCGGATGCGGTCAAGCACTTGGTCGGTCGTCCGCGCGCCGGCGAGGGTCGGGTGGATGTCCTTCAGCCCCTCGCGATCGAGATGGGCGTGCGCGTCGATCAGTCCCGGTATGGCGGTGCGACCGGCGAGGTCGCGTTCGCGTGCGCCGGGCCCGGCAAGATCGCGAATCTCTGCGCGGCTCCCCACCGCCGCGATGCGCTCGCCGTCGACCAGCACCGCCTCGGCGATACGCCCGGCAGGGTCGAGCGTGACGATCCGCCCGCCGGTGAGGACGAGCCGCGCCATGACGGTAAGGCTACTTCCCCTGCCAGACGGGCTTGCGCTTCTCCATGAAGGCGGTGCGGCCTTCCTTGAAATCGGCGCTATCGAAGCATTCGCGCGTGACACGCTGGACGAGCGCCATGTCGCGCGCGCCCTCGTCCTTGCCCAGCTCCTCGATGACGATCTTGGATGCGCGGATCGAAAGGGGCGCGTTGTTGATCAGCGTCGCGCAATAGTCCGAAGCGTTGGCCTCGAGCTCCGCCGCCGGCAGCACGCGGTTGACGAGCCCGATGGCGAGCGCCTCGTCCGCCTTTAGCCGGCGCGCGGAGAACAAGATGTCCTTGGCGCGCGACGGGCCGACCAGCGCGACCAGCCAGCTCACGAAATCCATCCGGTAGGCGATCGAAAGTCGCGCCGCCGGGATGGCGAACACCGAATCCTCCGCGGCGATGCGGAGATCGCACGCCATGGCGATGGCGAGCCCGCCGCCCATGCAGTAGCCGCGGATCATGGCGAGGGTCGGCTTCTCCATCTCCTTGATGCGGGTGAACAGCCCGCCCGAGGTCTCGGCGTATTTCTCCGCCTGCGCCGCGGACGAGCGGTTCTTCTCGAACTCGGAGATGTCGGCGCCGGAGACGAAGGCCTTCTCGCCCGCGCCTTTCAGCACGACGACGCGTACCGCGGGATCGGCGGCGAACGCCTCGAGCGCCTGGCTCGCCCCGATCGACATTTCGAGCGAGATGGCGTTGTGCTTGGCCGGGTTGTTGAAGGTAAGCCAGCCGATGCCGTTCTCGCTGTGCGCGAGGATCTTGTCGGTTTCGAGCGTGATCGCGCCGTCCATCATCCGAAATCCTTCTTCAGTCGGTGACTCCCACCTGTCCTCTCCCTTGCAGGAGGAGGGACCAGCGGGTCGAACCATATCTCCCTCCCCCTGAAAGGGGGAGGGACGGCGTGGGGGTCATGCGTTGATCAAACCACCCCCGTCTCGTGGAACCTGGCGATCTCGGCGGCGGAATAGCCGATCTCGCCCAGCACCTCGTCGGTGTGCTCGCCGCGCTGGGGCGGCGGTTTCGCGAGCGCCGAGGGGGTGCGCGACAGCTTAACCGGCTGGCCTACCAGGTCGAGCTTGCCGAGCTTGGGCGAGACGACCGACTGCACCATGTTCAGATGCTGCACCTGCGGGTCGGCGAAGGTCTGGTCGACCGTGTAGATCGGCCCGCACGGCACGCCCGCCTCGTTCATCAAATCGACCCAGTACTTGCTGGGCTTGGTCTTCACCACTTCACCGACGTGCGCGTTCACCCGCGCGCGGTTCTTGAGCCGGATTTGCGGCGTCGACATCTCCGGGTCGTCCTTGAACTCCGGCTTGCCGAGCGCGTCGCAGAACCGATCCCACATCCATGGCGTGGGGGCGAGGTTGATCGGCGTGTCCGCCGTTTCGAACACGCCGGTCGGCACGCCGGTGGGATGGTTGTTGCCTTCCTGCTTCGGCAGATCCTGGCTCATCGTCCAGCGCGCGGCCTGGAAGTCGAGGATGAAGATGTTGGCCTGCAGGAGCGAGGACTGCACCCATTGCCCCTCGCCCGACACCTCGCGCTCCAAAAGCGCTGTCAGCGTGCCGATCGCCGCCATCAGCCCGCCGGAGATGTCGGCGATGGCGATGCCCGCGCGCATCGGGCCGCGGCCCGGCTCGCCGGTGATCGACATCAGGCCCGACATGCCCTGCGCCACCTGGTCGACGCCCGGCCGCTTGGCGTATGGCCCGTCCTGGCCGAATCCGGAGATCGAGGTGTAGACGAGGCGCGGGTTCACCTTCTTCAGCGACTCGTAGTCGATGCCCAGCCGGAACTTGACGTCGGGGCGGTAGTTCTCGACCAGCACGTCCGCTTTCTCGACCAGGCGCTTCAACACCGCCACGCCTTCCGGCTTTTTCAGATCGAGCGTGATGGAGCGCTTGTTGCGGTGCAGGTTCTGGAAGTCCGAGCCGTCGCGCCGGCCCATCCCGCCCGAGTCCGCACCCAGGCTTTCCGGCATCTCGACCATGATGACGTTGGCGCCCCAATCGGCGAACTGGCGCACGCAAGTCGGCCCAGCCCGCACCCGGGTGAGGTCGAGCACCGCGAACCGCGACAGCGCCTTCGAAGGTTCGGTCATGGCGTCTCCTTACTCCTGTTCGCGTGTCACTGCCCGCCGCCGCGCGCCGTGAGCCCACCGTCGACGGTCAGCATGGCGCCCGAGATGTAGGACGCACGCTCCGACGCAAGGAATGCGACGACGCCCGACACCTCGTCGGGCCGCGCCGCGCGGCTGTAAGCGTATTTGCTTGCCTGCTGGGCGCGCCACGCCTGTCGCTCGGTGGGCGGGATCTTCTCCTCGGCGATATTGCGCAGGAAGATCAGCCGCTCGGTCTCGACCGGGCCGGGGTTGACGCCGCAGACGCGCACGCCGTGGCGGATCGACTCGCCGCCCAGCGCATGCGTGAAGTGGATCAGCGCCGCGTTGTTCGGCCCGCCGCAGATATACCGCGCGCTGGTGGTGATGCCGCCCGAGCCGACGATGTTGACGATGACGCCGCGGCCGCGCTCGCACATCGCCTTGTAGACGATGCGCGAGATGCCGACATACCCGAACAGCTTCAAGTCCCACGCCGCGCGCCAGCGGTCCTCGTCCACCTGGTCGAGGTCGCCGCCCGGCACCGCGCCCGCGTTGTTCACCAATATGTCGACGCCCGAACAATCGCGGGCCAGCGCGTCGCGCAAGTCGCGCTTCGACAGATCGACCGCGTGGGTGGTGACCGCGACGCCGAAATTCTGGCCGAGCCGCGCCTTCGCTTCCGCCAGCTCGTCGGCGTTGCGCGCCGCGAGGTGCAGGTTCACCCCCTCGCGTGCGAACTCCTCGGCCACCGCGAACCCGATGCCCTTCGAGCCCCCCGTGATCAGCGCCGTCTTGCCCTTGAGCCCCAGTTCCATGTGTCGGTCCGTCTTTCCGTTTTGACTTACAACGATCCGCCGCGCGCGACCACCCCGCCATCGACCGTCATCATCGCCCCGGAGACGTAGGATGCCCGGTCCGACGCGAGGAACGCCACCATGCCTGCGACCTCGTCCGGCCGCGCCGGCCGGCCGTAAGGGTATTTCGCGGCCTGTGTGGCGCGCCACGCCTCGGCGCCCTCGGGCGCCTCCGCCGCGCGCACGGCGTGAAGCTCCTCAAGCCGCTCGGTCGCGACCGCGCCCGGGTTGACGCCGCAGACGCGCACGCCGTGGAACACACTCTCGCCGCCCAGCGAGACGGTGAACTGGATCAGCGCACGGTTGTTCAGCCCGCCGCAGATATAGTCCGCGCTGGTGGTTATGCCGCCGGCGCCGACGATGTTGACGATCACGCCCTTCCCGCGCGCGCACATCGCCTTGTAGACGATACGGGTGAGCCCGACATAGCCGAACAGCTTGGCATCCCAGGCGGCGCGCCATGTGTCCTCGTCCACCGCGGCGATCCCGCCGCCCGGGATCGCTCCGGCGTTGTTGACCAGGATATCGACATCCGTGCAGTCGCGGGCCAGCGCATCGCGCGCCTCCCGGTCGGACAGGTCCACCGCATGGGGCGTAACCGCGACGCCATACGCGTCGCGCAACCGCGCCGCCGCCGCCTCCAGCTCGTGCGAAGTGCGCGCGGCGAGATGCAGGCTCACCCCCTCGCGTGCCAGCTCCTCGGCAACGGCGTAGCCGATCCCCTTGGAGCCGCCGGTGACCAGCGCCGTCCTCCCCGCGAGCCCCAGCTCCATCGCTAGCGCTTCTTCCCGCCGGCCGCACGGGCGGCCAATTCCTTCGCCGCGGCGTCCTCGACCACCGTGCCCTTGAAGAAGTCGGGATTGGCGCCCGCGTGCAGCGCGATGGCATTGGAAAAGGTGAAGGCGCGGAAATCGTCCGGGCTCAGCAGCTCCTCCTCGACCAGCCCGTACGCCTCGGGCAGCACGTCGCGGATGTCGATCACGTCCCAATGGCCGATGTCGGAGCCCAGCATGGCGTTGAGCCGGATGCGGTAGGTGTTGAGCCGCGTGTCGAACGCCACCGCGTTCATCCGGTCGTCCGCCTCGCAGCCGAAGAAGAACCTGTCGCGGAACATGTCGCGGATGTCGCCGGGCCGGCGGATACCCGACTCCGCCCATTCGTCCACCGCGCGGTTGTCCGGCCCCGGTATGGCCGAGGTCGGGTGGTGCGGGTTGGCGCGGATGCGCTCGGCCGTGAGATAGTCGTTGCCGTACTGGCCGAACATGTCGGCCAGGAGGTCGACGTCGACCTTCTCGGGATCGAGGTTCTCCATCAGCGTCTTGATGTTGCGCTTCTCCCAATACTCGAACAGCGAGTTGTAGAGCGCGGCGCCCCAGTGCACGCCGCCCTCCAGGAACGCCCAGCGCAGCGCCGGGAAGCGGATCGCCACTCCGCCGAAGATCAGCGCGCGGCAGAAGAAGTCGCCGCCCTGCGAGAACCCGCCGAGATGGTTGAAGATGTAGTTGGTGGGCGAGGCGCGCGAGGTGCCGACGCCCTGGTTCCGGTTGTGGCACGCGACCGAGATCTTCAAGTCGAGACATTTCTGCCAGACCTTGTCGTAGGAACGGCCGTCATCCATCGCGGGCGAGAGCATGCGGCCCTCGCGCCTGATCTCGGTGTTCACCGTCACCGTCTTGAGGCCGAGCGTGTTGACTGCGTACTCGAGCTCGTCGACCGCCTCCTCCGGCGTGTGCATCGGGATGACGGCGGACGGGGTGAGGCGGTCCTTCACCGGTCCGAACATGTCAGCATACATCGCGTTGAGTGCGCGGTGGGCGGCGCGGCGCATCTCGTCGTCGGGGATGTGCATCGCGCCCAGCCCGTGCGTCGTGTAGACCACCGCGAAGTCGATGCCGGCGTCGTCCAGCCGCTGGCGGTAGAGGCGCGGCAGCATGACCGTCGCGCGGTCGATCGTGTGCGGACCCGAGGGCGAGTTCCACCACACCTGCTTGTAGGGTGGCTTGCGGCGCGACCCCTTGACGTACTGCTCGTACTTCGCGGCCATCTCCGGCCCGGCGACCTGGCGGACGAAATCGAAGATCGCGAAATCGCACTCCAGGACGTGCGCATCGACGTCGACGACCGGATGGTCGAGCCGCGCGCGCAGCTCCGCCGCGGTCAGGTTCTTCACGTCCGTCGCCATGGTCCACTCTCTCCTACCTGGCTCATTTAACCGGGTTTCCGCGGACCGCGCGAGGGCTTTGCCTCAGTTCGGGAACCCGGCCAGCGCCCGGACGTCGGCGGGGGAGCGGCCGGCTTCGCGCAGGTCGCGCAGCGTGGCGGCGCGGTCGCGCTTGGCGAAGCGGCGGCCCGCTTCGTCGGTCAGCAAAAGGTGGTGATGGTACTCGGGCACCGGCAGGTCCAGGAGAGCTTGCAGCAGCCGGTGGATGTCGGTCGCCGGCACGAGGTCTTCCCCGCGCGTCACCAGGGTCACGCCCTGGATCGCATCGTCCACCGTGACGGCGAGGTGATAGCTTGCCGGCGTGTCTTTGCGCGCCAGCACCACGTCGCCGAACGCCTCCGGATGGGCCGCGATCCGCCCACGCCCCCGGTCGTGCCATTCGAGGGCCCCTGTGCGGGCGGTCGCCCGGGCCATGTCGAGCCGCACCGCGTAGGCCGCGCCGGACGCGATCCTTTCCGCCCGCTCGCCTTCGGTGAGGGCGCGGCAAGTACCGGGATAGGCGGGCCCGTCCGGTCCGTGCGGCGCACCGCCGGCGCGGGCGATCTCGGTCTGTATCTCGGCACGGGTGCAGAAGCACGGATAGACCAGCCCCTCGCCCGCCAGCCGGTCCAGCGCGGCACGGTAGTCCGCCATGTGCCGGGACTGGCGGCGCACCGGCCGCTCCCAGGCCAGCCCGAGCCAGGCGAGGTCTTCCTCGATGGCCGCGACGTATTCTTCTCGTGACCTTCCGGCGTCGATGTCCTCGATTTGCAGCAGGAACCGCCCGGCTGGCCCCGCCGCGCGCGCTGCGAACAGCGCCGAATGGGCATGGCCGAGATGCAGGGGCCCCGTCGGGCTCGGCGCGAAGCGGGTAACAATCATTGGGGCGTTTTACACCGTCATCGCGAGGAGCGGAGCGACGAAGCGATCCAGACCTCGGCCTCGATTGCTGCGCTTCGCTCGCGATGACGGCAATTGCGGCAAGCGGGCGGGCGCGCTATCACGGGCCGAACCGAAGGAGGCGCCGATGGCCACGCCCGACCCGCTTGCCGGACCCGGCTTCCCGCCCGCCGCGGGCGGCGCGCCCCGCCAGCTCGTCGTGCTGCTGCACGGGTTCGGCGCCGACGGCAACGACCTGATCGGGCTCGCGCCCTATTTCGCCCGCGTCCTGCCCGAGGCGGAGTTCCTGTCGCCGCACGCACCCTACCCGTGCCGCATGGCCGGGTTCGGCCGCCAGTGGTTCGACGTGTACGACCAGGACCCCGCCAACCGCCTGCCGGCCATCCGCAGCGCGGCCGGGCTGATCGACGCGTTCCTGGATGCCGAGCTGGCGAGCCGCGGCCTCACCGACCGCAACCTGGCGCTGATCGGGTTCAGCCAGGGCACGATGATGTCGCTGTTCGTCGCGCCGCGCCGGCTCCGCCCCTGCGCCGGAGTTGTCGGGTTCTCCGGCCGGCTGGAATTGCCCGACCTGCTGGCCGACGAGATCAAGGTTCGCCCGTCGATGCTGCTGATCCACGGCGACCGGGACGAGCTGCTGCCGGTCGGGCTGCTCGACGCCGCCGCCCAGACCCTCGTCGGCAACGGGATCGCGGTCGAGCACCACGTGCGGCCCGGCCTCGGCCATTCCATCGACGACGAGGGCATCGCGCTCGCCAGCGCGTTCCTTCGCCACACGCTTCTAGGATAGCGACGGGCGACGGCAACGCGCCGATTCCAAAGTGAAACCCGCTGGCCGGCAACGGAGACCTTCATGACCACGGTTGCGCGCAACAATGACCCGACCGGGCAGGTCTATGTCTGGGACAAGTTCGTCCGCGTCTTTCATTGGACGATGGTGACGGGCTTCCTGATCGCGTACTTCACCGAGGAAGACGTGATGGCGCTGCATGCCTGGGCGGGCTACGTGGTCGGCGCCCTAGTCGTGGCGCGCATCGTCTGGGGCTTCGTCGGGCCTGAGCGGGCGCGGTTCCGCGACTTCGTGACCGACCCCGTCACCGCCATCCGCTACGTGGTCGATCTCTTGCTGCTCCGCTCCAAGCGCCATCTCGGCCATTCGCCGGCCGGCGGCGCGATGGTGGTGGTCCTGCTGGTCTGCCTCCTCGCGACGGTCGGGCTCGGCATCGTGCTCTACGGCGCCCAGTGGCACGCGGGCCCGCTCGCCGGCTTCTGGCCGCCGGCGCCGCCCGGCATGCGCGAGACGCACAGCGCCTTCACCCGGTCGATCCGCGAGTGGCATGAGCTGGCGGCCAATCTGACCTTCATCCTGGCCTGCCTCCACATCTCGGCGGTGGTGTTCGCAAGCTTCGCCCACCACGAGAATTTGGTGCGGTCGATGATCACCGGCTGGAAGCGGAAGTAGCTACCTTTTCGCGAGCGCCGGCATCACGTCGGAGGCGAACAGGTCGAGCGAGCGCATCTCCTGCGCGTGGGTCTGGCAGCCGAAGGCGAACTGGCAGACGAGATAGTTGAGCGGGATCGCCTCGGTTTGGGCCAGGAGCTCCGCCTTCACCGTCTTGGCCGACCCGGCGACGATCTGGCCGACGCGCCGCGCCTCGTCATAGCCCGGGATCATCATGCCGGTGACCGGCTGCGCGCCGTGCGCCCGCCACAACGCCGTGACGCTGTCGAACCAGTAGTCGTAGGCCGGCCTGGCGATCTTCTCGGCCGCGGCGTCGGTCTCGGCAATCACCACGTGCCGGCCGACCCCGGCCAGCGGCTCGGGTGCCACCGACCAGCGCCGCTCCGGCGCGCTCTTCAGCTCATCCCAGGCGGCGCGGTAGGCCCTCAGCACGTTCGCCACCCGGTCGTTCGGGCCGAGCGTGACGAAATGCATGCCGTAGCGCGCGGCCAAGGTCGCGCCGCGCTCGTCGCCACCGCCGTACCAGAGCGGCGGCACCGGCTTCTGCACCGGGTGCAGCTCGAGCGGCATGTCCGCTACGTGGTACCACTTGCCCTCGTGCGCGAGGCGCTCCTGCGTCAGCCCCTTGAGCAGCACCTCCAGCGCCTCCTCGAACATCGGGCGCGTGTCGGCGGCCTTGATCCCGTAGCTGCCGACCTCGAAGGGCGAGATGCCGCGTCCGACCCCCATATCGAGCCGCCCGTTCGACAGATTGTCGATCATGCACACCTCCTCGATCAGCCGCACCGGGTGGTAGAGCGGCAGGAGGTAGACCATTGGCCCGAAGCGCAGGGTCCTGGTCTCGCGCGCCATGGCGGCGAGGAACAAATTGGGCGAGGGCGCCATGCCGAGCGGCGTCGCGTGGTGTTCGGCGACGTGGTAGCTGTAGAAGCCCGCCTTCTCGACCGCGGCCGCATGCTTCAGCCGGTCGTCGTAGAACTTGCCGAGCTTCTCGTCGCGCCGGTCGAGATGGTCGAAGATTCCGAACTTCACGTGGCCCTCCCGCGGGTCGGTTCTCCGCCCATTTCACCCCGAGCCGCCGCGCGGCGCAATGGCTTGCCCCGACCGGCCGCCGGGACTTAAATCCGGGATCAGCCGAGGGGAAAACGCATGAACGCCACCGCCGCCACCACCGTCTCGCGCGAGGTGCTGGACCGCATCGCCCAGGTGGTGGGCGCGCGCGGCATGATCACCGACCCCGCCGAGATTGCGCCCTACATGCTGGACGAGCGGCGCGAGTTCCCGCCCGGCCGCGCCGCGGCGGTGGTGCGCCCGGCCTCGACCGATGAGGTATCCCGCGTCCTCGCCATCTGCAACGAGACGCGCACTGCTATCGTGCCGCAGGGCGGCAATACCGGCCTCACCGGCGCCTCGACGCCGCACCCCGAGGGCGGCGAGATCGTGCTCAGCCTCAAGCGCATGAACCGCGTGCGCGAAATCGACCCGCTCAACTACACCATCACCGTCGAGGCGGGGGTCGTGCTCGCCGACGTGCAGAAGGCGGCGGCGGAGGCCGACCGGCTGTTCCCGCTCTCGCTCGGCGGCGAGGGAACGGCGGTGATCGGCGGGAACGTCTCGACCAACGCCGGCGGGACGGGCGTGCTGCGCTACGGCAACGCGCGCGAGCTGGTGCTGGGGCTCGAGGTGGTGCTGCCCGACGGGCGCGTGTGGGACGGGCTCGGCAGGCTCCGCAAGGACAACACGGGGTACGATCTCAAGCAGCTTTTCATCGGGGCCGAAGGCACGCTCGGCATCATCACGGCCGTCGTCCTCAAGCTTTTCCCCAAGCCGCGCGACATCCAGACGGCGTTCGTGGCAGTGCAAAGCCCGCAGGCGGCGCTGGAGCTTCTGGCGCTGGCCCGGGCCGCCTCGGACGACCGGGTGACGGGGTTCGAGTGGATCCCGCGCCTGCCGCTCGACTACGTCTTGATGAACATCCCCGGCACGCGCGACCCCCTGCCCGACCGGCACGACCATTACGTGCTGGTCGAGCTGACCTCGGCCTGGGACACCGGCCAGCTCCGCGCCTGCCTGGAGAACGTGCTGGCCGAGGGGATGGAGCGCGGGCTTGTGCGCGACGCCGCCATCGCCGAGAGCCGCGGCCAGGCGGCCGATTTCTGGAAGATCCGCGAAACCGTGCCGGAATTGCAGAAGCCCGAGGGGATCAGCATCCGCCACGACGTGGCCGTGCCGATCTCGCAGGTGCCGGTGTTCCTGGAGCGCGCCAACAAGGCTGTGTCCGAGGCCGTGCCGGGAATCCGCATCTGCTCATTCGGGCACCTGGGCGACGGCAACGTCCACTACAACCTGACCCAGCCCAAGGGGGCCGACGGCGCCGCCTACGCCGCGCGCAAGGACGAGATCAATCGGCTGGTCTATGACCAGGTGCTGGCGCTCGGCGGCTCGATCTCGGCCGAGCACGGCATCGGCCGGCAGAAGCGCCACCTGCTGCCCGAGGTGAAGCCTGCGGCGGCGCTCGAGCTGATGCGCGAGATCAAGCGGGTGCTCGACCCGAACGGCATCATGAACCCGGGGAAGCTGCTGTAGGGGCGCGAGCCCCTACCCCGCCCGTGCCTCCCGTCCGTGCGCCTTGGCGAGCACCCCGCCGAGCCGGGCCATGCGGCGCACCCAGCGGCGGTAGGGCTTTGCCGACAGGAAGTAGCGCCGGTTGGTGTGGGTCGCGAAGTAACGCGCGAGCCGGTCGTAGTTGCCGGGAAACAGCCGCTCGGGCGCTGTGTCTTCCGCCGCCAGCCGGAACACCAGTCCGGTATTGCGGTCGTTGCTCGGCACGGCGAGCGCGAGCCCGGCCCGGGCCGCCATCATCACCAGCGTCGCGTGGTTGAAATTGTGTAAATGGGCGAAGTGGAAGCGGCCGTATGGGGTCCGGTCGGGGTTCTCGACGTTAGGCACCGCCACCTGCAGCAGCCCGCCAGGCTTGAGCCAGCTCCGCATGCGGCGCAGCGCCGCCAGCGGGTGGCGGAAATGCTCGACCGCATGGTGGGTGGTCACGACGTCAACGCTGCCGGGCGCGATGTCGGCGTCCTGCCAGCCGCCTTCCATCATGGTCACGCCGTATGTCGCACGGGCATAGGCGACGAAGGCGCCGTTCGGCTCGACCCCCAGCGCGTCGTATCCCTCGCGCCGCAGGATGGCGACGAACTCGCCGCTGGAGGCGCCGACATCGACCACCCGGCCGCCCGGCGGCAGATGGGGCTCGAGCGCCCGGAACCGGCCCTCGGCGCCGCGCTGCGCCTTGTAGATCGCCTTGGCGGTGGGCGCGTAGGCGTTGTGGTAGTGCTTGCGGTAGTGCAGCCGGTAGAACGCATCGACCTCCGCCTCGGTCGGCATCGGGTTGGTGAACACCAACCCGCAGCCCCGGCACAGCACGGTGCGCAGCCGGTTGCCGTAGCGGTCGCGCCGGCCGACCACCTGGTGGTCGGTGCCGCCGCAGAGCTCGCAGGCGCGCACCTCCCCGGTGAAGCGATAGGGCGCCATGCGGGCAAAGATCGCGGCGAGCTCGCCCGGCAGGGCGCGGAGGAGTCCTGGCCGGAGCCTTGTCGCCGTCGCCGCCACCGTCGCCACCTCGCCCTCGTTCCGGTCCATACGCACCTCGTTGCCCCCGCGCTACGGAGCGGATCGTGTCTAGCGCCAATCCGCCGGGGCGACAAGCGGACGACGATTCCGACCCCGGCCGCGACCGGCCGACGCACCCGTCCGGAGCGGTTCAAAAATTCGTTCCCAGCCCCCGATTTTCTCTTGATAATCCGGCCCGAATGCGTCACAACGCGCGTCTTTCGCGCAACCCCCTTTGACAAGCACAGAGGTCTTGATCGAGGACTACCTGGGGAGAACCCAATCGAAATGGCTGCTCACGCTTCCGTGCCGACGAAGGTTTCGGCGGAGCCGGGACGCCCGGCTGTTCGGGTCGCAAACCCGAAGAACCTGTCAGCTCTCCCTGAGAGCGAGGCGCGTTCCCCCAAGTTGGACTACTTCGTCGAGCGGGACGGGCACCTGTTCGCAGGTACACACCTCCTGATCGACTTCTGGAGCGCCTCGCGTCTGGACGACGTGGCGTACATGGAACAGGCGATGCGCGATGCGGTGGCCGCGGCAGGCGCCACCCTCCTGCACATCCACCTGCACCACTTCACCCCGCACGGCGGCGTGTCGGGCGTGGCGGTGCTGGCCGAATTGCACATCAGTGTCCACACTTGGCCGGAGCGCGGCTTCGCTGCGTTCGACGTGTTCATGTGCGGCGCATGCGATCCGCACAAGGCGCTTCCGGTGCTGCGCGCGGCGTTCGCGCCGGAGTTGATGGACATGCGCGAGGAGAAGCGGGGGTCGGTTTATTGACCTCACCGTCCTGGTTCGCGGAAACGCTTTACCCGGACTATCAGCAGCGGCACCTGGTCGAGCGGGTGCTCTACGAGGAAAAGACCGAGTTCCAGGAACTCGTCATCTTCGAGAGCCCCCGCTTCGGCCGGGTGCTGGCGCTGGACGGGGTGGTGCAGACCACCGAGCGCGACGAGTTCGTCTATCACGAGATGCTGACCCACGTGCCGATCCTGGCGCACGGCGCGGCGAAGCGCGTCTGCATCATCGGCGGCGGCGACGGCGGCGCGATGGAAGAGGCGCTGAAGCATCCCGGCGTCGAGCGCGTCACCCTGGTCGAGATCGACCCCAAGGTCGTCGAGCTCACCAAGAAGTACATCCCGTCGATCCCCGGCAAGGCGTTCGACGACCCGCGCGCCGAGCTGGTGATCGCCGACGGGCGCGAGTTCGTGAGGAACCCGCCCGCGCCGTACGACGTGATCGTCGTCGACTCGACCGACCCGATCGGGCCGGCGACCGTCCTGTTCGAGCAGGATTTCTACGCCGACTGCCGCGACGCGCTGACCGCGCGCGGCATCCTGATCACCCAGTCGGGCGTCACCTTCATGCAGGCCGACGAGGCCCGGGGCACCTACCGGCGGCTCGACGCGCTGTTCGCCGACGCGACGTTCTACGTCGCCCAGGTGCCGACCTACGCGGCCGGGTTCATGACCTTGGGCTGGGGCTGCAAGGACAAAAGCGTGCGCATCACGCCTCGCCCGACGATCGAGCAGCGCTTCGCCGCCGCGAGGCTCGATACGCGCTACTACAACCCCGCCATCCACGAAGCCTGCTTCGCCCTGCCGACCTATATCGAGCGGCTGAAGGGGTAGCCCGCCTCAATTCGCCCTTATCGGCACCGGCTTGGTGGCAAGGCCGGGGTCTCCCTGCGCCTCGGCGCGCTGCAGCACGCGGCAGTAGTAGCTCCACAGCGAATCCGAGCCGTAGCTCGAGCGCTGGCGGTAGCGCTGGTCGGTCTCCTCGGGCTTCGGCGCCTCCCACGGCAAGCCGGCGGTCGCGGCGGCGAGCATCTGCTTCGCCGTCGCCTCGATCTGGATGCCGTTGAACACCATCTGCTCGATGTCGCGGCCGCAATACGTGACGCCGTGGTTGCGCATGAACACGAAGTTGGCGTCGCCGAGCGCCTGGGCGAGCGCCGCGCCCACCTCCGGCGTCTGCACCAGCTCGGAGGTCAGCTCGAAGCGCGGCGGCGGATTGCGGATCGCGCGGGTGAGCGAGACGAGCGGCCCCGTCATCGCCGAGTAGATGCAGCAATGGAACGGATGGGTGTGGCCGGTCGCGTTCACGTCGGGCCGGGCCTTGAAGATCTCGGCATGGATCGGCCATTCCGAATGGCGCTTGCCCTCGCCGAAGATTTTCTTCCCGTCCCAGTCGACCAGCACCAGGTCGCGCCAGTCATACACCTCGCCGAGCGAGATCTGGTGGCGCTTCATCCAGAAGCCGCGCCCGTCCGGATCGCGGTAGGCGACGTGGCCGAACACGCGGTCGGAATGGCCCTGCATGTCGAGGATGCGCGCGCCGGTCGCGAGCCTGTCGAGGTCGGCGCGCAGGCTCTCGTTCACCACGTTCGAGATTGCGGTATCGGGCATCTTACGCTCCCCGGCTCAATGCGGCTGGATCGGAACGGGCTCGGTGGCGAGCGTCGGCATTCCCTGCGCCTCGGCGCGCTCGAGCACGCGCGAGTAGTAGTCCCACAGCACGTCCGAGCCGCCATAGCCCTTGGCGACGCGCGCGGCGTTGCCGACGATCTCGTCGGCCGGCGGCGGCTCCCACGGCAGGCCGGAGCCGGCGGCGGCCAGCATCTGCTGGCAGGTCTCCTCGATCTGGATGGCGTTGAGCACCATCGCCTCGATCGACTTGCCGGCGAAGATCACGCCGTGGTTCCGCATCAGACAGAAATCCTGATCGCCCAGGGATTGCGCGAGCGCGCGGCCCATCTCGGGCGTCTGGATCAGCTCCGAGGTCAGCTCGAAGCGGGGCGGCGGCTCGGCGATCGCGCGGGTGAGCGAGATGAGCGGATCGGGGATCGCCGAGAAGATGCAGCAATGGAACGGGTGGGTGTGGCCGGTCGCGACGATGTCGGGCCGCGCCTTGTAGATCTCGGCGTGGATCGGCCATTCGGAGTGGCGCGCGCCCGCGCCGAAGATCTTCTTGCCCGACCAGTCGACCAGCACGAAGTCGCGCCAGTCGTAGAGCTCGCCGAGCGAGATCTGGTGGCGCTTGAGCCAGAAGCCGCGGCCGGCCGGATCGCGCAGCGCGACGTGGCCGAACACGCGGTCGGAATGGCCCTGCATGTCGAGGATGCGCCCGGCGCGGGCGAGCTTGTCGAGGTCGGCGCGCAGGCTGTCGTCGATCGCGTTCGACGCAACGTCGTTCATCGCTCTCTCCTCCTACTCGTCGAGCGTCGCCGGGGCGAACACCTCGTCCAGCTTCATCTGGCGCGGCGTCAGCCCCTGCTCCACCGAATACTGCGCCGCGGTCTCCAGCGTCTTGCGGTTGGCGGCGATGCCGTGGCGGATCAGCGGCGTCGCCAGCGCCTCGCGCGCCTCGCGCGGCAGGAGCCCGGTGACGATGTGGTAGTCGGTGTGGATCGCGCGCTCGCGCTCGGCGATCTCGTTCGCCTTGCGGAACGCGGCGAGCAGGTTGGTGATGACCCACGGGTTCTTCTCGGCGATCGTGCGGCGTACCACCATGCCGTGGTTGATCGGGAAGATGCCGGTCTTGCGGTAATACCGCACGCCCTCGCCGAGCCGGTCGGGGAACAGCCCCGTGATCTCGGGATGGCCGTCGAGCCTGGCGCTCGACCGGTCGACGCGGTTGGGCACGCCGTAATAGAGGAGCGCGGCGTCGAGCTCCTTCTTCAGCATCATCTCCCCGATGTTCTTCTCGTCGGGGATCTGGTTGATCGTGGTGCCCGCGGGCGGCGTGAACTTCACCGCGCCGGCATGGCTGTGCGACGGGCTGCGCTCCATGAACCATTCGACGTCGGAGGGCTTGACGCCCCATTCGTGCTGCAGCGCGCCGCGCGACCAGAGCGCCGCCGTCTGCTGGTATTCCGGCACGCCGACGCGCTTGCCCTTGAGGTCCTCGGGCCGCTCGATGCCCGCGTCGCGGCGGACCAGCACGCGGGTGTGGAAGAACTCGCGCGTGGTGAAGATGGGCAGGCCCACCCAGCGCTCGTCGCCGCGGGCCAAGGTCATCAGCAGCGAGGAGAACGACATCTCCGACACGTCGAACTCGGCGAAGCGGAGCTGGCGCCAGAACAGCTCGGACACCGGCACGATGTTGCAGGTGAGCGCGATCCCGTCGGGCTTCACCCGGCCGTCGAGCACCGGCCAGGTGCGCGGGTTGGAGGCCATGCCGATGGAAAGTTCGAGCGCCATGTTTCCCCTCGGGGTTGGTCTTGTTGGTCGGACGCGGCGCCATATTGGGCCGAAGCGCGCACGGGCGCAATCGCGCGATCCCGGCGACCGCCCGGCGGACGACAGGTCGCGCCCGCGCCGCGCGGTTGCCAGAAGGTCGTCCGATGTCTCCCCTCGGCCACCTCAGGTAACCTCTATGTCACCTGAATGTCTCCTCTATGTCTCCTGATGTCTCCTCTATGTCGCCCGATGTCGCCTCTACGTCGCCTCAACAACTTCCCACAATATACTGAAATTGTTAGATTGTCTCCTGAAACCCGCCGAAAAGCCGTTCGGGCGACGGCGCGCCGCCGCGGCTCAACCCGGCCGTCGCCCCTCTACAGGATTTTATTCTCTGCGTCAAGAGCGGGGGGCCCCGACCGACCCCAAACCCTACCCGTCATGGCGAGCGAAGCGAAGCAATCCAGAACTCGATCCGCGGCCCTTGGATTGCTTCGTCGCTATGCTCCTCGCAATGACGAAACAAGAGGAATCGGAGTCACTTCATACGCTTCTTTACTCCTTACGCTTCTTGACCGGCGGCGGGGCGTGGGGCCTGATGCCGCGCCATGGGGGCCTACAACTCGCTGAGGGATTTCGTCGACCGGCTGGAGCGCGCGGGAAAGCTCGTCCGCGTTACGCGGCCGGTCTCGACCGTGCTGGAGATGACCGAGATCCAGACCCGCCTGCTGGCCGAGGGCGGGCCGGCGGTGCTGTTCGAGAAGCCGGTGAAGGCGGACGGAAAACCCTCGGACATGCCGGTGCTGGTCAATCTGTTCGGCACGGTCGAGCGGGTCGCCTGGGGCATGGGGCGCGAGGTGGCGGAGCTCCGCGCGCTCGGCGAGCAGCTTGCGTTCCTCCGCCAGCCCGAGCCGCCCGGCGGCTGGCGCGAGGCGGTGGGCATGCTGCCGCTGCTCAAGACCGTGATGGCGATGAAGCCCAAGACCGTCTCGCGCGCACCCTGCCAGGAGGCGGTGTGGCAGGGGGACGAGATCGACCTCGCCCGCCTGCCGGTGCAGACCTGCTGGCCGGGGGAGCCGGCGCCACTGATCACCTGGCCGCTGGTGGTCACCGCCGACCCGGCCGACCCCGACACGGTGAACCTCGGCATCTACCGCATGCAGGTGACCGGCCGGAACACCACGCTGATGCGCTGGCTCGCCCATCGCGGCGGGGCGGAGCATCACGCGCGCAGCAAGGAAGCCGGCGCCGACGCGATCCCGGCCGCGGTGGTGATCGGCGCCGACCCCGGCACGATCATCGCCGCCGTCGCCCCGGTGCCCGAGGCGCTGTCGGAATACCAGTTCGCGGGGCTGCTGCGCGGCGAGAAGGTCGAGCTGGTGCCGTGCAGGACGGTGCCGCTGAAGGTGCCGGCCCAGGCCGAGATCGTCATCGAGGGACATGTCTCCGTGGCGGACCACGGCGACGAGGGGCCGTATGGCGACCATACCGGCTTCTACAACGCGGTCGAACGCTTCCCGGTGTTCACGGCGTCGGCCATCACCATGCGGCGCGCCCCGATCTATCTTTCGACCTTCACCGGCCGGCCGCCCGACGAGCCCTCGGTGCTCGCCCAGGCGCTCAACGACGTGTTCCTGCCGCTGCTCGTCCAGCAGTTTCCCGAGATCGTGGATTTCTACCTGCCGCCCGAGGCGTGTTCCTACCGCATCGCCGTGGTCGCGATGAAGAAGGCGTATCCCGGCCACGCCAAGCGGGTGATGATGGCGGTATGGTCGTATCTGCGCCAGTTCATGTACACCAAGTTCGTCATCGTGGTGGACGCGGACATCGACGCGCGCTCCTGGACCGACGTGATGTGGGCGGTCTCGACCCACATGGATTTCGCCCGCGACGTGACCATCGTCGAGAGCACGCCGATCGACTATCTCGACTTCGCCTCGCCCGAGCCCGGCCTCGGCGCCAAGATCGGGTTCGACGCGACCACCAAGCTGCCGCCGGAGACCCACCGCGCGTGGGGCCGCAAGCTCCGCATGTCGGACGAGGTGGTCGCGCGCGTGGATTCGATGTGGTCGGAGCTCGGCCTGCCCGGATCGGGGAAGGCGATCTGGAAGTAGCCTCTTCCGTCATGGCCGGGCTTGTCCCGGCCATCCACGGTCAGCGCGCGGCAGCGCGCAAAAAAAACAAAGCTCATGGATGCCCGGCACAAGGCCGAGCATGACGTTCTTAGTGCGGGTTCACTTCGCAACCAGCCATAACGATCCTCGTGGACGCATCCCTACGATTGCGACGCAATCGCGCGGGCATCGTTTGTCCCCGGCGCGCGCATTTGCTAGCGTGCGCCGATCACCGACGGAGTTTCCCGAATGGCCGTTACCGACGACCCGCGCGCCGCGACCAACCCGCTGTTCAACGACAACAAGCTGAAGCTCGGCACGTTCGGCACCAACGTGTCGTCCGGCTGCGCCATCACCACCGCGCCCGAGGCGTTCGTGATGAACTGGCCGAACACGCTGCGCCTCGCCCAGACGGCCGAACGGCTGGGGTTCGAGGCGATCGTGCCGGTCGCGCGCTGGAAGGGGTTCGGCGGTGAGTCGAACTTCAACGGCACGGCGTTCGAGACCTACACCTGGGCGGCCGGCCTCGCCCAGGCGACGCGCGAGACCTGCGTGCTCACCACCTCGCACGTGCCGACCGTGCACCCGATCATGGCGGCGAAGCAGGCGACGACGGTCGACCACATCTCCGGCGGCCGGTTCGCCCTCAACATCGTCTGCGGCTGGTTCGCGCCCGAGCTCGAGATGTTCGGCGCCAGGATCATGGAGCACGACCAGCGCTACGACTACGCCGCCGAATGGATCGAGATCATCAAGCGGCTGTGGACCGAGGAGGACGAGTTCGACTACGAGGGCAGGTTCCTCAAGGTGACCAAGGGCTACGCCATGCCGAAGCCGGTCCAGCGCCCGTTCCCGCCCTTGATGAACGCGGGCTCGTCCGGCAAGGGTCAGCACTTCGCCGCCAAGTACGCCGACATGGCGTTCCTCGCCATCGACCCGACCGACATCGAGAAGTCGAAGGCGTTGATCGAATCCTACCGCCGGCTCGCGCGCGACGAGTACGGCCGCGACATCCAGGTCTGGACCGCCGCCTCCATCACCCAGGGCGACACGCAGAAGGAGGCCGACGACCTTTGGAACTACTACACGGTCGAGAAGGGCGACGATGCGGCCATCGACAATCTCCTTCGCATCCAGATGGTGCAGGCGCAGCGCCTCCTCAACGAGGACCTGGAGACGCGGCGCAAGCAGATGCGCGGCGGCTGGGGCGGCTACCGCATCATCGGCACGCCGGAGGTGGTGGTCGACAGGCTGAAGGGGCTGAGCGACATCGGTATCGACGGCGTGCTGCTGTCCTGGCTCGATTACGACGACGGGTTCGTGCGGTTCGAGCGCCAGGTCCTGCCGATGCTGGAGCAGGCCGGGCTGCGCAAGCCCCTGAAGCCGGGCGCGAAATCGGCGGCGTAGCCCCGCCCTCGATTGTCACCCCGGACGGCGCGAAGCGCCGATCCGGGGCCTATCAGGCCGGGTCCGCGGCGCGGAGGGATGGGTCCCGGGCGCTCGCCGCCACGCGCGGCTCGGCCGGGATGGCAGTCGGGGTTTCGCCTTGACCCTGGCGCGCGGCGGCCCAAATGTCACGTGACCCCGCCGGGAGATCGCCATGCCGCTTGACGTCGAACCGCTCGCCTTGATCACCGACCTTCTGGACCGGGCGAAGCGCGCCGGGGCGGACGAAGCCGACGCGGTGATGTTCGCCGGCGCGTCGCTCTCGGTCGCGTGGCGGCTGGGCGCGCTGGAGAAGCTGGAGCGGTCGGAGGCGCGCGACATGGGGCTCCGCGTCCTGGTCGGCAAGCGCCAGGCGATCGTCTCGTCCAACGATTTCAAGCCGGACATGCTCGAAGAGTTGGTCGAGCGCGCCGTCGCCACCGCGAAGGCCGCGCCGGAGGACCGCTATTGCGGCATTGCCGAGCCCGGCCAGATCGCCCGCGACGTGCCGGCGCTCGACATCTGCGACGACACCGAGCCCTCGGCCGAGGAGATGATCGAGGCCGTCCGCGCCGCCGAGGACGCGGCGCGCGCCGTTCCCGGCGTCACCAACTCGGAAGGCGCCGAGGCGGGCTGGAGCCGGTCGGTCGTTGCGCTGGCCGCGACCAACGGGTTCGCGCGGAGCTATGCCGGGTCGAGCCACTCGGTCGCGGCGTCGGTGCTGGCCGGCGAAGGCACGGCGATGGAGCGCGACTACGACTACGCGACCGCGGTCTACCGCACCGATCTGCGCGACCCCGCCGAGATCGGCCGGACCGCCGGCGAGCGCGCGGTGCGCCGGCTCGGCGCGCGCAAGATGAAGTCGGCGCGCGTGCCGGTGGTGTTCGACAAGCGCGTCTCGGGCGGGCTCCTGCGCTCGCTGGCGGGTGCGATCAACGGCGCCTCGGTCGCACGCGGCACGTCGTTCCTCAAGGACAAGATGGGCCAGCCGGTCTTCGCGCCCGGCATCAACGTGATCGACGACCCGCACCGCGCGCGCGGGCTGCGGTCGAAGCCGTTCGACGGCGAGGGGATCGCCAACCGGCGCCGCGCGCCGATCGAGGACGGGCGCCTCACCACCTGGTTCCTCGACCTCGCGGCGGCGCGCCAGCTCGGGCTCGAGACCACCGGCCACGCCGCGCGCGGCACCTCGTCCACGCCCTCGCCGGCGCCGACCAACCTCTACATGGAACCGGGCCGCGTTTCGCGCGACGAGATGATCCGCGCCATCGGCCAGGGGCTTCTCGTCACCGAGATGATCGGGATGGGCGTCTCCATCGTCACCGGTGACTACAGCCGCGGCGCGTCGGGCTTCTGGATCGAGAACGGCGAGATCGCCTATCCGGTGAGCGAGATCACTGTGGCGGGCAATCTGAAGGAGATGTTCAAGAACCTGACGCCCGCCGACGATTTGGAGTTCCGCACCGGGATGGACGCGCCGAGCCTGCGCGTCGACGGCATGACCGTCGCAGGGACTTAAGCCGCGGCGCGAGGGGGTATCGCAAGGGGGGGCGGCGATGGACGACGAGATGAAGGCCAACTTGACGGCCGGCGAGACCTGGCTGCGCGGCCTCTACATGATCCTGTTCGGCGTGGCGTTCTACGTGGCGCAGTTCCTGCTCGGAATCATCGCCGTCATCCAGTTCCTGTTCGCGCTGTTCAGCGGACACCCGCTCGACCGCCTGGCCGCCTTCGGCGCCCAGTTCGCCGCCTGGATCGGCGAGATCGTCGCCTTCCTCACCTTCGCGAGCGAGGCGCGGCCCTTCCCCTTCGCCCCCTGGCCCGACGCGCGGCCGGACGTGCTGCCGCCCGACGAGCCGCGCTATCTGTAGGCGCTGCTTCAGCCCTGGAACGGGCCGGACAGCAGCGCCGCGCCGTAGACCAGCACCAGCATCGACAGCACCAGCGTGAAGCTCCAGGCGCGCAGCACCAGACGTCGCGACTTGTTCATGGCTTGACCCCTTTTCCGTGCCACCCGCGGGCGGCCTCTCCGCCCCGCCCGACGCAAGAACCGTGCCAGAAGACCAAGTTAAGTGGAATTACAAGGGGTTACGGGCTGGGGGGTCGGCCCAGGATGCCGTTCTGGCGGATCGCGGTGCGATAGGCCGCCAGGGCGTCTCGGAAGGCGGCGAGGGCGACCGGGGTGTCGTGCGGCAATCCGTAGGGAGCGGTCTCGACCCGGAACGCCAGCCGGTCCGCCGCGCCCATCTCGCCCACCATGCGCCTGGCCTCGGCGCCGGTCCAGGCGGCGGCGCCCCCCGCCGGCATCGCCTGGTGCACCGGGAACCCGCCGATCCGCACGAAGGCGGGGACGCCGGAGGCCGGCCGGTCGCGGATCTCGATCCACACCCGGAAGGCGTCGGGCGCGGGCTCGGCGACGTGCAGCACGTTTAACGTGCCGGCCACCAGCGCTTCCGGCGGGGCGCTGAGGTCGCAGCGCGGGTCATGGCTGGTCTCGGCGCTGCGCCAGCACACCAGCCGCCAGTCGCCGAATACGTGGTAGTAGAACGTCCAGCCGCCGGCCGGCGCCACGGCGCAAAGAACGAACCCAAGGATCAAGGCGAGGGGGCGCATCGGCGGGAGTTTAGCATCTGCGCCGGCGGCCGGTGCCGGAGCGTTGGCCCGAGTCGGGGGCCATGCTATGGTCCGGCGCCACCTGCCCGGTCCCGCACCGGCGACGGAGGACGATCAGGGCCTTGGCCAGTACAGCACTTCCGGTAACGCAGGCGACCTGGCCGCTGGTGCGCCGTCTCGTCGCGGGCTACATCCGCCCGCAGGTCGGCACCATCGCGGCCGCGGCAGCCTGCATGTCGCTGACCGCGTTCGCCACCGCGGCGCTCGCCCGGCTGATGGAGCCGGTGCTCGACACCGTGTTCATCGCCCGGAACGGGGCGATGCTGCCATGGGTCGCCGGGGCGGTGCTTGCCACCTTCGCGGTCAAGGGCGCGGCCACCTACGGGCAGTCCGTGCTGATGACCAAGGCCGGCCAGCGCATCATCGCCGGCATGCAGAACCAGATGCTGGCGCATCTGTTGCGCGCCGACCTCACCTTCTTCCACGACACCTCGACGGGCCGGCTCGTCTCCCGCTTCATCACCGACGTGAACCTGTTGCGCAACACGATGACCAGCGCGCTCAGCGGCATCGGCAAGGACTCGCTGACCGTCGCGTTCCTGGTGGGCGTGATGTTCTACCAGGACTGGGTGCTGGCGCTGGTCGCCTCGGTGGTGTTCCCGGTGGCGGTGCTGCCGATCGTCAAGATCGGACGGCGCATGCGCAAGGTCTCGGCGAACACGCAGCAGCAGATGGGCGCGTTCGCCACCCTGCTGACCGAGACCTTCCAGGGCGCGCGCCACGTCAAGGCTTACGGGATGGAGGGCTACGAGAAGAAGCGCGCGGGGGTGCTGATCGAGCAGGTCTACAAGCTCGCCTGCCGGGCGGCACGCACGCGGTCGCTGTCGCACCCGATCATGGAATCGCTCGGCGGCGTCGCGATCCTGCTCGTGATCCTCTATGGCGGCGCGCAGGTGATCCACGGCGCGCGCACGACGGGCCAGCTCTTCTCCTTCATCACCGCGCTGCTGCTCGCCTACGAGCCGATGAAGCGCCTTGCCCAGCTCAACGCCAACCTGCAGGAAGGGCTTGCCGCCGCCCAGCGCGTGTTCGACATGCTGGACGTGGAGCCCTCGATCGTCGACGCGCCGGACGCCAGACCGCTGGCCGCGCGCGAGGGCGCCATCCGGTTCGAGGAGGTGCGCTTTGCCTACCGCGCCGGCGCGGACGTTGCGCCCGCGCTCGACGGCGTCACGCTCGACATCCCAGGTGGCAAGCGCGTCGCGCTGGTCGGCCCGTCGGGCGCCGGCAAGTCGACCGTGCTCAACCTGATCCCGCGCTTCTACGACGTGGACGGCGGCTGGGTGACGGTGGACGGCCAGGACGTGCGCGACGTGACCCTGGCGAGCCTGCGTGCCCGCATCGGGCTGGTCAGCCAGGAGATCGCGCTGTTCGACGACACGGTCTACGCCAACATCGCCTACGGCCGGCCGGACGCGGACGAGGCCGGCATCGTCGCCGCCGCGCGGGCGGCGAGTGCGCACGATTTCATCATGGCGCTGCCCGAGGGCTACTACACCCATGTCGGCGGGCGCGGCATGAAGCTCTCGGGCGGCCAGCGCCAGCGCCTCGCCATCGCGCGCGCCATGCTGAAGGACGCGCCGATCCTGCTGCTCGACGAGGCGACCTCGGCGCTCGACACCGAATCCGAGCGCCAGGTGCAGGCGGCGCTGCGCACGCTGATGGCCGGGCGCACCACCGTGGTGATCGCCCATCGCCTGTCCACCGTGGTCGATGCCGACCTGATCTACGTGCTCGACGGCGGCAAGGTGGTCGAGCGCGGCACCCACGCCGAGCTGATGGCGCGCGGCGGCGCGTATGCGCGGCTCTATGCGCTGCAGTTCGCCGACGAGGTCGAGGCGCCATCGCCCGCCGTGGCTGGCGCCGCGGCGCTCGGGGCCTGACCGGCGCCGGCGGTGACCCTCCCGCTCGCGGCCTATCGCGCGCTGACCGAAGCCGGCGCGCCGCTGATCCGTCTCTACCTCGCCCGCCGCCTCCGCCGCGGACGCGAGGACGCCGCGCGGTTCCCCGAGCGGATGGGGATCGCCTCGAAGCCGCGCCCCTCCGGCCCGCTCGCCTGGCTGCACGCGGCGAGCGTCGGCGAGGCGGTCTCCGCCCTGCCGCTGATCGAGCGCCTCAAGGCCGAGCGGCCGGGCCTCGCGATCCTGGTGACCACCGGGACGGTGACCTCCGCCCGTCTCGTCGCGACGCGCCTGCCTGCCGGCGCGGTCCATCAGTACGTGCCGGTCGACCGCGCGCCCTGGGTCGCGCGTTTCCTCGACCACTGGCGGCCGGACCTCGCACTCTGGCTGGAATCCGAGCTGTGGCCCAACATGCTCGACGCGCTGGCGGGCCGCGGCGTGCCGGCGGTGCTGGTCAACGCGCGGCTCTCGCCGCGCTCGCTCGCGCGCTGGCGCCGCGCGCCGGCGACGATCGGCCACCTGCTGGGCGGCTTCGCCCTCTGCCTCGCCCAGAACGCGCGCGAGGCCGAGGCGCTCGGTTCGCTCGGCGCGCACCGTGTGGCGGCGCCCGGCAACCTGAAGTTCGCCGCGCCGACATTGCCGGCCGACCCCGCCGAGCTCGCCCGGCTGGAGCGCGCCTTCGGCAACCGGCCGCGATGGCTTGCCGCCTCGACCCACCCGGGCGAGGACGAGATCGTGGCCGACGCGCACGCCCTTCTCGCCGCCCGCCATCCGGGCCTTCTCACCATTGTCGCGCCGCGCCACGAGACGCGCGGCGAGGCGATCGCGGCGATGCTCGGCGCCCGCGGCCACAATTTCGCGCGGCGCGCCAAGGGCGAGACGCCGGGACCGGGCGACGCGTTCTACCTCGCCGACACGATGGGCGAGATGGGGCTGTTCTACCGCCTGGCGCCGGTCGCCTTCATCGGCGGCTCGCTGGTGCCGCATGGCGGGCAGAATTTGCTGGAGCCGGCGCGGCTCGGCGCCTCCATCGTGCACGGCCCGCACATGACCAACTTCCGCGAGATCGCCGAAGAGCTGGCGGCTTCCGGCGGCACGGCCGAAGTTGCCGACGCGGCCTCGCTTGCCGATGCCGTCGACGCCCTCCTTGGCGACCCGGCGCTGCGCGCGCGGCACAGCGTGGCGGCCGGCGAGGTCGCGCGGTCGCACGCGCGCGTGCTCGACGCGGTGATGGACGCGCTCGCGCCGCTTCTCGACCCGATCGCGCCGCAGGCGGCGCGCTCCCGCCGTGCGCGCGCCTGAGTTCTGGCGCCGGGACGGCGCGCTGCCCGCCCTGCTCGCTCCGGCCGCGGGCGGCTGGATGCTCGCGACGCGGCTGCGCCGTTATCTGGCGCATCCCTACTGCCCGGCCGTGCCGGCGATCTGCGTCGGCAATCTGGTCGCGGGCGGGGCCGGCAAGACGCCGGTCGCCATCTCGCTCGCCCTCCGCCTCGCCGCGCTGGGCCGCACGCCGCACATCGTGCTGCGCGGCTATGGCGGGGGCGAGCCCGGTCCGGTCCGCGTCGACCCCGCGCGCCACGACGCGCGCGCGGTCGGCGACGAGGCGCTGCTGCTCGCCCGCGTCGCGCCGACCTGGGTGGCGCGCAACCGCGTCGAGGGGGTGCGCTCGGCCGAGGCGAACGGCGCGGGCGCGATCGTCCTCGACGACGGGCTGCAGAACCCGTCGCTCGCCAAGGATGTGTCGCTGGTGGTGGTGGATGGCGGGTACGGGTTCGGCAACGGCCGCGTGATCCCGGCCGGACCGTTGCGCGAGACGCTGGACGAAGGCCTCGCCCGCGCCGACGCCGTGGTGCTGGTCGGGCGCGACACGTCCGGCGCCGCGGCGCGGATCGGCGCCCGCGTGCCCCTCGTGCTGCGCGCGCGCCTCGCCCCCGCGGCGGGCCTGGCGGAGATCGCCGGGCGCACCGTGGTGGCGTTCGCCGGGATCGGGCGGCCCGACAAGTTCTTCGAGACGCTGGCCGAGATCGACTGCCGCGTCGTCGCCGGCATGCCGTTTCCCGATCACCACGAATACGCGCCGGACGAGATCATGCGCATGGTGGACGTGGCGCACCTCCACGACGCGACGCTGGTGACCACGGCGAAGGATGCCGTGCGCCTTGCGCCCGACGCGCGCGCCATGGTCTGCGTGCTGGAGGTCGAGATCGCGTGGGAGCGGCCGGACGACGTCGACGCGCTGCTCAACCGCGCCCTCGTGGCCCACGCGCATGGTTGACCGGCGGTTGGCGCCCCGCCGCTGGGCCCGTCACGCGCGCTACGTCGTGGAGGCGGCGGGCGTTGCGCTGGCCTACGCGCTGTTCGCCGCACTGCCGGTGGACACGGCCTCGGCGCTCGGCGGGGCGCTGGGTCGGACGGTCGGGCCGCTCCTGCCGCTCGACCGGGTCGCGCGGCGCAATCTGCGCGCCGCCTTCCCCGGCATGACGGAGGACGAACGCGCCGCCATAAGGCGCGGCATGTGGGACATGCTGGGGCGCATCGTCGCCGAATACCCGCATCTCGACACGATCGCGCGCGACGCCGGCAAGCCGGGCGCGCGCGTCGAGATGGCCGGGATGGAGCATCGCAGGACTCTGGGACAGGGGCCGGTGCTGCTGTTCTCCGGCCATCTCGCCAACTGGGAGGTGTTAGCGCCCGTCTGCCACGCGGTCGGCCTCCCTTATGCGCAGGTCTATCGCGACCCGAACAACCCCTATGTCTCCTGGCTGGTGCATCGCGTACGGCGCCTGCCGGTGACCGACATGGTGCCGAAGGGCGCCGAGGGCGCACGCCGCGCGATGGCGATCCTGCGCGCGGGCGGGCGGCTCGGCATGCTGATCGACCAGAAGATGAACAACGGCATCGCCGTGCCGTTCTTCGGCCGCCCGGCGATGACGGCGAACGCGATGGCGCTGTTCGCGCTGCGCTTCCGCTGCCCGGTGGTGCCGGGGCGGATCGAGCGGCTCAACGGCGCGCGGTTCCGCGCGACCATGTACCCGCCGCTCGACCTGCCGGACACGGGCGACCGCGACGCCGACATGCGCGCCATCACCGCCGCCGCGACACGCCTGATCGAGGGCTGGATCCGCGAGCGGCCCGAGCAGTGGCTCTGGATCCACCGCCGCTGGCCGGACACGGACGGGGATTAAGCCTTTCCGTTCGTCCTGAGTAGGCGGCGCAGCGGCCGTATCGAAGGGCGAAGGCGACGGGGCCGCGCAAATTCGTGCTTCGATACGCGACCCCGCTGCGCGGGTTCGCTACTCGGCACGAACGGAAAATGGTCGATGTTCACCGCTCGGGCCGGGCGTGCTACACCGCCGCGATGCTGCGAATCTCGGGCCTCACCTACCGCATCGCCGGGCGCGTGCTGTTCGACGGCGCCGACGCCACGGTGGCGCCGGGCCAGCGGGTCGGCCTCGTGGGCCGCAACGGCACCGGCAAGACGACGCTGCTGCGCCTGATCTCGGGCGAGATCGAGCCCGATTCCGGCACCATCGAAACGCCTTCGCGCTGGCGCGTCGGCGTGATGGCGCAGGAGGCGCCGGCGGGCCCCCGCTCGCTGGTCGACACCGTACTCGCAGCCGATGCCGAGCTCGCCGCATTGGAGGAAGAGGCCAGGACCGCGACCGATCCCGACCGCATCGCCGCCATCCATGCCCGTCTTGCCGACAAGGGCGCGCACGCCGCCCCGGCCCGCGCGGCGCGCATCCTGGCGGGGCTCGGATTCGACGCGGCGGCGCAGGCGCGGCCCTGCGACGAATTCTCTGGCGGCTGGCGCATGCGCGTGGCGCTGGCGGCGCTGCTGTTCACCGAGCCCGACCTGTTGCTGCTCGACGAGCCGACCAACCATCTCGACCTCGAGGCGAGTTTGTGGCTCGAGGATTTCCTGCGCCGCTACCCCGGCACGATCCTGCTGGTGAGCCACGACCGCGAGCTGCTGAACGCGGTGCCCGACCATATCCTGCACCTCGAAGGCGAGCGGCTCGCGTTCTACGCCGGCAACTACGACCGGTTCGAGGCGACGCGCCGCGCGCGCCTGGCGCTCGACCAGAAGGAGCGCGCCCGCCAGGAGTCCGAGCGCGCGCGCATCACCGCCTTCGTCGAGCGCTTCCGCTACAAGGCGACCAAGGCGCGCCAAGCGCAGTCGCGCCTCAAGATGCTGGCGCGCATGGCGCCGATCGCCGAGCGGCGCGAGGAGGCGAACGTCGCGTTCGCCTTCCCCGAGGCGGAGGCGCTGGCGCCGCCGCTGATGACTCTCGACAAGGTGGATGCGGGCTATGACGGGCGGTTGGTGCTGCGCCGGCTCGATTTGCGGCTCGATCCCGACGACCGGGTCGCGCTGATCGGCGCCAACGGCAACGGCAAGTCGACCCTGATGCGGCTCCTCGCCGGTAGGCTCGAACCGATGGCGGGCGAGCTGCGGCAGGCGCCCAGGCTCCGCGTCGGGTATTTCGCGCAGCACCAGGCGGAAGAGCTGGACCTTGCGGCGACGCCGCTGATCGCACTCTCGCGCCTGCGCCCGCGCGAGGCGGAAGAGCGCATCCGCGCGCAGCTCGGCCGGTTCGGCTTCTCGCAGGAGCGCGCGGAGACGCGCATCGGGAGCCTTTCGGGCGGCGAGAAGGCGCGGCTCCTGTTCGCGCTCGCCACCGCCGACGCGCCGCACATCCTGCTGCTCGACGAGCCGACCAACCATCTCGACATCGTCGCGCGCGAGGCGCTGGTCCAGGCGATCAACGGCTTCGCCGGCGCGGTGGTGATCGTGAGCCACGACCCGCACATGGTGGAGCTGATCGCGGACCGGCTGTGGCTGGTGGCAGACGGCAAGGTCGCGCCCTATGACGGCGACCTCGAGGATTACCGCGCGCTGCTGCTCGCCGGGGCGGCCGAGGAGCGCGCGGCCGAGGCGTCGCGCGGCGCCGACCCGAAGCGCGAGGCGCGCCGCGCCGCGGCCGAGCGCCGGCGTCAGCTTGCGCCCTTGAAGAAGCGCGTCGACGTGGCCGAGGCGCAGGTCGCGAAGCTCGAGGCCGAGAGGGCGCGGCTGCACGAGGCGCTCGCCGACCCGGCGCTCTACCAATGCGACGGGCCGCGCGCCGCGGCGCTGCAGAAGGCGCTGGGCGAGACCGAGAAGTCCCTCGCCCGCGCCGAGGCCGAGTGGCTCGCGCTGCTCGAAGAATACGAGGGCGCGCAGGCGGAACAGGTGGCCCCCTAACGTCCGCCGTCATTGCGAGGAGCGCAGCGACGAAGCAATCCAGCGGATGACTGGATTGCTTCGCTTCGCTCGCAATGACGAGTGTGGCTAGTGCTGGACCGTTCCATTCTCGCGCTTCCACGCCTCGACCAGCGCCTTGCGGTCGAGCTTGCCGCGGTCGGTCTTGGGCAGCGACGCGCAGAGATGGATGCGCTTCGGCGCCTTGGCGGCGGGCAGGCGCGCGGCGCAGAGAGCGCGGAGCGCGCCCGCGGTGACAGCGGCGCCCGGCGCGGGCATGACGTAGGCCACCACCTCCTCGCCGTAGATCGGGTCGGGCACGCCGATCGTCGCGGCCTCGGCGACGCCCGGCAGCGCGGCGAGCACGTTGTCGATCTCGACCGGCGAGATGTTGACGCCGCCGCGGATGATCAGCTCGCGCGCGCGGCCGGTGAGGCGGAGATAGCCGTCTTCGTCGAGGAACCCCATGTCGCCGGTGAGCGTGCGGCCAGTCGCATTCGTGACGACGCGCCCGTCCGTGCCGATCTGGCGGTAGGCATTGTCGGCGAAGGCGCCGACCTCGACGAAGCCGATTTCGCCGGGGGCGAGCGGGCGCCCGGCGGAATCGACGATGGCGAGGCGCTGGTAGGGAAGCGGCTTGCCGACCGTGCCGAAGCGCCGGTCAGCGAGGGTCGAGGCCGCGATCCAGCCGGTCTCGCTGGTGCCGTAGCCCTGGATCACCGTCACGCCGAAGCGCGCCTCGAACCGTCGCCACTCGTCCTCCATGAGGGGCGCGGAGCTCGACGTCATGAAGCGCAGGCTGGGCACGGCCACCGGCGCGTCGTCGCCGTTGAGCAGCATGTTGACGACGGTCGGGTTGCCGGCCGCGATCGTCGCCTTGTGGCGCGCGATGTCGGCGAAGAAGTGCGACCGCGAGAACTTGCGCCGCATCACCAACGTCGCGCCTTTCGACAAGGTCGCGAGCGCGAGGAGTTGCGCCGACGCCCAGCTCTGCGAGCGGTAGTCGTAAAGCCGGTCGGAAGCCATAAACCCATACGCATCGGCAATCGCGGCGCCGTTCGTCAGCATCTCGCGATAGGCGAGCACGACACCCTTGGGCGTCGCCGTCGTGCCCGAGGTGAAGGTGATGACGCCGTCGTCGGTGGGCGTCGCCGTAACGGGTGCGCCGGGCCCGGCCTCCGGCAGCACGGCGACGAAGCGGTCGAGCGGCCGGCCATCGATGTCCTGGCCGCGCAGCGTCGCTTCGAGCGCCGGGTCGCACAGGACGAGGCGCGGCGCGAGCGCCGACAGGATACCGGCGAGGTGGCGAGCATTGGTTTCGACATGGACCGTACAGATCGTCGCGCCCGCCGCCATCGTCGCGAGATAGACGGCCAGATGCTCCGGCGAATTGTCGGCGAGCAGCGCCACCCGGTCGCTTCGCCCGATGCCCTCGGCCGCGCGTATGCGCGCGCATGCGGCCCGCGACGCGGCGAGCGTCGCCGTAGTCGAGCGACCCGCCCGTCCTCGACCGAGATCGCGAAGGGCTTGTCGGGATGCGCCTCGGCCCCCGCGCGAATCCAGCCCGCGAGGTCGGCGGGGCCGCACGCGACGGTCATCGTTCGATCCGATCCAGGTTCGCCGTCATCCGGCGCAAGACCTCGTGGAAGCGTTTGACCTCGTTTCGACCAATGCCTTCGGCCGCTTCCACCGTAATGTCTCGAGCCAAAGGCAACAGCTTTCCCTTCAGCCGCTTCGCACGCGCGGTCAGCCTGACATGCACCTTGCGCTTGTCGTCGGCGCTGCGCAGGCGCGTCACAAGCCCGGCCTTCTCCATGCCGCGGAGCGCGACGACGGTGGTCGGCTCCATCGTCCCGACCCGTACCGACAGCTCGCGCTGGGTCAGCCCGTCCTCGTTCCAGAGCGCGCGCAGAAAGGACCATTGGCCGCGCGTGACACCGTGCGGCGCGAGACGCCGTTCCAGAAGCCGCTGGAAGGCGCGGTTCGCGTCGCGTACCAGGTAGCCGGAGCTCGTCTGCGGCGGAAACTCGAAGGGGCGCTTCGGCATTGACGGGCCGCGTCCGCGTTGTCCATAATGCTTAGCATTCTATGGAATCTGACGTTCCGATTGCAACCGACACGAAAGACCGACCGATGGCCACGATCACCAGGGGGCACAACCGCCCGCCCGCCGACGATATCCGCGACCTGCGCGCGACGCTCGCCTGGATGAAGTCCGAGGGCGATTTGATCGAGACCGACACGGAGGTCGATCCCGATTTGCAGGTGACGGGGCTGCAGAAGCACATGGACGGCGGCTGCCCGGTGCTGTTCCGGAACGTGCGCGGCAAGCCGAACCACCAGGTGCTGACCAACCTGTTCGGCGACATCGCTGTCATCAACAAGATGTTCGGCTGGGAGAGCGACCCCGACCGCGTGCGCAAGCTCGCCTATGCGCTGTCACATCCGCTGGCGCCGGTGGTGATCGACCAGGCGGACGCGCCGTGCCAGGAGACGGTCATCGAGAACCCGGCCGACGTGAACGACTACATGGTGCCGATCCGCCACACCACCTACGAGCCGGAGCTGACGGTCGGCTCCGGCATTCGCTGCGTGACCGGGCCGCAATTCGAGGGCGGGTCGGACCTCGGCTACAACCGGATGAACTTCCGCTGGGGCAATGTCGGCACGTTCCAGATCTCGCCCGGCTCGCACATGTGGCAGGTGGTGAACAAGTACTACGCGGCTGGCGAGCGCGTGCCGATCACCATGTGCTTCGGCGTGCCGCCGGCCTGCACGCTGCTGGCCGGCGCGGGGTTCGACTACGTGATCCTGCCCAGGGGGTGCGACGAGATCGGCGTCGCCGGCGCGGTGCAGGGCGCGCCGATTCGCCTCGTCAAGGCGCGCACGGTCGACGCCATGGCGCTGGCCGACGCCGAGATCGTGCTGGAAGGCTACGTCGATCCGCGCGACCGGCGGTTCGAGACGAAGGAGAGTGAGGACGCCGGCATCCAGGGCCGCTTCCACTTCCACCCGGAATGGGCGGGCTACATGGGCAAGGCGTACAAGGCGCCGACCTTCCACGTCACCGCCGTCACAATGCGCAAGCCCGAGACGAAGCCGATCGTCTTCGCGCTGGGCGTGCACACGCTCGACGACCACAACATCGACACCACGGTGCGCGAGGCCGCCGTGTTCGAGCTCTGCGAGCGGCTGCAGCCCGGCATCGTCCAGAACGCGGTGATCCCCTACTGCATGACCGACTGGGGCGGCTGCGTCATTCAGGTGAAGAAGCGCCACCAGATCGACGAAGGCTGGCAGCGCAACTTCCTGTCGGCGATCCTGTCGTGCTCGCAGGGCATGCGGCTCGCCATCGCGGTGTCGGAGGACGTGGACCCCTACTCGATGGACGACATCATGTGGTGCCTGACCACGCGGGTGAACCCGAAGACCGACATCTTGAACCCGATCCCGGGCGGGCGCGGCCAGACCTTCATGCCGGCCGAGCGCATGACCGCGGGCGAGCGGCAGTGGACGGCGTCGAACACGGTGTTCGAGGGCGGCATGGGGATCGACGCCACCGTGCCCTACGGCTACGAGAACGACTTCCTGCGCCCGGTCTATCCGGTCGACCGCGTGAAGCCGGAGGATTTCTTCACCCCGTCCGACCTCGAGAACGCGCGGAAGCGCATGCAGGGCTGGGTGCACTCCCTCTCGCGCAGCGGGCGGTAGGGGGCAAGCGTCATTGCGAGGAGCGCAGCGACGAAGCAATCCAGAAATCGGCTGGATTGCTTCCCCGCGGGACAAGCCCGCGGGTCAGCAATCACGAAACGATAGGCGCTACGGTTCCGCTTTCGACCTTGCCTTTGCGGCTTGTTCCGCCCGCGCGACCTTGTCGTCCAGCTTCAGCACGCGCATTGCATTCTTGTAGGAAGATCTTCTCGGCGACGCCGGGGCGGAGCCCCTCCATCTCCAGCTCGTCGAGGCACTGGCCGGGCGACCAGCCGGGATAGTCGGAGCCGAACAGGATCTTGTCCTGCAGGCGCCGGTTCATCTCGTGCTTCAAGGGCGCGGGGATGTATTTCGGCCGCCAACCCGAGATGTCCATGTAGACGTTCTTCTTGTGCAGGAGGACGGCGATCGCCTCTTCGGTCCACGGCCAGGACGGGTGCGCCATGACGATGGTGAGACGCGGGAAATCGGCGGCGATCGTATCGATGCAGGGGATGGGCCTGGCGTAGTCGAGCTTGAGCCCGCCGCCGCCGTCGAGCCCCGCCCCGATGGCGGTGGTGCCGCAATGGGTGAGGATCGGCGCGCCGAGCGACTGGCACAGATCCCAGAACGGGTAGAAGCGCCGGTCGTGCGGATAGAAGCCCTGCATGATCGGCATCCATTTGGGGCCGATCATGCCGAGCTTGCCGATGGCGCGCTCGAGCTCGGCGAGCGCGGCCTTGCCCTTCCACGGATCGACCACCGCCCAGCCCGGCAGGAACACGTCGGGGTGCGCCTGGGTCAGCCCGGCGATGAAGTCGTTGGGGATCGCAGGCTCGCCGGTCTCGGACTCGGCGTCCATCGCGATCATCATGCACATCACGTCATCGCGGCGGAAATCGTCGGCCATTTCGTCCACCGTTTTGGGGACGAGCTTGCCGAACATCGCCTCGAACGCGACCCCGAAGCGCCCGAGGCTGTCGTAGTGCTCCTTGGTCGAGGTGTGGCAGTGGACGTCGATCGCGCGCATGTCACCCCTTCTTCCCATACCCCGGCCGGCGGTCGACGAGGCGCTTGGCCTTGCCCTCGCCGGTGCCGAGATTGGCGAGCGCGTCGAGCGTACCGGGCTCGGCCAGCACGACGCGAACGGAAAGCCCGAGGTCGCTGCGAAGCCGTTCGGCCAAGTGGTCCGCGAGCCCGTCGCGCGCGCCCGCGTCCTTGCGCAGCTCAACATGGATCGTGAGCTCGTCGCGCGGCGCGCCGCCCGCGGCCACGCGCTCGGCGACGCACACCCATTCGCCCGTGGTACGCGGGTCGGACTTGACCGCGGCGAGGCACGCCATCGGATAGACGTTGACGCCGCGGATCTTCACCATGTCGTCGGACCGGCCGAGGAAATGGTCCATGCGGCGGAAGTTCGAGCCGAGCGCGCTGGTGCCGGCGGGGAGGATGCGCGTCAGGTCGCGGAGGTTGTACCGGATGAACGGCGCGACGTGGCGGTAGAAGCAGGTCACCACCATGTTGCCGATCTCGCCCGGCGGCAGGACCGCGCCCGTCTCGGTGTCGAGGATCTCGAAATAGCAGAGATCCTCCATGAAGTAGCGCCCGTCCTTGTCGGGCCCCTCCATCGCGCCGAGCCCGATCTCGTTGATGCCGTAATTGTCGTAGACGGGGCAGCTCCACAATTCCTCCAGCTCGCGGCGCAGCGTGCCCTCGACGTCGGGGCCCAGGAAGCTGGTCAGGAACTTGGTCTTGAGGTCGCGCACGTCGCGGCCGAGCTCGTCCTTCGCCGCCTGGGCGAGGCGGATCAGGTACTCCGGGAAGCTCACCCAGATCGCGCTGCCGAAATCGAACGCCATCTCGACCTGGCGGCGCGACGGCGTGACCGCGCCCGACCCGGTGGTAAGCGGCAGGATGCCGAGATAGTCCTGGCACGCCTTGGCGTAGGCCCAGCCGAGCATGGCGGTGGCGCAAGTGACCGGGATCTGCATCGCGTCGCCCGGCCGCGCGCCCTGGCCGTAGAGCGCGCGCGCCGTGCCGCTGGCGAGGATTTCCCATTCGCGCGGCGCATGCAGCGTGGCGCGCGGCTTGCCGGTGGTGCCGCCCGAGGTCGCGAGCTTGAGTGGCGCCGTGCCGAGATCGCCGCGCGCGATGCCGGGGATGCGGCCGAAGGGCGGATGGTCGCGCTGGTCGTCCTTGATGTCGTCCGAGGTGAAGGGCGGGATTTTCGCGATGTCGTCGAGGCCGCTTATGTCGCCCGGCTCCAGCCCGGCGGCGCGCCAGCGCGCGGCATAGAACGGGTTCTCGCCAGCCGCGCGCCACGGTCTCGCGGAACCGGCGGTCCTGCAGCTCGCGCACGCGCTCCGCCGGCCACTTGAAGACCGTGTCGAAGAACAGGTCCGGCGGCGGGTACTCCGCCTCCAGCGCGTCCCAGTCGAGCGCGCGGCGGTAGAGCGGCAGGCGGGAGGCGGGCGCGCCGTCCATCACGTTACATCTGCGGCAGGTACTTCTCGGTGACGTATTTCGAGAGGTCCGGCTCCTTCGGCAGCAGCTTGAGCTCGACGAACGATTTCGACAGCACGGCGAGTGCCTCCGATGCTCTCGACTTCGAGCCCCTCCTTGGTGAAGAAGCCCTTGGCCTGCGCCACCTCGACCACCGCGAACGAGAAGATGTAAGGCACCGCCTTGCCGACGCGGATCTTGTCGAGGGCGGCGGCGGGATGGGCGAAGGCGGCGGCAAGGGCCAGGGCGGCGGCCGCCAGGGCAAGCGGACGCGCGACGCGGACGAGCATGGATATCCTCCCGTTACGCGGCGTGCCTCATTCGCGCCGGTCGCGGATTCACCGCATGCCGGGCGGCCCGCTGTCAAGGTTTCGCGATGCTACCCCGCCTTGCGGCGCGGCTGCCTGGCGGAGGATTTGCGGGAGCGGGAGCTCGACTTGCCGGCGCGGCCGGACGACTTGCCCTTGGCGCGGCGGGCGGCGGACTTGCCGCCGTCGGACGACCCGCCCTCCGCGCTCCGGCGCAGCGCGGACATCAGATCGACCACCTTGCCCTTCGGCGCGCGCTTCCTGGTGGGCACCTTTTCGCCAGCCTGCTTGGCGCGCACCAGCTCGGCGAGGGCGGATTCGTAGCGGTCCTCGAAAGCGGCGGGGTCGAATTTGCCGCGCTTGGTGTCGATGATGTGCCTGGCGAGGTCGAGCATCTCGCCCTTGGTCCTGACGTCGGCGATCTCGTCGAACACGTCCTCGGCCGAGCGCACCTCGTAGTCGAACTTGAGCGCGACGGCGAGGAGCCCCGCTCCGTACGCCCGGACCAGAAGCGTGCGGACGCGGCGGAACAGCACGGCGCGGGCGAGCGCCGCGACGTTCTCCTTGCGCATGCCGTCGCGGATCAGCGCGTAGCACTCGCGCCCCGTCGCCCCGTCCGGCCCGAGGAAGTAGGGCCGGTCGAAATAGCTCTGGTCGATCGCCTCGCACGGGATGAACCCCTCGACCGTCAGCGTCTTGTCGCCCTGCGGCACCGCCGTCGCCAGCTCGTCGGCCTCCACCGTAATCAGCTCGCCCTCGCCCGTCTCATAGCCCTTGACCGTCTCGGCCGGCTCGACCGGCTTCCCGGTCACGCTGTCGACGTACTGGCGGTGCACGCGATGGCCCGTCTTGCGGTTGAGGACGTGGAACGAGATACGCTCGGACGACGTCACCGCGGCGTAGAGCGCGACCGGGCAGGTCAGCTCGGCGATCTTGAGATAGCCTTTCCAGCTCGCGCGCGGCGCCATGCTTACGCCTCCAGCACGTCTTCGATGCGGATCGGCAGGTCGCGGATGCGCTTGCCGGTGGCGTGGAACACGGCGTTGGCGTGCTTGCGATTGACGCCGCCGCGCGCGGCGCAGCCCGAACCGGGGGCGCGCTTGTTGCAGGCGGGCTCGCCCGGATCGCGGAAATAGAGGCACCGCGTGCGCTGCAGCACGTTGCCGCCGAGCGTCGCCATGTTGCGGAGCTGCTGGCTCGCCGCGAGGCTGAGCGTCTGGGCGATCACTGGGTAGCCGCGCACGATGTCGGGATGCGCGGCAGCATCCGCCATGCGCACCAGCGCGCCGAGGCGGAGCCCCTCCGGCCGGGCCTCGATCGCGGCGTCGGCGCCGTCGAGCCCGCCGATGTCGATCAGCGCCTTGGGCCGCATCACGTCGAGCTTCATCAAATCGAGAATTGTGGTCCCGCCGGCGAGGTATGCCGCGCCCTCGTCCTGGGCGAGGCGCAGCGCGTTCGCGCGGTTGTCGGCCGGGGCGTAGGCGAAGGGACGCATCGCCTAGCCCTTCGCGAGAAGCGGCCGCGCCTGGACGACGGCGGCGACGATGCGGGGATAGGCGGCGCAGCGGCACAGATTGCCGCTCATGAACTCGCGGATCTCGGCGGCGCTGCCGGCATGGCCGCCTTCGACGCAGGCGACGGCCGATATGATCTGGCCGGGCGTGCAGTAGCCGCACTGGAACGCGTCGTGGTCGAGGAAGGCCTGCTGCATTGGGTGGAGCGCGCCGTCGGACGCCAGCCCCTCGATGGTGGTAACCTTGCCGCGCACGGCGCAGGCGAGCGTCAGGCAGGCGAGCACCGGGCGGCCGTCGCAAAGGACGGTGCAGGCGCCGCACTGGCCGTGATCGCAGCCCTTCTTGGGACCGGTGAGGCCGATATGCTCGCGCAGCGCGTCGAGCAACGTGACGCGCGGATCGAGCGCCAGGGAACGGCGTTTGCCGTTCACGACGAGGGCGGTCTGGACCACGGTCGACATGCCTCCATTGGCGGTGCCCCCGGACGGCCAACGCCGCCCGCTTCGCCGCGGTTCCCCATTCCGCGCCGTGGGCAAAACGGGGTATAAGCCCTGCCGGATCGCGGCCCCGCCGCGGCCCAACCAAACGACCCAGAGAGGGAGAGACTTGCATGGCATCGCGTATCGTCGGCGCACTTGCCGTCGGCGCCGCCGCCCTGGCGTTCGCCGGGGCACAGCCCGCCGCCGCCCAGGTGATGGGGCTCGGCACGGGCAAACAAGGGTTCTTTACCTATGCGGCGGGCGCGGCGCTCGCCAAGGTGGCGTCGGACAACGGCCTTGCGCTGCGTATCCAGCCGTTCGGCGGCACCTCCGCCTACGTGCCGGCGATCAGCGCCGGCGAGGTGGAGTTCGGCCTCGCCAACGAGCTGGAGACCAACTACGCGGTGACCGGCACGGTGATCTACAAGGGCAAGCCACAGCCCAACGTGCGCGCGGTGGCGATCCTGACGCCGCTCTATAACGGCCTGTTCGTCAAGAAGGATTTGCCGATCAAGACGATCGCCGACCTGAAGGGCATGCGCGTGCCGACCGACTATGTCAGCCAGAAGATCGTCGACATCCTGGCGCACGGCATCCTGGCCAATGGCGGCCTCAGCTACGACGACATCAAGCGCGTCCGCGTGCCCAATGTGGTCGGCGGCGCCGAGGAGTTCGCCCAGGGCAAGGCCGACGCGTTCAACTTCGCGCTCGGCGCCGGTGCGGTGGCCGAGACCGACGCCAAAGTCGGGGGGATCCGCGCGCTCGCCATCGACCCCGCGCCGGAGGCGATGGCGCGGCTCAAGAAGTTCGTGCCCGTCGCCTACGCGACGGAGGTGAAGCCGGGCAAGGGCAAGGTCGGCATCCTCGCGCCCACCATGATGTTCGCCTACGACTACATGGTGCTCGCCAACAAGGACGTGAAGGACGACGCGGTCTACAAGCTGGCCAAGGCGATGCACGAGCACAAGGCCGAGCTGGTCGCCGGGTTCGGCCCGCTCGCCGAGTTCAACCCCCAGCGCATGAACAAGAAGATGGACCCGGTGCAATTCCATCCGGGCGCGATCAAGTACTACAAGGAGATCGGCGCGTGGCCGCCCAAGGGGTGATCCGGGAGAGGACACGATCCGGGTCCTGACCGCGTGACCGAAGAGGCCAAACCGGCGCCGGGCGCCCGCTCCGCGGGCGTCCGGGCGCTGATCGGCGGCGGCGCGGCGCTGCTGACGCTCGCTTCCATCGCCAAGGCGGCCGAACTCTATCGCGACGTGCTCGGGCTCCTCCTGTTCAACGAGCAGTTCCTGGCTGGCATGTTCGGGCTGGGGCTCGCGCTGGTGTTCCTGAACCAGCCGGCGCGGCGCGGCGCGCCCCGCCCGCACGTGCCCTGGTACGACTGGGCCCTGGCGGCGGCGAGCCTTGCCGCCGTCGGCTACGTGGCGGTGCGCTTCCCGACGCTTTCCGAGGAGGTGGTAGCGCGCCCGGTCGACGGTCTGGTCGTCGCCTTCATCGTGATCCCGCTCGCCGTCGAGGCGCTGCGCCGGATGACCGGCAATGCGCTCGTGGTCGTGGTCGTGTGCTTCCTCGGCTACGCTCTGGTCGGCCATCTGGTGCCGGGCGAGCTCGCCGGCCGGCCGGTCAAGCTCGGCCAGCTCGCCTACTATTTGGTGTGGGACCCCGGCAGCATGCTGGGCACGCCGATGGTGGTGGCGACGACCATCGTGATCGCCTTCGTTTTTTTCGGCCAGCTCCTGTTCGCGTCGGGCGGCTCAGCCTTCTTCACCGACATCTCGCTTGCCGTGATGGGACGCTATCGCGGCGGCTCGGCCAAGATCGCGGTCAGCGCGTCATGCCTGTTCGGCATGATCTCGGGCTCGGCGGTCTCCAACGTCGCGTCGGTGGGCGTGATCACGATCCCGCTGATGCGCCAGGGCGGCTATCCAGCGCATGTCGCCGCCGCGATCGAGGCGGTGTCGTCGACCGGCGGGCAGCTCATGCCGCCGGTGATGGGCGCCGCCGCCTTCCTGATGGCGGAGTTCCTGCAGGTGCCCTACCGCGACGTGGTGATCGCGGCGATCGTGCCGGCGCTCCTCTACTACCTCGCCTTGTTCTTCCAGGCCGACCTTCTTGCCGCGCGCGTCGGCATCGCGCCGGTGGAGAAGTCGCGCTTGCCGCGTCTTCTTTCGGTGCTGGCGAAAGGCTGGCACTTCCCGGTGCCGTTCGCCGTGCTGATCGCGACGCTGTTCTGGCTCAACTGGTCGCCCGAGCTTTCTGCGCTTGCCGCCGCGCTGGTGCTGATCGCGACCGGGCTCGTCATCGGCTACGGCGAGCAGCGCCTGACGCTCGCCGCCGTGGTCAAGGCGCTGCACGGCACCGGCCTCGCCGCCCTCGACCTTCTGGCGATCAGCGCCGCGGCGGGGTTCATCATCGGCGTCCTCAACATCTCGGGCCTCGGCTTCTCGCTGACCCTCGCGCTCGTGAAGATCGGCGGCAGCAACGTGTGGCTGCTGCTGTTCCTGGCGGCGGCGGTGTGCATCGTACTCGGCATGGGCATGCCGACGGTGGGTGTCTACGTGCTGCTCGCAGCGCTGGTCGCGCCGGCGATGGTCAAGATCGGCATCGAGCCGATGGCCGCGCACATGTTCGTCATGTATTTCGGCATGATGTCGATGATCACGCCGCCGGTGGCGATGGCCGCCTACGCGGCGGCGTCGCTGGTGCAGACCGACCCGATGAAGACCGGATGGGCCGCGTGCCGGTTCGGATGGATCGCCTACATCATCCCGTTCCTGTTCGTGCGGGCGCCGAGCCTGCTGCTCGAGGGCTCGCCTTTGACAATCGCGACGACCTTCGTCACCGCGGTCGCGGGCGTATGGATGATCTGCGCCGCCTTCGCCGGCTACTGCACGCGGCCGATCACGCTCCCGGTCCGGATCGGCTTCGCCGTCGCCGGACTGCTGCTCTTCATCCCGGCCAAGGCCATGCCCCATGGCGAGCTGACAGACCTTGCGGGGCTTGCGCTGGGCGCCGTGCTGCTGGCGCGTGAGTTCTACGCCACCCGCCGGGTGCGCCGGCTGGCCTGAGGGGCGGGGTTGGACTTGGGCCGGCGGCGATCTTAATATTGGGGCCACAGGCGGTGTGACCGAAGGAGCCTCCGATGGCGACGATGACCCAGGACCTGGCCCCCGACACGCTCGAGGTGGAGATGAACTACCATCTCGACACAGGCGACATGCCGTGGACCTTCACCGGCGGGCCGGGCTCGACCGAGCGGCGCTCCGGCGCCAAGCACGAGGCACACAAGGTCGTGCTGCACAACGGACGGCCGCACATCCCCGAGTTCGTGCTCGACGTGCACGGCTTCCGCTTCGTCGACCACCATACCAAAATGCGCGACTTCTACGACGAGGCGGAGATCGTCCGCAGCTACTACCCGGAAATGGAGGAGCTGATCAAGCGCGAGGCGGGCGCCAAGCGCGTGGTGGTGTTCGACCACACCGTGCGCCTCGCCGACGAGGACGAGCGCGAGGCGCGCAAGCTGCGCGAGCCCGTCCTGCGCGCGCACAACGACTACACCGAATGGTCGGGCCCGCAGCGCGTGCGCGACCTGATGGGCGACGAGGCCGAGGCGTTGCTAAAGGGCCGCTTCGCCATCGTCCAATGCTGGCGGCCGATCAACAAGCCGATCGAGACCTATCCGCTCGCCATCTGCGACGCGCGCTCGATCGCGTTCGAGGATGGCGTGATCAGCGAGCGACGCTATCCCGGCCGCGTCGGCCAGACCTACGCCATGCGCTACAACCCGAAGCACTACTGGTACTGGTTCCCGCGCATGACGCGGGACGAGGCGCTGGTGTTCAAGGTGTTCGATTCGAAGCGCGATGTAGCGCGCTGGACCGCGCACTCGGCGTTCGACGACCCGACCTCGCCGCCCGGCGGCGCGCCGCGCGAATTGATTGAGATCCGCACCCTCGCATTCTTCTAGCGGCGCTCACGAAAAAGCCACGGCAGATAAAGATCACAATATTGCCACAAGCGCTGCCGATGCCCAGGCGATAGCGGCGGCGAGGGTGACCCATTTCAGAATCCGCACCGGCGGATGGCCGAGGTTCGCGCGAACCCGTGGATCGATCCACATACCGTCGGGGTGGGCCGGGGCGGTGGGCCGAGCGCTCGGTACCATCGGCTGGAAGGGGGCGCCGTAACTGCGCGCTTCGGTGGATTTCATCTCCTCACCTCTCCTTCCTCCGCCCCGGCCGCTCCGCGCCTAGCGCGCCGCGGCGTCGAGCGGAATGTTCACCGAGCCCGAGCCCGACGCCCATCGCGCCAGCTTGGGGGCCGAAGGCGCCGCCGAGCTGAAGAACATCGAGCCCTCATGCCCTCCGCTCACCGCGTGCTGATGCAGGCGGAAACCCAACGCGTACACGGTCCCGAACACGCCGAGCGCGATGCACAGCCCGAGCTTCACCGCGCGTTGGCGCACTTCCCACTTGGGCGACAGCGGCATGGCGGGTTGGAAAAACGTCCGTACCGACGACAACTTCATCGCGCTCTCCCCATAATGCCGCGCGGCAGATTTGCCACGGGGTCAGCCGGCGGGCTCGGGACCGGCCGGCGGCTCGCCATCAGGTAATCAGGGAGAGCGGAGTCCCGAAATTCGGAGGAACTCTTACGGGCAATTACGGAGGGACGGGCGGCGCGGAACCGCCGCCCCGCTGCGCCGTTATTCAGCTTGCGCGACGCGCCGAGGTTTTCATTGTTCCAAGTCGCGCGCGATCCAGCCGCCGCCGAGCACGCGGTCCCCGTCATAGAACACGCAGGCCTGGCCGGGGGCGACCGTGTCCGGCGCATCGAGCGCGACGACGGCGCCTTCCCCCGCCGCGAACAGAGTTGCCGGAACCGGACGCTGGGTGGAGCGGAGCTGCACCGCGAGCCGGCGGCCCGCCGCCGGGAGCGGCGCGTCGCCCAGCCAGTTCACGTCCCGGAGCCGCAGCTCGCGGCGGCCCAGCGCCGCGCGGGAGCCGACCACCACGCGCCGCCGGTCGGGCTCCAGCCGGATCACGTAGAGCGGCTCGGTGCGCCCGCCGGGCAGGCCGCGACGCTGGCCCACGGTGAAGTTCGCGATGCCGTCGTGGCGGCCGAGCACGCGGCCCGCCGCATCGACGATGTCCCCCGGCGCGAAGGCGTCGGGCCGCAGCGCGTTCACCACCCGCGCATAGTCACGGTCGGGGACGAAGCAGATGTCCTGGCTGTCGGGCTTGGCCGCGACCGGCAAGCCGAAGCGTGCGGCGAGGCGGCGAGTCTCCGCCTTCGCGAGATCGCCGAGCGGAAAGCGCAGAGCCGCGAGCTGGTCCGGCGTCGTCGCGAACAGGAAGTAGCTCTGGTCGCGCGCGGGATCGATCGCGCGATGAAGCTCGGGCCCGGAAGGGCCGGCGACGCGGCGCACGTAGTGGCCGGTGGCGAGCGCGTCGGCGCCGAGGTCGCGCGCCGTCGCCAGGAGGTCGCGGAACTTCACCGTCTGGTTGCACAGGACGCAGGGCACCGGCGTCTCGCCCGCCGCGTAGCTCGCCGCGAACGGCGCCATCACCGCTTCGCGGAAGCGCGCCTCGTAGCCCAGAACGTAGTGCGGGATGCCGATGCGCTCGGCGACGCGGCGCGCGTCCTTCACGTCCTCGCCGGCGCAGCACGCGCCCTTGCGCGCCGGCGTGCGGGCGTGCGCGGTAAGCTGCAGGGTGATGCCGACGACGTCGTAGCCCTGTTCGGCAAGGAGTGCCGCGACGACCGACGAATCCACCCCGCCCGACATGGCGCAGACGACGCGCGTCGCGGCCGGGGCCTTGGCGATGCCCAGCGAGTTTGTGGCGGCATCCACGGTCATGGCGGCGAATATAGGGGCGCCCCCCTGCAAAGGCACTCCCCGATTGTCATCCCGGCCAAGCCGCGAAGCGGCGCGAGCCGTGACCCATCGATCGGCGTCCGTAGCGTTGCGCCATGGGCCTCGGATCGCCGCCGCGCGGCGTCCGGGATGACAATCGAGATGTCACCGCGCGTCGGCGGTTTCGGCTGGCAGGTGGACGACCAGCCCGTCGGCCTCCTCGTTCACGACCACTTGGCAGCCGAGGCGCGAGGTGGGGGTGAGGCCCCAGGCGAGGTCGAGCATGTCCTCCTCCTCCTCGGTCGCTGGCGGCAGGAGCTCGAAATACTCCTCCTCCACGATCACGTGGCAGGTGGTGCAGGACAGGCACCCGTCGCACGCGCCCTCGATGTCGATGTCGTGGCGGCGCGCAACGTCGAGCAGCGTGAGGCCGGTCGGCACGTCGAGCTCGTGCCGCTTGCCGCCCGGCTCGATGAAGGTGACGCGCGGCATTTCAGGCCGCCCGCGCCGCGACGCGCCGCCAGAGACGCTCCCACGCGCCGACCAGAAGGTCGATATCGTCCGCGGTCGTCGTCCAGCCGAGCGAGATGCGGATCGCCTGGGACGCGAGCGTCTCGTCCGCGCCCATCGCCAGCAGGACGCGCGGCGCGCCGATCCGCCCCGACGAGCAGGCCGCGCCGGCCGACACCGCGACCCCGTCGAGGTCGAGCGCCATCACCTGCGTCTCGGCGGCGACGCCGGGCATGGAAACGCAGGACGTGCTGGGAAGGCGGTCCGCTTCGGCCGCGAAGACGGTAACGGGCGCAAGGGCGCGAAGCCGCGCCTCCATCGCGTCGCGCAGCGCCTCGAGCCGGGCGAACTCCGCGAGACCCGCCGCGGAAGCGCGGGCGGCGGCGCCGAACCCGGCGATGGCGGGCACGTTCTCGGTGCCGGCGCGCATGCCGCCCTCCTGCCCACCGCCCCGGATCAGCCCCTCGAGCGGCGCGCCGGTGCGGGCGACCAGCGCCCCCGCCCCCATCGGCCCGCCGATCTTGTGCGCCGAGAGCGTGAGGTAGTCGACGCCCAGCGCCACGACATCCACCGGTATGCGCCCGGCGGCCTGCACCGCGTCGCAATGGACCAAAGCCCCGTGGCGACGGGCGATCTCCGCCACCGTCGCCACCGGCTGGATCGCGCCGGTCTCGTTGTTCGCCAGCATGACGGAGACCAGCGTCGGGCCGGGTGCCGCCGCCAGAGCCGCGTCGAGCGAAGCGATGTCGAGCGTGCCGTCGGCCCCGACCGGCGCAAGGACCGCATCCGGCCGCGCGGCGAGGACGGAATCGTGCTCGATCGCGGTGACGATGGCATGCGACCGGCCGGTCGCGCGCAACGCCTGGTTGTTCGCCTCGGTCCCCGACGCGGTGAACACCAATTCGGCCGGACGGGCGCCGACCAGCGCCGCCACCGCCTCGCGCGCTTCTTCCACACGGGCGCGCGCCGCCCGCCCCGGCGCATGCACCGAGGAGGCATTGCCGGCCTCGACCAGCGCATCGGCCATTGCCCGCGCCGCCTCGGGACGGATCGGCGATGTCGCGTTATGGTCGAGATAGGCGGTTTTCCCCGACGAACGGGCCTGCCGCCGGCGATGACTCTTGAAAACCTGACCCTCGTTCATGATATAAACCGCCGCCGAGGCGCCCCCTGCCCGGCCTTTCGGATCGTTCCGAACGCGTAGCCGACAGTCATATCGTCCCCAACCGCTCCGGTCAAACGCCGGGCCAGGTTCTGTATATGCCGTTGTTGTCGCACCCGTTATTCGCCCGCGGCGCCCCCGCGAGGAAGGCTGGCCTTCATGCCTGAAGTCATTTTCAACGGGCCCGAGGGCCGTCTCGAAGGGCGCTACCACCAGTCCAAGCAGCCGACGCCGTCGATCGCGCTGATGATGCACCCGCACCCGCAGCATGGCGGGACGATGAACAACCGGGTGATCTATCAGCTTTATCACCTGTTCGTGCAGCGCGGGTTCAGCGTGCTGCGGTTCAACTTCCGGGGCGTCGGGCGTTCGCAGGGGCGCTACGACGACGGGATCGGCGAACTGGCCGACGCCGCCTCGGCACTCGACTGGCTGCAGGCGAACAACCCCGACGCGCCGCAATGCTGGGTCGGCGGCTATTCGTTCGGCGCGTGGATCGGCATGCAGCTTCTGATGCGCCGGCCGGAGATCTCGGGATTCATTTCCGTCGCGCCGCCGGCGGGCATCTACGATTTCACCTTCCTCGCCCCCTGCCCCACCTCGGGGCTGATCGTGCAGGGCGATGTCGACGAGGTGGCGGCCGAGCCCGCCGTCGCGGCGCTCGCCAAGCGGCTCTCGGCCCAGCGCAACATCACGGTCGATTACCGCGTGGTGCCCGGCGCCAACCATTTCTTCCACGAGAAGATGGACGAGATGACGGCGGAGATCGATTCCTACCTCACCAAGGCACTGGCCAAGAAGCAGGCCCACGCCGTGACGTAGGGACTTTCGTCCCGACCCTTACCCGTCATTGCCAGGAGCGCAGCGACGAAGCAATCCAGCGGTGATCTGGATTGCTTCGCTTCGCTCGCAATGACGAACCGGAAATGGTGCGTTAACGCCTATCCCACCGTCGCCGGCGTGCGGCGGTGGTGGGTCGCCTGCTCGTAGGCGTAGGCGAGGCGCAGCATGGTGGCGTCGGAATAGGGCCGGCCGAGGAAGGTGATGCCGGCTGGCAGATCGTCGCGCGTGAATCCCGCCGGCACCACGACCGACGGCACGGTCTGCAGGAACGTGTTGATGTGGGGCGAGCCCTTCTGCTCGACGAAGGGCGGGTTGACGCCGTCCTCGATCAGGGTGGGGGTGTGCTCGACCGCCTTGTGCACGATGGCGTCGAGCCGGTGGTCGGCCATCGTCTTCAGGAGGTTGGTCATCAACGTCTCGCGCGCCTTGAGCGAGGCGTAGTACGACTCCTCCGGCGCCTCGCGGTTCCACCTGTCGCGCGTGCGCTGGGAAAGCTGCGCGAACAGCGGCGACCTGGCGACGTCCTCGCGCCGGGCGAACGGCTTCTCGGCGCTGCCCGCGAAGTAATTGTCGTAGGCGGCATGACTGTCCGCCCGCGAGAAGACGCGCCTTGCCATGAGCGCGCGCATGTCGGGGATGACCACCGGGTCGATCACCGCCGCGCCGGCGGCGCGGAGCTCGCCCACCGCACGGTCGAACGCCTCGGTCACGTTGGCGAAATCCGCGCTGTCGGGCTCGGAGAAGAGCCCCATCGGCTCGCGGATGATGCCGATGCGCGCGCCCTCGAGCGCCGCGGGATGGAGGAGCGCGGCGTAGCTCGCCGGCACGTGGCCCACGCCGTAGGCGGTCGCCGGGTCGGCGTCGTCGTACCCCACCATGGCGTCGAGGAGCTTGGCGAGGTCCATGACCGTGCGTGCGAACGGGCCGAGCGAGCCGTTCATCGCCGGCCAGCCCTCGTAGACGCCGGTGCGGCTCACCAGCCCGCCGGACGGGCGCATGCCGCAGATGTTGCACCAGATGGCCGGGCGGCGGATCGAGGCGAGACCCTCCTGCCCGACCGCGACGGTGGCGAAGTTGGCGGCGACCGACGCCGCCGGCCCGCCGGACGAGCCGCCCACCGTGCGTTCGAGGTCGTAGGGGTTGCGGGTCGAGCCGAACAAAGTGCCGTGCGTGTCGCCGGCGCCGAGCTCGCCGAGCGTGCCCTTGCCGAGGACGATCGCGCCGGCCGCCTTGAGCCGGGCGGCGACGAAGCAGTCGCGCCTGGGCCAGTGGTCCTTGAACAGCACCGAGCCGAGCGTCGTCGGCATCTCGGCGACATCCGCTTGGTCCTTGATGACCACGACGACGCCATGCAGCGGACCCACGAGCGCGCCGGTCGATTTCAGCGCCGCGTCGAGCCGGTCGGCCTCGTCCCGCGCCTTGGGGTTGAGCGAGATCAGCGCGTTGATCTTCGGCCCTGCCTTGTCGAACCGCGCGATCCGGTCGAGATAGGCCTCGACCAGCGCCCGCGCAGTCAGCACGCCCGACCGGTAGCCCGCGTGGATGTCCGCAATCGTGGTTTCGACTGGGTCGAAGGTCATCTGTCGGTTTCCCTTCGTGACTTCGCTGTCACTCCCCCACCCCATCCACCAGGACGAAGGCGATGCGGGTGGCGGCGGACGAGCGGTTGGACCAGGCGTGATTGGTCGCCTGCTGCACCACCACGTCCCCCGCGCGCAGATGCACCTCGTCCTCGTCGAGCAACATGTCGAGCTCGCCCTCGAGCACGATGCCGTAATCGACCGACGCGGTGCGGTGCATGAACGGGTGGCGCGGCTTCTGCCCGTCGATGCGGAGCGGCTGAATGCCGAGCTCGCGCGCGAAGGCGTCGTGGTCGTAGCGCGAGAGGTCGCCGTCCGGCGGAATCTCGGTGACGCGGATCAGCGTCCCGTTCGCCGGCGGCGGCGTGCCGCGATGGCCGGGAAAGGCGTCGGTCGGCGAATAGGTCGCGGGCGTCGCCGTGGTGCGCCAAAGGTTGTGCGCGACCGAGCGCTCGCGCTCGTGCACGTTCGGGTTGGGGCCGTCGGCGAGGATGACCGCATGCCCCGAAGCGTCGTGGCCGGTGACGATGCGGCGCACCGGGCGCGACCGGCCGGTCGCGGTCGAGGGTGGCTGGGCCCACGACCCGGCGACGGCGCGGCCTTCCTTCGCCCCATCGATCAGCACGAAGCAGACGCGGCAGGGCGCCGTGCCGCGATTGACCCAGGCGTGGTTGGTCGCCTGCTGGATCAGCACGTCGCCCGCCGAAAGATGCACCTCCTCGTCGTCGAGCAGCATGTCGATCTCGCCCTCGACCACGATGGCGTAGTCGACCGTCCGGGTGCAGTGCATGTGCGGATGGCGCGCGGGGCCCAGCGTCTCGTCCGGCGCGACCAGGCCGCGGAACACGTCGCGGTGGGAGCGGCCCGCCATCGACCGCGCATCGTGGGGCGGGAACTCGACCATGCGGATCACCGTGCCGCGCGCGGGCGGCAGGATGCCCGACTGGTCCGCGGCGCGGTCGCGCGCAACGTTCCGAGCCGGCATCTCGGCCGTCTGCCAGATCATCGTGGCGGCGGCATAGCCCGGATGCTCGAGGACGTGGGGCGAGGGGCCGTCGAGGATTGCCACGTGCTTGCCCCGGAAGTCGACCCCGGTGACGACGCGGCGGACCGGCTTGGGCATATGCTCTCCCCTCGCTTTTCGGCGATGCTACCGGATAAGATGAGCCAGGGCCAGCGGAGGCGCGACAATGAAATTCGGCTACTTCACCCTGAGCGACAACCGGTTCCCCGACAATGACCGGTCGAGCGAATCCTTCATGCACGACATCATCGACGAGGCGATCTATGCCGACCGGCTGGGCATGAACTCGGTCTGGATCGGCGAGCATCACTTCAACCGGCGCGGCTCCATCCCCTGCCCCGGCATGGTGCTGGCGGCGATCGCGCGCGAGGCCCGGAACGTGCGGCTCGCCCCTGCCGTCAACGTGCTGCCGACGCACAACCCGGTCGCCGTGGCCGAGGAATGGGCGACCCTCGACCAGATCTCGGGCGGGCGGGTGGATTTCGCCACCGGGCGCGGCTACGACGCGGTCGAGTACGCGCCGTTCGGCGCCGACTTCATGCAGTCGGCCGAGATGTTCACGGAGGGGCTCGATCTTCTGTGGCAGCTCTGGAGCGCGACCGGGCCGGTCACGTTCGAGGGCAAATTCTACAAATGCCGCGAGATCGAGCTGACGCCGAAGCCGGTGCAGCGCCCGCTGATGCCGCACATCGCCTGTTTCTCCGAGTTCTCGATGAACCTCGCCGGCAAGTACGGCTTCCCCATCGTGTTCGCGCCGTTCGCCGCGCAGATCATGTTCGGCGGCCTCGGCCCGGCCGTCGCCGCCCATCGCAAGGCCTGCACCGACCAGGGGCAGAAGCCGGCGCGGGCGGTGTGCAGCTACTTCATCCACATCGCCGACACGCCGGCGGAGGAGGAGTCGGGGCGCGACTATCTGATCCGCTACTTCAAGAACTCCGGCATGCGCCCGCCGGAAGGCCAGGCGCGGCGCGAGGAGAAAATGCCGCCGACCATGGCGTATTACGGCAAGATCCAGGAGTGGCTGCGCAACTTCCAGCGCGACGAGCTGAACGATTCGTCGTTCCTGCTGGGCACGCCCGCCCAAATCGTCGAGTCGCTCAGCAAGGTCGAGGCCGCGGGCATCGACGAGGTGGTGCTCTACTTCAACCACGGGCTCAAGCCGCACGCGATGGTGAAGGAGCAGATGGCGCGCTTCGCCGAGGAGATCGCGCCCGCCTTCGCCGGCGGCAAAATCCCCGCCGCGGCCAAATAGAGACGGACGCAGATTGCTTTTTCCGGTTCGTCCTGAGTAGCGGCCGCAGGCCGCGTATCGAAGGACGAACCCGAGAGATCGTGCCGCCGTCGCCCTTCGATACGGCCGCTGGGCGGCCTATTCAGCGCGAACGGAAATGAGGCTCAGAGGAAGGCACATGGACATCAGCATCAACATCGCGCCGACCATCGACAGCTGGAAGGTCGTCAAGCGCGCCGAGGAGCTGGGCTACACGACCGCCTGGTTCTACGACACGCAAATGCAGAACACCGACCTGTTCGTCGCGATGACCATGGCCGCGATGAACACGTCGAAGATCCGGCTCGGCACCGGCGTGCTGATCCCGACGAACCGGATCGCACCAGTCGCCGCCACCTGCCTCGGCTCGCTCAACGCCATCGCGCCAGGGCGGATCGATTTCGGCGTCTCGACCGGCTTCACCGGAAGGCGCGCGATGGGGTCCGGTCCGATAAAGCTCGCCGACATGAAGGAGTATATCCGTGTCGTGCAGGCGCTCGTGCGCAACGAGATGGTCGAGTGGGAGTTCGAAGGCCGCCGGCGCAAGGTCAAGTACCTCAACCCCGAGATCGGCGCGATCAACGTAAAGGACCCGATCCCGCTCCACATCTCCGCCTTCGGGCCGAAGGGCCAGGCGCTCACCGCTGAGCTGGGCGCGAACTGGATCATGGCGCCGGCGAACCTGCAATTCGCCGAGAACGCCATCAAGAAGATGCACCAGACCTACCGCGATGCCGGTCAGGACCCGGCGACGAAATACATCACCTCGCTCTCGGGCGGCTGCGTGCTGAAAGAGGGCGAGGACTACGGCTCGCCGCGCGCAAAGGCGCAGGCGGGGCCGCACGCCGCGATGATCTTCCACAATCTGGTCGAGGCCGCCGAGTTCGGCGATATCGGCCGACCGGTGCCGCCGCACCTCAAGGGGCTCTACGACCGCTACCGTGACATCTACCTGCGCTACGAGCCGGCCGACGCGCGCTACATCTCGAACCACCGCGGACACCTGATGTTCCTGCGCCCCGAGGAGCAGGAGCTGATCAACGGCGACATCATCAAGGCGACCACCTGGACCGGCACCAAGGCGGAGATCGTGGAGAAGATGCGCGGCCTCAAATCGCTCGGCTACTCCGCCTACTCGGTGCACATCCGCAACGGCCACCCCGGCATGCTGGAGGACTGGGCCGACGTGTTTGCCGCCATCTGAGGCCGCGATGGCATCCGATCGCGAATACGACTACGTCATCGTGGGCGCCGGCTCGGCCGGCTGCGTGCTGGCCCACCGGCTGAGCGAAGACCCCGCGGTGCGCGTCTGCGTGCTGGAGGCGGGCGGGCCCGACCGCCACCCCTACCTGCGCGTGCCGCTGGGGCTCGGCAAGCTGCACGAGCACCGCATGTTCGACTGGGGCTACGACACCGAGCCGGTCGCGGCGATGGACGGGCGCGTCATCGAGGCGATGCGCGGCAAGGTGGTCGGCGGGTCGTCCTCGATCAACGTGATGGCCTATGTGCGCGGCAACCGCGGCGACTACGACCGCTGGGCGCAGAAGGGCTGCCTCGGGTGGTCTTTCGCGGACGTGCTGCCCTATTTCCGCCGCTGCGAGGCGTTCGAGGGCGGCGCGGACGCCTATCGCGGCGGCGAGGGGCCGCTCACCGTCGAGTGGGCGACGTTCGAGGACCCGCTCTACGACGCGCTGACCGCGGCAGCGCGCGAGGCCGGCCATCCCTGGTCCGACGACTACAACGGCGCGGCGCAGCTCGGCATCTCGCGCGGCCAGTCGACCATCCGCAAGGGGCGCCGATGCAGCGCGGCGGTCGCCTTCCTCCACCCCGCGCTCAAGCGGCCCAACATGACGCTGGTGACCGGGGCGCTGGCGACGCGGGTGATCCTGGACGGCACGCGCGCGACCGGCATCGCCTATCTCAAGGGCAACGAAACGCGCGAGCTGCGCGCCGCGCGCGAGGTGATCCTGGCCGGCGGCGTGTTCAACTCGCCGCACCTCCTGATGCTGTCGGGCATCGGGCCGGCCGACCATCTCAGCGAGCACGGCATCGCTCCGGTGGTGGACTCGCCGGCGTCGGCGCGAACCTGCAGGACCACATCGTCACCATCGCGTCCTGGGCGCGCAAGGGCACCGGCCCATTCCACGCCCTGATGCGAGCGGACCGCATGGCGCCGGCCTTCCTGCAGGCGTGGCTGCTCGGCACCGGCCCGGCGACGGTGCTGCCCGGGCGCATCTACGGCTTTTTCAAGACCGAGCCGCAGCACGAGGTGCCCGACATCCAGTTCTTCATGCGCGCGGCGCCGCGCTCGAGCGCGATGTGGTTCCCGGGTGTCCGTCCCCCGCCCCCGGACTCGTTCGACGTGCGCCCGGTGCTGCTGCACCCGGAAAGCCGCGGCCGGCTCTGGCTACGCTCCGCCGACCCGCGCGATAAGGTGCGCATCGTACAGGAGTTCCTGGCGACGGACTACGACGTCTGCGACCATCCGCGACGGGGTGAAGCTCGCCCGCGACATCGTCGGGCGGACGGCGATGGACTCGTTCCGCGGCGAGGAGCTGCTGCCCGGCGCCGACGCGCGGTCCGACGCCGCGATCGACGCCTACGTCAGGCGCACGGCGATCACCGCGCACCACCCGTCCTGCTCGTGCCGGATGGGGCTCGACGACGCGGCGCCGCTCGATGCCGAGCTGCGCGTGAAGGGAACCGAGGGGCTTCGCGTGGTCGACGCGGCGGCGATGCCCGACCTCGTCTCGGGCAACATCAATGCCTGCGTGCTGATGATCGCAGAGAAGGCCGCGGACATGATCCGCGGCCTGCCTCCGATGGCGCCGGCGGAAGCGGCCTGACGGCCGCGCCGGCCGCCGCTACATCTTCGCGCCGAGGCCCAACCCGTAGCCGATCAGCACGATGCCGACGCACCAGGTGCCGAGCATGCCGAAGACCAGCATGTTCTTCATCAGTTCGGACTTCATCCACTTACGCCCCTCGTCGCTCAGCTTGCCGAGACGCTTGAACAGCCAGAAGCCGAACGCGCAGACGACGACGCCGACAACCAGCATGACGATATGACTCGTGGTCATTGGAGTTTGCGGTCCCACCGCGGGCCCGGCGCGCGGCGGAAGACCCATTCTCCGCCCCGGAACCGGCCGGGCAAACGGCGGATGAAATCGCATGGATCCGCATAAACGCGCCATTCGCGTCGCGGGCCACAATCGTAAACGAGGCGTAAATGGCCCTGCCGTCAAAAGACGTGTCACCCCGGACGGCGCGCCCGCGCCGATCCGGGGCCCATCGCGCCGGGTCGACCACTTCGAAACGAGGTACCGTCAGGTCCCATGCGTCCCTCCCCCTGAAAGGGGGAGGGTAGTTGCTTCAGTGCGGCATCGGGAAACCGTGGCCACCCCTACTTCATGTGCGCCATCAGGTGGTCGATGCCGGCCTGGGCGACCTCGATGTCCTGGGCGGGCGTGCCCGACGAGGCACCGATGCCGCCCACCAGATCGTCGCCGACCTTCACAGGCAGGCCGCCGCCGATGATGGAGAAATGCCCGCCGTTGGTGATGTGGATGCCGAAGGTCGGGTTCCCCGGCCGGCACAGCTCGTTGTAGACGTGCGTCGCGTTCTTTGCCGCGGCGGCGGTGAACGCCTTGTCGATGGCGATCGAGATCGACGACACCTTGCCGCCGTTCATGCGCGAGAAGGCGATCAGGTTGCCCAACTCGTCGGTGACGGCGATGCACATCGGCACGCCGATCTCGGCCGACTTCTTCTCGGCCCCCTCGATCAGGAGCCCGGCCTCCTCACGCGACAGACGCTTTACGTTCAGCATGCTGGGCCTCCTTCTCGAACAGGCAGGTGGTGTGGAGATGCGCCGCCATCGACGCCTTCTCTTCGGGCGAGAGCGCGGGGAACGGCGGGTACGGATCGCCGACCGGAAGCCCGACGATCTCCATCGCCGCCTTCATCGCGGGCGCGAGGCCCTTCGCCTGCCACTTGGCCGGGAACAAAGCGAACTGGCGCTGCAGCGCGGCGGCGCGCTTCATGTCGCCGGCGGCGAACGCCTTCAGCACTTCGTCGGCGATCTTGCAGCCAGGCGGCGGCATGGTCGCGCCCGAGCCGCCCAGCTCGACGGTGGCGAGCAGCATCTGCATCGTCGTGAAGTAGCGGGCGTGACCGGCGAGGTCGACCTCGACGATCAGTCGCGAGACGCGCGAAAGGTCGCGCGAGCTTTCCTTGACGTACTGGACGCCGGGAAGCTTGGTGAGCTCGACCACCCACGGGATCGCGACCTCCGCCCCCGGGCCGGGGTTGAGGTAGAGCACGATGGGGAGCGGCGAATCCTTCTGGATGGCCTCGAAATAGGCCATCAGGTCGGACTGGGTGGGCGCGCCGCCGAACGGGCGCAGCGGCGCCAGCACCTGGATCGCCTCGGCGCCCGCCTTGGCGGCCAGCTCGGCGAGCTCGAGCGCGGTCTTGACCGACGGGTGCGACACGCCGACCACCAGCGGCCGGCGCTTGTAGACCATGTCGGCCGTCTTCTGCACCAGCTCCTTCCGCTCGTCGAACGGCAAATAGTGGTACTCGCTGGTCTCGACGCCGGCGGCCGAAATGGCGGCCGCGTTGCAGTCGTCGATGATGTAGTCGATCTCGCGCGCCAGCACGTCGTAGTCGACCTTGAGGTCGGCGGTGAACGGCGTGAGTGGCGGGACGAGGATGCCGGGAATCTTCATGGCGGCCTCCGCGGAGTGACGGGAACGCCACTATGCCGGCTGCGCCCGCCCGCAACAAGGGGAAGCGCGCCCTGTCCCAGGTTAATGCGGACCGGGCCGAAACGCCCCCCGATCACGGGTTTCGCGATGGAACATTGCGCGCGAGGGTCCGTTGAATTGAAACAAGTATGGAGGATCGCATGAAACTGGGATCGATCATTGTGCTTGCGGCGGCGGCGCCGCTTGCCCTCGGCGCCCCGGCCATCGCCGCGTCCGCCGCCGGCAAGGCGTTCGTCGAGCACGCCATCGAGGGCGACAATTCGGAGATGAAATTGGGCAAGCTCGCCGAGCGCGAAGGGGCGAGCCCCGGGGTGCGCGATTTCGGCAAGATGCTGGTGCACGACCACGCGAAGGCGCGAATGGATGCGGCGGCTGTCGCCAAGCGGATCGGGGCGGGCGTTCCGAACGGCATGACCGACGAGGCGCAGGACGCCTACCAGCGGCTTTCGAAGCTATCGGGTGCCCAGTTCGACCGCCAGTTCGTCACCTACATGGTGACCGACCACAAGAAGGACATCGACAACTTCGCGCAGGCGACGCACGACAATAACAAGCAAATCGCGGAGCTGGCGCGCCGGACCCTGCCGACGCTGCACCGCCACCTTGAGATGGCGCATCGCCTGCAGGTCCGCGCCGCCCCCCATTCGGCCAAGAACACCCGCTAAGGAGAGACCCATGGCGAGCTACTACACGGTCGGCGCGACGCTGGAAGGCGAGACCGAGCAGTACCAGGTGGAGGCCTCCGACGCGCTAGTCGCCGCGTTGAAGGTGAAGTACGAGAGCCCGAAGGCGCACATCAATTACGTGCGAAAGACCAATGCGCGCGGCGACAACCGCCACCCGCACGAAGAGCTCGACGCGCCCTGATCGGCGGCGCGGACCATAACCCTACGACGGAATCAGGAAAAAGCGCATCGGCCGTACGGAGTATTCCGTACGGCATGATGCGAATTTTTGCCTTCCCCGCCTTTTGCTAGCGTCTCTCTGCCGCCGGTTCGCGGCCGAGCGTCCAGAATACAGGGAGACGAGGCATGTACAGCCATGTTGAGGGATCGATCGGTGGGACGGCGTCCGCCGCCGCATCGGCGCAGGCGACGAAGCCCGAGCTTCTGGACCGGCTCGCCGCCGACCACATCATGCAGCGCTCGATCTGCGCGCTGCTCGGCCGGATAGCCGACGACCTCCATCGCCCCAACCGACACTTCGACGCCGCCGCTGTGCATCGCTACGTCACCGAGCTGCTGCCGCTGCACGTGAAGCGCGAGGAGCGCCAACTCTACATGCAACTCAAGCGGCACGAATATCCCGGCGACGACGTCGAACAGATGTTCGAGCTACTGCGCGCCGGCCACCGCGACACGTTCCAGCTGGCCGACGAACTGACGGACGGGCTCTCCACCATCGCAGGCGGCGGGCTACCCCGCCGGCCGAACGACTTCATCGTCACCGCGCACGCCTTCAACCACCTGCTGCGCGCGCTTGTCGCGTGGGAGGACGAGACCATCATCCCCTACGCCAGGATGCGGCTTTAGGGCGCGGCCGGCCTCCGTCGGGAGCGCAGTGTGCACGGCACGCTCGACCACGCCACGCCTCTTCACGCCATGGCCCAGGATTTCGGGCTTCCGCGCGCGGAGACCGGCCTTCTCGCCGACATGCTGACGCGGCGCATCCGGGTCGGGCGGCGCGAGGACATACTGGTGCAGGGCGAGGCGTCCACCCGGATCGGCGTACTGGCTGAGGGCTGGGCCTTCGCCTACAAGCTCCTCCCCGACGGGCGGCGCCAGATCATCGGCTTCCTCCTTCCGGGCAGCATGATCGGGGTGTCGTTCCTGCTGTTCGGCCGCACCGACTATTCGGTGGCGACCGTGACCGCCTGCACCGTCGACCTGATCAACCCCGAGCGCGTGCAGAGCGCGCTGCGGACCCGCCCGCGGATCGGCGAGCTCCTGTTCCGTGCGCTGCAGGTGGAGGCGCTGCGCACGGCCCACCAGCTCGTCTGCCTGGGCCGCGGCACGGCGCGCGAGCGGCTTGCCGTCCTGTTGATCGAGCTGATGAGCCGGCTCGAGGCGCTTGAGCTCGCGCACGACGGCGCGTTCCAGATGCCGCTCTCCCAGGAGATCCTGGCCGACGCTCTGGGCCTCAGCGCCGTTCACGTCAACCGGACGCTGCAGGTGCTACGCCGGCTCGGCGTCATCACCACCGAGGGTGGCTGGGTGCGGGTGAACGACGCCGAGAGGCTCGCCCGCATCGCGGGCGGGCTCAGTGAAACCTCCCACCTGCGCCGCCCGGCGCCGCTCGGGAGCGTGCGATGAGCCGAATGGTCCGCACCAAATGCACCTACTACATCGACGCCAAGGGGGCGGAGCGCGTGCTGCGCGTCGTCGTGGCGCCATGGCGCCAGGGTCGCCGCTGGTTCGCCGCCTGGCGCAGCGCGCGCCGGCGCGTCGTGAGCTATCCGGCCTTGTGGCGGCTCAGCGTTCTGATCGCCCTCGCCTGGGCCGCGGTCCTCACCCTCCGCCTGGCGTGACGGTCGCGCCGTATTTGCCGCGCAGCCCCGAGAGCCAGGCCGTCGCCTGCGTGCCGTTCTTTAACCTGCAGCAAGTCGCGCACGGCGTGCGCCGTGCGAACATCGGCCCATGAGCGCCGTCCACCCCCCCGGATGGGATTACGACCCTGTCGTGTGGATCGCAACGGCCGCGGTGCTCGGCGTCTATGTGCGCGGCGCCTGGCGACGGCGGCACGCTTCGCGCGACGGCTGGAAGGTGCGGCACGCGCTGTTCGCGGCTGGCGTGATCGGCGCCTGGCTTGCCATCGAATCGCCGCTCGACGCACTCGCCGACCATCTGTTCTTCGTCCATCAGATGCAGCATCTGGTGCTGATGGCGATCGTGCCGATGCTGGTCGCGCTCGCCGCGCCGGAGGCGACGCTCGCAGCCGGGCTGGGCGGAACGCGCGGCCACGGCGCGGTCGCCTGGCTGGCGGGCAGCCGGCCGGTGCGGGCGATGTTCGGCTTCTTCGCCCATCCGGTGACGGCGGGCGCGCTGCTGTGCGGCGTCCTCTATTTCTGGCAGGTGCCGCGTTTCCACGACGCGGCGATCTTGGACGAGACGGTGCACGACGCCATGCACGCGACGATGCTTGCCGCCGGCCTGTTCTTCTGGTGGCGCGTCTTGGACCGGCGCACGCCGCCCGCGGGGCTCGGGTATCTGTACCGGCTGTTCCTCCTGAAGGCGAACGCGATGATGGTGGTGTTCCTCGGCGCCTATCTCGCGGCCAAGGACATCGTCCTCTACGACGTGTACGATCGGCTCTACATGCCGGGCCTGACGGCCTTGCAGGACGAGAGGCTGGGCGGCTCCGTTCTGTGGTTCGGCGGCGCGGCCTGCATGTTCGCGGGCGGGCTGATCGTCGCCCGCCGCTGGCGGCGCGAGCGCACGCGCGCCGCCGCCCCGGTCGCCCAGATGTCGCAGGTTAGCGATGGACTGACCGGGACTGCCTAAACGTGCGCCCTGCGAAGAGGAGGCGGACGTGAGATTCATCTTCGGCATCGTCTTCACATTGGTCGCCCTCGGCATTGCGGGACTGGTCTACATGTACACCGGGTCCTACGACGTGGCGGCCTCGACGCCGCACAACCCGTTCGTGCGGTGGGTGCTGGAGACCACGATGGAGAACTCGGTCGCCGCCCACGCCAAGGCGGGCGTGCCGGCCGAGCCGAAGGGCCTGGACCTGGCGGCACGCGGCGCGGCGATCTATGCCGACGATTGCGCCGGCTGCCACGGCGCGCCGGGCCAGAAGCCGATGGCGTTCGCCAAGGGGATGCTACCCGACCCGCCGGACCTCGCGAAGGCGGAGGCGGACTGGACGCCGGCCGAGCTGTTCTGGATCGTCAAGCACGGCATCAAGATGTCCGGCATGCCCGCATGGGGCGCGGCGCACAGCGATGCGGATTTGTGGGCGGTGGTCGCCTTCCTGCGCGACCTGCCGACCGTCATGCCGGAGCGCTACCGCACGCTCAGCCACGCACCCGCAGGCGCGCCTGCACCTGCACCTGCACCTGAGCCTGCGCCCGCTCCATCCGGAAAATGACCGGGGACAGCGCCCAGGCGGGCGCGCTATTCCTTCTTCGCCGGGCCGGAGCCGAACAGGAACGGGTCGGGCTGAACGTCGGCAAGCGGCCTGTCGTCGGGACCCCACTCGCGGGTGATCTCATGCACGTGCACGTCGTGGGTCGAGTGGCGCGACAGGATGTCGAGCGCGCGGCGCTCGTGCTCGGGATCGCGGACATTGACCCAGAGCAGGAGGCCCCCGGCGTTGACCTGCTCCTCGATGGTCTTGGCATGGCGGTCGCCGAGCCACTTCGCCACGATGGAGCCGAGCGCCCCGCCGCCGCCGCCCGCCGCGACCGCCGCGGCGATCACAGCTGCCAGCGTGCCGCCCGAGGCAACGACAAGGCCTGCCGCTGCCGTCGCGCCGATATAAGCGAGCCCGGCCATCGCCGCGCCGCGCCCGGTGGAGACGTCGGGGCTCGACACGTAGGCGCTGCGCGGCACTTGGTCGTGGTTCTCCATCCGCTCGACGCGGCGGAATCTGTGCGGCAACTTCTGGTCCACCGCAGCTTCGCTGGCGAGGAGGCTGATGTCGGCGCGGTCGAAGCCGGCGCTGTTCAGCTCCTCGATCACGGCCTCGTACTCCTCCGCACGGTCGAAGACGGCCACCGCCTCGCGCACCTTGACGGTGGCGGCGGCGGCAGCCGTGTTCGCGGCGGCTTTACTCGTATTGGGCATGTGTCCGGTCCCTGGTTGTTCGACCGGGAATCGGACCAGACGGGCCGATAGCCTGCATTATCATGGGTTTAGGTGCGCGGGGCGCCCCTAGCGGTGGGTGTAATCCAGGAACGTGAAGCCGAACAGGATCAGGAGCCAGATCACGCTGCCACCGGCGATCACCTGCACCACGTGCGGCGATGTCCTGAGCCGCATGAACACCAGCACGATGCCGAGCGCGGTGACCACCGCGATGGCGAGGTGCGCGGCGACGCGGTAGGGGCCGAGCGGCAGGAACGACAGCGCGACATTGAGGCCAACGAGCGCCATCAGCGTGGCGTAGACGACGAGCCTGAGCGCGACCGGTCCCATGGCATCCTCACGTGTGCAGCAAATAGACGGACGGGTAGATGAAGGTCCACACGATGTCGACGAAGGCCCAGTAGAGCCCGATGATGCGCACCGGGCGGGCGAGGCGCTCCGGGTCGCGCCAGCGCCACACCGCGATCATCAGGACCGTGAGAAGCGCGACCCCGCCGATCATGTGGACGGCGTGCAGACCCGTCAGCGCGAAGTAGAAGCTGAAGAAGATCTTCGCCTGGCCGGGGTTGGGCCCGTCATAGTGGAAGTCGAACCCGGCGAACGGCGCCGTGCCCTCGGCGAAGTCGACGCGGTACTCGTAGCCCTTGAGGGCGAGGAAGACGAGGCCGAGCGCCAGCGCGAGCCCGATGACCCGGAGGGTGCGGGTGCGGTTCCTCGCCTCCATCGCCGGGTCGGCGAGCGACATCGCCATCGACGAGGTGAGGAGGACCGCGGTGTTGATGCTGCCGAGGGTAAGCTTCAGGTGGCTCGCCGCCGCGGCGAACGTGTCGGGATACCAGGCGCGGTAGACTGCGTAGGCCATGAACATGCCGCCGAAGAACAGGAGCTCGGTCCCGAGGAACACCCACATGCCCACGAGGTCGGCGCGGACCTGCTGCTCCAGCGTCTCGAACTGCTCGGCGACCTGGGGGGGCGCGCTATTCATCGTAGCGATAGGGGCCGCGTGTGACGAGCGGCACCTCCTCGAAATTGTGCTTGGGCGGCGGCGAGGTGGTGTTGGTCCATTCGAGGCCGGTCGCGTTCCAGGGATTCGACCCGGCCCGCTTGCCCCAGCGCAGCGACCACAAGAGGTAGACCGCCGGCATCAGGTAGCCGATGGCGAGCACGAGCGCGCCGACCGACGACAGGTCGTGCAGCACCTGGAACTTCGCCGGATAGGTGTGGTAGCGCCGCGGCATGCCGGCATAGCCCAGCAGGAATTGCGGGAAGAAGGTCATATTGAAGCCGAGGAACAAGGTCGCCGCCGCGATGCGCGACCACAGCTCGGGATAGAGCCGGCCCGTCATCTTGGGCCACCAGAAATGGATGCCGCCGAGATAGGCGGTCACCATGCCGCCCACCATGATGTAGTGGAAATGGGCGATCACGAAGTACGTGTCGGTGACGTGCACGTCGATCGCCAAGGTCGCGAGGTAAAGCCCGGTGAGCCCACCCACCGTGAACAGCCCGACGAAGTTCAGCGCGTAGATCATCGGCGCCGTCATCGAAATGCGGCCCTTGTACAAGGTCGCGGTCCAGTTGAAGACCTTGATCGCCGAAGGCACCGCCACGATGAAGGTGAAGAACGAGAACACCACGCTGGCGTAGACCGACTGGCCCGACACGAACATGTGGTGGCCCCACACCATGAACCCGAAGATGGCGATTGCCATCATCGAGGCGGCCATGGCGGGATAGCCGAAGATCGACTTGCGGGCGAAGCAGGTGACGATCTCGCTGACCACCCCCATGCCCGGCAAGATCATGATGTAGACGGCCGGGTGCGAGTAGAACCAGAACATGTGCTGGAACAGGATCGGATCGCCGCCGAGCTGGGGATCGAAGATGCCGATGCCGAAGGCGCGCTCGACGGTGATCAGCAGCAGAGTGATGGCGAGCACCGGCGTCGCCAGCAGCATGATCAGGCTGGTTGCATAGATCGACCACACGAACAAGGGCAGCCGCCCCCAGGTAAGGCCCGGCGCGCGCATGGTGTGCGTCGTCACGATGAAGTTGAGGCCGGTCATGATGGTCGAGAACCCGACGATGAACACGCCGATCGTCGCCAGGATCACCGACGAGTTGGAGTAGAGCGTCGAATAGGGCGTGTAGAAGGTCCAGCCCGTGTCCACCCCGCCGGCGACCACGGCGGCCATCGTGAACAGCGCGCCGAACACGTAGACGTACCACGACATCAGATTGATGCGCGGGAAGGCGAGGTCGCGCGCGCCCACCATCAGCGGCAGCAGGAAATTGCCGAGCGTGGTCGGGATCGACGGTATCAGGAAGAACCACACCATGATCACGCCGTGCGCGGTGAACAGGCGGTTGTAGGTCTCCGAGTCGAACATCAGCCCGTTCGGCACGATCAGCTCGAGCCGGATCAGCGCCGCGGCGATCCCGCCGACAAAGAAGAAGAAGGTGATGGAAAGGGTGTAGAGCCAGGCGATCCGCTTGTGGTCGGTGGTGAGGAACCACGACTTGAGCGTCAGCCCGGCGGCGAGATAGCCCCCGCCGAGCTCGTGGCCCGGCGCCGCGTTGGTCGCGCTGGTCATGGTCTCGACCCCGTCTCGTTGGCAAGCGACTTGATGTAGGCGATCAGCTTGGCGACGTCGGCGTCCGAGACCTGGCCCTGGAAGCTGGGCATGACCGGCTCGTACCCTGCGACCACGTCCTTCTTGGGCAAAAGGATCGAGTCGCGGATGTAGGCGTCGTCGACGACCCTGGTCTCGCCCGACATAAGGTGCACCGGCTTGCCGTAGATGCCGTCGAACGACGGCGCGTGCACCGAGGAGGCGGGACCGTGGCAGCCCGAACAGCCATAGGAGCGGTAGAGCCGCTCGCCCGCGAGCGCCGCCGAGCCCGGCCGCGGCTGGTTGGCGAGCCAGCGCGCGTACGACGCGGGCTCCATGGCGATCACGCGGCCGCGCATGCGCGAATGATCGCGGCCGCAATACTCGGCGCATTCGAGGTCGTAGCTGCCGGGCCGGGTCACCTTGAACCAGTATTCGGTGACGCGGCCGGGCACCGCGTCCTGCTTCAGCCGGAAGGCGGGCACGAAGAAGCTGTGGATCACGTCCTCGGATTCGATGTGGAGCGTCACCTTCTGCCCGACCGGGACGTGCATCGTGTCGATCTCGCGCACGCCGTTCCGGTGCTCGATCTTCCACATCCACTGCTTGCCGACGACGTCGATCTGCACCGCGCCGGCAGGCGGCCGGTAGTCGCTGACGTAAAGCTCGGTGCCCCAGTAGAAGAACGACAGGAAGATTGCGAAGGTCACGATGGTCCACGCGGCCTCCAGCCAATGCTGGTGGCGGAGCGGCATCCGCATGGTGCGGTCGACGCCGGTCGCGCCGGCGCGGTAGCGCAGGCTGAAATAGAAGATCAGCCCACCGATGCCGAGGATCACCAGCGTCGACATCGCCGTCAGGTAGAACAGCAGCGTGTCCACCTGGTGGGCGTTGGCCGAAGCTTCCGCCGGGATGATGTGGAGCCCGCGCGCCGCGTCTCGAATGTAGTCGACGTGCTCCACGGCGGCTCAGCCGCCCTTGCCGGCGGCGTCGGCCTCGATCTGCATCGCGCTGCCGATCGGGATGTGGACGATGCCGTGCGCACGGTCGACCCAGCCGACGGAATGGAGCCGCCGCTCCTTGAGCGCACGCAGCGCCTCGAGCTCCTGGTGCGGGTCGACCTGAAGGTGCGGGCCGGGGATCGCGGCCGTGTGCCAGGGGATGAGGTCGGCCATCGACCGCGCGTGGAAGCCCCACAGAGCTTCGCCCCACCACGACAGGACGCCGACCAACGCGGCGATCAGCACGACGAACGAGACGAAGAAGGTCGCGGCGCCGCGGCGCGGCACGTCGCGCAACTCGTAGTTCTTGTCGTCCGAGCGGTGGCGCGAAAGGTTGGTCATGCCACCTCGCGCACGCTTTGGGGCCGGGCCTCGCCCGCTCCGATGAAGACGATGCGGTCGAGGAACAGCAGGAACGAGACCGCTCCGAGGCCGATCCAGGTGGCGATCCCGAGCAGGACCGAAGCGATCCAGTTACCGGAGACGCTCGGCAGCACCAGCCAGGCGCAGTTGGCGTAGTGCCCGGCGAGGATCATCCCGGAGATGCCGATCAGCGCGATGCGGCTGCGCTTCACCGCGCGGAACAGGAAGGCGAGCAGCGGGAAAATGAAGAACGTGCACAGCACGATCCAGGTGACCGCGCGCCACCAGCCGTGGCTGCGATGCAGGAACCAGCCGATCTCGTCCGGCATGTTCCCCATCCAGACGATCAGATACTGCGCAAAGTCGAAGAACACCCAGCCGAGGATCGCCGCGAGGGTGAGGTTGGCGAAATCCTGCATGGGCGAGACCAGCGCATCGCTCTGTGTTGGGTTGGCGAGCTCCGTCGCGAACAGGACGAACGCCATCGCCGGCACCACCAGCCCCGCGCCGAAGACCAGGCCGAATACGTCGGAGTAGAAATGCGGCTCGAGCGACATGATCCAGTCGATGCCGAAAAAAGTGGTCGTCACCACCCAGACGATCGGCCCGCCGGCGCCGAGCCGGGGATGCGCGCTGGTCCTGGGCCGCCACGCCTCGATCCGCCAGGCGAGCACCAGCCAGATCGCGAAGAACAGCGCCGTGCGTGCGATGAAGAACGGGACGTTGAGGTAGGAAATCTTGTGCCGCACCGCATGGGCGAGGGTCGCGGGATCGGCGGTCCACGGGTAGAGGTCGTGCAGCCCGAACACGATCGGCACCACGAATGCCGCTATACCGATCGGCAGGGTCGCGACGGTCGCGCGGGCCACGCCCTCCGTCGCCTGGCCCCAGCGGCCGCCGGTGACGTGCCAGGTCATCAGCAGCGGCAGCGCGCCGACGGGGATCGCGATCCAGTAGAGCGCGGCCACCAGCCACATCCGCATGAACGCCCCGAAGGCGAAGGTGCCGCCGACCGCCGACGCGATCAGCGCTGCCGCGGCGAGGATTGTGGCGATGCGGCGCCAGCGTCGCTGCCGGTCGCTCATCGCGCCCCCTTCTGCGTCGCCTCGAAGTCGCGGCGCAGATCGGCCGGCAGATCGGCGAGCTTCGCGTCCTGGCTGAGCTGCAGCGCACGGATATAGGCGGTCACCGCCCAGCGGTCGGCCGGCGCGATGCGGTTGGCGTAGGAATACATGATCCCGTAGCCGTTGGTGATCGTGTCGTAGAACAGCGTGTCCGGCGCGTCGCGCAGCCGGGCCTGGTGGAAGGTCGGCGGGTTGGGGAAGCCGCGCCGCACGACGATCCCGTCGCCGTCGCCGAGCCGGCTGTGGCACGGCGCGCAGATGCCGTCGAACAGCACGTGGCCGCGCTGGAGAAGCGCCATCGTGGTCCTCGGCTTGGGCGCGCGCGGGCCGAGGAAGTCCTCGCGCGCTACGGTGCCGGCAGGCGGGTGGCGCGCCTCGGCACCCTCGTACGGCTTCTGGCGGCCGTGCTTCGCCATCTGCTCCTGCCCGCAGGCGGCGAGCGCGAGGGCGAGCGCGAAGACCACCAGCGTGCGCGCCGCGGTCATTCCGGCACCTCGATCACTTCGAGGGCCGGCAGCGCCAGCAGGAAGTCGCGCGTCCTCGCCACGTCGAAGCGCGGATCGTCGGCGCGCAGGCAGAGGAAATAGCCGTCGGTCGAGCTGCGCTCGAAATTCGGCGCGCCGAACACCGGGTGGTGGAACATCGGCAGGCCGTTGACCACCAGCATGGTGAGGACGGCGGCAAGCACCGCCGACAGCACGCCGGTCATGAACGTCACCACCATGAAAGGCGGCCAGGCATGGAACGGCTTGCCGCCCTCGATGAAGGGGTAGTCGTAGAGCGAGTAGTCCTGGAGGGCATACCAGAACATCGCCCCCGCCATGCCGGCGAGGACCGCGACGATGCCGACGGTCCTGGTGTTGCGGCCGAGCCGATCGGCGACGCCCGGGAGCGCGATCGGGCTGTAGGCGTCGAGGCACGTGTAGCCCGCCTCCCGCGCCCGTCCGACCGCGTCGCCGAGCGCCTCGGCCGAGGCGAACCGCGCCATCAGGCCGTAGGGCGCGTCACCGCTTGCCATGGACCATCTCGCGCATGTCGCGGATCGAAAGCGGCGGCAGGAACCGGATGAACAGCAAGAGCAGAAAGAAGAACGTGCCGATGGAACCGAACTGCACCGCGTAATCGGTGAGGGTGGGCCACACCACGCCCCAGTTCGACGGCATGTAGTCGGCGTGGGTCGAGGTCAGCACGATCTGGTAGCGCTCGAGCCACATGCCGAGGTCGGCGACGATGGCAATGAGCATCATAAGGACCGGCTTCGTGCGCACCCGGCGGAACCACAGGGCCTGCAGCACGAACACGTTGCAGAAGATCATCGACCACCAGAACGGCGCGTACGGCCCCGTCCACCGGTCGATATAGACGTACTGGTAGTAGTCCGCGCCCGAGTACCAGGCGGTGAACATCTCCATCACGTAGGCGTAGTCGACCACCAGCCCGAAGGCGAGCATCAGCCGGGCGAGCTTCTCGATGTGCTCGACCGTCACGATGTCGCCGATGCGGAACAGCCCGCGGACGATGACGGCGATCATGATCACCGTGGCGAAGCCCGAATAGAGCGCGCCGGCGACGAAATAGGGCGGGAAGATGGTGAAGTGATAGCCGGGCACGATCGAGACCGAGAGGTCGAGCGAGATCGTGCCGGTGACCGACGCGACGATCGGCGCGGCGAGCGCGGCGAGGACCAGATAGGCGCGCTCGTAATGGTGCCAGTGCGTCGCCGAATTGCGCCAGCCCATGGCGAGAAGCCCGTAGAAGACCTGGCCGACGCGCGTCTTCGCGTTGTCGCGCAAGGTGGCGACGTCCGGCAGCAGGCTCATGTACAGGAAGCACATCGTGTAGGTGAGGTACGTCGCGATGGCGAAGAAGTCCCACACCAGCGGGCTCCGCCATTGCGGCCACAGCCCCATCGTGTCGGGATAGGGAAACAGGAAATAGAAGAACCACGGCCGGCCGAGATGGAGCAGCGGGAACGTGCCGGCCAGCACCACGGCGAACATCGCCATCGCCTCGGCGAAGCGGTTCACCGCCGCGCGCCACGGCTGACGGGTCAGCAGCAGCACGGCCGAGATCAGCGTGCCGGCATGGGCCATGCCGATCCACCAGATCGTGTTGACGATGGGGAAGGCCCACGCGACCGGGATGTTGATCCCGAACAGCCCCACCCCGTAGGCGAGCACGGCGACGATGGCGGCGAGGAACCCCGCCGTCAGGAGGCCCGCGAACAGCACCGCGAAGAGCCAGGGCAGCGAGCGCCGGCGGTCGAGCACCAGCGCGGTCAGCCGCTCGCTGACCTCCGCCATGCGGCGGTCGGCATCGGTCGGCCGGGCGGCGGCCTCACTTGCGCTCGAAGAAGGCGGCATCGTCCTCGCTCTCGATGTCGGGGTTGGGATTGGTGACGCCCGCGAGGTAGGTCGTGCGCGGGCGGGTGTTCAGCTCGGCCAGCATCCCGTAGTTGCGCGGGGTGTCCTTCAGCTTGCGCACCGCACTCCCGGGCTTGTTGATGTCGCCGAACACGATGGCGCGCGTCGGGCAGGCGTCCTGGCAGGCGGTGGTCACCTCGCCCTCGCCGATCGTGCGGTTCTCGCGGTCGGCGCGGATGCGCGCGCGGTCGATGCGCTGCACGCAGTAGGTGCACTTCTCCATCACCCCGCGCGAGCGCACCGTGACCTCGGGATTCGCCGCCTCGTCGTTCACGGGGTGGTCGGCCGCACCGCTCGTGTAGTCGAACCAGTTGAACCGGCGCACCTTGTAGGGGCAGTTCTGCGAGCAGTAGCGCGTGCCGATGCAGCGGTTGTAGATCATCTCGTTCAGCCCCTCGGCGCTGTGCTGGGTTGCCTCAACCGGGCACACGTATTCGCAGGGCGCGTTCTCGCACTGCATGCAGAGCACGGGCTGGAACACGGTGGCGGGGTTCGCCGCCGGGCCGGCGTAGTAGCGGTCGATGCGCAGCCACTGCATCTCGCGCCCGCGCGCCACCTCGTCCGGCCCGACGACGGGCCAGTTGTTCTCCGACTGGCAGGCGACGATGCAGGCGTTGCAGCCGATGCAACTTTCGGTGTCGATCACCATGCCCCAGGCGTAGGGAGTCCGCCCGTCCGCGCCCGGGGTGCGGCCTGTCGGGCTCGGCTCGGGATAGAGCGACTGCGTCGGCGGCTCGTTCTTGCCGCGGGTCGCGAAGTGCGGATCGGACTTGTATTCGCGGAGCGTCGCGGTGCGCACGAGGTCGCGCCCCTCGATCGCGTGGTGATGCTGGGTGGTGACGAGCTTTGTCTCGCGCGGCAGCACAACCAGGCTCGCGCCGGTCACGGTCCACATCGCGTCGTGCGGCCGGATCCAGTAGGCGTCGTAGCCGATGCCGGTGCCGATGCGCCCAGCCGCGGTCCGCCCATAGCCGAGCGTCAGGGTCACCGTCTCGTCGGGCTGGCCGGGCAGCACCCAGACCGCCACCTCGATGGCTCGCCCGCCGGTCAGGATGCGGACGTGGCGGCCGTTCTCGATGCCGAGACGCCTTGCATAGCCCGGCGAGATCGTCGCCGCGTTCGACCACACCATCTTGGTAAGCGGCCGCGCCAGCTCCTGCAGCCAGCCGTTATTTGCATAGCGCCCGTCCCACGCCGACTCATCGGGACGGAACTGCAGCTCGAACTCCCCGCCGCGGCGCAACCGCGGCGGGCTTGCCGAGCGCGGCGGCAAGGTCGCCCCGCAGCTTCGGCGCGACGGGCTGCGCCGTCGTGCCCTCGACAACGCCTTTCTGCAGCGCGCCGCGCCAGAACGCCTCGAAATCGCCGCCGCCATGCCGCCCGCGCCAGCGGTTGCGCACCATCTCGCGCGGGGACGCGCTGTCCTCGCCGGCGAAGGCGGCGAGCAGCTCGACGGCGGTGCGGCCCTCGTAGAGCGGCTCGATCAGCGGCTGCTGCAGCGTCACCGTGCCGTCGAAGGCGCGCAAATCGCCCCAGCTCTCGAGGTCGTGCCGCGCCGGGACGTGCCAGTGCGCGTGGCGCGCGGACTCCTCGAAATACAGGCCGGAATGAATAAACAGCCGCAGCTTGCTTTCGACCAGGTTGACGAAACCGAGGTCGGCAGGCGCAGTGTAAATAGGGTTCTCGGCGAAGCTCGCCAGCGTGTCGATCCCGCCCGAGGCAAGGTCGTGCGCGAGCTCGACGATCCCGGCGTCGGGCGCGGCCGCCACCGGCTCGATGTATTCGACGGTGCGCCCGACATTGCCGAGCCGGTCGTTGATCGCATGCGCGAGGGCATGCACCGCGGCGCTCTGGGCGGTCCCGACCGCGACCGGCGCCGCGCCCTTATGCGCCATCAGGTCCTTCGCGACGGCGTCGAGCCACGCCAACTCGTGCGCCTCCAGGGACGCCACCTGCGGGGTGTCGATCCCCAGCCGGTTCGCAAGGGCACGTGCCAGCGCCTCCACCCGGCTCGGCCGGACGGTCAGCACGTGCTCGGCCGCCGCGCCGGTCAGGTTGGGTGTCGGGGCGATCGCGTAGAGGCGGGTCGGCGGGCGCCGATCGGGATCCTTGCGCCCGGCCATGAAATCGCGGGCATGGGCGAGCTGGCCGGGCGAAGTCACGTCGAGGAAATCGCCGGCGAGCGAGATGACGACGCGTGCGTCGGCGAAGCGGTAGAGCGTGTCGAACGGACGGCCGAAGGCGAGCTTCGCGCCGGCGGTCGCCGCTTCGTGCTCCACCGGCTCCCAGCCGTACCAGCGGAGCCCGGGATAGACCTTGCGCAGCGCCTCGATGCCGGCGAGGAGGGTCGGCGAGGTGACGCGGCCGGTAAGAAGCGCGAGCCCCTTGCCGCCCGTCTTGCGCCAGCGTTCGCGCTCCTCGATCAGCATGGCGAGGAAGGAGTCGTAAGTGTCGGCGACGCCTTTGCGGCGCACCGCCTGCGATCGGTCGGGGTCGTAGAGCCCGAGCACGGTGGCCTGGTCGAATACGCTGGTCGCGCCGTGGTTAAGCGGATGGTCGGGGTTGCCGGCGATGTGGGTGGGCCGTCCGTCATAGGTCTCGCCGATCACGCCGTGCGCATAGCCGTCATGGCTGAGGGCGGTGGCGTAGTGGCGCGGCACGCCCGGCACGATGTCGGCGGGCTGGCGCACGTAGGGGACGATCTTGCTGGGCGACCGGCCGCAGCCGGCAAGGCCGGCGAGCGCCATGCTCGCCCCCATCAGACGCAGGATCTGGCGGCGGTCGACGGCGCGGTCCCACAAAGCGGCCTCGCGCGGCCACTCGTTGTGCAGCCAGTCGAGGAACTCCGGCTTCTCGGCCAACTCCTCCAGCGAGCGCCAATATTGCCGGCCCCGCTTGCCGTGCAGCGCGGCGCGGATGCGGTCGGTCTCGCTCACCTCTCGTCGCGCCCTTCCTTGTCGCTCAGCGGTGACAGATGGTGCAGTTGGTCAGGTTCTTGTCGTGGATGCGGTACTGGCGCATCAGCCGCGCGCCGAGCGCGCGCCGGCTCACGCCATTGGGCGGCGTCCAGCCCATCTCGAACACCGCCGCGCGCGGGCGCAGATGCAGCGCCGGATCGCGATGGCAGGCGATGCACCAGCCCATGGTCAGGTTCTCGGCCTTGCGCATCAGCGGCATGCGGTCGACACGACCGTGGCAGGCCTGGCAGGGCACGCCCTTGGCGACGTGGATCGAGTGGTTGAAGTAGACGTAGTCGGGCAGGTCGTGGACGCGCCGCCAGTGGATCGGCTTGTTCTCGCGCAGGCTGGCGCGGACGGGCTCGAGCATCGCGGCATTGGTCCAGAGCTGCGAGTGGCAGGTCATGCAGGTCTCGGTCGGTGGCAGGCCCGCGAAGGAGGATGTCTCGACCGACGAATGGCAGTAGCGGCAGTCGATGCCGAGCCCACCCACGTGATGGGCGTGGCTGAACGGCACCGGCTGCTCGATGGCGATGCCCACATCCGTGACCCCTTCGCCGCGCACGTAGATCACCGCCGCGAGTATCCCGACCACCACGCCGACGGGGGCGCCGATCAGGATCAGGCGGGCGATGGAATTGGCCGAACGGCCGAAAATCTGCGGCACGACGTGTCAGTGTCCTCGCTCCATTCCCACGCGGCGGAACGGTTCTTGCGGGCCGGAAAGGCGCCGGAAAACGTACGCGCATCAGGCGCCGGCCGGCAGGCCGGGGCATTAACCTTGGATAACGCTCGGGGGTGCGGCGCGCCGTCGCGGGCTGGCGCGGCCGGGGGCGCGCGGCGGGTCGCATTCGCGCGCCATTGGTATAGACTTACTGAAAACGCCTGGAACGACAGGGAGGAACGCGCAATGCAACTCGTCTTCCGCGCCACCGTCGCCGCCGCGGCGCTGGCCGCCCTGACCGCCGCGCCCGCCTTCGCCCAAAAGGCGAAGGACACGCTGCGGCTCGCCGCGACCCTGCCGATCCAGACGGTGAGCTACTATTTCGACCCGAAGCCCGACACGGTGTTCGAGTCCGACGCGGTCTATGACGAACTCGTCTCCTACGACCCGGTCCACGCGAAGTTCGACCCGCTGCTCGCCAAGTCGTGGACGCGCATCGACCCGAAGACGCTGGAATTCACCCTGCGCGACGACGTGACCTGGCAGGACGGCAAGCCCTTCACCGCCGCCGACGTGGTCTACACCCTCTCGTGGCTCGCCGATCCGGCAACGCGGCTCCGCTTCAAGCAGAACTGGTCGTGGATCGCCAAGGCGGAGGCGCTGGGCCCGCACAGCGTGCGCGTCACGGCGAAGCGCCCGACGCCGTTCGATTTGATGCGCTTCGGCTACGTTACCGCGATCCTGCCCGCACACCTGCTCGAAGGCGTCAAGGACAAGGCGACGTTCGGCCATCACCCGGTCGGCACCGGCCCGTACCGCGCCGTCTCGGTCGATACCGCCAAGGGGATCGTCCTGGAGCGCAACCCGAACTATCGCGGCCATGCCAATTCGGCGAAGCCGGGCACCAATATCGGGCGCATCGTCATCCGCCCGGTGCCGGAGCAGGGCACGCGCGTGGCCGAACTGCTTGCCGGCGGCCTCGACGTAATCCAGCAGGTGCCATACGTGCAAGCGGCGAGCCTCGCCCGGGACCCACGCTTCGAGCTCACCGTCGTGCCCGGCAACTCGTACATGTACGTGGCATTCGACGCAAAGGGGCGGAGCGGCGCCAAGCCGGTGCAGGACGAGCGGGTACGCCGCGCCATGATGATGGCGATCGACCGGCCGGCGCTGGTGCACCTGCTCGCCGGCGATACGCCCCTGCACCAGCCCGAGGCGATGTGCTGGCGCACCCAGGTGGGCTGCGACTACACGCTGAAGCCGCCGCCCTACGATCCCGTCGCGGCGAAGAAGCTGCTCGCCGAAGCCGGGTATCCCAACGGCTTCGCCATCGAGATCACCACCTTCGTCGGCACGCCGAGCGAGATCGCCGAGGCGGTCGCCGGCCAGTGGCAGAAGATCGGCATCCGCGCCAAGATCGACAAGCGGACGGTCGGCTCGTACCGCAAGAAGCAGCGCGACGGGAAGATCCAGGTGATGGTCGCGGCCTGGCCGGCCGGCAACGTCCCCGACATATCGGGCACGGTGAACCTGTTCTTCGTCGATGGGCCGGGCGACTATTCGGGCGACGCGACGCTTCACGCGCTCGCCCACGAGGTCGAAATCGGCGATGGACCCGGCGGCGCGCAAGGCGGCGGCACGGAAGATGTTCGACCGCGCGACGGCGAAGGTCTATTTCGTGCCGATCGCGCCCTTCCCCTCGATCCTGGTGCACACCAGCGAGGTCGCCATCGCACCGGCCGAACGCTTCACCCCGCTCGGGTACGAGGTGAGCGACATCAGGTGGAAGTAGCGGGCGCGCCTAACGCCCCGTCACCCTGGCGAGGAGGGCGCGCGGATCGGCGGGCGGGACATCGCCGATCCAGACGACATAGTGGTCCGGCCGGACGAGGAAGAGCGGGGAAGCGTAATCCTCGCGCCCGCCGTCATAGCTGTCGGCGACCACCGTAAGCGGCACGCCGAGCCCGCGCGCCGCGTCGGCGAAGGCGCGAACCGCCCCGTCCTCCGCGCCGAGCGCGATCAAGGTGAAGTCGCGGCCCAGCGCCTCGTGAAGGTCGCGCCCGTCGGAGAGCTTGCGGGGCGCGAGGTGGTGGCCGGCGCGCGCGGCGAAGCTGTGCGTGCCGTGGGCGCTCGTCACCCCGCCCGGCGGGCCCATGACGACCGGCGAGCCCTCGTAGTTCGGCTCGTAGCTCCGGATGGTCGAGCCGGTGCGCACGGTGCGCGCCTGCCATGCCGCCTCGAACGCCGCCTGGTCGCGCTCGGGGCTGTAGCGTTCGAGGAATTCGCGGTCGGTATCGATGCGCGCGGCGATGAAGTCCTCGCCGGTCTCCTTGAAGATCGGGTGGCGCTCCTCGCCATACGAGGCGAGCAACCCGTCGCCGCCCCAGCCCTGGAGCCGTGCGGCGAGTTTCCAGCCCAGATTGCGCGCGTCCTCGAGCCCATTGTTGAGCCCGAACCCGCCATAGGGCGGGTGCGAGTGCGCGGCGTCGCCGGCGATGAAGGCGCGCCCGACCTGGTAGCGCTCGGCCACCGCGACGCGCATGTCCCAGAACCCGACATGGTCGAACGCACAGGCGAAAGGGAAGCCCGCGGCGCGCTGCACCAGCCCGTGGAAGTCGAAATTGTCGCGCGTGGTGCCGGGCGGCACCGGCGCGTGGAAGAACCAGCCCTCGCCCACGTCGATGCGGCCGAAGAACTGCCAATAGCCCTTCTGGTCCGGGTGGAGCGCGTTATAGGTCGACCGTTCGGGGAAGCGCTTAAGCCCCTCGTGCAGCTCGCGCGAGCGGAAGACGGCGAGCACCATAAGCTGGTCGTAATCCGCGCCTGCGCGGGCGATGCCCATCTGCTCGCGCACCGCCGAGCGCGCCCCGTCGCACCCGACGACATAATCGCCTTCCAGCATTTCGCGCGCGGCCCCATCGCGTTCGGCGATGGTGACGGTGACGCCGTCCGCATCCTGCGCGAACGCCTCGGCCTGCCAGCCGAGCCGCACCTCGACGTTGGCGAGCGTCGCCAGCCTGGCGCGCAGCACCTTCTCGGAAAGGTACTGCGGCAGGCGCTCGACGTCCTGGTAGTAATAGGGCCGCACCAGCTCCCGCTGCGGCGGCGCGTACCAGTATGCGCTCATCAGATTGCCGTAGGCGACGATGCCGCTGATCGGGAAGCCTGGCGGCAAGAGGCGCTCGGCGCGGAGCGCGTCGACCACGCCCCACGACCAGAAATGCTCCAGCGTGCGCGGCGACAGGTTCTGGCCCTTGGGGATGCGCTGCATCTCGCGGTAGCGCTCGACCAGAGCGACCGAGACGCCGCGCAGGCCGAGCTCGACCGCGAGCCCCACCCCCACCGGCCCGCCGCCGACGACGATCACCTGGTATCGCTTGGACATACGTAACTCCGAACCGACGGTTCAGTCATTATTCATTGTCATTATGCGCGAAGCGAAGCGATCCAGGGCGACGTAAGAATTCCTGGATTGCTTCGTCGCTGCGCTCCTCGCCATGACGGGCACGAGGTCGTACGCCCCCTACTCCTCCTTCTCGTCCAGAGTGCGCATCTCGGTGTTCATGGCGACGTCGGAACGGCGGCGCTGGGCGCACCATTTTCCGGTCTCCCAATAGTCGCTGGCGACGGCGAGGCGCGCCTGGCGCTCGAGATGGTCGTTCCACTCGCCGAGGTCGTAGCCGTACCACGGCATTTCCGGGCGCAGGCGCGGCAGGCCCAGCTCCTCCCAGATGGCGCGGGCGTGCTCCATGTATTCGCGCTTGGGCAGCGAGATCGGCGGGAAGGTCTCCTTCAGGGTCGCGTCGATCAGGATCGCCGAGTCCTCGCTGTCGATCAGCGAGCGCGGCCCATGCCCCTCGTCCTTGTGCGGCAGCATCTGCACGTCGCGGTGCGGCTTGCAGCGATAGCTCATGGCCCAGAAGATCGCGTCGGAATTGTCGGGGTCGATGTCGGTGTCGACCGCGACGACCCACTTGCCCTCGGCGCGGCGCAGCGATGCGACGCCGTAGAGCGCGCGCCAGATCTCGGTACGCGGCGCGCCCTTGTCGAACTGGATGACGATCAGCTTGTGGAGCGAGGTGAGCGGTTCGTGCGTCACCACCCGGTGCACGCCGCGGATGCCCAGGTGGTTTTTCAGGTGAATCATCTGCGCCGCCTCGTAGGCCGGGCGCTTGATGCAGCTTGACTCGCTGGGCGTCACCTGGCTCACCCACGAGGTGAGGATCGCGCTGCGCTTGCGGGTGATTGCGGTGACGTCGAGATAGCCGTTATATTCCTGCAGGTTCACGTGGCCGTGGCTTTCGCCGAACGGCGCCTCGGGCTCGAGGAATTCGGTCGAGACGTACCCTTCGATCACGATCTCCGCCTCGGCCGGAACCAGGAGGTCGACCGTCTTGGCGCGCACTACGTTCAGCGGGCGGCCGATCAGCCCGCCGGTGATGTCGAGCTCGTCGTAGAGCTCGGGCACCTTCTGCACGGCGGTATAGGAGACCGCAGGCGGGCAGCCGAGCACCACCGCGACCGGCATGGGCTTGCCCAGAGCCTTCCACTTCTCCCAATGCATGTAGCCGCCGGTGCGCAGCTCGATCGAGGTGTTCATGCCCATGCGGTCGGGCGCTTTGATCTGGCCGCGATAGTTGCCCATGTTCTGGACGCCGGTCTCCGGGTCCTTGGTAATGTAGTGGCTGGAGGTGGTGTAGGGCGCGTTGTCCCAGCCCGGCGTCGAGATCGGAACCGGCAGGTCGTCGAGCCCGTGGCCGCGCTCCAGGTCTGCGCCCTGGTAGACGATCTCCTGGCACGGCGCGCGCTCGACCACGCACGGCGGCGTCGGATGGCTCATCGCGTGGATCCACCGGTCGCGGATCGCCTCGACCGGACAGCCCATCCCGACCGAATAGATCGCCCGGTTGCCGGCAAGGCCGCACACCAGCACCGGAATATCGAAATCGCGACCCTTCGAATCGGTGACGTTGGTGAACAGGAAGGCGCGCCGGTCCTCCTCCGGAATGCCGCCACGGAACTGCCAGCGCACCAAGGGGTGCATCTCGGTGTCCTTGTTGATGCGCCGGTCGATCCGCACCAGGAGGCCGGCCTTTTCCAGCGCCGCGATATGGTCGTGCAGATCGGGATAGCCGCGCGTCGCCGTGCTGTCCGTCGTCGTCACTTCGGTCGCCATGCCGTCCTCCCACCCGTCGTTTTGGTCGGCCCGAACCCTAACAGCCGCGGTCGGAACTGTCGCTGCGGCATGACTGCCTAAACAATGGGCCGTTTCATTTGTCTGCCTATCGATTAGGCAATCGTGCTGGCGCCAAAATAAGCGGCAACCCGGCGCAGCCCTGCCTAGCGATTGATCCGACTGCGCTTTCCGGCCGCCAGCGGAGTTGGCACGGCGCTTGCAAGGGGCGGGATGGTGGATCGCAAAAACCCCTCCGGAGGCACGACATGAATTTCAGACGAAGCACCCTCGCCGGCGCGGCCGCAGCGGCCGTTTTGGCGGCCGGCCTGACGCTGCCCGGCGCGCCCGCACAGGCCGCCGACGACACGATCAAGGTCGGCATACTGCATTCGCTGTCGGGCACGATGGCGATCAGCGAGACGACGCTCAAAGACGTGATGCTCATGCTCATCGCCGAGCAGAACGCCAAGGGCGGCGTCCTGGGCAAGAAGCTGGAGCCGGTGGTGGTCGACCCGGCATCCAACTGGCCGCTGTTCGCCGAAAAGGCGCGCGAGCTGATCCAGAAGGACAAGGTGGCGGTGGTGTTTGGCTGCTGGACCTCGGTCAGCCGCAAGTCGGTGCTGCCGGTGTTCGAGTCGCTCAATTCGATCCTGTTCTACCCCGTCCAGTACGAGGGCGAGGAGTCGTCGAAGAACGTGTTCTACACCGGCGCGGCGCCGAACCAGCAGGCGATCCCGGCGGTCGATTACCTGATGGCGCAGGGCGTGAAGCGCTGGGTGCTGGCCGGCACGGACTATGTCTATCCGCGCACGACCAACAAGATCCTGGAAGCGTACCTCAAGCTGCACGGCGTCGCCGATAGCGACATCATGATCAACTATACGCCGTTCGGCCAATCCGACTGGCAGTCGATCGTGGCGCAGATCAAGCGGTTCGGCTCGGCCGGCAAGAAGACCGCCGTCGTCTCGACCATCAACGGCGACGCCAACGTGCCGTTCTACAAGGAGCTGGCGGCGCAGGGCATCAAGGCGACCGACATTCCCGTCGTCGCGTTCTCGGTCGGCGAGGAGGAGCTGGCCGGCATCGACACCAAGCCTTTGGTCGGGCACTTGGCCGCGTGGAACTACTTCGAGAGCGTCGACACGCCGGCCAACGAGGCGTTCATCAAGTCGTGGCACGCCTTCATCAAGAACCCGAAGCGCGTCACCAACGACCCGATGGAGGCGCACTATATCGGCTTCAACATGTGGGTGAAGGCGGTCGAAAAGGCCGGCACCACCAACCCCGACAAGGTGATCGACGCGATGATCGGCGTCAGCGTGCCGAACCTGACGGGCGGCTACGCCACCATGATGCCGAACCACCACATCACCAAGCCCGTGCTGATCGGCGAGGTGCAGGCCGACGGCCAGTTCGACACGGTGTGGAAGACGCCGGGCCTCGTCCCGGGCGACGCGTGGTCGGACTATCTGCCGGACTCGAAGAACCTGATCTCGGATTGGCGCATGCCGCTCCATTGCGGGAACTTCAACGTCAAGACCGGCAAGTGCGGCGGCAAGGGCAACGGCGCCTGAGCCGATATCGCGCGGGGAGGGTGCGCCCTCCCCGCCCCTCCTTCTTCCCTCCCGACCGAACGGAACGATCGTGGCCGTCCTTCGCCTCCTCGCCCTCGTCATCGCCCTCGCGGCAGCGCTCGCGCCGCCGGTCCGGGCCGACGACGCCGGGCTGCGCAAGCTGGTGAACGGGCTCGCCATCGGCGCCGAGTTCGGCAAGTTCCGCGAGACCGGCCAGGCGGTCGAGGCCTTGGCCGCAACCGGCGCCGCCCAGGTGGCGCCGATCCTCAAGGCGCTCACCGAGGGCAACCTGTACGAGCGCAAGGCCGACAAATCGGTCGTGATCGTCCGCGAGCAGGGCGACAACAAGTTCGCCATCGACCCGCTGACCGGCAAGGAGACCGGCCGGGTCGGCCAGTTCGACGTGAAGCGCATCCGGGTGAACAACGCGCTGCGCGAGGCGATCCAGACCGCAACCGGCCAGCTCACCCTGCGCGCGAAGGACCCGGCGGTCCGCAGGAAGGCCGCGAACGACATCTTCGCCTCCCCCAACCCGTCCTCGATCGCCGCGCTCGATGCCGCGATCGAAACCGAGACCGACCCGGCCATCCGTACGCTCTACGCCGAGGCGCGCGCCGCCTCGGTGCTCGCCGCCGGCAAGGACCAGCCCGAAGCGGCGCAGCTCGCCGCCATCGCGGTGCTGGCGGCGCGCGGAGACCAGGCCTCCCTCGCCTATCTCGGCGCCGTCGCCAACGGTCCGGCCGGCCCGGTGAAGGACGCTGCGGCGAAGGCCGTGCGCGACATCAAGGGCGAGCTCGCAACGTGGTCCGCGGCGCAGAATGTCTGGTACGGGCTCTCGCTCGGCTCGGTGCTGCTGCTCGCCGCAATTGGGCTCGCCATCACGTTCGGCGTGATGGGCGTGATCAACATGGCCCACGGCGAGATGGTCATGCTGGGCGCCTACACCACCTTCGTCGTGCAACAGGCGATGACGGCGTGGCTGCCCGGCCTGGCCGAATATTCGCTCGCCGCCGCCGTGCCGCTCGCGTTTCTCGTCGCCGGCGCGGTCGGCGTCGCCATCGAGCGCTGCGTCATCCGGTTCCTGTACGGAAGGCCGCTGGAGACGCTGCTCGCCACCTGGGGCCTGTCGCTGATCCTGCAGCAGGCGGTGCGCTCGATCTTCGGGCCGACCAACCGCGATGTGGTGACGCCCGACTGGCTCGCCGGCGCATTCACGCTCGGCCACCTCACTATCACCTACAGCCGCATGTGGATCATCGTGTTCGCGCTCGCCGTGTTCGCCCTGCTGACGCTGGTGCTGCGCAAGACCTCGTTCGGCCTCCATCTGCGCGCGGTGACGCAGAACCGCGCCATGGCCGGGTCCACCGGCATCCGCACGCCCTGGGTCGACGCGCTGACCTTCGGGCTCGGCTCGGGCATCGCCGGCATCGCCGGCGTCGCGTTGAGCCAGATCGACAATGTGAGCCCCAATCTGGGCCAGGGCTACATCATCGACTCGTTCATGGTGGTGGTGTTCGGCGGCGTCGGAAACCTTTGGGGCACGCTGGTCGGCGCCACGGTGCTCGGCATCGTCAACAAGTTCCTCGAGCCCTATGCCGGCGCGGTGCTCGGCAAGATCCTGGTGCTGGTCGCCATCATCCTGTTCATCCAGAAGCGCCCGCGCGGCCTGTTCGCCTTGCGCGGCCGGGCGGTGGACGCATGAGAACCCGCGGCCCCCTCCTCGCCGCGCTCGGCGCGCGCGGCTCGGCGGTCACACTCGCGCTCCTGGTCGCGACCGCGATCCTGGTGCCGGTGCTGCACCTGGCCGTGCCGGAAGGCTCGGCGCTCCACATGTCGAGCTTCGCGGTGAGCCTTCTCGGCAAGTACCTCGCCTATGCGCTGCTCGCCCTCGCGGTCGACCTCATCTGGGGCTATTGCGGCATCCTGAGCCTCGGCCACGGCGCGTTCTTCGCGCTCGGCGGCTACGCCATGGGCATGTACCTGATGCGCGAGATCGGCAGCCGCGGCGTCTACGGCAACCCGCTCCTGCCCGACTTCATGGTGTTTCTGAACTGGAAGAGCCTGCCCTGGTACTGGCACGGGTTCGACCACTTCGCCTTCGCCGCGCTGATGGTGCTGGTCGTGCCTGGCCTGCTCGCCTTCGTGTTCGGCTGGTTCGCCTTCCGCTCGCGCGTCACCGGCGTCTACCTCTCGATCATCACCCAGGCGATGACCTACGCGCTGATGCTGTCGTTCTTCCGCAACGACATGGGGTTCGGTGGCAATAACGGCCTCACCGACTTCAAGGACCTGCTGGGCTTCAACCTGCAGAGCGAGGCGACGCGCGCCGGCCTCTTCGCCGCGACGGCGGCGTTCCTTGCCTTGGGCTTCGTCATCTGCCGGCTGATCGTCGCTTCCAAGCTCGGCCGCGTGCTGGTCGCGATCCGCGACGCCGAAGGACGCACGCGCTTCCTCGGCTACAGGGTGGAGCGCTACAAGCTGTTCGTGTTCGTCGTCTCGGCGATGCTGGCCGGCGTCGCGGGCGCGCTCTACGTGCCGCAGGTCGGCATCATCAACCCGTCGGAGTTCGCGCCGGCCAACTCCATCGAGATCGTGGTCTGGGTCGCGCTCGGCGGCCGCGGGACGCTCTACGGCGCGATCATCGGCGCCATCGCTGGTGAACCTCGCCAAGAGCTATCTCACCGGCGCCATGCCCGAGGTGTGGCTGTTCGCGCTCGGCGCGCTGTTCATCGCCGTCACGCTGTTCCTGCCGCGCGGCATTGCCGGGCTGCTGTCGGGCAACGGGCCGGCCCTTGGGCTCGCGCGCGACCGGCTGGCGCGGATCGCGGAGGCCGGCGGCCTCATGGGGCGGGCCAAGCCATGACCGCCGCCGCCGAGACCATGCTCTATCTCGACGGCGTCTCCGTGTCGCTTCGACGGGTTCAAGGCGCTCAACGGGCTCAGCTTCTACGTGCTGGCGAACGAGATGCGCGCCATCATCGGGCCGAACGGCGCCGGCAAGACGACCATGATGGACGTGGTCACCGGCAAGACCCGGCCGGACGAGGGCAACGTTCTGTTCCGCGGCTCGACCGACCTCACGCGGCTCGACGAGGCCGACATCGCCAACCTCGGCATCGGCCGCAAGTTCCAGAAGCCGACGGTGTTCGACAACCAGACCGTCTTCCAGAACCTGGAGCTCGCACGCAAGGCGCCGCGCGGCGTGTTCGCCACCCTGTTCGACCGGCCGACCGCCGCAGAGCTCGTCCGCATCGAAGCGGTGCTCGATACTATCGCACTGACAGCGAGCCGCGACGCGCCGGCGGGTCGCTGTCGCACGGCCAGAAGCAGTGGCTGGAGATCGGCATGCTGCTGATGCAGGAGCCGGAGCTTCTCCTGGTCGACGAGCCGGTCGCCGGCATGACCGACGCCGAGACCGCGGCGACCGCCGACCTGCTTCGCGAGGTGGCCAGGACGCGCTCGGTCGTCGTGGTCGAGCACGACATGGAGTTCGTCCGCTCGCTCGGCTGCCGCGTCACCGTGCTGCACGAGGGCGCCGTGCTGGCCGAGGGCGCGCTCGAGACGGTGCAGGCCGACCCGCGCGTCATCGAGGTCTATCTGGGGCGCTGAGCGATGCTGAACGTCGAGAACGTCGACCTCTATTACGCTGCGAGCCAGGCGCTCCGCCAGGTCTCGCTCGCGGCCGAGCCGGGCCAGGTGACCTGCGTCCTCGGCCGCAACGGCGTCGGCAAGTCGAGCCTGATGCGCGCCATCGTCGGCCAGCACTCTGTGCGCTCGGGCCGGATCGCGCTCGACGGGCGCGACGTGACGCGCCTCCCGTCCTACGAGCGTGCACGCGCCGGCATCGCCTACGTGCCGCAGGGGCGGGAGATATTCCCGCTGCTGACCGTCGAGGAGAACATCAAAACGGGGCTCGCCGCGCTCCCCCGCAAGGCGCGCGAGATCGCCGGCGAGATCTTCGATCTGTTCCCGGTGCTGCGCGACATGCTCCGCCGGCGCGGCGGCGACCTGTCCGGCGGGCAGCAGCAGCAGCTCGCCATCGCCCGCGCGCTGGTGATGCGGCCGAAGCTCCTTGTGCTTGACGAACCGACCGAGGGCATTCAGCCTTCCATCATCAAGGACATCGAGCGCGTCATCGCGCTGCTGCGCGACCGCGGCGACATGGCGATCGTCCTGGTCGAGCAGTATTTCGAGTTTGCCCGCGATCTGGCGGACTCGTTCGCGGTGATGGACCGCGGCGAGGTGGTGCTCGCCGGAAGGCGCGCCGAGATGGTGGAAGAGGATGTTCGACGCTACCTCACCGTCTGAGCCGGCCGTCTCCGATCGCCACCTCCAGCGGTGCGACGGCGCGGTCAGCGTCGCGATGGGGCGGCGCGGGGACGAGACCTGCCTCGTCGACCTCTACCAGCGGAGCCCGGCGCGCGCGATTCTGCCGCGCGTCGACGGCACGGCGGGAAAGGAGATCGTGCTGATCAACACCGCGGGCGGCATCGCCGGCGGCGACCGGATGGCGGTCTCGGTGACCGCTACCGACGGCGCCGCCTGCGTGGTCACCACCCAGGCGGCCGAAAAGATCTATCGCTCTATCGACCTGCCCGCGCGCATCGAGACGACGGTCGAAGCGCGCGACGAGGCACTGGTCGAATACCTGCCGCAGGAGACCATCTGCTTCGACCGCGCGCGACTCGATCGCCATACCGACATCGTCGTTGCGGGCAGCGGCCGCGTCCTCGCGCTCGAATGGCTGGTGCTCGGCCGCGCCGCGCACGGCGAGACGATGCGCACCGGAAGCCTGCGCGACCGGAGGCGCGTGGTGCGCGACGGCAGGTTGGTCTGGGCCGACGCGTTCCGGATCGAGGGCGATATCGCCGCCCTGGCCGCGCGGCCCGCACTGCTGGGCGGCGCCGACGCCATCGCGACGCTGGTCTATGCCGCGCCCGATGCGTCGTCGCTGGTCGAGACGGCGCGCGACGCCACGGCGGCCGCGGCGTGCGATGCGGGGGCGACGCTGGTCAACAACGTGCTGGTCTGCCGCTTCGCCGCGTCCGGCGCCGCGAAGCTCCGCCGCGCCGTCGCCGCCGTGCTCGCCGAGTTGCGTCCCCGCATCGACGGCGCCGGTCGGGCGCTGCCGCGCGTGTGGGGTTGCTGAGAGGAGAGAGGGAGCCATGAATTTGACGCCGCGCGAGCGCGACAAGCTGATGGTGGCGATGGCCGCCTTGGTCGCGCGCAGCCGCCTGCAACGCGGGGTGAAGCTGAACTATCCCGAGACCGTGGCGATCATCGCCGACTTCGTGGTCGAAGGGGCGCGCGACGGGCGCACCGTCGCCGAGTTGATGGCCGACGGTGCGCGCGTGCTGCAGCGCCACCAGGTGATGGAAGGCGTCGCCGAGATGATCCCTGAGGTCCAGGTCGAAGCCACCTTCCCCGACGGCACCAAGCTGGTCACCGTCCACCAGCCGATCCGGTGAGCCGATGATCCCCGGCGAGATCGTGCCCGGCCAGGGCGACATCGTGCTGAACGAGGGCGCGGGGTCCGTCCGCCTCGCCGTCGCCAACACCGGCGACCGGCCGGTGCAGGTCGGCAGCCACTATCATTTCTTCGAAGCGAACGAGGCGCTGTCGTTCGACCGCGACGTGACGCGCGGCATGCGGCTCGACATCCCGGCCGGCACCGCCGTCCGTTTCGAGCCGGGCCAGACGCGCGAGGTGTCGCTGGTCCCGTTCCGCGGCGCGCGCATCGTCCACGGCTTCGACGGCGAGATCGCCGGACCGCTTGACGCGGAGGATTCGAAGTGACGATCCGCATCGGCCGCGCCGCCTATGCCGACATGTACGGCCCGACGGTGGGCGACAAGCTACGCCTCGCCGACACCGAGCTGTTCATCGAGGTCGAAGAGGACCGCACGATCTACGGCGAGGAGGTCAAGTTCGGCGGCGGCAAGGTGATCCGCGACGGCATGGGCCAGTCGCAGGCGACGCGCGCCGAGGGCGCGGTCGACACGGTCATCACCAACGCGCTGATCCTCGATTATTGGGGCATCGTCAAGGCCGACATCGGCATCAAGGACGGCCGCATCGCCGCCATCGGCAAGGCGGGCAATCCCGACGTGCAGCCCGGCGTCGACATCGTGATCGGGCCGGGCACCGAGGCCATCGCCGGCGAGGGCAGGATCGTCACCGCCGGCGGCATCGACTGCCACATCCATTTCATCTGCCCGCAGCAGATCGAGGAGGCGCTGTACTCCGGCGTCACCACCATGATGGGCGGCGGCACCGGGCCGGCGACCGGCACCAACGCGACCACCTGCACGCCCGGCCCCTGGCATATCGGGCGGATGCTTCAGGCGGCCGAAGCATTCCCGATGAATCTCGGCTTCTACGGCAAGGGCAATGCCAGCCTGCCGGCGGGCCTCGTCGAGCAGGTCGCGGCCGGGGCGTGCGGGTTGAAGCTCCACGAGGACTGGGGCACCACGCCCGCTGCCATCGATTGCTGCCTGTCGGTTGCCGACGAGATGGACGTGCAGGTGCTGATCCACACCGACACGCTGAACGAGTCGGGCTTCGTCGAGAACACCATCCGCGCCTTCAAGGGGCGCACGATCCACGCCTTCCACACCGAGGGCGCGGGCGGCGGCCACGCGCCCGACATCATCAAGCTGTGCGGCGAGGCGAACGTCATCCCGTCCTCGACCAACCCGACGCGGCCCTACACGGCGAACACGGTGGACGAGCATCTCGACATGCTGATGGTGTGCCACCACCTCGACCCGAAGATCCCCGAGGACGTGGCGTTCGCCGAAAGCCGCATCCGCAAGGAGACGATCGCCGCCGAGGACATTCTCCACGACCTCGGCGCGTTCTCGATCATCTCGTCGGACAGCCAGGCGATGGGGCGCGTCGGCGAGGTCATCATCCGCACCTGGCAGACCGCCGACAAGATGAAGCGCCAGTTCGGCGCGCTGGCCGGCGAGCGCGGCGCGAACGACAATCTCCGCGCGCGGCGCTACGTCGCCAAGTACACGATCAATCCCGCGATCGCCCAGGGCATCGCCATGCACGTCGGCTCGGTCGAGCCCGGCAAGCTCGCCGATCTGGCGATCTGGCAGCCCGCCTTCTTCGGGGTGAAGCCCGATTTGGTGCTGAAATGCGGCACCATCGCCGCCGCCGTCATGGGCGATCCCAACGCCTCGATCCCGACGCCGCAGCCGGAATACATGCGGCCGATGTTCGGCGCGTTCGGCCGGTCGGTGACGGCGAGCGCGGTGACCTTCGTCAGCCGGGCAGCGGCCGAGGCCGACATCGCCGGCCGGCTCGGCCTCGCCAAGGCCGCGATCCCGGTCGGCGAGACGCGCACCATCGGCAAGCGCTCCATGGTGCACAACGCGCTGACGCCCAAGATCGAGGTCGACCCCGAGACCTACGAGGTGCGCGCCGACGGGCGGCTTCTCACCTGCGCGCCGGCGGAAGTGCTGTCGATGGCGCAGCGCTACTTTTTGTTCTGATGATCCGCGCGACGCGACACGAGGCGGCCGGCTGCTGGCCCGAGGCACGGGCCGCGGGCACGGTGACGCTCGATTTCGACGCACGGCACCGCCGCCGCATCCGCTTCGAAACCGACAACGGCGCGGCGGTGCTGCTCGACCTCGCCCAGGCGGTGGCGATGGCCGACGGCGACGGGCTGGCGCTGGAGGACGGGCGCTGGCTCCGCGTGCGCGCCGCGCCGGAGCCGGTCATGGAAATCCGCGGCCGCGACGCCACCCACCTCGCCCGTCTCGCCTGGCATCTCGGCAACCGCCACCTCGCGACCGAGATCGGCGACGGCGTCCTGCGCATCCGCCCCGACCACGTGGTCGAGGCGATGCTCGCGGGCCTTGGCGCGTCGCTGCGCCACGTCGTCGCGCCGTTCCAGCCCGAGGGCGGCGCGTATGACGGCAGCGGCCACGCACACGCTCACCGCCATGCGGCCCCCCATGACGGATGACCTCCGCCACCTGATGCGCCTGCAGAGCTGGCTGTCGCCGGCCTTTCCGGTCGGCGCGTTCAGCTATTCGCACGCGCTGGAATGGGCGGTCGAGGCGGGACAGGTGACAGACCGCGCCACCCTGGTGGACTGGCTCGACGCCGACCTGCGCCACGGCGCCGGCCGGAGCGACGCGATCCTGTTCGCCCACGCCTTCCGCGCCGCGCGCGATCCGGAAGGGTTCGTGGAGATCGTGCGCCTCGCCGCAGCGCTGCGCGGCACGGCGGAGCTCGCCCTCGAATCGGCAGCCCAGGGCATGGCCTTCCTCGCGACCGTGCGGCGCGCCTGGCCCGACGCAGCGCTGGACGGGCTGGCGCACCGCCTTGCCACCGAAGCGGTCGCGCCGACGCTCCCCGTGGTGGCCGGCGCCGCCACCGCGCTCGACGGCGCGCCGCTCTGTGCCGCGCTGGCGACGTACCTGCAATCGACAACGGCGAACCTGGTCACGGCCGGCGTCAGGCTGGTGCCGCTCGGCCAGACCGACGGGCAGATCGCCGTCGCGTCGCTGGAGGCGGCGGTGCTCGCGACGGCCGCGGTGGCGGCGTCTGCCTCGCTCGACGAGATCGGCTCAGCCGCGTTCATGATCGACATCGCGTCGGCGCGCCACGAAACCCAATACACGAGGCTGTTCCGCTCATGACACACGCTCTCCCCTTGGCGCATCACGGCCCGCTGCGTGTCGGCATCGGCGGCCCCGTCGGCTCGGGCAAGACCGCGCTCTGCGAGGCGCTGTGCAAGCGCATGCGCGACCGGTACGACCTCTTCGTCATCACCAACGACATCTACACGAAGGAGGACCAGCTCATCCTGACGCGCGCCGGCGCGCTGCCCGCGGAGCGCATCATGGGGGTCGAGACCGGCGGCTGCCCGCACACCGCGATCCGCGAGGACGCCTCGATCAACCTGGTCGCGTTCGACGAGATGTGCGCGAAGTTTCCCGACGCCGCGCTCTGCCTGATCGAGTCGGGCGGCGACAACCTCGCCGCGACGTTCAGCCCCGAGCTCGCCGACCTCACCATCTACGTGATCGACGTGGCGGCGGGCGAGAAGATCCCGCGCAAGGGCGGGCCCGGCATCACCCGGTCGGACCTGCTGGTCATCAACAAGACGGACCTCGCGCCGCTGGTGGGCGCCGACCTCGGCGTAATGGAGCGCGACGCGCGGCGCATGCGGGGCGCGCGGCCGTTCATCTTCACCAATTTGAAGGCGGGCGACGGCGTCGGCCGCATCGTCGAGTTCATCGTGACGGCTGGCGGGCTGACTTCTTCTCGGGATCCCTGAGCAGAAGCCAGATCGGAATGCCGATCACGATCAGGGCCATGACGATGGCGATCGGCGTCGCCCAGCCGTGCACCAGCTTCTCGGCGAAGCGATAGCCCATCCCCAGCGCGTAGCCGATCCCGATGTTCAGCGCGATGGCGAGGATCGCCGGCGCGGGCTCCAGCAGCGCGAACCGGCGCGGCCGCATGCCCGCCGCGCCGGCGAGGAACGAGGTCACCCAGCCGGCCGGTCCAAGGAAGCGGGCGAACAGCACCGAGTTGTCGCCATGCTTGGCGATGAACCTCTTGCCCCTGCCATAGACGCGGTCGAGATAGCGCACGCGGCAGATGCGCGCCTCGATTTCGCGGTGATAGCGCCGCCCCAGGAAGAAGTTGGCGAAGTCGCCCGCGATGCCGCCGGCGATCAGGGCGCCGCTCGCGACCCACAGGCTCAACGCGCCGATCGCGCCCAATATGCCCGCCGCGTAGAAGAAGATTTCGCCGGGCACGAAGAACGCGAACGGCACCAGGATTTCGACGAACGCGCCGCCGAGCAGCACCGGATAGGCGAGAAGCTGGTGATGCCTGAGGAAGCCCGAGAGGGAGTGGATCGGGTCCATCCGCCGCCGTGGGCGCCGCCCGGCGCTAGCTGCCGCACCCGGGTCCGAACCGGGCCAGGAGCGAGTCGCGCGACAGCCAGCGAATCGGCGATCGGCGCGTAGTGGCGCTCCAGCCTCTGCACTCGGTGCGGATGGAAGATCAGGATCGCCATTTCCTCGAACAGCTGCTCGAGCGCGGCGTGCAGGCCGGGCGGCACATCGAACACCTCCGCCCCCAGCCGCTGCATCATGTGGCGCAGGTTGTTGCGGCCATGGACGGCGACGTACTCCGGGTGCTCGGCAAGGAACCCGGCCACGCAGCGGAAGTCCGCGGCGCCCGCGACATAAGGGTGCACGTGCTCGCGCCACATGCGGCGCGCGACCGGGCTGTTGATGTGCAGGTTCAGGATGCGGTCGCCGGGTCGCACGACGGTGCCGTCGCCGAGCCGCACGGCCGGCCCCCGGTAGATCCGCGCCCGGACGCGCAGCATGTTGTAGGGCGCGCCGACATCGAGATAGGGCGCGTGGCTCCAGCTGTAGAACCGCTCCACCGTCCACCAGGTCGTCCAGGTGACCGGGTAAAGCGCCATCAGAGCGCGCCAGGCGATGCGCCGGACGAGCGGCGCGGGCCGCCGCCGGTCGCTTCCGTCCTGCGTCACCATCGCGCCGATCGAAATCATGTCCAGTCCCCGGAGCGCCGCCGTCGGTCGGGCTTTGAAGGGACAACGCGGGGCGGCCGGTCCCATTCCATCGCCGCGCGGGCGCATGGACGGGCCGGCCGGGGCGGTCCTACAATGAACTCGGCCGAGGGGAGCCCGCGCGTGAGCAACATCCGCCTGACCGTCGCCACCGGCGACTACGACCATCTGCGCGACTTCACCTCGGGCGAGGTGCGGGCCGAGGGGATCGACGTCACCCACCTAAAGCTGCCGGTGCTGGAGGTCTTCCACCGGTTCACCGAGTTCCGCGAGTTCGACGTGTCGGAGCTGTCGATGGGCCGGCACATCTCGCTGGTATCGCAGGGCAAGGCGACGCACGTGGCGATCCCGGTGTTCCCGTCGCGGGTGTTCCGGCTCTCCGCCTTCTACGTGCGCGCCGACGGCAAGGTGAAGCGGCCGGAGGACCTGGCCGGCAAGCGCGTCGGCGTGCCGGAATGGACCCAGACGGCGACGATCTACGGCCGCGGCTGGCTTTCGGAGTATATCGGCGTCGAGCTCGCCTCGATCGACTGGGTGCAGGCGGGCCAGGACGACCCCGGCCGCGCCGAGCCGGGCGAGCTCACCCTGCCGCCGGGCATCCGCATCGCGCCGGTACCCGATCGGTCGCTCAACGACATGCTGCTCGCCGGCGACATCGACGCAATGATCTCCGCCGCGCCGCCCGGCGCCTTTCGCCGGCGCGACCCTCGGGTGAAGCGCCTGGTCGAGGATCCGCGCGCGGCCGAGACCAAATACTGGGACGACACCGGCATCTTCCCGATCATGCACACCATCGTGATCCGCAAAGAGGTGTGCGAGGCCAACCCCTGGGTGCCGATGAGCCTCTACAAGGCGTTCGTGAAGGCCAAGGACGACGCGCTGGCGCGCGCCGCGACCGGCGGGTCGCTCTATCCCCTGCCGATGCACGCCTACTGGGCCGACGAGGCGAAGAAGCGGCTGGGCGAGGATTTCTGGCCCTACGGAGTCGAGGGCAGCCGCAAGACGCTCGAGGCCTTCGCCAGGTTCGCCCACGACCAGGGCGTGGCGCACCGGCTGGTCACGCCGGACGAGCTGTTCGCCCGCGAGGTCGCGAAGCCGTTCCGGGTATAATGGAATCCCCGACGGGAGGAGCGAGATGACGACCGCACCCCAGGATGCATTTCACGCCGAGATGGCGCGCCTCAATGTGCGCGCCTTGTGGGAGCTGGAGGCGCACGACCGGAGACGCAACGCCGGGCCGCGCGGCCTGCACTGGCGCTGGGCCGATTTGCGGCCGCTGATCGACCAGGCCATCGAGGCGGTCGGAATGGAGAACACCGAGCGCCGCGTTCTGGCGCTCAGCAACCCCGATAATCCGGGCTTCCCGAGCCCGCTCGGCACGATCAACGGCGCGCTGCAGATCCTGCTGCCGGGCGAGCACGCCCCGGCGCATCGCCATTCGATGAACGCGCTGCGCTTCATCATGGAGGGGAACGGCGCGGAAACCATCGTCGACGGCAAGGCATGCATCATGGAGGAGGGCGATCTCGTGCTCACCCCCGCCTGGACGTGGCACGAGCACGTGCACCGCGGCAGCGAGCGGATGGTGTGGTTCGAACTCGCTCGACGTGCCGCTGCACCAGTTCTTCAAGACCACCGCGTTCGAGACCGGCCCGGCCCACGACCTGCCTCCGCTCGGCGCCGACGACGAATACGCCGCGGCGGGGATGGTGCCCGCCGGGGCCGCGTCCACCGCCAACCCCGCCTACTCGCCTTTGTTCCGCTACGGCTGGGCGGAGGCGAAGGAAGCCGTCGCGCGCATGACGCCGGAGGCGGACGGCTCGCGCCGTCTGCGCTACGTCAATCCGCTGAACGGCGGGCCGGTGATGTCGCTGATCGACTGCTACCTGCTAGACCTGCCGGCGGCGCGCGAGACGCGTCCACACTGGTCGACGGCCGGCACGATCTGCGTCGTCGCCGAGGGCGAGGGCACGACGAAGGTGGGCGAGGAGACCATCGCCTGGCGCCGCAACGACATCTTCACCCTGCCGGGCAAGACGTGGCACGCGCATTGCGCGGCCGCCCCGGGGGCGAAGCTGTTCCTCGCCACCGACCGCGAGGTGCTCGCCCGCCTCGGCCTCCTCGAGGAGCGGACGCGAGATTAGGCGTCCTCGGCAACCAGGCGGTTTCGCTGCGCGCCGAGCCCCTCGATCGCGGCCTCGAAGACGTCGCCCGGCTTGAGGTAGCGGCCCGAAAGCATGCCGAGCCCTTCCGGCGTGCCGGTCGAGAACACGTCGCCCGGCTCCAGCGTGATCTGGTTGGAGACGTGCGCCACCTGCTCCTCGGGCGAGAAGACCATGTCGCGCGTGTTGCCGTCCTGGAACGTCTCGCCGTTGATCTTGAGGGTGAGCCGCAGATTGCGGCAATCCGGCACGAACGGACGCGGCACGAGATAGGGGCCGAGCGGCGCGAACCCGTCATGGCACTTGGAGCCGAACCAGTCCGGCCCGGGGATCGGCAGCTCGCCCTTCTGGCGGAAGTTGCGGCACGTCACGTCGTTGGCGACGAGGAAGCCGGCCACATGCTCCATCGCGCGCTCGGCCGGGATGCGCCGGCCACCGGTACCGATCACGAGCGCGAGTTCGACCTCGTAGTCGATCTCGTCATAGCCGCGCGGCTTGACCACGTCGTCGTACGGCCCGACCGCGCAGCGTGCGGTCTTTTCGAACATGTAGGGCCGCGCCGGCACCGACGGGTCGCGCCCCGGCCGGCCGGGACGCGGATAGTTGACCGCGGCGAAGTACATCGCAGGCGGGCGCACGACCGGCGCATGGAAGCGGAGCGCTCCCACCGGCGCCGTCGCGTCCTTCCAGCGCGGATCGTCGAACCCCTGCTTCGCGACGAAAGCCGCGACCTCCTGCAGCGCATCGAAGCTCGCCGGCCAATCCGCAAGAAGCTCCAGCATACTGCCTGCCGCAAGGCGCGTGCGGGCGCCCGTCGCCTCGTACGCCCGATTGGCGGCATCGAGCGCCACGGCGCGCGCGCCCAACGCCAGCACGACGAAGCGCGGGCTGCCGGCGATCGACACCGTCGCCAGCTTGAATTCGGTATCGGCCATCTTCGTTCATCCCCCTCGGTCTGCCGAAACTATCGCCCCGCGACCGCAGGGCGTCAACGCGCGGCCGACGGCGCAAGGCCGCCCTGGGGCGAGATCGGGCGTTGATCTGGGCCGAATGACGCCCCATTTCCGTCCTTGTGCTGTGAGATCATGTGGTCCTCTCAGGCGTTCTCCCGAAACAGGTGATGAGAAAATCGGGTGGCTATCGGGTCGGCGCCGGCCGGCAAGCGCGGGTGGAGGCGGCGGCCGCCGTGATCGCGGCCGCGCTCGCGCTCGCCTCGTCCCACGCCCGCGCGGCCGATCCGCAGCCCTACACCGTGGAAATCGCCGACACCGGAAACGGGAAGCTCGACACGGTACTGAAGAACTCATCCCGCCTCGAACGGCTGCGCACGACCGCGCCGGTCGGCCCATTCCCGCTGATCACTCGCGCCCGCCAGGACGTTGACCGTCTGGTCACGGTGCTGCACAGCTTCGGCTACTACAAGGGCAAGGTCTCCATGCGGATCGACGGCGAGGCGCTGACCGATCCCAATCTGCCCGGCCATCTCGCCAAGAGCACGGGCACCGCGAAGGTCACGGTCGCGGTCGACAAGGGCGCCGAGTTCAAGCTGGGCAAGGTCGCCGTCGAAGGCGACGTCCCGTCCGACGCGCGCGCCAAGCTCGACTTGAAGCCGGGCGCGCCCGCCATCGCGTCCGACGTGCTGGCGGCGCGCCAGCGCCTGTTGACCGCGCTGCAGGAGGACGGGTACGCCCTGGCCAAGGTGGCGCCGCCCGACGCGGTCGAGCGCCCGGCCGACAACACGCTCGACGTCACGTTCCACGTGACGGCCGGTCCGCGCCTCCATATCGGGCCGATCGCGATCACCGGCCTCGAAACCCTCAACGAGAGCTTCGTCCGCGAGCGCCTTACGGTCCATCCCGGCGATCTTTACCAGCCGAGCAAGATCGACGCGGCGCGGCGCGACCTCGCCTCGCTTGGCCCCATCCGCGCCGTGACCGTCGAGGCGGCCGACAAGCCGGGGTCCGACGGGCGGCTGAAAATCACCTACAAGGTGCAGGAGCGGCCGCTGCACGCGGTCGGCGTCACCGGGGCCTACTCGACCGACCTCGGCGGCAGCATGAAGCTCACCTGGACGCACCGGAATCTGTTCGGCAACGCCGAGCGCCTCGCCCTTTCCGGCGCCCTGACCGGGCTCGGCGGCACCGCGACGAAGGCCATCGGGTACGATTTCAGCTCCAAGCTCACCAAGCCCGACTTCCTCAGGCGCGACCAGTCGCTCCAGTTCGACCTCGCGGCGCTGCAGCAGGACCTGGACGCCTATAACCAGCGCGCCTTCACGGCCGGCCTCACCGTCGACCGCAAGATCTCCGACATATGGAGCGCGAGCCTCGGCCTTGCCGGCGAGGAGGAGCGCATCGTCCAGGAGGGGGTGACGCGCAACTACCGCTTGGTCGGGCTGCCCGCCACGCTGAAGCTCGACACCACCGAGACGGCCAGTCCCCTCTCCGATGCAACCCACGGCTGGCGCGCTCAGCTCAGTGGCGTGCCCACCTTGCCCGTCGGCGCCCAGGCCGACCTCTTCACCATCCTGCAGGCCTCGGCGTCGCACTATTTCGACGTGGGCCGGCTGTGGGATGCGAAAGAGGGCCAGAGCGTCGTCGCGGTGCGCGCCCTGCTCGGCAGCATCGTCGGCGCAACCAACCTCAGCGTGCCGCCGGACCAGCGCTTCTATGGCGGCGGCAGCGCCACGGTGCGCGGCTACGCCTACCAGTCGATCGGGCCGAAATTCCCGGACGGCAAGCCGATCGGCGGCACCTCGATCGACGCGGCGACCGTCGAGTTCCGCCAGCGCGTGTTCGGCGATTTCGGCGCCGTCGCCTTCGTCGATGCCGGCCAGGTCTCGGACTCGAATATCCCGTTCGACGGCACGCCGCGCGTGGGCGTCGGCGTCGGCGTGCGCTATTACACGCCCATCGGACCGGTCCGCCTCGACGTGGCGCTGCCGCTCGACAAGCCGTCGGGCGGCGACGCGTTCGAAATCTATATCGGCTTCGGCCAGGCGTTCTGATGCGACGGACAGCGAAAATCCTCGCTGCGGTCGCGGCGGCGCTCGTCGTCGCCGTCGCGGGCTTCGCCATCGCCGGGCGCGCAGGGCTGCTCTCGAACGTCGCCACCGCGCTCACCAACTCGGTGCTCGGCAATGACGTGCGCGTGAAGGGTCTGGGCGGCAGCTTCCCCGACAACGTGACGGTCACCGAGCTCGCCCTGCGTGACGCGAAGGGCGTCTATGCCAGGCTTCAAGGCGTGACCATCGACTGGTCGCCCGGTGCCCTGTTCCACGGGGTCGCCCATATCGACCGGCTGCACGCCGACCGGCTCGACCTCCTGCGCCTGCCCGAGGCGAGCGGCGGAAACGGCGGTGGCAAGTTCAGCCTGCCCGTCGGCGTCGACATCGACGCCCTCAAGATCGATCGGATCGCGCTGTCCGAGGCGGTCGCAAAGCAAAAGGCGGCGCTCTCGCTCCATGGCCAGGCGCACCTCGTCTCGCTTCAGGAGGGCAGCGCGGAGCTGGACCTGCACCGTCTCGACGGGCCCGGCGGCAGCTATGCGGCCAGCGGCAAGATCGACACCGACACGATCGCCGCGCGGGTTGCGGTGAACGAACCGGCGCACGGGCTGATTGCCACGGTGATGAAGCTGCCCGACCTCGGCGCGCTCGCGCTGCGCGCGTCGATGGACGGGCCGCGCACCGGCGAGACCGCGCGCCTCGCGCTCGCCGCCGGCCAACTGCGTCTCGACGGCAAGGGCACGCTCGACCTCGACGGGCGGCGCATGGATTTGACCCTGGCGGGGCGCGCCCCGGCGATGGCGCCGGCGCCCGACATCGCCTGGAAGTCGGCGACGCTCGATGCGCACGTCAAGGGCACGTTCAATGCGCCGGATGCGACCGGCGTGGCACGCATCGAGGCGCTCTCCGCAGGCGCGGCGCGCGCGCACCTGATCACCGCCGACCTCGCGGGCAACCAGGGCCAAGTGACGGCCGACGTCACGCTCGAGGGTCTCGCCGTTCCCGGCCCGAAGCCCGATCTGCTTGCGGGAGCGCCGGTGAAGCTCCGCGCCGCAGTGACGCTCGACGCGCCGACGCGGCCCGTCACGCTGACCCTCTCCCACCCGCTCCTCAACGCAAGCGCCCGGGCGACCACACGCGGCGGGGTTTCGGGAACGATGGCGCTTCGCCTGCCGACGCTGAAGCCCTTCGCCGAGGCGGCCAAGCTCGACCTCGCAGGCCACGCGAACCTCTCCGGCACGTTCGCGGCCACCGATGGCAAGGCGAGTGTGGCGGCAACCGGGACGCTCGGCATCACCGGCGGCATGCCGGAAGCGGTGCAGACGATCGGCGGCGACGCGAAGATCGCGCTCTCCGCCAGCCGCGCGGACGGCGTCATCCGCCTCGACCGCGCCGCCATCGACGGCAAGGCGATGCGCGCCTCCGTCCAAGGCACCGAGGACGCCACGGGCGCGCTCGCGCTGAGCTGGACGGCGGCGCTCACCCGCCTTGCCGCAATCGTGCCGACGATGGCGGGCGAAGCGACAGCGCACGGCACCGTCCAGGGGCCGCCGACCGACCTCGCTGTCGCCGCCGACGCGACGGTGAACGCCGCGGTCGGTGGCCTGCCCAAGCAGAAGGTCGTGATCCGCGCGCGGCTGCACGGCCTGCCGTCAGCACCGTCCGGCAGCCTCACCGCCGAGGGACAGTTCGCCGGCGCACCGCTGCGCCTCGCCGCGGACGTGGCGCGCGCGGCGAACGGTACGGTGCGCATCGGCATCGACCACGCGACGTGGAAGAGCGCCGCGGCCCACGGCACGCTGACTTTGCCGCCGGGCGCGGCGATCCCGACCGGGCAGATGCAGCTCGCCTTCGCGCGCCTTTCCGACCTCGCGCCCCTCGTCGGCCAGCCGGTGGCGGGCAGCCTCACCGCACGTCTCGACACCGTCATGGCGCACGGTGCCCCCGCGGCCCGGGTCGACGTGAACGGCGACGGGCTCGCCTTCGCCGGGACGGTCGTGGCCAACGTCACCCTGACCGGCACGATCGACCGGCTCAGCACAAGCCGCGACCTGGCCCTCGACCTCACGCTCGACGGCATCCGGGCGCAAGACATCACCGGCCGCGCGACCCTCGCCCTGCGCGGGCCGGCGACACGACCTGCGCTGCAGCTCGCGGCGACGCTCAACCCGCCCGGCAAGGGGGCAGCGACCGTCGCCGCGTCGGCAACGGCCGACACCAGGCAGAGCCGCCTGCGGCTCACCGCGCTGCGCGCGACCTGGCAGGGCGAGACCGCAAGGCTCGCCCGCCCGGCGACCGTCTCGTTCGCCAACGGCCTCGCCATCGCCGGGCTGCGCATCGAGGCCGGCAAAGCCGTCGCGGTGGCGTCGGGCCGGGTGTCTCCCACGCTCGATCTCGACGCTTCCGTGCAGGGCGTTACGCCCAAGATGCTCGCCGCCTTCGCGCCCAGCGGCGCCGCGTCGGCCGGCACGATGTCGATGACGGCGCATCTCGGCGGGACTCTGGCCGCGCCGACTGGGACGGTGACGGTGAACGGGCGCGACTTCCGCGGCTGGGCGGCGACGACCTCGCCGCTTGCCGCCGGCTTCCAGGCTACCGCGCGACTGCACGGGAGCTGGGCGGAGATCGAGGCGAGCTTTTCGGCCGGCAATACCGCCACGCTGCGCGTCGCCGGACGCGCGTCGCTCGACGGCACGGGAACGCTCGACCTCACGATCGCGGGGCGCACCGACCTCGCCCTGCTCGACCCGTTCCTGCTGGCCGAGGGGCGGCGCGCGCGGGGCACGGTCACGCTCGACGTCACGGCGCGCGGCACGCTCGACCAGCCGCGCCTCGCCGGCACGGCGCGGCTCGCCGACGGGGAAATCCAGGACTACATCCAGGGCGTTCACATCACCGACATCGCCGCCGACGTCGAAATGGCGAACGGCGTGGTGCGCATCGCGCGCTTTATCGGCAAGGCCGGCGCAGGCACCGTCGCGGTATCGGGGACGGTGCAGCTTCTCGCACCCGGCATGCCGGTCGACATCGTGTTCACGGCCAAGGGTGCGAAGCTTCCGGCGCGCGACCTGGTGACCGCCATCATGGACGCCGAAATCCATCTGCGCGGCGCGGCGACGAGCCGCCTCGACGTGGCCGGCCGCGTCCGGATCGAGCATACCGACATCCAGCTTCCCGACCACCTGCCCGAGGACGTTGCCGTGCTCGACGTGCGGAAGCCGGGTGAGAAGGCGCCGCAGCCGCAAGGGCCGGCCTTCCTCCTCGGTCTCGACATCACCGTCGACGCGCCGGAGCGCATCTTCGTGCGCGGCCACGGGCTCGACGCCGAGATGGGCGGAAGCCTGCGCATCACGGGGACCACCGCAAGCCCGGTCGTCAATGGCGGGTTTCTGTTGCGGCGCGGCAGCTATTCGATCGCCGGAAAGACGCTCAATTTCGTGTCGGGCCGCGTCAGCTTCGACGGGCGCAGCCTGACGGGCGATTTGAACCCGACGCTCGACTTCGTGGCGGAGAACACCAACGGCAACGTCACCGCGCGGCTGGAAATCACGGGCTACGCCGACGATCCGAAGTTCAAGCTCACCAGCTCGCCCGAACTGCCGCAGGACGAAATGCTGGCCCACCTCCTGTTCGCGAAGAGCCTGAACGAGCTGACGCCCATCGAGATCGCGCAGATCGGCAGCGCCCTCGCCTCGCTCGGCGGGGCCGGAGGCGGGTTCAACCCGCTCGCCGAGGTGCGCAAGGGGCTGGGGCTCGACGTGCTGTCGGTCGGCGGCGCCGGAAGCGGCGGCACCTCCGTCGAGGCCGGAAAGTATGTCGCCAGTGGGGTCTATGTCGGCACCAAGCAGGGGCTCTCCGGCTCCAGCCAGGCCGAGGTCAAGATCGACCTTACCGAGCATTTGAAGCTGGAGACCGAGCTGAGCGCGAAGTCGGGTGCGCCGCTCACCGGCGCGACGCCGACGAACGACCCGGGCAGCAGCGTCGGCCTCACCTACCAGTTCGAATACTGATCGGCTCGGCCGCGGGCCCTACAGATCCTCGTCGAACTTGTTTTTGATGTTTACGTCGCCGCGGGCGAAGTAGCGGTCGTACTTGCCCTCGCCGCGGTCCTGCCCGATCCCGACGTATTGGAACTCCCAGTAATTGTCGTCGAGGTCGCGGAAATAGAAAGAGTAGCCGCCGTGATGCGTGGTGATCCGCGAAATCTGGCTGATGCCGTACTCGTCCTTGTGACGGTGGGCGAGCTCGAGCGCGCGGTCGACCTCCTCGCGCGTGGCGAGATCGATGCCCCAATGGTGCTGGCGGTCGACCGGTTTCACGTGGTCGCCGACCTCGAGGCAGACGATCGCGCAGTACCCGCCCTTGCGCAGCATGATGCCGCGCTCGGTGTGCTGCACCACGTCGAGCCCGAGGAACTCCTCGTAGAACCGGCGCGACGCGGCCAGGTCGCGGCAGGTGATCGTGCCGTGCGACAGCATCACCGGCCGGTTGAGCGGTGCGCGGCGCGGGGGCGCCACTGTCTCCGCCGTCGCGGTGGCGGCGGAAGGCGTGGCGTCGTGGGAATCGCTGTCCATCTCTCGGTCCCTTGGCTCGAAGGCGGCCCGAGCTTAGGGCGTTTTGGCGCCGAACGGAACCATGGACCGGCGCAAAGGGCTTCACCTCGCGCCGAACCTCTCGCATAGTGCCCGCCCCGCGGCGATACACCCGCCCGCAACAGAGGCAGCGTGAGGCCCATGAACCCTTCCGACATCGGCGTCTTTGACCATGTGGATCAGAACGGGCTTCCCGGCACGCAGCTCTACGAGGCGCGCCTGCGGCTGATCGAGCGCTATGACGCGGCCGGGTTCCACGCCTATCACTGCGCCGAGCATCATCTGGCGCAAAGCGGCATGGCCCCCTCCCCTGGCCTGTTCCTCGCCGCCATCGCCCAGCGCACGCGAAGGCTCCGGTTCGGGCCGCTGGTCTACCAGGTCCCCACCTACCATCCGCTGCGGCTGATCGAGGAGATCTGCATGCTCGACCAGATGAGCGGCGGCCGCCTCGAGCTCGGCGTCGGGCGCGGCTCGGGGGCGGCCGAGACCCGCTATTTCGGCCGCAGCTACGACACCGCACAGGATTTGTACGAGGAGACGCTGGACTTCATCGTCAAGGTGCTGACCGAGAAGCGCATCAGCTTCCCGGACGCGCCGGCGACGTTCCGGGACCTGCCCCTGCAGATCGACTGCGTACAGCAGCCGCACCCGCCCCTGTGGTACGGCGTGCATTCGGTCGAGAGCGGGGTCGCTTCGGCGCGGCGCGGCCAGCATCTGGTCAGCCTCGACACCGCTGCGGAGACACGCAGCTACATCGAGGCCTACCTGCCGGAATTCCGCCGGACCCATCCGGGAAAGCCCCTGCCGCGGCTCGGGATCAGCCGGTTCGTCTACGTCGCCGACACCGACGGCGCGGCGCTGGACGTGGCGCGGCGCGCCTACGGGCGGTGGTGGCGGAACTTCACCTACACCGCGCGCACGCACGGCTACGTCATCCGCCACGGCCGCCCGCAGGAATTCGACGCGATGGGGGAAATGGGCAAGGCCGTGGCCGGCACGCCGGAGACGGTCGCCGCCTTCCTCGCCCGCGAGATGGAGGTCTCGGGCGCCAACTACCTGGTCGGGCAGTTCGCCTTCGGCGACCTCACCGAGGCCGAGACGCACCGCTCGCTCGATTTGTTCCTGGGCGAGACGCTGCCGCGCCTCGCCGGCTGAGCGTTTTTCGATCGGACGGGTCCGGCCCTCTCCCCCGCCCGGCCACCCATACCAGCATACTGTCGTAGGGTGGCCGGGCGGCGGAGCGGACCGGTGCGATCCCGCGTGAGCGGAAAATGCTCTAGCGCCCTCAGCGCCAGCGCAGGAAGTTGCGCTCGATCGCCGTCAGCACCGCGCCGATCATCAGCCCGAGAATGGCGAGGATCACCACGCCCGCCATCAAATCGTCAGACTGCATAAGGTTGCCGGCGGTGAGCAGCAGCGAACCGATTCCGTACTGCGCGCCGATCATCTCGGCCGCCACCACCAGGATCAGCGCGATCGACACCGAGATGCGGAAGCCCGCGAGCACGCCCGGCAGCGCCGAGGGCAGCATCACCTTCCAGATGATCGCGCGCATCGGCAGGTTGAAGCTCTGCGCCATGCGAATCAGGTTGCGCGGCACGGAATCGATCGCCGCCAGGGTCGCGATGATGGTGGGGAAGAACACGCCCGAGGCGATGGTCACCACCTTCGGCGCCTCGCCGATGCCGAGCCACAGGATCAGGAGCGGCATGAGCGCGATCTTAGGCACCGGGTAGATCGCCGACACCAAAGGCATGCCGATGGCGCGCCCCGCCGTCGAGAGGCCCATGACGACGCCGAGCGCGACGCCGAGCACCGCGCCGATGATCCATCCGCTGCCGATCCGCACCAGCGAGATCGAGAGGTTCGCCCAGAGATCGCCGCTCACGGTGAGCTGCCACAGCGCGCGGCAGATCGCGACGGGCGACGGCAGGAACACCGGATCCGCCCAGCCCCACGAGTTGGCCAACTGCCAGACGAGCAGGATCGCCGCGAAGGCGAGCCAGGAATAGAGCGGCTTCGGCACCTCGAGGAAGCCGCCGCCGCGGAAATCGACCTCGCGGCGCAGGGACTGACCGGCCACCGAGCCGGTCGTTGCCGAGATGTTACTCATGAATGACCTCCCGATCGGCCACCGAGGCCTCGTCGCGGATCAGCGACCACAGGCGTTCGCCGAGATCGGCGATGGTCGCCTGGGCCGCCTTTTCGGTGCGCTCGCGCTGCGGAATCGGCACGTGCAGGATCTCCTTGATCCGGCCGGGGCGGCGCGACAGCACCACCACCCGGTCGGCGAGGCGCAGCGCCTCCTGGAAATTGTGGGTGACGTAGATCCCGGCGATGCGCTCGCGCAGCAGCAGATCGAGGAAATCCTCCATCAGGAGGTCGCGGGTCTGCGCGTCGAGCGCGGACAGCGGCTCGTCCATCAAGAGCACCGCCGGGCGGACCACCAGCGCGCGGGCGATGCCCACCCGCTGGCGCATGCCGCCGGAAAGCTGCTTCGGGAAGGCGGTCGCGAAGTCGGAGAGCCCGGTGCGGTTGAGCGCGTCGGCGACGCGCGCCTTGAGTTCGGCGGGAGGCAGGCGGTGATGCTCCAACGGCAGCGCGACATTTTGCTCGACCGTGCGCCAGGGCAGCAGGGCGAAATCCTGGAAGATGAAGGTGAGCGGGTTGAGGCAGTCATGCGGCGCGTCGCCCTCCAGGAACACGGTGCCCTGGCTCGCCTTGAGGACGCCGCCGACGATGCCGAGCAGGGTCGACTTGCCGCAGCCCGACGGGCCGATGACGGCGACGATCTCGCCCTCGCGGACATGCACCGCGATGTCCTCGAGGACGAGCAGATCGTCATAGGCGTGCCGCTTGACGTCGATGATCACATCCATCGGCGCCGGTCCCACGTCGCACGCATCAACCGATTCAAGCGGACACCTTTCCTTCGATGCCGGCCTCGCGTCTCGGGCGGCTAGTGCGCCAACACGACGAAGCGCTTGTCGAGCAGCGCGTCGGCGTTCATGCGGGTCTTGACCATGCCGTGCTCGTGATACCAGTCGAGCACGTGCTGCAAGTCGGACATCACGATGCGGTTCTCCGGATCGAAATAGCCGACGCCGCGCGCCACGATCTCGGGCTTGGTCTGCAGCGTCTTGGCCACGATGCCGATCATCTCCTTGGCGCTCGGCTGATCGGCGCGGTGGCCCTTCGCGTCGAGGAACGCCTTGTCCCACTCGGCGCCGCCCTTGGCGAACGCGACGAGGAAGCGTCGGACGACGTCGGGATGCGCCTTCGCGAACGTGCCGGTGGTGAAGGTCACGGTCGACTGGCCGCCGCCCAGCTCGTCCGAGGCCCAGCCGAGCAGCCGCGCGTCGTGGCGGGCGACGAGCGGAAGGATGTTGGCGACCGTCTGCACGCCGACGTCGATCTCGCCGCCCTTGATGGCCGATGCGACGTTGGGGTTGGATTGCAGCGGGATGACCTGCACGTCCTCGATCGACAGGCCATGCTTCTGCAGCACGCGGTCGGCGTCGTACTCGAGCGGCGTGCCGCGCTGGGTGATGCCGACCTTGCGCCCCTTGAGGTCGCCGAACGACCGGACGCCCTCGGCGTAAGCCTTGTTCGACAGCAGGAACCCGATGGTCTGGAAGCCGGGACGCTCCCACCCGCCGGCGGCGATGATGCGCAGCGTGCCCTTGTAGGCCAGGTTGCAGAAGGCGGCGGTGAGCGCGGTCGAGCCGAAATCGATGTCGCCCGACGCGGCGGCGACGGCGATCGGCGCGGCGGAGTGGAAGAGGGTGAGCTTGACGTCGAGCCCCTGCTCCTTGAAGTACCCCTTGGCGATCGCGACGAACGCCGAGGCGCCGCCCTGCGAGTGGACCGTGCCGACCCGGATCGTGTCGGCCGCCCGGACCGATGGCGCACCGATGCCGGCGGCCAGGACGGCCGCGCCGGCGACGGCGAGTGTCCGCCGGGCGAGCCGGCGCCAGGGTGCGGATGCGCTCATTCTGCGATGTTCCTTCTCAGGGTTGCTCACGCCGCGCCGTGGCCCGTCCGATCCGGAGTCCCGTGCGGTCGCCGACATTCTCACGCGCCGAAGCCATCCACCGCAAGCATCACGGCGTGCCGGTGCGAGGCCCGGCCCGTCGGGCGCCCGCTCCGCCCATAAGGGGGGCGGAGCGGTCCCGCGATGGCTACTTCGCCATTTCGGGGTGCATCAGCTTGGCGTAGCGCATGTCGACCACATCCTTGGCCGTGAGCGGCTTTTTGATCATGCCGTGCTTCCGGTACCAGGCGATCTGGTGGTTGATGTCGGCGAGGTCGATGCGCATCTGGGGATCGACGTAAGGCACTTCGTCTTCGAGCCGCTGCGCCGGAACGCCGAGATGCTTGGAGATGATGGCGAGGACGGCCGGCGCCGTCGGGCCGTCCTTCCGTTTCTCGTCTGCCGTGGTGAAGGCGTCGTGATAGTCGGTCACGGCCATCTGCATGGCGGCGAGGAAATGCTTGAGCATGTCCATCTTGGTGTCGGCGGTCTTGGCCCCCGTGAACACCGAGCCGATCTGCCAGGGCGTCACGTCGCCGACCCAGCCGACGAGATGTGCGCCCGCCTTTTTCAGCTTGGCCGAGAAGGTGCTCGGTTCGAGGCCGAAATCGGCCTTGCTGCCGGCCACGGCCGAGGCGCTGTTCGGGATGCGCTGCATCGGCAGCACCTTCACGTCCGACAGCTTGAAGCCGAATTTTTCGGCGACGAGGCCAAGCGCGTAGTGGGTGGTCGACCCGATCGTCGTGATTGCCACGCTATGGCCGGGGAAGTCCTTGAACGTACGCCAGCCGTGGGCCCATGCGTTCGCCGAGGCGAAATAGCCGAGCTCATGGAAGCCCGGCCATTCGCGGTGCAGCCCGCTGAGCACGCGGATCTTGCCGTTGGCCGCGAGGTTGTAGAGCCCGGCCGTCAAGCCAGTGACGCCGACATCGACGTCGCCCGCCACCACCGCCTCGGCGACATGCGAGCCCGCGCCGAAATATTTGAGCTTTGGGGTCAGCCCTTCCTTGGTGAAGTAACCGCGGTCGAGCGCGACGAAGACGGGCGAGGTGGCGCCCACCTTGAGGACGCCGATATTGACCTCCTGGGACGCCGCCCGGGCGGACGGGACGGCGGCGTATGCCGCAAGGGCGATGGCCGCGCCGAGCGCGGCGGCGCGGATGAATTGTGATTGCATGGTCGTTTCCTCCCAGTACCGGCGCCGCCGTACGGCGCCATGGACGATCGTCGGTCGTGCGGATGCCCGTCGATGCAGTGGGGGAAACCCGGCAAGCTCACTGCCTTTAACGACACGCCCCGTAACCGCGCGATGCCGTTATTCGCGCATCGCCGCGGCAAGACTAGTGTGCGCCAAAGCCGGTCGTCAACCGCGCCTCCTTCGCCGCCTAATCTTCGAGCGTCTCCGGCGCGAAGATTTCCTCGGCCGAAAAGCGCCGTTTCGACATGCCCTGCTCGTGATGGTAGCGGAGCGCGGTTTCGAGCGGCTTGCGGTTGGCCGCCACGCCGTAGGGCCAAGCGTCGTCGCCCATCAGCTTGCGGTTCTCGGCATAAAGCTCGGTCGCCCAGCACAGCGTCAGCACGCGGTGCATCTTGGTCGCGATCGAGCGGTAATATTCGTCGTGCCGCCGTTTGGCTTCGCGGAACGCATCGTAGAGCGCGCGCGGCACCCAGGGGTTTGCGCGCACGATTTCGCGCTTGATGACCACGGTGTGCATGATCGGATGAATGGAGGTGCGGCGGAAATAGTCGCGCTCCATCGCCACGTGGTCGGGGAAGAGCTGCCGAATTTTGCCGTTGCCGAAGCCGCGCGGCTGGGTGGCGGCAAACAGCGCGGCGATCTCGCCCGACTCGATCATCGGCGCGAGCGTGCGGTCGGAGCCCAGGTACTGCACCTTTACGTGCGGCGGCGGCGCATGCGGCAGCCAGTGCGAGTTGGGCACCGGATTGTTCACGCCGCCGATGACATAGGACATCCGGTCGGCGCGCACGCCGTACTCGTCGCTCAGGATGCCCTTGGACCACATGCCGGCGTCGTGGCCATAGGCGCGCTGCTCGCCGACGGTCCGGCCGATCAGATCCTCGGGCTTCTCGATGCCGCTCTCCGCATTGACGTAGATCGTGCCGTGCCGGAAGCCCCGCGAGGTGAAGACCGGGATGGCGAGAAAGGGCGGGTCCGCCTGGGCGAGCGTGCCGAGATAGAAGGTGAGCCCCATCTCGGACACGTCGAATTCGCGGTCGCGCAGCATGCGCGGGTGGATCGCTTCCGGATCGAGATCGCGGCAAATGAGGTCGATCCCATCGGGCCGGACGTCGCCCTCCATCAAAGCGCGGACGTGATTGTACTTGAGACACGCCAAAGTGAGCGGCAGGTCGGCCATGGACGGTTCTTCCCCCGATTTTCTTCGGCCTTATAATGGCACAAACGGGGCCGCGCGGACTGCCCCGAATCGAACGACGGGGAGACGGGCGTGACGAAGCTGAAGCTCACCTTCGCCTGCGACGATTATTATCACACGCGGGCGCTCGCCGACGGACGGGTCGCGGTCGAGGGCGCCGACCTCACCTATCTCAAATGCTTCCCGGCCGAGACCTTCCCCCGCATGCTGCGGACGCAGGAGTTCGACGCCTGCGAGATGGGGCTGAAATTCTTCATCAGCTCGCTCGATCTCGACGATCCGCCGCTGGTCGCCGTCCCGGTCTTTCCCGCCCGCAACTTCCGCCATTCCGCGATTTACGTCAGCGCCAAGAGCGGCATCACGGAGCCGAAGGACCTGATCGGCAAGAAGATCGGCGAGCCCTTCGCCTACGGCCACGACGCGGCGATCTGGGCGCGCGGCATCATGGCCGACGAATACGGCGTGCCGATCGACAGCCCGACCTACTATGCGGGCGCGCTCGACGCGACGCGCGGCCGCGACTTCGCGCCCTTCCCGCCGCCGCCCTTCATGAAGGTCGTGAAGCTGCAGCCGGGCCAGTCGCTCGATGGCATGCTGGTCTCGGGCGAGATCGACGCGCTCTACTCGGCGATTGCGCCGCCCTCCTTCGCCGACCGCTCGGGCCGGGTGCGGCGCCTGTTTCCCGATTACGAGCGGGTCGAGCGCGACTATTTCCGCAAGACCGGCATCCATCCGCTGGTCCATCTCGTCGCGCTGCGGCGCGAATTCTACGAGGCGAACCGCTGGGTTGCGCAGAACCTCTACCAGACGCTGAAGCGCGCCAAGGATGTGTGCTATCGCGAGCTCGACTTCCAGGAAGCCAATATGCACCGCCACTACCCGACGCCCTGGCTCACCCAGCACCAGGAGGAGAACCGCGCGCTTCTGGGCGACGATCCGTATCCCTACGGCATCGAAGCGAACCGCAAGACGCTGGAGGCCTTCCTGCGCTACCACCACGAGCAGGGACTCGCCAAGCGCCGGCGCGACGTCGAGGAGCTGTTCGTGCCCGAAGCCCGTGTCGAGTTCGCGCGGTTCGATTAGGCATCGAAGAAATCGATAGACACGCGCGGCGCCTTCCCGTCACCATGGCTGCGCCCAAAAAGACGGCGTTCGCCGCGGGAGGGGAGGAATGAACGATCAACACGGAACGCCATTTCCGACCGGCCGCCTCCTCGACGGCGAGAAACGTTCGATCCTGTTCGACGCGACGCTCTGCATCGGCTGCCGCCAATGTGTCAACGCGTGCAAGGACTGGAACGACAATTCGCGCGAGACGCTGTTCGAGATCGCCGCCGACAACTGGATCACCATGGAGCCGCCGGCGCTCGAGGGGCAGTCGCCGCTCTGGGCGCGCAACAGCTGCATGCATTGCGACTACCCGATCTGCGCCGCGGTCTGCCCCGTCGAGGCGATCACCAAGTACGACGAAGGCCCCGTCGTCATCGACCAGAACAAGTGCATCGGGTGCGAATACTGCATCGAGGCCTGCCCGTGGGGCGTCATCTCCTACGACAAGGTCGCGCGCAAGGCCGCGAAATGCACCATGTGCAACGACCGGCTTGGCGCCGGCGAGACCCCGTTCTGTGTCCAGGCCTGCCCGGTCGGCGCGCTCGATTTCGGCCGCGCCGGGGACATGGCGGCCAAGGCCGAGGAGCGCGCGTCCGAAATCGGCGGTTCGCTCTATGGCGCCACGGAGGCCGGCGGCACCAGCGTGCGCTACGTGCTCGGCAAGGACCGCGACGCGTACGGGCTGCGCACGGTCGGGCCCGAGAAGTACCCGCACCATTCCATCCCGCTTTCGCTGATGATCCGCGACCTGTTCACCCTGCGCCTGGGCGTCGCCGCCAAGGTGCGCGCGCTCTTCCTCGCGATCATCCATCCGAACCGGCTCGCCTATCGCTACTGGCCGTGGCGCAAGGTCGGCTAGGGGAGAGGTGCCATGACGATTGCCGCCGACCTGCTGCCGCGCGAACGGACGACGCCGCTCCCCGGCGGCTACATGGGCAAGATCCTCAGGGTGAACCTCTCGACCGGTGCGCTGACCGACGAAAACCTTCCCGAGGAGCCGGTGCTGCGCAAGCTGATCGGCGGGCAGGCGCTGGCGAGCTACATCCTGATGAACGAGCTGCCGCTCGACGCCGAGCCGTACGGGCCGGACAGCAAGATGGTGATGATGACCGGGCCGTTGACCGGCACCGGCCTCACCCCGGGCGGCACCAAGGTCACCGCCGTGTTCCCGAGCCCGCTCACCCGTACGTTCGGTCGCGGCGCGGCCAGCGGGTTCTGGGCCGTCGCCCTCAAGGGCGCGGGCTATGACGGGCTGATCATCGAGGGCCAGGCGCGCCGCCCGACCTATTTGTTCATCAACGACGGCAAGGCGGAGCTGCGCGACGCCACCAAGTTCTGGGGCCAGGGCGCGCGCGCCACCGAGGACGGGCTGCGCGAGGAGGTCGGCCTCAAGGCCGCGCGCGTCATGTGCATCGGCCCCGCGGGCGAGAATTTGGTGCCCGCGGCGATGCTGGTGAACGACTACAACCACTCGGCCTCGCACTCGGGCGGGGCGATCTTCGGCGCGAAGAAGCTGAAGGGGATCGTCGTCCATGGCGGCGCGCGGCCGCCGTTGCACGACAAGGCCGCGCTGGTCGCGGCGGGGCTGCGCTGGCGCAAGGTGCTGTGGGTGCGCGACGTCGAGGAGAAGCGCGGGGTGGGCCACGCCGCGCATCTCCAGTCGCTGCCCAACAACAACTTCACCTCGAGCCTGATCGGCGACCACAATCGCGGCTTCGACCGGAACGGGATCACCCTGCGCCCCTGCTTCCAGTGCCAGTCGCTCTGCCCGTGGGACGTGACCATCGGCGAGGGGCCGTACACCGGCCATGTCGGCCATTTCAACGCCGGCAGCGAATGGATGGACACGTTCTACAATCTGGGGATCAAGGGCAACCCGGTGCTCTACCTCGCCGAGCGCATCAACGACCTCGGCATCGAGTGCAGCCATTTCGGATTCGGCGCCGCGGTCGCGTTCGAGGCCTATGCGCGCGGCCTGCTGACCCAAGCCGACACCGATGGCATGGCCTTCGAATGGGGCAACGTGGAGGTGGTCGACCGGCTCCTCGACATGTGCGCGCGGCGCGAGGGCAAGTGGGGCCGGCTCCTTGCCGAGGGGCCGTTCGAGGTGGCCCAGGCGATCGGCGGCGACGCGCCGAAATGGGTAGTGCACACCAAGAAGGGCACGCCGGCGCTGCACGACTGGCGGCCCCATTTCGGCCAGATGATCCGCGAGCTGGTGGCGTCGGGTGGCATGAAGCCGCAGGGCGGCGGCTCGGCCAACCCACCACCCGACCTGAAGTACCGCGAGAAATGGGGCCCGCTCGACCGCGACCAGCCGGAGGGCTGGCCGTGGTCGCAGGTGCTGATCGAGCAGGTGCGGCAGTTCTCCGGTCTGTTCGGCGCGTGCTGGTTCGCGCAGAGCCACATGAAGCCGGACGGGCTGAAATCGATGGTCGATTCCCTGAACGCCACCACCGGCTGGGACTTCGACCTGGACGAGGCGATGGCGGCAGGCCACCGCGCCATGATCCTGCAAAGCGTGTTCGGGGTGCAGCGCGGCTGGACCGCCGACCTCGACTGGCAGGACGTCGGCCAGCGCTTCCTCGACCCCGTGCCCGACGGCAAGTTCGAGGGCTTCACGGTCGCCAAATGGCTGCCCGACCTGATCTACGAGTATTATCGTCTGTCCGGGCGGCACGAGAAGACCGGCCGCCCGCTGATGACGACGCTCGAGACGCTGGGTCTCGAGGAGTTCCGCGAATGGGCCTACGTCGCGAATTGAAGAGAGGGACCGCATGGCGTCGGAAGCCGAACTGAAAGAGCAGCTCGCCACCTGCGCGCGCATCTTCGCGATGCAGGGGCTTCTCGGGCTGCACGGGCATGTCAGCGTGTTCGAGCCCGAGACGAAGCGCATGCTGATCACGCCCGGCTCCGGCTCCGACAAGGCCAACCTGCGGCCCGAGCAGATGGTCATCGCCGGGCTCGACGGGAAGCCGGTCGAGGGCAAAATCAACCCGCCGCGCGAATGGCCGATCCACACGGCGCTCCACGCCGCGCGGCCGGACGCGCTCGCCGTCGCCCACCTTCATTCGCCCTACGCCACCCTCTACGCCATCGCCAAGCGGGCCTACCGCCCGGTGACGATGCAGTGCAGCATCTTCTCCGACGGCATCCCGGTCTATCGCGAGCCGCACCTGATCACGACGCCCGAGCGCGGCGCGGCATTGCGCGACGTGATCGGCGGCAGGCGCGCGGCCTTCATGCGCGGGCACGGCATCACGGTCGTCGGCAAGACCATCCAGGAGGTGCTGCACGCAGCCCTTGCCCTCGAGAACGACGTGCTCAAGGCGTGGCAGTCGCAGGCCTTTGGCGAGCTCGACGCGTTCGGCGACGCGGAGCTGGGCGTGCTGGAGGAGGAAACGCCGGTCGCCGTCGTCGCCGCCCGGACATGGACCTACTACACCACGCTGGAGGCGCGCTGGGACCGCCAGCCCGCCTCCGGGCTCGCCGCCCTCTTTCCGTGAGCTCGGCAACGTGAAGTTCGGCCTGAATTTCTTTCCCTGCCTCGACCCGGCGGTAAAGCCGGCCGAGCAGTATTTCCGCGAGGCGATGCACCTCATCGGGCTCGCCGACGAGCTGGGCTACGTCCATATCCGCCAGGTCGAGCACTATTTCGGCCCCTATGGCGGCTACAGCCCCAACCCGATCGTGTTCCTCGCCGCGGCGGCGCAGCGCACCCAGAAGGCGCGGCTGGTGACCGGCGCGGTGCTGCCGGCCTTCAACAACCCCCTCAAGCTCGCGGGCGAGCTCGCCATGCTCGACGGGCTGAGCGGCGGGCGGCTCGACGCCGGCTTCGCCCGCGCCTTCCTGCCGCACGAGTTCGAGACGTTCGGGGTGAGCCTGGACGAGAGCCGCGCCCGCTTCACCGAAGGCCTCGAGCAGGTGCGCCGTCTCCTCGCCGAGGAGAACGTGACCTCCGAGGGACGCTTCCACAGCTTCAGGAACGTCACCTCTTATCCGCGTCCGACGCAGACGCCGCACCCGCCGTTCTGGGTCGCCGCCACCGGCACGCCGCAGACCTTCGAGGAGACCGGCCGCGCCGGTTTCTCCATCATGACCATCCCGCTGGAACCGAAGCGGATGCGCGAGCTGTTCGGCATCTACCGCGAGGCATACCGTTCGGCCGGCCATCGCGGCAACGGCACGATCATGGGCAACTTCATCATGTGCTGCCTGCCCTCGCGCGAGGAGGCGTACGAGGTGGCGCGCGAGCCGACCAACGGGCACCTCCGGGGCGTGGAGACGGCCGCGGCGGGCTGGCTGCACGGCGCAAGCACCAAGGACTATCCCGGCTATGACCGCATGATCGCGGCGATCAGCAAGGAGACGTTCGAGGACCAAGTGGCCAAGGGCGTCGGCCTCGTGGGCACGCCGAAGGACGTGATCGAGATGGTGCGCACCTACGCGACCGACGTCGGCGGGCTCGAAAGCGCGTCGCTCCACATCGTGCCCTCGACCATGCCAGCCGACGTGGCCGAGCGGTCCATGCGCCTGTTCGCCGCCGAGGCCATGCCGGCCCTCGCCGCGCTCTGAGACGAACCCCTTCGCCGCCGAACTATTTCCCGCCGGTCCTTGACGCCCGTCGCGCGGCCACTCAAACTGCCGCAAGGGAGGCCGGCATTTGAACACCACGGCGTTACGCGGAAAGGCTTCGGCGCGCATCGGCGCCGAGGCGCACGCCAGCAAGATCGTCCTGCGCGGCGTGCAGAAGCGGTTCTACGTGCGCCGCCGCCCGGTCGAGGCGCTGGCCGGGATCGACCTCGACATCCGCGCGGGCGAGTTCTTCTGCATCGTCGGCCCGTCGGGCTGCGGCAAGACGACCCTGCTGCGGGTTCTTGCCGGGCTCGAGACCAAGACCGCCGGCACGATCGACGTCGCCCGCGACGCGGCGGGCGGCGCGGCGGCCAGGCCGCTCAACAGCATGGTGTTCCAGGAGCAGAGCATCTTCCCGTGGAAGACGGTGCGCGACAACGTGGCGTTCGGGCTGAAGGCGCGCCGCTTTCCGAAGGCCGAGCGCATCGCCATTGCCGACGCGCACATCCGCAAGGTGGGGCTCTCCGGGTTCGAGGACGCCCTGCCCCACCAGCTTTCGGGCGGCATGAAGCAGCGCGTGTCGATCGCGCGCGCCTTCGCCAACGATCCCGAGCTATTGCTGATGGACGAGCCGTTCGCTGCGCTCGACGAGCAGACCAAGCTGGTGCTGCAGGCCGAGCTGCTGCGCATCTGGGAGGAGGCGCGCAAGACGGTGGTCTACGTCACCCATTCCATCGACGAGGCGATCGTGCTCGCCGACCGCATCCTGGTGATGACCGCGCGGCCCGGACGGATCAAGGACATCATCGACGTGGGCGCGGTGTTCGACCGGCCGCGCCACGTCGACACCGTGAAGTCGAGCCCCCGCTACGGCGAGCTGTTCGGCCGCGTCTGGGGGCTGCTGCGCGACGAGGTGGCGGCCGCGCGCGCCGCCGAGGATGCCGCCGCGCGGCGCCACGAATTGAGCGAGTGAGAGCCCGACCATGACGACCCTTGCCATCGACGCCGCGCCCGGCGAAGCGCCAGCCCGCTGGCTCACCCGACGCAACTTCGAGCGCGGCCTTTCGGTCGCGTCGCCGCTCGTCCTCCTGCTGTTCTGGCAGGCCGGCGCCGAGCTCGGCTGGATCGACACACGGTTCTTCCCGGCGCCGTCGGCGATCTTCGTCGCGGCCTGGGACATGCTGCTCTCCGGCGAGCTGTGGAAGCACCTCTCGATCAGCCTGGAGCGGATCGTGATCGGCTTCTGCCTCGGCGCGATCCCCGGCGTGATCATCGGGCTCGCCATGGGACTGTTCAGCCCGATCCGCGCCGTGATCCAGCCGCTGGTGGACGCGACCTTCCCGATCCCCAAGATCGCGGTGCTGCCGCTGTTCATCATGGTGTTCGGGCTGGGCGAGCAGAGCAAGTACGCGATCATCGCGACCGCCGTGATCTACCTGGTGCTGATCAACACGGTCGCGGGCGTGCGCAACATCGACAAGATCTATCTCGATGTGGGGCAGAACTACGGCGCGAGCCGCTGGATGATGTTCGTCGACGTCGCCCTGCCCGGCGCGCTGCCGCTGATCCTGGCCGGGCTGAAGCTCGGCATGGGCGTGGCGCTGCTGGTCATCGTCGCGGCCGAGTTCGTCGGCGCGCAATCCGGCATCGGGTTCCTGATCTGGACGTCCTGGCAGGTGTTCCAGGTCGAGAAGATGTATGTCGGGCTCCTGGTCGCCGCGGTGCTCGGGTTCGGCAGCGCGCTCGTGCTCAACTACCTCGAGCGCGCGCTGATCCCCTGGAAGGTGCGATAACCGATACCGCCCCTACTTCAGCACCCGCATCTCCTGCGGGCGGGTGCCGAGGCGCTTGGCGCCGTCCTTCGTCACCACCACCGTGTCGCCCCAGCGGGCGTAGTCGGCCTCGCCGTCATACTGCGCCGACGGCTTGATCACGAACGAACAATCCTCCTCGATCGCGATATCGAGCACGGCGGAGTCCTCGTTGCGCCGCGCGACCAAGAGCGGCCCGTCGTCGCCCGTGCCGCGGCCGTGCCCGCCGAGCCCGGTGGTGAGCCGCCCGCCCTTGGCGCTGAGGCTCGCCGTCGCGATCAGCTCGCGCACGGTGACGCCGGGCTTGAGCGCGTCCATCACCGTGTCGAACGCCTCGAAGGCGAGCTTCATCGCATCCTGCCGGTCGGTCGTGACCGAGCCGATCGCCGCGGTCTGGTCGATCTGGGAGATGTAGCCGCCCCAGCGCCCCTCGATCTCGACGACCAGCATGTCGCCCGCGGCGAGGCTCCGGAACGAGGGCTGCTCGACCCGGTGCCAGACCCCCTTGTCCGGGCCGGACGCCCAGCCGAACATCGGCGTATAGCTGCCGCCCGCGTCGGCGTTGGCGAACATCATGTGCGCGAAGACCTGGCGCTCGCGCACTCCGGGCTTCGCGGCCCGGTGCATAGCGTCGAGCGTCGCCTCGGCGACCTCCGTGCCCTTGCGCAGGAACTCGATCTCCTCGGCGCTCTTGCGCCAGCGCGCCTCGCCCAGCACGTCCGTCGCCGAGACGAAGCGCGCCTTCGGGAAGGCCTTCTTGAGGATCTCGACCGACTGCCAGTTCACCTCGCCCTCCGCCGCGCGGACGTGCGCGAGCGGGCTGGAGGTCAAACCGGCGATGGCGATCGTACCGGTGGCGTAGCGCGGGTTCTCGTTGATCCATTCGGCCCCGGTGGCGCCGCCCGTGCCGCGCCCGCAGGCGCGGATGTCGGCGAACCAGTTCGATGACGGCCACACGCCGGGGCGCGAATGCCAGGCGGTCACGCCGCCCTCGATGGGGAAAGCGACGGTCGTCTCGTCGCTGTTCTCGCCGAGCTGGGTGAGGTAGCGCGCGTCGGCCTGGCCGCGGTCGTGGCTGTTGGTGCAGGGCAGGCACAGGATCAGGTCGATCCCGTCGCGCGCCATCAGCTTGCGGACCTTCGCCCAGCGGCGGTCGCGCTCGTCGAGCGAGAAGACGGCGTTCGACCAGGACGGGTCCCAGGGGTTGCGGTCGGACTCCGCGCTCATGATTCACTCCTTCGGCTGGGCGCCACGGCGCCTTCAGGGAAGCTCGACGACGACTTGGCCCGCGACGATCCGCACCGGAAAGGTGGAGACGACGAGGTCGGGATTGGTCACGCTGGCGCCGCTATCCAAATGGAAGCGGAAGCGGTGCCACGGGCAGATCACCTCGTTGCGCGCGACGCTGACCGTGCCGTCGCTGAGCCAGCCGCCCTTGTGCGGGCAACTGTCGAGGCAGGCATAGACACGTTCGCCCGCACGCACGATCGCGAGTGGACGGCTTCCGACCGTCACGCGCCGCGCGGTGCCCGGCGCGAGATCGTCGAGGCGGCAGACGGCCTCCTCTCTCACCGGACCATCACCATTCCGCCCGCGCTACCGCCTCGTCCGGGCGGTCCAGCTTCGCGTCGAACCCGTAGCAGACGGGGTGGTGCGCGCCGCAGGACGCGCAAACCTGCCGGTCGGGCACCACGTTGAACGCCCGCGCCTCGTCCAGCAGGAACGGCCAGAAGGCGTTGAGCCCGTGCCGCCCGGTGGCGAAGCCCTTCTGCGCCAGCTCGATTCCGCATGTGGGACAGAACCACGCGACCGCGTCTTCCGTCACCTCGCGACCGGTCGCGGCCAGCAGCACGTGGTAGGAGCCCGCCTCCATCTCGGCGCGGATATAGATCAAATCGGCGTCCGATATCCGGAACGGCGCGAACAGATGGGCCAGCCGGAACGGCGTTCCCGCCGGCACGACCCGCATCAGGCGCGGACGGGGCGGCAGGCGGACGAAGCCTTCGGCATGGCGCTCCACCATCTGGTAGGGCGGCGCGCCCTTCGACTGCCGCCCCATCCAGACGCTGTAGCGGCTCGCCTGATGCCAAACGCCCTCCGCCGCCGTCTCGTCGAGCGGAAAGTCGAAGTTGAGGATGGGCTCGTGCCGCATCGCGGCCGGGCGCGCGCTCAGTTGTACGGCCCGAGGATCTTGACCGCCGCCTCGGCGAAGCTCGGGTCGACCATCTTGTCGACGTTGGGCACCGGGCCGGTCACCTCGCCCCGCATCTTGTAGAACTCCGCCTGCTCCTTGATGTGGGCCACGTTGACCTTGCCGTCCGGGTCGACGATGTGCGGTGCCATCGCGTTCCATACGTGTGCCTTCTTGATCGACATGCGCTTGACCAGGATGGCGGTCACCGCATCCGTGTCCTTGTGCTTCACGTAGGCGTCCAGCATGTCGCGCACGCCGTGCAGATAGGCGACCATGTAGCGGACGGCGAGGTCGCGGTTCGCCGCCATCTTGGGCGAGTACATCACGCAGGCGACCTGGCCGCCCGGGTCGACGGCGCTCGCCGGCATCAGCACGTCCCCGAGGTGGCGCTCGCGGGCGACCAGGACCAGCGGCTCGATCATCAGCGTGCCGTAGATCTTCTTGCCGGCGAGCGCAGCGAGCCCGTCGGGGAAGCCGATGAACTCCGGCGTGACGTCGGTCATCTTCAGCCCGACACTCTTCAGCATCTTGTAGATGAACATCTCGTTGTAGGCGCCGTAGTGCGGGCCGACGCCGATAGGCTGGCCCTTGAGGTCGGCCGGCGTCTTGAGCTTGCCCGAGTCCATCAGGTCCTTGCGGCCGACGAACGAGAAGGTCGAGTCCGACTTGTCGCCGAGATGCGCCCAGTCGGCGACGATGCGGACAGGGATGCCGCGGTTGACGGCGTTGAACATGCCGGCATTGGGCGAACCCGCCGAGACCTGGATCTGGTCGGTCGCGAGCGAGGAGATGTAGTCCTGCCCGCTGGCGCCGCCGGGCACGAACTGGACGTCGATGTTCTCCTTGGCGAAATAGCCGCGCGCGACCGCGATCTCGAGCTGCGCCTGGTCCGGCCGGCCGGTGACGCCGACCTTGACCACGTCCATGCCGGCCGCCTGGACCGCCGGCATCGCCACGAACGTGACTACGGCCGCGACGGCCGCGAACCCGATTTTCCGCATGATGGATCCTCCCGTGCGTCGCCCGGCCTCCGGGCCGCGCTGTTTTTGGTGGACGTTCCCTCGGTACCTAAGCGTATCATAGCGCCGTCCGCGCGCAAGCGCTTTGCTGACGGAAGACCGATGAGCGCCGCACCAACCGTCCACCCCTACCGCCGTTTCTCCCTGGCCGAGCGCGACCGCCGCTGGCGGGAAGTGCGGGCGCGCATGCGGCGCGACGGGATCGCGGCCATCGTGGCGCCGCAGAACCCCGGCAACTCCACCGACTGGCAGGCCGACGCGCGGTATCTCTCGCACGTGGGCGGCGGGGCCGACGCCTCGATCGCCGTCGTCTTCCCGCTGGAGGGAGAGGTCACGGCGGTCGCGACCTCGGCGGCCGAGCGCTGGGGACCGTCGGTGCAGGACTGGGTGGCCGACGTGCGCGAGGCCAAGCGCCGCTACGGCCGCGTGATGGCCGAGCGGCTTTTGGAGTTGGGGCTTTCGCGCGAAAAGATCGGCATTTGCGGCGGCAGTACGCGCACGCCCGAGGGCACGATCATGTACGGCACGATGAAGGCGCTGGCCGACGCGCTGCCGCACGCAACCTTCGTCGACACCTCCGAGCTTCTGCAGGAGGTGCGCGAGGTGAAGAGCGAGGAGGAGATCGCGGTCCTGCAGGATTCGGTCGACATCGTCGAGCGCGCGATCGAGGCGCAGACGCGCGCGGCGCAGCCGGGCGTGCCCGACTACGTGGTCTGGGCGGAGACGATGCACGGGCTGTTCGCGCGCGGCTCGGAGCTTTCGGTCCACTACAACTGGGTGGCGGCGCAGAACCCGGGCCGGACGCTGACGCGCCCGACTGTGCGGAAGCTGGTCGCGGGCGACGTGATCGTCGCAGAGATCGAATCCTCGGTGATCGGCTATCGCGCGCAGCAGATCCGCCCCCTCGCCGTCCGTCGCTGCGACCCGATGCTGATGGAGATGTCGAAGGCCCACGCCGACATCTATCCCGAGCTTCTGGAGACGCTGCGCCCGGGCGCGACGGTCGGCCAGATGATCGACAAGATCGTCGAGCTGGGCACGCGTATCGGCAAGACCAAGGGGCCGCTGTCCGGCGCGCGCGCCTCGCTCATCGTCCATGGCCGCGGGCTCGGCGACGACCGGCCGCTGCTCCTCACCTCGCCCGACGCCAAGCCCGACTACGAGGGCACGGAGCGCGCGATGGCAATGGGCTTTCCGGAGAACGGCGTCTATATCGTCAAGCCGACCATCTGGTCGGCGGACAAGTCCTACCAGTACATCTGGGGCGACTCGGTCCGGGTAACGAAATCGGGCGCGAAGCGCATGGGCAAGGCGCCCATCGGCATGATCCTCTCGCCCGACACACCGTTCACGGATTATCCTACGGACGTGGTCGCCTGCCGGGGAGACTAGCATGTTCACCGAGATCGCCATCGACGAGCCGATCGAGAAGATCGTCGGCGACTGGGACTTCCTCGACGAGAAGGTGGTGGCGAAGTTCACCCGCTTCCGCCCGCTCGGCCAGAACATCTACGGCATCCGCCGGCGCGACCTTTCGACCGACGCGATCATCGACCCGGTGAAGGGCGACATCTCGCAGATGATCGAGCTGGGCCCCAAGGGCGTGATCGAGGTCGAGCACCGGCCCATGTCGCTGCACGTCACCACCGGCGGCACGCCGCACCGGGTGCGCCACAATTTCGGCTTCTGGCACATCAACGACATGGACGAGCTCTATCTCGGCCTGCCCAACATGCCGGGCGAGCCGCTGGGCCATTATCTCGTCATCATGCAGACGCCGCGCGGCAACGAGGGCGACAGCTGGGCGTGGTACTGCGAGACCTGCCTCACCATCCTGTTCGAGCGGCATTTCCGCACCGGCGAGCTGGGGCTGCCCGGCCTGTTCAAGGCGACCGAGCAGGCAGTGCGCGACTACAACGCCGACGTCAGGAATCGCACCTGCCCCGAATGCGGTCACGTCAACCCGATGGGCTACGCCTGGAACGCCAACCACGACACGCCCGAGGAGCGCGCCGCCCGGGCCGTGTGGTAGATCAGCCCGTCGCCCCAACTCGTCATTGCGATGAGCGCAGCGACGAAGCAAACCAGGAATCATTAGGTCGCCCTGGATTGCTTCGCTTCGCTCGCAATGACGGAAAGTGGATCCGCCGCGTTTACGCGCGAGCCCGTGCGGCCTCGGACTGGAACGCGGGCAGAACCCGCTCGCCGAACAGCCGGACGGAGTTGTGCGCGAGCGCGTGCGGCATGTTGCCGATATTGTGCTGGGTGAGCAGGACGTCGTAGCCGACGCGCTCCTGCTGGGCGGCGATCTCGCGCGCCACGGTCTCCGGGCTGCCGATGAAGCCGAGCCCTTCCTCGATCCAGAAGTCGTAGGACTCGGCGGTCTTGAGATAGACCCGCGCGGTCTCGAGCATCTGTGGCGTCGCCTCCTGGGCCAGAAGCGATTTGGCGCGCTTGACGCCGTCGAGTCCGATCAGCCCTTCGAGCATGTAGGGCTCCGCCTCGGCGCGCGCCTGGTCGTCGGTCTCGGCGACGTGGACGTGGCGGACGAGCATCAGCTTGGGCATCGGGCCTGGATGGTTGCGCTTCTTCCAGGCGTCGCGGAAATAGGCGAACTTCTCGGCGATCAGCCGCTCGACGTCGATGTTTTGCGCGACGTTGAAATTGTTGTCGGCGGCGTAGTCGAACGAGCGCGGGCTGTGCCCGCCGACCCACACCGGCGGGTGCGGCGCCTGGTACGCGAGGGGCTGGGGCAGCGCGTCCTTGAACCGCCAGAACTTTCCGTCGTAGGAGAACCTCTCCTCGGTCCAGGCGCGGCGCACGATCTCCATGCACTCGATGCCCATCTCGCGGCGGTCCTCGAACTTGAGGTCCCATGGCACGAACTCGCCGAGCCGCGTGCCGTAGCCGATGGCGAAATCGAACCTTCCGTGCGAAAGCTGGTCGACCAGCGCCGTGTCCTGGGCGAGCCGCACGGGATGGTGCAGCGGCATCTGGAACACCATCGCGCCGATGCGGATGCGGCGCGTCACCTGCGCCAGCGCGGCGAGATAGACCGACGGCGCGGTGACGCACGGGAAGCCCGCGTTCTGATGTTCGATGAAGAAGAAATAATCGTACCCCAGCGCGTCGGCGCGCCGCGCATCCTCGAGATGCTCCTGGTACAACTCTGAGGCACGGCGCATCTCGCCCTCGCGGTGCGAGAACGTGTCGAACAAGCCGAATTTCAGAGACATGGGCCGCTCCGGATGTCAGGCCGCCGCCGCGCTGCCGAGGTGGCGGTCGAAGAACGCGACCACCGACTGCCACGCTTCCGCCGCTGCCGGCGCGTAGTAGCTGTCGCGCTGGTCATTCATGAAGGCGTGCCCGGCGCCCGGATAGATGTGCATCTCGTGCGGCAGGCCCTGGCGCGCGAGCGTGGCCTCGAACTGGCGCACCGTGTCGACCGGGATCGCCTTGTCGTCCTCGCCATAGGCACCGAATACCGGGCAGCGGATTTTCGGGACCACGTCGATCGGGCCCGGGCCGGGCTGGTTCGGCCGGTTGACCGGCCGGCCATAGAACGAGGCGGCGGCCCGGATCGCGTCCGAACGGGCGGCGAGGAACAGCGCCTGGCGCCCGCCGCCGCACCAGCCGATGGTCCCGATCCGGCCGGCGGCGACATAGGGAAGCGTGCCGAGCCAGCGCACGCAGGCTTCGAGGTCGCGGCCCGACTGCTCGTCGGTGGGCGCCCCCTTGATGGTGCCGCCCTCCATCGTCGGCTGCTGGCCGCGCGCGGCGTAGTAGTCCGGCACCGCGGCGACGTAGCCCGCTTCGGCGAAGCGGCCGGCAACGTCACGCATATGCGGCCCGCCGCCCGGCACCTCCAGCATGCCCCAGAACTCGTAGCCCATCACCAGGGCGGGGAACCGGCCGGCGCCGTCCGGCCGGGCGAGGAAAGTGGCGACGCTCACGCCGTCGTCGGCTAGGTAGCTCAGCGTTTCCGTGATCACGTGCGGGCCTCGAGATTGCGCGGTCGCCAACGTAGAGGCAAATACTTTGCCCCCTAACGATCGAACTCTAGCGAGCGGGCCGGCGCGCGTCCATCGCTTTCTCCCGGCCGCCTAGGCGGCGCTCTCGTCGCGCTCCTCCGCGCCGCCGCGGACGGCGGCGAGATTGGCGCGCATGCGCGCGACCACCGAGCGAAAAATCCGCTCCTCCGCCTCGGTGATGCCGGCGAGCGCGGTGTCCTGGGTGCGGATCATGTAGGGCAGCGCCTTCGACTGGAGCCGCCGCCCCTGGCGGGTGAGGAAGACGTGAATCTTGCGCCGGTCGGTGGGCGAGCGGCGCCGCTCCACGATGCCGCGCTCCACCATCTTGCGCACCATCTCGACGGTGGTCGGCTCGGTCGTGCCGGCGCGCCGGCTCAGCTCCTTCTGGGTCAGCCCGTCCTCCTCCCACAGCGCGCGCAGGTAATAGCCCATGCCGAACGGGATGCCGTGCCGGGCGAGCCCGTTCTCCACCTCCTGGCGCATGGCGAGATGCAGCGCGCGGATCTGATAGCCCAGCGAACGGTGCAGGACGTGGCGCGCCTCGGCGGGAGCGGACGCGGGATCGGACGCGGCAGGCCGGCGTGCGGGCACGAGAGATTCCTCCGATTCGAATGGAGACGACGCCCGGGGGCGGGCGCTGGTCCTTGACGCGTTTGCTTCGCAACCATAGCATCGAAGCGCGCTGCGCGGGACAGGTTTCGCGCGGCCCGCCGGGAGGATGCCATGTTCGCCGAGCTGATGGTCAAGGAGCCGATCGAGCGGATCGTCGAGGACTGGGACTATTTCGAGGACCGCATCCTGCCGAAATTCTCCGGCTTCAAGCCGATGGGCCAGAACATCTACGGCATAAGGCGCCGCAAGATCGCGAACGGCGTGGTCGACGACCCGCGCAAGGGCAACATCTCCCGCCATTTCGAGATGGGGCCGCGCGGCCTTTCCGAGTGGCACCACGAGCCGCTGAACGTGCACGTCACGACCAGCGGCACGCCGCATCGCGTATCGCACAATTTCGGCTACTGGCACGTCAACGACAAGGACGAGATCTACCTGCCCCTGCCCGGCGACGGGCCGGACGTGCCGGGCTACTTCCTGGTCATCATGGGCGCGCCGCGCGACGGCGAGACCGACCGCTTCTCCTGGTACTGCCAGGACTGCCTGACCCTGATGCACGAGTTCGTGTACGAGACGGGCCGGCTTGGTTTCCACGGGTTCTGGCGCGCCGAGACCGATGCGGTGAATTCGTTCAACGCCGACCCGCGCCACCGGATCTGCCCGGAATGCGGGGCGACCCATCCCCTCGCCTATCGCTGGAACACGGCCACCGACACGCCCGAGACCGCCGCCGCGCGCAAGCTCTGGTAGGCGCGGCGGACGACAACGTGGAAGAGCCGGTCCTCAGCCTGAACTTTCCGCTGCGCACGCCCGACACGCCGCCCGGCGCCTGGGCGGCTAGCGGCGACCATCACGTCTGGCGCGGCCGTTTCGCGCCCGGCCATCCGCCGCTCGAAGTGTGGGAGTGGCACGAGGCGGGGATCGTGCGCCTGCCGCTCGCCGCCAATGCGTTGAACATGATCCCGGCCGGGACGCCCTTCCACATCGAGCATCTGTTCGGGTTCTGGCGGGTCAGCGCCGCCGACGTGAACTGGGTGCGGACGGTGCAGGAGGACGGCGTCTACTATCTGATGCTGGTCGGCGGTCTGAACGGCGCCGACGTCGCCGAGGAGACCGTCTGGTTCTGCCCCGGCTGCGGCGCAGAGCTGGTGCGCCACCGCCAGGCGCGGGGCGGCGACCCCGAGAGCTACTGGCGCACGCAGCTCGACCGCGTGCGCGCCTTCAACGCCGACGCGCGCGCCCGGACGTGCCGGTCCTGCGGCACGGTACACCCGACCGTCTACGGCTTCGATCCCGCTTCCGACACGGCGGCCGAGGCAAGCGCGCGCCGGGCCGGTTGGGCGGACGTATGAGCGAGCCCGTCTGCGCCGTCGCCGACATCGCGGACGGCGGCAGCCGCCTGATCGACCGCGACGGCCATCGGATCGCGCTGTTCCGCGTGGCGGACGAGGTGTTCGCCTTCGCCGCCGCCTGCCCGCATAAGGCGGGACCCCTCTGGGAGGGACAGGTCAGCGTCAAAAGGTGCGAGATCGTCTGCCCCTGGCACCGGTTCCGCTTCGACCTGCGCAGCGGGAAGAGCGTCACCTACGACAAGCTGGTCGCGCGCACCTACCCGGTCGCGATCCGCAACGGACAGGTGTTCCTGGATAGCTGAACGGCGCGACGGTTCTGCGCCGACCCCCGCCCCGGGCGCCGTCTCCGCCGGCACACCCGCCCCCCGAAGGCAGGCGGCCGGCGGATCGGCGCAAGGGCGGCGGCGGATGCCCCCATCCCACCGCGCGCCCTTCACGCTGCACGCAGCTACGCACCCCTTGTCACGCGCCCTCCTCGCCCGGCCTGCACCGCCCCCGTCACCGCACCAGAGGTTCGCGGTCGTTGTTCGCGCGGGCGCACGCGTCGGTGCCGCGACCGGCGAGCTCATCGCGAATGCAGCGCGGCGCGCGCCACAGCGGCTCGGGCCGGCGTAGAGCGCAACGTTCGTGGAACAGCCTGACAACCACGCACCAGTGCCGCGTCCAGGCGTTCACCGCCGGGGCGTAGCAGAACCCTTCCGCGCCATTGCCGGTAAGCCGGCGACCGTTCATGACACTCTCCCAGGACCGCGAATGGCCTTGGGGGAAATATCGGTCCGTCGACGGCGCGCTCCTGTGCGGCACCGCACAGGGGTATGCGTTTTTTTCGAAAGCCCTTATGGGGCCGCGAGAGTGCTGCGGCTCACGCGATCGAGGGAGGAAGCGCGGCCGGGGCCGTGCGGCGCGTCACTTCGGCAGCATCTCGACCATCGCCTCGAACGCGGCGACGTCGGGAATGGTGATCTGGCCGCGGCTCATGTCGATGAGCCCGGCGGCGCGCCACGCGGCAAGCTGACGGTTCATCGACTCGCGCCGGACCCCGACGAGCGTGCCCAGCTCGCGCTGCGAGAGCTTCAGGGCGATCGCGACGCCGTCGGGCGACGAGCGGCCATAGCGCCGCGCCAGCCACAGCAGGATCTTGGCCAGACGCACGGCATGTTCGAGGAAAACGAGGTCCTCGACCTGCTCGCTGGTGCGGCGGAGCCGCTGGCAAAGGACGGACAAGAGGCGGATGCCGATGTCCGGGTTCTGGCGCAGCACGGGGAGGAAATCGCGCCGGTCGAGCACGTGGAGCGTCGTCGCCTCCATCGCGATGGCGTCCGCCGTGCGTTCGCGCCCGTCGAGCAGCGCGATCTCGCCGAGCACTTCGCCGGCGTCGATCAGGTTGAGCACCACTTCGCGCCCGTCCCACGAGCTCGAGCAGATCTTCACCCGGCCTGAGACCACGAGCATCATGCTGGTGCCGGGGTCGCCCTTGCGGAAAATGACCTGGTCCGGCCGGTAGCGCACCGACCGCATGTGACGGAGCACGAGATCCGTCGCCGATCGCGGCAGATCCTGGAACAGCCAGATCGACGACGCCACCGCTCGCGCCTGGTCGGTGCGCGTGGCCATGGCCGACACCCCGCTCGCCTCGTCTCTCCCGAGCGAAGTTTCGCACAGCGCGGGCGCGGCGGAAATCCCCTGCTGTCGGACTATTCGCCCTGCACGTAGGAATCCGCCACACCGGCCTTGTGCAGCCCGACCAGCATCCGCATCAGATCCGCCCGATAGCGGTAGGGCAGATGGTTGCGCGCTTCCTTGACCGTGAACGGTCCGCGGCCCTGGCGGCTGAGGATTTCGCCGAGCTGGCGGCGCGCCGCCTCGGCCCGCGCATCCTGATTCAGGTAGGAATATGTCGATATCAGATAGATATAGGGCCACTGGTTGGCGGGGTTTCCCGCCTTGCAGCGTTCGAACTGCCGCGCCGCCTCGTCATAGCGTTCGCGCGAGAACAGGGCGATGCCGTAGTAGCAGAAATAGACCGGCGGATGGTACGGGTTGAGGCGCATGGCCCGCTCGATCGGCTCGATCGCCGCATCCGGCTTGCCCGCCCAGACCAGTGCGGCGGCCAGGAGCGCGAAATTGTCCGCGTCGTTCTCGTCCAGCGCGATCGCCTTTCTGATCTGCCGGATCGCGGCATCGTGCTTGCCCTCGAAGAGCAGGATTTCGGCGGACGAGCGGTAGGCGAGCGAGGTCGGGGTCCTCAGCGCCGCCTCGACGTGCTCGCGCGCCTTTTGCAGGAGGTCCAGGTCGTTCCGGTGCGCGTTCGCGATGGCCTGCACCGGCGAGGCCGCAGGCACCGGCGCGCCCTTCGGCCAGGAGTAGATTCGCGCGGCAAGGTAGGTTGCCGCGATCGCCGCATGCGCCTGCGAAAAGCCGGGATCGATGGCGACGGCGGCCCGGAAATCCTCGAGCGCCTTCTGGTAGTCCTCGTAGGTGTTCCGGCGATAGGCGGCCCAGCCGCGCAGATAGGCATCGTAGGCGGCGAACGAGGCAGTGTGGGCGCCATCGCGCCCCGCCCCTTCCCGCTCCGTGATCTTGATCGACAGGGCGTCGACGATCTTCCCGGTGATCTCGTCCTGGATCTTGAAGATGTCCCCGAGGGGCCGGTCGAACCGGGCCGCCCAGACGTGGCCGCCGGTTTCTGCGTCGATGAGCTGCGCATCGATGCGGACCTCGTCGGTCGAGCGCCGCACGCTGCCCTCGAGGGCGTAACGCACCCCGAGCTCACGCCCGATCCGGCGCACGTCCTCGGTTCGGGACTTGTAGGCGAAGCTCGATGTCCGCGAGATCACGAACAGCCCGCGAACCTGCGCGAGGTCTGTGATGACGTCCTCGGTGATGCCGTCGGCGAAATAGTCCTGTCCCTGCCCCGGCCCGATCATCTTGAACGGCAGCACGACCAGGGACGGCCGGTCGGGCAGCGGGTAGCGCGGCGCTTGCAGCCCCGTCACGAGGCTCGCCCCGGGCCACACCGGAGCCAAGTCGCTTTGCCAAAGGCCGAACGCCATCGCGCAGATCGTGGCGGCGGCGAGAGCAATCACCCGCTTCCTCCGGAGGACGGGGCGCACGCGCATGGCGAGGCGCGCCGCCGGGCCGCGACGAAACAGCCCGGCCCGCGCATGCACCGCGTAGACGTTGAGGGGCGTCTCGCCTTTTTTGACACGTCTGCGGCCCTGGGACACATACTCGACCGGTAACTTGGCCCCGATCTGGTCGCGCAACAGTGCGCTAACGCACACCCCGCCCGGCTCCGCCAGGGCTTGGAGGCGGGCGGCGATATTGACGCCGTCGCCGAAGACGTCGTTGTCCTCGACGATGATGTCGCCGACGTTCACCCCGATGCGGAAGGCGATGCGGAGGCCCTCGCCCTTGGCCGCGATCCCGTCCTGGATCTCGAGCGCGCAGGCCAGCCCGTCGACCGCGCTGTCGAAAATGGCAATGAACCCGTCGCCGGTGCTCTTCACGATCCGTCCGCGGCGTGCCTCGATGGCCGGGAGCACGACGTCGTTCAGGCAGGATTTGTAGGCGGCATGGGTCGCGCTCTCGTCGCCGGCCATGAGCCGGGTATAGCCGGCCACGTCGGCGCACAGGACGGCGGCGAGCTTGCGCCTGAAGTCTTCGGTCACCGGGCCCCGTTCCCCTTCCAGGGAACTATATCACGATGCTTGGCCGCCCTAGACGGCCGCGAAGGACTTGATATTGCGGAGATAATCGAGGCTGGGCGCGAACAGGTACGCCCCGCCCAGGAGCGTGACGTAGCGGGGGAAGATGAACCGGGTCTTCCGCTTGTCGTTGGGCGGGAGCGGCCAGCGGGTCGGGGGACGCGGCCATTCGTGCGGAACCGGATGGCCGAAGAAGCTCCGGTTCGTCCCCACGTCCGCCAGGTTCTCGAACACGCCCAAATCGGACTGGAAGCTTATGAACAGGAGGCCCCGCCCGCCGTCCCCGGGCGGCTGCGGTCTGGGCTGCGTGTACAGGCCGCTGTCCTGGTCCGGATCGCACATGTTCCGGCCGTCGAGGGCCGTCTCGTCCAGAGTCCCGTAAGGCATGCCGCGCCGGGCGATGCGATAGCGCCGCTCCGCGTCCCATCGCGGATTCCGTTGCTCGCCGATCGGGGTCGGAAGCGAGGCCAGCTCGCCGCGCCCGTTCATGCGGCGCGCGTGGGCATGGAACGGGCATTTCGACCCCACGTCCGGCTTGGCGTAGTCGAAATAGTTGACGCCATGCCCGACCGGCTCGACCGTATGGGACACGTCCGTCGGGTCCAGGAAGACGGGCATGCCGTTGCGATACCGACCGATGACCATCGCACCGGCGCGTTCGACCTCGATAGGTTCGGGCGCCACGTTGTGGAAGACGGCTTTCCGGAACGCCGGGTCTTCCCTAAGTGCATCGGCATATTCCCGGGCGAACGACTGGCGCGACCGTTCCATACCCCAATCGTTCTTCCACCGCTTCAGTTCCCGGTCGAACCCGTAGATGAACCCGGCGAAGTCGGCAAAGTGGGGTAGCGGGCGCCACGCCTTCCAGACCGCGTCCGTGTCGGGGAGGTCGCGCAAATCCTCTGCCAGCCGATCGGCGGCATCGTCGACGACGAACTGCAGCGCCAAGCGGCGGCACGCCCGCACGAATCCCGCGACGTCCTGCGCCATCGGCAGGTAGGTCATGTAGCTGCCGTAACTATTGTCGATCGTCCCGCCCGGCTCCTCCTTGAGGAGGAGCGAAAGCGGACCGAACGCGTCCCAGGCGCCGACTTGCGCGGGCGGGCCGACTTCCCCGGGCTTTCCCACGAACGACGAGCCTATCAGGAAGGCCGGGTTGCTGATCCCGTCGTGGTAGCCGAAATGCTCGATGTAGTAGCCGATGTCCGGCCGCGGGCCCTCGCCATGCGTTCCGTTCTCCCCGGTCCACACCAGCTGGCCGTCATCGACCGTATAGGTGCAGAAAGGTGTCTCCCCGTCGGTGCCTGCGAAGCCGGCAAGCTTATCTTTCCACGCGCCGTCACGCACGGCCGCGGGAGTGTTCGAGGCGACGATGGCGAGCGCGTGAATCGGCGTTGGCGGCGGGTCGGGATTTGAGGGCTGGGTCGAGTTGCCGTAGCCGGTTTGGCGCTGGCTCCAGGCGCCGACGCCGTTGCCGAATGCGGCGTCGGTCGGCCGATGCTCGGGCTTGATGCCCAGTGCCTCATATCCGTCCTTGGCCAGCGCGAGCATTTTGAAGATCGCGGTGTTGCCCGCGGCCCGGTCGCTGTGCTGCTGAAGTGCGTTGGTCGGCTGGAACGCCGCGATCCAGTCCAGCGCTTCGGCGATTTCGTCCGGCTTGAACGCGATCTTCACGTGGACGGCGTAGCCGCGCCGGTGCGGCTCCACGATGTTGCCCTGAATGCCGGCAAGGAAGCTCTCGATCGTCGCCGGATCGTGACCGTTCGGATTGGGATGCGTTACGATAGCGTCATAATTGCTCGCCATGTGCCACCCCGTCTCGCGTCTTCGTTGTTTGTGCTTTACGCATCCCCTGCTATGCGTTTTACTCTATACGTAATAAAGTCGAAATGGGAGAGGCGAGGTGGGGAATCCGAAAAAGAACCATGAGGCTCTCGGGCGCGTTAAACGCGCGACGGTCGGTTTGCCCGACGTCAGCACGCGGGACGATCTGGACGCGACCGACGCCGACGGCGTCACGAACCGGCAAAAGTACCTGAATTTGGTGCAGCGGTTCTACGACGACGGCAAGCCGGTCAAGTATCTCAACGAGATCACCAAGAACGACAAGGTCATGCTCGATATGGCCCGGCGCTTCGAGAATGCGTCGGACGTGATCCGCAGCACGCTCGACGATTTGCGCACCTGGCAACAGCTTTCCGGCTACTCCAAGCCGAACATGCGGTATTACGTGGTCGAATGGCGCATCAAGACGATCAACCGCGACCCGCACGATGGCGCGTGCGGTTGCGGATGCGGATGCGGCTGCGGTTGCGGCTGAACCCGCGGACTTCGCGGCCCCCGATATTCGCCGCACTCGCGGCGGTCGCGCTGCTCGCGTGCCTCTGTCCGGGTCGCAACGCTCACGCGCAGTCCGGAGCCGTCGGCGTCCGCTTGGCCGAGATCGGTCGTCACGAGATTTTCCTGCCGCTCTACGCCGCAATCGAGAAGGGCCTGTTCCGGCGCGAGGGGCTCGACGTCGCCACCCGCCTCACCGTCGGCCCGGACCAGACGTTGGCGGCGCTGCTCGACGGCAAGGCTGACATAGCGTTGGGCGGACCCGATCTCGCAATTCTCTCCGCCATCGCCGCGCACGGCGAAAAGGTCAAGATCGTCGCCGCGCTGGCACGCTTCGACGGCTCGGTGCTGGTGACGCGGGACCGGATCGCGCCCGACAGGTTCCGCTGGGACACGATCAAGGGCAAGACCCTGATGGGATGGCGGGCCGGCTCGATGCCTGCGGTCTTCCTCGAAGCCGCACTCCGCCACGAGCACATCGACCCGAATTCGGACCTGGATTACCGGACCAACGTGCCCATCCCGATCCGGATGCGGGTCTGGCGCGAGGGGCGCACCGACTTCGCCGTGTTCTACCTGGCGGATGCCGCGCGGCTCGAACGCGACAAGGCGGGCTACGCGGTGGCCACAATCGGCACGACCGCGGGGCCGAGCGTCTATGCCGTGCTGCTGGCGAGAGAAGACTATATCGGCAAGCATGAGGCCACGATCCAGAAGGTCGCGAACGCGGTCCAGGCGGCGCTCGCGTGGACCGCGTCCGCACCCATCGAGGACCTGACGGCAACCGCCGCGAAGCACCTGCCGCGCGCCGCGCGCATCGATCTCGCCACGGCCGTCGAGCATTACCGCCCGATCGGACTGTGGCCGACCGATGCGACCGTCACGCCCGACGCCATCGCCAAAATCGAGGACATGATGATCGCGAGCGGCGTCATGGCGCCCGGCAAGCGGGTGGCGTACGAGACCGTGGTCGCGCCGCGCTTCGCCGAGACCGCCAAGCGCGCCGCCCCGCGGTGACCGTAGCGGCGCCCCTCGTCGGCATCGGCTATCGCCACCAGATCGGCGACTGGATTCGCGCCTATCTCGACCGGTTCGACGTGCTCGAGGTCACGGTCGAGCATTTCTTCTATGGCGGCCCGCACGTGCGCGCCGCGCTGGAGGCGATCTCGCGCCGGCGGCCCATCGTCGCGCACGGCGTGGGGCTTTCGCTCGGCACTGACGCACCGCTCGACGGGCCCTACGTCCGCGAGGTGGCGGAGGTCGTCCGCCGCCTCGGCGCGTCGCGCTATAGCGAGCATCTCGCGTTCACCAAGGTGCCCGGGCTCGATCTCGGCAACCTTTTGCCGTTGCCCAAGACGCCGGAGGTGGCCGAATTCGTCGCCGACAAGGTGCGCCGCGTTCGCGCGCTTATGCCGGTGCCGTTCGACCTCGAGAACATCGCCTACATGTTCGACTGGCCCGACTCCGCCATGTCGGACGGAGCGTTCCTCCGCGCCGTCTGCGCGGCCGGCGGCGCGGGAATCCTGCTCGACGTCGAGAACGTCCACGTCAACGCCCACAATCACGGGTTCGATGCCGACGCCGCGCTCGCCGAGATTCCGGCCGCGCGGGTGCACGGCTTTCACATGGCAGGCGGATGCCGGGCGGGTGCGCTCCTGGTGGACAGCCACGACCATGCGGTGCCGGAGGGCGCCCTTGCCCTGCTCGGCCCGGCGCTCGGCCGGTTCCGGCCCGCGACGATCGTGCTCGAGCGCGACGACCGGATCGACGCGTTCGACGAGATTCTGGCCGACGTGGCGCGCATCCGCGCCTGCGTTGCCGCGCGGCCGGCCGCCGACGCACCGCCCGCGCCGCCACCGCCTCAGCCCGTCCATCGCCCGTCACCCATTCGGTTTCCGCTGATCGAGCGCCAGCGGGCCGTGCTCGCCTTTCTCACCGATCCGTCGGCGGCACGCGATGCCGCGCCGCTCGCCGGGGTCGACGGCATGCGGCTCGACCTCGTGCGCGAGCTTTCGCTCGGCAAACGACTAGAGAAGGTCGAAGCCACCTTCCCGGTGACGCTGGCCCATCTCGACGAGCCGTTCGCGGCGCTGGGGGCCGCCTTTGCCGCCGAATTCCCGCCCTACGACATCGGCCGCGCCGAGAACGCGCGGCAGTTCCGCGACTTCCTCGTCGCCCGCTGGCGCCGGACACCACCCGCGCGCGCCTGGCTGCCCGATTTGCTGGCGATCGAGCTGGCGCTGGCCCTGGCGCGGCGGCAGGGCGCGGACGGCGCCGCGATTCCCGCGGCCGCCGACCGGCCGGCGGTGCGGCGCCTTGCCGGCGCGCAGTTCCTGCATTGCCGTTACGGCGTGCAGGAGCTGTTCGACCCGGACGAACCGGCAGCGGAGCCGATGGCGCGCGACACCTGGCTGGTGGTCCTGCCGCCGGCTTCCGGCGAGGGGACCGGCGCCGCCGCGGGCCGGGTGATCGAGGTTTCGCCGGATCTCTACGCGGCGCTGCGGACGATGGACGAATGGCGGCCGCTGCGCGGCGAAGACCCGCTCGGCATCGGCGCGCCGGCCGAGCTCGCCGAGCGCTTGTTCGACCTCGGCGTCCTGGAGGTCGCCGCGTGAGAATCTGCATCGTCGGCAAGTTCCCGCCGATCCAGGGCGGCGTCAGCATGCGCACCTACTGGACGGCGCACCGCCTCGCCGCACGCGGCCACGACGTCCAGGTCGTGACCAACGCGAAGGAGGTGCGTCCGCCCTATCGGATGCACATGCGCGCGGCCGACTGGGCGCGGTGCGCGGGCGCTTACGGCGCGGGACGGGTCGAGGTGCACTGGACCGACCCCGTCGACCGGGCGCAGCGCATGGTGCCGATGGCGAGCGCATTCGTTTCCAAGCTCGCCGGGATCGCCGCGCGTCTGCACGCCGAGGCGCCGTTCGACGTGGTCTTTTCGCACTATCTGGAACCGTACGGCGTGGCCGGACACCTCGCCGCCGAGATCGCCGGCGTGCCGCACGTCGTGCGCCTGGCGGGCAGCGATGCGGGCCGCCTGTGGCACCACCCGCAATTCGAACCGCTTTACGACCACGTGCTGCGCTCGGCAGAGGCGGTCGTCACGGTCGGCGCCGTTGCCCAGCGCGCGGCGGCGCACGGTGTCGATCCCGCGCGCATCGTCCCGGGCGGCGGGTTCGCCGTGCCGGACGACCTGTTCGCGCCCGAGGGGCCGGCGCTCGACTTCGTCGCACTGACCGACGAGGTCCGCGCGAGCGACCTTGCCGAGCTCGTGTGGGGCGGGTTCGCCGCCGACCGCCCCTATTTCGGCGTCTACGGCAAGCTCGGCGAGACCAAGGGGTCGTTCGCCCTCCTGGCGGCGCTGGAGCGCATCGTCGCCGCCGGCCACGATTTGGGACTGGTCGCGATGGCGCACGGCGCCCCGCCCGTGGCGCGGCGCTTTCGCGAGGCGGCACGGCGGCGCGGGCTCGAAGGGCGCATCCTGCAAATCCCGTTCCTGCCGCACTGGCGCGTGCCCGAGCTGCTGCGCAGCTGCCGCGCCGTGTGCTGCTTGGAGCAGCGTTTCCCGATCGCGTTCCACAACCCGATCGTTGCGCGCGAGGTGCTGCTCGCGGGCACCTGCCTCGTCGCCTCGGCCGAGATGGTCCGCAGGCTGCCCGAGCCGGAGCGTCTGGCGCACGGCTACAACTGCCTAGCGGTGCGCGACGTGGACGATGCGGCCGAGCTTGCCGACGCCCTCGCCATGGCGGCATCGGACCCGCGGGCGACGTCCGCCATCGGCGCGCGCGGGCGCGAGGCGGCGCTCGAAATGCAGCGCGACATCGACTTCCCGCACAGGATCGAGCGCATCCTGACCGCCGCGGCGCAGCGCGCGCCGGTGGCGTCGAAACGGCCGTCGCAGGCCGCGTCCCCACCAATGCCGGAGTCGATCCCGCAAGCCGCGACAAGCGATGTCGGCGACGGGTTCGACCCCTTGTTCCGCCTTGCGGCGCGCCGTGCGCCCGATGCGCCGGACGAGTGGCGAGCGCTGATGGCGGTGCGCGATTCGCGGGCGCGGCTTCATCGGCTGGACGGAGCGGACGGGGAACCCGTCGTCACGTTCGGCGCGGCGCGCAACCCGCTGATGGTCGACGAGGAGACCGCGCGCATCCTGGCGCTCTGCGACGGACGGCGGACGATCGGCGAGATCGTGGCCGAGATCGAGGGCGCTGCGGACGGGACCGGCGTCGCGGCGCGGATCGACTGGATCCGCCATTTGTTCGCGCTCGGCCTGATCGGGGTCCGCGAGCGCGATCCGGCCGCCGCGCCCTCGAACTGAGGTTCTGCAAGCACGGACGATCGACGGCCAGATTTCCGTCCGCGCCCTTCCCTTTCCTACAGATTCCGAATAAGCTATTCATTATGCAAATGAACTCGTTCACCCCATGACCGGCCGCATCCCCGTCCTGATCGTCGGCGCCGGTCCCGTGGGCCTCGCCGTCGCCGGCGAGCTCGGCTGGCGCGGCGTCCGCTCGCTCACCGTCGAGCGCGGCGACGGCACGATCGCCCAGCCCAAGATGGACCTGATCGGCCCCCGCACGATGGAGTTCTGCCGCCGCTGGGGGCTGGAGCAGGCAGTCCGCGACTGCCCCTACAACCCCGACCACCCGCAGGACAACGTGTGGCTGGAGAGCTTCACCGGCTACGAGTTCGGCCGCGAGCCGTTCCCTTCGCCGCGCGCGGAAGAACCGCCGCCGCAGAGCCCGGTCAAGCGCGAGCGCTGCCCGCAGGACATGTTCGACCCGATCCTGCGGCGCTGGGTGGAATCGCTCCCCAAGGCGACGCTGCGCTTCGAGACGGAGCTGGTGTCGTTTGAGGAGCGGCCCGACGGCGTCGTCGCCACGCTGCGCACCGCCGGCGGGGCGACCGAAACGGTCGAGGCCGATTATTTGGTCGGCGCCGACGGCGGGGCGAGCACAGTGCGCCAGGTGCTGGGCATCGAAATGTCCGGCAAGCCGACGCTGACCTACACCACCAACGCCATCTTCCGCTGCCCGAATTTCTGGGACCTGCACGACAAGCGCAAGGGCTACCGCTACATCTTCATCGGGCCGGAAGGCACCTGGAGCACCATCGTCGCCATCGACGGCTGGGACCGGTTCCGCTTCTCGGTGGTGGGCGACGAGAACCGGCGCACTCTGGAGGAGGACGAGGTCCGCAAGCTGATCGTGCGCGCCATGGGCAAGCCGTTCGACTTCGAAGTGCTCTCCATCGTGCCGTGGATCCGGCGCGAGCTGGTGGCGGAGAGATACGGAGGCGGGCGCGTGTTCGTGTCGGGCGACGCCGCGCACCTCAACTCGCCGACCGGCGCGTTCGGCATGAACACCGGCATGCAGGACGCGGTCGACATCGGCTGGAAGCTGGCCGCCGTGCTGCAAGGCTGGGGCGGCCCGCAACTCCTCGCGTCATACGAGCCGGAGCGCCGCCCGGTGGCGCTGCGCAACGTGCGCGAGGCGACGGCGAACCTCGAGCGCATGCTGTCCACGCGCCAGAAGCTTTCGGCGGCCGTCTTCCAGACCGGGCCCGAGGGCGACGCCGCGCGCAAGGACTTCGGCGACGAGTACACCCGCATGATGAAGTACGAGTGGTTCACGCTGCAGACCCATCTCGGCTACCGCTATGATTCCTCGCCGATCGTCGTTCCCGACGGAACGGCGCCGCCGAACGACCCGCCGATGGAATACACCCAGACGGCGCGGCCGGGCTCGCGCGCGCCGCACGTCTGGCTCGCGCCGGGCAAGTCGACCCTCGATCTGTTCGGGCGGGGCTTCGCCCTGCTGCGGTTCGATCCTGGCGCCGCCACCGCCGCCCTCGAAGCGGCCGCGCGCGCCCGCGGCGTGCCGCTCGCGGTCATCGACCTCGCCCACGATGAGGCGCGGCGCGCCTATGAACGGCGCCTGGTGCTGGTGCGGCCCGACGGGTTCGTCGCCTGGCGCGGCGACGCCCTGCCCGGCGACGCGGCGGCGCTGGTCGACCGGGTGCGCGGCGCGTCGGGCTAGGTGGCAACGCCGATGGCCGGGCGCGCCGAACGGCACGACGACCCGGACCGCCTGTTCGTCACCGCCCTCGCCCGCGGGCTCGAGGTGCTGCGCTGTTTCACGCCGGCCACGCCCGAACTGGGCACCAGCCAGATCGCGCGCGTGACCGGCCTGCCGCAGCCGACCGTCTGGCGCCTGTGCCATACGCTGCTCGACCTCGGCTACCTCGTCGCGGTGCCGGGCCGGCCGACGATGCGGCCGGGCATCCCGCTGCTCGGGCTCGGCCAGGCCGTGCTCGCGGCCCAGCCCGTGGCCGAACTCGCCCTGCCCCATATGCAGGCGATCGCGCACGCGCACGAGGGGGCCGTGTCGCTCGGCGCGCGCGACGGGCTCGACATGATCTATTTGCAGCGCTGCCAGGGCGCGGCGATCGTGCTGGCCGATCTGCGGGTGGGCTCGCGCGTGCCGCTTGCCACCTCCGCGACCGGCTGGGCCTACATCGCCGGGCTGGGCCCGGCGGAGCGGAAGCGGCTGATGGCGGAGCTGCGCGCCGCGCGGCGCGGCGACTGGGCGAAGATCGAGCCGCGCCTTATGGAGGCGCTGCATGGCTTCGATGCGACCGGCTATATCGTCAACATCGGCTCGCTGCACGCCCACGTGAACAGCGTCGCCGTTCCCGTGCGGTCGCCGGACGGCGCGGTCCTGCTGTCGCTCAGCGCGGGCGGCATCAGTCAGGTCTTCGTGCCGGCGAAGCTCGCCGAGATCGGCCAGGCGCTGAAGGCGCTGGCCGCCACCCTGGCGCCGCTGCTGACTGCGGACACCGCGCGCTGATATGCTGGGTGCAATCGGCCCGATCCAGTGGCCGCGACAAAGGACATCCGACCATGGCCCGCATCCCGAAAGCCCTGCACGAAGCGATCGCCACAGCGTTTCCGGCCAACACGCCCCTGATCGGCACCGTCCAGCCCGACGGATTCGCCCAGATCGGCATCCGCGGCTCGACGATGGTCTACGACGACACGCATTTCGCTTTGTGGGAGCGCGGCCGCGGCACGACCAACGCCACGCTCGCGGAAGGCACGAAGGTCACGATCTTCTTCCGCTCGCCCCAGCTTCGCGAGGCGAAATTGCTGCCGGTCGGCGGCATCGCGCGCTTCTACGGCACGGTGGAGGGCGTGCACAAATCGGGCCCGGTCTATGACGAGGTGTGGCGCCGCCTGATCCAGCCCGAGAAGAACCAGGACCCGGAAAAGAAAGGCTATGCCGTGCTGATCGCCGTCGAGCGTGCGGAGGACCTCGCGGGCAAACCGCTCGCCCTCGATTAGGCCGCCGCGCGGCGGTCCTCCGCGCCCGGCCGCTCAGAACGTGTGGGCGAAGAAGTCGCGCATCATCCGGTAGGACTGCTTGGCGAGCTTCTCGTCGTAGCGTTGCGACGGGTTGTTCGCGCCTACGTCGCAGAACGAGTGGACCGCGTGGCCGAACATCATGACCTGCCAGTCGATCTTGGCTTCGGTCATCTCGGCCTCCAGCGCGTCCATCTGCGGCTTCGGCGTCACCGGGTCGGCCGAGCCGTGCAGCGCGAGCACGCGCCCCTTGATGTTGGGCCTGGCGTTCGCGTCGACGGGGTTGGGGGCGGTCACGTGGAACACCACCGTGCCCTTGAAGTCGGCACCGGCGCGCGCCTGCTCGAGCGCGAACCCGCCGCCGATGCAGTAGCCGATGGCGCCCTTCCTGGCCGGATCGACGACGCCGAGCTTCTGTGCCTCTGCGAACAGCGCCTCGTAAGCCTTCGCGCCGCAGCCGAGCAGGAACTTGAGATCGTTGCGCACGCCGCGCGAGATCTTCATCAGCTCGTCGAACGACTTCTCCTTCTCGCCATAGCCGGCGCCGAACATGTCGGCGACCATGACGACGTAGTCCTTGCCGGCCACCTCGTGCGCCATGTCGATCGAATGGCGGCAGACGCCCAGCCAGTCGGGCTGCATGAGGATCGCCGGCCGCTTGGCCGAGACGCTCTCGTCGTAGACGATGACCCCTTCGAACTTCCGCCCGTCGAACTCGTAGGGAACCTTCTTCTCCGCCATGGCCGTCCACTCCCTCGTTTCGGAGCGCCCCGCGGGCGCGCGACTATTATAACGGAACGCGACGACGTCCGCGCATGCCACGCTCGATGCCCGCCAAGCGACCCTACTGACCGGACGATTCGCGGGAACGCAACCGCTTGAGCTCGAGATAGTCGCGCGTCACGTCGCGGAGCACGGCGACGAAGCCCGCGGGCGCGCCGTCCCCGTCGCGGACGAGCGCGACGGTGAACTGGATCGACACGGACGCGCCGGATTTCGTCTGGGCCGGAACGGAGAGCAGGTCGGCCGGCCCGTAGTGCGACTCCCCCGTCTCCATCACGCGGCGGAAGCCGGCCCAGTGCCGGTCGCGCAGCCTGGGCGGGATGATGATGTCCAGCGAGCGCCCCACCGTCTCGTCGGCTGCAAAGCCGAAGATTTGGGCGGCGCCCGCGTTCCAGTGCCGGATCGTGCCGTCGCACGCGGCGTAGATCACGGCGTCGGGCAAATCGTCCAGCAGGGCCCGCCCGATGCGTGCGCGCTCGTCTGCGGTCAGCATTCGCGACCGCCTTCGCGCCGAAACGTGCCGGTCTCCATTGCGCTCCAAATAGGCATCTTCAATACCGAAATTAGCACCTGTGATCGGCGTTTCAAATGCGCGATTGCCGCAGCGACAAGACGCGCGAAATCCCGACGCCGGCAAGCACACGGGCCGGCATGGACGCTCGGCAGCGGCCGCCGTATGATCGGGGCGACGCAGGATCGGCGAGGAAACGGCCATGACCACGGATGCAATGAGCCTCGGGGACATTCGCGCGGTGCCGACGCTCGAAGGGCTCTATGGCACGCTCGACCGGCTGGATTTCGTGCCGGGATGGGTGGAGGGCAACGGGAACCGCGGCGTGGCCAAGGGCCCGTTCAAGCCGGCGCACTGGTCCTACGACGTGGCGAAGGCAGCGATGGACGCGGCCGGCCGGCTGATCAACACCGAGCTCGCCGAGCGGCGCAACCTGGTGATGCGGAACCCGAACGGGTCGTTCCCGTCGAAGACGCTGGTCTGCGCCTACCAGCTCATCCTGCCCGGCGAGAAGGCGCGCACCCACCGCCACGCCGCGCACGCGCTGCGCGTCATCATCGACGCCAAGGGCGCCTATTCGGTCGTCGACGGCGAAAAGACGCTGATGGAAACCGGCGACGTCGTGCTGACGCCGGGCTGGTGCTGGCATGGCCACGGCCACGACGGCGACGCGCCGGCCTACTGGTTCGACGGGCTCGACGTGCCGCTCGCGGTCCTCGTGGACGGGATGCATTTCGACGACTATCCGGGCGGGTTCGAGCCCGTGAAGTCGACGCCCGTCGCCTCGCCCATGCGTTTCCCGTGGACCGACACGCAGCGCATGCTCGACGGCGCGGCCTCCGATCCCGAGGGCTATTACGGCGTGCGCGTCCGGCTCGACGCGCCGGCGATGACGACGACCGCGCTCTACGTGCAGCGCTGGGAGAGCGGGCTTGCCACGCGGCCCTTCCGCGCGACGCACAACCAGATCTTCAGTGTCATGGCCGGCAGCGGCGCCTCCACGATCGAGGGCGCCGAGTTCGCGTGGAAGCGCGGCGACACGCTGGTCGTGCCGAGCTGGCACTGGGCGAGCCACCGCGCGGAGAGCGACGCCGTGCTGTTCTCGATGACCGACGAGCCGCTGATGGAGTTCTGCCGCTATCACCGGTTCGAGGGCGAAGCCTAGCCGTCGCGTCGTTCGAGGGGTTGCGTCATGGTTGCGGCGCCGGTCGGCATCATCGGCGGGGGACCGGTCGGCATGGTGCTGGCCATGAACCTCGCGGTGTTCGGCGTGCCCTCGGTGGTGGTCAACATCGAGCCGAGCTCGCGCTGGCACCCCAAGGGCAATACCCACAACTGCCGGACGATGGAGCACTACCGGCGGCTCGGCATCGCGGCCGACATCCGCAAGGTCGGGCTGCCGCCCGACCATCCCACCGACGTCGGCTATTTCACCACGCTGAACGGCTGGGAGCTGGCGCGCCACCGCATGCCGTCGGAGCGCGAGAAGATGGCCGCGCGCGACGCCGCGGCGCCCACCGACCAGATCCCGGAGCCGTTGTTCCGCGCCAACCAGATGTATGTCGAGGCGCAGCTCTTCCGCCACATCCAGACGTTGAAGCCGGTCACGCCGCGCTACGGCTGGCGCTGCGTCGGCATCGCGGAGGCGGCGGACGGCTTCGCGGTGACGATCGAGGAGGTGGCGTCGGGCCGGACCGAGCGGCTGGACTGCGCCTACCTCGTCGGGTGCGACGGCGGCCGCAGCTTCGTCAGGCGCTGGCTCGGGATCGGCTATCTCGGCGACCGGCCGCGCGACCAGATCTACGGCAGCGGCGCGACCGTCGCGTCGCACATGCGCGCGCCGGCGCTCTACGAGCGCGGCCTCCTCGACCGCCGCTGCTGGCAGTACTGGACGGTGAACCCCGAGGTACGCACCAACCTCGTCACGCTCGACGGCAAGGGCGAGTTCCTGTTCTCGACCCGCATCGCGAGCGTCGACGAGCCGCCCGACCCGGACTTCATCGCCGAGCGGTTCCGCCTCACCGTGGGCGAGGACGTGCCGTTCGAATTCGTCGCCCATTGGCCGTGGACGGCGGGCCAGGCGCTCGTCGCCGAGAGCTTCGGCCGGGGCCGCGTGTGGCTCGCCGGCGACGCGGTGCATCTGTTCACACCCACCGGCGGGTTCGGCATGAACACCGGCATCGACGATGCCGCAAACCTGGGATGGAAGCTCGCCGCGATGGTCCAGGGCTGGGGCGGCCCGGCCCTGCTCGCGAGCTACGCGACCGAACGGCAGGCCATCGCCTTCCGCAACACCGGCATGGCCAAGCTTTTCTCGCTTCGCCTCGCCGACGTGCCGGCGCCGCCCGCGCTCTACGATGACAGCCCCCAGGGCGCCGCGGCGCGGGCCGAGGCGGGCGCCGTCTGCGCCTCGCTGGGCGAGGAGTTCGCGTCGCTCGGCATTCAGCTCGGCGCGCGCTACGACGGCTCACCCATCGTCGTCTCCGACGGCACCGCGCCGCCGCCCGACGACCACATCGTCTATACGCCGAGCGCGTGCCCCGGCGGGCGGGCGCCGCATCTGTTCCTGCCCGGCCATGCCTCGCTGTTCGACCGGTTCGGGCCGGGCTTCACCCTGCTGCGGTTGCGCCCCGGTGCGCCCGACGGGGCGCCACTCGCCGAAGCGGCGCAGAGGCGCCGCATCCCGTTCACGATGTTCGACGTGCCGGGGCCGGACGCGCGCGAGGCTTATGGCGCCGACCTTGCCCTGATCCGGCCCGACCAGCATATCGCCTGGCGCGGCGACCGGCTGCCCGACGATCCGGACGCGCTCCTCGCCCGCGTCACCGGCGAAGTGGCCGGGTGAACGGCGACCTTATCCGACCGCGTCGAGGACCGGCTTGGCGAACAGATCCTCGATCGCCATCCGCTGTGGGATGATCTTCTGCGTCACGGCGTGGGCGACGAGCCGCTCCAGCGTGTCGCGGTTGGGCTCGACCCCGTAGGGCAGCGGATCGTCCATGACCTCCAGCGCGGCGAGATGCACCTTGTCCACCCGGTCCGGCTTGGCAATCCGGCCGGCTTTCAGCGCCTCGACATACTGCTTCTTGGACGCGGCGAACGCATCGAACAACTGCACCGCCACGTCGGGCGCTTCCTTCAGGACGTCGTCGCGCACTACGACGAGATGGTTGATCGGATAGAGCCCGCGGCTCTTCAGCGCGGCGACGCCCGCGGCGAAGGGATCGGGGATCATCGTCGCGACATCGGGATGGTCCATCTTCAACCCGACGGCGGCGACCAGCTTTCCCGACGAGAGCCGCCCTTCCAGATCGCCGTCCTCGAGCGGGACCACGTTCGCCGGCGCACGATATTCCGCCACGTGCTCGTCGCCCGACGGCGCCCAGGTGATCGTGGACAAATCGACGCCGTACTCGTCCTGGATGATCGAGCGCGCCCAGACGCCGGTCGTCACGGTATAGCCGCGGTTGACGCCCGACCCGCTTGCCCGCAAGCTCCGCCGGCGATTTGAGGCCCGACGGCACGTGATGCAGGATCGCGTCGTGATGGAAATCGCGCACGAGGAAGATCGGCAAAGCGGTGATCCTCACCCCGTGCGCCTTGGCGCAGACATAGGTGGTCAGCGCCATCTCGCACACGTCGTAGGCGAGTTCGCGCACCATGCGGCGGAACGCATTCACCAGGACCGGCACCTCCTCGAACTCGAGATCGAAATCGGGAAGCGCGATGCGTCCCTCCTTCACGGCCCGGTTGTTGTTTTGCGTCCGGGAAACCGCCTTCAGCTTGGTCTTGATCATGGCTCCGAGACTTTCTTGGTTGATGTCAGCAGCAGCCGGCGTCGCCGTTGTCCTCGAGCGCGGGCAGCAACCAGCCGACCGGCAGGTCGGCATCCGTCACGTCGGCAACCGGCGAAAAGATCTTCAGCCGGTATCTCTTCTCGCCCTTCCAGAAAGCGACGTTCGTTTCGAGCGGCGGATAGCCCGGTTTTGTCGCGCGATCCTGCGACACCAGGACAAGCTCGGAAGGGCCGACGCCGAACCGGTCCCGGACCAGGCACTCGACCCGGGAAATGTCCGCGAGCGTGTCGTATGCGGTCGCGAAACGTGTGAACATCGAACTGCCAGATCGCCGACGCCCTTTCCGGCCGGATGGCCGTGCTTGCGGGGACATTGGCGCTTTGCTACTGCTTGGTCAACCGCATCAGGAGAGACCGAATGGCCGAAAAGGTGCTGGCGGCGGTGCGCACGGCCCCGCAGACCACCGAGTTTCGCGAATACGACATGCCGGACATTCCGGACGAGGCCGCCCTCCTGAAGGTGGAGGTCGCCGGCATCTGCGGCACCGACGTGAAGTTCTATTCCAAGCCGCCCTTCCCGGGGCCCGTCATCATGGGACACGAGAACATCGGCTATATCGCCAAGGCCGGAAAGACCTTCCGCGAGCGGCGCGGGCTGAAGGAAGGCGACCTGGTGTTCGTCGAACATTACGTCGGCTGCATGAACTGCGAGTGGTGCCACAAGGGCGAATACCGGCTGTGCATGTACACCGACTGGCGCAAATATCCCGAGGGGCTGCGGTTCGGCTACACGCTGGCCGAGCGCGCGCCGCATCTGTTCGGCGGGTTCGCCCACTACATGTACCTGCCGTGGAACTCCATCATCCACAAGGTGCCCGATGGCCTTTCGCCGGAGCTCGCCGGTGTGGTCACGCCGATGGCCAACGGCATCCAATGGGCGCTGTTCGAATGCAAGGTGGGCTATGACAGCCACGTGCTGATCCAGGGCCCGGGTCAGCAGGGGCTGAGCCAGGTGATTTCGTGCAAGCAGGCCGGCGCGTCGCTGATCGTCATCACCGGCACGAACAAGGACCGGAAGCGGCTCGACGTCGCCAAGCGGCTCGGCGCCGACTACGCAATCGACGTGGAGGAGGAAGATCCCCTCGCGCGCATCATGGAGATCACGGCGGGCAAGGGCGTCGACGTCTCGCTCGACTGCACCGCGGGCGCCGGCACGGTGCCGGTGCTGCTCGGCATCGAGGCGCTGAAACGCAAGGGCGGAACCTTGCTGATCCAGGGCGAGGACGTGCAGGACTTCCCCAACTTTCCGCTCGGCAAGATCGGCAACAAGTACGTCACCGTGAAATCGGCGCGCGGCCACAACTACGAAAGCTGCGAGCTCGCGCTGAAGCAGCTCAACTCCAAGCGCTTCCCGCTCGAGCTGATCACCACGCACCGCTTCGGGTTGAAGGACACGCACGACGCGATCAACGCGGTCGGCGCCAGCGGCGAGGTCATCCACGTCTCGCTGATGCCCTGGAAATGAACCGGTGACCGGGCGCGGCGACGCTCCCGATCCGCGCGTTCCCGTGACGGTCATCACGGGATTTCTCGGTGCGGGAAAGACAACGCTGCTCAACAGGATTTTGTCGGACCGACCGGACCGGCGTTACGCGCTGATCGTCAACGAGTTCGGCGACATCGGCATCGACGGGATGCTGGTCGGGACCGGCGGCGAAGAGCTGATCCAGCTCAACAGCGGCTGCCTCTGCTGCGTCGTGCGCGGCGACCTGATCCGCGAGCTGCGCGCCCTGCTCGGAGCTACGCGGCGTTATGACGGGATCATCGTCGAGACGACCGGACTGGCCAACCCGAGCCCCGTCATCCAGACGCTGGTGATCGACCAGGTGATCGGCGCGCAGTGCCGGCTGGATTCGGTGGTGTGCGTCGTCGATGCGATGCGCATCCTCGACCAGTTCGCCGACGGCCATGACGTGGCCGATCAGATCGCGTTCAGCGACCATATCGTGCTGAACAAGATCGACGACGCGGCGGCGCCGCTCCTCGACATCGAGACGCTTCTGCGCGCGCTCAACCCGTTCGCGATCCTCTCGCGGACCAACCGGTCCGACCTTCCCGCCGATGCGGTGCTCGACCGGCACGGGTTCGATCTCGACCGCATCGAGGCGCAGCTTCCCCCGGACACCGCGACGCACGATCACGACCATCTCGAAGCCGCGGGGATCGCCAGCGTCTCGCTCACCTGCGACGCGCCGCTCGACGCCGCGCGGCTGGAAGGCTGGCTCACCGAGCTGCTCGCCCGCCGGGGCGCCGACATACTGCGCACCAAGGGCGTCCTCTCCATCGCGGGCGAGGACCGGAAGCTGGTGGTGCAGGCGGTCAACATGATGCTGGAAGGCGATTACGCCGGACGGTGGGGAACGGAGGCGCGAACGTCGCGCCTGGTCTTCATCGGCCGCAGGCTGGACGCCGCCGCGCTGAGGTCCGGGCTCGACGGATGCCGCGCGCACGAGGGAGCGAACGCATGACCCGCATACCGCCGCTGAGCCCCGACAAGATGGACGCCGAGCAACGCGCCGTGCACGACCGCATCGTGGCGAAGGGCGGCCGGGCCGGCGTCGGGCCGGCGATCGGCTACGCCTACTCGGCCGAGGTCTGGCGGCTCCACAACGAATCGAGCGCGCACCTGCTCGATTGCGCGCTGACGCCGGCGCAGGTGCGCATCGTGTCGCTCCTGACCGTGCGCCATTGGCAATCGCCCTATCCGTGGAGCGCCCAGGCGCGCACGGCGCTGGCCGCCGGGCTCGCGCCCGCAGCGGTCGAGGCGATCAACGACGGACGACGGCCCGATTTCGCCGACGCCGCCGACGCCGCGGTGCACGATGCGACCCGCGAGCTTTTGGACACCGGCACGTTGTCGGACGCCGGGTTCGATGCGGCGGTCGCCGCCCTCGGCACCAAGCGCCTGGTGGAAGTGGTCGCTACGATCGGCCATTTCTGCACGACAGGGATGATGGCCAATGTGGTGGGCGCCGTCCCGCCCGCCGACGCCCCGTCGCGCCTCAAGCCCTAGACGCCGCTGCAAGGGACCATTCACAAACCGTTCGCGATCCCTCTACAATGGATCGAAAACGCAATCATGGGAGGCGTTGAATGACACGGATGAGCTTGAGCCTGCGTCTTGCGGCCGCGGCGGCGGTCGCAATTGTCGCCTCGCTTGGCGTCCCGACCCTCGGGCGGGCGGCCAATTCCATCACGGTGGGCAAGGCGGTACCGACCGCCTGGACATTCACGCCGATCGACATCGCCAAGCAGGTCGGCATCCTGAAGAAGCACGGCTTCGACAACGTGAAGATCGTCGCGTTCGGGGGCGACGCCAAGCTGCAGCAGGCGCTGCTCACCAAGGACATCGATTTCGGCCTCGCCTCCGGCCCCGGCATGGCGTTCAACGCCAAGGGCGGCGGCGGGATGGGCGTTGCGGCCTATTACGGCGCGCCGCGCAACCTCGGCATCGCGGTCAAGTACGATTCGATGCAGACGCTCGCCGACCTCAAGGGCGGCAAGGTGGCGGTCACCACGCCCGGCTCGCTCACCGACTGGCTCACCCGTCGGCTCTCCGTTCACATGGGCTGGGGGCCGACCGGCATCACGCCGGTGCCGCTCGGCTCGCCGACCGCCAGCGTCTCCGCGGTGGAGACTGGCGGCGTCAACGCCGGGGTGATCGCGACCGAGACGACCATCGCGCTCAACGAAAGGAAGAAGATCAAGGAGCTCTACAACTTCTCGAAGCTCGTGCCGAATTTCATCACCCACGTGATCTATGCGCGCAAGGATGTGGTGAAGAACGACCCGGATGCGGTCCGGCGGTTCGTCGCCGCGTGGTTCGATACCGTCGACTACATGGCGAAGCACAAGGACAAGGCGGTCGAGATATCGGCCAAGGTGCTGAACCTGCCGCCCAGACTGATCTCGCGCATCTACGACGAGGAATTCCCGGAATTCTCGCGCACCGGCAAGTTCGATCCCAAGGCGGTCGCGCTGCTCAAGCAGAGCTGGGTGGAGCTCAAGCGGCTGAAGACGGAGCCCGCCGACTCGGAGCTGTTCACCGAGAAGTTCCTGCCCAAGATGGACGCGGCGGCGAAGTAGGCGAGGCGGTCGAGGGATCATCGACGGGCGGGGTCGTCCTGGCCCCGCCACTTCGGCCTACGCCGTTCCCGCCGCCGCGCCCTCGTCGGCCACCGGCGTGCAGTGGACGGCGTCGATCTCGAGGAACACGCGCGCGCCCGCCTCCAGCTCGAGCGACGGGTGGACGCGCGCCTGCAGCACGGCCGGCCCGACCTTGACCTGCAGATCCTGGAAATCGCCGAGATAGGCGCGGTTCTCCACGACGCCCTGCCAGACGTTCGGCGCGTCGGGCGAGGCCGCGGTGGCAACACGGATGTTTTCCGGCCGGATCGAGAAAGTCGCGGCCGCGCCGCGCCGCAGCGGCTCGGTCGAGCGGACGACCAGCGCGCCGCAGGACGTCGCCACCCGATAATGCCCGTCGTTCCCGACCGGCTCTGCGACGGTCGCGTCGATGAAGTTGGTGGTGCCTACGAAATCGGCGACGAAGCGGCTTTGCGGCCGGGCGTAGATGTCGCGCGGCCGGCCGATCTGCACGATCCGTCCCTCGTTCATCACCGCAACCTGGTGCGAGATCGCCAGCGCCTCGTTCTGGTCGTGCGTGACGTAGATCGTGGTGATCCCCAGCTCGCGCTGCAGGCGCTTGAGCTCGAAGCGCATGCGCTCGCGCAGCTTGGCGTCGAGGTTGCTCAGCGGCTCGTCCAGAAGCAGCAGCCTGGGCTCCTTCACAAGCGCCCGCGCCAGCGCGAGCCGCTGCTGCTGGCCGCCGCTCAGCCGCGTCGCCTTGCGGGTGGCAAGCTCGTCGAGCGCCACGACGCGCAGCACCTCCATCACGCGGTCGCGGATTTTCGCCCGCGAATGGCCGCGCTCGACCTCGAGCGCGAAGGCGACGTTGCCGAACACCGTCATGTGCGGCCAGATCGCGTAGGACTGGAACACCATGCCGAAGCCGCGCTTGTTGGGCGCGACGAAGATGCGGCGTTCGGACGAGAACACCGTGCGGCCGTCGGCGACGATCTCGCCGGCGCCCGGCCGCTCCAGCCCGGCGATCGAGCGCAGGGTCGTGGTCTTGCCGCAGCCGGACGGGCCGAGCAGCGTGAACATCTCGCCCTCGGGCACCTCGAACGTCACGTCCTGGGCGGCGCGCACCGGCTGGCCGCGCTCGTTGCGGTACGCCTTCGTCAGGCCGCGGACCGTCAGCACCGCAACGGCTCCCCTCGGTGAGGAGAGCCTTTTCCGCTCACGCGGAATCGCACCGGCCCGCTCCCCGCCCGGCCACCCAACGACAGTATGCTGGTAGGGGTGGCCGGGCGGGGGAGCGGGCTGGACCCGTCTGATCGAAAGACGCGCTAGCTTTCGACATTCATCCTGATCCCGATGCGGAAGGCGATCGCCGTGAACACGAGAGATATCACCGCGATGATCACGCCGACCACGGCGGCCTGCTCGAACTGGCTGGTGGTCGCGAACTGGAACATCAGGAGCGACAGCGTCCGCAGGTCGGGCGAGGCGAGCAGCACGACGGTCGAGATGTCGCGCAGCGTCGACATGAACATCAACAGGAACACCGCCACGCACATCGGCGCGATCAGCGGCAGGGTGATGCGGAAGAAGATCCGCCCGAAGCCGGCGCCCGCCATCTGCGCCGATTCCTCGAGCTCGCCCGACACCTGGTAGAGCGAGGTGCGGATCATCTGCACCCCGATCGGCATGTCCTTGACGATCAGCGCGATCACAAGCGGCGCGATGGTGCCGTAAAGCGCCGAGACGACCGGCACGTTGAGCATGATGCTCGACAGCGTAACGCCGAGCACGAGGCCGGGGATCGCCCACGGCAGCCAGGTGAGCAGCGAGATCGCCTGCCGGCCCCAGATCTGGGTGCGCACCAGCACCCAGGCGATCAGCGCGAAGACGAGCGTCCCCAGCAATCCCGCCGCCAAGCCGAGCAGGATCGAGTTCGCCGTCGCCTGGGCGAAGGACGGGCTCGCGAACACCTGCGCCCAATGCGCGGCCGTCCACGGGTGCGGCATGAAGAAGAAGCCGAACAGGCGGTTGAACGAGCCGAGGATCAGGATCGTCAGCGGCAGCAGGATGCTGATCCCGACGTAGACGAACAGGACGCCGGTGGCCACGTAGGCCCATTTCGTGCGCAGGCGCGGCTGCAGCCGGACGCCCTTGCCCGTGATGGTCGCCTGGCCCTGGAAGCGCTTCACGTAGTGCTGGTAGACCAGCGCGATGGTTAGCAGGATTCCGAGGAACAGGGCGCTGAGCGCCATCGCCTGCGGATAGAACGGCGGGTCCCACGTCACCAGGTCGAAGATGCGCGTGGCATAGACCTGGATGCCGACCGGCGTGCCGAGAAGCTGCTCGACCTCGAACACCTCGAGGCTGCGGATGAACCCGAAGATGAACGCGGTCAGGATCGCCGGCGCGATCAGCGGCACCGTGATGCGCCGCAGCGTGGTGAGGATGCGCGAGCCGGACATGTCGGCCGCCTCCTCCACCGCCGCGTCCATCTGGCGCAGCGCCGGCGTCAGCAGGATGACCATCACCGGGACGGTGGTCAGGCTGAGATGGACCCAGACGATGCCGGGCACCGAATAGAGCGAGAACACCGGCCCGTGGATGAAGGGCAGGCCTTCAAGCAGCTTGTTGATCATCCCGTAATGCGGATCGAGCAGCAGGATCCAGCCCATCGTGATCGGCAGGACGGGCAGGAAGAACCCGAACCACAGCGTGTACTCGATGAACTTGTGGCCGGGCACCTGCACGCGGATCAGCAGCCAGGCGATGACGAAGGCTATGGCGATGGCGATCGGAACGCGGATCGCGAGCAGGATCGAGTATCCGATCGCGTCGAGCGTCTTGACGTTGGTGAAGGTCTCCACCCAGTTCGCGAGCCCCAGGCGGAACGGCTCGCCGTCCGCGGCGACGTTGAAGCTCTGCACCAGCACGTAGAGCACGGGCACCAGCGTGAACAGCGCCACCACCGCGACGAGGAGGATGCCGAGCGCGCGGTCGGTCGAAAGCGCCTCGGCCATCGGCGGCGCGCCAAGCTCGACCGCCGTCACCTCGCTTCGCGTCTGGGTCGTCACGCGTGGTCCCCTTTTCGTGCGGCCGGCGCGGTCAGGACCCGAGCCCCAGGAACCGGCGCGCAGTGCCGCCGGTGATCGCGTCGAGCTGTTCCGGCGGCAACGCCAGCGCCTCCAGGAAGGCGCGCGGGTTGGGCTGGCGCAAGGTCGCCGGGTAGTCGGTCCCCACCATGAGCTGGCTCGCGCCGAACCGGGCGATCAGGTGACGCAGGAACTCCGGGTCGAACACCAGCGTGTCGTAATAGAGTTTGCGCGCGGCCTCGAGGGGCGAGAGCGCGAGCCCCTTCAGCATGCCGTGCGCCGTCGCCCCGTGATCGAGCCGCGGCAGGATCGCCGCCAATGTACCGCCGCCGTGGCTGAAGGCAATGCGCAGGTCCGGGTGGCGCTCGATCAGCCCGCCGGTGATGACCGAGGCGGCGGCGAGCCCGACATCAGTCGGAAAGCCGACCAGCGCCTGCACCATCGGCGGCCCGACCAGCCGGTCGGCCGCGGCGGGATGGAAGGCGTGGACGAACACGGCGAGGCCGAGCCGCTCGATTTCGGCGAAGAACGGCTCGAACAGCGGGTCGCCCGGCACCTTGCCATTGACGTTGCTGCCGATCTCGATGCCGACGAGGCCGAGATCGTCGCGCAGCGATGCCAGCTCCCGCGCCGCGAGGTCGGGATCCTGCAGCGGCACCATGCCGAGCCCCAGGAAGCGGTCCGGCGCGGCATGCACCATCTCGGCGATCGCCCGGTTCATGTGCCGCGCCATGGCGAGCCCGTCCGCCGGGTCGAACCAGTAGGACAGCAGCTCGGGCAGCGGCGACAGGACCTGGAGGTCGACGCGCTCCGCCTCCATGTCGCTGGCGCGCCGGGCGCCGTCCCAGCTCCGGCTGTCGAACCGGCGGAACGGCTTGCCCGCGATCACGACCGTCGCCTCGTCCGGCCCGTCGTGCACCAGGCCGGGCCAGCGGCCCCCGCCGCAACTCGCGTCGACGACCGGAAACCCGTCCGGGACGACGTGGTTGTGGATGTCGATCGTCGGCATGAACGCTCGCGGTCGGCAGGCGCGCCGGCGAACGCGGCGCGGCGCCGCCTACTTCCGGAACTCGGGCGCGTCCTCCATCTGCTCGAAGCCGGACCCGCGGTCGACCGTGGTGCACTCGAAGAAGTTCGGCTCGCATGCGACGAACTTGACCGGGTCCGTCGTCGATTTGTTCACGTGCTGGACGATGATGCCCTCCTTGCGCAAAGGCAGGTTGAGCACGTCGCCGCCCTCCCACGGGTGCTTCACCCCGTCGATCAGCGTGTAGCCCTTGCCCTCCAGGATGTAGATCACCTGGCCGCCCTGGAACTTGAGCCGGCCCGACCGGCTGCCTGGCGGGATTTCCTGCTCGAAGAACATCAGCGTGGAGAGCACGGTGTCCTTGATGCCGGGGTGCAGGTACCAGCGCATCAGCCCCTGGCGGTTGACCTCCTGCGGCAGGTCGTCGCCGCGCACCACCTGCACCGCGGTCTTCATACGCTCCCGCTGGGAGTCGCGAAGCTGCAGCAGCTCGCCCCAGAAATTGTGCTTTTTCAGCTCTTCCGACCGGTTCGCCATGGACATCCTCCCGTTACTGGAGGCAGAGAGTACGCGGCGCCCGCGCGCCGTTCAAGACTGCGCCGCATCGCCGGCCTCGGCGGCGAAGGCGCGCCGGTAGGCCTCGCCGACCGCCCGGTTCAACGGCATGGGAAGCCCCGCCTCGCGGGCGGCTCGCCGGACGATCTCGATGTCCTTCAGCATGTTGCGCACGGTCTCGGGCGGCAGGCGCCGCGCCAGCAGATCGGACAGGAAATGGCGGCGGACCGAGGATTCCGCCCCGCCGCCCTTGACCGCCTCCATCAAGGTCGCGGGGTCGAGCCCCTGGTTCCGGGCATAGTCCAGCACCTCGGCCCACGCCGCGAGCGTCGCGCAGACGATGGCCTGGTTGCACGACTTCGCGACCTGCCCCGCCCCCTGTGGACCGACATGGGTCATGCGGCGTGCATAGGCGGCGACCCAGGACTGCACGCGCGCGACGTCCGCCGCCGCACCGCCCAGGAACACCGCGAGCGTCGCCCCGGGGCTGCCCGACACCGGCGCGTCGACCCAGCCCGCGCCGGTGCGCGCGCGCAGACGTTCGGCGATGTCGCGTGTGCGGCCGGGGTCGATCGTGGTGTGATCGACGACCAGCTCGCCGGCGCCGATCCCCTCGGCGAGGCCCCGCGGGCCGAACGCGATCCGCTCCACCGCGTCGGTGTCGGTGACGCTGAGGAACACCGCCTCGGCGTCGGCGACGACGGCGGCGGGAGAGTCGGCGGCGCGCGCGCCCTCCGCCAGCGCCGGCGCCAACCGGCCCGCGTCCAGATCGTGCACCGTCACGCGATGGCCGGCGCCGATCAGCAGCATCGCCATCCGGCTGCCGATGCGCCCCATCCCGATCCAGCCGAGCGACGCCATCGCCAGGGCCTCAGCGCGCGGTCGCGAGGATCATCGGCGCGGACTCCGGTTCATCGTTCCCTCCCGGGATCGTTCATTGCTCGCGCGGCGCGTTCCAGAAGGCGATGCGCCGCTCCACCCAATCGAACAGCATCGCCAGCGCGAAGCCTACGACCGCCAGAATCACCAGCCAAGCGAAGGTTTCGCGCACCTTGAAGGCGTGCTGCATCTCCATGATCAGCTGGCCGAGCCCGCCGGTGCCGGCCAGCATCTCGGCCAGCACCACCAGCACCAGGGCGATGCCGAGGCTCACCCGCATGCCGGCGAGGATCATCGGCACCGAAGCGGGCAGGACCACCCGCGCCAGGATGGCGGGCGTGCCGTGGCCGAACGTGCGCGCGGTATCGATCAGCGTGGGATCGACGGCGCGCACCGCCTGCATCGTGTTGATCAGGACCGGAAAGAACGCCGCCAGCGCGACGATGAACAGCTTCATCGGCGCGCCGAGGCCGAGGAACAGCATCAGGGGCGGCAGCAGAACCGGCTTCGGCACGGTGCGCAGGATTTCCGCCAGCGGCTCCAGCAGTCCGTAAACCGGGCGGAAATAGCCCATCGCGATGCCGAGCGCGACGCCGAGAGCCGAGGCCATTGCGTAGGCGAGGAACAGGATGGAGAGGGTGTCTGCGAGCGGCGCCAGCACCTCGCCCGCCGCCAGCAGATGCCACAGCACGACCGCCACCTCCGACGGCGGCGGCACGATCGCGGTCTTGACCAGCCCCGTCCGCGACGCGACCTCCACCGCCGCCAGGCAGAGCGCGATGACCGCGATGCCGGGGAGGAGCTCCAGGAGCCTGCGGCCGAGCGTGCGCGTCATGCCGGCCTCGCCAGCAGCCTGTCGAGCAGATGGTGGCGGATCTGCAGGAAACGCGGGTCTTCCTTGGTCGCCACCGGATCGCGCGGGCGCTCGATCCCGGTCTCGATCGTCTCGGACACGGTGGCCGGGCGCTGGGTCAGCACCGCGACGCGGTCGGCGAGCAGCACGGCTTCGTCCACGTCGTGCGTGACCAGCACCACGGTGAAGCCGCGCTGCGTCCAGAGATCGAGGATCAGCGCATGCAAATCCATGCGCGTGAGCGCGTCGACCGACGAGAACGGCTCGTCGAGCAGCAGGGCGCGCGGCTCGGCCGCTAGCGCGCGCGCGATGGCGACGCGCTGCTGCATGCCGCCGGATAGCTGCCACGGGTAATGGCCGGAAAACTCCGCGAGCCCGACCATCGCCAGATATTCCCGGCAGCGCGCGCGCGCCGCCTTGGCGGACATCGGCATGCGGTGGCGGAAGGCGAACATCACGTTCTTCTCGACCGTCAGCCACGGAAACAGCGACTTGGAATATTGCTGGAACAGATAGACGAGCTGGCGCGGCGGGCCCGCGACCGGCGCGTTGCCGATCATGACGCGCCCGGCGGTCGCCGGCATCAGCCCCGCGACGATCTGCAGGAGCGTCGACTTGCCGCAGCCGGACGGCCCGACGATAGCGACGAACTCGCCGGCAGCGACCTCGAGGTCGACCGCGCGCAGGGCCTCGACGGCCCCGCCCCGTCCGGCAAAGCTCTTGCGCCACCCCCTCGATGCGCAGCGGAACGGCCGCGGGCGTCATGGCTCGGCCCCGGCGGTCTCCCGCAGCCGCGACCAGTGGATGATCCGCCCCTCGATCGCGACGAAGCCGCGGTTGAGCGCATAGCCCGCGGCGGTGAGCAGGACCACCGCGGCGTACATGTCGTCGGCCCGGGCGGCGTACTGCATGGAGGCAACGTAGTAGCCGACGCCCTGCGATCCGGCGACCAGCTCGACCACCACCGTGACGACGAGCGCGAGCGCGAGCGAGATGCGCATGCCGGCCAGGATATGCGGCAGCGACGCGGGCAGAACCACACGCCACAGCGTCGCGCGGCCGCTGACGCCGAACGTGCGCGCCACCTGGCGGTACACCCGGTCGACCGAGACGACGCCGGCCATGGTGTTGATCAGTACCGGGAAGAACGTGGCGAAGGCGACGACGAAGATCTTGAGCCCGTCGTCCACGCCGAGCAGGAACATCAGCGGCGGGATGATCGCGGGCGCCGGGATCGGGCGCAGCAGCTCGATCAGCGGCTGCAGCGAGAGCCGCGCCGGGCGCCAGCTCGCCAGCGCCACGCCAAGCGTCACCCCGAGGACGCAGCCGACGGCGTAGCCGCGCGCCATCCGCCACAGGGTCGACCAGACCGCCCCGACCAGCTCCCCGTCGGCGATGCCGCGCCAGAACGAGACGGCGATGGCGGTGACGGACGGCCAGTTGTCGCTGACGACCCAGTGCCAGGCGACGCTCGCCTGCCACAACAGCAGCAGCGCCACGACGAGCACAAATCCGCTCAGCCGCGTCCGGCGCAAAGCGCGCCAGCGCAGACGGACCGTCCCATTCACCAGATGCGCTTCGGTCAGCTACTCGGCTGCCGGTGCCGGAGCCGCATCGGCATGCGCCGCGCGTTGCGGCGCGGCGCCGTCGGGACGGGCGACGGCAAAGCATTTCGAGGAGTTGAAGACGTAGGTCTCGACGTAGTCGACCACCTCGATCCTGCGGCCGAGCTCGGTCATCGCGCCGGCGAGGCAGATCCAGTTGAGGATCTCGGCCTGGCCGGCATCGTCGATCTCGTCGCGGGAGAGCTCGCCCCAGCGCGTGAAGCCGCCGCCCTTGAGGTCTTCGTAGCGCTTACGGTCGGCTTCGAGGTCCGGATAGAGCCGGCCATGCTTGGCGGTGAGCGAGCCGTGCGACCAGCTCGACGACGCGACCAGCGCAACCCGCCACGGGCTTTTCGCGAAGAACCGCGCGATCGCCCGGCCGATCTCGAAGCAGCGGTGCGGGCTCGGCGACGGCGGCGACACGATGTCCAGCCCCTCGCCATGCGCGCCGGCGCCGATCTTCATGAGCTGGCGGCCGTAGCAATTCACGTGGAACGGGACGATCGGGTAGTCGAACCCCTTCCGCTCGTAGTCGAGATAGAGGACCGTGTTGTTGAACGAATGCGCGAGCCCGGCCGTGTGGCGCGTCTCCAGCAGATAGGCGAGGTCGAACCCCTCGTCCATCAGCGCCTCGGTCAGCGCGGTCGCCGCCTTGGAATGGCAGCGCACGCGAATCTCGGTGTCGGGCGGCAAGCCCCAGGCGTTGTTGCGCGTCTTGAACGGGCCCATCGACCCCGCGAACGGCTTGCCGACCGCCTGGTCGAGCACCCCGACGCAGAAGGCGGGCACGCATTCGCGCTTGAAATTCTCGTACTGGTCGTCGCCCCAGATCAGCACGATTTCGGGCCGGAACGCATCGAGCTCCGCGCGCAGCCTGGCGTAGCCGTCGAGGAGCCGGGCGCGGTGCCGCTTGGCGGCGGCAAGCCCCTGGTCGTTGCCGTACTCCGCCAGCATCGGCGCGGGCCAGCGCGACTTGTCGGCGAACAGCTCGGGCGTGACGCGGCCGATCTCGACATTCTTTTCGAGCATGCTCGCCCAGTATTCCACGGGCACGCTCGGCCCCGGATAGTGGCTCAGTCCCAGCCCGAGAATTTCCGCCATGTCTGCTGTTCCCTGCTCAGCTTGCGACCTGTCCGCGAACAAGACGCGCGCACGAAAACAATGATACAGCCGTTTTCCGGGCGTCAACACGCGAATCGACATTTCCTATTGAGTAAACGGCGCGCCATCCTTGACCGTTTCTTGCGACGGGATAAGATCGCGCAACGGTCGCGCGGGACCGGCGCAGAGTCTTTCCGGAGGACACATGGCGGAGGTGGAGCGGACACGGCTGCGCGAGCGCGAACGGCCCGCGATGAACGCCTATGAGGCGGCGCTCCAGAACGACCGCGCCTTCGCCGAGCGGCAGATGAAGGGTCGCATCGTCGCCAAGTTCGCCGATTGTCCGCAGGAGCTGTCGCGCCAGGGGCGGCTCCGCTTCTATCTCGACCCGACGATCACCGACACGCCGCTGCAGGACTGGATCGTGTTCACCCACGAGGTGCGCACCCATTCCGGCAAGCACCGCCACCAGGGCGGGCTGATCATCTACGTGATCGACGGCAAGGGCTATTCCGTCGTCGATGGCGAGCGCATCGACTGGGCGAAGGGCGACCTGCTGCTCCTGCCGCTCCGCCCCAAGGGCGTCGAGCACCAGCATTTCAACGCGCAGCCCGGCACGCCCGCTTTGTGGATGGCCTTCATCCACCAGCCGATGCGCGAGTATCTCGCCTCCGAGATCACCCAGACCGAAGTCTCGCCCGAGTATCGCCAGATGGAAGCGTCGGGCGGCGGCTAATCCGCCCGCGCCCGACCCCAGCCTTGTCCCCCACCGGCGCCGCGCCGCCCGTCCAACGAATTGAGTGTCCCGTCTCATGCCGCATGACTCCCACGACCACGACCACGATCACCATCATCACGATCACCACCATCCGCGGGTGCGCTTCGCCGCCAGCGTCGACCATCTGGTCAACGAGTTCGGCGCCAGCGCGAAGCTGATCGTCACGCTCGACGAGGAAATGCTGCACCGCCACGGGCTGCACGCGGGCGACTTCGTCCGCGTCGCGACGGAGCGCGGGCGCAGCCTGATCGCCCGCGTCGGCGCCGGGCCGCAGGTCGACACCGACCACGGCCATGCGGTCGTGCGGATGGACCGGTTCATGCGCCAGGCCCTGAAGGCGCACCTCAACGAGATGGTCGAGATCGAGCCGTCGGAGCTCGGCCCGGCGACCAAGGTGGAGCTGATCCCGGCGATCGACGTCTCGACCGCGCACGACCTGACGCCGCACATCAAGCAGTTCCTGGCCGAGAACCAGTCGCCTCTGTCGATCGGCGCGGTGCTTTACGTGCCGTTCCCCGGCACCGAGGCGGGCACGACCTACGAAGTCGCCCGCCTGCCCGACGGGCCCGGCTACGCGACCGCCGACACCGACCTCTCCCTCGCCTTCCACGACGCGCACATCCCGGAAGGCGCGTTCGACGTGACGTTCGAGGACGTGGGCGGGATGGGCCGCCAGGTGAAGCTGGTGCGCGAGCTCGTCCAGCTTCCCCTGAAATTCCCGCAGGTCTACCGCCAGCTCGGCATCAACCCGCCGCGCGGCATCATCCTCTACGGCCCGCCCGGCGCGGGAAAGACGCACCTCGCCCGCGCGGTGGCGAACGAGGTGGAGGCGCGGTTCTACTACATCAACGGGCCCGACATCGTCGGCACCTACGCCGGCGAGACCGAGGGCAATCTGCGCCGCATCTTCGGCGAGGCGGCGCACCATGCGCCGTCGGTGGTGTTCATCGACGAGCTCGACGCGCTGGCGCCGAAGCGCGGCGAGACCGGCGCGCACGCCGACATCCGCGCGGTGACGCAGCTTCTGTCGCTGATGGACGGGCTGACCCGCGTCGATTCCGTGATCGTCATCGCCACCTCGAACCGCGTCGACGCGGTCGATCCCGCCTTCCGCCGGCCCGGCCGGTTCGACCGCGAGATCTTCGTCGGCCCGCCCGACGTCGCCGGCAGGCGCGAGATTTTGGAGATCCACACGCGCGAGATGCCGCTGACCGTCGCGGCGCAGGAGTACCTGGACGAGGTGGCGCGGCGCACCCACGGCTTCGTCGGCGCCGACATGATGGAGCTGTGCCGCACGGCCGGCCTGAACGCGCTGCGCCGCTCGACCTTCGGGCTCAAGGACCACCTGGCGGCCTTCCGCATCGACCTGCCGAACCTGCGCGTCGACAAGGAGGATTTCGAGGTCGCGCTGGGCGAGGTGCACCCGTCCGCGATGCGCGAGACATTGATCAGCGTCCCCGAGATGAGCTGGGCCGACGTGGGCGGGCTCGACCCGATCAAGGAGCGCCTCACCGAGCTGGTCGAGGCGCCGCTGCGCCACACCCAGCTCTTCGCCGATGCCGGCCTCACGCCGCATGTCGGCGTTTTGCTCTACGGCCCGCCGGGCAACGGCAAGACGTTGCTGGCCCAGGCGCTCGCCAACGAATGCGGCATCAACTTCATCGCCGTCGAGGGGCCGGAGCTGTTCACCAAGTGGCTCGGCGAGTCGGAGGAGGCGGTGCGCCACGTCTTCCAGATCGCCCGCCAGGTGGCGCCGACCATCATCTTCTTCGACCAGCTCGACGCGATCGCGCCCTATCGCGGCGTGCACGAGGGCTCGATGACCACCGAGCGCGTGGTGAACCAGCTCCTCGCCGAGCTCGACGGGCTCGAGCAGCTCTCGCGTGTCATCGTCATCGGCGCGACCAACCGCAAGGACCTGGTCGACCCGTCGATCCTGAGGCCCGGCCGGCTCGGCGTGCATGTCGAGGTGCCGGCGCCCGACGAGGCGTCGCGCCGCGCGATCCTCAAGCTGCACCTCTCCGGCGGCGACGGGGCGCCCGCCGAACGCGACGCCATCGTCGAGGCGCTGGCGCGCCGCACGGACGGGTTCTCCGGCGCCGAGCTGCGCCAGCTCTGCGAGGAGGCCAAGCGCAACGCCCTGCGCCGAACAAAGTTCAGCCGCGCCGTGACCCCGACGCTCGACGATGCGCTGGCGGCGCTGGGCGTGGCCGACAAGGGCTAGGCGGACGCCGTCCGAGGACGGTCCGGACCGGGGAGGAACATGATGGAGCCGATCCGGCTGGGCATCGCCGGCGCGGGCATCGGCGCGCTGCAGGTGATCCCCAACCTCGTGCAGCTCAAGGACAAGATCTTGCTCACCGCGCTCGCCGACACGCGGCGCGGCAACATGACCTACTTCGCCGAGAAGTACGGCGCGCCGGTCGCGATGTTCGACAGCGTCGAGGCGATGTGCGCGAGCGACGCCTGCAACGCGGTCTGGGTCTCGACGCCGAACGAGTTCCACGCCGCCCACACGATCTGCGCCGCCGAGAACGGCAAGCACGTCATCTGCGAAAAGCCGATGGCGGTGACGCTCGACCAGTGCCGCGCCATGGTCGAGGCGGTGGAGCGGGCGGGCGTCAAGTACGTCCAGGGCCACTCCAAGGTGTACGACTTGCCGGTGCGCAAGATGGGCGAGATCGCGCGCTCGGGCGCGCTCGGCCGTGTCATCCACATCCAGACCTGGAACTGGAACGACTGGCTGATCCGCGCCGTCATGCCGCAGGAGGTCGACACCGACCTCGGCTCCGGCGTGGTGTTCCGCCAGGGGCCGCACCAGATCGACACGGTGCGCTTTATCGCCGGCGGCAAGGCCAGGAGCGTGCGCGCGATCGCCGGCCGGCATGCGCCCAACTTCCCCAGATGCGAGGGCAACTACACCGCCCTCGTCGAGTTCGAGGGCGATATCGCGGCGACGCTGGTTTTCGACGGGTACGGCTATTTCGACGTCTCGGAATTCACCTGGGGCATCGGCGAGTCCGGCCGCAAGCAGCTCAACCCGGAGTCGCTGATGGCGCGCGACCGCCCGGCCGGACCGGTCTCGGCCGAGGAGAAGTACGCGCTGGTCCGCAACGGCAACCCCTACGGCTACGGCAAGGGCGGCGGCACGCTGCCGGGCTCGCCTGTGTACCAGCCGTTCTTCGGGCTGACCATGGTGACCTGCGAGAAGGGCGTGATGCGCGTCTCGCCCGAGGGGCTCTACGTCTACGACAAGGACGGGCGCCGCGCGGTCGAATGCCCGTCGACGCCCAACCGCGCGGCCGAGTTGATCGACCTGTACGACGCGCTGGCGAACCGGCGGCCGACGCTGCTCGACGCGCGCTGGGGCATGTCGACCGCCGAGATCTGTCTCGGCATACTGCAATCGTCGCGCGAGCGGCGCGAGGTGGCGCTGACGCACCAGGCGCCGGCGCCGGGCGCCGTCTGACTCGAAAGGGAGCATCGTCATGGCCGAACGTGAACGGACCCGGGTACGGGAGCGTGAGGCGCCTTACAAGGATTCGTACGAGCTCGCGCTGAAGCAGGACCGCGAATTCCAGGAGCGGCAGCGCAACGGGCGCGTCGTCCTCAAGTTCGCCGACTGCCCGCAAGGCCTGTCGCGCCAGGGGCGGCTGCGCTACTACCTGAACAAGCTGACGACCGACACGCCGCTGCAGGACTGGATCGTCTTCACCCACGAGATCCGGACCCATTCGGGCAAGCACCGCCACCAGGGCGGGCTGGTGATCTACGTGATCGACGGCAAGGGCTATTCGGTCGTCGACGGCGAGCGCATCGACTGGGCGAAGGGCGACCTCCTCATGCTGCCGCTCAGGCCCAACGGCGTCGAGCACCAGCATTTCAACACCGACGTGGGCGGCAAGCCCGCGCTGTGGATGGCGTTCATCCACCAGGGCATGCGCGAATACCTCTCCTCCGAGATGACCCAGACCGAGCCGTCGCCCGAGTTCAAGGCGATGGAGGAAGGCCGGGGGAGCTGAGGTTCGGGGAGGACCCGAGGATGAAGTGTCTCGACCCAGCTTGACAAAATGACCAAATTCCTATAGCGGGCCGGAGGGCGTGGTGCCGGTCGGGCGGCGGCAGAAGGGCAGAAGGAGAGCGGATGGGTTGCGCTGTCGCCTGACGGGGGCTTTTTGCCGCGTTGAGGCGACATCCGTTCGTTTTCAAGGGGTTATGAGGCGACATCGGGCGACATAGAGGCGACATAGAGGCGACATCGGGCGACCTTGCGATTACCTTCGGGTGACCGGGAGCGTGTCCGAGGCGACGCTGACGAGCCCCGCAAAGCAAGAACGCGACCATCAAACTATAGAGGAGGAGACCATGTCACTGGGACGACGCACGCTTCTGCTGACGGCTGTGGCCGCGCTCGTCATCGGTCCCGCGGCTGCGGCCGTTGCGGCCGACTGGCAGGCGGGCGGCGGCAAGAAATGGCAGGACCTGCTTGCCGCCGCGAAGAAGGAGGGCAAGGTCGTCGTCACCGGCGAGCCGCCGCTCACCGGCGTCCTCGCCGCGGCATTCAAGCACGACACGGGCATCGACCTCGAGTTCCTCGGCGGCAACACGCGCGACGTGAACTCCCGCTTCAACAAGGAGGCGCGCGCCCACCATCTGACCATCGACGTGATCCTGTCCGGCGGCTCGCAGTTCCCGCTCCTGAAGGAGCACCTGCTGGAGCCCCTCAAGCCGATGATCGTGCTGCCGGGCTCCGGCGACGGGCCGTGGTATCCCGACGGCAAGCGCAAATGGCCGGACACCAGCCGCACCTACATGTACCAGGCCACCGAGTTCGTCACGCCGGGGCCGCTGGTCAACAGCGACATGGTAAAGCCGGACGAGATGACCAAGTTCGCCGACCTGTTGAACCCGAAGTTCAAGGGGAAGATCGCCGCCTTCGATCCGCGCACCGGCGGGCCGGGCCTCGGCTTCGCGAGCTACCTCGACCACCTCTACGGCATCGACTTCGTGAAGAAGCTCTATATCGGCCAGCAGGTCAAATACACGCGGTCGAGCCGCCAGCTCGTCGAGTGGCTGGCACGCGGCGTGTACGGCATCGCGCTCGGCACCTCGGCGGCCGACATCGTGCTGTTCCGTCAGCAGGGCTTCAAGAACCTGAAGGTCACCGACATGGGAGACGCGCCGGGCAGCACCGCCGGCGGGTTCAGCGTCGCCAAGATCGGCAAGGGCGCGCCGCACCCGAATGCCGCGGCCGTGTTCGTCAACTGGTACATGAGCCAGCGTGGCCAGCAGGTCTATACCGACGCGATGGCCTCGCCCAGCCGGCGCAGCGACGTCGACAAGAGCAAGGTGCCGGACTTCATCCTCCCGCAGCCGGGCGTGAAGTACCTCGACCAGTACGACCAGGCCTACTATCTGGGCGAGCGGACCCAGGCGCGAAAGGCGATCGTCCAGGCCCTCGGCCACTAGGCCGGGGCGAGACGTGGGATCAGGCGAGAGGCGTTGCGCCAGAAGATCGCCTCGAGGTCATCGGGGCCGAAGCCGCACGTCGCGGTGAGGCTCTCGACGTCCAGCGCCGCATCGCCGAACGGAAAGTCGGTGCCGAACAAAAGCTGCGTAGTGGCGATCAGCTTGGTGAACGACGCCATGGCATAGATGTTCGCCGTGTTCGCCGTGTCGTAGAAGAACCGGTTGAGCGCGGCGACCAGCCCGTCGGGCATCAGCGCCTTCACGTCGGGCTTCGCGTTGCGGTACTGGCGGAGGAACCGGTACGCCGTGTAGGGCAAGGTGCCGCCCGCATGCGAAAAGATGAAGCGGATGCCGGGGTAGCGGTGCGCCGCCCCCTTCCACAGCACCGTGGTGATCGCCCGCGTCGTGTCGGTGCCATACTCGATCAGCGTGTCGTTGAGCTCGGGCATCAGCCCGCGACAGCAGTCGGGCGCGACGGGGTGGGTGTAGAGCACCGCGCCGCGCCGGTCGAGCTCGGCGAAGACCGGGCCGTAATGCGGATCGCCGAGCCACCGGTCGCCGATGTTCGTCATCAGCGCGATGCCGTCGGCCTTGAGCGTGTCCATCGCGTATTCGATCTCGCGAAGGCTACCCTCGATGTCGAGGATCGGCAGGGCAGCGAACAGGCCGAACCGTCCCGGGTGGTCGGCGACGAGCTTCGCCATGTACTCGTTCCAGTCGCGCGCGAGGCCGCGCGCCGCGTCGCGGTCGCCGGGCCAGATCTGCACCGCATGCGGCAGCGACAGGATGGCGGTGGTCACGCCGCCGCGGTCCATGTCCTCGAGCGAGCGCGCGACGCTCCACCCGGCCTGCTGGGAATATTGCCTGTCGCGCTCGAACCGCGCCTTGAGGTAGCTCGGCGGCGACGGGTGGTGATGCACGTCGATGCGCGGCGATCCGGTCATGGTTTCCTCCCCCGATTATCGCGACGCCGCGGTGCGGGCGGCGTCCGCTACGCGAACAGATGCGGCTGGGCGCCGAGGCGCCGCGACAGGTTCTGGACGCAAAGCGCCAGCTCCCGCGCGGGCTTGCCCTCCCACGAAATGTCGAGCTGCCCCTGCACGCCGATCACCGCGATGGCCGCGACCACCCGGTCGTTATGGTCGAAGATCGGTGCACCCAGCGCCGCGCGCCCGGGATCGACCAGGTCCTCGGCCGCGGTCATCCGCCGGCTGCGGAACTCGGCGAGCAGGCTGTCGACGTCGGCGAGCGTCCGCAGTCCGGCCCGCGCCGCAGGCCCGTCGGGATCGGCAATCTCGGCCTGGATCGTCTCCTGCGTCAGCCGCCGGTCGAGGAAAGCGGCGAACACCCGCCCGAACCCCGAGGTCAGGAGCGGCATCACCGTCCCGATGCGGATGGTCAGCGACATGATGTGCGGCGTCTCGGCCCAGCGCACGATGGTGGGGCCGTGATTGGCCCACACCGCCATCGAGGTCATCGTCCCCAGCCGGTCGCGCAGATCGTCGAGCGCCGCCTGCGCCATCGCCATGACGTCCATCCGCCGCATGGCCGCGAGCCCCAGCTCGAGCGCCAGCGGCCCGAGGTCGTAGGGCCCGCCCGACACCTTTTGGGTGGCCAGCCCGGCGCGGATGTAGCTCACCAGGTACTTGTGCGCCTTGCCTGGCGCCATGCCCGAGGCGGTCGCGAGCGCGGTGAGCGACAGCGGGCCCTTCCCGTCCGCCAGCGCGCGGAGCAGCGCCGTCCCCAGCTCGACCGACTGGATTCCGGTCGCCGGCCGGGCCGCCCAGCCCGCCCGCTCCGGTCTCCGTTCGAGAGTGTTGACTCGTTCCGCCACGCATGATGTCCTTGCGGCCAATTACGCATAGCTTAAGCGAAGTTTCCCTATGTGTAAACGAATTACGAGTGGGGAGGATCAGTAGCATGCCCGTCGAGATGAGATCGCGTTTCGTGGTGGCGAACGGGGTGCGCACGCACTACACAGAATCCGGCGGCGACGGTCCGGTCATCGTCGCGATGCATGGCGGCGGCGCCGGCTCGTCGGGCCGCGCCGGCATGGCACCGCTGATGCAGGCGCTGCCGCCCGGCTTCCGGATCGCCGCGCCCGACTCGGTGGGCGGGTTCGGCTTCACCGACGTGAACGCGCCGACGCAGTACGGCATCCAGAGCCGCGTCGACCACCTCGCCGCCTTCGTCGACGCCATCGGACTCGACCGCTTCACCGTGCTGGGCAACTCGCAGGGCGCGTGGGTCGCCGCGCGCTACGCCATCACGCACCCCGACCGCGTGGAGCGGATGGTGCTGATCGGCAGCGCCACGCTGGGTCTCGCCATGGGATTTCCCGAGGAGCGCACGCCCGCGATGGCCGCGCTGCAAGGCTATGACCACACCCGCGAAGGCATGCGGAAGCTGCTCGAAGGGCTGGTCCACAATAAGGCCCTGATCACCGAGGAGCTGATCGACCTGCGCTTCGCCTCCGCCTCCCGGCCGGGCGCGGCCGAGGCGTCGAAGGCCGCGATGCGCGGCAACCGCTACGTCCAGACCGACCCGGTGCTGCGCACCCAGTTCGAGATGAAGGAGTCGCTGCCGGCCGTCACCAAGGCGATCCCGACGATCGTCATCTGGGGCGAGAATGACGGCTTTGCGCCGGCGACCCTGGGGCGCAAGCTGGAGCCGCTGCTGCCCGACGCCAGGTTCCATTTCATCGACAAGGCCGGCCACCAGGTGCAGAACGACCAGCCCGCCGCCGTCGCCGAGATCGTCGCCGCGTTCATGGCGACGAAGCCGGCGCCGGCGCCCGCCGCGTAACCGCCACGCCGAACCGCCGCCGCGCGGGAGGGACGAAGAATGCTGACCCAGGAACAGAACGACCGCTTGACGAAGGTCGGCCCCGGCACGCCGTGCGGGGACCTGCTGCGCCGCTACTGGCAGGCGCTCTGCCCGTCGGGCGAGATCACCGCGGACAACCCGATGAAGCGGGTCCGCATCCTGGGCGAGAATTTGCTAGTCTATCGCGACGAGGCGGGCGGGCTCGCACTGCATCGAGGAGCAATGCGCGCACCGCCGCGCCTCGCTGTTCTACGGCTTCATCGAGCCCGGCGGGATTCGCTGCTGCTACCACGGCTGGAAGTACGACGAAACGGGCAAGTGCATCGAGCGACCGTTCGAGCCGCGCGAGGCGACGAATGCGGTGCGGCTGCGCACCTATCCGGTGCAGCGAGCTTGGCGGCCTCCTGTTCGCCTACATGGGGCCCGACCCCGAGGCGGCGCCGCTGCTGCCGCGCTGGGACGTGCTGGTGCGCACGGACGGCAACCGGAACATCGTCGTCCTGCCGGTGCACGACTGCAACTGGCTGCAGATCCAGGAGAACACGGTCGATTCCGTGCACACCTACTATTTGCACGGCCACATGTCGGCGGTTAAGAACCTGCCGACCATGGCGCAGGGCGTCTATTTCTACCGCCCGATCGAAGAGTACGATTGGGCGGTCTGCGACTGGGGCATCGAGAAATCGCTGGTTTATGGCGGCGACCGGCCGGAGATGGAAATCCGCCCGCCGCTGATCTTCCCGAACATCCTGCGCATCCCCGAGGGCCCGGTCGAGGCGATGCATTTCCGCGTGCCGATCGACGACACGCACACGCGCATCTTCTGGGTCGGGCTGCGCCCGGCGAAGGACGGCGCGGCGACGGGCACGACGACCTTCCAGTGCGCGCCGGACGAGCCGCTGAGCTTCACCGACAAGGACGTACAGACCTTCTATGGCCAGGACCGTGCGGTGTGGGAGACGCAGGGCGAGATCGTCGACCGCACGAAGGAGGTGCTGGGCGCCTCCGACCGCGGCATCGCCATGTACCGCCGGATGCTGGCGGAACAGATCGACCGGGTGGAGCGCGGCGAGGCGCCCAGCGTCGCCGTCGTGCACGACGAAGCCGAGAACCGGATCATCGAGTTCGCCAGCACGACGCGGCCCTACGCACTGGATGAGGAGCACGTCTTCGTCGCGCGGTAGGGCGGCGCGCGAAGCCTCGACGCGTTCGGCAACGATAACCGACCCGCCGCCGGGCCACGGCGGCCAACAAGGGAGACGAACTCATGAAACGCATCTCGCGCGTGGGGCTCACGGCCGTACTCGCGCTTGGTCTCGGCCCGATCGGAACGGTCGCGGCGCTGGCCGCCGACTGGCAGGCGGGCGCCGGGCCGGAATGGCAGAAGACGCTGGCGGCCGCCCGCCAGGAAGGCAGCGTCGCGATCTCCGGCCCGCCGCAGGTCGCTGCCAAGCTCAGCAGCGCGTTCAAGCGCGACACGGGCATCGAGCTGAAATATCTCGGCGGGCCCGCCCGCACCAACGAGAGCCGCATGGCCCGCGAGGTCCGCGCCCACAAGCTTTCGGTGGATGCGACCCTTTCCGGCATGGCCCTGCTCCGGCTGGTGAAGGAGGGCTATTTCGAGGACATCCGCTCCCACCTGATGCTGCCCGGCGTGACCGACCCGAAGAACTGGAAGGACGGCGGCCTCAAGTTCGACGACAACGCCAAGAAGTTCATGCTGCAGACCCACCAGTACCGATCGAGCGTGCCGTTCTACAACCCGAAGCTTGCAGGGAAGATCACCTCCTGGCAGCAGCTTCTCGAGCCCAAGTTCACCGGCAAGATCGTCGCCTACGATCCGCGCACCGGCGGTCCGGGCCAGGCCGTCTCCACTTACATCGCCGCGCAGTTCGGCCTCGACTTCTTCAAGAAGCTCTATGTCGGCCAGAAGGTTTCCTTCTCGCTCGACACCGGGCAGATGGCCGAATGGGTGGTGCGCGGGGTCAAGCTGGTCGCGCTGGGCGTGACCACCCCGGCCTATCTCAAGTTCAAGAACGCGGGCGTCGACACCATCGCCCCCGCCGATCCCGACGACGGGTCGGGCACGCTGACAGGTGGCTATAGCGTCGTCCTGCTGCCCAAGGGCGCGCCGCACCCGAAGGCGCAGACGGTGTTCATCAACTGGTTCGCGAGCCAGCCCGGCCAGACGGCGTTCACCCAGGCCTTCCACGTGCCCAGCCTGCGCGTCGACGTGCCCGAGAAGGGCATCCCCGACTACGTGATCCCCAAGCCTGGCCGGAAGTACCAGGACCAGTACAACGAGGACTGGTCCTCGACCGGCAAGCCGAAGATCCGCGGGCAGGTCCTGAAGCTTCTCGGCGGCAAATGAGGCTTGCGGGGATCGGCCTCGGGCGGCGGGCGCGGCCGCTCGGCGCCGGGGCGGCAGGCCCGCCCGCATTCGGTCGAAGGCACGGCCGGTACCTTAGCGGGGTCGCGTTCGCGACCGTGATCGGCCTTCTGACCGTGACCCCGATCCTCTACGTGCTGGTGTCGAGCTTCGACGTGGCGGGCATCGAGTTGGGCTACCGGTTCGGCCTCGCCGGCTGGCGCGAGATCTTCGCCAACGACAAGACCTGGTCGTCGATCGTCTACTCGTTCGTCCTCGCCCTTCGCGTCCCGTTCGCCACGGCCATCGGGTTCGGCATCGCCTGGCTTCTGGTCCGGGCGGCGATCCCCGGCAGCCGCTTCTTCGAGCTCGCCTTCTGGTTCACCTTTTTACTCCCGAGCCTGCCCTTGCTGCTGGGCTGGACCCTGCTGCTCGATCCGAACAACGGGCTGATCAACCTCGCCCTCGAGAAGCTTCCGTTCGTCCACGGGCCGGTCTTCTCGATCTATTCGGTCGGCGGGATCATGTGGGTCCACATGGTCATGACGACCGTGCCGATCATGGTCATCCTGCTCGCGCCTAGCCTGCGCCAGTTCGACATGGCGTACGAGGAGGCGGCGGAGATGTCGGGCGCCGGTCTCTACACCCGGCTCAAGCGCGTGACGGTGCCGCTGGTCTTTCCGGCCATCGCGACCGCCTTCATCGTGTCGCTAATCCGGAGCCTGGAGGCGTTCGAGGTCGAGCGGGTGATCGGCACGCCGGTGAACATCAACGTCTATTCCACCCGCATCTACGATTTCATCAACCAGGAGCCGCCGCTGCTGCCGCAGGCGATGGCGCTGAGCTGCCTGTTCCTGGTGGTCCTGCTGCTGCTCGCGGTGTTCTACCAGCGCCACCTGGAACGCGCGGGCGACCGCGCCGTCGTGACCGGACGCGGCTTCCGCACCGAAAGTTCGCGCCGCACCGGCTGGCACTATTTGGCCGCCGGCGTGCTGTGGGCCTATCTCGCCGTCGCGCTGATCCTGCCGCTCGGGGTTCTGCTGACCGGCTCGTTCTCGAAGCTATTCGGCTTCTTCTTCATCAAGGACCCGTGGACGGCCGTCCATTGGCGGAACGTCTTCGCCGACCCGCGCTTCGCCGATTTCGATCGCGACCTCGGTGGTGCTCGGGCTGGTGGTCGGTCTCATCGGCATCCTGTTCTTCGCGCTCGTTGCCTGGCTTCTCGTCCGCACCGCGATCGCCGGGCGCCGCGCGGTCGGGGTGATGATCTGGCTGCCCTGGGCCATGCCCGGGATCGTGCTCGGTGTGGCGCTGCTCAGCCTGATCCTGAAGACGCCGGGCCTCTCGCTGCTCTACGGCACCCTGATCCCGCTGGTGCTCGCGCTGATCGTCAAGGAATTGCCGATGGGCGTGCAGCTCCTGCGCACCGCGGTCGGCCAGGTGTCGGGCCAGCTCGAGGAAGCCGCCGTCATGTGCGGCGCCGGGTTCGCCATGATCTTCCGGCGCATCACCCTGCCGCTGGTGGCGCCGATGCTGGTCTCTGTGTTCCTGCTGATCTTCGCGGGGACGCTGCGCGACATCTCGACCGTCGTGCTGATCGCGACACCCGGCACGCAGACGATGTCACTTCTGATGTTCAACTTCGCCGTGTCCGGCGAGATGGAGTCGGCGGCCGTGATGGGGGTGATCGTCGCTCTGGTCAGCATCGTCATCACCGTTGTGTCGCTCCGGATCGGGCGCGGGGTGGGCATCCGTGGCTGAGCCCATCCCCTCCCCGGACGGCGCGATGCTCGCGGTGCGCGGGCTCGCGAAATCGTTCGGCACCGAGGCGCGGCGCCAGGTCACGGCCGTCGACGGCGTCACGTTCGACGTGCCGAAGGGGACGATCTTCACCCTGCTCGGGCCGTCAGGCTGCGGCAAGACGACCACGCTGCGCGCCATCGCCGGGCTGGAGACGCCCGACGCCGGCGAGATCGTCGTCGCGGGCACGACCGTCTTCTCGTCGGAGCGGGACATCCGCGTGCCGGCGGCCGCGCGCGGCCTGGGCATGATGTTCCAGTCCTACGCGGTCTGGCCGCACATGACCGTGTTCGGGAACGTTGCCTTCCCGCTGCAGGTGCCGTCGCGACACCGGTCATTCTCGAAGTCCCAGATCGAGGCGGAGGTCGGGCGCGCGCTCGAAGCCGTCGCACTCAACGGCTTCGAGGGCCGTCCCGCCACCCAGCTCAGCGGCGGCCAGCAGCAGCGCCTCGCGCTCGCCCGCGCGCTGATCTCCAAGCCGCCGCTCCTGCTGCTCGACGAGCCGCTCAGCAACCTCGACGCCAAGCTGCGCGAGAAGATGCGCCTCGAGCTCAAGCGCCTGCAGGCCGAGCTCGGCGTGACCAGCGTCTACGTCACCCACGACCAGAACGAGGCGCTCGCGCTGTCGCATCGCATCGCCGTCATGAACCAAGGCAGGATCGAGCAGATCGGCGCGCCGCGCGAAATCTACGAGCGGCCGCGCACGCATTTCGTGGCTGAGTTCGTGGGCACGACGAACTTCCTCTCCGGCCGGGTGCTCGGCCGCGACCGGGGGCCCGCGGACTACGCGGTCGAGACGCCGCTCGGGCGGCTGGTCGTCAGATCGGACGAGACGCTTGCGGCGGGCGAACCGGTGACGCTTTCGATCCGCCCGGAGAACGTCGAAGTCGCGACTGCCGCGAAGGGGGGCCCGAACGTCTGGGAGGCGACGGTGCTTTCCGCCATCTTCCTCGGCTTCCACCAGGAGCTGGAGCTCAAGGCGGGCGAAGCGACACTCGAGGCGCGCGCCCATCCCTCGGTCGCCGCCGCGCCCGGTGCACGGGTCTTCGTCAGCATCGATCCGAAAAATTGCGTCGTGTGCGATTGAGCGGATAATCGCGGAAATCGGGAGGATGTCTGGTGAGCCCGGCAACGGAAGGCAAGGCGAGCGGGGCGAAGGTGCCGCCGCCAAAGATCGACCGCTCGGTCACGCTCCACTTCAAGGGCGACTGGGGCCGCGCCAATCTGCACCGCGCGCTCGGCTGGCTCGGCTACGAGCTCTGCAAGCTCGCCGGCCCGCACACCCGCTTCGCCATCTGGAACGGCCGTAGCGGGCTCGACAACCTGCAGGCCGTCGGGCGCGGCGAGGTCGACGTGGCGCTGGTGGTGCCGGTCTCGTTCGTGCCGATGGCGGTCGCCGGTAAGGGCCGCTTCGCCGGCGAGAGCTTCCCGCACGTGCGCGCGCTCGGCTACGTGCCGCAGAACGACCGCATGGTGATGGCCGTGCGCAGCGACCTCGGCATCCGCTCGTTCGCCGACATCCGGGCCAAAAAGGAGGGGCTCCGCATCGCCGCCGGGCTCGACGACGGCGTGTCGTTCATGGGCCTCGCCGCGCAGATGCTGATGGAGGCGAACGGCATCCCGCGCGCCGAGCTGGAAAGCTGGGGCGGCGGCTATCTGGAATTCGAGGAGCCGCGCAACTGCACGGCTTCCGTCCTCCGGGGCGATGCGGACGCCATCATCCAGGAAGCGGTGATGAACAGCTACTGGACGGAGCTTGCCGACAAGGTCGACCTCACCTTCCTGCCGGTCGAGCCCGCGATCCGCGACCATTTCGCGCACGAGTTCGGCGTGCCGACCGCGACGCTGCCGAAAGGCTTTCTCCGCGGCATCGACCGCGAGATGGAGTTCCTCGATTTCTCGCACTTCCTGCTGGTGACGACCACCGACCTGCCCGACGACATCGCCTACGCCATGTCGTGGAGCCTGATCGAGCGCTTCGCCACGCTCCAGGGCATGTACAGCCACCTGCCGCCGGAGCGCAGCGCGGTTTCCTACCCGATCAAGCCGAAGGAGGCGTGCCGCACCTTGATCCCGCTGCATCCGGGCGCCGAACGTTATTTCCGCGACGCCGGCCATCTGGCCTGACCGGCGGCGGGCGACCAGAACCGGCCGAACGGCCGAAACCATAGGGATGGAACGTCATGAATTTTCGCAACCTGCTCGCCGCCGGGGCCGCAGCGGCGCTGTTCGCCGCCCTCCCGACCATGGGTCGGGCCACCGCGCCGACCGTCCTCAAATTCGCCAACCCCGCGCCGCCGCAGGGCTGGGTCACCCAGAAGGGCATCCTGCCCTGGGTGAAGAAGGTCGAGGCGGCCGCGGACGGGCTGGTCGAGATCAAGGTCTACCAGGGACGCTCGCTCGCCAACTACCGCAACATGTACGACCGCATCCTCAATGGGGTGGTGCAGATCGGGCAAGGGACTTACGGCTCGATCGCGGGCCAGTTCCAGAAGACCAAGGTCGCGGGTCTGCCCTTCATCGCCGAGACCAGCGGCGAGGCGGCGCTCGCGCTCTGGCGCCTCTACGCGAGCGGCGTGATCGCCGACGACTACACGCGCGTGAAGCCGCTTGCGATGTTCGGGTTCGGCTCGACCGATTTGCATCTGGCGACGCCGGTCACCGGGCTCGACCAGCTCAAGGGCATGAAAATCTTTGCCAATGGCAAGGCGGTCGGCAAGATCGTGGAGCTCGTCGGCGCCGTGCCGATCTCGTCCAACTCCGGCGACCTCTACGAAGGGTTGAGCCGCGGCCTCGCCCAGGGGACCGCGTTCACCTGGCCCGGCATCGAGGCATTCAAGCTGGCGCCGCTGGTGCCGAACGAGCTCGACATGCCCTTCGGCAAGACGGGCGGCTATTTCTTCATGAACCGGCAGGCGTTCGACGGCCTGCCCGAAAAGGCGCAGCGCGCGATCGACCGGTACTCCGGCAAGGAGCTGACCCGGATCATGGGCAAGACCATCGACGCCCAGGACGACGCCGTACGTGCCCGCATCCTGGCGCGGCCGGGCCAGACGCGTCACACGCTTTCCGCCGCCGACACCGAGAGGCTGCGGCACGTTCTGGCGCCGTTGACCGATGAGTGGGTCGCCGCCACGCCCGACGGGGCGAAGGTGCTCGCCGCCTACCGCGCCGAGATCGCCGCTATTCGAAAGGGAAAGTGAAGGGCGCGCGACCCGTCACACCCCGCGCGCGCGCGCCTGCCGTTCCAGGTCGAAGCGCGCCACCTCGACCACCTCGTAGACCTGCCGGTCGAACGACTCGGCCGCGTCCGCAAACCGGTCCGCGATCGCCGCCACCGGTTCTAGACGTGACGCGGCGCGGTAGGCGTCGGCGCTGCGCCATGCCTCGTAGCTCGCGACATGCGCCGCTTCGAAGCCGCGATGCGTCGCCATCCCGATGAAGCCGGGGGCCGCGCGGCCGGCCAGCGCCTGGCCATAGTGCCTGAGAAGCGCGAGGAGCGCGTCCTGCCGGCCGGGCTTCGCGGTGAAGATGCCGATGACCGCGACCGCCGCGCCGTCGTCCGAGATCGAGAGCTCGCCGGCCGCGGGATCGGCCGTGACGATTTCGGCCGCCTCGTACCAGCGGATCTCGTGGGTCTCCGAGAGGTCGTGGGTGCGCTTGCGAAGGGCCGCCGTTCCCGGGATCGACCGCAGGACGTGCAGGTTCTCGCGGTCGGTGTACTGGTTGTAGTTGAGCACGACCCGGCCCTCGGTCGCCCGGTGGAAATTGGCCGAGACGATCATCGGCAGCCCCTGCCCGACGATCTCGGCATTGATCGCCCGCAGCGTATCGATCAGCTCGGCATGGCGCCCCCGGGGCAGCGTGAAGACGTTGATCCCGGTCACGCGCTGGGCCCCGGCGGCGACGATCGACGATGCCATGTCTTTCCTTTCCCGCTCTTCGATTACGCCGCCGGGCATGTAAAATACTTTGCACTGCGCATCATTACCGCGGCGATCCCGTTCCCCTTGTTCCGTCCGGCCGCGCTGGCATACGATGCGCGTCGGCCGGTTCGGGTGGCGTTGGGGACAATATAATCATGCACGATGCCGAGTTCGTTCACGAGCATCTTGAGCCGGCGACGGACGAAGAGCGCGAGGCCTTGGCCCGGTTCATCTGGGGCCAGGAGCATGTCGAGCTCACCACGGTCGGCATCGACATCGGCAGCTCCACCTCGCACCTTCTGTTCGCCAAGGTCCTGCTGCAGCGCCACAGCCAGGGCCTGTCGAGCCGGTTCGTCGTGGTCGACCGCCAGGTGCTGTGGCGCTCGCCCATCATGCTGACGCCGTTCGTGTCGGACGACACCATCGACGCGCACAGCCTGGCCCATTTCATCGACCAGTGCTATCGCGACGCCGGCCTGACCCGCGGCGACATCGACAGCGGCGCGGTGATCCTGACCGGCGAGGCGATCAAGCGGAAGAACGCGCGCGCCATCGACGATCTTTTCGCCGACGAGGCGGGCAAGTTCGTGTGCGCGACCGCCGGCCACATCCTGGAGTGCCGCCTCGCCGCCCACGGCTCGGGCGCGGTGCGCCTCGCGCGCGAGCGCGACCAGTGCCTGCTGCATGTGGACGTCGGCGGCGGCACCACCAAGCTTGCCTTGATCGACCGCGGCAAGGTGCTCTCGTCCTGCGCCTTCGCGGTTGGCGGACGGCTGATCGCGAGCGACGCCGAGGGCAAGTGGACCCGGGTCGACGATTCCGCCCGGCTGGTGGCCCGGGAGCTGGGGCTCGCGACGGACCCCGACACTCTTGCCGACCCCGAGGTGCGCGAGGCGGTGGCGCGCCGGCTCGCCACCGTGATGGCGGACCATATCCTGGGCGGCCCTCTCGACGAGCTGGGCGCGGCCCTGCAGCTCACCGAGGCGCTCCGGCGAGACACCGCGCCCGACGCCCTCACGTTTTCCGGCGGTGTCTCGGAATACGTCTTCGGCCATGAGTCGCAGGAATACGGAGACATCGCGCTGCCGCTCGCCCGCGCGCTGGCCGGCGAGTTGGGCCGGCGCACCGCGCTCCCCCTGATCGACGCGGGGCAGCGCATCCGCGCCACGGTGATCGGCGCGTCGCAATTCACAATCCAGGTCAGCGGCAAGACCATCTATCTCTCCGACCCCGGCGTCCTGCCGGTGCACGGCATTCCGGTGGTGCATGTCGGCCACACGGCCGAGCATCACCCCGACCGGCTGGCCGAGGCGATCCGGCGCGGCCTCGTCGATCTCGACCTTGCGCCGGACGCCCGGGTGGCCATCGCCTTTCCGTGGGAGGGCGACCCCGACTATCGGCGCCTCGCCGCGACCGGGCGCGCCATCGTCGCCGCCACCGCACCGGACGGCGCCCGCGCCGAGCCCCTGTTCCTGATGATCGACGGCGATATCGGCCGCACGCTCGGCCGTCTGCTGCACGAGGAGCTGGGGCTTCCCGGCCCGCTCGTCTCGATCGACGGCGTCCAGCTTCAGGACCTCGACTACGTCGACGTCGGCGCCATGATCTCGCCGCCCGGCGTGGTGCCGGTGGTCATCAAGTCGCTGCTGTTTTCATGAGCCGTCGCACGACGGCGGGAGGATGAACGATGACTGAGCAAGCAAAGCCGCGCATGCGCCTCGACCCCTATATGGACTGGGTGAAGGCCGAAGGCGTGCCGATCGTCGAGGATTACGGCATCGACCTCTTCACGGTGAAGACGACGCCGTGGCCGCGCTTCGGCATGAACGGGGCCGCGTGCCACCTCAAGGGCCGCGGCGATTTCTGCAGCATGTTCCTGTCGGAGATCCCGCCGGGCGGCTCGTCGGCGCCGCTGCACCATCTCTACGAGGAGGTGTGCTACGTGCTTGAGGGCACCGGCTCGACGCAGATCGAGTTTCCCGACGGCGCCAAGCGCAGCTTCGAATGGGGTGCGCGGTCGATGTTCGCCATCCCGCTGAACGCCCGGTACCGGCACTTCAACGGCTCGGGCCAGAAGCGCGCGCTGATCGTCTCGACCACCAACCTGCCGATGATGATGAACGTGTTCCACAACGAGGCGTTCATCTTCGGGAACGATTTCACCTTCGCCGACCGGCTGGGCAAGGACGAGTACTACAACGGCGAGGGCGACCTGACGATGGTGCGGCCCGGCAGCCACATGTGGGAAACGAACTTCGTCCCCGACCTCGAGAACCTCGAGCTGCACTCGTGGGAGAACCGCGGCGCCGGCAGCTCCAACATCATGTTCGTGCTGGCCGACTCGTCGATGCACGCGCACATCTCCGAGATGGTGCCCGGCACCTACAAGAAGGCGCACCGCCACGGGCCGGGCGCGCACGTGATGTGCGTCGTCGGCACCGGCTTCTCGCTGCTCTGGTACGAGGACGAGAAGGACTTCCTGCGCATCGACTGGAAGCACGGCGTGGTGTTCCCGCCGGCCGACCGCCAGATCCACCAGCACTTCAACACGTCGAACAAGCCGGCGCGCTACCTCGCTACCAATGTCGGCGGCATCCGCTATCCGCTGACCTCCGCGGCCAAGCGCGCCGGCGGCAGCGCCGACGAGAACGGACGCGGCGCGGTCGAACTCAGCATGAAGCTCGGCGGCGACCAGATCGAGTACGAGGACCAGGACCCGCGCATCCATCCGCTGTGGCTCGAGGAGATGGCGAAGAACGGCGGCATTGTGAGCCCGAAGATGGAGAAGTACTTCCCGACGAGCGGTGCCCGCTCGGCGGCGCAGTAGGTCCCGGGGGCCGGCCGCGCGGCCGGCCCCGCCGCCGCTCAGTCGTCCGACCGCGCCGGCGCCGAGGCATAGGCAGCGCGCGCCTCGAGCACCGCCTCGACGATCGGGATGTAGCCGGTACAGCGGCAGATATTGCCCGACAGCACCTCGCGGATGCGGTCCGCGCCGGCATCGGGCTCTTCGGTCAACAAGGCATGCGCCGTGGTGATCATGCCCGGCGTGCAGAAGCCGCATTGCAGCGCGTGATGCTTGTGGAAGGCGGTCTGCAGCGGCGAGAGCGCGGCGTCGCTCGACAGCCCTTCGACCGTGACGACGCGCGTCCCCTCGGCCTGCACCGCCAGCATCAGGCAGGCGCGCACCGCCTGGCCGTCGACGATCACCGTGCAGGCGCCGCACACCCCGTGCTCGCACCCGAGATGCGTGCCGGTCAGGTGCAGGCGGTGGCGCAGGCAGTCGGCGAGGGTCAGGCGCGGCTCGACATCGAGCCGGCGCGCCTTTCCGTTGACCACGAATTCGACCTGCACGGTCACCCCTTCCCCGCCGCGACGGCATCGCCGAGGGCGCGCTCGACCAGCGTTCCGACGAGCGCATTCCGGTAATCGGCCGGCGCATGCAGATCGTCCCGCATCCCGGCGGTTTCGGCCGCCGCAGCGGCGACCCGCCCGATCGTCGAATCGTCGGCCGCGCGGCCTTCGAGCGCAGCCTCGGCGTCCGCCAGGCGGCGCGGCCGGTCGCCGGTGCCGATGATGCCGATATGCGGGTCCGCCGCCTTGTCCTCCACTTCGTCGTAGAACAGCGCGACGCCCGCCAGCGCGAAGTCGCCGCGGCGGCGCGCGAACTCCCGGAAGCCCCAGCGGCGTTTCGCCGGCCAGGGCGGCAGGACGATTTCGACGATCATCTCGTCGGGAGCGAGGGCGGTGGAAAGCGGGCCTCGGAAGAACGCGTCCGCGCTGATCCGCCGTTCGGCCGCCGGTCCCACCGCCACGATTGTCGCGTCGCAGGTCACCGCAATGCCGGGCAGCTCTGCCGCGGGGTCGGCGTGGGCGAGGCTCCCGCCCACCGTCCCGCGGTTGCGGATCTGGTAGTGCGCGACGTGCGCGATGGCGGAGGCGAGAAGCGGGTGCGCCGTCGCCAGCCGCGCGTCGTCCTGGATGTCGCGCCAGCGCACACGCGCGCCGAGATGGACGCCGTCGGGCGCGATGCGGATCCGGTCGAGGCCGGGAACCCGGCGAAGATCGACCAGCAGCGTCGGCGCCGCAAGGCGAAACGCGAGGAGCGGGATCAGGCTCTGCCCGCCGGCGAGCAGCTTGGCCTCCCCACCGTGCGCGGCGAGCAGCGCGACCGCCGCATCGACCGTCGCGGGACTCTCGTAGTGAAAGGGCGGGAGCTTCATGCGTTCGCCTTCGCGGCGGCGTGGCGCGCCGCCTCGATCAGACGCCACACGCGCGGCGGCGACAAAGGCAGCTCCGTCGGCTCCACGCCGAGAGGCGCCAGCGCCGACGCGACGGCGTTGGCGATCAGCCCGCCGATCGAGACGGTGCCGCCCTCCCCGCCCCCCTTGGCGCCCAGCGGGTTGATCGGCGACGGATGCTCGCCCAGCATGATCGCGCGGATGCTCGGGAAGTCGGACGCGAGCGGTACCAGGTAGTCGGCGAGCGAGCCGGTCAGGATCTGGCCGTTCTCGTCGTAGACGATGTGTTCCAGCAGCGCGCCGCCGAGCCCCTGGACGATGCCGCCCACGGCCTGGCCGTTCAAGGTCAGCGGATTGACCACGCGGCCGACGTCCTCGACCAGGACGAGGTCGACCAGCTCGACGCGGCCCGTCTTCGGGTCGACCGTGACATGCGCGGCCGCCGAACCGTAGGCGTAGGTGTGCTTTTCGTTGTGGAACGTCTCCTCGACGACGGGCACGTCGGCCGCCAGCGCACCCAGCGCGATCGCGGTGCCGCCACGCGCCGCGGCCTGCCCGTCGACGATCTCGACGGCATCGGGCGCCGCGCCCAGCCGGACCGCGGCGGCCGCGCGGATGTGGCGGCGGAGCGCGTCCGCGGCGAGCAGGATGGCCGACCCGCCCATCACCGTCGAACGCGAATGGAACGACCCGAACCCCTCGCGCACGTAGGTGGTCGATCCGTGCAGCAGCCGCACGCGCTCCATCGGAAGCTCGAGCGCGTCCGCGGCGATCTGCGTCAGGATCGTCAGCACGCCCTGGCCGACCGCGGTCGAGCCGACATGAACGGTGACCGTTCCGTCCGCCTCGAGCGTCATCCTGGCGGACTCGCGCGGGCCGGCGGCGCCGCCCTCGATGAAGCAGCCGACGGCGAGCCCGTGATAGCGACCGTCGATCAACCGGCCGCGCAGCGACGCCTTCTCGTCCCAGCCGAACGCCGCCAGGCAGCGGTCGAGCGTCATCGCGTTATCGCCGCTGTCGAGCTCTTCGGCGCGTTCCACAGGCCGGATGAGGGCGAGCGGATACGGCATCTCCGCCGCGGTCACCAGGTTGCGCCGGCGGAATTCGACGGGGTCGATCCCGAGCTCCTTGGCGGCAATGTCGAACAGGCGTTCGCGGAAGAAGTCGGTTTCGTAGCGGCCCGGTCCGCGATAGGTGCCGATCGGCGCCTTGTTGGTCAGCAGCACGTGCGACGTCAGGTCGACGTGCGGAACGCGATAGGGGCCCGACATGAACTGGACGACGTTGCGCGGGCTGATCGTGCCGTTGGTGCGGTAATAGGCACCGGCGTCCACCCACACCTCGCCCCTGAGGCCGAGGATTGTGCCGTCGACGGCGCAGGCGATCTCGATGTCGCAGTCCATCTCGCGGGCGTGACCCGTGGTCAGCAGATGGTCGCGCCGGTCCTCCGTCCACTTCACCGGGCGGCCGGAAAAGCGGGCGGCGAAGGCGATCAGGAAATCCTCGGCGAAGAACTCGCCGCGCGCGCCGAAGCCGCCGCCGACGTCGTTCTCGATCATCTCGATGGCGCCCTCGTCGAGCCCCATCATGGACGCGAGAATGCGACGGTTCGCGAACGGCACCTTGGCCGCCCCCATCACGGTCAGTCTGCCGGCCGCCGCGTCCCACGCGGCAAGGATTCCGCGCGGCTCCATCGGCAGCGCGACGTGGCGCTGCACGGCGAACCGCTCGCGGCGCGTGTAGGCCGCGCGGGCGAAGGCGGCCGCAGCGTCGCCCTTGGTGGCGGTGTAGACGATGGCCTCGTTGCTCGCGCTGTCCTCGAACAGCAGCGCGGGCGCCGCCGCGGCGGTGCGCCGGTCGGGGATGGCGGGCAGCGGCTCGATCTCGACCTCGATGGCAGCAAGCGCGTCTTCCGCGAGCGCGGGACTGTCGGCGAGCACGACCGCCAGCGCCTCGCCGACGTAGCGCACCTTGTCGACGGCGATGACCGGCTGTGCGAACGGCGCAAGCTCGGGCATCGGGATGAGGCGCAGCGGAACGGCCGGCACCGGCGCCCCGATCTCGCGCCAAGTGATGACATGGTGGACGCCCGGCAGCGCCCGCGCCGCGGTCGCGTCGACAGCCTTCACGCGGCCGTGCGCCACCGAGCTGCGCAAGATGGCCGCGTGCAGCATGCCGTCGAGCCGGAGGTCGTCGACGAAGGCGCCCTTCCCGCGCAGCAGGCGCAGGTCTTCGAGCCGTTCGACCGGGCTGCCGACATAGGCATTTCTCTGGCTCACCGGACCCTCTCCGACGGCATTGTCGCCCATGCTAACACGCGCGCGCCCCGGCCAGCCATCGCGTCGCGGCCGCGGCTAGCGCTGGCCGATCCGCTTGAGGGCTGCATCGGGCAAGGCCGCGATGCCGCTCGCCGTGCCCATCTCCGCGGCCACGGCGATGGCGGCGACGTACCAGCGCCCGCAGCGCTCGACCAGCAGCGGAGCGCCGCTGACCCCCGCGCTTCCGGTGCAGTCGTGACGCAGGACCGGGCGACCGTCCGCCTCGCGCACCCGCCCGACGAAACGGCAATGCGTGTCGGCCATGAGTATCAGCGGATGGTCCTGGCTGTAGCCGCCGAGCATCACGCCCGTCCCGATCGGCGGCGCCGCGGCCAGGATCGGCAAAGCCCTGCCGCCGGCACCCAGCGGCTCGGCGAGCGTGACGAGGGCCCAGTCGCTGTCCCGCGTCGACTCGAGGTGGCGCGCGTTGAAGCCCGGCCCGGTCTCGATCCGGCGCGCGACCGTCTGGGCAAGGTAGTGGCCGCCGGCACGGCACGGGGCCGCACCCAGCGGATCGACAGGCTTTCCGATTTGAAGGACAATCGCCGAAGGGCCTGTGCCGACCGCGGACCGAGGCGGTTTTTGGGGGAGACGGATGGACCGGGACACGACCCGCGCCATCGAGTGGGACTGCGCACAGCTCGTCAACCGCTTCTACGGGCTGCTCGATGCCAAGCGCTACGAGGAGCTGGTGGGCCTGTTCAGCCGCGACGGCGTCTGGGTCCGGCAGGCGAAGCCGGTGCCGCGCGACGCGCTGCTCGCCACCATGCGAGAGCGCGAAAGCTGGGTCACCGCGCACCTGGTCACCAACCTGCAAGTCCACGTCATCGACGCCGACCATGCCGAAACCGAGCAGTACATCACCCTCTACCGCCACGAGGGCTGGGCGGACAAGGCCACGCCGCCGCCGGTCACCTTGCCGCTCGCGGTGCTGCACCATCGCGACCGCATGGTGCGCGAGGATGGGGTCTGGAAAATCCAGCACAAGTCCAGCCGGCAAATCATGTTGGGGGAGCCGACGCATGCTGAGCGCTGAGGACATCACCGGGCTCTACGCCATCATTCCGACGCCGGCCACCGCGGACGCGAACCGAATGGACGCGAAGGACACGGTCGACCTTGCCGAGACCGAGCGGCTGATCAATGCGCTGCTGCGCGACGGCGTGGACGGGTTGATCGTGCTCGGCACCACGGGCGAATGCGCGACGCTGACCCAGGCGGAGTTCGAGGCCTTCACCGACTGCGTCGCGCGCACCGTCGACCGGCGCGTGCCGCTGTTCATCGGCGCGACCGCCTTGGGCGGCCACCAGGTGGCCGAGCGGCTCGCCTTCGTGCAGGAGCTCGGCGCCGACGGCACGCTCCTCGGCCTGCCGATGTGGCAGCCCTGCACCCAGGCGATGGCGGTGAAGTATTACCGCGAAGTGGCGGAGCTCTACCCGAACCTCGCGCTCATGGTCTATGCCAACGCGCGCGCCTTTCGCTTCGACTTCCCACTGGCGTTCTGGGCGGAGCTCGCGAAGGCGGTGCCGAGCGTGGTGGCGGCGAAATACTCACGCCTGGCGGGGCTGCGGGAACTGGTGACGGCGACCGGCAAGCGCATCAATTTCGTGCCGAACGACAACGCCGCGCATAAGTTCTTCGACGCCTCGCCCGAGACGACGATCGCCTGCTGGGCCACCGCCGCGTCGATGGGCCCCGCCCCGTCGGTCGCCATGGCGCGGGCCATTCGCGACCGCGACGGCGGGCGCGTTGCCGCCGTCGCCAAGGACATCGCCTGGGCCAACGAGCCGGTCTCCGGCATCGTCTCCGATCCGGAAATCTTCGCCTCCTACAACATCCAGATCGAGAAGCTGCGCATCGAGGCGGCCGGCTACTGCAAGCCGGGGCCGATGCGCCCGCCCTACGACGTGATTCCGCCCGACTATGCCGAGGCCGCGCGCGCCTGCGGCCGGCGCTGGGCGGAAATCTGCAAGCGCTACGCGAACTAGGCGATGACCGCGCGCGAGGGGCGAAGCGCGACCCGCCCAACCGCCACGGACGTGACGCGCGAGGAGTTGCTGGCGCGGTCGCGGAGCCTTGCGCCCGCCCTCCGCGCGCGGGCGGCGGAGAGCGAGCGGCTGCGACGCGCGCCGGACGAGACCGTGGCGGAGATGAAGCGCCTCGGCCTGTTCCGGATCATGCAGCCGGCGCGCTATGGCGGGTTCGCACTCGGCTGGGACGTGTTCTGCGAGTCGGTGCAGATCCTCGCCGCCGGCTGCGGCGCGCAAGCCTGGGTGCTGCGCGTTTTGGGCGACCACGCGCAGCTTCTCGGCGCCTTTCCCGTGGAGGCGCAGGAAGACGTCTGGGCCGGTGATCCCGAAGCGCTCTGCTGCGCCGCGTTCCCGCCGGTCGGGCTCGCGCGCCGCACGGCATCGGGCTTCGTCTATTCGGGCCGCCATTCCTACGCCAGCGGGATCGATCACGTCCAATGGGCGATCTGCGGCGGAAGGATCGAGGGCGAGCCCGCGCCGCACTTCTTCCTGCTGCCCAAATCCGACGTGACGGTGATCGACGACTGGCACGTCAACGGGCTCGAAGGCAGCGGGTCGAAAAGCTTCGAGGCGCGCGAGGTTGCCGTTCCGGCGCATCGCGTGCTGAGCTTCGCCGACGCCATCGCCGCGACCGGCCCCGGCACCAAGCTCAACCCGGCGCCGGTCGCGCGCCTGCCGCGCGGCGGCTACACCACCTCGGCCTTTGCGGCGGTGCTGGTCGGGATGGCCGAGGGGCTGCTCGCGGACTGGCTCGACCTCACCGTTTCGCGGCGCTCCAGCGGTGTCGCCGTCGCGGCGCGCGAAAGCACGCAGATCGTCGCCGGCGAGGCGGGCGCAGAAATCGAAACGGCCGGGACGCTCTATCTCGCCACCATCCGCAACGTGATGCGGCGACTCGAAGAGGGCGAGGTTCTGCCCGCGCACGAGGCGGTGCATGCGCGGCGCAACGTCGCCTTCGCCTGCCGCCTGGCGGTGGGCGCGGCGAACCGGCTTTACGCGGCGACGGGCGGGCGCGCCGTCTATCGCGGCAACCCGTTCGAGCGCCAGTTCCGCAACATCCTGGCGGGAGCGCAGCACGTTGCGCTGGACTGGAGCCAGAGCGCCGGCGCCTACGGCGCCCACCTGCTGCGGAGCCACGGCGCCGACATCGGCACCGCCGCGACCCTGCCGCTGTAGGGCCGACCTACGGCCGCCAGCCGAGCGTCTCCGGCGCGAACAGCTCGTCGACCGCGACCTTGCGCTTCAGGATGCCCTGCTCGTAGTGGTAGCGGAGGAAGGTCTCCAGAACCTTGCGGTTCCGCTCCACGCCGTACGGCCAGTAATCGTCGCCCAGGAGTTTCTGGTTCTCCTCGCGATGGGCCATGAACCACGGGATCATGACGCCGGCGCTGTTGTACGGGTCGCCGGCCTTGTACTGCTTGACCGCCTGGTCCTTGGCCGCCTGGAACGCGTCGCACATGGCGGTCGCGAGCCACCGGTTCTTCTCGTACACGTCGCGCCGGATCACCACCGTGTGCATGATCGGGAAGATCGAGGTGCGGCGGAAATAGTCGCGCTCGACCGCCTCGTAATCGTCGAACAGGCGCTTGACCTTGGGCGAGCCGCTGAGGAATGCGGCCGGGCAGATGGCCGAATAGAGCGCATCGATCTCGCCGGACTCGAGCATCTCATTGAGCGTCTGGCCCGGCGCGAGCTGGTGCAGCTCGACACTCGGCGGCGCCTCGAACGGCAGCCAGTCCCATTTCGGCAGCGGGTGATCGTCGATGTTGCCGACATAGTAGCTGTAGCCGTCGGCCGGCACGCCGTAATCGTCCTGGAAGATACCCTTGGACCAGATGCCGGAATCGTGGCCGTAACACAGGAGCTCGCCGACCTTCCTGCCGACCAGGTCCTTCGGCGATTTGATGCCGCTCGCCGTGTTGACGAACACCGCGGCGTGGCGGAAGAAGCGCAGCGGAAACACCGGAATGGCGATGAAGGGCGGCTCCGCAAGGTCGAGCGAGCGGAGATAGAAGGTGAGCCCGAGCTCGGAGACTTGGAACTCCTTGTTCCGCACCATGCGCTCGAAAATCTCGGCGACGAAAGCCATGCGGTAGGTCAAATCGACGCCTTCCGGCTTGACGCTGCCGTCCATCAGGCCGCGCGTCCGGTCGTAGTTCCAGCAGGCCAGCGTGATCTTCAGGTTCGCCATGTGAACCTCTCCTTCATCTGCTGCATCCGCGCGTTGCGCGCGACCATCGCCAACCCGGCGACCGCGGCTAGTGCGACAGCTCCTCGAGTAGCTTGTCCTTCGTCTCGATGCCGAGCCACAGGATGACCAGGAGGCCGAGCAGCGAGGCGACGGCGAAGACCGCGAACATCAGCGAGGCGCCGAGCGGCCCGGCCAGCATCGCGCCCACGGTGATCGGCGCCGCGATGCTGGCGGCGAGCCCCACCGCGCGGCCGGTCGACGAACCCCATCCGCGCATGCGCGTGGGGTAGAGCTCGGCGGTGTAGAGGTAGCAGCCCATCGCGTTGAAGATGAGGAACGCCTGCATCACGCAGGCCGCCGTCAAAAGCGGCACCCAGCCCTGCACGTGGAACACCGCGATCTCGACGAGCCCGATGAGGGCACCGACCGCCATTCCGCCGAAGCCGAGCGAGAACAGGCGCTTCCGCCCCAGCCGGTCGACCAGCGACGCCGCCACGTAGCCCATCACGACCGTGATCGCGTTGACGCCGACGGCAGCAAGCAGGCTCTGTGTCACCGAGAGGTGCCCGACGCGGACGAACAGGCCGGGCAGCCACGTCACCAGCCCGACCACGACGTAGTAGCAGAGGAACCAGACCAGCCAGCACAGGATGGTCCGGCGCAGATAGTCCCGGTGGAACAGCTCGGCGAACCGGGTCGATTTCGTGTCCGGCGGCGCGGTCGGCTCCGGCGGCGGGAGCGTCATTCCGGCATCGGTGGCGGACCGTTCGAGGCGCGTGACCAGCGCGTCCGCCTCGTCTGCGCGTCCCTTGTCGACCAGCCAGCGGATCGACTCGGGCACCCACGCGAAGCTGATCGCCGCGAGCAGGAGGGGCGCCGCGCCGATCGCGAACAGTGCCCGCCAGCCAAGCTCGGGCCCGAGCGAGCCGATCAGGACGTAGCCGGCGAGCGGAGTGAGCAAAATGCCCCACTGGAACAGCGTCTGGTACATCAGGAAATATCGGCCGCGCTGGTGCCGCTGGAGGAGCTCCGCAATCATCGTGCCGGCAATCGGCGCCTCGCCGCCCAGCCCGATGCCGAGCAGCGCCCGCGAAAGAGCGAGGCTCTGCAGGTTCCACGCAAGCGCCGAGCCGATCGAAAACAGCCCCATGATGGAGAGCGCGACGATGAAGCTCTTCTTGCGGCCCCACACCTCGCTCAGCACGCCGAACAGGATGGCGCCGAAAAGCTGGCCGACATAGCCGACGCCGATCAGCATGCCGGTCTTCACGAAGTCGATGTGCAGCGACGAGAAGATGACGGTCAGCGCGCTCGCGATCGCGAGCGTGTCGTAGGCATCGAAGAAGGTGCCGAACCCCAGGATCACCATGACCCGGCGATGGAGCGCCGTCACCGGCAGTCGCTCGGCACGACCGATAATGGCCTCGATGGTCGCCACATTGGTCGACATGTCTATTCCCCCCGACCGCTCGATTATTTGGGGCGGCTTTCAATCAGTATGAGAGCCGCCGCAAATCCGGTCAATGCTCAAGACTTGCCGAGGACTTCGGCAAATAGTCCTCCGTATAGAACTTGGACATGTCGGGCTCGGTCTTGAGCAGGTGCATCTCGACGAACGACTTCCGCAGAACGGCGAGCGCCGCCGGATCGAAATCGCCCTTCGTCAGGAACATCGGCATGACCGTGTCGTATTCCTTGCTCGCGATGTCGGCGCTGTAGTGCGTCAGCGAGCGCTCGATCGCCACGGTCTCGGCCTTGTGGCTGCGCATATAGGCGATGGTGTCGAACCAGCCCTTGATGAAGTTCCGCACCTGATCGGGATGTTCGTGCAGCGTGCGGTCGGTGGCGAAGATCGCATTGGCGAGGAAGGTGTGGACGATCTCGGAGGCCGGGAAGAGCATCCGCCCTTCCTTCTTCGCTTCGAGCTTGAAGGCGAGCGCGGGCGCCTGAACGGCCGCGTCCACGTGCTGGGTCTTGAGGGCGGCGACCACCGCCGACGGGCTGGCGCCGACCCCGACCAGGGTGATGGAATTCGGGCCCCAGTGCTTCTCCTCCATCAGCTTGCGCATCAGCCAGGCGGTGAAGGACGCCGTCGTGGTGACCGCGACCTTCTTGCCCTTCAGGTCGTCCGGTCCCTTGATCGGCGAGTCGTAGGGAACCATCACGCAGAGGAAAAGCGGCGGGCCCGCCGTCGCGGCGACCGCCATGGCCGGCACGCCCTTCGCGATGAACGCCATGTTGTTGCCGGCCGTGGTCGCCATGTCGACGTCGCCGGCGATCATCCCTTGGTTCAATCGCGACCCGCCCTGGAACCCGACGATCTTGATGTTGAGCCCGTGCTTCGCGAAGAAGCCCTTCTGCTGGCCGACATGCAGCGGGAGGAAAGTGAAGTTGACCAAGGCCGGCGTGCCCACGCGGAGCGTCGGCATGTCTGCGGCCCCGCTGGGGGTCGCACATGGCCCCGCCAGGGTAAGTGCCGCCGCGAACGCAAGACCGAACAGTCGTCGCATGGTTCCCTCCCATTTTTGCTGTGTCGACGGGCGCGGCCGGTCTACCCGGCGTCGCCCGAGGCACGGATCGTCACCTCACAAACCGCAAGACTGTGAAAAAGTGTACTCGCTTATTCTTGGCCAGCGCCAATCTTTCCGGCACCGGCCGGTGCGCGGACTGCCGTCAGGTGGGCAGCAGCGGCGGCTGGTCCGCGTCGAGCTGCATGTCGAAGACCGCGAGCAGGATCGCGGTTCCGGCATAATTACCCATCAGCGCGACGATCTCGACCAGGGCCTGCGGTCCGTACTGCTTGCGCGCCCGGGCGTAGGTCGCCGGGCTGAGCTTCTTCCTGCGGAACACCTCGCGCCCCAGTTCGATGAGGCAGGCATCCTTCTCGTCCAGGCCTTCGGTGCCGCGCCGGTGCTTGACGATGTCGACGATTTCGGCCGACACGCCCTGGCGCAGCGCCTCGGGCTCGTGCGCCGCCCATTCGAACTGGCTGTCGCATTCGCGCGCGGTGACCAGGATGACGAGTTCGCGCGTGCGCGCGTCGTAGCTCGCCTGCTGGCGCAGGTAGCGGTTGACCGGCCGGGCGAGCTTGGCAAGCTTCGGGCTGTGAAGCTGGATCCCGGCGGGGCCGATCAGACCGCGGATGTTGATCCCGGTCGGGGTGGCAACCTCGTCGTAGAGGCGCCTCCCCTCGTCATCCATCTCCTCCCGATTCGGCAGCGGGAGCCGGCAGCGCGATTCCGGGTCGATGTCGCCGGGAATCATGGGTCCTCCTCCGATCAGATGCGCGAGGTGACTTTCCCCTGCATTTCGGTCAGCCAGCCCATGTTCTCCTGCAGGCTTTCCCACTCGCCGGGCACCCAGTTGTCGTCGATCTGGTCGATGTCCGCCGACAGCTCGAACGCGCCGCCCATCGGCGTCACGAAATACCAGTAGTAGTTCGAGCCGAGCACGTGCCGGCCGGGCCCGCGGGCCGTCTTCCACCCCTGCTCGCTGATCCGCGAGCCGTTGCAGATCACCTCCTGAAAGTCGCCGAAATGGCATTCCAGATGCTGAAAGCTGGTGGTCGCACCTGGCCGGCCGATGAAGAACAAATTGTGGTGGTCGTGAGAGCCGGCGGCGCGCGCGAACACGCCGACCTTGTTGTTCACGTGGTCCGAGATGCGGAACTTCAGCCGGTCGACGTAGAACTTGATGCTGCGGTCGGGATCGTCGCTCCAATAGACGATGTGGCCGAGCGAGCGCGGCGCCGCGCGCTCATTGAACTTGATACGCGAATTGATCGGCCGCTGCGGCGGCAGACCGGCCACGTTGAACGGCTTGGGCTCGGGCTTGTAGGCGCGCCGCTGCGTCACCCGGAACGCGATCGCCAGCCCCTCGTCGTCCATCGTATGCAGCACGCCGTCGGCGTCGCGGCGCACCTGCCGGTCGCCGCTCAGCTCGGCGCCGATCTCTTCGAGCGCGGCCTTGTCGCCGACGCCCCAGACCGTCTCGCGCGCGGTCGAGCCGCCGACCGGGGCCGTGGGCAGGTCGGCCGCATCCGCGCGACGCAGCACGGCTGTCGTGCCATCGAGGGTCTCGAAGGTCGCGCCCGTCGTGCCGTGCTCCACCTCCGTCATCCCGTAATCGCTCAGGAACTTGCGCGCCGCGTCCACGTCCTCGACGCCGAACACTGCGCTATCGACACCGACGATATCCATATTGCTATCCTCCGATCGGCCGCGAGCCCGTGCGGCTGTCCGCTGGGAATTAAATTAGGGCGCTAGCCGCGCCGCGTCGATAGCGGCACGATGGCCGTCAGAGCCGGCCCGCATTGTCCTTCAGCCAGCGCTCCGTGCCGGGGTGCAGCGGCACGTCCATCGGCGTCGCGTCCGTCTCGGTGAAGGGCTGCGCAATGCCGGCCCAGCTCCGCTCCTCCCAGGGGATCTCCATCTGACGCGCGGCGATGGCGGCGCAGACCTTGTAGACCACGTCGTCGGGCATCGACGCGCGGGTGTAGATCGGCCAGCCGCTGAAATCGAAGCAGGCATGGTTGCGCACGAGGTTCGCGTAGGGCGTGCCGGGCGCGAGATCGACCCGCCGCCAGCCGAGCCGGCACACCGCCTCGAAGCATTCCGCCGAGAACTCCAGCGGCACATAGTCGTGGGCGAGCGCCTCGTCGAACCAGGTGACCATCCCCTCGTCGGCGATGGCGTCGAGCCGGCCCTCGCGCATCGGCTTCATCCGCCGCTCCTCGTTCAGCGGCGAGCCGGTCAGCATCAGCGCGCCGCCCCAGGCGACGAGATCCTTCAGGCTGAACCCATAGACCGCGAAGATCTGGTCGATCAGCACCAGCGACGAATGGGTCGGGTCCTCGCGTACCGAGATCTTCAACGGGTACTTGCCGTCCTTGATGTCCTGAATGGATTTGAGCCCGGTCCGCTTGTGGGCGACGATCGCGAACTGATCCGACGACGGGTAGTTGGCGACGATCCGCACGGGCAGTGGCGCCTCGAACAGCCCGGCGCCGCGATAGGCCTGGGTCAGCAGCCCCGACGGGTTCACGAAGGCCATGTCGACGTTTCCGGCGACGACGTCGTGCGCCATGATTGCCGACCCGCTGGCGAGTTTCAGCGACGGCCGGAAATCGGCCTGGCCGCCCGAGCCCACCGTGATGCACATGTCGCGATTGCCGCCATAAGGAATGGCCGGATCGCCGGCGACGTGCAGCCCGATCTCCCACAGCATCTTCGCGCGCTTGAAATTGGCGCCGGACGGCAACGGCTCCATGGCAATCCTCCCATTTGGCCCGGCCCGCATGCTTCAGCACGCGCATCCCGCCGTCAAGGCGCACCGAGACCCTAAAACTATTCCATCAAGATTAGATGATCGGAAGCACCTTCCGGGCGGCGCGTCCTGCCTGTACCCTCGCCCCCGCAAGGATGGCCACACCGAACGGAGGAGCGCCCGCCCATGCCGACCGAAAGCCGGAACCCCGAGACGATCGCCCTTCACGGCGGAACCTATCGCGCCGACCCGGCGACCACGTCGGTGGCGGTGCCGATCTACCAGACAACGTCGTACCAGTTCCATTCGACCGAGCACGCGGCGAACCTGTTTGCGCTGAAGGAACTCGGCAATATCTACACGCGCATTATGAACCCGACGCAGGCGGTGCTGGAGGAGCGCATCGCCGCGCTGGAGGGCGGCGTCGCGGCGCTCGGGCTCGCGTCGGGCCAGGCGGCCTCCCTGTTCGCGGTCCAGAACATCACTCACGCGGGCGACAACTTCGTCTGCTCGACCGACATCTATGGCGGCACGTGGAACCTGTTCAACAACACGATGCGCACGATGGGCATCGAATGCCGCTTCGTCGACCCGGCCGACCCGGAGAATTTCCGCCGCGCCACCGATGCGCGCACGCGCTGCTATTACGGCGAGACGCTGCCGAATCCGAAGCTGAACGTGTTCCCGATCGGCGAGGTGGCCAAGATCGGGCGCGCGCTGGGCGTGCCGCTGATCATGGACAACACCGCCTCGCCGGTCCTGTGCCGGCCGATCGAGCACGGCGCCGCCGTCACCATGCATTCGACCACCAAGTATATCGGCGGCCACGGTACCTCGATCGGCGGCGTGATCGTCGACGGCGGCAATTTCGACTGGGAAAAGCACGCCGACCGCTTCCCGATGCTCAACCAGCCCGACCCGAGCTATCACGGCGCGGTCTGGACGCAGGCCGTGAAGCCGCTGGGGCCGATCGCCTACATCATCAAGGCGCGCGTCACGCTGCTACGCGACATCGGCGCGGCCATGTCGCCGTTCAACGCCTTCATGTTCATCCAGGGCCTGGAGACGGTGGCGCTGCGCATGCGCCAGCACTGCGAGAACGCGACCAAGGTCGCGAACTACCTCAAGGAGCACCCGAAGGTGACCAACGTCATCTTCCCCGGACTGCAGGCCGGAGAGACGAAACGCCGCGCCGACGCCTACCTGAAGGGCGGCTATGGCGGGCTGGTCGGGTTCGAGCTCAAGGGCGGAACCGCGGCGGGGCGCAAGTTCATCGAGGCGCTCAAGATGTTCTATCACGTCGCCAATATCGGCGACGCGCGCTCGCTCGCCATCCATCCGGCGACCACGACCCATTCCCAGCTTTCGCCGGAGGAGCAGGCGAAAACCGGCGTCACCGACAGCTACGTCCGGCTTTCGGTCGGGATCGAGCATATCGACGACATTATCGCCGACCTCGACCAGGCCCTGGCCGCCGTATAGGCCGCGTCAGAAGCGGGCGGCGCCCGGCCGCTCTGCCCGCCACGCGTCGACGATGGCGGCAACGGAGCGGTCGGCGTCCGCCTCCGTCGTCGCGGCGGAAATCACCGAGAGGCGCATCACGTGGCGCCCGCGCCACCGCGCCCCGCCGACGAAACACTCGCCGTCACGCTGTAAGCGCCGGATGACGGATGCGGTGAGCGCGTCGCGCCGGTCCGGCGCCTCGCCCGCGCCGAAGCTTACCACCGCCTGGTTGAGGCAGACCTCGTTCTCGACGGCGATGCCGGGCTCCCGCGCCAGTGCTTCGGCCATGCGCCGGGCGATCCGGCAGTGGCCCTCGACCATGTCGGCGATTCCCTGGCGGCCGAGATGGCGGATCACCGCCCAGGTGGCGAAGCCGCGCGCCCGCCGCGAAAGCTCCAGGACCAGGTGGGACGGGTCGCGGTCGTCCCCCTCCTCCGCCGGCAGGTAGCTCGCCGCCGCGGTCATGGCGCGGCGATGGGCGTCGGCATCGCGCACGATGGCATAGCCGGTGTCGTAGGGGGTCTGAAGCCATTTGTGCCCGTCCACGGCCCAGGAGTTGGCCGCCTCGGCGCCGGCGGCCAGCGGCGCGCGGGACGGGCAGGCCCGCGCCCACAGGCCGAACGCCCCGTCGACATGGACCCAGGCGTCCCTCTCGCGGGCCAACGGAATGAGCTCCGCAAAGGAATCGAACGCGCCGGTGTTGAGCTGACCGGCCTGCAGGACGGCGATCGACGGCCCGTGGCATCCCTCCATGGCGTCGCGGAACCCGGCGGCCGTCATCCGTCCATCGCGGTCGGTTGGAACGCGGACCACGCGGTCGTGCCCCAGCCCGAGCACCTGGAGCGCGAGAAAGACCGTGGTGTGCGCGTCGTCGCCGATGACCACCCGGATGGGCGGCGCGCCGAACAGCCCGTCCTTCTCGACGTCCCACCCGGCGCGGCGCAGCACGGCGCTTCGCGCCGCCGCCAGCCCGACGAGGCTGGCCGCCGTGCCGCCGGTAACGAACCCGACCGAGCACGTCCGCGGCAGGTCCAGAAGGTCGAGCAGCCACCGCGCCGCGACCTCCTCGGCGGCAGAGGCGGCCGGCGCAGCCTCGTGATTCCCGCAATTCTGGCCCCACACCCCGGTCAGCATGTCCGCGGCGACGCCGACCGGGTGCGAGGCGCCGATCACCCAGCCGAAAAAACGCGGCCCCGTCGCCATCTGGAGGCCACGCTCCGCCTTTTGCACCAGTGAATCGATCACCGCGCCGGCGGGCGCGCCGGTCTCCGGCGTCGGTTCGTCGAACAGCGTCCGCATGTCGCGGTAGCTCAGCTCGGGCCGCTGGAGCCGATCCCCGACGCTGCTCCGGAACCGCTGCGCGTGAAAGGCCGCCGCCCGGAAGAGGCGTTCGAGGTCGCCCTCATCGAAACTCATGCACTGTTCCCCTGCGGCCGGGAGCTAAGACCGGCGGATCAGCCCCGCCGTCGTCAGCTTCTTCGCGAACGATTCGATTAGCCCCTTTATGGGCCAGCCGGCAAGGCCAACCGGTTGGACTTAGGTTGATCCGGCGGCGGCGGCAGTACGGGCCCGGTCGCAGAGGGCGATCCCGCCGTCGGACTCCGCCGGTCGGCCATTATCGTTCCTCATTTGCCGAGGCGGCGGCGGGGGCGGCGCCGGATCCGGGCTGCGGCCGAACGCGATCTGCATGCGGCACAGCTCCCGCGCGTTCGGCGGGCGCGGCCCCGTCCAGGCCGCACCGGCCGGCCCGTACATCCCGCCATGGATGGAGGCGATCGCGCGCGGCGACAGGAGCCAGTTCAATGGCACGCCACCCTTCTGCTCCTTCTCGCCGAACAAATAGAAGTGGAAGAAGGCCTGGTCTTCGGGGCGCAGCGCCGTCGGGTCCTTGGGCTTGCCGTCGGCCGCGGTCACCGTGCCTGTGTCGCAATAGCCGGCCATCGCCTGGTGGAGCAGCGCTTCGTCGTGCGCGCCCCGCACGCTGTCGAGGCCCTTGATCGGAACGAAGGCCTGCACCACGTCCGACGGCTGGGAGACCGTGACGGCGCGGTCGACCGGTGCGAAGCCGCACTGGACGAAGGGCGGGGGCATCTTGCTCTGGCGCGCCGTCTCGTCCCAGGTGCCGACAATGTCCTCGCTGGCCGATACCTGCACGATGATCGGCATCACCGCACGGTCCTTCGGCGCATGCCGTGTCAGCCATGCGGCCAGCTCGAGAGCCGTGAAAATGCCCTCGTTGTCGAAATAGCCGCCGTCGACGATCTGTGCCTGGGGGCCGTCGGCCGTGGGGCAGCCGGGTTGCGGGACCAGCTCGCCGGACGGCTCCAGGAACGGGAAGCGCGCCGTGTTGTTGATCGCGGTCGAAATCGGCACGTCGGCACACAAGAGTCGGAGCACGTCCTTGGCGCCGCTGAACGGCCAAAGCTCGTCGGGATCGGGCGCCTTGCCTTTGGGCGAGGACCTGGCGCTGTCGGGATCGGAGTTGAACGGCGCGGTGATCAGCCGTGCGCCGGAGGCAACGTCGGTGCCGAGCGCCAGCCAAAGCGGCATGCCGGGGCGCGGCTGGCCGTCCTTGTAGAACAGTGTGAGGAAGCCGTCGGACATGGCCGGGACGGTGCCGAGCTTCGCCGCCCGGCCGGTCTCCTGCCACAACCGTTCGAACGCGCGCTCGATGGTCTCGGCACGGTCGCCGCCGGACGATTTTGCCCCGGTGATCGCGCGCACGATGGCGGCGAACGGGCTGAGCAGCGCGCGCGGCACGTCGATCAGCAGCGTCGCGCCGAAGACCGGCCCGAGCGCGTCGCCGCCGAGCGCGCTGGCGCCCGTCTGGGGATCGGTCAGCGCGGCAAGCTGAGCACCGGTCGCCGCCGTGCGGCCGCAAAGGGCGGCCGCGTCCGTATGCGCGGCCATGATCGCCATGTAGGCGGCGACGCCCAGCGAGCCGCCCGAAACGCTGTCGACCGCGAAAACGGCGGTGTTCCGGCTGCCCGCCGCGTTCTGCACGGCGCGCAGCACGTTGGTTGCCCACACACCGGCGCGCGACGCGCCGCCCGAGACGGATACGATGACCGGCCGGATAGGCCCTTTCTCCGTCACGCAGGCATCCTGCCAGCGCTGCCAGAACGCACCGAGCGTCGCGCGCTTTGCGATCGCCGGTCCGTTCGCCTCCGCCGCAACGGTGCGCACGGTATGCAGGTGGAAAACGAAGGGGGCGATGGCGATGACGAGGAGCAAGGCGAGAAATACCGGTGGCCGCTTGAACCCGATCGGGCGTCCCTGCAGGGGCACGACGAGGCGCAGCCCGTCGACAATATAGGCGAGCGCGGCGAATGGACCGGCCATCATCGCCAGCGCGACGATCACGACCGCCGGGCCAGGGAACGGCACGGCCATGAACCCGGCCAGATCGCGCTGGCCGGGCATCAAGGGCTGGTAGCTGTAGACCGCTCCGGCGACGAACGCGATGAAGCAGACGAGCAGCAGCGAGGCCGCCACGCGCCACCCGAACGGGGCGTAGCTGACAAAATCGACGAAGCGGGTGACCACGCCGGCCCATAAGCGCTTCGGCGCAGGCACCGGATAGCGCGGCGCGTCCGACAGGTTCGGCGTGCGCGAGGCCTTCCGTTTCTGTCGTACGAACGCGGCGCGGGCCGCAGCCGCGGCCTCAATGCGCTCCGACCGCCCCTTGTTCACCTTCTCGGCCAGCTTCAGGCGCCGGTGCACCAGCGCGTAACCGACGCCCGACCAGAGCGCCCAGACCAGGACATCGCCCAGTAAGTAGCGGTGGAATTCCAGAGCGGCATAGACCACGACCGCGAGCCCGAGGAGCGATCCCATCCCGAACAGAAGGCGCGGCACCGCCTCATAGGCACACCGATCGACCTCGGCGGGCAGGCCGTCACGGCCGCCCCGCGTGTCCGGCGCCTCGTAGCGGGCGGCAACCGCGGTTCGCGCCCAGTACCATGCGCTGAAGGAAAGGAGCGCGACGGCGAGCTGCAGCATCACGAAACCGCTGAACGGGCTCACCGGCAGCTCGACCAGCGCGGCGAGCTCGTCGCCGGTCTGGGAAGGCACCAGGAGCCCGAGATAGGCGAGCACGAGCACGGCGAGCCCGGCGCGGGCGGTGCGCAGGAACGAAAGCCACGAGCGGGGCGGCGGAGTGTCTTCTGTCGGCGGCATGTCGGCGTCTCCGGGAGTTTGGGCCCCGGGGCCTGGCCACGGGGCGTTCTCGGCAGGCTCGATGGGGTCTCCATTCCAATCGATGACGGGCATCGTCCGGCCCGCGCGGCGCGCTTGTCGGCTGGCTCCACATCGGGATCGCGATAGATGTCCTTGACCTTGGTCATGCTCTCGCCCAGCTCCGTCGGGTCCAGGAGCCCGGCAATGCCGATCAGCCCGGCGAGGCTGCGCGCGGTGTAGGCGCCGCTCGAGAAGCCGAAGATGTAGAGCTCGTCGCCCGGCACGTAGTTGTTGGCGAAGAACCGGTAGCCGTCGACCACGTTGGCCGTCAGCCCGACGCCCAGGCCGCCGCCGACGAACTTGTCGGTCCCGCCGGCCGTGCCGACGCCCTTGTCGTAGAACGTGACCTGCGTCACGCCGTCGTCATCCACGTTGCGGATGGTCCGCACCATCTTCACGACGTTCGTCGGATTGGCGCCCTTGTCGGGCGCGTTCCACGTGCCGTCGAAACAGGTGACGAACCTACGGGGCGCGAAGTCTGTCATCATTCTCTCGCCCGGCCTGCCGTGCTGGGCGACCGGACGCCTCCCTCGCTACGACCGAAGCCGAAACGCGACCCGGCGGGGATGTCGGGTCACGCGGTCACGCTCGCATCGCGCGCGCTCGACGTATCGACCAGGACGCCCCGCCCCTTGTCGTCGCCGATCGAGCCAGGGGCAACGAGCGGCTTCGGCTCGACGCGGATGGCGTGGCGAAGCTCATCAAGCTGCTGAAATGCCGGATTATTGCGGATCGCCGACGCGTGCACCCCGAAAAGAGCAACCGGCACATCGAGGGCCGTCGAAAGGGTCGCAACCGCCGCATCGTCGCGGAGCGCCAGTATGTAGTCGAAGACGTTGGCGATCCCCAGCTTCCTCAGGGTCACGGCGTTTTTCGAATCAACGATCATCAACAGCTGTGCCTGCGCAATCCAGTCGATAATCACCTCGAACGTGTACGGCGATCTCGTCCAGATGATGACGGCATTCTCCATCGCCAGCTTCTGGCAATTGTCGATATCGATCTCCCTCAATCGCTCGATCTTCTCGTCGACGAGCCCGACGATCAGACCCAGGGGCATGTTGCTGGGGAAATGCTCTTTGTCGGGAAACTGTTGCGTGGGGGTGATAATTTTCAGCACCTGACCCGCGCGCACCACGATCTCGTTGATCCAAAGGGTCGGGTTCCAGCCGATGGCGAAGCCCAAAAGCGCCAGTCCGACCGGGGCCTTGCCGTCCTCGAAAAATACCGTCTCCCGGAAGCCGGGTATCGCGTCGACGATATGCCGCGCCATGCTCGCGACCAGGACGGCCGCCAGGATTTGTATGGAGAGCATGTAGTAGGTGATCGGACTGACGACGTCGTTGTTGAGGCGGCTGATGAGCTGATAAAGTGTCCAGATGTAGGCGCCTATGAACGCCATGGTGCCGATAAAAAGCGTCTGGGATTCGTACGCTTGGATTTCGCCCGGCGTCGCGGTCGGATCCGCCGCGATCGCGCCCCCGAGCACATAGCTGCGCGCCAGAGAGTCCGCTTGGTGCGGGTCGGCGAAAAGCATGGCGCCGAAATATGCGACGACGGAGCCGCAAAATACCACGAAGACGAGAAACCAGGTGGCGATGGCGTGGTCGCCGGTAATGAACGGGTTGACCACCTTCCGGCGCTCGAAAAAGGTCCAGGCGGAACGGAACAGGCCAGTCCCCTTCACCTCATCGGAACAGCCATCCAAAATGATGGAAAGCTTCGCGACGGCCTTCGTCTGGAGCTGGGTGGTGATGATGAGGAATCCCACGAGAAGAAGAACGCTGCCGGCTCCCTGAATCTCGACCGCATGGTTCAAAAGCACGGACATGCTGCGCCTCCCCTTCCCGCATCGAGCGCCACGTTGCGGCGCCGCCTACCCGATCTCGCCCTCCGGCACCGCCACGTCCGCGAGCCCCCAGTCCGCCAGGCGGTACGCGGCGCCGTGCACGGTGCCCGCGCCGGTCGCGATGGTCCGTTTCCGGTTGCGCACGTCGGCGATGTATTCGGCGCGGCTGTTCTCGGCGACCACGTCGGCGATCAGCGTGCGAACCTCTGCCTCGCCTGTGGGCGGATCCTGTGCGAGCCGGCGCCGGATCGAGTTCTCCTCGGTCTGAAAATCGACGCCGCCGTTCTGCACGGCGATGTCGAAACAAAGCGCGAGGCCGAGCTCTGAGGCGAGGCCGAACCGGCCGGCGTCGCGCACCGCGATCGCCCAGTACCTCTGCACGCCGCGCAGTTGGATCTCCTGGACTTCGGGGAACGTGCCGAGCCTCGCAAACCCCCCCGCCCAATCGGGCGCCACCTTGTAGTGGCCCTGGCCGATCGAGATGCGGTTGCCGAACGCCTCCTGCTCCGCCGGACCACCGTCGAGCGCGGCGGCAAGCTCGACCTCGAGCGGACCGAACGCCTCTGTGAGGAGCGCCGGGTGGCGCTGGCGCACCTCGTTCAGGATGCGCTGCACCTCCCCGTGCTTCATCGTAAACCCGATGATTCCCCAGGTCAGCCACGCGCCGTCGAAATTGCCGACCACCTTGCCGAACCCGTGGCTCTCGAAGTCGGCGGTCAGCTGCAGCGCGCGGTCGCGCAGCGGGGGAACGGGCGCGCCGGTAAGGGTCGGCCAGTCTTCGAAGGCGATGGCGCCGTCGGCCGGCTTGTTCCCGGTCCGCTGCCAGGACTTGAGCGCCGCCTCGGTGTCGCCGCCGAAAATGCCGTCGAGGACGCCGACCTTGTGTCCTGCCGTCTCTAACGCGGCTTGCAGGCGACGGATGTTTTCTCCACGGACGAGCCGGGTCCCAGGTGCCGCCCTCTGGAAAAGGATCCGGGCCATCGTCCCTACCCACCACTGACGTTCCAGGATATTCGGCCACCGTATAGTCGCGCAACAGTCGCGCAATGTCGTGTCTGAATTTGCAGTCACATTTCTGTGCATATTCTGTTGACGAACCATCTATTGCGGGTATTTGGATCGAGCACGGCGACGGAATACAGGGCGCCGTAGCTCAAATTTTTGTTCGACCGTATACTGGCCTACCGACGCTCTTTAAGAGCGATCGCGGCGATCAATCCGGCATCGCCTGCCGCCGCGTGCCGCCGGCTCGATCGAGACTGCACCTTCTTGTCAAAGGAGCAACCGGACATGCCGCTTACTTCTGCTCTTCTTATCGCAGCCGTCCGGGCGACGATCAGGCTGGTCGGGGCGGGCGACTCGGCGCTCTCCCAATACGTGCGCGATCGCGACCAGCTGGTACCGGATGCCAACGTGGACGGGTTGTTGTTTGTGTCCAACGCGGTCGCAACCAGGGGCGCATTCGGGCATGACCCCGCAATGCAAAAACTGCTCGAAAAAGATCCCGCACTTCGCGCGGCATGGGAGAAATTCCAGCAGCACGATAAGACCGAAATTCCTGTTCTCCAAAAGGCCATCGCAAGACAGAAGCTCACCGAGAAATACGGCAGCGTGACCGATGCGCAACTTGAAAACCTCGCCTTCGGCGAACGGTTGCGACAGTGGGATCCGAAAGACCCCAATCGCCCTTTGGAGCCATGGGAGCGCTTCGCCGTGGCGCTGGCCGACGTGGCGCTCGAGTTCGTAGGCGCGAACCCCGGCATATTGGGCGTTGGCGGCAATGGCGAAAAGCTGATCGGCGCGTTTGCCGAGAACGTTTCCGAATTGATCCCCGACGACGGCGCCTATGGACCGCAACAGTTTTTTGGAGAGCGTGTCCTTGGCATCGTTTTGCGCGCAGGTTTGCAGACGGTCGTCGACAAGCCGGGCTTTCTTTTCGACGAGACTCACTTGCAGCAACTCGTCAAGAACGTGGCGACGCCGGTCCTCGCTGCCTTCGACAACAAGGCGGGTCTGGCCGAGCAGGTAAGATGGCAGAACGTGGTCGATGCGGTCCTCGGACCGGCGTCGTCGGCAGCATTCAAGACGCTTGCGGAGAACGAAAAGGCGTTCCTGGGCGCCAAATTCGACCCGGAAAAAGCGGTCGGCGCGCTGACCGCATCGCTCCTCAAGACGGTCGCGGACAACGGGCTTGACGACGTCTTCACGAAGAATGGGCTGATCGCGCTCTACACGAGCGCCGTCGGCGTCGTCGCCGACCGGCCGGAACTGTTTCTTGGAAAGTCGGGCGACGCCAAGGACAAGTTTTTTTCCGATCTGCTGGGCGGGGTCGCCAAGGTCCTCAGAGAACTCGGGACCGAACTTCAACCAAGAGCTCGGCATGGTCATCGCCATCGCAGCGCTGGATAGCCTGAAGGCGAACATCCCCGGCCTCGTGAACGTCGTCGGCGACAAGAATTGGGAAGCGGTTGTCGAGAAGTCCCTGCAGAACGTGATCGGCGGCATCGAGACCGGCCTCGCCGGGGACGGTGCGTTGGACACGCTGATGTCCACCGCCCAGCTCACGTCGTTGGCGCGGGTCTTTCTCAATCAGGTCGCCGCCACTCCGGGCATGATCGCAGGCGACGGGCAGGAGCTGCAATCGCTGGTGGCGGGCGTCGTGCGCGCTATGGCAGCCGACACGCATTTGTTGCTCTCCGGCGACGACTGGCTCGAGATCGCGGCCGTCGCGGCGGAGGAGGCGGCCGCAAATCCCGGCCGGCTGTTCGGCTTCGACGCCTCCGGTCCGGAGGGCTACGTCGGCGAACAGGCGATCCGGCAGATTCTTTCGACAACCGCCAGCGACCTGCGGGCGGCGCGGGAATCGGGCCAGGTCCTGTTTGGCGATACGCTGAAGCAGGCGATCACCACCACGCTGCGAGCGATGGCAGGCAATGCGGTCGGCGCCGAGCGCGCGCTGAGCGACGCGAAGCTCGCGGCACTTGTCGATCAGATCAACAAACTGATGTCGGTGAAGGGGGCGCACGGCGCATTCGAATACGGCTCGAAAGAATGGCTTGCGCTTTACGGTGCGCTGCTTAGCCGCCTTCTCGCCGACGGCAATGTCGAAGCGATTATCGGTCCGGACAACACCCTTACGGCAAGCGGTCAGGCGCTTGTCGAGAAAATACTGGCCGCACGCAGTTGAAAGGATTCGAAATCATCATGCGACACACGACATTGCGATATCTGCTGGCCACCCTTGTGGTGGGCGGAGTTTTGGCGGGCTGCACGGCGCTCGATCATCTCGACAGCCAGAAGCGCCTGGAACAGGGCGTCGACAGCCTGTTCGCCGCCGAGCATCGTGCCTACGTGCTGGCGAAGGAAGGCAAGGGTGCCGCGATCGCCCCGGACGAAACCTTCGAGAATTCGATCGGTCCGACCCCAGAAGCCGCGCGGCTCGCCCTGCTCGCCGACGCGAAACGCGACGTGGCGGCCGTCGACGGCATAACCGCGGATGCCGGCACCCTCGACCGCATCAGCTATTTTTACCGGGCGGCCATCAAGGTCTGGCATTCGGGCGATGCCGAGACGGGGCTCGCTGCGGAAATCGCCCAGAAGGGGAAAAGCGCCTGCGAGACGGTCAATCCGCCCCAAAGCAAACCGCCACGCGATTGCGGTATGTTCGATCTCGTCGTGCCCCTGACCTTGGCCGAAGCCGCCACCGACCGGTACAACGATGTCGAACTCGAAAGGCTGCGCGCAGGCGCGACCTGGCCATCGGACAAGAAGGAGCCGGATCTCATTGCGATCCTCAACGACTACCGCGTCGCAATCGCCGGAGACAGGGTACTGGATGCGCAAAGCCACGGCCTCGCCGATGTGCCGACCGGTAAAACGGGCGTGCTCGAGACGTTCGTGGACCGGCAACTCGCGATCTACTGGTGCTATGCGAGCCTGGCGAAGCTCGAGGAGGAAAACATCTCGGCTTCGCAAGACCAGCACAAGCAAGCGGCGTCTGCCTACGACGCCGTAACACAGGCCGCGAGGGCGCGAAAGCCGATCCTGGTGGTCGACGGCAACCCCGTTCCGTACTGCACAGCGCTTGCAAACAAGGTCGCCGAGGCGAGAGCGAAGGCGCTCGGAACGGATCCGGCGTCGGATCGGCCGCCCGGCTTGTAGGCAGGCCGCCCGCCGACAATGAACCGCTCAGTTGTTCGCGCTTGTGCGAGCGCGGGCCCGGGCGCGCTCGGCGTCGGTCATCACGCTTTCCTCCAGCGCCAGCGCCTTCCGGGCGCGCGGCCGGTCCTCGGCCGGCAAATCCTTGGCCGCGCGGGACAGCCAGACATACGCCGCGACCGGATCGGGCTTGCCGAGCGCGCCGCGCGCGTAGATCAGACCCAAATTGTAGGCGGCCGGCGCGTAGCCCTGCGCGGCCGACTTTTTGTACCAGCGCATGGACTCGTCGATGTCGTGCGGGAAATCGACGCCCTTTTCATAGAGCACGCCGATCCCGAACTGGGCCGACGGGTCCTGGTTCGAGGCCCCCAGCCGGTAGATCTGCATGGTCATCGCGTCCTCGGGCTCGCCGAGGCTCGCCGGCAGGCCCTCGGGCACGCGCGCACCGGCGCCCGGCGCGGCGCCCGACCCGGCGCAGGCCGCAACGGCCAGGGCGACGGCCAGGGCGATGCGTTTCATGACGGGTCGCGCAATGTCGGGGTGGCGGAAAGCGACGTGCCCGTCGCGGATTTGAGCCAGCGCACGATGGCCGTGCGGTCCTCTTCCGCCCCCTCGGCGCTGCGGGCGGCGGCGTAGAGCTCGCGGCAGAGCGCCGCGAACGGCATCGCGATCTTGGCCGTGCGCGCAGTGGCGGCAGCCGCGTCGAGGTCGGCGACGAGGGCGTCGAGCGTCACGCCGGTGACGAAGCGACGGGTCAGCACCTGCACGGGAATGTCCTCGGCCGTCGCGCGGCTTGCCCCGGTTGCCGCGTTGACAATGTCGAGCACCGTGTCGGGATCGAGCCCGATCCGCTTGCCGAGAATCAGCGCCTCCGCCGCGATCAGCAGGTTTCCGGCAGCGATCAGCGAGTCGAGCGCGCGCACCGCGACGCCGGCGCCCGGCGGGCCGGCATGGAAGATCGCGCCGTCGCCCACCATCGCCTGCAACAGCGGCATGACCAGGGAGACGGCCTCGTCCTCGCCGCCCACCATGAGGCCGAGCGTGCCGTCCGCGGCGCGCTGCGCGTCGCCGAGCGGCGCCGCGTCGACGAACCCGATCCCCTGGCGGCGGAGCTGGCGCGCGATGGCGACGGTCGCCGGCGGATCGATTGCGCTCATCTCGATGACGATGCCACCCTTGGCCATCCCGGCGGCGACGCCCTCGGCGCCGAAGATCGCCTCGCGCACCGCGGCGGCGCCCGGCAGGCGCGTGACGACCACCTCGCAATTCTCGCCCATCATTTGCGGGGTGGCGGCAATGTTGCAGCCGCGCTCGCGCGCGAAATGGATCGTCGCGCCGGAGGACAGGTCGAAGATCTCGAGCGCGAACCCGGCGTCGGCAAGCCGCGTGGCGAGCCGGGCGCCGAGCGCGCCGAGCCCGATGAAGCCGACCGCGGCGGGCGCCATCGTCTAGCCCGCGGCGGGGCGCTTCAGCGCCTCGTCGATCAGGAACAGGTCGGTGAGCATCGCGCGCAGATGGATCGAGGCATTGAGATTGTCGACGAGCTGCGAGCCGATGGCGCGCTGCGCCTTGACCACCGCGATGCCGGCGAGCGCCTTCTCGGCGTCCGCGGCAAGGACGGCGAGGAATGGCCGGTAGGCATCCGCCTGGCGGGCCGTGACCTCGGACGCGGTCTCGGTCGCGCAGGCGGCGAGGCCGGCGAGCGCCGTCTCCATCTTGTCGAGATAGGTGCGCAGCTTCTCGTCCGGCCCGTCGTCCTCGGTACCGCTCCGGCCCTGGGCGGCGTAGGCCAGGAGGTACTCGTACGCCTCCTCGATGGTGGCGATGCGCTCGGCGAGCGTGGGGCCGTCCGCCATGAGGGCTCAGCCGGCGACCGAACGATTGGCCGCGGGCGGCTTCTCCGCCTCGGCGGCTTCGGCGTTCCAGCGCTGGGGATCGTGGTGGGCGAGATAGGCGCGCCGCGCAACCCAACCCCATACCATGGACTTGGTGTACCAGAACTCCTCCGGCCGGAGCGCGAAGTAGATGTGCACCATGATCGCCGCCACCACCGACATGGCCGCGAGCCCGTGCAGCACGTAGATCACGCCCCAGCTATGGTCGTCGAGCCAGTAGGGGTTCCTCTGCCACCACGGCGTGTCGATCTTGGACAGCATCAGGAGCCCCGTGACGATCGCCGTCAGCACGACGACCGCGATGGCGAGGTGGTAGGTCTTCTGCGCGAGGCGGTACTTACCCGGCTTGGGCGGGTCGGGCGCCTTGCGGCTGAGCGCCGCGCGGAGCGAGCGCCAGCCGTCGGCGATATCCCGCGGCACGATCATCATCGCCCAGAAATCCTGCCAGATGGTCGCGCGCACGATATGAGCGACGACGAGGAGCGTAAGCACGATACCGGCGGTCCAGTGGATCGTCAGCCAGTCGAAATCGAGCCCGAACTTGGGCGGGAAGGCGGTGAAGATGAGCGTGAGCACCGAGACGGCCATGACCCAGTGGTACAGCCGGTCGGCGAGCTTGTGGCGGACGACGCGCGGCTCGCTCATCGCGCCCGGCCCTCGCTTCGGGGCTCGCCCGGCCCCGCCGGGCGGCGGGGCCAGATCGCCTTGTAGAGCGCGTGCAGCACGATGAAGGCCGCGGCCGCGCCGACGAACACCCACAGAACGTCCCATACCATGCCGACCAGGAGCGACTGGCCCCAGGCGTTATGGGTTACGCGGAACAGCTCCATGTCGCCCCGGCTCAGGCCGCGTCGCGGATCGCCCGCTTCACCAGATTCTGCATCAGCGGAATCTTGAAGCCGTTGTAGTTGAGCGGCCGGGCGCCGCGCGCGACGGTCGCGCTCGCGAGCTTCGCGATCTCCTCGTCCTGCTTCTTGCCCTTGACCACCTCGGCCACCACGCCGAGATGGCGCGGCACGGCCTCGACCCCGCCGCACACCACGCGCGCGTCGGCGATGGTGCCGTTCTCCTCTCTCAACGCCGCGGCAACGTTGACCAGCGGGAAGTCCCAACTCTGCCGATCCGTCACCTTCTCGAAGTAGAACTTCGCGTTCGCCCACTTCTTGGGAAGGCGGATGTGGGTGAGGATATCGGTCGGCTCGAGGATGGTGAGCCGCGTGATGTCGGTCGACGGCCCGATGAAGTAATCCTCGGCCTTCACCGTGCGCGTGCCCTTCGGGCTCTGGATCACCATCTCGGCCTCGAGCGCCACCATGGCCGGGGCGCAGTCGGACTGCGATACCGCCACGCAGCGGTTGGCGCCGAACAGGGCGTGCTCGCGGTTCATGCCGACGGGCGTGTCCGAGAAGCACGTGTTGCCGCCTGCGCGATAGCACGGCAGGCCCGACCGGTAATACCAGCAGCGCGCGTCCTGCGAGACGTTGCCGCCGATCGTGCCGGTGTTGCGGATCTGCGGGCTCGCCACCTTGGAGGCGGCCTCGGCCAGAAGGCGGTACTTCGCCTTCACGATCGGATCGTTCTCGATCTCCGTGAGGGTGGTAAGCGCGCCGATCTCAATCCCGTCGGGCGTTTCCTTCACGCCCTTCATCCCGGGAAGGCCCGAGAGATCGATCACCGCCTTGGGCCGCTTGATGCGGTCCTTGAACCAGTCGAGCGAGTCGTTGCCGCCCGCCAGCTTCCAGGCATCCTTGCCGTGCTTATCCAGCAGGGCGAGCGCGTCCTCGATCCGGGTCGGCCGGTACAGCTCGAATGCTGACATCGTATCGTGGATCATCATGGTCCCGCTCCCCTACTGCGTATTGACCTGCAGCGGCTTGTGCTGCTGCGGCCGATCCGCCAACGCGTTGATGATCATGTCGGGCACGATGGGCGTCCGGTAGAAGTACTTGCCGCCCAGCGCGTCAGAGATGGCATTGAGCAGCGCCGCCGCCGCGCATCCCATCAGCGGCTCGCCGATGCCCTTGGCGCCGACCGGGTTGTGCGGGTCGGGCCGGTCCACCCCTTCGCCCGACATATCGAGCGGGACGTCGAGGTAGGTCATCGGCTTCTGCTGGTAGAACCCCTTGTTGGCCGGAAGGCCGAGCTTGGGGTCGTAGACGTGGCGCTCGGTCGTGGCCATGCCGAAGCCCCACACCGCCCCGCCGCGGATCTGGCTTTCCAGCCCCTGCGGATGGATCACGGTGCCGCAGTCGGCGACGCCGTGATAGTCGAGGACGGTGTAGCGCCCGGTCTCGGTGTCGAGCTCGATCTCGACGAACCCGACGGCGAAGGCCGGGACCACGCCCTCGAGCGGCATGGTATCCTTCGCGACGCCGATCAGCCCGGTGCCCTTGACGCCGGCGACGGCCCCCTTGGTCAGCGGGTTGATGTTCGCGGGCGGCTCGGTGCCGTCATACTTGCCGTGGAGCGCCATGGCGCGCTCGGCGGCCTTCGCGAACGACATCGACTTCGACGGGTCGGACTTGGAGACGACGTGCTCGTTCTTGAGCTCGTAGTCGGCGGGCTGGCCGCCCATGTCCTTGGCCGCGATCTCCAACAGCTTGTTCTTCGCGTCCGTCGCAGCCGCGAAGTTGGTGCGCGTCATGGTGAAGTTGGTGTTGGAGCCGAACTGGCCGATGTTCCAGGGCAGGTGCTTGCGCGTGTCGCCCCGCTCGATGATGCAGTTCTTCCAGTCGTACCCAAGCACCTCGGCCGCGACGCGCGACGTCGAGCCGTAGGAGTAGGTGCCAAGATTTCCGACGCCGGTGTGGATGTGGAGCTTCCCGTCCGGCGTGATGCGGACGAGCCCGTCGAACCCGGCGAAGCCCGCGGTGTGGAACGCCTGGCCGACGCCCACGCCACGCACCTTCGAGCCGTTGCCCTTGCCGCTCATCTTGACCTTCTCGGCCCAGTTGAACGCCTTGGCGCCCTTCTCCAGCGCGTCGCGCAGGTAGGACGAGGTGACCGGCTCGTGCTTCGGGCCGACCTTGCCGTCCATGCCGGGCGCGTTGACCTTGCGGATCTCGACCCGGTCGATGCCGAGCTTGCGCGCGGCTTCGTCGAGCAGCGGCTCGATCGCCGCCGCCGTCTGGTTCTCGCCGGGACCGCGCTGAGGGCCGCGCGGCGGCGTGTTGGTGAGCACGGAGATGCCGCGCCAGCGCATCGACAAAGGCTGGTAGACGATCGAGACCGTCTCGCCCGCGTTGCGGAAGTCCCAGAACCCGATGTGCGGCCCGTTCTCGTGCACGATGTAGATGTCGGCCGCCGTCATCCGCCCGTCGGCCCGGAAGCCGAGCTTGGCGTAGCCCTGGAAGCCCGGACGCGCCGAGCCGATGGCGTACTCCTCGTCGCGGGTGAAGCGCATCATCACCGGCCGGCCGGTCTTCTTCGAAAGGTGCGCCGGCACCGCCATGATCGGATAGGGCGTACCCTTGGAGCCGAACCCGCCGCCGCAGAACTCGGCGACGTAGACGACGTCTTGCGGCTTGATGCCGATATAGCGGGCGAGACCCGGCACCATGAACATCTGGCTTTGCGACGAGCCGAACACGTAGCACTTGCCGTTCTGCCAGTACGACATGGCCGAGCGCGGCTCCATCGAGTGATGGGAGTAGCCAGCGGTCACGAAGCTCTTCTCGATGATGACCTTCGCGTCCTTGAATCCCTGGTCGAGGTCGCCGTAGCTCCACTGCTCGGCGGGCTTGCCCATCGGCAGATGGTCGTCGCCAGCCTTGGCAAACGCGCCCGCGTCCCACTTCACAGTCTGGAGCTTGAGGCGCACGTTGGCGACGTTGCCGTCCGAGCGCGCGTTCGGTCCGCCCGGATACAGGCTGTCGAGCGGGTCGACCGTGAAGGGCAGAGGCTCGAGGTCGATTTCAATCGCCTCGATCGCGTTCGCCGCCGTCAGCTCGTCCACCGCCGCGACGGCGAGGATCGGGTCGCCGACATATTTCGGTTCGTTGGTCAGGATCGGGTCCTGCGGCGGCGGGAACTGCGGCACGTCGTCGGCCGTCAGCACCGCGACCACGCCCTTCATCTTCATCGCCTTCGAGGTGTCGATGTGGCGCACGCGCGCGTGCGGCATCGGGCTCAGCAACAGTTTGCAGAACAGCATGCCCTCGGCGCGGAAATCCTCGGCGTATTTCGCGCGGCCGGTGACCTTGGCGACGACGTCGGGCGGAAGGAAGTTCTTGCCGATCAGGTTATAGGCCATGTCACGCCTCCTTCGCAGCGCGCATCACGCCGCGCAGGTATTGGTTGTAGGCGCCGCACCGGCACAGATTGCCCGACATGCCGCGGCGCACCTCCTCGACGGTCGGGTGCGGGTTCGCCTTCAGGAGCGCCACCGCCGAGACCACCTGGCCCGGTGTGCAGAAGCCGCATTGCGGCCCCAGCTCCTCGACGAATGCCTTCTGCACGGGGTGCAGCTCGCCGTTCGGCCCTTCGATGCCTTCGATCGTGGTGACCTTGCGGCCGCCCACCGTGTGGGTCAGCGTGGTGCAGGAATAGTGCGCGACGTCGTCGATCATGACCGTGCAGGCGCCGCATTCGCCGCGGTCGCAGCCGAGCTTCGTGCCGGTGAGCCCCAGCTTGTAGCGGAGCGTCATCGCCAATGTTTCCTGCGGCAGCACATCGACGCGGCGCATCTGGCCGTTGACGTTCAGCGTGACCAGCCGCTCGACCGCGCCGGGCATGGTGGCGGCCTGCGCCGCCCCGCCGCCGGGGCCGCGGAACAGGTAGCCGGTCGCCGACACGGCGGCACCCGAGGCGATCACACCCTTGATGAAGTCGCGCCGCGAGGTGGGGCTGCGCGCGACGGTCGCCAGGAGGCCGTCCTCGGCCTCGGTCGGCCCGACCAGCGCAGTGTCGCCGCCGATGTCGAGCGGCACGTTCATTCCGTCGTCTGCCGGCACGACGCCGAGGTCGAGCCCTTCGCAGTCGGCGAATAGTTCTCGTTCTGTCAGGGACATTGCGCCCTCCGCCCTATGTGGCTGTGCGAAGGGAGGGGCGCGAAACCGCCAACCACACGCTCCTCCCGCCTGCGGATCCGCATGCGACGGAGAAGCCGTTCGTACCTGTCCCCCGTCGAACGCGTATTGTGTTCTTGTTGCGAATTATTGACCCGGCACCAGACCGGACGCAAGAGTCAATCGTGACAAAAAAGAGGCAGTCGCCCGACCAACGGGCAGGCCGCAGGCCTATGAGGGGCGGAACCTATCGGTGCTCCGGCCGGTCCTGCCAGGCGGCGACGCGCCGGTACGATTCGTCGATCTCGGCGCCGGTCATGCGGTGCTCGACCTCGCTGCGGCACTGCAGCGCTTCGCTGAGCCCGCCGTCGAGGGCGAGCTCGCACCACATATGCGCGTCGATGTTGCTGCGCGGAACGCCGTCGCCCACCGCATACATGTTGCCGAGGAAGAACTGCGCCTCGACTTGGCCCTGGTTGGCGGCCCTGGCGAACCAGTACGCCGCCTCGTGGGTCGACTGCGCGACGCCGATGCCCTTGTACAGCATGAAGCCGAGCGCCGATTCGGAGGCCGGGTCGCCTTTCTGGGCGAGCGCGCGCCATAGCCGCTCGGCGACGCCGAAATGTCCCGCATTGTATTCCGACAGCGCGATGCGGAAACCCTCGGTCCCGGTCGGCGACCAGGACTGCGCCGGGGCCGCGCCGGGGACGGCGGCGAGAAGCGCGCAGAGCGCGAGCGACGGGATGAGCCTGATCACGCGCCGAACGTAATGCGCAACCGCTTCCCGCGCCAGCCCAGTGCCGGCCCGCAACACGGCCAGATCACACGTCCGTCGGTCCCGATTCCCGGGACGGCGTCGTCTACTACACCTATTCGACCTATGCCCTTGGGGTGGATGGCCTCTGGGGGGAGCTAATCAATGGCTGGATCGCGCCGCCAAGGGGCGCAAGGAGCTAGGCATCCGGTGGCGTCGTCGCGACGCGTACGCCGATGACTAGACCAGGTTTCCTTGGTCCGGAATCGCGATGCCGCTGCCGCGCGTCCCTCCCCTGAAAGGGGCGAGGTTAGCAAGGGGATCCGCCCCCCATCCGCCGCCCGTGAGGTGCCGGTGGTCATAGCATTTCTACCGGCCTTCCCCTGGCGCGATCTTCTCGGGCAAGGGGAACCACCCGACAAATCGCGCGAACAGCCTCCGGTCGCCAACGAGTGTCAGCTCGCCGGCGGCCTCGGCATCCGAAATCGAACGGCCGCCGTAGACGACCGAGGCGAGCGCCATCGGGTTCGTCGAAACCGTGAGCGCACACCCTTCCGGCTCCTCGCGGCGGGTGTGAACGCCTCCGGGCCCGAAAGCGACCACAAAGGCGTCGTTGCCGAACCGGAAGCCGATGGTCGCGGCCTCGCCCTTCGCCCGCCCGGGCGAATACATCGTCCGGAATGACATCATGATCGACGCTGCCGAAAGGGGCAGCGTCGGATCGTGCAGCGGGGAGCGCGTCGCCCAGCGGCCAAGCTCCTGCAAAATGACCTCGGCCTCGTAGCCCCAAGTCGTCAGCTCGTAGATTTGCGCGGACGCCGGCGGCGGCAGCTTTCGCCGCTGCACGATGCCGACGCGCTCGAGCCCTTCGAGCCTCTGGGTGAGGACATTCGCGCTGATGCCGGGCAGGCCCGATCGCAGATCGGAGAAGCGCCGGCCGCCGAACATCAGTTCGCGCACGACCAGGAGCGACCAACGCTCGCCGATCAGCTCGAGGGCCAGCGCGGTACCGCAGGCATCGTCGTACCAGCGGTTTTCCAGGGGCTTGCCCATTTATGTTAATTTTTCTAACTTCATGGTTGTTTTTTATAACTAATCGCTGTATGAAAGTCAATGTCACGCCCGTCAACGGTACCCCAGCCCCGGAAAGGAGGCTTCCCATGTCGAAAATGATTTTCGTGAACCTGCCCGTCGCCGACGTCGAAAAATCGGTCGCGTTCTATGAAGCCGTCGGCTTCGCCAAGGATTCGCGCTTCTCTCAGCCCGGAAGCTCGGCGGCGATGACCTGGTCGGACACGATCGTCGTCATGATCCTCGGCCGCGACCGCTTCGCCGACTTCACCTCGAAGACGATCATCGACGCGCGTTCCTCGGTCGAGGCACTCATCTGCCTGTCGCGCGAGAGCCGCGCGGATGTCGATGCGATCGTCGAGGCGGCCCGTGCGGCGGGCGGCAAGGCTGACCCCTGCCCGACCCAGGATTACGGCTTCATGTACGGCCGCAGTTTCGAGGATCTCGACGGCCACGTCTTCGAGCCGATGTGGATGGACGTCGACGCCGCGCTGGCCGCCATGGGCAGCCGGTAGGTCGAAACTGCCGCGTGACGATCAGCGACCGGGAGAGCCACCATGTCGCCGCTTACCGCATCCACGAAACGCGCGCAGCCCGCCACGCCCCGGCGGGTGCGGGCCGGCCGGGTCGTATCGGGCGCTCGTCGTCCTGTTCCTGGCGCTGGACGCCACCATGAAGATCGCCGCGTTGCCCATCGTCAGCAAGGCCGCGCCGGCGATCGGCTGGCGTGCCGATCCCGGCTTCTGGCAGGCGATGGGCGTGCTGCTGCTCGCGATCACTGTGCTCTATGCGTGGCCGCGCACCGCCGTGCTGGGCGCGATCCTGCTGACGGGCTATCTCGGTGGTGCGGTCGCCGCTCATCTCCGGGTCAGCGACCCGCTGTTCAGCCACGTCCTGTTCGGCGTTTATCTGGCCGTCGCGCTGTGGGGCGGGCTGTGGCTGCGCGACGCGCGCCTGCGCTCTTTATTGCCGTTCGATTGATCGGAAACCCACCCGGCCGTCCAACGCGGCCCATGACAGGAGAAAGCCATGGCTAAGATCGCGCCCTGCCTCTGGTTCGACGGCAACGCCGACGAGGCCGCCAATTTCTACATTTCGGTGTTCCCCGAAAGCCGCGTGGACGCCATCCACCGCGCCCCGAGCGCCTATCCGTCGGGCAAGGAAGGTGACGTGCTGCTGGTCGAGTTCACGCTGATGGGTCAGAAGTTCACCGGCCTGAACGGCGGACCGCAATTCAAATTCAACGAGGCGATCTCGTTCCAGATACCGGTCGAGACCCAGGCCGATGCCGACCGCTTCGCCGACGCGCTTTCGGCGGTACCCGAAGCCGAGCAATGCGGTTGGGTGAAGGATCGCTTCGGCGTCTCGTGGCAGATCGTACCTCGCCAGCTGATCCAGTTGATCGGCGATCCTGATCCCGCCCGCGCCAAGCGCGCATTCGACGCGATGACGCAGATGAAGCGCATCGACATCGCCGCGATCGAGCGCGCCGCCGATGGCGTAACGCACTCAGCCTGAACCCTTTACGAGGGAGAATCCCATGCCCATCGATCCGAATGCCGCCGCGGGAGAAGGTGAGCGACCTCTGGGCTAACGCTGGCCATGGACAATCGGGTACAGAACGCGTATATGCACCGCGCATATACCAAGATTGATATCTGATACATGATAACTGCCGCCCAACTTCGCGCCGCGCGCGCCCTCGCGGGGCTCGACCAGAAGCGCCTGGCCGAGGTGGCGGGGCTCTCGGTTCCGACCATCCAGCGGATGGAGGCGAGCGAAGGGATGGTCCGCGGCAACGTGGATTCGCTGATGAAGCTGATCGCGGCGCTCGATGCCACCGGCATCGTGCTGATCAGCGAGGGCGCGGTCAGCGCCGAAGGCGGGCGGGGCGTCCGGCTCAAGTCATGACGCTGATCCTGGTGCTGGGGTGCGCGGCCGCCCTGCTGGCCCTGGCAGTGGTCGGAGTGGCGGCCAAGCGCGCGCGATGGGGCAGCAGCGTCGTCTACGGCGCGTCGCTCGCCGTCGCGACCGTGGCGCTGGCCGCCGCCGCGTCGCATCTCCTCGCGGGCGGGGCGGTCGCCCGGGCGACTCTGCCGCTCGGCATCCCCTGGATCGGAGCGCATTTCCGGCTCGATGCGCTGTCGTCCTTCTTCCTGGTCGTGGTGAATCTCGGCGCGGCGTCGGCCTCGCTGTACGGCATCGGCTATGGACGGCACGAAGACGAACCCGGCCGCGTGCTGCCCTTTTTTCCTGCATTCCTCGCCGCGATGAACCTGGTCGTGGTGGCCGACGACGCCTTCACCTTTCTCTTGTCATGGGAGTTCATGTCGCTTGCCTCGTGGGCGCTGGTGATGGTGCACCACCGCGAGGCGGACAATGCGCGCGCCGGCTTCGTCTATCTCGCGATGGCGAGCTTCGGCACGCTGTCCCTGCTGCTCGCCTTCGGGCTGCTGGCCGGGCCGGCAGGGGCCTACGCATTCGACTCCATGCGCGCCCATGCGCCGGGGCCGGTGCTCGCCGCCATCGCGCTCGGCCTCGTCGTGCTCGGCGCCGGCTCGAAGGCCGGGCTCGTGCCGCTGCATGCCTGGCTGCCCCTCGCCCACCCCGCGGCCCCGAGCCATGTCTCGGCGCTGATGAGCGGGGTGATGACCAAGGTCGCGGTATACGGCTTCATTCGCATCGTGTTCGAGCTGCTGGGCGCGCCCGCCTGGTGGTGGAGCCTCGCGATCCTGGTGCTGGCCGGCATCACCGCCGTATTGGGCGTGCTCTACGCGCTGATGCAGCACGACCTCAAGCGGCTGCTCGCCTACCATACCGTCGAGAACATCGGCATCGTGTTCATCGGGCTGGGGCTCGCCCTCGCCTTTCGCGCCAACGGCATCGCCTGGGCGGCCGCGCTCGCCATGACCGCGGCGCTGTTCCACGTGCTCAACCACTCTTTGTTCAAGAGCCTCTTGTTCTACGGCGCGGGCGCGGTGCTGAACGCCACCGGCGCGCGCGACATGGAGCGGCTCGGCGGGCTGATCCACCGCATGCCGCAGACGGCGTTCGCATTCCTTGTGGGAGCCGCCGCGATCTCGGCGCTGCCGCCGCTCAACGGTTTCGTTTCGGAGTGGCTGACCTTCCAGTCGGTGCTGGTGAGCCCGCAGCTTGCGCAATGGGGCCTCAAGTTCGCGGTGCCGGCGGTGGGCGCGGCGCTGGCGCTTTCCGCTGCGCTCGCCGCCAGCTGCTTCGTCAAGGCGTTCGGCGTGACCTTCCTCGGCCGGGCGCGCAGCGCAGAGGCCGAGCGTGCGCACGAGGTGGACATGTTCCAGCGCGCGGCGATGTTGGCGCTCGCGGCGCTCTGCCTTCTCGCCGGTGTACTGCCGGGCGGCGTAATCGACGCGCTAGCGCCGGCGGTGCGGGCCGTGACGGGCGATGCACTGCCGCATCAGCTCGGCAACCAGTGGCTCGCCATCGTGCCGATCGCGGCGGGCCGAAGCTCCTATGACGGCGCGATCGTGTTCCTGTTCGTCGCGATCTCAGGCCTGGCGGCGGCGTGGGCCATCCACCGCTTCGCGAGTCACCGGCTGCGCCGCGCGCCGGCGTGGGACTGCGGGTTTCCGGAGCCGTCGCACGTCACGCAATACACGGCGACGAGCTTTGCCCAGCCGATCCGCCGCGTATTCGGTACGCTGGCCTTTCGCGCCCGCGAGCGCGTGACCATGCCGCCGCCGGGCGATCTCGCACCCGCTCGTCTCGAGGTGCGCCTCGCCGATCCGATCTGGGACTGGCTATATGCGCCGATCGCCGTCGCGGTGGAGTTCGCGGCCGAGCGGCTGAATGCGCTGCAATTCCTGACGATCCGACGTTACCTGACACTCGTTTTTTCGTCGCTGGTGGTCCTACTTCTGGTACTCGCGATATGGCGCTGATCCGGGACCTCCTGGTGCAGGGCGTGCAGATGGTCGCGGTGCTCGCGGTCGCGCCGCTGCTGGTCGGCGTCGTGCGCAAGACGAAGGCGCGCCTCACCCGCCGGCGTGGCGCGCCGGTGATCCAGCCCTACCGCGATCTCGCGCGCCTTCTGAAGAAGGAGGCAGTCGTCGCCGACACGGCATCGTGGCTGTTCCGCGTCGACCCCTACATGATCTTCGCCTGCATCTGGGTCGCGGCGGCCCTGGTGCCGAGCTTCGCGACGGGGCTGATCTTCTCGTGGTCGGCCGACCTGATCGCCATCGTCGCGCTCCTCGGCAGCGCGCGGTTCCTGCTGGCGCTGGCGGGGCTCGACGTGGGCACGAGCTTCGGCGGCATCGGCGCGAGCCGTGAGATGACCATCGCCTCGCTCGCCGAGCCGGCGATGCTGATGATCGTCTTCACCCTATCGCTGCTCGCCGGCACGACGCAGCTTTCCGCCATCGTCGCCTTCATGGCCGGGCACGGGGTGGGGCTGCGTGTCTCGCTCGCCCTCGCGCTGGTCGCGCTGGTCATGGTGGCGATCGCCGAGAACGCGCGCATCCCCGTCGACAATCCGGCGACGCACCTCGAGCTCACCATGGTGCACGAGGCGATGGTGCTGGAATATTCCGGCCGGCACCTCGCGATGATCGAGCTCGCCGCCGCGCTGAAGCTCACACTCTACGTCTCCCTGATCGCCGCGATCTTCGCGCCGTGGGGCATGGCGAGCGCCGGCGCGGGCGTCGCGGCCTACGCGGTGGGCGCGGCGGCATGGCTCGCGAAGCTGGTCGTGGCGGCGGCCGCCCTCGGCCTGTTCGAGACCTCGGTCGCCAAGATGCGCGTCTTCCGCGTGCCCGAGTTCCTCGGCGCGGCGCTGATGCTCGGGCTTCTCGGGACCGTCCTGTTGTTCGTGTCGCGGAGCCTCTAGTGGACACGCTGTCCTTCGACGTCGCCCACCTTCTCGCCGGGTCGCTGGTGCTGGTGAGCTTCACGCTGCTCTACCAGGCGCGCATGTTCGGTCTGCTGGACGTGTTCGCGCTCCATGCGTTCGTGCTGTCACTTTCCGTCGCATGGCAGGCCTACATCCAGGACGCGCCGCATCTTTACATCACCGCCGCCATCGCGCTCGCCTTCAAGGGGCTGGTCATCCCGATCGCGCTGCGCCGCATCGTGCGCCGGCTCGGCATCCACCGGACACTGGAGACGGTGGTGGGAATCGGCCCCACCATGCTGGCGGGCATGGCGCTCGTGGCGCTCTCCATCGTCGTCGTCCTGCCGGTGACCGCCGCTTCGGCGAGCGTCGCGCGCGAGGACCTTGTGTTCGCGCTCTCGGTCGTCCTGCTCGGCCTCCTGATGATGATCTCGCGGCGCAACGCGGTCGGCCAGGTGATCGGCTTCATGTCGCTCGAGAACGGCCTGATCCTCGCCGCGACAGGTGCGCACGGCATGCCGCTGGTAGTCGAGATCAGCGTCGCCTTCTCGGTCCTGATAGCCTTCATCGTGATCGGGATTTTCCTGTTCCGTATACGCGAGCGGTTCGACACGGTGGACCTCAGCGCGCTCGACGCCTCGCGCGGAGAACGCGCGTGAGCGACGCCGCGCTCGGGTTCGACCTGGTCCGAGCCGTCCTGGCCGTGCCGGCCGCCGCGGCCGCGATCATCGCACTGATCCCGTCATACCGCGTGACGGCGCGGCTTAACGTCGCGGCGTCGGCCCTCACCTTCGCCTGCGCGTTCGGGCTGTTCTTCGCGCGGCCCGAAACGACGCTGTTTCTGGTGGTCGACCAGGTGAACGTGGTTTTCATCGTCCTCAACACGTTTATCGCCTTCACGACCAGTGTGTTCTCGGCCGGCTACATTGCTCATGAGCTCGAGATCGGGCGTCTGACGCCCAACCACCTTCGCTTCTACCATGCAATGTACCAGGTGCTGATCGGGGCGATGAACCTGGCGCTGGTCGCGAACAACGTGGGGCTGATGTGGGTGGCTATCGAGGTGGCGACCTTGACCACCATCATGATGGTTGGCATCTACCGCACCGAGGCCGCGCTGGAAGCGGCCTGGAAGTATTTCATCCTGGGCAGCGTCGGCATCGGCCTCGCGTTGTTCGGGACCATCGTGGTCTATCTCGCCGCGCAGGCCACCGTGGGCGACGGGCTCGACGCGATGGCGTGGACGGTGCTCGTCCAGCGCGCGCGCGACTTCGACCCCGCGCTCCTCAACCTCGCCTTCGTATTCCTGCTGCTCGGCTATGGGACCAAGGTCGGGCTCGCGCCGCTTCATGCGTGGCTGCCCGATGCGCATGCCGAGGGCCCGACGCCGATCTCGGCGGTGCTGTCGGGCCTGTTGCTGAACGTCGCGCTGTTCGCGCTGCTGCGCTTCAAGATGGTGATCGCCGGCAATCCGGGCGCGCTGGCGCCGGGGCCGCTAATGGTGACGATGGGGCTCACCTCGCTCGTTTTCGCTGCGTTCATGCTGTACCGCAGGCGCGACATCAAGCGCATGTTCGCCTATTCCTCGATCGAGCACATGGGCATTATCGCCTTCGCGTTCGGCATGGGCGGGCCGCTCGCCAACTTCGCGGGCCTGCTGCACATGACGATGCACTCGCTCACCAAATCGGCGATCTTCTTCACTGTCGGGCGGATCGCACAGGCCAAGGGCACGCAACGCATCGCCGATATCCGCGGCCTCACGGAATCGCACCCGGCGCTCGGCTGGGCGCTGGTGGCGGGCGTCGTCGCCATCGCCGGTATGCCGCCGCTCGGCGTGTTCACAAGCGAGTTTCTGGTCGTCTCGTCCACCTTCGCGCGCGAGCCCCTTTTGGCCGTGGTTCTGGTCATGGGTCTGTTGATCGCATTCGGCGCGTTGGCGTTCCGCACCCACCAGATGGCGTTCGGTCCGGCCGACGGGACGACCACCAAGGTGCGCGCCACCAACCTGCCGAGCCTCGCCCATCTCGCGATCGTGCTGATGGCGGGCGTTTACATTCCGGGGCCGGTCGTTGCCTGGTTCCAGCACGTGGCGAGGCTACTCGGATGACCGCCCTGACCGATCTCGCCGGCGGCGGGCCGCGCGTTTCGCGCGAGACATGGGAAACGGCCTGCCGCGGCCTTTTCGAGGGGGGTTGGGCCCTGCTCGGTTTGTGGGGCGATTCGGGCGTCGTGCGCATGGCGCTGCTCGACGACGCGACGGGCGAGCATGCCGTCATCGCTCTCGACTGCCCTGACGGTACATTCCCGTCGGTCGGCCGCCACCATGCCCCGGCGATACGACTGGAGCGGGCCGTCCGCGACCTCGACGGGCTTATGCCGGCCGGGGCGCCAGACCTGCGGCCCTGGCTCGACCATGGGCGGTGGACCGGTGGCGACAAGCCGCCGGGCTACGCATTCCTTCCCGCCGAGGGCGCACACCTGCATCAAATTCCGGTTGGGCCGGTGCATGCCGGCATCATCGAGCCGGGCCATTTCCGATTTACCGCCGGCGGCGAGACGGTCGTTCGTCTCGAGGAGCGGCTGGGCTACGTCCACAAGGGCGTCGAGCGGCTGATGGAAGGCACCGACGTCGCGCACGCGGCGCAGCTCGCCGGCCGCGTCTCGGGCAATTCCACGGTCGCCTATGCCTACGCCTTCGCCCGTGCGTTCGAGAGCGCGTCGGGAACCGAGGTTCCGGCCCGTGCCATTTGGCTGCGAGCCCTCATGGCGGAGCTCGAGCGCATCGCCAACCATTTCGGTGACATCGGCGCCATCTGCAACGATGCGGCCTTCGCCCTGATCCACGCCCACACCGGCGTCGCGCGCGAAGAGGTGCTGCGCGCCACCAACCGCCTGTTCGGCCATCGTCTGATGATGGACCGGATCGTCGCCGGCGGCGTCGCCGTGGACCCGGCCGGCGCGGAGCTGGTGGCTTTGGAGTGCGCAATCCCAGCGTGGCGCAAGCGGCTCGCCGATGTGGTCCGCGTCTACGACAACACGGTGTCGCTGCAGGACCGCACGGTCAGCACCGGCATCTTGAAGTCCGAGCTCGCCCGTCGCTTCGGGGCTGGCGGATATGTGGGCCGTGCCTCCGGTCGGGCGTTTGATGCGCGCAAGCGGCCCAGCTATGAACCCTATCCGATTCTCACCTTCGACGTGCCGATGCGCGAAGACGGCGACGTGAACGCGCGTGTCTGGATTCGCGTGCGAGAGATCGAGGAGAGCCTCAAGCTGATCGAGCAGATCGTGGCGGGGCTGCCGGACGGACCGGTCCTCGCCCCGACGCGCGCGGCCGGGGCGGGCGAGGCGCTCGCGCTCACCGAAGGGTTCCGCGGCGACGTGATGGTTTGGCTGCGCCTCGGTACCGACGGCCGCGTCGCGCGCTGCCATCTACGCGACCCGTCCTGGTTCCAATGGCCGCTGCTGGAAGCCGCGATCGAAGGCAACATCGTCGCCGACTTCCCCCTCTGCAACAAATCGTTCAACTGCTCCTATTCGGGACACGACCTGTAGGTCGCCATGCGCAGACTGTTCTGGCAATCCGTTTCCCGCGCGCCCCTGACCGAAGCCCCGCCGGCACCGGACGATGCGGCGCTCGCCGAGCTCGCCGCGCGGCTCGATATGGCGGCGCGAACACGGCTCGGGCGATCGCTCTCGATTCGCGAGGTGGACGCCGGCTCGTGCAACGGGTGCGAGCTCGAAATTCATGCGCTCAACAACGCGATCTATGACCTGGAGCGCTACGGCATCCGTTTCGTCGCCTCGCCGCGCCACGCCGACGTATTGCTTGTCACCGGACCGGTGACGAAGAACATGCGCGAGGCGCTGGAGCGCACTTGGCGCGCGACGCCCGACCCGAAATGGGTGGTCGCCATCGGCGACTGCGCGGCGAACGGCGGGGTGTTCGCCGGCTCGTACGCCGTGGTCGGCGGCGTGCATGAGGTGGTACCGGTGGACCTGCATATTGCCGGGTGTCCGCCGACGCCAACGCGACTTCTCGCAGGCCTACTCGCCCTGTTGGAGAACACGGCGGCCAACGGCAGATTGCCGGTTGCGTGAATGCCGCCGGTGACGCGGTGTCCGAGGGGTAAAACAAGGCGGTAGCGCCACACGGGAAGACGGAGACGAACTCGGTGAGCGTGGCGTAAACGAAACCGAGTTTCGGCTTGGTCGCCGGGCCGTCCCTCCTGACCGCAAGCGCGCCCCGATCCGCCCCCTCGCGAAGCAGCGAACAAGCGCGCTTCAGAAGTGAGTCCGGAACGCGATTGACTTTTGCGGGCGTATGCCCACTTGTATGCCAGCCGCACAGGCGGCTGCCGGTATTTTGGCCGCGTGAACGAAGCCCGGAAGGGCTGTTCCGCCTAAATACCCTGCACAATTTCCTCGACCGTCCGGATCGCGCGGGCCGGTTCATGGCGTCCGTGCCGTCGGCGCCGCACCGTCTGGTGCGATGCGCGCCGGCTGCGGGCGATTCGAAAGGCTTCCTTTGACTCAGTTTTCCGACCTCGGCCTCGATCGGCCGATACTCGACGCGCTCGCGACCGAAGGCTACGCGACGCCCACCCCGATCCAAGCCAAGGCCATACCTCACGTGCTGGCGGGGCGCGACCTTCTGGGCATCGCCGCGACCGGCACCGGCAAGACGGCGGCGTTCGCCCTGCCGATGCTGCAGCGGCTATCGGCCTCCAACCAACCGCCGATGCGCGGCGGATGCCGCGCCCTGGTGCTGGCGCCGACGCGCGAGCTGGCGGCCCAGATCGCCGAGAGCTTCCGCGCCTATGGCCGCAACCACCGGCTGCGCGTCGCGGTCATCGTCGGCGGTGTCGCCTTCGGGCCGCAGGCCAGCGCGCTGGCGAAGGGCGTGGACGTCCTGATCGCCACGCCGGGCCGGCTCCTCGACCATGTGAGCCGGGGCACGGCACGCCTCGAGACGGCGACCATATTGGTCCTCGACGAGGCCGACCACATGCTCGACCTCGGCTTCATTCCGGCGGTCCGCAAGCTGGTGGCCCGGATGCCGCGCCAGCGCCAGAACCTGCTGTTCTCGGCCACCATGCCAAACGAAATCCGCGCGCTCGCCAACGACTTCCTGCACGATCCCGAGACCGTCTCGGTGGCACCGCAGGGCACGCTCGCCGAGCGGATCGACCAGCGCCTGATCCATGTCGAGCCCACCCGCAAGCCCGCCATGCTGGCCGATCTGCTGAACGGTGGCGCGCGCGGCCGCGTGCTGGTCTTCACCCGCACCAAGCGCGGCGCCGACCGGGTAGTAAAGAGCCTTGCCGCGGCACGCATCGACGCTGCCGCGATCCACGGCAACAAGAGCCAGAGCCAGCGCGAGCGCGCGCTCGACGGGTTCCGCACCGGACAATCGCCGGTGCTGGTCGCGACGGACATCGCGGCGCGCGGCATCGATGTCGACAACATCACGCTGGTGGTGAACTACGACCTGCCGCACGTGCCCGAGACCTACGTGCACCGCATCGGTCGCACGGCGCGCGCCGGGGCGTCGGGCGCCGCCGTCTCGCTCTGCAGCACCGAGGAGCGGCCGCTTCTACGTGCGATCGAGAGCCTGATCCGGGCGCGCATTCCCGCCGGATCCGACACAGGCACGTCGGTTGCCGGCAGAGACAAGGCCTCAACGGCGCCCAAGGCGCACGCTGACCGCGGAAGGGCCCGCCCGCCGAACGCGAAGGCGCCCCGCCGTGCGCCATGCGCTGCCCCGCCGCCGCCCGACGCCAATCGCATCGGCGACGGACCGCGCCTCGAGGACCTTCCCTTCATGCGCGCCAAGGAGGCGCGCGGACCGTCCCGCGGTCAGCGCCACCGCCGCCGGCCGAAGGGCGCCGGCCGCGGCCATGCCGCGCCCACCATGCTGCACGGGAGCTGAGATGAGCAAAGCCGAATGGGGCACCAAGCGCCGCTGCGCCGCCTGCAACGCGCCGTTTTACGACATGCGGCGCAAACCGATCCGTTGCCCGGCCTGCGGCGCGGAGTTCAAGCCCGACGCGCCGCGCCTGCGGCCAGCGGCGGCCAAGCGCGCCGCGGTGCCGGCGCCGGCGCGGGTGGCCGCTGCGGCCTCGGACGTCGAAAGCCGCGAAGAGGACGAGGTCCGCCAGCGGGAGGACGCCGCGGACGATCTCGACGACCAGGACGAGGTTGAGGACCAGGACGACAGCGATGACGACGTGCCGGAGGATCCGGAGGAACTCGCGTCGGCAGATGGCCCTGGGCAAGCCTGACGCGGGCCCGTCGTTCTCACGTCGCGCGACGCGACGCCGAAAGCAAGTTCGGGAGGCAACATGGCATCGAGGACAAATTTCAAGGTGCGACGCGCCGAACGGAACCGCGCTCAAAAGGCGCGGAACGAGGAGAAGCTGCGCCAGAAGCAGGAGCGCAGCGACCTGCGCAAGGCGGCGCGCGATGAGGTCGAAGGATCGAACGACGCCGCCGACGACACCAATTGCTGAAAGGCTGGCGTCCGCAAGTACCTGCCGGTCAGCCCGGCAAGAGCGACGAGCCCACTCCGGCGGCCGGCTTTTCCCTCATTTGGCCGAGGAGTCCGTGCGGAATACGGTCGCCGATCGGGCGGCGGACGTTGTTCCTGCCGTCAACGAGAAGGGAACCGTCTGATGGATCAGGTTCACGAACGCCTAAACCGCGTCCGTCAGCGCATCGACCGTCTCGGCTATCGCTTGCACCAGAGCGGCGAGGCGTTCGAAATACGCGAGCCGTGGGAGAGAGGTGCGCGCGCAACCCGTATCGGCTCGCCCGTTGAAGGAATGGACGAACTGGAGCACATGGTCGACGGGCTGGAAACCGAAGGCACGCGCCGCTAGAAACGGGCGTACGCTGGCGGCCTGGGCCGGTCGCCCGTCGTGCCCCTACTTCCCGTTCCGTCCGGCCGCGCGCGTTGGGAAGATTGGCGCGGGCTGGCCGGACCGCCAGGCGGAGGTGCTCTTGCAGTGCGGGCAGATGCGCTCCCCGACCCAGGCGCTGTCGAAGTCGGTTTCGCAGCGCAGGCACCGGCGGCGCGCACGCACGTGTTCGCAGGTTCGGTCGGCGGCTTCGTCGTGCATGAAATCTCCTCGGGGACTCTACTTCCGGACCAGCTCGACCGAGGCCGCTTCGCTTTTCGCACGGCACGCGTCGCAGATCCGGGCGCCGGTCCAGGCGCTCACGAAACGCCCCTTGCAGATCAGGCAATTGCGATGCATCGCTTGATGCAGCTCTTCCGACGGGTGCGCGCCCTCGCGGCGCACGCTCGACTTGTCGTGGGCAACCTTGGACATGTCAGTCGTCGCGCGCGGTGGCCGGTGCGACATCGGGCTTCGCGGCCGACTTGGCGCCCCTGCGACTCGTCGAACTGGCCTTCGCCTGGCGCGCTTCTTCGGCCCGCGCCGCATCCTCGGCCTCTTTGGCGAGGCGAAGGGCCCGCAAGCGCGCGGTCTTCTCGGCCTCGGCCTTCACTGCCGCCTCGCGCGTCTTGATCTGCTCGATGTCGCGCTTGCTCAGCCCCTCAGCGTCGCGGGCGGCGCGGCCGGTTGTCGTGCCGGTCGCCGATCCGAACAATACCTTGTTCGCCATTTTGATATGACTGTCCGACATACCTTAGCCATTCTCCATTGTGCCGCCGAGAAGCATCAAATACATCTTTGTGAGATGAAATTAAGTGCAGATACTTAAATGGCGGTGAGGCTAATCGAATGCAACCTATCATAGATATTTAGGCCATAACATGGGGTTTTTTTAGCCGAAAATCGCCATTTTTTCGAGGCTGTAGAGATTTTGGCCCGGCCGAGCCAAAAATATGGCCCCGCGAAAAAAAATTCTTTGCCTTTTCGCCGCGGACCGCCCATATGAAGGTGCATGGTCGTGGCTCGAATGCCAATCAATGACGCTTCCGAGCGCCGGCCCCTTACTGATTTCCCCAAGATTTCGGTAACCGAGACCCGCCGGGCGCTGTGCCCGGCGGCCGCAACACATCGATTGGAAATATCTATGTCGCAAGGAACCGTGAAGTGGTTCAACGCCGCGAAGGGCTTCGGCTTCATCCAGCCGGACGACGGCTCAAAGGACGCCTTTGTGCACATCTCGGCGGTCGAACGGGCCGGACTGTCCAGCCTGTCGGAGGGCCAGCGCGTGAAGTATGAACTGCAGAACGGCAAGAACGGCAAGAGCTCGGCGGAGAACCTGTCGGTCGTCGACTGACGGCCCCGTCGCGCCGATAACGTCAGGGAGGCCCGCCGCGCGCGGGCCTCTTTCGTTCGACCTTCCCCGAAGCGACGGAAACGGAAGCGATTGTCCACAACAGACGTGCGCGAAAGCGCAACCCCCGAAGCCGCCGCCCGAAACCTGATGCGCCACGTGGCGCCGTTCCAGGCCCCGAACCCGCGGAGCAGCCTGGTACAGGCCACCACCTCGATCGGCGGGTTCCTTGCCGTGTGCGCCGCGATGTACGCGACGGCCGGGATCTCCTATTGGATTGTCCTCCCGCTCGTTCCGCTCGCCGCAGGATTTCTGATCCGGACCTTCATCATCCAGCACGATTGCGGCCACGGCGCATTCTTCCGTACGCGGCACTGGAACGACGCGCTGGGGTTCGTCTGCAGCCTGTTCACTCTTGCCCCGTATCTGTCGTGGCGGCGCCAGCATGCCGGCCATCACGGGGTGTGGAACAACCTGGACCGGCGCGAAACCGGCGCGGACATCTATTCGTCCTGCCTGACCGTCACGGAATACAATACGCTCGGCCCCAGGCAGCGGCTCTGGTACCGGGCGACCCGTCACCCCGTCGTCGCGAATCTGATCCTACCCCCGCTGGTGTTTCTGGTTCTGTATCGGCTGCCGTTCGACATGCCAAAAGGCTGGCGCCGCGAACGGATCGGCGTCTACGCGACCAACATCGCTCTCGCCATGCTGCTCGGCGGCCTCGGGTTCGCCCTGGGCTTCGGTCGGGTCGCCGCGGTTCAGCTTCCCGTGATGGTGCTTGCGTCGATCATCGGGGTGTGGCTGTTCACCGTACAGCACCGGGGAGACCGGACGGTGTGGGCGCGTGCGGACGATTGGGACATGCTGACCGCGTCGCTGCAAGGCTCGACCTACCTGCGCCTCGGCAAGGCACTGCAATGGGGCACCGGAAATATCGGGCTGCACCACGTCCATCACCTCAACCCGCGGATCCCGAACTACCGGCTGCAGGCCTGCCACGACGCCGTCCCCGAGTTGAATTGCGTTCCAGCCACCACCTTTCGCGAGGCGCTTCGCGCCATGTTCTACGTCCTGTGGGACGAAAGGAACCAACGCATGGTGACGGTCTCCTCTGCGGCCGCTGGCCGCACGAAGGACCGCGGGAATGAACGTCGTGATTTTGACGGAGATGCAGCCGAGCCGCCTCGAGGACAGGGTGACGCGGCTCGCGGATGACCTCGCCGCCATCGAGGCAGAACGCAACGCGCGGCTTCATGCCATTGCGAAAGTGGATCGGCGAATGGACGAAGCTCGGAAGCGCCTCGCCATTGCCCACGATGCGTTACGGCAATGTCGAAATGGCGCGACTTGACGAGTTCGGAAACTACGTACGCGCGAGCGATCGGTCGGCAAGTCGCCCGATTGACGATACCGCCACCCATTGCTCCTTCACCGTCTGCCGAGGAGCAGCGCATGCCGTATTTTGAAGGCTTCAAGGTCACGATATGCGTCAACGAAAGCACGGTGGGGTCGTATATTCCTCGGGCCGCCTACATGTCGCGGCACGACGTCGTTGCCACGACCTTCCATATCATCTGGCCTCAGCGGACGTGCCAGAGCCGGGCAGAGGCGGAATTGCTGGCGTTCAAGCTTGCGATGCAGGACTTCGACAGAGCGTAAGCCAGGCCGGATGCGCGGCCGCCATTCCACTCTGATGACCCACCGTGAGTGAGATGAGGTTTGGCCGGGTTGGACCGGTCCCTTGGTAGCGTCAGGGTTTCCGGCTCCGTTCGTGAGCCTCATGCTCAAGCGCTTGACCGCTGAATTGATGGCTGCAGCTATCGCATTTGAAGCGTCTGCGGCCTTTCGGATCGCGGCCGACAAATTTGACCGTACCTTTCCTGCAATCAGGGCACCGGTAGAAACCTGGGTCGACCGGAAGCTGTCGCCGTGCGATGCGGGTCATTGGTGCTATCCATTGGGCCATCGATGCGACATGCGACATCGGGGGCCGTGGGGGTGAACGAAACGGATGCTCTGGGATTCGCCCCGCCCGCTCGTTCGGGCTCGGCCTGAATCCCATGCGGCGCGAGTTGGCAAACGCCCGAACGTCGCTCGCTCGCGATCGTTCACGGTGGACTTCGCCATTTCTCGATCGTGAGAAATGCTCAATTCGGGTGATCGCAGTCGGTTGGTTCATCGTCGCACCTCCTTTCGGTTCGGAGGGCGGGAGAGCGCGCGGTCTCTCTCGGAGAAGAACGTCTCTCTCGGTCAGCGGCGCCCGACGATCGACCCGCCGCCAATGGCGGAATCCTACGCCGACGGGTCTTCCTTGTCGATTCACGAAGCCAAGCTCCGCCGCATGCGGGAGTCCGACCGGACCGCCGCCGACGATCAGGAAGGAGTCCGCTTCATTCTCGCCTCCGCCGAAATGCGAGTGTCATCCGCGCGCTCTCGTAAGGAGCGCCTCGGCATTTCCGCAGCCGATCAATCGCCCGTCGTCGCGCCGTGCGCAACGCGCACCAGCGATTCCGTGCCCGTAAGCCGGGCCGTATCGTTGGGACAAAGCCGTGCGCGCTTTTGGTCGGCAGGGCAAACGATACCGGGCGTGTCTTCAGCAAGATCGCCTTGCCGGAGGGGCCGACAAGGTGGCGGCCGAGATGGATCATCTAGGGCCCGCTCGAAACCGCGACCCTGGCCGCGTCCGCCCCGGACGGTGCCGGGGAAAGCGACGGCCGGTCCCGCGATATGGCGCACTGCAGCGTTCCAAGCACGCCACCGATCAGCCCGATCACAACGGCAATGGGCAAAGGCTCGGTCACGGCGTAGATGAGCAGGTCGAGGTGCGCATCGCCTTGGTATCCGAGACCCGCCATGAGGGACAGCTTCTGGGCGAGCAGGCCCGCGGCCACCGCGACCGCGGCGTGGACCAGGAAGTCGAGCGCCGCGTTCGAGGGCCTGTTCCAGGTCACGCGAATACGCGACGTGACGAAGAAGGTGAGGGCCACCACGGCGGGCGGAATGGCCCAGGGCAGGACCGCGCCGAGCTCGAGCTGGTTGTCCGAGAAATGTGCGCTGATCACGCCCAGGACGACCGTGACCAGGAGCGCCGTCCCCAGGCACCCGAAAAACGTCTGGATGACCGCCATCAGCCGCTCGTCCCATTCCGGCGGGTCTTCGAAGCTGGTCCGGTCGATCATGTACATCTCCGCGCCCGCCGCGAACACAAGCGGTGCGATGAAAATCGGCACGAGGGCGATACTGATCGCGAGGCAGATCGGGACGAACAGGTCCAAGATATCGTTCGGTGCTTCAACCGAGAGATACCGCATCGCGATCGCTGCCGTGACGCTGCCGACAATGGCGCTGAGGAAAACGACCACGATGCCGAGCACGACTTGGCTCGACTTGAAGCGCCAGACCGTGGGTGCGATACCCGGTATCTGCAGGTCGTGCGAAAGCGTGCGCATGGCGCGGTACTCGTCGCTTTCGACCGCCAGAATGGCGCAGACGACGAACTGCGCCATCCGTTCGTTGATCTGGTCGAGCTCGCTCTTCAGGAACGCGGAATCATGGGCCGCCGTGTCCAGATCGGAACGGATCGCCTCGACGGCCTGGTCGAGGTCGTCGCAGACCTGGCCATAACTCGAAAAGAACAGCGCGTAGCCCCGCGCGGCGCGGAGCCGCGGCAGGCGCTGCAGGTCCTGGACCTTTTCGCGCAGGCGCTCGAACAGGGCAAGCTTCGCATCGATGTCGACCGGGACGGGCGCTCCGGCACGGGCGACGCGCTCGGCTCCTGCCCGTTCGATCAAGAGCTTCGCCATGTATTGCGCCTTGAGAGGAATGCTCGCGAACTCGCGCAGGGTCGCGCGCACCCTTGCGTCGAGGTTGCGAACGAACGGGACCGATGGCAGGACGGACGTGACCACGATCGCGGCGCCGAGCGGCGTGGCGATCGAGTGGTCGCCGAGGTCGATGCCGGCCACGCCGAACCAGCTCTTCAACGTCTCCTGCAGCTGTGGAAAGGCGCCGAGGCAGACGAGTGCGACATAGGTGGTCGATCCGACGCCGCCATAGACGAAGGACGCGAAGTTGTACCGGAACCGCGTGGTGAACGTGCGGACGGGGACCGGCAGGACCGGCTCGTTGTCGACCCCGCTCAGCCTTTGGCCGAATTGTTCACGGGCGAAAATGAACACGACCACAAGCCCGATCCAGAACGACGGATCGGACAACGTCATGTCCAGCGTGGTCAAGAACCGGTTCATGAGCACTACCTCTTGCAGCAGCGCCAGGTCAGGCAGCCATTCGCGTCGCGCCGGAGATAGCAGGGCCGCTCGTCCTGCGCGCACCGCGGCGGTGGCGGACAGCTCTGCGCGACGACGTCGCCCGCTCCGATCCGTACAAGGCGCTGGTGGCAGTTCGGAGAAGGCATCAGATCGACGGCCGAATCCGCCGGCCAAGCGACGGTGGCGTGCACGGGCGCCACGACCGGCATGGCGCCAGCCGGATTCGCCCGCAGGCAGAGCAGGAGGAGCAGCGCAAGTCCCGCGAGGAGCGCCACGCCGCAGGCGCGCGATTGCTTGCACCGCATCCAGGTCGATATCCCGGACCCGTTCATCGAAGCCCTCCCGATTTGAAATCGCGGGAGACGCCCGCTGCGCCGCAAGTCGCGGCCACGGACCGCTTTGCGCTTTCGCCGGCACATGCCGTCATGGCTAGAAGCAAAAGTGAAGGTGATCGCGGCCAGTAGAAAGATCGGCCGGCGGCGCGATGCCACCTCTCTGACCTTGGCCCACCCGCCAAGCTCGTTTCCTCGTCGGACCGCAAACGGGGCAGTTCCCCTCTTGCGCAACTGAATTACAATTTCTCAGGCTGAAGGTGTGATAAATTGATGTCGCTGGCTAAATCTTGCGCTTTTCGGACATTTGACGAAAGCGCCGTGACACAGCTATTCGCCTTGCGGACCGTCAAGAACGTTCTGGCGATGCCTATCGCCGTAGCGGAAAGCCCGGCGTAGCACTTCAAGTCAACCAGACTGCCACTTGACAGCTGGCGGCCATAGAGAACACCGTCATAGCAATTATAGTTGCCGCGTGCTGATCCGGAGCGAGGCCCTTATGGGCTGGGCGATCATGTTCGCCGGTGCGACGGCCTTCAATTTGTGCATCGGCGGGTCGATCATGAAGTGGACCCCATCGGTGAGACCACCGGGATCGGTTTCTTAGTTGGAAGCTCGGCCGTTCCTTTCTCCTCCATCCATCAAGCTGCTTTCTGCTGTTGTGACGGCTGTGGGCATGTGGGCAACGGCCGCGCTGGGAGCGGGAAAGGCGAACTTCAGCGTCGGCGGCACGTTCGAGAAAACCGAGCCCAGCGTGCATTGCTGTACGCCGAAGGGCGCGGCTTCTGGAAAACCGGAGTTCACGGTGGCAGGGGTCGCTTCGGCGACCGCGTCCGGTGCGGTCGCGGACAGCGCGGGCGCTTATCCGCGTGAGCGCTCACGCATCCGCGTAGGTGTAGACTTTCGCTTCCCAGGCGAAGATTGATTCGCGTCCGACGTCGGCAGGGCTGACGTCGCGGTTCTGGGTGACTTCCACCCATTTCTTGCCCGCGGGCGCGGGGCCCGGCCAAGTCGGAATGACGTAGTCCGTTCCCCACCCCGAGGCGAAATCCGAAAAATTTGCGACGACGATGACGGGCGTCTGCGCCGACGCGCCGCCGCGGCGCCACACGATGACACGCTTGCCCGCCCCGAAATCGGACCAGATGAAATCCGTGTCGTTGACCGCAAGGGCGTCGGCACGTGTCCGCAACGCGATCAGCGCCTTGACGTAAGCGTGTATGCGCCGCCGCATCGCATCGAAGCGCGGATCGGAATCGATCAGCCGGCTGAAATTCACGGGATCGACCTGCTTGCCGCCGCGCTGCGTCACGTTGCCGTTCTCGTCGAAGAAATCGTGCTGGTCCGCGAACTCCTCGCCGGACAGGATCATGGGAATCCCGACGGCGGTCAAAAGGCAGACGAAAGCGAGCTTGATGCGCCTCTCGATGTCGCCGTCCGGCATGTGGCGCAGCATCGTGAACAGGCGTTCGTGGCGAAACCCTTCCACGTCGTGCTTCGTGATGTAGTTCACGGCCTGGGCGCCATCGGTGAATATGCCGCCAAGGCGGCAGTCGATCGCCTTCCGGACGGTCCATTCGAAATCGTCGCCGCCGACGGTTTCGCCCAGGATCGCGGCGCGCACGCGTGACTGGAAGTCCTCGTTCCATAACCCATCGAGGCGGTTCTGGCGCAACAATCCGACGGGAAGCGACAGCTCCTCGCCGACCACCAGAAAGCGCGCGTCGGCGCCGCTGTCTGGATCGAGCCCGGCTGCCGTCCAACGGCCGCGATGAAGGGCGCGGCCCGTCTCCTTGAAGGCCGCGAGGAAATCCCAGCTTGCCACGTTCTCCACACTGTCGATCCTGACGCCGTCGACGCGGACGTCGCGCATCCAGCGCGTGAGATAGGTCAGCATGAGCTGGCGTGCCGGATAGAGCGGCACAACCGCGCCCGAGATCGGGTCGTAGGTCGCGACGTCTTTCGCGTAGCGCCACAGAGTGCTGCCGAAGCCGTCTCGCACCGAGCGGGTTCCATCGGACCGGCCGGAGGTCAACGCGTCGGGGTCGTCGGTGTGCGCGCCGGGATCGTCGATGCAGAAATCGGCCGCGTCGATGCAGAGGTACGGCTCTTCCTTGGCGAACGCCATCACCGCGTCGATGAAGAACCGGATGCCGCTGCGATGGCAAGCATCGACCAGGCGCGCCAAATCCCGGTTCGCGGTGGGCGAAAGATTCCCCTCCGGATAGCCAAGGTCATCGTCTGGCGCGAGGTAGTGCGAGGTGTCGTAGCCCCACTCGCGCTTGAAGAAGCTGTCGGCCGGCGGCAACAGCTCGACCGCGTTGACGCCGAGGTCGATAAGATAGGCCTGTCCGGCGTTGAGAACGGCAAGCTCGGAGAAGTTGGCGCCGCCGATGCGCTCGTCGACGAGTGCTGCCACGTCCAGGAACGTCGCAACCGCCCGCTCCGGCTCGTTGAGCGACCGGCTGAGCGCCCACGCCGTCGGCAATTCGTAGATCACGAGCCGGTTGTTCGGCGGCAGCGTGTCGGGCCGGTCCAACGTGTCGAATTCCGCTCGCTCTCCTCCCGGATCGGAATCGGCGAGCCCGCCATTCCCGAGGTAGCGGACGACCGCTGCAGGCTGATTGAGGCTTGCGGATCCTTCAGGGACCACGCGCCAATCGACGGAGGTCGCGAAGGGATCGGTAACGACGACGCTGTCCGGCGGCGACCGGTTTGAACGGCTGTCGTCGAGCTCGAACCAGTAGTGATAGACCGTATCGTCATCGAGGCCGCAATCGGCGGCGGCGATCTCGAAGAGATCGCCGGAGTCAGGGCTGGACGCAAGCGGGATGCGGCGCAGATCCACGATTGCCGGCGGGTTGCCGGAGCGGAGTCGGCCGATCACGAGCAGTGGCGACCGCGTTTGCCGCCGCGGGCTCCACAGGATGAAGCGCGTCGACCGACGAGTCAGTAAGTCGTATCCGATCTGCATCGGGCTCGCCGACAGCATGGACCGACGGTTACAGCGCAAAATAGGTGCCGTGGCGAGGGCTTCGGCTGGGCGCGCATAAATTCGCGGCGGGCGACCGCTACTTCACGAGGACGTAGATCGCCGTCATGTCGGTTTCCATATGGCCCGCCTCGCCCATCTCGCGGAACGTGCGAGTCGCGAGATCGAGCATTGGCGCTTCGAAATCGTACGCCTCGCGGATCTCGTTCGTCATGCCAAGGTCCTTGAGAACGCGCCGGATCAGGAACCCGTAGGTCAGGTCCTCCGTCGGGATGTGGCGGTCCCAGCCCGTCATCAGCGGGTTCCCGCCGACCGAGTTGCGCAGCATGTCGACAAGCTGGGCGACATCGAGCCCGGCGCGCCGGCCGAGCCGCGCCGCCTCACAATAGGCAACGACATACGAAAGGAAGATGCTCTGGTTGAGGGCCTTCGCAATATTGCCGGAGCCGATGGGCCCCATGTGGTAGAGATGCGTGCCGAGCGTGCGAAGGACCGGGCGCGCGCGCTCGAAGTCGGCGGCTTCACCGCCCACCATGATCGTCAGCTCGCCCTTCTCCGCGCCCAACGGGCCGTTGTTCACCGGCGCATCGATGTAGCCGGCGCCGCGCGCGGCAAGCCCATCGGCAAGGGCGCGGCTCTGCGCCGGGCCGATGGTGCTCATCTCGATCGCCAGCGCGCCCTCGCGCGCGTTCGCGACGACCCCCTCCGGCCCATCCATGATCGCGGCGACCTCGGCCGGACCGGGAACGGAGGAGAGGACGAACGCCGCGCTCCGCGCCACCTCGCCCGGCGAGGCGCAGAGACGCGCGCCGCACTCGACCAGCGGGCGGCAGGCGGCATCGTTCACGTCGTAGACGGCGAGCGCATGGCCGGCGTCGATCAGCCGGCGGGCCATCCGGCTGCCCATCCGGCCAAGGCCGATGAAGCCGATCTCCATTGCGGTGGCCAGCTATTCGGCGGCGGGGCGCTGCGGCTGGCGCGCATCGAGGATGCGCGTCGCTTCGGTGCGGAGCAGGCGGCGCATGCGCGAAACCGCGATGTCGGTCTGGATCAGGTTCTCGCGCGCGCGGGCACGCAAGGTCATCGACTCCAGGAGCACGCGGTCCTGCTCGACGACGAAGTCGGACCGCGGTCCCAGGCGGTTCTTATACATGAACCGCCACAAATCGCGCTGCCAGCCCACGATCTTGCGCGACCGGTACACCCAGAAATAGGTCGTATCGCGATCGATCGGCGTCGGGAAGCCGATGATGCGGAAGCCGCCGCCGCCGATCGACGGCGGGTAGGGGATCTCGGTGCGCACGATCAGCATGTTGTCGGGGTGGTGGATCACCTCGTGCCAGTCGATGTTCAGGCCCTTCTGGTTGATCCGCCACGTTTCGAACCCGGTCGGCGTGCGCTTGATCGCGAGCTCGGCCTCCTGCTTGCCGTAGGACAGGGTGAACGAGCCGGTGTGCAGGAAGCTGCCGTGCACCGGGTCGGTGCGGTTGTCGAGCGAAAGCTGCCAGTTGCACAGCCACTCGGCGGTGTACAGGAAGCCGGTCCAGGCATCGGACGCGATCTCCTCGGGGAAGATCGGCTCGGGCGCGGTCTCGTGCCCCTCGTCGCCGAAATAGACCCAGATCGCCTCCGCATGATCGCGGCAGGGGTACGACTTGACCGCGCGCGTGCCGACCATGGGGCATCCGGGGGTCGGTGGCACGGCGGCGACCACGCCCTCCCCCGTCACCTGGACGCCGTGATAGGGGCACATCAGGTTGCCCCGGAACACGTTGCCCATCGAGAGCGGCGCGCCGCGGTGGGGGCAGAAATCCTCGACCGCGTTGATGCGGCCCTCTCCGTCGCGCCACAGCACCAGGTTGCGGCCGAGCCTTTTGAGCGCCACCGGCTTATCGCCGATGTCGGTCGAGCGCGCGACGACGTACCAGAGGTTCGGCAGGCCGATTTCCAGCAACTCGTCCACCGTGGTGGCGGAGGGCGGGAACGGCTCGGCGATCACGCGGCGGGTCTCGGACATGGAGGTCTCCTGCGGTACGGCTCGCTTGGAAGGACGGTCAGGCGCCGAGGCGCTTCAGCTCGGCGGCCAGCAGCTCGGCGGTCCACAGCTCTCCGTTCGGGCCGTGCACGCTGCGCTCATTGAGGGCGGCCGCCAGCCTCTCGATGTCGTCGCCGGCCGTGGCCATCGTCGCTTCGATGGCGTCGGCGAGCAGGTCCTCGTAGCTCTTCGTCAGGGTCAGACCCATCGCACCGTCCTTGCGAAGGCCCGCGAAAGCGCGGGTGACCGCCGATTTAGCGGGTCGGGCCGAAATCCTGTCAAGGCCAATCTCACCGGAGTTCCCGCCCCCGCTACTTGAGCATGGTCGACGGCAGCCACAGCACGATCGCGGGAAAGGCGAGGATCAGCACCAGCTTGACGAGGTCGGCGATCACGAACGGCATGACGCCGCGGAATATGGTGGCGAGCGGCACGTCTCGGACCGTGCTTTTCAGAACGAACACGTTCAGCCCGAAGGGGGGCGTGATCATGCCGGTCTCCACCACGATCAGGATCACGATGCCCCACCACAGGATGTCGTAGCCCATGTTGAGGACGAGCGGCGTCAGGATCGGCACGGTGATCACCATCACCGCGAAGGAATCCATGACCGAGCCGAGCATCGTGTACACGATGAGGATGGCGACGATGACCGCGAGCGGGCTCAGGCGAAGTCCGCCGATGAACTGGATCGCATGTTCCGGCAGGCCCGTAACGGCGACGAAGAACGAGAAAATGAGCGCGCCGAAGATCAACCCGTAAATCATCGCGGTCGAGGCGGTGGTCTCGGCGATGACGCTCCAGAACACCCCGGCGCGCAGCTTGCCGCGCGCAAGCGCCACGAGAAACGCACCGAACGCGCCAATCGCCGCCGCCTCGGTCGCCGTGAACACGCCGAAATACATGCCGCCGATCACCGCGCCGAACAGAGCCCCGACCGGCCCGCACTGGGCAAGGGCGGCGCCGAGCTCGCCCTTTTCGAGCCGGGCGGCGGGCGGGCAGGCGCCGGGCGAGACGCGCACGAAGACCGCGATGGTCACGAGGTAGAGCCCGATGGCGAGGAGGGCCGGCCCCATCGCCGCGATGAAAAGCTGGCCGATCGAGGCTTCGGTCAGCAGGGCGAAGATGATCAGCGGGCTCGAAGGCGGCACGATGGCGCCGAGCGTGCCGCCCGCGGCGACGCAGCCGGCGGCGAGCGGCGTCGCATAGCCGCGCCCGCGCATTTCCGGCATGGCGACCCGCCCGAACGTCGCGACGGTCGCGATCGATGAGCCGGTCACGGCGCCGAAACCGGCGCAGCCGCCGATGGTCGCAAGCGCGAGGCCGCCGCGGAAACCGCCGACGACCGCATGGGCCAGACGGTACACGTCGTTCGACACGCCGGCGACGGCAGCGAAGCTTCCCATCATCAGGAAGAGCGGCAGGGTCGCCACCTGGCTGTTGTTCAGGAAGTCGGAGACCTCGGTAACAGCCGCCGTGAAGGTGGGCCCCATCCCGATGAACTGCGCCGCGCCCGCGATGCCGATCAGACCCATCACCGCCGCAAGCGGCATAAGCCCGAGGAGGCACGCCCACATCAACAGGATGGCGAGGAGGACCGAAAGCGTGCCGTGCGCCTTCACCCAGGCGGCGAGGGACGCCGCGTCCGCAAGGCCGAATGCGATCAGCGCGGCGAGACCGGCAAGCAGAGTCCAGCCGGCAACGGTGAGAAGCGCCGAAGGCGCGACGGCGCCCGGAGCTGCCGGCGCGACGTACCGGGCACGACGGATCGCGTTCGCCGCCATCACGGCCTGGACCAGCGCCCCCGCGCCCAGCAGCACCGCGACGGTATAGACGAACGGCGCGCGCGGCCAGGCGAGGATCACTGTCGTCATGTGGCGCAGTGCGAGGCCCTGGGCGAAGACGAACATCTGCCAGGCAAGCAGCGCGAAGAACAGATAGAGGAAGGCGGCGCCGGTCGCTCCCAGCCAGGCCGCGAGGCGGGGCCCGAACCGCTTCTCAAACACGTCGACCGACAGGTTTACGCCACGCGCGAGCCCCGAGGGGATGCAGGCCGCGATCGCGACGGAGAAGGTCACGCCAACGATCTCGTTGAGCGCGACGACACCGCTGTCGGCGAGCCAGCGCGCCAGCACGTCGAGCACGGTTACGCCGGACACGAACAGCATCCCGACGACCCCGATGAACGCCACCGGCCGCGTGATGCGGGCGCACCACGCCTCGACGCGGTCGAGGAGATGCGGCGTCTGGCCTGTGCTCATGCGCGGAGGCGCCGCGACGGAAAGGGGCGGCCGCCTACTTCCCCTTCTCGAGCTCGGCCATGATGGAGTTGTAGCGCGACAGGACCTTGTCGCCGTTCGGCGTCGACCTGGCCCAATGCTGCACGACCGGTGCGACGAGGCCGCGCCACTTCGCCTTCTGGGCGGCGCTGAGCTCGACGACCGTGTGGCCCGGCATGGCCTTCACCTTCTGGCGCCATTCGTCGTTGATGCGATCCCAGAACGCGCCGAACTTGCGGCTCTCCGCCTCCCCCGCGTTCGCGTCGATAAGCTTCTTCGCCGTGTCCGGCAGCGCCGCGTAGGCCTTGTTGGTGATGAACACCATAGCCGCGCCGCCGCCGAGCGTGGTGTCGATGTGGTAGACGGTCACCTCGCCCAGCTTGTAGGGCTGGAACTGTGTCCACTGCGACAGCGTGCCGTCGACCGTGCCGCGTTGCAGCGCCTCGTAATATTGAGTGATCGGCAGCGAAAGCGGCGTGCCGCCGAGACGCTTCGTCACGTCGGCCAGCACCTTGATGCCGACGGCGAGCTTGAGGCCGTCGAGCGTCTCGATCGGGTGGTCGGGCTTTTTCGCAAGCTGCACGCCGACCTGCGGAAAGGCAACCAGCATGATCGGGCGGATCTCGTCGTACTCGCCATTGAGGAGCCCGCTGGCGTAAAGACCCCAGAACGCCGTCGAGCCCAACTCGGATTTTTCGACCTCGAAGGGCAGCGTGACGACGTTGGTCAGCGGGAACTTGCCGCCAACATAGGCCTGCAGGCCCCAGCCGATCTGGAACACACCTGCCACGGCCCGGCTGTAGTAGTTGGTGTGGTTGGCAATGGTCGGGCCGTCGCGCTTGTCGATATGCAGGACGCCTTTGCCCGCCTTGTTGATGCGCTCCGCCCAGGGCGTGAGTATCTGCACGTTGAAATGCGCGCGCGGCACGGTGGTGGTCGCGAAGATCAAGGTCGTCTCGGCGGCCGACGCCGGTCCCGCCACCGTCGCCAGCGCGGCCGTCGCGACCGCCAGCAACACACCGAACTGCTTCATCGTTTCCCCCTAATGCTTGGTTTTCTGCGTGCGGATCGCCCGCTACTCGGCAGCGGCGCGCCGCTCGACGTTCAGGAGCCACGCTGCCGCCTCGTCGAACGGCTGATCGGGCCGCAGGATCACCGAGGCGGAGCGCACGCCGAACCAGTCGCCGTGGCGCGCGCACTCGGGCGACTTGCCCTCCGTCATGTCCTTGGCGAGGCCGAGCATGAGGTGGCGGAAGGCGACGATCGCCTTGTCCGAGTGGCCGAGATATTCCCGTGTGCGGTCGGCGATCCGGCCCATGCTCTCCTGCACTGCCGAATCCTGGTCGCCGAACCCCTCGATGCCGGCGAAGTTCACCGTGCGCTGGCGTTCGCGCGAGAACTGGTAATTGTTGTCGCGGTTGCGCACCGGCCGGTAGTCCCCGTCAAGCGGGCCCCAGAACCCATCGCGCCCGCCGTTCCAGGCGATCTCCTGGTCCGAATATTCGTGCCACGGATTGGCGCTGAACGACCAGGCCCAGCAATTCTCGTCGTCGATCGGAACCCAGGCGTGGCCCCAATAGAAGGTGCCCTTCGAATCCTCGGCCACGCTGCGGGGCGGCACCATGGTGTAGAAGGGCAGCAGGAACTGGGTGATGCGCCAGTAGTAGCGCCCGTCGCCCGTGTCGCGCCGCGCGCCGACCAGCATGCCGTAGCGCGTATGCTTGACCTCGAACACGGGATGACGGTCGACGCCCCACAGGCCTGGCGCCACGTCCCGCGGGTCGTCGCTCTTGCGCTGCTTCTCCGTGCGGCCGTGCAGATAGGAGATATGGCTCGAATCGATGCCGCCCTCGACGGCCTGCACCCAGTTGCATTCGACGAGGCGCTTGATGGCGGTGCGCTGACGTGCGGGCAGGACCGCCCACTCGAAGTCGGGCGGCTCGGCCGCGAACTCCATCGGGCCCATATAGACCCAAAGAACGCCGCCGCGCAGCGCCGTGCGGAGGGCGCGCAGCTTCACCTCCTTCATCAGGATGGCGCCGCCGTCCGGCTCGGAAGGCATGTCGACGCAGTTGCCGTCGACGTCGTACTTCCAGCCGTGAAAGATGCAGCGCAGCCCGCATTCCTCGTTGCGCGCGAAAGTGAGGTCGGCGCCACGATGGGCGCATTGCGGCTCGACGACGCCGACACGCCCGTCCGTAGCGCGGAAGCAGAGGAAGTCCTCGCCGAGAAGGCGCAGCCTGACCACGTCGCCGTCCGGTTCGGGGATCTCGTCGGCGAGCAGCGCCGGCATCCAGTAGCGACGCAGGAACTCGCCCATCGGCGTGCCCGGCCCGACGCGGGTCAACAGCTCGTTGTTTTCGCGCGAAAGCATGTTTCCCACGCCCAGCAGAGCATTCGATGAATTATCGTAGGATTGGGATGGCCTGCTCCGCAACCGGAAAACCCAATTCACACGGATAAGCGGCGAATACTGGCCCTCGTACGCGCGACCGTTTTGCGTCAGGTCGAGTCCGCCGCGGCCTTCCGCAGGCAGCGCCAGACCCGCTCGGGAGTTGCCGGCAACGGCAGATCCTCGATCCCCCACGGCGCAAGCGCATCGAGCACCGCGTTGACGATCGCCGCCGGGGTGGCGACGTTTCCTGCCTCGCTGCCGCCCTTGACGCCCAGCAGATTGGTCTTGGTCGGCACCAGAGAAAGCTCGCTCGCGATGTCCGGCATGATGTCGGCCCGCGGCATGGCGTAGTCGAGGAAAGAGCCGGTGAGGAGCTGGCCGGTTCCCGGCTCGTACACCACCGCCTCGACCAGCGTCTCGCCGAGGCCCTGCGCCACCGAGCCGTGGAGCTGTCCGTGCAGCGTCAGCGGGTTGACGGCAACGCCGACATCGTCCACCGCCGACAGCCGGTCGACCCGGATCACGCCGGTGTCGCCGTCGACCTCGACCTCGCACACGATGCAGCCGTTGGGATAGGTGTTCGGCCCCTCATGCGCGCCGACCCCGTCCAGCCCAATGCCGAGCTCCTGCGGTACCCCTGCTCCAGCGTAGGACCGGCGCGCGACCTCGGCGAGGCTCACCGCGCGATCGGTCCCCGAGACGCGGAATGCGCCGTCGGCGAACGCGATGTCCGCCTCGGCAGCCTCGAGCATCCACGCGGCGAAGCGGCGGCCCTTGCGGATCACCTCGTCAGCGGCGAGGCGAAGGGCGGAACCGCCGGCACTCATGCTGCGCTGGGCGAAGGTACCCCGACCGTACAGCACCTTGTCGGTGTCGCCCTGGAACACGCGCACCCGCTCGAACGGCACGCCCAGCCAGTCCGATGCCATCTGGGCGAACATGGTTTCGTGCCCCTGCCCTGTCGCCAGCGTGCCGACGTACAGCGCGGCCGTGGCGTCGGGCGCCATGCGGATTTCCATCCGCTCCGAGAAGGTGCCGGCACGCTGGCAATGCATCGAAAGCCCGATGCCGCGGCGGAGGCCGCGCCGCTCCGAGTTGGCGCGCCGCGCGGCGAAGCCCCGCCAGTCGGCGAGCGCGAGCGCCTTGTCGAGAACCGCCCCGAAATCGCCGTCGTCGTAGATGTAGCCACCCGGCGTGCGGTACGGCATCTCGTCGCGACGGATCAGGTTGCGCCGGCGCATCTCGATCGGGTCGATGCCCATCTCGCGCGCGGCCTTCTGAATCAGCCGCTCGAGCACGTAGCTCGCTTCCGGCTTGCCCGAGCCGCGATACGGTCCGAGCTGCGCGGAATTGGTGAACATCGCCCGCACGTCGGCGTGAATCAGCGGCACGCGGTACGTGCCCGGGTAGCTCACCCCCGCATTGTGCGGCGGCACGCCCGCCGAGTGGCTGAGATAGGCGCCGACATCGATGGCGACCGAGGTGCGGAAGGCGAGCACGCGGCCGTCGCGGTCGAGCGCAAGCGCGGCTTCGGCGATCTGGTGCCGCCCGTGCATGTCCGAAGCGATCGCCTCGCTGCGGTCGGCCGTCCATTTCACCGGCCGGCCGAGCCGCCGTGCGGCCCAGGCGACCAGAACCTCTTCGGGGTAGACCTGCCCCTTCATTCCGAAGGCGCCGCCGACGTCCATCGCCACGACGCGCAGGTCGTGCTCGGGGATCCCCAGGACCTCCGACAGGGTCTCGCGCACGCGGAACGGACCCTGCGTGCTCGAATACATGGTGAAGCGCCCGTCGGTGCCGCCCGGATGGGCGATGGCCGCGCGCGGCTCCATCGAGTTCGCCGTGGCGCGCGGGTAATGGACGGCGATGCGCGTGGTGTGGAACGCGGCGGCGAACGCCTCGTCGACCGGCCGCCGATCGCCGAAACCGAGCCGGAAGCTGACATTGCCGTCCGCCTCGTCCCAGACCTGGGCGGCACCGGGTCCGGCCGCGTCGGCCAGGGTGACCGCGGGCAGCGGGTCGTAGTCCACCGCCACGAGCTCGGCCGCGTCCTTGGCCTGGGCCAGGGTCTCGGCCACGACCAGGGCCACCCGGTCGCCCACGTGGCGCGCCTTGTCGGCAACCAGGATCGGTTGCTCCGGGCAGTAGGGGCGACCGCCGGCGGTGTGGCGCGGAAACGAGCCGCAGCGAAGGCCGGGCAGCCTCTCGTGCACCACGTCCCGGCCGGTCAGCACCAAGAGCACGCCGGGCGCGGTTTCGGCGGCGGTAGTGTCGACCGCGCGAATGCGGGCATGCGCGTGCGGCGAGCGTACGACCGCAGCGTACGCCATGCCGGGAAACTGCAGGTCGTCGACGTAGCGGCCCTGACCGGTGAGGAGCCGCCGGTCCTCGACCCGTGGCACCGCCACGCCGATCCCGGCCTTCGTCTTCCCGCCCGCCGGACCTTCGCGCCTTTCGCTCATCGCTGTGCCCCGAAATCGGGCCGCGCGCCCGACGGACGCGATCGGCCGCGGCTAAAGGTCCGTGGCAGCTCGATCCATCAAGTCGCTCCAGATGCTGCCGCCCATGTTCGCCGGGCCGAGCCGCGCGACCGCCTCCTGGAAATGCGGCTCGGCCAGCGGCTTCCACTTGAGGAACGCGTCGATGTTCGCGTCGGGGATGCGCGGATGGTCGGGGCCCGCGATGGCGCAGGCGTAGTAGTTCATCTGCGCCTGATGCTCGAGCTGGACCATGCCGAGCACCGCCTCCTCCATCGTCTTGCCGACCGTCGTCGCGCCGTGGCCGAACAGGTGGACGGCGCTCGCCTTGCCGAGGCACGCCGCCATCTCGCGCCCGTGCGCCTCGGAGGTGACCAGCGCGGTGTGCGGGTAGACCGGCAGGGGCTCGCGCACCAGGCGGATGCCTTCGAGCACCATCGGCACGATCGGGATGCCGAGCACGGTGAGCATCACGCTGAACGGCGGGTGGGCGTGGACCACCGAGTTGATGTCCGGCCGGGCGCGGAAGACCGACGCGTGGATCATCACCTCGTTGCACTGGAGCACGCCGGGCGGACCGTCGACGAGCCGGCCGTCGAGGTCGCACACCACCATGTTCTCGGGCCGCATGCGGGCCAGGACGTCGATCTCGTAGCCGCGCCCCTTCACAACGAAGCGGTTGGGATCGGCGGGGTCGCGCAGGCTGACATGGCCCATCGAGGCGCGCACGCCGGCCGCGAGCCCGGTCAGGGACAGGATGCGGCTGCCGACGGCGACCTGGTACTTCATCTCGTCGCGTGTCATTCGGACTCCCTCGCCTCTCCGGCCCGCGAACGGTGGTTCGCGATGTCCTGATCTTGGCCGCCTTGGCCCGAAAATGCTAAGCTAGATTTGCCCGGTGGCGCAATCGCGCGCGTCGGACGACCGCACGGACCGAAGCGGATTTGGAGGCATCGCATGGCTGTCGCATCGTGGGACGCGTTCCTCACCGAGCGGGATCGGCAGGTCCTCGCCACAAGCGGTTACGGCGTGCGCCAGGACTTCGGCCGGCGGCCCGCCCTGCTGGTCATCGACGTCACCTACAATTTCTGCGGTGACCGGCCCGAGCCGATCCTCGATTCGATCGAGCGCTGGCCGAATTCGTGCGGCGAGGATGCGTGGCGCGGCGTGGCAGCGATCCGAACCCTGCTCAAGGCCGGCCGTTCCAAGGGACTGCCGGTCATCTATACCGCCGGCACGCGCCGGCCGGACGGCTGGGACTCCGGCTCGTGGGCGTGGAAGAACGGCCGGACCGGCGAGCGGCCGCGTCCGCGCGGCACCAACCTCGACGGCAATACGATCGTGCCCGACATCGCCCCGGAGCCGCAGGACATCGTGGTACGCAAGCTGAAGCCGAGCGGCTTTCACGGCACGCCGCTGGCGAGCTTTCTCACGCTGCTCGACGTCGACAGCCTGATCGTCGCCGGCACGACCACCTCGGGCTGCGTGCGTGCCACGGTGGTGGATGCCTTTTCCGACAATTACCGCGTGGCGCTGGTCGAGGAAGGCTGCTTCGACCGGCTGCAGATGAGTTCACGCGGCGAGCCTGTGCGACATGAACGCCAAGTATGCCGACGTCGTCAGCCTCGACGAGGCGACACGGTTCATCGCGGGCTTGCCGGACGGGCTGTTCCGCCTGCCGCGCGGCGCCGCGGCGACGGCGGACGCCGCGCCGTGAACCGGGCCGCCGTCCTGACCCGCCCTTTTCAGAAAGTGAGTTGTCGATGAGCCCCCTCTCCCAGGCCGTGCGCCGATCCGCAAAGCCGCTCGACCGCGCCGACTTCGAGCCGACCGGGCCGGGTACGCCCGCCGCCGAGTACCTCAAGCGGTTCTGGCAGCCGGTCTATCACGCTGCGGACCTTGCGCGCGGCCGCGCCGTGCCGCTCAAGATCATGGGCGAGCGCTACACGCTGTATCGCGGCGAGGACGGCAGTGCGCACCTGACCGAGGCCCGCTGCCCGCACCGCGGCACGCTCCTGTCCTCCGGCTGGGTCGAAGGTAGCGCGTTGCGCTGTTTCTATCATGGCTGGAAATTCGCCGCCGACGGCACCTGCGTCGAGCAGCCGGCGGAGGAATTGGCCTTCGCCCACAAGGTGTGCCTCCGGTCCTGGCCGGTGCGCGAGTATCTCGGGCTGGTATTCGCCTATCTCGGCGAAGGCGAACCGCCCGCCTTCCCGACCTTCCCGATGTTCGAGCGCTTTCGCGGTCTGGTCGAGGTCGACTCCTACCTGCGCGAGTGCAACTACTTCCAGAACGTCGAGAACGCGCTGGATATGAGCCATGTCGGCTTCGTCCATACCGACAACCAGGCGTCGTTCAGCGGTATCGGGCTCGGCCGCCAGTTGAGCGCCGAGGAATCCGACTGGGGCGTGAGCTACACCTTCCACCGGGCCGACGGGGCTCGCCGCGTACAGCAGTTCGGCATGCCCAACGTGTTCTACATGACGGCGCTGCCGACCGAACGCGACATCGGCTGGCAGGAGTTGCTGTTCTGGTGGGTGCCGATCGACGACACCCGCCACATGCAGTTCAGCATCCACCGCGTGCCGATCGAGGGCGAGGCGGCCGAACGCTTCAAGGATCGCCGCGCCAAGAAGCGCACCACGATCGACCTCGCCCACCAGGAGGTGTGCCGCGCAATCATCGGCGGCATGATGAGCCTCAAGGACGTCGATCGCAGCCGTGTCGACCTCGTCCGGCTGCAGGACGACATCGCCCAGGTCGGCCAAGGCATCTACGCGAGCGAGAATCCCGAACGGCTCGGCCGTGGCGACGTCGGTGTCATCGCCATCCGGCGACTGTGGCGGCGCGAGGTCAACGCGCTGGCCGAGCGCAAGCCGCTGAAGGTGTGGCGGCGGCCGGACGCGCTGGTGCCGCGGGTGTGGCAGCTCGGCGAAGGAGCCGGCGGCGAGGTGGCGCTCGCGTCCACCGCCGACAACACCGCGGCGGAAATCATCGACATCCGTCCGTTCGTCGAGGTCGAGCTGCAGCGGAAGGCGCTGCACGGCGGTCTGCCCCCTCTCGCCTAGCCCGCGCCATGCCCGATCTGGCCTTCGAGCGGTTCACGCTGCGCTACGAGGAGCGCGGACGGGGCGTTCCGGTCGTTCTGACCCCGGGCGGACGGTGGGCCGGCTATGTCATGCGGGTCGCGGCCACCACCCTTGCGGAGAACTTCCGCGTCGTGACGTGGGACCGGTCGAACACCGACGGCGCATCGAGCGTCGTCGTCGAGGGCGAGCTGTCCGAAGCCGACCTGTGGGCCGACGAGCTCGCCGCGCTGATTCGAAAGCTCGGCATCGCGCCCTGCTATGTCGGCGAGTATGCCGGCTGCCGCACGATACCGCTCCTCTGCATCAAATATCCCGAGCTGGTGAAGGGGCTCATGCTCGCCTGGCCGTCCGGCGGCGACGTGCCGGCCGAGCGACTGCCCCGCAACATGTACCGGCCCTACATGCGCGCCGCGCTGCGGCACGGGATGGAGGCGGTCGCCACGCTTCCCATGTATGCGAAGTCGATCGAGCTGAACCCGGCGAACCGCGACCGGCTGCTGGCGATCGAGCCGCTCCGCTTCGTCCGCCAACTCGCCTACTGGGAATTGTACTTCACCACGAGCGGCGATCTGCCGACCGCAGGCTGCCGCGCCGGCGATGCCGAATGGGCGCAAATCGCGGTGCCGGCGATCGTGACGGGCGGGTGCGATCCGGTCCACCCGACCGAAGCGGCCCAACGCATCCACAAGTTGCTCCCGAATGCGGCGTATCACGACCCGGTGGTGACCCGCGAGGATTGGGATGCGGTTTTCGACAACAATCCCTATCCGGTGACCGCCGATTTCCAGGGCGAGCGCATCGCGCCCATCTGGCGCGACTTCATCGGCGAAACCGAGGCGCGACGCTGACGCGCGCGGCGCGCGGGCCGCGCCGCCACCGAGGCGAAGCGGGCGATCCGGCCTCGCCGCCGGATCGCCGTGCCATCCGGAGCCGCGTCTATTCGACCAGCTTGTCGGTCACAAGCTTGTCGAGCGGCGGCAGTTCCGACCCCTTCAACAGCCCGTAATGGACCATGAAGTCGGTCAGGTTCTTGAGCGCACCCGGCTTGAACTTGCCATCGGGACTGAGCGACAGCGTCGCATAGATCGCCTCGGCCGCCGCGGGCGAGTACTTGCTCTGCTTCTCCATCGTGGCCACCGCCCACTTCTTGCCTTCCGGGCTCATGATGAAGCGGTTCGCCTCGAGGATCGACTGGACCACATTGCGCGCCGTCTCGGTATGGTTGTCGACGAAATCGCGGCGCGCCGTGATGGTGTAGGAGAGCCACGGCTGAGGCGCATAGGTCTCGACCTTGAGGAGCTCGCGCACCTTGCCTTGCAGACGCAGCGGCGTCATCTGGTTGGGTGTGAGCACGACCCCGTCGATCCGGCCCGTAGTGAGCAGGGCGAGGCTTTCGCGGATGCCGCCGGTCGCGGTGAACTTCACGTCCTTGGCGATCCCCAGCCGCTCGGCCACCAGTCGGCCATAGGCGTCCTCGGCGCCGCTCAGCCGCGACACGCCCAGCGTCGCCCCCTTCAGGTCCTTGGGCTGGTGGATGCGGCTGTTGGTCGGCACCCAGATGCCGAAATTGTCAGCCGACTGCAGGTTCGCGACGATCACGGCGGGCACGCCGCGCCCGATGGCCGGAACATCCGTGGCGCCGGTCGACGACCCGATCGGCAGGACGCCACTGGCGAAGTCGCGCATCAGGTCGGGTCCGCTGCGCGCCGGGAACCAGTCGACGTCAAGCCCGTGCTTCTTGAAGAAGCCTTTCTCCTGCGCCGCCAGCACGGGCAGGTAATAGGTGGGCGAGAATTTTACCGCGGAGCCGTATTTGAGCTTCTCCTGCGCGGCGAGGTTCGGCGCGGTAAGCAGCAACGCGGCAAGCGCCAGAACGGCAGCGCGTATGGATGGGGTTCGCATGATTTTTCCTTCGATAGCTGCGATTGGTACAGGTCGGGGCCGTCCGCCGGTCAACGGACGAAGCGGTCGGTGTAGATCTGGTCGATCGGCGGCACTTCGCCCTTCTTCATCAGGCCGAACTTGACCATGAAATCGGTCAGGTTAGCGATCGCCTTGGTGGGGATCCGGCCGTCCCGGCTGAAGTCGAGCGAGCCGTACAGCGCCTCGGCGACCGCCGGCTCGTAGTGGCTGACCTTCTCCATCGTGGCGATGGCCCAGGGCTTGCCCTTCGGGCTCATGATGAAGCGGTTCGCCTCGATGATGGAGGCGACGACGTTCTTCACCGTTTCGGGATGCTTCTCGACGAACGCCTTCCGCGCGGTGACGGTGAACGACACCCACGGGCTCGGCCGATAGTCTGCCACCTTGAGGATCTCGCGCGCCTTGCCCGCCAGCTTGAGCGGCGTCATCTGGTTCGGGCTGAGCACGACCCCGTCGATGCGGCCGGTCGTGAACAAAGCGAGACTCTCGCGGATGCCTCCCGTAGAGGTGAACTTCACGCTGTCAGCGATGCCCAGCCGCTCGGCCACCAGCCGGCCATAGGCGTGCTCTGCGCCGCCGAGCCGCGATACGCCCAGCGTCGCGCCCTTCAGGTCCTTCGGCTGGTGGATGCGGCTGTCGGTCGGCAACCAGACCCCGAAATTATCGTCGGACTGGAGATCGGCGACGATGATCGTCGGCACGCCGCGCGCCATCGCCGGGATGTCCGACGCCCCCATCGACGAGCCGATGGGCAGCACGTCGGCCGCGAAGTCACGCTGCATGTCGGCGCCGCTGCGAGCCGGGAACCAGTCGGCATCGAGGCCGTGCTTCTTGAAGAAGCCCTGCTCCTGCGCGGCCAGGATGGGCAAATAGAACACCGGGGTGAACTTGATCGAACTACCGTACTTGATCTTCTCCTGCGCGGCGGCGGGGTGCGCTGCGACGAATGCAAGTGCGGCGGCGACGGCGAGACCGGCGATGAGCGGGCTTTTCGGGTAGCGCTTCGTGGCAACCTCCTCGACGTTATGGTCCGAGCGGCGGCGCTGCCGCCGGCGGGATGATTTTAGACGCGCCACCGGCCGAAATAACGGGCGGCATACCAGAAGGCCATGTTGATCACGACAGCGATGGACGCGGTGAGCACCACGGCAGCATAGAGTTCTGCCGTGCGAAAGGTCATGGCGAAATCGTGCACCAATGCGCCGAGCCCATGGCGTGCCAGCGCCAGCTCGACGATGAAGACACCCATCAGCGAGGCGTTGCAGGCATAGAACAGCCCCGACGACAGGACGGGCAGCATCGCCGGAAGCATCACCTTGCGGAAGATGGCGAGCCGGCCGTAGCCCATCGCGCGGGCGAGTTGGACCTGGTTTTGCTTCACTTCCTGCGCGGCGGCGGCAACGTTGACGATCATCGGGAAGAAGCCGGACAGCGCGCCATAGACGATGATGGTGGTCTTGGCGATGCCGAACCACAGGATGAACAGCGGCAGGATCGTCACCTTGGGGATCGTCACGCCGAGCACCAGAAGCGGCATGAACACCTTGTAGCTGTAGGGCGACGCGTTCATCGCGAAGCCAAGCGCGAGCGCGGCCACGACGCCCGCCCCGAATGCGCCCGCGAACGACGTCAGCGTCGCCACCAGGTCGACCGCCCCCGACCGGACGACCGGGCCGATGGTCTCCGCCGTCTGGACTGGCCCCACCAGGAACAGCGGATCGACCCAGCCCAGCCGGACCGCAAGCTCCCACGCCGCGAAGACGGCGACGATGGCCACGGTGCGGATGGCGATCACCAGCGTGCGGTGGCGGGACCCGGGCGTCATCGCATCCCTGCCTATTTCACCCAACGGCCCTCGAGCACGCCGAACAGCGCGTTGCCCGCGGCTCCGAGCCCGAGCGCGATAATGATCAGCGCGTAAAGCTGCGGGGTGTAGTAGTTGACCGAGGCCCAGTCGATCAGGTAGCCGAGCCCGGCGTTGACGACCAGAAGCTCGCCCGCGATGACGCCGAGGATGGTGTAGCCGAACCCGAGCCGAAGGCCGGCCAGGATCGTCGGCGCCGCGGCGGGAAGGATCACCTTGAACAGGATCGGCCAACGCCCGTAGCCCAGCGAGCGGGCGAGCCGCACGTAGTTCGGATCGATCTGGCGCAGCCCTGCCGTCGTATTGAAGATGACGACGAAGATTCCGACCAGGATGCCGAACACGATCTTCGGCAGGACCGTCACCCCCATCATCAGAACCAGCAACGGGTAGAGGATGATCTTGGGGATCGCGTAGACGATGAGCAGAAGCGGCTCGAACGCGTCGCCGATCAGCTTTGAGCTGGCGATGACCAGCCCGACCAGTATGCCGACCGACGCCGTCACCGCGTAGGCGGCGACGATCTCGCCCACCGTGACGCCCAAGTTGGCATAGAAGTTCGGAACCGAGCTAGCGTCGAACATGATGCGCAAGAACTGCCAGATCACCTCGCTGGGCGGCGCGATCAGGATCTTGTTCACCGGCGCAAGGCGGCAAGCGGCCTCCCACGCGAACAGCACGGCGAGGAGAAAGGCGGCACGGGCGACGCCGGGCCGCAAGGCCGCCAGGCCGATCATTCCTGAGGCAGCGCGATCTCGTCGCGCTCCGGCCGCTCGCGCTTGATGGCGATCAGCGACTCCTCCTTCAGTTCGCGCCACAGCGTGTCGACCATGGCGCTGAATTCGGGCGAGCCGATGCGGCGCGGGCGCGGCAGATCGATCGTCACCTCGGTCTTGATGCGCCCCGGCCGCGCCGTGAACACCGCAACACGCTGGCCGAGATAGACCGCCTCGGTCAGGCTGTGCGTGACGAACACGATGGTGCGGCGGATCTCGCGCCAGATCGTGACCAGCTCGTCGCCCAGGATGATCCGCGACTGCTCGTCGAGCGCGCCGAACGGTTCGTCCATCAGGACGATATCGGTCTCGAGCGCGAGGGATCGGCAGATGGCGACGCGCTGGCTCATGCCGCCCGAAAGCTGGCGGGGATAGAAGTCGGCGAACTCTTCCAACCCGACCATGCGCAGGTACTTGGTCGCCCGCGCGCGCCGCTCGTCCTTGCCGATGTCCTGCGCTTCGAGGCCGAACTCGACGTTCTTCAGCACGGTGCGCCACGGATAGAGCACCGGGTCCTGAAACATGTAGGCCATCAGCTTCGGGTTCGGCCCGCTGACGCGCTGGCCCTCGACCAGCACTTCGCCTCCCTCGCCATCATGCGGCACCAGCCCGGCGATGATGTTGAGCAAGGTGGACTTGCCGCAGCCGCTCGGCCCCAGCAGGACCAAAAAGTCATTCTCGGTCGCCGAAAGGCTGATGTCCTCGAGCGTCCGCACGTCGCGCCGATTTACGCTGTCGTGATAGGTTTTTTTGACCCGCTTGACTTCGATGATCGCCATGACCGTCCCGGCCGCCAACTCGCGCGCCGCGGCGGCGCTGTTGCCAATCATGAACCGAGGGGCCGAATGACGATGGTCGGCCGGACGCCCCCTGCGCAGATGTAGCGGCGCCTCGGACGCGGCGATCCGGCACCGATTTGGAATGGCAGACAATGACATAGAGGTCACGGCCTATCAAGCACACGGCCACCGCCTGCGAAGCCATCGACGCGAGAGTGCGGGACGCACTCTCTCGACATGCCGAGCAGGCGACCCAAAGGTAACGCTGTCACGCGCCTTGACGCCCTCTTACCGCGCAGGCAGATTCGATTTTTCGTCCTTTGCGGCCATTTTGCCGATGGACCCGGATGCAAGGCAAGCTCGACCATAACCCGTTCCTCGCGGCCTCGCGCCGCCCGGCCGACGAACAGGCCGGTGACGAGGACCGCATCGAACGGCCCGGCGGCGCGCAGAACATCGTGTGGCAGACGCGCGGCGCGCCACCCACCGAGTGGGAGAACCGACTGGGCGATGCACTGGAGGCGATCTTCGGCGACGGCGTCGAGGACCTGCCGACCGTGGTGGCGCGGCTCAACGAGATGGGCATGAGAGACGGGTCCGGAGCCCCCTGGACGGAAGAGACGTTCCGGCGCGAGATGGCGCGGCTCGGGGTCTGACGGCGTGCCGTCCGCGCCATGACCGTTCCCCGCATCGCGTTCCGCAATGTCACGAAGCGCTTCGCCACCGGGAAGGGACGCGCCGCGTCGCACGTAACCGCCGTCCAGGGCGTGTCGCTGGAGGTCGCCGATGGCGAGATCGTCTCGCTGATCGGGCCGAGCGGCTGCGGCAAGAGCACGCTGCTCGGCATGGGCGCCGGCCTGTTCCTGCCCAGCGAGGGCGAGGTGTATGTCGACGGCGACCGCGTCACGGCGCCGAACGACCACGTTGCCTTCATGCTGCAGAAGGACCTGCTGCTGCCCTGGCGCACCATCCGCCAGAACGTCGAGATCGGGATCGAGATCAAGGGTGTGGCGGCGACCGAGCGCCGCGGTCGCGCGCTCGCGCTGCTCGACCGGTTCGGCCTTGCCGGCTTCGCCCACCATTACCCCCACCAGCTTTCCGGCGGCATGCGCCAGCGCGCTGCGATCGCACGCACGCTGGCGGTCGAGCCGACCGTTCTTTTGATGGACGAGCCGTTCTCCGCGCTCGACGCCCAGACCAAGATGGTGCTGCACCAGGATCTCGCGCGCACGCTTGCCGAGGAGCGCAAGACGGCCTTGTTCATCACCCACGACCTCGCCGAATCGGTCTCGCTTTCTGACCGTGTCCTGGTGATGAGCGCCCGACCCGGCACCATTGTCGAAAGCATCGACGTGGCGCTGCCCGACCGTCACAATCCGATGCACCGGCGCCGCCACCGCGACGTCGGCGACTACCTCAATCGGCTGATGGAGCTTTTGCACATCGGCGAGCTGGAGACACCAACGCCGGCGCATTGAACCGGCCGAGCCCGACAACAGGAGGCGATGCGATGACCAGGTCCCCGACGTTCCGCACCCGGCTGATCTCCGCGGCGACCGCGACGGCAGCGCTCGCGGCCCTCCTCGCCGCGCCCCCAGCGATGGCCAACGAGAAGGTCACCTATCTGCTGCCCGCCCCCGCCTTCCTCCCGGCGTTCGGGCCCTGGGTGGTCGCCAAGGCGCGCGGCTACTACGCGGCCGACGGGCTCGACGTCACCTTCCAGGCAGCGCGCGGCGGGGTCGACGTGGCGAAGCAGGTGGGCGTCGGCAACGCCGTGATCGGCGGCGGCATCGGCGACACGCCGATCATCGTCCGTGCCAACGGCATCCCTGTGAAGGCCGTGGCGCTGCTCGGCGGCCGAGGGCTCACCCTGATCGTCACCCACGCGTCGAGCGCGATAATGGGGCCCGCAGACCTCAAGGGCAAGACGGTGACCGTCATGGCCTATCAGGACACCACCTATTACGCCTTGCTCGGGGCGCTCGCCCAGGTCGGCCTCAAGCGCAGCGACCTGTCGATCGAGGCAGCCGGACCCGCCAACGTCTGGAAGCTGTTCCTCGCTGGCAAATCACAGGCGATGGCCGCCGTACCCGACTGGATCGGCGATGTCGAGGCGGCCGGCGCGAAGGTGCGCGTGATCCCGGTCGAGAACTATTTCCAGAGCATGGCACAGGCGATCCTCGCCTCGGACGAGACGATCAAGACCAAGCCCGACCTGGTGCGCAAGCTGGTCCAGGCAACCATTCACGGCATGAAGGACATCATGGCCGACCCGGCTGGTGCCGCACGGGACTACGTGAAGGCGACGCCGCAGCACAAGGGCCAGGACGCCAAGATCGCCAAGGTGTTTTCGCTCTACAACAAGTACGTCTATGCCGGCCAGAAGGTGCCCGGCATGATGGATGCGAAGCGGCTCGCCGAGGTCGAGGATTTCTACGTGAAGCACGGGATCGTCGCGAAGGCGACGCCGGTGAATGAGCTCTATACCAACCAGTTCGTCCAGTAGCGCGACCGCGCGCGCCGCCGACGAGGCGCGGCCCGGGCCCGGCGCTCGCCTGGCCGCCGTCCTCGGCGGGGCCGCCGTCGCCAGCGCCGCGATCCTGGTCGCCTTCCTCGCCGCCTGGCAGTGGGGGCCCGGTCTTCTGGGCGTTCCGCCCTACATCCTGCCGCCGCTCTCGGACGTGCTGCGCGAGTGGATGGCGATGTGGGGGCGCGACCGGCTTCTGTTCCACACCGGGATCACCGCGCTCGAGACCGGCGTGGGGTTCCTGCTGGGCGCCCTGCTCGGCATGGTGGTCGGCTACATCCTTGGCATGTCGCTCAAGGCCGAGATCGTCTTGTCGCCCTATATTCTGGGGCTGCAGATCGCGCCCAAGGTCGCGTTCGCGCCGCTGTTCGTGATGTGGTTCGGCTTCACCGTCTACCCGAAAATCCTGGTGGCGGTCCTGATCGTGTTCTTTCCGATCATGGTCAACGTGCTGGGCGCGATCCGCACGGTTGACGCCGACCTCATCAACCTCGCGCGCTCGTTCAGCGCGACGCGCTGGCAGATCTTCCGCATGATCGAATTCCAGGCCGCGATGCCGCCTCTGTTCTCCGGACTGCGCATCGCCGCCACGCTGGCGGTAATCGGAGTGGTGGTGGGCGAGTTCGTCGGCGGCAACCAGGGTCTGGGATATCTCCTGGTCTATGGCGAGGGATCGGGTGACACCGCCGTCGTGTTCGTCACCATCATCATGCTGACGATCATCGGGATCGTCGCCTATGGCGGCGTCGTGCTCGCCGAGCGCCGCGTGCTGCACTACCTGCCGCGCGCGCAATTCACCGCTGCATGAACGACGGAGAAAGCCCGATGTCAGACACCGCCGCTCTCCAGTCGAAAGTCGAATCGCTGGTCGACCGCGGCCTGCGCAACCTGTGGTACCCGGTGCTTCCGGGCTGGGCGGTGCGCGACACGCCGATCGGGATCACGCGGCTCAGCGAGAACATCGTCGTCTGGCGCGACCGCGACGGCGCCGTCCATGCCCTCGAGGATCGCTGCCCGCACCGCGGCGCGCGGCTGTCGCTCGGCTGGAACCTGGGCGATCGGCTCGCCTGCTGGTACCACGGTGTCGAGGTCGACGACCGCGGCGTGGTACGCGATGTGCCGGCCGCGAATATTTGCGACATGGTGGGCGAGCAGCGCGTGCGCCACTACCCCGCGCAGGAGATCAAGGGCGCGATCTTCCTTTATTTCGGCGACGCGCTGCACCCCGATCCGGTGCCGTTCGAGCCGCCGTTCGAGCTGACCGACGAGGCGTGGAGCGCGATGCTGTGTACCGCCGCGTGGGACTGCAACTACCGCTACGCCATCGACAACGTCATGGACCCCATGCACGGCGCGTACCTGCACGCGCGGTCGCACTCGATGGCCTACGGCGACAAGACCGCCGAGATGCGCGTGCGCAAGACTCAGACCGGGATCATCTTCGAGAAGACGGGCCAGCGCGACGTGAACTTCGACTGGGTCGAGTTCGGCGACACCGGTGCGCACTGGATGCGTCTCTCGATTCCCTACCGCAAGAGCGCGGGCCCGGGCGGCAGCTTCGGCATCGTCGGCTTCGCCACCCCGGTGGACGAGCGCCATTGCCGGGTGTTCTTCTGGCGCACGCGCAAGGTGTCGGGCTGGCAGCGCGATTTGTGGCGGTTCATGTACCGCAACCGGCTGGAGGGGCTTCACTGGGCGGTGCTCGAGCAGGATCGCATCGTGCTCGAAAACCTGGCGCCCGCCGCACGCGACGGCGAGTACCTCTACGACCACGACGCCGGGCTGGGCCGTGTGCGCAACATGCTGCGGAGCCGAGCGCGCGAGCAGGTGAAGGCTCTCTCCGCGGCGGGCGCCGCCGCATGACCGCGGAAGCTCCGGCCGCGCCGGGGGCGGCCTCGCCGGTCCGGCTCGACGGCAAGCGCATCCTCGTTACCGGCGCCGCACGTGGGCTCGGCCGCGCCTTTGCCGAGGCCGCACTCGCCGCGGGCGCGACGGTCGCCATCGCCGACATCCTCGCCGACCGTGGCGAGGCGACCGCGCGCGAGCTTGCCGCTCGCGGTCGCATCCAGTTCGTGCCGCTCGACCTCGCCGACCCTGGCTCGATCACGCGCGCCATGGCGGCGGCGCACGCGTTTCTCGGCGGGCTCGACGGGCTGGTCAACAACGGCGCCGTCGCCACCGATATCGGCGGGCCGCTGATCGACCAGATCGAGATCGCGACCTGGGACCGGGTGATGACGGTGAACGTGCGCGGCACCTGGCTGATGACCCGCGCGGCGCTGCCCGCGCTGCGCGCCTGCGGCAACGGGAAAATCGTCAACCTGGCGTCGGACACGGCCCTTTGGGGCGCACCGCGGTTGATGCACTATGTCGCCAGCAAGGGCGCGATCATCTCGCTCACCCGCGCCATGGCGCGCGAGCTCGGCAAGGACGGCATCGCCGTCAACGCCATCGCGCCCGGCCTGACTTTGGTCGAGGCCACCGAATACGTGCCGGAGGACCGTCACCGCCAGTACATCGAGGGTCGAGCGATCAACCGGCCCCAGCAGCCCGCGGACGTGACCGGCAGCGTGATGTTCCTGCTGTCGGACGCCGCCGATTTCGTGACCGGCCAGCTTCTGCCGGTCAATGGCGGATTCGTATTCAACTAGGGGAGCAAGCGATAGCAAGGCCGCGCCCCGCGCCGCCCACCACACCGTCGCGCCGTGGCCGCGGCAGCGCCCGCCGGACGGCATGCGGGCATCGCGGGGCGGGCCACGCCCTCTATGTCGAGATGCCGGACGCGTTCAACGCCCTGGTGGAACGCCGTCTTGCGGCGGCGGAGCCGGCTCGAGGCTAGCAAATCGCCGCATCTCCCTTGCTGAGGCCGAACCGGCCCCACGTCTCGCCTTCGGCCATGCCGGCAAGCTCCCGCCCGCATTCGGTGAATACGAGAGACGAGGTGTGGAGATGCTGCGTGCCGGCATGGATATCGCGGAAGCAGCGCTGGAGCGGCCCTTCGCGCAAGGACGCTCCGCCGGCTTCCCTATAGGCGAAGACGGCCGCGTCGGCCGTCATATCGGTGACGTGCCGGAGCGCCAGACGGGCAAGCGTCACCTGCCGCGTCGTCATGGGATCGCCACGCGAGATTGTCGCCTCGATGTCGCGCCAGGTTTCGTACACCAGCGCACGGGCCGCACGACAATGAGCTTCCGCCGAGGCATACCCGTCGTGAAAGCGCTCGCTCGTCCGCAGCGCACCCCCGGGACCCTTGTGCGTGCGCGCATATTTTGTGATCTCGTCGAGGACGCGCCGGCCTACGCCCATCGCAAACCCCGTATGGGCGATAAGCGCAAATCCGAGCAGACCAATCGTGTAGAAGCCGCCGCCACGCCTGGGCGCCAGCACGTTCTGCGGGTGCGTGTAGGACGCGGGAACGAATACGTCCCGCATCGTGTAATCGACACTACCGGTCGCCTTCAGTCCCAGCACATTCCAATTGTCATTGAAATCCACGTCGCTCGTCTTCGTGATGAAGATGCGGATTTCCGGCTGTCCGTTCCGTGTCAGGCGCGGCTTGTCGCCTTCGTAGATCATGGCGCCGGAATGGACATAATCCGCGTTCAGGACGCCGCTCCCGTACCGCCAATCGCCGCTCAGCCGAAAACCATCTCGCTCGACGATCGCCTTCCCGTTCGGCGCCCCGTGCCCGGCGATCAGGGGGGCGTAATTGTCCTTGAAGATATTTCCAACCGCGTCCTCCTCGAGAAACGCGCCGGCCGCCGCCACGCACAGTCCGTTGGCCATGGCCACCCAGCCGGTACTGCCGTCGGCGGCGCTCAGCGCCTCGATGACCTGCAGGGCGCCGATGGTGGTCGCTTCGACGCCGCCAAGGCACTTGGGGACCATGAGCGAAAGAAAGCCGTTGTCTCGCAGCGCCCGCACGGTCGTCTCGCTGAGCCGCCCCAGAGATTCATTGATCGAGGCCTGCTCGGAAAAAAGCGGCTGAAGTTCCATCGCCTTGGCCAGCAGCCTCACTTCTTCTACGTCCATCACCTCGTTCTCCCTCGGCCCGCGCGTCGAATTCCCACGCCCTCATGGGCAACGGTTTTGCGTCCGGTTCCTAAGACCACAACGAGATCACATGATCTAAGAGACCGTTTGAAAAGGCTTGGTGATTTGGGCGGTCTCGTGATTCAAGCTGGCCATGTGGACGCCAGCGACGCGAGGCCGTATGGCCGAGATCGAGAGGAAGACCAAGCGCTATCCGACCGATCTGACGGACGAAGAGTGGGGGAAGGTTGAGCCCTATCTGCCGGGGTCGGCGCGAACCGGCCGACCGCGCGGAACCGATCTTCGCGAGGTCTTGAATGCGATCCGCTATCTGGCCCGAACGGGATGCGGGTGGCGGATGCTGCCGAAGGACTTCCCGCCGTGGCAGACGGTGTACTGGTGGTTCCGCCGGTTCGTGCGCGCCTTGCTGTTCCGCACCATCCATGACATCGCGTTGATGATGGATCGCGAGCGAGCCGGTCGCGAGGCGAGCCCCACGGGCGGGGTCATCGACAGCCAGTCGGTCAAGGCGCCGGCGGCGAAGGTCAGGGGCTACGATGCCGGCAAGAAAATCACGGGCCGAAAGCGTCACGTGGCCGTCGATACCGACGGCCGCCTCCTGATGGTCAACCTGACGACCGCCGACATCTCGGACTCGGCCGGCGCCCAGGCGATCCTCGCGGCGATCCGCAAGCGCTGGCCCTGGCTCAAGCATCTGTTCGCCGACGGCGCCTACGACCGGGGCAAGCTCATGGACAAAGCTGCCTTCCTCGACTTCGTCATCGAAGTCGTCCGCCGCATCGACACCGAGCCGGGCTTCAAGGTGCTGCCGCGACGATGGGTGGTGGAGCGAACCCTCGGCTGGATGACGCGCTGGCGACGGTTGGTCCGCGATTATGAGCAACGCCTCGACGTCTCCGAAGCCATGATCCACGTCGCCATGGGAAGCCTCCTGTTGCGAAGGATCAGCCATTGATCGCGTTTCCAAACGGACTCTAAGGCGTAAAGAAAAGGGGTTGCATGATGGTGCTCTGTGCTCGGGTTCATTTACCTGCTCGACGGCGGTTCCGCTATAGCCCTCGATAATAGTGATCGATGGGATGGCGCGTTGGCCCGTCGGTTCGACGTGAATGAAAACGGCGACGCCGCGTCTGCGTCTCCTCCGGAGGTCTGGACCGGATCGCTCGTAGACGGCACAGGCGCTGCAGGAGCTGGTCTTGGAGATGGAGTTCCAAGCGTTGGATCTGTGCTATCGGCCGGTTCGGACTGGATTTCTTTAGCTTCTCTCCCCGCAGCAACTCTATTTCCTCTCTACGGCCTTTCAGCCATCCTCACGGCTCCCGCGCCTGCCGCCGAGCCCGGCCCGCTCGCACTGCTGGCCTTGGGTCTCGTAAGCCCGGACGGTGGCTTGCTGCCGATGATCGCGCCGATGGCGCAGGGGCACCCTGCTCGCGACGCGCAGCACAGCATCGCTGGCCACGGAGGCTTGACGGCGAGTGATTGGAGCGCAAGGGTTGCCCATCGTGGATCGCGCGCGACAGGCAGAGTTGGCGGAAGCATTCCGCGCAGGGCATTGCACGTCGCCGGTCCTGCTGCTGCCGAATGCGTGGGACGCGATGAGCGCGCGGCTGTTCGTCGCCGCCGGGTTCGAGGCGCTGGCGACCACCTCGGGCGGCGTCGCCTGGGCGCTCGGCTACCCGGACGGAGAGGTGGCGCCGTGGGAGGAGGTCGTCGCTGCGACCGCACGGATCGTGCGCGCCGCGGGCGTGCCGGTCACCGCCGACATCGAGGCCGGGTACGGGGCGACGCCGGCCGAAGTCGCCGCGCATGTCGCCGAGATCGTCCGCACGGGCATCGTCGGAATCAACTTGGAGGACGGGTTGCACGGCCCGGTGCGGACCGTCGACGACGCGGCCGCGCGGATCGCGGCGGCGCGCGAGGCGGCACAGCGTGAAGGCGTGCCGATCGTCATCAATGCACGCTGCGACGTCATCTTCCTGCGTCACGGCAACGAGACGACGCGCTTCGAGGAGACCGTCGCGCGCTGCAAAGCGTATCTCGCTGCCGGCGCCGACTGCGTCTATCCATTCGGACTGCGCGAGCCCGACGCCATCGCCGCCTTCGTCGCGGCGGTCTGCGCGCCGGTGAACGTGACCGGCCGGGCCGGCATGCCGGATGCGGCCGCGCTGGAACGGCTCGGCGTCGCGCGCATCACCATCGCTTCGGCGCCGACCCTTGTCGCCATGTCCGCGATGAAGGCTCTGGCCACGCTGCTCCGCGAGACGGGGCGCTTCGACGCGCTGTCTGCCGAGATGACTCACCCCGAAGCCCAGAAGCTGTTCGCGAAAGGATAACCGCCATGCAGGCGCTCGATCTCCGCCGTGAGGCGCCGCGCGATGCTCTTCGCTCCGTCCTCGCCGCCTACGGCCGCCTTAAGCGAGGCGAGGAGGTCGCGGTCACCCTCGCCGCATACCCGGCCGGACTCCGCATGGGGCTGGTGGAAGCCGGCGAACGCCTAGAGCCCTTTCCGCTCGCGCGGAATCGCACCGGCCCGCACCCCCACCCGGCCACCCAACGACGGTATCCTGGTGTGGGTGGCCGGGCGGGGGAGCGGGCTGGACCCGTCTGATCGAAAACCGCGCTAGCGAACTCAGATGGCCTTCAGGGCGTCGGTATCAACCGGCATGGCCCGCTGCCGCTTGCCGGTTGCCGCGAAGATGGCATTGACGACGGCAGGAACGACGGCCGAGGTTCCCGGCTCGCCCATGCCGCCGGGCGATTCGTTGTTCAGGACGATGTGGACGTCGATGGCCGGCGCCTCGTTCATGCGCAGGGCCCGGTAGTTGTCGAAGTTGGCCTGCTCGACGCGTCCGTCCTTCACGGTGATCTTGCCGTAGAGCGCCGCGGTGATGCCGAACACGACCGCGCCCTCGACCTGGGCGCGGATGGTGTCGGGATTTACCGCCGTGCCGCAATCGACCGCGCAGGTTACGCGGCGCACTCGGACGGTGCCGTCCGTGGCAACCTCGACTTCCGCGACCTGCGCCATGTATGTCCCGAAGGCGAATTGAAGGGCCACGCCGCGGCCGACCCTCGCCGACAGGTCTTGTCCCCACCCAGCCTTTTCGGCGGCGAGGTCAAGTACAGCCTTGGCGCGCGGAGATTTATGCAGGAGGTGCCGTCGATAGGCGACCGGGTCCTGCTTCGCCGCGGTGGCCAACTCGTCCATGAAACTTTCGACCACGAATACGTTATGCGACGGTCCGACGCTGCGCCAGAAGGCCGTCGGAACACCCGGTGGTTCGACCCGCAGATACTCGACGCGCAGATTTGGAAGGCCGTAGACGAGGTCGATCGCACCGTCGGTGCTGTCGGAATCGAGGCCATTCTTGAAGGCGATGGGAAGAAACCTTGCAAGGATCGAGGAGCCGGCGAAGCGATGCGTCCACGCAATCGGTTTGCCCTGCCGATCCAACCCCGCGGACAACCGGTCGAAAAACATCGGACGATACATATCGTGCTGGATGTCCTCCTCGCGCGTCCACACCACCTTGACCGGGCCTTCGACCTGCTGCGCGATCTGGACGGCCCGTGTAATCCCGTCGACTTCCAGCCGCCGGCCGAAGCCGCCGCCGAGGAGCTGGTTGTGGACCGCAACCTTGTCGAGCGGCAATCCCGTCACCCTCGCGGCCGCCGCCTGGGCGCGCGCCACCACTTGGCTGCCGACCCAGACGTCGCAGCCGTCCGCGCGGACGTGCACCATGCAGTTCATCGGCTCCATCGTCGCATGCGCAAGAAACGGCACGTGATAGTTCGCCTCGACCTTGGTCGCGGCGTGCGCCATGGCAGACGCGCTGTCGCCGATATTCTGTGCGACCGGCCCCGAATGGAGCGTCGCTTCCTCGAGCTCGCGGACGATGTCGACAGTCGCGAGCTTCGCGTGCGGGCCGTCGTCCCAGACGATCTTGAGGGAGTCGAGGCCCTTCTTCGCCGCCCCCATATGGTCGGCCACCACCGCGACGGCGTCGTCGAGCTGGACGACCTGGCGAACGCCGTTCACGGCCCGCGCCGCACGATCGTCCACGCTCTTGAGGCGACCGCCGAACACCGGAGACTGCACGAGCGTCGCGATCTTCACGCCCGGCGAACGCATATCGATCCCGTAGAGCGCAGTGCCATTGACCTTCGCGGGCGTATCCAGTCGCTTCGCCGGCGTGCCGATGAGCGTGAAAGCCTCCGGGGGCTTGAGCGGGACCTCGCGCGGTACGGGCATGTGCGCTGCCGCCGTGGCGATCTCGCCATAAGCGAGGCTTTGCCCGGTCGCAGTGAGTATCACCGCGCCGCCGGCCGCGCGGCAGGACGCCGGATCGACATTCCAGCGCTTCGCCGCGGCCGCCACCAACATGGTCCGCGCGACCGCTCCGGCTTCGCGCAGCGGCGTCCAGACGGCGCGGATCGCTGTCGACCCGCCGGTAATCTGCTCGCCCGCGAGCAGCGGGTTGCCATAAAACTTGGGATTTGGCGGCGCCGCTTCGAGCCGAACGCGGTCCAGCGTGACCTCCAGCTCTTCGGCGATCAGCATGGGAATCGATGTGTAGGTGCCCTGGCCCATCTCGACATAAGGCATGATCAGGATGATATCGCCGTTGCGATCGATGCGAATGAAGGCGTTCGGTGCGAACCTGCTCGGACTGGCTGCATCGGCTGCGCGCCTGGCGAACGGCAGGGTCAGGCTGAGCAGCATGCCACCGCCGGCGGCCGTGCCCACCTGCAGGAAGCGCCGGCGCGACAAGCCCCGTTCGATCGGCAAGGCGGCCTCGGAGCGCGCGGAGAGACGGTCGAAGATCATCGTCAAATCCGCCTCCCCTTCGCTTTCGCGGCAAGCTTGATCGCGTCGCGGATGCGTCCATACGTGCCGCAACGGCAGATGTTGCCCGACATGGCGTCGTCGATATCCGCGTCGGTCGGGTCGGATTTTTGCGTCAGGAGCGCCACGGCCGACATGATCTGGCCGGACTGGCAATAGCCGCACTGCACGACCTCGCGCTCGAGCCAGGCCCGTTGGATTCTGGCCCCCGCCTCCGTCGCGCCGATCGCCTCGATCGTCGTGACCTTGGCGCCGGCAAGGCTGTCGACCGGCATGATGCAAGACCGGGTTGGCGCGCCGTCGACATGGACCGTGCACGCACCGCAAAGCGCGGCACCGCAGCCGAACTTCGTCCCCGTCATGCCGAGCACGTCACGCAACACCCAGAGCAGCGGCGTGTCGCCGTCGACGTCGATGCGATGGTTGCTTCCGTTGACGTTGATGGTGAAGGCCATGGCAGTCACCCTGATGCGTGAACCTCATCCGGATATGCCACCTGGCGGATCGCAATTCGATTGGACGAAAGTATTGTCGATGCATTGGCGCGCGACGAGCGCCGGGATCGCCGAGTGCGGCAACGTGCCTCGGGGCTAGCCTGGTGGATTCGACGTTCGCGATATTCCTTGTGGCGGGTATCGAGGCGAACTTCGAATCCACCACACTAGAATCAACAACTTGCTCGTGTCCTTATCGAATCCGAAGTTCGTGCGGTGTGCGACCCGGGTTGAAGCGAACTTCGGATTCGCGACACTAGCGACCGATGCCGAGCCGTGCGGCCATGTTCACCAGATCGGCGAAAGAGCGGGCGTGCATTTTTCGCATCACCCGGCCGCGATGCGCCTTGACCGTGATCTCGCTGATACCGAGCTCGCCGCCGACCTGCTTGTTCAACAGCCCTGTGACCACCAGCGTCATCACCTCACGCTCGCGGCCACTGAGCGACCGGTAGCATTCCCGCAGGGCGTTCAGTTCCGCCTTCGCGCCAAGCGCGGCCCGGCTGCGGCCGATCGCCTCCTCGATCGCGGCCAACAGTACGCCGTCGTCGAACGGCTTCGTGAGAAACTCGACGGCCCCGGCCTTCATGGCCTTGACCGTCATCGGAATGTCGCCAAGACCGGTAATGAAAATTATAGGCATATCCGCCCGGTCGGCCGCGATCCGCCGCTGCAACTCGAGACCGTCAAGGTCGGGAAGGCTCACGTCCAGGATGACGCAGCTCGGCACGGTCACGCGGGGAACGTCGATGAACTCCTGTGCCGTTGCGAAGGCTCGCGGCTCCCAGCCGGTAGAGCCGATCAGCAGTTCCAACGATTCCCGCACCGAGATGTCGTCGTCGACCACGAATACGATGGGGACGTCCTGCGGCACGGCGGATGACCTTGGTGTGAGGTAACCTGCGCTCGCAAGATTCATCTATATCCTCCCTTATCTTTATCCGCAATCGGCTGCACTGGTTCAGTCGGCTCCCAATGCCGCGTTGATCGCCCCGAGCAGTGTCGTATCGCTGAACGGCTTCGAAAGGCATTCGACCGCGCCTCGCGCGATGAGCCGCGTCCGGACGGTCCCGTCTTCGTGAGCCGTGATGAAGATGATCGGAATCTTTTTCCCGCGCTCCTTCAACTCCCGTTGGAGGTGGGGTCCCGACATCCCGGGCATCGCAACGTCGAGAATCAAGCAACGGCTCGCGTCCACGATGCCGGACGCCAGGAACTCCTCCGCCGAGGAAAAGGCCTGCACCTCGAAGCCAAGCTCGCTCAACAAGTCGGGCAGCGACTCGCGCACGGACTCGTCGTCATCGACGATGGCTACAAGTGAACGCTCGGCCATTAGTCTTGCCTCGCTACTTGCTCGTCGTCCGGCTGGGTGGGAACTGCCCCGTAGCCGGGAATGTCCTTTGCGCCTTGGTACCAGCACGGGATGGAAAATGTGAACGTGGCCCCCGGCCCGTCGTCGTTGGGCACCGCCCACAGGCGGCCTTGATGACTTTCGATGATGGACCGACTGACCGACAGCCCGACTCCCATCCCGCTCGACTTTGTCGTGTAGAACGCGTGAAAGAGCTTCGCCGCGCTTTCGGGGTCGAGCCCGATTCCCGAATCGCGCACGGCAAGGCGCACGCAGTCGCTCTCGTCCCGCTGGCTCCTGATCACGAGGGACCTGGAGCGATCCTCGATGCCGCTCATCGCGTCCGCCGCGTTCAGGAGCAAATTCAGAATGACTTGCTGGAGCTGGACGCGATCGCCCATGACGAGCGGCAGATCGTCCGCAAGTTCGGCATGGAGGACCGCCCGGCTTCGTTGAAGCTGGCTCGACGAAAGGGCCACCACCTCGCGCGCCGCCTCGTTCAGGTCCACGGGTTCGTACGTCGGATTCTTTCTGGCGAAGAGGGCGCGCAATCGCGCGATCACGTCGGACGCGCGGTTGCCATCGCGGATCGTGCGCCGCGCCGTCTCGCGCGCGCCCTCGACGTTGGGAGGGTCGGCGGCCAGCATCCGCAGGCAGGTGTTCGCGTTCGTGATGATGCCGGACAGCGGCTGATTGACCTCGTGCGCGATCGACGCTGTCAGGACGCCGATCGTCATGACGCGCGTCATATGCGCGAGCTCGGCCTGCGTGTCGCGCAGCTCTTCCTGCGCCTGCTTCCAGTCGTGCATGTCGACGACGGTGCCGTGCCACTTCAGGATGCGTCCCAGACCATCCCGCAGGGGCAGAGCGCTGGTGACGCACCAACGATAGGTCCGGTCGGCGGCGTGAAACGTGCGAACCTCGGCCTGGTACGGGTCTCCGGTTTCGACGCTGGTCCTCCAGGCCCGCGACGTCGGCTCGACATCGTCGGGATGAAGAAGCTTCGTCCAGCCGTGGCCCTTGATGTCCTGGGCCGCAAAGCCCGTGTAGTCGAGCATGCGCTCATTGACGTAGTCGATGGCCCCGTTCGGAGAGGCGCTCCAGAGCATCTCCGGAATGGTCTCGGTCATCCGGAGCAGTTCTTCGTTGGCCGCGGCAAGCTCCCGGGTTCGCTCGGCCACACGTTGATCGAGTTCGCGTGCCAGCCGCTTCTGGTCGCTCAGAAGCCGCGCTTCGCGAAGACCGATCGCTGCCTGGTTGGCGGCGACGCTGAGTAGCAGCGCCTCGGTCTGGACCGGGAAGTCCGCGCGTCGAGAGCCTGCCGCAAAGACGCCGAGTTCGCCCTCGAGCCCCAGTCGCATGGGCACGACGGAGATTTCTGTATCGCGGATCGGATTTCCCACCGCTTCCGGCCAGGCCTTCGGGTCCGGACCCAGCCAGTCATCGAGCATTTGGCCGACCTCGGGTGGATCTGCCGCCAAATTCGATCGTGTCGGCCACGCGGACCATCTCGACCGCGCCCTCGGCGTCGGTTGGCGCAATCCGCACGTAGACGAAATCCAGGCGGAGCATGCCGAGCAGGACGTCCAGCAAAATCCGGCCCACCTGACGCGAGTCACCACCGGCCCACATGGCCGGAAGGGCGAACACGCTCACCAGGTCGTTGATGCAACGCTGGAGTCGCTTGATCTCCTCTGCAGGTTGTTCGGCGTGGTCGGGCATCTTGGTCCGCGAGCTACCGCGTGTCCGCCGGTCGCGCACGCCGCGCGCGCAGCTCGGCCAGGAACTCCTCGGGCGGGATGTAGAATGGGTTCCGGTGGAGCACGCCTCCGACAATGATCATCGGATGCGTCCGCATCATGTCCACTACCGTTTCGCCTCCAAACCTCCTGAGATCGTAGACGCAAATGACCGCGTCGTCGTGACGACGCCATACGTGGTTCACGCGCGACTCGAACTCCACCAGATCATCGATCTGCGATCGATCCTCCGCCGCCCAATCCATCTGGCAGACGATGCGGCTCACCGGAAACCCTTCCCTGACGTTGGCGCTGGCCAGCTCCTCGAACACTTCCAGCATCCGGTCCTGATCGAAGCGACCGTCGCGAAGATACGCGTCCGTATTGGTCCTGAGTTCCAGCTGTCTCTTCCGCTCGGCGGTAGCCAGATCAATTCCCGCCGCCGCCAGGCGTTGCAGATGATCGTCGCGCCGTTCCGGATTGACGACATGTATCGCCTTGTCGCCGCACGTGAATCCGTCCTTGATGAAAGGCAGGAGCACGCGATATTTCTCGTCATCGTTGGAGAAGAACGCGCAGACATGGCGCGAATCGCCGAGCTCGGAGCCGGCGAAGGGGATTGGTGAAGCGGACGTGGTCATGACCTGATCCTCCAACATGGAAGGTTCGCGGGGCTGGCTCCGCGAGTCGTGATCTTGACGCCAGCCTAGCTCCTGATCCACTTCCTTCAAACGTGCCAACGATGCGCCCACCGGCGGCCTTTGGTCCATGATACTTTGGTGTCGACTGGCGCGAAGGGGGGTCAGGGCTGCGCCAAGACGGACCGGGCGTTATCGATGAACGCCATGGCCGACGCCGCCATGGTGGCAGCCAGCAACCATGGCCGGGACGGTTCGCCCGGAAGGCATTCAGGTTCGCGTCGTTCCAGACAAAGTGATCGTTTTTCGTGGCCTGGCTGTAGCGGTCGCCCGGCAGAGGAGACCCGGCCGTACGGCCAATGAAGCCGGCCAGGATGGAGCCGACCTTGCGCGAGCCGTCGGTCGAATGGCAGGCGGCACATTTGTGACACATCATGGCGCCGGCGGCCGTGAACTTGCGCCAGCCTGTCGGTCGGGTCGGCGAGCGGGTGCGTGTCGAGTTCCTGCACGACATCGCCAATGCGGCGCCGCAGGGCCGCGTCCGCATGGGACTCGCTCAGCCAATGGATTGTCGACCGTGCGACCGCATGACAGGGGGTTGGTCAGCCCGCCTTTATAGCCGGACTGCTCCTTCACAAAGACCCGCCCATCCCGCGTGAGAATGGTGACGGGCTGAGCCAAAGGTATCGACAACACCATCGTGCAATAGATTTGCCCTCTGCCAACTGGCATCTCTGGGTACGTCCGATTGAACGGATAGGTGCACGAGATCTTCGTTGGCTTTGGCAAACCGCTGAAATTGAAAGAACTCGAGAATGAGCTCGATTAGGCCTCCCATTCGTTCATCCGGAAATTATTCGCAATCAGTCGGCGCAGTTGGGGCAGCGCTCGGCATGAGTGAGGATGCGGAGCAGGCGCTGTGGCGTCGCTGGCGCAACCGATACGATATCTCTGCCGCGCAGCAGCTTGCGGCCAGTTACCTGCATCTCGTCGTCAGCATAGCGCGGAGCTTTCGGGACTATGGCCTGTCATTGGAAGACTTGGCCGGCGAGGGGCAGCTCGGGCTCATGCGCGCGGTCTGTCAATTCGATCCCGATAGAGATGTCCGCTTCGCTACCTACGCGATCGAGCGGATACACGGGGCAATTCAGGCGCACATCCTGCGCAACTGGGCTTCGCTCGGTGAGGGTACGGCGGGCTCCAAGAAGATACGCCATACCAATGTCATGAACGGTCTCTTTGTCGTTTCAAGACCCAGTGATCGGTGAATCCCAGACTAGGTGCCAGATGGGTGTCGTCGCCTCTGTCAATGTCGGGCTGCCGCGTGATGTAGAGTGGCACGGAACCACCGTGCGTACGGCCATATGGAAGCGACCGGTAGAGGGACGCGTCTTCGCTGGGCGCCTCAATCTCGTTGGCGACGGCCAAGGCGATCTTGCCGGTCATGGAGGCGAACAACGCGCCGTCATGGTCTATCAGCTCGCCTCCTACCGGTACTGGGCGAGATATCTCGGGCGAGGAGACCTCGTGCACGGGATTTTCGGGGAGAACCTCACTGTCGACGGGTTGGCCGACGACGAGGTCTGTATCGGCGATCGGTTTCGTATCGGCGGCGGGGTGTTCGAAGTCACCCAGCCTCGTGTCACCTGCTACCGCCTTGGCCTGCGTCTCGACCATCCGGAGATGCCGGCCCTCGTGGTATCGCACCGGCGACCGGGCTTCTATTTTCGAGTCATCGAGGAGGGCGATGTCGGCGCCGGCGATCGGATCGAAAAGATCGCCGAGGGACCCGGACGCGTCACCGTGGCCGAGATGGACGCCCTGCTCTATTCGCCCGAGCATCCGATCGGGGCACTCCGGCGCGCGATTCGGATTCCGGCCTTGAGCCCGGCTTGGCAAGCTTCGATGAGATCGCTCCTGGCTGCAGCCGAGGAGGGCGGTCGCAGCGGGAATGCCGGACTGACTTCGACGTCCACCGCGCCGCTCCGGTGGCCCGGCTTTCGCACCGCGAAGGTCGTCGCCGCGAACCAGGAGAGTGCTGACGTTCGGTCGTTCGAGCTCGCAGCCGAGGACGGAACGGCGTTGCCGGCCGCGCTTCCCGGGCAATATATCGTCGTCAGTTTGCGTCCGAAGCCAGACGCGCCGGCCATCGTCCGTACCTATTCTCTCTGCGGCGCTCCGGGCGCCGCGACCTACCTGATCGCCGTCAAGAACGAAAGAGGCCTCGCGAGCGGGTTCCTCCACGAGAACGTTCAAGTCGGGCACGGTCTCGAGATCAGCGCACCGCGCGGCGCCTTCACGCTCGCGCGAGGTACGACACCGGTGGTGCTTATGAGCGCCGGCGTTGGCGTCACGCCGACGCTGGCGATGCTGAATGCTGCAGTCGCGACCGATGGCGTGTCGCCGCGCGACGTCTGGTGGCTCCACTCGGCCCGCAACAAGTCGCACCACTCTTTTGCCGGCATAGCGCGCGGCCTGGTCGGATCGGTCAAGCATGGCCATCAGTGGATCACCTACAGCCGCCCCGGCTCCGATGATCGTCCCGGCGTGGACTTCGATAGAGCTGGCCATCTGTCCGTGCCGCTAATGCAAGAGATCGGCGTTCCACGGGATGCTGACTTCTATCTCTGTGGTCCTGCGCAGTTCCTGGAGGACTTGCAGGCCGGCCTGAAGGCGTGGGGTGTCTCGCCATCCCACATCCGTATCGAAGCCTTTGGCCCGGCCCCCGGGCTTACGCCAGGTGTCGTCCGCGCGAACGAGCAGGCCCCGCACCCCCTAGACGGCCCGCAGGGCACAGGCCCGCTGGTGACGTTTGCACGAAGCGGCCTTGCCGCCCCTTGGGACCCTCGGTTCAACAGCCTGCTGGAGTTTGCCGAAGCGTGCTCCGTGCCCGTTCGATGGTCTTGCCGCACGGGGGTGTGCCACAACTGCGAGAGCGGATTGATCGACGGCCAACTCCGTTATGCGCCGGAGCCGCTCGACCGGCCTGCCGATGGGAACGCCCTTATCTGTTGCTCGACGCCGCTATCCGCGGTCGCCCTCGATCTTTGATCGGGCTCTACCCCGACTATCCAATCGACCGGAGCCGCGGGAACTCCCGCCACGCTATTCCCGCTGACCCGCTACTGGGAAACCGGCCTCCCACCACCGCCACGGCCGATCGGCCCAGCCCGGGCCGGCGTAGGCGACGCCGACCCGCGGTCCAACCACGAGCGCATCCGGCAGGCGCGTCGGCGCCAGCAGGCGAAGCGGGCATCCGCGCCGGCCGAGCATTGTCCCGTTGGCCGCGAGGTCAAGCGCCAGTGCCTCGGACACTTTGCCCGGGCCGTTGGCGAGCAGCCGCGCGCCGCACGACGGCTGCCGGCGGCGGCGACGGACCACCGCTTCGCCGTCGAGGATCTCGAGCGCGCGGATCAGCACCGCGGCCGGCGCGCCCTCGCGATCGCAGACCAAGTTGAGTAGCACGTGCAGGCCGTAGACCAGGTAGAGGTAGACGGTGCCGGGGCGGCGGTACAGCACGTCGGCTCTCGCGGTGCGGCCGCGTGCGGCGTGGGAAGCCTTGTCCTCCTCGCCCTGGTAGGCCTCCGTCTCGACAATCCGCCCGCGCACGCCATGCGCGACCAGCTCGCAGCCGATCAGCTGCGGGGCGACGATGTGAGCGGGCTGGGAGAGGTCCGGGGGGCCGCGCACCGATGCAGGATGCCTCCATTGCTGCGACCGATCGATCGCATTTGGCACGAACCTCGTCAGACGCGACGCGGTCAATTTCGGCGGGACTGACCGGAGCCCCGCTTTCCACCCTGGCGCTCGTAGAGTCCGCTCCTAATTTGAGCTCGTCGGGCCCGGTGGTGCAACGGAAAGGGGCGCGAAGCCCCTCATCGCGCGCAGCGCTCCTTCCCGTTGCATCGCGCTACGACAGGCTCGGCAAGCGGCCCGAACGCGATCAACGCCGTTGCGGCCATGACGGCAAGACGAACGCGAAACATGGCAAACCCCCTTGCCCATGCACGATCATCATCGGGAAATGCGTCGACAAGGGCAGGAGTCCAGCGTCGCTCCGAGACTCCAGGTCACGAAAGCGGTCTGAGCTCTTCGAACATGACGGGAAGCATCTCGTAGACCGTGGGGTGGATGTGCATGGCGCGCCGGATCACCGTGTAGGGCGCCTTCGCGTACATCAGGTCGAGGAGCCCCTGCACGATCTCGTCGCCCCCGATGCCGAGCAGGGCCGCACCGAGAAGCTGGCCCGTCTCGGCCTCCACAATGATCTTCATGAAGCCTTTGGTTTCGCTGCGCTCGTAGGCACGGCCGACGTCCTCCATCGGCATCGTCGTAACCAGGGCCTTGAGGCGGCGCTGGCGGACCTCCCGTTCGGTCAGCCCAGCCCGGCCGAGCGGCGGGTCGATGAAAAGGCCGTAGGTAACGATGCGGTCATCGACCCGGCGCGGATCGCCGTCAAGCAGGTTCGCGGCGACGATCTCGAAATCGTTGTACGAGGTGTGGGTGAAGGCGCCGTGTCCGTTGCAATCGCCCATGGCGAAGACGCCGGGAACGCTCGTCTCGAGCCGCTGGTCGACCTGGATGTAGCCACGGGCGTCGGTCGCGATACCGGCGGCGTCGAGCCCGAGATCGTCGGTGTTCGGCCGACGGCCGGTGGCCACCAGGAGGTGCGAGCCCGCGATCCCCATGGTGGCGCCCTTCGCGGCGACTGCTGCAGCGATGCCGCCGGACCGCACTTCGACAGAGGTCACGTCGGCGCCGGTCACGATCCTCACACCCTCGGCCTCAAGGATTTCGCGGATCGCGACCGACACGTCCTCGTCCTCGCGCGAGATCACGTGTGCGCCGTGCTCAAGGATGGTCACGGCGCTGCCGAACCGGCGATACATCTGGCCGAACTCGAGGCCGATATAGCTGCCGCCCAGGATGACCAGGTGCTCAGGCAGGAAATCGACCTCCATCATCGAGCTGTTGGTCAGGTACGGCACGGTGTCGAGGCCCGCGACGGGCGGGATCGACGCGCGCCCACCGACGTTGATGAATATCTGATCGGCTTCGAGCTCATCCGTTCCCGCCCGGACGCGCTTCGGCCCGACGAAGCGCGCGTGGCCGACATAGACCGTGCAGCCCTCGAGCGTGCGGAGCGTTTTCTCCACCCCTTCATTCGAGACGCGGACGATCGCATCCTTGCGCGCCTTGACGGCCTTCATGTCCATCGTGACGGGCCCAGCGATCCGCACGCCGAACTCGGCGGCGCGGCGCGCGCCGTGCGCCGCCTGGGCGCTCGCCACCAGGCTCTTGGTCGGGATGCAGCCGTTGTTGACGCAGGTGCCGCCGAAGCGCTTGCGCTCGATGATGGCGACTTTCCGACCGGCTGCGACCAGCCGGCCCGCGAGCGCCGGCCCCGACTGGCCGGTACCGATGATGATCGCGTCGTAACCGGTAGGCATTTCAAGATCCCTTTGCATGATCTCTTGTGCCCGCGGGGCTCCCGTGGGTCCAAAGCGTTCGGCCTCGACGCGGCTCGCATCATGACCGAGCGCAAGGAGCGCCGTGGCCGTCTCCTCGACGAGTGGTGTCGGACCTGGCCAGCATATCTCGATCGATCCGCCGCGTCGCGCCGACCCATCCGGGCGGCTGCCCGCGCGTCAGCGTGTGAAACACGCGCAGCCCGTCTTCCTTGGCCGCCCGGCGGTCCAACTCCTTGCAATGGAACATGGGCGGGCCCTTCCGCCTGGCGTCCGAAAACAGAATCACGGCCTATTTCAATTGGTTAGATAGAGTTGGAAAAAATCTCCGAGAGCTACTTGCATCATGATAGAGACTGGTCCATATTCACTTTCATAATGCAAGTGAGGAGTCCGGTTCGATGCAGCGTAAGAGCTTCGGCAACATGCAGTGCCCGATCGCCCGCAGCCTGGAACGGGTTGGCGAGTGGTGGTCGATCCTGATCCTCCGCGACGCCTTTCTCGGACTGACGCGGTTCGACCAGTTCCAGAAGAGCCTGGGGATCGCACCGAACATGCTCACCCGGCGGCTCAACGGACTGGTCGAATCGGGGCTGTTGGAACGCCGGCGGTATAGCGAGCGTCCGCCGCGCGACGAGTACGTGCTGACCGAGCGCGGCCGCGACTTCCGGCCCGTGCTCTGGGCCTTGCTGGCCTGGGGCAACAAGCACCTCGCACCGGAAGGCGCATCGGTCGTGGTCGTCGACCGCGAGACGGGCGCCCTCGCAGATCCGGTGCTGATCGATCGCAACACGGGCGTCCCGCTGACCGAGGGGCGGTTCCGCTCCGCGGCCGGACCGGCGGCCGATGCACGCACGCGCGCGCGCCACGGCGGAATTGTCGCCGACGCCGCGCAGGAGATATACCATGAGTGAGCTGGTTCTCGATCGCCAAGGCGGGGCGGGCGACACGGACCATAGGCTGCGCCTCGACCGCAAGAAGCTGACCCTGTCGGGCCTCGCTCTTCTCGCGGCTGTCGGCACCACCTGGTACGGCTATCACTGGTGGAACGTCGCGCGCTGGCAGGAATCGACCGACGACGCCTATGTCGGCGGCGACATGACGCCGATCGCGCCGCACGTCGCCGGGTTCGTCACGCAGATCCTGGTCAAGGACAACCAGCTTGTCCACAAGGGCGAGCTCTTGGTCCGGCTGGATGACCGCGACGCGCAGGCCGCGCTGGCGCGAGACGACGCCATCGTAACGCAGCGGGAGGCAACGCTCGAAAGCCTGAAGTCGTCCCGCGCATTGCAAGGCTCGACGGTGCTGCAGGCGAAGGCGGAGGTCGCGTCGAAAATGGCCGCGGCCCAGTTCGCTGCGCTGGATGCCGAGCGCTACCGCCGGCTCGCCAGAACCGAGTACGGCTCGCGCCAGAATGCGCAGCGGAGCGAGTCGGCGCGCGCCCAGGCCGAGGCGGCGGTTTCCGCCGCGCGCGCCGGCCTCGACGCCGCGCGCCAGCGGCTTTCCGTTCTCGACGGCCAGATCGCCGAGGCCGGCGCCGCGATCGCGGAGGCCAAGGCGACGCTCGAGACGGCGCGGCTCAATCTTGGCTATACCGAAGTCCGCTCGCCCATCGACGGCTATGTCGGCAACCGCGCTGCACAGGTCGGGGCGTACGTTTCGACTGGCACCTACCTGCTGACCATCGTGCCGTCGCACGGGCTCTGGGTCGACGCGAACTTCAAAGAGGATCAGCTCGGCCGCATCCGCGGGGGAGACCCTGCGACCATCGTGGCCGACGTGCTTCCCGGCCAGGTGCTGCATGGCCATGTGGCGAGCCTTGCGCCCGCCACTGGAGCGACGTTCAGCGTGATCCCACCCGAGAACGCGACGGGCAATTTCACCAAGATCGTTCAGCGCGTCCCGGTTCGGATCGTTCTCGACGATGACCACCCGCCGCCCGGCCGCCTTCGGCCCGGCCTATCGACCACCGTCACCGTCGACTCTAAGGCCGACTGAACGGCCGCCGGGGAGACGCGCCATGGCGACCGAAGTACGCGAATCGGGCTGGCTCAAGGACATCCTGCCCTTCGTCGTTATGTGCGCAGGCATGTTCATCGCACTCCTCGACATCCAGGTGGTCGCGTCCTCACTGCAGGACATCGGGGGCGGACTATCGGCGGCGCGCGACCAGATCGGCTGGGTACAGACCTCCTATCTGATCGCCGAGATCATCGTGATTCCGCTGTCGGGCTGGCTGACCCGCGTATTCTCCACCCGCTGGCTGTTCACCGTGTCGGCCGCCGGCTTCACGGCGGCAAGCGTGCTGTGCGGTCTCGCCTGGGACATCGAGAGCATGATCGTGTTCCGCGCCCTGCAGGGCCTCATGGGCGCATCGATGATCCCCATCGTGTTCACCTCGACCTTCCACTACTTCCCGGGGCCGCGGCGGGTCTATGCAGCCGCCGTCGTGGGCACAATCGCCTCGATCGCGCCGACCCTGGGGCCCGTCGTGGGCGGCTGGATCACCGACACGCTCAGCTGGCACTGGCTGTTCTACGTCAACGTGGTGCCGGGGATCATGATCGCCTTGCTCGTCCCGCTGCTCGTGAAGATGGACAAGCCGGACCTCTCACTCCTCAAGGAGGCGGACTATCCCGGCATCGTCCTGATGGCAATGGGGCTCGGCTGCCTCGAATACGTGCTCGAGGAGGGCGCGCGCTGGAACTGGTTCGACGACGCGACGATCCGCAGTGCGGCAGTGGTCGCTTCCATCGCCGGTGCCGCGTTCGTGATCCGGAGCCTCACCTTCGCCCACCCGGTGGTCGATCTCAGCGCGCTCGGCAATCGCAACTTCCTGCTCGGCTGCATCCTGTCGTTCGTGACCGGGATCGGCATCTTCTCGACCATCTATCTGACGCCGCTGTTCCTCGGCTATGTGCGCGGGTTCGATGCATGGCAGACCGGCGCCGCGATCTTCGTGACCGGGGCGGCGTCGCTCGCCGGCACGGTCGTCTACATCGCCCTCGCCCGCAAGATCGACACGCGCTGGCTGATGATGTTCGGCCTCGCCTCGTTCGGTCTCGGCATGTGGAGCTTCAGCTTTATCACCCACGACTGGGGCGCGAACGAGCTTCTCTGGCCGCAGATCTTCCGCGGCTTCCCGCAGGTCTTCGCGGTCGCGCCGGCGGTAACTCTGGGCCTGGGCAGCCTGCCGGCCGCGCGGCTCAAGTACGCAAGCGGGTTGTTCAACATGATGCGGAACCTGGGCGGCGCAGTCGGTATTGCGGTCTCGGGCGCGATACTGAACGACCGCACCAACTTCCACTTCCAGGCGATCGCCGCGCATTTGACGCCGGCAAACGACACAATGAACCGCGCCCTCGACGGGCTCACCGCGCGCTACGGCCACATGATCGGCAGCATCGACGCCGGCCATGCGGCGGCGCTCAAGCGGCTCTGGCAGCTCGCCTATCGCGAGGCCTCCACCATGGCCTTCGCCGACGCGTTCTGGGTGATCATGATCGCCTTCATCGCCGCCACCGCCCTCGTGCCCCTGCTGCGCAACGTGCCCGCGCAGCCGGCGACGTCAGGCTGACACTCAAGCAGCTGGTATACCTTGTATAGAGGAAGGCGCCTCATGCGCCCTTCCATGCAAGAGCGAGCGTGCCGTCCTGACGCGGCACAAAATGCGTGCCGAGGTCGGCACCCTCGCGGTTTAGAGTCTCATGCAGCCAAGCCGTATCCTCTGCCGGCGCCCGGCCGAGCCGGAACCTGCGAATCCGAAATGGCACGATCAGCAGGCCGTCCAGGGCACCATCTTCGGTCCGAAGCGCCGGCAGATACATGGCGACAAGGTCGTTGCGGTACCGCTCGTACCCCCCAATCCCCTCATAGTCGTTGAGGAAGTCGCCGCAGCCATAGAGGATCAGCCGGTCCCGATAGACCTCGGTCCCCTTCACATGGTGCGACGAATGGCCGAACACGACGTCGACACCTGCCTCGTCGATGAGGGCGTGGGCAAACTTCCGTTCTCGAGATCGAATGGCGTAGCCCCAGTTCGGGCCCCAATGCAGAGAGGAGACACTTGATTGTCGCGCGCCAATAGGTCTGGGCGCGGGCGGTCGAAGCGCCGGTGTTCCGGACTTGAAAGCCGAACCCGGCAAGGCTTATATCGTTCATCGTCGAACGACGATGGAGGGTCGGCATGGGACGCGTTCAACTCCAGGATCGGGCGACCGTGTCCGGCAACGGGGACGAAGATGAGGCGATGGCGCGCATTGCAAAGGCGCTCGGCCACCCCGCCCGAACACGGATCGTGCGGATGCTGCACGAGAAGCGAGCCTGCATCGGCTGCGATGTCGTGGAGGAGGTCGGGCTTGCCCAGTCGACCGTCTCCGAGCATCTGCGCATTCTGAAGGCGGCCGGGATCATCACCGGCGAGATCGAGCACCCGCGCGTCTGCTACTCGCTCAACCCCGCGGCGATGGAATCGCTGAGGCGGTTTCTCGATGTGGTGGCGGGCGCCGGGCCCGCTCGGAAGCGGCGCTGAGGGAACTTCGAATGTCCGGCTTCGAGCGACTTCTGACACTCTGGGTTGCGCTCTGCATCGTCGCCGGCGTCGCGCTGGGCCGGTTCCTGCCGGGCGTGTTCCACGCAATAGGCGGGGTCGAGCTCGCCCAGGTCAACCTGCCGGTGGCGCTGCTGATCTGGCTGATGATCATCCCGATGCTGGTCAAGATCGACTTCGCCGCCCTGGCGGAGGTGCGCGAGCATTGGCGCGGCATCGGTGTCACGCTTCTGATCAACTGGGCCGTTAAGCCCTTCTCGATGGCGGCGTTCGGCTGGCTGTTCATCGGCACAATTTTTCGCCCCTATCTGCCCGCCGACCAGATCGACAGCTACATCGCCGGGCTGATCCTGCTGGCCGCGGCGCCGTGCACGGCCATGGTGTTCGTCTGGAGCAATTTGGCGGGTGGTGAGCCGCATTTCACGCTGAGCCAGGTCGCACTAAACGACACAATCATGGTTTTCGCGTTCGCGCCCATCGTCGGGCTGCTGCTCGGGCTCTCGGCGATCACAGTGCCGTGGGAAACGCTGGTGATCTCGGTGGCCCTCTACATCGTGGTGCCGGTGATCCTCGCCCAGCTCGTCCGGCGCCAGACCTTGGCCGGCGGCGGGGCGGCAGCACTGGCACGGCTCCTCGGCCGGCTTCAGCCGGTTTCGCTGATCGCGCTATTGACGACGCTGGTCCTCTTATTCGGCTTCCAGGGCGAGCAGATCCTGGCGCAGCCTTTGGTGATCGCGCTCCTCGCCGTGCCGATCCTGATCCAGGTCTATTTCAATTCGGGCCTCGCCTATCTGCTGAACCGGGCGATGGGCGAGGCGCACTGCGTCGCGGCGCCCTCCGCGCTGATCGGGGCGAGCAATTTCTTCGAACTCGCGGTCGCCGCCGCCATCAGCCTGTTCGGGTTCCAGTCAGGCGCGGCGCTCGCCACCGTCGTCGGCGTCCTTATCGAAGTCCCGGTCATGCTGTCGGTCGTCAAGCTCGCGGGCCTGACCAAGGGATGGTACGAGCACGGAGCCGCCGTCCGGCGCACCGGCAAGGCGATCCAGCCCAATCGGTGACACCGTTTCCGGCGGGACCCGCCTGGGGGCGGCCGGCGGCGGCCCCGCGAACCCACACGCGCGATTGATCTGTCTCAAGCCGACGTGCCTCGCGCCGCGCTATTCCTTCAAAGATGATAAGTGCCATTCGGGGTTCGATCCCGCCGCGCTCTTTCGCCGCATGCGGAGGCCGGCCGATCGGATCGACGTCTTGCACAAGGAGGTCGCATGCTCGAATACAGGGTGATAGCACGGCGGGTCGACGCGCACCGGAGCGTCGCCCTGTGCAAGGACGCGGAGGTCGTGCTCGACACCGACGTGGCGGGCAGGCTCGATGCCTTCAACCCGGCCGAGCTGTTCCTGGCCGCCATCGCCGCCTGCATGATCAAGGGGATCGAACGGGTCACACCGATGTTGAAGTTCGACCTTCGCGGTGTCGAGGTGACGCTCCACGGCGTGCGGCAAGACTCGCCTCCGAAAATGGTGTCGGTCGATTATGAATTGATCGTCGATACCGCCGAGGATGACCGGCGCCTCGAACTGCTTCATACCGAGCAGCTCCTGGTGACCCCGTTTCGGCCGTTCGAGATTCTCGTCGGCAAATCGTCGCCGGCCATGATCATCGGGCTGGCGGAGGGAACCGTCATCGTTGCCGTCGGCGTGTTCTGGTTCGGCGTGCCGCTCCGTGGCGACCTCGTTCTGCTCTATGCCGGGATGTTCCTGTACATCCTGTCCGTCATCGGCGTCGGGCTGATGATTTCCGCGGTCTCGCGGACCCAGCAGCAGGCTATCCTGGGCGCGTTCCTGTTCGTCGTGCCCGCGGTGATCCTTTTGGGGCTTCGCGACGCCGATCGCCAACATGCCGTCGATCATCCAGGACTTCACGCTCGTCAACCCGATGCGCTACTTCCTGATCATCGTCCGCGGAACGTTCCTCGAAGGCCTGCCGGCGAGCTTGATTTACAGCCGGTTGTGGCCGATGGCGGCAATCGCGGCCGTCACGCTCGTCGGCGCGAGCTGGATGTTCCGCCGCCGACTGAGCTAGGGCCTTTTCCGCTCACGCGGAATCGCACCGGCCCGCACCTCCACCCGGCCACCCAACGACAGTATCCTGGTGTGGGTGGCCGGACGGGGGAGCCGGCTGGACCCGTCCGATCGAAAACCGCGCTAGCCGGGACTGCGGATCGCCTTCCAGGGCGACCGCGGCCCATCACGCCGGCGTCTTTTCCGCGCTTGTCTTGCCGATCTCGTCGAGCCGCTTTTTCAGCGACAACTTGTCGAGGCTCGTGACCGGCAAGCTGGCGAACAGCTCGATACGGCGCCGCAAAGTCATGAAGGCGTCGCGGAATGCAGCCTCGATCGCCTTTTCGCTGCCGGTCACGGCGGCAGGATCGGGTACCCCCCAATGCGCCGTCATCGGCTGACCGGGCCAGATGGGGCAGACCTCGGCCGCAGCCTTGTCGCAGACGGTGAACACGAAATCGAGCGCGGGCGCACCCGGCTTCGCGAACTCGTCCCAGTTCTTCGAACGCAACCCCTCTGTGGGAAGGCCGAACTGGGCGAGGAGCGCCAGCGCGTGCGGGTTCACCTGCCCGGTGGGATGCGAACCCGCGGAAAAGGCTCTGAACTTGCCGGCACCGAACTTGTTCAGAATCGCCTCGCCGAAGATGGACCGGGCGGAATTGCCGGTGCAGAGAAACAGCACGTTGTATGGTCGACCGGTCCGTTGCGATGGCATGGCGTGCCTCCTAACAGCAGCTTTGCGCTTGGCCGCAGGATGCAGAGTCGCCGCAGGATTTCAATTCCGCAGCGAGCGGTGTCTCATCCTCGCCGTAAATCGTTGCCTCGCCGAAGGTGAAGAACGTCTCCCACCGGATGCCCGTGGGATCGTTGACCCAGGATTTGTTCGAGCGCGCGTAGCAGCACGTCGCCGCCTCCTGGTCACGCGTCGCCTCGCCGGCGTCCTTCAGACGGTCGGCGAAGTCACGCAGCTCGTCGTCGGTTTCGACCTGGATGCCGAGATGGTCGAGACCTGGCCGGACCGCACTCCGCGCAGAGATCGCGAAATTAACCCTGGGATCTTCGAGCATCCATTTGGCGTAGTCGTCCTTGACGACCAGCGGCTCGGCCGCGAACAGGGTCGAGTAGAAGCCGATCGAGCGGCCCAAATCATCGACTGCGACGTGTACGTGCAGGCGCTTCATGCCGAAGCCCTCCTTTGGCGGGTTTGCATTCGAGGGAGCCCAGGGCGAGTTGGGCCAAGGGCGCGCAGACCGCCGCGTCGCCCGCGCAGCAGTCCTGCGTCAGAAAGACGAGGAGATCGCGCATCGACTCGAAATTCGCGGAATAGATGATCGACCGTCCCTCGCGCCGGGCGCGCACGAGCTGAGCATTGGCAAGGATCAGGAGCTGTGCGGAGAGCGTGTTGGCGGCAACGCCCAACCTGCGCGCGATGTCGCCCGCGGCCATGCCCTCCGGTCCGGCCTTGACGAGAAGCCGGAACGCGTCGAGGCGCCCGTCCTGGGCAAGAGCCGAAAGCCTCTTGATGGCGTCACTTGATTCCACATTTCATAATTACCGGAAATGTCGTATCGAGTCAAGCCGGTTTTATGTCCCAGAATTCCGGAAGATGACGCTGAGAACGGCCAACAGCACTCTTTGCGCTACGATTGCCGCCGCGTGTACGGGTTGCCTCCCTGTTCGAGAGAAACGCACGACCATTGGACGGTCGCACGGCGAGGGCGAACGCGATAAGGCAACGCGAGCCTCTCACGGTTGCGCCGGTGCACGACAGGCAGCCCAAAACTCGCGGTGCACGCTGCGAACTGAGCCGACGGAAAGCTTGGTGTGTCGACATGCCCCATGACTCGTCGGAAGGGATATCCGCCCAACCTCTGGAGTTCGGCCAGCAACTTCAGTGACCTGGCCGTCAGCGCCTCAGGAGACCCACAACGCTACCCACACGCTTCGGCTCGTTGCACGCAATGGTGCAGGGCTGGCCGCTAAGTCGCGTCCGCGTCAAGCAACGAACGAGCTGCGCGTCGGCGAGTATGTCGAGCCGACGAAAATGACCGTCACCGCCTACCTGGAGCGGTGGCTCGGCTCAGTGCCGCGTGCTTTAAATCTGCCGAGCAATTCGCCGCACACAGTGGAGGGCCATCGGGCCGGAACGAACCACAACCGAGTGCCCCGCTCGGAACCCGTTTGCAGTTGGTTTGCAAATCGGTCAACAAGCGCACGCGTTCGCGTTTCGATCCATGTAACGGTACACGGGTGAGCTACGAGCAGTAAACAGAAAAACTGGCGGAGGGGGTGGGATTCGAACCCACGGTACGCTTGCGCGTACAACGGTTTTCGAGACCGCCCCGTTCGACCGCTCCGGCACCCCTCCGCGGCGCCTCCCGGGGCGGGGCCCCCGCGGGCGCGCGGAACCTAACCCAAGGCCCGGCCGGCCGCAACCGCGCTCGACCGCCGGTCGCGCTCCTGCAGGGATCGGCCGGCGGCGTTGACTTTCGCCCGCCCGCGGCTATATTTCGCCCACTCCTGAACCCGGGCGGCGCGCGCCCCGGCCCCGGCCGGCGCCTCCGCCCGCGATGCGTTGCGAGAAAAAGATGTTCGCAGTCATCCGCACCGGCGGAAAGCAATACAAGGTCGCGCCCGACGACGTGATCGCGGTCGAGCGCCTCGCGGGCGAGCCCGGCGCGGAGATCGAGCTGGGCGAGGTGCTGGCGGTCGGCGACGGCGCCACCACCACTTTCGGCACGCCCCTGGTCGATGGCGCGCGCGTCGCCGCCACCGTGCTCGACCAGGCCAAGGGCGACAAGATCGTCATCTTCAAGAAGAAGCGGCGCCAGGGCTATCACCGCACCAAGGGCCACCGCCAGCTTCAGACCGTGCTCCGCATCCAGCAGATACTGAAGGCGGGCGAGACCCGCGCGGCGGCCGACGCCGCCGTCGAGGGCGAGGCAAAGCCCAAGCGCACGCGCGCCCGGGCGAAGAAGCCGGCCGCGGCGCCCGCGCCCGAAGCCAGCTCCGAGGAGAACGCGTAATGGCGCACAAGAAGGCAGGCGGTTCATCCCGCAACGGCCGCGATTCCGCCGGCCGCCGTCTCGGCGTGAAGAAGTCAGGCGGGGAGGCCGTGATCCCCGGCAACATCCTGATCCGCCAGCGCGGCACCAAGGTGCACCCCGGCGCGAATGTCGGCATGGGCAAGGACCACACTATCTTCGCCACCGCCGCCGGGCGGGTGGCCTTCCGCCGGTCGGGCGAGCGCACCTACATCTCGGTCGAGCCGCAGGGCTAGGCGCCCCCGCGCGCGGACGGCTCCGGGGGGAATGGCGCGCCATTCCCCCTTTTGATCTGGCCCCGCCATGAAGTTCCTCGACGAGGCGAAAATCTATCTCAGGTCGGGCGACGGCGGCGCCGGCTGCGTCTCGTTCCGGCGCGAGAAGTTCATCGAGTTCGGCGGCCCCGACGGGGGCGACGGCGGGCGCGGCGGCGACGTGGTGTTCAAGGCGGTACCCGGCCTCAACACGCTGATCGATTTCCGCTACCGCCAGCATTTCCGCGCCAAGAAGGGTGGCCACGGCATGGGCGCCAACCGCTCCGGCGCGGGCGGGCCTGACTTGGTAATCCCCGTCCCGGCCGGCACGCAGATTCTCGCCGAGGACAAGGAGACCGTGCTCGCCGACCTCACGGCGCCGGGCGAGCGGGTGGTGCTGGCACGCGGCGGCCAGGGTGGGCGCGGCAATGTGCGCTTCAAGTCGTCGGTCAACCAGGCGCCGCGCCGCGCCGATCCCGGCGGTGAGGGCGAGGAGCTATGGGTCTGGCTCCGGCTCAAGCTGATCGCCGACGCGGGGCTCGTTGGCCTCCCCAATGCCGGCAAGTCCACCTTTCTTGCCGCCGTGTCGCAGGCGCGGCCCAAGATCGCCGACTATCCGTTCACCACGCTTTCGCCTTATCTCGGCGTCGTCGCAATCGACGGCGAAAGCTTCGTCCTGGCCGACATCCCCGGGTTGATCGAGGGCGCGCACGAGGGCGCCGGTCTGGGCGACCGGTTCCTCGGCCATATCGAACGCTGCGCCGCGCTGCTGCATTTGGTCGACGGCACCGCCGACGACCCGGTCGCGGCATGGCGCGTCGTGCGGGACGAGCTTGCCGCCTACGGGCACGGGCTTGCGGAGAAGCCGGAAATCCTCGGCCTCAACAAGTGCGACGCGCTCGACGACGCGACCGTCGAGGCGCGGGCGAAGGCACTGGAGGCGGCGGCAGGAAAGCCCGTGCTGCGTCTTTCGGGCGCGACCGGCCGGGGCACGCGCGACGCGATGCGCAAGCTTCTCGCGCTGCGCCGCGCGCAGCATCCAGCGGCGCCGGTCCAGGCCTACACGCCGTGAGCGCGCCGCACCGCCTCGCCGCGTCGCGCCGGCTCATCGTCAAGATCGGCTCGGCGCTCTTGATCGACCACACGACGGGCCGGCTACGCCGGCGCTGGCTCGGCGGACTCGCGGCCGACGTGGCAGCACTGCGCGAGCGCGGCATCGAGGTCGCCATCGTCTCGTCGGGCGCCGTCGCGACCGGCCGCCGCCGCCTCGGCCTCGACCGCGGCACGCTGCGGCTCGAGGAGAAGCAGGCGGCGGCCGCGGCCGGCCAGATCGAGCTCGCCCGCACCTGGCAGGACATCCTCGGCCGGCTCGGCCTCACCGTTGCGCAGGTGCTGCTGACCCCGTCCGACACCGAGGAGCGGCGGCGCCATCTCAATGCGCGGGCGACGATGGAGACCCTGTTCCGCCTCGGCGCGGTGCCGCTGATCAACGAGAACGACACGGTCGCGACCGACGAGATCCGCTTCGGCGACAACGACCGCCTGGCCGCGCGCGTCGCCCAGATGGTCTCGGCCGACACGCTGGTGCTGCTGTCGGACATCGACGGGCTCTACGAGTCCGACCCGCGCCGCGACCCGGCCGCTCCCTTCGTGCCCGAGGTGCGCACGGTCACGCCCGAGATCGAGCGGATGGCGGGGCCGGCGCTGCCCGGCCATTCCTCCGGCGGCATGGTCACCAAGCTCGCCGCCGCCAAGATCTGCGCCGCGGCCGGCTGCCGCATGGTGATCGCCGACGGCAAGCGGTCGCGTCCGCTTTCCGCTATCGAGGACGGCGCGCGCTGCACCTGGTTCCTCGCCGGTGCCAACCCGCGCACCGCGCGCAAGCGCTGGATCGCCGCCCACGTCACGCCGGCGGGCACGCTGGCGCTCGACACCGGGGCCGTCGCCGCGCTGAACGCGGGCAAGAGCCTGCTGCCGGCGGGCGTCACCCGCGTCGAGGGGGCATTCGAGCGCGGCGACGCGGTGGCGCTGGTCGGCCCCGACGGGCGGCGCGTCGGCTGCGGCCTCAGCGCCTACTCCGCCAGCGACGCGCGGCTGATCGCCGGACGCAAGTCGGCGGAGATCGCGGCGCGGCTCGGCTATCGCGGCCGCGACGAGGTGGTCCACCGCGACGATCTGGTGCTCGACGAGATGCCGGCGAAAACCGGGGTTTCGTAGCCCGCCGGCGATCCCGCCAGATCGAACGGCCAGCTACCGGCAGGTCGGGCGTGGCACGAGCTGGAGCGCCTTGATCGTGGCGCGCACGGTGAACGGGCCGAAATCGAGGATCATGTCGTCGGTGACGCCGTTCGCGTAAAGCCTGAGCCCGACCTCGTGGTCGGGCTCCGCCCCCGTCCCGCCGTGCGCGTAGAAGGCGACCTGCGCCGGCCAGGCGCCGAGCCCGGCGAGCGCGCCGAGCGCCGCGTTCGTCGGCCGCGCGCGCGCGGCGTCGGCGCGGCCCAGCACGGCGGACACGTCGAACAGCCCGTCGCCCGAAAGCCCGTCGAACACCAGCCGGTTGACCACGACCGGCGCATTCTTGGCGGCGTCCAGCACCACGTTGGTGTGGGTGGTCGGGAAGATGGTCCCGGCCGGCAGCGTCATCTTGTGCGCCTTGGGCGCGTCAAAGCGCGCGGTGCCGGCCTTTCCCGGCCCGGGGAGCCGCGCTTCGCCCTCGATCCGCTCCTCGTCCGAGTCGCTCGACCGGTTGCGTACGCTGAAGCGGTAGGCGAGCCCGTTGCGCGCCTCCCACGTGGCGACGTTCGACAGGAGCCTCACTGACGCCTCGCCGCCGATCGCGATCTCGAGGGCCGTGCGCTGCTGCATCGTCCAGCCGTCGCAGGTCTCGTTCCATTCCTCCTCGATCTTGCCGGCGACGCCGGCCACGGCGCTATCGCGCGCGGCACTTTTGAGCGTCACGTCGTAGAGGGCGCGGTAGGGAACGAATGCGGCGGCCGCCGCTGCCGCCGGGAGTGCGGCAAGCAGGAGCGCGGCCAGAATCGGCACGCGAAAGGTCACGGTTCTAAGGATCCCATGGCTCGCCGGCCGGGCCGGCGCGATCTTTGCGCAGTATGCCACGGCGCCCTCCGGCCCGCCAACGCCCCGGGCAAACAATGCCGGGCGCAGGGCTGCAATTTCTGCCACCTGCGTCCCGATCTGCCTCCCGCTAGCCGAGCAACCCCTTGATCGGAAAGGCTTACCGTCCTGGCACGCCGTTTGCAGCGCGCACCGGGCCAGAAGGAGCGTACACGCCCATGAAAGCGATCCCCCATTTCGATCTTCCTGCCGGCGCCGACCTGGCCGCCAGCCTGGGGGTGATGGCCCACCGGCTGCTCGACGAGATTGCTGCCGAGGACCTTCCCGACGCCCGCCATCGCGCGATCGTCGAGCGCGCCCTCGCCGTCGCCGCCGCGGCGGAGGAACGGCTCGCCACGCAAAGCCGGCGCATCGCCCAGCTCGAAGGCCTGTCGCGAACCGACGAGCTGACCGGGCTCCTCAACCGGCGCGGCTTCCTCGGCGAGCTGCGCCGCGCCGTTGCCCGCGCGCGCCGCACCGGCGAGACCGGCGTGGTGATCTACGGCGACATCGACCAGTTCAAGGAGGTCAACGACCGCTACGGCCACGCCGCCGGCGACGAGGCGCTGCGCCAAGCCGGACAATTGATCGCCGGCGCGGTGCGCGAGATCGACGCGGTAGCGCGGCTCGGCGGAGACGAGTTCGCGATCCTTCTTGCCGACACGAGCTGGCGCAATGGCCGCAAGCGGACACGCGCCTTGCAGGGCATGCTCGACCGCATCGCCTGCGACTTCTCCGGGGTGCGCATCGAGGCGCGCATGAGCCTGGGCGCCGCGTCCTACGGCGCCGAGGACGATCCCGAGGCGCTGCTCGAGCGCGCCGACGCCGACATGTACGGCAACAAGCGGCGCCGCACCGGCCCCGCACTCTGTTCCGCGGCGGAATAGAAGCAAGCCTACCGCGCGCCGTCGATCCGCTCGTCGGAGCCGGCGGCGGCGAAGATGATCGCGTCGGCCGGCGGGCCGGGCGCAGGCCCCGGGGCCGCGGCGACATCGAGCTCGGACACAGCGATGCCGTCGGCGGCGGCGGCCGACGGGTCGAGCGGCACCCAGCCGCCGGCCACCGGCGCCCAGGTAATCGGCCGGCCGTCGCGCGGGGTGAGCCGCACGTCGTCCATTGGCATCGAATCGGGCGCGGCCAGCGCGATCGCGATCGCAGGCGCAGGCTTGGGCGCCGCTTCCGGCGCGTCACGGCATAGCGGCGCGCCGGTCAGGATGCGGTCGGCCGCGCAGTCGCGGTCTGCAAGGCCCGACATCGCGGCGTCGATCATGCTCTTACCGGTGGTCGCGCGCGACACTGCATCGCCCGCCATGCCGGCAAGCGTCAGCGCCGTCCCGGCGCAGCCCGCCAGCGGTCCGAGCGCCAGCACCAGCGCGGCGGCGCGCACGACGGTCCGACTCGTTCTCTCCAACCCCATGCGGCCAGTCTGCCGCAATCGGAGCCAGTTTGAAAAGTCATTTAGATCAGTAACTTAAACGGATTTTTAACCGAAATCGTCGGGTATTCACGCCGTTTTCGGCGCAGGGGCGAGGCGGATGCCGAGCTCGGCGAGGCGCTCGGGCGGCACGCTGGCCGGCGCGCCCATCATCAAGTCCTGGGCCTGCTGGTTCATCGGGAACATGGTGACCTCGCGGATGTTGGGCTCGTCCGCGAGCAGCATGACGATGCGGTCGATGCCGGGCGCCGAGCCGCCGTGCGGCGGCGCGCCGTAGCGGAACGCGTTCAAGAGCCCGCCGAACCGCGCCTCGACCTCGTCCCTCGGGTAACCCGCGATCTCGAACGCCTTTATCATCACCTCGGGCAGATGGTTCCGGATCGCGCCGGACGACAGCTCCACCCCGTTGCACACGATGTCATACTGGTATGCCTTGATCGAAAGCGGGTCCGCGCTCTCCAGCGCCTCGAGCCCGCCCTGCGGCATCGAGAACGGGTTGTGGCTGAACTCGATCCTGCCGGTCTTCTCGTCGCGCTCGTACATCGGGAAATCGACGATCCAGCAGAAATCGAACCGGTCGCCGGCGATCAGCTCCAGCTCCTCGCCGAGGCGCGTGCGGGCGAGCCCCGCGTAATACGCGGCCTTGGCCGGCGGCTGGCAGACGAAGAACACCGCGTCGCCCTCCTTCGCGCCGGTCTGCGCGGCAAGGCGTTCCATCCCCTCGGCATCCAGGAAGCGCGCGATCGGCCCCTTGGCACCGCCCTCGAACACGATGTAGCCGAGCCCGCCCGCCCCTTCGGCGCGCGCCCAGTCGTTCAGCTTGTCGAAGAACGAGCGCGGGCGCGCCGCGGCGCCGGGCGCGCGGATCGCACGCACCACCGCGCCCTTGTCGATGGCGCCGGCGAAGATCTTGAAGTCGGTGCCGCGCCATACCTCGGTCGTGTCGCAGATGACCAGCGGGTTCCGGAGGTCGGGCTTGTCGTTGCCGTATTTCAGCATCGACTCGGCGTAGGGAATGCGCGGGAACGGTGGCTTGGTGACCTTGCGGCCCTTGCCGAACTCCTCGAACACGCCGGCGAGCACGGGCTCGAGCGCGGCGAACACGTCCTCCTGCGTCACGAAGCTCATCTCGACGTCGAGCTGGTAGAACTCGCCCGGCGAGCGGTCGGCGCGCGCGTCCTCGTCCCGGAAGCAGGGGGCGATCTGGAAATAGCGATCGAACCCGGCGACCATGATGAGCTGCTTGAAGATCTGCGGCGCCTGCGGCAGCGCGTAGAACTGGCCGTGGTGCAGCCGCGACGGCACCAGGAAGTCGCGCGCGCCCTCGGGCGAGGACGCGGTCAGGATCGGCGTCTGGAATTCGGTAAACCCCGCCTCGACCATGCGCTGGCGGATCGAAGCGACGACGGCCGAGCGCAGCGCGATGTTCCGGTGGACCTTCTCGCGCCGGAGGTCGAGGTAGCGGTATTTGAGGCGCACCTCCTCGCCGTAATCCATCTCGCTGTTGACCTGGAGCGGCAGCGTGTCGGCGCGCGACAGCACCTCGCACCCTTCGATGCGCAGCTCCACCTCGCCCGTCGGAAGATCTGGGTTCACCGTCTCGACCGACCGGTGCTCGATGCGCCCGGTGAGCGAGACCACCGCCTCGAGGCGCAGCGCGTCGACCTCGGGGAACAGCGCGCTCGACGATTCGATCACGCACTGCGTGATGCCGTAATGGTCGCGCAAATCGAGGAACAGCAGATTGCCGTGGTCGCGCCTTCGGTGCACCCAGCCGGCGAGCTTCGCCGGCTGGCCGTCATGGGCGGCGCGCAGCTCGCCGCAGGTGTGGGTTCGGTAGCGGTTGGAAATCATGGTCCCGTCCGGCGCAATCGGGCGCGAAACAGCGCAGGAAGGGCGGCGCTTGTCAAGGTTCGGAAGGCCAACGTGGCGCGACCGCGGGGGCTCCGCTTCACATCCCTTTCCGCCCTCCCCGGGGGAAGGAGGGAAAAGTGGTTAAATGTTCACGCCGGGGCGCTTGAAGTTGCGGTCGTGGTGCCCCTTGCCCTGCTGGTCGCCGACCCCGAACAGCCAGTCATAGCCGCCCTCGGGGTTGGTGAGTATCTCCCACACGTTCTCGTCGGCGTCCCAGAAATAGAAGCTGTAGGTGCCGTGCTGAAGGACCGGCTGGGTGATCTTGTGCAGCCCCCATTTCTCGGCCTCGGCGGTCACGACCCGGTGCGCCTCGTCGACCTCCTCCTTGGTCTGCACGTCCAGGCCGTTGTGGTTCATCAGGTCCATCTTGAGCGGGTGCTTGACCTTCACCACGGCGATCGACGTCTTGCCGCCGATGCGGATAAGGAGCGAGATCTTCGAGGTCTGCACCACGTCGAACCCCATGAACTCCTCGTAGAACTTGCGGGCGCGGTCGATGTCGGCGACGTCGATCGTCGCGTGCGAATAGAAATTGAGCTTGAGGGCCGGCTCGCACCGCGCCTTCGCAGCGGCGTTGTCTGCGGCGGCGTATTCGACGTCAGGCATGGCAGACTCCCTAGGCACTGCGGGCGGCGCGAGTACGCGCCAACCCCGCCCGCCCTATTCTAGAGGCGGGCGGGCCGACGGTTCAATGCGATCTGGAACGCCGGCGGCACGGTCCGCTACTTGATCTTGCCTTCCTTGAAGGCGACGTGCTTGCGCGCGACCGGGTCGTACTTGCGGAACTCGAGCTTCTCGGTCTGGGTGCGCGGGTTCTTCTTGGTGACGTAGTAGAACCCGGTCCCGGCGCTGGAAACCAGCTTGACGGTCAATGTGTTCGCTTTGGCCATGGCGATCGATCCCTCTTGGTGGGCGGAAGATAGCGTCTATGCTAGGCTTGATCAAGGAGCGGCCCCGAAAGCCAGGGAGGCGGCAATGGCAACGGTCACGGCACAGGAAACCCACGAGGTCGGCGGAATCCGGATGGAACGCCCATTCCGGGTGCAGCGCCTCGGCCATTTCGGCTTCAACGTGAAGGATCAGGAGGAGGCGCTGCACTTCTACAGCGACCTCCTGGGCCTGCCGGTCACCGACACGCGCGATTTCGGCCGGCTGGCCGGCGAGGCGAAGCCGGGGCCGGAGCATCTCGGCTGGTTCCTGAGGGTCAACAACGACCACCATTCCGTGGTGCTGTTCCCGGCGCCGTCGCGCTTCACCGATCCGCCGCCCCGCAAGCCGGGCAGCGAGTGGATCAGCCACATGGCCTGGCAGGTCGGCACGCTCTCCGAGGTCGTCACCGGCCGCCAATGGGCGCGCGAGCGCCAGCTCACCCTCGCCCGTCCGGGCGGGCGCGACGCCCGCGGCGCCAACTGGAACGTCACGCTGCAGGACGAGGAAGGCATCTCGAACGAGCTCTATTACGGCATGGACCAGATCGGCTGGGACGGCGTTTCCAAGCCCGAGCCGATCTGCCCCGACCGCGATCCGCTGCCCGAGGCGGGAACGGCGGCCGAGCCCGACTTCCCGATGGCGCGGGCGGCGATCGAGGGCGGGCTCGATTTGCGCCAGGGGCTGCACCAGCGCCCGTTCGGCGAGCCCAAATACGACGTGGGCGGGGTAAAGCTCGCCCGCCCGCTCCGCATCGTGCGGAACGGGCCGATCCGCATCTTCTGCGCCGACGTTGCGGAGTCCGAGCGGTTCTATACGGACGTGATCGGGCTTACCGTCACCGAGCGGGTGACGTGGCAGGGCCACGACTGCGTCTTCCTGCGCGCCAACACCGAGCATCACACCATCGCGCTCTATCCCCTCGCGCTGCGCGAGGAGCTGGGGATGCGGCCCGACTCGGTCTGCATGGCCTACGGCATGCAGGTGGGAAGCTACAAGCAGCTCAAGGATGCGGTCGGGTTCCTCAAAGACAACGGCGTCACGATCAAGTACCTGCCGCCCGAGCTCTCGCCCGGCATCGACTACTCGGCTTTCGCGCTCGACCCGGACGGGCACGCGGTCCAGCTCTACTACTACATGGAGCAGATCGGCTGGGACGGACGGCCGAAGCCCGCCTCGCTCCGCCGCAAGGTGGACAACGAAAACTGGCCGGAGACGCTCGACGCGGTGTCCGACACGTTCCTCGGCCCCGTCTTCCAGGGTCCGCTGGGTTAGAGCCTGTCTCGCGGATTTGGCTACCGCGCCGCGACGGAGGGGCGGTGGGCGGCGACCATGGCCGTGTAGAGCGGCCGGTCGGCGAGAAGGCGGCGGGCGATCTCGCCGTCGACGGCGCGGAACTCGGGATCGCGCGAGCAGCCGGTCCCGGCCGGCCGGGCGAGCGAGGCGAGGGTCGCGCGCCGCGCCTTGAGCGCAGCCAGGATGCGCGCGTCGCGCCCGTCGTCGTCGGCCGTGCACAACGCCGGCATCACCCCCACGCCATTTAGCGACCGGCCGGACGGGGTGTAGAGGTGCGCCCAGGTGATGATCAGCTCGCCCCCGTTGGGCAGGCGCACGATGGTCTGCACGCTGCCCTTGCCGTAGCTGGTGGCGCCGACGGTGAGCGCGCGGCCGCGGTCGGCGAGGGCGGCGGCGACGATCTCGGCGGCCGAGGCCGACCGTCCGTTGATCAGCACGACCATCGGCAGCGATTCGCCCGGCTCGCCGGTCGTCGCGTCGAACACCTGGTTCGAGTTCGGGATGTCGCCCCGCGGTGGCGATGATCCGCCCGCCGGCGAGGAACAGGTTCGCCACCTCGACCGCCTGGTCGAGAAGGCCGCCGGGGTTCGAGCGCAGATCGAGCACGATGCCCGACACCGGGGCACGGTGGGAGTCGAGCGCCGCGCGCAGCTCGCGATCGAGCGACAAGGCGGTGCGCTGGTTGAACGAGGTGATGCGCAGCGTCACGATCGGCCCGTCGCGCCGCGCGATCACGGTCGGCGCGTAGACGTGGGTGCGGTCGACCGACACCTCGAAGGGCTCCGCGACCCGCTCGCGCCTGACGATCAGCCGGATTGGCCGGCCGGCGGGGCCGCGGAGCTGGCGGACGATCGCGTCCTGGTCGAGCCCGGCCAGCTTCACCCCGTCGGCGCTGACGATCACGTCGCCGACACGCAGCCCGGCGCGTGCCGCCGGCAGGCCCGGATAAACGGCGATTACCTGCGTCTCGCCGCTCTCGGTTTCGATGGTGACGCCGATACCGCCGAACCCTTCGCGGTCCTCGCGCTCCTCGCGCGCCTTGGCCGGGTCCTCGTAGCGCGTGTAACGGTCGAGCCCGGTGAGCGCGCCGTCGAACACGGCGGTGTAGAAGTCCTCGATCGAATGCCGCTGCAAGGCCGGCGAGGCGGCGCGCGCGTTCTCGATCATGTCGGCGGCGAGCCACCCCCAGCCGAGCGCGTCGTTCGCCCCCGGCGCGGGCAGCGTGGCGACCGTCCGCCCGCCGACCGAAAGGCTGACCCTCCCCTTCCCGTGCGCGACGGCAACGGTGGGGTCGATGACGGAGAGACGCGCGAGCCCGGCGAGCGCGGCGTGGTCGATGCGGATCGGCTCGATGTAGCGGCTCGTGAGGTTCTCGAAGCCGGCGCCGAGCACGTTCTGCGGCGAGGGCACGCCGCCGCCGTTGCGCCCCATCGGCGCGCATGCGGTTAGAAGGAATACGATTCCCGCCGCCAGCGCCAAAGTGGCCCGGGTGCGGGCGCCCTCGCGGGCGCACCTCGTCGCCATCAAGAAATGTTCCAGGTGTCTTCGGGCGCCTTCACCGCGCCATGCCCCGGCCGCCACCGCCTCGGGAGGCGTATCATGCCATAGTCATGGTACGGGGCGCAAATTAACGTTTCCTTGACCGCCCGCGCGGCCGCCCGGCGCCGCGCCGTCGGGGCTGCGGCACTCCCCGCCCGGGCCCGGGCGGCGGCAGCGCGGCGAGCGAGAAGACGATGCCGCCGGTCAGCGCATTCGCCTCCTCCAGCCGCACCGAGATCGAATCGCCCAGCGCGAAGCGGGTGCGCGACCGCTCGCCGGTGAGGGTGTGGCCAGCTTCGTCCAACCGGAAGCGCTCGGCGCCCAAGGCGGAGATCGGCAGCAACCCGTCGGCGTCGGTCTCCTCCAGATGGACAAACAGGCCGAAGCGGGTGACGCCCTGGATGCGCCCCTCGAACGTCGCGCCGACCGACGGGGCGAGAAAGGCCGCGACCAGCCGGTCGGCCGTGTCGCGCTCCGCTGCCGCCGCCCTCCGCTCGGTCATCGAGACATGCCGGGCGAGCTCGCCGAACCTGGCGGCGTCGTCCGGCCCGGCGAGCCCGCCGGCGCCGAGGTCGAAGGAGGTGATGAGCGCGCGGTGGACCAGGAGGTCGGCGTAGCGCCGGATCGGCGAGGTGAAGTGGCAGTAGCGCCTGAGCGCGAGCCCGAAATGGCCGACATTCTCCGGATGGTAGGCCGCCTGCGCCTGGGAGCGCAGGATCATCTCGTTGACGATGCGCGAATGGGGCGTGTTCGCGGCGCGCGCCAGGATGCGCTCGAACTGGCGCGCCTGCATGACCTGGCCCCGGGCGAGATTCATCTCGAGGCTTGCGAGGAAGGCGCGCAGCGCCTCCAGCTTCTCCTCCGACGGCGCCTCGTGAACGCGATACATCACCGGCGCGCGCTGCGCCTCCAGCGCCTCCGCCGCCGCGACGTTGGCGAGGATCATGAACTCCTCGATCAGCCGGTGCGAATCGTAGCGGTGGCGCGGCGCGACGCTCTCGATGCGGCCCTCCGCGTTCATGACGATGCGCCGCTCGGGCAGGTCGAGGTCGAGCGTCCCGCGTGCCTGCCGCGCCCGGCGCAGCGCGTGGTAGGCGGCGTAGAGCGGTTCGCGCACGCCGTCGGGTACCCCCTCGGCGCCAAGCCCGTCCTGGGCGTTCTGGAGCTGGCGGTAGGTCAGCCGCGCGGCCGAGCGCATGATCGCGCGTACGAAACGGTGGCGACGCTTGCGGCCGTTCGTGTCGATCCAGAGATGGACGGCGAGCGCCGGGCGGTCCTCGTCCGGGCGCAGCGAGCAGAGGTCGTTGGACAGTTTCTCCGGCAGCATCGGTACGACGCGATCGGGAAAATAGACGGAGTTGCCGCGCTCGGCGGCGGCGCGTTCGAGCGCGCTCCCCGGCCGGACGTACCAGGCGACGTCGGCGATGGCGACAATCAGATGGAACCCGCCGGCGTTGGCCGGATCGGGATCGGGCTCGGCGAAGACAGCGTCGTCGAAGTCGCGCGCATCCTCGTCGTCGATCGTGACCAGCTTCACATCGCGCAGATCGTCGCGCGCCGCGTGCGGTGCCCGATGCGCCACCTCGGCCTCGCGCAATGCAGCCGGCAGGAACTGGTCGGGAATGCCGGCTTGGTGGACCGCGATCAGGCTGAACGCGCCGGGCGCCGCGGCGTCACCCAGCCGCTTCGTCACGCGCGCCCGCGGCGCACCGTGCGAAAAGCTCTCCACGGGATGGGCGAGCACCAACTCGCCCGGCTGGGCGCCATGCGCGTCGGCGGCGGCGACCATGAAATCGTTCTTGATGCGCCGGTCGGCCGGCTCGATCCGCCCGCCGCCCGGACCCACGCGATAGACGCCGAGCACGGTGCGCGGCCGGCCCGGCAGGCGGCGGATGATGCGGGCCTCGTAGCCACCTTCCTCGTCGCGGGTGAGGCGCGCGAGCACCCTATCACCGGTCGCGGGGGCGGGTCCGAAACGCCTCGCGTCGCGCGCCAGGCGCACCGCCGGCGGGTCGGTCTCGGCGCGCCACGCCTCGGGCCGCAGCAGCGCTTGGCCGTCCTCATCGGTTCCGGTGACCGTCAGCACCGTGACCTCGGGGAGCGCAGCGGCGTCGACGAAGCGGCGCTTCGCCCCGCGCGCGATCAGCCCCTCGTCCTCGAGCTCGCGGATCAGCGCCGTGAGGTCGCGCCGGTCGGCGGGCGCGACACGGAAGGCGCGGAACACGTCCGACCGGCGGACGGCCTGCGGGTTCTCCTGGAAGAATTCGAGAAGCTGCTCGCGGGTCGGCAGCGGCGCGTCGTTGCGGCGTCGGGCCACGTCAGGCCCCGGTCACGCCGTCTCGGGCTCGGGGGCCTTTTCCTTGGTCTTCTTCTTGGCGCCGGCCTTGGCGGCGGATTTCTTTGCGCCGCCCTTCCCCGCCGCTTTCCGGGTCGTGCCCTTGGCGGCGGCGCGGCGGCCGCGCCCCACGGGCTTGCCCTTCTCGGCGAGGAGCGCAACCGCCTGGTCGAGCGTGACCGAATTGGGCGCCATCTCGCGTGGCAGGGTGGCGTTGATCCGCCCGTGCTTGGCGTAGGGGCCGTAGCGCCCCTCGTAGATCGCGACCGGCTTCTGGTCCTCGGGATGGTCGCCCAGCGTGCGCAGCGGCTCGGGCCCGCCGCGCTTCGGCTTCTCGTCGATCAGCGTGACCGCGCGGTTGAGCCCGACGGTCAGCACGTCGTCGCCCTCCTTGAGCGAGACATAGGTCGAGCCATGCTTGAGGTAGGGGCCGAACCGCCCGATCCCGGCGGTGATCATCTCGCCCGAGCCCGGGTGGCGGCCGACCTCGCGCGGCAGAGTAAGCAGCCCGCGCGCGCGCTCGAGATCGACGGTTTCGGGATCGACGCCCTTGGGCAGAGAGGCGCGCTTCGGCTTTTCGCCGTTCTCGCTTTCGCCGAGCTGGACGTAGAGCCCGTATGGCCCCTTGCGCAGCGAGATCGGCTTGCCGGTCTCGGGATCGAAGCCGAGCTCACGCGGGGTCGCGACCCCCTGATCGTCGCCGCCGGTCAGCGGACGGGTATAGGCGCACTCCGGATAGTTGGAACAGCCGATGAACGCGCCGTGCTTGCCGAGCTTGAGTCCGAGCCGCCCGGTGCCGCAGGCGGGGCAGCCGCGCAGGTCCTTGCCCGGCTCAGTGACCGGAAAGAGGTGCGGGCCGAGCTCGGCGTCGAGCGCCTCGATCACGTTGGTGATCGTGAGATCCTTGGTGTCCGCGACCGCGCGGGAGAACGCCTGCCAGAATTCGCGCAAGACCTGCTTCCAGTCGAGCTGGCCGCCGGAAATATCGTCGAGCTTCGATTCCAAATCGGCCGTGAAGCCGTACTCGACATAGCGCCGGAAGAAACCGGTGAGGAAGGTGGTGACCAGCCGGCCGCGGTCCTCGGGAATGAAGCGGCGGCTTTCCAGCCTGACGTAGTTGCGGTCCTGCAACACGCCGAGGATCGAGGCGTAGGTCGAGGGCCGGCCGATGCCCAGCTCCTCGAGCCGCTTCACGAGGCTCGCCTCGGTATAGCGCGGCGGCGGCTTGGTGAAATGCTGCTCGGGGATTACGTCGTTCCGCGGATCGCGCAGGCCCATCGCGTCGCCGCGCTCCATGCGCGGCAGGATCGCGGTGCTGTCCTCGGCGTCCGGATCCGCGCCGTCCGGCGCGTCGTCGCGGTCCTCGCGGTAGAGCTTGAGGAACCCATCGAACAGCACGACCTGGCCGGTCGCGCGCAGCGTGGTCTTGCGGTCGCCCGATGTGATGTCGACCGCGGTCTGCTCCAGGGTCGCGCTCTCCATCATCGAGGCGACGGCGCGCTTCCAGATCAGCTCGTAGAGCCGGCGCGCGTCGGGGTCGAGATGGCGCGCCACCTCCTCCGGCCGGCGGGTCACGTCGGTCGGGCGGATCGCCTCGTGCGCCTCCTGCGCGTTCTTGGCGGTCGATTTGTAGGCGCGCGGCTCGGCCGGCACGTAGTCCTTGCCGAACTGGCGGCCGATCAAGGCACGGATCGAGTCCACCGCCACCTTGGCGAGCACCACCGAGTCGGTCCGCATGTAGGTGATGAGCCCGACCGTCTCGCCGCCGATGTCGATGCCCTCGTAGAGGTTCTGGGCGAGGCGCATGGTGCGCTGCGCGCCGAATCCGAGCTTGCGCGACGCCTCCTGCTGCAAGGTCGAGGTAATGAAGGGCGGGTACGGGTGGCGCTTGACCGATTTGCGCTCGACCGAGGAGACATGGAACGTGCCGGCGCGGATCGCATCCGCCGCCCGCTCGGCCGCCGCCTGGTCAGCGAGGTCGTAGCGGTCGAGCTTCGTCCCGTCGAGATGGGTGAGGCGCGCCCGGACCGCCGCGTCGGCGCCGGTGCGGAAGCGCGCCTCGACGGACCAGTACTCGCGCGGCTTGAACGCCTCGATCTCGGCCTCGCGCTCGCAGACGAGGCGGAGCGCGACCGACTGCACTCGCCCGGCCGACCGTGAGCCCGGCAGCTTGCGCCACAGCACGGGCGAAAGCGTGAAGCCGACCAGATAGTCGAGCGCGCGGCGGGCGAGATAGGCCTCGACCAGCTCACGGTTGATGTCGCGCGGGTTCTTCAGCGCGTCGAGCACCGCGTCCTTGGTCACTTCGTGGAACACGACGCGCTTCACGTCGATGCCCTCGAGCGCCTTGCGGTTCTTCAGGATCTCGCGGACGTGCCACGAGATCGCCTCGCCCTCGCGGTCGGGGTCGGTGGCGAGATAGAGGTGCTCGGCCCCGCGCAGCGCCTGGGCGATCTCGGAAATCCGCTTCTCAGCCTTGGGATCGACCTGCCAGGACATTTCGAAATCCTCGTCCGGGCGGACCGAGCCGTCCTTCGGCGGCAGATCTCGCACGTGGCCATAGCTCGCCAGCACCTTGTAGCCGGGGCCCAGGTACCGGTTGATGGTCTTAGCCTTGGCGGGCGATTCGACGACGACGACGTCCATGGGTCGCGATATATGGTTAACGGGTCGTTGAAAACAACGATGGTAGGGCACGCAGGGTTTCGCGAAGGTTTACGAAACCAGCGAAACGCGCGGCCCCGGATGCCGCTCCAGACGGCCGGCCAGCTCCAGTTCCAAGAGGACCGTCAGCACGACGGCGGGCGACAAATGGCATTCGCGCACCAGTTCGTCAACCGTGACCGGGGTGGGGCCGAGCGCCTCGAGCACCGCCGCGCGGCCCGCAGCCACCTGGGATTCCGAAGGAATTTCGCCCTGGCGTGGGGCGAAATCGGGCGGATCGGGCGCGCGCGCTGCGGCGCGCATCTGGCCGGAGAGACCGTCGAGCACGTCGGCAGCGGACTCGGTCAGGGTCGCGCCCTGGCGGATCAGCCCGTTGGTGCCGCGGCAGCGCGGGTCCAAGGGCGAGCCGGGCACGGCGAACACCTCCCGCCCCTGCTCCAGCGCAAGGCGTGCGGTGATCAGCGAGCCCGACCGTTCCGCCGCCTCGATCACCAGGACACCCAGCGCGAGGCCGGAGATCAGCCGGTTGCGCCGCGGGAAATGCACCGCGGTCGGGCGCAGCCCGAAGGGCTGCTCGGTCAGCACGCAGCCCTCGGCGGCGATGCGGCCGTAAAGCTCGGCGTTCTCGGGCGGATAGATGACGTCGACCCCGCCCGCATTCACCGCCGCCGTGCCGGTGGCGAGCGCGCCCTCGTGCGCCGCCGCGTCGATGCCGCGCGCGAGGCCCGAGGTCACCACCAACTCGGCGCGGCCCAGCTCGACCGAAATCTCCCGCGCGAAGCGCCGCCCCGCCGCCGAGGCGTTGCGCGCGCCGACCACCGCCACGCCGCGCTTCGCCAGAAGATGCGGATGGCCAAGAACCGAGATCACAGGCGGCGGGTCGTGGATGGCGGCGAGCAGCGCGGGGTATTCGGGCTCGCACGATGCGATCAGCCGCCCGCCGGCCTCGTCGAGCGCCGCCAGCTCAGCCTCGGCGTCGGCGCGCGAGGCGATGCGGATCGGGCGCTGACGCCCGCCGCGCAGGCTGAGCTCGGGCGCGCGCGCCAGTGCCTCCTCCGCCGTGCCGAACTGCCGCAGAAGCGCCCGGAAGGTCGCTGGCCCGACATTTTCGCTCCGCGCGAGGCGCAGCCAGTCGCGCCGTTCGGCGTCGGAAAGGGTGCGCCCCGGTGCCATCGCGCGACAATGGCGGGGACCTCGAAGCCGGTCAACAATCAAACAACGATATCACCAAGGACGGCGCGCCCGGGATGACATGCATTTTGCGGTCAGAGCTTCGCCACGAAATCGGCGATGGCGGCGAGGGTGGCCTCCGGCTGGTCGCGGTGGGGCGAGTGCTTGCACGCGGGCAGCACGCGCCGCGTCACCGTCGCCCGCGTCGCGCCGCGTTCGATGGCGTCGAGCTGGACGAGGGTGCCGTATTCGTCGTCGGCGCCCTGGATTGCAAGGATCGGGCAGGCGATCCGTGGCAGAACTTCTTCGATGTTCCAGGCGCGAAACGCGGGATCGAGCCAGATGTCGTTCCAGCCCCAGAAGGTTGCATCGACATGGGCGTGATAGCGCCCGAGCCGCGTGGGGAGGTCGGTCGTGCGGTAGGCGTCGCGCGCCGCGGCGATGCTTTCGACCGTTACGTCCTCGACGAACACGTGCGGCGCCATCAGCACCAGCGCGCGCGGGCGCCAACGCCCGTCGCCGGCGTAGATGAGGGCGATCGACGCGCCGTCCGAGTGGCCGATCAGCACGGGGTCGGCGATCTCCAGCTTATCGAGCAAGTCGGGCAGCGCGACCAGCGCCTCGTCATGCATGTAGCGGACGGTGCGCTTCTCGCCGAGGCGCTCCGAATTCCCGTAGCCGTAGCGCGACGGCACGATCGTTTCGCACCCGGTGCGCCGGGCGAGCTTCTCGGGGAAATCGCGCCACAGCGCGATGGAGCCCAGACCCTCGTGCAGCAGCACCAGCGGCGGCCGGCCCGGCGCGGCGGCGGGGATGCGCTCGACCTCGATGCGGCGTCCGGCGACGGTGAGAAACGCGGTCATACGCCCAGATATTGCTGCAGCACGTCGGGCCGGGCGGCGAGATCGCGCCCGGCACCTTCGAACGCGACGCGGCCCTTTACCAGCACCACGATGCGGTCGGCAACGCCCGAGACGGCGGCGAAGTTCTTGTCGACGATCACAGATGCAATACCCGTGTCGCGGATCGTGCAGAGGATCGCCCAGATTTCGCGGGCGATCAGCGGCGCGAGCCCCTCGGTCGCCTCGTCGAGGATCAGCAGGTCGGGGTTGGTCATCAGCGCGCGCCCGATGGTGAGCATCTGCTGCTCGCCGCCGGAAAGCTGCGCGCCGCCATGGTCGAGCCGCTCGGCGAGGCGCGGGAAGGTGGCGAGCACGCGGTCGAGCGTCCAGTCGCGCCGTCCGCCCGGCCCGGCGCGCGCCGGCAGCACCAGATGCTCGCGCACGGTGAGCGACGGGAAAATGCCGCGGCCCTCGGGCACGAAGGCGATGCCCTGGCGCGCGACGGCGTGCGGCCGGGCGCCTGTCATGTCGCGCCCGCGGACGTGGACCTCGCCACGGCGCGGTCGGGTGAGGCCGAGGAGCGAGCGCAGGAGCGTCGTCTTGCCCATGCCGTTGCGCCCCATCAGCCCGACCGTCTCGCCCGGCGCCACCGCGAAATCGATCCCATGCAGGATATGGCTCGCGCCGTAATAGCTGTGGAGCCCCCTCGCCGCGATCAGCGCGTCGGTCAAGGCGCGTCCCCCTCGGGCCGGCCGAGATAGGCCTCCTGCACCGCCGCGCTGGCGCGGATCGTCTCCGGATCGCCCGATTCCAGAACGCGGCCGTTCACCATCACCGTCAGGCGATGGGCGATGGAGAAGACCGCGTCCATGTCGTGCTCGACCAGCAGGATCGCGTGGTCGGCGGCGAGGCGCGCGATCAACGCCACCATGCGCGCCGCCTCGTCCGCGCCGGTGCCGGCCAGCGGCTCGTCGAGCAGCAAGACCTTGGGCGCGGTGACCAGCGTCATGGCGATCTCGAGCTGGCGCTGCTCGCCATGCGAGAGCGTGCCGGCGATGCGCTCGGCGCCGTCGAGACCCACCATATCGAGCGCACGCGCCGCCGCCGCGTTCAGCCGCTCGTAACTGCGCGCCGGGCAGAAGAAGCGCATCGAGTGCGCAAGGAGCGTCTGCGCGGCGAGGCGGCAATTCTCGAACACGGTGAAATCGGGGAAGACGTTGACCCGCTGATAGGACCGCGCGATGCCGAGCCGCGCGATGCGGTCGCACGGAAGTCCCGCGATCTCGCGCCCGGCATAGCGGATCGAGCCGGCCGAGGGCGCGAGGTCGCCCGAGAGCAGGTTGATCAGCGTCGTCTTGCCGGCACCGTTCGGCCCGATCACCGCGTGGATCTCGCCCGGCACCAGGGCGAGCGAGACCTGGTCGACGGCGGCGAGCCCGCCGAACTGGCGGCTGAGCCCGACCGTTTCGAGCACCGGCTCAGTCATCGGCGGGCTCTGCCGCGGGCCGGCGGCGCAGCACCTCGCCGAGCCCGGCAAAACCCTTGGGCAGCAGCAGGACGGCGAGGATGATGATGATCCCCATCGGCAGCAGCCAGTGGCGCGACGCGCCGGACAGCGCATCCTCCAGAAGCGTGAGCGCGAACGCGCCGAGCACCGCGCCGTAGAGCGTGCCCATGCCGCCCAAGATCACCATCATCAGCACGATGCCCGACAGGCGCCAGCCGAACAGCTCAGGGTTCACGAAGCCGTACTGCGCCGCGTCGAAATAGCCGGCGAGCCCTGCCAGCGCCCCCGCGAGCACGAATGCGGCGAGCTTGTACCGGTAGGTGGCGAAGCCGAGCGCGCGCATGCGCCCCTCGTTCGAGCGGATGCCCTGCACCACCCGGCCGAACGGCGCATCGAGGATCACGGCGAGGAAGGCATACGTCCCGGCCATCAGCGCTAGGATCACATAGTAGAACTGCAGCTTGTCGCCCAGGTCGAACGGGGTGAAGCCGAACACGGTCGCGTCCGGCTTGACATAGACATAGACGCCGTCAGACCCCCCCATCGCCTTCGAGCCGGTCACATAGAAATAGAACATCTGCGCGAAGGCGAGCGTCGCCATGATGAAGTAGACCCCGCCGGCACGCAGCACGAGGAGCCCGATCGCGAACGCCGCGAGCGCCGCGACACCAACGGCAACCGGCAGCGAGGACCAGAGGCTCGCCGCGGCGTATTGCGGCGAGACGTACCAGAGCGCATAGGCCCCCAACCCGAAGAACGCCGCGTGGCCGAAGCTCACCAGCCCGGCATAGCCGACCAGAAGGTCGAGGCTCATGGCGAAGATCGCCATGATCATGATCCGCGCGAACTGCTGCAAGTAGAACGGCTCGGCGACCGCCGGAAACGCCGCGAGCGCCGCCAGCGCGGCGAGCGGCGCGAGGCGCGCGGCCGTCACGCGCGGCCGAAGAAGCCGGTCGGACGCCATAGGAGGACCACCGCCATCAGGAGATACACTGTCATGCCGGCGATATCGGGCGCGAAGACCTGGCCGAACGTGTCGACGAGCCCGATCAGGAGCGCGGCGAGGAACGCGCCCTTGACCGAACCGATGCCGCCGATCACGACCACGACGAACGAGACGATCAGGATCTGGTTGCCCATGCCGGGGAAGACCGAGGTCACCGGCGCGGCGATCATCCCGGCGAAGGCCGCGAGCGCGATGCCGGCCGCGAGCACCAGCCGGAAGACGAGCCCCACGTCGATGCCGAGGGCCGACACCATCTCGCGGTTCTCCGCGCCGGCACGGATCGCCATGCCGAGCCGGGTGCGCGCGATCACCTGCGACATGGCAAGCGCGAGCGCGAGGCACACGCCCGACATGGCGAGGCGGTAGACGGGGTAGCTGAGGTTCGGCGTCAGCGGGATCGAGAAGTCGAGGAAGTGAGGCGTCGCAACGCCGTGCACGTCGTCGCCGAACAGGATCGAGCGTGTCTCCTCGAACACCAGGATCAGCCCGTAGGTGAGCAGCACCTGGTAGAGGTGGTCCCGCCCGTACAAGGGCCGGAACAGCAGCCATTCGAGGACGAGCCCGATCGCCGCGGCGACCGGCACCCCGAGCGCGATCGCGACCCACAGATTCCCCGTCGCCTCGGTGAACGAGAAGGCGAGGTAGGCGCCGATCATGTAGAAGCTGCCGTGCGCCAGGTTGATCACGCCCATGATCCCGAACACGAGCGTGAGGCCGGACGCCACCAGGAACAGCAACAGCCCGTACTGCACGCCGTTCAGCGCCTGGATAGCGAGGAAGACGACGCCATCGGACATGGGCGGAAGCTATACCCCCAATCCGTCATGGCCGGGCTTGGCCCGGCCATCCACGAACAGCGCGCGGCAGCGCGCAAAAAAGGAGAAACAAAGCTCGTGGATGCCCGGCACAAGGCCGGGCATGACGAACTTTATTTCATCGAGATCGACGACTCACTCGGAAAGCATCCAACGACTCGATGCGATGCGCAGGTCCGTTCCCGCCATTTGCCCTTCAGCGCATCCGGTGCGATGGGCTGTACCTCCATTCGAATGCAATGCGGCCGCCCTACGCCATCTTGCAGCCGGTGGCGGGGTCGGCGAGCGCCTTGACGGCGATGCCGACATACTTGTTCTCCATCCCCTCGACACGGCGCTTGTAGAAGTCCTGGATCGGGTTATGCGCCTTCGACAGGGTGAACTTGCCGCGCGGGGAGTCGAACTCGGTCTTCTCCATCGCGGCGACCAGCTCCTTCTTCGCGCCGAGATCGCCCTTCACCGCGCCGATGCCGGAGACGAGCAACGTCCCGGTATCGTAGCCCTGCACGGCATAGACGTCCGCCTCGCGCTTGGTCGCGCCCATGAAGGCCGCGCGGAACGCCTTGTCCTTCGGGAAGGGCAGGTCGTCGGCATAGTGCAGCGCCGTCTCGATGCCCTGCGCCGCGGCGCCCTGGCCCTTGAGCGTGCCGTCGGTGAGGAAGCCCGCGCCGACCAGCGGGATCTTGCCGTGGAGCCCCGCCCCGGCATAGTCCTTGACGAACTTCACCGCGCCGCCGCCCGCAAAGAACGCATAGACGATCTCCGGGTCGAGCGAGGCGATCTCCGTGAGGAGCGCCTGGAACTCGACCTTCGGGAAGGGCGTGTACAGCTCCTTGAACACCTTGCCGCCGCCTTCCTCGAAGCCCTGCTTGAACGCGCCGTTCGATTCCTTGCCGGCGGCGTAGTCCCAGCTGATGGCAACGGCGCGCTTCTTGCCTTCTGCGGCGGCCATCTTGCCGGTGGCGTAGCCCGGCTGCCAGTTGGAGAACGACGTGCGGAAGATGTTGGGCGCGCACAGCGGCCCGGTCGCCGCGCCGACGCCGCCGTTGGGAATGACCAACATCGCGCCGGTGTCGTGCGCGACCTTCACCATGCCCATCACCACGCCGGAATGGACCGTGCCGACCAGGAAATCGACCTTGTCGCGCGAGACCAGAGTGTTGGCGTTCTGCGCGCCCTTGGCCGGGTTTGATTCATCGTCGAGGGTGACGTACTCGACGTCGCGCCCGCCGAGCTTGCCGCCCGCCTCAGCGATGCGGAGCCGGATCGCGTCGTCGATGTTCTTGCCGAGCGCCGCATAGGTACCGGAATAGGGCAACATCAGGCCCAGCTTGATTCTCGCCTGCTGGCCGATCGCGAAGCGCACCGGCACGAAGCTCGACGCGGCGGCGACGCCCGCGGTCGCGGCCAGCCCCTTGAGGATGCGGCGGCGCCCGGCCGCGCGGGTGGGTTTCGTCGTCATAATCCGTTTCCTCCGTCCGATCGGTTTAGGGGTTAGTGGCGGCTTGCCTGGCGCAGCCGGAAGCGCTGGATCTTGCCGGTCGCCGTCTTGGGCAGCTCGTCGACGAACTCGATCCAGCGCGGGTATTTGTAGGGCGCGAGGCGCGACTTGACGTGCTCCTTGAGCGCGGCGTCGACCTCCGTCGAGGCGTGCACGCCCTCCTTCAGCACGACATAGGCCTTGGGCTTGACCAGCTCGTTCTCGTCCTCGGCGCCGATCACCGCAGCCTCGAGGACGGACTCGTGGGTGGCGAGCGCCGCCTCGACCTCGAAGGGCGAGACCCAGATGCCGCCGACCTTCAGCATGTCGTCCGACCGGCCGCAATAGGTGTAGGTGCCGTCGGGATTGCGCTGGTACTTGTCGCCCGACCGGGTCCAGCGCCCGAGGAACGTGTCACGGCTCCTCTCGCGATTGTTCCAGTAATAGGCGGCGCAGGTGGGACCCGCCACCTGCAGCTCTCCGATCTCGCCGTCGTCGACCTCGTATCCTTCCTCGTCCACCAGCTTGATCTCGTAGCCCGGCACCGGCACGCCCGACGTGCCGTAGCGCACCTCGCCCGGCCGGTTGGAGAGGAAGATGTGCAGCATCTCGGTCGAGCCCAGCCCGTCGAGGATCTCGACGCCGAACCGCTCGGTCCAGCGCTTGCCGATCTCCTCGGGCAGCGCCTCGCCGGCCGACGCGCAGACGCGCATCGCGACCTCGTCACGCGCGGGAAGGTCGGAACTCGCCAGCAGCGCGGCGAACAAGGTCGGCACCCCGTAGAAGATGGTCGGCCTCTTGTCTCTCAGGATCGACGCGACGAAGGGGGGCGTCGGCCGCTCGGCGGTGAGGAGCGCGGTCGCCCCCATCGCCATCGGAAAGGTCAGCGCGTTGCCGAGCCCGTAGGCGAAGAACAGCTTGGCCGCCGAGTACACAACGTCCGATTCCGCGATTCCGAGCACCGGCTTGGCGTAGAGCTCGGCCGTCATGATCAGGTCGGACTGCAGATGTACCGCGCCTTTCGGCGCGCCGGTCGAGCCCGACGAGTAGAGCCAGAAACAGGCGTCGTCGCAGCTCGTCGCCGCCACCTCGGCGGTCGCGTGCACGCCCGCGAGGAGCTTGCGGAAGCTGCGCTGGCCGGCTGGCACGTGGGCGCCGCTGACCAGCACGTGGCGCAGCATGGGCTGGTCGGCGGCGGCCGGGGCCAGCCGGTCGTAAAGGGCGTCGGAGACCACCAGCGCGCGCGCCCGGCTGTCCTTCAACATGAAGCGGTAGTCGTCGGCGGTCAGGACGGTGTTGACCGGCACCGGCACGATCCCCGCCTTGATCGCGCCAAGGAACGCCACCGGGAAATCCACAGTATCCAGCAGGACGAGAAGGATGCGGCTCTCGGGCTCGATGCCGAGCCGGCGGAAGCCGTTGGCGGCGCGGTCGACCCGCTCGGCGAGCTGGCCGTAGGTCAGGGTCTCGCGGTCGTCGACGAAGGCGGGCTTCGCGGCGCGCCCGGCCGCGAGATTGCGGCCGACCAGGTCGACCGCCGCGTTGTAGTCGCGCGGGATCGTGACCTCGGGGCGTTCGAACGCCGCGCCTTCCGCCATCGCGCGCCTCCTCCCTGCCGGCAGCGTTTTGGCCAGTGTCGCCGATATTTTGCGCGGACGAAAGGGCGCTGTCAGGGCAGGCCGTTATAGCTACCCGGCTCGTCGCCGCCCTGGAGGTAGCGGGCCGGCAGGCGGAGACGCCAGCGCAGCCCCTCCGGCGGGAACGCGACCGACACCTCGCCCTGCAGCGTGCCGGCGACGGCCTGCTCGGTGACCATGCGGCCGAAGCCGCGCTCGGTCGGCGGCTTCTGGACGCGCGGCCCGCCCGACTCCTCCCAGGCGATCTCGATCGTCTCGGGGGCGGCGGCGTCCGGGCAGAGTGCCCAGGAGAGCCGCACCCTGCCCTCGCCCACCGACAGCGCGCCGTATTTGGTGGAATTGGTCGCGAGCTCGTGCAGCGCCATGCCGATCTGCTGGGTCGCCTCGGGCCGGAGCCGGATCTCCGGTCCGTCGAGCTCCAACCGTCCCGCGCCGGGCTCGGCGAAGGGAGAGAGCTGCGCCGCGGCCAGGTCGCGAAGTGCCGCGCCGCGCCAGTCGGCCCGCACCAGGAGGTCGATCGACCGACCGAGCCCGAGCAGCCGCCCGGTGAAGCGCTGCTCGAAATCGTCGAGCGAGACCGAGCGCGTTTTGGTCTGTCGCACCATCGCCTGCATGACCGCGAGCTGGTTCTTGGTCCGGTGCGACAGCTCGCCCACCAGGAGCTTCAAATGCGCGTCCTGCTTCTCGCGTTCGAGCGAGGCGGCGCGGAACGCCGCGCTCACCTCGTTCGCCTCGCGCAGGCGGAAATGGCGCTCGGGCGCGAACCCGCCGCCGCCGAACGCGACGGCGTCGTCGCGCACGACGTCCATCGGCCGCGCCATCATGCGCCCGAAGCCCCACGCGGCGGCGAGCGAGACGGCGAGAAGCGCGCCGATGCCGAGGGCGAACAGCTCCCACGACCGGCGGAGCGGCCCCTCGACGATTGCCGTCGGGATCCAGGCGGAGTAGGTCCAGCCAGTGAGGTCGGAGGTGTCGAAGGCGCCGACGACCGGCGTGCCGTCGAAGTTCCGCGCGCGGAACGATCCGCTGGGGCGGCCGGAAAACATATTGTCGGGCCCGGTGCGCCCCTGGCGGCCGATGTAGGCCGCGGCTTCGAGCGTGCGCGCGACGACCCGCCTGTCGCGGTCGACCACCGTGAACACCCAGCCGGGCGGCATGGGCTGCGCCTTCAGAAGTGCGAGGATTTGGGCCGGCTCGATGGTGACGATCAGGATATAGGCGACCGCGCCGTCCCGGATGACCGGCGCCTCGACGTTGAACACGTAATGCTTTGCGACCGTGCCCATGAACAGGCCGGAAACCTGCGGCCGCTTTGTCTCCAGCACCCTCCGGGCGGTCTCGGGGTCGGCGGTGCGCGGCAGCTTCGTCCCGTAGGGAACGCGGGTATTCACCAGCTCCTGCAGCGACGGGTCGAGTAGCAGGACGTGCGAATGGCGCATGCGGGCGATGCGCGCGGCGACGCGCTGGAACCTGGCATAGTCGCCACTGTCGAGGTAGAGCGACGTCGCCAGCGTGTCGAGGATGGCGATGTCGTTGGCCAGTTCGCTGTCGGCATCGGCCCGGACCTCGCGCGCCGCGACCCGGGCACGGGTCTCCGACGCGCTGCGCTCCGATGCGGCGGAGCGCGCGATCGCCAGGGCCGCGACCGCGGCAATCGGCAGGATCAGTACCAGGGCGAACGCGATCAGATGTTGGCGCAGGCTCCACGTGCGCCGGCCGCCGGCCTTACTTTGAGATGAAAACTGAACCATCCCGTCCGCAGCAGCCTGACTACGATACGTCGGAACAATGACGTGAACACCTCTTATTACCGGCTTGCGCGATGTCGCGCCATACCGGCGCAACTGGCCGGCGGAAAATTCAATCGATCGCCGCGATGGCGTTGATCTCGATGCGGCAGCGTGCATCGGTGGCCAGCCGCACGACCTGGACGGTCGTGGTGGCGGGCTTCGCGGCCCCGAAATACTCCGCCCAAACCCGGTTGAGCGCGTCCTGGTCTTCGATGTCGGTGAGGAACCGATCGGCGGTCACCACGTCCGCGAACGTGGCGCCGACGGCGGAGAGGCCCTTCTTGAGGTTCTCCAGCGCCTGGCGCGCCTGGCCCTCCATGTCGGGCGCCATCGCGTCGAACTCCTCGGGCCGGTGCGGGTGGTGGTGATAGACCGGCGCGGCGGTGACGCCGGCGAGATAGACGGTCGTGCCGCCCCGCACCTTGATCGCCGGCGCGTAGGGCATCCACATGTCGGGCGCGTCGGGCCAGTGCACGTGCTCGATGGTCTTGGGCATGGCGGCCTCCCTCGGTTGCGGCGCGCAGTATATCGCCTGGGGTGACAGGGTGGAGCCGGCGCATTACAGTCGCGCCAGCAACGGTGGCGGGCGCGGCCCATGACCGACTACTGGCTGAGCAAGCTGTTCTACGATTTGCAGGCGCCGGGCGCGGCGGCCGAGTACCGGGCCGACCGGGCGAAGGTGCTCGACCGCTATCCCCTGAAGCCCGAAGTGCGCAAGGCCGTGGAGACCGACGACGTGCCGATGCTGGCGACCCTGGTCAATGCCTATCTGCTGCGCTTCTACTTCTTCGCCATCGGCATGACGGACGCGGAGTTCATCAAGCGCCTGCGCGCAAGCGCCGCGACGGCGGAGACGCAGCATGGCTGAGCTTGTCGGTTCGTTCGCCGCGTCGCACGGCCCGTTGATCGTGCGCGAGTGGGAGGCGGTTTCGCCCGCGCGCAAGAGGCGCCTCACCGCCGCATTCGAGGAGTTGGGACGGCGCATGCAGGCGGCCCGGCCGGACACGGTGGTCGTCGTCTCGCCCGACCATTGGGTGAACTTCTTCCTCGACAACCTGCCGAGCGTCTGCATCGGCGTCGGCGAGACGCACGAGGGCCCGCCCGAGCCGTTCCTCAAGGATTTCCCGCACAAGACGCTGGCGGGCGATCCCGAGCTTGCGATGCACATCGCGAAGACCGCGACGGCCAGCGATTTCGAGCCGTCGCTCTCGCACCACCTCGTGCTCGACCACGGGTTCTGCATCCCGCTCTGGCGCATGAACCTGCCGGCGATGCCGAAGATCGTGCCGCTGGTCGTCAACGATATCGAGCCGCCCTTCCCGTCCGTCCACCGCTGCATCGCCTGGGGCCGGCTGATCGCCAAGGCGGTGGCAAGCTATCCCGGCGAGGAGCGCGTCGCGGTGCTGGCGACCGGCGGGCTCAGCCACTCGATCGGCGAGCCCACCATGGGCGACATCGACGAGGCCTTCGACGAGACCTGCATCCGCATGTTCCGGTCGGGCAACGAGGCCGAGATCTCGAAGGTCATCGAGGACGCGCTGACGCGCACCGGCAACGGCGGGCAGGAGGTGCGCAACTGGGCGGTGGCGCACGGCGCCGCCGGCGGGCGCGGCTTCGAGCTGATCGACTATCTGCCCGTGCCCGAAGTCTATGTCGGGTGCGGCTTCGCGCATTGGGGACATTCATGAAGCTTCTGACCATCGACCGCGGCCCGCACGGCCATGTCGGCGTCCTGATCGGCTCGGGCGAGGTGCTGGACCTCGCCGCCCTTGCCCTCGTCTGGCCGCCGGGGCGGATGATCCCGCCCACGCTCCGCGCCATCCTGGAGGTCGGTCCCGACGCGATGGATGCGGTGAAGCGCGCCGTCGACCACGTCTACAGGATGAGCGCCGACGAGCGCCACGCCTTCGCCGCGCAGCAGGGCGTGCGCTCCTTCGCCAACACGCCCTTGCTGGCGCCCATTCCGGAGCCGAAGCTGATCCTTTCGGCCGGCATGAACTACGGAAGGCACCTGAAGGAAATGTCGGGCACGCCGACACCCGAATACCCGACCGCCTTCATCAAGCCGATGTCGTCGCTGACCGGCTCGGGCAAGCCGATCGTCGTGCCGCCGCAATGCCCGGATATGATCGATTTCGAGGGCGAGTTCACCTTCGTGTTCGGCCGCACATGCCACCGCGTCAGTGAGGCCGAAGCGATGGGCTACGTCGCCGGCTACACCATCGCCAACGACGTCTCGGCGCGCAACTGGGCGCCAGAGTTCTTCGCCGCCAAGGGCAATTTCGACGCGATCCACACCTGGGAACGCAACATCATGGGCAAGCTCCTGCCCAGCTTCACGCCGTGCGGCCCGGTGATGGCGACCGCCGACGAGATCAAGGACCCGCACGATCTGCAGATGACGCTCACCCTGAACGGCGAGGTCATGCAGTCGACCAAGACCGACGACCTGATCTTCAAGCTGCCGGCCCTCGTCTCCTACTTCTCGCAGTGGTTCAAGTTCTCGCCCGGCGACCTGGTGACCACCGGCTCGCCCTCGGGCGTCGGGTTCGGGCGCAACCCGAAGGTGTTCATGCACGCGGGCGACACGGTCGAGGTCGAGGTCGAGGGCATTGGCAAGCTTTCCAACAAGCTCGCGGACGCGGGCAACGGGTAGGACGCGGTAGCAGTGAGTCATCGTGTGGCGTTCGGCACCCGGCCCCTCACCCTGTCTTTCTCCCAAGGGAGAGGGAACGTTGCCACGACCCGTCCGCGAACCTTTCCGGGTCGCTCTTTCGGATCGGACGAAGGCTCGCCAGTCAGGGTTCCCTCTCCCCCGGGGGAGAGGAACAGGGTGAGGGGTGTCGCCCGCGCCTGGAACGCATCGAACCGGTTACCGATTCTGATCTGAAACAACCACGAATCCAGGGGATCGCATCATGGGACTGTACGGGATCGGCCAGCCTGTTCCGCGCGAGGAGGACCCGCGGCTTCTGCGCGGCGGCGGGCGCTATGTCGACGACGTGACCCTGCCGCACGAGGCGCGCGCCTACGTGCTGCGTTCGCCCTACGCGGCGGCGCGCATCACGGCGATCGACGCCGGCAAGGCGCGCCAGTCGCCGGGCGTGCTGTGCGTGCTGACCGCCGCCGAGCTGAAGAAGCGCGGGCTCGGCGCACTTTCGCCGATGCTGCCGCGCAAGAAGCGTGACGGCTCGCCCGCCTTCGTCTCGCCGCAGCCGCTTCTCGCCGGCGAGCGGGTGCGCTACGTCGGCGATCCCGTGGCGTTCGTCGTCGCCGAGACGCTGAACCAGGCGAAGGACGCGGCCGAGCTGATCGAGGTCGAGTACGAGCCGCTGCCCTGCGTGGTCTCGGCCGAAGACGCGCTCGCCGCCGGTGCGCCCGCCGTGCATGACGAGAACCCGGGCAACGAGGCCTGGACGCACGAGGTGGGCGACAAGGCCAAGACCGACGCGGCCTTCGCCAAGGCGGCGAAGGTGGTCAAAAGCCGCATCGTCATCAACCGCATCACCGCCAACTCGATGGAGCCGCGGGGTTGCCTCGCCGAGCACGACCCGCAGGAGGATTTCTACACGCTGCGCTGCACGGTGCAGTCGGTGCACGGCACGCGCGCGACGCTCGCGGCCCAGCTCTTCAAGAAGCCGCAGACCCATTTCCGCGTGATCTGCGACAACATGGGCGGCGGATTCGGCATGAAGGGCGGCGCCGCGCCGGAATACGCGCTGGCGCTGTGGGCGGCGGAGCTGACAGGCCGGCCGGTCAAGTGGATCGAGGAGCGCTCGGAGGGAATCGCCACCGACGAGCAGGCGCGCGATTCTGTGGTCGAGGCCGAGCTCGCCCTCGACAAGGACGGGAAGTTCCTCGCGCTGCGCACTGTGCACAAGGCGTCGATCGGCGCCTACAACACGTCCGAGCGCAATATCATGCCGACCATCGTGGCGCTCGGCTGCCTCAACAACACCTACGGGTTCGAGGCGATCCACGCGACCGTGATCGGCACGCTGGTCAACTGCATGATGATCGCGTTCTACCGCGGCGGCGGACGGCCCGAGCCGCTCTACGTCATCGAATCCATCGTCGACGTGGCGGCGCGCGAACTCGGCATGGATCCCGCCGAGCTCCGCCGGCGCAACAACCTCGCGCCCGACCGCATGCCCTACACGACGGCCATGCGCGCGGTCTACGACGTGGGCGACTTCCCGCACGTCTTCGCCGAGGCGGAGAAGCACATCGCCTATGCCGAGGCCGACAAGCGCCGCGCCGAGGCGAAGACGCGGGGCAAGCTGCTCGGCATCGGAATTGCGTCGCACATCGCGCCTTCGGCCGGGCGCGATTTCGAGCACGCCGAGGTCCGCTTCGACCCGTCGGGCTCGGTGACCTTGATCACCGGCGCGATGGACCACGGCCAGGGCCACGGCACGACGTTCAAGCAGGTGCTCTCGGACCGGCTCGGCATCGACGCCGAGCGCATCCGCTACCGGTTCGGCGACACCGACGTGGTGACCCAAGGGATCGGCACGTTCGGCTCGCGCTCGGCGGTGCTCGCGGGCTCCGCCGTCTGGGTCGCGGCCGACCGCATCATCGAGAAAGGGAAGAAGCTCGCCGCCCATTTCCTCGAGGCGGCCGAGGCGGATATCGCCTTCGAGAAAGGCAAGTTCACCGTCGCCGGCACCGACCGTTCGATCGAGCTGGTGGAGGTCGCGCGCAAGTCGTTCCACCAGGATTTGATGCCGAAGGGCATCGAGGTCGGGCTCGCCGAGCGCGCCGATTACGGCGAGGGCGTTACCGCGACTTTCCCCAACGGCACGCACATCTGCGAGGTCGAGATCGACCCCGACACCGGGCGGCTGGAACTCACCCGCTACGTCGCGGTCGACGACGTGGGCACGATGATCAATCCCCTCCTGGTCGAGGGCCAGATGATCGGCGGCATCGTCCAGGGCGCCGGACAGGCGATGATGGAAGACATCGTCTACGACAAGGAGTTGGGCCAACTCGTCACCGGCTCGTTCCAGGATTACTGCATGCCGCGCGCCGACGACTTCCCGATGTTCGAGCTGTGGAACGAGAACATCCCCACGAAGCGCAACCCGCTCGGCGTCAAGGGCGCGGGCGAGGCCGGCACCTGCGGCGCCATCCCGGCCGTGATGAACGCGGTGAACGACGCGCTCTTCCACGCGGGCGCGGCGCGGATCGAGATGCCGGCGACGCCGGAAAAGGTCTGGCGCGCGCTCAACGCCAACGGCGGGGCAAGGTAGCGATGTAGGGGCGGGTTTCCGCCCCGACCCGCCCGTCTACGCCTCCACCCCCTCGGCGAGAGGGACGCGCTCGATCTTGTGCGCCTGCAGCGCCGGAAGCACCTCCTTCGCGAAGCGGCGGATCTGCGCCATGAACTGCGCGTGCGGCACTGCGCCTCGGTTGAGGTGCAGCAGCACCGTGTTCGCGCCCGCATGCTCGGCCGCGGCGACGATGCGCGCAATCACCTCGTCCGCCTTTCCCCACGGCATCTCCTGCGCGCGGGCGCGCACGTCGTCCATCGTCATGTTGCGGAAATCGGCGCGGAGCCGGCCCGCCGCGCGCAGATTCTCCGGCCGGACGTAGTCGGTGGACGCGGTGGTCACGTAGCCTGCCTTGCGGTTGATGTCGGTCTCGGTGACGTTGCCGTGGCTGAACAAAGTGCGGTTGAAATAGAGGAAGTAGGGGCCGTACTCCGCCACCGCCTGTTCCTTCGAATCCGCGACCCAGCCGATCGCGCCGATATTCAAATGGTCGGGGGTGATGCGGTGGCCGGCCCCGGCCAGACACTTGGCGTAGTAGCGGATGATGTCCTCGCGCAAGCCGACATTGCCCTCGCCCGGCGTGATCGGGATGTCGTTCCGCCCCGCCCACTCGATCGATTCCTTCGAGCCGGTGATCGGGATCCAGACCGGCGGGCGCGGGCGCTGGATCGGTCGCGGCCAGATCGCCACGTCGTGGTATTTCCAGAACCGCCCTTCGTACGAGAACACCTCCTCCGCCCAGGCACGCGTCACGATCTCGAACGCCTCCTCGAACCGGGCGCGCGAATCCGCCAGGGGCACGTTGTGCACCTGGTATTCGCGCGGGATGCCGCGCGCGAAGCCCGAGATCAGCCGCCCGTTCGACAGGCAGTCGATCATCGCCAGCTCTTCGGCGAGGCGCAGCGGCTCGTGCAGCGGCAGCAAATTGCCATAGATCAGGAGCTTGCAATTCTTCGTGCGCTGCGCCGCCGACGCCGCCATCAGGTTGGGCGAGTTCATCAGCCCGTAGGGCGAGGCATGGTGCTCATTGAAACCGATCCCGTCGAAGCCCAGCCGGTCGATCTCCTCCCACGCCGCCAGATGCTCGGCGTAGGTGCGCGCCGCGACCTCCGGCTTCACGTATTTCTTCGCGAGCGGATAGGGGAGCTCGTTGCCTTCCTTCAGATGGTCGAGATGCTCGGCGTAGGGCAGGAGGTCGAAGACGAAGACTTTCATGGGAACTCCCCGGGGCGCACGGACGCGGCGATTAGACCACATCGCACCCGGCCCGGAACACCGCATTCGAGACGAATGCCCGCATTGACCTGCGTCAATGCGCCCGGCCCGCGAATGCGCGATACGGTTCGATAAGGGACGGTGCCGTCCCGAAGAAGTTGTGGAGAGGCCCGATGGCGATGGATTTGCAGCAGCTGGAGGCCGCGATCCTCGAGATGATCGAGGAGGCCGAGGGAAACCAGGGCGACGCGCACGAGATCTATCTGCGCGTGCGCCAGATGCTCGACCAGCTGCGCGCGATGGACATGCCCCCGCCCGACGACCTGGTCCGGCTGGAGCGCGAGCTGGAAAAGGATTTCGCCAAGGACATGGGCGCCGGCAAGAAGGGGCGCTAAGCCTGACAGTTGGGCGGCACCCTACCGCAGCGGTGGGCGACATCCCTCCCGCCGACGCCACGGAATTCATGGCGCGGCGTATCCGAAGGCGTTACGATTTCGCAAGACGCGCAGAAACGTGCCAGCGAAACGAACGCATCAGGAGGGGATGTCCATGTCGATCCGTCGTCCGGTCCTTGCCATCGCGAGCGCTCTCGCGGTCGCGCTGCCCGCGCTTCACCAGGCGCGCGCGGTGGAATTCACCTACGGCGCCTGGCCGCCCGCCGTCGAATATCTCAACCGCGTCGGCCTGCCGCACGTCTTTGCCCTGATCGAGAAGGAGACCAAGGGCGCGGTCAAGTGGAAGGACGTTCCGGGCGGCCAGCTCGCGGGGCCCAAGGAGACCTTCCAGGCCGTGCAGGACGGGCTGATGCAGGCCGGGCTCGGCATCTCGACCTACGTGCCGAACCGCGTGCCCGCGCTCAACGTGATCTACTCGACCGTCGTGTTCGACTCGGACGTGGTGGCCGCCACCGGCGCCGCGCTCGAGACCTTGACGCTGCACTGCCCGCAATGCCTCGCCGATTTCAGGAAGATGAACGCGGTGCCGCTCGCCGGCTGGACCAGCTCGCCCTACCAGCTCGACTGCCGCGAGCCGGTGAAGACCCTCGCCGACCTCAAGGGCAAGCGCGTGCGCGCGACCGGCGGCAACAACGACCTGATGCAGCTCGCCGGCGCGGTGCCGGTCGCGGCCACGCTCGTCGAGGCGGTCAGCCTCCTGCAGCGCGGCGGGCTCGACTGCACGTTCGGCGTCACCGGCTGGCTCAAGGCGTTCGGCTATGCCGACTTCGCCAAGTATTTGACCGACTATCCGCTCGGCCTCACCGGTCCGGCCATCGGGCTGATGATGAACCGCGACGCCTGGAACAAGCTCACCAAGGACCAGAAGATCGCGCACATGAAGGGCGCCGCGCTGCTCTCGGCGGAGGAGGCGATCGGCCAGTTCGTCGTCGAGAACGAGGAGATCCTGCACTGGGTCGAGAACAACAAGGGCGTCAAGGTGGTGAAGGCCGACGCCAAGGAGTTCGACGGCCTCGCCGCCAGGTTCGACAAGGTGCAGCGGGCGAAGAACATCGCCAACGCCGAGAAGTTCGGCGTGAAGGACCCGGGCACCATCATCGACGAGTACGCCGGGATGCGCGCCAAGTGGCGGCCGCTAACCGCCAACATGGGCCGCGACATCCAGAAGTTCGCCGACCTGTTGTGGAACGAGGTCTACGCCAAGGTCGACCCGGACAAGCTGTAATCGCGTCCCGATGACGCACGCCGTCGCCGTCATTGCGAGCCAAGCGAGGCAATCCAGGGCCGTGTCGCGGTTCTGGATTGCTTCGTCGCTTCGCATCTCGCAATGACGCTCGTATACAAGCCTCGCGATTGACAGGGCCGGAATCCTCCATCCCATGGACCGAGCGCTCCGCTGGCTGGCGATCCCGATTTACGCTTTGATGTGGGTGGGGCTGCTCGCCGGCTTCCTGATGATGATGCATGTGACGGTCGACGTGACCGGCCGAACCGTCTTCAACCATCCGTTCAGCGGCACGACCGAGATCGTCGCCGCCTACTACATGGTGGCAACGGCGTACCTGCCGTGGGCGTGGATCGCCGCGCGCGACGCGCACATCAGGGTGGAGCTGTTCACCCGCTTCGCTTCGCCCCGCTTCACCGCCTGGCTCGACACGGTGGTGCACCTGATCACCGCGGTCTATGTCGGGCTGTTCACCTGGGAGACCTGGATTCGCGCCGGCGAGCAGATGGCGGCGAACGAGTCCTGGCAGGCCGGCAGCGCCTATATCCCCGTCTGGCCGAGCCGCTGGCTCCTGCCGGTCGCGGGTGGGCTGATGGTGATCTACCTGGTGCTGCGCGTGATCCGCGACGTGCGCCGCCGCCTTGCCGGCGGCGAGGCCGCCGGGAGCGGGGCGGCATGAGCGCGCTCACCGTCTCGATCGTCAGCCTGGTCGCGATCCTCGGGCTGATCGCGCTGCGCATTCCGATCGGGGTCGCGCTCGGCGGCGTGTCGTTCGTGGGCTTCTGGTATTTGATCAACCTGCACGTCGCCATCAGCGTGATCCGCGACGCGCCTTTCAGCTTCGCGGCGAGCTGGGACCTGACCGCGATCCCGATGTTCCTCCTGATGGGCTCGATCGCCACCAACTCGGGCATCTCCTCGGCGCTGTTCCGCGCCGCGCGGTTGTGGTTCGGCAATCTGCCGGGCGGGCTCGCCGTCGCCACCAACTTCGCGTGCGCGGGCTTCGCCGCCGCCTGCGGCTCGTCCGTCGCCGCCGCCGCCGCGATGGGGCGGCTCGCCATCCCCGAGATGCTGGCGCAGGGCTACGACAAGAGCCTGGCGACCGGCGTCGTCGCCTCGGCCGGCACCTTGGCCGCGCTGATCCCGCCTTCGATCCTGTTCGTGCTCTACGGCATCTTCGCCCAGGTCTCGATCGCCAAGCTCCTGATCGCGGGCGTGCTGCCCGGCCTTCTCACCGCCGTGGTCTACGCCACCATGCTGGTGACGCGCTGCCGGATGAACCCGCACATCGCGCCCAAGCTCCCCGTCACCGACCCCGCGGCGCTCCGGCGCGAGCGCTGGCAGGCGCTAGGCGAGGTGTGGCCGCTCCTCGCGCTGATCCTCGGCATCATCGGCGGGCTCTATGGCGGCGTCGTCACGCCCACCGAGGCGGGCGCGGCCGGCGCCTTCCTCGCGACGGTGATCGGCGTCCTGCGCGGCAAGCTCGGCGTCAAGGGCTTCATCGCCGCGCTCGAGGACGCGATGGGCACCACGGCGCAGATCTTCTTCGTCGGCATGGGCGCGGTGATGTACACCAAGCTCCTCGCCTTCGCCGGCATCGCCGCGATGTTCGCCGGCATGATCGGCGACTGGGCGCTCGACCCGACGCTCCTGGTGATCGCCACCTCGATCATCTATTTGATCCTGGGCATGTTCCTCGATCCGCTGGGGATCGTGCTGATCACCATTCCCGTCCTGGTGCCGATGTTCCAGGCGCTCAATCTCGACCTTGTATGGCTCGGCGTCCTGGTGGTGAAGTATGTCGAGATCGGGCTCCTGACTCCGCCGGTCGGGTTCAACGTCTACGTGGTGAAATCGGTGGTGGGCGATTCCATCTCGCTCGAAACGATCTTCCGCGGGTGCCTGTGGTTCCTCGGCTGCGAAGTCATCATCATGACGCTCCTGATCGCCTTCCCGAGCATCTCGCTCTGGCTGCCCTCAACGATGTGACATGCGCCACCCGACCGAACGCTTGAACGATCCGGTCGATCCGGCCCTGCCGGACTACCCGACGATCGTGCACGCGATCGACTTCGCGGCCCGCCATGTGCCCGACCGCAACGCGCTCCATTGCGAGGGCCGGACGCTCACCTATGCCGAGCTCGCGCGCGCAATCGGCGGGTTGGCCGACCGGCTCCGCGCGCTCGGCGCGCGCGGCAGCCGCGTCGTGCTGCTGATGAACAATTCGGTCGAGATGGCGGTCGCCTCGCTCGCCTCCATGGCCGCGGGCGCGCAGGTCGCGCCGATGAACCCGGCCTATACCGAGCGCGAGATGACGCCGCTGATGGCGGACACCCAGCCCGCCGTCATCCTGGCCGCTCCCGACCACGAGCCGAAGGCGCGTGCCCAGGCCACCAAGCTCGATCGATGCGCGGTCGAGGTGGTCGAGCCCGAGGGCCGCACCATCGGCACATGGGCGAAGGACGCGGGGGTCACCCTGCCGCGCCCCTTCCCCGCCGCGGGCGACCGGTCCTGCATCTTCTTCACCGGCGGCACGACGGGCGTGCCCAAGGGCGCCGAGCACACCCATGCCGGGCTCGTCTCCTACTGCCGCCAGATCACCTCGCTCTGGCCGATGGATTTCGACGCCGAACGGCTCCTGATCGTCGCGCCGATGTTCCACGTCTTCGGCCACCATTTCGGCTGCCTCTGGGCGATGTACATCCGCGGCTCGCTGGTGATCGTGCCGCGCTACAAGCCCGAGATCGTGCTCGCGGAGCTCGACCGTCACCGCGTGACCGTGTTCCCGGGCGGGCCGGCCTCGATCTATTTCGGGCTGATGGCGCACGAGACTTTCGACAAGACCGACCTCTCGGCGCTCAAGTTCTGCCTCGCCGGCGGGGCGCCCTGCCCCGGCGCGTTGCTCGAAAGCTGGGAGAAGAAGACCGGCGCGCCGATCCTCGAAGGTCTCGGCATGTCCGAGGGCGCGCCGGTGACCTGCAGCCCGGTCGACGCGCCGCGCAAGCTGATGTCGGTCGGCATCGTGCCGCCGGAAACCGACATCCAGGTCGTCGATTTGGCGACCGGCACGCACACGATGCCGCCGGGCGAGCGCGGCGAGATTCGCGTGCGGGGCCCGCAATTCACCGTCGGCTACCGGAACCGGCCGGACGAGACCGCCAACGCCATCCGCGACGGCTGGCTCTATACCGGCGACATCGGCTATTTCGACGACGAGGGATATCTGTTCGTCGTCGACCGCAAGAAGGAGCTGATCTTCGTCGGCGGCTACAATGTCTATCCGCGCGAGGTGGACGAGGTGCTGCATGCCCACCCCGCGGTGCACGAGGCCGCCGCTGTCGGCGCGCCCGACGAATTCCGCGGCGAGGTGGTGAAGGCGTTCGTCGCGCTGAAGCCCGGCGCCGCCGCGACCGCCGACGAGATCAAGGCGTGGTGCGCCGAACGCCTCGCCCCCTACAAGGTGCCGGTCGCGATCGAGATCGTCGATGCCCTTCCCAAATCCGGCGCCGCAAAGATCGACAAGCTCGCCCTGCGCGGCCTGCGCTGAAATCCCGAAGCGAACCGGTGGCGTCATCGCAATGGCGGCGCTATCGTCGCATCAACGCAAGACACGGGGGACGCGATGAAAGCGACGGTCAACGGCGTCACGCTGAACTACATCATCGAGGGCAACGAGAGCGCGCCCTGGCTTACCTTCTCCAACTCGCTCGCGACCGACCTCTCCATGTGGGATCCGCAGGTCGCCGCGCTCAAGTCGGACTGGCACATCCTGCGCTACGACAAGCGCGGCCACGGCCAGACGCCCGCACCGACCCCGCCCTGGCTGATGAAGGACCTGGTCGCCGACGTGCTCGCGCTGTGGGACCATCTCGGCATCGAGCGCTCGCACTTCGCCGGCGTCTCGATCGGCGGCATGACGGCGCTTGGCCTCGCGCTGGACCACGCGGACCGCGTCGCCTCGATCTGCGTCGCGGATTCGCGCGCCGACGCGCCCGAGCCCTACCGCGCCAACTGGCCGCCGCGCATCGAGATCGCCAAGTCCCAGGGCATGGCGCCGCTCGCCGATCCCACCGTCGAGCGCTGGTTCACCGAGGGCTATCGCGCGGCGCACCCCGATGTCATCGCGCGCTTCCGCAGCATGGTGTCGTCGACTTCGGTCGACGGCTATGTCGGGTGCGGCCATGCGCTGGTGAACCTCGACTATCTGCCGAGGATCGGCCAGATCAAGACGCCGACGCTGATCGTCTGCGGGCTGCAGGACGGCATGCTCGAACCGTCGCGCGACATGCACAAGCGCATCCCGGGATCGGAGTATGCCGAGTTCGGCCCGGCCGGGCACATCTCCAACGTCGAGCAGCCGGAGCGCTTCAACCAGGCGCTCGCTGCCTTCCTCGACAAGCACCGGGGCGCCTGACATGGCGCAGACCTTTCGCGAGCGCGCCGACGCGAAGACGATCCCGCTGGTCTGGCTGGAGAAATCCGGGTTCGACGCCTGGCTGAAGCGACAGGATGCCGCGACCCGCGCCTGGGCGGCGGCGACCGACTTCAAGGCCGAGCCCGGCACCTGGCGCATGGTGCCCGGCAAGGACGGCGCGCTCGCCCGCGTGCTGGTCGGCGCCGAGCCCGCCGAGGCCTACGCCAACTGGGCCGCCGTCGCCGCCGCGCTGCCGCCCGGAACCTATCGCATCGAGGGCCGGCCCGACGCGCGCCACGCGACCGCCGCCGGCCTCGCCTGGGCGCTCGCTTCCTACAAGTTCGCGCGCTACAAATCGGACGCGAAGCCGGGCCCCGCCCGTGCCCTCGTCTGGCCGGCGAACTGCGACCGCCCCTACGTGCGCGCGACGGCCGAGGCGACGGTGCTCGTCCGCGACCTCATAAACACGCCCACCGAAGACCTCGGCCCGGGCGAGCTCGCCGCGGCCGCCCGCACGCTTGCCCGCAAGCACAAGGCGAAGTTCAGCGTCATCGTCGGCGACCAGCTTTTGGCGAAGAACTACCCGACCGTCCACGCCGTCGGCCGCGCCGCCGCGCGCGCCCCGCGCCTGATCGACATCACCTGGGGCCGCGCCTCCGACCCCAAGGTGACGCTGTGCGGCAAGGGAGTCTGCTTCGACACCGGCGGGCTCGACCTCAAGCCGGCCACCGGCATGCTCCGCATGAAAAAGGACATGGGCGGCGGCGCGCACGTGCTGGGCCTCGCCCACATGATCATGGTGGCCCGCCTGCCCGTCCGCCTCCGGGTCCTCGTCCCCGCCGTCGAGAACTCGGTCTCGGGCAATTCCATCCGCCCGCTCGACGTGGTGAAGACGCGGAAAGGCATCACCGTCGAGATCGGCAACACCGACGCCGAGGGACGGCTGATCCTGTGCGACGCGCTGGCCGAGGCCGACCGCGAGAATCCCGCGGTCATCGTCGACTACGCGACGCTCACCGGCGCGGCGCGCGTCGCGCTTGGGCCGGACCTCCCCGCCCTTTTCTGCAACGACGATCGCTGGGCCGAAGCGGCGCTCGCGGCCGGCACGCGCGAGAACGACCCGATGTGGCGCATGCCGCTGTGGAAGCCCTATCGCGAAATGCTGAAAAGCCCGGTCGCCGACATCAACAACGTATCGGAGGGCGGCCAGGGCGGCGCCATCACCGCGGCGCTCTACCTCAACGAGTTCGTGAGCCCGACGACGCCCTGGCTCCACATCGACCTGATGGCGTGGAACGGTCGCGACAAGCCGGGCCATCCCCAGGGGGGCGAGGCGCAGGCCCTGCGCGCGGTCTACGCCCTGATCGCCGAGCGGTTCGGCAAGCGGAAGGGAGCACGGCGATGAACGGCGCGGAACGGCGCGACTTCGTCCGCAGGCACCGCACCTGCGTGTACGGCTATGCGCGCAAGGCGCACGGCCCGTCCATGTCCGTGGTCTATTACGTGATGGACGGCGACGACATATTGGTCTCAACCATGATGGGCCGCGCGAAGGCGAGGGCCGTGCAGCGGAACCCGCAGGTCTCGCTCTGCATCCTCGACGAGAAATGGCCGCCCACCTACCTGCTGGTTTACGGCCGCGCAAAGATCGAGACCGAGGGCGGCGAGGAGCTGATGGCCAAAGTGGTGGAGCTGATGGCAAGCCAGCCCATGCCCAAGGAAGAGCGCGAGCGCATCTACGCGCTCGCCCGCAAGGAGGGCCGCGTCGTCGTCCGCATCACGCCCGAGGCCACCTTCGAGTCCCCGCCGCGCCACGTCTGGCAGCCCGACGACGTGAAGACCTTGTCGCACGGCTTGGGCGCCTCCATCCCTTGGGACGCGGACTGACGACGCCCTATCCCCCGCCCGCCCCGCGGGCTAGACTCGGCGAAATCCACGACGGGAGGATCTCCCATGGCCAAGACGATGGCGAAGCCCGACATCATCGCGTACGACAAGGCGACCGCGTTCGAGCGCGGCGACGGGGTCGTGACCCGCTCGTTCGTCGGGCATGACCGCGGGCTCGGCGCCCATGTCTGCACTGGCACGACGACCTTTCCCAAGGGCACCAAGATCCCGTTCCATTCGCACAATTGCGACGAGCAGGTGCTGATCCTGGACGGCGAGGCGCAGGTCGACATCGAGGGCGAGGCGCCGCATTTCGTGAAGACGCACGACATGTCGTTCATCCCTGAGGGGCGCGTCCACCGGTTCATCAACACGGGCGACGGGCCGCTCACCATCCTGTGGATCTACGACACCGAGAAGGTGACGCGCACCTTCGCCGAGTTGGGCAAGACCGTCCCGCACCTCTCGGCCTACGACAAGGTCTGACGTGGCGCACCCCGAGGTGATCCGCGCCGCGGACGCCGAGCGCGTCGCGCGCGGCGACGGCGTCGAGACGATCCGCCACGTCTCGCCCGGCCGCGGCGCGGGGGCGCGCATCCACACCGGCATCACCCGCCTGCCGCCCGGCAAGGCGATCCCGTTCCATTCGCACAATTGCGACGAGCAGGTGCTGGTGCTGGAGGGCGAGGGGCTGATGGAGGTCGCCGGCCGCGACGCGGTGCGCGTGCACCCGGGCGACGCGGCCTTCGTGCCCGAAGGCGTGTCGCACCGCTTCGCCAGCGTCGGTCAGGCCACGCTGGCGCTCCACTGGGTGTACGCCACCGAACGCGTCACCCGCACCTTCACCGAGACGGGCGAGACCGTCGCCCATCTCGGCGCGACGGACAGGGTTCCGGCACAGGACTAGGGGAAACGATGGCAGAGAAACCACGCCATGTCGGCGCCTGGCGGCTGGTCGCGCGGCGCGTCACCGCGCCCGACGGCACCGTCACCTGGCCGCTTGGCAAGCCGGGCGAGGCCAAGGGGTTCCTCACCTACAGCGACACCGGCTTCATGTCGGTCGGGTTCCAGGGCGCGCCGGCCGGCACCCAGGGCGCGCCGACCGGGTCGAACTGCTACGCCGGCCCCTACGAGTTCGACGGCAACGTGATGCTCCACCACCTCGAATACCATTCGAACCCGGCGCAGATTGGCGGGGTGTTCCGCCGCGAGGTCGGCTGGGAGGGCGAGAACCTGATCCTCGCCTCCGACGCGCCCGACGGTTCGCGCGGCGAGATGATCTGGGCGCCGGTGAAGTAATGCCCGACAAGGTCATCATCACCTGCGCGGTGACGGGCGGCGTGCACACGCCCACCATGTCGGACGGCCTTCCCTACACGCCGAACGACATCGCCACCCAGGCCATAGCCGCCGCAGAGGCGGGCGCCGCGGTCCTCCATCTGCACGCGCGCGACCCGAAGGACGGGCGGCCGACGCCCGACCCCGCCGTATTCATGCAGTTCCTGCCGCGCATAAAGCAGGCGACCGGCGCGGTGATCAATATCACCACCGGCGGCGGGGCCAACATGACGGTGGACGAGCGCCTGGCCGCGCCCTTCGCGGCGAGCCCGGAGCTCTGCTCGTGCAACATGGGCTCGATGAATTTCGGCCTGTTCCCGATGGCCGAGCGCCCGCGCGAATGGAAGTTCGACTGGGAGAAGCCCTACCTCGAAGGCACCAAGGACTTCATCTTCCGCAACACCTTCAAGGACATCGAGCGCATCCTCGTCGAGCTGGGCCAGGGCCACGGCACGCGCTTCGAGTTCGAATGCTACGACGTGGGCCATCTCTATAACCTCGCCCACTTCCTCGACCGCGGCCTCGCCAAGCCGCCTTTGTTCGTCCAGCTCATTTTCGGCATCCTCGGCGGCATCGGGCCCGAGCCCGACAATCTGATCTTCATGAAGCGCACCGCCGACCGGCTGTTCGGCGACGCCTACAAATGGTCGGTGCTGGGTGCCGGGCGCCACCAGATGCCGCTCGCCATCATGGGCGCGCAGATGGGCGGCAACGTGCGCGTCGGGCTCGAGGATTTGCTCTATATCGGCCGCGGCCAGCTCGCCAAGGACAATGCCGAGCAAGTCGCCAAGGTCCGCCGCATGGTCGAGGAGCTGGGCCTCGAGATCGCGACGCCCGACGAGGCGCGCGCCGCCCTCGCCCTCAAGGGCGCCGACAAGGTGGCGTTCTGATTGCCTATCCCGCCTTCGCGGCGACGGGCTGGGTTTCCCACGGCGCGACGAGGGACGGGCGGCCGAAGGCGTAGCCCTGCAGGAAATCGACTCCCTCGCGCTCGAGAAGCTCCGCCTCCTCCGTGGTCTCGACGCATTCGGCGACGGTCTCGATATCGAGGTTGCGCGCGAGGTCGAGCAGCGTGCGCACGAAGGCAAGGTTCGATGGCGAACCGCACACGCCGCGCACGAACGAGCCGTCGATCTTGATCGTGTCGACCGCGAGCGTCTTGAGCTGCACGAACGAGGTGTAGCCCGCGCCGAAATCGTCGAGCGCCACCTTGCAGCCGAGCTCCTTCAGCGCCAGCACGAAGCGCGCGCACTCGCCGATGTCCTCGAGCGCGGCGGTCTCGGTGATCTCGACCACGAGCCGCCCGGCGAGGTCGGGACGGCCGCGCAGCATCGCCACGAGGCCCCTCAGCCAGGACCGGTCGACGGTCGTGAGCCCCGAAACGTTGATGGCGAGGCTCACGTCGCGCGTGGTTTCAAGCGTGGCGACGGCGAGATCCAGCGCCTTGCGGTCGACCACGCGCACGAGGCCCAGCTGCTCGACCGCCGGCATGAAGGAAGCGGCCGTCACGATCTCGCCCGCCGGGCCCACCTTGCGCATCAGGCATTCGTAGCAGACCGGCGCGTGCGTCCGCGCCGCCACGATCGGCTGATAGGCGAAGCACAGCCGGTCCTCGCGCACCGCCATATTCACCTGCTCGGCCATCACGATGTTGTCCCGGTGGCCGCGCCGCTGTTCCTCGGAGTACGTGTAGATCACATAACAATCGCGCCCGGCGCGCTTCGCCTTGGCCAGCGCAATCTCGGCCTTGGTCATCGTGTCGCCGGTGGTGTGCGCCGCACCGGGGAAATCGACCGCGCCGATCGAGCAGGTGACGTGGATCGGGCCGAACGGCGTGTCGACCACGGTGTTGCGGGCGACCTCCAGCGTCTTCTCGCAGACGCGCGGCAGGTCGGCCTCGGGACAGCGCGTGAGCACGATGCCGAACCGGTCGCCGCCCAACCGCCCGATCGCGTCCGAGGCGCGCAGCGTCGCCTCCAGCCGGCGGCCGACCGCAAGGATGACCGCGTCCGCCACCTCGTGGCCGAAGGCGGTGTTCACCATGGTCAGCTTGTCGATGCCCACCACCAGGAAGGCGCCGACCTCGCCGTAGCGCGCCGCGTATTTCAGAGAATGGTCGAGCGATTTACGCAGACGCGGGCGGTTGAAATGCCCGGTCAGCTCGTCATGGTTGGCGAGGTATTTGAGCTCGGCCTCCGACTGGTGCCGGCCGGCGACGAAGCGGAGTATGCCGCGCAGGCGCTGCGGCTGGCCGTGCGGGCCGAACTCCGCCGTGCCGCGGTCGTGCACCCAGCCCTGCTCGCCGCCCGCGAGCCGCAGACGGTACTCGCAGTCGTAGGGCGTCTGCGTGCGGTAATGGCGTGACAGCATGTCGAGCCGGACCACCAGGTCCTCGGGGTTGATGCGCCCCGCGAACTCGCGCGCCGTCCAGCTTTCGCCGGGCGCGAGCCCGAGCCGCGCCCCGCCGTCACCCAGGAAGGCGATGCGGTCGGCGACCAGGTCCCATTCGTAGGCGATCTCGCCGGACGCGGCCAGCGCCGCGCGCAGCCGCGCGAGCTCCGCCGTCTCGCCCGTCATGGCTGCCACTTGGTCCGTGCCGGGCCCTGCCACGCAACCTCCAACCCTGGGGGCGGGCGTAGGGCCCGACCCGGTGGTCACTTTTAGGCCGCAACGATTGCCAAAGCCTTAAGAAGAGGACGCGGGCATGCAGATTTGGTTAACGAATGTCCATTTTTCGTTAATGAATATTAAAATTCCCTTAGGATTTTTCTTGACTTTTACGAAATTTTATCTATGTTTCATCCTGTCCGGTTGGGGGACCGGGGCAGGGTTGGACGCAGTGAACGTGTCAGAGATCAAGCTTCTCCCGGCCCGGTCGGGCCTTTCCGCCGCCGTTCCCGTGACGCGCACTGCGCCTGGGGCTTTCCAAGCCCCGGTGCGCACGGGCGTCCGTCGCGCCGCCGCACGGCGTGCGGAGGCCCTGCCCGTTCCACTTGCGGAGGCAGCGCCCGGCGCGCCGATCCTGCTGGCCAGCGCCTATGTCGTGCAGCACATCGCGCAGGAGGCGATGGCGCCCGCCCGCCCCGCGCCTTCGGTCCTCGCCGCCTATGCGCCGGCCCCGCCCGCCGCGTTCGAAGGGCTCAACTTCCGCACGCTGGCGTAGGCCCTACCGCTTCTTCGCCTTCACCATGGGTCCGGTGGGCTTGCCGGCGGTGAACATCGGCCACGGCACCTTGGACTTGACCACCCGGTTCCGGAGCGTGCCGATCTTCTCGGTCACCAGCTCGACCACCTGGCCGGCCCTGATCTGCTTGTCGCCCGCGTAGGTGCCGAGCGAGATCACATCGCCCGCCTCCAGCGGCGCGTAGTCCGAGCAGTAGGCCAGCACCTCGTACGGGTCGAAGATCATGTCCTTGGTGTTGCCCTTGCGCGTGACCTTGCCGTCGATGCGCACCTCCTGCTTCAGGTTGCGCGGGTCGGGCAGCTCCTTCGCCGTCACGATCCACGGCCCGATCGGGCAGAACGTCGCGAAGTTCTTTGCGTAGGAGTAGGGCTGGCCCATCTTGAGCCGCTCACGCTGGCGGTCGCGCGCCGAGACGTCGTTGCAGATCGTCCAGCCGAACACGTAGTCGGGCGCCTCGGCGGCGCTGACGTGGCGGCAGTCGCGCGCGACGACAAGGCCGAGCTCGTGCTCCTCGTCCACCTTCTGCGGGAAGGGCGGCAGCTCGATCTCGCCCTCGTGCCCGACCATGGTGGAGGAGTACTTCGCGAACACGATCGGCTCGTTGAAGAAATCGAGCCCCGTCTCGGCGATGTGCGACGGGTAGTTGAGGGCGAGCGCCAGGATCTTGGGCGGCGAGAGGATCGGCGGCAGGTAGGTCGGGTTCTCGACCAGGTAGGTCTTGAGCCGCCCCTCCGTGCGGAGCTGGGCGAGCGACTCCTGGCAGATGGCATCGATATCGACGCCCGACCGGATGATGGCGAGCACGGAATCGCGCGCCACCACGGAGGGATGCGTCACCGCCAGCGCGCGCGTGAGGTCGACGATCCCTTCCAGGGCCACCGCGCCGACATGCGCGGCGTTCGGCACGGCGAAGGTCATGAGCTTCATGGGCGAAGAATCCTCCATTGGCGGGGCCTGCCCCGCGAGCGCCCCGACCCTAGAGCACATCGGGCCGGACGGGAACCGGCTGATGCGCATCGCGCCGGCGGTCAACGGAGCGTTAACCACGTGGTGACAGGGTGGGCGCCATGCGTGCCCGCCTGCTCGCCTGCGTCGTCCTCGCGCTCCTGACGCTTGCCGGGGCGGCGCTCGCCTTCGTTCCGCCGGGGCTATCCGCAGCGATTCTGCAGCACCGGGAGGCCGCGGCGGCCGCGCTCGTCGTCTCCGTCCTCGGGCTTGCGGCAGCCGCGCGCATGCGCCGTCGCCTCGCCGCCCGCAACGTCCATTTCGAGCGCGCCCTCGCCGAGAGCGAGCACCGTTTCCGCGACTTGGTCGACCTGCTGCCCGAGGTGGTGTTCGAGACCGACGCAAGAGGACGGCTGGTCTATCTCAACCGCAAGGCGCGCGAGCTCACCGGCTACGACGACGACGACCTGGCTCGCGGCGTCACCGCGCTCGACCTCGTGGCGCCCGAGGAGCGGACGCGCTGCCGCGAGAACATGGCCGCCGTGGCCGGCGGGCACGACCTCGGCCACAACGAGTACGCGGGGCTGCGCAAGGACGGCACGACCTTTCCCGTGACGGTGCATTCCCGCCCGATCCTGCGCGACGGCGCGTTCTCGGGGCTGCGCGGCACGGTGCTCGACATCACCGAGCGCAAGCGCACGGAGCAGGCGCTGCGCGAGGCGATGCAGGAGGCGGAGGTCGCGAGCCGCGCCAAGTCGGAGTTCCTCGCCGCGGTGAGCCACGAGCTGCGCACGCCGCTCAACGCGATCATCGGCTTCTCCGACATGATGGCGAGCGGCACGCACGGCCCCCTCGGCAACACCCGCTACGCCGAATACATCCGCGACATCCGCGATTCCGGCCAACACCTCCTGGCGTTGATCAATGACATCCTCGACCTCGCCAAGATCGAGGCGGGCAAGGACGAGCTCGCGCGCCAGCCGGTGATGGTCGCCGAGACCGTGCGGGGTGCGCTCGCCCTGGTGCGCCAGCGCGCGCTCGCGGGCGGCGTCGCCATCGAGATCGACCTCGAACCCGCGCTGCCCGCGCTCGACGCCGACCCGCGCAAGATGAAGCAGGTGTTCGTGAACCTCGTCGCGAACGCGATCAAGTTCACCGAGCCGGGCGGCACGGTCACGATCCGCGGTGCGCGCACCGAAGACGGCGGGATCGAGCTCTCGGTCGCCGACACCGGCATCGGCATCGCGCCCGAGGACATCCCCAAGGCGCTCTCCCAGTTCGGCCAGGTGAAGAAGGACCCCGCCTTCGCCCAGCAGGGCACCGGGCTGGGCCTGCCGCTCGCCAAGGCAATCGTCGAGCGCCACGGCGGCACGCTCGGCCTCGAAAGCGAGCCCGGCGTCGGCACCACGGTGCGCCTCGCCTTCCCGCCCGCATGCCTGATCGAGGACGCCCCGATGCTCGCCGCCCTCGCCGCGGCGGGGTGAGCAGGCCGGCGACGTCTTCGCTTCCCCGCTATCGAATCCCCTCCCGTCATGGTCGGCCTTGTGCCTGCCATCCGCGGACGGCGTATATGCATGGGGAACTACATGGACTTTGCCCGCAACCACGATGACAATCCTGCATCCATAACCATCCGTGCAAGCCGATCCGGCCCAACCAAGGTGACCTTGCCGTCCATTTGAACCGCATTCACGTTTCCTGTGTGCCAAACGAAAAACATCCTGTCATAGGCACTGGACCCACGAAGTTCATGCACATATCGCTCGAGGTTGTCGTTGCTCGCTTCCGATTTGATCTGAACGAAGGCGCGCTCTTCCGTGGTCGGCAGGACTAATTCGAGATCGACCGTCTGCTGGGAGCGACCGACAACGCTCACTCTTCGCCACCCGCTGTTGGTGAACGCAAGGTCCACCAGCAGCTCAAAATCCTGCCACGTGAGAAGCCGCATCAGCTCGATAAGCCCCTTCACCAAAGCGTTTTCCGCATCGATGGCGGCCGCCGCTTGCGGTGACGGTTGGTCGTTCAACTTGCGGAGGAGGTAATCGAGCGCGGAAACGCGGCAAATCGCCCCCTCAAACATCTGAACCATCAGCAAATGGCCGGAGAGGCGGTCCGTCGTCAAAGGGACATTTCCAACGCTTGTGCTTCGCCAGCCGTCGACCGTGCGTCTCCAGTGGCCACCATCTTCGAGCCGCTCGACGGGACCGGCAGGGCGGCACCAACGCAAGAGCCCGCCCACGAACGTTATGAAGACCGTGTGTTCGTCTGCTTCATAAAATGAGCGAATTTGCCGCGTATAGCGCGTTGCAACGCCAGCATTCCCATGCAGTTCTTGCCAGAAGTTCCTGACCTGCTCCCAGTTGCCTTCTGCACAAAGGCCGGGTGGCGTTTCCACGAATCCGAGACGTAATATTTCATCGCGCAGGCACTCGGCCTCCCACTCGCCCGCACGACCGAGCTTGATGAAATAGGCTTGGGACGCACGCTCGGTCATGTGGTGGCCCTCCAAAGCAATGCCGCCGCGTGGGAGCGTGGATGGCCGGCATAAGGCCGGCCATGACGAATGCGGATGTGAAGGCTACCCCCTCACCCACCCGCCGTCGACGTAGAGCGTCTGGCCGGTGACGAACGCCGCGTCGTCGGAGGTGAGGAAGGCGAGCGCACCCACCAGATCGTCGGGCTCCTCGCTGCGCTTGATGGCCTGCAGGTTCCGGACCATCGCGAAGCGGTCGGCGGGCTGGCCACCGGGCCCGAGCGTGCCGGGCGTCCGCGTCAGGCTCGGCGCGATGGCGTTCACCGTCACGCCGTGCGGCCCGAGCTCCGAGGCGAGCGCACGGGTGAAGCCGATCACGCCGCCCTTCGACGCGACGTAGTGCACGAAACCCGTCACCGGTGTCGCGAACGTGTTCGATGCCATGTTGACGATGCGCCCCCAGCCGCTTGCCTTCATGCCGGGCACGAAGGATTGCGCGGTGAGGAACATCGCGTCGAGGTTGATCGCGAGCACGCGCCGCCAATCCTCGAAGCTCATGGCCTCGAACGGCTGGTTCGGGAACACGCCCGCATTGTTGACCAGGATGTCGCAGCGCCCGAATTCGCGGTTCACCTCGGCGGCGAGCCGCACCACGTCCTCCGGCCGCGACACGTCGCAGGCGACGGCGAGCGCCTTGCGTCCGGCCGCGCGCACCAGCGCTTCGGTCTCCGCCCCGTCGCCCGGATCGGCGACGCAGACGTCCACCCCCTCCTCGGCCAGCCTTTTGGCATAAGCCTGGCCGAGCCCGCGCGCCCCGCCGGTGATCACCGCGACCTTGCCCGCGTGCCCGCGCATCGTCCCCTCCCGCGTTTCGCCGATGATGGCACGACTGTTATAGTCGCGCCATGGACGACGCGCCCCGAGAGACCCGCGCCGCTTTGAAGCTGCCCGACGGGCTGGTGGCGGTGGTGAAGGAGGAGTGCCCGACCTGCCACCTGGTCGCGCCGGTACTGGCACGGCTCGCATCAAACCGCGGCGTCGCGGTCTACAGCCAGGACGATCCGGCCTTCCCGGCGGGCACTGCGCCGCGCGACGACACCGCGCTTGAAGCCTCGTTCCGCCTCGGCGTCGAGATCGTGCCCACCCTGGTGCGCATCGAAGGCGGCCGCGAGACGGCGCGCGCCGTCGGCTGGAACCGCGACGAGTGGCGCGCCCTCACCGGCATCGCCGACCTCGGCGCGGACCTGCCCGAGAACCGGCCGGGCTGCGGGTCGCGCACCGTCGAGATGGAGTCCGTTTTTGGCACTTAGCGGACAAACGACCTCAGCCGTTGAATGGCCGCTATTGGACCAACAGCGGACAAAGGCCGGTTCTGGGGCCAGGCGGTTCAGTCGCGAATGACCCATAGCCGACATCGGACGATTTGCAGTCGCGTTGCTGTGAACTGTCCTGCCAACCTTGTCGGTTCAGTCTCTAGTTCTATACGATCGCGGCCTCCCCGAAGGGAGGCCGCTAAATGACTTGGTTTAGTCACGGTCAATAACTACCGTTCCTCGATCGTGGTCGCCGTCTTGGTCGCGGTCTTTCCTTATGACCGACTTATGTCGATCACGGTCTCGATCGTGGTCCTTTTCTATGATAACCGTCTTGTCACGATCGCGGTCCCGATCCCAGTCACTGTGGCCAGACCCGATTGTTACGCCAACCGGCCCAACACCTATACCAATCTCCTCTGCTCCAGCAGGCATTGCGGTGCAAATTCCCGCTACTGCCGCAATTACCAATGCAAGACGAGTACTCATTATGTGCTCCTATCACTATGAAACGTCGTGCGGACAATCCCGTATGGTGGCAAATTGTTCCGACCGGTATAGATCTCGCAACCTCAGCCGTGATGGCGAATAGTGGACTCAACGCGGATGTTGCGACGGCTAGGGGAACTCAAATTTCGTAGTCGGTCAGTCGGGGTTTAAGTCCCACTCTCGGCCCTAGCGGCCTCACGTGGGAAGCGGCATATTGGTGGAATGGCACCATCATCCGCCAAAACCGGCAGCTACAGAAAGCGCGCCAAAGACATCGAGAAGCGCGCAAAGACGCGCATGTCGCCAAAGGAACGCGCGAAGCTACTTAAGAAGCAAAAAGCCCTCAATGACATGGCCGACAACGAAGAGTGGCTAGCGGGGAAGCCCGGATCGCAGTTGAAATGACCGGCCACCGCTCGCCTCAATTGGCGGCCTCTTTCTTTGCGTCATCCCGAGCAGCAATGTTGGCTGCTGGCCAAAAGCAGCCATTATGTTTGGAACCTTTTCAACTCTGCGCGTGTTGATCTTTGTATTCAGCCAATCGACTACGGCCTGAAGCGGCGCCGATCATCGCGGACGCTGTTGGTAAAACATCTCCGCGACGCCTCACTCTAAAGGAGGCTCCCATGGAATTGCTCCTGATTATCGTTGTGCTCTTTCTGCTCTTCGGCGGTGGAGGATACTTTGGTCGCCGTCGCGGGTACTGGTGAACATTATTTGTCGCATCTTTTTAACTTTGGGCTCGCCTCAATTGGGCGGCCTTTGTCATTTTATTCAACGCCGAGCAATGTCTGCTTCTGGCACAAAGCGGACATTCGCGGCAGCGCAACATTTATGTCCGCTTTCGGGGTGGTCTCAATTGATCGACGCAACACTTTATCTTTGAGGGAAAAGATGGGGTGTAGCGATGGATCGGGGTTTTCGGCGCGGGTTCACTGCGGCAGAGAAGAGTGAGTTGTGGGATCGCTGGCAGCGGGGAGAGTTGCTCAAGGCGATTGGCCGGGCGTTTGCCAAGCCATCATCGTCTATTTATTACCAAGTGGCTCCGCACGGTGGGATTCGCCCTTTACCCCGGCGTCGCTCACGATTAGCGCTGACGCTCGCCGAACGCGAGGAAATATCCAGAGGCATTGCGGCGCATCAATCGGCACGATCGATGGCACGATTGCTGGGCCGCTCGGCCTCGACGGTGAGCCGCGAGCTCAGCCGCAATGGCGGCTATGATGGATACCGGGCTGCATTGGCTGATGAGACAGCCTGGGCCCGAGCTCGTCGCCCGAAGCGGTGTAAGCTGGCGAACAGTGCGCGGCTACGACAGGCAGTGGCGAGCAAGCTGAGATTGAACTGGTCGCCCGAGCAGGTCGCCGGCTGGCTGAAGAGAGCCCACCCTGGCGATGAGAGTTATCACGTGTCCCACGAGACGATCTATCGCAGTCTGTTTGTTCAAGCCCGCGGGGTGCTTAAGAAGGAGCTGCTCGGCTATCTTCGATCGAGGCGGACCATCCGCCGATCGAAACAGGCGGGCCTCCATGGCGATGGACGGGGGCAGATCAGGGACATCGTCTCAATCCGTCAGCGACCGGCAGCGGTTGAAGATCGGGCGGTCCCTGGTCATTGGGAAGGCGATCTGTTGTCGGGGTCGAAGAACAGTTACATCGCGACCTTGGTCGAACGTCATACCCGTTACGTGATGCTGGCGAAGGTGGCCAACAAGGACACCCAGACGGTCATCTCTGCGCTCATCAAGCAAGCCAAGAAGCTACCGAGGGAGCTGTATAAATCCCTGACCTGGGACCGGGGCAAGGAACTGACGGATCATCGCCGATTTACGTTAGCGACCGACATCGAGGTTTACTTCTGCGATCCGCAGAATCCCTGGCAGCGCGGTTCAAATGAGAACACCAACGGTCTACTGCGGCAGTACTTTCCGAAGGGCACAGACCTGTCGGTACACTCGCAAGCTCACCTGAACAAAGTAGCGCGACAGCTCAACGAACGGCCGCGCGAGACCTTGCAATTTGAAACCCCAGCGGAGAGATTTAATGCCTGTGTTGCATCGACCGGTTGAGCTGGCCGACAAGAGCGGACATTCACCAACCGCTGCTCGGCAACGCCGCATCATTCGCTTGGTGCGGCGTTTCGATTTCTCGGCCCCTCGACTCTGTTGTCGACGATCTTTCGCGCTTCCCCAAAGGCCTCGGCCGGCGTTGTGAGCGGCATCGTTACGCCCAACCTCAGCCTGTCCTCATCGAATACCGTCACGATGAAACCGGCTTGGCGGGTGAGATCGAGCCGGTGGAAATTATAGCGCTCGCGTGCTGCCTTAAACGCTGCCATCGCTTCCTTGCGCGTAGCCGCGTAGCACAGGCTAAGAATTAAGAACAAAAAGGGCGAAAATCGCCAAAAAAGCGAGCGCCGAAAACATCAAAATTGTCTCCGGCCAATCTACGCCAGCTTCCAGTTTTTGGTGGTCAGAGTGCATTGTGGTGCCTCCATGGGCATCCGCACTGACCCAACGCTAATCGCAGACCTAAGTTCCATCCTTGGCTTAACGCGCCCTAACCACCGCGCTTCCACGCCGCCTTGAAATCTGCCATCGCCTGCTCACGTCTCACCGCATATTTACGGTTCGTTCGGTTGACCTGCCGCGAGGCGGTCTTTCTGTTTGTACGATTAGTCGCGATTGGCACTTCGCGTTATTCGCCGCCCAAGCAACAATCGCTTGGTGCCGCTGTTGGCGGAGGCTGTCTCCGCCTACAGGATGGAACGAACCTCCAGGCGGTTGGCTTGAGGCTAAGGTCGCCGTGGTAGATTCTGCAATGCGTCAAGAGCGGCCGATGCGGCAACCCTGGGAGGAATTCAGTTCCTTAGGGCATGTACTCATAAAACAAGTCGTAGGCTATGTCCGCTTTACCCCCAATAGCAGACGTTCGGAGGCGCGGTTCGATTGTCCGTTAAGTCCCAATGAGCGACATAACGCTCTTTTCAGCGCGCTTCGCTTTGACTTACTATCCGAGGGAGCCGCCAGCGGGACGTGCCGAAATCCCGCTAATTAACGGCGGCCTCTGTGCCCACGGCGGGGCTTAGCAGTCTCCTCATCTCCGCGCAGGGTCAGCCCTTTTCCCTAACGTCGGAAGGGGACATCCGCCTATTGAACCACACACCAACGGGAGAACATCGCCATGCATTTCTGCTTGACGGGACAATACACGCCGCAAGCTCTCAACAGTATGATGGATAATCCCACCGTCAGTCGCTACGAAGCAGCCAAAAAACTGGTTGAAGCCGCCGGGGGTAAATTGATCTCGATGTATAGCACTCCTGCCGATGGCCCCGGCATATTGGTGATCATCGATGTGGCCGATCCCAGTGCAGCGCCGGCGATTACTGGCGTCGTCGTGGCATCCGGTGCCCTCCACAACGTAAAGCTCACACGTTTGATGACGCAGGATGAAGTGATGCAAGTTCGGCAAAAGGCAAGTCAGCTTCGCGGCGCATACAAGGCGCCCAGCAAGTGATGGCATTGGTGGCAGCCGCTAAGGCTGCCACCAACCGTACGCTATTCCGGCCGGCAATTCTGGACGCTAAATTGTCGTCGTGTTAGCTTTCAAAGTGGGGGCGACTTTGGGTACGTATTGGAAATGGGAGAAACGCAATGACAACGGTCGTCGCCACCCACGCGGTGGGAAATATGGACACTTGGCTTTCAGGCGGAAACCGCAAAACGATGTTTCCGAATTTTTGTTCAAGCTATCGCGTTTTCAAGCACATGGATAAAAATCGTATTTGCATTGTTTTTGAGAATGCAGACCTTGAAAAAATGAAGGCATTCCTCAGTTCGCCGGAGGCCACAGCCGCAAAGGCTAAGGACACAGTAATTGACCCAATCGAGGTCTACGTCGAGGTTGACGGCGGCAAATGAGATCAGTCAAACGCAATAGCGTCAAAGCTGATCGGTCTGTTTAGGGTCAAAGCCGGCTAGCTATCCAAACCCCGGACGGCCCTCTGTCTGCTATTGCCTCGATAGCGACCGTTCAGCGGCTGAGGTCGTTTGTCCGCTAAGTGCCACGAACGGACATAAGCGTCACCATCGACACGTTACGCGTTCGTCTTTGAGCGCTATCGAAGGCCTGATAGATATTCCGCCACCGCCTTGCGGCGCTTGTCGTTCAGCCCCGCCGCAATCGGTCCCATGACGGTGCCGCGGCGCGCGCCGCTGGCGAAGGCCGCCAGCTGCGTTTCAGTATAGACGGCGTGCTGGCCGTTGAGATTCGGCACGTCCGCGAAATTTCCCATCATGCCGCGCCCCATCATGCCGCCGCGCCCCATCATATGTCCCATGCCGCTGAAGCCGCGCGGGTTGTGGCAGACGACGCAGGCGGGCGCGCGGCGCTGCGAACTGCGGAACAGGCGCGCGCCAGCTTGCGCCAATGATTCGTCCTTGACGACATCGGGCTTCACGGCCTGATCGCTATAGTAACGGGCGAGTTCGCCAATTTGGGCGTCGGATATGGCGGCGGCGGGACCGGACATGACGTCCGACTTGCGCGCGCCGGTCTTAAACGCCCGGACTTGCGACCGAAGATAAGACGCCTTTTGTCCCGCCAACTTTGGAAACTGCGGATCGGTGCTGTTGCCGTCGACGCCATGGCAGCCGGCGCAATAGGCTTCGACGAGTTTCAGGCCGTGCAGTTGCGGTTCGGCGGGTTTTGCCGGCGGCGACTGCGCGTGGGAAAGCCTGGCAACGCCCAATCCTGCGATCAAGGCTAACATGGCGGCGAGTGCCGCGCGGTGCAGGGAACCACTTGCAGCGGTCATCATCGTCTCCGGCTTACGGCTTGAAGGAGAGCGGGCCCGGCGGGCTAGCCGGGAGTTGGTACTTGATGAACGGCATTTTTTGCGCGACGTGACATCCATTGCAGCCCTGGATGCCTGCCCTGAACGAGGCATCGAACCGCTTGAAGTCCTTTGCCGTGATGGTCTTTTCCAAGGGATCAAGGAACGACCGCTCGAAGGCTTTCAGGGCATCGGCCTTTTCTGGGCGCGTCGTTTCGCCAACTTCCTGGATTTCGCGTGCCTCCTTGAGCTGATAGGCGGCCAATGGCCAGTTACCGCCCTTGGCGGCGTAATACATGTTGGAGTAGCGGGTCGAATATTCGAGCATGACGGTGCCGAGGCCGGGCTGGATGGCCGCGAGCGTCTTCAGTTTTTCGTCAGTACTGCCTTTGAGCCAGTCGGATGCGGCGTAGGTGGCGCCGGCGAGCATAAGCAAACCCAATGCGGCGACCACGAAGTTGCGGATGGTCGTCATGGCTGCAATCTCCTCGCTGCAGGCTCCAACTCAGTAGCATCGTCAACGCATTCTCTGGCAAATTGCCGAAGTGTGGCAGCGAGCTCTTCATCACAACATTCACGGGCCATGTGTCGGTACAGTTCAGCTTGCGACAACAGACGTTCGGCAAACTTTGAGGCGTGTGACATTGGACACGAACCTATGGGGCAACTCTCCCATTTAATTTGATTAGTTTGGCCTCTTCTTCGGCCAGCAAGCCGATTACGGTCCGACGCTTGGTTTCGTCAATTTCGGTCGCCAGTAGGCCGCGATAATGGTCAATATTGAGATGAGCGATCGTGCTGGCGTGACAGGCTCCGTTACCCTCTCGGGCTCCAATTGGCCTCATTCCACGCCCCATAAATAGCGCATGACATTCCTCCCAAAGAAGTTTCGGGACGAACGGTCACCTAGTAGCTAAACCAACTCAAGCGTGAGTTAAGGATTGGTGTCTGTTCAAAATTGATCACATCGCAAATCGCCATGCTCGTACGAATTGCATGGCAACAATTCGAGACTTCAAAAATATTCCAGTCGCGATGCCGCGCTGACAGACATCGCTATATGTCACCTAAGCGCCAAAAGCGGAAGCCGTGACAGGTTTGCTTTAGATCAATGCGAGTACAGATGAATTGCCGCAGCAGTATTGCATGGATAAGGCTGCCTCATTGTCCATTTGGAAGCCAATCGCCGATGCGCCAGCCGTCGGTGAGCTGGAGTTATGTGTCTACGAAAACGGTGAATATCACGCACTTGCATTTCCGTGTCGGCGAAATGGCGGCTGGTCTGACGTGCGGACCAATAGGATGGTGCCCATTAGGCCAAGCCACTGGCGGCCATGGCAGCGCGATCGCGCCTAAGCATAAATGGCGTAACCCTATTGTCCGCTCTGGGTCACAAGCGGACAAGCCGTCACTAGCACCGAGCGCGGCTTTGTCTGCTTTGGTCCAATAGCGGACAAACTCAAGCGCGGTTCTATTGTCTGCTAAGTGCCAGAAGCGGTCATCGTGCATACTATGACGAAATCACGATTCTTCATATCCATACGAAGCGCCGGCGATTGAGCCCTTCTCTTTTGGAAATCCTTTTTTGAACTCAATTCGAATTCCATGGAAAGATTTTGAATCTAGGTTTTCGAAATAGTGTAGCGATTGGGGCTGTAGCCTGTGAACGATCGGGAGCAGGGGATCGCCTTGGCCAGTTGCTGGCCACTTGATTTCCTCATGAGTTACACCGTCAAAGTCCCGCGCCTTGATCCCCCGATCAATGACCATGATGGACGGAAAGCGATGGTGATGCGGCTTTTCGGTCTCGCCAGGGCCCAGCCGGACAGATAGGACGCGTATGAAATCATCCTCGTGAAGCACCACATGATGCTCTGGCGCCACCACAACAGCATCCAGTGCTGGGTCCCACGTTTTAGCGTCTGTGTCGCGTGCATTGAATGTCATTGTTTTTCTCCTAAGGCGCGTTGGATCATCTGCAATAGGAAGCCTATCAAAGTCGGGCGGCGGATGTCCGCTTCGAGTCATCGACAACCTAGCTGGTGAAGGCCGATGCCCTCGTTTGTCCGTTGTGGGTCTTGGCCGTGTAAAAACGCCTTGGGAGGAGTGCAAATTCTGGCCTTCGCACAGTGAAGACCTGAGGCCTTTTTCCGGGTCTGACTATGCCCTCATCGCCGCCATGAGCGGCTGGATGCCGACGATATTGATGACGCGCGTCAGATTGTAGGCCAGCACGTGTAGCGCCATCTCGGTGGCGACCTTCGGAAGACGCTTCATCAGGAAGTGCGTCGCCCCCATTCTCATCTTCAACGTGCCGAAGGGATGTTCCACCGTCTCACGGCGCTGGCGCATGGCCTGCGGATTATTGTCGAGACGTTTTTGTACTGCCTCTAGCACGTGCTCATGCTCCCAACGCGTGATGCGCCGTTGCGTGCCGGTCGTACAGCGATGCTTGAGCGCGCAATGGCGGCACGCATTCGTCCAATAGCGTCGCAGCTTCTGCCCGTTCTCCTCGTTCGTGTAGTAGTACTTCAGCTTTTCGCCAGCCGGACAGCGATAGACATCCTCGTCGCTGAGATAAACGAAGTCCTGTTTGCCGAAGCGACCCCTCGCCTCAATCCCCGATGTCATCGGCTTTGGAAGCGTCACGGCGATTCCGGCCTTGTCGCACGCAAGGATTTCCTCGCCGCTGAAGTAGCCGCGGTCCGCAACGGCTTCGAGTTTGTCGACGCCGAGCACTTTCTTCGCCTGTGAGGCGACGTTTGCGAGTTGTGCCCGATCCGAGCCGCTATTCGTCACCTCGTGCGTGACGATCAGGTGATGTTTCGTATCGACCGCGACCTGCACATTGTAGCCGACCACGCCAGACCCGCGCCCGCTAGTCGCCATCGAGCGGCTGTCGGGATCGGTAAGCGAGATTTGCTGATCGGGTGACGCCAGCATCAGCTTTTCCATCGCCGCCAGTCGCTGCATCTCGCTTTCGAGCTTGGCCAGCTTCTCTTTCAGATGCACCGTCTTCGCTGCCAGCGCCTCGGACGGCTCCTGCAGATCAGCCGTGTCGAGCTGCGCAAGATACCGCGCCACACTCTGCTCTAATTGCGCGCGGCGTCGCTCCACTTTGCCGCGCGTGAAGTTCTTGTCCCGGTTGTTCACCGCCTTGAACTTGCTGCCATCAATAGCAACGCTGGCGCCCGTCAATAGGCCTAGGCTGCGGCAAAGCATAACGAACCGGGCGCAAGTCTGGCCGAGGGCGCTACCATTGTCCTTGCGAAAGTCGGCAATGGTCTTGTGATCGGGAGCAAGGCGGCCCGTCAGCCACATCACCTCGACATTGCGCCCAGCCTCGCGCTCCAGCCGACGGCTCGACTGTACGCGATTGAGATAGCCGTAGATGTAGAGTTTGAGCAGGACCGATGGATGATACGAGGGCCGACCAGTTGCCTCGGGAGCAACCCCAACGAACCCCAATTCCCCAAGGTCAAGCTCTTCGACGAAGGCATCAATAACCTGAACGGGATTGTTCTCGTCGATCCAGTCTTCCAGATACTCCGGAAACAACGTGCTCTGCTTACGATCCGTGCCCTCAACAAAGCGCTTCATGCGATCCTCCGTAACAGCAGAATCACACTGCGGAGTGAATCACATGCAGAGCGTTTTCACACAGCCAGGGTCATAAGCGGACAATCCCGCAGGTCCGCGCCATGTCCGCTTTACCCCCAACAGCGGATATTCACGGGTGCAGATGGAATGTCCGCTAAGTGCCAATAGGCGACATTAGACGTCCCACGTCTTGGGGTTATCAAAGCTACTCCCGTTCACTTTTGAGTCCCGGGGCTTCATGTAAAACCAAGTTCAACAAGGAGCGGTGGACCTCAATTCGGCCGTTGTAACTAATCAGGCCCAATCGCCGAAATTTGTTCATGAAAAAGTTGACGCGTGATCGCGTCGTGCCGACCATATCCGCTAGCGTCTCTTGGCTGATTTTCGCCAGCACCGGTTCGGGCTCGCCTTCTTTGCCGAAATTCGCAAGAAGCAGAAGGGCCCGCGCCAAACGTTTCTCACTTGAGTTAAACAATTGATCGACCAGATCCGCTTGAATATGAGCGCTACGAGTCAAAAGATGAGAGATAAAAAATTCGGCAAATGCCGGTTCGTTGTGAACTATCCTCGTGAACTCTGCTTTGGCTATTTCCGTGACCGTACATTCCGTCAAAGCAGTTGCGGTTGACAAACGCACAGTCTCGCCGTCCGCGCATCTTTCTCCAAAGAAATCGTCGTGTCCCAGAATAGCGACAACCGCTTCCTTGCCCTCCTCGGAGGTCACAGTGAGTTTGACCTTGCCCGCCAGAATATAAAAAATAGAAACTGCCGGATCGCCCTGCCGATAAATGGGTTGATTTGTCGCGCAATTAGTTACGGTTCGTCCACCGTTCGCTTTCGAGAGAAAATCCTTGGGGTCAAACGGGAGTTCGTTGTTCTTCGTTTGATTCATGGCGCGTGCTCCGCCTAATTGCCGTATGGGTAAAATCACACCTACGCAAGGCCCGACGAATTGGCGAACCTGATGCGTTTACAGTTGCCGCTCCACGCACCACCACGGCACGTCGTACTTTAGGCACGACGGCGCGAGTACGCAGCGGAAGCGCCAGCTTAAAAGGCCCTACTATATGAGAGAGTTACCCGCCGATGGGTAGAAATGTTGCCCGTTTCTTGTTGCGAAGACTTTGGCCTGTCTCGCTTAAAGAGCAACTATTTAAAGATTACAACCGTACCGCTCAGAGTCGCAACATGGAAAGCCATGGAATTTGACCCCAAATAGCCGACATACGTTGCGGCAGTCGGAATGTCCGCTTTGTGCCAATAGGCAATATCGCGCCTGCGGCCTGCTCAAAAATAAATGGACCGTCATGGATCGCGGGTGCCACGCCAGCGCTATTGGGTTACCGTGAGCGGCGTCCACGCAGCCGAATGCAGCAATGTTGATGTGGGTCAATGCGCCACAATCTTTGCAGCATTAAATGATTAACATGGTCTTTTTGCTGCCTGAAAGATGGCTGCCCGTTTCGATTGCGCCATCCGACGCCGACCTTGAGGTCGGGGCGATGGACAAGGGCAGCGTTCACGCGCTGATATTCCCAGTCCGCAAAAACGAACCTGATTGGGTGGATGCTTCAACGAAAGAACGCATCGACATACAGCCGACACATTGGCGCAAATGGACTGACCACCGCCAAATTAAAAAGCCTTAGCTTCATTCTTTTCATACGGGGGCAATTGTTCCTTTTTTGCCTCTTCCTCGGCAAGAAGGCGCATTTCCATTGCCCGCTTTGTGGGATCGGTTTCCGTTTTCAGTAGGTTTTTGAGCCTGTCGATATTTGCTTGGATGATCCTTCGCATATCGAATTCCTATGAAGGCGTGTTGGCCGACATGAATGAACCTAAGCGCTGGAAAGTAACCCCGCGCGGACCATCGCAGCTTTAGATTTGAACTTGCGCGCTCCCCCCATTCAACGGGGAGACTCCTGCACCATGTCCAGAAGATATCGGAGCGCGAACACGATCCAAGACAAAAAGCCGGATGGCCGAGGAGAGGTTGCCGTGAACACGGTGCTTATCAATATCCCCCACCATGTTCGACAAGGTCATGTGACTGCCGTGTGCAATCTCTTTCAACCCGCTCCAAAATGGACCTTCCAGACTGACGCTGGTCTTATGTCCGGCGATGACGACAGATCGTTTGATGACAAGTGATTTCATGTTGCAAACCTCAAGCTGTGCGGCCTAGTTTGGCATCGTATTATTTGCGCGTGTGTCACGCTCAACGACTCATAACCGATGGTCATTTGATACCCCTGCGGTCAGGGTTGCGCTGTTCTGAATTGCACGCACCGGGAACGCCTGTCACGCGCGCAAAGGCCCATGAAACGGGCGCAAGTTAGAACGCTGTAACGCGATGTCATGCGGGCGACGCCATGATGTCCTGTGCTGGCGCGCGTGTTCGCGGCGCAACATTCACGGGCGTCTTGGCAAAACCGCAGAAATGTTGAATCGCTCCGAACAGCTCCCCGGTATCGATCGGCTTGCTCAAAACTTGCGCGGCTCCCGGAAAACCGCTGATCTCATGCTCTAGGCCCTGTTGGTCTATTGCATCGATAACGCGTCGACCAAGCACGATTACGGGTGTGTTTGCAGTCGCTGGCGCGCTACGCAATCGATGCAGAAGGTATCTTGCGTCTCCATTCGGAATAAATTTTTCGACAATGATGACGCTTGGTTTCTCCTTGATCGCGATTCCGAAACCACGCTGAGCGTTGGGCGCATACAATATGTCCACGCCGTGCTTGCGGAGTCTGCTGGCGAGGAGTTCTTCTGTTGTAAAATCGTCATCAACCACAAGGACGCGCGGATGTTCTGGCACCCTTTCGTTGGTCGGCTGAGCCGCCACTTCCTCAATCTTATCCGTCATGTTGGGAAATATTGTTTTCAGCTCTGCATCGATTAGCTTCAGAAAATCTGGGCCTTTGCGTGTGTAGAACGCGCCCAGACTTTCACAGCGGTCGACCGTCTCGGAATCCGAGTAGCCGGTGATTACGATTGTTTCGAAAGGCTTCCTGCGTGGCTCAAGTAGTTGGGCGCAAACCGTAAGGCCGTCTTGTTCAGGCATGTTGACATCGACAATCAAGACGTCCGGCGTCCACTGACGCGCCTTGATGAGCAGCTGCATGCCGTTGCTTGCGGTTTCGATCTGAAATCCCATTCTACTGCATCGCTTGGCAAGCAGGTGCACGATGGCGGGATCATCATCGGCGATGAGCATCTTTGGTGCCATGTCGCTCGTGTCATGCTTATCCATCATAAAGTCCTTTCGCCGCGTAATTTTTGTGACGCGAGGTGTCGCGCGCGATTTGCAAGAGCCAATCGACGACCAAACCACTCAATCGATGTCGTGAAAATCTGCGCCGCGCTGTACGAAATCGTACAATGAATATCATCACACCGCAGGACGTACTAAGTTGGTAAATAGGAAGCTAAATAGGCGGGCCCCAGTTCGTATGTCCGCTTGGGGTCATTGGCGGACATAACTGCGTGCGTTCGCGATGTCCGCTTTACCCCAAATAGCCGACATACGTTGCGGCAGTCGGACGTTGTGGCAGTCGGAATGTCCGCTAAGTGCCAGAAGCGAAATTCACTTATTTTTATTAGGCCGACATCTGCGATGGGCGCAGCTTATTGAAAGCGTTGAGAATATCCACTGCATGTGTTTCGTCCAAATTCGACAGACTTAGCCTTCTATTCAGACCGACGAACCCCTTCAGGACTTGTGCAGTACCGTTTGCATCAGAAAATCCCATTGACCATTCACCAAACATGCGCCGTTTGTCGATCGATGAGTTGCGATGCAGAACGTGAATATCTCCGTGACGAACGTCTTTCTCAATGCGGGCAAAAGTCGTCTGCACAGCCTCTTCCTCGCCTTCAAGGGCTTGAAGAAACATGCCTGCTTGATAAACGAGAATTCCCGTCACATCCACTTGGTGATTGAGAATACGGGAACTCACTAAAAGATTTTTGAGATCGGCGGCAGTAAATTCTTGTTTTTCTCTGCTGGCGTAAATCAAATGAAACATGGCGATCCCTCTGCAATTTGCGGCCTCAAGGCGCGGCACTAAGGGGGCGTGGTAGGCCTGAAAGGTACTACCGACGTTAACATTGCTTCACGAATTGCGGTGTTTTTGCTTAGCCAATGTTATCTAGCGGATGCTCCACGATGTCCGCTTTGGGTCATTCGCTGCCGAGCCATTCAGCGCCGGTTCCAGCCAATGTCCGCTTCTCTAATCGGCCGTTTGGGGTCAAGCACTTTCAGACTATCCACCACTGCAGTGTCGATGTCGCTCACGGGCTCGTGCTTCTCTTCGGAATCGGCACCAAGGCCCTTGTATGGGGCTTTTTTAGTCAAGAAGTTTAAGCAGGGCGGCGTATCTTTTTTCCTCCGTCCGTTTCTTTGTTCGATCTGAAAGGCCGTTTCTTCGTCCCGACGCTGGCTTCGCTGACGCCAGCGTGCGTAGGAGTTGTCAAGGTTGGCCATCGCACCAACCTTGCGGCGAGCTCCACCCTTGCCAGGCCACACCTTGACGGCTTCGAGCACGATGGCACCTCTTGGTGCGGTCGGGATGACGATCAGAGGGGAGCCCGCTTTCGGGCGCGATCAATCGCGCCACAACCTTGTATCCGGTAGGTCCAAGGACCCGAACCATGATGCAGTCATGCGCATCGGCAGCGAAGCTCCGAAGCGGCGGACCCATTCTTCCAGTCGGCACGAAAGCCAAGGGGCATGCCGGGATTCCGCCACCTCGAACCGTCATCGGCGCCTCGTCACAAGCGGACGGACGAGACCGAAACTGTGGGGGTGCCTTCAGCGTCCTCCATTCATTGTGCCGGACGCAAAACAACGCCGTCTGGTACAACGCCCTCCCGCACAAGCCGCCACAGGGCGATCAGAAGCTTGCGCGCCAAGGCCACGATCATAGGCTTTCGAGTACCGCGAGCGTTCTCGGTGCGAGCTCGAAACCACCGCGTCAAGGCGCTGTCCTTCTGGTGCAAAAGGAACCGCCACGCCAATTGAATCATGCCTCGTCGGACTCGAGCATTGCCCGAACGGGCCAGCCCTTTCTCTCGACGTTTCCTCCCGCTCTCGTCGGGCGAGCCAGTGAGGCCGGCATAACGCGCTACGGCCCGTCGGTCGCGCATGTTTCGCGACAGCACCTCGTGCACCAGCATGTCGGCCGTCTCGATGCCGACACCGATCACGCGCGCCAATAGGCGCACCATGGCGTGCGGTCCATCACTAGGCGCCTGTTCGATACGCTCCAGGCGCGCCTCCTCGATCTGCCGGATCTGATTACTGACGAGCCGTCGGCGCTCCATGTCGCGACGCAGCTCAGCCGACGTGTTGGGCGGGATCGGCTCGCCCTCAGGTGTGCGCAAGCCGTCAAGGCGTCCGGCGGCCCTTTTCAGCTTGGGATTGAAGCCGCGGATGCCGAGCCGAACGAATGCCGCCTTCATTCGGTTGACGATCCGACTTCGCTCTCGGATGAGGCTGTCACGCTCGCGGTTGGGCCGCTTGGCATCCTCATCCTTTATTGTCGGGATCGCGACCATCTTGCAGTGATCACGCTCGCCGCGCAGCCAGCCGAGAAAGGAGCGTTTGAGCAGCTCGGTGTCGAGACGATCGGTCTTGGCGCGCCGGTGCTCGCGCGATACGGCTATGCTCGATGCGTGGATGACGTAGGTCTCGATGCCGCACGCCTTGAGCCAGCGCGCCAGCCAGAAGCCGTCACGGCCGGCCTCGAAGGCGACTACAATGCGTTCGATACGGCGGCCTGCTTTCTCCGCTTCCTCCCGCCACCGATACAGCAGCTTCAGCAATGCGCTTTCGTCCACCGCAAGCTTCTTCAACGGTTGACGCTCGACACCAGGCACGATGCCGGCAACGAGCCAGCTCGACAGGCTCATCTCGATGACCGCGATTAGCGTGCCATCCGGTTCGAGGGCGGTGAGAGATCGGCTCAGGTCGTTCAACTTCTGCATGGGGCGCTCCATCGGTTCACATCAGCAACGATGGATGCAATATCCTCGCCGCCGCCCCATAGCATCTTCCATCATGGGATTCGAAGACGAGGCGGAACAATCTATTGGGCGGCCTTGCCGTCAGACGAACGGCAGGTCCAAGCGGACATACGAACTCACCTCATCCATCGTCCCGCGAGGGACATCATTCCACCGCTCGGTGGAGCTCGAGTGTTCTCCTATCGCATTTGATCCTGCACGGTTCTCATGCCGCTGCGGCTTCTTCCCGGGTCCAGCGGAACTCGGTGCCGTCAACCCATATGCGGTGCATGATCACGGCCAGCCGGCGCGCCAGCGCCACGATCGCCTTCTTCATCCCGCGGCGCCTGGCGATCTGCATCGCCCAGGCCTTGAGCCAGGACCATTTCTTCGAACGCAACATGACTCTGGGCCGCTTCGTAGAGCATCACCCGCATCATCTCGTCTCCGCAGCGTGATATCCTGCCGCTCCGGTCGATCTCGCCCGATTGATACTTGGCGGACGTCAGTCCAAACACCGCCCCGACCGCCTTGGACTTCCGGAAGCGCGCCGGCACGTCGACGGTGGCGCGATAGGTCAGCGCCACCACCGGGCCGACACCGGGGACCGTCATCAGGCGCCGGCACACCTCATCGTCCCGCACGATGGCCAGCAAACGGCGGTGCAGGATGACAGATCTGCTCGCGAAGCACCCGCCGGACAATGAGCAGCGGTTCGACCAGTAGCGGCCAAGTCGGGCAAGTTCTCGACCAGCTCCTTGATGCGCGCCTCGAACTTCACCGTCCCGACCATACCCGACCTTGAGGCCGAAGTTGCGCAAAGTACCGCGCAGGTCGTTGTCGATGGCGATGGCCTTCGACTGCAGCAGCTTGCGATGGGTCAGCAGCATCCGCAGTTTCTGGCTGCGTAACGTCTTCACATGCACCGGACGGTAAAGCCCCGCCCGCATCATCTGCGCCATGCCGCGCGCATCGTTACGGTCGGTCTTGTTGATCTGTGCCTTCAATACCGCCCGCATGTGACGCGTCTCGACACAGATCACCGGCAAGCCCGCTTCGGCGAGAGCGCTGAAAAGCCATTGCGACAGCGGCCCAGCTTCCAGTCCGATCCGCTTGAAGTGGTAGACGGGGTTCGTCAGCACCGGCAGCAGATGCTTCCGGTTCGCTCGCTACCTTCACTTCCCGCACGATCCTGCCCGTGTCATCCACAATGCAGACGCTGCGTCTCCTTGACCGAAACGTCTAATCCGGCAAAATGGTCCATGCTGCGCTTCTCCTTCTGATGCTTGAGGCCGTGACACACGGACCTCGTTTCACCATCAGCCTGAAGCGCAGCACCCAAAATCTTCAGCTATCCACAAGCTGGCCGGCCGATTACCCCATCTGTTGGTCCAATAGCGACCATTCCACGGCTGAGGTCATTCGTCTGCTAGCGATCGCTTCATCGCCATCCTTGAGGAACTTTACTCAACTTGGCGCGACGCGTGCGCCGAGCCCAATGAATTGCTGCTGACAGCCGAGGTGTGGAATGAGTGTTGTGAGAACATCGCTGGCGTTCGCACTTGATCGCTGAAATCCCGCATCAAGTCGCGGGTAAATTTGGGGGTACGGACTGGACTATATTTATATCTATTTGATATTATTACATAATTACGGTTCATAAGCGGGCACTCCCTCCGCCAGCTCTCGTTCGCAGATGTTCGCGTTCGTTCGAAAAGGCAAATAAAATGTGCTGTTTATCGACCTGCGCTCTTTGCGCGTCCTTGCCTGTAAAATTCCGAGTTAGCAGGGAAAACAAGCAGAGCACGGTGCCAACCGTACCGGGGCGCCAGCCAGCCTAGCGTGCAGAAAATCTTTGCGCGTTTTTTTTGTCACGCCGTTCGGTCGCGCCACATGTCGAAGGCAACGACAAGAATTTCCGCCGCAAACGCGAACGAGCCGAAGCCGAGCGCCGCTATCACCGCAAACAGGGCGACGGCGCCACCTTCGACTCGGGCGCCCATAATTGCGCCGGCGAGCCCGCAAACCGCGGCCATACCGTAGAGTATGCGCGCGATAGCGGGCGGCACGGCGTCCCGTCGTGCAGGCAATGCCAAGGCCACAAGCCCAAGACAGCCGCCCGCGGCAAAGGACAGCGGCACCAGGATCGGCGGCTCGCCGAGCCACACATTGGGATCGGTCGCGAGGCTGAGTAGTGTCGGCGCATGCATGGCGGCATGAATGGCCGTGCCGGTCACGCCGACGGCGATCGCGATTGCGCAGACAATGGCGAAGATGGACGTCGTCAATTTTAAATCGGCGGCCAACAGCAGGAAGCCCGAGAATAACGCCATCGGGCTCGCCACCAGCGGTGCGATGGCGACCGGATCGTGCTCCAGCGCGATCAACGGATGATACAGATAGACTTCGATGAACAAGGGCCCGAACAACATCATTGCGACCAGGATGAGGAAGCGGGCGAGCATGGTCAGTGCGCCTTGGCCGCGATTTCGAGATCGCGAATGATCGTTCGGCTCGACGACTGTGAGAACGCCGGCGTCGGAATGTTCTTCACGCCGTTGAGGATGTAATAGCGGTTTTCATCGTCAAAAAGCACGTGTTTGCCGTTGAGCGTCGTACCGTGGCACGAATCGCAGGTGCCACCCATGCTTCTGAACGCGGCCGCGTGCAGGTGCCGCGAGTGAATGCTGCCGGCGAAGGCGAGCGAAGTCCGTGTGTTGTGGCAGATCAGGCAGTCTTCGGCGCGCATCGGAATGTCGTAACTGGTGGCGAAAATGCCGTGCAGTTCGGGCTTGGCGCGCCCCACGACCAATCGGTTGACATCCGCCGCCAGGTGATCGGCATGGCAGGCGTTGCAGCCGCGGTTCTGCGCGTTCACCGTTTTCCAATTGAAATTGGTATAGGGCACGCCCAACGCGAAAGCGCGCGTCTCGTCCATGTTGCGCCACGTCATGAAAGTGATCGCGAAGCCGGCGCCGATGACGACGACGGCGGCCAAGGCCAATAACGCGTTGCGGATCATATTGCGCTCCTTTGCGTGGCGGCGGTCGTCAGCATGCCGATCAGCGTGGCCAAGAGCAGCAATGCAGCAAGCACCAGGCAGCTCGCGCTCACCATCACCGCCGAAGGTGCCACGCTAAATCCGATCGCGACGACGATAAGGATATAGGCGATGGCCGCCGTCACACCGACGTCGCGCGCCGCGGCTTCGCGGTCGCGATCGGCTCCGAAAGAGGCGACAAGGCCGAGCACGGCGGCTACCGCGATGGCCACCGGCCAATTGGGCGAAGCCGGCCCGCCCCAGACTTCGCTTGAGAACATCCGGCTTAAGTTTTCCAAGCTGACGCCGCTCGCCATCATATGCAGGCCGGAGCCGATCATGCCGACAGCGGCAGCTGCCGCCATCACGATTTGTGCGAAGATTGCAGTGAATGTCGTGGGCGCAAGCTGAACGGCAATCAGCGCCAGCAATGAAATCGGCAGCCAGATCACCGGCACCAGCGCCAGCCATGCCTCCTGTGCCGCCAGCGCCGGGCGATGCCCGAGATCGACTTCGAGCAGCATGATGGTGAAGAACAGGATCGACAGCGTGAGCAAGGCGCGGCGCATCCCGCGCAACTCGGCCAGCACGGATGCCAGCCAGGCCAATAACGACGCGAAAAAAGCGGTGAGCTTGGCCATCATGTCAGCGCACCTCGACCGCGATCACGCCAGGGAAGTCCTGCTTGCGCCCGCTGGCGCTGGTTGCGCGCACGCGAAGTACGTAGAAGCCGGGCTCGGGCGGGCGGAACGTCAGATCCCAAGTCGTCCAGACGTCGGGATCCGGCTGCGGCGGTAGCGGCATCGTCCGGTAGGTGCGGCCGTTGTCGGTGCTCACTTCCACCTTTCCGACAGCTTCCGCTCCCGTATAGGCGTAGCCGGTGAGGGTGACGCCCGCCATGGTGCCGGCAACCGTCGGCGGCATCGGCTTGATGAAGCCGGCCATCGGCGGTGCCGGATGTTCAGGCGCTTTCTGGTCGACCAGCGTGATGCGGCTGACCCATTTGGGATGGTGATTGCCGCCGGCGCCGGGAATGAACAGCCGTGTGTACGGGCTGCCGTGGCGCAGCGGCACGGCTTCGCCGCCGAATTTCGCCACCAGCATGGTCTCGGGCCGCTGCAATTCAGTGAGCGGCAGCAGGAATGGCGGATGGCCGTCGCTGCATTCGATGCGGGCAGAGGCTGCCTCGGGTTTGACGCCGGCTTTCTGAAATAGCGCCGAGAGTGCTACGCCCTCGAACGGAGTGTTGAAAATGAGCGGGCCGCCGGCGGTGTTGACGAAACATTCCAACGTCAGGACCTTCTTCACCGGCGGGATCTTGGCGAGATCGTCGAGGCTGTAGCGCGCCGGTGTATTGACCAGGCCGTCGATTTGCACGCCGTTCGGCAACTTCTGCGGATTGCGCATCTGCGAATAGACGAAGAATTTTCCGTTGGGCGTAATCAATGGCCCGCCGGCGGTTATGCGCACCGATAATGAGCCCGCGTCAGCGACGGATTTTGACGAACCGAGGACCATCGCACTAAGAGCCGAGGCGCCGGTGGCAATGAACGTGCGACGATCCATCTCTCGCTCCTTTATGGCGGGGTCCGACGATTGCAACGGCATTATCCGACGGTTTCGACCGCGGCCTCGATCGCGCTGATCTGCGTCAGCAGATCGATCGGAATTTCCGAGATCACCTGCAACCCGCGGTCTTCGAACACGTCGCGCTCGCGATGCGCGATGCGATAATCGGTGAGTTTCGCGTCGCGGGCGCGGATCAGATCGATGATCTGCGGACGAAACATCCGCACCACAGAAGTGAGCCAGCGATTGAGATCGGGAGACGGTGCATCGAGCGTGATATCGAACCGCTCGATCATCCGGATCACGTCATCGCCACTATACCACACTTCGCCGGTCACCCAGCGATTGGTCGTGAACAGCCGAATCGGGCGTCCCGAGGCATCGGTCGACAGGCCGACCAGATGCGCGATCCAGGACGTCTGGTCGCCGGTCTTGTCAGGCGCTTGCGCCGGTTCGATCTCTGGATAAAGCCGCTTCGGCCGCACGAAAGTGTGAAAATGGCCGTGCTCACCGGCGCCGCGTTCATGCGCGGCATGGGCGTGATAATAATACTGGCTGTGCGTCACCGGATCGAAAACGTCGCCGCGCGGAAAGTGCACCCACTCTTCGACGACGTCGGCGCCCTGCAGAACTTCAGTAACCGGATTGGTGCCGTTGTCGGCCAATGCGCGCATACAGGCGGTTGCTTCGGCCGCCGCTTCATACATGGCCTCCAATTCGGCGCGCGGTTGCCGTTTCAATCGTTCAGCGACATTCCTCTGGTCCGCCTGCGGCATTGCGATCGATCACGAACGCCCCGGTGCGCAGGGGCTGCCCGGAGCGCATGGACTTGCCGGTGCACCTCGGCCGGAAGCCGGCGAGCAAGGGCTCTCGGCGTTGGCGGGCCCGCAAGGCGAGGTGGACTTGCCGCCGCGGCCGGAGGCCGGCGCGCAAGGGCTACCGGCGCCGCGGCCACTCGTCGCGGGCGAGCAAGGGCTTTCGCCACGCGCCGGCGGTCCGCGCCCGGGCGCGCAGGGGCTGCCGGCACCGCAAGGATTGCGCACGGCCTGTGCTACCTGGAATGAGCAGTCCGCCGCCACCGGCGTCGGCGCCGGTGCTGTCGCTGCAATCGCCGCAGCGGCGATGGTCGACAGGCTTCCCGCGAGCAGCGCTGTTTTGAATTTTCTCGTTTGCATCGGAGGCTCCCTTTTCAACTGGTTCGCAGGCTTACGATCTCGATGTGTTCGACGACCGCGCCGCGCGCGTCGCCATTCAATTGCTCGGCGGTCAATGGGCCGTCGCGCTGACGCTCAAACCAAGAACCGACGGCAAAGCCGACCACGGCGATGACAATCAGGATGCCGAGCACCGCCCATGTGGGAAGGCCGAACAACTCGCCCAAAGTCTGTGACGGCGGACCGGCCGCTGCTGCATAGAAGCCTTTGATCGAATCGAACAACCCAGAGAACAGGCCGACGCCGACCAGCATGCCGACAATGAACAGCAGGCCATCGAGACGGCCCGTCGCCAACGCCACGGATGATGTCCCCGGGCAATAGCCGCCGATCGCCATGCCGGCGCCGACCAGCGCGCCGCCGGTCAAGGTCGCCCAGAAAAACGTTGTCGGAACGAAGACGCCGTTTGCCCGCAACAGACCAAATTCACCGGCGCCATAGAGCCCGATCGCCGCAACGATGATCGCGGTGAACATCACTTTGAACACCGACCAGTCGCTGAAACGGAATTGTGCGGTCAGCTTACGCGGACTGCCGAAGCCGGCATTCTCCAGCACATAGCCGAACAGAATGCCGCATAGCAGTCCCGATGCCACGCCGCCATCGTAGAGTGGCAGACTCATACCCAGGCCCTCCGCACCAACCGGCTTGCCACGATGCCAGCGATCAAGAACGCGATCAGGAACAGAAAGGCCGCCACCGCCAGGGTTGCGCCGCCCGAAAGGCCAATGCCGCTGGTGCAGCCGCGCGCCAGGCGCGCGCCGAAGCCGGTCATGATGCCGCCGCCGAGCGCGAGCGCCATGCGGCCGCTGCTCCCGAGTTTTGTTGGGCCATCGATCCTCGCGCGAAACCGGCCGCTGGCGAGTGCGGCGATCAGCGCGCCAAGCATGACGCCTAAGATCTCCCAACTGATCCAGCTTGCCAGCGGCCCGACTGCGCCTTTGAGGAAGGGGCCGAGGTAGCTGTTCGCCTGCGTCGCCGGACGCGCGACTTCGCCGCCCAGCCAGGCGGTCAAGCGGGCGAAGAAGCCGCTGGCGCCCAGGCCGTGACCGGTGAGCAGGAAAGTCGCGAGCAGCACGAGGCCTAGCGCGATGCCGGCGGTCAGCGGAGACCAGAAGGGGCGGACGTTTGAACTCATTGGTGACGCCTCTTATACATTCAATTTATTATATCTAATAGTTCCCTGACGTTGATCTGAGTCAACGAATAGTCCTCAACCGAGGCGCGACGTAAACAAAATAACGCGAAAATTGAGGAAACGATGTCGGCGAACCGCTCCTGGGGGTGCTCGCAGGTGTCATGGTATTGTTACTTTCGACTATGACAAATGCGACGAGTGCGACGCAGCCTTTGATTAGTCCCGCATAGCTGCTCATGATGCGAGCCGGCGACGATCATTTGCCGGTTATCCAGGCGCGTGCCTGCGCGGCCTCCGACGGTGGAAATATCTTCATCTCTCCCGGCATCATGAAGCTGAAGAACTGCATCGTGTGCTTGATCCAGTCCACGTCGGTGACGATGGCCATGCGCTCCCAGCGGGTGAAATGCTCCATACCGACCTTGAAATCTGTCCACACCGCTCCGGGCTCAATACCGCTGAAATCGCCTGCGATTTCATAATAGAGCCGAACTTTGCCTTGGGATTTGAGCGCCTGTGCGACGGCCGGGACGAGCACGGTGTCATAATCCTGCTTCGTTACCCGCCCGTGGCACATGAACGCCAGCACATTGTCGGGAAAGCCTTTCAATTGTTCGATCATGGGTACGCTCCTTTTCGATGCTGCTCCCGTCACAAAACCGTTGAATAAAATTTGAATATTCTCAGTGCAGAATTTGTACCGGTAATCGGTCAATCTGACTTGAGCTATGTCAATGACCGTTGGAGGGAAAGGTGGAACTTGGCTTAGCAATTCAACTGAGGAGCCGAGTGTCATGAACCGCAACTTGCGATTTTCAATCGTTTTCTTTGGCGCGTTGGCTATCACCGCGCCGGCGCTTGCCCAGCAGCCGGCGCCTGCTTGGCCTCCGATCGTTGGCCAGCACGTTGCCGCCGTCCGCAAAACCGTCAAGACGACTGATATGGCCGGCTATCTCGCGGCCGTGAAGAATCCGAACGGCGCGATGCTGCTCGATGTGCGCGAGCCGGCCGAGTTCGCCGCTGGCCATGTGCCGGGCGCCGTCAATATTCCGCGCGGGTTGCTCGAATTCCAAATCTATAAAGTGATGGGCTATCCCAACAAGGTCGACACCAGCAAGACGATCTATGTGCAGTGTGCAAGCGGCGGTCGCGCCACGCTGGCGGCCGGCGACTTGAAAAAGATCGGCTTCAAGAACCCGGTTGCGGTGGTCATGAATTGGGCGGAGTGGGTGAAAGCCGGTAACCCGTCAGTGAAATAAGGCGTCTTCTCCAGCGGATTTGTGGCGGCCGCGATCCTGTCGGGGATTGCGGCCGCCCCGCTGTTTGGTGTGCATGCACTTCCGCCGGTCCGTGTTTTGAGTTGATATTGTGCAATGAGCAAGGCGGCCTGAGTTGGGTAGCGTTTCGGCATTACGGTACCATTCAACGGTGTATGGGCCATGGCTGGGGAAGCAGAGCAACAACACAGCGATCCCGTTGTGGCCGCCATCGAGCGCGTGCTCAAGACCGAGCGCGACGGCGTCGGGACCTTGCGTCGCAGCGAAGAGCAAGCGCGGGACCTTCTAGCGCAGGCGCGCGCGCAGGCTGCGGCGCTTGCCCGCCGCGCCGAGACCTGTATCGCGAAGCTGCACGCCGCCTATCTCGGAAAGATTCAGCAAGAAATCGGTATGCTCGTTAGTTCGCACGCCGCGCACAGCGAGGGCGGCGAAGATGCCTTTGACCGTGCCGCGCTGACTGAGGCGGTTCGCCGCGTTGCCGCCAAGCTGACCGGTGGTGCGTGAGCAGACATCCGCAATGGAACTATGTGCAGGCGCGGCTACAAGCGCGCCACGGCGAGCGGCCGCAGGAAAACGACTGGCGCGCGCTTGAGGCCGCCCACTCGCTTGATCATTTCATCGAGCGAGCCCGCGCCACCTCATTGCGCCGCTTCACCGACGCGATGAACATGAGCATGTCGAGCCACGCCATCGAGCGCGCACTGCGCGCGGCGTGGCGCGGTTATGTGGCGGAAGTCGCCGCGTGGGTGCCACGAGAATGGCGAGCGGCCGTGCTGTGGGCCGCGTATGTTCCTGACCTGCCGGCGATCGATGCGTGGCTCAAAGGCGACGTGCAGGATTGGATGCGGCGCGATCCGGTCGTAGCGGACTTGATCGATGGGTCGAAAAAGACTGCGCTCGCGCCATTGACGGTTGAAGGCGGCGGTACGACAGTCGCGCGCTGGCAGACGCACTGGCGATTGCTATGGCCGCAAAAACAAAAAGCCGAAAGCCGGTTGCTGCGCGAACTTCCCGGCACAGTCGGCGCGCATTTCACGCTGTTGGCGAAGGCCGGTCCGCAAGAGTTCGAGCGGCCGTTATCGCCACGAGCTGGCGCACGCGGTAACGCGCCTGTTCCGCCATCACCCCGCCGCGCCAATCGCCGTGTTCAGCCATCTCATCTTGATGGCGCTTGATCTCGAACGTCTGCGCGGCGGCCTCGTGCGCCGACGGCTGTTTCATCTTGATCACGTGAGGCGGGCCGCATGAGTTTCCGCCCGGTCGCCGCGCACTGGTTCGAGCTCGTCACCATCCACCAGGAGCTGGCGCGGGTGATGGAGTGTTTATCGCGCACCGGCGCCGTCGAACTTGAAGCGCACAGTCGCGTCAGCGAGCGCTTGTTGCTTCCCGGCATCGAGGAGGAGATCAAGCAGCATCGCGAGTTGGCGCGGCGTTACCAGAGCTATTGGCCGGCGCCGGCCGGCGGCGAACGGCGCTCGGAGCATTTGAGCGAAACGCTCAAGTCCGCGCAAACGCGGCTCACCGAATGGACCCGCGAGGCCGATCCGATCATCGCCGCGAGCGAGCAAGCATCGCAGGAAGCCGCCGATCTCGAATGCCTGCGTGCCGCCTTGCAAATCGCCGGCGACGATTTCCCGGATATCGGTTTGCTCACCGGCGCGGGGCCGAAACTGGCAGTGTGTCTGCTGACGCTGCCGGCCGGCACGCTGCTGCGCGAAATCCCATCGCTCGTCTTGTTCAAATCCTGGCAGACGCCGCAAACAGGCTTCGCCTTGCTCGTCGGCCGCCCGCCCGAGATCGAGGAGGTTGAAGCGCAGCTTGCCGGCCTGAAGGGGCGCATCGTGCCCCTGCCGGCGTGGCTGCCGACCACGCAAGTCCAGGCGCTCAGCGCGGTCACCGAGCGGCTTGCGCAGGTGTCCAAACAGCGCGGCGAACTGACCGCGCGTCTCGTCGCCCTGTCCGAGCGCTTGCAAATCGCGCGTGCGCTCGGCGATATCGCGCTGATCGAATGGCTGAACGAACACGCCAAGGATCTGCGCGGCAGCGAGCGGCTGGCCTGGGTCACCGGCTGGACCAGTGACGTCGGCGGAGCGGCCTTGCGCCGGGCGCTCGAGGCTTGCGGTGTGCGCTACATCTTGCGTCTGGCCGAGGCGCCGGCCGGCGCCACCACGCCGATGGTGCTCAGCAATCCCGGCTGGGCGCGCGCTTTCGAGGTGTTCGCGCGCACGCTCGGCACGCCCGGGCAGCACGAAACCGACCCGAGTCAAATCCTCGCGGTCATCGCCTCATCGATCTTCGGCTTCATGTTCGGCGATGTCGGGCAGGGCGCCGTCGTCTTGATCGCGGGACTGGTGCTGGGGCGGCGCATCCCGCTCACCCGCATGCTGGTGCCGGGCGGCATCATGGCAATCTTCTTCGGCGTCCTGTTCGGCAGCGTGTTCTGCCGTGAGGACATCCTGCCGGCGCTCTGGATCAGGCCGCTGGCCGATCCGATCATGATTCTGATCGCCGCCGTTATCGCCGGCGTTGCGATCATCTCGATCGGACTTTTGCTCGATGCCATGCAGTCGCATTGGCGTGGCCAAGCGTTGCAATGGTGGGCGCATCGTGCCGGCATGTGCGTTGCGTATGCCGGGCTGTTGATCTCGCCGATTTGGTTGGAGGGTCTGCTGGTCGCCGCCGCCGGCGCAGTGTGGTTCATCCTCGGAGCGGGCGTGCTGGCGCACGAAGGAAGACTTGCGGCATTGATGCAGGCCGCCGCCGAGCTGGTCGAGCAGGTTCTCCGATTGCTGGTCAATACCGTGTCTTTCGCGCGCATCGGCGCCTTCGCGCTGGCGCACGCCGGGCTCTCCGTCGCCATCATCGAACTGGCAGGGGCGGGCGGCCATTTCGGCTATTGGATCGTGCTGGCGATCGGCAACCTGCTAGTCATCCTGCTGGAAGGCGTGGTGGTGAGCATCCAGACCACGCGCTTGCTGCTGTTCGAATTCTTCATCCGCTTTCTCACCGGCGCCGGGCGGGCGTTCAAACCGCTGCCGCCGCCGGCCATCGCCGAAGCCGCCATCCACCAGCCAAACTTGAGGGGCACGTCATGAGAGCAAATTTGAAAATCCCGGCGCAGCTGCTGGCGTTCGCCGTCGTCGTCGCGGTCGGCGTGACCATCTTGCTGTTGCAGATGCCGCCGGCGGTCGCGCAGACCGCCGCGCGCACGGTAGGCGACAGCAGCGTCGCGCCCTGGGCGATGATGGCGGCGGCGGTTGCCGCCGGGCTATCCACGCTGGCGGCAGGCTACGCGGTTGCCGCGGTCGGCAGCGCGGCGGTCGGCGCGCTGGCCGAAAAGCCGGAACTGCTCGGCCGCGTGCTGATTCTGGTCGGCTTGGCGGAAGGTATCGCCATCTACGGCCTCATCGTCGCGGTGCTGATCCTCAACCGGGCCGGCTGACATGAACGGCGAAATGGGCGCGACCATCTTCATCGGCGACGAGTTGAGCGCCGCCGGATTCAGGCTCACCGGCATTGAAACAGTGGTGCCCCAACCCGATGCGGTCGGCGCCGCACTGGCTGACGCCCGTGCCCGCGCACGCCTTGTCATCCTCACCGCCGATCTGGCGCGGCATGTTGCGCCGGTTGCGCTCGAAGCCGCTCTGCTCGCCGAAACGCCGACGCTGGCGATTATTCCCGACATGTTGTTGCGCACGCCGCTGCCCGACCTCGCCAAGCGGCTGAGGAGCGCCCTGGGGATTGAGACATGAGCGAAGCAAGCCTCATTCCCGCGCTGCAGTCCGACGCGTTGGCACGCGAGATCGAGCAGCAGGTCCAGCACGAGACCGCCGCCGTGATCGCAGCGGCCGAGCGTGACGCGCGCGATGTAACCGCGCAGGCGCGGGCAACGACGCGCAACCGTCTGCATGACTCTATTGCGGAGTTGCGCCGCGAAGGAGAGCGGCGCTTGGCGCGCGCCAAAGCGCAGGTCGAAACCGCGCAGCGTGCGCAGGCGCAACGCCAGGCCGCGCGCGCCGTCACCGAAGCCCTGCCGCTGCTGATCGATGCGCTGAGCGAACGCTGGCGCGATCCGAAATCCCGCCGGCTGTGGGTCGATGGTGTCGCGAAATTATGCGACGCCCGCCTGCGGCGCGGCGCCTGGACCGTGGCGCATCCGGCCGATTGGCCGGCGAAGGAACAGCGTGATTTCGCCGCTGCGCTTGGCGGCGGTATCGAAGCTGCTTTTGAAGTGGACAAAGAATTGACCGCCGGTTTGAAGGTCAGCGCCGATCAAGCTGTGCTCGATGCCACGCCGCGTGGCCTGCTCGCCGATCTGCGTTCGATCGCCGCTCTGATGCTCGATGAGATCGGCGCCGAGGGCCAGCGATGAGCGAAGCCGAAATTCGTTGGATTGGCGGCCCGGTGCTTTATGCGCGCGCGACCGGCGACTTCCGCGTGGGCGAGGCGCTGGAGATCGGCGCCGAGCGGCGGCCCGGCGAAGTCATCCGCCTCAAGGACGACGAGCTTGTCGGTCAGGTCTACGAGGACACCACCGGCCTGCGTCCCGGCGATGCGGTGCATGGCACCGGCTCGGCACTTTCGGTTGAGCTCGGTCCGGGACTGCTCGGCCGCATCTTCGACGGGCTGCTGCGCCCGCTCGACACCGCCGAACACAAAGCTCAGCAGAAATTCAATTTCCGCCCCTTGATCAAGGCCGGCGACAAAGTAGTGGCAGGCCAGCCCTTCGGCGCGTTGCCCGGCGACGGCATCAAGCAGCAATGCCTATTGCCGCCGAACGTCGGCGGCAACGTCGAGCGCATTGCGCCGGAAGGCGCCTACGCGCCCGATGCAAAACTGTGCGCGATCAAGACGGGCGACGGCACAACGCGCGAGGTTGGTTTTTCGCATCGTTGGGCGATCCGCCAAACGCGGCCGGTGCACGAGCGGCTCCCCGCTGACGAGCCGATGATTACCGGCCAGCGCATTCTCGATACTTTGTTTCCGGTCGCTCGCGGCGGCCAGGCGGCGATCCCCGGCGGCTTCGGCACCGGCAAGACCGTGCTGCAGGAGACGCTGGCGAAATGGTGCGACGCCGACGTTATTGTCTATGTCGGCTGCGGCGAGCGCGGCAATGAGATGGCGGAAGTGCTGCGCGAGTTTCCTTCGCTGACCGATCCGCGCACCGGCCGCGGCTTGATGGAGCGCACGGTCATCATCGCCAATACCTCGAATATGCCGGTGGCCGCGCGCGAAGCCAGCATCTACACCGCGGTGACGGTCGGTGAATATTTCCGCGACCAGGGCCTTCATGTCGCGCTGATGGCGGATTCGACCAGCCGCTGGGCTGAGGCGCTGCGCGAAGTCTCTGGCCGGCTCGGCGAATTGCCGGGTGAAGCTGCTTACCCGGCCTATCTCGGCTCGCGGCTTGCCGAATTCTACGAGCGCGCGGCGCGGGTGAAGACACTCGGCGGTGCCGAAGGCTCGCTCACCATTATCGGCGCGGTCTCACCGCCCGCCGGCGATTTTTCCGAGCCGGTGACCAGCCACACCAAACGCTATGTGCGCTGCTTCTGGGGCCTCGACCGCGAACGCGCGCAGGCGCGCTTTTATCCCGCCATTCACCCGCTGCAATCCTATTCCGAGAACGCGGTCCGCTTTGCCGCTTGGTGGGCGGAGCATGGCAATTCCGAGTGGCATGTCTATCGCGAACGCTTGCTGTCGCTTTTGGAAGCGCAGGCCGATCTCGAGCGCATGGCGCGCATTGTCGGCAAGGATGCGCTGCCGCCGGCCCAGCAATTGACCTTGCTCTGCGCCGAGCTGGTCAACGAATCCTTCCTGCGCCAGTCGGCGTTTTCCGAAGTCGACCGTTACTGCTCGCCGCAGCGGCAGAGCGCCATGCTCAAGCTCATCTTGCGTTTTATCGCGCTGGCCGAGGCGGCGCTTGAGCGCGGCGTCGCGCCGCAGGCAATCGCCGAGCTCGAGGTTATGCGGCGCCTGCAGCGCATGGGCGAGGAGATCGGCGAGGATCAACTGGACAAGTTCGGCGACTTGGGCGCGAGCGTCGAGACCGCCATGGCGGCTTTGGGAAAGGCAGCGACCCATGCGGCCTGAACTGTCGGTGCAGGGTACCGCCACCGCGATCGACGGGCCGCTGCTGTTCCTGCGGCGCAATATCGAGGTCGGCCTCAACGAGGCGGTGGAAATCCTCAGCAAGGATAAGCCGCCCAAGCTCGGCCGCGTCGCCGCTGTGGACCGCGAGTCTATGGTCGTCGAAGTGCTGGAATCGACTATCGGTCTCGGGCTGCACGACATCCGCGTCCGCTTTCACGGCGAGCCGCTGCATTTTGCCGTCGGTCCAGGTCTGCTCGGACGGGTGTTTAATGGCGTCGGCCAGCCCGCCGACGGCGGGCCGCCGGTGCCGGCGCACAGGCGTCTGCGCATCGACGGCGTGCCGCTCAATCCGACGCTGCGTGATCTGCCGAAGGATTTCATCGAGAGCGGCGTTACCGCCATCGATCTGATGAACAGCCTGGTGCGCGGCCAGAAGCTGCCGTTGTTCTCCGGCGGCGGCATGCCGCACGACCGCATCGCGATTGAGATCGCCCAGAATGCGCGCTTGCGCCGGCAGGGCGAAGGCACCTTTGCCATCGTCTTCGTCGGCATCGGCATATCGCATGACAGCGCCGAAACCTTCCGCCGCGCCATGCAGGATTCCGGCGCGCTCGCCCACACTACGATGTTTCTCAATCTGGCGAGCGAATCCTCGACCCAGCGCCTGCTTACCCCGCGCTTCGCGCTGACTGCCGCCGAATATCTCGCATCGCAAGAGGACCGCCACGTCCTCGTGATCATGACCGACATGACGAATTACTGCGAAGCGTTGCGCGAGGTTTCGGCCAGCCACGGCGAGGTGCCGAGCCGCAAGGGTTATCCGGGCTACATGTACTCCGACCTTGCCTCGATCTACGAGCGCGCCGGCTGCATCCACGGTGCCAAGGGCACGGTCACCCAACTGCCGATCCTGACCATGCCGGCCGAGGACATCAGTCATCCGATCCCGGACCTGACCGGCTACATCACCGAAGGGCAGGTCGTGCTCGACCGCGCGCTCGACCACAAGGGCGTGTTCCCGCCGATCAACGTGCTGCCGAGCCTGTCGCGTTTGATGGACCAAGGCATCGGCAAGGATTATTCGCATCCCGATCACCCGGGGCTCGCCAACCAGCTTTATGCCTCTTACGCCAAGGCGGTACGCGTGCGCGTGTTGGCGAGCGTGGTCGGGCGCGACGGGTTGACGCCGCTCGATCTGAGATATCTCGACTTTGCCGACCGCTTCGAAAGCGAATTGATCCGCCAGAGCGGGCGCCGCACGCTGGAGGAAAGCATGGCGGCCGGTTGGGCGGTGCTGCGCCTGCTGCCGAAGAGCGAGATGGCGCGCCTCTCGGATGCACAGATCGCGCGCTATATTGAGCAGCAAGATAAGGCCAAGGCCGATGCGTGAGGTCGCCCCGACACGCAGCGCGGCGCTGGAGCTTGTCGACGAGCGCAAGCTGATGCGGCAGGGCTTTGAGTTTCTCGACGAGAAACGCATGCTGCTGGCAACCGAGATGCTGCGCCAGTTGCGCGAATATCAGCAAGCCTCGCAACGGCTGATGACTGAGTCGAAGGCGGCATCCGACGCGCTGGCGGCTGCGGTCGAGCGGCACGGGCTCGACGGCCTCCTGGTCTATCCGATGGTTGCGCCGCCTGGACCGCCGGAAAGCGAGCGCGGTCTGTTTCTCGGCATCGCCATGCTGACGGCCAAAGCTCTGCCGCCGTCGCAGGCGGCGGAGCCAGCGGCGGTCGATCCCTCGCCGGAAGCGAAAGCCTGCCGGGCCGCTTTCGAACGGCTGCTACAGACCGCCGCTGATATCGGTATGCGGGTTGGCAATCTGCGTCGCCTCGCGCGCGAGTACCGGCGCACCGAGCGGCGGGCGAAGGCCCTTGAAAAAATTCTGCTGCCCGAAGTGGAAGACGCGATCAAAGTCGTCAACGAACAGCTCGACACCATGGACCGCGAGGAGACGATCCGCACCCGTTGGTCGAGCAGGAGCCGGGCCGCCGGATAGCCGCCACCCGCGGATTACCTGCAGGCAGCTTCTTGACGGCCTACAGCTTCCGGTGACTTAACCCCGCATTGTCATAAAGCTCATTAATGTGCGCTTTGACGTCGGGAGGAGTCGTGTCGTTCTTCGGCCGATGCGCCCATCCGGCTTTCTCGCGCGCGTAAATAGCGATCGCCTCGTCCTGTTGCGAGGTCGCCCCGCTGACACCGTAAGCGCCGACCATCTCATCGTCTTTGAAGACCGGGGCGCATCCACCAGATACCGCGACTTTGCCGTTGGTCATCGCCGACAGGTTCACCAGCAGCTGCGGGTTGCGTTCGCGGCACCATTGTTGGATGAGGAGGCCGTCTTGAAAGCGCGGACTCATGGAGCGGAAGGCCGCGGCCGTATAGGCCTTTGCCCAAGCGAGCTCCGGCGTGACAAAGCCGGCGTCGTCCATGCGCTCGAGCGCGATGAGGTTTCCTTCCGGGCCGACGACGGCGACCGAAACCGGCACGCCCATCTGTTCGGCTTTCTCCACCGCGGCTTTGATGAATTCCCGGCACTCGATTGCACGCAACTTTGCCATCGCTTTCTCCCGCTTTCCCTTTTCGGCATTTCACCCCTGGGTGAGTTTCATTTGTGGGGCGAGACAAGATCGGAGACCGGCGCCGGACCGAAGTCAACAACCCCCGCGCCATGCGTCCGGCGCGGCATGGTGGATTCTGTCAATTCGGCAATCCTGGCAGAGCTTGAGATGATCGAGCGAGCCTTTGGCGGCTGCTGAAAGGCGGCGGCATGTTCACCATGCACAGCCACCCGCCGGCTTATAAATTCAATGCCGGACAAAAACTGTTGTTTTGGATCATCGTTGTCGGCGGCCTCTCGGCGCCCATCCGGCTTTGCCGCGGCTGATCGTGAAGGCGCCGCGGCTCGAAACCGGACGCCGGACGATGCCACCCGGCAGCCGGCTGGGCGAGCGGCCGGGCATCGCGCGAGCCCTCATGCGGTCGCCCCATTCCGCGGCGCATTGACGCACAGCAAGAATTCATCCTCTGTCAGCGCTCTCGCAGGCTTGGTCGTTTTGACTGCGTCCATTTCCCGCGTTCCCGGTCGCGGGAAACGCCGTTTAAAGTCCGTCCTCACTACAGATTGTTGGCGGTGAGGGCCGGGGTGACCAGGAAACTTCGATTGATGACGTCCGTCGTTCTGGGGGCGCTGTTTTTTGCCCTCGCGGTCGATGTCGCCCTGGCCGAAAAGCGCGTCGCTCTCGTGGTCGGCAATTCAAACTATAAACACGCCCCGCGGCTGCCCAATCCCGAGCGAGACGCTACTGCGATAGCGGCGATGTTCAGGAAGGCCGGCTTCGACACCGTCGTCGAAGCCAACAACGTCGGCAACCTGGATTTCAAGCGCGCCATCCGCAAATTTGAAGACGCGACCTTCGGCGCCGATATCGCCGTCGTCTTCTACGCCGGGCACGGCATCGAGGTGCGCGGCATAAACTACCTCGTGCCGGTCAATGCGAAGCTGGCCAGCGATCGTGACGCGCAGGACGAAGCCATTACGCTCAACCGTGTGGTCGAATCGGTCGACACCGCGAAGCGGCTGCGTCTCATTATCCTCGATGCCTGCCGCGACAATCCCTTCCTCGCCACCATGAAGCGGCTGCGCCGGCACACGGCCTTGCGCTCGACTTCGGCCACCCGCGGTCTCGGCCAGGTCGAGCCGACCGGCACCAACACGTTGATCGCCTATGCCGCCAAAGCCGGTTCGACGGCGGAAGACGGCGACAACGATCACAGCCCCTTCACCACCGCGCTGTTGGATAACCTGATCGTTCCTGGGCTCGACGTCCGCCTGGCGTTCGGCCGCGTGCGCGACGAGGTGTTGAAAATCACCGGTCGGCGGCAGGAGCCATTTGTCTATGGCTCGCTCGGCGGCAGTAACATCTCGCTGGTCCCGGCGCCGAAGAAGCCGCCGCCGCCGAAAGTGAGCAAGGTGAAGAGCGACTATGCGCTGGTTGCCCAGATCGGCACGGCCAAGGCCTGGAAGGTTTTCCTCGAAACCTATCCTGACGGATTCTACGCGGATTTGGCGCGGGCGCAGCTGGCGAAGCTGAATGCCGCCGGCCCGCCGCCGGTCGTGGCGAAGCTTGAGCCGGCGGCGAAGCCGCCGCCGCCCGAGCCGAGCAGCGACGAAAAAAGAGCATGGCGAAAACTTAAGGATTCCAGCGACCGCGACGCCTTGGAAACATTCATCGAGCGCTATCCGGATTCGCCGTTGGCGGTGAACGCGCAGCACCGTTTGGACATTCTGGATAAGGCCGCCAAGGAACGCGAGGCACAAGCGCGCGCAAAACGCGAGGCCGTTCTGCGCGCTGCGCAAGAGCGGATCGCCGCTCAGCGGCGCGCCGAAGAGCAAAGGCGCGAGAAAGACGCCGCGCGCCTCGCCGAACTCAAGGCCGAAAACGAACGCCGTGAAAAGCAGGCCGCCGCATCCACGAAACAAAAGAAAGGCGCAGATCCTCGCGTTGCCGCTTTGCAAGCCGATATCGCCCGCCGTAGCAAACAACTCGCCGAATCGCGGAAGCAAAGAGGACAATTGGCGTGCCGGCAAGAACAGGATCGGCTCAACGATCTAAAGTCCGCAGGCAACGACACGGCGGTACGCGACGATTTGCAGCGGTTGTCGCATGACCTTACCTGCGAGCGGCTGCGGCCCCTGGTCGTTGCGGCTCTCGACACAGTGACCGCCAAGCTCAAGAAAAGCGGGGCATCGCCTTCTGAAAACACGCCCGCGCTGGTCACGTCGGCGCAGAAGGAACTGACGCGCCTTGGCTGCTTTTCCGGCGATCAGAACGGCATCCTGGGGCCGGAAACCAAAGTTGCCATCAAGAAATACAAGAAGCGCAAGGAGCAGCCGATCACCGACATTGCCGTGACGGATGATTTCGTCAAGGAGCTCGGCAAAGAGAAACTTCGTGTCTGCCCGGCGGTGGTCGTCGATCGTCCCGACCGGGAGCCCCATGAAGCAACGAAAAAGCGCGCGCGCGAAAAGCACAGCCGGCCGTCGCGGACCGAAGAGTCGCATCGACAAAGGCCGCAGGCCCGTCAGCGGGCCAACTCCGGCGGCAAGTATGGGATCGGTGTCGGCTTCTAGCCGAGCCAATCCCTTCGCTAAATCCGTAACGGCCGTCAAAAAAAGCCCCGGCCGCGGGCCGGGGCTTTCACGTCGGCGATAACTGACGCCGATTAGCTGTTGTACTTGAACTGCGGCATGGCCTTGAGCTGATCCTTCGTCGCCTGGATCACCGCATGGTCCGGATACCACTTGCTGGCATCGCTGTTGCTGGCGCTGGTCGTTGTCGAAGGCATGGTCGACCCCGGCGCCGCGCCGGTGGTGCTTCCGGGCCGCGGGGCCGTGCTCGCGGTGTTCGCCTTCACCGGCTCGTTCACGAACTTGATCTGGTCGAACGCGACCAGAACGTCGTGCTCGCCCATGCCCAGAAAGCCGCCGACGCCGATAACGAAGCCGGTCACTTTGCCAGACTGGTCGAGCAGCACCTCGTTGATGTCGCCGACCTTTTCTTTCTGGCCGTTGTAGACGTCCAGGCCGAAGAGTTTCGACGCCCGCCACGCCTGCGACATCGTCGCCGGGGCCATGGTGCTCTGCGTCGCCGTCGCCGGCTTATTGTCTTGCGCAAAGGCGGGCAGCGCCATCGCCGCCGTCGCCAAAAGTACAGAAATCGTCATAGTTGATCGCATCGTAAGCTCCCTCGTTGTGTATTTACAAAACAAGCGATGCAGGGAGCGTTTGGTTCCAATGGAACTTGTCAGAAAGAAAAATTGTCTGTCGAACGTCACGCGCATCATCGGGAATTGCCGCAAGCCGCCACCGCGCGATTTGTTCCGCGAAATTTCGAAAAATGCCGTGGGTGGCGCTTTTCGATCGTTCAGGTTCCCGCAGCCACCTTGTCGGTGCCGTATTGGAGAACCTGCACCTTCTCGATGGTGACCAGACCGCTGCTCATCATCCGGTCGAGCACGGGAAGGAACGCATCGATCTTCTCCGTCGAATCGACAATCTCCACCACGATCGGCAGATCCTGCGACAGTCGCAGAATCTTGGTGGTGTGGATGCGGCTGGAATGCCCGAAGCCGGACTGGCCGCGAAATACGGTCGCGCCGCCAAGATGCAGTTCGCGCGCCTTCAGTACGATGGCTTCGTGCAGGGGCAAACCGTCGGCCTTATCGTCTTCGCCGAAGTAGATGCGGAGCAGTACGGCGTCGCGGGGAATCTGCATGGCGTTAGATCCACTTCATGGTGTTGAGGCTGGAGGCCAACAGGCTGCCGATCCAAACCGCGAGCAGGCAGAGCACCACCGAGCCGCCGATATTGGCGGAAGCGCGTAGCCACTCGCCATCCTCCATCAAATTGAGCGTCTGCAGGCTGAAGGAGGAAAACGTGGTGTAGCCGCCGCAAAAGCCGATCAGCACGAACTGCCGGGTCAGCGATCCGACATAGACCCGGCCGTCCGGGCCGGTGAGGGTGGCGAAAAATCCGATGATGAAGGAGCCGAGCACGTTCACGATCAGCGTGCCCCAGGGAAAGGTCTCGCTGATCAGGCGCGCGGCCAGGCCCGAGCAGCCATAGCGCGCCATGCCACCGAGCGCGCTGCCGATTGCGATCCAGAGATAGGCGGCCATCGAATTCAGGGCTCCCTACCGGGACAGACTAGACCAAATGGGCGGCCACGCGCGCGCGCTCGATACGCGGTGCGGTCAAAATCAACAGCAGGGATGATCGGGGTCTTCATGCACAGCTCCTTTCGTCCGCGTTTCGGATGAAAGGAGTCATCAGCCCCGGAGGGCGGTTTTAGGCGGAACCCCATCGCCTTGCCAGATTGGACCGGCGCTTGATGTATTGAATAAGGACTGGGCGATGCCGGGTCAAGCAGCGGGCGCAGCGTTCCTCGCGCAATGATTAATCGTTTCGTCTCACGCCACGTTGCGTGTTGCGATGTGCACGCGGTGGCAGCGCACCCGGTCCTCGTCGACTTCGACGCCGAGGCCAGGGCGCTCGAGACTTTCGGCGTGGCCTTTGCCGGCCGGGATTGGATGCGCGGTCACGTCCTCGGCGAGCGCGATATGGGTCAAGGTGAGACCCCAGGCGATGGCGGGGATCACCGTCGCAATATGCAGCGCCGCCGCGCAGGCCACGCTCGATTCGCCGGTCTTGCATGAGATGTTGACGCTCATGACGAGCCGGTCGCATAGCCGCGCGGCCTCGATCACCGCGCCGATGCCGCCGAGCTTGATCGCCTTCAGGCTGACGCCGCGCGCTGCTTTGTGCTCATGGTGCCGTCGGATGTCGTCGCGCGAATGGATACCCTCATCGGCGCCAATGGAAATCCTCGTTGCAGCGGCGACAGCGGCCATGCCGGCGAGGTCGTGCGCCTCCACCGGCTGCTCGAAGAAGTCGAGGCCGCAGCCTTCGACCGCTCGTACATAGGTCATGGCGCCTTCGGTGCTGTAGCCCTGGTTGGCGTCGGCGGAAATCAGCAGGCCGGATCCTAACACTTTGCAGATCGCGCGCGTGCGCGCGGCGTCGTTCTCCGGCGTGTCGATGCCGACTTTGATCTTGTAGGCGATAACGCCCTCGGCTTTTTTCTTTTCGGCATCGCGCAGGTCGCCATCAAAATCGCCGCCGGCAACGACGCCAAGCAGCGGCAGACGGCTGCGCTTTTTCTCGCCCAGCAAGGCATGCACCGGTTTGCCGGCTGATTTTCCGGCCAGATCGTGCAGCGCGATTTCGATCGCCGCCTTGGCGCCGTGGTTGCCGTACATGCGGCCGTCCATCGCCGTGAGCGCGCCGGCAATATCGGCGGCCGAACGCCCGCGCAGCGACGGCGCCAGGTGATGCACGGCGGTGACGATGCTCTCCAGCGTCTCGCCGGTCATCACCGGCGCCGCGGCGGCTTCGCCCCAGCCGGTCAGCCCGTTGTCGGTCTCGATGCGCACCAGCACGTTGTCGGCGCGGCGGATTTCCTCGCCCGCCATGATCACCGGCTTGCGCATCGGCAAACTGACCGCGATCGGCTCGATGGTCTTGATGTGCACTGCGGAAAGCCCCGGCTGGAAGGATTTTTCCGATTAACGGCGATGGACGATCAGGGTAAGCTTTTGCGCTTGCGGCGGCAACGCCGGGCTGACGCGGTTGCAAGGACACAATGAACGACGCCTCTTCGCGAGCCGCCAGCTGGCACGAGATCGTGCTCGCAACCCTCAAAAGTAACGACGTCAGGCTCGCGGTCTATGTGCCCGACCGGGTGTTCACGCCGCTGATCGCGGCGCTGCACGCCGACGACTTTTTCACTACCTTTGCCTGCACGCGCGAGGAGGAGGCGCTCGGCATCGTCACCGGCGCCTGGATGGGCGGACTGCGCGGCGCCGTGCTGATGCAGACCTCGGGTTTCGCCACCATCCCCAACGCGCTCGCCTCGCTGGTGGTGCCGAGCCAGATACCGGCGCTGATCTTCGTGTCAGAGCGCGGCACGCTCGGCGAATTCAATCTCGGCCAGGCCATGGTGTGCAAGACCATGCGGCCGGTGCTCGATTCGCTCGCCGTGGAAAACATCACCATCACCCGCCTCGACGAGCTCGAATTCATCGTCGACCGCTCGATCAAGCAGGCGCTGGCGACGCAAGCCGCCGTCACCTTCATCCTGTCGCCGCTGCTGACCGGCGGCAAAGTGTTCTCCGCGTGAACCACATGACCCACGCGCACAACGCCAAAGTGATGAACCGCTACGCGCTGACCAAGCGGCTCACCGCGAAGCTCACGCACGAGGAAGCGGTGATCGGCGGCATCGGCAATTCCAATTTCGATCTGTGGGCAACGGGCAATCGCCCGCAGAATTTCTACATGCTGGGCAGCATGGGGCTGACGATCCCGATCGCGCTCGGCGTGGCAATTGCGCAGCCACGCCGCCACGTCGTCGCGCTGGAAGGCGACGGCTCGCTGCTGATGCAGCTCGGCTGCCTCGCTACAGTCGCCATGCTGGCGCAGAAAAATCTCACCATCGTGGTCTGGGACAACGGTATCTACCAGATCACCGGCGCGCAGCCGACGGCGAGCGCGACGACCGCCGATCTGGTTTCCATCGCGCGCGGCGCCGGTATCGCCAAGAGCGCCTGGGCGGCGGACGAAGACGAGTTCGACCGGCTGATTGCGCAAGCGCTGAAGGACGGCGGTCCGAGCATGATCGCGGCGCGCATCGACGACAAGCCCGGCGTTGCCGCGACCGACCGAGATCCGGTACAGATCCGCGAGCGCTTCATGCGCGGCCTCGGCGTCAGGCGGCAGAATTGATCGACACCGCGGGGAGGGCCGACCGCAATGCGGGCCGGTCCGACCATTTGTCTGAAGGGCATCGTTTCAACTAGACTAAACCGATAAGAACAGCCGCCAAACGGAAATGGCGCCAAGGGAGGCCTCATGGAGACCGTCGGTCTCATCGGTATCGGCAAGATCGGCCTGCCGATCGCGGAAAACCTGATCAAGAGCGGCTACCGGGTGCTCGGCTATCGCCGCAGCACCATGACCGACTTCGAGCAGATCGGCGGGATCCCGGCGGAATCGCCGGCCGAAGTCGCGGCGCAAGCCGACATCGTGCTCACCTGCCTGCCGTCGGCCAAGGCGCTCGATGAGGTGGTGCAAGGCAAGAATGGGCTGGTGGATGCGGCCAGGCTTGGGCAGATCGTGGTCGAGCTTGGCTCGCATCTGGTTCCCGACAAAGAACGCCAGATCGCGCCGCTGGCTAAGAAGGGCACGATCTTTCTCGACGGCGAGATCGGCGGCACGCCCGGCATGGTGCGGGCGCGCAAGGCGGTCATCTATCTCGCCGGCGACGCCGACGCGGCCAAGAAGGTCGAGCCAGTGGCGCGCGCCATCAGCGATATCGTGCATTATTTCGGCGCCTTCGGCGCCGCCAGCAAGGTCAAGCTGATCAACAACCTGCTGGTCGGCGTTCATATCGTCGCCACCGGTGAGGCGATGGCGCTGGCGTTGAAGGCCGGCGTCGACGTCGACCTGATGATCAAGGCGATTGCGTCCGGCAGCGGCGGCTCGACCCAGTTCGGCATCCGCGCGCCTTGGATGGCGCAACGCCGCTTCCTGCCGGCGCAGGGCGATGCCATCGGTTTCTCGCACTATTTCGAACTGATCGACGATATGGCCGACCGTGCCGGCGTGGCGACGCCGATGTTCGACCGCGCCGCCGAATTGATCGAGCATTGCATCGCCATGGGGTTTGGCGGGCACGACAATGCCGTCATGGTCGACGTGATTGGCGCGTTGCCGCGGGTAAAGCGCAAGAAGGCGGCCAGGGCGGCGAAAAAGAAAACGGCCAAGACGAAAAAGCGCGCTACAAAATCCAGCAAGACATCGAAAAAGAACTTGAAGAAAAAATCGAAGAAAAAATCGCTCTCGCGAAGGAGATACGCATGATCCGCGTCCGCAAGATCGCCCACGCCGGCTACGAGATGCCCGATCTCGACAAGCAGACCGAATATTACACCGACATCCTCGGCCTCACGCTGGCCGCCAAAGAGAAGGACGCGGTGTTCCTCGCCAACACCGTCGATCATCATTCGGTGGTGATGCGCAAGGGCGCCAACGCGCAATGCACGCGCGTCGGCTTCCAGATCGGGCCCAACGACGACCTCAACGAATTCGAGAAGCAAACCCAGGCGCAAGGCGTCAAGACCGCGCGCAAGAAGGATCCGGAACCGTCGATCTCCGACATGCTGGTGTTCGAGGACCCGAAAGGCACCACCATCGAGGTGTTCAAGCGCGACGACTTCTCGCACCAGAAATTCGGCGGCAAGGGCGTGGTGCCACACAAGCTCGGCCACGTCGCGTTCCACTGCGAGGACGTGAAGAAGGTGTCGGACTTCTATGTCAACGTGCTGGGCTTTCGCGAGTCGGACTGGATGGCGGACTTCTTCGTGTTCTTGCGCTGCGGGCCCGACCACCACACCATCAACCTGATGGGCACCGGTTCAAACCGGCACTTCCACACCGCATTCGAGGTTAGAAGCTGGGGTCAGTTGCAGGAGGCTTGCGATTTTCTCAGCCTCAACGGCTACAAGACGCTGTGGGGCCCCGGCCGCCATGGCATCGGGCACAATCTTTTCGCCTATCACCGCAGCCCCAACGGCCTGATCACCGAATTGTTTGCCGAACTCGATCAGATGCAGGACGAGGAGCTCGGTTACTTCGCGCCGCGCCCCTGGCATCGCGACAACCCGCAGCGCCCGAAGGTGTGGGCGAAGGACCCCTCCGCATCCAATCTGTGGGGTCCGGGACCGCCGGAAGAGATGATGAAGTGATTTTGTCGTCACCGGGCATGTCCCGGTGACCTCGCTTGGGAGGGCACCGCTTTGCCTTCCTGAGCGGGATGGTCGGGACAAGCCCGGCCATGACGCGGCAATGACGGTGCCGCAGACGCATCCTCACCCATAAAACAGCTTCGGCAGCCACAGCGCGATCTGTGGGAACCAGAACATTAGGATGATCAGCAGCAGCGGCGCGAACAAGAACGGCACGATGCCGCGGTAGATGCTGGTGATCTTGATGTCCGGCGCGTGCGCCTGGATCACGAACAGATTGAGGCCGACCGGTGGATGGATCAGTCCGACCTCGACGACGATGACGACGATGATGCCGAACCAGACCGGATCGTAGCCGAACTGCATCGCCAGCGGCAGGAACACCGGCACCGTGATCAGCAGCATGCCGATCGCCTCGAGAAAGCAGCCGAAGATGATGTAGGCGATGACGATCAGCGTCATCACCGCCGGGCCCGACAGGTTGGCCGCGTGCGCGCCTTCGGCCAGCAAGGCGGGAAGCTGCGTTTGCACGATGAAGAACGAGAACAGGTTGGCGCCGAAAATAATCACGAACAGGATGCCGCAGGTGGCGACCGTGTTTTCGATCGCGCCCAGCAGCGCGGCAAATGTGAGCCGGCGTCCCACTACGCCGAGCACGATGGCGCCGAAGGCGCCGATCGAGGCGGCTTCGGTCGGGCTGAACACGCCGGCATAGATGCCGCCGATGGTGACGACGAACAGCGTCAGGAATTGCCAGGGGCCCTTCATGGCCGCCAGCCGCTCGCGCAGGGTCGCGCTGCCGCCGGGCGGCGCATAATGCTTGCGCAGCGACACCACGATCACCACCACCGTCATGTAAAGCACAGTCAGCAGCAGGCCGGGCAACAGGCCGGCGGCGAACAGCCGCGGCACCGACTGCTCCGAAATCGCCGCATAGATCACCAGGATGATCGACGGCGGAATGAGAATACCGAGGCTGCCGCCGGCGGCGAGCGCGCCCGACGCGAGCCCCGGATCGTAGCCGGCCTCGCGCATGTCGGGCAGCGCAATGCGCGTCATGGTCGCCGCGGTCGCCAGCGAAGAGCCGCAGACCGCGCCGAAGCAGGCGGACGCCGCCAGCGCGCCGATCGCCAGCCCGCCGCGCATGCCGGCCAGCGCCACCCGCGCCGCCTTGAACAGATCGGACGACAGCCCGGTGACCGAGGTGACCTCGCCCATCAGGATGAACAGCGGCAGCACCGACAAATTGTAGCTGGCGCCGGTATCGAACGGCACCGTGCCGGCGAGCGCGAAGGTCGGCGCCACGCCGTTCATGATCGAATTGCCGATGAAGCCGACCAGCGTCAGCGCGATCCACACCGGGACGCGGAAAAACAGCATCGCGAATAGCGCGAACACACCGATGGCGCCGATGACTTGCGCGCCCATCAGACCGGCTCGTTATCGTGGTGCGGATCGGCCGGCGCGATCAGCGTGCCGATCGCGCACAGGATAGCGCCGGCTATGCCGAGGAGCGCCACGGCCCACAGATACCAGATCGGAATCTGCAGCTCCATTTTGAGCTCGCCATAACTGTAGGACTGCATCGCCGGCTTGATCATGGCGTAGGCGAACAAGGCGACGGTCAGGACAGTCAACACGTCGGAGATGCGGATCAGTGCGATCACCACGTAGCGATGGACGAAGGAGTCGATCAGATCGATGACGATATGCCGCCGTTGCAGGAAGGCGGTCGACATGCCGTGGAACACGAACACCGCCAGCATGGTCTCGACCAGATCGTAGGAACCGCGGATCGGGCGGTTGAAAACGTAACGCAGGAAGACGTCGAACAGCGTGACGCTCATCATCACGATGAGCGCCAGCGATGCCAGTCGCAACTGGGCGAGGCGGAGCTTTTCCAGGAGCGCGTGGATCTTATAGCGATTCATCGTCGGTCACCGGCAAAGCCCAAGCGCGTCCGATGCCGCGGCATCGGGCGCGTATTGGGCGGGCTGACGTGCCGCGTCGAACGCGGCACGCCGCTCAGGCGCTCACTTGGTGTAGGCTGCGAAGAACTCGCGCGCCTTGTGACCGGCCTTTTCCTGCGCCGCGAGAGCGTTCTCGATGATGGGCTTTGCCAGCGCATGCATCTTGGCGACCTCTGCCGGCGGCAGGGTGATGATCTTCAGCCCTTTTTTGACGAAGAAGCCGCGGGCGAAGTGCTCGAAGTCCTGCCACTCCTTGGCAAAGCTCATGGCGCCGGCGACGCCGGCTTCCTTGTCGAGGATCGCGCGCAGATCCGGCGGCAGCGAATTGTATTTGGCCGGGTTCATCACCAACGCGAAGGTGGCCGACGCCAGCGGCGGCTCGATGGTGTAGGGCGCGACCGTGTTGAGCTTGTAGGCAAAGCCGGCTTCGTAGGGGAAGGTGGCGCCTTGCGCGATGCCCTTGGCGAGCGCGTCTTGCGATTCCGGAGGCGGGATCAGCATCGGCACCGCGCCCATCGCCTCGAGCAATTGCTTGTTGGTGATCGAGGCGTAGCGGATTTTCTTGCCCTTGAAGTCCGCCACCGAGTTGATCGGCTCCTTCGACCAGACCACGATCGGATTGGCCATCACCATGAACAAAATGTGCAGGCCCTTGTGTTCGGCGGCGAGGTATTTCGGCGCCAGCTCGGTCATGCGCTTGGCCATCTCCGGCAGATTGACGCCGTCGGACGGCCAGGTGAACGGCAGGTTGGCGAGCTCGGTCATCGGGTAGCGGCCGGGCGTCACGCCGTGCAGGCAGAAAGCGATGTCGGTGATGCCGTTACGCGCCGCGTCGAACTGACGGTTCGGCGGGCCGACCAGTTGGCCGTTCGGATAGATTTCGAATTTCAGCCGTCCGCCCGATTCCTGCTCGATCTTCTGCGTCCATTTCACGACCCATTTATGGAAGGCGTGGACCGGTGGGACGAAGTGGGACAATTTGAGCGTGATGGTCTCGGCGCGCGCGCTTCCCACGCTGAGCGCGAACACGGCAGCCAGGGCGAGACCCTTGGCCAGCTTGTGCAATGACATTGCAATCCTCCCTTTGGATCGGCTTCTCATGAGCCGTTCGTGCGTTGATTTTTAACGGAAAATCGCCCGCTTGTCATCCACGAGTCAGGGCGGTTCGGCTCACGATGTGAGACACCCGACGCTAACCGGCCACCATCGTGTTCGTGAGCGTCCCGCAGCCGTCGATTTCGATGCGCACCTCGTCGCCCACTTTGAGGAACTCGCCGCGCGGCATGCCGACGCCCGCCGGCGTACCGGTGGCGATCACGTCGCCCGGTTGCAGGGTGAAATGCTGGCTCAAATAGGCGATCTGGTCGGCAATGCCATGCACCAGACGGCTTGTGTTGGAATTCTGCTTGAGCACGCCGTTGACCCAGAGCTTGACGTCCATGTCGTTGGGATCGGTGATATAGGCGGCGGGGGTGAACCACGGCCCCATCGGCGCGGCATCCTCGAAACATTTCTGCCCGACCCAATCCATGCCGAAAGGCGAACCCTCGCGCTTCATCAGATCGCGCGCCGACAGATCGTTGACGATCAGATAGCCGGCGACCACGTCGAAGGCATTTGCCTCGGACACGTTGCGGGCGGCTTTGCCGATGACCACCCCCAGCTCGGCCTCCCAGTCGATCTGCTTTGAGAAGGGCGGCAGTCGTGCCGGCGTATCGGGGCCGATGATGGAGCCGGCGCAAGTCTTCATGAAGAAGTACGGATCTTTGGCCTTGGTCATCGACGGCGCTTTTCCGGTGGCTTGCTTGGCGATCTCGGCCATTTCCTCGAGATGATCCCAGTAATTCGCGCCGGCGCAGAATAGCGCGCCGGGGTAAAGGATCGGCGCCAGCAGCTTGGCGGCGCTCAAGGCAACGCCATCGTTCGGTTGCAGGTTACGCGCGGCGGCGTGCAGAAGCGGGTGTACCGCATCCCAGGCGCGCAGCAGTCCGAGCACCGACGTGCTGTCGACACTGAGGCCCGGCAGCAGCGAGGCCGCCGGCACCACCCGTTCGCCGACCAAAACGCCGGCCTTAGGTGCGCCGCCGCCGACCGTATAACTCACTAGCCGATAGCCGGATGCCATGGTTGTCCCCGTCATGCATTGCCAAAACTTCGCGCGCGGACTCGATCATCACGATCGAGGATTGGCAAGTCCCGTCAGCGCCCCGGCTTGCCGGGGTGTTCCAGGATGCCCGCCGTCATCGCCATGCGCACCAGATCGGACAGGCTGTTGGCCTCCATCTTGGTCATCAGATTGGCGCGGTAGATCTCGACGGTGCGCGGGCTGATACCGAGATCGAAGGCAATGACCTTGTTGGCCTTGCCCGCCACCAGGCCGTCCAGCACCTCGCGCTCACGGTTCGACAGCGCGGCGAGTTTTTCATGTACCTGCGCCAGTTCGGCGTTGCGCGCGCCGGTGTCGGCGGTCTTGCTGAGCGCCGCGCGTACTGCGGCGATCAATTGGTCGTCGTCGAACGGTTTTTCCAGAAAATCGACGGCGCCGATCTTCATCGCTTCCACCGCCAGCGCAATGTCACCGTGGCCGGTGACGACGATCACCGGAATCTCGAGGTTGCGCTCCTTGACCTTGCGCAGCAGATCGATGCCGCTGATGTCCGGCATGCGCACGTCGGTGATGATGCAGCCCGATGATATTTCCGGCAGGACCTCAAGAAACGCCTTGGCCGACTTAAAACTGCGCACGTTCATTTGGGCGGTGCGCAACAGGAATTCGAGCGATTGCCGCACGGCGTCGTCGTCGTCGATCACAAAGATGTCCGGTTCAGGCTGCATCGTCGACGTCCCCTTCGTCCACGGTCGCCAGCGTGAAATGGAAGATCGTGCCGCCGGCCGGGTTGGGCTCCACCCAGATGCGTCCGTTATGCGCCTCGACGATGGCGCGCGAAATCGACAGGCCGACCCCCATGCCCTGACGCTTGGTGGTGATGAACGGCTGGAATAATTGCTCGGCGATATCGGGCGAAATGCCCGAGCCGGTGTCGGTTACGCTGATGCGCACTTGATGATCGCCGTCGCCGGCGATCGCCACCGTGAGCTCGCGCACCTGCGATTCCTCCATGGCGTCCATGGCGTTCCGGATCAAATTGAGCAGAACCTGCTGGATCTGCACGCGGTCGGCGAGCACCAGATCGGCCGCCGGATCGAACTGGAAACTGACGCGGATGCCGCGGTCCTTGACGCCGACCAGCGCCAAGGCGCTGGCTTCCTCCACCAGCTTGGTGATGCTTTCCACCCGGCGCTCGCTTTCGCCGCGCGAAACGAAATCGCGCAGGCGCCGGATGATCTGGCCGGCGCGCATCGCCTGGTCGGCGGCCTTGTCCAGCGCGTCGCGCATGACCGCCGAGCGCTCGTCGTCGGCGCCTTCCAGCAGCCGCCGCGAGCCCTTCAGATAATTGTTGATGGCTGATAATGGCTGATTGAGCTCGTGCGCGAGCGTCGAAGCCATCTCGCCCATGGCGGTGAGCCGGGAAATATGCACGAGCTCGGACTGCAGTTCCTGCAGCCGCGCTTCGGTTTGCTGCCGCTCGGTCAGGTCGCGGATGAAGCCGGTGAAAAACCGCCGCTCGGCCGATCTCATTTCGCCGACCGCAAGCTCCATCGGAAAAGTCGAGCCGTCCTTGCGCTGGCCGACCACCACGCGGCCGATGCCGATGATGCGGCGCTCGCCGGTGTTCTTGTAGCGATTGAGATAGGAGTCATGATTTTCACGGTAGGGCGCCGGCATCAGCGTCTTGACGTTTTGGCCGAGCGCTTCGGCCGGCGTGTAGCCGAACAGCCGCTCGGCGGCACTGCTGAACGATTGCATGACGCCGCGCTCGTCGATGACGATCATCGCCTCCGGCACGGTGTCGAGGATCGATTGCAGATGCGCTTCGCGCGCACGCGCGTCGTGCGTCAGCATGTTGGCGCGTCGGCGGCTGCGGTGCAGCAGTTCGCCGCCCCAGGACATGCCGAGACCGATCAGCGCAAAGCCGATGCCGTTGATCACGAACGCGCTCGACAAAACCGGCGCGCCTGAAACGAGGAAATAGGCGGCGACGATGCTCAGCGCCGTTGCCAGCACGCCGGGCCCAAGGCCGCCGATTCCGGCAGAGACCAGGATCGGCAGCATGAAATACAGGAAAATCGAGTTGCCATGCAGCGTCGGCGCCAGCAGGGCGCGGGCCGCGAGCGCCAGCGCCACGCAGGTCGGGGCGACGCCATAACGCAAGATCCAGCCGCGCTCGATCGGTACAGAATGTCCTGATATTTCAATAGTTTCTGACATTTATCCGGCTGGAAAAAAGAAGCTGCCAACGAAAGTCGTCCCGGTCACCTCCGGGAAATCCCCTATGGAGATTATCTGAATTTCGGCGCCCGGGTTCCAGAGCTATCCAATGACCATCGAATTCCGCATCGAGGAACAGGGTCATGCTCAGCCAGACGATGGTCAGCCGCAAATCTTCGCAGCAGCCCGCCGCGCGCTCAGCGCTGCCGGTCGGTTCGCTCGCCCTCAAGGGCTCGATCGAATTGATGGGCGCGCCGATGCCGTTTGCGCGCAATACCGAGATCTACGGCGAGAACGAGCCGGCCGAGTATCTCTACAAGGTCGCCAGCGGCAGCGTGCGCACCTACAAAGTGCTCAACGACGGCCGCCGTCAGATCGGTGCCTTCTATCTGCCGGGCGACGTGTTCGGCCTCGAGGTCGGCGACGTGCATACGTTTTCCGCCGAGGCGATTGCCGATTCCAAGGTGCTGGTGTTCAAGCGCAGCGCGCTGGTCAACTTGGCGTCGCATGACAGTGGGGTCGCGCGCGAACTGTGGACCATGACGGCCGGCGAATTGCAGCGCGTGCAGGAGCATATCTTGCTGCTGATCAAGACCGCGCAGGAACGGGTGGCCGGCTTCTTGCTGGAAATGGCGACGCGCGGGTCCGGCAGCGATGAGGTCGACTTGCCGATGTCGCGCCAGGATATTGCCGACTATCTCGGCCTCACCATCGAAACCGTCTCGCGCACGCTCACGCAGCTGGAAAACAACGCGGCCATCGCGGTGCCGACCTCGCGCCGTATCGTGTTGCGCAATCGCGCCGCGCTCAACCGGCTGAACGCCTAGTTACCGAACGTCGTCCTCCCTCGACAGAGTTCGGTCAGCCTGCCCCGGCACCCCCGTGCCGGGGCATTTTTCTTCGCGCATTCACGCCCACTTGGCGCGCTCCTTGAGGCCGTCGGCTGCTTCCGAGGCTTCCTCCACCACCTTGTCTTCATCGAGCGCGGCAAAGCGCCCATTGCGCCGGAGGATGCGGCCGTCGACCACGACGGTATCGACGTTCGCGGGCTGCGCCAGCTGCACCAGCGCGTCGTAAGGGTCGCCGACCGGCGTCATGTTGATGTCGGTGGTGCTGACCAGGATCAGGTCGGCGCGTTTGCCCGGCGTCAGCGAGCCGATGCGATCGGCAAAGCCGAGATCGCGCGCGCCATCGATGGTCGCCAGCTCAACCAGCCGCTTGGTCGACAGTTTGAATTTCGCGCCCATTCGATGCATGTTCAACGTGAACAGCGTGCGCATTTGCATGAAAATGTCGGCGTCGTAGGTGGTGGTGTGGTCGATCGACAGGCTCATCTTGACGCTCGCCATCAGCATCTCGGCGAGTTGGGTCTCGCCGGTGCGGCGCGCTTCGCCGATCGGCGACGTCGAATAGCTCACGCCGTGCTTGGCCAGCGCCGCGCGGTCTTCCTCGCTGGTGTTAAGCGGATGCACGAGCTGCAGGTCGGGGCCGAGCAGGCCGGCCTCGTCGAGGATCTTGATGGCGCCGGTGCCGGAGGTGTGCAGCGTGATCGGCAGTCCGAGCTCGCGCGCCACGCCCCATTCCTTCTTCGCCATCTCGGTAGTGATGCCGCCGCGGGTCCTGGCATTGGCGCCGTCCACGCTGCGTGAGCAGATTCCGAGCGTCAGCATGCCGTCTTTGCCGACCCAGTCGCGCTTGGCGCGCGCCAGATCGTCGAGGTCCATCGTCTTGTCGTTCGGATTGCGCACCGGGTTGCCGTAGGCAAAGCGGCCGCGGATGCCGGCATCGCGCATCGCGCCCATCTCGGCGTCGGCATGCGCAGGGCTGCGCACATTGTGCGCCCAATTCTGCGTGGTGGTGACGCCGGCGGCGAGCGCCTGCATGGTTCCGAGCCGCACGCTGCGATAGCTGTCCTCGGGCGTGTAGACGACGCCGCAGGCCGCGGTCACCGGAAAATAAGTCAGCTTCGGATCGCCCTGCCGCATCAGCGGGCGCAATACGCTTGTCCAGTGGTGCCAGTGCGTATCGATAAGACCGGGCATGCAGATCATGCCCTCGCCGTCGATCTCTTGCGCGTTCGGCGCTTCGATGTCCTCGCCCACCGCGATGATCGTGCCGTCGCGTACGTGCACGTCGCCGCTTTCCAGATCGCCGATCTTGTCATCCATCGATAGGACATAGGCACCGCGCACGACGAATTCGCCGCGTGCAGGCAGCGAGGCGCCAGGACGGGCTGCCGGCGCTGTGGCTTGCGCCAGCACGCGCCGCGGCAACAGACTTGCGGCACCGAACGCGGTCGTTCCGGTCAGAATGCTGCGCCGGTCGATGGAGGTCTTGAACATGGTTTCCTCGCGAGCGGTTATCGCGCCGGCGCTTTGAGATTGGCGAACGGTTGCGGCCGGTACGGTTGCAAACGAAAGGCGCGCAAGGCTAGCGCCAATTGTTTTCGGAAAGCAATTGGGGTCGCGCTGCCCAACATTGTTGCCCGTGCGGGAATGGATTAGCTTTCGCACTGTCTTGGGTACCGGCCGGGGGATTGCATGGCGAGTTTCGACGGAGTCGTGATCGGCGCCGGTCACAACGGTCTGACGCTCGCGGCTTATCTCGCGCGGGCCGGTTTGCGCATCGCGGTGCTGGAACGCAACGACCGCCTCGGTGGCGGCACCTCAACCGACAGCGAAAAACTTCCCGGCTTCCGCCTCAATCTGCATTCCAGCTTTTTCATCGGCATTCAATATTGCCCGCTGATCGCCGACCTCGAGCTTTATCGATTTGGTTTTTCCTATATCGAGCCGCCGGTGCAGCAGGGCGCGGCGTTCCGCGACGGCACCTGCGTCGTGGTGCACAGGGACATCGACAGGACCTGCGCCTCGCTCGCGCGCTTTTCCAAACAGGACGCGGAAAGTTTCCGTGCGCTCTGGCACACCTACTGCATCAAGATGCGCCCGCTCTTGGTGTCGCTGATGTACAACGCGCCGCTGCCGCGCGAGCAACTGCTCGACCGCCTGAGCGGGCCGATGGCCAAGGAATTACTCTCGCACGCCCAGCACGATCTGTTCAGCGTGGTGCGCAAGCATTTCGTCGACGAGCGCATTCGCACGCTGTTCACCTCGCTGATGCACGTCATCACCACCGAAAACGTGCCCGGCTCCGGCATCGTGTTTCCCGGGCTATTTTCCAATATCGCCAGCCTCGGCCTGCCGGCCGGCGGCTCGGTCACGCTGGTGCAGGCGCTCGCCCGCGTGGTCGAAGCCGGCGGCGGCGAAATCATCACCGGCGCCGACGTCAAGGAGATCACGGTCAAAAATGGCCGCGCCACCGGCGTCAAGCTCGCCGATGGCCGCGCCATCGCCGGCGATAAATTCGTCGCCAGCGCCATCGATTTTCCCAGCACCGTGTCGATGACCGGCGAGGAGCTGTTCCCCGAGCCGGTGCGTGACAAGGCGAAGAATTGGCATTGGGGCAGCCACAGCCTGGTCACCTTGCACCTCGCGCTGAAAAACGCGCCGCAGTACCGCGCCGCCGCCTTCGATCCCGACATGGCGCGCGCCTACAATGTCTTTTTCGGCATGAACAATATCGACGACGTGGCGAGCACCTTCGCCGATTGCGCGGCGAAGAAGTTTCCGCGCGTGCTGCACGGTAACGGCGCCTGCAACAGCCAGTTCGATCCGAGCTACGCGCCGCCGGGCAAGCACGCCGCCTTCTGGTGGCCGTTTGCGCCTTACGAAGTCGAGGAGGGCGCGCAAGGCTGGGAGCGACATCGCGCCGACTACGCCGCGCGGCTGCTCACCACCTGGCGTGAATACGCCTCCAATCTCGACGACAATAACGTCATCGGCTCGACGCTGTTCACCCCGCTCGATATCGAGCGGTTCAATATCAACATGCATCGCGGCGCCGTGCGTATGGGCGCCTACATCCCCGACCAGCTCGGCATCAACCGGCCGCATCCGGCGATGCCCGGCTCGCGCACGCCGGTGGAGGGGCTTTATCTGTGCGGGTCGTCGTCGGGCAATGGCGGCGGCGTCAACGGCGCTCCCGGCTATATCGCCGCCAACGCCATTACCGAGGACCTCGCGCTTAAGCGCAGTTGGACCCCGGTGCCGCCGCCGGAATGGAAGCATTGAGATTAAATCGGGACGACAGAAAAACTTAGTCCGCCGCCGCGACCACCGCGCAGGTGGTGACGATGTCATCGACGCTGGCGCCGCGCGACAGGTCGCTGACCGATTTGGCGAAGCCTTGCAGGAACGGCCCGATTGCCTGCGCGCCGCCCAGCCACTGCGTGAGCTTGTAGCCGATATTGCCGGCATCGAGATCGGGAAATATCAGCACATTGGCGCGGCCGGCAACCGTGCTGTCGTCTTTCACCTTCTTGCGTGCGACCTCCGGCACCAGCGCGGCGTCGGCTTGCAGTTCGCCGTCGATGGCCAGCGCGGGCGCGCGCTCGCGCGCAAGCGCAAGTGCCCGCCGCACCTTATCGACGCGCGCGTGTTGCGCGCTGCCTTTGGTCGAGAACGACAACATGGCCACGCGCGGCTCTTCGCCAAGCAGCGCTTTCGCGCTGCGCGCCGAGGCGAGCGCGATGTCGGCGAGTTCCGCCGCGTTTGGATCGGCGTTGACCGCGCAGTCGGCGAAGACGAAGGCGCGCGGCCCTTGCCCGAGGAAATTTGGCGCCACCATCAGAAAATAGCTCGATGGCAGTGCGATACCGTCAGCCAGGCCGACCGTCATCAAACCCGCCTCGATTACCCGGCGGGTCGGATTGGCGCAGCCGGCGACCATGGCGGCGGCGTCGCCTTGCCGCACCATAATGCCGCCGAAATATAGCGGCTTTGCCAGCAAACGCGAGGCCATGGCCGGCGTCATCGAGGGCCGCAGCGCGGCAAGCACAACGCCGTAGCTTTGCAGCCTCGCGTCCTTGCGCGGGTCGGCCAGTTCGATCCCTTCGAGTGAGACTTTCAATTCTCGCGCGGCTGCCGCAACGGCGTCGGCCGCGCCAAGCAAAATCGGCTGCGCAATGCGCTCGGCTTTCAACCGCACCGCGGCGGCGACGATGCGTGCGTCCTCGCCCTCCGGCAAAACGATTTTGCGATCGCGCCGCCGTGCGATATCAAACAGCCGATCAAGGAATTCCATGCGTCTCACCGTGTGAGAAAAACGCGCTAAACAGGCGAGGCCATCAATGACCGAAACGACCGAAGCGATCAAGATTTATCGCGGCCTGACAGGCGTCTATTTCGATCGTTCGCCCTGCACCTTCATCGACGGCAAGGCCGGCGAATTGCGCTATCGCGGCTATTCGATCCACGATCTCGCCGAGCATTCCAGCTTCGAGGAAACCGCCTGGCTGTTGATGCACGGAGAACTCCCGAACGCCCAGCAGATGGCGAGCCTGGACGCCGAACTCAAAGCCGCGCGCAAACTGCCGCCGCTGGTACTCGACATTATCCGTTCGATTCAGTCCGGCCATCCGATGGATGTGCTGCGCACGGCGGTTTCGGCCCTGGCTGCTTTCGATCCCGAGACCGGCGATAATTCGCGAGAGGCCACCTTGCGCAAGGGCGTGCGGCTGACCTCGCAAGTGCCGATGATCGTCGCCGCGCATTCGCGCATCCGCGCCGGACTTGAACCGGTGGGGGCGGACGGCTCGCTCGGGCATGCCGCCAATCTCCTGTGGATGCTGACCGGCAAGAAACCCAGCGCCGACGCCGCGCAACTGATCGACCGCGATCTCATCTTGCATGCCGAACACGGCTCCAACGCGTCGTCCTTTACGGCGCGTGTCGTTATTGGCACCCAGGCCAATCTGCATGCGGCCATCACCGCGGCGATCGCCGCGCTCTCCGGGCCCGCTCATGGCGGCGCCGCCGAGGACGTCATGAAGATGGCTGAGGAGATCGGCGATGCCGCCAACGCCGCCGGCTACGTCAAGGACAAGCGCAAGGCCGGTGTGGCGATCACCGGGTTTGGCCACCGTGTCTATCGCGCCGAAGATCCGCGCGCCCGCCACATGCGCGCCGGCGTCGAGCGGCTGTCGAAGGAGATGGGCGAGCCGAAATGGTTTGAGATCTTGCAGGCGGTGGTCACGGCGATGGCGCCTTACGCGCGCCACGGCGTCAACGTCAACGTCGATTTCTATTCCGGCGTCGTCTACCACCTGCTCGGCATCAAGCGCGATCTGTTCGTGCCGATCTTCGCCATCGGCCGCGTGCCCGGCTGGGTGGTGCAGGTGCTCGAGCAGCTCGACAACAACATCCTGATCCGGCCGCTCACGCTCTACAACGGGCCGGACGCGCGCGCCTACGTGCCGCTGGCGCAACGGTAACGGCACTACGTCATTGCCGGGCCGACGCCAACGGGTCCGCGCGAAGCGCCGCCCGATGATGGGCTCTGCGGCGAGACCCGGCAATCCATGAAGGCGTCGGCAAAATTTTCGCAACAGCGGTTCGTCATGGATGCGCGGCTCAAGCCCGCGCATGACCGGCGCGCGTGGCCATACCGTTTTGCAGAAATTCTCAAACTGCGGGACGCAACGGCTCAGATTTACGGTTGCAGGCGCAACTGGCTCTGCTAGGGTATTGAGAAGATCAGTCTCATCGAATGAGACTTTGCCAGCCGGCAGCCATAAGCCGGATATCGCTCTCGCCATGCACGGCCGCGCGGCGGGCGAGCGCTAAAGCAAGCGGCCGATGGGAGGTTGTTCTATGCGTTCGACCACGCGCAGATTGCTTTTGACCGTCGCCCTCAGTGTGGCGATGTTCGGCACGGCTCAAGTTCAAACTAACGCTCAGACCCAAGCACCGGCTGCAGCGCCGGCAGCGCCAGCAGCGACGCCGGCAACACCGCCAACAGCGGCCCCCGCGCCGGCAGCGGCACCTGCGCCAGCGGCGAAGCCAGTCCCGGCCCCCGTTGTGGCCAAGGCGCCCCCTTATCCGCAGCGGCCGATCGAATTGATCGTGCCCTGGGGTCCCGGCGGCGGCGCCGACCAGTTGGCCCGTCTCGTCAGCAAGCTCATGGAGCCGATGCTCAAGCAGGGCATTCCGGTGATCAATGTACCCGGCGGCACCGGCGCCACCGGCATGGCCAAGCTCCTGGCGGCGCCCGCCGACGGCTACTCGATGGCGATCTACATTGCCGACAGCCACGCGCTGCTGGCCGGTAAGAATCCGCGCTGGAAGATGAGCGACATTACCCCGGTGGCGGTGATGATGAAGGTGCCGTCCTTCATCTTTGTGAAGGAGGACAGCCGCTTCAAGAACTGGACCGACTTCGCCAACGTCGCCAAGACCAATCCCGGCAAACTCAAGGTGGCGACGCTCGGCTTCGGCAGCGTCGACGATTTCTCCCTCACCGTGCTGGCGCGGAACGACATCAAGGTGGTGCAAGTGCCGTTCTCCAAGCCGAGCGAGCGCTACGTCTCCATCCTCGGCGGTCACGCCGACGCGCTCTACGAGCAGTCCGGCGACGTGCGCCGCTTCCTGCAGAGCAAGCAGATGCGGCCGATCCTGCTGTTCGGCGAGAAGCGCCTGGATCGCTTCAAGGACGTCCCGGCTTCCTATGAGCTCGGCTACAAGATCGCGCTGCCGCAGTTCCGTTCAATCGTGGTGCGCTCGGGAACGCCGCCGGAGATCGTGAAGACGCTTTCCGACGCGCTCGCCAAGGTGGCCGCCTCGGAGGAATACAAGAAATTCCTCGACGAGCAGCTCGCCGATCCGGAGAGCTTCGAAGACGCATCGAAAGCGCCGGCTTTCGTCGCGCAACAGCTCGAGGACATGAAGAAGACGTTGGCGGCGAAGTAGTTCCGTGCCGAGCCGATCCGCATTCCGCTCATTCCCGCGCAAGCGGGAATCCAGGGCCCAGAGCGCAAGGGCTGTCGGCCCTGGGTCCCCGTTTTCGCGGGGACGAACGGAAATGGAGCGGCAGCAGGATCAAGGCCAGCAAGTAAATGATGGATAGAAGCGTCATTCGCTCCACGATCCCCTATGTCGTCGGCCTTGCCGTCGCGGCGGTGCTCTATCACTACGCGCAGGACATCCAATATACGCCGCGCCCGAGCGCGCTCGGGCCGGATTTCTGGCCGAAGATGGCGATCGGCCTGATGGCCGTGGTGTGCCTGTTCGAAATCGCGCGCCGCTTGGCCGGTTTCGGAACGGAAATGCACGGCGTCGCCGACGAACTCGAAAAGGTCGAGGAAGAGGAAGCGCCGGCCAAAACCTATCCCTGGCTGCTCGTCGGCGGCATCGTGCTGGTCGCGGTCTACGCCGTGGTGGTCGACACCCTCGGCTTCCTGCTGTCGAGCTTTTTGTTTTTGTCGGCCTTCATGTATCTCGGCCGCTACCGCAATCATCTCGCGATCTGGGGCACCAGCGCCATCATCACCATCATGGCGGCGCTGCTGTTCATGCGCTTCGCCTACGTATCGCTGCCGCGGGGCGCACCGCCGTTCGACGCGTTCACCGATTTCATCCGCATCATGCTCGGCGGGTGAGGGCGGATCATGAGTCACATCCTGCTGCAGCTTGGGCACGGCTTCGTCGATTGTCTGACGCCGCTTAACCTGCTGATGCTGTTCATCGGCATCGTGATCGGGCTGCTGATCGGTGTGCTGCCCGGGCTGACGCTGGTGATGGGCGTGGCGCTGGCGCTGCCGTTCACCTACCGCATGGACGTCACCGCCTCGATCGTGCTGCTGACGGCGATGTATGTGTCCGGCACCTATGGCGGCGCCTTCACCGCCATATTGTTCCGGATTCCCGGCGAGCCAATCGACGTGCCGATGCTGTGGGACGGCTACACCATGGCGCGCAAGGGCCAGCCGGCCAAGGCGCTCGGCTGGACGCTGATGGCCGCGCTCGGCGGCGGTCTGTTGTCGGCGACCATCATGGTGCTGCTCACGCAGCCGCTTGCGCTTTTCGCGCTGCGTTTCTCCTCGCCGGAATATTTCGCCATTCTGGTTTTCGGCCTCAGCAGCGTGGTGGCGCTCGGCCGCGGTGCGCTCGGCAACGCGCTGATCAGCATGTCGGTCGGTCTCTTGATCGCGACCGTCGGCACCGACGAAACCTACGGTGCCTATCGCTTTACGTTCGGCTCGCGCATCCTGGCCGACGGCATCGAATTTCTGGTGGTTATGGTGGGCGCCTATGGCGTCGGCGAGGTGCTCTCACGCCTGGAAACGGGCTTTGCCACCAAGCCGATCGAGAAGATCGGCAACACGCATACCGAGCTGCCGAGCGTCGCCGAAATGTGGTCGCTCAAGAACGTGTTCCTGCGTTGCAGCGTGCTCGGCAATGTCATCGGGCTGGTGCCCGGCGCCGGCGCCACCATCGCCTCGTTCGTGAGCTACGGTCTGGAGGCGCAGTTCGGCAAGCGGCGCCACCTGATGGGAACCGGCATTGCTGAAGGCGTGGTGGCGCCGCAGGCGGCGGCCACCGCCTCGGTCGGCGGCGCCCTGGTGCCGTTGTTGGCGCTCGGCATTCCCGGCAGCGGCGCCACCGCCATCATCCTCGGCGCCTTCATGCTGCACGGCGTGCAACCCGGGCCGCAGGTGTTGGCGACCTCGGCGCCGATTGTCTACACGGTGTTCGCTTCGCTCTATCTCGGCATCCTGCTGATGTGCGTGCTCGGCTATTTCGCTATCCGGCCGCTGGTGAAGATTCTCGATTTTCCCGAAGCGATCGTCTCCGCCTACGTGCTCATTCTCTGCTTCATCGGTGCGCTGTCGATCCGCAACAACGTCACCGATCTGTGGCTGATGATCGGCTTCGGCGTCATCGGTTATCTGTTCGAGCGCCTGAAATTCCCCATCGCGCCGCTGGTGCTCGGCGTCATCCTCGGGCCCTTGGCCGAGGAATCCTTCATGAACTCGATGATCAGCTACGGCAACGACTGGACGGTCTTCTTCACGCGTCCGATCGCCGGCACGGTTATGGCGTTCACGATTGTCATGTTGCTGCTTCCCTTCGTGCAACAGTGGCGCGCAAAGCGCGTGGCCGCTGCTTGAAACCGGATCAGGTGAAACATGCGTAGCAATGTCATCCTCGATAGAAGGCTGGAAGAGGCGGAAGCCGCGCCAGTCGGCGCGCGGCGGGCGGTGGCCGAGCTGCAGACCGTGGCGCGTACGGCCAAACCCAGAGGCGGCCGCGAGCAAAAGCTCGGCGCCACCGCGCGCTCGTTCGCCATCCTCGAACATGTCGCCGGCTCGCGGGCGCCGGTCGACGTGCTCGACATCATCGCCACGCTCAAATTGCCGAAGGCGACCGCCTACCGGCTGGTCGACTGGTTTGTCACCCACGGCTATCTGACGCGCGAACCGGGACGCCGCCGCCTGATCGTGGGCCCCAAGCTCACCAAACTCGCCTTCGGCGCCTTGTCGGCCTCCATGCGCAACGACACGCCGCACGTCGTACTGCAGCGGCTGGTCAATACGCTCAACGAGACCTGCAACATCGGCACCTTGCTCAACGGCGAGGTGGTCTATCTCGACCGCGTGGAAGCCGAACATTGGCCGCTGCGGCTGCACTACAGCATCGGTTCGCGCGTGCCGGTGCATTGCAGCGCCATCGGCAAGCTCTATCTGGCGCTGGCTGCGGCGCCGCGCCGCCGCCGTTTGCTGCAGAGCCTTGAACTGCGCCGCTTCACACCCCACACCGTCACCGACCATACGAAGCTCGACGCCGAGTTGCGGCAAATCCGCCGCGAACACGTTTCGTTCGACCGCCAGGAATATCTGGTCGGCGTGATCTGCATGGCCGTGCCGGTGATCGGGCGCAACGGCGAACTGCTCGCCGCGCTGGCGATCCAGGGGCCGGAGGCGCGCTTGAACGTGCAAACCGCGCGCGGGCATCTTGCCGCGCTGTCCAACGCCGCCGGCGAGCTGGCGGAAATTTTTCAAGACAAGAACTGAGTCCCATTAACAGCGAAATTGAAAGCCGGAAGAGGGCGTAGCCATGAAGATGACGACGGAAGAAGCCTTTGTGAAGGTCCTGCAGATGCACGGCATCGAGCACGCCTTCGGTATCATTGGTTCAGCCTTCATGCCGATCTCGGATTTGTTCCCCAAGGCCGGCATCACGTTCTGGGACGTCGCGCATGAGTGCAACGGGGCGCTGATCTGCGACGGCTACACCCGCTCGACCGGCAAGATGGCCATGGCGATCGCGCAGAACGGTCCGGGCATCACCAACTTCGTGACCCCGATCAAGACCGCCTACTGGAATCACACGCCGATGCTGCTGGTGACGCCGCAGGCCGCCAACAAGACCATCGGGCAGGGCGGCTTCCAGGAAGTCGAGCAGATGGCTCTGTTCCGCGACATGGTCTGCTACCAGGAAGAGGTGCGCGATCCCTCGCGCACCGCGGAGGTGCTGAACCGCGTCATCACCAAAGCCAAGCGCCTGTCGGCGCCGGCGCAGATCAACATCCCGCGCGATTACTGGACGCAGGTTATCGACATCACCCTGCCGGCGATCATCGAGTTCGAGCGCCCGGCCGGCGGCGCCCAGGCGGTGGCCGAGGCGGCGAAGCTTTTGTCGAGCGCCAAATTCCCGGTCATTCTGTCCGGCGCAGGCGTCGTTCTGGCCGACGCCATTGGCGAATGTGCAGCGCTGGCCGAGAGGCTCGATGCGCCGGTCTGCAACAACTATCAGCACAACGACAGCTTCCCCGGCAGCCATCCGCTTTCGGTCGGCCCGCTCGGCTATAACGGCTCGAAGGCGGGAATGGAATTGATCGCCAAGGCCGACGTAGTGCTGGCGCTCGGCACCAGGCTCAATCCATTTTCGACTCTGCCGGGTTACGGCATCGACTACTGGCCGAAGACCGCCAAGATCATCCAGGTCGACATCAATGCCGACCGCATCGGACTGACCAAACCGGTTGCCGTCGGCATCTGCGGCGATGCCAAGCTGGTTGCCAAATCGATCCTGGCGCAGCTTGCGCCGACGGCCGGTGACGCCGGGCGCGCCGAACGCAAGGCGCTGATCCACCAGACCAAGTCGCGCTGGCTGCAGGCGCTCTCCAGCATGGATCACGAGGACGACGATCCGGGCACCACCTGGAACGCGGACGCCCGCAAGCGCGACGCCGACCGCATGTCGCCGCGACAGGCCTGGCGCGCGATCCAGGCGGGGCTGCCGAAGGGCGCCATCATCTCAAGCGACATCGGCAACAATTGCGCCATCGGCAACGCCTATCCGACCTTCGAGCAGGGGCGGAAATATCTGGCGCCCGGCCTGTTCGGGCCCTGCGGCTACGGCTTCCCCTCGATCATTGGCGCCAAGATCGGCAACCCGGACGTTCCTTGCGTCGGCTTTGCCGGCGACGGCGCCTTCGGCATTTCCATGAACGAGATGAGCTCGGTGGGGCGCGAGGAATGGCCGGGCGTCACCATGGTTGTCTTCCGCAATTACCAGTGGGGCGCCGAGAAGCGTAATTCGATCCTCTGGTTCGACAATAACTTCGTCGGCACCGAGCTCGATCCGCATCTCAGCTATGCCGAGGTGGCGGTGGCCTGCGGGCTGAAAGGTATCCAAGTCAAAACGCCGGCTGAGTTGACGGAAGCGTTGCGCCAGTCCTGCGAAGACCAGAAGAAGCGCATCACCACCTTCATCGAGGTGCTGCTGAACCAGGAGCTGGGCGAACCGTTCCGCCGCGACGCCATGAAGAAGCCGACGATTGTGGCGGGTATCAAGCGCGAGGATATGCGGCCGCAAAAGGTCGCTTGAGATCGGGAAAGTCCAGGAGCAGACGACGATGACTGTGGCAATTAAACCGCCGGCGGACGCCAACGTGACTTCGGTGGTCGACGAATTGGTGCGGCGCGCGCGCGCCGCCATGGCGATATTTGTGCAGGCCGACCAGGCGCGCGTCGACGAGGCGGTCACGGCGTTGGCCTGGGCGCTCTATAACCCGGCGCACGCCAAGGAATTGGCGGAGCTGGCGGTCGCCGACACCAAGCTCGGCAACGTGCCGGATAAGATCATCAAGAAGACGCGCAAGACCTTCGGCACCTTGCGCGACCTCATGCGCGTCAAGACCGTCGGCATCATCGAAGAGGATAAAAAGCGCGGCATCGTCAAATATGCCAAGCCCGTGGGTGTGGTCTGCGCCATCACGCCCTCGACCAATCCCGGCGCGACGCCGGTCAACAAGGCGATGATGGCGATCAAGGGCGGCAACGCCATTATCATCGCGTCCTCGCCCGCCGGCATGAAGACCACGGGCAAGACCGTCGACTATATGCGCGCTGAATTGAAGAAGATCGGCCTGCCGGAAGACCTCGTGCAGATATTGCCGCCGCCGGCGTCGAAAGATATGACGCAGGCGCTGATGCAGGCGGCCGATCTGGTGGTCGCCACCGGTTCGCAGGACAATGTGCGCCGCGCCTATTCCTCCGGCACGCCGGCGATCGGCGTCGGTACCGGCAACGTGCCGGTGATCGTGGACGAGACCGCCGACCTCGACGACGCCGCGCAGAAGATTTGCGCCTCCAAGATCTTCGACAATTCGACGTCCTGTTCGTCGGAAAATTCGGTGATCATCGTCGATGCGGTCTATGAGCCGATGATGGCGGCGCTCGAACGCGCCGGCGGCTATCGCGCCTCGACGATCGAAAAGGAGAAAATCCAGCGCGCGCTGTGGCCGGATGGCAAGCTCTCGCGCACGCTGATCGCGCGCGATGCCGACGTGTTCGCGCGCGGCTGCGGCCTGCCGGCTGCGGCCGAGGGAAAGAAGTTCTTCATGGTCGAGGAAACCGGTATCGGCCGCGACTTTCCGTTCTCGGGGGAGAAGCTGTCGCTGGCGCTCGCCATCTACCGCGCCAAGGATTTCGACGCGGCAATCGCGCGCGCCGACGCCATCCTGCGCTACCAGGGCCGCGGCCACTCGGTCGGCCTGCACACCAAGAAGATGGAACGCGGCCGCATACTGGCCGAACGCTCCGACGTGGTGCGCGTGCTGATCAATCAGGCGCATACCTTCGGCAACGGCGGCGGCTTCGACAACGGGCTCAACTTCACGCTCAGCATGGGGTGCGGCACCTGGGGCGGCAACTCCATCACCGACAACTTGAACTATACGAACTTCATCAACATCACCCACCTCGTCACCACCATCCCCGAAGACAAGCCTGGCGAAGAGCAGCTGTTCGGCGCCTATTGGAAGAAGTACGGGAAATAAAATCCTGTCGTCCCGGGCGAGCGCGCAGCGCGAGGCCCGGGACCCATACGCCGCAGTCCCTCGATAGGACACGGCGTATGGGTCCCCGCTTTCGCGGGGACGACAAAAAGGAAACTCAATGAACTTCGAAGAACACGCCGCCAAATCGCTGATCCTTGGGCCCGCCGGCATCGCGGTGCCGCGCGGCATTCTATGCACCAGCGCGGCGGAGGCGGGGAAAGCCGCGGCGGAGATCGGCCCTTGCGTGGTCAAGGCGCAGGTGCCGACGGGGAAGCGCGGCAAGGCGGGCGGCATCAAGCTCGCCAATACGCCGCAGGAAGCCGAGCAGGTGGCCGGGCAAATCCTCGGCATGCGCATCGGCGACTACACGGTCGAGCGGCTGCTGGTCGAGGAGCAGGCCAAGATCGCGCGCGAGTTCTACGCCGCCGTGCTGCACGACACAAAAGCGCGCAAGCCGCTGATCTTGTTCTCCACCGAGGGCGGCATGGATATCGAGGAGATCGCCGCCGAGAAACCGGACGCGATCCGCCGGCTGCCGGTCGACGTAAATAGCGCGCCGCGCGCGCGTGATATCGCCGCCATGCTGGCCGGCCTCGACCTCGGCGCGGCGCAAGCGCAGATCGCGGAGATCCTCGACAGACTGCACGCGGCCTACCGCGCGCGCGACGCCGAACTGCTGGAGATCAATCCGCTGGCGCTGCTCGCCGACGGCCGCGTGGTGGCGCTCGACTGCAAATTCGTGCTCGACGATTCCTCGGTTTACCGCCAGCCGGAGATCGCCGGTTCCGGCTCGCTCGGCGCCATGACCGAGCTTGAAAGCCGCGCGCACCAGGCCGGGCTCAAATTCATCCAGCTCGACGGCAATGTTGGCGTGCTGGCGAACGGCGCCGGGCTGACCATGACCACCATGGACGTGATCAGTCATTTCGGCGGCAAGCCGGCGAACTTCCTGGAGATCGGCGGCGAGGCCTATACCAAATCCGAGATCGCGCTCGATCTGGTGCTGTCCAATCCCGGCGTGAAAAGCCTGGTGATCAATTTCTGCGGCGCCTTCGCCCGCACCGACGTGATGGCCGACGGCGTGGTGAAGGCTTGGGCTAAATTGAAGCCGAAAGTGCCGGTGTTCTTCTCCATCCACGGCACCGGCGAGGGCGAGGCGGTGGCGCTGGTGCGCTCGCAACTCGGCATCGAGCCCTATGATTTCATGGAAGACGCCATCAAAGCGGCAGTGCAGGCCGCGCAATGATCGTCCGCAAAAAAGACCGCGTCATCGTGCTCGGCATCACCGGCAAGCAGGGCACGTTCTGGACCGAGAAGATGATCGCCTACGGCAGCAACGTGGTTGCCGGCGTCAATCCCAAGCGCGCCGGTGAGACGCATGTCGGCGTGCCGATCTTTGCCTCGACAGCCGACGCCGTCGCCAAGGCCGGCGGCGACGTCGCCGTGATGTTCATCCCGCCGCCGACGGCCAAGGACGCCGCGGTGTCGGCGGCGCAGGCCGGCGTCAAATTGCTGGTGGTTTTGACCGAGCACATTCCGGCGCAGGACGTGATGGCGATGCATGCCGCGGCTGGCCAGCACGGCACCCGCATCATCGGCCCCAACACCGCCGGGCTGGTGACGCCGGGCGAATGTTTCGTCGGCATCATGCCGGCCTTCGTGCCCAGCGTTTTCAAGCCCGGCCGCGTCGGCGTCATCTCGCGCAGCGGTAGCCTGGGCACGCTGGTCTGCCTCAATCTCACCCGTGCGGGCTTGGGCCAATCCGCCTTCATCGGCATCGGCGGCGATCCCATGCTCGGCACCACGACGCGCGACGCGCTTGTCGCGCTCGACGAAGACGCCGGCACCGACGCTATCGTCATCGTCGGCGAGATCGGCGGCGGCATGGAAGAGGAGGCGGCGGACTACGCGCGCAAGGTCAAAAAGCCGACGGTCGCCTTCATCGCCGGCGCCGCCGCGCCGCGCGACAAGAAGATGGGCCATGCCGGCGCCATCGTCACCGGCTCAGCCGGCAGCTACGCGGGAAAGCGCAAAGCCTTGGAAGCCGGCGGCGTGACGGTGGTCGATACGCCGGCGCAGATCGCGGAGGCGCTCGCGGCCGCTAGCAGCGCGTCGCGCGCTCGCGCCACTGCGCCATAAGGCGCACAAGTTCTTCGACCGTAAATCCGTAGGTATCCGGTAGCGCGCCGCTGCGGCCCGCCATCGCGGTATTAACCTCCGCGAGCGCCTTGCCCTTTGCCGTAACGTCGTCAAGGCCCACCATGGCTTTGGGCGAGAACGGGATGGAGATGGCTTGAAAGCCGGTCACGTTCTGCCAACGCGACCGGTTGGCGCGAAACAGACTCGTGGTCGTGAAGCCGTCTCGGTCGAGCGTGAGCCCGCCGGCGCCGGGCAGCAGCATGACCATGGAAACGATCGTGCCGACCCCGAAAAATATCAGAACGGCCCAGCCCCGCGGCTCCGCTGTCGCGACCATGTGAACGCCCTCGGCCGTCAACACGGCAGCGAACAAAAGCAGCAGCAGCCATTTCCGGCGCGACGGACAAAGTTTCACCGGGCCGGGAAACCGGGCCAGGATCGCGTCTGCTTTGTCTGTCATTGTTTGCCGTCCGGCGTGTTATTTCGTCAGCGTCACTCCGCCGGGAGGATGATCTCCAGCAACTCGCAGTCGTCGGAATAGCCGCGCACGGCGTGGTCGATTTGATCATGACAAGAGATGGTGGGGAAGAGCATCGCGCAAGGCCGCGGGCTGACCTTCCGCTCGGTTGCAGTTAGCGGCATCATTCGACACGCCGCCAGCGTCGATGGTATGCTTGGGTCCTCGCCCTAATCGGAAGGCGAAAGCCATGGCCCCGCGTTATCCACCCGTTGGCCTCGGTGTCGCGCTGATCCTGCTTGCCGGCATCTGCACGGCCTTCGGCGACGAGACGTGCTATTGCCGCACCTCGACCGGCGCGCATGTAGCGCTCGGCAAGACGGCATGCCTGAAAACCAATAGCGGCATGCAGGAGGCGCGCTGCGGGATGGTTTTGAACAACACGGCCTGGAAATTCACCGGAAAGCCATGCCCGCTGGCATCGAACGGCGGCAAGCCCGGAAAGAATTCCGTACTCGCAACAATTCTTGCTCGTTAACCGCGCCTATTTCTCCAGCGTCACCGTATCGAACTCCGCCGGCAGGATGATCTCCAGCAATTCGCAATCGTCGGAATAGCCGCGCACGGTGTGCTTGATCTTGGGCGGCTGGATCCAGCACGAGCCGGTCCGGAAGGTCTGCACGCCCTGGCCTTCGAACTCGCTCGCAAACCAGCCCTTCAGCACATAGACCATCTGAAATTCGACGTCGTGGTAGTGCGGGATCGCCACCTCACCTTCCTCGAACGGCTTGGTCATGCGGATGACATGCGCCTGCACCATGCCGCCGGTCGCCGGCGCCAACCCGAGATCGCGATAGGCCGAATAGGCGCGCAAGCCGGCGTCGAAATCCTCTTCGCGATGATGGCTGACGGTGAATTTCTGCGGCCGCCGCTTCTTCGCCGCCGTCTTCGCCTTCACCGCGCGCCGCCCATGGGCCTTGCGGGCGGCCGGCTTACGGCTTGTAGGCTTCCTTGCCTGGACTTTCTTGCGTGCCTTGGCCATTGATGCCTCCCTGATTTTGTTTGGCTGGATTGGACCACGGCGGCGGCAGCGATGGAAGAGCCTCAACAACCCGCCATCCGCATCTTCATCGACGCCGACGCTTGTCCGGTCAAACCGGAAACCTATCGCGTGGCGGAGCGCTACGGCCTCAAGGTCTTAGTGGTCGCCAATTCGTTCATGGCGGTGCCGCGCAGCGACATGATCGAGCGTGTGATCGTGAGCGAAGGCGCCGATGTTGCCGACGACTGGATCGTCGAACGCGTCACGGATAACGACATCGTCATCACCGCCGATATTCCGCTGGCCGGTCGTTGCGTGCGCAAGGGTGCGACCGTGATCGGCCCGACCGGCAAGCCGTTCACCGAGGATTCCATCGGCATGGCGCTGGCGACGCGCGATTTGCTCACCGACTTGCGCAGCGCCGGCGCCACCACGCGCGGTCCGCCGCCGCTGTCACGTCAGGACATTTCGCGCTTTCTCTCGGCGCTCGATCTGGCCGTGACGCGGTTGAAAAGGAAACGCGATCCGTCATCCTGAGGCGCGAGCGAAGCGAGCCTCGAAGGATGAACGGCCCGTGCTGTCATCCTTCGAGGCGCGCCTGCGGCGCGCACCTCAGGATGACGAACTACTCCGCCGCTTCCGCCACCCCGCCATGCGCCTTCGACCAGCCGGCCGGGTCGTCGATGAACTTCTCCACTTCGGCCAGCATTTTGGGATCGAACTTGTTCATCGCCTTGGCGACGCTGAGCAAGTCCTTCCACGTCGTCAGCCAATGCAGCGTGACGCCGAGATCGCCGAAGATTTTCGCCGCCGTCGGATAGATGTCGTAAAAGAAAATGACGAAGCAGTGGTCGCATTTGCCGCCGGCGTCGCGCAGCGCCTTGATGAAGTTGACCTTACTCTTGCCGTCGGTGGCAAGGTCCTCGACCAGCAGCACACGCTGGCCGGCATCGAGCTTACCTTCGATCTGCGCGCCGCGGCCGAAGCCCTTCGGCTTTTTGCGCACATATTGCATCGGCAGGTTGAGCCGATCGGCGACCCAGGCGGCAAACGGAATGCCGGCGGTCTCGCCGCCTGCCACGGCGTCGATTTGGTCGCGGCCGATGTCGCGCGTGATGGCGTTGACGGCAAAATCCATCAGCGTCGAGCGCACGTCGGGAAACGAGATCAGCCAGCGCGAGTCGTTATAGACCGGGCTCGCCCAGCCGGAGGTGAAAGTGAACGGCTTGTCGTCCATGAAGCGGACGGCGCCGGTGTCGAGATACATCCGCGCCGTCAGTTCGGCGATGGTTTTGCGGTCGAGGAATTGAGCGTCCATGGCCTAACCGATAATCCAGCGCGGCGGCGAAACCAAGAGCAGGGAGGTCGTTTTCCTCTCCTCTGTCATGGCCGGGCTTGCCCCGGCCATCCCGCTTAGGCAGGCATTGCCATAGTGATCGGGATCACCGGGACTCGGCGCTATCGCGCCGGCCCGGTGATGACGGATTAGGGTTTCGGCCCCGCCTTCTTGTACCAATCCGCGATCTGCGCGCCGGTCCAGAACAGCACGTCCTTCTTCTTCCTGATCTTCTCGAAAATCTTGCGGAAATATTTGGCCCGGTGCGGCGCGCCCATGATGTAGGGGTGAACCGAGATCGCCATCACCCGCGCCGAGCCCTTGGCGTCCTTGTAGATCTGCTCGAACTGATCCATCGCCCGCTCGTAGAACTCCGACGCCTTGTGGTGCTGGATCAGCATCATGGCGACGTCATTGCATTCCTGCGTGTAGGGGATGTTGAGGATTGGCTTGCCGCGCGTCTTCATCCACACCGGCTGGTCGTCGAGCACCCAATCGGCGACATAGTCATAGCCTTCCTCCGCCAGAATGTCGGGCGTCTCCCAGGTCTCGGTCAGGCCCGGTCCGAGCCAGCCGCGCGGGCGCGTGCCGGTCGCCTTTTCCAGCACCTCGATGCATTTGCGCACGTCGGCGCGCTCGTTCTCCACCTTCTGCATGTTGCGCTGGGTAAACCCATGCCCAATGAATTCCCACTTGCGCTCGACGCAGGCCTTGACGATGTCGGGAAAGGCCTCGACCGCGACGCCGTTGATGTTCATCACGCCGGGAATCTTGAACTCATCGTAGACTTGCAAGAGCCGCCAGAAGCCGACGCGGTTGCCGTATTCGTGCCAGCACCAGTTGGGAATGTCGGGCATCGGCGAGCCCCCGGCCGGCGGCGTCAACACCGTGCGCGGCATGGTCTGCGTCGGGTCCCATTCCTCAACATTGGTGACGGTCCACACCACCATGCGCGCGCCCTTCGGCAGCTTGAGGGCTTTGCGCGTGGGGATCGCCGAATAGGCGAGGCGGTCGTTCGGCAACATGCCGACGGCGGGTTTGGGGAAGTTCATGCAGCGTTTCCTCTTGTATGCCGTCATCCTTCGAGGCTCGGCCTCCGGCCGGGCACCTCAGGATGACGGTTTAGACTTTCGCGACTTCTTTGTACCACTCCAGAATCTGCGCGCCGTTCCAGTGCAGCACGCCCTCGTGCTGGTTGACGTAATCGTAGATCGCTTCGAGGTATTTGATGCGGTGCGGCTGGCCTGAGATGTAGGGATGGATGGCGAGCGTGCAGAACTTGGCGCGCTTTTCGCTCTCGGCGTAGAGCCGGTCGAATTGATCCTTCACCAACTGAAGCAAATAATCGCTGTTGTGGTGCTGGATGAGCATCACCGGGATGTCGTTGCATTCGATGGTGTAAGGCAGTGTCACCAAGGGGCCGCCGGTTGTCTTGATCACGGTCGGCTCGTCGTCATAGACCCAGTCGCCGATATATTTGACGCCGGCGGCAGCGAGCAGATCGGGCGTCTCCAAAGTCTGCGTCAGCCCCGGCCCGAGCCAGCCGACCGGCCGCTTGCCGGTGAATTTCTCCATGATGTCCATGGTACGGTTGATCATGCCGGCCTGGTCGGTCTCCTTGTGGATCGGGCCTTGCTCATACGCGTGGCCCATGAACTCCCAGCCGTCGTCGCGCGCTTGCTCGGCGACGCGCGGGTAGTCCTCGCAGATGCGCGCATTGGCGGCGAGTGTCGGCTTGATGCCGAGGCGCTTGAACAATTCGTGGAAGCGCCAGCAGCCGACGCGCATGCCGTATTCGTGGAAGCCCCAATGCACCACGTCCGGCATCAGCGGTACGCCGGTCGGCGCCGGCAGCAGTTGCCGCGCCATCGGTTTGGCGATGTCCCACACCTCGTAATTGACGATGGTCCAGAACACGATGCGCGCCTTGCCCGGCAGCTTGAGCGGCGGGCGGTCGACGATCGCCGAATAAGTGCTGCGTTCTTTGGGGATCATCGGATTGGACATGACTTACCTCATTCCTATCACCGTCACCCTGAGGAGCGAGCGCAGCGAGCCTCGAAGGGCGACGGCCAAGTTCTTCAAGACCTCGGCCGTTCATCCTTCGAGGCCCGCCTTTGGCGCGCACCTCAGGATGACGGATTGGACATTCTCACGCCGTCGCAGCCACGCGCAACCCGACCAGCCTTTCCAGCGTGGCGAGATCCTTGGCCAATTCGGCGGATGGCGCGCGGTGCGCCACCGCGCCGCGCTCCAACACGATGGCGTCGGCGGTCAATTCCAGCGCGATATCGGTGTGCTGCTCGACCAGGATGATGCCCATCGTGCGGTCGGACAGCATCAGCTTCATCGCCGCCGTCAGTTCGTCGACGATCACCGGCGCCAAGCCCTCGAACGGCTCGTCCAGCAGCATCAGCGCCGGGTTGGTCATCAGCGCGCGCGCGATTGCCAGCATCTGCTGCTCGCCGCCGGAGAGCTGGTTGCCCATGTTGTTGCGCCGCTCGTTGAGCCGCGGGAACAGCTTGAACACCGTCTCGGTATTCCAGGCGCCGGGCCGCGCGGCGACGGTGAGGTTTTCCACCACCGAGAGCGACGGAAAAATCTCGCGCTCCTGCGCCACCCAGCCGATGCCGTTGGACGCGCGGCTGTGCGGCGGCTTTCGCGATATATCGGCGCCGCGCCAGGCGACACGGCCGCCGTGCATTTGCGTATAGCCCATGATGGTCATCAGCAGCGTCGACTTGCCGACGCCGTTGCGGCCGAGCACCGCCAGGCTGCCGTTCTCCGGCAGCGTCAGCGAAATGTCGTGCAGCACCACGGCGTCGCCGTAGCCCGCGGTGACTTTGTCGAGGGCGAGCAAGTCAGCCATGTTTGCGCGTCCCCAAATAAACCTCGCGCACGCCCGGATCGGCGGCGATCTCGGCCGGCGAGCCTTCGGTGAAGACGGACCCGCCCACCAGCACGATGATGTGCGTGGCGAAGCGGAACACCACGTGCATGTCGTGCTCGATGAACAACAGCGTCAAATCGTCGGAAAGGCCAGCCACCACCTCGAAGATTTCGCCGCTTTCTTCATGCGGCACGCCGGCGGCCGGCTCGTCGAGCAACAGCACCTTCGGCTTGGTGGCGAGCGCCAGCGCGATCTCCAGCAGCCGCTGCCGGCCATAGGGCAGTTCGCGCGTGATCTGATAGCAGTCGTCGCCCAACCGCAGCTTCACCAATATCTCGTAGGCCTCTTCGATCGCCTCGCGGTACTCGGCAATATTGCGCCAGAATTCGCGCGACACTCCGCGCCGCTCGGCGACGGCCAGCGTCACCGCCTCCAGCGCATTGAGGCCGGCAAACAGCGTGTTGATCTGGAAGGTGCGCGCCAGTCCGCGGCGCACGCGCTCCTGCGGTTCCAGTGCGGTGATGTCGTCGCCGCCAAGCAAGATCTGCCCGGCATTGGGCGCCAGCATGCCGGTCATCAGATTGATCAACGTAGTCTTGCCGGCGCCATTCGGCCCGATCAGCGCGTAGCGGGCGCCGACCGGCAGGTTCAATTCGATGTCGCGCGCGACCACCAGCGAGCCGAAGCTCTTCTGCAGCCCACGCGTCGATAAAGCGGGCGCGTTCACCGCTGCCTCCAAAGCGCGGCGAGCTTCGACAGGCCGCCGAGGATGCCGTTGGGCAGGAAGATCACCACCACCACCAGCAGAAGGCCGATCCAGAAATACCAATATTGCGGATTGATGCCGGAGAACTGGTCGCGCGCCACCATGAAGATCATGGCGCCGACCAGCCCGCCGTAAAGCCTTCCGGCGCCGCCCAGCACCAGCATCACCAGTAATTCGGCGGAACGGTCGAAGGACAGCGAATCGAGCGACACCGTTTCCGTGGTTTGCGCCAGCAGCGCGCCGGCAACCCCGGCCATGGCGGCGGAGATCGTGTAGATGGTGCGGATATGCTGGCGCGTCGGCGCGCCGATCGCCGGCATGCGCAGTCGGTTTTCGCGGATGCCGCGCAGCGCCAGACCGAAGGGCGAATTGATCAGCCGTCGCGAAAACAAAAACAGCACGAACAGCACGGCGAGCGCGTAGCCATAGGCGTTGGTGCCGTAAAGGCCGAAGTGGAAGACGCCGAACAGGTCCCAGGTGTTGATGCCCTGCAAACCGTCGACGCCGCCGGTGAGCCGGCTGGCGCTGTTGGCCAGTTCGCCGAGCAGCAGCCCGAAGCCGAGCGTCAGCATGATCAGCGCGAGATGGCGGAAGCGCGCGATGATGAAGCTGGTCGCATAGCCGACGATGGCCGCCACGATCGAGGCCGCCACCAGGCCGGTCAACGGCTCGCCCCAGCCGTATTTCGACAACAGCCCGGCGGTATAGGCGCCGAGCCCGAAAAACGCGGCATGGCCGAGCGAGACGATGCCGGCATAGCCGAGGATCAGATCGAGCGAGAGCGCAAACAGCGCGGTAATGGCGATCTGGCTGGCGAGCGAAAGGTAGTTCGGAAACAGAACGAAGGGCAGCAAAGTCGCGAGCCAGAACACGACCTCGGCCGCATGCCAGCGGCTGAGCGACTGGAAGTAAAGCTCCGGCTTGCGGAATGTGTCGGTGAGCGCCATCAGCGTTTCCCGAACAGGCCGGCCGGCCGCCACATCAGCAGCGTGATCATCACCAGATAGATGAGGAAGGCGCCAAGCTGCGGCACGTAATATTTGCCGGCGACGTCGCTGATGCCGAGCACGGCGGCGGCCACGAACGAGCCGGTGATCGAGCCGAGGCCGCCGACCGAAACCACGATCAGCACGTAGATGAGATAAACCAGCGCAAAGGAGGGATCGAGGCCGACGATCTCGACCGCCAGCGCGCCGCCCAGGCCCGCCAGCCCCGAGCCGAGCGCGAAGGTGATGGCGAAGGTGCGGTCGACATTGATGCCGAGCCCGCGCGCCATGCGTTCGTTGTCGACGGCGGCGCGCACCTGGGCGCCGAAGCGGGTGTATTCGATACCGACGACCAGCGCGACGGTGATCGCCAGCGCAATGGCGATCATGATGAGGCGGTAGATGGCAAAGCGCAGCCCCATGAAAGTGAACGAGGTGTGCAAATAGGCCGGCAATTGCAGCGGGTGCTGCTCGGTGCCGAACACATAGGCCGCGGCGGCGACCGACATGAACACGATGCCGATGGTCAGCAGCACCTGATCGAGCTCGCCGGCGCGATAGAGCCGCCGGTAGAGCGTGCGCTCGAAGGCGATGCTGGTGATGGCGGCGACCGCAAAGGCCATCGGCAGCGTCAAGAAGAACGGCCAGCCGTAGCGGCTCATCAGCGTCACGGTGACGTAGCCGCCGAGCATGGCGAAGCTGCAATGCGCCAGGTTGATGAAGTTCATCATGCCCAGCGTCACCGACTGCCCGACCGACAGCAGGAACAGCAGCATGCCGTAGGCAAAACCGTCGAACAGCACGCCGACTACGGGAGGAAGCATGGCCTGATGGCGCCTTTAAGAGGCGGTCAAAGTAACGGATCGCGCAGCGGCGGGCCAGATTGTATCCGGCCCGCCGCGTGCGCCGTCATTGAAAAGCAGAACCGCTCGCGGACGGGCTTATTTCTTCATCGCCGCTTTGAACGGGTCCTTCACGTCCGGAAATTTGGCGATCACGACGTTTTCGAGCTTGCCGTCGACCTTTTCGACCTTCTGGATATAGACGGTCTGCACGATGTCGCGGGTCTCCGGGTCGATCGAGATCGGGCCGCGCGGGCTTTCCCACTTCATGCCCTTGGCAGCATCGACCAGCGCTTCGCCGTCGGTGTTGCCTTTGGTCTTCGCCAGCGCGGCGTAGATTAGGTGCATGCCGTCATAGCCGCCAACCGAGAAGAAGTCGGGATTGCGGTGATTGGCGGCGTTGTAGGCCTTGACGAAGTCCTGGTTCATCTTCGACTTGAAATTGTAGTCGTAGTGCGCGGCCGTGATGATTCCGATGGCGCCGTCGCCCAGGCTTTTGAGCGCGTGCTCGTCGGCGATCTCCAGTTGGCCCATCACCTTGGTCTTCTTCGGATCGATGCCGCGCTCGGCCAGTGCCTTGCCGAAAGCGCCGGGCTGCGCGCCGCCGGGGATCATGACGTAGATGCCTTGCGGGTTGAGGTCCTTGGCGCGTTGCACGAAGGCCGAGAAATCCGGGTTGGCGACCGGCATGCGCACCGAGCCGACGACTTCGCCGCCCGCCCCCTTCAAGCCCTTCTGGAACGAGGCTTCCGCGTCATGGCCCGGGCCGTAGTCGGTCACCATGGTGTAGGCTTTTTTGACGCCGCCGTTTTTCTCGGCCCAGGTGCCGAGCGTCTGGTTGAGCTGCGGCACCGTCATCGATACGCGCGCGCTGTAAGGCGACTTGACCGTGATGATCGCGGTCGCCGCGTTCATGATCACCATGAACTTCTTCGCCTCCTTGGAGACGTCGGAAGCGGCGAGCGCGTTGGGCGTCAGCGCGAAGCCGGCGAGGATGTCGACGTGATCGCGTGTCACCAGTTCCTGCGCCAGCCGCTTGGCGACCGGCGGGTTGATGCCGCCGACGTCCTTGCGGATGATCTCGATCTTCTTGCCGGCGACGGTGTCGCCGTGCTGCTGCATGTACATCTTGAGGCCGCCTTCCATCTGCGCGGCGGTGTCGGCGAACTGCCCGGAATAGGGCATGATCAGGCCGATCTTGATGGTGCCTTGGGCGCCGGCGGCGGCCGGCAGCAACGTGACGGCGAGCGCGCAAGCGCCCGCTAACAGTAACCGTTTCATTTGTATCCTCCCCTTTGGAATTTTCTTGAGTGGGAGAATGCCTGAGGTCCGCGACAAAGAAAAGCGCCGCAAACCTTAAGTTTGCGGCGCGGCAATTTGGCCCAACGGCCCGAATGCGGGAATCGTTAGCCCAAAGAGAGCGTGGCCTGCTCGTATTTTCCGCTGCCCATCTTGCCTTCGGCGAAGATGCCGTGGGCGGCGATCCACTCGAAGGATTCCTCGTAGACTTCCTTGCTGTAGGGCTCGAACACCAGCCGCTCGCCCGGGCCCCAGCGCCTTGTGTCCATGCGGGCATGGAAGCGGTCGGGGAATTCGTTCTTGTAATAATGCGTATAGAGCTCGGGCCGCAGGTCGATATCGCGCTGTGCTTTGCGCAGCGCGCGGAAGAATTTGCGCAGGTCTTCCGGGTCGGGATCGCCGTGGATCATGGTGCCGATCATGAAGGTGGTGTCGATCACTTTGCGGAAGCCGCGCTGCTCGGCGAAGTAATAGGGCCCGCCGAACAGGCTGCAGGCCGGCGACTTGCCGTCGAGCAGCAACTCCATGCGCTTGAACAACATGCCGTCGGCATAGTTGAGATGGATCTGCGCTGGCTTGAGATAGACTTCGAGCGCCTGCACGGTGGCGTAATGGCTGCCGGACTGGAAGCCGACCGACACCGGCACGCCGGCGAGGTCCTCCGGCGACTTCACCTTAGAATCGGCCGGCACGAAGATGCCCGCCGGCGTCACCGAATAGACGTCGGTGACCATCTTGCCGTGGCCGTTGGAGGCCGCGACGTTGACGGTCCAGTGGCAGGCGCAGGAGACGTTCGCCTTGCGGCCTTCCTCGAACGACTGATAGGCGCCGTTCGAACCCTTGTCGTGAATCTTGCCGTCGGTCGCGCGCATCAGCTCGCGGAATTCGTAGGTAAGGCCTTCCTGGCGGAAATAGTCCTTTTCTTCCGCCACCCATTCCTGCAGGCGGAAATGCGGTTCGATGATGAATTTCGCCATGGTTTCTCTCCCTTATTGTCGTCGGTGTTTGTGCAAGCAAGTGAAGACCTAAATCCGTCATCCTGAGGTGGCCGCGAAGCGGCCCTCGAAGGATCGACGGCCCGAATGTTCCAGCGCCGGGGCCGTCGCCCTTCGAGGCTCGCTTCGCTCGCACCTCAGGGTGACGGAGATGGGTTTTCGTTTCAGCAACACGAATTCCCTTCTCTTTTCTTGCCGCGTTCGGCGACGCGCCGGGCGCGGATCATCTTGACGTGGTCGTCCATCAGCGCGCGCGCCGCAGCGCCGTCGCGCAATTCGATCAGGTCCGTGAGCTTGCCGTGGATGTCGAGGATGTGATGCGCGAGCTTGGCCGTGGCGGTGACGTTGCGGCGCGGCCAGGAGACGTGCTCGAGCGAAATGAGTTGCACCACCAGCACACGGTTATGCGATGCCTCGGCGACGGCGAGATGGAAGTCGCGCGACAGGCGGGTGAACAGGTCGAGATCGGGCAGGGCGGCTTCCGCCTCTTTGAGTAGGCGGCGCAACTTGGCGATATCGGCAGCCGTGGCGTTTTCCGCCGCCAACTCAGCGCCCAGTGTTTCGATCGCGCGCTGCGCGTCCATGATCTCGGCGGCGGAGACGCCGGTGAGGTCGAGCTGCACGGCGAGCGCCTCGGCGAACAGGCGCGGGTTGCCCTGCGCGATGCGGGCGCCGCCGCCTTTGCCCATGCGGATTTCGACGATGCCGAGCGCCTCCAGCGTGCGCAGCGCGTCGCGCGCGACGATGCGGCTGGTGCCGAAGCGCGCCGCCAGCTCCTTTTCGGTGCCGAGGAAATCGCCGGGCTTGAGCTTTTTCGCAAACAAGTCGTCGCGAACCTGGCTGACCATTTGCGACGATAGCGACGATGAGCGGCCGGCGAACATGATACGCGCGGTCAGATCGCCGCTCATCGCAACCGGTTGCCGCAGCGCCGCGCGTGCCATGAATTGCCCTTGGAAAAGAGCGCGATTATCGCCTCATATTTAAAGTTAGTAAAGATATCATCTTATAAATTAAACCGGCAAATATTCCTAAAATCGCTCGACGGGGTTTATCCGCAAGGGGAGCGGTGGCCGGGGAATGACTGCGCGTCGGAGATGCGTCGCGCAGGCCCGGCGGTCCAAGCCGCATGGTCCTGGCGCGCCAGCCGCGCGTCGCTGGGCCCCAGTGGCGATCGACGCCGGTTGCCGGTCACAGGCGGCCGCGCCGGTTTGGGCCCATAGCGGTGGATAGGCGCGCCCGACAATCGGAAACGAGAGAAGGGCCGCCTGAAACGGTCAGTCCACCGGGGGCCATGCGGAGCAAACCTACAAACACCGCGCGCGGGACGCCTTGGGTTTGGCGGACTTGCGGCATTAACGGACTTCGACAAGCCTCGATGTCGTGAGGCGTCGAGGCCCGCGGGTCCGAGCACTTTCGTTTGCGCCAACTTGCGTAAACTTGAGTGCGCCTGGCCCCTTGGCGTCCCGCGCGCCCTCGGTACTTTTCCGGGAGCGGCGGATTTGGAATACGGCGTACCCCGCGCCGCCAAGAATAGGAGCGGCGGAGCGTTGGCTAAGGCTGTTTGAAAGACAGAATCGACGATGCGAGAAGGCGCGGCATTTTTTCACTGTCGTCCCGGGCGAGCGAAGCGAGGCCCGGGACCCATATGCCGCAGCCTATCGATTTGCTGCGGAGTATGGGTCCCCGCTTTCGCGGGGACAACAGAATGATCTCAATGCGCCGGGACGTGCGCTTCCTTGATCACGTTGCCCCAGAGCGTGGTCTGCGCCTTGATGAAGGCGGCGGCTTCGGCCGTCGAGCCGCCGGCGGCGTGCAGATTGACCTTGGCGAACAGCTTGAGCGTCGCGGGGTCATGCAGTACTTCGCCAACCGCCTTGTTGAGCTTTTCCACGATCGGCTTCGGCGTCTTCGGCGGCGCGCTGATGGCGTTCCAGGTGCCGGACTCGAAGTCCTTCAAGCCGACCTCGTCGAGCGTCGGGATATTCGGCAGGTTCTCGATCCGCTTCTTGGTCGCCACCGCCAGAATATGCGCGCGGCCCGCCTCGTGCAGTTTGATCGCGGAGGCGAGCTCCATGAAGATGACATCGACCTGGCTGCCGATCAGCGCGTTGAGCGCCGGCGAAGTGCCTTTGAACGGCACGTGCACCATCTTGGTGCCGGTGACCTTCTCGAACAGCGCCGCGGTCAGATGCGAGGTGGTGCCGATGCCCTGCGAGGCATAATTGACCTTGCCCGGGTTGGCCTTGACGTAGTCGATGAATTCCTTGGCGGTCTTGGCCGGAAAATCCGGACGCACCAGCAGCACATTGGCGATTTCGGTCATGATCGCCACCGGCTCGAATTGGGTCGGATCGAATTTGATCTTCTTATAGAGCAGCGGATTGACCGTGATCGGCGAGGGCTGCGAGGCGAGCAGCGTGTAGCCGTCGGGGTCGGCGGTGAAGACGGCCTCGGCGCCGATATTGCCGCCGGCGCCGGCCTTGTTCTCCACCACCACCGGCTGGCCGAGTTTCTGATGCAGGCCTTCGGCGACGATGCGCGTGACCCGGTCGACGCCGCCGCCGGCTGGAACCGACACGATGATTTTGATCGGCTTATTGGGGAAATTGGCCGCGGCATCCTGCGCGGAAGCGGCGGACGAACCTATGACAAGCGCGGAAATCAGAGCCAGAACTGTGCGCATCGTTATCCTCCCTTGCCCCCGTTTTGTTTAAGCCACTTTCGCCATTTTCTCCGCCGGCAGCTTGAGATTGAACAGCCGCATCGCGTTGCCGCCGAGAATGTTGCGCTTGCCCTGTTCGTTGAGGAAAGGCAGGTCGTAGATGGTCGACGGCAGATCGAAATCCCAATGCGGGTAGTCGGACGAATACAGCAGCTGCGTGTCCGCTTTCATGATGCGGAAGGTCTGCTCCAGCATCGCCATGTCGGTCATTTCCATCGGCTGCGTGGAGAAGAACATGTCGCGCATATAGTCGCTGGGCAATTTCTTCAGCGCCGGCGCTTCCGACGAGCGCATCATGTATTCGTTGTCGAAGCGCTGCATCATGAACGGCACCCAGGCGAGCCCGCTCTCGATCCAAAGCACCTTCAGCTTGGGAAAGCGTTCGCAAAGGCCGTTGGTGATCCAATTCGCCAGATGCACCATGTTGTAGAAGCAGAAGCCGAGGGCGTGCACCGAAATAAAGCGGTTCATCATGCCGACGGTCTGGTCGTTCCAGTTATAGCCGGCGTGGAACGCCAGCGGCAGGCCCATCTCTTCCATCAAGGCGTAGGTCTTCATGTAGGAATTGTGATGGATCGGCCGATAGCGCGCTGACGTCACCATGAAACCGACGACGCCCTTGGCCTGGCCGAATTCCTGCACCGTGCGGAACGCCGCGTCGGCGTCGTTGAACGGCAGATAGAGCATCGAACGGATGCGCGGCTCGTGCGCCAGCACGCGCTCGCAGAGCCAGCGGTTATAGGCGCGCGCCAGCGCCACTTCGACTTCGACCTGCGGATGTAAGCCAAGCTGCAGCATCGGGGTCGGAAACAACACGGCCACGTCGATACCGATGGCGTCCATCCAGCGCCGCGTCAGCGACACGTCGCGCTGCACGCCGGCTTCCGTCTTCTCCATGCCGCGCATCGCGTAGCGCATCACGCGCCCGCCCATGTCCTGATAGCCGACGCCGGCCGGCAGCATGCCGACGCTCTTGGCGTTGGCCTGCCGGGCGCTGCGCGCAAGCTGTTGCAGCACCGGATCGTCCATGTAGTCGAGGATTTCGCCGAGCAACTCGCTTTCGTAGTGATGCGAGTCGACGTCGACGATGGGGAAGTTCTTGTAGCCGCGCTCCTGCGCCTGTTGCGCCGCGTGCGCCAAGAGCTTGGTCGTGTCGAATTCCTCGACCGCCATGTTGCGGAAATCGGAAAGCGGAAGGTCCATGCTTTTTAAGTCCTTATGCCTTGCCCGACCAGGCCTGCCACATGCCAAGCTCGAACACTTGCAGGTTCACCGCCTTGAGCATGGCGGTCACCGTCACCATCACTTCAGTGGCGGTCATCGGCGCGCTCGCTGGAAAGGCCGGCAGCGCCATCTCGGTATCCATCGCCCGCTCGGCGTAAAGGCGGACGGCCTTGGCCAGCATCGCCTGGATCTCGGTGTCGCTCGGTTTTTCGATGGCGTCAGCTTGCGACGACATAGACATCCTCCCCGCGCTTGACGACCTCGAAGCGCTTCAGCTTCAGGCTGCGGTCGGCGGCGCATTCGCCGGTCTTCAGGTCGTATTCGTAGCCGTGCCACGGACAGACGAAGTGAATTTCGTCCTCGGAAAACCGCTGCCCGTGCCAGGTGCGGTCGGGGCCGATCACATCCTCAACCTTGTGCATCAGCAGGCCCTCGCAGGCCGGCCCGCCTTGGTGCAGGCAGAGGTTCTCATAGGCGTAGAATTCCCCCTGCCAGTGGAACACGCCGATTTCGCGCGCGCCGTGCTTGACGATGCGGCGCTCGCCGTCGGGAAATTGCGAGGTTTTGGCGACAAATACGTCCGGCATGGATGGGGAAACCCGGTTGTGGCTGGCGAGGAAAGTATGGCACCGAACCGCGCGCGGCGGCAACGGTCTCGCGTCTGGCGCCGCGCGGCCGGATATGATCAATTCGCGCATGGTCCCGAAAAGTGGGAACCGGCATTCGGATAAGATCGTGCGTAAAAAAGCGAAGCCCGAGGAAAACACGCGATGAAGATCGTCGATCTCTCCCACGTCATGAACGTGCACACGCCCGGCTGGGTCGGCTACGCCGGCAACAAAATGTATTACGCGCAGAACCTGCAGACGGTGCGCATCGTGGCGCAGCGCATCGACACCGCGCTGCACGTCGGCACCCATTTCGACGGCGCCATGCATGCGACCGACAATCCCAAAGGCGACATGGCGAACCTGCCGCTCGACTATCTGGTCAATCGCGGCGTCGTCGTTGACATCTCCAAGCACATGCACGACTGGGCGGTGATCACGCCGGAGATCATCGAGTCATCGGGCGCCGACATTCGCGACGGCGACATCCTCATTCTGCACACCGGCTGGCACCGTCACTATGAAGGCCAGCCGCAGCAGGATCTGGTGAAATACTTCTGCTACCACCCGGGGCCTAACCTCGACACGCTGCACTGGATGTTCAAGAAGAAGATCAAATGGTGGGCGATGGATACCGGCTCCTGCGATCACGCCATGAACACATCGATCCGCTTTATGCGGCCGGACCTCGCCGAGGAATTCACCAAGAAGCACGGCAAGACGCCCGGCGAATTCTTCGGCACCTTCGAATACACGCACAAGCGATCCGGCCGGAAAGTCTCGGCCGACGTTTTTCCGTTCCACAATTGGGCGTTTCAGGAAGGCCTGCTGCACGCGGAAAATCTCGGCGGCGACATCGAAATGATGCTGGGGCAACGCTGCCTGATCGGGGCATTCCCCTGGCGCTACGAGGGCCTGGAAAGTTGCCCCTGCCGCATCGTGTGCTTCCTCGATACGGATAAGTCGGTGGAGGCGGTCGGCGATGCGGCGAAGGCGATTTTCTCGCGTTAGCGCGAAAGCCGCGCGTCCGGCGCGTTGTTCTGCAGCGTTGCCTGGATCGCCTCGCGCAATAGGCCGTAATCGCTCGCCGACCATCCCGCGACATGAATATCGGCGAGCAGCTTCGCCGACTTGCCGAACACGATGATGCGGTCGCCGACGCCGATCGCTTCTTCCAGTTGATGCGTGATCAGGATGGCGGTCGAGCCGCTTTCGCGCGCCAGCGCCAGGAAGGTGTCGCGCAATTCCGCCGCGGTCACCTCGTCGAGATGGCCGAAGGCTTCGTCGGCCAGCATGATGTCGGGCTGCACCGCGAAGGCGCGGGCAATCGCGACGCGCTGGCGCATGCCGCCGGACAATTCATGCGGAAAGGCATTGGTGAAGCTGCTTAAGCCGAGCCGGTTGAGCCAAGTCAGCGCGCGCTCGCGCTGCTCGTCCTCGGGCAGGCCGATCAGTTCCAGCGGCAGTTTGGCGTTGTCGAGCGCCGAGCGCCAGGGCAGCAACCGGTCCTGCTGGAACACGGTGGCGATGCGGCCGCGGAAAAAGTCGAAGTCGGCATGCGGGCTTTTGTCACCGATGGTGAGCGTGCCTTCGGTCGGCGCGGTGAGCCCGATCATAAGATCGAAAAAGGTGGACTTGCCGCAGCCGGTCTGGCCGACAATGGCCACCACTTCGCGCGGCGCAATGGAAAGATCGAGCCGATCGATGGCGATGACCGATTGCCCGGATGTGGTCTGACGAAAGACTTTGCGCAAAGCCCGCACCTCAATCGGCGGCGGACCGCCTTTGTCGGTCACACTCATGCGCGCCACCGCAACAACCGCGCCTCGACGCGCGCCACCAGCGCCTCGAGCAGGAACAGCAGCGCCACCAGCACGATGGTCCAGGCGAACACGTCGGAGACCGAGAACAATTCCTGCGCCACCGACAATTGATGTCCGATACCGGTCACCGCGCCGACCAGTTCGGCGATGGTGACGACGCGGATCGCCAGGCTGATGTTGACCTTCCAACTGGTGAAGATGGTCGGCACGATCGCCGGCAGGATCAGCTTGAGGAAATATTGCAGCGTGGTCGGCCGGAACGATTGCATCATATGACGCAGTTCGCGCGGCACCGAGCGCATGGCGTCGAGCGCGTCGACCAGAAACACCGGCCCGCACACCACGACCAGCACGAAGCCGATGCGAAATTCGACGCCGGGAAACCACAGCACGGCGAACAGAATCCACGACACCACCGGCACCGCCATCAAAATGCGGATCATCGGATGCAGGTAATTGTCGAGCGATTCGGAGCGGTACATGGCCATCGCCAGGAACACGCCGAGCACGAAGGATACGATCAACGCGCCGATCACGCGCGCCAGCGTGACGGCGATGTCGATCGGCGTGATGGTGGCGATGCTTCTGGCGATCTTCAGCAGACCGGGGATGGCGAAGGGCGGAATCCCCAGATACGGCGCGAGATAGGACAGCGCCTCCCAGCAGAGGGCGAAGACCAGAAGGGAGACGAAAGTCTGCCGCGGAAAACTCAGAACCGGGACAGACTCTCGGTGCTCCTCAAACGACATCGACGTTACTGGGCGTAGAATATCTTCTCGTCGGCCGCCTTCGGATAGAAGCCGGCCTTTACGGCGCGGTCCATCATGTCGCGGATCGATTTATGAACGGCGGGATCGGACGCCGGTTTGACAATGAATTGCAGCCGGCCGCTGGCGATCGCCGCGGTGAGAATGCCCGGCGGCAGCTTGGTGGTCTCGACCGCGATCTTGTCGCCGGCCGCGGTTTCCTTATGCATGACGTCGGCGACGTCCTGCAACGCGGCGATCAGCATTTTCGGCGCGTCGGGATGTTTGGCGATCAGCTCGGCGCGCATGGCGGGCACGATTTCCCAGCCGCTCTCGCCGGTGATTTCCTTCCAGCCCTCGGCGCCGTTGAAGATGACGTGCCAGTCGGGCCGCTGCTTGTTGATGATGCTGGCCAGCGGCTCGATCACGAGGGCTGCGTCGACGCGGCTCGCCTCGAGCTGCGCGCGCGCCACCGCGAAATTGGCGTTGACCACGGTGATGTCCTTGCCGAGGTCGATGCCTTTGGCCGAGGTGTAGATCTTGACCACCTGATATTGCGAACCGCCCATGTCGATGGCGAGTTGCTTGCCCTTAAGATCGGCCAGCGTCTTGATCTTGGGGTCCTTGGCGAAGATCACCAGGTCGCCGAGGGTGAAGCCGGAGCCGATAATGCGCAGCGGCACGCCTTCGTTATAGAGCTTCTGGAACACAGTCGGGCCGCCGATCAGCGCGTCGGTCTCGCCGGTGGCAAAGGCTGCGTAGAACGACGAGATCGACGGATAGGCATGGATGTCGAGCGTAAAGCCGTGCTTGGCGTCGAAGCCGCGCGCCTTCATGATGTTCCACACCAGCGGATTGAACACCGGCAGCGTCAGGCTGGAGACTTTGATTACCGGCTTTTCCTGCGCCTGCGCCTGCGGCGCGGCAATCGCAGCCACGGCGAGTCCAACAGCTGCGGCCATCGCGGCGAGGCCGCGTCGCGTCACGTCAAACATGGACAAATTCCCCCTGTGTGGTCGCTTCCCGCCGTGATCTTCGCGCGTCATCTGGCATGAAGGCGAGCCTCGACTTTACTCCGCTTTCGTTTGTGTGCAAATAATTGTCGGTCACGGGGGCGGAGGTCCAAATGCCGCATACGCCTGCGCGCGACGGGACGCGGTTGTATTACAAGGAGGCGGGCGAGGGCACGGCCGTAGTCTTCGTGCACGAATATGCCGGCGACTATCGGACCTGGGAGCCGCAGATGCGGCATTTCTCGCGCTCCCACCGCTGCGTCACCTACAGCCAGCGCGGCTATCCGCCCTCCGACATTCCCGACGAGCCGGACAAATATACGCAAGGCAAATTCCGCGACGATGTGATCGCGGTGATGGATGGCCTCGGCATCGACAAGGCGCACATTGTCGGCCATTCGATGGGGGCTGCAACCGCGCTGCATGTCGGCATCAAATATCCGCAGCGCTGCATTTCGGTGGTCGCGGCCGGCTGCGGCTATGGCTCCAGTCCCGATCCAAAGGTGGTCGAGGAACTCGCGCGCCGCTTCGCGCGAGACGGCGAAGATGTTTGCGCGTGAAACGATGCAGGCTGCCGCCGCGCTCTACGGTAACGGCCCGACGCGCCAGGCGCACAAGAACAAGGACCCGCGTGGCTACGCCGAATTCATCAAGATGCTCGGCGAACATTCGTCCAAGGGCCATGCTCTGGTGATGGAGAATCTGCAGGCCAAGCGGCCGACATTGTGGGACATGGAAGCGGACCTGCGAACGTTCACGCCGCCGCTCTTGGTGCTGGTCGGCGACGAAGACGAGTGGTGCCTCGATGCCAGTGTGTTCCTACGCCGCATCGCACCGACGGCGGGCTTGTGCGTCATTCCGCGCTCCGGCCACACCATCACCAGCGAGGAGCCGGCCGCATTCAATGCCGCAGTCGCCGACCTGATCGCCGCGGCCGAAGCCGGCCGCTGGCTCGCGCACAGGCCTGCGGTGTGATCATGGAACCATTCCGGCCCGAGTTGTGGCGCGACCTCTATGTAATGATCGGGACATCGTCCGCCGCGCTGATCGGCCTCTTGTACGTCGTCACGTCGCTGCATCTAGACGAGATCGTGAACAATCTGGTCTATCGCACGCGCGCGCGCAGCAACGCGATTTTCCTGATCGTCACGCTCATCAAATCGGCGCTCATTCTGATGCCGCAGCAGGAGACTCTCCTCGGCATCGAACTGGTGGCCCTCAATCTTTTCGGATGGTCGTTCCCGATCAGGAACTCGTACCGGTACTATTTCAGGCAACGCGATCTCGGTAAACGCGGCGGTCTCTCGCCGTATCGGGCCGCGTCGTTCCACGGGAGCTTCTTGCTCGGCATTGCCGGAGGCGTCTTCCTGGCCGTCGGCCTGAGCTGGGGCATGTATCTGGTGACCGTATCGTGTGTCGCGCTCCTTGTTATCGTCGCCATGAACGCTTGGTCGATCATGCTGGGGGTCGGTCTGGACGAAACGGCAGCCAGGGAACGTGCCGACAAGCGCTGAAGAAATCGAAAGGGAGTAGTACGATGGACCTCAAGCTTAAAGGCAAGACTGCGCTGGTGACCGGTGGCTCGGAAGGCATCGGCAAGGGCATCGCGCTGGCGCTGGCCAAGGAAGGCGTCGATGTCGCCGTCTGCGCGCGGCGCATGGAGCCGCTCAAAAAAACCGCGGATGAAATCGCCAAGGCGACCGGCCGCAAGATCGTGCCGATCACCGCCGACCTGCGCCAAGACAAGGACGCCAAGAATTTCATCGAGCAGGGCGCCAAGGCGCTCGGCCGCGTCGACATCATGGTCAACAATGCCGGCTCCGCCGCCGGCGGCGTCATCGAACATCTGACCGAAGACGATTGGGAAAAGGGCCTGCAGCTCAAATTCATGGGTTACGTACGCTGCCTGCGCTATGTGCTGCCGCTGATGGTCAAGCAGGGCGGCGGCCGCGTGGTCAACCTGATCGGCAATGACGGCGTGAAGCCGTCGTATTGGGAAATCTGCCCGGGGGCCGCCAACGCGGCGGGCCAGAACCTCACGCTCTCGCTCGCCGGCCAATACGGCAAGGACGGCATCAGCTTCGTCGCGGTCAATCCCGGCCCGGTGCGCACCGAACGCTGGGCCGGCCTGGTCGACGCCATGGCGCGCGACATGAAGATCCCGCGTGAGCAGGCCGACAGACTGGCACCCGCCTCGATCCCGATGGGGCGCATCGCCGAAGTCGAGGAGGTCGCCAACCTCGTGGTCATGCTGGCCTCGCCGATGATGCAAATGGTCAACGGCACCATGATCGAAATCGACGGCGGCCAGGACAAGGCGCTGATGGACAAGTTCCGCGACAAGCCGAAGGGCTAAGCGAAGCCGCGGCAATAGGTTTGCTTGACAAGATCGGGGCAACGGCCCGACTATTTGCGCACAAACGAGTTCGCCCCGCCGGAGGCGACGGGATTCTCAGGTCACGTCACGGCCCCGCGCTCACGCTCAATGCGCGGTCGCCGCCACGCAGGGAGCTTCGTCATGACTACCAAACGTACCGTCCTTTATCTCGCCCTCGCGGGCATCCTCGCCGCGGGCTTTGCCGCGCCGGCCGACGCGCAGGACACCATCAAAATCGGCGAGCTCAACAGCTACAAGGCATTTCCGGCCTTTCTCGATCCCTACAAGAAAGGCATGGAATTGGCGGTCGATGAGATCAACGCCAAAGGCGGTGTTCTCGGCAAGAAACTGGAAGTGATCTCGCGCGACGATGGCGCCAATCCGGGCGAGGCGGTGCGTGTCGCCGAAGAACTGGTCACCCGCGAGGAGGTCGCCATGCTGGCCGGCACCTTCCTGTCCAATATCGGCCTCGCCGTCACCAACTTCGCCGGGCAGAAGAAGGTCGTGTTCCTCGCCGCCGAGCCGCTTACCGACAAGATCACCTGGGCCGACGGCAACAAATATACCTTCCGTCTGCGCGCCTCGACCTACATGCAGACCGCGATGCTGATGCCGTATGCCGTCGACGTCCACAAGAAGCGCTGGGCGCTGGTCTATCCCAACTTCGAATACGGCCAGTCCGCCGCCGCCAATTTCAAGGCGCTGATGAAAAAAGCTCAGCCGGACGTCGAGTTCGTCACCGAGCAGGCAACGCCGCTGGGCAAGATCGACGCCGGCGCGGTGGCGCAGGCCATCGACGACGCCAAGCCGGAAGCCATCTTCAACGTGCTATTCGGCGGCGACCTCGCCAAGTTCGTGCGCGAAGGCAACACCCGCGGCGTGTTCAAGAACCGCACGGTGGTCAGCCTGTTGTCGGGCGAGCCGGAATATCTCGATCCGCTCAAGGACGAGGCCCCGGTCGGCTGGATCGTCACCGGCTATCCGTGGAACAAGATCAAGACCCCGGAGCACTTCGCCTTCGTCAATGCCTATCGCACGAAGTACAAAACCTATCCGCGGCTCGGCTCGGTGGTCGGCTACGTGACCATCAGGTCGGCGGTGGCGGCGCTGACGGCGGCCAAGTCGACCGACCCGGAAAAGCTGGCGGCGGCGTTCAAGGGGTTGCATGTCGCGAGCCCGTTCGGAGCGTTCTACTACCGGGCGGTCGACCATCAGGCGACCATGGGCTGCTTTGTCGGCAAGATCGCGCTGGAGAACGGCAAGGGCACCATGAGCGACTTCAAATATGTCGACGGCGCTTCCGTGATGCCGCCCGATGCCGAGGTGAAGAAGCTGCGGCCGGCGACGGATTGAGTGAGGCGGTGAGGCACGCGCCCTTTCCCTCTCCCCGCTTGCGGGGAGAGGGTGGCGAGCAGCGGAAGCTGCGAGCCGGGTGAGGGGGCGTCGACGGTGCTACACTATCGCGATGCCCCCGCACCCGACTTCCTCGCTATTGCTCGGAAATCGACCTCTCCCCGCAAGCGGGGAGAGGTGAGAGCGCCATGACTCTCAACGCCTTTCTCTTCCAGGCGCTCAACGGGCTGTCCACCGCCTCCGGTCTGTTCCTGGTCGCGGCCGGGCTGTCGCTGATCTTCGGCGTCTCGCGCATCATCAATATCGCGCATGGGTCCCTCTATATGCTGGGGACCTATATCGCTTATTCCTTCGCCACCCGGATCGGTGGCGCCTTTGGTTTCTGGGGCGGCATCGTCGCGACGGCCGTTGTTGTTGGTATCATCGGCGCGGTTATCGAGGTCGTGCTGCTGCGGCGGATTTACCGCGCGCCCGAGTTGTTCCAGCTGCTGGCGACCTTCGCGCTGGTGCTGGTGATCAACGACGCCACGCTCTGGATTTGGGGCCCGGAAGATTTGCTCGGCCCGCGCGCGCCGGGATTGCGCGGCGCGGTCGAGGTGCTCGGGCGGCATCTGCCGAGTTATGACCTGTTCCTGATTGTCGTCGGGCCGGCGGTGTTGCTGGCGCTGCATTTTACATTGGCCGGCACGCGCTTCGGACGGCTGATGCGGGCGGCGACGCAAGACCGCGAAATGGTCGGCGCCCTCGGCGTCAATCAGGCGCTGCTGTTCACCGCCGTGTTCGCGCTCGGTGCCGGCCTCGCCGGTCTCGGCGGCGCGCTGCAGGTTGCGCGCGAGCCGGCCAATCTCGCGACCGACTTGACCGCCATTGGCGACGCCTTCGTGGTGGTGGTGGTCGGCGGCATGGGCTCGATCAGCGGCGCCTATCTCGCCGCCGTCATCATCGCCGAGGTCAAAGCCATCTGCATCGGCATCGGCGTGGTGGACTTCGGCCTCATCACCATCAACTTCTCCAAGTTCACGCTGGTCGCCGAATTCCTGGTGATGGCGGTGGTGCTGATCGTGCGGCCCTACGGCCTGCTCGGGCGCGCGCAAGGTGCGGTGCGCTCGGTGGCCGAGCCGGAGGACCCGTTGCGGCCGGCAACAACGCTTGTGAAAACGCTCGGCGCCGTCGTGCTGGCGGTTCTATTGTGCCTGCCGCTGTTCGCCCACAGCCAGCCTTATCTGCTCATCCTCGGCATCGACGTGCTGATCGCGGTGATCTTCGCCACCTCGCTGCATTTCATCGCCGGTCCCGGCGGCATGCATTCGTTCGGCCATGCGGCCTATTTCGGGCTCGGCGCCTATGGCGCGGCGCTGCTGGTGAAGTGGTTGGCGGCGCCGATGGGCGTCGGGCTCGCTGCTGCGCCGCTGGTCGCGCTGTTAGGCGCGCTGCTGTTCGGCTGGTTCGCGGTGCGTCTCTCCGGTGTCTATCTCGCCATGCTGACTTTGGCCTTCGCGCAGATCGTCTGGGCGGCGGTGTTCCAATGGGAGGAATTGACCGGCGGCTCCAACGGCGTGATCGGCGTGTGGCCGCCGCCGCCGTTGGACCGCGGATGGGTGTATTTCCTGCTGACGCTGGTGCTGGCGGTGATGGCCGTGCTGCTGCTGCGGCGGTTTTTGTTTGCACCGTTCGGCTATGCGATGCGGGCAGGGCGCGATAATGCGTTGCGCGCGGAGGCCATCGGCATCGACGTCAAGCGCGTGCACTGGCTTGGCTTTGCCGTCGCCGGCGCGGTCTGCGGCGTGGCTGGCGGGTTGTTCGCCTTCGCCAAGGGCTCGATCTCGCCGGAAACCATCAGCGTCGGCCGCTCCATCGACGGCCTCGTCATGGTGCTGCTCGGCGGCATCCAGACGCTGACCGGCCCGATCGTCGGCGCCTCGGTGTTCGCGACGCTGCAGGACACGGTGATGCGGCAGACCGAATATTGGCGCGCGCTCCTGGGCGCGATCATTCTGCTGCTGGTGCTGGTGTTCCCGAGCGGCATCGTCGGCGGCGTTGCGCAGCTGTTCGGCAAACTGGGATTGAAGCGATGAGCGTGCTCGCCATCCGCGCGCTGTCCAAGGCCTTCGGCGGCGTGCAGGCCGTTGACGGCGTCAGCTTCGACATCGGCGGCGGCGAATTCCTTGCCATGATCGGACCGAACGGCGCCGGCAAGTCGACCTGCTTCAACATGATCAACGGCCAACTCGCACCGGATGCGGGCGCCATCATGCTGGAGGGCAGGAACATCGCCGGCCTTGCACCGCGCGAGATCTGGCGGCGCGGGGTGGGGCGCACATTTCAGATTGCGGCGACGTTCGGCTCGATGACCGTTGCCGAGAACGTGCAGATGGCGCTGATCTCGCACGCCAACGAAATCTACCGGCTGTGGCGGCCGGCGGCGGCGCTGCACCGCGAGCGCGCGTTTCGATTGCTCGCCCAGGTCGGTATGCAAGACGCTGCTGACCGGCCGAGCCGCGAGCTCGCCTACGGCGACGTCAAGCGCGTGGAGTTGGCCATCGCGCTCGCCAACGACCCGCGGCTTTTGCTCATGGACGAGCCGACCGCCGGCATGGGCACGCGCGAGCGCCATGAACTCATTGAGCTGGTCAAGCGCCTGGTGGTCGAGCGCGGCATCTCGGTGCTGTTCACCGAGCACTCCATGGACGTTGTGTTTGCCTTTGCCGACCGCATCATCGCTTTGGCGCGCGGCCGGTTGATCGCCGACGGCGATGCCGCCTCGATCCGCGATAATACGCAAGTGCAGGAAGTCTATTTCGGCAGCGGCAAGACGTTTTCGGGAGCCGCGTCATGAGCGGCGACGCCATGCTCTCGGTTGAAAGCCTCAGCGCCTGGTACGGTGCCGCGCGCATTCTTTACGACCTCGCCTTCGAGGTCGGGCGCGGCGAAGTGGTGGCGCTGATGGGCCGCAACGGCGCCGGTAAATCGACCACCATGAAAACGATCATGGGCCTGATCGGCGAGCGCCAGGGCACGGTGCGCTTCAATGGCGGCGACATTTCCCGCCTCAAACCGTTCGAGATCGCGCGGCGCGGCTTGGGCTTCACACCCGAGGACCGGCGCATCTTCGCCGACCTCACCGTGATGGAAAACCTCGATCTCGGCCGCCAGCCGGAGCGCGTGTTCGCCGATGGCCGGCCGGCGCCGTCATGGACACCTTCTAGATTGTTCGCGCTGTTTCCCAATCTCGCCGAAATGCCAAACCGCCTCGGCGGCCGCATGAGCGGCGGCGAGCAGCAGATGCTGACGGTGGCGCGCACGCTGATGGGCAATCCGCTGCTGGTCCTGCTCGACGAGCCGTCGGAAGGGGTGGCGCCGCTGATTGTCGAGCAGATGGCCAACACCATCGTCGAACTGAAAAAGGAGGGGCTATCGATCCTGCTCTCGGAACAGAACCTGCATTTTGCCCGCCTGGTTTCCGACCGGGCCTATTTGCTGGAGAAGGGCCAGATCCGCTGGCACGGCTCCATGGGCGAACTCATGCAAAGCGAGGACGTGCAGAAGGCCTATCTGACTGTCTAAAACGCCGGTCGGAAGTCGCGAGATATTCCGCAGCTTGCCCCCTTTCGCCGGGGCGCAAGACCGGTCATGATTTCTTACGGGGTGAGATTTGCATGCGGCCTGAAAAATTGAAAGTTGTGCCGCCGCTCGCCGAGCCGGCCGAAACCGCCGAGCGCGGCCGTTATCTGCTTGACGACCAAGTCGGCTTCCTCATGCGCGTGGCCATGCAACGCCACACCACGATTTTCATGTCGCGCATGGTCGAGGGCTTGACGCAAACCCAGTTCGCGGCGCTCGCCAAGCTTTACGAGGTCGGCCCGTGCTCGCAGAACCATCTCGGCCGGCTGATCTATCTCGATGCCGCCACCATCAAGGGCGTGGTCGATCGCTTGTGCTTGCGCGGCTTTGTCACCGCGCTCAATGATCCGAAGGATCGCCGCCGCCGCGCGGTGGCGCTGACCGACCGCGGCCGAGCCGCGACCGAAGCGGCGATGCGCGTGGCCGCCGAAATCACCGCCGCCACACTCACGCCGCTGACGGCGGAAGAGCAGCGAATGGTGGTGACGTTGTTGAAAAAGCTCGGCTGAGCGTAACGTTCTGCCTCTCCCCGTCATGGCCGGGCTTGTCCCGGCCACCCACGTCTTCGATCTTGCCGCGCCGCTAGGGCATGGATGCCCGCGACGAGCGCGGGCATGACGACTACAAACGGTCAGACGGACGATTTACCACAATCCCTTCAGGCGCCCGCCGTCCATGTTGAGCGACACGCCGGTGATATAGCTCGCCCGTTCCGAGCAGAGGAACACGGTGGCGTTGGCGAGTTCTTCCGGCTTTCCCATGCGGCCAAGCGAATTTTTCTTGGCGGCGACCTTGCGGGCCTCGTCTTCGCTCTGCACGCCGAATTCCTTTTTCATGCCTTCGGTGTTGCGCACCCACAAATCGGTCGCCACCCAGCCCGGGCAGATCGCATTGACCAGCACATTGTCCTCGCCGAATTCGGTCGATAGCGACTTTGTGAGATTGAGCAGCGCCGAGTTGGTCATGCCGCTGCCGAACATATAAGGGTCGGGCTCCTTGCCGGCGCCGCCGATGGTGTTGACGATGCGGCCCCATTTCTGCGCCTTCATCATCGGATAGACGGCGCGGATCGCGCGCAGAAAGCCGAACAGCTTGGTCTCGAGCTGCACCTTCATCGCGTTGTCGTCGAGCACATCGAAGCGGCCGGAATACATCTGCCCGGCATTGTTCACGAGGATGTCGACGCCGCCGAGTTTCTCTTTTGCCGTCGCTATCATTTTCGCGATGTCGGCTTCTTTCGTCATGTCGGCAACGACCGCGTGCACCTCGCCGCCGGTGCGCTTGGCCAAGTCGTCATGCGCCTGGTTGAGTTTCTTTTCGTTGCGACCGGTGATCAGCACGCGCACGCCTTCTTCGAGAAACTGGCGCGCGGTCTCGAAACCGATTCCGCTTGAGCCGCCGGTGACGATTGCGCGGCGGCCCTTGATTCCTGAAATCCATAGGCAGACTCTCCCTTGGCTTGACGCCTATAGCGCCACCATAGAGTATCCTCGCCGCAAATAAGCAATAAGAAAGCGAGGGAGGAATGGAGCTCGGCCTACGCGACAAAGTCGCGGTCGTGACCGGCGCCTCGCGCGGCATTGGCAAAGCCATTGCGCAAGGGTTGCTGGAAGAGGGCTGCGCCGTTGCAATTTGTAGTCGCGGTGCGGCGCAACTTGACGCCACGGTAGCCGACCTATCGAAGAAAGGCCGCGCGATCGGCGTGATCGCCGATGTCACCGATGAAACCGCGGCGCAGAAATTCGTCAACAGTGCGCTGGAGACATTCGGGCGCGTCGACATTCTCGTCAATAACGCCGGAACTCACCTGCGCGGCACGGTCGAGAGCACGACGCTGGACATCCTCGAACGGCAGTTGCGCGACAAAGTGTTTGGCTTTTTCACGATGATAAAGGCGGTTCTGCCCACTATGAAGCGTCAGCGCGATGGGCGCATCGTGAACATCGTGGGCCAGGCCGCGCGCCATCCGCATCCGGATCGTTTCCCGTCCGGCGTCACCAATGCCGCGCTGATGGCGATGACCAAGTCGGTTGCCGACGCGGTCGCGCGCGACAATATCCGCGTCAATGCGGTGTGCCCGCAATATATCGAATCCGAGCTTCTTGCCTCGCTGATCGAAAAGGAAATGCGCGAACGCGGCGTCGATCGGGCGACCGCTTCGGCCGGCTTCACCCGTGCCAATCCGCTCGGCCGTACCGGCCGGCCGGACGAGGTGGCCGATCTCGTTGCGTACCTGGTATCGGATTGTGCGGGCTTCGTCGCCGGCAGCTCGGTCAGCATCGACGGCGGTTATCACCGCTACGTTTTCGGTTGAGAGCGCGTCATGGACCTCGGACTTACCGGCAAGACCGCGCTGATCACCGGCGGCACCAGCGGCATCGGGCTTGCCATTGCGCAAAGGCTTGCGGCGGAAGGCTGCCGGATCGCCACATGCGGCCGCGACAAAACTAAGCTCGACCAAGCGGTTGCGTCACTGAAATCCCCGTCAGCCAAAGGCTTTGTGGCTGATTTGAACGAATTCGAAGCAGGTCGCTGCATTGGTCAACGATGTCGTCAAGGATTTCGGCGGCATCGACATCGTCGTCAGCAATGCTGGCACGCACCTGCCGGGCCGCCTCGACGAAATCGGCAGCGACGCGCTGCTTGGTCACTTCCAGACCAAGGTGCTGGGCGCCTGGGAGCTCGCGCGCTGCGTGACGCCGCATATGCGTAAAAAAGGCGACGGCCGTTTCATCGTCATCATCGGCCAGGCCGGCAAGGTGCCGCAGGCCAATGCCATCGCGTCGGCGGTGATCAATGCCGCGCAACACGCCTTCGTCAAATCGCTGTCCGATGATCTGGCGCCGAGCGGTATCCTAGTAAACGCGGTCTGCCCGAGCCGTATCAAAAGCCCGCTCACCGATCGCCTGACGCTTTACAACGAAGTTTATTACGGCCGCAGCCTCGAGCAGCAGGAATTGAAATGGGGTGCCGAGGTGCCGATGGGGCACTGGGGCACGGCCGAAGACATTGCCAACGCCGTCGCCTTCCTTGCATCAAAGCGCGCCGGCTTCATCGTCGGTTCCAATATCGACGTCGACGGCGGCCACCAGCGCTCGATCTTCTGAAAAGGATGCTGCGATGATCGAGTTGCGCCACGTCTCGAAGTCCTTTCGCAAGGAAAGCGAGCTGGTGAATGCGGTGCGCGATATCGATATCACCATCGGACAGCGCGAGATCGTCGCCGTGATCGGGCCGAGCGGCTGCGGCAAGTCGACCCTGCTCAACATGATCGCCGGTCTCTACGCGCCGACCGGCGGCGCCATCGTCTACAAAGGCAATCACGTCACCGACGTCAACACCGACGTCGGATACATGACGCAAAAGGACAATCTGCTGCCGTGGCGCACCGTGCGCGACAACATCGCGTTTCCGCTCGAACTCGCCGGCACGCCTAAGGCCGAACGCGAAGAACGCGCCGAGCAGGTCATCACACATGTCGGGCTCGACGGCTTCGGGCACCGTCACCCGCTTGAATTGTCCGGCGGCATGCGCAAGCGCGCTTGTCTTGCGCGCATGCTGCTGTACGGGGCCGAAACCGCTTTGCTCGACGAACCCTTTGCCGCCCTCGACGCTCAGTTAAAGCTCGCCATGCACGACCTGCTGCTGCGGCTGGCGGCGGAAGCCGGGCAGACCATCGTGTTGGTGACCCACGACCTGATGGAAGCGGTGACACTCGCCGACCGCGTGTTCGTCTGCACCCGCCGGCCAGCCGTCATCGCGCTCGAGCAGCGCATCGACCTCAAGCGGCCGCGCGACGTGCTCAATGTCCGCTTCACCGCCGAGTTCAAGGAGCTTTATGACGCGTTATGGGAACGGTTGCGCGTGGAATACCAGGAGGAACGGGTATGAGCGCGCCCAATGCTCGCGCTGTCGAGGAGCCGGCGGCCATGTCGTCTCAGCCGAAAGAGGTCGGCGGCGGCTTCATGCTGGCCTGCCAGGTCGCGCTCGGGCTCGCGCTCTTGCTGATTTGGCAGGGCGCTTCCGGTCGGCTGATCGACGACTTCTTCATCTCCAACCCGATCGAAGTCGGCAGGCGGCTGTGGCAGTGGACGGCTGACGGTTCGATCTTTCTGCACATCTGGGCGACGGTCTACGAAACCTTGATGGGCTTCGTCATCGGCGCGGTCGGCGGCGTCGTGCTCGGCATTTGGCTCGGCGTGTCGCCCTTCAGCAGCCGGTTGCTCAATCCCTATCTCAACGCGCTCAACGCGCTTCCCAAGGTGGCGCTCGCTCCGTTGTTCGTGCTGTGGTTCGGTCTTGGCGTCGAATCCAAGATCGCGCTCGCCGCTGTGCTTGTCCTGTTCCTGGTTTTTCTCAACACCATCGCCGGCGTGCGCGAAGTCGACCAGGACTTGATCGACGGCGCGCGCCTGATGCGGGCGAGCCGCCGGCAGGTGATCACCAAGGTGATCATCCCCTCGGCGATGTCATGGGTGTTTGCCGGGCTCAAGATTTCGGTGCCCTACGCGCTGATCGGCGCGGTGCTCGGCGAGATGATCGCCGCCAACCGCGGCCTCGGCTATCTCGTGCAGTTTTCCGGATCGCAATTCGATTCGGCGGGTGTGTTCGCGGTGCTGATCGTCATCGCTCTACTTGCCGTTGCACTTAATCTTTTGGTCGATTTAATGCAAAGTCGGACGCAACGATGGCGGATCGTCGGCCGCTAAATACAAGACCGAAAAAAAGGGAGGTTACACTCAATGAAGCTCATTAAATTCGCGGCAATTGCCGCCGCCTGCACGATGATATCTGCCACGGCCTCTGCCGAGGTCGTCAAGATCACGAACATCGGCCACGGCTACTTCTCCGGCCCGCTCTATGTGGCCAAACAGCTCAAGCTGTTCGAGAAGTACGGGCTTGAACCGCAGATTTCCTATGTCCAGGGCGGCGCGCTCGCCCTGCAATCGGTGCTCACCAAGGATGCCGACGTCGGCATCCTGTCTTACGAGCACGTGCTCACCGTGGCCTCGAAGGGCAAGCGGATTGTCGCCTTCTTCAATATCGCCAGCCGGCCGGTCAACAACGTCATCGCCAACGAGAAACTCGTCGCCGGCTCGGAGAAGATGAGTGTCGAGGAGAAGATCAAGCGCCTGAAGGGCGCCCGCGTGGCGCTGCCGTCGCCGAACGGTTCGGGTGAAAAGATGCTCCGCACGCTCGCGCACAAATACGGCCTCAGTCTGCCGGGCGACATCAGCTCGGTCTATGTCGGCGCCGAGGCCGGCGCTTACGTGGCCGCGTTCCAGAAAAATCTGGTCGACGCCGCGCTGCCGTTTGAGCCGGCCGGTGTGCTGGTTCAGCAGGCCGGTAAGGGCAAGATCTATCTCAACGTGATGAACGGCGAGATTCCGGAATTCCGCGACATCCTGTTCATGACGCTGTCGGCGCATCCGGACATCATCAAGGAAAAGCCCGAACTGCTGCGCAAGGTCGCGGCCGTATTCGCCGAAGCCCAGCATATCCTCAAGACCGATCCCAAACGGGGTAAAGAGCTGATGGCCAAGGAATATCCGTCCATGACGCCGGAAACCAACAGCCAGGCTTATGACACGGTCAGCCAGATCTGGACCGAGGACGGCCGCATGACCTTGGACCAGGCGGAGGCGACATTCGCCTATCTGCAGCCGAAAGGCGAAAAGATCGTTTTCGAGAAGACCTTCACCAACGAATTCCTGCCGAAGCCGAAGTGAAGGCCGGAGCGAAGAGCCAATCGTAACAAGGGACCGTCCGCCGATTGCGGACGGTCGTCCATCGTCAAAGGAGATGCCGGTGTTCACTGTCGGAGAAGCCACCATCACGCGGGTCGAAGAGACCTATCTGCCGAGCTATCCGCTGCGTGATATTTTTCCAGAGTTTACCGACGCGCATTTGGCCGAGCACAAGTCCTGGCTGGCGCCGCATCATTACGACGCGGAGACGGGCTGCATCAAGCTCGCCGTGCATAGCTGGCTCTTGCAGATCGGCGGCAAGAAGATCCTGATCGATAGCTGCTGCGGCAACAACAAGGCGAAGCCGGGCCGCCCCTTCTGGCACATGCTCAACGAGCCTTACCTGGAGCGGCTCGCCGCCGCCGGCGCGCGACCCGATGAAATCGACCTGGTGATGTGCACGCATCTGCATCACGATCATGTCGGTTGGAACACGCAACAGAAAGACGGCAAATGGGTGCCGACCTTTCCCAATGCGCGCTACGTGTTCTCCAAGCCGGATGTCGATTATTTCTCCAAGGTCGATGCCGACCCGAAGGAAGGGCCGGCGGAACTCGGCACCTTCCGCGAATGCGTGGTGCCGATCTTGGAATACGGCAAGGCCGATCTGGTGGACTGCGGGCCCTACCGGCTCAATGACTTCATCGAGATCGAACTCGGCGCCCGGCCATTCGCCCGGCCATGTGTTCTTCAAGCTCGAAAGCAAAGGCAAGCGCGCCGCCTTCATCGGCGACGTCTGGCATCACCTGTTGCAGGTCTATTATCCGGACTGGAATTTCCCCAAGAACTCGGATGCCGCGCAGGCGAAGGTCAGCCGCCGCAAGGTGCTCGATTATTGCGCGGCAAGCGGCGCGCTGGTGGTGCCGGCGCATGTCGGCCTGCCGTTCGCCGGTACGATTGAATCGACCAAAGACGGCTACCGGCCGCACTTTCATCCCTGACCGCGAACGGCAGCGTGGTTACGGGCAGATGTAACCAGTGCCGTTCGGATTGGGGAAGCAGCCGACCGATTGCGGCAGCAGCGTCTTCGGCAGCCACAGCACCACCTCGGGAAAGAAGATGCAGAAACCGATGGCCGCCAGGAAGATGACGTAGATCGGCAGCGAGGCGAACATCGCCTTGTAGAATTTCACCCCGACGAATTTCGACGCCATCAGAAGCGCCAGCCCGTAAGGCGGCGTGATCAGCCCGAACGCCAGCGTGACGATGATCACCACGCCCATGTGCACGGCGTTGATATCGGCGTTCTTGGTGAGGTCGATGATGATCGGCATGAAGATGATGATGGCCGGGATGGCGTCGATGAAATCGCCGACGACGATGAACAGCAGCACCAGCAGCATCATGATCTTGGTCGGATCGTTGCCGGCGGCTTCCGCGATCCATCCGGACACGACCGCCGGCCCGCGCAGATAGGCCAGCATCCAGCCGAACACGGAAGCCGCGCCGATGGTGATGAGCGGAATGGAATAGAGCAGCCCGGTCAGCGCCATGTCGCGCGGCAGATTGACAAGGTGGCGGACATTGAGCAGGGGGATTGCCACGAGCACGATGTAGGCGACCGCGATCACGCCGGCCTCGGTCGGCGTGAATTTGCCGGTGAGGATGCCGCCCATGATGATGATCGGGATCATCAGCGGAATGGCGGCCTCTTTGGCGGCGGTGGTGAAGGCGCCGAAGGTCGCGCGCTTGCGCTGCAGGCCGACCGGGCCGAAGAAATGGCTGTAGATCATCAGCCCGGCGCCGACCAGCATGCCCGGCACCACGCCGGCGAGAAACAACCCGCCGATCGAGACGTTGCCGGTGGCGCCGTAGACCACCGCCATGATGCTGGGTGGGATGAGGTTCGCCATGGTCGAGGCCGAGGCGATCAGCGCAGCGGTGAAAGCGCGCTCGTAGCCTTCGCGATTCATTTCCGGGGCCAGCGTGCGCGTCAGCACCGCAACGTCGGCCGCCGACGAGCCGGAAATGCCGGCAAAGAACATGCTGAACAGAGTCACTACCTGCGCAAGACCGCCGCGGAAATGCCCGACCAACGTTTGCGACAGCGTGATCATGCGCACGGTGACGCGCGCCGAGGTCATCAGATCGCCGACCAGCAGAAAGAACGGCACCGCCAGCAGCGCCTCGACGTCCATGCCGTTGAACAACTGCGCCATCATCGAGGCGAGGCTGATCGGCGTAAACGCCGTCACCAGCAGGACCGAACCGATCAGCGCGAAGGCGACCGGCACGCCCATGTAGCCGAAAAAAAGAAACAGGGAGCCCATCACCACGATGAGCAGGCCGTTGGAGGTCACAGCGTTTGCCTCCGCTCTTCACTCCCGGGCGGATCGGGGAAGCCGTTGCGCCAGCCGTTCACCATCTGCTCGATCGCGAACAGCGCGACCAAAATGCCGCAAAGCGGAATGGCGGCGTAAAAGCTCGCCATCGGCGTCATTGATGGCATGCGCAGGCTGTGGAAGCCGTCGAGGAAGTTCAGATAGCCGAAATAGACCATGCACAGCGCGACGGCGAGCACGACGCCGCGATTGAACATCTCGAAGAACAGGCGCCGGTTGCCGGTCATCGATTCGGCGAGCACGGCGAGATAAAGATGGTCGTTGCGGCGCGTGGCCGCGGCGACGCCGATGAAGATGCCGTAGATGAAAAACGTCATCGTCACTTCCTGCAGCCACAGCCAGGGATGGCCGATGGCGCGGGTGACGACGTCGCACAGCACCAGCACGCTGAAGCCGGTGATGGCGATGCCACCCAGGACCATCAGCGCCTGTTCAATTGGATCGAGCACCCGCCATTTCAAATGGCGCTGCTCTTGCAGGACGAGGCTGCCGGACATCGTCGGACTGTAGCGAAACTTTAAAAATAAGCGAGGAGCCGGGGTGAGCGGCTCCTCGCGCCTGGCCCGTCGGCTATTTCACGTTGCGGACGAGTTCGAGCACCTTCACGGCATGCGGCCCGAGCTGCTTGGCGAGCTTGTCCTGGATCGGCTTGCTGATGTCCTGGAAGCCCTTCTTGTCGACGTCCTTGACGATCTTGACGCCCATCTTCTGCAACTTGGCCAGCGCCTGGTGCTCGAGCCCGAAAGCGGCGGTCGGCTCGTTTTTGCTGACCTCGTCGGCAGCGGTCTGTACCCATTTCTTCTGCTCGTCGGTCAGGCTCTTCCACACCTTGTCGCTGACGAACAGAGCGGCGTTGTTGGCCTCATGCTCGGTAATCGAAAGCACCGGCGCCACTTCATAATGCTTGTTCACGAGGTAGTTGTTGATGCCGTTCTCGGCCATGTCGACCACGCCGGTTTGCAACGAGGTGTAGACTTCGCCGAAAGGCATGTGCACGACCTGCGCGCCATAGGCGGGGAAAAGCGTGTCCTCGGTCATCGTCGCCTGCACGCGCATCTTCATGCCCTTCAGGTCGGAGACCTTCTGCACCGGCTTCTTGCCGTAGATGTCGCGTAAGCCTTGCGAGCCGAGCGCGATCATATGCGCGCCGGTCATCTTGGCCGCGTACAAGTCGCGCATCGCCGCGATCACCTGCGGATCGCCCAGCACTTTGATGGCGTGCGCTTCATTGAGGAAAATGAAGTGGATGGAAAACACGCCCGACTCTGGCTGCGCGGTCGAAGCATTGGCGGTGGCGACAATGGTGAAGTCGATGTCGCCGGTCTGCACCTTCTGCAAGGCTTGCGGCTCGGTGCCGAGCTGGGCGCCGGGATATTGATTGATGGAGAGCGTGCCCTTGCTCAATTCCATCAGCTTCTTGTTGAAGATGTCGGCGCCGATGCCGTAGCCGCTGTTGCGCGGCTGGTCGTAGGCGAACGTGAACACGCGCTTCTGCGCGAGTGCTGCGGTGGACGGCATCGCCAACGCGACGCTGAGCAGAATGCCGCGCATGAGCGGCAGGTACCGTGAAACGGACATTGGACGCCTCCCCTGGCTATCGCCGCTTTTGCCGGCTGATTGTTCGCTGGCTGCCCGAGGGCCCCAGCACAGCCATTATCGGCCGCCTTGGCTTTGTTCACAAGATAGTATTTTTAATTGTATACTATTCGTGCCGGTGGCAAATTGCGCGCCATGGCCACGCCCAAGGCTTCCAAAAAGCCGGTGTCCCGCAGAGATGCCGAGAAAGCGTCCGGTATTTCATCGCCGGCGGCCGATCTTCAATCGCGCGAGCCGTCGATCGCCAGCTTGATCGCGCGTAAGCTCGAGGAGGACATCGTGCTTGGCCGCCGTCACCCGCGCGAGCGGCTGGTCGAGCAAGATTTGTGCGCGCACTTCGATACCCATCGCGGTGACGTCCGGCTTGCGCTGTTCGAATTGGAAAAGAAGGGGATCGTCCAGCGCATCCCCAATCGCGGCGCGATCGTGCGCGACCTCACGCCGCAGGACGTGACGGCGATCTACGACGTGCGCGCGGAGCTCGAGGTGATGGCGGTGCGCATCCTGCCTTTCCCCGTGCAGCAGGCGGATATCGCCAGGCTCGAGGCGCTGCAGCGCGAGCACAGCAAGGCGGTGGCTGCCGGCGATTTCCTGGCGGTGTTCTACAGCAATGTCCATTTCCACCGCGCGCTGTTCGGTCTGTGCGGCAACGCCTGCCTCATCGAAACTATCGAACTGCTGGCGCAAAAGGTCGCCGGTATCCGCTCCTACGCGCATGCCGACCCCGGCGCGCTGGGCGACGCCCGCCGCGATCATATCGAGATGATCGAGATGCTGCGGACCTCGCGCCGTGACGAACTGATCGCGCTTACCCGGCGTCACCTCAAGCCGGCGGCGCAGGCCTATATCCGCGCCTACCGGCTGCGCTTCGGCGACGGACGCGTCGATCTTTAAGCGCCTATCGCGCGGTTAATCCGCCGCGTGGTCGTTCAAAAGAATTTTCAACCGCTGCGGCGTGACCGGCAATTGCGTCACCGCGCCGGGGCGCTGCAGCGCGTCGTCGATGGCTGAAGCGATCGCCGCGCCGACCGGCGTGATGCCGCCTTCGCCGGCGCCCTTGAAACCGTAGGTGTTGAGCGGGCTCGGAGCGTCTTCGGTGATAATCACTTCGACACCCGGCATCTCGTGCGCGGTCGGCATCAGATAATCGGCGAAGGTGACGGAGAGCGGCTCGCCGTTCTCGGCGTAAAGAAATTCCTCGTAGAGCGCGCCGCCGAGCCCTTGCGCCATGCCGCCGGTGATCTGGCCCTCCACCAGCATCGGGTTGACCGCCTTGCCGATGTCGAACGCCATCAGATAGCGCTCGATGGCGACGCCGCCGGTGTCGGCGTCGACCTTGAGCTGAACGACATGCGCGCCGTAAGGGTAGACCATATGAGTGGATTTGAATTCGGCTTCGGCGCTGAGGCCATCGGTGGCGGCGGCGAGCGCCGAGAGCTGCATCGACGGGCCGGGCTTGCCGGTGCGCACGATCTCGCCATCGACGATGTCGAGGGCGTCGGCCGTGGTCTGCATCAGCTCCGCCGCGGCGGCGAGCGCTTCGCCGCGCAGCTTGACCGCGGCCATGCGCGTGGCCTCGCCGCACATCACCGTGACGCGCGAGGCGAAGGCGCCCATGCCCCTGTCGATGCGGTCGGTCTGGCCGTGCACCACCTTGATGCCGGCGTAGTCGACGCCGAGCGCGTCGGCGGCTATCTGCGCCATCGCGGTTTCCACGCCTTGCCCGATCGAGGCGACACCGGTGACGACTTCGATGGCGCCGCTCGGTGTGACATCGATACGCACTTTATCGAAAGGCCCGAGCCCGCTCTTCTCGACGAAGATGGCAAAGCCGCAACCGACTTTTTCGCCCGCCGCGCGGCGGTGCTTGAGCGCGGCCTGCATCGCCGGCCAGTCGGCGGCGGCGAGCAGCTTGTCCGTCAGTTTGGCGTAGTCGCCGGAGTCGTAAATGATGTCGGTGCCGAGCGTGCCGAATCCCAAACTGTAGGGCATCGCGCTCTTGTCGATGAAATTGCGGCGGCGGATGTCGATGGCGTCGATGCCGGTTCGTGCGGCAATCGCGTCGATCAGGCGTTCGCGCACAAAGGTGGTCTCGTAACGGCCGGGCGAGCGGTAGGTGCCGCAGGGTGTCTTGTTGGTGAGCCGGATGTGGCCGACGGCGCGATAGGCCGGCACGCGATAGGGGCCGGGTAGCATGGCGGCGGCGAGGTCGGGCACCGTCGCGGCGTGGGTGCGCATATAGGCGCCGTTGTCGTGAAAGAACTCATTGTCGATGCCGAGAATGCAGCCGTCTTTGTCGATCGCCGCTTTGATCTTGTGGCGTTGCTGCCGCGAATGGTTGGCGGCGATCAGGTGTTCGCGCCGGTCTTCAATCCATTTGATCGGCTTCTTGAAGTGCAGCGCCGCGGCGCAGACCAGCACGTCTTCAGGGTACATTTCGCCGCGGATGCCGAAACCGCCGCCGACGTGGCCCTCATGGAGTTGAACCTTGTCGGTCGGGCGCCCGAACATCAGCGCGAGACGATCCCGGTTCCAGTGCGGGACTTTGGCGGCGCCGTACATCTCCAGAATGTCTTTGGCTTCGTCATAGCGGGCGATGGCGCCGCGCGTCTCCATCGGCACGCCGCTGTGGCGCCCGATCGATAGATCGAGTTCGACGATATGGTCGGCGGCGCGAAAGGCGGCATCGATGTTGCCGGATTTTTTTTCGATTATTGTCGCTTCGGTCGAGCGTTCGCCGTCGAAGGGGCCTGGCGGGTCGCTGGCGTCGAGGATCACCGGCAGCGGCTCGATGTCGAGCGCGACCAGATCGGCGGCGTCTTCGGCGAGATATTGATCCTCGGCGAAGACCGCCGCGACCGGCTCGCCGATATAGCGCACGGTCTCATGGGCAAAAGCATACTGCCGATATGGCTCTAGCGCGGTCAACCCGGTCAGCCGGAAGCCGATTGGTGGGATGTGTGCCACATCGGCGAATGTCCACACTGCGTGTACGCCGGGCAGCGCTAGGGCTGCCGATGCGTCGATCGATTTGATCTTGCCGTGGGCCACCGGCGAGCGCACCACGCGCATCACCCATTGGCCGGGAAACGAAATGTCGGCCGCAAAGCGGCCTTGCCCGAGCAGCAGCGGGCGGTCTTCCAGACGCGGGACGGAGCGGCCGACGAATTTTTGCTTTTGCTCATTCATCGCGATGCCTAATCAATACTCCGTTCATTCCCGCGTAAGCGGGAATCCAGCGCTGCGATCGCAGAGTCGGCGCTTTCTCCCTGGGTCCCTGCTTTCGCGGGGACGAACGGAGAGATATTCACTTCCGCATCTCTTTCGCCGCCGCGCGCACGGCCTTGATGATGTTCTGATAGCCGGTGCAGCGGCAGAGATTGGATGACAGTACGTCGAGCAGGTCCGCGTCACTGATGTTTGGCTCGCGCTCCAAGACGCCGACCGCCAGCATCAGGAAACCCGGCGTGCAGAAGCCGCATTGCAGGCCGTGGTGGTCCATGAAGGCCTGCTGCATCGGATGCAGTTCATCGCCGTTGGCCAGCCCTTCGACGGTGCGGATTGCCTTGCCGTCGGCCTGCACGGCGAACATCAGACACGAGCGCACCGGCTCGCCGTCGACGATCACGGTGCAGGCGCCGCAGACGCCGTGTTCGCAGCCGATATGGGTACCGGTCTGCTCGCAATCTTCGCGGATGGCATCGGCTAGCGTGCGCCGCGGCTCGACGGCGATGGCGTGATCGCGGCCGTTGATGTGAAGCGTGACGGCGGTTTTCTCGTTCATGCGGCCCGCTCCTTAGCCCGCAGCGCGGTGCGGATGCGCTGCGGCGTCGCCGGCATCTCGTCGATTTCGACACCAAATGGCGTGAGCGCGTCGTTGATGGCATTGATCACCGCCGCCGGTGCGCCGATGCCGCCGCCTTCGCCGAGGCCCTTGGCCTTGGTGATCGAGGTGGTGCTCGGCGTCTCCAGATGATGCAGCTCGATTTGCGGAATCTCATGCGCGGTCGGCGGCAGATAGTCGGCGAGCGTTGCGGTGAGCGGGGAACCGTTGTCGTCGTAGATGATCTCCTCCAGCAACGCATTGCCGATGCCTTGCGCGACGCCGCCGTGCACCTGGCCGTCGGCGATCATCGGATTGATGATGCGGCCGGCGTCTTCGGCCACCAGGTACTTTCCGATTGTTGTGCGCCCGGTCTCCGCATCCACTTCGACAATGGCGACGTGGCAGGCATTGGAGAAGGTGCCGGAGGGATCGTAGGTGCCGGTCTCGGTGAGACCCGGCTCGATCTCGCCCTTGAACTTGTGCGTCTGCGTGTAGGCCTCGCGCGCCATCCTTGCGATCGGCACGGAGCGGTCGGTGCCGGCGACGCGGGCCTCGCCGTCTTCCAAGACGATGTCGTCCGGCGCGGCTTCCAGCATGTGGCTGGCGATCTTGATCAGCTTGGCGCGCACCTTGCGCGCGGCGATCAATGTGGCGCCGCCGGAAATCACCAGCGAACGGCTGGCGAAGGTGCCCCAGCCGTAGGGCGTGGTGTCGGTGTCGCCGTGCAGCACGCGGATGAAGCGTGGTTCGATGCCGATCTCGTCGGCGATGATCTGCGCCAATGTGGTGGAAAGCCCTTGCCCGTGCGGTGAGGAGCCGATGCGCGCTTCCACATAGCCTGACGGATCGACGCTGAGGATCACCGTTTCCCAGCCGGGCGTGATCTCCATGCCGCGCGCCGCAAAGGCGGGGCTGCCGTAGCCGGTGCGCTCGGAGAACGTGGCAAAGCCGATGCCGAGATGGCGGCCCTTGGCGCGCGCTTCTTTCTGCCGCGCGCGGAACGCGGGCACATCGATCGCTTTCACCGCGATTTCCAGTGTCTGCTTGTAGCTGCCTTCGTCGAACACCAGCCCGGTCGGCGAAGTGTGGGGGAATTTGTCGATCAAATTGCGCCGCCGGATATCGACCGGGTCGATGCCGAAGGCCGCCGCCGCCTTGTCCATCACCCGCTCGAGCGCGAAAGTCAGCACCGGCCGCGACACGCCGCGATAGGGCGCCATGGTGCAGGTGTTGGTGATGACGCCGCGCGCATGGCAGTGATAGGCGGCGAAATTATAGGGCCCGGGCAATTCCGCCATCGCCATCAGCGGCTCGACGCCGCAGGTGGTGGGAAAGCAGGAATAGGCGCCGATATTCGACAGCATCTCGGCCTTGAGCGCGATCAGTCTGGCATCGTCGTCGAACGCGCCTTCGAGGGTGAGGTACTGATCGCGCGAATGGAAACCGGCGATCAGGTTCTCGCGCCGGTCCTCGGTCCAGGCTACCGAGCTTTTCAGCTTCCGCGCCAGCCAGACCAGCACCACATATTCGCCGGCGAGCGACATTTTCTGCCCGAAGCCGCCGCCGACATCGGGCGCGATGACGCGCAGATCGGATTCCGGCATGCCGAGCACGTCGGCGATCGCCGTGCGCGTCAGATGCGGCATTTGCGTCGTGCAGGTGAGCGTGACGCGGCCCGTTGAACTATCGAAGGCGGCGTGGCCGCCGCGCGCTTCCATCGGTGTGGCATTCTGCCGGTGCGAGCGGCCCTCGACGGTGACGGTTTTTGCGGCGCTGTTCCACACCTTGTCGAAATCCGCCGTCTTGGCGAAGCCTTCGACAATCACATTGCCCGGCGCTTCGGCATGGATCTGCGGCGCGCCAGCTTGAAGCGCGGCGCGCGCGTCGACCAGCGGTGTCGTCTCCTCGATCGCCACCTCGACCAGATCGGCGATGTCCTCGGCTTCTTCTTCGCTCGCCGCAACGACCGCGGCGACCAATTCGCCGGCAAAGCGCACCACGCCGTCGGCCAGAATCGGTTGGCCGACCGGCCGGTAGTTGAACTTGTGCAGCATCGGCTTGATCGGCTTGACGCCTGTGAGGTCGGCGGCGGTAACGACCAGCGCGCCGTCCGGCGCCGTGATGGATTTGATTGTCCCGGCGGCGACAGGACTCCTGACAAAGCGCACCCAATGCGCGGCCGCGAGATCGGCGGTGAAGCGGCCTTGCCCCCTGACCAGCGCCGGATCCTCCAGCCGCCGGATCGAGCGGCCGACCCAGGTTGTGCCGGAGCCTTTGGTCGGCGCGCTCATGACGCCGCCTGTTCGAGTGCCCGGCGCACCACCGCGCGCACCAGATCGCGCCGGTACTCGGCATTGGTCTGGTGGTCCTCCAGCGGATCGATTGTCGTGACCGCCGCTTCGGCCGCCGCGCGGAAAACTTTATCGGCGGGCGTCTGGCCGTTGAGCGCGGCTTCGGCTTCCGGAATGCGGCGCGGGGAGGGCTCGGCGCCGCCGACGCCGACATGCGCTTCGGCGATCTTGCCGGCTTGCAGGCGATAGGTGACCAGCGACGCTGCCATGGCAAAATCGCCGGCGCGGCGGTTGAACTCGTTGAAACCGAATTTGGCGTCGGGAGCGAGCAGCGGCAGCCGCACTTCGGCCAGCAGTTCGTCCTCCGCCAGCGCGGTGGACATGATGCCGGTGAAGAAATCTTTCGCCGCAATCTGCCGTTCGCCGCGCGTGCTCTTGGCGACGATCACGGCATCGAGCGTCGCCGCGGTCAGGCACCATTCCGACGCGGGATCGGCATGCGCAAGACTTCCGCAAAAGGTGCCGCGCACGCGGATCGGATAATGCGCAATGTGGCGCGCGACAGCGGTGAGCAGCGCGCCGAGCGGATTGTCGACCACGGATTTGTGAAACGCCGCGTGGCGCACGCGCGCCCCGATCGACAGGAATTTCCCGTCGCTGGCGATCTTGTCGAGCCCTTCGACCTCGTTGATGTCGACCAGATGCGCGGGTTTCGCCAGCCGGAAAGCCATGATCGGCACCAGGCTTTGTCCGCCCGCCAGCACGCGGCCGTCCTGCGGCGCCACCTCCGCCAAAATCTTCAGCGCCTCGGCGAGCGTGCGCGGGGCGTGGCGGACGAAGGGCGCGGGTTTCATGGTGACGGCGCGGCTCCAAAAATCGCTTGTATGCTAACGATCTGGCTTCCCGCGAGTCAACGCAAGCGGGCCGTGTCGCCGCCGGCGAGCGATCAGATAATGGCGTGGCGCACCTTGGCGGAAACCCATTCGCTCACGATCACCGTGCCGATGATCACCAGCAAAATGAGCGAAACCTGCGTCCAGGCCAGCGTGGTGATGGCGCCATTGAGCGGCAGGCCGATGCCGCCGGCGCCGACCAGCCCGACCACCGTCGAACTCGCGGATATTGATGTCCCAGCGGAACACCGTGATGCCGGCGAAGGCCGGCATCACCTGCGGCACGACGCCATAGGCGGTGACCTGGGCGCCGCTGGCGCCGGTGGCGCGCACCGCTTCCACCTGGCTTTCGTCGATTTCCTCGATCGCTTCGTACAGCAGCTTGGCGCAGAAGCCGATCGAGCGGAAACCGATGGCGAGGATGCCGGCGAACACGCCGGGCCCGACGATGGTCACCAGCATCAGCGCCCAGATGAGCGAATTGATCGAGCGCGAGGCGACGATGATGTAAAGCGCGACCGGCCGCACCAGCGTGGCGCTTGGAGTCGTGTTGTGGGCGGCGCAATAGGCGACCGGCACCGCAATGATGATGGCCAGCACGGTGCCGAGCGTCGCGATGTTGAGGGTATCCCACAGCGGTTTTTTGATCTCGGCGATGAAGCTCCAGTTCGGCGGCACCATGCGCGCGGCGAGGTCGCCGGCTTGTTGCGGCGCGTCCCAGACGAAAGCCCAGATGGTCTTGTCGGAAATGAATTGGAAACAGGCGACGAATATCGCGGTGGCGGCGAGCCAGCCGGCCCAGATCGAGAGCTGCAGGCGCGGTTCGCGCCGGCGCCAGATCTTGGTTTGACCGTGTACCGTGACCGCCATCACTGCACCCACCGGCGCAGGTAGCCGGAGGAATATTCCACCAGCATCACGATAGCGATGATGATCAGCAGGATGGCGGCGGCGGAATCGAATTCGTAGCGGTCGAATGCGGTGTTGAGCGTGGCGCCGATGCCGCCGCCGCCGACGATGCCAACCACCGCCGACTCGCGAAAATTAATGTCGAGCCGGTAAAGCCCTAGTCCGATCATGCGCGGCATAACCTGCGGCTGCACGCCGAAATTGATCCACTGCAGCCAGCTTGCGCCGGTCGCGCGCACCGCCTCGGCTGGGCCTGGGTCCATCGCCTCGATGTCCTCGGCCAGCAGCTTGCCGTAGAAGCCGATTGTGGCGAATGACAGCGTGACGAAGCCGGCGAACGGCCCGAAGCCGAACAGCTTCACGAAGAAGATCGCCAGGATCACCTCCTGGAAGCTGCGCGAGACGGCGAGGATGCCACGGCAAAAATAGTAGACCGGCAGTGGCGCGATGTTGCGGGCGGCGCCGATGCCGACCGGGATCGATAGCGCCACACCGATCACGGTGGAGACCACCGTCATCCAAAGACTTTCGGAAATGCCATCGACAATCTCGCCCCAGCGGCTCGTGAAGTCCGGCGGAAAGAAAGCAGTGATGAATTGGGCGCCGCGCGGCAGCCCGTCCCACACCCGCGTCCAGTTGACCTCGGTCGTGCCCAAGGCGAGCGCGAGATAAAGCGCGGCCCCCAAAGCCAGCATCCAGCGCAGCCAGGCGCGCTTGATCAGCGGGGGTTTTCGCCAGCGGCGGGGAGCGGTAAGGGCGATTGTCATCGCACCGCCGCCTGCTGATGACAGGCAGAGAACTTTCCATCGTCATGCCCGGCTTCATGCCGGGCATCCACGTCATGGCCGCGAAGCGAGGCGTAGATGGCCGGGACAAGCCCGGCCATGACGGCTGGTGAATCGTGTCGGCTCATCACCGCAACCCGGCGAGACGGTCGCGATGCGGCATCGGCGCTTCCAACGGAATGATGTCGGCTTCCGCCGCCTCCACCTCTACCTCGTCGGCGTCGTCGACTTTGCGGATGGTGGCCGACCAGTCTTCTTCGCCGTAGATCGAGGTGAGCACTTCTGCGGTGATGGCGGCCGGCGGGCCGTCATAGACGATTTCGCCGAGCCGCAAGCCGACGATGCGCTCGGCGAAAAGCTGCGCCAGCATGACGTCATGGATGTTGATGATCGCCGACAGCCGCCGCTCACCGCACAGCTCCTTAATCAGCCGCATGATCTGGCGCGAGGTCTTGGGATCGAGCGAGGCGGTCGGCTCATCCACCAGCAGCAACTCTGGATTCTGGATCAGCGCGCGGCAGATGCCGACGCGCTGGCGCTGGCCGCCGGACAATTCATCGGCGCGCTTGTCGGCCATGTGGTCGAGGCCGACGCGCTGCAGAAGACGGAACGCCTCGTCGATGTCGGACTGCGGGAAGCGGCGAAACCAGCTCTGCCAGAAGCCGACATAACCGAGACGGCCGCTGAGCACGTTTTCCATCACCGTCAGCCGCTCGATCAGCGCGTATTCCTGGAAGATCATGCCCATCTTGCGCCGCATGCGGCGAAGCTGCCCGACGCCGAGGCCGGTGACCTCCACATCGTTGAGCGCAATCGTGCCGGCGCTCGGCTCGACCAGCCGATTGATGCAGCGGATCAACGTGGATTTACCGGCGCCGGACGGACCGATCAACGCCATCACCTGGCCGTCGGGCAGATCGAGGTCGATCGCCTTCAACGCCATGTCGCCGGTGCGGTAGCGCTTGCTCAGCCCCTTGATGCGAAGCATCTAGCGATGTCCCCCGGCGACCCGTTATCGATTCTACGGGCAAGGCCGCGCCGTCACAATCGGAATGGCCGGGACAAGCCCGGCCATGACGATTGCGTGGTGTTGCGGCTCAGCTCACTTACAGGTGTATTTGACACCATTGGCCGCGTCGATTTTGCGGATGACGTTCCAGTCCTTCTTGTATTCGATCGGGATAAACTTGCCTTCTTTCTTGAACTCCTTCTGGAGGTCGGAGCCTTCCCAGGGGAAGGTGAAGAACGCCTCCTTGATCTTGGCCACAACCGCGGGGTCGAGATCGTGAGCGTAGCCGTAACCGGTGGTGGGGAAGGTTTCCGACTTGTAGATCGAGCGGATCTTCTTGGGGTCGACCACCTTGCGGTCGAACATGCGCTTCATCACCGAATTGGCGACAGCAGCCGCGTCGTAATCTTTGTTGGCGACGCCGAGCACCGAGTTGTCGTGCTTGCCTGAAAACGCCGGCTCGAAGTCACGTTTAGCGACCAGATTGAAGTCGGCCTTGAGGATGGCCGACGGCGCCTTGAATCCGGAATTTGACGTCGGCGCGGTGAAGGCGACCTTCTTGCCCTTGAGATCGGCGGGCGTCTTGATCGGGCTGTCGGCGGGAACGATGATTTCCATCTCGTAGCCGAACGAGCCGTCTTTGGCCGCCATCATGGCGAACGGCACGAAGCCCGCGCAATTGACCGCGATCGGATTGCCGCCGGTGTTCACGCCGGCAACATGCAGCCGGCCCGAGCGCATGGCTTCGTACTGCGCGGCGTAGGACTGCACCGGGAAGAACACGACTTTTTTGCCGGTGACTTTCTCCATGTGTTTGATGAAGCCGTCCCAGACCTTTTGATATACGGCCGGGTCTTCGACCGGCGTGTAGGAGAAGATGATGGTGGACGGATTGACCGTCTTGGCCGGCGTATCGGCGACCAGGTCGCCGTTGCGATCGCAATAGGCCTTGTCGAGCGTGCCGCGCGGGCAATCCTCGGCGGCGGCTAGGCCGGCGAGCCCGGCATTGATCGCCACGATCACGATGAATCCGAATAGCACTTTGATGATGTTAGACATTTTCACCCCTCCTGCTGTGGCTGCCCGGCCAGTATGGGGATAATGCCACGGCTTTATGACAGTCTAATCTGCAAACCCCGGTTCCGTAAGCTGGATGTTTTGCCGTGAAATCGGGGTCGGCCGGGCGCGCTCAACTGGGTTTCTTGCGGCCGGTGAAGTTGGGCTTGCGCTTTTCCATGAAGGCTCGCACGCCCTCGGCATAATCGGGCGTGAGGTTTGCTTCGCGCTGCAGGTCGCGCTCGAGATCGAGTTGGGCGTCGAGTGAGTTGGTGGCCGAGGCGCTGAGCGCGCGCTTGATCAGCGCCAGGCCTTGCGTCGGCGCGATGGAGAAATGCTCGCACACCCGCCGCGCCTCGTAGATCAGCGCGTTGTCGTCGACAGAGCGCCAGATCATTCCCCACTGCGCGGCCTTGTCCGCCGTGATCTCCTGCGCCAATAGCGCCAGACCGCGCGCGCGGGCCTCGCCAACCAGGCGCGGCAGGAACCAGGTTCCGCCGGAGTCCGGGATCAAACCGATGCGCGCGAAGGATTGAATGAATTTCGCCGAGTGTCCGGCAATCACGATGTCGCAGGCGAGCGCGATATTACAGCCGGCGCCGGCCGCGACGCCGTTGACCGCCGCGATAACCGGAAAGGGTAGGGCGCGCAAGCGCCGCACCAGCGGATTGTACAATTTCTCCAGCGAGTCGCGCGGCACCGGCTTCTCGCCGGGCTTGAGCAATCGGTCGCTCAAATCCTGGCCGGCGCAAAAGCCGCGGCCGGCGCCGGTGATCATCAGCGCGCGGCAGGTTTCGTCGGCTTCGGCCTCGTCGATCGCGCTCCGCAGCGCATGATGCATTGCCTCGTTGAAAGCGTTGAGCTTGTCCGGGCGATTGAGCGTGAGGATGCGGTAGCCGGTGAAATGTTCGACGAGAATAAGCGGTTCACTCATGCGTCACGGCCCCCGAGAGCGTGCCGAGGCTTCATCGCAGAAACTTGTCCAGTTCGGCCACTTCTTTTTGATCGCCGTCATAATCCGCGGCGATCCGCGCGTACATACGGGCGGCGGCTGCCAACATATAGTGCTCGACGTGATCCTTGCCGACAAAATCGGAAATCTCATCCAACTCGGCCACCCAGCGATAGGCCTTGGAATACATGGTCGGCGTCTGACGCGTGAGCCAGGCGAGCAGCGCCGGCTGGCTTTCGGCGAGCTCGGCTTTCAGCGCCGCGGCCGTTTCACCGCGTGTCGCCGCCAGCATCATGGCGGCGCCCAAGGCGGTGAAGCCCTTGGTGATGCCGGCATAGGACATTTTCAGCGCCGAGGCCGCGGTCAGCGGGCCCTTCAGCACACGCACGATTAACCCGTGCGCGTTGAGGATGGCGAAATACTCCGCCGCCGGTCCGGAGGCATAAATCTTGGTGTTGCTTGAGCCGGGCTTGGGCGGCGGGCCGATAATGCCGGCGCCGACGAAGAAGCAGCCGGTTTGTTCGATGACGTCGGCGATCGCCGTCATGCTCGCCGGACTGACCGCGTTGCATTCAACGTAAACAGGTTTGCTGTTGGCGGCGGCGAGCACCGGGGCAAGCCGTTGCGCCAGCCCCAGGGCCTCGCCCGGCGGCACGATCGAGAGCAGCAAATCCGCTTCGGTGAGTTGTAAATCGTCGACCGCGGTCATGCCGGCTTCGCGCGCGCGCTTGGCGCTTGCCTCGCTGCGGCCGGTGAGCGAGGTGAGCACTTTCACCTTGTGCTCGGCCAGCCGCTTGCCGACGCTGGCGCCCATATTGCCGGGGGCGATAACGGCGACAGTCGGTGTCATAATCGGGCTCCCGCGCGCATTACCCGTTTCTTAACCAGCGCGCCAATGTGTCCGGTAGCGGACATAGCAAAATCCATGTAAGGTATAAGGTAACAGGGAGTCGGCGTTCCTATAAATCATGAAACGGGGTTTACGGTCGCCTGGAAGGCTAGGTTCTACCCCGTATCCAAGCGGCAAAGGATATCATCTTGATCACCGAACGTGACCCGGCCGGGGCGGCTGGGGTTGGCGAGGCGCGCGCGTGGACGCAGAAGCTGCTGCGCTACCGTGAACCGAGCCGCGCGCGCAGCATCGTCGAGCTCATCGTCTCTGTCGGTCCGCTGGTCGCGCTTTGGGCGCTGATGTGGCTGTCTTACCGCTACGGATTCTGGTGGCTTACGTTGCTGCTGGCGGTCCCGGCCGCCGGCTTTTTGGTGCGTCTGTTCATGATCCAGCACGATTGCGGGCATGGTGCTTTCTTCCGCCACCGCCTCACCAACGACTGGATCGGCCGCGCCATCGGCGTGCTCACCTTGACGCCTTACGATTTCTGGCGGCGCACGCATGCCTTTCACCACGCGTCCTCCGGCAACCTCGATCACCGCGGCATGGGCGACATCGACACGCTGACCGTGCGCGAATATCTCGCGCTGTCGCGCTGGCGCCGTCTTCGTTATCGTCTTTACCGCCATCCGGCGGTGATGTTCGGCGTCGGACCGGCCTATATGTTCATCTTGCAGCACCGGTTGCCGGTCGGCCTCATGCGCGCCGGCTGGACTCCGTGGATCAGCACGCAAGCGACCAATGCGGCGGTGGCGATCATCGTCGGCCTGTTGATCTGGCTGATCGGCCCCATCGCCTTCGTGCTGGTGCATCTGCCGATCATGCTGCTGGCCGCCACCATGGGCGTGTGGCTGTTCTACGTGCAGCATCAGTTCGAGCGCACCGTCTGGGCCGGCACCGAAAATTGGAACCGACACGAGGCGGCGTTGCACGGCAGTTCGTATTACGTCCTGCCCGGCGTCCTACGTTGGTTCAGCGCCAATATCGGCGTGCACCACGTGCATCACCTGTGCAGCCAGATTCCCTATTACCGGCTGCCGCGCGTGCTGCGCGACCACCCCGAGCTCGGCACTGTCGGGCGGCTGACACTGTGGGACAGCATCAAATGCGTTCGCCTTACATTGTGGGACGAGGGCCACAAGAAGCTGATCTCGTTCCGCGAGCTGCGCCGCATGCGGGCGGCGTAGACGTCAGGACGGCGTCACCCCGCCGTCGAGATTGATGCTCTGCCCGGTGACGAAGGCGGAGGCTTCCGACGCCAGGAACAGCACGGCGCCGACCAGATCTTCCGGCACTTCCGCGCGCTGAACGCACTGCATGGCGATGATGCGCTCCTTCTGCTCGGGCGTGACGGTCTTGCGTTCGATCTCGGTGAAGGTCGCGCCCGGCAAAATGGCGTTCACGGTGATGTTGTCGGGCCCGAGCTCGCGCGCCATCGACAGACTCATGCCCATCAGCGCCGACTTGGTGGCGATGTAGTGCAGATAGTTTGGCCGCCCGAGCCGCACCGCGCCGGAGGCGATATTGATGATGCGGCCCCATTTGGCGCGCCGCATGGCCGGCAGCACCGCGCGGGCGCAGAGGAAGGGGCCGGTCAGATTGACGCGCAGCACCTGCTCCCATTCGTCCACTGGAATCTGATCGAACGGCCGCATCTCCAAAGTAGAGAAAATGCCGGCATTGTTGATCAGCACGTCGATGCGGCCGTATTCGTCCTCGACGATCTCGATCATTTCCTTAATTGACGCCTCATCGGCAACATCAGTCGTGACTGCGAGCGCCTGGCCATCGGCTTTGAGGATTTCGCCGGCGACGGCGGCGGCCTTTTGTTCGTTGCGTTCAGCGATGACGACGCGGCCGCCTGCCAGCGCAAAGGCCTTGGCGAAGACTCGCCCGATGCCTTGTCCGGCGCCGGTGATGATGACGATGCGGTCCTTGAGCGAGGGGAAGACGATGTTGTCGAGATCGGTCATGTGACACCTATTCTTTTCGTCATTCCGGGGCGCGGGCATCGGCCCGCGAACCCGGAATCCAGAAATAAACGCCGAGCCTGCATCTGGATTCCGGGTCCGCGCCTTTGGCGAGTCCCGGAATGACCGGGAAAGTCACGCCGCGCCCCGCTGCGCCTGCGTTTCCAGCGCCGCCCGCGCGTTCCACGGCGTCCACCAGGGCTTGACGCCTAAATCCTCGGCGATGACGGCAGCGGTGATATAGCCGGCGCCGCCGGAGATGGCGCCGCCCGGATGGCCGGCGGAGCCGGCGTTGTAGAGGTTGGGGATCGGCGAGCGATAGCCGAAATGATTGTACATCACTTGCTCGGCGTTGAAGGCGCCCATGAAAATGTCGCCGCCGCGCATGTTGATCATCTCCTGCACGTAGTCGCGCCCGGTGTAGATGTATCGCGCGAGAATGTTCTTCTCGGTCAGATTGGGACAATAGCGCGCGAAGGTCTCGACGATTCTGTCGGCGAATTCCTCTTGCCAGTTGTCGTAGCTCGTTGCCCCGGTATCGGGATGCATCGGCATCACGTGCCAGCAATAGGTGGTGTGCTTGCCGGGCGGCGCCTGTGTCGGGTCGAGCAGGCTTAGCGGTCCCGAGCCGAACTGCACGATCTTGGGTACGCGGCCGGCCTGCACATCCTGATGCGCCGCGAACAGATCCTGCATGGTCTCGGCCCCGATCGACCATTTCAGCGAGCGGTTGATGTTGGGATCGAATTTCTCCGCGGCAAAGCGCGGGCTCTCGTTGAGCGCGAGATGCAGGCCGAACAGGCTCCAGGCGGTGTATTGGAAATTGTCGAGTTTGTTGAGGAAGGCGCTCGGCAATTGGTCGCGCCCGGTGAGAGTTTCGAAAGTCTGGTGCACGTCGAGCGTCGAAGCAACGAATTGCCTGGCGCGCACCGTGCGACCGTCGTCGAGTTCGATCCCGGTCGCCTTGCCGTTCTCGATGACGATCTTGTCGATGCGCACCTGCGGCTGATAGGTGCCGCCGGCGGCGATGAAAGCTTCCATCAGCCCGCGCGCCAGATTGAACGAGCCGCCCTGGCAAAGCTGATAGCCGCTTTCCAGATCGAAGGCGCGGATCACCGAACCCATCGGCGAGGTCTTCGACAGCGTGTCCGTAAGCCAGGTGCCGAACAGCGACACCTTGAACAGGAACAGCAGCTGTACGTGCTCGTTCTCGAACAATTCGCGCACGACATCGAGCGGCTGGCGGCTGGCGACCTCAAGGAATTCGCGTCCCAGCGCGGTGCGGTTAAGCAGCGCCTCGCGTTCGTCTTGCGGCAGCGGTTCGGCATAGCGTTCTGGCAGGAAGATATCGCGCGTGATCGTCTCGGCCTTGCGATTCCAGTCACGGAAAGTCTGCGCGTCTTTCTTTGAGAAGCGCGCGATGTTGGCGACCAATTCTTCCAGATCGCGGCCGAGCACCAGCGCCGAGCCGTCACGATGCGCCTGGCCGAATTCGTAGCGCGGCGTGATGTAGCTCACGCGCTCGTCGAGCCCGAGATCCTTGAACCACGGCGTCTCGGAAATGTGGAAGTGATTGATCGAGTGCAGGTTGTGATAGAAGCCCGGCAGTGTAACCTCACGCGTGCACAGGCCGCCGCCATAGGTCAGCCGCCGCTCCACCAGCAGGATGTCGAGACCGGCCTTGGCGAGATAGGCGCCGAGGATCAGGCCGTGATGGCCGGCGCCGATGACGATGCCGTCGTAGGTTTTGTCGAGCGCCTTGGACAAAAGTCGATCTCCCCGGTCGAATTATATTTCGCGCGCTCCGGCGGGTCCGGACCGCTACAGTGCAAGCGGCGCGCGGCTCCGGTCAACCGCAGCATGCGGCTTTGGCGCATGTAGACCTGCGCCCGGACTTGCCGGTACATTAGACCATCCAGACAGAGGGCCGCGATGGCCCCAGGGGAGGAAGTCATGCGTAAAGTATTATTGATGGCGAGCGCGGCTCTGTTGCTCGCAGCGGGCCCGGCGACGGCCCAGAACAAGTCGGTCAAGATCGGTTTTGTCTCGACCTTCAGCGGTCCCGTGGCCGTGATCGGTAACAACATGCGCGACAGCTTCGAACTCGCGCTCGATCACATGGGACGCAAGATGGGCGGCCTGCCGGTCGAAGTGATCTACGAAGACGACGGCTTCAAGCCGGACATCGGACTGCAAAAGACGCAGAAGCTGATCCAGTCGGATCACGTCGACTTCATTGCAGGCTATATCTGGTCGAACGTGTTGCTGGCGTCGGTCAAGCCCGTTTTCGAATCGAAGACATTTTTGATCGGCGCCAATGCCGGCCCGCATCAACTCGCCGGCGAACAATGCTCGCCCTATTTCTTCTCGACCTCATGGCAGAACGACCAGACGCCGCAGGCGATGGGCCTCTACATGAATCAGAAGGGCGTCAAGTCGGTGTTCCTGATCGGCCCGAACTACGCCGCCGGCAAGGACATGCTGGCGGGCGTTGCCTCCACCTTCAAGGGCAAGATCCTCGGCCAGGAGTTGACCAAATGGCCGACGCAGCTCGACTTCTCCGCCGAACTCGCCAAGGCCAAGGCGGCCAATCCGGAAGCCGTCTTTGTGTTCTACCCGGGCAAGGCGGGGGTGCAGTTCCTGGCGCAGTACGCGCAGGCCGGCCTCAAGGGCAAGATCCCGCTCTACACCGCCTTCACCATCGACGAATTGTCGTTGCCGCTGCAGAAGGATCTCGCGCTCGGCGTGCCCGGCGCGCAGGAGTGGGTCAACGACCTGCCGAACGCGGCGAACAAGAAATTCGTCGCCGACTTCGAAAAGAAATATCCGGGCAAGAAGCCGTCGTTCTACGGCGCGCAAGCCTATGACGCCGCCAACCTGATCGCCTCGGCGGTGGCCGCCACCAAAGGCAACCTGTCCGACAAGGACGCGGTGCGCGCGGCGCTCAAGAAAGCCGACTTCAAGTCGGTGCGCGGCGACTTCAAATACGGCAACAACCACTTCCCCATCCAGAACTTCTATCTGCAGGACGTGGTCAAACAGGGCACCGGTTTTGCGCTCAAGACGGTCGCCACCATCGTCAAGGACGACCAGGACAAGTTCCACGGCAAGTGCCCGATGAAGTAATCAACGGGCTCACGCGATACGGGGCGGCAGAAGCGCCAAGCGTTTCTGCCGCCTTGTTTTATGGGGTATGGTCATTCCGCGTCCCGGGATGGCGCCAGGGGGATTTCACGCCAGACGATGCTGCTGTTCATCGAGCAATGCCTGAACGGTCTGCAATTGGGGCTGCTGCTGTTTCTGCTGGCGGCCGGGCTGACGCTCGTCTTCGGCATCATGGATCTGGTCAACCTGGCGCACGGCTCGCTCTACATGGTGGGCGCCTATTTCGCCGCCACCTTCGCGGCCTTTACCGGCAGCTTCGTACTGGGGTCATTGCTCGCGCTCGTCGCCACGCTGCTGGTCGGCATGGCGGTCGAGATCGTGGTCATGCGCCGGCTTTACGGCCGCGATCATCTCGATCACGTGCTGGCGACCTTCGGCCTCATCTTGTTCTTCGATGAGTTTGTGCGCCTGGTCTGGGGCCCGGCGGGCATGAGTCTGCCGCTGCCGTCCTGGCTCAATACCTCGATTCAGATTCTGCCGGGCATCCAATATTCCGCCTACAAATTCTCCATCATCGTGGTGACGCTGGCCGTAGCGGCGTTCCTCTACGTGCTGGTGATGCGCACGCGTATCGGCATGCTGATCCGCGCCGGCGCCAGTAACCGCGAAATGGTCGGCGCGCTCGGCGTCAACATCAAGCTCCTGTTCACGCTGGTGTTCGGCCTGGGAGCGGCGCTCGCCGGCCTTGCCGGCTTGATGCAGGCGCCGATCCTCACCGTGCAGATCGGCATGGGCGAGAACATCCTCATCGTCGCCTTCGTCATCACCGTCATCGGCGGCATCGGCTCGATCCGCGGCGCCTTTATTGCCGCGATTCTCGTCGGCTTCCTCGACACCATCGGCCGCGCTTACTTTCCCGACCTGCTGCTGCTGTTGTTCAGCCAGGAGGCGGCTTCGACCGCCGGGCCGGCGCTGTCCTCCATGCTGATCTATCTATTGATGGCGGTGGTGCTGGTGCTGCGTCCGGAAGGATTGTTCCCGGCGGGCGGGAAATGAGCGGCGCGCTGACTTTGCGCAACGTCGTGGTCGCAGCTCTGGTGGCGATGCTGCTGCTGCTGCCGCTTTACGTCCAGCTTACCGACGACCGCTTCATGCTGACGCTGTTCACCCGCATCGTCATCCTGGCGCTGGCGGCGGTCAGCCTCAATCTCATTCTCGGCTATGGCGGCATGATGAGCTTCGGCCACGCCGTCTACCTCGGTATTGGCGGCTACGCGGTCGGCATCCTGGCCTTTGAGGGAGTTACTTCGGGCTTCGTGCAATGGCCGGTGGCGCTTGTCGCCAGCGCGTTATTCGCGCTGGTCATCGGCGCGCTGTCGTTGCGCACGCGCGGCGTCTACTTCATCATGATCACTTTGGCCTTCGCGCAGATGGCCTATTACGTGGTGGCCGGATTGTCGCGCTACGGCGGCGACGACGGCCTCACCATTCAGAACCGCAGCCAGTTCATTGCGCCGATCGACCTCTCCGATAAGGTGCAGTTCTATTACATCTGCCTGGTGTTGTTGCTTGCCTCGATTTACCTCATCTGGCGGCTGGTGAATTCGCGCTTCGGTCTGGTGATCCAGGGCGCGCGCTCCAACGACACCCGCATGCGCGCGATCGGTTTCCCGACCTATCGCTACAAACTCACCTGCTTCGTCATTGCCGGTACGCTGTGCGGGTTGGCCGGCGCGCTGCTCGCCAATCACACCGATTTCGTCAGCCCGGCGATGATGTATTGGACGCGCTCCGGCGACCTCATGATCATGGTCATCCTCGGCGGCATGGGTTCGATCTTCGGCCCGGTGTTCGGCGCGGTGGCGCTGTTGGTGCTGGAGCAGACGCTGTCCGGCATCACCGAATATTGGCAGATCATCCTCGGCCCCATGCTGCTGCTGGTGGTGCTGTTCGCGCGCGGCGGCATCGACGGGGTGCTGGCGCAAGTCAGCGAAAGAATGAGCGCCGGTACCAAGGCGGGTACAAAGACGGCCGCAAAGGTGCAGCCATGAGCGAGCCTTTGCTGCAGGTCGATCATCTCGCCAAGCGCTTCGGCGGCATCATCGCCACCGACGACATCGCGCTCGGCATCGAACGCGGCGAATTGCACGCGGTGATCGGGCCGAACGGCGCCGGCAAGACCACGCTGATCGCGCAACTGTCCGGGCAGTTGACGCCGGATTCCGGCCGCATCCACTTCGCCGGCAACGATATCACCGCGCTACCGATGTATCGGCGCAGCGCGCTGGGGCTCGCGCGCTCGTTCCAGATCACGTCGTTGTTCCTCGACTTGAGCGTTCTCGACAACGTGGCGCTGGCGGTGCAGGCGCATGCCGGGCACTCGTTCCGCTTCTGGCGCAATGCGCGCAGCGAGGAGGAATTGCGCGAGCCCGCACGGGCGGCGCTTGCGCGCGTCGGCTTGAGCGGACGCGCCGATTGGCGCGCTTCCGCGCTCAGCCACGGCGAGCACCGCCTGCTTGAGCTCGCCATGGCGCTCGCCGGACAACCGCGGATGCTGCTGTTGGACGAACCGATGGCCGGTTTGGGCCCGGAGGAATCCGCACGCATGGTGTCGATGCTGCGCGCCTTGAAGGCCGAGCTGACGATCCTTTTGGTCGAGCACGACATGGAGGCGGTGTTCGCGCTCGCTGACCGCATCACGGTGCTGGTCTACGGCCGGGTGATCGCCTCCGGCGCCCCCGACGACATCCGCGCCAACGCGGACGTGCGCGAGGCCTATCTCGGCGAAGCCGAGGAGGGCGGCCATGGTTGAGATATTGGCTGAGACAATGGCCGAGCCGGTGCTCGCCCTCGACGGCGTCGAGACCGCCTATGGCCTCAGCCAAGTGCTGTTCGGCGTCTCGCTCTCCATCGCGCCCGGCGAGATGGTGACGTTGATGGGGCGCAACGGCATGGGCAAGACCACCACCGTGCGCTCGATCATGGGGCTGACGCCGGCGCGCGCTGGCACCATCCGTTTTTCAGGCGCCGAGATTCGCGGCCTGCCGCCCTTCCGCATCGCCAAGCTCGGCATCGGCCTTGTGCCGGAAGGCCGCCAGATTTTTCCCAATCTCAGCGTTCGCGAGAATCTGCTGGCGACGGCGTCGGCGCGTAACGGCGCCGGCTGGACGCTTGCCAAGGTCCACGACCTGTTCCCGAAACTGGCCGAGCGCGGCGGCAGCATGGGCGACCAGCTTTCCGGCGGCGAGCAGCAGATGCTGGCGATCGGCCGCGCGCTGATGACCAATCCGCGGCTGCTGATCCTGGACGAAGCGACCGAGGGCCTGGCGCCGCTGATCCGCGCCGAGATCTGGCGTTGCCTGGCGCGGCTGAAGGAATCGGGATTGTCGATCCTGGTGATCGACAAGAATGTCGGCGCACTGATGAAGGTCGCCGACCGCCATTTCCTCATCGAGCGCGGGCGCGTGGTGTGGTCGGGCGCTTCCGCCGAACTCGCCGCCGCGCCGGATATTCAACACAGATACTTGGGCGTCTGATCTTAATTGCTGCTGCGGAACCGACGGCGGAATTCGCTCCGCCGTCGGCCCATACTATTGGATCGAGTTGTGAGTCCGGACCCTAACACCCGGCGACACAGACGGCCGCTTGGGTCCCACAGCCGTTAATAAAGCCGCCCCGCCTCTCATTGCATCTCTCACGTTCCCGGGCACATCGATCCTGACAAATCTGTTTTCTTTCTTCACGAGAGAGACGGCGACGACCGCGGTCGTCGTCCTCGTCATTGTCGACGCACTTATCTCTGCGTTCGCTAAAGTGCCTGCCCTGGCCGCAGTCGTCGCGCACCAGCGTCGTATTGCTCTGGACGCCCAGTTGCAACTTCCCGGGTGTCGGCGGCTGCGCGCCGGCGTCGATTGCGAACAGCATGGTCATGGCGCCGATTGCGACGGCCAACATGGCGGCTTTAAGCATGAATGCACCCCTTCCCCAAAAAATGCGAAGAGGCATTATTTAATTATTGCCCGCTGAAATCAAGACACGGGACCCGTCTACTTTGGTTTTGAAATCCGATATTCGGCGAGACATCTGCGGCAGCCGTTTGGCCGCTCGTTTGTGAGTCCCAGCCCGAACTTACTCCGCCGGCTGAATCCTGGGCGGCGGCGCGGGGCGGCGGCGCACGAAAGTGTGGCTCATGCCGCCGAGCCCGCGGTGCAGCTTATCGAGCATCAAATAGATCACCGGCGTGGTGTAAAGCGTGAGCACCTGCGACACCAAAAGCCCGCCGATGATGGTGATGCCGAGCGGGCGGCGCAGCTCGGAGCCCGGGCCGATGGCGATCACCAGCGGCAGAGCGCCCAGCATGGCGGCGAGCGTCGTCATCAAAATCGGCCGGAAGCGCTCAAGGCACGCTTCGTGGATCGCCTGTTGTGGCGTTAAACCCCGCTGCCGCTCGCCCTCGAGCGCGAAGTCCACCATCATGATGCCGTTCTTTTTCACGATGCCGATCAGAAGAATAATGCCGATGAAGGCGATCACAGTCAGCTCGGTGTTGAACAGCTGCAGCGCCAGCAGCGCGCCCAGGCCCGCCGACGGCAGCGTCGAGATGATGGTGAGCGGATGCGCCAGGCTCTCGTACAACACGCCGAGCACGATATAGACGGCGATCAGCGCCGCCAGCAGCAGCAGCGGCTGCGCGCCGATCGACTTTTGAAAGGCTTTGACGTCGCCGGCGAAATCGGTGTGGATCGCGTCGGGCACGTGCATCCCGCTCACCGCCTGCTCGATCGCCGCGGTGGCATCCTGGACGGTTGTGTTTGGCGCGAGATTGTAGGTGATGGTGACCGCGGGGAATTGGCCCTGATGGTTCACCACCAGCGGCGCGATGCCGCGCTCGACCCGCGCCACGGCCGATAGCGGCACCTGGCTGCGCCCGGAGCCCGGCACGTAAACCTGCGTCAGGTCATTCGGATCGCGCTGGTATTTGCGGTCCACCTCCAGGATGACCCGGTACTGGTTGCGCTGGGTGTAGATGGTGGAAATCTGCCGTTGCGAGAACGCGTCGTTGAGCGCGTTGTCGATGTCCTGGATGCGCACGCCCAGCCGCGCCGCCGCCTGGCGGTCGATGGTGACGTTGGCCTGCAACCCGCCTTGCTCGCGGTCGGTGGTGACGTCGACGACACCCGGCACCTGCTTCACCCGGTCGAGCACCTTCGGCACCCATTGCTGCAATAGCTCGATATCCGGGCTCCACAGCGTGAACTGATATTGCGAGTTGCTCTGCCGCCCGCCGAAGCGCAAATCCTGCGCCGGCGTCATGAACACGCGGATGCCGGGAATGTGGTTGAGCTTGGCGCGCATGCGCGCCACCACGCGCTGGGTGCTGACGCCGCCGCGCTCGTCGAGCGGTTTCAAACTGATGAACATGCGGCCGCGGTTGACCGAGGCGTTGAAGCCGGAGGCGCCGACCGAGGAGCCGACACCGGCCACGGCCGGATCGGCGATCACCACATCCATGGCTTTCTGCTGCAGCACCTCCATCGCTTCGAAGGAAATATCGGTCGAGGCACGCGTGCCGCCGAAGATCAGTCCGGTGTCGTCCTGCGGGAAGAAGCCCTTCGGCGTCTTGATGAAGAGCCCGGCGGTGAGCGCGAGGGTGGCGATGAACACGATCAGCGCCAGCCCGCGATGCTCTAGCGTGAAGGTGAGACTGCGGTCATAGAAACGGATGGTGCGCGACAGTACGCCTTCGACAAGACGGTCGAGCCAGGTGGCGTCATGGCTCGGCGGCTTGTGTACGAAATAGGCGCAAATCATCGGCGTCAGCGACAGCGACACCACCGTGGACACCGCGATGGCGAAGGCGAGCGTCACCGAGAATTCCCGGAACAATCGCCCGAGAATGCCGCCCATGAACAACAGCGGGATAAATGCGGCAAACAGCGACACCGAGATCGACAGCACGGTGAAGCCGATCTGCTTGGCGCCCATCAGCGTGGCGCGTAAGGGGGCAATGCCCTTTTCCAGATTGCGGAACATGTTCTCGATCATCACGATGGCGTCGTCGACCACGAAGCCGACGCTCACCGCCAGCGCCATCAGCGACAGATTGTCGATCGAAAACCCGGCCGCCCACATTGCCGCGCAGGTGCCGGCGAGCGACAGCGGCACGGTGATGCCGGCCGCAATGGTCGCCGCCGTACGCCGCAGAAACAGGAACACCACCAGCATCACCAGAATGCAGGTCGCGGCCAAGGTGAGCTGCATGTCGCGCACGCTGGCGCGAATGGTCTGGGTGCGGTCGGCCAGCACCGAAATGTCGAGCCCGGCCGGCACCCATTGCTTGAGTTCGGGCAGCACCGCGTAGATACGGTCCACCGTGTCGATGACGTTGGCATTGGCTTGCTTGGTAATGATCAACAGCACCGACGGGTCGCGATTGAACCAGCCGGCCGAGCGGCTGTTGCGCACGCTCGGTTTGATCGACGCCACTGTTGACAGGCGGATCACGGTGCCGTCTACCGTCTTCACCACGATCGGATCGTATTCGGCGGCGTCGCGCAGCTGATCGTTGATGCCGATGCTGGTCGCGCGCTTGTCGCCGTCGAACGAGCCGAGCGGCCCGACCGTATTGGAATTGGCAATCGCCGTGCGCACGTTTTCCATGGAGAGGCCCATGGCGGCGAGCCGCGCCGGGTCGACGCGCACGCGCAGCGCCGGCTGCTCGGAACCGGCCACGCTGACGTCGCCGACGCCGTCGACTTGCGAAAGCCGCTGCACGATCACGCTGTCGGCGGCGTCATAGATCGCGCTCGGCTGCATGGTCTTTGAGGTCAGCGCCAGGATCAGGATCGGCGCCGCCGCCGGGTTGGCCTTGCGGAAGTTCGGCAGCGTCGGCATGTCGCTCGGCAGATCGCTGAGTGCGGCATTGAGGGCTGCCTGCACGTCGCGCGCGGCGCCCTCGATGCTGCGCGACAGGTCGAACTGCACGACGATGCGTGAGGAGCCGACCGAACTGACGGACGTCAATTCGTTGACGCCGGAAATCTCGCCCAGCCGCCGCTCGAGCGGCGCCGCCACCGTCGCCGCCATGGTGTTGGGATCGGCGCCCGGCCGGCTGGCCGAAATGAAAATGACCGGGAAATCCACGCTCGGCAGGCTGGCGACCGGCAACTGGATGTAAGCCGCCGCGCCCACCAGAAACAGCCCGATCGCCATCAGCGTGGTGCCGATCGGCCGGCGGATGAAGGGGCGCGAGAAATTCATGCGCCTACTCCGCGGGGCGCGCGCTGAGCTTGGGCGGCGGCTCCGGCGACAGCCGCGCGCGTAGCCGCTCCATGTAGAGGTAGATCACCGGCGTGGTGTAGAGGGTGAGCAATTGGCTGAGTAGCAAGCCGCCGACAATGGTGACGCCGAGCGGATTGCGCAGTTCGGCGCCGGTGCCCGACTTCAAGCGCCAGCGGCAGCGCGCCGAACAGCGCGGCGAGCGTCGTCATCATAATCGGGCGGAAGCGGAGCAGGGCCGCCTGCACGATCGATTCCTCCGGACTCATGCCCTGGTGGCGCTCGGCCTCAAGCGCAAAGTCGATCATTAGAATGGCGTTCTTCTTGACAATGCCCATCAGCAGCACGATGCCGATCAGCGCGATCACCGACAGGTCATAACCAAAGAGCATCAGCGCCAACAGCGCGCCGACGCCGGCCGAGGGCAGCGTCGACAGAATCGTGAGCGGATGGATGAAGCTTTCATACAGCACGCCCAGCACGATGTAGATGGTGATGGCGGCGGCCAGGATCAGCCACGGCTCGCCGGCGAGCGACTTGGCAAATTCCGCGGCGTCACCGAAATAGCTGCCGGTCACCGAGGATGGCATGCCGATCTGCTGCTCGGCCTCGCTGACGGCGGTGACCGCGTCGGACAGCGCATAGCCGCTGGCCAGGTCGAAGCTGATGGTGACCGAGGGGAACTGCTCCTGGTGCGCGATCGAAAGCGGCGCCGAGGTGCGCACAAAATGCGCGAAGGCCGAGAGCGGCACCTGGTTGGAGCCGGTGACCGTATTGGGCGTCGCCGTGGTGTTGGTATTGGTGGTGCCGGTCGCGGTATTGCCGACGGTCGCCGCCGTGCCGTTCGAGGTGGTGGCGCCGGTGACGTAGATCTGCGACAGCGCGGCCGGATCCTGCTGGTAACGCGGCTGCGCTTCCAGAATGACGCGATACTGGTTGGCTTGGCCGTAGATGGTCGAGATCTGCCGCTGGCCGAAGGCGTCGTTGAGCGTGTCGGTAATGCTCTGCATGGAGACGCCGAGGCGTCCGGCCTGCTCGCGGTCGACGTCGACGCGCATGCGCGGGCCGCCCTCCTGCGCTTCGGACGCGACCTCACGTAGCGCGGGCGAGCGCCGCAGTTGCCGCGTGAGCTTGTCGCCCCAGGTGATGACCTCGTTGGGATCGGTGCCGACCAGCGTGTACTGATATTGCGCGCGGCTGGCGCGGGTCGAAATCTGGATGTCTTGCGTCGCCTGGAAATAGACCGTCATGCCGGGGATGCCGGCGACCGCCTGCTTCAGCCGCGCGATGATGGCTTCGACATGCGCGCTGCGCTTGTCGCGCGCGCGCATGGTAATGGAGAGCCGCCCGGCATTGGGCGTGGCGTTGATCGGGGAGACGCCGATCACCGAGACGACGCCGGCCACGTCCGGATCGGTGCGGATGGCGGCTTCGACCGCACGCTGCTGGCGTTGCATCTCGTCGAACGAGACGTCGGTGCCGGCTTCCGTCACCGCGGTGATCAGACCGGTGTCCTGCAGCGGCAGGAAGCCCTTGGGCACGACGATATAGAGCGCGACGGTGGCGGCGAGCGTCACCAACGTCACGATCAAGGTCGCGCGCTGGTGGCGCAGCACCCATTCCAGGCTTTTGCGGTAGGCCTCGACCGTGCGGTCGACCAACCCGTTGAACCGGCCGCGCATGCCGGTGGTTTCGGCTTCACCTCCGCCGGGGACGTGGCGCAGCAGACGGCTGCACATCATCGGTGTCAGCGTCAGCGAAACGATCGCCGAGGCGACCACAGCGATGGTCAGCGTCAACGCGAATTCGCGGAACATGCGGCCGACCAGCCCGGTCATGAACAGCAGCGGGATGAAGACGGCGATCAGCGACAGCGTCAGCGATATCACCGTGAAGCTGATCTCGCCGGCGCCGCGCAGCGCCGCCTGCAGCGGGTGTTCGCCGTTCTCGATGTGACGGACGATGTTCTCGATCATGACGATGGCGTCGTCGACCACGAAGCCGGTGCCGATGGTCAGCGCCATCAGCGACAGATTGTCGAGCGAGAAGCCGGCAAACCACATGATGCCGAAGGTCGCCACCAGCGACAGCGGCAGCGCCACGCCAGCGATGATGGTGGCGCGGATGGTGCGCAGGAAGATCAGCACCACCAGCACCACCAGCACGATCGAGAGCATCAGCGTGAACTGCACGTCGTGGATGGAGGCGCGGATGGTGGTGGTGCGGTCGTTGACGATAGTGAGCTTGGCGCCGGCCGGCATCGCTTGCCGCAGCCGCGGCAGCTGGGCGCGCACGCGCTCGACGGTTTCGATGACGTTGGCGCCGGGCTGGCGCTTCACGTCGATGACGATCGCCGGCTTGCCCTGATACCAGGCGCCGACCTTGCTGTTCTCCAATCCATCGACCACGTCGGCGACGTCGCTGACGCGCACCGGCGCGCCGTTGCGGAACGCCACCACCACCGACTTGTACACTTCGGCGCTGCTGATCTGGTCGTTGGCGGCGATGGTGTAGGACTGGTGCGCGCCGTCGAGCGCGCCCTTCGGCCCCGCCACATTGGCGCCGACGATGGCCGTGCGCAGATCTTCGAGCGCGATGCCGTAGGCGGCGAGCCGCGACAGGTTCGCTTGGATGCGGATCGCCGGCCTTATGCCGCCTTGCACCGAGACGTGGCCGACGCCGGTCACCTCGGAGAGCCGCGGTGCCATGATGGTGTCGGCCATGTCGCTCAAGGTGCGCTGGTCGATGGTGTCGGAGGTGAGTGCCAGCGTGATGATCGGCGCGTCGGCCGGGTTCACTTTGGAGTACAGCGGCGGGTAGGGCAGGTTGCGCGGCAGCGTGGAGCCGGCGGCGTTGATCGCCGATTGCACGTCCTGCGCGGCGGCGTCGATGTCGCGGTTCAGGTCGAATTGCAGCGTGACCTGGCTGATGCCGAACGAGCTCGCCGAGGTCATGGTCTGCAGCGCCGGGATCTGCCCGAACTGCCGCTCGAGAGGCGCCGTCACCAGAGAGGCGATGGTGTCGGGATTGGCCCCGGGAAGCTGGGTGGTGACCTGGATGGTCGGGAAATCGACCTGCGGCAGCGCCGAAACCGGCAGCCACCAATAGCCGAGCGCGCCGCCCAGCATCACCGCGATTCCCAGCAAAGAAGTCGCAATGGGCCTTTGAATAAAGGGCGACGAGACGCTCATTGCCGCGGCTGCCGATTGCCGCCCCGTTGCCCCTGCCCATTGCCGCCGGCGCCGACCGCCGCCGGATCTCGATTGCGCCGACGCGAACCGGGCTCGCGTTTGCCGCCAGGAGCAGCCGCCGGCGCCGCGGCGCCGCCGACCGACACCCTGGCGCCGTCGGTCAGCCGCGCAAAGCCGGTGGTGACCACGCGCTCGGGCGGCGTAACGCCGCTCTTCACCACCGTCTGTGTCTCGTCCTGTTTCTGCACGACGATCGGCCGCATCGCCGCCGTGTTGTCATCCTTGACCACAAAGACGAAGGTGCCGTCCGGCCCGCGCTGCACCGCGCCGGTCGGGATCACCACCACCTGCTTTAAGGTGTCGATCAAGAGCCGCACATTGACGAACTGGCCCGGCCACAGCCGCAGACCGGTGTTGGGAAATTCGGCCTTGAGCTTGACCGTGCCGGTCGAGGAATCGACCTGGTTGTCGACCACCGTGAGCGTGCCGCGCTCGATCACGGCGTTGTTGTCGGAGCGCAAGGCGTCGACCGCCAGCGGTCCTTGCGCGAATGCCGTGTTGACCCGCATCAGATTCTGCTGCGGCAGATTGAACAGCACCGAGATCGGCTTGAGCTGCGTGATCACCACGATGGCGGAACTGCTGTCGGAGGCATGTACAATATTGCCTTCGTCGACCATACGGATGCCGGTGCGCCCGGCGATCGGCGCGACGATATTGGTGTAGCCCAGCGTCGCCTGCACGTTTTCGATCGCCGCCTGATCGGCCTGCACTTGCGCGGTATATTGCGCCACCAGGGCGCGCTGGGTATCGGCCTGCTGCTTGTTGATGGCGTTGCTGGCGGCGAGTTTCTGGTAGCGCTCCAGATCGTTCTTGGCGTTGCCGAGCAAGGCTTCGTCCTGCGCCTTCTTGGCGCGCGCCTGGTCGAACTGGGCCTGATAGAGTGTCGGATCGATGCGCGCCAGCACGTCGCCTTTCTTGACGTCCTCGCCTTCCTTGAATTTGACCGAGAGCAGCTTGCCGTCCACCTGCGGGCGCACGGTGACGGTATTGAGCGCCTTTACCGTGCCGACAGCGTCAAGATAGACCGGCACGTCGGCGTGGGTCGCGGCTGCGGCCAGTACCGGCACCGGACCGCTGGCGGCGAAGCGGTTGCGGCGTTGCTGCTGCGGTGTCGATTGAGCAAAAACGTAATAAAGCGCGCCGGCGACAGCGATGAGCACAAGCGCGGTCGCCACAAAGCGGCGTGTACGGCTTTTGGACTTCGCCCCAACCTTGGGCAACTCACCGTGCATTTGAGGCTTCCACCGGTTTCGGCAGCCAGCCGCCCCCAAGCGCTTGATAAAGGCTCACCACCGCCAAGATATGTGCGAGCCGCGCCTGCACCAGCCCGTCTTCGGCCTGGAACAGCGTTTGTTGGGTTTGCAGCACGGTGACGAGATCGATGGTGCCTTCGCGCAGGCGCTGCTCGGAAATCTGGAAGGCCTGGCGTGAACTGGTGACGACATCGCCCTGCAGCCGCTCGCGCAACGCGGTCTGCCGGATGGCGTCGAGCGCGGTCTCTACGTCCGAGAAGGCGGAAATCACCGCCTTACGGTAGTTCTGCAGCAACTCGTCCTGGCGGCCCTTCTGCAGATCGAGATTGCCGAGCAGGCGGCCGCCCTCGAAGATCGGCTGCGTCAGCCCGGCGGCCAGCGAATAAAACGCCGACTCCGGCCGCAGCAGCGTCTTCAGCACCGCGCTCTGGTAGCCGCCTTCGCCGGTGAGCGTGATCGAGGGCAGGAACTGCGCGCGCGCGTTCGCCACATTGGCGTTGGCGGCGGCGAGTTGCGCCTCGGCTTCGCGGATATCGGGGCGCTGCGCCAACAATTCGGACGGCAGACCCGGCGTCACGCGCGGGATGGCGATGGCGCGCAACGAGCCGCCGCGCACGCGCACGAATTCCGGCGAACGTCCCATCAGCACCGCGAGCGCGTTGCGGTTCTGCGTCACGATCTGCTGCAGCGGCGGAATGGAGGCGCGCTGGGTATTGACCACGCTCTGCTGCTCGGAGACTTCGAGCGAGGAGGCGGTGCCGGCTTTCAGCCGCTGATTGATCAGATCGAGCACGCGTTGTGCGGCGACGAGATTTTCGCGCGCCACGCGCAAGCGGTCCTGCGCGGCCAGCACCTGGAAATAGGCATTGGCGGCGGCGGCGACCGTGGAGAGGCCGATCACCTCGCGGTCGTAGCGGCTGGCGACCGCGGTTTCTTCCGCAGCCCGCACCGTCGACCGGTTCTTGCCCCAGAAGTCGATTTCGTAGCTGGCCGATAGCGATGCCGACAACAGGTCGCGCTCCGAGCCGCTGCTCGACACCCCGCCGCTTGCCGTGCTCTGCGACGAGCGCGAATGGCTGGCGTTGCCGCCAAGGTCGACCAGCGGCAAAAGCGCCGCGCCGGTGACGCGGGCCTGCGCGTCGGCCTGCACGATGCGGGCGACAGCGGCGGCAATGTCGAGATTGGATTGGCGCGCCTGATCGACGATCGCGGTTAATTCGCGCGAGCGGAATTTCCGCCACCAGTCGAGCGGCGGCAGCGCGGCGTGGGCCACGCGCGGATTGCGGGGCCCCTGCGTATAGAAGCGCGCAAGCGCAAGGCCAGGCTCCGGCGTTTCGCCGTTGAGCAGGCAGCCTCCGAGGGGCACCGTCAGACTGAGAGCACAGAACATGGTCACAACTTTACGCGTCTGTCGTTTCTTTACGCGCCCCGATCCGTTTGGATCGCTATTCATTCCGACCAGTTCCAAGCCTCGCGAAATCTTGAGAATCACTTGGAACATACCCGGAATTACTGCCGACTACCCGTCGATTTGCGTTTGGACCGCCAATCGGCCAGCGCATGCCGTCCGGCGGATGTCATTTGCGTCGCGGCGTCGGCGAAGACGCCCTGGATGATCTGATCGTAGGTCTGCCGCGCCGCCCGGGTCTTGGCCATGGCCGCCCGCATATCCTCGACCTTGAAGGGGTCCTGGCGCAGGGTTTCGCGGATTTCCTCGCGCGCCGCATGATACTTGCTTTGCGCCTCCGCGATGGCGTCGTGATGCGCCTGCATCTGCTTGCGGACGATATCGGCGTCGGCCGGCGGCAAAGTGGCGGCCAGCCGTTCGACCCGCACGAACACGTCGCGGTCCCAGGTCCTCGGCGGTGGCCCACGGACGGCGATTGCAATCGCCGCGCCGATGAAGAACAAATTGAGCGCGAGCGAGGCAAGCAACAGCCAGCGCGACGAGCCGCGCGTCAGGGTCGAGGGCGCGAAGGCGACGCTCATGGCCGCGCTCCTGTCAAGGTTTCCGGCTCGAACACGATGGCGCCAAGATCGGCGCTGCGGCTCAACGTAAAGCCTTCGTCGAACCGGTCGAATCGGCGGTCGATGCCAGCAATGCCGATGGCGAAGCCGAGCACGGCGCAACCGGCCAGCGCCGCCATGCGCGGCCAGGCCGGCGCGAAGTCCCAGTTGAGCAATTCGGACGGCCAGCGCCAGAACGGCATTTTCTGCCGTGGCAGGCTCGACAGCCGCGCCAAGACGCGCGCAGCCGCCGCTTCGTCGTCCGGCGGCGCGCGGCGCTCGCGCTTGAGCGCGCTCTTCAGCAAGCTTTCAAACTGTTTCTCGTTCATACCCTAGTCCTCGTCGATCACATCATTCAGCGCGCGGCGCAGGTTCTGTTTGCCGCGCACCAGCAAAGTCTCAACCGCCGACACTGAGGTGCCAAGTGCTTCCGCCACTTGCCCATTGCTCATGCCCTCGCTGTAAGTGAGCACGATGGCAACGCGCTGCCGGTCGGGCAGTTTTGCGATGGCCTCTGCAACCAGGCGTTCGCGCTCGCCGCGTTCGGCCAGCTCGCCGGGCCCGAGCGCCGGGTCGACGATCTCGCCGGCCGCCTCCAGCTCGACCCATGGCGCGCGCCGCTTGCGGTCGAGACAGAGATTGACCGTAACGCGCGTGAGCCAGGTGCGGAACAAAGCCAGCGGCTGCCAGCGCGGCGCATGCACCCAGACCCGCAACATGGCTTCCTGCGCCACGTCCTCGGCATCGGCGGCGTTGCCGAGTATGCGCCGGGCAAGCCCGACCATGACCGGAAGATGGCGGCGCGCAAGCGCGCGGAACGCTGGCTCGTCGCCGCGCGCGACCCGGGCCATGAGCGCTTCGTCGCTGTCATCCATCCAAGGGCATTCGCCATCCGGAAATCCCGTCCATTGTAGTCTTTGGCCTGTCAAATGAACGCATCAGGTCGGGGATTCCTGTGCTTAAGGAGAACCGGCCAAACCGGGCAATAGCGGCACAAAACAGCGCCTAACCTATTGAATTATTGCAGTTTGGCAAATCGCCGGGCGGCAGGGACGGCGAGTTCCGGCGCGCCTTGATTGGGCGGCTTAAGATCGGCCGGCGCCCACATCGGCAAGGGTAAAACCGGCAACGCGCTTATAGCTCTCGGAGAGCGCGCGCAGTTCGTCCTGCGTGATGTACTTGTCGAGATCGTCGAACGGTTTGTCGCCGACCAGTTGCTCGACCCGGATATTGATGAAATCCGGGGCGTGCTCGCGGTTGGTGCGTACGACTTGCGCCGTGGGGCCGAGGCGCGCCGCTTCATAGGCGCCGAGTGCCTCGCGCGGGTCGGAACTCGAGCGCAGGAAGTCGGCCAGCGTGCGGGCGTCGATCACGGCCTGCGCCGCGCCGTTGGAACCGCGCGGATACATCGGATGCGCGGCGTCGCCGGCGAACGTCACGCGGCCGAAGGTCCATTGCCCGACCGGATCCTTGTCGACCATCGGATATTCCAGGATCTGGTCGGCGTCGCGGATCATCTGCGCCACGTCGAGCCAGGGAAAGCGCCAGCTCTCATAGAGCGGGAAGAAATCGGTAAGATCGCCGGGCTTGTTCCAGTCGTTCTGCTCGGTGGTGTCGCGCTTGATCTCGGCCATCCAGTTGATGAGCTGATTACCGTCGCCGTCGACATTATCGATGATCGGGTAGATCACGATCTTGCCGGTCAGGATCGAGCCGACGCGCATATACGTGCGTCCGCCCAAAATCGGCTTGCGCCGGGTCACGCCGCGCCAGGTGTTGATGCCGGCGAAGACGACCTTGTCCTGCGGATAGAACTGCCGCCGAATCGCCGAGTTGATGCCGTCGCAGGCGACGACGATGTCGGCTTGCACGCTGTCGCGGGCGCGGCCGCTGGAGGTTTGGCGGAAATGCGCGGTGGCGGAGCGCTCATCCTGCTCGACGCCGGTGCAGTCATAATCGGTGCGAATGGCGTCGGGCCCAAGCCGCTCGCGCGCCGCCTCATGCAGCAGCACATGCAGCCGGCCGCGGTGAATGCCGACTTCGGGATATTGATAACCGGCGAACTTGCCGCGCTCCTCCTTGTAGATCAGTTGTCCGAAGCGGTTGAAGAAACGGCTCTCGCGGTTCTCGATGCCGGCGGCGAGCAGGATTTTGTCGAGGCCGAGCGCGCTGAATTCGCGCATGGCGTGCGGCAGCAGCGTGATACCGACGCCGAGTTCTTTGATCTCGGGCGCGCGTTCATAAACGCTGGCCTCGATGCCGCGTTGATGCAGATGCAGCGCGAGCGAGAGCCCGCAAATCCCGCCGCCGACAATGGCTACCTTCATGGCGCGGCAATGGACGAAATCGGTGAAACTCTGTCAACATGGGTGCGAACCGGCGGGGTGTGCCGTCAAAACGGGAGGAAACCATGGACAAAGCAGTCTACGACCGCGGCATGACGATGCGCCGCAAGGTGCTGGGCGATGAATATGTCGACCGCGCCGTCGCCAATACCGACGACTTCAACCGGCAATTCCAGGAACTGCTCACGGAATATTGCTGGGGTTCCGTGTGGGGCGACGATGCGCTCAAGCCGCGCGAGCGCTCAATCCTCAATCTCGGCATGATCGCCTGCCTCGGCCGCATGCATGAATTCGAGGCGCATTTTCGTGGCGCGCTGCGCAACGGCCTCACGCCCGCGGAACTCTCCGCAATCTTGCGGCAAATCGCGGTCTATTGCGGCTTTCCGGCCGCGGTCGATGCCCACCGCGTGGCCAAACAGGTGCTGGCGGCGGAAGCCAAGAAAGGCTGATGAAAGGCTGACAAGAAAAGTTGATGCGCGCCCAAGCAACTTGGCATTAAGCAGGGGGGCACATGGTCTTGAATGTGCCTTCATCTGAGGGCAACACAACATGCGGATTCGCAGGGTTGACGGCCCGGTCCGTCAAAGGTGGGTGGATGACTCGAATTTTCGCTGCAATGCTGCTGGCGCTGCCGATGATAGCGTTCCTGGTCCCGGCGCCCGCCGCCGCGCAGGGTACCCCGGCGCAGTATTTCCGGGATTCAAACCGCATCGATCAGCAAAATCTGCCGCCGCCCGCCATGAGCCGGGAGCAACAGCAGGGGCAGGCCGACAGAGCGCCGGGTGCGCCGCAGCCGTTGCAGCCGGAAGAGCAGGCCTCGGTGCCGCAGTCCGGTTATGGTCCGGCCACCGGGATGCCGGCGCAGCCGCAACCGCAACAAGGCGCGCGGGCTCCGGCCGCCAATGCCGACCCTAATGCGGTCCGCCCGCCGGGCGCGATCGGCGCAGCGTCGCCGGCGACGCCGCAACAGGCCGCGCCGCAAGGCAACGCAAGCGTCATGCAGCTGCCGCCGGAAGATCAGCCGGAGACCGGCCAGCCCAAGGACCTGCCAGCCAATCTCAAGCGCCAGCTGGTGGACTATTCGACCAAGGAGCCGCCCGGCACCATCATCGTCGATACGTCGCACACTTATCTCTATCTGGTGCTCGGCCGCGGCCAGGCGCTGCGTTATGGCATCGGTGTCGGCCGCGAAGGCTTCACTTGGGCGGGCAACGAGCGTGTCTCCAGGATGAAGGAATGGCCGGACTGGTTTCCGCCGCCGGAGATGATCGAGCGTCAGCCTTATCTGCCGCGCATGATGGCGGGCGGCCCGGGTAATCCGCTCGGCGCGCGCGCGCTCTATCTCGGCCACACGCTCTACCGTATCCACGGCACCAACCAGCCCTCGACCATCGGCAAGACTGTGTCGTCCGGCTGCATCCGGCTGCTCAACGGGGATATCGAGGATCTTTACGATCGCGTGCAGGTCGGCACGCGCGTGGTGGTGCTGCCCGGCAAGCAGCCGGAGACGGTGTCGAGCGCCGCGCCCGAACCCGCGAACCCGATGGCGCCGCCGTCCGGCGCACCGATTGCGACCGCGCGTGCGCCCGTCAATCCGCCAAATGGCGCGGCGGTGTCCCGCGGACCGCTGCCGCCGATCCGCTAAACAGTTTCCGACGCTTTCACTTTCGCCAGCCGCGTGATCGCTTCGATCATGGCGCCGGGGTCGCCTTGACCCTTGCCAGCGATGTCGTGTGCGCTGCCGTGCGCGACGGAAGAAAACAAAATGGGCGAGCCGATCGACAGGCCCGCGGTGCGGTTGAAGGCCTGCAGCTTGGCGGCGATATGGCCCTGGTCGTGCAGCATGACGATAAAGGCGTCGCAGCCAGTTTTACGGAACATGGTGTCGGCGCCGAACGGGCCCATGACGTCGATGCCGGAAGCGGCGGCGGCCTTAATGGCCGGGATGATGATGTCGATTTCTTCCGAGCCAAACATGCCGTCTTCGCCGGCATGCGGGTTGAGCCCGCTGACGCATAGCTTCGGCCGCGCGACGCCGAGCTTTTTCAACGACACATCGGCGATACGGATGACGCGCTCGACGCGCTCGCGCGTAATCAGCGTCACCGCTTCGCGCACGCTGACATGTAAGGTGGTGTGGACGATGCGCTTTTCCTGACCATTGTCGTCGAAGCAGATCATCAGATAGACGTCGGTGACCGGCGCGCCGGTCTCGCGCGCGACGAACGAGGGGTAGCCGTCGAAGACGATGCCGGCGGCGGCAATCGAGCGCTCGGTCTGCGGCGCCGCCACCACCGCGTCGACTTCGCCTGCGAGCGCGGCTTTGATCGCCCGCCGCGCGCTGGCCAGCGAGGCGCGGCCGTAGGCGGCGTCAACGACCCCGAACTTGACCGGCGCATTGGTCCCTTCGCTGGCGTCGACCAGATTGAGGGCGCCGTCCGACCAGTCGGCTTCGGCGGCATTGGCGATGACGTTCAGGCGAGGCGTCAGACCGGCAGCCTTGGCGTGCAGTTCGACCGCCGCCGGATCGCCGAATAGCAGCGGCCGGCAAACCCCGCGCACGCGCGCATCGAGCGCCGCCTTCAGCGCGATCTCCGGTCCGATCCCGGCGGGGTCTCCGGTTGCAATGGCGATGCGCGGCAGCGGCATGGCGGTCGGCTTCCTTAAGCGCGGCAGGGCGGCCTATACTCGTGCGAAACAATAGCAAGCCGGTGAGGATACGTCGCCATGATGTCGCGTGAACAAAACGACCAGTTGAGTCGCATCGGCCCCGGCACGCTGATGGGCAAACTGTTGCGCCGCTACTGGGCGCCGTTCCTGCTGACTTCGGAAATCCCCGAGCCGGACTGCCCGCCGGTCAAGGTCAAGCTGATGGGCGAAGCTTTGATCTGCTTCCGCGACAGCAAGGGGCGCATCGGCCTGATGGACGAATTCTGCGCGCACCGCGGCGTCTCGCTCTGGTTCGGCGAAAACGAAGATTGCGGTCTGCGCTGCCCCTATCACGGCTGGAAATACGACGTGACCGGGCAATGCGTCGATCTGCCGTCGGAGCCGGACGAATCGGGCTTCCGCAAGAACATCAAGCTGAAATCCTATCCTTGCATCGAGAAGGCCGGCATCGTCTGGGCCTATATGGGTCCGCCGCAATTGCAGCCGCCGCCGCCGGCCCTGGAGTGGACCGACGTTGCAGCCCCGCAGCGCTTCGTCTCCAAGCGCTTGCAGGAATGTAACTACTTGCAAGCGATGGAAGGCGGCATCGATTCCAGCCACGTCTCCTGGCTGCACGGTTCCGAGTTGAACAAGGATCCGCTGTTCAAGGGCTCGAAGGGCAATGTCTACAACGAGCAGGACCGCATGCCGCTGTTCGAGGTCGAGGAATTCCCCGGCGGCCTGTTGATCGGCGCGCGCCGCAATGCCGAGGCCGGCAAATATTATTGGCGCATCACGCCCTGGATCATGCCCTGGTACTCGATCATTCCGCCGCGCGCGGGACATCCGCTCGGCGCCCATGCCTGGGTGCCGATCGACGACGAGAGCTGCTGGGCCTGGAGCATCAACTACCATCCCAAGCGCGCGCTGACGAATTCGGAAGTGGCGGCGATGCAGGACGGCGAGGGCATCCACGTCAAATACGTGCCCGGCACTTTCATTCCGCTCGCCAACAAGGCGAACAACTACCTGATGGACCGCGAGGCGCAGCGTCACGGTCATTCTTCGACCGGCGTCGACGGCATCGCCATGCAGGATGCTTCCATTCAGGAAAGCATGGGCGCGATCCAGGACCGCACCAAGGAGCATTTGTGCGCGACCGATGCCGGCATTGTCTTGACGCGCAAGCTGTTGCTGCGCGCCGCCAAGGCCGCGGCGGAAGGCCAGCCGGTGCCGGCGACCGAACCGGCGGCGCAGCGTGTTCGCTCGGCGGCGATCGAACTCGACCAGGGCGTCAAGTTCAGCGAAGGCGCCAAGCACGGGCTTTACGCGGAACTCGGCACCGAGCCGCTGTCGGTTTAGGTTTACTGGGTCCTCCGCCTTCGCGGAGGACGACGGCCGCGTGTTTGCGGCCCCCTTATTCTGACACGATCCTGCGCGATCAACGCCCCGTTCGATTCGTCCGGCAACACGGGGGCCTTGCAACATGCCGAACTTCACCGCGCTGGTCACAGTGTTGGCCGTGGCTCTGTATTTCTTCACTGGCCTGCTGGTCGCGCGCGCGCGGCAGAAATTCGGCGTGTCCGCGCCGGCGATGAGCGGGCACCCGGATTTCGACCGCGCCTTCCGCGTGCAAATGAACACGCTGGAATGGATGCCGATCTTCCTGCCGTCGCTCTGGCTATTTGCGTTTTACGTCAGCGACTGGGCGGCGGCTATTCTCGGCCTGGTCTGGATTGGCGGGCGCGCGCTTTATATTCAGGGGTACAGCGCAGCGGCGAACAAGCGCCACCAAGGTTTCGGAATTCAAGCGGCGGCGTCGGGCACGCTGCTGCTCGGCGCGCTCGGTGGCATCGTTTGGCATATGGTGCACGGCTGAAGAACGTGAAGCCGCCCAGCATTGTCGTCACTGGGACAAGCCCGGCCATGACGAGACCTGTTGCTGAAGGCGACAGCTACTCCGCGGCGGCGCTGGCCTGTTTGCCGATCGCGGCGTTGACCCGCGGCATCACCTGTTCGGCCATCAACTGCATCGAGCGCTTGGCGAGCGCGGGCTCGACCCAGTCCATGCCGGCATAGACCAATTCGCCGAAATCGCCGGTCTCCTCGCGCATCGCTAAAATCTCGTCGACCACTTTGTTGACGCTGCCGTAGGTGACGCAATTGTCCATGACGAAATCCTCGGTGATCTCGTCGTCCGGCTGCTCCTTGTGGCTCTTGAATACATAGAGGCGGTTGCCGCGCTTCATCTTGGCGCGCATCTGCGAGAAATAGAATCGGTACGGGCTGTTGGCGTCGTCGTGACCGTAGGTGCGCGCGACCTTGTCGTCGTCGGCGACGAAGATGGTGCGCGCCACCCGCCAGTCGGCGATATCGGCCTTCTGCCCGGCCTCGGCCTTGCCCTTGGCGTAATTGGTCCAGTGCGACTTCAAGTGCTTGGCCAGCAGGAAGTTGGCCGACAGCGGATGGAAGTCGCGCTTGCCCATCAGCACCACGCCGGGCGAGAACGGCGCCACCACGGTGCCGACGATTTCCGGCCGCGGCTTCTGCAAGGGCTTCGCCAGCATGCCGACGCCGAGCTCGAGCGCGGCGGTGTTGGCAAAGCCGACCTTGAAGCGGTTATCGGGAAAATCGATGTCGTAGGGCGGATCGCGCTCCCAGACCGCGAGGATGACGTCGATCGCCTCGGCGAAAATCTTGTTGCGGTCCTGATCGAGGATGCCGATCGCTTCGCAGTCCGAGGTGAGCGCGCCGGGCGACACGCCCATGATGAAGCGCCCCTGCGAGAGATGATCGAACATCGCCGCGTTCACCGCGATCACCACCGGATGCATCTGCGCCAGATTGGTGGTGCCGGTGGCGAGCTTGATGGTCGTGGTGTCGTGGATCAGCGTCGCCTGGAACATCATGCTGTTGGTGATGTTCTCGCAGGCATCGGTCAGGTGCTCGCCGACGAAGGCGTCGTAAAAGCCGAGCCGGTCGGCGAGGATGATGGCCTCGCGATCCTCGCGCAGCGTGCGCGACCAATCGCTCCCGAGAGGGTGCACCGGCATCGTGAAATAACCCAATCGCATCGCGCTCTCCGACGTCTTCGTGTCACGCAAACTAACCGAGCCTGCGCGGAAAAGCGAAAGCGCATTTGGCCGCCGGATTCAATGATATTCGTCAATTTTGAAAGGGCGAAAAGTTGCTTCGGTTCCCGCAAGCGGGCGAGGGAATTACGCCGCCGCGCGCGCGAGGAAGCTTTCTACTTTGCGGCGCAGGTCGGCGGCGGCCGATTCCACGGCCTGCGAGGCGGTGAGCACGCTTTCCGCCGACTGCCGCGTTTCGGTCGCCGCGCCGGCGACTTCGGCGAGTTCCGCCACCACCAGTCTGGCGCCCTCGGCGGCGCTGGCGACGTTTTGCGAAATCTCGGCGGTCGCCGCACTCTGCTCCTCGACCGCGGCGGAGACGTTGGTGGCGTAGCTGTCGATCTCCTGCATGCGGCCGGAAATGCGCCCGATCGCGTCGACCGCGCTGCCGGTCGAGGTCTGCACCGCGCCGATCAGCTTGGAAATATCCTCGGTCGCCTTGGCGGTCTGCACGGCGAGCGATTTGACCTCGGCGGCGACCACCGCGAAACCCTTGCCGGCTTCGCCCGCGCGCGCCGCCTCGATGGTGGCGTTGAGCGCCAAGAGATTGGTCTGCGCGGCGATGGCGCGAATCAGCATGACGACGTCGCCGATCTTCTGCGCGGCTAACGTCAGCGCGGCGATCTGCCGGTTGGTGCCTTGCGCCTCGCAGACCGCCGCGCGCACGATGTCGGTCGTCCGCGTAAGCTGGCGGGCGATCTCGCCGATCGAGCCGCTTAATTCGTCGGCGGCGACGGCGGCGGTCTGCACGTTGGTGGAGGCCTCGTTCGAGGCCGACACGGCGCTTTCGGCGCCTTTCGAGGTCTGCCCGGAATTGGCCAGCAAAGTGGTGGCGGTCGCGCGCATCGCCTTGGCGCCGTCCGCCACCGTGTGCAAAAGGTCCTCGACGCGGCGGCGGAACGCGGCGATCGCCTGCTCGACCAGGCTGCGTCGCTGCTGCTGCGCCTGCAAGGAGGCGCGTTCGTGCTCGGCGTTGCGCCGCGCGGTGATGTCCTCGTGCGTCGCCACCCAGCCGCCATCCGCCATCGGCTGATTGATGACCGAGACGATGCGTCCGTCGGCGGATTTGATCTCGTTGCTTCTGGTCGTGCCTTCGCGCATGGCGGCCAACAGCTCGCGTCGGTAATCCTGCGGGTCGCGCGCGAAGCTGCCATTGGCGATGCGGAATTCGAGCAGGCTGGCGAGCGGGCGGCCGGGCTTGGCGATGTCGGGCGTCAGCCGGTAAAGCTCCCGATAGCGCCGGTTGCACACGACCAGCCGCTCGTTGGCGTCGAACATGCACAGGCCCTGCGCCATGTTGTCGAGCGCGACGCGGATGCGCCGGTTGTGCAGCTGCAGCCGGCGGATGAGCGCGATGCTCGCCGGCAGCATGGCAATCACGGTGGTCAGCGCGGCGAACAGCGCCGACGTCAGCCATTCGGGGATCGCGGCGGGCAAGCCGTCGACCGGGACGGCGAAATGGAAGAACGCGAAGCTGGCGGGAAAAAATCCGCAGCCGATCAAGATGAACAAGCGCCAATCGCGCGCCACCGTCGGAGTGCTGGTTGTCTCGGTCATTTTCGGCGTTCAAGCCCAGGTTGCCGGCAACGCTAGTCCCGCCCGGTTTTCATGCCGTTAACTGCCGGCGCGGCCACGCGGTTAATGAACCGTTAAAGGCGATACCACCATCTCAACCGGGTACCGCGATATGATGCCGCGACTTGCAATGATTCGGGGATCGCCGCCGATGCTTCGCCTGAGTGCGCTGGTTTTCACGCTGTTGGCGCTGGGGGCTTGCGCCGCCTACGAGCCGCAAGGCGAGCCGAGCTTCTACCACAATCTCGCGCGGCCTTATGAGAAGCTCGACGCCGCCGCCGCCGCCTCGATGATTTCCGGCTATCGCCACAACAACGGGCTGCCGGCGGTCACCCTCGATCCGAGCTTGATGCGCATGGCGAAGGCGCAGGCCGAGGTGATGGCCAAGCGCAACAAGCTCGACCATAGCGCCGGCGAACCGTTCAACCGGCGGCTTACCGCTTCGGGCTTCGACGCCAAGATCGCGGCGGAAAATATCGGCGCCGGCTATTACACGCTGGCGCAGGCTTTCTCCGGCTGGCGCGACTCGCCGCCGCATAACGCCAACATGCTGCTGCGCGGCGCCACCCGCATGGGCATCGCCGCGGTCTATACGCCGGGTTCGAAATACAAAGTGTTCTGGTCGCTGATCCTGGCAGCGCCCGACGACAAGAAAGGCTAGTGCCGGAGCAAAAGGAGCATTCGCCATGCCCATCGACTTCACTGTATCCAGCGTGATCCCGACGACGCCGGAAAAAATCTTCGACGCCTGGGTCGACAGCGCCGGTCACACCAAGATGACCGGCGGCAAGAAGGCCAACATCAACGCCAACCAGGGTTCCGAATTCTCCGCCTGGAATGGTCACATCCGCGGGCAGAACCTGGTGCTCGACCGCCCCAACCGCATCGTGCAGAAATGGCGCAACGCGGAATTCTTCGACAGCGAGCCCGACTCGCGCGTCGAGGTGCTGCTGGCGCCGGCGCATGGCGGCACCCGCGTCAGCATCAAGCACACCGACGTGCCCGAGCGCCTGGTCGCCATCCGCGACGGCGGCTGGCGGCGCAGCTATTTCGAGCCGATGAAGAAGTATTTTGCCGCGGAGGGCGGCGCCGCGGTTTGATCGCGGCGGCGCGGCGAGGCGCCCGTTTGTTTTAAGTTGAAGCGGTCGCCGCGAAACGCGGCGCACTCCCTCTCCCATCCGAACTCGGGTTTACCCGAGTTCGGACACTATAGAGTAGTCGAAGTCGGATACATCCGACTTCGACTGGGGAGAGGGTTGGGGTGAGGGGGGCCTGAATCTCGATAGGCTCTAACCCCTCACCCGGCGCGCTATTGCGCGCCGACCTCTCCCAATGGGAGAGGTGAAGCGAAATCGCGGCGGGCGCCGATTCAATCTGAACCACAAGCGCTCTATGCTTTCGTTCCCCGCCGCTTTGCGGCCGCGGCCGCGTTCAGCGCCACGGCGGCGCGAATGAGCGTCTTGAAAGCTTTTTCGTTAATCGTATCGCCTTCGTGGAAATCGATGGCGCGGCGCGCATTACCGCGCCGCCGTCTTGGCCTGTCCCGGATGCGTGCCGGCGCGTTGCGGCAGCAACACGATGCAGCCGATGATGAAAACCGCGATCACCGCCGAGGCGAGTGGCCGGCTCAGATGCAGCCCGCCATGGCTCACCGGCTTGTCGAGGAAATCGCCGACGGTCGCGCCCAGCGGCCGCGTCAGGATGAAGGCGGCCCAGAACAAGGCGACGCGCGAAATATTGGTCCAATAATAAACGCCCGCCAGCACCGCCAGGCCGGCGCCGAACACCAGCGCGCCGCCTTCATAGCCGAGGCCGCCGGTGTCGGCCGCCCAGTCGCCGAGCGCGGTGCCCAGCGTTTGCGAAAACGTGATGGCCGCCCAATAGAAGGCTTCCACTTTCGGCGTGCTCACCGTCGCGACCGAGATGGAGCCGAGCGACCAGTACCACAGCGCCAGTGTTGCCATCAGCAGGACAAAGAGCAGTGTCGATCCGCCGGTGTAGCCGATGCCCAGCGAGCGGTCGGCAAAATCGGCCATGGTGGTGCCGAAGGTCGTCGAAGCAATGATCGTCGCCCAGTAGAGGAAGGGGTGAAATTTCTTCGCCACGGTCTGCCAGATCACCAGTCCGATCAGCAACGCAAGAAAAAGCGCCGTCGCGTCCAGATAACCCCAGTGCAGCGTCATGGTCACGCTGTCGCCGCCGGTCTCGCCCAGCGTCGTTGCGGCGATCTTGATGATCCAGAAAATCAGGGTGACTTCGGGGACTTTGGTCAGGGCTTTGTCGTTCATCAAATCGGCATCCGGATGAATCGCATCGCCCCGGCACCGATAGACGCCAACGAAGCGGCGGTTTTGTGTCGGGCGGCGGCGTTGGCTTTTCACAAAAATAAATGAATGAATGCGCGCGGAAAATCTCGGCTGTCGTCCCCGCGCAGGCGGGGACCTATACGCCGCAGCCTTATCGAGAGACTGCGGCGTATGGATCCCGGGCCTCGCGCTGGCGCGCTCGCCCGGGACGACAGCAACGCTAGACCTCGCGTCCATACGAGATTAGTTTCGCGCGCCATGCCGGGTATTCGAAATTACGACGATCTCTACCGCCAATTCCGCTGGAACATCCCGGCGCGTTACAATATCGGCGTCGACGTCTGCGACCGCTGGGCGGCGCGCGACCCCGAGCGGCTCGCGATCCTGCATGTGCATCCGGACGGGCGCGAAGACGCCATCAGCTTCGGGCATTTGCGCGACGTGTCGAACCGGCTCGCCAATGTGCTGCGCGCGCACGGCGTTGCGCGCGGCGACCGCGTCGCCATCTTCCTGCCGCAGGCGCCGGAAGTCGCCGCCGCCCATGTCGCGATCTACAAGCTCGGCGCCGTGGCGCTGCCGATCGCGGTGCTGTTCGGCACCGACGCGCTGTCCTATCGCCTGCAGAATTCCGGCGCCAAGGCGCTCATCACCAATGCGCAAGGCGCCGGCAAGCTCGAAGAAGTCCGCGGCGAGGTGCCCGATCTTTCGTGCGTGCTGTCGCTCGACGGCAATCTTCCCGATCTGTTGTCGCGCGCCTCGGGCGATTTTGCGCCCGTCGACACCGGCCCCGACGATGCGGCGATGATGATCTACACTTCCGGCACCACGGGGCAGCCGAAAGGCGCGCTGCATGCCCATCGCGTGCTGCTCGGCCACATGCCCGGCGCCGAGCTGCCGCATTATCCGTTCCCGCAAGACGGCGACCGTTTCTGGACGCCTGCCGATTGGGCCTGGGCCGGCGGCCTGCTCGATGTGCTGCTGCCATCCTTGCATCACGGCGTCGCGGTGGTGGCGCGCAAGGTCGACAAGTTCGATCCCGAGGAAGCCTTTGCGCTGATGGAAAAGGCGAAGGTGCGTAACGCGTTCATTCCGCCGACCGCGCTGCGTATGATGCGCGCGGTTAAAAGCCCGCGCGGCCGCTTCGATTTCAAATTGCGGACGCTTGCCTCCGGCGGCGAGTCGCTCGGCGTCGAAGCGCTGGAATGGGGCAAGGCCGCCTTCGGCCTCACCATCAACGAGTTTTATGGACAGACCGAATGCAATCTGGTGCTCGGCTCCTGCGCCCAGCTCGGCGCGTTCAAACCCGGCGCCATCGGCAAGCCGGTGCCCGGCCACGAAGTCGCGGTGATCGGCCGCGACGGACAAGTTCTCGAAGCCGGCGAGATCGGCCAGATCGCGGTCAAGCGTCCCGATCCGGTGATGTTCCTGGAATATTGGGGACGGCCGGAAGCGACGCGAGAAAAATTCATCGGCGACTGGATGGTGACCGGCGACCAGGGCGTGGTGGACGAAGACGACTATGTCACTTTCGTCGGCCGCGACGACGATGTCATCAGTTCATCCGGCTTTCGCATCGGCCCCGGCGAGATCGAGGATTGCCTGATCCGCCATCCGGCGGTGGCGCTCGCCGCCGTGGTCGGCAAGCCCGATTCCGTGCGCGGCGAGATTGTCAAAGCCTTCATCGTGCTCAAAGACGGCCAGGCGGGCACCGACGCGCTCGCCGCCGACATCCAGTCGTTCGTCAAGACGCGGCTGTCCGGCCACGAATATCCGCGCGAGGTCGCCTTCATCGACGCCATGCCGATGACCACGACGGGGAAAGTGATCCGGCGTCTGTTGCGCGAAAAAGCCTAGGGCGTGGACTCATAAACGCTCAGCCAAAAGCCGACCTGCACGAGCCGCCAACGAATGTCGGCTATTGGACCAAAGCGGACATCGCTGAATTTTGGCGCGAGATGGTTTGTCGGCTTTTGACCCGACTGAGACATCGGCCAGCATCGTATGTTGCGGTAGCGAAGTCGGTTTCAGCCGACTTCAGTCAGATGGCTATTTGTGTGAAGCACTTGATCGTTGCCAAACGGTTACGGGGTGCCCCCGTTTCGCTCTAGAAGCCAAAAAATTTTCGGGTCTTCGACGCGAAGTGAGATTGCACTGCAACTCAGAATCGATAAGCTGCACTTGAACAATAAAAGGGGAATATGAATTGCGCATTCGGGTCGCAAGTTTGCTTGTGGCGGCGCTCTATCTTGGCGCTTCACAGGTCGTTTTCGCCGCAGATATGCCCGTCAAAGCGCCGGTGCACGCCGTGGCGCCGCCGACGATTGTCCAGAACTGGACCGGGTTTTATGTCGGCGCCAACCTTGGATATGCCTGGGGCCACTCCGATGCGGTTACCAGTGCGGCATGCGGAACCTTTGTGCCTTTTTACTTTGCTTGCGGAAATCAAGCGGTGGTCCAGGCCAGTGGCACGGGATCGCTGTCGCCCAAAGGTGTCACCGGTGGAATACAAGCTGGATACAATTGGCAGGCCGGTCAATTGGTCTACGGCGCCGAGCTGGATTTTGGTGCCTTCAGCTTGAAAAATTCCAGAGCTGGGACTTCAGCGTATTTGGTCGCCGCACCAGGTGTACCCTTTACGACCAGTTCGTCGGTCGGAACCGACTGGCTTTTTACGGCACGAGGACGGTTGGGTTGGATGGCGACGCCCGGTATGCTGATTTACGGGACGGGCGGATTGGCTCTGACAGAGATCAAAGTCGCCAACGCGTTTAGCGATACCAATGCTCCTGGTGCAGGCTCGGGTGCTGGTAGCAATTCCGTTACGAAAGTCGGCTGGACCCTTGGCGGGGGCGTCGAGTGGATGCTGGTGAGCAACTGGACGGCCAAGGTGGAGTATCTCTATGTCGATTTTGGAAATGTGTCGTCGTCATTGGCCGTAACTTGCGCGGCATGTGCCGGCGCCAGTAGCCAACTGATAACATCATCTGATCTCACTGCGCATATCGTCCGTCTCGGACTGAGCTACAAGTTCGGCGGATGAGATCGACCTCGGTGCTGTGAGGTCCTCCGTCATCGCCGACCAGACGGTCAAATAGGCAGCTATTTACCGCGGTGCGTTGGCCGCTATTGGCACTTAGCGGACATTCGCGGCAGCGCAACAATTTGTCCGTTATTGGGAGCCAGCTCAACCGATCGACGCAACACAGGTATTAAATCTCTCTGCTGGGGTTTCAAATTGCAAGGTCTCCCGCGGTCGCTCGTTGAGCTGACGCGCCACTTTGTTCAGATAAGCTTGCGAGTGCACCGATAGGTCAGTTCCCTTCGGAAAGTACTGTCGCAGCAGACCATTAGTGTTCTCATTGGAACCGCGTTGCCAGGGACTTTGCGGATCGCAAAAGTAAACGTCGATGTTGGTCGCCAGCGTAAATCGTCGATGATCGGTCAGCTCCTTGCCCCGATCCCAGGTCAGCGACTTATACAGCTCACTCGGTAGCTTCCTGGCCTGCTTGATGAGCGCGGAGATGACCGTCTGGGTGTCCTTGTTGGCCACCTTTGCCAGCATCACGTAACGCGTATGGCGTTCGACCAAGGTCGCGATGTAGCTGTTCTTTGACCCGGTCAGGAGATCGCCTTCCCAATGACCAGGGACCGCCCGATCTTCAACCACTGCCGGTCGCTGACGGATTGAGACGATGTCCCTGATCTGCCCCCGTCCATCGCCATTGAGGCCCGCCTGTTTCGATCGGCGGATGGTCCGCCTCGATCGAAGATAGCCGAGCAGCTCCTTCTTAAGCACCCCGCGGGCTTGAACAAACAGACTGCGATAGATCGTCTCGTGGGACACGTGATAACTCTCATCGCCAGGGTGGGCTCTCTTCAGCCAGCCGGCGACCTGCTCGGGCGACCAGTTCAATCTCAGCTTGCTCGCCACTGCCTGTCGTAGCCGCGCACTGTTCGCCAGCTTACAACGCTTCGGGCGACGAGCTCGGGCCCAGGCTGTCTCATCAGCCAATGCAGCCCGGTATCCATCATAGCCGCCATTGCGGCTGAGCTCGCGGCTCACCGTCGAGGCCGAGCGGCCCAGCAATCGGGCCATCGATCGTGCCGATTGATGCGCCGCAATGCCTCTGGATATTTCCTCGCGTTCGGCGAGCGTCAGCGCCAATCGTGAGCGACGCCGGGGTAAAGGGCGAATCCCACCGTGCGGAGCCACTTGGTAATAAATAGACGATGATGGCTTGCCAAACGCTCGCCCAATCGCCTTGAGTGACTCTCCCCGCTGCCAGCGATCCCACAACTCACTCTTCTCTGCCGCAGTGAACCCGCGACGAAAACCCTGATCCATCGCTACACCCCATCTTTTCCCTCAAAGATAAAGTGTTGCGTCGATCAATTGAGACCACCGGGAATAGCGGACATACTGCACGGCGTGTTTTATGAGTACACGCCCTAGGCTAAGTTCGCGCGCCGCCCATGATGAAGACGTGGAAGCCGAGGCGGCGCCTGGCGACGACATACAGCATGATCAACTCGGCGATCATTGCGGTCGCGGTCGCCGACGCCGCGCCCTCGATGCCCAGGCGCGGGATCAGGATCACGCAGAGCGTGAGGTTGATGGCGAAGGCGACGGCGTAGACCGTGGCGCACTGCTTGCGCTGGCCCAGCATGTTGAGCAGCCGTTCGGCGGGACCCACGGCGGCGCGTGCCAGCATGCCGGCGGCCAGAATGAACATCACCGGATAACCGCTTTCGAAGCCGGCGCCGAACAGGCCGAGCAAGGGGCGCCCGAACAGCAGCATCACCGCGCATACCGCAAGCGACGGCCAGAACGTCCAACGGACGGTCTCGGCGAAAAACGAAGCGAGCCGCGTTGTGTCGCCGGTGACGTAGTACTCGGTGAACTTGTGGGTGGTGGCGCTGGAAATGGCGAAATAGACGAAGGCGACAATCGCCAAGAGCCGCACGCCGGCATAATAGACCGCGACGTCGCCGGGCGAGCCCAGATGCTCGAGCGTCAGGATGTCGACATAAGTGAGCAGCAGATAAAAGCTCTCGGACACGAAGATCGGCAGCGAGGTCGCCAGCCATGTCTTGATTTCGTAGTGCTTGGGGCCGGCTTCGACTTTCTGCTTGAGGCGGCGGTTGAGCACGAGCGCCTGGCCGCCGGTCACCGCCCAGGTGGCGATGACGGCAACGACCATCGCCATCACCGCATCGGTCGGGGCGCCGAATATATAAGCCGCGCCGACCAGCACCGTGATGCCGACTTGGCGCACGATGTAGAACGGCACAAATGCGAGGTTGGGCCAGTCGTAGGATTGTGCGATCCCGGTCTGCACCGACGCGAGCCCGCAAGCGGGAATGGCAAGGCACGTCAGATAGAGCGGCACCACCACAAATGTGCTCATCCAGGGCGAGATCAGCGTGACGATTCCGATGCCGATCAAGCCGACGGCGCTCGCCACGCTGAAAGCGAACCACCGGCTGCCCGACAGGAATCCGCGCAGCCGGTCGAAGGCTTTCAGCTCGACATATTCCGGAATGAAGCGCCGCGCGCCCGACGACAGACCGGCATCGGCAAGCGGGCCGATCATCAGCACCCAAGTCCAGGCATAGATAAAGATGCCGAATTCGGTGCGGCCCATCCAGCGCGCCAACAGCACCTGCGAGATGAGCGCAAACAGCGCGCTGCCGACGCGGACGAGGAAGACCTTGCCGGCAACCATTTGCGCCAGCCGGCTGTCGGTGCGATCGCCGAGGATCGCCTTCACGCGCGCGATCGCGCCGCCGATCGATGGCGGCGGTGCGGGCGTTACGCTTTCGGAGCCGGTCAGCGACACGGGTTCCCTCCGCGCCGGCGACGACCGGGGTGCGGGCGACGGCAAAGCCATTGGCATCGCTTAGCAAGGAAGCGTTAACATTCGGTGGGCGCGGGGTTTTGCGCCTGTATCAGGCCGTTTCCAGTATCGCCACGTCGGCCAGAATCGTCTCCACCTGCTTGCGCTCTTCGGCGCTGAGCGCCGCCTGCGGCGGCACCGGATCGCCGACCGCGTAGCCCTGGATCTGCAAGCCGGCCTTGATGCAGGCGGCGAGATTAAAGCGCGCGAAGGCCTCGTTGATGCGCCACAAGTCGCGTTGCAGCGTCATGGCCTCGCGCCATTGTCCGGCGCGGCATAGATCGTAAAGCTTCACGCTCTGCCGCGGCACGATGCAGGCAGGACCCGCCATCCAGCCGACGCCGCCGATCAGCATCACCGCCGCCGGAATATGCGCGGAAGCGGAAAACACTTTCATGTCCGGGGCACGGTTCATGACCGAGAGCAGCCGCCCGGTATTGGTCGAGGCATCCTTGATGTAGCCGATGCGCGGGTGCTCACGGAGCCGCGCGATGACGTCGAGCGTCAGGTCGCTGCGCTGGAATTGCGGGTTGGTGTAGATCACCACCGGAATATCGACGGCGTCGGCGATGGCGCGGAAATAGGATTCGACCTGCGCGTCCTTGACCGGGAAGTAGGCTTCGAGGATGGCGAGAATGCCGTCGGCGCCGAGCTTCTGATAGGCCTTGGCCTGCTCGACCGCATCCGCGGTTGCCGTCGAGCCGACGCCGGCGATGACCGGCACGCGCTTGTTCGCCGCTTCGATGGTCGCGTGCACGACCGTCTTTCGTTGCTCGCGCGAAAGGTAAGCGAACTCGCCGGTCGAACCGAGCGGCGTCAGACCGTGCACGCCGGCCTTGATCAGATCGTTGCAAAGCGTCCCCAGCACATCGGTGAGGATGCGGCCGCCACTGTCGATCGGCGACACCAGATAGGGAAAGACGCCGTGGAAGTCGCTCATCGCCGCAAACTAGCCCGCGAAACCGCCGCCGTCGAGGAAGGCCTGCTCCTCCGGCGTGGTGAGGCGGCCGAGAACGGCGTTGCGATGCGGGAAGCGGCCGAAGCGGCGGATGATGTCGGCATGCCGCTCGGCCCATTTCAATCCGTCGGCGTCGCCGGCCGCCTTGTAAAACGCGATGGCGCGTTCCTGGTCGGCAAGCTCCTCCGAATGCATGAACGGCAGATAGAAGAAGCCGCGCATCTCCGCCGGCACCTGGCTGTCGAAGCCATGCACGATGCCACCGGCGGCGACGGCGCGTGCCAGCAGGTCGGTAGCAAAGGTGCGCGCCTGCCCACGAAACATGTTGCGCGGAAACTGATCGAGCAGGATGAGCAAAGCGAGCGCGCCTTCCGCGCTTTGCTCCCAGCCGGCGAGCTTGCCGGCTGCTGCTGCTTCATGTGCGGCGAGAAAGCGGCGGCTGATGTCCTCGTCGAGCGCGGCATCCTTCTCAAACCAGCGCTTCGGTCCGACGCTGCGCCAGAACGCGACGATGTCGGCGGGATTGTAGGCAGGTGTGTCCATGGCGATCAGTTTGAAGCCGATTTTTCGATATCTTCGCGCAACGCGCGGCGCAGGATTTTTCCGACATTGGATTTCGGCAATTCGTCGCGGAATTCGATGTGCCGCGGCACCTTATAATGCGCAAGGCCGCTGGCGAGGAAGGCGCGCAGCTCCGCTTCGGTAAGCTCGGGCTTTTTCTTGACCGCGAACAGCTTGGGCACTTCGCCCGAATGAGCGTCCGCCACGCCGACCACCGCGCATTCGAGAATGCCGCCGTGGCTCATGGCGAAATCCTCGACCTCGTTGGGAAACACCTTGAAGCCGGAGACGGTGATCATGTCCTTCTTGCGGTCGACAATCGTGACGCGGCCGGCATCGTCCATCACGCCGATATCACCGGTGCGGAAGAAGCCGTCGCCGGTCATCACCTTGGCGGTCTCCTCGGGACGCTGCCAATAGCCGGGCATCACCTGCGGTCCGCGCGCGCAGATTTCGCCGCGCATTCCGGGCGGCAACTCCTCGCCCGCGTCGTCGCGGATGGAAATGTCGGTCGAGGGCAACGGCAATCCGATGGTGCCGGTCCATTCCGCGATATCGCCGCGGTTGCAGGTGAGCACCGGCGAGGTCTCCGACAGGCCGTAGCCCTCGATGATCGGACGGCCGCTGGCTTTGAGCCAGGCCTCGGCGACCGACTTCTGCACCGCCATGCCGCCGCCGACGGCGTATTTGAGCATGCGCCAGTCGATCTTGCCGAAGTCGGAATGGTGCAGCAGCGCGTTGAACAAGGTGTTCACCGCCGGAAAGGCGTTCACTTGATTTCTGGCGAGCACCTTGATGAGTGACGGGATGTCGCGCGGATTGGGAATCAACAGGCAAAGTGCGCCGGCGCGCAGGCCGAACAGGAAGCACGCGGTCAGCGCGAAGATATGATAGAGCGGCAGCGCGGTGAGGATTATCGCCTGCTCGACCGGCGGCGGCATCGCCAGCAGCGGCGCGTGCCAGGCTTCCACCTGCAGGACATTGGCCACCAGATTACGGTGCAGCAGCATCGCGCCCTTGGCGACGCCGGTGGTGCCGCCGGTATATTGCAGGAAAGCGATATCGTCGGGCCCGACGGCGACCGGCGTGAACGGCAGCGCGCGGGCCTGCTTGAGCGCTGTCTTGAAGCTGACGGCGCCGGGCAGCGTATAGGCGGGCACCATCTTTTTGACATGGCGAACGACGCCGTTGACGGCGGCGCCTCTTATTCCGCCCAACATGTCGCCCATGCCGGCGACCACGATGTGTCTAACGCCGATGCGCGGCAGCGCCGCCTGCAGCACCGCGGCGAAATTATCCAGCACCAAAATGGCTTCGGCGCCGGAATCGCTGAGCTGGAATTCCAGCTCGCGCGGCTTGTACAGCGGGTTGACGTTCACCACCGTCATGCCGGCGCGCAGGATGGCGGCAATCGCCACCGGATATTGCAGCACGTTCGGCATCATGATGGCGACGCGCGCGCCGCGTTGCAGCCCGCGGCTTTGCAGCCAGGCGGCGAGCGCGCGCGAGGCGGCATCGAGCTCGGCATAGGTCAGCGATCCGCCCATGCAGGCACAAGCCTTGCGCGCGGCGTGCGCCTTGAAGCTTTCCTCGATCATCGCCACCAGCGACGGATAGCGCGAAGGATCGATTTCGGCGGCGACGCCGGGCGGATAGTCCCGCAGCCAGGGCCGTTCCATGGAGTCTCCTCAGCGCCGATTCAGTTTGGCAACAACGCGACAAGATTGGGTGAATTGCAAGCCTGCGCACGATTGAAGGCCGTCACCCTGAGGAGCGAGCGCAGCGAGCCTCGAAGGGCGACGGCCAAGATATTGAAGAATTTGGCCGTGCATCCTTCGAGGGCCGCGCTGCGCGCGGCCACCTCAGCATGACGGAGATAATATGTGCCAATGCGTCGTCTACCGGTCGGCGCCACCGAACGGGACGAGGGGATTGTCGGTAAGCGCTTGCCGGTCGGGCCGGTCGACGTTCGCCGCGCCGGTAAAAGCCTCGAACAATTCGCGCACCGTTTGCTCCGGCAGATCGCGGGTAATGAACACCAGCCGCGTGCGGTGGTCGTCATCCGGCCAGCGTTCGAGCCGCGCGGTCGGATGAAAGACATGCTGCACGCCGTGCACCACCACCGGTGTGCCGGGCATTTCTGCGAGCTTCACGATGCCTTTGACGCGCAACAGCCGGTCGCCGTGGGTTGAGCGCAGGAGTTCCAGGAACATTTCCAGCGTACCGGCCGGAATGGCGGCATCGCTGGTGAGCACGAAGGCGCCGATGTGCTCGTCGTGGCGGTTGCGGTCGTGGGTGTGATGGTGATGCGCCTCCGCATAGACATCTTCCGCCAGCCATTTCTTCACGTCCGGAATTTTTCGTTCGGGATCGTAGAGCCCGCAGCCGAGCAACTGCTCCGCCGTCGCTTCACCCTTGGCGGCGTCGAGAATAGGCGCGGCCGGATTGAGCGCGCGCAGGCACTTGACGATGCGCGTGCGCTGCCCTTCGTTTGCCAGATCGGTCTTGGTCAAGACGATGCGGTCGGCAACCGCGGCCTGCTTCACGGCTTCCGGATGGGCATCGAGCGAGGCTTCGCCGTTCACCGCGTCGACCACCGTCACCACGCCGTCGAGTTGGTAGCGCAGCACGAGATAGGGGTGCGCCATGGCGGTATGCAGCACCGGCGCCGGATCGGCGAGACCGGTCGTCTCCAGCAGTACGCGGCGGAACGTGCAGCGCCGGTTGTCGAGATCGCGCAGCAGCGTTTCCAGTGCATCGACCAGGTCGCCGCGCATGGTGCAGCACAGGCAGCCCGATTGCAGCAGCACCATGTTGTCGCCGACATACTCGACCAGCAGATGGTCGAGCGCGACGTCGCCGAACTCGTTGATGATGACGGCCGTGTCGGACAGCGCCGGGTCTTGCAGCAGCCGGTTGAGCAGCGTGGTCTTGCCGGCGCCGAGAAAGCCGGTGAGCACGGTCAAGGCGATTGGCTCCGGCGGCCGCCGCCGTGCGGCGCTATTGTCCGCCGCGCTCATTGCGCCGCCGAACTGACCTTCGGTTTCGCCCGCTTGTGATGCTTTGCCGCGTGCTTGCCGCCCGATTTTTTCTTTGCCTTGCGCGTCTTGTGCTCGGACTCTTGCGCTTTATCGGGGTGATTGGCGGGTCCGGTGTACACGACGACCGGCGCCTCGGTTTCGACCGGCGGCCCCAACACGAATTTGCCGTTCGGCGCCCGCAGGCTCGACAGCAGGAAGCCTTGCCCCGAGCCGTTATCGCCGCTGGCGGTCGCGGCGTCGTCCGGCTCCTCTTCGTTATTTTCCTCGGAGGGCGGCTTGCGGCGATGGCCGCCGCACATCTGCTCGCGCAGATTGGGTGGTTGCGCGTCGATCGGCGCCAGCGCGTCGACGGTGCCGAGCGACGGCGTCAACCAGGACAAGCCGCCGCTGTGGAAACCGTTTTCCAGCATCTGCGCCGCCTGCTGCGCGCGCACCCCGCCGGAATAGGCGCCGAGTACGACAGCGATCAGACGGCGGCCGTTATGCGTGGCGGAAGCGACCAGGTTGTAACCCGAAGCGCAGATGAAGCCGGTCTTCATGCCGTCGGCGCCGGGATAGCGGTCGAGCAGCGAATTGTAATTGCGCAGCACGCGGCTGCCGTAGCGGATCGCATGGATGTGCCAATACGAATCGTATTGCGGGAAATCGATGATCAGCGCGCGCGCGAGGATACCGAGATCGCGCGCCGAGGTGACGTGGTTCTCGGCCGGCAAGCCGTTCGGATTGACGAAATTGCTCTGCGTCATGCCGAGCCGGCGGGCGTCGGCGTTCATCATGTCGGCGAAGCCGCTGAGCGAACCGCCGACGCCTTCGGCAATGGCCACGGCGACGTCGTTGGGCGATCTCACCAGCAGCATCTTCAGCGCATTGTCGATGGTGAGGCGGGTTCCGATCTTGAAGCCCATCTTGACGGGATTTTGCGCCGCCGCGTTGCGCGACACCGTGATCAACGAGTTCGAGCCGGATACGGCCTTCCTTGACGGCACGCAGCGTAGTGTAGGTGGTCATCAGCTTTGTGACCGACGCCGGATACCACGGTTGGGTGGCGTTCTCGGCGTGCAGGACCTTGCCGGTCGCCGCCTCGATCAATAGCTTGGCTTCGGCCTGGGCGTGGCCGGTGCCGGCGAGCGCAAACGCGGTCGCCGCGGCGAGGCCAAGGGTCAGGGAACGGAGAGGCGCTCGGTATTGCACTATTCGGGGTCCGCTTGCGTTTGTCGGGCCTCGGAAACGGCTGGGTTCCATAGGCGGTGGGCTTAAGCTATCTAAGCTGCGCACGAGAGGCAAAGCCGCCCGACCCCCCAGCAGGGGATGACCGGGACTATCGTCGTAATACGACCAAAGTTCGGCAAAGGAGGCTTCCATGACCGCGGCAATCGTCGGCTGGGCCCACACCCCCTTCGGTAAGCTTGCCGGCGAGAGCGTCGAAAGCCTGATCGTGCGGGTCGCCGGCGAGGCGCTGGCCGATGCCGGAGTTTCCCCCAAGGACGTCGACGAAATCGTGCTCGGGCATTTCAACGCCGGCTTCTCGGCGCAGGATTTTACCGCCGCTCTGGTGCTGCAGGCTTCCCCCGATCTGCGCTTCAAGCGCGCCACGCGTGTGGAAAACGCCTGCGCCACCGGTTCCGCCGCCGTGCATCAGGGGATCAAGGCGATCGAGGCGCGGTCCGCCCGCATCGTGCTCGCCGTCGGTGTCGAGCAAATGACGACAACGCCGGCGGCCGAGATCGGCCGCAATCTGCTCAAGGCGTCCTATGTGCGCGAGGAGGCCGACATCGACGGCGGCTTCGCCGGCATCTTCGGCAAGATCGCCGGATTGTATTTCCAAAAATATGGCGATCAGTCCGACGCGCTCGCCATGATCGCCGCCAAAAATCACAAGAACGGTGTCGGTAACCCTTACGCGCAGATGCGCAAAGATTTGGGCTTCGATTTCTGCCGCACCGAAAGCGAAAAGAATCCGTTCGTCGCCGGTCCGCTCAAGCGCACCGATTGCTCGCTGGTCTCCGACGGCGCCGCGGCCGTCGTGCTCGCCGACGTCGAGACCGCGCTCAAGCTCAACAAGGCGGTTGTCTTCCGCGCCGCCGAGCACGTGCAGGATTTTCTGCCGATGTCCAAACGCGACATCCTCAAATTCGAAGGCTGCTCGCTGGCCTGGCAGCGCGCGCTGGCGCATGCCGGCGTGGCCTTGAGCGATCTGTCATTCGTGGAGACCCACGACTGCTTCACCATCGCCGAGCTCATCGAATACGAGGCCATGGGCCTGACCCCGGAAGGGCAGGGCGCGCGCGCAATCAAGGAAGGCTGGACGCAGAAGGACGGCAAGCTGCCCATCAACCCGTCCGGTGGGCTGAAGGCAAAAGGCCATCCGATCGGCGCCACCGGGGTGTCGATGCACGCTTTGACCGCGATGCAACTCACCGGCACGGCCGGCGATCTGCAGGTCAACGGGGCCCATCTTGGCGGCATCTTCAATATGGGCGGCGCCGCGGTCGCCAATTACGTGAGCGTTTTGGAACGCATCAAATAGCTCCGCATGTAACTAATTGTGGCTTGCTGCCGCCGCCGACATAAATTGATCGCGGGCCGGGACCTGTTAGAATTCGATAGTATGAAATTATAGAGATCGGCGGGTAATATGACATTGCCGGGGCAGATCCAAGGACAGTCGATGACAAATATCCCGACCGACCTCTTGCGCACGTTGATCGCGGTTGTCGAACTGCGCAGTTTTACCAAGGCCGCGGCTCAGCTCGGGGTGACGCAGCCGGCGGTGAGCGCGCAGATCAAGCGATTGCAGATCCTGCTCGGCGGCGAGCTATTCGACCGCACCGCGCAGGGTATCAGCCTGACTCCGCACGGGGAAATGGTTGTCGGCTATGCGCGCCGCCTGCTGTCGATCAACGATCAGATCGTGCATCTCGGCGGCGGCCCACGGCCGGAACTGGCCATCCGCATCGGCACGCCGAGCGATTTCGTGGCGTCGTCGTTACCCGGCACGCTCGCGCGCATGCGCGCGCGCTGGCCGGATGTACGCTTTATCGTGCGCACCGACTTCTTCGATCCACTCTTGCGCGAACTACGCAGCGGAGAGCTCGATCTTCTTGTCGGCATGTCGATGAATCCGCCGTCCGACGCGCGCCATTTCTGGCCGCGGCAGGTCGTCTGGGTACGCGGTGCGGCGACCACGCTTGATCCAAACCGGCCGGTGCCGCTGGTTTCCTTTGGCGAGAACGCCATCTACAGCCGCTTGGCGACGCGTGTGCTGAAGACCGTCGGACTGGACTGCGAGACGGTTTTTACCGGTCCGAGCATCGACAGTCTTGACCGCGCGGTCAAAGCCGGACTCGGCGTCATGGCGATCACCCGCGAACGCGCCCAATACTTCGGCATGACCGTGTGGGATGACGCTCCGTTGCCGAAGCTGCCCGAGCTCTACACAGGAATCTATGTGCGCGAGGGCGGCGCTCGCGCGGCCTACGAGCAATTGGCCGACGAATTTGCAACCGTACTGCGCCCTCCGTCCACGCCAACGCCGGACCTAGTCCCGGCCCTCGGTGGCGCAAGGAACGCGGCTTCCGCGGCCCCATCGCCTCCGGGTAAGCCGCTAATTGACCTTGCGGTCGGCGGCCGGCGGCAGAAATGAATCGTCGAAAATATCGTCCGGCTTCGGCTTGGCGGACTTGAACTTGGTGGCGAGTGCGAGCTGGTCGATGGCGCGGGAGAATCGCGCATTGTCGATGCCGCCATAACCGTTCGCCTTCACCTCGGGCGTAAGGATGTTGTCGCGGATCGCCATCTTCAATCGTTCGACTTCGGAATCCTTCTTGACGGCGTCGTTGCGGTTGAGCGCGGTGTTAACCGCGGCGTCCGGCGACTTCACGGCCTCCTTCAGTCCCATCAAGAAACCGCGCAGGAAGCCTCTCACAGCGTCAGGCTGCGCGGCCGCGAACTTCGGACTAACGATGATCGCGTTGCCGTAGAGATCGACGCCATAGTCGGCCATCAGCAGGACGACGATGTCGTTGACCGGAACGCCCTTGTCTTTGAGATCGACGAAGGAAACGAACGATGTGCCGGTGATGGCGTCGACCTGGCCGGCGGCGAGCATCGGGTCGCGGACCGGCATGCCGATATTCTCGATCGTCACCTTGGCGACGTCGATGCCGTTGCCCTTTGCGAAAATCGGCCATTCGGCAAAAGCGCTGTCCGCCGCCGGCGCGCCGAGCTTTTTACCTTCGAGGTCTTTCGGCAGGCTGATGCCCCGGCTCTTGCGGCCGATCACGGCGAAGGGAGGCCGGTTATAGACAATGAACACCGCCTTGACCGGCAGCTTGGGATTGGCGTCGCGGAACCTGATCAGTGCATTGATGTCGGCGACGCCCATGTCGTAATTGCCCGACGCCACGCGGGTGATCGATTCGAGCGAGCCGGTAGCGTCATCGATGGCGACGTTGATGCCGGCGGCCTTGAAGTAGCCCTTGTCCAGCGCCAGCAGGAATGGAGCCGACGGGCCGGCGACTTTCGAGGCCAAGCTGAATTTGATCGGAGTTTCGGCCGCCGTGGCGCCGGTCGCCAGCATCGCGAAAAATAAGATTCCCGCCCGAGCCGACCGGCCGGCGCGTCGCGCGCTCATAACCCGGATCCTTCTTTGGCGGCGCGGGCACCCGGCGATGCAAATGTCGGCCGCTGCTGAACTTCGCCTGATTGCAGCAAAGAACATGCCGCTGCAAAGAGCAAGATATCGGGGCTCGTATAGTGAGAATGTACGGCGACATGGCTAACGCTGGCGGTTGTTAAGTGTCGTCGGTGGTCCCACGCCGCGAGAATCACGCGCGTTTAGGTTAAACTGGCGCGGCAGCCTGGAGACCGATCCATGCAGTCGGCGAAACCCGACGCAGGCGTGTGCGACATTCCGTCCTTTCGGGCGCGCTATGCGCCGCCGGACGAACAGGTAGCCGCCGATCTGCTGGCGCGCGCCGAACGCGCCGTGGCCGCCGACGCGCGCATCGACGCCCGCGCCGACGCGCCTCGTCCGCGCGATCCGCGGCGGCATCGGCGGCGCTCGGCGGCATCGAGGATTTTCTGCACGCCTATGCGCTGTCCACCAAGGAGGGTCTGGCGCTGATGGTCTTGGCCGAGGCGCTGCTGCGGGTGCCCGACGCCGATACCGCCGACCGGCTGATCGAGGACAAGCTCAAGGCCGGCGACTGGGCGCACCACGACACGCGTTCGACGGCTCTGCTGGTGTCGGCTTCGGCCTGGACGCTGGGCATCACCGCGCGCGTCATTCATCCCGGCGAGACGCCGGAGGGCATTGTCGAGGCGGTGGTGAAGCGGCTGGGTGTGCCGGCGGTGCGGGCGGCAACGCGCCAGGCGATGCGGCTGCTCGGCTCGCATTTCGTGCTGGGGCAGACCATCGAAGAGGCGCTGGCGCGCGCCGGCTCGCATCACGAGTTTCTCTATTCCTTCGACATGCTGGGCGAGGGCGCCCGCACCGCCGCCGACGCGCGGCGCTATTTCGAAGCCTATGCCGGCGCCATCGATGCGATCGGCGACAGGCCGGCAATGCCGCGCTGCCCAACCGGCCGGGCATTTCGGTGAAACTGTCGGCGCTGCATCCGCGCTATGAGCCATTGTCGCGCGGACGCGTGCTGGCAGAACTGCCGCCGAACGTGCTCGAACTGGCGCGGCTGGCAAAACAATACGAACTCAATTTCACGGTCGACGCCGAAGAAGCCGACCGGCTCGAATTGTCGCTCGACGTCATTGCCGCCGTGCTGGCTGACGATTCGCTTGCCGGCTGGGACGGCTTCGGCGTCGCGGTGCAGGCCTATCAAAAACGCAGCCCCGCCGTCATCGACTGGATCGCGCAAGCGGCAGAAGCACTCGACCGCCGGCTGATGGTGCGTCTGGTCAAGGGCGCCTATTGGGACACCGAGATCAAACGCGCGCAGGAGCGCGGGCTTGCCGACTATCCGGTGTTCAGCCGCAAGGCGATGACCGACCTCTGCTATCTCGATTGCGTGCGCAAGCTGCTGGCGGCGCGTCCGCGGCTTTATCCGCAATTCGCCACCCACAATGCGCTCACGGTGGCGAGCGTGATCGAAGATGCCGGCGGCACCGACGGCTACGAATTCCAGAGATTGCACGGCATGGGCGACGCGCTCTATCACGCCTTGCTCGCCGAGTTGCCGGATTTGACCTGCCGGACCTATGCGCCGGTCGGCGGACATGCCGATCTGCTCGCCTATCTGGTGCGCCGGTTGTTGGAGAACGGCGCCAATTCTTCGTTTGTGTCGGTGGCGGCCGATCCCGCCGTGCCGATCGACGTCGTGCTGCGGCGGCCGCAGCGCTGGATCACCGATCCCGAGCACGCACGGCATCCGCATATCCCGCTGCCGTGCGATCTGTTTGCGCCGCTACGGCGCAATTCGGCCGGCGTCGAATTCGGCGACCGCGAGGCCCTCGATGGGCTGCTGGCCGAAATTCGTACGGCGTCGCCAGAGACAATGGCGGCGCCCCTGATCGACGGTATCGCGGTGGCGGGACGCGCGCGCGATCTTGTCTCGCCGATTGACGGCAGACGCATCGGTTCCGTGCAGGAAGGCGACGAGGCGATCGTCGCTGCCGCCATGGCAGCGGCGCAATCAGGCTTTCGGGCCTGGGATAAGATACCGATCGCGGCGCGCGCCGCTATTCTGGAGCGCGCCGGCGATTTGATCGAACAGAACCGCGGCGGGCTGATCGCGCTGTTGCAAAGCGAAGGCGGCAAGACGCTCGACGATTGCGTATCGGAGGTGCGCGAGGCGAGCGATTTCTGCCGCTATTACGCCGCCGAGGCGCGGCGCGCACTCGAGCCCGTCGCGCTGCCGGGGCCGACCGGCGAAAGCAACGAATTGCGCACTCGCGGCCGCGGCGTCTTCGTCTGCATCAGCCCGTGGAATTTTCCGCTGGCGATCTTCACCGGCCAGATCGCCGGCGCGCTTGCCGCCGGCAATACGGTCGTGGCCAAGCCCGCCGAGCAGGCGCCGCTGATCGCTTGCGAAGCCGTCAAGCTCATGCACGCCGCCGGCGTGCCGCCCAGTGCGCTGCATCTGGTGCCGGGCGATGGCGCGGTCGGTGCCTTGCTTACCGCCGACAAGCGCGTGGTCGGCGTCGCCTTTACCGGATCGACGGAGGTGGCGCGCGTCATCAACCGCGCGCTCGCCGCCAAAAACGGCCCGATCCCGCCGCTCATCGCCGAGACCGGCGGCATCAACGCCATGATCGTCGACGCCACCGCGCTGCCGGAGCAGGTGACCGACGACGTGATGACGTCGGCCTTCCGCTCGGCCGGCCAGCGTTGCTCGGCGCTGCGGCTGCTCTGCCTGCAGGACGATATCGCCGAGCGGGTGCTCGCCATGGTGACAGGCGCCGCGCGCGAACTCAGGCTCGACGATCCGCGCGATCCGGCGACCCAGGTCGGTCCGGTGATCGATGCCGACGCCAAGAACAAGCTCGATCGCTGGATCGCCGGCATGGACGCGCACGGTGCTGTCTGCTTCCGCCTGGATCAAGCGCTGCCGTCCAGCGGCACCTACGTCGCGCCCACGATCATCGAACTCGATCGCGCGCGCGAGTTGACGGAAGAAGTGTTCGGCCCGGTGCTGCATGTCGTGCGCTGGCGCGCGGGTGAACTCGATTCCCTGCTCGACGATATCGCCGGCAACGGCACCGCACTGACGCTCGGCATCCACTCGCGTATCGATGCGACCGTCGGCCACATCCTCGCCCGCCTCAGGCACGGCAACGTCTACGTCAACCGCAGCATGATCGGCGCCGTGGTCGGCTCGCAGCCGTTCGGCGGCAGCGGCTTGTCGGGCACCGGGCCGAAAGCCGGCGGCCCGAATTATCTGCACCGCTTTGCGCTGGAGCAGGTGGTGACGGTGAACACCGCCGCGTCCGGCGGCAACGCCGCGCTGCTCTCCGACGAAGAGTGACGCGCCGGGTTTTGCGGCTGCGAACAAGGCGCGACAATCGGTCACGCCACTTTACGATGAGCGGAACAGCTGTTTTCGCAACCGCAGGAATTAACGCCGTGAGCCGTTTATTGAGTCACGTATCCAGTAGGGAGAATGACTATGCGCACACGAAGCTCACGCATGACCGCCGTCGCTTTGACGGCCGTTGTCGCGTTCACCGCGCTCGATCTCGCGCCCGCTTCGGCGGCCAGCGCCGCGGGCGAACGCAGGCAACGAAGACGTCCACCATCGACTTGAGCGCCCGCCGCCGCCACTTGCGCCGCGGCGATGCCTTCATGCTCGGCGCCGTTGCCAGCGTGTTCGGCGCGATCGCGGCCACAGCCGCAGCCCATCGCTATCGCGAGCAGTATTATTACTACGGCGCGCCTTATGACGAAGGATCTTATTATTACGGTGGTTATGCCGCGCCTTTCGCCTATGAGAGGCCAGGGGCTTACGGTCCGGCGTTTCGCTTTCACGGCGGGCGCGGAAGACACGGCGGCCACCACGGCCATCAGGGGCGCCATCATTGAGGCTGATCTTCGCCGCGGCTGCCGCACCGCGGCAGCTATTCATTAACGATCCGGCGCCATTCATTAACCGGTTTGGCGTGCGGATCGGCTATTCTCCGGCGCATGACTGATTCGGTCGCCCGGCTCTATAGCGCCGTGATCGCCGCCCGGGGCTCCGACCCGGCGAAATCGCGAACGGCGCGGCTGTTGCGCGCAGGCCGCGCCAAGATGGCCAAGAAGCTCGCCGAGGAAGCGGTCGAAGTTGTGATCGACGCCATGCACGGCCAGCCCGAGGCCGTGGTCAAGGAAAGCGCCGACCTGCTCTATAATCTCGTCGTGCTCTGGGTTCATTCTGGGGTTCACCCCGACGAGGTCTGGGCCGAGATGCGCCGGCGCGAGCGCATGTTCGGGATTGCCGAAAAACTGCCAAAGAATATGGTACAAGCACCGGCGCGGCGAAAAGTCGTGGCGCTGGATGCCCAGCGCGTCCGCAAGCGGCGTTAGCGCACGATCCCGAGATACGAAATTTCGGGTAAGATCGGGCGTCCAGACTAGCAATTCCCTCCCGCGAGAGTTCCGATGACCGTCCAGGCTGCCGAGCCGCGCTCACTGCTACGCCGTCTGTACGACTGGTGCGTGGCCGCCGCCGACAAGCGCCACGCGCTATGGATCTTGATCGCGGTGGCATTTGCCGAGAGTTCGTTCTTTCCCATTCCGCCTGACGTGATGCTAGTCCCGATGTCGCTGGCGCGGCCCGCCCGCGCCTTCACCTTCGCGCTCTGGTGCACGATCGCCTCGGTCGCCGGCGGCATGCTCGGCTACGCCATCGGCGCGCTGCTTTATGACTTGGTCGGGGCCTGGCTCATTCAGCTTTACGGCTATGGCGACAAGGTCGAAGCCTTCCGCGCGGCCTTTGCGCAATGGGGCGCCTGGATCATTCTGCTCAAGGGCCTGACCCCGATCCCTTACAAGATCGTGACCATTACGTCCGGCTTTGCCGGCTACAATTTCCTTCTGTTCGTCGTCTTGTCGGTGATCACGCGCGGCGCGCGGTTTTTCATTCTGGCTTTTCTGCTCAACCGTTACGGCGAGGCGGCCCGCCACATCATCGAAAAGCAGCTCGGTCTGTGGACCTTGCTGCTGGCGGCGGTTCTCGTCGCCGGCATCGTCATCGCGCTCTACGCCTTCTGACCGTTCCTCATTTTCGCCACCAGCCGGTCTTAATGAGGAGCCCAACCGGCGCAAATGCCATTGTGCGGCTGAGTTGAAGTCGGTTTGATCGGTCATGATCGACAGTCGGATGGGGGCGTATCCTTTGGGGCGGGTTGCCGCCACGCGTCTGCTGGCCTTCCTATGCGCCGCCGCGATGCTGTTCACCGCCACGCTGGCGCTCGCCCAGCAAGCACCCAACCCGCCGCCGCCGGCCGGGACTGCGACGCTGCCACCCCAGAGCCTGGCGCCGCCGGCCGAGAGCTCAGGCTTCTTCGCCAGCATCAGCCAGTGGTTCGAGCAGCAGGCGGCCAATCTCCGATCCAACTTCAGCGGCGCCGCCACCGGGGTGGAAAAGGTGCGCCAGGAGGCCGACGATGCGGCGAAATCGACCGTCAGCACCGTCAAGGACGCCGCCGGCGCCGTGATGCGAATTCCCAATACGCGCCTGGTCAACGGCAACGAGCCATGTGCGCTTGCGCCCAACGGCGCGCCGGATTGCGTGGCCGCCGCTAACGCCCTGTGCCGGGCAAAAGGCTTTGCCTCCGGCAAGAGCGCCGCCACCACGGCTGCGGAAGTCTGCAAGCCCGAGGTTTATTTGGCCGGCCGCAACAGGGGAGACGGCTGCCATACCGAAACTTTCGTCTCCAGCGCGCTCTGCCAGTAAGCCTTTGACGCGCGGCGATCGGCGGCGGGCGCTTGTCTCGGCCTCGCGCTTATGTTTCCGTCGCGCGCTCTATGAGGGAGTGCGTGGGCCGTGAACCTTCATTCCAAACTGCTTGAACGTGAAGCCGCCGGCAAGCCGGTCACCGTCGGCGTCATCGGCGCGGGAAAATTCGGCACCATGTTCCTGTCGCAGGCGCGGCTGACGCGCGGCCTGCATGTGACCGGCGTCGCCGACCTCGACGTCGGGCGGGCGCGCGCGCAACTGAAAACCGCAGGCTGGCCGGATCAGTCCTACGCCGCGGCATCGCTTGGCGACGCGCACAAGAAACGCGCCACTTATCTCACCGACGACGCTATGGCCCTGATCGAGGATCCGCGCACCGAGGTGATCGTGGAGGCAACCGGCGTGCCCGGCGCCGGCATCGCGCATGCGCTTTCGTCAATTGCCGCCGGCAAACACATCGTCATGGTCAACGTCGAAGCCGATTCGGTCGCCGGCCCCTTGCTGGCGCGGCGCGCCAAGGCGGCGGGCGTCGTTTATTCGCTCGCCTGGGGCGACCAGCCGGCGCTGATCTGCGAGCAGGTCGATTGGGCGCGCGCCGCCGGCTTCAAGGTGATCTCAGCCGGCAAGGGCACGCGCTACGAGCCGCACTATCACAAATCCAATCCCGACAATGTCTGGGACATTCTCGACAAGTATCTCAACATCACAGACCGCAAGTCGATCAATCCGAAAATGTTCAATTCATTCGTCGACGGCACCAAGTCGGGCATCGAGATGACCGCGGTGTGCAACGCCACTGGGCTGGTGCCGCAAAGCGACGGCTTACATTTCCCACCGGCGAGCCGTTTCGAATTGGCCGACATCTGCAAGCCGAAAAGCGCCGGCGGCACGCTGGAGAAGGAAGGCGTCACCGAAGTGACGTCGTCGGTCTATCGCGACGGCAGCGACGTGCCGCATCATCTCGCGCTCGGCACTTACGTCGTGTTCGAGGGCGAGACCGAGTATGCGCGGCGCTGTTTCAAGGAATACGCCATGCTGCCGGACAAAAGCGGCAAATACGCCGCGCTCTACCGGCCGATCCACATGATCGGGCTCGAGCTCGGTATTTCGGTCGCTAGTGCCGCGCTTCGCGGCGAGCCAACCGGCGCGCCCACCGGCTTCCGTTCCGACGTGGTGGCGACTGCCAAGCGCGATCTCAAAGCCGGCGAGATGCTGGACGGTGAGGGCGGTTTCTGCGTCTGGGGCAAACAGACGCCGGCCGATGTGTCGCTTGAGCGCGAATTGCTGCCGCTCGGTCTCGCGCACAACGTCAAGCTCAAGCGCGACATTGCCGAGGGCGGCGCGCTCAAATGGTCGGACGTCGCTTACGATGCGACCGATCTGGCGGTGAAAGTGCGGCGCGAGATGGAGGCGGCCTTCGGACGCCGCAATGTCGGCGAGCCGGCGGCTTAAACGGCGCGCTACTCGATTTCGATAACGCCGGCGATCTCGTGGTTCAGCCCGACCTCGCCGATGGTCAGCACCATCTTGGCCTTCAGGGCCTCGTTGCCTTTGATCTTGCCGCTGGCGACCGCCGCGCGGATGGCGCTTTCGATCTCGCGCTGTGAGGTGACGCCTACGGTTTTCAGGTACTTGCGCAGCGAGGTGTTGAGGACCTCTTCGTTCATGGCGATCTCCTTGAAAAAGGCATGTTTGGCGCAATCTAGTCGCCGCCGCGGCCACGCGATAGGGCGGCGTTGACCCGCCCCCGCGCGCGGCTATTATCCGCGCCGCTTGCGCCGCAAAAATGCCCCTGTGGCGGAATTGGTAGACGCGCCTGACTCAAAATCAGGTGGTGGAAACATCGTGCTGGTTCGAGTCCGGCCAGGGGCACCACCCTCCGCCTTCGGTTTCGGGTGGCTTAATGAGCGCAGAAAAGCATGACGACGGATTATCTCAGTTTGGCCCGCCGCGAGCCGCAGGTCACCGCTGCGGCCGTTATCGCGGTGGTCGGCCTCGCCACCATTGGCGGTTTTTTCTTCTTCCAATATGTGCTCGGCTATCCGCCGTGCCCGCTCTGCCTTGACCAGCGCAACGCCTATTACATCTGCGTGCCGCTGGCGGCCTTACTGTGGCTGGGCGGCAATTACGGCGCCGCGCGCAAGGTGATGATCTTGGGCTTTGCCGTGATCGTGGGCGTCATGCTGTGGAATGTCGGCCTTGCCGCCTACCACGCCGGCATCGAATGGAAGTTCTGGCCCGGCCCGCAGGACTGCAGCGGGCCGATCCGGAATACCGGCTCGGCCGCCGATCTGCTGAAGAAACTGCAGAATATTCACATCGTGCGCTGCGACGAGGCCGCCTGGCGTTTCCTGGGGTTGTCGCTTGCCGGCTATGACGTGCTGATCTCGCTCGCGCTTGCCGCGGTCGCCGCTTGGGGCGCGCGCGCCGCGCTCGCGCAGCCGCGCGAATCCGACTAGACTGACGAGAGAAGGTCGATCCTCATGGAAGTCTTGATCATCGGCGCCGGCATCGGCGGACTGACGCTGGGCTTGATGCTGCATCGCGCCGGCATCGCCTGCCGCGTGTTCGAAGCGGCGCCGGAACTCAAAGCGGTCGGCGTCGGCATCAACATCCTGCCGCATGCCTCGCACGAACTCTGCGCGCTCGGCCTGGAAGACGCGCTCGCCAAGGTCGCGGTGACCACGCGCGAATTCTGCTTCTACAATCGCTTCGGCCAGTTCATCTACCGCGAGCCGGCCGGGCGCTTTGCCGGTTACGACGTGCCGCAGTTCTCTATCCATCGCGGCGATCTGCAGATGGTGCTACTCGACGCGTTCGTTAAGCGCGCCGGCGCCGACAAGATGATCCTCGGCCAGCGCTGCACGCACGTCGACCATGATGGCGGCGAGGCCGTCGCTTATTTCGAGGACGTCAACGGCAACACCTCGCCACCGCAGCGCGGCGCCGTGGCGATTTCCTGCGAAGGCATCCACTCGGTGTTGCGCAAGCAGCTTTATCCGGACGAGGGCCCACCGAAATATTCCGGCATCAACATGTGGCGCGGCGTCACGCGCTGGAAGCCGATCATGACCGGCGCCAGCATGATCCGCGTCGGCTGGCATCACCCGGCGAAGCTGCTGATCTATCCGATCCGCAGCAACATCGACGCCGACGGCCGCCAACTGGTGAACTGGGTCTGCGATATCGAGACACCGCAATACCAGGCGCGCGACTGGAACCGGCGCGGCAAGTTGGAAGATTTTCTGCCGGCGATGGCCGATTGGCATTTCGATTGGCTGGACGTGCCGAATTTCATCCGCTCGGCCGACGCCATCCTGGAGTACCCCATGGTGGACCAGGACCCGCTGCCGCGCTGGAGCTTCGGGCGGCTGACGCTTCTGGGCGACGCCGCACATCCGATGTATCCGCGCGGCGCCAATGGCGCGGCGCAGGCCATTCTCGATTGCCGCGCGCTGGCAGACGCACTGGCCGCCGGATCCGATCCGATCGCCGCGCTCAAGACTTACGAAGCCAAGCGCCTGCCGGCGACCACGCAAGTCGTGCTCGCCAACCGCAAGGCGCCGCCCGATGCCATTCTGCAGGAAGTCTATCGCCGCACCGGCGACAAGCCGTTCAACAATATTGACGAGGTCATCAGCCGTGAGGAGTTGATTGCGCTGTCGGAAAGCTACAAGCGTGTCGCCGGCTACGACAAGGAACGGCTGAAGGCCAGCTAACCCCCAAAATGATAACGACCACGACTGAGAGGGTGCGCGTACATCCGGCGTCGCCCGTCATTCGTGGCCGTCCCGCAGAGCGATTTACTCTGGGTCAATGACGGAACCTTTCGGCTCGACATCATCGTCCAGGCAAATATAGGCGCGCAGGCGCGCAAAACAAGGGTCAGATATGACGAAAACAGAAGGCTACACCGGCACGGCGAAAACGCTGCATTGGCTGATCTTGGTGCTGCTGATCGTGCAGTTCATCGTCGGCTGGACCATGCCGCATATCGGCCGCGACACGCCGGTCACCACGCTGATCAGCCTGCATTTCACCATCGGCATCGTCATCATCGCCGTCGCGATCATCCGGCTCGGCTGGCGCCTGACCCGTGGCGAGCCAAAGCCGCTGGACGGCTTGCCGCCCTGGCAGCTGCAGTCGGCCCGCGTGGTGCACTGGTTGCTTTATCTGGTGCTGTTCGTGGTGCCGCTGCTCGGCTGGATCAACGCCTCCTACCGCGGCATGCCGATCGTGATGTCCGGAGCGGAGTTGCCGATGCTGGTTGCCAAGCGGGCGCCGGGCTGGGGCTGGACCGGCGACGTGCACGTGCTGCTGGCGGAATACGGCATGCTGACGCTGGTCGGCCTGCACGTCCTCGCCGCGCTCTATCACTACTTCATCCGCCGCGATGGCGTCCTGCAGCGCATGTTGCCGGGCCTTTGACGCCTGCCGTTAGATCAGGCCGACCGTCCACGCCACGAGTTCGACCGCGATTTTCGCGAAGGCCTGATTGAGAGCGGCGACCGCCTGCGGGGCCTCCGTGCTTTCGGCCGGCACCGAGGTCTTGAAAATACGCGTGCCCACTATGTTGCCCTTGTCGCCCAGCAGCCGCACCGAGAATTCGATGAGCGCGGTTGGCTTCGGCTCCAACGAAATCTGGAAGTTGCGAATGCCAATCTCGAGCCGGAAGCCGCCCTCTAGTTGATCGCCCGGCCGGCTCACCGACTTCAGTTGGTGGGCATTCTCGAAACTTTGCACGATTCTCGCCTGCAGCAGCTTCGGCAGGTTGTCGGCCCACTTGGCGCTCTCGACAGTCGTGTAGGTCCCCGCCGCCGAGCGGATCAGAATGTTCTGCGTGTCGTAGGCGAGGATGCTGGTCGGGTCCGGCACCACCAATTGCGCTTCGGCCGGCTTGTTGGAAGGCGCAAACGTGGTCGGCGCCACCAGATCGTAAATGGCGATGGTCGGCTTGGGTCCGACGCCCGCCAATTTTTCCAAGCCGCCGATCAGGCCTTCGATCCGTCCGGAATTTTTCCCGAGCATGTCGGCAAAGGTGCTGAGGCCGCCGATCGCGGTGTTCAGCGGCTTCTTGTTCTCGTCCAGGATGTCGTCGATTTTTTTAAGCGTCGCGCGCGCCGAGTCGGTCAGGTTCTGTCCGACCTCCGGCCCGCTCTTGAGCTCCGCCGGCTGCCCATTCTGCGCTTTCAATGCGGGTGCATTCGCAGCGCCGCCGCGCAGCGATATCGCCGGCGCGCCGGTCAGACCCTGGAAACTGATATCGACCTGGGTGTCGGCGCGGATCGGTGTCGCCGGATCGACCGCGATCATCGTGGTAACGCGCTTGGGATCCTGCGGGTCGAGCTTGAGGCTCAAAATGGCACCGACGCGGATGCCGTTGAACAGGACGCTCGATCCCGTGGTCAGCCCGGAGACCGGCTGATCGAATTGGATTTTGTAGACCGTCTGTCCGAGCCCGCTCGAATTCTGTAGCCAATAGACGAAGCCGAACGCCGCAAAAATGCACGCCAGGACGAAAGCCCCGATGACTGCGTAGCGTGCGCGGGTCTCCATGAGATCGATCCCGTCAGCCGCTCACGGCCGAAATTGTCAGCGTGAACCCCGATGAAGCGTAATGGTAGCCGAGATTTTGTCCTCGGTACCGATGGTGTCAATGTTCACCGACTGGCTGCTGCCGCGGGTGACCAGCACCACATTGCCGGAGAATGCTTGGCTGTCGACGTGAATCTGGAATCGATCGCCGCGCGCTTTGCCCGTCGCGCTGCCGCCGACGCCGCGGCTGCGTTCGCTCCAGTTGCCGGAAATATTGCTGTCGGAGTCGGCCTGGAAGGTGCCGGAGAGGTCGAACTTGTAGCTGTCGCTGGCGCAGGTCAGCGACAACGTGACGGTGCTGTCGGTGCTGCCCTGCAGATCGTAGCTCGCCTTGCAGCGGATGCGTTCGGTCTTGTCGCCGATGCGGATTTTCCCGCTGCCGTCCCATGCGCCGGCCAACGCGCTGAACGGGCCGGCGGCGAAGGCCGGTTGCCAGGCCGCGGTGGCCAGGGCCATCGTGCAGCCCAGCGCCACGGCACGCAAATGGGAAAAGCTCGAACGCACAAACAAGCTCATAGGGAATTCCTTTGGAAAATGGGCCGAAACTTACGGCTCTAGCTCGGTATCCCAATAAAGATAGTCAAGCCAGCTTTCATGCAGATAATTCGGCGGAAAAGCCCGCCCGTTGCGGTGCAGGTGCTGCACCGTAGGCTGGAACGGCATCTGCGAGGGATGCATCTTGGCTTCGTTGGGCGTCATATTGCCTTTGCGCAGATTGCAATCCGAGCAAGCAGTGACCACGTTGATCCAGGTCGTGTGTCCGCCGCGCGAGCGTGGCAGCAGATGGTCGAAGGTCAAATCCTCGCGGTCGCCGCAATACTGGCAGGAGAAGCGGTCGCGCAGGAAAACGTTAAAGCGGGTGAAGGCCGGATGCGTGGAAGGCTTCACGAAGGTCTTGAGCGAAACCACGCTCGGCAGCTTCATTTCCAGGCTGGGTGAGTGCACCGCGCAGTCGTAATTGGCGACGATGTTCACCCGCTCGAGGAAAACGGCCTTGATCGCATCCTGCCAGGACCACAACGACAGGGGGTAATAGCTCAGCGGCCGGAAATCCGCGTTGAGGACCAGCGCCGGAAACCCACTAGGCGATACATGCACGTTCAAGCGAGGCTCCCTTAACCCCCTGAATCAGCTGCCGCCATGCAGCTAAGCGGCTACTAATAGGGCAGCGTGACAAGATTGTGAAGTGAGCCCGGGGGTTACCCTTAAAGGCGTCTATCCGGGAGCGGGGAAACGCCGCATCCGATCTCGGGTCTACCCGAGATCGGCGGTTTTTAGTGTCGCACGTCGGCTATAGCCGACGTGCCAGAAACTCGCCGCCCTGGCGCAGGCCTTCCTGGTCGATGCCGTGGCCCAGCCCCGGCGAGATATGCCACTCCACCGGCACCTCCAAGGACGCCAGGCCTTGGGCGGCGTGCATCAGCGCCTGCACCGGGATCAGCTCGTCTTGGTCGCCGTGCACCAGCAGCACCGGCGGCTTGGATTTGATCTCGGCGGCGAACTTTTCCGGCTCGACATTCTCCGGCACCGCCAGCATGCCGGAATAGCCGACGATGGCGGCCGGCGCCGCCGCGCGGCGCAGGCCGACATGCAGCGCCATCATGGTCCCTTGCGAAAAGCCGACCAGTGCCAGCGCCGACGGCGCAAGCTTGAGCCGCTGTAGCTCGGCATCAAGAAAAGCGTTGAGCGCGGGCGCGGCGGCGTTGACGCCGTTCCAGCGTTCGTCCGGATCACGGAACGTGAGCGGAAACCATTCGCGCCCGACCGGCGCCTGCCCGCAGGGGCGCGGCGCGTGCGGCGACACGAAAGCAGCATCGGGCAACAGGCTCTGCCAAGCGCGGCCGATCTCGATCAGATCGTTGCCGTCGGCGCCATAGCCGTGCAGGAACACCACGAGTTGGCGCGCAGTGCCGGAGCGCGGCGCGATGCGCGGGCCGTCGAGTTCAGCCATTCCGCTTTTTCCTTTTCGCCGATTTTTTCTTTGCCGTCGTCTTTTGCTTCTTCGCTGCCGGCGCTCTAGCGGCCGATTGCAGCGATATCCCCTCGCGCCGTTTGACGACGTGATAATAGGCCCACAACAGATGCGCCGCCACGCCGCGCCAGGGCCGCCAGGCTTCGGCGATTTTGCCGAGCGCCTTGGCGTCGGGGCGTTTGCGCAGGTTCAATGCAATGCGCGCGGATTCCTGTACAGCGAGATCGCCGGCCGGGAAGGCGTCGGCATGGCCGAGACAGAACAACAGATAAATGTCGGCGGTCCACGGTCCGACGCCGTGCAGCGCAACGAGCGCTGCGTGCGCATCATCGGCGTCCATATTGCCGACCGCATTGAGATCGATGCGTCCCTTGGACACCGCTTTGCCGATCTCGCGGATCGATTTGATTTTGGGCGCGGAGAGGCCGAGGCCTTTGAGCTTGTCAGTGCGCGCGCGGCGCACGGTGTCGTGATGAAAGGGATCGAAGGCGGCGAACAGCCGGTCGCGAATGGCGGCGGCGCTCGCGGTCGACAGCTGCTGACCACAGACGATGGCGCACAGGCCGGCAAAGCCCGCTTCGCGCCGGCGCAGGCTGAAGGTGCCGGCCTTTTCCGCTACCGGCGCAAGACGCGGGTCGGCGAGGATGAGCTGGGGCAGGGCGGCCTGCAGATCGGCGTCGGTGTGGAGGAAATGGGTCATTATTTTTCTTGTCATTGCCGGGCTTGACCCGGCAATCCATGAGGCGCCTGAAAGGAAACAAGATGGACCCCCGGGTCAAGCCCGGGGGTGACAGGAATGAGTATTTTCCGCTTCGCGCCGTCGCCTAACGGCTATCTGCATCTCGGCCATGCGCTGTCGGCGCTGATCAATGCCGATAGGGCGAAGGCGGCGGGCGGCCGCCTGTTGTTGCGTATCGAGGACATCGACGAGGCGCGCTGCCGGCCGGAATATGAGGCGGCGATCTTTGAGGACCTGGCGTGGCTCGGGCTTGCCTGGGAACAACCGGTGCGGCGGCAGTCCGGGCACATCGCCAGCTATCGTGGCGCGCTCGCCCAGCTCTACGCGGCGGGGCTGATCTATCCGAGCTTTGAAAGCCGCGCCGAGATCGCGGCGATGGTCGCGCAGCGCGAAGCAAAGCTGCAGCGAGACTGGCCGTGCGATCCCGACGGCGCGCCGCTTTATCCGGGCGCCGTGGATGCGATGCCTGCCGCCGAACGCACGCGCCGGGTGGCGTCGGGCGAGCCCTATGCGCTGCGCCTCGACATGGCCACCGCCATCGCGCGCGTTGGCGCGCTCGCGTGGTCGGAAACCGGCGCCGGGCCGGACGGCGAAACCGGCAGCGTTGCCGCCAATCCCGCTGCCTGGGGCGACGTCATCCTGGCGCGCAAGGAGACGCCGACTAGCTATCACCTGGCGGTGGTAGTGGACGACGCGGCACAAGGCGTCACCGACGTGGTGCGCGGCGCCGACCTGTTCCACGCCACCAGCGTACACCGGCTGTTGCAGGCGCTGCTCAATCTGCCGCAACCCGCCTACCACCATCATCGCCTTATCCTCGACGACGACGGGCGCAAGCTTTCGAAATCGACGCAATCGACCGGGTTGCGCGAATTGCGGGCGCAAGGCTTGGGCGCGGCGGAAATCCGCAAACGCGTCGGGCTCGATTGAGCACGCCATCCGTGGCATGGTTTCGCGTTGCGGGGCAGGGGATGTAATGGCCAAGCGCAAAGCGAAAAAGCGACCGCGGCGGCGGCGCGGCGCGCCCGCGCGTCCGCCCAAGGCCCGCTTAAAGGCGCGCGTAAAGGCGCGCGCCATCGAAGCCGCGCTTGCCGGCATCGCCCATGACGTGCGCACGCCGCTCACCGGCATCGTGGCGCTGGCCGAGATGCTGGCTTCCGCCGATATCGGCACGCGCGAGCGCGAATGGGCGAACGCTATCAAGAGCGGCGCCGATCATTTGACCGCGCTGACCTCGCTGATCGTCGACGCCGTCAAGGCCGACGCCGCCGGCCTGGTGCTGCAACGTGAGCCGTTTTCGTCGCGCGAACTTGCCGAAGCGGTCGGCCAGACGCTGGCCGCGCGCGCCGGCAATAAGGACGTCAAGGCCGAGATCGACATCGCGCCCGACCTGCCGGCGTTTGTGGTCGGCGACGCCTTGCGCCTGCGCGCGGCGCTGGAAAATCTCGCCGACAATGCGGTGAAGTTCACCCGCGTCGGCGTCGTGCGGCTGTCCGCCGCCGCCGAAAAGGCAAGGAGCAATCAAGTGCGCCTCGTCTTCACGGTCGCCGACAGCGGCATCGGGCTGACCGCGGGCGAGTTGAAATTTCTGTTCCGCCCCTTCGCGCAGGCGAGCGAGGCGGTGGCGCGCCGCTACGGCGGCGCCGGCCTCGGTCTCGTCTTCGTCAAACGTATCGCCAAGGCGATGGGCGGTGACCTTAAGGTCACCAGCAAACCGGGCAGCGGCAGCGTCTTCACGCTGACGGCGCTGGTCGATATGCCGAGGTCGTGATCTGCGCACCGCGCTCATCGTGCGCGGCCGTTTGATGCCGACAGTTTTCAGGTGCGGCCAAAACGACATGTCGATGAGCGCCGTGGTGGCGGCCCAATGAACAATCTGGTCTATTGGCGACCGATCAAGGGCCGCCAAATCGATAATTAATCCCAATCCGTACGATGCTGACCCTCGTGTCGACGGTTGCTTCAGTGTGCAAATTTCCGTTCGGTGGTTTTGGTGTTCCGATCGATGACGCCTTTCCGAGGTCGACGTACAAATATTCCAGCTTAACGCTCCAATTCGTCCCGAGCGCATATTCGGCTCCGCCGCCGGCCGTCCAGCCCGACTTGGTTGTTGTGGCGTCCCCACTATAAGTGATTGAAAAGGGGTAGGTGTAAGCGGTTGAGATATATACGCTTCCTACGGCGTAGCCGCCGGTGGCAAAGATCAATAATTGATTCGTGGCCGCAATGCCTACACGCCCGCGCACGGTCGCCAGCCATTTCAGTTTTTGACTTTCCGGGTCTTCGAAATACGTTCCGATTCCATCAAGTCCGGTCCGAACTAGATCGTCGTGAATGTTAGAGAACGAAAAGTCACCCTCCACACCAAAAACAAAACTCCCAGTTTGAAAATTATATCCAGCTTGCCCACCGCCGATAAAGCCACCTAACGTATGGTCAAACGTCGCCGGAACGCCGGGCGCAATATTGAATATCGCCCAGTTGAATGGAGGGTATCCAATCAGGTTGTCTGTCGTTGTGCCCCAGCCATAGCCAGCATTGGCGCCTATGTAGAAGCCGGTCCACGGCATTGCGGGAGACGCGGCGGAGGCAAACTTTGGCGTGAAGGCGGAAAGGAGCATAATGCCTGCAACAAGAAAAACGGCTTTCAATGTCGGTTTGAAATTTGACATCACAGTCGCCCCCGCCGGTATGGAAGCTAATACTAATAGCCGGCTTGGATCACCGGCTTGGACGTGAGGGTAATGTCGGTAGGACGGTCGCGAACTTGGCACGGATTCAAAAAGCTGTAGCAGAATTGCCACGCAAAACGCGGCGTGCGCGCGGCGCGGCTTGCCGCCATCAAGCAGGACATCTTGTCGAACATTTTCGATCCGCGGCTGTCGGTTGCCGCCGTCGCCGAGCGGCAGGGGCTGACGCCCCGCTACATCCACATGCTGTTCGAGGACGAAGGTGTCTCGTTCACCGAATATGTCGTTAATCTGCGTCTGGCCAATGCGCGCCGTCTGCTCAGCGACCCGCGATTCTTACAACAGTCGATCAGCACAATCGCGCTGCGCGTCGGCTTCGGCGACCTGTCTTATTTCAACCGCACCTTCCGCCGCCGTTACGGCACGACGCCGTCCGATGTGCGCCAGCAGGCAAGACGCAACGAATAACCCCTAAATATTGCTCGCGCCGTTGGCGCGTTCGACGATGCGCACCACGTCCGCCATGATGCGGTTCAGTTCGAAATCCTTCGGTGTATAGACCGCGGCCACGCCGTGCTTCTCCAGTTCGGCGGCGTCCTCCGGCGGAATGATGCCGCCGACCACCACCGGCACGTCGAGGCCTTCCTTCTTCATGCGCGCCACCACGTCCTCGACCAGCGGCATGTGGCTGCCGGAGAGCACGGACAGGCCGATGACGTGCGCCTTGCCCTTGCGCGCGGCCTCGACGATTTCCTCCGGCGTCAGCCTTATGCCCTCATAGACCACCTGCATGCCGGCGTCGCGCGCGCGTACCGCGATCTGCTCGGCGCCGTTTGAATGGCCGTCGAGGCCCGGCTTGCCGACCAGGAAGGTCAGCCGCCGCCCGAGCTTGCGCGACACGCGGTCGACGTCGGCGCGGATGTCGTCGAGCCCCGTGACGTCGTTGCGCATGGCGCGGCCGACGCCGGTCGGCGCGCGGTATTCGCCGAAGGCCTCGCGCAGCGTCCAGCCCCATTCGCCGGTGGTGACGCCGGCTTTGGCGCATTGGATCGAGGCCGGCATGATGTTGCCTGAGCCGCCCGCCGCGCGCTTGAGGTCCTTCAACGCCTCGGCGACGGCAGCCTTGTCGCGCTGTTCGCGCCAGGCTTTCAGCCGCCAAGCTGGTCATGCTCGGCGTCTTCCGACACGGTCATGATCGACTCGACGCCGCCGGTCAGCGGCGAAGGTTCGGTCTCGAGATATTTGTTGACGCCGACCACGATCTGCTCGCCACGCTCGATCGCTTCCAGCCGCGCGGTGTTCGATTCGACTAGTTGTTGCTTCATGTAGCCCGACTCGACCGCCGCCACCGCGCCGCCCATCGCCTCGATGCGCGCCAGCTCTTCCTTGGCCTCGCGCTTGAGCTCCGCGACCTTGCGCGCGATCTCGTTCGAGCCGTCGAAAATGTCGCCGTAGTCGAGCAGGTCGGTTTCGTAGGCGAGGATTTGCTGCATGCGCAGCGACCATTGCTGATCCCACGGCCGCGGCAGGCCGAGCGCCTCGTTCCAGGCCGGCAGCTGCACGGCGCGGGCGCGTGCGCCTTTCGACAGCGTCACTGCCAGCATCTCCAGCAGGATGCGCGCGACGTTGTTCTCGGCTTGCTGCTCGGTCAGGCCGAGCGAGTTCACCTGCACGCCGTAGCGGAACAGGCGCTGCTTGGGATCGGTGACGCCATAGCGCTCGCGCGTGATCTCCTCCCACAATTCGGTGAAGGCGCGCATCTTGCAGATTTCGGTAATGAATCGAAGTCCGGCGTTGACGAAGAAGGAAATGCGTCCGACCACGTCGCAGAATTTTTCCTGGCTTACCTCGCCGGACGCCTTCACGGTGTCGAGCACCGCGATGGCGGTGGCGAGCGCGAAGGCTAGCTCCTGCACCGGCGTCGCTCCCGCCTCCTGCAAGTGGTAGGAGCAGATGTTCATCGGGTTCCATTTCGGCAGCTCGGAGGTGGTGAAGATCGCCACGTCCTTGATCAGCCGCATCGACGGCGCCGGCGGAAAAACGTAGGTGCCGCGCGAGAGATATTCCTTGATGATGTCGTTCTGGATGGTGCCGGTCAGCGCCGCGCGCGGCGCGCCCTGCTCGTCGGCCACCGCGATGTAGAGCGCCATCAGCCACGCCGCGGTGGCGTTGATGGTCATCGAAGTGTTCATCGAGGCGAGCGGGATGCCGTCAAACAGCGCGCGCATGTCGCCGAGGTGGTTGACCGGCACGCCGACTTTGCCGACTTCGCCCTTGGCCAGCACGTGATCGCTGTCATAGCCGGTCTGTGTCGGCAGATCGAAGGCGACCGACAGGCCGGTCTGCCCCTTGGCTAGATTTTTGCGGTAGAGCGCGTTGGAATCGGCGGCCGTGGAATGGCCGGCATAGGTACGGAAGATCCAGGGCTTGTCGCGTTTTGGCTTTTGCTCGCTCATTTCAGGCCTGCAAGGGTCCGCACGACTTGCCTATTGTGCGCTGCAACAACAGGGTTTGCAATTGGCTTGCTGTGTATTGGTTAGCTTGTACGCCAGTTGCCAAGGGATTTGACGGGCATGGACGCATCTCCGCGCAAGCTCAATCTCGCCGAAGTCGTCGCCATCGGTATTGGCGGCATGATCGGCGGCGGCATATTCGCCGTGCTCGGCTTGGCAATCGCCCAAGCCGGTCATGCGGTGGCGATCACGCTTGCCATCGGCGGCGCGATCGCCCTGTTGACCGGGCTGTCCTACGCCCATCTCGGGCTTGCCTTCCACGGCGACGGCGGCAGCTTCACTTACATCGAGCATGCCTTCGGCCAGCCCGCAGTGGCGGCGGTGGCCGGTTGGCTGCTGGTCGCCGGCTATGTCGGCACGCTCGCACTCTATGCCACGGCGTTTGGCGCCTATGGCGCGACGCTTATCGCGGGCACCGGCACTCACCATTATGTCAGCGGCGGCCTCGCCGCTTTGGTGCTCATCGGCTTCCTTGCCGTCAATCTCGGCGGCGCCAAGACTTCAGGCATGACCGAATTGATCGTGGTCGCGATCAAGCTCAGCATACTGGCGGCCTTCGCAGTCGCCGGCATGTGGACGGTGCAAGCCGGTCATTTCCATCCGCTGTTCGACAAGGGCGCGCTCGCGCCGTTCACCGCAGCGGCGTTGATTTTCGTCGCCTATGAAGGCTTCGAACTCATTCCCAACTCTATCGACGAGATGAGAAATCCGCGCGTCAATCTCAAGCGCGCGCTGGTCATCTCTATTGTGGCGACGACGGCGATCTATGTGATCGTGGCGACGGTGGCGCTCGGCAACCTGACATCGGCGCAGATCCAGCACGATCAGGAATACGTGCTGGCGGTAGCTGCGCGCCCGACCATGGGCGAATTCGGTTTTGTGCTGATCGGCATCGCGGCGTTGCTCTCAACCGCGTCCGCGATCAATGCCACGCTGTTCGGCGCCGCGCGGCTCGCCATGGTGATGGCGCGCGAGCACGCTTTGCCGCGCGTGTTTTCGCTACGCGAACGCATCCGCCCGGTGCCCTGGGCGGCGCTGGTTGCGCTGGCGGCGGCGTCGCTCGCCTTCGCGCTCGCCGCGCCGCTGGAGATCATCTCAACCTTCGCCAGCGCGACCTTCCTGCTGATCTTCTTCGCCATCAATCTGTCGGCTTGGCACCTTCGCCGGAAGATCGGCTTGGCCGCCGTCTGGCCGCTCACCGGCACATTATTGACGGCGGTCAGCTTCGCTTTGCTCATGGCGCACAGCTACGCCACCGCCCTCAAGAGCCTGTGGTGGATCGGCGGTTTCTATCTTGCCGCGATTCTGCTCGAGGTCGTGCTCACGCTCAGGCGCGGGCCGCGCAAGGTTTAGGCGCTAGCGTTTGATCAGCCGGATCAGGAACAGCAGGATGCAGGCGCCGATGGTCGCGCTGATGATTGCGGTGAGCCACCACGGCCCGATGCCCGGCACGTGAAGCACACCCCAGAGCCAGCCGCCGATGAAGCCGCCGATGATGCCGACGATGATGTCGCCGATCAGGCCGAAGCCGCCGCCCTTCATGATCTGCCCGGCCAGCCAGCCGGCGATCGCGCCGATGATGATTAGGACAATCACACCTTCGAGCGTCATTGCACCCTCCCTAGCCGCGGCGCTGCCCCGGATCGGGCGCCGTTAGGCCCGGCGGCGATTGAACAGCAAAGACCGCGGCCCGTCGATCCGTCCTGTGGATGGCCACAACGACTAAAACCGCCATTTGCTGCAGTTGCGAAATGGCAAAGCTTCTTTAACACCCGCGCCTTAACGTCGGCTGCATCGGTCATTTTCGAGTTCATGCGATGGTCACGAATTCAACCGGCGGTCCGCGCTATAGCATCGTCGTGCCGGTCTACAACGAGGAAGCGGTGCTGCCGATCCTGCTGCGGCGGCTCGACTCCCTGATACAAGAACTCGACGGACCGACCGAGGCGATTTTCGTCGACGACGGCAGCAGCGATTGCTCATCGATCATCCTGCGCGCCAAGGCGAAAGACGATTCCCGCTTCCGCTATCTCGGCCTGTCGCGCAATTTCGGTCATCAGATCGCCATCACCGCCGGCATGGACGCGGCGGACGGCGACGCCGTCATCGTGATGGACGCCGATCTGCAGGACCCGCCCGAAGTCGTTGGGCAGATGATCGAGCGTTGGAAGGAAGGCTATCAGGTCGTCTATGGCCGGCGGCTGGCGCGCGAAGGCGAGAGCGCGTTCAAGCGCTGGACCGCAAACCTGTTCTACAAACTGCTCGGGCGGCTGTCGTCGATCGACATCCCGCGCGACGTCGGCGATTTCCGGCTGATCGATCGCAAGGTGGTCGAAGCGTTCCGCGCCATGCCGGAGCAGGATCGTTTTGTGCGCGGCATGTTCGCCTGGCTCGGCTTCCGCCAGACCGAAGTGACGTTCCACCGGCTGCCGCGTCTTGCCGGAGAAACGAAATATCCGTTGTGGAAGATGGTGCGGCTGGCGGTGAACGGCGTCATCGGATTTTCCGACGCGCCGTTGCGGCTGGCGATCTGGGGCGGCTTCGCGATTTCGGGCTTCGCGGTGCTCTATGGCGCTTACGCCTTGATCGACTGGCTGGCGGGCGACCGCAGTCTGGTCACCGGCTGGGCCTCGACCATCATCATCGTGTCGTTCCTGTCCGGCATCAACATGATCATGACCGGCATCACCGGTCTCTATGTCGGCCGCATCCACGCCGAAGTGAAGCGGCGCCCGCTCTATGTGTTGTCGGAAAAAGTCGGTTTCGATCGTCCCGCCGTCGCGCAATCCGCACCAGACAGCGAAGGCCGCGAAGCGTCCGTGGGCTAGTTCTTCTGATTGATGTATCTGCGGATGACGGCCGGGGCCGTCAGTTGCCGGCGTTGCGCCAGGTCAGCGTCGACGTCATCGCATAATTCCACACCACGCTCATGGCGGCGCCGGCGAGTCCGGCGACCCACCACGTCGCGTGATCCTCGAAAAGCACCGTCGCGATGCCGACGTTGGCGATCGCGCCAATGCCGCAGATCAGGCAGAATGAAACCAGCCCGTAGACGAATTTCCAGCCGGTGAGACGGCGGTCGCGGTAGGTCACCAGGTTGTTCAGGATGAAGTTGCCGACCATGGCGATGCCGGTGGCCGCGGCTTGCGACGTCGCAAATGGCAACAACAGGAGATAGAGCCCCGCCCACAGTACGGCGAGATGGATGAACACGCCGACGCCGCCGACGGCAAGAAATGACAGGAAGCGGATCGGCACGATATGGCCGACCAGTTTGTCGGCCAGCAGCATGATGTATTCGATGGCGATCATGGCGTCGAACTTGCTCTCGCCCGAATGGCGATTGCGGAATTCGAACGGCAATTCTTTCACGCGCAGCGGCTTTGGCGACGACGCGAATAGGTCGACCAGTATTTTGAAACCGATGCTGGAGAGATTGCGCAGCGAGGCTTCGAAGGCCTCACGTCTGATCATGAAGAATCCGCTCAACGGATCGCTGACCGGGATACCGAGAACGTTGCGCCCGAGTCCGCGTCGCTAACGAGCTGATGCGTGCACGGCTGCCGCTCCAATCTCCGATGCTGCCATGCTCGACATAACGGCTGCCGACCACAATATCGATTGGTTCGCTTTCGAGCGCCGCCAGCATGCGCGGCAGCAAAGTTTCATCGTGCTGCAGGTCTGCATCGAGCACCGCGACGTAAGGCGCGGTGCTTGCCTGAACGCCCTCGACAAAGGCGGAGGCAAGGCCGCGCCGGCCGATCCGGCTCAGCAGCCGCACACGGCGGTCGTGTTGCGCCAGCCAGCGGACCATCGCTGCCGTGCCATCGGCGGAGTTGTCGTCGATGACCATCATCTCCCAATTGCGCTGGTCGAGCGTTGCGCAAAGCAGATTGTAGAGCGGGATTATGTTGTCGCGCTCATTGCGCGTGGGAACGATCACGGTGAGCTCGGGACCGGGCTGCGTATGCGCCAACCGCTCCAGCAGGAGCCCACGTGCGGTCTCGGCCGAAGCGGTGCGCGGGAGAGCGGCTGCCGGCGCGGCCGTCATTGCAGCACCTCCGACTTCGGTGCAGGTCCGGTGCGCACGTAAACGACCGCGATGTCGTCGGCGTAAACGCGCGTCCAGCCCTTGAGATGGTCCAGCAGTCCGTTCGCCGGCGTGTGCGGCGTCAACAGAGTGACGTCGATGTGGTTGTCTTGCAGCAATCGCAGAAATCCACTGACGTCCTGCAGATTGACTGCGCGATCGTGGCGCAAGACGAATGCCTCGCCATAGAGTTCGGTGCGCCCGTCAATGAACGGCGCCAGCCTGGACGCGATCAGATAGCCGCCGAAATCGTAGCTGTTCAAAATATGCGTCTTGCCGGAGGCTTTGATGGCCTCAACCGCGCGCGACGGTGTCACCAGCGGATTGGGCCGGTAATTTAAAAATTGCGCCAACGCAACGCTCGCCAAGCCGAGCGCCAGGATAAGCGCAAGCGATGCGGGCCAGAAAGTGCCGTGCAGGTCGATCGGCTTGCTCTCGCGGCAGCCGAGCTGCGCTGCCAACGGCGTTGCGACGACCAGCGGCGCCAAAAGCCCGAGCATTTCGCTGCTGCGCGCGTGCGCGAGCGCCATGTGCAGCAGCCCGAGCAGCATGAGAATTCGGATTGGCGGCAACGTCAGGCCGCGATAGAGCGCAAAACCGATGCCGAGCAGCAGGCACAGCTCGAAGGCGCCGAATGTGGAAAAATCTTGCGGTCGCCATTCACCGATTAGTGCAAGCGCCCGGCCAAGCCCAAGAATGCGGTGTGTGACCAAAATCGATTCCGGGCCGTAGGGCGTGATGCATGCGGCGACGATGGCCAGGAGTCCGAACCCGGCCCACAGCAACGTGACGCGCACGCGTTCGGCGCGTGGCGCATTTAACAGCGCCTCCAAGGCCACCGGCGCGATGAAGAAGATGCCGAACGTGAAGCCGCCGTGCAGATTGGCCCACAAGGTCATCAGCGGCAGCAGTATGAACGGCGGCGCCCGCCGGTCGTCGAGCGCTCGCATGAGACCGGCGATCCAGGCCACCATCACCGGCAGGGCGAGCGCGTGCGCCCGCGCAAGCATATGCGGTGACGCGAGCACCAGGCCCGCCACGCTCAGCACCAGCGCCGGCGTGGTCGCAAGCCGCTCAAGCAGGAAGCGAGTCAGCAGGCCTTGCGCGGTCGCGATGGCCGCCGCGGTCAGCACGACCACGCCGGCCCAGCCGGCGATGGCGTAGCTTTGCGCAAACAGCACCTGCGCCAGCCACTGGCTTGAAATCCACGGCGTGCCGGCCATCGTGGCGGAGAAGGTGTCGACGTGCGGCACTTGGGCGTGGGCGACAATCCAGTCACCGAGCGCGATCTGCCAGTAAGTGTCGGCGTCGTTGAGCAAGCGGCTGCCGACGGCCAACAACAGCAGATAGCAGCCCGCGGCGACCGCGAGCGCGATCGGCAGACGCCAGCGCGTGGCGCGGTCTGAGCTCTCGACCAGCAAATCGACCATGGCTCGTGGTTTCCGAGTCGCCCGCCGGGGCGGCACAGGCGCCAGTAGAGCGCGCAACACATAATTGTCGGTAAATACGGCCTCAGATGCAGGTTTTTCCCGCCAAGGAGGCCCCATTGCGGCCCTAGCCGCCCCGCGGAGCGGTATTCGGCCTCGCCGCCGAAACACGTTGTTAAGGCGGGCCCGGCAATGATGCCCGCGCTGCCACTCGTGCCGCGGACGGGCTCATGAACCCACTTGCCATCACGACTTTCGGAGCAGTGCGATCCCGCGCCACGCCGAGCGGCGTCTTTTTGCTGTTCGTCCTGCTGTTCGCGGCCGCGCTCGCGCCGGTCCTATGGTTCAACATTCCCGCGGCGATGGTGGATTATCCGAATCACCTGGCGCGCATGTTCCTTCTTAGCCGCGACGCCGCCCATCCGCACCCGTACTACGAAATCAATTGGTCGTTCGTCCCCAATCTGGCCATGGACCTGTTGGTGCCGAGCGCCGGCCGCATTATCGGTGTCGAGACGGCAGACCGGCTTTTTTATCTTTTGAGTCAAATCCTGATCGTGACCGGCGCGTTAGCGCTCGAACGGGCCGTCAAGGGCCGCACACACATCGCCGGTTTCGTCGCGGTCATGTTCCTCTACAGCCTACCGTTCGCATGGGGATTTGAGAATTTCGAATTCGGGCTCGGTTGCGCGCTGTGGGGGCTTGCTTGCGCGGTGCTTCTGCAGGATCGCGCTTGGCCCGTACGTTTAGCGACGCATACGGCAATCGTCGCGCTGCTTTTTATGGCGCACATGTTTGCTTTGGGAATCTACGGTTTTGCCGTCGGCATGCATGAACTTTGGCGGGCTTGGTCGCGCCGCACCGCTCTGCTCGAAGTGCTTGGTCGACTGGCGATGCTTGGCATTCCTTCACTTGTGTTGTTGGCTGCGATGATCGGCAGCGGCGGCAGTGTCGGCGGTAAAGGCACGTTCTGGGTTCTCAGCCACAAGTACCTCTGGCCGCTGCACATTCTGAGCGGTTACAGTCTGCCGGTATCGGGTGCCGGCTTCATCGCGTTGTTCTGGCTGATCGCCGCGCTCGCGCGCCGCAACGGTTTGAAATTAGAGCAGTCCGGCGCCTGGCTGCTGGCGGGATTTTGCGCGCTTTACCTTGCGATGCCGTTTGAGCTGTTCGATACGGCCTTTGTCGATATGCGGGTGGTTGTTGCCGCCGCGCTCATCCTGCCGGCGTTCATCTCGGTATCGTTCCCCAATCAAAATTGGGCGCGCGTCGCGCTGGCCGTCGCCGCGGCCGTCACGATCGTCAATGTCGGCGTCGTGACGAGCGTGTGGCTGTCGTACCGAGCGGATTATGCGGCGGCCTATAAATCATTCGACCTTCTCCCGAAGGGCGCGATCGTGTTGGTCGGCGATAGCGGAAATGGCGACGATCCTCCCGCCAACCTGCGCGACTATCCGATCTACAATGTCCCAACGCTCGCCGTGCACTATGCCGATGCTTTTGTTCCGAGCTTTTTCACTGATCCCGGCAAACAGCCGGTCTCTCCACGTTTGCCCTGGCGCCGGCTCGACGTGCCCTACGGAAATTTGGTGCCGGCGAAGCTCCTCAAATACATCGCCGAGCGCGGCGCGCCGCCGGGAACGCCGCCCTTTATTCAGACCTGGCAGCGCGACTTCGGCTATCTGTATTTGCTCGGACGATCGATACAAAACCCGATGCCGGACCGGCTCGACCTTGTGTTGGCCGCGCCCCGCTTTGCCTTGTACCGAATCAAGAAACCGTCCCGCGCTTCAAGCGCCTTCCCATGATGCGGGCTGATGCTCGGCGGCTCGGGCCGTATCGCTAAGCGCAAAAAATCGTGCGGCAGAATTCTTGGTGAAATGCCTGCAGTCGCTAACCTCCTCCTATGACAAAGCTTTTGCTTCCGCACAACGTATTATTGCAATGCAGCATAATTTGCGCCAAACTGTTATAAAGACAGGGAGAAATATCGATGCCGGCTGTCGCCAAGGCGCGGAGCGTTGCCCCGCTGAAAGACCTGTATGACGTCGGCGAAATCCCGCCCCTCGGTCATGTCCCCGAGAAGATGCATGCTTGGGTCATCCGCAAGGAGCGCCACGGCCCGCCCGACAAATCGTTCCAGCTTGAAGTCGTTCCGACCTGGCCGATCGGCGAGGACGAGGTGTTGCTGCTCGTGATGGCGGGTGGCGTCAATTACAACGGCGTCTGGGCCGGCCTCGGCCAACCGATTTCGGTGCTCGACGTGCACAAGCAGCCCTATCACATCGCCGGCTCCGACGCCTCCGGCATCGTTTGGGCGGTCGGCAACAAAGTGCGGCGCTGGAAGGTCGGCGACGAAGTCATCGTCCACTGCAATCAGGACGACGGCGACGACGAGGATTGCAATGGCGGCGATCCGCTGCTGTCGCCCTCGCAGCGCATCTGGGGCTACGAGACGCCGGACGGCTCCTTCGCGCAATTCTGCCGCGTGCAGTCGCGGCAATTGATGGTCAAGCCGATGCACCTGACCTGGGAGGAGGCCGCCTGCTACACGCTGACGCTGGCCACTGCCTATCGCATGCTGTTCGGCCACCCGCCGCACACGCTCAAGCCCGGCGACAACGTGCTGGTCTGGGGCGCCTCCGGCGGCCTCGGCGTGTTCGGCGTGCAGCTCGTGGCGGCCTCGGGTGCGAACGCCATTGGCGTCATCTCCGACGATTCGAAAGCCGAATACGTGTTCAATCTCGGCGCCAAGGGCGTGATCAACCGCAAGGAATTCAAATGCTGGGGCCAGTTGCCGCATGTCAACTCGGCCGAATTCAATGATTGGGCGAAGGAAGCCCGCCGTTTCGGCAAGGCGATCTGGGACATCACCGGCAAACGCGACGTCGACATCGTGTTCGAGCATCCCGGCGAGCAGACCTTCCCGGTCTCCACCATGGTGGTCAAGCGTGGCGGCATGGTCGTGTTCTGCGCCGGCACCACGGGCTTCAACATCACCTTTGACGCGCGCTACGTCTGGATGCGGCAGAAGCGCATCCAAGGCTCGCACTTCGCGCATTTGAAGCAGGCGAGCCAAGCCAACCGCTTCGTGCTCGAGCGCCGCATCGACCCGTGCATGAGCGAGGTGTTCGAGTGGGACAAGATCCCGCTGGCGCACATGAAGATGTGGAAGAACCAGCATCCGCCCGGCAACATGTCGGTGCTGGTGAGCGCGCCGACCAAGGGCTTGAAGACGCTCGAGGACGTGCAGGAGGCGGCGGGAAATTAGCCCGCGACCTTTTCCCGTTCCGGCCCGGGCCTTTTTTCGCGCGCCTTGCCGATTGCGGAATTCAACTCGCCGCCGAAGATAAAGGCCGACGCGCAGACATAGAGAAACACCAACGCGATCATTGCCGAGGCAAGACTCGCGTACATCGTCGTATAGGCGGAGGCGAACTGGGCGAGATAACGTCCGAACACCGCGCCGCTCAGCAGCCACAGTAACAAAGTCGCGGCGATGCCCGGCGCGATCTGCACGAACGAGCGCCGGCCGGCCGGCAGCCAGCGATGCAGGATCATCAGCGCAAGGATCAGGACTGTCGCCGCGATGACGTAGCGCAAGACGGTGACAAGATTGTTGAACGGCTGCACCGCCGGGACATATTGCACCAGCTTCGCCCAGATCAGCGGCCCCAGCACGACCAGAAAGGCAAAGGCGAGGATCGCGGCCGCGCCGACCAGCACGTAGAAGATCGATTCTAGCCGCAACAGCCACCAGGCGCGCGGCTCCGACATATCGTAGGCGCGGTTGAGGCCGATGCGCAGACTCTCCACGCCGCTCGAGGCAAAGTACACGGCAAACAATACGCCGAAGGTGAGTACGTCGCCGCGCGTGCCGGTGAGGACGCCAGTGATATCGCGCGCGATCGGCCCGGCCACTTCCTTCGGCCAGGCCTCAAGCAGCAGCTTGGCGGCCTCGTCGGCGAGCTCCTTGGAGCCGAAGAAAAAGCCGGCCAGCGCCGTCACCACGATCAAGAACGGGAACAGTGCCATCAGCGTGGACAGCGCGATGTGGCTGGCGATCGCCCAGCCATCGTCGGCGGCGAATTGGCGCAACGCCCGGTAGACGACATGCAACGATGATCTGACAAAGCGCAATGTGTTGCTCCAAAGGCGTTGCCCTCAGATCATCCGTTGTTGGCTGCTTTGCAAGGGCTGCTTGAAACCTCTCCCCACCTGTGGGGAGAGGTCGATTACCGAGCGAAGCGAAGAAATTGGGTGAGGGGGCGCTTAAGCAGCGGAAAGCAGCGAGGCCCCGCATCCGCGGAGTTTACATCGGGCCGCGCTTTGCGCGGACCCGTTGGCTCGCCACCTTCTCCCCGCAAGCGGGGAGAAGGAATTACGCCGCCTGCACGTTGGTGAGGAACTGGCGCACTTCGGCTTCCAGCCCCTCGGCCTCGACCGAGACGGCGTCGGCGAGGTCCTTGACGTCGGCGGCGGTGGAGCGGGCATCGGCGGTGACGTCTGCGACCCGGCTCATGGCCTCGGCGCCGTCGCGCGCCTCGCCGGAAGCGCGGCTCACGCCTTCGGCGATCGAGGCGACTGCGGAATTCTGCTGATCGACGGTGGCCGCCACCATGGTGGCGATCGCCGACATGTCGCGGATGATGGTGTTGACCTGCTCGATCGCCTGCGCGGCGTCGGCGGCAGCCGTTTGGATCGAGCCGATATGCTGCGCGATCTCTTCGGTCGCCTTGGCGGTCTGCCCCGCCAGCGATTTCACTTCCGAGGCGACCACGGCGAAGCCCTTACCGGATTCGCCGGCGCGGGCCGCTTCGATCGTGGCATTGAGCGCCAGCAAGTTGGTCTGTCCGGCGATCGCCTGGATCAGGCCCACCACTTCGCCGATGCGGGTGGCGGCCTTGCCGAGCTCCGACATGGTGATGACGGTGCGCTGGGCTTCCGACACCGCGCGGCCCGCGACATCGGTCGACTTGGCGGCCTGCGAGGCGATCTCGCCGATTGAGGCTGCCAGTTCCTCCACCGAGCCGGCGGCGGTGGTGACGTTTTCGGATGCGGCGGTGACGCGCTGTTCGGCGGTGCCGGCTTCCGACGACACCGTGTCGGCCGCCTTGTTGAGGTCGCTCGAACTTATCTCGAGCTTCATGGCGGCCGTGCGCAGTTTGCCGAGCGCGCTTTCGACCGATTGTTTGAATTGCGCGATGGTGTGCGCAATCGTATCGCTGCGCATGACCTGCGCCTGGCTCGTTTTCTCCTGGGTGGCGGCGAGCTTTTGGCGCTCGATCATGCTGTCGCGAAACACGATCACGGTGCGCGCCATTTCACCGATCTCGTCGCGCGCTTGCGTGGCGGGGATGCGCGCCGTGGTGTCGCCGGCGGCCAGCCGCTTCATCACCACGGCAAGACCGTCGAGCGGACGCGTGATGCTGCGGCCGATCAGCCAGGAAAAGCCGAGGCCCAGCGCGACCATGGTGATGCCGACCATGATGATGCCGCCACGGGTGTTCGCTTGCGAATTGGCGAGCGCGGTCGAGGCCTGCGCTGCGGTTTCGTTTGCCGAGGTGATGACGGCGTCGGCCAGCGGCAACATGCCTTGGCTGTCGATGTCGATGAGCGCGCGCAGCGGGTGGATGCGATCGGCAACTGTGATCCATTGCGCGAAGCTGTCGGCGTAACGCTTCACCTCCAGCTCAAGCGATTGCTTCATCTGCGGCGTGCCGTCGATGTTAGCGAAGGTGTCGGTGAATTGTTTGTAGTCCGCGAGGAATTGCTGTTGCGTCAGATTGAGCGGATTGAGCCGATATTCCGCCTCATGATGCTGCATTTTCAAAAGCGCGATCATGAGCTTTGTCGCATCGGCTCCGGCCAGCCAAGTCATGTTCTCGTTAAGCGTGTGCTCGATCTTGTTGCCGGTGTCGCGCAGCTGCTTGCGCAGGCCTTCGGATTCGGAATAGCCGAGGATACGCTGCTGCGCGACCATTTGGCCGAAATTGGCTTTGAGGACGCCGAGTTTTTTGCGCAGCGCCTTGATGTCATCGGCGCGCACGTTGACGCTTGAGGCTTCGATAATGTCCAGGCTGTTGTTGGCGAGTTGCTGGGACTGGCCGAACGAATTGATCAATGTGTGCGGCCGCTCGGTGAAGTCCTTGACGGCGATGCGCATCGAACCGATGGCGATCTTGAAATTGCGGCTGGCGTCGGCGAGCGTGCGGGAATGGGCGACGGTCTCGAAGGCCGTGCCGACATCGTTCTCGCCGGACACGTAAGAGAACACGTTGGCGATAAAGCCGACGACCGGAATGAGCGCCAGCACGGCGATGCGGGTGCGCACCGAACCCGACGTCAGCAGGCGGCTCAGCTGGCCGACCGGCTTCGACAGTTTTTCCAAGTGAATCGACATTTTGCTGCGGGGCATGAAACCGGTTCGGCTTTGCCGATCGAAGAGGTGCTGCGCGAGAGGTATTGACGGGATGAAAGCGTGAATTGGTTAATTTTGTTGCAATTCGGCCTCGCCATCCCGTGTAAGCAATGAGAAATCCAGACGATTCCGGGCCACTTTGCTTTTGTGCAGTGCACGCGTAGTGTCGGCTTCCAGCCATCACCCTTCGCCTGAAGCAGAGGCCTCTCAATGTCGATCGCCGCTTCCCGCACCGCCTCCGAACCCGAATTGGCCGAACTTGCCCGCGAGGCGAGCGTCGCGCTCGACGCTCTTTTGGCCGATGCGGTGGTCAAGGTGCGCGAACGCGTAGTCGTCGACGGCGAGGTCGCCGGCAAGCTCATCGATCGAGAACAACGCGCCACCCACGGGCTCGCTTGGCTTGCGACTTACGTCGAGGCCGTGCGCCAGCTCGCCGCCTACACCGAGCGGATGGCGCGCGATGGCGCGCTCGGCGAAATCGAAGAACATCTCGTGCGCGTCGGCCTTGGCGAATTTCTAGCCCAGATTGTCGGCGGCATTCCGATGAGCCAGGGCGAAGTGGTACGGCCGGCCGATCTCGGGCTCAGCGCGGCGCAAGTGGCCGCACGCATCACCCCGACGGTGGACGAGCTGATCGCCACCGGCAACACCGCGGAGCGCCGCGCGCGCCTGGTCGCGCTGATGCGCGAGAGCCACCACGCCACCGTCGGCGCCTGCGGTCTCGACGATACGCTGAAATCGATCCGCGAGGAGATGCGCAAGTTCGCCGATAGCGAGGTGATCGGCAACGCGCATGGCTGGCACCGCACCAACAGCTATATCCCGCTCGAGGTCATCGGCCAGATGTCGGAGCTCGGCGTGTTCGGCCTTACCATCCCGGAAGGTTTCGGCGGCATGGGGCTTGGCAAAGAATCGATGTGCGTGGTTTCCGAGGAGCTGTCGCGCGGTTATATCGGCGTCGGCTCGCTCGGTACACGTTCGGAGATCGCCGCAGAGCTGATCCTCGGCGGCGGCACCGAGGCGCAGAAGGAAAAATGGCTACCCAAGCTCGCCTCCGGCGAGGTGCTGCCGACCGCGGTGTTCACCGAACCCAATACCGGCTCCGATCTCGCTTCGCTGAAGACCCGCGCGGTGCGCGAGGGCGACGTCTACAAGGTCTACGGCAACAAGACCTGGATCACCCATCCGGTGCGCGCCGACGTGATGACGCTGCTCGTGCGCACCAATCCGAAGGAGCCCGGGCACCGCGGGCTCTCGATGCTGCTTGCCGAAAAGCCGCGCGGCGACGACGCCAATCCGTTCCCGGCGCAAGGCATGACCGGCACCGAGATTGAGGTGCTCGGCTATCGCGGCATGAAGGAATATGAGATCGCCTTCGACGGCTTCGAGGTCAAGGCCGAGAACTTGCTCGGCGGCGTCGAGGGCCAGGGCTTCAAGCAACTCATGCAGACTTTCGAATCAGCGCGCATCCAGACCGCGGCGCGCGCCATCGGCGTGGCCCAGGCGGCGATGGAACAGGCGATCGAATACGGCCAGAACCGCAACCAGTTCGGCCGGCCGATCATCGAATTCCCGCGCGTCGCCGACAAGATCGCCATGATGGCGGCCGAGATCATGATCGCGCGTCAGCTCACGTATTATGCCGCGCGCGAGAAGGATTCAGGCCGCCGCTGCGACCTGGAAGCCGGCATGGCCAAATTGCTCGCCGCGCGCGTCGCCTGGGCCGCCGCCGACAATGCCGTACAGATCCACGGCGGCAACGGCTTTGCGCTCGAGTTCCCGGCTTCGCGCATTTTGTGCGATGCCCGCATCCTCAATATTTTCGAGGGCGCCGCCGAGATCCAGGCCCAGGTCATCGCCCGCCGGCTGCTCGACGGCACAAATTGATCCGGCAAAGCGGGCAACCGATCGCCGCCGGCCGCGTTTGATCCAGAGCAAGACGCAGGCTTTGCCGTTTCGTTAACCTTGGCTTACGTACAGGAGGTCATTCATGTCCGATTTGTTGATCCGCCACGGTGAATGGGTGGTGGTGTGCGACGGTGCCAAGGCGCTGGTGCTGGAGAATGCCGGCGACATCAAGTTTCCAAATTTGAAGACCGTCGAGGTCTTCGAGCAGAAGAATCCGCCAACCCACGAATTGGGCACCGAGCGGCCCGGCCGCTCCCACAGTTCGGTCGGCCACGGCCGCAGCGCCATCGAGCAGACCGACTGGCATACCCAGGCGGAAGAGGCCTTTCTTCTGAAACTCGTCGGGCACCTCGAGGCTGCGCTTGCGGCCGGCAAGACAAAATCGCTGATCGTGGTAGCGCCGCCGCGCGCGCTCGGCGTGATCCGCCCGGCCTATAGCCACGCCCTGCGCGCCGCGGTGCGCGCCGAACTCGATAAGGACTTCGTCAAGCTGCCGGTGCACGAGATCGAAAAGCATCTGACCGGCGCTTGAAAGCAAAGGGACTAACGTTAAACCGTCATCCTGAGGTGGCCGCAAAGCGGCCCTCGAAGGATTATCGGCCCTGGCCGCCGCCCTTCGAGGCTCGCTTCGCTCGCACCTCAGGACGACGGATTTGTCCCTGGCCCGCCGCAATTGCGATGCTATGGTCGCCGCGATTCCTCCCTGGGTTTCGAGGCTGGCGAATGCATTTTTCTTGGGGCCTGTGCGCGCGTTACGGCGTGCTCGGCATAATGTTGGCGGCTACTGCCGTAGCAACGGCGGCGGCGCAGCCTGCCAGGCAGCAGGTAAATCCGCCGGCGGTGATTGCGCCGCCGCCCACGCCGCCTTCCGCGCCGGTCACTCAACCGGCGAACCCGCGACTGGCCAGGCCGTCCGCGGTGCCCGGCTTCTGGGATCCGCGGCGGCGGCCGGAGCGGCCGGACCTCACGCGCATCAACGTCATCCGCTTCCTCACCGAGACCGACTACCCGCCGTTCGACTTTGCCGGGCCGGACGGCGCGCCAGCCGGTTTCAACGTCGATCTAGCGCGCATGATCTGCGAAGAGATCAAGGTCGCCTGCACGGTACAGATGCGCCGCTTCGATACGCTGATCGACGCGCTCAACAAGAACCAGGGCGACGCCATCATCGCCTCGATTGCCGCGACGCCGGAGATGCGCACGCGCGTCGATTTCAGCGAGCCCTATTACCGCACGCCGGCACGCTTCGTGTCGCGCAAAGACATCGACATCGAGGACGTGCGGCCGCAGACGCTGGAAGGCCGCAAGATCGGCGTGGTCGCCGGCACCGCGCATGAGGCCTATCTCAAGGCGCTGTTCACCGAAGCCGAATTGCATCCCTATCCAAACGCCGATGCCGCGCGCGCAGCGCTGCGCCGCGGCGAGGTCGATCTGTTGTTCGGCGACGGCATATCGCTCGCCTTCTGGCTCAACGGCACCGACTTTGCCGGCTGCTGCGTGTTCCGCGGCGGGCCCTATCTGGAAGGCCGTTATTTCGGCGAGGGCGTCGGCATCGCGGTCCGCCGCGGCAACGTTCTGCTACGGCAGGCGTTCAACTGGGCGCTTTTCCAGCTTTGGGAAAAGGGCCGTTTCACCGATCTGTGGCTACGCTATTTCCCAATCAGCCCGTTTTGAATTAGCCGTCACCCTGAGGTGCGAGGCGCGTAGCGCCGAGCCTCGAGGCCCGGGCCGATCATCCTTCGAGGCTCGCTTCGCTTGCACCTCAGGATGACGGCGATAGCGTTTGACGCGCGGCTTGCGGATTCCTAGTGTCCGGCTCGCTGGAGAATAAGATGTCCGTCACCGAAACCGCCGCCACCTTGCGTGACTTGGCCGAGCAGTCGAACGCCTGGCCGTTCGAGGAAGCGCGCAAGATCGTGCAGCGGCTCAAGAAGCATCCCAAAGACGAGGTGATCTTCGAGACCGGCTACGGTCCGTCCGGCCTGCCGCACATCGGCACCTTCGGCGAAGTGGCGCGCACCACCATGGTGCGCCATGCCTTCCGCGTCTTGACCGACGACAAGGTGAAGACGCGGCTGATCGCCTTCTCCGACGACATGGACGGCCTGCGAAAAGTTCCGGACAACGTGCCGAACAAGGAGATGTTGGGACTTTATGTCGAGGAAGAAGATTCCGACGAAATGATCACTCGTAACCCGACTCCGCTAACCTCAACTCCAGACCCGTTTGGAACGCACGAAAGCTTCGGCGCACACAACAACGCACGTTTGCGAGCGTTTCTGGATCAATTCGGTTTCGATTATGAGTTTAGAAGTGCAACTGAGGTTTATCAATCTGGGGGCTTCGATGAAACGCTAGTTAAATGCCTGCTAAAACATCGCGAAATAAAGGCAATTATGGATACCTCTCTTCGAGAGCGCCGCCGCAAGACCTATTGTCCGTTTTTACCGATTGTGTCTCGCTATGACTCCGGCATTGGCAAAGATCGCTTGCAGGTACTTCATCACTTGAGAATTTTGGAAGTCTTTCCAATAGCAGACACTGCGCTCTTTCAAGAGTTGACGACTTCTGCCGAACCAGTTGGGGAGCCGTTCGAGCACCCCGTCACCGGCGGGCACTGCAAGCTGCAATGGAAGCCGGACTGGGCCATGCGTTGGGTGGCGCTCGGCGTCGACTACGAAATGGCCGGCAAGGACCTGATCAACTCGGTCAAGCTGTCGGGCGAAATCTGCCGCGCGCTCGGCGCAACGCCGCCGGAAGGCTTCAACTACGAGCTCTTTCTCGACGAGAACGGGCAGAAGATTTCCAAGTCCAGGGGCAACGGCCTCACCATCGACGAATGGCTGCGCTACGCCTCGCCCGAAAGCCTTTCGCTTTTCATGTATCGCGAGCCGAAGGCGGCGAAGCGCCTTTACTTCGACGTCATCCCCCGTACGGTCGATGAATATCAGCAACACCTCGACGGCTATCAACGTCAGGACGCGCGCCAGCGCCTGTCTAATCCGGTTTGGCACATCCATGCCGGTCAACCGCCCAAGCCGGAGATGCCGGTGACCTTCACCATGCTGCTGACGCTGGTGTCGTCGTCGAACGCGGAGAATGCCGAGACGTTGTGGGGCTTCATCGGCCGCTACCGGCCGGGCGTGACGCCGCAGACGCATCCCGAATTGAAGGCGCAGGTTGAGTACGCCATCCATTATTTCCGCGACTTCGTGCAGCCGGAAAAGAAGTTCCGCCATCCGGCCGACAGCGAGCGCGCGGCCCTCATCGATCTGCGCGACGCGTTGGCGCAATTGTCGGGCGACGCGACGGCCGAGCAAATCCAGAACGTGGTCTATGAGGTCGGCCGCCGTGAGCCGTTTCTCGATCAGAAGAAGAAGGCCAAGGACGGCAAGCCGGGCGTCTCGCTCGACTGGTTCAACATGCTTTACCAGGTGCTGCTCGGCCAGGAGAAGGGCCCGCGCTTCGGCTCGTTCGTGGCGGTCTATGGATTGCAGAATACCGTCGACATGATCGACGGCGCATTGGCGCGCAGCGCCTGACGCTTACCCCTCCCCCGCTTGCGGGGGAGGGTGGTCGGCGCAGCCGACCGGGTGGGGGTGTTATGAGTAGGGCAAACACATCACCCCACCCGTCGCCTCGCTTCGCTCGGCGCCACCCTCCCCTTACAGGGGAGGGATAAGAAGCAAGGCGCTCAGCTAAACATCTCCACCTTGCCGTCGAGCGCCATCAGGCCAGTTTCGACCGCGAGCTTGGGGTGCCGTTCGCCGACCTGCTTGCGGAATTTCATCAGCGAGCCCTTGTGGGTTTCCGTCTCCGCATTCGCATTGGCCACCGCTTCCTCGCCGTAAGCGATTTTTGCCGCGCCGCAGTCGCGATGATTCATCGCAATCACTTTCGGGATGCTGTGCAACTGGATCGATGCCGCCAGATTGTCCCAGAATGCCGGCTCCCAGGCCTTGAAGGCGGGCGCGACCACACCGATGGCGGCGCCGGCAAAAGAGAACTGGCTATATTTGCCGACCATGTCGCGGCCTTCCATGTATTTGATCGTCGGCTCGGGAAAGCGCGGATCGATACAGGTCAGCAACATGGCGTCGTAATTTCCATAGGCGCCAAAGGCGAGCGATGGAAACGCCGTCAGCAATCCGGCGCCGGCAGTCAGCTGCAGGAAGCGCCGCCGGTCGAACCGCGCGCGCAGCAGGTCGCCGCAGCAGCCACAGGTGGCCGGGTGATCGATGCTGTCTTGGGTCATTGAATGGTTCCTGGACTGCCGAATGATTAAAAGACGGCCGGTGCCCGAATGGCGGGCGGCGACCGGACGCTAGTGCATGATCCCGAAAAGTGGGAACCGGATTTCGGAAAAGATGATGCAGTAGTAAAAATGTTAGGGACGGAACCGATTCAATTTGAGCAAATTGGACTCGGTGCGATGACGTTACTGGCTCGCCCAGACGATGCGCGCGATCCATAAAACGTCCGCCATCGGCAGCGTGCGGTCGCGGTGCTCGGCGTTGAGCGATTTGAGCTCGACGGTCTTGCTGTTCTTGCGGCGCAGTTCCTTGACCATGACCTCGCCGTCCTTGGTCTTGACCACCACGCGGTCGCCCTTGCGCACCGAAGCAGCGGGCGAGACCACGATCACGTCGCCTTTGCGATAGGCCGGCTTCATCGAGTTGCCGGAGATTTCCAGCGCGTAGGCGTGTTCGTCATTGACGGACGGGAAGGCGATCTCCTCCCAACCCTTGCCGACCGGGAAGCCGCCGTCGTCGAAATAGCCGCCGGCGCCGGCTTCGGCGAAGCCGATCAGCGGCACGTTGTGGATCGCCGCCTTGCCGCTGTCGGTGATCAGGCCGACGAAGGCGTCGATCTTGACGCCGGTGGCGGCCAGCGACTTGGCGACCGATTCGGTCGAGGGCCAACGCGGGCGCCCTTCCGGGGTGATGCGCTTGGACTTGTTGAAGGTGGTGGGATCGAGCCCGGCTTTCTTGGCGAGCCCGGAGGGCGTCAGCTTGGCGCGGGCGGCCAGCCGGTCGAGTGCGGTCCAGATCTGGTTATGGGTGAGCATCGTCGCCACGCGCGAATCTCCGCCTGTGATGAGGGTCCAAACTCTAGGAATTATAGCCTTGAGTTGTCCCCGCCGCGCAAGGGGTTCATGCAGGCTGCGCCCTTGAATAGACCCAAAGGCCGCCGATAGGGTCAAAACCGGTAAACCCGGAGCAGCCCCGTGGTCTTCGGTCTGATCGACCGCCTGTCCCGCCCGCTGATGCGCGCCCTCGACCCGGAGGATGCGCATTCCCTGGCAATCAAGGCCCTGCGCTTCATGCCGCGGGCGCGGCCGGCACCGGACGCGCGCGAACTCGGCGTGCGCGCCTTCGGGCTCAATTTTCCCAATCCGGTGGGGCTCGCCGCCGGCTTCGACAAGAATGCGGCCGTGCCCGACACGTTGCTGCGGGTCGGCTTCGGCTTTGTCGAGGTCGGCACCGTGACCCCGCGCCCGCAGGGCGGTAATCCGCGACCGCGCATATTCCGTCTCGAATTGGACCAGGGCGTGATCAACCGCCTCGGTTTCAACAACGAGGGCGCGGCGGCGGTACTGGCGCGGCTGTCGGCACGCCGCCATCAGGGCGGCATCGTCGGCGTCAATATCGGCGCTAACCGCGATTCGCCCGATCGCAGCGAAGACTATGTCCGGCTGATCGAAACATTCGCGGTGGTTGCCAGCTATTTCACCGTCAACGTCTCCTCGCCCAATACGCCCGGCTTGCGCGACCTGCAGCAGGCCGCGGCGCTCGACGATCTCTTGGCGCGCGTGGTCGATGCGCGCGAAAAGGCGCGCGCCCGCGCCGGCCCGACGCCGGTGCTGCTTAAAATCGCACCCGATCTCACCCTCGGCGACCTAGACGATGTGGTCGGCATCGCACGCAAGCACCGGCTCGACGGCATGATCGTCGGCAACACCACGATCACGCGGCCGAGTGCGCTGCGCGAGCGCGACAAGGCGAAAGAGGCGGGCGGGCTGTCGGGGCGGCCGATGTTCAAGCTGGCGACCCGCGTGCTGGCGGAGACCTTCGTGCGCGCCGAGAGTGCCTTTCCGCTGATCGGCGTCGGCGGCATTGATTCCGGTCCTACCGCGATCGCCAAGATCAAGGCCGGTGCCACATTGCTGCAGCTTTATACGGGGCTGGTCTATCGTGGCATCGGCGTGGTGAGCGAGATCAAGAACGATCTTGTGTCGGCGCTCAAGCGCGGCCACCGCAATTCGCTCGCCGCGATGGTTGGCGTCGACGCCGCCGACATCACGGCGGAGAGCTGGCCTTCCTAACCGTCATGGCCGGGCTTGTCCCGGCCATCCATGCCTTTCTTTCCTGGAAGCGAAGACGTGGATGTCCGGCACAAGCTTAATGCCGTGCCGGCCAAAGGCCGGGCCCGGTTGGCCGGGCATCACGAGAAGAAAGCTCCGCTTCTACTTTCCCCTCGGCGCGTTGAAGACGCGCATCAAAATCCAAATCGGGATCACGATCACGGCGCCGAGCAGGAAATAGCGCCACAGCCAGACCACCGCGTCCCAGCCCATGTTCCAGATGCTGCGGATCAGGCGTTCAACGCTGGAGATGATATTCCACGGATCGAGTCCGAGCGCCGATAAAATGACGCCGACCAGGACCGACACCAGGATGAGGCGAAACAGCACCGCCAGCGGCGAGCCGCCGAAGACTTTGGTCACGGTCTCATTCGCCATAGGAATCTCCATCCTGCCAGCCTAGCACGATTGGCGGGCGTAGCCTTCAGATATGCCTTAGAATCGATTCATGGAACCCGCAACCGCGCTCGACCACTCGACGCCTGTGCCGCTGCTGCCGGAGGTGTTTGCCCGCTGGTTCGCCGGCCGAGGTTGGACGCCGCGTGCGCATCAGCTCGACTTGCTGGCAAAGGCAAAGGACGGCCGCTCGGTGCTGCTGATCGCCCCGACCGGCGGCGGCAAGACGCTGGCCGGCTTTCTGCCGACGCTGGTGGAGCTGAGCGAAGCTTACCTCTCCCCGCTGGCGGGGAGAGGTCGACCGCCGCCCGACTTGGTCGGGGGGCGGTCGGGTGAGGGGGCATTAAAGTTTGCGCGCGCCGCCGCCGCCCCCTCATCCGGCGCGGCGCTTCGCGCCTCGCCACCTTCTCCCCGCGCGCGGGGAGAAGGAAGAGGCTTGCACACGCTCTACATCTCGCCGCTGAAGGCGCTGGCCGTCGACATCGCGCGCAACCTGGAAATCCCGGTCAAGGAGATGGGGCTGCCGGTGCGGCTGGAAACCCGCACCGGCGACACGCCGGCCTCGAAACGCCAACGCCAGCGCCGCTATCCGCCCGACATTCTTCTCACCACGCCGGAGCAACTGGCGCTGCTGCTGGCATCCGCCGACGCGCCCTATTTGTTCGGCACGCTCAAGCGTGTGGTGCTCGATGAATTGCATTCGCTGGTGACCTTCAAACGCGGCGACCTGCTGTCGCTCGGTCTGGCGCGATTATTCGCGTTGGCGCCGCAACTCACGACGGTCGGCCTTTCCGCGACCGTGGCCGAGCCCGACGATCTCTGCCGCTTCCTGGTGCCGCAGCCGCCGCTAGGGCAAGCGCACGCCGATCTGCTTATCGCGCAAGCCGGCGCGCAGCCGCAGGTGACCATGCTCGATACGGCCGAGCATCTGCCCTGGGCTGGGCATTCGGCGCGCCACGCGCTCGGCGAAATCTACGACCTGATCAAGCGCCACAAGACCACGCTTATCTTCGTCAATACCCGCAGCCAAGCCGAATTCCTGTTCCAGGAATTGTGGGGCATCAACGACGACAATCTCGCCATCGCGCTGCATCACGGCTCGCTCGACGTGGCGCAGCGGCGCAAGGTCGAGGACGCCATGGTGGCCGGCAGATTGCGCGCGGTGGTGTGCACGTCTTCGCTCGATCTCGGCGTCGATTGGGGCGACGTCGATCTCGTGGTCAATGTCGGCGCGCCGAAGGGCGCATCGCGCATCCTGCAGCGGATCGGCCGCTCCAATCACCGGCTCGACGAACCGTCGCAAGCGGTGTTGGTGCCGGCCAACCGCTTCGAGGTGCTGGAGTGCCGCGCCGCCATCGACGCCGTGGCGGAGAATGCGCAGGATACGCCGCCCTTGCGCACCGGTGCGCTCGATGTGCTGGCGCAGCACATCCTCGGCCGCGCCGTCGGCGAACCGTTCCTGAGCGACGAGCTTTATGCCGAAGTGTGCGCCGCCGCGCCTTATGCCGCGCTCGCGCGTTCTGACTTCGACGCCGCGGTCGATTTTGTCGCCACCGGCGGCTACGCGCTCAAAGCCTATGAGCGCTTCGCCAAGATCCGGCAGGGGAAAGACGGGCGCTGGCGCATCACCCATCCGCGCGTGGCGCAGCGCTACCGCATGAATGTCGGCACCATCGTGGAAGCCGACATGCTGAAAGTGCGGCTGGTGCGTGCGCGCGGGCGCAGCGCCTTCATTCCGCGCGGCGGCAAGTTGCTCGGCCAAGTCGAGGAGTATTTCATCGAGATGCTGTCGGTCGGCGACACCTTCGTCTTCGCCGGCGAAATCCTCAAATACGAGGCACTGGTCGAGGACGAGGTCTACGTCTCGCGCTCGACCGCATCCGATCCGAAAGTGCCGGCCTACGAAGGCGGCAAGTTCCCGCTCTCGACTTATCTCGCCGCCCGCGTGCGCGCGCTGTTGGCCGAGCCGAGCGCGTGGCGCGCGCTGCCGGATCAAGTGCGCGAGTGGCTAGAGATCCAACAGTGGCGCTCATTGCTGCCGGCGCCCGGCGATCTTTTGGTCGAAACCTTCCCGCGCGCCGCCAAATATTATCTCGTCTGTTATCCGTTCGAGGGTCGCCTCGCGCACCAGACGCTCGGCATGTTGCTGACGCGGCGGCTCGAGCGCGCGCGCATGAAACCGCTCGGCTTTGTCGCCAATGAATATGCGCTGGCGGTCTGGGGTGTCGGCGACGTCGCCTTGCATATCGCGCGCGGGGATTTATCGCTCGCCCAATTGTTCGACGAGGACATGCTGGGCGACGATCTGGAAGCCTGGCTCGCCGAATCCGCGCTGATGAAGCGCACCTTCCGCACTTGCGCCATCATTGCCGGGCTGATCGAGCGGCGTTTTCCCGGCGAGGAAAAATCGCGCCGCCAGCTCACGATATCCACCGACCTCGTCTACGACGTTTTGCGCAAGCATCAGGCCGATCATATCCTGCTGCGGGGGGCGCGCGCCGACGCCGCTACCGGGCTGCTCGACATTAAGCGGCTCGGCGAAATGCTCTCGCGCATCAAGGGCCGAATTGTCCATAAGGCGCTCGACCATGTCTCGCCGCTGGCGGTTCCGGTGATGCTGGAGATTGGGCGCGAGACCGTCTACGGCGAGGCGGCGGATGAACTGCTGGCCGAAGCGGCCGACGAGTTGGTGAAGGAGGCGATGCAGTGAATTTCTTTTTTTATCCCTCCCCTGAAAGGGGAGGGTCGGATTGCCGAAGGCAATCCGGGGTGGGGTCATCTTGGTAGCGACCCCCACCCGGACAGCTTCGCTGTCCGACCTCCCCCTTGCAGGGGGAGGTAAAGAAAAACACGGCATTGGCATCGCCGGCGTCACGCTCATCGCCGACCCCGATGGCGCTCTGTTTTGGCCCGAGCAAAGCCTGCTCGCGGTCGCCGACCTGCATCTGGAAAAAGGCTCCAGCTTCGCCGCCCGCGGCATCCTCCTGCCGCCTTATGACAGCGCGGCGACGCTGGCGCGGCTCGCGCGCCTTATGGCTCGTTACGCGCCGCGCGGCGTGATCGCGCTCGGCGACAGCTTTCACGATGGCGGCGGTCCCGCTCGGCTATCCGGCGCGGATCGCGAATCCTTGCGCGCGATGCAGCGCGGGCGCGACTGGATTTGGATCACGGGCAATCACGATCCCGAGCCGGCGTTGGATGTCGGCGGCAGGTTTCATGACTCGGTCACGATCGGCGGTTTGCTCTTTCGCCATCGGCCGACGGGCGCCGAAGGCGAAATCGCCGGTCATCTGCACCCGGTCGCGCGTGTGTCGCAGCGCGGCCGCATCGTCAGCCGGCGCTGCTTCGCGGTGGACGCGACGCGTCTGGTGATGCCGGCCTTCGGCGCTTTCACCGGCGGCCTGAACATTCGCGGTGCCGCTTTTGCCGACCTGTTCGGTACCCTCAAATTCACTGCCCATATGCTGGGCGAGGGGCGGCTTTATGTCTTCGCCGCCAAGCGTTGTCTGTCGGATTAATCTCGCCTGAAGATCACGCTGGCGAGCCAGCCGGTGAGCAGCGCCATCAGTGTGGTGGCTAGGCCGTAGAGCAGGCCGTAATCACGGGCGGCGTCGGCGACATATTGCTCGAAGCCCGCCTTGGTCACCTCCAGCGCTGAATTGGTGCTGGCGGCCACGGCGCCGTCGGCGAACAGCTTGACGTCGATCGCGTAATTGCCAATCGGCGCATCGGCCGGCAAGGGAATGGCGGCACGGAACACAGTCGGTGTCAGAAAGGTCACGGCGATGGGGGATTCGCGATACAGTCCATGCTCGCCTTCCAGCTTCACGAAGGCAACGCGGTACGGGTCGTCGCGCACGGTATCGGCAATGTCCGGCCCGATGCGTTGCGGCAGCAGGAAATTGCCGAGGCCGATCTGCAGGCGCCGCAAGGTTTCCGCATTGGTAATTTCAGCGACCGGGCGGTTGCTCAGGACGCCGAGATATGACGGCACGCGCACGAATTCGCGCGAGTCGAGATTGACCCAGATGCCGAATACACGCTCCTTGCGCCGGGTGCGGACAGCTTGCCGCGGTCCGGTGACGGTGACGACCAGGTCGTAACTGGGGCGCAACGCGGCGCCGGGCCGGTCGGGCTCGACGGTGCCGAACAGCACCAGATCCTCGCCGGTGAAATTCGACGTGATCGCCACGCGGTGGTTCGACAGCGACACCACCAGCCGTTCGGCGGCGGCAGGGCTTGTGCCGCAGGCCAGCATGGCGATCAGAATGATGAAGCCGAGGTTTCGCATCATCCTGCCCTGATATGGCGGATCGAGTAGAGATCGTCCGGCTTGATCACCAGCTCATAGGCGAAGCGGCAGCCGACCGCGAACACCAAAAGACCGAGCAGCAGACGCAGCCGTTCGCCTTGCATCTTCTGGCCGGTGCGCACGCCGAATTGCGCGCCAATCACGCCGCCGACCATCAGAATCAAGGCCAGCACCGCATCGACCAGATGATTGGTGACCGCATGCATGACCGTTGCCGAGGCCATGGTGACCAGCGTGAGCACCATCGAGGTGCCGATCACCGTGGCGGTCGGCACGCGCAGCAAATAGATCAGCATCGGCACCAGGATGAAGCCGCCGCCGATGCCCATGACGGCGCCGATGAAGCCGATGAAGAAGCCGATCACCCACACCGGGATCGCCGACACGTAGATTTTCGAGCGCTTGAAGCGCAGCTTGAACGGCAATTTATGGATCCACATATGGCTGCCCGGCCGGCGAATGGTGGCGGGGCCGCCGTGCTGCATGCGCATCACCGCGCGCAGGCTTTCGTAGATCATGGCGCCGCCGACCGTGGTCAGCAGCGTCACGTAGGAGAGGCCGATCACCAGGTCGAGCTGATCGACGGCGCGCAGCGCTGTGAACAGCCAGACGCCGGTCGCCGTGCCGACGATGCCGGCACTGAGCAGCATCATCGCCAGCGCCATGTCGATGGTGCCCCGGCGCCAGTAACTGAGCGCCCCGGAAAACGATGACGCGGCGATATGGCTGGTCACGCTCGCCACCGCCACCGCCGGCGAGACGCCGACGAAGATCAACAGCGGCGTCATCAGGAAGCCGCCGCCGATGCCGAACATGCCGGAGATGAAGCCGACCGCCAGCCCCATTCCCAGCACGAAGAAGACGTTCACAGGCAGGTCGGCGATGGGAAGATAAATCTGCAAGGCGGTTGTCCGGCTATTGCGGCCAATGCACCGCTGAACCGGGCCGCTCTGCTGGGGTGTCTACCTTGCGGTTGGCCCCACGCCTAGCAGACCCGGCGGCGACGCCAGGCCATCATTCGACTTGATCTTAGCGAGGAATGTGCGCGCGGGAACGTCTTTGGGCAAGACGTCGCGTTTGTTCACCGTTTTCCCACGGTGAACGCACCCGTAGATAGCGGGCTCGGCGGTTGCAGCTTGGCCTTCGACGGCGGTGGACTGGACGCGCTATCCCAGCCGCCGGGCGGCGAGGGAACCGCGATGGCCTCCGCCGGCTCCGGCTTTGCCACGAAGGACGCGGTTGCCTGTTTGGCCGCGGCGAGCGTCTTGGCGTCCATCTCGGAGGCGATGCTGTCACGCTTCTTGCCGGCATCCCGGTCGCCGCGGGCGGCGGCAAGCGCGAACCATTTGTAGGATTCGGCCAGGTTCTTTTCGACGCCCAGACCGCGTGCGCAGAGGACGCCGAGGTTGAACTGACTGTCGGAAACACCCGAATCCGCCGCCTTGCGGAACCAGTGCGCGGCACTGTTGTAGTCGGGCTTGCCGTCGAAGCCTTCGGCATAGAGCACGGCAAGATTGTGCATCGCCTTGGCATTGCCTTTGTTAGCGGCGGCCAAATAGAGCTGGCGGGCGTGCGTGAGATCTTTTTTCACGCCACGGCCCTTTTCCAGCATGCTGGCGTAGCGGAATTGCGCCATCGTCAGGCCTTTGGCGGCGGCGCGCGCGTACCATTGCGCCGCCTCTTCCTGGTTGGCCGGCACGCCGCGCCCCTCGGCAAAGCGCAACGCGATTTCATAGGCGGCGGCGGCATCGCCGGCCGCCGCTGCGCTGCGCAGGCGGACGCCGCCAATCGCCTCGGGCAATCCGTCCGAGGATTGCTTGGCTGACGACGCCGGTTTCGAAAGCGTGCGCGAAATCGAGCCGGTGACGTCGCTCTTGCCGCTGAGCATCGGCGGGCTGAATAACGACGGCAATTCGTTCGCGCTGGTCTTGCTGGCGATCGCTTCGCTAGCCGGCGAAAGCGGCGGCTGGCTTTGTTCGTCGGCGAGGGAGGCTTTCGACTTGGCAGTCTTGTTGCCGTCGGTGTCGGAGATGCTGGCGGTCTTGCGGTTGGGGATCGAGGGGTCGCTGCGGTCGAGCATTTGGCCGACGAGTTGTGCCGCGCCGAGCACGATGACGATGACGCTTGCCGCCACCAGCAGCGATTTCAAGCGGCTCAACATCCTGATGACGACCGACTTGCTTTCGGGCTTGTTGCCTTCGCTCTTGGCGGCTGCGGGTTTCTTGCCGCGCGCCGCGCGGCCGCTATTTTCCTGCCCGGCCGCCTGAGCGGCGCGGCGGGCCGCGGCAATGAAACTGGACTTGCTACTAGGGGCACCCGCTGGCGCCGGCCGTTCGCCGGGCTCGACCCGTGGTGGTTCAACGCTGGCTGACACGTTGCCACGGCGCGGTCCGCCGGAGCCGGGCTCGATCGGCTGATCGGGCGGCAAATCGGGATCGATCGGCGGGCTGTCGGCCGCCACGGGCGCTACGGGAGGTGCGGCGAATGATTGGTCGGCGAGCTTGTCGATCGCGCGCCGAAGTTCGGCAAGGTTGCTGTCGATTTCGGGGCTTTGCGGGCCGCGCACGTTATTTTCGATGCTGGCGAGACGATCGACCACTTGGCCGAGAGTGGCGTGCAGGCCGTCGATCGCCTCCTGCGCGCGGGCGATGTCGGTCTTGAGGTCGTAGGCGCCCTGCATCCTGTCGGCATGCAAGGTCTCGCTGCTCGCCTTGACGTCTTCGACATGGGCCAACAGATCGGAAAGCCCGCGCTCGACGGCTTCGAGATTGCCGAGACGCGAATCGGACTCATCCAATCGCTGCATCAGCTGGGCGATGCGGTCCTCGAGCTGGCTGAAGGCGGCGCTGCTGCCGTCGCGCGACAGATGAATCTGCTCAATCTTGGCGGAAAGCTGCTCCAGCAGAGCCTCGAACCGCGCCGCCAACGCGCCGTCGTTCTGCGAGCGCTGAGCCAACTCGTCGCCGAGCGCGGTAACGCGATATTCGATGCTGGCCAGCGTACCATTGTTGCCGTCGCGCGAATCCTGGATCTGCTGGACCTTGTCGACAAGCTGCTCCAGCAGCGGTTCTATCCGCGGCGACACGATCGTAGCGCTCTGCGAATGTTCAGCCAGCGCGTCGGAGAGCGACGTGATGCTGTTTTCGAGATTGTCGAACGTGCCGCCGTCGGCGGTGGCTTTGGCGAAGTGCTCGATCTTCTCGCCCAGCGCCTGTACCTCGTCGGACAGTCGGCCGACGGTCTCGTTGGACGCGATGTGACTCGCCATCGTGCGCAGCGTTGTGACGGCGCTCTCGAGCTCCGCAAAGGTCACAGGATCTTTCTGCGCGACAATGAGATCGATCCTGCTTGCAAGGTCGGCGACGGCGTCGTTGAAGCCGATCAGGCTCTCCGCCGGCGTCAGCCCGCGTAGCGCGTCGCGCACTTCGCCGAGCCCCTGCTCGACACGCGCCAACGCGTCGGCGTCCGCGCCTGCGTTCTTGCCGTCGGCGATCCGCTCGGTGAGGTCGTGAATCCGCCACTCGATGATCTCGAGCGAGTGGCGCGGCAAGGCTTCGTTGAGCGTGCGGCCGATCTCGGTAAGCTCTTCGCGCAGCGCTGTAATGGCGCGCTCGACGTCGCGCTGGCGCAATGAATTGATCTGACCGGTGATGGTGCGGAGCTGTTCCTCCAGTCCCGAAAGATTTTGTATCGGTATCGGCGCCGCAGTCGCGACCGGGGCTGGCGCGGCAGGCGGCGGCGGGGCCACAGCGGAAGGCGCAACCGGCTCGAGGGCCGGGGCAGCGGCCGCGGCAACGGGAGCGGCAGCAGTAGGCGTAGGAGCCGGAGCAGGAGCAGGAGCAGGAGCAGGAGCAGGAGCAGGAGCAGGAGCAGGAGAGAGCAGGAGCAGGAGCAGGAGCAGGAGCAGCAACGGTGGCTTGCCGCGCTCCGCGCACACTATTGAGCACGCGTTGGCGCGTGGTGATTTCGAAGAGGGCGCGCTCGAGGCTCGGCGGCAACGGCACCTTCGGCGCAGACGAGGCTGCCGGCGGCGCGGATTGAGCGCTCGGTTCGGCGCGGCGCGGCGCATAATGCTCCGGCCCCGGGTCCGCGACGTGTTTCGGGTCCGACAGTTGCTTGATCCGGCGCGTCAGATCGTCGAGCCGCTGATTGACGGTGCGCAGTTGTTCGGCGTGGAAATCGTCGGTGTCGGCGCGCGGGTGCGCTTGCGTGGCTTCCTGTTCGCTTTGCGGGTTTACCGCCGTTTCGCGCGGGTCCGGCTGTTTCAATTTGCGCAGGCCGCCAAAAATCATGGTCGCACCACCTTCGAGGGGGAGGCGTCAGCGCCTCACGCGGGTGGAACCGCCACGCGTTAACGTTGGGTGCACAGGGGCGCGGTTCGCAAATCTCCCGCTAACCTTTTGCCGGTTACGGTAAATAGAGGGTTAACGAATGGGCGACGGGGGCGGTATTTGCGCTGCTTTGCCAAGCGGCGGCCCGGATGGCGGCTTAACAGGCTCGTAAGCCGGATGCGCGATGCTCAAAGCCAACCGTGCGGCCGCGACGGCGTGGCGCTGCCGCTTCTTAAAATAGTCGCAACCGTTCAATAGTTAACGAATTGTTAACGGCGCTAGCCCCCGGCAGGCGCCTGGAGGGATCGATGCCGAGCTACAGGGCCCCCGTGGACGATGCCTTGTTCCTGTTGAACGACGTCTTCCACCTCGACCGCTACGGCAATCTGCCGGGATTCGCCGAAGCCACGCCCGACATCGTGGAAGCCGTGCTGCGCGAGGCGGGGAAGTTCAGCGAAGAGGTCTTGACCCCGCTCAACCGCGTCGGCGACCGCGAGGGCTGCGCCCGCCACGACGACGGCAGCGTCTCAACGCCGGCCGGCTTCAAGGACGCCTTCAAGCAACTGGTCGAAGGAGGCTGGATCGGCATTTCGGTGCCGGCCGAATTCGGCGGCCAGGGCCTGCCGGCAACCCTTACCCAACTGGTCAATGAATTCTTGTGCTCCGCCAACATGGCCTTCGCCATGTATCCGGGGCTGACGCAAGGCGCCATCGCCGCGCTGCTCACCCATGCCGTACCGGAACTGAAGGCGAAATATCTGCCGAAGATGGTCGAAGGCGCCTGGACCGGTACGATGAACTTGACCGAGCCGCATTGCGGCACCGATCTCGGGCTGTTGCGCACCAAGGCAGTCAAACAGGCCGACGGCAGCTACAAGATCACCGGCACCAAGATCTTCATCTCCGCCGGCGAGCACGATTTGGCCGAGAACATCATCCATCTGGTGCTGGCGCGCATCGACGGCGCGCCCGCCGGCACCAAGGGCATCTCGCTGTTCGTGGTGCCGAAGGTTCTGGTCAATGACGACGGCTCGCTTGGGTCAGCGCAACGGCGTCACCTGCGGCTCCATCGAAGAGAAGATGGGCATCCACGGCAACGCCACCTGCGTGATGAATTACGACGCCGCCACCGGCTGGCTGGTCGGCGAGGAGAACCGCGGGCTGCACGCGATGTTTACGATGATGAACGAGGCCCGCCTCGGCGTCGGCGTGCAGGGGCTGGCGCTGTCGGAGGTCGCCTATCAGAACGCCGCCGCTTACGCCAAGGAGCGTCTGCAAGGCCGCGCGCTCACCGGCGCCAAATATCCCGACAAGCCGGCCGATCCGATTATCGTGCATCCGGACGTGCGCCGCACGCTGATGTCGATCCGCGCTTTCAACGAGGCGGCGCGCGCACTGGTGATGTGGACGGCGCTGCAAGGCGACATCGCGCGGCGCTCGGAGGACGACAAGCAACGCCAAAGCGCCGACGACCATATGAGCCTGCTCACCCCGGTGATCAAAGGCGTGCTCACCGACGGCGGCTTTGCCAACACGGTCGCGGCACAGCAGGTGTTCGGCGGCCACGGCTATATCGCCGAGCACGGCATGGAGCAGTTCGTGCGCGACGCGCGCATCGCCATGATCTACGAGGGCGCCAACGGCATCCAGGCGCTCGACCTGGTCGGCCGCAAGCTCGCCAAGGACGGCGGCCGCGCCATGATGGCGTTCTTCAACGAGGTCACGACCTATATCAACGATAAGGGCGCGGACACGGCGATGCTTGCGTTCCTGGCGCCGTTGAGTACAGCGCTCGGCCACCTGCAGCAGGCTTCGATGTGGTTCATGCATAACGCGGTGGCCAAGCCCGACAATGCCGGCGCCGGCGCCACCGACTACATGCATTTGTTCGGCCTGGTGGCGCTCGGCTACATGTGGGCAAGGATCGCCGAGGCCGCGCTCACCAATCTGCCGAAGGCGAACGGCGCCGCCCCGCGCATGAACGCCAAGCTAGTCACCGCGCGCTTTTTCATGGAGCGCATGCTGCCGGAAACCGCGGCGCATCTCGCCCGCATCCAGTCGGGCGCTGCGAGTACCATGGAATTGCCGGATGAGGCGTTCTAGCTGAGCGGAATTGCCGCAGTTTTTTGTCCCCCGCCGCGTCAAAGTAGGGGGCGAGCAAGCTGTTCGCGTTTTCGAAAGGATGTACACTCGGCCCGATCCAAAGGGGGCGACACGGACCTTTGGAGGCTGCCTTGCGACACCTGACTATCGCTCTCATCCTGATCGGTATCCTTGGCATCAGCGGTCCGTCTTTGGCCAGGGACATTACGCTGCGCAAGCACACCCCGGCGGAGATCAAAACCGCCTGCGAAAAAGCCGGCGGCAAATTTTCGCAAGACGCCAAGGGCTACGGCTGCGGCACCGACTGTCATGGCAGCCGCGGCACCGACTGCACCGTCTTCTGCCCAACCGACGCGAGATGCGTCGTCCAGGTGATCGGCGCGCGACGTCCCCGGCATGTTCTGGATGCCTTGAAGAAGCCGGAGCGGCATGCCCACTGAGGTGTCTGGGTCGCCATCGGGCGCAGCGTCAGCGATGGAATTGCCGGCCGATCCATTCTGAACAAGCCCGGGTCGCGATCGGAAAAAATGCAACCACCGCTCGCCTAGCTTCGCAATATTCGCTAGCCTCCCTTGATTTTTTGGGGGGTAGCGCGATGCGAACTCAAGTCGCAATTATCGGCGGCGGCCCGGCCGGCTTGCTCCTTTCGCACATACTCGATCTCAACGGCATCGACAGCATTGTTCTTGAGCGCAAGAGCCGCGCTTATGTCCTGCAGCGTATTCGCGCCGGCGTTCTGGAGGCGGGCACCGTCAAATTGCTGCGCGACGTTGGCCTAGGCGAACGCATGGATCGCGAGGGCCAGCCGCATGATGGAACCGCGATCGTCTGGGCGGGACGTGAGCGGTTCTTCATCGATACAAAAAAGTTCACTGGTAAGGCGATGATGGCTTACGGGCAAACCGCCATCACTGAAGACCTCTATGCCGCCAGAGACGCAGCCAGGGGCCACATCGTCGATGAGGCCGAGAACGTTACGCTGTACGATGTGACATCCAACCGTCCTTACGTCACCTATGAGCGGGACGGCCAGGAGCATCGCCTCGACTGCGACTTCGTCGCTGGCTGCGACGGCTATCACGGCATCAGCCGGCAGTCGATCCCCGCATCGATCCTCCGCACATTCGAAAAAGATTATCCGTTCGGCTGGCTCGGCATCTTGTCGGAGACGCCGCCGCTTTCGGATATCGCCTATGCCCATCATGAAAGAGGCTTCGCCTTGGCGTCGATGCGCAGTCCCATGCTCAGCCGCTATTACATTCAGTGCGGCTTGGATACCAAGCTCGAAGATTGGCCGGACGATCGGTTTTGGGAAGAGCTCAAGACCCGCTTCCCGAAAAAAATCGCGGACGAAATCGTGACCGGCCCGTCGATTGAGAAATCGATTGCGCCGCTGCGCAGTTTCGTCGCCGAGCCGATGCGTTAAGGCCGGCTGTTTCTTGCCGGCGATGCTGCCCATATCGTGCCGCCGACCGGCGCCAAGGGTCTAAACCTTGCGGTATCGGATGTCTTCTACCTGTCCCGTGCGCTGGTCGAACACTATAAGAAGGCCGAGACCGATTACCTGGAAAAATATTCTGCCATGGCGCTACGCCGCGTATGGGGCGCCGAACGTTTCTCGTGGTGGCTGACAAATCTGCTGCACCGGTTTCCCGACGATACGTCATTCGACGAGCGCGCGCGTGAAAATCAACTCGACTATCTTGCCTCCTCCGAACACGCCCAGATCTCGCTGGCGGAACAATATGTCGGTCTGCCGTATGAGGCGTGATAACATTCGTCTTTCGCGACCAGAGTCGAGTTTATGGCACAAAAGAAGCTTTCAATCGCCGTCGTGGGAGGGGGCATCGGTGGACTGACCGCCGCACTTTCGCTGCTGCGCGCCGGTTTCGACGTGCAGGTCTACGAATAGGCGCGCGTCCTGCGCGAGGTGGGCGCCGGCGTACAGATCAGCCCGAACGCCTCGCGCGTGCTGCATCGGCTCGGTCTTGCGGATGAATTGGCCAAGCTCGGCGTGCGGCCCTTGGCTTTTCACCAGCGGCGCTGGGATAGGCCGTACGTTATTGCGCACGCCGCTCGGTGATGAAGTGGAGGCGCATTTTGGCTATCCGCATTACCAGTCGCACCGCGCCGACGTCCTGGCGATGTTGACGGCCGCTGTGCCGGCCGACCGGTTGCATCTCGGCCATCGCCTAACCGGATTCACCGATCGTGACGACCGGGTCGAGGCTCGGTTTGAAAACGGCGCGCATATCGTTGCCGGTGGGTTGATTGGCTGTGACGGCATCCATTCGACGGTCCGCCGGCAATTGTTTGGCGAAGAGCAGCCGCAGTTCACCGGCGTCGTCGCCTACCGCGGCCTGGTGCCGGCCGAGCGTGTGAGCCATCTCGATCTCGAGGTGAGCGCGCAAATCTGGATGGGCCCCGGCAAGCACATGGTCATGTATTACGTGGCCGGCAAGCGGCTGGTGAATTTCGTGGCCAATATCGAACAGGATTCCTGGACCAAGGAGTCGTGGACCGAGCCCGGCGACGTCGCGGACTTGCGCGCGGCTTTTGCCGGTTGGGACCCTAAGCTGCGCGCCATCCTTGATACGGTCGATGAGACCTACATCTGGGGCCTGTTCGACCGCGCGCCATTGCCGCGTTGGTCGGTCAATAGAGTGACGCTGCTCGGCGACGCCTGCCATCCGATGTTGCCCTATATGGCGCAAGGCGCCGCGCAGGCGATGGAGGACGCAGCGACACTTGCCGCGTGCTTGCGCAAATTCGACGTCGCCGAGGCGTTACGGCACTACGAACAATTGCGGTTGCAGCGAACCGCTAGCGTGCAGGCAGCCGCGCGAGCCAACAAATTGCGTTTTCATCTGCCGGATGGACCGGCGCAGGTTGAACGCGACGCACGTATGGCTGGCGGCGCGACCGACTGGTCGTTCAAGGCGATCGAATGGATTTACGGCTACGACCCGGAAGCGGCGGTCGAGACCGGCAGTCTCGGCCTGCGGGCGGCGACCTAGGACGTGTACTCATAAATTGGGGCCGGTGAACAATGTTCGCCAATGTCCGCTTTGCGTTCAACCTTCTGCGCCGCGAATGTCCGCTTTGTGCCATTAGCGGACGGCAGCATATTGCCTGACCATCGTGATTTCGCCGCGTGCTTCGCCGCGTCGATCAGAACCGATAATTGACGCCGAGCCGAACAATGTTGTCAGTCACCCTAGTGCTTATCGTTCCGCTGCCAGGACCAATGAATACGCAGCCGGCAGCCCCGACGGTTCCGTTCCCGTAGCACCCCGCCGGAGTTGCAAAAGTCGTACCAACGGTGCCCAAGTCGACATAAAGATATTCGAATTTCACAGACGTAGGCCTACCCACCGCATGTCCGCTTTGGGTCTTGGCCGTGTAAAAACGCCTTGGGAGGAGTGCAGATTCTGGCCTTCGCACAGTGAAGACCTGAGGCCTTTTTCCGGGTCTGACTATGCCCTCATCGCCGCCATGAGCGGCTGGATGCCGACGATATTGATGACGCGCGTCAGATTGTAGGCCAGCACGTGTAGCGCCATCTCGGTGGCGACCTTCGGAAGACGCTTCATCAGGAAGTGCGTCGCCCCCATTCTCATCTTCAACGTGCCGAAGGGATGTTCCACCGTCTCACGGCGCTGGCGCATGGCCTGCGGATTATTGTCGAGACGTTTTTGTACTGCCTCTAGCACGTGCTCATGCTCCCAACGCGTGATGCGCCGTTGCGTGCCGGTCGTACAGCGATGCTTGAGCGCGCAATGGCGGCACGCATTCGTCCAATAGCGTCGCAGCTTCTGCCCGTTCTCCTCGTTCGTGTAGTAGTACTTCAGCTTTTCGCCAGCCGGACAGCGATAGACATCCTCGTCGCTGAGATAAACGAAGTCCTGTTTGCCGAAGCGACCCCTCGCCTCAATCCCCGATGTCATCGGCTTTGGAAGCGTCACGGCGATTCCGGCCTTGTCGCACGCAAGGATTTCCTCGCCGCTGAAGTAGCCGCGGTCCGCAACGGCTTCGAGTTTGTCGACGCCGAGCACTTTCTTCGCCTGTGAGGCGACGTTTGCGAGTTGTGCCCGATCCGAGCCGCTATTCGTCACCTCGTGCGTGACGATCAGGTGATGTTTCGTATCGACCGCGACCTGCACATTGTAGCCGACCACGCCAGACCCGCGCCCGCTAGTCGCCATCGAGCGGCTGTCGGGATCGGTAAGCGAGATTTGCTGATCGGGTGACGCCAGCATCAGCTTTTCCATCGCCGCCAGTCGCTGCATCTCGCTTTCGAGCTTGGCCAGCTTCTCTTTCAGATGCACCGTCTTCGCTGCCAGCGCCTCGGACGGCTCCTGCAGATCAGCCGTGTCGAGCTGCGCAAGATACCGCGCCACACTCTGCTCTAATTGCGCGCGGCGTCGCTCCACTTTGCCGCGCGTGAAGTTCTTGTCCCGGTTGTTCACCGCCTTGAACTTGCTGCCATCAATAGCAACGCTGGCGCCCGTCAATAGGCCTAGGCTGCGGCAAAGCATAACGAACCGGGCGCAAGTCTGGCCGAGGGCGCTACCATTGTCCTTGCGAAAGTCGGCAATGGTCTTGTGATCGGGAGCAAGGCGGCCCGTCAGCCACATCACCTCGACATTGCGCCCAGCCTCGCGCTCCAGCCGACGGCTCGACTGTACGCGATTGAGATAGCCGTAGATGTAGAGTTTGAGCAGGACCGATGGATGATACGAGGGCCGACCAGTTGCCTCGGGAGCAACCCCAACGAACCCCAATTCCCCAAGGTCAAGCTCTTCGACGAAGGCATCAATAACCTGAACGGGATTGTTCTCGTCGATCCAGTCTTCCAGATACTCCGGAAACAACGTGCTCTGCTTACGATCCGTGCCCTCAACAAAGCGCTTCATGCGATCCTCCGTAACAGCAGAATCACACTGCGGAGTGAATCACATGCAGAGCGTTTTCACACAGCCAGGGTCAAAAGCGGACATGACGACAAGTCCGCACTATGTCTGCTTTACCCCCAAAAGCGGACATTGAGGAGCGCATCCGCGTCCCATTTGGGCGTTCGTTTTATGAGTCCACGCCCTAATCCTCCAACCCCGCGCGTCGCGCCGCGACCTTGGCGATCGCTGCCCAGTCCTTGTTGGCGTCGCCGTGCGCCAGCGCGTCGAGGAAGGCATCGCGCATCACATTGGCGAACGGCAGCGGCACGTTGACCTTCTCGCCGGCGGCCAGCGCCAGCCGCACGTCCTTGAAGCCGAGCACCATGTCGAAGCCGGGCGGTTCGTAGACGCCGCTACCGATCTGTTCGCTGTAGCCGCGGTAGACCGGCACGTCGAACAGCGCCGTCACGATCAGATCGAGGAAATCCGCCGCCTCCATCTTGTAGCCGCGCACCAAGGCGGCGGCTTCGCCCATCGCTTCGATGGCGGAGGCGACCAGCAGATTTCCGGCGATCTTGGCGACATTAGCCATGCGCGGCTCGGCGCCAACGCGGGTGGTGCGGCGGCCAAGCGCGTCGAACAGCGGCTGTACTTTGTCGATTGCCTTGGCCTCGCCGGCAACGGCGATGGAAAGCTCGGCCGCTGCCGCCGCGTCCGGCCGGCCCCACACCGTCGCCGCCACATAGGGTACGCCGCGCGCCTTGTGCAGGGCGGTCAGCTCTTCGGCACAGGCAACCGACGCCGTCGCCATGTTGACGTGGATCGTCTCAGATCCGCGCTTCGGCAACACGCCGCCGGTGACAAACACCGCGCGCATGGCGTCGTCGTTCGGCAGCATCGAAATCACCGCGTCGCCGCGGAAAGCGTCCTTGGCGTTTGCGGCTATGCTGGCGCCTTCCTTTTCCAGCCCGCGCAGCGGCGCGGCATCGGTGTCGAACAAGCGCAATTTGTGGCCGGCTTTGACGAGATTGCGCGCCATGGCGCTGCCCATGCGGCCGACGCCGATCACTCCGACCTCCATGCTAGTCTCCTGCGGGGCCTTTGCCGGAGCGTGATTTCTTCTCGGTGATTTCCACCTGCACCGGCGTGCGCATGTTGAGGTCGCGCTGCGGGAACGGAATCTCGATGCCCTCGCGCTTGAAGATGTCCCATAGCGCCAGCAGCACCTGGCCGCGCACATTGGTGAGGCCGTCGACCGGATCCCTGATCCAAAATCGCAGCACGAAATTGAGCGAGGAGTCGCCGAAGGCTGCGAGATGGCACACCGGCCCCGGCGAAATCAGCACGCGGGGCGCCGACTTGGTGGCTTCGATGGCCAAGGCGCAAACTTTATGCGGGTCGCTGGTGTAGGAGACGCCGAACGGCACATCCAGCCGCACCTCGTCATTGGAATAGGACCAGTTGATCACCCGCTGGGTGACGAAGTCCTCGTTGGGCACCAAAAACTCGCGGCCGTCGCGCGTGACGATCGAGGTATAGCGCGCGCCCATGGAGGTGACCCAGCCGAAGCTTTCGCCGACCGAGATCACGTCGCCGGGTTTGATCGATTTGTCGGCCAACAGGATGATCCCGCTCACGAGGTTCGAGACGATCTTCTGCAAGCCGAAGCCGAGGCCGACGCCGATCGCGCCGGAGAAGAATGCCAGCGCGGAAAAATCGATGCCGACGGTCGAGAGCGCGATCAGAAAAGCGAAGGTGATGAGCAAAAGCCGGATCACCTTGCCGATCAGAACCTGGATCGACGGCGTGAGATCGGCCTGGCTGCGCACGCGCCGTTCGAGGAAATCGCTGGCCGCGTTCGCCGCCCATAGCGTGAGCAGCAGCAAGATCGAGGTCTTGATCACCAAAAGCGGCGTGACACGCAGGCCGCCGACGACAACGCCGAATGAATCGAGCGTCGCCATGGTGGGCCGCAACAGGCCGACGATGCTGAGCGCGGCGATCGTCCACGCCGACACGGCGACGATGCGGTGCACGAAGGGATTGCGGATCAGTCCGGCGACGAATGCGATCACCACCCAGGCGGTGGCGAGACTGACCGCGACGCCAAGCAGATAAGACCGGCTCGGCCAGGTCAGCGATTGCATGACCTCATGGACGACGACCAGCACCAGCACAAAGATGATGGTTCCGATCTTGGCCAGCAGCAGCCGCATCAGCACGCGCAAAACCGGCGGCCAGCGCAGGCTCGGCGTCAAGATATCGGCGCGGCGGCGGATCAGCGTGGCGATCAGCCACGCGACACCGGCAGCGACCAATATCAGAACGAGCTGAATTCCCAGCCAGGGGGAAACCAGTTCCTGCCTGAGATTCACCAGGAAGGTGGCGAATATCTCCTTGAACTGCGCGATGCCGTCCATGCCGCGGTTCCTGCCAACCCCCTTGGAAACTGCCTGCAAAGCGGATCAAAATCAAATCGGCCGGTTCCAGGGCATTCGCATCGGGCCGGAGCAAAAGGATAGGCACATGTACGACCGGGGATTGTCGGAAGAGCAGCGCATGATGCGGCAAAGCTGCCGCGATTTCGTCGATGAGGTGGTGTTGCCCTTCATCCGCGAGAATTGGCAGCGCGAATGGTCGATGGTTCCGGAAGACCGCCTGCCGCCGCGCATTTTGGAAGAGGCCGAGAAGATCGGTATCCGCACCCTCGGCGTGCCGGAAGAATACGGCGGCGTCGAATTGGAGAAGGGCACCGAGGTGAAAACCTTCGCACTCATCGCCGAGGAGATCGCGCGCGGCGATTCAGGGCTCGCCGACAAGCTGGTGCAGAATTGGAAGGTCTCGGTCCTGTTGCGCCAGTTCGCACCCAAGCACCTGCAGGCGAAATGGTTTCCCGAGCTGGTGAAAAACCCGCAATTCCTGATGGCGCATTGCCTGACCGAGCCGCGCGGCGCCTCCGACCGCTGGCTGCCTTACAACGTGCCGGAAGCGGCGATGCAGACCAAGGCCGTGAAGACAAATGGCGGTTGGGTCATCAACGGCCGCAAGCAGTTCATCTCCAACGGCTACGATGCCAGCCTCTACGTCGTCTACGCCAACACCAACACCAAGGTCGGCATGTTGCAGGGCACCTCGTCGTTTTTGGTGCCGCGCGGCACCAAGGGATTTTCGGTGGCGCGCTGCAACGAGACGCTCGGCTGCCGCTTCATGAACAACGGCGAGATGGTGTTCGAGGACATGTTCATGCCCGACGATCATCTATTGGTGCAGGACACAGCGCTCGGCTCCGCCGGCGTCTATTTCCGTCCCGGCAAGATCATTCAGGCGGCAAAAAATCTCGGCGTCGGCGTGCGCGCCTTCGAGGCCACCGCCGACTATGTGCAGAACTATGTGCAGGGCGGCCGCATCCTGATCAAGCATCAGGCGGTGGCGGTGCGCCTCGCCGACATGGCGACGCGCATCGAGGCGGTGCGCGCGCTGCTGGAGCGCGCGGCGCAAGCGGTCGACGACAACGCGCCGGAGGCGGAGACGCTGGTCAACATGGCCAAGATGTTCGCCTCGGAGGAAATCATGAAGGTGGCGCAGCACGCCGTCGAATTGCACGGCGGCAACGGCATCATGCTCGACTTCGGCATCGAGAAGGTCCTGCGCGATGCCGTCATCTTCATGCACATGGATGCGACGGTGGACATTTCAAAGTTCAAGATCGTCAAGTCGATGTTCCCGGAGACGGCGGGCAAATATGCCGGGGTGGAAGTGAGCGCGTCAGCGCACCACAAACCGGAAACCCACCACGACGATCACGAGCCCGGCGACTTGCGCCAGACTCGGCACGACGCCGAAGCCGAGATAGCCAATGATCAGCGCGAAAACCGGCACCAGTGCCGGGAACGTCGCCGCGCGCCCGGCGCCGAGCAGGATCACTGCGCGCGTAAACAGGTAAATCGGCAGCGCACCGGCCAGGAGACCCTGGGCGACCATCTGCAACGCATTGTTGGCGAGACCCATCCGCAGCAGATTGTCGAAACCGACGAAAACCACGAATAGCGGCGCGTAGAGCAGGATCGACAGCACGCCGACCGCCGCCAAGGCACGCAGCCCCGACACTTGCCAATAGCGCAGCAGGATGCCGAAGCTCGCCCAGAAGAAACCGGCGGTGGCGAACAGAAGATCGCCGCCGACGCCGTGATTGCCGATGGTGGCGAGCGATTCGGCGCCGAACACCGCCAAACCGGCGATGATGATCGCGCCGCCGATCCAGCGACCGGCTGTTGCCCGTTCGTGCAGCGCCAGGCTCGCCATGATCAGCCCGGACAGCGTCGCGACCGCCGGTTGAATGGTGGTGCCGTGGCCGAGCGGCACCAGGATGAAGCCGCTATAGGCGATCATGGCCTGCGGCGGGCCGGCGAACACGCTCATCGCCATTCCGCGGCCCCAGCCGATGCCGCCGAAATCGCGCAATCCGCCGCGCAGCGCGATCGGCAGCATGATGAGGCCGAACCAGAAGAAGCGGTGAAAGGCGAGATCGGCCGGCGAAAAGCCGACGCTGATGCCATGCTTGGCGACGACAAAGCCCGCCGCCCATCCGAGCGCCGCGCCGGTGCCGCACAAGACGCCGATCACGATGCCGGAGCGTGCCGCCGCAGGTTGCGCATTGAGGTCCACGGGCCGGCTCCAGCGCAGGTGACTTTGCATAGGTGACTAGGGGCTGGCAGATACTCTAGGATCGCCGCCTAAGTCCAATCGCAATTCAACAAGCCTCACTTCACCGGGATGGAAAGCTCATGGCGAAGCCGCGCAAAGTCATCATTACCTGTGCCGTTACCGGCTCGATTCACACACCTTCGATGTCGCCGCATCTGCCGGTGACGCCGCAGGAGATTGCGGACGCAGCCATCGGCGCGGCCGAAGCGGGCGCGGCGGTCGTGCACCTGCATGCACGCAATCCGCAGGACGGCCGTCCCGACCAGACGCCGGAAGCCTTCTCGCCGTTCCTCAAGGTGATCAAGCAGCGCTCCGGCGTGGTGGTGAACATCACCACCGGCGGCGCGCCCACCATGTCGATCGAGGAGCGCGTCAAGCCGGCCGCCACCTTCAAGCCGGAAGTCGCTTCGTTGAACATGGGCACGATGAACTTCGGCCTTTTTCCGATGATCCCGCGCTACAAGGGCAAGTTCAAGCACGCCTGGGAAGAGCCGTATCTGGAAGGCTCGCGCAAGGGCATGTTCAAGAACACCTTCGCCGACATCGAATACATCCTCACCACCTGCGCGGAAAACAATACGCGCTTCGAGATCGAGTGCTACGACATCGGCCATCTCTACACGCTCAAGCACTTCCTCGACCGCGGCGTGGTGAAGCCGCCGGTGTTCGTGCAGTCGGTGTTCGGCATCCTCGGCGGCATCGGCGCGCATCCGGAAGACGTCATCATGATGAAACGCACCGCCGACCGCCTGCTCGGGCCGGAGAATTATCACTGGTCGGTGCTCGGCGCCGGCGCCAATCAGATGCGGGTGGCGGCGCAGGCGGCGGCGATGGGCGGCAATGTGCGCGTCGGCATGGAAGATTCGTTGTGGATCGGCGCCGGCAAGCTTGCCGAGTTCGAATGCACAGCAGGTGACGCAGGTGCGCAAGATTTTGGAAGGCCTTGGCTTGGAAATTGCCGGTCCCGACGATGCGCGCGAAATCCTCTCGCTCAAGGGCGGCGACAAGGTCAACTTCTGACCGCAACGCGTCTCACGATTTTGTGGCTGCCTAGGCACCCCCTTGGAAGTGTGTAAGACTTTGCGCGGGTGGAATTTCAGATTTCGCCATACGAAATGTCCATCAAGGACATCACAAATGGGGAGGAAACTAAAATGCTTGGAAAGCGCTTTGCACTTGCCGCTTTGTTGTCGGCGGCAACGCTCGCGGCAACCGGCTTCGCAACGGCCAAGGCCGACACAATCACCTTGCGCATCGCCACCGGGCATCCGCCCGGCGTCGTCTATGCCGGCTTGATGAAGAACTTCTTCGAGCCCGAACTGAAGAAGCGCGTGGAAGCGCGCACCAAACACAAGATCAATTGGGTCGAAGGCTACAGCGGCTCGATCGTCAAGGTGAACGAGACGCTGCAAGGCGTGCAGAACGGTATCGTCGACATCGGCGGCTTCTGCTTCTGCTTCGAGGCAGCACGCCTACCGCTGCATGCCTTCCAGGTGATGCTGCCGTTCGGCACCATGGACCCGACGATCAGTCTCAAGATCGCGCAGGACGTCTACAAGCAGGTGCCGTACCTGACCGAGGTGTTCGAGAAGAAATATAACCAGAAGCTTTTGGCGCACATCGCCGACGGCGGCTACAACCTCGGCACTTCGTTCGACTGGAACAAGGTCTCCGACCTCAAGGGCATCAAGATCGCCGGCGCCGGGCTCAATCTGAACTGGCTGAAATATGCCGGCGTCACGCCGGTGCAGGGTTCGCTGCCGGAGGCCTATACCGGCATGAAGACCCACGTCTACGAAGGCTGGATCATGTTTCCCAGCGCTTGGGTCAATCTCAAGCTCTACGAGCCGGGCCCGTACTACACCATGATCGGCTTCGGCTCGATCACCTGGCACGGCCTCACCATCAACCTGAACACCTGGAAAAAGCTTCCTGACGATGTGAAGCCGATTTTGCTGGAAGTCGCGCACGACTTCGAGCAGCTCACCGGCTCCAACAACAAGGAGCGCTACGGCAGCGACGTCGAGAAGCTCAAGAAGCTCATCCACGTCAAGGTGCTGCCCGACGCGGTGCGCGAGGAATGGGCGCAGTCGTTGAAAGACTGGCCGCAGCAGCATGCCGACGAGCTGGAGAAGCAGGGCCTGCCGGCGGTGGAGGTGCTCAACCTGACGCTCAAGGCCGCGGAGAAATACGGCTACAAGTGGCCGGTGCGCTACAAGATCGTCAAGCACTAGCGCTGGTCCACGCTTGAAATGAAACCGGCCGGAGCCGCTTGCTCCGGCCGGATATCTCTCGATGCAAACCAAGGCGCACGATTCCGTGTCGATCGTTCAGTTATCCGACAAAGTCTCCAAAACCATGATGGTCATGGCGGCGGCCTGGGCCTTCGTGCTCACCTTCATCATCATCGCCGACATCACCAGCCGTACCTTGTTCAACGATCCGCTCAACGGCACGCGCGAGATCGTCGCCAATTCGATCGTCATGATCGTGTTCCTGCAGGTCGGCTTTGCCATCCGCAGCCGCTCCATGCTGAGCGCCGACTTTCTGATCGATACGTTTCCGCCCGCGGTCCGCCGCGTCGTGCTGGCGATCGGCTACCTGATCGGCGCGGGTTTTTTTCTCCTCGTCATCGTCGGCGGCTGGGATCTGGCCATCTCGTCATGGGTCGGCGGCGAATTCGAGGGTGAAGGCGCGTTGCACGTACCGTCTTGGCCGACCCGATTCATGATCCTGATCGGCTCCGGATTGGCGGTAATCAATTATCTGGTGCTGGCGTGGATCGACGTTTTCGGCCCCGGGCCCGACAAGAAGATCAAATACGACGAGGAAACCGGACTGCCGCGCTGACGCGGCCGGTCCAAGGGACGCTTGAAGTGTTCGACGTCAGTATCGCCTCCATCCTGATCGTCAGCCTGCTGGTGCTGGTGGCGCTGGGCGTGCATATCGCCGTCGCGCTCGGTGTGGCGAGTGCGCTCGGCCTCTATTTGGTGACCGGCGACATGCACGTGGTCACCAGCATGCTCGGCTCGACTGCTTACGCGGCACTGCGCGACTATGTGTTCGCGGTCATTCCGCTGTTCATGTTGATGGGTGAATTCATCGGCCGCTCGGGCGCGGTGACCGACGTCTACAAGGGCATTAACCGCGGGTTACGCCACATTCCCGGGCGGCTGGCGATCGCTACCGTGCTCGGCAATGCGCTGTTTTCCTTCGTCACCGGCGTGAGCATCGCCAGCGCTGCCGCGTTCTCGCGCATTTCCTATCCGGAGATGAAGCGCCACGGCTACGATCGCGGCTTTGCCCTGGGCACGGTCGCCGGCTCCTCCTGCCTCGGCATGCTGATCCCGCCGAGCGTGCTGATGATCGTGTGGGGTATCCTTACGGAAAAATCGATCGGCCAGATTTTCCTTGCCGGCGTGATCCCCGGCCTGATGATCGCCGGCCTCTATTGCCTCTATTGTCTCGTGGTCGCCATCGTCCGGCCCGACATCGTCGGCGCAGCGCCGGCGCCGGCACGCGTCATGTCGACGGTTGGCGCCGCGCAAGTCGGCGTCATCGAAGAGGTACCGGAAAGCACGCGGCTGCAGGCCTGGGGTAGCGGCGGCGGCATTTTCCTGGTGGTGGCGGCCGTCCTCGGCGGCATCTGGTTCGGCATCTTCACGCCGACCGAAGGCGCCGGCGCCGGCGCCTTCATCGGCCTGATCATGGCCATCCTCAAAGGCATGCGTCTGCGCGGCATTATCGAGGCCATTTTGTCGGTCGGGCGCACCTCGGCCCCGATCCTGGTCCTGCTGGTGACCGCCCAGCTTTATTCGCGCACGCTGGCGATGACCGGCGTCACCAATGCCATCCAGGGTTTCTTCCTCGGCTCTGGCCTCGGGCCCGGCCTGATCCTGTGCGCCATGGTCGGCATCTGGTTCGTGCTTGGGATGGTGATCGATTCCATCTCCATCATGCTGCTGACGGTCACCATCTTCGAGCCCATTGCCGTCAAGATCGGCTACGACCCCATCGCCTTTGCCATTATCGGCATCCTGGCGATCGAGGCCGGGCTGTTGACGCCGCCGTTCGGACTCATCGTCTTCACCGTCAAGGCGGCGGTCGACGACGACGACATCACCGTTTGGCAGATATTCAAGAGTTCGACACCTTATTGGGTGATCATGCTGATCGGCGTGATCCTTCTGGTCTTGTTCCCCAAAATCGCCACCTGGCTGCCTAGCCTGGCGTTTTAAGCGGCATCGTCTGCGCAGGCCGCGGGCAGGGGATCGCCCCGGTTGCGACGCAATTCCCGTTGCTCTTGGCGCGACGAATCTCTCCAATAGCAGCGGAGATTTGAGGCGGTCATGGCTTCGCTGGATACCATCAGCATCGCGATCCTGCTCGGCAGCCTGTTGCTGCTGGCCGGCATCTTGTCGAGCATGATCGCCTTGCGTTTCGGCGCGCCCTTGCTGCTGGTGTTCTTGCTGGTCGGCATGCTGGCGGGCGAGGGCGGCCCCGGCGGCCTCAAATTCAACGACGTCGGCACCGCCTATGCCGTCGGCTCGATGGCGCTGGCGCTGATCCTGTTCGACGGCGGCTTGCGCACACGGCTCGCGAGCTTCCGCAACGTGCTGGCGCCGGCGGTGACGCTCGCGACAGCCGGGGTGCTGATCACCGCTGTCCTGGTCGCGCCGGTTGTCAGGATCATGCTCGGCGGAAACTGGATGCAGGCGCTTTTGGTTGGCGCGGTGGTGGCCTCGACCGACGCCGCGGCGGTATTCTTCCTGATTAACGCCCGCGGCTTGCGCCTGCGTCCGCGCGTGCGCGCGACGCTGGAAGTGGAATCGGGCACCAACGATCCGTTCGCCGTATTCCTGACGCTGCTGCTGGTGGAAATTCTGTCCTATGGCGCACATGGCTGGTCGCATGCCTTGCTGACGCTTGCGCGCGATGCCGTGTTCGGCAGCGTTATCGGCTATGGCGGCGGCCGCATCATCACGCTGGTGCTTAACCGGCTCAATCTGCCGCAAGGCCTGCACGCGCCGTTCGTGGCGGTGAGCGCGCTGGTCGTGTTTTCCTTCGCCAATTCCGTGCACGCATCGGGCTATCTTGCGGTCTATCTCGCTGGCCTGGTGATGGGCAACCGGCAGACCCGCGCGCACAATTCCGTGGTGGCGTTTCTCGATGCCATCACCTGGCTGGCGCAGATCGTGATGTTCGTGCTCCTCGGCCTGCTGGTATCGCCGCAACGGCTGATCGAAAGCCTGTCCACCGCGATTCTGGTGGCGCTGGTGCTGATGCTGATCGCGCGACCGGCCGCCGTGTTCCTTTGCCTTGCGCCGTTCGGTTTCCAGTGGCGTGAGAAGTTGTTCATTTCCTGGGTGGGATTGCGCGGCGCGGTGGCGATCTTCCTCGCCTCGATCCCGCTGCTGGTCGGGCTGCCGGCGGCGCATCTTTATTTCGACGTCGCCTTCGTGGTGGTGTTGTCGTCGCTGCTGATCCAGGGCTGGACGGTGGCGCTGGCGGCCCGAAAGCTCGACATGTCGTTTGCGCGCCACGATCCGCTGCCGCGCCGCGTCGAGCTCGATCTGCCGGGGCAACTGGCGCGCGAGATCGTCGGCTATCCGGTGCCGGCCAACAGCCCGTATCTGCGCCGCGGCCTCATTCCGAATTGGGCGCGGCCGACCATGGTGGTGCGCAGCGAGGAGATCCTGACGCCGGCGGAAGCCGGTCCCGTGCGCGAGGGCGACTATGTCTACCTGCTGGCGCCCCCGGAAAAGGCGCAGGCGCTCGACCGCTTCTTTGTCGACATGCCGCCGCCGGGCGCACCCGATCCGCGCCTGCTCGGCGATTTCTTCGTGCCGGGTGATGCCACGCTCGGCGCGCTGGCCGAAATCTACGGATTACAAATCGCCGCTGACCACACCGATATTTCGCTGGCCCGCCATTTTGCCGATGAACTCGGCCGGCCGGTGCGCAGCGGCGACATCGTCGAACTCGGCCCCATCGCGCTGCTCGCGCACAAGGTCGAGGAGGGCAAGGTAACGACGGTCGGTTTGCGCCTGGCCGAGCCGGAAGCGCCGACGACCATGGCCGGCCGCGCCAAGGCCTGGCTCAATCGCCTGGAAAAATTTTTAGATTAGGACGGCCGCCGCGCCAGCGCCGGCCCGTGCTGCACCAGCCAGGCGCCGCCGAACAAGACGGCGGTCCAGAACAAATCGCCCAGCACGGTCTTGTCGAGGAACGGCAGCGCCGCGACGTAGCACTGCACCAGCCCCTGGAAATTCATCGGATACATGCCGTTGAATGCCCAGACCGCGAAATTGGTGGCGGCAAAAAAGATCAGCGAGCAGGAAACCATGGTCGCCACAACCGGCACGATTCCGCGCCAGCGCCGCGTCGCCATGCCGGCGAGCGCCGGCAGCGTGATCGCGGCATAGACCACCAGCGCGACACGCCAGTCATCGGTCGCCAGCATAAAATTGCTCAGCACGGCGGCAGCGAGCGGCACGACCAAAGCGAGGCCGGGAACGCGCAGCATGCGCCCGGCAAACAGCGCGCTGGCTGCGACCGGCCAGACTCCGGGCGCGTGCGGCAGCAGTCGGGCAATCACGTCAAACGCGATCAGGAAGGCCACCAGGCCCAGATCCATCCACAGGTCGGCGCGGGTTTTCTTCGGCTGCATCGCTGATAAGTCCCTCATGGCGTTACGCCCTTCATAGCACAGCGCGCCAGGGGAATTCTATCGGCCCGAACCGACCCGGTATTGCTGGATGGAGCCGGCCTGCCATTCGGCCCAATCGGCCACAATTCGCGCCAGGGCATCGAGGCCCTCGGTGAGCGCCGCCGGGCCGGGTTGCAGGATCAGTGGGGATTTGATCTCACGCAGCCAGCCATTGGCGACCGCGGGAATCTTGTTAAAGCCGGGCCTGGCCGCGACCTTGGTGGGGACGAATTTCTTGCCGCACCACGAGCCGATGATGATGTCCGGCTTGGCGGCGATCACCTGGGCTGGCGTCACGACCCGGTCCTTGGCGTTCTTCTGCGCGGCGAGCGAAGGAAAAACTTCGATGCCGCCGGCCGCTTCGATCAGCTCGGAGACCCAGCCGATGCCCGAAATCATCGGCTCGTCCCACTCCTCGAAATAGATGCGCGGCCGCACGCCCTGGCGCATGGCGCGCTCGTGCACGACGTTGACTCGCTCGGCGAGCGAGCGGGCGAGCGCTTCGGCCTTGTCGGCCAGACCGACAAGCGCGCCGACAGTGCGCACCATATCGAGAATTCCGCCGACGTCGCGCTGATTGAAGGCATGCGCCGCGACATTGGCGCGAATCAGTTCGGCGACGATGTCGGCTTGCAGATCGGAGAAGGCCAGCACCAGGTCAGGCTTGAGCGCCAAAATCTTCGGCACATCGGCGGAGATGAAGGCGGCGATCCGCGGTTTTTCCCGCCGCACCTGCGCCGGGCGCACCGCATAGCCGGAGACGCCGACGATGCGATCTTCCTCGCCGAGAAGGTAGAGGGTCTCAACGGTCTCTTCGGTCAGGCAAACGATTCGTTCAGGCGGAAACATACGCTACAAGAGCACATCAACAGGCCGTTCGTCGAGTAATTCCGTGCCTCCGGTGGAAATCACGCGACCGTCTCCGAGACGGACCACGCGCGTGGCGATGCGCTTCAATTCGACCGCATCGTGGCTCACGTAGATCATCGGTACTTTCTCGTCGTCGCGCAGCCGCTGCAAATAGGGTAAAATTTCCGCCTTGCGCGGCGCATCGAGCGAAGCCAGCGGCTCGTCGAGCAGCAGCAGGCGCGGGCGCGTCAGCAACGCGCGTCCGATCGCAACGCGCTGGCGCTCGCCGCCGGACAGCTTGCCGGGCCGCCGCTCGAGCAGATGGCCGACATCGAGCAACGCCACCACATGCGCGAAGGCTGCGCCATCCGCCGGGTGGCCGCCGATCCAGCGGCCGTAATCGAGATTGCCCTTGACGGAAAGGTGCGGAAACAACCGGCCGTCCTGGAACACCAAACCGATCCTTCGCCGCCAGGCCGGACGATCGACGCCGGCGGCCGCGTCGAACAGCGCCTCGCCGTCGAGCACGATGCGGCCGCGATCCGGCCGCGTGAGGCCGGCGATCATGTTGACGACGGTGGTCTTGCCGGCGCCGGAAGCGCCGAACAAAGCGGTTACGCCGCTCTCGCCGGCAAACCGCGCATCGATGGAAAATTCGCCGAGCTTTTTTTGGACATCGACCGTCAGCACGACTCAGCTCCCGTGCAGCCGCGCGGTGGCGCGGCGGGCGAACCATTCGGAAGCCACCAAGGCGGCGACCGAGATGACCACCGCAACCACGACAAGACTGAGTGCGGCGCGGTCGCCGTCCGGGATCTGGGTCAGCGTGTAGATCGCCGCCGAGATGGTCTGCGTCTCGCCGGGAATGTTGGAGACGAAGGTGATGGTGGCGCCGAACTCGCCGAGCGCGCGGGCAAACGCCAGCATGCAGCCCGCGATGATGCCGGGCAGCGCCAGCGGCAGCGTTATGGTGGCGAACACCCAAACCGGCCGCGCGCCGAGCGTCGCCGCAGCGTCTTCCAACCGGCTGTCGATCGCCTCGATCGAGAGACGGATCGCCCGCACCATCAGTGGAAACGCCATCACGCCGCAGGAGATCACGGCGCCGGTCCAGCGGAAGGCGAAGACGATGCCGAAATGGTCGGCGAGGAAAGCTCCGACCGGCGCGCGCCTCCCGAGCGTGATCAGCAGCAGATAACCGGTCACCACCGGCGGCAGCACCAGCGGCAAGTGCACCAACGCATCGAGCAGCGATTTGCCCCAGAACGACTTACGCGCCAGCAGCGTCGCGACGGCGACGCCGAACGGCAGCGACACCAGCGTCGCCACCACCGCGATGCGCAGCGACAATGCGATGGCGGTCCAATCCTGCGGCGTCAGTTCGAACACGCTTACGATGCCTTCGGCGGTACCAGGAAGCTGAAGCCGTATTTTTCGAAGATCGTTTTGGCGGCCTGGGTTTCCAGGAAATCCAGGTAGGCTTTGACCTGCATAGTCTTGCTCGCCGCCAAACCGGCCACCGGATAAGTGATCGCCGGATGCGACCCGACCGGGAAGGTGCCGATGATCTTGACCTTCGGCTCGATCTTGGCGTCGGTCGAATAGACGATGCCGAGCGGCGTCTCGCCGCGCGCGACATAAGCGAGCGTCGCGCGCACGTTTTCGGCCTGCGCGAGTTTCGGCTCCGCCGCCTGCCACGCACCAAGCGAGGTGAGCGCCGCCTTGGCGTAAAGGCCGGCCGGCACGGCCTTGGTGTCGGCGACCGCGATGCGGCCGTCGCCGGCAAGCTTGGCGATGTCGAAGCCTTTTTCGATCTTCACGTGGTCGAGCTTGGAATCCTTCGGCGCGATGAGTACCAGGCTGTTGCCAAGCAAGTCGACGCGCGTGCCTGCTGCAACCAGCTTCTTGCCGGCCAGGAAATCCATCCATTTGACGTTGGCGGAAATATAGGCGTCGGCGGGCGCGCCTTGCGCGATCTGCTTGGCGAGCGCGGAGCTCGCGGCATAGCTCGCCACCACTTTGACGCCGGTCTTCTTGGTGAAGGCCGCGTCCACCTCGTCGAGCGCGTTACGCATCGAGGCAGCGGCGAATACGGTGGTGTTGTCCTCTGCGACGGCCGGTTGTGGCGCGCCGGCGAGAGCGGCGAATAGACTGAGAATGGCAGCGAGGCGTGCAAACATGGCGGTTCTCCTCGGCGCCGCGCGGGCGCCGGACCGGCGTCTCATCGATTAGGAATTGACCGCGCCGGAACCGCCGTTCCGTCAAACGCAGCGCACGCACGGTGCGCTGCAGGTCGAAGGCAAGCCTAGCAACTCTTCGCGAGGCAGGTAAAGTCCTTCTTGGAGGAAACGGCATGGCTGAGAGCGCGCCCATCGACGGCGAGTTCGACTACATCATCGTCGGCGCGGGCTCGGCCGGCTGCGTGTTGGCCAATCGGCTGTCGGCCGATCCGTCGAAGCGCGTGCTGCTGCTCGAAGCCGGCGGCCGCGACAACTGGATCTGGTTTCACATTCCGGTCGGCTATTTGTTCGCCATCGGAAATCCGCGCGCCGACTGGCTCTTGAAGACGGAAGCCGAACCGGGCCTCAACGGCCGCATTCTCAATTATCCGCGCGGCAAGGTGATCGGCGGTTCCTCGGCGATCAACGGCATGATCTACATGCTGGGGCAGGCGACCGATTACGACCAATGGCGCCAGCTCGGTCTGCCGGGCTGGTCGTGGGATGACGTGCGGCCGTTCTTCCGCAAGCACGTCGATCATTTCCTGCAAAGCGATCACCACGCGCAAGGCGGCGAGTGGCGCGTCGAATATCCGCGGCTGAACTGGGAAATTCTTGACGCCTTCAAGCTCGCCGCCAACCAGTACGGCATTCCCTCGATCGACGATTTCAACACCGGCGACAACGAGGGCATCTGCTATTTCCACGTCAACCAGAAGCGCGGGCGGCGCTGGTCGGCGGCGCGCGGGTTCTTGAAGCCGGTGTTGCATCGGCAAAACCTTAAGCTGGAAACCGGCTGTCTGGCGGAAGGCCTCATCTTCGACGGCCGGCGCGCGAGCGGCGTGCGCTGGCGGCAAAACGGCGTGGCACGCAGCGCGCGCTGCCGCGGCGAGGTGGTCCTCGCCGCCGGCGCCATCGGTTCGCCGCATCTGCTGATGTTGTCGGGTGTTGGGCCGGGGGATCAACTGTCGAAATTCGGGATTCCAACTTTGCTCGACAGACCGGGCGTCGGCGGCAACCTGCAGGATCATTTGCAGCTGCGGCTGATCTACAAAGTGTCGGGCGTGAAGACCCTGAACGAGACTTATGTCTCGCCGTTCAACCGGCTCGGCATGGGCATCGACTATGTGCTGCGCCGGCGCGGGCCGTTGACCATGGCTCCGTCGCAGCTCGGCGCCTTCACCAAGTCGGACAAGACGCAGGACCGCGCCAACATCCAATATCACGTGCAGCCGCTGTCGCTCAGCAAGTTCGGCGAGCCGTTGCACCCGTTCCCGGCATTCACGGCCAGCGTCGCCAATGTGCGGCCGACAAGCCGCGGCGCGCTGACGCTGAAATCGGCAGATCCTGCGCAGCCGCCGGCGATCGCGCCGAATTATCTGTCGACGCCGGAGGATCGCCGGATCGCCGCCGATTCGATCCGCGTGACACGGGCGATCGTGGCGCAGCCGGCCTTGCAGAAATATTTGCCGGTCGAATATCTGCCGGGCGCATCGGCGCGCGATGACGACGAGGCCGCACTTGAGAAAGCCGCCGGCGATATCGGCACCACGATTTTTCACCCGGTCGGAACTGCAACTATGGGGCGGGCCGACGACGCGCGCTCGGTGGTCGATGCGCGCCTGCGGGTGATCGGTATTGACGGCTTGCGCGTGGTGGACGCTTCCGTGATGCCATCGATTACCTCCGGCAACACCAACTCGCCGACCATTATGATCGCCGAAAAAGGCGCGGCGATGATTGTGGAAGACGGGAAGCGCTAAGCGTCATGGTGCGGATCGAAAGCAGGCTGACATGAATCTCGTCGAGCGCATCAAGGCGATCCTGCAAAATCCGAAATCGGAATGGCAGACAATCGAAGGCGAACAACACAGCGCCGGCTATCTTTTTTTCAATTATGCCGCGATCGTCGGCCTTATCCCGCCGGCCGCGGCCTTCATCGGCATTTGCTTCACGGGATACACCGGCTACCGGCTGAACATCATCCTCGGCTTGAGCTGGGCGCTGATCGTCTATGCGCTCACGCTGGCCAGTGTTCTTGTCATGGCTTTCGTTATCGACGGGCTCGCCGGCGTGTTTGGCGGACAGCGCAATTTCAACAACGCCATCAAGGTCGCGGTCTATGCGCCGACCGCCGCCTGGGTCGCCGCCGTCTTCGACGTCAATCCGCCGATGGCGTTCCTGTCCCTCATGGGGCTGTACAGTCTGTATCTGCTCTACACCGGACTGGCCGTGTTGATGAAGCCGCCGGCGGCGAAGCTCATGGCTTACACCGTCGCCGTTACGCTTTGCGGACTGGCAATTTGGGCGGTCGTGTTGGGCCTTGCCGCGGTGGCGCTCGGCCTGCGCCTGAGCGCGTTTACGGCAATGCCTTGAGATGGCGGATCGGGCGGCCCGGCGCGATGGCCTGCGCCGCGGCGATAATGGCGTTGGCGTCGATGCCGTAGTGCCGGTAAAGCTCGGCAAGCGAGCCGGTCTGCCCGAAATGCTCGACGCCGAGCGCGCGGGTGCGATGGCCGGCGACCGCGCCGAGCCAGGCCAAGGTCGCCGGATGGCCGTCAAGCACGCTGACGATGCCGCAATGCGGCGGCACGTCCGCCAAAAGCCGTTCGATATGCGAGCGCGCATGCACCAGCCCGCGCTCGCGCGCGCGCTGCGCCGCGGTCCAGCCGGCGTTGAGCCGGTCGGCCGAGGTGACGGCGAGCAGCCCAACGTCGCGGCGGTCCTCCGCCATCAGGCCGACGGCTTCGATCGCTTCCGGTGCAATGGCGCCGGTATAGGCGACGATCACTTGCGCATTCGGCCCCGGTTTGCGTAGCCAATAAGCGCCGTCGACGATCTGCTGGCGCAGTTCGTCGCTCATCGCGCGCTCGATCTGCTGGATCGGACGCGTGGACAGACGCAAGTAAACCGAACCGCCGGTCTCGTCGCGCAGCCAACTGCGCTCGGAGGCTTCGCCGTCGCCGCTTTTCTGGATGTAGGCGAAAGCCCAGCCCATGATGGCGGCAAGCTCGTCGACATAGGCTGGCTCGAAGCCGGCAAGTCCGTCCTGCGCCATGCCGATCAACGGTTCGGCAATCGACTGATGCGCGCCGCCTTCACCGGCCAGCGTAATGCCGGAGGGCGTCGCCACCAGGATGAAACGGGCGTCCTGGTAGCAGGCGTAATTGAGCGCATCGAGGCCGCGCGCGATGAATGGATCGTAGAGCGTGCCGATCGGCAACAGCCGCTCGCCGTTGATCGCATGCGACAGCCCGAAGGCCGACAGCAGGATGAACAGATTCATCTCGGCGATGCCGAGTTCGATATGCTGGCCCTTGGGCGAGAATTCCCAGGTGAAGGTCGAGGGGATGCGCTCGCTCTTGAACACATCGGCCATCGCCTCGTGCGCGAACAGTCCGCGGCGGTTGACCCAGGCGCCGAGATTGGTGGAGACGGTAACGTCCGGCGAGGTGGTGACAATGCGGCGCGTGAACTCGCTGTCGCCGCGGCCGAGCTCGTTGAGGATGGCGCCAAAGCCGGTCTGCGTCGCGGTGACCGCGGTGAACGGCGTTTTCACCTCCGCCGGAACCTCGATTTCCGGCGCCTGCAAGCGGCGCGTCGCGCCTTGCGCGAAAGGCACATGATCGAGAAATTCCTGCAGATAGTCAGCCGGCAGCGTGAGCCCGGCGAATTTCTCCCACTCGTGGCCAGGCGCCACATCCATCGCCTGGCGGAAAGTCTCCATCTGCGCCGGCGTCATCAGCCCGGCGTGATTGTCCTTGTGGCCGGCAAACGGCAGACCGTAGCCCTTGATGGTGTAGGCGATGAAGCAGGTTGGCTGGTCGCTGCGGGCGGCGGCATGAAAGGCGTCGAGCACCGAGGGCAGATCGTGCCCGCCGAGATTGTTCATTAAGGCGGCAAGCTCCTCATCGGAGCGCTTTTCGATCAGCTTGCTGACATCGCCTTGATCGCCGATCTCGTCGTTGAGCCGTTTGCGCCAAGCCGCGCCGCCGGCAAAGACCAGCGCCGAGTAGAGCTGGTTCGGACAATTGTCGATCCAGGCTTTGAGCTTCTCGCCGCCCGGCTCCTTGAACGCGGCCTGCTGCAGCGAACCGTATTTGATAATGACGACGTCCCAGCCGAAATTCTTGAACAGCGCCTCGTAACGCTCCCACAATCCTTCGCGCACCACGGCGTCGAGGCTCTGGCGGTTGTAGTCGATGATCCACCAGCAATTGCGCAGGCCGTGCTTCCAGCCTTCCAGGATCGCTTCGAAGATATTGCCTTCGTCCAGCTCGGCGTCGCCGACCAGCGCGACCATGCGGCCTTCGGGCCGGTTCAAACCCCAGCCGTGCGCCCGTACATAATCCTGCACCAGCGAGGAGAACAATGTCTGCGCCACGCCCAAGCCGACCGAGCCGGTGGAGAAATCGACGTCGTCGGTATCCTTGGTGCGCGAGGGATAACTCTGCGCGCCCTTGTAGCCGCGGAAATGCTCCAGCCGTTCGCGCGTCTGCTTGCCGAGCAGGTACTGGATGGCGTGGAAGATCGGCGAAGCATGCGGTTTGACCGCCACGCGGTCCTGCGGTCGCAGCACGTCGAAATAAAGCGCAGTCATGATGGTGGCGAGCGAGGCCGACGAGGCCTGATGCCCGCCGACTTTCAGGCCATCGCTCGCCTCGCGCAGATGATTGGCGTTGTGGATGGTCCAGCTCGCCAGCCACAGCACCTTGCGCTCAAGCGCGGTGAGCACGGTGAGTTTATCGGCGGCGATCGGCATCGTTTGGACCGTTCAAGCTGTGCGCTCAATATGAGCTTTCGACGCTGGCGATGCTTGCCAAATCACATTATAATGCGGGAGCAAATTAGCCGATTCAAATAATTAATCCTCTTAAAATGGTGATTTATGCCAATACCGACGCTCGATGCGGTCGACTTGAAAATTCTGCGCAATCTGCAAGACGACGGCCGTATGAGTCTCGCTGAGCTGGCGAGCAAGGTGGGGCTGTCGCCGTCGCCATGCCTGCGCCGCGTGCGCATCCTGGAGAAAGCCGGCGTGATTTCGCGCTACGTGGCGGTGCTCGATCAGCGCGCGGTCGGCTTGCCGGTCAGTGTGTTCGTTTCGGTCAAGCTGGAAAAACAGCGCGAGGAACTGCTCGACCGCTTCGCCAAAACCATCGCGCGCTGGCCCGAGGTGCTTGAATGCTACTTGATGACCGGGCCGCGCGATTACTGGCTGCGCGTGGTGGTGCCCGATCTCGCCGCCTATGAGCGGTTCCTCAAAACCAAACTGACCCGGCTCGAAGGCATCGCCTCCATTGAGTCGAGCTTCGCGCTCGAGCAGGTGAAATACACCAACGTGCTGCCGGTGGCTTGATCGCCGTCAGCGTACCGTGACTTGCATCGCGCCGATTTCCGAGATCGAAGCATCGATCACGTCACCCGGCACAATCGGCCCGACGCCGGCCGGCGTACCGGTGAGGATGACGTCGCCCGGCATCAGCGTATAGAACGACGAGGCAAAGACGATCAGGTCGGCGATGCCGATGATCAGATCGCGGGTATTGGCTTGTTGGCGCACTTCGCCATTGACCGTGAGTTTGAGGTCGAGACCGGACGGATCGGAGACCTCGTCGCTTGTGACGAAAGCCGGGCCCAACACGGTGTAGCCGTCGATCGACTTGCGTAAGGAGCGTTCCTCCGGGCCGCGCACGGTGATATCGAGGCCGATGCAATAGCCGGCGATATGGCCGAGCGCCGCTTCGCGCGTGACGCGGTCGGCCTTGCGGCCGATCACGGCGGCGAGCTCGATCTCATGGTCGGTGCGCCGGTCGGGGTGGCGGATGGCGATGCCTTGGCTTGGTCCTACCACCGAGCTTGTCGCCTTCAGGAACAGACCCACGCGCTGGATTTCGGCCACTTGGTTCTGGTGATGCAGCGCGGGATCGGCGCGCGCTTCTTCAAGGTGCTTTTTGTAGTTGACCGGCGCCGCGACGATCTTGCCGGGATTGGCGATCGGGCTAAGCAGAGCGCAGCCACTGAGCGGAATTGTTTTTGCCGTGCCAGCCGCCGCAGCGATCGCCGCACGCAGCTCGGGCAGGTGCGCGATCATCAAGTCGTATTCAGGCAAGGGATAGCGCGCCGCCGGAAGGACATCGAGCGCCGCGCTCACGTCCTTGACGCGGTCACCCTCGATCAACCCGAGTCGATTGTCGGCAAACCGGCAGAGCCGCATCAGTGCTGATCCGCGGCTATGCTGTTTTTCTTGGCCGGGGCGTCGAGCACGGTCTTGCAGGCCGCCGGCAGATCCTTGAGCATCAGTCCCTTGGGTGTCGGGCCTTTCGGCGGCGTATATTTCGGGTGCACCACCTTGTCGGTGAACCAATAAGCGAGATCCTTTGCGGCGCAGCCGTCCTCGGGCTTCGGCGGCTCCTGGGGACGGCAGTGCGGGGAATCGGCCGGACATTTCAGCCGCACATGGATGTGGTCGGCGTGGCCGTACCAGGGCCGCACCTTGGCCATCCAGCTGTCGTGTTTCTTGTCGATGACCCGGCACATTTCTTTCTTGATGGCCGCATTCACCAGCACGCGCTCGACTTCGGGCTGCTGCGCCGCAGTCTTGATGAAGGCGACGGTCTCCGGCTTCCAGGTCTTCGGATTGACGTGCTTGCCGTCGGCGGCGACCAGATTGCTCGCCGAGATGTCCTCGCGCTCCTGCTTGGTCAAAGTGTGCTCGGGCATCGGCATGAACCAGATGTCGACGTCGAGACCGATCTGATGGCTGGTGTGGCCGAACGGCAGCGGCCCGCCGCGCGGCTGCGCCAGATCGCCGACCAGAATGCCGTGCCAGCCGGTGGCCTTCGCGGCGAGCGGCGCGAAGCGTTCGAGGAATTTGATGAGCGCCGGATGGCCCCAATTGCGGTTGCGCGACAGCCGCATCACTTGCCAGGTCGGACCGTTGACCGGCAATTCGACGCCGCCTTGCAGACAGCCGCGCGGGTAGTAGCCGATCGCCGCGGCCTTGCCGATGCTCGGCAGCGGTTTGGCCGCGAACAGAAATTTTGCCGGCGTCTTGCTTTCTTTCATGCTGGGGCGGCGCTCCGGCAGCGGCGGCTTGTCCGGCATGGTGATGGAGGCCGTCGCGGCGGGAGCGGGCGGCGCGGGGGTGGCCGGCATAGGCGTTGCGGCAGCGGCCGGCGCGGGCGTTGCGGCGACGGCCGGCGCGGCGGGAGCCGCCGCAGGCCTGGCGGGCGGTAACTTGACGGTTTCAGCAGGCGCGGGGGCGCCGGCAATCAACGCCATCGCAGCGGCGGCGAAAACGGTAATCGGTACTCGCATGGCCTTTTTTGTCTAGCGAGTCCGGCTTCGTCTGTCAGGTTAAATGCGCGGCAATATTGAGCCCAGCGGGCCAGGTTCCACCGCGCGGCAATGGGAAAATCATGTGTTTCGCCAAGGGCTTTTATGGTTAACGATGGGTTTACAGCGGGGCCTGCCGCGGGTGATGCTGCCAATTGCGTAGGCTAGGGCTGAGTTGAGCCATGTATCGCATCGTTATTGTCGCGGTCGCCACCGTGTTGCTGGGTATCGCGGTCCAGCGCGCCTTGATCGCCGAAAACGGCGCCACCGCCGACAAGCCTGCCGCGGTGAAGAGCGACCGCCAAAAAATCGACGTGACGCCGCCGGCCGGCTTGCAAGACCGCCAAGACACCAAGACACCGCCGGCCAAAACCGATCGCGGCACGGTCCAACAACCGCCGGCCAAAGCCGGCCGCAAAGAAGTGACCGGCCCCGCGGTCAAGCCGCCTGACGAGGCCAAGCAACCCGCCGCCAAAGCGGACCGCGAGGAGAAAAAGCCGCCGGTTGCCACCGTGACGCCGGCACTCGCGCAACCTCCAGCCGCGCCGAAACGCGAGGCGGAAAAGCCCCCGGCCGCCAAAGTCGAGCGCGAGGAGAAGACGCCGCCGGCCGCCAAAGTGACGCCGCCGCCCGCGCAACCTCCAACCGCGCCGAAACGCGAGGCGGAAAAGCCGCCGGCGGTCAAAGTCGAGCGCGAGGAGAAGACGCCGCCGGTCGCCAAGGTGACGCCGGCTCCCAAACAACACCCGGCCGCCAAGCCGCAGCGCGAGAGCAAGCGGCGGCACGCCAGGCCGGCGCGTCACGCGGCCAAGCCGTCACACCGCGCCTTCGCGGACGTGCGTCACAATGTCGTGCGCGGCAATGACGCGCAGGTGATGCGCGCGCGCAGGGCCTGGCTGCGCGCTCTTGCCCATAAATACGGCTATAACGATTGGTAACCCTTCGCTAAGATCAAATGCGAATCGAAAGAGCTATTAACGCTTCAGGAGAAACTTTGAGGAAAAGATCGCGAATGAAAATATTTCTCATCGCGGCCGCAACGTTGCTTGTTTCACTCACCGGCGCGCAGGCCACCACCGTCATCACCGTCGACAAGAGCGCGCAACGCCTGTCGGTCGCGGTCGATGGCGCCGCGCGCTATCAATGGCCGGTGTCGACCGCGCGCTGGGGCTACCGCACGCCGAACGGCACCTACAAGCCGCAGCGGCTGGAGCGCAAATGGTTCTCGCGCGAGTACGACAACTCGCCGATGCCTTATTCGATCTTCTTCCATAACGGCTATGCCATCCATGGCAGCTACGAGATCTCGCATCTCGGCCGCCCGGCCTCGCATGGCTGTATCCGCCTGCATCCGGAGCAGGCCGCCATTTTGTTCAAGCTGGTGAAGGCGAATGTGGGCGAAACCCGAATCGTCATCACCGGCGATCGGCCGGCCAGGGGGGCGGTGGCAAGCCGCGCCAGCAGCGAGCCGCCGGCGCAGGCGCAGCCCGCGCCGCAAGCGTATCAGGGCGGCTTCGGCGCGCCGGGCTTCAACGGCAGCGGCTACAACGCTGGGCAGGGCTGGTCGCCACAAGATGCCGCCGCCAACGACGCGCTGGCGCGTAAGCATTGGGAGAATCGTTGAGCTGGGCCGCTACGAAGGCTTACGCGCGCTTGACGCTTTCGACGCCGCCCAGCCGCCCGATCAGCGCGTTGGCGCCGATGGCGAACACGAACAGGATGATCAGCAGCGCATACATCTCCGGCATGCGGAAGAAGTTATAGGCCTGGATGACCAAAAAGCCGACGCCGCGGTTTGACAGCTTGGTCTCCGCCAGCAGCGTGCCGATGAGCGCAACCCCGAGACCGAGACGGATGCCGTTGATGACGGGGTAACGCATGGCGGGCAGATAGATCTTGGTCACCATCTGCCAGGTGTTGGCGCGAAAGCTGCGCCCCACGCGGATGAAGACCTTGTCGATTTCGCGCATGCCGCCGGCGACATTCAGCGCGATCGGAAAAAAGCATGAAATTGCGCCCATCGCGGTCTTCGATCCGGGGCCGATGCCGAACCACAGCATCATCAACGGAAAGAAGATGATCTTCGGACAAGGGCCGAGGTAATAGAGATAGACTTCGTAGGCTTTCGACAGCAACGGGCTGCCGCCGAGCAACAGTCCGACGATGAGCCCGCTGACGCCGCCGACGAGCATGGCAAGCGCGATCTCGTAGGTCGTCGTGTAAAGGTTGAAATAGAAGGCCGGCGTTGCTCAGCGTCTCGACCAAAGCGCGGCCGATGGCGAGGAGCGACGGCACGACGTCGCGATAAAGCAGCCCCGATGCGGCGACCGCCTGCCAGAACGCCAGCACGCCGACGATGAGTGCAATGCGCAGCAGCGTGACCGGCCGCACGAGCGGTCTTGGCGGTCGCTCCGCCCGCGCGGTCATGATTTCGGTCTTAGCCACCGCTCCAGCCTTTCGATCACAATAAACAGCAGCACGCTGATGAGGACGACGAACAGAATGGCGGCGTAGGTTCCGGGAACGTCGAAGCGATCGGCCATCTCGTTGATGAGCTGGCCGAGGCCGCCGAAATTGATGAGGAACTCGACGCCGACAATATTGAGCATGGTGAAGATCAGGCCGATGCGCAGGCCGACAAAGATGGTCGGCAGCGCCGCCGGAAACAGGATTTTCCAGAACTGCTGCGACGGCGTCAGGTTGAAGCTGCGCCCGACATTGACGAGCACGGCGCGCGTGGCGCAAAGCCCTTCCAGCGTCTTCAGGATGACGGGCGCGAGGCCGGCGACGAAACCCATGGCGATAATGGTCGCGGTGTTGCGGCCGAAGATCACCAGAAACAACGGATAGAGCAGGACGGTCGGCGCCGACGCGGCGGCGGCGACCCAGGTTTCCGTCGCCTCACGCAGGAGATCGAAACGGTAGAGCAGGGCACCGACGGCAACGCCTGCGACCGCGACCAGGATTCCCGCCGACAGCGCCTCGCCCAAGGTGAGCAGAAACCGGCCGGGCGCGTCCTCCTCCATGACGATGCGCGGCAGCGCGGCGAGGACGTCGGTCGGCAGCGGCACCACGAAGCGATTGAACAGGCCGAGCGAGACGACCAGTTCGAGGAGGATGAGAAAGGCGACGAACGTGCCGGCGCCGAGAATCAAGGGAAACGCCGCCGATCGGGCGATCGCGGAACGGCTCCTGAATCGCCCGGCGGCGGCCGTCGCATCCACGTTGCTTCTCCTTATGCAACCGCGCGGGCGGGCGCCGCCGTCGATGGCCGCAGCCCGCCCTCAACGCGTTTGTTCGCTCGCCGCATACGAATCGACGAAGGCGGCCAAAGCGCTCGCTACATGCTCGGCTTATATACGATGTCGATCATGCCTTCGGCGTCTTTCACCGTCTTCTTCTCCGTGATGCGCTTGAACTGCAGCGCCTCGTCGAGCGTCTTCTGCAGGCCTTCGATCTTGCCGAGCTGCAGCGCCGACTTCGGGAAGAAGTCGTCCACCGTCTTTTTGGCGACCTCGGGCGAGACCTTGGCGATTTCGCCATACATTTTGTAGACCTCCGGCTTGCCGGAATAGGCCCAATCGATCAACTCGGAGACGACCTTCATGAACTTGGTGATCGCCTCGCGCTTGGTTTTGAGCGACTCGAGATTGGCGACGTTGACGCGGATGGTTTGACCCTGCATGCCCTTGATGTCGCCGGCTTTGACCACGACGCGGATCTTGCCCTCGTTGAGTTCCTGCACGTTGAACGGCGCCACCGACCAGCCGACATCGATCTGGCCGGACATGACCTGCGTCCGCGTTCCCGGCACGCCGCCGGTCGAGGTGGGCTTGGCGCCCTTCACGTCGTATTCCTTCAGCAGGTTAAGCAGCATCAGGTTGGTCGAGGAACCCGGCCGCGAGAAGGCGACGGTCTTGCCGGCGAGGTCTTGCACCGTCTTGATCGGGCTGTCGGCCTTCACGTACCAGAACACCTCATGCACGCCGGTCATTTCGGCGCCGATGATGCGGATCGGCGCGCCCTTGAAGTAGGCGCCGACGACGCCCAGCGTTCCGTTCGACATGGCGATGTCGGCTGAGCCGGAGATCGCCGCGTTCAACGTTTCCGAGCCGCCGTGGGTCCAGAAGACCTCGACCTCGAGACCTTCCTTCTTGAACATGCCCAGCTTCTGCGCGAATTCCACGAACTCGCTGTCCCAGAAGCCCTTTTGCGGAATGGCGACTTTCAGCTTTTCGGCGAAGGCGGCCGTTGTCATCAACGACAACGCTAATGCCGCTAGAATCGTGACACGCGCGCGCATGATAGCTCCTCCCATATTGGCCGATTGTTTTAGGCGGCTCTTTCGGCAGCTTGCCGCGAAATGGGCGGGCTGGCAACGCCGCGCGCGCCCTGCTCTTGCTGATGCGTTATGATGGCCTTTCTAACCCCGTCGAGGAGGTCATGCCATGCAATGCCTGAATTGCGCGGCCAAGGTCGTGGCGAAGCAGCCAAGCCGGCGTGCGTTCGTGACCGGGTTTGCCTGTGCCGCGGTAACGCCTGTAGCCGCGATCGCTCAATCGGCGGCACCAGTCTTGGCCGATGATGAGAAATACATGCGCATCGCGCTTGAGGAGGCGCGCAAGGCCGACTTTGCGTTCGGCGCGGTGATCGTGCGCGACGGCAAGATCTTGGCGCGCGGCCGCAATCTCGGCCGCACCAACCGCGATCCGACCGCCCACGGCGAAATGGTGGCGATCCGCAATGGCGTCGCCGAGCACGGCGGCCGTGCGCTGCGCGGCAGCACGCTCTACACGACCGGCGAACCCTGTGCGATGTGCATGGGAGCGATCCTATGGAGCCACATCGGACGGCTGGTCTTCGCCGCCTCGATAGCGCAGCTCGCCGCCAGGATGAACCAGATTATGATTACGAGCGCCGAACTCGCGGATAAGGCGCCTTTCGCCCCGATCTCGATCACCGGCGGTGTGCTGGCGGACGAAGCCATGCGGCTTTTTCGGTAACAGAAGGAACCGCCTATGATCGCGATTCGCGCCACGAAAATCGTCATGGTCGGCGCGGTCGCTCTGTTCGCCACCCTTGTCGCCTTCGGCAACCTGACCGACTACGGAACCAACTACGCGTTCGTGCAGCATGTGCTGTCGATGGACTCGGTGTTTCCGGGTTCGAATACGACCTATCGTGCGATCGCCTCGCCAGCGTTGCATCACGCCGCTTTCGCTCTCATCATCGCCGCCGAAACGCTTACCGCGCTGCTGTGCTGGGTGGGTGCCACCGCTCTGCTGCGCCGCCTGCACGCCAGTGCTGGAACGTTTCATCGCGCCAAGACCTTCGCCGTCCTCGGGCTCACGCTCGGCTTTCTGCTGTGGCAGGTCGGCTTCATGTCGATCGGCGGCGAATGGTTCAGTATGTGGCAGTCGAAAGACTGGAACGGCGTGCCGAGCTCCTTCCGCTTCACGATCGTAATTCTGGGCGTGCTGATTTTCGTCGCGATGCGTGACGAGGAGCTTGAATAGCTGAAGGCTAAGGCGGCGGCTGTTGCAGCCCCATCACACATCCACCTTCAGCGTCGCGATGAACGCTCACCTCGCGGAATATCGACCTTGCCGAATTGCCGCATCTTCTTTTTGCCTTCCTTCTGCTTGTCCAGCAGCTTGCGTTTGCGCGTGGCGTCGCCGCCGTAGCACTTCGCGGTCACGTCCTTGCGGAAGGCGCGCACGGTCTCGCGCGCGATGATCTTGCCGCCGATGGCGGCCTGGATCGGCACCACGAACATGTGTGGCGGGATCAGCCTGTCCCGGATTTCGTTTCGCTCATCCAGGCTACGCTCGCTTCTCTAGGAGCTTGACTTTAGGCGCGTCCTTGGCGGCGCCGTAGCGCGTAAACAATGGCATTCCAAGTGACCGAGACGCTTAGACCGATGACGAGGGCCGTCGCGGACCCGAGCGGTACTGCCGCAAGAAATAGGGATAGCAGTGCCACGCCAAAGCCGGCGAGGCCGGGAATGGCGTTCGCCAGCACAGCCGCTGTGGCGGGCCCACCCACCCGGTGATGCAAAATGACCATGATACTGGTGTAAATGACTGGGAATACGGCAAGGACGCCGCTTCCCGTCGGACCAATTCGGAAACTCAAGGTCACAACCGCGCCGACTAGCAAAGCCACCAAGCCCGCCAGCACCGCGAAGTCGTACCAGGGCCGCGTCGTTAATAGCATGGGCACAAGGCAAAATGGCCGGACGACGAAAAAACAAACGGCAAAAACAACGACGTTGAGAATGAACGCCGACGCCGCGGTCCAATGGACGGGACTGAGCATTAGAGCAGCGCCGAGCCATATCACGAGCGCGAGGGATACGGAGATCCAGAGCGTCGCTGTGCGATCAGAACGTAGGCCGTGATATAGATCGCGGTAGCGCCGTTCAGGGCGAGGCTTGCAAGCGCGCTAGACGAAATGAAGGCCGAGTCATGATCGAGCGCCAAGAACACGTAAACCGGTCCGGCTGAGACCGGTAGCGTTGCCACGAGTGCACCGACCGTGGCGCCTAATCGTTCAGCCACGATTGTCGCCACACTCACGAACGCAACCGTAACCGCCATCTTAGTCGTGAGCGCGAACCAGAACATGAGGTCGAGAGCCATAGGGATCATGCGCCGCCGGGTTGACGCAGTTAAACATCCACCTTCAGCGCCGCGATGAACGCCTCCTGCGGAATGTCGACCTTGCCGAACTGCCGCATCTTCTTTTTGCCTTCCTTCTGCTTGTCCAGCAGTTTCCGCTTTCGCGTGGCGTCGCCGCCGTAGCATTTGGCGGTGACGTCCTTGCGGAAGGCGCGCACGGTCTCGCGCGCGATGATCTTGCCGCCGATCGCGGCCTGGATCGGCACCACGAACATGTGCGGCGGGATCAGCTCCTTCAGCTTCTCCGCCATGGCGCGGCCGCGTGACTCGGCGCGGGTGCGGTGCACCAACATGGCCAGCGCGTCGACCGGATCGCCGTTCACCAGCATCTGCAATTTCACCAGGTCGGCCGGCTTGTAGTCGGTGAGGTGATAGTCGAACGAAGCGTAGCCGCGCGACACCGATTTCAGCCGGTCGTAGAAATCGAACACCACTTCGTTGAGCGGCAGATCGTATTTCACCAGCGCGCGGTTGCCGACATAAGTGAGTTCCTTCTGCGCGCCGCGGCGGTCCTGGCAGAGCTTGAGCACGGAACCCAGATATTCATCCGGCGTCAAAATCGTCGCCTCGATCCACGGCTCCTGCATTTCCAGGATTTGTGTCGGGTCCGGCATATCGACGGGGTTGTGCAGCTCGATCTCCTTGCCGTTGCGCAAGGACATTTTATAAATCACCGACGGCGCCGTCGCGATCAAATCGAGATTGAACTCGCGCGCCAGCCGCTCCTGGATAATCTCCAGGTGCAGCAAGCCGAGAAAGCCGCAGCGAAAGCCGAAGCCGAGCGCGGCGCTCGTCTCCATCTCATAGGTGAAGCTGGCGTCGTTCAGACGCAGCCGGCCCATGGCCGCGCGCAGGTCCTCGAAATTGGCGGCATCGACCGGGAACAGCCCGCAGAACACCACCGGGATCGCCGGACGGAAGCCGGGCAATGGCTCGTCCACAGGGTTGCGTTCGTCGGTGATGGTGTCGCCCACGCGCGTGTCGGCGACTTCCTTGATCGAGGCCGTGAGCATGCCAATCTCGCCGGGGCCGAGTTCGTCGACTAGCGTGAGTTTGGGCGTGAATACGCCGACGCGATCGACCTCGTAAGATCGAGTCGATGCCGATCATGCGGATGCGCTGGTCTTTCTTGAGCACGCCGTCGACCACGCGCACTAGCACGACGACGCCGAGATAGAGGTCATACCAAGAATCGACCAGCAGCGCCTTGAGCGGCGCCTCGCGGTCGCCCTTCGGCGGCGGCAGGCGGGTGACGATCGCTTCCAGCACCTCCGGCACGTTCATGCCGGTCTTGGCGGAAATCTCGATGGCGTTCGACGCATCGATCCCGATCACGTCCTCGATCTGCTGCTTGACCTTTTCGGGCTCGGCGGCCGGCAGGTCGACCTTGTTGAGCACCGGCACAATCTCGTGGCCGTTGTCGATCGCCTGGTAGACATTGGCGAGCGTCTGCGCCTCGACACCCTGGCTGGCGTCGACCACCAGCAGCGAGCCCTCGCAGGCGGCGAGCGAGCGGTTGACCTCATAGGCGAAGTCGACATGGCCGGGGGTGTCGATCAGATTGAGGATGTAGTCCTTGCCGTCGCGCGCCCGGTATTTGAGCCGCACGGTTTGCGCCTTGATGGTGATGCCGCGCTCGCGCTCGATCTCCATGGAATCGAGCACCTGCTCCTTCATCTCGCGCAGTTCGAGCCCGCCGGTGAGCTGGATCAGCCGGTCGGCCAGCGTCGACTTGCCGTGGTCGATATGCGCAACGATGGCGAAGTTGCGGATGTTCTGGATGGGGACGGCCGTCATGGCGCGGCAGATAACACTCGCCATCGGCGCCTTCAAGCAGTTGCGTGGACGAAGACCGCTTTGTCATGCGATAGAGCGAGCCGATGGGCATTCTTGCATCATTTGACGCCACCGCCGGCCGCTTGCATGACGCGCTCACCGACCCGGCGTGGCGCGAGCGCAATGTGCTCTTGGCGCTCGTGGCCTACGCGCTCATCTGGACGCTTTACGGCACCATCGCCAAGTCGAGCCAGGGCCTGCATCCCGACATGACCGAGCTCATCGCCTGGTCGCGCGACCTGGCCTGGGGCTTCAAGCATCCGCCGCTGGCCGCCGCGATTGTGTGGCTCTGGTTCAAGGTTTTTCCGGTCGCCGAGTGGTCCTATTACCTGTTGGCGATGCTGATGCCGGCGATCGCACTCTGGATTGTGTGGCGGCTGTCGGCGGATTATCTCGACGTCGAAAAACGCGTCGCCGGTCTCGCGCTGCTGATGCTGGTGCCGTTCTTCAATTTCCACGCGCTCAAATACAATGTGAACACGGTGCTGCTGCCGGCCTGGGCTGCAACCACGTTCTGGTTTTTGCGCGCGTACAAGACACGCAGCGCACTTTATTCAGCGCTTGCCGGGTTAGGCGCCGCCGGCTGCATGCTGGGCAAATATTGGTCGGTCTTTTTGATTGCCGGGCTGGCGCTCGCCGCGCTGATCGATACGCGCCGCGCGCGCTATTTCCGCTCGCCGGCGCCCTGGATCACCGTACTGGTTGGATTGGTGCTGCTCGTGCCGCATTTGCTCTGGCTTTACCGGCATGACTTTGAGTTGTTCGGCTATGCCCTACAAGTGCACGGCGAAAAGCCGTTCACCGCTACGGCGGTCGGCGTGTTCGGCTATCTTGCCGGCTCGATCGGTTACGTCGCCGTCCCGGTGATCGTCGTTTTTGTCTTCGCGCGTCCAAGCCGCGCCGTTATAGCCGACATTGCTTGGCCCGCGGATGCGGATCGGCGGCTAGCGGCGGCCGCGTTCTGGGGGCCTTTGCTGCTGCCCGCCGTGGCGGCGCTCGCCAGCGGCGCCGAGATCACTTCGCTGTGGTCGATGTCGGCCTGGACGCTGTTGCCGGTCATGCTGCTTTCATCGCCGTCGATAACGCTGCGCGTCGTCGATAGCCGCCGTCTGCTCGCCGCGGCGGTGGCATTGCCGCTGATCATGCTGCTGGCGGCGCCGGCAATCGCCATTGTCGTCCACCGCAAGGGCGCAGCGCCGCCGGGCGCGCAAGCGTCACTGTTGGCCGCGCAGGTCGAGCGCGCTTGGCACGCCGTGACGCCGCAGCCGTTGCGCTATGTCGGCGGCAATGCCGACATCGCCTTTAGCGTGATCAGTTATGCATTCGACCGGCCGCGCGCCCTCAACGATTTGCCGCAGCCAAGCCGGGCCGAGCTTGCGCAGCGCGGTCTGGCGCTGGTGTGTTTTGCAGACGATGCCGGTTGCCGGCGCCAGGCGGAGACGAAAGCAGCGAGCGTCGGGCCGAGCGTCAGCGCCGAGGTCACCGTTGCGCGCACGTTCCTCGGCCAGCCGGGCCGGCCGCAACGTTACACGATGATCATCGTGCCGCCGCGCGAGCCGGTGCGGACGGCCGCTAAAGCGCGGTGAACCGCCTCAATACCGATAATGATCGCTCTTGAACGGGCCTTGCTGCGGTACGCCGATATAATCGGCCTGGTCCTTGCGCAGCTCGGTCAGCTTCACGCCGATCTTGGCGAGATGCAGCCGCGCAACCTTTTCGTCGAGCGCCTTCGGCAGCACATAGACTTCCTTCTTGTACTTGCCGTCCTTGTTGTTGGCGAAGAGCTCGATCTGCGCCAGCGTCTGGTTGGTGAACGACGCCGACATGACGAACGACGGATGCCCCATGGCGTTGCCGAGATTCACCAGCCGGCCTTCCGACAGCATGATGATGCGGTGGTTATCGGGGAAGGTGATCTCATCGACCTGCGGCTTGATGTTGTTCCACTTCAGGTTCTTCAGCGCGCCGATCTGGATCTCGTTGTCGAAGTGGCCGATGTTGCAGACGATGGCGCGATCTTTCATCGCGCGCATGTGCTCGATCGTAATGATGTCCTTGTTTCCGGTCGCGGTCACGAAGATGTCGGCCTGCGGCGCGGCATCTTCCATGGTGACCACTTCGTAGCCTTCCATCGCCGCCTGCAGCGCGCAGATCGGATCGACCTCGGAGACCATCACGCGGCAGCCGGCCTGGCGTAAGCTGGCCGCCGAACCTTTGCCGACGTCGCCAAAGCCCGCAACCATCGCCACTTTGCCCGACATCATCACGTCGGTGCCGCGGCGGATGCCGTCAACCAGCGATTCGCGGCAACCGTACAGGTTGTCGAACTTCGATTTGGTCACCGAGTCGTTGACGTTGATGGCGGGCCACAGCAGCGTACCGGCCTTTTGCATGTCGTACAGCCTGTGCACGCCGGTGGTCGTTTCTTCCGAAACGCCTTTGATGTTCTTGGCGAGTTCGGCGAAATAGCCCTTCGGCTTTTCTTTCAGGATGCGCTTGATCAGCGCGAAGAAGACTTCTTCCTCCTCGCTATTGTGCTGATCGAGGAACATCGTGTCGCCATGCTCGGCGCGATAGCCCTGATGCACGAACATGGTGGCGTCGCCGCCGTCGTCCAGGATCATGTTCGGCGTGCCGCCGCCGTGCCAGTCGAACATGCGGGCGGTGTAGTCCCAATAGTCCTTCAGGCCCTCGCCTTTGATCGCGAACACCGGAATGCCGGCAGCGGCGACCGCGGCGGCGGCGTGATCCTGCGTCGAATAGATGTTGCATGAGACCCAGCGCACGTCGGCGCCGAGCGCGGTCAGCGTCTCGATCAGCACCGCGGTCTGGATGGTCATGTGCAGCGAGCCGGCGATGCGCGCGCCTTTCAGCGGCTGCTTGGGGCCGTATTCCTCGCGGGTCTGCATCAGGCCCGGCATTTCGGTTTCGGCCAGCGAGATTTCCTTGCGGCCGAAATCGGCGAGCGAGATGTCCTTGACGATGTAGTCGCTGGCGGCGGCGGCCTTCGGCTTAGCGGAAGCGGTCATGACGATCCTTATGAACAAACGCTAACGGGGTGAGGGGCTCGGGCGAGCCTATAACAGGCCCCAACCGAGGCCGCAACGCATATATAAAGATTTCTTTATGTTCTTGATCTCCCTCTCCCCGCAAGAGGGGAGAGGTAAGCAAATCTAATCCTCTTCCCCGAACCGGCTTGCGACCAGGGCGCACAGGGCGTCCACGGCGGCCTGCGCCTCGTTGCCGGTGGCGCTGATGGCGATGGTGGTGCCGGCGGCCGCCCCGAGCATCATCAGCCCCATGATCGAGGTTCCACCGACGGACTCATGACCGCGGGTGACGATGATGGCGGCGTCGAACTGTTCGGCGGTCTGCACGAATTTGGCCGAGGCGCGGGCGTGCAGGCCCTTCTTGTTGATGATTTCCACCTGGCGCTGCACGGGGGCGGAGGCAGCTTCAGGGGGAGTGCCGCCCGCTTCTGCGGGGCCGCTCATTTACCGTTGAGCACGCGGCTGGCGATGGTGCAGTACTTGCGCCCGGCTTCCTGGGCAGCCGAGACCGCCTGTTCGAGCGGGCAGGTCTCGCGCACTTTGGCGAGCTTGATCAGCATCGGCAGATTGATGCCGGCGAGCACCTCGACCTTGGGCTGGCTCATCACCGAAATAGCGAGATTGGAGGGTGTGCCGCCGAACATATCGGTGAGGATGGCGACGCCTTGGCCGCTATCCACCCGCTTGACCGCGTCGAGGATCTGCTTGCGGCATTGCTCGACGTCATCATCGGGGCCGATGGTCACCGCCTCGATCTGGCGCTGGGGTCCCACCACATGTTCCAGCGCTGAGCGGAACTCAATGGCGAGCCGCCCATGGGTCACTAATACGAGGCCGATCATCCCGAACTCCTCGCGGGCGCTTCGCTGCGCCGCACGAATGGGGCCGCATTGAGGCCCAGTTGAAGCCCCATTGCAAGGGCTTGCCTCGCTATATAAGCGTTCTGCTGCACTGCGAAAAGGTGGGGCCACGAGGGCGCTCAAAAGGGGTGCTTTTCGGAAGCGACGATCCTAGGGCCAAGATGGTTAATTTTCTCGAACACGCCGGCCGGACGATCGTCACCGGGTCATATGTCGGCCGGGGGCAGGGCGAGGAAGGCCAGCAGCAGGTCTAAGGCCGGAATGTCCGGTGCGACTGCAAGCCGCGGCAGGGAAATACCTTCGATACTGGTCTGCGCCGCTTCCGCTGCGGGCAGGCGAGTGGCGTCCGCGGCTGCGAGGTCGATGACCAGCCCGACGGCTGCCACCGGTTCGAAGGCGACGCGCCTGATGCCGAGGCCGCGGATTTCGATCAGCCCGGCGAGCGCGGGTGCAGGGCGCACAAGCAAGCCGCCGTTGCGCGTTTCCACATGCGCGCGGTCGTCAGCCACCAGGCGCGCGAAGGGCAGGGCGCCTTGTACTGCCGCTTGCATGAGATCCCACGCCAGTCGTGATTTGCCGGCGCCCGCGGGTCCGCGGATCAACACCGCTTTCGCTCCGATCAGTACGGCGGAGGCGTGGATGGTCGCCATCACTTCGCCGGCAGGCGCACCACAAAGCGCGCGCCGAGCACGCGCGGCGGCTCACCGGCGGCAGCGATGCCGGTGCGGTTCTCGACCCGGATCGTGCCGCCATGCGCCTCGACGATCTGCTTGGAGATCGACAGGCCGAGGCCGGAATTCTGGCCGAAGCCCTGCTCCGGGCGGTCGGTGTAGAAGCGCTCGAAAATCTTGTCCAAGGCCTCCGGGCGGATGCCGGGGCCGTCGTCGTCGACGGTGATCTCGACCGCGTCCTTCAGCTTGCGGCAGGTGACGCGCACGCTTGAGCGCGGGGGCGAGAACGAACGCGCATTGTCGATGAGATTGCTGACCACCTGGCCGAGCCGCGTGTCGTGACCCGGCACCTTGAAATCCGCCTGGCTGGCGCCCTCGAAGCGCAGCGTCACGGCGACGTCGTCGCTGCGTATCTCGTTGGCGGCACTGACCAGCGTGTCGAGCAGCCGGGCAAGATCGACGCTGCCGACTTCCTGGCGCTGCAGTTCGGCATCGAGCCGGCTGGCGTCGGAAATGTCGGAAATTAGACGATCGAGTCGCCTCACGTCATGCTCGATCACGTCGAGCAACCGGCGGCGGCTTTCATCGGTCTTGGCCACCGGCAAGGTCTCCACCGCCGAGCGCAGCGAGGTGAGCGGATTGCGCAATTCATGCGCGACATCGGCGGCGAAGCTCTCGATCGCCTCGATGCGGCTATAAAGCGCGTCGGTCATGTCGCGGATGGCGCCGGACAAATGGCCGATCTCGTCGCGGCGGCGGGTGAAATCGGGGATCTGCACGCGGCTGCGGATACGCCGGCGCACGTGTTCGGCACCCTCGGCCAGCCGCCGCACCGGTCCGGCGATGGTGCCGGCGAGCAGGATCGAGAGCACCACCATGACGCCGGCGGCGATCAGGAACACCTTGACGATGGCAAGCCGCTCGGCCTCCACCATGTGGTCGATATCGGCGCCCTGCGTGGACAGCATCAGCACGCCGCGCACGGCGCGGAAGCGCTGCACCGGCACCGCCACCGAGACGATCACCTCGCCGCGGTCGTTGACCCGCACCCGGCTGGCATGCAGCCCGTCGAGTGCTTGGCGCACTTCCGGATAGCCCTTGCCGTTTTCCGGCCCGAGCTCCTTGTAGAGCGGAAGATCGCCGCGCCCGAGCCAGCGGCGCATGGCGGTGAAGGTGCGCTCCATCAGGCCGGGTTTTTCCGCGTTCGGCGGCGGCAGGTCGAAACGCAGCACGTCGCCGCGGCCGTAGAGATTGCGGCTGTCGAGGATCAGCACGCCGTCGCGGTCGTAAATGCGCGCGCGGGTCTTGGTGGGCGACACCAGCCGGCGCAGCACCGGCGCCACCCGCTCCGGGTTGATCGGGAATTCGATGCCGGAGAGTTGCTCCTCGGACGGGCCGTAACTTTGACCGGCCTGCAATTCGAGCAGGCGGTCGGGATCGATGGTGATGGAATCGGTTTCAACCGTCGCCGAGGCGGCGATCGCGCCGGCGATGATCTCGCTCTGCACCAGCAGGCTTTGCACGCGCGCATCGATCAGGCCGGCGCGGAACTGCGAGAGGTACAAGACGCCGGTGACCAGCGCGACCAGGCCGGCGAGATTGAGGATGACGATGCGGCGGGTAAGGCTGGAGAAGCTTTGCGAAACGAAAAATGCCCAGGCCGAGCGCAACGGCTGCAGCACCGCCGCGAAACGCTTGCGCTCGACGCGCGGGGCGTCCTCGCCGCGCCTTTCGGCTTCGGCATTTTGGGCGGCTTGCGCCTCTGTTTCCGCGGTTCGATCGAGCACGTCGTTTGATCCAGCGGGTTGATCGGGGCTTTCTCGCTCCCCCGCGATTTTACCGCATGTGGCGACGCTACGTCAGCCCGTCTCCAGGGCCGCATCACTAAGGATGCGTCATTATTCCTTGAAGCGGTAGCCGACGCCGTAGAGCGTCTCGATCATCTCGAAGTCGTCGTCGACCACCTTGAACTTCTTGCGCAGCCGCTTGATGTGGCTGTCGATGGTGCGGTCGTCGACATAGACCTGATCGTCATAGGCGGCGTCCATCAGCGCGTTGCGGCTCTTGACCACGCCGGGGCGGGCGGCGAGCGCCTGCAGGATGAGGAATTCAGTGACCGTGAGAATGACCGGCTCGTTCTTCCAGGTGCAGGTATGACGCTCGGGATCCATGCGCAGCAGGCCGCGCTCGAGCACCTTGGTGGAGTCGGTCTCTTTCGGCGGGGCGCCGTCTTTTGTGGTGGCGCGGCGCAGTACCGCTTTGACGCGCTCGACCAGCAGGCGCTGCGAAAACGGTTTGCGGATGAAGTCGTCGGCGCCCATTTTGAGGCCGAACAATTCGTCGATCTCTTCGTCCTTGGAGGTGAGGAAGATGACCGGGATGTCGGTCTTCTGGCGCATGCGGCGCAGCGTCTCCATCCCGTCCATGCGCGGCATCTTGATGTCGAGGATGGCGAGATCGGGCGGCGAGGTCTTGAAGCCGTCGATGGCGGATGCGCCATCGGTGTAGGTCATAATGCGATAGCCCTCGGCTTCGAGTGCGATCGAAACCGAAGTCAAGATATTGCGGTCGTCGTCGACGAGAGCGATTGTCGGCATGGAGCCCCTCTTGGCCAGACGTCCCGCGCTGTTTGAAGCCTATAAACAGGGTCTGAAATGTGGCCTCTTTGCAACAACTATGTGATTCGGTAGCGAATACAAGGTCGCCCGGCGTAAGACCGGCCGTTCACACCCATAACGTTAACTAGAGCCATGATGCCCGAACCCGCCTTCGATGCCGCGCTTGCCGCCAAGAAGCTCCTGCGCGAGGCGCGCTCGGGGGCTTTGGCGACGCTGATGGCGGGCGCCGGCGATCCCTATTGCTCGCTGGTCAATGTCGCGACGGCGGTTGACGGCGCCCCGCTTCTGCTGCTGTCGAAGCTTGCTCTGCACACCAAGAACATTCTTGCCGACAATCGCCTTTCGCTGATGCTCGACGAGCGCAAGGAAGGCGACCCGCTGGAGGGCGCGCGGGTGATGCTGATGGGGACGACGGCGCCGGACGGCGATGCGCAGGCGCGCACGGCCTATCTGCGGCGCCATCCCGAAGCGGAGATGTTCGCGGGCTTTGCCGACTTCGCGTTTTATCGGATGCAGATCGAACGCGCGCATCTGGTCGCCGGCTTCGGGCGCATCGTCGATCTGACGGCGCAAGATATCCTCACCGACGTTGCCGACGCCGCGACGCTCGTCGAGGCGGAGAGCGATGCCATCGCGCATATGAATGCCGACCACGCCGAAGCCTGCCGCCTCTACGCGACCAAACTGCTCGGCGCCGGCGGTGGCGACTGGACTTGCGTCGGTGTCGATCCGGAAGGACTGGAATTGCAGCAAGGCCGCGCGGCTTTGCGGCTGTTCTTTCCGCAGCGCGTTTACGCGCCGGGGCCGCTGCGCGCGATATTGAAGCAACTCGCCGAAGAGGCGCGCCGGAGCTAGAGCCATGGCATCGCATTCGGTCGCCGTCGCTGGCGCTGGCCCGGCGGGGCTGGCCACGGCTTTGCTGCTGCATCGCGCCGGCCATCGCGTCACGGTTTTCGAGCGCTTCGCCAAACCGCAATCGATCGGGTCCGGGCTGATGTTGCAGCCGACCGGGCTCGCGGTGCTGGGCGAGCTTGGGCTCGCCGCGGAAATCCTCGCGCTCGGTCGGCGCATCGACCGCCTGTTCGGACGCGTCGCGCCGTCGACCCGCATCGTCCTCGACGTCCGCTACCGCGCCCTCGGCAGCGATGCCTTCGGGCTCGCCGTGCATCGCGCCGCGCTGTTCGACCCGCTGTTTAATGCCGTCAAACAAGACGGCATCCCGATCGAAACCAGCTGCGACATCACCGGCCTTGCGTACGATGGCAACGGGCGCCGCTCGCTCGTCGCCGGCGGCGTGCGAACATTCGGCGCATTCGATCTTGTCGTCGATGCCATGGGGATGCGCTCGCCGCTTGCACCGGTGAATTCGCGCCGCGACCTTGCTTACGGCGCCCTCTGGACCACCTTGCCCTGGCCGCCGGGCATTTTCGACGAGCACGCGCTCGAGCAACGCTACCGCAAGGCAAGCATCATGGTCGGCGTGCTGCCGATCGGTCGGCGGCCCGGCAGCCAGACCGACGAGACGGCGTTCTTCTGGAGCATCAAGCCAGAGAGCTATGATGCCTGGCGTGCCGCCGGGCTCGATGCGTGGAAGGAAGATGTCCGCGCGCTCTGGCCGCAAACCGCAGCCTTGCTGGATGCGATCGTCGATCCTGAGCAGATGACGCTGGCGCGCTATTCGCATCACACGTTGGCGCGACCTTACGCCAAACGGCTGGCGATCGTCGGCGATGCCGCGCATGCGGCAAGCCCGCAACTCGGGCAGGGTGCCAATATGGCGCTGCTGGATGCGCGCGCACTGGCGCTTGCGTTGCGAGACAACGAGGATGTCGATGTGGCCCTGCGGCGCTATACAGCCTTGCGGCGCTGGCACGTGCACTTCTATCAATATCTCAGCGCGATGTTCACGCCGTTTTATCAATCTGACAGCGCTACCCTGCCGTTGCTGCGCGATTGGCTGGTGGCGCCGGCGACGCGCGCCCCACTGGCGCGCAATTTCATCGCCGGCGTCGTTGCCGGTGTCATTCTCGATCCACGCGGGCGACTTGATCTTAAGAAGACGATGCGATGCCGTTGAAGGTTCTCATCCTCGGCGGCTACGGCACCTTCGGCGGGCGGCTGGCGCAACTGCTGAAAGACGAGGCGGGCCTCAGGCTGATCATTGCCGGCCGTTCGATCGAAAAGGCCCGCGCGTTCTGCGACGGCATGCGTGACAAGGCGATTTTCGTGCCGGCGGTATTCGACCGCGACGGCGACGTCGAAGCACAATTGCGCGCGCTTGCGCCCGATGTCGTGGTCGACGCCTCGGGCCCGTTCCAGGATTACGCCGGCAATTATGCCGTGGTGGTCGCTGCGATCACGCTTGGCATCGACTATCTGGATCTGGCCGACGGGTCGAGATTCGTCGCGGGCATCGCGCAGTTCGATCAGGCGGCGAAAGACCATGGCGTCTTTGTGCTGGGCGGCGTGTCCAGCTTTCCCGTGCTGACCGCCGCGGTGGTGCGCGAATTGTCCAAGGACATGACGCGCGTCGACAGCGTGACCGGCGGCATCGCGCCATCGCCTTACGCCGGTGTCGGTCTCAACGTGATCCGCGCGATTGCAAGTTATGGCGGAAAGCAGGTCATCTCGGGCGCCGGCCATGCGCTGATCGATGCGCGCCGTTTCACCATCGCGCCGCCCGGCACTCTGCCGCTGCATCCAATTCGCTTCACGTTGGTCGACGTGCCGGATCTCACGGCCTTGCCGCAGCTCTGGCCGAGCCTGCGCTCGGTCTGGATGGGCGCGGGGCCCGTACCGGCGGTGCTGCACCGGGCCTTGAGCGCGCTCGCTTATGGCGTGCGCCTGAAATTGTTGCCGTCATTGTCGCCGTTTGCCGGACTCATGCACCGCACCATCAACGTGTTGCAATGGGGCGAACATCGCGGCGGCATGTTTGTCGAGGTTGAGGGCAGCGGAGCGGGCGGCAAAAAAATCGCCCGTTCATGGCATCTCATTGCTGAGGGCGACGATGGACCGATGATTCCGTCCATGGCGGCTGAGGCCATAATCCGCCATCGTCTCGGCGGCCACCGTCCGGCCTCCGGCGCGCGCGCGGCGACCACCGAACTCGAGCTTGCCGATTATGGCGACCTGTTCGTGCCGCGCTCAATCGTCACCGGCATTCGTCAAAGCCTGCCGGCCGGTCCGCGCCACCCGCTCTATCGCCGTATTCTCGGCTCCGCCTGGCATCGGCTGCCGGAACCGATCCGAGCGATGCATGATCTGTCCGGCGATTTGACCGTCGAAGGCCGCGCCAAAGTCGAACGCGGCCACGGGCGTGCCGCGCGCCTGATTGCGGCCTTGTTCCGCTTTCCGCCCGCGACCGGTGATGATGTGCCGGTGCAGGTCAGGTTCCATAGCGATGGCCGGTGCGAAACCTGGCAGCGGGATTTTGCCGGGCACAGGTTCTCGAGCATCCAGGAAGAGGGGCGGGGCCGGTTCGAACGGCTGTTATGCGAACGGTTCGGGCCATTCGCATTTGGCCTGGCGCTGGTATTGCAGGAGGCGCGGCTCAAACTCGTCGTGCGGGGCTGGACCTTATTCGGCATTCCGCTGCCATTGGCACTTGCGCCCGGTGGCGAGGCTTACGAATCCGCGGACAACGATCGCTTCAATTTCGATGTCGAAATTAGCCATCGTTTCACCGGGCTGATTGTCCGCTATCGCGGTTGGCTGAAGCCACTCGGTTGATGGGGCTGGACGCTTCCTCTGATGCATTAAGCATCAGCCACAATAAGTTAAAATGATGCGGTGCAATGCGGCTTGATTTTTCGCAATGCCCGGCCGGTTTGCATGGCATTTGTGCTTGGCATCGGGGGGGCGGCTGACTATGGTCGCGCCGCTTCGAACGAGCGGTTATACTGATATCTTGATCGGCCAAGGACTTCGGCCGGCAACGGCTAGCGCGCAAGGGAGGAATTCGCGTGCAAGAAACGGGTGTGCGGAACAGTGCCTATGGCGCCGATAAATTCGGCTTCAAAGAACTTGCCGCGATTTACTGGAATCTGAACGAACCCTCCCTCTACGAGTACGCCATCGCCGCGCGCGAGGGCTCGATCGTCGAAGGCGGTGCGTTCTGCGCCGAGACCGGCCACCACACCGGCCGCAGTCCAAAAGACAAGCACACGGTTGAAGACGATCTCACGCGAGATTCGGTGTGGTGGGACGGCAACCGGAAAATGAGCAAGGAGAATTTCGACAATCTGCTGGCGGACTTCATCGCGCACGCCAAAGGCAGAAAACTATTCGCGCAGGATCTCTGCGGCGGCGCCGATCCGAAATACCGGATAAAAACGCGCATCTTCACCGAACTGGCCTGGCATTCTTTGTTCATTCGTCAATTGCTGATCCGTCCCGAGCGCTCCGAGCTCGAAAAATTCGTCCCCGAACTCACCGTCGTCGATATGCCGTCGTTCAAGCCGGACGCCAAGCGTCATGGCGGCCGCGAAGGCTCCGACACCATGGTGGCGATCGATTTCTCGCGCAAGATCGTGCTGATCTGCGGCTCGTCCTACGCGGGCGAGATGAAGAAGTCGGTGTTCACCACACTCAACTTCTATCTGCCGGCACAGAATGTGGTGCCGATGCATTGCTCGGCCAATGTCGGCGACAACGACGACTCGGCGCTGTTCTTCGGTCTCTCCGGCACCGGCAAGACCACGCTCTCCGCCGATCCCAACCGCACGCTGATCGGCGACGACGAGCACGGCTGGGGTCCGGACGGCATCTTCAATTTCGAGGGCGGCTGCTACGCCAAGTGCATCAAGCTCAGCCAAGAAGCCGAGCCGATGATCTGGGACGCCACCAACCGCTTCGGCGCTGTGCTGGAGAACGTGGTGTTCGATCCGGTCACGCGCGTGCCCGATTACAATGACGGTTCCAAGACCGAGAATACCCGCTCGGCCTATCCGCTCGAGTTCATTCCCAACGCTTCGCGGTCGGGCCGCGCCGGCCACCCGAAGAACATCATCTTCTTGACCGCCGACGCTTACGGGGTGATGCCGCCGATCGCCAAGCTGACCCCGACGCAGGCGATGTACCACTTCCTCTCCGGCTACACCGCCAAGGTCGCCGGCACCGAGAAAGGCCTGGTCGGCGTGCAGCCGGAATTCTCCACCTGCTTCGGCGCGCCGTTTTTGCCGCGCCATCCTTCCGTTTATGCCGATCTGCTGCGCGACTACATCAGCCACCACAAGGTCGATTGCTGGCTGGTCAATTCCGGCTGGACCGGCGGCAAATACGGCGTCGGCCGCCGCATGCCGATCAAGGCGACGCGCAGGCTGTTGACCGCCGCGCTCGACGGCTCATTGAAAGACGCCGACTTCCGCACCGATCCTTATTTCGGTTTCTCGGTGCCGACGTCCGTTCCCGGCGTCGAGCCGCATCTCTTGAACCCGTTCAAGACCTGGAAGGACAAGGCCGAGTTCGACAGGACTGCGCGCGATCTCGTCGCCATGTTCCAGAAGAACTTCACGCGCTTCGAAAGCCACGTCACGCCCGACATCAAGGCGGCGGCGCCGGAAGTGCGCATCGCGGCGGAGTAGTTGGCCTACCTTTAGGTACGGACAGAAAAAGGCGGCCCTTGCGGCCGCCTTTTGTATTTTGCCTAACTGCTTGTGCGCCGGTTGCCATCCGTTCTCAACGCGGGACGATCATTGATTATTCGACCTCGAGGAATTGAGATTGATGGCTTTGTTCGTGGATGGGTCTGTCCCGCCCGACGTCCCGTCACGGTAGATATTCGATCTGGAGGTGTTGAGATTTTTCGCCTTTTTTGTGGATGGGCTCGTTCCGCCCAAAGTCGTGTCGCGGTAGTTGTTCGATCGGGAGGTGTTGAGATTGATGGCATTGGTGGTGGGATCGCCGCCTTTCTGCGCTTGAGCAGAGCCAATCGATGAGTTTGGCAACATCGGCGCAAGCGAGAAGACGAGCGCTACGGAGCATGGCTACCCTCTATACGAGTGTAAAACGGATAACTCTACGCCTGATTGTGGTGCGGGGGCGTTTTTTGGCGCCCGCTGGGGTCCGCTGGCGGGACAGCGATCCGTCACTTCCTCATGTTGTACGGGAAGAGGGAAAAGTTCACTCGTCCGCCTTTGCCAATTCGCGCCCGAGCCGATTGAAGCGCGCCTTCTGCTCGTTGGAGAGCGAGCCGTAGAAATCGGCAAGCGCTGGCTTCACGGTGTTGGCCGCGTCGATCATGGCTTTCAGCCGCTGCTGCATCGCCTCCAGCCGGCCGGGCGGCGTCAGCGGCGTGTCGTTGGGGCAAGCCTCTTGCAGAATGGACACCGCTTTACCTGTGGCGTCTTGCAGGTTCTTGAAGTCGGCTTCCTGCGCGTCGGTCGGCTTGACCACGGCATCGATGGTTTCGATCGGCAGATTGCTGAGCCCGGCTTTCGGCTGCTTGCAGCTATCGGCGCTGCCTGCCGCGGTCTTGGTCTTCTCTGACTTGGGGCCGAGATCGTTGAAGCGCGCCTTCTGCTCGTCGCTGAGCGAATCGTAGAATTTTTCCAGCGCCGGCCGCACCGTCTCGACGGTCTGCAAGGTCGCGGCCACACGCGAGGTCATCGCGTCGAGCCGGCCGGGCGGTGTGCGCGGGAAAGCCTGTTGCGCCGGGCAGGACGCCTTGAAGCTGACGGCGGCTTGTTTGGCGGCGTCACGGACGTCGCCGAGCAGCCGTTTCTGTTCGGCATTGAGGCCGACTTTGCGCTCGATCGCGGCGAACGGCCATGTGGTGATGCCAGTGCCGGGCTCCGTGCACAGTTCTTCGATGGCGGCATGGGTTACGCGTGGCGCCGACGCGCCGGCCGGCGCGGCATAGGCGTAGTCTTGCGTGTATTCTTCGGGCGGGCCGTATTCGCCCCAGAACACGCCATCGAAGAAGTTGTCGTAGGCGTGGGCCCAGTAGTCATCCTCATAGCCATAGGGCCAGAACGCGTAGTCGAAGATGTCGGAATAGGCGTAAGGCCAGAACACTGGGCCGTACCACGGCACGAAGGCCGCGCGCAGGCCGCGGTGCCAGGCGCGCCGCGCCGCCCAGTGCGGCCGGTGCCGATGCGACTGACCGGCACGCGCCTGTGGATCGGCCGCGAACGCCGCGGCGAAGCGGCCTTGCCGCGCCGCTTGCCTTGTTACGCCGCCGACGCGATCGTGTCGTGTGGTGCGCGCGCGAGCGGCACGTTCAGCGTTCGGCTGAACCAACGCGTTGCGGGGCGTCACCCGGTTGCGATGCGCCCGCTGCTCATGGATGCGGCGCTGCGCCGCCCGGTTGATGGTCGGCGCGTGCCGCCTGACGATTGTCCGATGCCGCGTGACGTGCGAAGTCGCCGCGCGTCGCGGCGCGAAAAGCGGTCTCGCCACGTGCTGGCGCGACAGATGCGGCGCGACCGAGCGGCGCGTGAAATGCGGAACTGCTCTTTGCACGGCTCGCGGATGGAACGCCGGTGCATGCATCGCGGGACGTTGCGCCTGAAAATGCGGTGCCGCGCGAGGGGCCTGAATATGCGCCGCATGCGGCGCGCCGCCGCGCCCTTGTCCCTGCGACTGGCCGCCGCCCTGGCCGCGCTTAAATTGCGCGCCGGCGCTCAGCGGCATAGCCACCGCAAGCGTAACCGCGATCGCGGCTGTGAAAAATGCCGTACGTCTACTCATGATCCATCCTCCATGCCACCCGAACGCCGCATGGCCCATTAATGCTATGAACGGTCCAAGGGCCCATTTCCGGCGGTGGATCATGAAGTTGTGATCGAATGAATGTCTTGTCATGATATGCGCGACGAAATGACGGGATGCTGCAATGCGTAGACTGAAGATCGGGCAGAACGGCGACGAAATCTCCGCGACCGGGCTCGGCTGCATGGGGATGTCGGGCGGCTACGGACCGGTCGACGACGCCGAAAGCATCGCCACCATTCACGCCGCGCTCGACGCCGGCGTGACCTTGCTCGACACCGGCGACTTCTACGGCGCAGGCCACAACGAGATGCTGCTGGGCGAAGCGCTCAAGGGCGGCCGACGGCAGCGCGCTTTTTTGTCGGTGAAATTCGGCGCCATGCGCGCGCCCGACGGCGCCTATACCGGCTATGATCTGCGCCCGGCGGCGGTGAAGAATTTCCTGTCCTATACGCTGAGCCGACTGCAGACCGACTACGTCGATCTTTATCAGCCAGCGCGTTACGATCACATGGTGCCGCTGGAAGATACGCTCGGCGCCATCGCCGATCTGGTGAAGGCCGGCTACGTGCGCCATATCGGCCAGTCGGAAGTCAACGCCAAGACTTTGCGCCGCGCCGCCGCGTTGCATCGCATCGATGCGCTGCAGATCGAATATTCGCTGCTCAGCCGTGGGGTCGAAAACACCATTCTGCCGGCGCTGCGCGAACTGAAGATCCCGCTGGTCGCCTATGGCGCGCTCTCGCGCGGGCTGATTAGCGATGCAACGCTGAACGACGGCGCCGGCGCGGGTGAAATTCGTTCGCGGATGCCGCGCTTTTCCGCGCAGAATTTTCCCCGCAACCGGGCGCTGATCGAAGCGCTTGCCAAAATCGCCGAGGCGCGCGAGGTGAGCGTGGCGCAGCTTGCCTTTGCCTGGCTGGCTTCACGCGGGGACGACATCGTGCCGCTGATCGGCGCGCGCCGGCGCGATCAGCTAGCCGAGGCGCTGGCCGGCTTGCAGCTTGTACTGAGCAAAGACGAACTCACCGCCATCGAGCAGGCGGCGCCCAAGGGCGCCGCGGCCGGGGAGCGCTACGGTCCGGCGGCGATGAAGCACCTCGACAGCGAACTGCCGGCTTGAGCCGCGGCCGCTAGCGCCCGCGCAGCTTCTCGATCAACTCCACGGTCGGATAGGAATTGGCCGGCAATCCGACCTTGATTTGCGCCAGCCTCACCGCGCTGCGCGTACCGGCGCCGACCTTGCCGTCGACATCGCCCGCCTTGTAGCCGTGCTTGTTCAACAGCGTCTGTAATTCCATCACCTGCGGGGTCGTTAGCGCCACGATCGTCTTGGCGCCGGCATGATCGAAGGCCGGCGCGCCGGAAAGCCGCGTGGCGAAATACGCGACGGTGGTGGAATAGACATAGGCCGAATTCCAGCCGAGGAAGGCCTGGAAGTTCCGGTAGGCGAGGAAGGCCGGGCCGTGGCGGCCCATCGGCAGGATCATCGAAGCCGCCATGTCGCCGGCCGGCAGCTTGCCGTGCGCCGCGCGCACGCCCCACGCGGCCCATTTCGAAACCGGGTGCTGAATCGTCAGGTCCGCTTCCTGCCACGGCAGGTCTTGCGGCACGCGCACTTCCTGCAGCCAAGGCTCGCCGCGATGCCAGCCGAGGCTGACGAGGAAGTTGGCGCCGGAGGCGATGGTGTCGGGGATGCTGTGGATCAAGTCGCGGCGGCCGTCGCCGTCGAAGTCGACGGCGTTCTTGAGATAGTCGGAGGCGGTGAACTGAAGGCCGCCGAATTCGCCGGCCCAGTCGCCGATCATCTCATCGACGCGCTGGTCGCCGCGCTCGATGATGCGCAGCGCATCGAGCAATTGCTGACGGAAAAACTCGGGGCGCCGGCAGTCATAGGCCAGCGTCGCCAGCGCGCTCAAAATCTTGTAGTTGCCGAAATTGGCGCCGAAGTCGCTTTCCAGGCCCCAGAACGCCGTGATCACTTCGGCGGGCACGCCGTATTTCTTTTCAACGGCTTTGAACAAGGCGGCGTGCTGTTTGATTTTGTTGCGGCCGTTGGGGATGCGGCCGCCGCCCACCATGCGGTCGGCGAATTTCATGAAGGTCTGCTGGAACACGCCCTGGCCGTGGTCGCGGCGGATGATGACCGGATCGAAGGTCATCGACGGCGTGGCGGCGGCGATGACCCGCGGCGAAATGCCCTGCGCGGCGGCTTCTTTCGTGATGGCTTCCAGCCAGCGCTCGTAGCTGCCGGTGTTGCGGCAGGAGGCAGCCATCGCCTGTCCGGCCAGCAGGCAGCCGAGCGCAAGCACGGCCAATTTCAATGCCATTTTCCGCATCGATCCGCTCCGCCTTTTTGCGACGATGTCGGGGCCCAATCTGCCCAAGGTCGGCGCGAGGTCAAGGCCGATTATGGCCGCGCTCTAACGGCCGTCGCGGCGCAATCCATGACGGCCTCGTTCGTTTCTCGGCGGTTGGCGGCTTGGGAGGCCCAAATGGCTTGTTACTCGTACTTCAAAACTCGAACTTATATTCCGGCTCCGATCCAAATGCCCCAAGCGATCAGGACAGCCCCTGACACGCGGCTGATGTGCCACGCCGGCGGCGCCAGTTTTTCCGCCAGCAGGAAAACGGTCAGCAAGGCCATCGCGGCCAGGTTCATGACGCCGACGACGAACATGACCGCCATCAACATCCAACAGCATGTGACGCAATAGGCTCCCTGCCGCAGGCCCAGCACGAAAGCGCCACGGCTGCCGTCACGCCATTCGGCCATAAAGAAAGCCAGCGGCGACCGGCATTTGGTCAGGCAGGCGTTTTTGAGCGAGGTGAACTGAAAGGCCCCGGCAGAGAGCAGGATCAGCGCGCTGACGGTCGTGCTGCTGCTTCCCGCCATCGGTGAAAGCACCATGGCGCGTGTCAGCGCCCATTGCGCGACTGCCGCGAACGCAGCATAGCCGACCCAGGCGGCGATATAACCGCTCACATAGATCGCCGTTTTCCCGGCGGGGTCCTGCAACGGATGGCGCCGCTCCGTCAGGGCCGCAAAAAGCGCGATGGCCGGGACGGCGGTCGGCACCATCATCGCCACCATCATCACGCTCCACATGACAAAGGTGAACAGGATATCGACTGAAGCGGCGCGCGCCATGGTCGACGTCATATTTGGCATCGGCGACGTCATGCCCGGCATCGTGGCGCTCATGTGAAAAAGATAGAGCCAGCTCGATGCCACGATGACGGCGAGCCCCAGCCAGACCGGGGCGCGGCGCAGCCGCAAAGCACCTTCGAGCAATCGATCGTTCATAACGGCACCTCATCCATGACCCTATCGAAAGGGCGTCCCATGACGACCGCCAGGGGACGCGCTCCGTCAATTCTCGGCTCCGGTCCCGCCTGGGTTCAGCCGTTACGTCGAACTGTAGGCGAATGCCGAGCGGAAGCCGTTGCGCCCGGACATGTTCCAATCGAAGCCGAAGTCCTTCAGCCGGAACCGGTTGGAGCGTGCGACGGTGGCCGGCTCGCCCGGCGCGATGCAGAGCGGATGGTTGTCGATGGTGATCGGCTGTCCACTTTGGCCTTCCAGCATCGTAATCTCCGCCTCGGCGAGCCCGGGAATCGACAGGCTGGCGTTCTTGCCGTCGCTCTTGAACTTCATCGGCACGTTTTTGGCGCCAACCATCTCGCCGATAAACGAAGCCAGCACGGCGGGGTGACCACCCGATTTGCCGGAGAAGATCGCATGCAGCGCGTCGTTTTGCGCCGCATTGGCCTTGTCGTCGAAATAGGCGGCGACCCGCCATTTGGTCTGCACCATGGTGCCCGGCGCTTCGACCGCGAGCGCGACATTGAGGCCATCGAGGGCAACATCGCCGAATTTTCCCTTGTCGATGTGCCAAGCGACCAAAGCGGTGCAATTTCCCTCGGTCGGCGGGCTGGTGAAGACGCAAGGGCATGCGGCTTCGCAATTGCAGGTTTCGAAATAGGTTCCACTGAGGGTCCACTGCGTCATTCTGTCCTCCTTCGATTGACAGATGTGCCCGCCGATCGCGCGCACATCCGGTCAATACTTCTTGTTGCAAGATCAAGATGGACCCGGGAGGCCGGAAAAGCTTTGATGGCAGCTTGAGTTGCCCATGAGATAAGCATGATTATTTGTTGAGAAGGTGGCTCGGCCATCGCTGCGAAAGATATAAAATTTTGATGTATTCGTTCGATGCCTTCATTCTAGACACCGGCACCCGGGAACTGCGGCGTGACGGCGAAATGGTGGCCCTTGAGCCGCAGGTTTTCGACCTGTTGGTGTTGCTGATCGACAATCGCGATCGGGTCGTCTCGAAGGACGACATCATCGCCTCGGTCTGGCGGGGGCGTATCGTTTCGGAATTGACCTTGGGCAGCCGGATCAACGCCGCCCGCAAAGCGATCGGCGACAACGGCGCCCGTCAGAAGCTGATCCGGACCATCGCGCGCAAGGGCGTGCGGTTTGTTGGCGCGCTTAACGATGGACCGGCGCCGGACGCGACGCCCCACGCGACACCCGACCTGTCAAGCGAAAGCGCACGTCCGGATTTTCCGTTGCCGGACGGGCCGTCAATCGCGGTTCTGCCATTCATCAATATGAGCGGGGATTCCGAGCAGGACTATTTTTCCGATGGCATCAGCGAAGACATCATCACGGCCTTGTCCAAGCTGCGCTGGTTCTTCGTGATCGCGCGCAACTCGTCCTTCGTCTACAAGTCCCGGTCGGTGCAGCTGAAGCAGATTGCCAGCGAACTCGGCGTCGCCTACGTCGTCGAAGGCAGCGTGCGCAAGGCCGGCGACCGGGTCCGCATTACCGCGCAACTCAACGACGTGGCGACCGGCAGCCATCTGTGGGCCGAGCGCTACGACCGCGGATTGGCCGACGTGTTCGCTGTTCAGGACGAGATCACCGAAGCGATCGTGGCGGCGATCGAGCCGCAGCTTTATGCTGCCGAAAACTTCCGCGCGCGGCGCAAAACTCCGGACAGTCTGGACGCCTGGGATCTGGTGATGCGGGCATTGTCGCATTATTGGCGCGTGACGCGGCAGGACCATTTCGTCGCGCAGGCACTGCTCGAAAAAGCCATCGCCATCGACCCGGACTATGGCCAGGCGCTCGGCGTGGTAGCGACAAGCTACATGTTCAGCGCACATATGGGCTGGTCCGAGATGGCGACGGCGGTGCCGCACGCAGAGCGCGCGGCCTTGGCCGCGATCAGAAGCGACAGCGAAGACCCTTGGGCCCACATGGCCCTTGGCCATGTCCACCTGATGGCGCGCCGGTTTGACGACTCACTGGCCGAATATGAATTGGCCTTGCGCCTGAATCCGAATTTTGCACTAGCGCAAGGCTACTATGGACTGTCGCTGTCCTATTCCGGACGCTGGCAGGAAGCATACGAGGCGGCCTGCCGCGCCACCCGCCTGAGCCCGCGCGACCCGTTTGTCGCGGTTTATGATGGCGTCGCCGCCTACGCCCAATTCATTGGCCGTAATTATGACGAAGCCATCGAGCTCGCCCGCAAGGCCATTCGTCAGCGCAGCGATTTTGTCGGTGGTCTTCGCGTGCTGACGGCCGCCGCCGGCGCAGCCGGCGACATGGACGTGGCGGGGCCGGCCTTGCAGGACCTGCAGCGGGCCCAGCCGAATATTTCATTGGCCTGGATCGCCGCCCACATGCCGATCCGGCACGACACCGAGCGCGAACATTATCTTGAATCATTGCGCAAGGCCGGGCTCGAATAACCACGCTGCAACCGCGGCAGAAATCGCCATGCCTCGTGGTCGCGGCATTGCCGCGCATAGCGCCCGTCGCGCGCGCTGTCATCCGAGGTCGGTCGGCTATCGGTTGAGCTGCGCCTGGTGGCGGCTGTCGCGGCGGGACGACTCGGCGGTGAGCGGCAGCGTCACCGGCGCTTGCTTGCGCGCGCCCGGATTGGGCGGCATGATTTTCATCTCGGACAATTTTTCGCGATAGGACTTTGCCAGCCCGCGATCGGAATTGACGGGGGTGAAATCGGCGCTTCTGTCCTTGCCGCGGCCGGTAAACGCCACCATGCCACGCTTGGTCGCGACCACGTCGCCCCGCTGCAAGCTCGGGTCGGTCTTCACGTCGATATGCGCCAGGCCGAACGGGTCGTGGCCGTTGCAGGTGCATCCGGCGACCAGGTGCTGGCGATAGAGGAAGGCGTTGTCGAGATCGCGATAGCGGCTGCCGTCGGCGGCGACCGTGTTGTCGATCTTGCTGCCGCGGGAATAGAGCCGCGCCTCGCTGCCCGGGCAGAAGGCGTGGCACATTTCGGCGGCGGAAATGTTGCCTTGCGCGCGCACCGGAAAGTATTGCCCGTCGCAGGTTCGCACGCAGTAGGCCGAGTGCGGCCCTACGTCAGCATAACGCCGCGGCGTGTCGGCTACGCCCGGCCCGCGATAAGGCGCCGCTCCCGGCTCGGCATAGGCGTTCGCCGGCCGCTGCGACTCGAACGCGCGGTGCAGGCCGCCGAAAAAGAAGTCGAAAATCCCTTCGGCCGCGGCCGGCGTCGGCGAGGCGAGCGCAAGCGTGCCGGCGGCCATGACAGCGGCCAGCGCGTAGACTCCATATCGTCGATTGCCACGATCCATCGCAAATCCCTTGCGCCGCCCGCGTTCTCGCGGCGGACGCAATAACTCAACGTCCGGGCGCCCGGATGGTTGCGCCGGCCTTCTGGGCCGGGGTTGCCGCCCGTTCGGCTCACGAATCAGTAGCTGATTGCGGTAAACGGCCGGTAAGACCGCGCGAGTTTGCGCCTGAGGCGCTTAACGGTCGCTTGTCCGAAGCCCTTCAATGCGACCGTTCGGGCGAGCCTTCGCTCAGAAATATCGCCACCAAACGTAGACCTGACAAATCGCCACCGAGACCACCATCATCGGCGCGGCGTAAAGCGTATAGGTGACGAAGCGGAACGGCACCTTGTTGCGCTCGCCGATGCCGGCCACCGTCAGATTGGCCGAGGCGCCGATCAGGGTTCCGTTGCCGCCGAGACAGGCGCCGAGCGACAGGCACCACCACAGCGGCATGATGTGCTCGGGCCCGCCGAAGGCCGGCGCCATGTTCTTGATCAGCGGGATCATGGTGGCGACGAAGGGAATGTTGTCGACGATCGCCGACAGGAAGGCCGACGCCCACAAGATGGCGTAGCCGGCATGCGCCATGTTGCCGCCGGTTGCCGTCACCAGGTCGTTGGCGAGCAGCTTGAGCAGCCCGCCGACGTCAACGCCGTGCACCACCACGAACAGCCCGATGAAGAAGAAGATGGTGATCCATTCCACGTCGCCAAAGGTGGAATGAATATTGTGCGCGGCCTTTTCGGAGTGGTGGGCCCAGTTGTCGAGCAGCATCAACACCGCGGCGCCCGACATTGCGATGGTGGCGGGCTCCAGATGCAGCGGCCGCGCCAGCACGAAGGTGACCATCACGATGGTGAGAATGGCGAGCGCCTGCTTGAGCAGGCGCCAGTCCTCGATCGAGTCGGCCGGGTTCATCGCCATCACGCGGGCTTCGGCATCGTGCGAGGCTCTGAGGTCCTTGCCCCACAGGACATGAATGATGACCGCCTGCACCGCCATGACGATCAGAATGATCGGGGCGAGGTTATAGACGAAGTCGTTGAAGGTGAGGCCGACCTGGGAGCCGATCAGGATGTTGGGCGGGTCGCCGATCAGCGTGGCGGTGCCGCCGATATTGGAGGCGAGGATTTCGGCGAACAGATAGGGATAGGCGGGGACCTGCAACGTCGTGGTGATGGCGAGCGTTACCGGCACGATCAGCAGCACCGTGGTCACGTTGTCGAGGAAAGCGGACAGCACCGCGGTGGTGATCTGCAGGATGAACAGAATGCCGGCGGGGTGCGCCTTGGCCGCGCGCGCCGACCAGATGGCAAGAAATTGGAACATGCCGGAGCGGCGCGAGATCGACACCAGGATCATCATGCCGGTAAGCAGGCCGAGCGTGTTCCAGTCGATGCCGTGGATCGCCTCTTCCTGGTCGAGCACGCCGATGATGATCATCACGCCGGCGCCGACAATCGCGACGATGGCGCGATTGACCTTCTCCGACATGATGGTGGCGTAGGTGACAGCCAGGATGCAGGTCGACACCCACATCGGATTGAGGCCGAAAAATACGTGAGAAACCGCGTGCGCGGTCATGGCCGAGCTTCCCCCAAGTCACGGGGGCTCGGCCTTGGCGGCCGTTTGCACCCCTTGCGCCCCTTTATGGCGCGGGAGGCTCAGGCAACGGCGTTATCGAGTCAAGATGACGGCGTTAAAAATAGCGCCACCAGACATAAACATTGGCTATCGCAATCGAGACGATGGTCATCGGCGCGGCGTAAAGCGTGTAGGTGAGGAAGCGGAACGGCACGCCGTTGCGCTCGGAAATGCCGGCCACCGTCAGGTTGGCGGAGGCACCGACCAGCGTGCCGTTGCCGCCGAGGCAGGCGCCGAGCGACAGGCACCACCACAGCGGCATGATCTGCTCCGGCCCGCCGAACGACGGCGCCACGTTCTTGATCAGCGGAATCATGGTGGCGACAAACGGGATGTTGTCGACGATCGCCGATAAAAAGGCCGACGCCCACAGCACCGCGTAGCCGGTGGCGGCGAGGTTGCCGCCGGTCGCCACCACCAGCTTCTCCGCGAGGACGTGCAGAAGTCCGCCGACCTCGACGCCGTGCACCACGATGAACAGGCCGAGGAAAAAGAAAATGGTGATCCATTCGACGTCGCCGAAGGTGGAATGGATGTTGTGCGCGGCTTTTTCGGAATGATGCACCCAATTGTCGAGCAGCATCAGAACCGCCGCGCCGGTCAGCGCGATGGTGGCGGGTTCAAGGTGCAGCTGCCGTGCCAGCACGAAGGCCACCATCACGATGGTGAGAACGGCGAGCGATTGCTTGAGCAGACGCCAGTCCTTGATCGCGGCGACCGGATCCATCGCCATGATGTCGGCCTGCGCCTCCGGCGTCGCCTTCAGGTCGCGGCCCCATAACAGATGGATCATGACCGCCTGCACCACCAGAACGACCAGGATGACCGGGGTGAGGTTGACGACGAAATCGTTGAAGGTGAGCCCGACTTGCGAGCCGATGATGATGTTGGGCGGATCGCCGATCAGCGTCGCGGTGCCGCCGATGTTCGACGCCATGATCTCGGCGAACAAAAACGGGTAGGGCGGCACCTTCAGCGTATTGGTGATGGCGAGCGTCACCGGCACGATCAGCAGCACCGTGGTGACGTTGTCGAGCAAAGCGGACAGCACCGCGGTGGCAAGCTGCAACAGCAGCATGATGCCGGCCGGATGCGCCTTCGCCGCCCGCGCCGACCACACCGCCACGAATTCGAACACGCCCGAGCGGCGCGACACCGAAACCAGGATCATCATGCCGGTGAGCAGGCCGAGCGTGTTCCAGTCGACGCCTTTGATGGCTTCTTCCTGGTCGAGCACGCCGACGATGATCATGACGCCGGCGCCGGCCAGCGCGACGATGGCGCGATTGACCTTTTCCGACATGATGACGCCATAGGTGACGGCGAGCAGCGAGGTCGCCACCCACATCGCGTTCAACCCGAAATAGACGTGAGACGCGGCGTGCGCGGTCATGCCGTGATGCCCCCCAAAAGTGGGCGCACGCTCCAGCATGGGCGGCCCCCTGTCAACGCGCGCGTCCGCGACGTAAATTCGCAGGCGGCCCCAATTGACGGGCGCATAAAGTGGGAGAAACGAGCGTGGCGACGAAAAACAAACATCTCAATCCACCGACTTTGGCCAACCCGCCGGGCTATAGCTACGTGGTCGACACCGGCGGGCCTTCACGCACGATCTATCTCGCCGGTCAGCTCGGCCTCGACATGGACAATAAAATCGTCGGCGCGCCGGGCGATTTCCGCGCCCAATGCGTCAAGGCCTTCGAGAACATGGGGCTGGCGCTGGCGGCGGTCGGCGCCGGTTTCAAGGATGTGGTGAAGATCACCAATTTCCTCACCGACATGGCCCACATCAAGGAATACCACGGCATCCGCGACAGCTTCTTCAGCCAAGGCCCGCCGCCGGCGAGCACGCTGGTGGCGATCTCGCAATTGGCACGGCCGGGCGCGCTGTTCGAAATCGAGGCGATCGCCGTATTGTCGGGCAAGGCGGCGGCAAAACCAGCCGCCTCGCGGCGCGGCAAAAGCAAGCTCAAGGCTGCGCGACGGAAACGAAGGTAAGCAATAGCAGCACCGGCAGCAGCACCGCGCAGGACCATAGCATATAGCCGAAGAAGCTCGGCATCTTGACGCCGCGCTCGTTGGCGATGGCCGCGACCATGAAATTGGGCGCGTTGCCGATGTAAGTGAGCGCGCCCATGTAAACCGCGCCCATCGAGATGGCGGCAAGCGTCGGCGCCAGTTTGGTCATCAACTCGGCGGCATTGCCGCCGGTGAGCTCGAAGAACACCAGATAGGTCGGCGCGTTGTCGAGGAAGGCGGACAAGATGCCGGTGAGCCAGAAATAGGCGGCCTCGTGCGGCGAGCCGTCATGCGCGGTGACGGCGTTGAGCAGAATGGCGAAAGGCCCGTCACGGCCGGCTTCCAGCATCGCCAGGACCGGGATGATGCAGACGAAGATACCGGCAAAGAGCTTCGCCACTTCGAGGATCGGCTCCCAGGTGAACTCGTTGGCGGCGCGATGCTCGCGCGGCGTCAGCCAGAGCGAGGCGAGCGCGATGACGATGAGCGCGCCGTCGCGCAGCAGGTTCTGCAGTTCGACGCCGGTGCCGTAGATGATCAGCGCGATGCCGGGCTTCCACACCGCCGATACCAGGATGGCACCGATGATGGCGGCAAGCAGCGGCAGGTTGGCCAGGCCGTAGAGCCGGATCTTGCCGCCTTCGGTCGCGGCCGGTTTGTCGCGCAGGAGGAACCAGATATCGAGCGCGACGAAGATCACCAGCACCAGCGCGGCCGTGATCAGCGTCTGCAGCCACAGATGCGTGGCCGGCCAGAAGAAATCGACGCCGCGCAGGAAGCCGACGAACAGCGGCGGATCGCCGAGCGGCGACAGCGCGCCGCCGATATTGGCGACCAGAAAAATAAAAAACACCACCACATGGACGTTATGCGCGCGGCCGGCATTGGCGCGGATCAGCGGGCGGATCAGGATCATGGCGGCGCCGGTGGTGCCGACCACGCTGGCGAAGGCGGCGCCGACCGCCAGCACGGCTGCGTTGCTCGACGGCTTGCCGCCGAGATTGCCGGTGATCAAGACGCCGCCGGCGACGGTGTAGAGCGCGAACAAGAGGATGATGAAGCTCATGTACTCTGCGAGCATGGCATGCACGAAGGCGGCAAGCGATGCCGACGCACCGAAGCGCCAGGCGATGGCGCCGAGCGCAACCGCTGCCCAGAAGGCTGCGATCTTGCCGTAGTGGTCGTGCCAGATTTTGGCAAACAGCAGTGGGCCGAGCGCGATGCTTAAGAGGATACCGGCAAACGGCAGCGCCCAGCCGACGCCCATCTGCGCGCCATCAAGCGCGGGGGCAGCGGCGGCGGGCAACGGGGCAATGACGATGGCCGCGGTGAGCGCGGCTGATTTCCAACGGATCATCGGGTGCTGCAATGCTGTCGTTGCCGCGCTGCCTAGCAGCCGCGATTTGCGGCGGCAAGGTCACGAGATGACAGGTCCGCAGCCAGCCCATAGAATGTGCGCGCGGAGTTGGCCGAAAGCATCGACGGTCCGCGGCTCAAGAGCCGCTGTGGCTCGTTTTTCGGCGGCGAGGGCCAATGCGTATATGGGGCGTGCTTTTTGTTGCGGCCATCACGCTCGCAGTCGGGGCGTGCGCGACCGTCCATAATCTGCCGCTCAACCAGCCGTCGGCCAGTCCAATTATCGCAAGTGCCGGCCAAGCCGCCGCCGCCGTGGCGGCCGAACAAAAACTTCATGGCGAAAACGACGGCACCATCATCGGCCTCGCGTTTTCCGGCGGCGGAACGCGCGCCGCGGCATTCGCCTACGGCGTGCTCGATCAGTTGGCGCGCACGCCTGTAAAAGATCGTCGTCGCAACCGCGACCTTCTCGATCACGTCGCCGTCGTGTCCGGGGTGTCGGGCGGCTCGGTCATGGCCGCCTATTACGGTCTGAAGGGGCGCGCGGCGATGGCCGACTTCCGCGAACGATTCCTCATTCGGGACGTCATGGCGGAGCTGCAAACGCGCGTCGATCTCGTTACCTTCAGCCGGGCGATGGGCGGCGGCGTCAATACCGACTATCGGCTGCGCGATTGGTTCAACGCCAACTTGTTTCACCAGGCGACCTTCGCCACCTTGATGGTGCGGCCGCGCCCCATCGTGCTGATCAACGCCACCGACATTTACAGCCGTACCCCGTTCCTGTTCGTGCCGCAATCGTTCGCAGCCGCATGCAGCGATATCACGAGGTATCAGATCGCTGAGGCGGTCGCCGCTTCCGCCGCGGTGCCCGCCGCTTTCGCGCCGATCGTCCTGGAAACATTTCCCGGCCAATGCCAGGTGCCGCTGCCCGGTTGGATTCGCAAGGCGGCCACGGACGAAACCGCGTCGCCGCTTCTACATTCCTTTGCCAAGGGAATGGAGCGAATCCACGACGGCAACGTGAAATACATCAAGCTCTTCGATGGCGGACTGATCGATAATTACGGGTTGAGCGGGCTGACCATTTTGCGCGGCGCGGCGACCACGCCCTTTGCGCCGCTGCGGCCGGAGGAAGCGGTCAACCTGCGACGCTTGCTGTTTCTGGTCGTCGATTCCGGCAAGGGCCCGCAGGGCGATTGGTCGCAAACGTTGGAAGGTCCCGCCGGCAAGGAACTGATCAGCGCCGTGGTCGACGTGCTCGTCGATGCCAACGCCCATTCAAGCTACACAGCCTTCGAAGCCACCATGCGCAACTGGCATGACGCCATGGTGCGCTGGCGTTGCAGCCTGAAAAGCGAGGAGGTCGCGCGCCTGCGCGGCCGTGGCGGGCGCTGGAATTGTCACGATCTGAAGTTCATCATCGGGCGCATCTCGTTCGGCCAATTGGACGCGGCGCGCGCCGAGCGGCTCAACAAGGTGCCGACCTCGTTCACGCTGCCGGCGGAGACCGTCGACGAGGTGACGCGCGCAGGCGCCGATGCGCTGCAGGCCAACTCGGCATTTCAGAAGTTCTTGCGGGAGATGTGACGCCGCGCGGTCGAACGAATTAATGCGCCTCGTCCCAATCGTCGGCGGCGCGGGCGTCGACGGACAGCGGCACCTTGAGCGCCAGCGCCGGGTGCGGCGCGTCTTCCATCACGCGCTTGACCACCGGCAGGGTCTTGGCCACTTCGCCGTCCGGCACTTCGAAGATCAATTCGTCGTGCACCTGCAGCAGCATCTGCGCCTTGAGCCTAGCCCTCGCCAGTTCGCTTTCCATGCGCATCATGGCGCGGCGGATGATGTCGGCGGCGGAGCCTTGCAGCCGCGCGTTGATCGCCGCGCGTTCGTTGAACGAGCGGATTGACGGATTGGAGTTCTTGATCTCCGGGTAATGGCATTTGCGCCCGAACAGCGTCTCCACATAGCCGTGCTCGCGGCAGAACTCGCGCGACTCGTCCATGTAGTCGCGGATGCCGGGGAAGCGTTCGAAATATTTCTTAATATAGGCGCCGGCTTCCTCGCGCGCGATCGAGAGCTGGTTGGCGAGGCCGAAGGCCGAGATGCCGTAGATGATGCCGAAATTGATCGCCTTGGCGCGGCGGCGGATTTCGCCCGGCATGTCTTTTACCGGCACGCCGAACATTTCCGACGCCGTCATGGCGTGGATGTCGACGCCGTCCAGGAACGCCTGGCGCAGCGCCGGCACCTCGGCGACTTCCGACAGCAAGCGCAATTCGATCTGCGAGTAGTCGGCGGAGACGAGCTTCATGCCGGGTGAAGCGATAAAGGCCTTTCGAATCTTGCGGCCGTCCTCGGTGCGCACCGGGATGTTCTGCAGGTTCGGCTCCGACGAGGACAACCGCCCGGTGGTGGTGGCGGCGAGCGCGTAGGAGGTGTGCACCCGGCCGGTCGTCGGGTTGATGTAAGTCGGCAGCGCCTCGGTATAGGTCGAGCGCAGCTTGGAGACCTGCCGCCAGTCGAGAATCTTGCGCGGCAATTCGTGGCCCTGCTCGGCGAGTTCTTCCAGCGCGCGCGCCCCGGTCGACCATTGCCCGGTTTTCGTTTTCGTTCCGCCCGGCAGCCCCATCTTGCCGAACAGGATGTCGCCCAACTGCTTGGGCGAGCCGGGATTGAGCGGTTCGCCGGCCAGCGTTTTGATCTCTTCTTCGAGCCCGGCCTGCTCCTGCGCGAACTCGCCGGACAGGCGCGACAAGACTTGCCTATCAATGGTGATGCCGCGCCGTTCCATGCGCGCCAGCACCTCCGGCATCGCCCGCTCCAGCGTCTCGTAGACGGACGTGACATGCTCGGCGGCAAGCCGTGGCTTCAGCGCATCCCACAGCCGCAGCGTCACGTCGGCGTCCTCGGCGGCGTATTCGCTGGCCTTGTCGATGGCGACGCAGTCGAAGCTGACCTTCGATTTACCCGAGCCGGCGACGTCGGCGAAATGAATGGTCTTGTGACCGAGCCAGCGTTCCGACAAATCGTCCATGCCGTGGCCGCCGCGGCCGGCGTCGAGCACGTAGGAGATTAGCATGGTGTCGTCGTAGCCGGCGACTTCGATGCCGCCAACCTTCTTTCCGTGTTGCGCGAACACCAGCCAGTCGTATTTCATGTTCTGCGCGATCTTGAGCACCGCGCGGTCTTCCAGCAGCGGCTTGAGCGCCTTGAGTGCGTCTTTTTCCGCAATCTGATCGGCGCAGAGCTTGGCCTCCGGCGCGAACAAGTCGCTCCCGCCCACCGAACCGCCGTCGCGGTGGCCGAGCGGCACGTAGCAGGCTTCGTTGGGCGCTACGGCAAGCGAGAAGCCGCACAGTTCCGCCTGCATGGCGTCGAGGCTGGTGGTCTCGGTGTCGACCGCGACCACGCCAAGTTCATGCGCGCGCGCGATCCATTGCTTCAGGCGGTCAAGCGTGCGCACGCATTCATATTTGCTGCGGTCGATCTTGGCGGCGCGCGCTTTTTCCGCGCGCGCGGCGGCGAGCGAGATCGGGGTGAGGGCGCCTTTTTCACCTTTCCCCAAAATCTGCGCGTCACCCCCGGGCTTGACCCGGGGGTCCATACGGGCGTTCGGCGAGTGCGGCGCTTCATCATGGATGGCCGGATCAAGTCCGGCCATGACAGGCTGAGGTGCGGCGGATGAAGAAAGCTTCCCATCCGCTTCGACCGCACTCGCATCGATGCCGCTCTTTTCGGCGACGCGGCGAGTGATGGTGGAAAATTCCATCGCCTTGAGGAAGGCGATGAGATGCTTGAAGTCGGGCTCGTGCACCGCCAGTTCATCGACCGGGACGTCGAGCGGCACGTTCTGGTCGAGCGTCACCAGGCGCTTGGAGATGCGCGCGATCTCTGCGTTGTCGATGAGCGTCTGCCGGCGCTTGTCCTGTTTGATCTCTCCGGCACGTTTGAGCAGCGTTTCCAGATCGCCATATTCGCCGATCAATTGCGCCGCGGTCTTGACGCCGATGCCGGGCACGCCGGGCACGTTGTCGCTTGAATCGCCGATCAGCGCCTGCACCTCGATCACCTTGTCGGGGCCGACGCCGAATTTCTCAGCCACCTCGGCGGCGCCGATGCGCTTGTCCTTCATGGTGTCGTACATGGTGACGCCGTTGCCGACGAGCTGCATCAGGTCCTTGTCGGAAGACACGATGGTCGTCGTCGCCTTGGCTTCGCTGGCGAGCCGCGCATAAGTGGCGATGAGGTCGTCGGCCTCAAAGCCGGCCTGTTCCAGGCAGGGGATTTCGAAGGCGTGCACGGCTTCGCGGATCAGCGGGAACTGCGGGATCAGGTCTTCCGGCGCGTCCGGCCGGTGCGCCTTGTAGTCGGGATAGAATTCGGTGCGGAAGGTCTTTTCCGATTTGTCGAACACCACCGCCAGATGGGTCGGCTTGTCGTTCTTCATCTCGGCCAAGAGCTTCCACAGCATGTTGCAGAAGCCGAGCACCGCGTTGACCTGCAGGCCGTCCGACTTTCTCGTTAAAGGCGGCAGCGCGTGATAGGCGCGGAAGATGTAGCCGGAGCCGTCCACCAGAAACAGGTGGTCGCCCTTCTTGAGCGGGCGCGCGGCGGGATTGGCCGATGCGGGGGCAGGCTTGGCGGCGGCCTTCGCGGCCGGCTTGGTCTTGGATTTGGCTGTGGCTGGCATGGCCCGAATGTGGGCCGCCGGCGGCGTTGAATCAATGCAGGCGGTGCGTGCCTGTGGACGCTTCTCCCACTCCCCGCAGGCGGGGAGAGGTGAAGGAAGGTTATTCAGCCGGTTGCAGCACCGGCGCTCGTTTGGCTGCCGGCTTGGGCGTGAGCCAGAACGCTGCCGGCCGTTCGAACAGGAAGCGCGCCCAAGTTCCGCGCACCACCCAGTACAGGCAGAGCGGGCCGATCACGCCGGCAACGGTCACGATCGCCGACACCGTGCCGATGTCGCTGATCCAGCCGCCATGCAGCAGCACCGTGCGCGTCGCCGCCATCGGCAGGAAGAAGGCGAGATAGATGACAATGGAGTTGCGCCCGCAATAGCGCAGCGGCTTGAACACGTCGCTCATGGCCATCAACGCCGAGATCGTCACCACCGCGCAGGCCCCGGCGAGCGCCAGCGCGAGCGACACGAAGGGCAGCTTCTCATAGTGCAGATGCACCAGCGTTCCGTTGATGAGACCCCATACGACCAGGCCGGCAAGGCCGAGCAGCGGGTAGGCCTGCGCGCGCGCGGTGAGCGCGAAGATCTGCTTGGCGAAGATGTAGCCGGTGTAGCAATAGACGAAGCGGGCGGCGAACTCGTCCGGCACCATCCAGCCGGTGTTGACGTGCGCGATCTCGAGCGCGGCGCCGAACAGCCAGACGACCGGCGCCGGCACGTTGCGCGTTGCCCGGATGAAGACGAAGAACACCGGCAGCATGTAGATGAACCACAGCGTGCCGAACGGATCGATCAGCGACAAAAGATAAAGCCGCACCACTTCGATGGCGCCGCCTTCGGCCGCGATGCCGTGCGCCTTGAACGCGAACTGGATGGTCATCCACAGCAGATAAAAATAAGCAAAGTGCACGACCTTGCGGTCGAGGTAAGTGCGCCACGGACGGTCGATGACGTTGGCGAGGAACAATCCAGAGATCATGAAGAAGTCGGGCATGCGGAACGGCAATGCGAAAGCGACGACCGGATGCAGCCAGCCTTCGCGGCCGGCGGCCACGCCGACGCCGAGCGTCGAATGCATCATCACTACGAAGATGATGCAGAAGCCCTTGGCGTAATCGACCCAGTCGACTCGTCCGCCGTGCTTTTGGATTCCGCTCATGACCTGCTTATGACAAATAGCGGTTTAAAACGCGTTTACTCGATCGCAGAAAATGCCGCCGCGCGGCGGCTCTCGCCAAATCGATATCGGCTCTGCTATGCAGACGCCATCGACTTCGCCGTTAACGATGAACCGGTTAACTCTATTCGGGGCGGATTAACAAAATGCGCGTTGCCATGATCGGCACCGGCTATGTCGGCCTCGTCTCCGGGGCCTGCTTTGCCGATTTCGGCCATGAGGTGACCTGCGTCGACAAGGACACCGGCAAAATGGCCGCGCTCGCGCACGGCAAGGTTCCGATCTATGAGCCGGGGCTCAACGACCTGGTCGCGGCCAACGCGCGCTCCGGGCGGCTGAAATTCACCGATGATCTTGCCGGCGCGGTCAAAGCCGCCGACGCGGTGTTCATCGCGGTCGGCACGCCCTCGCGCCGCGGCGACGGCCACGCCGATCTTTCCTTCGTCTACGCCGCCGCCCGCGAAATCGCCGCCGCGCTCGACGGCTTCACCGTGATCATTACCAAGTCCACCGTGCCGGTCGGCACCGGCGACGAAGTCGAGCGCATCATCCGCGAAACGCGGCCCGATGCCGATTGCGCGGTGGTGTCCAACCCGGAATTCCTGCGCGAGGGTGCCGCCATCCGCGACTTCAAGCATCCCGACCGCGTCGTGGTCGGCAGCGACGATGCGCGCGCGCGCGAGGTGATGACCGAGCTCTATCGGCCGCTTTATCTCAACCGCGCGCCGGTCTTGTTCACCGACCGCCGCACCGCCGAGCTGATCAAATACGCGGCCAACGCTTTCCTCGCCACCAAGATCACCTTTATCAATGAGATCGCCGATCTCGCCGAGAAAGTCGGCGCCGACGTGCAGGAGATCGCGCGCGGCATTGGCCTCGACAACCGTATCGGTTCGAAGTTCCTGCATGCCGGGCCGGGCTTCGGCGGCTCCTGCTTCCCCAAGGACGCCGTCGCGCTGCTCAAGACGGGCCAAGACAACGGGGCGCCGTTACGGGTGGTGGAGGCGGTGGTGGCGGTCAACGACGCGCGCAAGCGCGCCATGGCGCGCAAGGTGGCGAACGCGCTCGGCGGTGAACTGCGCGGCAAGGCGATTGCGTTGCTCGGGCTCACCTTCAAACCGAACACCGACGACATGCGCGAAGCGCCGTCACTCCCTTTGATTACGGCGCTGCAGGACATGGGCGCCAAGGTGCGCGCCTACGACCCGGTCGGCATGGAACAGGCCAAGGGCGTCGTCGACAACGTCACCTTCTGCGCCAACGCCTATGCCTGCGCCGAGGGCGCCTCGGCGCTGGTGATCGTGACCGAATGGGAAGAATTCCGCGCGCTCGATTTCGACCGCTTGAAGGCGATCATGGCGCAGGCCGTGCTGGTGGACTTGCGCAATATTTACCGGCCGGAAGAGGTCACCCGCTACGGCTTTGTTTATGAGAGCGTGGGGCGGGCGCGGAAGCCCTAATCTGTCATTCCGGGGCCGACCGGGCTTTCCCTCTCCCCGCGTGCGGGGAGAGGGTGGCGAGCAGCGTAAGCTGCGAGCCGGGTGAGGGGGCGTCTCGTTGGGCATGGTATGTGGTAGCGCCCCCTCACCCGACTTCCTCGCTACGCTCGGAAGTCGACCTCTCCCCGCACGCGGGGAGAGGTGAAAGCGACGCCATGCGCGAATTTTCCGAACCGCTTCCCATCGACGACGCGCTGCCGCGGCTGACCGCGGCGCTCAGCGGCGACGACGCCGCCGTGCTGGTGGCGCCGCCCGGCGCCGGCAAGACCACGCGCGTGCCGCTGGTGTTGCTCGACGAGGCCTGGGCGAAAGACAAGAAGATTTTGGTGCTGGAGCCGCGCCGGCTGGCCGCGCGCGCGGCGGCATCGCGCATGGCCGCAACGCTTAACGAGCAGGTCGGCGATACGGTCGGCCTGCGCGTGCGCTTCGGCTCGAAGATATCAAAGCGCTCGCGCATCGAGGTCGTCACCGAAGGCGTGTTCACACGGCTGGTGCTGGACGATCCTTCGCTTGCCGGCGTCGCCGCCGTGCTGTTCGACGAATTCCACGAACGCTCACTTGACGCCGATCTCGGATTGGCTCTCGCCCGCGATGTGCAGCAGGGCCTGCGCGAGGATCTAAAAATCCTGGTGATGTCGGCGACGCTGGACGGCGCCCGCGTCGCCGCGCTGCTCGGCCAGGCGTCGGTGATCGAGAGCGAAGGCCGCAGCTTTGCGGTCGAGACGCGCTATATCGGTCGCGATCCGCGCGCGCGCATCGAAGCCCAAGTGGCCGACGCCGTCGCGCGAGCTTTACGCGCCGAGCCAGGCTCGGCACTGGTCTTCCTGCCGGGCGCCGCCGAAATCCGCCGTACCGAGACGCTGCTCAAGGAGCGCATCGACGACGCCAACGTCGATATCGTCGCGCTCTTTGGCGCGCTCGATGCCCGCGAGCAGGACCGCGCCATTGCGCCGGCGCCGCCCGGCCGGCGCAAGGTGGTGCTGGCGACGTCGATCGCCGAGACCTCGCTCACCATCGAAGGCGTGCGCGTGGTGATCGACAGCGGCTTATCGCGCGTGCCGCGCTACGAGCCGGATGTGGGGCTCACGCGGCTGGAAACCGTGCGCGTCTCGCGCGCCGCCGCCGATCAGCGCCGCGGCCGCGCCGGCCGCACCGAGCCCGGCGTTTGTTATCGTCTGTGGGACGAGCCGCAGACCGGATCGCTGGAGCCTTACACGCGGCCGGAAATTCTCTCCGCCGACCTGTCTTCCTTCGTGCTCGATCTGGCGCAATGGGGCGTCGCCGATCCAAGCAAGCTCGCGTTCCTCGATTCTCCGCCGCAAGCGGCGTTGACCGAAGCCAAAGCCTTGCTCGGCGACCTTGGCGCCATCGATGCGCAGGGCCGCATCACCGATGAAGGCCGACACTTACGTGCGCTGCCGTTGCCGCCGCGGCTGGCGCGCATGGTGGTCGATGCCGCGCGCGAAGGGGCCGGCGATTTGGCTGCGTCGATCGCCGCCATCCTCACCGAGCGCGGCTTGGGCGGCGACGATCCCGACCTGCGTCATCGCCTCGATCAATTCCGCCGCGACCGCTCGCGCCGCGCCGAGGATGCGCGGGCGATGGCAATGCGGTGGGTCTCGTCTCTTCACCTCTCCCCCGGTGGGAGAGGTCGCCCGAGCGAAGCGAGGGCGGGTGAGGGGGATAGCAACGAAGACTCCCCCTCACCCGGCTCACGGCTTCGCCGCTCGCCACCCTCTCCCACAAGGGGAGAGGGTAAAGAAGACGTATCGCCCGGCGCGATGCTCGCGCTCGCTTACCCCGACCGCATCGCCAAGAATCGTGAAAGCGGCCGCGGCGGCGGCGCGGGCTCCTTCCTGCTGGCCAATGGCCGCGGCGGCGCGGTTGACGCGGCCTCAGCCCTGGCGCGCGAGCCGTTCCTCAGCGTTGCGGAATTGACCGGCAGCGCCGCCGCAAGCCGCATATTGCTGGCGGCGCCGATTGCGCTGGCCGAGATCGAGGCGCGCTTTGCGGATCGAATCGAAGACCGCGACGCCGTCACCTTCGATCGCGGCTCGGCTTCGCTGCGCGCGCGCCGCTCACGCAGGCTCGGTGCCTTGGTGCTGGCCGAACAAATCAAGCCGGTCGAGCCGAATAGCGACAGCACGAAACTGCTGGCTGAGGGCATCGCCTCGCTCGGCATTGGCAAATTGCCGTGGAGCAAGCTGCAGCTGCAATTGCGTAACCGCGTGCTGTTCCTGCGCAAGGCGGAAGGCGAGGAATGGCCCGATCTCTCCGACGATGCGCTGGTGCGCACGGCCGGCGACTGGCTGGCGCCGTTCCTCACCGGCAAGACCGCACTGTCGCAAATCGGCGCCGACGACCTTGCTGCCGCACTCGACGCGCTGTTGCCATGGGCGCTGCGCCGCCGGCTCGACGCCGAAGCGCCGACCCATTTCACCGCGCCCTCCGGTTCGCATGTGCCGATCGACTACGAGGCGGAGGAGGGGCCGAAGCTGTCGATCCGCGTGCAGGAATTGTTCGGACTTGCGAAGCATCCGGCCATCGCCGGCGGCCGCGTGCCGCTGGTGGTGGAGCTCTTGTCGCCGGCGCAGCGTCCGGTGCAGGTGACGCGCGATCTGCCCGGCTTCTGGCGCGGCAGCTATGCCGAGGTGAAAGTTGAGATGCGCGGGCGTTATCCGCGCCATCCCTGGCCCGACGATCCGCTGCAAGCGCCCGCCACCCGCCGCGCCAAGCGCCGCGGCGAATAGTTCGATTTTTTGTCTTGCGGTTAACCGTCCGCTCACCACACACAAAAGCGCGCGGCAACCTCAGCGTCCGCGTTAAGGCGGTTTTGGCCGAGCGCATGCTACTGTGGCTGGCGAATTAACGGATTCCACCGGATGCGGAATATTCTTATCCTCGCTTGCGCGTTGCTGGCCGCTGGCGCCTATGCCGCGCGCTACGCCGACCATTTTGCATCGGCGCCGGCTAAGCAGTATGCGGCAGCCGCGCGCGTGGTCGAACCGTCCGCCGCGCCCGCCAACTTCGGCCGCAACCTGACGCTGGACAGCGACCGGCAGGGACATTTCCAGGCCGACGCCCGCGTGGGCGGCGCGCGCATCAAGTTCATGGTCGACACCGGCGCCTCGCTGGTTGTTTTGCGCGAAACCGATGCGGGGCATGCGGGCATCCGGCCGGCGCCCGTCGACTACACGGCGCGGGTCTCCACCGCCAACGGCACGATCAAGGCCGCGCCCGCCAAGCTGCGCAGCGTCGAAATCGGCGATATCACGGTGTTCGACGTGCAGGCGCTGGTGCTGCCGGACGAGGTGCTGCCGCAAAGCCTGCTCGGCGTCTCTTTCCTGTCGCGGCTCAAGCGCTACGAAGTCGCCAACGGCCGCATGGTGCTGGAGCAGTAGGCATTCTGTCATTCCGGGGCGCACGCGCCAGAGTGCGAACCCGGAATCCATAACCCCTGTGCTGCGGCGTATGGATTTCGGGTTCGCGAGCTTCGCTCGCGCCCCGGAATGACGGCGTTTTCTAGGACCGCTTTGCGGGGTTCGCGCGTTAGGCTATTCAGGCGGCCCACGCCCCGATTTGAGGACCTGATGTTTCCGACGCCAAAGCCTTCGCTCACGCCCAACACCTATGCCTACGAATCCTCGCCGCTGGTGAAGCCCACGGGCTTTCGCGAATACGACGCGCGCTGGCTGCTGGAGAAAGAAATCAACCTGATGGGCGTGCAGGCGCTCGGCATGGGGCTGGGCACGCTGATCCGCGAAATGGGCGTCAAGCCGGAGATCGTCACCGGCCACGACTTCCGCAGCTATTCGGCCTCGGTGAAGCTGGCGCTGGTCACAGGCCTGATGGCGGCCGGCTGCAAGGTGCACGACATCGGGCTGGCGATCACGCCGATGGCCTATTTCGCGCAGTTCGACCTCGACGTGCCCTGCGTCGCCATGGTCACCGCGTCGCACAACGACAACGGCTGGACCGGCGTGAAGATGGGCGCCAACCGGCCGCTCACCTTCGGCCCGGACGAGATGACGCGGCTCAAAGAGATCGTGCTCGGCGCCAAGTTCAAGTTCGACGGCGGCGGCTCGTATGTATTCGTGGAAAATTTCCCCGAGCGCTATATCGCCGACCTCACCAAGCGCCCGAAAATCAAGCGCAAGCTGAAGGTGATCGCGGCTTGCGGCAACGGCACCGCCGGTGCCTTCGCGCCCAGGATTCTCGAAGCGGTCGGCTGCGAGGTGGTGCCGCTCGATTGCGAGCTCGATTACACCTTTCCGAAATACAATCCGAATCCCGAAGACCTCGAGATGCTGCACGCCATTCGCGATGCCGTGCTCAAGCACAAGGCCGACGTCGGTCTCGGCTTCGACGGCGACGGCGATCGTTGCGGCGTCGTCGACGACACCGGCGAGGAAATCTTCGCCGACAAGGTGGGCGTGATGCTGGCGCGTTATATGTCAAGCCTGCATCCGGGCGCGACCTTCGTCGTCGACGTGAAGTCGACCGGCCTTTATGCCACCGATCCGGTCCTGCTGAAGAATGGAGTCAAAGCCGATTACTGGAAGACCGGCCACTCCTACATGAAGCGCCGCACGCACGAACTGGGCGCGCTCGCCGGCTTCGAGAAGTCCGGCCATTATTTCTTCAACAAGCCATTCGGCCGCGGCTATGACGACGGCTTCGTCTCGGCGCTGGCGATCTGCGACATGCTCGACCGCAATCCGGGAAAGAGCATGGCGGATTTGCGCGAGGCGTTGCCCAAGACCTGGGGTTCGCCGACCATGTCGCCGCATTGCGACGACGAGAAGAAATACGGCGTGGTCGACGCCGTGGTGAAACACTTCCAGGATGCCCAGGCGAAGGGCGAAAAAGTCGCCGGCCAGCCGATCCGCGATCTGGTCACCGTCAACGGCGTGCGCGTCACCGTCGAGGACGGCACCTGGGGCCTGGTGCGCGCCTCATCCAACAAGCCGGAGTTGGTGGTGGTGGTGGAAAGCCCGGCGTCGGAGAGCCGCATGCGCGACATGTTCAAGGCGGTCGACGCCGTGCTGCGCACGCATCCGGAAGTCGGCGCATATAATCAGACGATTTGACGTCTCGCGCCTAAAACTCCCAATAGCGCCCGCTGCCGCCGACGATAACGACGATGAGCCCGATCGGCAGATTTATCATGATGATCTGGCGGATGAGGTTCAGTTGTGCGCCGGCCGCGGCCAATCCTCGGCGTCGACCGCGCGCTTGAACTTCAGCCAAGGCCCGTGGAACAGCCCGACGAAGAGAATGATCATCACCCAGCCGAGCGCCTGCATCACATTCACATAGGGCGGCGCGTTGGCGAAGCCGGCAAAATAAGTCACCAGCATCCAGTAGCCGGTGACCAGCAGCAGCACGACGCTGACCCAGACCCAGGGGAAAAATTTGGCGAAGAAGCCGCGCCATAGCTTGAGCCGTTGCGGTGTCTCCAAGACGCCGGCCGCCGGCCGCAGGCAGACGTAAGCCGCGAACATGCCGCCGACCCAGATCACGGCGCCGAGGATGTGAAGCGTGATGGCGAGGACGATCATGGGCAGTACATTATCCCGTCATGGCCGGGCTTGTCCCGGCCATCTCGATAAGGGACGCACGGTCTTGCTATCCTAAGCGGGATGCCCGGCCCAAGTTTACACCCGGGCCGGCCGAAGGCCGGACCCGGTTGGCCGGGCATGACGGGCGGCGAACGGTGCGCTAGAAGTCCGCCATGCGCATTGCCATTCTCGGCGCCGGGCCGGCCGGGCTTTATCTGTCCTATCTGACCAAGCGGCGGCGGCCGGACGCCGAGGTCATCGTCGTCGAGCAGAACCCGCCGGACGCCACCTTCGGCTTCGGCGTGGTGTTCTCCGACCGCGCGCTGGAATTCCTGCGCGAGGGCGACGAGGAAACCTTTGCGGCGATCGTGCCGCAGATGGAAGCCTGGAACGACATGACGCTCGTGCACCGCAACGAGCGCGTCGTCATCGACGGTATCGGCTTTTCCGCCATCGGCCGGCTGACGCTGCTGCAACTGCTGCAGCAGCGGGTGCGCTCGGTCGGCGTCGAGCCGCAGTTCGGCAAGGTGGTGAGATCGCTTGATGACTTCGACGGCGCCGATCTCGTGGTCGGCGCCGATGGCGTCAACTCGCTGGTCCGGCAGACCTTGGCGCCCGAGTTCGGCGCCAGCGTCACTTTGATGAACAACCGCTTCGCCTGGTTCGGCACCTCGAAGCCGTTCGACACGCTGACGCAGACCTTCCGCCACACCCCGATCGGCGATTTCAACGCGCATCATTACCGCTACGCGCCCCGGCGCAGCACCTTCCTCGTCGAAACTGACGAGGCGACCTTCGCACGCGCCGGCTTCGAGCGCATGGATGAGGGTGACGTGCGGAGCTTTTGCGAAAAGGTGTTCGCCGACGCGCTCGGCGGCGCGCGGCTGATCTCCAACAACTCGATCTGGCGGCGCTTTCTGCAAGTGTGGAACGCCCGCTGGCAGCACGGCAAATACGTGCTGATCGGCGACGCGCTGCACACCGCGCATTTCTCCATTGGCTCGGGCACGCGGCTGGCGATGGAAGACGCCATCGCGCTCGACCGCGCGCTCGCCGCGCATGGTGACGACGTCGCCGCGGCGCTTCCCGCCTTCGAGGCGGCGCGCCGGCCGGCCGTGGAAAAGCTGGTCAGCGGCGCCACGGCCAGCGCCGCCTGGTACGAGAATTTTGCCGCTCACATGGCGCTGACGCCGCTCGAATTGGCCATGAGCTATATCCAGCGCTCCGGTCGCGTCGACCTGGAACGCTTGCGCAAGTTATCGCCGAAGTTCGTGGAGCGGTATGAGCGCGAGCGCGGCCAGGCAACTCAAGAGAGCTGATCGCGCGCCAATTGGCTTCTGACGACCACAGATTTTACCGGCCCGCAGCTTCGGCAGCTGAAACCTTGAATCTCCAACCCGTGACGTTCGGGGTGCGGCAAGACTTCAGCAAGCTTGGTGCTGGCGCCGCAAACAGGACAGGTGTCCTGCGGATTGGTCGGAAGAGGTATAAATTGCTGCACGCGCATGATAAATCATCCGATTGACACAGTCGGCATGTACTAAGTTACCTGTATAATTTTGCTCAGAGGCAAATATTGCGTCTGTGCAATATTGGACATGTAGTTTTGTTTTGAACAATTTTCTTCAAGGCGTCTGCTTCGCCCGCGCATCAATTCGCCGTACGACCATCAATTCGCTGCACGTACATCAATTCTGCGCTGTGGTCGATCATGCGCGGTTCCGGTTCGGCGGTATTCCACTATTGAATTGCAGCGCGTGCGGTACTCGGTGACCGTCGCGCGATGCACGCACGTCGCCCGCTACCCGTTCCGTCCTTCGCGTCGCAGCGTCGGCAAGCCGATACCGGTGGAATCGAAGCCGCCATCGACCGCCAGCACTTGGCCGGTGATATAGCTCGCGCGATCGCTGCATAAAAAGAAGATCACCTCCGCCAGTTCGTCTTCCAGTCCGTAGCGGTTGAGCGGCATGTGGTCGTGATAATCGGCGCGGATTTCCGGCGTGTGCACGGCTTTCGCCATGGCGGTGTCGACCGGGCCGGGCGCCACCGCGTTGACGCGGATGCCGAGCGCGGCCAACTCGGCGGCTTGCTGTTTAGTGAGATGCGCGAGACCCGCTTTGCTGGTGCCGTAGGCGGTGCGCAGCGTGGAGGCGCGCAAGCCGGAGATCGAGGTGATGTTGACGATCGCGCCGCCGCCGCCATCGCGCATCATCGGCGCCGCGGCTTGCGTGCACAAAAACGGGCCGGTGAGATTGACCGCCAGCACGCGCGACCAGTCTTCGTAGGTGACGTCGAGGATCGGTTTGAAGATGGCGATGCCGGCATTGTTGACCAGCGCATCGAGCCGGCCGAAATTCTTCGCGATGGCGTCAAAAGCTTTTGTCACGCCTTGCGGGTCGGCGACGTCGCAGGTCAGCGCGAGGGTGACATCCGGCTTGCCCAAGGCGGCGAAGGTGCGCGCGAGGTTCTCGCCGTCGATGTCGAGCAGCGCCACGCGCCAGCCCTCGGCGAGGAAGCGCTTGGCGGCCGCCAGCCCGATGCCGCGGGCGGCGCCGGTCACCATGGCAACTCTTTGCGTTTGCGTGCTCATCGTCCCTCCCCCGGCCGCGCCGGAACATAAGCCTTTTTACCGATTATGCCGGAAAACCGGCGCCAATGCCGGATCAATCGCGGCGGCGACGTGTTGGGGACCATGCGCTATATCAAATGACACGCATCGCCATTGAGGCACAGTCCGACCGGGCCGGCGGGTCCAACCGTCCGCATCTCAGTCGACCGCCGGAAAAGGAACCATTTCAATGAACCAACATCACTATCACGCCGTCGTCTGGATCGATCATCGCGAGGCGCGGGTGTTCCATTTCAATCCAACCGATGTCGACAAGCTCGTCCTGCACCCCGAGCATCCGACCAAGCACATCCATCACAAGGCCAACTCGATCGGCAGCGGGCGCGCCGCAGTGAATCATGATTTTCTGCACGCCGTCGCGCAATCGATCGCCGATGCCGGTGCCGTGCTCATCACCGGACCGGCCAATACCAAGACCGAGCTGGTCAAGCACATTGACCACCACGACCCCAAGCTGATGAAGCTGATCGCGGGCGTGGAAACCGTCGATCATCCGAGCGACGCGCAGCTGGTTGCGCATGCCCGGCATTATCTCACGGCGACGGACCGGATGCAGCCGCAATAGACGCGTGCTGCAACCGCGCGCCTGGCTCATGCGCGGCTCCTGGAGGCGAAACTCAGAGGCGCCCGGGAGCGTGACCTGTGTGGCCCCGACTCATATAGACTGCGGCCATGATGCGCCTCGTCCTGTGCCTGTTGGCCGTGTTTGCATTCGCCGCAGCCGTGGCCGCCCAGGACATCCGCGGGCTCGAGGTTTGCACCGCCGAAAAAACCATGGAGCGGCGCACCGGCTGTTTGCAAAGCAATGTGGAGTTCTTGCATCAGGCGCTGGACAAGCAGAGCCGCGAGACCCGTGCCAATCTGGACGCCGCGCGCCGCGAGGCTGCTGTGCAAAAAGCCGAAATTGCAGCGCTTAAAAGCGCGTTGGCGAAGCTTCACCACGAATTGGCGGAATTGAAAAAAGAAAAACCGGCCAAGAAATAGCGCTTCCCCTTGAGTCAGTGCAGCACGGACGGCATCCAGGGGCCCGCCGGTTCATTGTACAGGCCGATGGTCATGAGCGTCATCTGGTAGACAAGCCGCAGCCTGTTGCCGAGGCACCATGACAACAGCTCGTGATTGCGCGTCGGCACGAGAAAGCCGGGACCGCCAAATTCCGCCGCCGCGGCGATCAACGCCATGAGGTCGGCATTGGTCTCGGCAACGCTGTGGCCGGAGAAGGCGATGGCGCTGGTATAGCCGGTTATGCGGCCGCCGCGCTCGACCACCGATGCCGTGTGCAGGTGGATGGCGTCGATCAGCTCACCGCCGCGGTCATGACCGTGCACCCGGCGGCAAAGCCGATTGCAGGCCTCGACATCGGCTTCGGTCGCCGGGCGCACGTCGCAACCGGGGATTTTGGCGTCGAGCGGCTTGCCCTGCAGAATCGAGATTGGCTCGCGGCTGCGAAATCCCAGCATCGTGTAGAGGCACAGCGAGCGGTTGTTGAAGCCGGCTTGCAGCAGACGCACGCCGGGAAACTTGCGCTCGGCAGCGCGATCGAGAACGTCCTGCATGAGCCGGCGGCCGATGCCGCTCTCTTGCATCGTGGGATCGACGGAGATCGGGCCGATACCGGAAATATTAGAACGCTCGTCGAGAAAATTGCTGCCGACGATGCGGCCGTCGAGTTCGCATACGACAGTGTAGAAGCCGGGATGGCTGAGTAGGGGCGATAGAAGCTCGGCCGCGATCTCGGCGGAGGGAAAATCGGGCGCGAAGCGGTGATGGTCCGCCAGTGACTTGAACGCTTCGTAGACAACGCGGCCGCACGCTTCCGCATCGCTCACGGTGCCGCGGCGAAGGACGAGATTCATGCAATTCCCCAGTTTTCGGACCGCGGATACTACTGCCTCGGATTATCGGCCGGGTAGCGGGGTCGGTCGGTGGCGGCAGGGGCTTGACGGTCGTTTGAAATAGGATTATATTCCCAACATCCCGCCTCAATACCGAGGGGTGTCTGCAGCATCTCGGACATTAGGCGGGAAGCGGTGGCCGGGGAATGACGTGGCAGCGGAGATGCGCTTGCCACGGCCCGGCGGTCCAAGCCGCAGCGTCCGGGCGCGCCAGCCGCGCGTCGCCGGGCCCCACCGACGACGGTGACCGGCACGGTCAGAAGCGCCGAGCAACCGTTTGGGCCTAGAGCGGTGGATAGGCGGGCCTCCGTAAGGAGGGTCGCCTGAAACGGTCAGTCCACCGGGGGCGCTGCGGAGCAAACCTATAAACACCGCGCGCGGGACGCCTTGGGTTTGGCGGACTTGCGGCATTAACGGACTTCGACAAGCCTCGATGTCGCGAGGCGTCGAGGCCCGTGGGTCCGAGCACTTTCAGTTTGCGCACTCTGCGTAGACTTGAGTGCGCCCTGGACCCTTGGCGTCCCGCGCGCCCTCGGTACTTATTCGGGAGCGGCGGATTTGGAAATACAGGCGTCCCCGGCGCCTGACAAAGAATACGGGCGATGACGCGCGCCTAAAGATTGACGCGCCCAAAGATTGAAATGGCTCACGCGACACACACCAGGCGTCATGCCCGGGCTTGACCCGGGCATCCATGATGAGCTTCAGCATATTAGAACCTTACGTAAGACCTACATTGCCACGCAGCCTCATGGATTGCCGGGTCAAGCCCGGCAATGACAGCGAACCGACGGGGAAGGGGACAAATGGCCACGATCAAAGTCATGAGCGCCGGCGCCGTAGAATCGATGGTGACCGCGCTCGGCGCCGAGTTCGAGCGCGCAACCGGGCACAGGCTCGATCTCAACTTCGGCACCGCCGGCGCGTTGCGCGCCCGCTTCGAGGGCGGCGAAATCCCCGACCTGTTGATCGTGTCGGCCTCGGTCGTGGAAGCGCTCGACAAGACCGGCGCCTTTGTCCCCGGCAGCCGCACGGATCTTGCCCGCTCGGTCACGGGCGTGGCGGTGAAGGAGGGCGCAAAGGCGCCGGATATCTCCACGCCCGAAGCCTTCAAACAGACGCTGCTCAATGCGCGCAGTGTTTCCTATACCGACCCCAAGGCCGGCGGGTCGTCGGGCAATTTCTTCGCAGCGCTGCTGCAAAAGCTCGGCATCGCCGAAGAAATCAACAAGAAGGCGGTGCTGGGCAAGCGCGGCTATGAGGTGGCGCAGGCGATCGCCGACGGCCGCGCCGACATCGGCACCACCTTCATCAGCGAGATTCTGACCGTCAAAGGGGTGACCGTTATCGGCCCGCTGCCGGGCGATCTTTACAACGCCAACACCTATACGGCGGCGATTCCGGCGGCCAGCCCGTCGCGCGAGGCGGCGGCTTCCTTGCTGCGCGCGCTCACCGATCCCGCCAACGCCGCGCGCTGGGTGGCCGCTGGGCTGGAGCCTGCCTTCCAATAAACCGAACCGCGTTCCGAGTTCCTTGTCATGCCCGGCTTTATGCCGGGCATCCACGCCTTACTTCCCAGTCAAGAGGCAAAAGGCGTGGATGGCCGGGACATAGGCGTTCTGAAAGAACGCCGTTCTTAGAACGGCTATGCCCGGCCGTGACGAATGCTTTGGGCATGCGGCGCAACACCCATCTTGCGCGGGCAGGGACGCTTGCCTAATTACGGCGGGACGGGAGCACGGCCATGGATCTGCTGAAATTCGTCGTCCTCGACGAAGAGGATCTGGAGGTTGTTTCCACCCATTTGCAGGATGCCGTCGTCAAGGTCGCCGACGTGATCTGGCGGCCGCAGGACAAGCGCCTGGTGGTCGCGGTCAACCGCTTCGACTGGGAAGCCGCGCAAAGCGGCGATCCGCAATACCGCCGGCGGCGGGCGGCGCTGCGCTTCGAGCGCGTTCAGTCCTGCAAATGCCGCGACGTGAACCCGGCCGGCAAGGACGGCGTGCTCAACTTGCTGACGGTCGAATTTGCCGAAACCCAGGCGCCGTCCGGCGTGGTGACGCTGATCTTTTCCGGCGGCGCCGCGCTGCGCCTGGAGGTCGAATGTCTGGAGGCGGAACTGGCCGATCTGGGGCCGACCTGGACCGCCGTTGCCTGCCCGGCCCATGTCACGATCGACGAAGTCCCGTCCGCCAAGTCTGAAAGCACCAAGTCGGAAAGCGCCTGATCGCGCCGAGGTTGACGCGCCCGCGCCCGCGCGCCATTGACCTTGGGCCGGGCGCGCCCCGGCGGGAACAGGCCATGCCCCTCCGCCTCGACGATAGCGACGCCGATTTTTCCAGGCGTTTTAGCGACTTCCTCGGCGTCAAGCGCGAGGCGGCCGAGGACGTGGAAGAAAGCGTGCGCCATATCCTTGCCGAGGTGAAAGCCTATGGCGACCGGGCGCTGTTGCAGTTGACGCTGCAATTCGACCGGCTCGATCTCGCCAAAACCAGCATGCGCGTCTCCTCCGCCGAGATCGAGGCGGCGGCGAAGACGTGCGAGCCGCGCGCGCTGGCGGCGCTCGAACTCGCGCGCGAGCGCATCGAGGCCTACCACCAGCGGCAAAAGCCGGCCGATCAGCATTTCACCGATGCGCTCGGCGTCGAGATGGGGTGGCGCTGGACCGCGATCGAAGCGGTCGGGCTCTATGTGCCGGGCGGCACCGCGGCCTATCCGTCGTCGGTGCTGATGAACGCGGTGCCGGCCAAAGTCGCCGGCTGCACCCGATTGGTGATGGTGGTGCCGGCGCCCGACGGAAAATTGTCGCCGCTGGTGCTGGCGGCGGCCAAGCTTGCCGGTATCGACGAAATCTACCGCATCGGCGGCGCGCAGGCGGTGGCGGCGCTCGCCTATGGCACCGAGACCATTGCGCCGGTCGCCAAGATTGTCGGTCCCGGCAATGCCTATGTGTCGGCGGCGAAACGGCAAGTGTTCGGCCTGGTCGGCATCGACATGATCGCCGGCCCGTCCGAAGTGCTCATTCTCGCCGACAAGACCGGCAATGCCGATTGGATCGCCGCCGACCTCTTGGCGCAGGCCGAGCACGATACAAACGCGCAGTCGATCCTGATCACCGACGACGCCGGGCTCGCCGCGCAAGTCGAGAAGGCGGTGGACGCGCAACTCAAGACATTGCCGCGCGCGAAAATCGCCGGCGCCTCGTGGCGCGATTTCGGCGCCATCATCACGGTCGCCAAGCTCGACGACGCCATCGCGCTGGTCGACAGGCTGGCGCCCGAGCATCTGGAGATCGCCGCCGCCGACGCGGAGAAATTGGCCCGCCGCATTCGCAATGCCGGCGCCATCTTCATCGGCACGCATACGCCGGAAGCGATCGGCGATTACGTCGCCGGCTCCAACCATGTGTTGCCGACCGCGCGCTCGGCGCGTTTCTCTTCAGGGTTAGGCGTGCTCGATTTCATGAAGCGCACCTCGCTGCTCAAATGCGGTCCCGAGCAGTTGCGCGCGCTTGGCCCCCCGGCCATCGCGCTCGGCGAAGCGGAAGGTCTTGCCGCGCATGCCCGCTCGGTCGCCATTCGCCTCAACCAGAGATGACGTCGGCCAAAGCACCGCCGGCTGCGATGAAGCAGCGCCTCGTTTCCGTCACCCTCGACGAGGAATTGATCGGCCGCTCCAATCCGGACGTCGAACACGAGCGCGAAGTCGCGATCTACGACCTGCTCGAACAAAACACGTTCGCGCCGATCGGCCACGAAGACAACGGCCCTTTCGCGTTGCATCTCTCCATCACCGGCAGCCGCCTGGTGTTCGACATCCGCCAGCAAGACGGTAAGCCGATCGTCGCGCATCTGTTTTCGCTCTCGCCGCTGCGCCGGATCGTCAAGGACTACTACACCATCTGCGACAGCTATTATCAGGCGATCCGCACGGCGACGCCCGACAAGATCGAGGCGCTCGACATGGGCCGGCGCGCCACCCACGATGACGGTTCACGCGTTCTCATGGAACGGCTCAAAAACAAGGTGAAAGTGGATCACGACACCGCCCGCCGCCTGTTCACGTTGATCTGCGTGCTGCACTGGAAAGGGTAGACAATGGTGAGTTCCACCCACCGTTCATTCCCGCGCAAGCGGGATTCCAGAGCCGCAATGGCGGACCTCGCATATCAGCACTGGGTCCCCGCTTCCGCGGGGACGAGCGGAGAATAAGACTTGGCCGCGCCAGAGCGTTCTTCGCGCCCGCAGGCGGTGTTGTTTGCCTGCGGGATGAACGCGGTGCGCTCGCCGATGGCGGCTGGCTTGTTTCGTGAGCTGTTCGGAAAGTCGGTCTATGTCGGTTCTGCCGGCGTGCAGAGCGGCGAACTCGATCCCTTTGCGGTTGCCGTCATGGACGAGATCGGCATCGACATCGCCCGCCACAAGCCGATCACTTTCGAAGAATTGGACGAGCTGGAAGGACTAAACTTCGATCTGATCGTGACCTTGGCGCCACCCGCGCACCACAAGGCGCTTGAGCTCAGCCGAACCAATGCCGCCGAAGTGGAATATTGGCCGACCGCCGATCCGACGGCGGCGGAAGGCAACCGCGAGCAACGGCTCGATGCCTATCGGGAGGTTCGCGATCAGTTGATGGCGCATATTCGCGAACGCTTCGGCCGGCAGGGCGCGGGCAACGAATAGTCTTGGCTTGGACTGTGCTCAGGCGGCGGCTTTGCTGAGCGCCTGTTTGACGACTTGCAACAGCGCGGCCGGGCGGAACGGCTTGTAAAGCGTTGCCACGGCGCCGGCTTCTGCCGCCATCGTTTCGAAATTCGGCATCGGCGGGCAAGTGCCGTCGAACATGAAGCCCGACGCGGCGATCATCGGCATGTTTGGCTTCGACTGGCGAATCGTCCCCATCACTTTGAAGCCGTTGATGTCCGGCATGAAAAGATCGACGATAACGGCGTCGAAATGGCCCGATCGCGCCGCTTCGATTCCCGCCGCGCCGTCCTTGGCGAGCACGACGTCGTAGCCCTGGCCACTCAACAGGATCCGGGCCATCTCGCGCACCAATTTATCGTCATCGATGACGAGAACGCGCCGCATCTAGCTCGCTCCGTGTCGCTGATCGCCCGGCGATGGTATAGATGGCAGGCGCTTGGCATTCAATTTAGGCGAGTATTCGTGAACGATTACTTACCGCGGCCGCTGCAATCGATTTTACTGTTGTCGGCGCGGGGCGGCGCCGCCAATCCGGCGGCAACATGGCTCAGTTGTGAAAAGCTGCGGGTTCCGCTAGTGACACGCGATGTTCGGTCAATGTTCGGTTTTCGTGCCCCTCAGTCATAGCCCTTTGGCGTCTCCTTCGATGCGGCAGTCATGATCGGTCGGCCCAAATTCGTACTGGCTTCCGGCTCGCCGCGCCGGCTCGCCTTGGTCAACCAAGTCGGCATTGAGCCGGACGCCCTCAAGCCTGTCGATATCGATGAGACCCCGCGCCGCGGCGAAATTCCGCGCGCCTATGCCAACCGGCTGGCGCGCAGCAAGGCGGAAGCGGCGCTGGAAAGCATCAAGCTCGAGGACGAATTGCGTGGCGCCTATATTCTCGCCGCCGATACGGTGGTGGCGGTCGGCCGCCGCATTTTGCCAAAGGCCGAACTGCTCGACGAGGCAACGCGCTGCCTGCGCCTGCTCTCGGGCCGCAGCCACCGGGTCCACACCTCGATCTGTCTGGTCACGCCGAAGGAAGCCTTCCGCCAGCGCTTGGTTGAAACGCGCGTGCGCTTCAAGCGGCTGTCGGACGAGGACATCGAAGCCTATCTCGCCTCCGGCGAGTGGCGCGGCAAGGCCGGCGGCTACGCGGCGCAGGGCATTGCCGGCACCTTCATCGTCAAGATCGTCGGCTCGTATTCGAGCGTGGTGGGCCTGCCGCTCTACGAGACCATGAGCCTGCTCGGCGGCGAGGGCTTCCCGATCCGCTTCGGCTGGCTCAATGCCATGTAGGCTGCCCGTGCGGGGACCCGCATGAACATCGCGTCGTGGCTTTATCGTTCAGGCTTGAGCCACGCGGACTGGCCGGCGGCGGCGACAGGTACGCGCGTCGTTGCGACCTACGGCGAATTGGCGGAACGGGCCGCGCGTCTAGCCGGCGCATTGCGCGATCGGCTCAAGCTAAAGCCTGGCGAGCGCGTCGCCATCGCCGCCAAGAATTCACACCATTATCTCGAAATGCTCTACGGCGTCTGGCATGCCGGCTGTGCCGCGGTGCCAGCCAATGCCAAGCTGCACGGCGCCGAGCTCGGCTACATCCTGGAGCAATCGGGCGCGCGGGTTTGTTTCGCCTCGGCCGGCATCGACAGCGAGATCGCGGCGCATGCGCCGAAGAGCCTTGAGCGCCTGATCACGGTCGGCGGCGCGGACTACGAAGCGCTGTTTAACGCCGATCCGATTTCGATGGTGCCGCGCGAACCGGACGATCTCGCTTGGCTGTTCTACACCTCGGGCACCACCGGCAAGCCGAAAGGTGCCATGCTCACGCATGACAATCTGATGATGGCGAGCCAGGCCTACGCGGCGGAGGTCGATCCCGCGATGCCGGGCGACGCCATCCTGCACGCCGCGCCCATGAGCCACGGCTCCGGCATCTACATCATGCCGCATGTCGCGCGGCTCGGCGTGCAGGTGGTGCCGGAAAGCGGCGCCTTCGAGCCCGAGGAGATCGCGGCGCTGTTTAATTTTTGGCCGCGCGTTTCCATGTTCGCGGCGCCGACCATGATCAAGCGCCTGGTCGCCTGTCCGGCCGACTGCAACGCCGGGAATATCCGTACGCTGATCTGGGGCGGCGCGCCGATGTATGTCGAGGATGCGCTCTTGGCGCTCGACCGGTTCGGCCCGCGGCTGGCGCAGATTTATGGCCAGGGCGAAGCGCCGATGACCATCTCGACATTGTCGAAAGAAGACATCGCCGACCGCAAACATTCGCGCTGGCGCGAGCGCCTCGGTTCCGCCGGCAAACCTTACGCCTGCACCGAGGTCATGGTGGCCGACGGCGAGGATCGGCCGCTGGCCGCCGGCGAGAGCGGCGAAATCCTCTGCCGTGGCGTGGTCATGGCGGGTTATTGGCAAAACCCGGAGGCGAGCGCGGCCAGCTTGCGCGGCGGCTGGCTGCACACCGGCGACGTCGGGGCCTTCGACCAAGAGGGCTATCTGCATCTCAAGGACCGCTCCAAGGATCTGATCATCTCCGGCGGCTCCAACATCTATCCGCGCGAAGTCGAGGAAGTGCTGCTCACCCACGGTTCGGTGCGCGAGGTCTCGGTGATCGGCCGGCCGGACCGCGAATGGGGCGAGGTGGTGGTGGCCTATGTGGTCGGCGAGACGAGTGCAGCGGAGCTGGACGCACTTTGTCTTGCCCGCATTGCGCGCTTTAAACGGCCGAAGGATTATGTTTTTGTCGACTGCCTGCCGAAGAACAATTACGGCAAGATCCTGAAAACCGAGCTGCGCGCGTTGGATGCGGGCCGCACGGTGAGCAACAAATAGAGTGAGTTAAGAATGGCCGACATTGTGCTCGCGATTGGAACCTCGCACTCACCGCTGCTCAACAGCCCGGCCGAGGATTATGCCAAGCATGCCGCCATCGACGCCTCGGGCCGCAAGCTAATCGACAAGAACGGCAAGCCTTGCACCTATGGCGAGTTGCTTGCCAAGGCCGATCCGTCGATCAAGGCGCAGATCGAGCCGCAGGTGCTGGAAGAGCGTGCGGCGCGTTGCACCGCGAACATCGCCAGGCTGGCGCGCGATCTGGCAGCGGCGAGGCTCGACGCGCTGATCATCGTCGGCGACGACCAGCATGAACAATTCTTCGACGACAACATGCCGGCGATTTTGATCTATTGGGGCGACAAAATTGAAAACAATCCGCTGCATATGGACGAGGACGCGCCGGCCTTCTGGCGCAAGGCGCGATCACAGTTCCACGCGGCTGAGCAAACGCGCGAATACCCGGTCGATTCGCGGCTTGGCCTGCATCTGATCGAGCAGTTGATGGAGCAGGGCTTCGACGTCAGCCAATCCAAGCACCTCGCCAAGGAGCACGGGGAGGGCCATGCCTTCGGATTCGTGCACGTGCGGATGATGACCGACCACGTGATCCCCATCGTGCCGGTGGCGCTCAACACTTATTTTCCGCCCAACCAGCCGCGGCCCAGGCGCTGCTATGAGCTGGGCCAGGCGATCCGTGCCGCCGTGCGCTGCGCGCCGGGCGAAGCGCGCGTCGGCATTCTCGCCTCCGGCGGCTTGAGCCACTTCACCGTCGACGAAGAGCTCGACCGCGGCGTGCTTGCAGCCTGCCAGCGCAATGACGGTGCCGCGCTGGCGTCGATTCCCGTCGAGAAGCTCAATTCCGGCTCGTCGGAGATCCGCAACTGGATCACGGTCGCCGGCGCCGCGGCGCACTTGAAGAATGAGTGGCAGGAATACATCCCGTGCTATCGTTCGGCCGCCGGCACCGGCTGCGGCATGGGTTTCGCGCTGTGGAAGTAGCGCATGATCCCGAAAAGTGGGAACCGGTTTTCGGAAAAGATCATGCGTAAGGAAAAAGCATGAACGAAGTGGATCGAAAAATTTCCGCGGGCGGGAGCTGCCCCCTGTGCGGCAAACCGGTGGATGCGGCATTCAAGCCGTTCTGCTCCAAGCGCTGCGCCGATATCGATCTCAATCGCTGGCTGTCCGGTGTCTATGCAGTCCCGGTGAAAGAGGAAGAAGACGAAGACGGCGAACGGCCGGCCGAGAACGACGCGGACGAGCGCCCATGAACGCGCCGATCGTCGATTGGCCGGACCAGTTGTTCGCGACGCTCAAGCGCGCCGGCGTCGCCCAAGTCGGCTATGTGCCCGATGCCGGCCATTCGCGGCTGATCGAGCGCTGCCGCGCCGACAGCGATATCCGCGATGTCGTGCTTACAACCGAAGAAGAAGGCGTGGCACTCGCCGCCGGCGCCTGGCTGGGCGGCGAACGCGCAGCGCTCTTGATGCAGTCGAGCGGGCTCGGCAACTGCATCAACATGCTCTCGCTGGCGCGCACCTGCCGCTTTCCGCTGTTGATGTTCATCACCATGCGCGGCGAATGGGAGGAGTTCAATCCCTGGCAGCAGCCGATGGGATCGATCGTCGAACCGGTTCTCAAATTGTGCGAGGCGCAAGTCTATCGCGCGCTCAAGCCGGACGAGGTCGAAGGCGCGGCCGAGCGCGCCGTGCAGCAGGCTTTCGGCGATGAGCGCATTGCCGCCGTGCTGCTGTCGCAGCAATTGATCGGCAAGAAAGTGTGGACCAAATGACGGAAACGGCACTTGAACGCCGTGCCGCCATGGCCATGCTGCTGGCCGAGCGGCCGAAGGACCTGCTGGTGGTGCCCGGTCTTGGCTCGACGACCTGGGACTTGGCCGCGCTCGGCGACGACGACCGCAATTTCTATTTGTGGGGCGCCATGGGCGGCGCCGCCATGATTGGGCTTGGTCTGGCGCTGGCGCAGCCGCAGCGGCGTGTTGCCGTGATCACCGGCGACGGCGAAATGTTGATGGGCATGGGCTCGCTCGCCACTATCGGCATCCAGCGTCCGGCAAATCTCGCCATCGTCGTGTTCGACAACGGCGTCTACGGCGAGACCGGCATGCAGCCGAGCCATACGCAAGGCGGCGTCGATCTTATCGGCGTCGCCAAATCCTGCGGCATCGGGCCGTGTCTCGATGTGCGCGACGAGGCCGGATTGCGCGACCTGGCCGGGCGGCTGAGGACCTTGCGCGAGACCCTGTTTGCCCGCGTGCTGATCGCGGCGGAGGAGCCGCCGCGGGTGCTGCCCTTACGCGACGGTGTGGCGCTGAAAGAACGGTTCCGCGCCGCCGTCGGCGCCACAGCCTGAGCGCGGCGACCCGTTCTGGACAGTGCGAAAGGAGGCCTTTATAACGCGCGGCACTTCGCTTGCCCCGCCTCAAAAGCGGGTCCGGCCGCCCAGGTAGCTCAGTTGGTAGAGCACATGATTGAAAATCATGGTGTCGGTGGTTCGATTCCGCCCCTGGGCACCACCACCAAATTTCAATATTGATTTCACTCAGATTTTTGCTGAAAAAGTCCCACCCGGCACTTCGGTGGGACACGGTTCTGTGCCATTTTGTTCTGGCGCTTCCAACATGTGCATCGCGCTTCGGCTAACCGCAACTGATCGGCACCGCGGGTGTAGCGTTCTGCCTCCTTCAAGGTGTCCCAACCGAAGATCGCCATGAGTTGCCGTGAGGTTGCACCGTTGTTGGCCGCGATTGTCGCGCCCGCCTTTCGCAAGCCATGAGCACGACCGGGAACGCCGGCTTGAACGCACCTATCACGGAACCAATTCCCGAAGCCCGCATCGGTGAAGGGGCGACCCCACTCGTTCACGAGAAATGTGAGATCACCACATGGCGTGGCATCAATGATCTTTTGCAAAGCGGGCAGGATCGGCAGCGTGAGCCGTTTGGGTTTCCGGTTGCGCCCTTTGTATTGTGTGAAAGCGAGTCTGCCATCTTTCGCGTGCTGTTTGCCGAACCGAATTATGTCAGAGCGGCGTTGGCCGGTGAATAACATCAGGGCCAGCGCAAGCCGCGCTTTACTCCCGACCGGATGGCGCACTTCGAACTGCCGCACTTCTTCGGGCAGCCAAGTGTAGAAACCTGCCGACCCGGACTTAAAGTATTCGACTTCGCGTGCCGGATTGCTTGGCGTGAGTTTTTTTTGGACGCCAAATTTGAACACTTGCCGTATCGCTTTAAGGCTAGCGTTGGCCGCTTGGGAGTTTGCGAGTTTGCGGTCGCGCAGCACTTCAACGGCATCCTCCGTCATGCGGGTAAGAGGCATGTCTCCGAAAAAATCTTGATGAGCCGGGAGCTATCGGTTCATTGCATGTCGCCTCGCATAATATTGCGACGCCGCACCCGTCTGAGTACGTGGTCAAGCGCAGTTAGAATCCAGCGCATTCAGCAAAATACTTTATACACAGCCATCGCCATGTACCTGGCGTAATCCCGCTTGAGCACAGTTCTCGGCCTGGTTTTCGCGCCTCCAAGCGGCCATAAATTCCGGCGTCCACGGCGTGCCGCGAACGCGGACCTTAAGTCTGTCTTTTGCCCTGTAGTAGATGCGAATATTGCCGTGTCGATCACGATCTTCGATGCATCCGGGCGGTAACCTTTGTGGCATATCAGGCGCCTCCCTTATACGGCCGCTTTCCATTTGTCGTTGGTGCTGCCATCATTCGTTTCAGCCATTGCCTCAAATGCCGCATCCAGCTTCAACTTATCCCAAACCACTCGCGAATTGATGCGCTTGGGTCCCGGCATCCTGCCGTCCTTGACCAGCATGTCGAACAAAGATGGAGAAATCCCGACGTAGGCAGCCGCTTGCTCGCGCGAAAGCCCGCGCGGAGGAAGGGACAGCGGAAGAATGTTTTGCGGGCCATGCTTCATGGCATTCGTCTACCCTTGCGGGCCACTTGTTAACGACGCACGCCCCTATCGGCGCGCCCCCCTTTCTATATCTCCTGTCAACCGGAGGTCTTGGCAACGAACAGTGCTCCATACCCAATTCATTCTTTCCAGAAATCCTTGAACCGCGTCGGCGACAGCTCGGTGTACCGCACCGTGTGCTGGATGTTCCGGTGACCGAGATAGGCTTGCAGCGCCCGCGTATCGTGGCCCTTGTTGGCCAGCGCATAGCCACAGGCGTGCCTGAGCATGTGCGGGTGCGCCTTGAAGGCCAGCTTGGCCTCCCTGCCCGCCCGCTCGACCATGCGGGCGAACCCTGCGGTGCTGAACGGTGCTCCGCGCTCCGAGGTGAACACGAAGGGCGACTTGGGCTCCTGCTCGCGCTGGAGCCGCCGCAGCGCGCGCAGTTCGTCCCCGAGGATCGGATGGGTGCTTGGGCGTGCCCTGCTTGACCCTGCGGACGTGCAGGGTGGCCGTCGCTGAACTCCACCTGATCCCAGCGCAGGTCCACCAGCTCGGAGGCCCGCAGGCCGTGCCGGTAGGCCACCAGGATCATGGTGGCGTCCCGGTGGCCCCAGCGGTTGCCCTTGGCCGCTTTCATCAGCCGCTCGACCTCGGCCTCGGTCAGATACTCGCGGGTCCGCAGGTCGGCGTTGGGCGCCGCTTGGGGGTGACTGTTCGATTTACGGTGGCTGGCGTGACCAGCTTGAGGTGCGACTTGGCCATGGGTTTCGCCCTTCCGTGCTGACGACTGTTCGTAGAAAACGCTCTTCTACGACCTGTCGGGCCGGACAAAACTAGCGCGAAGCAGGCGCGACGCGCTCGACGACCCCACCCCCACCATGGACAGGCCGGGGGCCTTTGCGCGCGCGAAGAGGTGAGCCAAAATTTTGTAGGACCCGAAAACCCTGCGTTAACTTTTGAGTAACGAAAATAAACGCGATCCCGCAACCGGTAGCCGAAACAGCAAGGTGACAAGGTAAAACCACCAAACGCTACTCATAAAACACGCCGTGCAGTATGTTCGCTGTTCCCAATAACGGACAAATTGTTGCGCTACCGCGAATGTCCGTTAAGTGCCATGAGCCGACCTCACTGGATCGTCCGGCCCTGTTGCCAGGACCGGACATCGACATCGTTTGGGAGACTTGGCGACTACTTGCCTAGCGCAGCGGCGAGCGTCTCGAACGGTCCCGAAAAGTAGGCGACGTTGTGCCAAGGCCGCGTGCTCATTGCATCGGCCAACTTGCGCGCTTGCGATCCATCGCCCCCGACCAGCACGAGCCGCCGATTGAAATCATCAAGCGGCAGCGGAGGATCCTTCAACTCGCCTGACATCATTTTTTTTATCGTGGCACCGAGACTTTCAAGTGTCAGGTTACGCGCGCCCGGTATGGTGCTGACCGGCCCCCACTGAGTGGTCCGGGTTGAATGTTAGTTTGGTGCTGGCATGAACGCCACCTGTTTGGCTGTTGGCCATGCGATGACCTCAGGCGCTGGCGGTCGGTATCCCAGCGATGAGTGAGGCCGCACAGTGTTGTAGTGGCGTCTCCAGGCTTCGATCACGATCCTGGCTTCGTTGAGCGTGTAGAAGATCTCTCCGTTGAGCAGTTCATCACGCAGCTTTCCGTTGAAGGATTCGATATAGCCGTTCTCCCAAGGGCTGCCGGGTTCGATGTAGGCGGTCTTGGCTCCGACGGCAGCGATCCACTCCCGAAGTGCCGTCGCCACGAACTCCGGGCCGTTGTCGGATCGGATGTGTGCCGGAATGCCGCGCAGGATGAAGAGATCGGCGAGGACATCAATGACATCGGTGGCCTTGAGCTTGCGCGCAACCCGGATGGCAAGGCTCTCACGCGTGAACTCATCGATCACGCACAGCATGCGGAAGGCTCTTCCATCATGACTGCGATCCGTGACGAAGTCGTAGGACCACACATGATTGGGACGCTCCGGCCAAAGCCGGATGCATGATCCATCGTTGAGCCAAAGACGGCTACGTTTAGGCTGCTTTTGTGGGACCTTTAGCCCCTCACACCGCCAGATCCGTTCGACGCGCTTCTTGTTCACCGCCCATCCGGCCTCACGCAGCAACGCCGTGATCCGGCGGTAGCCATAGCGGCCGTATTGACGGGCGAGAGCGATGATGTCGGCCGTTAAAGCTGCCTCATCATCAGGCGTCTTGGGAGCCTTGCGTTGTGTGGATCGATGCTGTCGCAGAACCTGGCAGGCACGCCGCTCGGAGATTCCAAGCTCGGCCTTCACATGATCCACACACGCACGACGGCGTGCGGGGCCTAGAAGTTTCCCTTGGCGGCCTCGGCCAGAATGAGCTTGTCGAGGGTCAGATCAGAGACCGCTCGGCGTAGCCGGCTATTCTCGGTCTCCAACTCCTTCAGCCGCTTGATCTGATCGCCCTTAAGCCCACCGTACTCGTTTCGCCAGCGGTAATACGTCACTTCCGTCACACCGATCGTGCGGATCGCATCCGCCACCGCGTGGCCCTGTGCTGTGAGCACATCAACTTGCCGAAGCTTCGAAACGATCTCTTCTGCCGTATGCCTCTTCCTGCCCATCTCCATATCCTCCTCTGGCAAAAACATACCTCAGGGAGGACCACTTCAAAGGGGGCAGATCAGTTGCCGTGGAACACGGTGCTGATCAATCTCCCCCACCATGTTCGACAAGGTCATGTGACTGCCGTGTGCAATCTCTTTCAACCCGCTCCAAATGGACCTTCCAGACTGACGCTGGTCTTATGTCCGGCGATGACGACAGATCGCTTGATGACAAGTGATTTCATGTTGCAAACCTCAAGCTGTGCGGCCTAGTTTGGCATCGTATTATTTGCGCGTGTGTCACGCTGAATGATCTTATAACCGATGGTCATTTGATACCCCTGCGGTCAGGGTTGCGCTGTTCTGAATTGCACGCACCGGGAACGCCTGTCACGCGCCTAAAGGCCCATGAAACGGGCGCAAGTTAGAACGCTGTAACGCGATGTCATGCGGGCGAAGCCATGATGTCCTGTGCTGGCGCGCGTGTTCGCGGCGCAACATTCACGGGCGTCTTGGCAAAACCGCAGAAATGTTGAATTGTTCCGACAATCTCCCCGGTATCGATCGGCTTGCTCAAAACCCGCGCGGCTCCCGGAAAACCGCTGATCTCATGCTCTAGGCCCTCTTGGTCTATGGCATCGATAACGCGTCGACCAAGCACGATTACGGGAATGTGCGCCGTCTCTGGCGCGCTACGCAATCGATGCAGAAGGTATCTTGCGTCTCCATTCGGAATAAACTTTTCGACAATGATGACGCTTGGTTTCTCCTTGATCGCGA
>CAWGHZ010000006.1:0-773357 GCA_963822575.1 uncultured Alphaproteobacteria bacterium | reverse complement strand
GACAGCGCCGCCCTCGGGTTCATGTATGAAACTGTGGTGTTCCTAAAGGCTGGCGTGAACGGCCTAGACCGGCTCTATCGCGGCCTCGCGCACGACCCGAACCGCGGAGCCATCGCTGCCAAAACGGCGCTGATGGCGATGGCCTCGATGGCGCTCTACGGGCTCAACCGGAACAATCCGCAGTATCAGGATTTGGCGGACTGGGATCGCGACGCATATTGGCATTTTTTCATCCCGCGGCCGGGCACCGACGAAAACACGCCGCCGGATGAGCGCTACATCCACCTGAGATATCCAAAGCTGTGGGAAATCGGAGCGCTAGCCTCGATCGCCGAGCGCACCATGGCGTCTCTGCTCGATCACCAGCCCGACCTTGGCGCTCATGTGCTGCAAATTCTGTGGAACGTCGAGAACCTGGGCATCCTCCCGCAGGTCGGTCGCGCCTCTGTACGAGGTGGCCGCGAACAAGAACACGTTCACGGGGCGCCCCATCGAGACGCAGGCGATGCAAGAGCTCCAGCCCTGGGCGCGCGCCGGCGTCAACACGCCTCAGATATTGCGCGAGTTCGGGAAGGCCGAACGCCACCTTCCGTCAGGGCTGCAAATCTCGCCGGCCATGGCCGAGGCGCTACTGCGCGGCTACTTCAACACGTGGGCGACGTACGGCCTCACGCTTTCCGACGCCTTCCTGACCGACTCGCGGCCCGGTCTGCGGGTCGACCAGTATCCAGTCATCCGCCGGTTCTACGAAGGCGCGCCAGCGCGCACTACGCACTGGCTCACCGACCTGTACGACGCGATCACGGCGGCCACCGAGGCGCGACGTACGCTCACGCTCATGATGAAGTCGGGCGACACCGGCGTGGCGAACGAGATCGCGCCAACGCCGGAGAACATGCGCTACCAGCAACTCAGCCACGCCAACCAGCAGCTCCGGGTGTTCCACACGGAGATCGAGCGCGCCGAGGCCGCCACGACGCTGCCCGAGGTTCGACAGATCGCCCACATTATCGACCGGACCAGCAACGCGAACGTCGTTGCGACCGCGAAGGCGGCCGGCCAGTGGGGCGACATCGGCGCCCTCAAGCGCGTCGTGCTGGATGAGATCACACGGCAGCGGAACGCGTTCGCCAAGGGCGTGATGCAAGGAGTGGGGCGGTGAACCGGCACCTCTACATCGGCGCGATCATCGAGGAGTCCGGTCGCGGCGGCCACGTGCACCGCTATGCGGTGTTCGACGCCGTGCCGTATGTCAGCCGTCGCACCGGGGAGGAAACGACGCTCTACCAGATCGTCGGCCTCTGTGCCACGTGCGGCGATCCCTTCGCCCTGACGATTGTTCCCGGCACCAAATGGATTGCCCGGAACTGCCTCGCGCACCGGCCGCGCCGTGACCGGCCGCGGTTCAGCTCGCCCGAGGCCGCGCGCGAGTACGATGCAGCCCTGCTGCACCTGCGGGGCCGGGCGCAAGGCAAGACAAAGCGAGGTCCGGCAGTTGGCGCCATGCACGGCGCGCCGAAACCGGCTGCCGTCTCGACCGAGTTGAAACGCGCAGGTTGGGTGGCCGAATTCGGCCCACGGGCGCTCGACGATTTGTTCGAACTCTAGGTGCGCCGGTGCTCAGAAACCCGCAAGATAAGCCTGAGACATTGATGCGCGCTGCATTCACTCCGGCCTCTTTAGGGGTGAACCGTTGACCGCGCGTGTGGCATGGGCGGATAATCGTCGTCGCCGCCGACAGAAGCGGCTCACATGACAGGCTAGGGGAAACGCCGCACTTGCGAGCCATAGGGCCGGCTCGCAAGCGTGGCACATTGGCCCTTAACCGCCCCCTGGCGGTGGCTTCAAACAGAGAAGCCCCGCCGGCGTTCGCTGCGCCAGCGGGGCTTAATGAAGGAACAGATGAGTGCGTGAGAATAGCGTTTCCACGGCACAGGCGCAAGCCGCCGCGCCGGCGTTCGATTTTGACGGCTGCAAGGCGTCAGGCTTCGCGCCGTGCTTGATCCCGATCATCCCCCCTGGCGCCCGCCTGGCGCCGACATCGAAGGTGTCGCCAGAGAACCGCGGCAAGGTGCCGGGGCGCTTCCAGCCTGAAAGCGGCGCGTGGACCGGCCGAAAGGGCTGGCAGGCCGAAACGACGACCGCCGAAGACCTCAATCGGTGGCACGCCCAAGGACTCACACAATTCGGCATCCGCACCGGGCGCGCCCCGGATCACCTCGTCGCGATCGACATTGACGTGACGGAGCCTGAGTTGGTTGCGGTCGTGAAGCGGACCGCCCTAGACATGCTCGGCAATGCGCCGTGCCGTGTCGGAAACAGCCCCAAGGCACTTTTGCTGTACCGCTCGGCGTCGCCGCGCAAGAAGATGCGTCTGGTCTACACGAATGGGTCAACCGAGCAGGTCGTGGAGATCCCTGGGAGAAGGGCAGCAATTCGTTGTCGACGGCATCCATCCGAAGACAGGACGGCCGTACACATGGGACCGGCATCCGTTCGAAATAGGAGCGGCGAATCTCACGATAATCGACGACGCGAAGATAGAGCAATTCGTTACCAGAATTGAATTCTTGACGGACGCCTTCGGCTACGAGCTCAAGGCGCGCACCGAAGCGGCCGTTGGCGAGTTGCACTCGCCCGAATTGCTAAAAGGCGATCCGGCGCTCATCAAAGAGGCGTTGGCCTTCCTCGGCAACCCCTTCGACTACGACGAGTGGATTGCGATGTGCGGCGCGGTCAAATTCGCGCTCGGCTGCGATGAAAGTCACTATGGTATCTACGAGGAGTGGTGCCTGCTGGACCCGAGAAATACCCGCGATGACGCGAAGGAAAAGTGGGACAGCATGCGCAAGCCGCTCAGCGGCGCAGACTACGTGTTCCACAAGGCTCAAGAAGCTGGCTGGGGCGGTTGGTTGAAGTCTCAATTCGGCCCGGTGCCCGAAGCCACGTCGGAGGACCAAGGACTCCGCGTCGAGACGTTTGCCGACCTCTACGCCGAACCGCCCGAGCCCGTGCCTGAGCTCGTGACTGGATTGGTTGAAAAGGGGATCGCGACGTTCCTCTCCGGCGCTGGGGGATCGAACAAATCCCGGCTCGCAATACAAATGGGCTTGTGCATCGACGAAGGCGCCCCGGTCCTTGGGCACGGCACCATGCAGGCCCGCTTCGTGTACGTGTCGAGCGAGGACGACCGGGCGGAGGTGCAGCGACGTGTTCACGCTATCGGCAGTCGGCTCGGACTGTCGAAAGAATTGGGCGCCATCTACATCGACCGGCGCGGCAAGAACAGCGCTCTGGCGATCGTGAAGCCCGAGAAAGTCACCCGAACGTCGTTCTGCGACGACCTGAGGCGGCAGCTTCTCGCCATCCCTGGGCACAAATTCGTCGCGTTCGATTCCTGTTACGACTTCGTGCGCTTCGCCGAGGGCGGCAAAATTGATGAGGGCGCCGTGAACGCCTTCTGCAAAAACGTCCTCGACGACCTGTGCGTCGAAACCGACTTAACCGTTCTGGTGCTTTGGCACCCCAGCCAGGCGGGAGAAGATCGCGGCGACGCGAGCGGCTGGTCCGTGGCGTGGCGCAACGCACCGCGGGGGCGCCTGTCGCTTACGAGAAGCGATAAAGGGAACTCCTACACACTCAAGGTCGAGAAGCGATCGCACGCGCCGGACGGGGCCAAAGAAGTCCTGTACTGGTCCGATGGCGCATTGGTCGTGCCGGAGGCATTCGAACAGCAGGAGCGGCGTGACCGCTTCTACGAGGCGTGCGTTGTGTTCGCCACCGAGTGCGCTGGCAAGGGCACTCCGATTTAAAAGCGGCCTCGGCTCCAGGGATGGCAGATCGATCGCATCGCCGGCGCAGCCGGCTTCGACCCGACCGACAAGCAGGTCAAGGACGAACTCGGGCATGCGGCATTCAACGGCGACCTAGCCTACGTCGAAGGGGATCAGCACCACCTCGCCGGCTACTATCCTCCGACCGACGCGGACACGCTCGCGCGCCAAGCAAAAGCGAGGCAGCGAAACACCGCCAGCGGAAACCGCGACAAACCCCGACAGGCCGAGGTGAGCTAGAGGTGAGTTAGAGGTGAGGAACAGGGGAGAGAATACGGTGAGAGAGGGGTGAATTGAGGTTAGTAAGATACCCCTATAACCCCAGGGCTTCGCTCCCTTCGGGAGCGGGAGCGAGCCCTATGAGCAGCACCCCATGGCCGTGATGATGAAACAGCGAAATAAACTCGGTAGCGGTTGTGAGCCGTCGATCCTCGACCAGCTTGAAGCGGCCGGCTTGACGCAGGGCGATGGCCGCGGCCCATGGACGCCGCCGAAGCGCCGGCGCCGCGTGGCGAATGCACCCGCGCCCGCGCCGGAGCGGCCACGCAAGCGTCGTGGGCGGCCACCGAAGCCCGTAGGCTACCCCAAGCGCCGCTTCGACAACCGCGCGACCGGCCGCCTCGCGCGCGCCGTGATCGAAGCCCTGGCCGATGGGCCTATGACAAGCGCCGAGCTGCGCAAGCGCACCAACATCGCGCACGGGAGCCTGCAGCCATGCTTGCGCGATCTGTGCCGCGGCGGTTTGGTTGCGAAGATCGACACGTTTGCTGCGGAGCCGACCCGCTGGCGGCCTCCGTGGTGGAAGTGGCCGCCGGGGTTTTGCCGCTTCAATTACACGTTGACTACGGCCGGGCAGACGCGGGCGCTGGCGCTGTAATATCCGCGTCTTAAGTGGCGCGGAGATTACGCATTTGGGCCGTGTAGGCAGGTCGGGCGCAGGGGTGCTTTGTGGGGTTCCGCGTCGCCCCAAAACGCATGGCCTCGGTTTTCGGGATTTGTCGGTTATGGGCGCCGCCGCTGGTCGTGGCGCAGACGCTTCGGCGCGCGAGAAGGTCTGCCAGGCGCCGGTCAGTGGGTACGTTCATGGGTAGGATGCGCGCCACGCCTTAGAGGGGATAAGGAAATGATTTGGTTGCTGTTCTTGGTTGCCGCAATCGCCCTGTCGATTTCAAATCCTTCTACTGCTCGAACGATCCGATCGGCGTCGCCGGCGACATGGTTTAGCCTTGACGCTTGCTGGTCCACCGTATGGCCGGTATTGGGGCCGCTGATCGACGATTTTGGACTATCTCGAATCAACAAGAATTCTGCGAATCAGATCGAGTACGAGGTCATAGATTCTGGGGAGTGGCATCCCTATAGCTCGAGCCGGGTGTACGCGCGTACCGAATGTTTCGCCACCCGTCTACACGCGCTATTTTATTTTGAGAGAGTTAGACAGTCGCGCCGATTGCAAGCGCGATAGCGATTATTAGCCGGCCGAGTCCATCGTTGCGCTATCCGATCCGCGCGACTTTGCGCGGCTCGATGATGTCGAGTTTCGGGAACGCAGCCCGGATCGTGTCAGTCACGTAGTTCGGCGCAAGGTGTGCGTAGTGCTTTTCCGTCATGCGTGTGTCCGCGTGGCCGAGTTGACGGGCAATGACATTGAGCGGGACGCCCTGCATCGCCAGCAGCGAACCGTGCGTGTGCCGCAGCACGTGGAATGAAGCGGCCGGCGATATGTTCGCCCGCTGGCACGCTTCGAGCATCGGCCGCGCTTGGTGCGACTTGCCCCACGGCTCGCCGTCGCGGGTGAAGATGCGCGCGGCGCCGACCTTGCCAGTGGTCGCTTCCTCGAAAAACTCGCGGCCCTCTGCCGTCAGGATGACGTGGCGCGGCTTGCCGCCCTTGCTGGCGCGTACCGCGACTGTGCCAGCGTCGGGGTTGAAGTCGGCGACGGTGAGCCGCGCGAGCTCGCCGAAGCGGCAACCGGTCAACAAGGCGGCGCGGACCATCGGCCGGAATTCCACATCGCAGGCGTTCACCAGCCGCTTGCACTCGGCGGCGCTGAGGTAGCGCACGACCGCGGCGTCGACATCGCGGAACGGGCGCACTTGGCGCCAGGCATCGTCCGTTGCAGCTCGGCCCTCGCGGTGCGCGTGGTTGAGCGCGGCTTTCAACACCGTCAGCACGCGGTTCGCCGTGGCGCGTCGGCGGCGCACCGACTCGGGATCCTCGCTCTTGGCGCGCGTGCGGGGCGCGGCGGCGCCACGCTTCGACCGAAGTCGGGCAGGCGCTTCGGCGAGCGTGCGGTGCCAGTCCTCAAGCCGGCGTTTCGTGAGCTTCGCAACTTCCAAATCGCCGAGCGCGGGCTTGATGAGCGACTCGATCGCCGACTTCGTGGCGATCTTCGCCTTGCCGCCACGCCGCTCATAGTGGGTCAGGTAATCGTCGAGCGCATTGGCCACGGTGTAGGGGCCGCTGTACTCGTACCCGGCCGCCCGCGCGCGCCGCAGGCCCTTCAACCACTCTCGCGCCGCAGCCTGAGCCTCAGCGTAGGTTCGGCCCGCCGCCCCATCGTCGGCCGCGCCGAGCGAGTAGTGGGTGCGCGTGCGCGTATCAGGGTCATAAGCCTGGGCGATCCAGTGGCCGCCGAGTGGCGTGCGACGATAGCCGAGCCGCAGGCCGAGACTGCCATCGGCGCCGTGATGCTCGATCGAGCGGAAATAGGGCTCGCGGCGGGGCCGCAGGCGCGCCCGGGCCGCTTTCGATGCGAGGTTTGGTTCGCGGGAGACGCGAGGCATGGTCGACCCCCTGGCCGGAAATGGCGCTCTTGCCGTACGGCATAGAATACGGCATAACTTGGGTGAATGCCAGTGAACCTACAAGTACCGAAAATCAGGGATTTCTGAGGTGCCAGGGGTTCGCCAAGGTACGCGAAAATGCGCTTTTCCGCCCTCTCACGGCGATAACAGGGGTTCGAATCCCCTAGGGGACGCCACGCCGCTCGTTCCAGCCTCGCGGCCTGGACACCCCTGTTATCACCGCCCAAGCTCGTAGCAGGCTCCTCGCTTGGGAGCCGAATATGGCAATCTTTCTAAGGGGTTCGTGCTACTACCTGAAATTCCGAAAGGGTGGACGACAAGTCCTTCGGTCACTCAAGACGGACGATCACCGGGTAGCCGTCGCACGCGCTGAGCGGCTTTTGGCCACCCTCAAAACGCCGAATGATACCGCTTTTGATACCACGCCCGGGGCTCCCCTGCCGGTGCACACACTCAGGACTATGTATGAGGGGTTCGAAGAACGGACGAAGCGGCAGGTCGAAAAGGGGCACGTCCGACCGAGCTATGAGATCAACGCCAAGAGCCTCTGGTCCGCCCACCTGCGCCGCTTTGCGAACCGCATCATCGATCATCAGCTCAGCGCGGCTGACCGTCCGCCGCGCCCGGCGGTGCGAAGCATGGTGAGTGCTCGGTTCGGTCCTCCCGTTCGGTTGCGGGTTCGGTCCGCGTCAGGCTGTCGCCGCCATCGGTGGCGTGACGGCGGTGGCGGTGGCCCAGACGAAGGCGGCGAGCTCGCGGGCGATGGCGACGGTGACGACGTTGGTCAGCTTGCCGGCCCGCGTGAGGCGCCGATAGCGGGCGCACAGCCTGACCTGGGCCTTCCAGGCGACGGCCCTGACCCGCTCGGGCAGGGCCTCGCTACGCTCGAGCAGGGCTCGGCCGACACGAGCCGGCAGGCGATAGGTCCAGGCACTCTCGATGAGGATGCGCCGGGCCCGTCGGTTGCCCGCCTTGGTGATCGCACCGCGCGCGGTCGTGGCGCCCGAGGAGTGTTCGCGCGGCACCAGCCCGAGCCAGGCCATGAGCTGGCGCGGATCGGTGAAGCGGCGGACGTCGCCGATCTCGGCGACCAGCGTGATGGCCGACAGCACGGCGGCGCCGCGCAAGCGCCTGGAGCGCGGCGACGGTCTCGCGCAGGGACCAGGCTGGCAGCAGCGCGACCATCTGCTCGGCAAGCCGGTCACCGGACGCGTTGTTCGCCGCCGCGGCCCGCGCCAGAACCGTTCGGGGCACCGGTAACAAGGATCCAACAATATGTCCCGCGAAGCTATGATCTCGTCCTGGTGTTCTCTGGAGAATACAAATGACTACCTATCGGTTGGACCCTATCGACCCGAAGCATCCTTCCTGGCGCCTATCGGACGAAAAAGGGTGTGTCTGGGCGGGCGCCGCGACACCGAAGGAGGCACGGGACCTGGTTGCAGCGAAAACCAAACCCGATACTCAGGGCACGGCGGACTCCACCCACATACCAAAATCACCTTGGCAAAATGAGGCTGTAACCTCATGTGTGTGGGAGCCATCTATGACGCATATTCGCGCGGGCACCGTCGTCCGGACCGACGGGAGTGCCGTTGGCGCCTAAATTGCTCCAGCCTTCCGAAATAAGTTCATTGGTCAATTTCGCAAGGAGGCAGGCTTCGGAGAAACACTCACCCTCGGTGCGTGTCTGCCTCGTCCCCCTGCGCCGCTACCGTCCCCGCAGTGGTGGGAGGGCCTTTCAGAATCCATTCAAATCCGACTGCGATCACCGCGCCAGCCAGCGGACCGACGAGATAGATCCAGGTCGAACCGAGATCTCCGCGAACCAGATCAGGGGCCAGCGAACGCACCGGGTTCATCGAAGCCCCGGTAATGGGTGCGGCCCAGAGCCCCGCTAGTGCGATATAGCCGCCGACCGCGATGGCGCCGTTGCTACCGATATTTCGGGCACCCGATGCGGTACCTAAAATCGTATTCACCAAGCCTGCGGTAAGCAGCACTTCCATCGCCAATGCCTGCAGAGCGCTTACGCCCGCGCCCGGCACGGTGGCGCCGAGATTGCCGACCGTCCCGAACATAACGCGGAGGAAGATTGCGGCCGCGATGCCGCCCGCAACCTGCGCCAAGATGTAGCCTGGCACGCGCCGCCAGGGGAAGTTTCGCCGGGCCGCGAACGCAAGCGTAACGGCGGGATTGAGATGTGCCCCACTGACGGTGCCCATGAAATAGATGACGACCATGACCATCAAGCCGGGCGCCACCACGGCCATGGCCAGCGTGATCGCGCCGCCGCTCCGCGCCGCCACCACATCCGCGCCGGCCGCGACCACGACCAGCAGGAATGTCCCCCAGCCTTCCGAGAAGAGCCGCCGCCATTCGAGAGTGGAATCGAGGAAATTCGGCGCCGCGCTTTCCCGCAGCATACGATGCCGTTGCGCGTGGTCAATGGGCTCTCTGGCTGATTTCACGTCGCGCTCCGTTCCGTCATGCCTCGGGCCAGTGTACACGATCAATCCCGGGTTGATCGGGCAGCCACGACCAACCTATCTTTGGCCGCCTGATTGGCACAGCCGGTTGTCTCAAAACCGGGCCGCAGTACACGCGAGAGAGGGAAGCCGCCTCATGAAAGTGATCATTGTTGGCGGCGTGGCGGGCGGCGCATCATGCGCGGCACGCCTGCGTCGATTGGACGAACAGGCCGAGATTCTCATGGTCGAACGGGGGCCGTATGTCTCTTACGCGAACTGCGGGCTACCATACCATGTCGGGGGCGTCATCGAGCAGGAGTCGAGCCTGCTGGTGGCGGACGTCAACACTTTCCGCGCCCAGTTCGCGGTAGACGCGAGAACGGGTTGCGAGGCGGTCGCGGTCGCGCCGGAGAAGAAGACCGTCGATCTGCGTGACGTCTTGACCGGCAAGGTGACGACCGAGCGTTACGATAAGCTTGTGCTGTCCCCCGGAGCGCCGTCGGTGCGTCCTCCTCTGCCGGGCATCGACCTCCCCGGCATTTTCCAGGTGAGGACCGTGCCCGATGCGCGGGCGATCCGCGAGTGGATCGATAAGGGCTCGTTGTTTCTCTCGGGGATGCACCGGTACTCGGGCTTTCAGACCGTGAGGCCGAAGACCCGGGCGGTCGTTATCGGGGGTGGGTTCATCGGGCTCGAGACCGCAGAAAATCTCGTTCATCGCGGCTTCGACGTCACGATCGTCGAAATGCTCGATCAGGTTCTGGCGCCGCTCGACCGGGAAATGGCCCGCATCGTCGAAGGCCATGTGGAGCGGCATGGAATCCGGCTCGCGCTCAATGACGGCGTCGCGGCGTTCAAGCCGGCAGCGAACGGCGCCATCGAGGTCGAAACCAAATCGGGGAAGACCCATGCGGCCGACATCGTGATCCTCGCTCTCGGCGTTCATCCGGATACGACGTTGGCAAAGATGGCGGGTCTGACCATCGGCGAGCACGGCGGCATCCGCGTCGACGACCAGATGCGCACGAGCAATCCCGATATCCTCGCCGTCGGCGACGCGGTCGAGGTCAAGGATTTCGTCACTGGCGAATGGGCTCTCATTGCACTCGCCGGCCCGGCGAACCGGCAGGGCCGCATCGCAGCCGACGTGATCGCCGGTCGCGACTCCCGCTTCCGCGGCAGCCAGGGCACCTCGATCATCGGCCTATTCAACGCCGCGGCCGCCTGGACCGGCGCCAGCGAGAAGACGCTGAACCGGATCGGCGATAAGGACTACGAGAAGGTCTACCTCTATCCGAACTCGCACGCGGGCTATTACCCAGGCGCGCGGCCAATCGCGATGAAGGTGATCTTCCGCAAGTCGGACGGCCGGCTTTTAGGCGCTCAGGCGCTCGGCGAAGACAACGTCGACAAGCGGATCAGCGCGCTGGCGATGGCGCTCCAGATGGGCGCAACGGTCTACGACCTAGAGGAAGCCGAGCTCTGCTACGCGCCACAGTTCGGAAGCGCCAAGGATCCGGTCAATTTCGCCGGGATGGTGGCCGCCGATGTGCTGCGGGGTGACATGCCGATCAGCCACTGGGATTCTGCCAGAGACGCATTCATTCTTGACGTTCGCGAACCATTCGAACTCGCTGTAGAGAGCTGCACGGGAGCGGTGAACATCCCGCTTGGCCAATTGCGGGCGCGCCTCAAAGAGCTGCCGCGCGACCGCGAGGTGCATGTTCTTTGTCGCTCCGGGCAGCGCGCCTATGCTGCGACGCGCATCCTGTTGCAAAACGGATTCAAGGCCCGCGACATTTCCGGAGGGATGCTTTCCTTCGCTCAACTGGGCAGGCAGGCGACGAATGTTGGGGTTGGGAGGGGGACACAGCGGGATGTCAGCCCTGATTGATCTGGTCGCGTGCAAGCCAGCCTGATGCCCCAGTAACCCTTCTGCTTGGTCCCGTGTGCCAGGCCGCGTCACCTCCCGTCGTCCCGGCCCCCATTCCCGTGCCGTCCATATCCCCGTCCGCCCCGAGGCCCTCGTGAGGCGGAACCACCATCGGTCGTCCCACTTTCGCGTGCCAGGCATCTTCGGAAGGCAGGTAAGTGGTTGTCGCGCGACGCATCCCGCAGATTCTCCAACACGGAGCGCGTAGTCACATCGGGGATCTGGGGAAGCAATCGATCGTAGAGCGCGATATTCTCTATCTCGCCGGCGATTGCGCTTTCACATGCGGCGTCGAAAGTCGCGGCGGCCGTACCTTTGCCGATCCAGCCGTTTTCGGGGACTGCCATTCCAAGCCGCTCCATCTGCCGCTCGATCGCCCGGGAATGCCGTGCCTCGGCATCAACGATATTGATGAAGGGCCGCACTTCGCCGAACCGTTCGATGATGGCCGCATAGGTTGCCTCGGCCTTTCTCTCGTCGTCGAGAGCTTCGACGAGAATGGTCTGTAAATCCATGGCACTCATACTCCTTTTTCTTGTCTGGTCAGGCCTTGTGCCCAGACCGTCGGAATCAGGCTGCTCCAGACACAAGCCAGACATTCGCTCCCGTGGCGGGCGACGGTGACACACTACCAGCGTAAATCCTGGCATCAACCGTCGGAATTTGCCCATAACTCCAAGTCTACCTATTCGCCGTGGTGAGGAAGGGAAGCTACTTCCCCTCGTGCCTCGAACCCCGCCCATGACCGAGAAGGCGCTGACGGCGGTGATCCAGGAAGCCTTCCTCCGTCGCGATCGCCGCGCATCCGGGCTCTGCGAAATTGCCACCGCTGGCAGCATCGACCCTCGTCGTTTCGCGCATCCGCCTTAATGAAGGCGGCGGGACCGCACCCAAACCAGAAAAGTTCGGTAAAGGTTAAATCCTGCCCCCGCAACCACTTTTACCGAACTTTTGTGAGCGTCGATGCTGCGGCCTGACCAATTCTTGGGCAATCCGTCACGGACCGGCGGCGGCGCGCGTGCCGGAACGGGCCGTTTCGCGCCTTTTCCCGGCCGGCGCGAGCTGGCACGGTTCTTGCATCGAGTCGGCCGTAACCAGGAGGGGACGAGCAGCAGTGGCGACAGGCAAACAAGACGATGCGGCCAGGCGGACCGTCGCGGCCGCGGCCGCGCAGGCCGGGGTGGCGATCCCGGCGTCCTGCCTCGATGCCGTGGTGGCGCACTACGCCGTGCTCGCGGCGCATGCCGGGCGCGTGATGGCGGCGGGGACCTCGGACGAGGACGAGCCTGCGCCGGTGTTCCGGCCGTGATGGACGCGACCGCTTCCGCCCGGGACATCGCCGGCGCGGTGCGCGGCGGGGCGGCGACCGCGACCGCAGTGATCGAGGCGACGCTCGCGCGCATCGCGCGGCTCGATCCATCTCTCGGTGCGTTCACCGAGGTGACGTCGGCGCGCGCGCTGGCCGAGGCGCGGCGGGTCGATCGTGCCGTCGCCGAGGGGCGCGATCCCGGCCCGCTCGCCGGGGTGCCCTTCGCGGTCAAGAACCTGTTCGACGTGGCCGGGCTGCGCACGCTCGCCGGGTCGAAGATCAATGCGTCGCATCCGCCGGCGGGGCGGGACGCCACGCTGATCGAGCGCCTGAACGCGGCCGGCGCCGTGCTGGTCGGCGCGCTCAACATGGGCGAGTACGCCTACGACTTCACCGGCGAGAACCGTCATTACGGCCCGTCGCGCAATCCGCACGACCCGACCCGCATGTCGGGCGGTTCGTCGGGCGGGTCCGGCACCGCCGCGGCGTCGGGCATGGCGGCGCTCACGCTGGGGTCGGACACCAACGGCTCGATCCGGGTGCCCTCCTCGCTCTGCGGCCTGTTCGGGCTCAAGCCGACCTTCGGCCGGCTGAGCCGTGCCGGCGCCTTCCCGTTCTGCGCGAGCCTCGACCATGTCGGGCCGCTGGCGCGGAGCGCCGCCGACCTGGCGCTCGCCTACGACGCGATGCAGGGCGGAGACGCGCGCGACCCCGCCCAGACAAGCCGGCCGGTCGAGCCCGCATCCCCTTCGCTTGCCCAAGGGATCGCGGGGCTTCGCGTCGCGGTCGCGGACGGGTATTTCGCGGCGCTGGCCGGCGACGACGCGCGCAAGGCCGTCGCGCGCGTGGCGGATGCGCTGGGCGCGATGCGGCGGATCGCGCTTCCCGGCGTCGAGGCCGCGCGCAGCGCGGCCTACGTCATCACGGCGGTCGAGGCGGCGGTCCTGCATCGCGAACGGCTCGCCGAGCGGCCCCTGGAGTTCGACCCCGACGTGCGCGACCGGCTGTTCGCCGGCGCGCTCGCCCCCGCCCAATGGTATGTCGAGGCGCAGCGCGTCCGCAGCCGCTACCGGCGGGCGGTGCTCGCGCCGTTCGGCGAGGTCGACATCGTCATCGCGCCCGCGACGCCCTGCACCGCGCCGGCCGCAGGCCAGACGACCTTCCGCGTCGGCGGCGAGGAGGTGCCGGTGCGCGCCAACCTGGGCATCTTCACCCAGCCGATCTCGTTCATCGGCCTGCCGGTGGCGGTCGCGCCCGTCGCCGGGGTGGCCGACATGCCGATCGGCGTGCAGCTTGTCGCCGCGCCGTGGCGCGAGGCCGACGCGCTGCGCGTCGCCGCCTGGCTGGAGAGGGAAGGCGTGGCTGCCGCGCCGGTGGCCAAGGAGGAGAAGCCGCATGCTTGAGATCAACCTCCCCGACGTGGTGGAGGAGGTGACCGCCGTGTTCGCCGAATACGAGCGCGCGCTGGTCGCGAACGACGTCTACACGCTCGACCGTATGTTCTGGGATAACCCGCACACGCTGCGCTACGGCGCGACCGAAAACCTGTATGGCCACGACCAGATCGCCGCGTTCCGCGCGGGGCGCTCGCCCGCCGGGCTGGCGCGCGAGGTGCGGCGGACGGCGATCACCACCTATGGGCGCGACTTCGCCACCGCGAACATTGAGTTCACCCGAGCCGGCGAGCCGCGCATCGGCCGGCAGAGCCAGACCTGGATGCGCACCGCGGACGGCTGGCGCATCGTCGCCGCCCATGTCAGCCTGATGGAGCGTCCGAAGGGCTAGCGCGTCACTCGGCCGGGGGCGATCGTTGCTCGGCAACCCTCAATGCTCTGAGGTTTCGTGACGAAGAAGGTGAGGTGACACGGCGGAAGTGGTCCGGCTTCTGAGTTAGCTTTCGGTGGATTTCCCTGGAGCATGTGGTTCGCAGATGAAGCGCAAGCGGTTCTCGGTGGAGCAGATCGTGGCGGTGATGAACCACCTGACGGAGGGTTTCCGAAGCCCGTCCTCGGGCGAGGTGGAGACGGACTCGACCTTGCGGTCGAACCTGACCGTCGGGCTGCCGATCTACCTGCTGGTCTACAAGAAGGCCGCGTTCAGGGTCGATATCCGCCGCCGCCTCGGCGAGGACGACCCGTATTTCCGCAAGGTCCGCGAGGACTGGTCGACGGCCCTGCGCGAAGCCTATCTGCGCAGGCCCCGCCCCGACTGGGCGCAGTAGGCGTCGCTGGGTGGCCTGGGAGAGCCCCTCCGCGACGGTCGAGCAGGTGCTGCGCGGGATCGAGGGCGCGGGTGCGGACAGCGTCTGGATCAGCCGCGCCGGCGACGATGCCCTGCGCGCCCGCGCCCGCGCGCTCGAGGACGTGCGGCGCGCGGACGGCGCCTGTCGCCTGCCCCTGTTCGGCCTGCCCTTCGCGGTGAAGGACAATATCGACGTGGCCGGCCTTCCCACCACCGCGGCCTGTCCCGATTTCGCCTACATGCCCGAACGGTCCGCGGCCTGCGTGCGGCGCCTGGAAGCGGCGGGCGCGATCCTGGTCGGCAAGTCCAATCTCGATCAGTTCGCCACGGGGCTCGTCGGCGTGCGCTCGCCCTACGGCGTGGCGCGCAACCCGTTCGATGCGGCCTATGTTCCCGGCGGGTCGAGCTCCGGCTCCGCGGTCGCCGTCGCGAAGGGGCTGGTCGCCTTCGCCCTCGGGACCGACACGGCGGGGTCGGGCCGCGTTCCCGCCGGGTTCAACAATATCGTCGGGGTGAAGCCCACGATCGGGCTGGTCAGCGCGGCGGGGGTGGTGCCGGCGTGCCGCTCCCTCGATTGCGTGTCGGTGTTCGCGCCATCCGTGGATCTGGGCATGCGGGTCCTCGCGGTGCTGGCGGGACCCGATCGGGCCGATCCGTTTTCGCGCGCGGCGCCGGACGGCTGGTCGGCCGCCCCGGAGATTGCGCCGGCGCGCTTCACCGTCGCCGTGCCGCGTGCGCTGGAGTTCTTCGGCGATGCGGATTACGCCCGGCTGTTCGGCGAGGCGGTAACGCGCATGCGGTCGATCGGCGGATCGGTGCGCGAGATCGACTATGCGCCCTTCGCCGCCGCGGCGGATATCCTCTACAGCGATGCGGGCGTCGCCGAGCGCGTGGCGGCGGTCGGCGATTTCCTGCGCGACCATCCCGATTCGGTACTGCCCGTGACGCGCTCGATCATCGAGCGCGGGCGGCGCGCGTCTGCGGCCGACGTCTATCGCGCGAAGGAGCGGATCGCGGCGCTGCGCACGGCAGCGATGGCCGAGCTCGACGGCGCCGACGCGCTGCTGGTGCCGACCGCGCCGACGATCTATCGCATCGCCGATGTCGAGCGCGAGCCGGTGGCGCTGAATGCTCGGCTCGGCACCTACACCAACTTCGTAAATCCGATGGACCTCGCCGCCATCGCCGTGCCGTCCGGCTTCACCCCGGCCGGGCTTCCGTTCGGAGTCACGCTGATCGGCCGCGCCTTCGCCGAGCCGCGCCTCGCCGGCATCGCCGCTGCGTTCGAGCGCGCGACGGGCCTTCGGCCGGGCGCGCCGCACTGATCATCCGGCCGCCTCGATCTCGGCGGCGAGGCCCGTGACGTAGGCGGTCGAGGCGACGCCGACCGTCTGGACGTGATCGCGCATTCCCTGCGCCGCGGCCTGCGCATCGCCGCGCACGATGGCGTTCACCACGTGGTCGTGCTCGGCGAAGGAGAGGGCGATTCGGCCCAGCCTCTCGAACTGGCCGCGCCGGTAGGGGGCGAGGCGGCGGCGCGTCGCCTGTGCCGCTTCCGCCAGGGCGCGGTTGTGGCTGCCGCGATAGATCATCTCGTGCAGCGCGGTGTTGTGCGTCGCGTAGCGCGCCCGGTCGCCCACGCGCACCAGCTCGCCGGACGACAGGTGCTTCGCCTCGAGGGCGCGGCGCTCGGCGGCGGTCATGCGCTGGGCGGCGTAGCGCGCGCACATCGCCTCGAGCTCGGCCATCAGCTCGAACGTCTCGGCCAGGTGGTCGTCATCGGGCCGGGCGACGATCACGCCGCGATGCGGGCGGAGCTCGGCGAGCCCGATGGCGGCGAGCTGGCGCAGCGCCTCGCGGACCGGCGTGCGCGACGCGCCGTACCGCTCGGCTATGGCGCGCTCGTCCAGCCGCTCGCCGGGCTGCAGTCGCCCGGTGATGATCTCGTCGGCAATCTGACGGCGCAGCGCGTCGGCGCGGGTCTCAGCCATGACGGCTCCCGTTTCACCCGGTCCATCTTGGCCGACGGCCAACTTGTGTACAATCCCTCTTTTTTGCCCAAAAAATGGGCCAGATTGTGGCAAATCGCTTTCAAAAAGGGCAGTTTGGCGCGGTTGGTATGCCATAGCATCCCGTCGAGTTCTGGGCAAGACTCCGCCCCGTCAAGGGGTTAGCGGCCGCGACCGGCTTTGGCATGGGAATTGCAAGGCAGCGGGGGAAGGCCACCATAACCGTGCTCGAGGGAGTCGTTCCATGCCCAACTACACCGGAGTTTCGCGCCGCGCCTTGCTTGCCGGGCTGGGCGGCGCAGGCGTCGCCGCCGTCGCCTCGACCCTGCCGTTCGGCCGGGCCCGCGCCGCGACGCCGGTGGTGGGCTTCATCTATGTCGGGCCGCGCGACGATTTCGGCTACAACCAGTCGCACGCCGAGGGCGCCGCCGCCGTCAAGAAGATGAGTGGTGTCAAGGTCGTCGAGGAGGAGCGCGTCCCCGAGACCGTCCAGGTCGCCAAGACCATGGAGAGCATGATCAATCTCGACGGCGCCGGGCTCCTGTTCCCCACCTCGTTCGGCTACTTCAACCCCTACATCCTCGAGGAGGCCAAGAAGTACCCGAAGACGCGGTTCGAGCACGCGGGCGGGCTGTGGACGCCCAAGGACCCCATGAACGTCGGCAGCTATTTCGGCTACATCTTCGAGGGTCAGTACATCAACGGCATCGTCGCGGGCTACGCCTCGAAGTCGGGCAAGCTCGGCTTCGTCGCCGCCAAGCCGATCCCGCAGGTGCTGCAGAACATCAACGCCTTCACGCTTGGCGCGCGGCTCATCAACCCCAAGGCGACCACGCAGGTCATCTTCACCGGCGACTGGTCGCTGCCGGTGAAGGAGGCGGAGGCCACAAACTCGATGATTGACCAGGGCATCGACGTGGTCACCATGCACGTCGACAGCCCCAAGGTGGTGGTGCAGACCGCGGCCAAGCGCGGGGCGATGATCTGCGGCTATCACACCAGCCAGGCCAAGCTCGCGCCGGAGGCGTATCTGACCGGCGCCGAATGGAACTGGACCGGCCTCTACCCGAAATTCGTCAGCATGTGGATGAAGGGCGAGGAGATCCCGAACTTCTACCGCGGCGCCTTCAAGGAAGGGCTGATCAAGCAGTCGCCCTACGGACCCAGGGTGCCAGCCGCCGCGCGCAAGCACGCCGACGACGTGAAGGCCAATCTAACGGCGGGCGACTACGTGATCTTCAAGGGCCCGCTGATGACCAATACGGGCAAGGTCGCGGTTGCGTCCGGGAGCGAACTGATCCAGACGAACGCGACCGACGAAAAGCTGGAATCGATGAATTTCCTCGTCGACGGCGTGATCGGAAGCCTGCCGGCCTAGCGGCAGGGGTGGCCGTCATTATGGCCGAGGAAGTCGCCGTCGTTGCGCGGCCGGCGGAGAGGGCGGTTCCCGTGGCGCCTCCCCGCCCGGCCCGCGGCGAGGAAATCGGCCGTGCCGCCGAGCAGGTGGCGATCCCGCTCGGCGCGTTGGTGGTGTCGCTGTTGTTGTTCGGCGGTTTCGTGGCGCTGCGCGGGATCAACCCGCTCGAAGTCTACGACCTGATGGCGTTCGGCTCGTTCGGCACCTGGTTCTCGATCCAGAACACCCTGACCCGCGCGGCGCCGCTGGTGCTGACGGCGCTCTGCACCGCGCTTCCCGCCCAGTGCGGGCTGATGGTGATCGGCGGCGAGGGCGCCTTCGTCGTCGGCGGGCTCGCCGCGATCGCGGCCGGCCTGCCGCTGGCGGGCGCGGCCTCGCCCGTCCTCGTGCAGTTCGTCATGGCGGCAACGGGCATGGCGGCGGGCGCGGCCTGGATCGCGATGGCGGGCGCGTTCCGCCATTGGCGTGGGGTCAACGAGACGATCTCGACCCTGCTGCTCACCTATATCGGCATCGCCATCATGAACCACATCGTGGAAGGCGTGATGCGCGACCCGGCCAGCCTCAACAAGCCGTCGACGCGGGCGCTTCCCGACGCCGACATGATCGGCAACATCCCCGGGATGGACGTGCATTGGGGCCTCGTCTACGGCCTCGCGTTCTGCATCCTCGCCTACGTCCTGATGTTCCAAACGACGTTCGGCTTCGCCGCGCGAATGGTCGGCGGCAACCCGCGCGCGGCGCGCCTCGCCGGGCTTCCGGTCGGGCGGATCGTGCTGATCGTCACCGCGCTGGCCGGCGCGGCGGGCGGGCTTGCCGGCATGGTCGAGGTCGCCGCGGTGCAGGGACGCGCCAGCGCGTCGCTCGCCGCCGGGTACGGCTTCACCGGCATCCTGGTCGCGTTCATCGCGCGGCAGAACCCGCTGGCGGTCATCCCGGTCGCGATCCTGTTCGGCGGGATCGGCGCGTCGGGCGGGCTTTTGCAGCGCCGCCTCGACCTTCCTGACGCCTCGGTGCTGGTGCTGCAGGGGATCATCTTCGTGGTGATCCTGGCCTCGGAGACGTTGTTCGGCCGGTTCAAGATCTTCCGCCCGAAGGAGGGTTGAGCATGGCGGTCCATGGCGTTGCGGCGGCGATCGGGTGGTGGGGCGTGCCCCTGGCGGTGGCTGCGGGCGCGGTGCGCGCCGGAACGCCGTTCCTGTTCGTGAGCCTGGGCGAGCTGCTGACCGAAAAGTCGGGCCGCATCAACCTCGGCCTCGAGGGCACGCTGGTGATGGGCGCGATGTCGGGTTACGGCACCGCCTACCTCACCGGGAATCCGTGGCTCGGCGTGCTGGTCGCGGGCTTCACCGGCTGCCTCTTCGGCGCGCTGCACGCCGGGCTTTGCAGCCTGCCCAAGGTCAACGACATCGCGGTCGGGATCGCGCTGATGCTGTTCGGCACCGGCCTCGCCTTCTATCTCGGCAAGCCGCTGGTGCAGCCGCAGGCGCCGTCGCTGCCCGCCATTGCGCTGGGCGGGTGGAGCTCGATCGCCGCCGTGCGGGACGCGCTCAGGATCAACGGCCTGTTCCTGGTGGGCGCGGCGCTCGCTCCTGCCATCCTGTGGGGGCTGCGCTCGACGCGCTGGGGCATGATCCTGCGCATGGCGGGCGACTCGGCCGACGCCGCGCGCGCCATGGGCTATTCGGTCGACCGGGTGCGGCTCGCCGCGACCGTGGCGGGCGGCTTCCTGGCCGGGGTCGGCGGCTCGTTCCTGTCGCTCTACTATCCGGGAAGCTGGAACGAGGGCCTGTCGAGCGGGCAGGGCATCACCGCCGTCGCGCTGGTGATCTTCGCGCGCTGGGCGCCCATGAACTGCTTCTACGCCTCGCTGCTGTTCGGCGGCGCCGGCGCGCTCGGCCCCGCGCTGCAGTCGGTGGGTGTCACCTCCGGCTACTATTTGTTCAATGCGGCGCCGTACTTCCTCACCCTGTTCATCATGGTGCTGACCTCGTCGTCGGAGTATCGCCTGTCCGGCGCGCCGTCCGAGCTGAGCATCACGCGATGACGGCGCCCCTGGCCGAGCGCTATGTGCCCGCCGACCCGTACCCGTGGCCGTACAACGGCGATCTGCGCCCGACGAACACGGCGCTGATCGTGATCGACATGCAGACCGATTTCTGCGGCAAGGGCGGCTATGTCGATGCGATGGGCTACGACCTTGCGCTCACCCGCGCGCCGATCGAGCCGATCCGGTCCATGCTCGCCGCCATGCGCGGCAAGGGCTACCACGTGATCCACACGCGCGAGGGGCACCGGCCCGACCTTTCCGACCTGCCGGCGAACAAGCTCTGGCGCTCGCAGCGCATCGGCGCGGGCATCGGCGAGCCGGGGCCGTGCGGGCGCATCCTCGTGCGCGGCGAGCCGGGCTGGGAGATCATCCCGGAGCTCGCCCCGCATGCGGGCGAGCCGATCATCGACAAGCCGGGCAAGGGCTCGTTCTGCGCGACGGACCTGGAGCTGATCCTGCGCACGCGCGGCATTGACAACATCGTGCTCACCGGCATCACCACCGACGTGTGCGTCCACACCACGATGCGCGAGGCGAACGACCGCGGCTTCGAGTGTCTGCTGCTCGAGGATTGCTGCGGCGCCACGGACCGCGCCAATCATGACCATGCCATCAGGATGGTCAAGATGCAGGGCGGCGTGTTCGGCGCGGTGGCGAGCGCCGCCGACCTGGTCCGGGGGATCGCGTGACCTCGGCCATTCCCGTCGTCGCCGATCTCTACGTCCGTCCGGACGCCGCGATCCCGGTCGAGACGTTCGGCATCTCCAAGCGGTTCGGCGATGTCGCGGCGCTCGAAGACGTGTCGATCAAGGTGCAGTCGGGCAGTGTCCACGCCCTTCTCGGCGAGAACGGCGCCGGCAAGTCGACGCTGGTCAAGTGCGTCATGGGTTATTACCGGCCCGACGAGGGCGCGGTGATGGTCGACGGCCGCGAGGTGGCGATCGCGAGCCCGCGCGACGCGCAGCGCCTCGGCCTCGGCATGGTCTATCAGCACTTCACGCTGGTGCCGCACATGACCGTGCTCGAGAACATGGTGATGGCCCGCCCGGACGTGCCGATGCGCATCGACTGGCGCGCCGAACGGCGACGCCTCGACGCCTTCCTCGACACCATGCCGTTCCGGGTGGCGCTCGGCGTGCCGGTGTCCATGCTGGCGGCCGGCGAGAAGCAGAAGGCCGAGATCCTGAAGCAGCTCTATCTCGAAAGCCGGTTCCTGATCCTCGACGAGCCGACCTCGGTGCTGACGCCCGGCGAGGCCGACGAGATGCTCGGCATGATTGGCGACATGGCCCATGACAGGCGGATCACCGTCCTGATCATTACCCACAAGTTCCGCGAGGTGATGTCGTTCGCTGACGAGGTGTCGGTGCTGCGCCGCGGCAGGCTGGTGGGCGGCGGCAAGGTCGCCGACCTCACGCCGGACGAGATGGCGCGGATGATGGTGGGCGACCAGGACATCTCGGGACTCGGCAGTCGCGCGCGGGCCGCGCCCATCGCGGTGCGCCTGGCGCTCGAAGGGCTCGAGGCCGGCAACGACGAAGGCCTGCCCGCCGTACGCGGCGTCACGCTGTCGGTGCATGCGGGCGAGATCGTGGGCGTCGCCGGCGTTTCGGGCAACGGCCAGTCCGAGCTGGTCCAGGTGCTGGCGGGCCAGCGCGATCCCACCGCCGGCGCGATGATCGTCGGCGGCGAGCCCTACCGCGCGCGGCGCGCCGAGACACGCCGCCACAAGGTTTCGGTCCTGCCGGAGGAGCCACTGAAGAACGGCTGCATTCCCGGCATGAGCGTGGCCGACAACATGGCCTTCCGACGCTTCGACCGGCCGCCCTACGCGGCCGGGCCGTGGCTTCGCCGGGGCGAGTTCCGCCGGACAGCGGAGGAGCTGATCGCACGCTATCGAGTGAAGACCTCCTCCCCCGATGCGCCGATCGCCACGCTGTCCGGCGGCAACGTGCAGCGCACGGTGCTGGCCCGCGAGCTGTCGGGCGAGGTGGACGTATTGATCGTCCATAACCCGGTCTTCGGCCTCGATTTCGCGGCGGTCGCCGACATCCACGCCCAGATCATGGCGGCGCGCAATCGCGGCGCGGCCGTGCTGCTGGTCAGCGAGGACCTCGACGAGCTGCTGGAGCTCTCGGACCGGCTTGTCGTGATGTTCGAAGGCCGGATCGTGCACGAGACGACGCCGGGCACCGCGGACCTTGCCGTGATCGGCCGCTACATGGCCGGGCATTGAGCCGCGACATGGCGCGGATCGAGGCGGCGCTCCCGTACCCCTATGCGTTCCCGGCCGGGCGCTTGGCGCTGGTCATAATCGACATGCAGCGCGACTTCCTGGAGCCGGGCGGGTTCGGCGCGGCGCTGGGCAATGACGTCGCGCGCCTCGCCCCTGCCGTCGTACCCGCCGCGGCGCTGATCGCGGCGTTCCGCCGCCATGGGCTTCCGATCGTCCATACGCGCGAGGCGCACAGGCCGGACCTCTCGGACTGTCCGCCAGCCAAGCGCACGCGCGGCAATGCCGTGCTGCGCATCGGCGATCCCGGCCCGATGGGCCGCATCCTGGTCGCCGGCGAGCCGGGCGTGGAGATCGTGCCGACCCTCGCGCCGAAGCCGGGCGAGATCGTCATCGACAAGCCCGGCAAGGGCGCGTTCTACGCGACGCCGCTGGCCGATATCCTGGCCCGGCGCGGGATCACGCACCTGGTTATCGGCGGCGTCACCACCGAGGTCTGCGTGCAGACGACGATGCGCGAGGCCAACGATCGCGGCTTCGAGTGCCTGCTGGCCGAGGACGCGACCGAAAGCTACTTCCCCGAGTTTAAGGCCGCGACGCTCGCCATGGTGCGCGCGCAGGGCGGCATCGTCGGGTGGACCGCGACCGCCGATCAGGTGATTGCGGCGTTGGAGGGATCGCAAGGTGTTTGAAGCCGTTACCGTGTCCAGGCTGATCGGCCACACTGGTTGGGACTAAACACCTAGGAACAAAGTAGGCTGCCTGTCGAGCGCGACGTGGCCTGTTAGGTGGTCCCGGCACCGGGTCAGATGATGTAGCCACTCGTGCGCAGGGCGAGGATCGACACATTCCAGGCCAAGATGCCAACCGCGCAGATCCCGGCAGGCACAGTAAACGCGAGAACTGCGACCCATATGGCGACGAACGCTTTGACCTCGCGCTGTTGTAGCTTATCCAACTCCTGCAATCGGACTACCGGATCGGGAGACCTATTGGCCGCTCCAACAATCCGGCTTACGACAATGCCCGACCATATCATCTTGTATAGCTCGAACAGGACGAACACCGTCGCCGAGGCCATCATAAGCAACAACGCCCAAAGCGTTGCCTCCTTCGGGACATCGGCTCGCACATACGACCACATTGCGAGGAACGCGGCGTAGCCAGCGATTATGATGACATTGGCGTACGCCTTCGCGCTGGTATACGTCGCGGTTGCAATCTTGATCGCTACATCGACGACTTCCTGCTTTTGTCGCTCGGCTTCCTGCGCGGCGTGTTCCTGCAAGTGTGCTTGCAGCGCTTGTGCCAAGTTTTGCGTGTTCATCGTTGTCCCGGTCGAGCCCTCATCCCGCCCATAGTCTAGCGTCTGCCCGTCTCGCGTCGATCCCGCGATGCGCTTTCATCCTGGCGGATGACATGGCGCGGACGCGATACTACGGCAGATAAAGGACGCCAGAATTCCCAAACGCAAAAGGCCGCCGCAGCGGCCTTTTCGGTGTCGCCGAAGCGAAGGGCCTAGTAGCCCTCGCGCTCCATGCGCTTGCGCTCCAGCTTGCGGGCGCGCCGGATGGCCTCGGCCTTCTCGCGGGCGCGGCGCTCCGACGGCTTCTCGTAGGCGCGGCGCATCTTCATCTCGCGGAAGATGCCCTCGCGCTGCATCTTCTTCTTCAGGGCGCGGAGGGCCTGATCGACATCGTTTTCGCGGACGTGTACCTGCACGGTGGATTCAATCGGTCGTTGCGTGGGTTGGCGGATAAACGAAGCCCGCGAAGACCGCGGGAGGCGCGCCTTATACCATACCCGCCGGCCGGTGTGAACCCTCGCCCCGCGGGTCGGCCGACCCTATATTAGGGGCCGTTCCCGAACGCCGGAGACGCCATGGCCCTTCTCAAGATCGCCCGCATGGGCCACCCGGTGCTGGTCAACCGCGCCGCCGAGGTTCCCGATCCGACCGCGCGCGACATCCGCCGCCTGGTCGAGGACATGATCGAGACGATGGAGGATGCCGAGGGCGTCGGCCTCGCCGCGCCACAGGTCCATGTCGGCCAGCGGGTGATGATCTTCAAGTCGCCGCCCGGCCGCGCCGGTGACGACGATCCGCTCTCGGTCATCCCGCTGACCGCGCTGGTGAACCCCGAGATCGAGCCCCTGACCGACGAGACGGTCGACGGGTTCGAGGGGTGCTTGTCGATCCCGGGCCTCACCGGCGTCGTGCCGCGCTACGCCCGCATCTTCTATCGCGGCCTCACCCCGCGCGGCGAGCCGATCGAGCGCGAGGCGACCGGCTTCCACGCGCGCGTGGTGCAGCACGAATTGGATCACCTGAACGGTGTGCTCTACACCATGCGCATGACCGATTTGCGGCTTCTCAGCTTCACCGAGGAGCTGCGCCATTCCCTCGCGCGCGAGCCGGCGGACGAGGCGGACGAGGGCGAATGACCGCGCCGGCCAACCTTGCCGAAATGCGCGAGCGGATGCTGCCCGCGATCCTGCGCCACGTGCCGTTCGACGGCTGGTCGCCGCGCGCGCTGGCCGCGGCCGCGCGCTCGGCCGGGATCGACGCGGCGACGGTGCGCCGCGCCTATCCGCGCGGCGTGCCCGACGCGGTGGCGCAGTTCTCCGCCTGGGCCGACGCCGAGATGCTCGCGGCGCTGGACGAAGCCCCGGCCGGGCTCGGCGTGCGCCAGCGCGTCGCCTTCGCCATCCGCGCGCGGCTCTCCGCCCTCCGCCCGCATCGCGAGGCGGTGCGCCGCCTTGCGGCCTGGTCGGCGCTCCCGGGCCACCAGGGAGCCGCGGTCCGCGCCGTCGCGCGCACGGTGGACGCCATCTGGCGCGGCATCGGCGACCGCTCCGTCGATTTCGGCTGGTACACCAAGCGCGCGTCGCTGGCCGCCATCTTCGGCGCGACGGTCCTCTACTGGCTCGAGGACCGCTCCGAAGGGTCGGTCGACACGTGGGACTTCCTCGACCGCCGGCTCGCCGGGCTCGGCCGCCTTCCTGCGGTGCGCCGACGCGCCCGCGCCTTTGCCGAGCGCGTCCCCAACCCGCTCCGCGCCGCGCGAATCTTTCGCTAAACCGGCAGTTCCGCGACCTTGGCCGACTGGGCGGCGCGGAACGCGTCCAGCGTCTTCGCCGCCTTGGCATCGTTGAGCGCAAGGAGCGTCACCGCGAAGATCGCCGCGTTCACCGCGCCCGACCGTCCGACCGCGAAGGTCGCGACCGGCACGCCCGCCGGCATCTGCACCATCGACAGCACCGCATCGAGCCCGCCGAGCGCTGCGCCACCGCACGGCACGCCGAGCACGGGGAGCGGCGTCAGCGCGGCGATGACGCCGGGCAGCGCCGCCGCCATGCCGGCGCCGGCGATGATCGCCTTGAGGCCGCGGCCGCGCGCGCTGCGGGCATATTCGGCCACCAGGTCGGGGTTGCGGTGCGCCGACAGCGCCTTGGCCTCGTAGGGAATTCCCAACGATTTCAACGTATCGGCGGCGTGGCGCATCACCTCCCAGTCGGTCGCGCTGCCCATCAGTATGCCCACGACGGGCGTTCCGCCGCCCTTGCGATCCGCCGTCGTCTTGCCCCGGCCGGCCGGCGCCTTGCGTGCCATGTGCCTCCCCCATGCTGAAAGGCGCGCATTATTCCGGCGGACGGCGGGTGGCGCAAGGCAGGACGCGCCTTGGAACGGCCACAAGTTTTCGTTAACCATCGAGGCCTAACCTCGCCATAATCCGCCGCCTGGGGAGACGGGCACAGGCCTGTGAAGATCGAGGACACCAGATCGCCGCGCGTGCCGCGCGCGGGCGCGCCCGGCCGTCCGGAGGGGACGCCGCGCGCCGAGCCGTCGCGCGCCGCCGCGGATACGGCATCCGTCCTCGGCATCCCCGAGGCCGAGCTGACGCCCAAGGTGCGCCAGGCGATCATGACCCTGATGGGCGAGGTCGAACGGCTGCGCCAGGAGCTCGAGCGCACCCAGGCGCGGGTCGCCTACCTCGAAAAGCTGGCCGATCTGGATTCGCTCGCGCCCATCGCCAACCGGCGCGCCTTCGTGCGGGAGCTCACCCGCTTCCTCGCCTTCGCCGAACGCTACGGCACGCCGTCCAGCCTGATCTATCTCGACGTCAATGGGCTCAAGGCGATCAACGACACGTACGGCCACGCGGCCGGGGACGCCGCGCTGCTGCAGGTCGCCAGCACGCTTGTCGCCAACGTGCGCCGGTCCGACGTGGTGGCGCGCATGGGCGGCGACGAGTTCGCCGTGCTGCTGTCGCACGCCGACGAGGCGACGGCGACCGAGAAGGCCCGCGCCATCGTCGCCATCGTCGAATCCCAGGGGCTCGACTGGAACGGCGGGAAGGTGCCGCTGTCACTCGCTTTCGGGGTGCACACCTTCACCGGTGGCGAGGATACGTCCGAGGCCATCGCCGCCGCCGACCGCAAGATGTACGCGAAGAAGCACGGCGGGGCGGGGTAGTCGCTGCGATCCAAATCCTGCTATCTAGGTGCCGATGAGCACCGGATGGCAGTTCTGGATCGACCGCGGCGGCACGTTCACCGACGTCGTGGCGCGCGCGCCCGATGGGCGTATCTCCACCAGGAAGCTGCTTTCCGAGAACCCGGAGCGCTACGAGGATGCGGCGCTCGCCGGCATCCGCCAGGTGCTCGGCGTCGCGCCCGACGCCGCCATCCCCGCCGATGCGATCGAGGCGGTCAAGATGGGCACGACCGTCGCCACCAACGCGCTCCTCGAACGCAAGGGCGAGCGCACGGCACTGGTCATCAACAAGGGCTTCGGCGACGCGCTGCGCATCGGCTACCAGAACCGCCCGCGCATCTTCGCCCGGCGCATCGAGCTTCCCGAACTTTTGTACGAGCGCGTCATCGAGGTGCCTGGACGGTTCACCGCCGAGGGCGAGGAGATCGAGCCGCTTGACCTCGCGGCGGCGCGCGCCGGGCTCCAACACGCGTTCGACGGCGGCATAAGGTCGGTGGCCATCGTGCTGATGCACGCCTGGCGCCACCACGCGCACGAGGTCGCGCTGGCCGCGCTGGCACGGGAGATCGGTTTCACCCAGGTTTCCGTGTCGCACGAGGCGAGCCCGCTGATGAAGCTGGTGGGCCGCGGCGACACCACGGTGGTCGACGCCTACCTGTCGCCCATCCTGCGCCGCTATGTCGACCGGGTCGCCGGCGCGCTGGGCGGCGCCCGGCTCCTGTTCATGCAGTCGTCGGGCGGGCTGGTCGACGCGCGGCTGTTCCAGGGCAAGGATTCGATCCTCTCGGGCCCCGCCGGTGGCATCGTCGGCGCGGCGCGCACCGCCCACACCGCGGGCTTCGACAAGGTGATCGGGTTCGACATGGGCGGCACGTCGACCGATGTCGCCCATTACGACGGCGCCTACGAGCGCGCCTTCGAGACGCTGGTCGCGGGCGTGCGGATGCGTGCGCCGATGATGCGCATCCACACGGTGGCGGCGGGCGGCGGCTCGATGCTGGTGTTCGACGGAGCGAAATACCGGGTGGGGCCGGACTCGGCCGGCGCCAACCCCGGCCCGGCCAGCTACCGGCGCGGCGGACCCCTGTGCGTCACCGACGCCAACATCTGCGTCGGCAAGCTGCATGCGCGGTTCTTCCCGCACGTGTTCGGCCCGAACGCCGACCAGCCGCTCGACGACGATACGGTGCACGCGAAGTTCGCCGCGCTGGCCGACGAGATTTCGCGCGCCACGGGCGACACGCGCTCGGCGGTCGAGGTGGCCGACGGATTCATCCGGATCGCCAACGAGAACATGGCGAACGCGATCAAGCAGATCTCCATCCAGCGCGGCCACGACGTGACCGAATACACGCTCAACTGCTTCGGCGGCGCGGGCGGCCAGCACGCCTGCGCAGTGGCCGACGCGCTCGGCATGACGCGGGTGCTGATCCACCCGTTCGCCGGCGTGCTGTCGGCCTACGGCATGGGACTCGCCGATTTGCGCACCCTGAATGCGCGCGCGATCGAGGCGCCGCTCGACGGGGCGACGGAACGGATGGAGGCGGCGCTCAATGAGCTCGAATCCGCCGGCCGCACGGAGATGGCAGGGCAGGGAGTTCGAGCCGGCACGCATCGCCACCCTCAAGCGCGCGCATGTCCGCTATGACGGCACCGACACGGCGCTGGTCGTGCCGTTCGGCACGGCGGAAGAGATCAAGGACGCGTTCGAGACGGCGCACCGCTCGCAGTTCGGCTTCGTCGATTCGGCGAAGCGGCTGATGGTGGAGGCAGTGTCGGTCGAGACCATCGGCGCGGCGGGCGCCGCGGAGGAGCCGGCGCACGCGATCGACCCTGACGCGACGCTGCCCGCGCCGCTCGACACGGTGGAGATGTACTGCGGCGGGGCAGTGCACCGGGCGCGCGTTTTCGACCGCGCCGCCATGCCGTTCGGCGCGAAGATCGAAGGCCCGGCCATTGTGATCGAGGCCAACGCCACGACCGTCGTCGAGCCGGGCTGGACGGCGGAGGTCACCGCGCACGGCCATCTGCTGCTGACGCGCACCACGCCCTTGCCCGCGCGCACCGCCATCGGCACCGGCGCCGACCCGGTGATGCTCGAAGTGTTCAACAACCTCTTCATGTCGATCGCCGAGCAGATGGGGGTGGTGCTCGAGAACACCTCGTCCTCGGTCAACATCAAGGAGCGGCTGGATTTCTCCTGCGCGGTGTTCGACCGCGCCGGCGCGCTGGTGGCGAACGCGCCGCACATCCCTGTGCATCTCGGCTCGATGGGCGAAAGCGTCAAGACCATCGCGCGGCTGCGCGCCGGTCGGATGCGCGCCGGCGACGTCTACATGCTGAACGCGCCCTACAACGGCGGCACGCATCTGCCCGACGTGACGGTCATCACGCCGGTGTTCGACTCGGCCGGACGCGACATCCTGTTCTACGTCGCTTCGCGCGGCCACCATGCCGAGATCGGCGGCATCACGCCGGGCTCCGTGCCGCCGCATTCGCGCACCATCGACGAGGAAGGCATCCTTATCGACAATTTCCAGCTTGTCGCCGAAGGGCGCCTCCTGGAAGAAGAGACCCATCGCTTGTTCACCGAGACGCACTATCCCACGCGCAACTGGCGCAACAACCTGGCCGATCTCAAGGCGCAGATTGCCGCCAACGAGAAGGGCGTGCAGGAGCTCGGCAAGATGGTCGACCATTTCGGTCTCGACGTGGTCGAGGCGTATATGCGCCACGTCCAGGACAATGCCGAAGAGTCCGTCCGCCGCGTACTCGACAAGCTCAAGGACGGGTCGTTCGCCTACGAGATGGATTCGGGCGCGACCATCCGTGTGACGATCACGGTGGACCAGGCGTCACGCAGCGCCACCATCGACTTCGCCGGCACCTCGCCCCAGCGCAACGACAATTTCAACGCGCCCTCCGCCATCGCCTACGCCGCCGTCTTGTACGTCTTCCGCTGCCTGGTGGACGACGACATTCCGCTCAACGCCGGCTGCCTGAAGCCGCTGAAGATCCTGATCCCGGAGGGCTCGATGCTCGCACCGCGCTACCCGGCCGCGGTGGTGGCGGGCAACGTGGAGACGTCGCAGGCCATCGTCGACACGTTGTTCGGCGCGCTCGGCATTGCCGGCGCCTGCCAGGGCACGATGAACAACTTCACCTTCGGCGACGACACGCGGCAGTATTACGAGACGATCTGCGGCGGCGCCGGCGCCGGGCCGGAGTTCGACGGCGCCTCGGCGGTGCACACCCACATGACCAACACGCGCCTCACCGATCCCGAGGTGCTGGAATGGCGCTTCCCGGTGATCCTCAATTCGTTCGCGATCCGGCGCGGCTCGGGCGGCGCGGGGGCGCATCGCGGCGGCGACGGGGTGGTGCGACGTGTGCGGTTCCGCGAGAAGATGACCGCCTCGATCCTGTCGGGCCACCGGCGCGTGCCGCCCTACGGCCAGGCGGGCGGCGAGCCGGGCGCGATCGGGCGCAATGCGATCGAACGCGCCGACGGCACGGTCGAGGCGCTGGGCGGTATCGCCAGCACCCCGATGGCGGCGGGCGACGTGTTCGTGATCGAGACCCCCGGCGGCGGCGGCTACGGCGTCGCGGCCCGGAACAGAGAGGCGGCAGAGTAATGCGCCAGTCAAGCGGCTTTTCGGTAGCCGGGATCGAAGGCTTGGCGATTGTGAAGCATGGCCCAGAGGACGTTGACGCGTCGTCGCGCGAGGGCAATGACGGCCTGTTCATGGCTTTTTCCGTCGGTTCGCTTGCGGTCGTAGTAGGCGCGGCTCTGCGGGTCGGCGAGGGCGCAGAAGGCGGCGCGGTAGAAGACCCGCTTGAGGGCCTTGTTGCCGCCGATGGGGCGACGCAAATAGCGAACCTTTCCGGACTGGCGCAGCACGGGGGCAAGACCTGCGGCCGCGGCGAGCGCGTCGGCCGAGCGGAAGCGGTTGAGATTGCCTGCCTGGGCGATGAACTCCGCCGTATGGATCACCCCCATTCCGGGCAGGGTTCGGATGAGGGCGCCGTCAGGGTGGCATTCGATCAGCGCCTCCAGCTCGCGGTCGAGTTGGGCGATCCGCGCGCGGGCGGCGAGGGCTTCGGTGGCGAGCTCGCGGACCACGGCTGCGACCGCGCGTTCGCCGGGCACGGCGATGCGCTGTGCCCGCGCGGCGGCAAGCGCCGCATCGGCCAGAGGCTCGATTTTGCGCAGGCCCGCGCCGCGGCGCAGATGCTTGAGCAGTCTGCTGCGGCCGGCGCCGCACAACTCGCCCGGGGTGACGTAACGGGTGAGGAGCCACAGCGCGCCCTTGGTGGTGAGATCGAGCGACCGCTCCAGGCCGGGATGGATGCCGGCCAGGGACGCATGCAGGCGCGACAGACGCCGGGTCTGCTCGTCGACGAGATCGCGCCGCCGGCCGGTCAGCACGCGCAGCTCGGCCGCGGCCTCCTCGTCGGGTTCGATGGGGCGCAGGTCCGGACGGACGCGCACCTGCTCGGCGATGACGCGCGCGTCGCGCGGGTCGGACTTGTTCTCGCCGCCGACCAGGCCCTGACGCGCGCGATTGACGACCAGGCCGGGCACATGGACCAGGCGGAAGCCCGCCGCCAGCAGCGCGGCCTCGAGGAAGGCGGCGAAGCTGCCGATGACATCGACCCCGACGACGACATCGCCGTCGAGCGCGCGCAAGCGGTCGATCAGCTGATCGACCGCTTGCGGCGTGTTCTCGACCCGCAGGTCGAGCAGAACCCTTGCCGTTTCGTCGATTGCCGCCGCCCAGTGGACTTCCTTGGCGGCGTCGATGCCGACGGATATCTTCATCGGACCCCCCGAATGGTTGCTGCTGCGCCTCCCGTCCTTGCCGGCATCGCCCTACGGAGCGATCGATCGCACAGAGTAATGAGCGGTCAAGATCGGTCGGCACGGCGGGGGGCTCTGCCGCTGGAGCCATCGAGGGCAGCCGGAGTAGAAACCATCCCCGCCGTGCCTGCGCGCGCCTATCGTGTCACGACTCACCCGGCGAGCGCACTGAACGGTAGGGCGCGCCTATCGTGTCACGACTCACCCGGCGAGCGCACTGAACGGTAGGGCGGAGTAGCGGCGGTTCTCCCCTCCTGCTACGCCAGCTCGCGCGGGCGCACGTCGCGCTTTATCTCGGCCAGGCTCTCGCGCTCTGCAACTTCCAGGTCGTAGGCCGACTGCAAATTCATCCAGAAGGCGGGACTCGTTCCAAAATAGCGCGCAAGGCGCAGCGCGGTGTCAGCGCTAACGCCCCGTTTCTCGTTCACGATGTCGCCGATGCGCCCCGGCGGCACGCGCAGCTCGCGCGCGAGCCGGTTGATGCTGATCCCCAGCGGCGCCATCAGCTCCTCTTTCAGCACCTCGCCCGGGTGGATGGGAGGGAGGAAATCCTTTTCGCCCTTAGTGATAGTCGACGATTTCGACGCGCTCGGCATGGCCGTTCACCCATTCGAAGCAGATTCGCCACTGGTCGTTCACGGGGATCGAATGAAGCGCTTCGAGTCGATTTCCAGGAAACGCGGCCAGCTCGTCCAGCCGAGTCGCCGAGTCCAGCATGCGCAGCTTGCGCCGCGCGACCGTCTCGATCCCGAAGTACCGCCGGCTGCGCTCGCCCGCGTACAGTCGCTCGGTTTCGCGCGACCGGAACGACCGGGTCATCTGAAGATATTATACCGGAGGCCGTAATATGGCGATCGGTATAGGCCCAACCGCTACGCCAGCGCCTGGACGATTTCCTCGGTCATCTTCTTGGCGTCGCCGAACAGCATCATGGTGTTGTCGGCGTAGAACAGCGGGTTGTCGATGCCGGCGTAGCCGGGCGACAGCGACCGCTTGACGAACAGCACGGTCTTCGCCTTCTCGACGTCGAGGATCGGCATGCCCGCGATGGGGCTCGTGGGGTCGGTCTTGGCGACGGGGTTGGTCACGTCGTTCGCCCCGATCACGTAGGCCGCATCGGCGGTCGAGAACTCGTGGTTGATCTCGTCGAGCTCGAACACCTCGTCGTAGGGCACGTTCGCCTCGGCGAGGAGTACGTTCATGTGGCCCGGCATGCGCCCGGCCACGGGATGGATGGCGTAGCGCACCTCCACCCCCTCGCGCTTCAGCGCGTCGGCCATCTCGCGGAGCGCATGCTGGGCCTGCGACACCGCCATGCCGTAGCCCGGCACGATGATCACCTTGCCTGCGTTCTTGAGGATGAAGGCCGCGTCTTCGGCACTGCCCGACTTGACCGGCTTGTCCGAGCGCACGGCCGCCGCGCCTTCGGCCCCGCCGAACCCGCCCAAAATCACGCTGACGAAGGACCGGTTCATGCCGTGGCACATGATGTAGCTGAGGATCGCGCCCGACGAGCCGACCAGGGCGCCGGTGATGATCAGCAGCGTGTTCGACAGGGTGAAGCCGATGCCGCAGGCCGCCCAGCCCGAGTACGAGTTCAGCATCGAGATCACGACCGGCATGTCCGCCCCGCCGATCGGCACGATGATGGTGAAGCCGAACACCAGCGACACGGCGACGATCGCCCAGAACAGCTCGGGCGACTGGGCGAGGCAGAGCCCGGCGATCAGCGCCAATATGCCGATGCCGATCAGCAGATTGAGGAGGCGCTGGCCGGGAAAGACGAGCGGCGCGCCGGACACGAGCCCCTGCAGCTTGGCGAAGGCGACGATCGAGCCGGTGAAGGTGATCGCGCCGATGGCGAGCCCCAGCCCCATCTCGATCAGCGAGCGCACCTCGATCGCGCCCGGCTGGCCGATGCCGTAGGCGGCGGGCGCGTAGAACGCAGCCGCGGCCACCACCACCGCGGCCAGGCCCACGAGAGAATGGAATGCCGCCACGAGCTGGGGCAGCGCCGTCATCTGGATCTTGAGCGCGATGACCGTGCCGATCGTCCCGCCGATCGCGATGGCGATCAGGATATCGACGTAGGAGAGCACGCCGGGCGAGGCCAGCGTGGTGGCGATGGCGATGGCCATGCCGACCATGCCGGTGAGGTTCCCGCGCCGCGCCGTCTCGGGCGAGGACAGGCTCCGGAGCGCCATGATGAAGCAGATGGCCGCCGCGAGGTAGGCGAGGCCGGTTGCGGTCGCGTTCACCCGGCGCCCCCTACTTCGTCTTCTTGCGGTACATGCGCAGCATGCGCTGGCTGACGATGAACCCGCCGAAGATGTTGATCGAGGCGAGCCCGACCGCGATCAGCCCCATCGTCTTGGAGAAGGAGACGCCCAAGGGCCCCGCGGCGATCAGCCCGCCGACGATGATCACCGACGAGATGGCGTTGGTCACGCTCATCAGCGGCGAGTGCAACGCAGGCGTCACATTCCACACGACGTAGTAGCCGACGAACACCGCCAGCACGAACACCGTCAACAGGGCAAGCAGCGCCGTCTCGTGCATGAAGCCCCCTCGTTCCTTCTTGTTGCGCTCAGCCGGCCGCGGCCTCGGCCGGGGCAAGCTGCGGATGGACGACCTTGCCGTCGCGCGCCACCAGGCACCCCGCGATGATCTCGTCCGACCAGTCGATCTCGACCGTGCCGTCCTTCGCCTTGGCGAGCGGCGTGATGAAGTTGAGGAGGTTGCGCGCATACATGGCCGAGGCGTCCTCGGCGATGCGCCCGGGCACGTTGAGGTGCCCGACGATCTTCACCCCGTGCTTCACGACGATCTTGCCGGGCTCCGACCCCTCGCAATTGCCGCCCTGCTCGACGGCGAGATCGACCACGAGGGAGCCGGGCTTCATGTCCTTCAGCATCGCCTCGGTGATCAGCACCGGCGCGCGCCTTCCCGGCACCAGGGCGGTGCAGATCGCGATGTCCTGCTTCTTGAGGGTATCGTGCACCGCCTGCGCCTGGCGTCGGCGCATCTCCTCGTCCATCTCGCGGGCATAGCCCGCCTTGGTCTCGAGGTCCGCCATGCCCTCGACCTCGACGAATTTCGCGCCGAGGGATTCCACCTGCTCCTTCGCCGCGGCGCGCACGTCGAAGGCGGAGACGACGGCGCCGAGCCGGCGCGCCGTCGCGATGGCCTGCAGCCCCGCGACGCCGGCACCCAGCACCACCACGCGGGCGGGCGGCACGGTGCCGGCGGCCGTCATCATCATCGGGAAGGCGCGGCCGAGCTCGTAGGCGGCGTCGATCACCGCGCGATAGCCGGCCAGGTTCGACTGCGACGACAGCACGTCCATCGCCTGGGCGCGGGTGATGCGCGGCAGCAATTCGAGCGCGAAGGCGGTGATCCCGGCGCGCGCGTAGCGCTCCGCCTGCGGCTTGTCGGCGAGGATGCCCATGGTGGCAAGCAGGATGGCGGCCTTTTTCATCAGGGCGACCTCCTCGTCCCGGGGCGCGCGCACCTGGAACACGATGTCGGCGTCGCCCAGGGCAGCTTTGGCATCGGGGGCGACGGTGGCGCCCGCAGCCGCGAACGCATCGTCCGGGATCGAGGCGCCTTCGCCCGCACCGGCCTCCACCGCCACCGTGAATCCCAGCGCGACGAGCTTCTTCACCGTGTCGGGCGTCGCGGCGACGCGCGTCTCCCCCGGCCGGCGTTCCCTGGAGATGCCGATCTTCATGCCAAGCTCTGGATCACTTTCACAAAGACGATCAGACGGGCGCGCAGCGCGGGCGCACAATGCCGCCTCACGCCCGGTTTGCCAAGGACGAAGTGGCGGTCAGTCGAGCGCGCCAAGCGCCGCAGCCAGCGTCGGCGCGCGGTCCCACCCCGTCCCACCGGCGATGCGCGGCAGCGCGACGACCGGCACGGGCGCGGTCTCGCGGCGAATTGTCGCAACCGTGTCGGCGAGCGGCACGGGCTGGTCTTCCGACTGGCTGACCACGATGGTGCGTGGCGCCGCGCCGCGCGCCGCCATCGCCGCAACGGCGGTCAGGGTGTGCGAGATCGTGCCGAGATAGGAGCCTGCCACCAGCACCGCAGGGCATCCGAGCGCCGCGATCCAGTCGAGCACGGTCGCGCCCGGCGCCAGCGGCGTCATCACCCCGCCGACGCCCTCGACCAGGGTGGTCCGGCCCGGCTGCACGGAATTTCGGCAGAACGCGACCAGCGCGCGCAGGTCGATGTGGCGCCCTTCGCGTTCCGCCGCCATGTCGGGCGAGATGGGCGCGGCAAAGCGGAATGGCGAAATGCGCGCCACCGCGTCCGGGGTGGGCGCGATCCCCTGCGCCGCGAGCAGCACGCCCGCGTCCGACCCGACGACGTCGCCTTCGTCGAATCCGCTCATCACCGGCTTCAGCGCGATCGCGTCGCGCCCCGCCGCCCGCAGCTCACGCGCCAGCGCCGCCGTCACCAGCGTCTTGCCGATGCCCGTATGCGTCCCGGTGATGAAGAGGATCACTCCGCCGCCCGAGCGGGGACGAGCCCGATCTCGCGGATCGCGGCGGCGAGGCCGGCGACGTCGGCCTCCGAATGCGCGGCCGAGAAGGCGACGCGCAGCCGCGCCGTCCCCTCGGGCACCGTGGGCGGGCGGATCGCGGCGACCAGGTAGCCGCGCTCCGCCAGCGCCTCGGACGCGGCGAGGGCGCGGTCCGGCGCGCCGACCACGAGGGGCACGATGGCGCTCTCGGCCGGCGCGAGGCCGAGCCGCGCCGTGAAGCCGCGGGCCAGCGCCAGCGGCCGGGCGCACAGCGCAGGCTCGGACGCGATGATGTCGAGCGCCGCGATGGCCGCCCCCGCCGATGCGGGTGGCAGCGCGGTCGTGTAGACATAGCTGCGCGCCCGGTTGCGCATCAGGTCGCACACTGCGCGCGACGCGCAGAGATACCCGCCATAGCTGCCCGCGGCCTTCGACAGCGTGCCCATTTGCAACGGCACGTCCGCGTTCGCCTCGGCCACGCTGCCCCGCCCCGCGCCCAAGACGCCCAGCCCGTGCGCGTCGTCGACCAGCAGCCACGCATCGGCGACGCGGCACAGCGCCGCCATCTGGCGCAACGGCGCGCGGTCGCCGTCCATCGAGAACACGCCCTCGGTCAGCACCAGGCAATGCGCGTACGCGTTACGCCGGGCGAGCCGGGCGCCGAGATCGGCGAGGTCGTTGTGGCGGAATGTGTCGACCGTCGCGCCGGAAAGCGTCGCCCCCGCGTGCAAACAGGCGTGCGACAGCGCATCGAGCACCACCAGGTCGCGCGGCCCCGCCAGCGCCGGCACGATGCCGATATTCGCGAGATAACCCGAACCGAACAGAATTGCGTCCGCGGTGTTCTTGAGCCGGGCAAGGCGCGATTCGAGCGCGCCCATCAGCGGATGGTCGCCGGTCACGAGGCGGGCCGCCCCCGCCCCGGCGCCATAGGCCTCCACGGCCGCCGCCGCCGCCGCCTTCACCTTCGGGTGCTGGCTGAGGCCGAGATAGTCGTTGCACGAAAACGACACGAGCGCCCGGTCGCCCCGCTTCGCCCGCGCACCGGAGCCGCGCACGGTGGGGATGGGCTGGCGCATTAGCCCGCGTGCCGCCCGCGCCGCGAGCTTGGCCTCGGCGAAATCGTCCAGCGAACCCATGGCGAATCGCCCGGCTGAGGTTGGGCTCCGTTTGGCCTTGCCCGCCCGGGGCGCGGCCCTAGACTGCGCATTATGACCCCGGATGCCGAGACTCGCCAAACCTGGACCGCGGCGGACGCGCTGGCGCTCATCGCCACGCCGTTCAATGACCTGCTTTACCGCGCGCACGAAACCCACCGCCGCCATTTCGACCCGAACAAGGTCGAGATCGCGACGCTGCTGTCGATCAAGACCGGCGGCTGCCCGGAAGATTGCGCCTACTGCCCGCAGAGCGCGCATTACGATACGGGCCTCGCGCGTGAGGCTCTGATGGAGACCGCGCCCGTCGTCGCCGCGGCGACGCGCGCAAAGGCGGCCGGTGCGACGCGGTTCTGCATGGGGGCGGCGTGGCGCAATCCGACCGACCGCGACCTCGCCCGCGTGTGCGGGATGGTGCGCGAAGTCAAGGCGCTGGGCCTCGAGACCTGCGCCACGCTCGGCATGCTCACAGAAGCGCAGGCGGAGGCACTCGCCGACGCGGGGCTCGACTTTTACAACCACAATCTGGACACGTCGGAGGCGTTCTACGGCGACGTCATTTCGACCCGGACCTACGCCGACCGGTTGGAAACGCTCGGACAGGTGCGCGGCGCCGGCATGCGGGTCTGCTGCGGCGGCATCGTCGGGATGGGCGAAAGCCGCGCCGACCGCGCCGCGCTGCTGGCGACGCTCGCCGGGCTGCCCAAGCCACCCGAGAGCGTGCCGATCAACCGGCTGATCCGCGCGCCCGGCACGCCCCTGGAAGCCGCCGCCGCGCTCGACCCGTTCGAGCTGGTCCGCACCATCGCCGCGGCGCGAATCATGATGCCGCGCGCGGTGGTGCGGCTTTCCGCCGGGCGCGAGGACATGGCGGAGGAGCTGCAGGCGCTCTGCTTCTTCGCCGGAGCGAACTCGATCTTCCATGGCGACGTGCTGCTCACCGCGAAGAACGCCGCCGCCGCCGCCGACCGGTCGCTGTTCGCGAAGCTGGGGCTCTCGGGATTGCCGGTGGAGGACGCGTGACGCGCGTGCCGATCCTCGTCGTCATTGCGAGGAGCCAGAGACCCCATTCGGCGCTTGCGCCGAATGGGAACCCGCCAGCGACGAAGCAATCCAGTGCCGGCGAATTGTCCTGGATTGCTTCGCTTCGCTCGCAATGACGGGGAAAGGGCCCGCGCATCTCACCCGAGCCGTCTCCGCCCCCGGGGGCGGAGAGGGAGAAAACAACGCCTTCGCCAAAGGCTTGCCGCATCTGTGGCTGCCTTATACGCAGATGCAGGGCGCGGCGGCGCCGCTGGCGGTGGCGCGGACCGAGGGCTGCCGGATCGTGCTGGAAGACGGGCGCGCACTCGTCGACGGCATCGCATCGTGGTGGACGGCCTGCCACGGCTACAACCACCCGCACATCGTGGCGGCGATCCGCGATCAAGCCGAGACCATGCCGCACGTGATGTTCGGCGGGCTTGCGCACGCGGGCGCGGCGCGGCTCGCCGGCCGGCTCGCGAAGCTCGCCGGTTTGCCGCACGTGTTCTTCTCGGATTCCGGGTCGGTCGCGGTCGAGGTCGCGCTCAAGATGGCCGCGCAGTTCTGGATCAACCGCGGCGCGCCGGGCCGCACGCGCTTCGTCTCGTTCCGCAACGCCTATCACGGCGACACGCTGGGGGCGATGTCGGTGTCGGACGCCGAGGCGGGCATGCATGCCGCGCTCAACTCCTATCTGCCGCGCCAGCACCTCTGCGATCTGCCGCGCGACGCGGCCGGGCTGAGGGCGTTCTCCGACCGGCTGGCGACGCTCCGCACCGACACGGCTGCCGTCATTCTGGAGCCGCTTCTCCAGGCTGCCGGCGGCATGAAGTTCCACCCGCCGGAGATCGTCGCGGCCATCGCCCACGCCTGCCGCGAGCAGGACGTGCTCTTCATCGCCGACGAGATCGCCACCGGGTTCGGCCGCACCGGCACGATGCTCGCCTGCGAGCAAGCCGGCGTGTTGCCCGACATACTGTGTCTCGGCAAGGCGCTGACCGGTGGCGCGCTCGGCATGGCGGCGACGCTGGCGAGCGGCCGCGTCTACGAGGCCTTCCTCGCCGACCGCGACGATGCGGCACTGATGCACGGCCCCACCTACATGGCGAACCCGCTGGCCTGCGCCGCCGCCAACGCCTCGCTCGACCTGTTCGAGACCGAGCCGCGCCTTGCCCAGGTCGCTTCCATCGAAGCGCATCTCCGCGATGCGCTCGAACCGTGCCGCACCCTGCCGGACGTGGTCGACGTGCGGGTGAAGGGCGCGGTCGGCGCGGTGCAGCTCGCCGAGATGCGCGACCTTCCCTGGCTCAAGGACCGCTTCGTCACCGAGGGCGTATGGTTGCGCCCGTTCGGCGACGTGGTGTACCTGATGCCACCGTTCACCGTCTCGCGCGAGGAGCTTGCAATGCTCACCGGCGCCGTCCTGCGCGTCATGATCGAATGGTCGCATGGTCGCTGACCTGACCCGCGAGGGCGCGGTCGTCGGCATCGTCGGCGCCGGCACGATGGGACGCGGCATCGCCCAGGTGATGGCCCAGGGCGGCGCGGCGGTCCGGCTCTTCGATTTGCGCGAGGGCGCGGTCGCCGACGCCATCGCCTTCGCCGGCCAGATGATCGACCGCGCCGTCGAACGCAAGCGCATGGAAGCCGAAGCGGGCGCCGCCGCCAAGTCGCGCCTCGCGCCGGCGTCCTCGCTAACCGACCTCGCCGGTTGCGATCTGGTCGTCGAGGTGGTCATCGAGGAGCTGGAGGCAAAGCGCAAGCTGTTCGCCGAGCTCGAGGGCGTCGTCCGGCCGGACTGCATCCTCGCCACCAATACCTCGTCCCTATCGGTCACCGCCATCGCCGCCGCGTGCAAGACTCCCGCGCGCGTCGCCGGGTACCACTTCTTCAACCCCGTCCCAGTGCTGCGCGTGGTCGAAATCGTCTCGGGCCTCCGCACCGCGCCCGCGACCCCCGACGCGCTTGCGGCGCTCGCCCGGCGCTTCGGCCACACGCCTGTGCGCGTCAAGGATTTGCCGGGCTTCCTCATCAACCATGCCGGGCGCGGGCTCGGCACCGAGGGGCTGCGCATCGTCGCCGAGGGCATCGCCGCCCACGCCGACGTGGACGACATCTTGCGCGAGGCGGCGGGCTTCGCCCTCGGCCCGTTCGAGCTCCTGGACGTCACCGGGCTCGACATCAGCCACGTGGTGATGGAGGAGATCTACCGCCAGTTCTACGACGAGCCGCGCTTCCGGCCCCTGCCCGAGACGCGGCTGCGCGTCGCGGCGGGGCTCTATGGCCGCAAGACCGGCATCGGCTTCTACGAATACAAGGACGGCAGGAAGATCGCCCCGCCGGTGCGGCCCGCGCCGACGCGGCTGCCCGATCGGGTGTGGCTCGGCCCGATGGACGAGGCGACGCGCGCCGCGCTCGCCGCCATTATCGGCGACGCCTGCGCCCTCGACACCGGCGCCAGGCCCGACGCGCGGAGCCTGTGCCTGTTCGCGCCGCTCGGCGCCGACGCGACGACCGCGGCGCTGGCGGCGGGGGTCGAGGCCGAGCGGTCGATGGCCATCGACCCGCTGTTCGGGCTGGACAAGCGCCGGACCTTGATGACCACCCCCGTCACCGACCCGGACCTGCGCGACGAGATGCATGCGCTGCTCGCGCGCGACGGCACACCCGTCACCGCGATCCACGACTCGCCGGGCTTCGTCGCCCAACGCGTGGTCGCGACCATCGTCAATATCGGCTGCGAGATCGCCCAGGGCCGCATCGCCGCACCCGCCGACATCGATCCGGCGGTGCGGCTCGGCCTCGCCTACCCGAAGGGGCCGCTCGAATGGGGCGACGCGCTGGGGCCGCGCCGCGTGCTCGCCATCCTCGAGGCGATGCACGGTTTCTATCGCGACCCGCGCTACCGGCCGAGCCCTTGGCTCACCCGCCGCGCCCGGCTCGGCGTGCCCCTGACGACGCCGGAGGGGTGATGGTAGCGCGGCTCAAGTTCCGCGATCCGGACGTGACGGCCGACGGCGCGGCGCGCGCGTCGGTTGCGCTCGACCGGCTCCGGACGCTCTGGTTCAACACCGGCACGCTCTGCAACATCGCCTGCGATCACTGCTACATCGACAGTAGCCCGCGGAACGACCGGCTCGCCTACATCTCGCGCGCGGAGGTCGAGGCCTATCTCGACGAGATCGCCCGCGACCGCCTCGGCACCGAGGAGATCGGGCTCACCGGCGGCGAGCCGTTCATGAACCCCGAGATCGAGGCGATTATCGAGACCTGTCTCGCGCGCGGCTTCCGCACGCTGGTCCTGACCAACGCGATGACGCCGATGGCGCACCACCGCGCGGCCCTGCTCGCCTTGCGCGCGCGGTTCGGCGGCCTTCTGCAGATCCGCGTCTCGCTCGACCACTACGCCGCGGCGCGCCACGAGTTCGAGCGCGGCCGGGGCAGCTGGGCGCCGACCCTGGCCGGGATCGAGTGGCTCGCCGCCCACGGCTTCGGCCCTGCCATTGCCGGGCGCACCCGCTGGGGCGAGGACGAGGCCAGCTTGCGCGCGGGCTATGCCGCGCTTTTCGCCGAACGCGGCATCGCGCTCGACACGAGCGATCCCGCGGCGCTGGTCCTGTTCCCGGAGATGGACGAGGCCGCCGACGTGCCCGAGATCACCACCGCCTGCTGGCGAATTCTGCACAAATCGCCGGCCGAACTTATGTGCGCCACCGCCCGCATGGTGGTGAAGCGCAAGGGCTCGGCGCGGCCCTGCGTCCTCGCCTGCACGCTGATCCCTTACGATGCCCGGTTCGAGCTGGGGGAAACCTTGGCAGAGGCCGCCGGCGCGGTGAAGCTCAACCACCCGCACTGCGCCAAGTTCTGCGTCCTCGGCGGCGGCGCCTGCAGCCAGTAGGGCGCGCTCGCCCTACTTCTTGAACAGCGACTCGGCGCCGGAACGGATCTTGTCCTTCCGGGCGATCTCGGCGCGGGCGCGGGCGATCTCGGCCTCCAGCCCGGCGACGTATTCGTTGAGCTCGGCCACCGACATCGGGTCGAGGTTCTTCGCCTGCGGCTTCGCCCGCTGCGGCAGGAAATCTTCCTCTTCCATCGCCCCTTCCTTCCGCGATCGGCGCTTGTCAGTCTGGGGCCAAGCCGCTATGCCTGCAAGCGTTCGGTTCCCCTCAACCGCAGGACGTGACGCCGCATGGCCGCGCTTCCCGACACCATGACCGTGATCGAGATCGCCCAGCCGGGCGGGCCCGAGGCGCTACGCCCGGCGGCGCGCCCCGTGCCCCGGCCCGGCCCGGGCGAGGTGCTGGTCAAGGTGGCCGCCGCCGGCGTCAACCGGCCCGACGTGCTGCAGCGGCAGGGCAACTACCCGCCGCCCAAGGGCACGACCGATATCCCCGGCCTCGAGATTGCCGGCACGGTGGCCGCGCTCGGCGCCGACGTACACGGGCTTGCCGCGGGCGAGGCCGTGTGCGCCCTGGTCGCGGGCGGCGGCTATGCCGAATATTGCGTCGCGCCGGCCGCGTGCTGCCTGCCGGTGCCGAAGAGGCTCGCGATGGTCGAGGCGGCGGCGCTGCCCGAAACCTTCTTCACCGTGTGGGACAATCTGTTCACCCGCGGCCGGCTCGCCGCCGGCGAATCCTGCCTGATCCACGGCGGCGCGAGCGGCATCGGCACCACCGCGATCCAGCTTGCCCACGCGCTCGGTGCGCGCGTCTTCGCGACCGCCGGGACGGCCGAGAAATGCGCCGCCTGCGTCGAGCTGGGGTCGGAGCGGGCGATCAACTACCGCACCGAGGATTTCCTCGAAATCGTACGCGAGGCGACCGGCCAGCGCGGCGTCGACGTGATCCTCGACATGGTGGGCGGGTCGTATTTCGCGCGCAACCTGGACGCCCTGGCGACCGAGGGGCGGATCGTGTTCATCGCAACGCTGGGCGGCAACACGGCCGAGCTCCCGATCTTCCGTTTGATGATGAAGCGTGCCACGCTGACCGGTTCCACCCTGCGCGCCCGCTCGGTGGCGCAGAAGGCGCCGATCGCCGAGGCGCTGCGCGCGGAGGCCTGGCCGTTGATCGAACAGGGCCAGGTGCGCCCCCGCATTCACGCCACGTTCGCGCTCGCCGACGCCGCCAAGGCGCACGCGATGATGGAAGCCGATACCCATATCGGCAAGATCGTTCTCGAAATCTGACCGACGCCGGCCTTCAAACCAGCCCCCAAGGGGCCTATCTTTGGGGGCTGGCGCGGAGAAGGAGTACTCATGACCCGGCTTTTGATGCCCAAGGCGACGGCCGTGTGGCTGATCGACAACACCACCCTGTCGTTCGAGCAGATTGCCGACTTCTGCGGGCTGCATACGCTCGAGGTGCAGTCGATTGCCGACGGCGAGGTGGCGCAGCACATGGTGGGGGTCGACCCGGTGCGCAACGGCCAGCTCACCCGCGACGAGATCGCCCGCTGCGAGAGCGACCCCGCAGCGCGGCTGAGGATCACCCGGACCGAGGTGCCGATCATCACCCGCGCCAAGGGGCCGCGCTACACCCCGGTCGCGCGCCGGCAGGACCGGCCGGATGGCATCGCCTGGCTGCTCAAGCACTACCCTCAGCTTACCGACGGCCAGGTCTCGCGCCTCGTCGGCACCACCAAGCCGACCATCAAGGGCATCCGCGACCGCACCCATTGGAACATCACGAACATCAAGCCGCAGGACCCGGTGGCGCTCGGGCTGTGCACCCGCGAGGAGCTGCAGTCGGCCATCGACAAGGCGAACCGCGCCGTGGCCCGCGCCGAGACGCAGGCCGAGCGCGCCGCGCGCAAGGCCGTCGCGGCTCTGCCGCCCGAGGCCGCGCCCGATGCCGACGAGCCGCCGGCCGAGGACGTCGCCGCCGGCGATTTGCCCGAGGAGCAGCTCCATTCGGAGACCGAGGACGACATCGACCGCGAGCGCCTCGGCGAGCCGGAGCGCGAGCCCGAGCCGAGCGAGGGCGGCTCCAGCAACGGCTGAGCGGATCTCACCCCGCCAGCATCGCCTCGCCGGTCATGGCGAGGCGGCCGGTGGGGGTCTCGGCCCAGAGCGTCGCGGTGCTGCCCTCGATCTTGCCGCAGACCGCGAAACTTTCGCCGCCATAGAGCGGCGAGATCGCGCGCACGCTGACGCTCTCGATTTTCGCGTCCGGCCGGGCGCGGCGCAGCCCGTCGACCAGCAGCATTTGGATCAGCGGCCCGTGCACCAGGAGGCCGGGGTAGCCCTCCTCCCGCGTCACATAGGGCAGGTCGTAGTGAATCCGGTGGCTGTTCATGGTGAGCGCGGAGAAGCGGAACAGCAGCACCGGGTTGGGGTCGACGGTCCGGCGCCATTGGGCGCCTTCGGGCGGGGCAGGGGGCTCGGGCGCCGGCGCGGCCTTGTCGGCCGGCGGACGGAAGACGTAGGTCATCGCCTCCTCGGTCGCGATACCCTGCGACCCCGCAATCTCGATGGCGAGGTTGACGAAGATCAGCTTCCCTGTCGCGCCGGTCTTGGGCACGACCGACTCGATCCGCGCAACGCGGGTGATGCGCTCGCCCACGCGGATCGGCGCCCGGAACCGCATGCGGTTCGCCGCCCACATGCGCCTTTTGAAGGGTAGCTCGGGGAAGAAGTCGCCGTGCCGCGCGTGCCCGTCCGGCCCCACGTCGCGCATCCTCACCACCTCGGGGAAGTAGAGCCAGTGCCAGCCGGGCGGGATCGCGCCGCCGTCCTTCAAGCGCGGATCGTCGCGGTCGAGGGTCGCGGCCAGCACGTCGGCGGGCGCGGCGGTGACCACGCCCTCCGTCGTCTGGGACCTTCCGACGTGGGGCGCGTAGTCCTCCGTCACGCCGGCGTCACGTGCTGGCGGCCGGTCTGGTCGATGAAGACCTTCTCGTTCTTCATCGGCTTGCCGGCGAACCGGTCGGCGATCCAGTCCAGGATCAGATTGTTCGGGTTCTCGCCCATCGCGGCCGACTGGCTGCCCGCCACACCGTGCACCGCGCCCTCGTAGGTAACGAGCTTCTTCGGCACGTTCAGCCGGTCGTAGAGATCGTGGCTGAACTCGATGGGCGAAAGCTGGTCGTCCTCGCCCATCAGACAGAGATACGGGCACTTGATCTTGTCGGCGATGGGGCGGAGGTCGAAATCCTCGGCGAACGCGTCGAACTTCGCTTCGTCCTGGATGCCGGCCATGAACATGTAGCGCAGCTTGAAGCTGGGCGAGGCCATGTTGAAGATCGTGTTCATGCCGGGCTCCTGGCACACCCCCATGATCGCGAGCCCCTTGATCCGCTCGCCCAGCGCCGCCGCCGCGTTGGGCGCGAAGTAGGTGCCCATCGAGACGCCGCGCACGCAGATTTTGTTCACATCGATCTCCGGCCGCTTGGACAGGAAATCGACCGCCGCAGCGCCGCCGTCGCCGTGGTTGCGCGCCGTGACGTGGATCGGGATGGTGCAGCATTCGCCCTGGCCCGGCCCGTCGATGGCGAGAACCGCGAAGCCGCGCTCGAGCGCCGAATTGCCGTACATCGAGACCATCATCTCCTTGCAGCCGTCCATCCCGTCTATGTAGAGGATGCAGGGGAATTTCTCGCCCGCCTTCGGCTTGCGCGGCAGATGCAGGTAGGCGGGCATCGCCTTGTTGCCGAGCGGGATGTCGACGCGCTCGATCGGGTGGTCGGCGTACTTGATGTACTTGGCGAAGCAGTGATTCATCCGCTCCTCCATCTCGAGGAGCGGCTTGTTGATCTCGAAGATCGGCCAGCGCGCGGTGGCCCACAGGAGCTGGGCGATGAAGTACTGCTCGCCGGCGGAGACGAGCCGTCCCTGTTCCTCGTAGGCCGCCGCCTTCGCCTCGCGGAAGCGGGCCGCCTTGACGAAGGCGCGGTCGATGTCGGCCGCCTTCTTGATCTGCGCACCGACGCGGCGGAACTCGGCGACCGCTTCCATGCCGCCCGGCGCGCTCATATAGGCGAGGCGCGCCTGGTCCCACTCGACGCCGATGGTCGCGATCACCGCGTCGAGGATCCAGCGCTGCTCGCCCCAGCGCTTCATCAGCCGCTCGGTCTTGGCGCTCATCGACTGGCCGGTCATGGACGGTCTCCCCAGGGTACGATTGTCAGGCCGCTTCGCGTTCGCGGCAGGTGGTGCGACGCATGTCGCGCCGGTGCACCGTGTCGGCGAACGGCACGGCACGGTGCATGGTGGCGAGATTGTCCCAGATCACCAGATCGCCCACGCGCCAGTGGTGGCGCTGCACGAAACGAGGCCGGGTCGCGAATGCGGTGAGCTCGGCAAGCAGCTTGCGCCCCTCGGCCAGATCCATCCCCACGATATGCGAGGCGTGCGAGGCGAGGTAGAGCGCCTTGCGGCCCGAGCTCGGGTGGACGTGGGCGAGCAAATGGCGTGCCGGCGGGCGCGAGCGCAGCTCGGACTCGGTCGGCTCCGGATAGCCGGCGAGCTGGCGCGAATGCCAGACCGAATGCTCGGCGGCGAGGCCCTCGATGCGCGATTTCATGGAATTGGGCAGCGCGTCGTAGGCCGCGCGCATGTCGGCGAAATCGGTGGGCGGGCCGCCGTCGGGCGGCAGCTCGTGCGCCGAGAGCAGCGAATAGGTCGCGCGGATCGGCGCGAACGATACGTCGGTGTGCCATTGCTGGTTGCCGCGGCGGAAGGCCATCTCGCGCTCGTCGCCGGGCAGGATGTTGCCGTCGGCGTCGAGGTTGGAGACGTCGATCATCTCGGGCTCGGGCAGGCGGAACTTTTCGCCCGCGACGTTGAGAATCCGCCCGGCCTGGACCGGGCCGAGCTGGCGGCTGACCGCGATGTGCTGCGCGTTGGGAAGCGGCGCCGGGCCGTGCCAGATGCAAACGGCGTATTCGTCCATCGCCCGACGCAGCGCCGTCACGTCTGCCTCCGGGAGCGGGCGCGCGAGATCGACGCCCGCGATCTCGGCGACGAAGCCCTCATGCAGCGGCGTTGCGCCAAGCGCCATCCGTCCTCCCGCCGCGAGACTAGCCCAGAGGGCCGCCGCCCGGCAACGCGGCGCTAGTTCGCGGGCGCTTTGCCGACGAACCGGGTGGTGTAGGCGGCGTGCCAGTCCATGTCCTTGGGGTAGAGCCCCTGGGCCGACATCACGTCGAAGAAATCCTTCCAGCGCGCCGCGGTCATCGCGCCGATCCTCATGGTCTTGGCGTCGCCCGAATCCACGATGCCGTGCGTCTTCATCATCCTGCGCCCGTAGGCGAGAAGCGCGTCGGTCATCTCCGGGTTATCCTTCATGATCAGCGCGTTGCCGGGCGACGGATCGCCGTTGAGGTAGCTCGCCCAGCCCTCGATCGAGGCGGTGACGAAGCGCCGCACCAGGTCCGGCTTCTCGGCGACGAGCTCCTTCGAGGTCTCGATCAGATTGCCGTAGGAGGAATAGCCCGCGTCGGCGAGCAGCATGACCGCGGGCTTCTGGCCCTGCTGCTCGATCATGAAGGGCTCCGAGCCGAGATAGCCCTGCTGCACCGCGTTCTTGTTGGCAAGGAACGGCGCCACGCTGAAGGCATAAGGGCGGATCTGCGCGTCGGTGAAGCCGTACTTCGCCTTGAGGAACAGCCACCAGCCGACGCGCGTGTCCGACCCGATCATGATCGGGTGGCCCTTGAGGTCGGCGATGGACCGGATGCCTTCGCCCGCGTGGGCGATCAGGACGGCCGGGTCCTTCTGGAAGATGGCCGCGACCGCGACCATCGGGATGTGCTCCTTCACGTAGTTCAGCGCGATGAAGTCGTTGGTCGAGACGTTGAAATCGAGCTTGCCGGCGGCGAGAAGCTGGGAGTGGTTCACCTGCGGGCCGCCCTGGCGCAGCGTGACCTCCAGCCCGTGGCGCGTGTAGATGCCGGTGGCGATGGCCTGGTAGTAGCCGCCATGCTCGGCCTCGGCCCTCCAGTCGGTGCCGAACGACACCTTGTCGAGCGCCCGGGCCGGCTGCGCGCCCAGCGCCAGCGCGACCGCGACCGCCGCCAGGATCGGTCCCTTCCATCCCTCCATCGCATCCCCCTTTCCGTCCCGGCCTCGTCGCAGATTGCAGGAGACGGGGCCTCCGCCCCTCACCAATTCGCGGCCTTGGCCATGTTGCGCATGGCGATGAAGTGGTCCTCGACCATGTTGGCATGGCGCGGCAGCGGATAGACGATGGGGTAGCACCCTTCCGCCTTCATCCATTTGAGGTAGTCGCGCCGCACGCTTTCGTCGCCGTGGACGGCGAACTTGCGCAAGAAGTCGTCGGACACCGCCGCGGCGGCGCCCTTGAAGTCGCGCGTCTGCCAGATGTCGTAGACCTTGCGCGCCTCGTCGCCGAACCCCGCCGCGTCGGCGATGGGGTGGTAGTGCGGCGACGCGCAGTAGAAGGCGAGGCCGCGCCTCATCGCCATCGTCGAGTCCGCGTCGTCGGGATCGGTGGTCACCATGGTCAGCGCGGCGATGGTGATCTCCTTGAGGTCGCGCCCCGCGAACGCCGCGCCCTTGGCGACCTGGGCGCGGTAGATTTCGAGCGATTCCGGCACCAGCCAGTTGGAGATCATCCCGTCGGCCACCTTGCCCGCCATCTCCGACATCTGCGGGCCGAGGGCGGCGAGCCAGAGCGGGATCTTCTTGTCGATCGGCCCTTCGCGCAGGCCGAAATCGTTCGGCTTGAACCACTTGCCCTGCGGGTAGGAGAACCGCTTCTGAGTGAGGAGCCCGCGCACGATCTCGAACGTCTCGCGCGCGCGCCCGACCGGCCGGTCGAGCGTGATGCCGTGGCCGCGCTCCATGAAGCCGATACCGCCGGTGCCCATGCCGAACGGGCCGAACCGCCCGTTGGAAAGGTCGTGGATCGAACGCGCCGCCATGGCGAGTGTCGTCGGCGAGCGCGAGTAGAAATTGACGATGCCGGTGCAGAGGTTGATCCGCTTGGTCTCGCGCGCCAGCACGCCGAGGAGCGAGAAGGCCTCCTTGCCCGACTCTTCGGTCAGCCAGAAGCCGTGATAGCCGAGCTCCTCCGCCTCCTGGGCGTAGCGGACGATGTCGTCGTACGGCATGTCGCCCGTGTGCAGCATCACGCCCATGTCGAGATTCATGCGGACTCCTCCTTGACCATGCGGGCGATGCGCTCCGCCAGATCCTTCTTCGAGACCTTGCCGAAGGGCGAAAGCGGGAACTCCGCCACCACCTCCAGCCGTTCCGGCAACTTGAACTTGGCGAGGCCCTGGTTGGTGAGATAGCCGGCGATGTCGGCGAGCGTCGGACGCGCGCCGGGCGCCGGGATGACGAACGCGCAGGTGCGCTCGCCCAGGATCGGGTCGGGCATCGGCACGCAGGCCACGTTGTGCACGGAGGGATGGGCGAGGATCAGGTTCTCGACCTCTTCGGCCGAGATCTTCTCTCCGCCGCGATTGATCAGGTCCTTCTTGCGCCCCTCGACGACGTAGCCGCCCGAGGGATGGCGGCGCAACAAGTCTCCCGAAAGGTAGAACCCGTCGGGCGAGAAGGCGCGCGCGTTCACCTCCGGCACGCGGAAATAGCCGCGCAGCGTGTAGGGCCCGCGCACCGCGAGCTCGCCCACCTCGCCCTCCTGCACGTCGTTTCCGTCGTCGTCGATCAGGCGGATTTCGTCGTCCTCGCACCAGGGCGGGCCGACGGTCTCGTAGCGCACCTCCGGCGGGTCGTCGAGCCGGTTGAACGTGACCAGCCCCTCGGCCATGCCGAACACCTCCTGCACGGTGCAGGACGGGATCAGCTTCTCGCAGAGCGCCGAGGTCTCGGGCTGCAGGCGCTGGCCGCCGGTGTTGACGATGCGGAGCGAGGAGAGGTCGTAGCTCTTGATCGTCTCGTCGCGCAGCAGCCGGATCAGGATCGCCGGCACCAGCTCCAGGTGTGTGACCTTCTCCTTCGCGACCAGCGGGAAGACGTCGGCGGCGCGCGGGGAATTGGCCAGCACGACCGTTCCCGAGCGGATGAACATGCCCTGGATACCGGGCGAGGCGAGCGGGAAGTTGTGCCCGATCGGCAGGCAGACGAGCAGCGCGTCGCCCTCGCGCATGTCGTTCGCCGCCGAGCAGCCGATCGAGTTCAGGATGTAGTCGTTGTGCGTGCGCGGGATGATCTTGGGGATGCCGGTCGTGCCGCCGGAAAGCTGGAACACGGCCGGCTCGTCGGGGTCGATCCTGAGTGCCTCGAGCTGCGCCTGCGTCGTGCGCGGCGCGGCTTTCATCAGCCCGCGAAGGTCGTGGCATCCGGCGGGCAGCCCTTCGCCCAGCATGAACAAATGCTCGAGGCCGGGCGATTCCTTCTGGATGCCCTTGGCCATGGCGAGGAAGTCGAAATCGCCGATCCTCGCCGCCGCGGCGTAGCCCACCGCGTCGGCGAAAGAGACGAAATGGCCGATCTCGTAGCGCCGGTGCGGCGGCAGCGCCATCAGCGGAATCGCGCCGACGCGCACGAGCGCGAAATAGAGGTAGATGAACTCGATCTTGTTGGGGAGCTGCATCACTACCCGGTCGAGCGGCCGGATATCGAGGTCCAGCAGGTGTCGCGCGAGATGGTCGATGCGCCGGCCGAGCTCGGCGTAGCTCACGCGCTCGCCACCGGCGACAACGGCAACGCGGTCTGCGCCCTTGGCGAACAGCTCCGCGAAATACTCGCCCATCGTCCGGTCGAGCCAGTAGTCCTTGGCGCGGTAGCGCGCGGCGAAGTCGGGCGGTACGGGTGTGAATCCTTCGAGCATGTGTCTTTCGGAGTGGGTTGGAGAAATGCTGTCCCGTCATTGCGAGCGGAGCGAAGCAATCCAGGGGGCGCCTGGATTGCCTCGTCGCTGCACTCCTCGCAATGACGGCGGAGAGATTTTCGTCACCTCTTCGGCGTGCCCTGGAACTCCCAGGTGTGGCCCTCGGGGTCCTGGACGAAAACCTGCGGCTCGCCGATCAGGCTGCCGATCTCGCTCCACTTGACCCCAAGCGCGTCCATGCGCGCCTTGAACGCGCCGATGTCCCTGACCCGCCACGCTGTATGCCTTCCCGCGGGCGCGGCCGGCGCGCCGGGCACGGGCCGCAGCTCGTCGTCCTTGGCGATCAGGTGGAACTGGACCGTGTTCCCCTCGTTGCCGAGCCACGCGCCGGGCACGATCTCGTCGAGCGCCTTGGGCCGCGGCAGGAGTTTCAGCCCCAGCACCTCGGTATAGAACTCGACGCAGGCGTCGAGGTTGGCGAGCGCGACCGGCACGCCCTCGTGGATCAGCCCGACGAAGGCCACGTCGGGCGCCTTCGCCTGTTGCGCAACCGTCGCCATGGTTACCTCCCTTGCTGTTGCAGGGCGTCGCCTTCGGGCGCCGCCGGCTGGCCGAAACGATAGGCCGATTCGTCGGGGTCGTGAAGCAGATGCGGCGCGCCGTAATTCTGCATGATCCAGAGCGGATCGCCGTCCGTGCCCGCCCGGTCGCGCAGGTCGGGCCGCTCGATATAGCTGCCGAGCCGGCGCGCATGCGCCACGATCCTGCGGCCGAATTCGAGCTGCGAGGCCTCGTAGGCGGCGAGGGCCGCCGGCACGTCGTCGTGGGCCGCGAGCGCCGCAACCAGCGCGGCGGCATCGAGCGCGGCCTTGGAGATGCCGCCGGCGACGTGCGGGCGCGCGACGAAGGCGGCATCGCCCATCAGCGCCACCCGGCCGAAGGCGAGGCGCGGCGATTCCATGTCCGAGATCGCCTGGAGGAGCGGCATGGGCGCGGCCTGCACCACCCGGGCGAGCGGCGGGGCGAAGATATCGCCCGCGCGCGCCTTCATCGCCGCGATCAGTTCAGGCCGGATCAAGGGCGGCGGGATCGAGACGCCATGGTCGCGCCCGGCGGCGTCGGTGAACAGGTCGCGCAACGCCGCTTCGCCAGCGGTCGGGCGGTACCAGATGAAATACAAGCGCCGCCGGCCCGGCCGCATGTCCTCGTCCTCGCCGGGCGAGAGCATCGCCAGCATCATCTCGTCGTCGGCGAACGAGAAGACGATATGGCCCGCGACCGCCGCGCGCACCTCGACCGGCAGGTCGCGCTCGGCCACCATGCCGCGCCACGCGACGTAGCCGGCGTAGCGCGGCTGCACCTCGGGCATGAGCTGGCCGCGGATAGTGGAAAGCGCGCCGTCGGCGGCGACGATCAAATCGGCCGCGATGCGTGTGCCGTCGGCGAAGATCGCGGTCGCGCCGTCAGCGTCGTCGGCGACGCGGACCAGGTTCCTCCCGACATGGTAGTGCGCGTCGGGAAATGCCGCGCGCAGCGGCCGGTAGATACGTGCCCAGGCGCTGGCCGTCATTCCGTGCGCGTGCTCGAAGCGCGGCGCGCCGTCGCGCCCGAGCCAGCGATAGGATTTGACCGGCGCGCCGATCGACGGGTCGATTGCCGCGCCGACGCGCTTCATCGCCTCCAGCAGCTCGGAGGTGATGCCGATGCCCGCGCCGCGCCCCGCCAAATCATCGCTCGTCCGCTCATAGATGTCGGCGTCCCAGCCCGCGGCGCGCAGCATGCCGGCCGCGAACAGCCCGCCCGTGGACCCGCCGATGACCAGGGCGCGCCGCCCCCTGCGGGTGCCCATCCCGTCCCTACTCCGCCCTACCGTTCAGTGCGCTCGCCGGATGAGTCGTGACACGATAGGCGCGCGCAGGCACGGCGGGGATGGTTTCTACTCCGGCTGCCCTCGATGGCTCCAGCGGCAGAGCCCCCCGCCGTGCCGACCGATCTTGACCGCTCATTACTCTGTGCGATCGATCGCTCCGTAGGGCGATGCCGGCAAGGACGGGAGGCGCAGCAGCAACCATTCGGGGGGTCCGATGAAGATATCCGTCGGCATCGACGCCGCCAAGGAAGTCCACTGGGCGGCGGCAATCGACGAAACGGCAAGGGTTCTGCTCGACCTGCGGGTCGAGAACACGCCGCAAGCGGTCGATCAGCTGATCGACCGCTTGCGCGCGCTCGACGGCGATGTCGTCGTCGGGGTCGATGTCATCGGCAGCTTCGCCGCCTTCCTCGAGGCCGCGCTGCTGGCGGCGGGCTTCCGCCTGGTCCATGTGCCCGGCCTGGTCGTCAATCGCGCGCGTCAGGGCCTGGTCGGCGGCGAGAACAAGTCCGACCCGCGCGACGCGCGCGTCATCGCCGAGCAGGTGCGCGTCCGTCCGGACCTGCGCCCCATCGAACCCGACGAGGAGGCCGCGGCCGAGCTGCGCGTGCTGACCGGCCGGCGGCGCGATCTCGTCGACGAGCAGACCCGGCGTCTGTCGCGCCTGCATGCGTCCCTGGCCGGCATCCATCCCGGCCTGGAGCGGTCGCTCGATCTCACCACCAAGGGCGCGCTGTGGCTCCTCACCCGTTACGTCACCCCGGGCGAGTTGTGCGGCGCCGGCCGCAGCAGACTGCTCAAGCATCTGCGCCGCGGCGCGGGCCTGCGCAAAATCGAGCCTCTGGCCGATGCGGCGCTTGCCGCCGCGCGGGCACAGCGCATCGCCGTGCCCGGCGAACGCGCGGTCGCAGCCGTGGTCCGCGAGCTCGCCACCGAAGCCCTCGCCGCCCGCGCGCGGATCGCCCAACTCGACCGCGAGCTGGAGGCGCTGATCGAATGCCACCCTGACGGCGCCCTCATCCGAACCCTGCCCGGAATGGGGGTGATCCATACGGCGGAGTTCATCGCCCAGGCAGGCAATCTCAACCGCTTCCGCTCGGCCGACGCGCTCGCCGCGGCCGCAGGTCTTGCCCCCGTGCTGCGCCAGTCCGGAAAGGTTCGCTATTTGCGTCGCCCCATCGGCGGCAACAAGGCCCTCAAGCGGGTCTTCTACCGCGCCGCCTTCTGCGCCCTCGCCGACCCGCAGAGCCGCGCCTACTACGACCGCAAGCGAACCGACGGAAAAAGCCATGAACAGGCCGTCATTGCCCTCGCGCGACGACGCGTCAACGTCCTCTGGGCCATGCTTCACAATCGCCAAGCCTTCGATCCCGGCTACCGAAAAGCCGCTTGACTGGCGCATTACTCTGCCGCCGCGTACTTCGTCGCCGGCCGGTTCACCAGCGGCGCGAGGGCGGCGGCGCCGAACGACGCGGCGATCTGGCCCGCGGGCGCGTCGGCGTAGAGCGTGGTGCGCTGGCGCGCCGTGCGTGCGGCGCGGCGGATCAGCGCCTCCATCGCCTCGGGCGGCATCTCCTCGCCATGCGCGGCACCGGCGGCGCGGGTGATCGATTCGTTCATCAGCGTGCCGCCGAGGTCGTTGCAGCCGGCGTCGAGGCAGGCGACCGCACCCTCCGGCCCCATCTTCACCCACGAGGCCTGCACGTTGGTGAAATGCGGATGCAGCACGAGGCGCCCGATCGCATGCATCAGCACTGCCTCGCGATAGGTGGGCCCGCGCCGCGCCTGGCCGCGCAGATAGATCGGCGCCTCCATCGGAGTGAAGGGCAGCGGCACCAGCTCGGTGAACCCGCCGGTGCGCGCCTGGTGCGCGCGCAGCCGCAGCAAGTGCCGCGCCCAATGGCGCGGGTGGTCCACATGGCCGAACATGATGGTCGCGGTCGAGCGCAGCCCCGCCGCATGCGCCGCCGTCATCACCTCGAACCATTGCGCCGTCGTCACCTTGTCCGGGCAGATGATCCGCCGCACCTCTTCGTCGAGGATTTCCGCCGCCGTGCCGGGCAGCGAGCCGAGCCCCGCGTCGCGCAGCCGGGCGAGGAAGGTGTCGATGCCGACGCCGAGCGTCTTCGCCCCCTGCCACACCTCCAGCGGCGAGAAGGCGTGGACGTGCATGCCGGGCACCGCCTCCTTCACCGCGCGCACGATGGCAAGATAGGTGGCGCCGGTGTAGTCGGGGTGGATTCCGCCCTGCATGCACACCTCGGTCGCGCCGCGCGCCCACGCCTCCTCGGTGCGGCGCGCGATCTCGTCGAGGTCGAGGTCGTAGGGCCGACCGCGCAGATTGTCCGAGAGCTTGCCCTTGGAGAAAGCGCAGAACTTGCAGCGGAACGAGCAGACGTTGGTGTAGTTGATGTTGCGCGTGACGATATAGGACACGGTGTCGCCGTTTGCCTCGCGCCGCAGCGCGTCGGCCGCGCCACACACCGCCCGCGCTTCCGTCCCCCGCGCCGCGAACAGTCGGGCGATCTCCGCCTCGGCCAGCTCATGGCCAAGACGGGCGCTGGAGAGAATCCGGGCAACTTCCCCTCCCCCTGCGAGGGGGAGGTCGGCGCGCGCAGCGCGCCGGGTGGGAGTCATCGGGGCATCGAACCCCCACCCCAACCCTCCCCCTTGCGGGGGGAGGGAGATTTGCGCCCCCGGCATCCAGGGATCGGGGCGGGCGTAGCCGAGCGAATCCATCGCGCGCAGGACCGGGGTGCGCAAAGCGGGATCGAGCCAGCGCTCGGGGGCGAGCGCGTATTCGGGATAGATGGTGAGGCGCGGGACGAGCGTCTTGCCCGCCGCCGCAGTCTCCATTTCGAGCGCGTCGCGATGCGGCCACGGCGCTTCGGGGTTCACGTGGTCGGGCGTGACCGGCGAAACGCCGCCCCAGTCGTCGATGCCCGCCGCGACCAGCCGTTCGAGCGCGCCGGGGCTGAGGTTCGGTGGGGCCTGGATGTGCATCGCCGCGCCGAGGATCAGCCGCGCGGCGGCGACGGTCCACAGCAGTTCGTCCTCCGGCGCGTCGGGCGCATCGGCCATGCGCGTGCCCGGCTTGGCGCGGAAGTTCTGGACGATCACCTCCTGGATGTGGCCGTGGCGCGCGTGCAGGTTGCGGAGGGCGAGAAGTGCGTCGATCCGCTCGGCCCGCGTCTCGCCGATGCCGATCAAAAGACCCGTCGTGGTGGCGACGCCGGCCCGGCCGACCGCCTCCAGCCACGCGAGGCGCGCGGCCGGCGCCTTGTCGGGCGAGCCGAAATGCGGTCCGCCACGCGCCATCAGCCGCTCGGACACGCTTTCCAGCATCAGCCCCTGCGACGGGCACACCGCGCGCAGGGCGGCAATTTCAGCGGCCGACGTCACGCCGGGATTGGCGTGCGGCAAAAGGCCCGTCTCGTCCCGCACCACCCGCGCCATCTCGACGAGATAGGAGACGGTCGTCGCATGGCCGAGCGTATCGAGTTCCTTCCGCGCCGCCGCATAACGCAGCTCGGGCTTGTCGCCGAGCGTGAACAAAGCCTCGTGGCAGCCGGAAGCGGCGCCGGCACGCGCGATCGCCAGCACCTCGTCGCGCGTCAGGTACGCGCGCTCGCCGCGCCGCGGCGGGTGGGCGAAGGTGCAGTAGTGGCACACGTCGCGGCAGAGCTTGGTGAGCGGGATGAACACCTTGCGCGAGTAGGTGACGAGATGGCCGTGGTCTTCGTCGCGCAGCGCGGCGGCGTCGCGCATCAGGCCCGCGAGGTCGGCGTCGATCAGCGCGAGCGGGTTCATGTCGTGAGCGCCCCGGCGAGGCGCGCGGCGATTCCGGACTGGGCGAGGAAGCGGCCGGTCGCGCCCCGCGCCCCGCGCCGCACCAGCTCGGCCAGATCGTCCGGTATGTCGATATCGAGCCCGAGGCCCGGCAGGTCGAGGACGCGCAGTCGTGCGCCGGCCGCGCGCGCCGCTTCGCAGTGCGGGTCGAAGCTCGCCGCACCGAACGCGAACCGGATCACATCCGAGGGCGTGCAGGCGAGCGCGTTGGTGCCGAGCCGGTCGCGCGCCGGTGCGATCGAGACCGCTGGCCCCGGCCTGTGGCCGATTACGGCCGCGATCTCGTCCGACGTCGCCAGCGGTACGTCGCCCGGCACCGTCACCATTTCGCGCACCCCCTCGGCCGCCAGCGCGCGCACCCCCTGGGCGACTGCCGCCGACTGGCCGCACGCCGCGCGGTCGACTAGCACGCGCACGCCCTCGGGCGCGACGCCCGGCTCGTTCGCGACAACCATGACGCCGGCGAGGCCGGGCGTCGCGGCGAGCGCCGCCAGCACGTCGGCGAGCATGGCCGCGGCGAGGCCGGCCCGCTTGTCCGCCGAGAGGACGGGGGCGAGGCGGCTCTTCGCGCCGCGGAACGACTTGACCGGTACGATGGCCCACATGGCGACGCAGACTAGGCGAGCGTCGCCGCGAAATCCAGCACCGCCCGGGCCAGCGCCGCCTTGTCCTCGGCCGTGCGCATTACCGTCGGCGCGGCGAGGACCGCCATCCCAAGATCGTGGATTTCCGCCGCCGACGCCGCATCCGCGCGGTCCAGCACGAACCCGTCGAGCAGCGCGCCGTAATGGCGCGCGACGGAAAGGGCGTTGGGGGCGACACCGAGCTCGGCCATCATCTTCGCCGCCGGACCCTTGAGTGCCCGCCCGCCGACGATGGGGGAGACGGCGATGACCGGCGCGAGGCACCGCTCGACCGCCTGGCGCAGCGTCGGAATGGCCAGCATCGGATCGACGCTGATATAGGGGTTGGAGGGGCAGATGATGACGGCTTCGATGTCGGACGCGGCCAAAGCGGCGAGTACATCGGGATTCGCGCGCGCCCTCTCCGCGCCACGGTACGCGAACCCGCGCACTTCGGGGCGGCATTGCTCGCGCACGAAATAGTGCTGGAAGGCGAGCGGGCCGTCGGGAGTCTCGACGCTAGTCCGCACCGGATCGTCGCTCGCCGGCATGATGCGCGGCGCGATGCCGAGGCGGCGGGCGATCTTGGCGGTGACCTGCGACAGCGTCTCACCGGCCTTCAGCCTTCGCGTGCGCTCGACATGGAGCGCGAGGTCCTTGTCGCCGAGGTTGAACCACGTCTCGCCGCCGAGCGCCTTGAGCGCATCCATGAAGACCCAGCTTTCGCCGCGCCGCCCCCAGCCGCGCTCGGTATCGTCGAGCCCCGCCAGGACATAGGTCAGCGTGTCGATGTCGGGCGAGATGGAAAGCCCGAGATGCTCGAAATCGTCGCCCACATTGACAACGACGGTCAGCGCATCCGCCGGCACGACCTGCGCAAGCCCCAGCGCTAGCTTGGCGCCCCCCACCCCGCCGGATAGCGCGACGACGGTCACAGGAACAGATCCTCGTCCTTCGCGCGCACCAGCCGAGCGGCCGTAGAGGACGGGGCGGCGGCAAGTAGCGCGGCGGCGCCGCGGACCAGCACGACGGGCGTGCCCTCGTCGCCCGCGCCCTGGACGAGCGAGGCGGCGGCGGCGATCTCGTCGGCGACGGCGATCTCTGTCGCGCGCAATGTGCGCCCGTCGCGGTCCGTCGCGCGGCCGCGCAAATCGAGCACCGCGGGCAGGCCGGCGACGCCGAGCGCTACGCCCGTTGTGCCGGTGCGCCAAGCGCGGCCCCACGAATCGCTGACGATGACGGGAAGGCCGAGAGCCGTCTGCAATTTTTCTGCACTCGCGTCCGGATCCTCCGGCAGGAGCAGCACGCAGCCTTCGCGCCCGACGTTGGAGGCGTCTACGCCCGCGTTGGCGAGCACCCAGCCGCGCTTGTGCACTACGATCAGCACGTTCCTGCGGTGGCGCAGCACGCGGTCGGACTCGCCCAGGATCAGATGGACCATGCGCGGGTCCTTGTCGGTCTCGCCCGCGAGGCGGATCGCCGCCTCGGACGGCGTGACCCGCGCCAACTCGACGAACCGGTCCTCGGCCTTGGACACGATCTTTTGCGCCACCACCAGCACGTCGCCCGGCTGCGGCGCGAGGGCCGCGCGCGAAAGCGCTTCGCGGATCAGCGCGGCCAGATCGTCGCCGGGCCGGATTTCGGGGAGGCCGGGAAGCGCGATCACCTCGAGCCGAGGCACCGCCATCCGGACTACTCGCTCTTGGCTTCGCCGGGCGTGCCGGTGATGCGGAACCCGGCGCCGTCGATCCCGTAGCGGCGGTTGATGAAGATCAGGACGGAGGTCAGCGCCTCGGACGCGGCCGAGTTGTCGATCGCGCCTCCGTGCCACGCCTTGAGGCCCACATCCTCGACCAGGCCGCACACGATGGCGCGCGCCGCCGGGTCGTTGCCGAACACCAGCACGTCGCAATCGACCGGCTCGTTCACGGCCAAGCGGTGGGCGGCGACGGAATGGAACGCGGAGACCACTTTCACCCCCTCGCCGAGGAAATCCTGCGCGGTCTTGGCAGCCGAGTCCGCGGGCGGAAGCTGGACGCGGGCGACGCGGGGCGGCACCAGCGGCACTGTGGTGTCGACGACGATCTTGCCCTGCACCGCGTCGCGCACGTCTTCCAGCATCGCGCGGTGGCCGGCCCAGGGGACCGACAGCACGACGATCTCGGCCTCGGCCGCTGCGTCGCGGTTGGTCGCGCCTGACGCGCGGTCGGCCGGCGCCTTGGCCTTGGCGGCGAGCACCTTGGCCGCCTCGGCCGCCCTGGCCGCGTCGCGCGAGCCGATCAGGACGTGATGGCCGGCGGCGAGCCAGCGGCCGGCCAGGGCCGCGCCCAGCGCGCCGGTGCCGCCAAGGACGGCGATGGTGGTGTTGTCCGTTGCCATGCGCGGTGGTTTAGCCGGTCTGCCGATCCGACGCAAACGGCCCGCGACAGGCGCACCCGCCTTGGCTAACATGCGCCGCAACCCAAGAACCAGAACAACGGAGACGCCATGTTCGACGGCAAGATCGGCGAGCCGGTGGTCCGCCGCGAGGACCAGCGGCTGATGACCGGGGCCGGCCAGTACAGCGACGACTATTCCGCCGCCGGCCAGACGCGCGCGGTGTTCGTGCGCTCGCCCCACGCCCATGCGCGCATCCGCGCGATCGACGCGGCGGCCGCGCGCGCCATGCCGGGCGTGCTGGCGGTGCTGACCGGTGCCGACCTTCTCGCCCAGGGCATCAAGCCGATCCCGCATTCGCCGATCCCGTCGGGCGGGGTCGATATCGAGCTACACAACCGCGACGGCAGCCCGACCTACGTCGCGATCCACCACCCCCTGCCGCCCGACCGCGCCCGCTTTGTCGGCGAGGCGGTGGCGATGGTGATCGCCGAGACCGACGAGGCCGCGCGCGACGCGGCGGAGGCGGTGGAAATCGACTGGGAGGTGCTGGAGGCCGTCACCGACACCGCCGCGGCGGCCGAGCCGGGCGCGCCGACGCTCTACGACGACCGGCCGGCCAATGTGGTGCTGGACGCCGACGCGGGCGACAAGGCCGGTACCGACGCGGCTTTCGCCAAGGCGGCGAAGACCACCAAATTCGACACCTGGATCCAGCGCTGCACCGGCGTCACGATGGAGCCGCGCGCCGCGACCGGCCATTACGATCCCGCCACCGGCAAGTACACACTCAACGCCGGGTCGGGCGGGGCGGTCCGGATGAAGCGCGCGCTGGCCGGCACGCTGGGCGTCGCGCCCGACAAGGTGCGGGTCATCACCGGCGACGTCGGCGGCAATTACGGCACGCGCAACCCGTTCTATCCCGAGTTCACCCTGGTCTGCCACGCTGCCAAGGTGGTCGGACGGCCGGTCAAATGGACCTGCGACCGCACCGAGGCGTTCCTGTCGGACTATCAGGGGCGCGATCTGGTGGTGAGCGCGGAGCTCGCCTTCGACGCCGACGGGCGCATCCTCGCCATGCGCTCGTCCAACCTCTCGAACCTCGGCGCGCATTCGGTCAACATGGTGCCGCTGCACAAGGGCATCCAGATCATGACCGGGCTCTATGACGTGCCGGTCGCCTATTGCCGCGGCCGCGCGGTGATCTCCAACACGCCGCCGACCAACCCGTACCGCTCGGCCGGACGGCCCGAGGTGGTGTTCGTGCTGGAGCGGCTGATGGATCTGGCGGCGCGCGAGCACGGCTGGGACCCGGTCGAACTGCGCGGCAAGAACCTGATTCCACCGAAGAAGATGCCCTACCGGAACCCGATGGGCGCGACCTACGACACCGGCGCGTTCGCCAAGAACATGGACCTCGCCATCGCGCTCAACGACTGGGACGGGTACGCCGAGCGCGCGGCCGAGTCGGCGAAGCGCGGCATGAAGCGCGGGCGCGTGCTCACCAACTACCTCGAATCCTCGTCCGGCGCACCGCGCGAGCGGGCTGAGATCGAGGTGAAGCCCGAGGGCACGGTGGGGCTGGTCGTCGGCACGCAATCCTCGGGCCAGGGCCACGAAACCAGCTTCGCCCAGGTGGTGGTCGAATGGCTCGGCGTGCCGATCGACACGATCCGCTTCCTCGAGGGCGACACCGACGTGGTGAAGGAAGGCGGCGGCTCGCACGCCGGCCGGTCCATGCGCCTCGCGTCGATGGTGATGATCAAGGCCGCCGACCAAATCATCGACAAGGGCAAGCGCATCGCCGCCCACATGCTGGAGGCGGCCGACGCCGACATCGTGTTCGCGGCCGGCCGGTTCACCGTGGCGGGAACCGACCGGTCGGTCGACATCTTCGACGTGGCGAAGGCGGCGCACGAGCGCGCCGACCTGCCGGCCGACCTCAAGGAAGGCTCGACGGCGTCGCCGACGAGGTGATGAGCTTCCTGGTCTTCCCCAATGGCTGCCACGTCTGCGAGGTGGAGGTCGACCCCGCCACGGGCGCCTACCAAGTGGTGCGCTACGACGCGATCGAGGACGTGGGGCGCATCGTCAACCCGCTGATCGTGCACGGCCAGTCGCACGGCGGCGTGGTGCAGGGGCTCGGCCAGGCGATGCTGGAGAACTGCATCTACGACCGCGCGACCGGTCAGATGCTGGCGGCGTCGTTCATGGATTACGGCATCCCGCGCGCTGACGAGGTGCCGTCGTTCGGCACCGGCTTCAACGAGGTGCTGACGCCGACCAACCCGCTGGGCATCAAGGCCGGCGGCGAGGGCGGCACGGTGCCGGCGCTCGCCGCCCTCGTCGGCGCGATCTGCGACGCGCTGAAGGACGACGGGAGTGACGCATATCGAAATGCCGGCGACGCCCGAGAAGGTGTGGCGCGGCATCCAGGACGCACGGGCGCGCCGCGCCCGCTGATCATTCCAGGGAGAGAGACATGAGCAACGAGTTCCTGACCGAGACCAAGAACGGCGTCGTCACCATCACCATCAACCGGCCGGACGACGGCAACAAGGTATCCGACCCGATGGCGGTCGAGCTGACCCGCATGCTGAACGAGGCGTCGTCGACCGCGCACGTCATCGTACTGAAGGGCGCCGGCGCCGATTTCTGCCTCGGCCGCGCGCAGATGGGCCGCAACGCACCGGCAGCACCGCCCGAGGCGCTCGACCTCCGCGACAACAACGAGGTGGTGTTCAACGCCTACGGCGCGTTCCGCACCTCGAAGGCGCCGGTCGTCGCCGTGGTACAGGGCCAGGCGCTGGGCTTCGGCTGCGCGCTCGCCGCCGCCGCCGACGTCACGCTCGCGGCCGACGACGCGCTTGTTCCAGCTTCCCGAGATGGGCCACAACATCATGCCCACCATGGCGATGTCGTCGATGATCGACCGCGCGCACCGCAAGGCGATCATGTACATGACCTGGTCGACCGAGAAGATCGACGCCGAGACCGCGCTTGCCTACGGCATCGTCAGCCGCGCCGTGCCGGCGGCCAAGCTCGACTCGGCGCTCGACACGCTGCTCGCCGCCATGACCAAGGCGCCGCTCCCCGCGGTGCGCGCGGTGAAGGAGTTCACCCGCACCGCCTACACGATGGATATCACCGGCGCCAACGACTACGCCCAGAATTTGCACGCGGTGATCAACTCGTCCTCGCGCCTGCGCCGCGGACATTGAGGAGCTCGGGCTATTCTTTCTCCGTTTGTCCTGAGTAGCGCCCCTGAGCTTGCCGAAGGGGCGCGTATCGAAGGACGACGCTGAGAGATGGTGCCGCCGCCGCCCTTCGATACACCCCGCTGCACGGGGCTGCTCAGGGCGAACGGCATATGGGAATTGATTGAGGACGCCATGCCACCCAAACCACCCGCCTTCGACCCGAACGCAGATCGCGCCGGTCACCGGCACGCGCTATCCCGATCCCCTGAAGGGCAAGGTGGCCCTGCGCCAGCGCCGCGTGCTGGGCGACGCGGGCGGGCTCACCCAGTTCGGGGTGAATCTCACCACCCTGCCGTCCGGCGGCTGGTCGGCGCACCGGCACTGGCACCACCGCGAGGACGAGTTCATCTATGTCGTCGAGGGCGAGCTGACGCTGATCACCGACACGGGCGAGCAGGTGCTTGGGCCCGGCATGGCGGCCTGCTTCCCGGCGGGCAAGGCGGACGGGCACCATCTGGTCAACCGCACCGACCGCGACGCCCGCTACCTCGAAGTCGGCACGCGGGCCCGCGACGAGAAGGCCGAGTATCCCGACGTCGACCTTGCCCTCGAGACTTTGCCCGACGGCACCCGCCGCTTCGTCCACAAGAACGGCGAGCCGTATTGACGCTGCCCCTCTCCGGCACGCTGGTCGTCGCGCTGGAGCAGGCGGTGGCGGCGCCGTTCTGCACCTCGCGCCTCGCCGACGCGGGGGCGCGGGTCATCAAGATCGAGCGGCCGGAGGGCGATTTCGCGCGCGGATACGACACGGCGGTGAACGGCCAGGCGAGCTATTTCGTCTGGCTCAACCGCGGCAAGGAGTCGATCGCGCTCGACATCAAGGACGCGGGCGACCGCGCGCTTCTTCACCGCATGATCGACCGCGCCGACGTGTTCGTGCAGAACCTGGCGCCGGGGGCGGCGGCGCGCGCCGGGTTCGGATCGGATGACCTTCGCAAGGCGCACCCGCGCCTCCTCACCTGCGACATCACCGGCTATGGCGACGACGGCCCCTATGCCGACATGAAGGCCTACGACCTGCTGGTGCAGGCCGAATTGGGGCTCGCCTCGGTCACCGGCGGGCCGGAGGCGCCGGCGCGCGTCGGCGTCTCGGTCTGCGACATCGCCTGCGGGCTTTACGCCCACGCCGCGATCCTCGAGGCGCTGATCGCGCGCGAGAAGACCGGCGAGGGCCGCGCGCTCTCCGTTTCGCTGTTCGACGCGATGGCCGACTGGATGAACGTGCCGCTTCTCACCTACGACTATGCGGGCCACGCGCCGAACCGCGTCGGGCTGCGCCACCCGACCATTCACCCGTATCGCGCCTATGCGGCGAATGACGGGTCGCAGGTGCTGATCTCCATTCAGAACGAGCGCGAGTTTCTCGATTTCTGCCGCGACGTGCTGGGCAACGAGTCCCTCGCCGCCGACCCGCGCTTCGCGTCGAACGTGGCGCGCTGCCGGAACGAGCCGGCGCTCGACGCCATCATCGAGCGCGTGTTCGGCGCGCTCGACCGGCCGGCGCTTCTCGAAAAGCTGCGCGCGGCGCGCATCGCCTATGGCGAGGTGAACGAGGTCGCCGGCCTCTCCCGCCATCCGGCGTTGCGCCGCGCCGAGGTCGCTTCGCCCGCGGGACCGGTGCGCATGGCAGCCCCGCCGGCGCGCGAACGCGGCCTTCCCCGCGCCCTCGGGCCGGTCCCGGCCCTCGACCAGCACGGCGCTTCCATCCGGCGCGAGTTCGGCTGAGGCTCTTCTTTCGGCCCTCCCTTTTTCTTGCAGGGGGAGCGGACGTACACCATGCTCCCCGCATTCGACGGCGGACGCGGTGCGAACCGAAAGAACACGGTGATCGATGCCGGAACGGGAGAGCGGGGCGGTCGCAGCCGCCGCGGGCGTATGAGCGCGGCAGTCGGCCACGCGCCCGCCCTCCTCGCGCTCGAAGGCGTGGGCAAGATCTTCGCCACCGGCACGCGCGCGCTGGCAGACGTCGACCTCGCCGTCGCCGAGGGCGAGTTCGTTTCCATCCTCGGCCCGTCGGGCTGCGGCAAGTCGACCCTGCTCCGCCTCGTCGCAGGGCTTGTCCCGCCTAGCGAGGGGCGCATCGCCTGGCCGCAGGGCGCGCCCGCGCAAGGCGGGCTCGGTTTCGTTTTCCAGGACGCCACGCTGATGCCCTGGGCCAGCGTGTTCGACAACGTCTATCTGCCGCTGCGCCTTGCCGGCGCCAGGCGGGCGGCGGCGCGGCCCGCGGTCGAGGACGCGCTCGGCCGCGTCGGTCTCGCCGCCGAGGCGAAGGCCTATCCGCGCCAGCTTTCCGGCGGCATGCGCATGCGCGTCTCGATCGCCCGGGCGCTGGTGACGCGACCGCGCCTCCTGCTGCTCGACGAGCCGTTCGCGGCGCTCGACGAGATCACCCGCTTCCGCCTCAACGACGACCTGCTGGCGCTGTGGCGCGCGCTCGGCTGGACCGTGCTGTTCGTCACCCATAGCGTGTTCGAGTCGGTGTTCCTGTCGACCCGTATCGTGGTGATGGCGGCTCGTCCGGGGCGGATCGCCGCGGATATAGAGGTGTCCCTGCCGCAGCCGCGCACCCCCGCGCTTCGCACCTCAGCCGAATTCGCCGAGGCCTGCCGCACGGTCTCCGACGCCCTCGCCGCGGCGATGGCGGCATGACGCGCCAGCACCTCGTGGTGATCGCGGCGCCGCTCGTCGTCGCCGTCGCGTTCTTCGGCGGGTGGGAGGCGGTGGTGCGGGTCTACCACATCCCGCCCTACATCCTGCCCGGGCCGTGGCTGGTGGCGAAGAGCCTGTGGACCGACGGGCCGAGCCTCCTCGCCTCGCTCTGGATCACGCTGCGGACCACCCTTGCCGCGCTCGCCGCCGCCACGTTCCTCGGGCTCGGCCTCGCCGTCGCGCTCGCCCAGTCGCGCCTGATCGAGCGCAGCCTCTACCCTTACCTGGTGATCCTTCAGGTCACTCCCATCGTCGCCATCGCGCCGCTGATCATCATCTGGGTGGACGACGTGTTCCTGTCTCTGCTGGTCTGCGCCTGGATCGTCGCGTTCTTCCCGGTGGTGGCGAACACGACGCTGGGACTCAACTCGACCGACCGCGGCCTCGTCGACCTGTTCCGGCTCTACGGCGCCTCACGCTGGCAGGCGCTCGTGCATCTCCGCCTGCCGGCGGCGCTCCCCTATTTCCTGGCGGGGGTGCGCATCTCGGGCGGGCTTGCCCTGATCGGGGCGGTGGTCGCCGAGTTCGTCGCCGGCTCCGGCGGCGCGGCCTCCGGGCTCGCCTTCCGCATCCTCGAATCCGGCTACCGGCTGCAGATCCCCAAGCTGTTCGCCGCGCTGCTGCTGCTCTCGCTTACCGGCATCGCCATTCACGCCACCCTCGGCCTCATCGCGCGCCGCGTGCTGCGCGGCTGGCACGAGAGCGCCGCCGCACCCGAGCGGTAGCCGGTCGATTGACAGGCCGGGCGGCCGCCGATTAACAAGTATCAAGTGGCGAATTTTGGTGCCATCCTAAAGGTTTGGAGGCATGCTTCGATGGCGAAGGTCCGGGTCGCAATCGTCGGGGTGGGCAACTGCGCGAGCTCGCTCGTGCAGGGCGTCGCATACTATGCCGACCGGGGCGCGGCAGAGGTCGCGGGCCTCATGCACCCCGAGATCGGCGGGTTCGGCCCCGGCGACATCGAGATCGTCGCCGCGTTCGACGTGGACCGGCGCAAAATCGGCCGGCCGCTCCACGAGGCGATCTTTGCCAGGCCCAACTGCGCCATGGAGATCGCGCGCGACCTTCGGCCTGCGTCCGTCACGGTCGAGATGGGGCCGATGCTCGACGGGGTGGCGCCGCACATGGCAGATTATGCCGACGACGAGGCGATCCGGCCGTCCGACGCGCCGCCGGTCGACGTCGCCGCCGCGCTGCGCCGCGCCCGCGCCGAGGTGGTGGTCTGCTACCTCCCGGTCGGCTCCGAGGCCGCCGTGCGCCACTACGCCGCCCAGTCGATCGAGGCGGGGTGCGCGCTGGTCAACTGCGTGCCCGTCTTCGTCGCGTCCGACCCCGCCTGGGCCGAGCGGTTCTGTGCGGCGGGCCTGCCGCTGGTCGGCGACGACGTGAAGAGCCAGCTCGGCGCCACCATCGTGCACCGCATGCTGACGCGCTTGTTCGGCGACCGCGGCGTGCAGCTTTCCCGCACCTACCAGCTCAATACCGGCGGCAACACCGATTTCCTCAACATGCTGGCGCTCGACCGGCTGAAGTCGAAGAAGCTCTCCAAGACCGAGTCGGTGCAGTCGCAGCTCGACCGCCGGCTCGCGGCACGCGACATCCATATCGGCCCGTCCGACTACGTGTCGTGGCAGGGCGACAACAAGGTTTGCTTCATCCGCATGGAGGGGCAGGGCTTCGGCGGCGCGCCGGTGGAGCTCGAGCTACGCCTTTCGGTGCAGGATTCGCCTAACTCGGCGGGCGTGGTGATCGACGCGGTGCGCTGCGCCCGGCTCGCGCTCGACCGCGGGGTCGCGGGGCCCTTGGAGGCGGTCTCGGCCAACTACATGAAATCGCCGCCGCGCCAGATGCGCGATTCCGATGCGCGCGCCGCCTGTGACGCTTTCATCGCGGGCGACGACCTGCCCGCCGCGCCGGCGACGCGCGACGCGGCAGAGTAATGCGCCAGTCAAGCGGCTTTTCGGTAGCCGGGATCGAAGGCTTGGCGATTGTGAAGCATGGCCCAGAGGACGTTGACGCGTCGTCGCGCGAGGGCAATGACGGCCTGTTCATGGCTTTTTCCGTCGGTTCGCTTGCGGTCGTAGTAGGCGCGGCTCTGCGGGTCGGCGAGGGCGCAGAAGGCGGCGCGGTAGAAGACCCGCTTGAGGGCCTTGTTGCCGCCGATGGGGCGACGCAAATAGCGAACCTTTCCGGACTGGCGCAGCACGGGGGCAAGACCTGCGGCCGCGGCGAGCGCGTCGGCCGAGCGGAAGCGGTTGAGATTGCCTGCCTGGGCGATGAACTCCGCCGTATGGATCACCCCCATTCCGGGCAGGGTTCGGATGAGGGCGCCGTCAGGGTGGCATTCGATCAGCGCCTCCAGCTCGCGGTCGAGTTGGGCGATCCGCGCGCGGGCGGCGAGGGCTTCGGTGGCGAGCTCGCGGACCACGGCTGCGACCGCGCGTTCGCCGGGCACGGCGATGCGCTGTGCCCGCGCGGCGGCAAGCGCCGCATCGGCCAGAGGCTCGATTTTGCGCAGGCCCGCGCCGCGGCGCAGATGCTTGAGCAGTCTGCTGCGGCCGGCGCCGCACAACTCGCCCGGGGTGACGTAACGGGTGAGGAGCCACAGCGCGCCCTTGGTGGTGAGATCGAGCGACCGCTCCAGGCCGGGATGGATGCCGGCCAGGGACGCATGCAGGCGCGACAGACGCCGGGTCTGCTCGTCGACGAGATCGCGCCGCCGGCCGGTCAGCACGCGCAGCTCGGCCGCGGCCTCCTCGTCGGGTTCGATGGGGCGCAGGTCCGGACGGACGCGCACCTGCTCGGCGATGACGCGCGCGTCGCGCGGGTCGGACTTGTTCTCGCCGCCGACCAGGCCCTGACGCGCGCGATTGACGACCAGGCCGGGCACATGGACCAGGCGGAAGCCCGCCGCCAGCAGCGCGGCCTCGAGGAAGGCGGCGAAGCTGCCGATGACATCGACCCCGACGACGACATCGCCGTCGAGCGCGCGCAAGCGGTCGATCAGCTGATCGACCGCTTGCGGCGTGTTCTCGACCCGCAGGTCGAGCAGAACCCTTGCCGTTTCGTCGATTGCCGCCGCCCAGTGGACTTCCTTGGCGGCGTCGATGCCGACGGATATCTTCATCGGACCCCCCGAATGGTTGCTGCTGCGCCTCCCGTCCTTGCCGGCATCGCCCTACGGAGCGATCGATCGCACAGAGTAATGAGCGGTCAAGATCGGTCGGCACGGCGGGGGGCTCTGCCGCTGGAGCCATCGAGGGCAGCCGGAGTAGAAACCATCCCCGCCGTGCCTGCGCGCGCCTATCGTGTCACGACTCATCCGGCGAGCGCACTGAACGGTAGGGCGGAGTAGCCCTCCCTTCCCGGCCCCCGGAAATCCGCCTATCATCCGCCCCATGGGATACGACACGATTGAGGTCAGGCCGCTGTCGCCGCACGTCGGGGCGGAGATTTCGGGCGTCGATCTCGCCCGGCCGCTCTCCAACCGCCAGGTGGACGAGCTGCACGAGGCGCTGATCCGCCACCTTGTGATCTTCTTCCACGACCAGGAGATCGACTTCGACGCGCATGCGCGCTTCGCCCGCTATTTCGGCGAGCTGCACATCCATGTCGGCGGCGAGGGCACCGCGTCCGGCAAGGTCGACGGCCACCCGGAGATCCGCCGCCAGCATTTCGACGAGAACTCCAAGCGCGTGTCGGGCGAGGTGTGGCACACCGACCAGTCCTGCGCGCCGATCCCGCCGATGGGCTCGATCCTGCAGCAGAAGATCGTCCCGCCCGACGGCGGCGGCGACACGCTGTTCGCCAGCATGTACGCCGCCTACGAGGACCTCTCGGAGCGCATGCAGCGCATGCTCGGAGGGCTGACGGCGACGCATGACGGTGCGAAGCTGTTCGACAAATCGTCCACGGTCTATCCCACCGCCGTGCACCCGGTGATCGCCAAGCACCCGGCGACCGGCAGGAAGCTCATCTACGTCAATCGCGGCTTCACCACCCGCATCAACGAGCTGCCCAAGGAAGAGAGCGACGCGCTCCTCGAATTCCTGTACCAGCACTGCGCCAGGCCCGAGTTCCACATGCGCTTCCGCTGGCGCGCCCACTCGATCGCGTTCTGGGACAACCGCGCGTCGCAGCACCAGGCGATCTGGGACTACTGGCCGAACGTGCGCTCGGGCTACCGCATCCAGGTGAAGGGCACCGAGCCGCCCTTGCCGGCCTAGAGGCTTGCCAGGAACTCCGCGAGCGCCGCCGCCCACAGCGCGGCGTTCTGATTGGTCATGTGGCCCTGGGTCTTGTCGGAGGCGGGGATCAGCAGGTATTTGGCGTCCCGCATGCGCGCGATCGCGGGCTCCATCACGCCGAGCTCGGGCGGGTTCAATTCGTCGTCGGCGAAGTTGATGGCGAGCACGCGCGCGTCGATCCTCTCCAGCCCCGCCGACGGGTCGTAGTCCATCGACGCCTCCACCTGGTAGAGCCGGTCGTTGGCGTCGCCCTTGCGCGCCCGCTCGACCGCCTGGCGGTAGTACGCGTCGGCCGCCTCGCGCGTCGGGCCGAGCTCCTGCAGCCGCACGACGCTCTGGGTGAGGAGGCCCGAGTACGGCGCGGTGTTGACGTAGATCGTGGGCTGCGTCTCGTACGCGCCGCCCTTCCAGGTCGGGTCGTTGCGGATCGCCTCGATGGCGATGCGCCGCTGCATCCAGTTCCGGCCGCTCATCGGGCCGGGCTGGCTCGCCACCGGCACCAAGGCGTCGGTGAAGCCGGGGAAGCGGCTTCCCCACATCCAGGCGAACATGCCGCCCATCGAAAGCCCGAGCAGCAGGCGCAGATGGTCGAGCCCCACCGCCTCGGTCAGAAGCCGGTGCGTCGCCTCGACCATGTCGGCGTAGCGGTAGTTGGGAAAGCGCGCCCGCATCCCGTCCGAGGGTTTCGACGAGCCGCCGAACCCGATCATGTCGGGCACGATCACGAACCAGCGCGCGAGGTCCAAGGGCTGGCCCGGCCCGAACAATTCGCCGGCGAGCCCCGGCGCCTTCCACGACTCGGCCGAGCCCGTGGTGTTGTGGACCAGCAGCGCCGCGTTGTTGCCCCGCCGCGTCCCCGCCGTCAGGTAGCGCAGCCGCAGCGCATCGAGCGTCTGGCCCGAGGCGAAGCGGAACCCCGCGATCGTGTGGACATGCTCCTCGAACGAAACCGCGCCCGCCATTTCCGCCTCGCGTCTTGCCGGCCCTTCTCCTAGCGGCTCCGCCCGCCCGCCGCAACCGCTCCACCGCGGTGCAGAAAGGTCCGTATTCTTGCTTACTTCCCGAACAGGCCTTTCAGCGTCTTGCCGACGTCGGGAACCGGGCTCGACCCGCCGCCGCCCGAAGACGATGATCCGCCGCTCGAGCCGCCGACGCCCGGGATAAGCCCCTTGCCGCCGCCGGGGACCACCTTCTGCAGCTCCTCCAGCGCCTTGCCCTTGACCGCGCCGGAGACGGCGGCGGCCAGGTCCGGCTGGTAGCTCAGATGGTTCCACGGCCCGGTCACCATCACCGGCACCATCAGCCCGGAAAGCCCGCTCTGGCCGCCCTGGCCGCTGGTCGACGCCACAAGCTTGGGCTCGACGCGGTAATTCACCGTGCGGGCCGGCAGGTTGACCGTGCCCTTGCCGGCGATGCGCAGCAGCGGCGACTTCATCTCCAGATCGTTATTGGTGAGGATGCCGTTCCGGATGACGTAGGTGCCGGCGAGCTCGGAGAAGTCGGTCTTCTGTGTCTTGTCCGCCTCGGGGTTGAGGAAGGCCGACTTCACGTTGCGCACCATGGCAGCCAGGTTGATGCCGCGGATCGCGCCGTTGAGGAACTGTATCTTGCCCTGCCCGTCGAGCGCCGAGACGATGGCGCGCTCCGACGCGCCCGCGCCCTTCACGTCGAGGCTGGCGTTGCCCGTCCCTTCCAGCCGTTCGAGCCCGATCGCGTCGGCGAGCAGCGGGTTCGCCTGCACGCCCGAAATGTCGAACGCGAGGCCGACCTGCGGCACCTTGCCGGCGCCGTTGGCCGTCACCTTAGCGGTGCCCTTGCCGCCGTAGAGCGCCATCTCGGTAAGGTTGGCGGTGAGGTTCCCGCCGGCCAGCTTGGCGGCGAGATGCGACTTGCCGATCTTGATCTTGCGCATGACGAGCCCGCCGAGCGTGAAGTCGAGGTCGGCGTCGGCCTGCTTCAGCACCGAGACGTCGAGCGGCTTGTCGCTCCACCCCGCCTCGGCGGCGGGGGCCGGCGCGGTCTTGCCGGCCGGCGCGCCGGCGGCGGGCTTGTTCTCGGCCCCGCCCGACGCGCCCTCGGGCGGCAGATACGGGTTGAGGTCGAGATTCTCGACCGCGAGCTTGGCGTTGACGTAGGGCCTGGCACCGCCGCCGTCGTAGCGCACCGCGCCGGTGCCCTTGATGGCGTCGAAGGCGAGCTTGGCGTCGGTGAAGGCGAGCTTCTTGCCGTCCATGTCCACCGTGCCCGACACTTTGAGCGGGCCGAACCCGCTGCCCGGCGCGTTCAGGGGCGAGCCGGTCCAGGCGGCGAGCTTGCGCACCGACGGCACGTCGAGGTCGACCGTGCCGTGCGCCTTCATCACGGCGCCGTTGGCGAGGCTGCCCTTGAAGGCGAGCTTCACCGGGTTCGACGCGACGGTCGAGGTGATAGGCGAGGCCTTGCCGTTCAGCAATGCGTTCGGGTCGTCGGCGTGCAGCGAAAGGACGATCTTCTCCTTGTTCCACACGAGCGAGCCGTCGACCTCCATGGGGCTCGAAAGCGAGGGCAGCGCGACCTTCATGTTCACGTTGTCGATGACGTAGTCCTTGCCCGTGCGCGCGTCGGCATAGCTCACCTTGCCGTCGACGATGCGCACGTCGCCCAAGGTGAGGCCCTTGAGCATCGACGGCGCGCCGCCGCCGGCCTCGGACTTGGCGGTGGGCGTGGGTGCGGCTTGCTTCGCCGCCGGCGCCGCGCCCGTTTCCATCTTGGCGAACTGCCAGTTGGGCACGCCCGCCTTGTCGACCGAGAGCGAGATGACCGGCTTGTCCAGCACGAACGAGTCGATCTGCACCTTGCCCGACAGAAGCGGCAGGACCGCGACCCGCACCTTCAGCTTGTCGAGCGCTACCATGTTGGCGGGCTGGCGGCCCTTGGCGTTGGCGAGCGACACCTTGCCCGCGGTGAATTCGACGTTGGGCAGGATGGAGAAGCCGAAATCGCCGTCGATGCGCGCGTCGCGCCCGGTCGCATCGTGGATCGCGGCCAGGAGGCGGGTCTTGTAGGTGTCCGTGGGGATCAGCGCCGGCACCGCGAACGCCACGATCACCAGCAGCACCACGAGGACGCCGAGCCCGATCAGCACCTTCTTCATCGTCGTTCTCCCGAAGCGAGGGGCGATGCGCGCCCTATTTTGCGCCGAAGACCTTTTGCAGCAGCGCGGTGGTCCGCGCCGCCGGATTCTCCCGAATCGCGGCCTCCTCACGGCCAAGATACAGGAACACGCCGTCGATCGCCTTGCCCAGCACGTACTGCGTCAGGTCGGCCTTCGCGTCGGGCATGAAAGGCAGGGCCTTGTACTTGCCCATGACGCGATCGTAGGACTGGATGGCCCCGACGTCGGACAGCTCGCGGTCGACGATCGGCTGCATATCGGTGGCGAGCGGAGCCGACATCTTCTTGCGGAAATACTGCGTCGCGGCGTCCTTCGGCCCGTTGTAGATGCCGCGCGCGTCGTCGAGCGTCATCCGCTGGATGGCGTCGACGAACAGCGACCGGGCCTTGGGCACCGCCGCCTCCGCCGCCCGGTTGAGGCGCAGCTCCAGATCATCGGTCATCGCCCCGGCGCCGATGCGGTCGAGCGCCTTCTTGACGGTCGCGAGCGTGCCGGGCAGCGGGATGTGCACGTCGGGGCTCTTGTTGAACCCGTCCGTGCGGCCCAGCGTGCCGACCACGCGCTCCGCGCCGACGCGCAGCGCTTCCTTCAGCCCGCTCGCGATCTCGCCGGTGCCGAGGCTCGACGCGCCGCCGCCGCCGCCGGACGAGGACCCGCCGAACTTGTCGAGCAGACCTTTCCCCTGGTCCATGATGTTGCTGGGGAACTGCGCGCGAGCGACGACCGGTGCCAGCGCGACCGCCGCCACCGCGAGCCAGGCGAGTCTTTTCATGACGCCCCTCACTTCGGAACCTTGGCCGGAGTCAAATGGGTCGTCGGCGCGCGGGTTTCCAGCATGCCGTTGGCATGGCCCTGGCGAAGAGGCGCGCCGGGCGCTACCTTGGCGCCATGACCGAGGCTGCCGACCGCGCGACCGCCGCCGGGCGTGCCGCCAACCGGGCCCGCTGGCGCCAGCGCAGCGCGGCGTGGCAGGAGCGCGTGGGCGGCGCGCCGCCGGTCGCCGACGCCACGAGCCTCGCTTTGATCGAGGCGGTGGGCATCCGGGCCGGGATGCGGACGATCGACCTCGCCTCGGGGCCGGGCGATCCCGCCATCCCGATCGCCGAGCGGGTGGCGCCCGGCGGGCTCTGCGTCGCCACCGACCAGGCGGAGGAGATGCTGGCCGCGGCGCGCCGGCGCGGCGAAGCGGTCGCGGGCAGGACGCTCGCCTTCGCCGTCGCCACGATGGAGGAGCTCCCGTTCGCCGCGGCGGCGTTCGATGCGCTGACCTGCCGGTTCGGCATCATGTTCCCGCCCGACCGGGTGGCCGCCGCCGCCGAGGCGCGCCGCGTGCTGCGGCCGGGCGCGCGCGCCGGCTACGTGGTCTGGGGACCGGTCGAGGACAACGTCCAGTTCCACCTGACCGGCGAGGTGGTGGCGCAGGCCTCGGCCGGCAAGGCGGGCGACGCCGACTTGCAGCGCCACACCCTGGGCGCCGACGGCGCGCTCGCGGCGGTGCTGACGGCGGCCGGTTTCCGCGACGTCACCGAGCGCGGGCTCAAGCGCGAAGTGGCGTACGAGCCCGGCGCCAAATTCTGGCAGCGCACGCTCGGCGTGCAGTACGGCGCGTGGTACGCCACGCTGGACGACCCGGCCAAGGCGGCGCTCGACGACCGGTTCGCGGCGGCCTTCGCGGCCTATCGCTCCGAGGCGGGCTACGCCCTGCCGATCCACATCCGCCTCGGCGTCGGGGTGGCGCCGTGATCGAGGTCGCGCCCCTCTCGCCCGCCCTCGGCGCGCGCGTGACGGGCGTGGACCTTGCGGCACCGCTCGACCCGGCGCCTTCGCCCGGCTCCGCGCCGCCTGGCTCGAGCATTTGGTGCTGGTGTTCCCGGGCCAGACGCTCGACGCCGACGCGCACATGCGCTTCTGCCAGGCGTTCGGGCCGATCGAGAACACTCGCACCACCCAGCGCCAGCCGAAGGACCGGCCGGGCGTGCTGTTCGTCGCCAACCGCACGGTCGACGGGGTGGAAGGCATCCTGCCGGACGGCGACATGCAGTTCCACACCGACCAGTGCTACTACGAGATCCCGATCGCGGCGACCACGCTCTACGCCATGGAGATCCCGTCCAGGGGCGGCAACACCCTGTTCGCCAACGCCTACCGCGCCTACGACGCGCTACCCGACGACGTGAGGGCGCGCGTCGCGGGCCTCAAGGCGCTCAACGTCTACGACTACTCGATCAACTCGACCAAGCGGTCGGGCACGCCGAACCCGGACGCGCCGCGCTTCGCCCATCCGGTGGTGCGCACCCACCCGGAGACCGGGCGCAGGGCGATCTACGTCGACCGGCTGATGACCGACCGCATCGAGGGGCTCGACCAAGACGAAAGCCGCGACCTCCTCGAAACCCTGTTCGCCGCGGTCGAGCGGCCCGAGCTGATCTTCGAGCACGCCTGGACGCCGGGCGACCTGGTCATCTGGGACAATCGCTGTACGCTCCACGCGCGCACCGATTTCGACCCCGCCGAGCCGCGCATCCTGCGCCGCATCGCGATACGCGGCGACCGGCCCTACTGAGGCGCGCGCCCGGACTCCGCCATCGCCCCGGCGTCGCCTCCCCGCCGCCTCAAGGTCACCCGAAGGCAACCCCGATGTCGCCTCATGTCACCCGAATGTCGCCTCTATGTCTCCTCTAGGTAACCTCAATGTCGCCTGATGTCTCCTCTATGTCGCCCGATGTCTCCTCATAACCCCTTGATTTCGCTCGCATGTCTCCTCAACGCGCCGGAAAAGACGCTTGACGCGACATCGCCCGCCTTGCAGCGCCGACCGACCGGCCCGTTCCTTATACAGGAATTTTATCACAAAATCAAGCCGCGCGAGTACCGGCCGGGCGGTCGAGTAGCTGCGCCACCAGCCCGTCGATCTTCGGTGCGATCCCCGCCTCGGTGAGGGCATCGCGCACCATGCGCCGGGCGCGCTGGAACTTCACGGTCTTCGGCAGGTCGACCGCAGCCGCTACCTTCTCCGCCTCGGCCGCCGCGTCGGCCAGGGCGCAATGCAGCTTTTCCTTCGGATCGAAACGCGGGATCGGCAAATTGAAAACCACCTTGTCGAAGTGCCGCGCACCCCATTGACCGCGGGCCTGATACTGCTCCGCGCGTGAGCGGGCGGTTTCGCTGTTCAGAACTCCCGTCACGTAACGGCCCTCTTCTTCCGTGGCGCAGGGCATCCAATAGAGTGCGTGCTCAACGACAGACGGGAATTATCACCTTGACAAAGCGTCCGGCCTAAGCTATCTTTTGGGTCAAGAGGTTAGGACGCATTGCCATGAACGATCTCGCGAACCCCATATTCCACGACGAGACCAAGGCCCGCGAATGGCTTGAGGCTCGGGTTTGGCCGGACGGGCCGGTTTGCCCGCATTGCGGCTCGGGCGAGGCGACGGCGCTGAAGGGCAGCGCGCATCGGCCGGGCCTGCACCAGTGCAACGATTGCCGCGGCCAGTTCACCGTCACCGTGGGGACGCTGTTCGAGCGCTCCAAGATTCCGCTCACCAGTGGCTCGCGGCCAACTACCTGCTTTGCGCGTCGAAGAAGGGCATCAGCACCAATCAGCTCAGCCGCATGCTGAAGCTGCCCTACAAGACAGCCTGGTTCATGACGCACCGGCTGCGCGAGGCGATGCGCGAGGGCGGCAACGGCCCGCTCGGCGGCGCGAACAAGGTCGTGGAAGCGGACGAGACGTTCATCGGCGGCAAGGCTAAGAACGTCCACAACGGCAAGCCCGCGCCGAAGAAGGAAGCAGTCATGGCGCTTGTCGAGCGCGACGGCACGGTCCGTTCCTTCCATGTAGAGGCCGTCAATGCGCGCACGCTGCGCCCGATCCTGGTCCGCGAAATCGACCGCGCGTCCTACCTGATGACGGACGAAGCGGGCCACTACATCCGCCCCGGCCGCGAGTTCGACGGGCATGGCACGGTCAACCATTCGATCAACGAGTACGTGCGCTCGGGCGGCTTCCACCATACCAACACCGTCGAAGGCTACTTCGCGATCCTGAAGCGCGGCATCAATGGCAATTATCAGTGGGTTTCCGCGAAGCACCTGAAGCGCTACCTGGGCGAGTTCGATTTCCGCTACAACTCGCGCAACGTGTCCGACATGGAGCGCGCCGAACTGGCCGCGAAGGGCATCCAGGGCAAGCGGCTCACCTACCGGCGGCCTTCTGAAGGGCAAGCGCGCCAGTGTAAGCGCCGGAGCGAAAGTCCCTCACTGAAGCGGCCGGTCTGTCCGGTTGCGCCGGAGTAAAAATCCGGCAGCAGGTATCCCTTTGCGTCTTTTGCAGAGGGTGGGGGATGAAGGGCGTGGATCTATATGGTCGGGTTCGCTACGCGGTTCAGATCGATGGGATCAGCCGTCGGGAGGCGGCGCGGCGGTTTGGCATAGACCCGAGGACGGTGGCCAAGATGCTGACGTTCTCGGTGCCGCCGGGCTACCGGCGTCATGGGCCGCCGAAGCGGCCCAAGCTGGACCCGTTCGTGGGCATCATCGATCGAATCCTGGAGGAAGATAAGGGCCGGCCGGCGAAGCAGCGTCATACGGCGAAGCGGATCTTCGAGCGGCTGCGGGACGAGCACGGGTACGGCGGCGGGATTACGATCGTGAAGGACTACGTGCGCGGCCGCCGTCTGCGCCAGCGCGAGGTGTTCGTGCCATTGCGGCACGATCCGGGCCACGCGCAGGTGGACTTCGGCGAAGCTCTGGGGGTCATCGACGGGGTGGAACGGAAGCTCCACTTCTTCGCGATGGACCTGCCGCATAGCGACGCGTGCTTCGTACAGGCCTATCCGGCGGAGACGACGGAGGCGTTCTGCGAAGGGCACAATGCTGCGTTCCGCTTCTTCGGCAAGGTGCCGCTCTCGATACTCTATGACAACACGACGCTGGCGGTGGCGCGGATCCTGGGCGACGGGACCCGGCAGCGGACGCGCGTGTTCAGCGAGCTGCAATCGCACTACCTCTTCCTCGACCGGTTCGGCCGGCCGGGCAAAGGCAACGACAAGGGCAAGGTCGAAGGGCTGGTTGGCCACATCCGCCGGAACTTCCTGGTCCCGATGCCGCGGGCGGCAAGCTACGACAGGCTGAACGAGAAGCTGGTCGACGATTGTCGCCGCCGGCTCGGCGATCGGCTGCGCGGTCACGGCGAGACGATCGGCGAACGGCTGATGCGGGACCTGGCGGCCTTCAACCCATTGCCGCCGGCGCCGTACGACGCCTGCGAGAAGAAGGCCGGCCGGGTAAGTTCGCTGTCGCTGGTGCGCTATCGTGGCACCGACTACTCGGTGCCGACCGCCTACGGTTATCGCGAGGTGCTGATCCGCGGCTATGTCGATGAAGTTGTGATCTCGTGCGGCGCCGACATCATCGCCCGGCACGCCCGATCCTACGAGCGGGAGGACTTCGTGTTCGACCCGCTGCACTACCTGGCCTTGCTCGAGCAAAAGACCGGCGCGCTCGACCAGGCGGCGCCGCTGGCCGGATGGGATCTGCCCGAAGAGTTCGCGACGTTGCGCCGTCTCCTCGAAGCGCGCATGGGCAAGCCCGGCAAGCGGGAGTTCGTCCAGGTCCTGCGGTTGCTGGAGGTGTACCGCCCTGACGACGTTCTCGCCGGGATCAGGGAGGCGATCGGCCGTGGCGTGATCGGCTTCGACGCGGTGAAGCATCTGGTGCTGTGCCGTATCGAGCGCCGACCTCGACGGCTCGATCTGACGGTCTATCCCTATCTGCCGAAAGCCACCGTGGCGACGACCTCGGCGCGCAGCTACATGGACCTGCTGAGCCGGGCGGCGTCATGACCGACACGCCGCAAGTACTGCTCGCCCATCACCTCAAGGTGCTCAAGCTGCCGACGTTCCTGCGCGAGTACGACAAGCTGGCCCGGCAGTGTGCTTCGGACGGCGTCGATCACCCTCGCTATCTGCTGCGTCTGGCCGAACTCGAGCTGATCGACCGCGAGCGGCGGATGGTCGAGCGGCGCATCAAGGAAGCCCGGTTCCCCGCGGTCAAAAGCCTCGACAGCTTCGACTTCGCCGCGATCCCGTCGCTCAACAAGACCCTCGTGCTGGAGCTGGCCCGTTCGGAGTATGTTGCTCGCCGCGAGAACGTCATCGCCGTCGGCAACAGCGGCACCGGGAAGACGCACATCGCCCTCGGGCTTGGCCTGGCAGCCTGCCAGAAGGGTCTGTCGGTCGGCTTCACCACCGCCGCTGCGCTCGTCAACGAGCTGCACGAGGCCAGGGATGAGAAGCGCCTGCTCCGGCTGCAGCGACAGCTCGGCGGATACAAGCTCCTGATCGTCGACGAGCTCGGCTACGTGCCCCTGTCGCCGACCGGCGCCGAGCTCCTGTTCGAGGTGTTCAGCCAGCGCTACGAGCGCGGCTCGACCATCGTCACCAGCAACCTGCCGTTCGACGAATGGACCGCCGTGTTCGCCTCCGAGCGGCTCACCGGCGCGCTCCTCGATCGCCTCACCCACCACGTCCACATCCTCGAGATGAACGGCGACAGCTACAGGCTCAAACAGAGCAAGAAGCGCGTGTCCCGCCAGCACCCCGCGCCACCGGCCACAAGCCCGGACGTCTGACCGCCAAACGCCGGAAGGCCCCCGATCGGGGGCCTTCCGCCATGCTCGTCCGATGCATTTTTACCCCGGCCCGCCGATGCATTTTTACTCCGGCGTTGACACGCCACTAAGCGCCTGAGCCGCAAGGCCGCTAAATCTCGTATCTACGCTAAGCGCTGGCCCAAAATGGGTGATTCGGCCATACTGAAGGGTGGCCGTCACCGGCCGAAGTTTCTTGCCTCCGATCCGCTTCAGGATCGCGCTCCCCGCAGCCGGGCCCCGCAATGGTTCGGGGCGGAGCAACGGGCCTTCACCCGTTCAGGCAAGAAAGGGAAAGCCATGGTTGTCCCCATGGAAGACCCACCGAAGCCGGTGCACGTCCGTGCGTACCAGCGGACGCGCCTCGGGCAGCGAGAACATGTGCGCGAGCACTGGCGCTCCCTGCCACGGCAGTTGGAACTGCCCTTCGATCCGTAGCCGGGCAGGCAAATCCCGGCGGCCGGTGACGGCTCATTTCTGAGTAGTGGTGGTTTCGTCCTTCTTCGGCTTGGGCCGCTTCGGCGGCACGGCCTGCTTGAGCCCGCGCTCGAATCGTTCCCATGCGTCGGGCTCGGTTTCCACGTCCTTGGGCTTCTGAGGCTTTTTTGGGCTCTTTGGCATGCCGTCCTTCGACGAAGCTCAAGTCAGAAAAGAAACCAACGCATTCTATGTGCAATACGGCCGCGCGGTCGAGGCCTGGGCGTCGATAGAGCGCATGTTGGGCGACTGCTTCCGGCTCATGACCGGTCTGAACCGGGCGACCAGCGATGCCATCTTCTATGCCGGCCGGAGCTTCCAGACGCGTCGCGATCTCCTTCTCGCCACATTACCGCACTCGAAACTCGACGAACCGACCAATGAATTGCTTCTTGATGCCATCAAGAAAGCCGCACGCTATGCAGAAACACGGAACAAGGTCGCCCATCGCGGCATTTACTACAACGGATTAAAAAGCAGGGTCGAGCTACGAGAAGGCAATGACCACGACCTGAAATCAGAGAATGTCTTTACCGCAAAGAATATTGAGCGCATAGCAACACATTTTCTTGAGCTTAATTCTATCCTATTCGACGTTGTCGTTTCTCGCTCTGATAAATCTTCATCGTGGCAACGAGTAGGTCTACAGCGAGTTCGCGAGTTGCCCAATCGTCCACAGGATGATTCAAAAATCCGCTCGACAGAAGTTCGGCCAGCACTGCTTCTACCATCGCGTCGCTGATTTCGAGCCTAGCTAAAACGTCGCGCACGGAATCGCTTTCTTAAGGTGATAATTCCCCGACAGACGGGTTATTTCGTACCAAGGTGGCCGCTGGCTGCGTCCCCGACGCCGCATACACGACACGAAGTGGCGCGACTGGAAACTGAGCGGTGAGTTGCCCGAAATAGTCGAGGAGCTCCAAAAATTTGAATTTCTTTGAACTCCTGTTCAATTCCCACAGGCTCTCCGCCTTTTTCAACCAGCCGAAGAGTCCTTCCAATCCCAGTTCCGCTGCGGCGTCAGCATCCAGCACTTCTCCCTGGTTGGTGACGGGCACAACGCCTTCTAGTGGCGCAAACACCCGGTAAGGGACAATGCTCTCACCAAGCAAAATCTCGAATAGGTAGTCCTTTTCTACACGATTTTCGATCGAAGGCAGTGCCTTCCAAGGCCGCTTCTCTTGGTTGTTTCTTCGGCTCCTCACGAGGGGCGCTGATTCATCGACTCCGAGGCGACCAGCCGTCTTGCGTTCGACAAACACCAACATTCGAGGAAAGAGAGTTGCCCCATTTCGGAACGCCTTCCGATACTTAGACCCACCTGAGCGCCTTGCAGCCTCCAGTGCCGGCGCGTCGTCCACCACCGCAAGCTGTGCGTCCGCCAAATCCTCCGGCGCGTCACGATAGGGGAGGACGCCCGAATAGGCCCGCACCGTGTCCGGCAGCGGGTTCGACGTGGCCCGGCGTCGCCCGAAGACCACACAGGATGGTACGGGAAACAGCGGCTGGACCGAATCGTCCATCGTCCAGGCTTCGTCCCAGGCAATCCGCGCCGAGTAGAACGACCCTTTGCGCAGACGTTCGAACTGATTTCGCGTTAGCGCTGCCATCGGCAGGACGAAGGCGATCCGTCCACCGGAGCGCAGATACAAATGCACGGCGCGGACCGTAAACAGCGCAGAGAGATCGTTCTGCGATGGAACGCGGGGTACGTAAACTCGCTCGCCCTTCGCCATCGCCTTGAACCGCTTCTGCAAATCCGCCGACATGTAGCGGAAGGCGAGCCAGGGCGGGTTGCCGACCACCACGTGTGCCCAGCCGCCGGCCGACGAGAAGGCCAAGGGCCGCGACAGGTTGCGGGCGACATAGGCCCAAACCGAATCGCGTCCCTCGCGCCGCAGCCTGTCGAAGGTGAGGTAAGTCTTGCCGAGATCGCCGATAGCAAGCTCCTGCTCGCGGGTCAGGTCGGCCTTGTAGTGCTGCTCGGTGATGCGCTTCAGCGCCGCCTCGATCTGCGGGCGGGTCATGCCGGCCTCGGAGCCGGTGCGCATGCGCTCGATGGCCTTGTCGAACAGGCCGGGGTCGCGGCAGAACGTGTCGGGAAAATCGAGCTGCTCGCGCCCGTTGGCGTCCTTCTCGCCGCTCTTCCCCTCGCCCGCCGGTGGGGGCGGGACGCGGATCGAAAGCTCCTTCCCGGTCATGAACTCCGAGATCGAAAGCTGGAGCGAGTCGCCCAGGTAGACGGGGATGGAGAGCCCGCCCGTGCGGCGCGTCAGGACGGGCGCCAGCGCCAACAGGTAGGTGACGCGGGCGATGATGACCGCGACCGGGTGGATGTCGATGCCGGCGACATGATCCGTCACCTCTGCGGCCTGGCGGCTCGGCTCCATGCCCAACTCTTCGGCGTCGGCCAGGAAGTTGCGGATGGCGTGAAACAGGAACGTGCCGGACCCGCAGGCCGGGTCGAGCACCCGCTGCTCGATGGGCCGCTCGACCGCGCGGCGCACCACCTTGGCTGCCAGCCAGTCGGGCGTGTAGTACTCGCCGAGCCCGTGCCGCTCCGTCCGGTCGATCAGAAACTCGTAGAGGATTTTCAGCACGTCGCTTTCGACCTCGGCCAAGCGGAAGCGGCGGACGTGGTTCATGATCCGGTGCACCAGCGCCTCGCCTTCCGGGTCGGCGACTACCCAGTCGAAAAAGTCGCTTTCGACGGCGCCGTGAATGCCGGCCGCGGCGAACGCTTCGCCGGTCAGCAGTTTCTTCGGATCGCCCTCGGCGATGCCCATGACGGCAAGCGCGATGGACTTGGCGACGATCACGAGGAAGGTGTGCTGGAACCACAGCGCGTCGTTCTCGATCTCGCGCCCGTAGACGAGCTTGAGGAGGTCGGCCCAGAGCTGGCGCTTGAGCGCCACGTCGGGGTGGTCCTTGAGCCGGTCCCATAGCGCGCGCAGGCGCGTGTCGACGAGGTGATAGGCGACCGAATCGTGGCCCAGCTCGGCGCGGATGGTCAGTGCCTCGGCCGGCAGCGAGGATTTGAGGGCGAGCGCGCCGTCGAGCCAGGCGAGGAACGGGCCGGTCTTTTCCGGGTCGAGAACGGTTTCCTTGACGGTGACGAGCTTCCCCTCGGCGAGCTCGAACACGGCCCAGTCGCGCCCGTCGGACGCGACGCCGACGAAATGCTCGCCTTCTGCGCGCTCACGGTCGGCAAGGTACTCGGGCATGCGCCGTTCGACGTCGGACCACTCGCGCTTGAGGTCGCGCTTGGCCTCGAACACCGTGCGGCCGATCAGGGCGTCGAGCCGGCCGCGAATTTCGATGTAGCGCTCGAAATGCACCGCGCCGCGCTCGACGCCGAATTCCCTGATGAGCAGGTCGCGGAAATCGGCCTTCACCTCGTCGTGGCCGGGCCGGCTGGCGAGGTGGCGCAGAAGGTCGGCGGTCGTTGGGGATTCGCTCATATGCCGCTGACCCTAGCTTAACTGCCGAGTCTCGGCCACCGCCCTTGTCCCGACTCGGGCGTGCGCGGTAGCGTTCGGCCATGGCGCTCGATGCGAAGCAGAGATCGGTCGCGCGCGGCATGGCGGCGGGGGCGCTGGTCTCGGCCATCGTGCTGGCGGCGGGCTACGCCTTCGTGCCGCCGCGGGCGGTCGGCGCGTTCCCCGGCTTCGCCGACCGGCTGCGCTACACGCTCGAGGCCGACGTGTTCGTGTATTTGTGGCTCGCCGTCGCCATCGGGCGGGTCGCGGGGATGCGGTTCTTCTCGCCCGCCGACATCGACGGCTCGGGCCTCAGCCAGGCGAGCGGCCGCGTGCGCGTGCCGGCCGCGATCCTCGCGAACACGTTCGAGCAGTGCGTTCTGGCGGCCGGCGCGCACCTCGCGCTCGCCGCCACGCTGCGCGGGCGCGACATGGTGCTGATCCCGCTTCTCGTCGCCCTGTTCTGCATCGGCCGAGCGGCGTTCTGGGCGGGCTACGCCAAGGGCGCGGGCGGGCGCGCCTTCGGCTTCGCGACGACGTTCTATCCCACTTTGTTCGCCTGGCTGCTGGCCGCCGCGCTGGTGATCGTGGGCTGACGCGAAAAGCCCCGCCGGGGAGTCGCTCCACCACGCGGGGCTTTCGGCATCTCTGCCCTCCCGGCATTCGGCCGGGAAATCTTCCGGACGAGGTCCGGCATTTCGCTGTCCGATTGTCGGCGGTCGCGCGCGGGGGCGGGGTGTCAGGCCGGCCCGGCGGCGCGCCGTGGCTCCCCGCGTCTCAGGCGGGAAGCCCCGGACGCTCGGTGGGTGGCGTCTCTGCGGTCACCGCACCCTCCCTGGCTGCAGTTTCTCGTGACGGCGCGCATCGCTGCCGCCGATTCTCACCTAGGCACCGGCGGGGCACGCGTCAACGGGCTCGCCCGTGTCATCGACTCCTTATCCACCGCACGCCCCTCGACAAGGCGCGGATGGGGCGGCAAGCTGCGCCGCGAATTTCCCCAACACAGCGGAGGCGAACATGATCGCGTTGTACTTCTCGCCCGGTGCGTGCTCGATGGCGTCCCACATCACGCTGGAGGAGATCGGCGAACCCTACGAGGAGCGCCCGACCCTGATCCCCAAGGGCGAGCACCGCGCCGAGCGCTACCTGAAGGAGGTCAACCCGCGCGGCAAGGTGCCGGCGCTCGAGGTCGACGGCAAGACGCTGACCGAGAACATGGCGATCCTCACCTACCTGGCGAAGCGCTTCCCGGCGAAGAAGCTGCTGCCCGCCGACCCGTTCGCCGAGGCGCAGTGCCTTTCGACCATGGCGTACTTTTCCAACACGGTGCACCCGACCTTCGCCCATTTCGCCCGGCCGGAGCGCTACGTCACCGGCGAGCCCGCCCAGGCCGACGTGAAGGAGACGGCGAAGAAGAACTTCTTCGGCCTTCTCGGCGAGATCGACGGCATGCTCGCCGGCAAGGACTTCATCATGGGCTCGCAGTTCACCGTGGCCGACCCCTACGCGCTGGTGTTCTACGGCTGGGGGCTGCGCGCCGGCCTGCCGATGAAGGAGCTCAAGAACTACACCGCGTTCAAGGACCGCATGATGGCCCGCCCGGCCGTCCGCGCGGTGCTGGAGCGCGAGGACTCGCCGATCCTCAAGGCGGCGTAGGGCGCGGGTACGAGTGCCCCGCGGTCATTGCGAGGAGCGAAGCGACGAAGCGATCCAGGCGCCGTTCTGGATTGCTTCGCTTCGCTCGCGATGACGAGAAGGCGGAAGGGAGCGCGACAATGACAACCGAGACGGCGATCTTCGCGGGCGGCTGCTTCTGGTGCACCGAGGCGGTGTTCAAGATGATCAAGGGCGTCGGGCGCGTGCGCTCGGGCTATATCGGCGGCAAGGTCGAGAACCCGACCTACCAGCAGGTCTGCTCCGGCCGTACCGGCCACGCCGAGGCGGTGAAGATCGAGTTCGACCCCGAAATGGTGTCGTATGACACGCTGCTCGACGTGTTCTTCGCGACGCACGACCCGACCACGCTCAACCGCCAGGGCAACGATGCCGGAACGCAGTACCGCTCCGGCGTGTTCGTCCTGAACGACGCGCAGAAGGCGGCGGCCGAGGCGGCGCGCGTGCGTGCGAACGAGCTGTGGGACGGCAAGGTGGTGACCGAGATCGTTCCGGCCGGCCCGTTCTACGAGGCCGAGGACTACCACCAGGACTATTTCGAGCTGAACCCGTACCAGCCCTACTGCCAGGCGATCATCAATCCCAAGGTCGCCAAGGCGCGCAAGTCCCTCGCCCATCTGCTGACCGCGGAGGCGGCGCAGGGATAGGGGGCGGCGTCACCGCCGGCGCCGGGCCATCGCGTCGGCGTAGACTTTTTCGTAGCGCGCGACCGAGGCGGCCCAGGTGCGCTCGGTGGCGACGAAGCGGTAGCCGTTCTCGAGGACGCGCGGCCAGTCCTCGCGCGCGGCGAGCACCCTGAGCGCCGCCTGGGCGAGCGCCGCCGCATCGTCCGCGCGAAACAGATGCCCCGTCTCGCCGTCGCGGATCAGCTCGCGGTGGCCGCCCACGTCGGACGCCAGCACCAGCTTGCGCTGCGCCATCGCCTCCAGCGGCTTCAGCGGCGTGACAAGCTCGGTGAGGCGGATCGAGACGCGCGGAAAGACCAGCACGTCGACCAGCGCGTAGTAGCGCTGCACCTGATCGTGCGGCACGCGGCCGGTGAAGACGACCTTGCCGTCGAGCCCCATGCGCCGGACCTGCGCCTCCAAGTTCTCGGCCTCTGGCCCGCCGCCGACCAGCAGCAGGCGCACCTCGGGGCGCGCGGCGAGAATCTGCGGCATCGCCTCGACGGCGAGGTGAAGCCCTTCGTAGGAGTAGAACGAGCCCAGGAAGCCCAGCACCTCCTTGCCGGCGAGACCCAGCTCGGCGGCAAGCTGCGCGTCGGGGGACGGCGCCTCGGGGAACTCGGCCAGGTCGACGGCGTTCGGGATCACCGTCACCTTCTGGGCGGGGATGCCGCGCGCCACCAGGTCGCCGCGCAGCCCCTCGCAGATCACCGTCACCGCGTCGGCGCGGCGCACCGCCGCGATCTCTAAATAGCGGATGGCGCGGTAGCGCAGCCCGTGCTCGCGCGCGGTGCCGTGGCTCACCCCCGCATCTTCCCAGAAGGCGCGGATCTCGTAGACGACGGGCAGGCGGCGCCGGTGGCCCACCCGCAGGGCGGGGATGGCGTTCAAGACCGGCGAGTGGGCGTGGATGATGTCGGGATTGGTCTCGCCAACGAGTTGGGCGAGGCGGCGCTCGGTCGCGCGCATCAGCGCCGCCTCGCGAACCAGCGGCAGGGTGCCCGTGATCCGGCCGACCGGGGGGGTGCGGGCGAACTCCCACCCGTCCACCGTCTCGGTCGGCTGGTAGGGCTGCATGTGCTTGGGCGAGGTGAGGTGCACCGTCTCCCAGCCGCGGGCGCGCTGCTCTTTCAGGATGGCCAGGGTGCGGAACGTGTAGCCGCTTTGCAGCGGCACCGAATGGTCGAGAACATGTAGTATGCGCATCGTCGGCGCCGCCCCCCCCCCGGCGCGCCCGCTATAGCGGATCGGTCCTGCGCCCGCCACCAATTCCTGAGGCGCGCCCGGCCTGACGCGACCCGCCGCCGGGGTTGCCTGCCCGCGCGCCAGCCCCCATTATCAGCGACCAGATGTCGCCCGGCGGCGCCTTGCGCGCCGGGCCCGATGAGGAGACGACAATGGCCCGGGCCTTCGAAACCAAACCGGAAGCGACCAATGCGCGGACCGACTTCTATCACCGCATCGATTCCGAGAACATGACGCCTTTGTGGGAGGTGCTGTCGAACCTCCTGCTGCGCGAGCCGAAGACCGCGGCGAAGCCGTACCTCTGGCACTACGACGCGCTGCGCCCGCACATCTTCGAGGCGGGCGAGCTGATCACCGCCGAGGAGGCCGAGCGCCGCGTGCTGGTGCTCGAGAATCCCGGCATGCGCGGCGAAAGCCGCATCTCCGAGGCGCTCTATGCCGGGCTCCAGCTCATCCTGCCGGGCGAGGTCGCGCCGGCGCACCGCCATTCGCCCTGCGCGCTGCGCTACATCCAGGAGGGCTCGGGCGCCTACACCGCGGTGAACGGCGAGAAGGCCTACATGGAGCCGGGGGACTTGATCCTCACCCCGTCCTGGACCTGGCACGACCACGGCCACGAGGGGAAGGAGCCGGTGGTCTGGCTCGACGGGCTCGATTTGCCACTGATCCGGTCGCTCGGCCCGATGTTCACCGAGCCCTACGGCCACGAGGCGCGCTATCCCGAGAAGCGCCCGGTCGGCGACAACATCGCGCGCTACGGCGAGGGGCTGGTGCCGATGGGCGAAGCGCCCGGCGAGCACGTCAACTCGCCGATCTTCCACTACCCCTACGCCCGCACGCGCGAGGCGCTGAAGCGCCTCGACAAGGCCGGCGAGTACGATGCGTGCCACGGCATCAAGCTGGAGTTCGTCAACCCGACCACCGGCGGGCCGGTGATGCCGACCATCTCGTGCTACATGCAGCTCCTGCCCAAGGGGTTCGAGACCGCGCCCTACCGGACGACGGCGGCGTGGGTCTATGCCTGCCGCGAGGGCAAGGGCCGGACGATCGTCGGCGACACCGTGCTGGAGTGGGGCCCGCGCGACGTGTTCTGCGTGCCGTGCTGGGCCGAGCACCATCACGAGGCGGCGGACGAGTCGATCCTGTTCAGCTTCTCCGACGCCCGCATGCAGCAGCGCCTCGGCATCTGGCGCGAGGTGCGCGGGAACGCTTAGCCAGGCGACAGACAGGGCGGGTCGGGGAACCCGCCCCTACATGCCTAACGCCCGTGGCTGCTGCAGGCGCCGGTCCCCGACTGGCCCGCTACGCCACCGGCGCCGGCTTGGCGTCGATCAGGATGAAGGCGACGCGGGCGGGCTTGTCGGTGCGGTTCGACCAGGCATGGGCCGTGCCGCGCTGGATCAGGACGTCGCCGGGCTTCATCAGCTTCTCGCCCTCGTCCATCAGGGCGTAGATCTCGCCCTCGATGACGATCGCGTAGTCGATCGTGTCGGTCTTGTGGAAGCCGAAATGGCGCCGCCCGTCGATATAGTGGTGGCTCGGCTTGCCGGCGGCCTTGAGCGCCGCCTCGCGCACCGCGTCGGGCGCGTACTCCACGATCCGGCAGACGTGCCCGCCAGGCGGCATGTCGAGACCGAAGGGGGGCGGGCCGCAATCTTCGTTGCCGGTATTGTCGACCGGCATCTTGTCGGACCACCACAGCTCGGTCAGCGCGTTGCCGTTGCCGCGGTCGAAATAATGCGGGCACGGCCCGTCGGCGACGAAGATCGATTTGCCCTCGGCGTTGTGGCCGGTGACGATGCGCCGCGCGACGGTGCCCATGTCTCCTCCCTCGGTCTCGGTATTGGCGGGCCGAGTGTCGCGCCCGGCGGCGAACTGGTCAACGTCCGGCACGTTACCTATATCAGTCGCCGTTAACGAAGCCCGCCGCGAGGAAATTTGCCGGACCGCCGAGAATCGCCTATCATGCCCTGCATGGCGGATCGCATCTCGAGCCCCCGCTCTCCCCGCGGCGCGCCGACCACGATGGGCGACGACGACCGCACCAAGGCTCCCGGCCGCGACGGCACCGGGACCGGGGTGGTCGTCAAGTCGAAGACCCGCACGAAAAAGCCGTCGATGTACAAAGTGCTGATGCTGAACGACGACTATACTCCCATGGAGTTCGTCGTCATGGTGCTGGAGCGCTTCTTCTCCAAGAGCCACGAGGAGGCGACGCGGATCATGCTCCACGTGCACCAGAAGGGCATCGGGGTTTGCGGTGTCTATACGTACGAGGTGGCGGAGACCAAGGTCACCCAGACCATGGACCTGGCCCGCCAGCACCAGCACCCCCTGCAGTGCACACTGGAACGGGACTGAGCATGCTATCGCGCAACCTGGAACGCAGCCTTCATAGAGCCCTGGCGCTCGCCAGCGAGCGAACGCACGAGTACGCGACGCTCGAGCACCTGCTGCTGTCGCTGATCGACGATCAGGACGCGGTCGCGGTGCTGCGCGCCTGCGGCGTCGACCTCGACAAGCTGCGCACCGAGCTCGTCAATTATCTCGACAACGAGCTCTCGAACCTCGTCGTCGCGCGGCGCGACGATCCGAAGCCGACCGCCAGCTTCCAGCGGGTCGTGCAGCGCGCCGCCATCCATGTGCAATCTTCGGGCCGCGAGGAGGTGACGGGCGCCAACGTTCTGGTCGCCATGTTCTCCGAGCGCGAATCGCACGCGGTCTATTTCCTGCAAGAGCAGGACATGTCCCGCTATGATGCGGTCAACTACATCTCGCACGGCATCGCCAAGGTCCATGGCCGTTCGGAGGCGCGGACCGCACGCGGCGCCGAGGAGGAATCTGGCGGAGAAAAGACCGTGCGTCGGGGCGAAGAGGCGTTGAACGCCTATTGCGTGAACCTCAACCGCAAGTCGGAAGAGGGCAAGATCGATCCGCTGATCGGGCGCGAGCTCGAGATCGAGCGCACGATCCAGGTGCTGTGCCGCCGCACCAAGAACAACCCGCTCTACGTGGGTGACGCGGGCGTCGGAAAGACCGCCATCGCCGAGGGGCTGGCGCGGCGCATCGTCAACGGCGAGGTGCCGGACGTGCTGCGCGACGCCACCATCTTCTCGCTCGACATGGGCACGCTTCTCGCCGGCACGCGCTACCGCGGCGATTTCGAGGAGCGGCTCAAGGCCGTGATCGCCGAGCTCGAGGCCTATCCTGGCGCGATCCTGTTCATCGACGAGATCCACACGGTGATCGGCGCGGGCGCCACCTCGGGCGGCTCGATGGACGCCTCGAACCTCCTGAAGCCGGCGCTGGCGTCGGGCAATTTGCGCTGCATCGGCTCGACCACCTACAAGGAATACCGCTCGTATTTCGAGAAGGACCGCGCGCTGGTCCGCCGCTTCCAGAAGATCGACGTGAACGAGCCGTCGGTCGAGGATACGGTGAAGATCCTGCGCGGCCTCAAGCCGTACTACGAAAAGCACCACAATGTGCGCTACACGGCCGAGGCGATCCGTTCGGCGGTCGAGCTCGCGGCGCGCTACATCCACGACCGCAAGCTGCCGGACAAGGCGATCGACGTGATCGACGAGGTCGGCGCCTCGCAGAAGCTCAAGCCGGAATCGAAGCGCCGCAAGCTGATCAACGTGAAGGATGTCGAGGAGGTGGTCGCCAAGATCGCCCGCATCCCGCCGAAGACCGTGTCGCGCAACGACCAGGAATCGCTCAAGAACCTCGAGCGCGACCTCAAGACCGTCGTGTTCGGCCAGGACCGGCCGATCGAGGCGCTGGCGTCCGCCATCAAGCTCGCCCGCGCCGGGCTGCGCGAGCCGGAGAAGCCGATCGGGTGCTACCTCTTCTCCGGCCCGACCGGCGTCGGCAAGACCGAGGTGGCGCGCCAGCTCGCCCTCACCATGGGCATCGAGCTGATCCGCTTCGACATGTCGGAATACATGGAGCGCCACACCGTCTCGCGGCTGATCGGCGCGCCGCCCGGCTATGTCGGCTTCGACCAGGGCGGGCTCCTCACCGACCAGATCGACCAGCACCCGCACTCCGTGCTGCTGCTGGACGAGATCGAGAAGGCGCATCCGGACCTGTTCAACATCCTGTTGCAGGTGATGGACCACGGCAAGCTGACCGACCACAACGGCAAGAACGTCGACTTCCGCAACGTGATCCTGATCATGACCACGAACGCGGGCGCGGCCGACATGGTGAGGCCCGCCATCGGGTTCGAGCGCGAGGCGCGCGTCGGCGACGACGAGGAGGCGATCCGCCGCCTGTTCACGCCGGAGTTCCGCAACCGGCTGGACGCGACCATCGCCTTCAACAACCTCACGCCGGAGATCGTCGAGCGCGTGGTCGACAAGTTCGTCATGCAGCTCGAGGCGCAGTTGGGCGACCGCAACGTGCAGATCGTGCTGTCGGAGCCGGCGCGCAACTTCCTCGCGCGCAAGGGTTACGACAAGTCGTTCGGCGCGCGACCGCTCGGCCGCGTGATCCAGGAGCACATCAAGAAGCCCCTGGCGGAGGAGCTGCTGTTCGGCCAGCTCATCAAGGGCGGCATCGTCGAGGTCGGGCTGAAGGACGAGAAGCTCACCTTCGCCTATAAGCCGGACCCCGGCGCCCGCAAGCGCGAGGGCGGCGACGAGGATGGCGGCCAGGATGCCGACGGCGGCGGCAAGGAGCCGGTGCTGGCGGACTAGCGCCGGCCGCGCGTCTGGCTATTTGCTACAGGGGTCAAACGCGGCCATAAGCGCGCGCAACGTCGTCGAGCAGAGACTTGATCTCGCCCTTCGAACGGATGTGGTGGACCCGCTTCGATGCGGCCGCCTCCCCGATTAGTTGACGGTATTTCGGCGTCAGGGTCCGGTGGCAGTGCATGATCACCTTGTCGAAGCTGATCGTGCTGCTCCAGATCGGGCTTCGATCCGGCCAGCCCTGCGGATTCGCGAACTGGCCCGCGAACAGGCGCTTGGTCACCCACCAATAGTGCGTCGCGACCGGCAGGTCGACATAGACCAGAGTGTCTGCGTGGGCGAACCGCTCCCACGCTGTCGCAACGCTGCCGAAACCGTCGATGATCCATTCGTCGCGGTGCAACAGGTCGGCGTGGGCCTTTAGGTATTCCTCATGCGGAAGGCCCCGCCGCCCGCGCGGAACTGCATCAGGTCGCTGGAATGAAGCGGTAGGCCGGTCAGATCGGCCAAGCATCGGGCCAGTCTCGACTTGCCGCCGCCGGCGTTTCCGAAGACTGCGACTCGCTTCATCGGGGATGGCCCGGCACGCTCGTGGGCCCGACGGTCCCGCCGGGTCAGCACTATCGAGAGATCAAACCTACCCCATCGTCAGCCCGCCGGACACGCTGATCGCCTGGCCGGTGATGTAGCCGCCCGCGTCGGAGGCGAGGAACGCCATCGTCTCGGCGATCTCGCGCGGCGTGCCGGGGCGCTTCAGTGGCACGCGGCGGATCATCTCCTCGACGATCTTGGCGCCGGTGGTGCCCTGGCCGCGCAACGTGTCGAGCGTCGGGCCCTCGGTCGGGCCGGGGCAGACCACGTTCGCCGTCACACCGTCGCGCCCCACCTCGCGCGCCAGCGCCTTGGCGAAGGCGATCATCCCGCCGTGGCAGGCCGAGAGGACGGCCGCGCCCGACTGGCCGACCTTGCCGCCGTCCGAACCGACCTGCAGGATGCGGCCCGATCGCTGCGCCGTCATGTGCGGGACGACTGCGCGGGCGAGGTTGACGAACCCCATCATCTGCACGGCGACGAGACCGGGCCAGTCGGCCGGGTCCTGCTGGACGAAAAGCTGGAAGCCGCCTTCGGACGTCCAGCCGACGCAGCTGGCCAGCACGTCGATCCGGCCCAGGTCGGCGATCACCTCGGCGACCCACGCCTCCACCGCCGCGAGGTCGGTCACGTCCAGCCGGTCGCACCGCGCCCGCCGGCCGCGCGCGACGGCGTGGCCGCGCGCCCCCTCCGCGGCCTCCGCCCCCGAGCGGTAGGCGAGCGCCACGTCGGCACCGCAATCTGCGAAGCAGCGCGCGACCTCGCCCCCGATCCCGCCCGACGCGCCCGGTATCACCGCTACCTTTCCGGAAAGATCGATCACTCGGCTGCCTCGGACGTCTCGCCGGGCGGGCGCCAGCGCAGCACCGGGTGGCGGGCGGCGCGGGTTTCGTCGAGCCGGCGGCGGGGCGCGAGGCGGGGCGCGCCGGTGAAGTGCTCGGCGTCGCCCGCCCTGGCGCGCCCGGCCAATCGGCGCATCGCGGCGATGAAGGCGTCGAGCCCGTCCTTGCTTTCCGACTCGGTCGGCTCGATCAGGAAGCCGCCGTGGACGACCAGCGGGAAGTACATGGTCATCGGGTGGAAGCCCTCGTCGATCATCGCCTTGGCGAAGTCGAGCGTGGTGACGCCGGTCGCGTGCAGGAAGGCGTCGTGGAACAGGCACTCGTGCATGCAGGGCCCGTCGGCGAAGGGCGACATGACGTCCTTGAGGCTCTCGAACACGTAGTTGGCGGCGAGCACCGCGTCGCCCGACGCCTGCTTCAGCCCGTCGCCCCCGTGGCTCATCATGTAGGCAAGTGCGCGCACGAACATGCCGAACTGGCCGTGAAAGCCCTTCATCCGCCCGAAGGGGCTCACCCCCCGCGCGCCCGGGTCCGTTTCGTTTTCGACCAGCCGGAACGTGTCGCCCTCGCGCACCACCCAGGGCAGCGGCGCGAACTTCGCCAGCGACTGCGGCGAACGCGACCGGCCCCGAGCCCGGCCCGCCGCCGCCGTGCGGCGTGGAGAAGGTCTTGTGCAGATTGAGGTGCATGCAGTCGATGCCGAGGTCGCCCGGCCGGACGCGCCCCATCAGCGCGTTGAAGTTCGCCCCGTCGCAGTAGAAATACGCGCCGGCCGCGTGCAGCGCCGCCGCCTGCTCCAATATCTCGTCCTCGAACAGGCCGCAGGTGTTGGGGTTGGTCAGCATGAAGGCCGCGACGTCCGGCCCGAGGCGCGCCTTGAGCGCGACGAGGTCGACCCGGCCGCGGTCGTTGTGCGGTACCGCCTCCACGGTGTAGCCGCAAATGTGCGCGGTCGCCGGGTTGGTGCCGTGCGCCGAGTCGGGCACCAGCACCACCTTGCGCGCGTCGCCCTGCGCCTCCAGCGCGGCGCGGATCGCCATCAGCCCGCACAGCTCGCCATGCGCGCCGGCGCCGAGCGACATGGCGACGGCCGGCATGCCAGTCAGCATTTTGATCCAGTGCGCGAGCGTGTCGATGAGCGCGAGCGCGCCCTGCACGCTTTCGATCGGCTGCAGCGGGTGGATGTCGGCGAAGCCGGGAAGCCGCGCGAGGCGCTCGTTGAGCCTGGGGTTGTGCTTCATGGTGCAACTGCCCAGCGGGTATATGCCCATGTCGATGCCGTAGTTCTTCTGCGACAGGCGCGTGTAGTGGCGGATCGCCTCGGGCTCGGAAAGGCCGGCGAGGCCGATCGGCCGCGTGCGCTTCTGCGTGCCCAGCCGGTCGGCGAACGGCGCGGGCGGGTCGAGATCGACGCCCGTCTTGTCGGGCCCGCCGCGCTCGAAGACCAGCGGCTCGGCAAGCTGCAGGCCGCGATGCGGCTCCGCCGGCCCGCTCATAACGCCTCTCCCAGCGCGGCGGCGAAGCGCGCGATGTCGTCTTCCGTGTTGGTCTCGGTCGCCGCGACCAGCAGGAGGTTCGCGAGCGCCGGATCGTCCGGATAGAAGCGCGCGACCGGCACGCCCGCGAACACGCCCTTCGGCACCAGCGCCGCCACGACCTGTGCGGCGGGCTTGGGCAGGCGCACGGTGAATTCGTTGAAGAAAATGTCGTTCAGCAGCGCGACGCCCTTCACCTTGGCGAGCGCATCGGCGAGCGCGACGGCGTTCGCATGGTTGATATCGGCGAGGCGCGTGAAGCCGATCTCGCCCAGCAGAGACAGGTGGATGGTGAAGGCGAGCGCGCAAAGCTCGGAGTTGGTGCAGATGTTGCTGGTCGCCTTCTCGCGGCGGATATGCTGCTCGCGTGTCGAAAGCGTGAGCACGTAGCCGCGGCGCCCCTCCGCGTCCACCGTCTCGCCGCAGAGCCGGCCGGGCATCTGGCGCAGGAATTTCTCGCGCGTCGCGAACAGCCCGACATATGGCCCGCCGAAGGAAAGCGCGTTGCCGAGCGAGGCGCCCTCTGCGATGACGATGTCGGCGCCCATCTCGCCGGGCGAGACCAGCGCGCCGAGCGCGACGATCTCGGCGACGCCGACGACGAGCAGCGCCCCCTGCTCGTGGCAGGCGCGGGCGAGCGGGGCAAGGTCGCGCAGCCGGCCGAACATGTCCGGGTACTGCGCGACGACGCAGCACGTGTCGCCGTCGATCCGCGCGATCAAATCCTCCGCGCCCTCGGGGTCGGGCGGCAGGGCGACCGGCTCGACCGCGACGTGGCGCGCGGTCGTATCGGTCACGTCGCGCCAGTGCGGGTGCAGCGCGCCCGACAGGATCGCCTTCGCCTTGCCGGTCACGCGGTGGGCCATCATCACCGCCTCGGCGCAGGCGGTGGCGCCGTCGTACATCGAGGCGTTGGCGACCTCCATGCCGGTTATCGTCGCGACCTGGGTCTGGAACTCGTAGAGCGTCTGCAGCGTGCCCTGCGACGCCTCCGGCTGGTAGGGGGTGTAGGCGGTCAGGAACTCGCCGCGCTGGATCAAATAGTCGACCGTCGCCGGCACGTGGTGGCGATAGGCACCGGCGCCGAGGAAGCTCGCCACCGATCCGGCCGGGGTGTTGCGCACGGCGTAGGCGGCGAGCGCGCGCTCGACCGCCAGCTCGCCCCGATGGTCGGGAAGATCGAGCGGTTCGGTGAGGCGCGCGGCAATCGGCACGTCGCGGTACAAGGCCTCGATCGACGGCGCGCCGACCGCCTTCAGCATGGCGGCGCGGTCGGCGTCGGTCAGCGGCAGATAGCGCATCAGCCGAGGCCCTTCACGTATGCGTCGTAGGCCGCCTTGTCCATCAGCGCGGCGAACGCGGCTTGGTCGGTGGTGCGCAGCTTGACGAACCAGCCCTTGCCCTCGGGGTCGGCGTTCACCGTCTCGGGCGCGTCGTTGAGGGCGGCGTTGGCCTCGATCACTTCGCCCGCGACGGGCGCGTACACCTCGCTCGCCGCCTTCACCGACTCGACGGTGCAGGCCTCCTCGCCCGCCGCCACCTGCTTGCCCGGTGCGGGCAGCTCGACATAGACAACGTCGCCCAGCTGCTCCTGCGCGTAGGCACTGATGCCGATGGTGGCGATTTCGCCGTCGAGCCGCACCCATTCGTGGTCCTTGCTGTAGCGTGTCTCGCTCACGGCCCTCTCCCGATCAGGTGGATTTCACGTAGCGGTGCGGAACGAAGGGCAGGGCGCAGATCCGCCCCGGCAGCGCGGCGTCGCGTACCTTGACCCCGACCGCGGTGCCTGCGGCCGCGTGCTCGGGATCGACATAGCCCATGGCGATGGGCGCGCCCGCGGTCGGGCCGAAGCTGCCGCTGGTCACGTGGCCGATATGCGCGCCCGCCGCGTCGAGAATCTCGGCGCCGTGGCGCGCCGGCACGCGCCCGTCGAGCCTCAGGCCGACGCGCTTGCGCCCCGGCCCGGCGGAAAGCTCCGCCAGGATGATGTCAGCGCCGGGGAAGTTCGCCTCGGCGCGGCGGCGGCGCGGGATGGTCCAGCCGAGCGCGGCCTCGACCGGCGTCGTCTCCTCGTCGATGTCGCTGCCATAGAGGCAGAGCCCCGCCTCGAGGCGCAGCGTGTCGCGCGCGCCGAGCCCGGCGGGCGCAACCTCCTTCTCGTCCAGCAGGCGGCGGGCCAGCACTTCGGCCTGGGAAGCCGGCACAGAGATCTCGAACCCGTCCTCGCCGGTATAGCCCGACCGCGCGACGGCGCAGCGCGTGCCCACAATGTCGAACTCGGCGGTCGCCAGGAAGGTGAGGGTCTCGGCGCCCGGGGCGACGCGCGCGATCACGGCCGCAGCTCCCGGTCCTTGCAGGGCGAGCAGCGCGCGATCGGGAAGCTCGGCCACCATCTCGTCGGGCAGATTGTCGGTGAGGTGGGCGAGATCGACCGCGCGGCGCGCGGCGTTGACCACGAGGTGCAGCCCGCCCTCGGTCTTCGCGACCATCAGATCGTCGACGATGCCGCCCGCCTCGTTGGTCAGCAGCGTGTAGCGCACCCGGCCGACGGCGAGGCCCTGGATGTCGCCCGGCACCAGCCTTTCCAGCGCCGCGGCGGCCCCCTGTCCGGCGATGGCGACCTGGCCCATGTGCGACACGTCGAACAGCGAGGCCCTGGTGCGGGTGTGGTTGTGCTCGGCGATGATGCCCGCCTTGTACTGCACCGGCATGGCCCAGCCGGCGAACGGCACCATCCGCGCGCCGAGCGCGACGTGCAGGTCGTAAAGCGGCGTGCGCTTGGGCGCACCTGTGCCCGCGTCGGTCATTCGACCAATCTAAAGGACCACCGGGCGCGATGCAAAATCGCGGGGCATCCTCGGTCAGCCGCCGCCCGCGCGGACCAGGCCTTCGGCGAGGCGGGCGAATTCGGACGCGGTGTCGTAGGGCGCGGTCAGGCAGAACCGCGTGACGCCCAGCCCCTCCAGCCGGGCGAGCCCGTCGCGGGCGGCCGCCGGATCGTCGAGCGGCAGAGCGCCGGATACCACCACCTCGGGCGGCCCCTTGCCGGCCTCCTTGAAGAAGCGGGCGAGCTCGGCGATCGGCCGGGCGAGCTCGTCGGCCGTGCCCGATCCCGGCATCCAGCCTTCGGCGTATTTCGCGGCGCGGGCAAGCGCATGCGGCGGCACGCCGCCGACATAAAGCGGCGGGCGGGCCGGGCGAGGGCGGAACAGCACCTTGGCGCCGTTGATCTCCACCTCGTCGGCGGCGAAACAGCGATGGATCATTTCCAGCGCCCGGTCGGTCAGCTTGCCGCGCCGGGTGCGGTCGATCCCCAGCACCTGGAATTCCGCCTCCATCCAGCCGACACCGCAGCCGAGGCGCAGGCGCCCGCCCGAAAGCTCCTGGATCGACGCGGCCCACTTGGCGATCAGATAGGGGTTGCGGTAGGGCAGGATTAGCACCCGGGTGCCGATCCCGATGCGCTCGGTGATGCCGGCGACGAAGGCGAGCGTCGCCAGCGGCTCGACATAGAACCCGTCCGAGCCGCGCGCATTGTCGGGCGGCACGGCGACGTGGTCGAACACCCAGAGGTCGTCCACGGGCAGCGCGTCGGCCGCGCGGGCGCAGTCGCCGATCAGCGCGCGCGACGCGCCCGGCCCCTTGTTGGGAAGCTGCATTCCGATCTTCATGGGGCGAGCCTAGCCGAGCCCGCCCGCCGGCGCGAGTCCCGCGCGGGATTGCCCCGGCCGGCGGGTCCGGCTATGGTCGGACGGCTTGGCGCGCACGCCGCGCCCAATGTCAACAGGGAGGAATGCAGCATGACGAAGCATGCCCTTTTTGCGTCCGCCGCCGTCCTGGCCGGTGGGCTCGCCCTCGCCGGCACGACGCGGGCCGATTCGATCTCGGATTTCTATTCGGGCAAGACGGTCTCGGTGTATGTCGCGGTGTCGCCCGGCGGCATCTATTCGACCTACGCCCAGATGATGGTGCCGCACTTCGCCAAGCACATCCCCGGCCACCCGAACGTGATCGTCAAGCACATGCCGGGGGCCGGCGGGCTGTCGGCGATGAACTTCGTCTACAACGCCGCGCCCAAGGACGGCACGGTTGTCATCACCCCGACTTCGGGCATGACCAAGGACCAGGCGCTGGGCGAGCGCAACGTCAAGTTCAACTCGCGCAAATACCGCTGGCTCGGCGGCTGGGGCGAGGCGGTGAGCGTGTGCTCGGTGTGGAAGACCGCGCCGGCCACGACCATCTCGCAGGCGCGCGAGAAGGTCGACGTGATGGGCGCGTTCTCGAAATCGTCGAACACCTACCGCAACCCGGCGGCAGTCAACCACGTCCTCGGCACCAAGTTCAAGATCATCGTCGGCTATGGCGGCGGCTCGAAAGTGCGCCTCGCCATGGAGAAGCACGAGGTCGACGGCTGGTGCGGCCAGTATCTCGGCTGGAAGATGGTGAAACCCGAGTGGCTGAAGAAGGGCCTGCTCGCCCACCTGGTGCAGTTCGCGTCGAAGCGCTCGCCCGACATGCCGGACGTGCCGCTGCTCAGCGAGTTCGCCAAGACGCCGAGCGACAAGTCGGTGCTCGAGTTCATCGAGTCCGGCCTCGACGACCGCGCCATGGCGGCCCCTCCCGGCGTTCCGGCCGACCGCGCGGCGGCGCTCGAGAAGGCCTATTGGGAAACGCTGCACGACCCGGCCTTCCTCGCCGACGCGAAGAAGCTGCACATGGACATCGACCCCTTGACCGGGAAACAGGTCCAGGATTTCTGCGCCAAGATCCTGTCGCTGAGCCCCGCCGATATCGAGCGGGCGAAGAAGGCGATGGAGATCATGTAGCGGCCCCCGGCCCGCCTCTCGCCTAAGGGACGGCCATGGAATCACAAGCGCTGACGATGGCGTGGCATGCGCTCGTCATCGTCAGCGACCCGATGCGTCTCGCCTATCTCGCTTCCGGGGTGCTGATGGGCCTCGTCCTCGGCATCATCCCGGGGCTCGGCGGGCTGATCGGGCTTTCGATCCTGCTGCCCTTCACCTTCGGGCTCGACCCGTTCGCCGCCATCGCCATGATGCTCGGGCTTTCGGCGGTGACGGTGACGTCCAATTCCATCCCCGCCGTGCTGTTCAGCGTGCCGGGCACCATCGGCTCGGCCGCGACCGTGCTCGACGGCTTCCCCATGGCGCAGAAAGGCGAGGCCGGCCGCGCGCTCGGCGCGTCCTACACCGCGTCCGTGCTGGGCGGGCTGTTCGGCGCGTTCGTCCTCGCCGTGTCGGTGCCGATCCTGCGCCCGCTGGTGTTGCTGATCGGCTCGCCCGAGCTGTTCGCGATCTGCGTGTTCGGGCTTTCTCTGGTGGCGGGACTTTCCGCCAACGCGCCGCTGAAGGGCATGTCGGCGGTGTGCATCGGCATCTCGGTGGCGATGATCGGCGAGGACTCGCAGTCGGCGCAGCTCCGCTGGACGCTCGGCACCAACTATTTGTGGGACGGGCTGCCGATCGTGCCGTTCGTCCTCGGCATCTTCGCGCTGCCCGAGATGTGCGACCTCGCCATCGCGCGGCGCGCGATCTCGGGCGACACCAACATCGGCTCGCGCTGGGCGCAGTTCGAAGGCGCCAAGGACGTGTTCCGCAACTGGTGGCTCCTGCTGCGCTGCTCGGCGCTGGGCGCGGTGCTGGGCGCGGTGCCCGGCATCGGCGCGGCGGTGATCGATTGGATCGCCTACGGCCACGCCATCCGCACCGAGAAGGGCGCGGCCGAGACGTTCGGCAAGGGCGACGTGCGCGGCGTGATCGCGTGCGAATGCTCCAACAACGCCAAGGAGGGCGGCGCGCTGATCCCGACCGTGGCGTTCGGCGTGCCCGGCTCGGCGTCGATGGCGCTGATGCTCTCGGCCTTTTTGATCCACGACATCGTGCCGGGGCCGGAGATGCTCTCCAAGCATCTCGACGTCACCTACGCGCTCGTGTGGTCGGTCGCCATCGCCAACATTTTGGGCGCGGGCATCTGCTTTCTGTTCGCGAACCAGCTCGCCAAGATCGCGATCATTCGCATCGGCGTGCTTGCGCCCTTGATCGTCGGCGTCGTGTTCGTCGGCGTCTACCAGTCCTCGTCGAGTTGGGGCGACCTGATCGCGCTGCTCGTGTTCGGCGTGATCGGCTGGATCATGAAGCGGATGAACTGGCCGCGCCCGCCGGTGATCCTGGGATTCGTCCTCGGCGCGCTGTTCGAGCGCTACATGTACATCTCGGTGCAGCGCTACGAGTTCCGCTGGCTCGGCTTTCCCATCGTGATCGCGCTCATGGCGCTGGGCGCGTACGGCCTCCTGTCGCCGATCTGGCGCAACGTCCGGCGCGAGCGGCGCCGCCTCGGCGGCAAGGCGCGGCTCGTCTTCGGCCGGCCCGACCGGCTCGCGACGCCCGAGAACGTGTTCACCCTGATCGTGATCGCGGCCTTCGCCGCCGCCTACTGGTCCTCGCTCGGCTGGCCGTTCGATGCGCGCCTGGTTCCCGACACGGTGGCGCTGGGCGGCATCTTGTTCGCCGCGCTGCACTTCGCCGGCAACTTCACGCGCCTCGCGCCGCCCGCCGGCGTGCCTCTGCCGCCGCCGGCGCCCAAGACCGCGCAGGACGAGTCCGCCATCGATCTGATCGCCGGGCTGAACGTCGCGACGTTGCTGAAGCGCGCGGCCATGTTCCTCGGCTGGTGCCTGTTCTACCTGGGCCTCACCCGGCTGATCGGGCTGTTGCCGGCGATGTTCGTGTTCCTGATCGCCTATATGCGCCTGCACGGCCGCGAGAGCTGGCGCGTCACGCTCGGTGTTTCGATCGGCACGGCGTTGTTCGGCTACGTTCTGTTCCACCGGCTGGTGGCGGTGTCGTGGCCGCAGTCCCTCCTGGGCGACGCCTTCCCCGTCTTGCGCTCGATCGAAGCGATCAACCTGTTCTGATTCGGAAAGGACCCAGCTCGTGAGCGATATCACCGCCCTGATCCGCGACCTCGTCGCCGCCAACCGCGTGCTCGGGCACGAGGGGATCTGCGATGCGTTCGGCCATATCAGCGTGCGCCATCCCGACAATCCGCAGCGTTACCTGCTGTCGCGCTCGCGCGCGCCGTCTTTGGTCGAGCCCGAGGACATCCTCGAGTTCAATCTCGACAACACGCCGGTGAAGTCGACCGACACGCCGATCTATATCGAGCGGCCGATCCACGGCGCGATCTACGAGGCGCGGCCGGACGTGATGAGCGTGGTGCACAACCACTGCCACGACGTCCTGCCCTTCGCCATTTCGAACGCGCCTTTGCGCCCGGCCATCCACGGCTCGCGCCGGCTCGGCCAACAGGTCCCGATGTGGGACATCCGCACCCGGTTCGGCGACACCGACCTCCTGGTCACGACGCTGGACCAGGGGCGCGACCTCGCCAAGGCGCTCGGCAAGCAGAAGGCGGTCATCATGCGCGGCCACGGCTGCGCCGTGTCGGGACGCAGCATCCCCGACGCGGTCCAGTCGTGCCTGTCGCTCGCGGCGAACTGCAAGGCGATCAACCTGGCCGTCGCGATGGGGGCGGAGATCACCTGGCTCACGCCGGGCGAGATCGATGCGTCGCAGGTCGGCGCGCAGAACCTGCGTGGCCACGACCGCCAGTGGGAATATCTCTGCCACCGCGCCGGCGCGAAGCTGGAATAGGCCGAAACGCGGCCCCCACCTCCGTTCGCCCTGAGTAGCCTTGCGCAGTAAGGCGTATCGAAGGGCGACGGCGGCACGTTCTCTCCGCTTCGTCCTTCGATACGCGGCCTGCGGCCGCTACTCAGGACGAACGGATATAATTCGAGGCTCGGACGGAGCCATGTGGATCCCATGACCAACGCCGAGCTGATCGTCGCCACCTTGCGCAAGGCCGGGATCGCGCGCGGGTTCGGCATCCCGTCGGGCAACATGCTCGTGCTGATGGAAGCGATGCGGCAGGGCGGCGTCGAGTTCGTCCTCACCTCGCACGAGGGCGCGGCCGGCTTCGCCGCCGAGGTGACCGGCCGCATGACGGGCCGGCCCGGCCTCGCCCTCGCCACCCTCGGGCCGGGCGCGACCAACCTCGCGACCGGCGTCGGCTCGGCCTTCCTCGACCGCTCGCCGATGCTCGCCATCACCTGCAACCTGCCGGTCGCACAGATCGGCCGGCGCATCCAGATGGGCATCGACCATCACGCGCTCTTCGCCCCGATCGCCAAGGCGACGCTCGCGCTCCGCGACGGTACGGTGGGCGCGACGCTGGCCGAGGCGATCCGGATCGCCACGTCTGAGCCGAGCGGGCCGGTACATCTCGATCTGCCCGAGGACGTGGCGGCCGCGCCGTGCCGCGAGTCCGTGCCGGACGTCCCGGACGGCGCAGGCCTCGCGCCGCCCGCCGCGACCGACCTCGCCGCGGTGCACCGGGCGCTGGAAGCGGCCAAGCGGCCTGTCGCCGTGATCGGCGCCGACGCGCGCAGGCTGCGCGATATCGACCTGCTGCGCCGCGTCGTCGAGCGGCACGATCTGCCCTTCGCTCACACCACCATGGCGAAGGGGCTGATCGACGACGACCATCCGCTTTCGGTGGGCTGCATCGAGCGCGCCTGCCGCCAGCTCCAGCGCGACTTCCTCCGCACGGCCGACCTGATCGTCGGGCTCGGCTACGACACGGTCGAGGTCGAGTACGAGGCGTGGATCGGCGGCGTCGCGCTCGCCCATGTCGGGATCGGCCCGGCCGATACGGATGGCGCGGTCGCGATCCGCGCCCAGGCGACCGGCGACCTCGACGCCGCCCTCGCCGCGCTGGCCGAGGCGCCGCCGTCAGCCAACGAATGGACCGAAGAAGCGCTTGCGCGCCATCGCGCACGCTTCGCTCTTCTGCTGCGCCCCACGACCGTATCGCTCCGCCCGCAGGCAGTGGGCTTCGCGCCGCACCAGGCCATCGACGCGGTGCGCGCCGTGCTGCCGAAGGACGGCATTCTTGCGTTCGACGTCGGCGCGCACACTCATCAGATCGCGAGCCAGTGGGCGGCGCACGGCCCGCGCCAGTTCCTCATCACCAACGGATGGTCGTCGATGGGGTTCGGCCTGCCCGCGGCCATCGCGGCCAAACTCGCCGCGCCCGGGCGCGCGGTGGTGGCGCTGATCGGCGACGGCTGCTTCCGCATGACGGCCGGCGAGCTCGCGACGGCCGCCCGGCTCGGGCTCGCCTTGCCGGTCGTGGTGCTGGACGACGCGATCCTCGGGCTGATCCAGGTGAAGCAGGCGCGCCGCCAGCTTCCCGCCTACGGCACCGACCTCGAGGCTGCGCCGGCGGCTGGTCCGCCTGCGCATTATTTCGGCGTGCCGGCCGTGGCGGTGCGCGACGGTGAGGCGCTGGCTGGCGCGCTTCGCGCCGCGCTGGCGTCCGACGGCCCGACGGTGATCGAGGCGGTGGTCGACCCCGCCCAGTACTGGCAGACCGTTTTCGACTGAAGGGCCTTAATTCAGCAGCAGGGTCCGGCCGCCCTGGTCGAGGAACAGGCTGACCGCGAACAGGGCGACGTAGAGCAAGAGGACGGTCTTGAGCAGCATGGCGGCACAACCGCGCGAATGACGGCGCTACTCTGCCATGTGGGGCTTAAGGACGGGTGAACGCAGCCGCGTGCGGCGAGCTGTCGCGCCAGAACGTGACGGCGGTCACACTGCGGAAAGGTTCAGGGCGAGACGAGCTTGAGCTGGCCCTCGAACCAGGCGAGCGCCTCGCCCATCGAGCCGGCGCGGCGGACCAGCTTGCCCGCGGCGAAGACGGCGTACTCGCCGCCCGGGTGGGCGCCCTGGGCGTACTTGTACACCGTGTAGATCGGCCGGTCGCTCGTCCGGCGGAAGACCGAGAACGCGGCGTGGCGCGTATCCTGGTCGATGGCATAGTCACGCCACTCGCCGCCGATTACGCGGCGGCTGTAAAGCGACAGAAGCTGGTTGAGTTCGGGGCGGCGAAAGCTCACCGCGGCGGCGGCTCGCCGGTAATCGGCCAGGGGCAGGACGGGGGCGAGCTTGCTGATGTCACGCTCTCCAGCGGCGATCTGTCATCATTCTTTCGCATTTCGGCCGCCCCGTCCAGCATCCCGGCCGGGCCATTCCGCCGCGCCGGGGCGCGTTTGCCAGGGCCCGCGCCAGGCGCTATTTTGCGGCGCTGGCCCTGTGAGGAGTCCCGAGTGGGCGACATCTTCCGCGAGATCGACGAGGAGCTGAAGCAGGAGAATTACCTTCGGCTCTGGAAGAAGTACGGCAGCCGCGTGATGACCGGTGTGGCGGTCGTGCTGCTGCTCGTCGCCGCCTATTACGGTTGGCAGCGCTACCAGGAGAACCAGCGGCTTTCCGCCTCGAACCGCTATTCCGAGGCGCAGGCGCTGGTCGCCGGCGGCAAGCACGAACAGGCCGCCGCCGTGTTCGCGGCGCTCGCCGACAACGGGCCGGGCAGCTACCGGACGCTCGCCCGGCTGCAACGCGCGGCGCTCCGCGCCGACGGCGGCGACGTGGCGGGCGCGGTCGAGATCTACGACAACGTGGCGGCCGACGATTCGGTCGATCCGGCGCTGCGCCACGCAGCGACGATCCTGTCGGTGCTGAACAGCCTCGATCTGCCCAAGATCGACAGGGCCAAGCTCGACGCCAAGCTCGCCGCGCTGGACACGCCGACCGGGCCGTGGCGCTTCTCGGCGCGCGAACTCAAGGCGCTGCTGGCGCTCAAGGCGGGCGACGCCAAGGCCGCCAAGGATCTCTACCGCCAGCTTGCCGACAACGCGGATGCGCCCCAGTCGATGCGCGCGCGCGCGGCCGAGATGCTGGCGGTCCTGGGCGGCTAGGGATGACTTATCGCCTTTTCCGCCGCGCGGGCGCGGTCGCCGCGCTGCTCGCTGCCATGGCGCTCGCCGGGTGCGGGTCGGGCTATTTCGGCAGCAGCAAGGACAAGGAGCCGCTCAAGGGCGAGCGCATCTCCGTGCTGTCGCTCGATACGTCGCTGAAGCCCGACAAGCGCATCCAGGACGTCGAGGTGCGCCTGCCGCGGCCCTACCGCAACGCCGACTGGCCGCAGCCGGGCGGGGTGCCGACCCATGCGAACTACCACCTCGCCGTGCCCGGAAAGCTCGCCGTCGCGTGGCGCGTCGACGCGGGGGAGGGCTCGTCCGACGACACCCAGCTCCTCGCCTCCCCGATCGTGGCGGCGGGGCGCGTCTACGTGCTCGATTCGGCCGCCAATCTGCGCGCCTTCGACGCCAAGACCGGCCGCCAGCTCTGGGGCGTCGACCTCACCCCCGACAACGAGGAGGAAGGGCCGCGCGGCGGCGGCGCCGCCTATTTCGGCGGGCGGCTCTACGTGACCACCGGCTTCGCCGACGTGTTCTGCCTCGACGCGCGCACCGGCAAGCGCATCTGGACGCACCGCGTCTCCGGGCCGATGCGCGCCGGGCCGACGGTGCTCGACGGGCGCGTGTTCGTGGTGACCATCGCCAACGAGCTGCACACGCTCGACGCCCATGACGGGCACGAGCTGTGGATGCATGCCGGCATCGTGGAACCGGCGGGCCTCCTGGGCGGAGCGAGCCCGGCGGCCGAGGGCGACGCGGTGATCGCCGCCTACTCGTCGGGCGAACTGTTCGCGCTGCGCGCCGAGAACGGCCGCGTCGCCTGGAGCGAGACCTTGACGCCGCTGCGTCGCGCCGACCCGGTGTCGGAGATCGCCCAGATCAAGGGCGATCCGGTGATCGACCGCGGCCGCGTGCTCGCCATCTCCAACTCGGGCCGGATGGTGGAGATCGATATGCGCACCGGCGGGCGGGTGTGGGAGCAGGAGGTGGCGGGCGTGCACACGCCCTGGGTCGCCGGCGCCTACATCTACGTCGTCACCACCGGGGCCGAGCTCGTCTGCATCGACCGTCGCGACGGCGGAATACGCTGGGTGACCCAGCTGCCCCGCTTCGAGAACCCGGAGGACAAGGAGGACCCGATCCGCTGGACCGGCCCGGTGCTGGTCACGGACCGGCTTCTGGTGCCCGCCTCGGACGGCGAGATCTGGTCGGTCTCGCCCTATAGCGGAAAGCCGCTCGGCCGCATCAAGCTGGACAGCCCGATCCTCATCTCGCCCGCCGTGGCCGACGGCACGGTCTACGTCCTCACCGACGACGCGACGCTCGTCGCGCTGCGCTAGCGCCGGCGGCGGACCGCATGGTCTTCACCGTCGCCATCGTCGGCCGGCCCAATGTCGGCAAGTCGACCCTGTTCAACCGGCTGGTCGGCAGGCGCGCCGCCATCGTCGATGCCACTCCCGGCGTCACCCGCGACCGGCGCGAGGGCGAGGCGCGGCTCGCGGATTTGCGCTTCCGCGTCATCGACACGGCGGGGCTCGAGGATGCGGCGGCGGAAACGCTCGAGGCGGCGATGCGCGCCCAGACCGAGCGCGCGCTGGCCGACGCCGACGCCGCGCTCTTCCTGATCGACGCCCGTGCGGGCCTCACGCCCGTCGACCGCCATTTCGCGGCGTGGCTGCGGCGCCACCACGCGCGGGTGATCCTCTGCGCCAACAAGTCGGAGGGGCGCGCGGGCGAGGCTGGCGCGCTCGACGCGTTCGCCCTCGGGCTCGGCGCGCCGATCGAGATCTCGGCCGAGCACGGCGAGGGCATGGCCGAGCTCTATGACGCGCTCCAGCCGCTGATCGCCGAGACCGAGGCGGCGGAAGCGACGGCCGAAGGCGAGGCGCCCCCGCTCCACCTCGCCATCCTCGGCCGGCCCAATGTCGGCAAGTCGACGCTGGTCAACCGGCTGGTCGGCGAGGAGCGGGTGCTGACCGGGCCGGAGCCCGGCGTCACGCGCGACGCGGTCTCGATCGCGTGGCGCTGGGCGGGCCGGCCGGTGCGGCTGGTCGACACCGCCGGCATCCGCCGCCGCGCGCGCGTGATCGACGCGCTGGAGCGGGCGGCCGTCGCCGATGCGCTCAACGCCGTGCGCTACGCCGACGTGGTGGTGCTGGTGCTCGACGCGACCGAGAAGATGGAGCGCCAGGACCTCACCATCGCGCGTCAGGCGCTCGAGGAGGGCCGCGCGCTGGTGGTCGCCGCCAACAAGTGGGACCGGGTCGCGGACCCTCAGGCCACGCGGCGCGCCATCGCCGAGCGGCTGGAGGACTCGCTCGCCCAGGCGAAGGGCGTGCCGGTCGTCGCGCTCTCGGCGCTGAGCGGCGACGGGATCGGCCGGCTTATGCGCGCGGTGCTCAATGCCGACCGGGCCTGGAACAAGCGCCTGCCGACCGGGCCATTGAACCGCTGGCTCGACCGGATGACGTCGCGCCATGCGCCGCCGGCGGCCGCCGGGCGGCCGGTGCGGCCGCGCTACATCACCCAGGTGAAGGCGCGCCCGCCGACCTTCGCGCTGTTCGTCAACCGCCCGGCGGACGTGGACGACAACTACCTGCGCTACCTCTCCAACGGGCTGCGCGAGGCGTTCGACCTTCCGGGCGTGCCGATCCGCATCCTGCCGCGGCGCGGCAAGAACCCGTTCGACACGAAGGCGGGGTAAGACCGCCCGGGGCCGGCTATTTCCGCGCGTGCACGCCCGGGCGAGCGTTGGGCTGGGCGCGGACCAGCTCGCCGTGGCGGGTACAGGCGGGCTCGGCGAGCTCGACGAACGTGCCGGTGACGGTCTCGGGCTCCGGGAAGTCCATCGGGTCGAGCCCGGGGAACGCCTCGGCGTGCATGTCGGTGCGCAGCCCGCCGGGGTCGACCAGATTGATCCGCAAATTGGTCTTCTCGTTCTCCTTCGCCCACACCTCGGCCAGGCATTCGAGGCCCGCCTTGGTGACCGAGTAGCACGCGCCGTAGGCCGGGCGGTGGCGCGCCGCGGCCGAGGTCACGAAGATCGCGCGGCCGGCGTCGGACGCGCGCAGCAGCGCGTCGAACGCGCGGATCAGCCGCCAGTTGGCGGTGAGGTTGACGGATATCTCGCGCTCCCACGCGTCGGGGTCGATCTGCGGCGTCGGCGTGCGCGGGCCCAGAACACCGGCATTACCGACCAGCACGTCGAGCCGGCCGAACCGCTCGGCGACGGCGACCGCCATCTGGTCGATCTCCGCCCCGTTGGCGAGATCCATCGGCACCAGCGTCGCCGGCACCGGCTCGCGTCCGGCGGCGCGGGCGTCCTCGCGGATCGCGTCGTCGACCTCCTCGAGCGCGCCGGTGGTGCGCGCGACCAGGATCACCTGCGCGCCCTCGGCGGCGAAGCGGCGCGCCAGCGCGGCGCCGATGCCGCGCGACGCGCCGGTGATCAGCGCGATGCGTCCTTCGAGCCTGCCGTCCGCCATTTCCTCACCCTTCGCGATGAAGCGGCGACCCTACCGGCAAGCGGGTGGGGATGACAATCGGGGGAATTACGCCAGGTGGCGGAACAGCGAGAGCTGGCGGGCGAGGTCGCCCTCCTCCTGGTCGACCAGCGGCAGGGGGTAGTCGCCGGAGAAGCAGGCGTCGCAGAACTGTGGCTTGTCACCGGTCCGTCCCGCCTCGCCCATCGCGCGGTAGAGCCCGTCGATCGAGACGTAGGCGAGCAAGTCGGCGCCGATGATGCGCGCCATCTCGGATACGCCGTGGCTCGCGGCCAGCAGCGCGCTGCGCTCTGGCGTGTCGACGCCGTAGAAGCAGGAATGCGTGGTCGGCGGCGAGGCGATGCGCATGTGCACTTCGGTCGCGCCGGCGGCGCGCACCATCTCGACGATCTTGGTCGAGGTCGTGCCGCGCACGATGGAATCGTCCACCAGCACCACGCGCTTGCCGGCGATGATCGCGCGGTTGGCGTTGTGCTTGAGGCGCACGCCGAGATGGCGGATGTGATCGGCAGGCTCGATGAAGGTGCGGCCGACATAGTGGTTGCGGGTGATGCCGAGCTCGAACGGAATACCGGCCTCGGCGGCGTAGCCAAGTGCGGCGGGCACGCCCGAGTCGGGCACCGGCACCACGATGTCGGCCGAGACCGGCGCCTCGCGCGCGAGCTCCGCCCCGATGCGCCGGCGCGCCTCGTAGACCGAGCGCCCGCCCGCGGTCGAATCCGGCCGGGCGAAATAGATGTACTCGAAGATGCAGAAGCGCGGCGCGCGCGGCGCAAACGGCTTGATCGAGCGCACGCCTTCCGGCCCGATCACCACCACCTCGCCGGGCTCGATCTCGCGTACGAAGCGGGCGTTGATGATGTCGAGCGCGCAGGTCTCCGACGCCAGGATCCACGCGTCGTCGAGATGGCCGAGCACGAGCGGGCGGATGCCCAGCGGATCGCGCACGCCGATCATCGCCTCGTTGGTCAGCGCGCCCAGCGCATAGGCGCCGTCCACCTGGGTCAGCGCGTCGATCAGCCGGTCGGTCACGGTGGCCTGCGGGCTGGTCGCGGTCAAATGGATGATGACCTCGGTATCGGTGGTGGATTGGAACAGGCACCCCCTGCGCACCAGCTCGCGGCGCAGCTTGCGCGCGTTGGTCAAATTGCCGTTGTGAGCGATGGCGAAGCCGCCCAATTCGAAGTCGGCGTAGAGCGGCTGGACGTTGCGCAGCACCGTCGCGCCGGTCGTGGAGTAGCGGTTGTGGCCGAGCGCCGCCATGCCGGGCAGGCGCGCGATCACCGCCTTGTCGCCGAAATTGTCGCCGACATGGCCGATCGCGTGGTGCGGGTGGAAGCTCTCGCCGTCGAACGAGACGATGCCCGCCGCCTCCTGGCCGCGGTGCTGCAGCGCGTGCAGACCGAGCGCGGTCATGGCGGCTGCGTCGGCGTGGCCGTAAATGCCGAAGACGCCGCACTCTTCGTGCAGGTGGTCGCCGTCGAAGGGGTCGGTGGTCAGCATGGACTCCGTGTCCGGGGCGGCTCGGGGGCGGCCGGCGCCCGCACCCGCCAGATAGTGCATCGCGGGCGCAAGGGCAATGGCGCGAGGGGGGCCATTTATCGCTGCCTACCTTGTCGTATCGAAAAGCCGGTCGAGCTCGCGCCGCTCGGCGGGGGAATAGCCGGGCCGCGGCGCGCCTGCGGGCGCCTTGGGGGCAGGCGCGGTCAGCCGCTCGAACTGGCGCTCGATGTCGCGGCGCGAGGCGCCCGGGTTCCCCAGCACCCGCCGGCACATTGTGAGTGCGTTGGGCGGGCCCAGGGCGCAGCCGCCCAGGGTCAGGCTCTCGACCACCGGCAGGCCCTTCGATTCGCGCGCCCAGTCGGGCCAGGTCTTGCGCGGCCCGGCCGCCCACGACGCGCCGAAATAGGCGACGCAGAGCAGCACCGCGCCGAAGATCACCCCGAACACGAAGCCGAGCGAGCGGTCGAGCGCCGAAAGGGCGCTGCCCCGCACCAGCCCGGCGATCCGGTGCCGCAGGAAGGCGAGGATCACCAGGCTGCCGATGAACAGCGCCGCCCCCGCGGTCGCGTCGGCGGCGATCCTGAGCGAGATGTACTGGCGCGCAACGGGCGCCAGATAAGGGAAGCCGTATAAGGTGGCGAACGCCGCACCCACCCAGGCGGCGATGGCCAGCACCGACTGGACGAAGCCGCGCAGGAACCCGCCGAGCCCGGCGATCACCAGCACCGCGATCAGGGCGATGTCGATGACGTTCATGCGCCCGCCGCCCGCCGGGCGTCGGCGCCGCCCAGCCGGGCGACCAGCGCGTCGAGCCGGGCGATGGCCGCGATCTCGAACCCCTGCGGCGCGGCCGGCCTTCCCTTGGTGCGGGCCGGCACGATGGCGCGGCGGAAGCCGAGCTTCTGCGCCTCGCGCAGGCGGAGCTCGGGCTGGCTTACCGCGCGCACCTCGCCGGCGAGGCCGATCTCGCCGAACACCACCGTGTCGGGCGGCGTCGGCGTGCCGGTGAGGCCGGAGACCAGCGCCGCGGCGACGGCGAGGTCGGCCGCCGGCTCGGCGATGCGCAGCCCGCCCGCGACGTTGAGGTAGACCTCGCACCCGCCGAAGCCGAGGCCGCAGCGCGCCTCCAGGACGGCCAGCACCATCGCCAGCCGGCCGGAGTCCCAGCCCACCACCGCGCGGCGCGGCGTCGCCTGGGGCGAGCGCACGACCAGCGCCTGGATCTCGACCAGCAGCGGTCGCGTGCCCTCGATGCCGGCGAACACGGCGGCGCCCGGCACCTCCTCCGTCCGGTCGGCGAGGAACAGGGCCGACGGGTTCTCGACGCCGGAAAGCCCGGCGCCCGTCATCTCGAACACGCCGATCTCGTCGGTCGGGCCGAACCGGTTCTTGATGGCGCGCAGGATGCGGAACGGGTGGCCGCGCTCGCCCTCGAAATAGAGCACCGTGTCGACCATGTGCTCGAGGACGCGCGGGCCGGCGATCGCACCTTCCTTGGTGACGTGGCCGACGAACAGCACGGTGAAGCCGCGCCTCTTGGCGAGCCGGACCAGCGCCTCCGCCGAGGCGCGCACCTGGGTGACCGTGCCAGGCGCGGAATCGAGCGAGTCGACATACATGGTCTGGATCGAATCGATCACCACGACGCGCGGGCCGGCGGGCTGATCGAGCGTCGCCACGATGTCGCGCACGTCGGTCGCGGCGGCGAGGGCCACCGGCGCCGCACCGAGGCCGAGGCGCTGCGCGCGCATGCGGATCTGGTCGGCCGATTCCTCGCCCGAGACGTAGGCGCAGGAGACGCCGGTGGCGAGCGCCGCGACGGCCTGCAGCAAGAGGGTCGACTTGCCGATGCCGGGGTCGCCGCCGATCAGCACCGCCGAGCCTGGCACCAGCCCGCCGCCCACCACCCGGTCGAACTCGGCGATGCCGGTGGCGAGGCGCGCCACGGGCTCGTCCGGCCCGTCCATTGCCTGGAAATCGACGGCGCGGCCCTTGGCGCCCTTCAGCCCCTTGGGCGGACCGGCGACCAGCGCCTCCTCGACGATAGCATTCCACGCGCCGCAGGATTCGCACTTGCCCGCCCAGCGCGGGAAGGCGGCGCCGCATTCCTGACAGACGTACCGCGCGGCGGCCTTGGCCATTTAGATCCCGCGGCGCATGAAGCCGGACCCCCCTCCCCGACCCTTGGCGCCGCCGGACATGCCACTGGCATGTCCGGGCCTGGCGTCCAGTGGACGCCGGGCAGGCGCCAAGCCCTCAAGGGGGGAGGGGGCGAGCGCGTAGGCGCATGCGCCCAAGTCGGACAAGGTGCCGGTTGGAAGGAAGAAGGCTCGTACAAGGGGCCCATCTCCCCTTGAGGGAGAGGGACAGGGTGAGGGGTCATGTTGCCGAGGCCGCCTCACGTGCGGCGGACCTCCATCCGGATCGGGCCGTCGGCGCGGCCGTGGATGAACTGGTCGACATAGGGGTTGCCGGAGGCGTCGATCTCGCGGGTCGGGCCGGCCCAGATGATGCGCCCGCCATAGATCATGGCGATGCGGTCGGCGATCTTGCGCGCCGACGCCATGTCGTGGGTGATCGAGAGCGCGGTCGCGCCCAGCCGCTTTACCGAGGCGACGATCAGATCGTTGATCACGTCGCCCATGATCGGGTCGAGGCCGGTGGTCGGCTCGTCGAAGAACAGGATCTCGGGCTCGGCGGCGATGGCGCGGGCGAGTGCGACGCGCTTCTGCATGCCGCCGGAGAGCTCGGCCGGGCGCAGCTCGCCGACCTCGGCGCCGAGCCCGACATTGGCGAGCTTCTCGATGGCCACGTCGCGCGCGTGCCGGCGCTCCATCCTGCGTCCCTGGATCAGGCCGAACGCCACGTTCTCCCACACCTGCAGCGAATCGAACAGGGCCGCACCCTGGAACAGCATGCCGAACTTACGCAGCACCCGCTCGCGCGTGCGGCCCGTCATGCCGGCCGTCTCCTCGCCGTCGATGCGGATCGAGCCGGAATCGGGGCGCAGCAGGCCCAGGATGTTCTTGATCAGCACCGACTTGCCCGAGCCCGAGCCGCCGATCACCACCACCGATTCGCCCTTGTCGATCATCGAGGTCGATGCCGTTCAGCACGCGGCTTCCGCCCGAACGACTTGTCGAGGCCCTGGACGGCGATCTTGGGGGGCGTGCCATTCATCGCGCGAAGAACAGCTCGGTGAGGACGTAGTTGAACGACAGGATCAGGATCGAGGCGGAGACCACCGCGTTGGTGGTGGCCTGGCCGACGCCCTCGGCGCCGCCCCGCGACTGGTAGCCGTGATAGCAGCCCATCAGCGCGATCAGGAAGCCGAACACCGCGGCCTTGACCAGGCCCGAGATCACGTCGATCGGCTCCAAGACGTCCCAGGTGTTCTGCAGATAGGTCGCCGGGTTGAAGCCCAGCTTGCCGATCGAGATGATGTAGCCGCCGAACACGCCGATGATGTCGGCGACGAACACCAGCGCGGGCAGCATCAGGAGCCCCGCGATCAGGCGCGGCGCCACCAGGTACTTGAACGGGTTGGTCGACAGCGTGACCAGCGCGTCGATCTGCTCGGTGACGCGCATGGTGCCGATCTCGGCCGCCATCGCCGCGCCGATGCGCCCGGCCACCATCAGACCGGCGAGGACGGGGCCAAGCTCGCGGGTCACCGACAGCGCCACCACGTTGGCGATGGCGCTTTCGGCGTTGAAGCGCGAAAAGCCGGTGTAGCTCTGCAGCGCCAGCACCATGCCGGTGAACACGGCGGTCAGCCCGACGACGGGCAGCGAGTAGTAGCCGACGTTGGCGAGCTGGCGCGCCGATCAGGCGCAGATAGATCGGCGGGGTGATGCAGTTGGCGACAGCGGTCGAGGTGAACATGCCGAGCCGGCCGGTCGCGGCCAGGAAGGCGAGGAACACCCGGCCGATGGGCGCGAGGGGGTTCACGCGCCCGTGCCGCGATAGATGCGCCGGTAGCGCCGCCCGAGCGAGGTCAGAATCTCGTAGCCGATGGTGCCGGCCTCGCGCGCCAGATCGTCGGGGGAATGGTGCGGGCCGATCAGTTCGACCGGAGCGCCGGCATGAGCCAGGGCCTCCGGCACGCCGGTGACGTCGAGGGTGATCAGATCCATCGAGACGCGCCCCACCACCGGCACGCGCACGCCGCCCAGGAAGGCGCTGCCCCGGTTCGACAGGGACCGCAGATACCCGTCGGCGTATCCCACGGCCACCGTTGCCACGCGCGACGGCGCGGCGACACGGTGCGTCGCACCATAGCCAACGGTCCGCGGGCTGTCAATCTGGCGCACCTGCAGGATTCGCCCTTTCAGCTCAACGACTTGAGCCATCGGATTGGGGGCGGATTCGAGCGGGTTGAGGCCATAGAGCGCGGCCCCCGGCCGGGCCAGGTCGAGCCGGTATTCCGGCCCGCGGAATACCCCCGCCGAGTTGACGATTGAGGCCGGCGCGGTGGGAAGGCGGGCGCGCAGCCGGTTGAACAAGGCGAGCTGGCGCGGGGCCAGCAAATCGCCGGGCGCCTCGGCGGCGATCAGGTGGCTCATGACGCAACGGAGCTCGAGCCCGGCCAACAGAGAGCCACCGGCGAGGATCGCGTCGAGATCGTGCTCCTCGAGGCCGAGGCGCGACATGCCCGTGTCGATATGGAGCGCCGCTGGCGCCGCGCGGCCGCGCGCGCGGGCGAACTGGGCAAGGCACGCCACCTCGTCCGGCGTATTGGCGACCGGGATCAGGCGGTGGGCGGCCAGCTCGGCCTCTTGTCCCGGGGCGACGCCGTGCATCACGTAAATGGTGGCGTCGGCCAGGGTGGCGCGGAGCGCGATCCCCTCCTCGGCATGCGCGATGAAGAACGACCGGCAGCCGGCGGCGGCGAGCGCGCGCGCGACCGGCGCCATGCCGAGCCCATACCCGTCGGCCTTGACCACCGCGCCGCATTCGGCCCCGTCCAGCCGGTCGCGCAGCTTCCGCCAGTTCGCCGCCACCGCGTCGAGGTCGATTGTCAGCACCGCCCCCGCCTGCGCGTCGGTGGTCATCTCAGAACGGAACGTCGCGGGCGCGGTCGTCCTCGAGGTTGCCGAAGCGGGTGTACTCGCCCTCGAAGCTCAGCATCACCCGCCCGGTCGGGCCGTGCCGCTGCTTTGCGATGATGACCTCGGCCAGGTTGTGCACCTGGTCCATCTTGGCGATCCACTCGTCGTGCTCCGTCGTGCCTTCGCGCGGCTGGGCGCGGCCCACGTAATACTCCTCGCGGAAAATGAACATCACAACGTCGGCGTCCTGCTCGATGGCGCCCGATTCGCGCAAGTCGGCGAGCTGCGGCCGCTTGTCGTCGCGGTTTTCGACCTGGCGCGAAAGCTGCGACAAAGCGACCACCGGCACGTCGAGCTCCTTGGCCAGCGTCTTGAGCCCGCGGGTGATCTCGGAGATTTCCAGCACGCGGTTCTGCTCGCGCCCGCCGCCGCCCACCACCAGCTGCAGATAGTCGACGACGATCAGCCCGAGCCCGTGCTGGCGTTTGAGGCGGCGCGCGCGGGTGCGGAGCTGGGAGATGGTGAGTGCCGGCGTGTCGTCGATGTAGAACGGCGCGCGCTGAAGCTGCTGGCTCGCCACCACCAGCCGCTCGAACTGGTCGTGCGCCAGCTCGCCCTTGCGGATCTTCTCCGACGAGATCTGCGCCTCCTCGGCCAGGATGCGGGTGGCGAGCTGCTCGGCGGACATTTCCAGCGAGAAGAACCCGACCACCGCCCCGTCCTCGGCGTGCGCCAGGCGCGACTTGGCCGCATGGAAGGCGATGTTGGTGGCGAGCGCGGTCTTGCCCATCGAGGGCCGGCCGGCCAGCACGATCAGGTCGGAGGCGTGCAGCCCGCCGAGCAGCAGGTCGAGCTTGCCGAACCCGGTGGCGGTGCCGGCGAGGCGCCCCTCGCGCTGGAAGGCGGATTGCGCCATGTCGATGGCGCTGGCGATGGCGTCGTGGAAGGTCTGGAACCCGCCCTCGAAATCGCCGGCGGTGGCAAGGTCGTAAAGCTTCTGCTCGGCCTGCTGGATCTGCTCGCCGGCGCTTTCCGGCAGAGTCGTGTCGTAGGCGTCGTTGACCACGTCCTCGCCGAGGTCGATCAGCCGGCGGCGCAAATGCAGCTCGTAGACGATCCGGCCGTAATCGGCGGCATTGATCACCGTCACCGCAGCGCGCGCGAGCCGGGCGATGTAGTCCGCCCCGCCGACGTCGGCGAACTCGGGGTCGGTGTCGAACACGTGCTTCAGCGTGGTGCCGTCGGCGATCTGGCCGCGCTCGATCAGCCGCGAACAGGCGGCGAAAATACGCCCGTGCAGCGGGTCGGCGAAATGCTCGGGGCGCAGGAACTCCGAGACGCGCTCATAGGCGCGGTTGTTGACCAAAATGGCGCCCAGAAGCGCCTGCTCGGCCTCCGCGTTGCGCGGCGGCGTGCGGAATCCGGGGCCGTTGTCGCGCTCGCGCTCCGGGTGGAGGCGGGCGATGATCGTTTCGTCGTTGGTTGCCATGGCCGGACCCTACGACGACGCGACGCGCATGGCGAGGGCTGCCCGTGTCGCGTGATTCGCGCGTCGTATCGGCACAACTTGCATGGTCAACCGTCGCGCGCGGCGAATCGCCAGCCAGGCGCGATTTCAGCGGGGATAGTTGGGCGGGGCACCACTTGCCCTGTGGATTTTGGGCAAAAGAGCGAAAAATCTGTGGATAAGGTCCGTGATCTTGCCGTGATCGCAAGGATTTCTTCAATTTTTGCCTTTCGCGCCCTCGTCTTGCCGTGTTCCTTGTGGATGCTTGCTCAACGGAACCTTTCTGGAGGGGGACATGTTCAAGAAACCCGCTTCCGGCACCGGCCCGGAGGCCGCGGCCGACCTCGCCATCCCCGGCACCGACAAGGCCGAGGCCGCCCAGCCCAAGCCGGCGCGCCACGTGCCTACCCCGCGCGAGGAGCGCTCGCGCCTGATCGTCGGGCCCAACATCAAACTCAAGGGCGCGGAGATCACCGACTGCGACACGCTGGTGGTCGAGGGCCGCGTCGAGGCCGCGATGGACAGCCGCGTCATCCAGGTCGCCGAGGGCGGCGTATTCAAGGGCTCGGTCGGGGTCGATCGGGCGGAAATCCGCGGCACGTTCGACGGCGAGATGACGGTGCGCGACCGGCTGGTCGTGCACGCCACCGGCCGCGTGGCGGGCAAGGTGCGCTATGGCCGCATGGCAATCGAGGAAGGCGGCGAGATCACCGGCGACGTGGCCGCCCTGCCGCGCAACGAGCGGGTGACCGAGAGCGCGCCGCAGCCCCAGCCGGCGGCCGAACCCGCGCCGGACGCCGCCGCGACCGCATCCGACGGCGAGACGATCATGCCGGTGCGTCCCAAGCGCGAGGCCTTCGTCCATCCGGCGCGCGGCAACGGCCAGCCCAACGGGGCCGGCCACAGCGCCTGAGGCGGGCGGAATAGCTGCAGGCGGGGTGGTGTAGACTCTCGGCGGGAGAGGGCCGCGGATCGCCGCCGGCCGCCCCGCCGGGAGGACAAGATGACGAACAGGACGGGTTGGGTGCGCGCCGCGATGTGCGTCGCGGCGGCGGTCTGGATGACGTTCGCGGGCGCCGCATCGGCGCAGGACCGGCCGGTCAATCTGCGCGGCGATATAGCCGCGGCGTCGGGCGATCACCTGACGCTGCGCGAGCGCTCGGGAAAGACCTATACGCTTGTCGTCGGACCGAAGGCGCGGGTCGGCACGCTGGTCGCCGCCAAGCTCTCCGACGTGAAGGAGGGCGGCTATATCGGCGCCTCCGCCGTGCCGCGCGCCGACGGCAAGCTGGTCGCGCAGGAAATCCACATCCTGCCCAAAGGCGTTGGCGAGGGGCACCGGAAGTGGGACCTGACCGCCAACTCGACCATGACCAACGCCGACGTCGCGGGGGTGGTGTCGGCCGCCGGCGGCGAGGAGCTGACGCTCAAATACAAGGGCGGCGAAAAGGTGCTGGTGGTGCCGCCGGGCACGCCCGTCGTCGCGCCGGGCAAGCCGGACCGGTCGCTCCTGAAGCCGGGCGCACACGTCTTCGCGCTGGCCGCCAAGCAGCCGGACGGCAATTACGACGTGATCCGCATCTCGGTCGGCAAGGACGGGCTCGTCCCGCCGATGTGAGCGAGGGCGGGTCGGGGACCCGCCCCTCCGGCCACGGTTGGCGTAGCGCATGTAGGGGCCGGTCCCCGACCGGCCCCATCTGTCTTTATGCCGCCTCGGCCTTGACGGCGACGCCCTCGATCAGGAGCCCGTCCTGGTCGGCGGTGACGTGCACCGTATCGCCGTCGGCGATCTTGCCCTCGAGCAGCATGGTCGCCAGCGGGTTCTGCAGGTTGCGCTGCACCACCCGCTTCAGCGGCCTTGCGCCATAGACAGGGTCATAGCCGGCGTTGGCGAGCCAGGCGCGCGCCGTGTCGTCGAGATCGAGGACGATGTGGCGGTCCTCCAGGAGCTTCGCCACGCGGGCGAGCTGGATATCGACGATGCCCTTCATATCCTCGCGGGTGAGGCGGTGGAACAGCAGCACCTCGTCCAGCCGGTTGAGGAATTCCGGCCGGAACGCGCGGCGCACCGCCTCCATCACCTCGGGGCGCACCTTCTCCAGCGCCTCGCCCTCGGGCTGGGCGGCGATGATGTCGGAGCCCAGGTTCGAGGTGAGCACGATCAGGGTGTTGCGGAAATCGACCGTGCGCCCCTGGCCATCGGTGAGGCGGCCGTCGTCGAGCACCTGAAGGAGCACGTTGAACACGTCCGGGTGCGCCTTCTCGACCTCGTCGAACAGGATCACCTGGTACGGCCGCCGGCGCACCGCCTCGGTGAGCGCGCCGCCCTCCTCGTAGCCGACGTAGCCCGGCGGCGCGCCGATCAGCCGCGAGACGGCGTGCTTCTCCATGTATTCCGACATATCGATGCGGACCATCGCCTGGTCGTCGTCGAACAGGAAGCCGGCGAGCGCGCGGGTGAGTTCCGTCTTGCCGACGCCGGTGGGGCCGAGGAACAGGAACGAGCCGATCGGCCGGTTCGGGTCCTGCAGCCCGGCGCGCGCGCGGCGCACCGCGTTGGAGACGGCGACCACCGCCTCGCGCTGGCCGATGACGCGGGCGCCGATGGCGTCCTCCATGCGCAGCAGCTTGTCGCGCTCGCCCTCCAGCATCTTGTCGACCGGGATGCCGGTCCAGCGCGACACGACCGAGGCAATGTCCTCCGACGTCACCTCCTCGCGCAGCATGTGGCTGGCGCCGCCCCCGTCGAAGTCGGCGGCCGCGATCTTCTTTTCCAGGTCGGGGATCACGCCGTAGGCCAGCTCGCCGGCGTGCGCGAGGTCGCCCTTGCGCTGGGCGTCGACCAGCTCCTGGCGCGCCGCCTCCAGCTTCTCGCGAAGCTGCGAGCCGGAGGTGAGCTTCTCCTTCTCGGCCTGCCACGCGGCGGTCAGCTCGGCCGATTTCTGCTCGAGGTTGGCGAGCTCGCCCGAGAGCTTCTCCAGCCGCTCCTTCGACACCGCGTCCGACTCCTTCTTCAGCGCCTCCTGCTCGATCTTGAGCTGGATGATGCGGCGGTCGAGCTCGTCGATCTCCTCGGGCTTCGAAATCGACCTCCATGCGGAGCCGGCTCGCCGCCTCGTCCATCAGGTCGATCGCCTTGTCGGGCAGGAACCGGTCGGTGATGTAGCGGTTCGACAGGGTCGCGGCCGAGACGATGGCCGAATCCTGGATGCGCACGCCGTGGTGCAGCTCGTACTTCTCCTTGAGGCCGCGCAGGATCGAGATGGTGTCCTCGACCGTCGGCTCGTTGACGAACACCGCCTGGAAGCGGCGGGCGAGCGCCGCATCCTTCTCGATATGCTTGCGGTACTCGTCGAGCGTGGTGGCGCCGATGCAGTGCAGCTCGCCGCGGGCCAGCGCCGGCTTCAGCATGTTGGATGCGTCCATCGCGCCCTCGGCCGCGCCCGCGCCGACCAAAGTATGCAGCTCGTCGATGAACAGGATCACGTCGCCTTCGGACGCCTGGATCTCCTGCAAGACGCCCTTGAGGCGCTCCTCGAACTCGCCGCGGAACTTGGAGCCGGCGATCAGCGCGCCCAGGTCGAGCCCCAGAAGGCGCCGGTCCTTCAGGCTTTCCGGCACGTCGCCATTGACGATGCGGAGCGCGAGCCCCTCGACGATGGCGGTCTTGCCAACACCCGGCTCACCGATCAGCACCGGGTTGTTCTTGGTGCGGCGGGAGAGAACTTGAATCGTCCGGCGGATCTCGTCGTCGCGCCCGATGACGGGGTCGAGCTTGCCGTCGCGCGCGGCCTGGGTCAGGTCGCGGGTGAATTTCTTCAGCGCCTCGTAGCGGTCCTCGGCCGTCGCCGTGTCGGCGGTACGGCCCTTGCGCACCTGCTCGATGGCGGCGTTGAGCCCCTGGGCGGTAACGCCCGCGTCGGCGAGCGCGCGGCCCGCTTGGGTCGAGGTCGCGAGCGCGAGGGCGAGCAGCAGCCGCTCGGCGGTGACGTAGCTGTCGCCCGCCTTCTCGGCGATCTTCTCGGCCTGGTCGAACAGCTTGGCCGTCTCGGGCGCGAGAAACACCTGGCCCGAGCCGCCCTCCACCTTGGGCATCTTGCCGAGCGCCGCCTCGACCGATTTCAGCGCCTTGGCGGGGTCGCCGCCCGCGGCGCGGATCAGGTTCGCGGCCAACCCCTCCTTGTCCTCGATCAGGACTTTCAGGATGTGCTCGGGCGCAAGCTGCTGGTGGTTGGAGCGCAGCGCGAGCGTCTGGGCGGACTGGATGAAGCCCTTTACGCGCTCGGTGTATTTTTCGAATTCCATTCTCGGCAACTCCCTAACGAGACATTGCGATCGTCTGGACCCCTATACAGGCGGGCCGGCTAAGGCGCCTTGACCCCGATCAAGCGGCGGTCGCGGCAACACCGGAATATATGGCGCGTTTTCGGGGGGTTCCAAGGGCCGGCGCAAGCCGGAACGGCGTTCACCCCACCCCAGCCCCTTCCGTTAAGGGAAAGAGCGTCGGCCGCGGCCGCGCCGGCCGGCATATTGACAATATGTTGTCATTATGGAAATATGTGGCCTATGACCGAGGATACGAAACCGACAGCCGTGCTGCCCCTGATGATTGCCGATATCTACGAGCTCGCCGGCCGGTTCCGGGAGAGTGGCGAGGCCATCGCCCGCACCGTCGGCCAGACCCAAGCGCGGTGGCAGGTTTTGAGCGCGGCATCGGGCGCGCCGCGCACCGTGCCGCAGATCGCGCGCCGGCTCGGAGTCTCGCGGCAGAACGTCCAGCGCATCGCCGACCTGCTGGTCAGCGAGCATTGTGCCGCCTTCGAGCCCAATCCGGACCATCGTAGATCGCCGTACGTCGTATTGAGCAAGCGGGGACGCGACGCGCTCAACCAGCTCACCGCTCGCGCGGACGTGTACCACGAGCGTCTCGCGCGGAATCTGACCGGGCACGACGTCAGCACCATCCATCGCGGGCTGCGCCTGCTTGTCGACGCAACCGAGGATCATGCTACCCCGAACCCGAAACGAAAGGACCGATAAGATGAATACTGAAGGGATCAACGCCTGCGTGAAGCTGAGCTTTGCCGATACGCCGTTCCCCACTGTCGTTCAGAAACTGGTCGAGTTGGGCGTACATGCCTATACGGCTGATCTGATTGCGCGGCGTAAGACCTTCTATGGCGCCGACCGTGAAAGCTACGACGAGTCGATGCCGCTTGACACGAGCCCAATCGCCGTTCGCTTTGACGGAGAGCGTGTCGCTGTGAACGTCCGTGCGATCCAGCGCGGGGAGATCGGTTACGCGGAGTTCTTGAGACAGATCATGGAGGCAGGGTGCGCCAGCTACAGGGTCTTCATCGGCGGAAGGAAGGTGATGTACTTCGGCCGCGACGGCGAGTTTTACGTCGAGCCGTTCCCGGACGCGATAGACTGAGCCGCTGCGCGTCGGTTCATAAAAATGTTATGGGTCGGCGGACGGGCGGCGTTTGTGATCCGGCAGCAACGACCGTAACCCGAATGGCCGGTGGCTCCGTCGCGCGGCTGCGTACACGCGCGACACGGCGTGACCCGACCGAAGGGGGGCCGCCCAAACGGGACACCCCGATCAGACCTTGACGGCCGCGATCGGATTGCAGAGGGGATCGACGCCTCTAGAACAGCCCTTCGACCTGGCCCTTGTCGTTGAGGGTGATGGAGTTCGCGGCGGGCACGCGGGGCAGGCCCGGCATGGTCATGATGTCGCCGCAGATCGCCACCAGGAAGCCCGCGCCGGCCGACATGCGCACGTCGCGCACGTTGAGCTCGTGGCCGGTGGGCGCGCCCATCTTCGTCGGGTCGGTGGTGAAGCTCATCTGCGTCTTGGCCATGCAGACCGGCACGTCCTTGAAGCCCTGCTTCTCGAACGTCTCGAGCTGGGTCTTGACGCGCGCGGGCGCCGTGACCATGCCGGCGCGGTAGATCTTCTTGGCGATGGTCTCGATCTTGTCCCACAGCGCCATGTCGTCGGGATAGAGCGTCTTGAAGCTCGAGGGCTTCGACGCCAGCTCGATCACCTTCCGGCCTAGCGCCTCGGCGCCTGCGCCGCCGTCCGACCAGTGGGTGCATTCGATCGCCTCGGCGCCGACCTTGGCGCACTGCTCGCGGATCAGCGCGATCTCCGCATCGGTGTCGGCGACGAAGCGGTTGATGCCGACCACCACCGGCACGCCGAACGACGACACGTTCTCGACGTGGCGCAACAGGTTGGCGCAGCCCGCCTCCAGCGCCTTGAGGTTCTCCTTGCCGAGCTCGGCGCGCGCGACGCCGCCATGCATCTTGAGGGCGCGGGCGGTCGCCACGATCACCGCGGCATGCGGCTTGAGCCCCGACTTGCGGCACTTTATGTCGAAGAACTTCTCGGCGCCCAAATCGGAGCCGAACCCCGCCTCGGTCACCACGTAGTCGGCGAGCTTGAGCGCGGCGTTGGTCGCGATCACCGAGTTGCAGCCGTGCGCGATGTTGCCGAACGGGCCGCCATGGACGAAGGCGGGCGTCTTCTCCAGCGTCTGGACCAGGTTCGGCGCGATCGCGTCCTTGAGCAGCACGGTCATCGCGCCCTCGGCCTTCAGGTCGCGCGCGCGCACCAGCTCGCGCCCGCGGGTCTCGGCGACGATCATGTCGCCCAGCCGGGCTTTGAGGTCGTCGAGGTCGTTCGCCAGGCAGAACACCGCCATCACCTCGGAGGCGACGGTAATGTCGAACCCGTCCTCGCGCGGGAAGCCGTTGGCGACGCCGCCGAGCGAGGAGATCACCGAGCGCAGCGCCCGGTCGTTGAGGTCCACCACGCGGCGCCAATGGACGCGGCGCGAGTCGATGCCGAGCTCGTTCCCCCAGTAGATGTGGTTGTCCAGCAGCGCCGAGAGCAGGTTGTGCGCCGAGGTCATGGCGTGGAAATCGCCGGTGAAGTGGAGGTTGATGTCCTCCATCGGCACCACCTGGGCGTAGCCGCCGCCGGCCGCGCCGCCCTTGACGCCGAAGCAGGGCCCGAGCGACGGCTCGCGCAAACAGATCGCCGTCTTCTTGCCGAGGCGCTGCAGCGCGTCGCCGAGCCCGACGGTGGTGGTGGTCTTGCCCTCGCCCGCCGGGGTGGGGTTGATGCCGGTAACCAGGATCAGCTTGGAGTCGGGTTTTTCGGGGAGGGAGCGGAGCCACGGCAGGTCGATCTTCGCCTTGGTATGGCCGTAGGGCAGCACGTGGCGTTCCTCGACGCCGAGCTTCGCGGCGATCTCGCGGATCGGCGCGAGCCTCGCCTCGCGCGCGATCTCGAGATCCGTCCCCACCTTCTTCGCGTTGGCCATGACACTCTCCCGAACGCCGCGGCTCCCGGGGCCGCGGCCCCATTCGCACCTAGTAGCGGTAGGCGTCCGACTTGTACGGCCCGTCCTGCGCCACGCCCAGATATTCGGCCTGCTTGGCGCTGAGCTCGGTCAGGTGCACGTCGAGCTTGCCGAGATGCAGCCGCGCGACCTTCTCGTCCAGCGTCTTGGGCAGGACGTAGACCTTGGTCTGGTAGGCATCGCGGTTGGTGTAGAGCTCGACCTGGGCCATCACCTGGTTGGTGAAGGACGCGCTCATCACGAAGCTGGGGTGGCCGGTGGCGCAGCCGAGATTCACGAGCCGGCCCTTCGCCAGCACGATCAGCCGCTTGCCGTCGGGGAAGATGACCTCGTCGACCTGGGGCTTCACCTCCTCCCAGCGATAATTGTGCAGGGCGTCGATCTGGATCTCGTCGTCGAAGTGGCCGATGTTGCAGACGATCGCCCGGTCCTTCATGGCGTTCATGTGCTCGATCGTCACGATGTCGACGTTGCCGGTGGCGGTGACCACGATGTCGGCGATCGGCGCCGCCTCGTCCATGGTGACGACCTGGTAGCCTTCCATCGCTGCTTGCAGGGCGCAGATCGGGTCGATCTCGGTGATTAAAACGCGGGCGCCCTGGGCGCGCAGCGACTGGGCGCAGCCCTTGCCGACGTCGCCGTAGCCGGCGACCACGCATATCTTGCCGGCGATCATCACGTCGGTCGCGCGCTTGATGCCGTCCAGGAGGCTCTCGCGGCAGCCGTAGAGGTTGTCGAACTTCGACTTGGTGACCGAGTCGTTGACGTTCATCGCCGGCGCCATCAGCCGGCCGTGCTTCTCCATCTGGTACAGGCGATGGACGCCCGTCGTGGTCTCCTCGCTAAGACCCAGCACGCGCGCCATCAGGTCGGTGTGCTTCTCGTGCATCACCTTGGTCAGGTCGCCGCCGTCGTCGAGGATCATGTTCGGCCGCCAGCCGTCCGGGCCGTGGATCGACTGCTCGATGCACTCCCAATACTCCTCCTCGGTCTCGCCCTTCCAGGCGAAGACCGGCACGCCGGCCTTGGCGATGGCGGCGGCAGCGTGATCCTGGGTGGAGAAGATGTTGCACGACGACCAGCGCACCGACGCGCCGAGATGGGTGAGCGTTTCGATCAGGACGGCGGTCTGCACCGTCATGTGCAGGCAGCCGCAAATATTGGCGCCCTTGAGCGGCTTCGCGGCACCGTATTCCTCGCGCACCGCCATCAGGCCCGGCATCTCGGATTCGGCGATCGAGATCTCGCGCCGGCCCCAGTCGGCCAGCTTCATGTCGGCGACCTTGTAGTCGTGGGCGGATGGCATGGCGTCTCCCGGAATCAATGGAAAGGCGTGTGCGGCGGGGCGGACAGGGGGTCCGCCCCGGCAACCGGGGCCGGTGTACCAGCCGGTGCCAAGTGGGACAAGGCCGAATCCGGTGGGACGTGGCCCCCTGAAAAGCGCCGTCACGATCCTGCCGGATGGCGCGCTCGGCGCCTCCGGCGCGGACCCGACGCCGTGCGACCGTCCCGCGGTACTGACGCGGGCGGTCGCGCTTGCTAGATTGCGCGCCCCTTCCCGGCGGAGAGCGCATTGCTTCCCCAGATCGCCACGGTCATCGCGCCGCTGTTCGTGTGCGCCGGCATCGGCTTTGCCTGGGCGCGCTCGGGCAAAACGTTCGACGCCGACATGCTCGGCCGGCTCGTCGGCACGGTGGCGCTGCCCTGCCTCACCTTCTCGACGCTGACCAAGCTCAGCGTGGCGCCGGCGGTGTTCGCCCGCATGGCAGGTCTCTATCTGATCGCGGTGGTGATCTTCGCCGCGGTCGGGCTCGCGGCGCTGCGTGTGGCGCGGCTCGACCCGCGCGTCTATGGCCCGCCGATGGTGTTCTCGAACTGCGGCAACATGGGCCTGCCGGTCTCGCTGTTCGCGTTCGGGCCGCAGGGGCTCGCCCTCGCCGTGTGCGTGTTCCTCGGCAACTCGATCCTCAACTACACGCTGGGCGTCGCGACCTTCGCGGGCGAGTTGACCTTCCGGTCGGTCACCCGCAACGTGCTGGTCTATTCCACTCTGATCGCGCTTGCCTTCATGTTCGCGCACGTCGCGCCGCCGCGCTGGCTCGCCGACACCACCGCCTTCCTGGGCGCGCTCTCGATCCCCTACATGATCGTCGCGCTGGGCGTCGCCATCGGCCGGCTTTCGGTCTCCGACCTGCCGCGCACGGCGGCGCTCTCGGTGCTGCGCCAGGGGGTCGGGTTCGGCGTCGGCTGGGGGCTCGCGACCCTCGCCGGGCTCGAAGGCGTCGAGCGCGGCGTGCTGATCCTGCAGTGCTCCATGCCGGTCGCCGTGGTGAACTATCTGTTCGCGCTGCGCTACAACCGGCAGCCGGAGCAGGTGGCCTCGATGGTGGTGGCGACGACGCTGATCTCCTACGCCATGCTGCCGCTGGTGCTCCTCGTCGTGCTGCCGGGGTCGTGATGAACGCCGGGGATTTCGCCGCCGCGCTGGTGCCGATCTATGCCTGCGTCGCCGCGGGGTATGCGTGGACGCGGGCGGGCCAGCCGTTCGACCTGCGCTTCATCGCCGACTTCGTCTATCTCGTCGGCGCACCGGCGCTCGTGCTCTCCCAGGCCGGCAAGGGCGCGCCGTCGGCGGACGCACTCGGTGCGGTGGCGGGGGCGGCGGCGCTCGCCCTCGCGATCTCCGCGGCGATCGCCTGGCCGGCGAGTCGGCGGGCGGGCTACAAGCTCGCCTGCCTGCCGGCGCTCGCCCTGCCGCTCACGGGCGCGATGGGGCTCGCCGTCGCGCCGGTGGTCGCCCCGGCGCACGGGGCGGCGCTCGCCACGACCTACTTCGCCGTGACCGCGATGGTGGCGGTCGCGCTCGACCGCGCGGCGGGAAAGGCCGACTGGCGCGCATCGACGATGCTCGGCGCCCCGGCCTTGTGGGCGATCGCCGCCGCCTTCGCTCTCACCTTCGCCGGATGGGACCCGCCGCGCTGGGTGGCGAACACGGCGCACCTCCTCGGCGCGCTGGTGGCGCCGACGCTTCTCCTGATGATGGGGGCGGTGATCGCCCGTACTCCGCCGGCCGCGAACCGGGCGGCGATGCTGGCGGCGGGGCGGATCGCGCTCGGCGCGGCGGTCGGGTTCGCCCTCGCGCGCTGGCTCGGGCTCGGGCCGGAGGCGCGCGCCATCGTCGTCGTGCAGGGTGTGATGCCGGTCGAGATGCTGTGGGCGGTCGCGCCCGAGCGCGGCACGGCCGAGGCCGGGTCGTGGTCCTATGTCTACGCGCTGATCGCGCTGCCGGTGCTGGTCGTCGCGCTCACCTAATACATCGCCGAGCCGCCGTCGCACACGATGCACTGGCCGGTCATGAAGTCGGAGTCGGGCGAGGCGAGGAACACGCAGGTCCCGACCAGGTCCTCGGGATACTGCTCGCGCTTGAAGGCGCGGGTGTTGATGGTCGGCTGGCGCGTCGCCGTGCCGTCTTTGTAGGCCTCGCTTTCCAGCACCGCTTCGGAGGCGGTGAGGCCCGGCGCGATGGTGTTGACGCAGATATTGTCCTCGCCCACCTCGCGCGCCATCGCGCGCGTCATGGCGATGATCGCGCCCTTCGAGGTGACGTAGTGCAGGAAGTACGGCACGCCTTTCATCACCGTTCCGGACGCGATGTTGACGATCTTGCCGTACTTGTTCTTCTTCATCTCGGGCACGACCGCCTTGGCCACCTGGAACGGGCCGCGGACGTTGACGCGCATCACGTCGTCCCACTCGCCGTCGTCGATTTCGAGGAACGAGCGGTGCTTGAGCTTGGCGAAAATCGCGGCGTTGTTGACCAGGATGTCGATCTTGCCGAACTGCTTGACGGTTTCGGCGACCATGGCGGCCACCTGCTTGGCATCCGACACGTCGCACGCGACGCCCAGCGCCTTGCCGCCCGCCTGCTTGATGATGTTGACGGTGTTCGCGGTGTCGATCACGTCGCACACCACGACGGCGGCACCCTCGGCGGCGAGCCCCTTGGCGTAGGCCTGGCCGATGCCCCCGCCCGCGCCCGTCACGATCGCGACCTTGCCATCCAGCCGTGCCATCTTCGCCTCCCGTTTGGTGCCGGGCTGGTTTAGCGCGTTTCGACGGCCCCTGGAAGCCGGCGCGGCGGTGTGGTGTATTGGAAGGCGAACCCTTCGTTGCGGAACCCGCCATGAGCGTGCGCCCCATCCCCCAGGCCATCATCGACCTCTATGACGAATACACCCACGCGCCTTTGCCACGCCGGTTGTTCCTCGCCCGGCTCGCCCGGCTCACCGGCAGCGTCGCGGCCGCCGCCGCCATCCTGCCGCTGATCGAGGTGCGCCCGGGCGCGGCGGAGGAGGTGCCGGCCGACGATCCGCGGCTCGGGACCGGCTACGTCACCTATGTCGGGCTGACCGGCCTCGTGCGGGCCTATGCCGCGAAGCCGAAGGACGCGAAGGACAAGCTCGCCCCGGTCATCGTCATCCACGAGAATCGCGGGCTCAACGGCTATATCGAGGACGTGGCGCGGCGCGTCGCCCTCGCCGGGTTCTTTGCCGTCGCGCCCGACCTCCTGTCGATCCACGGCGGCACCCCGCCCAGCGTCGACCAGGCGCGCGAGATGTTCGCCAAGCTGACGCCGGACGAGGCGATCGCAGAGCTGAAGGAGACGCTGAAATACGTGGTGGGCCGCCGCGACACATCGGCCGCGGCCGGCTGCGTCGGGTTCTGCTGGGGCGGCGGCATGGCCGACCGGCTGGCCACCGCCGCGCCCGAGCTCGCCGCCTGCGTGTCGTTCTACGGGCCGCCCCCGCCGCCCGACCAGGCGAAGGAGATCAAGGCCAAGATGCTGCTGCACTATGCCGGGCTCGACAGCCGGGTGAACGCGCGCGTGCCGGAGTTCGAGGCGGCGCTGACGAAGGCGAAGGTCGACTTCACCAAGTACGTCTACGAAGGTGTCAACCACGCCTTCCACAACGATACCGCCGGTGCGCGCTACGACGCCCACGCCGCCAAGCTGGCCTGGAAGCGCACCATCGCGTTCCTGAAGAAGATTCTGGCGGGCTGAGGGCCCGGTCCGCCCCGTCCCATGCGCGGGACGCTGATCCTGGTGGTCGGGCCGTCGGGCGCCGGCAAGGACACGCTGATCGCGGGCGCGCGGGCGGCGCTCGCGGGCGACCCGCGCTTCGTGTTCGCCCGGCGCGAGATCACCCGCCCCGCCGCTTCGGGGGGTGAGGCGCATGCGCCCGTCGACCGCGCGACGTTCGATTTGCACCGGGCGGCGCACGGCTACCTGCTGGCGTGGGAGGCGCACGGGCTCGGCTACGGCCTTCCTGCCGCGCTGGCCGAGGCGCTGACCGACGGCCGGCACGTCGTCGCCAATGTCTCGCGCGCGGTGGTGGGCGAGGCCGCGCGGCGCCTCGCCCCGGTCTGCGTCGTTGCCGTCACGGCGCCGCCGGAGCTTCTGGCCGGCCGGCTCGCCGCGCGCGGGCGCGAAAGCGAGGCCGAACTCGCCGCGCGGCTCGCCCGCGAGGGCGCGGCGGTGCCGCAAGGGGTGACGACGGTCGTGGTCGCCAACGACGGCACGCCGGAAGAGGGCATCGCGCGGTTCGTCGCCGCGCTCGAAGCGATCGCCCAAACGAAACCGGGCGCCTGATGAAGGCGCCCGGTCGGCTCGTTGCGATGCGGTGCGCTCTAGCGGCGCTGGCCGAAGAGCTGCAGCAGCATCATGAACAGGTTGATGAAGTCGAGATAGAGCCGGAGCGCGCCCCAGATGGCGAGCTTGCCGGCGGTCTCGCGGTCGTGGTGCTCGGAATACTCCTCCTTGATGCGCTGCGTGTCGTAGGCGGTAAGCCCGACGAACACGAGAACGCCCACCACCGACACGATGAACTGCAGCGCGGTCGAGTGGATGAAGATGTTCACGAGCGAGGCCAGGACGATCCCGATCAGCCCCATGAACAGGAACGAGCCCCAGCGCGACAGGTCCGACTTCGTCGTGTAGCCGTAAAGGCTCATCGCGGCGAAGGTGCCGGCCGAGATGAAGAACACCCGCGCGATCGACGCGCCGGTGAACACCACGAAGATCGAGGCCATCGACAGGCCCATCACCCCCGCGAAGACCCAGAACAGCGCCTGCGCGGTGGAGGCCTTGATCGAGCCGATCTTGAAGCTCAGGAAGAACACGAAGCCGAGCGGCGCGAGCATCACCACCCACATCAGCGGCGAGCCGAAGATCGCGTTGAACACCGCCGGGGTGTGCGCCACCACATAGGCGACGATGCCGGTCAGCACCAGCCCCGACGCCATGTAATTGTAGACCCGCAACATATGCTGGCGGAGGCCAGTATCGACTGCCTCGCCGAGCCGGGCGCCGGTCATGACCCGTCTGTTGGTTTCGAATGCCATCTCCGCTTCCCTTCGCACGCCTCGCGGCTAAAACCGCCTCCCTGAAGTGGGAAAGTGGGCGGTCGAATTCAATAGCGAACGGACTATAACCCGTTGAACTGCAAGGTGCAAACGGGGCCGAATTGAGGCAATTATGGCACTTTGCTAGGCGGGCAGTTCCGCCGCGTGGGCGTGGGCGGCGAGCATCGCATTAAGCCGCGCGGGATCGCCGCGCGCCATGCCGCATTCGGTCCCGATGCCGTCGACCCGCGCGTGGCGGCGCGCTGCGGCCAAGCGCGCCTTGTCGCCCGCCCGGTCGTTATGGTGGATCAGCCCGAGATAGAGCTCGGTGCCCGGCTCGAGCTTGAGCTTTTCCAGCGGCGCGAAATAGGCGTCGTCGCTGCGCCCCTTCGGCACCGGCAGATGGAAGAACTGGATCGGCCGCTTGACCGCGGCGACGATCGCGTTGGTCATCTCGACCATCAGGGCGGTGTCCTTGGGCTGGACCATGTGCTCGTCGGCCGGGCTGCCGTAGCACAGGTGATAGCCGAGCTCGACGGGCTCCGGCACCGCGTCGCCGATCTTGGCCAGCACCTCGATGCATTCGGTGCGGAAATCGACCGGGCCCTTCTCGTAATAGCCCTCCCAGGCCAGCACCTCCTGGCAGACGTCCCACTGGATGGCGATCCGGTCGCGCGGCAGGGTGTCGGCGATCTTGTTCACCTCGCCGATGAAATGCTCGGTGAGCGGCGGCAACAGGGCGGGGCGGTCGCCGGGCACCATGTTGTTGTAGGTCGGCGCGATGGGGGTCGGGATCCAGACCTGGAACTTCACGCCGGCCGGGATCGTGCCGGCCTTCTGCAGCCGGTCGAACGTCGCCAACGACTCGATCGCCATGTCGGCATAATGGGTGACGAAGTCCGCCGCCTTCGGCGTCATCCCCTTCTTGATGCGCAGCCGGGGGATTTCGCGCACCACCTTGCCGTCCCACTGGACGAACTTGAACGGCGGCAGGTCGTGCGCCATCTCGATCGCCGGGTTCTCGGCCAGCACGTCCTGCAGGAACTTGATCCAGGTCTTGCGGATGCCGGTCTCGCCGTCGGGCATGCGCACGAGATGCGGCCCGACGGCGCCCGAAAGCGTGCGGAACACGGTCTCGGCATCGGGCAGGGGAATGCTGCCGACCAGGTGGACGACGGGATGGTTCGGATCGTGCGGCATGGCGCTCCTCCCTCCGCTGGCGGCGGCCAGCCTGCCCGCTTTCGGACGGCCCGGCAAGGGGGCGGAAACCGCAGAATTCGGGCTTATCGGAGCCTGGATTTCCGGAATACAGCCGGGCCCGGCCGGCCCTGGTCTTTGGGATCACGGCGCCGAAGATTTCGGGTGCACCGGCATCGCCGGCCGAATGCTCGGGAGGGCTTGATCACGGGCCGCTGGCCCTTGGTATGGTTAATGTCTATACTTTGGTCGTGACGACGGTCACAATTTGCATCGAGTGTGACCAATGTCACAGGCGCGCGGTCGGAAAGTGACCACGTCTTGGTTAAGGGCGACGGGCGCATGGGAAATGGACGCCTGACCCCGGGAGAGCGAGGAGGGTGAGGATGCAACAGGCACACGAGAAGCCAGCTTCGCCGGCGGCGCCGAAATTCGGCGCACGTTCGCCGGTATCCTTCTTCAACCGCGTCGGTGACCGGCCGGCCCCGGTCTGGTCTGTGGCACGTTTTCCCCTCTTCGAGGGGATCGACGAGGCGACACGCCAGCGGCTGGACGAGGCCGCAAGCTGGGCTCGCTTCGCGGCCGGTCAGATGATCTTCAGCCGCGACGACGATCGGCAGGACGTGTTCTTCGTGGCCGAGGGCAAGGTACGCGTGGTCAACTACTCTTCGTTCGGTCGCGAGGTCGTCTACGCCGCGCTGGGTCCGGGCGAATTCTTCGGCGAGCTTTCCGTGCTCGGGCACCAGCCGCGCACGGCCGAGGTCTGGGCGGTGGAGACGACGCTGATCGCCGCGCTGCCGCCGGAGGAGCTTCTTGCGGTCCTGCGCGACAACAGTGTCGTGGCGCTGCGCATGCTCGAGCGGCTGGCTCATGTCATCCGCGAGGCGGACGACCGTATCGGCACGTTGAGCTAGCCTTCCTGCCAGGAAGGGCCGTGCGGCGCCCGCCTTGCGGGCGCCGTTCGCTTTTGCGGCCTGAACTCGCAAAGTTTTGTCCGGAACTGCATGGTTTGCACCGCGCCGTCCGCCGGCGCGCGGTGTCAGTCGGGATCGACGTTGGTGTCTTCCTCGGGGGCGACGATCAGGCAGCGCACGCGGTGGCGCTTGAGCTGGCCGCAGGCCTGGCGCGCGTCGGCCTCGGTGAAGCCGAGGAAGCGGGCGCGGTAGAGCTCGCTCTCGTCGTCGTCGCCCTCGCCGCGCAGGATCGAGGTCGGCCGGGTGCGCAGGCTGGCGAGGCGGCTGGTGGCGCGCAGGAGCGACCGGCTGGCCGAGGTGTATTGATGGAACGCCCCGACCTGCACGCTCCAGCCGCGCGGCACGGCGGGGGCGGCCTCGACCGGTGCCGAGTCCTCGACGGGTGCGGCGGCGGCCGCAACCGCCGCGGCCGCGGCGCGGCCCGACAATGTGGCCGTCCGCACCGGCGGCAGCGGCGGGGTATCGAAGCCCTTGTCGATCAAAGCGGTGACGAGCCGGTCGCGCGCCCGAGGGGTATTCCCGCCCATCACCACGCCGATCAGACGCCGGCCGTTGCGCTCGGCCGAGACCACGATATTGAAGCCGGCGGCGGCGATGTACCCAGTCTTCATGCCATTCACGCCGTCCACCTTGCCGAGCAGGTGGTTGTGGTTGCGGATGCGCCGCCCGTCGTAGGTGAAGTATTCCTGGGCGAACACCTGCGCGTGTTTCGGGAAGTCCTGGCGCAGGGCGAGGGCGAGCTTCGCCATGTCGCGCGCGGTGGAAAGCTGGTGCCGGTTGGGCAGGCCCGAGGCGTTGCGGAACGTGGTGTGGCTCATCCCCAGCCGGTGGGCCGTCTCGGTCATCGTGCGGGCGAAGCGCGCCTCGGTGCCGCCGAGCGCCTCGGCCACCACCACGGCCACGTCATTGGCCGATTTGACGACCAGCGCCTGGATCGCCTCCTTGACCGTGATGGCCTGGCCGGGCCGGAGCCCCAGCTTGGAGGGCTGCATGCGCGACGCACGGCTCGACACCTTCATCGGCGTGTCGAGGTGGATCTTCCCCGCCTTCAGCGCCTCGAAGGTGAGGTAGAGCGTCATCATCTTGGTGAGCGACGCGGGGTAGTTCTGATGGTCGGGCTGGACGGCCTCGACCACCTGGCCGGTTTCGGCATCGATCACGAAAGAGGACAGCGTGTGCGCCAGCGCCGGCGCTGCCGCAAGCAGCGCAACAACGAACGCTATCGCCCGACTGGTCCCCCCGCGCACGCGGTTCTCCTGGCCTCTTTTCCCGATCCCGCGACGCGCCGGCCACTGCCGCCCGCGCCGCGTGAAGCACGCCTTATACGTTTAAAATCAACACGATCCTAAACGATGTGGCGAATCATGTCCAGAATATGTCGGCTCATCGTTAATTTTTGATTGGAGGGCGGCCGAGGGTGGCCTTCGCGGCCGAACGGCGTATGATCCGCAGCCCCGCCCAGCCGACAGCGGAGAGGAAGAGCATGTCTCTCGATCCCGTCCTCCTGTCGCGGATCCAGTTCGCCTGGGTTATCGCCTGGCACATATTGCTGCCGGCCTTCACCGTAGGTCTCGCCTCCTACGTCGCCCTTCTCGAGGCGCTGCACTTCGCGACCGGGCGGCCGGTCTATCTCCGGCTTTCGACCTTCTGGGTGAAGATTTTCGCCGTCTCGTTCGGCATGGGGGTGGTGTCGGGCGTGGTCATGCCCTTCCAGTTCGGCACCAACTGGAGCCGGTTTTCCGACGCCACCGCCGACATCATCGCACCCCTGCTCGGCTACGAGGGGCTGACGGCGTTCTTCCTCGAGGCGGCGTTCCTCGGCGTGCTGCTGTTCGGCCGCCGGCTGGTGCCGCGCTGGGCGCACGTCGTGTCGGCGTTCATGGTGGCGGGCGGCACGCTGTTCTCGTCGTTCTGGATTCTCGCCACCAACAGCTGGATGCAGACTCCGGCGGGCTACAAGGTCGTCGATGGAAGGTTCGAGCCGGCGAACTGGTTCGCCATCGTCTTCAACCCGTCCTTCCCCTACCGGCTAGCGCACACGGTCGTCGCCTTCTACATCACGACTGCCTTCGTGGTGCTGGCGGTGGCGGCGTTCTACCGGCTGCGCGGCCGCTTCGTCGAGGAGGCGCGCACCATGATGTCGATGACCTTGTGGCTGCTGACCGTCCTGGTGCCGCTGCAGATCTTCATCGGCGATGCGCACGGGCTGAACACGCGCGCATACCAGCCGGCCAAGGTGGCGGCGATGGAGGCGCATTGGGACGCCGAGGCGCGCGCGCCGCTGATCCTGTTCGCCATCCCCGACGCGGCGGCCGAGACCAACCGCGACGTCATCGAGATCCCGCTGCTCGGCAGCCTGATCCTGACCCATTCGTTCGACGGGGTGGTCAACGGGCTCAAGGAATTCCCCAAGGTGGACCGGCCGCCGGTGGCGGTGCCGTTCTTCGCCTTCCGCATCATGGTGGGGATCGGTATCCTGATGCTGGCGCTGGTCGCGGCGAGCTGGGTCCTGCGCTGGCGCGGCACGCTGTACCACGCGCGCTGGTTCCAGTGGTGCTGCGCCGCGATGGGTCCGGCCGGATTCCTTGCGGTTCTCGCGGGCTGGACGGTGACCGAGGTCGGCCGCCAGCCCTGGACGGTCTACGGCGTCATGCGCACCGCCGATTCGGTCTCGCCGTCGCTCTCGGGCGGCGACGTGCTCGCCTCGCTGGTCGGCTACGCGGTGGTCTATCTGGTGATGTACCCGGCCGGGATCGCGCTGATGGCGCGGCTCGTCAAGGGCGGGCCGACCGATCCCACCACCAGCCCCGAGCCGGTTCAAAGCGGCCGGCCCGAGCATCCGGTCCGCGCGCTGCCCAAGGCGGAAACGGGAGGCGCGGAATGACGGGCGCTTTCGATTTCGTGCCGCTGTGGACGGGCATCCTCGGGATCGGGGTGTTCCTCTACGTTCTGCTCGACGGGTTCGATCTCGGCGTCGGCATTCTTTACGAGTTCGCGCCCGACGCCGCCGCGCGCAACCTGGTAATGAATTCGGTCGCGCCGATCTGGGACGGCAACGAGACCTGGCTGGTGCTCGGCGGGGTGGGGCTGTTCGCGGCCTTCCCACTCGCCTTCGCGATCATCGTGCCCGCGGTCTATTTCCCGATCCTGGCGATGCTGCTGGCGCTGGTGTTCCGCGGCGTCGCGTTCGAGTTCCGCTATCGCGAGGCGATGGGCCGCACCTTCTGGGACCGCGCCTTCGGCTACGGCTCGACCGTGGCGACCTTCGCGCAGGGCGTGGTGCTCGGCGCCTTCATCCAGGGCTTCCAGATCGAGGGCCGCCATTTCGCTGGCGGCTCGCTCGATTGTTTCACCTGGTTCTCGGTGTTCACCGGCGTGGCGCTGGTGTTCGGCTACGGGCTGCTCGGCGCGGGCTGGCTGGTGCTCAAGCTCGACGGCGATCTGCAGGACTGGGCGCGGCGCTGCGGCCGCTGGTGCTTTTTCGGTGTTCTCGTCGCCGTCGCCGTGGTCAGCGCGTGGACGCCGTTCATCGAGCCGCGCATCGCCACGCGCTGGTTCTCCTGGCCGAACATCGCGTTCTTGTCGCCCGTGCCGATCCTCACGCTCGTGGTCGCGTGGCTCGAATGGCGCGCGCTCAACGGGCGGTCCGAGGCCGGCCCCTTCGCCGGCGCCGTCGGGCTGTTCGTGCTGTCCTACGCCGGGATCGCGATCAGCCTGTGGCCGATGATCGTGCCGTACAAATACACCCTATGGCAGGCGGCTTCGTCCCCCTCGACCCAGGCGTTCCTGTTGGTCGGCACGCTGTTCCTGCTTCCGATCATCCTGATGTACACTGGATGGTCGTACTGGGTGTTCCGCGGCAAGGTGCGCGGCGACATCGGCTATCATTGACGCCGGCTACGCCACCTGCGTCTCGCGGGCCTTGGCGCGGTAGGTGGCGAGGTTGCCGCCGACCTTGACCTTGCCGGGCAGCGGATGGCCCACCAGCTCCTCCGCCTTCTCGGCGATGGCGATCATCTGGTCGAGGTCGATGCCGGTCTCGATGCCCATCTCCTGGCACAGGAACACCGTGTCCTCGGTGCAGATGTTGCCGGCCGCGCCCTTGTGCGCGGCGAAGGGACACCCGCCGAGCCCGGCGACCGCCGCGTCGTACTGCGCGACGCCCATCTCGAGTCCGGCCATGAAGTTGGCGATGGCGAGCCCGCGCGTGTCGTGCAGGTGCAGCGCCACCGGATGGTCGGGCCAGCGCTCGCGCACCTTGCCGACGACGCGCTTGATCTGGGCGGGGTTGGCCCAGCCCATCGTGTCCATCAGCGTGATCTCGCCGATCTTCATGCCGAGGTCGGTGGCGCGGCTTTCCTGCTCGACCAGGAGGTCGATCACGCGGCCCTCGGGGATCGCGCCTTCGTAGTTGCAGCCGAAAGCGACCGTCACGCCGATGTTGAGCGTGTCGTAGCCCAGCGCCGTGTAGCGCGCGACGTAGCCTTCCATCTCGGCCAGCTTCTGCTCGGTCGAGCGGTTGGTGTTCTTCATCGAGAAGGTATTCGACGCCGGCACCGAGAAGGACGGGCGGATGGTCAGTTTGTCGCGATGGCCCTCGGCGCGCTCCAGCCCCTGCAAATTGAGCCAGATGCCGTAATAGGCGATGCCCGGCCGGGCCTTGATGCCGTCGACCCACTGATCGGCGTCGGCCATCTGGGGCACCCATTTCGGGCTCACGAACGAGCAGAACTCGATCTCCCTGAGGCCCGTCTCCGACAGGGCGTCGACGAAGGCGATCTTGTCCGGGGTCGGGATGTTCGCCTTCTCGAACTGGAAGCCCTCGCGCGGGCCGACCTCGCGGATTTGGACGTGGCGCGGCAGGTCACTCATGTCTCTCTCCCTGGACGACGACCTTGTCGGCGATCAGCGATTCGATGTCGGACGCTTCGAACCCCGCCTCCGCCAGCACCTCGCGCGTGTTCTCGCCCAGGTTGGGCGGCGGCTTGCGCAGCGTAAACTCGTACGCGTCCGACCGGAAGGGAAGCTTGGGCAGGTTGCCGATCTGGCCGCCGTCCATCGGCACGGGCAGGAGCTGGTTCGTCGCCTTGAGGTGCGGGTCATCGAGAAGCTGGTCGGGCCTTTTGACCGGCGCGTAGGGCACGCTCGCCTTCTCCAGCTTCGCCTGCAGCTCGTCAGCCGTGTACTTCACCATCGCCTCGCGCAGCCTGGGCAGCATCCAGGGCTGGGCGGTGACGCGCTTGTCGTTGGAACTGAGGTTTTCGTCGGCCAGCATGTCCGCGAGGCCGAACGCCTTGCAAAACCGCTCCCAGTGCGCGTTGGAGGTGACGCCGATGAACACCTGCTGGTCGTCGGAGGTGGCGAACAGATGGAAGATGCCCCAGCCCATGCGCACCGACTGGCCGATCTCCGCCATCGGGGTCGAGGGCTCGCCTGTCGCCACGGCGCGCGCCATCCACTGGCCGACCCAGAACACGCTAGTCTCGAACAGGCCGGAGGTGATCATCTCGCCCTTGCCGGTGGCGGCGCGCTTGTGCAGGGCGGCGAGGACGCCGATCACGCCATAGGTCGCCGCGCCGATGTCGATGATCGAGGCGCCGGCGCGCAGCGGCCTTCCGTTCGGCCCGGTCATGAAGGCGAGTCCGCCCATCATCTGCGCCAGCTCGTCGAGCGAGGGGCGATGCTCGTAGGGGCCGGGCAGGAAGCCCTTGACCGCCAAATAGATCAGGCCCGGGTTCTCCCTCGCCAGCACGTCGTAGCCGAAGCCCAGCCGTTCGAGCGCCCCGGGCGCGAAATTGTCGAGGCAAATGTCGGCCGCGCGCACCAGCTTGAAGAAGACCTCCTTGCCGCGCGGGGTCTTCAAATCGATGGCGATCGAGCGCTTGTTGCGGTTGAAATAGTAATAGCCCGAGCCCGCGCCCGACATGCGCCGGGCCTGGTCGCCGCCGTCGGGGTGCTCAATCTTGATCACGTCGGCGCCCAGATCGGCGAGGATCAGCGACGCGGTCGGGCCGGCGACGATGTGGCCAAGCTCGATGACGCGCAACCCGTCGAGGGGAAGGGACGTGCCGTTTCCTGCCATTCGCTCATCCGCTGACCGTATGAAGGGTGCTGTTTTAGCACGCGCACGCCGCACAAGGTCCAGCCCCGTCGGGCGGGCGCGGTGAGGCGCGTCGCCGCGTTCCTAGGCGGGCTCGTCCTCGCGCTCGTGGTGGCGGGGATCGCCGTCGCCGTGGCGGACCGCAAGACGCTGGTCGAGCAGGGGATCGAATCGGCGCTGCGCCGCCAGGGGATCGCGGAGCCGCACGTCGCGGTGCAATCGGTCGGGTTCCGCAAGCTGCGGCTAGGGCCGGTCCGGCTGGGCGAAGGCGGCGCGGTGTCGGCAAGGTCCGTTGTCATCGGCTACGTGCCGCTCGCCCTCGCGCAAGGCCGGCTGCGTTCGGTTGCCATCGAGGGGCTGCGCGCGCAGGTTGAGGTGGAATCGGGCAAAATCCACGTGATCGGGCTGCCGGCGGGCGGTGCCGGCGGTGGTGGCGGCGCGCGGCCGGCGATCGGCGCGATCGCCCTCGACGACGCGCGGATCGAGCTCTTGGCGCCGACCGGAGAGGCGGAGCTCGTCGCCAACGGCACCTACGCGCCGGAGGGTGCGCGCTTCACTGTCGCGTTCGAGGCGCCGAACGGCGAGTCGCGCATCAAGGCGACGCTGGCGACGACGGGACCGGCGGACCGTCCGCATTTCGCGCTCGACGCCAGCGCCGAAATTCCGGCGGAGTCGGTGCTGTGGAACCTCGCGGGCCTGCCGCCGCTCTCGGTGGGGGGCGTGAAGCTGGCTCTTTCTGCCGAAGGAACGGCGCCGGGCGCGCTGCGCACGCTCGCCGCCCGCCCGTCGCTCGACGGCATGGCGCTCGACGTGACGGCGCGCGTCGATGTGCCTGACCTCGACGGGCTAGCGGGCGGGCTCGACGGGCTGCATCTCGACGCGACCGGGCGGATCGCCGGCAAGGAGGGCGGGCTTGCCGGCACCGCCGATCTTGCTGCCACGATCCGGAAGCTGCGCCGCGGCGAGGTCAGCGCCGACGATCTGAAGCTGCGTGCGCCGGTCGCGTTCGACTGGCGACCCGGCGATGCGACCGTCCGCCTGACCGAGCCGGGGCGGATCGAAGCGGCGCGGCTCGCGGCCGGATCGCTCGTTTTCGCCGGGCCGGTGCATTGGCAGGTGACGGCCGCAAAGGCACCGCTCGCGCAGCTCGCCGGCGGCAAGGCGACGTTCGCGGCAAAGCTGGCAAGCGACAAGGACGTGCTGCGCGTGGCGCGGGACGGCGCGCCGCTCGACATCGCGCTTACCGGCACACGCATCGCGCTCGCGGGCGATGCGGCGGCCAGCAGCGCAACGTTCCGCACGACGGCAAGCCAGCCGGGCGAGGCGCCCTGGATCGCCCCACTCGACCTCGACGGCAGCGTGCGGCTTGCCGGCGGCACGGCAACGGTCGCGGCCGACGCGCGTGATGCGAAGGGCCGCAAGGTCGTGCATCTTGCTGGGGCGGCAGCGTCGGACGGCGCACGCGCCGACCTCACCCTGACGGCGGGTCCCTACGACTTCGTGCCCGGCGGGCTGCAGCCGGCGGCGCTTACGCCGCTGCTCGGCGGGTTCGGTGACGTGCGTGGCACCGCCGCCGCGACGCTCAAGTTCCGCCGCCAGGGCGGGCGCAGCGAAAGCGGCGGCGAGGTGACGCTCGACAGGCTGTCCTTCCGGCTCGGCGGCATCGCGGTCACCGGGCTCGCCGGTGCCATCAGCCTCAAGAGCCTCGCGCCGCTCTCCACGCCGCCCGGCCAGACGCTGACCGCGGACAGCGTGGCGCTGGTCGCCGCGCTCGACAGACTGCGCGCGCGCTTCCGCCTCGCGCCCGGTCCGCGGCTCGAGCTCGCTTCCGCCGTCGCCGGTTTCGCGGGCGGCGAGATCGCGCTCGGTCCGGCAACGTTCGGCACGGGCGCGCCGCCGCGCTTGACCGTCGCGGTGCGGAGCGTGAAGATCGCACCGCTGCTGCAGCTCCTCGACGTGGCGGGGATCGGCGGCACGGGGGTGCTGAGCGGGGCGATCCCGCTCGGCTTCGCCGGAGGTAAGGTGACGATCGACAACGGCCGGCTCGAATCCAAGGGGAAGGGCGTGATCCAGGTGCGGTCCGAACAGGCGGCGAAGGCGCTGGCGGGCGGGGGCGAGCCGGCGCAGCTCGTCGTTCGCGCGCTCGAGGATTTTCACTACGACACGCTCACCATCGCGCTCGACAAGTCCGCATCGGGCGACGCGCACGGGGTGATCCATCTGGAGGGCGCCAACCCGGCGGTGATGAATGCCCAGCCCTTCGTCTTCAACATCGACGTCACCTCCAACGTCGACAAACTGATCGACGCGCTGATGCAGGGATACCGTCTCGCCAAGGGCCTCGCCACGCGCGCGGCGAAGGGGGCGGCCGGTGCACGCTAGCCGATTGATCTTCGCCTGCGCGCTCGCGCTCGCTGCGTGCGAGCCGACGGTGCGCGTCGAGGCGCCGCGAGAGCCGATCACCATCAACCTCAACATCAAGGCCGACGTCCGCCTGCGCATCGAGCAGGAGGCGAGCCAGGACATCGCGACCCACAAGGAGATCTTCTGACCATGCGCGCCCATCCGATACGCCTGTCCCCGGCCGCGCGGCGGGTTGCGGCGGCGGCGCTGGCGCTGGTGCTGATCGCCGTCGCCTGGCCGGGCGCGGCGGCGGCGCAGTCGCTCGACCAGCTCCGCGCCCAGGGCGTGGTGGGCGAGCGCTACGACGGCTACGCCGTGGTGCGCGCGCCGCCGGCCTCCGCCCAGGCGCAGTCCTTCGTCGCCGGGGTGAACGCGAAGCGCCGCGCCATCTACGAGAGCCGCGCCAAGCAGCAGAACGTCACGCCGGCCGCGGTCGGCCAGATCTACGCCAAGCAGATATTCGAGCGCGCGCCGCCCGGCACCTGGTTCCTCGACGCATCGGGCAAGTGGGTGCGTAAGTAGCGGCGGGCGCTCTCAGGCGCGGCCGGCGGCGCCCAGCGCGCGGGCGATGGTTTCCAGCCGCGCACGATCCATGATGTAGAGCTTGCGGTCCTTGCGCCGCACCAGCCCGGCATTGCGCAGCTGGCGTATGGCGCGCGCCACCGTCTCGCGAGCCGTGCCGGCGCGGCTCGCGATCTCGCGCTCGGTCGGGCACGGGCGCACCACCCAGAGTCCCTTGACTGCGACGTCAGGCACGGCGATGCGCAGGATCTCGGAATAGACCCGCTGCATGGCGCCCAGGGTCGCGAGGTCCATGATCCGGTCGTCGCACGCCCTGACCACGTGCACCAGCCGTTCCAGCACGCGGAACGCCGCCGCCGCGTTGGTGCGCACCAGCGACAGGAAGACCTCGGGCGGCATCACCGCAACCAGCGTGTCGGTCACGGCGCGTACCGCGGCGCTGCGCGGCAGCCCGTCGATCGCCGACATCTCGCCGAAATACTGTCCGACGTCCATGTCGGCGAAGGCGACCTCGCGGCCGGACAGGCTGTAATTGACCACCCGCAGCGTACCCTCGGCGATGAAGAACACCTCGCGGCTCAGATTGTCGCGCTCCAGCACCGCCTGGCCGGCGCGGTAGCGGCGCCAGCGGCACAGCCCTTCGATCCGCCGCCGTTCGTCGTCGTCGAGCCCGTCGAACAGGCTGAATTCCGCCAGGCTTCTCGGCGCATCCCGCATTGCGCGCCCCCTCGTCGGCCCCCTGGTGAGGGACCATGCGCAATTTCATGCAGTTTCGGGAGACGCGCAATGGGATTCCGGAGGCGCAGTCTGTGATCGCGGTCACAAAGCTTTGTGGCCTCTCTGTGATCTGTGTCACTTCGGTTGGCGCCGGTTTCGACTACGTATGAGGCGCCGGAAACGGCGCCCGACAACGATGGCGCCGCACCGAGAGGCGAAAAAGGGGAAACGATGAGCGACACAGGCGATTCATTTCGGGCGGTCCCGGACGGGACGGGCTGCGCGCCGATCGGCCGCGCGGTGCCGGTGCGAAAGCCATGAGCATGGCACGCGATCACAGGGACCGGTCGTTGGAGTTGCTGACCCGCAAGCTGTTGGCGGCGATGATCCTGACCGGCGGGCTTTTGACGGCGGCAAGCTTCGCGAAACACATCGACCATGGGGCGCTTTTCGCCGACATCGTGCGCCTCGTCGAGAATTTGACCGCAAGGTAGGGCGGTGCGTGGTGAGGGCGTAGTGGCGTGAGGGCGCGCGAGCCTGCGCGCCGCCCGGCCTGGGCCGGTTGAGGTTCGCCGGATCGCTGGATATCTCCTCGTCTCTTTCAGCGGTTCGGTAAACTGGAGGGGGCCGACGTTTTGCACGCCCGTCGGCCCCCTTTCTTTGTTATCCTTCCCGCATGACGGATCGTATCGACGCCGCGGCGCTGCGACGCCGCCTGATGGACGAGGGCGAGATCGCGCCCTTGGACGTGCGCGAGGACGCAGACTTCGCGGCGGGCCATCTGCTGCTCGCCCGCAACGTGCCGGTCGGGCGGATCGACCTGGTGATCGACGCGCTGGTGCCGCGGCGCGCGACGCCGGTCGTGCTGATCGACGGGGGCGACGGGCTCGCCGACCGCGCCGTCCAGCCGCTCGAAGGGCTCGGCTACACCGATATCGCGATCCTCGCGGGCGGCGTCGCGGCCTGGAAGGCGGCGGGGTTCGAGCTGTTCAGCGGCACCAACGTGCCGTCCAAAGCGTTCGGCGAGCTGGTGGAGCACCGCCACCACACGCCCTCGATCTCGCCCGAGGAGCTGAAGGCGCTGAAGGACCGGGGGACGGACCTGGTGATCCTCGATTCGCGGCCGTTCCCCGAATTCCAGCGCATGTCGATCCCCGGCGGCATCGACTGCCCGGGAGCGGAACTCGCTTACCGCGTGCACGACATCGCGCCCCGGCCCGAGACGCTGGTGGTGGTGAACTGCGCCGGGCGAACGCGCAGCATCATCGGCGCCCAGTCGCTCATCAACGCCGGCATCCCGAACAAGGTGGTGGCGCTGCGCAACGGCACGATGGGCTGGCAGCTTGCCGGCTACGAGCCGGCGCGCGGGGCCGGCACGCGCGCGCCCGAGCCCACGCCCGACGGCCTCGCCAAGGCGCAGGCGGCGTCCGCCCGCGTCGCCGCCAAGTACGGCGTCCGCAGGATCGGCCGCGACACGCTGGCGAAATTCCAGGCCGAGGCGGATCGGACCACCTACCTGCTCGACGTGCGCAACCCGGAAGAGTACGAGACCGGCCATAGTCCCGACTCGGTCTCCGCGCCGGGCGGCCAGCTCGTCCAGGCAACCGACCGCTATGTCGGCACGCTGGGCGCGCGGCTGGTGCTGATCGACGACACCGGCGTGCGCGCGCAGATGACCGGCTCGTGGCTGCGCCAGATGGGCTGGCGCGACGTGTTCGTGCTCGAGGGCGGGCTCGCCGGCCCGCTCGAGACCGGCCCGGGCAAGGGCGCGGCGCTCGGCACCACCAGCCAGGCCGGGCCGGGCGCCAACCGCCAGCAGGGTGTGCAGGCCGACATGCAGGCCTATCTCGATTGGGAGCTGCAGCTCGTCGCCCAGATCGAGCGTGACGGCACCGCACGTTTTCCCGCCTTCGACTGAACGGAGGACCTCATGGCCACCGCCCGCGAAAAAGCCGCGCCTTCGCTCGCCGCGGACCTCGACCGCAACCTCCTCGCCTGGGAGACGCGCGAGCCGAGCTGGAAGGTGTTCGCCTTCGAGACCCAGCTCGATCCGCGTTACGCCCGCTGCCAGCGGCGCTATCTCGGCGCGTCGGGCTCGGTCAGCCACGACGTGGCAACGAGCTACAACGCGCTGCCGGCCGATTGCCACACGCTCAGCGTGATGATGATGCCGGAGGGCCACCACCAGCCCTTCCACCACCATGACGAGGCGGAGACGTTTTTCGTGCTGGAGGGCTCGCCGACCGTGATGTGGCAGGAGAACGGCGAGACGGTGGAGCGCAAGCTCGGCAAGTGGGACGCGGTCTACAACCCGCCCGGGCGCATCCACGCGCTGCGCAACGACGGTCCGGGCGACTGCTACTTTCAGGTGATGCTGGGCAGCCCGCGCCCGCAGCGCCCGCAATACGTCGACCCCGAGATGGCGCGGCTGCAAAAGGCCGACGACCCCGACCGGAAGCGTTAATCCCTCTCCGCCCCCGGGGGCGGAAAGGGAGACTATCCCAGCAACGCTGCGGTCACCGCGTTGAGGCGGAGACGGCCGGCCGGCGTGGCGCGCAGGCCCAGCGCGTCGAAGACCACGAACCCGCCGTCGGCAAGGCGCGCGATCACCGCGGTGTCGAGCGCGTCCTCGATGGCGCGACCGGTGAGGGCACGGAACCGGTCGTGCGGGATACCCTCGGTGATGCGCAGCCCCATCATCACGATCTCCGCGATGCGTTCATCGGCGGAGACGGCGCGATGCTCGTCGCGCACGGCGCCGGTCGTCTCGATGGCGTCGAGCCACGCCTCGGGCGCGCGCCGGTTGGCGGTCGCGTAGGTCGTGCCGCCCAGCGTCAGCCTGCCGTGCGCGCCGGGGCCGATGCCGGCATAGTCCGCGCCCCGCCAGTAGGCCAGGTTGTGGCGCGACTCCGCGCCCGCCCGCGCGTGGTTCGACACCTCGTAGGCCGGCAGGCCCGCCGCGCCCAGCATTTCCTGCGTCGCCTCGTAGAGCGCGGCCTGCGTGTCCTCGTCCGGCAGGGCGAAGGCGCCGCGCCGCGCCGCGCCGTAGAACGGCGTGCCCTTCTCCAGGGTGAGCTGGTAGACCGACAGGTGATCGCCGGCCAGAGCCAGCGCGCGGGCGAGTTCTTCGCGCCACGCCGCCTCGGTCTGGCCGGGCCGGGCGTAGATCAGGTCGAACGAGAAGCGCGGGAAGGTGCGCGATGCAGCGCCGACGGCCGCCAGCGCCTCGCGCGAATCGTGCGCGCGCCCGAGGAAGCGCAGCACGTCGTCGTCCAGAGCCTGCACGCCGAGCGACACGCGGTTGACGCCCGCGGCATGGTAGTTCGCGAAGCGGGACGCGTCGGCCGAGTTCGGGTTCGCTTCCAATGTGATCTCGGCGCTGTCGGGAATCCCCCAGAAGCGCGCGATGGCGTCGAGCGAAGCGGCGACAGTCGCGGGCTCCATCAGCGACGGCGTGCCGCCGCCGAAGAACACGCTTTCGATGCGGCGCGGGCCGGTCTCTTTGGCCGTCGCCGCAATCTCGCGCGCCAGCGCCCGCGCCCAGCGCGCCTGGTCGACGCCCTCGCGCACATGGCTGTTGAAGTCGCAATACGGGCACTTGGACACGCAGAACGGCCAGTGCACGTAGACGGCAAGCGAATCGGACAGCGTCATGGCCGATGAAATAGGAAGTTTCACCACAGAGACACAGGGGTCGACCGGGACGTAAGCGGGCCGGTCGGCGACCGGCCCCTACGGACGATCATGGACCGCCCTACCCGAAGCACGCGGCGACGAGCTTGCGGAACGCGTCGGCGCGGTGCGAGATGGCGTGCTTGGCCTCCGGGTCCATCTCGCCGAACGTCTCGGTGCCGCCCGTGGGCAGGAACATCGGATCGTAGCCGAACCCCCTGTCGCCGCGCGGCGGCCAGACCAGGGTCCCCGTGACCGTGCCCTCGTAGATCTCGCACTGCCCGTCGGGCCAGGCGAGCGCGAGGGCGCAGACGAAGCGCGCCGTCCGGTCGCGCGTGCCGAGCTCGTCGTTCACCCGCTTCATCGCGAGGTCGAAATCCTTTTCGGGCCCCGCCCAGCGCGCCGAATAGATGCCAGGCGCGCCGCCCAGCGCGTCGACGGCAAGGCCCGAATCGTCGGCGAGCGCGGCAAGCCCCGACCGCTCGGCCGCCGCGCGCGCCTTGAGCTTGGCGTTGGCGGCGAAACTCGCGCCGGTCTCCTCGGGCTCGGGCAGGCCGAGCGCGCCGGCGGACACCACCTCGGCGCTGTGCGGCCCCAGGAGCTCGGCGATCTCGCGCACCTTGCCCGGGTTGTGGCTCGCGATCGCCAGCCGCCCGCCGGCAAACCGCCGGGCCGTCATACGGTCTCCAGCGCCCTGGCCTGGAGCGCGGTGAGAAGGCGTATGCCGTGCTCGGCCAGGGTCATCAGCCGGTCGAACTGGTCGCGGCTGAACGGGTCGCCTTCCGCCGTGCCCTGCACCTCCACCAGCCCGCCCTGGCCGGTCATCACGAAGTTGGCGTCGGCCTGCGCGGTCGAATCCTCCAGGTAATCGAGGTCGAGCACCGCTGTGCCGGCGACGAGGCCGCAGCTCACCGCCGCGACCGACCCGGAGAGCGGGTTCCGCGCGATCAGCTTGCCGGCGAGCATCTTGCGCACCGCGAGCGCGAGCGCGACGTAGCCGCCGGTGACCGAGGCGGTGCGCGTGCCGCCATCGGCCTGGATCACGTCGCAATCGATGCGCACCTGGCGCTCGCCCAGCACCGCGAGGTCGGTGACGGCGCGCAGGCTTCTTCCGACCAGCCGCTGGATTTCCAGCGTACGGCCGCCCTGCTTGCCGCGCGCCGCCTCGCGCGCGGTGCGCTCGTGGGTCGCGCGCGGCAGCATGCCGTATTCGGCCGTCACCCATCCGCGGCCGGTGTTGCGCAGGAAGGGCGGCACCGAGGTCTCGACCGTCGCGGTGCACAGGACGTGCGTATCGCCGAACCGCGCCATGCACGACCCCTCGGCGTATTTCGAGAAGGCGGGCTCCAGGCGGATCGGGCGCAGCTCGTCGTCGGCGCGGCCGGAGGGGCGGTTGGACATGGCCGCAAGCTATCGCGGCCCCGCGGCCGCGTAAAGCGCACGGCGTTGACGCTGGCCGGGGGCGCACCTACATTCGCGGATCGGACTGGACAAACCATGAATGTCATTCCGCCCGGCACCATCGGCGAGCTGAACGAGCGGTCGCGCGCCATCTTCCGCGAGATCGTCGACGCGTACGTCGAGACCGGCGAGCCGATGGGCTCGCGCACGCTGGCGAAGCGTCTGTCGCTCGCTTTGTCGCCGGCGACGATCCGCAACGTGATGGCCGACCTCGAGGACGCGGGGCTCCTCTACGCGCCGCACACCTCGGCCGGCCGACTGCCGACCGAGGCGGGTCTGAGACTGTTCGTCGACGGGTTGCTGGAGCTCGGCAACCTGAACGAAGAGGACCGCGCCTCGATCGAGAGCCGCTGCGCCGGCGCGTCGACCAGCCTCGCCCAGGCGCTGGAGCAGGCGACCAGCGTGCTGTCGGGCCTGTCGCGCTGCGCCGGGCTCGTCGTCGCGCCCAAGACCGACCGGCCGCTCAAGCATATCGAGTTCGTCAATATCGGCGACGGGCGCGCCATCGTCGTGCTGGTCACCGAGGACGGGCTGGTCGAGAACCGCATCATCCCGGTGCCGCTCGGCACGCCGCACTCGGCGCTCGTCCAGGCCGCCAACTATCTCAATGCGCGCATCGCCGGGCGCACGATGGGCGAGGCGCAAGACTTCATCCGCACCGAGCTCGACGCCCACCGCGCGCAGCTCGAACTCGATCACCGGGAAGCTCGTCGAGGCCGGGCTCGCCACCCGCGCGGGCGAGGGCGGCGGCGGGCTTCTCATCGTGCGCGGCCAGGCGCACCTTCTCGAGGAGATCCAGGCGATCGAGGACCTCGAGCGCGTGCGCGCGCTGTTCGAGGCGCTGGAGGCGAAGGAGCTGACCGTCCGCCTCCTGGAACTCTCGCAAGCCGGCCAGGGGGTGCAGATCTTCATCGGCGCCCAGAACGTGCTGTTCAACCTGTCCGGCTGCTCGATGGTCGTCGCGCCCTATTCCGGCGCGTCCGGCCACATCGTCGGGGCCATCGGCGTGATCGGCCCGACGCGCATCAACTACGCCCGTATCGTGCCCATGGTGGACTACACCGCCAAGGTGATCGGACGTCTGATCGGCTGAGGATTCATGGACGACGACGAAAACCGGAACCGCATGGACGAGGGCCGAAGCGACAACGCCCCGCCCCGCGGCGGCGAGTCCGCCGAGGCGCCGGCCGAGGCCGCCGCCGACCCGCTGGCCGAGGCGCAGGCCGAGGCGGCCGATTTGCGCGACCGGCTGCTGCGTGCGCTCGCCGAGGTCGAGAACGTGCGCCGCCGCGGTGCGAAGGAGCGCGAGGATACGGCGAAGTATGCCGTCAGCGCCTTCGCGCGCGACATGGTCAAGATCGCCGAGGACCTGCACCGCGCGCTCGCCAGCGCCGCCGGCGCGCAGGGCGCAGCCGACGCGCTGGTCGAGGGGGTGAAGCTCACCGAGCGCGAGCTCCTGGCGGCGCTCGAGCGCCACGGCATCAAGCGGATCGATCCGCAGCCCGGCGAGAAGTTCGACCACGACAGGCACGAGGCGATGTTCGAGGTGCCGACCATCGAGTTCGAGCCCGGCACCGTTGCCCACGTGATGGAGGCGGGCTACACGATCCACGATCGGCTGCTGCGCCCCGCCCGCGTCGGCATCGCCAAGCCGCCGCCCGACGCCGCCTCGCACGTCGACACGACGGCGTAGGGCCGGCCGGGGACCGGCCCCTACAGGCGGCCCAATGGATTCGTGCAGGGGCGGGTTCCCGACCCGCCTCTTTGGCCTTGAACCTCCACCGGCCGGGGCCGTTTTGACCCGCATTGCCGCGTTTGCTAGGGTCCGGCGGGATTTCCGCGGGGGATAGCGATGACGAAGGAGACGTCCGAAGGCCCGTGTAACCGCGAGGCGCTCGCCGCGCGCTACCGCGAAGTGCGCGGCTGGACCGAGCGGCTGGCGGCGCCGCTCTCGCCCGAAGACCAGCAGATCCAGTCGATGGACGATGCGAGCCCGACCAAGTGGCACCTCGCCCACGTCACCTGGTTCTTCGAGACCTTCCTGCTGAAGCCCGGCCTCGCCGGCTACGCGCCGTTCCGCGACACGTACGAGTATCTGTTCAACTCGTATTACGAGGGCGTCGGGCCGCGCCACGCGCGGCCGAAGCGCGGCCTGCTCACCCGCCCACCTTTGTCGGAGATCCTCGACTACCGCGCGCATGTCGACGGGGCGATGGTCCGGCTGATCGAGACCGCAGCCGAGGCCGGTCGGGATCGCACCGGCGCGCTGGTCGAACTCGGCCTCAACCACGAGCAGCAGCACCAGGAGCTGCTGCTGACCGACATCGAGCACGCGCTCTCGTGCAACCCGATCGCGCCTTCCTATCGCGCGCAGGGCGCGCCAGCGCCGGCCAACCGCGCGCCCGCCTGCGGTTGGGTGGGATTCGCGGGCGGCGTCTACGAGGTCGGCCATGACGGGCAAGGCTTCGCCTTCGACAACGAGGGCCCGCGTCACCGCGTGCTGGTCGAGGATTTCCGCCTGGCGACGCGCACCGTGACCAATGGCGAGTGGCTGGAGTTCATCGCCGACGGCGGCTACCGCACCGCGGCGCACTGGCTCTCCGACGGCTGGACCACGGTGCAGACGGAAGGCTGGAAAGCGCCGCTCTACTGGCGGAACGGCGACGGCTGGCGCGAATTCGGCCTCGACGGGCTCCGCCCGCTCGATTCCGCGGCGCCGGTGAGCCACGTGAGCTACTACGAGGCCGACGCCTATGCCCGCTGGGCCGGCAAGCGCCTGCCGACCGAAGCGGAGTGGGAGATCGCGGCGGCGAACGTCGCCGGCGGGGACATCGAGGTGGGCGCGAACCTTTTGGCATCCGACCGGCTGCATCCGGCCGCCGCGCCCGAGGACGACGGGCTCGCGCAGATGATCGGCGACGTGTGGGAATGGACCGCGTCCGGCTACGCGCCCTATCCCGGCTTCCGCCCGGCCGCCGGTGCGGTCGGCGAGTACAACGGCAAGTTCATGGTCAACCAGCAGGTGCTGCGCGGCGGGTCGTGCTACACGCCCCCCGGCCATATCCGCACCACCTACCGCAACTTCTTCTATCCCCACCAGCGCTGGCAGCAGATGGGGCTGCGCCTCGCCGAGGACGGCTAGGCGCGCCCGCACCCGCCGCAAAAACTGCCGAATTCCAAGGCGTGCAGCGGTTGTAGCCTCTTTTGTGTCACACTATATGAGCGGGGCGTGAGGCCACGCGGCATTCCACTTTGGGGGGCTCCCGGGTGCCGATACGGGCTCGGGCGTCCTGCCAGGAAGAGAGGACGATATGGCTAAGGCGATTGGTATCGATCTCGGCACCACGAACTCGTGCGTCGCGATCATGGAAGGATCGGACGTCAAGGTGATCGAGAACGCGGAGGGCGCGCGCACCACGCCCTCGATGGTGGCGTTCACCGACGACGGCGAGCGCCTGGTCGGCCAGGCGGCGAAGCGCCAGGCGGTGACCAACCCGGAGAACACGGTCTTCGCCGTGAAGCGCCTGATCGGGCGTACCTTCGAAGACCCGATGACCCAGAAGGACACGGGGCTGGTCCCCTACAAGATCGTCAAGGGCGACAACGGCGATGCCTGGGTCGAGATCAAGGGCAAGAAATACTCGCCGTCGCAGGTCTCGGCCTTCATCCTGCAGAAGATGAAGGAGACCGCCGAGCGCTATCTCGGCGAGACGGTGACCGAGGCGGTGATTACGGTCCCCGCCTACTTCAACGATTCCCAGCGCCAGGCCACCAAGGACGCCGGCAAGATCGCCGGGCTCGAGGTCCTGCGCATCATCAACGAGCCGACGGCCGCCGCGCTCGCCTACGGGCTGGAGAAGAAGGGCTCGGGCACCATCGCGGTGTACGATTTGGGCGGCGGCACGTTCGACGTCTCGATCCTCGAGATCGGCGACGGCGTGTTCGAGGTGAAGTCGACGAACGGCGACACGTTCCTCGGCGGCGAGGACTTCGACGCGCGGATCATCGATTACCTGGCCGACGAGTTCAAGAAGGAGCAGGGCATCGACCTCCGGAGCGACCGGCTCGCGCTGCAGCGCCTCAAGGAGGCGGCGGAGAAGGCGAAGATCGAGCTGTCGTCCTCGATGCAGACCGAGGTGAACCTGCCCTTCATCACCGCCGACCAGAACGGGCCGAAGCACCTCAACATCAAGCTGTCGCGTTCCAAGCTCGAATCGCTGGTCGACGAGCTGGTCCAGCGCACGGTCGGGCCGTGCCGCGCGGCGATCAAGGACGCGGGGCTTTCGGCCGCCGAAATCGACGAGGTGATCCTGGTCGGCGGCATGACCCGCATGCCCAAGGTCATCGAGACCGTGAAGCAGATCTTCGGCAAGGAGCCGCACAAGGGCGTCAACCCCGACGAGGTGGTGGCGGTCGGCGCGGCGATCCAGGCCGGCGTCCTCAAGGGCGACGTGAAGGACGTGCTGCTGCTCGACGTGACGCCGCTGTCGCTCGGCATCGAGACGCTGGGCGGCGTGTTCACCCGGCTGATCGACCGCAACACGACCATCCCGACCAAGAAGAGCCAGGTGTTCTCGACCGCCGAGGACAGCCAGGGCGCGGTCACCATCCGCGTCTTCCAGGGCGAGCGCGAGATGGCGGCGGACAACAAGCTGCTCGGCCAGTTCGACCTGGTGGGCATCCCGCCGGCGCCGCGCGGCGTGCCGCAGATCGAGGTCACGTTCGACATCGACGCCAACGGCATCGTCAACGTCTCGGCGCGCGACAAGGCGACCGGCAAGCAGCAGCAGATCCGCATCCAGGCCTCGGGCGGGCTCTCGGACACCGACATCGACCGCATGGTGAAGGAGGCCGAATCGCACGCCGCCGACGACAAGAAGCGGCGCGAGAAGGTCGAGTTGCACAACCAGGCCGACGGGCTCGTCTACACCACCGAGAAGCACCTGAAGGAGCACGGCGACAAGATCGACGCCAACGACCGGCGGGCGATCGAAACCGCCATCGCCGACGTCAGGACGGCAATGGAGGGCGAGGACCCCGAGCCGTTGAAGAGTAAGATCGAGGCCCTGTCGCAGGCGGCGATGAAGCTCGGCGAGGCGGTCTACAAGGCCCAGCAGGCCGAGGCGGCCGGCGAGGCCGGGCCTCAAGGCGCGGCCGGCGAAGGCCCAGCCCGCGGCGGGTCCGACGAGTCGGTCGTCGACGCCGAGTTCGAGGAAGTCAAGGACGACAAGAAGGACAAGTCCGCCTGATTGCGCAGGGGGCAGGACATGCGCATCGGCGCCCCGGGCAGTCCCCGGGGCGCCGCATGATCGGGACGGTTAGGCATGGCCAAGCGTGACTACTACGACGTGCTGGGGGTGAAGCGGGGCGCGTCGTCGGACGAAATCAAGAAAGCCTTCCGCAAGCTCGCGATGCAGTACCACCCGGACCGCAATCCGGGCGATGGGACCGCCGAGCAGAGGTTCAAGGACGTCAACGAAGCGTACGACTGCCTGAAGGACGAACAGAAGCGCGCGGCCTACGACCAGTTCGGCCACGCCGCGTTCGAGGGCGGCGGGTTCGGCGGCGCCGGGGCGGGCGCGCGCGGGTTCGACGCCTCGGGCTTCGCCGACATCTTCGACGAGATGTTCGGCGACTTCATGGGCGGCCGGCGCGGCGGTGGGCGCGGTCCGGCGCGAGGCGCCGACGTGCGCTTCAACCTGGAGATCAGGCTCGAGGACGCCTTCGCCGGCAAGGAGGCGCAGATCCGCGTGCCCACGCTGGTGGCGTGCGAGACCTGCCACGGCACTGGCGCGGCCGAGGGCAGCCAGCCGGTCAACTGCGCCACCTGCCGCGGGCTCGGCAAGGTGCGCGCCCAGCAGGGCTTCTTCACAATCGAGCGCGTTTGCCCCGCCTGCCACGGCGCGGGCCGGGTGATCGACAAGCCGTGTCGCGCCTGCTCGGGCGCGGGCCGGGTGCACAAGGAGAAGACGCTGTCGGTCTCCATCCCCAAGGGGGTGGAGGAAGGCACCCGCATACGGCTTTCGGGCGAGGGCGAGGCCGGCGTGCAGGGCGCGCCGCCCGGCGACCTCTACATCTTCCTCACCATCCGCCCGCACGCCTTTTTCCGGCGCGACGGGGCAATGCTCCACTGCCGCGTGCCGATCCCGATGACCCGCGCGGCGCTTGGCGGCACGGTCGAGGTGCCGACGCTCGACGGCCCGCGCGCCCGGCTCAACGTGCCCGCCGGCGTGCAGACCGGCCACAAGATGCGGCTCAAGGCGAAGGGCATGCCGGTGCTGCGCTCGACCGCGCGCGGCGACCTAATCGTCGAGCTGCAGGTCGAGACGCCGGTGAACCTCACCAAGCGCCAGCAGGAGCTTCTCGACGAGTTCGAGAAATCGGACGGCCGCGGCGGCAAGTCCACAAGCCCCGAATCCGAAGGCTTCTTCGCCAAGGTGAAGGAGCTGTGGGAGGATTTGAAGGAGTAGGTGCGGCGCCGCCCTACGCCCCCTCCACCGCCTCCACGATTCGCTTGCGCATCGCCGCGTCCGGCAGCGGGCCTTCGCCCGCGGCAAGGTTGTCCGCCATGTGGTCGGGGTTCGCCGTCGCCGGGATCAGGCAGGTCACGGCCGGGTGCGCGAGGACGTATTTGAGGCAGAGCTGCGCCCAGCTCGTGCAGCCGGTCTCGCTTGCCCAGTCGGGCAGCTTCCGGCGGCGAAGGCGCGAGATCAGCCCGCCGGTGTCCAAGGGCTTGTTGACCAGGACGGCGATGCCCTTCGCGGCGCACATCGCAAGGAAGCTCTTCTCCGGCGCGCGGTCGGTCACCGAATAGGCCATCTGCACGAAGTCGATTTCGCCCGGCGCCGCCGCGATGATTTCGGCGAGGTCGGGCAACGCTCGCGCGACATAGTGGGTGATGCCAACATAGCGCACGCGCCCGTCCCTCTTCCAGCCGGCCAGCGTGTCGAGATGGGTGCGCCAGTCGACCAGATTATGCACCTGCATCAGATCGATCGTGTCGGTGTGAAACAGGCGCAGCGAGGCCTCCATCTGGGCGACGCCCTTGGCCTTGCCGCTGGTCCACACCTTGGTCGCGATGAAGCTGCGCGCGCGGGCGTCCAGGTCGCGGATCAGGTCGCCGGCCACGCCCTCGGCGCGCCCGTACATCGGCGAGGAATCCACCAGCGTCCCGCCGCCCGCATAGAGCCGCTCCAGCACCGCGCGCTGGGCCGTGCGCTCGCGCCCGACGTCGAACACGCTCCACGTGCCGAGCCCGATGGCGGGAATCGCCTCGCCGGTCCTGGGAATTGTTCGCGTCTCGATGGTCGCCTCCCGCGCCGCGCGGCCATCCTGCCCGGCGCGCTCGGCGGACGCAACCGGTGCGGCGCCTACAGCTTTATCTTGTATGTCGCGTCGTAGCCGTCGACATGCGCGACGATGCGGTAGGTGCCGGGCTTCAGATAGACGTTGTTGCCGTAGTGGGTCGAGATCGGCCCCTTGCCCACCATCTGCATCTCGACCACCGGCACACGGATCGGCTTGCCCTCGACATTGCCCTTCGCGTCGAGCCGCTCGACGGTCAGCGTCACCTTCGCTCCGGTGCGCGCGGTGCCGTTGTCCTTGTCGTAGACATGCACCACCAGGTGATGGTTGGGATGGGCCGGCCCATGCATCGCCACGGGCGCGGCGCCGCCGACGACCAGCATGCCCATCTTGATATGCTTCGCCTTGATTTCGGCGGCTGTATAGAATGGCTCGGCCTCGAGCACGTTGAGCACGATCTTGTACGGCCCCGACATCTCGGTCCGCACGATCTTGGCCGCCGCCGGCCAAGCGCCCAGCGCGAGCGTCAGCGCCATCGCGACCGCCGCCATTGCCATCGTCCATCGCCGCATCGCATCCTCCCGGATCACGCCTCGGTCAGACGCAAGGTTACTGCACGCGGGATCGGTCCGCGCCGCGTCATGCCGCCGCGCCCGGAGTTTCCCGTGCGAGGCAGAACCGCTCGCCCTCCGCGAGCCCTCACGGACGAACGCGGATGATCGTCTTGACCTTGCGTCGCTCGGTCGGGTTCAAGGCGGCGACGGCATCGTCGAGGGTCGAGACGTTGCCGATGTTCGTCCGCAGCCGTCCGTCCCGCACCCGCTGGACGATCTCGCTCAGTTGGGCGCGATCGGTCTCGACAACGAAGTCGACCGCCAGGCCGTCGTCGGGCCGCGGCACGGGCGGCCCGACGACAGACACCAGTGTTCCTCCGGCTCGAATCAGCCGGGCGGACCGCTTGCCGATGTCGCCGCCGATGACATCGAACACCAGATCGACGACGCCGACGTCTTTCAGCACGTCGTTGTCGAGGTCGACGAACTCCTTCGCGCCGAAGTCGAAGGCCTTCTGACGGTCGGCTGCGCGTCCGGTGCCGATGACATACGCGCCAGCCTCGCGCGCGAGTTGCGTCACCATCGAACCGACTGCGCCTGCCGCGCCGTGCGCCAGGACGCTCTGCCCCGCCTGGAGGCGGCCATGCTGGAACAGTCCCTGCCACGCGGTGAGGCCTGAGATCGGCAGGCTCGCGCCCACCGTGAAATCGACGTCGCCCGGGAGCGGCGCGAGGTTGCGTGCCTCAATGGCTACATATTCCGCCAGCGTACCGTCGCGATGCCAGTCGGCGAGGCCGAACACTCGCTGTCCTACCGACAGGCCCGTCGTGCCGTAGCCGAGAGCGGTGACCACCCCGGCGAGCTCGTGGCCGGGGATCGACGGTGTTCGGTCACGGTTGCGGCGATCGGTCCAGGTCGAGGGCCACTCCATCTCAGTCGAGACGAAACCCGACGCATGAACCTGAACGACGACGTCGTTTATCGCTGCCGGTGGCTCGGGCCGCTCGGTCAGCTTCATCCCGGCCAGTCCCGCGGCCTAGTCCGTTACCACGATTACCTTCATGTGAATTGTCTCCTCGGTCATTTGTCTCCTTGGTGGAAATGTTGAACGGATGGAAAGTTCGTTCGACGTCTAATGCAAGGGGCCATAGGTAGGCGCCCGGCGAGGTCACTGGGCGCGACGAGTTCGTCTATATGGCCGCCTACGGCGCGAAGCTCGCCACCAGGAATGCGCTCAACGGCGACAGACCGCGCTATGACGACAGCGCCATGCCCGCCTCGGATGGGCCAAAATCATTCCCACTCGATCGTGCCGGGGGGCTTGGACGTCACGTCGTAGACCACCCGGTTGACGCCCTTCACCTCGTTGATGATGCGGGTCGCGGTCGCGCCCAGGAACTCGTGCGGGAAGGGGTACCAGTCGGCGGTCATGCCGTCGGTCGAGGTGACGGCGCGCAGCGCGCAGACATGCTCGTAGGAGCGCTCGTCGCCCATTACCCCCACGGTGCGCACCGGCAGCAGCACGGCGAAGGCCTGCCAGATCGCGTCGTAGAGCCCGGCCTTCCGGATTTCCTCGATATAGATCGCGTCGGCGTCGCGCAGGATGGCGAGCTTCTCCTCCGTCACCTCGCCCGGCACGCGGATGGCAAGGCCGGGCCCGGGGAAGGGATGGCGGCCGACCATCGCCTCGGGGAGGCCGAGCTCGCGGCCGAGGGCGCGCACCTCGTCCTTGAACAGCTCGCGCAGCGGCTCGACGAGCTTCATGTTCATCCGCTCGGGCAGGCCGCCGACGTTGTGGTGCGACTTGATGGTGGCCGACGGCCCGCCCGCCACCGAGACCGATTCGATCACGTCGGGGTAGAGCGTGCCCTGGGCCAGGAAGTCGGCGCCGCCGGCCCTGGCCGCCTCCTCCTCGAACACCTCGATGAAGGTGGCGCCGATGGTCTTGCGCTTGTGCTCGGGGTCGACGACGCCGGCGAGACGCTGCAGAAACAGATCGCCCGCGTCGCGGTGCACCAGCGGGATGTTGTAGTGGTGGCGGAACAGAGCGACCACCTCGGCTGCCTCGCCCTTGCGCATCAGCCCGGTGTCGACGAACACGCAGAGGAGCGCATCGCCGATCGCCTCGTGCAGCAGCAGCGCGGTGACGGACGAATCGACGCCGCCGGAAAGCCCCAGCAGCACGCGCGCGCCGCCCACCTGTGCGCGGACGCGGGCGATCTCGCGCTCGCGGAATGCGGCCATGGTCCAGTCGCCCGTGAGGCCCGCGACCTTGTGCACGAAGTTGGCGAGGAGCTTCGCCCCGTCCGGCGTGTGCATCACCTCGGGGTGGAATTGCAGGCCGTAGAACCGCCGCGTGTCGTCGGCGATGCCGGCGAAGGGCGCGTTCGCCGACACCGCCACGGCGCGGAAGCCGGGCGGGATGGCCGTCACCCGGTCGCCGTGGCTCATCCACACCTGGTGGCGGCCGCCCTTGTCCCACACGCCCGCGAAGAGCGCGCAGTCGTCGGCGACCTCGACGGTCGCGCGGCCGAACTCGCGGTGGGTCGCCGGCTCCACCTTGCCGCCGAGCTGGTCGCACATCGCCTGCTCGCCGTAGCAGATGCCGAGCACCGGCACGCCGAGATCGAACACGCGCCTGGGCGCGCGCGGGGTGAAGCTCGCCGTCACCGTCGCCGGCCCGCCCGACAGGATGATCGCGCGCGGCCGCAGCTTCTCGATCGCGGCCTCGCCCTTGTCGAACGGGTGGATCTCGCAATAGACACCCGCCTCGCGCACGCGCCGGGCGATGAGCTGCGTCACCTGCGAGCCGAAATCGAGGATCAGGACGGTCTCGGTGGCGATGTCGGTCATGCCGCGGGCGGAATCACCCGTTGCCGGAGCGGCCGAGCGCGACCAGCGCGCGCACGTCGTCCCAGCCGTAGGCGAGCTCCTCGATCTTCGCGCCGCCCATGGTCGAGGGCCGGCGCGCCACCGACTTGCCGCCCAACGCCTGGTAGAAGAAGCGCGACGGGTTGCCGGCCAGCACCCAGACGATCAGGGTGCGGTCGTATTCGCGCAGGCACCGTTCGGCCAGCGCCTGGAACAGCTTGCGGCCGATGCCCATACCGTGGAATTCGTCGCCGACATAGAGCGTGTAGATCTCGCCGCGATAGGGCAGGCCCCGCTCGCGCGACGGCCCGCCCGAGCCGAACCCCACCACGCCGTCCGCCTCGGTCTCGGCGACGTAGACGAAATGGTTGCGGCGGAAGCGCGCCAGCACCTGGCGCCACCAGCGCGCCTCGTGGTCGGCCACGTTCATGCGCAGCAGCAGCTTGTCGGGCAGCAGCCCCGCATAGGTCGAGCGCCAGCTATCGACATAGATGCGGGCGATGGCGGCGGCGTCTTCCTTGCGGGCGGGGCGGATGACGACGGTCACGGGCGCGGGTCCTATTCGGTCGGCCGGTAGTTGGGCGCCTCGCGGGTGATGACCACGTCGTGCACGTGGCTTTCGCGCATGCCGGCGCCGGTGGCGCGACGGAACCGGCAGTTCTTCTGCATCTCGGCGATCGAGCCGTTGCCCGTGTAGCCCATGGCGGCGCGCAGCCCGCCGACGAGCTGGTGCACCACCGGGCCGAGCGGACCCTTGAACGGCACGCGCCCCTCGACGCCTTCCGGCACCAGCTTCAGCTCGTTCGTCACCTCTTCCTGGAAGTAGCGGTCGGCCGAGCCGCGCGCCATCGCGCCGAGCGAGCCCATGCCGCGATAGGTCTTGTAGGACCGGCCCTGGTAGAGCAGCACCTCGCCCGGCGCCTCGTCGGTGCCGGCGAACAGCGACCCGATCATGACGCAGTCGGCGCCGGCCGCCACCGCCTTTGCCATGTCACCGGAATATTTCACACCGCCGTCGGCGATGGCCGGAATGCCCGCCTTGTGGCTGGCTTCGGCGGCTTCGAGAATCGCCGAGAACTGCGGCACGCCGACTCCCGCCACGATGCGCGTGGTGCAGATCGAGCCCGGCCCGATGCCGATCTTCACCGCGTCGGCGCCGGCGTCGATCAGCGCCTTGGCGCCGTCGGCCGTCGCCACGTTGCCGCCGATCACCGTCGCGCGGTTGGAAAGCTTCTTCACTGCGCGCACTGCCTCGATCACGCGCGAGGAATGTCCGTGCGCGGTGTCGACCACGATGACGTCGGCCTCGGCATCCAACAGCGCCTCGGCGCGGGCGAGCCCGTCCGGCCCGACGCCGACCGCGGCGGCGGTGCGCAGCCTGCCCTGGTCGTCCTTGCAGGCGCGCGGGTGAAGCTGCGCCTTCTCGATGTCCTTCACCGTGATCAGTCCGATACAGCGGAACACGTCGTCGACGACCAGCAGCTTCTCGATCCGGTGCTGGTGGAGAAGGCGCTTCGCCTCCTCCTGGCCGACGCCGTCGCGCACGGTGATAAGCCGTTCGCGCGTCATCAGATCGCGCACCTTCTGGCGCGTGTTGGTGGCGAAGCGCACGTCGCGGTTGGTGAGGATTCCGACCAGCTTGCCCTTGCCGTTGGGCGGCGACGCCAGCTCGACCACCGGGATGCCGGAGATCTTGTGGTGCGCCATCAGCGCCAGCGCCTCGGCCAGCGTCTGGTCGGGCCCGATCGTCACCGGGTTGACCACCATGCCCGACTCGAACTTCTTGACCTTGCGCACCTCGTCGGCCTGCGCCTTGGCATCGAGATTCTTGTGGATGACGCCGAGCCCGCCCTCCTGCGCCAGCGCGATGGCGAGCGCGGACTCGGTCACGGTGTCCATGGCCGAGCTGAGGATCGGGATGTTGAGCCGGATGTCGCGAGTGAGAACTCGTCGAGACGTCGACCTCGGCCGGAAGAACGGCGGAAAACGCCGGCTCCAGCAGCACGTCGTCGAATGCCAAGGCTTCGGGGATGTCCATGTCCCATCTTACACGAGGGGGCGGCGAATCCCAAACCTCGATCACAGGGATCAGCTTTGCGCGTCGGCGCCGACCGCCTGGACCACCGTGGCGAAGCCGTCGCGCGCGAGGCAGGCGGCGAGCTGGCGCTTGATGCGGGCGATAAGCGCCGGTCCCTCGAACACCAAGGCGGTGTAGAGCTGCACCAGCGACGCGCCCGCCCGGATCTTGGCGTAGGCGTCCGCGCCCGACGCCACTCCGCCGCAGCCGACCAGCAGGAGCTTTCCCTCGGCCAGCCGCCGGAAATCGGCAAGCGCCACCGTCGACGGCGACATCAAGGGCTTCCCCGACAGCCCGCCCGCCTCGTCCTTCTGGCGCGAGCGCAGCCCCGCCGGCCGCGCCGTCGTGGTGTTGCCGACGATCAGCCCGTCGATGCCGGCGGCGAGCGCCACCTCGGCTACCGCGCGGCGTCCGTCCGCGTCGAGGTCGGGTGCGACCTTGACCAGCAGCGGCGGGTTCGCGCCGGAGCGCGCGCGCGCCGCCTTCAGCCGGTCGAGCAGAGCCGCCAGCGCCTCGGCGCGCTGCAGATCGCGCAGGCCGGGCGTATTGGGGGACGAAATATTGACTGTGATGTAATCGGCGAGCGGCGCGAGGCGTTCGACGCCCATTTCGAAATCCGCCGCCTCGTCCGCCGTCTCCTTGTTGCGGCCCACATTGGCGCCGACGATGCCCGGTGGCCGCCGCGTGATCCTCTCCGCGAACGAATCGAGCCCGCGGCTGTTGAACCCCAGCCGGTTGATGACCGCCGCGTCCTCCGCCAAGCGGAACAGGCGCGGCTTCGGGTTGCCGGGCTGGGGCAAGGGCGTCACCGTGCCGGCCTCGACGAAGCCGAAGCCGAGCGCCAGCGCGCCCCGCATGGCCCGCGCGTCCTTGTCGAACCCGGCGGCGAGCCCGATAGGGTTGGGGAAATCGCGCCCGAACGCGCGGATCGCGAGCGCCGGCGGGTCGGGCGCGCGCGATGCCGCCACCAGTCGGTTCGCCAGCGCCCACACGGCGAGCCGGTGGGCCCGCTCGGCGTCGAGCGCGAACAGCATCGGCCGCGCGATCCTGTAGAGTGAGGTCATGCCGCTCACCACCTGTCACCCCGGACGGCGAGCGCGGCGAACCGAGCCGGGGCCCATCTCGCAAGGATCCGTGATGCGGGAAGATGGGTCCCGGCTCTCGCCGCAAGCGCGGCTCGGCCAGGATGACAATTGGGGGTTGGTACCAGCCGGTGTCGATTCTCGAAACGGAATTGTTGCAAGCGCCGCTCGCCCCTTGGGCCGCCGCGCCGGAGTCTATATATTGAACGCGGGAGGTTGGCCGCGGACGGATGCGCCCGCCAACCCGGTCAGGTCCGGAAGGAAGCAGCCGTAACGGGATGTTTCCGGGTCGCCTGGCCAGCCTCCTGCCCTCTTCGCTCGCGCCAACCGAAGGGCCGAGATGTCCGATTCGCCACAGCCCTATCGCGTCCTGGCGCGCAAATACCGCCCGGCCAACTTCGCCGAGGTGATCGGCCAGGACGCGATGGTGCGCACGCTGCGCAACGCCATCGCGTCGAGCCGGCTGGCGCACGCCTACATCCTCACCGGCGTGCGCGGCGTGGGCAAGACGACGACGGCGCGCATCATCGCCAAGGCGCTGAACTGCGTCGGGCCGGACGGCACGGGCGGGCCGACCGCCGATCCCTGCGGTGTGTGCGCGCATTGCCGCGCCATCGCCGAGGACCGCCACGTCGACGTCTTGGAGATGGACGCCGCGTCGCGCACCGGCGTCGACGACATCCGCGAGCTGATCGACGGCGTGCGCTACCGCCCGGCGACGGCGCGCTACAAGGTCTACATCATCGACGAGGTCCACATGCTGTCGCGCAACGCGTTCAACGCGTTGCTCAAGACGCTGGAGGAGCCGCCCGAGCATGTGAAGTTCGTGTTCGCCACGACCGAGATCCGCAAGGTACCGGTGACCGTGCTGTCGCGCTGCCAGCGCTTCGATTTGCGCCGCGTCGACGCCGAGACGCTGATCGCCCATTTCGCGCGCGTCGCCGAGGCGGAGGGCGCGACCGTCTCGCCCCCGGCGCTGCGGCTGATCGCGCGCGCTGCCGACGGCTCGGTGCGCGACGGGCTGTCGCTGCTCGACCAGGCGATCGCCCATGCCGGCGACACGGTTGACGAGACCCAGGTGCGCGACATGCTGGGCCTCGCCGACGGGGCGCGCACCTACGACCTGCTCGACGCGCTGATGAAGGGCGAAGCTGGCGCCGCGCTCGACATACTGGGCGAGTTGCACGTCGCCGGCGCCGACCCGGCCATCGTGCTCGAGGATCTGCTGGAGCTCCTCCACTTCCTCACCCGCATCAAGATCCTGCCGGCGACGGCCGACGAGGCCGGCGTCGCGGACACCGAGCGGGCGCGGGCGCGCGAGATGGCCGAGGCGCTCGCGATGCCCGTGCTGACCCGCGCCTGGCAGATGCTGCTGAAGGGGCTCACCGAGGTGCGCACCGCGCCATCGGACATCGGCGCGGCCGAGATGGTGCTGGCCCGGCTCGCCTATGCGGCCGATCTGCCGAACCCGGCGGAGATCGTGGCGAAACTGGAGGCCGCGCCTGCCCCGTCCGGCCCGCCTTCGCCGCCGCCCGGTGCGCGCGCCGCGCGCGGCCCCACGGGCGACGGCGGTGCGACCGCGCTCCGCCGCGAGCCGGTCCCCGCCGCCGCGCCCGAGACCGCGCCGCTGCCCGGCCCGACCAGCTTCGACGAGGTAGTGAGCCTGTTCGGCGACAAGCGTGAGGGCATCCTCCGCGCCCACCTCATCAACGACGTGCACCTGGTGCGCTTCGAGCCCGGCCGCATCGAGCTGCGCCCGACCCCGGCCGCGCCGGCCAACCTCGCCAACCGCGTCGGCGAGCTGCTGGGCGCCTGGACCGGAAGGCGCTGGGCCGTCAGCGTCTCGAACGACCTGGGCGCGCCCACCCTGGCGGCGCAGCGCGAGGCGGCGCATGCGCAGCGCCGCGCCGCCGCGCTCGACCATCCGCTGGTCAAGGCCGCGATGGAAAGCTTCCCCGGCGCTACCGTCGAGGCCGTGCGCGAAGCCGCCGCCCCCGATCCCGACGCAGCCCCGCCGCCCCCCGACGATGCCCTGCCGCCCGAAGGAGACGAGGAGTCATGAAAAATCTCGGCCAGATGATGAAGCAGGCGCAGGAGATGCAGAACCGCCTGCAGGAGATGCAGGAGAAGCTTGCCGGCGTCGAGCTCGGCGGCGTGTCTGGAGGCGGGATGGTCTCGGTCACGCTCAACGGCAAGGGCGAGATGAAGAAGGTGAAGCTCGACCCCAAGCTGTTCGAGTCGGCCGACGCCGAGATGGCGGAGGATCTGATCGTCGCCGCCTATAACGACGCCAAGTCCAAGGTCGAGGCGCATATGGCCGAGGAGATGTCCAAGATCACCGGCGGCCTCGAACTGCCGCCGGGGATGAAGCTGCCCTTCTGACCGCGCCGCCGGCTCAAAACTTCTCCACCCAGGGCCGGAGCTCGATCTCCCACGCCCAGGTGGAGCGGTGCTGGCGGTGGAGGGCGAGGTAGGCCTTGGCGATCTCGTCGGGATGTAGCCACCCGTCCGGGCCGCGGTCGGTCGCGCCCGGCCGGTTCGCGCCGTCCTTCGAGATGCCGCCGTCGATCACGACATGGCCGACATGGACGTTCTGCGGGTGCAGCTCGCGCGCGAGCGCCTGGGCGAGGCCCCTGAGCCCGAACTTGCCCATCGCGAACACCGAGGAGTTGGCATATCCCTTGACGCTGGCCGACGCGCCGGTGAACAGGATCGTGCCCGAGCCGCGCTTCAGCATGCGCGCCGCCGCCTCGCGTGCGACCAGGAACCCGCCGAATGCGGTAACGCGCACGGCCTTCTCCACCGCCTCGGGATCGCACTCGACGATGGGCCCGCGCACCCGGCCCGACGAGTTGTAGACCACTACGTCGGGGGCGCCGAGATCCTTGTCCACCGACTGGTAGAGCTTCGCCACGTCGGCGGCGCTCGTGGCGTCGCAGGCGTAGCACTTCGCGCCCGTCTCCTTCGCGAGGTCGGCGAGCTTGTCCGCGTTGCGCGCGGCAAGTGCGATGGACATGCCGTCCTTGGCGAAGAGGCGGGCGATCGAAGCCGAGAGGTTGGGCCCGACGCCGACGATCAGCGCGATTTCCTTGCCTGCCATGTGCTCTCCCTTTCAGCCGCCGTAAAGCCCCTCGAAGGTGGGGCCGTAGCGCGCGACGATGACCGCGCGGCGCGGCTTCAGCGTCGGCGTCATCATGCCGTTCTCGATGCTAAACCCGTCGGCGGTCAGCGCAAAGCGCCTTACCCGCTCGATGGGCGAAAGCGCGCGGTTCACCCGCTCGACGGCGGCGGCGATCAGTTCGCGGAAGGCGGGCTCCTCGATCAGTTGGACGACCTCGCGCGCGCCGCCATGCGCCCGCGCCCATTCGGCCGCGAAGCGGTGGTCTGGCGCGATCAGCGCGACGACGTGGGGGCGCTTGTCGCCATAGACCACAGCCTGGGCGATCTCGGGCTCCAGGGTGAGCAGCCCCTCGACACGCTGCGGCGCCACGTTGTCGCCGCCCGAGAGCACGATGATGTCCTTCTTGCGGTCGGTGATGCGGAGATGGCCGTCCGGCTCGAATACACCGACGTCGCCGGTGTGCAGCCACCCGTCTCGGATCGCCTGCGCCGTGGCCGCCGGGTCGTTCCAGTAGCCCTGCATCACTAGCTCGCCGCGGACCAAAATCTCGCCGTCCTCGGCGATCCTGACCTCGACGCCGTCGAGCGGCGTGCCGACCGTCTCCATCCGGTTCGCGCCCGGCCGGTTGACGCTGATCACCGGCGCCGACTCGGTCTGGCCGTACCCCTGCAGGATGCGGAGCCCCAGCGCGGTGAAGAACACGCCGATCTCGGGGTTGAGCGGCGCGCCGCCCGAGACCAGCGCCTTCAGCCTGCCGCCGAAGCCGGCGCGCACCTTGCGCCGGACCAGCGCCTCGCAGGCAAGGTCGATGAACCGCGCGCCGGGCGCCAGCCCTCCGTTGTGATAGCGCGCCGTACCCAGCCTGACCGCAAGGTCGAACAGCCGCGCCGAGACGCCGCCCTTCTTCGCGACGGCGCGGCGGATGCGGTCGTGCATCACCTCGTAGAGGCGCGGCACGGCGGTCATGATGGTCGGGCGCACCGCTACAAGGTCGGCGGTGAGGGACTCGGCGTCGGTGAAGAAGATCTCCGCCCCGATCAGGATGGGGAAGAACTGTCCCGCCGTGTGCTCGTAGCTGTGCGACAGCGGCAGGAATGACAGGAAGCGCTCGCGCCCTTGGATGATGGATTGCAATGCCTGGCGCGCGCCATCGCAGTTCGCGAGCACCGCGCCGTGGCTCAGCATCACGCCCTTGGGCCGCCCGCCGGTGCCCGAGGTGTAAATCAGGCAGGCCGTGTCACTGCGGGCAAGCGGTGTGGCCATCTCCTGGCCCGCATCGGGCGCGGCTTCGTGGGCGACGATCAGCTCTGTCCAGCGGTGCACCGCCACGTGCTGCGGCAGCGCGGGGACGGCGTCGTCATGGATGAACATGACGAACCCGGCCTCGGTCGCCTCGGCCAGCGCCGGGGCGAGGCGCCGCGCCAGCGCGCCGCCGGAGACGATCACGCCCTTCGCGCCCGAATGGCCCAGCAGGTAGCGGTGATCGTCCGGCCCGTTGGTGGTGTAGCCGGGCACGGTGATCGCGCCCGCCGTCATGATGGCGAGGTCGGCGATCGGCCATTCCGGCCGGTTCTCGGAAACGAGCGCGATCCGGTCGCCCTTCGCCACGCCGAGCGCGCGGAGCGCCGCCGCCAGCGACGCCGCCTGCGCGGCCGCTTCCCGCCAGCTCGTCGCGCGGAATTCGCCTTTCGTCTTGGCCCACAGGAAGGGCGCATCGCCCTCCGCCGCCGCCCGGGCGAAGAACAGGGCGGGAAGGCTCGGCCAGGGTTCGTTCGGCATGTGTCCGTCGTTGAGCGCCGCGGCGTTGGCGTAGGGCGTGCGGTTTCTTATATCCTCGGCAGGAACGAGGAGTCACCTATGGCCAAGTCCGCTGCCAAGCCCCGCGACCTCGGCGCGCTGCCGGAGTGGGACCTGGCGGATCTGTATCCCGGCGCGTCGAGCCCCGAAGTCGAGGCCGACCTCGACCGCATGGCGCGCGAAGCGGCGTCGTTCCGCGAGACCTATCGCGGCAAGGTGGCGGGGCTGGACGGCGCGGCGCTGGCGCAGGCCGTCGCGCGGTTCGAGGCGATCGACGAGACGCTGTCGCGCCTCGCGAGCTTCGCGGGCCTCCTGCACTCCGGCGACGTGTCGAGCCCCGAGATCGGCCGATTCTACCAGACGGTGAGCGAGCGGGTGAACGCCATCTCGTCCGAACTCATCTTCTTCACCCTCGAGATCAACAAGATCGAGGACGCAGAGCTCGATGCGCGCCTCGCCGATCCGGCGCTCGCCCATTACGCGCCATGGCTGCGCGACACGCGCGCCTTCCGCCCGCACGAGCTCACGGAGGACCTGGAGCGCCTGCTGCACGAGAAGAACGTGTCGGGACGGGCCGCCTGGGTGCGGCTGTTCGACGAGACCGAGGCGGCTTTGCGCTTCACCGTCGACGGCAAGGAGCTGACGGTCGCCGAGACGCTGCATTTGATGTCGGAGCCCGATGCGAAGAAGCGCAAGGCGGCGGCCAAGGCGCTCGGCGCGGTGTTCGCGAAGAATCTGCGCCTGTTCGCTCACATCACCAATACGCTGGCCAAGGATAAGGAGATCGAGGACCGCTGGCGCCATTACCCGCGCCCGCAATCGGCGCGCAACCTCGCGAACCTGGTCGAGGACGAGGTGGTGGACGCGCTGGTCGCCGCGGTGCGCGCGGCCTTCCCGCGCCTCGCGCACCGCTACTACCGGATGAAGGCGAAGTGGTTCGGCCAGGACGCGCTCGACTACTGGGACCGCAACGCGCCTTTGCCCGAGGGCGCGAACCGCGTCGTGCCGTGGGAGCGGGCGCGCGACATCGTGCTCGGCGCCTATGCGGGCTTCGCGCCGGAGATGGCCGAAGTCGGACGGCGCTTTTTCGACAACGCATGGATCGACGCGCCGGCGCGGCCGGGCAAGGCGTCGGGTGCGTTCGCCCACCCGACCGTGCCGTCGGCGCACCCCTATCTGCTGCTCAACTACCAGGGGCGGGTGCGCGATGTGATGACCCTAGCCCACGAGCTGGGCCACGGCGTGCACCAGGTGCTGGCGGCGCCGCGCGGCCAGCTCATGTCGCAGACGCCGCTGACCCTGGCCGAGACCGCCTCGGTCTTCGGCGAGATGCTGACGTTCCGCGCGCTGCTCGCCGCCGAGACCGACCTCGCTCAGCGCAAGGTCATGCTCGCCTCCAAGGTCGAGGACATGATCAACACGGTGATCCGCCAGGTCGCCTTCTACAATTTCGAATCGCAGGTGCACGAGAAGCGCCGCGCGGGCGAGCTGACGGCCGACGATATCTGCGCGGTCTGGATGGGGGTGCAGGGCGAGAGCCTGGGCCCCGCCATCCGGTTCGACGACGACTACCGCACCTATTGGACCTACATCCCGCACTTCATCCACGCGCCGTTCTACGTCTACGCCTACGCGTTCGGGGACTGCCTGGTGAACTCGCTCTATGCGCTCTACGCCGAGGCGCACGAGGGGTTCGCCGCCAAGTACCTCGACATGCTGCGCGCCGGCGGCACGCTGCGCCACAAGGAGCTGCTGGCGCCCTTCGGGCTCGACGCGTCGGACCCCGCTTTCTGGTCGCGCGGGCTCGATGTGATCGAGGGGCTGATCGACGAGCTGGAGTCCCTCCCCTAGTGCCCGCGCGCGATACACGCCCGCCGCGCAGCGACGCGGACGACGACCGACTGACCGGACGGCTCGGCCGCTATGCCCGCGTCGGCACCGCGGTCGGCGGCATTGCCGCACGGCTCGCGGGCGAGCGCTATCTCGGCCGGCCGGCCGACCGCCAGAGGAACGCCGCCGATTTGCGCGCCGCGCTCGGCGGGCTCAAGGGACCGCTGATGAAGGTGGCGCAGATCATGTCGACCGTGCCCGACATGCTGCCCGCCGAGTACACGGCCGAGCTCAGCCAGCTTCAGTCCAACGCGCCGGCGATGGGGTGGCTGTTCGTCCGCCGACGCATGGCGGCCGAGCTGGGGCCGGACTGGGAGAAGAGGTTCAAGAGCTTCGACCGCGTCGCTGCGGCCGCCGCCTCGCTCGGCCAGGTGCACAAGGCCACAGGCCGCGACGGGCGCGCGCTCGCCTGCAAGCTGCAATACCCCAACATGGGTTCGGCGGTGGAGGCCGACTTGCGGCAGCTCCGCCTGATCTTTTCGCTCTATCGCCGCTACGACAAGGCGATCGACCCCTCGCAGATCCACGCCGAGATCGCCGACCGGCTGCGCGAAGAGCTCGATTACGAGCGCGAGGCGAAGCACATGGCGCTCTACCGCGACATGCTGGCGAAGGAGAAGGGCGTCCACGTGCCCGAACCGGTGCCGGAGCTGTCCACCCGCCGCCTCCTCACCATGACGTGGCTCGAAGGCAAGCGGATGCTCGAGGTGAAGGACGCGCCGCAGGCCTTCCGCAACCGCGTCGCCCACAACATGTTCCGCGCCTGGTACGTGCCCTTCTACAATTACGGCGTAATCCACGGCGACCCGCACCTCGGCAACTATTCGGTGACGGCGGACGGCGCGGTGAATTTGATCGATTTCGGCTGCATCCGCGTCTTCCCGCCGCCCTTCGTCCAGGGGGTGATCGACCTCTACAACGCGCTCGACCGGGGCGATCCCGACCTGGCCGTCCACGCCTACGAGACCTGGGGCTTCAAGAACCTGTCGCGCGAGATGATCGAGATCCTCAACATGTGGGCGGAGTTCCTGTACGGCCCGCTCCTCGAGAACCGCCGCCGGCCGATCCAGGACAAGGAGGGCATGTACGGCGCCGAGGTCGCCGGGCGCGTCCACCGCAAGCTGCACGAGCTGGGCGGGGTGACGCCCCCTCGAGAGTTCGTGCTGATGGACCGCGCGGCCATCGGGCTCGGCTCGGTGTTCATGCACCTCTCGGCCGAGATCAACTGGCACCGCCTGTTCCACGAGCTGACGCGGAACTTCGATACCGCCGCGCTCGCCAGGCGCCAGGCCGCCGCCCTCAAGAAGGCCGGCGTGCCCGCCGCGCTGGAGAGCGGGAAGGCGGGGCGGTAGGCCCACCGCCTTGAATCCCCGCAACAATTGACGGACTCGGGGCGGCGGCTCATAGTGACCGCGCCGCGACAGCGCACGGCGCGGCCCAAATCGAACGCCTCAGGAGGCCATGAAGCCCCTTTCCAAGGATACGGCGCCCGATCCGGACATCGCCGAGGCGCTGCGCGTCGTCGAGATCGAGATCGAAGGGCTGAAGCGGCTGGCCGCTTCGCTCGACGGCGCCTTCGTCGCCGCGCTCGACGTGCTGTCGCAGACCCGGGGGCGGGTGGTGGTCACCGGCATGGGCAAGTCGGGCCACGTCGCGCGCAAGGTGGCGGCGACGCTCGCCTCGACCGGCACGCCGGCGCTCTACGTCCACCCCGGCGAGGCGAGCCACGGCGACCTCGGCATGATCACCGCCGAAGACTGCGTGATCGCGCTCTCCAACTCGGGCGAGACGCCGGAGCTCTCCGACATCGTCGCCCACACCCGCCGCCACGCCATCAAGCTGATCGCTGTCACCGGCAAGGCGAAGAGTGCGCTCGCCCGCGCCGCCGATGTGTCGCTGGTGCTCTCGGGTGTGCGCGAGGCCTGCCCGCTCGACCTCGCGCCGACCTCGTCGACCACGGCGATGATGGTGCTGGGCGACGCCATCGCCGTCGCACTCCTGCAGCGCCACGGCTTCAAGGCCGACGACTTTCAGGCGCTGCATCCGGGCGGCCAGCTCGGACGGCGATTCATCAAGGTCTCCGACATCATGCATGCCGGCAAGGAAACGCCGCTGGTCGCACTCGATACGCCGATGTCGGACGTGCTGGTCACCATGACGGCGAAGAGCTTCGGCTGCGTCGGCATCGTCGACGGCGCGGGCAAGCTCGCCGGCATCATCACCGACGGTGACCTGCGCCGCCACATGGGCGACGGGCTGATCGGCCGGCGCGCGGGAGAGGTGATGACGCCCCGGCCGCGCAGCGTTGCGCCCGAGCTGCTGGCCGCCCAGGCGCTGCGGATCATGAACGAGAAGAAGATCACAAGCCTGTTCGTGGTCGAGGGCGGCCGACCGACCGGCATCCTGCACATCCATGACTGCCTGCGGGCGGGCGTGGCCTGAGGGGGCGATGGCGGAGGACCGACCCGAACCGGCGCACCAAGAGCACAGTTTGCGCCTGCGCCACGGCGGCAAGCGGTACTCGCGCTTCGTCGGGCTGATGCGCATCGTGCTGCCGTCGGTGGCAGCCGTTCTGGTGGCGCTGGTCGTCGCCTGGCCGCAGTTCCATGGCGTGCGCGAAGGGTTCCGTATCGAGATCGCCAGGCTGAAGCTGCCGTTCTCCGGCGGACAGCATCTTTCGAACGCGCGCTTCACCGGCGTCGACCGCCGGAACCGCCCCTACACGGTGACCGCGGATACGGCCGCGCAGACCGACGAGCGGCCGGGCGTGGTGGACCTCGCCCACCCCAAGGCCGACATCACCCTGTCCGACGGAGCCTGGGTCGCGGCGTCGGCGAACCAGGGCACCTACACCAAGACCGACGAGGTGCTGCAGCTCGACGGCCAGGTCGACCTGTTCCACGACACCGGCTTCGAGATGCACACGCTGTCGGCCACGGTCGACCTTAAGAACGGCACCGCCGCGGGCGACCAGCCTGTGCACGGTCACGGCCCGACGGGCGCGCTCGACGCCGCGGGCTTCCGCATCCTCGACGGCGGCAAGCGCATCCTGTTCACCGGCAAGGCGAAGCTCGTGCTCGTCCCCGGGGCCAATCGCGGATGACGCGGCCGCGCCGCTGGGTCGCCGCCTACGCCCTTGCCGCCCTCGCCGCGTGTCGGGCCGTCCCCGCCGCGGCACAGGTCACCCTGCCCGGCAACGCCGAGTTGAAGGCGCCGATCGAGATCACTGCCGACAACGGCATCGAGTGGCAGCAGAAGGCCCAGGCCTATGTCGCGCGCGGCCACGCCCGCGCCGCGCAAGGCGACTCGGCGGTGCACGCCGACGTGCTGACCGCCTATTACGCCGGCGGCAAGGGCGGGGGCGGGGGCGGGGGCGAGAGCGAGGGCAAGGCGACCAAGATCACCCGCATCGACGCCGATGGGCATGTGCGCCTCACCTCGCCCAGCGGTACCGCCACCGGCACCAAGGCGGTCTATGACGTGGTCAAGGGGATCCTGGTGCTCACCGGCCATCCTGTGCTGGTGACCAAGACCGACCGGATCACGGCGCGGGATTCGCTCGAGTTCTGGAGCGACCGGAACCTCTTGGTGGCGCGCGGCGACGCAAGGGCGGTGCGCGGCGACCAGAGGGTCTCGGCCGACGTTCTGACGGCGCACCTCGCCAAGGATACCCACGGTCAGGACCGGATCACCCGCATCGACGCGTTCGACAACGTGGTGGTATCGCAGCCGGGCGAGATCGCGCGGGCCAGGCGCGGCGTCTACAACCTGCAAACCGGTATCGCGACGTTAACCGGATCGGTTAAGATTACCCGGGGGCAAAACCAGCTCAACGGGGAGCGCGCCGTCGTGGATTTGAACACCGGGAAGAGCCGTCTTCTGAGCGCGCCGGGCGAGCCGGTGCACGGCATCCTGGTCCCCGAGAAGAAGGAGAAAACGACGGGAGGCGCAAGGTGAGCGCGGACGTCACCGCGCCCGGCCCCGCCCGCAGCGCCACGGGGCCCCGCCTGGTCGCCCGGAACGACGGGCTGGTCGCGCGGAACCTGGGAAAGCGGTTCAAGCGCCGCCCGGTCCTGCGCGACGTGAGCCTGTCGGTCCGCCGGGGCGAGGCGGTGGGACTTCTCGGCCCCAACGGCGCCGGCAAGACGACCTGCTTCTACCTCATCACAGGGCTCGTTGCGCCCGACCAGGGCACGATCACGGTCGACGGGCACGACATCACCGAGCTCCCGATGTATCGCCGCGCCCGCATGGGCATCGGCTACCTGCCGCAGGAGGCGTCGATCTTCCGCGGGCTCAGCGTCGAGAACAACATCCGCGCGGTGCTGGAGGTGGCGCATGCCGCCCCGGAGCGGCGCGAGGCCCTGCTGGAGGAGCTGCTGGCCGAGTTCTCGATCTCGCACCTCCGCCGCACGCCGGCCGTCGCGCTGTCGGGCGGCGAACGGCGGCGCGTCGAGATCGCGCGCGCTCTGGCCGCGCAGCCGGCCTTCATGCTGCTCGACGAGCCCTTGGCCGGCATCGATCCGATCGCCGTCAACGAGATCCGCCAGCTTGTCTCGCACCTCAAGGACCGCGGCATCGGCGTCCTGATCACCGATCACAATGTGCGCGAGACCCTGGAAATCGTGGACCGTGCTTACATCTTGCATGACGGGCTGGTGCTGATGGAGGGCGCACCGGCGGAGATCGTCGCGCACGAGGACGTCAGGCGTGTTTACCTTGGGGAAAGGTTCAGCCTCTAACGTAGGCTAATCCCCTGTAGGACAACGGATTAATGGCTCTCTCGCCACGGTTGGACCTGCGCCAGCAGCAGACGCTGGTGATGACGCCGCAATTGCAGCAGGCGATCAAGCTGCTGCAAATGTCCAACCTGGAGTTGGCCGATTTCGTCGAGGCGGAGCTCGAGCAGAATCCCCTCCTCGAGCGCGAGGACTCCGACACGCCGGGCGAGACCGAAGGCGCCGAGGCCGCGGACGATGCGCCCGACGCCGCGTTCGACGACGAGCCGGCGCAGCCCGACACGGTCGAGCTTGCCGCCGCCGAGGCGATGCCCGGCTCTGACGACGCCGGGCTCGACGCCGACTACGAGAACGAATGGGACCGCGACGGCGCGTCGAGCGCAGGATCGGACGGCGCGGGTCAGTTGACCGGGATCCAGGGCGTCGAGGGCGACGCCGAGCGGACGCTCGCCGGCGCGACCAGCCTGCGCGACCACATGCTTGGCCAAATCAACGTCGACCTCGACGATTTCGTCGATCGGATGATCGCGCTCCATTTGCTCGAGGCGATGGACGAGGCGGGCTACGTGTCACCCGACCTCGCCTCCGTCGCGTCGATCCTCAACTGCCCCCTGGCCCGGGTCGAGGCGACGCTCGACCGCGTGCAGCAGTTCGACCCACCCGGCGTGTTCGCGCGAGACCTGGCCGAGTGCCTGGCGCTGCAGCTGCGCGACCGCGGCCGTCTGGACGCGCCGATGCAGACGCTGCTCGCCCATCTGGACATGCTGGCGCGGCGCGAGCTGCCGGCGCTGATGAAGCTGTGCGGCGTCGCGCCCGAGCGCCTCGCGGCGATGATCGCCGAGATCCGCTCGCTCAACCCGAAGCCCGCGACCGCGTTCGATGCGATCGAGACCCAGCCGGTCACGCCCGACGTCATCATGCGCCCACGCCAGGGCGGCGGCTGGATCGTCGAGCTGAACGCCGACACGCTGCCGCGCGTGCTGGTCAACACGCGCTACTTCGCGATCGTCTCCAAGCAGGCGCGCTCGGCGGCCGAGAAGGAATACATCGTCGACCGGTTCCACTCGGCAAGCTGGCTGGTCAAGGCGCTGCACCAGCGCGCCCAGACCATCCTCAAGGTCGCGACCGATATCGTCGAGCAGCAGGACATGTTCTTCTCGCAGGGCGTCGAGCATTTGCGCCCGCTCACCCTGCGCGACGTGGCGAACGTGGTGCAGGTGCACGAATCGACGGTGAGCCGCGTCACCAACAACAAGTTCATCGCGACGCCGCGCGGCGTTTACGAGCTCCGCTACTTCTTCAACTCGGGGCTGAGCCACGGCGAGGCGGGCAATCTGCACGCCGCCGAATTGATCCGCTTCCGCATTAGGACGCTGATCGCCGCCGAGACGCCCGACGGGGTCCTGTCGGACGACCGAATCGTCGAAATTTTGCACGACAAGGGCATCGACATCGCCCGGCGTACGGTCGCCAAGTACCGGGAATCGATGCGGATTCCCTCGTCGGTCCAGCGCCGGCGCGACAAGTCCTTGCAACTCAGCGAATAGCCCCCACTTGAAGGGCCGTGCGGTCGCGGCGCCCTTGACCGCCTCGCACAAGGAATTGAAACCATTGGGAAATTCACGTACCTGTCCGCGCCTTGATGCGCGCGGCACAGGCGTTCGCCGGGCCGGTCGGCGCGCTTGACTCGCCCCCAGCCCACGACTAGCTTCCCCCGCCCATCGGCAGGCGCCGTCCGCGAGCGGGGCCGGGCCGGTCGGACAGCGCAAGAGCGCACGGCCGGCGAAGCGTTTCCCGTGAGGGGGTGAGGTGTTCGCCATGCAGATCGCCGAGCTATTGTCGCCCGAAGCCGTCGTGCCCGTCCTCAACGCCACCAGCAAGAAGCAGGCGCTGCAGGAGCTTGCGCGCCTCGCCGCTTCGGAGACCGGCCTTCCCGACCGCGCTATCTTCGAGGTTCTCCTGGAGCGCGAGCGGCTGGGCACCACCGGCGTCGGGCGCGGCATCGCCATCCCGCACGGCAAGCTCGCCGGGCTCGACCGCATCCACGGGCTGTTCGCCCGGCTGGAGACGCCGATCGATTTCGATGCCATCGACGACCAGAAGGTCGACCTGGTCTTCCTCCTGCTCGCGCCCGAGACGGCGGGCGCCGACCATTTGAAGGCGCTCGCCCGCGTCTCGCGCCTGCTGCGCGACGGCGCGGCATGCGACAAGCTGCGCGCCGCCAAGAATGCCCGCGACCTTTACGCCCTGCTGACCGCCGAGCCCGCCCCCCACGCGGCCTAGATAGCCGCTCTCTCCCGCCTGACGCCGACGGTTGACCCCTGCCGCCCGCGGGGCTAGCGTTCATTGTCCGCGAAACAGGGAGATAATAGGCATGAATAAGCATCTTCGCGTAGCGGGACGGATGGGTCTGACGGTCGCGGCCGTCGCTCTGATGGGCGCGCTCGCCCTGCGCCCGGCGAGCGCCGAGCCGATGAAGCTCCGGATCAACTGGGCGGTGACGCCGGCGCATCTCACGCCGCTGATCCCCCTCATCCCCAAGAGCGTCTATCACCACTACGGCAAGAGCTACACGGTGGAGCCGATCCGCATGCACGGCACCGGCCCGGCGCTGACCGCGCTGGCCTCGGGCAATCTCGACGTCGGCGCGATCAGCTACCAGGGGCTCGCCCTCTCGGTCATCAACGCCAAGATCAACGTGCGCGCGATCTGCGACGTGCTCGAGGACCATCCACCGAACCAGTCGAGCGGCTTCTGGGTGCGCAAGGATGCCGGCATCAAGAAGGTCGAGGATCTCAAGGGCAAGAACATCGGCATCAATGCCCGCGGCTCGGGCGTCGACGCGGCGGCGCGCGCCATGATGCACATGCACGGGATGGAAGCCGACAAGGACTACAATTTGGTCGAGCTGCGCTTCCCCGCCCAGCTTCCAGCGCTCGAGTCGGGCCGGCTGGACGCGGCGTTCCTGGTCACGCCGTTCAACTTCAAGGCGGAGAAGGCCGGCAAGTTCACCCAGCTTTTCGATACGCGCGACGCGATGGGCGGGGCGGTCGTCACCGAGCTCTGGGTCGTGAACGAGGACTTCCTGAAGAAGCACCGCAAGGTGCTGACCGACCTGATCGAGGACCAGATCCTGGCGCGTCGCTGGATGACCGAACATACCGCGGAGACCGCGAAGCTTTTGGAAAAGGTCACCAAGATCCCGGCCAAGAACTTCGCCGACTGGGTGATGACCGACCGCGGCATCTACCACTCGCCCGACCTGATGTTCGACGTCGCCACCATGCAGCACAACATCGATACGCTGGCGAAGCTCAAGCTCCTGCCCAAGTCGATCGACGCCAAGAAGTACGTCGATCTGTCGCTGGCCAAGGCGGCGAACGATCGGCTCGCCACGAACTGACCCGGCATTGCGAGGCGCGAAGAGACGAAGCAATCCAGAAGCATCCTGGATTGCTTCGCTTCGCGCGCAATTACGTTCTCGGCGCGCGGCCGGCAGCGTTGACTTCCCCGCCCGCGGCGGCTAGCGTCGAAGCGTAAACAAAGCGAAAAACCAGGGAGAGCACGCTCGGTCGGGGCTGCAGGCCGGGTGCGTTTCGGAGGCGTCGACCTCCCGGGGGCCGTGGCGGGGGCTGCGGAGCGAACGCGGCCGGCGCGCCGGGGCGGCACGCCGATCATTGCAGCGGGAGGCTTACGGCGTGGCGACGAAACTGGACACCCCACCCAATGCGGGCCAGGTGACGCGCAACGGCATCGTCATCGACGAGGTGATGCACGAATACCGCCCGCCGCGCGGCCGGCCGGTCCTGGCGCTCGACCGCCTGTCGATCGAGGTGCGCGAGCGCGAGTTCATCGCTATCCTCGGCCCGTCGGGCTGCGGCAAATCGACCCTGCTCTACCTGATGGGCGGGTTCATGCCGCTGCAGCACGGCCAGATCGTGGTCAACGGCCGCACGGTCACCGGGCCGGGGCCGGACCGCGGCATCGTCTTCCAGCACTTCGCCCTGTTCCCGTGGAAGACGGTGCGCGACAACGTGCTCTACGGCCTCGAGAAGCAGCGCCTGCCCAAGGATCAGCGGATGGAGATCGCCGCGCGCTTCATCGATTTGGTCGGCCTCAAGGGCTTCGAGGATTCCTACCCGTCGCAGCTTTCGGGCGGCATGAAGCAGCGCGTCGCCATTGCGCGCACGCTCGCCATCGACCCCGAGGTCCTGCTGATGGACGAGCCGTTCGGCGCGCTCGACGCGCAGACCCGCTCGCTGATGCAGGAGGAGCTGATCGCCATTTGGAACCGCTCGCCCAAGACCGTGGTGTTCGTCACCCACGACGTGCGCGAGGCGGTGATGCTGGCCGACCGGGTGGCGGTGATGACCGCGCGGCCGGGGCGCCTCAAGGAGATCGTCGACACCCGCTTCGAGGGCGGCCACAACCCCGACATCACCCGAACGCGCGAGTTCGCCGAGAAGGTCGATTACACCTGGAACCTCGTGCGCGAGGAGGCGATTGCGGCGGAGCGCAACAAATGACCCGGTTCGGTTCGACGCTTTGGCGCTACACCCCCGTCCTCATCCTCGCGCTCGCGTGGGAGGCGGTGACCGAGGCGCACTGGGTTTCCGAATATGCGCTTCCGACGCTTTCCTCGACGCTCGTGGCGTTCTGGAACCTGTCGTTCGACGACCTCTGGTACCATACCTTCCTTTCGGTGGCGCGCGGCGCGGCCGGGCTCGGCGTCGCGCTGGTCGTCGGCACCGCGGCCGGCATCTTCATGGCGTGGTACCGCCCGGTGCGCATCCTTGTGAAGCCGTTCATCCAGTGCTTCTACCCGATGCCGAAATCGGCGCTGATCCCGCTCACCATCATGTGGATCGGGCTCGGCGACATGTCGAAGATCACGCTGATCTTCATCGGCTGCCTCTTGCCCATCGTGGTCAGCGCATTCAACGCGGCGCGCGGCGTCGACCACATTCTGATCTGGTCGGCGCGCGGCATGGGCGCGACCGACCGCGAGGTGCTGTGGGAGGTCGTGGTGCCTGCCGCCCTGCCGGAGATCATGAACGGCTACCGCGTGGCGCTCGCGCTCTGCTTCATCCTGGTGGTCGCGGGCGAGCTGATCATCGCCAATAACGGCATCGGCTACCTCATCAACTTCCTCGGCGAGGGGGGCGATTATGCCGGCATGTTCGCGGGCGTGATCACCATCTCCGCGGTCGGATTCGCCGCCGACCGTCTCTACATGATGGGGATGCGCCGCGCCCTCATCTGGCAGGAGTAGGACGATGTCGCGCACCTCCACTGCCGTCTCGCGCTCAGCCGCGACCGTCCCGCTGCGCCGCGAGGGTCCGTCCACCGCATCGTGGATGTTCGACAAGCTGGGGCCCTACATCATCATCGGCACGCTGCTCGTCGCGTGGGAGGTGGCCGCCCAACGCCACCTGGTGATCCCGTTCCTGTTGCCGGCGCTCTCGACCGTTCTGGCGCGCATCGCCAACGACGCGATGTCGGGCGCGCTCGCCATCAACGTGGGGCTCACGCTCTATCGCACCTTCGTGGCGTTCTTCCTCGCCACCGCCGTCGGCATCGCCATCGGCGTGCTGATGACGCGGAAAGCCTCGATCAAGTGGTTTTTCGACCCGCTGATCTCGATCGGGCTCCCCATGCCGAAGATCGCGCTGCTGCCGGTCTTCATGCTTTGGTTCGGGCTGTTCGACACCTCGAAGATACTGATGGTCGCGTTCTCCGCCTGCTTCCAGATCATCATCACCACATGGAACGGCACGCGGAACGTGGAGAAGGAGCTGATCTGGTCGGCCCGCTCGCTCGGCGCGTCGGATCGCCAGATATTGTGGGAAATCATCATGCCGGCGGCGATGCCGCAGATCCTGACCGGGCTGCAGATCGCCATGCCGGTGTGCCTGATCGTCGTGCTGGTGACCGAAATGCAGATGGGCGGGCGCGGGCTCGGCGACGCCATGCTGGTCGCCGCGCGCTACGCCCAGTCGCCCGGCGTGTTCGCCGGCATCATCGAGATCGGCTCGCTCGGCTTCGTCATCATCAAGGGCATGGAGATGACGCGCCGCCGCCTTCTGAAATGGCATCAGGAGACGCAGCGCGAGGAGACGCACGCCTAGTCTAAGGGCCAGCCGCAGGGGATTGCGGCGGCGCCCGGCGCCCGGCCGCAAGGATCGCGGCGCCGAGGATGGCCGCGAGGAACGAGCCGCCGAGCACGCCGATCTTGGCGATGGCGGCGTCCAGCCCGGCCGGGAATGCCTGGTCGGCCATCAGCAGCGCCACGGTGTCGCCCACCCCGCAGAGGCACGCGGCGCCGACGAACAGGCGGACCGACACGTTCGTCGGCGGGACGGCGAGGCGGCACGCGATGGCCGCCCCGGCGGCCAGCAGGACTCCGATCGGCTTGCCGAGCACCAGCCCCAGGATCACGCCGCCGAGGATCGTCCCGGCATCACGCGTCCCGAGATCGACGCCGAGCCCGATCCCGGTCGCCGAGAAGGCGAACAGCGGCAGGATGAAATAGGCGGTCCACGGCGCGACCGCATGCTCCAGCCGCTCGGCGGGGGAGGAGAGGCGCTCGGCGGCGGCGGTCAGGTTGCGGCTCGCCCAGGTGCGGATCGGCTCGTTCGCGGTTTGCCGCGCCTCGCTTTCGGCGCCCTCGCCTTCGGCTTCCGCGCTTTGTAGCGCGGCGAGGGCGGTGGCCGCCTGGGCCAACAGGGGCGTCGCGGCCGGCGGCGGGCGCGTCGGCACGAAGGCGGCGAGGAAGATCCCGGCCAGCGCGGCATGGATGCCCGCGCCGTGCATCGCCACCCACAGCGCCGCGGCGACCAGCGCATAGGGCCAGCCGGCGCGCACGCGGCCGCGGTTGAGAGCGTAGAGCGCGGCGACCAGGACGACGCTCGCCGCAAGCCACGCCGCGTCGAACGCGCGCGGGTAGAAGATGGCGAGGGTGACGACCGACAGGATGTCGTCGACTACCGCCAGCGCGGCGACGAAGACGCGGAGCTCGGTCGGCACCCGCGCGCCCAACAGCGCGAGGATGCCCAGGGCGAACGCGATGTCGGTCGCGGTCGGCACCGACCAGCCGGCAGCGGTCGGGCCGCGGTTGAGCGCCAGGTAGATCAAAGCGGGCGCGATCACCCCGCCAAGCGCCGAGAGCGCGGGCAGCAGGGCGGCGCGGATGTCGGCGAGCGAGCCGGTCGTCATTTCGCGACGGATCTCGAGCCCGACCAGCAGGAAGAAGATGGCGAGCAGCCCCTCGGACAGCCAGCCGCCGACCGGCAGCGCGAGCTGGTGGCCGGCCGGGCCGATGGCGAAGCCGGTGCCGACGAACAGCCGGTACCATGGCGCGAGGGGCGTGTTCGCCGCAATCAGCGCCGCCGCGGCCGCAAGCAGCAGGACCAGCCCGCCGGCGGCGGGCAGGCTCGCGAAGGCGCGCGCCGAATGCTGCAGCCGGGCGGCTGCCGGCAGCTCCAGCGCCTCGAGGATCGAATGGAAATCCCACGCCCCGTCGTAGCGCAGCCCATTGATGAAGAAGGTCGGCGTGCCCGTCACGCCATTGCGCACGCCGTCGGCGTGGTCGCGCGCGATGCGCTGTCCCGCCGCCTCGCCGGCCAGGTCGGCGCGGAACCGGCCCATGTCGAGCCCCAGCGTCTCGGCAAAACCCATCAGCTGGGCCTCGCCGATCGGCGGCTCGACGGCATAGATCAGGTCGTGCATCTCCCAGTAGCGGCCCTGCGCCCCGGCCGCCTCGGCGGCGCGCGCGGCGAGCTCGGCGCCGGGATGGGCGCGCTCGTTGGGGAAATGCCGGAAGACATAGGCGAAGCGCTCGCCCAGCGTCTCGCGCAGCCGCGCCAGCACGTCACGCAGCGCGCGGCAGTACGGGCAGAGATAGTCGCCGTACAGCACCAACGTGACCAAGCCGCGCTCGGCGCCGCCGCCCCGCACGTGGTCGCGCGCGCGGTCCATCGGCCGGCGCAGCCGCACCGCCGCCGCGGGAGGAAGGTTCGCCTCGGTCATGGGCGGTCCTCGGGGCTACGCCGCCGTGCCCGGATGGCGGCTGGCGCGCTGCGGGATGGCGAGAATCGCGCCGACGATGAAGGTGGCGAGGACGGCCGACGCGACAGGCCGGCTTAGGTCGAGCCCGCCATGCGACACCAGCTTGTCGAGAAAGTCGCCCACCGTTGCGCCGAACGGCCGGGTCAGTATGAACGCCGCCAAGAACAGCGCCACCCGCGACACGCCGGTCCGGTAAAAGAGGGCGGCGAGGGCGGCGAGGAACACCAGCGCGCCGCCGGTCTCCCCCAGCGTGGTCGCGGCGATCTTGATGATCCAGAAGCCCAGCGTGACCGCCGGCACCTTGGTGAGCGCCGTCTCCCTGTCCATCGTTCCTCCGTTTTCGCGCCGTCGCGGCGCGACGCGCGCCACCCGTCCCCGCGCCAGTTCCTTCCAGATGGCGCGCGGATTCGGCCGGGCAAGCGCCAGGTTGACGCTGGTACAAAAACGATATATCTAATTCGTATCGAAAGCGGGCAACCGGAGTTTCCCGCGCAAGAGGCGGAGTGCGGCACGCCCGCCACCCCGCCATCCTCGTCCTCCCCATGCTGGAGCAAAGATGAGCGTATTTTCATTACGCCTGCCGGAATCGGCAGAGCCCCATGCCACATTCGCATGGCGAATGAGAGGCCTTCCAAGCTATCAACCCCCCGTCAGCCGTTGGATGTAAAGCGTTGAAAGAACCTTCCTCCCGCGCCGGCGCCGACGCGCCGCCCCAGTCCTTCGCCGCACTGCGCCACGCCGGCTACCGGCCGTTCCTGGTCGGCAACATGCTCGCCATGATGGCCAATTCCATCGAGCACGTGGTGAGCTACTGGATCATCTTCGACAAGTTCCACTCGCCCGCCCTCGGCGGGTTCGCGATCTTCTCGCACTGGATCCCGTTCCTGTTCTTCTCGGTATGGTCCGGTGCGCTGGCCGACAAGTACGACCCGCGCCGCATCATCCAGCTCGGCATGGGGCTGTTCATGCTGTCGTCCTTGTCGTGGGGCATATTTTTCGTAACCGGCACGCTGACCGAGTGGCTGGCCGGGACCATCCTGGTGATCCACGGCTTCGCCGGCGTGTTCTGGTCGCCCGCCTCGCAGATCATGATCCACGACATCGTCGGTCGGCGCGAGCTCAACAGCGCCGTCCGGCTGATGGCGACGTCGCGCATGCTGGGGCTGCTGCTGGGGCCGGCGATCGGCGGCGCGATGCTCGTGGGGCTTGGGCCGGAGATCGCGATCTTCCTCAACATCCTGTTCTACCTGCCCCTGACCTTGTGGCTGGTGAAGGCGCCCTACGGCCCCAAGTTCCGCACCGAGCAGGAGCCGCCGCGGCCGATCCGCGGGCTCGCCGACATCGTCTCGGCGATGAAGGACGTCGGCGCCAATCGCACCGTCGTCGCGATGATCGGTCTGGCGGGCTTCGCCTCGCTGCTGATCGGCAACGCGCACCAGGCGCAGATGCCGGAGTTCGCCCAGGACCTCGGCTATGGCGGGGCGGGGATCCACTACTCGCTGCTGCTCGCCGCCAACGCGGCCGGCGCGCTCGCGGCCGGCGTGCTGCTGGAGGCGGGCGGGCTCCTCGCCGCCAAGCCGCGCTCGGCCTTCTTCCTGGTGATGGCCTGGTGCCTTGCCATGACGGGCTTTGCCACGGCGACCAGCTATTGGCTCGCCCTGCTGCTGCTGTTCGTCGCCGGGTTCGTCAACCTCGCTTTCACCGCGATGACGCAGACGCTCGTCCAGCTTTCCGCGCCACAGGCGACGCGCGGGCGGGTGATCGGCGTCTACAACATGGCGTCGAACGGGCTCCGCGCCTTCTCCGGCCTCACGGTCGGCGTCGGAGGCGAGTTCATCGGCATCCACTGGTCGCTCGCGCTCAGCGCGGTGGCGCTGTTCGTGGTGACGGCGGGGCTTCTCGGCTACGCGCTGAAGGCCGCCCATGCCGAGGCCGCAGCAGAGTGATTGCGCCCGCCCCGTGATCGCGCCATCATGATCCGACCCAGCGGGAGGACGCCATGCCGCTCGACCAGATCGCCCGAAAGCGCCCGGAAAAGGTTTCGCCCATCCGCCACGACCCGCCCGGCGCGGTCAAATCGATGCCCTCGCCGACCAAGATCCACCACGTCCACATCTATTCGGACGTGAACCACGACGCGATGGTGCAGTTCTACAAGGATTTGTTCAACGCCGAGATCGTCAACGTCGCGCATTTCGGCGACGGCTCGGCAACGTTCCTGACGTACGACGACCACGACCATCGGGTGATCATCATCCGCCGGCCGGGCTGGGGCACCAAGCCGGCGAAGCCGGTGGGCGTCTCGCACATCGCGTTCGGCTATGCGAGCCTGGGCGAGCTCCTTTACGTCTACAAAAGGATGAAGGCGCTCGGCTACCCGCCGCCGCGGCGCACGCTCAACCACGGCAACTCGACCTCGCTCTACTGGCAGGACCCGGACGGCAACGAGGTCGAGACCATGGTCGACAACTTCACGCCGCAGGAATGCCAGGACTACAAGCGCTACTACCAGTTCACCGAGGAGTTCGGCGCGATGGCCGAGGCCGACTTCGACCCGGACAGGATGGTGGCGCTATACAAGTCCGGCGTGCCCGACGCGGTCCTGATGGACCGCGAGCAGGTGCGCATCCTACACCGCGAGGGGAAGCTTTAGATCTTCATCAGCCGGGCGGCGTTGTCCCAGCACAGCTTGCCGCGCACTGCGTCGGAGACGGGCGCGGTCTCCATGAATGCGGCCGCCGGCTCCGGCTTCTCCAACGGATAGTCGACCGAGAACATCACCCGGTCCTCGCCGAACGTGGCGAGCGTGCAGGCGAGCGGCGCGTGCGCGCAGTTGCCGGCCGTCGTCGCGTAGAAGTTGGCGAGGATGTATTCCGACGGCTTCTTCTTAAGGCGCACCTTCGGCTTGTAGATGCCGTAGCGGCTGTCGATCCGCCACAACAGGAACGGCAGCGCCTCGCCCATGTGGCCGAGCACGATCGAGAGCGTCGGATAGCGCTCGAACAGGCCGGAGAACACCAGGCGCAGCGCGTGCCCGCCGGTCTCGCCCATCCAGCCCCAGATCGACCGGCCGAGCCCGGGATAGCCCTGGTACACGGCGGGTAGCTCCATCGGATCGCCGGGGTGCAGGTAGATCGGCACGTCGAGCGCCGCCACACGCTCCCAGAACGGGAGGTAGCGCTCGTCGTCGAGATAGACGCCCTGGGTCTGGCCGTTGATCAGCGCGCCCTTGAAGCCATGGCTTTTCACCGTGCGCTCGAGCTCCTCCGCGGCGCCCTTCGCATCATGCATGGCGAGGGCTGCGAAGCCGCGATAGCGGGCCGGGTGGCGCGCGATTTCGGCGGCGAGCTGGTCGTTGCCACGCTTCGCCGCATCGGTCGCCTTCTTGGCGTCGCGCTCCGCGTGGGTGCCGGGCGCGAACAGCGAGAGGACCGCGATCTCGATCCCCGCCGCGTCCATCGCGCCAAGCCTGACCTCGTCGAACTCGGGCAAGCGCGGCACCGCGTAGTTCCAGTAGTCCGGCTCCGCGATCGCCACGTTGTCGCGCGCCGGGTTGGGGAAGCCTTCGAGGTAGCAGTGCTCCTCGAGCGCGATCTTCTTCTGCATGTGGCCTAGCCCCGGTTCGCCTTGCCGACGAAGCCGGCGCCGAACCCCGCCTCCTGCGCGGCCCAGCCACCGGCGACCCGGCCGGAAAAGATCGAGGGACCCAGCATCGTGCCTTCGAGCCCGGCCTTGCCGTTGATGTGCCCGCCCGCCATGCCGCACAGCTCGCCCGCGGCGTAGAGCCCGGCGATCGGCTCGAAATGCTTGTCGAGCACGCGGCAGTGCAAATCGGTCTTCACCCCGCCGAAATTTTTGCGGGCCAGCGGGAAGATCTGGATCGCGTAGTAGGGCGGCGTATCGAACCGCTTGGAGGCGCCCAAGGGCTTGCCGAACTCCGGCTCGTATTCGCGCCCTTCGTCGAACGCCGCGTTGTAGCGCTTCACCGTGTCGAGGAAGGCGGCTGTATCGACGTCCATCTTCCGCGCCAGCGCCTCGAGCGTGTCCGCCTTCTTGATGTAGGGCGAACGGTCAAGAAGCTCCTGGATGCGGTCGCGCGCCACCTCCGGCCCGCGGCGATAGTACGGATCGGCGATCACCACGTTCGCCGTCATCGGTGTGTCGACGACCGCCCAGGCATGGCGCGGCGTCTGCGCCATCAAAGCCGAACTCGCCGAGTTGCCGCCGGAAAGCAACTCGTTGTGGAAGCGCCGTCCCTGCTGGTTCACCCAGATGTAGCCGGGCGCCTGGCGGAAGACGAGGCCGCGCTTCTCGGTGGGGTCGAGATAGTCGGGCGTCGCGTAGACGTAGAACCAGATCGCGTCCATGTGGGTGAGGTAGCCGCCCACCTTCCGCAGCATCTTGTGGCCGTCGCCGGTCGAGCCGCGGCCCGAGCCTTCCATCACCTTCTCGTTGCCGAGCTCGGGGCGGATCTCCTTCACCATGTCGATGTTGGAGTTGAACCCGCCGGTGGTCGCGACCACCACCTTGCTCGACACCTCCACCGTCTCGCCGGTCTTCGTGTCGATGGCCTCGATGCCGGTGACGCGCCCGTCGGCCACCTTGATGCCCTTGACCTCCGTGTTGACGCGGACCTCGCCGCCCTTCTTGCAGTAGGATTCGATCAGCGCGGTCATCAGCCCGAGCCCGTCCTTGTCGGGCCGCGTCCAGCGATGGACGGAGTTGCCCTCCTGCACCTTGAGATCCATCCACTTCGCGCCGTTCGCCTCGGCCCAGAAGAAGAGGTCGTGCAGCGAATGCTCGATGTAGTAGCGCGCCCACACCTCGTCGGCCGACGGGCCGCCCCATTCGATCCAGTCCTTGAAGGCGAGGTCGGGCGTGTCTTTGATGCCGTCCTTCTGCTGCACCGGCGAGCCGACGATGCAGCACCCGCCGCCCGAGACGATCGCCGCGCCGCCCGGCGCCTCGGCCTTCTCGAAGGCGATCGTCTTGGCGCCCGCGTCGCGCGCCTCGATGCCGGCGGCGATGCCCGCGCCCCCCGCGCCGATGATGGCGATATCGGTCTCGATCTTCTGGGCCATGGCGTTCCTCCCGTGCGCGCGGTTCCGCGCTCTTCTATAGCAGGTCCGGGCTCAGCCGCGCAGCCGCCGGTAGCGCGCGATCAGCGCGTTGGTCGAGCTGTCGTGCGCGAGCTTCGGCTCCTTGGCGCGGTCGAGCTCGGGCACGATGCGCATCGCCAGCACCTTGCCGAGCTCGACGCCCCACTGGTCGAAGCTGTCGATCCCCCAGATCGCGCCCTGGGTGAAGACCGAGTGCTCATAGAGTGCGACGAGGCTGCCGAGCGTCGCGGGGTCGAGCGTCTCGGCGAGGATCAGGTTGGTCGGCCGGTTGCCCTCGGCCACGCGATGAGGCGTCTGATAGTCGGGCGAGCCCTCGGCCGTAAGCTCCGCGGCGGTCTTGCCGAAGGCCAGCGCCTCGGCCTGGGCGAACAGGTTCGCCATGAGGAGGTCGTGCTGCCCCGTGAGGGTGCTCAGCGGCCGGCAGAACCCGATCATGTCGCAGGGGATCAGCTTCGTGCCCTGGTGGATGAGCTGGTAGAACGAGTGCTGCCCGTCGGTGCCGGGCTCGCCCCAGATGACCGGTCCGGTCTGGTAGTCGAGCGCCTTGCCGTCGAGGTCGACGTGCTTGCCGTTACTTTCCATCTGGAGCTGCTGAAGGTAGGCCGGGAAGCGCGCGAGATGCGCCGAATAGGGCATCACGCCGATGGTCTGTGCGCCGAAGAAATTGTTGTACCAGACGGTGAGCAGGCCCAGCAGCATCGGCAAATTGCGCTGGGCGGGCGCGCTGCAAAAATGCTCGTCCATCGCGCGGAAGCCCGCCAGAAGGGCGCGGAAATTGTCGGGCCCGACGGCGATCATGGTGGAGAGCCCGATGGCGCTGTCCATCGAGTAGCGCCCGCCGACCCAGTCCCAGAAGCCGAAAATATTTGCCTCGTCGATGCCGAACTTGGTGACCGCCGGGATATTGGTCGACACGGCGGCGAAATGCTTCGCGACTGCCTTTTCGGAACCGAGCTTGCCGACCAGCCAGGCCCGCGCCGTCGCCGCGTTGGTCATGGTCTCGAGCGTGGTGAACGTCTTGGACGACACAATGAACAGCGTCTCGGCCGCGTCGAGATCGTGCGTCGCCTCGATGAAATCGGCGCCGTCGACATTGGCGACGAAGCGGAAGTTCATCGACCGCTCGCTGTACGGGCGCAGCGCGCGATAGGCCATCTCGGGCCCCAGATACGACCCTCCGATGCCGATATTGACGACGTTCTTGATGCGCTTGCCGGTATGGCCGGTCCAGCTGCCGTCGCGCAGCCGCGTGGCGAATCCGGCCATCGCGTCCAATACCTTGTGCACGTCGGGCACCACGTCGGCGCCGTCGACCATGATGCGCGCATCGCGTGGCGCGCGCAGCGCCACGTGCAGCACGGCGCGCTTCTCGGTGCTGTTGATCGTCTCGCCGGCGAACATCGCGTCCCGCCGGGCGGCGATGCCGCGCTCCTCGGCGAGCTGCAGGAGGAGCTTCAGCGTCTCCTCCGTGATGCGGTTCTTGGAATAGTCGAGGTAGAGCCCGGCCCCCTCGGCCGCGAAACGCTCGGCCCGGCGGGGGTCGTCTGCGAACAGGTTGCGCAGGCGCAGATCCTTGATCTTCGCGTGGTGCAGCGTCAGCGCCTGCCAGGCGGGCGTCGCGGTAAGCGCGGTCATTGTGGAGCCTCCCTCGGCACGGAACCGGTCGTCCGTCCTTCTTAGCAGGTTCCGGCGCAACCCCGCCATCGCGACGCGCCTGCCGGCGCTTCTCGGGCTCGCGGCGTCCGTCGGCCGCGCGCAGGGTTGAAGTACAAAACAAGCATGTCGTTCGGTTTCGAGACAATCGGTTGCGGCAAGTACGATTTTGGCCAAGTCGTCTCCACAATTCTCCAAGAAACGGCATGCGGCGGGCAAGGTCCGATTAACGGACGAGGCTTAGCGTCGTCCCGTTCGCATCACCGCGTCCGTAAGGAGGTTCGCATGTCCACCGTTTCGTCCCTCGCGCCGCAGGGCGCCGCCGCCGCCACCGCCAACACCGTCGACAACCAGATCAAGGCACTGGAGAAGCGCATCGGCGAGGGCATCAAGAACGGCACGATCACCGCCCAGCAGGGCAAGGACCTGACCAAGGCGCTCGACGAGGTGCAGAAGACCATCGACAGCGGCGCTAGCGGCGCCGGACTTTCCGGTGCCGACATGCGCCAGATCTCGCAGGCGCTGCGCAAGATCGGTCAGACGCTCACCGCCGCCGCGCAAGGCTCGCAGGGTTCGTCCGCGTCCGCCGGGATGGACTCGGACGGCGACTACGACAACTCCGGCGTCGGCACGCCCGGCTGACCCTGCCGCACCTGCGCCCGCCGCCTCCCGGCGGCGGGCGGGGCGACGGCGGCCGGAAAACCCCACCGTCTTGACGGAATCGACGGCTTCCCCCTAACTGGCCAAGTCGGAGCGCCGACAACGGACAGGGGGGAACCATGGCGTCCGTAAGCCTGCTCGACTTTCTCAAGGGCAATCTGCGCCTGCTCGGCGTGCTCGCTATCCTGATCTCGGCCGTCACCTGGGCGGTCGACCTCGCCGGCTGGACGCACATCTGCCCCTATTGCCGGATGGAGCGGTCGGCGATCGGCGTGGTCGGCGTCCTGATGACCCTGCCCGGCGCGCGGACATGGTGGCTGCGCTGGGGCGCGGCGTCCGTCGCCTTCCTCGGCGCGCACGTGGCGTCGGCCCAGCTCTTCCTGGTCTTCCGCAACCTGACCTCGCACCAGCCGTCGGACCAGGTGAACCTGATCCTCGCGACCGGCGCGCTGTTCATCCTGGTTGGCCAGACCGCGCTCCTTTTCACGCCGGCCTCGGCGCGAAAGGCGGCGTGAGGCGGATTTTTTGAAGGGACGCGAACGTTCTGGGCGCGGTCCACCCGGCCGCCCTGTGAGCAGCGGGAGAGTCGGGGATAAGAAGGGCGCGCGGCAGGTGCGCGACTCGGCGAGAGCGCCCATATTACCTCCCCCATGGCCTTCGACCCGAACTTCCTGGACGAGCTGCGCGCGCGGGTGAATCTCGCCGAGATCGTCGGACGGCGCGTCCGGCTCGCCCGGCGGGGGCGCGAGCATGTCGGGCTCTGCCCGTTCCACAACGAGAAGACGCCGTCCTTCACCGTGGTCGAGGACAAGGGCTTCTATCACTGCTTCGGCTGCGGCGCGCACGGCGACGCCATCGGCTGGATGATGCAGGCGGAGGGCTTGGCCTTCCCCGAAGCGGTCGAGCGGCTGGCCGCCGAGGCGGGGCTCGCCGTCCCCCAGACCTCGCCCGAGGAGCGCGCGCGCGCCCAGCGCCAGGCCGGGCTGATGGCGATCACCGAGACGGCGGCGGCGTGGTTCGAGGCGGAGCTCCGCAGCGTGCGCGGCCGGCCGGCGCTCGACTACCTCCGCGGGCGCGGGCTCGACGAGGAGACCATCGCGCGCTTCCGCCTCGGCTACGCGCCCGACACGCGGACCGCGCTCCGCGCCGCGCTCACCAAGACCAAGGACGGGGCGCAAATCGCCGAGGAGGGGCTGGTCGAGGCCGGGCTCCTGATCCGGCCGGAGGGCGGCGGCGCACCCTACGACCGGTTCCGCGGGCGCGTCATCTTCCCCATCGCCGACGCGCGCGGGCGGGTCATCGCGTTCGGCGGCCGCGTGCTGGGCCCGGGCGAGCCGAAATACCTCAACTCGCCCGACACGCCCTTGTTCCACAAGGGCCAGGTGCTCTACGGCCTCGCCCAGGCGCGCGAGGCCGCGCGCAAGTCGGGCCGCATCGTGGTGGTCGAGGGCTACATGGACGTGATCGCGTTGGCCCGCGCCGGCATCGCCGAGGCGGTGGCGCCGCTCGGCACCGCGCTGACCGAATCGCATCTGGAGATTCTGTGGAAGCTCGTCCCCGAGCCGATCCTCTGCTTCGACGGCGACGCGGCCGGCGGGCGGGCGGCGGCGCGCGCGGCCGAGCGCGCGCTTCCGGCCCTCCAGCCGGGCCGGTCGCTCCGCTTCGCCATGCTGCCGCCCGGCGACGACCCCGATTCGCTCGCCGGCCGCGACGGGCGGGAGGCGATGGAGGCGGTGCTCGCCGCCGCCCTGCCGCTCGACCGGCTGATCTGGCAGATCGAAACGGCGGTGGGCCGCCTCGACACGCCGGAGCGGCTCGCCGGCTTCGAAAAGCGCCTCGAGGACCGGACGCGCCAGATCGCCGACCGCAAGGTGCAGGCGCAGTACCTTGCCGCGTTCCGCCAGCGTCTGCGCGAGGCCACCTGGGCCGCGCGCCGCGCCCGACAGAGCGGTCGGCCGGGCGGGCGGCCTTCCGTTCCCGTCCCGCCAGCGCCCGCTGCGCCCGTCCTGCGCGCCGATCCGGCCGGCCTCGCCCGGCGCCAGGAGGCGAGCCTGTTGCTCTGCCTCGTAAACCATCCGGCGCTGATCGAGGAGTTCGCGGAAGAGCTTGCGCCGGTTGCGCTTTCTGATGTTCGGCTTGACAAGACGCGCCTCGAACTCTTAAAGATTTCCGCGCAAACCCAAGGACTTGACTCGGACGCGCTCAGGGCCCACCTGAGGGATGCCGGCTTGTCCGGTGCGCTGACGGCGCTTGACCGCCCCGAAATGCGGGCCCATGACGGGTTCGCGCGCGCGGGGGCGCCGGTCGAGCGGGCGCGGCGGGGTTTGTTGCAGGTTCTGGCCCGTCTCCGCCGCGGCGAATGGCGGGCCCAGCTCGACGAGGCGCAGCGCGCCTGGGTCGAGGATCCGACCGAAGCGAATTGGGCCCGATGGCAGGACTTGATCGAGGCGAGCCAGCGTGCAGATGCCGAGATCGCAACGGTCGAAGACGAAGATAGGCTCGCCCGCACCGGCGGGCCGCCCGCGACACCCTAAATGACTGACAACGGCCGGGCCCGGCGCGCTCTGGCGCGGGCGGTGTCGGCTTTCGTGGATCGGAACGCATGGCGACCAAGGCAGCAAACGTGGTGGATACGGAAACCGGCGGCGAGACCCCCGACACGCCGCTGATCAACTCCGTCGAGGCGACGCTCAAGAAGCTCATCGGCCGCGGCAAGGAACGTGGCTACGTGACCTACGATGAGCTTAACTCGGCGCTCGCCTCCGACACGGTCAGCTCCGAACAAATCGAGGACGCCATGACTCAGCTTAACGAGCTGGGGATCAACGTGGTTGAGCACGAGGACCAGGACGACGGGGCCGCGGAGGAAAGCGGCGCGGAGGCGGACCAGGAGGAGGAGTCCACCGAGGGCGCGCCTGCCAAGGCCATGGACGAGGAGGATATCGGCCGGACCGACGACCCGGTGCGCATGTATCTGCGCGAGATGGGCTCGGTCGAGCTCCTGTCGCGCGAGGGCGAGATCGCCATCGCCAAGCGCATCGAGGCCGGCCGCGAGAAGATGATCGGCGCGATCTGCGAGAGCCCGCTCACCTTCCGCGCGATTATCGCCTGGCGCCGCGCGCTGATGGACGGCAAGACCCTGCTGCGCGACATCATCGACCTCGACGCCACCTACGGCGGCGGGCCCGGCGGCAAGAACGGCGCCGCCGCCGGCGCGCCCGCGGGCGAGGCGGACGAGATGGACGACGAGCGCGAGCTCGAGGCCGGCGACGGCGAGGAGGGCGGCGGCGAGGGCGACGGCGCCGACGAGCCCACCGTCTCGCTGTCGGCGATGGAGCAGTCGCTGATGCCCGAGGTGCTGGGCCAGCTCGAGGAGATCGAGGCCACCTACGGCAAGCTCGCCCGCCTCCAGACGCGCCGCCTCTCGGCGCTGCAGGGCGCCGACGAGTTCTCGCGCGCGTCCGAACGCCGCCACGACAAGCTGCACGAGGAGCTGGTCGCGCTGGTGAAAAGTGTGCGCCTCAACAACGCGCGCATCGAGCAGCTCGTCGAGCAGCTCTACGGCTACAACAAGCAGCTCATGCAGCTCGAGGGCAAGCTGCTCCGCATCGCCGAGCGTTCGCGCATCAAGCGCGAGGACTTCCTCGCCCAGTATATCGGCCACGAGCTCGACCATGCCTGGCTGCGCCGCGTCTCGCGCCTCAAGGGCCGCGGCTGGGCCGACTTCGCCAGGAAGCACCAGAAGGACGTGAAAGACATCCGCGCCGAGATCGCGCGCATCGCCGACGAGATCGGCCTGCCCATCGCCGAGTACCGCCGCATCGTCGGCCAGGTGCAGCGCGGCGAGCGCGAGGCGAGCCGGGCGAAGAAGGAGATGGTCGAGGCCAACCTCCGCCTCGTCATCTCGATCGCCAAGAAATACACCAACCGCGGGCTGCAGTTCCTCGATTTGATCCAGGAGGGCAACATCGGCCTGATGAAGGCGGTCGACAAGTTCGAGTACCGCCGCGGCTACAAGTTCTCGACCTACGCGACGTGGTGGATCCGCCAGGCCATCACGCGGTCGATCGCCGACCAGGCGCGCACCATCCGCATCCCGGTGCACATGATCGAGACGATCAACAAGCTGGTCCGCACCTCGCGCCAGATCCTGCACGAGATCGGCCGCGAGCCGACGCCGGAGGAGCTGGCCGGCCGGCTCGGGATGCCGCTCGAGAAGGTGCGCAAGGTCCTCAAGATCGCGAAGGAGCCGATCTCGCTCGAAACGCCCATCGGCGACGAGGAGGATTCGCACCTCGGCGACTTCATCGAGGACAAGAACGCGGTCCAGCCGCTCGACGCCGCGATCCAGGGCAATCTGCGCGAGACCACGACGCGCGTCCTCGCCTCGCTCACCGCGCGCGAGGAGCGCGTGCTCCGCATGCGGTTCGGCATCGGCATGAACACCGACCACACGCTCGAAGAGGTGGGCCAGCAATTCTCGGTCACCCGCGAGCGCATCCGCCAGATCGAGGCCAAGGCGCTCCGCAAGCTCAAGCACCCGTCGCGCTCGCGGCTGCTCCGGAGCTTCCTCGACACTTAAAGGTTGTCATCCCGGGTGTGGTGCAGCGTGCAACGGTGCACCGCAGAGCCGGGACCGCCCGTTATTCCCCAATAACGTCATGCCCGGTCATGTGCCGGGCATCTCGTTTTAGGCCGCTCCAACGGCGCCGCGAGGTTCCGCGGCGTTTTTGTTTTGGGGCAAGCAGACGTTACCCTTCGAATCGGCCGCTGCGCGGCCCACTCAGGACGAACGGAGAGGGGGTTGCGTCTTTGGTCGAACTGCCGCAGGCGCGCTTGATCCAGATCAAGATGCGGGCCGCGCGACCGTCCGACCATCCGTTCGCAACGACACCGCGAACGGAGGCGAACTCCCATGGCAACCCCGCAGCATGCGCCCGGCGCGCCGGTCGCGCCCGACTTCCTGGCGGAGATGGAGAAGAGCGCGGTTCTGCCGTTGTGGGACCGCTATCATGAGCTGCTGGGGCCGGAGCCGGTGGCGCCCGACGCGGCGCATCTCTGGCGCTGGGACGCGCTGCAGGGGCTGATCGACCGCGCCGCGCGCGACGTCTCGATGAAGGACGCCGAACGGCGCGTGCTGATGCTGGTCAATCCCGCCTTCGGCGGCAAGGCGGTGACCACGACGAACCTGTTCGCCGGCATCCAGATCCTGGAGCCCGGAGAGTCGGCGCGGCCGCACCGCCACACCGCCTCCGCCATGCGGCTGGTGATCGAGAGCGAGGGGGGCGCGACGATCGTCAACGGCCACGACTGCCCGATGAAGCCGGGCGATCTGATCCTGACGCCCAACTGGACCTGGCACGCCCATTACAACCGCGGGACCAAGCGCGTCGTCTGGCTCGACGGGCTCGACCTGCCGCTCGCCGCGCATCTGGGCGCGATCTTCGCCGAGGGCGGCGACACCGACGCCTCGAAGCCGAACGCGCCGATCTACGACGATCCCGCCTTTGCCCAGGGCGGCATCGTGCCGACCGGGGCGGGCACCGACGCGCCGCACTCGCCCATGTTCCGCTACCCCTGGACCAGCGTGATGGCGACGTTCGACGCGATGGTGCCGGCCGCGGACGAGAGCCGCCGGCTGCGCTACACCAACCCGGTGGACGGCGGGCCGGTGATGCCGACCATGGATTGCTACGCCATGCGCCTCGCCCGCGGCCGCGCGACCGCGGCCTATCGCACCACCGCCAACGCCGTCTGCCTGGCGGTCGACGGCGAAGGCACCACGACCGTCGGCGGCGAGACGATACGCTGGCGCCAGAACGACGTGTTCACCCTGCCGCACTGGAACTGGATCGCCCACACCGCCGCGAGCGAGCGGGCGCATCTGTTCCTGTTCACCGACCGCGAGGTGCTGCGCCGCGCCGCCCTGCTGCGCGAGGAGGTCAGGGGCTGATTGCGGCCCGTTTGGTCGCCGGCCGCCTTGGTGCTAGTCTGCGCCCGCCCAGGCGGAGGTGAGCGATGAGCGCCGCGACGAGCGTGCTGGCGGCGGTGAAAACCGCGCCGAAGCGGACCGAGCTCCGCCGCTTCCCGCTGCCCGAGATCGAGCCCGACGCCGGGCTGATGCGCATCACCGCAACCGGCATCTGCGGCAGCGACTGGCGGATGTACACCGAGGAGCCCGACCGGCCGCGCATCCTTGGCCACGAGATGGTTGGCACCATTGAAAAGCTGGGCGACATCGCCCGCGAACGCTGGGGCGTCGCCGAGGGCGACGTGGTGGCGGTGGAGGAGTATCTGCCCTGCGGCCACTGCGAATACTGCCTGACGGGCGAGTACCGCTCGTGCCTGGAGACCGACACGCGCCTGCCCGGCGCGGTGCGCTACGGCTCGACCTCGATCGAGAAGGCGCCGTCCTTGTGGGGCGGGTACAGCCAGTATCTCTATCTGCATCCGCGCTCGGTGCTGCACCGCGTGCCGCCGGGCATTCCGCACCATATCGCCGCCATGGCGCTGCCCATCGGCAACGGGTTCCAATGGGCGCGGCTCGACGGCGGAGTCGGGCCGGGCAAGACCATCGTCATCCAGGGGCCGGGCCAGCAGGGGCTGGGCTGCGTCGTCGCCGCGCGCGCCTCGGGCGCCGACAGGATCATCGTGTCGGGTCTTCGGGCCGACGCGCGCCGCCTCGCCGTCGCCCAGGCGCTGGGCGCCGACCACGTGGTGATGGTCGACGAGGAGAAGCTGGCGCCGGCCGTCGAGCGCCTCACCGGCGGGCGCATGGCCGACATCGCGATCGAATGCTCGGGCGCCGGGCCGGAGAGCGTCAACGCCTCGCTCGCGCTGTTGCGCAAGCGCGGCACGTTCCTGGTGGCGGCGCGCAAGGGCGCGATCGACGGGTTCGACCTCAACCAGGTGATCGCCAAGCAGATCGTGCTGCGCGGCACGCGCGGCCACAGCTATCAGGCGGTCGAGCTGGCGCTTGGCACGATGGCGCAGGGCCGGTTCCCGCTGGAGAAGATGTCCACCCACGTGATCGGACTCGCCGACATCGACCGCGGCCTCCATATGCTGGTGGAGGAGGGCGTGGACCGGTCGATCCACATTACGGTCGATCCCTGGAAGGAGTGAGACGGCCTCATGCTGAAGCAAGAAGATAACGAACGACTGACACGGGTCGGGCCGGGCCAGCCCGCGGGCGAGCTGTTCCGCCGCTACTGGCAGCCGGTCCTTCTCACGTCGGAACTGACCGAGAAGGACGGCGCGCCGGTGCGCGTGCGCGTGCTGGGCGAGGACCTGATCGCGTTCCGCGACACGGACGGGCGCATCGGGCTGGTGGACGCGTTCTGCCCGCACCGGCGCGCGCCCATGTTCTACGGCCGCAACGAGGAATGCGGGCTGCGCTGCGTCTATCACGGCTGGAAGTTCGACACGGACGGCAACTGCGTCGATTTGCCGTCCGAACCCGCCGGCAGCCCGATGAAGGCCAAGGTGAAGATCGCGTCCTATCCGACCTGGGAAGGGGGCGGGGCGGTCTGGGCCTATCTCGGCCCGCGCGACCAGATGCCGCCGCCGCCCGACTACGAATGGCTGCGCGCGCCGGAGACCCACCGCCACCTCTCCAAGACCTACGAGTCGTGCAACTACCTGCAGGCGCTGGAGGGCGGGCTCGACACCACCCATTCGTCGTTCCTGCACAACCTTCGGCTCGACGGCGCCGACGGCGAGCTGCGCCAGCGCGACCGCGCGCCCCGCCTCGACGTCGAGCCGACGGATTACGGCTACACCTACGTCTCGTTCCGCACGCTCGGCCCCGAGGAAGGCCAGTACGTGCGCGTCTACCGCTACGTCATGCCGGCGCAGCAGATGCGGGGCGGCGTGTCGGGCTCGTTCGGGCGCAACCAGGTGCCCGCCATCCACGGCCATATCTGGGTGCCGATCGACGACCGCCAGACCTTCGTCTACAACGTACTGATGAGCTTCGATCCCTCGGCGCCGATCACGCCGGAGCACGCCGAGGCGTCGGAAACCTTTTACGGCCGCGGCAAGGACGATCTGATCCCCGGCACGTTCCGGCTGAAGCGCAACGCCGACAACGACTACATGATCGACCGCCAGCTGCAGAAGACCTCGACCTATACCGGCATCCACGGCGTCAACACGCAGGACTTCGCGCTGCAGGAGGGGATGGGCCCGGTCGTCGACCGCTCGAAGGAGCATCTCGGCACGTCGGACAAGGCGATCATCCAGATGCGCAAGCTGCTTCTGGAGGCGACGCGTGACGTGGAACAGGGCAAGCGCCCGAGAGGCGCCGATCCCGCCGCCTACCGCGCGGTGCGCCCGCACGACGGGGTGGTGCCGCCCGGCGCCGACTGGCGCGAGGTGCTGGGCCCCGACCTCGTCGCGAAGTGGTGACCTTCTCCCTCTCCCCCCTGAAGGGCGGAGAGGGAAACTTCATTGACACGGGGCGAGGGCGCGGCGAGGCTTCGCCCGCCATTCCCACGAGGTGATCCATGTCCCCCGCTTTGCCCGCGCGCCGCATCGACATCCACCACCATTTCTACCCGCCGGAGTACCTGGCGTCATCGAAGTCGCTGACCGCGCGCGCGGTGACGCGCGACTGGACGCTGGCCCGCACCGTCGAGGAGATGGAGAAGAACGGGATCGCCGTCGGCGTGCTGTCGCTGTCGCCGCCCGGCTACCATCAGAGTTCCGTCGCGGAGAACAAGGCGCTCGCCCGCGCCGTTAACGAGCATGCGCGGAAGATCCGCACCGACCATCCGCAGCGCTTCGGCCATTTCGCTTCCATCCCGATGCCCGACGTCGACGGCGCGCTGGCCGAGATCGCGTACGCGCTCGACACGCTCAAGGCCGACGGCATCCAGCTCATGACCAGCTATTCCGACACGTGGCTGGGCGATCCGAAGTTCGCGCCCGTCTTCGACGAGCTGAACCGGCGGAAGGCGGTGGTGTTCGTCCACCCGCTGGAGCCGGTCTGCTGCCACAATTTGCTGGAGGGCGTGCCGCCGGCGGTTCTGGAATTCCCGCACGACACCACGCGCACGATCACGAGCCTTCTCGTCAACGGCACGCTGGCGCGCTGCCCCGACATCAAGTTCATCTTCTGCCACGCCGGCGGCACCCTGCCGATGATGCGCGGGCGCATGTCGATGGGCGGCTTCATGCCGAAGGGCGCCGAGGTCGCGCCGAACGGCATCGACCACGAGCTTCTGAAGCTGCATTACGACGTGGCGCTGTCGGCGAACAAGCCGGCGCTCGCGGCTTTGTTCGCCTTCGTGCCGGTGTCGCAGGTGCTGCTCGGCACCGACTACCCGTTCGGCGCGACCGGCCCCACCTTGGAGGGCCTCGCCGAGTACGGGCTCTCGGACGCCGACCTCAACGCGATCTGCCGCACCAACGCCGAGCGGCTGGTGCCGCGCCTCAAGACGCTCGTGGGCTGACGCGCGCCCGGCCGGGCGCAGGGAGGGGACGATGCCGGCTCACCCGATGACGACCCGTTCGCGGGTCGTGCTGGAGATCGCGTCGGAGATGGTGGGCGGGCCCGACCTCGAGTACCGCCAGGCGAAAGTGTCGTTCCGCTCGCAGCAGGGGCGAGCGTGGGGCCACAATTTCTACGGCGCCTCGACCTTCGAGATGATCGACACGGTGGTGAGCGGCGAGGCGCTGGTCGCCATGATGAATCCGATGGGCCCGCTGGCGATGGCCTATCGCGGCAAGGGGCGGTATTCGAGCCCACAGCCGGTGCGCACGATCGCCGTCATCCCGTCGGCCGACCAGTTCGCCTTCGTCATCCGGCCCGAGCACGGCATCACGCGGTTCGAGGAGATCGGCGAGAAGAAGCTGCCGCTAACGGTCGCGCTGCGCGGCCAGCTCGACCACGCGCTGACGCCGATGATCGAGGACGTGACCCGCGCAGCAGGGTTCGACATCCATGACCTCGACAAGTGGGGCGGGGCGGCGAAGTACGAAGGCAACATCCCGTTCCCGAACGGCCCCAAGTTCGCCGCGCTGGTCGAAGGGAAGTACGACGCGGTGTTCGACGAGGCGGCGCCGGCCTGGGTCGGCCAGGCGCTCGACGCCGGGCTCACCGTCCTGCCGCTCGCCGAGGGCACCGTGCGGAAGCTCGAGGAGTGGGGCTTCCGCCGCGCCACCATCCGCAAGGCGGATTTCCCGAAGTTGCCAGCCGACGTGCTGACGATCGACTTCTCGGGTTGGCCCATCTTCGTGCGCGCCGACCTGCCGGACGCGACGGTCGAGCAGATGTGCCGCGCGCTCGATGCGCGCAAGGCGAACATCCCATGGGAAGGCGAGGGGCCGCTGCCGGTCGAGCGTATGTGCCGCGAGGCGCCGGACACGCCGCAGGACGTTCCCCTCCATCCTGCCGCCGAGCGCGTCTGGCGCGAGAAGGGGTATTTGTAAGGGCCGTGCTATCTTGATTGTCATCCCGGCCAAGCCGCGAACCCCGTCCGCGGCGCGAGCCGGGACCCAAATTGCGGCAGCCAGGAAGCGGTCAGATGGGCCCCGGGTCTGCGGCGCACCACGTCGTGCTGCGCCGCGACCCGGGATGACAATTGGGAGAAGGGCGTGCCCTACAGCTTCCACGTGTTGGGCGCGAACAGTTCCTCGAGCTTCGGCAGCCGCGCGATGTAGTCCTGCTCGTAGGCGTAGCGTGCGAACGCCTCGTACATCGTGCGGTTGGGCTCGAGCCCGTGCACGTACGTGTTGTCCTTACCGTAATCGCGCTTCTCGTCCTCGAGGAAGAACACGGTCGACGGGAACGAGGTGTGCTTGGCGTTGGCGAAGTAGAACTGGTTGCACATGTCCTGCGCCTCGCGGAAGGCGGCCATGATACTTTCGCAGATCCACGGCTCCTTCTCGGCGAGCTCGGCCTTCATCACCACCGTGTGCGTCGCCGGATAGTAGTGGCGCTTGTAGAAATCGAGCGTCTCGGCGCGCGCGTCGGGGAACAGCCGCCGGATGCGCGGATCGCCCTTGTGGTACTCCTCCGGCGCTTCCGGGCCAATCACGCAGTCGGCCTCGCCCGAGAGCAGCATCTCGCCGACCGAGCGCTCCGGCACGATCTTGCGGTCGATGTTCTTGGGCAGCATGTAGCCCGCCGTCTCGGGCTCGTTCGATATCCAGCGCACCTCCTCGGGCCGCAGGCCGTAATGCTCGTTGAGCATGCCGCGCAGCCACAAATTCACGGTGTAGCGGTACCCCGTGGTGGCGATCGTCTTGCCCTTGAGCTGGCTCGGGTGGGTGTAGGGCGAATCGGCGCGCACGAAGATATATGCCAGCACCGCCATGCGCAGCGGGAAGACCGGGATGGCGATCACGGGCTCGCCGCGCACGCGGGCGGCGGTGAACCACGACATCGACATCTCGGCGACGTCGTACTCCTCGTAGACTGGCCGGGTGCAGAAATCGCCGATCCAGCTTGTCGTGTATTTCGGCTCGACGCCCGCGATCTTGACCCGCCCGTCGAGGAGCGGCCGCGTGCGGTCGTAATTGGCGAAGGCGACCGAAAGCGCCATCGGCTTGGCCGGGGGCTTGCTGTGGACGGGCGGGAACGCGGTTTCCTTGAGCCTCACGTCGTCGGGTGCCATGGTCGCGACCTTTCGCTGCCGGAGCGGGTTCCTCAGCCTAGCAGACCGTCGCGCCGGCGCAAAGGTCGCGAAACGGGCCTAATCCACCTGGCAGGGCGAGCCGCGGGCGGCGGAGGCGGAGATGGCCTCGAGCGCCGCGATGCCGTGGACCATCTCGTCGGTGGTGATGGGGTAGGGGGCGCGCCCCTCGCACGCTGCCGCGAACGCCTCGAGCTCGAGCTTGAGGGTGGGCGTCGAGGGGTAGTCGACCGTCTCGGGCGCGCCCTGGCCCATCTGCTTCACCAGCCGGTCGTACCCGTCCATCAGCACCCAGCCTTTGGTGCCGAAGACCCGGACGTAGAACAGGTGCGCAGTCGATTGCAGTGTGGCGAGGTAGCCCGACATGCCGTTCTCGAAGGTGAGCAGCATGGTGGTCACGTCGTCCACGTCGTAGGGCAGCGCCTGGCGCCGGCTTTTCGCGTCGAGAATGCGGATGCGCCCGCCGAACATGATCATGGCGTCGAGCGCGTGGATGCCGAGCGAGGTCATGCCGCCCGCGGGACATTCCTTGCGGCTGGCCCGCCACGTATTTGCCGCGCCGGCGAGATTGGCCGAGAAATTGCCCTCGACATGCAGGAGCGTGCCCAGCTCGCCCGCGTCGATCATGCGCTTGATCTCGCGCGTCGCGGGGTAGAAGCGCCGGTTGAGCCCGACGCCGAGCGTGACGTTCGCGGCGGCGCAGTCGGCCACCGCCTTGGCCGCCGAGGCGCCCGTCAGGGTCAGCGGCTTCTCGACGAAGACATGCTTGCCGGCCTTGGCCGCTTCGGCGATCTGCGCCGCGTGCTGCGTGTGCGGCGTGGTCAGCACCACCGCCTTGACCGCCGGGTCCGCCAGCGCCTCGGCATAATCGCCGCCGAGGGCCATGCCCTTTTCCTTGCAGTAGTCGGCGGCCTTCGCGGGCGTATGCGCCACCGCGCGGGTGAAGCGGATGGCGTCGGATTGGCCCTGCACCGAATCGACCAGGTTGCGGCCCCAGCGGCCGACCCCCACGATGGCGGCATCGATCATGCGCGTTCTCCTTCGTTCACTCGGCCGGCAGTCATAGCCGCCCGCCCGGCTGCGGTCCACCGTCCCCTCGCCTTGACGGGCGCGGGAGGGCGCACGATGATCGCGCGGCCGCGGCCGGGCGGCGTCAATAGAAGCAAAGGGAGCGCCATGGCCAAGAAGCCCGCAGCCTACGAGAACATCCTTGTCGCGCGCGAAGGCCCGGCGCTGGAGATCACGCTGCACCGGCCGGAGCGGCTGAACGCGATGAACGAGGCGATGGCGCGCGAGATCCTGGACGCCATGATGGCGGCCGAGAAGGACCGCGACGTGCTGGCGATCGTGCTGGCGGGCGACGAGCGGTCGTTCTGCTCCGGCGCCGATTTGGGCGGGTTCAAGGAGACGGCGGCGACCAAGTTCGACACCTATCGCGAGCGCATCAATTTGCGGCCCAACCGCACGCTCTACAAGTACGTCCACTCCTGCACCAAGCCGGTGATCTCGGCGGTCGAGGGGTACTGCCTCGGCGGCGGGCTGGAGCTCGCCATGATGGGCGACATCATCGTCGCGGGCGAGGGCGCGCAGTTCGGCCTGCCCGAGGCGCGCCACGGGCTGATCCCCGGCGCGGGCGGCACGCAGAACCTGCCGCGGCTGATCGGCCGCGCGCTGGCCAAGGAGCTGATGTGGACGGCGCGGCGCATCGCCGCCAAGGAGGCGCTGGAGATGCGCCTGGTGAACCACTGCGTGCCGAAGGGCGAGGCGCTTCCGAAGGTGCGCGAGATCGTCGCCGCCATGGCGAAGAACGGGCCCTTGGCCATCATGATGATCAAGCGGGCGGTCGATCGCGGCCTCGACGTGCCGCTGATGCACGGCTGGGACGAGGAGCAGGACCTCGCCTACCTGCTTGCCTTCTCCGAGGACCGCGACGAGGGCGTCACCGCCTTCGCGGAAAAGCGCCCGCCCCGCTTCAGGGGCCAGTGAGCGAATACGTGCCAAGCCACGCTAAAATATCCGTTCGCCCTGAGTAGCCTCGCGGAGCGAGGCGTACCGAAGGGCGACGGCGGCACGATTTCTCGGGCTCGTCCATCGATACGCGCCCTTCGGGCACTACTCAGGACGAACGGAAATTTGGTTCGCGCTTAGGAAGTTAGGACAGACGCGATGCAGCTTCTTCTCGGCGAAGACCAGACGCTGATCCGGGATTCGGCGGCGACGCTTCTCGCCCGCGCGGCCGGGCCGAAGCGGATGCGCGCTCTGCGCGACGCCGGCGGGTTCGATCGCGCGCGCTGGCGCGAGATCGGCGAGGCGGGCTGGCTCGCTTTGATGGTGCCCGAGGCGGCGGGGGGCATGGGTCTCGGCCGCACCGAGCTCTGCCTGGTGCTGCAGGAGGCCGGCCGGGCGCTGCTGACCGACCCGCTGGCCGCCGGCGCAGCGGCGGCGCTGGCGCTTGCCGAGGCGGAAGGCGCAGAACTGCGCGACGGCGTGCTGGCAAAACTGATCGCCGGCGAGATCGTGGTGCTGCCCGCCTTCCAGGAGGGGCCGCTGGCGTTCGACCCGGGCGAAACAACGGTCGCCGCCGCGCGCGACGGCAAAGGCGTGACGCTTACGGGGACCAAGCGGTTCGTCGCGAGCGCCGCCATCGCCGACGGGTTCCTGGTCAGCGCCCGCGCACCCGACGGGGTGGTGCTGGCCTACGTGCCGGCCGACGCGAAGGGCCTCACGCGCACGAACGCGACGACCGTCGACGGGTGCGGCGTCGGCACGATCGAGATGGCGGGCGTGGCCGTGCCCGAGGCGCATATCGTCGCCGGGCCGAACCGCGCGCCGGGCTCGATCGCGCGTGCGGCGGAGGCGGCCCTGGTCGGCCACGCGGCGGAGCTTCTGGGCATCATGGACGCAGCGCACGCGATCGCACTCGACTACATCAAGACGCGGGTGCAGTTCGGCCGGCCGATCGGCGCGTTCCAGGTGCTGCAGCACCGCTCGGTGAACCTTTATGTCGAGGTGGAGATGATGCGCTCGTTCTTGTTCCAGGCGGCGGGGGCGATGGATTCGGGGCGCGCCGCATCGGCGGCGCTCGCCTCGGCCCTCAAGGCGCGCGCGTCGGACAAGGCGTTGGAGGTGACCAAGGGGGCGATCCAGCTTCACGGCGCCATCGGTTTCACCGACGAGCACGATATCGGGCTCTATTTCCGGCGCGCGATGGCGCTGGCCACTTTGTGGGGCAATGCCGCGGACCACCGTGCCCGCTTCGCCGCGCTCGCGCAGGGGGCCGAGGACTGAACCGGGCACGCCGGGCGCCGCGCCCATGGCCGAGCTGATCGCGACCTACGGGTACGCTGCCGTCTTCCTCGGCACGCTCTTCGAGGGCGAGACGATCCTGGTGCTGGCCGGGCTCGCCGCCTATCGCGGCTATCTCGACATCTGGACCGTGATGGCGGCGGCGCTGGCCGGGAGCTTCCTGGGCGACCAGGCGCTCTACTACGCCGGCCGCCACTGGGGCAGCTGGATGCTAGGCCGCGTCCGGTCGTGGCGGCGGCGCATCGACAAGGCGCTGGCGCTGGTTCACCGCCATCAGGTGCCGTTCATCCTGGGGTTCCGATTCATCTACGGCGTGCGCACGGTATCGTCGCTCGCCATCGGCATCGCCGGCGTGAGGCCGCTACGCTTTCTCGCGCTCAATTTCGTGTCGGCGGCGATCTGGTCCGCGGCGATCGCCGGGCTGGGCTACGCGTTCGGCGAGGCGTTCGAGGCCGTGGTCGGCCGCGTCAAGCACTACGAGCACATCGCGTTCGGCATCGTCGTCGCTGGCGGGTTCGTCGTATGGCTGTGGCACGTGTGGCGGCGCCGGCGCGGGCGCAACGGCGGCGACGTCAGCCCGCCGCCTTGATCGTGTGCCTGTGCAGGACGCAGACGTCCAGCGGGGGCGGCAGCATGTCGACCGTCACCGCCTCGCCCTCGTGCATCACCACGACGTTGCGGATGACGTTCTCGAGCTGGCGCACGTTGCCGGGCCAGTCGTAGGCCATCAGCGCCGCCTTCACGTCGCCGGCGAAGCGGGCAAAGCCCTTGCCTTCCTCGGTGGCGATGTCAGCGAGGAATTTCTCGGCGATCTCGACCACGTCCGTGCCGCGCGCGCGCAAGGGCGGCAGGTGGATCGGAATGACGTGCAGCCGGTAATAGAGATCTTCGCGGAGGCGCCCTTCGGCCACCTCCTCCATCGGCTCCTTGTTGGTGGCGCAGACGAAGCGCACGTCGACGTGGCGGAGCTCGGTGCCGCCGACAGGCCGGAAGCTCTCGGTCTGGATGAAGCGCAGGAGCTTTGCCTGCAGGTCGATGTTCATGTCGCAGATCTCGTCGAGGAACAGCGTCCCCCCGTCGGCGAGCGACGCGGCGCCCTCGCGGTCGGCGACCGCGCCGGAAAACGCGCCCTTCAGGTGGCCGAAGATCTCGCTTTCCATCAGATCGCGCGGAATCGCGGCGCAGTTGAGCGCGATGAACGGCTTGTCGGCGCGCGGGCCGAGGCGATGGATCGCCTCGGCGCAGAGCTCCTTCCCCGTGCCGCTTTCGCCGGTGACGAAGACGCTGGCCTTGGAGGCGGCGGCGGCGCGAATGGTGCGGTAGACCGCGCGCATCGGCGCGGACGAGCCGATGTAGCCGCCGCACTCCGGGCAGGCGGTGGCGGCCGCCTCGGCGGTTGGCGCGGCCTCGTCGCCGGCGACCGACTTGCGCGACGCACGCGCCGGCAGCGCGCCTTCGATCGCCACCCGGTCGAACACGGCGGCAAGGGCGTTCTTCAGCCGCTGGGCGTTGAACGGCTTGACCAGGAAGTCCGCCGCCCCTTCGCGCATCGCGTCGACCGCGAGCTTGATGGAACCGTGCGCGGTGATCACTACGATCGGGCAGGCGATGCCCTGGTCGGTGAGCTGGTGCAGGATTTCGAGCCCCGACATGTCGGGCAGCTTGATGTCGAGCAGCACCAGGTCGGGCGTGGTACGCTTGAGGAAGTTGAGCGCCTTGCGGCCGGTGTCGACGTGGTCGACGCGGTAATTACCGGACTTCAGGAACTCGATATAGCTGCGCGCAAGCGGCAGCGTGTCCTCGACCAGCAGGACGTGGCGTTCGGACGCCGTGGCCATCACGCCTCCTGCGGCTCATGGTAGAGGGCAAGCGCGGCCAGCGTCTCGGCGACGGCGGGCGCGATTTCCCGGGCGAGCTCCGCCGCCGCGTCCGCGCGGCCGCAGGCGCAGGCGTCCTCGATCTCGCGGGCGAGGGCGGTGGCGCGGCCCGAGCCGATCTGGCCGCACATGCCGGCGAGGTCGTGCGCCGCGGCCGCGAGCGGGCCGAGGGCACCGCATGCCGCCGTGCTTTCGATCTCGGCGCCGGCGGCGCGGATCGTGTCTTCGTAAAGCACCAGGATCTCCTGGAACGCCGCCGGGGCCAGGACTTCGCGCAGCGGCGCCAGCGTCTCGTCGCCGGCCAGCACGTCGTCCGCCCCGGTTCCGGCCCCGTCCGCGGCGCGTTCCGCCCTCCGACTCGCTGCCCCACTCATGCGCCCGCACCCCGACTGCCCGCCCCGAGAGTGGCGAGCGGCACGTAAATTAAGCGTTAAGACGCACCGATCGGCGGTTGCGCCGGGCGATCCGACGGAATATCCAGGCATCGTCCGTGGTACGTGACACGATGGCGACGCAATCCGAGCTGGCGGTCGGTCTGACTGCCGTGATCGCTGCGGTGACCCAGGAGGTGCCCCGCATCCTGGTCGTGCGTCGCATGACCCATGCGCTGGCCACCCCCGCCCAGAAGGGCCAGACCGAAACGCTGGTCGATTCCGCCGAGGCGCTGCCGTTCGGCCCATTCGACGCCGACCGTGACCGCACGATGGAGAGCGGCCTCAGAAGCTGGGTGCAGGAGCAGACCGGCCTTCCGCTGCGCTATGTCGAGCAGCTCTACACCTTCGCCGACCGGTATCGCGACACGCGCGAGCTTCTGGGCGGGCCGCGCCTCGTCTCGGTCGGCTATATCGCGTTGGTGCGCGAGGCGCCGCTGGCCGGCACCGGCGAGGCCGAGTGGCGCGACTGGTACGGCTATTTCCCGTGGGAGGACTGGCGCCGCGGACGGCCACGGGTGATGGAGCGCACCATCCGGCCGCGCCTCGACCGCTGGGCCGCCGAGGCGTCGGACGACGAGACGCGGGCGCGCCGGCAGCGCCGGGTCACCTTGGCGTTCGGCCTGGACGTGGCGGCGTGGGACTTCGAGCGCACGCTGGAGCGCTACGAGCTTCTCTACGAGGCCGGGCTGGTGGCCGAGGCGCTGCGCGACCGCATGCTGCGGGACGGCGCAACGGCGCGGCCGACGGAGGCAGCGCTGGAGACGGCCTCGCTCCTCGGCGCGCCGATGGCGCTCGACAATCGGCGCATCCTGGCCACCGCGCTCGGCCGGCTGCGCGGCAAGCTGCGCTACCGCCCGGTCGTGTTCGAACTGCTGCCGCCGCACTTCACCCTGCTGATGCTGCAGCGCGCGGTGGAGGCGCTGGCCGGCGTCCGGCTGCACAAGCAGAACTTCCGCCGGCTGGTCGTCACCGGCGGTCTGGTGGAGCGCACCGGACGGCGCGACGCCGGCGGGCGCGGCCGTCCGGCCGAGCTGTTCCGCTTCCGCCAGGAGGTGCTGCTCGAGCGCACCGCCCCGGGCGTCGGCATTCCCACCCAGCGACTTACGGCGTAGCGCCGCACCCCTCGCCCCCTCGATGAAACTTTCATTGCATCGGCGCGCCGGGCGTCCTATATTATATACTCAGTTTGAGTATAAAAAACTCCTTCGAACAGCGTCCGGGGACGCGACGACGATGAACACGACGACGGCGGAACTGAGCTACACCCCCATCGTGGCACGCGCCACCGCGCCGCTTTACGACCGGGTGCGCCACGTGATCCCGGAGATCGAATGGCCGGTGCACGCGCCGCTCATCGACGCGATCAACCGGCTGAAGCGCCAGCGCAATGCGGTGATCCTGGCGCACAACTACCAGACGCCGGAAATCTATCACTGCGTCGCCGACATCGTCGGCGATTCGCTGGCGCTGGCGCGCCAAGCGGCCGAGACCGACGCCGAGATCATCGTGCTGGCCGGCGTGCACTTCATGGCCGAAACCGCGAAGCTGCTGAACCCCGAGAAGACCGTGCTGATCCCCGACCGAGAGGCCGGCTGCTCCCTCGCCGCCTCGATCGCCGGGGCGGACGTGCGGCTGTTGCGCCAGCGCTATCCGGGCGTGCCGGTGGTCGCCTACGTCAACACTTCGGCCGAGGTAAAGGCAGAGGTCGACGTGTGCTGCACCTCGGCCAACGCGGTGGAGGTGGTGGAGGCGCTGGGCGCACCCAAGGTGATCTTCCTGCCGGACGCCTATCTCGCCAACCATGTCGCCCGGAACACCGACGTCGAGATCGTCGCCTGGCACGGTCATTGCGAGGTGCACGAGCGCTTCACGGGGGCGGAGATCGAGTCCTACCGCGCGGCCCATCCGGGCCTCACCGTGATCGCCCATCCCGAGTGCCCGCCCGACGTGCTGGACGCCGCCGACTATGTCGGCTCGACCGCGGGGATGAGCGCCTTCGTACATGACCGGCGGCCGGCCCGCGTGCTGATGGTCACCGAGTGCTCGATGAGCGACAACGTAGCCGCCGACTATCCGGAGATCGAGTTCGTGCGCCCGTGCAACCTATGCCCGCACATGAAGCGCATCACGCTCGACAACATTCACAACTCGTTGCTGACCCTGGCTCCCCGGGTGGAGATCGACCCCGCCGTCGCGGCCCGCGCCCGCCGGTCGGTCGAGCGCATGCTGGACATCGGCCGCAAGTAGGCAAAGCGCGATCACGCTTTTCCGGCGCGGCCCGGCGCGCTAGGGTCCGCCGTCCGCATCCCGCGGGCGGTTAGGCCGGTCCGGTATGAACGACGGAGACGAGCTTCGCGAAGGCGACGAGGTGCGCAGCGGCGTCGAGGCGATCGTCGGGTCGCAGCGTCCGCCGCCTGGCTCGGCGCCCGGCACGCTGGTGCCCGATCCCGACGCGCCGTGCCCTGTCATCCGCGTCCTCGCCTACGGACCGGACCGCATTTTCGAGCGGCGCATCCTCGATATCGACGAGGTCGACGAGCTGCTGGGGCTCTATGCCGTCACCTGGGTCAACGTCGACGGGCTGGGCGACATCGAGACGGTGCAGCGCATCGCCGACAAGTTCGGCGTGCACCGCCTCGCGCTCGAGGACGTGGTGTCGTCGCACCAGCGCCCAAAGGTGGAGGAGTACGAAGAGCACACCTTCGTCGTGATCCGCATGCCGCACCCGACCGAGGAGCGGTTCGACACCGAGCAGCTTTCGCTCTTCCTCGGCGACGGGTACGTGTTGACCTTCCAGGAGAGCGAGGGCGACTGCTTCGACCCGGTGCGCGACCGGCTGCGCACGCGGCGCGGCCAGTTGCGCTTCGGCGGCGGCGACTATCTGACCTACGCGCTGGTCGACGCGGTGATCAATTCTTACTTCCCGGTGCTGGAGAACACGGGCGAGCAGGTCGAGTTGCTGGAGGACGAGCTGGCCGAGCGTGCCGACCCGGCACTGATCGGGCGCATCCATGCGCTGAAGCGCGACCTTCTGGCGCTGCGCCGGGTGGTGTGGCCGCAGCGCGAACTGGTCAACGCGCTGATCCGCGACCGGAGCCCCCGCATATCCGAACTCGACGGCGATCTACCTCCGCGACTGCTACGACCATGCGATCACCCTTTTGGACGTGGTCGAGACCTACCGCGACATCGCTTCGGGCCTGCACGACCTCTACCTCTCGTCGGTGTCGACTCGGCTCAACGAGATCATGAAGGTCCTGACCATCATTTCGACGATCTTCATCCCGCTTGGCTTCATCGCGAGCCTTTACGGGATGAATTTCGACTATCAGGCCTCGCACCTGAACATGCCGGAGCTGCACTGGCGCTGGGGCTATCCCTTCGCGCTGGGCCTGATGGCGGCGATCGCCGGGGTGCTCGTGTTCTATTTCTGGCGCAAGGGCTGGATCTGGACCCGCCGGCGGCGGCGGTAGAAATCGGGCGGACGCGCCCGATCGTCGCGCGCGTTGTCCGGTCCGGGCCTTTCCTGTAAAGTCGTGCCGCCCGGGGCCATAGAGGGATCGTGCCGGAATGACGACGTATTGGATGCGTGCGACCGCGACCGCCCTGCTCGCCGCGCTCGCCATCGGGGTCGCCGCCTGCGGCAACGACGTGCCGGTCAACTCCGCCAACTATCCGGAGGGCGGCGGCGGGAAGAACCAGGCCGTCGTGATGTCCGGCGACCGCGACAAGCGGCAGACCGTATTCGGCGAGGGCGGGTTCGACATCTTCGGCACCTCGAAGAATCCCGGACAGGGCGGCGCCGGGCTTGGCGTCAACAGCTTCCTGTGGCGTGCCTCGCTCGACACCATCTCGTTCATGCCGCTGGCGTCGGCCGACCCGTTCGGCGGCGTGATCATCACCGACTGGTACACGCCGCCTGGCGCGAAGGACGAGCGCTTCAAGATGAACATCTACATCCTCGGCCGCGAGCTGCGCGCCGACGGCCTCAAGGTCGCTCTGTTCCGCCAGGCGAAGACCGCCGACGGTACATGGCAGACGGCCGCCGTCGCGCAGGAGGCCGGCACCAACCTCGAGAACGAGATCCTCACCCGGGCGCGCCAGCTGCGCATGGCCCAGGCCAGCCGCTGAGCCCGCCGCCGGCGCGTCCCGGCAGGACACCGCCCCGCGCGGCCCCGCCGCGCCTTCAATCCGTTGGCACGATGGCGAGCGAACCGTCCCCCTCCCGCTATAACTTCAAGGATGCCGAGGCGCGCTGGCAGCGTGTCTGGGCCGAGCGCGCGTCGTTCCGTGTGGCGGCCGACCCGGCGCGGCCCAAATACTACGTGCTGGAGATGTTCCCCTACCCGTCGGGGCGCATCCACATGGGCCACGTGCGCAACTACACGCTGGGCGACGTGGTGGCGCGCTATAAGCGGGCGCAGGGCTTCAACGTGCTGCACCCGATGGGCTGGGACGCGTTCGGCATGCCGGCCGAGAACGCCGCCATCGAGAAGGGCGTCCATCCCGCCAAGTGGACCTACGAGAACATCGCGGTCATGCGCGACCAGCTGAAGCTGATGGGGCTGTCGCTCGATTGGGACCGCGAGTTCGCCACCTGCGATCCTGACTATTACCGCCACGAGCAGCGCATGTTCCTCGACTTCCTCGCCGCCGGGCTGATCTACCGGCGCGAGAGCTGGGTGAACTGGGACCCGGTCGACCGGACGGTGCTGGCCAACGAGCAGGTGATCGACGGGCGCGGCTGGCGCTCCGGCGCGCCGGTGGAGAAGCGCAAGCTCGCGCAGTGGTTCTTCCGCATCTCCGACTTCGCCGACGAGCTGCTGGCCGCGCTGCCGACGCTCGACCGCTGGCCGGAGAAGGTGCGGCTGATGCAGGAGAACTGGATCGGCCGGTCCGAGGGGCTGCGCATGGAGTTCGCGCTGGCCGGCCGCGCCGACCGGCTGGTCGTCTACACGACCCGTCCCGACACGATCTTCGGGGCAAGCTTCTGCGCCGTCTCGCCCGACCATCCGCTGGCCGACGAGCTGGCGGCGAACGACCCGAAGCTCGCCGAATTCATCGCCCAGTGCCGCCATCTCGGCACCTCCGAAGCCGCCATCGAGCAGGCCGAGAAGAAGGGCTACGACACCGGGCTGCGCGCGCAGCACCCGTTCGTGGCGGGGCGCGAGCTGCCGGTCTACGTGGCCAACTTCGTGCTGATGGAGTACGGCACCGGCGCGATCTTCGGCTGCCCGGCGCACGACCAGCGCGACCTCGATTTCGCCCGCAAGTACCGCCTTCCGGTGCGCCCGGTAGTGATCCCTGAGGGCGCCGACCCGAAGGGCTTCGCGGTAGGCGACGAGGCCTATACCGACGACGGCCGCCTCGCCAATTCCGACTTCCTCGACGGGCTCTCGGTCGCGGCGGCGAAGGACGAGGTCGCGCGCCGGCTGGAGCAGGCGGGGCACGGCAAGCGCGAGATCAACTACCGGCTGCGCGACTGGGGCGTGTCACGCCAGCGCTACTGGGGCTGCCCGATCCCGGTGATCCATTGCGACGCGTGCGGCATCGTGCCGGTGCCCGCCGCGGATCTGCCCGTGAAGCTGCCGGAGGACGTGACGTTCGACCGGCCGGGCAATCCGCTGGAGCGCCACCCCACCTGGAAGGACGTGCCCTGCCCGCGCTGCGGCGCCCCGGCGCGGCGCGAGACCGACACGTTCGACACGTTCGTCGAGTCGTCGTGGTACTTCGCGCGCTTCTGCTCGCCGCGCGCCGCCGAGCCGGTCGACGCCCACGCCGCCGCCTACTGGCTGCCCGTCGACCAGTATATCGGTGGGGTCGAGCACGCGATCCTGCATCTTCTCTATTCGCGCTTCTTTGCCCGCGCGATGAAGCGCTGCGGCCATCTCGGCGTCGACGAGCCGTTCGCCGGGCTGTTCACCCAGGGCATGATCTGCCACGAAACCTACCGCACCGGCGCAGGCGAATGGGTGCCGCCCACCGAGGTGGAGCGGCAAGGCGACACGTCGGTGCGCTCCGGCACGGGCGAGCCAATCGTGATCGGCCGATCCGAGAAGATGTCGAAGTCGAAGAAGAACGTCATCGATCCGGAGGACATCATCCTGACCTACGGCGCCGACACCGCGCGCTGGTTCATGCTGTCGGACTCGCCGCCCGAGCGCGACATGGACTGGACCGAGTCGGGTATCGCCGGCGCCTGGCGCTTCGTCAACCGGCTGTGGCGCATGATCGTGCCCAAGGCCGCCTCGCTGCCGCCGCCCGGCACGGACGTCGCCGCCGGCAACGATCCTGCGCGCGAAGCGCTGCGCCGCAAGGTGCACCAGACCGTTGCGGCGGTGACCGGCGACCTCGAGGGGTTCCATTTCAACCGCGCCGTCGCCCGCATCTACGAGCTCGCCAACGCGCTAGCCGACGCGCCCGGGGACGCCGGCGCCGACCGGCGCGAAGGCTACGAGACCGTCGTGCGGCTGATCGGGCCGATGATGCCGCATCTCGCCGAGGAGCTGTGGCAGGCGCTGGGGCACGGCACGCTGCTGGTCGACCAGCCCTGGCCGGTCGCCGATCCGGCGTTGCTGGTCGAGGACACAGTAAAGATTGCCGTCCAGGTGCTCGGGAGGCTGCGCGCCACAATCGAAGTGCCTCGTGACTCGGACAAGTCCGCCTGCACGGAAGTAGCGCTCGCCAACGCCAATGTCGTGAAGTCGCTCGAGGGCCGCTCCGTTCGCAAGAAAGTATTCGTGCCCAACCGCATCATAAACTTTGTGGTGTGAGATGGCGGGCACTCCTCGCTTGAGTCCCTCTTCACCCTTTAGGGGGGAGAGGGTGGCGCGCGCAGCGTGCCGGGTGAGATGGGTCCTTTTCGGCGCTGCGGTCTCTCCCACCTCACCCCGGCCCTCTCCGCCCCCAGGGGCGAAGAGGGGGAGAACTGGCCGCACTACACCCTTCCTTTCGGCCGCCTTCGTCATGACCTTGGGCTTTCTGGCGAGCGCGTGCGGGTTCGAGCCGCTCTACGGCTCGCCGTCGGGCGTCGCGCCGGCGCAGCTTGCCGCCATCCGCATCGCGCCAATCCAGGACCGCACCGGACAGATGCTGCGCAACGACCTTCTCGACCGGCTGACGCCGCACGGCGTGCCGGCACAGCCGCGCTACGTCCTCGAGGTGAGGCTCGCCGAGTCCAAGCAGGAGCTCGCGATTCGACCAGACGAGACGGCGACGCGCGCCGCGCTGGTGTTCAGCGCCTCCTACATGCTCTATACCGCGCGCACGCACGAGTCGGTCGCAGCCGGTAGCGCGACCACCGAGGTGAGCTACAACATATTGCGGCAAGGGTTCGCGACGGTGTCGAGCGAGACGGAGGCCCGGCGGCAGGCGATGCGCGATCTGAGCGAGCGCATCCGCACCCGCCTCTCGGTCGCATTGAGCCAATCCGCCGCGGGGCGCGGCTTGTGAAGGTCGACGCACGGCGCGCCGACGCCTTCGTGCGCGCGCCCGACGCCGCGGCGCGCGCGGTGCTGGTCTACGGGCCGGACATCGGGCTGGTGCGCGAGCGCGCGCGGGCCCTGGTGGCGGGCGTCGCGGGCGACGTATCGGACCCGTTCCGCGTCGCCGAAACGAACGGCGCGGCACTTTCCGCCGACCCGGCACGGCTTGCCGACGAGGCGCAGGCGATCTCGCTCACCGGCGGGCGGCGCGCGGTGTGGGTGCGCGAGGCGACCGACGCCCTCGCCGCCCTGTTCGAATCCTTCCTCGCCGAGGCGCCGGGCGACGCGCTGGTCGTTGTCGAGGCCGGCGACCTCGGCCCGCGCGCCAAGCTGCGCGTCCTGTTCGAGCGCGCGCCCGGCGCCGCGGCGCTTCCCTGCTACGTCGACGAGGGCCAGGCGCTTACCACCGTGATCGCCGACACGCTGCGCAGCCGCGGGCTCGCCGTCGCGCCCGACGCGCTCGCCTATCTCTCGACCCGGCTCGGCGGCGACCGGCTGGCCATCCGCAGCGAGATCGAGAAGCTCGCCCTCTACTGCCTGAACGAGAGCGAAGTGACGCTCGACGACGCGGAACAGTGCGTCGGCGATTCCGCCGAGATGACGCTCGAGGACCTCGCCTACGCCGCCGCCGGCGGCGAGCAGCGCGAGCTCGGCCGCGTCCTCGCACGCGTCGCCGCGGAGGGCACCAGCCCGGTGACCGTGCTGCGCGCCGCCGCGCGCCATTGCCAGCGGCTGCACCTTGCCAAGGCGATGATGGCCGGCGGCATGGACGCGGCGCGCGCCATCGGCGCGCTCAGGCCCAAGCCCTTCTTCAAGCGCGAGGCGGCGTTCCGTTCGCAGCTTTCCCGCTGGTCCCTGCCCGCCCTAGCCGATGCGCTCGACTCCCTCGCCGCCGCCGAGGCCGACTGCAAGACCACCGGTCTTCCCGCCGAGGCCATCTGCGAGCGCGCCCTCGTCGCCCTCTGCGCCCGCGCCGCGCGGGCCGGCCGGCGGTAGCACTCCATACAAGCAATTGATCTTGCTGAAGAATTTGAAACGCGCGGGCGCTACTCCACCTTCCGCTCCCCCGCCCGGCTGAGCCGCTGCAGCACATCGTCGAGCTGCTCCAGGCTGGCGTAATGGATAACCACCTGCCCGCCCTTGGCGCCGAACTTGATAGAGACGTTGAGGCCCAGCACGTTCGACAGGTCGCGTTCGAGCGCCAGCGTGTCGGCGTCCTTGATCGGCGGCGCCGGCGGCGTGTGGCTCCGGTCCTCGCGCCGGCGCTGGGCCATCGCCTCGAGCTGGCGCACGTTGAGCCCCTTCTTCACCGCCTCGCGCGCCAGGAAGACCGGGTTGGTGTCGCCGAGGATGGCCCGCGCGTGGCCGGCCGTCAGCCGCCCCTCCGCCAGCATCTGGCGCACCTCGTCGGGCAGCGACAGCAGGCGCAGCGTGTTGGCGATGTGGCTCCGGCTCTTGCCAACCACCTCGGCCAGCCGCTCCTGGGTGTGGTTGAACTCCTGCATCAGCCGGCGGTAGCCCTCGGCCTCGTCGAGCGGGTTGAGGTCCTGGCGCTGGATGTTCTCGACCAGCGCGACCTCAAGCGTCTTCTGGTCGGTCAGCTCCTTGATGATGACCGGCACGTCATGCAGCCGTGCGTGCTGGGCGGCGCGCCAGCGGCGTTCGCCGGCGACGATCTCGTAGCTGTTCTGCCGGTCCGGGTCGCGCCGCACCAGGATCGGCTGCAGGATGCCCTGCTCGGCGATAGAGTTGGCGAGCGAGACGATCTCGGCCTCGTCGAACATGCGGCGCGGCTGGAACCGGTTCGGCCGGAGGTACTCGATCGGCACGGTTTTCGACTCGCGCACCGAATCGAGCGCTTGGTAATCGGCCGCGTCGTCGCCCAGGAGCGCCGAAAGGCCCCGCCCGAGCCGCGCGCGGGGCTTCTCGTCGGTCATGCAACGCGCTCCACCCGGCGCAGCATTTCGCCGGCAAGATGGATGTAGGCTTGCGAGCCGGGGCAGCGCATGTCGTAAAGCAGGACCGGCTTGCCGTGCGACGGCGCCTCGGAGACCCGCACGTTGCGCGGGATGACCGTGCGGTAGACCTTTTCGCCGAAATAGCTGCGCACGTCGTCGGCCACAAGCGTGCTCAAGTTATTGCGTGAATCGAACATGGTTAACACAATACCTTGTAGTTCGAGCCTAGGGTTGAGTGCGCGCCGGACCCGCTCGATGGTGCGGGTGAGCTGCGACAGCCCTTCCAGCGCCAGGAACTCGCACTGCAGCGGCACGACCACCGCGTCGGCGGCGACCATTGCGTTGAGCGTCAAGAGGCCGAGCGCCGGCGGGCAGTCGATCAGGACGTATTCGTAGCTGTCGGGCAGGGTCGCGAAGGCCTCCCGCAGGCGGAACTCGCGGCGCTCCAGCTCCACCATCTCCAGCTCGGCGCCGGAAAGGTCGATCGAGGCCGGCACGATATCGAGCCCGGGAATGCCGGTCGCGACCGCCGCCTCGGCCACGCTCGCCTCGCCGATCAGCACCTGGTAGGAGCCCAGCTCGCGCTTGCTGCGGTCAAGCCCGAGCCCGGTGGAAGCGTTGCCCTGCGGGTCGATATCGAAAACCAGCACCTTGCGCTCGACGGCGGCGAGCGCGGTGGCCAGGTTGATCGCAGTGGTGGTCTTGCCCACCCCGCCCTTCTGGTTGGCGACGGCAAAGATGCGCGGCCGGCGCGGAGCGGCTTCGGGCGCAGTCTCGGACGGGCGGTCAGCCGGGAGGTTCACGGGCGATGTCTTTGAGCCGGAGCACCGTTGCAGCGGGGTCCGACTGGCTCGGAATCCGCTCCACGGTCATTCTCCAATGTTTGCGCGAATCGGTCAATTCGGCTTCCGCTGCGCGGCCCTTGGGAAACAGGCAGACCGTCCCCGGTCCCAGGAACGGCGCGGCCAGCGCCAGCAGCCGGTCGAGCGGCGCCAGGGCGCGTCCCGTCACGACATCCGTCGCGAATGGTGTCACCTTTTCGATCCGTTGCTCGATGACGCGGACTTTGAGCCGCATCGCGCGCGCCGCCTCGCGCAGGAAGGCGCATTTTCGCGCGTCCGATTCGATCAGGATCGCCTCGAGATCGGGCCGCATCGCCGCCAGCTCCAGCGCGGGGAACCCCGCCCCGCTGCCGAGATCGACCAGCACCCGCGCCGCCTCGGGGATCAGGGCCGCGAGCTGCGCCGAATCGAGCATGTGCCGCCGCCAGGGATCGGCCAGCGTCGAGGCGCCGACGAGATTGATCCGCGTCTGCCAGGTTTCGAGCAGCGCGAGATGGGCGCGCAGCCGGTCCAATGTTTCACGTGAAACATCCGCGGCGGCGGCAAACTCGGCCTCGGTCAGCTTCGCGGGCACTCAGGCGACTTGCGACGGGCGGCGGACATGGCGCAGCAGCGCAGTCAGGGCCGCCGGGGTGATGCCGGGGATGCGCGCCGCCGCCCCGAGCGTGGCCGGCCGGGCAGCAGTCAACTTTTCGCGCAGCTCGGCCGAAAGCCCGCCGATCCGGCCGAAATCCAGATCGCGCGGCAGGGCCAACGCCTCGTCCCGGCGGAACGCGCGAATATCGGCCTCCTGCCGCGCCAGGTAACCTGCGTAACGGGCATCGATTTCCATCTGCTGGGCGATGTCGGGCGCCATGGTGCCCAGGACGGGCCAGATGGCGGCCAGCCGCGCCACGCTCGCCTCCGGATAGGCCAGAAGCTGGGAAGCGCTGCGCCGCTCGCCGTCCCGGTTGACCGAAAGCCCCGCCGCGGCCAGCCGGCTGGGCGTCGCGCCGAGCGCCGCAAGCTGCGCCCGTGCCGCGTCGAGGGCCGCCTGGCGGGCCCGGAACGCGCCCGCCCGCTCCGCCGAAACGCAGCCGAGCGCCAGGCCGCGCGGCGTCAGGCGCTGGTCGGCATTGTCGGCCCTGAGGCTCAGCCGGTATTCGGCGCGCGAGGTGAACATCCGGTACGGCTCGGTGACGCCCTGGACCACCAGATCGTCGATCATCACGCCGATATAAGCCTCGGCGCGGTCCAGCACGAACGGCGCGCCGCCGCCCGCCGCCAGCGCCGCGTTCAGCCCGGCGACCAACCCCTGCCCGGCCGCCTCCTCGTAACCCGTGGTGCCGTTGACCTGGCCGGCCAGGAACAGGCCCGGTACGCGGCGCGCCTCCAGGGTCGGGCCGAGCTCGCGCGGATCGACATGGTCGTACTCGATGGCGTAGCCGGGCCGCAGGATCGCTGCGCGCTCCAGCCCGGGGATGGTCGCGACCAGCGCCGCCTGCACCTCGCGCGGCAGCGAGGTGGAAATGCCGTTCGGGTAGATCGTGTCGTCGTCGAGCCCCTCGGGCTCCAGGAAGATCTGGTGCGCGCTTCGATCGGTGAACCGGACCACCTTGTCCTCGATCGACGGGCAATAGCGTGGGCCATGGCTCTCGATCTGCCCGGAATACATCGGCGCGCGGTGCAGATTGACGCGAATGATCTCGTGCGTGCGGGCGTTGGTCGCGGTGATATGGCACGCAACCTGCGGCGTCTCGATGGCGCGGGTGAGTGCCGAGAACGGCACCGGCGGATCGTCGCCCGGCTGCACGTCGAGCGCGGCGAAATCGATGGTGCGGCCGTCGAGGCGCGGCGGCGTGCCGGTCTTGAGCCGGCCAAGCGTGAATCCGGCGCCGCGCCAGCGTGGCCGAAAGACCGGTCGCCGGCGGCTCCCCCGCCCGGCCGGCGGGCGTGCGCTCCTCGCCTATGTGAACCAACCCGCGCAGAAACGTGCCGGTGGTCAGCACCACGGCCGCCGCCCGGATTGTTTCGCCCGCCGCGGTGACGACTCCCGCGACCTGCCCGTCCCGATCCAGCGCCAAATCCTCGACGGCGACCGCGCGGATCTCGAGCCCCGCCTGTTCGGCCAGGATCGCCTGCATCGCGCGGCGATAGAGCTTGCGGTCGGCCTGGGCGCGCGGCCCCCACACGGCCGGGCCCTTGGATCGGTTGAGCATGCGGAACTGGATGCCGGCCCGGTCGATGGCCCGGCCCATGACGCCGTCCAGCGCGTCGATCTCGCGCACCAGATGGCCCTTGCCCAGCCCGCCGATAGCCGGGTTGCAGGACATCTCGCCGATGGTCTCGATCCGATGCGTGGCCAGCAGGGTGCGCGCGCCCAGTCGCGCCGCCGCCGCGGCCGCCTCGCACCCGGCGTGCCCGCCGCCCACCACGATCACGTCATATGTCATGGCGGGCAATTTACGGAGCCCGGCGCCGCGGGCCAAGCCGTTTTCAGCCGATGTTTCACGTGAAACATTTCACTTCCCGATGCAGAACTCGCGGAAGATGGTATCGAGCACGTCCTCGACGCCGACGCGGCCGGCGACGCGGCCGAGCGCCCGCGCGGCCAGGCGGAGGTCCTCGGCGGCGAGTTCGGGCGCCCTGGCGCCGGCGGCGCGCCGGAGGGCCCCAAGGCAATCCTCGAGCGCGGCGCGGTGGCGGGCGCGGGTGACCAGCGCGTCCCCCGTCCCGCCCAAGGCCGCGACTCGCGCGCTCAAGGCCGCGAGCAGCGCATCCATGCCCCGCCCGGCCTTCACCGAGACGGGATAGGCCGGCACCCCGTTGAGGAAATCAGCGGGCCGGGCGCCCGGCAGATCGATCTTGTTGAAGACGGCGATGTCACCCGGCCGGACCAGCGCCGCGACCGCCGGATCCGGCGCCACGGTAGCGTCAAACAGCACCAGGCGCAGGTCCGCCGTCTCGGCGCGGGCACGGGCGCGGCGGACGCCTTCGGCCTCGACGCCCGCGGCATCGCGTAGCCCGGCCGTGTCGGCGAGCGAAGCGGGCATGCCAGCGAGATCGAGCGCGACCTCGATCACGTCCCGCGTGGTGCCGGCCTCCGCCGCCACGATGGCCGCCTCGCGCTTCGCCAACACATTGAGAAGGCTCGATTTTCCGGCATTGGGCGGGCCCAGGATGGCGATCTGGACGCCGTCGCGCAGGCGCTCGCCCGACCGGTCGGCGAGCTGCGCCGCAATGGCCGCCGTCAGATTGGCGATGCCCGGGTCAAGGCGCCCGGCCAGGCCATCTGGCAGGTCTTGGTCGTTGAAGTCGATCTCGGCCTCGGCCCAGGCGAGCAGTGCAACCAGCGCGCCCCGCCAGCCTTCCACTTGACGTCCGAGCGCGCCGTCGAGCTGGCGCCACGCCTGGCGCCGCTGCGCCTCGGTCTCGGCGGCGACCAGATCGGCCAGCCCTTCCGCCTCCGCCAGATCGAGCTTTCCGTTGTCGAAGGCGCGGCGCGTGAACTCGCCCGGCTCGGCCAGCCGTAGCGAGTCGATACTATTCAAGGTTGCAAGCATCGCCGCCACGGTCGCGCGCCCGCCATGGATATGCAGCTCCGCCACGTCCTCGCCGGTGAAGCTCGCCGGCCGCGGAAACCAGAGAACGAGCCCGTCGTCGACCGGCGTCCCGTCCGACGCAATGAAACGCGTCCGCGTCGCTACTCTCGGTTGCGGCAGGGGCTTACCGGTGAGCGTCGCCAACGCCGCCCGGGTACACGGGCCCGAGAGGCGAATCACCGCGACGCCCGCTCGACCGGGCGCCGTCGCCGGCGCGAAGATGGTGTTGTGGGTCACGGGGCGCGCGCCATGATCCGCTACTTCTTCCCCTTATCGCCCGCCGCCCCGCCCGCGGCGCCTGAGAAATTCGCCCACATCATGCGCTGCAGCTCCTCCATCCCCTTCATGCCGGCGGGGAGCCAGGTCTTGACGAAGCTCTCGGGATCCATGGTCTTGACCGTCTCGGCGATCCGCGATTTCAGCTCCTCGACCAGCGCCTCGTTCGCAGCGGTCACGTCGGGCAGGCCGAGGAACTGGCGCGCCTCCGCCGGCGAGCAGTCGATGTCGATGGAGATCTTCATGGCGGTCTCCCCTGTTGCCTTGCCGAAATATATCGCGTTTGCCGGTTGACCGCGCCCGCCCGCCGTCCGACCTTGCCGGCATGAGCGAGAACCGCCTGGCCGGCGAGACCAGCCCGTATCTCCTGCAGCACGCCCGCAATCCCGTCGCCTGGCAGCCCTGGGGACCGCAGGCCCTGGAAGAGGCGCGGCGCGACGACAAGCCGATCCTGCTCTCGGTCGGCTATGCCGCGTGCCACTGGTGCCACGTCATGGCGCATGAGAGCTTCGAGGACGCGCGCATCGCGGCGCTGATGAACGAGAACTTCGTCAACATCAAGGTCGACCGCGAGGAACGGCCCGACCTCGACACGATCTACCAGCACGCGCTGGCCATGCTGGGCGAGCAGGGCGGCTGGCCGCTCACCATGTTCCTCACCCCCGACGGCGCCCCGTTCTGGGGAGGGACCTATTTCCCGCCCGAGCCGCGCTTCGGCCGGCCCGGCTTCGCCCAGGTGCTGGAAGGCGTCGCGGAGGTGTGGCGCAGCCAGCGCGAGAAGGTGACGCAGAACGTCACCGCCATCCGCGGTGCGCTCGACCAGCTCTGGCAGTCGCACGGCGCGGACGGCATCCCGATCGAGGTGAACGACCAGGCGGCGCGGCGCCTCGCCGAGAACATCGACCGGGTGCATGGCGGCGTCGGCGGCGCGCCCAAATTCCCCAACACGGGAATCCTGGAGCTGATCTGGCGCGCCGGGCGCCGGCAGGGCGACCCGACACTCGGCGGCGCCGTCGTGCTCACCCTCGACCGGATGTGCCAGGGCGGCATTTACGACCATCTCGGCGGCGGGTTCGCGCGCTACTCGACCGACGCGGCGTGGCTGGTGCCGCATTTCGAGAAGATGCTTTACGACAACGCCCAGCTTATCGACCTCTTGACGATGGTCTGGCAGGGCACGGGGACGGCCTTGTTCGAGACGCGGTTGCGCGAGACGGTCGCCTGGGTGCTGCGCGAGATGGTGGCGGACGGTGGCGGGTTCGCCGCCACGCTCGATGCCGATTCGGAAGGGCATGAGGGCAAGTTCTACGTCTGGTCGGCGGCGGAAATCGACGCCGTGCTGGGCCACGGCGCGGCGCTATTCCGGCGGGCGTACGGCGTCACTGAGGCGGGCAACTGGGAAGGCATCAACATCCTCAACCGCTCGCACGGCGGCACGTTCTCCGACGACGAGGAACGCACGCTCGCGGCGGCGCGGGCGAAGCTGTTCGAGGTGCGATCGAAGCGAGTCTGGCCCGGCTGGGACGACAAGGTGCTGGCTGACTGGAACGGGCTGATGATCGCCGCGCTGGCGCGCGCCGGCCGGGTGATGGGCGAGGCAGACTGGATCGCGGCGGCGCGGCGCGCGTTCGCGTTCACGGTCACGCACATGTCGGACGGCGACCGGCTGTGGCACAGCTATCGTGCCGGCTCCGCACGCCATGCCGCCACGCTCGACGACTACGCCGCGATGATCGGCGCGGCCGCCGCGCTCCACGAGGTGACGGGCGACGCGGGATATCTCAACCGCGCGGCGCTATGGGCCGGCGCGCTCGACGCTCACTTCCACGACGCGAAGGGCGGCGGGTATTTCTTTACCGCTGACGACGCCGAGGCGCTGATCGTGCGCACCAAGACCGCGAACGACAACGCGACGCCCGCGGGCAACGGCACGCTCGCGGCAGCCAGTGCGCGGCTCTTCTACCTGACCGGCGACGAGGTGTGGCGCGCCCGCGCGGAAGGGATCGCCGCAGCGTTCGCCGGCGAGATCGAGCGCAACTTCTTCCCGCTGGCAACATTGTTGAACGCGAACGAAACCTTGCAGCGCGCGGTGCAGGTGGTCATCGCCGGCGATCCCGCCGATGCGGCGACGCAGGCGCTGGCCGACGCGGCATGGCGTTCGCCCGAGCCCAACCGGGTGATCCAGCTCGTCCCGCCGGACGCCTCGCTTCCAGACTCGCACCCCGCCGCCGGCAAGGGACCGGTCAACGGCAAGCCCGCCGGCTACGTCTGCGTCGGCGCGACCTGCTCGTTGCCGGTTGCCGATCCAGCCGCGCTCGCCGAGCGCATCGAGAGCGCGACGTGAACCGGCTCAGCTTCCCTACAATCATCGGTGCGCTGACGATTTCGGAGGCGGATGGGGCAATCGCCGTGATCGATTGGGGCGGCGCGCCCGACGGCGACGAGACGCCGCTCCTGGCGCGCGCACGTGATCAGCTTGCTGAATATCTCGCCGGCGCGCGACGCAGCTTCGACCTGCCGCTCGATGTCGCCGGCACCGCGTTCCAGCGCCGTGTGTGGGACCAGTTGCTGGCGATTCCCTACGGCGCGACACTCAGCTACGGCGATGTCGCGCGCGAACTCGGCGCGTCGCCGCGCGCGGTCGGCGGCGCGTGCGGCGCAAATCGCATTCCGATCATCATCCCGTGCCACCGGATCGTGGGCGCAAGCGGGCTCGGCGGCTATTCCGGCGGCGCGGGCATTGCTACCAAGCGCGCGCTGCTCGCGCTCGAGTCCGGCCGGCCGTCCCTCCCGTTGACGCCGCCGGCCGCGGCGTGACAGGCCAGGCATGCGGCGCTAAGGTCCGCGGCGCGACACAGACGGGGAGGGTCCCATGCCCGACGTCACCGTGAAGGCCGCCGACGGCAGCAGCTTCGGCGCGTATCTGGCCACCCCGCCTTCGGGCAGCGGCCCGGGGCTCGTGGTCATCCAGGAAATCTTTGGGGTGAACGCGAATATCCGCGCCCTCGCCGACGCCTACGCCAAGCAGGGCTATATCGCCATCGCGCCCGACCTGTTCTGGCGCATCGAGCCGGGCGTGCAACTCACCGACAAGTCCAAGGCGGAGTGGGACAAGGCGTTCGCGCTGATGAACGCGTTCGACTTCCAGAAAGGCGTGGCGGACATCCAGGCGACGTTGGCGTACGTGCGCGCGCAGCCGGGCTGCACCGGCAAGGCGGGCGCGGTTGGGTACTGCCTCGGCGGCTCGCTCGCCTACGGCACGGCCTGCTTCACCGACACCGACGCGTCGGTAGGGTATTACCCAGTGCAGATCGAGAACTCGCTCGACGCCTCGCGCAACATCAAGAAGCCGCTGATGCTCCACATGGCGGAGAGGGACCAGTTTTGCCCGCCGGAGGCGCAGAAGAAGATCTACGCGTCGCTGATCGGGTTCGGCCACATCTCCATCCACACCTATCCGGGATGCGACCACGCCTTCGCGCGCGAGGGCGGCGAGCATTACGACAAGGCGGCGGCGGACCTCGCCAACGGGCGCACCGCCGCGTTTCTCGACAAGAACCTGAAATAGGCGCGGCGGCGGGGAGATCATGATGCACGCGATCGTGGCGGAGCGGACCGGCGGGCCGTCGGTCCTCAAGTGGCGCGCAATCGAGGTCGGCCGGCCGAAGCGCGGCGAGGCGCTGATCCGCCAGACCGCCATCGGGGTCAACTACATCGACATCTACGAGCGGACGGGCCTCTACAACACGCCGACGCCGTTCATCCCCGGGCGCGAGGGGGTGGGCGTCGTCGAGGCGGTCGGGCCGGGCGTCACCGAGGTGCGTACGGGCGACCGCGTCGCCTATTGCGCGGCCGCGCCCGGCGCCTACTGCGAGGCGCGCACCATCGCGGCCGAAAAGCTCGTCAAGCTGCCGAAGGACGTACCCGACGCGCTCGCCGCCGCGATCATCTTCAAGGGGCTGACCGCCTGGTTTTTGGTCCGGCGCACCCACCGCGTGGCGAAGGGCGACATGCTCCTGATCCACGCGGCGGCGGGCGGCGTCGGACAGATCCTCACGCAGTGGGCGAAGCATCGCGGCGCAGCGGTGATCGCGACCGCCGGCGGTCCGGCCAAGTGCCGGCTGGTGAAGCGGCTTGGCGCCGATTACTGCATCGATTACCGCGCCAAGGATTTCGTCGCCGAAGTGAAACGCCTGACCAAGGGCCAAGGCGTCGACGTGGTCTACGATTCCGTCGGCAAGGCGACCTTTCCGGGCTCGCTCGACTGCCTGCGGCCGATGGGGCTCTGGGTCAGCTTCGGCAACGCGTCGGGCCCAGTGCCGCCCTTCGCGCCACTGATCCTGGCGCAGAAGGGCTCGCTGTTCATGACACGGCCGATGCTCTACGCCCACATCGGCACGCGGGCCGAGCTTACCGGTGCGGCACGAGAGCTCTGGGCCTTCCTGCGGTCGGGCGACCTGACGGTCGAGGCGGGCCAGACCTATCCCCTCAAGGACGCAGCGCGGGCGCACCGCGACCTCGCCGCACGCAAGACTACCGGCCCGATCGTGCTGATTCCGTAGCGCCACGGTGGGCGGCGGGTGTAAATCTCGGCGATGGGCATGTTGATTGCTGGCACCCGATGGCGTCGCCCCTGAAACGAATCCACTACTGGATCGCAGCCGACTTGTTGACCCAGGCACGCGCGCACGGGATCGCGCTGCCATCGGATTTCACGGCGAACCTCACCGACACTGTTCGAGATGCGCATTGCAGCGCGCTGGTGGAGGAGCGCGAGGCGGCGGCCCAGCACGCCCGCGATGCGGCACGTCGCGAGCGCTGGCGAACCGGCGGCTGGCGGTTCTGACACACACACGCAAACGGGCTGCGATCGCGGCCCGTTCGGATTGCGGCCGCCGGCCGCGGCCTATTGGTTCATCGCCTCGTAGAATTCCTGGTTGGACTTGGTGTCCTTGATCTTGTCGATCAGGAATTCCATCGCGTCCACCACGCCCATTGGCGTCAGGATGCGGCGCAACACCCACATCTTGGAGAGCGTCCCCTTGTCGACCAGCAGCTCCTCCTTGCGGGTGCCGGACTTGGTGATGTCCATCGCCGGGAAGGTGCGCTTGTCGGCCAGCTTCCGGTCCAGGATGATCTCCGAATTGCCGGTGCCCTTGAACTCCTCGAAGATCACCTCGTCCATGCGCGAGCCGGTGTCGATCAGCGCCGTCGCGATGATGGTCAGCGAGCCCCCCTCCTCGATGTTGCGCGCCGCGCCGAAGAAGCGCTTCGGCCGCTGCAGCGCGTTGGCATCGACGCCGCCGGTCAGCACCTTGCCGGAGGACGGCACGACGGTGTTGTAGGCGCGCGCGAGGCGCGTGATCGAGTCGAGCAGGATCACCACGTCGCGCTTGTGCTCGATCAGGCGCTTCGCCTTCTCGATCACCATCTCGGCGACCTGCACGTGGCGTGAGGCCGGCTCGTCGAAGGTCGAGGAGACAACCTCGCCCTTCACCGACCGGTCCATGTCGGTCACCTCTTCCGGCCTCTCGTCGATCAGCAGAACGATGAGATAGACCTCGGGGTGGTTCGCGGTGATCGCGTGCGCGATCGACTGCAGCATCATCGTCTTGCCGGTACGCGGCGGCGCCACGATCAACCCGCGCTGGCCCTTGCCCAGCGGCGTGATCATGTCGACGATGCGGGTGGTCAGGTCCTTCTTGCTCTTGCTGGTCGGATCGCCGACCACCTCGAGCATCAGCTTCTCCTCGGGGTAGAGCGGCGTGAGATTGTCGAAGTTGATACGGTGGCGCACCGCATCGGGCTGGTCGAAATTGATCGTGTTGACCTTGAGGAGCGCGAAGTACCGCTCGCCGTCCTTGGGGGAGCGAATCTCGCCCTCCACCGTGTCGCCGGTCCGAAGGCCGAAGCGGCGGATCTGGCTCGGCGAGACGTAGATGTCGTCCGGTCCGGGCAGATAGTTCGCCTCCGGCGAGCGCAGGAAGCCGAACCCGTCCTGGAGCGTCTCCAGGACGCCGTCGCCGAAGATCGGCGTGTCGTTGTCGGCCAGCGTCTTGAGGATCGCGAACATCATGTCCTGCTTGCGCAGGTTGGACGCGTTCTCGATCTGCAGCTCCTCGGCATAGGCCAAAAGGTCTGCGGGGGTCTTGCGTTTCAGCTCTTGCAAATTCATAGGGGTTCCGGTGCGTGCAGGGATCACGCCTTGGCCCAGCCTACCGACTCACCGGTTCGTTTTGTCGGGATGAAGCGGCCTGAACGTGGACCGCCGTGTTTTTGGGTGAAGGGAGCTGGGTTCGGTCGAAGGTAACCGCCAATGCGCGTTCGTCAGCATTAGCGAAACGGTCTTGGCAAGTCAATTGGCCTCTGGCACCGGCGCTTTCAAGCGGGCGGTGCAAATTTTTGCGCCGTCAGAATGGCTTCACCACCACGAAGATCACGATGCCGATCATCAGGAGCGTCGGAACCTCGTTCATCGCCCGATAGAATTTCTCGGGCCTGCGGTTGCGGTCGAGGGCGAAATCGCGCCGCCACCGCGCATACAGCCCGTGCACCGCGGTCAGCAGGACGACGAAGCCCAGCTTCGCCCAGATCCAGCCCATCGACCAGTCGACCAGCCCGGGAATCGAGGCCAGGAGCCCTCCGAACAGGATGGTCGCCACCATCGCCGGGTTGACGATGGCGCGCAGCAGGCGCCGCTCCATCACCTTGAGCATCTCCGACGACGCCGAGCCTGGCACTGCTGCGCAGTGATAGACGTAAAGCCGCGGCAGATAGAGCATCCCCGCCATCCAGGCGATCAGGCTGATGACGTGGAGTGCCTTCAGCCACATCACGTAGGGCGCGAGGAATGCCATTTCAGCCCTTGCCCGCCGCCTGGCATGGGCATTCGGTCCAGCGCGGGCCACAACATTCGGCTTCGTTGCCCGGCAGGATGGCACCATCCGGGGCTTCCTCAGCCCGGCGAACCAGCCGGGCAAGGCCGGCGATAAAGTCCGGATCGGTGCCCATCGTCGGGGCGCGGACATAGGCGGGCGCGCCCTCGCGTTCCGCCAGCTCGCGGTAGTCCATGTCGAGCTCGACCAGCGTTTCGGAATGCTCGGACACGAAGGCTACCGGCACCACCACGATCGGCCGCTTCGCCCGCGCTGCCTCGACAATCTCGTCCTGGGTGTAGGGCTTCAGCCATTCCAGCGGGCCGATACGGCTCTGGTAGCACACAGCATGGTCGAGCTCGGGCGTCCCCAGCTCGCGCACCACGGCGGCGACGCACCGCTCCACCTGGTCGGCATAGGGATCGCCCTGGTCGACGAACTTCCTCGGCAGGCCATGGGCCGAAAACAGCACGCGCGGCGCACCGTGCGGCGCGGCCTCGTCCAAAGCCGCGCGCGTCCGCGCCACCAGCCCCCGCACGAACCCCTCCTCAGTCGGGTAGCAACAGATCGTCGTCGTCGGCACGCCGAGCCGCGCCTTCGCCGCTGCCGCGCGCCACGCCGCCACCGACGAGCCGGTCGTCGTGGTCGAGAATTGTGGATAGAGCGGCAGGAGTACGACCCGGTCGGGTGCGAAGGCCGCGACCTCGCCCACGGCCGCCTCGGTCAGCGGGTGCCAGTAACGCATGGCGATGACACAGCGTGTCCCGTCGCCCAGCGCCGCTTGCAGCGCCTCGGCTTGCGCACGCGTCTCCGGGACCAGTGGCGAACCCCCGCCGATCCGCGCATAGATGTGCGTAGCGGCCTTGGTGCGACGACCAGCAATCAGCCGCGCCAATGCCCAGCGCACCGGCCCCGGGGCGCGGATGATCGCGGGGTCGGAGAACAGGTTGGTCAGGAACGGCTTCACCGCCGCCGGCCCGTCTGGTCCACCCAAATTGAACAGCACCACCGCGGTATGGGCCATCACGCGCCCTCGCGCACCAGCCGGACCAGCTCCTCCACATGCTCCGGCGGCGTGTCGGGCGTGACGCCATGGCCCAAATTGAACACCCACGGCCCGCCACCAAACACCGATCTCAGCCGCGCCACCTCGCCCGCCATCGCCGGTCCACCGGCGACCAGCAGCACTGGATCGAGGTTGCCCTGCACGGTCCAACGCGGCTGCAACCGTTCGGCCGCGACTTCCGCCGGCATGGCCGAATCGATGCTCACCGCGGCGACCCCGGTGCGCTGGGCATATTCCGCGGCGCGTAATCCGCAGCCACGCGGGAATCCGATCACGGGAACACCAGGATGGATGGCGTGCAGCCGCCGCACGATCTCCGCGGTCGGCACGACCGACCAGCGGTCGAATGCCTCCGCCGGCAGCACCCCCGCCCAGCTATCGAAAATCTGCACGGCACCGGCGCCGGCCGCCACCTGGGCGGCAAGATGCACCACCGTCGCTTCGACCAGCAGGTCGATCAGCCTGCCGAACGCGTTCGGCTTGGTTAACGCCCAGCGTTTTGCGGTTGCGAAGTCACGGCTGCCCCGCCCCTCGATCATGTAGGCGGCCACGGTCCAGGGCGCGCCGGCAAACCCGATGAGGGTAACGTCTTGCGGAAGCCCCGCCGCAACACGCGCTGCCGCATCGTAGACCGGGGCGAGATGGGGTATGACGTTAACCAGGTTCAGCCCTGTAAGGCCAGATTCTTCCTCGATCGGCTCCAAGACCGGCCCGACCCCTTCAAGGAAGGCGACCTTTTGGCCCAGCGCGTCGGGCACCACCAGGATGTCGGAAAACAGGATCGCGGCATCCAACCCGAAACGCTGGACCGGCTGCAAGGTCACCTCGGCGGCCAGGTCCGGCGTGTAGCAGAGCTCGAGGAACCCGTCGACTTCGGCGCGGCGCTTGCGGTATTCCGGGAGGTAGCGCCCTGCCTGGCGCATCAGCCAGATCGGGGGCGGCGTCACGCGTGCGTGGCTGAGCGCACGCAGCAGGGGCTTCGTAGTTTCAGGCACCGGCACTCCAACATTTCGGCCGGCCTCTCTACTACCTTTTTTAGAGAATCTTAAAAAGGTAGTTGCTGTAGTGGTGCGGTGAATCGTGGGGATTGGTAAAGCCCCCCAGATTCGTCCACGGCCGGCGGCTGGCGGGGAAAACCCCGGCCCCGTCCGTGGCCCACCGCATCGGTTGTTCCGTTCCCGTCCGCGTTCCCGCGTTCCGTCCCGGCTGCCGTCAACAGGGATCGCATCATGGGGATAGCGAGGATACAAGACCGCCGCCCCCAACTGTGGGCAACACCGTCGACAGGCCCGCAGCCTGAGGATCGTCTGCTGGCCTCCGGGCTTGGTTTCATGGCACAGTGGCGCGGGGCCGAATTGTCCCCGGGATTCCCCATGACCGGCACCGATTCGGGCGGACCTTTCCACATCCACCTCGTCTCCGACGCGACGGGCGAGACGCTGCATAATGTTGCGCGGGCCTGCCTCGCCCAGTTCGAGGGTGTGCCAGTGCAGGAGCATCTGTGGCCGCTGGTGAGGACCGAGACGACCTTGCGGCTGGTGCTCGATCATGTGCGCTCGCACCCCGGCATCGTCATCTACACGATGGTGAACACCAAGCTGCGGACCGAGCTACGCCGCGAATGTACCCAGCTCGGGGTTCGCACCGTTTCGGTGCTCGAGCCGGTGATGCGGGCGCTCACCACCTTGTTCGGCACCGGCGGCACCAACCAGCCGGGCCGACAGCATGCGCTCGACGCCGATTACTTCCACCGCATCGAGGCGATGGAGTACGTGCTCAACCACGACGATGGCCAGGCGGTCGGGGGACTCGAGCAGGCCGACGTCATCCTGGTGGGCGTGTCGCGCACGTCGAAGACGCCGACTTCGATCTATCTCGCCAATCGCGGGGTCAAGGCGGCCAACGTGCCCTTTGTGCCCGGGATCCCGCTGCCGCCCCGGCTCGCCGCGCTCAAGGGCCCGCTGGTCGTGGGGCTGACCAGCGCACCCGACCGGCTGGTGCAGCTCCGCCGCAACCGCCTCCTGATGCTCAAGCAGGAGGAGCACACCGCCTATGTCGACCTCGATGAGGTGAAGCGCGAGGTGGCCGAGGCGCGCCGCACGTTCGCCAAGCACGCCTGGCCGGTGATCGACGTGACCCGCCGGTCGATCGAGGAAACGGCCGCCGCGGTCATCCAGCTTCTTACCGCCCACAACGAGCGCCAAGCGCCCGCGGCGGACTGATCTCGATATTCCGGCGCGGCGGCGGGGATGCTAGGTTACCGCCGCCATGGCCGCGCCCCCCGCCCAAGGACACAGACCTGCCGCCCTCGCGCACGAGACGATCGTGCTCGCCTCGGCCAGCGCCGCGCGCCGCGCTGTGCTGGAGGGCGCCGGAGTTGCCTTCGAGGTATCGATCGCCCGCATCGACGAGGCGCAGGTTCGCGACCGGCTGCGCGAAGCGTGCGCCGATCCGGCCGCCACCGCGGCGGCGCTGGCCGAGGCGAAAGCGCGCGCCGTGGCGGCATTCCACCCCGGCAGGCTGGTGATCGGGGCGGATCAGGTGCTCGATTGCGCGGGCATCGCGTTCGACAAGCCGGTCGACCGCGCCGACGCACGCCGCCAGCTCCTCGCCCTCTCCGGCCGCACCCATCGCCTCGTCAGTGCGGTGTGCGCCGTCTGCGACGACGCGCTGGAATGGCAGCATGTCGCGGCGGCGACACTGCACGTGCGCTCCCTCGCAGAGCCGTTCGTCGAACGCTACCTCGACGCCATCGGACCCCGCGCGCTCGCCTCGCCCGGTGCCTACCAGGTGGAGGCCGAGGGCGCGCAGCTTTTCGCCCGGATCGAAGGCGACCATTTCACCATCCTCGGCCTGCCGCTCTTGCCGCTGCTCGATTTCCTGCGGGCGCGACGGGCGATCGCGACGTGACGAACTCGGCGCGCGCGCGGGTCGCCGGCGTGATGGGCTGGCCGGTCGCGCATTCTTTGTCCCCGCGCCTGCACGGCTATTGGCTCGAGCGCTACGGCATCGATGGCGCCTATGTGCCGTTGCCGGTCGCGCCCGAGCATTTCCGGGACGCGCTGAGCGCCCTTGCCCACATGGGGTTCGTCGGGGTCAACGTCACCGTGCCGCACAAGGAGGCGGCGCTCGCCGCCGTCGACCGGGCGGACGACGCAGCCCGGCGCATCGGCGCGATCAACATGGTCTCGTTTGCCCCCGACGGCGCAACCGACGGGCATAACACCGATATCTTCGGTTTCGTCGAGCATTTGCGTGCGTCGCAGCCGGCGTGGCGCGCGGCAGGGCGAACGGCGGTCGTGCTCGGCGCCGGCGGGGCCGCGCGCGCGGTGGTCGCCGCCCTCGCCGACGGCGGCATCGGCGAGATCCGGCTGGTCAACCGCACGCAGGCGCGGGCCGAGGCGCTGGCCCGCGACCTCAGCGGGCCGGTTGTCTGCGTCGGCTGGGACGACCGGTCGCGCGCCCTGGCGGGCGCTGAACTCCTGGTCAACACCACCGTGCTCGGCATGCAGGGCAAGGATCCGCTGGAGCTCGACCTCGCTGCGCTGCCCCCGACTGCCATCGTCTACGACATCGTCTACGCGCCACTGAAAACCCTGCTGCTCGCCGCCGCGGCGGCGCGCGGCAACCCCACCGTCGACGGGCTCGGCATGCTGCTGCACCAGGCGCGGCCGGCCTTCGCAGCCTGGTTCGGGCATCAGCCGGAGGTGACGCCGGCGCTGCGCGATTTCGTCCTGGCCGGCCGAGGGCACGCCCGGTAGATGTTCGTCCTCGGCCTCACGGGCTCGATCGGCATGGGCAAGTCGACTGCGGCCGCCATGCTGCGCCGCCTTGGCGTCCCGGTACAGGCGGCCGACGACGTGGTCCACGCGCTCTACGCGCCGGGCGGCGCCGCGGTGCGTCCCATTGCCGAGGCCTTTCCGGGCGTGGTGGCCGAAGCAGGCGGGATCGACCGCACGAAGCTGTCGCAGCAGGTGATCGGCAAGCCGGAGGCCCTGGCGCGGCTCGAACGCATCGTCCATCCGCTGGTCGGCGACGCGCGCGACGAGTTCCTGCGCGCGATGGCGCGCCGCAGCGAACCGGTCGTAGTGCTCGACATACCGCTGATGTTCGAGGCCGGGCTCGACCGGTACTGCGACGCGGTGATCGTCGTCAGCGCGCCCCGCTTCGTGCAAGAGGCGCGCGTGATGGCCCGTCCCGGCATGACGCGGGACAAGCTCTTCCGGCTTTTCGCGAGTCAAATGCCCGACGCGGAAAAGCGCCGGCGCGCCGATTTTGTGGTGCAGACCGGCGCCGGGCGCGCCCACACCTTGCATCGAATCGGGAAGATCGTCGAGGATGTGCGCAAGGGCCGCGTGGCACGCCGCCGCCGCGCCCGCCGGCCGGGGTGAGACATGCGCGAAATCGTCCTAGATACCGAAACCACGGGGCTCGACCCTGTCGCCGGACACCGCATCGTCGAGATCGGCTGCATCGAGCTCTATAACCTCGTGCCGACCGGAAAGACGTTCCACCGGCTGATCAACCCCGACCGGCCGATGCCGACGGCTGCGTTCGAGGTGCACGGGCTGTCGGACGATCTGCTCGCCAAGCAGCCGCGCTTCGACAAGGTCGCCGCCGATTTCCTCGAATTCATCGCCGACTCGCAGCTCGTCATCCACAACGCGGCGTTCGACCTGGGCTTCGTCAACGCCGAGTTGGCGAAGTGCAACCTGCCGCCGCTTGCCGACACGCGCGCCATCGACACCGTGTCGATGGCCAGGCGCAAGTTCCCCGGCGCGCCGGCCAGCCTCGACGCGCTCTGCCGGCGCTTCGCTATCGACCTCTCGGGCCGATCCAAGCACGGTGCGCTGGTCGACGCCGAGCTTCTGGCAGCGGTCTATCTGGAGCTGCTGGGCGGGCGCCAGCCGGGACTCGGGTTCGGGCAGGAGGCGACCGCGGTCCGTCCCGTCGAGCGCCGGCGCGAGGCGCGCCCGCCGCGCCACTTCGCCCCCACCGCGGCCGAGCTGGCCGCCCACGCCGCCTTCGTCGCCACCTTGACGGACCCGATCTGGGGGTCGTGACGGAGCGCCGGTCCTACGCTGTGCCGCCCTGCTGCGGGGGTCCGCCGAAGATGTTCGGCTGGGCGCCGGCGGACTCGTTCGCCTGCTGCCGGCGGTAGAGCTCGGCGAAGTCGATCGGGTTGATCAGAAGCGGCGGGAAACCGCCCTCGCGCGTCGCGTCGGCCACAATAGCGCGGGCGAACGGGAACAGGTGGCGCGGCCCCTCGATCAGCAGCATCGGCTTCACGTTGGGCTCGGCGACGTTGTGCAGGGCGAACACGCCGGCATAGGTCGCCTCGACCAGGAACAGCGCCTTGTCGCTGATCTTGGCGTCGCCGCGCACTGTGAGCGTCACCTCGTACACGTTCTCGCCGAGCTGGCGCGCGCCGGTCGAAACCTCGATGTTCACGTTCGGCCCGCCCGACTGCCCCGACTGCTGCAGCTCGTTGAAATGGCCGGGCGCCATCGGGTTCTCGAACGACAGGTCCTTGAGGTACTGGGCCTGGATCGAAAGCGGAATCTGGGTTGGCTGCGCGGCTTGCTGCGTGTCGGCCATCTCGGTCTCCGGTGGGGTCGCGCCGTGGCTATCACGGATCGCCCGGCGTGGCAACCGAGCCCGGGGGCGGGCGCGCATCAGCGGATGCGGCGGTGGCCCGGCCGGTCGCGGGCGCCGTCGACCTCGTGATACTCGCCCTCGATCACCGTCCCGTCCGGCGACCGCGGACCGCCCCGGCCTCCGCTCCAGACGTGGATATGGCCCGACCGCTCGAACGCCCGCCACAGCGCACGCCCTAACAGCCGGCGCACCGCCGGCACGAAAAGCAGAAGCCCGATCGTGTCGGTCACGAAGCCCGGCGCCAGCAAGAGCGCCCCTGCCGCCAGGATGCACATCCCGTCCAGCATTTCGGCGACCGGCGGCTCGCCCGACGCCAGGGTCGCCTGCGCGCGCGCCAGCGTGGCGAGCCCCTGGGTGCGCAGCAGGATCGTGCCGGCGACCGCGGTCAAAAGCGTCAGCCCGATGGTCAGCCACACGCCGATCGCGCCGCCAACCTGGATGAACACGGCGATCTCGATGATCGGGATCACGATGAAGGCGAGGAGGATAAGCCCGGCCATGCTTGCGGTTTCTCGCGGGAGGGCCTATGTATGGCCCTGCGACCACGCTTATATAGGCGCCCCTCTTCCGGAAAGCGACCGCAGAGCGGTCATCGTGCGCCGCTCGAGGCGCAACCGGGCGCCCGCCAGCCGATTGGATTGCGGCTCCCATGGGTGACGGCCAGTTCTTCGACATCATCCTGTTCGCGATGATCGCGGGCTTTCTGGTGCTCCGTCTGCGCAGCGTGCTGGGCCGGCGCACCGGGAACGAGCGCCAGCGCCCCGACCCGTTCGGCCGGAACCGCCAGCAACAACAGCAGCAGCAGCGGCCCGAGGACAAGGTGATCGAGCTGCCCGACCACACCGGGCTCAAGCCCGCCGATGCGCCCGCCGCGGCCGCCGCCGATCCGCTTGCCGCGGGCCTCACCCTGGTGCGCATCGCCGATCCGTCGTTCGACACCGCGACCTTCCTGGGCGGCGCCAAATCCGCGTTCGAGATGATCCTTGCCGCCTTCTCCAAGGGCGACGCCAACGCGCTGCGCCCGCTGCTCAACGACTCGGTGTTCACCGACTTCTCCACCGCCATCGACGAGCGCAAGAAGGCTGGCCACAAGCTCGACACAACGCTGGTCGGGATTACCAGCGCCGACGTCCTCGAGGCGCGCGTCGAAGGGCGCGTCGCCTTCGTCACGGTCAAGTTCGTAACCGAGCAGGTGAACGTGACGCGCAACTCGTCGGGGGCGGCGGTCGAGGGCGACCCCGACCGCGTCGCGACCGTCACCGACATCTGGACCTTCGCGCGTAACACCCGCGCGCGCGACCCGAACTGGACCCTGGTCGAGACCCGCAGCCCGAACTGACCCTTTCGATGCGTCGGGTGGGCCGCGCGACAGTCATCACGCTTTTGCTCTTGGCCCTTGCCGCGTGCGCGCCGGAAAAGAAGGCGCCGCCCAAGCTGGTGCTGCAGCCCGTCGCCATGGCGGACCTCCCCGGCTGGGCGGACGACGACCCCTCGGCGGCGCTGCCGGCACTGCGCAAGAGCTGCGAGGCGCTGGGAAGGCTGCCGGCCGACCGTCCGGTGGGCCCCCAGGCCGTGGGCGGCCACGCGGGCGACTGGCGCGCGCCCTGTGCCGCGCTGGCCGGGCTCGCAGATGGCGACATCGTCGCGACGCGTGCGGTGCTGGAGCGCCGGTTCCGCGCGCTCCGCGTCACCGACGACGGCGATGCGACGGGGCTCATCACCGGCTATTACGAGCCTGAGCTGCACGGTGCGCGCCACCGGACGGCGCGCTACCGCGTGCCGCTCTACCGCCGCCCGCCCGACCTGGTGACCGTCGACCTGGGCACGTTCCGCGCGTCGCTCAAGGGCGAGCACCTCGCCGGGCGGATCAGCGGCCGCCGGCTGGTGCCCTACCCGCCGCGCGCGCGGATCGAACGCGGCGCGCTCGCCGGCAAGGGGCTCGAGCTCGCCTGGGTGGACGACCCGGTCGACGCCTTCTTCCTGCAGATCCAGGGATCGGGCCGCGTGCTGCTCGAGGACGGCACGGTGCTGGGCGTCGGCTATGATGGCACCAACGGCCACGCCTACACCTCGATCGGGCGCGTGCTGGCCAAGGACGGCGTGATGGACGCCGCCGACATCACGATGCCCACATTGCGCGCCTGGATCGCCGCCCACCCGGACGAGGGGCGGCGGCTCATGGACCGGAACGCGTCCTACGTGTTCTTCCACGAGCTGCACGGCGACGGGCCGGTCGGCGCCGAAGGCGTTGCGCTGACGCCGGGGCGCAGCCTGGCGGTGGACCCGCGCTTCCTGCCGCTTGGCGCGCCGGTGTGGCTCGCTACCACCGATCCGCTGGCGCCCGACCGCCGCCTTGCCCGGCTGACCGTGGCGCAGGACACCGGCGGCGCCATCCGCGGTCCGGTGCGCGCCGACCTGTTCTGGGGGCACGGCCCCGACGCCGCCGCCCGTGCCGGCACGATGAAGCAGGACGGCGCGCTTTACCTCCTTCTGCCGCGGACGGTCTCCCATGCGCCGGTCGGGTAGTGTCCTCGTCGCCCTGTTCTGCGTGGCGCTGGCAGCGCTGGTGCCCGCCCGAGCCGACCGAATCGTGATCCATTCGAGCCAAGTGCCGCTCGATGGCGACAATTTGGTCCGCACCACGGTGGGAAAGCTCGTCTATCGCGGTGGACTCTCGCTTTCCTCGCCCGACCCGCGCTTCGGTGGGCTCTCCGGCTTGGTGGTGCTGGAAGGCGGGGCCGGGATCGTCGCCATCTCCGACACCGGCTGGTGGGTCACGGCGCGGCTGGTGCATGACGAGGCCGGCCGCCTCATCGGCGTCAGGGACGGCGCGCTCGGGCCGCTGACCGATCCCGAAGGTCGCCCGCTGCATCAGAAGGCGTGGGCCGACGCCGAATCCCTCGCGCCGCTCGGCGACGGGCTCGCGGTCGGGTTCGAGCGGCACCATCGCATCTGGCGCTACCCCTATGGCGCCACGCCCTTCGCGACGCGCCCCGTGCCCCTTCCGGCGCCAGCCGGACTTGATCGCGCCCCGGCCAATCTGGGACTGGAAGCGCTGACGGCCCTGCCGGGCAACCGGCTGTTCGCGCTGACGGAAGGGCTAGAATCGGGTTCCGGCATGCTCCGCGGCTGGATCGGTGAGGGACCGGGCGTCCGCACCTGGCACGCGTTCGACTGGGTACGGCACGGGCTCTACGCGCCGTCCGGCGCCGCCACCCTGCCGGACGGCGGCGTGCTCGTGCTAGAGCGGCGCTTCACCCTGATCGGCGGGCTTGGCGTGCGCGTTCTGCGCCTCGCGCCCGGCGCAATCCGCCCGGGCGCGCGCGTCGACGGTCACCCCATCGCCACCTTCGACCCGCCGGTGACCGTCGACAATTTCGAGGGGATCGACGTCGTGCCCAGCCGCGGCGGCGGGCCGCTCGACGTCTATCTCGTGTCGGACGACAACTACAATCCACTGCAGCGCACGCTGCTGATGGAATTCGCGCTCAGACCCTGAGCGCGCCGCTATAACACCCCGCTGACCTTCAGCAGGGTCCAAATCGTTAGGCCGAGCCCGCCCGCGATCGAGGATGCGATGAACACCCGCGTCAGCAGCCGCACGATCTGCTGCATTCCCCCGTCTACTCCATTATCGCGGCCGGTGCGGCCCGCGCTTTTTCCTTGTTATGCAAGAATTCGTGCCAACCCGGCCGCGCGGGGCATTAACCATGTAGTTTCAAGGACGGAGGCTATCCCGGCTCGGCTCTCGCAATCATATCCTGTAAAATATTCCGACACAATTTCGTGAGCGACCAAAAAACTTGTAAAAATTTCCGACAGTTCCGGTCCCTCCCTTGCCATCGCCGGGGCGAACCGCCATTCTGCCGACGCTTCAAAAGGGAAAACCCATGCCAAACGGTTCAGACGGTCCCGCCGTCGGGCTGTTCGTCACCTGCCTGGTCGACTTGTTCCGCCCGCGCATCGGCTTCGCCGCCGTGCGGCTGCTGGAGGATGCCGGCTGCCGGGTCGCCGTGCCGCAAGCCCAGACCTGCTGCGGCCAGCCGGCCTATAACGGCGGCGACCGCGCCGACGCGCGCGCCATCGCCGGCGACGTGATCCGCGCGTTCGAGCCGTACGATTATGTCGTCGCCCCGTCCGGCTCGTGCGCCGGAACGATCCGCAAGCACTATCCCGGCCTGTTCGAGGACGACCCGCCGATGCGCGCGCGGGCCGAGGCGCTGGCCCAGAAGACGTGGGAGCTGGTGTCATTCCTCACCGATGTGCGGAAGGTGGAGAAGGTCGCGGCACGGCTCGACGGCGTCGCCGGCTACCACGATTGCTGTTCCGGGCTGCGCGAGCTTGGCGTCAAGCGCCAGCCGCGCGCCCTGCTCGGCACGGTGGAGGGGCTGACGGTCAAGGACCTGCCAGGCTGCGAGGTGTGCTGCGGCTTCGGCGGCGCATTCAGCGTCAAGTACCCCGGCGTGTCCGATGCGTTGGCCGGCGACAAATTGCGCGAGGCGGAGACGGTGGGCGCGACGACGCTGATCGCGGGCGACCTCGGCTGCCTGATGCACATGGCCGGCAAGTTCAGCCGCCAGGGCTCGCCCGTCCGCGTGCGCCACGTCGCCGAGGTGCTGGCCGGCATGGGCGAGACCCCGGCGATCGGCGAGCCGGACAAGGGCTGAACGTGCAGCCGCAAAGCCACGCCTTCAAGGAAGCGGCGGCGAGGGGGCTCGCCAACGCCGATCTGCAGCGCGCCCTCTTGAAGCTCAAGAACGATTTCCGCGCCAAGCGGGTGCAGGTGGTCGGGCGCCTGCCGGAGTTCGAGGCGCTGCGCGACGAGGCGAAGGCGCTCAAGGACCACGTGCTCGCCAACCTCGATTTCTACCTCGAACGGTTCGAGACGAACGTCACGGCCCGCGGTGGCCAGGTCCATTGGTGCGCGGACGCGGCCGCGGCGCGCGACACCGTGCTCGAGATCTGCCGCGCCGCGGGCGCCAAGACCGTCACTAAGGGCAAGTCGATGATCGGCGAGGAGATCGGCCTCAACGATCATTTGATCGCGGCGGGCATCCGCCCGGTCGAGACCGACCTCGGCGAATACGTCATCCAGTTGCGCGGCGAGCCGCCGAGTCACATCACCGCGCCGGCCGTCCACCTGGTCAAGCGCCAGTGGACCGATACGTTCCGCGAAAGCCATAAGCTGCCGGAGCTTGACCCGAACCGGCCGCTCGACGAGCCGCGCGAGATCCTCGATGAGGCGCGCGCGATGCTGCGTCAGTCGTTCTTCTCGGCCGAGGTCGGCATCACGGGCGCCAACTTCCTGATCGCCGAGACCGGCTCGACCGTCATCGTCACCAACGAAGGCAACGGTGACCTGACCCAGACCATGGCCGGCACGCACATCGTGCTCGCCTCGATCGAGAAAATGGTGCCGACGCTCGAGGATGCGATGACGCTGATCCGCGTGCTCGCCCGCTCGGCGACGGCGCAGGAGATCACCTCCTACACCACCTTCTCGAACGGGCCGCGTCGGGCGGACGACCGCGACGGGCCGGCGAACTTCCACGTCGTGCTGCTCGACAACGGCCGGTCGGAGCTCCTGGGCAGCGAGTTCCGCGAGGTGCTGCGCTGCATCCGCTGCGGCGCCTGCCAGAGCCTCTGCCCGGTCTACGGCGCGGTTGGCGGCCACGCCTATGGCTGGGTCTATGCCGGGCCGATCGGCGCGGTGATGACGCCCGCGCTGGTGGGCCTCGACGAAGGCCGCCACCTGCCCGAGGCGTCGTCATTCTGCGGCGCCTGCGAAGCGGTCTGTCCCATGCGCATCCCGCTGCCCGGCCTGATGCGCAAATGGCGCGAGCGCGCCTTCGCCCAGGGCATCGCGCCGGCACGCAGCCGCCGCGCCTATCGCGCCTGGGCGTGGGCGGCGCGCCGGCCGCGGCTCTACCGACTGGGCGCACGGATCGCCGCGGGCGCACTCGGCGCGCTCGGCCGGCGGACCGGGCACATCCGCACGCTGCCCTTTGCCGGCGCTTGGACGGCGACGCGCGACCTCCCGGCGCCCGAGGGGCGCACGTTCATGGACCAGTGGCGCGCGAAGCGGGGGGCTTCGTCATGACCGCCAAGGATTCGATCCTCGCGCGCATCCGCGCCTCGAACGGGCGCGCAGGCCCAGTGCCGGCCGAGCAGGCGCGCGCCAACGAAGCGCGTCTCGCCGACCACAAGCCCAACCTGATTCCCGCCCGCGCCACGGGCGACCGGGCCGCACTGGTCGAACGGTTCGTCGCGATGGCGACGGAGGTGGCGGCCACCGTCGACCGCGTCCCCAGCCCGGCCGACGTGCCGGCGGCGGTCGCCCGCTACCTCGCCGGGCACAATCTCGGCAGCGACCTCGTCGCGTCGCCCGACGCGCGGCTCGACGCCTATCCGTGGGACCGGCAGCGCACGCTGACCCTCCGGCACGGCCTGACCACGCCGGAGGACGCGGTATCGCTGACACCGGTCTTCTGCGGCGTCGCCGAGACCGGCTCGTTGATGGTCCATTCCGGGCCGTCGACGCCGCAGTCGCTCCATTTCATGCCGCCGACGCACATCGCCGTGCTGCGCACTGCGGACATCGTCGGCGCCTACGAGCAGGCGTGGGACCGGCTGCGCGCCGCGATGGCCGAGCGCGGCGAGGCGTTCCCGCCGCGCACCGTGACTCTCATCACGGGCCCGTCGCGCACCTCCGACATCGAGAAGACGTCCTATGTGGGCATCCATGGGCCGCACCGGCTGCACATCGTCCTGGTCGATGAGCCGGAAGGGTGACGGCGACGACTGGGCCCGCTACGTCAGCGACGTCCGGCCGCTGAAGGGCCGCCCGCGCCGCGATCCCGCCCCGCCCCGCACGGCGCCTGGCAGGCCGCAGCGCCCGGTCCGAACTTCGACAACAGCACCCGCACCGCCTGCGGCCACGTCGCCACGCGAGCTGACCCCTGGCGCCGCGGTCGACCTCGACCGGCGCACGATAGACAAGCTCGCGCGTGGCCGGCTCCGGCCCGAAGCGACGCTCGATTTGCACGGGTTCACCCTCGCCGCGGCGCACCAGGCGCTCGGTGGATTCGTCGCGCGCGCCCAGGTACGCGGTACGCGCTGCGTGCTGGTGGTCACCGGGCGCGGCAAGATGGGCGAGGGGGCGATCCGGGCGGAGCTGCCGCGCTGGCTCAACGCCCCCGAACTGCGCCCGCGCATCCTTGGCTTCGCTACCGCCCAGCCGCGCGACGGCGGGGCCGGCGCGGTCTACGTGCTGCTGCGCCGCCTGCGTTAGCGCAACGCGAGCGGACCTCCCCCGCTCCGCCGCTCAGGCGGCGCGGCCGCCGCCAGCTTTGACGTTGAGCAGTCGCGCGCCGGTCATGTCGGCGGACGCCAGGTTGCAGCCGCCGAAATTGGCGCCGCCCAAATTGGCGCCTTTGAAGATCGCGCCCTCGATCACTGCTTGCTGCAACGACGCCTTCGTCATGGTTGCGCCGGTGAAATCGACATTGGTCAGGTTGGCCGGCTGGGACCGGCCGAGCGGCGTGCCGTCCGGCCGCTTCAGCTCGACGGCCTCGAAAATGGCGTCGACCAGCTTGGCGGTCCGGAGCCGGGCGCCGGTCAGTATCGCGCCGGAAAGGTCGGCCCCCGTCAGCACCGCGCCGACCAGGCTGGCGCCGGACAGGTTGGCGAGCACCAGCTTGGCGGCGGTGAGGTTGGTACCGTCGAGCCGTGCGCCGTCGAGCCGTGCGCCGCTGAGGTTGGCGCCGTGCAGGTCGCGCCGCGACAGGTCGCAGCCGGACAGGTCGGCCCATGCGCCCTTCTTGCCGCCGCTTTCGGCCCAGAGGTGATGCTCGCAGACGTGGCGTTCCAGATCGTCGCGGGGCGCGCGCAGCGCCGGCGGCATGTCGAGCGCTTGCCGCAGTACCTCGGGCAGCACGGCGTCGCCAAGCTCGACGTCTGCAAGTTGCGCCGCCGTGACTTTGGCACCGGTCAGGTTGGCGCCCGAAAGCGTCGCCCGGCCCAGCTTGGCGCTCCTGAGATCGGCGTTGGTGAGATTGGCCTCCTTCAGCCGCGCACTGGTCAGGTTGGCCGACGACAGGTCGGCATCGCTGAGGTCCGTGCGGTACAGGTTCGCGCGCTCGAGGTCCGCCGCATGCAGGCGGGCGTGCTGCAGGTTCGCGCCCGCGAGGTCGGTCACGCCCTGCGCCCGATCCGACGCGTCCGTCTCGAAATCGCTCATGTCGATCATGACGCCGGGGCGCAGATCGGCCTGCGACAGGTCGGCATAGTGCAGCCGGGCGCCGCGCAGCCGGGCGCCGCGCAGATCCGTCCGCATCAGGAGGGCGCCGGAAAGATCGGCCTCGAAGAAGTCCGCGCTGAAAAAATCGGCATGGCTGAGATCGGCGCCGACGAACTTTGTGCCGCGGCAGATCGCCCCCGCGGCCAGCACGCTTTGCAGATTGCGCTTCGAAAGGTCCAGGCGCGAAATGTCCATCTTCTTGATGTTCAGGCGCGCGCCGCCGACCTGGCCGGACAGGTACAGCTCATGCCGGCGGATCAGCGCCGGGATATCGTGTGTCGTCATCGGCATGCCTCGACGCGGGTTTCGGCGCGGGTGAGCACGCAGACTTGCCGCCGACCGTGTGCCGATTGGACAATCTTGTCATGAAAAAAATCTTAATACAGGGATTTTAGTAGTATCCGGGGCCGGGCGGCAAACCCAGCGTAAGTCGGGCGTAGGGCACCGCCGAATGTTCCCAGCGCAGACCGAAGTGCGAGGTGGCGGCGTGTATGTCGCGGAAGTAGCGCTGCAGCACGTTCGACTGATGCAATGCGGTGCCGCCGGCGACGCCGAACAGCTTGTCTGCCGTGTCGCGGGCAAGCCGGGCGACCAGGCCCGCGTCGCGCTTGTCCGCGGCACGCCGGTCGACGGGTGCGGCCTCGCCGCGCGCGAACAACGCCATGGTCTCGCGCGCGTCGGTGACGGCGAGAAGGGACGCGGCCTTCAGCGTCGCCGCCGCCTCGGCGACGACGAGCTGCATCCACTGCTCCTCGGCCAGCGCGATGCCGCGGCTCACCCGGCCCTTCTGCGCCGCGACGAAGACGTCGAGCATGCCCTGCGCCGCGCCGACGCCGACGCAGCCGAGCGCGAACCCGGCGGTCGACCGGCGCGGCGTGTGGAAGACGGGCGCGTCGTTCTCGCAGCGGGGCGACGCGATGCCTTCCGCGGCCTTCAGCGCGTCGAGCATGCGGTGGGCCGGCACGAACGCCTCGTCGATACGAAAGCTTTTCGAGCCCGTGCCGGCCAGCCCCATCACCTGCCAGTCGTCGATCACCTCGACCTCGGACTTGGGCAGCAGGAAGATCACGTTCTGCGGCGGCGACCCGTCGCCCGCGTCCAGCGTGCTGCCCGCCATGATCCAGCTCGCATGGTCGATACCGGACGAGAAGCTCCACTTGCCCGACAGCACCGCGCCGCCGGACGCGGGGCGTGCGCTCCCCTGCGCGCCGAACGAGGTGGAGACCAGCGCGCGCGGATCGGCCCACACCTCGTCCTGCGCCTTGCGGTCGAACATGCCGAGATGCTGCGTGTGATCGCCGTAGATCGTCAGCACCCAGCCCTGCGCGGCGCAGCCATGGGCAATCGCCAGAGCGGTCTCGCACAGCATGTCCCAGCCCATTTCCCAGCCACCGTAGCGCGCCGGCTTCAAAAGCTTGTCGAGGCCGATGGCGAAATAATCGGCGATCGACGCGTCGGGGCAGCGACGCAGGCGTTCGGCCTCGGGCGCGCGCTCGAACAAGGCGGCAGCTAGCGCGTGGCAGCGCGCGACAATCTCGGCTTGCGTGACGGTCTCGGTCATGGCGCGGACTGTAACACGGGACGCGGCTCCGCCAGCACCCGCCGCAACGGCAGGCTCGCCGCCCAGATCGCCACGCTCGCCGCCGCCGCGATTGCGGCGACCATCAGGAAGAAGTCGGTCTTGTCCATCGCGCTCCAGAAGCTGCCCAGCCAGCCGGCGATGAAATTGCCGGTGAAGCTGGTGGCAAGCCAGAACCCCATCACCATCGACAGCATCGAGGCCGGCGCGACCTTGGTCACCAGAGACAGCGAGACCGGCGAGAGATAGAGCTCGCCCAGCGTGAGCACGACGAAATACGCGCCGAGCCACAACCAGCTCGTCGGCGCGCCATGCGCCTGCCAAGCCGCCAGCGCCATGACCAGGTTCGCCGCCGCGAGTCCCGCGGACCCAAGCGCCATCTTGGCGAGGCTCGAGGGCTCGCGCCGCCGCCGCGCCTGGCGCGCCCAGAACGCGACCAGAAGGGGCGTGAAGGCGAAGATCAGGAACGGGTTGAACGACTGGAACCAGGTGACCGGTATGTCGGCGTGCATGCCGGCGACGGCGATGGTGCGGTCGGTGAAGTTCGCGGCCCACAGCGCGATGGTGTTGCCCTGCTGCTCGTAGCCCGCCCAGAAGAAGGTGACCGGCACGAACAAAACGGCGAGGGCGGCGACGCGCCGCCAATCCGCGCGGTCGAGCCGCGCACGGGCCGCTTCCGTGCGCGGGCGCCGGTCGGGCGGCAGGCTGCGGCGGCCCGCCAGGTAGATGCAGAGCCCGATCAGCATGCCGACGCCGGCGGCGGCGAAGCCCCAGTGCCAGCCCGCCTCCTCGCCCAGCGTGCCGCAGACCAGCGGCGAGAAGAACGCGCCCAGGTTGATCCCCACGTAGAAGATCGAGAAGGCGCGGTCTCGCCGCGCGTCGTCCGCTTCGTAGAGCCCGCCGACCTGGGTCGAGATGTTCGGCTTAAAGAGACCGTTGGCGCAGATCAGCGCGAGCAGGGCGAAGAAGAACAGCCGCTCGAACGCCATCAGGAAATGGCCCGCCGCCATCAGCACCGCGCCGTACACCACCGTGCGACGCTGGCCGAGCCAGCGGTCGGCGATCAGCCCGCCGAGGATCGGGGTGAGATAGACGAGCGCCGTGTAGAACCCATAGATCTGCGAGGCGAGCGGCTGCACGCCGAGCGGGCCGAACAGTCCTTCCAGCACGCCCTTGACGGTTTCGTAACCCGCGACGCGCGCCGCGTGCTCCGGGTGCAGAAGATAGTTGACCATGTAGAGCACCAGGAGCGCGCGCATCCCGTAATACGAGAAGCGCTCCCACATCTCCGTCGCGAACAGGACGGCGAGCCCCTTCGGGTGGTCCAGAATGCCGGCGGTCATGTGCCCTCCGCCCAAAACGATACGTCGCGCCTCGCCGCGTGGCGAGTTCGTGGCGCCACAGGGCCAACCGGAACGGCCCGCCGCGCGTGCGCGTTGAGTCGGTGCGCATAGTGGTCACAACGGGAGTAGCGCGATGAACAAAGATCAGCTTCAGGGCAACTGGAAGCAGATTCGCGGCAAGGTCAAGGAGCAGTGGGGCAAGCTCACCGACGACGACCTCGACCGGCTCGAAGGCCAGACCGACCAGCTCGTCGGCAAGATCCAGGAGCGCTATGGCATCGGCCGCGAGGAGGCCGAGAGGCAGGTCCGAGAGTTCCAGGCCTGACCGTTACGCGCCGTCCCCGAGGACGCACGCGACGAACTCGCGGGCGCTCATCCCGGGGGCGGCGCCCAGCGCCCGCGCGCGCTCGTTCACGAGCGACATCATCCCATCGAAATAGGTCGACCGCCCGTCGCTGATCCGGGCCGAGGCGGCGGCGACGGTGCCGGCCGGGATGCCCCACTCGTCGAGCGCTGGAAGGCGGCTGATCGACGACCCGTCAGGACAGATTCCGGCGTCGTTGAACACGGCCGCGCGTGCCGACACGCGCAGCGCCGATTCGGGCTTTCCGCCCACCAGCCCGCCGTGCGAGCCGGTGAGCACGACGTGACCCGCATCGTCGTCGCGCAGATGCGAATTCGAATCCAGGCACCATACGCGCACGCCGTTGGCTTCGCGGGCGAGAAACCGCGCCTTCGATTCGTCGTAAGGGGGCGGGATATTTGTGGGCTGCGCCGCCGCGACCAGACGCTCGGCCGCCTCGGCACACGCCATGCCGGGCACGACGCCCAGTGACGCCGCCAGCCGGTTCGCGCGGCTGATCCGCCCGCGCGCCATCATGTCGTTCGCTTCGCTGATCCGCGCCGTGCGGTAATCGACCGCGCAAAGCGCGAGGCCGATCTCGTCGGTCCAGGCGAGCCCTGACACCCCCGCCTCGTCCTTGCCGATGCCGGCGTCGTGCAGCACGCCCGCCCGGGCACCCGCGCGTGCCACGAGCGTCGCCGGCAGCACGCTTCCCTGCGAGCCGGCGACCACCACCTTGCCGCGGCCCTGATCCTTCAGCGCGGTCGCCGAGTTCGACAAGAAGGATGTCGTTGGTTGCCATGCCCGCCAAATTACCACAGGTGACACCCGCGCGCCCTCACGTGTACCGTAGCGCCAACAACCGGATCGTAGGGAGATGCGACCATGGCCACCGTCCTTCGCGAAGCCGCCGGCGGAACCAAGATGGTGCTCGACAAGGACGTGCCCATCCCGCTGCGCGACGGCGCCTTCGTCAAGGCCGACATCTACCGGCCCGAAAAGCCGGGCGAGTACCCGGCGCTGATGAGCTATGGCCCCTATGGCAAGGATTTGCACATCAGCCAGTTCATGGGCGACGGCTGGAATAAGCTGAAGGCGCGCCACCCGGAAATCCTCGCCAACTCGTCGGGCGCGCACATGGTGTTCGAGCGGCCGGACCCCGAGGTATGGGTTCCCGCCGGCTACGCCGTGGTGCACGCCGATTGCCGGGGCGCGGGCCGGTCGCCCGGCAAGCTCGACGTGAACTCGGTGCAGGAGTTCGATGATTTCTACGACGCCATCGAATGGGTCGGGCCGCAGGGCTGGTGCTCCGGAAAGGTCGGGCTCCTCGGCATCTCGTACTACGCGGCGGGCCAGTGGATGGTCGCGTCCAAGCGGCCGAAACACCTTGCCGCCATCCTGCCCTGGTGCGGCACGTGCGACTTCTACCGCGACCGCACGCGCTCGGGCGGCATCTTCCTCTCGGGCTTCGTCGCGCGCTGGTGGGCGAACAGCGTGTTGAACAACCAGCACGGCAAGGCGGACTCCACCCTCACCGATTTCGTCGCCGGCGAGCGCTCGACCGGGCCGGAAGCGCTTTCGCCGACAGATCTCGCCGCCAACCGCGCCGACTACATCGAGAACGTGCGCGCCCACCCGCTGCTCGACGACTGGTACAAGGCGCGCTCGGGCGATCTCTCGAAGATCGACGTGCCGGCACTCGTGGTGTCGAACTGGTCGGCGCTCGGGCTGCATCTGCGCGGCACGATCCAGGGCTTCGTCGGCATCGCCTCGAAGGAGAAGTGGCTGCGCGTGCAGATGGGCCCCTACTTCGCCACCTTCTTCTCGCCCGACGGCGTGGCGATGCAGAAGAAGTTCTTCGACCATTTTTTGCGCGGCGTGAACAACGGCTGGGAGAAAGAGCCGCGCGTCGAAATCGTGATCCGCGCGCCGGGCGACAAGCCGCACCGCCACGTCCAGTCGGCGACCTGGCCGCTCGAGGGCACCAAGTTCGTCAAGATGCACCTCGACGCGAACAACAAGTCGCTCGAGTGGAAGGCACCTGTGGCCGGCAAGTTGAGCTACCCCGCGCTCGGCGAGGGCGTCACCTTCACCTCGGCCCCTCTCGACCGCGACATGGAGATTGCCGGACCTCTGAAGGCGAAGCTGCAGGTCTCGTGCTCCAAGCCTGACATGGACCTGTTCCTCACCCTTCTCGCCTTCGATCCCGCGGGCAAGGAGATCAACTTCGCCACCAACTTCGACCCGACGCCCTTGTCGCAGGGGTGGCTGCGCGTGACATTGCGCAAGCTCGACCCGGCGCGCACCACCGACTGGCAACCGGTTCACACGTTCGACGAGCCGCAACCTTTGAAGCCCGGCGAGGTCGTGGAGGCGGAGGTCGAGGTCTGGCCGACGGGCGTCTATCTGCCGAAGGGCTCGAAGCTCGCCCTGATCGTCGCCGGGCAGGACTATGCCGGCACCGGCCAGCCCGGCTCGTCCACCTCCGGCTTCTTCCAGCACAACGACCCGGTCGACCGCCCGAAAGACCGCTTCGACGGCGAGCACACCATCCATACCGGCCGCGAGTGCTGGCTGCAAATCCCGGCGATCGGGGGGTGACCCTCGTTGGGACGGGTCGGGGACCTGCCCCAACGGTCGTGCCGGTGAAACGCGTGTAGGGGCCGGTCCCCGACCGGCCCGTTCCGGAGGCATTCGATGACCCAGATCGTCGAGGCATCGAGCAGGCTGGGCGGCACGGTGCGCATGGCGTTCGACCATGACGTCGACATGCCGATGCGCGACGGGGCGCAGCTCAAGGCCAACGTCTTCCGCCCGCCCGACGACGGCAAATACCCCGTGCTGATGACCTTCGGCCCCTACGGCAAGGACCTGCATTTCAGCCAGCACCGGCTGGAATCGTGGGAGCACATGACGGGCGAGAACCCGGAAATCCTCGACGCCTCGTCCGGCAAGTGGATGGTGTTCGAGACGCCCGACCCCGAGGTGTGGGTGCCGCACGGCTACGCCACCGTGCGCGTCGACTCGCGCGGCGCCTGCAAGTCGCCCGGACGGCTCGACGTGAATTCGCCGCAGGAGTTCGTGGACTTCTTCGACGCCATCGAATGGGCCGGCCAGCAGCCCTGGTCGTCGGGCAAGGTGGGGCTCGTCGGCATCTCGTACTATGCCTGCGGCCAGTGGATGGTCGCCTCGCTGCGCCCGCCGCACCTTGCCGCAATCCTGCCGTGGCAGGGCACGTGCGACTTCTATCGCGGCCGCACGCGCCAGGGCGGCATGTTCTGCAACGGCTTCGTGCACCGCTGGTGGAACGGCATATTGCGCAAGCAGTACGGCAACCCGAGCTGCGGCCTTCGGGACATGGTGACGGGCGAACGGCTCGCCGGCGGGCCGGACCTCGACGACGCCACACGCAAGGCAAACCGCTGGGAATATATCGAGGGCGTGCTCGCCCACCCGCTCTGTGACGAGTACTACACCTCGCGCTCGGGCGATCTCTCCAAGATCGAACTCCCCGCGCTCGTGGTGGCGAACTGGGGCGGTCTCGGGCTGCATCTCCGCGGCACGATCGAAGGCTGGATCGGCCTCGCCTCGCGCGAGAAATGGCTGAAGGTCCAGTCGGGGTCGTACTTCGCCACCTTCTTCAAGCCCGAGTCGGTTGCGCTGCAGCGCCGCTTCTTCGATCATTTCCTCAAGGGCATCGACAATGGGTGGCAGCGCGAGCCGCGCGTCGAGGTCGCGGTGCGCTCGCCCGACGACCGTGTGAAGCGCGTCGTGCGCTCGACCGAGTGGCCGGTCGCGGGCACGCGCTGGACACGGCTTTACCTGAGCGCCGATGCGGGCGGGCTCGCCTGGTCCGCGCCCGCGTCGGAGGCGCGAGTCACCTACAACGCGACGACGCCGGGCGTGACCTTCACGACGCCGCCGCTCGACCGCGACCTCGAAATGGCCGGCCCGATCAAGGCGAAGCTGTGGGTCGCGTCATCGCTGCCCGACATGGATCTGTTCGCCACGCTGCAGGGCTTCGGCCCCGACGGGCGCGAGACGACCTTCGTCGCCGCCGACGAGCCGAAGCTGCCGGTTTCGCAGGGCTGGCTCCGCCTCACCCACCGCAAGCTCGACCCGACCCGTTCGACCGACTGGCGGCCCTGGCACAGCCATGACGAGCACCAGGCACTCGTGCCTGGCGAGGTCTATGAGATCGAGCTGGAAATCTGGCCGGCGAGCGCCTTCCTGTCCAAGGGCTCGTGCCTCGCTTTGGTGCTCGCCGGGCGCGACTTCGCGCGGCCGGACGCGACCGGGCCGCTCAAGGGGTCGGGCCTGTTCACCCACACGGATCCCGTCGACCGGCCGGCGGAGCGGTTCTCCGGCGATCACACGATCGTCACGGGCGGCGAGCGCGCCTCCTACCTGCAGATACCGGTGCTGGCTGTCTGACGCGGCCCGGCTAGAAATTGACACCTTCTCGCCCCTGCGGCGTCACCCACCGAAGCCCATCTTCCGCGTTGTCATCGCGGCCCACGCCAACGCGAAGGAGGGTGACATGACACGCAGTGCCTTCATCGCCATTCCCCGCAGGCTCGCCACGGCCGGCGCCGTTTGCGCGCTTCTTGCGGCGGGCGCCTGCGACCACATGAACCGCACCCAGCAACGCACACTGTCCGGCGGCGCGCTGGGTGCGGCCGGCGGCGCGGCCATCGGCGCCCTTACGGGCGGCAGCGCGGCGCTTGGCGCCATCATCGGCGGTGGCGCGGGGGCGGCCGGCGGCTACATCACCAGTCAGCACGGCGACCGCAGGTAGCGTTCGTGGCGTCGTGCGGGACCGCCCCGGGCCAGTCGCCCGGGGCGGTTCGCGTTCGCACGCCTCCGTCTCCCGAAGTTTCCCGGCGCTGCTTGCCCGGCCGTCCAGCCGTGCCATACTCCGGTCGCGAGAGAGCTGCGTCTCCGGAGGAAACATGGTTCGCAAAGCGTCACCGCGCAGGGCGGCGAAGACCGCCCCGGCCAAGAGGGCTCGCGCCGCATCGAAAAAGCCGGCCGCGCGCCGCGCGCCGGCGAAGGTCGCGCCGCGCCGGCCCTTCGCCATCGATTGGCACACCCACATCTTCGTGCCCGAGGTGGTGGCCTTCAACCGCGACCACATGGTGGTCAACGGCTTCCGCCCCGCGCCCGAGAGCGCCAACCGGCGCGGCGGCGAGCGCGGCGGCATGACCTGGCAGATGGACGCCGACGGCCGCCTTGCCAAGATGGACGAGATGCGCGTCGACGTGCAGGTGGTTTCGGCCTCGCTCGTACACCAGTGCACCTATTGGGCCGAGCCGCAGGACGCGCTGCGCTACGACCGGCTGTCGAACGACCGCATCGCCGCGTTCTGCGCGCAGCGTCCCGACCGGTTTGTCGGCATCGCGACCGTGCCGCTGCAGTCGCCCGCCCTCGCCGCCGCGGAGCTCGAGCGCGCGGTCGGGCTCGGGCTCAAGGGCGCGAACATCTCGTCCAACGTGAACGGGGCGGAGCTCGGACTGGCTGGGCTCGAGCCGTTCTGGGAAAAGGCGCAGGCGCTCGACGTACCGGTCTACATCCACCCGCACGGCGCGGTGGGCGACCGCTTCCAGCGCTACCTTTTGTGGAACTCGATCGGCCAGTCGTTCGAGGAGACGATGGCCATGTTCTCGCTGATCCATGACGGGGTGATGGACGCCTATCCGAAGCTCAAGATCGTGTTCGCCCATGGCGGCGGGTTCCTGCCCTACGCGCCGGGGCGGGTCGACCGCAACACGTCGGACGAGCGGCTGGAACGGCTCGGCTCCAAGGCGACCGGCATGGCGTCCACCTATTTCGACCGGTTCTGGTATGACACCTGCCTCTACGACGCAGCCATGCTCGACACGCTTGCCGACCGCGTCGGGCCGGAGCGGCTGGTGATGGGGTCCGACTACCCGGTGGGCGAGCTCGACCCGGTGGGCTTCATCCAGCAGGACAGGGAGCTCTCGAAAGCCGACAAGACGGGGGTGCTCGGCGATAACGCCGCCAAGCTGCTGAAGCTTTAGACAAGCCGACTACCCCTGCCGTTCCACCGTCGGGATGTCGGGGATCGACTTGATCCAGGGCTGGGCGGACCGGAACCAGATCTGGCGCTTGGGCACGAGCTGGGTGCGCTGGGCGAGCACGCCGGTGCGCAGCCGGTAGGCCTTCGGTCCGTCACCCACCGGCGCCGAATAGATCTGCGTGCCGCATTCTGGGCAGAAGGTCTGGGCGCGCTCGTTTCGGCTTTCCGCCGTCTTCACGTAAGTCTTGAGGGTGCCGGTCAGAAGCTTGAATCCGTCCGTCACCGTGGTCACGCCGGTGCGGAAGGCGGTGCCCGACAGCTTCTGGCAGTCGGTGCAGTGGCAGATGCCCGCCGTCTCGGGATCGACCTCGGCCTCGAACGTGACTTGGCCGCAATGGCAGCTTCCATCCACCTTCATCGTCGTCTCCCCGGTTCAGGCGAGGCCGAACACGCGCGTCGCGTTGCCGCCGGTGATCAGCGCCGTGTCTTCGGCCGAAAGCGGCAAATCCTCCACATGCTCGGGCCCGATCGGCACGTAGGGATAGTCGGTGCCGAACATCATCCGGTCGCGCCCCAGATAGTTGTGCGCGAACATCAGCGCGTCGGCGCCGAACACGCATGTGTCGTAGTAGAGGTTCTTGACGTAGTCCTCGAACGGGCGGTTCTGCATTTTCTCCCGCGCGTCGGGGAACCCGTTGGGCACGCGCGACAGCCGGTTGAGAATCCCGAGCAGCCCGCCGCCGGTATGCGCCACCACGAACTTCATGTTCGGAAAGCGCGCGAACACGCCGTTCAGGATCATCCGCGTGACGCAGATCTGAGTGTCGAAGAAGAATCCCATCATCAGCGACAGATTGTAATCGGGCAGGTCGTCGGCGAAGGGCGGGAAGTTCGGGTGCTCGACCACCGTCATCTTGTGCCGGTCGATCGCCGCCCAGATCGTCTCGAACCGCGGGTCGGAGAGCGGAACGCCGTTGACGTTGGAGCCGACCGAGATGCCGCACACCTCCTTGATGCCGGCGACGCGCTCGATTTCGGCGACCGCGGCGGGCACGTCGTCGAACGACAGGCTCGCCAACACGCGGAAGCGGTCGGGGTGGGCCCGGGCGCGCGCGATCGCCTCGTCGTTGGCGAGCCGCGCCGCGCCGGCCTGAAGCTCGGGCGGGAACACGTAGACGTTGGGCGTGGTGAGCGAGACAAGGCTCACATCGATGCCCCGCTTGTCCATCTCGCGCAGATGGTGGCCGGGATCCTGCCACGCCTCGTTGGTCTGGATGACGACCTTGCCGTCCTTGAGCAGCACCTTGCCGTGCCGGCTGGGCCCCGCGGTGACGCCGGGCAGGCGGTCGATCGCCGCGTAGAACTCGGGCCCGACGAAATGGGCGTGGACGTCGATCCGCATGGCGCACTCCCCCTCCGGATGGGCGAGCGTAGCGTGGCGATTCGCCGGGCGTCAATCCGGCCGCCGGAGATGCTCCACGCCGAATCTTGGCCGATTCGGCCCGGCCCTCCGGTATCGTTCCCTATCCTGCGGACGGATGGACGATGACCCGAGCCGTCGCCATGATCGCCTGCCTTCTCGCCGTCGCTCCCGCGGCACGCGCCGCGGCTCCGCCGCCGCCTCGCACCTACGGCGAGGCGCTCCAGTGGTACGATCGGGCGGCCAAGGCGGGCTCGGCCAAGGCGCAGTTCCTGCTGGGCGAGATCTACGAGCGCGGCGCGGGCCGGCCGAAGGATTTGGCGAAGGCGCTCGACTGGTACCGCAAGGCGGCGGAGCAGGGCTTCGCGCCGGCCCAGTTCAAGGCCGCGACGTTCCGCGCCCGTGCTCTCGGCGCGCCGCAGGATTTGGCCGCCGCGGCGCGCTGGTACCGCAAGGCCGCGGACCAGGGGATGGGCCTCGCCCAGTACAATCTAGGACTCCTCTGCGCCCAGGGCGCGGGCGTCCCGCGCGACGCCGTCGCGGCCTGGGCCTGGCTCGACCGCGCAGCGCGGTCGGGCGTGGCCGGCGCGGCCGACGCGCGCGACGAGCTCGCCAAGAACATGAGCGCTGCCGACCTCGCCAAGGCGCGCGCCCGGGCCGCGCACGGCGGCTGAAGCCACGCTCCTACGGCCACGTCCACGAAAGAAACGCGGCGAGCCACGGCGGCGCGGCGAGTTCGCGGATGACGAAATGCGTGTCGAGCCCGAGGGCGAGTGCGCCCACGAGCGAGATGCCGATCGCCCACATCACGCCCGCCGAGAAATCCTCGTCGTCGCGGTTCAGCACCCAGCTGAACATGGTGCGGAAGACCGGCGAGAACCGCATCAGGGGCTGGACCAAGGTAACCGGCGCGAGCGCCAGTGCCATGTAGAGGAACATCTGCGACATGCACACGGTCGCACCCTGGACGACAAACCAGAAGACGCCGCGCTTGGCGAGCGCCCCCACGTCGCGGCGCACGCGCGGGACGAGCCCGAGCACCGCGACCACCACGACCGCCGCGCCGTACGACACCGCGCCGCCGCCGAGCGAGAGGTGCGATTCCTCGAGCCCCGCGCGCACCAGCACCGGGCTGGTGCCGTAGGCGAGCGAGGACAGGAAGGCGAACACGTAGCCCTCGGCCATGCGTTCGGAGAAGTCCGGTTTGGCGCGCGGCGCGGCGGCGGCGCCGGCCGAGCGCGGCGCAGCGGCCCCCCGCGCCTTGCGGGTGTGCCGCACCTGGCGGCGGAACACCAGCGCGGGCGCGATCACCAGAAGCGCGATGCCCGCAATCTTGAGCGGCGTCAGCTTCTCGCCCAGGAAGATCAAGGCGAGGGCGAGCGAGACCAGGAGCGTGCCCTGCTGCGCCGGCGTCGACAGGTTCGCGCCGATCGCCGCTATCGAGCGGTAGTTGCAGTAGCGCCCGAACAGGAAGTGCACGATCCCGGCGGCGGCCAGCAGCGACGCCGCCTCGAGCGAAATCTCGCCGATGCGCCACAACTCGCCCGACACCCAGGCCGCGCCGACGAACACGATGAAGCCGATCGGCATGGAGACCGCGACGGCCTGCATCACCGTCCCGGTCAGGACCCCGCGGCGCAGCGAGGCGTTGGAGAAGCCGAACGACGCCGCGGCGAGCAGCGTGTAGAGGATACCCACGGACGTTTCCTCGGTCGCTTTGGCGGGAAGTATGTGCCGAACGCCCGCTCCCGCCTACACCTTCATCGGCGTGCGGCAAACGAAAAGGCCGGGGCAGGGCCCCGGCCTTCAATGTGTCGCTTTAGCGGCCGCGCCTACTCGGCGGCGGCGGCCACCTTGACCGGGTCCTTCAGGTTCAGGACGCGGCGGGCGTTGTCGTACATGATCTTCTGCGTGTCGGCGTCCGAGAGCCCGATCTCGCCGAAGAACTTCAGCGCGTCCTTGGGCTCCCAGCACGGGTAGTCGGTGCCGTACATCACGTGGTCGACACCGTAATACTCGATGGCGAACTTCATGCCCGCGGTGTGCGGCGAGACCGTGTCGGTGTACATGCGCTTGATGTAGTGGGACGGCGGGTGCGGCAGCTTCGCCGCCTTGCCGTTCTTGTCCATCCGGCCCGACTGGTAGGGCAGCGCGCCGCCGGTGTGCGACATCACGATCTTGAGGTTCGGGTGGCGCTCCATGATGCCCGAGAAGACGAGCCGCATGGCAGCGACCGAAACCTCGACCACGCGGCCGAGCGAAAGGTGCAGCGCCCCGCCATAGCCCTCGATCAGCATGTCCTGGAACACCGCGTCGGTCGGGTGCAGGAACAAGGGCACGCCGAGCTGCTCGACGCGGTCGTAGAACGGCTCCAGCCGCTCATGATCGATGCGCGGGTCCGACCCGACGCTGCCGGGCAGATTGACACCCATCAGCCCGAGCTTGTTCACCGCATGCTCGACCACGTCGATCGCGGTCTGGGTGTCGACCAGCGGCACCGCGGCCGAGGCCCACACGCGGCCGGGGTGGCGCGCCTGGCAGGCCGCCATCTCCTCGTTCCACAATGTGGCGAGGTCCTTGCCCTCGTCCTTCGGCAGCTCGGAGAACACCACCGAGAACGGACCGATCGAGCACACTACGTCGATCTGGTGGCCCAGCGAATCCATGTACTGCAGCTGGCCCTCTAGGTCGTACCAGGTCGGCCAGCCGCCTAGGAAGGCGCGGTCGTCACCCTCGCGGCGCCAGTATTCGTAGCCGCCGTCCGCGTTCGGCTCGGCGCGCGGGTAGCCCGAACGCTTGCACAGCGCGTTCCACACCGAACGCGGCCAATGGTGGAAATGCGAATCGATGATATGCATGGACGGGTCTCCCGCCGGTTCGGCCCGGCCGGGCCGAACGCCCGCCGCAAGCCAGTCATCGGCACCGCCCGCGGGGGTGCCAACCCGCGGAATCTAAGCCTCGGCGCGGGCCGGGTCAATCGTGCCGGAAGGCCCGCCGCACGGGAAGCTCGCGCGACCGTTCCTTCGAAAAGGTAAGATCGGCGGCGCCGCCCGCTCCGGGGGGCCCGCCGCCAGCCGAGGGAGGGACGATGAGACGTACGAAGCCCGATGCCCCTCTGTCGCGCCGCGCGGCCCGGCTGTTCTTCCGCCACCACATCGAGACCGGGGTGTCGGTCGCGCTGTGCCTGGCGGCGGTCGGGGCCGCGGCGTGGGCGGCGCGAGGGCTGGCGCCGTCCTTGCTCGCGGCGGCCGGCGCTGATGCTGGGGATCGCGGGCGTGCTGTCGCTGGTGCTCGGCATGGCGCTGCCGGCGGCGGGCGCGCTCGAGGCGGCGATGCGGGCCGCTGTGTTCGCCGGCGGGGGCACGGCCTATGCCTTGCTCGCACTTGCCGCCGCCTGGGCGCTGGACGACCGGCACCGGCGCATGTTCCTGAGTGAGGCGCTGCGCGCTTTCGCGCGCTATCTCCGGGCGCGGGCGGCGCTCTACGGCGCGCCGCATGTGCCGGGGGCACTCGCCTCTGTGATCGAAGCGCACGGCGCCTTCATGGAGCGGCTGCAGCCCGCGCGCGATTCCATCTTCACCGGCCGTGCGACGGCCCGCCGGCGCCGCTGGGTCGGAGGGATTGTGGCGCTGCTCGACGCGTACGAGGCTGTGCTTTCGACCGACGCCGACCTGGAGATGCTCCCTTCGGACGCGGACGGCGCGGTGCGCGAGGGGATCGCCCGTCTGACCCGGCTGCTCGCGGCCGACGTGGAGACGATGGCGCTCGCCCTTGTCGTGCCCGCGACAAGGCACCCCACCTGCGATCACTCGGCGGAGATTGCGTCCCTCGACGCAGCGCTGGCCGCGACGGGCGAGAGGGCGGCGGTCTTCGCGCCTACCCGCGACAAGCTGGCCGAAACGGCCCGCCGGATCGAGCGCCTCACCGACGCGCTCGGGCGCGGCGACGTCGACACCGCGCTGCCGCCCGGCGTCGAGCTCGGTGCGTTCGTGCAAGTGACGGATACGCGGCGCGCGACGCTTGGCGCGCACATGACGCTGACCTCGCCGGTGATGCGCTACGCCATCCGGCTGACGCTGGCGATGCTGGCGGGATACGTCGTGACCGTGGCGCTGCCGGGCTACGTGCATGGCGGCTGGGTGCTGTTGACCGTTGCGCTGATCATGCGGGCGAGCTATGCGCTGACCCGCCAGCGGCGCAATGACCGGATTCTCGGCACGCTGGCCGGCTGCGTGGTGGCGGCCGGGCTGATCCCCGTGCTATCGACCCCGGCGCTGCTGGCGCTGGTCGTCGTCGGGGTGGGCGTCGCGCATGCCTTCGCGGCGACCAACTACCGCGTGACCTCGTTCGCGGCCTCGCTGATGGCGCTGCTGCTGGTCCACATTCTGGAGCCGCACGAGGCGCTGGTGCTCGACCGGATTGTCGACACGCTGATCGGGGCGGCCCTGTCGATCGTGTTCGCCCGCCTGCTGCCGAGCTGGGAGTGGCGCGACGTTCCGCGACTGGTGTCTCGCCTAATCGCGGCCGACCGCAGCTTCGCGGTCGAAGCGCTGCAATCCGCGCCGGCCGAGCAGGCCTATCGCCTCACACGCAAGCGGCTGCTCGACGCGTTCACCGCGCTCGCCACCGCGACGCGGCGGCTCGCCGGCGAGCCGCGCACCGGCCCACACCGTCTCGCCGACGTCAACGCGCTGATCGGCGCGAACTATCTGTTCGTCTCCGACGTCACCTCGGTTCGCAGCCTGATGCGCATGCGCGGCGGGGAGATCGAGCCGGCCACGGCGCAGACGATGCTCGACGGCGCCCGCGCGCGGGTGGGCGAGGTCCTGGCGTGCCCGCCGGCCGACGCGCCGCCGGCCGACGTGGTGCGCCGAAGCAGCTGGGCCGAGCTTTTGAGCGCCGACGCACGCACCTTCCTCGCCCGCCGCCTCGCCCATATCGAGACCGCGGCGGCACGCCTTTCCGCTCTTGCCGCGCGGGCCGCCGCAGGTCCGGCAACCTGACCGACCGCCGCCAACCGGGTTGCGCCCCGGCCGCATTGGAGCGACGCTCGGGGCCTTGGTGCATCGCGGCGAAGGAGGGCGACATGCCAGAAGGCGGAATTGGCGCACGCGTGCTGCGCAAGGAGGATGAGCGGTTCCTGACCGGCCGAGGCCGCTATGTCGACGACATCGTGCTGCCGCACCAGTCCTACGCCTGGATCGTGCGCTCGCCGCACGCCCACGCCACCATCCGAGGCATCGACAGCAAGGTCGCCGCGGCGGCGCCGGGCGTTCTCGCCATCCTTACCGGAGCAGACTTCAAGGGCTTCGGCGGGCTGCCCTGCGGCTGGCTGGTCACCGGCAAAGGCGGCGTTCCGATGAAGGAGCCCCGCTATCCCGTCGTCGCCGAGGGCAAGGTGCGCTACGCGGGTGAGGCGGTGGCGGCAATCGTCGCGGAGACGCGCGACCAGGCGCGCGCGGCGGCGGAGCTGGTCGCCGTCGACTATGCCGAGCTTCCCGCCGCCATCGAGACCGCCAAGGCCGACGCCAACGGCGCGCCGCAGCTTTTCGACGACGTGCCCAACAACATCTGCTTCGACTGGGATCTGGGCGACAAGCAGGCGGTCGACGATGCGTTCACCAAGGCGGCGAAAGTGGTGAAGATCGACCTGGTGAACCAGCGGCTGGTGGCCAACGCGATGGAGCCGCGCGCCGCCAACTGCGCCTACGACCCGGGCACGGGCGAACACACGCTCTACACGACCAACCAGAACCCGCACGTCATCCGCCTGCTGGTCGCGGCGTTCGTGCTGCAGATGCCGGAGACCAAACTCCGCGTGGTCGCGCCCGACGTGGGCGGCGGGTTCGGCTCCAAGATTCCGCCCTATGCCGAGGAGGTGATCGTCACCGTCGCCTCGCGAAAGGTGGGGCGGCCCGTCAAGTGGACGGCCGAGCGCTCGGAAGGTTTCCTCACCGACCGGCAGGGGCGCGACCATGTGAGCCACGCCGAGCTCGCGCTCGACAAGGACGGCAAGTTCCTGGCGCTGCGCATCTCGACCGTCGCCAATCTTGGCGCGTATTTGTCGGCGTTCGGGCCGGCGGTGCCGACCTATCTCTACGCGCCGCTGCTGGCGGGGCTCTATACGACGCCGGCGATCTGGTGCGAGGTGAAGGGCGTATTCACCAACACCGCGCCGGTCGACGCGTATCGCGGCGCAGGCCGGCCCGAGGCGTGCTACCTGCTCGAACGGCTGGTCAACGTGGCGGCGGCGGAGACCGGCGTCGACCAGGCCGAGATCCGGCGGCGCAACTTCATCGCGCCCGCCGCCATGCCCTACCAGACGCCGGTCGCCTCCAACTACGATTTGGGCGACTTCGCCCGCCACATGGAGGCCGCGCTCAAGGTCGTCGACCACGCGGGGTTCGAGGCGCGCCGGGCGGCATCGGCGAAGGTGGGCAAGCTGCGCGGGCTCGGCGTCGCCAGCTACATCGAGGCGTGCGGTATCGCGCCCTCGGCCATCGCCGGCGCCCTCGGCGCCCGGGCGGGGCTCTACGAGGCGGCGGCGGTACGCTTCAACCCGACCGGCACAGTGACGGTGCTCACCGGTTGCCACTCGCACGGGCAGGGGCACGAGACGACCTATGCCCAGCTCGTCGCCGACCGGCTGGGCGTGCCGACGGACAGCGTCGAGGTGGTGCATGGCGATACCGGCCGCATCCCGTTCGGCATGGGGACGTACGGCTCGCGCTCGCTCGCGGTCGGCGGGTCGGCACTGGACAGGGCGATGGGCAAGGTGATCGACAAGGGCAAGAAGATCGCCGCACACCTTCTGGAGGCCTCGGTCGACGACATCGAGTTCAAGGCGGGCAAGTTCTCCGTCGCGGGCACCGACAAGGAGGTGACGATCGGCCAGGTCGCGTTCGCCGCCTACGTGCCGCACAACTACCCGCTCACCGAGCTCGAGCCCGGGCTGGACGAGACGGCCTATTACGATCCGCTCAACTTCACCTTCCCCAACGGTACGCACATCTGCGAGCTGGAGATCGACCGCGAGACCGGCGCCGTCATGGTCGAACGCTTCCTCGCCGTCGACGATTTCGGCCGCGTCGTGAACCCGATGATCGTCGAAGGACAGGTCCACGGCGGCGTGGTGCAGGGGATGGGCCAGGCGCTGACCGAACAGTGCGTGTACGACTCTACCGGCCAGCTTCTCACTGGCTCGTATAACGACTATTGCCTGCCGCGCGCCGACGACGCGCCGTCCTTCGAGGTGACGATGAGCGAGGACGTGCCCTGCACCACCAATCCGCTGGGCGTGAAGGGCTGCGGCGAGGCGGGCACGATCGGCGCCAGCGCCGCGGTGATGAACGCGGTGGTCGATGCCCTGGCGCCGCTCGGTATCACGCATATCGACATGCCGGCCACGCCGATGAATGTCTGGCGCGCGATCCTGGCAGCGGGGAAGTAGGGCCGGCTCAGACACCGGCGCTGCGCACCAGCATGTAGCCGGCCACGGTCAGGATCAGGGTGGCGAACAACGTGTTGAGCGCGCCCCGCCGCGCGGAGAGCCGCCTTGCGGCATGCGCGCCGGCCATGCCGCCGCCGATGCTGCCCGCGACAAACAAGGCGGCGAGGGGCCAGTCGAGAAGGCCGGAGGCGGCGTAGCTCGCGGCGGTGGCGAGACCGAAGGCGGTGACCGCCACCAGAGACGAGCCGACCGCATTGAGGATCGGCATGCCGGTCGCCAGCATCAGGCTGGGCACGACCAGGAACCCGCCGCCGATTCCGAAGAAACCGGAGAGCCCCCCGGCGGCGGCGCCCGTGCCGAGGAGCTTCGGCAGATTGCCGCGGTTGAGACGGACCGTCCGGTCGCCCTCGCCGCCGCGGCGGCGGAACATCAGGATCGCGACCACCACCATCAGCGCGGCGAATGCAAGCAGCAGCTTCTGGCCGTTGAGCATCTTGCCGAGCGTCGAGCCGACGAGCGCGCCGCCGACGCCGGCCAGCGCGAACACGCTGGCGCAGGGCCACTTCACCGTGTGGCTGCGGGCGTGGTTGACGAGGTTCGCCGCCGCGCCCGCTGCCACGGCTACGGCGCTGGTCCCGATGGCGACGTGCGGATCGCCGACCCCGACCAGGTACACCATCAGCGGCACGGCGAGGATCGAGCCGCCGCCGCCGACCAGCCCCAGGGTGAACCCGACGAGCCCGCCCGAGGCGAGCCCGAGCGCGGATTGGACCGGCGTCAAATCCATGGCCGCGGCCTCACGCGACGGCCGAGGGATTGCGCCTATAGGTGGCCCGGTTCCAAGGTGCGTGGACCAGAAGCCGCGCCATGCCGCAGAACCCCGTAATGCCCGCCGTCATCAGCCCGGCGCCGACGAACAGCGGCACGGCGAGGACCCAGGGCGAAACGAGGATGCCGAGAAGCGTGCCGAAGAAGGCAAGCGAGCCTGCGCCGATCTGAACCTGGCGCTGCAGCTCCAGGGGCTGGCGCCGGTCGGTCTCGACCGGAAGGCCCGCCTTCTTCCACGCGTCGAGCCCGCCCTCGAGCAAGTAGGCCTCGCTCCCGGCGCCGAGCGTGCCGGCGAGCCGATCGGCGTTGGCAAGCGTGCGGGCGCCGCTCCGGCAGTGGAAGATCACGATCTTGTCGCGCCAGGTGCGATCCGCCGTTTCAAGCCGGGAGACCGCGAGATGTTGCGTGCCTGGGATTTTCTCTCGCGCGCTCGTCGGCTTCACGCACGTCGACGAGGATGGCGCCGTCCTGCACCAGCTTGCGGGCTTCGGCGGGGGATACGGTCTTCTGGGACATCTTGGAACTCCGGGTTGATCAGTCGCAATAAAGGCGGTGCAGGGTGACGAGCAACGCGGCGATACGCGCGTCGGCGATGCGGTACCACAGCGTCTGGCTTTCGCGCCGGAAGGCAATCAGCCCTTCGGCGCGCATGCGGGCGAGGTGCTGCGACAGCGCCGGCTGCGACAGCCCGACGGCGTCGGCCAGCGCGCCCGCGCTCGCCTCGCCCTCCTCGGCCAGCGTGCAGAGGATCATCAGGCGGCGCTCGTTGGCGACGGCGCGAAGCACGCCCGCCACCTCCGCCGCCTTCTCCTCGAGCTCCGCCGGGCTGAATGCCACTCGCGTCACGCGCAACCTCCATATTTAAGCTGTCACTTATTTAGAGATCGCTAATGGAATGTGCAAGGGGTAGGGCCGTTGACGCCGCAGTGCGTAGCGACTATCGGTCGGCCGAACCCGCGTAAAGGCTTTCCGATGCTCGATCACCTGAAGGCGAACAACCGCGCCTGGGCGCAGGGCATCGTCGCGTCCGACCCGCAATTCTTCCGTCGGCTCGAGCGCCAGCAGACGCCGGAATATCTATGGATCGGCTGCTCCGACAGCCGCGTGCCGGCGAACCAGATCGTCGGGCTTGACCCCGGCGAGCTGTTCGTCCACCGCAACGTAGCGAATCTCGCGCCGCCGCAGGACATGAACTACCTCTCGGTGCTGCAGTTCGCGATCGACGTGCTGAAGGTGTGCCACGTGCTGGTGGTGGGCCATTACGGCTGCGGCGGCGTGGGCGCAGCGGTGGACGGCGCGCGCCACGGGCTGATCGACCATTGGCTGCACCCCGTGCGGGCGCTCTCCGAAGCGCATCGCGACGCGCTCTCCGCCATCCACGACCCGAAGGCGCGACTCGACCGGCTGTGCGAGCTCAACGTCGTCCGCCAGGTGATGAACGTCGCCTCCGACCGCTTCGTCGAGGAGGCCTGGGCCCGGGGCCAGCCCCTCTCGGTTCATGGCTGGATCTACGCGCTCGACACCGGCCTCGTCACCGACCTCGACGTCTCCGTCGACGGCCCGGATGGGCTGGCGCGGCTGGGGTAGGCGGCACAACGATTGGGAAATGGTGCCCAGGGGCGGAATTGAACCACCGACACGCGGATTTTCAGTCCGCTGCTCTACCAGCTGAGCTACCTGGGCCCGGAAAGCCGGCCCCGCTTATAGACAAGCGCCCGGTCCCTGTCCAGCGCACCCGCGGCGGGCTACGCCTCGTCCGCGTGGTCGCCGGGAAGCGGAGGAGGTGCGTCCTCGTCGTCTTCCGCTGGGCCGGTGTCGGGAATGACGTAGCGCCCAGTCAGCCACCGCGCGAGGTCCACGTCGGCGCAGCGGCGCGAGCAGAACGGGCGGTGCGCCGCGACCGCTTCGCGCCCGCAGATCGGGCAGAGGGGCCGGTTCTCGCTCATCGCGCGCAGCCTAGCGAATTCCCGGTGCGGGGACGAGGCCGGCAAGGGCGCGCGCCAGCGGCTCACGCGTCCGGGCGCGCGTCACCTCGACGAGGCCCGCGTTGGTGCGGCCCACGACGCGCGCGGGCACCCGGTCGCGGGCGAGGGCGGCGCCGAGTGCGCCGAGCACGCGCGGCCAGACGCCCTCGTCCATCGTCACGAAATCGATCACGATCAGCCCGCCGATGGCGCGGAGGCGAAGCTGGCGCGCGGTCTCGTCGGCGGCCTCCAGGTTGGTGCGTAGCGCCGCCTCGTCCGCCCGCGCGACGCCGGCGAGCGACGCCGTGTTCACATCGATGGCAACCAGCGCCTCGGTCGGCTCAATCACGATCTCGCCGCCGCAGGGCAGGGCGACGCGCGGCGCCAGCGCCCGCTCGATCTCCGCCGCGACGCCCTCCGCCTCGAACAGGTGCTCGCCGCGATGGCGCGCGATGTGCCCGACGCGGTCGGGCATGTGGCGTTCGCACCAGGCCAGCGCCTCGGCATAGCTCGCCGCGTCGTCGATCACGACGCGCGCCGCCGTCCCCGCATGGTCGGTGAGGAGCCGCGCGAGGGCGCCTGGTCCGGCGTGGAGAAGCACCGGCGCGCGCGCTGCACGGGCGGCGGCGTCGATACCCGCGCATGTTTCGCGCAAGGATTCGGCGTCGGCGGCGATGGAAGCGGCATCCGCGCCGGCGGCGGCCGTGCGCACAGTGAAGCCTTCGCCCGGCCGCGCCAGGTCGCGCACGATATCCGCGAGGCGCGCGCGCTCCGCCGCGTCACCGATTCGGCGTGCGACGGTTACGCTGTCTTCGCCTGGCGTCAGCACCAGGAAGCGCCCGGCGATGGCGACGCGCGCGGCGAGCTGCGGCCCCTTGGTGCCGACCCCGTCCTTGCCGACCTGCACGACGATCGCCGCCCCCTCGTGCGGCGGTGCTGCGCCACGCGCGACCGGCAGGTAGCCGGCGACCTCGCGCCCTAGCGCGACGAACGCCGCATGGCCGCCGGGCAGCACGCGCTGGACGCGCCCGAGGAAGATTTGTCCGACGAGGCTTTCCCGGTCGTCGCGGATGATCTCGACCTCGGCGACCCGCCCCGCCTCGATCAGCGCCGCGCGCCGCGCGCCTGGCACCCGGTCGATCAGGAGCGCGTCAGCCATCGGGGCGCCAACCGACGGCGGCGAGCAGCATCGCCGTCTCGTGGAGCGGCAACCCGACCACGTTCGAGTACGACCCGCCGATCCAGGCGACGAAGGCGGCCGCGCGTCCCTGGATGGCGTAACCGCCCGCCTTGTCGTGCCATTCGCCCGCGGCGAGATAGTGCGCGATTTCTTCCTGCGACAGGCGCTTGAAGCGAACGGCCGTCACGCCGCGCCGCTCGTGCGCGCGGCCCGCGGGGTCGATCGCGCACACCCCGCCGATCACCCGGTGGCGCCGGCCCGACAGCAGCGCGAGGAACCGCCCCGCATCCGACGCGTCGGCGGGCTTTTCGAGGATGCGCCGGCCGACCGCCACCACAGTATCGGCGCCCAGAACGAACGCACCGGGATGACGCTGCGCCACCGCCTCCGCCTTGGCGCGGGCGAGGCGCGCGGCCATAAGCTCGGGCGTCTCGCGGGGGAGCGGCGTCTCGGCGATGTCGGCGGGATCGACCGCATCGGGCACGATCCCGATCTGGGCGAGGAGTTCCAGGCGGCGCGGCGAGGCCGAGGCCAGGATCAGGCGCGGCGCCTCGCGGTCGCGGCCCATGGGCCGTCGGCTACTTGAAGCGGAAGGTGATGCGACCCTTGGACAGGTCGTAGGGGGTCATCTCGACATTGACCCGGTCGCCGGCGAGCACGCGGATGCGGTGCTTGCGCATCTTGCCGGCGGTGTGGGCGAGGACTTCGTGATCGTTGTCCAGCTTCACCCGGAACATGGCGTTGGGCAAAAGCTCGACGACCGTGCCGGAAAACTCCAGAAGATCTTCTTTAGTCATAGTCTCCCCAATTTACGTTGCGGATGCGGATTACATGGGCGTTCGCGGGTGGCGGTCAAGCGCTTTCGCCGCACCTCTCACCCGCGCAAATGCAAGGCGCAGATCAGGGTGAAGAGGCGCCGCGCCGTATCCTTGTCGATGCCGATGCGCTTGGCCAGCCGCTCGCGCAAGAGCTCGGCCCCCTCGTTGTGCAGCCCCCGCCTTCCCTTGTCCATCGCCTCGATGCGCGCCCGGCTCTGGGTGCGCATGGCCTCGTAATGCACCTCACAGAGCTCGAGATAGTCCTTGATGACGCGCGCGAATGGCTTGAGCGGCAGGCGCACGCGCCTGAGCGGGTGCTGCCTGCCGCCGGTGATGTCGAACAGCAGCCGGCCCTCCTCGGTGCCGATGCGGAGCTTGTAGGGGCCGCCATCGTCGCCGATCAGTTCGAAGGCGTTGTCGTGCAGAAGGTCGGCGATCGCCGCCTCGCAGTCGCGCGCGAAGTCGGGCCGGGCGCGTGAGATGGTGTCGTGGTCGAGCTGGATTTCGATCAGCCGCGTGCGGGGCTCGGCCACCATCAGCCCTCGTTCGCGCCGCCGAGGCGGAGCGAGACCGAAAGCGCGTGGGCGTCGAGCCCCTCGGCCTCGGCGAGCGTCACGGCGGCCGGACCGATGCGCCTGAGCGAGGCAGCGTCGCAGGCGATCAGCGAGGTCCGCTTGAGGAAATCGGTGACGCCGAGCCCCGACGAGAAGCGCGCGCTGCGCGAGGTCGGCAGCACGTGGCTCGGCCCGGCGACGTAATCGCCAACGGCCTCCGGCGTGTGGCGGCCAAGGAAGATCGCGCCGGCGTGGCGCACCTTTTCGGCCAGCGGGTCGGGATCGGCGACGGCGAGCTGCAGGTGCTCGGGCGCCAGCCGGTCGATCAGCGGCGCGGCGTCGGCGAGCGACGCCACCACCAGGATGGCGCCGTGATCGGCCCAGCTCGCCCCGGCGATCTTCGCGCGGGGCAGCGATTGCAGCCGCGCCTCGACCGCCTGCGCTACCGCGTCGGCGAGCGCCGCATCGTCGGTGATCAGAATCGCCTGCGCCGCCGCGTCGTGCTCGGCCTGGGCCAGGAGGTCGGCGGCGAGCCAGGCAGGATCGCACCCCGCGTCGGCGACGATCACCACCTCCGAAGGGCCGGCCTCCATGTCGATGCCGACAATGCCGGCCACCTGGCGCTTGGCCGCGGCGACATAGGCGTTGCCTGGCCCGACGATCTTGTCGACGGCCGCGATGGTCGCCGTGCCGTAGGCGAGCGCGCCGATCGCTTGCGCCCCGCCGATACGGTAGATCTCGGTCACGCCTGCCAGATCGGCGGCGGCCAGCACCAGCGGGTTGAGCTTGCCCTTGGGCGCCGGCACGCACATGGCGATCCGCGCGACACCGGCAACGCGCGCCGGGATCGCGTTCATCAGCACGCTCGACGGATAGGCCGCCGTGCCGCCCGGCACGTAGATGCCGGTTGCGGCGACAGGCGTGAAGCGCCAGCCGAGCCGCACGCCCGTCTCGTCGCGGTAGTCGGCCGGCGCGGGCACCTGGCGGCGGTGGTAGTCCTCGATGCGTGTCGCGGCCAGGGCGAGCGCGTCCAGCGCGCGCGCCTCGCACGCGTCGCGCGCCGCCGCGATCTCTTCGGGTGCGACGCGCATCGTCGCGGAAGTCGATTTCAGCCCGTCGAACTTCTCGGTTGCCGCGATGACCGCCGCGTCGCCGCGCGCACGTACATCGTCGAGGATCGCAGCGACTGCCGCGTCCACGTCGGCCGCGGCGCCGCGTCGCGCTTCGACCAGCCCCGCGAAGGCGGCGACGAACCCGGAATCGCGGCTATCGAGCCTCAGCGGCATCGAACGAAGCGTCTCACAACAAAGCTTGTCATCCCGGCCAAGCCGCGAAGCGGCGCGATCTGGGACCCATCTGGCAGCGCTGCGGACACCCGAAGCCGGGCCCCGGGTCTGCAGCGCACCGCTCCGCTCCGCGCTGCGCCCGGGATGACAATCGTAGAGGGGGCGCGAGCCAGGGCCCCGCCCATCACGCCGCGACCGCGTCGCGGAACCGGTCGATCCAGACGCTGATCTGGTCGGGGCGGGTCTTCAGCGCCGCGCGGTTGACAATCAGCCGCGAGGTGATGTCGGCGATGTGCTCGACCTCGACCAGCCCGTGCGCGCGCAGGGTCGCGCCGGTGGAGACCAGATCGACGATGCGCGGACAGAGCCCGAGCGCCGGCGCCAGCTCCATCGCGCCATTCAGCTTGATGCATTCGGCCTGCACGCCGCGCTTGGCGAAGTGGCGGCGCGTCACTTCGGGATACTTGGTGGCGACGCGCACGTGGCTCCAGCGCGACGGGTCCTCGGTCGCGGCGAGGTCGGCGGGCTCGGCCACGGCGATGCGGCACTTGCCCACCTTGAGGTCGAGCGGCGCGTACACCTCCGGATACTCGAACTCCATCAGCACGTCTTTGCCGGCGACGCCCAGGTGCGCCGCGCCGAACGCCACGAACGTCGCCACGTCGAACGAGCGGACGCGGATGATGGTGAGCTCCGGCAGGTTGGTGTCGAAGATCAGCCGGCGCGTGTCGCCATTGACGAACGAGCCGTCGGGCACGATCCCGGCGCGGCCCAAAAGGGGCATCACCTCGTCCAGGATGCGGCCCGCGGGCAGGGCAAGCACCAGGTTGTCGTTGGCCGGCGAGAGGGTCTCCGCGCTCATTCGGTGTCGTCCACGGCGTGGCGCGGCCGCCACTGGGTAGGGTAGGGCTCGTCCACGTCCTCTAGATGGCACAGGACGCGCTCCACTTCCACCCGGATCGCCCCGCCGCCGGCGAAGGTCAGCTCGATCGCGCCCGGCGCACCGGTGACGGCGAGCAGCGACAGGATGGTCTCGCCCCGGCTGCGGTCGACGCCGCGCGTGCGCACCGCGGTCACCTGGTCGACGACCAGGGCGCAATGGACCCGCTCGTAGATGCGGCCCTCCACCGGGTCGCGCTCGGCGTCCTCCCAGCGGAACCGGTTGGCGACCAGCACGAAGCGGCTCTCCTCCGGCAAATAGGCCATCTCCTCGATCGGGATCACGGCGTCCTGCAGCACCGCCGAGACGACCGCCAGGTCCTCGTCGTCGGTCGCGCGCAGCTTGAGCCCCCCCGCCATCCCGCCCTCACGCCGCGACCCGCTCGATCTCGGCGCCGCAGGCCGCGAGCTTCTCCTCGATCCGCTCGTAGCCGCGATCGAGATGGTAGACGCGGTTGATCTCGGTCTCGCCCGCGGCGGCGAGCCCGGCCAGCACCAGCGACACCGAGGCGCGCAGGTCGGTCGCCATCACCGGTGCGCCGGCGAGCCGCGCGACGCCGCGCACCATCGCCGAGGCGCCGTGCACGTTGATGTTGGCGCCCATGCGAGCGAGCTCGGGCACGTGCATGAAGCGGTTCTCGAAAATCGTCTCGGTGATCATCGCGGCGCCCTCGGCCACGGCCATCGCCGCCATCATCTGCGCCTGCAGGTCGGTGGGGAAGCCGGGATAGGGCTCGGTCATCACGTCGACGCCCTTGAGTCTTCCGTTCGGGCAGGCGACGCGGAACCCGTCCGCGGCCGCGATGACGACGGCCCCGGCCTCGGCGAGCTTGCCGCCCAGCGCCTCGGCATGGTCGAGCCGCGCGCCCCTGAGCACCAAATCGCCGCCGGTGATCGCCGCGGCCAGCGCGAACGTGCCGGTCTCGATCCGGTCGGGCACCACGGCGTGCTCTGCGCCGTGCAGCGACTCGCGCCCGCGCACGGTGATCGTGTCCGACCCTTCGCCCGCGATGTCGGCACCCATCGCGCGCAGGCAATGCACCAGATCGACGATCTCGGGCTCGCGCGCGGCGTTGACCAGTACCGTCTCGCCCTTGGCGAGGCAGGCCGCCATGATCAGGTTCTCGGTGGCGCCGACCGAGACCAGCGGGAAGACGATACGCCCGCCGGTGAGGCCGCGCGGCGCGCGTGCGCGGATATAGCCCTCGGCGAGCTCGATCTCAGCGCCGAGCGCGGCGAGGCCCTTGATGTGCAAATCGACAGGCCGCGTGCCGATGGCGCAGCCGCCGGGCAGCGACACGCTGGCCTCGCCGAAGCGCGCCACCAGCGGGCCCAGCACCAGCACCGAGGCGCGCATCTTGCGCACCAGGTCGTAGGGCGCGGTGGTATTGCGCACCGCCGCGGCGTTGAGCGCGAGCACGCGGCCAGTGTGGCCGCCGCCCGGCGCCGCGCCCTTCATGCCGATCTCGACCCCGTGCTGGCCCAGCAGGTTGACGAAGGTGGAGATGTCGGCGAGGTGCGGCAGGTTGGCGAGGGTCAGCGTCTCCTCGGTCAGAAGGCACGCCGCCATCAGCGGCAGGGCGGCGTTCTTCGCCCCGCTGATCGCGACCTCGCCCATGAGCGGCCTACCGCCGCGGATGCGGATCTTGTCCATCGACCCCTCTTGGCGCCTTGTACTTTATGGCGTGCCCCGCCTCAAGCGCAGTCGGGGTCCTTCTCCTTCTCCTCGTCAGGGCCCGTCCGCTGCCGCGCCTTGCGGCGGCGCAGGTTTTCGCGCAAGGCCTTGGCGAGCCGCTCCTTGCGCGCCGCCGCCTCGGCCGCTTTTCCTGCGAGGTCGCCGCCTTGTCCCGCCCTTCCCGCCATGCGCGCGAATATAGGCTCCCGCGCAGGCGGAGGCGAATATTGCGGGCCGGGCCGGGGAATGGCATTGTGCGCGACCTGCCCGGGGCCGCCGTAGCTCAGAGGTAGAGCACACCCTTGGTAAGGGTGGGGTCGAGTGTTCAATTCACTCCGGCGGCACCACTTCCTCCCTCCCGCGTGCGAGCCAGCCCATGAAAACCCAGGTCGGCATTATCGGGGCGGGGCCGGCGGGGCTGTTGCTCGCCCGCCTGCTCGAGCGTGCCGGGATCGAGACGGTCGTCGTCGAGCACCGCTCGCGCGACTATGTCGAGAACCGCATCCGTGCGGGCGTCTTGGAGCACGGCACGGTCGCGCTCCTGGAGGAGGCCGAGGCCGCCGACCGGCTGAAGCGCGAGAGCCTGACCCACGAGGGGGTGGAGTTCTGCTTCGCCGGCCGTCGGCCGCGCATCGATTTCCGCGCGCTCACGGGCAAGGGCGTCACGGTCTACGGCCAGACCCAGATCGTGAAGGATCTTATCGCGCTCCGTCTGTCCGCCGGCCTCGACATCGCGTTCGAGACCGAGGCCGTCGGCGTCGCGGGCTTCGACGGCGACCGGCCGACCATCCGCACCCGCGCCAAGGACGGCGCCGAAGGCGAGATCGAGTGCGACTTCATCGCCGGGTGCGACGGGTTCCACGGCGTTTCGCGCGCCGCGGTGCCGGCGGGCGCGCTGGCCACCTACGACTACTGCTACCCGTTCGCTTGGCTCGGCATCCTCGCCGAGGCGACGCCGGTTTCGAACGAGCTGGTCTATTGCAACCACGAGCGCGGCTTCGCCCTGTTCAGCATGCGCTCGCGCACGCTGTCGCGGCTCTATTTGCAATGCCGGCCGGACGACGACGTGTCCTCCTGGCCCGACGATCTGATCTGGGAGGAGCTGGGCCGCCGGCTCGACCCGGAGGCAGCCGCGCGGGTTACCCGCGGCCCAACCCTGGAGAAGAGTGTCAACGAGCTGCGCAGCTTCGTCGCCGAACCGATGCGCTTCGGGCGGCTGTTCCTGGCGGGCGACGCGGCGCACATCGTGCCGCCGACCGGCGCCAAGGGGCTCAACCTCGCCGCCGCCGACGCGGGCGCCTTCGCGCATGCGCTGATCGCGCACTACAAGGCGAATGACGAGTCCGGGCTCGACGCCTATTCCGCCACCTGCCTGCGCCGCGTCTGGCGGGCGGTCCGCTTTTCCTACGCTATGACCGCGATGTTGCACCGCTACCCGGCGGACGGCGACTTTCTGCACAAGGTGCAGCTTGCCGAGCTCGACACGCTGTTCGCCTCGGAGGCGGCGCAACGCGCCCTCGCCGAGGGCTATGTCGGTCTCTAGCCGGCCTCAGGCCGCGTCGGTCTCGGGCACCAGGGTGGCCAGGATGCGTTCCAGGTCTTCGCGCCGATAGGGCTTGGCCAGATAGCGCACACGACCGTCGCGCGCGGCCTCACCCGCGTCGGCGAACGCTCGGCCCGACGCAAACACGATCGCGAGTCCCGGCCGCAGCTTGCGCGCTTCGCGCGCCAGCGCGTCGCCGTTCATGTCGGCGAGGCCGAAATCGGCCAGCATCACGTCGATCGGCTCCGGATCGTGGAGGTGGGCGAGCGCCTGGCGCGCGTCCGCGGCGGCCAGCCCCTCATGCCCCATGTCCTCCAGGATATCCATGACGGACAGTCGCAGGAGGACCTCGTCTTCCACCACAAGGATGCGCAGCTTCAGGTTACGCGGCATTACTACCCCACTTGGCGGCCTCGATGACGGATCGCGCGTGCAGCCGCTTGCAATCCACCGTGATTTGTCATCTTGTCCGCGTGCTTACGCCTCAGCAATCCGTATCATCCCGTACGTGAGGCCATGCGCGCGTCCCTCTACTGCGTCAGCGAAGACCGCGCCCTTCGCACCGAAACTGGCTCGGTGGCCTCGCGCCGCGGCGCACAACTGCGCGTCTTCGCGACGCTGGACGAGTTCCTCGCCCATTACACGACCTACGCCGACGCCGTTCCGGCGGCGTGCCTGGTGACCGAGGGCGACCTCCTGGCGCGACACGACGCCGCTTTCGCAGCCGCGTTGCGGAAGATCGCGACGCTGCCGGTCGTCGCCGTCGCCGGCGCGGCCGACCTGGGCCGTACGCTCGCCGTTCTCGGCCCCGGCGGCTGGGCGGTCGTCGATGCACCCGTCAAGCCGGAGGCGCTCGACCGCGCGGTCGACACCGCGCTGGCGTTCGACCGCTGGCGGCGCGGGGCAGCCGGCGCCGAGGAACGGCACGCCCTGACGGCCAAGCTCCTCGACGATCTGCGCAAGGCGAGCGCGGTCGAGCTGACCGCGCAGCTCGTGCATGAGCTGAGCCAGCCCCTCACCGCGATCCACGCCTGGGCCGGCATCTGCCGCGCCAATCTCAAGCCGGAAAGCGACGCGGTCGCGGCGCTGGCCGAGCCGGTCGAGCGCCTGGTGCACGAGGCGAACCGCACGACCGAGGTGCTGCGCGCCTTTCGCGCCCTCGCGCGCGGTCTGGAGCCCGAAATCGGGCCCTGCGACCTCAACGCCTGCCTCGACGAGGTGGCCAAGCTGGCGGCGGAAGAGACGGTTTCGCACGGCATCGACCTCAGGCTGGTGCTCGCCTCCCATTTGCCGGAGGCCAGCGCCGATCCCGCTTTCGTCAAGCTCGCGACCTACATCCTCTGCCGCAACGCCATTGACGTGCTGGCGGATCGGCCGGGCGGGCGGCGCGAGATCGTGATCCGGTCGTTCGCCGCGGACGGCGAGGTGGCGGCGTCGGTGGCCGACAGCGGCCCGGGTCTGGACGAAGCCATATTGGACAGGTTATTCAAACCGGTGGCGAGCGCGGGAACCCGTCGGGTCGGTGTCGGGCTCGCCGTGTGTCGAACGGCGGTGGAGTTGCTTGGCGGGCGGCTCTGGCTCGAGGCGAACTCGGCGGATGGGGCGTGCTTTAAATTTGCCCTGCCCGTAAAGAGTGGCTGACGGAGAGACGGGAATGGCCACCGAGCGAGATGGCGCCAAAGCGCGCATCGGAATCGTCGATGACGACCGCTCGGTCCGCGAGTCGCTGGGCGCCATGTTGCGCACTGCGGGCTACGACGTCGCCACCTACGCGACCGCGAAGGACTTCCTGGCGGCGCTCGATGGCGGTGCGGCGCACGACTGCTTCGTGTGCGACGTGCGCCTCCCCGAGACGAGCGGGCTCGAGCTCCTGAAGATGCTGGCCGGGCGCGGCACCGCGACGCCGATCATCATGATCACCGGCCACGGCGACGTGCCGATGGCGGTGACGGCGATGAAGTCGGGCGCCGCCGATTTCATCGAGAAGCCGTTCTCGCCCGACGAGATCCTGCGCGCGGTCTCCTCGGGGCTCGACCAGCGCGGCGGCCGCACGCGTGGTGCGCCGGCGCCGGAGCTGGTGGAGCGGTACGAGGCGCTGACGCCGCGCGAGCGCGAGACGCTGGCGCTGATCGTCGAGGGCCACACCAACAAGTCTGCAGCGCAGGCGCTGTCGATCAGCGCCCGCACGGTCGAGGTCTATCGCGCCCGCATCATGGAGAAGATGGCGGCGCAATCGCTCGCCGAGCTGGTCCACATGACCATCGAGCTGGGGCTGTGAGCACGCCTCCCGCCGGAGTGAACGACCTTCTCATCGTCGAGGACGAGGCGGTCATCGGCATGCTGCTGGAGGACGAAGGCCGCCGCGCCGGCTACCGCGTTCTGCCGATCGCGGTCGATGTTCACGACGCGCTTGCCAGGCTGGAGCAGGCGACGCCCGGCGCGGCGATCGTGGACATGAACCTCGCCGGCACGTCCGCCCTTCCCGTGGCGGACATGCTGGCCGCCCGCAACGTGCCCTTCGTGTTCATCAGTGGGCGCGAGGTCGTGGCGCCGCCGCGCCATCGCGACGTGCCCTGCATCGCCAAGCCTTTTGCGGTGAGTGACGTGATGGCGGCGCTAGCCGCTGTCTGCTGCAAAGCCGTGAGATAGCCGGGCGTTCCTCAGAAGTCGATGCAGCGGCCGTTCTTTTCCCAATCGCCGAAGCGCGTGGGATCGGGGCCCTTGCGCCCTCCGATCTCCTTCGGCTTGGGCGCGGGCTCGGCCGGCGTCTCGACGGTTTCGCGTTCCGGCGGCTTTTTCGGCGTGTCGCTCATGAGTGCAATATGGCGACGAATTGCGGGTAGCGCCAGCGCGACGCCGCGCGCGTTATAGTCGCGCGATGGACCCGGCAGGAACCGCCATCACCGTCCCCGCGATCGACGCGCCCGCGCTGGTGGTCGGCGCGGCGACGGCGGTGATCGCCGCGCCCGGTGGCGTGTCCGCGGAAATGCCGCTGGCGGAAGCGGCACGCGCCCTCGCAGCGGGGCCGCCGCCCGTCATCTGCCATATGCCCTGGGTGGCGCGCCGGCTCGGCACCGGTCCGTTCGCGGCGCTCGATGCGCTCGAGCTCTACGCCTTCGTCCGGCCCGCTACCTTCTGTCTGCCGACCGTGCCCGGCATTGCCCGCGCCGCAGGCCTCGCCCGGCCCGCGCGGCTTGCCGACCAGGCGGAAGCGCTTCGCGAGGCCTGCGCCGTGCTGCTCGACGAGCTGGCGGCGTTCGACGGGCGGGCGCGGGACCGGGCGCTTGCCGTCGCCGAGGCGATGGCGCGCGGCGGCTGGCGCTGGGGCGCGAAGGTGCTGGTCGCGCTCGGTGGCGGCAACCCGACCGGCGCGCCCGAGCCGCGTGCGGTCGCGGTGTGGCGGACGCTGCCGGAATGGCAGGAGATGGCGCCCGAGCCCCCGCCCGGGAACCTGCCCGTCGATCCCGGCCAGGCGGTCGCGCGCCTCGTGCGCCTCGCCGGCGAGGGCGCCGAATCGCGCCCGCAGCAGAAGCACTATGCGCGCGAGATCACCCGCGCCTTCGCTCCCACGGAGCAGGAGGGCGAGCCGCAGGTGGTGATCGCCGAGGCCGGCACCGGTGTCGGCAAGACGCTGGGCTATATCGCCCCGGCGAGCCTGTGGGCCGAGGCCAACCACGGCGCGGTGTGGATCTCGACCTTCACCCGCAATTTGCAGCGCCAGATCGATGGCGAGCTCGACCGGCTCTTCCCCGACCCGGTCGAGAAGGCGCGCCGCGTGGTGATCCGCAAGGGTCGCGAGAACTATCTTTGCCTCCTGAACTTCGAGGAGGCCGCCTCGCGCATCGCCATCGACACCGGAACGGCGGTCGCGGCCGGGCTGGTCGCGCGCTGGGCGCGGGCGACGCGCGACGGCGACATGAACGGCGACTTCCCCGCCTGGCTGGTCGATCTCTTGGGGCCGGCGCGCACGCTCGGCCTTACCGACCGGCGCGGCGAGTGCATCTACGCCGCCTGCGACCACTACCGCCGCTGCTTCATCGAGCGCACCGTGCGCCGCGCCCGCCGCGCCGAGCTGGTGGTCGCCAACCACGCGCTGGTCATGGCGCAGGCGGCGCTCGGCGGGCTCGACGACGCCAGCGTGCCGACGCGCCTGGTGTTCGACGAGGGGCACCATCTGTTCGACGCGGCGGATTCGGCCTTCTCCGCCGCCCTGACCGGGCGCGAGGGGGCCGAGCTGCGCCGCTGGATCCTGGGGCCCGAGGAAGGAAGGCGGCGGCGCGCCCGCGGCCTCGCCCAGCGCATCGCCGACCTCGCCGCCCTGGACGAGACGGTTGATCGTGCTCTCGCCGAGACGCTGGAGAGCGCGCGAGCGCTGCCGGGGCCGGGCTGGGCCGCCCGTCTCGGCGCTGCGCCGCGCGGCCCGGCCGAGCGCTTTCTCGCCCTGGTGCGCCGCCAGGTGCTGGCCCGCGCGCACGGGCCCGACGCGGGCTACGATATCGAGACCGAGACGACGCCGGCGATCCCCGGGCTGGTGGAGGCCGCCGAAGCGTTGTCCGAGGCGCTGGCCAAGCTCGCCCAGCCTCTGCGCACGCTCGGTGCGCGCCTTGCCACCCTGCTCGACGAGCGGGCGAGCGAGTTCGACACGCCAACGCGTCAACGTGTCGAGGCTGCCTTGCGCGGCATCGCGCGCCGCGCCGACGGCGAGATTGTTGCCTGGCGCGCCATGCTCGATGCGCTGGCCGAAGGCGTGCCCGCCGAGTTCGTCGACTGGTTCGCCGTCGAGCGCGCCGGCGGGTCGGACGCCGATGTCGGCATGCACCGCCACTGGGTCGACCCGATGATCCCGTTCGCCCGCGCCGTGGTGCAGTCGGCGCACGGGGTCGTCGTCACCTCCGCCACGCTGCGCGACGCGACGGGCGACGAGGACGCCGACTGGCGCGCGGCCGAGGCGCGCTCGGGCGCACGGCATCTGCCGGTGGGCGCCGCCGCGCGCGCCGCCATCGCCTCGCCCTTTGACTACGCCGCGCGCACGCGCGTCTTCGTCGTCACCGATATCGCGCGCGACGACCCGGCCCAGACGGCGGCGGCGTTCCGCGAGCTGTTCGTCGCCGCCGGTGGCGGCGGGCTCGGACTGTTCACCGCCATCGCGCGGCTCCGCGCCGTGCACGGCCGCATCGCCCCGGCGCTCGAGGCCGCCTCGATCCCGCTCTACGCCCAGCATGTCGACCGGATGGATACCTCGACCCTGATCGACATCTTCCGCGAGGACGAGCGGGCCTGCCTCCTCGGCACCGATGCGGTGCGCGACGGGGTGGACGTGCCCGGCCGGTCGCTGCGCCTGATCGTCTTCGACCGGGTGCCGTGGCCGCGCCCGACCATCCTGCACCGCGCCCGGCGCGCCGCCTTCACCGAGACCCGCTACGACGACATGATCGCCAGGCTGCGCCTCAAGCAGGCCTATGGACGGCTGATACGTCGCGCCGATGACTGCGGCGTGTTTGTGATGCTGGACTCGCGCCTGCCCTCGCGGCTGCGCGGCGCCTTCCCGCCCGGGGTGGCCGTCGAGCGCACCGGTCTTGCCCAGACGATCGCCGCCACCCGCGACTTTCTCGCCGCCAGCGACGGTTGAGCGCAGTCCGCCCGGCGATTCCTTCTTGACGGAACCCCGCCTTCCCGGCTTATGGGGCGCGCACGCAAGCGAGGGCGACATGATCGACCACCACGACGCGCTGATCTACACTATGGTGCTGGCCTCGGCCGCCGACAGCGACATGAGCGATTCCGAGCTGCACCGCATCGGCGAGATCGTGCGGTTCCTGCCGGTCTTCCGCGACTACGACCCGAACAAGCTGACGCGGACAGCGGCCGCCTGCGCCGAGTTGCTGGCCGGAGCGAACGGGCTCGACGAGACGCTCGACGCGATCCGCAACGCGCTGCCCGACAAGCTGCGCGAAACCGCCTATGCGCTCGCCTGCGACGTGATCGCCGCCGACGGCGCCGCGGGGCAGGAGGAGCTGCGCCTTCTCGAGATGATCCGCCACAAGCTGCAGATCGGACGTCTGGTCGCCGCCGCCGTCGAGCGCGGCGCCCGCGCCCGACATCTGACGGCGTAGGAGGGACGAACGTCGCGATCGGGGGCGGGGGCCCCGGCGAAGACGGAACATTGCCGATGCGCACCTCCGCGTTCCAAAGATTGTCCGTTACCGTTCCGGCCGCACGGGTCGACGGCGCGGTGCGCCTCTGGCTCGGCATCGTCTGCGCAATGATTTTCGCGATGGTCGTGCTGGGCGGGGTAACCCGGCTGACCGACTCGGGCCTTTCCATCGTCGACTGGGCGCCGGTGAAGGGCGTGCTGCCGCCCCTGTCGCACGCCGATTGGCAGGCGCTGTTCGACGCCTACAAGACCTCGCCGCAGTTCCGCGACACCAACTTCTGGATGGGGCTTTCCGACTTTCAGGCGATCTACTGGATGGAGTACGTCCACCGCCTGTGGGGAAGGCTGATCGGCCTCGCCTTTGCCCTGCCGCTAGCGTGGTTCTGGCTGCGCGGCCACGTGCGCGGCCGGCTCGGCGCGCAACTCGGGATCGCGCTGCTGCTGGGCGCGGCGCAGGGCGCGCTCGGCTGGTACATGGTGGCGTCGGGCCTGGTCGACCGGCCGTCGGTCAGCCATTACCGCCTCGCCGCGCATCTGATGCTGGCGGTCGCGATCTATGGCTGGCTCCTCTGGATCTGGCTCGATCTCGGCCAGGCTTCGCCGCGCGAGCGCGCGCCGGGGCGCAACTTCGCCTTGCTGCTGCTCGGGTGGGCGGTAGTCACCATGACCTGGGGCGCGTTCACCGCCGGGCTGCACGCCGGCCAGGCGTGGAACACCTTTCCGCTGATGGACGGCTATGTGGTCGCGCCGCAGGCGTTCAGCCTGCACCCGTTCGCGCGCAACTTCGTCGCGAACCCGGCGGCGGTGCAGTTCGCCCACCGCTGTCTCGCGATCTCGTTCATCGTGCTTGCACTCGGCTTCTGGGCGTGGTCGCGCACCCGGCCGCTGGCGCGGAACGCCCGCGCTTCGATTGCTTCGCTTGGCGGCATGGCGGTGGTGCAGGCCTCGCTCGGCATCGCCACCCTACTCACCGTCGTCGCCGTGCCACTGGCCGCCACGCACCAAGCCGGCGCGCTCGTCACGTTTTCGCTGGCGGTGTGGTGCGCCCACGCGCTGGGCGGGGCGCGCGGCCGGTAATCGAGACGTCGCGGGTCAGCCGCGTCACCACCACGACCAGCGCGGCCACGACCGTCACGGCCAGGAAGCCACGCTGCAGCGCGACCTCGAGCCCGCGCCCGGCGGCCAGCGTGTTGTGCACGATGGTGCCGACCACGGCGACGCCGAACATCTGGCCCACCGCGCGCACGTAGCCGATGGCGTTGGTGCCGATACCCATCGCGGTGCGCGGCAGCACGGCCTGGATCACCGTCATGGTGATCGGGAAGAACACGCCGAGCCCGAGCCCCGCCCCGCCCATGACCAGCGCCGCCACCCAGTCGGGCGTCGTGGCGTCGAACCGGGTCATCAACGCGACGCAGCCGAGCATCAGGACGCCCGAGAAGCTCGCGAGCTTGCGGAACCTGCCGAGCCGGGCCATCAGGAATCCGCTGGCCGACGCGCCCAAAGTCGAAGTGACGGTGAGCGGCAGGATCGCCACGCCCGAACCGGACGCCGACCACCCCGCCACCCGTTGGAGATAGAGCGGCAGGTAGATCACCAGAGCGAGAAGGATCAGCCCGGTCAGGAACGACAGGGCGGCGACCGAGCCATAGACCCGCTGGCCCAGGAGGCCGAGCGGCAGGATCGGCTCGGCGCTCGTCCGCCGCTCGTGCCGGAAGAAGGCCGCGAACAGCACGGCCGAGAGCGCGAGCCCTGCGATCACCCGCCGCGATTCCCAGCCCGCCGCATCCTCCGACACCCAGGTGAGCGCAAGCATCACCGCGACGGTCGCGACCAGGCTCAGAACCGCGCCCAAGATGTCGACGCGTCGCACCGCGGCCCAGCCGGTCTCGCGCGTCACGCGCTCCGACAGATCGTGCGGCATCCAGCCCCACACCAGCGCGAGGCCGAGAAGGCCCAGCGGCAGGTTGATGTAGAACACCCAGCGCCAGCGCGTGGCGTCGGTCACGAACCCCGCGACCAGCGGCCCGTGATCGGCGAGCCAGCCGCCCAAGGTCGGGCCGGCCACGCTGGAGAAGCCGTACACCGCGCCGAACAGCCCCTGCCAGCGCGCCCGCTCGGCCAGCGGGAAGATGTCCGCGATCACAGTGAACACCAGGATGATGCCGATACCGGCCGCGAGCCCCTGCACGGCGCGGAAGGCGATGAGCTGGGCCATCGTCTGTGCATCGCCGCACGCGGCCGAGCCGATCAGGAAGGCGATCGTCCCGCCGAGCAGGAAGGGCTTACGGCCGAACTGGTCCGAAAGCCGTCCGGCCACGGGCAGCAGTGCCGTCGCGCCCAAGAGGTAGGCCGTCACCACCCAGGCGTACTGCTCGAACCCGTGCAGCGAGGCGACAATGCGCGGCATCGCGGTGCCGACGATGGTCTGGTCGAGCGCCGGCAGCAGCAAGGTCAGCATCAGCCCCGTCAGCGTGCAGGCGAGCCGCGTGCCGTGGATGCGCCGCACGTGCTCCTCTGCGCCATGCGGCGCGGCCGCCGGGGAGGGCGCGCGGGCGGTGTCGGGCATGTCAGGCGCGCCCGCGCACGGCCGGACCTGTCCGGTGCATTGGATCGTTTCCCTTCGTCGATGGCGCGGCCGGCCGGGCAGTGCGAAACCGATTCCTGGCGGTGCGCAGCGAATCCTCGATCATGTACTTCAGCCGCTTTCGGCGCGCCACCAGCCAGACGAGGTCGCGCACGCCGGTGCAGAGACTTGCCTTGTAGCGGTCGGCCCCCGCCAGGAAGTCGTAGACGTCGAACCCGCGTGTCGCGTACTGCCGGATTGCCACCGCGTGCGACACCAGCCCTGGCTTCAGCGCAGCGTCGGCCGCGTAGTCGAAACCCGACTGGTAGTTGCACACGTGACCACGCCACAAGAAGTTGTACAGGATTCCTATGGGCGCCGCGCCGGCCGTGACCCGCACCAGCTCGACCGCGCCAGCGGGCGTGGCGCGCTCGACCAGCCGGTCGTGGACGGCGGCGAAGAACGGGTTGGCGAAGGCGCCCGGCTGGCCGCGCCGGGTCCACGTCGTCTGGTGCAGGGCCGCCAACTCGTCGAGCCAGGCGCGCGCCTCCGCTGCGTCGCGCGCGACGGTGAGGGCGATCGATCCCTGCGTCTGTTCGTAGCGCCGCATCGCGCGACGGATTTGTGAGCGCGTGTTGCGGCTCAGCCGTTCAAGATAGTCGCCGCCCCCGCCCCGCAGCGCGGCGAGGTCGACATACGGACAGGGCCGGCGTGCGGCCTCGCGCAATGTCAGCCCGAGGCGGGCGGCGGGTGCGGCCCAGTCGCGTTCGGCCGAATTGCTTGCGATGCCGCTCAAATGGAGCTCGTCCCATTCCTCGCGCCGCACCAGCGTATCCAGCGCCGCGACGGTCACCGCGTCGGCCTGGTCCGGCTCGCACAGAATCCCGTTTATCTCGACGGCCAGCGCGTCATGCTGCTTTCGGCCCGTCTCGTTCAGATAAAGCCCGCGCGAAACGATCAGGCCGCGGCGGCGGACGGTCGCGGCGCCGAACGCGGCGAGCCCGACGACGCGCCCGCCCTGGCGCACCGTCATGATCCGCGGCCGCTCCGCTGGCGGCAGCGCCGCGAGCCAAGCACCGATCCAGTGCCAGGAAAGGAAGAAGCTTGCCCCGGCGCGGACTTCGAGCTCTCGCCATTCCGCGGCGAGCGCATCGAGATTGCCGCAAGCGTCGAAGGCGACGTCGAGCGGCAAGGTCAGGTCGCGGACCGGCGGGCAAGCCGCGCCCGAATCGGGCGCAGCGCGTCGCCGGCAAGGCTGCGCGCGGCCAGCACGAGGCCGCCGAGCGTGCGCGGGTTGGCCGCCTCGATGCCGAAGATGCGCTGCTCCTCGTCCATCCAGTCCCGCTTGTAGGGCTCGATGCCGACCCCGTAGTCGAGCCGCTCGAGCTTCTCCTCGGCCATCACCTTCCTCAGCACCTCGCGCGTGAGGATGGAGCCGACCGAATAGTCCTTGAACGCCTCGTCATAGGCCAGCTTGTAGATGATCGCCTTGGCTTCATACACAAGCCAGATCTGGGCGGCGGCCGGCCGCTCGTCGACGTAGAGCACGGCGAGGCGCAGGATCCCCATCTGCCCCGCTGCGCGGCAGAACTCGCGGACGAAGCGGGGGTATATCTCCGGCTCCTTCCAGCTTTTTTCGTAGACGCGGTCGTAATCGTCTATCAGAGACTCGGAATGGTCGCGCTCGATCGCGATCGTCACGTGGTGGTCCTGGCCGAGCTTCTTCTCGCGGCGGCGGATCGTGTTGCGCAGGCGCGACGGGCGCGCCGCGAGATAGCCATCGAAATCCATGCCGCCGAGCCGCTGGTAACGGTTGAGCGACTGAAGGTGGCGGTGCACGGCGAACCCCGCGCGGCGGAACGCGTCCTCGAGGAAATCGGTCCGCGGATCCGTTTCGAGCAGCGTCTGGAAGTTCACCGCGCGCCAGCGCGGCCGCTCGTCCGCGACGAACCGGGCGAGGGTGCACGTCAGCGCCGCCCGGTCGGCGGTCCCGGGCGCGAAGGCCGGCCCGTAATCCATGGTGAAGAAATTGCCGAGGCTCGCCAGCCTGCGCTGCGCGGGATCGGCGCGGCAAAACAGGAACGCGCTGCCGCCCGCGCCGGCGTCGGCGGCGTACACGCGCGGTACGCTCCCTTCCGCCATGCCGTGCCGGGCCACACAGCGGTACCATTCCAGCGTATCGAACGGGCTCGGCTGCGCCGTGGCACGTAGAACGTGGCCGTAGGCCGCCTCCAGCGCATCGAAATCCGTGAATACGCGCGTCGCGGCACGTGCCCCATCGCCCTCCCGCTCGGCCGGGCGCCTCTCGGGCGCTGCGGAAACGAATGGCGCCAGCGGGCGCAGCGAGTTCGCCATGCCCGCAACTTAGGCCCGACCGTTCGCCGCCGTCAACGACGGCTCCGAGCTACACGTTGAAACGGAACAGGATCACGTCGCCGTCGGCGACGACGTACTCGCGGCCCTCCAGCCGCATCTTGCCGGCCTGCTTGGCGCCCTGCTCGCCGCCACAGGCGAGGTAGTCGTCGTAGGCGATGACCTCGGCGGCGATGAAGCCGCGTTCGAAATCGGTGTGGATCACCGCGGCGGCCTGCGGCGCGCGGGTGCCGCGCGAAATGGTCCAGGCACGCGCCTCCTTCGGCCCCGCGGTGAAGTAAGTGATGAGGTCCAGCAGGTCGTAGCCCGCGCGAATGACCTTGGCGAGGCCCGTTTCCGCAAGGCCCAGCTCGGCCAGGAACTCGCGCCGCTCGGCCGGATCGGCAAGCTGCGCCACCTCGGCCTCGATGGCGGCCGAGACGACCACCGTGCCGGCGCCCTTTTTCGCTGCCATCTCGGCGACGCGCGCGGAATGGGCGTTGCCGGTGGCGGCGTTCGCCTCCTCCACGTTGCAGACGTAAAGGACCGGCTTCGCGGTCAGGAGCTGCATGGATTTCAGCACCGCCCGGTCGGCGTCGTCGAACGGCACGGCGCGGGCGGGCTGTCCCTCGGCAAGCGCGATCTTGACCCGCTCGGCGATCGCGAGCTGGGCGCGCGCCTCCTTGTCGTTGCCGCGCGCGCGCTTGACGAGCCCGTCGATGCGCCGCTCCAGGCTTTCCAGGTCGGCGAGCATCAGCTCGGTCTCGACCGTCTCTGCATCGGCGACGGGATTCACGCGGCCCGCGGCATGCATCACGTTCTCGTCCTCGAAGCAGCGGACGACGTGGGCGATGGCGTCGACCTCGCGTATATGGGCGAGGAAGCGATTGCCCAGCCCCTCGCCGCGCGAGGCGCCCGCGACCAACCCGGCGATGTCCACGAAGTCGAGCCGCGTCGGCACGATCTGCTTCGACTGGGCGAGGCGGGCGAGCACGTCGAGCCGTTCGTCCGGCACGGCGGCGCGGCCGACATTGGGCTCGATCGTGGTGAAGGCGTAGTTCGCCGACTCGGCCGCGAGCGTCGCCGTCAGCGCGTTGAACAGGGTTGACTTGCCGACGTTGGGCAGCCCGACGATGCCGCAGGAGAACCCCATCAGGCTCCGTCCCCGCCGTCGTCCTTGGCCTCGAACTTGGGCGCGGGGGCAAGCATCGCGACCTTGCTCATGAAGCCGGGATCGTCGCCCGCGATCAGAATCGGCAGGGCCTCGGCCACGGCCTCGAGCATGCGGCCGACCCATTCGATGTCGTCGCGGTCGAAATCGTGCAGCACGTGGCCCAGCACGAACGCCTTGCCGGGGTGTCCGACTCCCAGGCGGACGCGGCAGAAGTCGGGCCCGACATGGGCGGCGATCGAGCGCAGCCCATTATGGCCGGCGAGCCCGCCGCCGCGCTTGGCGCGCACCTTGCCGGGCGCGAGGTCGATCTCGTCGTGCAGCACGATCACGTCGGCGGGCGGGATCTTGTGGAAGCGGCAGGCCTGGCCCACCGCGCGGCCGGATTCGTTCATGAAGGTCTGCGGCTTCAACGCCAGCACCTTCTCGCCCGCGACTGTGCCCTCCGACGCCTCGGCGTCGAACTTGCGGCGCGCGTTGCCGAAGCCGTAATGCTCGCGCACGGCGTCGAGCGCCATGAAGCCCACGTTGTGGCGGTTGGCGGCGTAGCGCGGCCCGGGATTGCCCAGGCCGACGAGAAGCAGCATGGCGATCCGGCGGCCGGCCTAGGCCTTGCCGCCCCCGCCGCCCGCGGGTCCGCCGGCAGCCGGCTTGGCGCCCTCGGCAGCGGGTGCCGCAGCCCCTTCGGCGGCGGCGCCTTCGGCCGCAACCTCGCCCTCGGCCGCCGGGCGGGCGGCCTCCTCGGCGACGACGGTCGGCGCGGCGATGGTGGCGATGGTGAAGTCGCGCTCGGAGATGGTCGGCGTCACGCCTTCGGGAAGCACCAAATGGCTCGCGTGGATCGAGGCGCCGATCTCGAGGCCCGAAAGGTCGATGGCGAAATGGCTGGGGATCGCGGCGGCGCGGCAGCGCACCTCGATCGCGTGGCGCACGACGTTCAACACGCCGCCGCGCTTGATGCCGGGCGAGGCCGCCTCGTTCTCGAAATGGACGGGCACGTCGACCGTCACCTCGGTCTCGTCGGTGGCGCGCATCAGGTCGACGTGGATCGCCGCATCGGTCAGCGGGTGCAGCTGCACCTCGCGCGGCAGGACGCGCAGCCTCTCGCCACCCAGATCGACGTCGAGCAGCCGGTTGAAGAAGCCGGGGCGCGCACGCACCTGGTCCAGGAGCCGTCGGTCGAGCTGGACCGCCAACGGCTCGGTGCCGACGCCGTAGATGATGCCGGGCACCTGGCCCTGGCGCCGCGCCGCGCGGGCGCCGCCCGTGCCGGGCCGTTCGCGCCGCTGGGCGCCGATCGTTGCGACGTCAGCCATGGGACCGTGCTCCTTCAAACGACGGACGCCGGGAAGGCCCTGGCCCGCCCGGAAAACGCAAGGGTTTAGCGCCGTAGGCGCGTTTAGTCAAACAGCGAGGAGACCGAGGAATCCTCGTGGATGCGGCGCACCGCCTCGCCCATCAAGGGCGAGATGGACAGCTGGCGGATGTTGTTGGAGACGCGCACCGCCTCGGTCGCCAGGATCGAGTCGGTGATCACCAGGCTTTCCAGCGGCGAGGCCGCGACGCGCGCCACCGCGCCGCCCGACAGCACCCCGTGGCTGACATAGGCGGATACCGACTTGGCGCCCGAATCCATCAGCGCCTCGGCCGCATTGCAAAGCGTGCCCGCCGAAATCGACGATGTCGTCGACCAGGATGCAGTCGCGCCCCTCGACCTCGCCGATGATGTTCATTACCTCGGAGACGCCCGCCCGCTCGCGCCTTTTGTCGATGATGGCGAGGTCGGCCTCCAGCCGCTTCGCCATGGCGCGCGCGCGCACCACGCCGCCCACGTCGGGCGAGACCATGGTGAGCTCGGCGCCGTTGTAGTGCTCCTGGATGTCGCGCACGAACACCGGCGCGGCGAACAGATTGTCGGTCGGGATGTCGAAGAAGCCCTGGATCTGGCCCGCGTGCAGGTCGAGGGTCAGCACCCGGTCGGCGCCCGCCACGGTGATCAAATTGGCGACCAGCTTGGCGGAGATCGGCGTGCGCGGCGAGGACTTCCGGTCCTGGCGGGCATAGCCGAAATAGGGGATGACCGCGGTGATGCGCCGCGCCGACGAGCGGCGCAGCGCGTCCAGCGTGACCAGCAGCTCCATCAGATTGTCATTCGCGGGGAACGAGGTGGATTGCAGAACGAAGGCATCCTCGCCGCGCACGTTCTCCTCGATCTCGACGAAGCATTCCATGTCCGAGAAGCGCCGGATCGCCGCCTGGGTCAGCGGAACGTTGAGGTAGGCGGCAATCGCCTCGCTCAACGGGCGGTTGGAATTACCGGCGATCAGCTTCATCGGAAATAATGTCTCCTCGGCGCCCGCACCGCGCGCGATGTGACAATTTCGGGACGGCGCGCGGAATGTATCAACCCGCCCCCGCCCTGTAAACGGAATCGGCCCCTCCCGTCATCCGCCTGTCGCCGGCCGGGCGGGCAGGCTTCGCAGCATGTCGAGAACGCCGGGCACGGCCGAATCCGCGATCATGCGGGCGAGCGGGCCCCACTCGCCGTCGAGCGCACCCCGGGGAACCGTGTTGTTCTGGGCGAGCTTCGCGACCTCCGCCCCGGTCGGGTCGAACACGGTCCAGAGGATCTCCACCGCCTGGCGGCCCGCCTCGGCCGGGGCGACATGCACGCTGCCGGCGATCACCAGACCGTGGTCGGTCAGCTTGTCCGACACCGGCACCTCGGCCGCCATCAGCGCGTCGTGCATGGCGCGCGACAGCGCCGGGTCGCCGTCGCCCGGCGCGCCGACGACCGGCCAGACGGTCAGCACCGTCGGCCCGGCCGGCTTGGCCCCGTCGGCCTTTGCGGGCGTGCCTTCGACCAGCGCCACGATGGCGGACGCCGCCTGGGCGACGAGGCCTTGTGGATCGGCCGGCCGGCCGGCGGCATGGGCCGTGCCGCGCGCGCGACCCGTCGTGTCGAGGAGGCGCCAGTCGACGGCCACTCTGCCAGCGGGCTGCGGCTTTGCGGTTCCATCGAGGAACAGGCTGAGGCGGTTGCGACCCGATGTCGCGGCGGGAATCTCGGCCTTCTGCAGCGCGGCCACCATCGCATCCGTCAGGGCGTCCGATTGCTTCTTGGGAAGGCCCGCGACCGGGCGGACCACCACCCCGCCTATGTCGGCGCGCACCAGCAGCTTGTTGGCCCCGTCCTTCACCTCGGGACGGAAGGGCTGCGGTCGCGGCTGGCAGGCGACCAAAGCGAGGGTCGCTGAGGCGACGGCTATCGCGCGATGCAGATGAATTGGCTTAGCCGCCAATGATGCAGCTCGCGGCTAGGCCGCAGAAGAGCAGCACGGTCAGGATGATCAGATACGGCATCTCAGCCTTCGAGCGCGATGGCGGCGAGCGCGCGGCCGTAATCGCCGCTGCCCTCCAGCGTCACACGGCGGTAGCTGAAGAACCGGTCGGGCGCCGCGCAAGTGTCGGCGTCGATGCGCGCGACGGAACCAAGCCCGGCGGCCATGAGGCGGCTCTCGACATAGGCGGGCAGGTCGAACCGGAAACGGTCGGCGCGGCCGGCGTCGAAGAACCGCGCATTGGCCACGTCGGCGGCAAAGAACGCATCGCGGAATTCGGGCCCGACCTCGTAGGATTGGCGACCGATGGCCGGGCCAATGGCGGCGGCGATGCGTGCGCGTGCCGCGCCGAGCCGCTCCATCGCCGCGACCGTCGCCTCCACCACGCCCGAGAGCGCGCCGCGCCAGCCAGCGTGCGCCGCGCCCACCACGCCCGCCGCTTCGTCGGCGAACAGCACCGGCGCGCAGTCGGCGGTAAGGATGCCGAGCGCAACGCCGGGCGTCGCTGTCACCTGGGCGTCGGCGCGCGGCGCCGTGCCCGGCGCGAACGGCCGCGCGATTTCGACGACCGTCGCGCTGTGCACCTGGTATAGCGTCGAGAGCGCGTCGGACCCGAGCCCGAGCCGGCCCATCGCGCGGCGGCGGTTCTCGGCCACGCGCGCGGCGTCGTCGCACGAGCCGAACCCGCAATTGAGCGAGGCGTAGATCCCCTCCGACACGCCGCCCTCGCGGGTGAAGAAGGCGTGGCGCACGCTCGGAAAATGGAGAACGTCGCTTACGATCATCGGGCGTTTTCGAGCTCGAAGCCAGCCGGCGGCGGCGCGCCGCGCGGGGTCAGCGCCAGCACCTTGAACAAGGTGCCCATTTCGGCCGGATCGATCAAGCGCCGGCAGGCGGACCGGACGATGGGCGCCTGGTCCGGCGCGGCCTGCATCAGCTGCGCCGAGCGCTGCTCGATCCCCAGCGCCGTCAGGAACACGCCCTGCGTCACCGGTCCCCAGGCGCGCGCGCCCGCGCCCGCGGCGGCACCGGCGAGCGCCGCGAAATCGACATGGGCGGCAAGGTCGGCCGCGCCTGGCTCGGCCAGCACGTCGGCAAACCGGTGGCGGCGCGCCGCCTGCAAGGTCTCGCCGGGGCCGCCTTCGGCCGGGCCGAAATCGACGATCAGCGCCGCGCCGCCATCCGCCGCGATCCGCCGCCCGATCGCCGCGGCCAGAGTGAGCGACTCGGGCGAGGTCTCGACAAAGGCGCCGACCGGCGCATCGCGCAGCACGGCGGGCACCGCGCCCGCCGCATCCTCGCCGGCCAGCACGAAGTGGAACGCGCCGTCGTAGGCGACGCGCCGTTCGCGCCAGCCCGCGTCCGTGCGCACGAACTGGCGCACCGGCAGGGCGTCGAAGAACTCGTTGGCAATCAGTATCAGCGGCCCGGCCGGCACCTGATCGAAGCAGTCATGCCAGGCGACCGCCTCGCCCGCCAGCGCCGCAAGCTGGCGGTCGCGCAACGCCGGGCTCGCCTCCACGAGGTGCAGCCGGACGGCGCGGCGGAACTCCGGCACCAGCTTCGCCGCGCGCAGCGCGTCCGCCATCAGCGTGCCGCGCCCCGGGCCGAGCTCGACCAGCACGCACGTGTCGGGCGCGCCGGCCGCCCGCCACGACGTTGCCGCCCACAGCCCCACCAGCTCGCCGAAGGTCTGGCTGATCTCGGGCGCGGTGACGAAATCGCCCTTGGCGCCGAACGGATCGCCGGCGGCGTAATAGGCGGCGGTGCAGGCGCGCATGTAGTCGTCGACGCCGATCGGGCCGTCGCGCGCGATGCGCGCGGCGAGCCGCGCGCTCAGGCCGTCCGCTTCGCCCGCCATATCAGGTAAAGGCCGCACAGCAGCACCGGGATCGAGAGGAGCTGGCCCATCGTCGCCCCGCCGATCAGATAGCCGAGCTGCACGTCGGGCTGGCGGAAGAACTCGCCGATGATGCGCGCGATGCCGTAGCCGGTCAGGAACGCGCCAGCGGTGAGGCCGGGCCAGCGGTACGAATGGTGCTTGGTCACCAGCCAGATGAGCACCGAGAACAGCACCGCCCCTTCCAGCAGCGCCTCGTACAGCTCGCTCGGGTGGCGCGGCACCTGCAGCGGGTCGCGCGGGAACACCATCGACCACGGCACGTCCGAGGGCCTGCCGTACAGCTCGCCATTGATGAAGTTGGCGATGCGCCCGAAGAACAGCCCGATCGGTACGACGGTGCAGACGAGGTCGCCCACGGTAAAGAAGCTGATCTTGCGGCGGCGGGCGAACAGCCAGATCGCCGACACCACGCCGATCAGCCCGCCATGGAACGACATGCCGCCGTGCCATAGCTCGAGCGCCTGCGCCGGATGGTCGAGGTAGAAGCCCGGCTGGTAGAACAATATGTAGCCGATGCGCCCGCCCAATATGATACCGAGCGTCGCCCAGACGACGAAATCGTCCACCGCCGCGCGGCTCATCAGGGCCGTGCCGTCGCGGCCCGGCCGCTGCGCGAGGCTCAGCATCACACGCCAGCCGATCAAAATTCCGGCGACGTAGGCCAGCGCATACCAGCGCACCACCAGCGGCCCCCACTGCACCGCGACGGGATCGATGACCGGATAGGCGATGGCGAACATCAGAAGCTGCGTCCGCTCACAGATAAGGGTCCGGGGCGGCGAGATAGTCGCGCACGTAAGCGGCGACGCCGTCCTCGAGCGCGGTGGGCGGCGCGTCGTACCCCGCCGCGCGCAGCCGGTCCATGCGCGCCTCGGTGAAGTACTGGTACTTGTCGCGGATCGCGGCGGGCGTGTCGACGTAGGCGATGTTCGGTTCGCGCTCCAGCGCGCGGAACACGGCGGCCGCCAGGTCCTTGAAGCTGCGCGCTTGTCCGGTGCCGACGTTGAACAGCCCGTTCACCGACGGCGTGTCGATCAGCCACATCACCACGCGCGCGCAATCGCCCACCCACACGAAGTCGCGCATCTGCCCGCCATCGGGATAGTCCGGGCTGTGCGAGCGGAACAGCACCGCCGTGCCGTTCCCCGTCGCCTCGCGGAAGTTCTTGAGCGCGACCGAGATCTGCCCCTCCTTGTGGTACTCGTTCGGCCCGTAAACGTTGAAAAAGCGGAGCCCCGCCCACTGCGGCGGCGTCGGCCCGCCCTCCGCCACGATACGCGCTACCGCGCGATCGAAGGCGAGCTTCGACCAGCCGTACAGATTGAGCGGGCGCAGCCGCGCCAATGCCTCCTTCGAGGCGTCGTCGTCGAATCCCTGCGCGCCGTCGCCATAGGTCGCGGCCGAAGAGGCATAGATCAGCCTCACGCCGTTCCGCGCGCACCAGTCCCAGAGCTGCAAAGGCAAATGGAAGTTCACCCGCGCCGTCTCGTCAGCGTCGGTCGTGGTGGTGGCGGAGATCGCGCCCATGTGCACGACCGCTTCGATGGCGCCCTTGCGCGCCTCGATCCAGTCGAACAGCACGTCGGGCTCGAACAGGTCGGCGAGCGCGCGCTTGGCGATGTTGCGCCACTTGTCGCTCGCGCCCAGCCGGTCGCACACGGCGACCGGGCCAGACCGATGGGCTTCCAGCGCGGCCACCAGGTTGGAGCCGATGAAACCGGCGCCGCCGGTCACGACGATCATGGCGGCATCTTATAGGCGCGCGATCCGGCCCCCGCAACGTGCCGGGCTGTCGCGCCCGCGCGCCTTGTCCGTCCCGCCCGTCGGGCGCATATAGGAAGCCTGTCACGGAGGGTCTCATGCAAACGCGCAACCGCATGTTCGACGACGCGGCGCGGGTGGCCGGCGGCGCGTTCGGCACGCTCGCCGGCATCAAGCGCGAGATCGAGGCGCTGGCGCGCGCGCAGTTCGAGCGGATGCTCGGCGGCCTCGACCTCGTCTCTCGCGACGAATTCGAGGCGGCGCGCGAAATGGCGGCGAAAGCCCGCGCCGAGCAGGAGGCGCTGGAGGCGCGCGTCGCCGCGCTCGAGAAACTCGCCGGCATCGAGGCGCCGGCGCAGCCGCGCCGCCCCCGCCGGCGCAAGGCGGAGTGATCTCCGGGCGCGTCGCACCCAACTATCCCCCAACATCTAGCATTATCATCAAATCGTCTCTTGCGCCGATTCGGGTGATTTGGCACGCTACGTCTTGTGAGAACAAAATGCCCTCCCACTAGATGTGGAGGGGCCGCACGGGGGTGCCGATGGCGGTCATCGAGGCGGAAGCGGTCGGGCGCGTCTCCAACCCGCTGGAAACGGTCGAGAGCATCGCGAGCGCGCACGACTGGATCTTCGACCGGATGAGCGCCGACGAGCTGGCTATCGAACTGTCGGGGCGCTGGTGCGATTTCCGCCTGCAATTCTCGTGGCGCGGCGACATCCAGGCGCTGCACTTCACCTGCGCGTTCGATTTGCGTGTGCCGGAGGGTAAAAGGCGCGACATCAACGACCTCCTGGCCCTGATGAACGAGCGTATGGCGGTCGGCCATTTCGACCTGTGGTCGGAGGAAGGGCTGCCGATGTACCGCCACACCACGCTGATGCGCGGCATCCGTCGGGCGAGCGTGGAGCAGCTCGAGGATCTCGTCGACATCGCCGTCGCCGAGTGCGAGCGCTACTACCCCGCCTTCCAGTTCGTCATCTGGGGCGGCAAGTCCGCGGCCGACGCCATCGCGACCTCGCTCCTCGACACCGTCGGCGAGGCGTAGGCCGGAAGGCCGCCTGTTCCTTCTTCGCCCCGCAGGGGCGGCGAACGAGACTTGCGTTCCGATCCACGCCGAACGCGCCTAGAATGGCCGGCCCAACATCCGGGCGACGGAGCGAGACATGACCACGGCCTCCTTCGGCTCCATCCTGCTCGTCGGCTGCGGCAAGATGGGCGGCGCGCTGCTTGCCGGCTGGCGCGACCGCGGCATCGCCTCGGACCGCGTGGTGGTGGTCGAGCCCGCCGCTGCCCTCGCCAACGAGATCGCCGCCCGCCATCGCGTCGCCGTGCTGGCCGGGCCGCAGGCGCTACCGGCAGATTACGCGCCCGACGTGGTGGCGTTCGCGGTCAAGCCGCAGACGCTCGACGAGGTCGCCCCCGCCTATCGCCGCTTCTCCGACGCGGGCGCGGTGGCGCTGTCCATCGCCGCCGGCAAGACCATCGCCGCCTATCAGCGCCATCTCGGCGCCAATGCCCCCATCGTCCGCGCCATGCCGAACACGCCGGCCGCGGTCCGGCGCGGCATCACCGTCGCCTGCGCCAGCATGCGCGTCACCGCCGACCAGCGCGCCGCCTGCCAGGCCCTTCTGGAGGCGGTCGGCGAGGTCGCCTGGGTCGCCGACGAGGCGCTGATGGATGCGGTCACGGCGGTCTCGGGTAGCGGGCCCGCCTACGTGTTCCTGCTGATCGAGACCCTGGCCCAGGCGGGCGCGGCGGCCGGCCTGCCGGCCGACCTTGCCGCCCGGCTCGCGCGCGCCACGGTAGCCGGCGCGGGCGAGCTCGCCCGGCTCTCCGACGAGCCTGCGGCCACCTTGCGCCAGAACGTCACCAGCCCCGGAGGCACCACGGAGGCAGCGCTCCAGGTCCTGATGGCGCCCGACGGGCTCGCCGACCTGATGGAGCGCGCGGTGGTCGCGGCCACCCAGCGCTCCCGGGCTTTGGCCGGCTGAGGGGGAGTTGGCCCGGCCCGCGTTCCTATCCTTTTAGGATGCTGACTAGGTTACCGGCGGCGACAAGCGGAGGAGGAGATGGCGAGGCAACCCCGAGCGAGACGCAGTTCCGGTCGCGCACGGCGCGCGGCGCCCACCCCGTCCGATCCCGTCGAGGCCGCCCTGGCGCTCGCCGCCGAGCGGCGCTGGGACGAGGTGACGATGGCCGACATCGCCGCTCGCGCCGGCATGGATCTCGCGGCGCTGCATCAGGCCTACCGGTCGCGCGCCGCCCTTCTCGCCGCCTTCGTCGACCGGATCGACACGCAGATCCTCGCCGGCACCCCGCCGGAGGCCGTCGAGGAGCCGGTGCGCGATCGGCTGCTCGACGCCCTCTTGCGCCGGCTCGACGCGCTCGGTCCGCGCAAGCGCGCGGTCGGCTCCATCCTGCACGCGACGGCCGCGACACCCGGCGCCGCAATCTGCGCCGCGCCGCGCCTGTTGCGCTCGATGCGCTGGACCCTCGAGGCAGCGGGCGCCGGTCCACGCGGGCCCTTGGGAATGCTGCGGGTCAAGGCGCTGGCCGCGATCTACGTTTCAACCCTGCGGGTCTGGCTGCACGACGACGACCCGGACATGGCGCGCACCATGGCCCATCTGGACCGCCGGCTGCGCCAGGCCGAGCGGCTGGCCGGGCTCTGCGACCGATACGGCCCGCGTGCCCGCCCGCGCTGGCGCCGCCGAGGCGAGCCCGTTCCGCGCCCCGAGGGCCCGCCGGCCCTTTAGCCGCTGTGCACCGCATCACAATCGGCCCCATTGTGGGCGGGTCATGGCCGTGCGCGGCTTGGCTGCTTTCCTAACTATCTGAAGTAAAAAGACATTTATCTCATCTGATTGTCCGCTTGCGGGATAATTAAATTTGTGCGTCGCACAAGACCGCCTTGACATGAAGCATCTCGGCACGCATATAAGCGTCGATTGTGCGGTGCAGCATGATCTTCGGACGAAAGGAGCCGAACGATGCCCCAGACCAAGACTAGCGATTTCGCGAAGGAGTTCGCGCCATTCCTCGCGGACTTCAAGTTCCCCGGCATGGATTTCGAGGCGATGGCCGCCCTCCATCGCAAGAACGTCGAGACGATGATCTCCGCCAACCAGCGCGCGATGGACGGCATGCGCGCCTTCGCCGAGCGCGAGGCCGCGCTCGCCCGCGAGGGGTTCGAGCGTGCCAACAAGGCCGCGACCGAGGCGATGGCGCCGGGTGCGCCCGAAGCGAAGCTCGCCAAAAATGCCGAGTTCGCCAAGGACGCGTTCGAGACCGGTCTCGCCGCCAGCCGCGAGCTTTATGCCCTCGCCGCCGCGACCGGCGAGGGTGTGATGGACATCTGGACGAAGCGCATCAGCGCGAGCTTCGACGAGATGAAGGCGGCGGCGGCCAACGGCCACGCCGCCAAGGCGGAGCCCGCTGCCGCCAAGAAGTAGCGCGAATTTCCAAGCGTATTGTCCGGGCGCCGCGTGTCATCGGGCGCCGCGTGGTCGAGGGGCGATGCGTCGCATAAGTTGTAGTCCGTAATCGCGTGGTAAGTTGTTGCGTGGTCAGTGGTTCGCGTACCGCACACGGCCGCCCTCTCTGCTGAATGCCGAGAGGGCGGCCGTCGCATCTGGCCGGCTTGCCACGGGACGGACCAGCCGCTATAACCCGCGCCCTGTGGGACGGCCCGGCGAAGGGCATGCCGAGGCGGTCCGCAATCCCGTCACGAGAGGATGGAAATGCCCAAGCTCAAATCCAATTCGAGCGCCAAGAAGCGATTCCGCTTCACCGGCACCGGCAAGGCGAAGATCTCGCCCTCGCGCAAGCGCCACAACCTCCGCAAGCGCCCGCAGAAGATGAAGCGCCAGGCGCGCGGCATGGAGGTAGCGGCCGCCGCGGATCAGAAGAAGATCCGCGCCATGCTGCCCTGGGCCTAGGACGGGAGGCCCATCATGGCACGCACCACCGCCGCACCGCCGCGCAAGGCTCGCCGCAAGAAGGTCCTGGAACGGGCCAAGGGCTATCGCGACCGCAATTCGTCGGCCTTCCGTATCGCCAAGGAGAAGGTCGACAAGGGGCTGCAATACGCCTATCGCGACCGGCGCAACCGCAAGCGCAGTTTCCGCGCGCTCTGGATCCAGCGCATTAACGCGGGCGCGCGCGAGCACGGCCTCACCTACTCGCAGTTCATGAACGGCATCAAGCGCGCCGGCATCGAGCTCGACCGCAAGGTGTTGGCCGACCTCGCCGCGCGCGAACCCGAGGCCTTCGGCGAGATCGCGAAGCAGGCGTCGGAGGCCCTGCAGGGCTGACCGCCAGACTCTCCGCTCACCAGTTGTCATCCCGGCCAAGCCGCGAGCCAAGCGAACGGTGAGCCGGGACCCAACTTCCCGCTGCTGTGTCGCTGCGACATGGGCCCCGGATCGGCGCGTTGCGCCGTCCGTAGTGGCACGCGTGGTTGCTGTTGGGTTTTGTGCTGCCGTGGTTTAGAACGTCCCCGCCATGGAAGACTTCGACGCGCTGCGTGACGAAATCCTGAAGGACGTCGAAGCCGCTCCCGACCTCGAGGGGCTGGAGGGCGTGCGCGTCGACGCACTCGGTCGCAAGGGACGCCTCACCGAGCTGATGAAGACGCTGGGCGCAATGGCGCCCGACGAGCGGCGCGCCGCCGGCCAGAGAATGAATGCGGTGAAGGACGCCGTCGCCGCGGCGATCGAGGCGAAGAAAACGGCGCTCGCGCAATCCGAGATCGAATCGCGCCTTGCCGCCGAACGGATCGACGTGACGCTCCCCGCGCGGCCGGAGCCCGACGGGCGCATCCACCCGATCAGCCAGACTGTCGACGAGATGGTGGCGATCCTGGCCGAGATGGGCTTCACCGTCGCCGAAGGTCCGCACATCGAGGACGACTTCCACAATTTCGGCGCGCTCAACATCCCGCCCGAGCACCCGGCGCGGCAGGAGCACGACACGTTCTATTTGCCGCCCGCGCCGGACGGCGCGCAGCGCGTGCTGCGCACCCACACCTCGCCCGTCCAGGTGCGTACCATGCAGGGGCGCGAGCCGCCGTTCCGCATCATCGCGCCGGGCCGCACCTTCCGGGCCGACTACGACGCCACGCACTCGCCGATGTTCCACCAGATCGAGGGGCTTCTGATCGACGAGCAGACCCACATGGGCCACCTCAAGGGCTGTCTCATCGAGTTCTGCCGCGCCTTCTTCGAGATGGACGACCTGCCGGTGCGCTTCCGCCCGTCCTACTTCCCGTTCACCGAGCCGTCGGCCGAGGTCGATATCGGCTGCAAGCGCGATGCGAACGGCCTTGCCATCGGGCGCGGCGGCGACTGGCTGGAAATCCTCGGCTGCGGGATGGTGCACCCGAAGGTGCTGGAGAATTGCGGCATCGATCCGTCGCGCTGGCAGGGCTTCGCCTTCGGACTCGGCATCGAACGCGCAGCGATGCTGAAATACGGCATCCCCGATTTGCGCACCTTCTACGAGTCCGACCTGCGGTGGCTCCGCCATTACGGCTTCGCCGCACTCGACGTGCCGTCTCTGCACGCGGGGCTCGCGCGATGAAGGTGCCCGTCTCCTGGCTGGGCGAGCATCTGGATACGGATGCGACGCCGCAACAGATCGCCGACAAGCTCACCATGATCGGCCTCCAGGTCGAGGGGATCGAGGACCGCGCGAAGGACCTCGCCCCCTTCGTCGTCGGCTACGTCGTCGAGGCGATGAAACACCCCAACGCCGACCGGCTGAAGCTCTGCCGCGTCGATACCGGCAAGGGGATGGTGCAAGTCGTCTGCGGCGCGCCCAACGCGCGCACCGGCATGAAGGGCGTGTTCGCGCCGCCCGGCACGCACATCCCCGGCACCGGGCTCGACCTCAAGCCCGGCAAGATCCGCGGCGAGGACTTCGAACGGCATGCTGTGCTCGGAACGCGAGCTCGGCATCTCGGACGAGCATGGCGGCATCATCGAACTTCCCGACGACGCCCGGGTTGGCATGCCCGCCGCCGATGCGCTGGGCATGACCGACGCGGTGCTCGACGTGTCGCTGACGCCGAACCGCGGCGACTGCGCCGGCATCCGCGGCATGGCGCGCGACCTCGCGGCCGCCGGGCTCGGCGTCCTGAAGCTCCTCGACACCGCGCCCGTGAAGGGCACGTTCGCGAGCCCCGTCAAGTGGCGGCGCGACTTCCCCGACGGCACGGGCGACGCCTGCCCCGTCGTCGCTGGGCGCTATTTCCGCAACCTCAAGAACGGGCCCAGCCCGCAATGGATGCAGGACCGGCTGCGCGCCATCGGGCTGCGCCCGATCTCGGCGCTGGTCGACATCACCAACTACGTGACGTTCGACCTGGCCCGCCCGCTCCACGTGTTCGACGCCGGCACCATCGCCGGCGACCTCACCATGCGGCTCGCGCGCGCGGGCGAGACGATTGGCGCACTCGACGGGCGCACCTACACGCTCGACGAGGAGATCACCGTCATCGCCGACGCCGACGGGGTGCAGGGCATCGCCGGTCTGATGGGCGGCGAGGGCTCGGGCTGCGGCGGCGACACGACCAGCGTGTTCCTCGAGGTCGCCTTGTTCGACCCGATCCGCACCGCCGCCTCCGGCCGCAAGCTCGGCATCGAATCCGACGCGCGCTACCGGTTCGAGCGCGGTATCGACCCCACCTCCCTCGAATGGGGGACGGAGGTCGCGACGAAGCTGATCCTCGAACTCTGTGGCGGCGAGGCGTCGGAGATCGTCGTCGCCGGCAATCTGCCCGACTGGCGCCGCGCGCTTGCGCTGCGCCCGGCGCGTGTCGCGGGGCTCGGCGGCGTGCATTTGCCGCCGGGCGAGCCGAAGCGCATCCTCACTGCGCTCGGCTGCGAGGTCACGGGCGACGACGAGACTTTGCACGTCACGCCACCACCCTGGCGCGCCGACATCGAAGGCGAGGCCGATTTGGTGGAGGAGGTGCTGCGCATCGCCGGGTATGAGACCATTCCGCCGGTGCCGGTGATGCGCCCGACCGCCGTGTCGCGCCCGGCCGTGACGCCATTGCAGCGCCGCGTCGGCGACGCGCGCCGGTCGCTCGCCGCGCGCGGACTCGTGGAGGCGGTGACGTACTCGTTCCTGCCGCGGAAGGACGCCGAACTGTTCGGCGGCGCGCCGGATGCGCTCCACCTCGCCAACCCGATCTCCGCCGACCTCGACCAGATGCGCCCGTCGGTGCTGCCCAACCTGGTCGCCGCCGCCAAGCGCAACGCCGATCGCGGTCTCGCCAACGCGGCCTTGTTCGAGGTCGGACCGGCCTACGTCGACGCGGAGCCGAAGGGCCAGTGTCTGGTCGCGGGCGGCGTGCGCGCCGGCGTGACGGGGCCGCGCCACTGGAACGCGAAGCCGCGCCCGGTCGATGCATTCGACGCCAAGGCGGACGCGCTCGCCGCGCTCGGCGCGTTGGGCGCGCCCGTGGACTCGGTGGAAGTCGTCGCCGGCGCGGCGGACTGGTACCACCCCGGGCGGTCGGGCACGCTGCGCCTCGGGCCGAACGTGCTCGGCTGGTTCGGCGAGTTGCACCCCAACGTTCTCGCGGCGATGGACGCCAACGGCCCGATGGTCGCGTTCGAGGCGTTCCTCGATCAAGGTGCCGGCGCCGCGGTCGAAGGGCACGGCGCGGCCGTTCCTCAAGCTCTCGCCCTTCCAGCCGGTCGAGCGCGATTTCGCCTTCGTGGTCGACGCCGAAGTGCCGGCCGGCGCCGTCGTCCGCGCCGCGAAGGGCGCCGAGCGCAACCTGATCACCGAGGTCGCCCTGTTCGACCTCTATGAGGGCGAGGGCATCGGCGCCGGCAAGAAGTCGGTGGCCATCTCGGTGCGGCTGCAGCCTATCGAGGCCACCTTCACCGAGGCCGAGATCGACCGGATCGCGGCGAAGATCGTCGCCGCCGTCCAGAAGGCCACGGGCGCCGCGCTCAGAAGCTGAGTGAGCCGCGCCTACTCCGCGGCGCGCGGCGCATCCTGCTCGGCCACCAGCCGCTGGACGATGCGGCGCGCCTGCAGCCCGCCCGCGTCGCCGTCGATGTCGATCTCGGGCGCGGCGGGGTCGAGGTCGATCATCGCCTGCTGCGCCTCCAGCACTGCCTTGTCCTCGCCGAACGCGGTGACAGTGCCGTCCAGCAGCAGCGCGCTGAGCTTCGCGTCGTCGTGCGAGAAGTCGCGCGTGTTGGCAAAGTGGTAATAGCAGCGCCCGGGCGCGGCGGGCGTGATCGCGTTGACGATGACGAACTTCACCGCCCGCCCGCCGGGTCGCGCCTCGCGCGTCTCGAGGTCGATCCAGATCGAGGACGGCGCCTCGAAGCGCATCACCTTCGTCTGGTTCACCGACCCGACAAGCCCCTGGTCGGCATAGAGCTTCGGCACCGGGATGTTCTCGGTCCGGCGCGTGACGCGCACCCAGTCCGGCCCGCGATCGACCTTGAGCTTGGCGACCGCGTCGTCCGAGCCGATTGTGCCCTTGTGCACGAACCCCACGTGCGACAGGTCGAGCAAATTCTCGACCAGCAGCATGTAGTCGCACGCCATGTCGAAGCGCGAGCCGCACGCCGTCCAGCCTGGCCCGCCATGCGTCGAGAAATCCGGGATGCGGGATTCGTCGGCATGCGCCGGATCGCCCGGCCACACCCACACCCAGCCGTGCCGCTCGCGGGCCGGATAGGCGCGGACGCGGGCGCCCGGCGGGATGCGGTCCTGGCCGGGCACGCGCACGCAGCGCCCGTCCGCCGCGAAGGCGAGGCCGTGATAGGCGCACTCGATCGCGTCGCCCGCGACCCGCCCCCTGTTGAGCGGCATGCGGCGGTGACAGCACCGGTCCTCGAGGGCGACGGGAGCGCCCGCGCGGTCGCGCCAGAGCACCACCGGCCCGCCCAGCAGCATGCGCCCGAGCGGCGCTGCGCCCACCTCGGCCGCATCGGCCAGCACGTACCATGCGTCGCGCACGAACATGGCCACTTCTCCTAGCCGTGCGCGCGGTGCGCCGGGCGTTGGCCAAAGATCGCCGTGCCGATGCGCACGTGCGTCGCGCCGCAGCGTATCGCGGTCTCGTAGTCGGCGGACATGCCCATGCTGAGCGTGGCGAGCCCGTTGCGCCGCGCGATCTGGCGCAGCGTCGCGAAATGCGGCGCGGGGTCCTGATCGAACGGCGGGATGCACATCAGCCCGCGGACGGGTAGGCCCAGCCGGCCGCGGCAGTCGGCGATGAACGCATCGGTGTCCTCGGGCGCGACGCCCGCCTTCTGCGCCTCGCCGCCAGCATTGACCTCGATCAAGCAGTCGGGCCGGCGGCCGGTGCGCGCCATCTCCGCCGCCAGCGCCTCGGCGAGCCTGGGCCGATCGACCGTCTCGATCACGTCGAACAGCGCGACGGCGGCCTTCACCTTGTTGGTCTGCAAGGGTCCGATCAGGTGCAGCGCGACGTCCGGAAAACGCGCCTTGAGGGCCGGCCACTTGGCCTGCGCCTCCTGCACGCGGTTCTCGCCGAACACGCGCTGACCGGCCGCAAGCGCCGCCTCGGCCGCTTCCGCCGGGAACGCCTTGGAGACCGCCACCAAGGTCACGGCGTCTGCCGCACGACCGGCCGCGCTGCAGGCGGCTGCGATGCGCGCCCGCACCTCGGCAAGGTGCTGTGCGACGTGCGAAACGCTGTCGTTTAGGGCGGTGTCGACCATATCGCCACGCTACCAGACTCCGGACCCGCCCGGCAAACCCGCGCCCCGATCGCGCGGCCCGAGACATTTCACACGAAGCTGTAGGGGTCGACGTCGATTTGGATGCGGACGCCGCCGCGCGGCTTCACCTGGGCGAGCCATTGGCGGAGCGTCGCCTGCACGTCGACCGCGCGCCCGGCCTTGAGCAGCAGGCGGCGGCGGTGCTGGCCGCGCAGCAGCGCAAGCGGCGCGGGCGCGGGGCCCAGCACCTCGACCCCGTCGCCATGCGGCGCGGCCCGCCCGAGGGCCGAGGCGATGGCGTCGACGGCGGGGGCGTCGCGGCCGGAGACGATCAGTGCCGCGAGCCGGCCGAAGGGCGGCATGCCGCGCTCGCGCCGCGCGGTGCTCTCGGCCTCGTAGAACGCCTCGCGCCTTCCCGAGACCAGCGCCTTCATCACCGGATGCTCCGGCAGGAAGGTCTGCAGCCACACCTTGCCGGGCCGTTCCGCTCGTCCGGCGCGGCCCGCCACCTGGGAGAGCAGCTGGAAGGTGCGCTCGGCCGCGCGCAGATCGCCGCCGGCGAGGCCAAGGTCGGCGTCGATCACGCCGACCAGCGTCAGCATCGGGAAATGGTGGCCCTTGGCCATCACCTGGGTGCCGATCAGCACGTCGATCTCATGCCGGTCCATGCGGCGGACGAGCTCCGCCGCTGCGTGCGGGCCGGTCAGTGTATCCGACGCCATGATCGCCGCGCGCGCGGTGGGGAAGGTCGCCGCCACCTCCTCCGCCAGCCGTTCGACTCCCGGGCCGCACGGCGCGAACCGCCCCTCCGCGCCGCATTCGGGGCAGGTCTCCGGCGGCTGCATGGCGAAGCCGCAATGATGGCAGACGAGCCGGCCTTCCAGCCGGTGCTCGACCAGCCAGGCGGTGCAGTGCGGGCATTCCAGCCGGTGGCCGCAGGCGCGACACAGCGTCAGCGGGGCGTAGCCGCGGCGGTTGAGGAACAGCATCGCCTGTTCCCCTGCGGCCAGAGCCTGGGCCAGCGCATCGCGCAGAGTTGGCGACACCCAGCTCTGGCGCCCGGCCGCCAGCTCGGCGCGCATATCGATCACGCCGATCTCGGGCAGGGCCGCGCCGGCGTGGCGTTCCGGCAAAGCGAGGCGGCGATAGCGGCCGCGCTCGACGTTGACCATGGTTTCGAGCGACGGCGTGGCGGACACCAGCGCGACCGGGAACCCCTCGATGCGCCCGCGCACCACGGCCATGTCGCGGGCGTTGTAGATCACCCCGTCCTCCTGCTTGAAAGACGAGTCGTGCTCCTCGTCCACCACGATCAGCCCGAGCGCGGGGTGCGGCAGGTAGAGCGCCGAGCGCGCGCCGACCACGACCGGCGCCTTGCCGGTGGCGATGGCGCGCCACGCGGCGCGGCGCTGCCCGCCGGTCAGGTCCGAATGCCATTCGACCGGCCGGGCGCCGAAGCGCCGCTCGAACCGTTCGAGCCACTGGGCGGTCAGTGCGATCTCGGGCACCAGCACCAGCGCCTGGCGGCCCTGGGCGAGCGCAGCGGCGATCGCCTCGAAATACACCTCGGTCTTGCCCGATCCGGTGACGCCGTCGAGCACGGTGACGGAAAATCCCTGCCCCACCGATCCCGCCAGCGCATCGGCCGCTTCACGCTGCGGCGCCGAAAGCGCGGGGCCGGCGACCCGCCAGTCGGGCGCGGGCGGCGCCTCCTCGGCCGTCAGAGGCACGGGCACCAGGACCCCGCCGTCGACGAGGCCGCGCACCACCGAGGGTGTCACCCCCGCCTCGCGCGCCAGCTCCATCGCCGGGCGCGGCGGGCCGCCCTCGAGCACCGCGACCACCCGCTTGCGCGCCGGGGTGAGGCGGACGCCGGCCGTGCCGGTCTCGATCCGTTCGACCACCCCGGGCGCCAGCGCGTACGCCAGTGTGGCGCGCGGCGGCTCCAGCGCCTTCGGCACCGAAAGCGCCATGCGCAGCACCGCGCCGCGCGGCGCCAGCGTGTAGCCCGCCGTCCAGTCGGCGAAGCGGCGCAGCCCGTCGCGGATCGGCGGCACGTCGAGCCGCCCGGCCACCTCCTTGAGCTTGGCCTCGGCCACGTCGCCCACCGCCGGGCCCCATACGACGCCCACCACGTTCCGCCCGCCGAGCGGCACCATGACCATGTCACCCGCGGCGAGCGCCAGCCCCTCGGGCACGCGGTAGTCATAGGCCCCGTCGAGGGGCAGGGGCAGAAGCACGCCCACCCGGCCGCCCGTGATTCGTGCGTCCGCCCCGGCCTCTGTGGTAAGGGTGTCGGCCATGAGAGGCAGTTTACCAATTTCTGCGGCGCGCGCGTGATGGCCGGCAAATCGACGGATGCAAAGGCGCTGGCGACCCAGCTTGTGGGGCCGGAGGCCGTCGAGGCCTACCTGGAGAACCACCCGTCTTTTCTGGCCGACCGGCCGGCGCTGATGGAGCTTCTGACCCCGCCCGAGCGGCGCCAGGGCGACGGTGTGGTCGATTTGCAGCGCTTCATGGTCGACCGGCTGCGCGGACGCGTGCGTGCGCTGGAGGACGAGGAGAAGCGGCTGCACGCGCTGGGCGCCGCCAACCTGGCGGCGCAGGAGCGTACCCATGCGGCGGCGCTGGCGCTCCTGGCGGCGCGGTCATTCGCGCATTTGATCGAGGTCGCGACCGGCGAGCTGCCGGCACTTCTGGAGGTCGAGGCCGCGGCGCTCTGCGTCGAGGCGGGCGAAGGCTTCACGAAACGCGACGAGATCAGCGGCGTGCGGCTCCTGAAGCCCGGCGCGATTGACCGGCTGGTCGGGCGCGAGCGGCCTATTGCGCTGATCGCCGACGCGCCGGGCAGCCGGCTTCTGTTCGGCGCGGCGCACGCGCGGGTGCGGTCCAGCGCGCTCGCCCGGCTCGGCTTCGGCCCCGGATCGCCGCCGGGCCTCCTCGCGCTTGGCGCGGCGCGGCCCGACGGCTACGCGCCCGACCAGGGGACCGAGCTGCTCGCCTTCCTCGCCCGCATCGTGGCGCACTGCATCCGGAGATGGCTGATCCTGACGCCGGCCCCCTGATCCGCTACACGGCGGACGCCGGGCTGCTGGCCGCCATCGGGGCGTGGCGCGACTGGCTGGCGCACGAGCGGCGCGCGTCGGTCCACACGCTCGACGCCTATCAACGCGACCTCGCCGCGTTTCTCGAATTCCTCGCCGGTCATCTTGGCGGCCCGCCGTCCCTCGCCGACCTTGCCAAGCTCGAAGTGCAGGATTTCCGAAGCTGGCTCGCCCGCCGTGCCAATGAAGGTCTGGCCCGGTCGTCCACCGCGCGGGCGATGTCGACCGTCCGCTCGTTCTTCCGCTTCCTCGACCGCACGGGGCGCGTGTCCAACCCCGCCGTCGCCGCGGTGCGCGCACCGCAGGGCCCGCGCCCGGTGCCGCGCGCGCTGACCGCGGAGGACGCGCTCGACCTGGTCGACGCCGCGGCGGAGGACCATACGTCGCCGTGGATCGCGGCGCGCGACCAGGCCCTGTTCCTGCTGCTTTACGGGGCGGGGCTCCGCATCGGCGAGGCGCTGTCGCTCACCCAGCGCCAGGCGCCGAAGGAGGGCGTGCTGACGGTCACCGGCAAGGGAAACAAGCAGCGCATCGTGCCCATCCTGCCGGTAGTCGCCGATTCCATCGCCGCCTACCGCAATTCGTGCCCGTTCCGGCCGGGGCCGGAGGCGCCCTTGTTCCTCGGCGCGCGAGGGGGGGCGCTCAACCCCGGAGTCGTCCAGCGCACTATGCGGTCCTTGCGCGCGACGCTGGGGCTTCCGGCGAGCGCCACGCCGCACGCGCTGCGCCATTCCTTCGCGACGCACCTCCTGGCCGGCGGCGGCGACCTCCGCACCATCCAGGAGTTGCTGGGCCACGCGTCGCTCTCCACCACGCAGCGTTACACCGCCGTCGATGCGGCCGGGCTGATCCGCGTGTACGATAAGGCGCACCCGCGCGCGAAGCGGGCGAACGGGAGGACGCCATGAAGCTTTCGACCGACCGCATACTGGTCACCCATGTCGGCTCGATGCCGCGCCCGAAGAACCTGCTCGATCTGATGAAGGCGAAGCTCGCCGGCGAGGCGCTGAACCTCTCGGACTACGACCGTGCCGTCGCGGCGGCGGTCAAGGACACGGTGAAGAAGCAGGCGCAGTCCGGCATCGACGTGGTGGCGGACGGCGAGATGTCGAAGGCGGGGTTCTTCACCTATGTGCGCGAGCGCCTCAAGGGCTTCGAGCCGCACCCGGAGGAGAAGTTCGTCCTGTACCCGGCTGAGACCGCGGCCTTCCCCGAGTATTACGCCGAGTATTTCGCCCGCGCGATGATGGGCGGCACGGTGGCGCCCGTACATCCGCTCTACTGCGTCGGGCCGGTGGAATATACCGGCGCCGAGCAGGTGAAGACCGACATTGCCAACCTCAAGGCGGCGCTCGAGGGTCTCGACGTCGCCGAGGCGTTCATGCCGGCGACCGCGCCGTCGGGTGTCGGCAAGAACGCCTATTACAAGACCGAGGAGGAATTCTTCCACGCGCTGGGCGCGGCGCTCGCGCACGAGTACCGCGCCATCGTCGACGCGGGATTCGTGCTGCAGGTGGACGATCCGTTCCTCAGCGACATTTTCGGCGACGAGACGACGGACGCAAAGGCCAAGGCGAAGCGCGCCGACATCTACGTCGAATCGATCAACGAGTCGCTGAAGGGCATTCCGGCCGAGCGGGTGCGCTTTCACACCTGCTACGGCATCAACGAGGGTCCGCGCATCCACGAGCCGGCGCTGAAGGACGTGGCGGATCACATGCTCAAGATCAATGCCGGCGCCTATTCGTTCGAAGGCGCGAACTGCCGCCACGAGCACGAATATCATTTGTGGGAAACGGTAAAGCTGCCCGACGGCAAGGCGATCGTTCCCGGCGTCATCACCCACGCGTCCAACATCGTCGAGCATCCCGAGCTGATCGCCGAGCGGCTGGTGCGCTACGCCAAGCTCGTCGGGCGCGAGCGCGTGCTCGCCGGCGCCGATTGCGGGTTCTCGTCGCAGGCCTGCTACAAGACCGAGGTGCACCCGACGGTGATCTGGGCAAAGTTCCAGGCGATGGCGGAAGGCGCGCGTCTCGCCTCGCGGCAGCTCTGGGCCTGACCCGCCGATGGACTTCGCGCCCGATCGCCATCGTCGGCGCCGGCATCTCGGGACTTGCCTGCGCCATCGCGCTGGCGCGCTCCGGCCGCGCGGTCGAGCTGTACGAGCAGGCATCGCAGTTCCGCCGCGTCGGCGCCGCCATCAACCTCTGCCCCAACGCGGTGCGCGTGCTCGACGGGCTGGGGCTGGGGCAGGCGCTGCGGGTGCGGGGCCACATCCCGGCCTATCGCAACAGCCTGGTCTACGACACGGCCGAGGAGACCTCGCGCACCGACCTGACCCGGGCCGAAGCCCGGTTCGGCGCGCCGCAGATCATGACCCATCGCGCGGACCTACTGTCGGCGCTGGAGGCGGCGCTGCCGGCGGGCGCGGTGCAACTCGGCATGCGCCTCGTAGGGCTCGACCGCACGGGCGACGGCGTGACCCTCGCCTTCGAGAATGGCGAGCGGCGCGTCGCTGCCGGGGTGATCGGCGCGGACGGCATCCACTCGGTCGTGCGCGCGCACCTTTTCGGCGCGGAAAGCCCGACCTATTCGGGCATGACGGCCTATCGCGGCATCGTGCCCAAGCATCGCCTGCCCGACCTCGACTTCTCCGGCTCGACCAAATGGTGGGGCCCGACCTTGCAGAGCATGCTGGTCACCTTCTCGATCGATCGCGGCGAGGAGGTGTTCGTCTTCTCCACCAAATCCGAGCCAGAGGGCGCACGCGAGTCGTGGTCGGCCGAGGCCGAGGTCGCCGAGCTGCGCGCGTCTTTCGCCGATTACCACCCCGACGCGCAGCGCACCCTCGCCGCCATCGACCGGCCGCTCAAGACCGCGCTCTACGTGCGCGAGTCGCTGCCGCGCTGGGGCGAGGGGCGGATCACGCTCCTGGGCGATGCGTGCCACCCGATGCTGCCCTTCATGGCGCAGGGCGCGGCGATGGGGCTCGAGGGCGTGGCGGTGCTGGCGCGCTGCCTGGACGCGGCGGGGGACGATATCCCGGTCGCTTTCGCCCGCTACGAGGCGACGCGGATCGAGCGCGCGAGCGCGATCCAGCAGGAATCGAACCGCAACGACTGGCTGCGCTTCGAGAGCGACCCCGGTCGCGTCTACGGCTTCGACGCCTGGTCGACGCCGCTCGCCTGACGTCCCATAATGGCGCGATGAACGACGCGCCTGCCCGCGTGCACGACCGCGCCTGGCCCGCCGACGATGCGGCGTGGCGCGCCCGTGTCGCCGCGATCGGGCCCACGCTGGAGGCCGAAGCTCCGGCATCGGAGCGTGCGCGCCGGCTCACAGCGGTGCAGATGGCCGCACTGCATGGCGAGGGTCTGTTCCGCCTGCTGTTGCCGCGCGACCTGGGCGGTGCGGAGCTTCCCATCGCCAGCTTCGTCCGCGTCGTGGAGGCGCTGGCGCTGTATGACGGCTCGGCCGCCTGGTGCGTCTGCCAGGCCGCCGGCTGCGCCATGATGGCGTCGTTCCTCGACGCGCCGGTCGCCGAAAGAATATTCGGCGCGCCCGACGCCGTACTGGCCTGGGGCGTCGGGCCGGCGGAGGCGCGCGTCGCGGACGGCGGCTATCGCGTGACGGCGCAAATCTCGTTCGTGTCGGGCGGGCACTACGCCGCCTGGCTCGGCGCGCACTGCAAGGTGATCGAGCGCGACGGCACCGAGCGTCGGGACTCGGGCGGGCGGCCCGAGCGGCGGACCGTCCTGATGCGGGCCGCGTCCGCGCCTCTCGGCGACACGTGGAACGCCATGGGACTCAAGGGCACCGGCAGCGATTCCTTCGCGGTGACCGACCTTTTCGTCGCCGACGACCACACGCTGGTGCGCGAGGCGCTCGATACGTTGCGCATCCGTCGGCCGCTGTTCCTGTTCAACAACTACGCGGTGTACGGCGCGGGCTTCGCCGCCGTTGCGCTCGGCCTCGCGCGCGCGTTCGCCGACGCGTTCCTGGGCCTTGCGCCCGGCAAGCAGCCACGCTCGGTGCCGATGACGCTCGCCAACAACCCGGTGGTGCATGACGAGCTGGCGCGCTGTGAGGCGCGCCTTTCGGCCGCGCGCGCGTTCCTGCTGGGCGAGTGCGAACGCGTGTGGGACGAGGTGGTGGCGGCCGACGCGCTGACCGTCGCCAATCGTATTCGCATCCGTCTCGCCGCGACCCACGCGATCCAGGAGGCGGTGGCGGTGGTCGACACGCTCTACAACACCGCCGGGACCAGCGCGATTTTCCCGGAGAGTCCATTCGAGCGGCGCTTCCGCGACATCCATACCGTCGCTCAACAAATTCAGGGCCGCAAGTCGCACTATACGGTGGTCGGCGCCTGGATGCTCGGCCATCCGCCCGACATGAGCGTGATCTGACGGGCCGCGCGGCCCGTCCGTCCGGCCCTACAGGATGAACTTGGAGAGGTCGGCGTCCTTGGCGAGGCCGGCGACGGTATCGCGCACGTAAGCCGCATCGATGGTGACGGTCTCGCCCGCCCGGTCCGACGCGGTGAAGCTCACCTCCTCGAGCAGGCGCTCCATCACCGTGTGCAGGCGCCGCGCGCCGATATTCTCGACCGAACCGTTCACCTCGGCGGCGACGCGCGCGATCTCGGCGATGCCGTCGTCGGTGAAGACGAGGTGGACGCTCTCGGTCTCCAGCAGCGCAATGTACTGCTTGATCAGGCTCGCCTCGGGCTCGGTGAGGATGCGGCGGAAATCGTCTTCGGTGAGCGCCTTGAGCTCGACGCGGATGGGCAGGCGCCCCTGCAGCTCGGGCAGCAGGTCCGAGGGCTTGGCGAGGTGGAACGCGCCCGATGCGATGAACAGGATATGGTCGGTCTTGACTTGGCCGTGCTTGGTCGCGACCTGCGTGCCCTCGATCAGCGGCAGGAGGTCGCGCTGCACGCCCTCGCGGCTCACGTCGGCGCCCATGCGCTCGGACCGCGCGGTGATCTTGTCGATTTCGTCGAGGAAGACGATGCCGTTCTGCTCAACCTCCTCGATCGCGGCGCGCTGCATCTTGTCCTGGTCGAGCAGCTTGTCGGACTCCTCGGCGACCAAGAGGTCGTGCGACTGCGCGACGGTCAGGCGCCGCTTCTGGGTGCGCCCGCCGAACGCCTTGCCGAACATCTCGCCGAGGTTGAGGACGCCCATCTGCGCCCCGGGCATGCCTGGGATCTCGAAGGTCGGCATGCCGCCCGACGAGTCGGACACCTCGACGTCGATCTCCTTGTCGTTGAGTTCGCCATTGCGCAGCATCTGGCGGAACTTGCGCCGCGTATCGGGCGAGGCGCTGGGCCCCACAAGCGCGTCCAGGACGCGGTCCTCCGCGTTCTGCTCGGCCTTGGCCGTGACCTCCTTCCGCATGCGCTCGCGCATCATGTTCAACGAGATCTCGACCAGGTCGCGCACGATCTGCTCGACGTCGCGGCCGACATAGCCGACCTCGGTGAACTTGGTCGCCTCGACCTTGATGAACGGCGCCTGGGCGAGCCGCGCAAGCCGGCGCGCGATCTCGGTCTTGCCGACGCCGGTCGGCCCGATCATCAGGATGTTCTTGGGCAGCACCTCCTCGCGCAGCCCCACGTCGAGCTGCAGCCGGCGCCAGCGGTTGCGGAGCGCGATGGCGACAGCGCGCTTCGCGTCATGCTGGCCGACGATGTAGCGGTCGAGCTCGGAGACGATTTCGCGGGGGGAGAAGCTGGTCACGTAACTAAAGACTCTCGATGGTGAGGAAGCTGTTGGTGTAGATGCAGATGTTGGCGGCGATCCCCATCGCCTTTCTGGCGATCGCCTCGGCCTCCATCCCGTCGACGTCGATCAGCGCGCGCGCGGCCGCGAGCGCGTACGGCCCGCCCGAGCCGATGCCGATCAGCCCGTCCTCCGGCTCCAGCACGTCGCCGGTGCCGGTCAGCACCAGCGAGGTCTGCTTGTCGGCCACCGCCATCATCGCCTCCAGCCGGCGCAGATAGCGGTCAGTGCGCCAGTCCTTGGCCAGCTCGACGCAGGCGCGGGTGATCTGGCCGGGATACTGCTCGAGCTTGGCCTCCAGCCGCTCGAACAGGGTGAAGGCGTCGGCGGTGGCGCCGGCGAAGCCCGCGATCACGCGCCCGTCGCCCAGCGGGCGCACTTTGCGCGCGTTCGACTTCATCACCGTGTTGCCGACGGTGACTTGGCCGTCGCCGCGCCACCACCACGTTGCCGTTCTTGCGGACGGAAAGGATGGTCGTGCCGTGCCAGTCGGGGAACGTATCGGGCGTGGGTCTTCTCCGGAAGAAGGGCAGGGCCGGCCGCGGCGGGCGAAAGCGTTACCCAAATGTGGCACCGCACCGCGCGAGGTCAAGGGCGCTTGGCGCGGGGCGCCTGCGGTGACAGACTGGCCGGATGGCACGCGTATGGTGGATGGCGGCGGCGGCTCTGGCGCTCGGTTGCATCGCGCCCGGCCCGGCGCGGGCGCAGCAGGGCCAAGCCATCGGCTGCCTCGCCGCCGGCAACTGCGGCACCAAGGGCACGACGCCCGGCGCGCGGCGCGACTACTGGTACAACTGGATCTGCCAGGGCTGCCACACCGGGTCCCTGCCGCCGCTCTCGCCCAGCCCGCAGGAATACGCGCTGATCCAGGTGCCGGTGCGGTTCTGGACCATGCACGCCGAGGCCGAGCGCGACGGCGAGACGCGCATGCGCGGCCCGCAGCACGGGCTCAAGCCCGCGCGCAGCCTCGCCGCGCCCTTCAAGGCGCTGATGAACAATCGCCCGGCGCAGCAATAGCGCGCTAGGCCGGATCCAGCTCGGAGTCCCAATAAAGGAAGTCGCGCCAGCTTTCGTGCAGGAAGTTGGGCGGGAACAGCCGCCCATGCTCCTGCAGCTCGCGGTTGGTCGGCTGGCGCGGCGAGCGCTTCGGCTGCATGTCGCACTCGCCGGGCAGCTTGTCGCCCTTCGCCAGGTTGCAGGCCGTGCAGGCGGTGACGACGTTCTCCCACGTCGTGTAGCCGCCGCGCGAACGCGGGATCAGGTGATCGAAGGTCAGCATGGTCGAGGGCTGCGCCCCGCCGCAATACTGGCAGACGAAGCGGTCGCGCAGGAACACGTTGAACCGCGTGAAGGCCGGCCGGCGCGCCATCGGGATATAGGATTTCAGCGCGATCACGCTGGGCAGGCGCATCGAGATCGACGGCGAGCGCACCTCGCGGTCGTACTCGGAGATGATGTTAACGCGGTCGAGGAACACCGCCTTCACCGCCTCCTGCCAGGGCCAAAGCGACAGCGGGAAGTAGCTCAGCGGCCGGAAATCGGCATTGAGAACCAGGGCTGGGCAGTCTCCGGCGGTACTCACGGCGGCACTCCGACGGTCGTCTCTCCAATGGACACGGGCGCGGGAAGGTAACCCGTTGCAACGATTTGCACAATGGCCGCGGGAAATGACGGTTCGGTGACCTAGTCGAGGTCGAACGTCGCCACCACCGGCGCGTGGTAGGAGCCGGGGTCGGGGTGACGGTGCGCGGCCTCGGACGCCTCGTCGCCGAGCCGCTCGTTCAGCACCTCCAGCGCAAGATAGCGGGCGACCATCGCCCGCGAAATCAAGATGTGGTCGAGCATGGCGGCGCGCCCGCCGTGCCGCACAGTATAGCGCCGCGTTTCGGGCAGAGTTCGCTCCAGCGGCGCGAGGGCTCGGGCGGCGAGAGCGGGCGCGCCGGTGTCGTCCGGGTCGGCGCGCAGGATGCGGAGCGGCATCTCGGCCAGTTCGGCGTTCATGTCGCCGCAGACGCAGACCAGCGCCGCGGGCTCGGCATCGAACAGCGCGTCGATGGCAAGCCGCGCCTCGAAGGCCTGGCCGGCGCGCTTGAGGGTGGCGAGGAAGAACCCCTCGGCCCACGCCGCGGTCGTGCGCCAGACGAAGGCAGACTCCTTCCCGCCCGGCACGGCGGCCGCCAGCGGCGCGCGCAGATGCAGGTTGAACACGTGCAGGAGCTTGCCCGGCGCGGCCTCAATGGCGGCATGGAGCACCGGCCGCTCCCAGGCGATCTCGGTTGCGCCCTCGGCGGCGACATAGCGCCACGTCACCGGCGCCACCCGATCATGCCAGACTTGGCGGTGCCAGGCGACGGGCAGGCGCGACAGGATCGCCAGGTTGTGCACGTCGAGGGGCCCGTGCCCGTCGCGCGCCGTCGATACGACCGCCTCATACCCGTCGTAGCGCGTCGTCTCGACCAGCCGTTCGAGGGCGAACAGGCGGCGCGGGCCGTGCGGGTCGGCGGGATCGTGGCGGGCGTGCACCTCCTGCACGCACAATACGTCGGCGGCAAGGCGCTCCAGCATCGGGCGGAGCGCGGCGACCCGCGCGGCGAAGGGCGGGCGCGCCTCCGGCCGGTCGTCCAGGCTTTCCAGGTTGAACGTGGCGATGCGCAGCGCGGCCATCGGCCGAGTATAGCGCGCTCCCCTACTTCCGCGCCGCCTGGATGGCACGCCAGATGCGCTCCGGCGTCGCGGGGGGATCGATGTGGCGCACGCCGAGGTCGGACAGCGCATCGACCACCGCGTTGATGACGCAGGGCAGCGCGCCGACCGTGCCGCCCTCGCCGGCGCCCTTGACGCCCAGCGGGTTGGTCGGCGTCGGCACGCAATTCTCCTCCGCCGCGATGTCGCACATGTCGTCGGCGCGCGGCATGGCATAGTCCATGAACGACCCGGTGACGAGCTGGCCCTCGCCGTCATAGACCAGCTCCTCCATCAGCGCCTCGCCGACACCCTGGCAGATGCCGCCGATGATCTGGCCTTCCAGCAGCAGCGGGTTGAGGACGCGCCCCACGTCGTCGACCACCGCGTACTTCACCAGCCTGGTCACGCCGGTCTCGGGGTCGATCTCCACCTCGCACACCTGGCAGCCGTTGGGGAAGTTCGAGGTGTTGTTGGTGAAGGTCGCGGTCTCGTAGAGGCCGGGCTCCATCCCCTTGGGCAGCTTCGGCGGGTCGAATGCCGCGTCGGTCACCTGGTCGAACGTCACCTTCCGGTCGGTGCCGGCGACGACGAAAATGCCGTCCACCAGCTCGATGTCGGCCTCCGCGGCTTCCAGCAGGTGCGCCGCGATCTTCTTCGCCTTGGCCTCGATCTTGCCGGCGGCGAGATGAACGGCCGAGCCCGCCATGGTGGCCGAGCGCGAGCCGCCGGTGCCGACGCCGAACGCCACCTTGTCGGTGTCGCCGTATATGTAGCGCACCCGAGCCGGGTCGATGCCCAGCCGGTCGCACAGCACCTGGATGAAAGTCGTCTCGTGCCCCTGGCCGTGCGAGACCGCGCCGCAGACCAGCGTCACGTTGCCCGACGGGTCGAAGCGGAGCTCGGCCGTCTCCATCGCCTCGCCGCCCGCCGCCGCCTCGATGGTGGTCGAGACGCCGATGCCGCGCAGCATCCCGCGCTTCGCCGACTCGGCCTTGCGGGCGGCAAAGCCCGCGTAGTCGGCGAGGTGCAGCGCCACGTCCATCGTCTTCGCGAACGCGCCGGAATCGTAGCGGAAGGTCAGCGCCGTCTTGTAGGGGAACGACCCGTCCGGGATCATGTTCTTCCGGCGCAGCTCCACCGGGTCGATGCCCATCTCGTCGGCTGCGATGTCGATCAGCCGCTCGACCACCAGCGACGCCTCGGGCCGTCCCGCGCCGCGATAGGGCGAGGTCGGGATGGTGTTGGTCATCATGCCTGCGACGGCGACGTGCGCCGCCTCGAACGTGTAGACGCCGGCGAGCCCGCCGATATTGCTGGTGGGCGGGCCCGCGCCGCGGAACGACAGCACGGCGCCGAGATTCGCGTCGGTCTTGACGCGAAGCGCCAGGAACTTGCCGTCCTTGTCCAGGGCGAGTTCGCCATCAGTCACGTTGTCGCGAGCATGGTCGTCGGCGATGAACCCTTCCGTGCGTTCGGCGATCCAGCGCACCGGCCGGCCCACCTTGCGCGCCGCCCACAGCACCAGCACCATCTCGGGATAGACCGAGCCGCGCAGCCCGAAGCTGCCGCCGATGTCGCCGGTGACCAGCCGCAAATCGGTCTCCGGGATGTTCAGGATGCGTTGCGCGATGTTGCGGCGGAACAGGAACGGCCGCTGCAGCCCGCAATAGAGCGTGTAGCGCTCCTCGCCGGCGTCCCACACGCCCACCGCGCCGCGCGGCTCCATCGGGTTCATGGCGACGCGGGGAATGCGGATCTTCTGGCGCACCACGTGGGCGGCCTTGGCGAATGCCGCCTCGGTGGCCTTGGCGTCGCCCGCCTGGTGGAAGATCGCCTCGTTGTCCGGGCAGTCCTCCCACAGCGACGGCGCGCCCGGCCCGTGCGCGTCCGGCGCGTCGATCACGGACTTGATGGGCTCGTACTCCACCTCCACCCGCTCGGCCGCGTCCTTGGCCAACGCCAGCGTCTCGGCCACCACCACCGCCACGGGCTGGCCGACATAGCGCACGATGTCCTGGGCCAGCGCCGGGCGCGGTGGCTGGAACATCGGCCGTCCGTCGCGGCGCTTGCGCGGCAGGTCGCAGGGGATCGAGCCGAGCCCGTCGGCGGCGTAATCCTCGGGCGCCAGGACGGCGAGCACGCCCGGCATCTGGCTCGCGGCGCGCGTGTCGACGGCGCGGATGCGGGCATGGGCCCGGTGCGAACGGACGATGGCGGCGTGCGCCTCGCGCGGGAAGGCCATGTCGTCGAGATAGCGCCCCTCGCCCCGCAGCAGCCGCGGGTCCTCCCTGCGCGTCACGCCCTGTCCGATCGCGTACTCGCCCATGCCCCCGCCCCTTTCTTCGATGGCCCGCCCCTATAGCATCCTGGGCGCTCGCCAGGAAACCCCGCGAACCCTCGATCTTAACCCCGCCCATTGAAAGGGGGAGGCCGGGGGCAGCGTCAGCGGACGCCGGGTGGGCGTCCGCTCCGGCGCGATGGCCGATCGACCCCCCCTCCCGACCTCCCCCTTTTCAGGGGGAGGGGGCTTTCTGATGCCCCCATCTCGATCCGGTGTCTTGAAGTCCGGGCGGGACGGGGCATATCCATCGCTATTCGTCCGCACCCCCGTGCCAAGAGGGATCATGCACAAACCGAATGCCGCGCCGCGCCGCCGGGCCGCGCGCCTCGTGGGCGCCGCTCCGGCCGACCGTGCGCCGCACGCCCATGCCGAGCTGCTGCTCGACACGTTCGAGCTGGCCGGCGAGGCCGAGGCCGAGGCTGCCGCGGGGCGCATCGTCGCCGAGGCGGGGCTCGATTCCGACGACCGGGTACTCGATATGGGCTGCGGCGCGGCCGGGCTCTGCCTCGCGCTCGCTCGTCGCGGCCTCAAGGCCGTGACGGGGGCCGAGCGGTCGCGCCACCTGATCCGCATGGCGCGGCGCGCGGTGCACGAGTCCAAGCTTTCCGTCCGCTTCCTGGAGCGCGACCCGCGCGAGCTGCTGCCGCGCGACGGGCGCTACGACGCGGCCGTCCTGATGGGCAACCGGTTCGCCCACTTCGCCGCCGAGGATGCAGCGGCGGTGCTGGAAGCGGCGAAGCGCGTGCTTAGGCCGGGCGGGCATCTGGTGCTGGAGGTCGCGGACGGCGACTGGCTGAAGGCGCATTTCGTGCCCAGCGAGTGGCGCTGGGTCGACGCCGACCATTTGCTGTGTCGCGAGCGCTCGCTTTCGGCCGAGGGCGACCGGCTGATCTGCCGCGACATCCTGATGCATCGCGAGCGCGGCATCGCCGCCGACCGGTTCTACGCCCTGATCCTCTACAGTGCCGAGGCCTTGCGGACGCGGGCGGCCGCGGCGGGCTTCGCGGCCCCGCGCGTGGTGGTCCAGCCGGCGACGGAAAAGGCGTCGCCGCGTCTCATGCTGATCGCCGAGACGGCGCGCGCCAAGGCGGCCGAGGTGCCGCTGCGCGCGCCGTTCCCCGACGTGACGGTGATCCTGGGCGATCCGCGCCTTGCCGATAACACCAAGATCGGCGACCGCTACACGCCCGAGGATTACGAGGCGATCGACAAGATGAAGGCGGCGCTCGCCACGCTCGGCGCCTATCGGTTCGGCTATCTCGACGATCACACCCGTCTGCTCGACACGCTGACGCGCGACCGGCCGGCCTTCGTGTTCAACATGTGCGACAACGGCTACAAGAACGACGCGACGCGCGAGCTGGAGGTGCCGGCGCTCCTCGACCTTCTGGAGATTCCCTATACCGGCGCGGGGCCGACCTGCCTCGGCATGTGCTACGACAAGTCGCTGGTGCGCGCGCTCGCCTCGGCGCACGGCGTGCCGGTGCCGCGCGAGACCTATTTCGACATGACCCAGCAGTCCGGCGAAATTCCGGCAATGTTCCCGTCTCTGATCAAGCCCAACCGCGCCGACGGCAGCGTGGGCATCACCACCGGATCGGTCGTCTACGACGCGGAGGAGGCGATCGCCTACCTCAACAAGCTGCGCAAGACGGTGCCGGGGCGCGACGCGCTGATCCAGGAGTTCCTGACCGGGGCGGAATATTCCGTCGGGCTGATCGGCAACCCCGGGCTCGGCTTCACCGTGCTGCCGCCCTTGGAGGTCGACTATTCGAATCTCGACCCGGAGCTGCCGCGCATCCTCTCCTACGAGTTGAAGTTCGAGCCGACGTCGCCCTATTTCACCGAGATCAAGTATCGCCGCGCCGAGATTTCCGAGAGCGTGCGCCGGCGCCTCGCCGACTATTCCCGCGTCCTGTTCGAGCGGCTGGAATGCCGCGACTACGCGCGGTTCGACTTTCGCGCCGATTCCGCGAGCGAAATCAAGCTCTTGGAGGTAAACCCCAACCCCGCCTGGTGCTGGGACGGCAAGCTCGCCATGATGGCGGGGTTCGCCGGTTACGGCTATCCTGACCTCCTGCGCCTGATCCTGGAGGCCGCCCAGTCCCGCACCGTGTCCGAGGGGCTCGGACGGTCGCACGCCGAACCCCTGCGCGCCGGAGCGGAGAGCTAATGGACGAACTGGTCCACCCTGTCGCGTCCCCGACGCGGCCCGCCGCCGACAAGCGGCCGGTCGCGCACGAGCGTCACGGCGTCAAGCTGGTCGACGAATACGCCTGGCTGCGCGATCCGCGCTGGCAGGAGGTGATGCGCGATCCGGCGGCGCTTGCCCCCGACATCCGCGCTCATCTGGAAGCCGAGAACGCCTACACCGCGGCGGTGCTGGCGCCGGTGGATGCGCTGCGCCGGCGCCTGTTCGAGGAGATGAAGGGGCGCATCAAGGAGGACGATTCCACCGTCCCCGACCGCGACGGCCCGTATCTCTATTACTCGCGCTACGACACGGGAAAGCAGCACCCGATCTATTGCCGGCGCGGCGTGGGGCCGGGCGCGCCCGAGGAAATCCTGCTCGACGGCAACCGCGAAGCGGAGGGCAAGCCGTTCTACCGGATCGTGTCTTGCGAGCACAGCCGCGACCATGCGCGCCTCGCCTACACGGTCGACGTGAAGGGCTCGGAGTTCTACACGCTGCACCTCCGCGACCTCGCGACCGGCGAGGACCATGACGAGCGCATCGCCAATTTGCAGGGCGACGTGGTGTGGGCGTCGGACGGGCGGACGCTGTTCTATGTCGCGCTGGACGAGAACCACCGGCCGTGGCGCGTCTTGCGCCACACGGTCGGCGACGATCCGGCTTCCGACGTGCTGGTCTACGAGGACCCGGACCCGGCCTACTACCTCTCGATCGAGCTGACCGAGAGCCGGCGCTACGTGTTGATCCAGGCCTACGGCCACTCCTCGACGTCCGAGGTGCGGTTCGTCGATGCCGAGGCGCCGCACGCCGCGCCGGTGCTGGTCGCTGCGCGCGAGACCGGCATCCTCTACGACGCGAGCCACCATGGCGACCGCTTCCTGATCCGCACGAATGCCGACGGCGCGGTCGACTTCAAGATCGTCGAGACGCCCGTCGCAACTCCCGGCCGCGCCAACTGGCGCGAGGTGGTGGGCCACGTCGCCGGTCGGATGATCCGCTCGCTGATGGTGTTCCGGAACCACATGGTCAGGCTCGACCGGGTCGAGGGGCTGCCGCGCATCGTGGTGACGCGTTTCGCCGACGGGGCGGCGCACGAGATCGCCTTCGACGAGGAGGCCTATCACCTCGGGCTCGAGATCGGCTACGAGTTCGACACGGCGACGCTGCGCTTCGCCTACTCGTCGATGACGACGCCAGAGCGCATCTACGACTACGACATGGAGACGCGCGCGCGCACGCTCCGCAAGGAGCAGGAGATCCCCTCGGGCCACGACCCGGCGAACTACGTGACCCGCCGCGTGTTCGCGACCGCCGCGGACGGGAAGCGCGTGCCGGTCTCGCTGCTCTACGCGAAATCCACCCGGCTCGACGGCTCGGCGCCCTTGCTGCTTTACGGGTACGGCTCGTACGGGCTCGCCATGGGGGCATGGTTCACGGCGAACCGCCTGTCGCTCGTGGACCGCGGCTTCGTGGTCGCCGTCGCGCATATCCGGGGCGGCACCGACATGGGGTACGGCTGGTACCTCGACGGCAAGCTGATGAAGAAGAAGAACAGCTTCACCGACTTCATCGCCTGCGCCGAGCATCTGGTCGCGGAGAACTACGCGTCCAAGGGCCGGATCGTCGCCCAGGGCGGCTCGGCCGGCGGCATGCTGATGGGCGTCGTCGCCAACATGCGCCCGGACCTGTTCGGCGGCATCGTCGCCGAGGTGCCGTTCGTCGACGTCTTGAACACCATGTGCGACGCGACCCTGCCGCTCACGCCACCCGAATGGTCGGAATGGGGCAACCCGATCGAGAGCGCGGAGGCGTTCCGCTACATCCTGTCCTACTCGCCCTACGACAACGTGGCGGCGCGGGACTATCCGCACATATTGGCGACAGCCGGCCTCACCGACCCGCGCGTGACCTATTGGGAGCCGGCGAAATGGATCGCCCGGCTGCGCGCCACCAAGACCGGCACGCACCACGTCATGCTGCGCACCAACATGGAGGCCGGCCATGCCGGCGCGTCGGGCCGGTTCGACCGGCTGGACGAGGTGGCGCTGGTCTACGCCTTCGCCCTCTGGGTGGCCGGGAAGGCGTAATCAGCGGGACGCCGGCTCGAACCGGATGCGAAGCTTCGTCCCGGTCGCGGTCGCGATCCGCGACAGGGTGCGGGTCGAGGGCATGGACCGCCCGCTTTCAAGCCGCGCGATCACGGCCTGCGTGGTGTTCATGCGCGCGGCCAGTTGCGCCTGCGTCAAATCGGCTCGCGCGCGCGCTTCGATCAAGGCCGCCGCCAGCGCGAACTCCTCCTCCAGGGCGTCGTATTCCTTCACGTATTCCGGATCTTTTCGCCATTCCCGGAATAGCCGTTCCGCCGGAATGGTTTTGCCTTTCTTCACTGAACGTCCCGCGCTCGGCGGAGAGCCAGCTCGACTTCGCGGCGGGGTGTCTTTTCGGTCTTTTTCACGAAGACGCGCACGACCACGACCCGCTGCCGCAACGCCGTTACGTAGAGCGCGCGAGCGATCCCGTCCCTTCCCTGTAGGCGCATTTCCCATATCCGACCCTCCACACGTTTGATGTATGGCTCGTGAACCTTTTCGAGCCCGAACGACTCTATCATTTGGGCGATCCGCTCGAACTTCGAACGAACATCCTTGGGCAGCGCCCGCAACTCGTCCGCTACTGCGGCGTTCAGAACCTCCACGGACCAAGCCATTTCCAGATATACCTTTTTTGCAATATGTCAATGGCGGCTAAACGCACTCCCGCCTTATCCGCTCGGACCATGTGCGGGTGAAGACGCGGTCCTTGCCCTCGTCGGCGTGGAGCTCGGCCTCCAGCAGGAATTCGTCGGCGGTGGCGGTCAGGACGGTGCGGGTGGCGACGACGCAGCGCCAGGCGCCGCGGCGGAATTCCGTCCGGTTGCGCAGCTCGGCGCGGGCCGAGAGCGGTTCGTCGTCGCGGATGCGCAGCCGGCGCCACATCGCCTGGCCGATATCGAGATCGATGTCGTCGAGGCGCGTGAGCCCGCCCTGCTCGAGGTCGTCCTCGACCAGTCCGGAGGCGTGCACTACCTCGTGCGTGGAAAGGTCGTGCTCCACCGCGCGGCGCGTGCGCGCCGGGCGCAGCCGCGTCTCGGCCGGGCCGGGCGCGGCCTCGGGCGGCGCGAAGGCGGCAAGCGCCGCGTCCTCCGCACGCGGCGGGCGCACCGGCAAGGCGCATCGGCTTCCGCCCGTGAAGACCGTGAGTGTCGCGTGCTCCGGCGATGGCCAGGCGATCGGCCAGTAAGCTGTCGAGATGGCGAGTCGCAGGCGGTGGCCGGCGGCGAACGAGTGCGCTGTATCGTTGAGCTGGACGCGCACGCGGACGCGTTCGCCGGCGACGAGCGGCTTCGGGTCCGCGTGACCGTTGCGGTGGCTGAGGTTGAGCAGGCCGTAGGTCACGCGCTCCGAGATACCGTCAGGGTGGAGCTCGCACAGCCTGACGGCCACCATCGCCTGCGGCCGGTCCGACGCCAGCGCCAGCTCGACCACTGGCGCGCCGAGAATTTCGAGGGGCGCGGCCAGCGGCTCGGAATCGAATACCAGCGACCGCCCGTCGTCGGCGCGCTGGTCCGTCGGCATTTCGCCTTTGGCCCCGAACCCGCACCACGCGCCCGACGCCTGCCCGACCGATTGCGGCGACGAGACGGTGAGCGCCGCGTCTTCGCCGGCGCCGTCGACGAGCCGCCCCGGCGCAAGGGCGTAGGCGCGCGGCGCGATGCGGGGCGACGGCCAGGTCTCCTCCGCCACCCAGCGGCCGGGGCGAATTTCGTAGTCCGGCCGCGGCGTCACGCCGTCCTGCATCCAGGCGCGCAGCATCGGCTCGCGTGTGATGCCGTCGTCCACGACCTTGAGCCAGCAATCCCACCAGCGCAGCGCCTCCTGCAGGAAGCCGATGGCGGGGCCGGGCACGCCGTCCTGCGGGTACTGGTGGCCCCACGGCCCGATCAGCCCCTTGCGCGGGCAGGTGAGCCCAGCGAGGAGGCGCGGGATCGCGTTGGTATAGGCGTCGGCCCAGCCGCCCACGGCGTAGACGGCGCACTTGATGGCAGCGAAATCCTCGCACACCGAGCCGTGCCGCCAGTACGCGTCGCGCGTGGGATGGCGCATCCATTCGGCGGCGACCGGGTGTGCGGCCTCGAGCCGCGCGCGCCACATCGCCCGCCACGTGTCGCCGACCAGCTCGGGGTCCGGCGGCTGCGCCATCAAATTGAAGAAGGCCGAGCCCCAGGACAGGTTCTCGTTGATCGGGCAGCCGCCCATGTAGTGGGCGTCGTCGGCGTAGCGGTCGTCGGTCGAGGCGACGGTGACGATCGCCTTGAGCGCGGCCGGGTTGCGTGCCGCCACCTGCAGCGCGTTGAACCCGCCCCATGACTTGCCGAACATGCCGACCGCCCCGTCGCACCAGGTCTGGGACGCGATCCAGGCAATGGCGGCTTCGGCGTCGTCGAGCTCCTGCGGCAGGTATTCGTCGACAAGCACGCCCTCCGATTCGCCGGTGCCGCGGATGTCGAGCCGCACGGCGGCGTAGCCGTGCCCCGCGAAATAGCGGTGGATCGGCTCGTCGCGCGCGCGCAAAAGGTCGCGCTTGCGGTAGGGGATGTATTCGAGGATGGCGGGCACGGGCCGTGCCTCGGCGTCCTCCGGCAGCCAGATGCGCGCGGCCAGCCGCACCCCGTCCGGCATCGGGATCCAGACGTTCTCGATCTCGCGCACTTGGCGCGGAAACGTCGCGACGATCCTCATTCCGCCGCGTTGACCGAATCGGCGCGCAGGCTCGGCGTCGACCAGAACGACAGGGCGAGCCGTTCGCGCGCGCGCTTGCCGGCCTCCAGGTCCCAGCCGTTGACGATGGCGAGGCGGAACCCGCCCGGCGGCATGGCGTGCGCCTCGGCCGGCAGATCTTCGTGGAACGTCACTTGCACCGAAGACACGCTGTCCATCGCGCGGATCTCGGCGAGCAGCGTCGGGTCGGGATGGCGGTAGGGCAGGCCGTGCGCGCCGAACAGCACGACGCTGTAACCGGTGCGCCGGCCGCCGTCTTCAAAGTCCCACACCCCGTCGCGGTAGAGCTTCACCACCGCGTCGAGCCAGCCCTTGCCGTAGAGGTCGGGCCACTGGTCGGCGAAGCGCAAATGGCATTCGATGATGCGTGCGCCGATGGTCTCGAAATTCACGCAGCCGGAATAGCCGCGCAGGTTCTTGCGCAGCCACTCGCCGCAATACTCCTCGATGGCGGGGCGCGGCTCGGCCAGCACGGTCCAGTAGTCGAACATGCCGCCGCCGAGCGCGAGGCCGATCGTGTGGCGCCACCATTTCGGCTCGCCGTCCACCACGGCCACGTCGGTCGAGACGTGCTCGCCCTCCAGAAGCCGCATCCACATGAAGCCGGGTAGCACCTCGCGGTCGAGATCGGCCTGGCATTCCACCATGCGCGAGCCGATGCCCATGCCGTGCATGTTGTAGATCGGCTTGGAAAAGACGGGGAAATGTGGCGGGTCGATGCCGTGCGGCGCGCCCTCCATCCCCTGGCTCTCGCACACCTCCAGCTTGTTGTAGACCCAGCGGTGGGCGGGGAACAGCTTCCACGCCGTCATGTCGTCGGTGGGGATGACGAGGTCGGCGGGGCAGGCCACCCCCTCGAAATACTGGTCGCGCCAGGGATCCTTCTCGACGATCGGCATGGCGCCATTGAACCACAAGAGCGCGCATGGCGGAAGCGGAGCCGGTTGGCCTTGCCCGCGCGTTGCGGCAAGATGGCGAGGGCAACGGGGAGGCAGCGATGGTCGACAGTTTCGCGGGCGTGCGCATGGCGCGGTCGCCGGTCTACGGCACCCGCGGCATGGTCGTGTCGGGGCATTCGCTCGCCTCGCTCGCCGGGCTTGCGGTGCTGGAGCGCGGCGGGTCGATCTGCGACGCGATGATCGCGACCTCGGCGGTGCTGTGCACGGTGATCCCGCAGGCGACCTCGCTCGGCGGCGACGCGTTCATCCTCTATCGCGATGCCAAGGCGGGGAAGACCTACGGTCTCAACGCCTCCGGCCCGGCGCCGAAGAGCGCGACCCCCGACCGGTTCCCGAACGGCATGGTGGCGCGCGGCCCGCTCGCCGCCTCGGTGCCCGGCCTGGTGCGCGGCTGGGAGGAGATGCACAAGCGCTTCGGCCGGCTCGGCTGGGCCGATCTGTTCGGCCCCGCGATCTACCTCGCCGAGGAAGGCCATCCCTTGTCGCGCGTCCTCGCCGCCGCGCTCCACCTGTTCCGCAAGGACGTCGAGGCCGATCCCGGCTGCCGCGGGCTCTACTATCCGGGCGGCGAGCCGCTTGAGCGGGCCCACGTGCTGCGCCAGCCGGCGCTCGCCGAGAGCCTGCGCCTGATCGCGCGCAACGGCTCGGCCGCGTTCTACGAGGGGCCGATCGCGGACTCGATCGGCAGGGCGAGCCGCGCCGCGGGTGGGCTTCTCGCGGCGGAGGATTTCGCGGGCTACGCGCCCGAATGGGTGGACCCGATCCAGACCGACTATCGCGGCCTTACCGTGCAGGTGATGCCGCCGACCTCCTACGGGCTTTTGATGCTGTTGCAGCTCAACGCGCTCGCCGCCGTTTCGAGCGAGGCGCTGGCGAAGGCCGACGATGCGACGCGCATCGACACGCTGATCCGTGCCCAGCGCGCCGCCTTCGCCGAAGGGCTCGACCACATCGCCGACCCGCGCATCGCGCCGGCGCCGCTCGATCGTCTGCTGGGTGCGGAGACGACGGCGCGGCTCCAGGCGGCGGTGGCGGACGGTAAGGCGCCCAAGGCCGCCGGCGCGCGCGGCGGCACGTCCTGCATCGCCATCGCCGACGGGTACGGCAACGCGATGTGCGTGGTGCAGAGCGTGTTCCACGTGTTCGGGTCGGCCTTCGTCGATCCCGGCACCGGCATCCTCCTCAACAACCGCATGACCGGCTTCACCACCAAGGAGGGCCACCCAAACCGCGTCGCGCCCGGCAAGCGGCCGGCGCACACGCTCAACCCGGTGATGGTGCTCGACGGCGATGCGGTGAAGTATTTGCTGTCGACGCCGGGCGGGCCGGCGCAGACCATCTCCAACGTCCAGGTGCTGACCAATCTGCGCGACCGGGGGATGGAGCTTTCCGCCGCCATCGAGGCGCCGCGCTGGTCGATCACCATGACGGGCGACCCCGTGATCGAGGACGGCTATCCCGACTCGGTCGCCGCCGCCCTCGCCGCGCGCGGCCATCGGCTGGGGCGCGCCTCGGGCGCGTCCTATTTCGGCTCGTCCAAGTGCATCGAGCGCCTGCCGGACGGGGTGCTCGCCGGCGCGGCCGATGCGCGGCGCGAGGCCTACGCTGCGGGCCGCTGAGACCCGTCCCGTGATCATGCTGGGAAATGCGACATAAACCATACAATTTGCCGAACCCGGCTTGACAAGCCGCGCTGCGGCCCGGCATGGTGCCCGGCGTTAACCAATTGTTGTCACACTGCCCGCTAAAACACGGGGCCGCGCATGACGCGGTAGGCAGTGGGGGGATATGGGGGGCACGGCCCAGCCACATCGGCGCTTGCGCCGCATTGCCGGACTGATCGCGCTGATCGCGGTCGGAACCGTCTTCGCCGCTCAGTCCGCCACCTCCAAGAACGGTGCGACGCCGCCGCAGACGGCAAGCCTGCCGCCCGCGTCCGGGAGCGGGGCCGAGCTCGACGCTGCGCTCCCGCCCGTCATCACCATGGTCCGCCACGCCACGCGCGGCGACACGCTGCATCGCATCCTGGTCAAGTCCGGCGCCGACGAGTCCGAGGCGGCCGACGCCATCGCCGCGATGCGCAAGGTCTACGATCCGCGCACGCTCGCGGTCGGCGACGCGGTCAAGATGACGTTCGACCGGCTGTCGGGGCACAAGACGGGCCAGCTCACCGCCGTAACCATCGAGTCCGGCGCAACCGCCACCGTGCACGCGACGCGCACGGGCGAGGACTCGTTCGCCGCGAAGAAGATTCGCAAGGCGCTGGTCACCATGCTGACCCGCGCCCGGGGAACGATCGATTCGTCGCTCTACGCCGCCGCCGACGCCGCCGGCCTCGCGCCCGAGACGGTCGGCCAGCTCGCGCATTTGTTCTCCTGGGACGTCGACTTCCAGCGCGACATCCAGCCGGGCGACACGTTCGACGTCGCCTACGAGCGGGTGACCGACAAGGCGGGCGCGTTCGTGCGCGCGGGCGACATCGTCTATGCCGAGCTCACGCTCGGCGGCGTGCGGCACGCGGTCTATCGCTTCACGCCGGCGCACGGCATGCCCGGCTATTTCGACGCCCAGGGCAAGAGCGTGCAGAAGGCGCTGCTGCGCACGCCGCTCGACGCCATCCGCATCACCTCGCGCTTCGGCAAAAGGCGCGATCCGATCCTCGGCTTCACCCGCAAGCACAAGGGCGTCGATTTCGGCGCGCCGGCCGGCACGCCCGTCTATGCCGCCGGCACCGGCGTCGTCGAGGTGCGCGGGCGCGAGCACGGCTACGGCAACTACATCCGCATCCGCCACGACAAGACGCACGAAACCGCCTACGCCCATCTCAGCCGCTACGCCAAGGGGCTGCGCCGCGGCGCGCACGTGCACCAGGGCCAGGTGATCGGCTATGTCGGCCAGACCGGCCGGGCGACCGGCCCGCATCTGCACTACGAGGTGCTGGTGAAGGGCGCGCAGGTGAACCCGATGTCGGTCAGGTTCGCCGGCGGCCCGTCGCTCGACGGCCGCGACCTCAAGGCCTTCGCCGCCGCGCGCCACAGCCTTGCCGCGCGCGTCGCCGCCCTCAAGCCCGCCGCCACCACCGCCGCGAGCCGGTAGCCCGGATCCTTTCGCGACGCGCGCAACAGCGACGTCGCCGCTCGCCGTCACTTCAGATTGTAGCCGAGCGCCGCGGGCAGCCACAAAGCGAGCGTCGGGAACAGGATGATGATCGTGATGCGCACCAGATCGGCGTAGAGGAACGGCAATATGCCGCGGAAGATCGTCTTGAGCGCCAGCGTGCGCGCCACGCCGTAGATCACGAACACGTTCATGCCGATAGGGGGCGTGATCATGCCCACCTCGATCACCATCACCAGGATCACGCCCCACCAGATCGGGTTGTAGCCGATCGAGGTGACCAGCGGGAACACGAACGGCATGGTGATCACCATCGCCGCCACCGTGTCGAAGATCGAGCCCAGGATCAGATAGGCGATCATCAGCACGCCGATCACGGCGAGCGGCGGCAGATGCCAGCCGTCGATCACCCGCACCAGCTCGTCCGGCATCTTGGTCGCGGTGATGAAGTAGGTGAAGATCGAGGCGCCCATGATGATCAGATAGATCATCGCCGAGTTCGACGCCGTCTCGTGCACGACCTGCCAGAACGACTCGCGCGTGAGCCGGCCCCGCGCGACGGTGAACAGGAAGGCGAGCCCGGCGCCGAGCGAGGCCGCCTCCGTCACCGTGAACACCCCGCCATAGATGCCGCCGATCACCGCGACCAGCAGCAGCACCACGCCCCAGCTCTGGCGCGCCACCTGCCAGCGCTCGGACCAGCTCATGCGCGCACCGGCGGGCCCCGCCTCGGGATTGATCCGCACCACCACGTTGATCGCGACGCAGTGCAGGGCGACGGCGAGGAGGCCCGGGATCAGCGCCGCGATGAACAGGGTGATGACGAATTGCTGCGCCAGGTAGGCGTAGATCACCATGATGACGGACGGCGGGATCAGCATACCGAGCGTGCCGCCGGCGGCGATCGACCCCGACGCCAGCGTCGGCGCGTAGCCGCGTTTCAGCATCTCGGGGAGGGCTACGCGCCCCATCGTCGCCGCGGTGGCGAGCGAGGAGCCGCACACCGCGCCGAAGCCGGCGCAGCCGCCGATGGTGGCAAGGGCGAGCCCGCCGCGCCGATGTCCGATCAGCGCGTAAGCGAGGCGGTAGATGTCGGCCGAAAGCCCGCTTACCCCGGCGAAGCTGCCCATCAGCAGGAACAGCGGGATGACGGCGAGGTCGAGGCTCGACAGCACGCCCACCGGCTCGGTCGCGAACAGCGAGACCGCCGGGCCGAAGCCGCCGAGGAACCCGAACCCGACGAACCCCGCCACCGCCATGGCGACGCCGATGGGGATCTGCAGCAGGATCAGCACGAACATGCCGCCGATCCCGACAGCGGCGAGCAGGATCGGGTCCATCAATATTCCCCGTCGGCCGGGCTGACCGTTTCGCCGAGCGGCTCGTCCGCGCCGACGCCGCCCCGCAGCGCCCGGCCGATCTCGGCGACGAACACGATCACCTGTACCGGGATGCAGACGACCATGAACGCCGTCGCCACCGTCCACCACGGCGCCACCGGCCAGCCCAGGATCCAGGTGGTCTCGCCCGCGTCCTTCACTTGGAGGGTGTAGGCGATGAACTCCCACCCCACCGCGAAGAAGAACAGCGAGTTCACCAGCGCGGCCAGCGTCTCGAGCCAGGCATGGCCCTTCGGCCCCGAGAGCTTGCCGAGGAAGGTGATCGAGATGTGGTGGCGGTCGGCGATGGCCGCCGGGAAGAAGGCGGCGATGGCGATGGCGCCGACCAGCTTCGAGACCTCCTCGACGCCGTCGATGGGGCTCGCGAACAGCCAGCGCATCAGCACGTCGCAGATCGTGCCGAGCGCCAGCGCCACGAAGGCGACCAGGCCAAAGAACGCGATCCAGCGCGTCGCGCGCGACGCCAGCGCCTCGAGGCCCGCCATCGGCTCGCGTCCGCGGTCAGCTTGCGCCGCGGATCGCCTTCAACTCCTGGCGCAGCGTGTCGAGCAGCACCTTGCCGTTCGGGTGGTGCGCCGCCCACTTGCCGATCACCGGGTCGACCGTCTTGTCCCACTCGGCGAGCGCCGCCTTGTCGGGGAAGACGAAGGTGTGATCCTTCATCGCCTGGGTCTTCTTCAGTAAGTCCTCCTGCACGCGGCCGTTCACCTCGCCGAATCGGCGCGACAGTGCCTCGCCCGACAGCTTGTCGATGGCGGACTTGGCGTCCGCCGGCAGCTTCTCCCAGCTTCCCTTGTTCATGATGACGCCGATCGGCACCGTGCCGAGCTGCGCCATGTAGTGGTGCGTCGCCACGTCGACGATGCGGAAGGCGTACATCACATTCCAGTCCGCCGCCGTCCCGTCCAGCACGTGCTTCGAGATGTTTTCGGCGACGCCCGGGATCGGCATGCCGACCGGCACCGCGCCCAGCGCCCTCATCGTGTCGGCGGCGACCGGCCCGCCCGCGCGCAGCTTCTTGCCCTTCAGGTCGGCGATCTTGGTGACCGGGAAGTTGGTATGGATGTTGTAGGGGAAGGTGGTCCACATCGCGATGACGTGGAAGCCGTCATAGCCGCGGAACAGGCCCTTCTTGTACATCCGCCACATCGCGATGGACGATTCAGCCGAGTTGTGGATGATGCCCGGCAGCTCCATCACCTCGTTGTCGGGGAACCGGCCCGGCGTATAGGACGGCACGTAGAACGCCATGTCGGCCACGCCATCCTGGACAAGCTTCACCTGGACCGCCGGGTTGCGGCCCAGCGCGCCGCCGGGGAAGCCGTCGATATGAACCTTGCCGGCCAGCGCCTTGTTGACGTCGTCGATCCACGGCTTGATGACGTCGGAATAGGTGGAGTTGTTCGCGCCCGCGAAATCGGCGAGCTTGAGGTTGATCTGGGCGCTGGCCGTGCCTGCGCAGGCGAACGTCAGGGCGGCGGCTGCCGCCAGGATCCGGTGCATCTTGACCTCCCTATTTTCATTGGCGCAAAGCATGGCCCATCGGGCGCCCAAGAGCAAGCCGCGTGGGCGGAACCGAACGGGCGGCCTTGTGCCGGGGCGGAAAGCGCGCTGTAATCGGGGCGAGCGCCGGGAGGGAGGCCCGACAGTCATGGTCTTGTTCGCCAGCATCGTAGCCGCCGCGCTCGCGGTCGGCTATGTCGGCTTCCTTGCCGTTTCGGTCGGCAAGCCGGCGCTCCTCGTCATCACGGGTCTCTGCCTCTGCCTGATGTTCGTCGCGCTGTGGCAGGACATCCGCGACAGCCGCAATTCGCGGTAGGCGCGCACCCTACGCGAATTCGCGGGTCGGCTGCTCGATCTGCACCGGGTCGGCGTTCCACACCGCGTCGGCATACTCGCGGACCAGCCGGTCGGCCGAGAACCCGCCCATCTGCGCGGCGTTGACGATCGCGCGGCGCGACCAGGCGTCGGCGTCGCGCCAGGCGGCGTCGACCCGGTCCTGTGCCGCCAGGTAGGCGGCGAAATCGGCGACCAGCAAATAGCGGTCGCCCTGCACGGTCAGCGCGTCGGCGATCGGCGCGAACTGGTCGGGCGCATCGGGCGAGAAATAGCCCGACCCGATCATCTCGATCACCTGGGCGAGCTCGGGATCGGCCTCGATCATCGCGACCGGGTCGTACGCGCCCGACCGGCGGAGCGCGGTGACCTCGCCGTAGTCCAGGCCGAACATGAAGATGTTCTCCTCGCCTACCGCGCGGGCGATCTCGACGTTCGCCCCGTCGCGCGTGCACAGCGTCATCGCGCCGTTGAGCGCGAGCTTCATGTTGCCTGTGCCCGACGCCTCGGTGCCGGCCAGCGAGATCTGCTGCGACAGGTCGGCCGCGGGGATGATGTCCTCGGCCGTCTGCACGTCGTAGTTCGGGATGAACGCGACCTTGAGCCGGTCCTGCACCGCGGGGTCGTTGTTGACCACGTCGGCGACGCCGTTGACGAGCTGCACGATGCGCTTGGCCATGGCGTAGCCCGGCGCGGCCTTGCCGGCGAAGATCACCGTGCGCGGCACGATCTCGCCGGCGGTCCCGTGGCGGATGCGGTTGTAGCGCGCGATCACCTGCAGGACGTTGAGGAGCTGGCGCTTGTATTCATGGATGCGCTTGACGTGCACGTCGAACATCGAGTCCGGGTCGACCCAGAGCCCGAGGCGCTTTTCGATCAACGCGGCGAGACGCGCCTTGTTGGCGCGCTTGACGCGGCGGAACGCGGCGCAGAAGGCCGCGTCGTCCGCCGCCGGGGCGAGCCGTGCGATGGCGCCAAGGTCGCGACGCCAGGCGCCCCCGATGCGCGAATCCATCAACCGGGCGAACTCCGGGTTCGCCTCGTCCAGCCAGCGGCGATGCGCGATGCCGTTGGTCAGGTTGGTGATGCGGCCGGGGAAGTGCCCGTCGAAATCGCGGAAGGTGGTGGCGCGCATGATGCCGGTGTGCATATCGGACACGCCGTTCACCCGGTGGCTTCCGACGAAGGCGAGGTGCGCCATGCGCACCATGCGGCTTGGCCCGGAATCGTCGATCAGCGACATGCGCTGCACGCGCGCCACGTCGCCGGGGTGGCGGTGCGTCACCTCGCGCAGGAAGCGGTGGTTGATCTCGTAGACGATCTGGAGGTGGCGCGGCAGAAGCGTCGCCATCAGCTCGACCGGCCAGCACTCCAGCGCCTCGGCAAGCAGCGTGTGGTTGGTGAAGGCGATGGTGCGCTGGGTGATGTCCCACGCCGTGTCCCATGAAAGGCGGCGCTCGTCGATGAGGATGCGCATCAGCTCAGGCACGGCGAGCGACGGGTGCGTGTCGTTGAGCTGGATCGCCACCTTGTCGGGCAGGCGCTCGATCGCGCCGTGCTTCTTCTCGAACCGCGACAGGATGTCGTGGATCGAGGCCGAGACCAGGAAGTACTCCTGTTTCAAGCGCAGCTCGCGTCCCATGTCGGTGGTGTCGGACGGGTACAGCACCTTCGAGACGGTCTCGGACTCGCTCTTGGCCTGCACCGCCTCGATGTAGTTGCCGCGGTTGAAATAGTCGAGGTTGAAATCTGTCGTCGCCTTGGCCGACCACAGCCGGATGGTCGAGACCGTGTCATTGTCGTAGCCGAACACCGGCACGTCGTAGCCCATGGCCATGATGTCGTCGGTGTTGCCCCAGTAGCACTCCAGCTCGCCGCGCCAGTTGTGCACCTGCGCGACCTCGCCGTTGAACCGCACCGGGTACATCACGTTGGGCCGGCCGAACTCCCACGGGTTGCCGTATTTCAGCCAGTTCTCCGGATGCTCGACCTGGGCGCCGTTCTCCACCATCTGCCGGAACATGCCGTACTCGTAGCGGATGCCGTAGCCGATGCCGGCATAGCCGAGCGTCGCCATCGAATTGAGCATGCAGGCGGCGAGGCGGCCGAGCCCGCCATTGCCGAGCGCCGGCTCGACCTCATAGGTGCGCAAGGTTTCGATGTCGATGCCGAGCTCGGCGAGCGCCTCGGTGCAGGGTTGCAGAAGCCCGAGGCTGCGCAGCCCGCTGGCGAGAAGCCGCCCGGGCAGGAATTCGAGCGACAAATAGTAGACCCACTTCGCGTCCTGGTCGAAATTGCGCCGCCAGGTGCGGATGCGCGCCGCGCTCAGGCGGCCGCGCACGAAATAAGCCAGCGCGAAGAACCAGTCCTGCAGCGAGGCGAAGGCCGGGTCGCGCCCCATCTCCTCCACCATGCAGCGCATGAGCTCGCGCTTGACGCCCCCGACGCTGCGGTCCTCGACGGGGAAAGTCTGCTCGCCGATGGCGCGCGGAAGATCGTTGCTCATGCATTCATCCTAAGAAGCGGTGCCGGCCCCGGCCGGGCGTCCGCCGATTGCATACGCGCATACCGGTCGCGATTCGGTTAATCGCGCCGTCCTGGCGTCCCCCTCACGCATCGGGGTTATCACGCGGGAGAGGGACTCGCAACGGGGCGCACTGTGGCCACGCGAGCCGATGGTGGATTGCGCCGGGCCGCGCTAGGATCGGCGCGACGAATTGAGGATATCGCCATGCCCGAGCCGATCCCCGGCCCCGCCGACTGGCGCGGGCCGGAGCTTGCCCGCTCCGACCGCTGGATTTACCATTTCTCCGACGCCGAGGCGGCGGAGATCGACGCCGCGCTCGCCCACGCCAAGCGCCGCGGCCGCACCCCGGCCGACCTTACGCGCGACGATTTCCCGCTGCCCACCGTCTCCGCCGTGCTCGCGCGCGTGCTCGACGAGCTCGAGAACGGGCCCGGCCTGCGGCTTTTGCGCGGCTTCCCGGCGCGGCGCTACGACAAGCCGGACCTGAAGTTCATCTATTGGGGGCTCGGGCTCCATCTCGGCACCGCGGTCACCCAGTCGATGGCCGGCGACGTGCTGGGCGACGTGCGCGACCTCGGCGTCGAGCTCAACTCGGCGCGTGGACGCGGCTACACCTCGTCGGCCGAGCTCTCATGCCACTGCGATTCCTGCGACGTGACGGGGTTGTTCTGCCTGCAGGTCGCGAAGGAGGGCGGGCTCAGCCACCTCACCAGCGCGGTCGCCGTGCACAACGAGATGCTGCGCTGCCGGCCCGACCTGGTGGAGGTGCTGTACCAGCCGATGTCCTGGTCCTGGCAGGGGCAGGAGCCAGCGGGTATGAAGCCCTACTACCAGCAGACCGTGTTCTCCCTGACGCAGGGCAGGTTCGCCAGCCGCTACGTGCGCGGCCACATCCGCAATGCCCAGGCGATGCCCGAGGTGCCGCGCCTCACCGCCGCCCAGACCGAGGCGCTGGACCTCCTGGATGCGATCGCCAACTCCGACGAGTTCCGCCTGACCATGATGTTCGAGCCGGGCGACATCCAGTTCGTCAACAACCACACCATGTTCCACTCGCGCACCGAGTTCCACGACTGGCCCGAGCCGGAGCGCAAGCGCCACCTTCTCCGCCTGTGGCTCTCGGTGCCCAACTCGCGCCCGCTGGGCCAGGGCTTCCGCACCTTCTACCGCGACCTGCGCCCCGGCGCGGTGCGCGGCGGCTTCCCGTCCCGCCGTGCCGAGAAGGCATTCGAGACCTTCCTGATCGCGTGAGCGCATACCGCCCGGTGACCGGCTGATGGCGCGGCTCGACACGCAAACCTCGGAGCCGGGCCGGGTCCGCCTGCGCACGCTCACGACGATCCGCTGGGTGGGAGTTGCCGGCCAGGCGCTCGCCATCCTGGTGGTGCATTACGGGCTGGAATACCACTTGCCGCTCGGCGCCTGCCTGATCGTGATCGGCGCGTCGGCGGCGGTGAACCTGGCCGTCACCGTGGCGATGCTGGAGCGGCCGCGCGCCGTCCGGCTCAGCGAGGTCGCGGCCGCGTGGTTCCTCGCCTACGACATCGTCCAGCTTTCGGTGCTGCTGTTCCTGACTGGCGGGTTGCAGAATCCGTTCGCCGTACTGCTGATTGCGCCCGTCTCGGTCTCGGCCACCATCCTGGGCGCGCGCCCGACCGTGGTGCTCTGCGCCCTCTCGGTGGCGGCGATCAGCGCTGCTCGCCGTTGTGCACATGCCGCTGCCCTGGCAGGGCGGCGGGCTCGCCCTTCCCCTGGTCTACGTACTCGGCATCTGGACGGCGCTCGGGCTCGGCATCGTGTTCTTCGCCACCTATGCCTGGCGCGTCGCGGCCGAGGCGCGGCGCATGCAGGATGCGCTTGCCGCCGCGCAGCTCGCGCTGTCGCGCGAGCGCCAGCTTTCCGCCCTCGGCGCGCTCGCCGCCGCCGCCGCGCACGAGCTGGGCAGCCCCCTCGGCACCATCTCGGTCGTCGCGCGCGAGATCGCCCGCGACGTGGCGGCCGAAAGCCCGATCGGCGAGGACGTGGCGCTTCTGATCAGCGAAGTGGCGCGGTGCCGCGACATCTTGGCGCGGCTCGCCGCGCGCCCCGAGGGAGAGGAGCCGTTCAACCGGCTGCCGATCTCGGCAGTGGTCGAGCTCGCCGCCGCGCCCTACGCCAACAAGGGGATCGAACTCGCCTTCGTCGCCGAGCCCATCGCCGGCGAGACCGCGCCCGAGCCGCAGGTCGTGCGTTCGGCGGAGTTCCTTCAGGGACTCGGCAATCTGATCCAGAACGCGGTCCAGGTGGCGCGCGAGACCGTCTCGGTCACCACACGCTGGGGCGATGACCAGGTCTCGGTGGTCGTCGCCGATGACGGGCCGGGATTCCAGCCCGGCATCATGGAACGGCTGGGCGAGCCCTATGTCTCGGGCTGGCGCGACGGCGGCGCGCACATGGGCCTCGGCATCTTCATCGCCCAGACGCTGCTGCGCCGGACCGGGGGGCGCGTCGCCTTCGCCAACCGCCCGCAAGGCGGCGCCGAGGTTGCAGTTCGCTGGAATTGCTCCATATTGGAGACAGCCGAGGCGGACCAGCCCGCCCTGTTCCCGTCGGAAGAAAGCCGAGAGTCATGACCCAGACCCACGAGTCCCCCGGGGCGAACGGTCGCTCCTGATCGTAGACGACGACGCCCCGTTCCTCGCCCGTCTCGCCCGCGCCATGGAGCGGCGCGGCTATGACGTGCAGACGGCGCAGTCGGTGGCCGAAGGGATCGCCGCCGCGCGCGCCGCCCCGCCCGCCTATGCCGTCCTGGATTTGCGACTCGATGACGGCTCGGGCCTTGACGTGGTGACGGCCCTGCGGAACGCTCGGCCGGATTCGCGCATCGTGATGCTCACGGGCTACGGCAACATCGCGACCGCGGTGGCCGCGGTGAAGGCCGGTGCGCTCGACTACCTCGCCAAGCCGGCGGACGCGGACCAGGTCGAGGCGGCGCTCCTCGCGCGCGAGCAGGCCCTGCCGCCGCCGCCGGAGAACCCGATGTCCGCCGACCGCGTCCGGTGGGAGCACATCCAGCGCGTCTTCGAGCAGTGCGACCGCAACGTCTCGGAGACGGCGCGCCGCCTGAACATGCACCGGCGCACCCTGCAGCGGATCCTGTCCAAGCATGCGCCGCGCGAGAACGTCGTCGAAGAGCGCTGAGTTTTCCTGGCGGCTGGGCGCCGAGGGCCGACCGGTTGTCGTCGCCGGGCCCGCCGCCGCGCCGGTCGTCGCCCAGCTCGGCCCGTTTCTCGAAGGCTGGGATCCGCGCCCGTCCCTCCCCGGCGATGTCCCCGACATCGAAATCGGCGGCAACGCGGCAGCCGGCTTCGCCGTCAGCGGCGCGTTCGGTGCGGAAACGGGCTTCGTCAATGAAGTCGACGCGGCGAACGCGCTCGCCGGGGCGCTCGTCATGGTCGAGGTGGCGCGCGACCCGATGCTGGTCTGCCTCCACGCCGGCGCGGCGCGGATCGGCGGCGGGGTGGTCGGGCTGGTCGGCGATTCGGGCGCCGGGAAGTCCTCCGTCGCATTGATGCTGGCCGCTTCCGGCCATCTCCTTTACGGCGACGACCGGCTGGGGCTCCGCCTCGGCGGCGCGCCGCAAGCGGTCGCCTTCGGCCTCGCGCCCAAGGCCCGGTTGCCGCTGCCGCCGGACTGCGGCGCGGAATACGGCCGCTTCGTCGCCGACCGCACCGTCCTTTCGGGCGCGGCCGCGGCTTACCTGCGCATGCAGCCGGGCGAGCAGGCGCCGCGCGGCGCCGCCGCGCCGCTGGCGGCCCTGGTCGTCCTGGCCCGCGGCGCGGCTGAGGAAGGGCTGGAGCTTCTGTCTCCGGCCGCCGCGGTGCGCGCCCTGGTGCCGCATTGCTATGCCGCCGGCCGGCCGGCCGTGACGCTGGTGCGCGACCTCGAAACGCTCGCCCGGCTCGTGCCGGTCCTGCGCCTCGCCTTCGCCGAAAGCCGCCGGGCGGCGGGGCGGATTGCGGCCGCCTTCGCGCCCGCGCCCGCCGGATGTCGCCCATGGCTGAGCCGCGCTTCTGGCGCAACCCGGCGATCAGCGAGACGGTGGTGGACGACGAGACCTTCCTGGTCGAGCCGGAGAGCCAGGAGGTGTTCTATCTCGACGCCGTGACCAGTGCACTGTGGCGCCTGCTGGCCGAGCCGCGCAGCGCGGCCGAGCTGACCGAGCTGTTCGCCGCCGCCTTCCCGGAGGCGGGAAACGCGACGATCCGGGCCGACCTCGATCGCGCCATCGCCGACCTCGTCGCGCGCGGTCTCGCCGTGCGGAAGTGACGCCGGTCACATCCAAACCAACGAAAATTGAAGGATTTGGTGTATAACTGCCGTGCGGAGCCGCCCGCCGGAAGCCAGGGCGGGGGACCAGGCTAGGCGGGAAACGGGGCATGTTTCAACCGATCACGGGGCGATTTGCGAGGCTGGCAGCGGTCGCCGTCGCCGCGCTTGCGCTGAGCGCGGTCGCGGCGCGCGCCGCCGACACGCCGGCCGGCGCCGGGGCGGGCACGTCGGCGCCCGCCGAGCTGTCGCCTCCGCCGCCCGCGGTTCTCGACGGCGCGCGGACCGGCTCGCCGCAAGGGCTTGCCGCGCTGCGCAACTGGTTCGGGCCGCAGGTCTCGCCGGAGGAGGTGGCGCGACGTGCAATCGGGCTGATCGCGCTCCTGCACCCCGGCGGCGCAACCGGCGGCACGCCCGACGCCGCGGCGATGCTCCAGGCGATGGACCGGGTGACGCAGGCCGCCCGCCTCGCGCTTGACCGCACCCACGTCCTCAAACTCAGCGTGCACGAAAGCTTCAAGCCCAGCCATGCCGTCTTCGCCCTCGATTTCGGCAGGCGGGGCGCGCCGCCGGCCTCCGGGTTCCAGCGTGTCGCGCCGGGCGATCCGCGCATCACAGGCAATCTCGCCATACTCGGCGCGACCGGCGTAAAGGGGATGCTGGCCGACGGCGTCTCGGGTGTCCGGTCGATCGACCTGCCGGTAACCGGCACGACGCCCTTCCGCATCGTGCTTATGACCAGGAATCTGGGCGATTCCGCGCACGCCGCCGCATCGTTCGGCCACATGATCATGGCCAACGGTGCGCCGATGGAGGTGATGGGCTCGCATCCCGACGAATGGATGGAGAACGCCATGCTGCTGGGCAGCGGTGGCGCGACCGGCGGCCAGTTCGAGCATGGCGGTGCGGTGGTGATCGAGGTGTTGCCGGTGAGCGGCAAAATCCATCTCGACCTGGTGCCGATGGGTGGCATGCCAACCTACCTGACCGGGATGCTCGTCGAACCGGCGAACGCGCCTGGCGACCTCCATCTCAGCGCGGCGGCGCAGCACGCGGTGATGTCGATAGAACAGCGCCTCAATCTCGACGCGCAGATCCAGACGGCCGCGGTGCAGGCGCTGCAGGCGGCCGGTGCGGTCGCCGCGCTGCAGAACATCGCGCCGGCCGCCGGCAACCGGCAGGCGAACCAGGCCGTAGTGCCGATCGACCTGCCGCCGCCGGTGTTCCAGAACACGGAACAGGCAAGCCCGAGCTGAGATGCGACGACGCGGCCGCACGCGGCCCCCGCGCCGCTGGGCGCCGGGCCTCGCCGCCGCCGCGGCCGGCCTCGCCGCGCTGTTGCCGCCGGCGGCCGAGGCTCAGCAGGCCCGGAACGAATTGGTCACCGTGCGCCCGCGGCCCGAATTCGAGCCGATGGGGCTCGAGCTCGACGAGGTGCTGTACAAGGTCGGCCTAATCGACGCCAAGTCGGTGGAGAACAAGAGCTCGCCGCTCGCGAGCTTCATCGTTCACCCCACCACCGAGGGCGCCGTCACATATGACTTCGAACGTGTTCCGGGAGGAAAAGAACACGAAGTCGGACGCGATCTTCGATGTGCGCCCGGCGCTCGCCATCGCCTCGGACTGGGTCAATCACGGGGCGCACGTCGCCATCAACGGCGATATCGGCCGGCACGTAGTCTATCCGTCCGAGGATTTCGTCAACTACCGGTTCGATGCCGGCGGCAACATTGACGTTTCGGACGTCACCACCGTCGTCGGCGACGCGAGCTATCGTCATCAGCAGGTCGCGCGCGGCACGCCCAGCAACCAGGGCGGCATCGCCACCCCGCCGCTTTTCGAGGACATCGTGAACGTGCGCGGCGAGGCGCGCTACCTGGCGGATGCGATCCTGCTCGACGCGAAGCTCAACCGCGACGACATCACCGAGTCGGGCGGCGACCCCGCGATCACCGGCGACGGCGACCGGGTGGAGACCAAGGTTTCGTTTCGCACCGGCTACGAGTTCAGCCCCGGCACGACCGCCTTCATCGAGCCGAGCTACAACACGCGCGTTTTTGCGCGCCGGATCGACTCGGCGGGGCTCATTCAGGGATCGAGCGGGTTCGATGTGCGGGCGGGTCTCTCATGGGACGCCTCGGCCGCGACCTTCGCCGAGCTGGGCGCGGGCTATCTGCGCCAGAGCTACGACGAGCCGAGCTTCAATACGATCGGCGGCTTCTCGATCGACGGCAAGCTGATCTGGAACCCGACGGGACTTGTCACCGTGACGGCGGGGCTGACCCGGAGGGTGGACGAAACGACCGAGCGGGGCGTATCCGGGATCCTGACCACGGACGGTACGCTGGGGCTCGATTACGAGTACCTCTACAACCTGATCGTCTCGCTGCGCTTCGGCTACAGCCTGCAGAATTTCCAGGGCATCCAGCGGGACGACACGGTGGTCACCGGTTCGGCCGGGTTCGAATATGCGATCGGCAGCAAATGGTACGCCCGGCTCTCCTACGGCATGACGCGGCGCAGCTCCACCCTGGCCGGTGTCGGGTTCAGCGACCAGACCCTGTCGCTGGCGGTGGGCGAGCACCTGTAGGCCGCTGCGGCCAAATATGCGGTTTGTGACCGTCGTCCTTGCGATTCGGCACCAACCGGCAATGATGGCCGGCAGGATGGCATGCCGCACGGGAATAACCCGGCCGGCCCGAAGGTAAAGGTAAACGGTGTTTGACCGACCGAGGAGAGCGCGGGTGCTTCGAGCCCGGTCCGCGCCGTGGCACGCGGGGCTGGTCGCGATGCTGGTGGCGGCACTGCTTGCCGGTGCCGGCTGCAACATGTTCAGCGAGGCGCCCGCCTCCACCGCCCGGCCGGTCGCGTCCGGAGGCGCCGCGGCGCAGGACATCTCGGCCTACCGTCTCGGGCCCGGCGACAAGCTGAAGGTGACTGTATTCGGCCAGCCGCAGGAGTCCGGCCAGTTCGAGATCGACGGCTCCGGCAACCTGGCCTACCCGCTGCTCGGCCAGGTGCACGCCAAGGGGCTGAGCGTGCCCGAGGTGCAGGAGAAGATCCGCGCCGAGTTGAACGCCAACTACATCGTCAACCCGCGCGTCACGGTCGAGGTCCTGAACTACCGGCCGTTCTACATCTATGGCGAGGTGAACCGGGCCGGCAGCTACCCCTACGTCGCCGGGCTCACGGCCCGCCGTGCGGTGGCCATCGCCGGCGGCTATACTCGCCGGGCACGCTTCTCGCCGGTGACGGTGGTGCGCGAGACCGGCACCGGCGGGGTGAGAGAGCTTTCCGTCCCGCTCGATTTGCCCGTCCTGCCCGGCGACACGGTCGAAGTGATGCGGCGACTGTTCTAGCGCCTGAAAGATTTTGGCCGATGGCCTTGAAAATGAGTAACATTAAGTAAATTTGAAGGCTCGCCATGCCATCGGGGGATTGGGCAGCGGCGTAGGAGTTCGTCCCAAATGTCATCGGTTACGCGCCTGCCGCTCCGTCCCCGGGAGCCAACGCCCGAATTCGGCCCGGTTCCGTCCACCGGCGAGGGGGAGGCGCTCGATCCGCGCCGTCTGCTCGGCGGGCTGCGCCGGCGCAAGGCCCTGATCGGAGGCATCGCCTTCCTGGGCACGGCGATCGCGGTGCTGGCGGTCAACCAGATCACCCCGCTCTACGTCGCCGAGTTGGCGATCGTGCTCGAAGGCAGCCGCCAGAACGTGGTCAATATCGAGGCCGTCACGCAGGGGCTCACCCCAGACTACTATACCAACGAAACCCAGGCGGCGATCATCGGCTCGCGCCACCTCGCGGCGCAGGCCGTCGACAAGCTCGACCTCTACCGCAACGCGCTGTTCAACCCCGAGCTGGCGGTTCCGCACGAGACCGTCGCGGGGCTCGCGAAGGCCGCGGTCAAGCGCCTCCTGGGCATCAAGTCGCCCGCGCAGAAGCCGCCGCCCTGGGCGGGAATGACGGAGGCGGAAAAGCGCAATGCGATGCGCGAGAGCATGACCGACGCCTATCTTGGCGGCCTCACGGTCCTGCCATCGACCCGCTCGCGCGTCATCACCATAGAGTACACCTCGAGCGATCCCGAGTTCGCCGCCCGCGCGGCCAATGCCACGGCCGAGCTCTATATCGCCGACCAGCAGGCGGCCAAGAGCGACGCCACCTCCCAGGCGACGGCATGGCTCGACCGCCGGGTCGGCGAGTTGAAGCAGAAGGTGGTCGAGTCCGAGCGCAAGCTCGACGAATACCGCGCCAAGTCCGGCATCGTCGAGGCGGGCGGCGCCAACGTGCTGCAGGCGCAGCTCGTGCGGCTGAACGCCGACCTCGTTTCCGCACGCACCAAGCGCGCCGAGTCCGAGGCGCGGCTCGAGCAGCTCCAGTCGCTGCGTGCCCGCGGCGCCGACGGCATCGACTCCACCACGGCGATCCTCGATTCGCCGCTGATCCAGCGGCTGCAAGAGCAGGAAGCGACGGTGCTGCAGAAGATCGCGCAGCTTCGCACCACGCTGCGCGAAGGCCATCCGACACTGGTGCTCGCCGAGAACGAGCTCAAGGATCTGCGGCTCAAGATCAAGTCGGAGACGCAGAAGATCGCGATGAGCCTCGAGAACGACGTCCAGATCGCGCGTGCCCGCGTCCGCAACCTGGAATCCGAGGCGAAGCGGATCGAGGATCAGATCGGCAGGCAGAACGCGGCCGAGGTGACGCTGCGCACGCTGGCGAGCGAGGTGAAGGCGAACCAGGCCCTCTATCAGACCATCCTCGCGCGCTACAAGGAGACGGCGGTCTTCGACAAGGAGACGGAGCGGCCCGACGCCCGCATCATCTCGCGCGCGACTGCGCCGGTCGGGCCGTTCTACCCGCAGAAGCGGCTGATGATCATGGCCGCGTTCCTGGTCTCGCTCGTGGTGGGCGTCGCGTTGGCGCTGATCCTCGAATTCCTCGACGCGGGCTTCCGCAGCGTCACCCAGCTCGAGGGCGCGACCGGCCTTCCCGTCCTCGGGGCGACGCCGCGCCTCGGCCGGCGCGACCGCCGCTGCCCGCCGCACACGACGGCGCTCGAGCGGCCCAACTCGTCCTATTCCGAGGCGGTGCGCTCCGTCCGCACGGCGCTGATGCTGTCCGACCCCGACCACCCGCCGCGCACCGTGCTGGTCACCTCTGCGGTCTCGGCCGAGGGCAAGACCGCCCTCGCTCTGTCGCTCGGCGCGCTCGCCGCCCGCTCGGGCCAGCGCGCGATCGTGGTCGACGCCGACATGCGCCATCCCAGCCTGCACGTCATGCTCGGCCAGTCGAACGAGCGGGGGCTCAGCGATTATCTGGCCGGCCATGCCGAGATCGAGGATGTGATCGAGATCGACACGCGCTCGGGCCTACACTACATCGCCGCCGGCGGGCGGGCGGCGCATCCCGCCGACCTCATCGGGTCGCAACGGATGCGCCAGCTTCTGCTGGAGCTCGCGCGGCACTACGAGCTGGTGCTTGTCGATACGCCGCCGCTGCTCGCCGTGTCCGACACGCTCTTGCTCGCGCGCCAGGTCGATCACGCGCTCTACGTGGTGCGCTGGGAAAAGACGCGGCGCGAGACGGCGGTGGCCGGCATCCGCCAGCTCATGGACGCCGGCGCGCCGGTCGCCGGCCTGGTGCTCTCCCAGGTCGACGTCAGCAAGCAGGCGCGCTACGGCTATCGCGATTCGAGCTACTACTACTCCTACGACCGTACCAGCAAATACTACACGGACTAGGCGTGTGGCGGCCCTGACTTCGCCGCGCGTCGCGCCCGTCCTCGCCGCCCTGGCGGGTGCGGCGCTGGTGGCATTCGCCGCGCCGCGCGCCGCCGACAGCGTCCTCCGCGCGCCCTACGGCGAAACCGTCGCGGGCCTGTCCCACACGCCGCCGCCGCCGCCGGACGAGCTCGTCGACGCGCTCGCGAACCGGCGCGCCGCCTTGCGCGACACGCCCGCGACCCACGCCGACATTGCCGCGCTCGCCCTCGCTCGGGCGCGCGCGCTGGGGACCGCCGCGCCGCGCGGTCGCGCCCTCCTCGACCTCGCCATCGCGGAATTGCGCGCCGCGCTGGCCGAGGCGCCGGCACAGCCCTTCACCTGGGCCGGGCTCGCCTACGCCCAGCTCGCGCGCGGCGCGGATGGCGCGGTCGGCGCGGCCTGGCAAATGGCGGTGCGTACCGCGCCTGCCGATCCCGCGCTGGTGATGCCGCGTCTCGCACTCGGCTTCGCGGCCGGGCCGCGGCTCGGCGCGGACGGCCGGGCGCTGCTCGACGAGCAGATCCGCCTCGCCGCGCGGCGCGCGCCGGACGATCTCGCCCGCTTCGCGCGCGACCATTTTGCGCTCGGCCCGGTGCGCGCCGCCCTGGCCGCATCCCCGGCGCTGCGGAACCGGTTCGACCAGGCCTATCTCGCGCTCCGCTAAGCGGTCGGCCGGCGCCGGGCGGGTGCCTGCTGTTCGGTGCGGAAGCTCTGGGCGCAGCCGACACCCGCCAGCGCCAGCCAGGTGACCGCAACCGCCGGGATCTCGACCGCGAAATCGTAGAGCCCCTGCACGCCAACCAGCACCGTGGCGGCGAGGCCCAGGCAGGGGTAGAGCCGCGCCCGCCGCCGCCGCCCCGCCCCCATGAGGCAGAGCGTCGCGATCGCCGCGCCCGCCCCGACCAGCACGCACGCCGCCGGGATGCCCAGCTCGGTCGCAAGATCGAGATAGACGCTGTGGGCGCGGACGAAGGGCGGCACGCTCCAGGGGAAATCGTCGCCGCGGTACAGGCGGAACAGCGCGGCGAAGCTGCCGAATCCGGTGCCGGTCCATGGCGCGTCGGCGATGGCGCGGCGGGCCAGGGCGTGGATCGTGGCCCGTCCCGCATCGCTGGCGAGCCCGGCTTCAAACCTGGCCAGGAGATAGCCGCCGCTGGTCGACAGCACGACCAGCCCAACGGCCAGCGCGCCGACTCCCAGTCCGAGACCGCGCCGTGCGCCCGACCGGCGGGGGCGCAGCGCCGCGGCAACGGCCAGCGCCGCCAACGCCGCCATGGAAGCGGCGAACCCGCCGCGCGAGTGGGTGAGCACCAGCGCGGTGGCGAGGGTGAGCGTCGCCGCGGTCAGGACGTAGGCCGCGGGCGGCAGCCCGTCGAGAAAACGGATCATGCCCGTGCGGGTGCCGAGCCGGTAGCCCTGCGGCGGGCGCGTCGCCTCGCCAAGCAGCGCGATCGCCGCCAGCAGCGCGAGCCCGACCTGCACCGCATAGGCGTTGCGGTTCACGAAGGTGCTGGTCAGGTCGTAGGGGTAGGCGGTTTTCGGCACGCCCAGGATCGTCGCCTTGCCACCGAGCTGGATGGCGAGCCCGTAAATGGCGTACCCCAGCCCGATCGCCGCCACCGCCCAGACGAGCTGTCGCGCGCGCCCAGCGTCGCGCCCGAGCTGGAGCGCCACCCAGAACACCGCGCCGTAGGCGGCGAGCCGTACCGCCCCTTCGGCGGCCGCCTCCGGATCGAGCGCGATGGCGCCGGCGAGCCTGCGGTCGAGCGCCGCCCCCGCCGCGCGCCACAGCGGGTGGTGCCATGCGGCCGGCGCCAGTGCCGAGCCCTGGAACAGCGCCCAGGCGAGGACGCACAGGAACGGCACGGTGAGGACGGCGTGGCGGCGCCAGCCGATCGGCGCGAGCCAGGGCGCGCGCCAGGCCGCCACCCCCCAGGCGATCGTCGCGAGCCCGGCACCCACCGCCAGCGTGTCCCACGCCCACGGCCGGTTCGCGCCGTAGGGCAGCGGCGCCAGCGCGAGAAGCGCGATCAGCCCCCAGAAGGCGACCGCGCCGCCCGCGGGCTCGCCCCGCGGCGCGACGGGCTCAGTAGGCATTCTCGTTCACGAATCCGACGAACAGGGTGAGAAACAGGATTTTCAGGTCGAGCCCGAGCGACCAGTGCTCGATGTAGTAGATGTCGTACTCGACGCGCAGCCGCATGTGCTCGGGCGTCGCCGTCTCGCCGCGCAGCCCGTGCACCTGCGCCCAGCCGGTCATGCCGGGCTTCACCCGGTGGCGGCCGAGATAGCCGCCGATGAGCTGGGCGTATTGCTGGTTATGCGGCACCGCGTGCGGGCGCGGGCCGACCAGCGACATCTCGCCCCGGAGCACATTGTAGAGCTGTGGCAGCTCGTCCAGGCTGGTCCGGCGCAGAAAGGCGCCGACGCGGGTGATTTGCGCGTCGGCGCGCGTCGCCTGCGGCACCGTCGCCGTGTCGGCCCCCGGGTGCATGGTGCGGAACTTAAGGACGGTGAACTCCTCGTTGTTGAAGCCGAAGCGGGGCTGGCGGAACAGCACCGGTCCCGGGCTGTCCAGCTTGATCGCCGCGGCGATGACGAGGCAGAGCGGCAGGGCTAGGACGAACAGGATCGCTCCCAGGACCTTATCCTCGACGCTCTTCATCACGTGCGACCAGCCGCCCAGCGGGCGCTCGAACACGTTGAGCATGGGCAGGCCGGCCAGCGACGAATAGCCGGTGGCGGGAAGATCGAGTCCCACCACTTCGGGGCACAGCTTCACGTCCGCCGGCACCGAACGCAGCCGTGACAGAAGTTCCATCAGGTGGGGGCCCGCGCGCCACGGCAACGCGATCACGATCTCGTCCACCCGGTGGCGGCGCGCGAACAGCAGCAGATCGTTCACCGTCCCGCGCAGCGGCACGCCCTGGATCTCGTGCGGCACGCGGGTCCGGCGGTCGTCGAACAGTCCCAGCACGCGGAGCGATGGGTCGGGGTGCTGCGCCAGCCGCTCGATCAGCCTTTCGCCGTACTCCCCGGCCCCGACGATCACCAGATTGCGGGTGAGCTTGCCCTCGTGCATCCAGCTGCGCACCTGGTCGGCGATGGCGAGCCGCAGCAGGAACAGCGCGACCAGGGTCAGCGCGATCCACATGACGAACCAAAGGCGGGAATAGAAGTCGGACGACTTGGTCAGATAGGCGATGGCCACCAGCGTGGCGGCGACCCCGAACCAGGCGGTGGCCAGCGCGCCGTACCCGGCCAGTACCCGGCGCAGCGCGGCCAGGCTGTAGATCCGTGCGAAATGGGCAAAGTTCGCCATCAGGATCGCCGCGATGGCGATCGCTACCAGATAGGCGTTGGGCGGCGCCTCGGTGGCGCCGTGGCGCAGCCAGAAGGCGAACACGCCCGCGACGACCACGATCGCCACGTCGGAGACGCGCAGCGCCCCGATCAGAACCGTCTCGAAGTCGGCGGCAAAGGTGGACCGGCCGGGCAGCGGCGGCGACGTCTCGCCTGCGGCCGTCCAGCGCGCACGGCCATCCCGCGGCGACATGGTCGTCTGGCTCACGGTGTCCTCTCTCCGGCGCCCCCTCGCGAGCCACGCCGCGGCGCGACTATACGGCTTTCCATGCGGTTGCGGAATCGCGCCGGGCGTCGGCCTCAGCGCGTTGCGAGCGCGCCGGCCCCGGCGCCGGGACGGTGCAGCCACCACGTCGTCTCGTTGAGCGAGTAGATCGGCCGGTAATGGTGGATCGAGGACGCCGGCACCACCTCGGGCACCTGATTGTCCAGCACCCAGGCCGTGCCGTCCAGGATCACCACCAGGATCGCGTGCGCCACGTTCAGGTTCATATCCTGCAAGACGACGATCCGCAGCGCGGAATCGGGGAAGCCCAACGCGCGCAGCGACATGTACTTGGCGATGGCGTAGTCCTCGCAATCGCCGTCGAGCGTCAGGAACTGCAGTGGCGTGGCCCAGTAGTCGGGCACGTGGTAGTTCACCGGGTCGGTAACATAGGGAGCGTAGTTGGCGAACCGGTTGACCGAGCGCAGCTGGTCCATCGGGCTCATCCGCCGGATGCTCGCCAGGAACCCCTGCCAGCGCTGCAGGCTGCACGAGTGCGGGTTGGGCGTCGGCGTGCAGGGCGCCTTCTCCTCCGGCTCCTCGCGCAAATAGCGCTGCAGCATCCAGGTCCATTTCGGGAAGAGCGAGATGGCGTGCGACTCGACGGTGGTCGTGCCGAAGATCGGCGGATAGGAGCTTGGCGCCGCCACGCCGGCCGCTTCTGCGCCGCCGGCGAGGGCCGCGAAGATGGCGGCGACGGCCAGGGCCTCCGAAAGGGCGGGGATGCGCATGGCAGAAGCCTAGTCTCGCCCCGGTTAAGGCGACGTGAAAGGCTGCGACCTCCGTCGTCCGTTTACGGTTCGCTAACCATGCGGGATTAGAGGTGGTCGGCAGGCGTGAGGGGGCAGCGTGCGGACCAACTTGCGGATCGGCCTGACCGGCCTGGTCATCCTGGCCATCCTGGCGGCGGGGCTGTGGGCGCTGCGCGACTTCACCCGCGCCGAGCGCGCGCGCGACCTGCGCGGCTGGCAGACGCGGCTCGGCATCGTCGCGGACAGCCGGGCGCAGGCGGCTGTCGACTGGCTCGACGCTCAGTACGGGACGCTCGACAGCATTGCCGAGAACCTTTCGGTCCAGCTCTACCTCACCCAGATCGGTGCCGCGAAGGGCCAGCCGACGCCCGAGACGCTGGCGAGCCGGCAATATCTCAGGAACCTGCTCGACGCGGTGGCCGACCGCGCCGGCTTTTCGGCGCCGGTGCTGGGCCCCCAGGTGAACGCCAACGTCCGGCGCGTCGGGCTCGCCGGCCTCGCGCTTCTGGACGCGCAGGGCAACGTGGTCGCGGCCTCGTCCGGCATGCCGCCGATCGAGGGCCGCCTCGCCGACTGGCTCGCCCGGGCGCCGGCCGGGGCGCGGGCGCTCGACGACATCCACCTCGACGCCGCCGGCAAGCCTGCCATGGGCTTTGCCCTGCCGATCTACGCGGTGCAGGGCGACCGCACGCCGGACCAGCGGGTCGGGCGCATCGTTGGCGTGCGCGAAGTGGCGGACTCGCTCTATCCGGCCCTGCGCCAGCCCGGGCAGCCCTGGGCCAGCGCTGAGGCCGTGCTCGTCCAAGCCGAGGGCGCTGCCGTCGCCTACGTTTCGCCGACGCGCGACGGGGCGAAGCCGCTCGCCCCTATCCTGGCGCGTGACACGCCCGGCCTCGTCGGCGCCTGGGCGCTCGACCATCCCGGCGGGTTCGAGGAGGGGCGCGACTATCGCGACGTTCCGGTTCTGGCGACCGCCCGGCGGATCGCGGGCACGCCGTGGACACTGGTCTACAAAATCGACCGGGCCGAGGCGCTGGCCGACTCCGAGACGCGGCTGCGTCGGCTCACCATCTTCTTCCTGCTGGCGCTGGGGCTGGTCGCCGTCGCCCTCGCTGGGGTATGGCGCCACGGCGCGTCACGCCGCGCCGAGCGCGCCGCCGCCGACCTCGCCGCGCTCGCCGCCCGCTACGCCAGCCAGAAGCGGCTTCTTCAGCTCGTGACCGACAGCCAACCGAACGCCATCGCCATCGTCGATGCGGAGAACCGCTACCGCTTCGCCAACCGCGCCGCGGCCGCGCGCGCCGGGATCGACGCGGCCGACATGATCGGCAAGACCATCGCCGCGGTGCTCGGTCCGGCGGCCGCTGCGCGCATCGAGCGACTGAACCGCGCGGCGCGCGAGCGCGGCGTCGAGCTCAACGACGTGGTGCGCAGCGGCGCCGAAGCGGACCTCCGCGTGGTGCTCAGCCGCCACGTGCCGCTGCCGGGCGGGCCCGATTTGCCCGAGGGCGTGCTGGTGATCGAGGAGGACGTAACCGAGGCGGTCTCCGCGCGCGAGCGGCGCGAGCGCACCCAGCGCCAGCTCGTCACCATGCTGGTCCGGCTGGTCGACCGGCGCGATCCGTTCGCCTCGGACCACTCGGCCCGCGTCGCTTCCGTCGCGCGCACCATCGCCGCCGAGATGGAGCTCGACCCGGCGACAATCGACACCGCCGAGACCGCCGGCAAGCTGATGAACCTCGGCAAGATCTTGGTGCCGAGCGACGTGCTGACCAAGCCGGGCGCGCTCACCGAGGACGAGATGCGCCAGGTGCGCGAAAGCCTGCAACACGTCGCGGACGTGCTCGACGGGGTCGAGTTCGACGGGCCGGTCGTTGCCACGCTGCGCCAGCTTCAGGAGCGCTGGGACGGGACCGGCGGCCCCCGGGGCGTCGCCGGCGAGGACATCCTGGTCACGGCGCGCATCGTCGCGGTCGCCAACGCCTTCGTCGCAATGGTGTCGGATCGCGCGTTCCGCGCCGGCATCGGGCTCGACGCGGCGGCGGCGCGGCTGATGGCGGAGGCGGGCCATGCCTTCGACCGGCGGGTGGTGGCGGCGCTGGTCAACCATCTCGACAATCGCGGCGGGCACGCCGAGTGGGCCGCGTTCCAATCGGCGTCCTAGGCGATCCCCTGGCGGAGCGCGGCGGTTCGGCCCATATTGCGCGCATGTTCGAGAGGCTCCGCCGGCGCGCCGCCGAGCCGCGCCCGGCCGCACAGGCGCCACCGGGCGCCCGCATCTACGCCATCGGCGACATTCACGGGCGCGCCGACCTGCTCGACCGGATGCACGACATGATCCGGGTCGACGCGCTCGGCCGTCGCGCGGCGGAGAAAATTGTCGTGTATCTCGGCGACTATGTCGACCGGGGCGACGATTCCCGTGGCGTCGTCGACCGGCTGATCGCGCGGCCTCTCGTGGGCTTCCGCGCCGTCACGTTGCGCGGCAACCACGAGGAATTCCTGCTGCGCTTTCTCGACGATCCGGAGGTCGGGCCGGCCTGGCTCGCCAACGGCGGCGACGCCACGCTGTACAGCTATGGGGTGGACTGGCGCGAGACGATGGCCGAAGACGACTGGGCGGAGGTCAGCGCGGCGTTCCGCGCGGCGCTGCCGGCCGACCATTTGGCCTTCCTCGCCGGGCTCGCCTTGAGCGACATCGAGGGCGACTACCTGTTCGTCCATGCCGGCATCCGTCCCGGCGTCGAGCTTGCCGCGCAGTCGCCCGATGACCTGATGTGGATCCGGGGCGAGTTCCTCGGCTCCACCGCCGACCACGGCCGCGTGGTGGTGCACGGTCACACCATCACCGACGCGCCCGATCTGCGCGACAACCGCATCGGCATCGACACCGGCGCCTATGCCACTGGCACGCTGACCTGCCTGGTGCTCGACGGCGCCGAGCGGCAAATCCTCCAGACGTGAGCGCCGCGCCCAACCCCGGCCTGTGGCCGCTGATCCTGGCGGACGTTGCGCCGCTGCCGGCCGACCGCGATGCGCTGAAAGCGGCGGCCGGGCGGCTCGCCGAGCTGATCGGCCCCGCCCTCGCGAAGCACCTGCTGGCACCGGCCGAGGCGCGCCTCGGCATCCCGCTGGTCGATCCCGCGCGGGCCGAGACGGCACGGCTTCTCAACCGGATGACGGCGGCGGTGCAGGCGCGCTGGGCGAAAGTCATCGCGGAGGCCGGGATCGACTTCGTTTGCCTCAAGGGCTTCGCCAGCGCGCGCACCCTCTATCCCGACCCGGATTTGCGCTCGACTGGCGACCTCGACCTCCTGGTGCGCGGGGCCGACCGCGACCGGCTGGTCGCGCTGCTCGCCGCGCAGGGCTTCGCGTTCGATACCGCGGGGCTCAAGCGCTGGGGCTTCATCTCGGATGCGAGCTATGTGCCGTTCGTCTCGGCCGATGGGGCCTGCAACCTCGACATCCACATCCGGCCCGATAGCTGGCCGGCGCATCTTTCGCTCGCCACCGAGCGTGTGTTCGCCGGCGCCAGGACCGTCGTGGTGCGCGACGGAAGCTGGCGCGTGCCGTCCCCGGCGCACGCCTTCGCCCTTTGCATCACCAACGCCGCAAAGGACAAGTTCGGCCCGTTCGCCGCGCTCAAGCTGGTCGATGCGGCGCGCCTCGCCGCCGCGGACCCGCCGCCCGACTGGGCCGAGGTCGCCGCGCTCGCCGCAGCGGGGCTCTTTTCCAAGCCCGCGCGCGTATTTATATGTCTGCTCGCCGCGCTCGGGCTGTCCGCCGCGCGCCTGCCGGCCGGCCTCGATGGCGCGCCGCAGGGACTCGCTGCGGGGGCGTTCGCCGGGCTGGTCGCGGACTGGCAGGCGGTGCGCCCCGAACGGGCCGGGCCGGTCTCCGTCCTGTGGCGGGAGCTCGCTTTGTGCACCGAGCCCGAGGTCGGGCTGCACAACGCGGCGCTCCGGCTGCGCGGGCTGGTGCGTCCCGCGCAGGGCGTGCCGAAGACGGTACAACGAGGCTGACGGGAGGGAGCGAGTATGGTGGCGAAACGCGTGCTGGTCACGGGCGGTGCGGGCTTCATCGGCTCGCATCTTTGCCGCCGCCTTCTTGCCGAGGATTGCGACGTCCTGTGCGTCGACAACTACTTCACCGGCACGAAGGACAACATCGCGGAGTTCCTCTCGCACCCGCGCTTCGAGGCGATGCGCCACGACGTGACCTTCCCGCTCTACGTCGAGGTCGACGAGATCTACAACCTCGCCTGCCCGGCCTCGCCGATCCACTACCAGTTCGACCCGGTGCAGACGACCAAGACCAGCGTACACGGCGCGATCAACATGCTGGGACTGGCCAAGCGGGTGAAGGCCAAGATCCTCCAGGCGTCGACCAGCGAGGTGTATGGCGACCCGCAGATCCACCCGCAGACCGAAAGCTACTGGGGCCATGCCAACCCGATCGGCACGCGCGCCTGCTACGACGAGGGGAAGCGCTGCGCCGAGACGCTGTTCTTCGACTATCGACGCCAGCACAAGCTGCGCATCAAGGTAGCGCGCATCTTCAACACCTACGGGCCCAACATGCATCCCGACGACGGGCGCGTCGTGTCCAATTTCATCATGCAGGCGCTGCGGGGCGAGCCGATCACCGTCTACGGAAAGGGCGAGCAGACCCGCTCGTTCTGCTACGTCTCCGACCTGGTGGACGGGCTGATCCGGCTGATGGAGTCCAGCGACGACTTCACCGGGCCGGTCAACCTGGGCAACCCGTCGGAGATGACGATCCTCGAGCTCGCCCAGAAGGTGATCGCGATGACCGGATCGAAATCAGAGATCGTCTACAAGCCGCTGCCGTCTGACGATCCCGTGCGGCGCAAGCCGGACATTTCGCTCGCCGGCAAGACGCTGGGCTGGGCGCCCAAGGTCAAACTCGATGACGGGCTTCGCCCGACGATCGAATACTTCCGGTCGCAGCTCTAAAGTAGGCCCGCGGTCGCCGCGTCGCCGGCTCACGCGCCAGATAGGGCAGCTTGTACAGCATTCCGGCGAACAGCCAGAAATAGACGTTGGTCGGGTCGAAATCGAGGTGATAGCCCTTGAAGCTGTTGAGCTCGACCGTGACCAGGTAGGCGGCGAGCGCCGCGGCGACCGAGCGCAGCCTGCCGCGGCAGGCGAATACCGCGCGCGCGCCATAGGCTGCGATGGCGCCGAACAGCGCGACCAGGATCAACAGGCCGGGGATGCCGAGCTCGGCGACGGTCTTGGCGTAGAAGCCCTCGTAGGCCGCGAAATGACGCAGCTCGGCGGCATTCATGATGTGGCGAGCGGCGCCCGTCGAGGTGCCGGTGCCCTGGCCCATCGGATAGTTGCGCAGCGTCTCGATGAGGTCGGGCAGCACCAGCCCCGAGCCGTACTTGTTGAACAGCTGGTGCGTCACGCCGAACACCTCCAGCGGGTCGAACCCAGTGAGCCACAGCACGCTCAGGATCAGGCCCGGAAACAGGGCGAGGGCGGCGAGCCCGCCCGAGAGCCGTGCATCAGCGACGTAGACCAGCGCGATCAGCAGCGGCACGAACACGAAATTGCCGCGCGAGCCGCTCAAAACCGCGCAGACGATGGCCAGCGCCATCAGCGCCTTTCCGAAGACGCGCCACGCGGGCCGTGGGTCGGCGCGGCCGAGCGCATACGCGAATGCCACCATCGCCAGGCAGAACATCCCGTACTGGGCAATGAAGGTGAAGGTGGAGGGGATGCGGTAGAGGCCGGTGCCGTAATCGAACCCGCCGAAGGTCTGGGTCGCGGCCTCGGCCGCGGCCGGACTGTAGAATGTCTCGATCGCCCGTTCGAGGCCCACCGTACTCGCCAGTGCGAACTGGACCAGCCCGACCGCGAACGGCACCAGCGCCACCCCGGCCATCACGCGCAGCACGGCGTCGAGATCGTCCTGGGTCCTCAGCGCCGCGCCGCCCACGTACAGCATCGGCAGGTACAGGAGCCACACCTTCGCGCCGACCAGCGCGACCATGAAGTCGGAGAGGTTCGGGTTGAACATCTGCGCCAGCGCCAGCAGAGCCAGCGCCGCGGCCAGCACCGAAATCGGCAGGGGCACCCGCGCCTCGCCCAGCGCGCGCAGATGCACCAGCGCGATCGACAGGTAGACGGGAATGACGAACAGGAGATCCTTGAACAGCAATGGCGCCGGGTTGGGCGACAGCCACAGCGTCACCGCCCCCGCGACCGGCAGATAGGCCAGGAGCATCAGCAGGCCCAGCCGCCAGCGGACGAAGGTGGCGAACCATGCGCCCAGCAGCACCGGTGCGCCGATGATCATCAGCCAGAACAAGGGATCATTCCGCCTTCGGCCACGAGTTGCATTGCACGCGGCCAGGATGGGCGGGCAGGCTCGGCCGGTCAACACGCACCGGGGGAAATCAGCGGCCGCAGGGCGGCGGCCAGGCCGCGCGCGTAGCGGTCGAGCCCATAGGCTTCGGCCCGCGCGCGCGCGCTCTCGCCCATGCGCCGGCAGAGCGCCGGGTCCGCTTGCATAAGGCGCAGCCGGTCGGCGATTGCCGCCGCATCGCGGATCGGCACGACGTAGCCGTCCTCGCCGTCGCGCACCACGTCCGCCGCGTGCGGCGTCAGGATCACCGGAAGCCCGCTCGCCATCGCTTCCAGGACGACCAGGCCGAACCCGTCATGCAGCGTCGGAAAGACCAGGACGTCGGCGCCTCGGTACAGCTCCGCGGCCTCGCCGTGGGGGACGGACGGCACGTGGCGGTAAAGGCCCCGGTAGCGTGCCAGCCACCCGCCGTCGCCCACGATGGTGCCGGCCAGCACGAGCTCGGCGTCGGGCAAGGCGGCGGCGCGGAACGCTTCCAGGAGGTAGTGCACGCCCTTGGGCGGGCTGATCCGTCCGACGAACAGCACGCGGAACGGCCGCTTGTTCAGGCGCCCCGTTGCAGGCGGCGGGGCGAATTTCTGCGTATCGACGCCGTAGGGCACCAGGGCGATACGCGCCTCGTCGACGCCGATAGCGGTCAGCGTGTCGCGCGCGTAAGCCGAAGGCGCCAGGATCAGGTCGGCGGCGCCCGCCTCGGCCCGGCAATGGGCGACAACGCGCGGGCTTGGCAGGTGGATCGAGCCGGCCAGCTCGGGAAAGCGCGCGCGCTCCTCGGCCAGAAGCGCCGCCGCCGCGCCGACGAACCCCGTCGACTGGTCGAGCACCGACGGGATGCCAAGCTCGCGGGCCGCAGCGAAGCTTGCCAACCCGTAGCTGTCGAGCGCCACCACGGCGCGTGGGCGCAGGCGGCGCGCCAGGCGCGCGGCCCTCCGGTCGAGCCAGCCGGCGGCCATGCGCTCCCCCCACCCCTGGGGCGCCAGCCGGCGGGCGAGCCGGTCAACCAGCTCGGCTCCGACCGAGCCATCGACGCTCCCCGGCGGGATCGCCGGGTGGTAGCGCCGCATCAGCCAGCGCTCCATGTCCGGCCCTCCGATGCGCCGCGCGACACGTTCCACCGTGCCGGCGGGGTCATGGAAGTAGCGCGTGGCGAAACGCAAAGAGAAGCCTTCGGCCCCCAGCGCCGCCACCATGTCGTAGGTGCGCGGGTTGCCCGGCTCTACGACCAGGATATCGGGGGCTCCGGGCCGGCTCGAACTCACCCGCCCGTCGAGCTTGGGCCTCATCCGCTGCCCTTCCGACGCGAGAGGCCCGCCCGGCGCAGCAGCGCGGCGGCAAGCTCGCCTTCGCGCGGGCCCGGCGTCATGAGCCGCACGAAGCCGATCCCCAGCGTGCGCTGCACCGCGCCGATCAGCAGGACGCCGGCGAACAGGTTCGCGCCCACCACCGCCCAGGCGCCACCCACGATTCCGTAGCGCGGCAGCAGCACTGCGAGCCCCGCCGCCAGCGCCACCAGCGCCGCCCCCTCCACCCCGCCCACGATCAGCGCGCGATTCGTGCCACGCAGCCCGGCGCCCAGCGTCGCGCGCACGGCGTGGAACACCATCGCCACCGCCACGATGCGCGCGGGCGCGGCGGAAGGGGCGAACGGGGTGCCGAACAGCAGCCGGATCAGCCACGGCAGAAGCGGCACCAGCACCGCCGCCGCGACGACGGCGAGGGCGACGGTCAGGCGCACGTAGCGGCCCAGCACCTCGGCGCGCGCGGCAGGGTCCGCCGCCGCCACCTTGGGGAAGGCGAGAAGCTCCATCGCCCCGACCAGGATCGCGATCAGCCCGCCCGACGACAGTGCGACGGCATAGAGCCCCAGATCGACGGCCGGCAACATTAGCGCGACCAGCGCCTGGTCGAGCCGCTGCCCGCCCACGGCGATGACCGCGCCGACATGGACGGTCGCGGAATAGCGGGCGAGCGCATGCAGGATCGGGCGCTTAATCCGCCAGCGCACCCAGCCGCGTCGCGCCAGGCCCGTCTCGGCCAGCACCAGCAACAAGGCGTTCGCCGCGAGCGACGCCGCGACGAACCCTCCGACGGAGGCGTGTCCCGCCGCCAGTGCGACGCCGACGAACGCCACGTAGAGGACTGGCTGAAGCGCCCGCAGCAGGTTGAGCATGCCGAATTCGAGCCGGCCCTGAAGGATGCCGAGATAGCACAACGTCAGCAGGTTGAGCGGGATGAACGCCAGGTAGAGCCGCGCCAGCGCGCCGATTTGGGGCGCGTAGTCGCGATACGCCCACGGAATGACGGCGAGCCCGACCGCGAGAAGGAACGGCACCAGTGCCACCGCTGCCGCCGTCGCCGCCGCGAAGGTCTCGCCCGGGTCGCGCTTCTCGCCCGCCACCAGATAGCCGGCGCCGGCATTGATCGAGAACCCGCCCAGCGCGGCGATCAGCATCGGCCACAGCATCACCGCGGCCAGCTCGCCGCGCCCTTCCGGCAGCAACAGCCGGGCGGCCAGAATGCCGCTTGCCACGTTGGCGAGCTGCACCGCCGCGGCCGCGGCGAACGAAGAGGCGAGATCCTTCACCGGCGTCCATCCATCACGGCGGCGATGGCGGCCTTGAGGACGGCCAGGTCCTGGTCGAAGCCCCACTGCGCGATGATCTCGCGGCTCCGCTCGCCCATGCGCCGGCACGCCTCCGGGTCGGCCGCCATCCGGGCGAGCGCGGCGGCCAGCGCGTCGACGTCGCCTGCCGGCACGATCTCGCCGTTCTCGCCCGGGCGGACCAGATCGGCGGCCGCGCCAACCTCGTCGCTTGCCACGATTGCGCAGCCGGCGTTCATCGCCTCGTTGACGACCAGCCCCCACGGCTCGTGGCACGACGGCAGCACGAACACGTCCGCCAGGTCGTACAGCGCGGGCAGCGCAGTCTGGCGGCAGAAACCGAGAAACCGCACGCCCTCCATCTCGCGCGCGCGTTCCGTCAACTTCGCACCCAGCTCGCCGTCGCCCGCGAACAGCAGGTAGGGCCGCCGCGACGTGGGCGTGTCGACGATGCGGCGATAGGCCTCCAGCAGGTCGTCGGGGCGCTTGCGGGCCTGCAGCTTGCCGGCGAACAAGATGACGGGGCGCCCGGGTGCGAGCCCAAGCTCGGCGCGCAGCGCGTCCCGTCCTTTCGCCGCCACCGCCGCACGGTCGCGGAAGAAGGCGTTGTCCACGGCGTAGGGCATCACGAACACCCGCGCCGGATCGAACCCGTACCCGATCATATAGTCGCGATTGTTGCTGCCGATCGCCAGCACCGCGTCGACGAGGTGGCGCAGCGCCGCGAACCAGGCGCCTTTGACCAAGCGCTTGGCGCCGCCGGGATCGGGCCGGCTCCGCGCCCAGGGCTCGTCGCGCAGCAGCACCTTGAGGCCGAGGCGCTTCGCGTTGACCATCGCGATCAAATGCGGCAGACGCGCATAGCCATGCACCCACAGCACGTCAAACCGGCCGCGCCGCAGCGCCTGCGCCAGCCCGTGGCTGACCGGCCGGAACGGCGTCAGGCGGTCGTGCCCGCCGAAGGCCGGCAAGAATGCATGGTCGTAGCCTTCGAGCAGCGGCACGTCCCACTCGATCTCGCGTCCGAAACCGGCGTCGAGGTGCGGACGCAGCGACAGGTCGCTCGCGAAGAATGCGGTCAGCGCGATGTCCGGGTCGGCCGCGATCCGGCGCAGCAGCGGCGCCTGGTACTGGATCGGGTGCGTGACGAGATAGGCGAGGCGGACCGCCGACATGTCAGGCCACCGTCGACGCGGCGTGCGCGCGCATCATGCCGCGGCCTCGATCCGCGCGTGTGCGTCCGGCCGCGGCGCTTCCAGAAAAGCGGCGCCGGCGGCGGCCACCTCGTCGGGCGAGATGTCGGCGATGGACCGTTCGCCGGCGGCGGCACGACGCACGAGGGGCGAGCCGCCCGACCACGCCAGGCCGGGGTAGAATACGCGGTGGCGCGCGCCATGCGGGAACCACACGCCCGGCCGCCTGTGGGTCGAGAACACCGCGACGCAGGGCGTGCCGAGCGCGGCGGCGAAATGCATCGGGCCGGAATCGGGGCCCAGATAGAGGCGCGCGCCGGCCAGCACCAGCCCGCTCACCCGGGGGGCGAGGCACCCGCACAGATCGCGCACCGGCCCCGGCCAGGCGGCGGCGACCCGCCTCGCGCGGTCGGACTCGGCGGCGGCGCCGATCAGTGCGAGCCCCATCCCCGGCCGGCCGAGCCGCGCCAGCACGGCCGCCCAGCGGTCGTCGCCATACTCGTTGGCCGGCCATTTGGTTCCGATCCCGAACGCGACGTAGGAGGCCGCGCCCTCCCAGCCGGCCAGCGCCTCGCGCGCGGCGGCGCGCTCGTCCGCGGTGAAGCGGAAGGCCCAGCTTCGCGGATCGTCGCGCCGCGCATCGCCCAGCACGCCGAGCGCCCGGTCGAGGCGTGCCCCCTCGGATTCCCATAGCCCATCCGCGTCGGGTCCCGCGTGGCGCGCGCCGGCGCCGAGCGGCAGGCCGACGATGCTGCGGGCGCCGAACGCCTTGAAATAAAGCGCGTCGCGCAGGCTGCGCACCGTGCCGCGCGACTCGGTCGCGTAGATCAGAAGGTCGGGCCGCCAGCGCGCGATGGCGCGGCCCAGTACCCACAGCCTGCCGGGCCGGCGCAGGCCCACGGGATAGGCGGGATAGTCCTCGGCGAAGCCCGGCCACAGGACGCTCTGCAAAGGCGCGGCCGCGTCGGCGACCGGCTCGTTGGTCAGCACGCGCCGCGCCGCGTCCGGATAGGTCCGCTCGATCAGATGGAAGATCGGCAGCGCGACCACCGTGTCGCCGAGGCTCCCCAACCGGTACACCAGCACGTGCTGTTTCGCAGCGCGGGCTCACCCGCCCCGCCCAAATGGTGCGCCATCACCATCCGCATCCCCGTCCGCCACCATAGCGGAATCGGGGCCGCCCGAACGCTGGCAAAATGGCGGGAATCGCGGGCGCTTGTTACCCTCCGCGGGTGCTGACCCGACTGCTCTTCGCCGTCCGTGAGCGGTTCCACCCGCTCCATCGGCTTCGCCGGAACCGGCTGTGCGCTGCGGTTCTCGCGCGTCTCGACCGCCCGGTGTCGCGGCGCGTGCACGGCCTTGCCTGGCCGATCCGGGTCCGCGCCATCCGCCATCTCTCTTTGCTGCTCGATTCGCGGATCGTCGAGCCGGGCGTCCGCGCCCTGTTCATAGCCCTGGCGCGCGAACGCGCGCCGGTGGTGTTCTGGAATGTGGGCGCCAATGTCGGGCTCTACAGCCTGCTGGTGTTGAGCCACGATCCGGCGGCCTAGGCGGTACTGTTCGAGCCGGACCCCGAGAACTGCGCCCTGATCCGCCGCACCGTGGCCGACAACCGGATCGGGCGACGCGCGTCTGTACGAGGTGGCGGCGAGCGACGCGGACGGCACGGCCGATTTCTTCGCCGACCGGGTCTCCGGCGCCACGGGATCGCTCGAGGCGGCAGAAGCCTCGTTCGTGCGGCGCAATTACGGGGTCGAGCCGACACGGATCCCCGTGCGCACCGCGCGCCTCGACACGCTGATGGCGGGTGCCGACGCGCCGCCCGAACCGACCGTGGTCAAGATCGACGTGGAGGGGGCGGAAGCGCGCGTCCTGGCCGGTGCCCGCGCCACCTTTGCCGCCAGCCGGCCGTTCATCGTCTTCGAATCGTTCAGCCCGGCGGGCGGCGACGTCGGCCGCGCGCTGCAGCAAGAGGGCTATCTTCTGGTCAGCGCCGAGGGGCCAGACGCCGCGGTCGCCGACGGCACGAACCTTCTCGCCGTGCCGCCGGCCGAGCGACCGGCGTTCGAGGCGCTGCGCACCGCGTGGCGCTCGGCGCTCAGCGGCGTTCGGTGAGCAGGTCACGGTAGATCGCGGCCAGCGCCGCCCCATGCGCCGAGAAGGACAGGGCAGCCGTTGCTCCCTCGACCGCGCCGGAAGCGGCGCGCGCGTATGCGTCCGGATCGTCGGCGAGTGCATGCACCGCGCCCGCGATCGCCTCGGGCGTCGCGGGGCACACCGCGCCGCCGCCGTGCGGGCCGACGATCTCGGCGACGCCCGTCGCGGGCGAGACCACCGCCGGGATGCCGCGCACCAGGGCCTCGGCCGCCGCGAGCCCAAAGCATTCGAAGACCGATGGCATGAGCAGCAGGTCGATGCCGCGGAAGAATGCCTCCTTCGCCTCGCCCTCGACGAATCCCAGCCAATCGGTGCGCGCGGCGACACCGAGCGATAGGGCCAGGCGGTGATAGGTGTCGGCGTCAGGCCCGTCGCCCGCAACCGCCAGCCGGACGGTCTCGGGCAGGAGGGCGAGGGCGCTGAGGATCACGTCGAGGTTCTTCTTGGGATGGAACCGGCCGATGAAGCCGAGGGTGAGCGCGCCCGGCACCGGTGCCGGGCGGGGACCGGGCGCCGCCGCGCGGTCGTCGTAGACGGCATGGTACACGATGGCGCAGCGCGCGCGCGGTTTGCCCTCCGGCGTCGATTCGCGCGCCTCCAGCGCGGACGACATGATCAGCCTGTCGAAGCCGTGCAGCAGCAGCGGGCTCAGCGCGCGCTTGCCGAGCTTGGCGATCCGGCGGGGCGAACCGTCGATGTCGAACCGGGTCAGCCCTTCGTGCGGGCTCACGACGCGCGGCCGGTGGACCAGCGGGCCGAGACACGCAGCGAGCACGGTGCCGAGCACCCAGGCGCCGTGGGCGTGGATCAGGTCGTAATCGCGCGCATGGCCCGCGACCCACCAGGCGAGGCCGGGCGAAAGGCCCCAGCGCGGTCCCCACTGCCCGATCAGCCCGGTCGCCCGGAAGGTATGCACCTTCACGCCCTCGCGCTCCAGCGCGACGATCGCGCGGGTGACGCCGGGCCCGTCGCCCGTGGCCCGCGGGAAGACCAACGTTGCGTCGATGCCTGCGCGGGCGGCGGCGATGGCCGTGTGGCGCGCCGCCTGGGGCGGGCCGCCGATGCGGGCGTCCATGCCGGCGATGATCGAGAGCACCCGGATCGGGCGGTCGGGGTGGGCGCGGGGCAAGCCGGTTCCGGTCTGGTCGTGGCGGGTGAGGCGATTTTAAGGGAAATCCGGTAAACATGCCCTAAGCGCCGATGGGGGGCGGGGGCGATGGGCGACGACGGAACGGCGGACGGGCAGGGCGCGCGCCTTTCGGTCGTGGTGCTGACCTTCGATTCCGAGCGCACCATCGGCGCCACGCTGGACGCCGCGGCGCGCGTATCCGACGACCTGCACGTGGTCGATTTCGGGCTCGACCGACGCGACGGTCGAGATCGCGCGGTCGCGCGGCGCCAGGATCGTCTCCCACCCGTTCGAAAGCTACGCGGCGAGCCGCAACTGGGCGATCGAGACCCTGCAGCTCGCCCACGATGGGAGCTTCATCTCGATGCCGACGAGCGGCTGTCGGACACGCTGGTCGCGGCGATAGCAGCCGCGATGCGCGACCCACCGGCCGACCTGGCGGGTTATTTCGTGCCGCGCCTCACCCATTTCCACGGAAGGCCGATCCGCCATGGCGGCATGTACCCGATCTGGCACATGCGGCTGTTCCGCCGCGGCGCCGGGCGCTGCGAGCGGCGGCGCTACGACCAGCATTTCTATGTCGTCGGCAAGACCGCCACGCTGCCGCACCCGATGATCGACGACGTGCGCATGGACTATGCCGAGTTCATGGCGCGCCATGCGCGCTGGGCGCAGGCCGAGGCGGACGAGATCCTGGCGCCCGGACGCGACGGCGTGATCGAAGGCCGCGCGCGCGGCAACCCGATCGAGCGCAAGCGCTATCTCCGGAGCCTCTACTACCGGGCGCCGCCCTTCCTCCGCGCCCTCGGCCTGTTCCTGTACCGCTACATCCTGCGCGGCGGATTCCGCGACGGGCGCGAGGGGCTGATCTTCTTCGTGCTGCAGACCTTCGTCTTCCGCTTCCTGGTCGACGCCACGCTGGACGAGCGCCGGCGGGAGGGGAAGGGCGACCGCCATGGCCGTTAACCATCGCCTCACCGGCCTGCGCTAGGCTGGGCGGATGCGCCTCGTCGTCCACGACTATTCGGGCCACCCGTTCCAGGTCGAGTTGAGCCGGTCGCTGGCCGCGCGCGGGCACGAGGTGCACCATATCCATGCGGCCTTCTTCCAGACGCCCAAGGGCCCGCTGGCGCGCCGGCCGGACGATCCGCCGGGGTTCCATTCGGTCGCGCTCGAACTCGGCCGGCCCTTCGCCAAGTACGCCTTCGTCCGGCGCGTGCGCCAGGAAATCGCCTACGGGCGGCTGATGGCCGCGGAGGTGGCGCGAATCCGGCCGGACGTCGTGATCTCATCCAACATGCCGCTCGACCCGCAGGCGATCCTCGCGCGCGCCTGCCGCGCCCAGGGCAGCCGCTTCGTGTTCTGGCTGCAGGACATCTATTCCGTCGCCATCGACCGGATCCTGCGAAGGCGCCTGCCCGGGCTCGGCGCCGTCGTCGGCGCGCGCTACATCGCGCTCGAACGGCGGCTTTTGCGCGAGGCCGACGCGGTGGTCGCGATCACCGAGGATTTCCGGCCGATTCTGGAACGCTGGGGGGTCGCCCCCGAGCGCGTCACCGTGATCGAGAACTGGGCGCCGCTCGCAGATATGCCGGTCCGCCCGCGCGCGAACGCGTGGAGCGCCTCGCACCGGCTCGACGACAAGCTGGTGTTCCTCTACGCCGGCACGCTCGGCCTCAAGCACGATCCGTCGCTGCTGCTGGAGCTGGCGCGGACGCTGGCGGCGCGGCCGGCGGCGCGGGTGGTGGTGGCGTCCGAGGGGCCCGGGGCCGACTGGCTCGCCCGGCACCGGGGCGCGCTTCCCGCCGACAACCTGATCCTCCTGCCGTTCCAGGACTTCGCGGTCCTGCCCGACATGCTGGGCGCCGCCGACGTGCTCACCGCCATCCTGGAGCCCGAGGCCGGCGTGTTCTCGGTTCCGTCGAAGGTGCCGAGCTACCTCTGCGCGGGCCGTCCGATCCTCGCCGCCATGCCGCAGGCGAACCTCGCCGCCCGGACCATCTTGCGCGCCGGGGCGGGCCGGGTTGTCGCGCCGGGCGACGCGGCGGGGTTCGCCGCCGCCGCGCTGGCCTTCGCCGACGACGCGGCGGGGCGCACCCGGTGCGGCCAAGCGGCCCGCGCCTGGGCAGAATCGCATTTTGAAATCAATGACATAGCCGACCGGTTCGCGGCCATCTGCGGCGCCGGCGCCGCAACCGCGCTTGACCGGTCTCGGGCGACGGCGTAGCCATCGGCAATCCGCGGGGTGGGAATGTCCATCATCGGCAAGCATGACGGAATTCTGGTCGCCGGCGGCGGCGGGTTCATCGGCGGGCACATGGTCGCTGCGCTCCGCGCCGACGGGCACGACAACATCCGCGTCGTCGACATCAAGCCGGTCGCCGACTGGTACCAGGTCTTTCCCGGCCTCGACAACGTCGTCGCCGACCTCAAGGAGCGGGAGACCTGCGTCGACGCGATGCGCGGCATACGCTACGTGTTCAATTTCGCCGCCGACATGGGGGGCATGGGGTTCATCGAGTTCCACAAGGCCGACTGCATGCTGTCGGTGCTGATCAACACGCACCTCCTGATGGCGGCGCGCGAAGCGGACGTGGAGCGCTACTTCTTCGCCTCGTCGGCCTGCGTCTACGCCGCCGACAAGCAAACAAGGCCCGACGTTACCGCGCTGAGGGAGGAGGACGCCTATCCCGCCATGGCCGAGGACGGGTACGGCTGGGAAAAGCTGTTCTCCGAGCGGATGTGCCGCCACTTCACCGAAGACTTCGGCCTGGAAACGCGCGTCGCGCGCTACCACAACGTCTATGGGCCGCACGGCACCTGGGACGGCGGGCGCGAGAAGGCGCCGGCCGCCTGCTGCCGCAAGGTGATCGCATGCCGCGATTCCAACCATCGCGAGATCGAGGTGTGGGGCGATGGCCAGCAGACGCGCAGCTTCATGTATATCGACGACTGCATCTTTGGCACGCGGCGGCTGATGGATTCAGACCTGCGTGAACCGGTGAACATCGGCTCTGACGAGCTGGTCACGATCGACTGGCTCTACCGCATCGCCGAAAAGATCGCCGGCATCGAGCTCGAGCACCGCTACGACATCTCGAAGCCCAAGGGCGTGCGCGGACGCAATTCCGACAACACCATGATCCGGCGCGAGCTGGGCTGGGCGCCCTCGATCCCGCTCGAAGACGGCATGCGCAAGACCTTCTCTTGGATCGACGACGAGATGCACCGCACGCGTTCCGCGGCGGAATAGAGGGCGCATTGGACCGCGGCGCCTTCTTCGATTCCGAATTCGACGCGCACGAGGAGGCGGCGCGGGCCACGCGCGTGCTGAAGGCGGAGTTCCTGCGCCTTGCCGAGGTCGCCGTCGCGTGCCTCCGCGCGGGCGGCAAGATCCTGTTCTTCGGCAATGGCGGCAGCGCGGCCGACGCCCAGCACCTGGCGGCCGAGCTGGTGGTCCGCTACACGCGGGCCCGCGCGGCCCTCCCGGCGATCGCGCTGACCTGCGACACGTCGATCCTGACCGCGGCGGGCAACGATTTAGGCTACGAGCGCGTGTTCGCCCGCCAGCTCGAGGCCCTCGGCCGCGCCGGCGACCTCGCCATCGGCATCTCCACCTCGGGCAACAGTCCCAACGTGCTCGGCGCGCTGGAAGCGGCGCGCGCACGGGATTTGACGGCTGCGGCGCTCTCGGGCCAGGGCGGCGGCAAGCTCAAAGGGCTTGCCGACCCGCTGCTCGTCGTGCCGTCCGACAATGTCGCCCGCATCCAGGAAATGCACATCCTATTGGGCCACATGCTGTGCGACGTGGTCGAACGCGAATGTCCCCGGCCGTGACCGACGCCGCCCGCCTCGCCGCCCTGGTGCCGCACCTCGACGGCGCGCGCGTCGCGGTGGTCGGCGACGTGATGCTCGACCGCTACGTCTATGGCGAGGTGGAGCGCGTCTCGCCCGAGGCGCCGATCCCGATCCTCCGCATCACGCGCGAATCCGCCATGCTGGGCGGGGCGGGCAACGTGGCGCGCAACCTGGTCGCGCTGGGCGCCGTGCCGCTGCTGGTCGGCACGATCGGCGACGATGCGGCCGGGCGCGAGATCGAGGCCTTGTGCGCGCGCGACGGGATCGCCTGCCGACTGGTGCGCGAGGCGGGACGCGAGACGACGCTCAAGACGCGCTACGTCTCGGGCGGCCAGCAATTGCTGCGCGCCGACCGGGAGACGACACGAGCGACGACGGCTGCCGCCGAGATCGCCGCCGCCGCCGTGGCGGACGGCGCCGGCGCCGTCGTGCTCTCCGACTACGGCAAGGGCGTGGTGACAAGCGAGGTCGCGGCGGCGCTACAGGCGACCGGAACGCCCGTCGTCGTCGATCCCAAGGGGGCCGACTGGGCGCGCTACGCCGGGGCCGCGCTGGTCACGCCCAACAAGCGCGAGCTGGCCGAGGCAAGCCGTGGCGCGCTCGGCGACGACGCGGCGCTGGCGGCGGCCGCGCGCGCCCTGATGGCGCGCCACCGGATCGCGCAAATCCTGGTCACGCGCGGGGCCGAGGGCATGACGCTGGTGGGCCCGACCGGCGAGACGCATTTGCCCGCCGAGGCGCGCGAGGTGTTCGACGTCTCCGGCGCGGGCGACACGGTGGTCGCCGTGGTGGCGGCGGGCCTCGCCGCCGGGCTTGCGGCCGAGGACGCCGCGCGGCTCGCCAACGTCGCGGCCGGCATCGTGGTCGGACGGTCGGGCACGGCGGTCGCCTATGCCGACGAGATCGCCGCCGCGCTGCACGAGCGCGATATGGCCGCCGGCGGGCGCAAGCTCGCGAGCCTCGCCCAGGCGCTCGAAACGGCCGGCGACTGGCGCCGGCGCGGCCTCAAGATCGGCTTCACCAACGGCTGCTTCGATTTGATCCACCCCGGCCACGTCTCGCTGATCGCACAGGCGCGCGCAGCGTGCGACCGGCTGATCGTTGCGCTCAACTCCGACGCCTCGGTCGCCCGGCTCAAGGGGCCGGGCCGGCCGGTGCAGTCGGAGGCGGCGCGCGCCGCGGTGCTCGGCTCGCTCGCCGGAGTCGACCTGGTGCTGATCTTCGCGGAGGACACGCCGCTCGCCCTGATCGAGGCGATCCGCCCCGACGTGCTGGTCAAGGGCGCCGACTATACGGAGGCGACGGTGGTGGGCGCCGACATCGTCAAGTCCTATGGCGGCCGGGTGCTCCTCGCCGAGCTCGCCCCCGGCCACTCGACCAGCTCCACCATCGCCCGCATGGCGCGGTGAGCTGGCGGGTCACTCCGCCGCGCGGGTGAAGGCGATCGGGTCCTCGGGCGCGCGGTCGAGCGCGACCGGTTTCCCGTCCTTGATGACGTGGACGAGGTGCCGCCCGCCCGCCAGCACCGAGATGTCGGCCACGGGGTCGCGGTCGAGCACGATCAAGTCGGCGAGCATGCCGGGCGCGACGACGCCGACCTCGCCGTCGAGCCCGACGGCGTAGGCGTTGCCGCTCGTCATTTGGGCGATAGCTTCCAGCGGCGAGAACCCGCCGTGCTTCGCGAAGATCTCGCCCTCGCGCGCGTGCAGCTCGCCGTGACGCATGAAGGTGTTGTTGCCCGTGTCCGTGCCGGCCAGCAGCTTGATGCCGTATTCGCGCGCTCGGTGCATGATGCCGCCCAGAAGGTCGTAGTGGCGTTTCATCCGGTCGACGTCGAGCTGCACCTGCGCGGCGCCGATCCGCTCGCCGAGCTGGATCACCTGGTCGAGGAAGGTGGCCGTGGGCAGGATGCGCGCGCCCGACTTCGCCACCGCCTCGAGGTCGCGCTCGGTGGCGAGGTCGGTATGGACGATCCAGTCGACGCCGGCCTCGGCGGCGGCGCGCGTCGAGCCCGCCCCGCGCGAATGGATGGCGACGCGCTTGCCGCGCCGGTGCGCCTCCTCGGCGACGGCCTGGATTTCCTCCTTCGAGATCATCTGCGATTCTCCGGAGCGCGAATCCGCCATCTTGATGAAATCGACCCCGTGCTTGATCTGGCGGCGGACCTCCGCGACCATCGCTTCCTTGTCGTTGCACAAGACGCCGACGGAATGCTCGGGCGTGCCGACCCAGGCGGGGTCGTCGTCCTCGATGCAGCCCCAGGTGATGATCATCCGCCCGGCGCAGTGGATGCGCGGTCCTTCCATCAGCCCCAGATTGATCGCGTCGCGCACGCCCACGTCGGTGAACCATGTGCCGCCCGGCACCGACATGCTGGTGACGCCCGACCGCAGCACGGCCTGGGCGCTCCGCGCCGCGCGCAGCGTGTTGAGCTCGGGCCGCACGCGGCCGTTGCCCTTGGCCTCGCCGGGGATCGCGGGATAGCCGTAGGAAAGATGCACGTGCGCGTCGATCAGCCCGGGCACGATCCATTGCCCGGCAGCGTCGATGCGCCGGACGTGGCGCGTGTCGCGCAGCTCGACCTCGGGCGGCAGGTCGCCGACGCTTTCGATCCGGTTGCCCGCGATCACCAGGTAGCGGTTGGCGACCGGCGCGGCGCCGGTGCCGTCGATCAGGGTGCCGTTCTCGATGACCAGACGCGTGGGTGTCGCGGTGCTCATGGCTGGCTCTCCCGGCCCGTTGCGCCCGGATATGTTAGCGCACCGGCGCCCATGCGTTAACGAGAGCGTTCATTTCCCGTCCCCGATCGCTTCGTGCACGGAACGGAAATTCTGGTACACTCCCAGTCGGTGCGGGATGCGTTCCGATCAAAATCCAGTTCCCGTGTAGGTTTCCCGAAGAAGAACGGCCGCCCGCGCCGGGCGAAACGACAACCGCAACTGGGAGATTACCGAACATGCCGAGAAGGTCCGCCACAGCAATTCTCGCCGGCGCCGTCGTCCTCGCGTTCGGGGCCGCGGCGCATGCCGACACGACCGACCTCAAGATGACCACCTGCCTCGCGCGCAACCACGACTACACGCAGGCGATGATGCAGACGTTCCTCGACCCGCTGAACGCCGCGAAGGGCGATCTGCACATCCGCTATATCGGCGGACCCGAAGTGACGCCGTTCCAGAAGCAGGGATCGGCCCTGAAGCGTGGGTTGATCGATGTGATCTCGTGCCCCGCCGCGTATTACGGCGGGCTGTTCGGCGCGGCGCACATTCCCGGCGCGCAGAACGTGTCGCTGGAGGAGATCCGCAAGAACGGCGCGTGGGACATGCTGCAGGAGGCGTGGGCCAAGGGGCTGAACGCCCATATCCTGGCCTGGACCGACTTCAACGCGCAGGTGTTTTACACCTACTTCCTGAAGATGCCGAAGGAGAGCGACAAGACCGGCCTCGACCTCAACGGCATGAAGATGCGCACCACCGGCCTCTACCGTCCGATGCTGCAGGCGATGGGCGCGACCACCATCGTGATGGCGCCGTCCGATGTCTATGCCGGGCTCGAGCGCGGCGTGGTCGATGGGCTGGCGTGGCCGTGGGGCTCGATCGCCAAATACGGCTGGCAGCGCTTCATCAAGTTCCGCATCAAGCCGTCATTCTACGGGGCGAGCCTTCTCACCGTCATCAACCTCGACAAGTGGAAGGCGCTCACGAAGGAGCAGCAGGGCATCCTCAACAAATTCGCCGAAAACTACGAGACCAACAGCTCGCCCATCCTGATCAAGAAGGCCGAGGAGGATGACGCCAAGCTGAAGAAGGCGGGCCTCAAGGACATCGAGCTGAAGGGTGCGGCGCGCGCCGCCTACCTCAAGACCGTCTACGACGCGAAGTGGGCGGAGAACGACAAGCTGCACTACAGCGTCGACTACAAGAAGCTGAAGTCGCTGCTCTACCAGCCGGGGAGCTGACGACCCGCACGTCCGTCATTGCGGGCGAAGCGAAGCAGTCCAGCGTGTTCTGGATTGCTTCGCCGCTGCGCGCCTCGCGGTAACGACCTGGCTCTGATCCGTTACCGCCCTACGGCACCAGGAACGGGCCGAAATGCTCGTGGATCTGGCGGTCGAGCGAGGTGTTCACGTCGCCGATCAAATCCTCGGTCAGCTTGAACCACAGCCGCTCGCGGTCGTTGAGCGAAATGTCCTCGGGCGCGGTGCGCGAGCGCATGGCGCGCGCCTCGACCGACCCGCGCCGCCCGTCGGTGCGGCCGACGACCTCGACCGCGACGTCCAGCACCGCGTCGTACCGCCACGCCTGGTCGGTGGTGAACATGCCGGCGATGCCGCCCGTCCGCTTCAGCGGCACCTCCACCACGCTCGCCTGCTTGATGACGACGCGCGCGACGCCGTCGCCGCCCACGGCGCGCAGCCGGTCGTGGGCCCAGCGCGCGGCGACCGTGGCCGGCAGCACGGGGAAGAGCTGCTCGACGTTCGGCTTCACGCCGGGTGAGACGTACTGGCGCACCACGTCGATGCGCACGACGTCGAGCTTGATCGGCGGCAGGTGAGTGAAGGTGATCTCGGGGAATTGCGGCGCGGGTGGCGCCGTCTCGCACCCGGCAAGCCCGATCATGCAAACCAGCAGCGCCACACCGCGCCGCCAACCCCTCACGATCATCTCGCCCTCACGTCTCGTACAGCGCGTCGAGGGCGTCGTCGTCGAACACGTAGTCGGTGGCGCAGAACTCGCAGGTGACGACGACGAGCCCCTCATCGGTCTTCATATCGGCGATCTCGTCTTTGGGGAACGAGCGCAGCGTGCGCTCCACCCGCTCGCGCGAGCAGCGGCAGCCGGCAGACAGCTCCGTCGGGCCGAACACGCGCACCCCGTCCTCGTGGAACAGGCGGTAGAGCAGCCGGTGCGGATGCAGGCCGGGGTCCAGCAGCTCGCCGGTCGTCGACGCGCCCATCATCACCACGGCGCGCCGCCATGCCTCCTCCGCCTCGTCGTCGGCCGCCTCGCCCGAGATGCGCTGGCGGACCGTGTCGTCGGGAAGGCGCTGCACCATCATGCCGGCGGCGCGCCACGGGCGGGCACCGTCGCCAGGCACCTTGCCGACGGCGAGCTTGACCGCGGCGTCCATCTGCTCGGACTGGCGGAAATAGTTGTGCGCGACGTCGGCCAGGGTCGCGCCCGCCAGATCGACGATGCCCTGGTAGCGCTCGGTATCCGGCCCCTGGTCGACGGTGAAGGCGAGATAGCCGGTGCCCAGAAGGCGCGGCACGCGCTCGCCCGCCTCGGGCGCGGGCGCGGCGCCGAGGGCGGCAATGCGCGTCTTGTCGTACTGGGCGTAGCCGCGCATCGCGCCGTCGGTGGTCACGTCGGCCACCATGAAGCGCACCGGCCCGTTGCTCTGGGTCTGCACCGAGAACACGCCGTCGAACTTCAGCGCGCCGGCGAGCACTGCGGCGAGCGCCAGCAGCTCGCCCAGCATCTCGGCCACCGGCTCGGGATAGTCGTGCTTGCCGAGGATCGAATCGACCAGCGGGCCGAGCCGGACCAGCCGGCCGCGCACGCCGAAATTCTCGATCTGGAACGGCTGGATCAAATCGTCGGGGACGCGCGTCTCAAGCGCCATCTAGAGCCTATCTCCCCGATTCGGGACCGTCTGCGCCGGGGCAATTTTGTGTTGCGGGCAGGAGCGGGTCGAAGCGCGTAGCCCGGCTACGGGCGAGCCCCGCGACGAACCCGTGGCGCAAAAGAGCCCGGCCCTTCGGGTTGCGCCCCGGCGGCCGCCCGCGTCGTTGCGTCGCTCGACCGATGCACCAGCATCGCTCTTCGCGCCGCGCCTAGCGGATCGCCTCGCCGGGACGCAACGCAGGCGATTCCAAATCCGGCAGATAGGCTCTAGCACATGCACCAGGTCAGGATGCCCTTCTGCGCGTGCAGCCGATTCTCGGCCTCGTCCCACACGACCGACTGCGGCCCGTCGAGCACCGATCCCGTCACCTCGTCCTCGCGGTGGGCGGGCAGGCAGTGCATGAAGATCGCGTCAGGGCGCGCCCGCGCCATCAGCCGGTCGTCCACCCGGAACGGTGCCAGCAGATTGTGGCGCGAATCCGCCTCGCACCCCATCGACACCCAGGTGTCGGTGACGACGCAGTCGGCGCCCGCGACCGCTTCCTCCGGGTGCTCGGTGAGCACGACGCGCGCGCCCTCCTTGCGCGCCCAGGCCACCACCTCGGCGGGCGGGCGCAGCGCCTCGGGGCTCGCAACGCGGATCTCGAACGAGAAGCGCGCGGCGGCCTGGATCCAGGTGGTGGCCATGTTGTTGCCGTCGCCCGACCAGGCGACGACGCGCCCCTCGATCGGGCCGCGATGCTCCTCGAACGTCATCACGTCGGCCATGAGCTGGCACGGGTGCGACATCGAGGTGAGGCCGTTGATCACCGGCACGGTCGCGCTGCCGGCAAGCTCCATCAGCTTCGACCGGTCGAGGATGCGGGCCATCACCGCGTCGACGTAGCGCGACAGCACGCGTGCCGTGTCGCCGATGGTCTCGCCGCGGCCGAGCTGCATCTCGGTCGGCGACAGCACGACCACCTCGCCGCCGAGCTGCTTCATCGCCACCTCGAACGAGACGCGGGTGCGGGTCGAGGGCCGCTCGAAGATCATCGCTAGGGTCTTGCCGGAAAGCGGCCGCGCCTCCGGCCCGGAAAGCTGGCCGGTCTTGTAGGCGACACCGATTTCCAGGATGCGGCGCAGCGTGAGCGCATCGACGCGGTCGAGGTCGAGGAAATGGCGCACGCCGTTCCCGCTCACGACGCGAGCTCCCGGCAGGCGGCGTCGAGCGCGCCGCACGCCTCGTCGACGTGCGAATCCTCGAGGATCAGCGGCGGCAGGAAGCGCACCACATTGTCGCCGGCGAGCACCGCGAGCACCTTGTGGCGGCGCAGCGCGTCGTTGAGCGCCCCATTGGGCACCACGCATTTCAGCCCGATCATCAAGCCGCGCCCGCGCACCTCCGCCAGCACCTTGGGGTGCGAGGCGGCGATCTCCTTCGCATGGGCGAAAAGCGTCTCCCCCTTCGCGGCAGCTCGGGCGAGGAATCCGTTCTCCAGCATCACGTCGAGCGTGGCGTTCGCCGCGCACATCGCCAGCGGATTGCCGCCGAAGGTCGAGCCGTGCGCGCCCGGCACGAACGACTTGGCGACAGCGCCCCTCGCCAGGAGCGCGCCCGTGGGAAAGCCGCCCCCCAGCGCCTTGGCGAGCGCCATCACGTCGGGCTCGGCGGCGGACCACTGGTAGCCGAACAGCTTGCCGGTGCGGCCGAAGCCGGTCTGCACCTCGTCCATGAACAGCAGCAGGCCGAACTCGTCGCACACCGCGCGCAGCCCCTCGAGGAAGCGCGGGTCGGCCGGGCGGATGCCGCCTTCGCCCTGCACCGGCTCGACCAGGATTCCGGCCGTCTCGGCCCCGACGGCGTTGCGCACCTCGTTCAAATTGCCGAACGCGACCGGATCGAATCCGTCCACGACCGGCTCGAACCCCTTGCGGTGGCCGGCGTTGTTGCCGGCCGAGATGGTGGCGAGCGTGCGGCCGTGGAAATTGCCCTCGAACGTGATGATGCGGTAGCGCTCCGGGTGACCGTTGTCGTCGTGGTACTTGCGCACCAGCTTGATGCCGGCCTCGACCGCCTCGGCGCCCGAATTGCAGAAGAACGCCGCGTCGGCGAAGGAGTTGGCGACCAGCCGCTCGGCCAGCCGCTCCTGCTCCGGGATGCGGTAGAGGTTGGAGCAGTGCCAGAGCTTCTCGACCTGCGCGCCCAGCTTGGCGACCAGGTGGGGGTGGGAATGGCCGAGCGCGGTGACCGCCACGCCGCAGCCGAAATCGAGGTAGCGCGTCCCGTCGCTTGCGTAGAGGTAAGCGCCCTCGCCCCGCTCGAAGGCGAGGTCGATGCGCGCGTAGGTGTTCATTAAAGCCGCGGTCACGGCGCTTTTCCGCTGATGGGCCCGGCAAGGAACGGCCTGGCGGGGCCGGAAAAGCCGCAGAGTATGTTGCGCCCCGTGGCACCTGTCAACATCGAGAATCGGGAAGAATCAGCGGGTTAAGACGCAGTTCGCACCGCCCGTGCCAGCCGGCCGCGCCGGTGAAGGACACCCCGTCCCGGCCCCGGCCGCGCCGCCGTAACCGGCGGATTCCGGGGCGTTTCCGGCCGGCATTAACCGTCCGTTTGCCGTCGCGGGGTAACGTCCCGCGAACGACTGATGCGGAGACCGGCGGTGCCCGAGAGCGCGGGCGAACGGGAAGATCAGGCGGCGAACCAGGATTCCGCGCCCGCGGCCAATGTGCTGCTGGCCGAGCGCTACTGGATTCTCGCCGCGAAGCCTCTGCCCGAGCTCGATGCCCCTGGCGCCAAAGCCTACGAGGCGGCGGACCTGCAGTCGCCCAGCAACCGCATGTTCGCGCGCGTCTGCCAGCCTAGCTCCCTGCCGCGGCGCGAGCTCCTGGTGCCGCTGCGCCAGACGCGCGACATCAACATGATGCGTCCCATCGAATGGGGCGCCGTCGAGTGGCCGCCGCTCAAACGGGCCTGCTTCGCCGTCCTGTTCGAACGGCCCGAGCACGTTCCGCTGGTCCTTCCCGGCGCGACCAGCTTCCCCGCGCTTTCGGTTGCCGATCTGACAGGGAAGGTGGTGGCGCCGGCCGCGCTCGCCCTCGCCCAGCTTTCACGCCGCGGCATCGCCTATCGCGCGCTCAGGCCGGAGAATCTCTACGGCGGCGGCAAGGGCAGCCGGATACTGCTGGGCGAATGCGTCACCTCACCGGTCGCGTCGGGCCAGCCCGCCGCCTACGAGTTCATCGAGATGGCAATGACGCCGCCACTGGGCCGCGGGCCCGGGACGCTCGCCAACGACCTCTACGCCCTCGGGGCCACGGTAATGACCCTGGCGCTGGGGCGCGTGCCGTTCCCGGGGCTGGACGCCAATGCGATCGTCGCGCAGAAGCTGGCGCGCGGCTCGTTCGCGGCGCTGCTCGGCGGCGAGCGCGTGCCGTTCGGCCTGCGTGAGGTGCTGCGCGGGCTGCTCGCCGACGACCTCAAGGCCCGCTGGGGCCTGGCCGAGCTGCAACAATGGCTGAGCGGCGGCGCGAACAAGAGCGTGCCCGACCATAGCGATACGCTCACGGATCGGCCCTTTTCCATCGGCGGACGCGAATGCTGGGGCTTTCGCGACGCGGCGGACGCCATGGGACACGATTGGCGCGCCGCGAGCAGGATCATCCTGGACGAATCCTTCATGAAATGGGCGAAGCGCGGCCTCGGCGACGCTGACCTCGCGCTCGCGCTCGGCAAGGCGCTCGACGATGCGCGCCGCGACGCGGGGCCGAACGGCGCCGCCGCCGACCGGCTGGTGACGCAGGTCTGCGCCGTCCTCGATCCCACCGGGCCCATGCGCTACAAGGGCGTCGTCGCTGCGCCGGACGGACTGGGCCCGCTTCTGGCCGAGGCGATCCGCACCGATGACCGCGAGGCGGGCCAGCGCATCTGCGAAGTGCTGGCCAAGGGCCTGCCGATCGAGCGTCTGGTCGGACCGAACGGCAGCGAAAACGCCGAAATTGCGGTGAAAATCCGCCCGTTCCGCCAGCTCCAGCAGCTCCTGCGCCATTCCGGCCCGGGCTATGGCCGCGAACGCTGCCTTTACGAGCTCAATCCGCATATGCCGTGCCAATCGAAGGCGGTCGAAGGCGCCTACGTCGTCACCGCCGCCGAGCTTCTGCCCGCGCTCGACCGGACCGTGCGCGACAAGGGCGGCCTGCCGACGCTGTTCGACCGCCACCTCGCCGCCTTCGTGGCGAGCCGGGTGAAACGCAATTTCGATCGCGACCTCGCGGCGCTGGAGCAGCTCAAGGGGGATACCGGCGAGACCAAGCTGGCGATGCTGCGCATCCTCGCCTGGCTGCAGCAGGAATACGGCCCGCCGAACCTGCGCCACCTGGCCGACTGGCTGGGCAAGGAGCTCGACGGCGCAGCCGGACGGTTCAGCTCGCGCGCGATGCGCACGCTCGCCCGCCAGCGTCTCGATGCGGTGGTCGGATCGGGCGACCTCACCGCGATCCTCAATGCGCTCAGCGACCGCACGCTGGTCGAGCGCGATGCGGTCGGCCGGCGCCGCGCGCTGGCACAGTACCGCACCGCCGAACGCGAGATCTTGCAGATCGAGTCCGGCCGCGGCATCGATACCGCCGGGCAGGCCGGCTGGCGGCTGGCCGCGACCGTCGCGTGGCTGTGTGCGCTGGGGTCCGTCCTGGTCACGGCGATCGTATGACCTCGGGCGGCAACCCTCGCCTTCGCCGTGCGGCCGCCCGCTCGCCGTGGAGCGGCCTCGTCACCCTGGCACTGTTCGTCGTTGCGGCCGTCACGGTGCTGCCGACCACAATCGTGCTGCTGGTCGGCGTCGTCCCGATGGTGGTGACGACCGTGATCGACGATTTGCCCGGGCGCTACCTCGCCCGCATCGTCGCCGGCATGGCGACGGCCGCCCTGATCCCGATGGTCGGGGCGCTGTGGGGCGCCGGCCATACGATGCACGCCGCGATGGCGCTGGTCGGCAACGTCTATACCTGGTTCGCGATCTATGCCGCCGTCGGGGCGGGCTGGCTGATGTTCCGCGGCTTCCCGACGCTGGTCACACGGATTCGCCAGGTCAACGGCCAGCACCGGATCGCGCGCCTCAGGAAACAGCAGCAGGAGCTCGTGGCCGAGTGGGGCGAGTCGATCGCCGAGGCGCCGGAGCCCGACCCGGCGCCGGCGCTTGCCGACGCAGGACCGGCGAAGGCAGCTACGCCCAGCGGGCCGGCGCCCAGCGTACCTGGTTGATCGGCGGCAGGCGGGTGGCGAGCGCTGCCCAGCTTGCGCCGCCGTCGGCACTGGCCCACAGCCCGCCGGTGGTCGAGCCGATGGCGAGCGCGTTGCCGGTCGGGTCGATGTCGAGCCCGTGGCGATAGACCAAATCGAAGGCGGGCGGCGGCGGCAGGCCGCGGTCGAGCACCGAGAAGCTCCTGCCGCCGTCGGCGGTGCGCGTCACCACCAGGCGGTTGTCGACCGGCACGCGGCACTCGTCCTTCACCGCCGGCACAAACCACGCAGTGTCCGGCGCCTCGGGGTGGACGGCGACGCCGAAGCCGAAGCGCGACGGCGCCGCGGCCTCGATCTCGGCGAAGGTCGCGCCGCGGTCCCGGGTGAGGAAGATGCCGTTGTGGTGCTGGCACCAGATCGTGTCGGGCGCCGTCCGGCACTGGGCCAGGCGGTGCGGGTCCTGGGTGAGCGGGTCGAACGCCTTGTCGGGCGGCATGTAGGCGGCGCGCAGCCCCTGGCCCCCCAGGCGCCAACTCTCGCCCGAATCGTCCGAAAGCCAGACGCCGGCCGATGAGATGGCGATGGTGAGGCGCGCCGAATCGCGCGGGTCGACGCAGATGGAATGGATGCCGGGCTTGTCGTATCCGCCGCCGAACCATTGCGGCCGCGACTCCTGGTTCCACAGCGCTTCGTTGAGCGACCAGCTTTCGCCGCGGTCGTCGGACCGGAACAGCCCGCCCGGGATGGTGCCGGTCCAGAGCCGGCCAGGCCGGTCGGCCCCGCCCGCCTCCAGCGTCCAGATCAGCGACACGCTGGGCGCTGTCTCCTTGTCGCCCTCGGCGGCGGCGGCAAACGCGGGCGGGGCAAGCTCGGTCCAGTTCGCGCCGCGGTCGTCTGACCGGTGCAGCTTCACCCCGAAATGGCCGAGGTTGAGCGCGGCGTAGAGCGCTCCGTCCCGCGCGTCGGCGAGCACCGCGCTTACCGGGTCGCCGAGAAAGGCAGTGCCGGCAAGACGCAACGTGTCGCCCTCGCCGGTGAAGGTCAGCAGCCCCTTCTTGGTCGCGACGTAGAGCGTGGCCATGTCAGCCCCCGGAAAGCGCCTGCAGGACATACACCTCGTCGCCCGCGGCGACCGGGTCGGCGAGCCCCGTCCGGTCGGCGACCGGCCGGTCGTTTACGAAGACGTTGACGTGCTGGCGGAGCCGCCCCTGGTCGTCGAGCAGGTAGGAGCGGAGCCGCGGGTTCTGGGCGAACACGGCCTCGAGCGTGGCGCGCACCGTCGCCCCCTCGACCGTCTGCGGCGGGCAGACGAGGTGGCGCCCGAGATTTCCCGTGAAGCTTACCCTCGGCAAGCTGCCCTCGTGACTAGACCTCGGCGCGCGCCTTGAGATGGTGGCGCACCAGCTCCTCGGCGATCTGCACCGTGTTGAGCGCCGCGCCCTTGCGCAGATTGTCGGCGCACACCCAGAGCGACAGACCGTTCTTCACCGTGTCGTCCTTGCGGATGCGGCTGACATAGACCAGGTCGTCGCCGGCGCACTCGACCGGCGTCACGTAGCCCTCGTCGGCGCGGCGGTCGACGACGGCGACGCCCGGTGCCTCGCGCAAGAGGTCGCGCGCCGCATCGGGCGCGAGCGGCCGCGCAAGCTCGATGTTCACCGCCTCGCCATGGCCGATGAAGGTGGGCACGCGCACGCAGGTAGCGTGGACCTTGATGTTGCGGTCGAGGATCTTGCGGGTCTCGACCGCCATCTTCCACTCCTCCTTGGTCGACCCGTCCTCCATGAACACGTCGATGTGCGGGATGACGTTGAAGGCGATCTGCTTGGTGAAGTGCTCGCGCTTCACCGGATCGTTCACGTAGATGGCGCGCGTCTGGTTGAACAGCTCGTCCATCGCGTCCTTGCCGGCGCCGGAGGTCGACTGGTAGGTGGCGACCACGATGCGCTTGATGGTGGCGGCGTCGTGCAGCGGCTTCAGCGCGACGACCATTTGGATGGTCGAGCAGTTGGGGTTGGCGACGATGTTGCGCTTGGCGTAGCGCGCGAGGGCGTCGGGGTTCACCTCGGGCACGACCAGAGGCACGTCGGGGTCCATGCGGAATTGCGAGGTGTTGTCGACCACCACGCAGCCCTTGGCGGCGGCGCGCGGCGAATGGACCGCCGAGACCTTGGCGCCAGGCGAGGAGAGGCAGATGTCGACGCCGGCGAAGTCGAAATCGGCGAGGTTCTTCACCTTCAGCACCTTGTTGTCGCCGAACGAGACCTCGCGGCCGATCGACCGCTCCGAGGCGAGCGCAATCACCTCGTCGGCGGGAAATTTCCGCTCGGCGAGGATCGACAGGATCTCGCGCCCGACATTGCCGGTGGCACCCGCCACCGCGACTCTATAGCCCATGGGGAACTCCTTGGTTCGCCTCTGAATTACGCGCGCCCCCGCCCGGAATCAAGGGTTGGCGTCGTGACGCCAGCCCGGCCGCGAACCGCGAACAGAATGTTAAGGCTGGTCGGGCAGTCTTGTCGCGACGGAGCGAAAGGGCGGGAGCATGGACACTCACAGTGCGGTCGCCGAGCGGCCGGACGCCGCCACGGATGCGCGCCGGATCGGGCGCGTCACTTCCATCTCGGGCTGTCGCTGCGCCTGCATGCTGGCCGACAGGGACAGGGACGGGGTCGAAACGGACGCCTATCGCGAGGGGCAGATCGGCGCGATCGTGCGGGTCGACACCGAGCAGGGCACGGCCACGTTCGGCTTCATCGACTCGGTGAAGCTGGAGATCGCGAGCGGCGGCAGCGAAAGCCACGCCGTCGTCGAGATCGAGCTGTTCGGCGAGATGCAAAACGATGGGGCGGATGGCGCGCCCCGTTTCACCCGCGGCGTCTCGACCTACCCGGTGCTCGGCGCGCCCGTCTACGCGGCGAGCCACGCCGACATGGCGGTGATCTACGCGCGGCCGGATTCCTGGCACCTCGAGATCGGGCGGCTCTACCAGGATTCGACGCAGCCCGCCTATCTCATCTCGCAGGAATTCCTGTGCAAGCATTCCGCGATCCTGGGCACCACCGGATCCGGCAAGTCCTGCACGGTGACGCTCATCCTGCGCGAGCTTCTGAAGGCCCATCCCAACGGCCACGTGCTGCTGATCGACCCGCACGGCGAGTACGCCACGGCGTTCGGCGACATGTGCGAGCTGGTCACCATCCAGAACCTGCAGCTTCCCTACTGGCTTCTTACGTTCGAAGAGATCTGCGAGGTCATGTGCTCGCGCGACCCGATCGCCCGGTCGCGCGAAGCGGGCATCCTCAAGGACATCATTACCGCCGCGAAGCGGGAATTCGCCGGAAGCGGGCCGGACGCGCCGCTGATCACCGTGGATACGCCCGTGCCCTACCGCCTGTCGGGCATCATGCAGCGTCTGTCCGATGGCATGGGCAAGCTCGACAAGCCGGACGGCGCCCAGCCCTTTCAACGCCTGATCGCCTCCATCGAGGCGCTGCAGGCCGACCGACGCTACGCCTTCATGTTCGGTGGCGGCCTCACCGTGCGCGACAACCTGGCGCAGATCATCTCGCGCCTGTTGCGCATCCCGGTCGACGGCAAGCCGGTCACCGTGCTCGAAGTGTCCTCCATCCCCTCCGAGATCATGAACGTGGTGGTCTCGCTGCTGTGCCGGCTCGTGTTCGATTTCGCGCTGTGGAGCGACCGGACCGAATTGATCCCCGTGCTTCTGGTCTGCGACGAGGCCCACCGCTACATCCCGGCCGACGAGGAGGCGGGGTTCGAGCCGACGCGCCGCGCCATGGCCCGGATCGCCAAGGAAGGCCGCAAGTACGGCGTATCGCTGTGCCTGGTCAGCCAGCGCCCGTCGGAAATCTCGGAAGCCGTCCTGTCGCAATGCTCCACCGTGTTCGCGCTTCGCATGGCGAGCGAGAAGGATTTGCGCTTCGTGCGCGCCACTCTGCCGGAAAGCGCGTCGGCGCTGTTGAACACCCTGCCGGCGCTCCGCCTTCAGGAGGCGGTCGTGATCGGCGAGGGCGTGACGCACCCGATGCGCATCCGCTTCCGCGATCTGGAGGAAGAATTCCGGCCGCGCAGCGCCTCGGTCAACTTCCCGCTCGCCTGGGAGGTCGACCTGGATGTCGGGAACTTCATCAACCGCGTGGTCGAGCGCTGGCGCCGCCAGCAGAGATAACCGCACGGCGGCAGCGGGGCCCCTACGCCGCCCTTTTGTCCAGCGCCTTGACCACCGCCTCGCCCATCTGGGTGGTGGAGACGAGGGTCTTGCCCGGCTGCATGATGTCGCCGGTGCGAAGCCCCGCGTCCAGCACGTCGCGCACCGCCGCCTCCACCAGGTCCGCGTCCTCGCCCATCTCGAACGAGTAGCGCAGCATCATGGCGAAGGACTGGATCATAGCCAGCGGGTTGGCCTTCGACTGGCCGGCGATGTCGGGCGCCGAGCCGTGCACCGGCTCGTAGAGCGCGCGTCGGCGGCCCGTCGCGTCGGCGGCGCCGAGCGAGGCCGAAGGCAACATGCCCAAGGAGCCGGTGAGCATCGAGGCCACGTCCGACAGCATGTCGCCGAACAGATTGTCGGTGACAATCACGTCGAACTGTTTGGGGTTGCGCACGAGCTGCATGCCGCAATTGTCGGCCAGCATGTGCGAAAGCTGGACGTCGGGATATTCAGCATCGTGCAGCTTCTGCACCTCCTCGCGCCACAGGAGGCCCGATTCCATCACGTTCGACTTCTCCACCGAGCAGAGCCGATTGCCCCTGAGCCGCGCGAGGTCGAACGCGACGCGCGCGACCCGCACGATCTCCGACGTGGTGTAGACCTGGGTGTTGATGCCGCGCCGCTCGCCGTTCGGCAAGGTCTCGATGCCGCGCGGCTCGCCGAAATACACGCCGCCGGTGAGCTCGCGCACGATCAGGATGTCGAGCCCAGCGACGATCTCGGTCTTCAAGGTCGAGGCCTCGGCGAGCGCCGAAAACACGATGGCCGGGCGAAGATTGGCGAACAGCTCGAGATCCTTGCGCAGCCGCAACAGCCCCGCCTCGGGCCGGACGGCGAACGGCACCTTGTCCCATTTCGGCCCGCCGACCGCGCCTAGCAGAACGGCGTCGGCCGCCATCGCGCGGGCCATCGTCTCGTCGGTGATGGCGACGCCGTCCTTGTCGTAGGCGCAGCCGCCGACCAGCCCCTCCTCGATGTCGAACCCCACATGGCGGCGTTTGTCCATCCAGCCGACGATGCGGCGGACCTCGCCCATCACTTCGGGGCCGATCCCGTCGCCGGGCAGCATCAAGACTTTCCTGTTCGCGGCCATGTCTCGCATCCGTGGGTTGGGAAAGAGGCGCGGAATTTAGCCGCTGGGGCCGGTGGGGACCAGCCCATTTGACCCGTCCCGACGCGTGTGGTTAGTTGCCGCTCCCCCACGATGGAGGCCCGACATGAATCGCTCGACCGACCGGATTCTCACCTCGCATGTCGGCAGCCTGATCCGCCCGCCTGCCCTTCTCGATCTGGTGCGGAAGCACATCAGGGGCGAGCCCTACGACAAGGGCCAGCTCGCCAAGGTGCTGACCGAGGAGGTCGCCAAGGTGGTGCGCCAGCAGGCCGAGACCGGCATCGATATCCCGTCGGACGGCGAGTACGGCAAGCTGGGAAGCTGGTCGCAATACGTGCTGGAGCGCCTCTCCGGCTTCGAGCGCCATCCTGTCGGGACCGACCCCTACGCCAAGGGCGCCGACCGCACCCGCTTCGCCGAGTTCTATGCCGAGATGGACGCCGCTGACCCGTCGCGCGCGATGGGGAGCTTCCAGCCCGTCTGCACCGGCCCGATCAAGTATACCGGCCAGGCGGCGCTCCAGACCGACATCGACAATTTCAAGGCGGCGCTCAAGGCCGCGAACGTCAAGGAAGGCTTCCTGCCGGTCGCCGCGCCGGCCTCGGTCATTCCCGATCGCAAGAACGAGTACTACAAGACCGACGAGGAATGCGTCGCCGCCATCGCCGACGCGATGCGCGTGGAATACAAGACCATCACCGATGCCGGCCTGATCGTGCAGCTCGACGATGCGCGCGCTGCCGTCACCTACGACCGCATGGTGCCGCCCGAGACGTTCGAGGACTATCGCAAGTGGGTGGCGATGCACATCGAGGCGATGAACTATGCCCTCGAAGGCATCCCGGAGGAGAAGGTGCGCTATCACGTGTGCTGGGGTAGCTGGCCCGGCCCGCACGTGACCGACGTGCCGCTCAAGGACATCGTCGACCTGATCCTCAAGGTGAAGGCGCAGGCCTACGTGATCGAGGGCGCAAACCCGCGCCACGAGCACGAATGGGCCGTCTGGAAGGACGTGAAGCTGCCCGCGGGCAAGATCCTGGTCCCCGGCGTCATCAGCCACGCGACCAACGTGGTCGAGCACCCCGAGCTGGTGGCCCAGCGGCTCGTGCGCTACGCGGGCGTCGTCGGGCGCGAGAACGTCATCGGCTCGACCGATTGCGGCTTCGCCCAGGCGCCGGCGCACCGGCGCGTCCACCCCTCGATCATGTGGGCAAAGCTCGAATCCCTGGCCGAGGGCGCCCGCATCGCGTCGAAGGAGCTGTGGGGCAGCGCCAAGGCGGCGTAGCCCCACGTCGCAACCTTTCCGGGGCATCGGAGCCCCAGCGCAACCGAACCCTCCGCCGGGCGTTATCCCGAGTCGTGGCAGTATCGGGTGCGTTCGATGAGGGACAACCGAAAGGGCGACTTGTTCTCGCGCTTCGCGGTGGCGACGGCGCACCAGTCGGGCCGGCCGCACAGCATTCGTGGCGGCGGTTCTGATCATCGTCGTCTGGGCGGTGACCGGGCCCCTCGCCGGCTGGTCGGACACGTGGCAGCTCGTCATCAACACGGGCACGACCATCGTCACCTTCCTGATGGTGTTCCTGATTCAGAACACCCAGAACTCGCGACACGGCGGCGATCCAGCTCAAGCTCGACGAGCTGATCCGCATCAACGCGGGGGCGCGCAACCGGCTGATGACGCTGGAGGATATGACCGAGGACGAGCTCGCCCAGATCAAGAAGTCGTTCGAGAAGATGGCGGGCCGCGACCTCGCCGCGGCGCGCGAACCTGCGGCGACTGCCGACAAGGCGTGAGCACCCCGCGCTACGTCTGGCTTAGTGGCGTGCGAGTCTTCAGATCGCGCCGGATTTGATCCCGGCGGCGAGCTCGGGCCAGCGGGTGCCCTCCGTGTCGGCCGAAGCATGCGCCGCTCCGCACGCGGGGCACAGGCGGTTCCCGGCATCCGCGTTGAACCAGGCGCACCCGGCGTCATAGCCCTCCTGCGGCAGGGTCTTTGCCGTGTCGAACGTGTGGCGCGCCACCTCGGCCCCGCACGCGCAGTACCACGCGATGGACTCGAGGCCCGACTTGCGCGCCTTGTAGCGGTACTGCACGCTGGGTGCGTCGGGCACGTAGCGGTGCGCAAGCCCGCCCGGCACATAAGCGAAGTCGCCGACCTGCATCGTGTAGTAGCGCGCCGGCCCCGCCACGAATTCAAGCCGGCCGCGCCCGGACATCTGCACCAGGACGCTGTCCTTCTGGCAGATCAGCCAGAAGGGCTGCGGCCGGTCGTTGCGGCTGAGGAAGAGCTGCGGGTCGATGTCGGGCGCGAGAACCGGCATCTCGCCGTAATTGCCGGCGGCGGGCGCGGCGGCGAAGGTCTGGACCGGCTTGCCGGGCATCGCGTCAACGCCGCTGCCCGCCGGCACCGCCCGGCGCGCCCTTGGCGAACACCGCCTCGGTGGCGGTCAGCACCTCGCGCGCCCGGCGGACGACCGCCGTCTGCTCGGCATAGTCGACGATGCGCCAGCGCTCCTCCGGAAAGGGCGGGTTGACGTGGCCGCAGTTCGGGCAGGTGAGGTTCGCGTTGAACGACCGGAACGCGTCCGCCGAGCGCGGGATCGTCTCGAACGGCGCATGTGGGCCGAGCTCGGCCTCCTGGCGGCCGCGCGGCGGGGGCGTCACCTCGAACGTCACGCGCACCATCTCCTTCTTGCATCCCTCGCACAGGAGCCAGACGCTCTCCTTCGCCGCGCCGGTCTCGGGCTGGCGCTGGGTGATGGTGAACAGGCCGAACCGCTCCGGGTTGTCCGGATCGTCGAAGAACGGCCCGACGGGATGGGTCTTGTTGCCGGCGCGCGCCATACCGGTGCCCGACCGGCCGGGCGTGCCGTCCGAGGCGAACACGATCACCACCTCGTCCTGCGAATTGGTGTGGATGAAGCTGCCGTAGCGCCCGCCCTCCCGCCCCCAGGCGAGCGCGGCGGCAGGCACCATCGAACCCGCGTCGAGAAAGGGGAAGAGCGGCAGCAACTTGCCGCCGGTCGCACGCATGAACTCGAAGACGTTGACCTTCAAGGGCTCGCGGTCGGGTGCCGCGATGCGTCCCAGCCCCGCCGAGTGCGACGATTCGTGCGCCATGACCGATGCCTCTTTCAGCCCGCGCGGGCCGCCGGCACCGTTCTTGTCGTGCTTTCCGCCGGTCGGCCGTGAAATCCTATGCCGCGGCCGGACTGAGCGTCAATCGCCCACGTCTCACACCCGCACGTGGCCCCGGAGCCAGGGCTGCGCCGCGGCGTTCTTCGCCTCGAAGGCGGCGATCTTGTCCTCCTTCTTTAGCGTGAGGCCGATGTCGTCGAGCCCGTTCAATAGGCAGAGCTTCTTGAACGCGTCGATATCGAACTTGATCACGCTTCCGTCGGGCCGGGTGATCTCCTGCTTCTGCAGGTCGACGGTCAGCCGCGCGTTGGCGCCGAGCTCGGCGTCCTTCATCAGCGCGTCGACGTCCTTCTGCGGCAGCTTGATCAGCAGCATGCCGTTCTTGAAGGCGTTGTTGTAGAAGATGTCCGCGAAGTCGGGCGCGATCACGCAACGTATGCCGAAATCCATCAGCGCCCAGGGCGCGTGCTCGCGCGACGAGCCGCAGCCGAAATTGGGCCCGGCGACCAGGACCTTCGCGTTGCGATAGGCCGGCTTGTTCAGCACGAAGTCCGGCTTCTCCGACCCGTCCGGGTTGAACCTTATGTCGCGGAACAGATTGATGCCGAGCCCGGTGCGCTTGATGGTCTTGAGGAAGCGCGCCGGGATGATCCGGTCGGTGTCGCAATTGACCAGCGGCAGCGGCGCCGCGACGCCTTCCAGCCTGTCGAACTTTTCCATCTGACCCGCTCCTAGTTGTACTCCCGCACGTCGGCGAGGTGGCCGGCGATCGCCGCCGCGGCGGCCATGGCCGGACTCATAAGATGCGTGCGCCCGCCAGGGCCCTGGCGGCCCTCGAAATTGCGGTTGGACGTCGAGGCCGACCGCTCGCCCGGCTGCAGCATGTCGCCGTTCATGGCGATGCACATCGAGCAGCCCGGCTCGCGCCAGTCGAACCCCGCCTCGCGGAAAATCTTGTCGAGCCCTTCGGCCTCCGCCTGGTGCTTGATCAGGCCCGAGCCCGGCACGACCATGGCGTAGACGCCGTCGGCGACCTTGCGGCCCTTGGCGATGGCGGCGGCAGCGCGCAGATCCTCGATGCGCGAGTTGGTGCAGGACCCGATGAACACCTTGTCCACCTTGATGTCGGTGAGGCGCGTGCCGGCCTTTAGGCCCATGTACTCCAGCGAGCGGGCGATGGCGCGGCGGCGATACTCGTCGGTCTCCGCCTCCGGGTCCGGCACCGCAGCGGTGATCGGCAGCTCGTCCTGCGGGCTCGTCCCCCAGGTCACCTGCGGCGGGATGTCGGAGACCGGGATCGTCGACCTCGGTGTCGTACTTCGCCCCCTCGTCCGACGGCAGGGTCTTCCAGTAGGCGAGCGCCTGCTCCCACTGCGCGCCCTTGGGCGCCATCGGCCGGCCCTTGACGTACTCGAACGTCTTCTCGTCGGGCGCGACCAAGCCGGCGCGCGCGCCCGCCTCGATCGACATGTTGCACATGGTCATGCGGCCCTCCATCGAGAGGTCGCGCACGGCCTGGCCGGTGTATTCGATGACGTGGCCGGTGCCGCCGGCGGTGCCGATGGTGCCGATGATCTTGAGGATTAAATCCTTCGCGGTGATGCCGGGCGGCAGCGCGCCGTCGATGGCGATGCGCATGTTCTTCGCCGGCGCCTGGATCAGCGTCTGGGTCGCCAGCACGTGCTCCACCTCCGACGTGCCGATGCCGAAGGCGAGCGCGCCGAACGCGCCATGCGTCGAGGTGTGCGAATCGCCACAGACGATGACGAGGCCCGGCTGGGTGAAGCCCTGCTCCGGCCCGATCACATGCACGATGCCCTGGCGGTCGTCCATGATGTCGATGTAGGGCAAGCCGAACTCGGCCGCGTTCTTCTTCAGCGCCTCGATCTGGATGCGCGCCTCCTCGTCGGCGATGCCGCCGGCGCGGTTCGCGGTCGGCACGTTGTGGTCCGGCACGCAGAGCTGTGCGTCGGGGTGGCGCACCTTGCGCTTGCTGATGCGAAGCCCGTCGAACGCCTGGGCCGAGGTGATCTCGTGGATGATCTGGCGGTCGACCCAGATCAGGCACGTCCCGTCCTGCTGGCGGTCGACCAGGTGGCTTTCCCAGATCCTGTCGAACAGGGTCTTCGGCTCGGCCATCTTACGCACTCCTTCGCGTCTACTTCCCTTCCTTCGCCTGGGCCTCGGGGGCGGGGCCGGCGTCGAACATCTCCTCGCCCGCCTCGGCGGCTGTCGCGGCCTCGGCGCCGCGCGTCGTGGTGCGCTCGGCGATGCGCGCGCGCTTGCCGGTGCGGCCGCGCAGGTAATAGAGCTTGGCGCGCCTGACCCGGCCGCGCCGGACCACCTCGATCGAGGCGATGCGCGGCGAGAACAGCGGGAACACGCGCTCCACCCCTTCGCCGTACGAGATCTTGCGCACGGTGAACGACTCGTTCAGCCCCGCACCGGAGCGGGCGATCACCACCCCCTCGAAGGCCTGGACGCGCTCGCGCGTGCCCTCGACGACGCGCATGTTGACGCGCACCGTGTCGCCGGGCTCGAAGGCCGGCACCTCGCGGGCGGCGGCGACCTTGGCGGCCTCGCGCTTCTCGATGTCCTGGATGATGTTCATGACCTACTCCTCGCGCATCCCCTGCGTTGCGACGTAGCGCGCCCAGAGGTCGGGGCGCCGCTCGCGGGTGAGCCGCTCGGCCTCGTGCCGGCGCCACGCCCGTATCTTCTCGTGATGGCCCGATAGCAGCACCTCGGGCACCGCACGGCCGCACCAGTCCTGCGGCCGCGTGTAGTGGGGGTACTCCAACAGCCCCTCTTCGAAACTCTCTTCCGCCAGCGACTTGGCGGCGCCGACCACGCCCGGCAGCAGCCGCACGCAGGCGTCGATCAGCGCGATGGCCGCGGGCTCGCCGCCCGACAGCACGAAGTCGCCGAGCGAGATCTCCTCCATCCCGCGCGCCTCCAACAGGCGCTCGTCGACGCCCTCGAACCGGCCGCAGACCAAAGTCACCGCGCGCTCGGCCGCAAGCTCGCGCACCCGCCCCTGGTCGAGCGGCTTCCCGCGCGGGCTGAAATAGATCAGCGGCGCGCCCGCGACGGCCGCGCCGGCGATCGCCGTATCCAGCACGTCCGGCCGCATCACCATGCCGGGCCCGCCGCCGAACGGCTCGTCGTCGACGGTGCGGTGCTTGTCGCGCGCATAGTCGCGGATGTCCACCGTCTCCAGCGCCCAGACGCCGTCCTCCAGCGCCCGCCCCGCCAGCGAATAGGCGAGCGGCCCCGGGAACATCGCCGGGAACAGCGTCAGCACGCGCGCGGTCCAGACGGGGGCGGTCATTCTTCGCCCCCCTCGACTCCGCCCGTCTCCTCCGGCGGCGCGATGACGATGCGACCTGCCGCGATATCCACCTCGGGCACCGCCTCGGCGGTGAAGGGCAGCAGGAGCGCGCGCGCGCCGGGCCGCGCCACCTCCAGCACGTCGCCGGCGCCGAAATCGTTGACCGCGGCGACGGTGCCGACCTCGGTACCGTCGGCCAGCACGGCGGCAAGCCCGATCAGGTCGGCGTGGTAGTACTCGCCGGGCGCGGTCTCGGGCAGGGCCGCGCGCGGGACATAGAGCCGGACGCCCTTGAGCGCCTCGGCCGCGTCGCGGTCGTCGACGCCCGCGATGCGCGCCAGCACGGCGCCACGCGCCTGGCCGACGACGGAAAGCGCGAAGCGGCGCCCCGCCTCGTCCGTCACCGGGCCGTAGGACGCGATGTCCTCGGGCTCTGCCGTGTAGCTCCTGATCCGCACGATGCCTTTCACTCCGTGGGCGCCGGCGATGGCGCCGACGCAGACGCGGGCGTTGCCATCGCCCGCGCGGTCGTTGCTAGCCGTTCTCTGCCTCCCCGGCCGGGGCTTCGGCTGGGGCGTCGGGCGGGGCCTCGGCGGGCGCCTCCGCGGGCGCTTCCGCCGGCGCGGCGGCTTGGGCCGGGGCGGCAGCCTCAGCCTCGGCCTTCGCGCGCGCCTCAGCCTCGGCCTTCGCGCGCGCCTCAGCCTCGGCGGCCATGCGCTCCTGCGCCCGCTTGCGCGGCTGGCTCTTTTTGGTCTGGCTCGGGATCCGGCGCGCCGGCACCAGGTCGGCCGCGCCCAGGAAGCGGGCGACGCGGTCCGACGGCTGCGCGCCCGAGGCCAGCCAGTGCTTGATGCGGTCGGCGTTCAGGGTCACGCGGTCGGGGTGGTCCTTCGGCACCATCGGGTTGTAGGTGCCGAGCCGCTCGATGAAGCGGCCGTCGCGCGGGCTCCGCGAATCCGCCACCACGATGCGATAGAAGGGCCGCTTCTTTGCGCCCCCGCGGGACATCCGAATGGTCAGTGACATGAGATGAAATCTTCCTCCTCGGTTCGCGTCTAGCGTTGCGGCAACAGGGCGGAAAGCCCGTGCCGCGCGAGTCCCTTCTGGCCCAGCTTCTTCGCCTGCTTCATCACGCGGGCCATCTCCATCTGCTGCTTCATCAGCCGGTTGACCTCCTGCACCGTGGTGCCGGAGCCCTCGGCGATGCGGCGCTTGCGCGAGGCCTTGATGATCTCGGGCTTGCGCCGCTCCGTCCTGGTCATCGAGCCGATGATCGCCTCCTGGCGGGCAAGCATCTTCTCGTCGATCCTGGCATTGGCGAGCTGGGCCTTCGCCTTGGCGACGCCGGGCAGCAGTCCCATGATGCCGCCCATGCCGCCCATGCGGCGGATCTGGCGAAGCTGCGAGGCCATGTCGTCGAAATCGAACTGGCCCTTGGCGAGCTTGGCGGCAAGCTTCTCCGCCTCCTCCTGCTCGATGGTCTCGGCGGCCTTCTCGACCAGCGACACGACGTCGCCCATGCCGAGGATGCGCGAGGCGACGCGCTCGGGGTGGAACGGCTCCAGCGCATCCAATTTTTCGCCGACGCCGATCAGCTTGATCGGCCGGCCGGTGACCGCGCGCATCGAAAGCGCCGCGCCGCCGCGCGCGTCGCCGTCGACGCGGGTGAGAACGATGCCGGTCAGCCCGACCCGCTCGTCGAACGCCTTGGCCACGTTGACCGCGTCCTGGCCGGTCATCGCGTCGGCGACCAGGAGAGTCTCGGCGGGCTTCGCGATGTCGCGCACCTGCGCGGCCTCGCTCATCAGCGCGTCGTCGATATGCAGCCGCCCGGCGGTGTCCAGAATCACCGCGTCGAACCCGCCGCGCCGCGCCGTGTCCATCGCGCGCGCGGCGATCATCGCCGGCCACTCGCCGGCGACGATGGGCAGCGTCTCGACGCCGGCCTGGCGGCCGAGGATGGCGAGCTGCTCCTGCGCGGCCGGGCGCTGCACGTCCAAGGACGCCATCAGCACCTTCTTCTTGTCGCGGTCCTTGAGCCGCAGCGCGATCTTGGCGGCGGTGGTGGTCTTGCCCGAGCCCTGGAGGCCCACCATCAGGATCGGCACCGGCGGGGTCGAGCGCAGCACGATGCCGTCCGAATCCTCGCCCAGCATGGCGGCAAGCTCGTCATGGACGATCTTGACCACCATCTGGCCCGGCGTGACCGAGCGCAGCACCTCGGCGCCGACCGCCTTCTCGCGCACGCGGTCGACGAACTCCTTGACCACCTCGAGCGCGACATCGGCCTCCAGGAGCGCCACGCGGACCTCGCGCAGCGCCTCGCTCACATCGGACTCCGTCAGCGCGCCGCGCTTGCGCAGCCGGTCGAACACCTCGCCGAGCTTGCCGCTCAGGGACTCGAACATGGGCCTGTTCCAAATACCAACGGCGCCGGTGCACGCAACGCGCGGACCGGCGGACACCCTGGGGCGCTACAAACGGCCGAATGCCTTGGGTGGCCGGAACCTAGGCGCGGGCAGGGGACGAGTCAAGGCACGGCCGGAGCCCACCCTGCGTTTCAGCCGCCGCCGGCAGCGCAATCCGGCGACCACGCCGCTTTGGCCGCGGCCGAAGCGCAACCAGTCGACGTTGCGCCTACGCCCGGCGGCGGAAGAAGCCGCGGAACTCCATGTTCTCGTCGCGATGTCGGCCGCCATTGCTGGCCGCCCACCAGGCGGCCGCGGCGGCGACGAAGAGCGTGGCGGCCGCGAGGAACCCGCCGATCACCCCCGCCTGGCGGGCCTGGTCGGCCTTATGGCGCGCCTCGCCCAGCACCTCGGTCATGCGCCGCTCGGCCTCGGCCGGGGGAAGCCCGGTGCGCTGCGCCACCAGCCGGATCAGGTAGCTGCGGTCGCCCGCGGGGAGCTGGCCGCGCAGCGTGTCGGCGGTGAGGATGCGCCCGACCTCCTGCTTGGCCTCGCGTGTCCGGGCGATATCGGCCGGACCCGCAGCGCCCGCGCCAGGAGCCGTCGCGGTGGCGGGCGGTCCGCCGTCGGCCGCGGCCGGAGGTGCAGTGGCGGCCGCACCCGGCGTCCCGGCGGTGGCGGCCGGGGCCAGTCCCGCGGGACGGAACAGGGCGTCGACCGCCATGCCGATCGGGCCGGTATCGCCATAGGGTTGGGTGCCGGCGGCGGCGCCCACCCCGACGATTCCCGCAACGCCGGACGCACCCAGGACCGCCGCGATCAGCACGCCGAGCCCCCAGACCACGAGCCCGTGCGCGCCGTCGCGCACCTCGACCTCGTGCGGGGTGGCGTCGCCGACGGTCCGGCGCATGCGCCCGGCAAGGTAGCCGCCGGCCATGAAGCTCGACACCACCACCCACACCAGCTATAGGGCAAGCCCGACCAGGAAGCCGGTGCTTGACGTCCCCTCCCCGGGATAGGGCGAGGCGATCGAGAGCCCGATCGCCGCTCCGAAGGCGAGCAGCACGAGCGAGACCACCGAGGCCAGCACCGCGCCGGCGATGATGGCGCCCCAGTCGAGATGGGAGACGGTCCTGCCGTCGGCCACGGCGGCCGGGGCGACCGGATCGGGATAGGGCCTTCTGGTGGCCATGGGTCAGTCCTTCCGTCAGCCCGCCGGGCGCGGCGCGCGGCCGGGCGCCGCGTTGCCTAGTGCAGGCCGCAGATCAGCGCAGACAGGAATTCGCCTCGAACCAAGTCGGCCATACCTCGTCGGAGATCACGACGATCGTGCTGAGCGCGGCGACGGAAATCCAGGCGCACTGCCGGGCGCACAAGCCGCTCTGGTAGGACTGGCGGGCGCGACTCCTACCCCTTCGCGGCCCTCGCCGCGACGGCGAGGTCGGCGACGAAGCGGCGGTATTCGGCGTCGAACTTCGACCGGTCGGGCATGCGGAGGCGCGACGAAGGGTGGACCGTCGCGATCACGCAGGGGGCGAGGCCGGAATCCTGCGGCTTGCCGCGCTCCTTCGTGACGCGGACCTGCGCACCGAGCACGGCCTTGGCCGCCGTCGCGCCGAGGCAGACGATGGCGGCCGGCCGGATCCGGTCGAGCTCGGCCTAGAGCCAGGGCGCGCAGGCCTCGATCTGGATGGCGTTGGGCTTGTTGTGGATGCGCTTCTTGCCGCGCACGATCCACTTGAAGTGCTTCACCACGTTGGTGATGTCGGCGCGGCTGCGATCAATGCCGGCGTCCGCCATCGCCTTGTCGAGAAGGCGGCCGGCACGCCCCACGAACGGGTGGCCCTCCCGGTCCTCGGCATCGCCCGGCTGCTCCCCGATCAGCACGACCCGCGCGTCCGTCGGCCCCTCGCCGAACACGGTCTGGGTCGCGCGTTCGTAGAGGTCGCAGGCGGTGCACCCGGCGGCGGCACGGGCGAGGCCGGGCAGGCCCGCGCGCGCTGACGAAGCGCTGCGCGGTCTTTTCGGGATCGCCTTTGAGCGCCGCGATATGCGCGCCCTCGTCCAACTCCGTCGCCATGCCTGCCCAACGGACCGGACGGGCGCGCGTTCCCGCGTCACGGGCGGTCGTCCGGCCCCTCGTGGCGGCTCGCCTGCTCGTCGCGGCCGGAGCGGTTCGAGTAGAACACCAGCGCCATCAGCCCGATGGCGAGCGCGAACGAGAGCACGACGCCCGCGATCATGGCGATGATGCCGGAGGTGGTCATCCCGGTGGTCGCGAACCCGCCCGCCCAGGCGAAGATCGCGAGCCCGACCGCGATCACCGCGACGCAGCCGACGAGGTAGAGGATCATCCGGCGCATGACGCGCCCCGCTTCCTACGCGAAATCGTCGCGCTGGAAGAGCGAGCGGAGCCGGAGCCCGTCCTTCGCCAGGTTCGCCTCGGCGCCTTCCTGGCGGTCGAGGACCGAGAGGATGGTGTCGACCTTCGCGCCGAACTCGCGCACCGCGGCGACCGCCTTCATCGCGGAGCCGCCCGTGGTCGTCACGTCCTCGAGCACCACCGCCGTCATGCCGGGCGCAAGGTTGCCTTCGAGGAGCTTCTCCGTCCCGCGCTCCTTCGGCTCCTTGCGGACGAAGAAGGCGGCGAGCGGCTTCGCGCCGTAGGAGTGGCTCAGCGTGCAAATCGAGGCGGCGATCGGCACGGCGCCCATGGCGAGCCCGCCGACCGCGTCGACCTCGATGTCGGCGAGCACGTCCAGCATCAGCCGCGCGACGAGGTAGCTCCCTTCCGGGTCCATCAGCGCCGGCTTCATGTCGAAATACCAGGTCGAGGTCGCGCCCGAGGCAAGCTTGAACTGGCCGCGCTTCATGCAGCGCACCGCGATCATCGCCTTGAGGCGGGTGCGCGCCTCGGCCTGCGCCACGATCTTTGCCGGAACGTCGTTCACGTCGCCTCCGCACGGTAGGGATCCGCCACTATAGCACGGCGCCGCGACTCATGACCGAGACATAGCCCGCGACCGGCCTTCCGTATTCGGTGCGCAAGGTGGCCATGCGGTGCGCGCGCTCGACGAGGCCCGCCGCCTGCGCCGTCTTGCGCAGCCAGGCGGGGTTGTGCGCATAGCGCCCGGCGCCGCCGAGCCGCCAGCCCGGCCCCTTGCGCCACTCGACCGTGAAGGCGAGGTGGCCTCCGGGGCGCAACGTGCGGGCGACCGCCGCGAACATCGGCGCAAGGTCGCCGAGATAGCAGAACACGTCGGCGGCGAGCGCAAGGTCGTAGGTCGCGTCGCACGCGGCCAGCGCGGCGCAGATCTCGCCTTGGTCAAGCGCGTCGTAGAGGCAGCGTGCGCGCGCCCGCGCCAGCATGCCGGGCGAAAGGTCGATGCCGCGCAGCGTGCGCGCCATCGCGCGGAAGCGCGCGCCGGCAAGCCCGGTGCCGCAGCCGAGATCGACGATGTCGAGCCCGCGCGCGCCGGGCATGATTTCCGTCATCGCCTCGAACAGGAGCTCCGGCCCGCGATAGGCGAGGTCCTCGACCAGCGAGCGGTCGTACTCCTCGGCGTAGCGGTCGAAATGGCTGACCACATAGCGGTCGGGCGCGCGGTCGGGGCGGGGCGCGCCGCCCAGCGCGGCGATCATGTGGGTCGCCTCGGCGCTGCCCGGCCTGAGCGCGAGATAGCGCCGGTAGGTGGCGAGGGCGCGGGCGCGCTGACCCGCGCCGTGCAGCGCCTCGGCCAGATGCCACACCGCCTCGGGCAGGTCGGGGACGAGCGTGAGCGCGCGTTCGTAGCTCGCGATCGCCGCCTCGGTCTTGCCGTAGGTCGCCGCCGCCTTGCCGACCGCGACCAGATTTTCGGCTTCGATGCGCGCGGCCTCAGCCTCGGCGTCGCGCGCCGCCGCGTCGTCGCCGGACGCGCCGAGTGCCCGGGCGAACCCGCGCCGCGCCGCGACATGGTCGGGCGCGGCGTCGAGTACGCGGCGGTAGGCCTCCGCTGCCTCGCCGGCGCGCCCCTCGGCGACCAGCGCCTCGGCGCGGGCGAACAGGGTGGCGAGCGCGGCGGGATCGGTCATGGGCCGCGCGGTCGGCCGGCCGGTCAGTCGGGCGGGCAGCCGCCGCCGCCCTTGCCTTTGCCCTTGCTGTGATCGCCCTGGCACGGCGTGGGCCGCACCTTGGCATTCGCCGACCGGTCGAGGTGGACGATCGTTGGCGCGACGTAGGCGACCGCCGCGCCCAGCCCGAGCCGCGCCAGCGCCCGCCGGCGCGCCAGGTCGGGGCCGTCTGTTCCTGCTTTGTTTTGGCCGCGATTCATGCTGGAATCCTTGGTCGCAAACTGCGCCCAAAAGGTCAAGAACTGGTTTCCGCGCCCCGATGCCGCCGCGCCCCGCACCATTTCCGTCGCCGCGCCCGGCTCCGCCCCCCGGCGAGGCCGAGCGGCTGACGCGCGAGGTGGTGCGCGGCGTGCGCCGCATGTTCGACGCGATGGGCTACGGCACGCTGACCGAGTTCCGCCTGCCCTTGGGGCGGCGTGCCGACGTGGTGGCGCTGAGCGAGGCGGGCGAGATCGCGATCTGCGAGGTGAAGTCGACCCGCGCCGACTATCGCGCCGACCGCAAGTGGCAGGGCTACGTGCCCTATTGCGAGGGGTTCTACTTCGCCGTGCCGGTCGGCTTCCCGTTCGACATCCTGCCCGCCGAATGCGGGCTGATCGTCGCCGACGCGTACGGCGCGGCGGTACGCCGCCCGGCGCCGCCGCTCTCCCTCCACCCGACGCGGAAGCGCCGTCTCCTGGTACGCTACGGCCACGCGGCCAGCGCGCGCCTGTTCCGCCTGACCGACCCGGAGCTCTGACGCTGCCGCTACGCCCCCGTCTCGGGCAGCTTCACCCCGTTGCGCCACAGGCGGATTCCGCCGATCAGCCCCATTTCGTTGGGGATGATCTTCACGTCCTGCGGCAGCTCGATGGTGAGCTTCTTGGCGTTGCCCCCACCGATATAGAGCGTGTCGAAATTGAGCAGCGTGCGGAACGCCTCGATGGTGTCGGCGACGCGCTCGTTCCACTTCTTCTTCCCGATCTCCTTGAGCGCCGCGTTGCCGAGCCACTGGTTCAGCGTGTGCCTCTTGCGCGTCGGGAAGTGGGCGAACTCCATGTGCGGCAATAGCTGGCCGTTGTAGAACAGCGCGGTGCCGAACCCGGTGCCGAGCGTCATCACGAATTCGAACCCCTCGCCCGTGATCGCGCCGAACCCCTGCACGTCGGCGTCGTTCAGAAGGCGCACCGGCTTGCCGAGCTTCTCCGACAGCGTCTTGGCCAGCGGGAAGCCGTGCCAGATGTTGTTGCCGAAATGGGGCGCGGTGATCACGATCCCCTCGCGCACCACGCCCGGAAAGCCGATCGAGACGCGTTGGTAGTCGGGCAGCGGCGCCACCAGCTTCACCAGCGCTTCGACGATCGCCTCGGGCTGGCCGGGCGATGGCGTCGGCACGCGCACGCGTTCGCCGATCATCGCGCCCTTGGCGTCGAGCAGCGCGGCCTTGAGGCCGGTGCCGCCCACGTCGATGGCGAGTGTACGCACCCCCCGCCCCGTGCCCGTCCGCCGTGCCGCCCGCGGTTTCGCCGCAACGCGTGTCGCAGTCCGTGCCATCGCTTGCCCCCTGCCTTGCCCGTTCGCAAACGCCGGATGTGCCTCGCCGGACCCCTATCCTAAGCCGAACGGGCCGGGGCCCGCATGCTTAATTCGCGCGGCTGGCGGCCCCGGCGGCCGGCCGCTAGGATCGCGAAAACCGATGGGGGGAGGATCATGCTCATCCAAGCCGACCGCTTGCGGAGCTTCGTCGCCGACATCGTCGCCTCCGGCGACAGCGGGCCGGAGGAATCCGCCGAGGTGGCGCGCCATCTGGTCGAGGCCAACCTGAAGGGCCACGACAGCCACGGCGTCGGCATGATCCCGAGCTACGTGCGGGCGCTCAAGGCCGGTCACTTGCGCCCCAACGTGGCGCTCCGCACCGTGAAGGAGATGGGCCCGATCGGCGTGTTCGATGGCGGACAGGGCTACGGGCAGATGATGGCCCGCGCCGCGACCGCCTGGGCGGCGGACCAGGCGAAGGCGAACGGGCTTGGCGTGTTCGCGCTGCGCAACACCCACCATGTCGGCCGGGTCGGCACCTATGGCGAGCAGGCGGCCGCGGACGGGCTGGTCGCGATCTTTTTCGTCAACGTGCTGATCGTGCCCGGCCGCGTCGCGCCCTGGGGCGGCATCGCCGGCCGGCTCGGCACCGACCCGATCTGCATCACTTTCCCCGGCCAGGGCGGAAAGCCGCCCTTCGTGCTCGACTTCGCCACCAGCCGCGTCGCGGCGGGCAAGGTGCGCGTGGCGCTGAACCAGAAGAAGGAGGTGCCGGCCGGCTGGATCATCGACGCCCAGGGCCGCGATTCGACGCAGCCAGGCACGTTCTTCGGCCGCTCGCCGGCCGACGGCGGCGGCGCGCTGCTGCCGTTCGGCGAGCACAAGGGGTCGGGCCTCGCCGTCGCGTGCGAGCTTCTGGCGGGCGTGCTGGCGGGCGCCGGGGCGATGCACGAGGCCGTGCCCAATCGCGGCGTGCAGAACGGCATGTTCGCCATCCTGCTCGATCCCGCGACGATGGCCGAGCCCGACTGGCTCGGGGCCGAGATGGACCGGTTGATCGGCTGGGTGAAATCCGCCCCGCCGCGGCCGGGCGTCGACTCCGTCCTGGTCGCGGGCGAGCCCGAGCGCATCTCGATGGCCCGCCGCCTCGCCGAGGGCATCCCGATCGACGACACGACCTGGGGCGAGATGGTCGCCGCGGCCAAAGACGCGGGCGTGGCGGCGGAGCGGATTCCCTGACGGCGAAAAGACGGCGGCGCGGCTTGCCCAGATTCTCCCTCTCCGCCCTGAAGGGCGGAGAGGGAATATTGAGCCGGTCGTTAGCTGGACTACAGCCCTTCCAGCAGCTTCGCGACCTCCTCCATCTGGCGCTCGTGGTCGCCGGCGATGCGCAGCACCACGTGGCTCGCCCCCGCATCGCGGTATCGGGCGAGCCATTCCGCGGCGCCCGCCGCCGGCCCGGCGTAGAAGGTGTGGATGCGGTGGAGCGTGGCGGCCGGCTGGCCGTAATACTGCTCGAGGAACCGGTCGACGCGCGCCTGGGCGAGCGCCCGGTCCTCGTCCACGTAGAGCGTGACATAGGTTGCGCCGAGGATCGCGCCGGGATCGCGCCCCGCCTCCTTCGCCAGCGTGCGCACCTCCTGCCACCCTGTGGCCCAGCGCTCGGGGTCCGGGCCGTTGGGAAACCAGGCGTCGAAATTCTTGGCGGCGCGTTCGCGCGCGCCGCGCGCCATGCCGCCGCCCCAGATCGGCGGCCCGCCCGGCCGGTGCGGCGTGGGGGCGAGCGTGCCCTTCGTCACCTTCCAGCGCCCGTCCCAGTCGACCGGCTGGCCGGTCCACAGCGCGCGGCAGAGCCGCAGCCCTTCGAGGAGCCGCCCGACGCGCTTGTCGAACTCCACGCCCGAAGCTTCGAACTCGGCGCGGATCGGCGGCAGGTCCTGGGCGATGCCGACGCCGAGGATGAGCCGGCCCTCGCTTATCTGGTCGACCGTCGCGGCGGCGTGGGCGAGCTGCACCGGATTGCGCATCGCGGGCAGCAGCACCGCGGTGCCGAGCTTCACCCGGCGCGTGCGCGCCGCGGCGGCGGCGAGGAGGGTCAGCGGCTCGTGGCGCGGCCGGGCGAGCAGCGAATCGCCCACCCAGACAGAGTCGAACCCCAGCGCCTCCGCCCGCTCGGCCAGCGCGAGCAGCGGCTGGGCGGCGGGCCGGCCCTCCATGATGGTCTCGCGCGTGGGCAAGAGATATCCGATGCTGAGCGTCATGGCGGCCTCGTTCGCTATGGGTGCGGGCGAACCATCATGTCCGTCAATGCGGGAGGGATGCAATGGACGTGGGATTCATCGGGCTCGGCAAGATGGGGGGCGCGATCGCACGCCGGCTGGCGGCGCGCCGCCCGCTCGCGGTCTACGACCTCAAGCAGGAGGCGATGGCTTCGCTTGCTGACGTGGGCGCGCAGCCGGTCGCGAGCGCGGCGGAGCTGGCGCGACGGTCGGACGTGGTGATGCTGTGCCTGCCGACCTCCGAGGACGTGCGCCGCGCGCTGTTCGACGCCGGCGTCGCCGCGGCGCTGAAGCCGGGCGGACTTGTCGTCGACATGACCACCGGCGATCCGACCGCGACGCGCGACATGGCCGCTCGCCTCTCCGAAACCGGTCGCGCGATGATCGACGCGCCGGTCTCGGGCGGGCCGATGGGGGCCGAGGCCGGCACGCTCGCCATCATGGTCGGGGCGGCGGACGATCTGTTCGCGCACATCCGCCCCGTGCTGGAAGAGGTCAGCCCGAACGTGATGCATGCCGGCGGCGTCGGCGCCGGGCACACGATGAAGCTGGTGAACAACCTGGTCTCGGCGGGCAACCGGCTGGTCGTGTTCGAGGCGGTCGCGATGGGGGTGAAGAACGGTCTCGACCCCGCCACCTGCGTCGCGATCCTGCAAAAGAGCTCGGGCCGCAGCTTCACCACCGAGGTGATCTTCCCGCGCTTCATCCTGACCGGGACGCTCGACCAGAACTTCACCATCGGGCTGATGCACAAGGACGTGACCTTAGCGTCGCGGCTGGCGGAGGCGTCGGGCACGCCACTTGCGATGGGCCGGATCACCCGCCAGGTGCTCGACGCGGCGGTGGCAGCCGGCGAGGCGGACGCGGACCTCTGCACGCTGATCCGCCGCTACGAGCAGGCGGCCGGCGTGAAGATCGCGGGGGAGAAATAGCCCGCCGCTTGCCGGGCGGCCGCGGCGGTCCTACCATCGCGGCGAACGGCCAGGGAGGGTGTCATGGCGACGGTCAAGACGCGGTACGGTCTCAGGAACCGGCGCGACGACTCGGCGCGGCGGCTGATCCTGCCGGAGCAGGGGTTCCTGCGCCAGATGTACGAGCGCGCGCAGGGCGCAGCAAAGGAGCCGTGGAAGGGGCTGACCGCCACCGGCACGCCCGAGCCCGATTTATTCAAGCTCGCCCACACCGGCGTCTCGCTGCAGCCGGTGGTCGACGCGGCGAAGGCCTTCCTCGAACTCGCTCACGCCCGACCAGAAGAAGGCCGCATCCTTCGCACTCGAGGACGAGAGCTGGCGGCTGTGGTCGAACATCCACGTCTTCCTGTTCCGCCATGGCGCCTGCCTCGACACGATGACCGACGAGCAGCGGTCGCGGGCCTTGGCGCTGGTGCGCGAAAGCATGAGCGCGTCGGGCTTCACGCTGGCGCGCGACGTGATGAAGCTCAACGAGCACGTGCGCGAGCTGACCGGCCGCAGCGAGGCCTATGGCGAGTGGTACTACTGGCTCAGCATCTATGGCACGCCGTCGGCGACCGAGCCGTGGGGCTGGCAGATCGACGGGCACCACCTCATCATCAACTGCTTTGTGCTGGGCGACCAGATCGTGCTCACGCCCAACTTCATGGGCTCCGAGCCCGTCCTCGCCGAGAGCGGCAAGTACGCCGGCACCGCGGTGTTCCAGGAGGAGGAGGCGAAGGGCTTCGCCTTGATGAACGCGCTCTCGCCCGAACAGCAGAAGGCGGCGACCCTCGGCATGGATTTGCCGTTCGACGTCTACGCCACCGCGTTCCGCGACAACATGGTCATGAAGTACGAGGGGCTGCGCCACGACGAGCTCGACAAGGGCCAGCGCGGCAGTCTGGTCGAGCTGATCCGCCTCTATACGGGGCGCATCCGGCCGGGCCATGCCGAGATCCGCTTCGACGAGGCGATGGACCGGATCGACGACACCTGGTTCGCCTGGATCGGCCCGTGCGACACGGAAAGCGCGTTCTATTACCGCGTCCACTCGCCGGTGGTCCTGATCGAGTTCGACCACCAGTCCGGCATCGTCTACGAGAATGACCACCACACGCGCGACCACATCCACACGCTGGTGCGCACGCCGAACGGCAACGACTACGGCAAGGACCTCTTGCGCCAGCACTATCTGCAGCACGACCACTCCCATCCGCACACGCCGCACCGGATGGGCAAGGTGTAGCGTCCGGGGCTAACGCCATGGGGTTCCTCCGCGAGTTCCGTGACTTCGCCGCGCGCGGCAACGTGTTCGACTTGGCGGTCGGCATCGTCGTCGGCGCTGCGTTCGGCAAGATCACCGCGTCCTTCGTGAAGGACATCATCATGCCGCCGATCGGCTTGCTGATCGGCGGGATCGACTTCTCCGAGCTCTACATCAACCTGTCCGGCACCCATTACGCGAACCTGGCCGACGCGACGAAGGCGGGCGCGCCGACGATCAATTACGGCGTATTCATCAACACGCTGATCGATTTCATCATCATCGCCTTCGCGGTGTTCCTGCTGGTGCGGTTCGTCAACCGGATGAAGGCGAAGCCGCCGCCGCCCAGCCCGGAAGCAACCTCGAAGGACTGCCCGTACTGCCTCTCGACCATCCCGGCCAAGGCGACGCGCTGCGCGCATTGCACCTCGGAGCTTCCCGAGCCGGTCGTGGCGCAGTAGCCCCGCGCCGCGCCTCCGGCTAGGATGCGCCGGCGCAAATGGATCGGGAGACGGACCGGTGAGATTCGTAAGCTTCGAGGCGAACGGCAAGGCGTCGTTCGGGCTGGTGGACGGCAACGGCGTGATCGACCTCGGCCCGCGCATGAAGGAAACGCGCGGCACGATCGACCTCCTCAACGCGGACGCGCAGAAGAAGGCCCAGGCCGCCGCCAAGGGGGCTGCCGCCGACTACAGGCTCGATCAGATCGCCTATCTCCGCGCCGTGCCGTACCCGGAGAAGATCATCTGCATCGGCGTGAACTACGGCAACCGGGCGCAGGAGTACGAGCAGGTGGCAAAGACCACCTATCCCAGCGTCTTCCTGCGCGTGCCCGAATCGATGACCGGCCACAACCGGCCGATGATCCGCCCCAAGGAATCCGAGCAGCTCGACTACGAGGGCGAGATCGGGCTGATCATCGGCCAGGGCGGGCGGCGCATCCCGCGCGAGAGCGCGCTTTCGCACATCGCGGCGCTCACCTGCGTCAACGAAGGCGCGGTGCGCGACTGGATGCGCCACGGCCAGTTCAACGTGACCCAGGGCAAGAACTTCGACGCCACCGGCGCGATCGGGCCTTGGATCGTCACCGCCGACGAGTTCGCGTCGGGCTACGGCGACATGCGCATCACCACCAGGGTGAACGGCGAGGTGCGCCAGAACGAAACGACGGCGAACATCATCTTCGATTTCGCCTACATCATCTCGTACCTCTCGACCTTCATGACGCTCAAGACCGGCGACGTGATCGCGTCGGGCACGCCGACCGGCTCGGGCGCGCGCTTGAAGCCGCCTGTGTGGCTCAAGGCGGGCGACGAGGTGACGGTCGAGGTCTCGGGTGTTGGGGTGCTCCGCAACCCCATCGAGGCGGATTAGGCGGGCATTACCTCGCCGTCACTGCGAACGAAGCGAAGCAATCCAGAGATCCTGGATTGCTTCGTCGCTGCGCTCCTCGCGATGGCGGAGGCGGCTATTCCCGCCCGAGGTCGATGATGCTGCCCGAGGCGTCCTTGCCCTGGGCACGGTACTGGCCGACCGCCTTGTAGAGCGGCGCGTCGGTGACGAGGTAGAGCACGGCGTCCGACTTGCCGGTGTTCACGTGGCGCCGCCAGGCGTAGGGCGGGATCACGAAGAAGTCGTTCCGCCCCCATTCCAGCCGCTTGCCTTCGACCTCGGTATAGCCCTCGCCCTCGAGGCAGCAATAGAGGCCGGAGGCGGCGTGGCGGAACGGGCGCGTCTTCTCGTCCGGGCGCAGAAGCTGCGCGCGGTAGCTGAAGGTCGGCCACACGGGGCGCGCGTTCACCGGGTCGACGAACTCGATGTTGATGCCCTCGTACGGGTCGCCGTCGTGGGCCTTCAACGCGTTCAGCCGGGCGCGCGTGTCGGTGCCCTTGAAGTGGAACATCGGCGTCACCTTGTCGCCCGAGCCGCGGCCGAACGGCGAGAACAGCGGCTTGATGCCGCCGCCGCCGTAGAACGTGCCGGAGAAGCCCTGCTCGGGCGCCGCGTTCGGCGCGTTCTCGTAGTCGTTGCGCACCTCGACGCAGCCGAGGAAATCCATCAGCGGCCAGTCGAGGATGTCGGCCCAGTAGACCGGCGTCTTGTCGTCGTTGCCGTGCTGGTGCCAGGTGCCGTTCGGCGTGAGGATCAGATCACCGCGGTCGGCGGGGATGCGCTCGCCCTCGACCACCGTATAACCGCCGGATTCGGAGAGGATGGTGCGACTCGCGTTCGGCGAGTGCAGGTGCGGCGTCGCATCGTCGCCCGGCTTGTAGATCGAGATGGCGACGCGGATGGTATTGGAGACCTTCACCCCCTGCGTGCCGAAGGCCGGGTTGGTCAGCAGCACCGACTGGCGCTCGGTCAGCTCCAGCGGGCACAGGTCGGCCAGCGTGAAGAGGTACGGCTCGATGTCCGACCATTTCCACAGATGCGCCACGGGCTGGCGATGGTCCGGCGCGAGCCCGTGCGGCTTGACGCCCGGCGCGCCAGACTCGCCCAAATGCCACGGCTTCTGGGTCGGCGTATTCCACTTGGTGCGGATCCACAGATCCTTGTTGCGCGCCTCGCCGTTGAGCCCTTCGAGCTCGTCGATGATGACCTGAAGCTGCGCGGTGCGGTCCGCGGTACGCTCGATATCCTTGGTTGCCATGGTCGTCTCCTTCCGCCCGGGCGTGGCGGGTTTCCAATCTATAGGACGATTATAGGGACTGCGCGCGGGGATTTCATCCGTCTACGGAGGAATGGCCGCGAGCGTCACGCGCCCGGCGGCGTGCGCCCGCCGGCCAGCATCGGGCCGAGCCGCCTGCCGCCGAAGATGTGGACGTGCAGATGCGGCACCTCCTGGTGGCTGTTCGGCCCGTGGTTCGCCAGCAGGCGGTAGCCGTCGTCGTCCAGCCCCAGCATCGCCGCCGTCTTGCCTACGGCCCGCACGAAGCCCGCCATCTCGGCGTCGGTCGCGTGCAGGGCGAAATCGACCCACGAGACGTAGCGACCCTTGGGGATGACCAGCACGTGCACCGGCGCCTGCGGGTTGATGTCGTGGAAGGCGAGGGCGTGCTCGTCCTCGTACACGGTCTTGTTGGGGATCTCGCCCCTCAAGATCTTCGCGAACACGTTGTTGTCGTCGTAGGCCATGGCTCAGCCCTTCTTCCGCGCGCGTTTCTCCTCGACGCCGGAGGTCCCCTCGCGGCGCATCAGCTCCTCCCACACCTGGGCGGGCGCGATGCCGGCCGCGGTCCAGGCGACCAGCAGGTGGTAGAGCACGTCGGCGCTTTCGCGCACCAGCGCGTCGGCGTCGCCCGACTGGGCGGCCAGCGCGGCCTCGACGCCTTCCTCGCCCAGCTTCTTGGCGATCAGCATTGGCCCGCCGGCGAGGAGTTGGGCGGTGTAGGACGTGGCGGGGTCGGCACCGCGGCGCGCCTTGAGCGTGGCGGCGAGCCGTTCGAGCACCTGCGGGCTGGCGGCGGGCTTTTTCATGCGACCCCGACCGTAGCACGAACCGGCAGGCCCGCCCGCGCCATATGGGCTTTCGCCTGGGCGATGGTGAACGTGCCGAAATGGAAGATCGAGGCAGCGAGCACGGCCGAGGCGTGGCCGTCGCGCACCCCCTCGACTAGGTGGTTGAGCGTGCCGACGCCGCCCGAGGCGATCACCGGCACGCGGACGGCGTCGGCGACCGCGCGGGTCAGCGCCACGTCGAAGCCCTTCTTGGTGCCGTCGCGGTCCATCGAGGTGAGCAGGATCTCCCCCGCGCCGAGCGACTCCATCTCCTTCGCCCACAGGACGGCGTCGAGCCCCGTCGGGTTGCGCCCGCCATGGGTGAAGATCTCCCACCGCCCGGTGCGGGTCGATTTGGCGTCGATGGCGACGACGATGCATTGCGTGCCGAACTTGTCGGCCGCCTCGCGCACCAGCTTGGGCCGGACGACCGCGGCGGTGTTGATCGACACCTTGTCGGCGCCGGCGAGCAGCAGCTTGCGGATGTCCTCGACCGAGCGCACGCCGCCGCCGACGGTCGAGCGGCATGAAGCACTGCTCTGCGGTGCGCGCCACCACGTCGAACAAGGTGTCGCGCCGCTCGTGCGAGGCCGCGATGTCGAGGAAGCAGAGCTCGTCCGCTCCCTCGGCATCGTAGAATCGCGCCTGCTCCACCGGGTCGCCCGCATCGACCAGGTCGACGAAGTTGACGCCCTTCACGGTGCGCCCGTCCTTCACGTCGAGACAGGGGATGATGCGGACCTTCAGCATCGCCCTACCCCGCCGCCACGCGCAGCGCCTCGGCCGGCGCGATGCGCCCGTCATAGAGCGCGCGGCCGCAGATGACGCCGGCGATGCCGGCCGCCTCGTGCTTCTTGAGCTCGATCAGGTCGGAGATAGACGAGACGCCGCCCGACGCGATCACCGGCGTGGTCAGCGCGAAGGCGAGGTCGACCGTCGCCTCGACGTTGACGCCCACCATCGCGCCGTCGCGCCCGATGTCGGTGTAGATGATCGCGGCGACGCCCGCGTCCTCGAACTTCAGGGCAAGGTCGAGCGCGCGCACATCGGACGTGCGGGTCCAGCCGTCGACCGCGACGCGCCCGCCGCGCGCGTCGATGCCCACAGCGACGCGGCCGGGAAAGCGGCGGCACGCCTCCTTCACCAGCTCGGGGCTTTGCAGCGCGACCGTGCCCAGGATCACCCGCGCCACGCCCGCCTCGAGCCAGCGCTCCATCGTCGGCACGTCGCGGATGCCGCCGCCGAGCTGGGCCGGCACCTGGACCGCGGCCAGGATTGCGGCCACCGCCTCGGCGTTCACCGGCCGGCCCTCGATCGCGCCGTTGAGATCGACCAGGTGGAGCCAGGTGAACCCCGCCGCGGCGAACTCGCGCGCCTGTGCCGCCGGGTCCGTGTTGAACACGGTCGCGCGGCCCATCTCGCCGCGCAAAAGGCGCACGCACACCCCGTCCTTGAGGTCGATGGCGGGAAACACGATCACGGACGCTCTTCCTTCCGGGTCGGGGCGCCGCGCGCCGGGCGCAGCCGCTTCGAATAGTAGTAGCCGGCCACCATCTTGCGGTCGACCATCGCGTAGTTCGGGTTGACGCCCCAACGCTCGTAGTCGAGCAACTCGTATAGCGCGATCGCCGCCGACTGGGTCTCGCGCACGTCGAGGAAGATGAAGCGGAAGCCCGCCGCCCGCGCCGCAAGCTCCGCCTCGACGGCGAGCGCGCGGGCGAGCCCGTGGCCGCGTGCCCAGGGCGCGACGAAATGGGTGGTGAGCGTTGCGGCGAAGGCCTGCGCCTCGTTGTTGCGCGGCGGGCGGACGAGCTGGACCGAGCCCGCGATCACCCCGTCGAGCCGGCCGGCCAGCACGATCCGCTCGGGCACCAGCAGCGTCCCGCGCCAGTACCGCTCCAGTATGTCGCGCGGCGGCGGGCGCAGCCAGCCGAACCCGCCGCCCGCGAGGATCGCCGTCTCGGTCGCGTCGCACAGATCGCCGAGATCGGTGCCCTCGAAGCTTTCGAGCCGTCCGACGGAGGTGGGGGGCATCGTCTACGGGCGCCAGGCGAGGAAGTTGCGGATCAGCGCGAGCCCGGCGGCCTGGCTCTTCTCCGGGTGGAACTGGGTGCCCACCAGGTTGTCGCGCGCGACCAGCGCCGTCACCGGCCCGCCATACTCCACCGTGGCGCGCACGTCCTCCGCCCGCGCGCACGCCATCGCGTAGGAATGGACGAAATAGGCGTGGGTGCCGGGCGCGATGCCGGCAAGAATCGGGTGGCCTTCGCCCTGCGGCCGGAGTTCGTTCCAGCCCATGTGCGGGATGCGGAGCGTTCGATCGGCGGGCGCCAGCGGCACCACCTCGCCGGCGATCCAGCCGAGCCCGTCATGCGTGCCGTGCTCGAGCGAGCGCTCGGCCATGAGCTGCATGCCCACGCAAATGCCGAGGAACGGCTTGCCCCCGTCGATCACCGCCGCATGCAGCGCCTCCAGCATTCCGGGCAGCGCGGTGAGCCCCGCCATGCAGTCGGCGAAAGCGCCGACGCCGGGCAGCACGATGTGACTCGCCTTGGCGAGCGCGGCCGCCTCCGCCGTCACCTCAACCGTGTCGCCGCTTCCCAGCTCGCGCGCGCAGCGCTCGAACGCCTTCCCCGCCGAGCGCAGATTGCCCGAGCCGTAATCGATGATGACGACCGAGGCCATGCGTCACACCGTCCGCGGCGGGTTGAGGTCGAACCAGCGGCGCAGCGCCGCGTCGCGCCCGGCGGCGGCAACCAGCCCGCGCCCGACCCAGCCGCGCCGGTCGAGCGCCCGGCGGTGGAGGTCGTTCGCCACCATGCCGAAGCCGGCCGCGAACTCCGAGCCCGACGGCGGCCGCACCCCACGGGCGCAGCGCAGCGAACGCAACGCCTACATCGGCCGCCACTTCGACCAGGAAGAGGACGACCGCGGACAGCCACATGCCGTGCCACAGCGCCCAGATCGGCCCGAAGAAGAAGGCGGGCCAGCAAAACCCTTCCTTCACCAGCACGGCGTCGCCGTCGGGCGCCGACGATCCGGGACGGACATGAACGGTATAGACGCGCATCGTTCTTTCGGCCGTCGGCGCGCTTCAGCCCGCGCCGAGCGTGCCCTTGGTCGAGGGGATCGCGCCGGCGGCGCGCGGGTCGATCTCGGCCGCCGCGCGGAGCGCACGCGCCAGCCCTTTGTAGCAGGACTCGATGATGTGATGGCTGTTCTCGCCGTACAAATTCTCGACGTGCAGTGTCACGCCCGCCGCCTGGGCGAAGGCTTGGAACCATTCCTTGAACAGCTCCGTGTCCATCTCGCCGATCTTCTGGCGCGGGAACGCGACCTTCCAGACGAGATAGGGCCGGTTCGACACGTCGATGGCGACGCGGGTCAGCGTCTCGTCCATCGGGATCAGCGCGTCGGCATAGCGGCGGATGCCCCGCCGGTCGCCCAGCGCCTTCGCCACCGCCTGGCCGATGACGATGCCGGTGTCCTCGGTCGTATGGTGGAAGTCGATGTGCAGATCGCCCTTCGCCCGCACCTGAAGGTCGATCAGCCCGTGCCGGGCGAGCTGGGCCAGCATGTGGTCGAGGAATCCGATCCCGGTCGCGATGTCGCCTTGCCCCGCGCCGTCCAGGTTGACGCGGACCTCAATGTCGGTCTCCGTGGTCTTGCGCGCGACCGTGGCTTCGCGCATGGGCCCTCCAGCCTTCGCCGGGCGCGGCGAAGCGCGTTTTTACCAGCCCGCCCCTGCTTTCGCCAGCCCGCCGTCTTTCCCTTTGCCAGCCGTCCGCAAACAGGCTACTAACGGCCACCGGACGAGCGGGCGCAAGGCGCGCCCGGGGTCCCAGGTCCGGTGCACCCGAAGATGACCGAGCTCGAGCAACGCGCGCTTCTGCCGACGGGGCTTCGCGACGTCCTGCCGCCGAACGCCGCCTTCGAAGCCGAGGTGGTGGAGCGGCTGGTCGCCTGCTTCGCTGCGCAGGGCTATGCCCGCGTCAAGGCGCCCCTGATCGAGTTCGAGGAGGGGTTGCTCTCCGGCGCGGGCGCCGCCATGGCGGCCGACACGTTCCGGCTAATGGACCCGGTGGACCAGCGCATGATGGGGCTCCGTGCCGACATCACGCCGCAGATCGCGCGCATCGCCGCCACCCGCCTCGCCAAGGCGCCGCGCCCGCTGCGCCTCAGCTATGCCGGCGACGTGCTCCGGGTGAAGGGAACCCAGCTCCGCCCCGAGCGCCAGTTCGGCCAGGTGGGCGTCGAGCTGATCGGGGCGGAAAGCGCGGAATCCGATGCCGAGGCCATCCTGATGGCGGTCGAGGCGCTGGAGACGGTCGGCGTCAAGCGCATGTCGGTCGACCTGACCATTCCCCTGCTGGTGCCCAACCTGTGCGACACGCTTGGGCTTTCGCCCGCCGCGCGCATCGAGCTGACGGCGGCGCTCGACCGCAAGGATGCGGCGGCCGTCGCCGCGCTCGGCGGCGCGCAAGGCGCGCTGCTCTGCGACCTGCTGGCCTCCGCCGGCCGCGCCGACCGGGCGCTCGCCCGGCTGGAGAAGATGGACCTGCCGGAAGCGGCGGCGGCCGAGCGCACCCGGCTCCGCGAGGTGATGGGGTTGATCCGCGCCCAGGCGCCGGACCTCACGCTCACCGTCGATCCGGTGGAGAATCGCGGCTTCGCCTACCACACAGGCATCAGCTTCACCATCTTCGCGCCCGGCGTGCGCGGCGAGCTGGGCAGCGGCGGGCGCTACGTCGCCATCGACGGCACGCTGAGCGAGGCGGGCCCGCACGGCGAGCCGGCGACTGGCTTCACCCTCTATGTCGACACGATCCTGCGTGTCCTGCCCGAGGCCGCGCCGCCGCCGTCGGTCTTCCTGCCGCTCGGCACCGACCCCGGCACGGCGAAGCGCCTGCGCGCCGAAAGCTGGACCACTGTCGCCGGGCTCGCTCCCGCCGCCGATCCGGCGGAAGAGGCGCGGCGTCTCGAATGCACCCATGTCTATCTCGCCGGCGAAATCGTGCCGGCGGACGGGAAGGCGTAGGACCGATGGGCAACGTGGCCGTTGTGGGCGCGCAGTGGGGCGACGAGGGCAAGGGCAAGATCGTCGACTGGCTCAGCGAGCGCGCCGACGTGGTGGTGCGCTTCCAGGGCGGGCACAATGCCGGCCACACGCTGGTGATCGGCAACAACACGTTCAAGCTTTCGCTGCTCCCGTCCGGCGTGGTGCGCAAGGGCAAGCTCTCGATCATCGGCAACGGCGTGGTGGTCGACCCCTGGGCGCTCCTCAAGGAGATCGACGAGATCGCCAAGCAGGGCGTCGCGGTCGGGCCGGATCGCCTGCGCATCGCCGAGAACGCCTGCCTGATCCTGCCCTTGCACGGGCGCATCGACCGCGCGCGCGAGGAGGTGGCGGGCACGCGCATCGGCACCACCGGGCGCGGCATCGGCCCGGCCTACGAGGACAAGGTGGCGCGCCGCGCGATCCGCGTCTGCGACCTCGCCGACCCGAAGGGGCTGGCTGAACGGGTGGACGCGCTTCTCGTCCACCACAACGCCCTGTTGCGCGGGCTTGGTGCGGAGGAAGCGGACGCAAAGGAGATTGTCGAGGCGCTCCTCGCCGTCGCGCCGCGCATCCTGCCCTATGCGGACATCGTATGGCGCCGGCTCGACGAGGCGCGCCGCGCCGGCAAGCGCATCCTGTTCGAGGGCGCGCAGGGCCATATGCTGGACGTCGACCACGGCACCTACCCCTACGTCACCTCGTCCAACACGCATGCCGGCCAGGCGGCGGTGGGCTCGGGCATCGCGCCCAAGGCGGTGGGGTTCGTGCTCGGCATCACCAAGGCGTACACGACGCGCGTCGGCTCCGGCCCGTTCCCGACCGAGCAGGACAACGAGATCGGCAACCTCCTGGGGGAGCGCGGCAAGGAGTTCGGCACCGTCACCGGGCGCAAGCGGCGCTGCGGCTGGTTCGACGCCGTGCTAGTCCGCCAGGCGGTGCGCGTCGGCGGCATCGACGGCATCGCGCTCACCAAGCTCGACGTGCTCGATGGCATGCCGACGCTCGACGTCTGCACCGGCTACCGCTATGGCGGGCAGACCTACGACTACCTGCCGGCGGCGCGCGGCATCGAGGCCGGCGTCGAGCCGATCTACGAGACGCTGGAGGGCTGGTCCGAATCGACCCGCGGCGCGCGGAGCTGGGCCGACCTGCCGGCCACTGCGGTCAAGTACATCCGCCGCATCGAGGAGCTGATCGAGGCGCCGGTGGCGCTGCTCTCCACCAGCCCCGAGCGCGAGGACACCATCCTCGTCCGCGACCCGTTCGCGTACTGACGCGTCACCGCGTCTTAACGTCCATCGCTTCGATGTTGCGTCGTGCGATCTCAGCCGCCGCGCCCTTGGGATCGCGCCGCACCACGTCCATCCAGGCGGCGCGCGCCTTCGCGGTCTCGCCCTTGGCGCGGTAGAGATTGCCGCGCTCCAGAAGCGCGTCGGCATCGTTCGGCGCGATGGCGAGCGCCCGGTCGATGTCATCGGCCGCAAGCTCCGGATGGCCCAGCCGGCGCCATGCCGCGGCGCGCAGCACCAGCGCGTCGGCGCGCCCCGGCGCCAGCTTGACGGCGTGGTCGAGGTCGTCCATCGCGTCCCAGGTGAGACCGAGCCCGGCATTGACGATGGCGCGGTCGACCAGCAGGTCGGTCGAGTCCGGGTCGATCTTGAGCCCGTCGCTGAGCGCGTCCCAGGCGCGTCGGTCCTTGCCGGCGCGCAGCCAGGCGCGGCCGGCCTGATCGTAGAGACGCGAGCGCAGGACGGGAAGGGCCTTGGTCTGCGTTCCGGCCAGCTCCTCCAGAAGCTCCGCCCCCTCGGCCGCGTCGCCGCGCCCGACGAGCCCGGTGGCGAGGCAGTGCTCGGCCGCCACCCCGCCGCCCTGCTTGCGCCAGGCGAGCGCACGCTCGACCCCCTTCTGCGGGTCGGCATGGGCCGTCGCCATGCAGGCGTCATAGGTTTCGTCCGCCGGCTGCTTCGCGGGCGGCGCCTTGGCCGGCGCGGCCCGGCCACAGGGCGCCCATGCCACGGCCGCAGCCAAAGCCGCGGCCGAATACCATCGTACCATTCGCGTCTCCGCGCCTTGCGCCCGCGCGCGGCGCACCGCTAAAGTCGCCCCTTGCGCGTGACCATGCAAGGGGCGGTGTATGGCGGACCCACCTGCCGGCCGGCTGTTCTGTTTCGGCCTCGGCTATGTCGCGCTGACCTTGGCGACGCGGCTTCTGCCGCTCGGCTGGCAGATCGCCGGCACGTCGCGCCATGCCGGGAAGCGCGACAAGCTTGCCGCGCTCGGCATCGCCACCTACGAATTCGACGGCGCGCTGCCGATGGCGGACGCGGCCGAAGCGCTTGCCGGCGCGACCCACGTGCTGTCCTCAGTGCCGCCCGACTCGCACGGCGATCCAGTGGTGCGCTTCCATGCCGACGATCTGGTGGCGCTCGCGCCCGCCTGGGTGGGCTATCTTTCCGCGACCTCGGTCTATGGCGACGCCGGCGGCGGCTGGGTGGACGAGCGCATGATCGCTCGCCCGACCGGTGAGCGCGGCCGGCGCCGCACCGACGCCGAGCTCGAGTGGTTCGACCTCTATCGCGGCTGCGAGCTTGCGGTGCAGGTGTTCCGCCTTGCCGGCATCTACGGGCCGGGGCGCAGCGCGTTCGACCGGCTGCGCGACGGCACGGCGCGGCGCATCGTCAAGCCGGGCCACGTGTTCTCGCGCATCCATGTCGACGACGTGGCGGCAACGCTCGCGGCCTCGTTCGCCAGGCCCGCGCCCGGTGCGGTCTACAACGTGTGCGACGACGAGCCGGCACCCGCCAGCGAGGTGTTGGAATATGCCTGCCACCTCGCCGGCGTCCCGCCGCCGCCGGCCGAGCCGTTCGACGAGGCGGCCCTGTCGCCCTCGGCGCGCAGCTTCTTCGCCGACGGGCGCAAGGTGTCGAACGCGCGCATCAAGCGCGACCTTGGCGTCGCGCTGGCCTATCCCGACTATCGGAAGGGCCTCGAAGCCGTGCTTGCGCAAACCGGCACGGATTCTTAACCTTGCCCGTGGAAAACCCGATCCGGGGGGTGGCCGGGTCAAGGGGGGGCGATGCGCGCGACGGGCTTCATCGTCGTCGCACTATGGCCGGCCGCAGCGCTGGCGGCCGACGGCACCGTTGTCGCCGGCGGGGCGATTGCGGTGGTCGCGTCCGTCGCCGTGGTGGCCGCGCTCTACGCGCTCCGTTACCGCCGGAGGCTGGGCGAGCTGTATCTCCATTTCGATGCGCTGACCGCGCGCGCAGTCCATTCCGACGCGCTGCTCGCCGCCCGGCCCGACCAGTATCTCTGCCGCGACCTCGCCACCGCGAGCGACAGCGTTTCGCTCGGCCTCGGTCCGTTGGTCGGCGTGACAGGCAGCACTGTGCGGCTGAACGATATCGCCGCCGCGCTGACGGACGAGGACGCCGCCGTGCTCGCGCGCGGGGTGGCGACGCTGGCGGCGAGCGGCGCTGCGTTCGAGGCAACGGTCGCGGCGCGCAACGGTCGTACGATCCGCGTCTCCGGCCGGCGCGTCGCCACCGGCGCGGGGCCCGGCCTCGCCGTCCTGTGGTTCGCCGACGCGACCGTGGCGGTCGAGATGCGCGCCCGCCTCGCCGCCGAGCGCGACGGGCTGCGCGCGCTCCTCGACCTGGTGCCGGTGCCGATCTGGCGGCGCGACGACGCGCTGCGCCCGGTGTTCGTCAACCGTGCCTACAACCAGGCGGTCGCAACCGATGGGGCCAACGGTCCGCCCGCCGAGATCGCCGCCGGCGACGGGCGTGCGCTCGCCCGTCGGGTGCGCGCCGAGGGCGCGGCGGCGCGCGAGACCCGCCACGTGGTGATCGCGGGCGAGCGGCGGCTGGTCGAGATCGGCGAGGCGCCGGACAATGCGGGCGGCACCGCCGGCTACATGCTCGACCGCACGGAGATCGAGACCGCCGAGGCGGAGCTCGCCCGCCACATCGCCGGCCACGAGGAGGTGCTGCACAATCTCGGCACCGCGCTCGCCATCTACGGCCCCGACGAAAGGCTCAAATTCTTCAACAACGCCTTCCTGCGCACCTGGGAGCTGGATGAGGCGTGGCTGCGCACCGAGCCCGAGATCGGCGACGTGCTGGAGGCGATGCGCGACCGGCGCAAGCTGCCCGAGGTCGCCGACTTCCCCGCCTTCAAGCGGGAGACGCAGCGCCTGTTCACCTCGCTGATCGAGCCCGTCGAGGAGCTGGTCCACCTGCCGGACGAGACGACTTTCCGCATGGTGGTGACGCCGCATCCGTTCGGCGGGCTCCTGTTCACCTGGGAGGACGTGACCGATGCGCTGGCGCTCGAGCGGCTCTACAACACTCTGATCGAGGTGCAGCGCGAGACGCTCGACAACCTCTATGAGGGCGTCGCGGTGATCGGCGGCGACGGCAGGCTCAAGCTCTCCAACCCGGCGTTCGGACGCATGTGGAACATCCCGGCCGACGCGCTGCGCGCCGGGATGCGGATCGGCGAGCTTGCCGACCGCATGCGCCCGTTCCTCGCCGACGGCGGCGACTGGGCGGCGCAGAAGGAGGAGACGATCGAGATTCTCACCGACCGCGTCGCGCGCTCCGGCCGGCTCGAGCGGACCGACGACTCGGTGCTGGAATACGCCTCGGTGCCGCTGCCCGATGGGGCGGTGCTGCTCTCCTACCTCGACGTGTCGGACTCGACGCGGGTCGAGCGTGCGCTGCGCGAACGCAACGAGGCGCTGGAGACCGCCGACCGGCTCAAGTCCGAATTCATCGCCAACGTGTCCTACGAGCTGCGCACGCCGCTCAACACCATCATCGGTTTCGCCGAAATCCTGACCGACCAGTATTTCGGCGCGCTCAACCCGCGCCAGATCGAATACAGCCGCGGCATCCTGGAATCGTCGCAGCGGCTCTTGTCGCTGATCAACGACATCCTCGACCTAGCCTCGATCGAGGCCGGCCACATGACCCTCGAGCTCGAGACGATCGACCTCTACCGCATGCTGTCGAGCGTGCTGGCGCTGACGCGCGAGCGGTCGCGCAAGAAGAACCTGACGGTCGAGTTCGACTGCCCCGCCGACATCGGCGCCATCGTCGGCGACGAGCGCCGCCTCAAGCAGGCGCTGTTCAACATCCTGTCTAACTCGGTGAAGTTCACGCCCGAGAACGGCACGATCCGCGTGGTCGCGCGGCGCACGCAGGACGCGGTCGAGCTCACCTTCCATGACACCGGCATCGGCATCCCGCGCGCCGACCACGGCCGCGTGTTCGGCAAGTTCGAGCGCGGCACCCATCCCGAGGCGCGCCACGGCGCGGGGCTCGGGCTCTCGCTGGTCAAGAGCTTCGTCGAGCTGCATGGCGGCACCGTGGAGCTCGAACTCGGAGGAAGGGGCCGGCACCCGCCTCACCTGCCGGCTGCCGGCGCGCGAGACCGCGGCGCCTGCCGCCCCGGCCGCGACCGGTGCCGCCAGCGGGGCCGCCGCCGGCGCATGACGGCGCCTCGGCGCGCCCCGCCGTCGCCCGACGTCGCCCCCCGGTCCCCTCAGCGTCGCCTCGATGTCGCCTCATGTCGCCTCGATGTCGCCTCATAACACATTGAAAACGTTGACATGTCGCCTCAACCGGACGAAAAACCCGGTCGCGCGACACCACCGCGCCTCTCGGCATCGATATAGGAATATTGTCTGGAGCGGTCAAGCCCGCCGCCCGTTCCGATCTTGTCACCACGGCGCGCCGCAGTGCGAAACGGCCGGTCCGTCAGCGCACGTAGATGTGCACCTCGTTGGTCTCGGCGGCGGGGCTGGTCATCGCCGAGAGGCGCACGCGGTCCATCGGCAGGCCCATCTCCGACATCGAGCGCAGTACCCTCTCCGCGTCGCGCTTCGACAGGTTCTCGGCGCGGGTGACCTGGGCGGGCGAGCCCGACTGCGGCGCGACGGCGACCAGGTCGAACGTGGCGTTGGGCCGGCGGTTGAGCGCGCCCGACAACGCGGTGTAGAGCGCCTGGGAATACTCGACGTTCGGCCGGTCGAAGCGGATCACGACGAGCGGCCGGCGCCTCGCCTCGCCGGGCAGCGCGGTGGGCGCAGCCGAGGCCGCCGGCGCCGCCGACAGGAAGGCGCGGTTGGCGAGCGAGCCGCCGTAGAGCTCGCCGTTCTTGATGGCGAGGGAAAGCGCGGTCAGGTTCGACCGCTCGCTCCCGAGGTAGGCCGACTGGCGGCCGATGTCGGACGAAAGCTCGTTCAGCAGCCGGTCGATGGTGACCACCGTGCGGTTCACCTCGTCCTCGAGGATGGTGAGCTGGCGATGGTCCTCGTCGACCGCGCCGGACAGCCCGTAGGCCGCGCGCACCGATTCCAGGAGATAGGACGCAAGGGTCGATGTGCCCGACACCTGGTTGGCGAGCGAGTTCATCTGCGCCACGTCCGAGCCGATCTGGTCGAGGAGGCCCTGCGCCGCGTTCCACTGGCTCTCCAGGATCGGGTTGCCCGGCGTGGTGCCGACCTGCAGCCGCGCCTGGATGACGCCGACGGTCGAATGATAGCGCTCGGAATGCTGCACGGTCTGGCCGCGGATCGTCTGGAGCGTCCGGTTCTCCTCGCGGATCTGCTCCTGCAGCTTTTGCAACTCGCCGCGGAACTGGATGACCTTCTGGCCGACGAACGTGCCGGTCGGCTGGCCGGGCGTGACGGAGGGCGGGTTGAACTGGCTGGTGCCCAGCGTGGGCGGGGCCGGGCTCAAGGTCGGCTGCGCGTTCATCTCCGCCTGCGACGCCGGGATCTGCTGCGTCGTCGCGCCGGACGCGCTCGCCACCTGCGGCTGGCTGCCGCCCTCCGGCTCCTCCCCGGTGAGGGAGGGATACAGCACGTCGGAGACGAACGAGCAGCCGGTGAGGATCAGCCCCGCTGAGAGCACCGCCGCAAGGGATTTCGCTCGGGCCATCGGAGAGTTCACCCCCATTCCCCACTCTTTATTGGCCAACCCGTGACGCCGGCCCAAATTATTGGAAATTATCGCGTTTCTACCCAGTCATCGGCCGTCGGCCATCATACAGTCTGGCCGGGGGCCGAACAAGACGATTAGGAAGTTTACTGAGTCGGGGAAGCCCCGAGGATGCGTCGCGGCGGCCCGCTTGCCACGGCAGGTCAATTCGACTAACGTCCGCCGCCTTCCGGCAGGGCGCTTGCCGCGCCTCCGGTTCTGCGCCCGTAGCTCAACTGGATAGAGCACCAGACTACGGATCTGGGGGTTAGGGGTTCGAATCCTCTCGGGCGCGCCACTCCCCCTCTTAAAGCCGCAGCAAGCGGTGTGTTCCGGCTTCGTCGAGATCAGCGGCGGCGCCCAGGCGTTCGGGTCCTGACCGGAGGACCCGACACCGGGACGAAGCGCGAAGCTCACCGACGTAACGGTGCCTTCGGGGGCGGTTCGTTCGCCTTCGCGGGCCTCCTGGCGCGAGCCTCGCCACCGCTTCGGGTCAGGTCGGCCAGTGCCCCGAGGATGGCCGAGTCAGGCGCGGGCTTGGCGACGACGCGGCTTTGCGGCCACTCGCCCACTTGCGCGAGCGCGTTGTGCCAGCCCGTGTAGAACAGGATCGGTATCCCGCGCTCTTTGAGCATCTGCGCAATCGGCCAAATGCGCTGCCCCCCGACCGTAATGTCGAGAAGCGCGGCCGACAATGTCTCCCGTTCGACCAGCAATGCGGCCTGCTTGAGGCTTGACGCCGGTCCGACGACATACGCGCCCGCGTCCTCCAGCATCGCCTGGAGGGCCACGGCGAGTATGGCTTCGTCCTCGACCAGGAGAACCCGCCGCCCGACAAGCGACTTTCCGGCAGCGGAATCTTCGCCCCACGGAATGCCCGTGTGCATTTCCCGCACCCCTTTACGACCTCTCCGTCAAAAGGATAGGTCGGGGCGCAAGGGAAAGGGCTGTGATCATATTAACTAATCCACAAGAGCCAGATATTGCTCGTCCTTGGTGTGGCAATTGACTGATCTCAAGAGGAGAACACGGCCAAGTCGGGGGGGGGGGCCGCGATGGACATCGCCAGCCCGTCGCGCCGGCGCCTTTCCCGCCTCCAACGCCGCTCCCGCTGCGACCCGTCGGATGGCCGCCCCCGGCCGTGGCGCCGCCCGCGGCCAGCGGGTTGATCCTACTCCCGACGGGCGGTACAAACCGCCATCCGGGGGAACGCGATGTCCGATGGGGACGTTGAGGCGGCGCTGTTCGCCAACGAGGCGTTCTACCGCGCCTTCTGCGACCGCGACGAAGGCGCGATGCGCGCGCTGTGGGCGGCGCGTGCGCCGGTCGCGTGCTGCCATCCCGGCTGGGGCGCCATCGTCGGGCGCGACGCGGTGCTCGATAGCTGGATGCGGATCATGGCGAACCCCGCCTCGCCGGCCATCGTCTGCCACGACGCGCGCGCCTTGATGCTGGGCGCGGACTGCGCCGCGGTCATCTGCTTCGAAGAGATGGAGGACGGGTTCACCGTCGCCACCAACCTGTTCGTGCGCGAGGACGGCGCCTGGCGCATGGTCCATCACCATGCCGGCCCGACCGCCGACCGGCCGCGCCGGCGCAGCGCGCCGGGCGCGATGAACTGAGCCGATGGCGAGGGGGAACGCGATAGGCCGGCGGCTTGCGGGCCGGCTGGCGACGGGGCTTGCGGCGCTCGCCGTCGCCGTGATGGCCGTCGCTGCCCCGGCCGCTTCCCAGGCCCCGGCGCAAAATGCCGCGCCGCGCGCCGCCGTGCCCAAGGCCGCCCCGGCTTCGTCGGCCGCACCCTCGACCGCGCCCGCTGCCGCGGCACAGCTTCCGCCCGGCACGACGGTCGACCAGCTTCGCACGCTGGTCGACACGCTGAAGGACGATTCCAAGCGCGCCAGGCTCGTCTCCGAGCTCGAGCTGATGCTCGCCGCCCAGCAGAAGACGCAGGCGCCCGCCACCGCGCCCGGGGTCGGCGCGCGGGTCATCGCCGGCGTCTCCGAGCGGATCGACAATATCAGCCACCATCTCGTGCGCGCCGCCTCGGTGGTGCTCGACGTGCCGCGCCTCGCCCACCAGCTCGGGGCACAAGTGTCGTCGCCCGAGACGCGGGCGCGCTGGGGGGCCGTGGCGTGGAAGGTCCTGCTCGCGCTGATCGCGGGCGCGCTCGCTGCAATCGTCGTGCGCTACGCGCTGCGCCGCCCGCGCCGCGCCATCGAGGCGCGCACCATCGCGAATGTCTGGGCGCGGCTTCTCTACGCCATCGCCTGGCTCGCGCTCGCGCTCGCGCCGATCGCGGCCTTCGCCGCCGCGGGCTACGCCGTGCTGCCGCTGGTCGAGCCCAGCGAGGTGGCGCGGCTGATCGCGCTCGCCCTCGTCAACGCCATCGCCCTCGCCCGCGCGGTCACCGCCATTGCCGAGGCCGTACTGATGCCCGAGACGCCCGGCCTGCGCGCGCTGCCGGTCCGCGACGAGGATGCGAGCTACGCCTATGTCTGGGTGCGCCGGCTCGCCAACGTCGCGATCTACGGCTGGATGCTGGCCGAGGCGGCGGTGCTGCTCGGCCTCTCCCCCGAGGCGTACGACGCGCTGATCAAGCTGGTGGGGCTGGTCGTCGCGCTGCTCGCCATCGTCCTCGTCCTGCAGACCCGCCATGCGGTGGCGGATTGGCTGGCCGGCCGGCATCTGCCCAAGGGGACCGCGCGGCGCTGGGGCGGGATGCGCGCCCGCCTCGCCGACATCTGGCACGTCGTCGCCATCCTCTATGTCGGCGGCATGTACGCGGTGTGGGCGCTCGACGTGCGGAACGGATTCGCCTTCGTCGGGCGCGCGTCGCTGCTCACCGTGGTGATCCTGGTCGCCGCCCGCCTCGCCGCCCAGGCGGTGCGCCAGGGCTCGGCCCGGATGTTCGCCATCTCCGAGGAGATGCGCCACCGTTTCCCCGGGCTCGAGGCGCGCGCCAACCGCTATCTCGCCGTGCTGCAGTCGGTCGCGGTCGCGCTTGTCTGTCTCGCCGCCGCCTTCGCCATCCTGGCGAGCTGGGGGATCGACTCCGTGGCGTGGATCGATTCCGACATCGGCCGCCAGGTGACGGCACGCGCCATCCTGATCGCCGCGGTCATCGCCGGCGCGGTGGTGGCATGGGAGATCTGCTCGGCGCTGATCGAGCGGACGCTGAGCCACCGCGAGGGCGGCGTGCGCGTGACGCAGCGCGCGCGGACCCTGCTGCCGCTCGCGCGCACCGCGACGGGCGTGGTGCTGACGGGGCTTGCCGGGCTGATCGTGCTCGCCGAGGTCGGCGTCAATATCGGCCCGCTGCTGGCCGGCGCCGGCGTCATCGGGCTCGCCGTCGGGTTCGGCTCGCAGACGCTGGTGAAGGATCTGGTGACCGGCGTCTTCATCCTGTCGGAGGACCAGATCGCGGTCGGCGACGTGGTGACGGCGGGCGGCCATTCGGGCCTGGTCGAGGCGCTGACCATCCGCACGCTCCGGATGCGCTCGCTCGACGGCAACGTGCACATCATCCCCTACAGCGAGGTGAGCGCGGTCGAGAATTTCACCAAGGACTATTCGCGCTACGTGTTCGAGGTGGGCGTCGCCTACCGCGAGGACGTGGACGAGGTGGCCGAGGTGCTGAAGGCGATCGGCAAGGAGATGCAGGACGACCCGACCTTCGGGCCGAAGATCATCGGGCCCTTGGAGGTGCTCGGGCTCGACTTGTTCGGCGACAACGCAGTGGTCCTCAAGGCGCGCATCACCACGCTGCCCATCGAGCAGTGGACGGTGGGGCGCGAGTTCAACCGGCGCATGAAGAAGAAGTTCGACGAGCTCGGGATCGAGATCCCGTTCCCGCACCGCACGATCTATTTCGGCATCGACAAGCGGGGCGACGCGCCGGCCGCGCGCGTGCTGCTGCACGAGGCCGCGCCCGCCGTCGCGCCGCCCGCCTCCGGGGCGGAGACCGCGTCCGAGGACACCGCGGAAGTCGGTCCGGGCGCCGCCTCGCGCGCCACGCCGGCCACCGGCGACGCCGGCCCGTCGTCCTGAGCGCGCCGCTGGCGCCCTTCGCGCAGCTTCAAGGCGAGGATGGTTCCGGCGAGGACGAACGTCGCGCCGTTCGCCGCGATCAGCGGCACGTCGCCCAGGATGGCGCCGTAGACGATCCACAGTGCGACGCCCGCGACCAGCACGGCGAACATGCCGAGCGAGATGTCGCGCGTCTGGCGCGTGCGCCAGGTCTTCACCACCTGCGGCACGAAGGCGAGGGTGGTGAGCCCGCCGGCGGCAAGCCCGATCGCAGTGACGGCGACGCTCATGCGATGATGTCGGGGACCAGCCGGCTTTCGATCCGCGCGATCTGGTCCTTGAGGGCGAGCTTGCGCTTCTTGAGGCGCTGCACCTGGAGCTGGTCGTACGGCGCGTTCTCGGTGACGCGAGCGATCACGTCATCGAGGTCGCGATGCTCGCTGGTGAGGTTGGCGAGCTTCTGGCGCAGCGCCGCCTGATCGTCCGAGCCCGAATCGGCCATGGTCCCGCTCCTTTGTCTAGCATAGCAGAATTCGCGCGCTGCGGCGCGTTGCGCAGCGCGGGGGAATTGGGAAGAGTCGCCAAAGGCGACGGCCGAGAGGATCGAGCCATGGCGGCGGCGAAGCGCATCGGGATTCTGACCAGCGGCGGCGATTGCGCCGGGCTGAATGCGGTGATGCGCGCGGTGGTGTTCCGCGCCTGCGGTACCTATGGCTGGCACGTGATCGGCATCCGCGAGGGCACACTCGGTCTGATGCGCCGGCCGGTCGACGCGGAGGAGCTGACGCCCGCGCGCTTCACCGGCAACGTGCTGCGCCAGGGCGGCACGATCCTCGGCACCACCAACCGCGGCGACCCGTTCGCCTTCCCCATGCCCGACGGCACCAAGACCGACCGCACCGCCGAGGTGGTCGAGGGGTACCGCTCGCTCGGGCTCGACGCGCTGATCGTGATCGGCGGCGACGGCTCGTTCGACATCATGCGCCGATTGTCGATCCTCGGTTCGATCCCGATGATCGGCATCCCCAAGACCATCGACAACGACGTCGGCCTCACCGAGAACGCGGTCGGCTACTCCACCGCCGTCGACGTGGCGACCGAGGCGCTCGACCGGCTGCAGCCCACGGCGGCCAGCCACTCGCGCGTCATGGTGCTCGAGGTGATGGGGCGTGACGCCGGCCACATCGCGCTCAACGCCGGCATCGCGGGCGGCGCCGACGTGATCCTGATCCCCGAGATCCCGTGGTCGATGGCGGGGGTCGAGGCGAAGATCGAGAATATCAAGGCGGGCGGGCGCAACTTCGCACTGGTCGTCGTCTCCGAGGCGGTGCTGACCGAGACCGGCGAGAAGGTCACGCAGCACGATCTCACGGGTGCTGTCCGGCTCGGCGGCGTCGGGCACTACCTGGGCAAGCGCATTGCCGAGGATTGCGGCGCCGAGACGCGCGTCACCGTGCTGGGCCATATCCAGCGCGGCGGCTCGCCGTCTTCGCGCGACCGGCTGTTCGCCTCGGCGTTCGGGGTACATGCGGTCGATCTGATCGCCCAGGGCAAGTTCGACCGCATGGTCGCGTGGCGCAACCGCGAATGCGTCGATGTGCCGCTCGCCGACGCGGTGGCGAGCTACCATGTGGTCGATCCGCACGGTACGCTGGTCCGTACCGCGCGCGGGCTCGGCATCTATGTCGGCGACGCGACGGAATAGGTAAATTCCGCTCGCGCGGAGACGCACCGGCCCGCTGCCCCGCCCGGCCACCCAACGACAGCATGCTGGTCATGCTGGTATGGCTGGCCGGGCGCGGGAGCGGGCCGGCACCGAAAAGGATTTCGTTCCAAACCCCAAGAAGGAGCCGACATGGCGACCACCGAGTTTCCCGCCCACCCGTTCTGGGATTTTGCGCTGCCCGTCCACGAGGCCAAGGGCGTCGGCGATGCCGTGATCGGGCTGCAGGACCGCCACGGGTTGGACGTGAACTGCCTGTTGTTCTGCTGTTGGGTGGCGCAGTCGGGCCGCGGCAAGCTGGGCGCCGCGGGCGCGACGCGGATGATCGAGGCGGCGCGCGCCTGGAACCGGGACGTGGTGCAGGCGCTGCGCGCCGTGCGCCGGCTGATGCGCCCGGGCGTGCCGCCGATCGACAAGGGCATCTCCGACAGTTTGCGCCGGCGCCTTCTGGAGGTGGAGATCGACTGCGAGCGGGCGGAGATCGTGACGCTCGGCCAGGCGGTCGACCTGCCCGCGCGCGCGGGCGCGTCGGGCGAGGCCAAGGCCGGCGACGCCGTCGCCAACCTCACGGACTATTTCGCGGCGCTCGGCGTCAAGCCCGGGCCCGACGACGCCACGGCCTGCGCGACGCTGCTCGGCGCGGTGTTCGCCGATGTCCCCGCCGAGAAGCTCGCCCAACTGGTCGGCGGGCTCGGGCGGTAGGGGCAGGCGGTTCCGGCCAATCTTGTCATCCCGGCCTGGTCGCGCGCCAAGCGTGCGGCGCCAACGGATCCATGTTTCCGAGGTCCGAAGCGCGGCAATGATGGGCCCCGGCTCTCGCCGCTACGGGCGCCGTGGCCGGGGCGACCGCGAGGGTGATGGTGCGGGACGTGCCATTGCAACGAGGCCGCCTCGCCGCCCGGCCATCGGCTTGGCAAGGGGGCCGGGGAGGGGTAGATTTCAGGGGTACCGATGGCAATCCGAAGGAGGTACCTGATGGCCCTCGACGATCGCATCGAGTCGCTCAAGTCGAAGCACGCCGAGCTCGAAACGCTGATCGCACAGGAAAATGCCCGACCGCAGCCGGACGACTCGCTGGTCGCCGGCCTCAAAAAGCAGAAGCTTCGCATCAAGGACGAGCTGAGCCGCCTCGCCCCGGCCTGACCGACCGGCCCGCGCCGGGCCCGCCGGCGCACGCGGCTTTACAGGGCGCAGCGCCCTGCGCCACAGTCCCTCGTGCGCTCGGTGCCACGCGGGCGGGGGAGGACACATGACCAGCCGATACGATGCGGCCTACCGCCGCTCGCTCGCCGATCCCGAAGGGTTCTGGGCCGAGGCGGCGGAGGACGTGCACTGGTTCCGCCGCTGCGACCAGGTGCTTGACCGGTCGAACCCGCTCTCCGCGCGCTGGTTCGTGGGTGGTGAGGTCAACACGTGCTACGAGGCGATCGATCGCCATTTGTCCGAGGGACGCGCCGACCAGCCGGCCCTGATCTACGATTCGCCCGTCACCGGCACCAAGCGCAGCTATAGCTTCCGCGCGCTGAAGGACGAGGTCGCGCGCACCGCCGGCATGCTCGTCGGACTCGGCGTCGCCCAGGGCGACCGCGTGGTGATCTACATGCCGATGGTGCCCGAGGCGGTGATCGGCATGCTCGCCTGCGCCCGCATCGGCGCGATCCATTCGGTGGTGTTCGGCGGCTTCGCCGCGCACGAACTCGCGGTGCGCATCGACGACGCGAAGCCCAAGGCGATCCTCGCCGGCTCCTGCGGCATCGAGCCCGGCCGCATCGTCGCCTACAAGCCGCTTCTCGACCGCGCGATCGAGATGGCGAAGCACAAGCCCCAACGCTGCGTCGTTCTGCAGCGCGACGAGGGCAGGTGCGATCTGGTGTCCGGCCGCGACCTCGACTGGCACGACGCGGTGGCGCACGCGACGCCGGTGGACTGCGTGCCGGTCGCCGCGACCGATCCGCTCTACATCCTCTACACCTCGGGCACGACCGGCGTGCCCAAGGGCGTGGTGCGCGACAACGGGGGCCACATCGTCGCGCTCAAATGGTCGATGAAGAACGTCTACGGCATGGACCCGGGCGACGTGTACTGGGCCGCGTCCGACATCGGCTGGGTGGTCGGCCACTCCTATATCGTCTATGCGCCTTTGTTCAACGGCAACACGACGATCCTCTACGAAGGGAAGCCCGTCGGCACGCCCGACGCCGGCGCGTTCTGGCGGGTGATCGCGGAGCACAAGGTGCGCGCCATGTTCACCGCGCCGACCGCGTTCCGCGCCATCCGCCGCGACGACCCCGAGGGTCATCACATCGCGCGCTACGACTTGACGAATTTCGAGACCCTCTTCCTCGCCGGCGAGCATGCCGATCCCGAGACCATCAAGTGGGCGGAGGAGAAGCTGAAGCGCCCGGTGATCGACCACTGGTGGCAGACCGAGACCGGCTGGGCGATCTGCGCCAACTGCGTCGGGCTCGGGCGGCTGCCGGTGAAGTACGGATCGCCGACCAAGCCGGTGCCGGGATATGACGTGCGCGTGCTCGACGAGCAGGGGAAGGAGGCGAAGCGCGGCACGACCGGCGCGCTCGCCATCAAGCTGCCGCTGCCGCCCGGGTGCCTGCCGACCCTCTGGAATGCCGACGACCGGTTCGTGCAGTCCTACCTCGCGGAGCTTCCCGGCTATTACAAGACCGCCGATGCCGGCCATATCGACGAGGACGGCTACGTCTTCGTCATGGGGCGCACCGACGACGTGATCAACGTCGCCGGCCACCGGCTTTCCACCGGCGCGATGGAGGAGGTGCTGGCCGCCCATCCCGATGTCGCCGAATGCGCGGTGATCGGCGTCGCCGACGCGATCAAGGGCCAGGTGCCGCTCGGGTTCCTGGTGCTCAAGGCTGGCACCGACCGGCCGCACGATGCCATCGTCAAGGAGGTGGTCGGGCGCGTGCGCGATGAGATCGGACCGGTCGCGTCCTTCCGCGCCGGCACGGTGGTGGCGCGCCTGCCTAAGACGCGCTCGGGCAAGATCCTGCGCGGCACCATGCAGAAGATCGCCGACGGCGAGGCGTGGCGCATGCCCGCCACCATCGACGACCCCGCCATCCTCGACGAGATCGCGCAGGCGCTCGGCGCGCTCGGCTACGCCAAGAAGGGGGTGGGGAAGAGCTGACCGCTCCGGCTGCGCCGCCATGAGCGAGATCGACTCGGAGGCCGGCTTCGAGCGCGCGATGGCGCGCGAGATCCTGGCGAGCGAGATTCGCCGGGCGCGCGTCATGGCGGTCACGCTGGGTGCGCTCGCCGTCCTCGTGACCCTCGCGCTCCATTTCGGCCACGACGCCTTCCTGCGCTTCGCGACGAGGCCGATCTCGCCGTGGCTTCCGATCTACCTCATCGGGCCGTTCGTTCTCTACGAATGCGCCTTCCTCGCGGGGCTCTCGTGGTTCGCCGCACGCGGGCGCACACCGCCGCACCCGGCGCCCTACGGCAACGCCATCGTCGAGACGAGCCTACCGTCGGTCATCCTGCTGGTCGCCAGCCATTATGCCGAGCCCTCGATCGTGTTCGGCGGCTGGCCCGCGTTTCTCTATTTCATCTTCATCCTGGCCGCGACCTTGCGCCTCAACTTCGCGCTGCCGATGCTGACCGGCACGGTCGCTGCGGTGGAATACATGGCGGTGGCCGCCTACCTGCTGCCGCTGTCCTTCGCGGCGGACGCGGCGGTCGACTCGCCGCTCTATCACGCGAGCCGGGCCGTGGTGATGCTGCTGGCGGGACTGATCGCCGGCGTCGTCGCCATGCGGCTCCGCGCCAATCTGGTGCGCGTCCTCGAGGCGGCCGCGGAGCGCGACCGGGTCACCAACCTGTTCGGCCAGCACGTCTCGCCCGCGGTGGTCGACCGGCTGCTCGACACCAGCGTGGGCACCGAGGGCGAGGCGCGACAGGTCTGCGTAATGTTCCTCGATTTCCGCGACTTCACCGCCTTCGCGCGCGCGCGTCCGCCGGTCGAGGTGGTGGATTTCCTCAACCGCGCCTTCGCCTTCATGATCGAGGCGGTCGACCGCCACCAGGGGATCATCATCAAGTTCCTGGGCGACGGGTTCATGGCGACGTTCGGCGCGCCGCTCTCGGACCCGGGCGCGGCCGGCCACGCCGTCGCGGCGGCGCGCGACATCCTGGCCGAGATCGACCGGCGCGCGACGGGGGGCGAGGACCGGCTCCGCGTCGGCATCGGCATTCACGCGGGCGTTGCGGTGACGGGCAACATCGGCTCGCCGCGGCGGAAGGAGTTCACGGTCATCGGCGATATCGTGAACCTCGCCGCGCGCATCGAGCAGCTCAACAAGGAGTTCGGCTCGCGGCTGCTGGTCTCCGACGCGGTCGTCCAGACGCTCGGCCCGGACCGCGGCGACGCCGAGCGGCTATCGGCGGAGGTCAAGGGCTACGCCCAGCCGATCGCGGTGTGGCGGCTGGGGTAGGCCGCAACGCGAAAGGGCGGCATCTCTGCCGCCCTTCCGGTGTCGCTGCGCCTGAGGGAGGGTCAGGCGGTAACGTCACGTCCTGTCACTGCGCGGCACATGGCCGACCCTAAAAAGCGCCCGTTTTACCGAAACAAGTTGGGGCACTCGCTGCGTTGACGTGACTCGCTATGACGCTTAAATCGCTACCCGTATAGCCTTCGGGTAGCGGCGGGTAGCGGACCCATCGCCGGCACGAGCGGGGTGCCCATGCGGTTCACGAAGCCATCCGTCGAGGCGCTGAAGAAACGCGCCGAGCGATACGAGGTATGGGAGGATGGCAGGTCCGGCCTCGGCATCCGCGTTTCGCCGTCCGGCCGCAAGGTCTGGGTGCTCATGTACCGCTTCGATGGGCGGGCGCGCCGAATGACACTCGGCACCTACCCGGCGGTCAGCCTAGCCGCGGCCCACACGCGAGCAGGGAAGGCCCACGAGGCGCTGGAGCATGGCAAGACCCTGGCGCTGAGAACGTGGCCCAGCGCCGCGCTGAGCGGGCGGCAGAGACGGTCGCAGAGCTGATCGACGAATATTTGGCCCGGCACGCCATCAGGAAGCGCACCGCTGCCGAGGACAAGCGCATGCTCGACCGGGACGTTCGGCCGTCTGGGGTCATCGCAAGGCCAAGAGCATTCACCGGCGCGACGTGATCCTCCTGCTCGACAAGATCGCCGACCGGGGCGCGCCCGTGCAGCGGAACCGCATGGCTTCGCTGTTGTCGAAGTTGTTTCGCTTCGGCATCGAGCGAGGCATCGTCGACACCTCGCCTTGCGTCGCCATCCGCGCCCTCCCTGCAATGAGCCACAGGGGGTGGACAAGCGTTCTAAAGGCGGACCTCGTCGTCATGGGCACGCGCGGCATCGGCGAGTTCAAGGGGCTCCTGCTCGGCAGCGTGTCGCACAAGATGAGCGCCCGCGCGAACTGCGCCGTCCTCACGGTCAAGTAGCGCTCTTCCCGCCTCGTCGTCCGACTGTCCCGGGTCCGCAACCTGCCGCGCCCGGGACGGCGGCGTCGCGCCTCATGCCGACGCCAGCATCGTGTCGCGCATCAGCCCGTACTTGGTCTGGGCGTTCGAGGCGGCGCGGTAGTAATTCACCAGCTCGTCCCACGGCCCGGCGATCTTGTGGAAGCCGGAGATGAACACCACGATCGTGCCGGCGTCGATGCCGCGGTGGATCACCAGAAGCCCGCCGATCATCAGGATGGCGAGGGGGCCGGCGCCGTCGAGGAAGTTGCCGAGCGCGGTGAGGAGGAACTTGAGCCGATAGATTCGCACGCGCGCGTCGTACGCCACCGTGGCGATGCGCCGGAAGGGCTCGGCGAGCGTGCCGCTCGCGCCGTCGAGCGCGGTGTCGACCACCAGGTCGCCCAGCTTGCGTACCTGACGCGCGTAGTAGCGGGCGAGACGGTTGATCTTGTGCTGACCGCGCGGCACGGCAAGAAGTTGCGGCAGGTAAACGATCACCGCGAAGGTCGCGATCAACGGCTGCAGCCACAACAGGTAACCGGTGACGGCGATCACCGTGCCGCCTTGCAGGAGTGGCAGGGAGAACGCGTCGCCGACGAACCCGCCCACGTCCTCGGCCTCCGAGGCGACCATCGAGACGACGGTGCCGCTTCTGAGCGGCTTGCCCTCGTCGTCGGGGCGCGCGGCTGTAAGCGCCGGAGCGAAAGTCCCTCACTGAAGCGGCCGGTCTGTCCGGTTGCGCCGGAGTAAAAATCCGGCAGCAGGTATCCCTTTGCGTCTTTTGCAGAGGGTGGGGGATGAAGGGCGTGGATCTATATGGTCGGGTTCGCTACGCGGTTCAGATCGATGGGATCAGCCGTCGGGAGGCGGCGCGGCGGTTTGGCATAGACCCGAGGACGGTGGCCAAGATGCTGACGTTCTCGGTGCCGCCGGGCTACCGGCGTCATGGGCCGCCGAAGCGGCCCAAGCTGGACCCGTTCGTGGGCATCATCGATCGAATCCTGGAGGAAGATAAGGGCCGGCCGGCGAAGCAGCGTCATACGGCGAAGCGGATCTTCGAGCGGCTGCGGGACGAGCACGGGTACGGCGGCGGGATTACGATCGTGAAGGACTACGTGCGCGGCCGCCGTCTGCGCCAGCGCGAGGTGTTCGTGCCATTGCGGCACGATCCGGGCCACGCGCAGGTGGACTTCGGCGAAGCTCTGGGGGTCATCGACGGGGTGGAACGGAAGCTCCACTTCTTCGCGATGGACCTGCCGCATAGCGACGCGTGCTTCGTACAGGCCTATCCGGCGGAGACGACGGAGGCGTTCTGCGAAGGGCACAATGCTGCGTTCCGCTTCTTCGGCAAGGTGCCGCTCTCGATACTCTATGACAACACGACGCTGGCGGTGGCGCGGATCCTGGGCGACGGGACCCGGCAGCGGACGCGCGTGTTCAGCGAGCTGCAATCGCACTACCTCTTCCTCGACCGGTTCGGCCGGCCGGGCAAAGGCAACGACAAGGGCAAGGTCGAAGGGCTGGTTGGCCACATCCGCCGGAACTTCCTGGTCCCGATGCCGCGGGCGGCAAGCTACGACAGGCTGAACGAGAAGCTGGTCGACGATTGTCGCCGCCGGCTCGGCGATCGGCTGCGCGGTCACGGCGAGACGATCGGCGAACGGCTGATGCGGGACCTGGCGGCCTTCAACCCATTGCCGCCGGCGCCGTACGACGCCTGCGAGAAGAAGGCCGGCCGGGTAAGTTCGCTGTCGCTGGTGCGCTATCGTGGCACCGACTACTCGGTGCCGACCGCCTACGGTTATCGCGAGGTGCTGATCCGCGGCTATGTCGATGAAGTTGTGATCTCGTGCGGCGCCGACATCATCGCCCGGCACGCCCGATCCTACGAGCGGGAGGACTTCGTGTTCGACCCGCTGCACTACCTGGCCTTGCTCGAGCAAAAGACCGGCGCGCTCGACCAGGCGGCGCCGCTGGCCGGATGGGATCTGCCCGAAGAGTTCGCGACGTTGCGCCGTCTCCTCGAAGCGCGCATGGGCAAGCCCGGCAAGCGGGAGTTCGTCCAGGTCCTGCGGTTGCTGGAGGTGTACCGCCCTGACGACGTTCTCGCCGGGATCAGGGAGGCGATCGGCCGTGGCGTGATCGGCTTCGACGCGGTGAAGCATCTGGTGCTGTGCCGTATCGAGCGCCGACCTCGACGGCTCGATCTGACGGTCTATCCCTATCTGCCGAAAGCCACCGTGGCGACGACCTCGGCGCGCAGCTACATGGACCTGCTGAGCCGGGCGGCGTCATGACCGACACGCCGCAAGTACTGCTCGCCCATCACCTCAAGGTGCTCAAGCTGCCGACGTTCCTGCGCGAGTACGACAAGCTGGCCCGGCAGTGTGCTTCGGACGGCGTCGATCACCCTCGCTATCTGCTGCGTCTGGCCGAACTCGAGCTGATCGACCGCGAGCGGCGGATGGTCGAGCGGCGCATCAAGGAAGCCCGGTTCCCCGCGGTCAAAAGCCTCGACAGCTTCGACTTCGCCGCGATCCCGTCGCTCAACAAGACCCTCGTGCTGGAGCTGGCCCGTTCGGAGTATGTTGCTCGCCGCGAGAACGTCATCGCCGTCGGCAACAGCGGCACCGGGAAGACGCACATCGCCCTCGGGCTTGGCCTGGCAGCCTGCCAGAAGGGTCTGTCGGTCGGCTTCACCACCGCCGCTGCGCTCGTCAACGAGCTGCACGAGGCCAGGGATGAGAAGCGCCTGCTCCGGCTGCAGCGACAGCTCGGCGGATACAAGCTCCTGATCGTCGACGAGCTCGGCTACGTGCCCCTGTCGCCGACCGGCGCCGAGCTCCTGTTCGAGGTGTTCAGCCAGCGCTACGAGCGCGGCTCGACCATCGTCACCAGCAACCTGCCGTTCGACGAATGGACCGCCGTGTTCGCCTCCGAGCGGCTCACCGGCGCGCTCCTCGATCGCCTCACCCACCACGTCCACATCCTCGAGATGAACGGCGACAGCTACAGGCTCAAACAGAGCAAGAAGCGCGTGTCCCGCCAGCACCCCACGCCACCGGCCACAAGCCCGGACGTCTGACCGCCAAACGCCGGAAGGCCCCCGATCGGGGGCCTTCCGCCATGCTCGTCCGATGCATTTTTACCCCGGCCCGCCGATGCATTTTTACTCCGGCGTTGACACGCGGCGGCGAGCATCGGCCCGATGCGGGAATAGATCGCCTCGCGGAGGCGCCGGGTAGTGTCCTCGACCAGCCGCCCGCGGGACAGGTTGAGGATATATTTGAGGACGCCCTGCACCGCGAGCGTGGCGAGGTACAGCCCGCCGAGGGTGGCCAGCAGGGTCGTGCTCTTCGCGCCGAGGGCGTTGTTCATGATGCGCCGCTGCAGCTCCAGCGGTGCCATCGTCAACAGGACCACGAAGACGGTCAGCACGCAGATCGGCAACTGGCGCCGGACGGTGGTGTCCAGGATGTAGCGATAGATGTTGATGGGCATGGGGGCATCCCAAAGGCCCGGGCAAAATCGCCCCGGAGGTGGAAGAGGCGCATCGGCGTGAGGTCATTGACGCCGTCCGGATCGTGTAATTGCCACGAAGCGATGCTTCATTCGTGGTGGCCGGCAAGCAAGGGCAACATTTCCAGAGGCTGATCAGATGGCAATGGACCCTTCGCGGCAGCGAAACCAACCGCGGCCGCGGCCTTATTTATTTCCTCTACGGCCTCACGGAACAACTCCGCGACAGCATCCGCCTCGGTCGCGGCAAGCATGTCGCGCGCCTTCCCTCGGCCCATTGAATTTGCCTCCGACCAGAACCCGGCGACGATTGTCGCACCTGGAAGGCCGCGCCGCAGGCGGCGCACGAGATGACGGGCCTGCGCGGTCGAGTTCGCTTTCATGTACGACAGGCAGACGATATCGACGGCAAACTCGAAACCGCCACGGGTCGCGATGCCGCGATCAAGCTGCAGCACGCGCGGCGCGTGGCCATCGCGCCGCAGGAGATCGACCAGATACAGCGCGGCGATGCGATCCAGTTCACCACTGCCGGCGACGCAGAGCACGCACGGCGCCGCGTCGGATTCTCTAGTGGCGACTTCCAGCGGTTCGGCGCTCGTGTTGACCACGGGTGCAGGACCCAATTCTTCAAGATTTCTCCAGGACCGTGGACGCACTCTCGATCAGTACGGCCAAACGGCCGGGCTCGAGCATTCCGCGATCGCAATCTGCCTGCGCCAGTGCCAATGATGGAATGACAACCTCGTCATAGAAGGCACCGATGGGCTGCCCTTCGAGGAACGCTTCCGCCTGTTCCGTCGCCTCGTCCGGGTCGGCCGACAGCAGGCGCTGGTAAAAGCGTTGTGGCGGCGTCAGGACAGGCCGGTCGCCGAGCAGAATGCTCAGGAACTCCAGTCGCGGGACATGGCGCCCGACGACCACGATGCAGACCGTGAGAGGGATCGACAGGAGTAGTCCCACGAAGCCCCAAAGCCAGGTCCAGAAGACAGCCGCCACGATGATCGCGATGGAGGACAGGCCGGTTCTGCTGCGATAGAGCCAAGGTTCGACGGCGTTGCCCGTGATCAGTTCGACCGCGAGAAACAATCCGCCAGTCCATAAGAGCAATTCCCATCCTGAATCGACAGCGACGCTGAGCGCGAGCGGGAAAGCAGCTGCGACCCAAGGTCCGATGTACGGGATGAAGCGCATGACGACGGCCAGCCCGCCCCACAACGCGGCGTTCGGCACGCCGATTAGAGAGAGCCCGACCCCGATCGTGATGCCGTAACCCGCATTGACCATCATCTGCATCAAAAGATAGCGGCTGACCCGATGAGCAGCCTCGTCCAAAGCCTCCGTCGTGCGGCCGAGGTTGTGTGCTCCTGCGAGGCGAATGAAGCGATCGCGGATCAGTTCGCGGTTCAGCAGCATGAAGATCACGAACAGCACGATGATGCCCGTCGTGGCCAGCGGCGCCAGCATCGCTGCAACGACGCGCCGGATTATCCCGACCGGCCCCATCGTGGCCTCGCGGACGACAACCGCCACGGGTGGTCGCTCGCCAGCCGGCAACGCCTTCGAGCCCGGCGTCGGGACGACCTTCTCGGCGTCGCTCGGCTTGTCTGCCACGGCGCGCAGCGACATCAGCATCGACACCGCGCGCCCGATCGCACTGCCGCCGCCGGCCCCGTCCACGAGCGCGTGCAGCTTCGTTTCCAGATGATATTGGTAGGTCGGCAAATTGTCGGCGAGACCGGACATCTGACTTGCCACCACGGTGCCGAAGCCGACGGCCATTGTGAAGGCGAGGGCGACTACGACGCCGGCTGCGGCGGCGCGGCCGATGTAATGGCGCAGCCACAGCATAGGCGGCGTGAGGGCGAAACTGAGCAGGGTGGCGAGCGCCAACGGCACGAAGACGTCACGGCCGAGATACAACGCGCCGGTAATGATGACGAAGACGATGAAGGCTTCGAACTTGCTGTCGGTTTGGCCTAGGTTGCGTGGCATTCGATGTTCCTAACAACGACCGGCCAGTGACGACCAAGGCCGCGGGCACGACGCGTCTCCGTCGACTGAGCCGGGCGCGACCGCAAGATTCGGCGAGTCGGCCATGCCGATGCGAGGTGGCTCGATTCCAAATCCTTCTCTTGGAGAGAGGGAAGGGGCGTTTGCCGCCCGCGACCCATTGCAATCGTTAGGTCAGGGGCGCAAGCGCAGCAGGCGCAGTTCAAGGGGTTGCGGACGGCGCCCCAGGGCGCAGCCGTCGCGACCATGCCCGTTTCCGAGCCGGCAAGGGAGGCTCGGAAACTACGCAGCCGCCTCCTCTATGATATTCAACCCAGCGGGCGACGGCTGGGATCCTCCCCTGCCGGGACCGGGCCCAATTTTCGTCGATCGTTGCGGACGGCGGCCGGAGATCCCAGGTCGTGGGATCGATCCGGCGGGCGTTTCACGAATCTACCGGGAAGATGTCGTGCAGCTGCGACGCGCTTTCGCGCGCTCCTGCAATCGATTTGGCTGACTCATCCGTTCGGCATGCGCACGGCGGGGTATCCGGCTGCGCGAGGGCGGACCATGTTGGTCCAATGTCAGGTTTCGCTCATAAAATATCCGTGTTCCCCATGGATTCAGTCCGCTTTGTTCAGGTACACGAACTCATCGACTGCGATCGGAAGGCCAGTTCGATGGAATCCAAATGATGCATCTGGGTATTTTCCGAAGCTACTGAAAAAATTATTGCCCTCCATATCTGGTAACGAACACAGGAAAGAAGCCGCCCGCTGTCATTTCGATTGGTGTTTTTTTGTACGGCCGACTTTTTTGTACCTGACTTGAGCCATGTCGGCAAATCTAACAATGGAGACTTGACGTGAATCATACTCTGACGGTCGCTGGCATCGCGCTCTGCGTAGCGCTCACCGTCGGCGCGTGTGGCAGCAGCCAATCGGATCGAGCCCTCAGTGGTGGAGGCATCGGCGCCGGTGTTGGCGCCATTGGCGGCGCTCTGCTGGGATCCCCTGTTACGGGTGCGGTGATCGGTGGCGCGGTCGGCGCCGGTGCCGGTGCGCTCACCGACAAGAACGATATCGATCTCGGCAAGCCGATCTGGCGCTAACTCCATTGGAGAGGACCGCAGTATGCGCAAACTTTTGAGCGCCTCGACGCTCGGCACGCTCGCGCTCGTCGCAGCGCTGCACATCACCCCCGCGTCCGCCGCGGCCTATGACCCGATGGTCTACAGAGTCCAGGTGGCGCTGAACCAGAAGGGCTTTGACGCCGGTACGCCGGACGGAAAGATCGGCCCTCACACCCGCTTCGCCATCGAGGCGTTCCAGCGCGCCAACGGCATGCGGCCCACTGGCGTCCTCAGCCGCAGCCTGGTGTCGCAGATCGAAGGCAACACCGCGCCGCAAGCGCGCCGTCCGGATCGCGGCGACCGTCTCGACGTGCGGGCGGAAGATCATGGCCGCATGTCGCAGTCGGAGCTGACCCGCGCTACCCGGACCGAGCTCACCCGCCACGGATACGATCTGACTTATGCCGGCGGGCGGCTCAACGGTGAGACCGCTGAAGCCATCCGCGACTTCCAGCGGCGGCACGGGATGGAGGAGACCGGAGCGCCGAGCGAGCGGCTGCTGGCCGAGCTACGGCACGACACCAGCCGCGTCGACCCAAACGACGCGATGCGAGGCCAGCCTTCCGACAACACCAACCCGCCGCTCCCCCAGCGCGATCTGATCGCACAGACCGAGATCGAGCTGCGCCGCCATGGCTACTCGATCGCTTCGGTCGGTGGAGGGGTTGATGCCGATACCACCGTGGCGATCCGGTCCTACCAGCGGTCGAACGGCCTGCCTCAGACCGGCCTGCCGAGCGACAATCTGCTAATCCAGCTGCGTGCGGACAACCGCGTCGTGGGCCCGACCCAGTACCCAGCACGGACCACCTATCCGGTGAATGGCAGCACCTATCATGTGACGCCAGCGCCGCCCGTGCAGTGCGCGGACTTCCTTCATGAGGATCGTCCCGGCGGCTCGGACTACAACGGCCCGCCAGTTCCCGGCTGCACGAACTGACGGAATCTCGTTCCGGCCGCGGGCCAGCCGCCACACCAACCCTGCGCGCGTAGCTCCGGGTTCGAACTTCTTCCCGAACCGTGCATGATGTGGGCGAACAGATCCCGCGGCGCAGCGACCTCGGTCATCTGGAACGTGACGTAGCGGCCGTGGCGAACGATCTTCGCGCCGATCTTCACGAGCTTCTCGCGCAGCGTCGTCAGCGACCACTGGAGACCGGCGTCGGAGGTGACGCGCGATCCGTGGAACTCCAGCTTCAGGCGGCGGTCGAAAGCGGCCCGCAGAGGCCCACGATTCGATTCACCCTCCGGGTTCGGCATCCGAGCCGCCCTCCGCAAGACCCAAGCCCCTGATCCTCAACTTGGAATCGACTGCGCGAACGTCCAGTGCCCGGAGTCATCTCGGTAATGCGATATTAAAGGGAGATGTCCATGGTGCACACGACCCCGGCGGGCTCGTAGCGGATCGAAACTGCGTCGCCCAGCCCTTGGGCGAGCCCGTCCTCGATCATGCGCGCGCCGAAGCCGCGCTTCTCGGGCGGGGCGACCGCAGGGCCGCCCCTCTCGCGCCAGGTGAGGCTGAGGCGCCCGGCGCCGTCGCCCGGCGTGATGCGCCAGTCGAGCCGGACCCGGCCTTCGGGGCAGGACAGGGCACCGTATTTGGCGGCGTTGGTGGCGAGCTCGTGGAGCGCCATGGCTAAGGCGGCGGTGGTGAGCGATGGCAGGCGCAGCTCGGGCCCCTCGATGGTGACCCGCGCCGGATCGTCCCCGCCATAGGGGGCGAGAAGCTGGCTCGCCAACTCGGCCAGCACGACGCCGGTCCACTGGTCGCGGGTGAGGAGATCGTGCGCCTTGGCGAGCGCGATCAGCCGCTCCTCGAGCTTGCGCCGCGCGTCGCCGGCCTCGGGCACGCCGCGCAGGCTCTGGGCTGCGATCGATTGCACCGCGGCCAGCGTGTTCTTCACCCGGTGGTGGAGTTCGTTGAGCAGGACGCGCTGGCGGTCGGCCGCGCGCTTCCGCTCGGTGATGTCGCGTGCGATGGTGACCACGGCGGTGGGCGTGCCGTCATCGCCGTGGATCGGCGAAACGGTGAGCGACACGTCGATGCGCCGCCCGGTCTTGTGCACGCGCACGGTCTCGTACTGCTCGAACAGCTTGCCGGCCAGCACGTCCGGCAGCGCCGCGCGCCAGAAATCGTGCCGCTCCGGCTCCACCAGCATCAAGATCGGACGGCCGACCGCCTCCCAAGCGCCGTAGCCGTAGAGCCGCTCGGACGCCGCGTTCCACGACACGATGGTGCCGTCCGGCTCCCAAAGCACAATAGAATCGTGCGTGGCGGCGGTCGCGGCGGCCAGTCGATCAGTTTCGCGTCCGTGTATCGGAGCCCGCAACGCGTCCCTGTACCGAGCGGCGCTCATGCGGATGATCGCCAGTTCGTGGACGCCTGGCTCCGTACCGTCTTCGGCATGTTGTGACCCTTCCGATGAACTCGGCACGAAGCCGACAGCGAACCATCGCATGTGAGCAATGCGTGATCAGCCTTCGGAATTTACTCAGTCGCCCGACATGGAAGATGTTCTTAACCGGGATTTCCCATGTGAACCCATCCCTACAGCTTGATGCTGACTGTAGCCCCACCAGATGGCGCCCGCATGCTCCCGCTCGGCCATCTTCCGAGCGATGATGCTGGACAGATGCTCGGGGCGTCGCTCCATTGCAACAGTCTGGGCCGATCAGGTTTGACCCAATCAGGCCGCAGCACCCGCTGATTGTGGAAGCGATCAAGACGAACCGGGCGCAGCAGAACCTCGATACGGTCCGATGCAACCGCGGCAAAATGGTCTACGAGTGCGTGTGATGCCTTTCTAGCGCTGCTCGGAGCCATCGGCGCGGCGGCGGGCGGCGCCGGCCTGACAAGGGCGGTGGCGCGGGTGACGTTCTGGGGCGCGCTGGCGCTGGCGATCACCGCCGGCATCGGCAGGCTGTTCGGAACCGCGGTGTGAGAGTTCTCAACGTGGCGGTGGACCGGTAATGAACCGATGGATTGCGTTGATCCTGTTTCTCGTTCTGGTGCTGGGTGGCGGTCTAATTCTCGGGTTCCTGACGGCGCCGGGCGAATGGTACGCGGGGCTCGCCAAGCCTGCGTTCAACCCGCCGGGCTGGATATTCGGGCCAGTCTGGACGGTGCTCTATATCCTCATCGCCGTCGCCGGCTGGCGCGTTTGGCGGTGCGATCGCGGCGGCTGGCCAATGACGCTCTGGTGGACACAGCTTGTCCTTAATTTCTTATGGACGCCCGTCTTCTTCGCCGCTCACCGAATTGGCCTCGCGCTCGTCGTAATCCTGCTGCTGCTCGCCGCCATCCTTGCCTTCATCGCCACGGCGTGGCGGCCGGACCGCGTGACGGCGTGGCTGTTCGTGCCCTATGCCGCCTGGGTGGCGTTCGCATCTGTGCTGAACGTCGCGCTATACTGGCTCAATTGAGCGAGTCTTCCCGCGCGGCATCGACACCAAACCCGGACGGCGCTGGGGCAACTCGACGCCGCCGGTTTCGACAAGCGCCGCCGTGCCTTGCTGGAGGCGGAACTCGCCGCGCTCGGCGAAGATGACACGTTCTGGCGGCTTCAAGCGCACAGCCTTGCGGTTCTCGCCACCCCGGACAATGTGCGCACCTTCAGGCTGGCCGAGCAGCCGTTGCCGACACGCTCCCCGCCCACCGGGTCGGCGATCTCCACCGTCGCGTTCATGTGCTGACCGACCCAAGGGCTGCCGAGAACGGGATCGGTGTAGGTAAAGTGTGGCCGGTGTAGCGGTAGAGAACTCCGCGCGGCCCGCCAACGGGAGGACAAGCAACGTGATCGCGGTAGCGATCAGCCGCAAGGCGGCGATGAAATTGCGCATCGGAAGCCCTCCCTGGATCGCCGCTCTGCTGGCGACGCTGGGGCCGAGCGCAGCACCGTAAGGCGCACCTCTCGACCCAAACGAAGGTCATGCGCCCATGGCCCAACCGTCGATTTCGCTACCCGAAACGCTATTCCAAACGAAAACTGCGGGCCCCAGCAACGCTGAGACCCGCAGAAATCCTGCCGTTAGAGGCCGGCAGAGCCTAGCCGCACGCCTGAGGGAGGGTCAGGCGGCTGCGACGTGCTTGTCGTCGTTCGCGGGCTTCGCGGCGACGCGGTCCGGGTTGCCCCCGAACACGGCCGGGTAATCCGCCCGCGCGCGGATCACGCTCGAATCGTGCATCGACTGCAGCGCCCGGGCACCCTCGAACCAGCGGTCCAGCGTGCGGAACGCCTCGGCGACCGCGTGGCTCGTCGCGCCGATCCAGCGTCCCATCGCCTCGCCTCGGGCCACTTCGGCCGCGTGGCGGATGCGCTCGACGTCGGCATAATCCACCGCCGGACCGTAAAACTTGTTCTGTGCCATCTCGTATCTCCTTCCAGTCCGGAGCGGGGCGGGTGGCCGCTCCGTTCCTCGTTGACCCATATATAAGCCAATCGCGGCCGTGAAAAAGCCGAATTGTTGCACCGCATCATTCTATTTTTGCAAGGCTCATGCCTCTGGCACCGACCCGATGCGCGGCCGAGGGTGCCCGAAATTGCGCCAAATGTCGCACAATCGAGCGGATTCTCCGGGACGGCAAACCTCCCGCGCCGTCCCCGTGACGCGCTGCGAGCGAAACGCAATATGGCACTGTTCGTTGCAAAATTGTGAATACTGGCGCCGTTCATCGGCTCTGATTTTGCAACGCATCATTGCATGGACTGCAAGACAAGGTGATCCAGAGGGGCAAAATTGCGCGGATTTCCGCAAACGAAGGCCGGTTCCGCGCGCCGCGGAAACGCGCTAGTGTCCCGAATCCGAAGTTCGTTTCAATCCGGGTCGCACACCGCACGAACTTCGGATTCGATAAGGACACTAGCAAGTTATTGATTCTAGTGTGGTATTGGATTCGAAGTTCGCCTCGGTCCCCGCCACAAGGAATATGGCGAACTTCGAATCCACCACACTACGTTGGGCCGCGGAGGGCGAGATGGGGCGCAGCACGGCCGTTCTGGCCGCGAAACCGGCGGCGGCGGACGCGACGGACGAGCGCGCGACGCACGCCGGACGGCTCGCGGCGTTCCGGGCCGAGCTTGCGCGGCGCAAGCTCGCCGGTTTCGTCGTGCCGCTGGCGGACGAGCACCAGGGCGAGTTCATCGCGCCGCGCGCCCGCCGTCTGGCCTGGCTGACGGGCTTCACCGGCTCGGCCGGCACCGCCACCGTGCTGGCGCGGAAGGCGGCGCTGTTCGTCGACGGGCGCTACACGCTGCAGGCGGCTGAGGAGGTCGACCGGCGGCACTTCGCCATCCACCACATCACGGACTCGCCGCCCGATGCCTGGATTGCCGACAACCTCGCCGACGGGGTCAGGCTCGGGTACGACCCGTGGCTGCACACGCCGGACGGGGTGGCGCGGCTCGCCGCCGCCTGCCGCCGCGCCGGGGCCGTTTCCGTCCCCGTCGAGACCAACCCCGTCGACGCGGTCTGGCTCGACCAGCCCGCCCCGCCGCTCGCCCCCGCCGTGCCGCATTCCGTGCGCTATGCCGGGCGCACCGCCGCCCACAAAAGGCGCGAGATCGGCCGCGCGCTCAAGCGGGACGGGCACGACGCGGTGTTCCTGTCGGCACCCGATTCGATCTGCTGGCTCCTCAACATGCGCGGCGCCGACGTGGCGCACACGCCGGTCGCGCTCTGCTTCGCGATCGTCCATTCGGGCGGGCGGGTCGAGCTGTTCATCGATCCGCGCAAGCCGGCCAAGGGCCTCGCCCGTCATCTCGGTTCCGGCGTCGCGATGCGCCCGCCCGCGGCGCTGGGCAACGCGCTCGACGCGCTCGGCAAGGCGACGCGCCGGGTGCGGATCGACCCCGCCACCGCGCCGGCCTGGGCATGCGACCGGCTGGAGAAGGCGGGCGCCGTGGTGGTGCGCGCGCCGGACCCGTGCACGCTGCCCAAGGCGATCAAGACGACCGCCGAGATCGAGGGCGCGCGCACCGCGCATCTGCGCGACGGGGCCGCGCTCTGCCGCTTCCTCGCCTGGCTCGCGGGCGAGGTGCCGAAGGGCGGGCTCACCGAGATCACCGCGTCGGACGCGCTCGAGCAGTTCCGCGAGACCGGCGCGCTCTATCGCGGGCTCTCGTTCGGCACCATCTCGGGCGCCGGGCCGAACGGCGCCATCGTGCATTACCACGCGACGCCGCGCTCGAACCGCATCCTGGCGCCGGGCGAGGTGTATCTGGTCGATTCGGGCGCGCAGTATCTCGACGGCACGACAGACGTGACGCGTACCGTGTACCTGGCGGGCAACGGCGCGCGGGCGAAGGCGCCTTCCGAGGCGCGCGACCGCTTCACCCGTGTGCTCAAGGGGCATATCGCCGTCGCGACCCAGCGCTTCCCCGCCGGCACGACGGGAAGCCAGCTCGATCCGCTGGCGCGCGCGTCCTTGTGGCAGGCGGGGCTCGACTATGACCACGGCACCGGCCACGGCGTCGGTTCCTATCTCGGCGTGCACGAGGGGCCGCAGCGCATCTCGCGCGTCGCCTCGAACGTGGCGCTCCGGTCCGGCATGATCGTCTCGAACGAACCCGGCTACTACAAGACAGGCGCCTACGGCATCCGCATCGAGAACCTGGTACTGGTACGCGACGCCGCGGCCGGGCACGGCGCCGAGCGCGACCTCCTCGAGTTCGAGACGCTGACCCTCGCGCCGATCGACCGCGCGCTGATCGACCCCCGGCTCCTCACCGCCGCCGAGCGCGAGTGGCTCGACGCCTACCACGCGCGGGTGCGCAAATCCGTCTCGCCACTGGTCGACAAGCCGACGCGCGCCTGGCTCAAGGAAGCGACGGCGGCGCTTTGACGAGGCGTTTCACTTTTTCCGTTCGTCCCGAGTAGCGGCCGCAGGCCGCGTATCGAAGGACGACGCCGCGAGATCGTGCCGCCGTCGCCCTTCGATACGGCCGCTGCGCGGCCTACTCAGGGCGAACGGATAATTGATGCACAGATAAGCTACCGGCTCGCGGTCTGGCACCAGGGGAGCTTGCGGCGGCCGGCGTAGCGGTGGGCGAGGCCGGCATCGAGCAGCGCCTTCGAGAGGTCGTGCCCGCCCTGTGCCGCGACGCGCGCAACGACGCGGCCGCCATACTTGTCGCGCTTGATCCGGGTGAGCCGGACCGTGTCGCCCACCGCGCGCACCACCAGGTCGCGGGCGGCACGGGCGAGGGTGCGCTCGCGTCCGCAATGGCCGCGCATTTCGGGCGCGTCGATTCCGGCCAGCCGCACCTTCACCGTCAGCTCCTGGCCCAGCCAGATCTTCGCCGCCACCTCGATCGTGTCGCCGTCGATCACGCGGAGCACGCGCGCCGCGACCGGCCCCGGCACCACCTCGGCCGGGCGCGCGGACGTGCCGGCCGGCAGGAGGGCAAGAGCGAGCGCGGCGACCGTCGCGGGAGCCAGGGCCAGCCTGCGGCGCGCCTCTCGCGGCTTCCCCATCACGGCAAGCCCGCGCCCATCCGTCCCGTGGTCCTGCGTGTCGCGGCCCATTCCGTCGCCTTCACCTGCCGGCCGGCCCGGCACCACCGGAGGAACATCCGTAGCACAAAGTGGCGGGGACGCCGGCATGCGTGCGTATGAAATCCGCATTTAAGGATTATAAACCATTTTCAGGTATTTAGGCGTGTGCAGGCGCGCTTCCCGCGAGACATTCTTGGTCACGATGGAGGCGACGGCAGGCTTGTCGGCCCGCTCGACATGGAACGAGCGCACTCCGCCTCTGCCGTTCGACCAGCGCGACGACGGCCCGCTTGTTATAGGGGCTCGACTTGCCACCCTTGGTGAACGGCAGCCCGGCCCGCTTGGGCGAGATATAGGGGGCGCTCGCCTTTCCGATGTAGGTTTCGTCGGCCTCAACGATGCCGCCAGCGCCCCCCATTGGCGCGAGAACACCGTCGCGCATCGCCTCGCGAATGCGGTGGGACATGAACCAAGCGGTCTTGAGGGTGACGCCCAGGGTCCGGTGAAGCTGGTTCGAGCCGATTCCCTTCTTGGACGAGCAGATCAGGAAGATCGCTTGCAGCCACAGGTGCATCTTGACGTGGCTGGCCTCGAAAATGGTGCCGATCTTGACGGTAAAGGGCTTCCGGCAGGCGTAGCACTTGTAGGTGCCGATCCGGGTGCTGGCCCCATTATTTGTAAGTGCTCAGGCGCTGACCCGGATCGCGCCCACGAGGCGGCCGGCAACGTTACGCACCGGCGGGGACAGCGCGTCGGCGAGGGAAGCCTCGGCGGCGCCCAGCGCACCCAGCCGTCGGAGCACGTATCCCATAGCGACCTGCGCGGCCCGGCCGGCCCCGTCGGCGACCTTCAGCGCGATGCCGATCCCGCCGGCCGGCCAGGCGCCGGCATAGACGCCTTCGGCGCCTTCCTTGACCAGCACCGCGCCCTGCGTCGCCTCGATGACGCGGCTGGTGAGGCGGTTCGTGCCGGCCACCAGGAACGGCTCGGCCGCCATCGCGGCCCGGATGCGCTCGATGGCCTGGCGCCGCGCCGGATCCAGCCCGGCGGGATCGGCGAAGCGGGCGAAGCCGCGCGCGAGGGCCGCCAGCGGCAGGGCCGCGATGGGGATGCCGCACCCGTCGATGCCGCGTGGCGCGCCGTCGAGCGTCGCGCCCGCCATGTCGAACACGGCCGCAAGGGCGCGGATTTGGCTCGGATGATCCGAACCGATATAGCCCTTCGTCGGCGCATTGAGGTGCTTGGCGACGGTCAGGAACCCCGCGTGTTTGCCGGAGCAGTTGTTGTGGAGCTGGCTCGGCATTGCGCCCGAGTGCGTCAGCGCCAGCGCCGCAATGGGATCGGACGGCGCGTGCGCGCCACATTCCAAGTCGGCCTCGGAGAGCCCGAGCCGGGCGAGCCAGGCCCGAACGGTTGCCACGTGGCGCCGCTCGCCGCCGTGGCTGGCGCAGGCCAGCGCAAGCTCCGCCTCGGTGACGCCGAACGCGTCGGCCGCGCCGGTCTCGACCAGCGGGATCGCCTGCAACGGCTTGATGGCGGAGCGGGGATAGACCAGCGCGTCGACATCGCCTGCGGCGAACGCCACCCGGCCGGCGGCGTCCATTGCGCAGGCGGCGACGCGATGGCGGCTCTCCACCATCTCGCCGCGCACCACCTCGACCATCAGCGGTTCCATGCGCGATATATAGGGAGTCGCCGGCGCGCGGGGCGAAACTTGGCGCGCGGCAGGGGGCGCGCTAGATTAGCGTCATCCGACGCGGAGGAGCCCATGGTCGACAAGGTCGAGAAATCGAAAGAGGCGTGGCGAAAGGAGCTGTCGCCCGAGGCCTACCACGTGACGCGCGAGCACGGGACGGAGCGGCCCTTCACCGGCAAATACAACGCCGCCAAGGACAAGGGCACCTATCGCTGCATCTGCTGCGGTAACGAGCTGTTCAGCTCCGACACCAAGTTCGATTCCGGCACCGGCTGGCCCAGCTTCTACCAGCCGATCGGGCCGGGCGCGGTCACCACCAAGTCGGACTTCTCGATGTTCGTGCCGCGCACCGAAGTGCTGTGCGCCAAGTGCGAGGCGCATCTCGGCCATGTGTTCAACGACGGGCCGGCACCGACCGGGCAGCGCTACTGCATGAATTCCGTCGCGCTCGACCTCGACAAGGACGACGCAAAGAAAGACTGACCGACCGCGTAGGGGGAGACACGGCATGCCGATCGCGAAGGTCCGCGGCCTCGACATCAACCACGAGATCGTCGGCACGACCGGCCCGTTCGTGACCATGGTCACCGGCGGGCGGCGCGGCTATGGCGAGTTCGTGCCGCTGGCGAAGAAGATCGCCGCCAAGGGCTACCGCGTGCTGCTGCACGACCGCCGCAACACCGGCGCGTCCGAGATGAAGCTCGACGATTCCGAGGTCGAGGAGGTGGTGTGGGCCGACGACCTCTGTGAGCTCCTGGGCCAGCTCGGCGGTCTGCCGGCCTTCATCGGCGGCTCTTCCTCGGGCGCGCGCACATCGTTGCTGTTCGCGATCCGCCATCCCGAGGCGACGCGCGGGCTGCTGCTGCTGCGCGTCACCGGCGGCGCGTTCGCCGCAAAGCGCCTGCCCGAGAACTATTACGGCCAGTTCATCGAGATCGCGAAGACGGGCGGGATGAAGGCGATCTGCGAGACCGAGGCCTATCAGGAACGCATCCAGGCCAACCCGGCCAACCGCGACAAGCTGATGGCGATGGACCCGGAGCGCTTCATCGCCATCATGACCAGGCTGCGCGACCGGTTCGTCGCCGGGGCGAATCTGCCGGTGATGGGCGTGACCGAGGACCAGCTCGCGAAGATCAAGGCGCCGGCGATCATCATTCCCGGCAACGACAACACGCATTCGTCGGAAAGCGGTCGCATCGCGCACCGCATGATCCCGGGAAGCGAGCTCCACCAGCTTCCGATCACCGACAAGGACGTGCCGCTGATCCCGTTCGAGGAATGGGCGCCCTACGAGCCGGAGATCACCCGCGTCTTCGCCGACTTCATGGCGCGACACTGAGGCGGCGCTATTCGTACCTCAGCGCCTCGATGGGGTCGAGGCGGGCGGCCTTGCGCGCGGGGTAGAGCCCGAAGAACACGCCGATCGCCGCGGAGAAGCCGAACGCGATCACCACCGATTGCGGTTGGATCACCATCGGCCAGCCGGCAAGCCCGGCGATCGCCTGCGATCCGCCGAGGCCGAGCGCCACGCCCAGCGCGCCGCCGATCAGCGACAAGGTCAGCGCCTCGATCAGGAACTGCGACAGGATGTCGCCCGACGACGCGCCGACCGCCATGCGCAGCCCGATCTCGCGCGTCCGCTCGGTGACCGAGACCAGCATGATGTTCATGATGCCGATGCCGCCGACGACCAGCGACACCGACGCGATGGCGCCGAGCAGAAGCGTCATCACCCGCGACGATTCGGCGCGCGCCTGCAGGAACTGCGAGAGGTTGCGGGTCGAGAAGTCGGCCGGCTGCCCTTCGCGGATGCGGTGGCGCTGGCGCAGAAGCGCGTTGACCTGGGTCTCGATGTCGTTCACCGCTTCGGCGGTCTCGGCCTTCACCATGATCGAGCCGACAAGCGAGCCGGAAAGCTTCCGCCCGCCCAGCACGCGCTGCTTGGCGGTCGCGAGCGGCACGTAGACGGCATCGTCCTGGTCCTGGCCGAAGCCGGTCTGGCCCTTCGATTCCAGCACGCCGATCACGGTGAACGGCACGGACGAGATGCGGATGGTCTGGCCGATCGGGTCGGTGCCGGCGCCGAACAGATTGTCCACCACGGTCTGGCCCAGGAGAACGCTCTTGCCGGCGCCGCGCACGTCCTGGTCGGAAAAGTCGTGGCCCGATGCGATCGTCCATTCGCGCGCGGCGAAATAGTCGGGCGTCACGCCGTTGATCTGGGTCGACCAGTTGCGGTTGCCGAAGACGAGCTGGCCCTGCCCGCGCACCGACGGCGCGGCGACGGCGACGCCCGGAATGGCGCGGATCGCGTCGACGTCCTCCTCGGTGAGGGTGGGCAGCGAGCCGGAGCCGAGCCGCGCGCCGCCGGAAAAGCCCGAGCCCGGCAGCACCACGATCAGGTTCGAGCCCAGGCTCTGGATCATGTTCTGCACGCGCGACTGCGCCCCGGCGCCGACGCCGACCATCGCGATCACCGCGCCGACGCCGATGATGATGCCGAGCGCGGTGAGCACACTCCGCAGCACGTTGACGCGGATCGAATTCGAGCGCGGTGAGGAAGCAGTCCAGCAGGCTCATGCGGCCACTTCGCCCGACGCAGGGAGCGCCGCGAGCGCGGCGCGCGCGTCGGCCGGATGGGCGATGCGCTCGTCGCGGCGCAGGCGCCCGTCGTGGAAATGCATCATTCGGCTCGTGAACTGCGCCACCTCCGGGTTGTGGGTCACGACGACGATGGTGTTGCCGGCGCGGTTGAGTGCCTGGAACAGCGCCATGATCTCGATTCCGGTGCGAGAATCGAGCGCGCCGGTCGGCTCGTCGGCGAGCAGGAGCCTGGGGTGGTTCACCAGCGCGCGGGCGATGGCGACGCGTTGCTGCTGGCCGCCGGAAAGCTGCGCCGGATGGTGCTCGGCCCGGTCGGCGAGGCCGACCGCCGCCAGCACCTCGGCGACGCGCTCGCGACGCTTGGCGCGCGGCCAGCGAGCATACGAGAGCGGCAGCCCGACGTTGATCTCGGCCGACAGGCGCGGCAGCAAGTTGAACTGCTGGAACACGAAGCCGATCCGCTCGTTGCGGAGCCGGGCGAGCGCATCGCCCGAGAGCGAGGCGACGTCGGTGCCGTCGAACAGATACTGTCCCTCGGACGGCCGGTCGAGGCACCCCAGGAGGTTCATCAGGGTCGACTTGCCGGAGCCGGATTGGCCCATGATCGCGACGAACGCGCCGGGCTCGATGGTAACCGACACGTCGGCGAGCGCGTGCACGACCTGCGGCCCGACGTGATAGTCCTTGCCGAGCCGCGCGGTATGGACGACCGCGGTCACAACCGGAGGCCGCGGAACCGGCTGGCGGTGGCGGTCTTGACCTTCTCGACGCCGACGGCCACCTCCTCGCCCGGCTTCAGCGCGCCGGCCAGCACCTCGGTCGACGAACCGTCGTCGAGCCCGAGCCGCACCGCGACGGGCTTCAGCGTGCTGTCGCTGCCGACGACATAGACGCGGCCCGCGGTCGCCTGCGGCTGCTGACCGCGTGCGTTCCGCATCCGCTCGAGCTTGGCGCGCTGGTCGTCATTGAGCAGCGCGGCCACATCGGCCATCGCCTTCTGGCGAAGCTGACGGAACATCGGCCCCATCTGCTGCGGCGGCACGCCCTGCTGGCGCATCGTGCGCGCGGCCTCGCCCATCGCCTTGAAGATGTCCTTCACCTTCGCCTGCTGATCGGGCGTCAGAGACAGAGTTCGGGTCAGGCGCTCGACCTGCTCCTGCGGGGAGGGCTGGCCGGCCGGCCGGCCGCCGTCCGGCGCCGCGGCGGAGGCGAGGGTCGCCGCCGCACCGGCGGGGCGGAAGCGCAGCGCCGCGTCGGGCACCTTCAGCGCGTCGGTGCGCTCGGCGACGACGACGTGGACGTTCGCCGTCATGCCAGGCATCAGCTTGAGCTCGGCATTGTCGGCCGAGACGACCACGATGTAGGTGGTGACGTTCTGCACCACCTGCGGCGCCAGCCGCACCTGGCCGACGCGCCCCCGGAACTGGCGGTCGGGGAACGAGTTCGACCGTGAAGCTGACGCGCTGGCCGTCGCGGACGCGGCCGATGTCGGCCTCGTCGACGTTCACCAGCACCTGCATCTGGCGCAGATCCTGGGCGATGGTGAACAGCTTGGGCGCCTGGAAGCTCGCCGCTACGGTCTGGCCGGGATCGACCGCGCGCTCGACCACCACCCCCGAGACGGGCGAGTGGATGGTCGTGTGGTCGAGGTCGAGCTTGGCGTTCTGAAGAGCCGCCTCCATCTGGCGCACGGTCGCCTTGGCCGTTTCGATCTGCGCTTCCGCGATGCGGAGGGCGGCTTCGGACGACGCCACGTCGGCGGCCGACTGGTCGTGCGCCATGACGGCCGCATCCATGTCGGTCTTGGCGAGGAAGCCCGACGGCATCAGCTTTTTCTTGCGGTCGAGATCGATCCGTGTCCGGAGCTCGCCCGCCTTCGATTTCAGGATATCCGCCCGCGCCTTGGCGAGGCCGGCCGTCTGCTGCAGAACGTTGGCGCGGGCCAGCGCAAGCTGCGCCTCGACCTGGCTCACCTGCGCCTGCATCTTCGCCGGGTCGAGGCGGGCGATCACCTGGTCCTTGGCGACCTTCGAGTTGAAATCGACCAGCACGTCGAGCACCTGGCCCGAGACCTGCGAGCCGACCTCGACCGTGGTGACCGCGCCCAGCGTGCCCGAGGCCGAGACGGTGGCGCGCACGTCGCCGCGCGCGACCTTCTCGGTCTTGTATTTCACCTGGTCGGCGTCGTCGCCGTAGCCGGAAAAGGCCGCCGCCGCCGCGATGACGACGATGGCTGCGGCAAAGCTGCCGATGACTGTCCTGGTGCGCATGGTTCCGCCGTTCTGCCGGGCGCGACGTCCCAACGCCGCGGCCCGGGCTCCGCTCGGATATTACACGGGAACGGGTCGTGAATCCGTCGCCACTCTTGCTCCCTCTCCGCCTTGACGGGCGGAGAGGGACGTAAGGTCAGTGGCGGAAGTGGCGCATCCCGGTGAAGACCATGGCGATGCCGGCCTTGTCGGCGGCGGCGATCACCTCGTCGCCGCGCACTGAGCCGCCGGGCCGGGCAGGCCCGAACGCGAAGTGCCTGCACCTGACGGGAAAACGGGGTTCAGCCGCTTTCTCCTTGCCCGCTTTGACAGCGCGGCGCTAGGGTCGGATCATATCCGAATAGCGGAATAGCGGAGTCACCCTGGCCCGGCAAGATGAGACCGACCCATGCCGCGCCAACGGGCGCACATCCTAGAGTCGTCGCCTCCCTGCTGGACGGCCTCGCCCGCTTGGTGCGGGCACCGCTCGCTGCCGTTCTGGTGGCGGCGCTGTTGATCGGCGCGCAGATCGCCGGCAAGGCGCCGCGCTATCCCGCCGCGGACGAACTGGGCTACATCGACATCGCGCTCGACTTGGTGACCAGCGGTATCTACACAGATGGCAGCATCGCACCTGAAGCGAGGCGCGGTGCGCCGGGTATGTTCTTCGCCCCCGCCATGCCGGCCTACCTCGCGGGGCTGATGGCGTTCGAACCGACGCTGCTTCACACGATTGCCTGCCAGCGGGCGGCGGGAAAGGCCGCCCGCGCGCTCTGTCCCGCCGATTACGGGACGTTTCTCTGGGTTCAGGGCGCACTGGCGGCACTGAGCCTGTTCCTCGTCTGGATCATTGCGTGCCAGATGCGGATGCCGCTCGCCGTCGCCTGGCTCGCCCTACTCCTCGTCGCGGCGAGCGGCCGTTACGCCTATTACGCGGTGGACTTCCTGACCGAGACGCCGCTGATCCTCGCCTTTAGCGGGTTCACGGCTGCCCTTCTTGCGGCGGCGGCGCGTCCGGCGCTTCGCCGCTGGCTGCTCGTTGGGGCGCTGGCCGGGGTATGCGCGCTGATCCGGCCCGACTACCTCTATCTCGCCGAGGCGACCGCGGCCGCGGTCGCCGTGTGGCTCTGGGCAGAGGGGCGCGGCCCAGCCGGGGCGCTTGCCGCGGCAGCGGCCTCAGTCGCAGGAACCACGTTCATCGTCCTGCCCTGGATGGTGCGCAACGCTCTCGTGCTCCACCACTTCGCCCTGACGGACGGTTATGGCGCTTATATCCTGGCCCAACGCGTAAGCTACGATATGATGAGTTGGCGGGAATGGGCCATGGGTTGGATCTACTGGCTACCGGATTTCGGTGACACGCTGGCGGCGCACCTGTTCGGGAAAGAAGCCTTCCACCGCTTGTCGTTCTTTCCTCCCGACAGCTTCTATCAGGTGGGGAACGGGCGGTTCCTCGAAGAGACCGCTGCGGCGGCCGCCGCGGCAGGACAGGATCACCTGTCATTCCTCCTCGACCGCTACGTGCTCGGTGCACCCTTCAAGCATGCGGCCGTCACTCTCGTACTGGCCTGGCGCGGCCTTTGGGTCGCTAAGTATTACAGCTTGGTGGGGGTTCTGCTCTCGTTGCCCGCCTGGGCGATCGCCGCCCGGCGGGGGCAGGTGCGGGGCTTCCTGCTTCTCGCCATGCCCGGACTGTTCATGCTGGGACTTCACGCATTCGTTTCGGTCAACGTGCCGCGCTACAACATCGTCCTGCTGCCCTTCATGATGATCGCCGCGAGCTATGTGCTGGATGCCGCTGCCCGGTGGCTGCGCCGGCGTGTCGTTTCCTTGTGGGTGGCGGCGTGATGTCCTTCGTCCAGGCAGGTTATCTCACCCTTTTCTCGTTCTTGCTGGCCGGGGGCCAGATCCTTCTGAAAAAGGCCGCCGAGCGCTACGCCGAGTTGGCAGCGGCGGTCGATGGGTTCTTTGGCAAGGCGGTCCTGCTTGCGTCCAACTATTGGCTGCTTGGCGCGCTCGCGATCTACGGACTCGCGACCATCCTCTGGTTGTTCATCCTCCAGCGGATCACGCTCTCGCTCGCCTACCCGTTCGTGGCGCTGGTTTTCCTTTTGGTACCGCTCGGCGCGTGGCTGCTACTGGGCGAGGCGCTGTTGGTCCGCACGATGATCGGCGGCGCACTGATCGTGGCCGGCGTGCTTGTCTCCGTGGGCAGCGTGGGGTAGCCCCGAGAAATGACGGTGAGCGCACCAGCCGCGACGGCGGCAGACCGCACAGGTAGGAGCGAGCGCCCGGCCCGCGTGGCAGTCGTGATCCCATGTTACCGGGTTGCAAGGCAGGTGGCGGCAGTGATCGCGGCCGTACCGGCCTGCGTCGACCATGTGATCTGCGTCGACGATGCGTGCCCGGAGGGAAGCGGCGACACGATCGTCGGCGCAGTCGCCGACCCGCGCCTGGAGATTCTCCGCCACGCGACCAACACGGGCGTCGGCGGGGCGATGGTAAGCGGCTATCGGAGGGCCCTCGAGCTCGGCGCCGACATCGTGGTGAAGATCGACGGCGATGGCCAGATGGACCCGGCGCTGCTCCCCCGCTTCATCGCGCCGATCCTTGCGGGGAGCTGCGACTACACCAAGGGCAATCGGTTCTTCAACCCGCGCGACCTGCAAGGCATGCCTCCCGTCCGGCTGATCGGAAACGCCCTCCTCGGCCTGCTGAACAAAGTGTCGACGGGATATTGGAACATACTGGACCCAACGAACGGCTATACCGCCATCCATGGCAAGGTTCTCGCGCGCGTGCCGCTCGACCGGCTGAGCCGGGACTTCTTCTTCGAGAGCGACATGCTTTTCCAGCTCAGCCTAGTGCGTGCCGTAGTACGCGACGTGCCGATGGCCGCCGTCTATGGCGACGGCGGCTCGACCCTGCGCATCCGGAAGGTGGTCGGCCCTTTTCTTGTCCGTCTCCTCGGCAATTTCGTGCGGAGGTTCTACTTCAACTACGTGCTGCGCGACTTCAACATCGCGACCATCGAGACGGTGTTCGGGGTTGTGCTGACGGCATTCGGACTGGTCATCGGCCTCGACCGCTGGGCTGCGTCCGTGCGCACCGGCACGGTGGCGACCGCCGGTACGGTCATGCTCTCGGCATTGCCGCTCATCCTTGGGTTCCAACTTCTGCTGTCGGCCATTTCCTATGATATCGGCAATATTCCGCGCACCCCGCTGCACCCGTCGTTGTAGCGGCCGGGGCTGGATCGTCCGCGGGAGCCAAGCCGCCTGAGAGCGCCCGAGCTCACCCAGGGCATCGGCGACCACCTCTCCGCCGCCAGCCGGCAGGATAAGGCAGGCCGGCGCGATGTTCCCTCTCTCTCCCGTGGAAGAGGGACAGGGCGAGGGGTCACTCCGCTGGTAGGTTCGCAAGCATAAGTTCACGCGCTCCGGCTCGTGTGCGCATGAAGTGTGGACGCCGGCTCTCGCCAAGTCGTCCCGGCGTCAGTGGCGGAAGTGGCGCATCCCGGTGAAGACCATGGCGACGCCGGCCTTGTCGGCGGCGGCGATCACCTCGTCGTCGCGCATCGAGCCGCCGGGCTGGATCACCGCGGTGGCGCCGGCCGCGACCGCCGCCTCCAGCCCGTCGGCGAACGGGAAAAACGCGTCGGACGCGACGGCCGAGCCCCGCGTCGCCGGCTCGGCTTCGCCGGCGGCCTCGGCGGCGTCCTCGGCCTTGCGGGCGGCGATGCGCGAGGAATCGACCCGGCTCATCTGGCCCGCCCCGATGCCCACGGTGGCGCCGCCCCTGGCGTAGACGATGGCGTTCGACTTCACATGCTTGCAGACGGTGAAGGCGAACAGGAGGTCGGCGATCTCGGAAGCGGTCGGCGCGCGCCTGGTGACGACCTTGAGGTCGGCCTCCGTGGTGCGGCCCGAATCGCGATCCTGCACCAGGAACCCGCCGGAAAGCTGGCGCCAGGCGCGGGCGGGCGCGGCCGGATCGGGCATCGCGCCGGTCTCCAGCACGCGCAGATTCTTCTTCGCGGCCAGCACCTGGCGCGCGCGCGCGTCGATCTCGGGCGCGATCACCACCTCGGCGAACAGCTTCGCGATCAGCTCGGCGGTCGCCGCGTCGAGCGTGCGGTTGACCGCGACGATGCCCCCGAACGCGCTCACCGGGTCGCAGGCGAGCGCCCGGGGGTAGGCGTCGGCGAGCGAGGTGCCGGTCGCCACGCCGCACGGGTTGGCGTGCTTGATGATGGCGACGGCGGGCGGGGCGAACTCGGCCACCAGCTCGAACGCCGCGTCGGTGTCGTTCAGGTTGTTGTAGGACAGCTCCTTGCCCTGGAGCTGGCGGGCCGTGGCGACGCCCGGGCGGGCCGCCAGCGCGCCGACGGCACGGTAGAACGCGGCGCCCTGGTGCGGGTTCTCGCCATAGCGCATGGCCTGGGCCAGCGTGCCGGCGAAGGCGATGCGGCGGGGGAAGGCGTCACCCGCCTGGGCGGCGAACCATTCCGATACGGCGGCGTCGTAGGCGGCGGTGCGGGCATAGGCGGTCGCGGCCAGACGCTTGCGCAGCGCCGCACTCGTCGCGCCGCCCTGGGCCGCCATCTCCTCCACGACCGGCCGGTAGTCCTCAGGATCGACCACCACCGTCACGGCGGCGTGGTTCTTGGCGGCGGCGCGGATCAAGGTCGGCCCGCCGATGTCGATATTCTCGACGCAGGTATCGAAGTCGGCGCCTTTCGCCACCGTCGCCTCGAACGGGTAGAGATTGACGACGACCAGGTCGATCGCGGCGATGCCGTGCGCCGCCATCGCCGCCGCGTCGCCCGCGTGGCCGCGCCGCGCCAGGATGCCGCCATGCACCTTGGGGTGCAGCGTCTTGACGCGGCCGTCCATCATCTCGGGAAAGCCGGTGTAGTCCGCGACCTCGGTGACCGCGATGCCCGCGTCGGCCAGGGTGCGGGCCGTGCCGCCGGTGGAAAGGATTTCCACGCCGCGTTCGGCGAGAAAGCGGCCGAGCTCGACCAGCCCGGACTTGTCGGAGACGGAGATCAGCGCGCGGCGGATGGGGGTCTGTTCGCTCATGGCGCGTGCGTAACGCACCGTTGTGTGACACGCAACAGGGGATGCGGTGACCGGGGTCGGGCGGGTCGGGGACCCGCCCCTAAAGTTGCGACGAAGGGATGCGTGTAAAGCCCCGACCGGCCCGGCTACGGCGCGCGGGCGGTGAGGGCCGGCAGGGGCTCCGCCGGGCGGTATTCGGGCACGAGGCGGCGGACGATGGCGCGGCACTCGTCCTCGGCGCCGGCGCGGGCGGCGGCCGACAGCTCGTCGATGCCGCGCCCAATCAACGCCTTGTCGGCGGTGCGCGGCGCGGCGAGCAGGATGCCCGGATAGCGCGTCGGCACCGGCGCCTCGGATTCGTGCAGCAATTCCTCGGCCAGCTTCTCGCCCGGGCGGAGGCCGGTGATCTCGATCTTCACCTCGTCGTCCGGGCGCAGGCCCGCCAACAGGATCATCTGCCGCGCGAGATCGAGGATGCGCACCGGCGCGCCCATGTCGAGCACGTAGATCTTGCCCTCGTCGGCGTCGGCGGCGGTGCCCAGGACCGAGGCCTCGACCACCAGCTCCACCGCTTCGCGCACCGTCATGAAATAGCGCTTCATGTCGGGGTGGGTCACGGTCAGCGGGCCGCCGCGGGCAAGCTGGCGCTGGAACAGCGGCACCACCGAGCCGGTCGAGCCCAGCACGTTGCCGAACCGGACGGTCACGAAGCGCGTGCCGCGCCCGCCCGTCCGCGCGCTTTCCAGGTCCAGCGCCTGGCAGTACGCCTCGGCGATCCGCTTGGTGGCGCCCATGGCGCTCGACGGGTTCACCGCCTTGTCGGTCGAGATCAGCACCATCGCGCCCACCCCGCTGGCGACGCAGGCGTCGGCGACGATGCGGGTGCCGAGGACGTTCGTCAGCACCCCCTCGGTCGGCTGCGCCTCGACCACGGGAACGTGCTTCAGGGCCGCGGCGTGGAAGACGAGCTCGGGCTTCTCGGCGGCGAAGGCAGCGGCAATGCGGCGCGCGTCGCGCACGTCGGCGAGGATCGCTGTGCGGTCGAGCGCGGGGTGGCGCTCGGTGAGCTCCAGCTCGATGGAATAGAGCTGGAACTCCGACGAATCGAGAAGCGCGAGGCGCGCCGGGCCGAACGCCGCCACCTGGCGCACCAGCTCGCCGCCGATCGTGCCGCCCGCGCCGGTGACCATCACCCGCTTGCCGGCGATCAGCGCCCCCATCGCGGCGCGGTCGAGCACGGTCTGTGGCCGGCCCAACAGGTCCTCGATGGCCACCGGGCGCACCTCCATCCGGTCGGCGATCCCCGCCTTGAAGTCGGTGAGGCGCGGCAGGCGCGACAGCGTCATGCCCAGCGACTCGGCAAGCTCGAGGAGGCGCCCCACCTGCGCGCCATCCATCGTGTCCTTGGTCAGCACCAGGCGCTGCGGCCTTGTGCCGCGCCGGGCGAGGCGTGACACGATCTCGGGCAGCGCGTCGACGCCGCCCAGCACCTTGATGCCGTGGATGTCGCGTCCGATGCGCGAGCCCTTCTCGTCGGCGATGCCGACCACGCGGTACGGCGATTCGGCCGCGTTGTTGACGGCGCGGATGAACAGCTCCGCCGCATCGCCCGCCCCGACCAGCAGCACCGGCACGCGGCGCGGGCCGCCCTTGTTGGCGATCCGCGAGCGCGCGCCGAGCAGCAATGCGCCCATGCCGCGGTCCTTGACCAGCCGGTAGGCGAGGCGCGGCGCGCCCAGCAACGTCACCAGAACGAACCAGTTGATCACCAGGGTCGAGCGCGGATAGGCGTCGAGCCGAGTGATCAGGAACATCAGCGCGAGGTAGATCAAGACCGCGAGCGCCGCCGCCTTCATGATCGATGCGAGGTCGCTGAGCGAGGCGTAGCGCCACACCCCGGCATAGAGCCGCATCGCTACGAACACCGCGCCGGCGACGGCCGCGAACACGAGCGTCCCTTGCACGATCACGTGCGAATCGTAGTGGAAGATCAGGCCGCCGAGCCGCAAATAGAGCGAGGCCAGATACGACGCGGCCGCCATCACCACGTCGTGCAGGAACGCGATACGCGGCCGGCCGGGTCTCAGCACGATGGGCAGCTTCAAGGCGGGCTTATCCCTCCAGGTCCGGCGACCATATCACACGGGGCGCGCCGCAGCGCATGCTCAGTCGAACGGGTAGACGCCCGGCTCCGGCAGGAAATTGTCCTCGAAGCCCTTGAACCCGCCGCGCGCCAGCGCCTCCCACGCCTCGCGGGCGGCGCCGCCGATGTGCGGCGTGGCGACGACGTTGGGCATGTTGGCGAGCTCGAGATCGATCTTCGGCTCGTTCGCCCACACGTCCCACCCGGCGGCGGCGATGCGCCCGTTCGCGAGCCGTTCCTTGAGCGCCGCCTCGTCGACGATGCCGCCGCGTGCGGTGTTGACCAGGATGGCGCCGGGCTTGAGCTGATCGAGCGTCGCCGCGTCGTAAAGCCCGATGGTGGACGCGTTCTTGGGCAGGTGGATGGTGACGATGTCGGAGCGCGCGCGCAGCGCGTCGGGCGAGACCGGGGTGACGTTGGCCTTCTTGTAGAACTCGGGATAGTCCACCCGGTCGCAGGCGAGGAGCGTGACGCCGAACGGCGCCAGCAGCTCGGCCACCCGCTTGCCGATATTGCCGCAGCCGTGGATGCCGACCGTGCGGCCCTGCAGGTGGCTGCCTTCGCGCCAGGCGGGCCATTTGCCCTCGCGGAGCCCGCGGCCGTAGAACGTCGCCTGGCGCAACGCGTCGATCATCAGCGAGATGGTGAGCTCCGCCACCGATTGGCGGTTGAGCCCGGCCTTCCAGGCGATCCGCACCCCGTGCGCCCGCGCCGCGGCCGCGTCGACATGGTCGAGCCCGATCGACGAGCAGATGAGGAGCTTGAGGTCGGGCAGGGCGTCGAGCACGCGCGCGTTGATCGGGTCGAGCCCGATGATCGCCGCATCGCACCCCTTGGCGAAGGCGATGAACTCGTCGGTGGTGAAGCGGCCCTCGGTCTCCTTGAACTTCACGTCGGGAAACAGCGCGCGCAGTTCGTCGCGCAGATAGGGCATGTGGGTATAGATCGGGCTGGTGACGGCGATGCGCGGCATGGTGTCCCCCGGAACATGGTCGGGCACAGCATGCCGTGCCGAGGTGCGCGCGTCACGTACTTGAAAGCCGGGGCGCAGTGGCGGAGATTGGGCGCCGGGCCGGGCGGACGGCGGGGCAGGGGAGCGCAAGTTGGACTATCGCGGCAGGCGGGTTCTGGTCACCGGCGCGGACGGGTTCATCGGTTCGCACCTGGTCGAGGCGCTGGCTGCCGCCGGTGCCAAGGTCACCGCGCTCGCCCTCTATAACGCGTTCGGCGGCAATGGCTGGCTGGACGAGGTTCCGGACGCGGTGCGCGACGCCATCGAGGTCGCCCGCGGCGACGTGCGCGACGCGGGGTTCGTCGACCGGCTGGTCGCCGGGCAGGAGACGGTCTTCCACCTCGCCGCGCTGATCGCCATCCCGCACTCCTACACCGCGCCGCAATCCTATGTCGACGTCAACGTCACGGGCCTCGTGAACCTGCTGGAGGCGGTGCGCCGCCACGGGCTAGACCGCTTCGTGCATACCTCGTCGAGCGAGGTGTACGGAACCGCGGTGCGGACGCCGATCGGCGAGGATCATCCGCTGCAGGCGCAGTCTCCCTACGCCGCCAGCAAGATCGGCGCTGACATGATGGCCGAATTGTTCGCCCGGTCCTTCGACCTGCCCGTCGTGACGTTGCGCCCGTTCAACACGTTCGGGCCGCGCCAGAGCGAGCGCGCGGTCATTCCGTCGGTGATCCGCCAGGCGCTCGACCCGAAATGCGGCGCGATCCGCGTCGGCGACCTGACGCCGCGGCGCGATTTCAGCTTCATTTCCGACACGGTGGCGGCGTTCCTCCAGGCGGGTGGCGCCCCGAAGCTGGAGCCCGGCGTCGTTTACAATTGCGGCAGCGGCCAGGCGGTGTCGATCGGCGACGTCGTGGCGCGCCTCGCCCAGCTGACCGGGTGCAACAAGCCGGTCGAGAGCGAGGCGGAGCGCCTGCGCCCGGCGAAGTCGGAGGTGCGAGAGCTGATGGCCGACGCGCGCCGCTTCATGGCGGCGACCGGCTGGCGGCCGCAGGTCGGTTTGGAGGAGGGGCTCGCGCGGACCGTCGCGTGGTGGCGCGAGCGGGTGCGGACGGGCGCCGTGCGGCGCGACGCCGGCTACCTGACCTGACGCGCGGCCCAGGCCTGGAAGGCGACCAGCGTCCAGAGCTGCCAGGAGGTGTCGCGCCGCCCCGATTCCAGCTCGGCCAGCCAGCGCGCCGGAAGCTCGGGCCGGAACAGCCCCTGGCCGCGCAGGAACGCCGGGTCGATCGCCTGCCGGACGCGCTCGGCGAGCGGGCCGGTCAGCCAGTCGGCGATCGGGATCTCGAAGCCGCGCTTGGGCCGGCGGAACGCGTCGGAAGGCAGCCGATCGGCGAACGCCTCGCGCAGGATCTTCTTGCCCTGACCGCGCGCCAGCTTCATCGGGCCGGGCATCGCTGCGGCCCATTCCACCACACGGTGGTCGAGGAACGGGCAGCGCAGCTCGAGCGCGTGCGCCATGGTGGCGCGGTCCGCCTTGACCAGCATGTCGCCGGGAAGGACCAGCCCGATGTCGGCCACCAGCATCGCGTTGACCGGATCGTCGTCCTGCGCGGCCGCGCGCAGCTCCTCGACCAGCGATTCGACCGTCGGTCCCATCGCGGGCGCCACCAGCAGCGCGTCGAGCTCCGCTTCCGTGAGGTTCCGCGCCCAGGCCGCCTGGCGCCCGGCGGCGTCGGCGCCGGCATGGGCGAGGAACCGTCGGGCGCGGCGCGACGCCTCCAGCAGGCGGCTCCCCTTGCCCTCCGGCAAGAGGGCAACGAAGCGCTCGGCCGCGCAGCGCATCGCCCCGGGCAGCGCCCGGTAGCGTGCGGCCAGCAGCTCGCCCTGGTACTTGCGGTAGCCGCCGAACGCCTCGTCCGCGCCGTCGCCCGACAGCGCCACGGTCACGTGGCGGCGCGTCTCGCGCGCCAGGATCCAGGCGGGGATCGCCGAGGAATCGGCGAACGGCTCGTCCAGCGCGTCGAACACCCGGTCGAGCACGCGCGCGGTCTCCGCGGCCGAGACCGCGATCTCGCAGTGCGCAGTGCCCAGATGGCGCGCCATCGCGCGCGCCGCCGGCCGTTCCTCGTAATACCCCGCCGCGCCCTCGAACCCGACGGTGAAGGTGCGCACCTGGGGTGAGGCGCGCACCATGCTGGCCGCGACCAGCGCCGAATCGATCCCGCCGGACAGGAACGCGCCCACTGGCACGTCGGCGACCAGCCGGTCGGCCACCGCCGCGTCGAACCGGGCGACCAGCCCCGCCCGCGCCGCCGCCGCATCTGTCGCGCGCGCCGGACGGGCGCCGGCCAGGTCGTACCAGCGCGTGACGCTCGGCCCTGTGCCAGTGAAGCGCGCAATATGGCCCGGCGGCAGCTTCCCCACACCATCGAGGATCGACCACGGCTCCGGCAGATAGCGGAGCGCCAAGTAGAGGCGCAGCGCCGCGGGGTCGATCGCGCTGCTGTCGCTCAGGCGTTGCAGCGCGTGAAGCTGCGACGCGAAAGCGATGCGCGTGCCGTCGTGGCGATAGAACATCGGCTTCTGGCCGAACCGGTCGCGCGCCAGGACCAGCTCCGCCTTCGGCGCGTCCCACAGCGCGAAGGCGAACATGCCGTTGAGGCGCGGCAGCAGCTTCGCGTCCCATTCCGCCCAGCCGGCCAGCAGCACCTCGGTATCCGTGTCCGAGGCGAATTCATGCCCGGCCGCGCGCAGCTCGTCGCGCAGAGCGCGATAGTTGTAGATCATGCCGTTGAAGACGATGGCGCGCTCGTTGCGCACCATCGGCTGGGCGCCGGCGTCGCTGAGGTCCACGATGGCAAGGCGCCGATGGCCCAGCGCCGCGCGGGCGTCGAACCAGCGTCCCTCGCCGTCCGGTCCGCGCGGGGCGAGGCGTTCGAGCGCCGCGTCGAGCCGCGGCGCCACGGCGTCGCGCGCGAGCCCGGCGAAGTCGATCAGCCCCGCGAGGCCGCACATTCGATCAGCTCGGCAAAGCGCTGCGGCGACGGACGCGACCCGGTAGCGGGCCGGCAGCAGGCTTTCCCGCAGCCGGTCGGGCCGCGCGGGCGCGACCGCTCGCATCGCCGCGACGAACGGCGGACCGGGCGCGGCCACCGTGACCGCACCCGGTGGCGCAGCTTCCGCGATCTCGGCTATGCCGCCCGATTCGGGCGTCGCGATCACGGGCGTGCCGCTGGCCAGCGCCTCCAGCACCACGTTCGGCAGCCCTTCCCAGCGCGACGGCAGAACGAACGCATCGGCGCCGGCCATGGCCGCCCACGGGTTGGCCACCTGGCCCGCGAAGCGCACGCGATCTTCGAGGCCCAGGCTCGACGCCTGGCGGCGCAGCGCGATCTCGTCGTGCCCTGTGCCCAGGATGGTCAGGCACGACGCGCCCGGAAGGTCGCGGAACCAGTCGATCAGGAGGTCGAAGCCCTTCTGCCGCGTCAGCCGCCCGGCGGCGACGAAGCGCGGCCCGGCGCCCGGCGCGCGCAGCGGCTGGGCGGCAGCGGCGCGGATCGCCCGCTCGTCCACCGGGTTGGGCAACGTGCGAAGCCGCGCCTCGGGCACCGCGAACCGCGCGCGGAACTCCGCCGCCATGCGCGCCGAGCTGCACAGAACCAGATCCGCGCGACGATAGAGCAGGCGGTAGCTCAGGCGTGTGGCCGCGGGGTAGGGCGCGTTCGGCAGGGAGAGCGACGGCAGGTTCGCCTCGCGCACGACGATTCGCGTGCCTCGCGGCAGCGCCGCCCGAAGCGCCAGCAGCCCGAGCGACACGTAGCCCAGCGTCGAGACGACGACCGACGGCCGCCGCCGGCGCAGCGTCGCGAGAAGCGTGGGTAGGGCGCGGCGCAGGCGCGGCCGGCCGAGCGCCACGACGGGCAAGCCGGGCGGCACCGCTTCGGCCAATGCGCCCTCGGCCGAAAGCACGATCAGCATCGGCGCAAATCGCTCCCGGTCGAGCGAAGCGGCGAGATTGATCGCCACGCGCTCCGCCCCGCCTGCGGCGAAAGAGGGCAGGACGAAGGCGATCTCCGTGGGCGACCCCGGCACTCGGCTACTCCCTGCGCCCGACCAGCAGGACCGACCACGCGGTGATGTCCAGAAGTTCCATCAGGCGGCGCGTGTCCCATTCGGCCAGCCGGGCATATGCGTTCTCCCAGCTGCGCGGCAGGTGCGACAGGTCCTCGCGTCCCTGGTGCAGCATCGCGAGGACGTCGAGACCGGCCGCGCGCGCTAGCGCCTCCACGTCGCGCACGTTGTCGGTGCGCTCCAGCGGATGGCAGAAATGATCGATCCACGGCGTGGTCGGAGAATCGTACCGCTCCCACCATGCGGGCGACCAGGATTCGCGGCGCCGACGCCGCGCGTCACGCACCGCGTCGCGCAGCCCGCGCAGAACGACGCGCGGCGAGGCATCGAGCAGCCGGTCGCCCCATCCCTTGCGCCGCTTGGCCATCAGGTCCCGGTAGAGCGCGAAGCGGCGCCCGACATTCGCGATATCGGGCTCGGGTATGTATAGCGCCTCGCGGATCTCGAATTTCCCGCGGTCGAGGTTCGTGCCGTAGAGATGCATGACGAACACGCCGCCATCCTTGAGATAGCCCAGCAGGTTGCGCACCGCGGTGGGCGGGTCCGCCGTATGGTGCACCGTGCCGAACGCGCTGATGATGTCGAACGGCCCGGCGACAGGAAGAGGATCGGCGTAGCTGCCCTGGTGGAGCGCCACCTTCGCGCCGTGCCGCTCGGCAAGTTGGCGGGCGATGTCGAGCGAGACGTCGCTGAGGTCGATCCCGTGGCAGGTCCAGCCGGGATGGCGCATCGCGACGCCGACGATCACATGGCCGGTGCCGCAGCCCGCGTCGAGATAGGCGATCGGTCCGTCGAGCCGGCCGGCTCCCAGCACGTCGCGCACGGCGGCGATCCAGCCTTCCGGGTTCTTTGGCTTGGCGCCCAGATCGGGATAGGGCGCGGCGCGGTAGAACTGGCGGACGCTTTCCTGTCCGGCGTGCACGTCGGGCATCGCGCTCACGTCGCGTAGTCGGCGCCGGGGCGCACCGCGCCGGCGGCGATCCGGTCGCGCCACCAGGCAACGGTCGTTGCCAGCCCGCTGCGCAGCGACGTCGCCGGCCGCCAACCGGTCGCGGACGAGAAGCGCTTCGCGTCGGCGATCAGGGCGCGGACCTCGGATTTTGCAGGCCGAATGCGGGCAGGCTCTGTCTCGACCGGCTTGTTCGCGCCGGTGATCGCGCGCACCAGCGCGACGACCTCGCCGATCGAGACGGCGGTCCCGCTGCCGGCATTGCAGGCAGTGCCCGGGTCTAGCCGGTCGGACGCGCCGGCCGCGAGGAACGCCGCCGCAGTGTCGGCGACGTAATTGAAGTCGCGCGTCGGGGTCAGGTCGCCCAGCCGGATCGCCGGACAGGCCGGATCGAGCGCCTGGCGAATCGCGGTCGGGATCACGGCGCGCTCGCTCTGGCGGGGGCCGTATGTGTTGAACGGGCGCAGCGTGACGACCGGCAGGTCGAACGACAGCGCGTACGCCTCGACCCATCTTGTCGGCGCCGATCTTGCTCGCCGCATAGGGCGACTGGCCTTGCAGCGGATCGTCCTCGACGATCGGGCGCTCGCGCGCCGTGCCGTAAACCTCGCTGGTCGAGGTGATGGACCACGCGGCCGAACCCCTGCGTCGCCGCGCCGCCGTCGCGCACGTTGAGCGTGCCCGCCCGCGTTCGTATCCACAAAGGATCGCGGCGCGACATAGGAATAGCGGGATGGCGACCAGCGCCGCCAGGTGGAAAACGATCTCATGCCTGTCGGCGAGGCCTAGCATGAAGGCCGGGTCGCGTACGTCGCCGCGCACCAGCCGCATCGCGCCGCGCGTCGTGGCAGGCAGCGTGTCGAGCCAGCCGTGGCTGTCGAACGAATTGTACAGCGCGAGCGCGGTGACCTTCGCGCCGGCGGCGGCGAGCGCCTCGGCCAAATGCGAACCGATGAAGCCGTCGGTGCCCGTCACCAAGACCTTGCGGCCACGATATTCCATGTCCCTCGTGCCCATCCGGCCCGTATTTAGCCCGGCCACCGGCGCGGGTCGAGAACCGCCTCCGGCAGGTCGCCGACCGCAACCTCCAACTCTGCAGCGAGGCCGGAATCGAGCGGGGCGGCGGCCATGCTTTCGCTAAGCTGGTCCGGATCGAGTGCCCCTAGCACCACGGAGGCGATGCCGGGCAGCGCGCGGACGTAGCCGACGGCGAGGGCGGCAAGGGTAAGACCGGCCGCTGCCGCGATGGCGCGCAGCCTGGCAAGCGGGCGGGACAGCGAGGCCAGGTGCGCAGGGAGCCGCGCCGGGTCGAGGAACAGGGCGCCCTGCAGGAAGGCGGAGCGCGCGAACAGGACCACCTCGGCCTCCGCGCAGCATTCGATCAGCCCCGCGCGGGCGAGCCGCCTGTCGAACAGGCTCACCGGCGCCTGTACGAGCGCGAGGCCGGGAACGGCAAGTGCGGACCGGACGTCGTCCGGCGTGTAGGCCGAGACGCCGAATCCGCCAATCCGTCCCGCTTTGGCAAGGGCGCGCAACCGGTCGGCCACGCTTCGCCGGGCGAGGTCGCTCGCCCGATGGGCCAGCCAGCCGTCCGGCGACTCGATCCGCAGCGCCGCCCGGCTGGCCGCCAAGTGCCCGTCGAGCGCCGCCGTGGCGTCGATCGGCGGGAATTTCGTCACGATCAGCGGCCGCTCCGGGCGCCCGTCGAGCCAGTGGCCGATTCGCGCCTCGGCCTCGCCATAGGCCCGCGCTGTATCGAAGCAGGTAATCCCGTCGTTCCACGCGGCATCCAGAACCGCCCGGGCGGCGGCCGCATCGGGCATCCCGGGCGGGTTGGCGACGCCATACGCCATGCCCAGCTGCACGGTGCCGAGGGTCAAGGGCGACAGGCGCTGGCCCGGGAAGCGGGTCATCGGGGGGCGGCCCTTGAAATCGCTCCAGCCATGCGTCATACGGGACGCGCGCACCGCGCTCCCGGCCGTGTTCGTGATCTGAACAAAGCGCTTGACCCCCACGTTCAGTTGATGAACATTACCGCCCGGCGGCGCGGCAAAAGCAAGCGTTTTCAGCCGCAACGGGCGAATCCGGGGTCCTTCGCCGGTTCACCCGAACTGCGGTAGCGTGGTCGAATCAGCCCTTCGCGCCGCCCCCGGCGCCCGCCAATCCTATGACCTTGGAATTCCCGTCCATCTTCCCGCGCGAGCGCGCCCGGTGACCGGGCCGCGCATCCCGCTCGCGACGCCCGATCTCGGGCCGGCCGAGGCCGCCGCCGTGGCGTGCGCCGTCTCCGACGGCTGGGTGTCGTCCGCCGGTCCCGACGTGGCGACGTTCGAGAAGCGGGTCGCCGCCTTGGCCGGGCGCCAGCAGGGTGTCGCCACCGTCAATGGTAGCGCGGCCCTCTATTTGGCGTTGCGCGTCGCCGGGGTCGGGCCGGGCGACCGGGTTCTGGTGCCGGACTACACCTTCGCCGCGACCGCCAACGCCGTGATCCTGGCCGGCGCAGTCCCGATCTTTGTGGACGTCAACGAAGAAAGCTGGTCGCTCGATGCGGCATTGATCGCGGACGCGGCGGCCACGCATCGCCCCAAGGCCGCCATCGCCGTCCACGTTCTGGGCCATCCCGCCGACCTGGACACGATCATGGCGGCGTGCCGCGCCGCTGGTGTCGCGGTCATCGAGGACGCGGCGGGCGCCATCGGCGCGCGCTACCGCGGCCAACCGGCAGGCGGCTTGGGCGACGCCGCGATCTTCAGCTTCAACGGCAACAAGACGGTGACGGCGGGTGGCGGCGGTGTGATCGTAACGGACAACGCCGGGTGGGCCGCGCACGCCCGAGCGCTGTCCACCCAGGCGCGCGATGGCGTGGCGTACCGCTACGTCGAGGCCGGGTTCAATCTGCGGCTGCCCAACTTGAACGCCGCAATGGGCCACGCCCAGCTCGACCGCCTCGACGCGCTGCTCGCCGCCAAGCGCGCCATTGCCGCGCGATACGACGCTGCGCTCGCCGGGCGCCATGATTTGCGCCCGATGCCCCGCTGCGCCTGGGCCGAAAGCGGTTGCTGGCTCTATTCGGTGCGGCTTGCCACCCCCGCCGACGCGGCCTCGCTGGTGGCGCATCTCGACGCGGCGGAGATCGAAGCGCGGCCCTTCTGGGAGGCTTTGTCCGCCCAGCCGCCCTATGCCGCCTATCCTTCGGTCCGCACCGGGGTGGCCGCATCGCTGTCCGGCACGGTCGTATCGCTGCCCTGCTCGACGCACCTGACGGGCCCGGACCAGGAACGCGTGCTCGCCGCGCTGGACGCCTGGCGTGGCACGCGGCTCCGGGCGGCGGCGTGAGGCTGGTGCTGATCGGGGCCGGCGGCCATGCCCGTGCCATTGTCGAGTCGCTTGTCGCGCAGGGCGCGCCGGTCGACGCCTATGTCGATCCGCGCCCGTGCGACTGGCTCGATGCGCCGCATATCGAGTTGGATGCGGCGGCCGATGACGGCGGGACCGGCGCGTTCGTGCTCGGCATCGGGGCCGTGTCGCCGTCCGGTCTGGCACGCCGGCTCGATCTGTTCCGGCGCTACGCCGGCCGGGGCTGGACGCCGCGCGCGGCCATTCATGCCGCGGCCTTCGTCAGCGCCGGCGCGGCGGTCGGTGCAGGCTGCATCGTTCTGGCGCGCGCGGTGGTCCAGCCGGCGGTGTGTCTAGGCGACGCCGTGATCGTCAATACCGGCGCGATCGTCGAGCACGACAGCGTCGTCGGCGATGGCAGCCACGTGGCGCCCGGCGCCATCGTCCTTGGCGGCTGCACCGTGGGCGCGTCCTGCATGATCGGCGCGGGCGCGGTTGTGCTGCCAGGCGCGACCGTGCCGGACAGTACGCTGGTCGAGGCGGGAAGCCGCTACCCCGCATGAACGCGCCACTGGTGATCGCCGAGGCCGGCGTCAACCATAACGGCGACGCGGGACGGGCGCGCGAAATGGTCGCGGCGGCCGCCTCGGCCGGGGCGGACATCGTCAAGTTCCAGGCGTTTTCCGCCGTCGGGCTGGTGGCGCGCGGGGCGCGCTCCGCATCCTACCAATCGGCCAACACGGGCGTGTCCGACCAGGCGGCGCTGCTGGCGGGCTTGGAGCTTGGACGGGACGCGTTCGCGATGCTCGCCGAGGAATGCCGCCGCCACCGGATCGGCTTCCTCGCCACCGCCTTCGATGTCGATGCGGTCGAGGCGCTGGTCGCGATGGGCATGGACCGGATCAAGGTCGCGTCGGGCGAGATCACCAACCTGCCGGCGCTGCGCCGGTTCGGCGCGCTCGGATTGCCGGTCATCCTTTCGACCGGCATGGCGACGCTCGCTGAGATCGAGGCCGCCGTCGCCACGCTGCGCGCGGCGGGGGCGGGCGACATCACGCTGCTGCATTGCACGTCGCTCTATCCGGCACCGCCCGCGACGCTCAACCTGCGCGCAATCCCCGCGATGGCCGCGCAGTTCGGCCTTCCCGTCGGCTATTCCGACCACAGCCTGGGCGACCATGCGGCCATCGCCGCGGGGGCGCTCGGCGCGACGGCGATCGAGAAGCATTTCACCCTGGACCGCGGCTTGCCCGGACCCGACCACGCGGCGTCGCTCGAGCCCGACGAGCTGGCGGCGATGATCCGCAAGCTGCGCGATCTCTCCGCGATGCTGGGGGACGGCGACAAGAAGCCCGCTCCGGGTGAGGCGGAGACGGCCGCCCTGGTGCGGCGAAGCTGGCATGCGGCGCGCGATTTGGCGGCCGGCACGGTGCTGGCGGGCGATGACCTGACGCTGAAGCGGCCGGCGGACGGACTGGCCCCGGCTTGCGGGTTGGTCGGGCGGCAACTGCGCGTCGCGGTCGGGGCCGACGCGCCGATCACCGCAGCCGACCTGGCGGGCGCATGACGCGTATCGTCAGCGTTTCATCGAGCCGCGCCGACGTTGGCGTGCTGTCGGCGGTCTGGACTGCGCTCGCGGCGACGTCCGGGGCCGAGCTCCACCTGTTCCTGACGGGCATGCATCGCGCCGCGGGCGCTCCGGCGGTCGCGGCCCCTCCCAACGCAGTAGTGCATAGCGGCGGCGACGATCTCGGCGGGACCGGCGCGCCGCATGCCGCCGCCGCCATGGCAGCGATCGCCCGCGCGGCAGGGGCGCTCTATGCCGATCTGCGGCCCGACGCGATCCTCCTGACGGGCGACCGACTCGACATGTGCCCCGCCGCGATGGCGAGCCTGCCCTTCAATATCGCCCTGGTGCACCTGCATGGCGGCGAGGTCACCGAGGGCGCCATCGATGACCGTATCCGGCATGCGACCAGCAAGCTCGCCCATAGTCACTGCGTGGCCTCGTCGCGCGCGCGGACGCGACTTTTGGCCATGGGGGTGGCGGACGCCACAATCCACGTCACCGGCGGGCCGGGGCTCGACGCGCTGCGCGCCGCCCCCGAGCTGACGCCGGCCGAATTCGTGCGCGCGGCCGGGCTCGACGGTGTGGAGGGCGCGTCGGAAGCGCTGCGCCTCGTCACCGTGCACCCGGAGACGAACGCCGTCGATCCGCTTGCGCCCTGCGCGGCGGTTCTCGATGCCCTGGCCGCCCGGCCGGCGCCGACCCTGTTCACCGCCCCGAACAGCGACCCGTGCGGTGCTGAGATGCGCCGGCGAATCGCCGATTTCACCGCGCGGCATCGCTGGGCGCGCTTCCGCGACACGCTGGGTACGCGTCTGTACGCAAGTGCGCTGCGCCACGCGGCCGTGATGGTCGGCAATTCCTCGAGCGGGCTGATCGAGGCCGGGTTGTTCGGCCTGCCGGCGGTCAATGTGGGCGACCGCCAGAAGGGGCGCGAGCGCGGCGTCAACGTGATCGATGTGGCGAACGAGGCGGCGGCGGTCGGCGCCGCCCTCGACCGGCTCGGCGCGCGCCCCGCGCGATGCGCGCCGGGGTCTCCCTACGGCGACGGAAACGCCGGGCCGCGGGTCGCGGCTGTGGTCTCCGCCGTCGCCCGCGACCGACATTTGGCGGGCGCGGCGCGCGAATTCCCATCGCCCGACCGCGTCGCCGCGGTCGGCGCCAACTGAACAGGTGCGCACGTCCCCATGCAGCGAGTGAACGTCACGGAACGCTACAACCTGCCCGCCGAGGTCAGGTTCTGCACGCGATGCGTCATGTCGAACCAGCGTCCGAAGACCCTGTTCGACGCGGAGGGCGTGTGCAGTGCATGTCGGTTCGCCGAGCGCAAGCAGACCGGCATCGACTGGGCCGAGCGGGAGAAGGAGCTGCGCGCTCTGTTCGACCGCTTCCGGCGGACCGATGGCAGCTTCGACGTCGCCGTCCCCTGCAGCGGGGGCAAGGACAGTGCGACGGTCGCGTATCGGCTCAAGTACGAGTACGGGATGAACCCGCTGACCGTCACCTGGTCGCCGCACATCTACACCGATATCGGCCGCGAGAATTTCGACGCGCTGGTGCATTCGGGGCTCGACAACATCCTGGGCACGCCGAACGGCATCGTGCATCGCAAGCTCACCCGCCTGTCGCTCATCGAGATGGGCGAGCCGTTCCAGCCCTTCATCTACGGCCAGGTGTCGTTCCCGATGCGAATCGCCTGCAAGTTCGGCATCTCGCTGATCATGGATGGCGAGAACGGGCAGGCCGAGTACGGAGGCGACAGCTCGACCGGCGACCGGCCGGGTTTCAGCCTCGAGGAGTCGGAGAAGCTCTGGTACTCGGGCGTGACAGTGAACGAATGGCTGAAGCACGGCTTCACGCCGCGCGACCTCTACTACTACCAGCTGCCGCCGTTCGAGGAAGTGGTGAAGGCCAAGATCGAGCGGCATTTCCTCAGCTACTACAAGAAGTGGGTGCCGCAGGAGAATTTCTACTACGCATCCAAGAACACCGGCTTCAAGCCGAACCCCGACGGCCGTTCCGAGGGCACATACTCGAAATACGCGAGCCTCGACGATCGCATGGACGGCTTCCACTACTACTTCATGCTGCTGAAGTTCGGGATCGGGCGGGCCACCTCGGACGCCGCGCACGAGATCCGCGACGGGCACCTGACCCGCGACGAGGGGGTGGCGCTCGTCCGCCGCTACGACACGGAATTTCCGCAGAAGCATTTCCGCCAAGCGCTCGACTACATGGAGATGAGCGAGGACGCCTTCTGGGAGTGCGCCGAGAAGTGGCGCAACGACAACCTCTGGATTCGCAGCGGGAACGAATGGCGCCTGAAGCAGCAGGTTTCGTGACGGCGGCGGCGACACCGGTCCCCTCCGCGGGGGCGCGGAAGCCGCCGGTCCGGCTGATCGCGCGGCTCGACATCAAGGGGCCGAACGTCATCAAGGGCGTTCACCTCGAGGGGCTCCGCATCGTGGGCAAGCCGGGCGAGATGGCGCGCCGCTACTACGAGCAGGGCGTGGACGAGATCATCTACATGGACTCCGTCGCCTCGCTCTACGGGCGCAACAACATCCTGCCGGTGGTCGAGGAGGCGGCGCGCGACATCTTCGTGCCGCTGACGGTCGGGGGCGGCATCCGCACGGTCGCGGACATCGTGGCCGCCCTGCGCTCGGGCGCGGACAAGGTGGCGATCAACACCGCCGCCATCGCCCGGCCGGAATTCATTCGAGAGGCGGCGGAGGTGTTCGGAAGCCAGTGCGTCGTGCTCTCCGTCGAGGCGAAGCGCCGCGCGCCCGGCCGGTGGGAGGCGCTCACCGACAACGCGCGCGAACGGACCGGCGTCGACGTGCTCGACTGGGTGGCCCGGGCCGAGCGGCTCGGCGCGGGCGAGATCCTGGTGACGTCGGTCGACCGGGAAGGCACGCGTCTCGGCTTCGATCACGAGCTGTTCCGCGCCGTGCGCGCGACGGTGAGCATTCCGGTGATCGGCTGCGGCGGCGCCGGCACGCCGGCCGATGTCGCCACCGTCGTGGCGGAGGACGATCTGGACGCCATTGCCTGCGCCAGCATCTTCCACGACGAGCTCTGCTCGCTACCGGCGCTGAAGGCCGCGCTGGCCGGCGACGGCATCGTCGTGCGGGACGCCGCGGCGTGACCGTCATCGTCGATTACGGGCGCGGCAATTTGTTCAGCATCGCCCAGGCGATCCGCCAGCTCGGCGTCGAGCCCCGCGTAACCGCTGATCCGGCCGCCATCCGGTCGGCCGAGCGGATCGTCTTTCCTGGCGTCGGGGCGTTCGGCGACGCCATTCAGGGCCTGCGCGACCGCAATTTGATTGCGCCGCTGCGCGACGCGGCGGCGGCGGAAATCCCGATCTTCGGCATCTGCCTGGGTTGCCAGCTCCTGCTCTCGCGCGGCGCGGAATTCGGCGATCACGAAGGGCTTGGGATCATTCCCGGCACGGTGCCGCGCCTGCCGGCCCCGCGCGCGGGCGACCCTGCCGCGATCCGCGTCCCCAATGTCGGCTGGCGGCCGATCGAGGTGCAGGCGGCGGCGGGACCGCTTCGCGACGTCGATTCGGGCGAGATGTTCTACTTCGTTCATTCCTACGCGCCTCGCCCGGACGACGCGGCCGACGTGCTCGCGACCATCGCGATGAATGGCGAGGACGTGCCGGTGGCGGTGGGGCGCGGCAGCGCCGTCGGCGTCCAGTTCCATCCCGAGAAAAGCGGGCGGGCCGGCCTCGCCCTGCTGGCCGCCTTTCTTGGGACGGGCGGTGCGGCGAACGGGCGCCTCGTAGCGCAGGTGCGCAGCGCATGAGCGCACGGCTCCGCGCGGCGGTCATCGGGCTTGGCCAGGTCGGCTGGCGGTTCGACCAGGAGGCGGGGCGGCGGTCGGTCTGGTCGCATGCCGGCGCCTACACGGCGCTCGGTGAGGCCTTCGAGCTCGCGGGCGCCGCCGATCCGTCCGCCGAAGCGCGCCGGGACTTCGCCGCGGCGCATCCGGGCGTGCCGGCCTTCGCCGAGATCGCGACGATGATGCGCGAGACGGCGCCGGAAATCGTCAGCATTTGCGCGCCGAACGCCGCCCATCGCGCGGCCCTCGACGCGGTGCTCGCGGCCGGTCGCCCGCGCGCAGTGTGGTGCGAAAAGCCGCTCGCGGTCTCGCTGGCCGACGGCAAGGCCATGGTCGCGGCCTGCGACGCGGTGCGCGCGCTCCTGGTGGTGTCGCATGTGCGCCGCTGGTCGCCCTTGTGGCAGACGCTGAAGCGGCGGATCGACGGCAACGAGATCGGCCGGCTGCGCTCGCTCCGCATCGCCATGCCGAACCGGCTCTGGACCATCGGCAGCCACGCCGCGGACCTGCTGCTCTGGCTCGGCGGTCCGGCGGTGGCGGTGGCAGCGCTGCCGATCCCGGCGCTCGAGGAGGCGGGCGAGCCCGCGGTCGATGCGATCGTGACGTTCGAATCGGGTGCGGCCGGCATCTTGCAGGTGACCGGCGAAAAGTCGGGCCTGATCGTCGAGGCGGAGGCAATCGGGACCGATGGCCGTCTGTGCCTGCGCGAAGATTGCGGCACAATCGCCGCCGAGACGTTTCGACCCAGCACGCGCTATGCAGGCTATCGCGAGCTCGCGGCCGGCGGCACGGAAGCGATTGCGCAGGACGACCAGTTCTCGCCCTTCGTGGCCATTGCACGAGAGATCGCGGGGTTGTGCGCCGGCGATCTCGCCGCGCCGACCTGCAGCGGCCGGGATGCCCTCGCGACCCAGGCGCTGCTCGACCGGCTCGCCGCTGCCGCGGCGCCTTTGCACCGGAGTATGGCATCCGCATGAGTGCCGACGACCTCGCCATTTTGGGGGGCAGCCCCGTCCGCACCCGACCGTTCCAGGTCGAGCCGATGGTCGATGCGGACGAGGAGGCCATGGTCCTCGCCGCCATCCGCGACAAGAACTTCTCGCGCTATATCGGCAGTAACGCGCCGCACATCGAGACGACGCTGCGCCTGACAAGTGCCGAGGCGGCCGCGATCGACGACTATTGGCACTATCTCGGCGGATCGAACGTCCGCGCCTTTGCCGCGGAGTTCGCCGCTTCGTTCGGCGCACCCTATGCGATCCCGGTCAACGCGGCGACGACGGGGCTGAGTGTCGCGCTCGCGGCGGCGGGCGTCGGGCCCGGCGACGAGGTGATCGTGCCGGCGATCTCGTTCAGCGCGACCGCCAGCGCCATCCTGCTGTTCAACTCGATCCCCGTATTCGCCGACGTTGATCCCACGACATTCTGCCTCGATCCGACCGCCGTGCGCGCCGCCATTACCCCGCGCACCAAGGCGATCCTGCCGGTCCACCTCGCCGGCAACGTGGCGGACATGGACGAGATCCTGGCGATTGCAAGCGAGCACGATCTGGTCATAGTCGAGGACGCCGCCCAGGCGCCGGGGGCGAGCTGGAACGGGCGCAAGGCGGGCACGCTGGGCACGGCGGGGGTGTTCAGCTTCCAGCAATCAAAGAACATCATGACCGGCGAGGGCGGGATGATCGTCACCGCCGATCCGGAGATCGCGCGACGGTGCCGCCTGATCATCAATCATGGCGAGGTCGTCTTCGACGCGCACCATACGGCGGACGAGCTGGCCAATATCGTCGGATGCAATTTCCGGATGCCCGAGCTTTGCGCCGCCGTCGGGCGGGCGCAGCTCCGCAAGCTCGACACCGTCAACGACCGGCGCACGCGCAACGCCGACGTGCTGCGCGCGGGCTTGGCCGGCCTGCCCGGGCTCCGCCTGCCGCCGAGCCAGCGCGCCGGCAACGTGGCGCGCGAGGTGCCGCACATGTTTGTCGCGCTGCACGACGCCCAATCGATGGGGATCGGCCGCAGCATCTTCGTCGCGGCGCTGCGCGCGGAGGGCATTCCGGTTGGCACCGGCTATGTCCGCCCGATGTACGCCAACCCGACCTTTTTGCGGAATATCGCGTTCGGCCGCGACGGCTGCCCCTGGACCTGTCGCCGCGACGGGCAGGCCGCCCCGACCTATCGCTATGAGACGGGCATGTGCCCGGTTGCCGAGCGGCTGCTGGACGAGGCGTTCCTGTGGTTCTACCACATCGCCTACCCGTCGACCGAGGCCGACATGGCCGACATCGTCGCGGCGGTGCGCAAGGTCGTGGACCATCGGGCGCGCCTCGCCGACAGCGCCGACGCGATCGATCCGGCGATGGGCGGCCGCTCGCAGGGGCGCATCGACGGCCCCCGCCGCCCGGGACGCGGGTCCTGATGCATACGCTCGGCGTCGTGCTGGCGCGCGGCGCCTCCAAGCGCCTGCCGCGCAAGAACGTGCGCGACCTGCGCGGCCTGCCGCTGGTCGCCTGGTCGTGCCGGGCCGCCATGGCGTCCGGAATCGGCCGGGTGGTGCTCTCGACCGAGGATGCCGAGATCGCGGAGATCGGGCGGCAACAGGGGATCGCGGTGCCGTTCATCCGACCGGCCGCGCTTGCCGAGGATTTCGCTCGCGACGTGGACATCGTGCTGCACGCCGTGCACGCGTGCCAGGCGCAATATGATGAACGATACGATGCGGTGGTGATGATCCAGGCGACCACGCCCTATTTGCGGGCGCGCCACCTCGATGCCTGCGTCGCGCGGCTCAACCGCGACCGGCTGGCCTGCGTGTTCACGGCGCGGCGCGTGCGCGAGCATCCGCGCTGGATGTGGAAGGCCGGCGCCGACCGCGTTGCCCAGCCCTACCTGGCTGGCCGGATGAGCGCGGACGAGCAGCACGGACAAAATCTGGAAGCAGTGTACTATCCGACCGGCGCCGCATGGGCCGTTCGTACCGACGCAATGGCGCAACAGGACGCGATCTATTGCGACCCGACGGGCCTCGTCGAGATGGAGGCGGAATATTCCGTCGACATCGACACGGCGGAAGACTGGTTGATCGCCGTAGCCATGGGTGACAGCCACGGCATCGCGCCGGAGCCGGCGGGCCGGCCGTGCGAACCGTTCAACCGAAACCGGGCGGTGACATGAGTGGCGAAGAGACTCGGAAGGGATTCATCGGGACGCAGGTCGCGCGGCGGATCAATCCGGACGGTGAGCGATCCATCACGCCGCCCTTGCCGGAGAAGATCGGCATCGAGATCAATAATTCCTGCAACCACAAATGCTACTTCTGCCCGAACCCCACGATGGACCGGCCGCGTGCCGTGATGGACGACGCGATGGTGATGCGCGTCACGCGCGAGGCGTACGAGGCCGGGATCCGGCAGATCTCATTCTATAGCGGCGGCGAGCCGTTCCTGAACCGGAGCCTCGCGAAGTACGTGCGCTACGCCAAGGAGCTGGGCTTCGACTACGTCTATCTCTCGTCCAACGGCGGCAAGGTTGTGACCGGCCATATAGAGGCGGTGCTCGACGCCGGGCTCGACAGCATCAAGTTCTCGGTCAATGCCGGCTCCGCGGAGACTTATGCGCTGGTCCACGGGCACGACGAATTTGCGGACGTGATGAGGAACATCGAATTCGTCGCGCGCTACCGGCGCGAGAAGAACCGGCCGCTGCGGCTGTTCGTGAGCTTCGTCGATACGCCGCTCAGCCACGACACCTTCCCCGCGCTGAAGGCACGCGTCGAAAGCCTGGTCGACGAGGTCGTGGTCTACCCCTTCGTCGTGATCGGCACGCCGCTCAAGCGACGGGTGGAGAAGGACGGCACCGAACGACCCTACATCGACTATGACAGCACCGACCGCCGCGAGGATTGGAACAGGTCGCGGCTGCGGCTGCCCTGCTATCAGCTGTGGAGCTACCTCAACGTGACGATGGAGGGGTATCTGTCGGCGTGCTGCAGCGACTACAACAATGACCTAGTGGTCGGGAACCTGAACGACATGTCGCTGATGGCGGCGTGGCATTCCGAGGAATTCCAGGAGCTTCGCCGCCGCCATGTCGCAGGCGACGTACGGGGCACGCTGTGCGAAAGCTGCGTCCTGCAGAAAAGCCGTCCGTACGAACCGATCAACATGCATTTGCGCCACAACGACAAGGGCCGCGCTCGCGGGGCGGCCCCCGCCGATGCGGTGTCCGCGCGCTAGCTTGCGAAACCCCTCCCCCAAGATGACATTGCTTCACCGTCCTGAACCTGCCGCCGCGTCTGCCGCACCCGTGCTGGTCGGGCGCCGCGTGACGCTTCGCCCGTTCGGGCCGGATCGAATCCATGCGCGTTACCTCGCCTGGCTCAACGATCCGGCGGTCAACGCGCATTCGCGCCGCGGCAATGGCCCGCCGACCGGCGAGGCCGAGGCCCGCGCCTATCTCGAATCGCTGCGGGCCGACGAGAGGGTGCTCGCCATCGAGCATCGCGACCGCGGGCACGTCGGCAACGTGAAGTATGGCCCGATCGACTGGGCCGCGCGCCGCGCCGACATCAGCATCCTGATCGGCGAGCCCGTCGTGTGGGGCCAGGGCATCGGGGCGGAGAGCGTGTATCTGGTGACGCGATATCTATTCGAGGAGCTGGCACTCGGCCGTGTCGATGCCGGCACGCGGAACCCCGCCTTCGTGCGGCTGGTCGGGAAGCTCGGCTGGACGGTCGAGGGCGTCCGGCGCCGCTACATCGCGGCGTCCGACGGGCTGCACGACCAGGTGCTGGTCGCGCAGCTTGCCGAGAAGTTCATGCGCCGGCCGGAATACGAGGCGCCGGAAGTGGTGAGGTCATGACCGCGCTCGCCAGCATCGGGCTGATCCCTAACGCCCAGACGCGCCACCTGATCGTCGACATCGTGCGCGAGCTGCGGCGGCGTCACGGATCGGAAATCCACGTTTACTGCGCGAACGAGCAGGAAAGGTCCTTCTACGCCTCGCTCGCCACCGACGGCATCTTCACCAGCATCGGGCTCATCAAGTCGCTCGTCGACGGCGCGCTCGCACCCGTCGCCAATCTCGAGTCCGAGATCGCGACGGCGCGCGCCTACGAGGCGCGACTTGGCCGCACCTACGGGTCGCTCGTCGTCGGCAACCGCCATCTGGGACGCGGCTACGCGCTCGGGGGCAATCATCATCCGCGCTCGCGCCATTCCGAGCGGTCGAGCTACATCCAGGTCCTCGCCGCCTACAACCGGTACTTCGCGTTCTGGGAGCGTGAGGTGCGGGAGAAGCGCCTCACTGTCTTCGTCGGCGGGCCGGTCGAGGTATCGAACGCCGCCCGGCTGAACGGGCTGCCGCACCGGAGACTCGCCGAATCGCGCTATGGCAATCTGCATTTCTGGGCGCACAACGAATTCAGCGAGAATCCGGCCGTCGCGGCCGCCTACAAGCGAGTGGCGGCGCTGCACCTGGCCCCTCCCCAGAACCAGCAAGCCTACAAATCCGTCGGCACGCTGAGCCGGCTGTACCGGCGGCAGAACTCGCTGCTGGGGCTCACCAAGAACGTCCTGCTGGTGAGCACGCAGCGACCCTACTGGTATGTCAAAAGCCTCGGCAAGAAGAGGGGCTATTACGGCACCGACGAGATCCGCATGCTCGTCCGCCGCTGGGTCCACGGCCGAAGAATGAGCAGCCGCAAGCTCTGCCGGCTGGAGGATCTCGCCGGCACGCCGTTCATCTTCTTCCCGTTGGCGACCGAGCCGGAGACCGCCCTTCAACAGCTTTCGCCGGAATTCTTCTTCCAGCACGCGGCGATCGCGGCGCTATCGCGCGACTTGCCGGCGGGCGTGCGGCTCGTGGTCAAGGAAGCGATCATGGGCGTCGGGCGGCGCCCGAGCGACTTCTACGAACAGATCGGCGAGCTGAAGAACGTCGTTTGGATGAACATGCTGGAGCCCGGCATCGAGGTGGCCCGCAGGGCCGAGGCGATTGCCGTCATCACCGGGTCCACCGGTTTCGAGGCCGCGGTGATGGGCAAGCCGGTCATCTCGTTCGGCATGCACAACGCCTACAACATTTTGCCCCACGTCCAGCATGTCACCGACCTCGCACGCACCGGCCGAGCGGTGGCCCGCATCTTCGACGGCTCGATCGATCCTGCAGCGGCGCGCCGCGCGGGCGCCGCCTTCCTGAGGGCGGTCGTCGAGACGTCGTTCGATTTGGGCAGCTATGATTATGTCGACCTGCGGCGCTACGAGCCCGAGGTCGTCCATGCGGCGTGCGACGCGCTGGAGGAGAGCCTCTCCGATCTGCGGGCGGGCGCGACGGCGGCGTCCGTTCGATGATCCGGGTCCGCGACCTCGCACCCTATCTGTGTCCGCCCGGTCGTTCGGTCCGCGATGCGCTCGGCCGGCTCAACGGGTCTGCGCATCTGTTCCAGCTCATCGCCGACGCGGACGGGTGGCTGCTCGGCACGTTGACCGACGGCGACGTCCGGCGCGCGATCCTGAGCGGCGTCTCGCTCGATGCCAAAGTCGCCGAATGCATGAACGCCCGGTTCGTCGCCGGCCGCCGCGGCGCCGAGCGGGACAATCTGGCGGTCCTGAACGCCACGCCGCGCCGGGTCGACTTCCTGCCCGTGCTCGACGAGGCCGGCCGCCTGTTCGAGGTGCTGGTGCGCGACGACACCGGCGGCGGCGTCTCCCGCGCGCTGATCATGGCCGGCGGGTTCGGGCGGCGCCTCGGGTCGCGAACCCTGACGATGCCGAAGCCCCTTTTGCCGGTCGGCGGCCGGCCCATCCTCGACCACATCCTGACGCGGCTCGAGGATGCCGGCGTCGCGACCATCGAGATCGCCGTTCATTACCTTGCCGACCAGATCAAGGAGTTCATGCTGAGGCGCGACAACATCGCCGACGTCCGGCTATTGGAGGAGGAGGCGCCGCTCGGCACCGCAGGCGCGCTCGGGCTCCTCCACGAGCCGCAGCAGGAGCCGCTGCTGGTCATCAACGGCGACGTGATCACCTCGCTCAACGTGGCGGCACTGCACAGCTTCCACGCGATGCACGGGTTCGACGGTACGATCGGCGTGGCGCGCCACGAGATCGACGTGCCGTTCGGGGTGGTGCGCCACGGCGACGACGGGCTGTTCGCCGGCATCGACGAGAAGCCGCGGATCAGCCACTTCGTCGCCGCCGGGGTATACTACCTGTCGCCGCAATTCTCGGGCCTGGTGCCGCGCGGCCGCGCGATGGACATGCCCGAGCTTCTCAACCTCGGGCGCGAGATCGGGCTCCGCACCGGGCTGTTCCCGATCCACGAATACTGGGCCGACCTCGGCCGGCCGGACGACCTGGAGCGGGCGGAGCATCGCCACCGGGCGGCCGGCGAGGCCGCGACATGAGCGTCGCCTCGGCCATCCCCCCCGTCGCGGCGCGCGACCGGCCGGTCTGCCTTGTCCATATCGGCTATCGCCGCACGGCATCGTCGTTCCTTCAGACCGAGCTGTTCCCGCTGATCCCGGCGAGCGGCCTCACGACCGATCCCCACCGGGCGGCGCGGGATGCGGCCGACCCCGCGCTGCGCCTCGCCATCCTCTCCAATGAGGGGCTGGCGAGCGACATGGAGCGCGATCGGCCGGAAGTCGCCGCTGCGCTCGCCCGGCGCTTTCCGGAAGCCCGCGTGCTCATCGGCATCCGGTCCCAGTACACGATCATGCGCGGCTACTATCACCTCTACATCAAGGGCGGCGGACGTGCGCCATATGAATTGTTCGTGCGGTCGCGTTGCGGCGTCCTGTTCGATTTTGCACGCACGGTCGACGCGTATCGGCTTGCGTTCGGCACCGGGAACGTCCACGTCCTGCTGCAAGAGCAGCTTTCGGCGGACCCTCTTGGAACGATGCAGGCACTTCTCGCCTTCGTCGGCCAGGCGCCTGAAATCGCCGCGCGCGTGCGCAATCATCGCGTGAAGCCGTCGGTCGGCGAGCCGGCGCTCCACGTGCTGCGCCATCGCAACGCCGCGTTGGCGCCGCTCGCCCGGGTCGCGCCCAGAACTCCACGCGCGGCTGCTGTGGTTCGGGCTGCCGGGCTCCAGCCTCGTCGAGCGCACGCTCACGGGCCGCCTGCGCCTCCCGATGGACTGGGTGCGGCCGATGATCCGGGAAGCGTATGCGGAGGGCAACGCGCGCCTTCTCCGCTCGCTCGGGCTCGACATTGCCGCCTACGACTATCCGCAGCCGGGCGGCCGGTAGGGCGCGCATGCCGCTTCCCGGCTTCATCGCGCACGCCCGCAAGATCGGCTACCAGCGAAGCTGGATCGTCGCGATCCTGTCCCTTCAGCTCGTCGCCGTCCTCTTCGAGGGCGCGGGGATCGGCAGCATCCTGCCGATCCTGCAATACGTGAACTCGGGCGGCGATCTCGATCGCCTCGTCGCCGGATCGCGCATGTGGAGCGTGCTGCTCGACGCGGCGCATGCGCTGGACGTGCCGCTCAACCTTGCGACACTGCTCGTCTCGTCCTTCGTGCTGCTGCTGCTGCGCCAGCTGTTCATGTACGGGCGCGACATGGTCTCGGCCTTCGTGAAGTTCGAGCTGCAGCGCCGCGTGCGGGATCAGGGCTTCGATGCGTTCATCCATGCGAGCCTGCGCTGTCACGACCGCCTCCGCGCCGGCGATTTCGTGAACGAGCTGACGACGGAGCTCGCCATGGCGACGACCGCCATGACGTCCGCCGCCAATTTCTACGGCTACCTTCTTCTCAGCCTCGGCTACCTGACGGTCGCCGCGATGCTGTCGCTCAAGCTTACCTTGATCGCCATTGCCGTTTTGTCCATCGCTGCCCTCGTCCTGCAGCACCTGATGCGGCGCATCCGCTCCCTCGGCACCCAGGTGACCCACGCCAATCAGCAGATGTCGAGCTTCCTGGTCGAGCGGCTGAAGTCGGTGCGGCTCGTGCGGCTTTCCGGCGTCGAGGAGGCGGAAAAGGCGATGCTTGCGCAACGGACGCGAGAGCAGCGTGACCGCCTGGTCGACCGGGCGCGGATGCTCACGCTGCTCGGGGTCGCGGTCGAGCCCATCGTGCTCGCGATGGCGCTGGTGCTGCTCTACGTGTCCGTCACGGTCTTCCGGCTCGATTTCGCGCCGATCATGCTGTTCTTCTTCATCCTGATCCGACTGGTGCCGATCACGAAGGAAGTGATGCTCGCGCATCAAAGCTATCTCGCGAACCTGGCCTCGGTGGAGGTGATCCACGAGCGCCTTCTGGGCCTCGCCGCGGCGCGTGATCCGGCGAGCGGACCGCGCCAGCTCGAGAGGCTGGAGCGGGGGATCGAGCTTCGCAACGTGCGATTCTGCTATGACGCCGACGACGGCCAGGTGGCATCCGTTGCCGCGCTCGACGGGCTGTCGCTGGTCATACCCGCGCACCGCACCACGGCGCTGGTCGGTCCGTCGGGGGGCGGCAAATCGACCCTCGTCGACCTGCTGCCGCGGCTGCGCGAGCCGCAGTCCGGCGACATCCTCTATGACGGCGTGCCACAGGGTGAATTCGACAGCACGAGCCTGCGCCGGGCCATTTCGTTCGCGCCGCAACTGCCGCAGATGTTCAACGTCTCGATCGCCGAGCACATCCGATACGGCTGGCCGGAGGCGGGTATGGACGACGTGCGCGCCGCCGCGCGGCTCGCCCAGGCGGCCGTGTTCATCGAGGCGCTGCCGGACGGCTACGACACGCTATTGGGCGAGGGCGGCGGTCACTTTTCCGGCGGCCAGCGCCAGCGCATCGACCTCGCCCGCGCGCTGGTCCGCCGCGCCCCCATCCTGGTCCTCGACGAGCCGACAGCCAACCTCGATGCCCAGGCCGAGGCGCATTTCCGCGAGGCGCTCGATCGGGTCCGGCGCGAGACCGACATCACCATCGTCATTATCGGCCACCGGCTGTCCACCGTCATGTCGGCCGACAAAATCGTGGTGATGGAAGCGGGCCGCATCACCGAGGCCGGGACGCACCCGGAGCTGGTCGCGCGCGGCGGCTGGTACGCCCGGTCCTTCGCCCGCCAGTATGGGTCGGACGGCGCGCCGTCCGTCGCCGCGATTTCCGCGTGAACCTTCGAGGCGCCATGCAGAGCCGCAAGTTCGACAGCCCCGTACCGGACCTGAACCGCAAGACCATTCTCGTGACCGGTGGCACCGGTTCGTTCGGCAACGCGTTCGTCGCGGCCGTCGTCGACCGATATCGCCCGCGCAAGCTGATCGTCTATTCTCGCGACGAGATGAAGCAGTACGAGATGGCGCAGCGCTTCACGCAGAAGGCGTATCCGTTCCTGCGCTACTTCATCGGCGACGTGCGCGATCGCGACAGGCTGGAGCAGGCGCTGCGCGACGTTGACATCGTCGTACATGCGCGCGGCGCTGAAACATGTCCCCACGGCGGAATACAACCCGTTCGAGTGCATCCACACCAACGTCATGGGGGCCGAAAACGTCGTGCACGCCGCGCTGCGTGCCGGCGTGCAGAAGGTGATCGCGCTATCGACCGACAAGGCGGCGAACCCGATCAACATCTATGGGGCCAGCAAGCTCGCCGCCGACAAGATCTTCGTCGCCGCGAACAGCCTCTCCGGCGCGGGGCGTGCGCGCTTCTCCGTCGTGCGCTATGGCAACGTCGTGGGCTCGCGCGGCAGCGTGGTACCGCTGTTCCGCAAGCTTGCCGCCGAGGGCGCAAAGACGATCCCGATCACCGACCCGCGCATGACGCGCTTCTGGATCACGCTGGAGCAGGGTGTCAATTTCGTCATCTCCTCGCTCGAAATGATGAAAGGCGGTGAGATCTTCGTCCCAAAGATCCCCAGCATGAAGGTGACCGACCTAGCAAGCGCGCTTGCCCCCGGTATCGCGCTGGAGATGGTCGGCATACGGCCGGGCGAAAAGATGCACGAGGTGATGATCCCGGTCGACGATTCGCGGACGACGCTCGAGCTCGACGACCGCTTCGTCATTGCGCCGGCCTTTCCCTACTGGACCGACGAGCATCTGCAGATCAGCGGCGCGAAGCCCGTACCGGACCGGTTCACCTATTCGAGCGACAGCAACGGCGAATGGCTGACCGCGCCGGCCCTGCATGACATGCTGACCCATGGAACCTGAGCGCTACCTGCCCTACAGCCGGCAGAGCGTGGACGAGGCAGACATCGCCGCGGTCGCCCGGGTCCTGCGGTCCGACTTCCTGACCACCGGGCCAGAGGGGGGCGCGTTCGAGGCGGCCTTCGCCGAGGCGGTCGGCGCGCGCCATGCGGTGAGCTGCTCGAGCGGCACCGCTGCGCTCCATCTGGCGGCGCTCGCCCTCGGGCTCGGCCCGGGCGACGTGGTGATCGTGCCGTCGCTCACTTTCCTCGCCAGCGCCAACATGGCCCGCTATGTCGGGGCCGAACTGCGCTTCGCCGACGTCGATCCCGACACCGGGCTGATGACGCCCGCGACGCTCCGCGATGCGCTCGCCGCCGCGGTTACGAACGTGAAGGCGGTCGTGCCGGTCCACCTGAACGGCCAGTGCTGCGACATGCCCGCGCTGCGCGCGGTCGTCGAGGGTCGCAATGTGGCGCTGGTCGAGGACGCCTGCCACGCGCTCGGCGGCGCCGATGTCGGCGCCTGCGCCGCGAGCGAAATGGCGATGTTTTCGCTGCACCCGGCCAAGGTGATCGCGGCAGGCGAGGGCGGCGTGGTCACCACTCGCGATCCGGCCCTGGCCGAACGGCTGGCGCGCTTCCGCAACCACGGCATGGTGCGCGATCCCGCACGTTTCGCGTGTCCCGACCAGGCGTTCGACAAGTCCGGCGGCGCGAACCCGTGGTATTACGAAATGCCGGAGATCGGGTTCAACTATCGCCTGTCGGATATTCACGCGGCCCTGGCCCACAGCCAGATCGCGCGGATGGCGTCGTTCGTCGCGGCGCGCCGGCGGATTGCGGCGCGCTACGATGCGGCACTCGCCGGCCTCGCGCCGCTGGTCCGCCCGGTCGGACGCATCGCGGGGGAGGAGCCGGCATGGCACCTCTACGTCGTGCTGATCGAATTCGACAGGCTGAAGATCGACCGCGCGACTCTCATGCGCCGGCTGCGCGAGGCGAACATCGGTACGCAGGTGCACTATCTGCCAGTCCATCGTCAGCCCTATTATCGCGCGCGTTATGGCGCAGTCGTGCTGCCCGGCGCCGATGCGTATTATTCGCGCGCCCTCAGTCTTCCGCTCTTCCCCGACATGACGGACGACGACACCGACCGGGTCGTGCGGGCGCTGTCGGCCATCGTGGCATCGTCGCGCTAGGCACGGGAGCATGCAGGACCTCCCCGCGCTTTCCGGCCCGATGGTGTCGCTCGACGCGCTGCGGCCCGAACATGTCGGGCCGCACTACCTCGCCTGGCTCGTCGACCCGGAGGCGATCCGGTTCACCGAGGTCGGCCGCGCGGCGAACGACGTGGCCTCGGTCCGCCGCTACGTCGAGGATGCGGTCGCCTCGCGCACGGCCGCGATGTGGCGGATCTGCGTCGACGGCCGCCACGTGGGCAATATCCGGCTGTCCCTCATCAACACCCACCACCGTCGGGCCGACATCGCCATCCTGGTGGGCGAGCCGGCGATGCGCGGTCGCGGCGTCGGTACCGAGGCCATCCGCTTGCTGACCGCGCATGCGTTCGAAGGCCTCGGGCTCGACCGGCTGAGCGCCTGGGTCTACTCCGAGAACGAGGCCAGCAGGCGCGCCTTCGAGAAGGCCGGATACCGGCTGGACGCGGTCCTCCGCCGCCACGCGGTCTTCGATGGGCGCCGGATCGACGTGTTGGTGCTGGCGCGCTTCGTCGACGACAGGAAGGCCGCGTGAGTTCCCGGCGTTCCCGCGTGACCTTCCGCGTCGACGGGCGGCCCGAGGCCGGCGGCGGTCATATGCGGCGCTGCCTCGCGCTGGCGCGGGCCCTCAAGCCGCGTGCCGAGGTCGCCTTCGTGCCCGCGCCCGACACCGCCCCGTACTGGGCCGACGTTCTGGCCCGAGAAGGTATCGGCTCGGTGAGGTCGGCGGCGGCAGATGTCGCGGTTCTTGATGGGTACGAATTCGGCACCAACGAGGTCGACGAATGGCGCCGCTGCGCCGGCCGGGTGATAATGATCGAGGATCTCGGCCGCGCATTGGCCGGGGTGGACCTCTACGTGTCGCCAGCCAACCCGCCGCCCGAAGTTGGACGGACGCTCGCCGGCCCGCGCTACGCCTTGCTCGATCCCGGCTACGCCGTTCCCGTCGCGCCGCGGCCGCAGGGCGGGGTGGCACACGTGCTGGTCGCGTGCGGAATGCGCGATTCGGCCGATCTGACGGGCGTCTATCTCGATGCTCTCGCGATGGTATCCGAGCTGCGAGATGCGCAGGTGACGGTGGTTGTCGGCGGCGACGCGCCACACCGCGAGTCGGTCGCGGCGAAGGCGGCGCGCCAGGGGGCGCGGCTTTTCGCGGGCCTCGACGATCTGCGCCCGCTTTACGACGAGTCCGATCTGGTGCTCGGCGCCGGAGGCGTCTCGCTGTTCGAGCGCATGGCGCGCGGACGCGCCTCCGTGACGCTGTTCGCAGCGGACAACCAGGCCCCTGCCGCCGAGGCAATGGTACAGGTTGGAGCAACATCTGTGCCGGGACGTGCGGGCGCGGTCACCGTCGAAATGGTGGCGTCGGCGATCCGCTCGCTCGCCGGCGACGGTATCGCGCGGAGAGAGATGGGCCGCGCCGCGCGCCGGATGGTCGACGGACGCGGCGCGGAGCGCGTGGCTGTGGAAATCCATGCGCTGGCGCAAGACGTGCCGGCGGCCGCGACAATCACGCCCGGCGTGGCATAGGCAGCCGAATGGCGGCGGGCATCGTTCTCGACAAGCTGCGGGGCCGGCACAAATCGATCCGGTATCGCTTCTGGCAGCTTCCGAAGCGGCGCTTCCGGCTGTTTCTCTATCGCCTGCTCGGGCGGTCGTGGATCGACTACTATGCCGACCATATCGACACCAGCGAGTCGGAGGTCCTGGCCGCGGAACCCGTGTATCTCGACGTCGGAAAGGAATTCCTGACGTTCCTGCAGGGGCACGGCTTGCGTCCCGAGCACCGCCTGCTCGACTATGGCTGCGGAATTCTCCGCGGCGGGCTCCAGTTCATCCCGTACCTCGACCCGGGGAACTATGTCGGCGTCGACATCTCGCGCGTGCGGCTCGACCAGGGCCGGGAGCTGATGGACGCAGCGGGCATCGCGCGCGATCATTATTCGGTGCTTCTGGTCCAGGATTGCTCGCTCCGCGAACTGGAAGGCCAGAAATTCGAATATATCTGGGCGCATGCCGTCCTGACGCACATGCCCGAGGCCGACATCCGCGCGCTACTGGGGTCATTGAAACGGCATATGGCGGAGGGCGCGCAGTTCTTCTTCACGTTCTTCCCCAGCGACAAGCTGGGCGCGGACCGGCCCGTGACGGATCAGGTGCGCGATTTCTACTACCCGGTCGATTGTCTCAAGGGTCTGTTCGCGAACGAGGGGTACGACTTCGAGGTGCTGCCGCGCGACTACCGGGAAAACTGGGGCTTGCGCACGCGCGCGCGCCTGGTTCGCCCCGCCTAGCCGGTCCGCGCCGATGGCCAGCAACTATCTCAGCACACTTCTGAAGTCGGAGAAATATCGGCCGGCTATGCAGGCCGTCCTGAAGGAGCGCGTCTTCGTCACGTTCGACAATCTGCTCGCGCATTGCGGCCGCCCGCGCATGGCCTCGGGCCAGACGCTCCTCGACCTGGGTGCGGCGGATGGTGCCTTAGTCGAGGTGGCGCGGTCGAAGGGCCTGCAGGCGACCGGCCTCGACGTGACGGACGGGCTCGACTTCGAGAGCGACGCACTGCCCGTTCGTGACAATTCGGTCGACGTGGTCACCGCCGTCTCACTGATCGAGCACCTTTACGCGCCGCGCATGATGCTGGCCGAGGCCCTCCGCGTCCTGAAGCCGGGGGGCGCGATCATCCTGGTCACACCAAACTGGCGCTACAGCTATCTCGATTTCTTCGACGACCCGACCCACGTCCACCCGTTCACGGCGCCGTCTCTCGCCTTCACCCTGAAGAGCGCGGGCTTCGAGAACGGCGTCGTGGTGCCGTGGATCGTCTGCAAGCCTGCCTGGATGTGGACCATGCCGATGGCGTTCACGGTCGCGCGCTGCATCCCGTTCCGCTGGTCGCCGCGCACGCGGCTGCCGAGCGTGCTGACCGGAAAGTCGAGGTCGCTCCTCGCGCTGGGCGTGAAGCCAGCGGCCAACCGGAGCGGGAGCTGATATGAACGACATCCGCCCAGGCCTTCCTGTCGTTCCGGCCGCGCGCGGCGTCGGCGCAATCGCAAACGAGGTGCGCGAGAGCGGCCTCGTCTGCGTGCCGGGCGTTTTCGGAACGGAGGAGTGCGCGACCTACTGCGGCATCCTGGACAAGGCCGTGGCCGGCCTGGCCGCGCGCGGCGAATATTTCGGGTCGCGCGACACGCAGGTCATCTACAACTACTTCGTCCATGACGAGCGGCTCTGCCCGCTGTTTGTGCACGAGCTGATCATTGCCGTGATGACGGACCTGATCGACAAGGACTTCGTGCTGATCTCGCCGTCGGCCCGGAACCCGCACCTCGATCCCCGCCTGCCGTATGACCGCGTCACGTCGGGCGACGGCTGGCACGTCGATTCGCGGGTATGCGATGCACGGACCGGCGCGCTGTTCCGTCCGTCCATGAGCTTCTACGCCGTCGTCGCGCTCGAGCCCTTCCGGCGCGACAATGCCGCGACCCATTTCGTCCCGGGATCGCACCTCGAATACCGCAAGCCGCCCGACCGCTATGGCGACTACCCCCATGCGGTGGTCGAAGCCGATGCCGGCGCGGTCGTGTTCTTCGATTCGGCGCTCTGGCATCGCACGGGCGTGCCGGGGGAGCGGTCGCGCTGGTCCATCTTCAACATGTACGGCCCGTGGTTCATGAAGCCGTATTTCCGCTTTCGCGAGAACTTCACGGCAGAGCGGATCGCCCGCATGCCGGCGCAGGTGAAGCGTCTTCTGCACCTTCACAGCACGCCTCCCGTCGATCCGAACGCCCGGATCAACACGGTGACCGCGGAACCGGTGCTCGACTGACCGACGTGGCGCTTTCCGCCTTTCCCGCAGCGTTCTGCGACAGCGGCGCAGTCCTCGACACATTGGCGCAGGACGGGCTAGCCAAGGATTGCCGGATTCTCACGGCCTCGCCCTTTCTGCATGCCGCGCTGGGGCAGCGCTCGGAGTTCGTCCGCGACCGCATGGCTCGGGCGAGGCTGGCGGAGATACTGGCCGCCCGGCTGGAGCTGCAAACGCGCGCACTGCAGGCCGCGGAGACGACGCCCGCCATCCGGGACTTCGCCGGCGTCGTCACGCTGCGGCTCTTGACCTCGCTTGACTTTCTCGTCCTGGCCGGATGTCTGACCCGCGCCGACTGCGAGGAACCGCGGCTGATCGCGCGCGCGATGACAGGCAACGCGGCTGCCGACGAGGTATATAACGGCCCCTGGCCCGCGCTGCTTGCCGGCAATCCCGAGGCGCGCGTCCGTGAGGTTGCGATCCCGGTTACGGGCCTGGACGCGGCGGCGCCGAATACTTCGGGGCGGCTTCTCGACCGGCTGCGGGTCGCCGGCACCCGGCGCGCCGCCTTCCGCGCGATCTGCGCGCTGGGCCCCCTCTGGCCGCATCGCGTGAGACGCGAGGCGCTGATTCTGTCGGAGAACGAGCTGCTGCACGAGACGGCGTTTTCGCTCGCCCTGCGCGGTTGGGCACTGCGGCGCGTCAAGCTGACCGGCACGCCCGCTTCGCTCGACGAAACCGAGACGCGCGCCCTAACATCCGTGTGCGCCGAGGTTCTGCACACCTACTGTGCGCGCTGGGTGGTCGAGCCGGTGCGCGCGCCGCTCGTCGCAATGATCACCGACCAGGTGCTCGCCGGCGCCCGCGATCAGAAATCCGGTGCGTCCGCCTTCGCGCGCGTGGCGGCGGACGGCACGACGGCGCGCAGTCGCATCCTGCTCGCCAACTTCCCGGCGAAGCCCGCGATCGCGGGCGCTTGGCAGGTCGCACGTCGCCAGGGCATTCCGTTGTTCGCCTTTCAACACGGTGTCTCCTCCGAAATTTGCGAGACGCAGGACGCGACGATCGCCACCAAGGAAGTCATGTGCAGCGACCGCGCATATACGTTCAACGAGCGCGCCACCGCCGTCGCCAACGCAATCAGCGCGCGCCGCGGCGTTTCCATCCCGGTCGGCATGCCCGGGGACATGCGCCGCATGGGTGCGGGACGGCACCCGTGGGCCAAACGCCTCGCGTCGATCGCTTTCGTGTCGACCGCCGTGTATAGCGGCTATTGGGGGCGGCTCGCCTACGGCACGCGGACCGATTCGGGCATGCTCGCGTTCGAGCTCGAGATGATCCGCGGCGTGCTCGCGGGGCTGGGCCATGACGTGCTGTACAAGCGCTATCCCGCGCTGCGGCTGCTCGATCCCGATCCGGCGCAGGCGGCGGCGCGCTCCGCGCCGAACATCCGTGTCTTTTCGGATTTCGTTGATTTCCGCTATCTCGCCGCCGCCTGCGAGGTCCTGGTCACTGCGCGCGCGACCAGCACGCTGTCCTGGTGCCTGATGTCGCAACGGCCGCTGGTGTTCGTCGAGATCGACGACGACATGCGGCTTCGCGACGAGGCGCGCAGGGATTTCGACGCCGGCCTGTTTCTGTTCTCGACCGCCTGGCCCGATTGGAAGGAGACCCTGCGCGCCTTTCTCGATCAACCGCTTTCGTCCATACGCGATGCCTGGGAATCGAAGGCGGACGCGCGCAAGGCATTGATCCAGCGCTATTTCGACATGGGTGGCCCGGCCGGCGCGCGTGCAGCACGCGACATCGCGCGCATGATGGCAGGAATCCAGCCGGTTACGACGGATGCGCGTGTCGCGGCGCCGGAATCGAAAGTCCGATGACGGATCGCCCGGAAAGCTTCGCCTTCGGCACGCGCCGGATCGGACCGGGCGCGCCGACCTTCGTGATCGCCGAGATCGGCATCAACCACGAGGGCGACGAGGCCGTTTGCGCGCAGCTGGTCGAAGCGGCGGCGCGCGCCGGCGCCGACGCGATGAAGCTGCAGACGGTGGACCCGGACGAGAGCTATGCGCCCGGCACGCCGAGCCGGGAACTGTTCGCCCGGGCGGTGCTGTCGCGCGCGGCCACGGCGCGCATGTTCGCACTGGCGCGCGCCCGCGGGATGGAGGCGTTCACCACCGCGGGCGACCGCGTCAGCATGGATTGGGTGCGGGGCCTCGATCCGGCTGGCTACAAGATTTCGTCCGGGATGCTGACGACGACACCCTTCATCGACCATGCCGCGCGCAAGGGCCTGCCGCTGATCATGTCGACCGGAATGGCCAGGCTTGCCGACGTGGCGCGGGCGGTTGCGGTCGCTCGCCAGGCCGGCTGCCGCGACGTCGCCCTGATGCAATGTACGTCGGTCTACCCGGCGCCGGAGGCTGACCTCAACCTTGCAACGATTCGGGCGCTTGAAGACGCATTCGCCGTTCCCGTCGGGTTCTCCGACCACAGCCTGGGAATCGACGCCGCCCCACTTGCTGTGGCGGCAGGCGCAAGGCTGATCGAAAAGCACATCACACTCGATCGCGCGCGGCCCGGGTTCGACCACCGCCTGTCCTTGCTGCCGGATGAATTCGCTGCGATGGTCGCCGCTATCCGGCGCGCCGAAAGGATGCTCGGCACCGCCGAAAAGGCGCCGACCTCGGCCGAGCGGGACAACGCCGCGCATTATCACCGCACGCTGGCCGCCCGCCGCGACTTGGGGGCTGGGCGCGTGCTCGACGCTCAGGATATCGGCTTCCTGCGCATGCCGGCGGGCTCTGGCGGTCTCGCTCCCGACCGGTACCGGGCGACCCTGGGCCGCATCCTGAAGCGGCCGCTCCCGCGCTACGACGCCATCCGCGAAAGCGACCTGGAATAGCATGGCGCCCTTCACGATCTTGGTGACGGCGGCGGCCGGTCCGTTGGTCGCGCAGGCGATCCAGCTGATGAAGGCGGGCACGCGCCACGATCTGCGCGTCATCGGGGTGGATATGGAAGTGCGCGGTGCCACGGCACACTACGCCGATGCGTTCCTTGCCGTTCCGCCCGGGAACGTGCCCGGCTATGTCGATGCCCTCTGCGCCATCGTCCGTCAGCAGGGGGTGGATCTGGTCCTGCCCTGGTCCGACGAGGAGGCGCTGGCGCTCGCGGCCGGGCGCGACGCGGTCGAAGCTGCCGGCGCAACGCTCGCCTGTGGCCCGATCGCACTGCTGCGGGAACTGGGCGACAAGGGGGCGGCCTATGACCGGCTGCAGGCGCACGGCGTTCCGGTCGCGCCGTGGCGCGTCGGCCGCGACCGGGACTTCGATTGCGACCGCCGTGCGCGCGGTCGTCGCCGCGTCCGATGGCGCGGTCGTGAAGCCCGCCCGTTCGCGCGGTGGCCGCAACATCTTTGTCGTCCGTGCCGACGTGGCGGGCGAGAGACCCGCCAATTACGGCCGCGAGACGCATCTCGATCTCGCGACATTCCTCGACCGCCATCTCGCCGCCGCTGCGGCGCTCGCCCCGGTGGTCGTGATGGAGCGGCTGTTCGAGCCGGTCTACGACGTCGACATTCTTGCTTGGCAGGGCGCGGCGCGGCGGGTCGTTCCGCGCCGGCGCCACAATCCAGGCGGGGTTCCGTTCGAGGGCAACGACGTTGTGGCGGACGAACGGCTGATCGCACTCGGCCGGCGCACCGCCGCCGCCATCGGGCTCGACTGGCTCTACGATCTCGACATCATGACCGACGCGCACGGCAACCCCACGCTGCTCGAGGTCAACATCCGGCCGAGCGGCAGCATGCCGGTCTCCCTCCTCGCCGGGGTGCCGCTGATCGACGACCTGGTGTCCCTGGCCAAGGGAGAGGCGCTGCCCGACATGCCGGCCATCTCGCCGCAAATGATCCTTCCGTATGTCGCGCTGTCGGCCCAACCCGCGCGCGCGGCGGCCGGCCGATGACCCGGACCGTCGCCATCGTCCAGGCGCGGATGACCTCGACGCGCCTGCCCGGCAAGGTCCTGGCGGAGCTCGACGGCGAGCCAATGCTCGCGCACATGCTGTCGCGCGTTCGCCGCTCAAGGCGTCTCGATGCGGTCTGGGTCGCCACGACGCGGAACCCGACCGACGATCCGGTGATCACCTTGTGCGACTCTCTAGGTGTGGCCACATTCCGCGGCGACGAGCAGGACGTGCTGGGCCGATTCGCGGGCGCGGCGGCGGCGGCCAAGGCGGATGTCATCATGCGGCTGACGGCGGACTGCCCGATGTCGGACCCGGCTTTGATCGACGAGGCGGTGGAACGCCGCGCGGCGGGCGGGTTCGATTATCTGTCGAACGCGATCCATCGCACCTATCCGGACGGGCTCGACATCGAGATTTTCACCCGCGCCGCCGTGGACGAAGCCGACCGTGCGGCCCACGAGCCTTTCTACCGCGAACACGTCACCCCCTACATGCGAGTCGGCGCCTATAGCGACGTTTCGACGGGCGATTTTCGGGTGGGCCACCTGATCGCCCCCGCCGATTTCGGGTTCCTGCGCTGGACGGTCGACACGGCCGACGATCTTGCCCGCGTCCGCCGGCTGGTCGCCGCCCTGCCCGCGGAGTACGGGTGGCTCGACGTGATAGCGCTGCTGACCCGCCGGCCGGACCTTGCCTCGGACCGCCCGGAACAGCGCCCGGACATCCGGCTGCGCCCGGCCGGGCGAGAGGACGTCGATCTGCTGTTCGACTGGGTGAACCGGCCCGAGAAACTCGCGACGGCGTTGCGGACGACGGCGCCTATCCCGCGCGACGAGCACGAGGCCTGGTTCGTCGCGCGCCTCGCCGACCCCGACGCGGGCATCTGGATCGCGCTCGATGCCACGGGAGCGCCGGTGGGGCAGGCGCGGCTCGAACGGCGCGACAACGCGCTCGAGGTCGATCTCTTCGTCGTGCCGGCGTGGCGGGAACTCGGCGCGGCGTCGGTCATTCTCGACGCCGCGCGCGGCGAGGCGGCGCGACGCTGGCCCGGCCTGCCGCTGGTCGCGCGCATCCGCCCCGACAATTGGCCGTCGCGCCGCGCCTTCGTCAAGGCCGGTTATGGCGACGCGCTGATGGCGCGGAGCCATCTGGTGCTGCGCCGCGCGCCGCTGCGCCCGAGGGCCGCCTGATGCCGCGCCGCTACGATAAGACGGCGGCGCTTTACGCCCGGGCGCTCGAGACCATCCCGCTTGCCTCTCAGACCTTCTCCAAGTCGGTGCTGACGACGGTGGAAGGGGCGGCGCCCCTGTTCCTCGATCGCGGCGACGGCGCCGTCGTGTGGGATGTGGATGGCAATCGCTACATCGATTTCGTGCTGGGGCTGCTGCCGGTCGTGCTGGGATATCGCGATCCGGACGTGGATGCGGCGATCCACGCCCAGCTCGACAAGGGCATTTCGTTTTCGCTCGCGACCGCGCTCGAGGCCGAACTGGCGGAGCGCCTGGTCGCATTGATCCCGTGTGCCGAGATGGTCCGGTTCGGCAAGAGCGGCTCCGACGCCACCAGCGCGGCGATCCGCCTGGCGCGCGCGCATACTGGCCGGGACCGCGTCGCGATCTGCGGCTATCACGGCTGGCACGACTGGTATATCGGCACGACCGCGCGGAACCTGGGCGTGCCGCAGGCGGTGCGCGACCTTTCGGCAACCTTCCCCTACAACGACGCGGACGGGCTCGCCGGCCTGCTCTCGCGCGCCCCGGACGGGTTCGCCGCCGTGATCCTCGAACCGGTCGGATTGGAGGCGCCGAAGCCCGGCTTCCTCGAATCCGTCCGTGCGCTGTGCGACCGTTACGGCGTCGTGCTGGTATTCGACGAGATCGTCACCGGCTTCCGCATCCATCTCGGCGGCGCCCAGGCGCACTACGGCGTGACGCCCGACCTCGCGTCCTTCGGCAAGGCGATGGGCAACGGCATGCCGATCTCGGCGGTGGTCGGGCGCCGCGACATCATGATGCGGATGAACGACATCTTCTTCTCGGGCACGTTCGGGGGCGAGGCGCTGTCGCTCGCCGCCTCGATCGCGACCATCGACAAGCTGAAGGCGAACGACGGCCCGGCGCGGTTCGCCGCGCTCGGCGCCCGCATCAAGGGCGATGTGGCCACCCTTATCGCGCGCCACGGCCTCGGCGGCGAGCTCACCGTCAAGGGCAGTGACTGGTGGCCGGCGGTCTCGCCTACCGGGAAGGGGCGGGGCGATGCGGTCCTGGTCGCGAGCCTCCTAAAGCAGGAGCTGCTGGAGGCGGGCCTGCTCGCCGGCTCGACCTTCAACCTGTGCCTCGCGCATGGCGCGCCGGGCATCGTGGACGAGGCGATGCGCGCCTGGGGCACGGCGGCCGCGCGGCTTGCCGAGGCGCTCGCCAGCAACGATCCCCCCGCCCGCCTTCGCGGGAAGCCGATGCGCCCCGTGTTCCAGGTGCGGCCGCAGGCGGAGCGCTAGACGATGGCACGCCAGGTCGCGGCGATCTTCGCGCATCCCGACGACGAGGTGCTGGGTGCCGGCGCCGTTCTCGCCGCCCATGCGGCGGCCGGCGACCGCGTGCGCATCCTGATCCTCGCGACAGGCCTTGCCGCGCGCGGAGCCGCCGACGATGCGGCGCTGGCCGCGCTGCGGGACCAGGCCCAGGCGGCGGCGCAGGTGCTCGGCGCGACCGAGGTGGCGTTCGCCGCGTTCCCGGACAATGCGATGGATAGCGTGCCACTGCTTTCGGTCGTGCAGCGGGTCGAATTCGTTTCTAGCCCAAGCGGCTGCCGACATCGTCTACACTCACCATGGTGGCGACCTGAACGTCGATCACCGGATCGCCCATCAGGCGGTCGTGACCGCCTGCCGCCCGCTGCCAGGTGCGCCCCGCCGCCGCCTTCTCGCGTGCGAGGTCAATTCCTCGACCGAATGGGCCGCTCCCCCGCTCGCCCCCTTCCAGCCGAATGTGTTCGCCGACATCGCCGCCACACTCGACAGCAAGCTTCGGGCGCTGGCCTGCTACGCCGGCGAGATGCGTCGCTGGCCGCATCCGCGTTCTGCCGAGGGCGTGCAGGCGCTGGCCCGTTGGCGCGGCGCCCAGTGCGGTCGCGACGCGGCCGAGGCGTTCATGCTGGTCCGCGAGGTGGGCGGGCCGTGACTGCCGTACCCGCCACCCGCGATGTGACGGCTGCGTCGCGCCCGCTTCTGCGCACCGGCTTTGGCGCGGCGCAGGGTTGGCGGTGTATCGAACGCGGGCCGGTCAAGGTGTGGTTCCGCGGCCATCTGCACGGCGTGACCGCGGCGGAATTCGCCGACGCTCTGGCACGAGACGGGGCGGACGGAATCGCGGCCGCGCTCGCCGCGCTCGACGGAAATTTTGCGCTGGCCGCCGAGGGTCCGGGCTGGGCCGTTGCCGCCGTCGACCGCGTGCGCGGCTATCCGCTGCTCTGGGTCGCGGATGATGACGGGCTGATGGTGGATCATCACGGGCCTCGCCTCGCGGCACGGCTCGGGCTGGGGCCGGCCGACATCGATCGCGACCAGGCGGCAGCGTTCGCGCTCGCCGGCTTCACGATCGGCAGCGCGACGCTCTATCCGCGCATCCGGACGCTCGGCCCCGGCGAATACGTGCTGGCCCGCGCGAGCGAAGCGGCGCAGGCAAGGCGCTATCACCGCTGGGCTCCGTGGGCGCCGACCGAGGGCGAGCCCGAGGACCTCGTCGCCTCGCTTTCCGCCCTGCATGCGCGCCTGATCGAGAAGCTGATCGCGAGTGCGGACGGCCGGCCGATCCTGGTGCCGTTGTCGGCCGGGCTCGATTCGCGCTTCGTCGTGTCGGGCCTGGCGGCTGCCGGCTATCGCAGCGTGAGCTGCTTCGCTTATGGGCTTCCGGGCAATCGCGAGGCAGTGACCAGCCGCGAGGTCGCGCGCCGGCTCGGCTACGACTGGACGTTCGTGTCCTACGGCAACGCGCGCATCCGCGCCGACGCGGCGACTGGCGATCATGCCACCTATGAGGCATATGCGGACAGCCTGACCGCCATCCCGTTCCCGCAGGATTACACCGCCCTGCGCGTCATGATGCGCGACCATGGCGTCGGGCCGGAGGCCATCGTGGTCAACGGCCAGTCCGGCGACTTCATCACCGGCAACCACATCCCGCCGGCGCTGCACCAGCCGCCCACAGGCGCGACGCCCCGGGCGCGTCGCGCGCGCGTTGTGGACGCGTTGGTCGCAAAGCACTTCAAGCACTGGCAGGCGCTGGCGACCCCCGATCGCATCGCGACCGTGAAGGCGCTGCTGGAGTGCTCGATCGACACCGCGGGAGGTCTGCCGGAGGATCCGGCCGGCGATCACGGCGTCTACGAATACTGCGAGTTCGTCGACCGGCAGGGCAAGTACGTCGTCAACGGCCAGCGTCTCTACGAATGGCTCGGGCTCGAATGGCGCCTGCCGCTGTGGGATCGCGAATATCTCGATTTCTGGGCGAAGGCGCCGCTCGTCGCCAAGCGGCGCCAGAACCTTTATCGGCGCGTCCTCGAGCGTGACGATTGGGGCGGGGTATGGCGCGACATCCCAGTCAACCCGACGCGGGTGCGGCCAGCTTGGATGGTGCCGCTGCGGTTCGCCCTCAAGGCCGCACATGCGCCGCTCGGCGCATCGCGCTGGCGCCGGTTCGAGAAGCGCTATCTCGACTATTGGATGGCGCCCCTCTGCTCCTACGCGTCCTGGCCGTATGGCCGGATCGCGCGCGACCGGCGCGGCCATGCCAGCGCCATCGCCTGGCACATCGAGCGCTATCTGAACGCCAAGGGGCTCGACTGGACGGGTGCGCAAACGGGCCGGCGCGATGGCTGAGGACTTCACCCTGGGCGGCTACCGCGCGCTGATGCGGACGTTCATGGAGCGCGGCTATGCCGCCGTGCGCTACGAGGATGCCGAACCGTCGGCCCGCCATCTGATCTTGCGCCACGACATCGACATGTCCGTCGAGGCGGCGGTCCGCCTGGCGGAGGTCGAGGCCGCGGCGGGATTCGCCGCGCATTATTTCGTGCTGCTCGGCAGCGAGCTCTATAACCCGTGGAGCGCCGCAGGGCGCGACGGGCTGGCGCGCATCGCGAAGCTCGGCCATCGAATTGGGCTGCATCTCGACGCGAGTCTCCATCCCGACGACCCGGCCGCGCTGGAGGCGGGCGCCGCCACGGAATGCCGGATTCTCGAATCGCTATTCGGCGCGCCGGTCGAGGTGATCAGCTTCCATCGCCCGACGAAATCGCTTCAGGGCCGCGCGGGCACGCTCGCCGGGCGCCGTCACGCCTATGAGCCGCGCTTCTTTTCCGAGATGGGCTACTGCTCCGATTCGCGTGGCGCCTGGCACCATGGCCATCCGCTCGTTCATCCCGCGGTCGAGGCGGGTCGGGCGCTCCAGCTCCTCACCCACCCGATCTGGTGGAACGAGACGCCCTGCCTGCCCCAGGACCGGCTTGACCGATTCCTGTCCGACCGCATGCGAAGCCTCGACGCCGCGCTTGCCCGCGAATGCGAGGCGCACGTGGCGGGCCGGGCCATGGTGACGATCCGATGACGAATGTCCGCGTCGCCGTGATCGGCGCCGGCTATTGGGGCCGCAACCTGGTGCGCAACTTCGCCCGGCTCGGTGCTCTTCGCGCCATATGCGATAGCAACGCCGAGGTCCGCGACCGGCTGGGCGCCGCGCATCCGGAGGCTCGAACCTACGCCGATCCGGAGGCGATTTTTGCCGATCCCGCGATCGATGCCGTGGCCATCGCGACCCCTGCCGTCACGCACGGGGCGCTGGCCAGGGCGGCGCTCGCCGCCGGCAAGCACGCCTTCGTTGAAAAGCCGCTCTGCCTCGACTTGGCGGAGGGGCCGCGTCTTGCCGCGGCAGCCCGGGCGCGACGCCTCACCTTGATGGTCGGGCACGTGCTGCTTTACCACCCCGCCTTTGTCGCCCTCGCCGAAACCGTCCGGCACGGCACGCTGGGCGAGCTGCGCTACCTCTATTCGAACCGGCTGAGCCTCGGCAAGATCCGGCGCGAGGAGAACGCCCTCTGGTCGTTCGCGCCGCACGACATTTCGATGATGCTGGCCCTCACCGGACAGGTGCCGCGGCGGGTGACCGCCGGCGGCGGCACCTATCTCAGCCCCACGGTGGCCGACACGACGCTCTCTTACATGGAGTTCGAAAACGGTCTGCAAGGGCACATCTTCGTGTCCTGGCTGCATCCCTACAAGGACCACCGCATGGTCATCATCGGCGGCGAGGCGATGGCCGAATTCCATGACTCCGTCGCGGGGCCGGACAAGCTCCGCCTCTACCGACACCAGGTCGGCTGGAACGGCGAGATTCCCGAGGTGAATTGCGCGGACGCGGAGCCTATTCCCTACGGGACGGACGAGCCGCTGGCCCTCGAATGCCAACATTTCCTCGATTGCGTCGTCCATGGCGGCACGCCGCGCAGCGACGCCGCCGAGGGGCTGCGCGTCCTGGCCGTGCTCGATGCGTGCCAGCAATCGCTGGTTGGCGGAGCGCCGGTCGCGGTGAAGGTGCCCACGTGACCGCCGCGTTCGTGCACGCGACCGCCATCGTCGACGACGGCGCCGAGATCGGCGAGGGCACGAAGGTTTGGCATTTCTGCCATGTGCTCGAGCGCACGCGCATCGGCCGACGCTGCGTGCTCGGCCAGAACGTGATGGCGGGGCCCGACGTCACGATCGGCGACAATGTGAAGATACAGAACAACGTCTCGATCTATGCTGGTGTCACGCTCGAGGACGACGTCTTCTGCGGGCCCAGCTGCGTGTTCACCAACGTGCTCACGCCGCGCGCCTTCGTCGAGCGGAAGGACGAGTTCTTGCCGACCCTCGTCCGGCGCGGTGCGACCATCGGCGCCAACGCCACGATCGTCTGTGGCGTCACGATCGGGGCCTATGCCATGGTCGGCGCGGGCGCGGTCGTCACCCGCGACGTGCCGGACTACGCGCTGGTGGTTGGCAACGCGGCCCGACAGATGGGTTGGGTCAGCCGCGCCGGCGAGCGGCTGGGCGAGAACCTGGTTTGCCCGCGCACGGGCGAACGCTACAAGCTTCTGAACGAACGGTTGGTGCCGAATGGCTGACACCAGGATCGAACTGGTCGACCTCAACGCGCAGTATCGGCGGATCGAGCCGGAGGTCAGGCGGCGGATCGACGCCGTCCTCGCTCATGGCCGATTCATCATGGGGCCAGAGGTTGCGGAGCTGGAAACGGCGCTCGCGCGGCGCGTCGGGGCGCGCCATGCGGTGTCGCTGTCGAGCGGCACGGATGCGCTTCTCGCCGCCCTGATGGCCGCCGATATCGGGCGGGGCGATGCGGTGTTCCTGCCTGCCTTCACCTTTACCGCCACGGCGGAGGTCGCCCTGCTTCTGGGCGCCACCCCGGTCTTCGTCGACGTGCGCGAGGACAGCTTCAACATCGACCCGGCGGATCTTGCCCGCAAGGTGGCGCGCACGGTCGGCGCGGGGGTGCTGCGCGCCCGTGCGGCGATCGCCGTCGACCTGTTCGGGCTTCCGGCTGAGTACGACGCCATCCGCGAGGTCTGCGACGCGCACGGCCTGTTTCTTCTCGCCGACGCGGCGCAAAGCTTCGGCGCTGCCGACGGCGAACGGCGTGTCGGGACGCTGGGCGACGCCACCGCCGTCAGCTTCTTTCCGGCGAAGCCGCTCGGGTGCTACGGCGACGGTGGCGCGCTGCTGACCGACGATGACGGCCTCGCCGACCGGGTACGGTCGATCCGGCTTCATGGCAAGGGTACCGAGAAGTACGACATCGTCCGCGTCGGGCTGAACGCGCGCCTCGACACACTGCAGGCGGCGATTCTGCTCGCCAAGCTCGACGTGTTCGATGACGAGCTGGCCGCGCGCGAACGGCTGTCGCGGCACTACGACGCCGCGCTCGCCGGTGCGGTCGGCTTGCCGCCGCGACGGGCTGGCGCCGCCAGCGCCTGGGCGCAATATTCGGTTCTCACCGATGGCCGCGATGCGGTAGCGGTCGCTCTCAAACAGCATGGGATCGCGACGGCGGTATACTACCCGCTGCCGCTGCATCTTCAGCCCGCCTATCTGCGCTACGGCGACGGCGAAGGGTCGCTGCCGGTCAGCGAGGCGCTTTGCCGGCGCATTCTCAGCCTGCCGATGCATCCATACCTGCCCGGCGAGAGTGCCGATTGCGTGTGCCGCGCCGTGCGCGACGCGGTCGCGGCCGTGGCGGCGTAGCGCATGGCGGCGAACGGCGAGATCTCCATTGTCATCACGGCCGCGGGCGCGCCGCAGGCCTCCACGCTCATCCGCCATCTCCGCGCGAATGGCGAGCGTCCGGTGCGGATCGTGGCCCTGGACATGAACCCGGAGGTCGTGGGGCGCTTCCTCGCCGATTCCTTCCGCCGCATCCCGCCCGCGGGTGGCGACGGCTACCGCGAGGCGATCCTCGACATCGTGCGCAGGGAGGCGCCCGACGCCTTCCTCAACTGCTCGGGCGCCGACGTGCCGCAGATCGCCCGCCTCAAGGACGAAATCGAGCGGCTCGGTACGCGCGTGCTGTGTTCCGACGCGGACATCATCGACCTCGTCAACGACAAGTACCGGCTGTTCTGCGCGTTGCGGGACGATCCCCGCGTGAAGGTTCCGGAATTCCATTGGCCTAAGTCGCTCGACGAATTCGTCGCCACGGCCAAGGCGATGGGCTATCCCCGGCGCGACATCTGCTTCAAGCCGCATGTCAGCAAGGGCAGCCGCGGGTTCCGAATCCTGTCGGAGCGGTTCGACCGGCGCGACCTGCTGCTCAGCCAGAAGCCGACGTCGCGCTACATGACCCTTGGCGAGTTCGTTGAGATCTTCCGCGACGCGCCCGATTTTCCCCGGCTGATGCTGATGGAGGTGGCCGACGGCGAAGAATGCGACGCGATGACCATCGGCTGGGAGGGCGAGGCGCTCCTCACCACCGTCAAGTCGCGCGAATCCAATCGCTGGGGCGTGATCGATATCGGCGCGCATATCGACCGACCGGAGATCGTCGACAGCATCGCCGCGATCTGCCGGCGCATTCCGCTGCGCTACAACAATTCGATCCAATTTATCGGCGGCAAGATCATCGAGATCAACCCGCGCACCAGCACTTTCATTTTCCAGGACGACCTGAACGAGCCCTGGATCGCCCTCAAGCTGGCGCTGGGGCTGATCGCGCCCGAGGATGTGAAGGCGCTGCAGCCGCGCGTGCGCATGGGCAGGCGGATGATCCGCTACATGGACCAGGTCTTCTTCGAGCCCGACGGGACGTGGTCGACCTGATCCTGCCCGAACGGCGGACGGACGGCGTCACGCCGGCGGATGCGGCCGCCGTCCTTTATCTCGACCACGATGGCGGGTTCGGCGGCTCGGGGCGGTCGCTCCGGTTCCTGGTGGAATCGCTGCCACAGGGAGCGGTGCGGCCGGTTCTCGTGGCACGACGCGAGGGGCCGACCATCGCGCGCCTGCGGGCACTCGGTGTTCCGGTCCTGGTCGAGCCCGCCCTGCCCACCTATCGGCCCGGCGAGCGCAAGGCGCTGGCGGGCTATCTGCACTATCTCTGGTCCCGCCGACGTTGGCCGAAGGTCCGGCGGCGTATCGTCGCCTTCGCCCAAGCGAACGGAATCCGGCTTATCCATGTCAACCATGAGAACATGGCGCTGATCGGGAGCGACCTTGCGCGCGTTCTGGGCGTGCCGTGGGTCGCGCACGTCCGCACGCAGCTCCACGAAGGCCCGTTTGCTCGCCGCATCGCGCGGGTGATCGCGGCGTCGGCGCGCCGGATCGTATTCATTAGCGAGCCGGTCGCCGACCACTTCGACACGCTCGCCGGGCGCGGCTGGGACCGCGACAAGGGACGCATCCTCTACAACATGGTGCCCGACGACCTCGACCGTGCCGTGCCGCTCGACCAGCTTTCGGCGCCCGCCGGCCATTTCCGGGTGCTCTCGCTCAGCAACTTCTCGCCCAATCGCGGCGTGGACAGGGTCGTCGACGTGGCCGACGCTCTCGCCAGGCGCGGTGCACGCGATTTCCTCTTCTTCATGTGCGGCCGGCCCGCCCATCGGCACCTGCTGCCATTCGTGCGCAACCGCTATCTCGACGACATCAAGCAGCGCATCGCGGCGCTCGGCCTCGAAGCGATGTTCGTGTTCCCCGGCCATGTCGCCGCGCCCGAGCGCGCGCTGGCCAGCGCCGACGTGCTGATCAAGCTGACCCGCCAGTCCAACCCGTGGGGCCGCGACGTCATGGAGGCGCTGGCGGCCGGGCTCCCGGTCGTCACGCTCGGCACCTACCAGACGTTCGTGGAACATGGCGTCAACGGGTATGTCGAGCCGACGTTCGATGCCGCGCGCGTCGCCGATTTCCTGGTGCGGCTTAAAGGCGATCCGGCGCTGGCGGCGAAGATGCGACATGCCAACCGGAAAAAGGCCGCCGCGCTTTTCTCCGGGGCCAGGCAGGCCCGCAAGATCGCGGCGATCTACGCGGAGGTGCTGTGACCGTCCGGCTGCGCCTCTACCGCATGTCCCTGCCGCTGCGCGAGCCCTACCATCTGTCGTTCGCCACGCTCACCGCGTTCGAGAGCTTCCTGGTCGCCGCCGATGGCGAGGGGAGGTTCGGGCTGGGCGAAATCACGCCTCTGCCGGGCTACAGCGACGAGACGCCGGAGAGCGTGGCGGCGGCATGGCGCGCACTGTGCGGTGCGGGCGAGAATGCGCGGTCCGCCACGGAGCGGCTGGCGGGCGACGCACCCTTCTTCGCGAGCGGGATCATCTGCGCGCTCGAAACCTGGCGGAACGGCGCGACCTCCGACCTGCACCGCCATCCCGGCGCGCCGGTGCCGCTGGCGGGTCTCTGTCCCGGGGGCGATCCCGACACGGCCTGTCGCGCCGCGCGGCGCCTGCTGGCCGATGGATACCGCTGTCTCAAGCTCAAGATCGGGGGCGGCGACATCGGCGCCGACGTTGAACGGATGGCCGCCGTGGCAGAGGTTGCGCGCAACGCCGAGATACGCGTCGACGCGAACCAGGCCCTCGACATTGGCGCGGCACGTCGCGCGGCGCGGGCGCTTGAGGCGCACGCCGACGCGCTGCTGGAGCAGCCTTTCGCCCCGCCGGCCTGGGACGATTTCGCCGCGTTGGCCGACATGACCACCACCCCGCTGATGCTCGACGAGTTCGATCTGGACGCAGGCCGACATCGACCGGGCCCGGGCGGTCGGTGCGCGCCTAGTGAAGCTCAAGCTTTGCAAGCATCCTGGCCTCGCGGCAACCCGCGAGCTGCTCGACCACGCGCGGGCCGCCGGGCTCGACGTGGTGTTCGGTAATGGCGTGCAGTCGGTGGTCGGCAACCATTATGAGGCGCTGATCCACGAGGACGCCGGCCTGACCCGCGCGTCCGAAGGGAATGGGTTCCTGAAGGTCGCCGATCCCCTTCTCCCGCACGCCGTCGTGGTGGCGCGCGGGAAGCTGATCGACGAGGGTCTCGGCGACGTGGCCGCCGCGCTGGCTAGGCTGGATCCGCTTGGCGAGGCCGTGTTCATCTCTTGAACACGAATCGGAAGGATGACATGATGCGCCCGCGCGGGCGCTCGGCGAGGGGATGATGGCACCACGTATTCTCGGTCTGTCGGCGAGTCTCCGGAACGCGCGCTCCCGCGCCGGATGCGCGAACCTGGTGGCGGAGCTGGCGGCGCTCGCGACGCGGGCTGATCTCGACGCCTACATCGCGGACCAGGCCAAAATCCACCTCGACCAGTTCGTCAAGGCCGGCCGGGCCGAGGGCAAGCCGTTCGACGAGCTGTACCGCGCGCTTGCAGAAGGTCGGCGGGCTGCGCGGCCTGTCCAACAGCGAGGTCTGCCTGGTCGCGGCGCTGTGGGGCGCGCGCGAAAAGGGGGCCGAAATCGACCACGTCGCACTCGCCGACCATTTTCCGGCCGACGGCTCCGAGGTCGACATCGACGGGCTGAAGGCCCGGTTGCGCGCGGCCGATGGGTTCCTCCTGTCGGCGCCGGTCTATTTCGGCGACCGCGGCTCCCTCAGCCAGCGCTTCACCGAAATGGTGCGGTCCGACCCGGTGCTGATGGCCGATCTTGCGGGCAAGCTCTATGCCGGCTGCGCCGTCGGCGCCAAGCGTAACGGCGGACAGGAAACGACGCTGATCTACCAGATGATGGACATGGTCAATGTCGGGCTGCTGGCGGTCGGCAACGATTCCGACACGACCTCGCAATATGGCGGCACGGCCCACGCCGGCGACGTCGGCACCATTCCGAAGGATTCCTACGGCATCGATACCAGCATCGGCGCGGGCCGCCGCATCGGCCGCGTCGCCCAGGTGCTCGCCACCGGCGACGAGACCGCGCTGGCCGACCGGTTGCGCATCGGGCTCTGGCTGCTCCAGGACCGCGACGGCGCGATGGCGGCGCGCGTGCGGCCGCTGCTCGACGAGATTGCGGGCGAGGCGGAGACCCGGTCGCTCGACGTGCTCGAGCACCGCATCCGGCCCTGCATCGCCTGCGATATCTGCCCCACTCATGTCGGGCCGGACGAGGAGTACCGCTGCATCATTGCGCGGCGCGACGACGGGCTGAACCAGCTACACGACGCGCTGCTGTGGCCCGACCTCCTGATGCCCGCCGTCTATTCGCCGCGCGACCGTCGCGGGCTCACCTCAATCTACCAGCAGTTCATGGAGCGCACGCGCTATCTGCGCCGCGGCGACTATGTGTTCACCGACCGGCTGGCCGTGCCGCTGGTGCTCGCCGAGATCGGCGCCAACGAGCACATGGACATTCGGCTGATGACCTCGTTCATCCGCCACCATACGGTGATGCACAAGCCCGTGGTCGCCTGGCTGCACGAGGGCGGAATCCTGAACCTCGACGAGGTGCGCGCGGACCTGCGGAGCGCCGTCCGCCACGGCCGGCGCCTGGTGCAGGGCCGGCTTGGCGCCGCGCACATCAACTCGGCTGCCACCGCCTACAATCCGGTCGGCTACGTGCTGTCGCAGGCGAAGGACCGCGAGGCGGCAACCATGCAGGCGCGCGAGCGGTTCGCCGCCGCGCGCGACGAGAAGCTCAGGGACGAGGCGGCGCGCCGTCTCGGCCCCGTCGCAGGCAAGCTGGTCGCCACCGCGACCTGACCGCCACCGCGTCCTGCGCGCAAGCCGGCACCGCGCGGCCGCGCTTTCCCTTTCCCCCTCGGAGATACGCTGACGCATGTGCGGCTTCGCCGCCCTGATCGAGCCCGGTCGCCGCTTCGATGCCGAACTGCTCGCCGGCATCGATCGGGACCTCTACCATCGCGGACCCGACTCGGGCGGGCGGCTCGACCAGCCGGGCGTGGCCTTCGTATTCCGTCGTCTCGCCATCCTCGATCCCACGCCGGGCTCGGACCAGCCGATGACCGACCCGAGCGGGCGCTGCACGCTGGTCTTCAACGGCGAGATCTACAACTACCGCGCCTTGCGCGCCGCCCTGGAGCAGGCGGGCGTGCTGCTCCGCACCGACGGCGACACGGAGGCGATTCTGGAAGGGTACCGCCTCTGGGGCGAGGGCGTGGTCGACCGGCTCGAGGGCATGTACGCCTTCGCCATCCTCGACCGCCAGACCGGCGCGGTGATGGCGGCGCGCGACCCGTTCGGCATCAAGCCGCTCTATATGATGCGGCGCGGTCGGCTGGTCGCGCTGGCGAGCGAGATGCGTCCGTTCGCGCGCCTCGCCGCGCTGGAGCCCGATCCCGCAGCGCTCGCCGAGCTCCTCACCTTCCGCTGGGCGGCGGGCCGTCTTAGCAATCTCGCGGGCGTCGAGCGTGTGCCGGGCGGAACGATGCTGCGTGTCTCGCTTGCCGACGGAAGCGTCGACGGAGTGCCGCTTCTGCGATCCCGCTCGATACGCTGCGGCCCGGACGATACGATCGCCGCGCGACGACGCCGATGCGCGCGCGTCCGGCAGGCGGTCGAACGAATTCGGTGCGCGCCCATCTCGCGAGCGACGTCGGATATACGGTGCAGCTCTCGGGCGGCGTCGATTCCAGCTTCATCGCTGCGCTTGCGCGGCAGGAAACGCCGGGCGCGCTGCGCACGTTCGGGATCGACCTCGGCGCCTACGAGCATAACGAGAAAGATTGGCGCGCCGCGGTGGTCGAGCGCCACGGGCTCGATCACCGCGAGGTGGCGCTCGGCGGTCGCGACTTCGCCGATGCATTGCCGCGCGCGGTCGCGCACATGGAGGGGCCGAGCCCGCATCTCGGCTGCGTCATGCTGATGCTGCTGTGCCGCGAGATCCGCAAGCACGGCAAGGTCGTGCTGACGGGCGAGGGGGCCGACGAGTTCTTCGGCGGCTATCGAGCGCTACGCGACCTGGCAGAAGACGCGTTGGCAGGAGCGGCTGGGCCGTTTCGCGCCATGGTGGGCGTGGCCGGCGCGCCGGCCATTCAACGGGGTGCGGCGCCTGGCCGGCGTCGACGCCGCGGCCTATGGCGGGGTGTACGACGATTTCCGCGCAGTCTGGCGCCTGTTCCCGGCGCTGGTGCCGAAGCCCGGCGCGCGCGAGGCAGCAAGCCGCCGCTTCCGGGACTTCCGCGACCGGCTGATGGCCGTCGACCAGACCGCCTATCTGGAGTCGCTGCTGGTACGCCAGGACAAGATGGCGATGGCGGAATCGGTCGAGGCACGCGTGCCGTTCGTGCATTTGCCGCTCGCCCGCGTGCTCAACGCGCTCCCGCGCGACGTGCGCGTGCCGGGCAACGGCCAGACGAAGCCGGTGCTCAAGCGCATCGCCGAGCCGCTGCTGCCGCACGACCTGTTGTACCGGCGCAAGGTGGGATTACTATTGCCCTTCCGCGACTGGCTGCGCGATCCGGACGGGCTGGGGCGCTATCTCGACGACCTGACCGCGCCGGATTGCCGGTTTGCCGACTTCGCCGCGCGCGGGGCCGTGCGCCGCGCGGTCGAAGATTTCCGCGCCGGTCGGCCGGGCCTCGACACGGTCATGATGCGGCTGGTGAATATCGAGTGCTGGCTGCGCGCGATTCCGGCCGCACCCGTTCAGACCGCGGGCGCGACCGTCTCGGCCGGCACGCGCACCTGAAGGCGCCGGCCCAGAAGCTCCAGCAGCAGCACGACGCGGCGCTCGTCGCTCGCGCATTCGAACAGCCCGATCTGATCGGCGAATGCGCCGGTGAGAATCCGCAGCTTCTGGCCCGGCCGGAAGCTCGGCGCCATTTGCACCAGCCCGCGCTCGTCCTCGCGCCGGCGGATGTCCTCCACCACCCCGTCCGGCACCGGGGCCGGCGCCTCGCCCTGGCTGACCAGCCGCGCGACGCCGATGGTCGAGCGGATGGCGCGCCACGCCGCCCGCGCCACGTCGATGCGCACGAACAGGTAGCGCGGAAACAAGGGTGCGCGCACCTCGTCAGTGCGTCGGGCGTGGCGGCGCAGCTTGCGATATTGCGGCAGGTAGGCGATGAAGCCCTGGCGCTCGAGATGGAACAGCGCCTTGGCCTCGGCATGCGGATGAGTCTCGGCGACGTACCAGCGCTCCATCGTCAGTCCTCCGCGAATCGCGGCTTGGCACGCGAAATGCCCAGAAGGCGCGGGGTCAGCACGCGCTCCGCCGGCAGAGTCTCGATCAGCGTGTCGTAGGAAGCCTGCGGGCGGCGGAAATCGGTGACGATCACCGCGCTGACCGGCCCCAGCTCCTTCAGCCGCGCGACCACCGGAAGGCCGGCGAAGCGCGGGTCGGCGCAGTCCGGGTCCACCACGCCGACCAGTTCGACGTCGTAGTCGCGCGCGCATAAGGCTGCGATCTCGGCCAGCTCGCTCGTCCCCGCCAGGGCGACGCGACGCCAGCGGCGCGTGGCGCATTCGGCCAGCATGTCGGCGCACTGGGTCCGCGCGCGACGGAAGAAGTTGAACGACGCGCTGAGGTACTGGCCGGTCAGCCGGCTCTTCTCGGCAAAGCCCTTGGGCGTCAGGTAATAGGCGTAGCGGTTGGCCGGCGCCTGGTGGACCTTGATCAGCCCCTTGCGGATGCAGCGCTTGAGATAGGCGTTGGCGAGGCCGAGTGCGATGCCCAGGTCGGACGCAACCGATCGCTGAGTGAGCGCCGAGTTCTCCTCGACCGCGTTCAAGAGGCCGAGCGTAATCTCGGCGTCGCCGTCGGCGGTGGTCAGGCTGGTGGGCTCGTCGTTCACCCTTGGGTCCGCTGGCCGCTCCTGTTCACAGCGCGAACATTACCGCGTTCACGTGACGAACGCAATGTTTCGTAGAGGCCGAGGTATCGCTCCCGCACCGCCGCCAGCGAGTAGTCGGCGACGATCCGGGCGCGGGCGGCCGCGCCCAGGGCCTGCCGCTCGGCGGCAGGCAAGGCCAGCAGTTCGCCCCAGGCGGCGGCCAGGGCGGCCGGATCGCGCGGCGGCACGACTCGGCCGGTCGCGCCGATCATCGGGCGGGAATCGCCGACGTCGGTCGCGACGCAAGGAGTGGCACAGGCCATCGCCTCGCCCACTACGTTGGGGGAGCCCTCGCCGAAAGCCGAGGTCAGGGTCGCCAGGTCGAATGCGGCGAGCAGGGCCGCGCTGTCCGACCGCTCGCCGAGCAAGTGCAGCTGCCCGGCGAACTCAGGCGCAGCCAGCGCCGGGTTGTCGGGCGTCACGCCGCGTCCGGCCAGCACGAAATGCACGTCCGCCCGAGCGCGGGCGAGGGTTTCGGCCGCGGCCAGGAACGTCGCATGGTCCTTCATCGGATCGAACCGCGCCAGCATGCCGATCACCGGGGCATCCGGCGCCAGCCCCAGCGCGGCCCTGATCGCGCCGCGGGCCGCCGGGTTGGGGCCGAAAACGTCCGTGTCGAACCCGTTGGGGATCACTTCCCACCGGCGCGGGCGATAGCCGAGCGCCACGTGCGCCGCCCGGCCGGCCTCGGCATTGACCACCACCGCCGCCGGCACGCGCGACAGGCAGGCGAGGGCGCGCACCACCCAGCGCGTCGCCCGCCCGTACAGGCGGAAATCCATGTCGGAGCAGCGCAGGTTCCAGGCGAGCGCCGGCCGGCCGGCCAACGGTGCGGTCAGCGTCGCCATCAGATCGGCGTGATAGAGCCAGCTCTGCACCACGTCGGGCCGCTCGGCGCGCAGCAGGCGGACCAGGCGGAGGATCGCACCGGGCGCCGGCAGGCCGCCCCGGCGCATCCCGAGGCTCGCCACCTTCACCCCCGCCGCGCGGATCTCGTCGGCCGTCTTGCCGGGCGGCAGCAGGGAGATCACCGAATGGCGGAGGCGCGCCGGATCGGCGCCCGCAACCAGCTTGGCCAGCATGCGCTCCGCCCCGCCGACGTCGAGGTCGGTGATCACGTGCGCGACACGCACGGGCCCGGCGGGCGGCATCAGCGCGCGGCCGTCGCGGGCGAAGCGGCGCGAACGGGGCACGCATCCAGCAACCGGGCATAGAGCGCCCGCGTCTCGGCGGCCACGCGCGCGTCGGCAAACTCGCGGACGACCAGCTCGCGCGCCGCATTGCCCAGCCGCGCCCGCAGCGCCGGGTCGCCGGCGAGCCGGGCGATCGCATCGGCCGCGGCCTCGGCGTTGCGCGGCGGGACCAGAAGGCCGGTCGTGCCGTCGCGGCATATGTCGCGGCAGCCGGGTACGTCCGTCGCGACCAGCGGGCGGCCGCACGCGGCGGCTTCCAGCAGCGCCTTGGGCAGGCCCTCGCGGTAGGACAGCAGCACCGCGATATGGGCGCGGGCGTAGTCGCCCGCCACGTCGGTCGAGGGGCCCGCGACCTCCACCACCCCCTCGCGCCGCCACGAATCCAGGGTGGCGGCGGGGATCGCGGCCGGATTGGCGTCGGTGCCTCCGACCAGCCGCACCCTGAGCGCCACGCCGCGACGCCGCAACAGGTGGGCGGCCGCGACCAGCTCCTCCACCCCCTTGTCACGCAGCAGCCGTCCGACGAACAGGGCGACCGGCCGGCCCGGCGGTTCCGGCGTCGGGGCGAAGGCAGCGACGTCGACGCCCGACCCGCCAACAACGAAGACGCGCTCCGCAGCCACGCCGATCTCATGGGCGAAGACCTGCCGGTCATCGTCGTTCTGCACGATGACCGCGGCGCCCTTACGGTCGCAGGCGAGCCGCAGCGTCCAGCGGACGGCCGGCCGCAGGAGGCGCCCCGCCGCGCCGCGCGTGACGAACAGGAAGCCGAGTCCCGCCATCGCGTTCACAACCGCCGGCACGCCCTCGCGCCAGGCCGCATAGCTGCCATAGAGCACCGGCTTCATCGCCACGTGGTGCACCAGGTCGGGCCGCTCGGCGCGATAGGCGGCGCGGATCGCGGCGATCGTCCGCCTGTCGGTAAGCGGATTCACGCCCGACCGGTCGAACGGCATGTCGACGGCGTGGAATCCCTCGCCCTCGATCCGCGCGCGGTGGTCGGCCAGCCGCGCCGCCACCACCACGCGCGCGCCCGCGTCGCGCGCCGCCCGCGCCACCGGCAGGCGGTGCGACCAGAAGTACCAGTCCTCGGTGACGAGGTAGAGGATCGTTCGGCCGGAGAAATCGTGCGCCATCGCGACTCCGCCGCCCCGCCGCGACGCCGCAGCGGGACGATCGGTCCTTTCGCGCCGCTTGTACAGGCGGCGGCGGAAGCAAGGCAACCGCAAGGCGCGCGAAACCGCTTGACCGGCCCTTGCGGCACGGACCAACTGTGGCGCGTTCGCGGGGGCGACGGGCGGCGCGCGAAGGGGTTTCGATGTGGCGTTGAATGGTGACCGGCCGCTTGGGCGGGTGGGGGCCGCGGTCCGGGCCTTCGACCGGAACGCGGTCGCGACGGTGCTGGCCGGGATCAGCGTGCCGCTGATCGTGCTGGGCCCCTCGGGCTTCCAGGCGCCGATTGCGCTGGCGCTGGCGCTGGCCCTGCCGGGCAGGCTTTCGGCCGGGCTGCCGGGGCGCTTGCCGAGCTGGCTGGCCGGCTTTGCCGTGGTGCTGGTGTTCTGGATTCCGTCGCTCGTCGTCTCGCTCGAGCCCGGCACGTCGCTGTTTTTGTGGGCGCGCACGGCGGCGCTTATTTACGGCGTGGCGGTGATACAGGCGCTGCTCGCCGAGGATGCCGAGCGCCACGCGCTGTTCCTCAAATTCTTCCTGGCCGGGCTCGCGGCCGCGATGGCCGCCGCGGTGCTGTCGCTCTATGCCGATCAGGCACCGATCGTCGCATTGCGCGGGGCCGGGGCGTACCACCGCGCGGCGTCGAACATCCTGCAGCCGACGGCTTCGGTCTTGCTGCTGACCGTGCCGGTGGCGCTATGCGCGGCGTGGCGGCTCGGCGGGCGAGGCTGGGCGCTGGCAGCCGGCTGGTGCGTCGTCGCCTTTCCCTTGGTCGCGACCGGCAGCGACAGCCGCTCGGCCCTCGCCGGCCTCCTGGCGATGGGGCTGGTCGCGGCCCTGCTCGCCGCTTGGCGCCATCGCCGCTATCGGCTCGCGATCGCGGCGGCGTTTCTCGTCGCCGCAGCCGCCGTCGTCTGGTTCGTGGTGAATAGTTGGGAGAACTGGATCGTGCAGGAGAGCTCGCTGGGGCCGCTGCACCTCTATTTGCCGGTATGGATGGTGGGGCCGCACCGCCAGGTCATCTGGCGCTTCGTCGCCGAGCACATTCTCGACAAGCCCCTGTTCGGCTGGGGCATCGGAGCAGCCAATTACATACCCGGCGCGCACCGGCTGATCCCCGTCGTCGACGGATACTACGTGCCGTCGCACCCGCACAACTGGCTGTTGGAGATCGTTTCCGAGACGGGGCTGGTGGGCGCGGTGCCGTTCCTCGCCCTCCTCGCGTGGTGGGCGTGGCGCCTCGCCCGACGATACCTGCGCGACGGCGCGCCGGAGGCGCTGGCCCTGGTCGCGCTGCTGTTCGGGTTCTTCGGCGCCGCCTCGTTCAACTTCTCGATCTGGCGCGTGTGGTGGCACCTCACGGCCATGGTGCTCGCTGCGGCAATCCTGGCCGTGCCCAAGACGGCGCAAGGGCTAACGTGAGGCGCCGCCGTCTTGTTCCGGCGCTTTGGGTGCTGGTCGTCCTGGTGGCGAGCGGGGTCGCCGCGATCGGCCGGCCGGCGCCTGTGCCCGCCGCGGATGCGCGCGAATATGCGGCCAACGCGATGAACCTCGTGACGTACAGGGTGTTCAGCGCCGAACCCTACCGGCTCGACCGCGCGCCAAAGCCGAGCCTGATCGATGCCGCGCCGCTGGTGGTTCTGGAGCAGGCGGCGCTCGCTTCGGTAGACCCCGCTCTCGCGCGAAGCTTCGCCTGCATCCTCACACAGCGCCCGGCGAGCGGATGCTCCATCGCGTTCCTTTCGCTCAAGCTCGTCCACTGGGCCGAGACGCTGATCTTTCTCGCTTGCCTCGGCGGCACCGCCCGGCTGGTGGCCGGCCGCGCCGACATCGCCTGGGCCAGCGTCTTCGCCGCGCTTCTCTGCAAGGAGATGTACAAGTATGACGGGCTGGCGCTGACCGAGCCGATCTTCCTCGCAGCGATCGGGCTCTTCCTTTACGGCTGGACGCGCGCTCTGCTCGCCGACGGCGCCGGCATCGCCTCATGGGCGGCGGCCGGGCTCGCTGCCGGGCTCGCGACCCTTGCCAAGCCGGGCGCGGCGGTGCTCATCGGAGCGATCGGGCTTGTGCTGCTCCTTGCCGTGCTGCTCAAGCGCCGCACGGTCGGGCGCGCAGTGGCGATGGCTGTGGTGATCGGGCTCGGCTTTGCCGCCACGGTCGCCCCGTGGCTGTACCGCAACGCGCGCGTCTCGGGCGAGATCGCGTTCTCCGACCCGACCTACCTCGCCCGATCCCTGGCCGACCGGGCGAGCTACAACCGAATGGGCTGGCGCGACTGGGGCATCGCCTGGATCGACTACTTGCCCGATTTCGGCGACAAGCTGGCCGCCGCCCTGTTCGGCCAGGCCGCGGCTGATCGGCTGGGATGGGGGCCTACCTCGTACTACGTGCGCTATCGCACGGCGATTTATCGGTCCGCGGCGGACGCCGCCGCGCCGCGCCCGGCGACCGGAATCCTGCTGCGCGAGCAGGTCTTGGAACAGCCGGTCAAGCATGTCGCCGTCAGTGCGGTGCTGCTGTGGCGCGGGATGTTCATCGGCCACTACTGGGGGCTCGCGGGGCTGGTCGCGCTGATCGCGTTCTTCGCTTGGGCCGGAGCGTGGTGGGAGATCGCGGTGGTCGCGGTGCCCACCTGGACCCTCGCCGCGCTGAATGCTGCGGTGTCGGTCAGCCTCACGCGCTACAACCTTCAGCTCATCGTGCCCGAGGCGATCGCGCTCGGCTGGCTGATCGTGCTTGGTGGGCAGCGTCTCGCCGCCCGGCGCGCTACTTCCCGCAGACCAGCTTGAGGGTCGTCGGGTTCGACTTCAGGTCGTAGCCATTGCCGAAATAGGCACCGACTAGGGTCAGCAGGCGCAGCTCGTCGGCCTCGGGTGCGACGATGGCGCGGGTCGCGTAGCACCCCGTGTGAGACACCTCGGCGACGTGGGTTTCGGCGCTTGCCATGGCGAGGGCGCAGGGGGTCGTGCACGTGCCGGCGCCTGGCACTGCGATGGTGGCGCCGGCCGGGTCGGTCCTGAAGGCGACGGACTGGGTCGCCGTGTCCCGCATCGGCTCGCACGCCGCAAGCCCCAGCGCCATGAGTCCCGTCGCTGCGGCGACGGTCCATCCCTTTCGCATGTCAGCCCCCCGATTCCGCCAGAAGCTCGGCCAGAATGGCGGCCGAAGAATAGGCCGCATCGCGCGTCGCGTAAACCAGCGTGATCGAGCCGCCGGCCGCACGGGCGCGCAGCCGGTCGAGCCCAGCCTTGGCCTCGGGCCGCTCGGCGAGCTCGGCCCGGTATCGGTGGCGGAATTCGTCCCAGCGCGCGCGGTCGTGGCCGTACCATTTGCGCAGCGCAGGCGAGGGCGCCACGTCCTTCGCCCATTCGGCGAGGGCGGCCTTGTCCTTGGCGAGACCGCGCGGCCACAGACGCTCGACCAGGATGCGCGCGCCGTCCTCGGCAGCCGGCGGGTCGTAGATGCGCTTCAGCTTCACCGCCATCGGACGTGCCTCCGCCCACATGTAGGCCGGGTCAATGCCGGGCTCGTCGGCGTAGCACACCGGCGAGGCGGACGGGCGGCGTTCGGCGGTCATGGCGGCGGCGCGCCCGCTACCCCCGGTTCATGCGGTTGCCGACCAGCTCTTCGACCACGGCGGGATCGGCAAGGGTCGTGGTGTCGCCCAGGTTCGACGGATCGTTCTCGGCGATCTTGCGCAGGATGCGGCGCATGATCTTGCCCGACCGCGTCTTGGGCAGGCCGGGCGCCCACTGGATCATGTCGGGCGTCGCGATCGGGCCGATCTCCTTGCGGACCCACCGGACCAGCTCCTTGCGCAGCTCCTCCGTCGGCTCGGCGTCGAGGTTGAGCGTGACATAGGCGTAGATGCCCTGGCCCTTGATGTCGTGCGGATAGCCCACGACCGCGGCCTCGGCCACCTTGGGGTGGGCGACCAGCGCGCTTTCCACCTCGGCAGTGCCCAGCCGGTGGCCGGCGACGTTCAGAACGTCGTCTACGCGGCCGGTGATCCAATAGTAGCCGTCCTCGTCGCGCCGGCAGCCGTCGCCGGTGAAGTACTTGCCGGGGAACTGGCTGAAATAGGTCTCGATGAAGCGCTTGTGGTCGCCATAGACGGTGCGCATCTGCCCCGGCCAGCTATCGGCAAGGCACAGATTGCCGGTACAGGCGCCCTCGAGGAGCCGGCCCTCGCCGTCCATCACCACCGGCTTCACGCCGAACAGCGGACGGGTGGCCGACCCGGGCTTCAACGGCGTCGCGCCCGGCAGCGGCGAGATCAGGATCCCGCCGGTCTCGGTCTGCCACCACGTGTCGACGATGGGGCAGCGCGCCTCGCCCACCACGTTGTAGTACCAGAGCCACGCCTCCGGATTGATCGGCTCGCCCACCGTGCCTAGAAGGCGCACGGTCTTGCGCGACGCGCGCTTCACCGGGCCGTCGCCCTCGCGCATCAGGGCGCGGATGCCGGTCGGGGCGGTGTAGAAGATGTTGACCTTGTGCTTGTCGCACACCTGCCACCAGCGCGACGAGTTCGGGATAGTTCGGCACCCCCTCGAACATCAGCGTGGTCGCGCCGTTCGCCAGCGGGCCGTAGACGATGTAGCTGTGACCGGTCACCCAGCCCACGTCGGCGGTGCACCAGTAGATGTCGCCGTCGTGATAGTCGAACACGTACTGGTGGGTGAGCGACGTGTAGACCATGTAGCCGCCGGTCGTGTGCAGCACGCCCTTCGGCTTTCCGGTCGAGCCCGAGGTGTAGAGGATGAACAGCGGGTCCTCCGCGCCCATCGGCTCCGGCGGGCAGTCGTTCGAAGCGACGGCGCAGATGTCGTGGTACCAGTAGTCGCGCCCGTCGGCCCAGCCGATCTGGCCGCCCGTGCGGCGGACGACGACCACGGTCTTGACGTTCGGGCAGGATTTCAGCGCCTCGTCGGTGTTGGCCTTGAGGGGGACCTTGCGCCCGCCGCGCACCCCCTCGTCGGCGGTGATCACCACGTCGGACTTGCAGTCGAGAATGCGGTCGCGCAGCGAATCCGGCGAGAACCCGCCGAACACCACGGAATGGATGGCGCCGATGCGCGCGCAGGCCAGCATGGCGACCGCGGCCTCGGGGATCATCGGCATGTAGATCGTGACGCGGTCGCCCTTGTTCACGCCCTTGGCCTTGAGGGCGTTGGCCAGCCGGCACACGTCCTGGTGCAACTCGGCGTAGGAGATGTGGCGGCTGTCCGACGGGCTGTCGCCCTCCCAGATGATCGCGGTCTGGTCGGCGTGGGCGGAGAGGTGCCGGTCGAGGCAGTTGGCGGAGGCGTTCAGCACCCCGTCGGCGTACCAGCGGATGCGCACGTCGCCGGTATAGTCGACGTCCTTGATCTGAGTGGGCGGCTTGATCCAGTGCAGCCGCTTCGCCTGGTCGGCCCAGAATCCCTCGGGGTCGTCGAGCGAGCGCTGGTACAGCTTGAAGTAGCCGGCCTCGTCGACCCAGCCGTTCTGCGCCCACTCCTCGGGAACCGGAATCACGTGATCCGCCATGGTCCCTTCCTCCCTGCTTGCAACGCGCCGGATTATGGTTACAAACGTCCGGCGAGACAAGGCGAGGGGGTGCCGCGCCACGCGGCGTGAACGATGTGTGATTTCGCGGCGAACGATGTCCTGGATTGGGCGCTCTAAACCCATCGGGCGTTCTTGATCCGAGGCCCGCACGGTCCGCAGGAGAGGCCGATGACGCATACCCCGTTCCCGCCCGCCGCCGCGCGCCTCCCGGCCGCGTTTGCGGCCGTCTGCGCCGCGATACTGCTGGCAGCCTGCACCCAAGCCCGCGCCGACGACCATGGGCCGCCGCAGGTCGCCTCCCTGCCGCCGCCCGAAGCGGCCGTGCCGGCCCCGGCGCCGGCGCTGGACGAGGCCTCGCTTCGCTGCCTCGCCCTCACGGTGTATTTCGAGGGACGCTCGGAGGGGCGCGGATTCCGCCGCGCCGTCGCGCATGTCGTGCTCAACCGCGTCGCCGACCCGCGCTTTCCCAAGACCGTCTGCGGCGTGGTGAAGGAAGGCGGCACCACGCGCAATGCCTGCCAGTTTTCGTGGTGGTGCGACGGCAAGCCGGACCGGCCGTACAACAAGCAGGCGTGGGACGAGGCCCAGGCCATCGCCGCCCAGGTGGCGCGGCCGGACGATCCCGACCCAACCGGCGGCGCGCTTTATTTCCATGACGGCACGGTCCAGCCGGCCTGGACGCACAGGCTGAAGCAGACGGCGCAGATCGGCGCCGACCGGTTCTATCGGTAGCGGTCAGCCGCGCTTCGCGATCTCGTCGGCGAGCGCGATCAGGCGGCGCGACTCTTCCGCGTGCAAGCCCTCCACCAGCTTGCCGTCGAGCAGCGTGACGCCCTGGCCCTTGGCGGCGGCGGCCTCGTACGCGGCGACGATGCGGCGTGCTTCCGCCACCTCGTCGGGATCCGGCCCGTAGGCCGCATTGGCGGCGTCGATGGTCTTGGGATGGATCAGCGTCTTGCCGTCGAACCCCAGCGTACGGCCCTCGCGGCAGGCGCGGGCGAAGCCTTCGTCGTCGGCCAGGTCGAAGAAGGGCGAGTCCAGCACGGCGATCCCAGCCGCCCGCGCGGCCAGGATGACGAGGCCGATGGCGGTGGCCAGCGCCGGCCGGCCCGGCACGTCGCGCGCCCCCAACGCCTTGGTCAGGTCCGCGGCGCCCAGCAGCAGCGCGCCCATGCGGGGCGAGGCGGTGACGATTTCGCGCGCGTCAAGGACGCCCGCGGGCGTTTCGATCATGCACCAGAGCGTCATCGCATCCGGCGCGCCGGCTTCGGTGAGGCGCCAGTCCGTCTCCGCCATCGTTTCGGCGTCGTCGCACTTGGGCACGACCAGCGCATCGGCGCCGGAGCGAGCGAGGGCGGCGATGTCGTCGGCGTACCAGTCCGTCCCGCGCCCGTTGATGCGTACCGCAACCTCGCGCGGGGCGTAACCTTTCGCCAGCGCGGCGATCACGGCGTCGCGCGCGGCGGGCTTCTGCTCGGGCGAGACGGAATCCTCGAGGTCGAGGATCAGCCCGTCGCAGGGCAGGGTGCGCGCCTTCTCCAGCGCGCGCGCGTTCGCGCCCGGCACGTAGAGGACGGACCGGCGCGGGCGCATCCTACTTCGCGGGGGCGGGCGCGCGGATGCAGGCGAACTCCTCCACGCCGCTTTCCAGCGTGCCGCCGGGCGGCAGGCGGAAACGCGCCGAGCGCACCTGGTAGCTCATCGGGTCCATGCCGGGCAGCGGCTTCCCCGCCTCGAAATCGTCGAGCGTGGCGAGCAGGAGCTTGCGGATCTTGATGATGATCGTGTCGCTGACGCCGAGATGCTCGACGGTGCGGTCGGCGATCGGGCCCATCGATTCCTGGATGCCGCAATCCTGGATGCCGAGGCCGGGAATGCCGGTATAAGACTTGCCCGAGGCCTGCACGTCGCGGTCGATCAGATAATCGTTGTCGCGGTTCGCCTTGGCGCGGTCGGTGCCCGGGATGTTCTCGGTGTGGATGTGGGTCCAGCTCCTGGCGTAGTCCAGGTCGTCCGCGTCCAGCGGCCGGTCGGGGCGATAATCGACCGAGTAGTTCATCGTGTTCTCGTCGTCCATCGGCACCCAGGCGTGCGCGCCCATCGGGTTGGTCGAGATGATCTTGTGGAACGGCATCAGCATGACGTTGACGATCCAGTCGGTCGCCCCGCCGGGCGCGCTGCGGCCGGAGCCGGCGATGTAGCCGAAATCGGCCGGCACCACGTCGTACGTTTCGGGTGGCGTGGTCGGCCCGTTCACCGTGCCGCGATGCAGGAAGGCGAGGTGGCTGGTGTCGAAGCCCCCTTCGACCGCCTGTAGCCAGTTGCACTCCTGGATATGGCGCGAGGCGAAGCGGTGCGACTCGGGCACCATCGTCCACTCGAAGGCGGGGAAGGCGGGCTCGGTCCCCGGCGGGCCCATGTAGGTCCACACCACCCCGCCGCGCTCGATGCAGGGGTAGGACTTGATCTTGATCTTGTGCATGAAGCCCGAGCCCGACGGCTCCGACGGCATGTCGATGCAGTTGCCCTCCACGTCGAACTTCCAGCCGTGATAGACGCAGCGCAGCCCGCATTCCTCGTTGCGCCCAAAGAACAGCGAGACGGTCCGGTGCGGGCAGCGCTCGTCGATCAGCCCGATGCGCCCGTCGGTGTCTCGGAACGCGACCAGCCGCTCGCACAAAAGCTTGACGCGTACCGGCGGGCAGTCGGGCTTCGGGATCTGGTGCGAGAACAGCGCGGGAATCCAGTAGCGCCGCATCAGCTCGCCCATCGGCGTGCCCGGCCCCACCCGCGTCAGACGTTCGTTCTCCTCGCGCGACAGCATCGTCTCCTCCCGCCGTGTCCGCCCGGCTATTCTATCAGCGTGCCAAATGCGGGAACAAGGAAAGGGCGTTGTCGCGCTCGACGGCGCGCAGCACCTGATCGCCCAAGCCCATGTCCGCCAGGCCCTTCACGGTGGCGGCCAAGGTGGCCTCGGGCGCGAAGGGATAGTCCGACCCGAACAGCACCTTGTCCGATCCCACCAGCTCGAACAGCGAGCGGAAGGCGAGCCAGTTGGCCGAGAGAGCCGTGTCGTAATAGAGGCGCTTCAGCTCGGGCAGCACGCCGTTCGGCACCTTCTCCTTGAACTCGGGCCGGACGGCGAGGCGCGCGATGCGCTCGGCGAGGAACGGGATGCAGCCGCCGGCGTGTGAGAAGATGAACTTGACGTTGCGGCAGCGCGCGAACGTGCCGCCGTACAAGAGGCTCGTCACCGCGCGCGTCGTGTCGAACGGGAAGTCGAGCGTCGCCGCCGGAATTTCGGGCAGGCAGGTCGAGCAGGGCGCGTTGGTCGGGTGGAAATAGACGACGGCCTTGCGCCGGTCGAGCTCGTCCCACACTGGCGCGAAGGCCGGGTCGCCCGGATATTTGTCGCCGTAGCTGGTGAGAAGCCCGATCCCGTCCGCCTTCAGCCTGTCGAGCGCGTAGGCGATCTCCTCCAGGCTCGCGTCGACATGGGGCAGCGGCAGGCTCGCGAACAGGCCGAACCGTCCGGGATGGTCGTCGCGGGTGCGCGTCGCGAACTCGTTGCACATGCGCGCGAGATGGAGCGTCTCGGCGCGATCGCCGAACCACAGGCCGGGCGCCGAGATCGAGGTGATGGCCGTCTCGATGCCGTGCCGGTCCATCGCCGCCAGCGATATCTCGGGCGTCCATTCCGGCGTCTTGCCCGACACGATCAGCGGGCCGATACGCGCATCGCCCACCGTGGCGACATACTCGGGCGGCAATATGTGGTGGTGCACGTCGATGCGGTGGTTGGCCATGGCGTCTCCCTTCCGACGTATCGTTATGCCCTGACCGCGACGAAGAACAGGCGCGGGAAGCGCAGCAGCACCTTGCCGTCGGCGCGGCGCGGATAGGCGGGCGCGATCGCGGCCTCGTAGGCGGCGAGGAATGCCGCCCGCGTCGCCTCGTCCAGCGGGTCGAGGAACGGGCGGAGCGACGTGCCCTTGAACCATTCGACGATGGCCTCGGGCCCCGCCATCGGGTGCTGGTAGAAGGCGTGCCACACGTCGACGCGCGCCGCCTTGCCGATCAAGAGGTCGTAATATTCGCCGGGCGTGCCAAGGGCGCCGCGCGCCGCGATGGCGTCGGCGAGCGCGCCGACCCACGGGCCGCTCTGCGCCGTCTTGCGCATCAGCGCGTGCGACGGCTCGTCGAGGTTGTCGGGTACCTGGATGGCGAGCGCCGCGCCCGGCGCCAGCGCGTCGAACAGGCGGGCGAGCACCGCCTTGTGGTCGGGCACCCACTGGAACACCGCATTGGCGTAGAGAAGATCCGTCGTGGGCTCGGGCGTCCACGAGACGAGGTCGGCGGCGACGAACTCGCCGGCGGGCAAACGCTTCCGCGCATTCGCCAGCATGTCGGAATCGCTGTCGAGCCCGACCGTGCGCGCGTCCGGGTAGCGCGCGGCGATCAGCGCCGTCGAGGTGCCTGGCCCGCAGCCGAGATCGACGCAGAGCCGCGCGTCCTGCAGGGGCACCTGGGCCAGCAGCTCGCGCGCTGGCCGCGTGCGCTCGTCCTCGAACTTGAGGTACTGCGCAGCCGACCAGGCGGCGGTGTTGCGGTTGAGCGTCATGGGGTCCCGACACGGTTGATGAAGTAGCGGTCGGGGTCGATCCCCGGCGGCGGCGGGATGCGCGTCCAGCCGGGAACCGCGAGTCTCTGGTCCGAGACGACGATGCCGCCCGGCGCCATGATGCGCGCCAGCGTCGGGCCGAGGAAGGCCGCCAGCGCGTCGTTGTCGGCCTGCACCCCGGTGCCGACGTCGCAATGGGCGAGGGCGACGGGTGCCCCGATGCGCGCCAGCGCCTCCGGCAGCGTCTCGCGCACGTCGCCCAGGATCATGTGCGCCTCGTCCGGCACGCAATCGGGATGGGCCGCGATGCGCCGGTCGAACACGAAGATCTCGCGGCCGGCCAGCAGGGTGCGCAGATGGTCGTAGGTGCGCCCGTTGCCGAGGCCGAGCTCCAGCACCGGCCCCGGCACGTCGGCGATCAACGTCGCGGCGAGGGCGAGGCAGTCGCGCTGCGCCTCGAGGCGCCGGATGAAGGAATCGAGCCGGCTCACGTACGGCCGACGCCTCACGCCTCGGCGCGGGAGCGGGCCTCGCGAAGCTGGGCGGTGGTGGCCTCCAGCCGGTGGGCAAGCTCGCGCATGATCTCGACGCCCATCTGCGGGAACTCGGTCACCATGCGGTAGAAGAGGTCCTTGGAAATGGCAAGTGTCGTGACCGGCGTCAGCGCGCGCACCGTGGCGGTGCGCGGCACGTCGATCAGGATGGCGATCTCGCCCACCAGGTCGTTCTTGCCCAGCTTGGCCACGGAAATCTCGCCGCCCGGCGCGTTGACCAGCACGTCCGCCTCGCCGTCGATGATGATGTAGGCGGTCGAGCCGGTTTCGCCCTGGCGGCACAAATCCTGCCCGGTGGCGAATTTCAGCCGTTCGCTGGTGAAGGCGAGCAGCTTAAGCTTCGAGGGCTCGATCTTCGCAAACAGCGGGATCTTCCGCAGCAGCTCGACTTCCTCGTTCAGGCCCATCAGCTTCTCCCTGCCGCCTTAGCCCGCCGGGCTCATGGCCGGCGCGGCCGTGGCGGCTTCGTCGGTCCGTGGTCCGAAAGTTTGTTGGCGGACGATCCGCCCCTCGCGCATCTCGATGACGGTCTCGAACCCCTTCGCCGCCTCGGCCGAATCCAGCGTGACCAAGAGGCCGCGCCCCTTGAACTCGCGCCTGAGGGCGTCGAGCAGGCGGCTCTGCGTCGTTCCGTCGAACACGGAGAGCGCGTCGCCCAGCACCAGCATGTCCGGCCGCTTGAGCACGGCGCGGGCGATGCCCAGCTTCTGGCGCTGGGCGGTCGTGAGGCGCGAGCCGCCGATGCCGACCTGGTAGTCGAGCCCGACCTCCAGCACCGCGCGGCGCAGCTCGAGCTCTTCGATCACCTCGCCGATCAGCGCCGCGACGCGGTCGCCGCCCTGCGCCTGGCCGTAGGCGATCTTGCCGAACAGGATGTTGTCCTGGATGGTCGCGGCGGTGTTCCACTTGGCCGAATCGAAGAACTCGACCGCGCCCTTCAGCGCGTCCGGCAGCTCGGCGGCGAAGATGCGCCGCGCCTCCAGGATGCGCTCCTGCATCGTGGCGTCGATCACGTCCAGGCGGTGGCGCGGCTCGACCACGCGGAACGGCAGGGACAGCAGCATGGTGCGGTCCTCTTCCGTCACGCCGGCGATGCCCAGCCGCTCGACGCGGTTCAGCATCGCCTGGAACTCGGGCAGGTCGTCGGAGCGGATGAAGCTGAACTGCTCGTAGAACTCGTGGCCGGGCGGCAGGTCGGCGAACAGCTCGACCATCGTCTCCGCCACGCGGCGTCCCGCCTCCAACAGGTCGGCAGTAAGGCCGGCCTTGTCCAGGACGGACAGCACGTAGGGGTTCTCCGCCAGCCGGTCCATGTTGAACGCGTCGCCCACCGGCGTGCCGAACAGCAGGTTCTCGCCCAGCGTCGCGTTGGCGTTGTAGCGGTTCTCGTCGAACACCTCGACCAGCGGCGCGATCTCCGGGTCCTTCAGCCGCTCGCGCAAGGCCCCGCGCGCGGCGAGGAAGCGCTCCGCCAGGTCGGACCGGTCCGCCGCGTCGATCCGACCGCGGATCCCCAGGCGGTAGATGTCGCCCTCCATGTCGACGGTGGCGAGCGCCTCGATGGCGCGCTGCACCAGCTCGGCCTCGCCGCCTACGCCGACGGCCTCGTAATCGACCCAGTCGGCGTCGGGATCGTCGGTCGAGTTGCCGGCGGCCAGCGATTCCTTGTGCACCTTCTCGCGCGCGATGGCGCCCTCGCCCACCTCGGTCGGCTTGACGACGGGGCGCTGCTTCAGGCTGTAGAACAGGTTCTCGCGCACGCTTGCCGAGAACAGGTACGCGCCCTCGCCCACGTAGCCGATGCGCCGGCCGATCAGCGGCTCGGAAAGCTGGGCAAGGTTGGTCTCGCCGATCTTGAGCGTTCCGGCGGTCCACATGTACTGGCGCGCGATCAGCCGGGCGAGCGTGTCCTTGCCGCTGGCCGCATCGCCGACGATGGCGACGTGTCCGCCGACCGCGAAGCGGAAGTTGGCGCCTTCGACCAGGGCGGTGCCCGATTCGTCGACGAAGGCGAGGTTCGCCCCGGCGACCTCGCCCTCGAGCGGCACGGAGAAATCGGGCTCGGCGATGATCGATTCGTAGTCGCGCCATGCCCGGGATGTCGAACTGCTCGACCACCTGCTCGAACTTGATGCGCGCGTCCTGCTGCTGCTGGTAGTAGGCCAGCAGCTCCTTCCACGGCGCGGCCAGGTCCTTCTGCGCGCCGAGCGCGGCGACCAGCGTGCCGATCTCCAGCCGGCCGGTGATCACCAGATATCCGCCGATCGAATAGAAGAAGAACGGGCCGAGCTGGCTGATCGAGTTGTTGACGAACTTGATGACGAACTTCCAGACATAGATCTTGAAGCGCACCCAGAAGATCGAGCCCAGCCGGTCGGAGAACTCGGCGAGCTCGAGGCGCGCGGTACCGTGGGCGCGAATCTCGCCGATGCCCGAAACCGTCTCGCCGATCCGGTCGGACAAGAGGCGCACCATGCGCACGCGCTGCTTGGCGAGCTGGTTCACCGTGCGCTGCAGCCGGGGGATGATGATGAACTGCACCGGGTAGAGCGCGATGGCGGCGAGCCCGATCATCGGGCTCTGGTATATGAGGAACCCGAGGATCACGAGCAGCGTTCCGCCTTGGAACACCGGCAGGGCGAAGGCATCGCCGATGAATCCGCCAAGCGGCTCGACCTCGTTGTTGATCATGTTGATGATCATGCCCGGCGACTTCTTCCGGAAGGCCGGCAGCGGGAAGCGCAGTACCCGGGCATAGAGGTCGTAGCGCAGCCGGCGCAGCATGCGCTCGCCCGTGAGCCCGCGCGACACGTTGATGACGTACTTGAACCCCTGGTTGATGAAGATCAACACCAGGAAGCCGGCGCAGAGAAGCGTCAGATACTGAATCTGGGTGAGATGGAAGCCGAAAATCTCGACCGGAAAGGTGATCTTCTTGCCCTGGATCGCGCCGTTCACGATTTTCTTGGGCAGCTCGTAGAACATGTAGAGGAACGGGAACGACACGATCGCCATCACGGTCAGGATGATCTGCTGACGCGCGCTGTGATTCAGGATGTAACGGTACAGGCTCGTTTCCACGTCCGAGCGGCTCCCGGGCCATCCAGCGCGCCGGCGGGCGCGTCCCCGACTCTTCTACGACACGGCAAGGGCTTGCCGCAAATACCAAATTTCCGTGCCCCGGCCGGCCGGGCCGGGTATCGGCGGCGAAACCCTTGCACCAATACGCTTAACCGAGGGTTTCGCCCCCTTGGCCTTGTATGCCATATTCTGCCCAACATGCAGTCCCGCGCCAGAAAGAGCCGTTGGGGGGCATAGCGTGCGATGAAAGGACCGCGGCAGGACCTTCGGGTCCTGATCTACAGCCACGACAGCTTCGGCCTCGGCCATCTGCGCCGCTGCCGCGCAATCGCCCACGCCCTGGTCGCGCGCAACCGCGACCTTTCCGTATTGCTTCTCTCGGGATCGCCGATCATCGGCAATTTCGACTTCCGCGCGCGCGTCGATTTCGTGCGGATTCCCGGCGTCATCAAGCTGCGCAACGGCGAATACACGCCGCTTTCCCTCCACATAAATATCGACAACACCATCGCGCTGCGATCCTCGATCATCCAGCACACGGCCGACATCTTCGATCCCGACATCTTCATCGTCGACAAGGAGCCGCTGGGCCTCCGCGGGGAAGTGGCGGACACGCTGGCGATGCTCAAGGCGCGCGGCACGCCGCTGGTCCTCGGGCTGCGCGACGTGATGGACGAGCCGACGCTCTTGGCCCCCGAATGGGCGCGCAAGAATGTGCTGCCTGCGCTCCGCGACCTTTATGACGAGATCTGGGTCTACGGCCTGCCGCAGATCTGCGACCCGCTGGCCGACATCGCCCTGCCGCGCTCGGTGCGGGGCAAGATGATCTATACCGGCTATCTCAAGCGCGGCGTGCCCGACGCGCTGATCAAGAAGCAGCCCGACCCGCCGTTCGATTCGCCCTACTTGCTGGTCACCGCCGGCGGCGGCGGCGACGGCGAGGCGCTGGTCGACTGGGTGCTGCGCGCCTACGAGCACGACAGCAACCTGCCGCATCCCGCGCTTGATCGTGTACGGCCCGTTCATGCGGACCGAGTCCCAGGCCGTGTTCAACGCGCGGGCGGAGCGGCTGAGCAACGTCCGGACGCTCACCTTCGACGCCCGGATCGAGGCGCTGATGGCGCGCGCCGCCGGGGTGGTCGCGATGGGCGGCTACAACACGTTTTGCGAGATATTGTCCTTCGATCGACCCGCGCTGATCGTGCCGCGCACGCGTGCCGAGGCGCGAGCAGTACATCCGTGCGCGGCGCGCGCAGGAGATCGGCCTGCTGCGCATGCTTACCGCCGACAGCCCGCGCAACGCCCACGTCATGGCGACGGCGCTCAGGTCCCTGCCCGATCAGCCCCGCCCGTCGCAGGTCGCCATGCCCGGGCTTCTGGACGGGCTCTCCACGGTCGACCGGCTGACCCGCCAGCTCATCGAGCGGCCGGGGCTCGCGCGGGTCGCGGTGGGCGGTCGCAGCGCCTGACCCGCATGGCCGTCGCCTTCCTCCTCAAGGGCTATCCGCGTCTCTCCGAAACCTTCATTGCGCAGGAAATCCGGGCGCTCGAGGCGCGCGGCCTCGACATCCGCATCGTCTCGCTGCGCCACCCGACCGACCGGGCGGTCCACCCGGTCCATCGCGAGATCCGCGCCCCGGTGCTCTATCTGCCCGAATATCTATGGCGCGAGCCGGGCCGCATCCTGCGCGGCCTCATGGCGGCGCGCCGGCGGCCGGGCTTCGGCGCCGCCTGGCGGGCCTTCGTCCGCGACCTCGCGCGCGATTCGACGCCCAACCGCGTCCGCCGGTTCGGCCAGGCCTGCGTGCTGGCCGCCGAGCTTCCCGCCGGGGTCGACCGGCTGCACGCCCATTTCATTCACACGCCGGCCTCGGTGGCGCGCTACGCCGCGCTGATGTGCGGCCTGCCCTGGAGCGTCTCGGCACACGCCAAGGACATCTGGACGACGCCGGGCTGGGAGATCGCCGAGAAGCTGGCGGCGGCCGACTGGGCAGTCACCTGCTCGCGCGCCGCCTACGATCACCTCGCGGCCATTTCGCGCCGCGCCCGACCGGCTCGGGCTCGTCTATCACGGTCTCGACCTCGGCCGCTTCCCGCCGGCGCCGCAGCGCCCCTCGCGCGACGGCGCGCGGGCCGACGACCCGGTGACGATCCTCACCGTCGGGCGCGCGGTCGAGAAGAAGGGCCACGACGTGCTGATCGACGCGCTGGCGCGGCTTCCGGCGGACCTCAACTGGCGTCTGGTCCATGTCGGCGGCGGCCCCCTGCGCCGCAAGCTGGCGGACCGGGCGCGGCGCGCGGGCATCGCCGGCCGGGTGGCGTGGCGCGGCGCGCTGGCGCAGGAGGCGCTGATCGCCGAATACCGCGCCGCCGACCTGTTCGCGCTGGCCAGCCGCGTGGCCGGGGACGGCGATCGCGACGGCCTGCCCAACGTGCTGATGGAGGCGGCGAGCCAGGGCCTCGCCACGCTCGCAACCTGGGTCTCGGCGGTGCCCGAGCTGGTAATGGACGGGGCGACCGGCGTTCTGGTGCCGCCCGAGGACCCGGCGGCGCTCGCGGCGGCCCTCGAAGCGCTGATCCGCACGCCATCGCGCCGGCTGTTCCTCGGCCGCGCTGCGGAGCGCCGCGTGCGCGCGCAATTCGCCGCCGCCGGCGGAATCGACGCGCTTGCCGGGCGTTTCGGACTTGCCGCACCCGGCGCGTCCGCCCCGCGCGCGGTGGAGGCAAGCTGATGCGAATCGCATTCTACGCCCCGATGAAGCCGCCGACCGACCCGGTTCCGTCGGGCGACCGGCACATGGCGCGGCTCCTGATGGCGGCACTCCGCCTCGCCGGGCACGAGGTGACACTCGCCGCGCGGTTCAAGAGCCGCGACGGCGCGGGCGATGCCGCGGTGCAGGAGGCGCTGCGGAAAAAGGGCCTCGCCGCGGCCAAGCGGCTGATCGCGCGCTACCGGGCACAGCCGGAGGCGGCGCGGCCGCAGGTCTGGCTCACCTACCACCTCTATCACCGCGCGCCCGACTGGATCGGACCGGCGGTGTGCGACGCGCTCGCCATTCCCTACCTCGCGGCCGAAGCGTCATTCGCGCCGAAGCAGGCCGGCGGGGCGTGGGCGCTCGGCCATGCGGCGGTCGAGGCGGCGCTGCGCCGCGCCGACGGGGTGATCCACCTCAACTCGCGCGACGCGGTCTGCGTCGAGCCGCTCTTGAAGCCGCGCGCCGCATCGGTGCAGATCCGCCCGTTCTGCGAGACCGTGCCGTTCGCCACCGCCTCCGCCGCCCGCGCCCAGAACCGCGCCGCCCTCGTCGAGCGGTTCGGGATCGATCCGACGACGCCCATCCTGCTCACCGTCGCCATGATGCGGAGGGGAGACAAGCTCGATTCGTACCGCGCGCTCGGGCGGGCGCTCGCCGGTCTCGCCGGTCGGAAATGGTGCCTGGTGGTGGCGGGCGAGGGGCCGGCCGAATCCGAGGTGCGCGACGCGCTCGCGCCGCTTGGCGAACGCGTCGTCTATACCGGCTTCGTGCCGGAGGAGGCGCTGCCGGCGCTCTATGCCGGCGCCGACCTCTATGTCTGGCCGGCGATCCGCGAGGCCTACGGCATGGCGATCCTCGAGGCCCAATCGGCGGGGGTCGCGGTCGTCGCCGGCGCGGCCGGCGGCGTGCCCGACATCGTGCGCGACGGCAACACTGGCCTGGTCACGCGCGAGGGCGACGAGGCCGCGTTCGCTGCCGCCGTGGCGGCGCTGCTCGACGATCCCAACCGGCGCAAGGAGATGGGGCTCCGCGCATTGGCGCTCGCCGCCGGCGAGCACACGCTGGCCGCCGCTGCCCGCGCGCTCCACAACGCGCTCGCGAGGGTGGGCGGGACCGTCATCGCCGCACCATGACGCCGATCGCCTTCATCCGACACGGCCCCACTGACTGGAACGAGGTGCACCGCCTGCAGGGACTTGCCGACAACCCGCTCAGCGCGGCGGGCACGGCCAAGGTCGCCGCCTGGCGCCTGCCCGACGAGTTCCGCGACTGGGACTGGGTGGCGAGCCCGCTCACCCGCGCGCAGCAGACGGCCCGCGCCCTCGGCATCGCCTTCCGCGTCGAGCAGCAGGTGCGCGAGATGGATTGGGGCGCGTGGGAGGGCCACACGCGCGAGGAGCTGATCGCCCGCTACGGCGACGCGTTCCACGACCGCGCGGCAAAGGGGCTCGACCTCCGCCCCGACGGGGGCGAGACACCGCGCGAGGTGCGCGGCCGCGTCGCCGGCTGGATCGCCGCGACGGCCGAACGCGGGCGGCCGGCCGGGGCCGTGGCGCACCAGGGCATCATCCGTGCCGCCCTGTCGCTCGCCACGGGGTGGGAGATGGTGGGCAAGCCGCCGGTGAAGATGGACTGGGCGGCGGTGCATGTGTTCGCCGCCGGACGCGACGGCACGCTCCACGTCGAGCGGCTCAACATCAGCCTGGAAAGCGCGTGACCTTGGCTCCGGCATGAACGGACGCGTCCTCTTTTGGGTCCAGCACTTGCTCGGGATCGGCCATCTGCGCCGGGCGGCGACGCTCGTCCGCGCGCTCGGCGCCGCCGGGCTCGACGTCACCTTCGTCTCCGGCGGGCACGCGGTGCCGGGGCTCGACGTCGGCGCCGCGCGCTTCGTCCAGCTTCCGCCGGTGCGCGCCGTCGACGTGTATTTCAAGGTGCTGGTCGACGCCGACGACCGGGTGATCGACGACGCATTCCGCGCGCGCCGCCGCGAGGCGCTGCTCGACATTTTCCGCGGCGCGCGGCCCGACGTGATCGTGACCGAGCTCTACCCGTTCGGCCGGCGGCAGCTCCGCTTCGAGCTCGAGCCGCTGCTGGAAGCAGCACGCGCGCAAACGTCCAGGCCGCGCGTTGCCGCCTCGGTGCGCGACATACTGGTCGAGCCCGACAAGCCCGAGCGAATCGACGAGATGCTGGCGCGGCTCGACCGCGACTACGACCTGGTGATGGTGCACGGCGACCCGTCCCTGATCCCGTTCGACGCCACCTTCCCGCTGGCCGCACGCATCCCCAATCTGCGCTACACCGGCTACGTGGTGGAGGAGGGGGCGACCGCGCCCGCCGGTCCTGTGCGCGAGCGCGCGGGCGTGGTGGTCTCGGCCGGGGGCGGCGCGGTCAGCGAGAGCTTGTTCCGCGCGGCGATGGCGGCGCGGCCGCTCACGCGCCTCGCCCGCGCGCCTTGGCGGGTGTTGGCGGGCCATGCGCTGCCCGAGGATGCGTTCCGCGGGCTGGTGCGCGACGCGCCGCCAGGTGTGACGGTCGAGCGCGCCCGGCCCGATTTCATCGACCTCCTGCGCGGCGCGCAGCTTTCGATCTCGCAGGGCGGCTATAATACGGTGATGGAAACGCTGGCGACCGGGACGCGCGCCGTAATCGCGCCCTACGCGGGCGGGCTCGAAACCGAGCAGACCCTCAGGGCGCGGCTCCTCGCCACGCGGGGCGCGCTCCAGATCGTGCCGGAGGACGAGATCGCCGCCGAGGCGATCGCCCGCGCCGCCGAGTCCGCGCTCGCCGCGCCGCCGCCCGCCTTCGCCGGCCTCGACGTCGCCGGCGGGCGCACATCGGCCGCGCTGATCGCCGCGCTCGCACGGGGCGAAAACCTGCCGTGACCGCCGGTCCGTGGGGTGCACTCGCGGACGAGCTCGATGCGTGGGCGGAGGCCGGCCGCGTCGCGACCTTTTGGTGGCGCGACGACGATGCGGTGGCGGACACGCCGTCCCTCGACCGTCTGCTCGATCTGCGCGCGGCGCTCGGCGTGAAGCTGACGCTTGCGGTGATTCCGGCACCGGCGGAGGCGTCGCTGGCGGACCGGCTCGCCCGCGAGCGCGCCGTGACGATCGTCCAGCACGGCTATGCCCACCGCAACCACGCGGCCCCGGGCACGCCCAAGCGCGAACTGGGCGACGAGCGCCCGCGGGAGCGGGTCACGGACGAACTGGCGGCGGGCTGGGCGCGGCTCGTTACTTTGTTCCCCGCGGCGCGGAACGTGATGGTGCCGCCTTGGAACCGGATCGATTCGCGTGTCGCCGCGGCGCTGCCCGCGCTCGGTTATCGCGGGCTTTCGACCTTCACGGCGCGCGCCCGGCCCCTGGCCGCGCCCGGCCTCGTCCAGTGCAACACCCATGTCGACATCGTCGACTGGCCGGGCACAAGGCGCTTCGTCGGTGAGGAGGCGGCGATCGGTGCGGCCGTCGCGCATCTTGGCCGACGGCGCACCCGCGCGGCCGGCGTCGATCCCGACGAGCCGACCGGAGTTCTTACCCATCACCTGGCGCATGACGCGGGATGTTGGGACTTCGTTAATCGCTTCGTCGCACGCTCATCCGTTCATCCTTCGGTACGGTGGGTCGATGCCGACGAAGCGTTCGGAGCGGGGGCGTGAGCGAGCACCGGTACGAGCGCCGATCGCTCTACGCCGATTATGTGCGCGCCGCGGTGGGGATGGTCCTGACGGGCGGTCCCTTGTTGCTGGCGCGCCCGGCTGCACCTATGATGGCCATTCTCGCGGGGTTGGCGGGCCTGTTCGCATTGTACGGCGTGCGAACCTCGCTGCGGGGTGCGACGCGGATCACGCTGGACGAGACGGGAGTCTCGGCGGCGGGACCGCGGCGGGTGACGGTGCGTTGGAACGATCTGGCGCGCCTCAGGGTCGACTACTTCTCGACCCGGCGCGACCGGACGAAAGGCTGGATGCAGATGAAGCTGGCGGGCGACGAGGGCACGATTCGCCTCGATTCCTCGCTGGAGGGCTTCGCCGAGATCGCCCGCCGGGCGGCCCGTGCCGCGACGGAGCGGGGGATCGCCCTGCCTCCCGCGACCCGAACCAACCTCGCCGCGTTGGGCGTCGGGCCGGACGCTCCCAGGATGCGGGATGCGGGCCGTTGAATGATCTGCTGAACGTCCGGAACCTCGCCGTCGAGTTCCACGTCCACGAAGGCGCCATCCGTGCGGTAAACGGCGTGTCGTTCCGCGTGCCCGAGGCGGGTGTGGTGGCGCTGGTGGGCGAGTCCGGCTCGGGCAAGTCGGTCGTGTCGCAGTCGATCATGGGCATCCTGCCCCATGCGGCCCGCATCACCTCGGGCGAGATCCTGTTCCGCGACCCGGCCTCGGGCGAGGTCACCGACATCGCCGCGCTCGGCCGCGATTCGAGCCGCATGCGGGCGATCCGCGGCGGGCGCGTCTCGATCGTGTTCCAGGAGCCGATGACCTCGCTCTCGCCGCTCCACACGGTGGGCGACCAGGTGTCCGAGGCGGTCAGGCTGCACCGCGAATGCTCGGCGAAGGAAGGGCTCCGGCTGACGGCGGAGATGCTCCGCCTCGTCGGCTTCCCCAACCCCGAGCACGCGCTCAAGACCTACCCGTTCGAGCTGTCGGGCGGGCTGCGCCAGCGCGCGATGATCGCGATGGCGCTGGTCTGCCGCCCGGCGCTCCTGATCGCCGACGAGCCGACCACCGCGCTCGACGTCACCATCCAGGCGCAGATCCTGAAGCTCCTGAAGGATCTGCAGGCCGAGCTTGGCATGGCGGTCCTCTTGATCACCCACGACCTCGGCGTCGTCGCCAACATGGCGGACGAGGTGGTGGTGATGTATCGCGGCCAGGTCACCGAATCGGGCGCGGTCGAGGACGTGTTCGAGGACCCGCGCCACCCCTACCTCAAGGCGCTGCTGCACGCCGTGCCGCGCTTCGACATGAAGCCGGGCGAGCGGCTGCAGCCGCTGCGCGAGATCCAGCACACCACCGGCCATCTCCTGGCGCGGCGCGAATCCGGCCCCGCGCCCGGCCTCGGCAATGCCCCGCTGCTCGCGGTCGAGGGGCTGACCAAGGCCTACCGCACCCGCAAGTCCGGCCTGTTCGCCGGCGCCTCCAACGGGGTGGTGCTGGCGGTCGACGACGTGAGCTTCGAGGTGCGCCGCGGCGAATGCCTGGGCCTCGTCGGCGAATCGGGCTGCGGCAAGACCACGCTCTCCAAGCTGATCATGCGCGCGCTGGCGCCCGACGCCGGCGCGATCAAGTTCAACCACGACGACGCGCTGGTCGACGTGACCCGGCTCGACGAAAGCGCACTCCTGTCCTACCGGCGCAAGGTGCAGTTCATCTTCCAGGACCCCTACTCGTCGCTCAACCCGCGCATGACGGTGTTCGATATCGTGGGCGAGCCGCTGGCGATCCACGGCATCGGCGATCCGGCCTGGCGGCGCGAAATGGTGTGCGAGCTGATGGCGCTCGTGGGCCTCGACATGCGCCACCTCAACCGCTACCCGCACTCCTTCTCCGGCGGCCAGCGCCAGCGGATCGGCATCGCCCGCGCCCTCGCGCTCAAGCCCGAGCTCCTCCTATGCGACGAGCCGGTCTCCGCCCTCGACGTCTCGATCCAGGCGCAGATCCTCAACCTGCTGAAGGATCTGCAGAAGGACCTCGGCCTCACCTATCTGTTCGTGTCGCACAACCTCGCGGTCGTCGACTACATCGCCGGGCGCATCGCCGTGATGTGCCGCGGCCGGCTGGTCGAGACCGCGCCGCGCGAGGCGCTGTTCAAGTCGCCGGTCCACCCCTACACCAAGGCGCTGCTCGCCGCCGTGCCGAAGCCCGACCTCGGCGCCCGGCTCGACCTCACCGCGCTGATGGAAGGGCGCGCCTCGGACCCGGCCGAATGGCCGCAGCCCTTCACCATCGACGGCGCCGGCCGGCTTGCGCTGATCGAGGTGGCGCCCGGACACCACGTGCGCGCCCATCCCGACGCCGACATGCGGGAGCTTTTGCGATGAGGCGACGCCTCGCGATCCTGGCCGCCCTCGGCCTCGCGCTCGGCGCGCGCGCCCTCGCGGCCGAGGCGCCGACCGCCGCCCCGGCGGTCACGCCCGTCGAGACGCCGTTCTTCGCGAAGCAGGTGGCCGAAGGCAAGCTGCCGCCGGTCGCGCAGCGCCTGCCGGAGGAACCCAAGGTCGTCACGTTCGACGCGCCGGGCACCGAGATCGGCAAGCCGGGCGGGACCTTGCGCATCCTGATGGCCAAGCCGCGCGACACGCGCATGATGGTGGTCTACGGCTATGCGCGCCTCGTCGTGTACGACCGGCACTACGACATCGTTCCCGACATCCTGAAAAGCGTCGACATCATCGACGACCGCATCTTCACCTTGCATCTGCGCAAGGGGGTGAAGTGGTCGGACGGCGCGCCCTTCACCACCGACGATTTCCGCTTCTTCTGGCAGGACATGGCGGAGAACAAGAAGGTCTCGCCGTCCGGCGTGCCGCGCGAGATGACGGTCGACGGCGTGCCCGCCAAGGTCACGTTCGTCGACAAGTGGACCGTCCGCTACGAATGGGCCAAGCCCAATCCGGCCTTCCTGCCGGCGCTGGCCGGTCCGTCGCCGCTCTACATCTACAAGCCGGCGCACTACCTGAAGCAATTCCACGTCAAGTACCAGGACCCGAAGAAGCTGGCCGCGATGGTCAAGAAGGCCAAGCGGCACAACTGGGCGGCGCTTCTCAACCGCAAGGACGAGCAGTACCGCAACGACAACCCGGACGAGCCGACGCTCGAGCCCTGGGTGCTGAAGACCCACCCGCCGTCGCAGCGCTTCGTGTTCGAGCGCAATCCGTATTATTTCCGGGTCGACCGCCAAGGCCACCAGCTCCCCTACATCGACCGGGTGGTGATGAACGTCGCCGACACCAAGATCGTGCCGCTGAAGACGGGCGCGGGCGAAACCGACCTGCAGGCGCGCTATCTGCAGTTCGACAACTACACCTTCCTGAAGCAGGCCGAGAAGCGCGAGGGGTATCAGGTGCGGCTGTGGCGCGAGGCAAAGGGCGACCACGTGGTGCTTTACCCCAACCTCAACATCGGCGATCCGGTATGGCGCAAGCTGTTCCGCGACGTGCGCTTCCGCCGCGCGCTGTCGCTCGCCACCAACCGGCACGAGATCAACCAGGTGGTGTTCTTCGGGCTCGCGATCGAGGGCCAGAACACGGTGCTGCCGCAAAGCCCGCTCTACAAGCCGGAATACCGCAAGGAATGGACCGATTTCGACCTCAAGAGGGCGAACGCGCTTCTCGACGAGGTCGGTCTCACCAAGCGCAACGACCAGGGCGTCAGGCTCCTGCCCGACGGCCGGCCGGCCGAGATCGTGGTCGAGACCTCGGGCGAATCGTCCGAGGAAACGGACGTGCTGCAGCTCATCCACGATACGTGGCGGAAGGCCGGCATCAAGATCTACACCCGCCCGTCGCAGCGCGAGGTGCTGCGCAACCGCATCTTCGCGGGCCGGACGCAGATGTCGGTCTGGTCGGGCTGGGAGAACGGCGTGCCCACCGCCAATTCCTCGCCCGACGAGCTGGCGCCCACCAGCCAGCAGCAGCTCCAGTGGCCGAAATGGGGCGAGTACTACCAGACCAAGGGCAAGTCGGGCGAAAAGCCGGACATGCCCGTGGCGGAGGAGCTTCTTAAGCTCTACCAGGACTGGCGCGGCGCCACCTCGCACGCCATGCGCGCCGAAATCTGGCACAAGATGCTCAAGATCAACGCCGACGAGGTGTTCACGCTGGGGCTGATCGGCGCCGTGCCCCAGCCCGTCGTGGTCAACGACAAGCTGCAGAACGTGCCGGTCGAGGGCGTCTACAACTGGGACCCGGGCGCGCATTTCGGCATCTATCAGCCCGACACGTTCTGGTGGGCGACCGACGGCGCCGCCGCCCGCGCGTCGCGCTAGCGGGAGAGGCAGCCACGTGTTCGGCTATATCGTCCATCGCATCCTGATCATGATCCCGACCCTGGTCGCGATCAGCTTCCTGGTGTTCGTGATCATCCAGCTTCCGCCGGGCAACTACCTCACCACCTACGTCGCCGAGCTGGAAAGCCAGGGCGAGAAGGTGAGCCAGGATAAGATCGACTTCCTGAAGGAGCAGTACGGCTTCGACAAGCCGTGGTACCAGCAGTACGCGAGCTGGGCCACGGGCATGCTGCATGGCGATTTCGGCTACTCGTTCGAGTACAACCTGCCGGTCTCGCGCGTGGTGGGCGACCGGCTGTGGCTCACCTTCATCGTGTCGTTCTCGACGATATTGTTCACCTGGCTGGTGTCGTTTCCCATCGGAGTCTATTCGGCGACGCACCAATATAGCTGGGGCGATTACGGCCTCACCTTCCTGGGATTCCTGGGCCTCGCCACGCCCAACTTCCTGCTCGCCCTGGTGCTGCTCTACCTCGCTCAGGTCTGGTTCGGCACCTCCGTCGGCGGGCTGATGGACCCGCATTTCGTCAACCAGCCCTGGAGCTTCGCCAAGGTGGGCTCGATCCTCGCCCATCTCTGGATCCCGGTGATCGTGATCGGGACGTCGGGCACCGCCGCGATGATTCGCCGGCTGCGCGCCAACCTGCTCGACGAGCTGCAGAAGCAGTACGTCATCACCGGCCGCGCCAAGGGCCTCGCGCCCTTCCGGCTGCTGGTGAAATACCCGCTGCGCATGTCGCTCAACCCGTTCATCGCCGACATCGGCAATCTGCTGCCGGCGGTGATCTCGGGCTCGGCGATCGTCTCGGTCGTGCTCTCGCTGCCCACGACCGGGCCGATGCTGGTCGCCGCGCTGAAAAGCCAAGACATGTATCTCGCCGGCTCGTTCCTGATGTTCGTGGCGACGCTCACCGTCATCGGCGTGTTCGTCTCCGACCTGGCGCTGGCCGCGCTCGACCCGCGCATCCGCTTCGGCGGGGGCACGCGATGAGCGCGCCGACCCGGGACCGGCTGGAGCATTTCGTCTCCACTGCGCCGTTCGACGTATCGGCCGAGGCCGCGCTGACGCCGGAGCAGGAGCGGGTCTACATGGCCTCGCAGTGGCGGATGATGTGGTGGCGGCTCCGGCGCCACCGCCTCGCCGTCATCTCGGGCGCGATCATCGGGCTGATGTATCTCTCGATCCTGGTGAGCGAGATCCTCGCGCCCTACGATTTGCACACGCGCAACACCGATTTCATCTACGCCCCGCCGCAGACCATCCATCTGTTCCACGATGGGGATTTCGTCGGGCCCTACGTCTACGGGCTGGACTACAAGCTCAACATGACCAACCTCCGGCGCGAGTACACGGCGAACGCGACGGTGGAGCCGATCCGCTTCTTCTGTCGCGGCGATCCGTACAAGTTCTGGGGGCTGGTCACGGCGGACGTCCACGTGATGTGCCCGGCGAAGGGCGGCACGCTGTTCCTGCTCGGCACCGACCGGCTGGGGCGGGACATGCTGTCGCGCATCGTCCTGGGCACGCGCATCTCGCTCACCGTCGGGCTCGTCGGCATCACCATCAGCTTCTGCATGGGGCTCCTGATCGGCGGGCTCGCCGGCTATTACGGCGGCTGGGTCGATCTCGTCTCGCAGCGCGCGATCGAGGTGCTGCGCTCGTTCCCCGAGATCCCGCTGTGGCTCGCGCTCTCCGCCGCCCTGCCGGTGACCTGGTCGCCGCTCCTGGTCTATTTCGGGATCACGCTGATCCTGGGCTTCCTCGACTGGCCGGGCCTCGCCCGTGCCGTGCGCTCCAAGCTCCTCGCCATCCGCGAGGAGGATTACGTCGCCGCCGCCAAGCTGATGGGTGCGAAGCCGCGGCGCATCATCGGCCGCCACATGCTGCCGGCCTTCATGAGCCATTTGATCGCCTCGGCGACGCTTTCGATCCCCAACATGATCCTTGGCGAGACGGCGCTTTCCTATCTCGGCCTCGGTCTGCGCCCGCCGATCACGAGCTGGGGCGTGCTCCTGAACGAGGCGCAGAACATCAACGTCGTCGCCCTCTACCCCTGGCTGATGATGCCGGTGGTGCCGGTGATCGTGGTGGTGCTGGCCTTCAACTTCTTCGGCGACGGGCTGCGCGACGCGGCCGATCCGTATAGCTAAACCGCAGGCGTCGTCTTCCGCACCCACAGGCTGGCGTCGAGCGCGCCCGGGAAGGCGGGCAGGCGCGCGACGATCGTCTCGGCCAGCGCGTCGGCCATGCGCGTCGCCGTGTAGTGCGACGCGAACAGGAGCTCGGCCGCGCCCGACGCGATCAACGGCGCAATTGCGAGCTGCTCGTTGTAGCCGCGCCACGCCCAGTCGGCCGGATAGTCGTCGGGCAGGAACACGTCGTGGAAGTGCACGATGGCGCCCTTGGGCAGGGCCGGCCAGATGCGGTTGAGGATCACGTCGACGTCGGTGCCGGGCATGCAGACGTGCGAGGAATCGACGAACAGCATGTCGCCCGGCGCCAGCGCGGCGAACAGAGCGCGGTTGGCGCGCTGCACCGGCTGGCGGACGAACTCGAAATCGAGCTCGTAGAGCGCGGCGCGCGGCTCGGGATCGATTGTGGTGATGCGGAGGTCAAGCTGGCCGTCGACGGCGGCGCGGGCCAGGAACCGCGTCGAATGGCCGGCCCCGACCTCGACGATGCGCTTGGGCTGGAGCCAGCGCACCATGGCGTAGGCGACGGCCGCGTCGAGGCGCGGGAACCAGCCCTGGCCGAAGCGCGGGGCGCGCGGCCCCCCGCCCGTCGTCTCCGCCGCGGCGATCGCCTGGTAGGCAGGGGCGAGCTTGTCGAGCCCCGCGATCACCTCGCGGAACTCCGCCCCGCGCGCCGCGAAGATGTGCTCGATCTCGCGATAGGGGCCGCGCGCCGCGGGCTGTGCCGCTTCGGCCGCGTAGCGGTGCGGGATGAAGAAGCCGCGCGGCGCGAGCCCCAGCAGGGTCGGAAGCCCGAGGGCGAGGGTACGCTTCCGGCCCCGGAAACCCGTCAAAGCGACAGCGTCTCGCCCTCGCGCGCCACGAAGGCGCCCGGGAACATGCGGGCGGCCAATTCGCCGATCTGGTCCAGCACGTCGTCGTCGCGCGACGGCTCGTGATGGAAAATCGCCACCCGCTTGACGTGGGCGGCGCGGGCCAGCCGGCAGGCCTCCTCCCAGGTCGAATGACCCCAGCCGATGAAGTTGGGGAACTCGGCATCGGTGTAGGAGGAATCGTAGATCATCAGGTCGGCGCCCTCGATCAGCCCCAGGATGTTGCGGTCGGGCGCGCCGATCACGTGCTCGGTGTCGGTTATGTAGCATGCCGCCTTGCCGCCGTATTCGACACGATATCCGGTCGCGCGGTTGGGGTGGTTGAGCGCCGTCGTGCGCACCGTGATGCTCGGGTGCGGCTGCAGCGTGTCGCCGGCGATGAAGTCGTGGAAGTCGATGTGGGCGTTGAAGATGTCGAGCGGCACCGGGAACAGCGGATCGGTCATGAAGCCGCGCAGGACCAACTCGACGGTGCGTTCGGGCTTCAGGTGGCCGGCCCACACGCGGAACGAGTTGCGCGGGTTGAAGACCGAGCCGAAAAAGGGCAGCCCGACCAGATGGTCGTAATGGGTATGGCTCAGGAACAGATCGGCCTCGACCGGCCCGCCCGCCTCGAGTGCGATGCCCAGCTCGCGGATGCCCGAGCCCGCGTCGAAGATCAGCAAATGCGACCCGCACCGTATCTCGACGCACGATGTGTTGCCGCCGTACCGGGCGGTGCTGGCGCCGGGCGCCGGGATGCTGCCACGCACACCCCAGAACCGAACCGAAAACCCGGTGTCTTCGCTCAAGGACGGTTTCCTCGTAGCCCCCCCGACCAGGGCCCGTATCGCCCCGTCAGGCTTTCGTTGTTGCGGCCCTTCCGCCCGCCACCATTCCAATCGGGCGCGCCGACGACCGCTAACACTTAATCCCATTCGGCGCTATTTTCCATATATCGAACCGATTGTCCCAACTCACCGGTCAAACGCCCCTGTGGCGGCCGGCCGGCGGGCCGTATATTGGGCGCGCAACGGCCGGTCCGCCCGGCGGCGGTTCCCTGGCCCAAGGGGAGGGAGACATGTCCGTGAAGCTTGCCCGATGCGCCGCGGCCCTCGCCGCTGCGCTCGCCATCCTGCCGATCTCCGCCAAAGCCGGCAACTCCATCGTGGTCGGCAAGGCCCAGCCCTTCGTCTGGGCGTTCCTGCCGCTCGACATCGGGGTCGAGACCGGCATCTGGAAGAAGCACGGGTTCGACAGCGTCAAGATCGAGTCGTTCCACGGCGACGCCAAGATTCAGCAGGCCCTGATCTCGCACGCCATCGATTTCGCGGTGGCCGGCGGGTCCGGCATGGCGTTCTCGGCCAAGGGCGCCATGGACAAGGCGGTCGCGGCGATCAACGGCCCGCCGCGCAACCTGGCGGTCGCGGTGGGCTACAACTCGCCGATCCATGCCATCGCCGGGCTCAAGGGGAAGATCTTCGGCGTCTCCAATATCGGCTCGCTCTCGGACTGGCTCGCCAAGCAGACGGCGGCGGCGCAAGGCTGGGGACCGCACGGCATCAAGACCGTCGCGCTCGGCGGGCTGCAGGGCCGGCTCGCCGCCATCAAGACCCACCAGATCGACGCCATGGTGATGGCCACCGACGTCATCCTCGGGCTGCAGGAAAAGAAGGCCCTGCGGCTCGTCTACAATTGCGGCGACGCGGTGCCCGAATTCGTGACTCAGGTCATCGTGGCGCGCGACGACCTCATCCAGAACAAGCCGGACATGGTGCGCCGCTTCGTCGCCGGCTGGTTCGACGTGATCGACTTCATGGCGCACAACAAGGCGAAGACCAGCGCCATTGCCGTCAAGGTGCTCAAGCGCTCCCAGCACGTCGCCGACGAAACCTACGACGACGAGATGCCGGTCATGTCGCGCGACGGGCGGTTCGACCCCAAGGCCATCGAGGTGCTGCGCCAGTCGTTCCTGCAGATGGGCGTGCTCAAGACCGCGCCCCGCGACGACCAGATGTTCACCACCGCCTTCCTGCCGAAGGCGAAGATGTAGCGACCGGGATCAGGCCAGGGGCTCGGGCGCGGCCCCCGGCGCCGTCGGCACCAGCACCGGGAACCCGGCGAGCCAGGGGCCGGTCGCGTCGGCGAGCCGGACGGCCACGCTCGCCACCGACCCGGCCGGTGGCGTCGCGACGGGGCTGAGCGGCGCGGAGCCGATCTGCGCCTCGGCGTTGCGTGCGACCAGCCGCACACCGGCGGGCGGTGCACCGCCGACGATCGCCTGCGCCGCTGCGGCATCGGCTGCCGCGCCCGCGCCCGTCCGGTCGACGGTGCGGACGAGGCGCACCCAGGCGCCCTTGTAGGCGATCGACGCGCGCACCGCGAAGCGGTCGGCCAGCGCCGCGTCGCCCTCGATCCGCGCGAGCCGCGCGTCGCCGATGAGGTCGGGCGCGACGTTCACGATCACCTCCTCGGCGGCGGCGAGCCGCGCGGCGCTTTCTGTGGCGGCGATCAGAGGATCGGCCGTCGCGTGGTCCTCCGAGAGCGCCGCCTCGACCGCACCCTTGGCGATTTCGGCCGCGCGCCGGCTCACCGCGATCTCTGTGGGGTCCGCCGGGTGGCGGATGGCGGCGAACAGCGCGCTCGCATCGACCAGCTTCGCGCCGGCAAGCCCGGCTGCGAAGGGCCGCCCGATCCCGCCGGGCAGCTTCGCGAGCTCCATCACGCCGATGCGCTTCGCGGAGCGCGCGGCCATCAGCTTCGCCGCCCCCGCGCCGATGTCGCCGGTCGAGACGATCTCGCCGATATGGCCGGTCTCCTGAACCCAGCCCGACACGCGCTTCGACAGGGCCGACACCAGGATCGTCGGCCCGTCCGGGAACACCACGAGCGCCGCCTGCGACCAGTAGGGCACGAAATGGGTCAGGAACGACACCGCCGCCGGGCGCGGGAAGTTGGTGTAGATCAGCATCGCGTCGATGCCGTCCTCGGCCATCCGCGCGCGCAGCCGGCCGAGCCGCGCCTCGAGCACCGCGACCGGCACCTCGTCCCGGTTCCAGCTCAGAAGTCCCCGTCGCATCGCCGCCGCCCTACGCCGGAACCGAAAGAAGCGTCCGCGGCGTGGCCGAGAGGCGCCGAAACCCGCCCGCCGTCACCACCAGCGTGTCGCCGAACACCATGTAGCCGACCGCGGGGTGGTACGTGTTCGGATGCACGATCACCGTCGCGCCCTCGGGAAGCGGCACCTCTACGTCCTCCAAGAGATGCGGCTTGGAATCGGCGAACAGCCCCATCCCGTGGCCGCGCACGCGCGTGTACTCGCTGGTGCAGTAGATGCCGAGCCCGCGTGCGCGGAACACGTCGTTCTCCGCCTTGGCGACCGCGGCCGCGGTGACACCGGCGCGCAGCACCGCCTCGCCCGCCTCGGCCGCGTCGATATAGACCTGGAAGGCGTCCGTCTGCGCCGCCGACGGCTCGCCGATAACCAGCGTGCGGCAGAGCTGGGCGTAATAGCCCTCGACGCAGGGGGTGAGCTCGGTGGTCACCAGGTCGCCCGCTTGCAGCACGCGTTCGCCGGCCGGGTGCATGCCGCGCACCTCGACACCGCCTGAGCCCAGGATCATGAAATTCTCGGGGCACCCCGCGGCGCGGAAGAAGGCCTCGATGTCGGCGACCAGCTCGTACTCGCGCCGACCGGGCCGGGCCGCCTCCATGAACGCGCGGTAGCCGCGGTCGGCCAGCGCCGCCGCGCGCGCGATGGCGTCGATCTCCGACGGCAGCTTGGCGATCAGCAGCCGGTCGACCATCGCGGTGGCATCGTCGATGCGCGTCGCGTCGTCGGGCTGGGAAAGGCCGAACGGCACGATGGTCGCGGGGGCGGAGGCGACCGAACGATTGCCCAACCGCTTCAGGTAGGCGCGCGCGGCGCCGACGATGTCGTCGGACGCCTCGGCGGCGATGTCGGGGCAAGCGAGCGCCGCACGCTCGGCCTCGGCGGGCAATTCGACGAAGAGCCGCGTCTCCGAGGGCGTGACCACTGCCAGCGCGTCGCCCTCGACCGCCGCGAAGTCGGTCGCGTAGCGCAGATAGTCCGCCTGCCAGGCATTGCCGAACACGACCAGCGCGTCGGTGCCTTGCTCGGCCATCGCCGCCCTCAGGCGGGCGCTTCGTTCCTCGGCGATCGTGCCCATGCGGTCTCCCCAGACGGTTCGCGTCCGTGTCGCCCCCACCCCAACCCTCTCCCATCAAGGATGAGGCCGTCGTATCGCGAGGTCGTGCCGCGCGTTCCCTCACCCTTGTGGGGGAGGGACAGGGTGGGGGGTCAGGCGGTGCCAGCAACCTTGGCCGTTGCGTGCGCGCAAGGCAAGGGGTAGCTGTCGCCGCATGGGACTGTCCCGCTTCGCTGCCTTCGCCATCGCCTTCGCGGCGCTCTGTGGCCTCACCGGGGTCGCGCTCGGCGCGTGGGCAGCGCACGGGCTCGCCCCGCAACCGGCCGGCTGGGTCGAGACCGCCTCGCGTTACGCGCTGTGGCATGCGCTAGCGATGATCGGCGTCGTTCTCCTCGCCGAGCGGACGGCGGGCGCCGCCCGCCGCCTCGCCAACCTCGCGGCCGCGCTGTTCGGCCTCGGGATCGTGCTGTTCTCGGGCTCGCTCGTGTCGCTGGCTGTCGGCGGGTGGGGCGCGGCCGCGCCCGCCGGCGGCATCGCCCTGATGATCGGCTGGGCGGTGCTTGCCGCCGCCGCGCTGTGCGCGCTCAGGCGCCGTGCGGCCTCAGGGCAAGCGCCCTGACGAAGTCGATGTGCAGCCGCAGGTGGTAGAGGCTATCGGTGTAGCCGAGCGGCACGGCGAGCGCCCCCACCGACTCCTGCATCCGGTCGAGCTTCGCAACCAGCTCCGCCCGCGCCGCGTCGCCTGCCCCGGCCGCGCGCAGCGCCGCCTCCAGCGCGCGGAGCTCTCGGTACCGGCGCAGCAGCTTCCCGCGGACGCGCCAGCGATAGAGCGGCGGCGCGAAGCGGAACAGCGGGATCATCAGCGTCACCAGCGGCACCAGCATGATCGCCAGCCGGTTCGCCAGGTTCGCCCAGCCGAACGGCAGATAGCGGCGCAGCAAAGTCGGGCCGGACTTGAGATACCGCCGCGCCTCGCCGCTCAGCTTCAGGTCGAGGTAGCGCGACGACGGGAACTGGTCGGGTCCGCTGAACAGGCCGGGCGCGCGGTGCACCGACGTCGCCGCGTCGAGCAGCAGGTCGACGATCGCCGGGTGCAGGTCCTGGCGCGCGACGAGCGCCGCGGCAGGCGCGAGCAGCGTGACCGTCCTGGGCGGAATGTCCTTCGCCAGGTCGAGCACCCCTTCGGGCAGATCGACGGCCTCGAGGAAGTGGAAGCGGCGCGTGTAGGATGCGGCGCGGGCGAACCCGACCAGCGCGACGTTCGGCGTGCGCAAGAGCCGGTCCATCGCCTCCGACGGCCGCGCCATCACGAAGAAGGCGGCGTCGATCCGGCCCGCGAGCAGCGCATCCGCGGCTTCGGCGCCACCCAGCGGAAGGGTTTGCGACGTGTCCGCACCGACGCCGTTGGCGTCGAGGAGCTGAAGCGCGATGGCGCGCGTGCCGCTGCCCTCCGCCCCGATCGCCACGCGGCGACCGGCGAGGCCGGTGAGCCGCATGATCCTTAGATCCTTGCGCGCGAACAGCCAGACCGGCTCGAAAAAGACGCTGGCGAGCGAGCGAAGGTGGCGCACCTTCTTGCGGTCGGCGATGCCGCCTTGCAGAAAGGCGACGTCGACGCCGCCGGTCGGCGCCTGCAACAGGGCCAGGTTCTCCACCGAGCCCTTGGTCGGCACGATCTCGAGCGTCACCCCTTCGTCGGCCAGGATGTCGCGGTATTGCCGCGCGTATTCGGCATAGGCGCCATCGGCCGGGCCGGCCGCCATGCGCACCATGTGCGGCGGCAGCGGCTGCACGAACTGGTAGGCTACGAAAAATCCCGCGATGGCGAGCAACGCTGCCGGGATATAGATTTTCAGGGCTTCGCGCACGGGCTAGGAACGCGCCGGAATGGGATGGGCGCGCACGGCCTCCTCGTTCACCTCGGCGCCCCAGCCCGGCCCGGTCGGCAGCACCAGCTCGCCGTTCTCCACCACCGGGGCCGGCGTGACCAGCTCGTCCTTCCACGGCACGTCGTCTACCTCGTACTCCATGATGCGGAAGTTCGGCACGGCGGCGCAGAAATGCGCGCTGATCAGCGTCGAGAGATGGCCGGTGAAGTTGTGCGGCGCCACGTCCACCTCGTACGCGTCGGCAAGCGCGGCGATCCGCAGCGATTCCCACATGCCGTTCCACAGCACGTCGACGATCGCCACGTCCTGCGCATACGCCGCGAGGAACGGCCGGTATTCGCGGAGCCCATGCAGCGATTCGAGCGAGGCGATGGGCGTCGTCGTCGACCGGCGGATCAGCGCCAGCGCGTCGGGGTCGTGCAGGTCGATCTCCAGCCATTGCAGGGCGTAGGGCTCGACGGCGTGGGCGATGCGCAGGAAGCCCTCGGTCCGCTGGTTGAAGTTGAGGTCGAGCTGGATGCCGATGTCGGGCCCGACCGAGTCGCGGAACGCGGCCAGCACGTCCATGATCGAGCGGATGTAGCGCGCCGACGGCCGCCGCTCCAAGAGGCCCGGGCCGGGCCGGAAGCCCGAATTGAACGCCGGTGCGCCGGGGTCGAGGTTGAGCGGGTTGGTCTTCAACGCCTTGAAGCCGCGCGCCACCACCTCGGCCCCCAGCTTCTTCACGTCGTCGAGCGTGCGGACGCCGCTCATGCCCAGCCGCCTCTCGAACATTTCGGGCTGCCAGGCGCGGAACGACGCGCAGTGCGACCAGTAAAGCCCCAGCCGGTCGCGCACCGGCCCGCCGAACAGCGCATAGACCGGCACGCCCAGCGCCTTCGCCTTCACGTCGAGGCAGGCGTTCTCGATGGCGGCGATCGCCTGGTGGTTGAGCCCGCCGGCGGCCTGGCGCGTCATCGCGCGCAGCGTGACGCCGAGGCGGGCGACCGCACGCGGGTCGGTGCCGATCACATGGGGCGCGAACTTGTGGACGATCTCGGAAACGCCGCCCGCCCCGAACCCCTCGTTGAACTCCGACCAGCCGATGAGCCCCTCGTCGGTCGAGAGCTTGAGGAACGAGAATTTCCGCCAGCCTGCGTCGGCGTGCAAATCCTCGATCTTGGTGATCTTCATCGGCCCCTCCCGCGCCGCCAGTGTGGCGCGCCGCGCCGGTCTTGCCAAGCGGCCCCGGCCGCGCGTAGCGTCCCGGCATGGCGTATGAAATCCGCCCGCTTGCCGAGAGTTTCGGTGTCGAGGTCGTCGGTCTCGACCTCGCCGCGCCGCTCGACGACGCGACGTTCGCCGCGATCCGCCGCGCCTGGTTCGAGCGCGCAGTCATCGTGTTCCGCGACCAGTCGCTCTCGCCGGCCGCCCAGGCCGCGTTCAGCCGCCGGTTCGGCAAGCTGCAGATCCACGTCCTGACCCAGTTCCAGCTTCCCGACGAGCCCGAGGTGCTGCTGCTCTCGAACGAGAAGCGGGCGGACGGCACGCCGGTCGGGTTCGAGGATGCCGGGCGCTACTGGCACTCCGACCTGTCCTACGACGTGCACCCGTCACTCGGCACCATGCTTTACGCCGTCGATATCCCGCCCCAGGGCGGCGACACGCTGTTCGTCGACATGTACCGCGCCTACGCGACGCTGCCGCCGGCGACCAAGGCGCGCATCGACGGGCGCTTCGCCTTCCACTCCTACACGCGCAACTACGACCGCAACCAGTCGCGGCCCGGCGCACGGCCTGCCCTCAGCGCGGAACAGAAGGCGCGGCTCGCCGACGTGCGCCACCCGATCGTCCGCACCAACGAGGACACCGGGCGCAAGGCGCTCTACGTCAACCCGGGGTTCACCTGGCGCATCGACGGGATGGACGAGGACGAGAGCCGGGCGCTCCTGGACGAGCTGTTCGCCCACGCGCTCAAGCCGGAGTTCCGCTACGCCCACGTCTGGCGGCCGCACGATTTCCTGTGCTGGGACAATCGCGGCACCATGCACCACGCGACGCTTTACGATCCCAAGTACCGCCGCCACATGCACCGCACTACCATCGAAGGCGCGCGGCCGCGTTGAGGCGGACCGGTCCTCAGGTCACGAACATATTGGGATCGTGGCCCATCGGCCCGACATGGACGGTCTTGCCGGGCTCGCCCTGGGTCAGGTGATAGCGCCCGTCGGCATCGCGTCCGAGCTTGCCCTCGCGGCGCAGCTCGTCGAGCGCCAGCGCCACCTCGCGCCCGTCGCGGCTGCCCACGCTTTCCATCAGGTGGGTGAAGAACAGCGGCCCGTTCTCCAGCGCCTGCGCCACGGTCTGGTAGCGCGCCTCGCCGGCGAATCGCTTGGCCTCGGTCACCACGTTCTGCACCGCCCAGGGCCGGCCGAACGGCTTGGTGCAGTCGAACCCCGCCTTGGCGCCGAGCGGGCGGCCGTCGAGTGACGGATCCATCTGCATGCCCGGCATGCCCTCGTAAAGCACGATGTCGCGGTCCGCCTGGAAGCGCGTGCCCAGCACCCAGTCCATCGCCGCCTCGGAATGGACGTCGACGTCCTCGTCCACCACCCAGACATGCTTGACGGACGGCATGGCGGCGAACACGGCGGCGATGGCGCGGCGCGCCTGGCCCGCGCCTGACTGGCGGATGGCGACGCGCACGTGCTGGCCCTCGCCGGAGCTTAGACACATGTGCGCGGCGGTGGCGTCGAGCCCGGCGTGGCGGACGGCCTTCATCGCCTCGGCCTCGACGCGGATGGACGAGATGTTGGCGGATTCGGTGTGGCCTAGCACCCAGCCCGAGCCGTGCAGCAGCGACTGGTGCAGGCAGTCCTTGCGCATGGCGATCGCGGTCACGTGGAACACGGGGTCGAGGTGCATCGGCCCGTAATAGCCCATGTATTCGCCGTACGGCCCTTCCGGCTCGGTATAGCCGTGCTCGTGCAGGTACCCCTCGATCACCATCTCGCAGTCGGCCGGCACGAAGATGTCGTTGGTGACGGACTTGACCAGCGGCACCGGCTCACCGCGCAACGTTCCGACCAGGGCCACCTCGTCCTGGCGGACGCGCAGGCCGGCGGCCATGTAGTCGATCGGGTGCGAGCCGCAGGCGAAGCTGACCGGCAGGCGCTCCTTCCGGGCCGCGCATTTCAGGTAGATCTGGCGCAGATGCGAACGCGCGGTGACGTTGGTGCCGCATTCATGGCGCGAGCGCAGGCTCAACCGGCGGCAGCCGACGTTGGTGAGGCCCGATTCCGGGTCGATCACGTAGTCGATGCCCGAGGTGAGGTAGACGCTGCCGTCATATTCGTGCTGGGCGTGGAACGGCAGCTTGGTGAGGTCGGCGTCCTTGCCGGTCAGCACAACCTGGTGCACCGGGGCGTCCTTGGAGGCGACCTCGACCTTCGGCTGCGGGTTGTCGAGCCGGCGCTGGAACTCCGCCCACATCTCGCGCACCGGCACGCCCAGCGCGGCGGCGAGGCGCGTGCGCGCGCCCATCACGTTGGCGACCAGCTCGACCCGCTCCGGCCCGGCCTTGCGGAACAGCACGGCCTTATCGGTACCCTCGATGATCGGCGAGAGGTCGGCGAGCGCGACCGGCTCGTCGTGGACCGCGACCTCGCCCTTGTCGATCAGCCCCTCGACGAAGCCGCGGAGGCGGAATTTTTCCAGGTCGGGCGTGGGCATGGGTGGACTCCTATTTCATTCCGGCGGCGCAGGCTAAGGCGGCGTGGTGTCGCACGCAATCGTCAGCCCCAAACCTTGCGGGCGACCTCGACGATGCGGGCGAGCTTGGCCTCGACCACAGCGGGCGCGAGGCGCCCGGCGGACGCGCTCGACGAGAAGCCGCATTGCGGGCAGAGGCAGAGCTGATCGATGGGCGCGCACGTCGCCGCCTCGGCGATGCGCGCCTCCAAAGCGTCGGCGGTCTCGATTTCGGGAAGCTTGGTAGAGACGAGGCCGAGCGAGGCCCGCTTGCCGTTGGGGAGGTAGCGTAGCGGCGCGAAGTCGCCGGCCCGCGGCGTGTCGTATTCCAAGAAGAACCCGTCGACCTGCAGAAGATTGAACAGCTTTTCGGCCAGAGGTTCGTAGCCCGTGTCCGACATGCCGTGGCCCTGGTTGCCGCGGCACATGTGGACGGCCACCGCCATGTCCGCGGGCCGTTCGCGGATCGATTCGTTGATCGCACCGATGTAGAGATCGACGATCCGGTCGGGGTCCTCGCCGCGGCCCTTCACGATGTCGCGGATGGCGGGGTCGCAGAGCAGTGCGAGCGGCACCTCGTCGAGCTGCAGATATTGGCAGCCGGCCTTGGCGAGGTCGGCCACCTCGGCCCGGTAAAGCCGCGTCACGTCGGCGAAATAGCCCTCCAGGTCGGGATAGGCTTTCGCGTCGATCTGCGCGCGCCCGCGGAAGAAATGGGTGACCGAGGGCGTCGGCAGGTTGGCCTTGGCAAGGCCCCGGGTCATGGGCTTCAGGAGGGCGAACGTGTCGGCCGCCATCGGGCTCGCACGGGTGAGTTTCCCCACCACGCTCGGCACCGGTCCGGCCTTGCGCGTCGACCCGTCGAACAGGCGGAAGGTGAAGTCGGCGTCGTACCGTTCAGTCGTGAAGCCCGCGAAATGCTCGAACGGCGCGTCGCGCCAGGAGGCGCGGCGGAACTCGCCGTCGGTGATCGCGCCGATCCCGACGCGCTCCTGCATCGCCACGATGTCGCGCACGGCCGCGTCCTCGACGGCGCGGAGGGCGGAAAGGTCGATCTTCTTCGCGTCGAAATCGGCGCGGGCCTTCATCAGCGCATCGGGGCGCGGGAAGCTTCCGACATGCTCGGCGCGGAAAGGCGGGCGTTCGTTCGGCATGGCCGTCATCCCCAGACCTGTTGCGCGACCTCGACCACGCGGGCGAGCTTCGCCTCGACTTGGCCCATGGTGAGCCGCCCTTCGCGCCGGGCGGCGCTGGCGAAGCCGCATTGCGGCGAGAGCGCCAGCCGGCCGAGATCACAGTACTTCGACGCCTCGTCGATTCGGCGCTTCAGCGCATCGGCCGGCTCGATCTCCGGCAGCTTGGTGGTGAGCAGCCCGAGCACCGCCTTCTTTGGCGCGGGCAGGTGGTGCAGCGGCGCAAAGTCGCCGGCGCGCGACGTGTCGTACTCCAGGAAGAACCCGTCGACGTCGAGCCGGTTGAAGGCGCGCTCGGCGATCGGCTCGTACCCGCCCGACGCCATGCCGTGACCCACGTTGCCGCGGCACATGTGGATGCCGATCGCCATGCTCTTGGGCGCGTCGCGGATGCAGTCGTTGATCACGTCGATGTAGGTGTCGATCAGCGCCTCAGGGTCCTCGCCGCGGTCGCGCACCACCTGCCGGTTCCTGGGATCGCAGAGAAGCGCGAGCGGCACCTCGTCGAGCTGCAGGTAGGTGCAGCCAGCCTTGGCGAGGTCGGCGATCTCCTCGCGATAGATGCGGGCGAGGTCGGCGAGATAGGCGTCGCGGTCCGGATAGACCTTGTGGTCGAAGGACCGCTCGCCGGAGAAGGCGTGGGCGACCGAGGGTGTCGGCAGGTTGGCCTTCACCGGGCGGCTGGTCAGCGGCTTCAGCGCCGCGAAATCGTCGGCGGTGATCGGCCGTGCGCGGCGCAGCTTAGCAGTGGCCGCGCGCTCGACGCCGAACGGCTTCCAGGGCGTGCCGTCGAACTGGGTGAAGGTGAAGTCCTGCAGCACCGGCTCGCCGAACCCCTCGACCTTCTCGAACAGGAAGTCACGCCAACCGCCCTTGCGGTACTCGCCGTCGGTGACGGCGCCGATGCCGACGCGTTCCTGCATCGCCACCACCTTGCGCACCGCGGCGTCCTCGGCGGCGGTGAGCGCGGCGCGGTCAATCTTCCCGGCGGCGAAATCCTCGCGCGCGGTCATCAGCGCCTCGGGGCGGGGGAAGCTGCCGACATGCTCGGCGCGGTAGGGCGGTCCTTCGGCCATGGGTCCTCCGACGCGGTCGCTGGCGAGCAGAGCCTAGCATCGGGGCCTCGGGCCGCAAATCGGTTTGCCGGCCGGGCGCGCGTGCCGCTATGCTCCGCTCATGGCGACCCTCGAAAAGGACCTTGCGGAGACGCGCCGGCAGACCAATCCGCTCTACCGCGACCACCGCATGAAGCTCGGCGTCATGGCGTTCAACTGCAGCCATGGCTCGTCGATCACCACGGCCGAGGGCGCGTGGGAAATGACCTGGCCCGAGACGGTCGAGCTCGCCCGGATTTGCGACGATGCGGGGATGGAGGTGCTGCTGCCGGTCGGGCGCTGGCGCGGCTATGGCGGGGAGTTCGAACTTCAACAACCGCACGTTCGAAAGCTTCACCTGGGCGACCGGCGTCGGCGCCGTGACCCGCCAGATCGGCGTCTTCGCTACCTGCCACGTGCCGCTGGTGCATCCGGTGATGGCCGCCAAGATGTCGGCGACGGTCGATCATGTGACGAACGGCCGGTTCTGCCTCAACGTCGTGTGCGGCTGGTTCAAGGACGAGTTCGACATGTTCGGCGCGGAATGGCGCCTGCACGAGGAGCGCTACCAGTACGGCGCGGAGTGGGTCGAGTTCGTCCGCAAGCTGTGGTCGCAGCAGGGAGAATTCGACTTCGACGGGAAATATTTTCATTCCAAGCGCGCCTGGTCGGAGCCGAAGCCGATCCAGAAGCCCTTCCCGCCGATCATGAACGCGGGCGGGTCGGAGCCCGGGCGCAAGTTCGCCGCCACCGTCGCCGACATGAATTTCGTCATCCTCTCCCGCCACGATTTCGAGGGCGGCAAGGCGCAGGTCGACAGTTTGAAATCGATGGCGCGGGCCGCCGGCCGCGAGGTGCAGGTCTGGATCCACGTCTACGTCGTCTGTCGCCCGACCCAGAAGGAGGCGGACGAGTATCTCGACTATTACGTGAACCGGAAGGGCGACATCGCCGCCGCAGACAATTTGCTCGCCATCTTCGGCATGCAGTCCAAGACCATCGCACCGGAGAAGCTCGCCGAGTTCCGCCGCCATTTCATCGCCGGTCACGGCGGCTATCCGCTCGTGGGTACGCCGGAGCGCATTGTGGACGAGCTCGAGACCTTGTCGCGAATGGGGGTCGACGGGTGCCTGATCTCGTGGGTGCGCTATATCGACGAGTGCCGCCAGTGGGTGGACGAGGTGATGCCGCTGATGGCCCAGGCAGGGCTGCGCAACCGCGCGCCGGTCGGCGACGCAAACGATGGGGGCTGACATGGCGGCGGACATCCGCACCGTCGGGTTGATCGGGCTCGGCAAGATGGGCCTGCCGATGGCGCGGCACCTCATCGCCCAAGGCTTCGACGTGGTGGGTTACGATCTGCGCGAGGATGCGCGCCAAGCGGCCGCGAAACTCGGCGCGACGGCGGCGGATTCGCCCAACGCCTGCGCCTCGGTCTCGGATCTCACCATCGTCGTCGTCGGATTCGACTCGGACGTCGAGGCCGCTTTGTTCGGCAAGGATGGGGTTTTCGTGGGCGCAAAGCCGGGCTCGGTCGTCGCCGTGGCCTCGACCATATCGCCGTCCGGCATGCGCGCCATCGGTCAGCGCGCGCCGGCCGGCGTCGCGCTCCTCGACATTCCGCTCTGCCGCGGCGAGGGGGCGGCCGAGGCCGGCAAGCTCCTCATCATGGGCGGCGGGGAGACGGAGGCGTTCGACGCCTGCCGGCCCGCCTTCGCCGCCTTCGCCGATTCCATCCATCATCTCGGCGCGCTGGGCGCCGGACAGGTCGGCAAGATGGTCAACAACATGATCCTGTGGGCCTGCATCTCGGCCGACCTCGAGGGGCTGAAGCTCGCGGAGTCGCTCGGCGTTGCGGAAGGGCCGCTCAAGGCCGCGCTGGTGGATTCGTCGGCCGGCAACTGGGCGCTCGAAAACACCATCTGGCAGTATCCGATGCCCTGGGCCGAGAAGGACATGACCATCGTCTTGAAGGAGGCGGACGCGTCGCGCGTCGCGCTGCCCGTCTCCGGCACGGTGAAGGAGGTCATCAAGTCCATCAAGATCGCCCGCGGCGAGGGCATGCCCGAATCGGGCGGGTGACCGACAACGCATCAACGAAGGAGCCGCACATGCCGGCACGGGAGGAGTTCGTCGAGGTCAACGGCTGCAAGGTGCGCGTCGCGCGCGCCGGCAAGGGCGCGCCGGTGCTGTTCCTGCACGGCGCGAACGGGCCGGCGTTCTGGGTGCCGTTCTTCGACAAGCTGGCGGAAAAGTACGGGGTGATCGCGCCCGACCACCCGACCTACGGCAAGTCGGGCGATCCCGAGTGGCTCGAGGATATCGGCGACCTCGCCTTCTTCTACCTCGATTTCCTGAAGGCGCTGGACTTGAAGGGCGTCCACCTGCTGGGCCACTCGATGGGCGGCTGGCTCGCGCTGGAGATCGCGGTCCGCAACACCGCGCGCCTCGCCAGCGTGACCGTCGTCTCGCCTGCCGGCATCCGAGTGAAGGGCCACCCGCCGGCCGACATCTTCAAGCTGGCGCCGCCGGAGATGGTCCCGCTGGTCTATGCCGGCGCGGACATGCGGAAGAAGATGCTCGACATGCTGGCCCAGCCCAAGTCGGACGCCGAGCTCGACGACCTGATCCGCACCCGCACCGCCTCGGCGCGGCTCTGCTGGCATCCGCGGCTCTACAACCCCAAGCTCGCGCGTTGGCTGCACCGCATCGACGTGCCGACCCAGATCGTCTGGGGCGATTCCGATGGTGTCATCCCGCCGGCCCACGCGCCGGAGCTCAATCGCCTGATTCCGGGCTCGAAGCTCGTGATGATCGAGGCGTGCGGCCACTCGCCCCAGATGGAAAAGCCCGAGAAGCTGCTCGACGCCATCGCCAATTTCGTGCCGGAGCACGCCCTATGAAGCTCTTCATGTTCCATTTGATGCCCTATGCCGACATCGACCTCGAGGAGGCGAAGAAGTACCGCGCGGTGTGGGTGGAGTTCCCCAACTCGAACTACGATCCGCAGAAGGGCCACAAGCTCTACAACCGCTATCTGGACGAGCTGGAACTTTCAGCGGAGCTGGGCTTCGACGGCGTCGCGGTGAACGAGCATCACCAGAACGCCTACGGGCTGATGCCCTCGCCGATCGTCACCGCTTCGGCCCTGTCGCGCCGGGTGAAGGACGCGAAGATCGCGATCCTCGGCTCGGGCTTCGGACTCAGGGAGAACCCGCTGCTCCTCGCCGAGGAGCACGCGATGATCGACAACATCACCGGCGGGCGGCTGATCTCGGGCTTCGTGCGCGGCATCGGCGCGGAATATTTCTCGATGGGGGTGAACCCCGTCACCTCGCACGCGCGCTGCAACGAGGCGCACGATCTGGTGAAGCGCGCTTGGACCGAGCCTGGCCCGTTCGCCTGGGAGGGGCATTTCTACAATTTCGAGTACGTCAACGTATGGCCGCGCCCGTTCCAGCAGCCGCACCCGCCGATCTGGTGCCCGTCGATCGGCTCGACCGAGACGATGGAATGGGCGGCGCACCCCGACCGGCGCTACGTGTATCTCCAGGCCTACACGCCCGAGGCGGTGGTCGACAAATATCTCGACGGCTACCGCGCCTGTGCCGAGGACAAGTACGGCTACGTCGCGAGCTCCGACCAGATCGGCTGGAATTCGCCGATGTACGTCGCGGACACGGACGAGAAGGCGATCGAAGAATCGCGCCCGCACATCGACGCGCTGTTCAACACCTTCCTCAGGATGCCGCCCGAGATGCTGCTGCCGCCGGGCTACGTCTCGCCCGAGACGCTGCGCCGCTTCATGCAGACCAAGGGCGCCTCGATGGGCAGGGCCGACGTCGAGTATCTGATCGACCAGGGCATCTTCATCTGCGGCAGCCCCGACACGGTGCGCAAGAAGCTGATGGCGCGCCACCGCCGGCACGGCATGCAGAACCTCGTCTGCATGCTGCAGTTCGGCACGCTGCCCGCGGACCTCACCGAGCGCAACATCCGGCTGTTCTCGGCCGAGGTGCTGCCCGCCTTGCAGGCCCTCACCGACAAGGAGTACCAGGGCTTCGAGCGCCAGAAGGTGCCGGCCGAGTAGCTCCGTCAATCGCGATAGAGCCCGTCGGCGTCGGCGCCCACGGTCCGCGGCGAGACGGCGGCGGGCATCGCCGGGGCGGCGGGCCGCGGGCTCGCCGCCATCGCCGGCGGCGCGGACGGGAAGACCGGGCGCGGCGGCGCGCCGGAAAGCGCCCTTGTCATGAAATCGTGCCAGATGTGCGCCGGCACGCTCCCTCCCGTCACGCCCTTCATCGGCGAATTGTTGTCGTTGCCGACCCAGACGCCCGCCACCAGCCCCGGCGCGTAGCCGACGAACCAGGCGTCGCGGAAGTCCTGGCTGGTGCCGGTCTTGCCGGCGGCCGGCCGGTCGAGCTGGGCGGCACGGCCGGTGCCGTCGACCAGCACGCGGGCGAGCAGCCGGTCCATCTCGGCGACCACGCCCGGCGCCAGAACACGCGGCGCGCGCGATCCTGCGCGGCGGTAAAGCACATGTCCCTCACGGTCGGCGATGGTGAGGATCGCGTGCGGCCGCGCCGCATGGCCGCCACTGGCCACCGCGGCATAGGCACAGGTAAGTTCCAGGGGGCTCACCACGCTGGTGCCGAGGGCGAGGCTCGGGTGGGCGCCGAGCTTCGCGGTGATGCCGAGCCGTCGCGCCACGTCGATCACGTTGTGGATGCCCGCGCGCTGGGCCACCTGCACCGCGACCGTGTTGATCGAATTGGCGAAGGCCTCGCTGAGCGTCACGACGCCGCGATAGCGGCGCTCGTAATTGTGCGGCCGCCAGCCGCCGATAGAGATCGGCACGTCGGGCAGGCGGTCGTCGGGACGTGCGCCCTGCTCGAACGCGGCGATATAGTCGAACAGCTTGAACGCCGAGCCGGGCTGGCGCAGCGCCTGGACCGCACGGTTGAACTGACTCTCGCCATAGTCGCGCCCGCCCACCATGGCGCGCACCGCCCCGTCGGGCGAGACGGCGACCAGCGCGCCCTGCGACACGCTGCGCTTGGCGCCGTCGCGCGCCAGCTCGCGGTCGAGCGCCGCCTCCGCCGCGCGCTGCAGTCCGACGTCGAGCGTCGTGGTCACCACGAGGTCGCGGTCGGGCTCGCCGACATAGCCGTTCACGCGCTCGACCGCCCAGTCGGCGAAGTAGCGCGCGTCCGAGCCCGCGTCGGGCCCGACCGTGCGCAGCCGCTCGGCCTTCGCCGCCCGCACGTCGCGCGCGGAGAGATAGCCGGCGTCCTGCATGTTGGCGAGGACCTGGTCGGCGCGATCGCGCGCGGCCTTCGGGTCGTGCAGCGGCGCGTAGCGCGACGGCGCCTTGAGGAGGCCGGCCAGAACCGCCGCCTCGTGCAGGTTGATGTCGGCGAGGCGCCGGCCGAAATAGCGCCGCGCCGCCGCCGGGAAGCCGTAGGTCCCGGCCCCGAGATACACCCGGTTGAGATAGATCGAGAAAATCTGCGCCTTGGTGAAGCGCGCCTCCAGCCAGAAGGCGAGGATCGTCTCCTGCACCTTGCGGCGCAGCGTGCGCTCGGGCGTGAGGAACAGGTTCTTGGCGAGCTGCTGGGTGATGGTCGAGCCGCCCTGACGGATCGCGCCGGCGCGCAAGTCCGTCCAGGCGGCGCGCAGCATGCCCGCCGGGTCGATCCCGCCATGACTGAAGAAATGCCGGTCCTCGGTGGCGACGATGGCCTGGACCAGGTAGGGCGGCACCTCGGTGAGCGTCACCGGCGCGGCATAGACCTGGCCATAGGTCGCAAGCACCGTGTTGTCGCGCGCGAGCACGGTGACCGAGGGCCGGCGCGATGCCGCCATCAGTTCGGAAATGTCGGGCAGGTCGTAGGCGTACCAGCCGATCATCGCGCCGCCCGCGACGCCCGTCCAGATCGCCGCCACCGCCGCCCACTTGGCGATCTGCCCAACGCGCCGCCGCCGGAACGGCCCGCGTTTGGGACCGCCCGGCTTCGGCCGTCCGTTTCCGCCCGTGCGCGGCCTGGCGCCGCCCGGCCGGGATGTGTTTCGCGTCTTGCCCGCCATGGCCCCGACTATCTCAGGATCGACCCGAATCCCCTAGAGCCGGCGCGCCCGCCGGAATCTCCTGGCGCCACGCCGTTCGGCACGCGATATTCCGAAATGTCTAGCGCATCATTGCGGAGCGCGACCGTGGCGTTTTCGTGGCTGAAGCCCGCTCCCGACGCGGCCCTGGTGCCGCGCGTGAGGGTGCGCCCGGCCGCGCGCGGCGATGCGGCCGCGGTGGCCGGCATGGCGACCGCCCTGTCCCGCGCCGAGGGCGGCTTCCCGTCGCGCTTCACCGAGGAGACCTATCTGCGCGACGGTTTCGGCGCGGAGCCGGCCTTCCGCGCGCTGGTCGCCGAGCTCGACGGCGAGGTCGCGGGTTACGCCGTCTACTACCCGGGCTACGACACCGACACGGCGACGCGCGGCGTCTACCTCGCCGACCTCTACGTGCGCGAGGGCGCGCGGCGCCAGGGCGTGGGGCGCGCGCTGGTCGCGGGCGTCGCCGAGGCGTGCCGCGCGTCGGGCGGGCGCTGGATGTTCTGGTCGGTGCTCCGGCGCAACAGGACCGGCCGGCGCTTCTACAAGGCGCTGGCGCCCGAGCTCAAGGACGTCATCGTCTGCGCCGCGTTCGGCCGCACCTTCGAGCACCTCGCCGACATGGCCGGCGGCAAGGGGCGGTAGGGGTGCCGACCGTCCTTCGGTGGTCCGGGTATCGGTTCTACTTCTAGAGCCACGAGCCAAACGAGCCGCTCCACATGCACATCGACCGGAGTGGCGCTTCGGCCAAGTTTTGGCTTCAGCCGGTCGCCCTGGCGCGCAATATCGACTTTCGGCCCGTCGAGCTGCGCGAATGGCATCGCGCAATCGTTCGGCGGCAAAATGCGTTGCTGGAGGCATGGCATGGGTATTTTGGCGCCTAGCGCGGATGAGCGGGTCAAGGATGTCCGCGTGGACGACGAATTGCTCACTGTCGACCTGATGGACGGCCGTACCATCAGCGTCCCGGTGGCTTGGTACCCGCGGTTGGCCGATGCGACGCCCGCGCAGCGCGCGAACTGGGAAATCGCCGGCGGCGGCTATGGCATCCACTGGCCCGATGTCGATGAGGACCTGAGCACCGAAGGCCTCTTGCGCGGTGCCCCTGCGCCGCGCCCTGTCGCCGCAAAAACCTAGCGCCCGCCTGCGGACGGCGAACGGCCGCCGCAATCACACGTCCAGGTTCTGGACCTCGAGGGCGTGCGACTGGATGAACTCGCGGCGGGGCTCGACCACGTCGCCCATCAGGGTTTCGAACAGCTTCCCGGCCTCGTCGGCGTGGGTGATCTTGACCTGGAGGAGCGCGCGCGAGTTGGGGTCGAGCGTGGTTTCCCAGAGCTGGCCGGGGTTCATCTCGCCGAGACCCTTGTAGCGCTGGATGGCGATGCCCTTGCGGCCCTGCGCCATCACGGCCTCGACGAGCCCGATCGGGCCGGTGATGCGCACCTCCCGCTCGCCCGCGCGGAAGGTCGCCGGGCGCTGGTAGGCGCGCTGCAGCGCCGCCGTCATCTCGTCGAGCCGGCGCGCCTCGGCTGAGCGCAGGAGCGCGCCGTCGACGACGTGGCGCTCGGTCACGCCGCGCAGCGTGCGCGAGAAGGCGAACCCGCCGCCCGCGACCGTCTCGGCGCGCCAGCCGCGCTCGGCCTCGGGCAGAAGCCCGTCGAGCCGGCGCGCGATGGCCTGGGCCACCTGGTCCGCCTGGCCGGTCTGGGCGACGAGGTCGGCGCGGAAGGCGCCCAGGATCGCCGCCTGCTCGACCACGTCGGAATTGGCGAGCTTGCGCATCAAGGGCTGCATCAGCCGCCGTGCGGCGAGCGCCTCGCGCAACACCGCGCGCAAATCCTGGCCGCCGAGCTGCGCGCCGTCGGCGAGCGTCAGCGTCGCGCCCTCGAGCCCCGCATCGATCAGGTAATCATCGAGCGCGCGGTCATCCTTGAGGTAGACCTCGGACGATCCCTTCTTGGCGCGATAAAGCGGCGGCTGGGCGATGTAGAGATAGCCGCGCTCCAGGATCGGCCGCATCTGGCGGTAGAAGAAGGTCAGCAGCAGCGTGCGGATGTGGCTTCCGTCAACGTCCGCGTCCGTCATAATGATGATCTTGTGGTAGCGGATCTTGGCGATGTCGAAATCGTCCTCGCCGATGCCCGTGCCGAGCGCGGCGATCAGCGTGCCGATCTCGGCCGAGCCCAGCATCTTGTCGAAGCGCGCGCGCTCGACGTTCAGGATCTTGCCGCGCAGGGGCAGGATCGCCTGGAACGCCCGGTCACGCCCCTGCTTGGCGGAGCCGCCGGCGGAATCGCCCTCGACGATGAACAGCTCCGCCCGCTCCGGCTCGCGCGCCTGGCAGTCGGCGAGCTTGCCCGGCAGGGTGGAGATATCGAGTGCGCCCTTGCGGCGGGTAAGCTCGCGCGCCTTGCGCGCGGCCTCGCGCGCCGCCGCGGCCTCGACCACCTTGGCGACCACGCGCTTCGCGTCAGCGGGATGCTCCTCGAACCATTCGGCGAGCTTCTCGCCCACCACGGTCTCGACCACCGGGCGGACCTCGGAGGAGACGAGCTTGTCCTTGGTCTGGGACGAGAATTTCGGGTCCGGCACCTTGACGGCCAGCACGCAGGTCAGCCCCTCGCGCGCGTCGTCGCCGGTCAGCGTCACCTTCTCCTTCTTCGCGATGCCCGAGGCGTTGGCGTAGCTGTTGACGGTGCGGGTCAGCGCCGCGCGGAAGCCGGCGAGGTGCGCGCCCCCGTCCGACTGCGGGATGGTGTTGGTGAAGCACAGCATGGTCTCGTGGTACGCGTCGGACCATTCCATCGCCGCCTCGACCGTGATGCCGTCGAGATCGGCGCGGATGACGATCGGCGGGGCGTGCAGCGGCTGCTTGGAGCGGTCGAGCTCCTTCACGAAGGCCTCGAGCCCGCCGTCGTAGCGCATCTCGACGGTGCGCGGCTCCACCCCGCGCGCGTCGATGAACACGATGCAGAGCCCGGAATTGAGGAAGGCGAGCTCGCGCAGACGATGCTCCAGCGTCGCCGCGTCGAACTCGATCCTGGTGAAGGTCTTGCGCGACGGCAGGAATGTGACTTCCGTTCCGGACACATGCTCGGCCGGCCCGACCTCCGCGAGCGGCGCCTCGGGCACGCCCTCGCGGAAGCGCATGAAGTGCTCCTTGCCGGCGCGCCAGATGCGCAGTTCCAGCCACTCCGAGAGCGCGTTCACCACCGAGACGCCGACGCCGTGCAGCCCGCCCGACACCTTGTAGGAATTCTGGTCGAACTTCCCGCCGGCGTGGAGCTGGGTCATGATGACCTCGGCCGCCGACACGCCCTCCTCCTCGTGGATCTGCACGGGGACGCCACGGCCGTTGTCCGTGATGGTGGCCGAGCCGTCGCCGTTCAGCGTCACCTCGATGCGATCGCAGAACCCGGCCAGCGCCTCGTCGACGGCGTTGTCCACCACCTCGTAGATCATGTGGTGGAGCCCCGAGCCGTCGTCGGTGTCGCCGATATACATGCCCGGCCGCTTGCGCACCGCGTCGAGCCCGCGCAGCACCTTGATCGACTCGGCGCCGTAGCTCTCGGCGGCCTCGGCTTTCAGCTTGGATTCGGCGGGGGTCATTCGTTCCTCACGCGGGGGCGAGCGCGGCGTCGCGCACGCGGAAATGCTGGACCTGGCCGGCGAGCCGGCCGAACAGCGCCTCGTCGGTGCCGGTCATCCAGGCCTGCAGCCCGAGCGCCGCGATCTCGGCGTACAGCGCCTCGCGGCGCTGATCGTCGAGGTGCGCCGCCACCTCGTCGAGCAGCAGGACGGGTGCCGCGTCGTGGTCGAGCACGCGCAGCCTGGCGTCGGCCAGCACGATGGCAACCAGCAGCGCCTTCTGCTCGCCCGTCGAGCAGCGCGCCGCCGGCTGGTTCTTGGCGAGATGGGTGACCGAAAGCTCGGAGCGCTGCGGGCCCAGCGCCGCGCCGCCGGTCTCGGCGTCGCGCACCCGCGCCCGCGCCAGCCGCTCGCGGAACGCCTCCTCGGCGTCGAGGGCCGGCATCTGGCCCAGCAGCTCCTCGACCTCGCCGTCGAGCGCGAGCCGGGCGGCGGGGAACGGCCCGACGCCCAGCTTGCAGGCGGCGTTGAGCCGGGCGATCAGCGCCCGGCGCGCGGCGATCACGGCGACGCCCTGCTCGGCCATGGTGCGCTCCAAGGCGGCGATCCAGGCATGGTCGGCGGGCGGGCTGCCGAGCCGGGGCGCGCGCAGCAACCGCGCCCGCTCGCGCAGGCTTCGTTCGTAGGACGAAAGGCGCGCGGCGTGCTGGGCGTCGAGCCCGAACACCAGCCGGTCGAGGAAGCGCCGGCGCGCGGAATTGCCCTCGCCGAACAGCTTGTCGGTCTCGGGCGTCACCCACAGCATGCCGAGATGGCTGGCGAGCGCCGCCTGGCCGCGCTGCGGCTTGCCGTCGACGCGCACCGCACGCCGCGCCGGCGCGGCGCCGAGCCCGTCGGCAAGGCCGGTGCCGATCTCGACCGGGCCCGCGGGCGTCGCCACCGTCGCCGCGACGGCCCAAGGCCTGGCATCGGCCATCTGTGCGTCGCGCCGCCCCACCTCGTCGAGCCCCGCGCCGCGCAGCCCGCGTCCGGGGGCGAGGAAGGACACCGCCTCCAGCACGTTCGTCTTGCCCGCGCCGTTGGGACCGGTCAGCAGCACCGGTCGCGAGTCGAGCTCGAGGCGCAGGCTCGCATAGCCGCGGAAGTCGGTGAGGGCGAGCCGCGTGACGGCGGCGGACTGGGCGCGGCCTTTGGCGAACGCGGCGGGATGGGGACTGGACAGACTCAAATCAGACCCGCATGGGCATGAGCACATAGATCGCGCTGGGGTCCGACGCGTCGCGCACGAGCGTGGGCGAGGCGGCGTCGGCCAGCATGAACTCGGCTTTGCCGCCGATCTGGCGGGCGATGTCGAGCAGATAGCGCGAATTGAAGCCGATCTCGAGCGCGTCGTCGGAATAGCCGACCTCGAGCTCCTCGGTGGCCGAGCCGGCGTCGGGGCTGGTCGCCGACAGCATCAGCGAGCCCTTGCCGATGGTGAGCTTCACCGCGCGCGACTTGTCGGTCGAGATGGTGGAGACGAGGTCGACCGCGTGGGCGAACTCGCCGCACTCGACCTCGAGCTTCTTGTCGTTGGTGGCGGGGATGACGCGGCGATAATCGGGGAAGGTGCCGTCGATCAGCTTCGAGGTCAGCACCACGTCACCCAGCGCGAAGCGGATCTTGGTCTCGGAAAGCGAAACCGCGACCTCGCCATCCTCCTCGATCAGCTTGCGGAGCTCGGTCACGGTCTTGCGCGGCACGATCACGCCCGGCATGCCGGCGGCACCGTCGGGCAGCGGGATCTCGACTCGCGCCAGGCGGTGGCCGTCGGTCGCGACGGCGCGCAGCACCGCGGCCCCGCCCTCGTCCGCCTCGGTTGCATGGATGTAGATGCCGTTCAGGTAGTAGCGCGTCTCCTCGGTCGAGACGGCGAACTGGGTGCGGTCGATCAGCGTGCGCAGCTCCGCCGCGGTCAGGGTGAAGCTGGTCGGCGTGTCGCCCTCCGTCGTCACCGGGAAGTCGGCGGCGGGCAGCGCGGCGAGCGCGAGGCGCGAGCGGCCGGCGCGCAGCTCGACGCGGCCCTCCTCGCTGCCCGAACCGATCTCGATCTGCGCGCCCTCCGGCAGCTTGCGCACCATGTCGTAGAGCGTGTGCGCCGGCACGGTGGTCTCGCCCGGCTGCGAGACCGTGGCCGGCACGGTCTCGACCACCGCCAAATCCATGTCGGTCGCGGTCACGCGCAGCGCGCCGTCGCGCGCCTCGATCAGCGCGTTCGACAGGATCGGAATGGTGTTGCGACGCTCCACCACGCTCTGGACGTGCGCCAGCGCCTTGAGAAGGGCCGCGCGTTCGATGGTCAGTTTCATGGCAACTCGGTGGCTCGGATCGGGTGCGGCGCGACGGAATTCCGGAAGGCGTTCCGCTCCTTCGCCGCCCCCGGACCGGGGTTGGCCGGGGCCGGCGGGCGCCGGGTCCGCCGCCCTCGGCGGACGGCGGGAAGTATACCAACAACCCGTTGAAATCCGAAGCGTTCCGCGCCGGCGGCCGGGGCTGGACGGGCCCTCGAAACCGGCCGATTCCGCGGCTTTCCGGGCGGTGCCGGGCGGGGCGAATTGGGCGAAGTCCGATTCGCCGTCTGAAGCGGTGATTTAGGGCGAAACGGGCGGGAAGGAAAGAGCCGCCGGGCTCAGCCCTCCAGCATGCGGCGCAGGAGCTCGACGTCCTCGGCGAAGGCGGAATCGGCCTGGCGCAGCTCGTCCACCTTCTTCACCGCGTGCATCACGGTGGTGTGGTCGCGCCCGCCGAACTTTCGCCCGATCTCGGGCAGCGAGCGCGCGGTGAGCTGCTTCGCGAGGTACATCGCGACCTGGCGCGGGCGCGCCACGGCGCGCGACCGGCGCGCCGAATGCATGTCGGTGATGCGGATGTTGAAGTGCTCGGCGACGCGCTTCTGGATCTCCTCGATGGTCACGCGCCGGTCGTTGGCGCGCAACAGGTCGTGCAGCACCTCCTGGCAGGATTCCAGCGTGATGTCGCGCCCGACGAGCGTCGCATGCGCGACGACGCGGTTGAGCGCGCCCTCGAGCTCGCGCACGTTCGAGACGATCTTGTGGGCGAGGAATTCCAGCACCTTGCGCGGAATGTCGACGCCCATCTGGTCGGCCTTCGCCTCCAGGATGCCGACGCGCAGCTCGTAGGTGGTGGCGTGAATGTCGGCGACCAGCCCCCAGCCGAGGCGCGAGCGCAGCCGCTCCGCCATGCCCTCGAGGTCGGACGGCGACTTGTCGGCCGACACGATCACCTGGCGGTTATTGTCCACAAGGTCGTTGAACGTGTGGAAGAATTCCTCCTGGGTGGATTCCTTGCCGTTGATGAACTGCACGTCGTCGATCATCAGCACGTCGACGGAGCGGAACTGCTCCTTGAACGCCACCGTGTCCTGGTACCGGAGCGCGCGGATGAAGTGGTACATGAACTTCTCGGCCGACAGGTACGCCACCTTGCGGCTCGGCTGCGCGACGCGGATGTGCCAGGCGATGGCGTGCATCAGGTGCGTCTTGCCGAGCCCGACGCCGCCATAAAGGAACAGCGGGTTGAACGTCGCGGTGGTCGATTCGGCCACCCGGCGCGCGGCGGCGTAGGCGAGCTCGTTCGGCTTGCCGACGACGAAATTGTCGAACGTGAATCGCGGGTCGAGCGGCGAGGAAAGCTGCGACGCCTCCTGCCCGCGCTCGCGCACGGCGGCCACCGGCTCGGGTTCGGGCCGCGCGGCAGGGCGGCCGCCCTCGGTCTCGATGAACAGGTCGACGCCCGTAATCTCGGGACATTCGGCGCGCCACAGCTCGCGGATGCGGTCGCCGTAGTTGCGCACCACCCAGTCGCGCATGAACTTCGTCGGCACCGCGATGCGCAGTGTGCCCTCGCTGAGATCGACCAGAGTCAGCGGCTTAAGCCAGCTGCGGTACGCGGCGTCGCCCACCTCGGCACGCAGGTGACCCCGCACGCGCGCCCAGTACGTGCTGAGTTCGAGGTCCTGGTTTGATGTTTTTGCCATTCAGCCAGCCCCCCGCAAGGCTCGAGCCCCGCCAACATTACCGACCTCCGCCACCCCGGGGGGCGACGAATTGTCCGTCCGCCGCCCCGGCGGAACCGATCCGCATCCGGGAAAACGGCTTCCCCGCCGCGGCACCATGACTTGGCACGCTTCGAACGCCGGCTCGATGTCCCGACCGTGTCCCTCAACCAACCCCTTCGGCCGACACAAGCGCGACGTGTTCGCGAGCGTTGTTGTCGGCCTGCCGCCAGCTTCGCAAGGATGGTCCTCGCAGGGGCCGCGCGGTAGGAACTGCGTCGTTTCCGGCGGACGTGATCGTTGTTTGCGACGAGGGGCAAGTGCGAAGTATCGAAGGAACGTTTTACTCGCGCTAGAAAGCCCGTTTTCTAAATGTCGCGCAAATTATCCTTGAATCCGTCGGAATTTTCTTTTGAAGGATCATGTCTCCCCAAGCATCCAACGACGCCATCGTACCTGCGCGTCGGGGCCGGTGCAACATGATCGAACGTCGAATGGAAAAATTTTTGTCGATGAATTCGTTCGACATGTGTCCGCGAATCCGGAAACGATTCGCGTGCCGCGCGTCTCACGCGGCATCGTCGCGCGTGCGCGCGCGGTTCAGGCTTTCGCGGGAAGCGCCTTGATGCGCGCCGAAAGGCGCGACAGGCGGCGCGCCATGGTGTTCTTGTGGAGTACGCCTTTGGTGACGCCGCGCATGATCTCGGGCTGCGCCGACTTGAACGCGGTCTGCGCGGCCTCCTTGTCGCCGGTGTCGATCGCCTCCTCGACCTTGCGCACGTAGGTGCGCACGCGAACTCATGCGCGCGCGGTTCAGTGCCGTGCGCCGCTCGGTCTGGCGAATTCTCTTCTTGGCCGACTTGATGTTGGCCATCGCGCGTCCCCTGACTCCGGGTGAGGGCGGGTTTGTAATGCGTGCCGCGCGCTCCGTCAACCCTTGCGCGGGGCCGGGTCACACTGTGCCTGCGCGGATCGCGGCGAGAAGCCCGTCGGCCGCGCGCTCGATCATATCGAGCACGCGCTCGAACCCGTCTGCCCCGCCCGTGTAGGGGTCCGGCACGTCGGAAATCCCGAGCTCGGGCGCGAAATCGAGGAACAACAACAGCTTGGCAGGCGACCCCTCCGGGCGCAGACGGTCCAGCGCGCGCGCATGGCCGCGATCCATCGCAACGATCAGGTCGAACCGGCGGAAATCCTCGCCGCTTACCTGGCGCGCGCACTGGGCCGTGAGGTCGAGCCCGCGCCGCGCCGCCGCCGCGGCCGAGCGCGGATCGGGCGCCTCGCCCACGTGCCAGTTGCCGGTGCCCGCGGAATCGACCTCGATCGCGTTGGCGAGCCCGGCCTCTTCCGCGTGGGCCCGGAATACTGCCTCGGCGGTCGGCGAGCGGCAGATGTTGCCGGTGCATACGAACAGGACGCGCGTGGTCATTCGGCTTTTTCTCGACAAGATCGATCCGCCCATGATACGCGACGGGCCCGCACGCGGCGAGGGTCGCGCACGGCGACGGAATCCCCGCATGGACGGCACGCGCCGCGAACTTTCCGGCTGGTCCTCTTTGCCCGCGCCCACGCGCGGCATCGTGTGGATGTGCCTGGGCGCGGTGTGCTACGCGCTCCTCTATGCGACGCTGCGCCAGCTCACCCACAAGTTCTCGGCGCTCGAGCTGATCTTCTTCCGCTCGCTGTTCTGCTCGCTCGGCATGATGCCGTGGCTGGTGCGCAACGGGCTCGGCGCGATGCGCACGACGCGGCTCCGGCTGCACATCGCGCGCTGCGGCTCGGTGTATCTGGGAGGCGTCCTGTGGGTCTACGCGCTCGCCCGCCTGCCGATGGCCGACGTCAATGCGCTCAACTTCACTTCGCCCTTGTTCGTCGTGCTGATCGCCATGCTGGTGCTGGGCGATCGCGGCGGGCTGCACCGCTGGATCACGCTCGGCATCGGCTTCGCCGGCACGCTGGTGATCCTGCGCCCGGGGATCACGGTCGTGTCGCCCGCCGCGCTGGTGACCGTCGCCAGCGCCTTCATGTTCGGCGTCGGGCACGCGCTCACCCGTGCCATGGCGAACACCGAGAACCCGAACGTGAACATTCTCTACCTCTACGGCCTGCAGACGGTCATCTCGTCCGTGCCGGCGGCGCTCTTGTGGGTGACGCCCGGACTCCACGACATATTGTGGATGGTCGCCGTCGCGCTCTGTACGCTGGGGGCGCAGCAGTGCATCGTACGCTCGCTCACCACCGCGCCGGCGAGCCTCGTGATGCCGTTCAACTTCCTGCAGCTCCCGATGGTCGCGCTCTTGGGGCTCGTCCTCTATGGCGAGGTGTCGTCGGTCTGGACCTGGCTTGGCGCGGCCGTGATCCTCGCCGCCAATTACGACCTCGCCCGGCGCGAGGGCCGCGCCGCCCGCCGCGCCCGCGAGGAGGCGGCAGCGGCGCGCGGATAGCGGCTACCTGACCAGCAGCACCGGGCAGGCGACGTCTTCCAGGAGCCGGCGGCGTCCGTCGCCTTCGAGCAGCGGATCGGCGCCCGAGATCACCAGCACGCTCGCGCCTATCGCGCCGACGGCGTGGCAGAGCCCGCCCAGCGTCGGGCTGGCGACGGTGCGGAATCGCGCTGCCTGGCCGTGCGCTATCAGGCGCTGGGCCGCGCGCCGGCGCAGCTTCGCGGCGTCGGCCTCCGTGTCGGCGCGGACCACCACCGTCAGGCTGTCGGAATCGTCGGCGGCGAGCCCGGCGGCGAGATCGAGCGCCTTGTCGGCGCCCGCGCTGCCGTCATAGAGCACCAGCGCGCGGCGCGAGATGTCGATGCCCGGCCGCAGGACGAGCACCGAGCGGGTCGAACCCATGATGGCGGCGAGCGCCGTGCCGCCGAGCGAGATGCCCGGCCCGATCCGCCGCCCGGACCGGCCGATGACCAGCAGGTCGGCGCCGCCGGCCGCCGCCACCACCTCGGCGGCGACGCGCCCCTCGGCCACGCGGAAGGTCGCCTTGATGTGGGCGGCGAGGGCGGCCGCCTCCAGCGCGCGGCGCAGATTGGCGGCCTCGGCGCGCAGATCGTCGGCGATGGCGGCGGTGTCGCGCCCGGCGGTGCCGAACCCGAAGCGGATCTCGCGCCCGACCGGCAGCCCGGCGAGGCGCTTCAGGTTCACGTCCTCGACGAACAGCCCCTCGAGCTCGGCTTCGAGCCGGGCGGCGAGAAGGACCGCGGCTTCCAGCGCGGCGCGGCCATGCGCGGAGGCGTCGGCGGCCACCACGATGCGGCGGATCAGCCGCTCGGTGGCGTCGCGCTGCGCGGTGCGGCGGGTGCGCGGCCGGCCGGACGTCGGCTCCCTCATTTGTCGCCTCCCCGCTCCGTTGCCGGGACCGGGCCGAACCGGCGCAGCTTCTCGGCGAACTCGGCGAGCTGGGCGGCGGCGCGCGCGTTCACCGTGTCGGCGGGCCAGGTGCCGTCGGGGAGGCGCTCGCCGGCCGGCGCGCCGGTCAGTATCTCGATGCCCTGGTCGATGCTTTCCACCGGATAGATGTGGAAGCGGCCCGCGGCGCAGGCCTCCACCACGTCGCGGCGCAGCATCAGGTGCTTCACGTTCGACGCCGGGATCAGGACGCCGTGATGGCCGTCCAGCCCGCGCGCGCGGCACACGTCGAAGAATCCCTCGATTTTCTCGTTCACCCCGCCGATCGCCTGCACGTCGCCGCGCTGGTTGACCGAGCCGGTGACGGCGAAGCACTGACGGATCGGCACGCCCGACAGGGCGGAGAGCAGCGCGTAGGCCTCGGTCGAGGAGGCGGAATCGCCGTCCACTCCGCCGTAGGACTGCTCGAACACCAGGCTCGCCGAGAGCGCCAGCGGGTGGTCGTGAGCGAAGCGCTCGCCCAGGAACCCGGCGAGGATCAGCACGCCCTTCGAGTGCAGCGGCCCGCCCAGAGCCACCTCGCGCTCGATGTCGACCACCTCGCCGCGTCCGAGACGCACGCGTGCGGTGATGCGCGACGGCCGGCCGAAGCTGAGCTCGCCCAGCTGCATCACCGCGAGCCCGTTCACCTGGCCCACCTTGGCGCCATCGGTATCGATCAGGATGGTGCCGCGGTCGATCTCCTCCAGGCTGCGGGCGCGGATGCGGTCGAGCCGGTGCTCCTTGGCGTCGATCGCCTGCTGCACGTCCTCGGCGGTGACGGTCTGGTGGCCGTTCTGCCGCGCCCAGTAGTCGGACTCGCGCAAGATGTCGGAGACCGAGCGCATATGGGTGGTCAGCCGCTCGGAATCGCCGGCAAGCCGCGCCGCCCGCTCGATCACCCGCGCCGCGGCCTCGGCATCGAGCGGGCGCAGGTTCTCGCGCTTGGCCATGGCGCCCAGCATGCGGGCGTAAAGGAGCGCGTTCTCGTCCGACCGCGCGACCCGCTCCTCGAAATCGACGGCCACCTTGAACAGCTCGGGGAAGTCGGGGTCGAGCTGAGCCAGCATGTAGTAGAGCGTCCGGTCGCCGATCAGCACCACCTTGACCTCGAGCGGGATGGGCTCGGGCTGCAGGGTCTGGGTCGACATGATGCCGAGCTGGTCAACCAGTGAATCCACGCGGATGCAGGACGCGCGCAGGGCGCGCTTGAGCTCCTCCCAGGCGAAAGGCTGCATCAGCACCTTGCGTACGTCGAGCAGGAGATAGCCCCCGTTCGCGCGGTGCAGCGCGCCCGCCTTGATCAGGTTGAAATCGGTGAACAGCGTGCCGAACTGGGCCTGGTGCTCGATCCGGCCGATCAGGTTGGCGTGGGTCGGGTTGTCCTCGTAGACGATGGGCGCGCCCTTGTCGCCGCGATGGTCGACGATCACGTTGACGCGATAGCGGCGCAACGCCGCCTCGTCGGTCATCTGGCTCATGCGACGCGCGACGGCGGGCGGCATGTTCTCCTGCTGCGCCTGCTGCGGGATGTTGGCGCCAGGCAGGAAGTCGGTGACGTTCTCGATGATGTCTTCCTGTACCTCGATCAAATAGGGCAGCACCTGCGGCAGGTCCTGGTAGCGGTGGCGCAGCTCCTCGATCAGATGGCTCACCGCGTTCTCGGTTACCTCGCGGTCGAGGGCGCGGACCTGCTCGCGGTGCTCGCGCTGCCATTGCGGCGCCTGGCGCATGACGGAGGCAAGCTGGCTTTCGAGCTCGGCGATATCGGCCCGGATGCGGTCTTGCTCCGCCTGGTCCAGCTTGCGGAAATCCTCGGGGTTCAGCACCTCGCCGTCGCGGACGGGCGCGAGGCCGAGGCCCATAGGCGTGCGGATCAGCGCGATGTTCTTCTCCTGCGCGCGGCTCTGCACCGCCTCGAACGCCTTCTCGTGGCGCTCCTTGAAGGCGTTGTCGATGCCCTCGCGCCGCGCGCGGTAGTCGTCGGATTCGAACACGCCGGCGATGGCGGCGCGCACCTCGTCGATCAGCTTCGCCATGTCGTCGCGCAGCGGCATCCCCTTGCCGGCGGGCAGGCGCAGCACCTTGGGCTTGTGCGGCTCGGAGAAGTTGTTGAGGTAGCACCAGTCGGCCGGCACCGCTTCGCGCTCGGCACGGTGCGCGATGTGGCGGCGCACGAAATCGTGCCGCCCCATGCCCGGCTCGCCCAGCGCATACATGTTGTAGCCGATGCGGCGGATGCCGATGCCGAACTCGACCGCCTCGACCGCACGGTCCTGGCCGAACGCGTCCTCCAGCGGCTCGATCTCGGCGGTGGTCGCGAACGGCAGGCTCTTGGGGTCGACCTTGCGGTACAGCCGGTCGGGGCTCAGCGGGGAAACCGGTGCCATCGTCCTCCTCGTTGCGCGGTCAACCCGCGCTGCGTTCGATGCTTTCCATGTCGTCGTCGGAGAAACCGAAATGGTGGCCGATCTCGTGGATCAGCACGTGGCGGATCAGCCCGACCAGATCCTCCTCGGTCTCGCACCAGTAGTCGAGCAGCGGCCGGCGATACAGGAACACCAGGTCGACGTTGGTCGGCGTCGCGCCGGTCGATTTGTGCCCGATCGGCACGCCGCGATAGAGCCCCAGCAGGTCGAACGGCGATTCGAGCCCCATCTCGGCCTCGGTCTCGACGTCGGGGAAGTCCTCGACGCGGATCACCACGTCGCCCGCGTGACGCGCGAGCTCGACCGGAATCCCGGCGAAGGCCTCGCGGGCGAGCGCCTCGACCTCGTCGAGGGTGGGCGGCAGGAGGGGCGCGTCCGGCATGGCGCGCGACGATAGCAGCTTTGGCGCGAAAGGCGAGGCCTCAGCCGCGGGCGGGCCTTCGCGCCCGGGCCTCCTGGCGGGCGACGGTGGCGGTCGCGGCGATGATGACCAGCGCGCCGATCCCGGTGGTCGCCTCCGGAAACTCGCGGAAGACGAAGAGGCCGATAAGGGTGGCGTAGACGAGGCGCGTATAGTCGACCGGCCCCACCACCGACGCCTCGCCCACCGTGAACGCCAGGATGAAGCAATATTGTGCGGTGATGGCGATCACTGCCACCAGCAGCGCGAGGGCGAGGTCGGTCCCGCTTGGCACCTCCCAGGTGATCACGGTGCCGGGCAGGCTGATGATGACGCCGGCCAGCATGTAGTAGAACATCCAGGCGACGGTCGATTCGCTGGCGGAATAGCGCCGGACCACCACGCCGACCGCGGCGAAGCCCATCGAGCTCAGGATCGCCGAAAACGTCGCGGGCGAGAAGCCGCCATGGCCCGGCCGCACCATGATCAGCATGCCGGCGAACCCGACGGCCAATGCGACCCAGCGCAGCCAGTTCACCCGCTCGCCCAGCAGCAGGACCGCGAGCAGCGTCACCCACAGCGGCCGGGTGAAGGCGATGCCGGTCACGTCGGCCAGCAGCATGTGGGCCAGCGCATAATACGTGGCCATCTGGGCGAAGATGGTGAGCGAGGCGCGCACCCCGTGCACTACCGGGTGCTTCGTCTTCAGCTTGTCGAACCCGACCCACCAGAGGATCGGGATCATCAGCACGATCGAGGTGGAAAACCTGAGGAACGTGACTTCGAACACGCTGTAATGCAGGCCGAGCGCCTTGGCCGTCGCGTCGTGGATCGAGAATGCGGCGGATGACATGGTCATCCAGATCATGCCCTGGGCGTTGCCCGGCAGGCGCCTCCAGGCAGCCCGGACCGCGTCGCTCCTGAGCGCCAGCGAACGGCTCATCTCACGCTCCCGCTCCGCCGCGCCGCCCCTCGGCGCGGGCGAGATACAAGGTGGCGGCGACGATGATGGCGGCGCCTGCCAATGTCCAGCTATCCGGCACCTCGCGGAAGATGAAGTAGCCGATCAGCGCGGCGTAGACGAGCCGGACATACTCGATCGGGCCGACGAAGCTGGTCTCCGCGATCGAATAGGCGGTGACGAAGCACCACATCGCCGCGGTGGTGAACAGCCCGACCAGGAACAGGAAGCCCGCCTGGTGCCAGGTCGGGTTCTGCCAGTTGGCGATGGCCGGGCCGGCGAACAGGATGGCCGCGATCAAATGGTAGTAGAACAGGATGCGCGTCGGCGGCTCGGTGCGCGCCATGTGGCGGATCTGTATCAGCGACAGGCCGAACAGGAAGGCCGAGCCCACCGCCACGACCGAGGCGAGCTGAAACGTGTCGTGGCCCGGCCGCACCATCACCAGCACGCCCGCGAATCCGACCGCGGTGGCGATCCAGCGCCGGCGCCCGACCGCCTCGTGCAGGATCCAGACGGCCAGCACGGTCTGGAACAAGGGCCGCGAGAAGCTGATCGCCGTCGCCGACGCCAGCAGCAGGTGGATCACCGCGTAGTAGGACCCGTACTGCGCGACGCCCGCGACCGCCGCCCGGGCGATATGGGCGTGCAGCCGCTCGGTCCTGAGGTTCCGCCAGCCGAAGCGGTGGAAGGCGGGAGCGAGCAGGACCAGCCCCAGCACGAAACGGACCAAGGTGATCTCGTAGGCCGAGATCGAATGGCCCAGCGTCTTGACCGAAGCATCGTTGAACGAGAACAGGAGGGTGCCGAGTACGATCCACAGCGCGCCCTGCATGTTGGCGGAAAGTGCCACGGCGGGCCGGCGCAGGAGGGCGGGGCGCGGCAGCGCCATCAGCCGGCGCTCCGGACGCGGGCGCTCGACCCGTAGATCGAGGCGGCGAAGATCGTCGCGCCGCCCGCCCAGGTCCACACGTCGGTCGCGTCGCCGAACGCAAACCAGCCGAGGAGCGCGGCGAGCGGCAGGCGGACGAACTCCAGCGGCTGCAGCAGGCTGAGGTCGGCGGCGCCGAAGGCGCGGTTCATGGTGCGGTGCGTTGCGATGGCGAAGAATCCGAGCGCCGCGCACCATAGCACCTGCATGGCGTCGGGCGGGGTCCATACGAAGGCGCACAGCACCGCCGCGATGGGCAACACGCAGAACGGCTGGAAGAAGGCGATGGCGTCGGGCGATTCGCGCCGCGTCAGCGTCTTGACCAGGATGAAGGTGATCGCCGCCGTCACGCAGCTGCAAAGCGCCAGGATCGCGCCCAGATTGACCGCATGGAAGCCCGGCCGGATCACGATCAGCGCCCCGACGAAGCCGAACAGGATCGCGAACCAGCGCCTGAAGCCGGCCACGTCGCCCAGGAACATCGCGGCGCCGATGGTGACGAAGATCGGCCGGATGAAGTTGATCGCCGACACCTCGGCCACGGGCATCAGCTTCAGCGCGAAGAACAGGAAGGTCATGTTGGTCATGGCGAGCGCGCCGCGCAGCGCGAACGGCGCCATGCGCTTCGGACTCAAATCGCCGAGGCCGTTCTTGGTGAGCCACGGCAGCATGAAGGCCAGCATGAAGACCGAGCGGATGAACAGCATCTCGAACGGGTGCATCGTCTGGGTCACGTAGCGCGCGATCACCATCACGATGGTGAAGCTGGCGATCGAGGTGACCATCCAGGCGATGGCGCGGGCGTGGACCGGGGCCGGCACGGCGCGCAGCGTGGCGGCGAGGCGCGAATTCATGCGGCCGCCTTCACTTTGGCATCCTCGCGGCGCCGGCGGGCGAGCCTGGCTTCGCGATGGGCGACATAGGCGGAGGAGGCGAAGATCGTCGTCCCGCCGACCCAGGTCCACACATCGGGCAGCTCGTCGAACAGCATGAAGCCGAACGCCACGGCGAAGGGCATGCGCATGAAGTCGAAGGGCTGCACCGCGGTCACGTCGGCGGCGGCGAAGGCGCGCCCGAGCGCGCGATGGGCGAGTGTCGAGGCGACTCCGACGAGCCCCAGCCAGAACCATCCCTGGGCGCTCGGCCAGCTCCACTCGAACAGGGCCGGGACCAGCGTCACCGGCACCATGATGAGGATCTGGTAGAACGCGATGGTGTCGGGCGAGTCGGTTTTCGTCGCCGTCTTGACCATGATCGAGTTGATGGCGACGCCGACGGCGCTCGCCAGCACCAGGATCGCGCCCGGATTCACCTGGGCGAAGCCGGGCCGCAGGATGATCGCCATGCCGGCGAAGCCGATCGCCACCGCGATCCAGCGCCGGGCGCGCATCGGCTCGCCCAGCATCGCGACGGCGGCGAGCGAGCCGAAGATCGGCGCGAGGAACGAGATGGCCGTCGCGTCCGCCACCGGGATGAAGGCGAGGGCTGTGAACCAGAACATGGTGTTGAGCCCCGACACCGTGCCGCGCGCGAAATAGAGCCGCAGATGCGGCGTCGCCAGCGCCACCAGCCCGACCCGCAGCAGCCAGGGCAGCATCAGCGGCAAGCCGAACAGCGAGCGGAAGAACGCGACCTCGATGCCGTTCACCTCGCCCGCCACGTGGCGCACGGCGGCGGCGTTGAACGAGAAGAGGGCGCCCGAGACGGTCATCCACGCCGCGCCGCGCACCGGGCCAGGCAGGGAGTCGAACCACGCGCGCGCCGCCCTCGCGGGGGTCACGGCGCTGGCCTCCGGTCGGGAGCGACGGTCGGGCGCGGCATGGCGCGACCCTACGGGCAAACCGCGCCCCGCGCCAGCATCCGCGCGCGCAAAGGCGCCTTGCGGGGACGGCGCGTCGGCCGGGTCGCAAACCTGTCGAACGATGAGGTTGGGCAAGGGCGGACGGGTTGCTATCATCGCGCCATGGACCAGCCCGTCACCGAGCCGTTGTGGCGGCCCTCGCCGGCGTGCGTTGCTGCCGCCAACGCGACGGCCTTCCTCGCCCGCGTGCGCGACCGGTGGGGCGCGGACTGTGCCGACTTCCCGGCGCTGTGGCGCTGGTCGGTGGCCGAGCCGGAGAAGTTCTGGCTCTCTGTGTGGGATTTCGCCGGCATCATCGCCGAGACGCGCGGCGAACGCGTGCTGGAGAATCCGACCGCCATGCCGGGCGCGCGCTGGTTCCCGGACGCCAAGCTCAACTACGCCGAGAATCTGCTGCGCCGGCGCGACGACGGCGTCGCCCTCATCGCCCGCAACGAGGCGGGCCAGCGCCGCATCCTGACGTGGCGCGAGCTTTACGACCTGGTCTCCCGCCTCGCCCAGGCGCTCGCCGCCGCGGGCATCCGCGCGGGCGACCGGGTGGCGGGCTATCTGCCCAACGGGCCGGAGGGCGTGGCCTGCCTGCTCGCGACCTCGGCGATCGGGGCGGTGTGGTCGTCCTGCTCGCCCGATTTCGGAGTCGGCGGGGTGTGCGACCGGTTCGGCCAGATCGCGCCGCGCCTTCTCTTCGTCTGCGACGGGTATTTCTACAACGGCAAGGTGCAGGAGACGCTTCCCAAGGCGCGTGAGGCCGCCGAACGCATCGGCACCATCGAGCGGACGGTGGTGGTGCCGTTCGCCAAGCCGGCGGACGACCTCTCGGGCCTGCCGCGCGCGGTCACGCTCGACGATTTCCTGGCGCCTTTCCCGCCGCGCGACATCGAATTCGCACGCCTGCCGTTCAACCACCCGCTCTACATCCTCTACTCGTCGGGCACGACCGGCGTGCCGAAATGCATCGTGCATGGCCAGGGCGGCTCGCTTCTCCAGCACGTGAAGGAGTTGGCGCTCCATTCCGACGTGAAGCGCGACGACCGGGTGTTCTACTTCACGACGCTCGGCTGGATGATGTGGAACTGGCTGGTCTCGGCGCTTGCCTGCGAGGCGAGCCTGGTGCTGTGGGACGGCTCGCCCTTCCATCCCAAGGCGGACGTCCTGTTCGACGTCGCGCAGGAGGAAACGATCACTTTGTTCGGCACCTCGGCCAAATATATAGATGCGGCGAAGAAGGCGGGCGTCGCGCCGGCGAAGACGCACGACCTGTCGGCGGTGCGCACGATCTGCTCTACCGGCTCGCCGCTGGTGCCGGAGAGTTTCGACTACGTCTATCGCGACATCAAATCCAACGTGTGCCTGTCGTCGATCTCGGGCGGCACCGACATCGTCTCGTGCTTCGTGCTGGGCAACCCGATCGGGCCGGTGTGGCGCGGCGAGATCCAATCGCGCGGGCTCGGCCTCGCGGTCGACGTGTTCGACGAGACGGGCAAGCCCGTCGTCGGCCGGAAGGGCGAGCTGGTGTGCAAAGCGCCCTTCCCCTCGATGCCCATCCGGTTCTGGAACGACCCCGACGGCGCCAAATACCGCGCGGCCTATTTCGACCGCTTCCCCGGCGTGTGGTGCCACGGCGACTACGCCGAGCTGACCCCGCGTGGGGGGATGATCATCTACGGGCGCTCCGATGCGGTGCTGAACCCCGGCGGGGTGCGCATCGGCACGGCGGAGATCTACCGCCAGGTCGAGCAGATCGACGCGGTGGAGGAGGCGATCGCCGTCGGCCAGGACTGGGACGGCGACGTGCGCGTCGTGCTGTTCGTGCGGCTGCGCGCCGGGGCGACGCTCGACAAGGCGCTGGAGGATGCGATCCGCGCGCGCATCCGCGCCGGTGCCTCGCCGCGCCACGTGCCGGCGAAGATCGTCCAGGTCGCGGACATCCCGCGCACGCGCTCGGGCAAGATCACCGAGCTTGCGGTGCGCGACGTGATCCACGGGCGCACGGTGAAGAACGTCGAGGCGCTGGCCAACCCCGAGGCGTTGGCGCATTTCCAGGACCGGGCGGAGCTTCGGGACTGATGGCGGACGCGAGCCCCGAGGCCGTCCGGCGGCTGCGCGAGCTGATCGACGCGGCGAACCGCGTCGTGGTGTTCACCGGCGCGGGCATTTCGACCGAGTCGGGCATCCCCGACTTCCGCTCGCCGGGCGGGCTCTGGACCCGTATGAAGCCGATCTATTTCGACGAGTTCGTCGCCTCCGCCGAGGCGCGGCGCGAATCCTGGCGCCGCCGGTTCGACCGGGCGACCGGCTTCGAGGCCGCCGAGCCCAACCGCGGCCACCGTGCCATCGCGCATCTCGTGCGCACGGGCAAGGTCAGCCACGTCATCACGCAGAACATCGACGGGCTGCACGCGCGCTCCGGCGTGCCGGAGGACCTCATCGTCGAGCTGCACGGCAACAACATGTACGCCAAGTGCATCGATTGCGGCGAACGCTACGAGCTGGCGCCGGTCCGCGACGCGTTCGAGAAGGCGGGAATCCTGCCCGAATGCGGCTCGTGCGGCGGGCACGTGAAGACCGCGACCGTCTCGTTCGGCCAGGCCATGCCGGAGGACGCGATGCGCCGCGCCGAGGCGGCTACGCTCGCGTGCGACCTCTTCCTCGCCATCGGCTCCTCGCTGGTGGTGTATCCAGCGGCGGGCTTCCCCGTCCTCGCCAAGCGCAATGGCGCGAAGCTCGTCATCCTCAACCGCGACCCGACCGAGCTCGATTCGTTCGCCGACATGGTGCTGAACTTCGAGATCGGCCCCATCCTCGGCCCCGCCACCGGCGTGAACTGATCGCCGCGACTCTGCGGCGCCTGTATGATCCCGGCGCATGACGACGCATCGGGACTGGCGCGCATCGGTCGCGCTCTATCGCGACCGGCGGGTGCTGACGGTCCTGGTGCTGGGCTTCTCGTCGGGCCTGCCGCTGGCGCTCACCGGCTCGACGCTCTCGGCCTGGCTCGCGACCGCGGGCATCGCCAAGACGACCATCGGCCTCTTTGCCCTCGCCGGCCTGCCCTACGCCTTCAAGTTCCTGTGGGCGCCGGCGATGGACGGGTTGCGCCTGCCCATGCTGACGGCGCGTCTCGGGCGCAGGCGAAGCTGGGCGATCCTTTGCCAAATCCTGCTGCTCGCGTCCATCGGGGCGCTGGGGACGTTCGATCCGGAGCGCGCGCCGGTCGCCATCGCCGCGCTCGCCGTCGCGGTGGCGTTCCTCTCGGCCAGCCAGGATATCGTGATCGACGCCTACCGCGTCGAAAGCCTCGCCGACGACGAGCAGGGCGCGGGCGCGGCGGCGATCCAGATCGGCTACCGCCTCGGCATGCTGGCCTCGGGCGCGGGCGCGCTCTACCTCGCCGACGCGGCGGGGTTCGGCACCGCGTACCTCGCGATGGCGGCGCTGGTGGTCGTGGGCATCGCGGCGGTCCTCGCCAATCCCGAGCCGCGCGCGGCGCCCGTCGAGCCGCATGGCTCCGTCGCCGCCTGGCTCGCCCGCCACGTCGCTGCGCCGTTCGCCGATTTCCTGGCGCGGCCGGCGGCGCTCGCCATCCTGGCCTTCGTGCTCACCTACAAGTTCGGCGACGCGATCTCGGGCTACATGGCGAACCCGTTCTACATCCAGATCGGCTTCTCGCTGCCCGAGATCGCGTCGGTCAGCAAGGTGTTCGGCCTCGCCGCCACCATCCTCGGCGCGATCGCGGGCGGCGTCGCGGTGGCGCGGCTGGGCATCTGGCGGGCGCTGCTGCTGTGCGGGGTGCTGCAGGCGATCGCGATCCTGCTCTACGCCGTGCAAGCGCTGGCGGGGCGCGAGGTCGGCCTCCTCGCGCTGACCGTGGCCGGCGAGAACTTCACCGGCGGCATGGGCACGGCGGCGTTCGTGGCCTATTTGTCGAGCCTCTGCCGGCTCGACTACACCGCGACGCAGTACGCGCTCCTCTCCGCGCTGTTCGCGCTCGGGCGGATCGGCGCCAACACGTCCTCCGGCTGGCTCGCCGACCGGCTTTCCTGGCCCGCGTTCTTCCTGGTCGCGACCGCGGCGGCGCTCCCCGGCCTCGCGCTGCTCGTCTGGCTGATGCGCCGCTTCCCCGAGACGGCGGGTCGGGCAGGCGCGCGAAATTGACGAGACATGCGCGGCGGGGCGCCGTCTTTCGGTAGGTGCGCCTGGCGTGCTAGACCGGCAGGCGACGCTCGGCAAGGCGAGAGGCGCAGATGACCGCGCGCATGGAGGTGGTCGAGGCCGACATCACCGCGCTGGCGGTCGACGCCATCGTCAACGCGGCGAACACCAGCCTGCTGGGCGGCGACGGCGTCGACGGCGCGATCCACCGCGCGGCAGGGCCGGCACTGCTGGCCGAATGCCGCACGCTCGGCGGCTGCGAAACGGGCGACGCCAAGATCACGCGCGGCTACCGCCTGCCCGCCAAATGGGTGATCCACGCCGTCGGGCCGGTGTGGCATGGCGGCACGCACGGCGAGGACGACAAGCTTGCCGCCTGCTACCGCCGCGCCATACAACTGGCGGCGGAGAAGGACTGCCGATCCGTCGCGTTTCCGGCGATCTCGACCGGGGTGTACCGCTTCCCGGTCGATCGTGCGGCGCGCATCGCCGTGCCCACGGTGGCCGTGTCGCTGCGTGATCATCCTGCGATCGAGCGCGTGGTCTTCGCCTGCTTCGGCGCCGCCTCGGCCGAGGCCCATCGGGAGGCCATCGCGAAGCTCTCCGGCGCGCCATGACCGTCCGCAACCTCGACGCGATGTTCCGGCCGCGCTCGGTCGCGCTGATCGGCGCGAGCAGGCGGTCGAGCTCGATCGGCGCGGTGGTCGCGAAGAACCTCATCGCCGGCGGGTTCGACGGCCCCATCGGCTTCGTCAACCCGCACGAGACCGAGATCGAGGGGCTTTCCTGCGTGCGCGACGTGGCCGCACTTGCGACCCTGCCCGACCTCGCCGTGATCGCCACGCCGCCCGACACGGTGCCCGGCCTGGTGCACGACCTTGCCGCGCGCGGCACCCGCGCGGCCGTGGTCATCACCGCAGGGTTCGGCGAAGGGGGCGACGCGGCCGGCCGCGCCCGCCGCCAGGCGATGCTCGACGCCGCACGCCCGCATCTGATGCGCATCTGCGGGCCGAACTGCCTCGGCATCATGGTGCCGGGGACGGGGCTCAACGCCAGCTTCGTGCATATCCCGCCGCCCAAGGGCCGTGTCGCCTTCGTCGCCCAGTCGGGCGCGGTGGTCACCTCGATGGTCGACTGGGCGGTCGGGCGCGGCATCGGCTTTTCGCACCTCGTTTCGCTCGGCGACATGGCCGACGTCGATTTCGGCGACTTGCTCGACTTCCTCGCCGCCGATCCCGAGACCGAGGCCGTGCTGCTCTATATCGAGGCGGTGACTGCGGCGCGCAAGTTCATGTCGGCCGCGCGCGCCTGCGCCCGGCTGAAGCCCGTTATCGTCATCAAAACCGGCAAGCATGCCGAAAGCGCGCGCGCCGCGGCCTCGCACACCGGCGCGCTCGCGGGCTCCGACGCGGTCTACGACGCGGCCTTCCACCGCGCTGGCATGGTGCGGGTGAACGACCTGGGCGAGCTGTTCGACGCGGTCGAGACGCTCTCCATCGCGCCGCGCATCGCCGGCGACCGGCTCGCCATCCTGACCAACGGCGGCGGGGTCGGCGTCCTCGCCACCGACGCGCTGCTCGATTTCGGCGGGCGCCTCGCCGAGATCGGCGCCGAGACGACCTCGCGCCTCGACGCGGTGCTGCCGCGCACCTGGTCGCACGGCAACCCGGTCGACATCATCGGCGACGCCGACGGGAAGCGCTACGCGGCCGCCCTGTCGGTCCTGCTGGAAGACGATTCGTCCGACGCGGTGCTGGTGCTCAACTGCCCGACCGCCGTCGCCTCGGGCAGCGAGGCGGCGCGCGCGGTGGTGGTGGCCGCCACGGGCAAGGACCGCGCCCTCCTCACCTGCTGGCTCGGCGAGGGCGCAGCGTCCGAGGCGCGGCGCCTGTTCGTCGCCGGCCGCATCCCGACCTTCGCGACGCCGCACGAGGCGGTGCGCGGCTTCATGCACATGGTCGCCTATCACCGGGCCCAGCGCGCGTTGATCGAGGTGCCGCCGGCGCTGCCGGCGGGGCCGGAGCCCGACCGAGCGGCGGCGCGCGCCGTCATCGACCGGGCGCTCGCCGAGGGGCGCGACTGGCTCACCGAGCCCGAGGCGAAGGCCGTGCTCGCCGCCTACGGCATTCCGGCGACGCCGATCGACGTCGTACGGACGGCGGACGAGGCCGCCGCGGCCGCCGCGCGCCAGGGCTTCCCCTCCGTGCTCAAGATCGTCTCGCCCGACATCACCCACAAGTCCGACATCGGCGGCGTGGCGCTCGACCTGCAGACTGCCGAATCCGTGCGCACCGCCGCCGCGGAGATGCTGGCGCGCGTCGCCAAGGCGCGGCCCGCGGCGCGCATCGCGGGAATCGCGGTACAGCCGATGGTCCGTCGTCCCGGCGCGCTCGAGCTGATCCTTGGCATGGTCGAGGACGCCATGTTCGGCCCGGTCATCCTGTTCGGCCAGGGCGGGGTGGCGGTCGAACTGATCGATGACAAGGCGCTGGCGCTCCCGCCGCTCAACCTGGCGCTCGCCCGCGAACTCGTCGCCCGGACGCGCGTCGCGCGGCTGATGGGCGGGGTGCGCGGCGCGAAGCCGGTGGATGCCGAGGCGGTGCACCTTGCGCTGGTCCGGATCGCCCAGCTCGTCATCGACTTCGCCGAGATCGCCGAGCTTGACGTCAATCCCCTCCTCGCCGATGCCGGCGGCATCGTCGCGCTCGACGCGCGCATCCGGGTGACGAAGACCGGCCGGCGGGGCGAGGACCGGCTCGCCATCCGCCCGTACCCGCAGGCGCTGGAGGCGACGGAGCATCTCGGCGACGGGCGCCCGATACGCATCCGCCCGGTGCGGCCCGAGGATGCGAGCGCCTTCGTCGAGACCTTCGCGCGGCTCTCGCCCCAGACGGTGCGCATGCGCTTCTTCGCGCCATTGAAGGCGCTGTCGCCGAGCTGGCTCGCCCGCCTCACCCAGATCGACTACGACCGCGAAATGGCGCTGGTCGCGGTGCTGCCGCCCGAGCAGGGCGGGATGGTCGGCGTCGCCCGCCTCGCCGCCGATCCCGACAACGAGTGGGCCGAGTACGCCGTGCTGGTGCGCGACGACGTGGTGCGGCGCGGCCTCGGCGAAGCGCTGATGCGCCGCCTGATCGCCTATGCGCGCGGGCGCGGCATCCGCGTGCTGGAAGGCCGGGTGCTCGCCGAGAACCGCGCCATGCTGGCGCTCGCCGCCAAGCTGGGCTTCGCCCGCGCGCCCGATCCCGACGATCCCGGCGTGGTGCGGACGACATTGGTGCTAGACAAGTCCACCGGCTGAGGAGCATCCGATGATCGTCGACACGCACGTCCATGGCGTCGCCGACGCCCCAACAACTCGCACTGGGACCATTGCGGCAAGATCGAAGAGCGGCTCCCCTCAATGCAGAAGGATCTGTCGTTCCTGGGCGCCGCCGACCAGGACGCCGTCTTCGGCGGCACCGCCCTTACCCGCTTGGCCGGAGCTGAAATAGGCGGCGCGCAACGCCGCGCTTGCACCGGGCCGGCAAGTCCGGCTTCAATGACTTGAACACGCAGTCCAGGAGCATCCGATGGCGTCCACGATGGGGCAGAGCCCAACCCGCAACGCGCCGACCGCCGCGGCCTTGATCGCCCGCGCGCGCGACATGGCGCCCGTCGTCGCCAAGCGCGCCCGCGAGGCCGAGACGCTGCGCCGCCTGCCGCCCGTGACCCACGAGGAGTTCCGCGAGGCCGGGTTCTACAAGGTGCTGCAGCCGACCCGCTATGGCGGCTACGGGCTCGATTACGGCGTCAATTGCGAGATCTCGTCCGAGCTGGCGCATGGCTGCGCCTCGTCCGGCTGGGTCGCGTCGATCACCACCTGCCACGCCTGGATCCTGGGGATGATGGAACCCGAGGCGCAGGAGCGGGTGTGGGGCTCGGACGACGGACAGCTCATCGCGAGCTGCTTCTTCGCCGCCGAGCACCGCTACGAGAAGGTCGCGGGCGGCTATCGCCTGTCCGGCCGCTGGCGTTTCTCATCGGGCGTCGATCTCTGCCAGTGGGTGCTGGTGCAGGTGGTCATGCCAGTGGAGAAGAGCCCGCCCGACCGGTTCTTCGTGCTGATGCCGCTCAAGGAATGCGAGATCGTCGACGTCTGGCACGTGACGGGCCTGGCGGCGACCGGCTCCAACGACGTGATCGCGCGCGACGTGTTCGTTCCGGACAGCCACTTCCTGAAGGTGAACGACCTGAATGGCGGGCCGACGCCGGGCAGCGCGGTGAATCCGGAGCACATCTACAAGCTGCCGCTGTTCGGCGTGTTCTCCTACAATCTGGTCGGCACCGGCGTCGGCGCGGCGCAGGGCGCGGTCGCGGCGCTGACCGAGGAGCTGAAGGCGAAGTCGACCGCTTCGACCCATATGAAGCTCGCCAATCTTCAGAGCGTGCAGTTGCGGATCGCCAAGGCCTCGGCCGAGGCCGACGCGGCGCGCACCATCGTCGCGCGCAATTTGGAGGAGATGAACCGATTGACGCGCGAAGGCGCCTATCCGACCCCCGCCCAGCGCATCCGTTACCGCCGCGACGCAAGCTTCGCTTCACTCCTCGGCGTGCAGGCGGTGGAGGGGGTCTTCCCGCTGATCGGCGGCCAGGGCCTGACGACCGACAACCCGATCGGCCGGTTCTGGCGCGATGCCCATGCCGTGCAGCAGCACATCGCGCTGGTGTGGGACAATCACGGCTCGGGCTACGGCGCCTGGGCGCTCGGCGTCAACGACCAAGTGTAGCGGTCCGGCATGGCGGAAACGCCACGCGACAGGGCGGACGTCGTCGCGCAGCCGCCGCTGCTCGTCTTCGCGGCGCTCGGGATCGGATTTCTGCTGGAATGGGCGTGGCCCCTGGCGAGCCTGCCGGCGCCGGATGCGCGCCGCGCCGTGGGCATCGCCCTTGCCGTGCTGGCGGCGCTGGCGCCGCTCGATTCGTTCCGCCGCTTCCGCCGCGCCGGCACGCATGTGGAGCCCTACAGGGCCACGACCGCACTTGTGACCGACGGGCTCTACCGCTTCACCCGCAACCCGATCTACCTCGCGATGCTGACCGGCGTCTTCGCCGTCGGGCTGGCCGCGGGGAGCGCGTGGGTGATGCTGATGGTGGCGCCGCTCGCGGTGGCGCTCCATGCCGGCGTGGTGCGGCGCGAAGAAGCCTATCTCGCGCGCAAATTCGGCGCCCAATACGACGACTACCGGGCGCGCGTACGCCGCTGGCTGTGACCCTTTCGCCGTGATGTGACACCCCCGTGACCGCCGCGCGCGGGGCGGCGTTGCGGCCCCGGCGCCCGCGTTAACCGCATGAGTACGGGCCGCGCCGCGGTCCCAGCGTTTTCACGTTCGAAGGAGCGTACGATGAAATTCGACATGAAAGGATGGAAGACCCTCGCCATCGCCACGACAGCGATCGTGGCGCTTCCCCTCGGCGCGTGCAGCGGGCTGATGGGGAACAGCGACAACACTCAGCGCTACAATACCGCCGAGGCGCAGCCGGCCGCGCCGGCGCCAGCGCACGCGTTCGCCAACGAGAACGCGAACGCAAACACGAGTGTCACGTTCGACGGCCAACGCATGAGCCACCGGCGCGTGCGCGCCCTGCAGCAGGCGCTGAACGCCAAGGGCGCATCGCTGCGCGTCGATGGGATCATGGGGCCGAATACCCGTTCTGCCCTGCGCAATTTCCAGCAGCAGAAAGGCTTACAAGCGTCCGGCGCCATCGACCAGCCGACGGAGCGGGCGCTCGACCTCGCCTCCTACGGCAACCGCAATAACGGGGCCGGCAATCGGCAGCAGGCGAACGCCGCAAACACCATGAACACCAGCAATAATACGAACGCCGGCGCCAACATGAGCGGCAGCAACAACGCGAACGCCGCCGACAACCAGAATGTTGGGGCGGCGAACCGGCAGTATGGCGTGCAGGGCGCCAATTCGGGCAACGCCCCTAACGGCCAGGGCAACGAGGAGGTGCGCGAGCTGCAGGAGGCGCTGAACGCCAACGGCGCGTCGTTGCAGGTCGACGGCAAGATGGGCTCGAACACCCGCAACGCGCTGCGCAACTACCAGCAGAGCCACGGGCTGCCGGCCACCGGCAGCCTCGACCAGAAGACCAGGCAGAACCTCAACATCGTGAACAAGTAGCCGCGACTTGCGCCCTTGCCGCCGCCCGGCGGCAAGGGCGCCATGCGACGATTCGCGTCTTCCTTCCGCACTTTTCGCGCGCGCGCCGCGATCCCATCTGACGGTGCATGAGGAATCTCCGTCGGATGGCGGGGCCGCTTCTCCTGGCCGTTGCGGCGCTTGCCGCACTGCCCCTGGCCGCAAGCGCGGCCGCGCCGTTGACCTATTCCCGTCCCGAGAACCGCGCGCCGGCCGGGACCCGGAGCCGCATCGGTGTCGGCGTGGTTCCCCGGACTGGCGTCGGGGTGGTTCCGCGCACCGGCATCGGGGCGGACACGGGCCTCGAGCCCGGCCCCGACCTCGAACCGGCGCCCAGCGGAGTGCTGTCGCCGGCGGCGGCCGAGAGTCCGGCCACGGTCCGGGCGGCGCAGCGGGCGCTGGAGCGCGAGGGCCTCGCGCCGGACACCGGCGGCCTAGTCGGGCCGCGCACGCGCCAGGCGCTCCGGACCTACCAGCGCAACCACAACCTGCCGGAGACGGGCGCGCTCGACAACGCGACGCGCCAGAGCCTCGGCCTGCCCTGAAGGCTTTAGCGGCCGGAGGAGCGGCGGTAGAGGTTGAGCCCCACCTCGTCGGTGCGCGACTGCTCGGCGCGCCGCAGCGCCTCGGCGGCGCGGCGGTCCTGCTGCTCCTGCGCCAGCTCGTAGCGCTTGAGCTCCTGGAAGGCGCGGCCGACCGCCTCGTGCGTTTCGACGACCTGGCGCTCGACTTCCGCCAGCGAGCGGGCGAGCCGGTCGCGCCGTACGCGCGCCGCGGTGAGGAAACCGGCATAGGCCTGCGCCACTTCCGGCGAGGTTCGCGCCACCTCCGCTTCGCGCCGGACGCTGTCGTCGAGCGCGCGCACCTGGCGACGGAAATCGTCGGCCAGGGCCTCGAAGCCTGCGAGGGTGCGGCGGCTCTCGTCGAGCTTCCAGCGGTGCAACCGAATCAGCCCGTCGATCCCCTTCATCGTGCCGCCCCGTTCGCGGCCAGGATCTCGGCGAGCCGGGCGTAGCCGTCGGCCAGGCCGGCGCGCTCGCCCTGGTCCTGGGCGAGGAAGGCCTCCAGCGCGTCGCGATGGGCGATGGCGGCGTCGGTCTCGGCATCGGCGCCCTTGCGATAGGCCCCAAGCCGGATCATGTCGGCCATGTCCTCGTAGCGCGCGACGAGGGCGCGCGCGCGCGCGACCAGCGCGTTCTCCTCGGGCGTGTTGCAGTTGGGCATGACGCGCGAGACCGAGCGCAGCACGTTGATCGCAGGATAGCGCCCGCGCTCGGCGATCTGGCGGTCGAGCACGATGTGCCCGTCGAGCGTGGCGCGCACTGCGTCGGCTACCGGCTCGTCGTGGTCGTCGCCCTCGACCAGCACGGTGAAAAGTCCGGTGATCGTGCCCGCGCCGGTGCCCGGCCCGGCGCGCTCCAGCACCTTGGGAATCTCGGCGAACACCGTGGGGGTGTAGCCCTTGGTCGCGGGCGGCTCGCCCGCCGAGAGCCCGATCTCGCGCTGGGCCTGGGCGAAGCGCGTGATGGAATCGATCATGCAGAGCACGTTCTTGCCCTGGTCGCGGAAATACTCGGCGATGGCGAGGGTGAGATACGCCGCCTGCCGGCGCATCAGCGGCGGCTCGTCGGAAGTGGCGATCACCAGCACCGTGCGCGCCATGCCCTCGGGGCCCAGATTCTCCTCGATGAATTCCTGCACCTCGCGGCCGCGCTCGCCGATCAGCCCGATCACGTTGACGTCGGCGACCGTGTATTTCGCGAGCATCGAAAGAAGCACCGACTTGCCGACGCCCGAGGCGGCGAAGATGCCCATGCGCTGGCCGCGGCAGCAGGTGAGGAAGGTGTTGATCGCGCGCACGCCGAGGTCGATCTTGCCGGTGACGCGGCGCCTTCCGTGCGCCGGCGGCGGCGCCGCGCGCAGCGGATAGGCCTCCGTGCCCAGGATCAGCGGCCCGGCGCCGTCGACCGGCTGGGCGATCGCATCGAGCGCGCGTCCGAGCCAGGACGGGTGCGGGTGGATCACCGGCTGGGCCATGCGGATGACCGCCTTGCAGCCGAGCCCCACCCCCTCGAGCGGGCCGAACGGCATCATCAGGGCGCGCCCGGCGCGGAACCCGATCACCTCGCAGGGGACCGGCGCGCGGCCGCGGGCCATCACCTCGCAACGGTCGCCGACGCTGAGAGACGGCGGGGCGCCGCCCAGCTCGACCAGCATGCCCATGACGCCCGTGACCCGGCCGAATTCGAGGTCTGGGGCGACGCGCTCGATTTCCGCCACGAGGGAGCGAATTGCGTTCAGGGAATCCTCACCACGTCGGAATTTATCGTTGAAAAACAGTCATTTCCGAGGCGCCGGCGGAACTGCCTCCGGTCGAGGCATGATGCGCGGTTGGCTTTAATGTTCGGTAAAAATGCTTGCGTCGATTTACGAGCGGTTACAGTTTGTTAATCATTAAGGCTGAATATCGGCCTGGGTTAACGGAAGCTGACTTCCGGAACGGGGGACGAACACATGCGTGTGCTGCTCGTCGAAGACGACACATCGACGGCCAAGACCATCGAGCTGATGCTCAAGTCCGAGGGCTTCATCGTCGACTCGACCGACCTGGGCGAGGATGGACTCGAGATCGGCAAGCTGTACGACTACGACATCATCATCCTCGACCTGATGCTGCCCGACATCGACGGGTACGAGGTGCTGCGCCGCCTGCGCTCGGCGCGCGTACGTACGCCGATCCTGATCCTCTCCGGCCTCAACGAGGCGGACAAGAAGGTGCGCGGCCTCGGCTTCGGCGCCGACGACTACCTCACCAAGCCGTTCGACAAGGCCGAGCTGGTCGCACGCATCCAGGCGATCGTACGCCGCTCCAAGGGCTTCTCCGAATCGATCATCCGCACCGGGCGGCTGCAGGTGAACCTCGACACCCGCACGGTCGAGGTCGAGGGCCAGCCCTTGCACCTGACCGGCAAGGAGTACGGCATCCTCGAGCTTCTCAGCCTGCGCAAGGGCACGACGCTGACCAAGGAGATGTTCCTCAACCATCTCTATGGCGGCATGGACGAGCCCGAGCTCAAGATCATCGACGTGTTCGTCTGCAAGCTGCGCAAGAAGCTGGCAGCCGCCACCGGCGGCGAGAACTACATCGAGACGGTGTGGGGCCGTGGCTACGTGCTGCGCGACCCGGCAGGCATGGAGGAGATGCCGCCGCCGCGGGCCGAGCGCGCCGCCGCCAACGCCTGACGCAGCCCGTTCCGCATTTTCCGCAATGGCCGCACCGGCAACGGTGCGGCCATTCGCATGTCGAGCGGCGCCTGCCGGGCTCTGCTATACCGTCCGTCTCGAGCCCGTTCGAAAGGAGTCCGCCTTGCGTGCCCTTGTCCGCGTCATCCCCCTGCTCGTTATCGTCCTGCTCGCCGCCGCGCCCGCCTTGGCCCAGGGCCTCACGGTCGAGGATATCAAGACCGGCACAGGCGCCGAGGCGACGGCCGGGCACACCGTCACCGTCAACTACACCGGCTGGCTGGTCGATGGCCGCAAGTTCGATTCCTCGAGCGACCACGGCCGGCCCTTCAGTTTCCTTCTTGGCGCGGGCCATGTGATCGCAGGCTGGGACCGGGGCGTCCAAGGCATGCGCGTCGGCGGCGTGCGCCGCCTCACCATCCCGCCGGCGCTCGCCTACGGCGACCGCGCCGTCGGTCCGATTCCGGCCGGATCGACATTGGTGTTCGAGATCGAGCTCCTCGACGTGCGCTGACCCGTCGCGGCCTTGCCGCCGAAAAGCCGGATTTTCGCCGGAATCGCGCGCTGCACTTGGGGCGGCCGGAACCGGCCGGCCGGCAAGGTGGAGGCATGCGATGGGGATCGGCAAGGCGGCGGCGGGCGTGCGGCCCTATGCCATCGGCGCCATCGGTGGCGTCGCGCTGGCGGCGTTCGCGGGGTTCGGCTCGGGCTGGCTGGTCACGCGCGGCGGGATGCAGGACGCCGTCGCCGACGCGCATATCAGCTCGATCGCTCAGGTTTGCGCCGAAGAAGCGGCGAGCTACTGGAAGACCAGCAAGCAGAACCCGGCCGCCCTGCGCAAATGGGACGCTTGGAGCCAGCGCGAGAAGCTCGCCAAGCGCTTCGCCGCCGGCCTGCCCGAGCCGAAGGGCGTATCGGACCGCGTGGTGAGCCGCTGCGCCGACGACCTGATGACGAGCTGAGGCCGCCGAAGGCCGGGCCGGGGGGCCGCGGGCGCTACACCGCGCCGCCGAATTCTGCTATGTCCGTCCCCAGCCCTCAGCGGGCCCGTAGCTCAATCGGTTAGAGCCGGCCGCTCATAACGGTCTGGTTGCAGGTTCGAGTCCTGCCGGGCCCACCACTACTGGAATGTACATCACAAACCCTTTGGGGAATGCATTCCAACGCGCGACGCTCCTCAGCTAAGCGTTCGGTCCCGCAGAGTGGTGGTACGGATGATCGCCACACCTTGCAGGAGGAGTTATGGGCCAGGTTCTACACGGCAGCGCCCACACGACTGCGGCGGTCCGTCGAGCGATACAGAGCCGAACCACCCGTGGACCAACGGCCAGGTCGAGCGGATGAACCGAACGATCAAGGACGCCACCGTCAAGCGTTACCACTGCGACAGCCATGACCAGCTCCAGCAGCACCTTCAGCTGTTCATCGACGCCTAACCGGCCAGAAGGCCATCTCGGAATCCATATCGTCCGGCAAATTGCGGACGAAATGACACACCGCCGTGAAGACGGCCGCAACAGACTTCGCATCGTCAAATTTGTGCGCCAGCAGGGCCAAAGCTGACCGGAAGCACGGTTCGGCGCCGAACCCAACAATCACAATCTGGCCGCACGTTCCGTTCGTGCCTCCCCCCACCACTTTCCGTGACGCGGGACGCCCGGACCAAACCTGGGATCGCGGGGCGGACACCAGGTGTCGTCGCTGGAGACGTGCGGCAGAAAACGGCCTCGCGTGTGGTGATGGGCTGCGCTAGTGTCATTGATTCGAAGTTCGCTATCTTCCTTGTGGCGGGTATCGAGGCGAACTTCGTATCCAATACCGCACTAGAATCAATAATTTGCTAGTGTCCTTATCGAATCCGAAGTTCGCGCGGTGTGCGACCCGGATGGAAACGAACTTCGGATTCGGGACATTAGGGTCCGATGGCCTACCACGGAGGACGCGCCCCGTGCACGAGCACGCAAAGCTCAAGGTCGCCGTCGCCCAGATCGAGAGCGTCGTCGGTGACCTTTCGGCCAATCTCCGCAAGCATCTCGACGTGATCGCCGAGGCGCGCGCCGCGGGCACAGACCTCCTATTGTTTCCCGAGCTGTCGCTCACCGGCTATATCGCCGGCAAGGACGCGCTGGCCTGCGCCATCCTGCGCACCGATCCGATGGTGCGCGAGATCGCCGCTGCGTCGGGCGCGATGTACACGGTGTTCGGCTGCATCGAGGAGGGGCCGGCGGCGCAGTTCCACAACGCCTGCTTCGCGGTGCGCAATGGCGGGCTGGTTTTCCTGCATCACAAGGTGAACCTGCCAACCTATGGCGCGCTCGAGGAGGGCAAGCATTTTGCCGCCGGGCGCTACGTCGAGACCTTTGCCCTGGCACCGCGCTGGCGGGCGTCGATCCTGATCTGCGCCGATTTGTGGAACCCGGCCCTGGTGCACCTTGCGGCGGTGCACGGCACCACCGTCCTGATGGCGCCGATCAGCTCGGCGGTGGAGGCGGTGGGCATCGAGTTCGACAACGCCGAGGGGTGGGACCGGGTGCTCGGGTTCTACGCCATGATCTACGGCATGCCGGCGATGGTGGCGAACCGGGTGGGCGAGGAGGGCGACCTGCATTTCTGGGGCGGCTCGCGCATCCTCGACCCGTTCGGGCGCATCGTCGCCAAGGCGGGCAAGGAAGAAGCCTTGATTACCGGCGTGCTCGATTACCAGAACGTGCGCCAGGCGCGCTACCGCCTGCCCACGCTGCGCGACTCCAACCTCGACTTGATCCTGCGCGAGACCGAGCGGCTGGTGCGAACCGTCGGCGTGCCGGTGACCGTGCGGAACGACTGATGCGCGACTTCCTGCTGTCCGGGCCCGACCGGGCCTTCCGCGCGGAGATACGGGATTTCCTCGCGCAGACCCTGGCGCCGCGCGCCGCCGCGATCGAGGCGGGCGAGGATTGGGAGGCGATCGGCGCCGTCGTGCGCGCGCTGGGCGAAGCGGGCTACCTGCGGCTGATGTTCCCCGATCTTTATGGCGGGAAGCTGGCAAGGCCGGGCCTCAGCCACGCGACCATCCTGTCGGAGGAGGCGGCATACCTGAACTATGCCTTCGAGACGACGATCGCGACCGCGCTGAGCTGCGCCGTCCCGCTCTACCGCTACGCCCGGCCCGAGGTGCGGGACCGCTACCTCGCCGGACTGCTGGACGGCACGGCCGTGGGCGCGATCTGCGTGACCGAGCGCAACGTCGGCTCCGACGCGGCGGGAATGGAGACGACGGTGCGGCGCGACGCCGCGACCGGGGCGTGGGCCGTCGACGGGTTCAAGCGCTACATCTCCAACGCCTCGGTCGCCGACGTGTACCTGGTCTACGGCATCACCAACCCGGACGTGCCCTCGCACCGGGGGATGAGCTGCGTCGTCGTGCCGGCCGACGCCGCGGGCATCTCCTTTCCACGCAACTACCATTTCATGGGCAGGCGCGGCTCGGTGGTGGGCGAAGTCGCCTTCGCCAACTGCCGCGTGCCCGCCGAGAACGTCGTGGGCGAGCCAGAGGCGGGCTTCCGCGTGATGCTCGGCATGTTCAACCTGGAGCGCATCCTGCTCGGCGGGTCAGGGCTCGGCGTTGCGCGCAGCGCCTGCGACATCGCCATCGCATATGCCCAGGCGCGCACGGCATTCGGTGGCAGGCTGAGCACGAAGGAGCTTATCTGGGACAAGATCGCCGAGATGCGCTGGCGCATCGACGCGGCCGAGCTCCTGACCTATCGTGCGGCGGCCATGTTCGATTCGGGCGCGGACGGGCGCGCGCTGATGCAGCCGGCGGCGATGGCCAAGCTGGTGGCGAGCGAGACCGCCAATTTCTGCGCCGATGCGGCCGTGCAGATCCTGGGCGGCGACGGGCTCACGCGCGAGTACGGCCGCGCGGAGCAGATTTATCGCGACGCGCGCGCCCTCACAATCGTCGGCGGCACGACCGAGATCGTGAAGTACATCATCGCCCGGGCCGACCTTTCGACCGCGCCGCCGGAGCTCTGATCCCCTCATCACGCGGGCCGTCATGGATATCGGAACCGTCTTCCATCAGGTCGTCGACCGCCACCCCGAACGCACCGCCCTCGTCTTCGAGGACCGCCGCTGGACCTACGCCGAATGGCACGGGCGCGTGATGCGCTTTGCCCAGGCGCTCGCCGGTCTCGGCGTGCGGCCGGGCGACCGTGTTGCGTTCCAGGTATCGACCTCGGAGAACTCGGCGACCAGCTATTTCGCGTGCCAAGTGCTCGGCGCGGTGGCCGTGCCGCTCAACTTCCGCCTGTCGCCGGGCGAAGTGACCTACGTGCTGCAGGATTCCGGCGCGCGGGTACTCATCTATGCGAGCTACCTCGTCGACAACGCGTTGGAGGTTCAGTCGCGGCTGCGCTCCACGCACGACTACATCAACTGTGCGCCGGACCCGTCGGTCGTGCCGCCCGGGCATCACCATTTCGACACGCTGGCGGAGGAGACGGTCGATCGCGGGGTGCAGCGGCCCATCTCCGGCGACCAGGAACTTTCGGCGCTGGTCTACACCTCCGGCACGACCGGGCGGCCCAAGGGGGTGATGCACGGCCATGCGAACGACGTCGCGATCGCGATGAACTGCGTGATGGAGTACGGCCTCACCCACAACGACGTGGCGCTGCACATCGCGCCGCTCTACCACGTGGGCGGCATGCAGGCCTTCTTCATCCCGCACATGATGGTAGGCGGGACGAACGTCGTGCTGGGCCGCTACGAGGCGCTCATGGCCCTCGAGGCGATCCAGGCCGAGCGGGCGACGACGCTGTTCGCCGTGCCGTCGCAGATCCAGGAGATGCTCGCCCATGCGCGCTTCGCCGAGTTCGACGTGCGGAGCCTCCGCATGATCACGACCGGCGGCGCAGCGATCTCCGCGGCGACGATGGAGCGCACGATCCGCGAGTTCTGCCCCAACATCTTCAATGGCTACGGCATGACCGAGGCGAGTCTGACGCTTCTGCTGCACCCCGAGGACGCGCTCAGCCATCTCGGCTCGTGCGGCAAGCCGACCCTGATCTCGGGCTGTCGCATTATCGCCAACGATCCGGGGCGCGAAGTCCCGCCGAGCGAGACGGTCGCACCGGACGCGATCGGCCAGCTCATCGTACGCGGCCCGCAGGTCATGCTCGGCTACTGGAACAACCCGTTCGAGACGACGCGCAAGGTGAAAGCGGGCTGGCTCTACACCGGCGACCTGATGAGCAAGGATGCGGAGGGCTACTACTATTTCCACGGGCGCACCGACGACATGATTGTGTCCGGCGGCGAGAACATCTATCCGCGCGAGGTGGAGGAGGTTCTGTTCCGCTGCCCGGGCGTCGCCGACGCCGCCGTGGTCGGCCTCCCCGACCCGCGCTGGAGCGAGGCGGTGACGGCCTTCGTGGTGAAGGGCGATCTCGCGCTGAACGCCGACACGATCGACGCGCATTTCCGCGCGAGTCGCGAGCTCGCGGCCTTCAAGCGGCCGCGCCGGATCGAGTTCGTCGAGAGCCTGCCGCGCAACCCGAGCGGCAAGGTGGTCAAGCGCGACCTCCTGGCGGCCTACGCCGCCACGGGGTGAGCGGGCTCGCGGTGGGCCATTGCCCGTGCGCCCGGCCGCGCCGTATGCTTCGGCCCAGAACCAACCGGCAAAACGCCCGAGGGAGGAACCCATGAGAACGATCCGCATCGCGGCCGCGCTGGCGGCTGCCGTTGCCGCTGCTGCGCCCGTCCCCGCCGCGCAGGCAGCGGGGCCCATCCAGCTCAAGTTCGCCGATCCCGGCCGGCCGAACGACTGGGTCTATCAAGGCATCGAGCACCTGGCGAAGGCGATCGAGGCCGACTCGGGCGGGGCGGTCGAGATCAAGATCTTCGCCGGCGGGTCGATCGCCAATTTCCGCAACGTCTACGACCGGCTGCTGAACGGCGTGACCGACATGGCGTTCGGCACGTTCGGCGGCATCGAGGACGAATACCCCAAGACCTCGGTCGCCGGTCTGCCCTTCACCGCCGACCTCAGCTCCGAGGCCGGGCTCGCCATGTGGCATCTCTACGCCAGCGGTGTGACGACCGACGAGTACAAGATGAAGCCGCTCGCTTTTCTCGGCTTCGGCGTGTCGGGCCTTCATCTGACCCAGCCGATCAAGACCATCGACGACCTCAAGGGCCTCAAGATCCTGGTCAACGGCCGATCCGCCGGCAAGATCGTCGCGGCGCTCGGCGCGACGCCGATCAGCTCGAGCCCGGCGGAGCTCTACCAGGGGCTCGCACGCGGCCTCGCCCAGGGGATCGAGTTCACCTACACGGGGCTGGTGGCGTTCAAGGTCTACCCGCTCGCCAAGTACCATCTCGAGGCGCCGTTCGGCACGACGGGCGGCTTCTTCTCGATCAACAAGGCGTCCTACAATCGCCTGCCCGAAAAGGTGCGCCACGCGATCGACATGGCAGGCGGCGTGCCGGCGACGAAGGACATCGGCAAGCGCGCCGATGACGAGGACGACCGCACCCGTGCGCTCGTGCTCAAGTCCAAAGGACACGTGAACATCAACTTGCCGCCGGCCGAGATCGCCAAGATGAAGAAGATGGTCTCGGCCTACACCGAGGAATGGGTGCGGAATACGCCGGACGGCGCGAAGGTGCTCGCCGCCTACCGCGCCGAGGTCGCGAAGATCAAGAAGGGCATGTAGCCGCGCAGGCGCAAGCCCCGTCGCCGTCACATTTCGCGGAGGCGGGGCAGCACCTCGGTGCCGAACAGCTCGATCGACCGGTCGGTCGGCGCGCCGATCTGGAACGCCGAGACGAGGTCGAGCACGCCGGGGCGCATCCGCTCGGCGATGATCTTCGCCTGGGCGACGACCGTCGCGGGGCTGCCGATCAGAAGCTGGCCGGCCTCGACGCGGTCACGGATTCCGGCTTCGCGCAGCACGCGGGCCCGCTGGCGCTTGGTGTCCACGCCGTAATAGCCGGTCTCGGCCACCATCGCCTCCAGCGCGCGGTTGAGTGCGATCGGGCTCGCGCGCTGCGGCCGGGAATGGCTTTCGTCGAAATCGCGCGCCGCCTGCTCGTCCGTGTCGGCGACGTGGAACGAGAGGCGGTAGAGCACGTCGTCGCGCCCCGGCTCCCACCCCGCCTCGCGCGCCTTGGCGCGGTACAGCGTCGCCGCCTCGGTGGCCGCCGGGAGCGTCGTGACGGCGAGGCCGAGCGAGACGCGCTGGCGCGCGGCGAACATGGCCGATTCCGGGCTCGATCCCGACATGTAGAGCGGCGGGTGCGGCGCCTGCACCGGCCGCGGCCAGATCGAGACCGAGCGGTACTGGTAGTAATGGCCCTCCCAGCCGAACGGCTCGCGCTCGGTCCAGGCCATGCGGATCAGGCTCAGCGCCTCCTCGAAGCGGGCACGCGATTCCGACGGGTTGGTGTTGTAGGTGACGTATTCGTTGGGCGTGCCGCGCATCAGCCCGGCGACGATGCGCCCGTCGGTCATGGTGTCGAGCATCGCGTACTCCTCGGCGACGCGCACCGGGTTCAGGATCGGCACGTTGGGGCCGAGCAGCGCAATCTTCGCCCGCTTCACCGTCTGGGTCAGCGCGCCGGCGAAGATCATCGGGTTGGGGGTGAGTCCGATCGGGCCGAAATGGTGCTCGGCCACCGTCACCCAGTCGAACCCCACTTCGTCGGCCAGGCGGAACTGGTCGAGCGCGGTCTGCATCGACGCGCGCGCCGTTGCGTGGTCGTAGACGGCGGCCGGGGTCGGCCAGCCCTTGGACGACTGGCCTTGGTAGAAGACGGAGGCGAAGTACGCGGCTTTCATGGCTCTCTTTCACACTGGTCCGTTCGTCCTGAGTAGCGGCCCTGAGCTCGCGAAGGGCCGCGTATCGAAGGACGAAGCCACGCGATGGTGCCACTCTCGCCCTTCGATACGCCCCGCTACGCGGGGCTACTCAGAGCGAACGGATGTTGTTCGTAACGGATGATGTCTCGGCACTCGGGTTCAGGAGTCGACGCCAATGCACCCTATTCCGCCGCGGTCTTGGCCGTCTCTGTCGTGCGCGCCGCCGCAACCAGGCTCGACCGCGCGACCTCGACGGCCTCGGTGCGCGTCCGGTACTCCTTCCAACCCCAACTCCAGAACGGAAATGCCTCGTTCACTGTGCCGCATTCGGGGCAGGTGCGCAGCTTGTCGTCGTCGTTGAAGCGTTCGGCGGCCAGCGAGGACTCGCAGATCGACACGAACGCGCGCAGCGGGTCGACCGACGGGTCCGAATAGTCGACGTTCTTTTCGTAGCGATAGAGCACGTGGTTGCACGACCGGCAGGTCTGGATGAACGCCTCTTCCGTCTTCTCGCCGATCGGATGGCGCTGAGTGATGACCGAGAGCGACAGCATCGCCTCGTCCTTGGCGTCGGGATCGTGCTGGCGTGCGCCGACGCCATGCGTGTTCGGCCCGACGCGCACGTGGCCGACCTTGGCATAGAAATCGCGGTTGCCGAGGTTGACGTTCACCTCGTCGAGCGAGTTGTAGTGCACGAAATGGCCCATCTCGCGATAAGGCCCGCCGCGGCTCAACGAGGTGCAGGGAACGATCGAGCCCGGGCTGAGATAGGGGAACATCGGCGTCAGCATCGTCGTGGCCACGCGCGCGAAGGCGAAGGCGTTGACTTTAAGCGGCTCCTTCGTCCCGTCGGGCGGCGCGATAGCGAGCGTCCGGCCGGTTTGCGCGTCGGCTGGGTCGGCGCCCTCGGCGCGCAGCTCGTCCGCTGCCTGGCGCCAGCGGAAGGGCGCGAGGTCGAGGGGCGCCAGCGTCTCCCCGGTCGCGGCGCAGCTTCGCAGCGCGGGGTCGGCGTTGAACGCGTTGCAGGCGCGAAGATACCCCTCCTGCGGCAGCTCGACCGCGGTGTCCCACACGATGGTGCCGGCGCGCGCGCCGGTCGCCTCGCTGTACCAGGTGACGCCTTCGAGGCCCGGATGCTCGGCCTTGTAGCGGATCTGGATGGACTCGGTGTCGGGGACGTAGCGGCTCGGCATGCCGGCCGGGACGTAGACGAAATCGCCCGGCGCGACCTTGTGGTAGAGGACGGGCGACTCGCGCAGATAGAGCCGGCCCGTCCCGGACATCTGCAACAGGATCGTGTCGTGTTCGCAGACCAGGTAGAAGGGCTGCGGCACGTCGTTGCGCGACAGGCAGAGCTGCGGGTCGATGCCGGGCGGCAGCATCGGATACTCGTCGTACGGGCCGCGCCGGGGCGCCTCCTCGAAGCTCGAAAAGCTCTTCCTGCGTTTCATCGCGATCCTTTCCGCGCGAGGCGTCGCCATGCCGCGCCGAGCCTAGCCCCCTTCGCGCGCGCACCGCAAGCCGTCCTTCGGTAACGAAGTTTGTGGCGCGGACCGGCGGCCGCGATATACTTCGGGCCTGCGTCCGTGCGAAAGGTGGAAGATGCCAGAGCCCAAGGCCGTCGCGCCCGTCATCCCCGGCGTCGCGTTCGCCGAAAAATTCGTCGAGGCGGACGGGTTCCGCATCCGCTATCAGGAGGCGGGCACGGGCGAGCCGCTGGTCTGCCTGCATGGCGGCGGCGGCCTCAGGCTTTCGGGCACGCACGACCTCCTCGCCGCCACCAACCGCGTGATCGCCTTCGAGGTGCCGGGCTTCGGCGAGTCGCCCGCCAACGACCGGTCGAAGTCGATGGAGGAGCTGGCCGCCACCATGAACGCGGCGGTCGCCGCCATCGGCGTCACCCGCTACAACCTGATGGGCACGTCGTTCGGCTCGAAGGTCGCGCTGTGGATGGCGCTGCTCGATCCCGAGGCGGTGCCCGCCATCGTGCTGATCTCGCCCGCCGCGATCCGGCTCGGCCAGACGACCCCGCCGACGCATGTCTCGCCGGCCGAGGCGCGGGCCATGCTCTACGCCCACCCGGAGCGTCAGCCGCCCGCCGCGCCGCCCGCGCCCGGCGTGATGGAAAAGCAGCGCGCTTTGTCGGACCGGCTGCTCGGCCCGCCGCGCGACCCGGCGTTCGAGGCGCGGCTTGCGTCCCTCTCCATGCCGGTCCTGGTGCTGTTCGGCACGTCCGATCCCGTGACCCCGCCGGCCGGCGGCGACCTCTACCGCGCCGCGCTGCCCAACTGCCATTTGGTCATGGTGTACGACGCCGCGCATGCCATCGATGCCGACCGGCCCGAGGCAACGGCCGAGCTGGTCGACGACTTCCTCAAGCGTCACGAGCAGTTCCTGGTGAAGAACACGTCGGACCTGATCCATCCCTAGGGAGGCGAATGTGACCGACCGCGCGCCATTGACCATCCCGCCGCCCGAGAAGGGCCGCGAGCCGATGAAGACCAACGTCTTCCGCTTCGCGCAGATCAACGTCTCCACCCTGGCGCCGATGTTCCCCTACCTCGACGAGGGCTCCATCGTGCCCTGCGTCGCCACCTTCCGCGGCGGGCCCGGCAAGCGCTTCGGCAAGTTCCAGCACTTCAACACGGTGGACGAGGTGGTCATCATGTTCGGCGCCAAGGGCGGGCGCGGCCGCGCGGGCATGGTGCGGGTCGGGCCGAAGCTCCACCAGGTCGGCGCGCCGTTCGAGGACCCCGAGGACGAAGGGAGCCTCCGCGTCACCACCATCACCCAGCGCCAGGCGATCGGGGAGAAACAGCGCGAGGAATACCGCTTCGCCTGCGAGAAGTGCGGCCGTCGCCTCTATATCGAGGAGGTCGATGCGACGCCGCCCAAGCGCGGCACCGGCCCCAGCGCGACGGGCGGCCACATGCCGTTCCTCACCATCCTGGAGACCTACGAGACGACGCGGCGCTTCAACGAGAACGAAGAGGCGCGCCACTGCAAGCATTGCGGCCATAAGAACCCGCCTTTCCCGATCGAGGACTGGGGCTGGGACCATTATGTCCGCCAGGCCGAGATCGTCCGCCTGGCGCAGGAGTCGGTCGAGTTCCGAGCTGGCGGCTGCCGCGGCCCCGCCCAAGCCCGCAGCGGAGTAGGCCACCATGGCGCGCCAACTGGTCTTTTTCGCCTATGACGAGGCGAAGAATGCCGGCCCTTACGACGAGCGGCCGATGCTGCCGGCGGACGTCGACCTGCAGGTCCACATGAGCCGCAACGACCGGCGCCAGCCCTTCTATCTGATCTGCCAGCACGATTCGGTGCTGGTGACCATGTCGGGGACGGGCGAGGTGGAGTACAAGGACGCGCCCGTGCTGCGCCAGGCCTACGCGCTCGGCGATTTCATCTACATCCCCGCCGGAACGCCGCATCGCATCGCGCCCGCCGGCGAGTCGATCCATCTGCGCTACAAGCTGCCCGAGTCGGACCGCGAGGGCGTGGCCTGGTTCTGCGACGGCTGCGGGGCGGAGCTTCACCGCACGGTCTTCGACCTCAATGCCATGCCGGCGCAGGAGGGGTATCTCGAAGCCTGCACTGCGTTCAACGCCGACGCGGCATTGCGCACCTGCAAGTCCTGCGGAAAAATACATCCGGCTGTCGACCTCGCGCCCTATCGTTGGCGGCAGATCGCCGACGAGCAGAAAGCGGGGGCCCCCGCCGCCGCCAAGCAGCGCAGCGAGCTGCACGGCTGACGCACCGCGCGCGCGGCCGCGCGGCCGCGGCCGTTTTCGGTGTATTAATGTCTCGGTCGGACGGTGGTGGTCCGCCAGCCCAAGGCAGGGAACGCCGCATGCAGCCCGCCGAAAAGGCCCTGAGCCGGAGCCCGGTGCCGCTGATCGTCGACGTCGACGGCACGCTGATCCGCGGCGACCTGCTGGCCGAAGGCGTCGCGCGGCTGGCCGGAACGCGCCCCCTCAAGCTTCTGGCGCTTCCGTTCTGGCTCGCTCGTGGCCGCGCCGGCTTCAAGCGTCGACTGGCCGAGGCCGCGCCGGTCGAGCCGGCTTCGCTGGTGCTCGAGCCGTCGGTGACCGCGCGGATCGCCGCGGCGCAGGCCGAGGGGCGGCCGGTCTACCTCGCCTCGGCCTCGGACGAGCGCCTTGTCGCGCCGCTCGCCGCGTTCGTCGGCGCCGACGGGCATTTCGCGTCGGACGGGTGCGAGAACCTCGCCGGCGCCGCCAAGGCGCGGGCGCTTTCGGCGGCGTTCGGCGCGGGCGGGTTCGACTATGTCGGCGACGAGCGGCGCGACCTCGCGGTGTGGAAAGCGGCACGCCATGCGATCGCGGTGGGCGCCGGACCCGGCTTCGCCGCGAAGGTGCGGGCTGTCGACCCCGACGCCGAGTTCCTGCCCGCACGCACCGCCGCGGCCCGCGACTATCTGCGGGCGTTGCGCCCGCACCAGTGGATCAAGAACCTTCTGGTGTTCGCGCCGATGGCGGCGGCCCACGTCGCCGACGCGCCGTCGCTGCTGGCCGCGACCATCGCCTTTTTCGCGCTGAGCTTCTGCGCCTCGGGCACGTACGTGTTCAACGACATCCTCGATTTGCCGCACGACCGGGCGCACCCGACGAAGCGCCACCGGCCGCTGGCCAGCGGCCGCCTTCCGGTGATCCCGGCCGCCGCCCTGGCGGTTGCGATGATCGTGACGGGGCTTGCCGGCGCCTTCGCGGTGTCGGCGTCCCTCGCCGGCATGATCGCGGCCTACCTCGCCATCACGGCGGCCTACTCGCTGCACCTGAAGCGCAAGACCTTCATCGACGTGGTGACCCTGGCGACGCTCTACACCGTGCGGGTCCTGGCGGGCGCCGTGGCGGTGTCGGTCGCGATCTCGCACTGGTTCCTGGCGTTCTCGATCTTCATCTTCCTAGCGCTTGCCATCGTGAAGCGGCTGCGCGAGCTGATCGGCCTGCGCATTGCCGGGCAGGACCGGTCGAGCGGCCGGTCCTATGCGGTGGAGGATTTGCCGGTCCTGGCGGCGCTGGCGGGCGCGTCCAGCTTCGCCGCGGTCCTCGTTCTGGCGCTCTATATCAACAGCCCGCAGGTCGGGGCCCAGTACACGCGGCCCGACATGCTGTGGCTCCTCTGCCCGCTGCTGCTCTACTGGCTGGGGCGGATCGTGCTTTTGGCAAATCGCGGCCTGGTCGACGACGATCCGGTGGTGTTCGCCGTGCGCGACAGGGCGAGCCGCCTCGTCGCTTTTTGCGCGATCGCGGTCTTCGCCGCCGCGCTGTGATGCTGTCGCCCGCCGCGCTCACGCTCCGCTATGCCGCCTTCGCCGCGATCTCGACCGCGGTGAACATCGGCACGCAGTATGTGTCCGCGCTGGCCTACGCGGGGCGATACAGTCTGCCCATGGCGATGCTGCTCGGCACCGCGACAGGGCTGGTGACCAAGTACGTGCTCGACAAGGAATACATCTTCTATGACCGGACCCGGTCGCTCCGCGGCCATTCGGTGAAGTTCACCCTCTATACGGTCATGGGGGCGGTGACGACGGCCATCTTCTGGGCGACCGAGCTCGCCTTCGCCGCGCTCGGGCCGCAGGAATGGCTCCGCTACGTGGGCGCAGCGGTCGGCCTCACCATCGGCTACGCGACGAAGTACCGGCTCGACCGCCGCTTCGTGTTCCGCCAGGGGATGCCGTGAGGCTCGCCGGGTGGGGACGCTATCCGGTGATCGACTGCCGGACGGCGTCGTGCCGCGACGCCGCCGACCTCACAAGCTGGCTCGCCGCCGCGCCCAGCGCGATCGCGCGCGGCAACGGCCGCGCCTACGGCGATGCCGCGCTGAACCCCGATCTGACCTTGATGATGCGCGGGATGGACCGGTTCCGCGCGTTCGACACCGCGACCGGCCGGCTCGAGTGCGAGGCCGGCGTGCTGCTCGCCGACATCCTCGAGCGGTTCGTGCCGCGCGGCTGGTTCCCGGCGGTGATGCCGGGCACCAAGTTCGTTACCGTGGGCGGCATGATCGCCGCCGACGTGCACGGCAAGAACCACCACCGGGCCGGCACGTTCGGCCGCCACGTCGACAGCGTGACCCTTCTCGGCGCCGACGGCATCGCGCGCATTTGCAGCCGCACGGCGAGTCCCGAGCTCTTCCGCGCCACCCAGGGCGGCATGGGGCTGACCGGGGTGATCCTCTCCGCCGCATTCCGCCTGATCCCGGTCGAGACCGCGTATTTGCGCGAGGAGACGCTTGTGGCGCGCGACCTCGACCACGCCATGGCGTTGTTCGAGGAGTCGGCGGACTGGCCCTACTCGGTCGCCTGGATCGACTGCCTGGCACGCGGGCGGCGGCGCGGCCGGGCGCTGGTCTCGCGCGGGGCGCACCTCGCGCGCGCCGATCTGACGGCGAGGCTCAGCGGCCGGCCGCTCGTCCCCCACCGCAAGGGCGGGCGGCGCATCCCCTGCGACGCGCCGGCGGCCCTGCTCAACGGCGCGACCGTGCGCGCGTTCAACGCCGCCTACTACGCCGCCGGTTCGATGGGCGCGAGGACGCGCGTTGTCCATTACGACCGCTTCTTCTTCCCGCTCGACCGGTTGCGCGAATGGAACCGGCTCTACGGCCGGCGAGGCTTCGTGCAATACCAGTGCGTGCTGCCGAAGGCGGAAAGCGCGCGGGGCCTCGCGGCGCTTCTCGACCGGATCGCCGGCTCGGGCGCGGGCTCGTTCCTCGCGGTCCTGAAGCTGCTCGGCGGCGAGGGCGAGGGGCCGCTCTCCTTCCCGATGGAGGGCTACACCTTGGCGCTCGACTTCCCGATGCGAAGCGGCACGCTGGCGCTCCTCGCCGAGCTCGACCGCCTCACCGCCGCGCATGGCGGGCGCGTCTATCTGGCCAAGGACGCGCGGCTCGCGCCCGATGCGCTGCGCGCTAGGCTACGACCGGATCGGCGGGTTCGAGGCGCTGCGCGTCGAAACGGGCGCGCAGGCGAAGTTCGCGTCGTCCCTGTCGCGGAGGCTCGCGCTGTGAGCGGGGCGGGACAGACCGCCCTGATCCTGGGCGCCACGTCGGACATCGGCCGGGCCGTCGCCATCCGCTTCGCCGACGAAGGCTATACGCTGCAGCTCGCCGCGCGCGACGCGGAACGGCTGGAGCGCGACGCGCGCGACATCGAGGTGCGCTGCAACGCGATGGTGAGTCGCCACGTGTTCGACGTGCTGGACGACGCGAGCGGGGCAGCGATGCTCGATGCGCTGCCGAGCCTGCCCGACGTCGTGGTGTGCGTGGTCGGGCTTCTCGGCGACCAGGCGGAGAGCGAGCGCGATCTCGACGCCGCCGCGCGCGTGTACGCCGCCAACTTCACCGGTCCCGCACGCCTGCTCGCGGGGCTGGCCAACCGAATGGAGGCACGCGGGTCCGGCACCATCGTCGGCGTCGGTTCGGTCGCGGGCGACCGCGGGCGGGCCAGCAACTACGTCTACGGCGCCGCGAAGGCGGGCTTCGCGGCGTTCCTGTCCGGCCTGCGCGCGCGCCTCGCCCGCAAGGGGGTGCACGTGGCGACCGTGAAGCCCGGCTTCGTCCGCACACGCATGACCGAGGGGATGAACCTGCCCGCCCCTTGACCGCGACGCCGGAGGAGGTGGCGGTGATCGTCGCCAAGGCCATCGCCCGGAAGCGCAACGTGGTCTACGCCAAGGGCCGCTGGCGGCTCGTCATGGCGGTCATCCGCGCCGTCCCCGAGCAGCTCTTCAAGCGGACGCGATTCTCGACGCGCCGTCCCCTCAATGCCCCCCGCCCACACGCTGGAAGATGCGCTTCACCTCGCGGCGGGCGAAGCGCCAGCCCTGCGCCGTGCGGACATAGCTGTCGTGCCACTCGCCCATGCTGAACGGCTCGAGCGGAAGCGGCAGCTTGTAGTCCTTGGTCTTCGGGTCGTGGTTGATCGCGAGGTAGTAGGACACCGCCTCGGCATGGTCGGAATCGATCACCTTCACCCGCGTGTCGGTGACGATGTGGCGGATGACCGTCGTCTCCGTGCCGCGCTTGAACGACTCGACCAGCTCGGCCCGGCCGGTGAAAGGCTTGCCGCCGCGGATCCACGTGCCGTCGGGGATCCACAGGTCGACCGCCTTCTCGATCTCGCCGTGGTCGCCGAGATGCACCAGCTCGATCACCAGGTTGCGGCATTCGGCGACGATGGCCTGGCGTTCCGTCGCGTCCATGAATTCCTCCCCGTTTACGGATTGTAGTAGGCGAACACCGCGCACGACACGAACGCGTAGGTCTCGAGAAAGGTGGCGGCGTCCGGCTTGCGGCCCAGCTCCTCCATCGCGCCGAGGAAGGTGAACCAGTTGAGCATCTCGTGCTGGCCCGACTCCTCGATCTGGTCGGTCGTGGTGGCGCGGAACGTGTCGTAATCGCCCGCGACCAGCGCCTGGTAGAGCCGCTTGTCGGCGTCGACGTCGGGCCAGAGCTGGTAATGCTTCTCGGTCAGGAACGAGTGCGACCAGCTCGACGAGGCCATCAACACGGTGCGGTAGGGGCTTTCCGCCATCACCTTGGCGACGGCCGCGCCCACCTCCATGCAGCGCGAAGGGTTGGGCGAGGGGGGATCGAGGTCCATGATCCGGTCGCGCATGTCGAGCGGCAGGCGCAGCCCGCCCGCGGCGATCACCCGGCGTCCGTAGCAGTTCACATGGAACGGAACCACCGGCCAGTCGAAGCCTACCCGGTCGTCGTCCAAGAGCAGGATGGTGTTCTTGAAGGCGTGCGCCAGCGGGTGGTGCAGCGGCTTGTATCCGTAGGGCATGTCAATGCCGAGCTCGATCAGTCCCTTGGCGAGGTACTTGCCGGCGTCCTTGTGGCCGTGCACGCGGTATTCGAAATCGATCGGTTCGCCCCAGGGGTTCTTGTCGTTCTTGCGCTCGAGCCAAGGCAGGATCGTCTGGTCCTGGTAGGCCATCACGGCGAAGGGCGGGATCAGGTCCTCGCGGAAATTCTCGAGCTGGTCGTCGCCCCACATGACGATCACGTCGGGCTTGAAGTCCTCGATGGCCTGGCGCGCCTCGGCGAAATGCTTGCGGAAAAGCTGGCGCTGGCGGCCCGCCTCGGCGACGCCGAAATCGTTGGCGAGTTCCTCCCGCATGCGCTCCGGCCAGCGCGACTGGTCCTTCCACGCCTCCGGCATGCCGGGATCGTCGAGCGCGATCTTGATGAAGCGTGTCCAGCCCTCGTCCGGGCCCATCATCACCGGCCGGTGCGTGCAGCCGATCCCCAAAATTTCCGCCATCGAACCCTCCTGCGCCGAGGCCGAAAGTATCCGCTGCCGAAGCCGCGCGGGCAAGCTTGCCGATGGCGCATTCCCGGCTCTACACTTCGGCACCGAACCGAGGGGGACACATGGAGCTTGGCTGCGCCGCACTTCCGGCGCCATTCCTGATCGAGAACCGCGTCGTCGTGCGCCAGGACGGGGCGTGGCGCGAACTCGACCGCGCCTTGGCAACCGCCGGCATCGCGGACGCACCGCCGCCGGACGATCTGGCGGCGGTGCTCGCGTTCCTCGCGGCGCTTCCCGGCAGCCAGAAGAAGCGGCTCGCGCGCGCGCTCGACGGCGCCGATGGCATCGCCGCGCCGCGGCTTTGCCGACCGGCCGGCCCGGACGCAAAGATGCTGCTGACCGAGGGGCGCGAGGCGCTGGCGCGGTCCAACGAGCGGCTGCAGGCCAAGATGGTGGTCGGGTTCTCCAAGTTCGCCAGTGCCTTCGCCGATCCTGACGCCACGATCCGCCTGCCCGATCCGGGCGCGGCCTATGACGTGGAGGCGGTGCTGGTCGCGGTGATCGGCCGGCCGGTGACGCGGGCGTCGGCGGCGGAGGCGGCGCGCGCCGTGGCGGGCTTCACCCTGATGGCCGAGGTGACCGACCGCACGATCTCCGACGAGGAGGCGAAGACCCGTAACAATCTGTTCGCCAAGAACCGCGCGAACCTTTCGCCGCTGGGGCCAACCGTGTGGCTTGCCGCGCCGCGCGCGCTCGATCCCGCGACCGAGATCGCGCTTTCCATCGACGGCGTCGAACGCCAGCGCTTCGCCGTCGCTGACCTCGCGCACAGCGTGACCAAGGCGGTCGCCGCCTGGTCGCGCGCCGGGCTGGAGGCGGGCGACCTGGTCGGCATCGGCGCCGCGATGGCCCTGCCGCGCGCCGGCAACGCGGTCGATTCGCCGATCCCGATCGCGCCCGGCAACACGATCGAGGTGTCCTGCGCGCCGATCGGGACGCTGCGCGCGCGCGTCGCCTGCTGAGGGAGAACATCCATGCGCTTCGTGACTTACCAGACGACGGGGATCGCGCGGTTCGGCGTGCTGATGGGCGACGGGCGCATTCTCGACGTCGAGGGCGGGTTCGCCGCCGCGCTGGCGCGCGAAATTTCCGCCGAACGCGCCCGCGTGCTGGCCGCGGCGATGGCGCCGCCCGAGGCGCGCGCCTTCATCGACGGCGGGCAGATCTCCCTCGACGCCGCCGGGCGCGCGCTCGCCTTCGCCGAAGAGACGCGGGCGAAGGGCGACGTGCCCGCCGGCCCGCGCGGCGAGACGATCCTGTTCGACACGGCTGCGGTGCGCCTCATGGCGCCGCTTCGGCCGCGCAACTTCATCGCCGCCGGCAAGAACTACTGGTCCCACCAGCAGGAGATGCAGCGTTCGCCCGGCTCGAACCAGCCGGGTCTGCCCATCGCCCACGTGCAGTTCGCCTCCACCGTGGTCGGGCCGGACGAGACGGTGCGATTTCCGCCCGAGACGAAGCACATGGACTACGAGGTGGAGCTGGCCGTCGTCATCGGCCGCCCTGCGCGCGACGTGGCGCGCGCGGACGCGATGGGCCACGTGTTCGGCTACACCGTCTACAACGACATCACCGATCGCGACATGTATCGCGGCGAGTACGACCAGGGTGGCGCGTTCGGTTGTTTGGGCAAGAACTTCCCCGGCTTCTCGCCGCTTGGGCCGGTGCTGTGCACGCCGGACGAGGTGGGCGACCCGCTGGCGCTCAAGCTCAAGACCCGCATCAACGGCGAGACGCGCCAGGACGGGCCGGCCTCGCTGATGATGTACAAGATCGACGAGCAGATCGCCCACTGGTCGCGCATCGGGCTCGCGCCCGGCGACCTGCTGGGCACCGGCACGCCGGGCGGTGTGGCCGCCGGGCATAAGGGCGGCGATTGGTGGTTGAAGCCGGGCGACGTCATGGAGTGCGAGATCGAGAAGATCGGCACGCTGCGCACGACGATCGGAGCGGTCGGGTGAGCGGGATCGCGTTCGGTCTTCTGCTGCACACGCGCCATTTGATCCGCGACGCCCAGCACGCTGACTTCTCCTCGCTCTGGCGCGACGCGGCCGAGGCCGAGCGGCTGGGCTGGGACGAGATCTGGCTGGGCGACAGCATCACCATCCTGGAGCGCGCGCGCGGCGACTGCCTGACCCTGATGGCGGCGCTGGCGATGGCGACCAGGACCGTGAAGATCGGCACCGTGCCGCTGATGATGTCGCTGCGCCACCCGGTGCCGCTGGCCCATGCGCTCGCGACCGTCGATGTCATCTCCAACGGCCGGCTGCGCATCGGCGGTGCCCCCGGGCCGGTCGCACCCTACATGTCGCGCCAGTTCGAGGCGTGCGGCGTGCCCGCCGGCGAGAAGGCGGGGCGCCTCAGCGAGACCATCGAGATCTGCCGGCGCCTGTGGACCGAGGACAAGGTGACGTACGAGGGGCGCTATTTCCGGCTCGAAGACGAGGGCATCCTGCCGCGCCCGGTGCAGAAGCCGGCGATCCCCATCTGGCTCGCCACCAGCGGCCGCGGGGCCGAGCCGGCGCTGCGACGGGTCGCGCGCCTCGGCGACGGCTGGGTCTCCACCGGCCCGACGCCCGAGGTTTTCGCCGAGACACGCGGCGCCATCGCCGGCTACGCGCGCGCGTACGGCCGCACCCCGCCACTCGACCCGTCGGTGCTGTACGCGACGTTCCGGGTCGACGCCGACGGCGACAAGGCGCGAGCGGAGGGCTGGGACTGGATGGAGGGCTTCTTCCGCCGCCCGCGCGAGCGGCTGGGCAACACCTACACGCCGATCTTCGGCACGCCCGCCGAGGTCGCGGCCGAATTGAAGGCCTATGCGGCGGCGGGGATGACCGGCGTCGTCATGCGCATCGCATCGGAGGACTTCGCCGGCCAGTCCGAGGCGCTGCTCGGCACCGTCAGGCCCGCGCTCGGCGCGTCTTGAGTTGCGCGGTCCCGGCCGGTCCACTAGAGTTTGGCAAACGGCGCATCAAGCCGAGAAACCAGGGAGAAACGCAGGTGAGGCACGCATTCCGCCCGGCGATCCATGCCCTCGTCGGCGCCGCCCTGTTCGCCGCCCATCCGGGCGCGGCGCAGGCGGCGGAGAAGATCAAGATCACGATGGCCGCGTCGTCGGTCAACTACGCGCCCTACATGGTCGCGATCGAGAAGGGCTACTTCAAGGACGAGGGTTTCGACGTCGAGGTCATCAAGGCCGGCGGCGGCACCGCGACCCCCGCGCTGATCTCGGGCAGCGTCGATTTCTCGACTTCGGGCTCCGCCGCGGTCAGCGCCATCCTGCGCGGCGCGCCGCTCCGCGTCATTTACTACCCGTGGGACCGGATCGACTACCAGATCTGGGCGACGTCGCCCGATATCAAGTCGGTCCAGGACCTCAAGGGCAAGTCGATCGGCATCATCTCGCGCGGCGACACGCTGGAGATCGCCGTGCGCATCGTGCTGACGCGCGCGGGCATGGACCCGAACAGCGTGAGCTACACCCCGCTCGGCTACGGCAACGCGCGGCTCGCCGCCGTCACGGCCAAGACGCTGGCCGCGGCCGTGCTGGCGCCGATCGACGTCGACCGGCTGAAGAAGTCGGGCAAGGTCGGCGCCGCGCACATGATCTACGACACCTATAACAAGGTGAAGATGCCGCTGACCGGTGTTGCCGTCAGTGCCGAGGCCATCGCCAAGAACCCGGACCGCATCAAGCGCTTCCTGCGCGCGGTGGAGAAGGGGCTCGCCTACAGCGCGGCGTTCCGCGAGAAGACGGTCGACGTGCTGCAGAAATACAACCCGAAGACCAAGCGCGGCTCGATCGACCAAACCTACGCCTCGACCATGTCGACCCGTACCGAGGACGGCACGATCTCCAAGGACCTGCAGGAGCAGGAGGCGTCGCTGCGCGCCCAGCTCATCCACGTGCCGAAGGACAAGGTGCCGCCGCTCGACAAGATCTACGATTTTCGCCTGGCGCACGAGGTGGCGCAGGAGCTGGCGGCGGCGCACTGGAAGCCCGCGCCCTGACGCGCGGGCCTGTCCGCCGCGCAACGCGGGAAAGGGAAACTAAGGATGATTGAGGCTCTCGGCCGCGGCGCGCTCGTCGCTGCCCTCGCGGCGACGCTTGCCGCCGCGCCTGCCCGCGCCGCCGACAAGGTGAAGGTGACCATCCCGGTCCTGATCCCGGCCTATGCGATGTATTTCCTGGCCGCGGACAAGGGCTACTTCAAGGACGAGGGGCTGGACGTCGAGATCGTCAAGGCCGGCGGCGGCACCGCGACGCCGGCGCTGATGTCGGGCGATCTGCAGTTCACCGGCTCGCCCGGCTCGGCGATCAGTGCCATCCTGCGCGGCGCGCCGTTGAAGCTGGTGTTCGTCTCGCAGGACCACCCGGCCTATCAGATCTGGTCGGGCGACGCGGCGATGAAGGGTCCCGCCGACCTCGAGGGGAAGCGCGTCGGCGTCGTCTCGCGCGGCGACACGCACGAGCTCGCGGTCCGCATGGTGATGCGGGCCCATCACCTCGACCCCCAGGGCGTGTCCTATGTGCCGATGGGGTTCGGCGGCGCGCGCCTTGCGGGCGTCCTGTCCGGCGCGCTCGCCGCCGCCTCGCTGACCATGGACGAGGTCGTCCAGGCGCAGAAGGACCCCAAGATGCACATGGTCGCCGACCCGTCGGCCGAGGTGCAGATGGTCGTCGGCGGCGCGGCGTCGAGCGACAAGGTGCTGACGGACGAGCGACCGCTCGCCAAGCGCTTCCTGCGCGCGCTGATCAAGGGGCGGCGGCTCATGTTCGCCGACCCCGACGCGGCGATCGACGCGGTGCACCGCCGCAACCCGAAGATGCCGCGCGCCGCCTTCGCCGTCGGCTACAAGTCCTCGACCGAGGGCGCGACCAAGGACGGCACCATCCCGGTCGCCGTGCAGCAGCAGGAAATCGACGTGCGCGCCGACCTTCTGAAGATCCCCGAAGCGAAACGCCCGACGCCCCAGCAGGTGTTCGACTTCTCCCTCCTCGACGAGATCAACCGCGAGCTCGACGCAGCGGGCTGGAAGCCGAAGGGGTAGGACCATGGCACGATCGAACCTCGCGAACGCCGGGCCCGGCCACCTCCTTCTGACCCCGCGGAACGCCGGGCTGGGCGCGACGCTGTGGCGCGGCCACCGCACCGCGATCACGCGCACCATCGCCGTCGTCCTGTTCCTCGGCGCGTGGCAGTGGGCCGTCTCGTCCGGCGCGGTGAACAAGCTGTTCCTGTCGAGCCCGTTCGACATCGCCGACCGGCTGTACGAGGTGTTCGCCGACGGCTCGATCTGGCCGCACATTTTCGCCTCGGGCGAGGTGGCGGCCTGGGGCTTCGTGCTTTCGGTGGCGGTCGGCGTGCCGGTCGGCATGCTGATGGGCCGCGTCAGGCTCGCGCGCGACACGCTCGAGCCGTTCATCATGGCGCAGTACTCCTCGCCCATCGTCGCGTTCCTGCCGCTTCTGATCATCTGGCTCGGGATCGGCGTCGCCTCGAAGGTCGCGCTGGTGTTCCTCGGCGGCGTGTTCGTGGTGGTCATCAACACCGAGGCGGGCGTCGCCAACGTCGACCGCCGCCTGGTCGAGACCGCGCGGTCCTTCACCGCCAACGAGGCGGAGATTCTGTGGAAGGTCATCCTGCCCGCGGCGCTGCCCTTCATCATCGCCAGTATGCGTCTCGCCATCGGGCGAATCCTGATCATGGTGGTGGTCGCCGAGCTCTACGCCGCGACGGCGGGGCTCGGCTATTTGATCTTCCAGGCGGGTGCAGCCTACGACACGACGATGATCTTCGTCGGCGTGGTGCTGCTGGCCGGCGCGGGTATCGCGTTCAACTCGATGCTGCGCTGGGCCGAGCGACGGATCGCACCGTGGATGACCCAGCACGAATGAACTTGGAGTGATCGCGTGATCGAAGTCACCGGCGTCAGCCACGCCTTTCCGCGGGCGAACGACGCGCCGCTGCACGTGCTCGACAACGTGTCCTGCACGATGGAGGCCGGGACGTTCGTCTCCCTCCTCGGCCCGTCGGGCTGCGGCAAGACCACGTTGCTCCGCATCCTCGACGGGCTGGTGACGCCCGCGGCCGGCGAGGTGCGCATCGACGGCGAGCGGGTGCGCCGTCCCGTAGCGAGCCGCGCCATGGTGTTCCAGGAGTTCAATCTCCTGCCCTGGCGCACGACGCGCAAGAACGTCGAGTTCGCGCTCGAGGTGCAGGGAGTCAAGCGCGGCGAGCGACGCCAGCGCGCGCTCGACACGCTCAAGCTCGTCGGGCTCGACACCTTCGGCGGCTATTTCCCGCACCAGCTTTCGGGCGGGATGAAGCAGCGGGTCGGGCTCGCCCGCGCGCTCAGCGTCGCGCCCGACTATCTGTTCATGGACGAGCCGTTCGGCGCGCTCGATCCGCAGATCCGCGAGCTGATGCAGATCGAGCTCTTGAAGCTTCTCGAGCTCGACCGCAAGACGGTGGTGTTCGTCACCCACAGCGTGGACGAGGCGATCTTCCTCTCGGACCGGATCATTATGTTCTCCGCGCGGCCGGGAAAGATCGTCACCACCATCGACGTCGATCTGCCGCGCCCGCGCTGGTCGAACGACGAGGAGCTGAAGGCGAGCGAGGCGTTCGTCCGCTACCGCCAGCAGATATGGCACCTCCTGAAGCGCGAACTCGCCGGCGGCATGGCCGCGGTCGACTGACTCGCAGGCGAGCCGGCCCGAACTCAAACCGTCATTGCGAGGGCGGCTAAGCGCCCTCCCCATACCTGCACCGCCGTCAGATAGAGCCCGCAGGCCGGGGCCGTCGGGCCGCCGTCCGCGCGGTTGCGGGCTTCGAGGGCAGCGGACACGTCGTCCGCCGTCCACTTGCCCTCGCCCACCAGCTTGAGCGTGCCGACCATGTTGCGCACCTGATGGTGCAGGAACGAGCGGGCACGGGCCTCGATGCGGATCTCCTCGCCTTCGCGGGTCACGTCCAGCGCGTCGAGCGTCTTGACCGGCGAGCGCGCCTGGCACTCCGCCGCGCGGAAGGTCGAAAAATCGTGCTTGCCGACCAGGCGCTGGGCGGCTGCGTGCATCGCATCGGCGTCGAGCGGCGCCTGAACCAGCCAGGCGCGGTTCGCCGCCAGTGCCAGCGGCGCGCGGCGGTTGACGATGACGTAGAGATATTCGCGCCCGCGCGCTGAGAAGCGGGCGTGGAAGTCGGCCGGTGCTTCGGCGGCGTCGAGCACCGCGACCGGCGCGGGCCGCAGATGGGCGTTGATGGCGTCGCGCACCGTGTCCGCCGTGCGGTCCCGCTCCAATTCGAAATGGCAGACCTGGCCCCGCGCATGCACGCCCGCGTCGGTGCGGCCGGCGCACTGGACCGTCACCGCCTCGCCGGAGAATTTCTCGATCGCAGCCTCCAGCGCGGCCTGCACGCTGGGCCCGTTCGTCTGGCGCTGGAACCCCACGAACGGCGTGCCGTCATACTCCACCGTGATCCGCCACCGGGTCACCCGAACCTCGTCCCGGGCGGGAGCGGATAGCCGCGCAGGAAGTCGGCGGCGTCGCGCGCGGGCTTGCCTTCCCGCTGGAGGTGGGTAACGCGGAGCCCGCCCTCCCCGCACGCGATCACCAGCGCGCCGAACTGCGGGTCGGCGAGCACCGTGCCGGGCGCGGCCTCGGCGTCCGGCACCAGCCCCGCGGCCAGCACCTTGATGCGCTCGCCCCCGTGGACGAACCAGGCGCCGGGCCACGGATCGAAGGCGCGCACGCGCCGGTACACCTCCTCCGCCGGGCGGGTGAAATCGAGCGCGCCGTCCTCGCGCGTGAGGCGGGGCGCGTAGGTCGCCCCCTCCGCCGGCTGAGGGCGGGGCTTGAGCGTGCCGCGGGCGAGCCCGTCGAGTGCGGGAACGATCAGCCGCGCGCCCATCCAGGCGAGGAGGTCGTGCAGCCCGGCCGCCGTCGCGGTCGGCGGGATCGGCAACCGGTCCTGCATAAGGATCGGCCCGGTATCGAGCCCCTCGTCCATCTGCATGATGGTGATGCCGGTCTCCGCGTCGCCCGCCAGGATCGCGTGCTGGATGGGCGAGGCGCCGCGCCAGCGCGGCAGGAGCGAGGCGTGGATGTTGACGCAGCCGAGCCGCGGCGCCGCCAGGACGGGCTTGGGTAGGATCAGCCCGTACGCCGCGACCAGCGCGGCGTCGGCGCCGAGCGCGGCGAACGCGGCCTGGTCCTCCGGCGCCTTGAGGCGCACCGGTGTGCGCACGACGATGCCATGCGCCTCCGCCGCGTCGTGCACGGCCGAACGGGTGAGCCTTCCCTTGCGCCCGGCGGGGCGTGGCGGCTGGGTGTAGGCACAAACGATCTCGTGGCCGGCCGCAATCAGCGCCTCGAGCGCGGGGACCGCGAACTCGGGCGTTCCCATGAAGACGAGCCGGAGCCGCGCCATGGGGTGAAGGCTCAGGCGCGGGCGAGCGCCTTGGCCTTCTTTTCCTTCTGCAGGCGGCGGAGGATGATGTTGCGGCGCAGCGCCGAGATGTGGTCGACGAACAGCACCCCGTCGAGATGGTCCATCTCGTGCTGGATGCAGGTGGCGAGCAGGTCCTTCGCTTCGAGCTCGCGGATCTCGTTCTCGCGGTCGAGGTAGCGCACGCGGATGCGCGCCGGCCGCGCCACCAGCGCATATTCCTGGGGCAGCGAGAGGCACCCTTCCTCCAGCTCCACCGTCTCGTCCGAGGCCCAGACGATCTCCGGGTTGGCCATCAAATAAGGGTTCGACGGCTCGCCCGACGGGCTCACATCGACGACGATCACCCGCTTCCGGACACCGACTTGCGGCGCGGCGAGCCCGACGCCGGGCGCGACCTTCATCGTCTCCAGCATGTCGTCCATCAGCTTGCGGATCTCGCCGTCGACCTTGTCGACGCGGGCGCATTTCGCCTTCAGGCGCGGATCGGGCGCGACGATGATGGGCAGGATGGCCATGCGGCATAGCTACGGTGCAGGGCGCGGCGGGTCAAGGGCTGGCGATGGCCCGCATGGTGGAGCGCAAGGGGTGCGATTCTCCCGCAGTCGTGCTAGTTTTGTTCTCGTCTGACACGGGTCGCGCAGGGGGCGACATGGACGGCATCACTCTCGCCATCGCGGCCGCGGCCCTGATCGCAGGCCCGGTCCTCGCCTGGCTGGTCGCGAGCGACCGGGCGCGGCGCGACGCGAAGGCGCTGCGCGAGAGGCTGTCGGATACGGAGGCCGCACGGGCCGGGCTGCAAGCGGAACGGAACGAACTCGACGGCAAGCTGCGCGCGCTGGAGCGGACGCACTCGGTCCTGGAAACCACCCTGGCCAAGGAACGCGAGGCGCACGAGCAGAAGGTCGCGCTGCTGGACGAGGCGAAGGAGCGGCTGACGCTCGAATTCAAGACGCTGGCCGCGTCCATCCTGACCGACCACAGCACCAAATTCACCCAGCAGAACAAGGAGCAGGTGGGCGAGCTCCTCAACCCGCTGCGCGAACGGATTGCCGAGTTCAAGACGTCGCTCGACAACGCGCACACCGAGACCAAGGTCGAACGCGCCCGCCTGGCCGAGCAGATCAGGACGCTGACCTCGACCAGCGCCGCGATGGCGAGCGAGACGACGAACCTCACCCGCGCGCTCAAGGGCGACCTCAAGACCCAGGGCGCGTGGGGCGAGATGCTGCTGGAATCGATCCTGGAACGCTCCGGCCTCCGCAAGGGCGACGAGTACGAGGCCCAGTCGAACTACACCACCGAGGACGGGCGACGCGTCATCCCCGACTTCCTGGTGAAGCTGCCCAACGACCAGCGGATCGTGGTCGACTCCAAGGTCTCGCTCAAGGCGTTCGAGACCTACGTCAACGCTGAGGACGATGCCGCGCGGACGGCGGCCTTGCACGCGCACGTCACGTCGGTGCGCAACCACATCAAGATATTGAGCGAGAAGGACTACCACCTCGCCGTCGGCTCGCATCTCGACTACGTCATCATGTTCATGCCGATCGAAGGCGCGCTGGCCGCGGCACTGCAGGCCGATCCCGCCCTCACCGCCTACGCCATCGACCAGAACGTGGCGATCGCGACGCCCACCACCCTCATGGTCGCGCTGCGCACCATCGCCAACGTCTGGCAGGTCGAGCGCCGCAACCGCAACGCGGAGGAGATCGCCAAACGCGCCGGCAGGCTCTACGACAAGTTCGTCGGATTCGTGGACGACATGCAGAAGATTGGGGCCGCGCTCACCCAAACCAACAAAGCGTACGACGCCGCCCTGAACAAGCTCAGCACTGGCCGAGGGAACGTCGTCGGCCAAATCCAGCAACTCAAGGCGATGGGCGCAAAGACCGCAAAGTCCTTGCCTGCCGAGCTGGTGGACGACACGGACGAACCCTTCGAGGGCGACAGCGTGCCGGACGAGGCGCCGCCCGTCGCCCTCGCCGACGCCAAGATCCGCGCGGCAGAGTAATGCGCCAGTCAAGCGGCTTTTCGGTAGCCGGGATCGAAGGCTTGGCGATTGTGAAGCATGGCCCAGAGGACGTTGACGCGTCGTCGCGCGAGGGCAATGACGGCCTGTTCATGGCTTTTTCCGTCGGTTCGCTTGCGGTCGTAGTAGGCGCGGCTCTGCGGGTCGGCGAGGGCGCAGAAGGCGGCGCGGTAGAAGACCCGCTTGAGGGCCTTGTTGCCGCCGATGGGGCGACGCAAATAGCGAACCTTTCCGGACTGGCGCAGCACGGGGGCAAGACCTGCGGCCGCGGCGAGCGCGTCGGCCGAGCGGAAGCGGTTGAGATTGCCTGCCTGGGCGATGAACTCCGCCGTATGGATCACCCCCATTCCGGGCAGGGTTCGGATGAGGGCGCCGTCAGGGTGGCATTCGATCAGCGCCTCCAGCTCGCGGTCGAGTTGGGCGATCCGCGCGCGGGCGGCGAGGGCTTCGGTGGCGAGCTCGCGGACCACGGCTGCGACCGCGCGTTCGCCGGGCACGGCGATGCGCTGTGCCCGCGCGGCGGCAAGCGCCGCATCGGCCAGAGGCTCGATTTTGCGCAGGCCCGCGCCGCGGCGCAGATGCTTGAGCAGTCTGCTGCGGCCGGCGCCGCACAACTCGCCCGGGGTGACGTAACGGGTGAGGAGCCACAGCGCGCCCTTGGTGGTGAGATCGAGCGACCGCTCCAGGCCGGGATGGATGCCGGCCAGGGACGCATGCAGGCGCGACAGACGCCGGGTCTGCTCGTCGACGAGATCGCGCCGCCGGCCGGTCAGCACGCGCAGCTCGGCCGCGGCCTCCTCGTCGGGTTCGATGGGGCGCAGGTCCGGACGGACGCGCACCTGCTCGGCGATGACGCGCGCGTCGCGCGGGTCGGACTTGTTCTCGCCGCCGACCAGGCCCTGACGCGCGCGATTGACGACCAGGCCGGGCACATGGACCAGGCGGAAGCCCGCCGCCAGCAGCGCGGCCTCGAGGAAGGCGGCGAAGCTGCCGATGACATCGACCCCGACGACGACATCGCCGTCGAGCGCGCGCAAGCGGTCGATCAGCTGATCGACCGCTTGCGGCGTGTTCTCGACCCGCAGGTCGAGCAGAACCCTTGCCGTTTCGTCGATTGCCGCCGCCCAGTGGACTTCCTTGGCGGCGTCGATGCCGACGGATATCTTCATCGGACCCCCCGAATGGTTGCTGCTGCGCCTCCCGTCCTTGCCGGCATCGCCCTACGGAGCGATCGATCGCACAGAGTAATGAGCGGTCAAGATCGGTCGGCACGGCGGGGGGCTCTGCCGCTGGAGCCATCGAGGGCAGCCGGAGTAGAAACCATCCCCGCCGTGCCTGCGCGCGCCTATCGTGTCACGACTCATCCGGCGAGCGCACTGAACGGTAGGGCGGAGTAGCCCCTAAATCCACCCGGCCTTCGCGACCGCGCTCCAGATCAGGCGCAGCGCCAGGATCGTCAGCAGCGACTGAAGGACGATCCGGAACGCGCGCTCCGGCACATGGTCGAGCAGGCGCGCGCCGACCCAGGTTCCCGCCGCCGAGGTTGCGATCATGACCGCGACCAGCGGCAGGTACGCCCCGATCGCGACGCCCAGGAGCGCGAAGGCGATGAGCTTCAGCGTATGCACGATGCTCATCAGCGCGGCGAAGGTGGCGACGTAATTCCGCCGGTCGTCCACGGCCGAGGCGATGAACGGCGCGACCAGCGTGCCCGTCGCGCTGACGAATATGCCGAGGAACGTGGCGGCGAGCCCGACGACGGCGAAACGCCCTTTCTCCGATCCCATGCGGCCGAACCTGGGCATCCAAGTGACCAGGATGATGAACCCGCCGAGAATGCCTTCGAGCACGCCGACCGGCAGCGAAATGAAGACCTTCGCCCCCGCCGCCGCGCCGACCGCCGCGCCCGCCGCGAACGGCGCCACGAGGCCGAGGATCACGTGGCGCCGCATGATAGCCGCGCGGCTGGCCCCGGCGCCGAGCTGAATGCAGGTGTGCACCGGGATCAGCACCGCCGGCGGAAACACCATCGACATGATGCCGAGGAGCAGGAGCCCGCCCGCCGTGCCCGTCAGCAGTCCGAAGATGGCGGTCAGGAACGACGCCAGCGAAAGCCCGGCGAAAACCCACAGATCGACGTGCGGCACGCCGAGGAACGCTGCATCCATGATCGCGGCCTATACTGGGATGCGCGCCTTGAGGGCGGCGGAGATGGTGCCGTCGTCGAGATAGTCGAGCTCGCCGCCGACCGGAACGCCGTGCGCGAGGCGCGAGATCTTCACCCCGATGCCGCCGAGCGTCTCGGTGACGTAGTGCGCCGTGGTCTGGCCCTCGACGGTGGCCGACAGCGCCAGGATCACCTCGGCCATCTCGCCCTGGCGCACGCGCTGGGCCAGCGAATCGATGCGGAGCTCGCCGGGGCCCCTGCCGTCGAGCGCGGACAGCGTCCCACCCAGAACGTGATAGCGCCCGGAAAACGCGGCCGTCCGCTCCATCGCCCAGAGGTCGGCCACCTCCTCCACCACGCAGAGGAGCCGGGCGTCGCGCCGCGGGTCGGCGCAGATGGCGCAGGGATCGCGCGTGTCGAAATTGCCGCAGACCGTGCATTCGCGGATGGCGGCGGCGGCCTCGGTCATCGCCTGGGCGAGCGGCGCCAAGAGCGTGTCGCGCCTTTTGATCAGCGCCAGAGCCGCGCGCCGGGCGGAGCGCGGGCCGAGCCCGGGCAGCCGCGCGAGAAGCTGGATCAGCCGCTCGATCTCTTGCCCGGTCATGGCGCGCCACGGTTCATGATGGGCGGAACCTATCACGTCCACCCGCCGCTCCGCCAAGCCTCGCCACGGTGCCGCCGCGCGGGGCTTGGCGTTGCTCGACCGAGCGACCATAATGGAATTGCGGCCCGATTCGGGCCGCAAACGGTTGAGCGGCGCCGGCGCGCGTGGCGTGCGCGCGCGCTGCCGCGCTTGTGCGAGTAGGATATGGCGGCGAAGAGCACCACCAACGAGATCCGGACGGCGTTCCTGGAGTATTTCGCGCGGAGCGGGCACGAGATCGTGCCGTCCTCGCCGCTGGTCCCGCACAACGACCCGACGCTTCTGTTCACCAACGCGGGCATGGTGCAGTTCAAGAACCTGTTCACCGGCGCCGAGACGCGCAGCTATTCGCGCGCCGCGTCGAGCCAGAAATGCGTGCGCGCCGGCGGCAAGCACAACGACCTGGAGAATGTCGGCTATACCGCGCGCCACCACACATTCTTCGAGATGCTGGGGAACTTCTCGTTCGGCGACTATTTCAAGGCCGAGGCGATCGAGTTCGCCTGGAAGCTGGTCACCCGCGAATTCGCCCTGCCCGCCGACAGGTTGACCGTCACGGTCTATGCCGACGACGACGAGGCGGCCAGGCTGTGGAAGAAGATCGCAGGCCTGCCAGAGGACCGCATCGTGAGCATCGCCTCGTCGGACAATTTCTGGTCGATGGGCGAGACCGGCCCGTGCGGGCCGTGCTCCGAGATCTTTTACGACCACGGGCCCGACATCGCCGGCGGGCCGCCCGGCAGCCCCGACGCCGACGGGGACCGGTTCGTCGAGATCTGGAATCTGGTGTTCATGCAGTTCGAGCAGGTGGCGCCCGGCGACCGGCGCGACCTGCCCAAGCCCTCGATCGATACCGGCATGGGGCTCGAGCGCATCGCGGCGGTGCTGCAGGGCGTGCACGACAATTACGACATCGACCTGATGCGCGCTTTGATCGAGGCGTCGGCCGCGGCCTCCGGCACCCCGCCCGACGGGCCGCACGCCGTGTCGCACCGGGTGATCGCCGACCATCTGCGCGCGACCTCGTTCCTGATCGCCGACGGCGTGCTGCCGTCGAACGAGGGGCGCGGCTACGTCCTGCGCCGGATCATGCGCCGCGCCATGCGCCACGCCCATATCATGGGGGCGACCGAGCCGCTGATCTGGAAGCTGGTGCCGGCGCTCGTCGCGCAGATGGGCAAGGCCTTCCCCGAGCTGCCGCGCGCCGAGGCGCTGATCACCGAGACGCTGCGCCTCGAGGAGACGCGCTTCAAGGACATGCTGGCGCGGGGCTTGCGCCTACTCGAAGACGAGACGGCGAAGCTCGGCACCGGCCAGCCTTTACCCGGCGAGGTCGCGTTCCGGCTCTACGACACCTATGGATTTCCCCTCGATTTGACCCAGGACGTGCTGCGCGGCCAAGGGCGCGCGGTCGACACAACGGGGTTCGACGCGGCGATGGCGCGCCAGCGGGCCGAGGCGCGCAAGGCCTGGACGGGCTCGGGCGAGAAGGCCGAGGAGCGCATCTGGTTCGACGTCCGCGAGCGCGTCGGCGCCACCGAGTTCCTGGGCTACACCACCACGATGGCCGAGGGGCGCGTCGAGGCCATCGTCAAGGGCGGGGCCGAAGTGCCATCGGCTGCGCCGGGCGACGAGGTCTCGGTCGTCGTCAACCAGACGCCGTTCTACGCGGAGTCGGGCGGCCAGATGGGCGATTCCGGCGTGATGTTCTCCGCCGACGGGTGCGAGTTCGCCGTCGCCGACACGATGAAGCGCGCAGGCGACCTGCACGTCCACATGGGCCGCGTCGGCAAGGGCAAGCTCGCGATCGGCCAGGCGGTCGAAATGCGCGTCGACCGCACGCGGCGCGACCGGCTGCGCCTGCACCATTCGGCGACGCACCTGCTGCACGAGGCGCTGCGCCGCCGGCTCGGCAGCCATGTCACGCAGAAGGGCTCGCTGGTCGCGCCCGACCGGCTGCGCTTCGACTTCTCGCACCCCAAGCCGCTGACGCCCGACGACATCGCCGCCATCGAGGCAGAGGTCAATGCGCGCATCCGGCTGAACTCCGACGTGGCCACGCGGCTGATGACGCCCGAGGCCGCGATCGGCGAGGGCGCGATGGCGCTGTTCGGCGAGAAGTACGGCGAGGAGGTGCGCGTCGTCGCGATGGGCGGCGGCGAGGACGAGCGCTTTTCGGTGGAGCTCTGCGGCGGCACGCATGTCCGGCGCACCGGCGACATCGGGCTGTTCAAGATCGTGTCGGAAGGCGCGGTCGCCTCGGGCGTGCGCCGCATCGAGGCGGTGACCGGCGAGGCCGCCCTCGCCCACATCGCCGCCGAGGAGCGCGCCCTGGCCGAGGCGGCGTCGGCGGCGAAATCCTCGCCGGCGGAGCTTGCCGGCCGCATCGCCCAGCTCGTCGAAGAACGCCGCAAGCTGGAGCGCGAGCTGGCCGAGACGCGCAGGAGGCTCGCGACCGGCGGCGGCGAGGGTCCCGCCGCGGCGCCGGCCGCCAAGGAGGTGGCGGGCGTCAGATTCACCGCGCGCAAGATGGAGGGCGTCGCCGCCAAGGAGCTCAAGTCGCTCGCCGACGCGCTGAAGAAGCAGATCGGCTCGGGTGTGGTCGCCATCGCCGGCGTCGACGACGGCAAGGCCTCGCTGGTGGTCGGCGTCACCGCGGACCTGACCGGGCGGATCGACGCGGTCGAGCTGGTGCGTGCTGGCTCGGCGGCGCTCGGCGGCAAGGGAGGCGGCGGCCGGCCCGACATGGCCCAGGCCGGCGGGCCCGATGCGGGCGCGGCCGACGCTGCGCTCGCCGCCGTCGAAAAGGCGCTGGCGGCCAAGGCCGTGGCGGCGTGAAGGTCCGCAATGTGGTTCGAATGTTGGAAAAGAATGGCGGGGTTCTCGTTGCGACCCGCGGAAGCCATCGCCAGTTTAAGCACTCGGAAAGGCCGGGACGTGTAATGCTCAGGGGACGTTGAACAGCGTCCTGAAGCAGGCGGGCCTTAAAGGGGTGAAAGGATGCGCGACGCAGTCGTCATCGAGAAGGCGGACGGAAACTGCTCCGCATACGTGCCGGACCTCGCGGGTTGCGTTGCGACGGGGCCGACGGTGGAAGCCGTCGAGCGCGAAATCAGAGAGGCCATCCGGTACCACATCGAAGGGCTGCGCGAGGACGGGATCGCGGTGCCGACGCCGTCGAGCATCATCGGGTACGTCGAGGCGTGATCGGGGGGTGGCGTGACGGGTGCGCTGCGCGAGGGGGCGCCGCGGACGAGAGCGGCGGCGCATAGCCTACGGGCGTGGGCGCACGGCGCGCTGACCGCGCACGACGGCGCCCCGGCACGCGCCGCCCGCCTCACCGCGTCGTTTATCGTGCTCGCCATCCTGGCCGCCGCCGGCGCGGCGATGGCGCTTACCGTTCCCAACCTCGATCCCGCCGCAGAGCGCGTTCTGTCGCCCGTCGAGTTCGCGGCATTCGTCGCCTTCACCGCGGAATACCTCGTGCGCCTGTGGAGCGCACCGGAGGCGATGCCGCACCATCCGGCGGGCAAGGCGCGCCTCGCCTACGCCCTGTCGCCGCTCGGCGTGATCGACCTTCTGATTGTCGCGTCGTACTGGGTGGACCTCGCCGTCGGGCTGGGGCCGGACGTGCGGGCGGCGACCGGCCTGTTGCCGCTGCTCAAGCTCGCGCGCTATTTGCCGGGGCTCGGCCTAGTCGCCCGCGTGTTCAAGAACGAGGCGCCGGCACTCGGCGCCGCGTTCGGCACGCTGACCGTGCTGATCGTGCTGACCGGCGGGGTGATGTACCTCCTGGAGCACAAGGCCCAGCCGGAGGCTTTCGCCTCGATCCCCAAGGCGCTGTGGTGGGCGGTGGTGACCATGGCGACGGTTGGGTACGGCGACGTCGTGCCGGCGACGCTGTTCGGCAGGCTGTTCGGCAGCGTGGTGATCCTGGTCGGCATCGCAATGGTGGCGGTGCCCGCGGGCATCATGGCCACCGGCTTCATGGAGGAGCTGCGCAAGCAGCAGTTCATCGTCACGTGGCAGGCGGTCGCGTCCCTGCCGCTGTTCGCGTCGCTCGACGCCGGGCGCATCGCCTCTATCGCGCGGTTGCTGCGCCCGCAGGTGGTGCCGGGCAACAGCGTGATCGTACGCCGCGGCGAGGCCGCGGACGCGATGTACTTCATCCTCGATGGCGAGGTCGAGGTCGAGGTGCGGCCGGAGCCGGTGCGCCTCGGCAAGGGCCAGTATTTCGGCGAAATCGCGCTGATCCGCGAGACGCGCCGCACGGCGACCGTGACGGCGGTGAACCCATGCCATCTCCTCTCGCTGCACGTGCACGATTTCCGCGAGCTCCTGGAGGAGAACCCGGACCTGCGCGCCGAGATCGCCCGCGTCGCCGACGAGCGCCACACCCAGCGCACCGCGCCGCCGCACGACCACCTGCCCGGGTAGCCGCCACACCGGCCGCTCAGTCCCCCAGCGCGACGCCTTCGCGGCGCGGGTCGCTCGCCCCGTCGAAGCCTTCGGGCGTGACGCGGATCACGTCGAGACCGCTGTTGAGCCGGCGCAGGCGGGTCCTGTGACCCATGCGCTCGAGCGCCGGCGCCAGCGCCGTGATCGCCGTCCCCTCTTCGAGCTCGGTCGGGCCGTTGCGGCTCAGGAAATGCGGCAGCGACACCACGTCGGCGGCCGGCAGGTTCCAGTCCAGCGCCGCGACCAGCGCCTGCACCATGTAGCCGATGATGTTCCCGCCGCCGGGCGAGCCCGCGACGAACGCAAGATCGCCGTTCCGGTCGAACACCAATGTGGGCGCCATCGACGAGAGCGGCCGCTTGCCGGGCTCCGGCCGGTTGGGACCGGCGTGCCGTCGATCGCCGGCCGGAAGGCGAAATCCAGGAGCTCGTTGTTGAGCAGGAACCCGTCGACCAGGAGGTGCGAGCCGAACGGCGTGTTCACGGTGGTGGTCATCGCGACCGCGTTGCCTGCGTCGTCGACGATGCTGACATGGCTGGTCGAATGGGCGCGCGGCGACGCGCCGGGCGCCATGCGCCGTTCGGGAAGGCCGGGCGCGGCTGTGCCCATCGCCCGCACGCCAGAGATCAGCTTCGACCGCTCGGCGAGGTAGTGCCGGTCGAGAACCCCGACGACCGGCGCCTGGACGAAGGCCGGATCGCCGAGATAGGCGTTGCGGTCGGCGTAAGCGAGCTTCTCCGCCTCGACGATCAGATGCACGGCGAGCACCGAATCGGGCTCCATCTGCGGCAGGCCGAACGGCTCCAGGAGGCGTAGCGTCTCGATGGTCGAGATCGCGCCGGAGCTCGGCAGTCCCATCCCGCAGACGCGCCACACGCGGTAATAGCCGCAGACGGAAGGGCGTTTGGCCGCGCGGTAGGCGGCGAGGTCGGCGGCGGCGAGGCCGCCCGGGTTCATCCGCGCCGCCTGCACGGCGGCGGCGATGTCGTCGGCCATCACGCCGATGTAGAACGCGTCCGGCCCCTCTTCGGCAATGCGGGCAAGGGTCCGCGCAAGCGCCGGGTTCCTCAGGATCGTGCCGATCGGCTTCGGCGTGCCGTCCGGCAGCAGGAAATAGGTGGCCGCCGCCGGGAAGTGCGGCATGAACCGGTCCGCCTTCAGCTCGCCGTAGAGCCGGGGCGAGATGGCGAAGCCGCGCTCGGCGAGCGCGATGGCCGGCTGGAACAGCGCCTTCCAGGGCAGCCTGCCGTGGTCGCGATGGGCCAGCCACAGCATGCGGAGCACGCCGGGGACGCCGACGGCAAGCCCGCCCGCCATCACCTGAGGAAAGCGCCGCGGCCTGCCGTCCGCGCCGAGGAACAGCCGCTCGGTCGCGGCCTTGGGCGCCGTCTCGCGCCCGTCATAGGCGTCGATCCTGTCCGTCGCGCGGTCGTACTCGACCAGGAACGCACCGCCGCCGATGCCCGAGGATTGCGGCTCGACCAGGGTCAGCACCATCTGGGTCGCGATGGCGGCGTCGACCGCGCTGCCGCCCGCGCGCAATATGTCGCGACCGGCCGCCGCCGCCAGTGGGTTGGCGGCGACCACCATGTGCTTTTTGGGCAAAGGCGGCGCCGTTGGCCCCGCGCAGCCCGCCACGGCCAGCGCCACGGCCGCGACCAGCAAGACCGTTCCCCTCGCCCGCGCCATTTCCCTCTCCCGCCGCCGCCCTACATACGCTCTTGTGCGCCGGGGCAAAATCCTTTCGCACCCGCGAAAAAGGCGGTAGGAATCCGCGTCCCCGCGCCCGGAGGGTACCGTGAGCACGCCGAGCCGCGCCAAGCGCATTTCCATCCCCCAGCTCGTCGCCCGCAAGGGGGGCGAGCCGATCGTCTCGCTCACCTGCTACACCGCGCCGATGGCACGATTCCTCGACCCCTATGTCGACCTGCTGCTGGTGGGCGATTCGCTGGGCATGGTGGTGTATGGGTTCGACACCACACTGCCCGTCACGCTCGACATGATGATCGCGCACGGCGCGGCGGTGGTGCGCGGCTCGCGCCGCGGCTGCGTGGCGGTCGACATGCCGTTCGCGAGCTACCAGGAATCGCCGGCCCAGGCCTACCGCAACGCCGCGCGCGTGCTGGTCGAGACCGGCTGCGCTGCGGTCAAGCTCGAGGGCGGGGTCGAGATGGCGCCGACCGTGGCCTTCCTCGTCCAGCGCGGGGTGCCGGTACTGGGCCATATCGGCCTCAAGCCGCAATCGGTGAACGCCTATGGCGGCTACCGCATCCAGGGGCGCGACGCCAGCGGCGCGGCCGAGGTGCTGGCCGACGCGCGCGCCATCGCCGACGCGGGCGCGTTCGCCATGGTGGTGGAGGGCACGATCGAGCCGGTCGCGCGCGAGGTGACCGAGGCGGTAAAGGTGCCGACCATCGGCATCGGCGCGTCGCCTGCCTGCGACGGGCAGGTGCTGGTGACCGAGGACATGCTGGGCCTGTTCGCGGAGTTCACGCCCTCCTTCGTCAAGCGCTACGCCGAGCTCGGCGGCACGGTCGAGCAGGCCGTCGAGGCCTACGCCCGCGACGTGCGCGCCCGCCGCTTTCCGGGGCCCGAGCACGTGTTCCACGCCGCCGGCGCGCGGGACCGCACCCCCGCCGAGTGACAGCCACCCTCGAAACCCTCCGCACCGCGGCGGCGCTGCGGGAACGCGTTGCCGGATACAGGAACGATGGTCCCGTCGGGCTGGTGCCGACGATGGGCGCGATCCATGACGGGCACCTGGCGCTGGTCGCGGCGGCGCGCGGGCGCTGCGCGCACGTGGTCGCGACGCTCTTCGTCAACCCGACCCAGTTCGGGCCGAACGAGGACTTCGCCGCCTATCCGCGCGACGAGGCGGGCGATCAGGCGAAGCTCGCCGCCGCGGGCTGCGACGCGCTCTACGCGCCCGGCGTGGCGGAGATGTATCCCACGGGCTTCGCGACGACGGTGACGGTGGCGGGCCTCACCGAGGGGCTGTGCGGCGCCCATCGGCCCGGCCATTTCGCGGGTGTCGCGACGGTGGTGACCAAGCTCCTCAACCAGGCGCGGCCCGACGCGGCGTTCTTCGGCGAGAAGGACTACCAGCAGCTCCAGGTCATCCGCCGCCTCGCCCGCGACCTCGACATGCCGGTCGAGATCGTCGGCGTCGCGACGGCCCGCGCGCCGGACGGGCTCGCGCTCTCGTCGCGCAACGCCTATCTCGATGAAGCGCAGCGCGCGGCCGCGCCGGCGCTCTATTGCACGCTGCGGGAGATGTCCGAACGGCTCGCCAGCGGGGCCGGCGCATCCGTGGAGATCGCGCGCGGCAAAGATGTGCTCGGAAAGGCTGGATTCGACCCGATCGACTATCTGGCCGTCTGCGACGCCGAGACGCTGGCGGAGATCGAAGCGGTCGACCGCCCGGCGCGGGTGCTGGCCGCCGCCTGGCTCGGCCGCGCGCGGCTGATCGACAACGTCCCGGTCGTGCCGGCGCGCTGACTATTCCGCGGCCTCGGCCGCCGGTTGCGGGGCCGGCGCGGGCTCGAAGATGACCAGACCGATGGCGGTGACGATCAGGCCGAGCGATACGATCTCGCGCCAGCCGACCTGCTCGCCCAGCATGACGGCGCCGGCGAACACGCCGATCACCGGGGCGAGCAGGATCGCCACGCCCACAACCGTCGCCGAGAAGATCGTCATGATGCGGAACCAGAGGATGTAGCCGCCGACGGCGATGATGACCACGTTGAACGCCTCCGCTCCCCAGGCGGCGAGCGAGACGCGCGCGAAATCGACGTGCTCGATGGCGAGCGCGCCGAGCCCGGTCGGCAGCGCGCCGAGCGTCACCTGCCAGCCGGCGACGGCGTCGGTCGGCATGCGCCAGGTGACCGCCTTGTGCGCGACGATGCCGAGCGCCCACAGCATCGCGGCGAGGATCAGGAGGACGAGCCCGAGGGTGGACGAGCCGAGCGCGCCGAACGCCCGACTGACCAGCACGAGCACGCCGGCCAATCCGCACGCGAGGCCCGCCGCGCGGCGCGCGGTGAAGCGTTCGCCCAGGAACAGCACGCCGAACAGCGCCGACCAGGCCGGCATGGAATAGGCGAGGATCACCGCGTCGGACGAGCGCACCAGTCGGATGCCGTAGCCCGAGAACAGTGTCCAGATCACGATCATCGGCAGCGATACGCCGAACAGCTTCGCCCAATGGTCGCGCGGCACGCTTATGTCGGTGCCCGTCAGATGCACGACCAGGAGAAGCAGCGGCCCGCCGAGCCCGAGCATGATGGTGCGGAACGTCCAGGGCGGGATCTCGGTCATGCCAACCTTGAGGATCGGCCAGTTGACGCCCCAGATCAGGCTCAAGGTCAGCACCATGGCGAGCCCGAGCGCCGCGCCGCGTCCCTCGCCCCTCATGCCTTTACCTCCACCGGCGCGGGCTGCTCGAAGCTGACCAGCGCGATCGCCGCCACGATCAGCACCAGCGCGGTCAGCTCGCGCCAGCCGATCGCCTCGCCCAGCATCAGGTTGCCGAGGATCACGCCGAACACCGGCGTCAGCAGGATCGAGATCGAGACCACCTGCGCGGCGTAGAGCTCGATGATCTTGAACCACAGGATGTACGCGCCGATCGCGATCACGAACACGTTGAACGCGACAGTCGCCCAGGCGGCGGCCGAGATGTCGGTGAGCCCGGGCATCTGCGGCGCCTCGAAGGCCACGGCGCTTATCGTCAGCATGACGCCCGAGAGCGTCACCTGCCAGCCGGCGACGGCGGAGATCGGCATGTCCCACCGCACGCTCTTCTGCAGCACGATGCCGAAGCCCCACACCGCGCCGGCGGCGAGCATAAGCGCCGGCCCGGCGAGCGAGCCGCCGAACGCTTCCGGATCGCGGCTCACCAGTACGACCACGCCGGCGAGCCCGCAGCCCAGCGCCAGCGCGCGCCGCACCGTGAATCGCTCGCCCAGGATCCACGCGCCGAGGAGCGCCGACCACGCCGGCATGGTGAAGGCGAGGATCGAGGCCGAGCCCGACTGCATCAACCGGAGCCCGAACGCGCTCAGGATCATCCAGCCGACGATCATGAAGCTCGAGACGTAGACGAGCGGCCACCACTTGCCTGGTGGCACGCGGATCGAAATGCCGGTCAGCCGGACGATGGCGAGAAGCCCCGGCCCGCCCAGCATCATCATGGCGGCGCGGAAGGTGAGCGGCGGGATTTCCGCGAGCCCGATCTTCATCACCGGCCAGTTGACCCCCCACAGCACGCTGAGGGCGAGCACCAGCGCGAGACCGTACAGAGGCGGGCGGGATTCGGCCATCGGCGCGTTATAGCAGCTTCGCCCGCCGCGTCGTCACCGGAGCTTCAGCGCGCCGGAGACTTCCTCGACGGAGAGGCCCGCAAGCTCGGGCCGGCGGAGGATGGCGACCGACCGGCCGCGCGGCGCGCACAGCGCCGGATCGGACTCGGCCGAGAACAGCACCACCGACGGCACGCCCGCCGCGGCTGCCATGTGCATCGGACCCGAGTCGTTGCCGACCGCGCCGGCAGCGCACCGCGCGAGCGCGAACAGCTCGACGATCGAGGTCAGGCCGGTGAGGTCGCGCGCCTCGTGGCAGCGCCCGCAGATGAGGGCGGCGAGCGGCTTTTCCTCGGCGACGCCGACAACGACGGGCGCCGCGCCGCGGATCGCGACATCGCGCGCGAGGGCGGCGAAGCGCTCGGCCGGCCACCGCTTCGCCGGGCGGTGCGCCGAGCCGCCCGGCACCAGAAGGACGAACCGGTCCGGCAGGCCGAACCGCGTGAGGTCGGCCGCGACCCAGCCGAGATCGGGCGGCGGCACGGGCGCGATGCCGGCGACGGCGAGCTGGTCCGCCTGGCGATCGATCGTGTGCATGGAAGTGCGCCGCGGGTTTGAGTGGCGCAGCGAGGCGCCCTGGGCGATGCCCGACCAGTCTGGCCGCCGGCCGGGCCCCATCACGCGGAAATACCAGCCGGTGCGGTCCGAGGTCTGCAGGTCGTAGACCCGGTCGAACCGGCCGGCGCGCAGCTTTCGGCGCAGCACGAACCAGCCGGCGAGGTTGCGCAGCGGCGGGCGCGTGTCGGCGATCACCTCGTCGAAATAAGGGCTGAGACGCGCGAGCGCGACGAAGGGCGGCGTGGTGAGCAGGCTGATCCGCGCGTCCGGGTGTGCCGCGCGGATCGCCTGCATCGGCCCCAGCGCCTGGACGAAATCGCCCAGCGCGCCGAGCTTGATGACCAGGATACGCTTTTCCACGCCGTCGTCGGCCAGGGCACTCATTCAGAAAAACTCACAGAAAAACTCACGTGCAGGAACTCACGCGCGCGCCCGCTCCCTCAGCACCTCGGCATAGACCTCGAGCGTCGCCGTGCACATGCGCTCCTTGCCGAAATGGGTGCGCACGTGCGACATCGCCCGCCGCGCCATCGCTTCGCGCGCGGGCGCGTCGAGCGCGAGAGCATTGCGCAGCCCGTCGGCGAGCGCCTGGGCGTCGGAAGGCGGCACAAGCCAGCCGGTCACGCCGTCGATCACCGTCTCGCGCGCGGCGCCATGGTCGGTCGCGATCACCGGCCGGCCCATCGCCTCGGCCTCGGCGGCGACTCGGCCGAACGCCTCGGGATCGGTCGAGGCGCTGACCACCACGTCGGACAGCATGTAGGCCGCCGGCATATCGTTGCACGGCCCGACGATGTGGACGACGTGGCGCAGCCCCTGGCGCTGGATCTCTTCCTCGATCCGGCGGCGATAGGCGGTGCGGCCCTGGTCGTCGCCGACCAGGAGGCAGCGCACATCGTCGCGCTTCAGCCGCGCCACCGCCTCGATCAGCACCGACTGGCCCTTCCAGTCGGTGAGGCGGCCGGGCAGCATGATCACCGGCGCACCGTCATCGAGCCGCCAGGCACGGGCCAGCTGGATCATCCGCTCGGCCGAGACTGCAGCCGGATCGAACACGTTGAGGTCGATGCCGCGCGCGATCACCCGCACCCGCTCGGGATCGGCCCCGTAGCGCGAAACCACGTGATGGCCGATGAATTCGGAAATGGCGATCACCCGTTCCCCCTTGGCCATCACGGCGTTGTACATCCGCTTGGCGGGGTTCGCCGCGTTGTAGGTGCCGTGGAAGGTGGTGACGAAGGCGCAGCCGGCCTGGCGCGCGGCGAAGCGGGCGGACCAGGCGGGGGCGCGCGAGCGCGCGTGGATGATGTCGATGCGGTGAGCGCGCGCGGCCGCGGCAAGGCGGTCGACGTTCTTGCGCACCACCAGCGGGTTCTTGGAATCGACCGGCAAAGTGAGGTGGGCGATGCCGGCGCGCTCCAGCTCGCGCACCAACGGCCCGCCGGTGGACGCGACGGCGGCGCGCCAGCCTGCGGCGGCAAGGGCAATTGCGATGTCGATCGTGCCGCGCTCCACCCCACCCGTGACCAAGGACGGCAGCACCTGGAGGACGCCGGGGGAACGCCTTTCGGCCGGCGCCGCCGAGGTGCTAGGGTCGCCCGCGAGCGCGTCCACGACGTCTTCCGATCCCGGGTTCACCATGCCTCCTCGGCCCGCGCGAATTCTACCATGCGACGACGGGGCGACAATCGCCTACCGGCAGAGCGACGGCGACACGCCGGGCGTCGTGTTCCTGGGCGGGTTCGCCTCGGACATGACCGGCACCAAGGCGACTGCGCTGGAAGACCACTGCCGGGCCGCCGGCCGCGCCTTCCTGCGCTTCGATTACACCGGCCACGGCGAATCGTCCGGCCGGTTCGAGGACGGCACGATCGGGCGCTGGGCGCAAGACGCGCTCCACGCCCTCGATGCGCTCACCGAGGGTCCGCAGGTCCTGATCGGCTCCTCGATGGGCGGCTGGATCATGCTGCTGTGTGCGCTGGCCCGGCCGGCGCGCGTCGCCGGTCTGATCGGCATCGCTGCCGCGCCGGACTTCACCGAGGACCTCTTGTGGCCGCGGCTCGACGACGCGGCGCGGGCGGCGATCGAGCGCGACGGGGTGTGGCGCCAGCCCTCGGAATATGACGCGCGCGGCTACGCCATCACACGGGCGCTGATCGAGGACGGGCGCAAGCACCTGTTGTTCGACCGGCCGATCGCCATCCACGTGCCGGTGCGGCTGATCCACGGGATGAAGGACAATTCGGTGCCGTGGACGACCGCGCCGCGCATCGCCGCGACGCTCCTTGCCGACGACGTGACGGTGAAACTCGTCAAGGACGGCGATCACCGCCTCTCGCGCGAGCAGGATCTCGCCATCCTGTTCGACACGCTGGACGCGCTTTGCGCCCGGATCGAGGGCGGGGGCGTCTAGCCCTACTCCGCCCTACCGTTCAGTGCGCTCGCCGGATGAGTCGTGACACGATAGGCGCGCGCAGGCACGGCGGGGATGGTTTCTACTCCGGCTGCCCTCGATGGCTCCAGCGGCAGAGCCCCCCGCCGTGCCGACCGATCTTGACCGCTCATTACTCTGTGCGATCGATCGCTCCGTAGGGCGATGCCGGCAAGGACGGGAGGCGCAGCAGCAACCATTCGGGGGGTCCGATGAAGATATCCGTCGGCATCGACGCCGCCAAGGAAGTCCACTGGGCGGCGGCAATCGACGAAACGGCAAGGGTTCTGCTCGACCTGCGGGTCGAGAACACGCCGCAAGCGGTCGATCAGCTGATCGACCGCTTGCGCGCGCTCGACGGCGATGTCGTCGTCGGGGTCGATGTCATCGGCAGCTTCGCCGCCTTCCTCGAGGCCGCGCTGCTGGCGGCGGGCTTCCGCCTGGTCCATGTGCCCGGCCTGGTCGTCAATCGCGCGCGTCAGGGCCTGGTCGGCGGCGAGAACAAGTCCGACCCGCGCGACGCGCGCGTCATCGCCGAGCAGGTGCGCGTCCGTCCGGACCTGCGCCCCATCGAACCCGACGAGGAGGCCGCGGCCGAGCTGCGCGTGCTGACCGGCCGGCGGCGCGATCTCGTCGACGAGCAGACCCGGCGTCTGTCGCGCCTGCATGCGTCCCTGGCCGGCATCCATCCCGGCCTGGAGCGGTCGCTCGATCTCACCACCAAGGGCGCGCTGTGGCTCCTCACCCGTTACGTCACCCCGGGCGAGTTGTGCGGCGCCGGCCGCAGCAGACTGCTCAAGCATCTGCGCCGCGGCGCGGGCCTGCGCAAAATCGAGCCTCTGGCCGATGCGGCGCTTGCCGCCGCGCGGGCACAGCGCATCGCCGTGCCCGGCGAACGCGCGGTCGCAGCCGTGGTCCGCGAGCTCGCCACCGAAGCCCTCGCCGCCCGCGCGCGGATCGCCCAACTCGACCGCGAGCTGGAGGCGCTGATCGAATGCCACCCTGACGGCGCCCTCATCCGAACCCTGCCCGGAATGGGGGTGATCCATACGGCGGAGTTCATCGCCCAGGCAGGCAATCTCAACCGCTTCCGCTCGGCCGACGCGCTCGCCGCGGCCGCAGGTCTTGCCCCCGTGCTGCGCCAGTCCGGAAAGGTTCGCTATTTGCGTCGCCCCATCGGCGGCAACAAGGCCCTCAAGCGGGTCTTCTACCGCGCCGCCTTCTGCGCCCTCGCCGACCCGCAGAGCCGCGCCTACTACGACCGCAAGCGAACCGACGGAAAAAGCCATGAACAGGCCGTCATTGCCCTCGCGCGACGACGCGTCAACGTCCTCTGGGCCATGCTTCACAATCGCCAAGCCTTCGATCCCGGCTACCGAAAAGCCGCTTGACTGGCGCATTACTCTGCCGCCGCGCGCTTGGGGTCGAACCCGGCATAATCGTTGTCGCCGAGCGGCTGGATCGCCGGCAGCACTTCGGCGGCGAACCGGCGGATGTTGCGCTCGGTCATCGCCGCGTCGAGCGAGCCGAACTGCAGTAACGTCATGAACGAGCCGAACCCAAGCTCGCGATGCGCCTCGGTGATGCGCCGGCGCACGGTGTCGGGCGAGCCGACGATGATCACGCCCTGCGCGTCCAGGTTCTCCACGTTGCGGCCGGCGCCCATGATCGACTGCTTGCCGGCCATCACCGTGCGCATCGAGGCGGGCGAGGTGTAGCCCGGCGGAAAGAACAGGCCGGGCGGCATCTTGAGGATCTTGTTGAACAGGAACTCGATCGCCTCCTTCGCCTCGGCCAGCGCCTGTTCGTCGGTGTCGGCAAGCGGAGCTACTTGTCGCCCGCTTTCTTCAGCTCGGCCTTGAAGGCGGCAAGGACCTTGGCGCCGTTGGGCGTGGTCTTGATCCACTCCTGCACCACCGGCTCGGCGGCCTCGATCCAGCGCTTCTCCTCGGCCGGTGCGAGGTCGGTCATGTGGTGGCCGGGCAGCTTCGCCACGTAGTTCTTCTGGAACGCCGCGGTCTTAGACAGCGCGACGCCCATGCGGTGCGAGAACGCCTCGCCCGAATACCTGTCGACCGCCGCCTTGGCCTTCGCCGGCAGCTTCGCGTAGGTCGCGTTGCTCATCAGGGTGAAGCCCGCCGGCGTGCCGAACGACACGTCGAGATGGTAGCTCGTCACCTCCTGCAGCTTGAACTGGACGAAGCCGGTCCAGCCCATCTGCACCCCGTCCACCACGCCGCGCTGCAGCGCCTGGTAGTTCTCCGTCGTGGTCAGCGTGATCGGCGTGCCGCCAAGATGCTCCATCAGCCGTGCGTTGGTGATGCCCTGCACCCCGATCTTCAGGCCCTTGAGGTCGGCCATGGTGTGAATCGGCGTGCGGGTCTGCAACCCCGAGCCGGGATAGAGGTAGAGCGCCAGCGGATGGACCTTGGCATATTCCTCGGCCAGCGTGCCGTCGGCGTAGAGGTTCCACAGCGCCACCGCGCCCGGCACGATGTCGTGCACCAGGAAGGGCAGGTCGACCACGCTGGTGCCCTTGAACACCCCGCCATAGCTCGCCGGCGTCGAGTAGCCGATGTCGATGACGTTGTTCAGCAGCCGGTCGTAGGTGTTGCGGATATTGGCGATGGTCCCGCCGGTGAAGATCTGGATCTTCAGCGTGCCGTCCGACGCCTTCTCCACGTCCTTCGCCCAGGGCGCGAGACCGCCGGTCAGGTTGGTCGAAGTGGGCGGCCCCGGGAACGAGAACTTCAAGGTCATCGGCTCGGCCGCGCGCGCGGCGAACGGCAGCCCCAGCGCCAGCGCAAGCGCGCCGGCCAGCACCCTCTTGGACATGTCGGTTCCTCCGAAATGGCGGGCGCTTGCCGCGCCCGTTGCGACGGACTGTGCGAGCCGCGCCAAAACGTGTCAAGCGCGGCCGGGGGCGGGCGGGAACCGTTCGTAAAGCGCGGCGCAAAGTCCTATATAGGGGGGCATGAAACGGTGGTGCGCAGTTCTGTCGGTGGTGGTCTTCGCCGCGCTGAGTGGTCCGGCCCCGGCGCAGCAGCCGGAGGCGAGAGGCTCCGCCCGGCTGAGCGCGCAGTCGAGCGGCACGCCGCTCCCCGCGGGCGCCGAAATCGATGTCACCCCGGGCGAGTCCGACAGCCTGTACGGCAACGACCCGCTTTACGGGGCGGTGCGCGGCGCGGTGGAAAAGGGGCTGCGGGCGCGCGGCTTCCGTCTCGGCGGCCGGTCGACGCTGCGCCTCAGGATGTTCGTCTCCGCCGTCGGCTATGGCCGGTTCGTCAGCCCGCCGGGGCCGACCGGCCCGCAATCGCCGGCCGGGCCGCGGCCGCGCGCCACGGTGACCGACCAGTTCCACGTGCCGTTCGCCGTGCCCGAGGGCGTGGCCGTGCCGAGCCTGACCGTCTCGTTGGTGCTGCACGACGCGCAGGGCGGCACGGTACTGTGGACCTCGACGATCAGCGCGACCGGGCGCTTCCCGGACCCGGAGCGCACGCTCGCCCAGCTTACGCGCCTCGCCATGGCCGCGCTCGGCAGCTCGTCCGAACGCTCGTTCGAGGTCGGGTGCTCCGACAGAACGTCCGACGGGCTCTGCGTCGACTGAGCTATCCCGCGTTCATAGCCGCCGGCAGCCAGGTGACCAGCCCCGGCTCCAGCATCAGCACCACCAGCACCGCGATCTCCATCAGGGTGAACGGCGCGACCGCGCGGTAGATGTGCTGCATCTTGGTGTCGGGCGGCGCGATGCCCTTCATCACGAACAGGATCATCCCGAAGGGCGGCGTCGTCTGGCTGATCTCGAGGCAGAGCAGCATCAAGACGCCGAACCAGATCGGGTCGAACCCGGCGATCTGCACCAGCGGCAGGAAGAACGGCAGGGTGATCAGCATGATGCTGACCGGGTCCATCAGGCAGCCGAGGAACAGCGTCACACCCATCATCAGGAACAGGAGCTCGAAGCGGGTCGGCGCAAGGTCGCGCACCGCCTGGAGAAGCCCGTTGGTCGCACCCGAGAAGGAGAGGATCTGCGAGAAGGTGAGCGAGGCGCCGACGATGAAGAAGATCGGCACCGCCACCGCGCCGGTCTGCTTGAGCGCGCGCACGAGTGCGGCCGCCGTCAGCTCGCGATAGGCGGCGCACACCGCGACCGCGCCGAGCGCGCCGACCGCGGCGGATTCGGTGGGCGTCGCCCAGCCGAACACGATCGAGCCGATCACCAGCAGGAACAGCGAGAACAGCGGCGCGACGCGGGTGAGGAACGGCCGCAGCCGCGCCCGCAGCGGCAGCGCCGCCATGTCGTAGCGTGGCGCGATCTCCGGCGAGAGCGTGCAGCGGACCACGATGAACACGCCGTATACCAGCGCGATCAAAAGCCCCGGCACCGCGCCGCCGATCAGGATGCCGCCGATCGAGATGCCCGAAAGGCTGCCCAGCAGCACCGCCATGCCCGACGGCGGGATCAGCATGGCGATGCCGCCCGAACCCATGATCGGCCCCATCGCGAGGTCGCGGTGATAGCCGCGCCTGCGCATCTCCGGCATGATCGTCGAGCCGAGCAGCGCGGTGTTCGCCATCGACGAGCCCGACAGGGTCGCGAACACCGTGCCGCCCGCGACCGCGACCAGGGCGAGGCGCCCCGGAACGTTGGCGATCAGCTTTTCGACGGCGTCGATCGCGCGCACCGCGACACCCGTCTGGAACAGGATCTCGCCCATCAGCACGAACATGATGACCGGCGCGAGCGAATAGGTCGCAAGCGCCTCGACCATGTTCTGCGCGACTTGGGCGAGGCCCGCCGCGCCGCCGAAGAAGATCACCGCCCCCACCAGGTTCGCGCCGAGGAAGGCGAGCGCCACCGGGACCGACAGGAACATCAGCCCGAGCGCGCCGCCCACCAGCAGCGCCATCGCCCAGTACCATTCCATCGGCTTGTCCTAGTGGGGCGCGACGCGGCCGAAGATCATTCGGCGGCGGCGGCACGGTCCGCGGCGGCGAGGGCCGCAACCATCGGTAGCATGACGACGTAGAATGTCGCGCCCGGGCCGGAGCGGATCGGGCCCAGCTCCGCGCCAGGCGGCAGCCAGACATATGTCCCGACGCCGCGCGTGCGGCCCTCGAGTGCGATCTCGCCAGAAACCACGTAGCGGATCTCCGCCTCGTCGGCGCGCGCCCCCGGCAAGGTTGCGCCGGGCGCGAGCCGCATCAGCCCGACCGCGGTGCGGTACTCGGTGAAGGTCCCGAGATGCTTGGTCTCGATGCCGGGGCGGCGCGGATCGGCGACCCAGCGGTAATGCGCCGACACCATCATCACGGGATGGCGGTAGCGCGGTGCGGGATAGACGAGCGTCCTGCCCTGGTGGCGCTCCCAGATCGCCTCGTAGGAATCCTGGTTGACCGTCCGCCCGTCCGGTCGCGGGCGCTTGTAGACGCCCGCCTCGAACCGGCCGCCCTCGGCCGCGAGCTGGGCGTAGCCCGCGCGGATCTCCGCGCTCGACAGGAAGCGTTCGCCCGTCGCGCCCTGGAACTGCAGGGTGAGCGATACGGCGTCGCCTTTCTGGTCCTGCGGTCCGTAGGGCGTGCCCTCGGGGAAGTAGCCGCACTCGCCGGCGGCGAGGTCGCCCTGCCCGGTGGCGAACACCCCCTCCAGGCAGTAGCGGATCTGGTCGAAATTGTGCCGGTGCCGCGGCGTGTAGTACCCGTCAGGCACCTCGACCCGCGAAAACTCGATGACCAGGCCATCGACGCCCGTGTCGAGCGGCAGGCGGCGGAGCGAGAGGTTGCGCGCGCGCCCGGCGCGCACCTCCTCGCGGTCCATATCCATCACATCGACGATAATGGGCGATGGCGACATGCGTGCCTCCGTCAGATGCCGTCGTCGCGCGCGGTGGCGCCGGCGCGGACGATCCCGCCCGCGCGCCACGTGACGGCGAGGCGGCGCGCGCATTCGATCGCGACGAACAGGAACCCGGTCGGGATCAGCGCCAGCGGCAGCCATTCCGGCAAGGTGAACGACTTATAGAGGAAGGTGCCGGACCGCCATACGTCGAGCGTGGCGCCGGCCGCGAACCACAGGAAGATCAGCGACACCACGGTCGCAATCCCCTGCGCGAACAGCGTGACACGCCACGCCCAGCGCGGCGGCAGCATGTCGGGGACGATGTCGACCGTGACGTGGCGGCCGAGGCGCGTGACGTGGCCGACGCCCGCCATCGCCAGAACGAGGATCGCGTACTCGATGATCTCGGTCATGCCGTAGATGCCGCCGTACCCGGCGTCGCGCAGCACCACGTCGGCCCCGATGGCGAGCGCGATGGCGCCGACGATCACGCCGGGCAGGATCCCGAGTGCCTCGACCAGCCGTCCGTAGGCCGCGCTCACCCCACGCATCGATGTCGCCTTCGGCTACTTCGACACCAGCTTCTCGAGCTTGGGCCCGTTCGCGGGATCGCGGCTGTTGATGACCTTCCACATCGCGTCGTGCGCCATGGCGAGGAACTTTTTCGCTTCGGCGGGCGGCAATTTGACGATCTTGATGCCCGCCTTCTCCAGCGCCGCTCCCAATTCGGCGTCCTCGGTGGCCAGCTTCGCCGCGCGCGGCCCTTCGAGCCAGTCCTCGGCGTCGGTCAGCACCTTCTTCTGGGCGGCGTCGAGCGCATTCCACGACTTGAGGTTCATCACATGCACCAGCACGGCGTTGTAGAAGCCGGGATCGATCCGGTACTTGGTGACCGGAATCCAGCCAAGCTGCTTGATCTGGTTGTTGACGTTGCCGTAGCCCGTGACGATCCCGCGCTGCATGGCGTCGAACGTGCCCGAGAGCGGCAGCATCACCGGCTGGGCCGAGAGCGCGTCGAAAAGCGGCTTGTAGGTGCCGGTGGCGCGGAGCCGCATGCCCTTGAAGTCGGCGAGCGTCTTCACCGGCTGGCTGGTGAAGATGTGGTATTCCACGCCGGTGCCGTACTGACTGAGGAAATGCAGCCCGGCCTTTTCGAGCTGCGCGTTCACCAGGGCGATCGCGCCGTTCTTGCGCTGCTCGGCGATCGGCGCCTGCGCCGGGGCGAGGCCGGTGACGATCGGGGCGAGGCGCGCGACGTAGGACGCCGGCACCACGGCGATGTCGACGATGCCGTTCTTCACGGCATTGCCCATCTGAGCGGGCGGGATGGCCGCCGGCCCGACCAGCGGCATCTGGATCTGCAGCGTGCCCTTGCCGGCCGCGTTGACGCGGGCGACGAAATCCTCGAGCGCATCCTCCATGATCGAGCGGCCGGTGTTAAAGTCGAGCACCTTGAGGGTGCGCTCGGCCGCCGGGGCGCCGGGCGCGAAGCAGGTGGCGGCGGTGGCGGCGGCGACAAGGACGGGCAGCGCGCGTTTCATCGGTTCCTCCCCAAATTTTCGGTCCGCGGCGGCAGGCCGCGCGGTTAGACAATCCAACATGATCGGCCGCGCGTTACCCGTCAATCGCCGCGGGCGGCGATTCCGCGCGCGCCCGAAACACGCTGTAGCCGGGCCACCGCCACCCGGGAGCCGCATCGGACATGGAACGACCCGCAAGGGTTCTTCGACCTCGCCTTCGGCCAGGGCACGGCCGCAAGCGCGCCGAAGACCGCCCTCGTGATCGGCACGATCCTGGTCGGCGCCGCGCCGGTCGCGTGAAGGCGGGCCTCACCTATTGCGCGCCCTACGCCCTACTGCGTCGCCACCTGGGGCGCGATCGGCGCCAAGCGCCGGCGGCGATCCGGTGACGGGCTACGCCTTCCAGTCGACCTTCGCGCCGATCAGGATGAAGGCGATCTTGCAGGCCGCGTCGCCGCGGTTCGCCCAGGCGTGGTTGCAGACGCCCTGGACCACGACGTCGCCGGCCTTCAGATGCACCTCGCCGTCGTCGACCAGCATGTCGATCTCGCCCTCGAGGATGAGGGCGTAGTCGATCGAATGCGTGCGGTGCATGCCGGGATGCTTGCCCTTGCCGAGCCGTCCGACCTCGACTCCGGTGGAGCGCCGGTGCTCGTCGGCGTCCGCCTCGGTGCGGGCCGGGTAGCTCTTCTCCGGCGGGATCTCCAGGATGCGGAAGATCGAGCCCGCGAGCGGCGGGTTGGTCCCCGTGATCCTGCCGGTGGGATCGGCCGCCGTCGGAAGTTCTGACCCATCCTGTGTGTACCAGATCTGCTGCGAGCGCGTGCCGGTCCGCTCGCGCACCTGCTCGGCCGGCACGTCGTCGCGCAGGATCACCGCCTTGCCGGCCGCGTCGTGACCGGTCACGACGCGGCGCACCCCGAGAGTCATATCAGTAGCCCTTACCGGCCCACGGCACCTTGGCGCCGATCAGGATGAAGGCGATGGTGCAGGGCTTGTCGCCCCGGTTCGCCCAGGCGTGGTTGCAGGCGCCCTGGACCACCACGTCGCCCTTCTTCAGATGCACCTCCTTGTTGTCGTCGACCAGCATGTCGATCTCGCCGTCGAGGACGAGCGCGTAGTCGATCGATTCGGTGCGGTGCATGCCGGGATGGCGCGCCTCCGGCCCGCCGAGCGACACGCCCATCGTCTTGCGATGCTCGGCCGCGTTGGCGACGTGCGGGGCGGTCTTGTCCGGCGGGAACTCGATGATGCGGAAGATCGAGCCCTCCAAGGGCGGCGGCACCTTGGCGATCTTCTTCGCCGTGTCCTCGGTGGTCATCACCGCCGGGGTCGTGTCGGTCATCCAGACATTGACGGTCTGGCTGCCGCCCGGTGCGCGCTGGATGACCGGGGGATGGTCGTCGATCGCGATGATCGCCTTGCCGTTCTTGTCGTCGGCCGAAACGACGCGGCGGACGGAGAGTGCCATGGTGCGTTCCCTTCCCTTGCATTGACCCGGAGGTCCGGGGCGGAGTGAACCGGAACCGCTGCCCGCGGTCAATCGGGTTAGGGGGCCGCCTGTCCTCCCGTCCATGCGGATGGCTACGAATTATGGTATCGTTTGCGCCCCGAAGGATTTCCACCCAACGCAACGAGGCCCCGACGCGATGCCAACGACCGACCGAGGGTTCACGACGGTTGCGCTGTTGATTTCTGGCCTTCGCGCTGGTCCTGCGGGTCACGTATTTCGTGGGGGTCGTCGGCTCGGACGACGTGTTCGTCGCGGATGCCGCGCTCAACCTCATCGACAAGGGTTGGGCGCTGCCGGCGGAGCATCATGGCGCCCGCATCGGGCTATGGCTGCCCCTCGTGCCGACGTTCGCCGCGTTCCGCACCGGCGATTGGCAGGTCGCATGGTTTCCGCTGGTGTGCGGTCTTGGGATCGTCGCCTTGGCGTTCGCGATCGGACAGCGGTTGTTCGGCAGAGCGGTCGGGCTGGCGGCCGGACTCCTGGCCGCGACGTTTCCGCTCGACGTGCTGAACTCCACGACGCTCTACCCCGACCTGCCGCTCGGCACGGTCTCGGCGCTTGCCTTCTACGTGGCCCTTCGCGCGGAGGAAAGCCGCCGCCCGTGGCTGGTTGCGATCGCCGCGGGCCTGCTATGGGGCTATGCGTATCTGGTCAAGATCGAGGCGGCGATGCTGTTGTTCGCGATGGTCGCGTTGTGGCCCTGCGGCATCGTGCGGTTCCGGACACTGGCGATCATCGGGGCCACCGTCGCCGCCGTGATCGTGGCGGAGAACCTGATCTACTACGCCGCGAGCGGCGAGATCCTGTACCGCCTGACGCATATCGCGGCCACCCGTATCGACACCGCCGGTACCACCGCGGCGGACCTGGAGCATTACGGCGCCGGAGGCCTTTGGGTGTTCCCGAAGAGCTGGTTCATCACTTTTTACGACTTCGGTTTGCACTATTACCTGATGTTCGCCGGTCTCCTGTTCCTCCTGTTCCGGCCGACGCGGCCCGCGCTGCTGGTCCTGCTGTGGGCCGGCGCGTTCCTCCTGTGGCTGGAATTCGGCGGAAACCCGCTTGCCGCTACCTACCATTTCAAAAGCCATTTGAGCCGCTACTGCTCGATGCTGAGCGTGCCGATGGCCATTGCCGGCGCCTATTTCGCGGTGCGCGTGCTCGGCGCGGCGCGGCGCTGGCTGGGCGGCGCAGCGCTGGCCGGCGTGGTTGCCGTGGCCGTGTTCATGTGCAATTTCGACCAGCTGAACTACGAGACAGAGACGGCGGTGAAGCTGGGGCTGCACGAGGCGGCGGCGAAAGGCTGGTCGCCGTTGACCGGCGACTTGACGACCGCCACGCTCGCGAGGTTCTTCTGGTGGCACCGACCCGAACTGGCGGTCAGGAGCATCGCGCGGTCCGACATCGCCCCGGATGGCGGGCTGCCCGGCGCGCAAGGCTACGTCATGGTGTCGCCGCCCCGGCTCGAATACCAGCACAAGCGGTACGGCTGGCCCACCGTCAGCCTCGACTGGCTGCAGCGCTGCGGCCAGCACCTACTGACGATCGGCAACCCGATGCCCGGGATCGCCTACAAGCAGCTGGAGGCGATGGCGTCGCTGGGTAGCATGATCCCCAAACTCGGCCCGCAGATCCAGGAGACCGCACGCGACGTCCTGAACCCCAACGACCTGGTGGCCTTCCGGCTTCCGGCCGACCGGCCGGCCGCGTGCCGGGCCGGCTAGAGGCGGCGGGGTCATCCCGTGACGGCGGAAGCAGTTGGCACACATGCCCCGTAAGGTGCTCGTCACCACCAGCACATTCCCCTCGTTCGTTCCGGGTCACGTGACGCCGCCCTTCGTTTACGAGCTTTCACGACGCATCGCATCTGCTCCCGGCTTCGAGGTGTTCGTATCGACCCCAGCGGTGGCCAGAGCGAAGCGCGAGGAAACGCGGGACGGGCTCACCATCCATCGCTACCGTTACGGATTTACGCAACTTTGCGATGGCGCGATCCTGACCGGTCGGTAGTGAGTGCCATGCAAGTCCTGTTCGATAATCATCACCCGAAGCACTATTTGACCGTACGCCAACTGGCGCAGCGCTGCCGCGACGCCGAAATCGAGGTCGTCTGGACCGCGCGTGACAAGGACGTCCTGGTCAACCTCATGCGCGCCGACGGGCTCGATCCGCATGTTCTGACCACCGCTCAGAAGGGGCTGGTCCGCTTGTTCGGCGAGCTGGTCCGCTACGACTGGTCGCTGTATCGCCTGACGCGCCGGCTGCGCCCGAGCGCGCTGCTCGGCAAGAACATTGCGGTGGCTCATGTCGGGAGGGTGACCGGGATCCCCTCGCTGGTGATCAATGACGATGACGCAACCGCCAACCCGCAATATCCGCGTCTCGCCTATCCCTTCGCCAAGAAAGTGATCATCCCGGATTTTCTCGATGAGGATTACGGCGCGAAGCAGGTTACGTTCAGCGGCCTGTGCGAGCTCGCCTACCTTGGCCCGCACGTCTTCGCACCCGACCCCGGCATCCGAAAGGAGCTCGGCGTCGCGCCTGACGAGCGCTATTTCCTGATCCGGACGACCGCGCTACAGGCGAGCCACGATTTCGGCGCGAAAGGGCTGGGCGAAGCGTTCGTGCGCGAGATCGTCGCCCGATTGTCGAAGCTGGGACGCGTCTTCATTTCGACCGAAGGGCCTCCGAAGCCGGCACTGCGCGACCTCGCGCTGCCGATCCCGCCGGACCGCATCCATCACGCGCTGGCCTTCGCCGATCTGCTGATCTGCGACAGCCAGACGATGGCGGCGGAGGCCGCCGTCCTGGGCACGCCATCGTTGCGGATGAACAGCTTCGTGAACAAGATTACCTATTTGAAGCTGCTCGAAACAAAATTCGACCTGACTTACGGCTTTACGCCGGACGCGCAGAACGAACTGCTAGCACGCCTCGACGAGCTTCGCGCTCGCGATAATCTCAAGGAGGAGTGGCTGAAGCGGCGCGACCGGATGCTCGACGACTGGTCGGATACCGACCGACGTGTTCTGGCGGGAGCTTCAGGCCCAACTCGACCGCACCCCGCGGCCGTCCTAGCTTTCGACCCCCCGCCCGACAGGCGACCGCGACTTCCGCCAGCTCTTCAGTTCACCAAAAGCACCCATCGGGACCGCGACGGCGAAAAGTGCGGAATATCCGGCGGCGCGTATCAGCGCCGAAACGGAAGATAGACTCGCCCATCCCGATCCCGATCTGCTGGCCCAGTACACCGAACGCAATCTCCTGCACGCCGATATTGCCGGGCGTCAAGGCCACGAAATTGAAAAGTTGCAACAGGACGTAGAACAGCAAAATCTGCTGCGGACTGGCACCCACGTGCAACGCGGCAAAGGACAAAAAGAACATCAGATAGCTCACCACCAGCAGGACCGCGCTGAGCGCGAGAAATCCGCCGAGATAGCGAATATTGGCGGCAACCAGCAGGACGGCACGCAATATCTCCTCGATCTTGCGCGTGATGCGCAAGAAAATCCTGGTCTCGAAATGAAGGATCTTGACCGCTTCGTACAGGGCGAATGGTCCGGCCGTAACCCCGAGCGCGATGCCGCCGACCCAGATGCGCCGGTCCACTCCGGAACGTTCAGCGGTCGGAACCGAAAAAAAGAATGACGAAGGCCGCAACCATGCTGAAGACCGTCCCCAACCAGCTAAAGGCCAGGAACCCCGAGATGTAGTCGGTGTATGAAATCCCATGTGACGCCTTCAGGACGTAACCTCGATACAAATTTCCAGCCTGGGGAAATATGGCATTCAGGAAACGTCCCACCATAAATATCCTGAACCAGGCCAAGTACGCCAACGCATGTCCGCTGCAATGGCGCAGAACGACAAGGTACCGAGCGGCTTGAAACATAAGAAGGGGAGATTTAGAAGGGTCAGATAGATGGCAATGTCCAATTTCACATTGCCGAGCACCTCAAGAGTGCTCGAATTATGTGCCAGATAATAGGCGACATACGCAAGGCAAAGCGCCGTCAGAACCCATCTGATCGTAGATTTTGCGCTCGAAAACCTATTCACTTACGGATTTCCATAAAAACGCGCCCGAACCGTCGTTTCGGGATTCTAGGTACGCACGGGAATGATCTGTCGCCACAATTCGACGATGGCCTCGATCTGCCACATCGCGATCACTTCCTGAACGCGCTTGAAGCCGGCCCTGCCCATCTCTTCCATGGTGTCCGGATTCCGAAATGCGGTAATGATCGCAGCGACAAGCGCAGGCGTGTCACCGTAGTCGACAAGGCGGCCTTCCACGCCGTCACGCACCAGCCAAGGCGTTTCTCCAACACTTGTAACGAACACAGGTAAGCCAAACGACATGGCCTCGACCACACACATGGGAAGACCTTCTCGACTTGACGCGAGGACCAACGCCCGGCTGCTACGGTACAAGGCCACCAGCTCCGGCTCGTCTTTCCAACCGAGAATATCGACATTTTCATGAAGCGAAAATTTGTCGATCAGATCATCCAGAACCTCATGGAACGGCCCATCCCCGACGAGGGCCAGACGCATTTTGGGGAACTCTCCCGTGATCCGACCAAGAGTCTCAAGCAGCCAGCGGTGCCCTTTCAACGGCACGCATCCTGCTACGCAAATCAGGTCGTAATACCTGTTGCCGCCGGTCTCGCCTTCGCCCGCCGCCGGCGGGCTGTAAGGGTTGGCGATGACCGAGCCGGCCCGGCATATCCGGCCGCTCGAAGCTGGTCGAGCCCGACATTGCCGCGTACGCCACAGCCGGCCGCGGACATGATCGCACGCCGAAACCAGCGGCGGCTCATGGCCCAGTCAACGTCGCCGATGATGAGTTGGATCACCGGCTTCCGCCAAACAGTGCCCGCGAGCCAAGCCATCACGCCATGATATTCGATATGGCAACCGACCAGCAGGTCATATCTCCAACCATTGCCTACCAGAATTGCAAACCTCCACAATTCGGCAAGCATTTTGAATTGCAACACCCAAGATGGGATCGGGCGCCAATCGATCTTTTCCCCTCGAAATGACTTGCGACGATACAAATCGATGCAAAATCGACACAATCAAGCACCCAATGGGAGTAGTTTCTGTTGCAACTTCTTGTCGGACAATCCAGAAACGATTGCAATTTTCATCTTACCGTCCACTTGAATGCCGCTTCAGGCTATCCCGTCTCCACGCGCAAACGGGCTACCAGAACCGAGGAATTCCTTTACGCGCCTCGGTAAGCGGTCCGACTCCCAAAAGGTTGATTATCGCTTTCGGGCCAGAACGAATCGGTACCTTCCTCGGTCTCGGTCGGCGAGTATCTTTTCCTCAATGATTCGGTTCAGGGGATAAAATATCTTATATAGTCGATCGAACCATTTATTCGAAAATTTGTATCTCATGGTCTTGGTCTGAAGAATCTCAAGGTGACGGCCCACAAGGGCGCGCAATTGTTCGGGCGTCAACCATTGCTCGAGCGGTTGCCATGCATCCGATTTGGCCGCAATGAAGTTTCCGTTACTTGTGGTGAGAATAAGATAGCCGCCCGGCCTCAAATGATGCGCGATCTTTGGGACAAATTCGTCTTGGAGCTCGTAAAGAAAGTGCTCGAGCACCTCGGTCGATACGACGAGATCGTATGCATTTTCTGGAAGCTCGATTTCAAGGAAATTTCCCGCATGAAAGTATCCTTGCGGAACTTTCTTACGGCAGATCTCGACACCCTTTTCCGAAAGATCGACACCTATAAGGTTGCCATAATTTGATAACGATTTCGAAAATTGCTCGTGGCCGCAACCGACGTCGAGAATTTCCGCAGGCTGTTTCAGATTGAGCGAGCGTACGGTTCTCATGATGTTGAACATGCGCAGTGAACATCGGTCCAACCGAAACGATGCCACAGATTTACCAAATCTGAACTTCCGACCAGATTTGTCGTAGAACGCAGCCTGTTGAGAGAGAGGGGGGCCATCGTTCATCGATCTGCCTCCTTATTGGTCACCTTTGCCAACATCTGTGCTGCGTGAAGCGCCCGTCGCAACGGTCGTGGAGTCATCGGCTTGCTTTGTGCCCGTCCCTCGATCCCATTGTACCCGAACTGCACTTCCACGTCCTTGAGACCGGCTTCGGCAAGCCAGTGCCTGACCGTCTCGATCCGTTGCGGAAAGTTCAACGCAGGCGATAAGCTTGTCGAAGGTGTCGAGCACGGCCCATTCTTTCAGAGTCCCGGTCAGGGAGTTGCACTTGACCGCGATAGTCGGCGACCAGCAGGGCATGGTTGATTTTCCGCCCGTAGGGCAGCTTGTTGATGGCCGCCGTGATCGGCCACATGAGGCCGACCCAACGTTGGACCACCCGATAGAGCTTTTCGGGATTTATTTTTCGTGTGACGGGCCTCACCCAGTACTTGGTAACGAGAAGCTGGTAAGGCCATCTGTGCTTGCGATAGACGTCGACGGTCAGGCGTCCGCCGGGCTTCAGATATTTCGGCAGTTCGAGGAAGGAGCGGTGGACGTCCGGATATGCTGAAGGACACCGATGCAGAACAGCTTGTCGAAGCTCTCCTTACGGAACGGCATGCGGTAGATGTCGCCCTGGACGATCAGGACGTTCTCTCGATGACCGTTCTGCGCGTAGTTTGCCTCTACGGCGTAGCTGTAGTCGAGAGACACCACCATCGCGCCGGTCGAAGCGGCGGGCGTCGTAAACCGGCCCGAGCCACTGCCCACCTCCAAAATGACCTCGCCCGCGAGATTGCGGTCCCATTTCGTTTCGGCGAAGAACCGTCGCTCTGACAGGTCGCTGCCCGTATAAGGTCCTGCTGTGTCCGACTGTGCGTGTTCCACTGGAAGCCGAAGCCGCTGGCATAATTCTTCAGCGGGACGAAGCGCGGGATGTGCCCGACGATCGGGAACCCCCCCGGCAGAGGACCGCACTTGAGCGTTCCGGTCTCGGTGCGATTGCCATGGCGGACCTCGGCCCGCGCCAGGACAGCGGCCCTTGGCATTCTGGGCAGACCAGATAGGCGAGATGCTGTTCGATCATGTTGCGGCGTTACGCCATTTTCACATCATACGCGGGAACCCGCGACTGCTGCCGCCGGGAGCGCCATTCACGGGCCGACTGCATCCACAGTACCCAGGAGATGACGATCCATAGGCGCATGTTGTGGTCGACGCGGCCGCTGCGGTGCTCGTTCCACAGGCGCTCCACTTGATCGTACCGGAGGAATGGCTCCCAGTCCGACCTGTGATCGAAGATCAGCGGCTCCGCCCAGTCCGCCAAGCCGCCGCGCAACCAGATGGCCAGCGGCAGCGTGAACCCCTTCTTGGGGAGGTTCACGATTTGCGCCGGTATCCGCCGCTCGGCCAGCTGACGGAGCGGCACCTTGGTGCGGCCGCCCTGCAACTTCTCGTCGATCGGGATCCGGTTGGCCAGCTCCGCAAACCGGTGATCCAGCATGGGGGCGCGGCATTCGAGAGATACGGCCATGGAGGCGATATCGACCTTCACCATGATGTCGTCGGTCAGATACATGCGTTGGTCGGCTTCCAGCCACCGCTCCCGCGGATCGGACAACTCGGCTTCCCGGTAATAGCTGACGAAGCGATCGACCCGTTCGGCATCTTCGTCCGCAAGCGAGCGCGCGAATTCGGGCCGGAAGAGCCGGTCGCGCCAGTAGCGATGGAACGCCAGGGAATGGTTTTCGCCTTTCCCTGCGACGTCGTTGGCGCTCAGGATGAAGTCGGAGAGCCGCCCGCAAAGATCGGGCCGTACGTTCTGGCAGGAACGAACACAGCCGCGACCGCGACGCGCGCGGAATACGGCAATCGGGCCGCTATGCTCGTCCACCTGAAATTCGCGTAGCGGCGGTACCCCGCAAAGAGCTCGTCGCCGCCGTCACCCGATAGCGCCACGGTTACGTGTCGCCGCGTCTCGCGACATACGTAGTAGGTGGGAACGGCGGAGTAGTCGGCAAAGGGCTGGCCGTAATGCCAGGCCAGGGATTGCGCCACCTTTACGAGATCGGGCTCGACATGGAAGGTGTGGTGGTTCGTGCCCAGATAGCCGGCCGTCTCGGCCGCCGCCACCGACTCGTCGCACCACGCTTCATCGGTCGTGATCGTGAATGTCTCGACCGGCCGATTTATCTGCCGTGCCATCGACGCGACAACGAGCGACAAGTCGATGCCGCCGGAGAGGAATGCGCCCACCGGCACGTCGGCCCTGATCCGAAGAGCGACCGCCTCGTCCAGGACCTCCTCGAGCCGATCCAGATTGGCGTGACCGCGCTCGCCCACGACCGATGGCCGCCAGTATTCGCGGACGTTCAACTTGCCTTCGCGATACACGGCGTAATGGCCGGGACGAAGCGATTTCACCCCCCGGTATATCGTGTTTGGCGACGGGATATAGCCATATCGGAAATACTGGGCAGCCGCAGTCTCGTCGGTTTCGCCATGCGGGAACATGTCCGCTTGCGCGAGAGCTTGAAGTTCGGACGCGAAAAAAAAATGGCCCGACGCGTGATAGTAATAGAACGGCTTCTTTCCGAAGCGATCCCTGGCGAGGTACAGGAGGTTTTTCGACGTGTCGAACAGTGCGAACGCGAACATGCCGACCAGGTGATCGACCATGCGTTCGCCATATTCCTCCCACAGGTGGCACAATACCTCGGTCTCCTCGCCGGCTTCGCGAAGCTTGTGACCTTTGTTTTTCAGGGATTCGCGTAACTCGAGATAATTGTATATCTCGCCGTTGAACGTGACCCACACTTGACCGTCTTTAATTGGAAAGGGGCTGGCGTGATCCCGCGACGTCGATGATGCTCAGCCTGCGGTGCCCGAACCACACGGGGGCGAGGCTGAACGCGGTTCCAGATCCGCCGCTTCAACGCGGCCGCGACCGGGTTCCAATGCGACAAATCCGGCGCCATCCGGACCGCGATGGCGCATCAACTCTGTCATGGCGCAAATCTGAGCCGAGCCGTCGAACGGATGGTTACGCACAATTCCCGCTATGCCACACACGGCAAGACCCTCACTATCCGAGCGATGGCCGTCGGTGAACGATGCGGTTCAGCAGACCATTCCGCTTCGGGAATTCCACGTCGCAACTCATACCTTCACGCAACTCCGCGGTTCGGCCTTCCGTTCGAGGGCGGTCCGACCCTCATCGCCAGCTCCACCCGATGGATCTTCTCGAGCGCGCGCTCGATGAGCTTGCGGTTCCCGCCGATCAGGTCGGCCAGCAGCGCCATGATGAAGGTGACGAAGCCGAGCACCAGGAACACGCCGCCGAGGATCAGGGACTGGATATGGCCGCCGCTGCCCGCCCCGGCGAAGATCGCGAAATAGAGGAAGCGCAGGATCGGCACCAGCCCGATCAGCGTCAGCACCAGCCCGATCGCCGCGAAGGCGCGCAGCGGCCGGTACATCGCGTACATGCGGATCAGCGTGTTGAGTTGGCGCGAGACGAACTGCGGGATCGACTTGAACAGGCGCGACGGGCGGGTGTGCGGGTTGGTGCGGATCGGCACAGACACGATCGCGAAGCGCTGGCTCGAGGCCTGCATGATCGTCTCGATCGTGTAGCTGAACCCCGACACGACGTTGAGCGCGGTCGCGGCCTCGCGCGTATAGGCGCGGAAGCCGCTGACCGTATCGGGCGACCGGAAGCCGGAGAGCTGGCTGACGACGCGGCTGCCCACCCGCTGCAAGAGCTTCTTGAGCGGCGAGAAATCCTGCACGTTATCGGTCTGGCGGTCGCCGATGACGATGTCGGCCTTCTCGGCCAGGATCGGCGCGATCAGTTTCGGGATGTCGGCCCCGACATACTGGTTGTCGCCGTCGGTGTTGACAATGATGTCGGCGCCCAGCCGCAGGCACGCCTCGATGCCGTTCATGAACGTGCGCGCAAGGCCCAAGTTCCGCTTGTTGCGGACGATATGGTCGATGCCGAGACCGCGCGCCACCTCGACCGTGCGGTCCGACGAACCGTCGTCGACGATCAGGATCTCGATCTGGTCCACCCCCTCGATGGTGCGCGGGATGTCCGCCACCGTATCGGGAAGCGTGAGCTCCTCGTTGTAGCAGGGGATCTGGACGATGAGCTTCATGTGGCCGTGTCACTCGAGCCGTTCAGCACGACACCGGCACCCCCGCCCCCAGGGCGGCCGCAGGCGGATTCGCCGCCACACATGGCGCAACGCAAGCTTCGTGGCAAGCGGGAAACGGGGCCGTGCCTCCCGCCTCGACTTACGCCCGGCCCGCTTAATGTATCATGAAACTCGCGGAGCTGCGGACCTTGCCGGGGCCGATGAGCTGGGCGCAGGTCACCCGCACCGAATGCAGCTTGCCGTCCAGGTTCGCCTCCCAGAAGGCCAGGAACTTGGCGAGTGCCGGGTAGCGCGGCGGCAGGTCGTAGTCCTGCCACACATAGCTTTGCAGCAGGTCCGGATGGTCCGGCATGCGATAGAGGATCTCGGCCGTGGCCAGGCGATACCCCTGGACGAACATCAACCTTTGGCGCTCGTGCTCCGCCGCCTGACGCATCGACCTTGGCCGCATGCCACGCTCCGCGTCATCCTTGTCCGCAACCAGACTATAAACCCTACCACCGCCCGTCGGTTCCGGCAAGCCGTGCGGCCGGAATCTCTCCATTGATTCTAAGGGATTAGCAGCCGACCAGCCGGGTGAGTAACAGGCCTTCCCGCGGCTCTTGACAAGGGGCCGCCCAACGCCCAAATTCGCGCCGCCGCTGTTAGCACTCTTCCAAAGGGAGTGCTAACAGCCAGACCCAACGACAACCTAGAACCCAGCTTGCGAAAGAGGTGAGCGATGAAGTTCCGACCCCTGCACGACCGCGTGGTCGTGCGCCGCATCGAGGAGGAGGCGCGTTCCGCCGGCGGCATCATCATCCCCGATACCGCCAAGGAGAAGCCCCAGCAGGGCGAGGTCGTGGCCGTCGGGCCCGGCGCCCGCAACGAGAAGGGCGAGGTTGTGGCGCCCGACGTGAAGCCCGGCGACCGCGTGCTGTTCGGCAAGTGGTCCGGCACCGAGGTGAAGATCGACGGCGAGGAGCTGTTGATCATGAACGAGTTCGACATCATGGCCGTATTCGAGAACGCGGGCGAGAAGTCGCGCCGGCGCGCGGCCTGATCCCGCAGGAAGGAACAACGACAATGGCAGCCAAGGAAGTCAAGTTTTCCACCGACGCGCGCGACCGCATGCTGCACGGCATCGACATTCTCGCCAACGCGGTGAAGGTGACGCTGGGCCCGAAGGGCCGCAACGTCGTCCTCGACAAGTCGTTCGGCGCGCCGCGCATCTCCAAGGACGGCGTGACCGTCGCCAAGGAGATCGAGCTCGCCGACAAGTTCGAGAACATGGGCGCCCAGATGGTGCGCGAGGTCGCCTCCAAGACCTCCGACGTCGCGGGCGACGGCACCACCACCGCCACCGTGCTCGCCCAGGCGATCGTGCGCGAGGGCGTCAAGGCGGTCGCCGCCGGCATGAACCCGATGGACCTGAAGCGCGGCGTCGACCTTGCGGTCGAGGCCGTGATCGCCGACATCAAGAAGCGCACCAAGAAGATCAAGACCAACGAGGAGATCGCCCAGGTCGGCACCATCTCGGCCAATGGCGAGCGCGAGATCGGCAACATGATCGCCGAGGCGATGCAGAAGGTCGGCAACGAGGGCGTCATCACGGTCGAGGAGGCCAAGTCGCTCGCCACCGAGCTCGAGGTGGTCGAGGGCATGCAGTTCGACCGCGGCTACATCTCGCCGTATTTCGTCACCAACGCCGAGAAGATGCAGGTCGAGCTCGAGGACCCGTACATCTTGCTGCACGAGAAGAAGCTCTCGGGCCTGCAGGCGATGCTGCCGCTCCTCGAGGCGGTGGTGCAGTCGGGCCGCCCGCTCCTGGTCGTCGCCGAGGACATCGAGGGCGAGGCGCTGGCCACCCTCGTTGTCAACAAGCTGCGCGGCGGGCTCAAGGTCGCCGCCGTCAAGGCGCCCGGGTTCGGCGACCGGCGCAAGGCCATGCTGGAGGACATCGCGATCCTCACCGGCGGCCAGGTGATCTCCGAGGATCTCGGCATCAAGCTCGAGAACGTCGGGATCGACATGATGGGCAAGGCCAAGCGCATCCTGATCGACAAGGACAACACCACCATCGTCAACGGCGCCGGCAAGAAGTCGGAGATCGAGGGCCGCTGCGGCCAGATCCGGGCGCAGATCGAGGAGACCACCTCGGACTACGACCGCGAGAAGTTGCAGGAGCGGCTGGCCAAGCTCGCGGGCGGCGTGGCGGTGATCCGCGTCGGCGGCGCGACCGAGATCGAGGTGAAGGAGCGCAAGGATCGCGTCGATGACGCGATGCATGCGACCCGCGCCGCGGTGGAGGAGGGCGTTGTCGCCGGCGGCGGCGTGGCGCTGCTGCACGCGTCGAAGGCGCTGGCCAACCTCAAGGTCGACAACCACGACCAGCAGGTCGGCATCGACATCGTGCGCCGCGCCATCCAGGCGCCCGCGCGGCAGATCGCCGAAAACGCCGGTACCGACGGCGCGGTCGTCGTGGGCAAGCTGATGGAGTCGAAGGACACCAACTGGGGCTTCGACGCCCAGGCGATGACCTATGGCGACCTGGTGAAGGCCGGCGTGATCGACCCCACCAAGGTGGTGCGCACCGCGCTGCAGGATGCGGCGTCGGTCGCGGGCCTCCTGATCACCACCGAGGCGATGATCGCCGAGAAGCCGGAGAAGAAGGCCCCTTCCATGCCCCCGGGCGGCGGCATGGGCGACATGGACTTCTGATCCAGCGTCCATCGAAGACGGGAACGGGGCCGCTCCGCGGCCCCGTTTTCTTTTGGCGCGCGCCGGTCACGCCCCGTACCGGCTGTCGGTCACCTTTTCCATCCGGTCGACGATCTTGCCATCCTGCGCCTCCCGGATGGCGATATGCGTCATGGCGGTCGTCGGAGACGCGCCGTGCCGTGCGTCTCTCCTATAAAGACCCGAGGCTCGGTCTTCCCGAATAATTGATGGGCACTGGCCCACTTGCCCGCGGCCATCGGGCCGGCCATCCTCCCACAACTTGCTAAAGCGGCCAGAAATGACGTGGGAAAGCGCCCAATATGACTTGGGATGTCAGGAATTTTAACTGACTTGACTCTTCGCTCATTCCGATGAAGACTTGTCATCGTCAAATCTGATTTCAGCCGGTTCGGAGATACGCTGGCACCCTACCGGATCGGCTGGGCACGCGTGGCACCGGCCCCTCGGGGCCGGTCCCGCGGCGCCCCCCGGCTCCCGGCCCCTCGTTCCCCCTGCCGACCCGGTCAATACGGCCGGATTTCCCCCGGTTTTGCTGCCGGGGCCTTACATCGAGGGTGGCCGGCCCCCAACTCAGACGATAAGGTGCGTTCGGATCCAGCCGGTTCGCGTCGCGCGGCCGGCTCTTCCAGTTCCCGGAAGGAACGAGGAGAAAGATATGGCACAGGCGAAGATCGGCGATACGGTGCGGGTCCATTACACCGGCACGCTCGAGGACGGCCAGCAGTTCGACTCGTCGTCCGGGCGCGATCCCCTCGAGTTCACCATCGGCCGCGGCGCAGTAATCCCCGGGTTCGAGAACGCGGTGATCGGCATGTCGCCGGGCGACTCGCGCAACGTGACCATCCCGTCCGAGGAGGCCTATGGCGCGCATCGCCCCGAGGCGGTGCAGGAGATCGACCGTACCCAGATCCCGCCGGGGCTCGAGGTCGAGCCGGGCATGCGGCTCGAGGCCTCGGACCGCGAGGGCCAGCCGCTGCTGGTGACCGTGGTCGAGGTGTCGGAGGTGACGGTGACACTCGACGCCAACCACCCGCTGGCGGGCGAGGATCTGACCTTCGAGATCGAGTTGGTCGAGATCGCCGCCTGAGGTCCCGCCCCGCGCGGCATCTGTTATAACCGCGCGGTGGAGAAGATCGGGATCATCGGCGCCGGGGCGTGGGGCACCGCGCTCGGGCTGGTCGCACAGCGCGCCGGGCGCGACGTCGCGATCTGGGCGCGCGAGCCCGAGGTCGCGCGCGAGATCGCCGAGGCCCACACCAACACCCCGTTCCTTGCGGGCGTCGCGCTCGACCCCGCCATCCGCGCCACCGCCGATCTTGCCGAGGTCGCCCGCGCCGACGCGCTGCTCCTCGCCGTCCCCGCCCAGTTCCTGCGGCCCACCCTGGCCGCCCTTGCCCCGCACCTGGCGCGCGAAACGCCCGCGGTGATCTGCGCCAAGGGCGTCGAGCAGGCGACCGGCGCGCTGATGAGCGAGGTCTGCGCCGCGACGCTGCCCGATGCGCGCATTGCCGTCCTGTCGGGCCCCACCTTCGCCCGCGAGGTGGCGAAGGGCCTGCCCACCGCGGTGACCCTGGGCTGCGCCGACCCCGCGCTCGGCGCGGCGCTGGTCGCGGCACTGGGCAGCGCGACCTTCCGGCCCTATCTGGGGGACGATCCGGTGGGCGCCCAGCTCGGCGGGGCGGTGAAGAACGTCCTCGCCATCGGCTGCGGCATCGTCGAGGGGCGCGGGCTCGGCGAGAACGCCCGCGCCGCCTTGATCTCGCGCGGGTTGGCGGAGATGACCCGCCTTGCCCTGGCGCTGGGCGGCAAGGCGGAGACGATGATGGGGCTTTCGGGCCTCGGCGACCTGGTGCTGACCTGCACAAGCGTCGAGTCGCGTAACTACTCGCTCGGCCGCGCGCTCGGGCGGGGCGAGACGCTTTCGGCCATTCTCGCAGAGCGCCGCTCGGTGGCCGAAGGGGTCGAGACCGCGCCCGCCGTGGTCCGGCTGGCCGAACGGTGCGGCATCGACATGCCGATCAGCCGCGCGGTCGACGCGGTGCTGCACCGCGGCCAGCCGATCGACGCGGCGATCGCCGCACTCCTCGCCCGGCCGTTCCGGGCCGAGGCGGCGGCGGACTGAAGGGGGAAAGAAACATGGCGTATTGGCTGTTCAAATCCGAGCCCGAGGCGTGGTCGTGGGACCAGCAGGTGGCCAAGAAGGGGCCGGAGCCATGGAACGGCGTGCGCAACCACCAGGCAGCCAACAACATGAAAGCCATGAGGAAGGGCGACAAAGGCTTCTTCTACCATTCCGGCAAGGAGCGGCGGATCGTCGGCACCGTCGAGGTGGTGCGCGAGGCCTATCCCGACCACACCGATCCGACGGCCAGGTTCGTGATGGTCGACGTCGTGGCGCGCGAGGCACTGAAGACGCCCGTCACCTTGGAGCAGGCGAAGGCGGAGCCGACGCTCGCCGACATGACGCTGGTCAAGTTCTCGCGCCTTTCGGTGCAGCCGGTCGCGCCCGAGCACTGGAAGCTCCTCTGCCGCATGGGTGGCATCAAGCCATGAACCTGCCGAAGCCGGTCCTTCCCAACGGCGCCGTGCTGTGTCGGGTCGACGAGCTCGACGACCCCGGCTGCAAGGAATTCCGTATCGAGACGGCGCGCGGCGCGCGTTACATATTCGTCGTGCGCAAGGGCCAGGGCGTCTACGGCTACATGAACTGGTGCCCGCATTACGGCGCGACGCTCGACTGGAAGCAGGACCAGTTCCTCAACTACGAGAAGACCAACATCCTGTGCTCCCTGCACGGTGCCGAGTTCGCGATCGAGGACGGGGTCTGCATCCTTGGCCCGTGCGAGGGCGACAAGCTGCGCAAGGTCACGCTGCAGGTGGACAGCGGCGAAATCCGCCTCGACCTCCAGCCCGAGGAGAACCCGCCCGACCCGTATGCGCGGGGCTGACGGGCCCCGCGCAAGGCTTGCGCGGGGCGCCGCCCACCCTTCGCCCCGTTCCGTTGACTTGCGTCCAGCGAGGGACTAACACACGGGACGTGGCGCGAACCGCGCCTTGAAACGACCAGAATCGCCAAGAGGCTGCCGATGTCCACGGGCGAACGGCCCCTTTCCCCGCATTTGCAGATCTACCGGCCCCAGATCACCTCGGTCCTGTCGATCACCCATCGCGCAACCGGGATCGCGCTCACGGTGGGCACCCTGCTGCTCGCGTGGTGGCTGATCGCGCTGGCCTACGGACCCGGCGTGTACGACACGGCGATGCGGTTCTGGGGCGCCTGGTATGGCCGGCTGTTGCTGTTCGGCTGGACCTGGTCGCTGTTCTATCATCTGTGCAACGGCATCCGGCATCTGTGCTGGGACGCGGGCTGGGGGTTCGAGCTGCCCCAGGTCTACCGGTCCGGCTGGATGGTGGTGTGGGGGTCGGTGATCCTGACCTTCGTCGCCTGGATCTGGGGCTACACCAGCCTGGGGGCATTCTGATGAGCCTGCGGTCGCCCATCGCCCGCGCGCGCGGGCTCGGCTCGGCGCACGAGGGCGTCACCCACTGGTGGGCACAGCGCCTGACGGCGCTCGCGCTCGTCGCACTGATGCTGTGGTTCGTCGCCTACGTCGTGGCGACGCTCGGCGAGGGCTTCACCGCGGCGCGCGAAAGCCTGCACGCGCCGGCCAACGCGATCCTGATGATGCTGATGGTGTCGGTGGGCTTCTATCACGGCCATCTCGGGCTCAACGTGATCGTCGAGGATTACGTCCACACAGCGTGGCTCAAGTTCGTCGCCCTTCTCGCGGTCAAGGCCATCGCGTTCGCGCTCGGCGTCGCCACGGTGTTCGCGATCGCCAAGGTCGCGTTCGCGGGCTGAGCGGGAGGGGAACGATGGCCGCATACGACATCATCGATCACGCCTACGACGTGGTGGTCGTCGGCGCCGGCGGCGCCGGGCTGCGCGCCACCATGGGCATGGCGGTGAAAGGCCTCAAGACCGCCTGCATTACGAAGGTCTTCCCGACCCGCAGCCACACCGTGGCGGCCCAGGGCGGCATCTCGGCCGCGCTCGGCAACATGGGGAAGGACGACTGGCGCTGGCACATGTACGACACCGTCAAGGGCGCCGACTGGCTGGGCGACCAGGACGCCATCGAGTTCATGTGCCGCGGCGCCATGGAGGCGGTGATCGAGCTCGAGCATTTCGGCGTGCCGTTCTCGCGCACCGAGGCCGGCAAGATCTACCAGCGCCCGTTCGGCGGCATGACCACTGATTTCGGCGAGGGCCCGCCGGCGCACCGCACCGCCTCGGCCGCCGACCGCACCGGCCACGCGATCCTGCACACCCTCTACCAGCAGTCCCTCAAGCACCGCGCCGAGTTCTTCATCGAGTACTACACGCTCGACCTGATCACCGACGACGACGGCGCGGTGAAGGGCGTGATCGCCTGGAACCTGGACGACGGCACCATCCACCGCTTCACCGCGAAGATGACGGTGCTGGCGACCGGCGGGTACGGGCGCTGCTACTTCTCCTGCACCGGCGCGCACACCCAGACCGGCGACGGCAACGGCATGGCGCTGCGCGCCGGCCTGCCGTGCGAGGACATGGAGTTCGTGCAGTTCCACCCCACCGGCATCTACGGCGCGGGCTGCCTGATCACCGAGGGCTCGCGCGGCGAGGGCGGGTATCTGACCAACTCCGAGGGCGAGCGGTTCATGGAGCGCTACGCGCCGCACGCCAAGGACCTGGCCTCGCGCGACGTGGTCTCGCGCTCGATGACCATCGAGATCCGCGAGGGGCGCGGCGTGGGACCGGAGAAGGACCACATCCTCCTGCATCTCGAGCATCTGGGCGCTGCGGTCCTCGCAGAACGCCTGCCCGGCATAAGCGAAACGGCGCGCATCTTCGCCGGCGTCGACGTGACCAAGGAGCCGATCCCGGTGCTGCCCACCGTCCACTACAACATGGGCGGCGTGCCGACGAATTATCGCGGCGAGGTGCTGACCTCGAAGAACGGCGACAAGGAAGCCGTCGTGCCGGGCCTGATGGCGATCGGCGAGGCGGCCTGCGTGTCGGTGCACGGCGCCAACCGGCTGGGGTCGAACTCGCTCCTCGACCTCGTCGTGTTCGGCAAGGCCGCCGCCGACCATTGCGCCGACATCCTCAAGCCCGGCGAGGCGGTCCCCGAGCCGCGCGCCAACGACGGCGAGGCGGCGCTCGACCGGTTCGACGGCCGCCGCAACGCCAAGGGCAAGGTGCCGACCGCCGAGATGCGGCTCCGCATGCAGCGCATCATGCAGTCGAACTGCGCCGTGTTCCGCACCGGCGAGGTGCTGCAAGAAGGCCAGAAGCTGATCCGCGAGGTGTGGGCACAGCGCCAGGACATCGGCGTTTCGGACCGGTCGATGATCTGGAACTCCGACCTCGTCGAGACGCTGGAGTTCGACAATCTGATCGCCCAGGCGGTGGTCACGCTCGACTCGGCGGCGAACCGCACCGAGAGCCGCGGCGCCCATGCGCGCGAGGACTTCCCCGACCGCGACGACGCCAACTGGATGAAGCACACCCGCATCTGGCTCGACGACGAGACCGGCGAGACGCGCTTCGACTACCGCACCGTGCACCAGAACCCGATGTCGAACGACGTCGTGCCCATCCCGCCCAAGAAGCGGGTGTATTGAGGAAGTCCGATGGCCGAATTCACCCTGCCCGCCAACTCGAAGGTCCGCGAGGGCCGCAAGGTGGCCGCTCCGGCCGGCGCGAAGAACACCAGGACCTTCAAGGTCTACCGGTACGACCCGGATTCGGGCGAGACGCCGCGCCTCGATTCCTACGAGGTCGACATGGACAATTGCGCGCCGATGGTCCTTGACGCGCTGATCAAGATCAAGAACGAGATGGACGCGACCTTGACCTTCCGCCGCTCCTGCCGCGAGGGGGTGTGCGGGTCGTGCGCCATGAACATCGACGGCACCAACACGCTGGCCTGCACCAAACCGATCGACGAGATTTCGGGCGACGCCAAGATCTACCCTCTGCCGCACATGCCGGTGGTGAAGGATCTGGTGCCCGACCTGAAGCAGGCCTACGCCCAGTACGCCGCGATCGAGCCCTGGCTGAAGACGGAGAGCCCCGCCCCCGCCGGCTCCGAACGGCTGCAATCGGTGGAGGAGCGCAAGGAACTCGACGGGCTGTGGGAATGCATCCTCTGCTTCTGCTGCACCACCGCGTGCCCGAGCTACTGGTGGAACCCCGAGCGCTATCTCGGCCCCGCCGTGCTGCTGCAGGCCTATCGCTGGATCGCCGATTCGCGCGACGAGCACACTGGCGAACGGCTCGACGCGCTGGAGGACCCGTTCCGGCTCTATCGCTGCCACACCATCATGAACTGCACGCGCACCTGCCCGAAGAACCTGAACCCGGCCAAGGCGATCGCCGAGACCAAGAAGCTGATCGCGAGCCGCCGCTGACGGTGGCAACGGCGTCGGGCCCACTGGCCGCCTATCGAGCGCGGGTACGCGAGGGCGGGCTGCACGAAAACGCGGCACAGGCGCGCGCGGCCGAGCGTCTCCAGGACTTGCACGATGCGCTGATCGGCTACGTGCCGGCGGGCGCGAACGGAAAGCGCACGCGGCTCTCCTTGTTCAGACACGCCACCGCCCCACCGCGGCCGCGCGGGCTCTATCTGCACGGCCCGGTCGGCGCCGGCAAGTCGATGCTGATGCAGATGTTCGTCGATACGGCGCCGACCGTGCAGAAGCGCCGCGTGCATTTCCACGATTTCATGGTGGGCGTGCAGGACGCGCTGCACCGCCTGCGCCAGGGCGAGGGCACGCGCGATCCGCTGGCGGTGCATGCGGCCGAGATCGCCGCGGAGACGCACCTCCTCTGCTTCGACGAGTTCCAGGTCGAGAACATCGCCGACGCGATGATCCTGGCGGGCCTGTTCACCCACCTGCTCGACGCCGGAATTGTGGTCGTCGCCACCTCGAACGTCGCGCCGGACGAGCTCTACAAGGGTGGGCTGCAACGCGACCGCTTCCTGCCCTTTGTCGCGCTCCTGAAGGAACGGCTGGACGTGATCGAGCTCGACGCGGGCGTCGATTACCGCCGCCTCGCCATGGCGGGGATGCGGGTCTGGCACACCCCGGCCGGCCGCGCCGCCGCTTCCGCACTCGACGCCGCCTTCGCGCGCCTCACCGGCGGCGATGCGGGGCGCGCGCAGAAGCTGGTGGTCAAGGGGCGCGACGTCATCGTGCCGCGCGCGGCGATGGGCATCGCAAGGTTCGGCTTCGCCGAGCTCTGCTCGCGCGCGCTGGGCGCCGAGGACTACATCGCCGTCGCCCGGCGCTTCCACACGCTGATCCTGGACGACATCCCGCGCCTCGGGCCCGACCGGCGCGACGAGGCGAAGCGCCTGTTGAACCTCATCGACACGCTCTACGAGCACCGGGTCAAGCTGATCGCCTCAGCCGAGGCCGCGCCCGATGCGCTCTACCCCGCCGGGGTCGGCGCCGCAGCCTTCCGCCGCGCGGCCTCGCGCCTCGCCGAGATGCAAAGCGAGGCCTATCTCGCGGCGCGGCACGTTCCCGGCGAGGCCACCGTCGCGGCCGAGGAGTAGGACCGGCCTCCGCCCCTTGCCCCGCCGGGGGAATCGCGCTACGCAACCGCCACCTCCAGACGCAACGCAGGGATTCACCATGGCACGCAACAAGATCGCGCTGGTCGGCGCGGGCAATATCGGCGGCACGCTGGCCCATCTGGTCGGGCTGAAGGAGCTCGGCGACGTCGTGCTGTTCGACATCGTCAAGGGCGTCCCCGCCGGCAAGGCCCTGGACATCGTGGAATCCTCGCCGGTCGAGGATTTCGACTCCAGGATGGCGGGAGCCGAGAGCTACGAGGGCATCAAGGGCGCCGACGTGGTGATCGTGACCGCCGGCGTCGCGCGCAAGCCGGGCATGAGCCGCGACGACCTGATCGGCATCAACACCGGCGTGATGAAGCAGGTCGGCGAGGGCATCAAGCAGCACTGCCCCGAGGCGTTCGTGATCTGCATCACCAACCCGCTGGACGCCATGGTCTGGGCGCTGCGCGAGGCATCGGGCCTGCCGGCGAACCGCGTGGTCGGCATGGCGGGCATCCTGGACTCGGCCAGGTTCCGCTATTTCCTGGCGGCCGAGTTCGGCGTCTCGGTCGAGGATGTGACGGCGAGCGTGCTGGGCGGGCACGGCGACACGATGGTGCCGCTGGTGCGCTATTCGGCGGTCGCGGGCGTGCCGCTGCCCGACCTGGTCAAGATGGGCTGGACCACCGACAAGCGGATCGCCGAGATCGTGCAGCGTACGCGCGACGGCGGCGGCGAGATCGTCCAGCTCCTCGGCTCGGGCTCGGCCTTCTATGCGCCGGCCTCGTCGGCGATCCAGATGGCCGAGGCCTACCTCAAGGACAAGAAGCGCGTCCTGCCGTGCTGCGCGCTGCTGAACGGCGAGTACGGGGTGAAGGGGCTTTACGTCGGCGTGCCGGTGGTGATCGGCGCGGGCGGCGTCGAGCGCGTCATCGAGTTGCAGCTCAACGCGGCCGAACGGGTCGAGTTCGACAAGTCGGTCGAGTTGGTCCGGGGGCTCGTGGAGGTCGTCAAGAAGATGCAGAAGGCGGCATAGGTATTTTCCCTCTCCGCCCCAGGGGCGGAGAGGGAGGTCGGTGCCCTACATCTTGTCCCACTCGCGCGCGACGCCGATGTGGCGGGCGCGCAGCTCGTCCATGTAGGCGGTGAGCACCTTGGTGCCGGGCAGGCCGCGCTTGTCGAGCCCCTTTGCCCATTCCTGCGCGATGTTGGGAAGCGTCATCGCCCACTGGCGGCGCGCCTCGTCCGACAGCTCGCCGAAATGGACGCCGTCTTTCTTCATCAGCTCGACGAAATGGGCGTCGCGCTGCCGGTCGACGTCGGCCTGCCACTTCGCCCAGTTGCGCGTCTCCTCCTTGAACATCGCCTTCACGAAGTCGGGGAACTTCTTCCAGGTATCCTTGTGGATCGAGATGCCCGAGGTGGCAGTCACGCCGAACTGCACCTTGGTGAAGTACTTGGCGGACTGGTAGGTGCGGTACGGCCCTGCCAGCACGATGGAGATGGGATAGCCATCGTAGACGCCGTTCTTGATGTTCATGAACGAATTGAGCATCGACGAGTTAACCACCACCGCGCCGGTGTTGCGCATGTACTGGCCCATGGCGCCCGAAGCGCCGATCTTGCGCCCCTTCATGTCGGCGACCGACTTGACCGGGAAGGTGGTGAACAGGTCGGTCGATTCGGTGGCGGCCGAACCCAGCATCACCTGGTTGTGCCTGGTGTACTGCGCGTTGAGCTCGGGCAGCTTCTCGCGCAGGGCGGTGTCGATCTCGACCATCTGTTCCTGCGTGGCGTTGCTGAACGGCGCCATGTAGAAATACTGGTCGAGCGGCAGCTTCGATTCCTCGAAGTTCTTCAGGATCACGCCCATCTGGGCGATGTTTTCCTCCACCGTCTCGAACACCTCGGTGAACTTGGCGAGGCTCGAGGAATAGGCCTCCGTCCACTCGATCTTGAAATCCTTGCCCGAGGCGGCGAGGCGCTTGTTGATCGTGGGGATGAAGTATTCCTTCGTCGCCTTGACGTTGGAAACCGTGGGCGGCGCGCCGGCGACCACCGTGATCTTCATCGTCTCGGCGTGCGCACCGACGGCAAAAGCCACCGCCGCGGCGGCGGCGCCGGCCGCGAGCGTCGTTTTCATGATCGTCATCGTATCCTCCTCTGTGCGGTCCGATGGGGGCGGATCGCCGATTGTTCTTGTCGGCCTGCAAATCCTAGCGTCCGGGGGCGGCCCGGCGCAAGCCGCCCCCGCAAGCCGCTACTCCTTGCCCCACGCGCGGGCGATCGGGATATGGCGGGCATGCAGCTCGCCCATGTAAGTCTTGAGGACCAGCTTGCCCGGCAGCCCCTTCCTTACGACGGGCCGCCTCAGGCGATTTCGGCGGCGCGGCGGACCATGGCGATCATCGACGACTCCAAAAGGTAGGCGTAGGCCACTTTGGGATCGGCGGCGGCGCGGCGCAACTCGTCGTTGCGGGCGCGGCGCGTCTCGGGATCGCGCGTTTCCAGCATCTTCTTGTTGTTGATGGTGATGCGCTGGACGAACTCGATCTGCGGCGGGCGGCGCTGGCGCGTGTAGCGGTCGAGAAGTTCGGGCCCCGCCGCCCCGCGCACGATCTCGACCAGCTTCTCGGCGAGGTTGATCGCGTCGTGCACCGCGCCGTTCAGCCCCATGCCGCCGAGCGGGTTGTTGACGTGCGCGGCGTCGCCGCAGATCGCCATGCGGCCGTTGTTGTAGGTCTTGGCCACGCGCTGGTGCACCCGATAGGCGTTGGCGTGGATCACCTGGTAGGGCTCGGGCGTCGCGACGATGCCTTGCAGGCGCCGCTCGATGGTGTCCGGCGCCAGCGTCTCCTCGCGCGCGCGGTTCGGATCGCCCGGCATGGCGATGCGCCAGAGCGACGGCGGCTCGAAGCCCGGCACGTGAATCAGGAAGAACCATTCGTCGGGATCGGCGACGTAGCTTGCGTTGGCGAAGCCGTGCGGACCGAAATCGTAGGGGGTGGAGACGATGGTAAACGCCTCGTCGTAGGTGAACCCCTCGAACTCGGTCCCGATCGCCGTGCGCACCGGGCTGCGGATGCCCTCGGCGCCGACCACGTAGCCGCCCTCGACCGTTTCGGTCTTGCCGTCGCAGGCAATATCCACCGCGACGCCGTCCGCCGTCTCGCGCGCGCCCACGACCTCGGCCGAGAAGCGGATGTCGAAATGGGGATAGGTGCGCAGCTTCTCGAGCATCAAAGGCGTCAGCTTGTGCTGCTCGAAATGCAGCCGGTAGGGATAGGGCGTGTCGTTGGCGAGGAGGCCCAAATCCCACTCGGCGAGCACGCCCTCCCGGCGGTCGCGGATCTGCCAGGTGCGCGCCTTGATGCCGCGCTCGATCATGCGGTCGGTGATGCCGTAGGGCGCCAGCATCTCCAGCGTTGGCGGGTGGTAGGTACCGGCGCGCAGATCGTGGGCGAGGTCGGGCAGCGCCTCGAGCACCGTCACCGGCACGCCGGCCTCGGCAAGGACCAGGGCGCAGGAGAGCCCGGCCGGCCCGGACCCCGCGATCAGAACGCGCTTGTCGTTCGCCATGTCGTCGTCAACCACGCTTGGGGGAATACAGCCGCTGCAGCAGTTCGATCAAGAGGCGCCGCTCCTCGGCATCGAGCACCGCGCCGACCTCCGCCTCGTGCGCGCGCACCAGCTCCTTCAGCCGGGCGAGCAGCTTGACCCCCGCCGAGGTGAGGGTGAGGGCGTGCGAGCGCCGATCGCTGGCCGAAGGCGCGCGCAGGACGAGGCCGCGCCGCTCCAGACGGTCGGCGATCTGCACCAGGGTCGAGCGGTCGAAGCGCAGCACCTCGGCGATGGCCGACTGGCTGATGCCGGGGTTCGCCTCGATCAGCAAGAGCGCGCCGAGCTGCGGCGGCGAGATCTCGGCGGCGCCGACCGCGCGGTGGAAATGCTGGAACACCGCGACCTGTGCGCAGCGCAGATGGAAGCCCAGCAGATCGGGCAGAAGGCCGAGATCGAGCGGCTCGCCCTCGCCCGGCGCGCGGCCGCGCCGGCCCGCCGCGGCCGGACCGCTCATGCGGCCGCCTCGAACGCGGCCTTGAGCGCGTCGGGGATCGCGCGCCCGCGGATTCCGCCCGGCGCCGCCGGATCGCGCCCGACGCAGACCCGGGTCTCGTGCCCCTCGACCGCTACCGCGTCGCCCTTGCGGATGACATGGCGGACGATCAGGCTCTTGTTGCGCCATTCCGAGACCGTCGTTTCGATCTCGATCCGCGTGTGCCAGGGCAGCGGCGACTTGAAGCTTGCGCCCACGTCGACCAGCGGCAGGCCGCTTATGCCGAACGCCTCTTCCAGCTCGTTCATCGGATGGCCGGCCGCGACGAACAGATGGTGGGTGGCGGTGTCGAACCAGCGGAAGCAGTTGGGATAGAACATGATCCCAAGGGGATCGCAGTCGCCCCACTCCACCGTCCACTGCTCGCGTATCGCCAATGCCATGATGCTCCGTCCGCCGCGGAAAGCGATCGCGCCTCATATAGCAGCCCAGCGGGAAAGGTTCGCGGGTTTTCTGCCCGGCATCACACCTCGGGGGCGGAGCCGAAGGCCTCCGGGTCGGTGACCAGATCGACGAAGGCCTCGCGCATCGTGCCGTCGACCGCCGTCGCAAGCTCGTCGAGATCCCAGTCCTTGCCCTTGGCGATTGCGGTCCGCACCGGGCGTGGCTGGGAGAACAGCATCACCTCGCGCCCGCGCACGGCGAAGAGCTGGCCCGTGACGCCCTGCGCGGCGGGCGAGCAGAGATAGGCGACGAACGTGCCGGCCGGGCCGGGTGGCACCTTCAGCGCCTGCTCCTTGTAGGCCGCCTGCGCGTCGTTGGCGGGGTGGATGCGCTCCACCATGCGGGTGCGGCCCATCGGCGCGACGGCGTTGGCGGTGACGCCCGAGCGCGCCATGTCGAGCGCGGCGATCCGCATCAGCCCCATCAGCCCGGCCTTCGACGCGGCGTAGGACGCCTGGCCGAAATTGCCGAAGAACGCGGCGGTGGAGACGATGTTGACGATCCGGCCCCAGTTATAGCGGCCGCCCTCCGCCGCGCCGCGGCCGGCCTGGGCGTTCTCGCGCAGCACCGGCGCCGCCGCCGCCAGCAGGTAGTAGGCCGCCGACAGATTGTTGCGGATCACCGCGTCCCAATGGTGGGGGTTGCCCTTGAACAGGAAGGCGTCGCGCAGGATCGCGGCGTTGTTGACCACGATGTCGAGCCCGCCGAATTTCTCCTTGGCGAGCGCGACCGACTCGGTCGCGGCGGCGGGCACGCTCATGTCCGAGGTGTAGGGCACGGCGCCGTCGCCCAGCTTGCCGGCGATCTCCTGGGCGAGCGACGGGTCGGACTCGGTGCCGTCCACCGACGTGCCGTTGTCGCAGATCACCACCTTCGCGCCCCGCGCATGGAGCGCCCGCACGATCGCCTCGCCGATGCCGCGCGCGCCGCCGGTGACGATGGCCACGCGGCCATCCAGCCTGTCGTCGTCGCTCATGCCAACCCCTGGTGCCAACCCAATCCCCGGAGAGTGTAGGTGTCCCGGCCGCGAATGTCTCGCCCGCCGGCACGGCGCCGCTTGATCGCGGCGCGGCGACACCCAAAATATGGAACGATTTTCCGACATGGACACAAGCATGAGCACGCTGAAGACCGGCATCCTGCTCGCGGCGATGACCGCCCTTTTCATGGGCGCCGGGTGGCTCCTGGGCGGCCAGGGCGGCATGGCGATCGCATTCCTGATGGCGGCCGGAATGAACGCCTTCGCCTACTGGAACTCCGACAAGATGGTCCTTTCCATGTACGGTGCGCGCGAGGTGGACGCGCGCTCGGCGCCGACGCTCTACGGCATCGTCGCCCAGCTCGCCGACAAGGCGGAGCTGCCCATGCCGCGCGTCTATATCGTCGAGAACGACCAGCCCAACGCCTTCGCCACCGGGCGCGACCCGCAGCACGCCGCCGTCTGCGCCACCACCGGAATCCTGCGCATCCTGGATTCGGACGAGCTGGCGGGCGTCCTCGCGCACGAGCTCGGCCATGTGCGCCACCGCGACACGCTGATCATGACCGTGACGGCGACCATCGCCGGCGCGATCTCGATGCTGGCGAGCTTCGCCTTCTGGTTCCGCGGGTCGAGCCGCGACAACCCGCTCGGCCCGTTCGGCGCGATCCTGGTGATGATCCTCAGCCCGATCGCCGCCATGCTGGTGCAGATGGCGATCTCGCGCACCCGCGAATACGCGGCCGACCGTGAGGGCGCCGAGCTGTGCGGCCATCCGCTGTGGCTCGCCGACGCGCTCGCCAAGCTGGAGTACGGCGCGCGCCAGATCGCCAACGCGCCGGCCGAGCGCCATCCGGCGACGGCGCACATGTTCATCGTCAACCCGCTGCACGGCGGCGGGCTCGCCAGCCTGTTCGCCACCCATCCGCCGATGGAGGACCGCATCCGCCGCCTGCGCGAGATGGCGGGCGTCGCCGGCCCGTGGGGGTGAGCGACGCGCGGACGGTTGCGCTCGATCTTCTGCACGCGGTGCTCGGACGGCGGGTGGCGCTGGACGAGGCGCTGGCGGCACATCCCGGCCTCGCGGCGCTGGACGGGCGCGACCGCGCCTTCGCGCGTCTCCTGGTGGCGACGGTGCTGCGCCGGCTGGGCCAGATCGACGCGCTGATCGACGCGAGGATGGAACGGCCGCTGGCGCCGCGCGCGGCGCGGGTGCGCGAGGTGTTGCGCCTGGCGGTCGCCCAGCTCGTGTTCCTGGGAACGCCGCCGCATGCCGCGGTCGACCGGGCGGTCGCGGCGCTGGGTGGGCGCCTCGCGCCGTTCCGCGGCCTCGCCAACGCCGTACTGCGCAAGATCGCCCGTGACGGCGCCGCCGACGCCGAACGGCAGGATGCCGCGCGGCTGAACACGCCCGACTGGCTGTGGGACGCCTGGTCCGACGCCTACGGCGCGGAGTCCTGCCGCGCCATCGCCGAAGCCCATCTGGGCGAGGCGCCGCTCGACATCACTCCCAAGTCCGACCCCGAGAGCTGGGCAGAGCGGCTCGACGCGCGCCTCCTGCCCACCGGTACGCTGCGGCGTGCGGCGGGCGGGGCCATTACCGATCTGCCGGGTTATGAGCAGGGCGCGTGGTGGGTGCAGGACGCCGCCGCCGCGCTGCCGGCGAAGCTGCTGCTCGCGGCGCTCGACGGCGGCACGGGGAGGCGCGTTGCCGATCTCTGCGCCGCGCCGGGCGGCAAGGCCGCCCAGCTCGCCGCCGCCGGGGCCGAGGTCACCGCGCTCGACATTTCCGAGGCGCGGCTCGGCCAGCTTTGCCGGAACCTCTCGCGCCTCGGGCTCCCGGCCGAGTGCCGCGTGACGGACGCAAGACGCTTCGTCCCCGACGCGCCGCTCGACGGCGTGCTGCTCGACGCGCCCTGCTCGGGCACCGGCACGATCCGCCGCCACCCCGACATCGCCCGCCTGAAATCGCGGGAGGAGGTGGCGCGCCTCCTCCCGCTCCAGTCGCAGATGCTCGACGCGGCGGTGCGGGCGCTCAGGCCCGGCGGGGTGCTGGTCTACGCCGTCTGCTCGCTCCAGCCCGAGGAAGGGCGCGACCAGATCGCCGCCCTGCTCGACCGGACGCCGGACCTCCGACGCGTGCCCGTGCGCCCATCCGAGCTGGGCGCGGACGCGGCTTCCTTCGCGCCGCTGGTCACCGAGGCGGGCGACCTGCAGACCCTGCCCTGCCACTGGCCCGCGCTCGGCGGGCTCGACGGGTTCTACGCCGCGCGGCTGATCCGGGGCTGAGCTTGCCCGGCCCCGGTGAAGCTGTTACCAACACCGCATGCAGCAGAAAATCCGCATCGCCCCCTCCATCCTTTCGGCCGATTTCGCACGGCTGGGCGAGGAGGTGCGCGCCGCGGCCGCCGGCGGCGCCGACTATATCCATATCGACGTGATGGACGGGCATTTCGTGCCCAACATGACGCTGGGCCCGGTCGTGGTGAAGGCGCTGCGCCCGCACTGCGACCTGCCGTTCGACGTACACCTGATGATCGCGCCGGCCGATCCCTACATCGCCGCCTTCGCCGAGGCGGGCGCCGACATCATCACCGTCCATCCGGAGGCCGGCCCCCATCTGCACCGCACGGTGCAGCACATCCATTCGCTGGGCAAGAAGGCGGGTGTCGCGCTAAACCCCGCCACGCCGATCGAGCACGTCACCCATCTGCTGGGCGACGTCGATTTGATCCTCGCGATGACGGTGAACCCGGGTTTCGGCGGACAGGCCTTCATCGAGCCGATGCTCGACAAGGTCTCGCACCTGCGCGCCATGATCGACGGCGCGGGCCGCGCCATCGACCTCGAGGTCGACGGGGGCATCAACGACGAGACCGCTTCGCGCGTCACCAAGGCCGGCGCCGACGTGCTGGTGGCCGGCTCCTACGTCTTCAATGGCGGGCCGGACGGCTACGCCGCCAAGATCCGCTCCCTGCGCACCGCATGACCCTGGCCCGGCCGCGCGAACGGCTCGGCCGTGCGATCGGCCGGCTGACGCGCCGCCGCTTTGCCGCCGCGGCGCTGCGCCCGTTCTTCGCCGCCCCGCCCTATCGGTGGACCTTGGGCGGCCGGGCCGAGCCGCCCCCGCGCCGCCCGACCGAGCCGTGGCCGGGCGACGCGGCGGCGGGGGCCCAGATTGCCGCGGGCAAGCTCGCCTTTTGCGGCGAGACGGCGACGGCTGAGGGCGCACCTCCCTGGCGCGCGCCCAACAGATCGCCCGCCTGGCGCGCCGCGCTCAACGGGTTCGGATGGCTCGCCGACCTCCGCGCTGCCGGCGGCGATGCGGCCCGCCGCGCCGCGCGCGACGCCGTCGCCGACTGGTTGGCGACGGAGGGCGCGGTCGCCGGCATCGCCTGGCGCGAGGACGTGCTGGCCTGCCCGCGTGGCGAGCTGGCTGGTGCATGGCGAGTTCGTCGCCGCCGGCGCCGACGATGCGTTCCGCCGCCGCTTCCACGCCGCCCTGGCAGGCCAGGCGCGCCACCTCGCCCGGGTCGCGCGCTACGCGCCCGACGGGGCGGAGCGGTTCGACGTGCACAAGGCGCTGGTCTACGCCGCCCTCGCCTGGCCGGCGGCGCGGCGCCGGCTGCTGCGCCACCTCGAGGCGCTGGAGCACGAGATCGCTCGCCAGGTGCTGGGCGACGGCGGCCATATCGAGCGCAACCCGGAGCGCCACCTCGACGTGCTGCGCCACCTGGTCGACATCCGCGCCAATCTGCGCGACGCCGACGCCGAGATCCCGCCCGCTTTGCAGGGCGCCATCGACCGCATGGCGCCGATGCTGCGCTTCTTCCGCCACGGCGATGGTGGACTCTGCCTGTTCAACGGCGGGAACGAATCGCGCGACTGGCTGATCGACATGGTGCTGACCCATGCCGACGCGCGCGGCAAGCCGCTGGCCTCTGCCCCCCATTCGGGGTTCGAACGGATGGCCGCACACCGCACGCTGGTGGTGATGGACGCGGGCGCGCCGCCGCCCGCCGGCTTCGACATCCACGCCCATGCCGGCACGCTGTCGTTCGAGATGAGCGTCGGCAAGGAGCGGCTGGTGGTCAATTGCGGCGCCTATGAGGGGCCGGACGCGCGCTGGCACGCGGCGAGCCGCACCACCGCGGCGCACTCGACCGTGGTGGTGGACGACGTGAACTCGTCCGAGCTGCTGGCCGACGGGCTCGGCGCGCGGCCGCGCCGCGTGACGGTCGAGCGGCGCGAGCAGGACGGCGAGGTCTGGGTCGACGCCGCGCATGACGGCTATCTCGGCACGTTCGGCCTCACCCACCAGCGCCGGCTCTATCTGGCGGCGAGCGGCGACGATCTGCGCGGCGAGGAGACGCTCACGGGGCGCGGCAACCGCAAGCTCGCGGTGCGCTTCCATCTGCATCCGCAGGTCAAGGCGTCGATGACCGGGCGCGGCTCGGCGGTGCTGCTGCGCCTCGCCGGCGGCCAGGGCTGGCAGTTTCGTGCCACCGGCGGCGTCACCAACGTGCAGGAGAGCGTCTATTTCGGCGCGGGCGGCGAGGTGCGCCGCACCGAGCAGATCGTCATCTCCGCCGCCACCCAGGACACGGCACAAATCCGCTGGGCCATCAGCCGCGTCAGCGGGTGACGGCCTCGGGCGCCACACGCAGGAAGGTGAGGTCGCCGGCCTTGAGGCGATAGGCCGGCCCGTCGGCGAGCGGCGTTGCGAGGGAGATCGCCCGGCCCTGGCCGTCGAAGCGGAAGTGCATGACGAGCCCGGCGCGCAGCGGCCATTCGGTCTCAGGCACCACCCAGTCGTCGCCCATGCCGTGCGCGAGCACGAACCGCACGCTGTGCAGCGCGCCCAGGAGCTTCGGATCGTCGGCGCTCGCGGAATCGGGCCGGATCGATAGGCGCCCATAGGCGGGATTGTCGTACTCGCCCGCATAAGCGGCGAGCGGTCGCGGCGGCGGTTTGCGCGCCGCCTGCGCGGCCACCGCCTCGCGCGCTTTCTGTGCCACCGCCGCACGCCGCACGGCGAGCCACGCGCTGTGGCGCACGCGCAGCCGGTCGACCCATGGCCGCGCCGGCAGATCGAGACGCGAGTCCAGCACCGCGTAGGCGACCGCGCGCGGCACCGGGTTCATGCCCGACATGTTGCTGAGCACGACGACGCCGATCCCGTCGTCGGGCAGGACCGCCAGCATCGCCGCGTACCCGTCGATCACGCCGGGATGGGCCACCAGTCGATGGCCGCGGAAGTGCGACACTTCGAGCCCCAGCCCGTAGGCGCGCGGCGCGACCTCCGGATAGAGCGAGGCGCGGCCCATCGCCACCTGGGGCGTCTCCATCGCGCTGAGCGCGTCGCGCGAGACGATGCGCGTCCCGTTCGCCTGCCCGCCGCCGACCAGCATGCGCAAATACGCGCCCATGTCGCTAGCGTCGGAATAGACCGCGGCGGCGGCGGCGATCGGGTCGGTGTCGACCACGGGTGTCGGCACGCGCCCTTCGTCGCCGAGGAAGGTGGGGCTCGCGTGATCGGGCTCGGCCAGGAACCCGTCGCGCGAGAGGCGGGTGCGCGTCATACCGAGGGGCGCGAGGATGCGGCTGCGGATGGCCTCGCGCCAGGACGAGTGCGCGATGCGCGCCAGCACGTGGCCCGCCACCGCGATCATCAGGTTGTTGTAGGCGTAGACCGAGCGCAGCGGCGCCGCCGGTTTGAGGAAGCGCAGCCGCGCCATGAGCTGGTCCGCGTCGTAGGCGTGCAGCGACCACAGCGCGTCGTGGCGAGGGATGCCGGTGCGGTGGGTCACCAGGTCGCGCGTCGTCACTGTCTCGGTCAGCCGGTCGGTATAGAGGCGAAAGTCCGGCATGTAACCGCGCACCGGCGCGTCCCAGTCGAACCGGCCCCGATCGGCGAGCTCGGACAGCGCGACGACCGTGAACGACTTCGCGACCGAGCCGATGGCGAACAATGTACGCGGCGTGACCGGCGCGCCGGTCGCAGGATCGCGCACGCCGTAGACGTGCGTCTCGGCCGGCTTATCGCCCGCGACCACCGCGACCGCGAGGCCCGGCACCTGCCATTCCGCCATCGCCGCGCGGATCGCGTCGTCCGGGAACGGCGCGGCGTGGGCGGGCGCGCTGGCGATCAGGAGGACCGTCATTGCAAGCGAAGCGAGGCGATCCAGACGCGTCGCCGGATTGCTTCGTCGCTCCGCGCCTCGCAATGACGGATAATGTTTGGACGTTGTCCTCACCGGAGATACCGAGCCATGCCAGAACCATCGACCGATGCGCCGCGGATCGTACTCGAAATCGACGCCGACGGAGTCGCGACGATGCGGCTCAACCGGCCAGAGGTGCTGAACGCGTTCGACGATGCGATGCGCGGGGCGCTGGTCGCCACCGTGGCCGAGATCGAGCGCGACGACAAGGTGCGTGCGGTGGTGGTGACCGGCGCGGGGCGCGGCTTCTGCGCCGGCGGCGACATACGCGGCATGGAAAGCCGGCTCGCCGCGCCCGCGGGCGACGTGGCGCTGGCCGGCTGGCGGCGCCAGCAGCGCACCCACCGCGCGCTCACGGCGCTGCACACGCTGGGCAAACCGACCGTCGCGGCGGTCAACGGCCCGGCCGCCGGGCTCGGCTGCGACCTCGCGCTCTGCTGCGATTTCGTCGTCGCGTCCGAGGCGGCGAGCTTCGCCATGAGCTACGTGCTGCGCGGACTGATCCCGGACGGCGGCGGGTGCTACTTCCTGCCGCGTCGCGTCGGACTGGCGCGCGCGAAGGAGCTGATCTTCACCGGGCGCCGCGTCGCGCCCGACGAGGCACTTTCCATCGGCATGATCGACCGCGTGGCCGACGCCGGCACGCTGGTCGACGACGCGCGGGCGTGGGCGAAGGCGCTGTCGCGCGGCTCGGCCGCGGCCATCGCGCTTGCCAAGACGATGCTCAACCAGACCTTCGAGACGACCATCGACCAGGCGTTCGACGCGGGCAGCCAGGCGCAGGCGATCTGCTACACCTCGCGCGAGCATCGCGAATCGGTCGAGGCGTTCCTGGCGCAGCGCAGCAAGGGCAGCAACCGCTAAAGCGGCCACACGACGAGCAGCATCGGCACGGCGACGCAGAGCACCACGATCTCGAGCGGCAGCCCCATCCGCCAGTAGTCGGCGAAGCGGAACCCGCCCGGCCCCATGATCAGCGTGTTGTTCTTGTGTCCGATGGGGGTGAGGAAGGCGCAGGACGCGGCGACCACCACCCCCATCAGGAACGTGTCCGGGTTGACGTGGAGGGTGCGGGCAAGGTCGATGGCGATGGGCCCGCCGATCACCATGGTGGCGACGTTGTTGAGGACGCCGGAGAGCGCCATGACCGTCACCATCAGCGCGACCAGCGCGACCACCGGGCCGTACCCTGCGGTGAGCCCGGCGATCCACTTGGTCGCCAGGTCGGTGCCACCTACCCGGTCGAAGGCGCCCCCGATGGGCAGCAGGCAGGCGAGCATCACCACCACCGGCCAGTCGATCTGCTGGTAGAACTCGCGCGCCGGCACGAGCCCGAGCGCGGCGTAGGCGGCGACGGCAATCGCCATCGCCACCGTGAAGGACAGGAGCCCCGCGGTCGCGACGCCGATCGCCGCGACGAACAGCCCGACGGCGAGCGCGATGTCGCGCAGGCGCACCGCCGCGACGCCGACGCGGCTCAGCGCGATGAGGCCGAGGAGATCGAGCGTCGCCGCGCTCGCCCCGCGCCCGGTCACGAGCAGCAGGTCGCCTGCGTCGATCGGCCGGTCGCGCACGTCGGTGCGCTCCATCACCCCGGCGTGGGTGAGGCCGAGCAGCGTGATGCCGAAGCGCGAGCGCAGGCCGAACTGGCGCGCAGTGCGACCGACGAGCCGCGACTCGGCGCGGACCACCGCCTCGACCAGTTCGGGCGCGGTAGGCTTCTCGTCCTTCCCGTCCTCCTCGACGGCCGCGACGGCCGGCCGCGCGTCCTTGCCGGGCGTCGTCGGCTGCAGCCCGGCCGCCTTGATGAACGCGGCGATCCCGCCCGACGCGCCCTCGACCAGCAGCACGTCGCCCGGCCGGATTGCCATGACCCGGCCACGGGCGTAATGCCGCTCGCCATCGCGGACGAGCCCGAGCAGCAGCACGTCGGCGCGCTCGGTCTCCTCGTCGAAATCCGCGCCGTGGCGCCCGACCGCTGCGGACTCCTCGGGCACCAGGAGCTCGGCGACGAACGCGGCAGGCGTCGGTCCGCCCGCCTCCTCCTCGCGGCGCGGCACCAGCCGCCAGCCGACCAGCGCGACGAAGGCGACGCCGGCCACGGCGACCGCAAGCCCTACCGGGGTGAAGTCGAACATGCGGTAGGGCGCACCAAGCAGCTCGGCGCGGATGGCAGAGGCGACGATGTTGGGCGGCGTGCCGATCAGGGTCACCAGTCCGCCCAGCACGGTGGCGAAGGCGAGCGGCATCAAGGTCGCGCCCGGCGGGCGGCCGGCGCGGCGCGCGGCCTGCATGTCGACCGGCATCAGGAGGGCGAGGGCGGCGACGTTGTTGATGACGGCGGAGAGCGCGGCGCCGACGCCGCCGACGCGGGCGATGTGGCCGGCCGTGCCCCCGCCGCCGTCGGCGAGAGCGCGCGCGAGAAGCGCCAGCGCGCCCGAGTTCTCGAGCCCGCGCGAGGCGACGAGGACCAGGGCGACGACGATGACCGCCTCGCTGGAAAAGCCCGAGAACGCGTCCTCCTGCGGCACCAGCCCGAGCACCACCGCCACCAGGAGGCCGCCGGCCGCCACCAGGTCGTGCCGCACCCGGCCCCACACCAGGAGGCCGAGGATGGCCGCGAACAGCGCGAACAGAAGCCCCTGCTCGTGGGTCATGCTGTCCGGTCAGGCCGCCACGGGGAGCCTGAGGCCGTAGAACGTAGCGGCGTTGTCCCACAGGATCTTCCGCTGGTCCGCGGCAGCGACGCCCGGCACGTCGAGCAGCGCCTTCACCGCGCCGCCGCCCGAATCGAAATGCGGATAGTCGGTGGCGAAGGCGATCTTGTGGGCGCCGATGCCGGCGACGGCGAGCGGCAGGGTATGGTCGCCGGGATCGCAGGTGACCAGGCACTGGCGCTCGAAATAGTCGCTGGGCTTCATCCGGATCGGCATCTGCGGGCCGAGCTTGCGGTGGGCGAAATGGTCGTCCATGCGGGCGAGCCAGTAGGGCGCCCAGCTGCACCCCGCCTCGAGGAACGCGACCTTGAGGCGCGGGAACCGCTCGCATACCCCGCCGCAGATGATCGAGAGCGCCGCGAACATCTGCTCGAAGGCATGCGAGACGACATGGTTGAACGCGTAGCGGTCCTCGTTGCGCATGCCGTAGCGATCGCCAGCGGCGGTCGCCGGATCGCCCGTCGTCTCGTGAACGCACAGGGGCACGCCCGTCTCCTCGATCGCGGCCCACAGCGGATCGTAGGCGGCATCGTCGAGCGTGCGGCCCTGGCAGGGGTTGGGGCGTACGGCGATCGCGACCGACCCCTTCGCCACTGCCCGCCGCGCCTCGGCCACCGCCGCCGTGGGCTCGTGCAGCGCGACAACGCCAGCCCAGAAAAGCCGTTCCCGGAACGGCGCGCAGTAGTCGGCGATCCAGTCGTTATAGGCGCGCGCGACCGCCTGGGCGAAGGGCGGCTCGCATGCATACATTGCGACGAGCCCGGCCGAGGGGAACAGCACGGCCGCCTGCACCCTCTCCTTGTCCAGCACCCTGATGCGGTCGGCGGCCGACATCGGCTTCCGCATCGAGATCGAGGCCGGGAAGGGCGGATGGCTTTCGCCGTCGACGATGAGGCGTCTCACCCCGCGCGCATCCATCACGTTCCCCGGCATGCGCGCGCGGAACGCCGGGTCGAGATACTCGGCGAACAGCGCGTCGGATTCGATGACGTGGCCGTCGGCGTCGATGGCGAGCGGCGCGCCGTCCATCTCAGTGCCCCTTCGCGTCGCGCCGGGCGATCATCGGTTTCAGCGCGTCTCGGAACTCGGCGCGGCGCGCCGGCGAATGCATGAAGCCGTAATCGAGCTCGGGCTGGTCGTCGGCCTCGACCTTGAGCGTGGCGAAGACCGGCCCTTCGGCCGCGAGCACGGCCGGCAGCTCCGCCGCGAAGCGGTTGAGCCCGTCGAACTCCCACACGTTGGCATAGCCGGCGGCGCGGGCGAGGCCGGCGAAGCTGACCTTGTCCCGGCCGGGGATCGGGTGGCTGCCGTTCGCTTCGTAGCAGCCGTTCTCGACCACGAAATGCACCAGGTTCTTCGGCGCGGCGTTGGCGATGGTGACCAGGCTGCCGAGGTTCATCAGCAGGCTGCCGTCGCCGTCGAGCAGGACGATCTTCTCGTCCGGCAGGCCGAGGGCGAGGCCGAGCGCGTGCGACGAGCCCTGCCCCATCGCGCCGAGCGAGACGAAGTTGAGCGGGCTGGGGTCGGTCTCGCGCCACGCAAAGGCCGAGGAGTAGGCCGCCACCACGATGGCGTCGCCGCGCAGCTCGGCGAGGCGCCGGAAGCATTGCTTGCGGGGCATCATGGCGCGATCTCCGAGCCGAACAGGATGGCGAGCGGGCGCGACTCCGCATAGGCGGCGTCGATCGCCGCCGGCACGCGCGCGACGTCCCCGGGCCCCTCCAGGCACATATGCGTCACCTCCAGCGCGTCGAGGATCGGTTCGACGATGCGCACGGAAAAAGCCTTCGACTCGCGCGGCGGCACGCCCGCCTCCTTGTTCAGCATGCCGATCATCATGCAAACGGGGTTCTTGTACTCGCAGCCGATGGCGCGTATCGAATTCACCGAATCGAAGAATCCGGTCATCTGCATCAGCAGCACCGCGCGCCGGCCGGTATAGCCGAGCCCGGCGCAGATCGACACGCCCTCGTCCTCCTTGCAGAGCCGGATGAGGCGGAAATGCGGGTCGCGCGAGAGCGGCCATAGCAGCCCCGCGCTGGTGGTGATGTCGGGCAGCGCCGCGACATGGGCGATCCCCGCGCGCTTCAGCGCGGCGATGATGTCGGCGCCGCTGAGCGCGGCTTCGTCGGGGCTCGCCATCACGCCTTCGCCAGCGGGAATTGCTTGAGGTACTTCTCGTAGTCGGGCTCGACGTCGACCTTGAGCGCGCCGAGCAGGCGGACGACGCCGTTGTAGTTCGAGATCGCGATCAAGAGGTCGACGAGCTGCTCGCGGTCGAACGCGGCCTCGAGCTCGGCAAAAGTCTCGTCCGACAGCGCGACGTCGCGGGTCATCTCGCGCGCCGCGCGCAGCACCGACTTGGCCAGCGGCTCGAGATGGGTGGGCTTGCCCACCGTCTCGTCGGCGACGGCCTTGAGGTCGGCCTCGGTCACGCCGGCACCGAGCGCAATCTGGCAGTGGTGCGAATACTCGTACGGGCTGTTCGCGAGATAGCCGACCTGGACGATGGCGAGCTCGCGCAGCCTGGGGTCGAGCTTCGACTGATGGCGGATATACATCGCCATCGCATTGGAATGCTTGGCCGCGCCCGGGCTGTTGGCGAGCGCGCGCGCGACGTTGGTCACGGTGCGGCGCGGGTCGCCCTCGGGCGGTGGGATGTCGAGATACGGCACGCGGGCCATGGGTCCCTCCCCTGGTGTGCGGCCGATGGTAGCGCGGCGGGCGAAGTCACGGAAGGTCGGGGTTTCCCCGCCGGGCGAATCCGGCTAAGACCGGCCGCCAGCCGAACGTTCGATGGATGGGACCGATGAAAGTGAATCCGCCGTTCCGCGCCGACCACGTGGGAAGCCTGCTGCGCCCCAAGCGCCTGCTGGACGCGCGCGAGAACGCCGGGCTCGCCGGCGACGGCGCCCATGCCCAGTCGGCGCTCGCCGCCATCGAGACCGACGCGCTCAACCGCGTCGAGAACGAGTGCATCCGCGAGGCGGTGGCGTTCCAGGAGTCCGTCGGGCTCAACTCGATCACCGACGGCGAGTATCGCCGCGCCTCCTGGGCCTACGACCTCGCCCGGCGCATCGACGGGTTGACGCTGCGTCGCATGGACGGGCCGTTCACCTTCTCCGGCGCCGGCTCGCGCCCGCCGGTCTTCTATACCGAGGGCAAGCTCAAGCGGCAGCCGGGCGGCATCGTCCTCGGCGACTACCTCTTCACCAAGACCTTGACCAAGCGCACGGTGAAAGTGACCATGCCGTCGCCCACGCTTCTGTTCGTGCGCGGCGCCCGCGCCGGGGTGAGCGAGGAGGCCTATCCCGAGCTCGACCCGTTCTTCGAGGATTTGGGCAAGGTCTATCGCGAGGAGATCGCCGACCTCGCCGAAGCCGGCTGCCGATACGTCCAGATCGACAACACCGACGCCGCCTATATCTGCGATCCAAAGTTCCAGGAGACGGCGCGCAAGCTGGGCTGGGAGCCGGAGGAGCAGATCGACATCCAGGCGCGCATGGTCTCGGCGGCGACGCGCGGAAGGCCGGCCGGCGTGACGGTCGCGATGCATGTCTGCCGCGGCAACTCAGCCGGCAACTGGATGGCCCAGGGCGGCTACGAGTTCGTCGCCGACGCGCTGTTCAACAAGTTCGACGTCGACGCTTACTTCCTGGAATACGACGACGAGCGGTCGGGCGATTTCGCGCCGCTGCGCTTCTGTCCCAAGGACAAGACCGTGGTCCTCGGCCTCGTCACCACCAAGCGGCCCGAGAACGATTCGAAGGAGACGCTGAAGCGCCGGATCGAGGACGCGGCGAAGTATCTGCCGCTGGAAAACCTTTGCCTCTCGCCACAATGCGGCTTCGCCTCGGTCGCCAAGGGCAACCCGATCACCGTCGACGACCAGCGCCGCAAGCTCGCCCTCATCGTAGAGGTCGCCCAGGAGGTGTGGGGCAGCGCGTAGCGGCGCACGACACCCAAATCTGTCACCCCGGTCAAGCCGCGGTCGCGGTAGCGACGGCGGCGCGAGCCGGGGCCCATCTATCGACTTCTGTTGCGCGGGAACATGGGCCCCGGATCGGCGTTGCGCGCCGTCCGGGGTGACAATATGAGTTGCCTCAGCCCCTCGGCTGCCAGTAGGCGAACGCCATGGCGTTGCCGGTGCCGGCCATCGAGCGGTAGCACGGCACGTAGTCGAGCAGCGTCATGTCGAAGCCGCACTCGACCATGATGCCGGCCAACGGAATCCAGTTCTTGATCTCCGACGAGCCGTCCTGGTAGCGGACGTCGGGAACGGCGAGCATCGGCTTCTCGTCGCCCTTCTGGAGCGCGTCGAGCACGGTGCGGTCGAGCTCCTCGTCGATCACGAAGTGGCTGAGCCCGCCCGAGCCGATCACCGCGACGCGCGCGTCCGAATCCCAGCTTTCGATCGCTTCCTTCAGCGCCAACCCCATCGCGTAGCAGCGCGCCGCCGAGGGCTGGTTCGGCGGATAGAACGTGTTTTGGCACACCGGCACGCTGGGCACCGGACGGTCGCTCATGATCCGGCGGTAGACGAAGCCGTAGGCATGCGGAATGCCGTTGACGTAGCCCGAGCCCCGGGGCACCGACTTCATCGAGGCGGGATCGAACCCCTGGCGCATCAGATGCTCGATGATGTGCCGGCCGAAGGCCGGATGGCCGGGATAGTCGGTTTCGGCCGGCGGGGCATGGCCGCGCTCGGCGACCGCCACGCCGGGCGGGAGCTTCGCCACCTGCTCGGCCGAGCGCGGGCCGTTATGGATGGTTTCGCCCCAAAAGACGGCGAGGGCGGGGAAGTTCTCCTCGATGAACATCTCGCGCTGGTCGTTGCCGATGATGACGGCGACATCGGGCTTCACCTCGTCGAACTTCTTCGCCAGCGCGGCGATCGCCGCCTGGCAGGCGGCGTGGCGCGACTTCCACTTCTCCTCGGTGATCTCGTTCTCGAAGCGGTTGGCCTTGCGCAGCTCGACCAGCTCCTCGAACGTGTAGGTCTTGCCGCGGAAGAAATGCGCCTTGTGCATCTTGTCGAAGCCGACGCGCTGGCCCCATTCGGACCAGGGGGTGGACAGCATCGGCCCGTGCGAGGTGCCGATGCCGAGGACGATCTTGGCCATCGCGGATACTCCTTCTGCCGCGCGCGACTGCGGGGAAACAATGCCACGAACCGGACGTTCCGTCGACCGCGCGCGCGGTGGGACGCGGCCCCTCGCGCCCAAAGGCAAGATACTCTAATCTACGGGAAAATCCTCGCCGGAGACCTCATGACCGCCCGCCGGCATCTCCTCTCGCTCGCCGCCGCTGCCCTTGCCCTTGCCGCACCGATGGTCGCCAGGGCCGCGCCGATGCAGCTCAAGTTCGCCTTCATCGGCCCGCCGACCAACGCCATGCACAAGGAAGGCATCGGCCGCTGGGCCAAGCTGGTCACCGACGAATCGGGCGGCGAGGTCGAGGTCAAAGTATTCAACGGGCCGGTGCTCGCCACCCTGTTCAACTCCTACGACCGGCTGCTGAACGGCGTGCTGGATACCCACCTCGAGGAGCCGCTGTCGGGCGAGGCCGCGTTCTGCGCCATGAACAAGTCGGTCTATGCCCGCCTGCCCGCCAAGGCCAAGGCGGCCGTCGACAAGTATTCCGGCGAGATTTTCAGCCGCTGGCTCGGCGAGGCGATCGACGGCGACTTCGAGCAAAACCGCGCCGCGGCGCGCAAGATGCCGGGCCACATGCTGGTCAAGCTCGCGCCCGACGAGCGCAAGACGTGGGAGGCGCGCCTCGCACCCGTCACCGAGAATTGGGTCAAGGCGACGCCGAACGGCGCCGCGGTGCTCGCCGCCTTCCGCGAGGAGATCGCCAAGATCCGTGCCGGGAAGTGAGCCGGCCGGCCGCCGGCTGGGGTGACCTAAAAGAGGGAGAAACGTCGATGAACCGTCCGCTTGCGGCGATGCTCGCCGCCGCCGCGCTGGTCGCCTGCTGCGTCGGGCCGGCGACTGCCGCCCCGACAATCCTGAAGTTCGGCACCACCGGCCCGCCCTTCGGGCCGCTCTACACCGAGGCTTATACGGTCTGGGCGAAGGAGGTGACCGCCGCCTCCAACGGCGCGGTGGAGGTGAAGGTCTACCCGGGCTCGGCGCTCGGCACGATGGTCAACATCTACGACCGCATCCTCAACGGCGTCGCCGACGTGGGCTATGCCGTGCTGGGCCCGATCGTGACGCAATTCCCCCGGGCGGCGGTGGTCGGGCTGCCCTTCGTCGCGCGCAACCCGCGCGAGGCGGGGCTGGCGCTGCTGCATAGCTGGCAGAACGGCACGTTCGGGGCCGAGTTCGATCGGGTCCACCCGGTGGCGATGGCTGCCTTCACCAACGTCTCGATCCATTCCAAGAAGCCGTTCGCCAAGCTCGAGGACCTCAAGGGCATGAAGATCGGCACGCAGAGCCGGCTGATGGGCCAGGTGATCGAGCGGCTGGGCGGCACGCCGATCGCCATGCCCGTCTCGCAAGCCTACGAGTCGCTGAACCGTGGCACGGTCGACGCCTTCGCGACCGGCTGGCCGGCGATCGACCCGTTCAAGCTGGCCGAGGTGACGACGACCCACGCCGACGTGCCGCTGGGCGCCGAGATGGCCTTCGTCTCGATGAACAAGACCTCCTATCTGCGGCTGCCGCAGGCGGGGAAAGCGGCGGTCGACAAGTACTCGCCTTTGCCTTTCACCGAGCTGATGTACAAGGCGATCACCAAGATGGCCGATCACGGACGCGTCACGGTGAAAAGCCACCACGAGACCATCCTCGACCTTTCGCAAGCGGAGGAGGCGCGCTGGCGCGCCGCGGTCGACCCCATCGTCCAGGCGTGGGTGAAGTCGACGCCGGAGGGCGGCAAGGTGCTGGCCGCCTTCCGCGCCGAGGTCGAGAAGGTGCGCCAAGGCAGGTAGCGACCGCGCCGGGTGTTCAGGCCCGGCCGCGGCGGCTATAACACGGGAACACGGGCGTGCGGGGCCGATGGCCTCGCGCGCCCAATTCCGCCGCCCGTTGCCAGCCGGGCCGAGGCCAGACGCAGCATCGGAGGACGCCATGCCGAGGACCAAGCCGCCGTTTCGCGCCGACCATGTGGGCAGCCTGTTGCGCCCCGCCGCCCTCGCCGAGGCGCGCGCCAAGCACGAGAAGGGCGAGATCGACGCCGCGGCCCTCAAGGAAGTCGAGGACCGCGAGATCGAGAAGATCGTGAGGAAGCAGGAGGAGATCGGCCTCCAGGTCGCCACCGACGGCGAGTTCCGCCGGTCGTGGTGGCACTACGACTTCCTCACCCGGCTCGACGGGATGAAGATGGTCAAGACCGACCAGCGCCTGCAGTTCCATGGCGTGCAGGCGCGCGCGGAAGCGCCGGCGATCACCGGCAAGATCGGCTTTTCCAACCACCCGATGCTCGACCACTTCCGGTTCCTCAACTCGAAGGTCAAGTCGGCGGTGCCGAAGATGACCATCCCAAGCCCGGCCGTGCTGCATTTCCGCCTGTCCAGCCCCACCGTCAAGAAGGTCTATCCCGACCTCGACGAGTTCTTCGCCGATGCGGCCAAGACCTATGCCGACGCGATCAAAGGGTTCTACGACGCGGGTTGTCGCTATCTGCAGCTCGACGACACGGTGTGGGCCTATCTGTGTTCGCCCGAGCAGCTCGCCCAGGCGCGCAGCCGCGGCGAGGATACCGACAAGCTGCAGGGCTGGTACGTCGATTGCATCAACGCCGCCGTGAAAAACAAGCCCGCCGACATGACCGTCACCATGCATATCTGCCGCGGCAATTTCCGCTCGACCTGGATTTCCGAGGGCGGCTACGGTCCGGTGGCGGAATCGGTGCTCGGCAAGCTCGACATCGACGGCTATTTCCTCGAGTACGACACCGACCGCGCCGGCGGGTTCGAGCCGCTGCGCCATTTGCCGAAGGGCAACAAGATAGTCGTCGTCGGGCTGGTCACCTCGAAGGCCGGCACGCTCGAATCGAAGGACGACGTGAAGCGCCGCCTCGACGAGGCCGCCAAGTTCGCGCCGATGGACCAGCTCTGCCTCTCGCCCCAGTGCGGCTTCGCCTCGACCGAGGAGGGCAACGTGCTCACCGAGGACGAGCAGTGGGCCAAATTGTCGCGGGTGGTCGAGATCGCCAAGGAAGTGTGGGGCTGAGTCCCTTTCCCGGCGGGAGACCTCTCTCCGCTCGCCCTGAGGGCGCCGAAGGCGTGTCTCGAAGGGCGAACGGGGATCCGGCCCGGATTGGGCACGCGCCCATGAGGCGCGCCCGCCGGTGGGACAAGCGCTTGAAGAAATGGCGCTTTTCCTCGGAAGCGCATCGGCGTATGAATCGGCCCGGCACAACGACAAGAACAATCACAAGCCTGAAATAACCGCTAGGGAGAGCTCTGATGAAGCGCTTAACGACCCTGCTCGCAGCCGCGGCGCTGGTCGCAACGACCGGGATGGGATCGGCGCGGGCCGACGAATACAAGGTCGGGCTGATCGCCGACTTCACCGGCATCTTCTCGACCTGGGGCCCGCAGTTCCTGCACGCCATGCAGGCCTACCAGGCCGTCCACGGCAAGTCGGTCAAGGGGCCAAAGGGCGAGGACATCAAGGTCGACATCGTGACGCGCGACACGGCGAGCGGCGGGCCCGACAAGGCCAAGCAGCTCGGCGAGGAGCTGATCCTGCGCGAGCACGTGAACATGCTGGCGGGCTTCGACCTGTCGCCGCACGCCATGTCGGTCGCGCCGCTGTCTATGCAGGCGAAGGTGCCGGTGGTCATCATGAACGCCGCGACCGCCAAGATCACGCGCATGTCGCCCTACTTCGTGCGCACCTCGATGACCATTCCGCAGTACGTGCAGCCGATCGGCAAGTGGCTGGTCGACCACGGCATCAAGACCGCCTACGTGCTGGTCTCCGACTACGCGCCTGGCTTCGACGCCGAGGAATATTTCATCAAGAGCTTCACCGCCGCCGGCGGCAAGATCCTCGGCAAGGCGCGCAGCCCGATCAACAACGTCGACTTCTCGTCCTACGTGGAGAAGGTGCTGCAGATCAAGCCGGACTGCCTTTACATGTTCATGCCGGCGGGCACGCCGTCCATCAACCTGGTGAAAGCGTGGGTCGACCGCGGCCTCAAGGCGGCCGGCATCAAGCTGGTCGGCACCGGCGAGACCCAGCAAATCTTCCTCAAGAACTTCACCGACGCGGTCGAGGGCGTCATCACCTCGATGCACTACACGGCGTCGAACGACCGGCCGGAGAACAAGGAGCTGAAGGCGGCGCTCAAGAAAATCGGCCCGAACGAGGAGCCGGACATCGCCTCGGTCGGCGCGTGGGACGGCATGCAGCTCATCTACATGGCGCTGCACCATCTCGGCGCGCACGCGAAGGGCATCGACTACATCGACTTCATGAAGGGTAAGAAGCTGGAAAGCCCGCGCGGCCCGATCATGATCGACCCCGAGACCCGCGACATCATCGAGAACGTCTATATCCGCAAGGTGGAGAAGGTGAACGGCCAGCTCACCAACGTGGACGTCGCGACGATCCCGATGGTGAAGGATCCCTGGAAGATCGACCACCCGCTGAAGAAGTAGCGGACGGTCTGCCACCGCTTCCCGGCGGGCGCGGCCGAGGCCGCCCCGCCGGGCGGCTTTTCCGGCCGCCCCGCACCGGGGGGCGCCCGCCTTTCGGCCCGATATGGATTACGCGCTCACCATCCTGCTCGATGGCGTCTCGTACGGGATGATCCTGTTCATCATCTCGGTGGGACTCACGGTAACCATGGGGCTGATGCGCGTGGTCAACCTGGCGCACGGCTCGTTCGCCATGGCGGGCGGATACATCGCGGCGATGCTGACCCAGAGACACGTCGACTTCTATCTGGCGGTCGCGTGCGGCACGGTCGCCGCGGGCCTCTTGGGCGGCATCTGCGAGCTGCTGTTCTACCGCCCGCTCTATCGCAAGGGCGAGCTCGCCCAGGTGCTGCTGACGGTCGGGCTGGTCTTCCTGTCGATCGCCGGCGTCACGGCGATCTTCGGCGCCTTCCCCTACCCGCTGAACATGCCGCCGGCGCTGCACGCGCTGGTGAACATCGGGTTCCGCACCTACCCGGCCTACCGGCTGTTCGTGCTGGCGGTTGGCTTCGTCATCGCGCTGGTGCTGTGGCTGGTGATCGAGCATTCGCTGTTCGGGGCCCGGCTGCGCGCCGCGGTCGACAACCCGCGCATGGCGCGCGGGGTCGGCATGAACGTGAACCTCCTGTTCAGCGTGACCTTCATGGTCGGCTGCGGCCTCGCCGGGCTCGGCGGCGCGATCGGCGCCGGCATGCTGTCGCTCGAGCCCAGCTACGCGCTGAAATACATCGTGCTGTTCCTGATCGTGGTGATCGTCGGCGGCGAGGGCAGCTTCAAGGGCTCGTTCGTCGCGGCCATCGCGCTTGGCGTGATCGACACGCTGGGCCGCTACTTCCTGCCCGAGGTGGCGACCTACATGATCTACGTCGCGGTGTTCTTCCTCCTGTTGTGGCGGCCCAAGGGGCTCCTGCCGCCCAGGTCGGTAGCCTGATGGCCGCGCCCGGCCGCACCCGCCAGCTCAGCGTCGGCCCGCCGGAGGGCGCGAACGCGGTGCGCCTCACGCTCCACGCCATCCCCTGGGTCATCGCCATCGGCTTCTACTTCACCGCCGGCGGCTATCTCAGCCTCGGCACCCAGGTGATGATCTGGATCCTGTTCACCCTGTCGCTCGACCTCGCGCTCGGCTATGCCGGGATCGTGACCTTGGGCCACGCGGCGTTCTACGGCGTCGGCGCCTACGCCGCCGGAATCCTGTCGGTGCGCCTCACGGGCGACCCGCTGGCCGGGCTCGTCTTCGCCACCGTCGTGGCCGCAGCGCTGGGGCTGGTGACGGGCATGCTGATCCTGCACACGACCGGCGTGACGTTCCTGATGCTGACCCTCGCCATCGTCTCGATGCTGTTCGAGTGGGCGAACCGCGCCAACGAGCTGACGGGCGGCGACAACGGGCTGCAGGGCATGGACGTCTCGCCGCTGCTCGGCCGGTTCGAGTTCAACATCTTCGGTCAGACCGCCTACGTCTTGACCGGCGTCGTGCTGTTCCTGTGGTTCGTGGTGGCGTGGCGCGTCGTGCATTCGCCGTTCGGCCGCTCGCTCGACGGCATCCGCCAGTCGCCGGCCCGGATGCGCGCGATCGGGACGCCCGTCTGGTGGCGGCTGGTCGCGGTCTACACATTGTCGGCGGGCATGGCGGGCTCGGCGGGGGCGCTGTCGGCCTTCGCGACCAGCTTCGTCGGGCTTTCGGTGCTCAACCTGTTCACCTCGGGCGTCGTCGCGGTGATGCTGATCCTGGGGGGCACGCGGCGCATCTACGGCGCGTTCGTCGGCGCGGCGATCTATTACGTGGTGCAGGACTGGACCTCGTCGATCAACCCGTATTTGTGGGAATTCGTGATCGGCGGCCTCCTGATCGCGGTGGTGCTGTTCCTCGAGGGCGGGCTGATGAGCCTGCTGGACGGCGCGGCCGCCGCCATCAGGCGCTGGACCGGGCGGGGAGAACGGGCGTGAACGGCCCGCGCGGCGAGCCGGTGCTGTCGGTGCGCGCGCTCTGCAAGAATTTCGGGGCGATCCAGGTGGCGCAGTCGATCGACCTCGATTTGCACCCCGGCGCGCGGGTCGGGCTGATCGGTCCGAATGGCGCCGGCAAGACCACCTTCGTCAACCTTCTGACCGGCATCGTGAGGCCCGATTCCGGCGCCATCGCCCTCGGCGGGGAGCGCATCGACCACGACAAGCCCGAGGCGCGGGTGCGCAAGGGCCTGGCCCGCACGCATCAGATCAACACGCTCCTGGTCGAGACCAGCGTGCGCGACAACGTCGCCATCGCCATCGCCGAGCGCGACGGCCACGCTTGGCGCATGTTCCGCTACGCCGCCGCGTGGCGCGCCTGCCGCGAGGAGGCGGACCGGCGCCTCGCCGAGCTCGGCATCGGCGGCGTCGCCAACCGCATCGTGCGCGAGCTGCCCTACGGCGAGCAGCGCCTACTCGAGATCGCCATCGCGCTCGCCCTCAAGCCGCGCGTGCTGCTGCTCGACGAGCCCGGCGCCGGCGTGCCCTCGGGCGAGGTGCACGTGATCCACGAGGCGCTGGACCGGCTGCCCGCCGACATCGCCATCCTGATCATCGAGCACGACATGGACCTCGTCTTCCGCTTCGCGCACGAAATCGTGGTGATGGTGCAGGGCACCGTCCTGCGCCGCGGCACGCCGGCGGAGATCGGCGCCGACCCGGAGGTGCGCGCGGTCTATCTCGGCAGGGGGCGGCATTGAGCGTCGGGCTTGCCGTCCAGGACCTGGTCGCCGGGTACGGCGCGACCGTCGTGCTGGACGGCGTCTCGTTCGACGTGCCGGCGGGCGGCACGATGGCGATCCTCGGCCGCAACGGCGTCGGCAAGACGACGCTTCTCTGCACGCTGATGGGCTACACCACGCGCCATCGCGGCAGCGTCCGGCTGGGCGAGAGGCCCATCGAGGGGATGGCGACGCACCGGCGCGTGCTGGCCGGTCTCGGCTATGTGCCGCAGGAGCGCGAGATCTTCCCGTCGCTGACCGCGGAGGAGAACCTGGCCGTCTCCGCCCGGCCCGGCGGCTGGGCGGTCGAGGCGGTCTACGAGCTGTTTCCGTCGCTCGCCGAGCGAAGGCGCAACCCGGGCAACCGGCTGTCGGGCGGCGAGCAGCAGATGCTGGCCGTCGGCCGCGCGCTGGTCGGCGCGCCGCAGGTCATGCTTCTCGACGAGCCGATGGAGGGGCTCGCTCCCATCGTGATCGACGCGCTCTACGACGCGCTGGCGAAGATCCGCGACGAGTTCGGGCCTCACCATCCTGCTGGTCGAGCAGAAGGCCGACCTCGCCCTCGCCTTCGCCGCCCGGACGATCGTGCTGTCGCGCGGCCGGATCGTGTACGATGGCGATTCGGAAACGCTGCGCGCCGACGAGGAGGCCCAGCATCGTGTGCTGGGGGTAGGGACCGGTGGAAGCTGAAACGTTCGACTATGTCATCGTGGGCGCGGGCTCGGCCGGCTGCGTGCTGGCCAACCGGCTGAGTGAGGAGACCGGCGCGACAGTCTGCCTGGTCGAGGCGGGCGGGCGCGACCGCAATCCGATGATCCACATCCCGCTGTTCGGGATGGTGACCCTGCTGCACCACAAGACGCTCAACTGGCGCCATGCCACGGTCGCCCAGGCGCACGCCGGCGGGCGCGCGATCATCGTGCCGCGCGGCAAGGTGCTGGGCGGGTCGAGCTCGATCAACGGCATGGTCTATATCCGCGGCCATCCCGGCGATTACGACGAATGGGCTTCGCTCGGCTGCCCCGGCTGGTCGTTCGCCGAGGTGCTGCCCTATTTCCGCCGGGCGGAGAACAACGAGACGCTGGGCGAGTCGCCCTATCACGGCACCGGCGGGCCGCTCAACGTCACCGATCCGAAGCGGCCGAACCGGCTGAACGAAACGTTCGTCGAGGCCGCCGCGGAGCTGCAATATCGCCGGCGGCGCGACTTCAACGACGACGACCAGGAGGGGTTCGGGCTCAACCAGCTCACCCAGAAGAACGGGCGGCGCAACTCCACCGCTGTCGCCTACCTCGATCCCGCGCGAAACCGGCCGAACCTGCAGATCGTCACCGCCGGGCTATGCACCCGGATCGTGCTCGACGGCATGCGGGCGACCGGCGTCGAGCTGATGACCGACGGCCGGAAGCGCACGGTCTCGGCGCGGCGCGAGGTGATCCTCGCCGCCGGCGCCATCGGCTCGCCCGCGATCCTGATGCGCTCGGGCATCGGCGCGCCGGACGACCTCAAGGCGCTCGGCATCGCCGTCGCCCATCCCGTCGCGCAGATGGGACGCAATTTGCAGGACCACATGGCCGGCGTGGTGCAGATCGAAAGCCACGGCACCGCCGGCTACGGCATCTCGGTGCGCGCGGCGCCCCGCCTCGCTCGGGAAGGGCTCGAATATCTGCTGTTCCGCCGCGGCATGGTGGCGTCGAACGTGGTGGAGGGGAACGGGTATCTGCGCACTCTGACCGGCCTCGACCGGCCCGACATCCAGTACGGCTTCATCCCCGCCTATCGCGGGCGCAACGCCCGGCTGGTGGGGTACGGGCACGGCTATTCCGTCTCGACCATCCTGCTGCGTCCGAAAAGCCGCGGCACCGTCACGCTCGCCGGGCCCGATCCCGAGGCCGCGCCGCGGATCGACCTCAACGCCTTCGCCGAGCCCGAGGACCTCGACACGCTGCTGCGCGGCTTCAAGATCGCGCGGCGCATCCTGGAGGCGCCGGCCTTCAAGCCCTATTACGGGCAAGAGCTGAAGCCCGGGCCCGGAATCGAGACCGACGAGGCGCTGAAGGACTATCTGCGCGAGACGGCGGGCACGATCTATCACCCGGTCGGCACCTGCCGCATGGGCACGGACACCGAAGCCGTGCTCGACCCCGAACTGCGCCTCAAGGGCATCGAGGGTCTGCGCGTGGTCGACGCCTCGGTCATGCCTCGGGTCGTCGGCGGCAACACCAACGCGCCGACCATCATGATCGCGGAGAAGGCATCGGACATGATCCGCGGCCGCCCGCCCTTGCCGGCGGCCGCGCTCGGCCGGGCCTGATGTTCCTGACGAACTGCTGGTACGTGGCGGCGCGGGCGGACGAGGTGGGGCCCACGCCCTTCGCCCGGCGCCTTCTCGACCGGCCGGTCATGCTCTACCGCTGCGCGGACGGCACGCCGGTCGCGCTGGAGGACCGGTGCTGCCACCGCAGCCTGCCGCTGTCGTACGGCCGGATCGAGGGCGACGACGTGCGCTGCGGCTATCACGGGCTCAAGTTCGACGCGACCGGCGCGTGCGTCGAGGTGCCGGGCCAGAGCGCTATCCCGCCCGATGCCCGCGTTCGGAGCTATCCGCTGGTCGAGCGCTGGGGCTGGGTGTGGATCTGGATGGGCGATCCCGCCCGCGCCGACGAGTCGCTTCTGCCGGACTGGTGGTGGGCGGACCATCCGGAATGGCGCCGGTCGCAGCAGCATTTGCTGGAGGTTGCCTGCGACTATCGCCTGATCAACGACAACGTGCTGGACGTGACCCACCTCGCCTTCGTCCACATCAACTCGATCGGCACACCCGCCATCCTGGAATTCCCCGGCCGCACCGAGCGAAGCGACAAGCGGGTGACGCTCGAGCGCTGGATCGAGGACCGCCCGGCGCCGCCTCTGTACCAAGCCGCCGGCAAGTTTCCGGGCAACGTCGACCGCGGACAGGTGGTCGAGTTCGTGCCGCCCTGCTTCACGGTGAACCATGCCGTCTGCGTCAATGCCGGAGCAGACCGCGCGACCGGTGGCAACGGGCCGCGCATCCATCTGATGGCGCTGTCCGCCCCGACGCCGGAGACGGCCCAGACCACCCACTATTTCTTCTGCTTCGTGCGCGGCTTCGGGCTCGACGATCCGGCCCTCGACAAGGTGTTCGATGAGGACATGGTGCGCGTTTTCCGCGAGGACGTTGACGTGCTGGAGGCGCAGCAACGCACGAACGCGCTCCGGCCCGGAGCACCCACTATCGACATCAACGTCGACGCGGCGCCCATCGCCGCGCGCAACCTGCTGGCCGCCGCCATCGCGGCCGAATGAAGGGAGAGCCCATGCACGTCATTATGGTGCACATCAAGGTGAAGCCCGAGCACCTGGTCGATTTCCAGCGCGAGCTGCACGCGCACGTTGCCAACACCAAGGCCACCGAGCCCGGCTGCGTGCAGTTCGACGTGTCGATCGACAAGTCCGACCCCTCCCAGCTCTACATCTACGAGGTCTACCGCGACGACCAGGCGATGGCGGACCACCTGAAATCCGTGAGCCTCAAACGGATGGGCGAGGTGACGCCGCCGTGGGTCGCCGGGCGCAAGCGGTTCGACGCCGTGCCGTGGGACGACCGGCCGGTGTGACGGCTTGCCGCGGGCCCGATTTCGCGTCACATTGGCGCAACAACAAGAATGGGTCGCCAGAAGCTTAAATCGTAAACACTCATCCAGGGAGGGAATAGATGAGGATCGCTACATTCTTTGCAGCTGGCATCGTCGCCGCGACGGTGGCCGGCGTCGCCAACGCCCAGGTCGTCGGGCTGGGCATCACCAAGGGCACCGCCGTCGACCAGATGGGCTCGGCCATCGCCAAGGTCGTGTCGCAATATTCGGGCCTGCAGATGCGGACCCAGGCGATGGCGGGCACGCAGAAATACATCCAGGTGGTGAACGGCGGCGACCTGGAGTTCGGCGTCGCCAACCTGATGCAGACCTACATGGCGGTCACCGGCACCGGCGTGTCCGAGGGCCACAAGTTCGAGAACCTGCGCCTGGTCGCCACGCTGATGGCGTTCCGCAACTGCGTGCTGACCCCCGCGAAGGAGAACATCAAGACATCGAAGGACCTCAAGGGCCACCGCATGGCCTACGGCTTCAACGCCGCGCCCCTGTTCCGCTTCTTCATGCGCGGCGCGCTGATCAATGGCGGGCTCGACTATGACGACGTGGCCAAGGTGCCGGCGGTGGGCCTGGCGCAGAGCTGGAACCTTCTGAAGCAGGGCAAACTCGACGGCACGATCTCGGCGCTGGGCGCCGGCGCGACCACCGAAACCGACGCCACCATCGACGGCGGCGCGCGCTTCATCGACCTCGACACCGAAGGCCCGAATGCCGAGAAGGCGCTGAAGGCCCTGCCTTCGGTCTATTACGTGCTGGTGCAGCCGGCGAAGGGCCTCGCCGGCATCAAGGGACCGACCCACGTGTTCGGCTACGATTTCGGCCTGTTCGCCAACAAGAACGTCAAGGCCGACGTGATCGAGAAGGTGGTCAAGGCGATGTACGAGCACGGCGACGAGCTGAAATCGACTGCCGCCATGTGGCGCACCTGGGCGCCGAAGAACATGGGCAAGAAGCAGCCCGTGCCCTACCACCCCGCCGCCGAGGCCGAATACAAGAAGCTCGGCGTCTGGATGGCGTCGAACTAACGGCGCGCGCGGGTAGCGCACGCCGATGGCGGAGACGACAGGAAAGACCGATCCGGGCGGCGCGGGCGCGGGCGCGGACGCCCGGCCGCCCGCCTCGCCGATCGACCGGCTCGCCACCAGCGTGGGCGGCACGGCGATCTGCCTGATCTCGATCGTCTTTTCGAGCCAGGTCCAGGTCTCGCTCGGGATGCAGGTCTTCACCGAGCAGGCGCTGGCGGCGATCCTGGGCTTCGCGCTCGCCATCATCTTCGTCCGCACGCCGGCCCAGAAGGGCGCCCGGCGCGACCGGGTGCCGTGGTACGACGCGGTCTTCGCCGTCGCCTCCCTTCTCGCCGCTTCCTACCTCACCTGGCTCTACCCGAAGCTGGTCGACCAGTTCTACTTCATGCGCGACCAGGCCTTCGCCTGCGGCGTCGTCCTGGTGCCGCTGACCGTCGAGGCGCTGCGCCGCACCTCGGGCTGGGGGCTCACCGGCATCGTGCTGGCGTTCGTCGCCTACGGGCTGTGGGGTGACGTGGTGCCCGGCAAGCTCGAGGCGCGGGCGCACGATTTCTACGACCTCGCGTCTTACCTCGCCGTCGACACCAACGGCATCCTCGGCCTGCCGATGACCATCATCTGCACCGTGGTCATCATGTATGTGTTCTTCGGCCAGTTGCTGCTGAAGACCGGCGGGTCCGAATGGTTCACCGACATCGCGACCGCCTTGATGGGCGGCACGCGCGGCGGGTCGGCCAAGATCGCGGTGGTCGCGTCGGGCCTGTTCGGCTCGATCTCGGGCTCGGCCGTCTCCAACGTGGTCTCGACCGGCGTGATCACCATCCCGCTGATGCGCCAGGCCGGCTACGATGCCAAGACCGCCGCCGCGTTCGAGGCGGTGGCCTCGACCGGCGGGCAGATCATGCCGCCGATCATGGGCGCGGCCGCGTTCCTGATGGCCGAGATACTGCAGGTGCCCTATTCCGACGTGGTCATCGCGGCGATCGTGCCGGCGCTCCTCTACTACGTCGCGGTGTTCATCTATGCCGACCTCGAGGCCGCGCGGAAGAACATCGCCCCCGTGCCGGCCGACCAGATCCCGCCCTTTTTCCGGGCGATCCGCGAAGGCTGGTTCTTCATGATCCCGTTCGCGGTGCTGATCTACCAGCTTTTCGTCGGCAACCTGGCGCCCGAGGAGGCGGCGCTGTGGGGCGCCGGCTCCATCGTCGTGGTGAGCTGGATCTTCGGCTACAAAGGGCGGCGGATCGGCGCACGCGGCATCTACGAATCGATCCGCGACACGGGCGCGACGGCCGTCGACATCATCACCATCGGCGCGATGGCCGGCATCATCATCGGGGTGATCCAGGTCTCCGGTCTCGGCTTCGGCCTCACCTTCGTGCTGGTCGAGTTCGGCCAGGGGAACCTCGCGGGCCTCCTCGCGCTCACCGCGGTGATCTGCATCATCCTCGGCATGGGCATGCCGACGACGGCGGTCTATCTGCTGGTCGCGGTGCTGGCCGCGCCGCCCTTGATCCAGCTCCACGTATTGCCGATCGCGGCGCACATGTTCGTGTTCTATTTCGGGATCGTTTCGCTGATCACCCCGCCGGTCGCGGTCGCGGCCTACGTGGCGGCCTCGCTCGCCGGCGCGGGTGCGATGGAGACCGCCGTCACCTCGGTCAAGCTCGGCTGGACCGCGCTCGTGGTGCCGGTGATGTTCGTCATGTCGCCCGACCTGATCATGCAGGGCACCGTCTACGATTCCGCCGTTGCCTTCGTCACCGCGGTTGCCGGCGTGTGGCTCGCGACCGCAGGGCTTCTCGGCTATCTCCTGCGGCCGATGGGATGGGGGCTGCGCGCGCTGTTCGGCATCGCCGGCATCGCGCTTCTGATCCCGGCCCGCGCCTTCCCGGGCGCCGCGACGCTCGAGCTTATCGGCATCGCGCTGGCCGCGATCCTGGTGGCGAGCGAGTTCTGGCAGCGGCGGGTGCGCCGCGCGGCGCTGGCCGCGGACTCAGCGCGGTAGGGAGGTCGCGCCCATCAAATATTCGTCGATGGCGCGGGCGCACTGGCGGCCCTCGCGGATCGCCCAGACGACGAGCGACTGGCCGCGCCGCATGTCGCCGGCGGCGAACACCTTGTCGACCGACGTCTTGTAGTCCGTCACCTCGGCCTTGACGTTGCCGCGCGGATCCAGCGCGACGCCCGTCTGCTCGATCATCCCCTCGCGCTTGGGGCCGAGGAAGCCCATGGCGAGCAGCACCAGGTCGGCCTTGAGCTCGAACGCGCTGCCTTCCATCTCGCGCATCTCGAACCGGCCGGATTCGCCCTTCACCCATTCGACGCGCACGCAATCGAGCGCGCGCACGCGCCCGTTCTCGCCGACGGCGCGCTTGGTGAGAACGGCCCAGTCGCGCTCGCACCCCTCCTCCTGCGACGAGGAGGTGCGGAGCCTCAGCGGCCAGTCGGGCCAGGTCAGCGCCTTGTTCTCGCGCTCGGGCGGCTTGGGCAGGATCTCGAGCTGCACGATCGAGGCCGCCCCCTGGCGCACCGCGGTGCCGATGCAGTCCGACCCCGTGTCGCCGCCGCCGATAACCACTACGTGCTTGCCCTTGGCGGTGATGGTGCCGTCGGGCGCCGCCACCTGTTCGGCGTCGCCCGCGCCGCGCTTGTTCTGCTGGGTGAGGTAGTGCATCGCGAAATGGACGCCGTCGAGCGCGCGCCCCTCGACCTCCAGGTCGCGCGCCCATTCGGTGCCGCCGCAGAGCGCCAGCGCGTCGAACTCGGCAAGGAGCTGCCACACCGTCACCGACAGGCCCACTTCCGTGTTGGGCATGAACGTCACGCCCTCGGCCGCCATCTGCTCGATGCGCCGGTCGATCAGCGACTTCTCCATCTTGAAGTCGGGGATGCCGTAGCGCAGGAGGCCGCCGATCCGGTCCGACTTCTCGAACAGGGTCACGTCGTGGCCGGCGCGGGCGAGCTGCTGCGCGCAGGCGAGGCCGGCAGGGCCGGAGCCCACCACCGCGACGCGCTTTGCCGTCTTCCGTGCCGGCACGAGGGGGTGGATCCAGCCCTCCTTCCAGCCGCGGTCGACGATGGCGCACTCGATCGTCTTGATGGTGACCGGGTTGTCCTCGATGTTGAGCGTGCAGGCCGCCTCGCACGGCGCGGGGCAGATGCGGCCGGTGAATTCAGGGAAGTTGTTGGTCGAATGCAGCGCCGTGAGCGCGTTCTGCCACTGCGAGTGGTAGACCAGATTGTTCCAGTCCGGGATCAGATTGTTGACCGGACAGCCCGTGTGACAGAACGGGATGCCGCAATCCATGCAGCGCGCCGCCTGGTGGTTGAGCTCGGCATCGGGCAGCGGCTTGACGAACTCGCGCCACGACTTCGCGCGCACATCCGGCTTGTCGTAGCCGCGGTCGTGCCTCTCGAACTCCAGGAATCCGGTGATCTTGCCCATACGCTACTCCGCCGCCGCCGCCTGGCTTTCGGCCCTCAGCTCCAGGAGCGCGCGGCGGTAGTCCTTGGGCATGACCTTGACGAAATGGCCGAGCGTCCGCTCCCAGTCCTCGAGCAGGGCGCGGGCGCGCTCGCTGCCGGTGTGGAGGTGGTGGCGCTCGATCAGGATGCGGAGCCGCTCCGCGTCGAAGCCCAACATGTCGCCCATGCCGGAATCCTCGACCGAGGGCGACCGGCTCACCGGCCCGCCGGGCGCGTCGGCCTCGTCCGGTGCGGCCGCGCGCACCGGCTCGAGCTCGACCATCGCCATGTTGCAGAGCTGCTCGAACTCTTTCGCCGGGTCGTAGACGTAAGCGATGCCGCCCGACATTCCGGCCGCGAAGTTGCGCCCGGTCTCGCCCAGCACCACGACCACCCCGCCCGTCATGTACTCGCAGCCGTGATCGCCGAGCCCCTCGACGACCGTCACCGCGCCCGAGTTGCGCACCGCGAAGCGCTCGCCCGCGACGCCCTCGAAATACGCCTCGCCGGAGACCGCGCCGTAGAGCACGGTGTTGCCGACGATGATGTTGTCGGTCGGCTCGCGCTTGGCGGCGGCGGGCTGACGCACCACGACGCGCCCGCCGGAGAGGCCCTTGCCGACATAGTCGTTGGCGTCGCCCTCGAGGTCGAGCGTCACGCCCCGCGCGAGGAACGCGCCGAAGCTGCCGCCCGCGGTGCCGCTGAAGCGGATGGCGATCGTGTCCTCCGGCAGGCCCTCGTGGCCGTAGCGCTTCGCCACCTCGCCCGACAGCATGGCGCCGACGGTGCGGTTGACGTTGCGGATCGCGCGCTCGATGCGGACGGGCGTCCCGTTCTCCAGCGCGGGCATCGCCTCGGCGATCAGCTCGCGGTCCATCGCGCGGTCGAGCTGGTGGTCCTGCGTCTCGCAATGGTGGATCGCGACGCCCGGCCGCGGCTCGATCGGCCGCAGCAGGCGCGAGAGGTCCACTCCCTTCGCCTTCCAATGGTCGATGGCGCGGCGCATGTCGAGCCGGTCGACGCGGCCCACCATGTCCTCGAATCGGCGGAAGCCGAGCGCGGCCATCAGCGCGCGCACCTCCTCCGCCACGAAGAAGAAGTAGTTGATGACGTGCTCGGGCGTGCCGGTGAATTTCTTGCGCAGCACCGGGTCCTGCGTCGCGATGCCGACCGGGCAGGTATTCAAATGGCACTTGCGCATCATGATGCAGCCGGCGGCGATCAGGGGCGCCGTCGAGAAGCCGAACTCGTCCGCGCCCAGAAGCGCGCCGACCACCACGTCGCGCCCGGTCCTGAGCCCGCCGTCGACCTGCACGCAGATGCGGCCGCGCAGCGCGTTGAGCACCAGCGTCTGCTGCGTCTCGGCGAGGCCGATCTCCCACGGCGAGCCGGCATGGGTGAGCGAGGTGAGCGGCGAGGCGCCGGTGCCGCCCTCGTAGCCGGCGATGGTGACGTGGTCGGACCGCGCCTTCGACACGCCGGCCGCGACGGTGCCGACGCCCACCTCGGAGACGAGCTTGACCGAGACCTGCCCGTCCGGGTTGACGTTCTTCAGATCGTGGATGAGCTGCGCCAGATCCTCGATCGAGTAGATGTCGTGATGCGGCGGCGGCGAGATCAGCCCGACGCCGGGCGTCGAGTGGCGCACCCGCGCGATGTTCTTGTCGACCTTGTCGCCGGGGAGCTGGCCGCCCTCGCCGGGCTTGGCGCCCTGGGCCATCTTGATCTGCATCATGTCCGAGTTGACGAGATACTCCGCCGTGACGCCGAACCGGCCCGACGCGACCTGCTTGATCGCCGAACGCATCGAATCGCCGTTGGGCAGAGGCTTGAAGCGGTCGGCCTCCTCGCCGCCCTCGCCGGTGTTCGACTTGCCGCCGATGCGGTTCATCGCGATGGCGAGCGTCGTGTGCGCCTCGCGCGAGATCGAGCCGAAGCTCATCGCGCCGGTGGCGAAGCGCTTGACGATCTCGGCGGCCGGCTCGACCTCGTCGAGCGGCACCTTCGTCTCGGCCGGCTTGAATTGCATCAGCCCGCGCAAGGTCAGCAGCCGTTCCGACTGGTCGTTGATGGCGGCGGCGAACTTCACGTATTGGTCTGGCAGGCTGCCGCGCACCGCGTGCTGCAGCGCCGCCACCGTCTCCGGCGTCCAGGCATGGTCCTCGCCGCGCAGGCGGAAGGCGTAGTCGCCGCCCGCGTCCAGCATCCCGTCATAGATCGGGTTGTCGCCGTAAGCGTTCCGGTGGCGCACCATCGCCTCGGCGGCGATCTCGGCGAGGCCCGCGCCCTCGATGGTCGACGCCGTGCCGGTGAAGTACTTCTCGACGAAATCGGTGGCGAGCCCGACCGCGTCGAAGATCTGCGCGCCGCAATAGGACTGGTAGGTGGAGATGCCCATCTTGGACATCACCTTGAGAATGCCCTTGCCGCACGCCTTGATGTAGTTCTTGTGCACCGTGTAGGTGTCGAGCGCGAGAGCGTTCTCGGTGCGGATGCGGTCGAGCGTCTCGAAGGCAAGATAGGGGTTGATCGCCTCGGCGCCGTAGCCGGCCAGCACGCAGAAATGATGCACCTGGCGCGCCTCGCCGGTCTCCACGACGAGCCCAGTGGAGGTCCTGAGCCCCTGGCGGATCAGATGGTGGTGCACCGCAGCCGTCGACAGGAGCGACGGGATCGGCACGCGCTCGGCGGCGGTCGCGCGGTCGGACAGGATCAGGATGTTGTAGCCCTCGACCACCGCGTTGGTCGCCTCGGCGCAGAGCCGATCGATCGCGCGCGCCATGCCGTCCGGCCCCTCGGACGCGGGCCAGGTGACGTCGAGCGTGCAGGTGCGGAACGCCTCGCCCACCAGGGTCGAGATGCCGCGGATCTTCTCCAGGTCCGCGTTGGTCAGGATCGGCTGGTTGACCTCGAGCCGGTAATGCGTGCCGGCGTGGTGGCCCAAGAGGTTCGGCCGCGGCCCGATCATCGAGACGAGCGACATCACCAGCTCCTCGCGGATCGGGTCGATCGGCGGGTTGGTGACCTGGGCGAAGTTCTGCTTGAAATAGTTGTAGAGCAGCTTCGGCTTCTTCGAGAGCACGGCCAAGGGCGTGTCGGTGCCCATCGAGCCGACCGGATCGTCGCCTTCGGCGCCCATCGGCTCGAGAAAGAACTGGAGGTCCTCCTGCGTGTAGCCGAAGGCCTGCTGCTCCGACATCAGGTCCGACGGGTCGTTGCGCAGCGTGTGCACCTCGGCCTTGGCGATCTCCGGCAGCTCCTCGAGCTGGACCTGGGTCTCCTTCAGCCACTCCTCGTAGGGGTGCTCCTCGGCGAGCTGCGCCTTGATCTCGGAATCGCTGACGATGCGGCCTTCGACCAGGTCGATCAGCAGCATGCGGCCGGGCTGCAGCCGCCACTTGTGGACGATCCGCTCCTCCGGCACCGGCAGCACGCCGACCTCGGACGCCATGATGACGTGGTCGTCGTCGGTGATGACGTAGCGCGCAGGCCGCAGACCGTTGCGGTCGAGCGTGGCGCCGATCTGGCGGCCGTCGGTGAAGGCGATGGCGGCCGGCCCGTCCCACGGCTCCATCAGCGCGGCGTAGTACTCGTAGAAGGCGCGGCGCTTCGAGTCCATCAGCGGGTTGCCGGCCCACGCCTCGGGGATCAGCATCATCATCGCGTGGGCGAGCGAGTAGCCGCCCGCGACCAGCAGCTCGAGCGCGTTGTCGATGCAGGCCGTGTCCGACTGGCCGTGCGGGATCAGCGGCCACATCTTGTCGAGGTCCGGCCCGATCAGGTCGGACGCCATCGAGTGGCGGCGCGCATACATCCAGTTGACGTTGCCGCGCACCGTGTTGATCTCGCCGTTGTGGGCGAGGAAGCGGTAGGGGTGCGCCAGCTTCCAGGACGGGAAGGTGTTGGTCGAGAACCGCTGGTGGACCAGCGCGAGCGCGGATTCGGTCAGCGGGTTGCGCAGATCCTCGTAGAAGCTCTCCACCTGGTTGGCGAGCAAAAGCCCCTTGTAGACGACCGTCCGCGACGAGAAGGACGGCATGTAGAAATTGACCACCGTCGGCTCCTTGCGCCGATCGGCGAGCGCGCGGACCGAGTTCAGCGTCTGCTTGCGGAGCGTCAGGATCTTCCGCTCGAACGCCTCCTGGTCCTTGATCTTCGGATTGCAGGTGACGATCGCCTGGCGGATCGCCGGCATCGACTCGATGACGTACTTGCCGAGGCCGGTGAGGTCGACCGGCACGTCGCGCCAGCCGAGCACGTGTTGGCCCTCGGCCGCGGCGAACCGCTCGAAATGCTCGATCGCGATCTCGCGCGCGTGCGCGTCCTGCGGCAGGAAACACATGGCGACGGCGTAGCGCCCGGGCTTGGGAAGGGTCTTGCCCGCCTTTTGCGCCCAGTCGCGCAGGAGCTTGTCCGGGATCTGGATCAGGCAGCCGGCCCCGTCGCCGACCATCGGATCGGCGCCCACCGCGCCGCGATGGTCGAGATTGACCAGTATCTGCAGCCCGTTGCGGATGATCTCGTTGGATTTCTTGCCCTTTATGTTGACCACGAATCCGACGCCGCACGAGTCGTGCTCGTTGCGCGGGTCGTACAATCCTTGGGCTTCGGGCAGCGTCATCCGGAATTCCGTCAGCGATCCTGTCCTATCGGGATAGATTTAGCGCGCCGGGGCCGCCGAGGAAAGCCCCAATCGCTCCGTTAATATGCCCGATAATATGCCCGACATCGCCTCGGAACGCGACTCTCGACTGCGCCGGCGCCCTCAGCGGGCGAGGCCAGCCTGACGGCGGACCACCACCCAGTAGAGCACGACGAACGGGATCATCATGCCGAGCAGCAGGAGCGTGATTGCCGCCGCCTTGCCGAGGCCGCCATTGACCCACATGCTCCAGACCACCACCGGAAGGGTGATGTTGCCGCGCGTGGTCAGGATCACGGCAAGGGTCAGCTCGCGGAAGGTGAGCAGCGCGATCCACAGCCACGCATAGACCAGCGTCGGCGTCAAAAGCGGCACGATCACCCGCCTGACCACCCCGCCGGTCGATGCGCCCGACATGCGCGCGGAATCCTCGAGCTCGGTGTGGATCTGGATCAGCGAGGCATTGGTCATCCGCGTCCCGTAGGAAAGCCGCGCGATGGTGAACACGAGAAGCAGCAGCCAGATCGTGCCGAAGATCGGTACGGCGCGCTGCAGGACGAACAGCGCGAACAGGAGCGCGCCCACGCCGAAGATGATGTTGGGCACGGCGTGCGGCAGGAAGGCGATGAAGTCGAACCAGAGCCGGCCCGGCACCCGCGAGCGGAGCACGATCCACGAGAACGCGACGCAGCAGGCGAGCGTCACGGTCGGCGTCAGCGCCATCAGGATGGCGGTGTTCTTGAGCCCGTCGAAGGTCAGGTCCCATGGCAGGCCCTGGAACTGCGTCCAGGAGAGCGAGGCGAAGGCGGCGGCCGAGGGAAGCTGGAAATAGGGCAGCAGCGACGCCCACACCACGACCAGGATCGGCAAAACCTTCGCCAGCACGATGTAGAGGCCGAGGAACGCCCACGCCCAGAGGGCGCGCCGGCCGAGCGCCACCGGCTGCGGCCGGTACCCCTTGCCGGTGACGACGCGGTAGCGGTGCGCTTGCTTCTGCAGCTGCGCGTACCACCAGCCGAGCCCGCCGGCGAGCGCGACGACCAGCGTCGAGAGCGCCGCCGCCGTGCCATAATGCGGCAGCGAATCCTCGGACGAAAGCTGCACCACCAGATAGGTCGAGAAGGTGAAGACCCGGTTCGACCAGCCGATGATCGCCGGCACGTCGAACGCCGCGAACCCGATGGTGAAGACGTAGATGCCCGCGGCGAGGATGCCCGGCCAGGCGAGCGGCAGGGTCACGCGCCGCGCGATCTGGCGCATGCCGGCCCCGCAGGTGAAGGCGCATTCCTCGAGCGCCGGGTCCATCGCGCGGAACACGGCCGCCGTCATGATGAAGGCCACGGGCGCGAGGTTGAGCCCCTGCACCCAGCCCATGCCGCCCAGCGTCGCGATGTCGAAGGGCGGCGTCGCGAGGCCGAAGGTCGAGACCAGCCACGTGTTCACCAGGCCGATCCGCGGGTGCAGGAGGAACAGCCAGCCCATCGCCGAGGCGAAGCCGGGCAGCAGGAGCCCGATGGTCATCGCCGTGTAGATCGCCGCCTTGCCGGGGATGTCGGTGCGCTCCGCCAGCCACGCCGCCGGCAGGCCGAACAGGAAGGCGACGGCGAGCGTTACCAGCGAGAAGCCGATCGTGTTGCCGAACACCCGCCAGGTGAAGGGATCTGCGATCGTCTCCGCATAGTTGCCGAGCGTGTAGTAGGCGTCGGGATCCCCGGGGCCGCCCTCGCGCAGGCTGAGCCACAGCACGATGCCCAGCAGCGCCAGGATCAGTACCGAGAGCGCGAGGACGAGGGCGAGGAGCCCGGCCGACCAGCCGTCGACGCGTGCGAGCCGCGGCCACGGCCGCGCCCTCGGCGCCGCGGTCGGCGCGGCCATGGCACGTCGCTCACAGGCGTAACGCTCCGCCTATTTCCGGTTCCGGAAGATCTTGCGGATCTCGTTCCACGCCTTGTTGCCGGCCTTGTTGTCGACCGAGTCCTGCACCTCGAAGCGGGTCATCTTGACGCCGTAGGCCTGCTGCACCTTGTCGATCTGCGCCTTGGTGCGCGAGGCGGGGAGGATGTCGAGGTCGGAGCCCCAGGTGTCGTACACCAGCTTCTGTCCGGCGGGTGTGAGCGCATTGGCGACGAACAGCTTGGCCGCGTTCGGGTGCGCCGCATTCTTGGGCACGGCGAGATAGAAGTAGCCGACCACGGCGAAATCGCGCGCCACCGCCTGGGCGAGCGGTGCGCCCTTCTTGATGAACTCGTCGGCGTCGTTGCCGGTGCAGGTGATGAAGAACGCGACGAACTCGCCCGACGCGACCCGCTCCGCCTCGTTGCAGCGCAGGAGCCCCGCGAGCTGCGGCGACAGCTTTTTCGCGTAGTCGACCGCGCGCTCCGCGCCCCAGCCCGCCTTGGAGGCCAGCATGTCGAAATTCGCGACGTAGGGCGTCGAGGCGATCTTGCCCTTCCACTCGGGCTTGAGGAAGTCGGTCAGGCGCTCGGGCTTATGGGGCACCTTCTGCGTGTTGTAGAGGATGCCGGGCGTCGCTGAGACGAGCTTGACCATCGTCCCGTCCTCCTCGACGGCGTCGGCCGGCACGCCGAGCGCGCGCCAGTCGGCCTTGAGGAACATGTGGCGCGGCACCAGCGTCGCCATCGTGCGCACGAACGCGATGTAGACGTCCGACGGCGAGGGCTGGCCCGCCGCCATCATGGTCGCGATCTTGCTGCCCATCGCCGGCATCGACGGTCCCGGCGTGAACGTGAACTTCAGGTGCGTGCCGTAGGTGGCGTTGATTTCGTCCTGGAAGCGCTTGAGCCCGTCGGAGCCCCCGAGCGTACCCTCGCCCCAGGAGAGCGTGAGCCCGCCCTCCTTGTCGGCCGCCTGGGCCAGCGCCTTGAGAGCGCCCGACGGCTCGGCCGCGAGCGCCGTGCCGGCGGCAAAAAGCGCGAGCGCGAGGCCGGCCGCGCCCTGCCGCAAAAGCGTTCCGCACGTCTCCATCGTTTCCTCCCGTGATTTCTCGTTTCTGAGCGTGGAACGGGACATGCTCCCGTTCGAATCCCCTACAACGCCGCGACCTCGGTGACGCCGCTGACGATCAGCGGAAGCTTTTCCGCCGGCCGGCGCCAGTCCTTGCAAGGCCTGCCCTCGGCAAGCGCCGCGAGCTCGCGCTGCCACAGCCGGCGCAACAGGATGATCCCCTTGTCGGACTGTCCGAGCCGGTCCTTGGACCGGTCGACGATGCGCCCCTGGCCCGCCAGCGCCACATTGTCCTGCACCTGGAACAGGCCGCGATAGGAGGCGTCGAGCTCCTGCACGCGCACCCGGCCGGCCAGCACCTCCTCGGTGACGACCAGCGGGTCGGGATCGATCGTCCTGCCGCCGGAAATGCGCCCGTCCGACGGTGCGCCCTGGCGCAGGCTGACGATATGGCTCGCCATCCGCTCGTCGTTCACCGGCACGCGCCAGGCGAGGTGGATCGTCCAGTAGCCATGGTCCGGCGCCGGCGGCAGGTCGACGAGCAGCGTGTTGGGCATCAGATAATGGCCGACGCGCGTCGGGTTGGCGCCGCCGCCCGCGCGGCGGCCGGTGCGCAGGATGCCGTAGTCGGACTCCTCGACCTTTATGTCCGGCAGCTCGTCGAACCCGACCGGCGCGGTGGAGACGCGATGGACGAAGTGGACGTGCGTCTCGTCCAGGTCGTTCTCGACGCGCTGGAAGTAGTTGCACGGCACGACGTGGCGCGTGACCGAAAGCGTGCCCTTCGCCTCTTCTACCTCGGGGAACAGCGGGAAGGGCGGCGCCTCTCCCTCGCCGAAATAGGCGAAGACGAGGCCGAGATACTCGCGCGTCGGGTAGGCGCGGATCGTCACCTTGTCCTTGAAGCCGTGGCGCTCGGCCGGCTGGTCGATGCAGCGCCCGGCCGCGTCGAACTTCCAGCCGTGGTAGAAACAGCGGATGCACTCGCCCTCGACCCAGCCGAGGAAAAGCTGGGTCTGGCGGTGCGGGCAGGCGTCCTGCACGACGTGCGCCTGGCCCGTCTCGCCGCGATAGACGGTGAAATGCTCGCCCAGAAGCTCGATCCGCTGCGGCCGGCCGGGGCCGAGGTCCATCGAGCGCGCGATCGGCTGCCAGAAACGTCGGATGAACCGGCCGGCGACGGTGCCCGGCCCGATGCGCCCCACGTCGTATGTCTGGTCCGCCATCTCCGTCCGCCCTTCCCGTTGCGAACCCCATAGTGGGCCACGCGAATCCCATTGCCAAGCGCGCCGCGCGCGAGGCACCCTCGCCGGCGCCAGCGTGCCACCGGCACCACGACCATTCGGGAGAGACGTCAATGAAGCTTGCGCGAACCCTTCCGCTCGCGGCCGCGGCGGTCGCCATCGCCCTCGCCGGGCCCGCCGCCCGCGCCGGCGACACGATCTCGGTCGGCAAGGCGGTGCCCTTCGCCTGGACCTTCACGCCGCTCGACATCGGCAGCGAGGTCGGCATCTTCAAAAAGCACGGGTTCGACACGGTCAAGATCGTCGGGTTCGCCGGCGACGCCAAGCTGCAGCAGGGGCTTCTCTCCAAGACCATCGCCTTCGGCCTGGCCTCGGGGCCGGGCATGGCGTTCAACGCCAAGGGCGGCGCCGGGATCGGCGTCGCGGCCTATTACGGCGCGCCCTACAACCTGATGATCGCCGTGCCGTACGGTTCGGCCCTCACGCTCGACCAGATCAAGGGCAAGAAGCTCGGCGTGACGACCGTCGGCTCGCTGACCGCATGGCTCGCGCGCCGGCTCGCCCAGCACAAGGGCTGGGGTGCCGACGGAATCACCCCGGTCGCGCTCGGCGGGCTGGAGCCGGAGCTCGCCGGCCTTAAGACCCACCAGGTCGACGGGCTCGTGATCGCGACCGAGGTCACCTACCTGATGCAGAGCAAGAAGCAGCTCCAGCCGCTCTACAATTTCGCCGACCTGGTGCCAAACTTCATCACCCACGTCGTCTACGCGCGGAAGGACCTGGTGAAATCGAACCCGGACGAGGTGCGCCGCTTCGTCGCCGCCTGGCTCGAGACGCTCGAATATATCCGCACGCACAAGGAGAAGGCGGTCGAGATCTCCGCCCGGGTGCTTCACCAACCGCTCGACAACATGGCGCGCGTCTATGACGAGGAGGTGAAGGGCTTCAGCAAGACCGGCGCGTTCGACCCGAAGGCGGTGGCGCTGCTGAAGGAAACCTTCGTCGAGATGGGACTTTTGAAGTCGAAGCCGGCCGACAGCCAGCTTTTCACCACCGCGTTCCTGCCGAAGATGTGACGTTTCCGCCGAGCGACTGCGATCCGGGCCGGCACCCGCGCCCGGACCGCGGTCGCGCTTCATGACGGGCCGATGCGGCAAGCCTGACCCGCGCCGGCGCGCGTTGCCCCGCCCGGCGATCCATGATGTTATCGCCCGCGGGGCCAGCCGGAACGATTTCATGACAGATTCGCCGCGCCATGCCGGGCCGTCGCCCGCCGAGGGGGCTGCGTCCGCGCCGGCGCGGCCGGCCGGCATGCGGCCGTGGGCGTTCGTCACGCTGATGACGTTGGTGACCGCGACCTCGTCGCTGTCGTCGAGCCTGTTCCTGCCGTCGATGCCGGCGATGACGGCGGGGCTGCACACCACCGTGACCGCGGCCCAGGTGACGATCAGCGGATTCATCACCGGGTTCGCCCTCGCCCAGCTCATATGGGGGCCGGTGGCCGACCGCTACGGTCGGCGGGTCGTGCTGGTGATGGGGCTCGGGCTCTACTTCCTGGCCTCGATCGTCTGCGCGCTCGCCACCTCGATCGAGATGCTGATCGTCGCCCGGATCGTCCAGGCGGTCGGCGTGTGCAGCGCGCCGGTGCTGGGCCGCGCGATCATCCGCGACGTGTACGGCCCGCGCGACTCCGCCCGGATCATGTCCTACGTTGCCGCCGCCTTCGCGCTGGCCCCGGTGGTGGCTCCGGCGATGGGCGCGGGGCTGCAGGAGAATTTCGGCTGGCGCGCTAACTTCGCCTTCATGGCGATCGCGTCCGGCGCGCTGCTGGCGACGGTCGCGTGGCGGCTGCCCGAGACGCTGCCGAGCCGCCGGTCGCTGAGGTTGGGAACGGTGGCGAGCGGCTACGCCATGCTGATGGGCAACCGCGTGTTCCTGGGCAACGCGATGTGCCTCACCCTGTCGTTCGGCACGATCTTCCTGTTCAACTCGGTCGCGCCGTTCTTCTTCATCCGCGAGGCCGGTTTCGCGCCGATCGCGTTCGCCGTGCCCTACGCGCTGACCGCGGTCGGATACGGCTTCGCCGCCTGGCTCGCCGCGCGCTGGACGGCGCCGCTCGGCATGGCGCGCACCGTGATGCTGGGCGCCGCGGTCTCGCTCGCCGGTGCGGTCGCGATGCTCGTGCTGGTCGCCGGCGGCTCGCACAGCCCCTGGGCGATCTGCGGCGCGATGGGGGTGGTGACCGCCGGGTTCGGCTTCGTCTACCCAAACTGCCAGGCGGGCGCCATCGCGCCATTCCCGCATCAGGCGGGCGCCGCCTCGGCGCTCACCGGCTTCCTCCAGATGACGGCGGCCGCGCTCGCCGGCATCGCCATCATGGCGGAATATCGCGGCTCCGCCCTGCCGATGGCGGCGAGCGTGCTGGTGCTGATTGTCGCGTCCGGCGCGACCTACTGGGCGCTGATCGCGCGCCGGCAGGAAGCGGGCGCGCCGGGGTGAGCCCCAGGCGCGTTCCGCCGCCGGGCGTTCTGATCGCCGTGATCACGGCGATGACGGCCGTGTCGTCGGCGTCGAACGCGCAGTATCTGCCGTCGCTGCCCGGCATCGCCGTCAGCCTGAAGACGACGCCGGCGATGGTGCAGCTCACCCTCAGCCTGTTCATGGTGGCCTACGCGCTGGCCCAGCTCGTGTGGGGCCCGCTCGCCGACCGCTACGGCCGCCGGCCGATGCTGCTGGCCGGGCTCGGGCTCTACGTCGCCTCGTCGATCGCCTGCGCCGAGGCGACCTCGATCGAGGCGCTGATCGGCTTCCGGCTGATGCAAGCGCTGGCGGCATGCGCGGCACCGGTGCTGGCCCGCGCGGTGGTGCGCGACCTCTACGAGTTGAAGGACGCGGCGCGGGTGATGGCCTACATCTCGGCCGCGTTCTCGCTGGCCCCGGTGCTGTCGCCCATCCTCGGCGCGTTCCTCGAGCAGAATTACGGCTGGCGGTCCAACTTCGTGTTCATGATGACGTTCGGCGCGCTTGTCTTCGTCATCGTCTGGCTGATCCTGCCCGAGACGCAGCGCCACCGCGCGGGGCCGATCCACGCGCTGCGCATCGCCCGGGAATACGTGGCGCTGTTCGCCCACCGCAAATTCACCGGCTACACCTTGACCATCGCCTGCGGGTTCGGCCAGATCTTCGTCTTCAACTCGGTCGCGCCGTTCTATTTCATCGACGTGCTGGGGCTGAAGCCAACCGGCTTCGCCTTCGTCTATGGCGGCGTGGTCATGGGGTTCGGCGGCGGCGCCTACATGGCGGCGCGGGTGACGCCGCGCCTCGGCATCGACCGCACCATCCTGGTCGGCACAATCCTCAGCCTGGCGGCCAGCGTGGCGCTCGCCGCATTCGGCGGCGCGGGCGTTCTCGGCATCGTCGTGCCGATGATCGTGGTCGGGCTCGGCTCCGGCCTCGTCATGCCGAACAGCCAGGCCGGCGCCATCGCACCCTTCCCCACCCGCGCCGGCGCCGCCTCGGCGATGGTGGGGTTCATGCAGATGGCGGTGGCGGCGGGCGGCGGCGTCCTCGCCATCCACCTCTACGACGGCACGCCGCGCGTGTTCGATTGGGGCGTGCTGCTGCTCGCCATCGCGATGCTCGCCTCGTTCTGGGCGGTGGTGCTGCGGAGCGAGCGAGATGTCGCCTGACATCGGCGCGGGATGCACTGGCCGCCTGGGACGCGTTTCAGGCGACAGGACAGCACGTGACGGCCGAGGAGCACGGCTACGTCGCCATGTATCGCCACGATGGCGAGACGGTCGTCGTTCTGGCCGTGCCGCACGGGCGCGAAGCCGGCTACTGACGGCTCGAGCCGCGCCCCTTCAGCTTTCCGTGTGATGGTTCGGCCGGCGGATCAGGGAAAGTGTCAGCCGGTTGCCGGTCCCGTCCTGCGCGATCACGTTGATGGCGTCGCCGATCACCGTCACCCCGACCGGAACGTAGGTCGTCGTTTGGACCTTGCCGTCGAGCCGGGTGACATGGGCGACGAACGGCTTGCCCGGCATGATCTGCTGGTCGTCGGAGACCTCGGCGAGGAGCTGGACATGGTCGGGCTCCGTGACCATGCCGAACCAGTCGGCCCGGGCCACGCCCATTCCACCGACGACGAAAACCGCCACGAGCACCAATACGCGAACATTAAGCACGGCCTGCTATCCCCATCTGAGCCGCTTCCGACGCGGGCCCTGCCGGTCATCTGGGAGCGCCGTGCCGGCCTTCAACACACGTGGTCGTGATCGGTACGGGGCGCGCCGTCGGCACGTTGCGGTCCGCGGCCGATTGACGCGGCGGCGGGCGCCTGCCTATCCTTTTTCACCAAGGGCCGGCCGCGTCGGGGCCGCCGTCCAACCGGAGAGGGAAACGATGAAGCGTGTCACCACGGCGTTGGCGCTCGGCCTCGTGACGAGTATGGGACTGGTCGGAGGCGCGTCCGCGGCGGACGACGCCGTCCTTGCCTTGCCCGCGATCAACATGGGCTTCGCGCCCGCCTATATCGCCGAGCACGAGGGCTACTGGTCGAAGCGCGGCCTCGACATGAAGATTGTCGAGATCACCGGCATCGGCTCGATGAACGCCGTGCTGGCGGGCAGCGCCGACTTCTCCGTCTCGTCCGGCATGACCATCATCCGCGCCAACATCCGCGGCCGCAAGGTGATCGAGATCGCCCACACCTATGACGGGCTGATCGAGGAGGTCGTGGTTTCGAAGAAGATCGCCGACGCGGCCCACGTCACGCCCGACTCCCCGATCGAGAAGCGCGCGGCGCTCCTCAAGGGGCTCAAGGTCGCGCTCGGCGGGCCGAACACCCTGCCGCACGCATATCTGCGCATGCTCGCGCGCAAGGGCGGGCTCGATCCCGAGCGCGACTTCCAGATCGCCGCGATGCAGCCGCCGGCGGCGCTCGCCGCGCTCAAGTCGGGCGCGATCGGCGCCTTCGCCGGCACGCTGCCCCAGCCGATCCAGGCGGTCGATGGCGGGTTCGGTATGCTGCTGTCCAGCGGGCTGCGCGGCGGCGCCGACGGCAACGGCGACTTCCCCGAGCTCCTGCCCATCGCGCTCAACGGCGTGATGGCGACGCCCGCCGAATGCGAAAAGAAGCCCAGCTATTGCCAGCGCATGGTGGCCGGCATCGCCGACGGGCTCGCCTTCCTGCACGCCCACCCGAAGGAGGCGGTGGCGATCCTGCAGAAGCGCATCCGCGGGATGGCGCCCGACGTGTTCCAGAAATCGTTCGACCTGCTGCTCAAGTGGATCCCCAGGACGCCGCGCATGGACGACGCCAAGTTCGCCCGCGCGCAGCAGGTGATGATCGAGGGCCACATGATCCGCCCGTCGGAGAAGCTCGCCTCGTTCGAGAAGATCTACACCAACAAGTTCGTACCCTGACCGCCTGACCCCTGAGAGGGACCCAGACCATGAACCCCGTGCGTGCCCGCAGCGCCGCCGCGGCGCTGGCGTTCGCCCTCGCCCTCGGCGTCGCCCGACCGGCCGCGGCCGAGACCGACCACGCCACCATCGCGCTTCCGGCGATCACCTTCGCCTTCGCGCCGGTCTACATCGCCCAGGACAAGGGGTTCTGGACCCGGCGCGGGCTCGAGGTCAAATCGCCGGTCATCACCGGCATCGGCGCGATGAACGCGGTGCTGTCGGGCAGCGTCGAGTTCTCGATCTCGTCGATGCCGTCGGTGATCCGCGCCAACATCCGCGGCCGCAGGATCATGGCGATCGGCCAGGCGTTCGAAGGCACGGCGGTCGAGCTGGTGCTGCGCAAGGACATCGCCGAGGCGAAGGGCATCACCATCAAATCGCCGCTCGCCCAGCGCGCCGCCGCCCTCAAGGGCCTCAAAATCGGCATGCTCGCGCCCAACACCATCGTGCACGCCTATTTGCGCTACTTCGCCTCGAAGGGCGGCATCGACCCGGAGCGCGACTTCACCCTGTCCTTCATGTCGCAGCAGGCCGAGATCGCCGCGCTCAAGACCAGGGACATCGGCGCGATGGCCCAGGTGCTGCCCTACTCGACCATCGCGATCCACAACGGCTCGGCGGCGATGCTGTCGTCGGGCAACGCCGGCGACTTCCCCGAGATGTTGCCGTTCGCGCTCAACGGCATCACGGCCCGGCCCGACACGTGCGACAAGCGCCCCAAGACCTGCGAGACCATGGTCGCCGGCTATGAGGAGGCGATGCGCTTCCTCAAGGCGAACCCGAAGGAGGCGGCCGCGATCCTCAAGACGCGCATCCCGCACATGGACCCGGCCACGTTCGACGACGCGTTCGAGACCACGCGGCGCTGGACGCCCGACACGATGAAGACCGACGTGCGCGGCATGCAGCACGCCCAGCAGCTCATGCTGATCGGCCAGATGATCGAGCCGAGCCAAGAGCTGAAATCGTTCGACTCGATCTACACCAACAAGTACGTCAAATAGGCGCCGCGCGCGCCGTTGACGGGCCGGCGCGACGCCCCTATCATCGCCGCAAAAGCCGCGCAATCGCGGCGCGTCTGGGTGTCCGGGGGCGACCGGGGACGTTGGGAGGCGGTGCGCCGCGGGCGCGTCGCGAGCGAGTGGAGGATGCGATGAACCAGCGGGTCGCCATCGACCGGCTGATCGTGCTGGTACTGGTCATCGGCGCCTGGCAGCTTTCAAGCGTGGAGTGGGGGACGATCTGGTTCTCCAGCCCGTGGAAGGTCACCACCCGCATGTGGGACGAGGTCCTGTCGGGCGATTTGTTCTTCCACATGGGCTACACGTTGAAGGCGGCGTTCTACGGCTTCCTGGTGGGCGGCATCCCGGGGGCGCTTCTGCCCTTCGTGTTGCGCCGCCACCCCGTGGTGAGCGCCATCCTCGACCCCTACATGGCAGGCGGGTACGGCGTGCCCAAGCTGGCGCTGGCGCCCTTGTTCATCCTGTGGTTCGGCATCGACCTCGAGCCCAAGGTGGCCCTGGTCGCGGCCATCGTGTCGTTCCTGGTGTTCTTCTCGACCACCGCCGGGGTGAACGCGGTCAACGCGCAGTTCGTCTCGATCGCCCGCGTGTTCGGCGCGTCCGAGCGCGACATCGCGCGCCACGTCGTGTGGCCGGGCGCGATCCCCTATGCCTTCGCCGGCTTCCGCATCGCCGCGCCCTACGCCATCGGCGCGGCGGTGGTGGGCGAGCTGATCTCGTCGAACCGCGGCCTCGGCTACATGATCAACGCTGGCGCCACCGATTTCGACACCACCATCGTGTTCGTTTCGCTCACCACGCTCACGCTGCTCGTCGTCGTGGTGAACCTCCTGGTCGCCCGCGGCGAGCGTTGGCTCCTGCGCTGGCGGCCGCCGCAACAGGGTCCGACGTCGAGGGTCATGGGAGCATGAACGCCGCCGCCACACCGATGCTCGAGGTCAAAGGCCTCGCCAAGCGCTTCCCGCCGCGTTCCGGCCAGGGCGAGGCGCCGTGGATTCTCGCCGACCTGTCGTTCCACGTCGCCGACCAGGAGTTCCTGACCATGGTCGGCCCGTCGGGCGCCGGCAAATCGACGCTGCTCAACATCATCGCCCAGGTCGACGGGTCGTCGGGCGGCGACATCGTGTTCCGCGGCGAGACGATCGAGACGGGCCAAAGCGCCTCCCTCAATCCGGGCTGGAACTGCCAGATCGGCTACGTCACCCAGGACGACAATCTGCTGCCGTGGCGCACGCTGATCGACAACGTCACCTTCCCGCTCAAGGTGCAGGGCCGGCTCGACTCGGCGGCGATGGACCGGGTGCAGACGCTGTTGCGTTCGGTGAACCTGACGGGGTTCGAGAAGTACTACCCGCACGAGCTGTCGGGCGGCATGCGCAAGCGCGCCTCGTTGATCCGCACGCTCGCCTACGACCCGCCGATCATCCTGATGGACGAGCCGTTCGGCGCGGTCGACGCCCAGACCCGCGGCCAGCTCCAGCAGGACCTGCTGCGGCTGTGGAACCAGGGGCGCAAGACCATCGTCTTCGTCACCCACGACATCGGCGAGGCGATCGCGCTGGGCGACCGCGTGCTGGTCATGTCCAAGTCGCCAGCCAAGATCATCAGCGAGCATCGGATCACCATCCCCAGGCCGCGCGACCTCGGCAACGTCTACAAGCTCGAGGGGTTCGGCGACATGTTCGAGACCGTGCGAAGGGAAATCCAATGACCACCGCCGTCATCCGGACCCTGCCCGGCATTTCGGCCAAGCGCCATTTGATCCCGGCCGGGCGGATCGCGCTCGGCATCGCCTGCCTCGCCGTGTGGCAGTGGGGCTCCGTCATGATGGGCGCCGAATGGCTGCCCGGCCCGGTCGCGACCGTCGCGCGCATCTGGGAGATGGCCGTCTCGGGCGAGCTGGCGCGCGACACGCTGGTCACGTTCTACGAGGCGGCGGCCGGCATGATCATCGGCGGCGTCGGCGGCGCGGTCCTGCCGTTCCTGCTCAGGCTTTCGCCGCGGCTGATGGCGGCGCTCGACCCGTTCATCTCGGCCGCGTTCGGCGTGCCCAAGCTGGCCCTCGGGCCGCTGTTCATCCTGTGGATCGGCATCGGCATCACCACCAAGGTCGTGTTCGTCGCCTCGATCGTGTTCTTCCTGCTGTTCTACAACGGCCTCGCCGGCATCATGGCGGTCGACCCGCGGCTCGTCTCGATGGCGCGCGTCGCCGGCGCCAACCAGTGGACCATCACCCGCGAGATCGTGTGGAACACGACGAAGCCGTTCCTGTTCTCCGGCCTCAAGATCGCGCTGCCGCGCGCGCTTTCGGGCGCCGTGGTCGGCGAGTTCATCGCCGCCGACTTGGGGCTCGGCTGGTACATCAACAACGCCCGCTCGCTCAACGACACCACGGGCGTGCTGGCCGGCGCGGTGATCGTGACCGTCCTCGTGATCCTGGTGAACGCTGCCCTGCAGAAGGTGCAGGCCCGCTCGCTCGCCTGGCGCCCGGTCGCCAAGGACATGACGATCTGACAGGCGCAGGCGGCCGAACCGCCCCTCGCCGTTCGTCCTGAGTAGGCCTCGTCCGAGGCCGAGAGATCGTGCCGCCATCGCCCTTCGATATGGCCGCTTCGCGGCCTACCCAGGGCGAACGGGATGCTGAGACGAAAGCCGGCCGCCGACGCTTGACAGGCAAGGGGCCGGCACACAATATCCCGGCCCTCACGGGGCAGTAGCTCAGCTGGGAGAGCGCGACGTTCGCAATGTCGAGGTCAGGGGTTCGATCCCCCTCTGCTCCACCAATTCGCTCGGGCGGCGGTTCTAACGGACCGCCGCCCGACGCGTCTGGGGCGATGCCGATGGCGACGGAAAAGCTGAGCGACTACGAGCGGCGCCTCGACAAGAGGAAGGCCAAGCTGGGCCTCAGCGACCGCGATTTCGTGCGCCCGAATTCCGGCGTTGCGCGCACCCGCGAGAAGCGGGCGCTTCTCAGGGTTCTTGACCAAGTTGCCCGTGCCAAGGGGGGCCGACCTCCCTTCTCGTATAAATAGTGCCACGCACGAGTTGTCACGCTCCACCAATTCCCGGGCGGCGGTTCTGACGAACCCATGCCCGATGCGCTTTGGGCAGGCTGCGGTTCTGGTCTGACGCGGGCGGTGTCGCGAGGGGCACTTCGGGGGACCGGGTGGCCCGGTCGCCGCGCCGGGTGCTTGATTGGTGTCAGACCCCGCCGAAGCGTTCTAAAGATTTTCGAGAGGTCGCGGGAGGGTCGGGGCATAATCCCGACGAAAATCCACCGAAGAACCGGGGGCAGATTGGACGACGGCGACCTCACTGCGGCAGCGGTCCCGCTCGCACGCTTGGAAGCGGTGTCCGTTCGGAAGGCGTGGCCGGATGAGGCCAGGGACTTCACTCCCGCTGGCGGAGCGCACACCATATCGGTGGAACTGGCAACCCTTCGAGCGGTTGCGCGGCGGAAATCCTAGCTTCGCGTTGAACGCCACATTTCCATGGGAGCAGAGCCTAAGGCTCGAAATCTACATCTCCGGCCCCTGGCAAAGGCGGGGTTCAAGGCCCTGCTTGAGAGGCGGGACCAGCTTGAGAGCGCACTTGGGCACCCGCTGTCGTGGGAGGAACTTCCAGGCACTAAAGCATCTCGCGTCGCCCTATACATGCCTGGGACCGAGAAATGCCAGGACCGAGGCAACTGGCCAGCGCAGAGGGAATGGTTGCTCAAGCAAGCGCCTGCCTTTGCGGCTGCCGCTCGGCCTATCGTGCAGGAACTGGAGATTGTGGAGGGCGAAGAAGAGGAGGATGACGAAGTGGGAGCCAACGCGGTCAAGTAGGGCAGATTACTGGCACCTGTTACTGGCAGTTGATGGCAAGAAAGCCTTATGAATTGGGCTTAAACGGAATGTCGGCCTGAATGTGGAAAGCCCCCTCTGCTCCACCAATTCGCTCGGCCGGCGGTTCTAACGGACCGCCGCCCGACCCGTTTGCGGGGCGGGGTCGAGCGGGCGCCCGCCTTGACATTAGGCCTAAATTCCTCTATAGATCGCGCGTCACGTTGCCCGGCATCGGCGCCTGGATTTTTTGGACGCCGGAGGTCTCGCTTCAGGAGACATACGTTGAATATCAATGACTTGCGTGGCAACGAGGCGTGAAACAGGGGCGACTTGGGGTGACATACAGGTTACCTTGAGGCGACATAGAGGCGACATTCGGGTTACCTTGAGGCGACATCGAGCGACGTAGAAGCGACGCACACGCGACACCGAGGCGACATCGGGCGGGGGCGGCGCGGCCGATGCGCCTTTCGCGGTTTTGCCGGCGCGGCCCGGCTGCTATCGTGCGCCGTGACGGCGGTGAGCGGCGAGCGGAGGGCGGCATGAAATTCGGATTGTTCGGCGGCGCCACGGCGGGCCGCACCACCGCGACCGACGACTCGGACTCCTTCCAGAACTTCGTCGATTTCGTCGTCGAGGCGGACAATGTCGGGCTCACCGGGCTGTTCGTGGTGGAACACCATTTCACCGGGTTCGGCCAAGTCTCGGCCACCATGAACCTGCTGACCTACCTCGCCGCCAAGACCAGGAACATCCGGCTCGGTCCGGGCGTGATGGTGCTGCCCTGGCACAACCCCGTGCTGCTGGCCGAACAGGCGGCGACGCTCGACGTGCTGTCGGGCGGCCGGCTCGACATGGGGGTCGGCAAAGGGTACCGCTACAACGAGTTCCAGCATTTCTGCGTGCCGCTCGACGAGGCGGAGGAGCGGTTCGAGGAGTCGGTCGGGCTGATGAAAAAGGCCTGGACCTCGGACGAGCGGTTCTCCTACCACTCGGCGCGCTGGAACTTCGCCGACATCGTGGTCGAGCCCGCGCCGGTGCAGAAGCCGCACCCGCCGCTGTGGCTCGCCGCCGGGCGGCCCGAGTTCGATCCGCGCCGCGGCGCGCGGCGGCTACAATCTGCTCCTCGACCAGTTCGCGACGTTCGACGTGATTGCCCAGCGCCTCGCCATCTATCGCGACGAGATCCAGAAGATGGGGCAGACCTTCGATCCCATGACCGTCGGCGTCAGCCGCGCCATCCTGCTCGTCCGCAACGCCTCCGAGCGGGCCGAGGCGGTGGAGCGCCGGTCGAAGTCGCTCGCCCGGATGAACGCGTTCGGCCGTTCGCCCGACGGCAAGTACGTCTCGTCGATGACGTCGGACGCCGACCTGGTCCGCGCGACGGAGGAGGGGGCGCTCATCGGCGAGCCCGACGAGGTGATCGAGCGCATCCGCGGGTTGCAGAACGCGGGCGTCGGCTACATCCTGATGGTGGGCATGGGCACGCGCATCCCGACGCTCCACGCCTTCGCCAAGGAGGTGCTGCCGGCCGTCGCGTGACGGTACCCACGCAGAAAAACGCTTAGGGAGGAAACATGACTGTCCGCACGCTGCGGCCGCTCGCGGTCGCGCTTCTGCTTGCCGTTGCCGGCGCGTCCGGTGCCGCGCGGGCCGAGCCGCTCACCATCCGCATCCAGACCGCGGTCGCGCCCTCGCACTTGACGCCGCTGATCCCGATCGCGCCGCCCGGCCTATACCGCCATTACGGCAAGAGCTACGTGGTGAAGCCGGTCATGCTGGCGGGATCGGGGCCGGGGATGACCGCGCTTGCGGCCGGGGCGATCGACATGGCGGCGCAGGGCGCGCAGTCGCTCACCCTCACCGTCACCAACGCCAAGCTCGACGTGCGCGCCATCGCGCAGCAGACCTCGTCCGGCGCGCCGGGCTACGGCACGGCCGGGTTCTGGGTGCTGAAGGACAGGATCAAGACGCTCGACGATCTGCGCGGAAAGGTGATCGGCATCAACGCGCGCGGCTCGTCGGGCGACTCGGCGGTGCGCCTCCTGTTCGGCGAGCGTGGCTGGAAGGAGGGCACGGACTGGCAGTTCGCCGAGCTGCGCTTCCCCAACCAGCTTCCCGCAGTGCTGTCGCAGCGCATCGATGCGGCGTTCCTCGTCCACCCCTTTTCCGACATGGCGCGCAAGAACCCGAAGCTCAAGCGGCTGTTCACCCTCACCGACGCGCTCGGCCCGACCGAGACGCTGATCTACGTCGCCAAGGCCGACTGGATCGCCAAGCACCGCGCGGCCTTGGTCGATTTCCTCGAGGACCACATGCGCCTGCGCGCCTGGCTGACCTCGACCGATCCCAAGACCCATGCCGACGTGCTCGCCCTGGTCGCGAAGCTGACCAAGCGGCCGGTGAAGAGCTATCAGGGCTGGCTGTTCACCCGGAAGGACAACTACCGCGCGCCCGACCTCAAAATCGACGTGGCCCGGCTGCAGAAGAACATCGACGACCTGCACAAGCTCGGCGTGCTCAAGCAGACGATCGACGCCGCCCACTACGTCGACATGTCGCTCGCCGCGGAGGCGTGGAAGCGCTTCAAGATGTAACGGCGCGCGACGGCTCACGCCGCCGTCACGTGGTTTCGGAATTCGAGCGGCGCGTCGATCCGGCGCAGCGGCTCGATCCCCTCGCCGGTGCCGCGTACGAATATGTCGCCGTAATCGAGAATGCGGCCGAGGATCGACTGGTCGACGTCGACGCTCTCGACCTTGTCCATGTTCATCTCGATCGAGTGGCGCCGGATCAGTCCGCGCTTGTAGATGATCCGCTGGTCGGTCACGGCCAGCTCGGTAGTGACGCGCTTGATCCACGCGCCGAGCAGCAGCACGAGGCCCCACAGCCCGATCGCGCCGGCGCCGATCGCGATGGCGAGCGGCGGCACATCGGGCGGCGCGTAGCGCGTCGCCGCCCAATAGCCGATGGCCGCCACCGCCACGAGCACGAGCCCCGGCGCGTAGATGAGCCAGTGGATGCGTCCCCGGTACTTCAGCTCCTCCCCGGGCTGGAGGACGCGCTCCACATAGCCCACGCGCGTCGCGCCCCTACATCTTCAGCAGGCGCTTTGCGTTGCCGTTGAGGATCTTCTCGCGGTCCTCGTCGCCCAGCGGGATGTGCGCCATCCAGTCGGTACCCGGCTTGTTCATCACGTAGGGCCAGTCGACCGAGAAGATGATGCGGTCGGCGCCCATCTCCATCACGCTGCACAGGAGCGCCGTATCGGAGAAGTTGCCGCTCGTGGTGATGTAGAAGTGCTTGCAGAACGTGTCGCGGAACGCCATCGGCTTGCCGCCCGGCCGCTTGAACGAGTGGTCGATGCGCCAGAGCGAGAAGGGCAGCCCCTCGCCCATGTGGCCGAGGATGATCTTGAGGTCGGGGTAGGCGTCGAAGACGCCGGACAGCACCATGCGCACGCCGGCCGTCGCCATCTCCACCGTGTAGCCCCAGCCGGCCGAGAGGATGCCGGGATAGTCCTTGGCGTAATCCTTGTAATACGCCTCGACAACCGCCGGGTGCGGGCTGCCCGGATGCAGGTAGATCGGCACGTCGAGCTTCTGGGCCGCCTCGAAGATCCCCCAGAAGCGCTTGTCGTCGGGGAATACCCCGCCGGTCAGCCCGTGGATCATCGCGCCCTTGAAGCCGAGCTTGGTGACGCAGCGCTCGAGCTCGGCGACCGAGGCCTTCGGGTCGGGCGTCGGCAGGGCGGCGAAGCCCGCGAAGCGGGTCGGGTGGGCCTTGATCGTCTCGGCCAGCATGTCGTTGGTCTGGGTGGCGAGCCGGACCGAGGTCTCGGCATCGAGCGTCTGCACCGCGGGCGGGGCGTGCGACAGCACCTGGATGTCGATGCCGCCCTCGTCCATCTCCTTGATGCGGACGTTCGCCATGTCGTTCAGCCGCTCGACGATCTGCGGCGGCTGGCGGTTGCCGCCCAGCGCCTGGGCCACGGCCGGATCGAAGTAATGCTCCTCGATCGCGATCACCTGCGGCTTGGTCACGGTTGCCATCGTCTCCCTCCCGAAAGGATTTTCGGGGCGATCCTACCAGCGCCCGCGCGCCCCGTCAGCCGCCGCCTTGACCCGGCGCCGGGCGGGTGGTTTGCTGGCGATCACGGGAAGCGCCACGGAGGACGCGATGTATATCCACAACGCCTGGTATGTCGCGGCGTGGGACCACGAGGTCGGCCGCGAGATGATGCGCCGCATCGTCCTGGAGGAGCCGGTGGTGCTCTACCGGCGCGACGACGGCACCCCGGTCGCGCTGGAGGACCGGTGCTGCCACCGGCGCGCGCCGCTGTCCGAGGGCAAGCTTGTCGGCAACATCGTGCAGTGCCCCTATCACGGGCTGCAGTTCGACGAGACCGGCCGATGCGTGCGCGTGCCGAGCCAGACGCAGATTCCGCCCGGCGCGCGGGTAAAATCCTACCCGGTCGTGGAGCGCTACCATTGGATCTGGATATGGATGGGCGACCCGGCCCTTGCCGATCCCGACAAGATCGAGGATTTCCACTGGATGGACGATCCCGCCTGGCGCTTCGGCGGCGACCGGCTGCTCCTCGATGGCAACTACCTGCTGCTGGTCGAGAACCTCTTGGACACCACGCACCTGCCCTTCATCCACCCGACGACGCTGGGCACCGACGCCTTCGCCGGCTCGGAGGTCGAGACCAGGCGCGAGAAGGACCGCGTTCACGTCAACCGCTGGCTGCTCGACTCGCCGCCCGCGCCGTTCCACAAAAAGATGGGCGGCTTCCCGGACGGGATGAACGTCGACCGCTGGCAGCTCGCGACCTTCTCGCCGCCGTCGTTCGTCAAGCTCAACGTGGGATCGGGCCCGGTCGGCTCCGGCGTGCGCGAGGGCGACTACTCCAAGGGCGCCAACATGTACAATCTGAACGCCATCACCCCCGAGACCGGACGGACGACGCACTATTTCTGGGCGCAGGCATTCAACTTCAAGCTCGACCAGCGCTGGGTGGTCGATCTGGTGCGCCAGCAGGTGAGGACGGCCTTCACCGAGGACCTCGCCATCATCAAGGCGCAGCAGCGGAACATCGACCTCGGCGACACGCCGATGATCGACCTCAACCAGGACGCCGGCGGCATCGCCATGCGCCGCATCGTCGACCGCCTCATCGCCGAGGAGCGGGGCGGCGCGCGCGCGGCGGCAGAGTAGCGGGCGCTCACCCCGGACTCTGGCTGGGCCCTGTGCGCGGCCCAGGTGACGATTGAAGGTGCCGGGGAAGCGCCGCAAACTCCTCCCTACCGCATTCAATGGTGTCGGCCTCACCGACCTGTCGGAAAATTTTACAGTTAAAGCCCGATTTTTGGCCGCGCACGTCGAAAATTTTCACAACCCCATAACAGAGACGGACGTCGTCGCAAGCTAACATATTGATCCGATTGGACTTCCAAAAATTGGCATATTTCTTGGTTTAACCATAAATGCAGGCTGAACGCGAAAGCAATCGCCGTACCTCTTTCAACTCAGGTATGGCGAGACGTGGGTGATTTGCGCTCGCGACGTAACCCAACGCAATGAACGTCCATGAAATTCTGGCTCACTGCAACTTTGCCGGCGGTTTTACTTGTGGGCATGATCGGCGCCGCGTCGGCCGGGAACGGCAGCTTGACCGTCGCGGCGCCGGTCGACAACGGGTCGGTCGAGGTCGATATCTGGATACCCGGCATTATCCCGTCCGGCGGCAATTTGACCGATACCGGCGGCGGGGCGACCGGAGGGCTCGGCTACCCGGCGCCCGAACCGGCGACGATCGCTTTGTTTGGCGTCGGCGCTACAGGCCTGTGGGCGGTGCGGCGTGCCCGCCGCCGTCCGGCCGTGGTGCAGGGCTGAAGCACCGCGCCGCTTACGCCTCCGCCGCCGCCTTCGGCCGGGCGGAGGCGGGCGCGTGCGGCAAGGTGAGGCGGAAGACGGTGCCTGCCGCGCCGGTCGAAACCAGCGCCAGCTCGCCGCCGTGGCCGCGGATCAGCTCGCGCGCGATGGCGAGGCCGAGCCCGGTGCCGCCCGACCGTGCCGAGCCGGCGAAGGGCTGGAATAGCCTTTCGCGCGCCCGGGCCGGGAGGCCGGGCCCGTCGTCGGACACGTCGATCCGGACCGAGTCCTGGGCGGGCGCGGCGGTCACCGCCACGCGCCTGGCTCCGGCCTCGATGGCATTGCGCACCAGGTTCGCGAGCACGCGGTAGAGCTGGCCGCGGTCGGCGGTGACGGCGAGGACGGGATCGACACGGTTCTCGAGCGTGCGCCCGCCGCCCACCGCCAGCTCGGCGAACAGCTCGCCCACCAGCGGCGCCAGCGGGAACGCCGCCTTCTGCGGCGTCTCCGGGGTGCCGGCGGCGAAGCGCAGCGTTTCGGAGCAAAGCCGGATCGCCCGGTCGATCGCGCCGATCAGTGTCGGGGCGACGCGCTTCACCGCGGGATCGGCGCTGGCCGACACGCTGTCGGAAACGAGCTGGGCGGTCGCCAGGATATTGCGCAGATCGTGGTTGATCCGCGCCATCGCAGCACCGAGCTCGGCGAGACGGGCGCGCTCGCGGAGCGCGGCACGCAGCCCCTCCTGCATGTGGGCGAGCTCGCGCTCGGCGGCGCCGACCTCGTCCAAGCGGTCGGAGGGCGCGACCACGTGCAACGGGTCCTCGGGGTCCTCGCGGAACGCTACCATCGCCTGGGTCATCCGGCGCATCGGCCGCACCAGGAGCCAGTTGAGGCTGAGATAGACGAGGCTCGCCGTCACCAGCGAGATGATGATGGAAAGCGCGAGGATACGGCGCGCATAATCGAGCATCGCCGCGCGCAGCGGCGCCTCGTCGATGATCGTCTCGACCATGATGTCCGGGTTGCGCGGCGACATGCCCATCACCTGGATCATGCGCTGGCCCGAGCCTGCCAGCGCCTCGAACGCATCGGCGATCAGGGTCAGCGCGCCCGCGTCGTGCAAATCGTACATCCCGTCGACGTCGAACGGCATGTCGCGCGCCAGCACCAGTGCGCGGGACTGCGGCTCGTGCAGCACGATGGCATACGAATGCGCGCTGGCCAGGAGCTCGCGCCCGAGCGCCTGGCTGATGCTGTCGGGCGGGCCGGCGAGGGCGAGGCTCGCCAGGTAGGCCAGCGCGATCCGCTCCTCCAGGTAATCGTAGCGGAACCGGGCGATCGAGGGCACGAAGATCAGCACCTCGGCCACCATCACGAAGGCCGCCGTCAACAGCAGAAGGCGGGCCGAAAGCCCCCTCGGAAGCCCGAACAGCCGCTTGATGACGCCACCCATGGCCGGACTATAGCGCAGATCGGGCCTTACGGCGGCGGGAGCGTGGGATTCGGGCTCCTGCGGCCTGAAAACGCGCCCGGCGGCCGCATTGACTTGGCCGGACCGCCCCTCTATATACCGGCACCTCAACAATCCCCGGCCGCCAACGGGAGTGCCGCTGTGAAACGGACCTATCAGCCGAGCGTGATCGTGCGCAAGCGCCGCCACGGCTTTCGCTCCCGCATGGCCACGGTCGGCGGCCGCAACGTGATCGCGAACCGTCGCCGGAAGGGGCGCAAGCGCCTGTCCGCCTGAGGATGGCCGCGGCCCTCCGCCGCCTCAAGCGCCGGCGCGAGTTCCTGGCGGCCGCCGCAGCGCGGCGCAAATTCGTGGCGCCCGGCATGATCGTGCAGATGCGCCTGCATGGAGAGGATGATTTGGCCGCACCCGAAGCCAAATGCGCCGGCCCGCGCGTCGGCTTTACCGTGAGCCGCCGCGTCGGCAACGCCGTCGTGCGGAACCGTGTCCGCCGCCGCCTGCGTGCCGCGGCCGAGCGGGTGCTGCCGCGCGCTCGTGCCGGTGCCGACTATGTGCTGATCGGGCGCCAGGGGACGATCGCCCGGCCGTTCGCCGAGCTGGTCGCCGACCTGGAGACCGCGCTCGCCCGCCTGGGCGCGCTGGAGACGCCGGCATGAGGGCGCTCGACCGCGCCCTCGCCCTGATGCTGCGCCTGCCGGTGCTGGTGTGGCGCTACCTGATCGGGCCGGTGATGCCGGCTGCATGCCGATACCAGCCGAGCTGCTCCGCCTATGTACTCGAGGCGCTGGAGAGCCACGGCGCGCTGCGCGGCGCCTGGCTTGCCGCCCGGCGGATCGCGCGCTGCCACCCCTGGGGCGGCGAGGGGTACGATCCGGTGCCGCCGCGGGTGCCGCCGTCGCGGGTGCAGCGTCCATGATGGACCAAAAGAACCTGATCCTCGCCATCGTCGTCTCGGTGGCGATCCTCCTCGGCTACCAGCTCCTGGTCGAGCAGCCGAAACTGCAGCGCGAGCAGGCCCAGAAGGCCGCGCACCAGCAGACCACCGAGCAGACGGCCCAGAAGGCGCCCGCCGGCGCCCCCGCGCCGGCGACCGGCGCGGCTCCGCCTGCCGGCGGCACGGCCGGCGTGCCGAGCCCGGCGCCGGGCCCGGTCGGCACCGCCACTGACGCGGCGAAGGTGCCGGCCGCGGCCGCGCGCGCCGCGGCGCTGGCCCGCGTGCCCCGGGTCCGCATCGCGACCCCGTCGATCGACGGATCGGTCGCGCTCGATGCCGGACGGCTCGACGACGTGCGGCTCCGCCAATACCACGTGACCACCGACCCGACGAGCGACGAGATCACGCTGCTGTCGCCGCCGGGCGCCCCCCACCCCTATTTCGCCGAGTTCGGCTGGGTGGCCAAGGGCGGGAACGTCAAGCTGCCCGGCCCCGACGCCGTGTGGCGCGCGAGCTCCGGCACGCTCACCCCCTCGAGCCCTGTGACGCTCACCTGGGACAACGGCCAGGGGCTGGTCTTCGAGCGCACCATCGCCGTCGACGACAACTACATGTTCACCGTCACCCAGCGCGTGAAGAACACGAGCGGCCAGCCGGTGACGCTGCTGCCCTTCGGGCTGATCCGCCAATTCGGCGCGGTGAAGGACAGCGGCACCTACCTGGTGCATGTCGGCGGCGTCGGCGTGCTGGACGGCACCTACGAGCATTCCGGCTACGGCGACCTCGACGACGAGCCGGTCACCAAGAATACCACGGGCGGCTGGTTCGGCCTTACGGACCAGTACTGGCTGGCCGCCCTGATCCCCGACAAGACCGCGCAGGTGGTGGCCAAGATCCACCACTACAAGCTGCACAACGAGGACGTGTACCAGGCCGACTATCTCGCCCCGGCGCGCACCGTCGCGCCCGGCGCGACGACCGAGGTGACCGACCGCTTCTTCGCCGGCGCGAAGGAGGTGCATCTTCTCGACATGTACGAGCAGAAGCTCGGCATCCAGAAGTTCGACCTCGCCGTCGATTTCGGCTACCTGTCGTTCCTCGCCAAGCCGCTGTTCTACGTCCTCGACTATTTCAAGGGCATCGTCGGCAATTTCGCGATCGCGATCCTGATGGTCACGGTGCTGATCAAGCTCGCCTTCTTCCCGCTCGCCAACAAGTCGTACCGCGCGATGAGCCGGATGAAGACGCTGCAGCCCAAGATGATGGAGCTCCGCGAGCGCTTCAAGGACGACAAGGCGCGGCTCAACCAGGAGATGATGGCGCTCTACAAGAAGGAGAACGCCAACCCGATGGCCGGCTGCCTGCCGCTGGTCATCCAGATTCCGGTCTTCTTCGCGCTCTACAACGTGCTCTACGTCACCATCGAGATGCGCCACGCGCCGTTCTTCGGCTGGGTGCGGGACCTGTCGGCGCCGGACCCGACCTCGATCCTGAACCTGTTCGGCCTGATCCACTGGACGCCGCCGCACGCGCTCGGCTTCCTCGCCATCGGCGCGTGGCCGGTGATCATGGGCATCACCATGTTCCTGCAGCAGCGGCTTAACCCGGCGCCGCCCGACCCGGTGCAGCAGAAGATGTTCATGCTTCTGCCGATCGTGTTCACCTTCATGCTGGCGCACTTCCCGGTCGGGCTGGTGATCTACTGGTCGTGGAACAACACCCTCTCGATCGCCCAGCAATGGGTGATCATGCGCAAGGCCGGGGTGAAGCGCACGCCGCCGGCTAAGCCGGCCAAGAAGGCGGCCAAGAAGACGTGACACAAGTCGGGCCCGCGCCCGACGACGACGCGCGAGAGCGTGGCCGGCTCCTCTTCGCCCGGGAGTGCGTCTTCGTCGCGGGCGCCACCACCCTCGGCAACCTGCCGGCGGGCGGATTGCCCGAAATCGCCTTCGCCGGCCGGTCGAACGTCGGCAAGTCGAGCCTGATCAACGCGCTCACCGGGCGCAACACGCTGGCGCGCACCTCGAACACGCCGGGCCGCACGCGCCAGATCAACTTCTTCCGGCTGGGCGAGCGGCTGGTGCTGGTCGATCTGCCGGGCTACGGCTACGCCAGGGCGCCGAAGGCGGAGGTCGCCGCGTGGACACGGCTGATCGGCGCCTATCTCCGCGGCCGGCCCGAGCTGCGCCGGCTGATGCTGCTGATCGACGCGCGCCACGGGATCAAGGATTCCGACCGCGACCTGATGGCGATGCTCGACGAGGCGGCCGTCTCCTACCAGGGCGTCCTGACCAAGATCGACAAGTGCCGCCCCGACGCGCTCGAACGTATGGTCGGCGACACGACCGCCGCGCTCGCGCGCCATGTCGCCGCCCATCCCGTCCTCCACGCAACCAGCGCCCACACCGCCGCGGGGATCGAATCGCTCCGCGCCGAGATCGCCGCGCTGGCGGAGGCATGATAGGGTGTGCGCGCATGACCGACGACATCCGGATCGTGGACGCGCGCGGGCTGATCTGCCCGCTGCCGGTGCTGCGCGCCCGGAAGGCGCTGACGCAGGTCGCGCCCGGCGGCCGCATCGAGCTGCGCGCGACCGACCCCGCCGCGGCGAAGGACGTGCGCGCCTTCTGCGCCGAAACCGGCCACGCGCTGGAATCGGCTGACGAGGCCGACGGGCTCCTCACCTTCGTGATCCGCCGGGCGGGGTAGCGCGGCCCGCCGGTTCCGCTAAAATGCCGGCCCATGCGCCCCGCGGGCGCAATGACAGGGAGCCGGACCATGCCCATCGCCAAGGTGCGCGGCGTCAACATCAACTACAAGGTGCTCGGCACGAGGGGGTCGTGGGTCGCGCTCAACCCGGGCGGGCGACGCGGGCTCGACGGGGTCGAAGGGCTGGGCGCGAAGCTCGCCGCCAAGGGCTACCGCGTGCTGATCCACGACCGGCGCAACACCGGCCATTCCGATGTCGTGATCGACGGCAAGGACTCGGAATACGAGATCTGGGCCGACGACCTGCACGAGCTCCTGAAGCAGCAGAACGCGCTGCCGGCCGTCGTCGGCGGCTCGTCCTCCGGCTGCCGCACCTCGATCCTGTCCTATCTGTGCCATCCCGAGGCAACGCGCGCCCTCCTCCTCTGGCGCGTCACCGGCGGCGCATTCGCGGCGAACCGGCTCGCCGAGAACTATTACGGCCAGTACATCGCGGCGGCGAAACAGGGCGGAATGGCGGCGGTGTGCGCGACCGAGCATTGGGCCGAGCGCATCGCCTGGAACCCCGCCAACCGCGACCGGCTGATGAAGATGGACGTCGGCCGCTTCATCGAGCAGATGGAGCATTGGAAGACCTATTTCCTCGCCGGCGCCGACCTGCCGGTGATCGGCGCAACGCGCGAGGACCTCGGCTCGATCAAGGTGCCGACGCTGGTCATGCCCGGCAACGACCGCACCCACGGCATCGCGACCGGCGAGGCGGCCCAGAAGATGATCCCGGGGAGCGAGCTCTACACGCTGTTCCGCGAGCAGCTCGACGTCGATCTCGGCCCGCACGAGGCGTGGGACGAGAAGGAGGGCGAGATGGCCGCGGCGTTCGACGACTTCATCAAGCGCCGCTGCGCCGTGGCGGCGTAGGGGAACGGCTCCGGACAGACTGAACGGGACTCCAATGGAATTCGGCTACTTCACGCTCAGCGACAATTTCTATTTGAACAACAGGCGCGAACCGAACCGGTTCATCGCCGACATCGTCGACGAGGCGATCTACGCCGACCGACTGGGCATGAACTCGGCCTGGATCGGCGAGCATCACTTCTCCACCCTGGGCGTCTTGTCCTGCCCCGACATCGTGCTGGCGAACGTCGCGGCGCAGACCAAGCACATCCGCCTCGCGCCCGCCGTCACGGTTCTGCCGCTGCACCACCCGATACGCGTCGCCGAGCAGTGGGCGTCGCTCGACATGCTGTCGGGCGGGCGCGTCGACTTCGCCGCCGGGCGCGGCTATGACCGGCGCGAGTACGGCCCGCTCGGCCATGGCGACCTGTTTGCGGACAACGCGACCGTGTTCGCCGAAGGGCTGGAGGTGCTGAAGGGGCTGTGGGCCGGCCAGGGGCCGCTGAGCCATCACGGCAAGTATTTCGACTTCGACGACATCCAGATCACGCCGCAGCCGATCCAAAAGCCGATCCCGATCTACGTCGCCTGCTTCTCGCGCCCGTCGGTGGAGCTCGCGGCCCGGCTCGGGCTCAACATCCTGGTTGCGCCCTTCGCCACGGCCATGGCGTTCGGCGGGCTCAAGGAGGTGAACGAGATCTATTCCGAGGCGTGCGTGAAGGCGGGCCACAAGCCGGGCAAGCTGATGTGCAGCTACTTCACCCACTTCGCCGACAATCCGGCCGCCGAGCGCGCCGCGCGCAAGCGCCAGCTCCGCTACTTCCAGGAATGCGTGGTGCCGGCGCTCCCGGGCGATCCCAAGACCGCGCCGCCGACCTACCGCTACTTCGTTGGCATGGTCGACAACCTGAACAAGATGAAGCCCGAGAATCTACCGACAATTCGGTGCTGCTGGGCCCGCCCGACCACATGATGGAGACCATCGCTAAGGCCGAGCGGGCAGGCGTGACGGAGATCATCCTCTACTTCAACGTCGGGCTGAAGCCGCACAACCAGGTGAAGGACGAGATGGCCCGGTTCATGGAAGAGGTCGCCCCCGCCTTCAAGGGCAAGCACAAGAAGCGCCGCGCCGCGTAGGGCCCGGACCGTCACGGCGCCCAGCCGTCCGGGCGCCCCCGATCGCGCCTATGAGATCACCGCGACGAATTCGAGCTGCACCAGCCTGCCGCCGGGCAGGTCGGCGGCGCCGGTGTGGCGCACCGGCCGGTCATTCTCGTCCGGGAACATGGCGATCCAGTATTTGTTGAGCGTCGGCCGGTCGTTGCGGTCCTTCAGCGTGACCTCCACTTTGGCGATGTCGGCGGGCGAGCCGCCGGCCTTCTCCATCATGCGGCGCACGTTGTCGAACGCGTGACGCACCTGGTCGTCCAGGCTCTCGGGCAGCTTGCCGGTCGCCGGGTCCTCGCCGCCGACCGCGGCGGAGAACACCATGTTGCCGATCCTGATCGCCGCCGGGAACGGCTGGCCGTGATGCTCGGGAATGCCGGGGCCCTGCAGCCGGATGCGCTTCGCCATGAATGTCTCCTCGTTCTCCGTGCCGGCCGCGCCCGCGGCCGATGGCTGAGATTAGCGGCCCCCGGCGCGGCCCGCCAGACGTGCGCCGCGCGGTTTGCGCGGCGCGCGCCGTTCTGCTATGTCGGCCGACGCACATTCCTGCCGGGTTCGGCGACGCGGCTTCGGACGCATCGGAGCGACATGAAAACAAGAACGCGGCGCGTTGCGGCACCGCACGTGGCGACGGTGCGCGGCGACGAGGCGCCGGACGCGGCGGAACTGGTTGCCGGCGCTCCCGGCTATCTGATCCGCCGCGTGCACCAGATCGCCGATTCTTTCTTCACGGAGGAAACCGCCGGATTCGGCGTCACGCCGGTGCAGTATGGCGCGCTCAGGGTCGTCGCGGCGATCCCTGGGATCGACCAGCTTCGCCTCGGCAATGCGTTGCGCTGCGACCGCACCACGGTGAGCGGCGTGGTCCGCCGGCTGGAGGCGAAGCGGCTGATCCGGCGCACCACCGGGCGCACCGACCGGCGCGCCAAGGCGCTGTTCCTGACGCCGAATGGCCGACGCCTGCTGGTGCAGCTGGCGGCGGCGGCCGAGCGGGCCGAGGCGCGCATCCTCGCCGAACTCGGCGCGGCCGAACGGCGCAGCGTTCTGGCGTCGCTCGACCGCGCGATCCGCTTTCACGAAAACGGGCCCAAGCGCGACTGAAGCGCCCTCAGGTCATGGTGATCATGATGTGTTTCTTGTACGCCGGGCGCTGGGCGAGCGCGTCGTACCAGCGCCGCACGTTGGGATAGTCCTCGCGCTCGATGTCGAGCGCGAACCAGCGATAGGTCATGATTCCGCACGGGATATCGCCGATGGTGAAGCGCGGCCCGGCGAGATATTCGTTCTCGCCCAGATAGCGGTCGAGGATCGCGACGGCCTTCGACCAGCGGTCGCGCCCGGCCTTGATCGCCGCCATGTTGCGGTCCTCGGGCTTCGTGCGGATCAGCCCCTGGAACACCGGCGCCATCGCCGGGCCATACACCGCGAGCTGCCAGTCCATCCAGCGCTCGGCCAGTGCGCGCTCCTTGATCTCGGTCGGGTAGAGGTCGGATTTGTGCTTGTTGCAAAGGTAGCGGACGATCGAGTTCGACTCCCACAGCACGAACCCGTCGTCGATGATGGTGGGGACGGTCGAGTTCGGGTTCATCGCGATGTAGTCGGGATCGCGGGTGCGCCCGTAATGCAGACCGGCGTCCTCGCGCTCGTACGCAAGGCCGATCTCGTCGCAGAGCCACAGCACCTTCTGCACGTTGGCCGAGCTGGCCCGTCCGATCATCTTGAGCATGGTTGCGCTCCCTCTTGTTCTGTCGGTCGCCGCATGATGCGCCGGACGCCCCCCGTCAGTCGAGGGCGACCAGTAGCGATTTGAGATAGGCCGACTCGGGAAGATGCGGGTGGACGGGATGGTCCGGCCCGGCGCCTGCGGCGGCGAGGATGCGGCCCTCGCGGTTTGCGTCGGCGAGCGCGCGGGCTAGCTCGCCCGCGAAGGCGTCGCGCCCCACATGGTGCGAGCACGACGCCACGAACAAGAGCCCGCCCGGCGCGACGCGCGCGGCGGCGAGCCGCATCAGCTTACGGTAGCCGCGAAGCCCCGCGCCCAGATCCTTCTTCGTCGGCACGAAGGCGGGCGGATCGGCGACGACCACGTCGAACGTCTCGTTCGTCTCGGCGAGCCGTTCCAGCATGTCGAACGCCTCCGCCCGCACGAAGTGGCAGCGCTCGGCGACGCCGTTCGCCTCGGCGGCGCGCGTGGCAAGCTCCAGGGCCGGCTGCGACCGGTCGACCAGCGTGACCTCCGCCGCGCCGCGCGCCGCCGCGAGAACCCCGAACCCGCCGGTGAAGGCGTAGAGGTCGAGCACGCGCGCGCCGGCGGCCAGCGCGGCGACGCGGGCGCGCGATTCGCGCTGATCGTAGAACCAGCCGGTCTTCTGACCCTGGGCGACGTCGGCGAAGAAGCGCGCACCGTTCTCGGCAAGGGCGACCGGCCCCTCCACCGTGCCCTTGGCGACGCGCACCTCGAGCGCCAACCCTTCGAGCCGGCGCACCGGGTTGTCGGCGCGCAGGACCACGGTGCGCGGGTCCGCCACCGCGTCGAGCGCGGCAAGCAGCGGCTCGGTCAGGCGCTCCATCCCGGCGGCGTTGATCTCGACCACCAGCGTGCGGCCGAACCGGTCGATGACGAGGCCGGGCAGCCCGTCCGCCTCGGCATGGACGAGGCGGTAGAACGGCTCGCCAAAGAGGCGTTCGCGAAGGACGAGCGCGCGGTCGAGCCGCGCGCGCAGGAACGCCGCGTCGATCGCTTCGCCCGCGTCACGCGAGAGCACGCGGCCCGCGATCAGCGAATGCGGGTTGAACGCGCAGGTCGCGACATAAGCGCCGTTCGCGTCTACAAGCCGCACCGCCGTTCCCGGTGCCAGCGACTTGGCCGCCGCATCCATCGCGATCTCGTTGGAATAGACCCACGGGTGGCCGGCGCGCGCCCGCTTCTGGTGCCCCGGCGCGAGGCGGATGGTGGGGAGGTCGGTCATTCAACCGAGATCGGTCACCCAGTCGCGCGTCGCGACGATCTCGGCCACGCGGCGGAGGAAAGCCGCCGAATACGCGCCGTCGATGGCGCGGTGGTCGAACGACTGCGCCAGGATGCCCATCGGGCGGATGGCGATGGAGTCGCCGTCCGGCCCCTCGATCACCACCGGGCGCTTCTTCACCCCGTCGGTCGACAGGATCGCGACCTGCGGCTGGTTGATGATCGGCGCAGTGATCAGCGTGCCGAACGAGCCGGAGTTCGACAGCGTGTAGGTACCGCCGGCGTATGCGTCGGGACCGAGCGTGGCGGCGCGCGCGCCCTCGGCGACGCTGCGGATCTCGCGGGCGAGCCCGGCCAGGTCGCGCGCCTGCGCGTCGCGCACGACGGGAACGGTGAGTCCTTCGAGCGTCAGATCGACCGCGATGCCGAGATGCACCGATTTGTGGACCAGCAGCGTCTCGTGCTCGACCGAGGCGTTGATCCGCGGGAAATCGGCGATGGCGCGGCACACCGCATAGGCGATGAACGGCAGATAGGAGAGCGCGAACCCCTCGCGCGCCTTCCAGCGCTCGCCGTACGCGGTGCGCGCCCGCTCGACCCGGTGAAAGTCGGCCTCTACCGCCTGCAGCACATGCGGGCTGACGGCCTTCGACTGCACCATGTGCCGGGCGGTGAGCTTGCGGATGCGCGAGAAAGGCACGCGCTCGTCGCCGCCCGCCGCCTTCGTGGCGGGACCGGCGTTCAGCGCCGCCTCCATGTCGCGCCGCGTGACCCTGCCGTCTGCGCCCGAGCCGGCGAGCGCGCCGGGATCGATGCCGTGCTCCCTCGCCAGCTTGCGCACCGCCGGCGACAGCGGCCGGCTTCGGGAGTCCCTGTTACGCTGCCCCCCCTCCCCAACCCTCCCCCTCAAGGGGGGAGGGGGCGATGCGATGCCGTCCATGCCGCCGGTCGGCGCCGCGTCGGCGGAACGGCCAGACAAGCCCATTGCCGCGGGTTCCCTCCCCCCTTGAGGGGGAGGGATAGGGTCGGGGGTTGCCTCCGCCGTCCCGCTGTCGCCTGTGATCACCGCCAGCACCGTGCCGACCGCGACGGTCGTGCCTTCCTGCACGCGAATCTCGGCGACCACCCCGTCGGCGGGCGCGGGCACCTCAGTGTCGACCTTGTCGGTCGAGACGTCGAACAAGGTCTCGTCGCGGCGCACGCGCTCGCCCACCTTCTTGTGCCAGGCGGTGACGGTGCCTTCGCTCACCGTCTCGCCGAGCTGCGGCATGACGATGTCCACGGTCAGCCCATGTTCCGCCGCACGGTGTCGGCGATGCGGGCAGCCGACGGGATCGTCGCGTCCTCCAGCGCGTCGGCGGCGGGCAGCGGCACGTGCGGGGTAGTGATGCGCACGATCGGCGCGTCGAGGTCGTAGAAGCATTCCTCGGCGGCGATCGACGCGATCTCGGCGCCCCAGCCGCAGAGGCGCGGGTTCTCCTCCACGGTGAACAGCCGGCCGGTGCGGGAGATTTCGCGCAGGATGGTCTGCGTGTCGAGCGGCACCAGTGAGCGCAAATCGATCACGCACGCCTTGATGCCGTCGTTCGCTTCCAGACTCGCGGCGGCTTCCAGCGCGCGCGGCACCATGAGGCCGAGGGCGAGGATGGTGCAGTCCGCGCCCGGCCGCACGATCTTTGCCGTGCCCAGCCTGTCGACATGCTCGCCGTCCGGCACCTCGCCCTTCACGGCATAGAGCGACTTGTGCTCGAACACGATCACCGGGTCGGGGTCGCGCACCGCCGCGGCGATCAGCCCCTTGGCGTCGGCCGGTGTCGAGGGCGCGACAACCTTGAGGCCCGGGACCGCCATCGCCCAGTTCTCGACCGACTGCGAATGCTGCGCGCCGAAGCGCGAGCCCGCGCCATTGGCGGTGCGGATCACCACCGGGCATTCGAGCTGGCCGTTCGACATGTAGCGCGATTTCGCCATCTCGTTCGCGACCAGGTCCCAGCAGACGGCGAGGAAATCGGAGAACATGATCTCGGCGATGGGGCGCAGTCCGGTCATCGCCGCGCCCATCGCCGCGCCGAGGATCGCCTGCTCCGAGATCGGCGTGTCCTTCACGCGCTTCGGCCCGAACTTCTCGAGAAGGCCGACGGTCGCCTTGAACACGCCGCCCGCGCCGGCGACGTCCTCGCCCAGGAACACCACGCGCTCGTCGCGCGCCATCTCCTGCGCGATGCCGTCGGCCACCGCCTCGCGATAGGTCAATTCCGCCACGCGGCCCCCCCGTCGGCATAGACGTCGCGCATAATCAGCTCGTTCGCCGGCACGGGGGAGGCCTTGGCCGTCTCGGTCGCGTCGTCCACCGCCTTTTTCACCTCCGTCTCGATCTTCGCGATGTCCTTCTCGGCGATGCCGAACTCGGCGAGACGGGCGCGGTACATCGGGATGGGATCGCGCGCGAGCCAGTCCTTCACCTCGGCGTCGGGACGGTACTTGGCCGGATCGGCGCGCGAATGGCCGGAATGGCGGTAGGTCTTGGCCTCGATGAGCGACGGCCCATCGCCCTTGCGGGCACGCGCGATGGCGGCGGCGGCCGTGCGGTAGACCGCGTCCGCGTCGTTGCCGTCGACGATGATGGATTCGAGCCCGTAGGCCCCCGCGCGGTCGGCCGCCGGATTCGGCACGGCCGTTACTTGCGCGATGGGCGTGTATTCCATGTAGAGGTTGTTCTCGCACACGAACACGACCGGCAGCTTCCACACTGCGGCCATGTTCAGCGCCTCGTGGAACGCGCCGATGTTGGTGGTGCCGTCGCCGAAGAAGCAGACCGAGACCTGCTTCGTGCCGCGATACTGCGCCGACCAGGCCGCGCCCATCGCGATGGGCAGATGCGCGCCGACGATGGCGTACGACCCCATCATGCCGTGCGCGGCGTCGGTGAGGTGCATCGAGCCGCCCTTGCCGCGCATCAGCCCGCAATCGCGCCCCATCAGCTCGCCCAGCACGCCCGCGACGGGGGCGCCGCGTGCCAGCGTGTGGGCGTGACCGCGATAGGTGGCGAAGGTCCAATCGTCGGGGTTCTGGGCGGTGGCGAAGCCCGCGGCCACCGCCTCCTGCCCGAGCGAGAGATGGCTCGTCCCCTTCACCAGGTTCTGGAGGAACAGGTCGTAGGCGCGCTTCTCCGCTTCGCGGATCAGGAGCTGCGAGCGCCAAAGCTTGAGACGCGTCGCCTCGCCGATGTCGTCGTTCGCCCGCGCGCGGGCGCGCGTCCGCGGCTTCGCCCGCGCGGCCATCAGTAACGGTTCGCGATGGGCAGTTCCTCGGCCGGGAACAGCGTGATGACGCGCGGCCCGTCCTTGGTGACGACCATCTCCTCCTCGATGCGCGCGGCCGAGAACCCGTCTTTCGCCGGGCAGTAGGTCTCGAGCGCGAACACCATCCCCTCCTTGATCTCGACCGGGTGGTCGAGCGAGCAGAGCCGCGAGATGATCGGCCGCTCGTGCAAAGCGACGCCGAGCCCGTGGCCGAACTGGAGCGCGAACGCCTCCATCTCATCGGAGAAGCCGAACTCCTCCGCCTTCGGCCACACGCTGGCGATGCGGTCGGTGGTGACGCCGGGCCGCACCAGCTCGATCGCCGCGTCGAGCCATTCGCGGCAGCGCTTGTAGGCGTCGTGCTGGGCCGGCGTCGCCTTGCCCACGTTGAACGTGCGGTAATAGCAGGTGCGGTAGCCCATGAAGGACTGGATGATGTCGAAGAAGGCCTGGTCGCCCGGTCGCACCAGCCGGTCGGTGAAGTTGTGCGGGTGCGGGTTGCAGCGCTCGCCCGAGATGGCGTTGATCGCCTCGACGTCGTCGGAGCCCATCTCGTAGAGCATCTTGTTGGCGCGCGCGACGAGGTCGGCCTCGCGCACGCCGGGCTTCAGGTCTTCCCAGATCATCTGGTAGACGCCGTCGACCATGGCGGCGGCCTGGTTCAACAGCACGATCTCGTCGATGTTCTTGATCTCGCGCGCGTCCAGCATGACCTGCTGGCCGTCGCGCACGTCGATGCCGAGGCGCTGCAGCTCGAACATCATCGGCGGCTCGACGATGTCGAGGCCGAGCGGCATGTTGGCGACGCCCGCCTGCTTCAGGAGCGAGGCGATCTCCTCCGCCGCGCGCTTCATCAGCCCGACGTCGGGCGGCACGGTGCCCCTGAGCCCGACCATGCCGGCGTGACAGCACGCATTGGGCAGCCATGGCGCGTGCAGCCGGTGGTGCTTGGCCGCCGAGCCGAAATCCCAGATATGCGGCTCGCCATCGCCCGCCAGCAGGGCGTAGCGGCACATCTTGTCGCGCGACCACTCCCCTATGACGGTCGAGGTAAGGTACCGGATGTTGTTGTTGTCGAAGCAAAGGAGCGCGCCGAAGCCGGATTTCTTGAGCGCCTGTCTCGCCCGGCCGAGGCGGTACTCGTGCAGGCGGCGGAAATTCACCCGCTCCTCGAAATCGACGCCGCCGTGGCCGGGCGCGGGAATGGCGCGGTCCCAGTCGAAATGCAGATCGATGCGGTCGGGCGGGACGACGCGCGGTTCGGCGGTGTCGGGCATGGTTAGCCTCCTCGGCGGTGGAGGGCCGGCGCCGGCAGTTGAGCCCAGCGGCCGGGCCAAGTCAACCGAGGCGCCGGGAATAGGCGGGGCCGGCCGGTGTAGCTATAATTGGGGCGAGCGCCATGGCGGCGCGGCAGGACGCACGGGTGACCGACGCCGAGCGGCAGATCGTCGAGCAGATCCCGCACCTCAGGCGCTACGCCCGGGCGCTCCTGGGCGATTCCGATCGCACCGACGATCTGGTGCAGGACTGCCTTGAACGCGCCTGGAGCCGCTTCCACATGGTCCGGGCCGACGGCAACCTGCGGGCGTGGATGTTCACGATCATGCACAATCTGAACGCCAACGCCGCCCGCCGGGCAAGCCGCCGCCCGCGCACGATCGCCTACGACCACGAAACCCATGCCGTTTCCGTCGACGGCAGCCAGGAGGGGCGCGTCGCGATGTCCGGCCTTGCCCGCGCGCTCGATGCGCTTCCGGACGAGCAGCGCGAGGTGGTGCTGCTGGTCGGGCTTGAGCAGATGACCTACGAGGAGGTCGCGGGCATCACCGGCGTGCCGCTCGGCACCGTGATGTCGCGGCTGCACCGCGGGCGCGAACGGCTGCGCGCCGCCTATGAGGGCGCCCCGCCCGCGCTCCGGAGGGTGAAGTGACCGGCGCGACCGTGACCGACGCAGACCTCCACGCCCACGCCGACGGCAGGCTGGACTCTGCGCGCGCGGCCGAGATGGCGCGCCACCTGGTTGAAAATCCCGACGATGCCGAACGGGTGGCGGCGTGGCGGCGCATCGACGCGGAGCTGCATGCACTGTTCGACGGCGAGCTCGCCCGGCCGATACCAGAGGCGTGGCTGCGCCCGCGGCGAGCCGGTCTTGCCGCATGGCGCGACTGGCCGATGGCGGCGGCGGCCGCGCTACTTGTCGCCGTCTTCGTCGGCGGCGGCGCGGCCGGCTGGCTCGCCCATCGGACGCCCAGCGAGGCGCTCGTGGGCACGCCGCCGCGCATCGTCGCCGACGCCGCCGAGGCGCACGAGGTGTTCGTACCCGAGGTGCGCCATCCCGTCGAGGTCTCGGCGAACGAGGAGCAGCATCTGGTCACCTGGCTGACCAAGCGGCTCGGCGCCAAGGTGCGCGCGCCGCAGCTCGGCGCGCTCGGCTACAAGCTGATGGGCGGGCGGCTGTTGCCGTCGGGACGAACCATCGCCGCGCAGTTCATGTACGAGGATGCGTCGGGCCAGCGCCTCACCCTCTACATCAAGAAGGCGGGGCCGCACGGCAACGACGAGACGGCGTTCCGCTTCCGGGAATACCACGGCGTCGCAGTGTTCTACTGGCTCGATCCCACCTGCGGCTACGCGCTGGTCGGCGCCGTGCCGCGCGAGAAGCTGCTGCACGTCGCCCGCGCCGTCTACGACCAGATCGACAAGTAGGCGCTACTTCGCCGCGGCTTCCAGGGCCGCGACGCCGGGCAGCGTCTTGCCCTCCATCCATTCGAGGAAGGCGCCGCCGGCGGCCGAGACATAGGTGAAATCGTCGATGACGCCCGCCGCCGCGAGCGCCGCCACCGTGTCGCCGCCGCCCGCGACGCTCACCAGCTTGCCGGCGCGAGTGAGCTCGGCTGCCGCGCGCGCAACGGCGAGCGTTGCTTCGTCGAACGGCTTGATCTCGAACGCGCCGAGCGGCCCGTTCCATACCAGCGTGCGGCAGTCGGCGAGGCGGTCGGCGAGGGCGCGCGCGCTCGCCGGCCCGACGTCGAGGATCATCCGGTCGTCCGGCACGGCCGCGACCGGCACGGCTTCGGACGGCACGTGGGGTTCGAGCTTCGCCGCGATCACCACGTCGGACGGCAGCGCGATCTCGCAGCCCTTGTCGTTGGCCTTGGCGAGGATGTCCCTCGCCGTGCCCACCAGGTCGCGCTCGACCAGGGACTTCCCGACGTCGGTGCCGAGGGCGAGCAGGAACGTGTTCGCCATCGCGCCGCCGATCGCCAGCACGTCGACCTTGTCGATCAGATGGCCGAGCACGTCGAGCTTCGTCGAGATCTTGGCACCGCCGACGATGGCGAGGACGGGACGGTCCGGACGCTCCAGCGCGCGGGAAAGCGCGTCGAGCTCGGCCTGCATTTCCCGCCCGGCGGCGGCCGGCAGCAAGTGCGCCAGCCCCTCGGTCGAGGCGTGCGCCCGGTGCGCCGCCGAGAACGCGTCATTGACGTAGAGATCGCCGAGCGCCGCCAGCGCGCGCGCGAAAGCGGGCTCGTTCTTCTCCTCGCCGGCGTGAAAGCGCAGGTTTTCGAGGAGCGCCACGTCGCCGTCGTTCATCGTCCGCACGACCTTTTCGGCCTCGGGCCCGACGCAATCGCACGCGAACGCGACGCGCCGCCCGACCGCCGCCTCCAGGACCGGCGCGACCGGGGCGAGCGACAGCGACGGATCGCGCCCCTTCGGCCGGCCGAAATGCGAGATGACGACGACGCGCGCACCGCGTCCCGCCAACTCCTTCACCGTGGCGGCCGAGCGCTCGATCCGCGTCGCGTCGGCGACCTTGCCGTCCTTCATCGGCACGTTGAGGTCGCAGCGAACGAGGACGCGCTTTCCCTTGACGTCAAGATCGTCGAGGGTGTGGAAGGCGACCATGCGGGGCCCCGCGCCGCTAGCCCAGCTTCCCGACCGCGATGGCGGTGTCGACCATTCGGTTGGAGAACCCCCACTCGTTGTCGTACCAGGCGAGCACGCGGGCGAGGCCGCCGTCGACCACCTGGGTCTGGCTCAGGTCGAACGTCGCGCTGGCCGGGCAGTGGTTGAAGTCGGACGAGACGAGCGGCAGGTCATTGACCGCGAGAATGCCCTTGAGGCGCGCCGACTTCGACGCCGCGACCATCGCGTTGTTGATGGCCTCGACCGTGGTCTTCTTCTTCGGCACGAACTTGAAGTCGATCATCGAGACGTTCGGCGTCGGCACGCGGATCGCGGTGCCGTCGAGCTTGCCGTTCAGGTGCGGCAGGACGAGCCCCACCGCCTTGGCCGCGCCGGTCGAGGTCGGGATCATGTTGAGCGCCGCGGCGCGCGCGCGGTGCAGGTCGCGGTGCAGCGTGTCGACGAGCGACTGATCGCCCGTGTAGGAGTGGACGGTCGTCATGTAGCCGCGCTCGATGCTGAACTCCTTGTCCAGGATGAACGCCACCGGGGCGAGGCAGTTCGTCGTGCACGAGGCGTTCGACACGATCCGGTGCGACTTGCGCAGCTTGTCGTGGTTCACGCCGTAGCAGACGGTGATGTCCTCGTCGGTCGCGGGGGCGGAGATCAGCACGCGCTTGGCGCCGGCCGCGATGTGCTTCTGCGCGTCGGCACGCTTGGTGAAGATTCCGGTGCATTCGGCCACCACGTCGACGCCGAGCTGGCGCCAGGGAAGGCGCGTCGGGTCGCGCTCGGCGAACACCTGGATCGCCTTGCCGTTCACGTTGAAGCCATTCTTGGTGACGCGCACCGTGCCCGGGAACGGGCCGTGCACCGTGTCGTGCGCAAGCAGGTGGGCGTTGGCCGTGTTCGAGCCCAGATCGTTGATGGCGACGATCTCGATCCCGCGCCCCTTACGCTCGATCGCGGCGCGCAGCACCAGCCGCCCGATGCGACCGAAACCGTTGATCCCGATGCGGACGGGCATGTTCTTCTCCGTTCAGCCTGTCAGTGTCAGCGATGTATCAGTGATGTCCCAGCGCGTCGCGTGCGGCCTCGGCCACCGCCTCGGCGGTGATGTCGAAATGCTGGAAAAGCGCCTTGTCGGGCGCCGAGGCGCCGAAGCCGGTCATGCCGACGAAGGCGCCGAACGGGCCGAGCCAGCGGTCCCAGCCCTGGGCGACGGCGGCCTCGACCGCGACGCGCGCGGGCGGGCCGAGCACATAGTCGCGATAGGCGCCGGGCTGGGCGGCGAACAGCTCCCAGCACGGCATGGAGACGACGCGGGCTGAGATGCCCTCCGCCGCCAAAAGGTCGCGTGCCGCCAGCGCGATCTGCACCTCGGAACCGGTGCCCATCAGCGTTACCTGCGCGCCCTCGGCCTCGGCCAGCACATAGGCGCCGCGCGCGCACAAATTCTCCTCCACGTGCGTCGTGCGCAGCGCCGGCACGCCCTGGCGGGTGAGCGCCATCGCTGACGGCCGGTCGCCTGCCTCGAGGGCGAGCTGCCAGCATTCCGCGGTCTCGACCGCGTCGGCCGGGCGGAAGACGCGCAGCCCTGGAATGGCGCGCAGTGCCGCCAGATGCTCGACCGGCTGGTGGGTCGGCCCGTCCTCGCCGAGCCCGATGGAATCGTGGGTCAGCACGTAGATCACTCGCTGGCGCATCAGCGCCGAGAGCCGCGCCGCCGGGCGCAGGTAGTCGGAAAAGATCAGGAACGTGCCGCCATAGGGGATGACGCCGCCATGCAGCGCCATGCCGTTCATCGCCGCGGCCATCGCGTGCTCGCGTACGCCGTAATGGAGGTAGCGCCCGCCATAAGCGGGGGCCTCGAAATCGGCCATGCCCTTGGCCAGCGTGTTGACCGAGCCGGTGAGGTCGGCGGACCCGCCGAGAAGCTCGGGAACCGCCTTGGTCAGCACCTCAAGCGTCTCGCCCGAGGATTTGCGCGTCGCCCACGCCGGCTTGTCGTCGGCAAGCTTGCGCTTGAACGCGGCCAGTGCATCTTCCCAGCCGGCCGGCAGCTCGCCGGCAGCAGCGCGGCGAAAGTCCTCGCGCATCGCCGGATCGAGCCGGCCCGCGCGTTCGCGCCAGGCGCGGTGGGGAGTGGCGCCGCGCGCACCCGCCGCACGCCACGCGGCGCGGATCGGCTCCGGCACCTCGAACGGCGGCCAGCGCCAGCCGAGCTTCTCGCGCGCGCCGGCGATCTCCTCCGCGCCCAAGGGGGCGCCGTGCGCGGCGGCGGTGCCCGCCTTGGTCGGCGCGCCGAAGGCTATGGTCGTGCGGCAGGCGATCAGCGCCGGCTTCGACTGCGCCTGTGCGTCGGAGATGGCGTTCGCCACGGCCTCGGGGTCGTGGCCGTTGACGCGCGCGGCGTGCCAGCCATAGGCGGCGAAGCGCGCCAGCGCATCGTCGGAGAGCGCGAGCTCGGTCTTGCCGTCGATCGAGATGTGGTTGTCGTCGTAGAGCACGACCAGCTTGCCGAGCCCGAGATGACCGGCAAGCGAAGCGGCTTCGTGGCTGATCCCCTCCATCAGGTCGCCGTCGGACGCGATCACCCAGGTGCGGTGATCGACGAGCTCGGCGCCGAAGCGCGCGGCCATGTGACGCTCGGCGATCGCCATGCCGACCGCGGTCGCGAAGCCCTGGCCCAGCGGTCCCGTCGTGGTCTCCACGCCGGCGGCACAGCCGTACTCGGGGTGGCCCGGTGTGCGGCTCTCGAGTTGGCGGAAGCGCTTCAGCTCGTCGAGCGTCATGTCCGCATAGCCGGTGAGGTGCAACAGGCCGTAAAGCAGCATCGAGCCGTGCCCGGCCGACAGCACGAAGCGGTCGCGGTCGGGCCACGTGGGATCAGCGGGATCGAACTTCAGGAAGCGGGTGAACAGCACCGTCGCCACGTCGGCCATGCCCATCGGCATGCCGGGATGGCCGGACCTGGCGGCCTCGACCGCGTCCATGGCGAGCGCCCGGAGCGCGTTCGCCATCTCGAAGGGCGAGACGGCCTCGCCGTCGGGGCGCGCGGTGTCGGGGCGGGCTGTGGCCATGGCGCGGGGAAATCCTTCCTGTCCGCGGCGTTGCGCCACGGGCGCGCCGAATATGCGAGGACGTGCCGAGATTCCGCAAGCCTTTTTGCCGCGTGGCGCGGGCTTCGGCGAGAAGGCGCTAGTCCCGCTTCTTGACCTCGCCCTCGGCCAGGTTGCGCGCCGTGTTCATCAGCCCGACATGGGAAAAGGCCTGCGGGAAGTTGCCGAGCTGGCGCTTCGCCACCGGGTCGTACTCCTCGGCCAAGAGACCCACGTCGTTGCGGATGTCGAGGAGCCGCTCGAACAGGTCGCGCGCCTCGTTGCCGCGTCCCATCATGCACAGCACGTCGGCAAGCCAGAACGAGCAGGCGAGGAACGCCCCCTCGTCGCCGGAAAGCCCGTCGTCGGTGTCGGCTGTCGAATAGCGCTGCACGAAACCGTGGCTCATCAGCTCGTTCTGGATGGCGTCCACCGTGCCCACGACGCGCGGGTCGGTAGCGGGCAGGAAGCCGACGATGGGGATCAGGAGCGTCGCGGCGTCGAGCGAGGTGCCGCCGAAATACTGCACGAAGCAGTTCTTCTTATCGTTGAACCCCTTGGCGCAGACCTCCTTGTGGATTTCGTCGCGCAGCTTCTTCCACGGCGCGGCCGGACCCGACAGGCCGAAATGCTCGATCGCCTTGACGGTGCGGTCGGCCGCCACCCAGGCCATCACCGAAGAATAGACGTGGCGCTGCAGCGCCGAGCGCTGCTCCCAGATGCCCGAGTCGGGGTCGGTCCAGTGCTCACCGACGAACCGCATCAGCGACCGCTGGACGCGCCAGGCGTTGTCGCTGACCGCGAGCCCGTTCGCCCGGCAGCCGTGAAACGCGTCCATGATCTCGCCATAGACGTCGAGCTGGCGCTGCTCGAACGCGCCGTTGCCGATGCGCACCGGGCGCGAATCGGCGAAGCCGGGAAGCCATGGCAGCTCGTACTCGTCGAGCCGGCGCTCGCCCGCCAAGCCGTACATGATCTGCAGCTTGGACGGCTCGCCCGCGACCGCGCGCTCCAGCCAGTCGCGCCAGGCGCCCGCCTCCTCGGTGTAGCCCATGCTCATCAGGGCGTGCAGCGTGAACGCGGCGTCGCGCACCCAGCAATAGCGGTAGTCCCAGTTGCGCTCACCGCCCGGCCACTCGGGCAGCGAGGTGGTGGCGGCGGCGACGATGCCGCCAGTGGCGGCGTGGGTCAGCCCCTTCAGGGTGATCGCCGAGCGCACCACCGGCTCGTGCCACGCCTCCGGCGCGCGGCAGCGCCCGCTCCAGCGCCGCCACCATTCGACCGTGGCGCTGAGGAGCCACGAGGCGTCGCGCACCGGCGGCGGCTCGAGGTGCGACGGGTGCCAGGTCAGCATCATCGGGATGGTCTGGCCGCGCGCTACCGTGAACTCGGCGACGGTGGCGAGGTCCTGGCCCTGCAGCTCGACCGGCGTGGCGAAGCGGAAGCCGTTCGGCCCGGCCACCGCGGCGAGACCGCCCGCGGTGCGCCGCACCCACGGAACGCTGACGCCGTAGTCGCAGCGCAGCCGGAGCTCGAGGCGCATCGGCACGCGGCCGCGCAGCCCCTCGATCACCCGCACCACGTCGACGCTTTCGTCGTGCGGCAGCGGCATGAAGTCGGTCACGCGCACCCGGCCCGTCTCGGTCTCGTACTCGGTCTCGAGCACCAGCGTGCCCTCGACATAGCGCCGCTTGACGTTGCGGACCTTGCGCGACGGGGCGACGCGCCAGCGACCGTGCTGCGGCTGGCCGAGAAGCGCCGAAAAACACGACGGCGAATCGAATCGCGGCACGCACAGCCAGTCTATCGAGCCGTCGCGCGCGACCAGCGCGCAGGTTCGCGTGTCGCCGATGAAGGCGTAGTCCTCGATCTTGTGTGGCATTTGTCTCCTGCCCGCAGCCTCGGAAAGTCTCTTGTTGTTCTAGCCCTGTGTTCTAGCCGTGTCCCTCGCCGAAACCGGGGTAGAGTACCATGCCGCCGTCCACCACGAGGGTCGCGCCCGTCACGTAGTCGGACTCGTCGGACGCGAGCCACATGACCGCATTCGCCACATCGTCCACCTCGCCGATGCGGCCGTACGGGATGAGGTGCAGAAGGTCGTCGAGCGCCGCCTTCGTGTCCCACGCGGGACGGTTGATCGGCGTGCGGATCGCGCCGGGCGCGACGGCGTTGACGCGGATCTTCCGGTGGGCGAACTCCTGCGCCAGCGTCTCGACCAGGAGCTTCAACCCGCCCTTGGACGCCGCATAGTTGGCGTGCCCGCCCCAGGGGATGATCTGGTGCACCGAAGACGTGCAGACGATCTTGCCGGCGGCCGGCGAGACGGCGGGATCGACGCCGCGGCGCAGGAATTCGCGCACCGCCCCCCGGGCGCACAGGAACTGGCCCGTCAGGTTGACGTCGATCACCTTGCGCCACTGCGCGAGCGCCATGGTCTCGAACGCCGAGTCCGCCTGCAGCCCGGCGTTGTTCACCAGGACATGGACCGTGCCGAACCTGGCGACGGCCCGGGCAAACATGTCGTCGACCTCGGCCTCGCTCGAGACGTCGGCGCGCACCGCGAGCGCCTTGCCGCCCGCACCCTCGATCCGGCGGACCACCTCGTCGGCCGCGGGATCGCCGATGTGGTTGACCACGACGCTCGCCCCGGCGGCGCCGAACGCCTCGGCACATCCGCGCCCGATGCCCGAGCTTGCCCCGGTCACCAGCACGACCTGACCCGTAAAGTCCAGCCGACCGGCCATTTGCCATCCTCCTCCGCTCGGCGACACGCCTGTCGCGACAAAATGACAAATTCGGCGGGGCGATAGAAGGCTTAATCACGCCGGCAAATTCGCGGAACCGGACGGCTACTAGCCGCGCTGCTTGCCCTTCTCGGCCAGATTGTGCGCGGTATTGATCAGCGCGACGTGCGAGAAGGCCTGCGGGAAATTGCCCAGAAGGCGGTGCGCGATGGGGTCGTACTCCTCGGACAAGAGACCCACGTCGTTGCGGATGTCGAGCACACGCTCGAACATCTCGCGCGCTGCGTCGCGCTCGCCGACCAGCGCCAGATTGTCGGCAAGCCACAGCGTGCAGGCGATGAACGCGCCCTCGCCGCCCGGGACGCCGTCCTCGGAGATTTCGGTGTCGTAGCGGTAGACGAACCCTTCGACCATCAGCTCGCGCTTTACCGCTTCGATCGTGCCCCGGATGCGCGGATCGTCGGGCGGCAGGAAGCGAACGAGCGCGAGAAGCAGGGAAGAGGCGTCGAGCTCGTCCGAACCGTAGCGCTGGACGAACGCGTTCTTCTTCTCCGAAAAGCCGTTGCGGCAGACGTCTTCGTGGATGATCCGGCGCAGATTGCGCCAGTCCTCGGCCGGCCCTTTGAGGCCGAACCGCTCGGTGGCCTTGACGCAGCGATCCGCCGCGACCCACGCCATGGCGGTCGAATAGACGTAACGCTGCGGCTCGGAGCGCTGCTCCCAGATGCCCGAGCCCGGATCGGTCCAATGGTTCGCCACGTGCTCCATCAGCGCGAGCTGGACGGCCCAGGAATCGTCGTCGGGCTCGATGCCGTGCTGGCGCGCGCCATGGAAGGCGTCCATCACCTCGCCATAGACGTCGAGCTGGTTCTGCCGGTAGGCGTCGTTGCCGATGCGCACCGGCCGCGACCCGTCGTAGCCGTAAAGCCAGGGAATCTCGCGCTCGTCGAGCCGGCGCTCGCCCGCGACGTCGTACATGATCTGCAGCTTCGACGGATCGCCCGCCACCGCGCGCACCAGCCAGCGCCGCCACGCCTCCGCCTCCTCGGTGTAGCCGAGGACCATCAGCGCGTAGAGCGAGAAGGTGGCGTCGCGCAGCCAGCAATAGCGATAGTCCCAGTTGCGCTTGCCGCCGATCTCCTCCGGCAGCGAGGTGGTGGCGGCGGCGACGATGCCGCCGGTCGCGCGGTGGGTGAGCGCCTTCAGCGTGATCGCCGAGCGCATCACTGCCTCGTGCCAGTCCGTGTGCTCCTCGCACCGGTCCGACCAGTCGCGCCACCAGCGCTCGGTGCGATCGAGGAGGCGCTGGGCGTCGCGCGGCGGGGGCGGCTCGCGGTAGGACGGATAACGCGTCAGCACCAGCGGCACGATCTGGCCCTCGGCGACATCGAACTGGGCCACGGTCGACATGCCGCGGCCCTCGAGCCCGACGTCGGCGGCGAGGCGCAGCGCGCTGCCCCCGGCGACGGCGGTGACCGCATGGTCGGTCTGGCGCACCCAAGGCACGACGCTGCCGTAATCGAAGCGGAAGCGCGCCTCCAGCTCCATCTTCACCCGGCCGCCGAGCCCGGTGACGATACGGACCACGTCGACCCCGTCCTCGCCCTCGACCGGCATGAAGTCGGTGAGCCGCACGGCGCCGGAGCCGGTCTTGAACTCGGTATCGAGCACCAGCGTGCCGTCGCGATAGGCGCGGCGGACATGCGCACCCGCGTCCTTGGGCGCGAGCCGCCACAGCCCGTTGTCCGCCGTGCCGAGGATGGCGGCGAAGCAGGCGGGAGAATCGAAGCGGGGCACGCACAGCCAGTCGATGGCCCCGTCCTTGCCGACGAGCGCCGTGGTCGTGCGGTCACCGATTAGCGCGTTGTCCTCGATGCGGCGAGACATGACCCCGATATGCGACGGAAGACCGTCGGAGAAAAGGACCTTTGCGGCCGCGGCTTGCGCCGGGCCCCTGATCAACGGCCACGGGCGCCGCCGGGTTCCGCGGTCGCTTGACTCGGCACGCGCCTCGGTGCCTGATGGCGCCAGGAAGGCCGGTTCCGCGCCCCCCGCGCGGCCGGTTGCGGGCCTTAGGCGGGCCTTAGGGAGGACGCGATGAAGAACGTGCTCGACGGCGGCGAAGCGATCATCGAGGCATTCCGCCACCTCGACATCGACTATGTGGTGTCGTCGCCCGGCTCCGAGTGGGGCCCGCTGTGGGAGGCGTTCGCGCGCCAGCAGGTCGAGAAGACCCCCGGCCCGAAATACATCCACTGCTATCACGAGACGCTGGCGGCGAACGTCGCCACCGCCTACGCCATTGTCACCGGCCGGCTGCAGGCCGTGGTGCTGCATGCCGGCGTCGGGCTGATGCAGGGCTCGATGGGCGTGCACGGCGCCAAGCTCGCGGGCGCGCCGATCATGGTGATGTCGGGCGAGTCGCTGTCCTACGGCGAGAACGAGAATTTCGACCCCGGCCATCAGTGGCTGGAAAGCCTGTCGATCCCCGGCGGGCCGCAGCGCCTGATGGAGCCGGTGACCAAGTGGGCGCAGCAGGCCTCGAGCCCGTCGACGCTCTACGAGCAGGTGGTGCGCGCGGGCGAGCTGGCCATGCGGGGCCCGGTCGGCCCGACCTACCTGAACGTCCCGATCGAGAACATGGTGGCGCCCTGGTCGCCGCCCGGCCGGATGCGCAAGGTGCCGCGGCCCGTGAAGGCCGCCGCGCCGGCCACCGAGATCGAGAAGGTGGCGGGGCTGATCGCCCAGGCCAAGAACCCGATAATCATCACCGAGACCGCCGGGCGCGATCCCGCGGGCTGGGCCGCGCTGGTCGCGCTCGCCGAGTCCGCCGCCATCCCCGTGGTGGAAGGCGCGGTCGCCGACTGCAACAACTTCCCGCAGGAGCACCCGCTGCACCAGGGCTTCGACGTCCGGCCGTTGCTGGACCAGGCCGACCTGGTTCTGGTCATCCGGGCGCGCGCGCCCTGGTACCCGCCGCGCAAGGGTCCAACGAACGCCACCGTCGTGATGATCGACGAGACCGGCATGCGCGACCACATGGTGTACCAGAGCGTGCAGGCGAACGAGTACCTGGAGGGCGACGTGCCGTCCACCATGCGCGCGCTCGCCGAAGCGGTGAAGGCAGCCGGCCCCAAGCCCGACGTGGTGAAGGACCGCCTCGCTCAGTGCCACGCGAGCCACGAGAAGCTGGTGGCCGAGTACGCCGCCGCGCTGGACAAGGTGAAGAACAACAAGATCATCCACCCCGCGACGCTCGCCGCCGCGCTCAACGAGGTGATGCCGCGGAACACCGTCTACACCGACGAGTGCACGACGCACCGCGGCTTCAACGTGCGCAACATCCAGTTCGCCGGCCCGCAGAGCTTCTTCAAGGTGCCGTCGGGGCTGGGCCAGGGGCTCGGCATCACGCTCGGCGTCAAGCTGGCGCTCAGGGATCGGCCGGTCGTCTCGCTGATCGGCGACGGCGCGTTCCTGTACAACCCGGTGCCGCAGAGCCTGGGCCTCGCGCGTGACGCGGACCTGCCGATCATGATCGTCGTCTACAACAACAAGAACTACCGCGCGATGCGCAACAACCAGACCGAGTATTATCCGGACGGCGTCGGCGTGAAGCACAATTTGTTCTATGGCGCACCGATCAACGGGCCGGACTATGGTGAGCTCGCCCCGCCGTGGGGCGGCGTCGGCATCAAGATCGACGACCCGGCGAAGCTGAAGGACGGGCTGAAGAAGGGCCGCGACGCCCTCGAGTCCGGCAAGCTCGTCCTCGTCAACGTCGAGATCGACCCGTAGCCGCACGGCGTTGCCGAAAATGGAGGGGCCGGTCGCCGACCGGCCCCTTTCGTTTGGGCGGCGAGCTTCAAAAAAAACGAGATCGTGCCGCCGTCGCCCTTCGATACGCGCTTTCGGCGCGACCCGGGGCGAACGGAGCAGGGACGAGGACCGGCTTGGCTTGCGGCTATTTGCCGTCCGCCATCGCCTCGAGCACCTGGTAGACGGCGGCGGTGTCGGCGTCGCCCAGCCCCTCGTCGATGGCCTTGAGGTAGTAGGGCGAGGACGCGTCGAACAGCGGTGTCGGCGCGCCCATCGCGCGTGCGAATTCGCCGATCACGGTCATGTCCTTCTTCCACACCGCGCACTTCATCGTGGCGGGGCGGAACTCGCGCGCCACCATCATCGGCGCGCGCAGCTCGAAGATGCGCGAGACGCCGGCCGAATCGCGGATCACGTCGTAGGCGAGCCGGGCGTCGAGCCCGGCGCGGCGGGCGAGCAGGATCGCCTCGGCCGAGGCGACGTTGTGGATGTGCACCAGGTGGTTCGCGACGAACTTCATCCGGCTGCCATTGCCGAACGCGCCGAGGAAGTGGCGCTTGCGCGCGAACCCGTCGAACACCGGGCCGAGCCTGTCGTAAGCCGCTTCGTCGCCCGAGGCGAGCACCACGAGGTCGCGCGTCTGCGCCTGCGCACCGGTGCCGGAGAGCGGACAGTCGAGCAGCACGTGCCCCGCCTTGGCGAGCGCCGCCGCGGCGCGCTCCTTGTCGGCGATGGGAAAGGTCGAGCACTCGGCGACGATGCGCGGGCCGGGCGCGCCGGCCGCGATCGCCGTGCAAGTCTCGTCGAGCGCGGTGGACGTGGGCAGCGACGTGACGATCCGCTCGGCTGCCACGACCACCTCGCGCGCCGAAGCGCACGGCGTGCCGCCCGCGGCCGCGAGCTCTTCATTGCGTACGGCGAGGATATCGTAGCCCACGACCGCGAACCCGGCTTTCACCAGATTCGCGGCGATGGCGCCGCCCATGATGCCGAGCCCGATGACGCCGACCGTTTCGGTCATGCGATCACTCCCCGTCCCTGCCCCGTCGCGGGGATGGGATGCGCGGCGCCGGCCGGGCGGAGCGGCCCGGGCGCTAGACGGACTCTTTCAGCTCCTTGGCCGGGCGGAACGCGACCTTCTTCGACGCCTTGATCTTGATCGCCTCGCCGGTCGCCGGGTTGCGGCCCATGCGCGCGGCGCGCTTGCGCACCTGCAGCACGCCGAGCCCGGACAGGCGCAGCCGGTCGCCCTTCTTGAGGTGGCGCGTCACGAGCGTCACGAACTCGCCCAGCGTCGCCTCCGCGTCCTTCTTCGACATGTCGTGCTTCTGGGCGATCTCCGCCGCCAAATGTTTCATCGTGACGGTCGCCTGTTTCGCCGCCGCAGCCTGTCTTGCCATTGAGCCCTCCACCAAGGATACGCCGATAGAATCACGCGCGCGCGCGAATGACAAGTCCCGTGCGATTCGGGAAGACACGCGGCGCCGCGTGTCGTCAGAGACGGTCGGGCGGCACGCTGAGCCGCGCGCGCAAGCCGGGATTGGCCGGTGCGAAATCGAGCGCGGCGCCGATCTGCTCGACGAGCGCGCGCATCACCTGGAAGCCGAGCCCGCCGCCCGTCGCGGGATCGAATCCGACGGGCAGGCCGACGCCGTCGTCGGCCACTTCGACGATCAGCGCGCCACCCGCGGCGCGCGACGTGGCCACCACGATGCGTCCGGCCTCGCCGTCTGGATGGGCGAACTTCGCGGCGTTGGTGACGAGCTCGTTCGCGATCAGCGCGATCGGCCCCGCCGTCTGCGCGGCCACCATGCAGGGCTCGCCGGTGACGGTGAGCGCGGTGTGGTCCGGCCGTGACATCAAGGCGGCGCAGCGCTCGCAGATGTCGCGCACGAGCGCGTCGATCGCGACGCTGGCCCCGCCGGCGGTGGCGGCGAGCCGCTGGTGCAAGAGCCCGATGGACGCGACGCGGCCGGCGACCTCTTCCAGGAGGGTGTGCATGTCCTCGCGCCGTACGGGTCCGCCGCCGCGCCCGATCCGGCTGGCATGCAGCCGCACCAGCCCGACGATGACCTGCAGGTTGTTGGCGATGCGGTGATGGGCTTCGGACACCAGCGTCTGGGCGCTGGCGACATCGCGGGGGCCGGTTCCGGCTTCACCAGACCACTCGTTCGACGGCATTTCATAGCCTCGATTTTGGGTACTGTTGGAATCGCTTTAAGCATAGATTTCCAAAGAAAGTCACATGTTTTTTCCCAAAATATCAATTCTGGCTGCATAAATCACAATCGAATAGGCGTACTTCCGCATTTTTACTGTTGTTACATTACAAAGCCAATTGCCTCATTTTGTGGCAAAAGCGTTGTTTGAGTAGGTCCATTCCGTGCGGCGCTTGCTGGCTCTCCCTTTTGCCCCCACGTCCGACTGGTCCCGTGAGGATGCTGCAAAGCGAGGAGAGAACAATGGCCCAACTGAGCCGCAGCGTGCGCCTGCAGATCATGCTGAGCGCGCCCGAGCTGGAGGCCTTGGACAATTGGCGCTTCAGCCGCCGCATGCCCACACGCGCCGCCGCGGTGCGCGAACTGTTGCGCCGTGGACTCAAGGGCGAGGGATTCGAGGTCGCGCAGGCGGGGGCGCGGTCGCGCGACTTCCACGTGCTGGACGAGACCGCGCGCGGCGGCGGCTCGGGCCGCGGCCGTACCTAGGGCGCATTGAACGCGGGGAACGGCTGGCATAGACTCCTTTCGAATGAGGAGAACCGCCATGGCAACGGCCACCGAAGACCTCGCGCGCGCCGCGACGCTCGACCAGCTCTATCCGGCGCTCAACCGCCTCAACCTGATGGCCGGGTGGAACAAGCCCGAGCCGAGCCTGTGGCCGGAGCCGCGCAAGAACTTCGTGCCGGCGCACTGGCGCTACGAGGATGCGAAGATCGCGCTCGACGCCGCCGGGCGGCTGATCAACACCGACCTCGCCGAGCGGCGCAACCTGCTTTGCTACAACCCGATCGAGGGGAATTTCTACCCGACCGTGCGCACGCTGGTCGCGGCCTATCAGGCGCTGCTGCCGGGCGAGCGCGCGCGCTGGCACCGCCATTCCCCGAACGCGCTGCGCCTGGTGCTGGACGGGCCGGCCGGCACCTACACCATGGTCGACGGCGAGCGCCTGCCGATGGTGCCGGGTGACGTGGTGCTGACGCCCAACTGGTGCTGGCACGGCCACGGCAACGAGGGCGACAAGACCGCCTACTGGATCGATTTCCTCGACGTGCCGCTGGTGTGGCTCCTCGAGGGCATGTTCTTCGAGCCCTATTCCGAGCCCGAGAACGACAACACGCCGGACAAGTACGATTCGCCCTACATCTTCAAGTGGGCCGACAGCCAGAAGCGCCTGGCCGAGACCGCGCCCGACCCGTCGGGCCGCTTCGGCCGCATGATCGAGCTCGGCGACTGCCCGGCGATGAAGACGACGGCCCTTTTCCTGCATGCGCTGGAGACCGGCAAGGAGACCGAGCCGTTCAAGACCACCGCCCACAACATCTACGCCGTGGTCGAAGGATCGGGCGCCTCATTGATCGACGGCGAGCGCTTTGCCTGGAAGCGCGGCGACGTGTTCTGCGCGCCGGCGTGGCGGTCGCACACCCACAAGGCCGCCAGCGACGACACCGTGCTGCTGCGCGTCACCGATGAGCCGGTGCACAAGGCGCTGGAGTTCCTGCGCGAGGCGAATTGACGGCGCGCTATCGCACCCCATCCAGACTGTCACCCCGGATGGCGCGAAGCGCCGATCCGGGGCCCATGTCGCCGCGACTGTGACGTCCGAATATAGGTCCCGGCTCGCGCCGCGAACCGCGGTTCGCGACTTGGCCGGGATGACAATCGTTTGGGTTCAACCCGACTTCTGCTCGACCAGCTTGGCGAGGCTGGTTTCCGGCCGCGCGCCGAAATGCGAGATCACCTCGGCGGCGCAGATCGAGCCGATTCGCCCGCACGCCGCGAGCTCGTAGCCGCGGGTGAGGCCGTACAGGAACCCGGCCGCGTAGAGGTCGCCGGCGCCCGTTGTATCCACCACGCGCTCGACCTTCTCGGCCGCGACCTCGTAGATTTCGCCGCCCGCCACCAGCACCGAGCCGCGCTCGGACCGGGTCAGCGCCGCCACCTCGCAATGGCCGCGCACGCGCGCCAGCGCCTCGCCGAAATCCTGGACTTGGTAGAGCGACAGGATCTCCGCCTCGTTGGCGAACAATATGTCGACATGGTGCTCGACAAGATGCAGGAACTCCGCCCGGTGGCGGTCGACGCAGAACGGGTCGCTGAGCGTCAGCGCCACCTTGCGCCCCTTGGCGTGGGCGGTCTCGGCCGCGCGCACGAACGCCTCGCGCGCGGGCGGCGGGTCGAAGAGATAGCCTTCGAGGTAGGTGACGCGCGCCGCGCCGATCGCGGTCTCGTCGACGTCGTCGGGCGTGAGTCCGACCGAGGCGCCGAGGAAGGTCTGCATGGTACGCTGCGCGTCGGGCGTGACGAAGATAAGGCAGCGCGCCGTCGGCGGGCCCGATTTCGCCGCCGCGGTGCGGTAGTCGATGCCGATGGCGCGCAGATCGTGGCTGAACACGCCGCCGAGCTGGTCGTTGCGCACCTTGCCGATATAGGCGCCGGCGCCGCCCAGAGAGGCGAGCCCGGCGATGGTGTTCGCGGCCGACCCGCCCGACATCTCGATGCCGGGCGCCATCGCCTCGTAGAGGCTCTTCGCGCGGTCGGCGTCGATCAGGGTCATCACCCCCTTCTCGAGGCCGTGCCGGGCGAGGAACGACTCCTCGGTCTCGGCCAGGACGTCGACGATGGCGTTGCCGATCCCGATCACGTCGTAGGTCGCCTCGGTCATTCCGTGCTCCTTCCGGTTGGCTGGCCGGCGCAGTATAGCGGCGGGTCACTTGCCCGCAACCGCCGGGCGGGATACAGACGCGCCATGTTCGCCGCCCTTGCCCGTTCCTTCGCCCAGCTTCCCGACCCGACCTTCCGCCGCGTGATGCTGGTTTCGCTCGGCTGGTCGGTACTGGTCTATGTCGCGTTGGTGGTCGGGGCGTGGCAGGTGGTCGAGAACGTCAGCGTTCTGCAGAACGGGCTGCTCGACATCATCATCCGGCTGGCGGCCGGGCTCGCGGCCGTCGCGCTCGCCACCCTGTTCTTTCCCGGCATCGTCATGGGCGTCGAGAGCTTCATGCTGGAGGACGTGGCGCACGCGGTCGACCGGCGCTACTTCCCGTTCCTGCCGGCGCGCCCGCAAGGCTGGGGCGAGCTGATCGCCTCGACCGTGCGGCTTCTGGTCGCGACCGTGGCGCTCAACATCCTCGCGCTGCCGGTGTACCTGTTCGTGCCCGGCCTCAACCTCGTGGTGTTCTACCTGTTGAACGGCTATCTTCTGGGCCGGGAATATTTCGAGCTGGCCGCGCTCCGGCGCATGGACCTCGCCACCGCCCGCCGGCTGCGGCGCCGGCACATCTGGCGGGTCATCGAGGCGGGCGCGCTGATCACGGTGCTGCTGTCCATCCCGGTCGCCGGGTGGTTCTTCCCGGTGGTCGCGACCGCGTTCATGGTGCATCTGGTCGAAGAGTTGAGGGCGCAGGATGGGTGAGCGGAGGTCGCGCCGCCGGGCGCTGGTTCTGGCGGGGCTGTGGCTCATCGCGGCGCCGCTCGCCGGATGCCTGCACCCGGTGAAGCACAACCAGGCTGCGGCCCTGCCCGAAGCGGCATCCACCGCGGCACCGAAGGCCCCGGAAGGCGCCGCACCGGAGACCGGCGCGCCGGGGGTCGCGAGCCTGCCGCCGATCGACGACGACCCCGACCATATGATGGGCAAGGACACCGCCGCGCTGCGCGCTCTTCTCGGCGCGCCGGGCTTCCTGCGCCGCGACAACCCTGCACAGCTTTGGCGCTATGTCGGCCAGGGCTGCATGCTGGACATCTATCTCTACCGCTCGGGTCCTGCCGGCACGTATGTCGTGCGCCACCTGGCGGCGCGGCCATCGCCGGTGGGCGGCCCCGCGGTCAGTGCGCGCGCGTGCCTCGGCGCGCTGCTGCGCGCCCATCGCCGCGCCGGGCCCGGCTGACCCTGACGGCGGGCGCCGGCGCCGCCCCGGCCGCGACCGCGGCAATGGCCGGCCTGGTCTTGTCCTTGTAGGTGCAGAGATCGGCGATCGGGCAGGCTGGGCAGTTCGGCTTGCGCGCGATGCAGACATAGCGCCCGTGCAGGATCAGCCAGTGGTGCGCGTGCAGCCTGAAGCGCTCGGGCGTGACCTTCATCAGCCGGTCCTCCACTGCGCGCGGCGTCTTGCCGGAGGCGAGGCCGGTGCGGTTGGCGACGCGAAAGATGTGCGTGTCGACCGCGATTACCGGCGCGCCGAACGCGATGTTGAGCACCACGTTTGCGGTCTTGCGCCCGACGCCGGGCAGCGCCTCCAGCGCCTCGCGGTCGGAAGGCACCTTGCCGCCATGCTCGGCGATCAGCCGCTCGGAGAGCGCGATGACGTTCTTCGCCTTGTTGCGGTAAAGCCCGATGGTCTTGATGTATTCGCGAAGCCCCGCCTCGCCCAGCGCGACCATCTTCTCGGGCGTGTCGGCGACCGGGAAGAGCTTCGCCGTCGCCTTGTTCACCCCCGTGTCGGTCGCCTGGGCCGAGAGCACGACGGCGACCAGCAGGGTGAACGGGTTCTCCGCCTCGTGGACGAGCTCGCCGCGTGGGTTCGGGTTCGCCTTCTCGAACCGGGAATAAAGCTCCTCGATCTTCGCCTTGGAAAGCGTCATGGGCGGAGCATACCGCACCGCGCGATTCGCTGTCGCGCCCGCCCTTGCAACCGTGCGAATGGCGGCCGATATTCCGATGATGTCCGACGGCCCGCCCGCGCCCGACGCCACCGACGACGAGCCGGCGGCGCTCGACGTCATCCACCAGCCGCGCCCGAGCCTCTCTCGCACGGGATTCGTGCTGTTCATGGCGGGGATCTGCGTCGCCGGGATGGCCACCTCGACCGCCTTCTTCCTGATCGGCGCGTGGCCGGTACCGGGGTTCATGGGGCTCGACATCGTGCTGATCTACCTGGCGCTGCGCGCGAGCTACCGCCGCGCGCGGCGGTGGGAGCGCGTGCGCCTCACGCGGAGCGCGCTCACGGTCGAGCGCGGCGACCAGAACGGGCTGGTGAACCGCTGGTCCTTCCAGCCCTACTGGCTGCGCGTCGAGATGGCCGACCCGCCGCTGCCAGGCAGCCGACTGACCCTGGCGACGCACGGGGTGCGGTTCGAGATCGGCGCCTATCTAGGGCTCGAGGACCGCGCGGCCTTTGCGAAGAAGCTGCGCGACGCGGTCGCCCGCCTCAAGGACGGGCCGTTCGGCGGCCGACTACAGCCCCAGCACGTCGAACATCGAATAGAGGCCGGGCTTTTTGCCCTGCGCCCAAAGCGCCGCGCGCACCGCGCCGCGGGCGAAGATCTGGCGTCCCGACGCCTTGTGCGAAAGCTCCAGCCGTTCGCCATCGGCGGCGAAGATCACCGTGTGCTCGCCCACCACGTCGCCGCCGCGGAGCGCGGCAAAGCCGATCTCGCCCCGCTCGCGCGGCCCCACGATGCCCTCGCGCGCCATGCGCGCCACGTCGTCGAGCGCGATCCCGCGTCCCTCGGCGGCGCGGCGGCCGAGCTCGAGCGCGGTGCCCGACGGCGCGTCGACCTTGTGGCGGTGGTGCATTTCGACGATCTCGACGTCGAACGCGTCGTCGAGGATCGACGCCACCTGGCGCGTCAGCGCGAACAGGAGGTTGACGGCGAGGCTCATGTTCGGCGCGTGGACGATGGGGATGCGCTTCGCCGCCTCGGCGAGCGCCGCATTGCCGGCCACGTCGAGGCCGGTGGTGCCGATCACGTGGGCGATGCCATGCTCGGCGGCAAGGGAAACGTGCGCCACGGTGGCGGGGGGGCCGGTGAACTCGATCACTGCGTCGGTCGCGGCGAAAGCGGCCTTGGCGTCGGCGACAATGGGGATGCCGATCGGGCCGATCCCCGCCACCTCGCCCGCGTCGCGCCCGATATAGGGCGAGCCCTCGGCCTCGCACGCGGCGGTGACGACGCAGCCCGCCGTCTCGCTTACCTGGCGGATCACCGCGCCGCCCATGCGGCCGGCCGCGCCGGTAACGCCGATCCTGAGGTCCGCCATGGCCGCCTCCCTTCGCCTTCGCGCCCCCTTTATACCAGCGAGGCGATGATGTGACCTGGGATTCCCTTTTCGGTCAGCCGGCGCCGCCGTCGTTTGCAAAGGTTAAGGAAGGCGCGCGCGGCCGGTGCCACGATCGAGTTATGGACGCAATCACACGAGTTCGCGCGGCGGGCGGGCGCCGCGCTGGCCGCGAAGGGCAACGGGCCGCCGATCTCGGAACCGGCGGCAGTCGCCGTGGCCGCGGCCGCCGTAGTCCTGCCGCTGCTCGCCGGATGGCTGGCCTGCCGGGCGGCGCCGCCCCGCCGCCGCCATGCGCCGCGGCGCGCGCCGCAGAGCGACCGGCTGATCCGCGCCGGTACCGCCGCGCTGGCAGTCGCCGTGGTGACCGACGCGACGCTGGAGCATTACCGCGGCGACTACGCCAATCGCCTGATGTACGCGGCACCGGTGGCGGGTGCCGCGCTGCTGACGGTGGCTGTCGCCGGACGGGGGCTCAGGCGCTCGCGGACCGCCGTGTTCGCCGGGGCCGGCGCGGTCGGCGCGATCGGGCTCGCCTTCCATGTCTGGAACATCCTGAAGCGGCCGGGCGGGCTGTCCTGGAACAATCTGTTCTATGCGGCACCGCCGGCCGCGCCGGGAACGCTGATCATGGCCGGCGCCTGCGGTCTGCTGCTGCTCGAGATCGAACATCCGGACTTCCCGCGCTCGCACGACGAGCGCCGGCGCATCGGCATGCGGTCCTCACTGCTGGCGGGCGGCGGGCTCCTCGGCACGGTGGCGGAGGTCGCGATCCTGCATTTCCGCGGCGCGTTCCACGACCCGTTCATGTACCTGCCGATCGTCCTGCCGCCGGCCGCCACCCTGTCGCTCGGCTGGGCCATGGCGCGGGCGGGCGGGCGGGCGCCGGCCATCGCGCGCGGCTTCCTGCAGGCGACCACCGCGACGGGCATCGTCGGCACCGGCTTCCACGCCTATGGGGTCAGCCGCAACATGGGCGGCTGGCGCAACTGGACGCAGAACGCGCTGGCCGGCCCGCCGACGCCTGCCCCCATCGGCTTCACCGGCATCGCCCTGGCCGGCCTTGCCGGCCTCCATCTGATGACGGCGGACCATGGCTGAGACGTTCCGGAGGCCCTATCCCGGCTACGACGTGCTGGCCAAGCGCGACAGCGTGTCGTGGAACGACCAGACGCGGCGCGTGGTCGACCGTCGGCTCAGCGACGTGCCGCCGCGCCGCTTCCTGACCGAGGCGGAGTTCGCGGTGCTCGAACACGTGTGCGACCGCGTGGTGCCCCAGCCCGAGCGCGCCGCTACGGAGAAGGTGCCCATCGCGCCATGGATCGACGCCGCGCTGTTCCAGGACCAGGGCACCGGCACGCGCTACGGGATCCTGCCCCCGTGGCGCGAATGCTGGCGGAAGGGGCTCGCCGCAATCGACGTCGAGTTGCAGCTTCGCTACCGCCGCCCGTTCGACCGGCTCGACCCGGTCGAGCAGGATTTGCTGCTGAAGGCGATGGAGGCGGGCGACGTCGCGGCGCCGGAATGGCGCGCGGTGCCGAGCCGTACCTTCACCCGCCACGTGCTGATGCCGCTGATCGTCGAGATCTACTACGCCCATCCAACGGCGTGGAGCGAGATCGGCTTCGGCGGCCCCGCCGCACCGCGCGGCTACGTCCGGCTCGGCTCGGACGAGCGCGATCCGTGGGAGGCGGAGGAGGAGGATCGCGGACCTGTGCGCGAGGCGCGCAAATGACCGACGGTCCCGACCCCCAATCCGTGCCGCGCGCGGCCGGTGGGCGGGCCCCCGACGTGATGCGGCGCGGCGGCTGGGTGCCGATGCGCGAATGGCGCGACGAGGACGAGGTGGACTTCGCCATCGTCGGCACCGGCGCGGGCGGTGCGACACTCGCGGCCAAGCTCGCCGAGGCGGGTTTCAAGGTGGTCGCATTCGACGCCGGCCCGTTCTGGCGCCCGCTCGAAGAGTTCGCCTCGGACGAGAAGTCGCAGAACAAGCTCTACTGGCTCGAGGACCGGATCAGCGCCGGCGACCACCCCATCGAGTTCGGCGCCAACAATTCGGGCCGCGCGGTCGGCGGTTCGACCGTGCATTTCCAGATGGTCACGCTGCGCTGGCGGCCGGAATGGTTCAAGCAGCGCTCGACCATGGGGTACGGGCGCGACTGGCCGATCGACTGGCGCGAGATGTGGCACTACTACGACGAGGTCGAGGACGCGCTGAAAATCTCGGGCCCCGTCCGCTACCCGTGGGGGCCGGCGCGCAAGCGCTATCCCTATCGCGAGCACGAGGTGAATGCCGCCGGGCTGGTGCTGGCGCGCGGCGCCGAGGCGCTCGGGATGAAATGGGCGCCGACGCCGCTTTGCACCGTCTCCGCGCCGCGCGGCGCGTCGCCGCCCTGCGTCTATCGCGGCTTCTGCAAGGTGGGCTGCTCGACCAACGCCAAGCAGAGCGCGCTGGTCGCGTGGATCCCGCGCGCCCTCAAGGCGGGGGCGGAGATCCGCGACCTCGCCATGGTCGGGCGGGTGGCGATCGGGCGCGACGGGCGCGCGACCGGCGTCGAATATCATCGCGCGGGGGAATGGCGGTTCCAGCGCGCGCGCCATGTCGTGGTTGCGGGCTACGCAATCGAGACGCCGCGCCTGCTCCTGAACTCGGCCTGCCCGCGCTTTCCCGACGGGCTCGCCAACTCCTCCGGCCTGGTCGGCAAGTGCCTGATGGCGCATTCGAACCATGCCGTCTGGGGAATCATGGAAGAGCAGGTGCGCTGGTACAAGGGGCCGCCCTCGATGGCGGTGTGCGAGGACTGGAACTACCGCGACGACGGCAAGGACTTCACCGGCGGCTACGCCTTCATGAGCCAGGGGCCGCTGCCCGCCGACCATGCCAAGACGCTGGTCTCGAACACGGGCACGTTCGGCATGAAGCTGCGCCAGCGCATGGCGCTCTACAACCACATGGCCGGGCTCAAGATCGTCGGTGAGGTCGAGCCGCGCGAGGAGAACCGGGTCGAGCTGTCGGACGAGCGCGACGCACTGGGCCTCGCGGTGCCGCGCATCACCTTCGCGTTCTCGGCCAACGACCGTCGGCTCTACGAGCATTCGATCCGCACCATGCAAGCCGTGCTTGAGGCGGCCGGCGGGCGCGACTTCACCAAGACCGGCTCGACGGCCCATCTCATGGGCGGGGCGCGGATGGGCACGCACCCCTATGACAGCGTGACCGACCCGGACGGGAGGACCTGGGACATCCCCAACCTATGGGTGTGTGACGGCTCGCTGTTCTCGACCTCGGGCGGCGTGAACCCGTCGCTCACCATCTACGCGCTCGCCGCGCGCATCGCCGACCGCATCAAGGCGAAGGCTGCCGCCGGCGAGCTTTGACCCGCCGTCGCTGGCCCCGGCCGGCGCCGCCTTACGGCAGCAATTCGCGGGCGAGCTGGCGCATCGACTTGGCGATGACCTTGAACTCGTCCGGGTCGCCCTTGAGCAAGGTCGAGGCGAACGCCTTGGCGTGCTTCAGCGTGATGTGCGGCGGCAGCGGCGGGATGTTCGGGTCCGTCTTCGCCTCCAGCAGCACCGGCCGGTCGGCCGACAGCGCCTCGTCCCACGCCGCTCCGAGCTTCTCGGGGTCGTCGACCACGATGCCCTTGAAGCCGAGCAACTCGGCATATTTCGCGTAGGGGAAGTCGGGAATTTGCTGCGACGCCTCGAACTTCGGGTCGCCCGACTGGGCGCGCATCTCCCACGTCACCTGGTTGAGGTCGCGGTTGTTGAGGACGCAGATCACCATGCGCGGGTCCTTGCCGGCCCAGCGCTCGGCGTACTTCTTGATGGTGATCAGCCCGTTCAGCCCGTTCATCTGCATCGCCCCGTCGCCGACCAGCGCGATCACCGGCCGGTCGGGATGGCAGAGCTTCGCGGCAATGGCGTACGGCACGCCCGGCCCCATCGTGGCGAGCCCGCCGGAGAGCGACGCCATCATGCCGCGCCTCAGCTTCAGGTCGCGGGCGTACCAGTTGGCCGCCGAGCCGGAATCGCTTGCGAGGATCACGCCGTCGGGCAGGCGCGGCGACAGCTCCCAGAACAGGCGCTGAGGGTTGATCGGCTCGGCGGGCTGCATCGCCTGCTTTTCCAGCGTCTTCCACCATTTCGCGACGTTCTTCTCGATTTTGTCGCGCCACGACCGGTCCGACTTGCGCTCGATCATCGGGATCAGCGCGCGCAGCGTCGATGCCGCCTCGCCGACCAGCGCCACCTCCATCGGGTAGCGGAGGCTCAGCATGCGCGGGTCGATGTCGATCTGCACGCCGCGGGCCTGCCCTTCCTCGGGCAGCCATTCCGAATAGGGAAAGCCCGACCCGATCATGAGGAACGTGTCGCACCCGGTCATCATCTCGTAGCTCGGCTTGGTGCCGAGGAGACCGATCGAGCCCGTGACGTACGGCAAATCGTCCGGCACCGCCGCGCGGCCGAGCAGCGCCTTGGCGATGCCCGCGCCCAGCCTGTCGGCGATCTCGATCACCTCGTCGGTGGCGCCCAGCGTGCCGGCGCCGACCAGCATCGCCACCTTCTTGCCGGCGTTCAGAACGTCGGCGGCAGCACGCAGGTCTTCCTCCATCGGCACGATGTAAGCCGGGGTGTAGCCGGTGCCGGTATGGACGGTGCCATGGCTGTGCGGCGGTGTCGGCACCGCATCCATCTCCTGCACGTCCTTCGGCAGCACGATGCAGGTGACGGTGCGCTCGGCCTTGGCGATGCGCACCGCGCGGTCGATCAGATGGCGCACCTGCACCGGCGACGACGCCATGTGCACGTACTCTCCGGCCACGTCCTTGAACAGCGAGACGAGGTCGACCTCCTGCTGGTAATGGCCGCCCAGCGCCGAACGCGCCTGATGGCCGACGATGGCGACGACCGGCTTGTGATCGAGCCTCGCGTCGTACAGCCCGTTCAGCAGATGGATCGCGCCGGGGCCGGAGGTGGCGAGGCAGACGCCCACCTCGCCGGTGAACTTGGCGTGCGCGCAGGCCATGAAGGCGGCCAGTTCCTCATGGCGCACCTGCACGAAATCGAGCTTGTCCTTCGCGCGGTCGAGGGCGCCGATCAGCCCATTGATGCCGTCGCCGGGATAGCCATAGATCCGGCGGATGCCCCATTCGTGCATGCGGCTCCAGAAGAAATCGCTGACGCTATCGGCCATGGCACACCTTCCTTTGACACGCTCGACGACTGGCTTACCTGTCATGAACGCGGGCGCATGGGGGGATGTTCCGCCGGCGGCCCCGCGGGCGCCAGCATTCCCCGGCATGCGCTTTTCAATGCCCCGATAGGAAACCCAATACGTCACCGGTTTCGTGCGCGTTGACTCAATATAGGGGCAGAGATACCGTTCCGTTTCTTTGCCTTCGGCAAAGGGAGGTCGCGTGGCAACGGTCGATGTCGTCAATCGACAACAGAAGATCGAGGGTCGTGACGGCTCCTCGGTCCTCAAGATGGCTCAGGACAACCGCGCGCCGTGGCGCTGCTTTTGCGGTGGCCTCGCGCTTTGCGGCACATGCGCCATGCTGGTCGTCGAAGGCAAGGTCTCGGAGCCGACGGAGATCGAGCGCTATTTCATCGAAGGCTGGGGCTGCCACCCGCAATTCCGGCTGGCCTGCCAGACGCGCGCGTGGGGCGAGGTGAAGGTCGTTAGCCTTTTGGACGAGGGCTACGACCCGGAAAAGGTCGCGGCGGCCTACGACAAGGCGACGGGAGCGGCGAAATGAGCGATACGGACACCAGGCTGTCGAACGAAGCCTTTGCCTTCATGAAGGAGATCGTCGGGCTCAAGGGCGCGACCGCGGTGATGGATTTCGCCTCCAAGGAGGCGGAATTGCGCTACCGCTCGTTTTACCCGGTGGGCAACATGCTCCTGGGCTTGCGCTTCCGCGACCTCTCGCCCGGCGCCGTCAAGACCGAATACGGGCGCAACCTGAAGATCATCGACGGCAAGATCGTGGCGGAGGAGCGCGCCAACGTCATGTTCGTTCGCCCGCTTGTGCCGCACCATGCGGAGCACGGCTACGGGTTCTGGCACGTCAATGACGAACAGGAGATGACACTGAATCTCCGCCTGTCGGAAACGCGCGCCGTCACCGTACTCGTCGAGGGTTTTCCCCAGAAGGGCCGCCACGACCGCTTCGCCTGGTTCTGCCTCAACTGTCTCGAGCCGCTCTTCATGCGCGAGGTCGAGACCGGGCGCGTCGGCATGCCGGGTTTCTACGCGGTCGAGGACGAGGCCTTCCAGACTTTCAACGGCGACGAGAAGCTGCGCACGTGCAACCGGTGCGGCACTGTGCATCCGCTCGCCTATTCGATCTTTCAGTGGAACGACACGCCCGAAGAGCGGGCGGCGCGGGAGCTCTGGTAGATGGCCGAAACGATCCGGCTGACCTCGATCGAGGGCGGCGGCAACTGGTGGAAGGTGATCGGCTGGGCCGATGCGGCGCTGAAGAAAGCCGGCTTCGAAACCAAGATCACGCGCTATGGCGACGACGGCATGAACACCGTCACGCGCGTCGCCGACGGCGAGGCCGACATCGCGGTGACCTTGTCCTGTGCCGCCTGGATGGCGCACGAAGGGCGCGGCATCTTCAAGGGCAAGCCGTTGCCGGTGCGCGGGCTCGCGCTCGCCATGCACCCGGGGCATTACTTCTACAATTTCGTGCGGTCAGATCTGGGCATCGGCGCCTTCGCCGACATCGCGAAGAAGAAGCCCAAGCTCGGGCTTTGCGTCGGAAATCCGGAGTTCATCGCAGGGCGGATCGCGCGCGAATACATGCGCTACTACGGCGTCGAACTGGACAGGGACATCCCGGCCTGGGGCGGCACGATGTACACGAGCTTCCCGGAGGCGACCCGGCTGTTCATCGAGGGCAAGGCCAACGCGCTGATGCGGGAGAACACCAAGCTTTCGCCCGCCGGGGTCGCCGCCTCGATCTGCGACGTGACCTGCCTTTCGATGGACAAGGAGATCGCCGACCGGCTTGCCGCCGAGTACGGCACCCCGACCGTCACCCTGCCGCCCGGCACGCTCCGCGGCCAGAAGAAGCCGGTCCTCACCGTGGGCAACCCCGGCTATCCCGTCATGGTGAACAAGGACCTGGACGAAGGGCTCGCCTACCGGCTGGCCAGGGCGCTCAACGAATTGAGCCCGAGCCACGCGATTGCGGAGGACATCTTCTACTCGCCGCGCCACGCGCCCGATACGGGGGCGCCGGTCCATCCCGGCGCGGCGCGCTATTACCGCGAGCTCGGCGTCCTCAAGTAATCGAGCCGCGTAACCCCGAGCGCATCGACCAGGCTTGAAGCCCGCCCTTTAACCGACAAAGCGCCATGGGCTCGAACAGCGGCCCGGCGCAGGGAGGACGTTCCATGGGGAACCGCACACTGAGAATGGGCGTGATGGCCGCGGCGATGCTTTTCGCGTTCGCTGCGCGCGCAGACGCCACCGCGCCGACCGTGATCAAGTTCGGCTTTCCGGCGCCGCCAGGCTCCTACCTCAATGTCGGCGGGGTCACGCCGTGGTCCAAACGCGTGATGGCCGATGCCGACGGCACGCTCGAAATCAAGATTTATCCCGCCGGCTCCATCGCCAACTTTGCCAACGTGTACGACCGGGTCGTCAACGGCGTGGCGGAAGTCGGCTTGGGGACGGTCGGCATTGCCGGCGCCTTCCCGCGCTCGGGCGTCTCGAACCTCCCCTTCATCACGAAGGACAGCGTGGTTGCGAGCCTGGCGCTGTGGCGGCTCTATGCAACCGGGGTGACCGCCCAGGATTTCACCCGGGTAAGACCGCTTGCGGTGTTCGGGTTCGCGAGCAGCTGGCTGCATTCGACGCAACCGATCACGACCGCCGCCAACTTCGACGGGCTCAAACTCGGCGTGCAGAGCAGGATGCAGGCCGACTCCTATCAGATGTTCGGGGCTGCGCCGCTGACGATGACCTCGTCCGACTACTATCAGGCGCTGCAGCGCGGGGTTATTTCGGGCTGCGTCATGTCCTGGGCCGGGGTGTTTGTCTTCAAGCTCGCCGAGGTCACGAAATACCACCTCGATCTGCCCTTCGGCCCGGCTGCCGGATACGTCATCATGAACAAGAACGCCTATGCCCGCCTGCCGCAGAAGGGCCGTCAAGCGATCGACCGGAACTCGGGCGAAGTCTTGGGTCGGATGATCAGCGGCGCCGGGATTGGGTTCGACAACAAGGTACTGAGCGGGGTCAAGGCAAAGCCGGGCCACGAATTCCACGAGCTGGCGCCGCACGAGGTTGAGCATTGGAGGTCGCTGCTCGCACCGATTACGGACGAATGGGTCCGCACGACGCCGGACGGCGCCAAGGTGCTGGCGGCCTACAAGCGGGAAGTCGCCGCTATCGTGAAGAAGGGGCGCTGAGGGATACCGGGCCATCGCCACCGCCGACGCTACGCGGCGCCACCGCCAGGCTCGACCCGAACGGCTTCGACCTTGCGTCTGTCGGTCAATCGGCACGCCAGGAATCCGGCCAGGCCCATGGCCACCAGCGCGGTCACCGCGGCCGTCCAACGGGGTCGTCAAACCATCGCATTGTCTCTGGATCGCTCCCCCCGACGAAGGCCGGTGCTCGCGATGACGGATCAGTTCCCTCCACCCAGATTTCCCGGGGTCCTATTATTCGCGACAGATGGCACGCGGTTGAGCGATCACTCGGCCGGTTGCGGAGGTCAACTGCCCGCTCGGATGGCGGCGATCTCCTTGCGGAAGGCGGCCAGCACCGCCGGGCCGTTCGGCGTGCGTGCCACCCAGCCCTTGATCACCGGCTCGATCCGCTTCTTCCAGACCGTCTGCTGGGCCTTGGTCAGCCGATAGATATTCTGCCCCTTCTGGTGCGACACGATGTCGATATGCGCCCGCTCGTTGTCGTCGATGAATTTGTTGACGACATTTGTGTAGACGGTGCCGATGTGGTCGTCGATCGCCTTCTTGGCCGCCCCGGTCAGCCGGTCGTAGCTTTTGAGATTCATGATCATCATCGCCGACTCGCCGCCCAGCGAGGCCTGGACGTGGCGCTTCGCGATGTCGGTGAGCTTGTAGGCCACCGTGCCCGGCCAGCCGAGAATCACGCCTTGCACCGTGCCGCGCTGCAGCGCTTGGTAGACATCGGTGCTTGGCAGGCTGATGGGCGTGCCGCCCAACGCCTCGATCGTCTCGCCCGCGAGTCGCCCCTGCACGGCGATCTTTAGCCCGGAGAGCTGATCGAGGGTGCGCACGTCGGGCACAGTGTGCAGCGTGATGTTCGCGAACACTCCGAACGCGATCGGCTTCACCTTCTGCCACTCGTCGTCGATGATCCCTTTCGCATAGAGGTGCTGCAAAGCGAGCCCGGCCTCGTGCGCGTTCTCGGCCTCGAAGGGCAGCGTCGCGACCAGCGTCTTCGGGAACTGCGACGAGATCGGTCCCAGCACGCAGAGCGCGAGGTCGGCAACGCCGTTCAACACGCGGTCATATGCGTTGCGCATATTGACAAGGACCCCGCCGCCGAATACCTGCACGTCCAGCGTGCCCTTCGATTCCCGGGTCACCTGGCGGGCCCAAGGCTCGACGAGCTTCGTCTGCAAGGTAGTGCGCGCCGGCGTCGGGTTGCCGTATTTGAGCGTCATCGGCTCGGCTGCCCGCAAGGCCAACGGCGCAAGGGCGAAGGCGGCCGCAGCCGCCAGGAAAAGCAAGGATCGAGACGTCATCGTTTCCTCCCATTCGTCGGGCGCGGGACCGGCTGGACGGCGATGCCGCCGCTTGGCCGGCCCCCGGCCCCGTCCGTTATGTCTGTTTGGCCGCCGCCGAGCGACGCGGCCGGCCCCTCGTCAGGCCGCGACGGCCCCCTTCACGGGCGCGTTAGTGCGACGCTGGCGGAGCTCGGCCTCCGCGATCATCGGCAGCGAAATGCGATAGAACAGCGCGCCCTCGGGGGCGGTGAATGCGCCGACCTCGCGGTCGTGCGGCAGGTAGAAATAGGTGCCCCTTTCTTCGGACCTGCCACCCTGCCAGGTCTTCCCGTCAAAGGCGACCGAGCCCTGGAGCAGATAGCGAATCTCGGCGTCCTCACGATGCTCCACCGGCAGCGTCGCGCCGGGCGCGAGCCGGGTCAGGCTGACGCCGGTCCGCAGCTCGCCGAACGTCCCGAGATGCTTGTGCTCGACCCCCTCGATCCGGCGGTCGGGTACCCAGGCATAGGCGCCCGGCAGCATCACGATCGGCTGGCGGTAGCGCCCCGCCGGGAACGCTTCCTCCGTGCCGGTCACGTGCTCCCAGCACGCCTTGTGCGAGTCCATGTTGAACTTGCGGCCCTCCGGCGTAACCCTGGTGAAGACGCCGTTCTCGAACCTGCCGCCGGCCGCCTCGAGCTCGCGCTGCGCCTGGTGCAGCTCGGCGTGGGTGATGTACGGTGTAAGCGTCGGGCCGGGGAACTGCAGGATCAGCGTGGTGCAGCCGGCTTCCTGGTGCTGCGGGCCGTAATCGACGCCCTCCGGGAAATAGCCGACCTGGCCTTCCTCGATCTCGAACCCCTTGCCGACGCCGAACTCGCCCTCGACCACATAGCGGAGCTGATCGAACGTGTGGCGGTGGCGCGGCGTGGCATAGCCCTCGGGCACGTAGACCCAGGTGAACTCCATGTTGACCCCGGGCACGCCGCACGCGAACGGGAAGCCCTTAGAACGCAGGTCGCGCGTCCGGCCGTGCGAGCCGGTGCGGACGGGAAGATCGGCGACGTTGGCGACGATGACTTCGCGGGGCATGTTTCCTCCTGGGTTTCTGCGACAGGGCCACGCGGGCGGCGTGGCGCCCTTCGGCCGCGGCGCCGCGCGCTGCGCCTCCGGTTTGCCGGCATTCGCGCCGAAGCCGGCCGTCTCCTCGATATGCTCGGGATAGTTCGCGCCGCAGGACATGATCTTGCCAGGCCGCGGCACCGGCGGCAGGAAGCGCACGGCCTCGACGTCGTGGACGAGCCCCACCTTGCGCCATTCCGCCTCGCGCTCGGGACGGGCGAGGGCCACTGTCGCGATGGCGAGCGATTGACGCACGGCGTTCATGCTGGCGGCGCCGCTCTCGAGCAGCAGCCGCATGTCGGTCGGGGCGCGCGCCGCGGCGAGAGCCTCCGGCCGCGCCTCCCCCGAAGCCGCGAGGTGGCGGGTGTAGGCGCGCTGCACGTCGACCACCACGTCGCCGCCGGGGCGGGCCAGGGCGACGCCGACGCGCGTGTCGCCCAGCGCGTCCTTGAAGCTCGCGAGTCTCACGCCGGACTCCGTTCTGCCGGTGACGCGCCCGCCCGTCGCGCGGCGCGCACCCCTATACTCGCGCCGCACCGCCGCGGATGTCCAGCGCAGCGGCGGGCGACGATTGACTTAGGCGTCGGTCGGAGGCGAGGATCGCCGCCGAGAGGAGACGTGCCCATGGGCCAGTTCGCGTTGAGCCAGTCCGTGCCGCGCACCGAGGATCCGCGCCTGCTGCGCGGCGAGGGGTGCTACGCGTCGGATTTCTTCCTGCCGCACATGGCCCACGCCGTGTTCGTGCGCTCCCCCCACGCTTATGCCCGGATCGTGTCGGTCGACGTGCGCGGAGCGAGCCAGATGCCTGGCGTGCTCGCGGTCTTGACCGGCGCCGACTGGCTGGCCGCGGGATTCGGCGACGCGCCGCCCGGCTATCCCCGCAGCCGGCGGGACGGGCGTCCGCTTTACCAGCCGCCGCGGCCGGCCCTGGTGCCCGACCGCGCCCGGATGGTGGGCGACCCGGTGGTCATGGTCGTCGCCGAGACGGTGGAGGCCGCGCTGGATGCGGCCGAGCGCGTGGCGGTCCGGTACGAGCCCCTGCCCGCCCTCGTGGACGCGACCCGTGCGCGCGAGCCGGGCGCGCCCGTACTGCATGCCGACTGCCCCGACAACGAAAGCTTCTTTTTCACCGCCGGCGACCCGGCGGCGGTCGAGGCGGCATTCGCCAAGGCCGCCCACGTCACGCGGCTCCGGCTGCGGATAAACCGCGTCACCGCCAACACGATGGAGCCGCGCGCCTGCATCGGCCACTACGCCACCGCCGACGGGCGCTACACGCTTTACGGTGGCACCCAGCGCGCCTGGGGACTTCGCCACAACCTCGCCGAGCACGTGTTCAAGGTACCCGAGCACAAAGTCCGGGTAGTGACCGGCGACATTGGTGGCAGCTTCGGCATGAAGACCGGTTCCTACCCGGAATATCTGGCATGCCTGTGGGCCTCCGCGCGGGTGGGCCGTCCGGTCAAATGGGTGTGCGAGCGCAGCGAAGGCCATCTCACCGACAGCCACGACCGCGACCAGACGACCGAGGCGGCGCTCGCGCTTGACGCCGAGGGGCACTTTCTCGCCATGCGGTTCGACAACGTGTGCGGCGTGGGCGCTTATCTCGGCGCCGGCGCTCCGGTTTCGCCGTCGAACCATCTGGGCGGCCTCGCCGGGCTCTACACCACGCCCGCGATCTATGTCGAAGCGTCGGCTGTGTTCACCAACACCGCGCCGATCGGCCCCTATCGCGGGGCCGGCCGGCCCGAGGCGACCTACGTGCTGGAACGGCTGATCGACACCGCCGCCCGCGAAACGGGGCTGGACCGCGCCGAGATCCGCTGGCGGAACCTGATCCCGCCCGAGGCCATGCCGTTCAAGACCGGCCTCACCTTCACCTACGATTGCGGCACGTTCGAGCGCAACATGAATCAGGCTTTGGCGACCGCCGACTATGCCCGGTTCGAGGCGCGCCGCGCCGAGGCCGCCGCGCGCGGCCGGCTGCGCGGCATCGGCATCGCGAACTTCGTCGAGCAGACGGGCCAGGCCGACGGCGAGGTTGTGAACCTCAAGTTCGACGCCGCCGGCTGCCTGACCGTCGCCGCCGGCTCCATCCCGCAGGGCCAGGGCCACGAGACGATGTACAAGGTAATCCTGTCCGACCGTCTGGGCATCGACGCGGACGACATCCGCGTGGTCACCGGCGACACCGACACGGTGCCGTACGGCTGGGGCACCTACTCGTCGCGCTCGGCCGCGCTCGGCAGCGCCGCGGCCGTGGTCGCCGCCGACAAGGTGATCGACAAGGCGCGCCGGACCGCGGCGCACCTGCTCGAGGTGGCGGAGGCCGATGTGGAGTTCGAAGAGGGCGCCTTCCACGTGGCCGGCACCGACCGCGCCATCGGGCTCAAGGACGTGGCCAGAGCGACATTCGACCCGCGCCGGCAGGCGCCCGGCGTGGAGCTTGGCCTGTTCGAGACCGGCGTGTTCCATCCTCACCCGCCGGACCCGACCTTCCCGAACGGCTGCCAGGTGTGCGAGGTCGAGATCGACCCTGAGACCGGACGGACCGAGTTCGTGCGCTACTGCGTCGTTGACGACGTGGGCACCGTCATCAACAAGCTGACGCTCGAGGGCCAGGTGCACGGCGGCATCGGCCAGGCCATCGGCCAAGCCTTCACCGAGGGCATGATCTATGACGAGGACGGCCAGCTCCTCACCGGCTCGTTCCTCGACTACGGCATGCCGCGGGCTGACGACATGTGCGCGTTCGAATGCGCCAACAATCCCGTGCCGACGAAGAAGAATCCGCTGGGCGTAAAGGGCGCGGGCGAGGCAGGCAACGTCGGCGCACTGGCCTGCATCATGAACGCGGTGGTCGACGCGCTCGCGCCGCTTGGGATTGCTCATATCGATATGCCGGCGACACCGGAGAAGGTCTGGCGGGCGATCTGCGCGGCGCGGGCGGGCAGCGAAAGTTAGTCGCGGTCAACGCAGACATCTCGTGCCGCTGCCATGGGCCAACAAGTCGACATGCCCGCCAGGGAACATTTTTCCTTCCCTTCCGCGCTGCCGACACGGCCCGCCTCGCCATCCTTGTGCTGTTTCCCGGCCTCACCCTCTGGCTGCCGCGCCTGACGGGTTGAGAGCGGTTCGCGTCGTTTTCCGCGCCCGGCGCCGTGCTATTGTTCTGGCCACCCGCAAGGCCTGGGGACATTTCGATGATCACGCGCGAAGAGAACGAACGGCTCACCCACACCGGTGCCGGCACGCCGGGCGGCGAGCTTCTGCGCCGCTACTGGCAGCCCCTCTGCCCGTCGGGCGAGATCACCGCCGCGAACTCCAAGAAGCGCATCAAGGTGATGGGCGAAAACCTGCTGGTCTTCCGTGACGCGAACGGCAATTACGGCTGCGTCGAGGAGTTCTGCAAGCACCGCGGCGTCTCACTCTATTACGGCTATCTCGAGGACGACGGAATCCGCTGCTGCTATCACGGCTGGAAGTACGACTGCGCCGGCAACTGCATCGACATGCCCTTCGAGCCGCAGAACACGCCCATGAAGCGGGAGATCAAGCTTCGGGCCTATCCCGTCGAGAAGCTCGGCGGGCTTCTCTTCTGCTACATGGGCCCCGACCCCGCCAAGGCGCCGCTCTTGCCGCGCTGGGACGTGGTCGCGCGCGAGGACGGAACGCGCGAGGTCAAAATCTTCCCCGACCATCGCTGCAACTGGCTGCAGATCCAGGAGAACACGGCCGAACTCGACCCACACCTACTTCCTGCACGGGTTGATGGACGTGCAGCTGGGCCTCAAGCACCCGTTCGCGCCCTATTATCGCCGGCCGATCGAGAAGCTCGAGTTCTCGCGCTGCGAATGGGGCATGGACAAGGCGATCCATTACGGCGGCGACGTGCCCGAGGTGGAGATCCGCCCGCCGCTGATCTTCCCCAACATGCTGCGCATCCCGAACGGGCCGCTTGAGGTGATGCACTGGCGCGTCCCGATCGACGACGCGACGACGCGCGTCGTGTTCTGCGCGTTCGAACCCGACCGCGGCGGCGCGACCGTCCACACGCCAGCCGACGCCGACGTGCCCTTCGAGTACGTGCCGCCGATGCTGACGGCGGACGGCGAGTACGACCTCAAATCGTTCTTCAGCCAGGACCAGATGGCGCTGGAGACGCAGGGCGCGATCTACGACCGCACCAACGAGAATCTCGGCCTCTCCGACCGTGGCATCGTGCTCTACCGCAAGCTCCTCGACGAGCAGATCGCCCGCGTGGAAAAGGGCCTCGATCCCGACCTCGCCGTCGTGCGCGATCCCGCGAAGAACCGGCTGATCGACTTCCCGGGCATTTCGAGCCCGGTGGACGGGCTCGCCAAGATCCGGGCGGCGCGCAAGACGGCCGCAGCAGAGTGAGCTTCGCCGGCCGGGCGGCCATCGTCACAGGTGCGGCCCAGGGGCTCGGCCTCGCCGCGGCCGAGGCGCTGGCGCGCGACGGCGCCGCGGTCCTCCTCTCCGACTACAACGCCGACAAGGTCGCGGACGCGGCCCAGCGCCTTGCCGCCGACGGGCTTCGCGTCGCGGTCTGCCGCGCAGACGTCACGATCGAGGGCGAGGCGCGCGCGATGGTCGAGGCGGCGCACGCCGCGTTCGGGCGCATCGACATCCTGGTCAACAACGCGGGTGGCAGCGGATCGACCGCCGCCAACGACATCGAGGACGTGACCGAGGCAATCTGGGACGAGGTGATCGAACGCAACCTCAAGGGGCCGTATCTCTGCTGCCGCGCCGTCGTGCCGAACATGAAGGCCGCGAAATACGGGCGCATCGTCAACTTTTCCTCGGGCCTCGCAAAGGGAGTGGGTCGGCCGACCGGCACCGCCGGCGCCGTTCTGCCCTACGCCTCGGCCAAGGCGGGCGTCTTGGGCCTCACCTACATGCTCGCCAAGCAGCTCGCACCGTGGAACATCACGGTCAACGCCGTCTTGCCCGGCTTCGTGCTCACCGAACAGGGCGCGCGCGTGCGCGACTGGTACGATGCCCTGCCCGAGGCGGCGCGCACCGCGCTCTCCTCGCGCAACCCCTCCGGCCGCGCCGGCCGCGCCGACGAGGTGGCGGCGGCCGTTCGCTTCCTCGCCTCCGAAGGCGCGAGCTTCGTCAACGGGGTCGCGCTCGACGTCTCTGGCGCGGCGTAGCCCCGCCCGCTTGCCTGCCCGCGCCGAATACTCGAAAATACACGGGGCCGGGGAGCGCGCGGTAGGCATCAGGGATCGCCGCCCGCACGCCTCCCATACCCGCCCGCTTTCGCGCCACGCTGGCCGATAGGAGAAGATCTCCACGTCGGGAAACTGGTGGAGGGAAAGAAGCTGGGTTCGAACCTTCTCCTCTTGGTGGCCCGTAGCGCTCAGAGGTGAGGACCGTCGAGCCCTCACCGTGGCAAGTGAAAGGCCGGTTCGCGGACAGGGAATATGCGGCAGTTGCGACATTTGTCGCTTCCGGTCGCGGTCTGCCGACCTCACCTCATCCCCAGGACAGGGCGCATTTAAGCTAAAAGCCCCATGACCGGTGGAGACGAGGAAATGGCTTCGATATTCAGCACCCAGGGAGGCGGCAACCACAGTGGGGCGTGCCCGCTGACTCTTATTCAGAACGGCTTCGAGGACGTGCGTGGAACCCTCGCCAATTGGCGCAGCCGTACAGCTCGTCGTCGGGCAGCCATCAGGATCGATGATCGGACGTTGGCTGACATTGGGCTATTACGGGCCCAGATCGACCACGAGGCGGGCAAACCGTTCTGGAGGGCGTGATCGAAAACTCGGCGCGCGGGTATGCCTGCCCGCCCCGCATCTGCGTCGGCGTCACCGGGCCCGCCCACGACGCGCTGATTGAGATTGACCTCGTCGCCCAACGACCCGCCTAGCCGGGTCACTGCCGCTGAGCTTGAGGGGATGCCGCCCGCATCCTACTGGCAAGATGGCGACTCAGGTGTCGATCCCGAGCAGCTTGGATGCCGTTCCGCCGAGGATCGCTATCCGATCGTCGTCGCTCAAGCCCGGCGTGTTTAGAACAAGATCGATTTCTGTGCTGGTCCACGGAAATGGATAGTCTGTCCCGATCATGATTTGGCCCGGTCCGGTTTCGGCGATCAGATGACGCAACGCTTCGGGCGTGAAGACGATAGTGTCGAAATAGAGCTGGCCGCCTTTGAGGTAGGACGTCGGTGACTTCTTTGGCAACGGGCCCACGCGATCGGGGAACGTTCGGCAGACGGCGTCCGAACGATTGGCGTAGGAGGGCAGATAGCCGCCTCCATGCGCAGCACAAATCTTGAGGCCGGGAAAACGGTCGAGCGTGCCTTCGAAAATCAAATGCGTCAGCGCGATCGTCGTCTCGAGCGGATTACCGATGGTATTCGTCAGGAGCCCGCTGCCGGACAGCCGTCCGCTTTGCGCGAGCGCCTTCGTTCCAGTGGGATGCAGGAAGACCAGCATTCCCAGCTCCTCGCACTTGGCCCAGAACGGATGAAATCTCGGGTCAGAGAGTTCGTCGCCCTCCACACTTCCGCCAACGCTCACGCCGCGAAATCCGAGTATCTTGGCGGCGTGTTCGATTTGCTCGACGGCAAGATCGGGATGTTGCAAGGCGGCGGTGGCGAAAGCGACGAAGCGATCAGGGGTGGCGGCGCAAATTTCGACCAGGGCTTCGTTCTGGATTCTGATCAACTCGACTGCGGTGTCACGCGCAGCATGGTACCAGTACGGATTGATGCTGAGCGCCGCGACGTCGATACCCTGCTCGTCCATCGCCGCGATGCGCGTTGCAACATCGGTCATAAGCAAGCCGGGATTTTCGAGGGCGTGGCCGATTACCGCCAAGGCCGCGGGTACCGCGCAATGGGCGTGCACATCCACCGTCCGGACTCGGGTTCCGTTGACGACAACGTTGCGGCGGTGCGCATGCGGGGCCGAACCACCGGCCCCTTCCGTGGGTGCCGCACGAAGCGGCTCACACTCGACAAATCCAATTCCTGACGGTCCCATGCCCACCTGATTTCCTCCCGTGCTTGAATTGATGGCCGAGTTCGTTCTCTCGGCCGAAACAGCGTACTCGATTGTGACCGCTTTTGACCGCGGCGTCGTCGTTCGGATGACCGTCGCAGCAAGAGGTCCTGGCTACTCTCAGACCGGGACAACTTGTCAGCCCGCGTCCGTTCTGGGCCCAAAACCCGACATCCCCCAGGCCCCCCATCCTCAATTTTTCAGTCCGCGTAATGATTTCATGGCCGGTGCGGTCCTGGCCTCCGAGGCTCCTGAGATCGCCCCCCATACCCTCGGGCCACGACATCGGGTGTGCGATCACGGCCATGACGCCGTCGGGTGGCATGAAAACCTTGGACGAAATGGGAACGAGACGGCCGCAGGGCCGTTGAGCCGCTGGCGACCGCAATTTGTGGCCCTTCCGATGGCATGAGCGCGACCGCAATGTCCTTCTTCCCAAGCCATTCCGTGCGCTGCGTTGCAGTCGCGGTCGCGGCCGCAGCGCTCGCGGGCTGCGCGGCCGTTCCCGACCTTAGTCCCAAAATCGAGCAGGCTTCGGCCAATCCGCAAGCACCGCATATTGTGGCGCCCCCGGGGCCGCTTTCCGCACACGAGAGCCGGAAAATCATCGCTCGCCTGGCCAGGAAGCCGGACGAAACTGGTGTCCTGCAGCGCCATGCCGCAATTGAGGAGGCGCTGGCCGAACGGCCGCTCATTGGCGGCAACCGGACCCGAATTCTGCGTGACGGGTGGCAGAGTTTCCCCGCGATGTTCCAGCTGATGCGCGCGGCGCGGTCGAGCATCAACCTCGAATATTATATTCTGGAGGACATCAGCAGCGGCGGTGAACGCCTCAGCGATTTGCTGATCTCCGAGCGGCGCCAGGGCGTCGCCGTCAATGTGATGTACGACGCCTACGGTTCGGGCGACACGCCGCCGGCGTTTTTCGATCGCCTCAGGGCGGCGGGCGTCCGGCTGTTGGAGTTCAACCCCCTCGATCCCCTGAAGGCTCGCACGCCCTACGCGCCGAACGACCGGGACCACCGCAAGATCCTGATCGTCGACGGCGAGCACGCGATCGTGGGGGGCGTCAATCTGAGCACGAAGTACCAGCCCAACCCGATCGGCAAGTCGAGCGCCCCCGCGTCGGACGCGAACCTGCCGTGGCGCGACACCGACATCGAGATCGACGGGCCCGAGGTCGCCGAACTGCAGTCGCTTTTCCTCGACCATTGGCGGGCGCAGCGCGGCCCCAAGCTCGACACGCACGGGTTCTTCCCGCATCTGGGACGTGAGGGGCCGGAGGTGGTGCGCGTCCTGGGCAGCGCGCCGAACGACAAGGATTGGAGCTACTACGCGAGCGCACTGAGTGCGATCCGCAACGCGGAGAGAAGTATCGAGCTCACTGCCGCCTATTTCGTGCCGACTCATGACGAGATGGAAGGGCTAGAGGATGCGGCCGAGCGCGGCGTCGACGTGCGCGTCCTGCTGCCAGACCACACCGATTCGGACCTTGCGACCGATGTGGCCCATTCGCGCTACGAGGATCTTCTGGAGGCAGGGGTGAAGATCTTCGAAACGCACGGCGTGGTTCTACATTCGAAGATCTTGGTGATCGACGGGGTCTGGTCGATCGTCGGCTCGTCGAACTTCGACCACCGCAGCGTCTTGTTCAACGACGAGGTGGACGTGGTCGTGCTGGGCAGCGCGACGGCCAAACAGCTTCACAGGATCTTCCAGCGCGACCTAGCAAAAGCAACGCGTATCGCGCCCGAGGCGTGGGCGAACCGGCCGCTGGGCGAGAAGATCGACGAGTATCTGGCCCGCCTGACCCAGGCGCTGCTTTAGCAGCGACGAAAACCAAACCGCCCCGCGGATCCGCGCCCTTACTTAATCTGCCCACTTTTTTCCGGGATACCACGTAGGTGATCGGAGGACCGCATGGGCACGTGCGCCGTCGTGACGTTGAGTGGCGTGAGCCCAGTGTTCGACACGTAGCACGGGTTCGATGCTGGGCATGCCAGTCGCGGCTGCTGAGCGATCGCATTCACGACGGCATTCTGGACGATGAGCACCACGAGCGAAGCAGCGATAACTGTGAGAACGGTCTTGGTATATCGGTCGGTGGGCATGGCTCTGTCTCCAATGAACGTCGCCCGGTATTCTAACCAGCGTCGTCGTCCAAAGTGGTGGGTACTTGGGGATCCATGCTGCGGCGCCCTGGAGACTTCTTCGACCTCGTTTCTGAGGCTCAGATACACACGATGGCGGTATTCGAGCCAGGCTCCCCGGCACGCGTGGTCCACAGCGATTGAAGCTGCCAGACCTCCTTCCATCAAGCGCCGCGCATCCCACAACGCGGCTCGGACGATTGCATCGTCGAGATCGGACATGGGAGCCATGGTAGGATGTGTTCATTTCTTGGCAATCACGATCGTCAAAGATTCGAGTCAAATGCTCGCGCTAACTGCGGATCGTAACTGGCCCATTAAGGAGATATCGGACCTCAAGACGGCGATCAGGCGTAGCGACAAGAATCTGCGGACGGTTTTGCTGCGAGCGTCGGTTGCCCTCTGCTACGCACACTGGGAAGGCTACGTTAGGTTTTCGGCGAAGAAGTACCGAGTGGAGTGAGCCCGATATAGAAATCCGATTGAGGATTCCGTGGGTCGGTGGACGTGCGAGTTTGCGCGATGGGCAGAGGAATCGTTGTCGAACTGACCGCGGCGGACCGCACCCGGCTCGAAAGCGTCGTCGCGGACCGCAACAGCCCGCAAAAGCACGTGTGGCGAGCCAGTATCGTTCTCGCCACCGCCGACGGCCTCGGCACGGTGGCAATCATGCGTCGCACGGCCAAGGGCAAGGCGGCCGTATGGCGCTGGCAGAAGCGTTTCATGGAAGAGGGTGTCGAAGGGCTGCTGCGCGACAAGACGCGGCCGTCCCGCGTCCGGCCGCTCGGGCCGGACAAGGTCATCGGCTGATGCATGCAACGCCACAGGCATCAGGAGTTCATCCGCTTCCTCAATGCCATCGAACGCGCCGTGCCGCCGAAGAAGGACATCCACGTGATCCGCGACAACTATGCTGCCCACAAGCACCCCAAGGCGATGGCCTGGCTCGACCACCATCCCCGCGTCACCTTCCACTTCACCCGACCAGCGCATCGTGGCTCAACGCGGTCGAGGGCTTCCGCCCTCAGAGAACGGACACCGCGGCCGATGGCGCCCTCAGGCTTGGGCTCGGTTCGGAACGTCGGTCGCGCCCTCCCCAATTTCGCGCGGATTGGCGGCCGTGCCGGCGTATCGGAGAAAGTCGGTAAGCCGAGAGATGGCGGAGGGAGAGTCCGTTTCCGGGGCGTCCGGCCAGTTCCGGTTCGTTCCGAGTCTCGACCTGAAATCAATGCACTGCGCAGGATGACCCATCTGGACGTTTCCGGCATATTCCGGTAAAAGCCAGTTCGCGTTTGTAGGCAGAAATGTGGGCTGGGAAACCTCTGGATAGTCGGCTGATAGATGCGTGCTGCCAATAAGCTCACGGCAGTTCAAATTAGCTCCCTCAACAAGCCGGGCCGATATGGTGACGGCGGAGGCCTGTGGCTACAGATCTCGGAGGTCGGCACGAAGGCTTGGCTGTTCCGCTACATGCTCGACGGGCGCCCAGGCCACATGGGTCTCGGTCCGCTCCAAACGGTATCACTAAAGGACGCGAGGGAGAGGGCGCGCGAGGCGCGTCGGCTACTGCTCGATGGTATCGACCCGATCGACAAGCGCAATGAGGCGCGGGCTGCCGCTCGGCTCGCGCGAGCCCGTGGGGTCAGCTTCGAGGACTGCGCCGGCAAATTCATCGAGGCGCACAGCACTGTAGATAAGTGCCCAACAGGGACCCCGTCAAAGTCGCGCTTATGTCTTTGATGTTATTACAGGAACCGGCCCGGAGGCGGGGTCCCTATCGGCGCCGATTGGGACCCTGGCGCCTCAGGAATTTTTCATGCAACTTCAACGCGTTCGGCGGCATTCGGGATGGGGTCCCGATTGGGTGCTGAAACACAGGCCGGGCTCGAGGGCGTCGCCTGGCATGT
>CAWGHZ010000005.1:0-500574 GCA_963822575.1 uncultured Alphaproteobacteria bacterium | reverse complement strand
GCCCCGCATCGCGAAGTCAGTCGACACTTCGCGGGCCGAGTAGGCCGCATGCCGCGGGTTCTCGCCGCGCTGGATCGCCCGGCGATACTCGCCAAGCGCGCGTCGACATCTCGAAGGCGTCGGCGATCCGCTCGACCGCCATCAGCAACTTGCGCGGCGTGTCGAGCACCGTCTTGGGGTCGATGCCCTTGCGGGTGTAGAAGCGATCGAGGTGCGCGCGGAAGTTCCGGTCGTCGATCAGATAAGACGCGAAGCCACCGCCGTTGGCGATGTAGTCCCGATAGTTCTGGTCGCGAAGCAGCCGCGACTTGAAGCCGATGGCCGAGTTGATGATCGGCCGGAAGCCGTGGCGGGACATGATACCGCCCATGATCGTATCGCGGGCGATGTTGGCCGCCACGAAGTCGGCCGCCAGTGTGACTGACGCCTGTCCGATCCGGCGCGGCACGGCCAGCACGCGCACGACCCAATTTGGCGCCGGCCGCTTGAGCGACGTGAGTGCTCGGTAGAGGATCGGGTCGGCGACCTCGTAATACGCCGGCTTGCCGCTGTGCATGACGGCCACGACATTGCGGCCGGACGGCGCCTCGCCCTTGAGAAGGAACGTCGCGAGGGGCCGCATGCCGCGCACGATCTCGTCGATGGTCTGCTGAATTTCCGGGTCGAGCTCGTGCATGTTGCGCACGCCGAGCGCTTCGAGAATTGACCGCCGGACTTCCTCGGGGTGAACGCGAACCGCGCGTTCCTCGGTCGGGATACGCACCATGATCTTCGCGCCGCCCGGCTTGCCCGCCAGGTCGGCCACCTTCACGCGCGCCTCGTTGGTCAGCGCGGCGTCGATCAGCGTGGCGGCGTTGCGGATGATGTTCTGCAGCACGTCGCGCAGGTTGTCGGTGCCGCCGGTCAGCGCCTTGATGCCGCGCCAATCTCCCTGCACCGGCGAGAACGATCCGGCCGGCTCCCCAACGCGGTAGAACGGCAGATATTCTGCGCGCTTCCAGAGCTTGCGGACGGCCGGATTGATGAGCCCCTTCGCCTGCGCGAAGTCGAGGATGCCGTTGTTCCACGTCTGATATTCGTCGAAGGCGCGGTCGAACTCCGGCCGGCGCAGCGCGAGCATCCCCTGGACCTCGGCACGGGTGAACAGGTGCTCGCGGCCCTGACGCATCAGCTCGTTGGCCGAGCGCCCGACCGCATACATCAGGAAGTCGTCGAGCCGATCGGCCACGGGGGAAAGGATTTGTTCGAGGCCCTTGCCCTCGAACGTGTGAGAACCGTCCGCCATCTCCTTCGGCACGCCGAGCGTCAGCGCGCCTTCGACCACGGCGCGGTTGCCGCGGGTGAGCCGCGCCGTCTCGTACGCGCCGGCCGGTGCCGTCTTGCCGGTGATCTTCCGCTCGGCCTCGTAGATGCCGTGCAGATCGTCGACGACAGATTGGCGGAACCGGTCGCCCAGGCGGACAAGGCCGCCGTTGATGTCCTCGGCCAGCCCGACCTTGGAACGCGCACGGTCGAGCGCCGCCTGATCGAACCACGCGGTCATGCCTTCGCGCATCTTGAGAAGCGCGGGGCCGTAGGGCGAGCGCTTCACGAAGTCGTCGAACCACGCGGTGAACTTCGGCGCCCGCGCCGCGGCTTCCTCAGGCTGCGTCGCCCAAAGCCGCACGAACTCGGCAAAGCCCTCGTAGAGCTTCTTCTTGTCGTAGCTCACGCCGCGCAGCTCGTCGCGGATCGTCTTGTTCGCGGCGGTGGCCGGGCGCCATTGCGCCCTGATCTCGGGGATCCGGTCATCCAGCAGGTGCGCGATCTCGTGCGCGGCCGTCTCGATGTCGCTGGGCCGCTTCACCCGGACTTCCTCGATACCCTTGCGGTAGAAGCCGAGCGTTCCCTTGCCGGTAATCCGGCCCTCATAGAGCGGCACGCCGAGCGCCTTCATCAGGTCGCGCAGGATCGACTCGCGCCGCAGCACATCTTTGGGCGACGCCGCGGTCGGTACGTCCGGCTCGTACGTGTCGCGCCGCATGCCGCGGTAGTTCGCGCCCGGCTCCATGGCGGCCGTCTCGGGGAGGTCCGTGCCGAGGTGCGCGTTGGCCTGGTCGAGCGAAAGCGTATCGGGCACGCGTGACTTGGCGGCGGGCGGCAGCGCGTCGAGCAATCCGCCTTGGCCCTTCGTGCCGGCGAGCGCCAGGATGTCGCGCGGCGTCGCCTGCTTGGCACCCGGCAGGAGCGACGGTCCCGTTTCGGCCTTCGCCGCCTGGTCCGCGTAGTAGCGCAGCGCGCCGGCGAGCCGCTGGCGCGACACCGGGCGAGATAGCTTGTCGTCCGCGAACATGAGCCGCAACAGGTCCAGCGTCTCCGGCCGTGTCGGGCCGCCGAACATGTCGCCCTGGCTGAGGATGTCGCGCACGGGCTGACCGAGGCGACGCGCCTGCCGCACGATCCCGACCGCCTCGCGCAGCGCCGGCGTGATGTCCATGGCCGGGGGCACGTCGCCGCGCGCCGCGAGCGACCGGAGCTTCGCCCACGCGGGCGCCGCGTCCGTCATGGCGTTGCCGATGTTCTTGAAACCCGCGTCCTGGTCCTCGCGCAGCGCGGCCAGGAGCTCGGGATCGCCGTACGCCTTTGCGAAGACCGCGTTTTCGAGGCGCCGAAGGCCGTCCTGCGACAGGCCGCCTTCGCGCGTGTAGACCGAGCCGCGGTCGGCGGCCGGCACGACCGAGTTGACGAAGCCGCGCACGAAGTCGCGATTGGCCGCGGCGGTGATGTCGCCGCCCTTGTAGGCGTCGAGCATCGAGGTCGGCATATTGGCCGCGTCGGCGCTCGCCTGCTCCGCGGTGCCCATGCTCGCCGTCGTGCGCTCGTTCGCCTCGCGGGTGAACTGCGCGCGCTGCTCGGGCGTCATTTCCGTCGTGCGCTGTCGAACAAGGACCGGCTCGCTCATGCCTGACGTGTCGAACCCCTGGCCCTCCAACCATGCGCGGTAACGGTCCGCGCCGCCGCCCTGGTAGGCGCGTCGCAGCGCCAGCACGCGCGCATTGCCGGACTCGACCACGTTGTCGGGGCCGACGATCGGGGCGCCGGTCGTGGCGTCGGCACCGCTGCCCAACAGCTCGGGCCGAAGGTTGCCGGCGATGTTGGCGATCTGCTCACCGCTGGCCGCCCGTGCGCGGTCGCGCGGCTGCAGTTCGGCCGGATAGGACGGATTCACCGTCAGGTCGGGCGTGTGGCTCGTGACCAACTTCGATGCGTCGACCACGCCGAGCGTCGTGTCGACGGCTGTGCCGCGGGGGGTGAACACCCGGCCGTTCAGGATCGCGCTTGCCTCGTCCGGACTCAGCGTGGTCGGCATTCCGGCGGGGGCCGGCTGCGGCGCTGTGGCCGCTGGTGCGGTCTCCGGCCCGGTGGGGGTCGCAGGCTCGGCTGGCGGCGGCTCCGCGTCTGCGGGCCGCTGTCCGCCGGAGCGGTCGGCTGGGGTTCGGGCCGCGGGGGCGCCGTGCGTGCGCCGAGCGCCGTGCGTGCGCCGGGCGCAGTGCGTGCGCCGAGCCGGCGCCTCGTGCAGGAGAACGTTCGGGCCGCGCGCCAGGCCCTCGCCCGGCATGAACGCGGTGGCAAGCGGGTTCTCGAGGATCGCCTGTCCGACTTCCGGGACTGAGCGGGCCGTACTCCTCGGTCGCGCTTCTGCACGTCCGCATCGGACTGCACGATCGCCTTCAGCGTCGGATTGAGGGCTCGGCCGCAGTGGATGCAGGATCGCCGGCGGCTCGACTTCGCCGATCGCCGAGCGGGTCGTTGGCCGGATGCGTCGTGAACTCGCGCGTCGCCCAATCCTCGATGGGCTTCACCAAACCTTCGAGCCCGTGCAGGCCGATCGGGCTGTCGGGCGTGGCGATCCCTTGGCGCACGAACCAGTTGGGACCGGTGCTCGGCCGCAGTGCCGGTGCGGCCGGCGCGGTTGTGGGAGGAATCGCGCTCCCCGGTACGAAGCGGAATCGCCGGGCCGGAACGCCAGGCGGTAATCGGTGAGCACGGCCAAGGCCGGCTTTGCCGCACCCTTCCGCCTTCGGCCGGCGCGAGTAAGCGCATTGGCGTCGCCGAGGCTCAGCGCGCTGGGCGCCGCCGGCGCGGCCAAGAGAGCGTTGGCGTCATCGAGCGATAGTGTCGCGGCGGCCATCGGTCATTGCCCCGCCGCAACGAAGTTCTTGCCATCCCAGGTGTAGGTCTTACCGCCGATCGTGTAGCGCTGGCCGACCTTGAGCTTGCTCGGGTCGATCTGCACCTTCCCGTCCGGTCCCTTGCTTGTCGGCGGCTCAACCGGCCCAGCGCCGGGGGTGTAGGGCTCGCTTGGCCCGGTTCCGAGGACAGGGAACCGGCCCGGTCGGCGCGGCAGGACTTCGGGGTGGTCGTGCCATAGACGCGGTTCCACACATCCTCGAAGCCGGGATCGTCGACTCCGACCAGGCGCTTGGTCGCAAGGGTGACAAGCTGGCCGACGCGCGGCTGGTAATCGGGATTGGGCATGCCATTCGGTAGCATCGGCTGGCTCGCCGTGCGGATCGCTTCGGAATTGAGGCCGAGACGTTCGAGCGTCTTGCGGGCCTGCGTGATCTGCGCGTTCGACGCCTCGCGTGGCGCGGACGACGATTGCGGCAGCACGGCCGACTGCTGCTTGTCCAGCGGCATGTGGCGCAGGATGCCGCCTTTGATCTGCGACTTTGTCGGGCCGAACGCCTGCGGGCCGAGCGCGAACGTGCGCTGGTCGGTCGCCGGAAGACCGCCCACGATCAACGCCTTTTCCTGCGAGTCGTTCGGCTGCGCGCCGAGCGCGACGCGGCGCTCCACCGGCAGCGCCGGGAGGTTGTCGGCGTTGAGCGCATAATCGCGGCCCTTCGCTTCGGTCAGCGTAATCGGGTGCCCGCTGGCCGCCAGGAATCGGTCCTGCATCGCCGGGCTCGCATCGGGAATCACGGCCAAGGTCGAACGGTAAACGTCGCCGATCGGCTGCGGGTGCGCCGACGCGGCATTCGCCGTCGCGATAGCGGGGGCCTGCGCGTTGAACCGAGACTGCGGGTCCGCCCACGCATTACCCGGTTCGGTCCAGCCCACGAGCGCCGGATCGGACGCCGCCTGCGAGTTCTGCGCGATGTGGCGGATCGCATCGCCGAGGTTCGTCGCCGCCTGTTCCTGCTGCTGCTTGGCCGCGACGGACGCGTGTGCCTGATCGGTGAGCGCCTGGTAGTAGCGCGCCTGTGCGACCTTCTGCGCGCGCTCGTCCGGCCCGGGCAGCGCAATCATGGATCGGGTGAAATTGCCGATCGCGTCGCCGATCGGCGACGAATTGGCCTGCTGGTAGAAGACGGAGGGGATGCGAGCCATTACGCGGCACCTCCGGCCGGAGCCGCGTCGCGCGCGACAAGGTTCGCGTTAGCGTACGCAGCGATGCGGGCGCCGTTTTCGTCGCTGTCGGCGGGGTCGAGCACGTCGTCGCGTAGGTTGAGAACCCACCGCGCGTCGGGCGAGCGCTGCGACACGACGATAACGCGATCGGTCGGCTCGGCACCGATCTGGTTGCGCTCGAATTGGCATGCCCAGCGGAGGTGCCAGTTGCGGGTCGGGTTGGCCTGGAAAAACGCCACGTCGTGCGCGTTCATTTCCCAGAACTCAGCCGCCGCGGGCGCCATGGCCACGGCACTCATCGCACGGAGCCCGCGAAGGGAAGGCGCCCCGTGCCGACCGACAGGTTCCGACAACAAGGGGGAAGGCACGGGGCGCTGCCGGCGCTTTGCACCGGATCGGAATTTCGGAAGACAGGAACTCTGGACATTGGCGGGTACCACTACGCTGCGCGCGGTGCTCTGCGCGCGGGAAAGACGGGCGGCGCTAGGCGGCCACGGGGAGAAGCTTCGTGAGAAAATTTTCGAGATCGGCGCGCAGGATCACGGTGCGGCGCCCGTGCTTTCGCGCGCGCAGTTCGCCATCCTTGATGGCTCGGTAAAGACTGGTTCGGCCGATCGCCGCGGCGTCAGCCGCTTCCTCGACCGTGTAGGCAAGCTTGGCAGCCCCATCGACGGGGCTCTTTGCGGGCCGCGCTACTGCGCCCGCCACTTGTTCGGAAATCATCGCGTCCATCGCCAGCGCTCCAAAGCCGCATGTTGCCCCGCGTGCCCAGAGGGCACGGAGACGTTGGTGCGGGCTTTTCACAGGTCGCTGGCGAGGCGGGAGCGCGCCCTGCCCGATTTTCTCGCCGTCACAAGTCGTGCCGCGGATGTCGGGCGCTGATGAAAGTATGAGAACGAGGGGAGGAATTGTCAATGCCACGTACCTGGTTGAACCAAAAGGGTTTTCGGCGACCAGCAATTTTCGGAGTGGGCTTGACGGCGTTTTCGGTAACGCGCGCAGGGGCATGCCGGGGGGCCGGAGGGCAGGGGTCGAATGAGCCGCCACCGTCGGGCGCCGTCCATGCGACGAACACCGCCAGGCACCGCGCCGGCCCTCGATCTTGTCGGGTTTGTCGGGTCGCGATATGCGCAAAAACATACATAAAATCAATAACTTAGGTATTGACGCGCGGGCCGCGTGCGCCCATATTCGGGACGTGACATTGATGGGAGGTCCCGATGCAAACGATCTACCAAGCCATGAGGGCTTTCTATACGTGCGAGCTCGACGTGCGCCGAGCCGGCCTGACGCTTGATGAGGTGAGCCCCATCGAAGTGCCGAATGGTGCGCCCCGCACGATCTGGACGCTCGATGACTACGGACGGTACTTCAACCGCGACGAAGCCGAGGCGGAGTTCCTGCGGTTCGGGGGAGAACTTGTGGTGTGGATATTGGACGCGAAAGGCATGCGCTATGCGGAAGCCATGTCGATTGTGGCGCCGTGGACGGCCGAGTACTGGGCGGCGATCCCGGAACAAGATCGTGCCGCATCGTGGGCGATGGCGCGCGAAGCGATGGACGAGGATCCGGCCGCGGTCCCTGCACCTGCTCGGATGGCGCTCACCGGCGCGCCATAACTGGCCGCCGCACCCGGCAACCTGAGCGGCCCGCCATCGCGCGGGCCGTTCGCTTTTTGGGGCTGAATTCGGCCTCCCGAGGGGGCGCTATGCCGTATCTATGCCGTACAGAGGGGTCGGGAAGGGCAAAAACACTGGCGTCCCCTAGGGGATTCGAACCCCTGTTATCGCCGTGAGAGGGCGACGTCCTAGGCCACTAGACGAAGGGGACGCGGCGGCCAACACATAGGGCAAGGGCGGGCGGCGATCAAGCGTCCCATCGCGGCCGGTTATCCACAGTGGCCGCAGCAAGCTCGTTGCGGCGAAACGCCGCGTTTGCTCTTATTCCGTCGAACCCGCCCGATTTCGCGGCGGGGAGGGATTAGGGGGCTACGATGCATGTCGCGATAGGGCGCGCGTTCCACGCCGGTTCTCTTCTCGTATCCGCCGCGCTGCTGTTCCACGCCGGCTTCGCCGCGGCCGAGACGCCGGTCGAACGCGGCGCCTACCTGATGAACGCTATCGTCGGCTGCGACGACTGCCACACCATCCCGGGCCCGCCCGGCCGGGGCATGCGTTATGCCGGCGGGTTCGTGTTCACCTCGCCCGTATTCCACGCAGTGAGCCAGAACATCACCCAGGACAAGGCGACCGGCATCGGCGGCTGGACGGACGAGCAGATCCGCAACGCCATCCGTGACGGCCGCCGGCCGGACAATACGGTCATCGGCCCGCCCATGCCGATCGAGTTCTACAACCGCATGGGCGACGACGACGTGAATGCGCTCGTCGCCTATCTGCGCACGATCAAGCCGATCAAGCACCAGGTCGTGCGGTCGAACTACAAGATGCCGCTGCACGCGCCGCCGCCGGCCGGCCACGTTGCCGCGCCGCCGCGCGGAGCGACGGTCGAGTATGGCGCCTACATCGCGGGCCCGCTCGCCCACTGCCTGGAATGCCACACGCCGCAGGTGCGCGGCCGCTACGATTTCGAGAATTCGCTCGGCGCTGGCGGGTTCCCGTTCGAGCAGCCGGGCGGCGGCGTGATCATGTCGGCCAACATCACGCCCGACAAGGAAACCGGCATCGGCAACTGGACGGACGACCAGATCAAGAAGGTCATCACCACCGGCATCCACATTACCGGCCGCAAGATGGGCGTACCGATGCCGTACAGTCACTTCGCCAAGATGACGCCCGGCGATCTCGACGCGGTGGTGATGTACTTGCACTCGATGAAGCCGATCCGCCACAAGGTGCAGTAGCGTCTATTTCGTGCCCGCGGGCGCGGTCGTGAGCTCGATCGCTCCGGCTTCGCGGCCCGTCGCCAAATCGTAGGCGAGCACCGCCTCGCTGCCGTCCAGCCTGGCGACTCGCAGCACCAGCCGGCCGCCCTCGATGTGGGTTTCGAGCACCCGCGCGCCCGCCGGCAGGGCAACGCGCACATTGCCGAACGCGCCGGTGAGCGCCGCCGCGCTGGCAGATGCGGTCGCGGCGGGTTTCGTGGGCGCCGACACGCGGGTCGCCACCGTGACCGCGATCACGCCGAGCGCGACGACGATCAGCACGCCGAGAACGACGACCAGCCCCTTGAGCATCGCCATGATTTGTGGTCTCTCGCCGGAATGAGCACGGAAGGGGACGGCCGCACGCACCGCGTGACGGCCGGGCCGGCCTCTGCGGGCGCCCGGCTCGACCGGCTGGTTGCCGACCGGGTGCCCGGCCTGTCGCGCAGCCAAGCCCAGGCGCTGATCGCGGCGGGCCATGTCTCGCAGGCCGGCGCGACCATAGCCGAGCCGTCCTACCGGGTCAAACCGGGCCAGGAATTCCACGTGGTCGTGCCGCCGCCTGCGCCGGCCAAGCCCGTGCCCGAGGCGGTCGCGCTCGACATCCTCTACGAGGACGCGCACTTGGTCGTCCTCGACAAGCCGGCCGGCATGGTGGTCCACCCGGCGCCCGGCGCGACGCGCGGCACGCTGGTCAACGCGCTCCTCGCCCATTGCGGCGCGTCGCTGTCGGGCATTGGCGGGGTGCGCCGGCCGGGCATCGTCCATCGGCTCGACAAGGACACGTCCGGGCTGATGGTCGTTGCCAAGGACGACGAGACGCATCGCGACCTCGCCGCCCAGTTCGCGGGCCACACGGTGACGCGCGTCTACCGCGCGCTGGTATGGGGTACCCCGCGCCCGGCCGAGGGGCGCATCGAGGGCAATATCGGGCGGGCAACGCACGACCGGAAGAAGATGGCGGTGGTGGAAAAAGGGGGGAAGCCGGCGGCCACCAATTATCGCGTGATACGGCGCGTGGGACGGGCGGCGAGTTCTCGTGGAATGCCAGCTGGAGACGGGAAGGACGCACCAGATTCGTGTACATATGGCGCGGATCGGCCACCCCGTGGTGGGCGATACGACCTATGGCGGCGGGGCGCAGGCGGCCCGGCGCCATGGGGCCGCGGCCGCGATCCCCGCCGTGGCCGCGCTGGGCCACCAGGCGCTCGATGCCTTCCGGCTCGGCTTCGTCCACCCGGCCACCGGCGAACGCCTTGATTTCGTCAAAGATTCGCCTTCATCCATGAATACGTTAGAGCTCTGCTTAGAGGCTATATAACCTGGAACGGGCCCATTTACCCATCGTTAACCCCGTATGAACCTACTAGAACGGCCGCCCTGAAGGGGGAAGCGCGACGGGCGCGGGGTCCGGCCAGGGGGAAGGCACACGAATGAATACACGATTGCCAAGTCTGACCAAGGTCAGTCCGGAAACGAATCTCGCCCGCTACCTGCAGGAGATTCGCAAATTTCCGATGCTGGGCGCCGACCAGGAATACATGCTGGCCAAGCGTTGGCGCGAGCACGGCGACACCGAAGCCGCGCACCAGCTCGTCACCAGCCATCTGCGGCTGGTCGCCAAGATCGCCATGGGCTATCGCGGCTACGGCCTGCCGCTGGGCGAGCTGATCAGCGAAGGCAATGTCGGCATGATGCAGGCGGTGCGCCGCTTCGATCCCGACCGCGGCTTCCGCCTCGCCACCTACGCCATGTGGTGGATCCGCGCCTCGATCCAGGAATACATCCTGCATAGCTGGTCGCTGGTGAAGATGGGCACCACGGCGGCGCAGAAGAAGCTGTTCTTCAACCTGCGCAAGCTCAAGGGCCAGCTCCAGGAGATCGAGGAGGGCGACCTCTCGCCCGAAAGCGTGAAGGAGATCGCCAAGCGGCTGGAGGTGCCGGAGGACGACGTGGTGTCGATGAACCGCCGCCTCGCCGCGCCCGACCATTCGCTCAACGCGCCGCTCCGCGCCGAGGGCGAGGGCGAATGGCAGGACTGGCTGGTCGACGAGTTGGATTCGCAGGAAACGGTGCTCGCCGAGCGCGAAGAGCTGGACGGAAGGCGCGAGATGCTGACGGCCGCGATGAAGAACCTCAACAAGCGCGAGCGGCGCATCCTTACCGAGCGGCGCCTCAAGGACGAGCCTTCGACCCTCGAGGAGCTGTCGCAGGAATACGGCATCTCACGCGAACGGGTGCGCCAGATCGAGGTGCGCGCCTTCGAGAAGCTGCAGAAGGCGATCCGCGCCGCCGCCATCGACCGTCAGGCGCACCGTGACGCCGCGGTCGAATCGCGCACGCGCTGAACTCAATAGGGCGGCGGTCCGGCGTAGCCGACCAGGCGGTTCGTCGCGTCGGGCTGCGGGCGCACATAGCAATCGGCCGCAGCCAGCGTGCGGTAGCAGTAGCGCGGCTCGGGCGTATAGGGCAGCGGCGCCAGCCAGTTGACGCGCGCGAGCTTCTCCGCGTTCCAGCCGAACGCCTCCTGCAGCGGGTTCAGCCCGCCGTGCAGCGCCTCGGCGTCGGCGCAGCCCGCGAGGGCGAGCGCGAGGCCCGCGAAGACGGCCGACCTCATAATATGACGCATGGTTTCCGGCCCGGCCCCGGGCGGCGCCGTGCCGCCCGTCGGCGATTATGCGACGTCGTGCCTAACCGATCCTGAACGAAGACGGTTAATGCGCCTTGTCCATGGCGATCACGATGCGGCCCTCGGTCTCGCCCGCCAGGATCTTGGCACCGAGCGCCGGCACGTCGTCGAGCCGGACGGTGGTGGTCAGCGCGTCCAGCTTGTCGCGCGGCATTTCGGCGGCGAGTCGCCGCCACGCCGCCTCGCGCTGCGCCCTGGGGCACATGACCGAATCGATCCCGATCAACCGCACCCCGCGCAAGATGAAGGGCAGAACCGTGGTCTCGAACGCGACGCCACCGGCATTGCCGCAGGCGGCGACCGCTCCGCCGTACTTCATCGCCGCCAGCACCTGGGGCAGCGCCGCGCCGCCGACCGCGTCGACGCAGCCTGCCCAGCGCGCGGAGGCGAGTGGCCGCTGGGGCTTGCCGGAAATCTCGGCGCGGTCGATTACCGAAGCCGCGCCCAGCGCCTTCAGCCGCTCGGCATGGGCCGCCCGTCCGGTCGCGGCGACCACTTGATAGCCCCGCTTCGCCAACAGCGCGATGGCGATGCCGCCGAGCCCGCCGCCCGCACCGGTCACCAGCACCTCGCCCGCGTCCGGCGTCACGCCCGCCTGCTCCAGCGCCATGACCGACAGCATTGCGGTGAAGCCTGCGGTGCCGAGCGCCATGGCGTGCGCGGGGTCGAGCCCCTCGGGCATCTTCACCAGCCAGTCGGACTTCACGCGGGCGCGCTCGGCATACCCGCCCCAATGCGTCTCGCCGACGCGCCAGCCGGTCAGGATCACCCGGTCGCCCGGCTTGAATGCGTCGGATTTGGATTCGGCGACCGTGCCGGCGAAGTCGATCCCCGGCACGTGCGGATAGGTCCGCACCAGCCCGCCCAGCCCGCCGAGGATTAGCCCGTCCTTGTAGTTGAGGTCGGAATGGCTGACGGAGACCGTCACGTCGCCCTCGGGCAGGTCCGACTCGGCGAGCGTCCGGATCCGAGCGGTCGGCGCCTTTTCGCCCTGTTCGAGCAGCAGGGCCCGGAACGTCTCGGCCATCACGCCTCCCCTACAGCGTTTCCAGGAACCGCACGGGTTCACCCAGCGGCGCGCCCAGCACCTCGTCATCGCGCATCACCACGTGGCCCCGCACGATGGTGGCGCGCGGCCAGCCGGTCACCTCCATCCCGTCGAATGGCGACCAGCCGGCGCGCGTCGCAATCCAGTCGTTCGTGACCGTGCGCTTGGCGGCGAGGTCGACCAATGTGAGGTCCGCATCGTAGCCGGGCGAGAGGCGGCCCTTGCACGCCGCGCCGTAGACCCGCGCCGGGCCGGCGCACACCATGTCGACCAGCCGTTCGAGGGTAAGCCGCCCGCCCGCGACGTGGTCGAGCATGACCGGCAGCAGGGTCTGCACGCCCGGCATGCCCGACGGGCTCTTGGGATAGGGGCGCGCCTTCTCCTCCAGCGTGTGTGGCGCATGGTCCGACCCGATCACGTCGGCCAGCCCGCTCGCGACCGCGCGCCACAGCGCGTCACGATGGCGTCCGTCGCGGATCGGCGGGTTCATCTGGGCCAGCGTGCCGAGCCGCGCGTAGCATTCGGGCGCGGCGAGCGTCAGATGCTGCGGCGTGATCTCGAATGTCGCGATGTCGCGCGCCTCCTGCAGCAGGGCAGGCTCGTCGGCGGTCGAGACGTGCAGCACGTGGACCCGCCGCCGGGCGTCGCGCGCGAGGGAAAGCAGCCGGCGCGTCGCGCGCGCGGCGGTCTCGACATCCCGCCATTCGGGGTGGCGCGCCACGTCGGCGCCGGCCTCGACCAGCTTCCACCGCTCGCGCAGCCGGTCCTCATCCTCGGAATGGACGGCCATGCGCCGCCGGCCGGATTTCAGCACCCGCGCGACGGTCGGATCGTCGGCGACCAGCAGCGTGCCGGTCGAGCTTCCCATGAACATCTTGACGCCGACGCAGCCGGGCAGACGCTCCAGTTCGCCGAGCGCGTCGGCGTTCTCTGCCGTCGCGCCCACGAAGAAGGCGTGGTCGCACCAGGCGCGCCCCTTCGCGCGGGCGAGCTTGTCGTTGAGCGCCGCCTCGCTGTCGGTATTCGGGTTGGTGTTGGGCATCTCGAACACGGCGGTGACGCCGCCCAGCACCGCCGCGCGCGTGCCGGTGGCAAGGTCCTCCTTGTGCTCCAGGCCGGGCTCGCGGAAATGGACCTGGCTGTCGATCACGCCCGGCAGGACGTGGAGCCCCTTGGCGTCGATCACTTGGTCTGCCGCGGCGGGGTCGAGCTTGCCGATGGCCGCGATCCTGCCGGCGCGCACGCCGACATCCGCCTCGACGCGCCCGCCGGGGCCGACGCATACCCCGCCCGCGACGATCAGGTCATATCGTTCCGCCAAGACGGATGCCTCCTTTCCTTGCCGCGCCTTCCGCAGGTCAACGCCCGGCCACGGGCGCCGGCCCCGATGATGACCGCTGGGGGCCGCAGCTTCAACCCGCGATCCGGGCGAGCACCGCGATCGTATGCCGCGCCACCGCCTCCTCGGTGTAGCCGCGTTCGTAGGCCGTCCGCCCGCCGGCGGCAAGGCACGCGGCAAAGGCCGGATCGGCGGTTACGCGCGCGATGGCGGCGGCCAGCGCCGCCGCATCGTCGACGGGGACCAGAAGCCCGCTCTCGCCTTCTGCGATCAGGGCACCCGGCCCCTCGCTCGCCGCCGCGACAATGGGCGCGCGGGCGGCCCATGCCTCGAGGATAATGTTGCCGAAGGGCTCGTGGCGCGACGAGCAGACGAATGCGTCACAGGCGGCGAGCAGCGCCGGCGCATCGGTGCGCCAGCCCAGGAAGCGTATGCGGTCGGCGACGCCCAGCTCGGCGGCCAGCCGGCGCAGCTCGGCGTCCCGCGGACCCGATCCGGCGAGCCAGAGGTAGTGGCCGGGCAGCGCCGCCAGCGCGCGGATCAGCGTGTCGAACCCCTTGTTGACGTGAAGCCGCCCGAGGGCGAGCAGCAGCTTCGCGTCCTCCGGCGTCGCGAGGCTCGCCCGCTTCACCGGCTCCGCGGCGATCTCCGGCGCGAAGTTGGGCACGATGTCGATGCGGTCGGCGGGCCAGCCCGCCTCGCGGTAGAACCGCGCCATGTCCTCGGTCGTCACGAACAGCCGGTCGCACCGGCGATAGTATTTGGGGGCGTAATAACCATGCGGATAGCCGACATGGACGAACCGGTCGCCGCCGCGCCGGCGCGGGCAGTGCGCGGTCGCACGGTTCATCCAGGTGACGACGATGTCGGGCTTCCAGGCGTCGATCGCACGGCGCATTTTCCGCGGCGTCGCGAGATCGAGCGGCCCGCCGAACCGCGCCTCCGCAACCTCCAACCCGGCCTCGCGCAGCCGTGCCGCGCGCGCCGCGTCGGGCCGCATCAGCGCGTAGCTGGCGACGCCGCGCCGCGCCAGCGCGCACGCCAGCCGGGTGAAGGATTCCTCCGCCCCGCCGACCGGCGCGCCCGCCATGGCGTGCAGCACTCGCGTCATTCGTCCTCGAGACGCGCCTTGAGGTAGGAGAGGATCGGATAGAGCCCTGCGAACAGCGCGATCAAAAAGCCGTACCCGCCCTCGCGATAGCCGCGCCGCCGCACGTAGCACTTGTAGAAGCGGGTGAAGATGCGCCGCAGATTGCGGCCGAACGAGCCGATCTTGCCCGACTCGCGCAGGTCGCGGGCGCGCAGGGTCGTGTAGCGGTCGAGCCGGCGGATCATGTCGGAGATGTCGCGGTCGACGTAATGCTCGAGCGGCGCGGTGAGGCGCGGCCCCTTCGCGCCGTTCAGCGCAATGGACGGGTGCACGCGCTCGGCTCCCCATACCTTCACGCCGCGGCGCCACAGGCGCGGCACCGCCGAGGTGCCGTAGGATGCACCCCAACCGTAGCGCACCAGCCGCCGGCCGATATAGTTGTCGACCGGGAGCTCGTGCCAGTCATGGTTCGAGGCCGTGATCGTGCGGCGGATCTCCGCCGCCAGCGCCGGGCCGACCCGCTCGTCGGCGTCGATCTCCACCACCCAGTCGCCGGTGCAGGCGGCGATGCCGGCGTTGCGTCGCGGCCCCTCCAGCGGCCAGTCGCCCTCCAACAGCCGGTCGGTGAAGCGCGCCGCGATCTCGCGCGACCGGTCGGTGCAGCGGTCGAGCACCACCACGATCTCGTCGGCGAAGCCCAGCCGGCCGAGGCATGCGGCGAGGCTCGCTTCCTCGTTGTGGGCGACGACCAGCGCCGAGAGACGCGGCTCCGTCATGCCGCTTCGCCCCGGCAGCGCCGCCACAGCGCGACCGCCGCGGCGACGGCAGCGTCGACCGAGAGCGTGTCCATCAACGGCATCGAGAGGTCGCGGTGGTCGTAGCCCGGCCGCCCGGTCAGCTCATCGAAGGTGAGGGTCGTGCGCGCGACGGCGGTGCGATCGCCCCACGGCGCATAGATTTCCGGCCGGCTTGGCCCGAACAAGGCGAGGGTCGGCGTGCCCACCGCGGCGGCGACGTGGGTGAGGCCGGAATCGTTCCCGACATAGAGCGACAGCCGCGCGAGGCAGGCGGCTATTGTCGCGACATCCGCGCCGCCGACCAGGTCGATGCGCCGGGCGGCGGGGATCGCGTCGAGGACCGGCTGCGCGGCTTCGCGCTCGTCGGCCGCGCCGAACACGGCGACGCGCGCGCCGGGCATGATGCCATCCGGGCCGGTCAACGAAGCGGCGAGCGCGGCGAAGCGCGCCCCCGGCCAGGATTTCGGCGGCCAGTTGCTGGCGGGACCGAGGCCAAGGACCGGCCCGCCCGGCGGAATGAGCGGCACGGCCGCCTCGGCCGCCTTTGCGCCGATCCACTGGCGAGGCGCCGGCGGAGGGTCGAGGTCGAGCACGCTCGCGAGGCGCTCGACCTGGTGGCCCCGGTCCGGCCAGCCGAGCACGCGCCGCTCGCGTGTCCTGACGAGGCGGGAGACGGCGGAGCGGCGGAGGTCGACCACGAGGTCCCACCTCGTCGACACCGTCTTGCACCACAAATCGGCCCAATGTCCGGCCAGCCGGCGCTTGGCGAGGGGAATCACCCGCTCCACCCCCGGCGCGTCGGCAAACAGCGGCGCGGGAACCGGCCCGCACGCGACCGTGATCCGCGCCGCGGGATGACGCGCGGCGAGATGGGCGAGGAGTCCCGTCGAAAGGACGGCGTCGCCAAGTCGGTTCGCGGTGACGAACAGGATTTTCATGCGGGTGCCCGCGCCGGTCGGCGCGTTATACCGTCGCGGTCGCTGGATTGCCATGCCGACCCTTGCCGCGGCGCGGCCGGCGTCCCAACTTGAGGCCGTCATGGAACCGCTCGCTTATGTGCCGTTGCCGGCCCGGGCGCTCGTCCGCGTCGAGGGGGAGGAGGCGCGTGCCTTCCTCCAGGGGCTTGTGACCAACGACGTCGAAAGGGTGGCGCCGGACCGGGCGATCTACGCCGCCCTGCTCACGCCGCAGGGCCGGTATCTGTTCGACTTCTTCATCTTCGAGATGGGCGGCATGCTTTACGTGGATTGCGAGGCCGCCGGGCGCGACGCCCTGATCAAGCGGCTGACGATTTATAGGCTGCGGGCGAAGGTCGCGGTCGCGCCGGAGAACGGGTTCGCGATCTTCGCGGCGTTCGGTACGGGCGCGGCGGACGCGCTGGGGCTTGGGAATGAAGAAGGGACGGCGCGGGAATTCGGCGGGGGGATTGCCTTTGTCGATCCGCGTATGGCGGAGATCGGCGCGCGGGTGGCGCTGCCGGCCGACGCCGGCGCCGCAGCGCTTCGGGAGGCGGGGTTTTCGGAGAGGGATTTCGCGTCGTATGACGCGGCGCGGATTCGCCTGGGGCTACCGGACGGCAGCCGCGATTTCGTGGCGGACCGGCTATTGCTGCTGGAGGGCGACGCCGACCGGCTGAACGGCGTCGATTTCGGGAAGGGATGCTATGTCGGGCAGGAGGTCACGACGCGCATGAAGCGCCGCGACCTGGTGAAGAAGCGGCTGATGCCGGTCGCAATCGACGGTCCGACGCCGGAGCCGGGCGCGAAGATCATGCGCGACGGGGTGGAGGCGGGGGAGATGCGTTCGGCCGCCGGCGACGTCGGGATGGCGCTTTTGCGGCTCGACCTCGCCGACGGGCCGCTAACGTCGGGTGCTGCGCGGCTCTCGGTGCGCCCGCCGGTTACGCCGTCGCGCTGACCCCCAAATCGTCCTTGCCGGCGAGCACCGCCTGGGCGGCGGCGAGGCGGGCGATCGGCACGCGGAAGGGCGAGGCCGAGACGTAGTCGAGCCCCACCTGATGGCAGAACCGCACGGAGGCCGCGTCGCCGCCGTGCTCGCCACAGATGCCGAGCTTCAGATTCGGGCGGGTTGCGCGGCCGCGCTCGGCGGCGATGCGCATCAGCTCGCCTACCCCGTCGCGGTCGAGGGTGACGAACGGGTCCTTCTCGAAGATGCCGGCCTTTTCGTAGGCGGCAAGGAAGCTTCCCGAATCGTCGCGCGACAGGCCGAACGTCGTCTGGGTCAGGTCGTTGGTGCCGAAGCTGAAAAACTCGGCCGTTTCGGCGATCTGGCCGGCGAGGAGCGCCGCGCGCGGCAGCTCAATCATCGTGCCCACGAGATAGGCGAGCTTCTGGCCGGACGCCTTGGTCACCTCGGCGGCGACGCGGTCGACCATCGCCTTCAATATGTCGAGTTCGCGTTTGGTGGCGATCAGCGGGATCATCACCTCGGGGACGACCTTGGTGCCCTCCTTCTGCACGCTGGCCGCCGCCTCGAAGATGGCGCGGCACTGCATCTCGTAGATCTCGGGGTAGGTGATGCCCAGCCGGCAGCCGCGATGGCCCAGCATCGGGTTCGCCTCGTGCAGCGCGTTGGCGCGGGCGCGCACCGCCTCGACCTCCACGCCGGTCGAGCGGGCGACCTCGGCGAACTCGGCATCGGTGTGGGGCAGGAACTCGTGCAGCGGCGGGTCCAAGAGGCGGATGGTGATCGGCCGCCCCTCCATGATGCGGAACAGCTCGACAAAGTCGTCGCGCTGCATGGGCAGGATCTTGGCCAGGGCCTTCTTCCGGCCCTCGACATCTTGCGCCAGGATCATCTCACGCACGGCGACGATCCGGTCCTCGTCGAAGAACATGTGCTCGGTGCGCGACAGGCCGATCCCGTCGGCGCCGAAGCGGACGGCGGTCATTGCGTCCTCCGGCGTCTCGGCGTTGGCGCGCACGCCGAGGTGGCGCACCTTGTCGACCCATTCCATCAAGGTGGCGAAGTCGCCCGAAAGCGTCGGCTGGATCGTCGGCACGGCGCCCAGCATCACGTCTCCCACGGCGCCGTCCAGCGTGATCACCTCGCCCGCCTTTACGGTGACGTCTCGCACGCGCAGCGTCTTCGTCTTGTAGTCGATCACCAACTCGCCGGCGCCGGCGACGCAGGGCGTGCCCATGCCGCGCGCCACCACCGCGGCGTGGCTGGTCATGCCGCCGCGGCTGGTGAGGATGCCCTTGGCGGCGTGCATGCCATGGATGTCCTCCGGGCTCGTTTCGATGCGCACGAGGATCACGTCCTCGCCCTTCGCGGCCATCCCCTCGGCCTCGTCGGCGGAGAACACCACCTTGCCCGACGCCGCGCCCGGCGAGGCGGGCAGGCCGCGGGTGAGGAAGGTGCGCTCGGCGCTGGGGTCGAGCGTCGGGTGGAGGAGCTGGTCGAGCAATTCCGGCTCGATGCGCGAGACGGCCTCTTTCTCGTCGATCAGCCCGTCGCGCACCATGTCGCACGCGATCTTGAGCGCCGCCGAGGCAGTGCGCTTGCCGGTCCGCGTCTGCAGCATGTAGAGCTTGCCGGACTGGACGGTGAACTCGATGTCCTGCATGTCGCGATAATGGTTCTCGAGCCTGCCGCGTACGTCCATGAGCTGGGCGAACACCTCGGGCATCACCTCTTCCATCGCCGGCAGGTCGGATTCGGCCTTCTCCTTGCCGGCCACGGTCAGATGCTGCGGCGTGCGGATGCCGGCGACCACATCCTCACCCTGGGCGTTGACCAGGTACTCGCCATAGAACAGGTTCTCGCCGGTCGACGGGTCGCGGGTAAAGGCGACGCCCGTCGCGCAATCGTCGCCCATATTGCCGAACACCATGGCCTGCACGGTGACGGCGGTGCCCCATTCCTCCGGAATGTTGTTGTATCGGCGGTAGGCGATGGCGCGCTGGTTCATCCAGCTTCCGAAAACCGCGCCGATGGCGCCCCAGAGCTGGTCGCGCGGCTTCAGCGGGAAGGGCTTGCCGAGGATTTCCTCCACCCGCTCCTTGTACTGGCCGGCGAGCGCCTTCCAGTCGTCGGCCTTGAGGTCGGTGTCGAGCCGGTAGCCTTTCGCCAGCTTCAGGTCCTCGAGCAGTTCTTCGAGCTGGTGGTGCTCGACGCCCAGCACCACGTCCGCATACATCTGGATAAAGCGGCGGTAGGAATCGTAGGCGAAGCGCGTGTCGCCGGACCGCGCGATCAGCCCCTTCACCGTATCGTCGTTGAGGCCGAGATTGAGGACCGTGTCCATCATGCCGGGCATCGAGGCGCGCGCGCCCGACCGCACCGAGACGAGCAGGGGGTTCTTGGCGTCGCCGAACTTGGCGCCAACCTCCTTCTCGACATGGGCGAGGGCGGCCTCGACCTCCTTTTCCAACCCGGCGGGGTATTTCCGATCGTTCTTGTAGAAGGCGGTGCAGACGTCGGTGGTGATGGTGAAGCCGGGGGGCACGGGAAGGCCCAGGCTCGACATCTCGGCCAGGTTGGCGCCCTTGCCGCCCAGAAGGTCGCGCATGGCAGCGCGGCCCTCCGCCTTGCCGCCGCCGAAACGATATACCCACTTGTCCGCCATCGTGACCTTCCCGATCCTCGGTGCGTTGGGTTCTAGCCTTCGATCTCCGCGAAGTCGGCGACCCGGTTCATCACCGCCCGTATCCGCGAAAGCAGCCTGAGCCGGTTGGCGCGCAGCGCCGGATCGTCGGCGTTGACGGTGACCTGGTCGAAGAACGCATCGACCGGCCGGCGCAGCGCGGCCAAAGCGCTCATCGCCGCGACGAAATCCTCGCGGTCCAGCGCCGCCGCAGCGCCGGCCTCGGCCTCGCGCAGCTTCGCGAGCAGCTCGGACTCCTCCGTCTGCACCAGCGCAGCCTCGTCCGGCGCGCCGTCATAGGCGGCCTTGTCCTTGCGTTCCTCGATCCGCACGATATTGGCGGCGCGCCGGTAGGCCACGAGCAGGTTGCCGCCGTCGTCGGTGCCGAGGAAGCGCTGGAGCGCGTCGACCCGGGCGAGGAGGCGCACCAGATCGTCCTCGCCGGTCAATGAGAAGACGGCGCTGACCAGATCGTGGCGCACGCCGCGCTCGCGCAGATGCGCCTTCAGCCGGTCGGCGAAGAATGCGACCAACTCCTCGGTCACCCGGTCGGCGGCGGCGGGCGCAAGGGATACCGCCTCGCCCTGACGGGCGCGCGAGAAGGCCTCGCGCAGGCGGCAGGCGCAGGCGGTTTTCCAGGATCAGCCGGATCACGCCCAGGGCGGCACGGCGCAGCGCGAACGGATCCTTCGAGCCGGTCGGCTTCTCGTCGATGGCGAAGAACCAGAAGAGCGTGTCCAGCTTGTCTGCGAGCGCCACCGCCACGCCCACCGGGCGCGTCGGGCAGCGGTCATTGGGTCCGGCAGGGGCGTAATGGTCGGCGATGGCTTCGGCTACGTCTTGTTTCTCGCCTTCCTCCAACGCGTAGTACCGCCCCATGATCCCTTGCAGCTCGGGAAATTCGCCGACCATGCCGGTCGTCAGGTCTGCCTTGGCGAGGAGCGCCGCGCTGCGCGCAAGGTCGCGGTCGCAGCCGGGGATGAGTTCGGCAAGCTCCGCGGCCAGGGTCTGCAGCCGGCCGATTTTGGCGCCCAAAGTGCCGAGCCGGGCGTGGAAGACGATATCGTCCAGCGCGGGGACGCGGTCCTCCAGCTTGCGCTTGCGGTCCTGGTCCCAGAAGAAGCGGGCATCGGCAAGTCGCGCGCGTAGCACGCGCTCGTTGCCGGCGGCGATGGCCTTACCGCCGTCGAGAGCTTCGAGATTGGCGACGGTGATGAAGCGCGGCGCCAGGCTTCCGTCCGGCTTCAACGTGGCGAAATACTTCTGGTGGGTGCGCATTGCCGTGGTCAGCACCTCGGGCGGCACCTCCATGAAGCGATCGTCGATGGCGCCCATGACTACCACCGGCCATTCGACCAGCCCGGCCACCTCGGCAAGCAGCGCCGGATCGTCCTTGACCGAAAGCCCCGCGGCCGATGCAGCGGCCCGGGCGCCTTCGGCGATACGGCGCTGGCGCTCCGCCGGGTCGAGCACGACCCGCGCCGCCGCCAACTTCTCGCAGTACTCGGCGAACGAGGCGACGGTCACCGGTTCCGGGTGATGGACGCGATGGCCCAGGGTCGTCGGGCCGAACGGCAGGCCCAAACAGGTGCCGGAAAGGACACGTCCGTCGAAAAGGCCGAGTGCGCTGACCAGCGGCCGGACCCAGCGGACCGTGCCCGCGCCCCAGCGCATTGATTTGGGCCAGGGCACGTCGAGCGCGCCCTCCTCCAGGAGCCGGGGCAGCACCTCGGCAGTCGGGCGCCCTGGTCGCTCGATGACGGCGAACCAGAACTCGGCCTTGCCGGCCTCGCGCCGCTCGCACTGGTCGATCGTGGCGAGCCCGTTGGCCTTGAGGAAACCCTGGATCGCCTGGTCGGGTGCGCCGACGCGGGGGCCGCGCCGCTCCTCGGTCACGTCGGGCTGGCGGTCGGGCAGGCCCTCGACCACCAGCGTAAGGCGGCGCGGCGTGACGAAGGACTCGGCGTGGTCGTAGGCCAACTTGGCCGCCGTCAGCCGGTCCGTGACGGCGCGCTCCAGGTCGGCGGCGGCGCGCGCCTGCATCCGCGCGGGTATTTCCTCGGACAGAAGTTCGAACAGAAGCTCGGCCATTATGCCGCCTGGTCCCCGAGCCACGCCTCGCAACAGCCCTTCGCGAGGGCGCGCACGCGGCCGATATAGGCGGCGCGCTCGGTGACGCTGATCACCCCGCGCGCGTCCAGAAGGTTGAACAGATGGCTCGCCTTGATGCACTGGTCGTAGGCCGGAAGGGCGAGGTCGCGCGCGAGTAAGGCGCCGCACTCGCCCTCGGCAAAGGCGAACTGCTGGAACAGGTTGTCGGTGTTGGCGTGCTCGAAATTATAGGCGGAAAACTCGCGCTCGCCGCGCAGGAAAACGTCGCCATAGCTCACGCCCGCGCCGTTGAAGTCGAGGTCATAGACGTTCTCGACGCCCTGGATATACATCGCTAGCCGTTCGAGCCCATAGGTCAGCTCGACCGAGACCGGGTCGCACTCGATGCCGCCGACCTGCTGGAAATAGGTGAACTGCGTCACCTCCATCCCGTCGCACCACACCTCCCAGCCGACCCCGGCGGCGCCCAGCGTGGGACTTTCCCAGTCGTCCTCGACGAAGCGGATGTCGTGCAGCGTGGCGTCGATGCCGAGCGTGCGCAGGCTGTCGAGGTAGAGCTTCTGGCTGTCCGCCGGCGACGGCTTCAGGATCACCTGGAACTGGTAGTAGTGCTGCAGCCGGTTCGGATTCTCGCCATAGCGCCCGTCGGTCGGGCGGCGCGACGGCTGCACGTAAGCGCAGCGCCAGGCGCCCTTGCCCAGCGCGCGCAGTAGGGTGGCTGGGTGAAACGTTCCGGCCCCGACCTCCATGTCGTAGGGCTGCAGGAGGACGCATCCCTGCGCCGCCCAGTACGATTGCAGTGCGAGGATCAGGCCCTGGAACGAGGTCCTCGCGGGGGAAGCTTCGGTCATCGGCGGGATCCCGGCGTGCGGCGGCAACTTACCCACCGGCCCAAGGGCGGTCAAGGCGACCCCGGTACCTTGGAATCCTTCACTTTCCGCCGGGATAGGGGCAGTTGCTGCGGCCGCAATTGCCGGGATCGCGGGCGAGCACGTAGGTCTTGCAGACAGGGCATTCGACCGTGTCCTCGGCGCTCACCGCGGTGCGCTCGGCGCTGCGCGCGCGGCGCCGGGGCGCATCGTCGCGCACGCGCGTCGTGCCCGACTGCCCCAGCCACTTGAAGCCGTACCAGACGACAACGATCACGACGATGAGGAAGAGGAGCTTGGAAAACCCCAACATGCCGCCTTCTAGGCCGCGCGCCCGGCGCGGGTCAAGGACGGGCCGCGCGATCGGCGATCGCGGATATGAAAAGAGCGGCGGCCTGGATGCCCAGACCGCCGCCTCATTTTCCACCGCGCCGCGAGCGGCGCGGTTCCGTCCGCCTCGGTCGGTCGGAAACTACTTCTTCTTCTTCGGCGCCGCTTTCTTCTTCGTGGCGGTCTTCTTGGCGGCCTTCTTTGCCGGAGCAGCCATAGTCGTATCTCCGCTTGCGCCGGCACCCATTTGCCGGCGCACTCAATATACCGCGAACGCTGCGAGATTCAATTGTTCATCGATGATTCGCCAATCGAATTTCGAGATTCGCCAATCATGTCGTTAGGTCGTCCAAGCTCTCGCGCGACGACCGCCTTGCCGCTCCGTTGCGATCGCTAGATGTCGAGGGGCGCACCGCCGCGCAGCACCGCCTCGGCCGCGCGCGTGTATGCACCGTCCGACTCGTGCAGGACGAGTCCGCCGGCCAGACGGAACGGTGCGCCACTTCCCTTGCGCGCCTGCACGATCACACGAATCGCTTGATTTCTCTGGGCTTCAGGCCAGAGGGGAAAGACGACGATGCCGCCCGCCTTGCCGTCGAGTGCGGCAACGATGTCGGGCAAACGGTCGGCGCGATGGATGAGGGTGAGGGTTCCCTTCGCCCGCAGCGCGCGGAGCGCCAGGGCAATCCAGCGCGCAAGCGGCGCCGCGCCTTCGACCATCGACGCCGCGTTCGCAGGCGTGCGCGGCGCGCGCGACCGGGTGGGGTCGAGATAGGGCGGGTTCATCATGACGTGGTGAAAACGGCCAGCACCGATTTGCGCGGACGGTGTCGCGACATCGCCGATCGTCACTTCGAACCGGTCGGCAAGGCCGTTGCGCGCAGCATTGTCGCGCGCCAGCGCGGCGAGCGGCGGCTGCAGCTCGAGCCCGACGACACGGCAGTCCGGGACGCGGCTGAGAAGGCAGAACGCTGCCGCGCCGACGCCGGTCCCCGGCTCGAGCACCACGTCGCCGGTATGGGCCGGGACCGCTGCGGCCAGCAGTACGGAGTTGATGGCGACGCGGAAGCCTTCGCGCGGCTGGCGCAGGACAAGGCGCCCTCCGAGGATCGCGTCGTCGGTTGTTTCGTCAGGCGAGATGGGCGCCCTCGCCGGCATCCTCGATGATCCGTCGTGCGCGGGCATGGTCGGCGTCGGCCACCATCAGCCGCCGCGGGATAGCGCTGATGCTCCCTTCCATCACCGATGTATAGGCATCGAACAGGACCGGCTCGATCCGTTCGGCGCGCAGGAGGGCGGTCAACCAGGACAGGAGCACCGTGTCGTTGGTCCGCAGAAGTTCCTTCATTCGGCCCTCTCCGCGCGCGGTGGCAAATCTCGGCGGCCCGGCGGCGGTCGGCGCGGCGGCTTGACCCGCGCCGCGACCGGTCTATGCTCCCGTCATTCCACCATCGCGTCAACAGCCACGGGAGCCGAAGGGTGAGCGTCGTCGTCAGCCTGGAAGGCGGCCGGGGCGAGCCCCCGCGTCCGACGCTCGAGTCGCTGGTCACGCTGACGCGCGGCGACCTCACCCGCGTCAACGAGGTCATCCTGCAGCGGATGCAGTCCCCTGTGCTTCTGATTCCCCAGCTCGCGGGCCACATCATCGCGGCGGGCGGCAAGCGGCTCCGACCGATGCTCACCTTGGGCGCGGCGCGGCTCTGCGACTATCGGGGCGGCCGGCATATCGGGCTCGCCGCCTCGGTCGAGTTCATCCATACGGCGACCCTGCTGCATGACGATGTGGTCGACGAAAGCGACCTCAGGCGCGGGCTCGCCACTGCCAACGCCGTCTGGGGCAACAAGTCGAGCGTCCTGGTCGGCGATTTCCTGTTCAGCCGCGCCTTTCAGCTCATGGTCGCCGACGGCTCGCTCGACGTGCTCGCCATTCTTTCGGACGCCTCGGCCGTGATCGCCGAGGGCGAGGTGGCGCAGCTCGTGACCGCCAACGACACGGACACGACCGAGGATGACTATCTCGCCGTCATCCGCGCCAAGACCGCCAAGCTGTTCGCGGCGGCGGCCGAGATCGGTGCGGTGGTGGCCGACCGGCCCGGGCCCGAGCGGGAGGCGCTCCGGACCTACGGACACAATCTCGGCATCGCGTTCCAGCTCATCGACGACGTGCTCGACTACTCGGCGCAGCAGGCGACGCTCGGCAAGACGGTGGGGGACGACTTCCGGGAGGGCAAGATCACCCTGCCCGTCGTCCTTGCCTTCCGCCAGGGTGACGAGGAGCAGCGCGCATTCTGGCGCCGCACTCTCGAGGATCTCGAGCAAAAGAAAGGGGATTTCCGCCGGGCGGCGGCGCTCCTGGAAAAGGTCGGGGCGCTCAAGTCCACCATCGACCGCGCCCACGCCTACGGCGCCGTTGCGCGCCAGGCGCTGGAAGTATTTCCGGCGAGCCCGGCCAAGGCGGCGCTGATCGAAGCCGTCGAATTTGCTGTCGACCGGGCGTATTAGGGGACGCGGCGGGGCGGCTTGCGGGTCCCCGGCCGGAACGCTATATAGGCGGCCTCACGGGATGCCGGAGCGTAGCTCAGCCTGGTAGAGCACCGTCTTCGGGAGGCGGGGGTCGGAGGTTCGAATCCTCTCGCTCCGACCAGCATCGAGCTGGTCTGACGGCATCCTTCGCGCCATTCAGCCACAGCGCCCGTTCGGCCGCGCGCCGACGCACCAGCCCCGGCAGCACGCGGCCGCGTGCATGTACCCAGCGCCCGAACTCGTCGGCGGCCTCGCCGTCGCGTCCGGCGCGCACCCGCCGCCGCAGAATCGAGGCCTGATAGGCGCCCGCCCCGAGGTTGTAAACGAAGCTCGTCAGGGCCCCGAGCTGCCGAACGTCGAGGACGCGCGGCAGAGAAAGCCGTGCCGCCGCCTCGGCAGCTGCGCCGGCGTCGCGGGCGAGCAGCGCATCCGCGTCCTCCCGGTCGATCGCCGGCGTGTCGCGCGTCACGCGTGCACCCGCCGCGTCGCGGATCGATCCCCAGCCGAGCGTCCAATAGCCGGCCGGGCAAAGGTACGGCTGGAAGGCCGGCGCCGTCCGGTCGCCGTCGCCCAGCCCTTCGAACCGCTCGATCAGTTCAAGGCCGCAGCAGGGCACGATCATAGCGGCCTGTGCTTCAGCACCCGGTCGAGGAACCAGAAATTGACGATCGCCCCGAAGGTCGCGATGTCGAAATCGGTCCAGATCTGCAGCACGGCGTCGGCGAGCCCCACCCCGCCCCGCAGCGCGACCAGGATCAGGCAGGCCTTCACGGCGGTATAGAGCGCGAGCCACCAATAGGTGACGAACGGGCGCACCGTCGCCGAAATCGCGTCGACCCAGCCGATGCCTGAGCGCGCGCTCTGACCCTTGATGGCCTCGATCAGCGCGTCCAGCCCCTTGTTGGTCTGGGCGATGTCGCCGCCGATTTTGATCTCCTCCAGCTTGCCCGCGCGCTCGGCGGCGGCGGTGTCGGCCGAGAGCTTCGCCATCCGGTACTCGTGGTCGCGGTCGGCTTTGGAGGTGAACAGTCGCAGCACCTCGGGCGCGAGGCGCAAGAGCCCACCGACGAGGCCGCCCGAGAGCACGTTGACGCCGGTCCCCACCACCGCGCCGATGATGTCGCCGATGCCGGCATGAAGCATCGGCGTCATCACGGCTTCAGGTCCAGCTTGAGCGCGGCGAAAAGCGCCGTGAGCGCGGCCGCGATAACGCCCGCGCCCTTGAGGGCCGCGACGAACACCTTCCTGCCGCCAGAGCATTCGTTCATGAAAGTGAGTACCTGGTCCATTTTGCGCTCGAACTCATCGAGCCGGTGCTCGATCCGGGCCAGCCGATCATCGTCCGTCATGGTTCCCCTCCGTCTGGCAGAAGGCCGCCACTGTCATGCGCTGTCGCTCGTGCCTCACGGCCGGGCGAGGATGACGGCCGGGTCCGCGCCGATGGCGGCGAGCAGCGCCAGGGCGTCCGCGTCGTCCGACCACACATCGGTGGCCGCATCCCAGCGCCGCTGCTTCCGGGCGTCGGCGGCCAGCGCCTGGAATGCGGCGTCGTCCTGACCCGCGGCGATCAGCCGGTCGACAATGGTGAGCTTCGGGACCAGCCAGCGCGCCGGCGGCGCCACGAACGCGTCCACCTCGGCCTGGGTCGGTTCGCCGCCGATGGCGTCGACCCACCATTCGCCGACCCGGTAGCGCACAGCGTCCGGGTGCTGGTCCGTCGCCGGGAACTTGGGCTCGGTGGCGTAGACGGTTCGGATCGTGCTCATGCCTGGATCTCCCGCACGGCGAGGAAGCTCGACATCGCGCCGCCCATCTTCCGGGCGCCGGATGCGCCGTTGAAGGTTGTGGTACCTGCCGCGCCGGCACCGGCCCTGATCTTGAAGTTGATGGTCGAGGTCGTACCCGCCTGCATCAGGTGGCGCAGCCGCATTGCGACGCGGTTCGTGGTTGCCGGCCGGCTTTCCTGCACGGCGGCGAGCGCGTTCGCGACGCTGTCCTGGAACAACGCCATCGTCATGACGAACCCTGACGCGCTGTTCGACAGGTTCGCCTCGGCCTCGACCTCCACCAGGTTGACGGCCGAGGTCGGGGCCAGGCCACCGGACATGTACTGGTCGCCCTCGGTATTCTGGGGAATGGTGTCGTCGTCGGGGATTGTGGTCGTGCCAGTCGCGACCCCGCCGTAGACGGTACGGCGGGGGTAGAGCGTGTCACCCGGCAGGGGCGTCTGCGCATCGAAGACCTGGATGCGGTCGGGGCCGGTCCAGGTTCCGACGGTCGGCAACCCGGCCGTCCATTCGAAATAGCCGACGATGGCGTACGGCACGCCGCCCGCTCCCACGTTAGCGTAGCAGACGTGCACGCTGTCGGCCCCGCCGGCCTCGCCCTCGGCGGTCGTCGACAGGAACGGGAACTGGCCAAGCGGGAAGATGTAGGCCCCGGCTCCCAGCGTATTGATGACGCCGAGACGCTGCGCTCCATTGTCGTCGAGCAGGACGATCCACAGGCGCATCGGCGTTGCGTCGGACGCACCGAGCGTCGATCCCGACGAGATCGTGAGGTCCGCGACGGCAAGGCTCGCCCCGTCGATGCGGCGAAGCTGCGGCATGCCGAGGGCGGTGTTGCCCGAGCGGAAGACCGCGTAGACCGGATCGGCGGTCGAGAGCGCCGCGCCGGCCGCGGTCCTCAGCGAAATGGTCAGCGCGCCGGCCGCCACCGTCGCCGCAAGCCCGTGGTTCATCAGCGATCCGCGCATCAGCGCTGTCGAGGCGAGAGCCCGCGCGCCGATCGCGGCATCGCCGACGTTCGCGGCCGCCACCGGGTCCGGCGCGGCCCCGAGCGTCGTGCGTGCGGCTGCGGCGTCGATATCGTCGAGAACCGTCGCCATGAAGGCGGACGCGGGATAGCCGCCGGCGTCGATCGCGGCGACCGGCTTGCCATCCGCGTCGAACGCGAGGTAGCGCGTGGCGCGCTCGACGCTCGAAGGCAACAGGTCGATCGCGCCTGCCGGATCGGTGGCCGGCACGGTCAACGCCCGGCCCACGACCTCCGACTGCTGCTGGACCAGCATTGTCAGCCGGTCGAGCGCGGTTTCGACCGTGGCGGACGGGAACGCGCCGCCGGCCGGAAAGGCCGCACCCTGTACCTCCGCCGCATTGCGCCGGATCACCAGCGTCTGGCCCGCCTGCGGCGTGTAGTCCGTCGGGCTCGTCTCCACGGTCAAGGTGCCGCCCGAATCGTTGCCGGCGCCGGTCAGACCGTATTGCGTGTTTTCCGTCCAGCCAGTCTCCGCCCCGGTCGCGTCGTCGCGCAGCAGCGCCTCGATGTCGCCGTCGGCCAGGAACTTGAACGGAATGGCGAAGACCGTCGTCGACCCGTCGCCGGCATAGGCGACCTTGCTGTCGGTCGTGTTCAGCGTCATCGATCTCTCCGAGGGAAGGGGTTGAACGCTCAGAAGAACGCGGTGTTGAATCCCTTGAGCAGCGTCGTCCCAGCGCGCAGCGCGCCGATCGCTCCGCCGCTCGCGGCCTGCGCGCGCTGCGCCGCGGCTTGCTGTTCGAGGCGGGTGGCCTGGGCGTCGCCCCCGGCGCGGACGTTGGCCTCGCCGAGGGCGATGTCCTGCACCGCGGCGGAGTCCGCAAGCAAGGGCGAGCCGGCGAGCGCGATGCCCGAGGCGCCGCGGCGCGCCCGCGCCGCCGCCAGCGCCGAGTCCTGGCGTCGCCGGAAATCGGCCGCCTGCTGCGCGGCGATCTGGCGCTCGCGGTCCGCCTGCTGCTGGGCGATCTCGGCGGCGGTGTTCTGGGCGCCCGCCTGGTTGCGGGCCGAGGCGAGCGTGCCGAGGGCGGACGCGGCCGCCATGAAGACTTCCATTCCTGTCATCGTCGATAGACCCGATATGCGCCGTCGCGGCCGACGGCATGGAACCCAAGGCGCTCGAGCCAGCGGCACGCGCCGACCCATTCCTCGAGCGCCCGCGCTTCGATGTGGCTGACGGACCCGGTGGCGAGCTCGTCCTCGATCGCGCGGCAGACCGCGCGGTGGACCGCCGCCGCACGCACCGGATGGCTCAGGATCGCCCAGCCACGCCCTACCTTGCCCGCCCGCACGATCCCGCCGCAGCCGACCGGCCGCGCGTCGATCACCCCTGTCCAGGCCGGGCCGGCCGGCCGGTAGGTCCGGGCGAAGGCGGCAAGGACACAGGGGTCCGCCACGGGCGGCGTCAGGGCCAGCAGATGCTCGGGCCGGAAAGGCACGAGCTCCATCACACCATTTCGTTGGTCTTGAGGGCCGGCGCGACCGCCAGGAGTACGAACGGGCCGGGGCTGTCGTCGCGGATCACGAAGCGCGCGTCGAGCTGGTAGTCGCCCTCCAGCTCGACGTAGCGCTCGCCGGTGAACAGCGGCACGGCCGTGTCCATCGCGTCGGTCACCTCGCGGAATTCCAGCGGAGTGAGGTGGGCGCGGTCCGGCCCGATTCGCGTGTTCATCGAATCGAGCAGCACCAGCGTCAAGCCGTGGATGCGCTTGGTGCGACCGACGGCAGTGCCCGCCTTGGCGCCCGCATCGATCTTCAGGCATTCGTATGCGTGGGCGTAGCCGAGGCCGACCTGTACCTTCGCCGCCGTCGCCTCGAGCGCGATCTGACCGCCTGCGACCGTGCGGTCGGGATGCACGGCGCCGTCCGCCAGCACCTTGACCATCTCGCCTTCGAGGTGGTCGAGGCCCAGGATTGTCGCCGTGGGCGCGCCCTCGTAGGTCAACCCGCAATCGACGTAGAACGCGTCGCACTGCGCCGCCAGGACGGCGGCGCGCCAGTCCGCGTCCGTCGCGTAGGCACGCGCGTCGGGGCCGACGAAGGCGCGCTCGAAGAACTCGACGGTGCGGGCGGTCGTGCCTGCGATCGTCCGTTTGGCGATCACCCACACCTCGTCGCGGTCCGAGGAGTCGAAGACTTGGCCCACGCCGTCGTTGCCGGGGATCACCGCCACCGATTCGACGCAGGCATTGCCGCCCGCGTACGACCCGCCGAGAATCTGGCGCGACCAGCCGATGACGTCCTCGTCGCGGCGATAGGTCATGCAGGCGAGCTGTCCGTCGGTGCGGACGCACCACAGCACCGAATCGGGCTCCTCCTGGTAGTCCATCTCCACCAGGCCGGTCAGGGTCACGTGGTCGGACAGGATGGTCAGGTCCGGCGCCTGGTAGCCGTCGACCTGGAAGTCGTAGGTGAACTCGCGGATCTTGCGGCGCGCCCGCTGCAGGAACAGGGCGGTCGCGCCGACGCGCACCGCGGGCAGCGGCGCCGAGCCGTGCGTCGTCTGGCGCTTCACGCTGATGTCGGTGGGCGTGACCACCGGCCCGTCCGACTGCACGATCCATTCGCCGCCCGACGTGCCGATCACCAGCTTGGCGCCGGGCGACAGCCATTGGATGACGTCCACCCGCTCGGCCGCCATGGTGAAGTCGAGCGCGTCGTCGTCCTGGACCGTGTTCTCCGACCCGTCGCGGCTGTCGGGCCGCATGTTCTCGAGGTCGGCCGATTGCGACAGCCAGAAGGTCTGAGGCTGGTTCGTCGTCTTGGCGTAGCATGCGCGCTGCTCGAAGAACGCCACCGCCTGCGGATAGCCGGTGGCCTGCGACCAGGCGCCGAGCTGCCAGTCCTTGGTCGCGGCGGTCGAGGCGAAGTCGCGGCGGATGTCCACCGTCACCTGGCTTGCCGAGACGTAACCCACGATCACCGCCCAGCCGGGCTCGCTGGTGCCGTGCGCAAGCCGGACGGAGCGGCCCACGTCGGACGGATCGAACGGCGCATGGCCGATGGCCGTGAGCGCGACGCCGAGCCCAGTTGTTGCCGCCGCCGTCAGCGTCTTCGTCGCGTCCGCATTCAGGGCAAGCCATGGCCCGTCGTCGAACGCCACCTCGACCAGAGACCACGAGGTGTGGCCGGCGCGGGCGAGCTTCTGCACCGGCTGGTCGGCGTGGCACAGATAGGCGACGTCGGCCGACTGCGCGCTTTGCAGGCCGGCCAGCTCGCCCGCCTCGTAGGGCGTCGCCAGCTCCAGGGGCGCGCCCGCGAAAAGCGCCACATCGTCGATCTGCAGCGTCTTCCCTGTCTGGTGGCGGAACTGCACGTAGAACGGGTTCTCGGTCGGGGTGAAGGCGAAGACATGACGGCCGGTCGCAAAGGACAGGTCGTCGACGATCTCGCCGCCAGTCGAGCTGGTCCCGATGCGCAGCAGCACGTCGTCGCCCGGCGCGCCCATCGTCCGGAACGCCAGCACGTGCTCCGTCCCGGCGTGCGAAGTAGCGATCGCCTGCTCCGCGTGGGCATAGCTCGTGCCGTTCGAAACCAGAGACAGGCGTCCGTTCGCCGCGTCGTGCGCAATGCTCGATCCGGCTCCCGACCGGTCGTCCCAGCCGGAGATGTCGGCAGTGAAATCGCCATTGGCGATCGTCGCGTCTGTGGCCGCGACTTCGATGCGGCCCTGGTTCCGGTAGAAACGGAAATAGCCGTCGCCCGCCTCGATCACGTAGGCCTGCTCGGTCGAGAATTCGAAGCGCAGAAGGCGTCCTGCACTCGCCTGATCCTTCGCCGCGGCGACGAACCGGGTGCCCGGCCGGCGCATGATCCCGCCCTGCGGTAGGGCGATCATGTTTTCGCAGATCGCGGCCGCGGCGCCGTACTTGTTGAAATCCACGCGCGCCGCCATGCGCGGGCTGATCTCGCCGGCGTTGAACGCCGGCTGTAGCGGATTGACCCTGCTCATCAGCGCACCGCCACCCAGGCGCCCTCGGGCATCGGCTCGGGGCAGTCCTCGACCGCGTCTACGCTCTTCGCCCGCGCCAGCGCGTCGCGGAACGCGTCCGCCATCTCCTGGCGCAGGCTCGATGACTGGGCGATCGGCACCGCCAAGTCGCAGGCCAGCATCGCGGCCAGCGCCTCGCGGAAGTCGGCGGGCATCTCGTTCGGGTCGGTAGCAACGCGGATATAGACGATGTAGAGCGCTTCGGCCGACGACAGGATCGTCCGCCCCTCGATGCGGTAATCGGCAAGGACTGCCCCCGCATCGTCGACGTAAACGGCGACGGTGCGCAGCCAATTGGACGGAAGCTGGTAGGCGTAGGCGTAGCCGAACGCCGGCGCAGCGGCCAGCCGCGCGAGCTTCAGCCGCTCGCAGGCGAAGTTCCACACGTGGCGGCGCAACAGGTCGTCGCGCAGCTTCGGGTAGAGCTCGGCGCAGGCGTTGGCGTTCTTCGAGCCGTCGTCCAGCGCGACGATGCGTCCGGCGCCGATCTTGGTCAGCGCCGAATTGCAGATGCCGACTTCGGAGGCCATGGTTTCCCCTTTCCGTCAGGCGACGCGCAGATCGCGCCCGACCACCGGCTGATCGCCGTAGAGCGCGGCGTAGAGCCGCGCGAGCTCGCCTTGCACGCCGGTCGAGCGGTAGCTGTCGCGCCGCGCTGGATCGTCGTGGAATTGCAGCGCGTGCAGCTCGTCGAGCCGGGTGCGTAGGCGCTCGGCCTCGCGCCCGCCCGCCGCGGTCGGCCCTGCCCCGTAGAGCCGTCGCGCCACCTCCGCCACGGCGCGGATGAGGTGCGGATCGCCGGCGAGGCCCGACCGGTCGAGTGCGGCCGTAAGCTCCGGCCCGGCGACCTCGCCGACCAGGCGCTGGGCGAGCGCAACGTTGTCGGCGAACGCCTCGCCCCAGTCGCGGCGCAGCGCGGTGAGGGCCTGGTCACTGGCCGTCCGCTCCGCGGCCAGCTCGGTGCTAAGCGCCTGCCACTCTTCGGCGCTCGGCGGCGGATCGTCGATCGGTGCGGGCGCATCGGGCGTGGGCGGGACGGCCGGGTCCGGATCGGGCGCCGGGGCCGGCGCGGGGGCGGAGGCGGCGGGATCGGCCACGACAAGGGCGACATCGTCGGACATTGGGCTCTCCTTTACAGGGAAAGGGACCGGGCGGGGCGCGCGCGCCCCGCCCGGCGGACCGAGGGGCGGCGTCAGTCGGTGTCGGCCACCGTCGCAGCCAGCAGGTCGTCGGAGACGTCCACCGCGCTCCCGTCGTTCGACAGGACGATGTGCAGCGAGACGTCCGAGATACCGGCGGTCAAATCGTCCTCGTCCGCGGCCTGATAGACCCAGACGAGGTCGCCGACCGCCAGCTCGTCGACCTTGGCGTTGAAGTAGCCGGTCGTGTCGACCGTCGCCGGCGCGTCCTCGGTCACGTAGTGCCAGACCTTCAGCGGGTGCTTCCCGCCGACATAGGACCCGAGCGCCATGTAGGCGTCCTTGTAGGCCATGTGCTCCTCCTTAGCTGGTCGGGATAGCGGCCGTGTCGTCCACGTGGACGCCCACGACGCCCGCCGCGTCGATCAGCACCGCGCCGCCCGACATGAAGTGGTTGACGAAGTGCGCCGCGCGGTCGCCGTGCCAGGTGATGTCGGCGGTGATCGCATCGCCCGAGGCGTATCCCAGCGACGAGCGGTGATAGACTAGGTTCTTCGCCTGGCTGGTGCCCTTGCCCGTCAGGCCGGTGTGGACCATCCAGTGCACGCCCATCCAGGTGCGCGGCTCGGCGCCCTTTAGGAACGGCAGGTTGTCCTTGCCGACGAAATCGGCGTCGGCGAATTCGGGGATGGTCATGGCAACCGACCACGACCGCGGGGTAAGAAGCCCGAAGCGCTGGCCGTCGCGCGGCACGTCGTTGTCGTCCAGCGTCTCCGTCGCCTGCAGGAGAAGCGCCCGGGTGATCGCCGTCGAGTAGTCGCCGACGGTCGAGCCGGTCGCGTCGGTGGCGGCAATGATCTGCTCGTCCGCCTTGCGGCCCAGCGCCCAGGCCCCGCCGTTGGCGATGGCCTCGCGGTCGTCGTGCCTGGTCTTCGAACTCGTCGAGCTTGTCCACCCAGTCGCCGGCGTAAAAGTCGGCGAGGGTGCACTCGACGGCCGTGTGGCTCTGGTTCATGGGGGTGATGGTGCCGTGGCGCGCCTTGGTGGTGGCGACGCCCTTGCCGATCACCTGGAAGGTGGTGGTGGCGCCGATGACGCCGGTCTGGCGGCGGATGGTCGAAAGCAGGAACGACCCGCGCCGCTGGAAGACCTCGTGAACCTCGCGCTCGTACTGCTTGACGAAGCTCACGCTGATCGAGGTGCTCATCTCGTTCTCCGGTTGGACGTTGAGGCGAGCACGCCGCGTGGTGGGCCGGGCGCGGCCGCGGTGGGCCCGCGCGGTCTCGCGCAGGGTCGCGGGCCGGCGCCCGGGTCAGTTCGCGTGCGACGAAAAACGCCCCGGCGAACGTGCGCGCGGGGCGTGGAACCGAGGGTCGCGGAGCGTCAGCTCACGCGGTGGGCCTCGGGTGAACGGTTCTAAGCCACCCGGCCGTCGGCGCCGACGACGGGGGCGTCGCCGTGCAGGGACCGGTAGAGGGCCGCAAGCTCGTCCTGCACGTCGGCGGCGTGGTAGCGGCTGCGCAGCGCCGGGTCGTCGGCGTACTGCCAGCCGTGGATCTGGTCGATCCGCTCCTGCGTCGAGGCGGCGGCAGACGACGGCGCGCCCGAATGGATCGTGTCCTCGGTAAGCCGCGCGCCGACCGACGCGGCGTAGCGCACGAAGGCGGGCAGCGAACCCAGCAGCCGCCCGTCGGCCAACGCGACGTTCAGGATCTCGTGCGGCTCGCCGTCATGGAACGCGGCGACCGCGCGCTCGGCGAGGGCCCGATTGCGGTCGTAGTCGGGGCCCCAGGCGCGGCGCAACGCTGCTTCGGCCTCGTCCGCGGCGCTTGCGTCGGCGGCCTCCTGGGCGGCGCGCGCCTCGGCCAGCATCGCATTCCAGCCGTGGTTCAGCGCGTCGGCCTGGCGCGCGCTCACCCCCGCCGCGTGGAACAGGTGCGCCATCCGCACGTGGAAGGCGCGGTCGGTGTCGCTCGGTTCGGCGTCCTCGGGCAGCGCGAATGCGTAGCCTTCGGGCGCCTCCGGCACTTGCTCGGCCGGCAAGGGCGCCGCGACCGAAAGCTTCTGGCGCAGCTCGAACGCCGTCTTCACCGCGTCCGACGGTGTCGCGAACCGCGCGGCGAACTCGCGCAGTCTTCCGTCCGCGATGCCTGCGCGCCAACCTTCCGCCGGCGCGGCTTCCGCCGCCTCCGCGTTCGTCACATCATCCGTCATGCGTCTCTCCCTTCGCCCGGGCGCGCGGCCCGGGCTCGACGTTCAACGTGACCAGGAGGCGCAGCCCGATGCTGCGCTCACCATCGCGAAAGTAGGTCTCGTGCGGGTCGCCCGGCGCGGCGATGCGCTGGTACATGCGCGTCCATTCGAGGATCTGCCACAGCACCCGGTTGCCCTGCTCCGGCCCCGACTGGCCGAGGAACACGGCGCGGAAGTCGCGCCAGCGGTCAGCCTCATCGTAGCGCTCGCCGAGCCGGGCCTTGACGAGCTGGTCGAAGAAAGCGCGCGGGTCCGGCGGGGACGGGCGCGCCCGCCGCACGAACAGGTTGCGGAGACGCATCATCCCGCCCCCGGCACAGGTACATCGTGCAACTTGGCGGCGATCTCGGCCACTTGGCGCGCGCCGTGCAGCATGTCCTCCGCCTGCCGGCCGGCGAGCCGTGCGTCGCGCAGCGTGCGCACGTCGCCCTCGGGCCGCAGCCAGGTGCGCGGCAGGCCGAAGATCTCGGGCATGTCGCGCGCGATGGCGTCGGCGTCGAAATTGTCCATCAGCTCGGGCCGGGCGGCGAAGAACGGCGCCAGCAGCTCCATCGCGCGGGCCGCGCCCGCGGCCTCGATCTGCTTCCGCGCCTGCTCCACCGCGGAGGCCACAGTGAAGCGGACCCGTCCGCCCGCCAGCGCCGTCGGCGGCGGGCCGAACGCGCCGGCGCGCAGCATGATCATGAAGGCGCGGCTCGGCACGACGCCGATATAGTCGGTCTCGAGCCTTCCCACGACCGGGCCGATGGTGCGCAGGAACTCTTCCTTCCGCTCCAGCACCTCGGTGGCGGTCATCTGCGGCCCGCCGACCGGCAGATGGAACACGTTGCGGAAGAAGGCGGCCTCGATCTGGCTCCGCGTGTCCTGCTGCATCTCGCGCCCGAGCGGGATGTTCCCGCCCGTCTCCAGCGGCGCGATCGGCCGCACGCCGCCCAAATCGCGCAGGGCCTGCGCGTCGACATAGCTCACCCCGCCGGGGAAGGTGCGCGCCGTGCCGATCACCGCGTCGTTCACCTGCACCAGAGGCGGGTCGACCGCCTTGTGGCCGGCGACCAGGATGGTTTTGCCCATCTGCTGCAGCGTGTTGGCATCGGCCAGCGCGATCATGCCGGGCGAACGCCCGTAGATCTCGCCCGAGGCGGTGTCCCAGCGTGGCACCGCGAACGGGAACTCGTGAAAGCCTGAACTCGGCTACCACGTGCTCCGAGGCGACGTCGATCACGACCGAGGCGAAGGGCAGATGGCGCGCGTGGCGCCGGCGCGGGTCGCGATCGGCGCGCGGGCTGACCACCTGCAGGAACACCAGCTTCTCGTCGGGCCGGCCGGCGGCGAGCGCCTCGCGCGTCTTGGCGCCTACATTGTCGGCGCCGAAGCGCTCGATGGCCTGGCGCGCGCTGAGCCGCAGCCGCAGGAACACGGTGTCCACCTCGCCGTCGGCGTTCTCGACGATGAACGTGTCGCGCAGGTGCGCCGAGCGGAAGGCCAGCCGGTCGAGCGCGTGCGACTCGCCGATATAGAGGATGCCGGTGCCGAACGTGACCAGGTCGTCGTCCACCTCGCCCGAGCGCTGCACAAAGCGGGCGCGCGGGTTGTAGAGCGCGGCGAACAGCCGGTCCTCCGCCCGGTCGAGCCAGGCGCGCACCGCGTCGTCGCGGTCGAACGCCTCGTCCTCGGCCTTGATGCGGAACCAGCGCGTCGACTTGGGCTTCAGCAGCCCGTCGATGGCGGCGGCCAGGCCGCGGCGCGCCAGCATCGGCGTGCCGTCGAAGATCTTTTCGCTGCGCTTGGCGCCCGGCCGCGCCTCGGTGGTGAAGGACGCGCGGCGCGGCAGCATCACTTCGGCCAGTTCTTGCCAGTGCGCATCCCACTCGCGGCGCTCGTCCACCAGCGTCTTGAAGCGGGCGAGCACGTCCTCGATGCGCCCGTCCATCACAACTTCCCCGTCTGGCCGAGAGGCGTCGGGCGATTCACCGGCGCGGCGCTGGTGTCGCCGAGACCGCTGGTCAGGATCGCCCCGCGCATGCCCATGCGGCGGAGCCGCGCCTGGCGCTCCTGCTCCTTCTGCTGCTGGACTGCGGGATCGGCCATCGTGGGCGCGGGCGGGGGCGGCGGCGGCGCCGGCGGCGAGGGCGGGCTGAACAGGGATGACATGGCGGACCTCCGGTTCGTTCGGGTCAGATGTTTCCAAAGGCGGTAGGGCGTGAGCACGAAGGGCGCGCGCACGCCGAGGAGGCGCTTCGCCACCCCGACGCAGGTCGCGAAGGCGACCGGCTGGCGCGGCGGGTATCGTGCAGCCGCGACCTCCGCCACCGCGTAGCCGACCTCGCGGTAGAAGGCGGCAAGGTCGGTGTCGGCGCCGGCGACCACCTCGATCGCCGGCAGGCCCTTGCGGCCGTCGACCACGATCCAGTACGCCCCGCTCCGCATGGCGCAGAAGCAATGGCGGAAGCCGGGGCGCAGTAACGGACGCAGCCGGCCACCGCCCTCGTCGTGGAACACGCAGATCGCGCGCATCGCTACCAGCGGTGCACGGCGTAGCCGCTCTCGGCGCGCGGCGCCGTGCCGGGCGGCGCGGCCGCGCTCACCGGCGCGGCGAAGGTCAAGGCCAGCGCGTCGCCGCCGTCGGTCGAGCTGCCGAGCCGGGCGCGGATCGTCTCCTTGTCCTCGAGCACGACCTGCTGGTTCGCGTTGTACTTGTAGCCGGGCGCGGTCAGCTCGGCGTCCAGCACGTCGTCGTCGGGCAGCGACGCGCCGCCCGGATCGGCCAGCCAGTCGCGCAGTTCGCCCCACATCTCGGCCCGCTTGTTGGCCCAGCGCCGTGGATCGCGCGGTGCGGCGCCGAAATTCACCAAAGCGAGGCGCCGTCCATAGCCGCGCGCGCGCAATATGTCGTAGACCGCCGCGCCGCCGCCGCCGGCGTCCAGGAAGCACATGACGGGCCCGGTACGATCGACGATCCGCGCCAGCCGACCCGCAATGTCCTCCGTGTCGTCCGAATGGAACCGTTCGTTCACCTTCGCCCCGGCCGCGCGGCCCTGGCGGTCGATGAACCAGTTCCAGTCGCGCGCGCCGCGGGCGAAGTCGCAGCCCAGCACCAGCGCCGCGTGGTCCTGCGGCGGGGCGGTGAAGTCGCGCGCGCGCAGCACCAGGTGCGGCGGGATGAAGCCGTCGGTCCGGCTCGCCCGGAACGCCTCGCCGGCATCGGCGGGGTATTCCTGGCGGAAGCGCCAGCACGGCTCGTCCGTCGCAAGCCCCGCGGCGCCGGCCAGCTCCGCGTTCTTCGCCCAGGCCCAGCGAAGTTGGTCGGGCGCCAGGCGATGGGTTTCGCCGTACGCGGCGAACGGGTCCGGCGGCGCCCAGCCCGCCGGCGGTGCGGCGCGGTATTCGTCATGCTCGAACCAGGGGACGAAGAGGGCCAGATAGCCGTTCTCGCCCGCCACGGCGGCGCGCCACATGTTGTAGAACAGCCCGCTCGCGCCGCGCGCCGTCGACTCAAGCCACACCTCGGTGCCGTCGATGTCGGGCACCGCCTGCAGCGCGCCGGCGGCATGCTCCTCGGCGCTCGGCCACTGCGCGACCTCCGAGCCGTGGAAGAACTGGATCGTGTCCGACCGCCCGACGCCCGCCGCCTTGGCGGTGCCGACGCGGTAGCCGGAGTCGAGCGCGGCGAAGTCCAACGCTTGCGCGTTCGTCGCGCGCAGCGCCGGCCGCAGCGCCGCCGGGCAGTGCTCGTGGAAGCGCTTGGCGATCGCGAACAGGTTGCGCGTCGCCTGGTCGCGATGGGTCAGGATGAAGGCGCGCGCGCCCCGCGCGTGCGTCACCTTCCAAAAGAAGCGCCCCTCCACGTAGGTCGACACGCCCGGCTGGCGCGCCTTCAGAACGATGGCGCGCACGCGCCCGGTGGCCGCGCGCTGCGCCTCGGCGCGCGCGTGCAGCCGGCGCTGCACCGGGTTCGGTGCGAACGGCGCCAGCCCGCCCGACTTGGGCCGGATCTTCAGGCATGTCTCGGCGTAGAACGCGAAATCGTCCCGCAGGCGCCGGCGCCGAGGAATATCGAACTCCGCCACGGCGCTCAGTCGAGCCGGTCGAGCAGGTCTTCGTGCCGCACTCGGCCTTCCGGCGGCGGCGGCTCGGCCGGGCCCAGCCGCGCGTGCACGTAAGGCGCCGCGAGCTTGGCGATGTCGCAGGCCTGGCGCGCGAGGTCGAGCCTGGCGATCTTCCCGGCCTCGTCGTGCGCCGCCTCGAACAGCGCGTTCATGATGGCGAGCTGCACCTCGAGCGGGCTCGCCATGGGGCGGCGTCGCGTGTGGCGACGTCGCGTCGCGGGTCGCGCGCGCGACGGTTCGGATCGGGCAGAGCTGTCCGGCATGGGGGTCCTGTACCGATCGGGTGGAAACGAAAACGGCGCCTTGCGGCGCCGTCGGAAAAGAAAAGGGAGAGACCCGCACCTACCGAGGTTAGGGGATCTCTCCCGCGGCGGATGGGGCCCTTGGCTGCTCCGGCAAGAGTTTCGCCGCGGGGCCCTGTCGCGACCGTAAGGCGACTTATACACTATGGCGCAGCGGTTGTCAAGGATAATAATCCTAAGTTCGCCGCACCCCTGTGGGGAAACGGAAAAAGGCCCACCGGGTCTGCATTTCGGCGGGCCTCTTGTCACAGTATAGGGCGCCTTTTACACTATGGCGCAGCACCTGTCAAGCAGTTTATTCCTAGCTTTTTGGCCCCAGCCGCAGTCGTGCCAGAACCCCCAGCGCCGCGACCAGAACCCCCTGGGCGGCGTAGTAGCGCATCGGTTTTCCTTGCCACGCCTCGCTGTGGGACCATTCGCGCAGCGACTCCTCGAGCCCGACCACGTGCCACACGGCCTGGGCCGCCGGCGCCCCCAGCCCGCCCAGCGCCTCCATGTCGCGCAGCACACGGCGGCGCGCCGCTTCGTTGCCGGGTGGAGCCTCCGTCCCGCGCGACGAATCCACCCGCACCAGCACGGCCGTGCGGATGCCGCCAAGGTGCGCCGCGCGAAAGTCGCGGGCGAAGCCTTTGGCGGCCAGCGCCATCTCGTGGCTGATCGTTCCGTTGCGCGCGAGCTGGCCGATCGTGTCGACCACGCGATGATGCGCGACGGGGCGCGATTGCGGGTCTCCCTCGGTTACCAGGTCGGCAACGCGTCCGCCCGAGATCGGGAGGTTTTCGATCGCCCAGGGCCGCGCCTTCGCGGGTGGGGCGCGGCGCGGATTGCTAGGCGTCGCTATCGTTTCCTCCCGTCGCGAGCTGACGGATGATCTCCTCTCCGAGTCGCTGGCGATCCTCCCAGCCGCGCCAGCGATGGACGGCCGCGTCATGCGCCGCGCACCAGTGACCTCGCCGCGCCGGCCGGCCGCAATAGCGCCAGCGCCGCCAATCTACGTCGGCGGCGATGAAGCGGCAGCCGTCCTCGGAATCGGGATCGCCCGGCGGGCGGTACTCGGCATCCGGGGTCGGGAGGGGCAGGGTGAAGGCGGGACGGACCGGCCGGAGCGTCGCCGCGATGGCCGCGGCGCGACCTTGGAGCAAGGTGGGCATGGGTGCGATCATTACGACTTTCGCAATTTCCTGTCAAGTCGGAAATTGCGAATGACGTAATTTTATCTTGCGGTCTTCGCATCGCCGGGCGATACTGCGCCCATGACTGGTTCTCCGGACAAGGCTTGGTTCCAGGACCGGCTCAAGGCACTCGGCAAGTCGCAGCGCGGCCTGGCGGCGCACCTCGGGCTCGACGCCGCGCGCGTCACCGAGATCCTAAACAAGCGGCGCCGCGTCTCCTACGACGAGGCGGTGGACATGGCCGAGTTCCTGGAATCCGGTCTCGACGAGGTGGTGGCGCGGCTCGGCAAGGCGGCGGTCCAGGTACGCCGGCGCATCCCGGTTGTGGGCTATGTCGGCGCGGGGGAGACGATCTTCGCCATGGACGACCATTCCCCAGGCGCCGGAATGGACGAGACTGAGCCGCCGCCCGACGAGGGCGAAGGCGGCTTTGCGGTAAAGGTGCGGGGCAGCTCGATGGCGCCGCGCTTCAAGGACGGCGAGCTGATCGGCTATTCGCGTGAGAAGGGCCTCAATCCCGAACGCTGCTACGGCACCGAATGCGTGGTCCAGACGGTCGACGGGCGCAAGCTCGTGAAGCTTCTCGAGCGCGGCTCGCGCGCCGGCGTGTTCACGCTCGTCTCGATCAACGCGGCGGTGCCGATCGAGCACGACGTCGAGCTCGAATGGATCGCCCCCGTCGTCTGGCACAAGCTGCGCAGCTAGCGCGTCTTTCGATCAGACGGGTCCAGCCCGCTTCCCCGCCCGGCCACCCATACCAGGATACTGTCGTTGGGTGGCCGGGTGGGGGTGCGGGCCGGTGCGATGCCGCGTGAGCGGAAATGGCTCTAACCGTCTGCATGCGGCCGCACGTTACTTAATTCGCAAGTTTTGATTGACATAAATTGCGAAATATGTAATTATCCTTCTCGTTGTTGCCGAAACAGGAGGCGCGATTGACCGCGGACCGACCGGTCGGGCTCGCACGCATGGCAGCGGTCGAGCGCCGCTATGACGTGCTGCCGCCCTGGGCCTGGCAAGCGCCGCGTTCGGTCATCGCGCGGCTCGAGGCCGGAATCGACCGGGCGGAGAGCTTGATTCGCGAGAACGACCGGGCGCTCGCCGAGAACCTGACCCGTATCGAGCGGCTTAACGCGCGCCACCGACGGGACCGCGGGGCCTTTGCGCTGGTCCTCGCGCGCCGGCGCGCCTTGCTGGCGTTCCTTCGGCGAACCCAAGGCCTGGAAACCGGACGTTAACCATGTCGGTCGACAATCGGCGACGCGACATGTATCAGTTGTCGCCAACAAGAACACGATGATGGGCTGACGACGCGCCGCGCAGGCGGCGCGGGCTGGGGTGACCGCTATACGTGTCGAAGGGGGCCGGACCGGGTTCGTTCGGTGGGCCGCGGTGCAATGTGCCGTCGCGGCCGCGGTTGGCTGCCTTGCGCCAGCCGCGTGGGCGGGGCCGGGCGGAGGCGTGGTCAGCGCCGGCGGCGAGGTCGTCGACAGGGGCATCCTCTCCGTCCGGCTTGTCGGCAATATGCGGCGCCGGCCCCGCAAGGTGGAAAACCGGGCGTTCGGCGGCAATGACGCTGTCTATGGCGGGCAGATCAAGTTCGCCGCGTTCGACGGCCGCGTCCGTTTCATCTCGACCTATGACGGCGCCGCCACGCCCCGCGATCCGGGCGAGGAGGCGGGACCGCGGTGGCGGCTCGGCCCTTTGGCGCGGCGCGATGTCTCCGGCCTCGCGGACGGCGCGACGCGTCAGCGCGTCGAGATCGACGCGCTCAGACGCGGCGGCGCGCGCCTGTCCGTCTACGGCCGCCACCGCGCGTCGGGCCAGCGCTTCCGACTGGCGACGGACGGGCTCGGCCCGGACCAGGAATCGGTCGGGTATGGCATCGACGCGGCCTTCAACGCGCTCTCGCTGCGGTTCGGCTACGATAACTGCGATAGTGGCGGGAACAGTCGGACGGGGGTGCCGGCCTTCCACGGTGCCAGCGACACGCTGCGCACCGCCCTGTCGCTCGAGCCGCTGCGCCCCGCGCGCGGGCCAGAGCGGTTCCTGATGCCCGCCAATGTCGGCTACACCCGCACCGAACGGGCGACCGTCAGCTTCGATGCGGAGAGCGGCGTGGTGACCGCAATCCAGGGTCGGGCGACAGAGAAAGTCACGTTCGACTGGCGCACGCCCCTCGGCGCCACGCGACTGGGTATTGTGGGCACGCGCCTCGACGATAGCGCGGGGCCGGCGGGCGGCGCCCGCACCGTCTTCCTGGCGCAGCGCTTCGGCGATGCGCAGCATTGGCATGCCCGGATGCATCTCGGCATGAGCACGCGCGGCGCGCCCCACGCGACGGCGCCGTGGCAGGGCGACATCTATAGCGGCGGCCTCGCCGTCACCGTCACGCCTCGCGACCTGCCCCGCCTCAGCGCCCGGATAGACGTGGCGCACTTCGCCATGCATCTCGATCCGGCGCGCCACGGCAATGACTGGCGCCTCACCACCGTGCTCGACTTCAGCGCGCTGATGCCGCAGCCGCCGGGCCGGTCGTCGCGACTCCGGCTCAGCGCCAGTGTCGGCCAGGGCAACCCGTTCGGCCCGACGCCCGATACCGCGCGCGCGCTTGACGGCACGGTGATGCTGGACACGGGCTTCACGTTCTGAGGCGGCCGGCCTTACGCTTGCACGATGTACTCGCGCAGCGCCTCGGTCTCGTGCTCGATCTCGCCCAACCGGGCCTTGACCACGTCGCCGATGCTGACGATGCCTTCGAGCCGCCCGTCGACCATCACCGGCAGGTGGCGGATTCGCCGGTCGGTCATCTGCGCCATCAGCCGGTCGAGCGGGTCCCCCGGCGCGCAGCAATGGACCTCGCGCGTCATCACCGCCTCGACCTTGCGGTCCATCAGCGTCGCGCCCTCGCGCGCCAGGCCCTGCACGATGTCGCGCTCGGAAAGGATGCCGGCGACGCGCCGCCCGTCGGCGCTGACCACGACCGCGCCGATGTTCTCGCGGGCCAGCAGCGCCGCGGCGCGTGCGACCGTCTCGCCGGGCACGATCGTCACGACCCGGGACCCCTTGGTTCTCAGGATGGATTCGACGCTCATGGCGGTTCTCCCGTTCGGGGCCGCCCGGCAACCCGCCGCGGCCCGGTCCCCCAACCGCACCACGCCGCATTTCGGCTCTTTGCCGTTGAATTTAACGCGCCGCCCGCCCTGCGTCAAACCGCCGCAGTTCGGTCAGGCGGCACGCGCCGGCTCTGGCAGCAAATGGCCGACATTGCCCTCGAGGATCGCCGCGCCGTCGCCGCCCAGCTTGCGGATCTCGTCGACGAAGCCTTTCACGGCGTCGGGTTCGCGGATTTCCTGCGGATAGTCCGACCCGAACACGATGCGCTTTGCCGGAAGCTCCACGAGCGAGCTCTTGACTGAGCTGATCGCGCCGCAGAACCCGGCCGTGTCGAACACCAGCCGCTCGTTGATGTAGTTGTCGAAGTCCTTGGCGGGCTTGCGGCCGTGCTTCTCGTTGCCCTCGGTACCCCAGAACGTCTTGTCCTGGTAGCTCCGCACGCGCGCAAGCATCGAGGCAACGCCGCCCGAAAGGTGCGCCATCTGCACCTTGAGCCCGGGGAAGCGGTCGAGCACCCCGCCGTTGATCAGCCGGATCGTGGCGACGATCAGCGAGAACTCGCGCCCCACCGAGCGCGCCAGGTCGTCGGCGTCGAAGAACTGGCCGTTGACCAGCGCGAGCGCCGGATGGACGAACACGAACAGGCCCAGCTTCTGGCATTCCTCCCAGAACGGGTTGAGCTCCGGCGCGTCGAGCTGCATGCCGTTCACCTCGGACTGGATCACCACGCCCGGAAAGCCCAGCTCGTGCTTGCAGCGCGCCAGCTCCTTGAACGCGTCCGCCCCGCCCAGTGGATGGGCGTGGGCCGTTCCGATGAACCGGCCGGGATAGTCGCGCTCGGCCTTCTTCGCCTGGTCGTTGACGAACTTGGACGGCTCCAGATCGGCGCACATGGTGGCGGCGCAGGACAGCATGGCCGCGTCGATGCCCGCCCGGTCCATCATGCGGATGTGCTCGTCCAGGTCGTAGAGCATTGAATGCACCGTGTAACTCGGCGCGCCCCATTTGTCGTATTTGAGGATCAGCTTGCCGCCGCTGACGTCCTCCTTGACCATCTCGCGCGGCGTGAAGTGATGCTGGAAATCGACGATCATCGGAAGCTCCTCGGGCTCAAATCGGGATTCGCGGTGGCGAAGGAATAGCCTACCGGCGGTGGCCCTGCCACAAGAGTTCGGCGCCGTCCTCGGTCACGGCCACCATCGCCGAAGCGAGCGCATTCCCGCCCGCGCCGGCCGTGCCGACATGCAGCGAATAGACCCCGCCCGGCGCCAACGCGGTATCGGCCGCGACCGGCGCCTCGTCGAGCGAGAGCCCGATCGAATGGCCGATCGCGCCGCCCAGCATGGGGTGCGGCGGCCCGGCGTCGCCCGCCGCGCGCGCGAGGTTGGCCCCGCTCGCGTCCGGCTTCGCCGCCGCGATCACCGCGTCGAGCGACCGCGTGGTCGCGGCCTGCGCGGCAGTGGGCTTATCGGTCAGCGTCACCATCGCCTCCGACCAGTAGCCGAGATAGCGGACAGCGAGATAGGCGACCAGCGGATCGCATCGCACGTCCGAGCTCTCCTCGAACGGCCGCAGCGTCCGTCCGCCGTCCAGGCTGAACAGTACGCGAATGTCCTGCGCCTCCGCCACGCGCGCGACGCGCTCCGCCTCGACCGAGGCCGCCACCACGCTCGCGCCCGCGCGCCACGCGCCGTCCAGCGCCGCCACCGCCTTTTCCAGGATCGCGCAGGATTTGCGGATCATCGAAAGCTCGCGCGGCCGCTTCGCGTGCAAAAGCTTCGCGAGCGCCGCGTCGGCATCGACGATCTCGGCGCCCTTGGCGGCCGTCGCCACGACTGCGTCGTGCACCGGCCGGCGCATGAAACCTCCGCCGGCGACCGCGATCTTGGGCTTCGCGCCATTGGCGAGCCCTTCGACCCACGCCGGCACGATCTTGCGCGCGTCGCCGAACGGCGCCACATCCTTCATCCACGTGAGGGTCGCCGCGATAGGCAGGTCGCGGGCCGAAGTCGCGACCATCAGCTTGCCGGACTCGTCGGCACCGAACAAGGCAACGGCCCAGCGGTTGCGCGGGAAGAAGTTGGTAAGGTAGGTGAGGACGGCGCTCTCCTGCAAATCGCCGTGCACGACCAGCCCGCCCCAGCCTTCGGCCGCCATGAGGCGGCGCACGGCGCGGACCCGCTCCTCGAACTCGTCGATCGGCAGCCACTCCTCGTCCCAGCGGTACGAGCCGAGCCCGACGACGGGGTGCATCGTGCGCATCGGCCCGCCCTTACGCCGGCACGCTGGCGAGCGTCGCCATCTCGGACGACAGCGCCTCGGCGCCGTCCGGCGTGATGCGCACCGGCTCGCCGCACATCAGGTAGCCCGTCTCGGGCAGGTACTGGTTGGGGTGCATGACGAAGACCATGTCCTCCTCCAGCACCGTGTGGTTGTCGACCGTGATGTCGCCCGGCAGGCTCGACAGGCGCCCCAGCCCGTGGCCGCGCACCCGCATGAAGGGCGGCCGGCAGTAATCGCCATAGCCCGCCTGGGCAAGCACCCCGTCCATCGCGCGCGCGACGTCCGAGACCTTCGCGCCTGGCACGGCGGCCTTCATGCCGACCCGCATCGCGCGGCACAATATGTCGTACTTCTCCTCCAGCACGGCCGACGGCTTGCCGACCGAGACGGAGCGGCAGATCTGGGCGAACTGGCCGCGCCACGAGGGCGTGATCTCGGCCAAAATGATGTCGCCCGTGTCGAGGATGCGCCGGCTCGGCGCGCGCACCGCCGGGTTGTGCTGCGACGCGCTCATCAGCAGGAAATTGTCGTCCGAGCCGAGCGACCGCATGTAGCAGTAGAGCTCGCCCGCCAGCTCGAACTCGTGCATGCCCGGCCTGGCGAGCTCCAAGAGCCTGGCGTATCCTTTCTCCGCTACCGAGGCCGCGGTGCGGGCGTACGCGATCTCGGTGGCGTTCTTGCGCCTGGCAAGGTTGAGGACGAGGTCGTCGAGCGCCGGCCCCGTGCCGATCCCGGCCTCGATCCGGTTCGCGAGCGCGATCGGCACGCTGTCGAGGCCCGAGACGCCGGCCTTGCCCGGTTTCACGCCCCAGTCGGCCATCAGCCGCCCGATCGCGTCGGCCGGATCGTCGGAAGCGATCACGGTCTCGAAGCCCGACCGCTCGCGCGCCCGTGCCTCGTCCCACGCGGGCGACACCACCAGCGCCTGTCGCCCGTCGCGGTGCAGGCACACCGCGCTTTCGCCCATCGGCTTGAAGCCGGATAGCAGCAGCACCGCATCCGGCTCGAGAAAGCTGTGGAAGCTCGTGGTCAGCGCCACCAGCGCGTCGAGCCCTTCGCTCGCCAGCGCCTCGGTGACCGCTTTCAGCTTGTGCGCGTCCGTCATCCTATTTCTCCGTCGCGTAGCGCACTTCGAGCGCCTGGTAGTCGGGCAGCCCGACGACGCGCTGCAGTTCCTCGAACGGGGCCATCGGCGGCGCGTGCGCCATGTCGTCGCGCGCCAGCGCGGCGAACGAGTCCTTCACCGCCTGGATCATGGTGGCGAGCGCCGTGTTGTAGGTGACGAACTTGAAGCCCATGCGCTTCAGCTCGTCGCGCGAGACGAGCGGCGTCTTCGGCATCATGTTGGCCCAAGGCGCCCGATCCTTGAGCGCGTCGGCATAGGCCTGGAGCTCCTCCTTCGACTGCAAGGCCTCCAGGAACACGATGTCCGCGCCTTCGGCCGCGAAGTCGCGCCCGCGCGCCAGCGCCTCGTCGAGCCCGAGCCCGCCGCGTGCGTCGGTGCGTGCTAGCACCAGGATATCGGCCTCGCGCGCCGCCTCGACCGCGGCGCGGATCTTCATGCGCGCCTCGTCGCGCGGAATCACCTGGCGCGGCCCGCCGATATGCCCGCACTTCTTTGGCCATTGCTGGTCCTCGATCAGCACACAGGCGGCGCCGGCGCGGGCATACTCGAACACGGTGCGGCGCACGTTCATCGCGTTGCCGTAGCCCGTGTCGCCGTCGGCGACGACGGGGAAGCCCGGCACCGCGCCGGTCAGGCGGTGCAGCTGCTCGACCATCTCGTGAAACCCGATCAGCCCCACGTCGGGCAGCCCGTACACGCTGCCGGCGACGCCGAACCCGCCCATCAGCGCGACCGGAAATCCCGCCTCGCGGGCGAGCTTCGCCGTCAGCCCGTCATGGATCACCGGGCAGACCAGAAGGTCCGGTCCCGCGATCAGCTCGCGCAGTCGCCCAGCTGCGACGTTCATGGCGCCTCCGGTATTCTTGATGAGACGGCGATGCTAACCGCTCGTTCCCGCCCGGTCGAGGGCGACGAGGACGAGCGGCGCTTCCTTGCCGCGCAGGGCGACCGGGCCCAACGGCGTCGCCGCCACGCCCTTCGGCAGCGTCAGCCGCTCGACCAGCGCGGTCGAGGCGATGCGGGCGCGGTCGGAGGCCCGGCAGGCATCGACGATACGCGCGGCGGTGTTCATCGCGTCGCCGATATAGGCGATCTCCCGCTTGAAATTGCCGAGCTCGCCCGACACCACCTCGCCCAGGTGCAGCGCGTAGCGGAAGGCCGGTACTGCGCCATAGCGCTCGCGGTAGCGCTGAGCGTGGCCGGCCAGCGCGTCCTCGATGGCGAAAACGCACGCCACGCATCGTGCCTCGGGAAGTCCACGGTCCGGCGTCCAGGTCACGATCATCTCGTCGCCGACATATTTGTGGATCTCGCCGCCATGTTCGAGCACGGGATCGGTGATGTCGTCATAGGCCTCGTTCAGCAGCGCAAGAAACCGCTCGCCGCCCAGCCGCTCGGCCAGCGCGGTGGAGCCGACGAGGTCGAGAAACAGGAAGATGCGGGTCTCGCCGCGCGGCCGGTGATAGCGGCCACGCAGGAACCGCGCCAGCTCGCCCTGGCCCAGCATGCGGTCGATCTGGATCACGGTGGTCGCAACCGCGGCGAACATAAGGGAAAACAGGGTCGACCAGCCGAGGTTCGCGTCGAGTTTCGGCCCGCCGCCCGCAGACGGTGCCGCCAGCGCGGCGATTTCCTGAGCGGCAACGATCAGCACCAAGTAGGTCATCGACTTGACCGCGATCAGCCGGGTGAAGCTGAGCCGGCGCAGCGGCGCGCCGATCGGTCGGTTGGCGTAGAACAGCTCGAAAGAGGATAGCGATAAGGAGATCAGGAGACCGGTGAGCACGCCGCGCAACGGACTCCCGATCGTTCCCGGGGCGACGGCAAATCCGTACGCACCGCCGGCAGCCGCCGATACCGCGACGATCCGGCCGACCAGCCCGAGCCTGCGCCTGGTTCCCGCCCGCATCGGGCGACGCTATCGGCCGGCGGGGCGGGCTTCAAGCGCGCAAAGAAAACCGCGCGCCCCCTATACGGGAGCGCGCGGCGTTTGTAGAACGTCGATGCGGTCAGGCCGCGGCGCGGTGCTCGGGCGCTCCGCGACCGTCGGTCGCCATGCGCAGCGCATGGCGCGCGCGCGACAGGCGCGAGCGAACCGTGCCCACCGGCACGTGCAGAGCGCGGGCCGTCTCGTCGTAGCTCCGGTTCTCCAGCACCACAAGGCGCAGCACCGCGCGCTGGTCGGCCGGCAGGCCGGCGATCTCCTCGCCCACGCGCTGCAGCAGGATGCGGCTCTCCTGATCGGGTGGGGTCGCGCCGCGGATCGCCCAGTCTGGCCCGTCGCTGTCCTCGAAGCGGCGCCGGTCGCGGCGCAGCCCGGAGATGAAGCAGTTGCGCAGGATGGTGAACAGCCACGCCCTGAGGTTGGTGCCGGGCTGGAACTTGTCCATGTTTTCCAGCGCCTTCACCACGCAGTCGTGCACCAGGTCGTCGGCGGCGGCGGAGTCCTTCGCGAGCGACCGGGCAAAGCGCCGAAGCGTGGGCAGCGCCCGGGCGATCGCGGCCTGGGTGCAGACCGAATCCTCGTTCGCCGGCCCTGTCATCGTGCGGCTTGTCATCGAGACCTCCGTTTCGTCGCGTGATTGCGATGGACTAAGAGTGGAGGAGGTCGGCGGACATTGGGGTGAGCGTGCTGTGAGGACAATGGGACGCCTTGTGACGAAAAAGGGCGCCCGAAAGCGCCCTTTTCCGCCGTTTTCGTGCAACGGTACTCAGCTTGTGCCGGCACCCATGAGCTGGATCAGGATGGCGGCGCGGCGATTTTGCGGCTCGCGCACGCCGTCCGCCGTGGGCACCAGCGGGTCGCTCTCGCCGCGGGCCACGGTGTTGATCCGGCTGCGCGGCACGCCGCGCCCGGCGAGATAGGCCTGGACCGCGTTCGCCCGCCGTTGTGACAGGCGAAGATTGTACGGCACCGGGCCCGACCGATCAGCGTAGCCGGTGATGCGCACGCCGCGATAGTGCTCGTTGCGGAGCTGGCCCACGATGGAATCGAGCACCCGGCGCGCGTCGGCGTTCAGGTTGCTCTTGTCCCAGGCGAAGAACACCAAGTACTGGCGCGGCTGGGCCGGCGGCCTGGGGGTTTCCACGACGACGTGGCGGCCCTCCGCGGCCGTGATGGCGGCGAGGAAGCCCTCCTTGCAGGCGTTGATGTAGGCGGACTGCCACTCCTCCGACTGCTCCTCGACCCAGCAGTCGTACTGCTGCTGGGCGCGGGCGAGTTCGGCCGGCGCGCGCGTCTTGATGTCGGAGTTGAGGTCGCGCATCAGCCGCTCGCGCGCCGCTTGCAGCTCGGCAAGCTTCGCCTGGTCATCGATGTCCCACTTCGCCGGGTCCTCAGGCGCCACGTCTTCGCCCTGGGCCACCTGCATGCCCTTCTGGGCGAAATGCACGGCATTCGGCCAGTCGTACATCTGGTGCGCCTCGAAGTCCGTGAACGCCTTGTATTCGCGGGCAAGGTCGGCGTTGAAGTTCTGACCCGTCACCTGCTCGTGTTCGAACTGTGGCACGGCCATATCCGAGCACGCCATCAACAGGCACGCCGGTAACGCGACCGCTGCGAGACGGCCAATCTGCGAGACATAGCGCATGGAAACCTCCAGTCGTGATTTCGGTCGGCCACGTGCCGAAGCCGGCGCCCCTGCCTGCGCCCTTGCCGCGGCGTCCCGGCCGCGTGTCGCGAGACCGGGAAATGCGGCAAAATCGGGCGGAACCGTTCCGGAAAAGCGCAATCTGACAGGCATACCCCGCCGTCTCCGCAAGCAATCGCACGCAGCGACTTGCCAGCATCAACGCACCGACGGGCCACGAGTTCCCGCCGCAAGGAATGCGTTCATTTCCCGCGCATTTCCGGCGGCGCCGCTATACTGCGCCGCCCAAGACAAGGCGGAGAGACGCATGGCCCTCGTCACCACCACGATTGATTCCGGAGTTGCGCTGGTCACGCTCAACGACCCGAAGCGCAGGAACATCATCTCGACGGCGCTCTCGGCCGAGCTCGCGGGGCTGATCGACCGGTTCGAGGCCGATCCCGCGGTGAAGGCGATCGTCATCACCGGCGCATCGCCCGCCTTCTCCGCCGGCGGCGACCTCGCCGACCTCGAGGCTGCGCGCGGCGGCGACACGGCGACGCTGCAGGCGATCTACACCGGGTTCCTGCGCGTCGCCGCGTGCAAGTTGCCCACCGTCGCCGCGGTGAATGGCCCGGCGGTGGGGGCCGGCATCAACCTTGCGCTTGCCTGCGACGTGCGCATCGCGGGCGCTTCCGCTCGGTTCGACTGCCGATTTCTCAACCTCGCGCTGCACCCGGGCGGCGGGCATAGCTGGATGCTCCACCGCGCCGTCGGTTGGCAGAAGGCGATGGCGATGCTCGTGTTCGGCGAAATCCTCGACGGCACGGCGGCCGAGCGCGCGGGGCTCGCGCTGCGCTGCGTCCCCGATGACACGCTGTTGGAAGAAGCAATGGCGTTCGCCAAAGGCTGCGCCAAGGTGCCGCGCGATCTTGTCGTCGCGGCGAAGGCGACGCTCGCCCTCTCTGCCGCCACGCAGGACCGCAATGCCGCCGCCGCACACGAATTCGTCGCCCAGGTGTGGTCGATGGGCGAACCCGCCTTCGGCGAGTTCCTGGCCGCCATGAAGGCGCGCCTCAGGAAGTAGGCGGCGTCAGCCGGCCAGCGCGCGCTCGACGAGGCTCGACAGCACCTTCCGCGCGTCGAAATACTCGGCGGCGATCTCGCGCGCCGCCCGCGCATGGGAGTCGTAATCGGCCTCGACCGCCCGGATCGCCGCGACCGCCCCCTCGGGATCGGAGAAGGCAAGGAGTCCCCGCCCGGCGGGCAGCACGTCGCGGAAGCCCGTATCCTCCACCACCACCGGTCGGCCGGCGGCGAGGTAGCAAGCCGACCGGCAGCTGAACCAGCCGCAGCGGCCGGCGACGTAGCCGTGCTTGGCGACGCTCCATTCGCCCTTCGAGGTCTGCACGTAGCGGCGATAGGAATCGAGGTCGGGGCACACCGCGTCGGGGCTGACGACGCGCCAGCCCCGGTCGCGCAGCCCGGCCTCGGGCGAGGCCTTCGTCTCCCCCGCGCTCAGCGCGAGCTCGATTTCACTGGGCGCGATGCGCGCCGGCAAATCGATATATCGCTCGAACGACACGTCCTTCTGGCCGAAGCTGCATCCGTCATGGACCAGCGGCTTGGTGGTCACCCAGCTCATCACCGTGGTGAACACGTCGCGGTGCGCGTTCTCGTCGGGCCGCCATGCGTCCAGCACAATCGGTTGGCGTGTCGGAAGCCAGCGATGGCCGGTCGCCGGCGTCGCGCCCGGCAGAGTCTCGCCGAAGCTGAACAGCACGTCGTGCGCCGCGACCAGCCGCGCGATTTTCGCCTCGCCCTGCGCGAGCCTGACCTGAGTGAACACTGGATCGGAATCGATGTAGGCGAGGCGGCCCACCGACCGGTACTTCTCCGGCTCGTAAAGCAGGCCCGATACGTTGAGCAGCAGGTCGGCGGTCGCGATCACCTCGTTCCGGCGCCGGTCCGGCATGCCGTGCCACACGTGATCGTCCGGCGAGTAGTAGGCCCAGCGGTCCTCGATCCCGAACCGGCGGAGCACGCGGTCGAGGAAGGCCACGTTATAGCTGCAATCGCGGCTGAACCCGCGCGCGACCGGGTCGTAGGGATAGACCCGCGTGTCCTCGATGTAATAGACGTCGCAGCCCATCGCCGCGAGGCCCGCGACATATTGCACATAGTCCCACGCGACGCCGCCCAGCGGGAACTGGGCGATCATGCCGGTGACGATGACGCGCGGGCCGCCGCTCACGAGGCGCGGCCGCCGACGGCGGCCAGAAGCTCGCGCCCGCCGACCGGCGCGTTGCCGCGCCCCGTCGCGACGATGCGCCCGTCGGCGATCTGCACCCACAAATCGCAGCCGGCCAGCATCGTGTCGCGATGGGCGATGATGAAGCTGGTCCGCCCGCGCATCAGCCGGTCGAGCGCGTCGAGGATCGCGGCCTCGGAGCGCGGATCGACGGCGCTGGTCGGCTCGTCGAGGACCAGGATCGGCGCGTCCTTGAGGAACGCGCGGGCCAGCGCGATGCGCTGGCGCTGCCCGCCGGATAGCCTGAGGCCGCGCTCACCCACGGGCGTGCCATAGCCTTCCGGCAGGGCGGCGATGAAATCGTGCACGTTAGCCCCCCGCGCCGCCGCGATTACCTCGTCCTCGGTGGCGTCGGGCCTTCCGTACAGGATGTTCTCGCCGATGGTGGTGGAGAACAGCACCGTGTCCTGCGGCACAAGCGCGAACTGGTGGCGCAAATCCGCGATCCGCCAGTCGCGCGAGTCCACCCCGTCCACCAGGATACGCCCGGCCGTGGGGTCGTAGAACCGGTTGAGCAGCGCGACCAGCGTCGACTTGCCCGCGCCCGAAGCCCCGAACACGCCGATCTTGGCGCCGGCCGGTGCGCGGAACGTGACCTCGCGCAGCACCGGCGTCGCGCCGTAGCCGAAGCTCACCCGGTCGAATTCGATTTCGCCGCGCGCGCGCGCCAGCGGCCTTGCATCCGCGCGCTCGGCGACGGACGGCGCGTCGTCCAGGAGGGCGAAGGCGCGCTCGGCACAGGCGATCGAGGCCTGCAGATCGGTCAGCTTCTTCGAGATGGTCTCGAGCGGGCGGTAGATCTGCGCGACGTAACCCATGACCAGCAGCAGCTCGCCGAGCGTCATCGCGCCCGACTTCACACTGCCCACGCCGATCACCAGGATCGCAGCGGTGCCGACGCCGATCACCATGCCGACCGACAGGTCGAACGCACCGTGCATGCGCGCGAGGCGCATGTATTCGCGCACGGCGAGGCCGAGATGGCGCACGAATCGCTCGTTCTCGCTCGGCTCGCGGCCGAACGCCTTGACCACGCGGATGGCGCCCAGAACTTCCTGCGCGACGCCCATCGCGTTCGATTCCTCGGTCTTGAGCTTGAGCCAGGACTCGCGGAGCGACCGGCCGAACGCCGTGGTCAGCAGGAACAGTGCCGGGCAGATCGCGAGCGCGATCAAAGCGAGCCGCCAGTCGATCGTCGCCGTCACCGCGATCATGCCGAAAATGACGAACAGGCTGGAGACCAGCGGAATGACGCCGTTGACGATGGCGCCCTGCGGCGCGACCGCGTCGTACTGCACGCGGTAGAGCGAATCCGCCGTACCCTTACGGTCGTGATAGTCGAGCGCGGCGTATTGCAGCCGGTCGAACAGCTTCGCCCGGAACCGCTGCACCACCGACTCGCCGGTCCAGGTCTGCAGCACCCAGATGCCGACGCCCTGCCCGTAGGTCGCCAGCATCACGACCAGCAGCAGCGCGGCGGAGAAAATCAGGATCGCCGTGTCCGACGCGGCCACCCAGCCAGGCACGAACGGCGCGACGAAGTCGGGCAGCGGGCGGTCGCCGATCACCGAGTCGACGGCGATGCGCAGCGGCAGCGGGTTCAGCAGCGCGAGCGGCGTGGCAAGAAGCTGCAGCGCGACGATCGCCGCGACGTGCCAGCCATAGCCGCGCACCTCGCCCAGCAGGCGGCGGAATGTCGCGAAGGCACGCGGGCGGGCGGCGTCGCTCATGACGTTTCCCGCGCTACCTCGGTGCGCTGCCGGTCGAGCGACGCACGGATTGCGCCCATGGCGAGCCCCGCCGTGTGCGCCGCCATCCCGGCGACGCCGAGTCCGGCGAGCGCCAGGGCGGCGGCGGCGGTCCACGCGGCATCGCCGGCGGCCAGCGCCGCAAGCCCGAGAAGGGCTGCGACCGCCACCTTCACCGTCGCCGTCGCGAACGGGAAGATGCGGAAGATCACGTTCTGGCGCCCGGCGCCATGCTCCTCCGGCGCCATCAGGACGCGCGCCCCACCGAGCAGGCCCGAGCGCACCTCCAAATCCCAGCGGTCGAACGGCCCGCCGGCGGCGACGCAGCTCTTGTCGGCGCGCAGCTCGGTCATCAGCGCGGCAAGCCGTATTTCGGGCGCCGTCCAACGCTCCGCCCAGATCGCGACCCGGGCGGGCCATGGCCAGGCGAACGTGCCCTGCGCCCGGCGCCGCCACGGCGTCAGCCCGAAGCGGATGCGGCCGCGCAGCCGCGCCACGGGCTGCATCAGATGGAACGCGGCGGCGAGCGCCAGCGCCCGCAGGTTCCGCGCGCCGTGGCGCTGGCGCATGTCGAGCGCGACGCGCGCGCTGGCCACCGCCTGCACGACCGAGACGGCGAGGCAGACCGGCACTGCCCACGCGGCCCACGCCAGCGGGTGCCACGACCAAGCGAAGGCGCCGGCTACAGCCAGTGCCGCGACCAGCAGGTACCATTCCGGCATCAGCGGCAGGGCGGTCAGCGCGGTCGGACCGGAGCGGTAGAGCCCCTGGAACGGCGCCGCGCCCCACGGTCCGTGATAGACGTGCTCGGCCATCAGGAGGGGCCGCGTCAGGCCCGGCCCGTAGATGCGACCGCGCCAGAACAGGTGACCGACCGCGTTGTAGCGCTCGGGCCACTTCTCCTCCAGCAGCGCCTCAGCGCGGCCATAGCCGATCTGCTGGCGCCAGAAGGCGCGGGCCGAGTTGCGCCGGTGGTGCCACACCGCCGCGCCCGGGTGGAAGCCGATGGTCCAGCCCCTGTCCTGCAGACGCCAGCATACGTCCACGTCGTCGCCTGCGGCGCGGTAGCGCCGGTCGAATCCGCCGATCGCGCGCAACGCCTCAGCGCGGAACGACATGTTGCAGCCCGGGATGTGCTCGGCCGTCTCGTCGTCGACCAGCACGTGCAGCGGTCCGCCCGGCGCGGCGGCCACGCATTGCGCGATGAACCCGTCGTCGTAGGGCGCGATGTTCGGCCCGCCGATGCCCACGTGGTTCGAGTTGCGGAACCCGGCGGCGACGAAGCGCAGCCAGTCGCGGTCGGGATAGGCATCGTCGTCGGTGTAGGCGACGATCTCGCCGGTCGCGACTTCGAGGCCGGCGTTGCGCGCCGCCGAAAGCCCGCGGTTCTCGGTCGAGATCACGCGCACGCCGGGATAGGACGCGGCGATCTTCGCGGTCTCGTCCTTCGAGCCGTCGTCGATGACGATGACCTCGTAGTCCGGGTAGTCGATTCTTCGCCAGGTGGTCGAGCGTGTCGCGGATGGTGCGCGCGCCGTTGTAGCTGCACACCACCACCGAGATGCGCGGCCATTCCAGCCCGCGGCGGAACGGCGCCTCGGCGAAGGCGCGGCGCACGGTGTCGAGCGCGGGCTTCGGCTCGCGCGCGCGCGTCGTCAGGCCGAAATCCCAGTCCTCGATCTCGTGCCCGCCGCGGTGCCACTCGTCGGTCCAGCCATACACGAACGCGCCGGCCGCGCCCGCGCCGAACGTCGCGCGGAGCTGCGAATTCGAGCGTCTCCGCCTGCTTTTCCAGGCCGTTGCGCCGGCTGTCGAGCCCCAGCTCGCCCAGCACCAGCGGCCGCTCGCCCGCCAAATTCTGCAGCCGGCGCAGATAGCCGCGGAAGTCGGCCTCTTGTTCGAGATAGACGTTGAACGCCATGAAATCGAGGAACGGCAGCTCGAGATACTCGGTCGTCGGGTAGTTGACGTAGGTGACGAGCGCCTCCGGGTCCGCCTGCTTTGCGGCGTCGGCAAGCTCGGCGATGAAGCGCTCGATCCGCGTAGCGCCGTAAAGCCGGACGATCGGCGCCGGGATCTCGTTGCCCACGGCAAGCCCGAGCACGCCCGGATGGGCGGCGAGGCCGCGCGCCGCTTCCGTCACCGTACGCCGGATGCGCCGGCGGGTGGCGGACGAATCGAGGAAGGCGACGTGCTGTTCCCACGGCACGCCGGCCAGCATGCGCAGCCCCTGCCCGGCGGCGAGGTCGACCAGCCAGCGCGGCGGCACCGTGTAGGTGCGGATCGTGTTGATGCCGTTCTCGGCCATCCGGGCGAGGTCGCGGCTGGCCGTCTCGCGCGCGCCGTACATCTCGCCCGCCCCGTCGGGGCGGAACGGGCCGTAGGTCACGCCTTTGAGGTAGAGCTTCTCATCGCCGGCGAAGAAGAACTTGCCGTGCGCACGCACGCGCGGCGGCGCGCCGGCCGCGCGCGGCGCGGCGCCGCCGAGCGGTTTCGCGAGGCCGTCCTGGGCCGAATGTGCCATGGCCGGCTCGGGTCAGTCGATCGGCGCAAGGCGGATGCTTGGTGTCGCGGCGTCGACCACGGCCGCGGCGCCCGGCCCGGCCACAGCCGCCGGAAGCGGCGGGAGCGCCGGGATGGGCGCGTGGCCATGCGTGTGCGCCTGGCTTTCCTGCCCGATTAGCGCGGTCTCCACGATGGTGTCGAGCGCCGAGCGGCGCGGCGTCCAGCCGGTCGCGGCGCGCATGCGCACCGCGTCGGCCACCAGCACCGCCGGGTCGCCCGGCCGTCGCGGCGCGGCGCGCACCGGCACGCGGCGCCCGGTGCCCCGCTCGACGGCGGCGATCACATCGCGTACCGAGTGGCCGTTGCCGGTGCCCAGGTTGAACGCGGCGCTGGCGCAGTCGGACTCGAGATAGACGAGCGCCCGCACGTGCGCGTCGGCGAGGTCGGAGACATGGATGAAGTCGCGCACCGCCGTGCCGTCCGGCGTCGGGTAGTCGGTGCCGTTGAGCACCAGCTCACGCGCGTGCCCCAGCGCGGCGCGGATGGCGAGCGGGATCAGATGCGTCTCGGGTTCGTGGTTCTCGACCAACTCGCCGTCGGGGTCGGCGCCTGCCGCGTTGAAGTAGCGCAGCGACACCCAGCGCAGTCCGCGAATCTCGCCGTACCAGCGCACGGCGCGCTCGAACATTAGCTTGGACTCGCCGTAGGGATTGATGGGCGACTGCGGATGGTCCTCGGCGATGGGCACCGATTGCGGGATGCCGTATGTGGCGCAGGTGGACGAGAACACGATGTCGCGCACGCCGGTCTCCATCATCGCCTGGAGCAGGGCGAGGGGATCGGCGAAATTGTTGCGGAAATAGATTTCCGGCGCGATCATCGACTCGCCGACATAGGCGAAGCCGGCGAAATGCACGACGGCATCGATGCCGTATTCCTGGATGGTGCGGACGAGCAGCGCCCGGTCGGCGACGTCGCCCTTGACCAGCGGCCCCCAGCGCACCGCATCGGCATGGCCGCGCGACAGGTTGTCGTAGGTGACCGGCGTGTAGCCGGCCGCGAAAAGCGCCTTGCAGGTGTGACTTCCGACGTAACCGGCCCCGCCGGTGACCAGTACCGCACGGGGGCTCGTCTTGCCCCGTTGCCGACGACGCGCGCCGACCATGTTCGTGTTCTTTCGATGAGGTTGGGAGGAGGAAAACGCTGCGGGCGTCCGGTCAGTGGCGGCGGTCGCACCGCCGGACGCGTGCGTTGGCGTGGCCATCATCGGCGACACGCCGCGGGGGCCGGCTTCCCGGCCCGTTGGTCATTGCGACACGGGATCCTTCCATCGTTGCGTCCCTGGTCCGCCTGCCGGACGGCGATCCCAGTCGCCACGTCCCGCCAGACATACGGTTGACTCCTTCCACGGATGACCGTCCCCTCGTCCGTCGATGACCGCCAAGAGGCGGCGATCGTGTACGGTATGGAAACGGGCGAGCCGCGAGCGAAGTCCCGAAGAAGAGTCAACCTTGCTGACCCGCTTGTGTTTATGCCGACTTCGATAAGTCGTCAAGAGCATGGATGCACGGCTGGCTGCGGGTTTTCCAATGTCTGGACTGTGACCAAAGGCCTGGATCACGGTTTGGTCACCATCCACGGGCGCAACCCTGTGGATAACATTGCTTCAGATAGTCTCTAAAAAGAGAACAATTGCCGCCGGCTCACCAAACGTTTTGGGCATATGCGGACGCGTGTCTTTCACGTTGCCCGGTCGGGCAGTGCCCGTCAGAGTGACGCTGGATCGGCAGAAGGGACAAGTCGATGGCGGAACGGGCAATGGCCCAGGACGTTCGCGCGGCCGAACATTGGACGCACAAGGGCGACGTCCGGCTGTTCCTTTGGCGCAAGGCGCCGGCTGCCCCGACGGGCGCACTCCGCGGGACGATTTTGTTCGTGCACGGCTCGTCGATGGCGTCGCAGCCAACCTTCGACCTCGCCGTGCCCGGCAGCGACGATTCCTCGGTGATGGAGTGGTTCGCGCGCCAGGGCTACGTGACCTGGTGCGTCGACATGGAGGGGTATGGGCGCTCCGACAAGACGCGCCCAATCAACTGCGGCATCGCCAACGGCGCCGACGACCTCGCGGCCGCTTCCGACTACATTGCGACCGTGGACGGGCCGGCGCCGCTCCTGGTCTACGGCATCTCGTCCGGCGCGCTCCGCGCCGCTCTCTTCGCCCAGAACCGGCCCGACCGCGTCGCCCGACTTGCGCTGGACGCGATGGTCTGGACCGGCGAGGGCAGCCCCACCCTTGCCGACCGCAAGAAGCGCCTGCCGGAATACATGGCGAACAATCGCCGCCCCATCGATCGCGCCTTCGTGCGCTCGATCTTCACCCGCGACCATCCGGGCACGGCCAACGACAACGTGGTCGAGGCGTTCGCCGACGCGATCCTGGCGCTCGACGATTCCGTGCCGACCGGCACCTATGTCGACATGTGTTCCAAGCTGCCCCTTGTCGATCCGGCGAAGATCGCGGCCGCCACTATCATCATGCGCGGTGAGTATGACGGCATCGCGTCCGTCGAGGACCTGATGGCCTTCTTCGCCCGCCTGCCTAACCCGGACAAGCAGTTCGCGGTCATGCCCGGCATCGCGCACGCCTCGTTCCAGCAGAAGAACTACCGGCTCGTCTATCACATCCTGGCGGCGTTCTTCGCTCAGCCCGCGCCGGTGTATCGGGGGCACTGAGCGGGCGCGGACATCACGCGACGTCGGCGCGGGCGTAGCCGGTGACGCGCTTGTAGTCCTCGAGCATCCGGTCGAGCTCGACCTTAGTGATGTACTTGTCGAGGTCGTCGAACGGCCGGTCGCCCACCAGCTCCTCGACCCGGATGATCATGTAGTCGGGCGGCGTGGTGCGGTTGGTCTCGACGATTCGTGCCGTCACCTCGCGCCGCGCGGCCTCGTAGGCGGCGAAGGCCGCGCGCGGGTCGGCCTCCTTTGCCATCGCGTCGGCCAGCACACGCGAGTCGATCACCGCCTGGGCCGACCCGTTGGAGCCGCGCTGGTACATCGGGTGCGCGGCGTCGCCCAGCAAGGTCACATGCCCGAAGGTCCAGCGGCCGACCGGGTCCCTGTCGATCATCGGATATTCCAACAGCACGTGCGATTTGCGGATCAGGTCGGGCACATCGAGCCAGTCGAATTTCCAGCTCTCGTAGATGTGGATGAAATCCTCGATCTTGCCCTTGCGGTTCCAGTCGTTGGCCTCGAACCCCGGCTGGTGGACCTGGGTCGTCCAGTTGATGAGCTGAGTGCCCTTGCCGTCAACGTCGTCCTCGATGGGATAGATCACGATGTTGCCGGTGCCCATCGCGCCGGCGCGCACATAGGTCGCGCCCGAGAGGAACGGCTCGTGATAGGCGACGCCGCGCCAGGTGTTGATGCCGCCGAACGCCAGCTTCTCATTGGGATAGAATTCCCGCCGCACCGCGGAATTCACCCCGTCGCAGCCGATGACGACGTCCGCCGCCACGTCCGGCCGGTCGCGGAAGTGCAGCGTCACTTTGTCGTCCGTCTGGTCGAGCCCGACGCATTCGTGGCCGGTCAGCACGCGGTCGGCGCCCAGCCGCTCGATCGCGGCGTTCCACAGCGTGAGATGCAGCCTGGCGCGGTGGATCATCACCTCCGGCACCGCGTAGCCGGCGAACTGGCCGCGCGGTTCGGAATGGATGAGCTGGCCGAACCGGTTGAAGTGGCTGGCTTCGCGCGTCTCGATGCCCTGGGCGATCAGAATCCCGTCGAGCCCGAGTGCCCGGTATTCGCGCATCGCGTGCGGCAGAAGTGTGATCCCGACCCCCAGCTCCTTCACCTCGGCCACGCCCTCGTAGATGCGCGAGGGGATGCCACGCTGGTGCAGGGCAAGGGCGAGGGTCAGCCCGCCGATCCCGCCGCCGACGATCGCAATCTCCATGCCGCCCTCCCTCTCGCCGTCCTCGGATCGGCGGGAACGTTAGCCCGCTCCGGCCGGCTGCGCCACGTCTTCCAGCGAAAAGCCGGCGATGCGCTTGTAGTCGTCCGAGAGGCGCTTGAGTTCTGGCTGGGTGATGTAGCGGTCGAGATCGTCGAACGGCCGGTCGCCCACCAGCTCCTCGACCTTGATGATGATGAAGTCGGGCGGTGTCTCGCGGTTGGTGCGCACCACCCGCGCGGTGGGGCCCGTGCGTGCCGCCTGGTAGGCTTCGAGCGCCCCGGACGCTTCGCCGCCCTTGACCAGAAGGTCGGCCAGGGTCCGCGCGTCGATCACCGCCTGGGCCGAGCCGTTGGAGCCGCGCGGGTACATCGGGTGCGCCGCGTCGCCCAGCAGGGTGACCCGCCCGAACGTCCAGCGGTCCACCGGGTCCTTGTCGACCATCGGGTATTCGAAGATCGCGTCCGACCGGCGGATCATGTCGGGCACGTCCAGCCAGTCGAACTTCCAGCTCTCGTAGATGCCGATGAAGTCGTCGAGCTTGCCGGGCTTATTCCAGTCGTTGCGCTCGTATGAATCCTGCAGCACCTCCGTCGTCCAGTTGACGAGCTGGTTGCCCTTGCCGTCCACGTCGTCGACGATCGGGTAGATCACGATCTTGCCGGTCCTGATCGACCCCGCGCGCACGTAGGACCGGCCCGACAGGAACGGCGGGATGCGGCTCACGCCACGCCAGGTGTTGATGCCGATGAAGCGCAGCTCCTCGTCCGGGTAGAAATTGCGCCGGACCGCCGAGTTCACCCCGTCGCAGCCGATGACAATGTCCGCCACCACGTCCGGACGGCCGCGGAAATGCAATGTTACCTTGTCGCCCGACTGGTCGAGCCCGACGCAGTGATGGTCGGTCATCACCGCATCGGCGCGCAGCCGTTCGCGCGCCGCGGCGAGGAGGGTCATGTGCAGCCGGCCGCGGTGGATGCCGACCTCCGGCATCCGGTAGCCCGCGAATTTGCCGCGCGGCTCGGAATAAATGAGCTGGCCGAACCGGTTGAAGAAGCAGCTCTCCTTGTTCTCGATGCCCTGGGCGAGGAGCGCGTCGCCGAGCCCCAGCGCGGTGAACTCGCGCATCGCATGGGGCAGCAGGGTGATGCCGACGCCCAGCTCCTTCACCTCGGGCGCACTTTCGTAGACGCGGCAGGCGATGCCGCGCTGATGAAGCTCGAGGGCGAGGGTCAGCCCGCCGATTCCGCCGCCGACGATGGCGATGTCCATGACCACGCTTTCCGTTGTTTGCGACAGGATGGAGCGGGGTGCATAGCCGACATTTGATCCATGTCAACAGATGCGAGGGCGTTTCGTTCTAGGGAACCATGGCCCCCTTGAAATTGCCCGAAGCAAGCTTCATGTTTTTGGAACAATTCTAATTTTTAGTCTCGCCGGCGTCGGGGAGCCGCGGCGTGCAGGATCACACCACCTTTCGGAGGCAGCAAATGGACGCACGTGAAGCAGCTGGCGCGGGCAAATGCCCGGTCATGCATGGCGGAAGCACAACCATCGGCATGGAAGTCATGGATTGGTGGCCGAAGGCCCTCAACCTCGACATTCTTTCTCAGCATGACACGAAGACCGATCCCCTAGGCCAAGGGTTCGACTATCGTGAAGAACTCAAGAAGCTCGACGTTGCGGCCCTCAAGAAAGACATGCACGCCCTGATGACCGACAGCCAGGACTGGTGGCCGGCGGACTGGGGCCACTATGGCGGGTTGCTGATCCGCATGTCCTGGCACGCCGCGGGGTCCTATCGGATCGCCGATGGCCGCGGCGGCGGCGGCACGGGCAACCAGCGTTTCGCGCCGCTCAACTCCTGGCCGGACAATGTCAGCCTCGACAAGGCGCGCCGTCTGCTATGGCCGATCAAGAAGAAGTACGGCAACAAGATCAGCTGGGCCGACCTGATCATCCTCGCCGGCACCATCGCCTACGAATCCATGGGCCTCAAGACCTTCGGCTTTGGCTTCGGCCGCGAGGACATCTGGCACCCCGAGAAGGACACCTATTGGGGGTCGGAGAAGGAGTGGCTCGGGAAGGACCGCTATGCGAACGCCAGTGACGAGACCTCGCTCGAGAATCCGCTGGCCGCCGTGCAGATGGGGCTGATCTACGTCAATCCGGAAGGCGTCGACGGCAAGCCGGATCCGATGAAGACGGCAGAGGCCGTTCGCGAAACTTTCGCGCGCATGGCGATGAACGACGAGGAAACCGTCGCGCTGACCGCCGGCGGTCACACCGTCGGCAAGACCCACGGCAACGGCGACGCGAGCAAGCTCGGTCCCGATCCGGAATCGGCCGACGTCGATCAGCAGGGTTTCGGCTGGTACAACCCGTCGGGCAAGGGCAAGGGCCGCGACACCATCACGAGCGGCATCGAAGGCGCCTGGACGACCAATCCGACCAAGTTCGACATGGGCTATTTCGACATGCTGCTCGATCACGAGTGGGAAATCCGGACGAGCCCCGCCGGTGCCCGGCAGTGGCAGCCGGTCAAGATCGCCGAAGAGGATATGCCGGTCGATGTCGAGGACCCCTCGATCCGCTGCATGCCGATCATGACGGACGCCGACATGGCGATGAAGGTGGACCCGGCCTATCGCAAGATCATGGAAAAGTTCCGTGCGAATCCGGCCTATTTCAACGAGACCTTCGCCCGCGCATGGTTCAAGCTGACCCACCGCGACATGGGTCCGAAGGCGCGCTACATCGGCCCTGACGTGCCGAAGGAAGACCTGATCTGGCAGGACCCCGTGCCTGCGGGGCGCACCGATTACGAAATTGCTGCCGCAAAGGCCAAGATCGCTGCCGCCGGCCTGACGGTCGGCGAGATGGTCGCGACCGCGTGGGACAGCGCCCGCACCTATCGCGGCTCGGATATGCGGGGCGGCGCCAACGGCGCGCGCATCCGTCTGGCGCCGCAGAAGGACTGGGAAGGCAACGAACCCGCGCGTCTGGCCAAGGTTCTGGCCGCACTCGAGCCCATCGCTGCCGAGACCGGTGCTAGCGTCGCGGACGTGATCGTGCTGGCCGGCAATGTTGGTGTCGAGCAGGCGGCGAAAGCCGCGGGCGTCAACGTCTCGGTTCCTTTCTCGACCGGCCGCGGCGACGCGACCGACGAAATGACCGACGCCGACTCCTTCGCGCCGCTGGAGCCGATCCACGACGGGTACCGCAACTGGCTCAAGAAGGACTATGCCGTCTCGGCGGAAGAGCTGATGCTTGACCGTACGCAGCTCATGGGCCTGACTGCCCCTGAGATGACCGTGCTGGTCGGGGGTATGCGTGTCCTGGGTACCAACCACGGCGGCACCAAGCACGGGGTGTTCACCGACCGTGAAGGTGCGTTGACGAACGACTTCTTCGTCAACCTGACCGACATGGCCTACGAGTGGAAGCCCACGGGCGACGGCGTCTACGAGATCCGCGACCGCAAGAGCGGTACCGTCAAATGGACGGCGACGCGCATGGATCTCGTCTTCGGATCGAACTCGATCCTTCGCGCCTATGCCGAAGTCTATGCTCAGGATGACAGCAAGGAAAAGTTCGTGAACGACTTCGTCGCGGCCTGGGCCAAGGTGATGAACGCGGATCGCTTCGACCTCGCCTGATCCCTCGCGCGTCTAACGACGTTCGGGCGCTGCCGGCTTTCGGCAGCGCCCGCCGCCGCGCTTGCCGGCCGCGCGCGGGCGGGTCTATCCTTCGGTCGCCTGATCCGGGCAACTCGCGGGAGATGCGCCATGCCGTACACGCTCGAAGAGTTCTGCAAGGACACGCACGAGATCCTCAAGGGCGGCGAAACCGACGCGGCCCGCGCCGAGGTGGCGAAGCAACTCGAAACGCTCCTGGTCGATCCGGATTTCGTCGCCAGGCATTTCGACCCCGAAAAGGGCCAGTCGGCCGAGGTGGTCTATCGCGATCCCCTCGGCTTCAACGTGCTGATCCACCATCACCGGCCGCAGAAAAACCCCGGCTCTCCGCACAACCACGGCGCCTCCTGGGCGATCTACGGCGTCGCGCGCGGCTTCACCGACATGACCGAGTGGCGCCGTACCGACGACGGCAAGACGCCCGGCCGCGCCGAGATCGAGAAGGAGCGCACCTACCGGCTCACGCCAGGCATGGCGGTGCCCTACCGGCCGCGTCAGATCCACAACACCTACATGCCGGAAGGCGCGTGGGTGGTGCGGGTCACCGGCTGCGACCTCGACGCCATCCCGCGCGAGCGCTTCGCGCCTGAGAAGCACGAAGTGAAGGAGTTCGGCACCGTCGCGGCGTGACGGGCGGCACGAACCGCAATCAGGAGGAAACGATGGCGACCCAGGTCAAGACCCAGGCGAAGGGCGAGCCCGACGCGAAGATCCGTGCGGCGCGCGAGCACTGGATGATCCGGTTCACCGCTGCGGGCGTTCCGGTGACGGATTTCATCGAGGTCACCCACTCGATCGACAAGTGGGACGACTGGTGCGCCGCCTGGTCGGAACGCGCCGCGATGCACGAGGCGACCGGCCGCGCCTGCCTCGCGGCGAGCTCCAACCTCGCCGCCGCGGCGCATCTTTCGACCGCCGCGCTCGAATACCATTTCGCCAAGTTCCTGTTCACCCACGACGCGAAGCAGATGCGCGCGGCGCACATGAAAGCGGTCGAGTGCCGCTCGCTCGCGCTGCCCCACCTCTCGCCGCCCGGCGAACGCGTCGCCATCCCGTTTGAGGGCAAGCACCTCTACGGCTACCTGCGCAAGCCGCTCGGCGCCGCCGGGCCGCAGCCGGTGCTCCTCATCGTCTCCGGCATGGATTCCACCAAGGAGGAGCAGCACAATTACGAGCAGCTCTTCCTCGAGCGCGGCATCGCGACGCTGTCGTTCGACGGGCCGGGCCAGGGCGAGGGCGAGTACGACTGGCCGATCCGCCACACGTTCGAGGAGCCGGTCGCGGCCGTGATCGATTGGGTGGAAAAGCGCATGGACCTCGACGCCGACCGGCTCGGAATCTCGGGCTCGTCGATGGGCGGCTATTACGCACCGCGCGCCGCGGCGTTCGAGAAGCGCGTCAAGGCCGCCATCGCCAACGGCGGCGCCTACAGCGTGATCGAGAATTTCGACCAGCGCCCCCAGACCTTGAAGGACGCCTACAAGCTCCGCACCCATTCGGGATCGGTCGAGGAGGCGCGCGAGAAGACCCGCCCGTTCAATCTCGAGGGGGTCGCATCGCGCGTCACATGCCCGATCTTCATCATCGCCGGCGAGAACGACACCATCACCCGCTGGCAGGACGCCGAGCGCGTCTCGAAGGAGGTGAAGGGGCCGTGCGTGTTCCTGCTGCTGCCGGAAGGCATCCACGTCGGCCACAACCGCGGCCATCTGTGGCGCACCCAGTGCGCCGACTGGATGGCCGAGCAGCTCGGCGTGCCGAAGCGGTAAGGCCTCGAGCCTGACCCGACCCGCGTCGGGTCAGGCTTGTCGCACGAATTGCAGGCGCGGGCGGAGCGCCGGCCCTACTTCGCGGTCGCGGGCGTGCGGCCCTTCAGCCGGTCGCGGAAGTCGCGCCAGATCTCGCGCTTGTCGACCGCCTCGGGGACCGTATCGGATACCACCACCATGTCGGCCAGCGGGTCGGCATTGCCCGACGTATCGAGCAGCCAGAGCGGCTTGCCCGCCTCATGGTCGCGGATCGCGGCGAGCATCATCTTGCGCATCGCGGTGACGCCGCGGTCCGACGCGCCGAGATGCTCGCGCGTGCGGTCGGAGATCGGCCGCTGCGACTCGGTGGCGAACAGGTCGTGCACCTCGAAATTGTAGCCCATGCCGAGGAAGGTGCGCCCCTCCATCTCGGCGCGGTCCTGCTCGTAGCGGTTCGACGCGTTGCGCTTGGAGAAGAAGTCGGGCGTGAACTCCGCCTCGATCATGCGGTGCTGGAAGTCGGAATTGATCGGCCGGTCGTAGGAGTGGGCGACGATGTATTTCCAGTGCCGCTCGTCGTCGATCGGCACGTGCCAATGCATCCAGTAGCCCATGTTGGGCGCGGGCTTCGTCTTCTGCGGGTCGAGAAGCGGTGCGCCGTCGAAGCAGCCGGTATAGGGCGCGACAAAGTTGGTGACGCGCACGTATTTGCGGTTGCCCGGGATGTGGCGCGTGGCGAACAGGCGCAGCCCGTAGGGCGTCTCCTCGAACTCGATCTCCGGCGACTTGTCGGCGGCGAACATGAAGTTGGAGTTGGTCTCGTCGGTCTTCTCGCCGGGGAACACCATGCGGTGCAGGTACGAGAGGTGCTGAGAGTCGGTCTCGCCCTCGGTCCCCTGCAGATAGTTGCAGTGGTGGAACAGCTTGGAGCACCAGACATGGCCTTCCGGCGCCTCGAAGATCGGGAAGCGCGGCAAGGGCGGCGGCTCGCCCGGGCCCATATAAGTCATGATCAGCCCGCCCGCCTCGACGCACGGATAGGCGACGTGGCGCACCTTGTCCTTGAAGTTGGAGCCTTTGGGCTCGCCCGGCTGGTCGAGGCAGCGCCCGTCCACCCCCATCTTCCAGCCGTGATAGAGGCAGCGCAGCCCGTCGTCCTCGATGCGGCCATAGGAAAGGTCGGTGCCGCGGTGCGGACAATGCAGGTCCATCAGGCCGGGCACGCCGAGCTTGGTCCGGAAAAGCACCAGATTCTCGCCAAGTAGGCGCACCGGCTTGGGTGCGGCGCCGGGCGGCAGCTCGCGCGACAACGCCACCGGGTGCCAGTAGCGACGGAAGAGTTTCCCGGCCGGGCTGCCCGGCCCGACGCGGGTGATCAGCTCGTTGTCTTCCTTGGACAGCATCGCACGGCTCCCGAAATTCCCTCCGTACGATGATCGTTCGCGTTTCGCGTGGCAAGACCTACGGCGCGAAGCGGAACCGGCCGGGACGGAACATTTTGGCGGCCCCGGCCCGGCATGCTAGGAGAGGCGCCGCAACCCCGAGAAGGCCGAACGGCCGGCCAGGAGAGACCCATGATCGTCGATTTCCAGCACCACTACACCCCGCCCGAAATGCTCGGCACGCGCCAGGGCGAACAGGTCTCGGCCCGGCTCGACGCCAACGGCAACCCCTCCTACCTGGTCAACCCGCTCCTCGCCGACCTCGACGCGCACGTGCGCATGATGGACAAGGCGGGGATCGACATCGCGGTGCTGTCGTCCGGCGCCGGGTTCGACAACCAGGACGCCGCCTCATGCCGCCACCTGAACGACCGCCTGCGCAATGCCGAGGAGGATTTCAAGGGCCGCTTCATCGGGCTCGCCCACGTGCCGTCGCTCAAAGGCGAGGAGGCGGTGGCGGAGCTCGAGCGCTGCAAGCGCGACCTCGGCTTTCCCGGCGCGACCATCGCGTCCGAGCTGCAGGGCCTGCCGCTCGATTGCGACGCGCTGGAGCCCTTCTGGGCCGCGTGCGAGCGGCTCGACATGTATGTGTTCATCCATCCCCTGCCGGCGGTGATCGCCTGGAACCAGATGTACGCCGACGATCTCGGCCGCGCGCTGGGGTGGGAGTTCTCGCTGATGACCGCGACGGTGCGGATGATCAACAGCGGCGTCCTGGACCGCCATCCGGGCCTCAAGGTGCAGTTCGCCCATTTCTGCGGCGGCGTCGCGCATTACCTGCCGCGCTTCCGCGGCTTCGTGCAGCGCGAGAAGTGGGGCACCAAGGACGTGCCGCACCACAACCGCCGCGCCGCGCGCGACTACGACTATTACCTGCGCGAGCGCCTGTTCTACGACATCGCCGGCTGGGCAGGGCCCGACCACGCCGCCGAGTGGGGCATGGAATGGGTGAAGGACAATCTGCCGTCGGTTGCGCTGTCGCAGACCGTGTTCGCCACGGACTATCCGCAGGCGGTGCGCGAGGACGACGAGGTTGTCGCCTACGTCAAGGCGTACAAGGAGCTTCCCGAAGCCGCCGCCATCAACGCCAACGTCCCCAAGCTTCTCCCGAAGCTGGGGAAATAAGCACCGAGTTCATCCAAAAACGTCATGGCTGGGCCAAGCTCGCGATGACGTATGAATAGCGACGGTCAGTTCAGCCTTCCGACGCTGCGCGCCAATAGCAAGTAGAGCTTGCCCACGTCCGCCGAAAGGAAGGTGGACGAGAGCAGGTTCTCCGGGTCCGACTCGTTCGCCTCGGCCAGCAGCCGCTCGAACTGGTCGAGATAGCGCGAGACGTATTTCCGGAACGTCTCGTCCTCATGGTACTTGACGCTGATGGTGGTGCGCGCGCGCTTGTCGTCGTCGGCCAGGATATTGCGCACGAAGATGCCGCGGTCGCCGCGCGAGAATTTCGACCACAGGCTGTCCGACGACTGGCGGTCGAGGATGCGGTTGAGGTCGATCGCGACCGAGTTCAGATCCTCGATCACGAACTTCGACGCCTTGAGGAACATGTCGCGCCTGGCGTCGAACGAGTTCTCGCGGATCACGCGCGCCTGGCTCTCGGCCGATTCCGACGCGCGGACGAGGGCGAGGGCCTGCTCGCGGAAGGTCTCCGATACGGTGCCGGCCTGGCCCGCCGCCTTGTCGAGCGTGCCGGTGAGTTCGCCCGCGTAGGTCTTGAGCGTGTCCTGCACGTATTGCACCTGCTCGACCGCGGCCTCGGAGGCGAGCTTGAGGTCGCGCGCGCGGTCGCGGAACTGTCGGCCGACGCCCGACATGCGCTCTTCGGCGACGCGACTCGCGGTGCCGAGCTCGGCCGACTCGGACTTGAGGCTTTCGGTCACCTCGCCGATCTCGGCGGTGAGGCGCGCGGTGAGCTCGCCCACGGTCTTAGCGCCGGCGGAAAGCTGCTCGCCCACCAGCTTGAGATGCTCCACTGCGCTGCGCGTGGCCGAGCCGACGCCCGCTTCTTCGGCCGACAGCACCTGGCCGATGCGCTCGGCCTCGGCGGCGGCGCGCGTCACCGTCTCCTCGATGCGGGCGAGCTGGTCCCGGGCCGCGCTCTCGAACCCGCCGATCTGGGCGGCGATGCGCGCCGAGATGCGCGCGAACGCCTCGTCCTGGGTCTCGAGGAGCGCGCGCACCCGGTCGGACTGCTGCCCCGCGGCGTCCGACGCGTCGCGCAGGTCGCGCGACTGGCGCTCGAACGTGCGGCCCACGGCGTCGGCCTGCTGGGCCGCGTGGTCGGCGGTCGCGCGCACGTCGGCGGTCCACTTGTCCAGCCGGTCGCCCATCGTATGGGCGCGGTTCGCGGCGTCGCCCGTGACCTCGGCAAGGTCTTCGGCCTGCTTGCGGAGCGCCGCGCCGACGACGCGCATGCGCGCCGTGGCCTGAGCGGAGACGCGCTCGGACTCGTTCGCGAGCTCGTCGGACTGGCGGCGCAGCGCGGCGCCCACATTCTCCGCCTGCTGGGCGGCCTGCTGGGCTGCACGCTCGGCAAGGGAAGAGGCGTCGTCCGCCTGGCGGCGCAGCGCCGCGCCCACGTCGTCGAGGCGCGCGGCGACGCTCTGGGCGGCACGGGCGTTGGCGGCGCCCATCTCGTCGGTCTGGCGGCGGATGGCGAGGATCATCTCCTCGGCCTTCTTCAGCGTTTCGCGTGCGGCCTCGCTCGCTTCGTCGCCGATCGCGGCGGTTCGCCGCGCCAGGAAGTCGCCCACCTCATCGATGCGCTGGCGTGCGTTGGCGCCGGCTTGTTCGGTCACGTCGAAGAACGACGCGAGCTCGCGGCGCAGTGCGGCCGTCACCTCGTCGGCGCGGACGCGCACGACCTCGCCCGCGCGTTCGGCCTCGGCGGTCACGTCGGAGGTGTGCTGGCGCAGCACCGCCCCCAACTCCTCGATCTGGGCGGCGGCCTTGGCGATGGCGTTGTCGGCGGTCTGGCCCATGTCGGCCGCCTGGCGTCGCAGACCGACGGCGACGTCCTCGATGCGGGCGACGACGCGCGCGGCGGTCTGGTCCGCCTCGGCGCGCATGTCCTCGGCTTGGCGGCGCAACAGCGCGCCCGTGGCGTCGGACTCGGTGGCGATGCGCGCGGCGATGCGCTCCACCTCGCCGTTCAGCTCGTCGCCGTGGCGCTTGAGCGTCGTCTGTACGTCGGCGGCGCGGCCGGCCGCGTTGGCGGCGGCTCGGTCGGTCTCGGCGATCATCGCGTCGGACTGACGCTTGAGCGCGACCTGCACCTCGGCCGCCTTATGGTGAGCGTGGGCGACGGCGCGGTCGGTCTCGACCATCGCCACTTCGGCCGAGCCGCGGAGCGCCTTGCCCATTGAATCGAGCCGGGCGGCGGCGGCCTCGGCGGCGCGCTCGGTGGCGGCGACCAGGTCGTTGGCGCGGTTCTGGATGTGCTGACCGACCTGGGCAAGCCGGTCGGCGGCATGCTCCGTGCCGCGGTCGAGCCCCTGGGTCTCGTCGCGGAACGCCTCGCCTGCGGCGCGGATGCCGGCGATGGCGGACTGCGTCGCCTCGGCGAGCGCGGTGGCGCGGGCGGCGAGCGCCTGGCCGGCCTCGGTGGCGGTCGCGGCGGCACCGGTCGCCACCGCGCCCATGCGGTCGGCCTCGGCGTCGTAGGCGGCACCCACCCCGTGCGCGCGGGTGATCGCTTCGTCGGCGGCGCGCTCGAGGCCGTGGGCGCCCTCCTGCATGGTCTCGCCGGCGGCGCGGATCTGCGCGGAAGCGGCGTCGGAGGCCTGGGCCAGCTCGCCTGCGCGGCGCTGATATGCGTCGGCCGCGCCGTCGACGCCGGCGACGATCTCGCCGAGATGGGCGAGGATGCCGTCGGTCTGGGCGCGCATGGCGGTCTGCAGTCCCTCGGTGCGCTGGGTCGCCCGCTCCGAAGCGGCGGCAAGCGCGTCGATCTGGCTGCGGAACGTGTCGGCGGCCGTGTCCATGCGATTGAGCGCCCGCTCGGAGGCGGCGTCCATCTCGCGCGCCTGGCGGGCGATGCCGTCCTCGATGGCGGCGGCGCGGATCGCCACCTGGTCGGCGGTGCGGTCGAGCGACTCGACCTCGCGGCCCAGCGCCTCGCGCAGCCGCTGGGCCTGGGCGGTGGAGCGGTCGGTCGCTTCGTTCAACTCGCGCGCCTGCTCGCGCAGCGAGTCGGCGATGGTGTGCATGCGCCGCTCGGAATCCTCGGCGGGGTAGACGAGCTGGTCGAGCTGGGCGGAGAGCGTCTGGCCGATGGTCCGGAGCTCGCGCCCGCCGCCCCACAGCCCGAGCGCCAGCCACAGAACGGCCAGCGGCACGAACACGCCGAGCACCACCAGCGCCTGCTCGTGCGGCAAGAGGAAGCTCAGGGTCGCCCAGCCGGTGTCGATCGAAATATAGATTGCGCAAACGATCAGCCAGACGACGGAAAGTCCGGCGCCGAGCAGGTACGCGGCGCGGCGGTCCGGCGGCACATCGAGACCCATGGCGAGCCCCCCACCCAGTTTTGCGGGTGCCGCGACGTCTCCCGCGCGCGGCTCGCCGATATTAACCTAAGGTGTCGACTCGCGTAAACGTGCGCCGCGCGGCTACCGCCCCAGATTCGACGCGGTGGTCCCGCGCGGGACGGCGTGGCCGATGCCCAGGGGTTCGGCGTCGCACAGCACGAAGGCGACGCGCGCCGGCACGGTGCCGCGGTTCACCCAGCTATGGTTGGTGCCGCGCTGGATCAGCACGTCGCCCGCCTTGAGATGGACGGTCGAATCGTCCATGTCCATGTCGATCTCGCCCGCCATGACGATCACGTAGTCGATCGTCTCGGTGCGGTGCATGGTGCCCGGGCCGCCCGGCGGGAAGTCGATGATGGCGAAGCGCGTGCCGTTCGGCGGCGGTGGCGAGCCGAGGATTCGGCTCCCCATGTCCTCGATCTCCTCGCCGATCCCGATATCGGCCGGGCACTTGTCGGTGCACCAGACCAGGGTCGAGACCGAGCCGGAGCCGGGGAATTTCGCGTTGGTCGCCGGCGAATCCATCAGCACCTTGGCGACCTCGTTCGCGTCGTGGCCGGTGACCACGCGGCGGATCGGCGGATAGTCGGGCTTTTCGGCCATCGTTTCCTCCCGTGTTCGGGAGGGTTCTACCACGCGAGGTGCGGGATCGCAGCCATGGGAAAGTGGCCGGCGCGGGCGCAGGCGGCGGCGATGGCGGCCTCGGACGGCGCCGCGCCCGAAGCGGCGCCCAGCTCCTCGGCGTGGAGTCCGCCGGTGACCAGGAGGGAATTGATGCCGATGGCTTCGGCGCCGGCGATATCGGTGCGCAGCGAATCGCCCACCGCCAGCACGCGCCTTCGGTCGGCGACGCCCAGCATCTCGAGGCAGAGCCCGTAGATCGGCGGGTGCGGCTTGCCGATCCAGCGCACCCGGCCGCCCAGCGCCTCGTAGCGGAGCGCGAGGGCGCCGGCGCAGATGATGCGTACCCCGCCGCGGATCACTTCGAGATCCGGGTTGACGCAGATCATCGGGAGGGCGCGCCGCGCCCCCTCTGCCAGGGTCGCCTCGTAGTCGGACACCTTCTCCTCGTCGCGCCACGGGCCGGTGTTCATCAGGAACTCGGCGTCCGCGATGTCCGGCACGCGTACGAGATCGAGCCCCTCGAACAGGTTGAGGTCGCGCGCCGGGCCGATATGCAGGCATTTGCGCCCGAAACCGCGGTAGAACGGGTCGGTGCGCGCCTTGAGCTCGATCCAGGTCGCCTCGCCCGACGACAGGATATGGCGGCAATGCGCCGCGGGGATGCCCATGCCCACCATCGACTCCGCGATCGCGGCGGCGCGGCGCGGCGCGTTCGACAGCATGACGAACGGTTTGCCCGCCGCGGTCATGGCGTCGAGCGCGTCGATCACGCCGGGGAAGGCGCGCACCCCGTCATGGATCACCCCCCAGAGGTCGAGGATGAACCCGTCATAGCGGTCGGCCAGGGGCGCAAGGCCGTCGAGCAGGGGAATGCGGTTCGGCTGGTCCACGCGCCCTTGTGCCACAACGGCTGGCCAATTCCAATTTCCGTTCGTCCTGAGTAGCGGCCGAAGGCCGCGTATCGAAGGACAAGCGTGAGAGATCGTGCTGCCGTCGCCCTTCGATACGGCCGCTGCGCGGCCTACTCTGGGCGAACGGATAAAAGAAACCGAACGGTCAGTCCCGCACCGCGAACGCGAGGTAGTTGACCGAAACGTCGCGCGCAAGGCGCCAGTCGTCGGCGGCGGGGTCGTAGGCGAGGCCGGTGAGCCCGTTGAGCCGGAAGCCGTTGGAGCGAAGGTCGCGCGCGAGCTCCGACGGGCGGACGAACTTGCGCCACTGGTGCGTGCCCGGCGGCAGCCAGCGGAGGATGTATTCGGCACCGACGATGGCCTGGGCGAAGGCGCGGGGGGTGCGGTTCAGGGTCGAAAGCGCGAGCCCGCCGCGGGGCGCCACAAGCGCGCACAAGGCGGCGACGAACGCCGTGCGGTCGGCCGTGTGCTCCATCACCTCGAACGACACCACCGCGTCGTAGGACTCCCCCGCTTCGGCCAGAGCCTCGGCGGTGGTCACGCGGTAGTCGATGGCGAGCTTCTCGTCCTCGGCATGGGCGCGGGCGGCCGCGATGCCTTCCTCTACCGCGTCGATGCCGGTGACGGTTGCACCCAGCCGGGCCAGCGGCTCGGTGAGCAAACCGCCGCCGCACCCCACGTCGAGGATGCGGAGGTCGCGAAGCGGCGTGGGCCCCAGCGGATCGCGGGCGAAATGGCCGCAGAGCGCGTCGCGCAGCCAGCGGAGCCGCGCTGGATTGATCCGGTGAAGGGGCCGGAACGGCCCCTCCGGGTCCCACCATTCGTCGGAGAGCGCGGCGAATCGCGCCGCCTCGTCGCGGTCGAGGGACGGATCGGGCGCGTGCCGGCCCCGCGGGGTTGCCTCTGCCATCGGGGGCGGAGTATGTATGCGCCCGCCCCGCGCAGCAACCGGCCCCCGCCCCCGGCCTGGCGCAGAGGCCGGGCTTCGGCCCGGATCGGCGGCGCCGGGCGTGGGGAGTCCCATGGCGCGTCTCGTTCACAAGTTCGGCGGCACCTCGGTCGCCAATCTGGAGCGCATTCGCGCGGCGGCCCGGCACGTCAAGGCTGCCGTCGACGCGGGCGACCAGGTGGCGGTCGTCGTCTCGGCCATGGCGGGTGCGACCAACCAGCTCGTCAAATGGACCTTGGAGGCGGCCAGGCTGCATGATGCGCGCGAATACGACGCCGTCGTCGCCTCGGGCGAGCAGGTGACCAGCGGGCTGATGGCCATCGTGCTGCAGGCCATGGGGGTGGACGCGCGCTCGTGGCTGGGGTGGCAGATTCCGATCCGCACCGACGGTGCGCACGGAAGGGCGCGGATCGAGGCGATCGAGACCGCCGAGCTGGAAAAGCGCCTCGCCATGGGCCAGGTGCCGGTGGTGGCCGGCTTCCAGGGGCTCGGCCCCGACAACCGGATCACTACCTTGGGCCGCGGCGGGTCGGACACCTCGGCCGTCGCGCTCGCCGCCGCGCTCAAGGCCGACCGCTGCGACATCTATACCGACGTCGACGGCGTCTATACCTGCGACCCGGGCATCGTTGCCAAGGCGCGCAAGCTCGATAAAATCACCTACGAGGAGATGCTGGAGCTCGCCTCGCAGGGCGCGAAGGTGCTTCAGACCCGCTCGGTCGAGCTGGCGATGAATTACGGTGTGCGGGTTCAGGTGCTGTCCTCGTTCTGCGACGGGCCGGGCACGCTGGTCGTCGACGAGGAGGAGATCGTGGAAAAGGAAGTCCTGTCGGGCATCGCCTACAGTCGCGACGAGGCCAAGATCACGCTGGTCGGCGTGGCCGACCGGCCCGGCGTTGCGGCGACGATCTTCGGGTCGCTCGCCGATTCGTCGGTCAACGTCGACATGATCGTGCAGAACGTGTCGGAGGACGGCAAGACGACCGGCATGACCTTCACCGTCGGCAAGGCCGACCTGGACCGCGCCGCCGCCACGCTGGAGGCGAAAAAGGGCGAAATCGGCTATGCGCGCCTCGTGAGCGACCCCAACGTAGTCAAGATCTCGGTCATCGGCGTCGGCATGCGCAGCCACGCGGGCGTCGCCCAGCGCATGTTCCGTGCGCTGGCCGAGAAGGGCATCAACATCCAGGTAATCTCCACCTCGGAGATCAAGGTCAGCGTGCTGGTTGCCGAGGAGTATACCGAGCTCGCGCTGCGTTCGCTGCACACCGCCTACGGGCTCGACGCCGCCTGAGATATTCGCGACCCCGGGAGAGGCCGCCCAGATGGACCGACGAGAGGCCGAGACGCGCCTCGATGCGCTGTGGCGCAGCGGCCGGGAGTTCCTGGGCGTGCGCTACGCCATCATGGGCGGCGCCATGACCTGGGTGTCGGAGCGGCACCTGGTGGCGGCTTTGTCGAACGGCGGCGGGTTCGGCGTGATCGCCTGCGGCTCGATGGAGCCCGACCAGCTTGCCGCCGAGATCGAGGGTACGTTCGCGCTGACCCCGAAGCCGTTCGGCGTGAATCTGATCATCATGCACCCGGCCCTCGACGCGCTGATCGAGGTGTGCCTCGCCTGCAAGGTGAGCCACGTGGTGCTGGCCGGCGGCATGCCCGCGTCCAAATCCATCGCGCGCATCAAGGAGGGCGGCGCCAAGTGCATCTGCTTCGCGCCCGCCCTCGCTATCGCGCGGCGGCTGGTCCGGGCGGGCGCGGACGCCATCGTCATCGAGGGCGCCGAGGCAGGGGGCCATATCGGGCCGGTGACCACCAGCGTGCTGGCCCAAGAGATCCTGCCTCATCTGCGCGAGGTGCCGGTGTTCGTCGCCGGCGGCATCGGGCGCGGCGAGGCGATCCTCGCGTATCTGGAGATGGGCGCGGCCGGCTGCCAGCTCGGCACGCGCTTCGCCTGCGTTACCGAATCGATCGCCCATCCCGCGTTCAAGCAGGCGTTCTACCGCGCCTCGGCGCGCGATGCGGTGCCGTCGGTGCAGCTCGACCCGCAATTCCCGGTGATCCCCGTGCGCGCCCTGCAGAACAAGGCGACGCGCCTGTTCGCGGAGACGCAGCGCGACGTGATCGATCGCTACCGCCGGGGCGAGATGAATCTGGAGGACGCCCAGCTCCTGATCGAGCGGTTCTGGGCCGGCGCGCTGCGCCGCGCGGTGATCGAGGGCGACGTCGAGAACGGCTCACTGATGGCCGGCCAGTCGGTCGGCATGGTCGCCGGCGAGCAGCCTGCCGCCGAGGTGATAAGCGAGCTGGTGGATCAGGCGATCGACGCGCTGACGGCGCGCGAAGCCGCCGAGGCATAGCCATGGCGCTCCGGGCCGCCTCCAGTCCCCGGCGTACCCTCCGGCGGATACGCGAAGTCATGGCGGGACAGGGCTCCGCCCAGGCCCGCCTTGACCGACTGGTGCAGATCATCGCCATCGAGATGGTGGCCGAGGTTTGCTCGGCCTACGTCATGCGCGCGGGCCAGGTGCTGGAGCTGTTCGCCACCCAGGGCCTCAACCCCTCGGCCGTGCACCAGACGCGCCTCCGGGTCGGCGAAGGTCTGGTCGGCGACATCGCGGCGCACGCGCGGCCCTTGAACCTGCCCGAGGCGCAGTCGCACCCCTTGTTCGCCTACCGGCCGGAGACGGGGGAAGAGGCGTACCATTCCTTCCTCGGCGTGCCGATCGTGCGTGGCGGGCGCGTGCGCGGCGTGCTCGTCGTGCAGAACCGCACGCAGCGCCATTACTCCGACGAGGAGGTCGAGGCGCTCGAGATCATCGCAATGGTGCTGGCCGAGCTGATCGCAGGGGGCGAGCTGATCGCGCGCGAAGAGCACGCGCCGTCGCAGGGCAACGCGGTGCTGCCGGTCCGGCTCGAAGGGCTTTCCATCAACGGCGGCGTGGCGATGGGCGAGGCGGTGCTGCATACGCCGCGCGTCTCTATCACCCAGCTTCTCGCCGACGATCCCGAGGCCGAGCTCGACAAGCTCGCCGAGGCGGTGGCGGCGATGCATTCGGCGCTCGACCAGATGATCGAGCGCTCCAACCTCGCGCAGCGCGGCGAGCACCGCGAGGTGCTGGAGGCCTACCGCATGTTCGCCGAGGACCGCGGCTGGCTGCGCCGCATCCGCGAGGCGATCAATGGCGGCCTCACCGTCGAGGCGGCGGTGCAGAAGGTGGAGGAGGACACGCGCGCCCGCATGGCCGAGGTGACCGACCCGGTGCTGCGCGAGCGCCTCGCCGACCTGGAGGATCTGTCGCGCCGGCTGATGGGCCATCTCATGGGGGCGGCGCACACGGTCGACCGGCACGACATGCCGGCGGACGTGATCCTGCTCGCCCGCACGATGGGGCCGGCGGAGCTGCTCGACTACCAGCGCTTCGGGCTGCGCGCTGTGGTGCTGGAGGAAGGCTCGGCCAAATCGCACGTCGCCATCATCGCCCGCGCGCTCGACATCCCGATGGTCGGCCAGGTGAAGGGGCTGCTGTCCACCATCGACCCGCACGACCCGATCATCGTCGATGCCGATAACGGCGCCGTGTTCGTGCGCCCGGGCGAGGACATCCGCGAGACGGTGGCCGAAAGCATGCGCAACCGCGCCGCGCGCCGCGCGCGCTATGCCGCGATGCGCGACGTGCCGCCGGTCACGCGCGACGGCGAGCGGGTGAAGCTCTGCGTCAACGCGGGCCTCCTGATCGACCTCCGCAACCTCGACGAATCGGGTGCCGACGGGATCGGGCTGTTCCGCACCGAGATCCCGTTCATGGTGCAGTCGGAGTTCCCCGACGTCTCCGCCCAGACCCGCATCTATCGCGAGGTGCTGGAGCTCGCCGGCAACCGGCCCGTGCTGTTCCGCACGCTCGACATCGGCGCCGACAAGCGCCTGCCCTATGTCGACGCGACAGTCGACGAAGCCAACCCCGCGCTCGGCTGGCGCGCCATCCGCATCGCGCTCGACCGGCCGATGATGCTGCGCCACCAGCTGCGCGCGCTGATCGCCGCCGCCGCAGGCTATGAGCTGAGCGTCATGTTCCCGATGGTGACCGAGGTCGCCGAGTTCAATGCGGCGCGCGAGATCCTCGACATCGAGCTCGCCCGGGTGCGCGCGGTGGGCGGCGCGGTGCCTGCTGCCGTGAAGGTCGGCTCGATGCTGGAGGTGCCGTCGCTGGTCTGGCAGTTGCCGGCGCTGCTCGACCGCATCGACTTCCTCTCGGTCGGCTCCAACGACCTCTTCCAGTACGCCTTCGCCATCGACCGGGGGGACCCGCGCCTCGCCCAGCGTTACGACGCGCTGGCGCCGGCCGCCCTGACCATGCTGCGCGAGGTGGTGACGCGTTGCGCCGCCACGGACGTCGAGCTCTCGATCTGCGGCGAGATGGCGTCGCGCCCGCTCGACGCGATGGCGCTGGTCGGTATCGGGTTCCGCACGCTTTCGGTGACGCCGACGGCGGTGGGCCGCATCAAGGCGATGGTGCGCAGTGTTTCCGCCCACACCCTCGCCACCTATCTCGAAACCCAGCTTGCCGGGCCGGACCGTTCGCTGCGCCAGAAGCTGCGCGCCTTCGCCGGCGACCACGGGGTGGTGCTGGAAGACGGGTGATTCCGTCGAACGCGTTGATTCCGGCACGAAAACACTGATACTAGTGGGATCGAGGGGAGCGGCGCACGGCGCCGCCGGGGCTGGCGATGCCCCGGTCCGGGCTGGATGCGCCGGAACGGGCAAGAGCAGTGGGTGTAAAGACGAAGGACGTGGAACGGACCGGCAAGCCGGCCGTCTCGATGTCGCCCATCGGCGGCGACGAAGCGCGGGAGCTGGGCGCGGCCCTGCGCGACACACGCATTGCGCACCGGCGCGAACTGGCCGACGTTGCCGCCGAGCTGCGCATCCGCGAGAACTACCTCAGGGCGATCGAGGACGGAAGGCTCTCCGACTTGCCGGGCACGACCTATGCCTTCGGTTTCGTCCGCGCCTATGCCGAATATCTCGGCCTCGACGCGCGTGAGATGGCGCGCCGCTTCCGCGAGGCCGCCGGCGGCGGGACAGGCCAGCTCAACCTCGTCCTGCCCTCGCCTGTGGCCGAGGGGCGCCTGCCGACCGGGGCGGTCCTGCTGGTCGCCGCCATCATTGCCCTCGGCGCCTACGGCGGCTGGTACTACCTGTCGACCCAGGGGCGCGACGCGGGCGCAATGATTGCCGCCCTGCCCGACCGTATCGAGGCGCTGATCCACCGCGAGAGCGCGCCCGATGCGACAGAGCCCGCGCCGGCGCCAGTGCAGGCGGCCCCCGCCCCGGCAGTGGCCGCCGCCGCGCCGCAGCCCGCCGCCCAGCCGGCCGCGGCGCCGGCCGCGACCGGGACGCCGGCGAGCCACGGCGCCGTCTCGATCCCGCTGACCCCGACGCCAACGACCCCGGCGCCGACCACCCAAACCGCCGCTGCGCCGCCTGAAGCCGCGCCAGCACCCGCCGCGCCCACACCCGCGCCCGCGGAGACGGCGGCCGCACCGGAAACGCCGGCCGCGCCGAAGGCCGAGGAGGATGCGGCCCCGCCGCCGCCCGAGCCCCTCGGTGGACAGGCCGCTAGCGACGGCGCAGCGGCTGAAGAAGCGGCTCCGGCGGCCGCGACCCCGGCGCCGAGCCCCGCCCCCGCGGTGGCATCGACCGCGCCGCCCGCCGCGCCTGCCCAGCCGCTGGGCGTGACGGTCGAGGCCCTGCCGCCGCGCCCGCCGGCGCGGGCCGCCGCGACGCCCGTCCCGAGCGCCGTCCCGCCGGCCCCGGCCGCCGCTCCCACGGTGACCGCCGCGGTGCCGCCGCCGCCGCCGCCCGCGCCGCCGGCGACCTCGCCCCACGACATCGTGCTGATCGCACGGGCGGATAGCTGGGTCGAGCTCCGCGGCGCCGACGGCCAGCGCATCTATTCGCGCGTGCTGCGCGCCGGCGAGCGCTACGACGTGCCGGACCAGCGCGGCCTCACCATGATGACCGGCAATGCTGGCGGACTCGAGATCATCGTCGACGGCAAGCCCGCCCCGTCGCTCGGGGAGCCCGGCGCGGTGCGGCGCGACATCCCGCTCGACCCCGTGCGCCTCCTGGCCGGCACAGCCGTTCCGCCGCAGCCGTAGCGCCTTTCGCCCGACGAGGAGTTTCCGTGGCCGCATTGAAGCCGGTCCGTGGCACCCATGACATCCTGGCCGACGATGCCCGCCGCTTTCACCGCATCGTCGAGACGGCGCGCGCCATCGCCGCGCGCTACGGCTACGGCGCGGTGGAGACGCCGATCTTCGAGCTGACCGAGGTGTTCCAGCGCACGCTGGGCGACACGTCGGACATCGTGACCAAGGAGATGTATTCGTTCACCGACAAGGGCGGCGAGGCCATCACGCTGCGCCCCGAGGGGACGGCCGGCATCGCCCGCGCGGTGATCTCGGGCGGCCTCGCGCAGGAGGTGCCGCTCAAGTTTTTCTATGCCGGGCCGATGTTCCGCTACGAACGGCCGCAGAAGGGCAGGCTGCGCCAGTTCCACCAGATCGGGGTCGAGCTGATCGGCGTTCCGGAGCCCGCCGGCGACGTGGAGACGATCGCGCTCGGCGCCGCCATCCTCCGGGCGCTCGGGCTCGGCGACAAGATCACGCTCGAGCTCAACACGCTGGGCAACGGGCCGAGCCGCGCCGCCTACCGCTCGCGCCTGGTCGAATATCTCGTCGCAAGGCGCGACAAGCTGTCGGACGACAGTCTGCTCCGGCTCGACCGCAACCCCATGCGCATTCTCGATTCCAAGGATCCGGGCGACCGCGCGGTCATCGCCGACGCGCCGCTCCTCACCGACAGCCTGGACGCGGACTCGGCGGAGTTCTTCGCAGCGGTCAAGGACGGGCTCGACGCGCTCGGCATCCCCTACGCGGTGTCGCCGCGGCTCGTGCGCGGGCTCGACTATTACTGCCACACCGCCTTCGAGTTCACGACCGAGACGCTGGGCGCGCAGGGTACCGTGCTGGCCGGCGGGCGCTATGACGGGCTGATCGGGACGATGGGCGGGCCGGAGCTGCCGGGCGTCGGCTGGGCCGCCGGCATCGAGCGGCTCGGCATGATGATCGAGGCGCCGCCCGCGCCGCGCCCGGTCGCGGTGGTCCCGATCGGCGCGGCGGCGGAGGCGAAGGCGCTGGTCCTGGCGCAAACGCTCCGCGATGCCGGCTTCGCGGTCGAGCTCGGCTATCGCGGCAATCTCAGGCGGCGCCTCGCGCGCGCCAACAAGCTGAACGCGCGCGCGGCGGTGATCCTGGGTGAGGACGAGCTGGCCAAAGGCGCGGCCGCCGTGCGCGACCTCGATTCCGGCACGCAGGACGAGGTGGCGCTCGACCGTCTCGCCGACCGCCTCGCCCCCTACCGGTAGCGCGCCGTGATGGGCGGGCCGGCGAAGCGGCCCCTGGTTGTCGGGGCCAACCATAAATCGTCGAGCGCCGCGACGCGCGAGGCGCTGTTCCTGGCCGAAAGCGCGGTGCCCGGTTTCCTCGACCGGCTGCGCGCGGCGGGGCTCGGCCAGGCCATCGTCATGTCCACCTGCGACAGGGTGGAGGTGCAGGCCGCCGTGGGCGATGCCGACGACGCCGCGCACACCATCGCCGCGCTGCTCGCTGAGACCGGCGGGATGGATGCGGCGGCCCTGGCGCCCGAGCTTTACGTGCTGGTCGATGCCGAGGCGGTCCGCCACGTGTTCCGCGTGGCCGCGGCGCTCGACAGCCAGGTGGTGGGCGAATCCAACGTCGCCGGCCAGTTGAAGGACAGCCACCGCATGGCCGCCGAGCGCGGCATGACCGGGACGGAGCTCGAATCGGTGCTGCAGGCGGCCTACGCCGCGGCCAAGCGCGTGCGCGTCGGAGACCGCGATCGGCGAGGGCGCGGTCTCCATCGCTGCCGCCGCCGTCGAGATCGCGCGCGAGGTGCATGGCGACCTCGCGCGCTGCGCCGCGCTGGTCGTCGGCGGCGGCGAGATGGGCGCGCTGATCTGCGACCGGCTGCGCGCCTCGGGCCTCGGCCGGCTCACCGTCACCGCGCGCTCGCAGGCCCGCGCCGAGTTGCTGGCCCGCCAGTGGAGCTGCCACCACGCCCCGTTCGCCGGGCTTGACGCCGCGCTGGCCGAGGCCGATATCGTCGTCGCGGCGCAGGCCGCGGGCGGCACGCTGGTCCGGGCCGAGACGGTGCGCGCCGCTTTGGCCGCGCGCCGGCACAAGCCGGTCTATCTGATCGACGCCGCGGTGCCGGCCGACATCGATCCCGCCGCCGGCAAGCTCGACGGGGCGTTCCTCTACCACGTCGACGATCTGGAGGATCTGGCGCTCAAGGGCCTCGCCGGGCGCGACCGGGCCGCCGAGGAGGCGGGCGAGATCGTCGAGCGCGAGGTCGAGGCCTTCCTGGGCGACCGCGCCGGCCGCGCGGCGGCGCCCCTGGTCGCCGCGCTCCGCGCCCATTTCGCCGAGGTGCGCGACGCGGCGCTCGCCGAGGCGAAGGGCGATGCGGAGCGGGCGACTCGGCTGATGATGAACCGGCTGCTGCACCAGCCGTCCTCCGCCTTGCGGCGGATCGCCGGGGCGGGCAGCGGGGCGGAGGCCGAGGCGCTGGTGCGCACGCTGTTCGGGCTCGACGACGAGCCGGACGAAGGAGAGAAGAATTGAGTCTCGAGGAGAAACTGGACCGGCTGGTCGCGCGCCACGCGGAGCTCGCCCGCGCCATGGAGGCGGGCGGCGGCGCCAATCCGCAGGCCTTCGTCAAGCTGTCGAAGGAATATGCCGAGCTCAATCCGGTCGTGGAAAGCGTTGCCGCCCTGCGCAAGGCCGAGGGCGAGGCCGCCGAGCTCGAGGAAGTGATGAACGACCCTGCCTCGGATGCGGAGATGCGCCAGCTCGCGCGCGAGGAGTACGACAGTTTGCGCGAGCGCCTGCCCGAGATGGAGCATCGCCTCAAGCTGCTGCTTCTGCCCAAGGACGAGGCCGACGAGCGCAACGCGATCCTCGAGGTGCGCGCCGGCACCGGCGGCGAGGAGGCGGCCTTGTTCGCCGCCGAACTCTTCCGCATGTACCAGCGCTACGCCGAGCACCGCAACTGGCGCTTCGAGGTGATGCAGATCTCCGACACCGGGCTCGGCGGCTACAAGGAGGCGCAGGCGCTGGTCTCGGGGCGCGGGGTGTTCGCGCGCCTCAAGTTCGAATCGGGCGTCCACCGCGTGCAGCGCGTGCCGGAGACCGAGGGGTCGGGGCGCATCCACACCTCGGCCGCCACCGTCGCCGTGCTGCCCGAGGCGGAGGAGGTGGACGTGAAGATCGAGGACAAGGACATCCGCATCGACGTCTACCGCTCGTCCGGCCCGGGCGGTCAGTCGGTCAACACCACCGACTCCGCGGTGCGCATCACCCACATCCCGACCGGGATCGTGGTGATCCAGCAGGACGAGAAATCGCAGCACAAGAACCGTGCCAAGGCGATGAAGGTGCTGCGCGCCCGCCTGTTCGAGGCCGAGCGCGAGGCGGCCGAGTCGGCACGCGCCGCGACGCGCAAGTCGATGGTCGGCACCGGCGACCGGTCGGAGCGCATCCGCACCTACAACTTCCCGCAGGGCCGCGTGACCGACCACCGGATCAACCTGACGCTCTACAAGATCGACCGGGTGATGGAGGGCGAGGCGCTGGACGAGATCGTCGACGCCCTGACCGCCGAGGACCAGGCCGCCCGCCTCGCCGAGGTGGAATGACCCTGCTCATCCCCGTCGACGATCCCGCATCCCTGGCGCTCCGGCCGATCGGCATCGCGAACGGCGACCGCGATGCCTTCGAAGAATGCGAGGCGATCTGGATACAGGGCGGCCGGATCGAACGCCGCGTCGTCGCGCGGCGCGATCTCGTCGCCCTCGCCGGGGCGGTCGGGGTGCGCGCGCGCACGCTCCTCGCCCGGATCACCGCGCCGCGCCCGCCCTTCGCCGGCGTCGCGCTCGACCGGCCGCGGATCATGGGCATCGTCAACGCGACGCCCGAACTCGTTCCACGTCCGCCACGCGACCGCTGAGGCGGCCATCGCCCATGCCCAGGCCCAGATCGCGGCCGGAGCCGACATTGTCGACATCGGCGGCGAATTCGACCCGGCCGGGCGCCCAGCCCACCTCGGAAGCCGAGGAGTTCGCCCGCATCCTGCCGGTCTTGAAGGCGCTGGCCGGCGCGCCGGCGCCGATCTCGATCGACACGTCGAAGCCCGGCATCATGGGCCCGGCGATCGACTGCGGCGCCTCCATCGTCAACGACGTGAATGCCTTGCAGGCGTTCGGCGCGATCAGCCTGGTCGCGCTCGCCGGCGTCTCGGCCGTCCTGATGCACAAGAAGGGCGAGCCGGCGACGATGAACGACTACCCGCGCTACGAGCACGCACCCTACGAAATCTTCAGCTTCCTCGAGGAGCGGGTCCAGGCGTGCGAAAAGGCCGGCATCCCGCGGTCCCGGCTCGCCGTCGATCCCGGCTTCGGGTTCGGCATGACTGTGGCGCACAAGCGCGAAGTTCTGGCCGCGATCTCGATCCTGCATGGGCTCGGCTGCGCTGTGCTGGTGGGCATCTCGGGCAAGCTCCCCGGCGGGGCCGAGGCGTCGCTCGCCGCCGCCGCGGCGGCCGTCGCCCAGGGGGTGCAGATCGTCCGGGTCCACGACGTCGCCGCCACCCGCGAACGGCTCGGTCTGTGACGGCGGCCACACCGCGACGGGGAGCGGCAACGTTAATCGTGCGTTATGGTATAATCGCCAGGCTCGCGGCGCGGACGGCCGTCCTGGACGGGTTGGGGGCACAATGACGCGCAAGCTTTTCGGAACCGACGGAATCCGCGGCACCGCCAACGCGGGCGCGATGACGGCCGAGATGGCGCTCCGCGTCGGCATGGCGGCGGGGAAGCTGTTCACCCGCGGCGACCACCGCCACGTGGTGGTGATCGGCAAGGACACGCGGCTTTCCGGCTACATGATCGAGCCCGCGCTCGCCGCCGGCTTCATCTCGATGGGCATGGACGTGACCTTCGTCGGCCCGATGCCGACGCCGGCCATCGCCATGCTCACCCGCTCGCTCCGCGCCGACCTCGGGGTGATGATTTCGGCGTCGCACAACCCCTACGAGGACAACGGCATCAAGCTGTTCGGCCCGGACGGGTTCAAGCTCTCCGACGAGGCCGAGGCCGAGATCGAGCGGCTGATGGAGAACGGGCTCGACCATGCGCTCGCCGCGCCCGCCCGGCTCGGCCGCGCCCGCCGCCTCGACGACGTGGAGGGGCGCTATATCGAGTTCGCCAAGAACACCTTTCCCAAGGGCTATCGGCTCGACGGGCTCCGCATCGTGATCGATTGCGCCAACGGCGCGGCCTACAAGGTGGCGCCCTCGGCCCTGTGGGAACTCGGCGCCGAGGTGGTGCCCGTCGGCGTCGATCCCGACGGGTTCAACATCAACAAGGGGTACGGCTCGACCGACACGGCGGCGATGCAGGCGGCGGTGAAGCAATACCGCGCCGACCTCGGCATCGCGCTCGACGGCGACGCCGACCGCGTGCTGATCGCCGACGAGCGCGGCGAGCTGCTGGACGGCGATCAGCTCATGGCCATGGTCGCCGGCAACTGGCAGCGCGACGGGCGGCTCAAGGGCGGCGGGCTGGTCGCCACGGTGATGTCCAACCTGGGCCTCGAGCGCTATCTCGAAGGGCTCGGGCTCGCGCTCGTGCGCACCCAGGTGGGCGACCGCTACGTGGTCGAGAAGATGCGTGCCGCGGGCTACAACGTGGGCGGCGAGCAGTCGGGCCACATCATCCTCGCCGACTACAACACCACGGGCGACGGGCTGATCGCCGCGCTCGAGGTGCTGGCCTGCGTGGTGCGCGCCGGAAAGCCTGCGTCCGAGGTCGGGCGCATGTTCACGCCGCTGCCCCAGCTCCTGCGCAACGTGCGGTTCGCCAACGGCGTCGCGCCGCTCGACGAAACCTCGGTGCAGAAGGCGGTGAAGGCGGGCGAGACGCGGCTCGGCGCGGGCGGGCGGCTCGTCATCCGCAAGTCGGGCACCGAGCCCGTCATCCGGGTCATGGCCGAGGGCGAGGACGAGGCGCTGGTCGGCACCGTGGTCGCCGAGATCGTCGGCGCGATCGAGCACGCCTGCGGGCCCGGACACGGCAGATGATCGGCCGGGTGCTGGTCGTCGCCGGCTCGGATTCCGGCGGGGGCGCCGGCATCCAGGCCGACATCAAGGCGATCACCGCACTCGGTTCCTACGCCGCGACGGCGATCACCGCGCTCACGGCGCAGGACACGCAGGGTGTGCACGGCGTGATGCCGGTCGCGCCCGAATTCATCCGCCAGCAGATTCGCGTCGTCGCCGCCGACATCGGCGCCGATTGCGTCAAGACCGGCATGCTGCACTCGGCCGAGGTGGTCGAGGCGGTGTTCACGGAACTCGATGCGTCGCTGCCCGGCGTGCCGGTGGTGGTCGACCCGGTGCTGGCTGCCAAGGGCGGTGCGGCCCTCCTCGAGGATGCGGCGCTCGACACGCTGATTCGCGTGGCGGTGCCGCACGCCACGCTGCTCACCCCCAACGTGCCCGAGGCCGAGGCGCTCGCCGGCCTCGCCGTCGCGTCTCTCGCCGACATGCGGCGCGCGGCCGACCGGTTGCGGGCGATGGGGGCGGCGGCCGTGCTGCTCAAGGGCGGCCATCGCGAGGGCGAGACGGTGCAGGACCTGCTGGTCACCGAGGCGGGCGCGCGCGTTTTCGAGGCGCCGCGCATCCACACGCCGCACACCCACGGCACCGGCTGCACGCTTGCCTCGGCCATCGCGGCGGGCCTCGCGCGCGGGCTCGATCTGGAGCGCGCCGTCGCCCGCGCCCACGCCTATCTGCAAGCGGCGATCCGCGGCGCGCCCGGATACGGCCACGGCCATGGGCCGCTCGACCACACCCATACGGTGCGGGATTTCGAACTCGACTGAGGCGGGCGCGCCCCGCATTCTCCCGCGGCCATGAAGATCCCCAACTACATTGTCGATGCGTTCGTCGCGGAGGGCTGCCAGGGCAACCCGGCGGCGGTCTGCCCGCTCGCCGACTGGCTCGACGATCGCACGATGCAGGCAATCGCGGCGAAGAACGGGCTGTCGGAGACGGCGTTCTTCGTGCCGGCCGGGCGGGACTACGCGCTCCGCTGGTTCTCGCCGACAATTGAGGTCGCGCTCTGCGGCCACGCCACCCTCGCCGCCGCGTTCGTCGTGTTCGAACGGCTCGCGCCCAAGAAGCGCAAGGTGACGTTCCAGACGCGCTCCGGCACGCTCTCCGTCGCACGCGCGAAGGATGTGCTGGTCATGGACTTCCCGTCGCTGCCGCCGGTGCCGATCGAGGCGCCGCCGATGCTGGAGGAGGGACTCGGCGCCGCGCCGGCGGAGACGTGGCGCGCCGCCAACATCCTCGCCGTGTTCGAGACGGAGGACGCGGTGCGCCGCCTCGCACCCGATTTCGAGGCGCTGAAGCGGCTGCACCCCTACGGCGTGATCGTGACCGCGCCGGGCGACGACTGCGATTTCGTCTCGCGCTATTTCGGGCCGAGCTTCGGCATCCCCGAGGACCCGGTCACCGGCTCGGCGCACTGCACGCTCATCCCGTACTGGGCCGAACGGTTCGGCAAGGCGAAGCTGCTGGCGCGCCAGGTGTCGGCGCGCGGCGGGGAGCTGACATGCGAGGACAAGGGCGAGCGGGTCGCCATCGGCGGGCGCTGCCGTCTTGTGGCCGCCAGCGAGATCGAGGCGTAGGCTACCGCTGCACGACATAGAAGACGAAGCATGCGCGCGCCGGCGTCAGAACTCCGGCGGAGCGATCCCGCTCTTGTCGAGCTCTGCGGCGAGGGCGGATTTGAGCCGCCCGAGCCCCGCCTTGTCGCGCGCCTCGCAGCGCGCGACCAGCACGTCCTGCGTGTTGGAGCGCGCAGCAGCCACCAGCCGTCCGCCGACTTTACCCGGACGCCGTCGGTGTCGTTCACCTCGGCGCCGGCGGCGGCGAGGCGCGATTTCACCTCGTCGATCACCGCGAATTTGCGGTCCTCGGCGCAGGGGAAGCGCAGCTCCGGCGTGTTGACCACCGGCGGCAGTGTGTCGCGGAACTGGGCGAGCGTCCGGTCGGAATGGCCCAGCACGTCGATCAGCCGGATCGCCGCGTAAAGCGCGTCGTCATAGCCGTAATAGCGGTCGGCGAAGAAGATGTGGCCGCTCATTTCGCCGGCCAGCGGCGCGCCGGTCTCGGCCATCTTGGCCTTGATCAGCGAGTGGCCGGTGCGCCACATCAGCGGCTTGCCGCCCATCTCGCCGATGCGGTCGAACAGCAGTCTGGCTCGCCTTCACGTCGGCGATGATTGTGGCGCCCGGCCGGTCCTTCAGCACGTCCTCGGCCAGCAGCACCATGAACTGGTCGCCCCAGATACGCGCCCCTTGCCGTCGATCGACGCCGATCCGGTCGCCGTCGCCGTCGAACGCGATGCCGAGGTCGCAGTCCTCCTCGGTCGACCGTCGCGCGAAGCTGCTCCAGGTTCTCCGGCACGGTCGGGTCGGGGTGGTGCACCGGGAAGTTGCCGTCGATCACCTTGTTGAGCAGGATGGCCTCGCCGGCGATCTTCGCGGCGACGCGCGCCATCGCCTCGCCGGCGGCGCCGTTGCCCGCGTCCCAGCGCGATCTTGAGCGCCCGGCCCGGCCGGTAGTCGGCCAGGAGCCGCTGAACGTAGTCGTCGAACACGGGTCGGTCCTCGGCGCTGCCGGTGCCGTGGCGAAGCGCCCGCCGCGGCGATCTCGCCCAGCTGCTGGATGTCGGCGCCGTAGAACGGCGCCTTGCCCCATCATCATCTTGAACCCGTTGTACTCCGGAGGGTTGTGCGAGCCGGAGACGCATGAGCCCCGCGTCGGCGCCGAGATGGTGGACGGCGAAATAGAGCATCGGCGTCGGGCCGAGCCCGATGCGGAGCGACATCGCACCCCGCCGCGCAGGTGCCCTCGGCGACGGCTTTCTCGATCTCGGGCGAGGAGACGCGCCCGTCGCGACCGACGGCGACGCGCTTGCCGCCCTTCTCCGCCACCATCGTCGCGAAGGCGCGGGCGATCGCGAACGCGTCGTCGGCGTCCAGCGTCTTGCCGACGATGCCGCGGATGTCGTACTCGCGCAGGATCGTGGGGTCGAGCCGGTGCGGCCCTCCGCGTCCTCGCGCCATGTCAGGACGCCGCCTCGGCGCGGGCGCCCGCAGGCTCCGCCGGCGGCCGGCCGATCGAGACGTAGCGGAACCCGGCCGCCGCCAGCTCCGACGGCGGGTAGATGTTGCGCAGATCGACCATCACCGGCGCCTTCATCAGCGTGCGCGCCCGGTCCAGGTCGAGGGCGCGGAACTCGTTCCACTCGGTGACGATCGCCATCGCGTCGGCGCCCTTCATCGCGTCGTAGGCGTCCTCGGCCCAGTGGATGTCCGTGAGCATCTTCATCGCCTCTTCCATGCCCTGCGGGTCGAAGGCGCGCACCTTGGCGCCCTTCTCCTGCAGTGCCGGCACGATGTCGAGTGCAGGCGAATCGCGCATGTCGTCGGTGTTGGGCTTGAAGGTCAGCCCCAGCACGCACACGGTCTTGCCCGCGACCGAGCCGCCGCAGGCCGCGACGATCCGCTCGGCCATCGCGCGCTTGCGCGCATCGTTGACCTCGACCACCGTCTCGACGATGCGCAGCGGCGCGCCCTGGTCGCGTGCGGTGCGCACCAGCGCCAGCGTGTCCTTGGGGAAGCACGACCCGCCATAGCCCGGCCCCGCGTGCAGGAACTTGCGCCCGATGCGCCCGTCGAGCCCGATCCCGCGCGCCACGTCCTGCACGTCCGCGCCGACCTTCTCGCACAGATCGGCGATCTCGTTGATGAAGGTGATCTTGGTGGCGAGGAAGGTGTTGGCCGCGTACTTGGTGAGCTCGGCCGTCTCCAACGCGGTGAAGATGATCGGCGTCTCCAGAAGGTAGAGCGGGCGGTAGAGGGCACGCATCAGCTCCGCCGACCGCTCGCTCTCCGCGCCGATTACCACCCGGTCGGGCCGCATGAAGTCGTTGATCGCCGAGCCCTCGCGCAGGAACTCGGGGTTCGACGCCACGTCGAACGCCGCGCCGGGGTTGGTCCGGGCGACGATCCGGCTGACCTCGCGGCAGGTGCCGACCGGCACGGTCGACTTGATGACCACCACGGCATAGCCGGTCAGCGCCGCCGCCACCTCCTCGGCCGCGGCGTAGACGTAGGAGAGATCGGCGTAGCCGTCGCCGCGGCGCGACGGCGTGCCGACTGCGATGAACACCGCGTCGGCGCCGGCGACCGCGCTCTTGAGGTCGGTCGAGAACGCGAGGCGGCCGGCCTTCACGTTGGCCTCGACCAGCGCGTCGAGCCCGGGCTCGTAGATCGGGATCTCGCCTTTCTTCAGGCGGCCGATCTTGCCGGCGTCCTTGTCGACGCACGTCACGTCGACGCCGAACTCCGAAAAGCAGGCCCCGGACACGAGCCCGACATAGCCGGTCCCGATCATGGCGATGCGCATGAGGATTCCTTCCGATTTCGGTCTTGCGGCATCAGTTCGCGAACTGGCGCAGGATTCTCGCCACGTCGTCGCGCATGTCGTCACGCGCCAGCGCGAAGGCGATGTTCGCCTCCAAAAACCCCGCCTTGTCGCCGCAGTCGAAGCGGCGTCCCTCGAAGCGCAGCCCGTGGAACGGCCTCTTGCCGATCATCCGGGCCATCGCGTCGGTCAACTGTATCTCGCCCCCGGCGCCCGTCTCGCCGCGCTCGAGGTGGTCGAACACCTCGGGCTCCAGCACGTAGCGCCCGATGATCGACAGAGTTGACGGCGCCTTGTCGGGGGCGGGCTTTTCGACGAGCCCCGTCACCTCGGCAAGCGTCCCGTCGTCCTTGCCGGTCTTCAGGATGCCGTAGCGGTTGGTGTGGGCGCGCGGCACGTCCATCACCGCGACCACGTTGCCGCCGTGCCTTTCGTGCACGTCGACGAGCTGGCGCAGGCACGGCGTTTCCGACAGCACCAGATCGTCGGCGAGCAGCACGGCGAAGGGCTCGTGCCCAACCAGCTTGCGCGCGCACCATACGGCGTGACCGAGGCCTAACGGCTCGAGCTGGCGGGTATAGGCGATCTCGCCCGCCTTCTGCAGGAAGCCGCGCACGGTGTCGAGCTCGCGCGATTTCTGGCGCTCCTCGAGCTTGCTCTCCAATTCGAACGAATAATCGAAATGATCCTCGATGGCCGACTTGTTGCGGCCGGTGACGAAGATGAACTCGCTGATGCCCGCGGCCCGCGCCTCCTCCACCGCGTACTGGATTAGCGGCTTGTCGACGACCGGCAGCATCTCCTTTGGCAGGGCCTTGGTGGCCGGCAGGAATCGCGTCCCAAGCCCGCCCACGGGGAACACCGCCTTACGGATCGCTGCCGCCATCGGTTTTGCCTGCCTTTGCTCCGTCCGGCGACACGTGGGCGGCCGGCGGACTCGACCTGTTGTGCCACAGCGCCCCCAAGGGGCGCAACAAGCGCCCGCCCCGCCGGTTGCGGGACGGGCGCTTTCGTTAACGCGCAGGTGGCACGGCGGTTCTAGCGGACGACGATGAACAAATCCTCATCGCCGCGCCGGACGTTCAACGCCAGGACCGGGCCCCCCTGGTCCACGATCCGCTTGAACTCCTGGAAGTTGCGAATGCGCTGGCGGTTGACCTCGGTGATGACGTCGCCCTTGCGCAGCCCGTACTGCCAGGCGGGGCTGCCCTGATCCACGTCGGCCACCATCACGCCGTGGCCGTTGTTCGCGCCCGGTGGCGGGATGTCCTTGAACGTGGCGCCGGCCAAATGCTGGCCCGCGCCGCTACCCTCGACCTTGGACGCTGTCGCGGTCTCGCTTGCTTGGCCCACATGGGTCTTGATGGTCATCTGGCGCTCGTTGCGGATGATGCCGAGCGAGAGCTCCGTCCCGATCCGCATCAGCCCCACCCGGTTGCGCAGCTCGGACGCGCTCTGGACCGCATTGCCGTTGACGCTGACGATCACGTCGCCGGCCTTGATGCCCGACTTCTCGGCCGGCGAGCCGGGCTGGACCGCCTGCACCACCGCGCCGTGGTTCACGTCGAGCGACATGGCCTTGGCGACGTCCGGCGTCACGTCCTGGATGGCGACGCCGATGCGGCCGCGCTTGACCGTGCCGTACTTCTCGAGCTGCTCCATCACCGCGGACACCATGTTCACCGGGATGGCGAAGCCGATGCCCACGTTGCCGCCGGCCGGTCCGATGATCGCGGTGTTGATGCCGATCAGTTTGCCGTCATAGGTGATCAGCGCGCCGCCCGAATTACCGGGATTGATCGACGCGTCGGTCTGGATGAAGTTCTCGTACCCTTCGATGTTGAGGCCCGAGCGGCCCAGCGCCGACACGATGCCCGAGGTCACCGTCTGGCCCAACCCGAACGGGTTGCCGATCGCGACCACGTAGTCGCCGACCTTCAGCTTGCTGGAATCGCCCATCGGCAGGGCGGTCAGGTGGTCGGCGTCGATCTTGAGCAGGGCGACGTCGGTCTCGGGGTCGGTGCCCACCAGCTTCGCCTTGAACGAACGCTGGTCCTTGAGCGTGACGGTGATGTCGGTCGCGCCCTTCACCACGTGATTGTTGGTGACGATGTAGCCCTTCTGGGCGTCGACGATCACGCCCGAGCCGGCCGCCATCTGCTGCCGCTCGGGGGCCTGCTGCGGCGCGTTGAAGAAGTGGCGGAAGAACGGGTCCTGGAGCAGCGGGTTCTCCTGCGCGGGAACCTTCGAGACCACGGCGATGTTGACGACGGCCGGCGCCACCTTCTCGATCAGCGGCGCAAGGGTCGGGGTTCCGATGCGCCCGCTGGCGACCGGCGCCTGTGGCACGGCCGCCGCGGCGGGGAGAGTGAAGGTCAGAGTCGAGGCCGCGATCAGCGCGGCGCCCGCGACCCGACCGACGTGTCGGGAAAAGCCTATCATGTTGCGACACCTCTCAATGGTTGGTTCGCGGCGGGCGGGGCCCGCCAGTAGAACAGTCAGTCGAAGTGAAACGCGGCCTGGAAACGGAGCGTTCCAGGGCGTGCCTAGACGATGGGGTGTGGGGTTGGGAATTCAAGCTCACGCGCCATCACGTCTCGGCGATCAGGCGTTGAGCAGCACGTCCTTCGCTTCGTTGAGCCGCGCCGCCAGGTAGTCCGACCCGCCCATGTCGGGATGGCAGTGGCGCATCAGCCGATGATGCGCCTCCTTGATCGCGTCGGCCGACGCGCCGGGGTCGAGGCCCAGTACCCGGTACGCCTCCTCGCGCGTCATGCCCCCCGTCGCGCGGCCGCCGGCATTGCGCCGCCCGCCGCCGCCCGCCTCGCCGCCCGCCGCATTGCGCCAGTCGGGCCCGCGCGTGCGGTCGATATAGGCCTCCAGGACGCTTGCCGACTGGTCGTCGCCGACGCGGCATTCGCGCAGGAGCGCGAAAAGCTCGGCCTCGCTCAGCTCCGAAAGCTTGCGCCCGGCGAACGTGCCGTCGACCACCGTGCCGTCCAGCGTGCCGGTCGCATGGTCGAGCGTCATGCGCAGGAATTGCGTCTCGACGTTCGAGGCGCGCCGCCCCCCGCCGGCCGCGCGCCCGAACCCCGTGCGCGGCCGCGACCATTTGCCCCAGCGCAGGATCAGCGGGAGCGCGACGGCGGCGGCCGAGACCGCCCACTCGATCTGGCGGGTGACCAGAAGATAGCCGACCACCGCGCCCGAGAGCGCCGCGCCCGACCATTTCAGCGTGCGGGCCAGCGCGCGCGGATCGACGTTGGAGATGCCGTGCCCGACCAGCACCAGCCCGACCAGAACCGCGACCCCGAGGATGAAATAGGGCATCGGCCGCCTACTTGACCTGGCTGGTGAGAAGGCCGGCCGGCCCGCCCGTCCGCTTGCCGAAATCGGCGAGCGCCGCGCGCCCGCCCGCGGCATAAACCGCGACCGCGCTCAGCAGGTCGCGCAGGTGCGAGGCGGAGGACGAATCGAACGGGCAGTAGGCGCCGCCCGTGAGCTTGGCAACCTGGCGGAAGGTGCGCTCGGCCACGGGGTCGCGGCCTTCCTGGAACATGAAGCACGGCACGCCCAGCACGCCCAGCTCGCCCGCCAGATGGCACAGCTCGTCGACGCTCTCCTCCATGCAGTCGCCCACGAAGACCAGCGCGTTCACCTTGCGCGCGCGCGTCTCGGCCAAGGCGTGGCGCAGCACGCGGGCGATCTGGGTCTGCCCGCCCAGGCAGCGTACCTTCTCCATGCGCCGGACCAGCTCGGTCGACGAGGACAGCCACGGGCTCGCCCGGCACTGGCCGAAGCCGCGATAGAACACGAGCTGCACTTCGAGCCCGCCCAGAGCGTCGGTCTCGGTGAACATCTGGCCGTGGATGTGGCAGGCGCGGTCCCAGGTCGGCTCGCGGCTTGCCGTCGCGTCCATGGCGAAGATCAGCCGGCCGCGCCCCGCCGTCGTGCGCACCGCGGGCTGGCGCGCCAGCTTGTCGAGGAAATCGGCCACGTCCGCCGAGGACGATTTGGCGGGCAGCTTATCCGGGTCGTTCGCCATAGCGCCTCTCCGCCACGATCCTTTTACAAATAGGATCGCGGCCGGGCTCGGCAACGATGCTCCCACAAGCGCCGCGGCCGCTCAAGGGAAACGCGCGAGGGGGGCCATCCTCTCCAGCGTCCAATCTTCCCCGTCATTGCGAGCCGCCGAAGGCGGCGCGGCAATCCAGGGCAACCGCTCGTCCGCGGCCCTGGATTGCTTCGTCGCTCCGCTCCTCGCAATGACGGCGGGGGGGGCTATGAGGCCCAGAGCTTGGCCGAGGCGAGCTTCGCCCCCTCGACCAGCGCGGAGAACTTGGCCCACACCACGGTCTCGTACACGGTGGTCGACTTGCCGAACGTGCCGAAGCCGCAATCGGCGCCGGCGATCACCCGCTCGCGCCCCACCACGTTCGCGTAGTTGGCGATGCGCTGGGCGACGAGGCGCGGGTGCTCGACGAAGTTGGAGGCGCTGTCGATCACGCCGGGAATCAGCACCTTGTCGCCGGGAAGCTTCGCCGTGCGCCACTCCTCCCACTCGTGCTCGTGGCGCGGGTTGGCGCCCTCGAACGAGATCGCCTGGGCCCGCGTCGACGCGACGATGGGCAGGATCTTCGCCAGCTCGATGTCGTTCTTGTGCGGGCCCGCATAATTGCCCCAGCAGAGATGCAGCCGCATCGCCTCGCCCGGGATGTTGCGTGTTGCGTGGTTCAGCGCCTCCATGTTGCGCGCGGCGATTTTCACGAATGCCGCCTCGGACTTGTCGGAATGCAACAGGTTCCGCGTCATCGCCAGGTCCGGCGCGTCGAGCTGCAACACGAAGCCCGCCTCGTGGATCGCCTCGTACTCGGCGGCCATCGCGTCGGCCAATGCGGCGAGATACGCCTCCTCGCGCTTGTAGTGGCGGTCGGGGATGAAGTTGATCAGCACCCCGGGCGAGGCCGCGTTCATGAAGGCGTCGACCGGCTTGGCGGCGGCGACCGCGTCCTTGAACCGCGCGATGTCGCGCGCGACCGGCTCACGCCGCGCATAGGCGAGATCGCCGGTGCAGCAGGACGGGGCCATCACCGCCGGGCCGTAATTGCGCCGGCGCCGCTCCTCGCCCCAGTCGGGGAACTCGCGCTCGTCGAGCGAGACCATGGGCGCGCCCAGCGTCTCGCGCGCCACGTTCTCGATGCCGGCCAGCCGATGCTTCACGTAGTGCGTGTAGGAGTGCTTGCCGAATTCGCCGTCGCTGACGACGTCGATGCCGAGTTCGACCTGGCGCTTCACCACGTCGCGCACCGCCTCGGCGGTCCGCGCCTCAAGCGCGGCCTCGTCGTAGGGCTCGCCGAAATCCTGCGCCTTGAGGAGCGCCATCAGATCGTCCGGCCGCGGCAGCGAGCCGACATGGGTGGTGAGTATCCGGTCGGTCGAGAGCTTCATGCGTTCCTCCCCTATGCCGGTCGCAACCAGACGGCGGTGTCGTGGAACACGGCGCCGCCGAGCGGGGGGCCGGGATCGGCACTGGTCAAGAGGTTGATCCCGATCCCCTCCTCGAACGCGCCGTTGGGCCAGATGCTTTCCACCATCACGACGCCCTGGGGCAGCCCGTCGAACCGCTCGGCGTGGAGGACGAGGCTCCCCCGCCCGTTGCCGATCCGCACGCGCTGTCCGTCGGCGATGCCCAGCCGGTCGCAGTCGGCGGCGGCGAGGCGCGCGGTCGGGCGGCCCGCCTGCTTGCGCGAGCCGGGCGTCTCGGTGAAGGAGGAGTTGAGGAAGCTCCGCGACGGGCCGGTCACCATGCGGAAGGGACGGTCCGCGTCCGCCGCGTCCACGATGGCGAAATGGTCGGGAAGCTTCGGCATGCGCTCATGGTCGCGCCCGACACGTGCCCAGTCCGGCGCGAAACGGAACTTGCGGTCCGCCGTCGCGAAGCCGTCGAGGAAATGCGCCTTCTCGAACGGCGGCGCGCAGTCGATCCAGCGCTTCTCGCGCAGCTCCTCGGCGGTGCCGAGGCCCGAGGCGCGCAAAGTGCGGTCGACGATCTCCCACGCGGTCAGGCGGAACCCTTCGTGCGCGAGGCCGAGCCGGCCCGCGAGCGCGCACAGCACGTCGTGGTTCGACCGCGCCTCGCCGACCGGCGGGATCAGTTTCGGCCCCGCCTGCAGGAAGGTGTGGCCGAAGGCGGTGTAGATGTCGTCGTGCTCGACGAAGGTGGTGGCCGGCAGCACGATGTCGGCCATTTTCGCCGTGTCGGTCATGAACTGCTCGTGCACGCAGACGAACAGGTCGTCGCGCGCGAAGCCCTGCCGCACCAGCCCCGAGTTCGGCGCCACGACGCAGGGGTTGGTGTTCTGGATCAGCATCGCCGTCACCGGCGGTCCGCCGCGCAGCGCGTCCCCGTCGCCAGTGAGAATCGCGCCGATGCGCGACATGTCGAGCGCGCGCGTCGTGCGGTCCACCGCGTCCAGCCCCTCGATCAGCGTTGTGTCCAGCACGAACGTGTCGGTCAGCGAGGCTGTGGCCCCGCCGCCCGGATGGCGCCACGCGCCGGTCATGGCGGGCAGGCAGCTTGCCGCGTGCACGTTGGCCGCGCCGTTGCGCGAGCGCGAGAAGCCATAGCCGAGCTTCATCCAGCTCCGCTGCGTCGCGCCGTAAAGATGCGCGAATTCCTCGATGCGCGCGGGGGCGAGGCCGGTGATCGCCGCCGCCCAGTCCGGCGTGCGCGCCGCGAGGTGCGCCGCGACCGCGCCGGAAAAATCCGTGTAGGCCGCCAGGTAGTCGCGGTCGGCGAGCCCGTCGCGCAGGATCACGTGCATGACGGCACAGGCGAGTGCGCCGTCGGTGCCCGGCCGCGGGTCGAGGTGCAGATCGGCGATGGCGGCGGTCGCGGTGCGGTAGGGGTCGACGACGGCGAGCTTCGCGCCGCGTTCCTTCCGCGCGCGGGCGACGTGGTGCATCAAATTGACCTGGGTCGTCGCCGGGTTGCAGCCCCACAGCACCACGAGGTCCGAGTCCGCGATCTCGCGCGGGTCGACGCCGCGCCGGACGCCGACGCCGGCAAGCCACCCCGCCGTCAGAAGCGTCGAGCAGATGGTCGAATGCTGGCGCGAGGTGCGCATCGCGTGGCGCAGCCGCTGGATGCCGTCACGCTGCACCAGCCCCATCGTCCCGGCGTAGTTGTAGGGCCAGATCGCCTGCGGCCCGTGGCGCGACGCGGCGTCGTTGAACGCTTGCGCCACCGCGTCGAGCGCTTCGTCCCACGCGACCGGCGCGAATTGCCCGCTGCCCTTCGGCCCGGTGCGCCTCAAGGGCGTTTTCAGCCGGTCCGGATGGTGCGTCCGCTCGGCATAGCGCGCGACCTTGGCGCAGACGACGCCTGCCGTGTAGGTGTTGGCCTCCGCCCCGCGCACCGCGCCGATGCGCACCCCGTCGATCCGCTCGATCTCGAGCGCGCAGGTCGAGGCGCAGTCGTGCGGACAGGCCGAAGAAACGATGTCGCGGGGCAAACGGCCTCCTCGGTCAGCGCGCGACCGCCGGCGCCTGGGCGTAGTCGGGCAATATCTCCTCGGCGAACAGGCCGAGCGTGCGCATCTCGTCGGCGTGCGTCAAATTGCCGAAGGCGAGCTGCAGGCAAACATAATTTACGCCGCTTTCGGCCACGTGGCGGGCGATCTGCTCCTTCACCTCGGCGGCGGTGCCGAAGATCAGGACGCCCAGCTTGCGCGCGACGTTGGCGTCCGCCGGCAGGAACAGCGCGCGGAAGCCGAAATCGTGCGCCTGCTTCTCCAGGCTCTGCTGCCACCGGTCGTAGGCCGGCCCGGCCAGCTTCTCGGCCTCGGCGGCAGTCTCCCCGATCACCACCATGCGGACCGAGCCGACGGTCGCCTCGCCCTTCCGTCCGGCACGCCAGGGCGAATCCTTGGCCTTGTCCCACGCCTCGCGATAGGCGTCGCCCGCCTGCTTGATGCGCGCGCTCGGCGCCCAGCCGCCGACCATGGCGCTCCCCAGGCTCGCGAGGTAGTCCTTGGTCTTGCCGGAGGACGAGCCATACCAGATCGGCGGGAACGGCCTCTGCAGCGGCTTGATCTCGACCGGCACCTCGTAATAGCTCCACCTCTTGCCGCGGAACGTCAGCACGTCCGAGGTGAAGTATTCGAGCATCAGATCCATCGCCTCGCGGAACAGGTCGCGCGTCTCGGGCAGCGAATACCCGAACATCTGCAGCTCCCACGGCGAGATGCCGCGCCCGACGCCGAGGTCGAACCGCCCGCCCGACATGTGGTCGAGCATGCAGATCTCCTCGGCCAGGATCAGCGGGTTGTGGAAGGCAAGCGCGTAGGCGAGCGGGCCGATCCGGATGTTCTTCGTCCGCATCGCGGCGGCACCCAGGAAAACGCCGGGCAACGGCGCCATGCCGACCGGGTTCCAGTGGTGCTCGGCCAGGTGATAGCCGGCGAGGCCGGCCCGGTCGGCCGCCTCGATCAGCTTCAGCCGGTCCTCGTAGAAGCCGGTCAGCGCCTCGTCGCGCCGGTCGAGATGATCGAAAATGCCGAACTTCATCGCCGCGTCCTCACCCTGTCGCGGCGATCTTATCGGGACGGCCAAAGACTGTCATCCCGGGCGCGGCGCAGCACAAAGTGATGCGCCGGGACCCGGGACCCATTGAGCCGCGTCCGTGATGTGGAGAGATGGGTCCCGGCTCTCGCCGCTACGGGCGGCTCGGCCGGGATGACAGCCGGGGGTCTCAGCGCCCGGCTACAGCCTGCCGTGGCACTGTTTGTACTTCTTGCCCGACCCGCACGGACAGGGCGAGTTGCGCCCGACCTTGCCCCAAGTCGAGGGATCCAGCGGATCGACCTCGGCCGCCGCGGTCGCGATGCGCATCGGTTGGGCGCGCCGCTGCGCCTCGGCGCCATTGCTCCCGGCCGGGCCTGCGCCCGCGGTGGCGAAGGCCGGATCCTCGCGCGATTCGTGCATCTCCTGCGGGCCGTGCGGCGCCTCCAATTCCTCGGGCGCGTCGATGCGCAGCTCGAGATGGGCGAGCACCTGGGTCACCGTCTCGCGCAGATGGCCCAGCATCTCCTCGAACAAATTGAAGGCTTCGTGCTTGTACTCGTTGAGCGGGTCCTTCTGCGCGTAGGCGCGGAGCCCGATGCCCTGGCGCAGATGGTCGAGCTGCAGCAGGTGGTCCTTCCACACGTTGTCGAGAAGCTGCAGCAGCAGGCTCTTCTCGGCGAGTCGCATGATCTCCGGCCCGTAATTCGCCGCCTTCTCGGCCATCTTGCGATCGGCCGCCGCGGTGATGCGCTCGGCGATCTCCTGGTCCGCGATGCCCTCCTCCTTGGCCCAGTCGGCGACGGGCAGGTCGACGGCGAACAGGCGCAGCGCCTCCTCGTGCAGGGCGGCGGTATCCCACTGCTCGGCATAGGCCTTTTCGGGGATGGTGCGCGTGACGAGGTCCTCGATGACCTGGTGGCGCATGTCGCGCACCATCTCGGCGACGTCCTCCGCCTTCATCAAATCCTTGCGCTGGGCGTAGATCACCTTGCGCTGGTCGTTCATCACGTCGTCGAAGCGCAAGAGGTTCTTGCGGATCTCGAAGTTGCGCGCCTCGACCTTCTGCTGCGCCTTCTCCAGCGCCTTGTTGATCCAGCGATGGACGATCGCCTCGCCCTGCTGCAGCCCGAGCCGGCCGAGCATGGAATCGATGCGCTCCGACCCGAAGATGCGCATCAGGTCGTCTTCCAGCGACAGGAAGAAGCGCGAGGCGCCGGGATCGCCCTGGCGGCCCGACCGGCCGCGCAGCTGGTTGTCGATGCGCCGGCTTTCGTGCCGCTCGGTGCCGAGCACGAACAGCCCGCCCGCGTCCAGCACGACCTTCTTCGCCTCGGCCGCCTCGGCCGCCACCCTGGCGCGCACCTCGGTCTCGCGCCGCTCGCGCTCCAGGGGGTCGGCGATGCCCGCGAGCGCCTCGATCACCCGCATGTCGACATTGCCGCCGAGCTGGATGTCGGTGCCGCGGCCGGCCATGTTGGTGGCGATGGTCACCGCGCCGGGGCGCCCGGCCTGGGCGATGATGTAGGCCTCCTGCTCGTGGTAGCGCGCGTTCAGGACCGAGTGCGGGACCTTCCGCTTCTTCAGAAGGGCCGACAGCGCCTCCGACTTCTCGATCGAGACCGTGCCGACCAAAATGGGCTGCTTCTTGTTCTGCAGCTCCTCGATCAGGTCGGCGATGGCGTCGTTCTTCTCGGTCGCGGTGCGATAGACCTCGTCGTCCTGGTCGTCGCGGATGCAGGGCTCGTTGGTCGGGACCTCGATCACGACCAGCTTGTAGATCTCGTCGAACTCGGCCGCCTCGGTCATCGCCGTGCCGGTCATGCCGGCGAGCTTGGGGTAGAGGCGGAAATAGTTCTGGAAGGTGATCGACGCGAGGGTCTGGTTTTCGGTCTGGACCTCGACGTCCTCCTTCGCCTCCAGCGCCTGGTGCAGCCCCTCGGAGTAGCGGCGGCCCTCCATCATGCGCCCGGTGAATTCGTCGATGATGACGATCTTGCCGTCCTTGACGATGTAATCCGTGTCGCGCGCGAACAGCTTGTGGGCGCGCAGCGCCTGGTTGGCGTGGTGGACCAGCGAGATGTTGTGGATGTCGTAGAGCGTTCCGGAGGTGAGCAGCCCCGCCTCGGTCAGCAACTGCTCCATCCGTTCGGCACCCTGCTCGGTGAGCGTCACCGCGCGGGCCTTCTCGTCCTTCTCGTAATCCTCGGGGGCGAGCTTCGGGATCAGCACGTCGACCTTGCGGTACAGCTCGGACGAATCCTCGGCCGGGCCGGAGATGATCAGAGGCGTGCGCGCCTCGTCGATCAGGATCGAGTCGACCTCGTCCACGATCGCGAAGTTGAAGTCGCGCTGGACCATGTCCTCCAGCCGGAACTTCATGTTGTCGCGCAGATAGTCGAAGCCGAACTCGTTGTTGGTGCCGTAGGTCACGTCGGCGGCATAGGCGGCGCGCCGCTCCTCGTCGTCCAGCCCGTGCACGATGCAGCCGACGGTGAGGCCGAGGAACCGGTAGATCTGGCCCATCCACTCGGAGTCGCGGCTGGCCAGGTAGTCGTTCACCGTGACCACGTGAACGCCCTTGCCGGTGATGGCGTTGAGATAGACCGGCAGGGTGGCGACCAAGGTCTTGCCTTCGCCGGTCTTCATCTCGGCGATCATGCCGCGGTGCAGCACCATGCCGCCCATGAGCTGGACGTCGAAATGGCGCTGGCCCAGCGTGCGTCGCGCGCCCTCGCGCACCGTGGCGAAGGCGTCGACCAGGAGGTCGTCGAGCGCCGCCCCGTCCGCGTGGCGCTTTTTCAGCCATTCGGTGCGGGCGCGCAGCTCCTCGTCCGCCAGCTTCTCGAGCTCCGGCTCGAGCGCGTTGATCGCCGCGACGGTCTTGGTGAGGCGCTTGAGGAAACGCTCGTTGGCGTTGCCGAACATCCGGGCAAGGGCGCCGATCATCCGGAATCCCTAATGTATGGGGCTTGGCGGAAGCGGAAACATACCATATCCGCGAGTATCCGACAGATAGGCCCGCCCCCGCACCCTGTCAACGCCACGGGCCGGGGCGAATTCCCGCAGGGGGGTCGCCGCCTTCCGCCATTGCCAGGCCGGACCGCCGCGATTATGACTGCGCACCTACCGCCCACCCCGGATTTTATGCCGCGATCCCATGCCCGCCAAGCTCTCGCCGCTCGCCCCCGCCCGCTTCCCCGCCATGCCGCCGGTCTCGGGCGTGCGCCTGGCCGCCGGCGCCTGCGGGCTGCGCTACAAGGGCCGGACGGACCTGCTGCTCTGCGAGCTCGACCCGGGCGCGGCGGTCGCAGGCGTGTTCACCCGCTCGCTCACCGCCTCGGCGCCGGTTGAATGGTGCCGCAAGGCGCTCCGGCGCGGCCGGGTGCGGGCCATCGTGGTCAATTCGGGCAATGCCAACGCCTTCACCGGCAAGGCGGGCGAGCAGGGCGTGGCGCATACGGTGGACGGCGCGGCGAAGCTGATCGGCTGCCGCCGGGACGAGGTCTTCGTCGCCTCGACCGGCGTGATCGGCGAGAAGCTCGCCTCGGAAAAGATCACCGCGGCGCTGCCCGGGCTGCGCGCCAGGCTCGACCCGGCCGCCTGGCCCACCGCCGCGGCGGCGATCATGACCACCGACACCTTCCCGAAAGGGGCGACGCGCACCTGCCACATCGGCGAGACGCCGGTCACGATCAACGGCATTGCCAAGGGCTCCGGCATGATCGCGCCCGACATGGCGACCATGCTCGCCTTCGTCTTTACGGATGCGAAGCTGCCGCACGGCGTCCTCCAGCCGCTCCTCGAACGGGGCGCCGCCCGCTCCTTCAACGCCATCACGGTAGACGGCGACACCTCGACCTCCGATACGCTGCTGCTCGTCGCGACCGGAACGGCGAAGCACGCCCGCGTCGACGGGCCGACCGCGCCGGCGCTGCGGGACTTTCGCCGCGCGCTCGACGCAGTGCTGCTCGACCTCGCCCACCAGGTCGTGAAGGACGGCGAGGGGGCGGAGAAGTTCGTCACGATCGCCGTCACCGGCGCGGCCTCGGCGCGTGCGGCCAGGCGGATCGCCTTCGCCATCGCCAACTCGCCGCTGGTCAAAACCGCCATCGCCGGCGAGGACGCCAACTGGGGCCGCATCGTCATGGCCGTCGGCAAGGCGGGCGAGAAGGCCGACCGCGACAGGCTGCGCATCGCCATCGGCGGGCACACGATCACCGAACAGGGTGGTGTCGTATCCGGCTACGACGAAACGCCGGTCGTCGCCCACATGAAGGGGCGCGAGATCGAGATCGCGGTGGACGTGGGCGTCGGACGCGGCGCGGCCACCGTGTGGACCTGCGACCTGACCCACGGCTATATCGACATCAATGGCTCGTACCGGAGCTGAGGCGCCGCGCATCGAGACCGCGCGGCTGATCCTGCGCCCGCCCGCCGAAAGCGACGCGCCCGAGATCGAACGATACGTCTCGGATTCCGACGTGGCGCTGATGACGGCGGCCATCCCCCACCCCTACCCCGCGGGCGGCGCGCTCGAATGGGTGCGCGCGGCCCGCCCGGATTGGGATTTCGCGATCGAGCGGCGCGAGGACGGCGCGCTGGTCGGCGGGGTCTCGCTGCATCCGCCGCGGGACGGCACGGCCGAGCTCGGCTACTGGATCGGCAAGCCGTACTGGAACCAGGGCTTTGCGACCGAGGCGGCGCGGGCGCTGATCGCCCACGGATTCGCGCGGCTCGGCCTCCGCGCCATCGAGGCGGGCGCCCGCCGGGACAATGCCGCCTCGATCCGCGTGCAGGAGAAGGCCGGCATGGTTTTCGACCGGGAGGAGCCGCGCCCGATGCCGGCGCGCGGCGGGCCCGAAAACCAGCCGGTCCATCGCATCACGCTGTCGGCCTGGGCGGCTGCGAATCCGGCGCCGATCGTGCTGGTCGCGGCGGTGGCGCTGATCGACCGCGACGGACGCGTGCTCCTCGCCCGGCGCCCGCCGGGCAAGGCGATGGCGGGACTCTGGGAATTCCCCGGCGGCAAGGTCCACGGCGGCGAAAGCCCCGAGGCTGCCCTGATCCGCGAGCTGAAGGAGGAGCTGGGGATTGATGTGACGGCCGCCTGCCTCGCGCCGCTCACCTTCGCCTCGCACCGCTACGAGACGTTCCACCTCCTGATGCCGCTCTATGTCTGCCGCAAGTGGCAGGGGATCGCGCAGCCCCTCGAGGGCCAGGCGCTGAAATGGGTGCGGCCGGCGCGGCTCGAGGACTACCCCATGCCACCGGCCGACAGACCGCTTCTCCAGCCGCTCCGGGATCTGCTGTAGGGGCGGGGCGGCGCTACTTCGCCAGCGACCGCAGATAGGCGATCAAATCCTCGACGTTCTGCCGCGACAGGTCGAAGTTCGGCATGTTGGGGTGCGGCGTCTGCAGCCAGACGCGCAGCCGCTCGACGGTCACGCCCGGCCGCTTGGCGATCGCGACGAAGGACGGCACCTGGTCGTTGGCATTCTTGGCGCCGGGCGCGACTGCATGGCAGGTGGCGCACCACTGGTTCGCCAGCATCTCGCCATGCTCCGCGTCGGCGGCCTCTGCCGCCAGCGGCAGGGCGACGGCCGTCACCGCACCCGCCAGCCAAACCGCGACTCGATTCATCGTGTGCATCCCCTTAACCGTTCACCCTATTCATAGCACCATATGCGTCCGCGTCGCGTCCGCGCCTTGACCTGGGTCAACCTGTCCCATCTCCCCCCGGATCGGTGGCGTCTCCCGCCGGCTTCTCCTCTGTACCCAGCGCATCGGCGAGGCGCGCGCGGGCCGCGCCCGGGCGCAGCGGCTGCGGCTGGTCCGCATGCGGCGCCCAGCCGGTCAGGTAGATCGCCTGGAACGTCGCCGGCACCCGTCCGTCCGCATCGCCATAGAGCGCGCGGTAGCGTTCGGCGGCGGCGAACATCGTCGCCTGCCGGGTGAAGCCCTTGCGCCTGGCGTGCGCTGCGCCGGTCTCGCCCATCGCCCGCAGATCGCGCATCAAAGCGAACGGGTCCGGCTGGGTCACGGTGATCGTGTCGAGGTCGGCGACCGGCAGGGCGAAGCCCGCGCGCTGAAGGAGCCCGGCGGCGTCGGCGAGTTCGGTAACCGGCGACGTGCGCGGGCTCGCGCCGCCCTCCTCTTCGGCCTCGGCCTCGATGAAGGCGCGGCGCAGCTCGATCAGCGTGTCGCCGCCGAACAAGGCGGCGAGGAACAGCCCGTCGGGCTTCAGCGCGCGGCGGATCTGCACCAGCGCGCCCGGCAGGTCGTTCACCCAGTGGAGCGTCAGGCAGCCGACGGCAAGGTCGAGGCTCCCCTCGGCGAAGGGCAGCGCCTCCTCGTCACAGGCGAGGCGGAGGCCGGCGGCCCGGCCCAGCAGGCGCGGCGAGAGGTCGGCGGTCACGACGGTCTCGACGCCGAACCGCCCCGCCAGTCTGCCCGCCAGCCCGCCGCGTGCCCCAAGCGCCAGCGCCGTCGGGAAGGCGCGCCGCACGTCCTCCAGCCGGTCGGCCAGTCGGTCGGCGATCTCGGCGAACAGATAGTCGTGGTCCGCGATGTGCGCCGCCGCGCGCTCGCGATGCGCCCGGACGGCACGCCGGTCGAAGACGTTCATGCTGTCCGTCATGGCGCGCCTTATGGCACACTCGTCCCCGCCATGGCGAGCCTGCGGTCCGCGGTCCAGGGCGGCACCAGCGCCCTTCGCTCTGCGGCCGGCATTGCGCTGGGCGCGGTCCTGCCGCCGCGCTGCCTAGCCTGCGGTGCGCAGGTGGCGGTGCCGGGTGCGCTCTGCCCGGAATGCTGGGGCGGCCTCGCCTTCCTCGCAGCGCCGTGCTGCGACGCGTGCGGCTATCCCTTCGAGTACGACGCGGGCGAGGGCGCGCTGTGCGGGGCCTGCGCCGCGCGTCCGCCCGCTTGGCGGCGCGCCCGCGCGGCGCTCGCCTACGACGATGCGAGCCGCGGGCTGATCCTTGCCTTGAAGCATGGCGACCGCACCGATTCCGCGCCGGCGCTCGGCGCCTGGATGGCGTCTTCGGGCCGCGCGCTGCTGGCCGAGGCGGACCTGGTGGCACCGGTGCCGCTGCATCGGCTCCGCCTCCTCGCGCGGCGCTACAACCAGTCGGCGTTGCTCGCCCAGGCGATCGCCCGGCGCACCGGCGTCGCCTGCGTGCCCGACCTCCTGGTCCGCCGCCGGCGCACGCCGTCGCAGGGCGGGCTCAGCGCGTCGGCGCGCGTGCGCAACGTGCGCGGCGCTTTCGCGGTCGCGCCGCGCCACGCCGATGCCGTCGCCGGCCGTCGCATCGTGCTGGTCGACGACGTGCTGACCACTGGCGCAACAGCCGAATCCTGCGCCCGCACCCTGATGCGTGCCGGCGCCGATACGGTCGACGTGCTGACGCTTGCCCGAGTCCTCCGTCCGCGCCCGTGACGCTCAGTCGGGCGCAATCAGTGCCAGGCGCGGGAAATAGCTGCGGTAGCGTACCGCGTCGCGCGTCAGCAGCGTGTAGCCCCGCACCGCCGCGTGCGCCCCGATGAAGAAGTCCGGCAACGGTGAGCGCCGCGTCCCGCCACGGGTGCGATAATCGGCGAAGGCCCGACCGGCGGCGAATGCCGCCTCGTAGGGAATGGGCTCTCGCTCCAGATCGGCCGCACCGGGAAGGACATGCTCCACTTCCTCGATGGTCGGGTATCCGACCGAGATTTCGGCGTACACGATAGCATTGATGACCAGCCGCTCCGATGTGCCGGCCCAAGCCACGGCTTCTCTGGACCATTCGGCCCAGGCAGGGTTCGGCTGGAGGATGTCGATCAGAACGTTGCTGTCGACGAGGACGGTCAATCCTCGCCCCGCGTCAGCGCCATGATCTCCTCGGTCGTCATCTGGATGCTGCCACTGAATTTCTTCAGGTGCGCGACGACACGCTCGCCCCGCGTCTGACGCGTCTTCGGCTCCTTCGCCGCCACGATGCGCACCGTGGTCCCGTCATATTCGAACTCGACCTCGGTGCCGGGCCGGAGCCCCGCCTTCTCGCGGATGTCGATCGGGATGGTCACCTGGCCCTTGGAGGTGATGCGCATGGCCAACTCCGGCAATTCTTACTTCGCCCGGTAAGAGTAATACCCGGCCGGGATCCCGGCAACCTATGGCCGGACCGCCGAAATCGCTTATATATTACGGGTATATTAGGGGCATGTTGGCGCCCGGCGGGGTGGGCGAGGAAGAAATGGCGAAGGTCGAGATATACACCACCATGTTCTGCGGCTACTGCGCGCGCGCGAAGCGCCTCCTGGAATCGAAGGGCGTGGCGTATGACGAGATTCCGGTCGACATGGATGCCGAGCGCCGGAGGGCCATGATCCAGCGCGCCAACGGCCGGACGAGCGTGCCCCAGATTTTCATCGACGGCGCCCATATCGGCGGGTCGGACGAGCTCGCCGCGCTCGACCGCGCCGGCAAGCTCGACCCGCTGCTCGGGCTGGGCACGTGACGGCGACCTTCCGCGCCGCCTGCGTCCAGGTGAACGCAGGCGCCGATCTTGCCGCGAACGTCGCGGCGGCGTGCGAACTTGCGCGCCGGGCGCACGCGGCCGGCGCCGAGCTGATCGCGCTCCCCGAATGCGTGGCGCTGATGGAGCCCGACCGGAATAAGGTCGTCGCGGCCGCCGCGCCGGAAGCGCAGCACCCGGCGCTCGGCGCCTTCCGCGACCTGGCGCGCGAGACCGGCGCCTGGGTACTCGCCGGCACGGTCATGGTGCCTGCGGCCGACGGACGGCTTGCCAACCGGTCCTGCCTGATCGCACCGGACGGCGCCATCGCCGCGCGCTACGACAAGATACACATGTTCGACGTCGATCTGCCCGGCGGCGAATCCTACCGCGAGTCGCGCACCTACCGGCCGGGCGACGCGGCGGTGGTGACTGAGGCGCCGTGGGGCCGGCTCGGCATGACGGTGTGCTACGACGTGCGCTTCCCGCAGCTCTACCGCGCGCTGGCGCACGCCGGTTGCGATGTCGTCTCGGTGCCGTCCGCCTTCACCCGCCAGACCGGCGCGGCGCACTGGCACGTGCTCTTGCGCGCCCGCGCCATCGAGTGCGGCGCCTTCGTCCTCGCCCCCGCCCAGTGCGGCGCGCATCCCGGCAACCGTCTCACCTACGGCCACTCGCTGATCGTCGACCCGTGGGGCGCGGTGCTGGCCGACGGCGGCGAAGAGCCGGGCTTCGTCATCGCCGAGATTGATCCCGCCGAAGGGCGCCGCCGCCCGCGCGGCGCTTCCCACCCTCGCGCACGACCGGCCCTTCGCGGCCCCCGCTGCGCCGCCCGCCGCCATGCCGCCGCACCGGGCGGCCGGCTGATCCCGCCTCAATTCCTGCCGATCGCTGGAGTAGTCTCGCGCCATGATCCTCTACGACCTCAAATGCGCCAAGAACCACGTGTTCGAGGCTTGGTTCCGCGATTCGAAGGCGTTCGACAGCCAGGCGAAGTCGCACAAGATCGTCTGCCCGGTCTGCGGATCGAAGCGCGTGACCAAGGCGCCGATGGCCCCGCGCCTCGCGAAGGGTCGCGGCAGCGAGGCGCCGGAGCCGCAGCCCGCCCCGCAGGCCGGCCAGAAGGTCGCGATGATGGACCCGCGCGTCCGCGTGCTGCAGGAGCTGCGCCGCCACGTCGAGGCGAATTGCGAGTATGTCGGGCCCAACTTCGCCGAGGAGGCGCGCAAGATCCATTACGGCGAGACGGACAAGCGCGGCATCTACGGCGAGGCGACGACGGACGAGGCGAAGGCGCTGGCCGACGAGGACATCGAGGTGCACGCCATCCCCTGGCCCGACCGCGGCGACGCGTGAGCGGGGCGAGCGGCGCATGAGCAAGGCCTTCGTTCGGGAAGACGAGGACCCCGACGGCGACGCAGGCGATGCGCCGGAAGCGCCGAAGGGCGTCAAGAACTACATCACGCCGGAGGGCCACCGGCGTCTCGTCGACGAGCTGCGCGAGCTGCGCAGCGTCGAGCGGCCCAAGGTGGTCGAGACCGTCTCGTGGGCCGCCGGCAACGGCGACCGGTCGGAGAACGGCGACTACATTTACGGCAAGCGCCGGCTGCGCGAGATCGACCGGCGCATGCGCCATATCCTGAAGCGCCTCGAGATCGCCGAGATCGTCGACCCGGCGGCGCAGCCGAACCGCAACCGCGTGTTCTTCGGTGCGACCGTTACCTACGAGGACTCGAAGGGCACCGAGCGCACCGTGCGGATCGTCGGCATCGACGAGGCGCGCATCGACGAGGGCGAGGTGAGCTGGATATCGCCCATCGCCCGCGCCCTCATGCGCGCCGAGGAGGGCGACCTCGTCGAGCTTCGCACCCCCACCGGCCCGGAGACCATCGAGGTCGTGCGGATCGCGTATCCGTAGGTTCCGTGTCCCTCTCTCCGTTCGCCCCGAGTAGCGCCGAAGGCGCGTATCGAAGGGCGACGGCCGCACGATCTCTCCGCCTCGTCCTTCGATGCGCGTCCGCTTCGCGGACGCTACTCAGGACGAACGGTCAGGGTTCCTGGTCGCCGCTCTCACTCCGCCTCCGGCCGCGCCTGGCGGGTGCGCTTGAGGCGGCCGCGCTGGACCTTGGTGTCGACCCGGCGGGCCTTGGCGGCGCGCGAGGGCCTGGTCGCGACGCGCCGCTTGGGCGCGATGGCGGCCCGGCGGATCAGTTCCACCAGCCGTTCGCGCGCATCGGCTCGGTTCTGCTCCTGGGTGCGGAACCGGTCGGCGCGGATGACCACGACGCCGTCCTTGGTCAGGCGGTGGCCGGCGAGGCGCTCCAGGCGCGCGCGCACCGCACCCGTGAGGCTCGGCGAATGGTGCGCGTCGAAGCGCAGCTCGACGGCGGTCGCCACCTTGTTGACGTTCTGCCCGCCGGGACCCGACGCGCGCACGAACTGCTCGGAAAGCTCCAACTCGTCGATCTCGATGGTCGGGGTGATGCGGATCATGGTACCGCCCGGCGTGCGGCGGCGACGGCCGGGGCGGCGGTCAGGTCCCCGGCTGCGGCTCGGGCTCGAGGCCGCCGGGGCTGTCCTTTGGCCGGTCGCGGCTGCCGGACTGGGGCACCGAGGATTTCGGCTTGGCGTCCTTCACCGGATCGGTGTCGTCGGGCCGGACGATCGGCTCGCCGCGCAGCAGCGCCGCGACCTCGTCGCCCGACAGCGTCTCGTATTCCAGCAGCGCGCGGGCGATCTTCTCCAGATCGTCGCGGTGCTCGGTCAGGATGCGCCGCGCGGTCGTCTCCGCCTCGTCGATCAGCTGGCGGATCTCCTCGTCGATCAGCTTGGCCGTGGCGTCGGAGACGTTCTTGCGCTGGGTCACCGAATGGCCGAGGAACACCTCCTCCTCGTTGTCGGAGTAGCGCAGCGGCCCGAGCTTCTCGGAAAAGCCGTACTCGGTGACCATGCGCCGCGCATAGCCGGTGGCGACCTGGATGTCGTTGCCGGCGCCGGTCGTCACGTTCTCGGGGCCGAAGACCAGCTCCTCCGCGACGCGCCCGCCGAACAGCTGGGCGAGCTTGGAGGTGAGCTCGACCCGCGAGAAGGCGTAGCGGTCGCGCTCGGGCAGCGACATGGTGACGCCCAGCGCGCGCCCGCGCGGGATGATCGTCACCTTGTGCAGCGGGTCGTGCTTGGGCACGTGCAGGCCGACCAGGGCGTGGCCCGCCTCGTGATAGGCGGTGAGGGTCTTCTCCTCCTCCGTCATCACCATCGAGCGGCGCTCGGCGCCCATCATCACCTTGTCCTTCGCCTCCTCGAACTCGAGCATGGTGACGAGGCGCTTGTTTTTGCGCGCGGCGAGCAGCGCCGCCTCGTTCACCAAATTGGCGAGGTCGGCGCCGGAGAAGCCGGGCGTGCCGCGGGCGATGACGCGCGGGTCGACGTCGGGGCCCACGGGGAGCTTGCGCATGTGGACCTTGAGGATCTTCTCGCGGCCCAGGATGTCGGGGTTCGGCACCACCACCTGGCGGTCGAACCGGCCGGGGCGCAACAGCGCGGGGTCGAGCACGTCGGGCCGGTTGGTGGCGGCGATCAGGATGACGCCCTCGTTCGCCTCGAACCCGTCCATCTCGACCAGAAGCTGGTTCAGCGTCTGCTCGCGCTCGTCGTTGCCGCCGCCGAGCCCGGCGCCGCGATGGCGCCCGACCGCGTCGATCTCGTCGATGAAGATGATGCAGGGCGCGTTCTTCTTGCCCTGGTCGAACATATCGCGCACGCGCGACGCGCCGACGCCGACGAACATCTCGACGAAGTCCGAACCCGAAATGGTGAAGAAGGGCACGTTCGCCTCGCCGGCGATGGCGCGCGCGAGCAGCGTCTTGCCGGTGCCGGGCGGGCCGACCAGCAGCACGCCCTTCGGGATTTTGCCGCCGAGGCGCTGGAACTTCTGAGGGTCGCGCAGGAACTCCACGACCTCCTCGAGCTCCTGCTTCGCCTCGTCGATGCCCGCCACGTCGTCGAACGTCACGCGGCCGGTGCGCTCGGTCAGAAGGCGGGCGCGCGACTTGCCGAATCCCATGGCCTTGCCTCCGCCGGACTGCATCTGGCGCATGAAGAATATCCACACGCCGATCAGCAGCAGCATCGGGAACCACGAGATGAGGATCTGGAACAGCGACGGCGAGCCGTCGTCGGCCGGCACCGCGCGGATCACGACGCCACGCTTGTGCAGACGCTCGACGAGCTGGGGATCGTTCGGGGCGTAGGTGCGGAACGAGCGGCCGTCGGTGTAGTAGCCCGAGATGCTGTCGCCCTTGATCGTCACCTCGCGCACCTGGCCGGACTCGACCTCCTGCAGGAAGTCGGAGAACGGAATACCTGCCGAGCCGGTATGCGAGGACGGCGCCTGGAACAGCTGAAACAGCGCGAACAACAACAGGACGATGATCGTCCACAACGCGATGTTCTTGCCGAAATTGTTCACGCGCCTGCCCTCATTCCCCGGTGCGGCCCGAAACCGCGCCGGCCGTCGGATTGGGATTATGCGATACTCGCCAAAGCATAAGATAATGCCGTTCGACCGTTAAACAACACCAAATCGTGGCGGACAAAGGGCCTGGGCCGGCCCGGCGGCGCGCTCGGCGCCCGCGCCGGCGCGGCGTGGCCCTTCCCGCCGCAGGCAGAGTTTCCCTGCCCTTACCGACACAACGCAGCCGGCGAGGGTCCGTCCCCGGTCGAGCCGGCCCTCGCAGAAAGTGCGCCACAGCGCGTCCAGGCGGTCCATGCGCGGCGGGTACGCGCCGCCGCCGACGGCCATCAGCAGGCGCACGAGCGCCCGCCGCCCCGTTTCGGGATCGGCGCCGGCAAGCGTGGCGGCGTCGGCCGCGACGCGGTCGGGCGCAGCGAATTGGGCGCAGCTTGCAAGGAGGTTGGCCACGTCCTTTTCACGTTTGGCGCGAGCGATTCCGGCGCGCCGGGCGGCGGCGGCGAGGCGCGCGGCCTTCCGCTCCGACGCCCGACCGGCGAGGCGCAGCCGCGCGCGGGCGAAGGCCGGGTCGCGATTCATCGGATCCTCGATCCAGTCCTGTCCCGCCGCCGCCAAAGTCGCGCGCAGCCGTGCCCGGGGCACCGGGAGGAGCGGGCGGACGAGGCGGAGCTCCGCCCGCTCGACGACCGCCGCCATCCCGGCCAGACCGTCGGGCCCGCTCGCCCGGTCGCGGCGCAGCGCCACCGTCTCGGCCTGGTCCTCGCGGTGATGGGCGAGCAGCAGGTGCAGCACGCCCTTTCGCGCGCACCATCCGGAGAGGAGCGCATAGCGCGCCGTGCGCGCCGCCGCCTCGATGCCGGTCGCGGGCCGCGCGCCGGTCCAGCGCAAGGTGGCGTGGGCGATGCCGCGCGCCTTGAGCCAGCGTGCCGCCTGGCGCGCCTCGGCGGCCGACTCGGGCCGCAGTCCGTGATCCACCGTCAGCGCGGTGACTTTTCCGTGGCGCGCCCGCGCCCAGTGGTCGACAAGAAGGCAGAGCGCCATCGAGTCCGCCCCGCCCGACACCGCGACGGCGAGGTGCGGCGTGTCCTCGAACGGCGCGAACGGCGCCATCAGGCGAGCGAATTCGGCGGCGGTCAGGCCTTGCACTTCAGGCGCTGCTGCTCGGCAACGGCGCGGCGTTTGACGGTTTCGCTGGCCTTCGGGAAGTTCTCCTTGAGCCGGGCGAACGCAGTGCAGGCCTGGGCGGTCTTGCCGAGCCGGGCAAGCGACATGCCGAGGTCGAGCAGCGAATCCGGCGCCTTGGCGCTTTTCGGGTATTTCTCGATGGCCTCCGCGAAGGCGAATGCGGCCTTCTGGAAATCGCCGCGCGCGAAATGGATGCGCCCGAGCCAGTACTGCGCGTTGCCGGCGAGCTTGTCCTTCGGATGGGCGGCGATGAACGCCTCGAACGCCGCTTCGGCCTTGCCGTAGTCCTGCTGCTTCAACAGGAGGTCGATGGCGTAGTCGTACTGCTTGTCCGGCGGTCCGGGCGGCAGGCTCGCCACCTGGCTTTCGGGCTGCGGCGGCGGGGCGCCCTGCGGTACCGCGTTCTGCGGCAGCGTGCCGAGCGGGCGCGGCGGCGCGCCGGGGCCGGGACGGCCGATGCCGTTGCCGCCGGCCTGGGCCGGCGGCGCCGCGGGGCCGGGCGGCGCGGCCGCTGCCCCGGGGGCGGGGGCCAGCCCTGCGGACGGCTGGCCGGCGGCCCCGCCCGGCGCGATCCCCTGGGCGCGCTCGAGCGCGGAGAGCCGCAGATCGATGTCGGACTGCAGCTTGTCGAGGCGCTGGCGCAGCTCGGCGATGGAATGGGCCAGCTCTTCGTTGCGGCCGTTGACCGTGGCAATCTGGTTCTCGAGCTGGCCGAGCCGCACCTCGAGATCGGCGCGGTATTTCGCGCTTTCCGAAATGCCGGCGGTCGGCTGTGCGGCGCCCGGCGGCGGCGGGCGCCCGCGATAGACCTGCTCCTGCAACACCTCGACGTCCCGCTGCAGCCGGTCGAGCCGGTTCGACAGTGTGCCGAACGCGCGGCCCTGGTCCTGGGCGGTGGCGGAAACGGGCGCGAGGGCCAGAGCCGCCACCGCGAAGGCGGTCGCGGCAACGACGTATCCCCGATGCGCGCGCGGATGACTCGACATCGCGCCCATTCCGTTTGAAATGCCGCCGGCTAGCGGCTGACCACCGACGGCCCGCCGGTGACGACGGTCACCGCGCGGCGGTTCTTGGCCCACGCCTCCTCGTTCGAGCCGAGCGCGACCGGGCGTTCCTTGCCGTAGGAGATCGTCTTGATCCGCGAGACGTCGACGCCCAGCGCCGCCAGGTAGTCGCGCACGGCGTTGGCGCGCCGCTCGCCGAGCGCAAGGTTGTATTCGCGCGTGCCACGCTCGTCGGTGTGGCCCTCGACGGTGACGGTCACGCTGGGATAGCGGCGCAGCCACACGGCCTGCTTCTGCAAGGTGGCGCGCGCCTCCGGCGACAGGTCGAACTTGTCGAAGGCGAAATAGACGCGGTCGCCGACATTGACCGCCAGATCCTCCTGCGTGCCAGGCTTCGGCCCGGCCATCTCCTTCGACGAGACGCCGCCATTCCCGCCCGACTCCGGCGCGGTCGCCGACGTGGTGCCGCCGGCGTTGGTGCTGGCGGTTTCATCGCCCGAGCTTTCGCAGCCGGCGACGACCAGCAGTAGCGCGCCCAGTACGGGCAGCAGTTTCATACCCTTGCGCATCGAAAGTCCCCCAAGCGAACGGCGCGGACGGCCAACCCGCCGCGATCCGGTTGTAGCCGATGGCCGCCCTCACTGACCAGTGGCAGGGGGGCAGCCATCCACAGAGTCCCCGCGCCACGTCGTACATTGTGCACGCGATTTATCGCTTCAAGGGCGACCAGGCCGGATCGGAACCGTCCTGCGGCGTCACCACCTCGCGGTCGTTGTAGCCGGTGAGGTCGATCGTGTAGAGCCGCGAGGTCGCGCCGCGCCCGTTGCGGTCCGACGGCGTCTGGCGGAAATACATCAGGACGCGCCCGTTCGGCGCCCACGTCGGCCCTTCGACCAGGAACCCGTCGGTGAGGATGCGCTCGCCCGACCCGTCGGGCCGCATCACGCCGATCGAGAACTGGCCGCCGGCGATCTTGGTGAAGGCGATCAAATCGCCGCGCGGCGACCATACCGGGGTCGCGTAGCGCCCGTTGCCGAAGCTGATGCGGCGCACGTCCGAGCCGTCGGCGTTCATCACGTAGAGCTGCTGCGAGCCGCCACGGTCGGAGTTGAACACGATGTGGCGGTCGTCGGGCGCGAAGGACGGCGAGGTGTCGATCGCCGGGTTCGAGGTCAGCCGCGCCTTGCGCCGCGTGCGCAGATCCATCGTGTAGATGTCGGTGTTGCCGTTATAGGCCTCGGACATGATCACCTTGTTGCCGTCGGCCGAGAATCGCGGCGCGAAGGTCATGCCGGGGAAGTCGCCGATCACCTCCTGCTGGCCGGTGTCGATGTTGTACAGGAACACGCGCGGCGTGCCCTGGATGTAGGAGAGGTAGGTGATCTCCTGGGCGGTCGGCGAGAAGCGCGGCGTCAGCACCAGCGCGCGGCCGTCCGTGAGGTAGCGGTGGTTCGCCCCGTCCTGGTCCATGATGGCGAGCCGCTTGATCCGCTTGTCGGGCGGGCCGGACTCGGCGACATAGACGATGCGCGTGTCGAAATAGCCTTCCTCGCCGGTGATGCGCTTGTAGATCGCATCGGCGATGATGTGGGCGACGCGGCGCCAGTTGCTCGGCTGGGTGCCGTACTTGAAGCCCGCCATCTGCGACGCGCCGAACACGTCCCACAGCCGGAACGACACGTTGAGCCGCCCGTCCGGCGCCTGCTCGACTGCGCCTGTGACAAGCGCCTGCGCATTGATCGCGCGCCAGTCGGCGAAGCGCGGCTGAACGCCCTGGGCGGCGGCGCGCACCTGGTTCTGGGCGTCGAGGAAGGCCTGCTGGCTGATCGGCTTGAACAGACCGGAGCGTTCGAGGTCGGCCGAGATGACCCCGGCGATCTCCTTGCCGCGGCTCGCCACGTCGGGGGTCGCGCCGTAGAAGTCGGGCAGCGCGATGGGCAGGGGCTCGAGATGGCCGCGCGTAATGTCGACCTGCAGGGTCGCCCGGGCCGGCACCGGCGCCGTCGCCAGCGCCGCCACGACGCCGAACGCCGCGGCAAGCAACAGTGCGGTCAGGGACCGGTGGCCCCGCGTTCTGTTGTTCTTCATGGTCCCACCAGCTCCCTAGGGTCGAAGACTATGGTCATGTCGCTCCATGTTGCGTAGCGATCGGGCGGCAAGTGCAGTGGGCTGCACCGCGGATTCTGGATGGCGCGCAGTGCCGACTCGGCGAAGGCGCGGAACACCGGGTCGGAGCGAATGCGGGCCTGGTCCTCGACAGACGGCACGCCGCGCAGCGTCCCGTCCGGGTTGAGCGAGATGCGGATGCCGATGCGCATGTCGCGCGCATCCTTGGCGCCCGCCGGCACCGCCCAGCAGGGGGTGATCTGGTTGCGCACCGCGCTGGCGATCTGCGACGCCTCGTGCTGGGCGAGCGTCGAGGTCTGCGGCGTAGGCGCGGCGCGCTGCGGCTCGAGCCCGGCGACCAGGTCTTTGGCAAGGTCCTTCGGCTTGGCGGGCGTCTTGGCCGGCTTCTTCTCTGGCTTCTCCGCCGCCGGCTTCAGATCCTTCCGGATGTCTTTCAACAGGCTGGTGAGCGTCTCCTTCGGCGGCGGCGGCTTCGGCTTGTGCTTGGGCCGGGGCGGAATCTTGGCCTCCTTGACCGGCTCGGGCTTCGGTTTGGGCTTGGGAGCCTCGACCGGCTTGGGCTTCGGCTTGGGCGCGGGGACGGGAACGGACTCGGGCTCCGGCGCCGCGACCGGCTCGGGATCGGGGGGTGGCGGTGGCGGCGGTGGCGCGGCCTTCTCGGGCGGCGGCGGCGCCTTCGGCTTGGGCGGCTCGGGCGCGGGCTTCGCGGCCGGGACGGGCGGCGCCGGCTTCTGGCTCAGCGTTACGACCTCGACCGAAATCGGGCCCGACTCCTCGATCGGCGCCGGGTGGAACAAGGCCGGCAGGCCGAAATACGCGAGCGCGATCACGGCCACGTGCAGAGCGCCCGATGCGATGACCGCGTCCCGGCGCACCGATCACTTTCTCCCGCGCCCCGGCTTGGCGGCGCCCTCGCCCGGAATTTCGGCGACCAGCGAGACCTTGGCGAAACCCGCCTGGTTGACCGCGCCCATCACCTCCATGATGCGGCCATAGGCGATCGCCTTGTCGCCGCGCACGAAGATGCGCGCGTCCTTGCGGTTCTGGGTGATGGCGGCAAGCCGCGGGCCGAGCTGGGCAAGCTCGATCGGATGGTCCTGCAGGTAGACCGCGCCCTTGCTGTCGATCGAGACAACCAGCGGCTCGTCCTGGCCGGTGAGCTGGGCCGCATGGGTCTTGGGCAGGTCGACCGGCACCCCGGCGGTCAGCAGCGGTGCGGTCACCATGAACACCACCAGCAGCACCAGCATCACGTCGACCATCGGGGTGACGTTGATCTCGCTCATCGGGCGGTAGCCGCGCCTTGCGCCCGCCCCGACGCCTCTGCCGTTGCCGTTTCCCAGCGCACCCATCGCCATGTCACGCTGCCTCCTCGAACCGGCGGGACAGGATGGCGCCGAACTCGCCCGCGAAGGATTCGAGCCGGGCGGCGTAGCGGCCGAGGTCGTTCGATATCTTGTTGTAGGCGATGACCGCCGGGATCGCCGCGATCAGTCCCAGCGCGGTCGCGAACAGCGCCTCGGCAATGCCGGGCGCGACCACCGCGAGCGAGGTGTTCTTGCTGAGGGCGATCGCCTGGAACGAATGCATGATGCCCCAGACCGTGCCGAACAGCCCGACAAAGGGTGCGGTCGAGCCGACCGAGGCGAGGAACGGCAGGTAGCGCTCGAGATGCTCCATCTCGCGCCCCAGCGTGATGTGCATCACCCGTTCGATCCGTTCGGCCAGGCTCTCGCGCGAATGTTCGCCCTTGAGCCCGCGCGCGGCCGACCGCCGCCATTCGCGCATCGCGGCGATGAATATGGCCGACATCGGCTCCTCGGGCCGCGAGCCCAGCCGGTCGTAGAGATCGTCGAGCGAGCCGCCGGACCAGAACGATTCCTCGAACGCATTTGCCTGGGCGCGCAGCCGGCGCATTCGGATCATTTTCTCGAAGATGATCGACCAGCACCAGAACGAAGCCAGAACCAGGATCAGCATCACGATCTTCACCAGAAGGTCGGCGTGCTGGAACAACGCCCAGACCGACAGATCGGTACCCACCGATCCGGCCAGCGCCACAGAGTTGACGGCCGTCGCTTCCATTCCTAAACGCGCTCCTTCCCCGAATCATTCCGCGCAATCGTGTCGAGCGCGTGGCGCAAACGCGGCGGCCACGGGACCGGCCTGCCGTCGCCCGCCACGCAGGCGAGCCGAATCCTGAGCTTTGCCAGCTCGTCCGCGCCGCGGCGCACCGTCTGCACCAGCCACAGGCTCGCCGCGCGCAGCTCGACGATCTCGGAGGTGACCTCCAGAAGGTCGTCGAGCCGCGCCGGCGCCAGATAGTCCGCCTCGCAGCGGCGCACGGCGAAGACCACGTCGTGCTCGCGCTTGAGCGTCGAATGCTCGCAGCCCGCCTCGCGCATCAGCTCGGTCCGCGCGCGCTCGGCGAATTTCAGGTAGTTGGCGTAGTAGACGATGCCGCCGGCGTCGGTGTCCTCGTAATAGACGCGCACGGGGAACGCGCGAGCCGTCACGCTGTCCCCTCCCCATCGCCGGAGAGGAGGTCGAGCTGGGCCTGCGCGCCGGCGGGCGGGGCGAGGCCGATATGCCGCCAGGCCGCCTCGGTCAGCACGCGCCCGCGCGGCGTGCGCGCGACCAGCCCGCGCTGGATCAGGAAGGGCTCGATCACGTCCTCGATGGCGTCGCGGCTTTCCGACAGGGCGGCGGCGATGGTCTCCACCCCCACCGGGCCGCCGGCGAAGCTCTCGCCGATGCAGCCGAGATAGCGCCGGTCGAGCGCGTCGAGGCCCAGCCCGTCGACCTGCATGCGTTTGAGCGCCGCGTCGGCGGCCACGCGGTCGACGGTCGCGCGCCCGTCGACGGCGGCGAAGTCCCTCACCCGCTTGAGAAGCCGCCCGGCGACGCGCGGCGTGCCGCGGGCGCGGCGCGCGATCTCGAGCGCGCCGTCGGCGGTCAGCGCCAGGTCGAGAAGCCCGGCCGCACGGCGCACGATGCGCTCCAGCTCGTCGTCCCGGTAGAATTCCAGCCGGATCGGGATGCCGAACCGGTCGCGCAAAGCGGTGGTGAGAAGGCCCGTGCGCGTGGTCGCGCCGACCAGGGTGAACGGCGCAAGCTGGATGCGCACCGAGCGCGCGGCCGGCCCCTCGCCGATCATCAGGTCGAGGCGGAAATCCTCCATCGCCGGGTAGAGGATCTCCTCGACCACGGGCGAAAGGCGGTGGATCTCGTCGATGAACAGCACGTCGCGCGGCTCGAGGTTGGTCAGCAGCGCCGCGAGGTCGCCGGGCCGGGCGACGATCGGGCCCGAGGTGGTGCGGAGGTTCGCGCCCAGCTCGCGCGCGACGATCTGGGCCAAGGTCGTCTTGCCGAGTCCCGGCGGGCCGGACAAGAGCACGTGGTCCAGCGCCTCGCCGCGCCCCCGCGCCGCCTCGATATACACGCGCAGATTCGCCCGCGCCTCGGCCTGGCCGATGAAGGCGTCGAGCGTGTCGGGGCGGAGCGAGATTTCGCCCGCGTCCGCCTCGGCGCGCGCCGCGGAGACCAGGCGCGGATCGTTCACGCCGACAACTCCTTGAGGCCGGCGGTGATCAGCGCCTCGACCGGCGCGTCGACGCCGAGCCGTTGGGCCGCATGGCTCACCGCGCCGAACGCCTCGCCGCGGCGATAGCCGAGATTGACCAACGCCGAGACCGCGTCGTCGAGCGGCCCGGCGGGTGCTTTCGCGGCCTGTGCGGCGAAGGCAGGCCGCGCGACCATCGCATCCGCGGCGATCTTGTCCTTGAGTTCGGAAAGGATGCGGGCGGCGAGCTTGGGCCCCACCCCGGCGGCGCGGGTCAGCGCCGCGCGGTCCTCGGCCAGGATCGCGTCGGTCAGCGCCTCGGGCTCGTTCACCGACAGGATGGCCAGCGCGTGGCGCGCGCCGACCCCCTGCACGGTGGTCAGCAGGCGGAACCAGTCGCGCTCCGCCGCGTCGACGAACCCGTAAAGATGGATATGGTCCTCGCGCACATGGGTCTCGACCGCGACCGAGGCGGCGCCGCCCGGTGCGGGCAGGCGGCGCAGCGTACGCGCCGAGCAGAAGATCAAGTATCCGACGCCGCCGACGTCGATCACCGCCCAACCCTCGCCGGTCGAATCCACGATGCCGGTGAGGCGGGCGATCACGCGACCGCTCCGGCGGCGCGCCATGCGCTGCGGGTGGCTGCATGGTGGGCGTGGCAGATGGCGACGGCCAGCGCGTCGGCCGCGTCCTCGGTCTCGCAGCGCGCGCCGGGCAGCAGCATGCGCACCATCGCCCCGATCTGCACCTTGGCGGCGTGGCCCGCGCCGACCACCGACTTCTTCACCGTGTTGGCGGAATATTCCGTGACCCCGATGCCGGCGAGGGCGGGCGCCAGCAGCACCACCCCGCGCGCCTGGCCCAGGAGCAGGGCCGAGCCCGCGTTGCGGGCGACGAACGTCTCCTCCACCGCCGCCGCGTCGGGACCATGCTCGGCGATCACCCGGGCGAGCGCGGCGTGCAGCGCCACCAGCCGCTCGCCCATCGGCCAAGCGGGATCGGGCTTCACCGCCCCGTCCGCGACGTGGCGCAACAGCGTGCCCTCGGCTTCCACCACGCCCCATCCGGTGACCCGGAGGCCCGGGTCGAGCCCGAGAAATCGCATGGGCGTGCGCTCCTTTCCCCTCTGCGGCCGCGGCGCCTACGCGCTGAGGCGAGCCATCAGCGCGTCGTCGATCTCGTAGTTCGCCGCCACCGTCTGCACGTCGTCGTTGTCCTCCAGCACCTCGAGGAGGCGCAGTAGGGTCTCGGCGTGGTCCGCGCCGACCGGCACCGTCGTCTGCGGCCGCCACACCAGGGCCGCGCGCTGGGCCTCGCCGACGCGCGCCTCCAGCGCCTCGCGCACGGCGTTGAGGTCGTCGGGCGCGCAGATCACCTCGTGCCCGTCCGGGCCGGACTCGACGTCCGTGGCGCCGGCTTCGAGCGCCGCCTCGAACATCTCCTCGGGCTTGGCGACTTGGGCGGGATAGCTCACCACGCCGACCCGGCTGAACTGGAAGGCGACGGAGTTGGTCTCGCCCAGCGTGCCGCCGTGCTTGTCGAAGGCGACGCGCACGTCGCCCGCGGTGCGGTTGCGGTTGTCGGTCAGGGCCTCGACGATGACGGCGACGCCGCCCGGGCCGTAGCCCTCGTAGCGCATCTCGACATAGTTGTCGCCCTCGCCCGCCGACTGGCCGCGCTTGATGGCGCGCTCCATCGTGTCCTTGGGCATGTTGGCGTTGCGCGCCGCGGCGATGGCCGCGCGCAGGCGGGGATTCGCCGTCGGGTCCGCCTGGCCCGTGCGGGCCGCGACCGTGAGCTCGCGAATCAGCTTGGTGAACTGCTTGGCGCGCTTCGCGTCCTGCGCGCCCTTGCGGTACATGATGTTCTTGAACTGGGAATGTCCGGCCATAGGCCGCGCGTCCTCGTCGTGCAGGAGATGTCGGGTCTATACCATATATAGGCGGAAAGCGCACCGGCCCCACAACCGGCGCGGCGCGAATTACCAGCCCGTCGGGTACCGATCCAATATGGCGAGATTGCGGCCCGCGGGTGTGGCGAGGCGGTGACTCTATCCCTCGGTACGCTCCAGGGCTTCGGCAACGACCTCGGGCCGATAATCGATGACGGCGAGCAAGACCCGAGCCGCCCGGTCGGGGTGCCGGCGGCGGGACTCCCAGTCGCGCACCGCGTCGTAAGCAAAACCGAAGCGCCGCGCGAATTGCTGTTGGGTGAGGCCCAGCTTCGCACGTACCGCTTTCACGTCCACCTCTGAGGGAACGTGTACGACGAAATCTTCATCGGTTTCGCCGCGAGCGAAAGCCCGTGCCTGTCGCGCGCTCCGCAGCAACCGTTCGCCAGCTTTGGTCATCCGTGCTCCAGCCTCCCTGACTGTCATCCCGGCCAAAGCGCGGACACGGTCCGCGCGGAGCGCCGGGACCCATCGCTCAGCCGCCGTGATGCGGAAGTATGGGCCCCGGATCAGCGCTTCGCGCCGTCCGGGGTGACATTGAGGGCTATGCGGCATTGCCGCAGCTGTCAACGCCCTACCTCGGCCAGTGGGGGGCGAGCATGCCGCCGGTGCGGACCGGCGCGACGCGGGTGGCGAGGCCGGTGCGGTCGTCGGTCTCGGCGAAGACGGCGCACAGCGTCGCCTCGCCCTCGGCAGGCTCGAGCCGGCCCGTCGGCATCTTGGTGACGAAGCGCTCGACCGCCTCATGGGTGCGCATGCCGATCACCGAATCGTAATCGCCGCACATGCCGGCGTCGGTCTGGTAGGCCGTGCCGCCGCGCAGGATGCGGGCGTCGGCGGTCGGCACGTGGCTGTGGGTGCCGACCACCAGCGAGGCGCGCCCGTCGGCGAAATGGCCCATCGCGGTCTTCTCGCTGGTCGCCTCGCCGTGGAAGTCGATGATCGTGGCGTCGACCGTCTCGCCCAGCCGGTGCGCCTCGAGCGCGGCGTCGGCCGCGGCGAACGGGTCGTCCAGCGGGTCCATGAACAGCCGCGCCATCAGATGCAGCACGAACACCTTGCGCCCGCCCGGCGCGTCGAACACGCCCGCGCCGGCGCCCGGCGTGCCGGCGGGGAAGTTGCCGGGGCGCAGCAGGCGCGGCTCGCGCCCGAAATGGCCGATGATCTCGCGCCGGTCCCACACGTGGTTGCCGGTGGTGATGACGTCGGCGCCGGCGTCGAACAGCTCGTCGCAGATCTCGGCGGTGATGCCGAAGCCGTGCGCCGCGTTCTCGCCGTTCACCACCACGAAGTCGAGCCCGAGGTCGCGCCGGAGTCGCGGCAGGTTCCCGGTCACCGCGCGCCGCCCAGCCGCGCCCACCACGTCGCCGCAGAGCATCAGCCGCATCGCGCGATCCGCAGCACGCGCGTCTCGGTGACCACGGCGTCGAGTGTCCGGTCGGAGGGGCCCGTCGGTACGCGCTCGACCTCCTGCGCGTCGTACCCCACGCCGACGGCGAGCACCCCGCCTGCCGCGCGCAGCCTGGCGAGGGTGCGGTCGTAATAGCCGCCGCCGTACCCGAGACGGCGCCCCGCCGCGTCGAAGGCCAGCAGCGGCGCGATCACCAGCTCCGGCGTCACCTCCGTCGCGTCCGCCGGGTGCGAGGTGCCGAACACGCCCGCCACCATCGCCGCACCTGGCCGCCAGGCGCGGAAGACCAGCGGCGTGCCGCGCGGCGTGACCACCGGCAGCCCGACCGGACAACCGAGGGCGGCGACGCGCTCGAGCAGGGGACGCACATCGAGCTCGTCCACCATCGGCCAGTAGCCGGCCACCGTCGGCCGGGCGGCGAGCGCATCGGCGAACGCGCCCACGAACAGCGCGGCCACGCGCTCGGCCGCCGCCGCGCCCGCCGCGCGGTGGACGACGCGGCGCGCCGCCATCATCCGCTTGCGCAGCGCCGCCTTCTCGGCGCTGAGCCCATCGAGGACTTCGGGGCCGGACACGCGCCTCAGAACGCGGTGAAGGTGAGGGTGGTGAGCGACCGCACGATGTTCGGGATGTCGAGGATGCGGTCGTTGATGAATTTTCCGATGTCGGCGTCCTCGGGCACATAGAGCTTCATCAGGAGATCGTACTCGCCGCTTGTCGAGTAGAGTTCCGAGGCGATCTCGCGCCGGTAGAGGGCGTCGGCGACCTCGTAGGTCTTGCCCGGCGTGCAGCGAAGCTGAACGAACACCGGTTTCATCGTGCGCCCTCCCGGCCAGGTGAGTAGGCGGAGCCGCCACGGCCGTCCGGCACTGAAATCCTCTGCGGCCTGCTGATGCAGGTGGGCGCCATGTACCGAAACCACGGTTCCGGCAGGGACAGCTCCCAAGAGGATACCATTGGCCCCAGGGATTTGCGGCCGATTCGCACCGCGCAGCCCCGCCTTTCCTGAATCTAGGCGGCCTCCAGCCGCGCGGCAATCCCCTCGATCCGCTCGGCCAGCGCCTCGATGGCGGCGGCGGCGCGGCCTTCGGTTTCGCGCGCAGTGCTGCGCGCGGCGGTGGCGGCATCGGCGCCCGATTTCGACGCGTCGTCCAGCTCGGCATAGGCCTCCGCCAACTCGTCGGAGATCAGCAGTGCCGCCATGACCAGGAGGCGCGCGTCGCCCACCTGGCCGACCGAGGCCACCAGCTCCTCCACCTTGCGGTCGAGGAAGGTGCCGAGCTGGGTCAGATGCTCCTCCTGGCCGTCGTCACAGGCGATCTGGTAGCTGCGCTTGTTGATGGTGATGTCGACCTGGGCCATGGCGCGCGTCACTCCGCCAGTGCGCTGCGCAACCGCGCGATGGCGGCATCGAGGCGCTTCGCGACCTCTTCGTTCTTCGCCTCGAGCGACCGGCACCGGTCGCGCAGCGATTCGATCTCGGCCTCGGCGTCGTCGGTAGCGGGCAGGGCCTCGCCCGCGGCGCGCTCGAGCCGGGCGACGGCCTTGGCGAGCCGTTCGTGCACCTCGGTCAGGTTGCTCATGGGATGCCCGCGCGTTGCCGGTGTGCCGCAAGGATACGCAGCGCGCGCAGCGAACGCAACCGAACGCGGCGCATGTGCGCGACTCACCCCTCGTCGAAGCCGTCGGCGACGAGCCTGGCGAGGGCGTCGGCGACCTTCTCGGCGTCGGCGCCTTCCGCGCGGATCACGATCTCGGTGCCCGGGCCGGCGGCGAGCAGCATCAGCCCCATGATCGAATGGCCGGAGACGGTATGGCCCTTCGCCTGCACGGTCACGCGCGCATCGTACCCGCCGGCGAGGCGCACGAAGGCGGCGGCGGCGCGCGCGTGCAGCCCCTTGCGGTTGACGATCGTCACCGTGCGCTGGACCGGATCGCTCATCCCGCCTGGTCGGCGAGCAGCCGCGAGGCGACGTTGATGTATTTGCGCCCGGCCTCCTGCGCCTCGGCGACCGCATCGGCCAGGGCATGCGTCGCGCGCACGCTGGCGAGCTTGACCAGCATCGGGAGGTTCACCCCGGCGATCACCTCGACCTTCGCCTGCTCCATCACGCTGATGGCAAGGTTGGACGGCGTGCCGCCGAACATGTCGGTCAGCACGACCGCGCCCTGGCCCTGGTTGACGCGCGCAATGCCGTCGAGGATCTCCTTGCGGCGGCTTTCCATGTCGTCGTCGGGGCCGATACACACCGTGGCGATGCCGGTCTGCGGCCCGACCACGTGCTCGAGCGCGGCGACCAGCTCGTCGGCGAGGCGGCCGTGCGTGACCAGTACGATGCCGATCATGATAAGTCCTGCGTTGTAGCGGTGCGCATCACGGCGCGGCCCCGCTGGCGATGTCGCGGTGGAACACGGTCGCGTCCTGCCCCTGGGCGCCGAGCCACGCGGCGAGCCGCTCGGCGACGTAGACCGAGCGGTGCTTGCCGCCGGTGCAGCCGACCGCGATGGTGAGGTAGCTCTTGCCCTCCTGGCGGAAGCGCGGCAGCAGCGGGCCGAGCAGCCGGGTCAGCGCGGCGAAGAACCCGGCGTAGTCCGGGTCGGCCTCGATGAACGCGCCGACGGCTGCGTCCCGCCCGGTGAGCCCGCGCAGCTCGTTCTCGTAATGCGGATTGGCGAGGAAGCGCACGTCGAACACGAGGTCGGCCTCGCGCGGCACGCCGAGCCGGTAGGCGAACGACGTGACGAAGATGGCGAGGCCGGGCGCTTCCTCGAGCGCGAAATGGGCGCGCAGTTCGCGCTGCAGCCCGCTGAGGGTGAGGTCGGTCGTGTCGAGCGTCACGTCGGCGCGGTCGCGCAGCGCCGAGATCACCTCGCGCTCGTGGCGGATGCCGTCCATCACCGGCCGGTCGGGCGCCAGCGGATGGCGCCGCCGCGTCTCGGTATAGCGCCGGCGCAGCGCCTCGTCGGCGCAATCGAGGAACAGCACGCGCACGTCGAGCGCCGCCATCGCCATCAGCGCATCCAGCTCGGCCACGAACGTGCCGACGCCGAAATCGCGCGTGCGCACGTCGACGCCGATGGCGAGCGGGCGGCCCGCGTCGCGCGCGCCGGTGACCAGGCTGGTAAGAAGCGAGATCGGCAAATTGTCCACGGCCTCGTAGCCGATATCCTCGAGCGCCTTGAGCGCGTTGGACTTGCCCGCGCCCGACATGCCGGTGACCAGCACGACCTTCAACCGGCGTGCCGGGGCGGCAGGGGCGGCACCGTCCGACGACGGCAACGCATGGTCTCGCTCGGTCATGGCCGGGCGGCATTCTCCCGCTTGGCGCGGGCGACGGCAAGGCGAACCTTGGCCGGCGCCGAGGCCTCGAACGGGGCAAGCCGGATGCGCGGCACCGCGACGCCCATGATCGTGCAACGCCCGGGGGCGGGAAAACGTTCGATCTGGTCCGGCGCCGCGAGGTCGACCATCAGCGCAAGCCGTGCCCTGGCCCGGAACGGGACGGCGACGATGCCGAGTCCGCGCGCCTCGATCCGGCCGCGCAGCCGCCCGGGCGCGCGCATCTCGATGCATCCGCCGACGCGCGCCAGGGTGACAAGGTCGTCGGCGACGAGCCGCGCCCCCGAATCGATCAGCCGCAGCGCGAGGTCCGACTTGCCGGCGCCCGACGGCCCGCGGATCAGCACCCCCGCCGCGCCGATGGCGACGCCGGTCGCGTGCACGGCGCGGGGAGCGGGAGCGGGCGTCGCCGTCAGCCTCGATTGCCGCCGGTGATCCAGGCCTCGGCCTCGCGGTATTTCTCGGTCGTGCGGGCGACCACGTCGGGCGGCAAGGCCGGCGCCGGCGGGGTGTGGTCCCAGCCCTGCGCGTCGAGCCAGTCGCGCACGTACTGCTTGTCGAAGGACGGCGGGTTGGCGCCCACCTTGTATTCGGCGGCCGGCCAGAAGCGCGACGAATCGGGCGTCAGCAGCTCGTCGATGAGCACGATCTTCCCGTCCTTGTCGCGGCCGAACTCCATCTTGGTGTCGGCGATGATGATGCCGCGGCCCGCCGCATAGGCGCGCGCCTCGCTGTAGATACGGACCGAAAGGTCGCGCACCTGCTCCGCCACGTCGCGCCCGACGATCTTGGCCGCCCGCTCGAAGTCGATGTTCTCGTCGTGCTCGCCCACGTCGGCCTTGGTGGCGGGCGTGAAGATCGGCTCCTTGAGCTCGTCGGCGAGGCGGAGGCCCTTCGGCAGCTTCACCCCGCACACTGCGCCCGTCTCCTGGTAGTCCTTCCAGCCCGAGCCGACGATGTAGCCGCGCACCACCGCCTCGATCGGCAGCGGGTCGAGACGCTTCGCGACGACCGCGCGGCCCTGGACGCGCAGCCGCTCGGCCGGGTCGGGCAGCACCTCGTCGAGGGCCGTGCCCGTGAGGTGGTTTTCGACCAGGTTCTCGCGTGCGCGCGAACCAGAAGTTCGAGAGGCTGGTGAGCACGCGGCCCTTGTCCGGGATCGGCGTCGGCAGCACCACGTCGTACGCGGAAAGCCGGTCCGACGCGACGATCAGCAGCCGGTCGGCGCCCACCGCATACACGTCACGCACCTTGCCCTTGCGCACGAGTTCCAGGCTCGCCAGGTCGGAATCGAAAAGGGCCGCGTCCGCCGTCGCCACATCCGCCTCCGTTGTCGGTATCGAGGAAGGTGTCAGTTTTAGGGGGGCGTTGCCGGCAAGTCGAGTCCTCGGAAAGCCGCTTGATTCGCGCGGGCCGGGGGCTATCGTCGGGCGCAGGGAGACGCAGATGACGGACGCGCTCGGCTGGCGGCGGAAGTTCGGGGTGGTGGCGCCGTCCACCAACACCTCGGTGCAACCGGAATTCGACGACATGCGCCCCGGGGGCGTCACCAACCATCACGTGCGCATCTGGATTCCCGACGACCCGGTGGAAAGCGACGACGACTTCAACCGGCTGATGGACAACATCCGCGGGGCGTTCGACGATTCGCTCGACCGGGTGATGACTTGCCGGCCCGACTACATCGTGATGGGCATGTCGGCCGAGACGTTCTGGGACGGGCTCGCCGAAAGCCGCCGCATGCGCGCGCGGGTGATGGAGCGCACCGGGCTCGGCGTCGCGATGGGCTCCGATTCGTGCCGCGCCGCGCTCGCGGCCTATGGCGGGGCGAAGCGGATCGCCGTGCTCACGCCCTACTGGCCGGTCGGCGACAAGAACGTGCGCCGCTTCTTCGAGCAGTGCGAGCTGGAGGTCGTGCGCATCGAGGGGCTGAAATGCCGGAGCCCGATGCTGATCGCGCACGTGGGCGAGGACGCGCTGCGCGCCGCGCTCCTCCGGCTGGACGGCGACGACGTCGACGCAATCGTCCAGGTCGGCACCAACCTCGCGATGGCCAGGCTCGCCGACGAGGCGGAGCGCTGGCTTCAAAAGCCCGTGATCGCGATCAACGCCGCAACCTACTGGTATGCGCTGCGCGATAACGACATTCCCGACAGCGTCACGGGGTACGGCCGGCTTCTCGCGGAAGTTCCCGAGCTGCCGGCGGGGTTCGGGACGCAGCGCCCAAAATGATCCGTTCGTGCTGAATTGCCGCGCGCAGCGCGGCGTATCGAAGCACGAGGCCGCGAGGTCTTATGGCCCTTCCCCCTTCGATCCGCGCCCTTCGGGCGCTACTCAGGGTGAACGGGAAAGGGGTGCATGCTCCTACTCCGCCGGCGGCGCCTCGGCCGGGGCGGGCGCGGCGTAGCGCGTCTCCGAAGCGGCGTAGTCGGTGAAGCCGACCAGGTCGCGGATCTCGGCGAAGGTGGCGCCGCCCGCGGGGCGCCGTCCGGCGCCGATCTCGGCGAGCGCGCCCTTCATCGCCGCGATGGCGGCGGCGAGCAGCGCGAGCGGATAGATCGCGATGCGGAAGCCGAGCTTCGCGAGTTCCTCGGGCGGCAGGACGGGCGTCTTGCCGCCCTCGACCATGTTGGCCATGCAGGGCCGGTCGACGCCCGCACAGAACCCGCGCATCTCGTCCACGCTCTGCGGCGCCTCGAGGAACAGGATGTCGGCGCCCGCTTCGGCGAAGGCGCGCATGCGGGCCATCGCCTCGTCGAACCCGTGCGTCTGGTTCGCGTCGGTGCGCGCCATCACCAAGATGTCGGCGCCCTCGTCGCGCGCGTCGCAGGCGGCGCGGATGCGCGCCAGCGCCTCGTCGCGCACGACAACCTGCTTTCCCTCGGTGTGGCCGCAGCGCTTGGGGGCGAGCTGGTCCTCGATCATCACGCAGGCGAAGCCGGCCTGGGCGTAGCCCGCGACGGTGCGCTTCACGTTCATCGCGTTGCCGTAGCCGGTGTCGCCGTCGCCGATGACGGGGATCGAGACCGCCCCGCAGATATTGCGCCCCTGGTCGAGCATCTCGGCGTAGGAGATCAGCCCCGTGTCGGGCAGGCCGAGCCGGGCGCCCGCGACCGCGAAGCCCGACATGAAGCTGATCGGGAAGCCCGCGCGCTCCACCAGCCGGGCCGACAGCGCGTCGAAGCAGGCCGGCGCGACCAGAAGGCCGGGCTTTTCGAGAAGCTTGCGAAGCCGGTCGGCGGCCGAGGCCATCGCTCCTCCCGCTCGGTGGGTCAGTCGTGCCCGCGGCGCCTGGCGCCGCTAATCGTGCCCGCGGCGCCTGGCGCCGCTAATCATGCTCGAACGAGGTCTTGATCAGGTAGAGCACGAACAGCGCGCAGAACAGGAACCCGACGATCCCGCCGTAATAGCCGATCCCCTCGCCGGCACGCGCCGCCACGAACAAAGCGGCCGTCCCGAGAACCGCCGAGACCGCGCCCATCACCCAGTTTTCGACCTTGTCCACTCTGCCCACCCGTTTTCTCTAAGCCTCGAATGCCGGCCGCAAGATAGCGCAACCGCCGGCGCGCGCAAGCCGTGCTGCTACCCCGCGGCCAGCGCCAGCCGGGCGGCGGCCAGGGCGCCGGCGTGGATCAGCGCGGCGACGGCGAACAGGTAGGTCGCGCCGCGCACGTCGGCTGCCCCGGCGCGGGCGCGGCCGTCGCCGATCCACGGGCCGCCGGCGCCGCCGGGGCGCGGCCCGCCGAGGGCGAGGCCGAGCGCCCCGGCCACGGCCCCCGCCGTCCACCCGCACGCCGGGGCGGCGAGCTTGGCGAAGTCGCGCCCCATCGTCGCCAGCGCCCGGGCCGGGTTCGCCCCCGATACGAACAAGGCGGCGACCGCCAGCGCAAGCCCCGCCACTGGCCCCGGCACCAGCCCCAGGAGCGCGTCGAGCCGCGCCGTCGCCATCCCGAACGCGGCGCCGCGCGGCGTCGTCCCGCCGATGCGGCGCGCCGCCTCGTGCACAATGCGGTAGAGGCACGCGCCGGGCAGGCCGAAGGCGAGATACCAGAGCGAAAGCCCGACCACCCCGGCGGCGAGCGCCGTCGCCAGCGCCTCGATGGCGCCGCGCGCCATCGCGTGCGGATCGTCGGTTGCGACCGGGCAGCCGGCGAGCTGGCCGAGCGCCGCCGCCGCGGCCGGCCTGTCGTCCTTTCGGAGCGACGCGGCCACGCGCCGCGCCAGGGCGAACGGCCGGTGCTGCGCGGCGAGGAACAGCAGCACGGCGGCCTCGGCGCCGCGCCCCGCGCCGGCGTCGCGGATCGCGTCCACCGCGGCCTGCCCCACCGCCCAGCCGACCGCGGCGAGGAACAGCATGACCAACACGCCGCGCACGAAGCGCGTCTTCGGTCCGCGCCGCTCGCGGTTGAGCCGGCGCTCGAGCGCGCCCGCCGTCTGGCGCACCAGAGCGAGCGGCGCGGCCAACAGCTCGCGGATGCCGGGAATCCCGCCCAGCGCCGCGTCGGCGAGGAACGCGATCAGCAGCAGGCTGAGCCCGTCACCGAGCCCGGACACGCGCAGCGCCATCGGTCATTGCGCGAGCATGTGGGCCCGCCCGAGTCGCGTCAATCGTGCCGGACTGGCGGCCTACTCCTACTCCGTCGCGCCGGCCTTGCGCAGCAGGGCCGCGGCCTGTGCGGCCCGGTGGCTGCGGAGCGCCCAGTCGAGCGCGGTGCGACCCGTATAGTCGTGCTTGTCGGTCACCGCGCCCTTGGCGAGCAGTATGCGCACCGCGCCGGTCGCCCCGGCGCCGGCGGCCTGCATCAGCGGCGTTGCGCCCTGGCGGTTCTCGCTGTCGATCTCCGCCCCGGCCTTCGCCAGCGCCTCGACTGCCCCGGTATTGTCCTTCTGCGCGGCGTAGGCCAGCGCCGTGTTGCCCAGCGGGTCGCGCTTGTCAAGCTTCGCATGGTAGCGCAACAGCAGCGCGATCATCGGCGCGTCGTCGGCCATCGCGGCGTACATCAGCGGCGTCTTGCCGCCGTCGTCGGTCAGGTTGGGATCCGTGCCGGTGGCGAGCGCGCGGTCGGCCTTCTGCACGTCGCCCGCGGCCACGGCGTCCCAGATCGGGTTGAACACGAGGAGGTCCATTGCCGCCGCGTGCCCCGCGAGCGCAAGCCCGATCGGCACCATGAGCGCCAGTCTGATGAGCGCCATCCTGCGTCGCATCGGTCCGGTCCGTCCTCCGCCGCAGCGTCCCCGGGGCGGGTGGTTCTCTCGCGCCGGGCGCTCTATACTAGCATGCGACGCCTGCCGGCTGCAGGCGCGGGACGCTCATGTCGAAGCCGCTGGTCCGTATCGCCGCCTTTCTCGCCGCCGCCGCCGCGGCCATCGCCATCGGCATTTTCGCCGGCCAGCAGTTTCTCGCGCCGGGCGCGGGCGGCGGAGCGTCGGCGGCAAAGATCGGCGGGCCCTTCGCGCTCACCGACCAGTACGGTCGCACGCGCACCGACGCCGATTTCCGCGGCAAGCTGATGCTGGTCTATTTCGGCTACACCTTCTGCCCCGACGCCTGCCCGACCGCGCTCAACGCCATCACCGTGGCGCTCAACCAGCTCGGCCCGGCGGCCCGACAGGTGGTGCCGATCTTCGTCACCATCGATCCCGAACGCGACAACGTGAAGCAGATGAAGCTCTACGCTTCCAACTTCCATCCCTCGCTCGTCGCGCTCACCGGCCCGCCGGACGCCATCGCCAAGGCGGCCAAGGAATACCGGGTGTACTACGCCAAGGAGAAGGCCGAGGACACGACCGCCGGCTACCTGATGGACCACACATCGGTGATCTACCTGATGGACCGCAAGGGGCAGTACCTCGCGCACTTCACCCGGCCCGATCCGGCCGCGATCGACGCGGAGCTCCGCAAGCACCTCGTCGGGGGAGAGCAATCATGAGGGACGAGACGCCGTTCTGGCGCCGCAAGCGGCTCGACGAGATGACGCGCGACGAGTGGGAGTCGCTCTGCGACGGGTGCGGGCGCTGCTGCCTCCTGAAGCTCGAGGACGCCGACACCGGCGAGATCCACTACTCCGACGTCGCCTGCAAGCTCTTGGACCACAACACCTGCCGCTGCTCGAAATACGCACGGCGCCATACGCTGGTGCCCGACTGCGTCGTGCTGACGCCCCAGAATTTGCACGAGCTGGACTGGATGCCGTCGACCTGCGCCTACCGGCTGCTGCGCGACGGGAACGAGCTCTACTGGTGGCACCCGCTGGTGTCGGGCGATCCGGATACGGTCCATCTCGCCGGCATTTCGGTGCGCGGCCGCGCCGTCGCCGAGGGCACGGCCGACCCCGAGGACCGCATCGTCGACTGGCCGAAGTGATGGCACCGATCGTGCCGGTTTCGACGCGCGAGAATTTCCGTTCGTGCTGAGTAGCCGCGCGGCGCGCGGCGTATCGAAGCACGTGGCCGAGAGATCGTGCCGCCGCCGCCCTTCGATACGCGCCTTTGGCGCCACTCGGGGCGAACGGTTGGTTTGAACGAGGAGAAGAGAATGACCGAAACCCGCCCCGTCGAGGCCGGCGTGCTGGCCGCGGTGCTGACGCCGATCCACGACGACCTCGCGCCCGACCTGCCGAATTTCGTCGCCCACTGCCGCAACCTGCTCGCCCAGGGGTGTGACGGGCTCGCGGTGCTCGGCACGACCAGCGAGGCCAACTCGTTTTCCGTCGACGAGCGGCTTGCGCTGCTCGACGCGCTGGCCGAGGCGGGCGTTCCGGGCGCGCGGCTGATCCCCGGCACCGGCTGCTGCGCCATCCCCGACACCGTCCGCCTCACCAGGCGCGCGGTCGAGCACGGCGCGGCGGGCGTGCTGATGCTGCCGCCGTTCTACTACAAGGGTGTGAGCGACGAGGGGCTCTTCGCCGCCTATGCCGAGACCATCGAGCGCGTGGGCGACGCGCGGCTTCGCGTCTATCTCTACCACATCCCGCAGAACACCGGCGTGCCCATCACCCCGGGCCTGATCGAGCGGCTCCTCAAGGCTTACCCGAGCGTCGTCGTCGGCATGAAGGACTCGGCCGGCAAGCTCGACAACATGGTCGCCAACGTGCGCGCCTTCCCGGGCTTCCGCGTACTCTCGGGGTCCGACGCGTTCCTGCTCGATTTGCTGCGCGCGGGCGGGGCCGGCTGCATCACCGCGGGCAACAACATCGCCGCCGCGCGCGCCGCCAAGGTCTATGCGAACTGGCAGGGGCCGGACGCGGACGCGCTGCAGGCCGACTATGTCGCGATCCGCAAGGTGCTCGACCGCTTCCCGCTGATCGAGGCGCTGAAGGCGGCGATGGCGCACCTCACCGGGCGCGCCGGCTGGCGCCGCCTCCGCCCGCCGCTGATGCCGCTCGCGCCCGACCCGGCCGCGCGCCTCGCCGCCGATCTCGCCGCCGTCGGCCTCGAGCCCGTGCCGGCGTAGCGACGCGACACCGCCGCGCGCCGATATTTTCGTCCAGCCCAACTGCCAAGCCGGCGCGATCGGCGCCTATCCGCGCATGGCGGGCGCGGCGTCGGCGGCTCAGCGCCCCGCCCGCCGGCGGTAGTTGACCAAGGCGAGGCCGAGCACGATCAGCGCCAGCGCGAGCCAGATCCACTTGCTGTTGTGCTCGCCCAGCAGCACGACGCCCCAGGTCACGCCGGCGACGGGCGTGATGTAGCTCACCTGCGAGGCCACCACCACGCCGCCGATGCGGATCAGCTCGAACAGCCAGATGAAGCAGATGCCGTTGATCAGCCCGTGCAGCACCATCGCCCCGTCCCACAGATGAAACGGCGGGTGCGGCAGGAAAAACGTCCCGGTGGCAAGCGCAGCCGGCACCGCCATCACCGCCGCCCACGAGAACATGCCGGCGGTCAGCGCCATGGTGTGCGCGCCCGGCGGGCGCTTCATGTCGATGGTCATCGACGTCATCGAGAACATCGCCGGCGCCAGGAACGAGAACAGCATCCAGCCGAAGTCGGACGGGTCGGGCAGGTTCGACGACGGCACCAGGATGAACCCCACCCCCGCCAGGCCCGATATCACGCCGGCGAGGCGCACCGGGTGGAACCGTTCGCGCTTGAACGCGATGGCCGCGCCGTAGGTCATGATCGCGCTCGTCGACGAGATCATCACCATCAGCCCGGCGGGGATGTGCTGCACGGCAAGCGCCATCACCGTCACCGGCGCCGCGCAGCGGAACATCCCGGTGAACAGGGTGAACAGCACGAACCAGCGGGTCATCTTCGCCCTGGCGCCCATGGCCCAGCACGCGGCGAGCCCGATCGCCGCCGCCGTCACGAACACCCACGAAGTGTAACCGAGCGGCGGCACGCCATGGATCATGGCGTAGCGGTTGGACGGGAAGGCGAGGCCCCAGGCGGCGCCCAGCACGACGACGAGCGGGATCTGGACGCCGCTTCTCTCCAGCGCCGACGGGCGGTCGGCGGCGACGGTCACCCGGCCGCGCGCCGCCGCGCCACGCTGAGGCCGTGCGCGATCTTCCAGCTCACCAGCATCGGCGCGCCCAGCGCCAGCTCGCGCGCGCGCTTGACCAGCGAGACCGCCAGCATCGTCTCGGGCGGCAGGCCGAACGCGGCGGCGAGCGTCAGATACGCCCCCTCCTGCACGCCGAGCCCGCCGGGCACCACGAACGCCACGGTGCGCAGCGTGAACACCAGGCTTTCGATGGCGACGATGGCGTAGGGGCTCGCCTCGACGCCCATCAAATGCAGCGCGAGCCACGCCTCGGCGCAGCCGGCGATCCAGGCGGCGAAATGGATCGCGATGGAGGGAAGCACCCGCGCGGGCGTCCGCCAGATCGCCGCCAGCCGGGCGTGGATGTCGGCGCCCAGCGTGGGCGAGCGCCACGGCATGTCGAAGGCGACGCGCTGGGCCAGCTTGTCGATCAGTTTGAACAGGCCGAAATGCTGGGCAACGGCGAATCCCACCGCGCCGATCGCCAGCACCGCGGTGCCCGCCGCGGTCGAGGTGGCGACCGCCGCATCCATCGTGGCGAGGGCCAGCACGAACCCGGTCACCGCGAACAGCACCTGTGCCACCATCTCGAGCGTCAGGTCGACCACGATCACCGCGGTCGCCGCGCCGCCCGCAAGCCCGTGGAAGGTGAGCGCCCGGATCGCCAGCAGCTCGCCCGCGCCGGGAATGAAGCCCAACAGGTCGCCGCCCGCGTCGCGGCACAGCCGCGCCCACATCACCCGGCCGAAATGCGGGCGTGGGGTGTCGATCACCACCCGCAGCGCCGCCGCGCAGAGCAGCGTCGAACCGAGATGGAGCGCGGTCGTCCAGACAAATCCCACGGGCCCCAGCCGCGCCAGCGCGGCGAGGACGGCGGCCGGGTGCTCGGCCACCAGCACCCCGAGCGCAGCAAGCCCCGCCAGGGCGAACAGGGCGGTGCCCAGCTTCACGCCGCGCGCCCCGCCTCGGCCGCCAGGTCGCCGAAGGCGATGCGGGTGATGTTGCGCGCGGCCAGAAGGGCGCGGATCGTCGGGTCGATGGTCGCGCGGTACTCGCCGACGCAGCCGAACGAGCGGCGCCATGCGTCGGGCGCGTCCCAATGGCAGGTGGCGACGTGCAGGCAGAGCTCGGTCGTGCCCTCGGGCAGGCGGGCGAGATATGCGCCCAGCCGGCCGCTCGCCAGCGTGCCGGCGTCGTTGAACCCGACCAGCCAGTCGTTGCAGGCGATGCCCGCCGCGGCGAACTGGCGCTTCATCCCCCGCCACATGCGCCCATACGTCAGTCCGGACGAAAGCCGCAGCAAGGGCCGGTCGCGCGTCGCCCGCCAGCCGGTCCAGGTCGGCTCGCGCGGCAGGCGGATCGCCTTAATGCCGTACTCCGGAGCGAGCCGTATCAGGATCCGCCGCACTATGGGGTGCATCTGCAAATGGTGGTGCCCGTCGACGTGGTCCAACGGCAAGCCGGTCGCCCGGTAGAGCTCGAGCTGGGCGCGAATCTCGCGGGCAAGCTGGGCGCGCGCCGTCGGCGTCCGCGCCATGGCGAAGCCGGCGGCCGCCAGGTTGCCGTAAAACCGCCCGTCGCGCCCGACCAGCGCCGGAATTTCCTCCGGCGGCAAAGCGGGCTTGCCGTCGGCCAGCACCAGGTGCAGCCCGACGGCGAGGCCGGGCAGGCGGCGGGCGCGCTCGACCGCATCCTCGGCCGCGTCGCATGTGACCATCAGGCTCGCCGAACCGATGATCCCCTCGCAATGGCCGTGCTCGATCGCCTCGTTCACCGGCAAACCGAGGCCGAAATCGTCGGCCGTCACGATCACGCGGCGCGCACGGCTCATGGCCGCGCGTCCGGCGCGCCAGCGAATCCCGGGATTGCAGGCATGGAGCGTTCCGTATTTCCGTCTCGGTGCGGGCCGAGATCCCGCTGGGCGCCATATAATCTGCCGGACCCGCCGGCGCAACGAAACTTCGCCCCGGCCATTCCTTTGCCGCACGCGACCGGCTAGCCTGTCCGGCCCGTCCGTGGAGGGAGGAAAGGTGGCGCGCCACCCGACGCCGATGCGCCGGAAGTTCCGGCATTGGTCGATTCTGGCGACCGGCTGGCTGTTCGTCCTGTTGGGCGCGATCGGGCTGTTCCTGCCGCTGATGCAGGGGGTGCTGTTCATCCTGATCGGGCTGGTGCTCTTGTCGGCGGTCTCGCCCCGCGCCCGCCTCGCGATCCAGCGCATCCGCCGCCGCTGGCCCAAGACGGGCGCGCGCATCGACCAGACGCGCCGGCGCGCCAATCGCGTGCTGAACCGCATCTTCGGGGGGTAGGGGTGAAGAGGGGCTCTCCCAGGCCGCCCGGAATGTATCGGCGGGCCCCGCTCCGATGACCGGCGCGACGGGGGCGCGGGCGGCCGCCGCGGCCTGCGCGGCGGAGGTGCTGGGCATGCTCAGCGTCTCCACCTTCCAGGCCGAGGTGCCGGTCTTCGTCCGCGACTGGGGGTTGAGCCATACCGAGGTCGGCTGGATCAGCGGCATCTTCTTCGCGGGCTACGTGGCGGCCGCGCCCGTGCTGGTCTCGGCGACCGACCGGATCGACGCGCGCAGGATCTTCGCCGCCTCGGTCGCGCTTTCGGGCCTCGCCGCCGCCGCCTTCGCCGCGTTTGCCCATGATTACGTCAGCGCGCTCGCCCTCAACGCGGTGGCGGGGGTCGGGCTCGGCGGCGCCTACATGCCGGGGCTAAAGGCGCTGACCGACCGCTCGGGCGGGCCGCGCCAGTCGCGCCACATCTCGTTCTACACTGCGAGCTTCGGGATCGGCGTCTCGCTCTCGTTCTATCTGGCCGGGCTGATCGCCGGCCCGTTCGGCTGGCGCGGGCCGTTCGTCGTGGCGGCGGCGGGCGCGGCGATGTCGGTCGCGCTGATCCTGGGCGCCTTCGCGCCGGTCCGGCTCGAGGCGCCGCGCGAGCGGACGAAGCTGCTCGATTTCCGTCCGGTGCTGAAAAACCGCGGCGCGCTCGCCTATATCCTCGGCTATTTCGGCCATAGCTGGGAGCTGTTCGCCTTCCGCGCCTGGATCGTCGCCTTCCTCGCCGAGGCGGCGATGCGCCACGGGCCGGGCGGGCTCGGCATCGCCGCCACAACCATCGCCGCGGCGGCCTCGGCTCTCGGCGTCGCCTCGTCGGTGCTGGGCAACGAGGCGTCGGTCCGGTTCGGGCGAAGGCGGGCGATCGTCGCCGTGCTCTGCGTCTCCATGGCGCTCGCCGCCGGGATCGGCTTCGCCGAGGATGTGGCCCCCTCTCTGATCGTCGCGCTTGCCCTCGCCTACGGGCTGATCGTCACCGGCGATTCGGCGGCGCTGACCGCCGGCGCGGTCGGCGCGGCCGAGGCCGGGCGGCGCGGCGCGACCTTGGCCGTCCACACGTTCCTGGGGTTCTCGGGCGCAGTGCTCGGCCCGCCCGCCATCGGCGCGGTGCTCGACCTCGCGCATGCCGGCGGCATCGCCTGGGGCCTCGCCTTCCTCGCCATGGGCGCAGGCTCGGCGATGGCGCTCGCGGCCGTCGCCCTCATCCGGCCGCGACGCGCCGGGAATGCCGCCGCCGGCCCAGCCGGTGCGCCGCCAGCGCGGTGAGGATCAGGAGGCCGGTTCCGGCCGGCTCGGGCGCCACGGCTACGCCAGGCAGGACGAAATTCGTGAAATTCCGCGCCTGGGCGAGCCCCAGAATGTCGGCATCGCTCGGCAGCTTCCGGACATTGTAGTCAATGAACGGGAACATGACCGTTCCGAGGAGCAGAATGTGCGATAGTTGATTGTCCAACGGCAGTACGGTGCCGGCAAAGGGCCGCGGCGCCGTGATCCTCAGCACGTCTTGGGAGTTCGCGAAGTTGAAGAGGTTCGCGAATCCCAGCGCGTGCTCGATTTCGTGCAACGCCACGGTGAGCAGGTCGGTGGCAAAGAGCGTCGCCGCGTCGCCCGTCGGATTGCTGTAATCCTGCCCGACATTGATGAGCCCGCCGCCCAGATCCGCCGACGGCGCCTCGAAATGCTGGAATTCGGAATTGTCGGTCGGGGTCGGATCGGCGAACCAGTGCGTAAACACGTCGTTGTTGAACAGGATGACCGGGAAAGGGAACGGTCCCGCTGGCCCCACTGCCTCCGCGAGCACCCCGCTGGGAAGCGTGCCCCAGCCGTAAGCGATGGTGATGGGATTGGGATTGGGATTGTCGCCGATGATCCCTTCCCAGGTGTCCGCGGCGGCATTGAAGACCGAATCGAGGGTGCCACCGCCGAAAATATCTCCCGCCGGTCCCACTCGGACAAACAGCTGTGTCAGCAGCCCCACCGGCAAGGCAAACGTGTCGATGACGAGTGCCTCGACGCGGCACGGCGCGAGAAGGGAGAGGACCACCGCTGTTGCGGCGAGCAGAACGCGATGGCGCATGGTCTCGGGATTTCGAATGAGAATGACAAAGTGTCGCACGCGGCCGGCATGGCGACAAGCGGGTTGTCTGGCCGCTTCACCCTGCGCCCGCCGTGGGCAGGCTTTATCCAGGTTCGCACCGCCGGATCCGGCCGAGGGAGGTTGATGTCTCGGTCTGAAGTCCTATTTAAGGACTACAATGCTATATGCGCCGAGTAACCCGAACCGGAATTTTGCGGTTTTGAGGCGACATCCGTTCTCGATCAATGGCTTATGAGGCGACATAGAGGAGACATGAGGCGACATGAGGCGACATAGAGGTTACATCGGGCGACATCGGGGCGACGGCCGGGCGACTACCCGTTCTTGAAGGCGGGCTTCCGCTTGTTGGCGAAGGCGTCCATGCCCTCCTTCTGGTCGGCGGTGGCGAAGGCGGCCTGGAACAGGCGGCGCTCGAACCGCACCCCCTCGGCCAGCGTGGTCTCGTAGGCGCGGTTGACCGCCTCCTTGACCATGAAGACCGCGGCGCGCGAGAAGCCGGCGATCTTCTCGGCGGTCTTGACCGCCTCGTCGACCAGCTCGGCCACGGGCACGACGCGCGCGGCCAGGCCGCAGCGCTCGGCCTCCGCCGCGTCCATCATCCGGCCGGTCAGGCACATCTCCATCGCCTTCGACTTGCCGACGATGCGGGTGAGGCGCTGGGTGCCGCCCGAGCCCGGCGGGATGGCGAGCGTGATCTCCGGCTGGCCGAACCTGGCATTGTCGGCCGCGATGATGAAGTCGCACATCAGCGCGAACTCGCACCCGCCGCCCAGGGCGAAGCCAGCGACCGCGGCGATCACCGGCTTGCGGCAGCGCGAGATGCGCTCCCAGTCCCTGGTGATGAAATCCTCGAGGTACGTGTCGGGGAAGGTCTTCGCCTGCATCTCGCGGATGTCGGCCCCGGCGGCGAACGCCTTCTCCGAGCCGGTCAGCACGATGGCGCCGATGGCGTCGTCGGCCTCGTATCCGTCGAGCGCCTGGTTCAGCTCCGCGATGAGTGCGGTGCACAACGCGTTCAGCGCCTGCGGCCGGTCGAGGGTGATCAGCCCCACGTGCCCGCGAATCTCGCTCTTGATGTTCTCGTACGCCATCGGTCACCTCCGGCTGGGATGACCGGTGTTACCTCAGCGTTGCCGCACTGCACAATAGAAAGTCGACCGGCCGGACTGGACGATCCTTTTGACCGTCCCGCCGCAGGTGCAGCCGGGGCAGGGCGCCCCCTCGCGGTCGTACACCTCGAAAGCGTGCTGGAAATAGCCGAGCTCGCCCGTCGGCATCACGTGGTCGCGGAGGGACGAGCCGCCGGCCGCGATCGCCTCGGCCAGGACGGCACGGATCGAATCGGCGAGGCGCTCGGCCCTTCCGCCCTGCACGGTGAGGGCCAGGCGGCGCGGCGACAGGCGCGCGCGGTACAGGCTCTCGCAGACGTAGATGTTGCCGAGCCCCGCCACCACCCGCTGGTCCAAGAGCGCCGCCTTGATCGGCGTGTGCTTGCCGGCCAGCCGCGCTGCCAAGGCCTTGCCGTCGAATCCGTTCCCCACCGGCTCCGGCCCGAGATGGGCGAGGAGCGGGTGCGCGTCGAGTTCCGAGGCCGGCACCAGATCCATCAGCCCGAACCGCCGCGGGTCGGAGAACCGCACCACGGTGCCGTCGTCGGCCGCGAACACCACGTGGGCGTGCGTCACGTGCGCCGCGCGCAGCAGGGTCGGGGGCGGCGGGATCGCCGGCCCCAGCGGCGGCTCGATCACCATCCGCCCCGACATGCCGAGATGGGCGAGCAGCACGGTCCCGTCGTCGAGCGAGACCAGCAGGTATTTCGCCCGGCGTCCGATTCCCAGCACCCGCCGGCCCGCAACGCGCGCGGCGAAGTCCGCCGGCAGCGGCCGACGCAGATCGCCGCGGCGCACTTCGACGCGTGCGATCGTTCGGCCCGCGAGCGCGGCCTCGAGCCCGCGCCTGACCGTCTCGACCTCGGGAAGCTCTGGCATGCCCTTATCTAGCGCAGCGCGACCCCCGGCGCTATGTTCCGCCGCATGACGGAGGAACGGGATTTCGGCTTCCGGCAGGTGAGCGAGGCCGAGCATGCGGGCCTCGTCGGCCGCGTGTTCGACTCGGTCGCGCCGCGCTACGACCTGATGAACGACCTGATGTCGGGCGGGCTGCACCGGCTGTGGAAGGCGGCTTTGGTCGACTGGCTGCGCCCGCGCCCGGGCCTCGTCCATCTCGACCTCGCGGGCGGCACGGGGGATGTCGCGTTCCGCATCCTCGGCCGGCTGGGCGAGAAGGCCGCGACCGCCGGGATCGTCGTCGCCGACCGCAACGCGGCGATGCTCGACCGCGCGCGCGACCGCGCCATCGACCGCGGCTTCCTCGACGAGATCGACTATGCCTGCACCGACGCGGCAGAGCTGCCCTTCCCCTCCGGCGCGTTCGATTCCTGCACCATCGCGTTCGGGCTCCGCAACGTCACGCGGCGGGCCGATGCGCTCGCCGAGGCGCGGCGCATCCTGGCGCCCGGCGGACATTTCCTGTGCCTGGAGTTCAGCCGCGTGCTGGTCCCCGCGCTGCGCCCGCTCTATGACGCCTATTCCTTCCGCGTGCTGCCGGCGCTGGGCGAGGCGGTCGCCCGCGACCGCGACGCCTATCTCTATCTCGCCGAATCGATCCGCCGCTTCCCCGACCAGGAAACGCTGGCGGACGAACTGCGCGCGGCCGAGTTCGGCAACGTCACTTGGCGGAACCTCTCGGCCGGCATCTGTGCCATCCATTCCGGCTGGCGGGTGTGATCCGGCCGCGGCACCTGGGCAGGCTCGCGGCGATCGCGCGGACGCTCGCCCGCCACGACGCCCTCGACGTCCTCGACCGGCTGCCGGGCGGGCCCACGGCGCGGCGCATCGTCCGCCTGTTCGTCCGGCCCAAGCGCGGCACGGCGGCGCTGCGCCCCGGCCAGCGTCTCGGCGCCGCGCTCTACGAGCTCGGGCCGAGCTTCATCAAGCTCGGCCAGGCGCTCTCGGTCCGGCCTGACATTGCGGGCGAGGCGGTGGCCGAGGACCTCGCCACGCTGCAGGACAGCCTGCCGCCCTTCCTCGGCGCGGCGGCGCGCGCTTCCATCGCGGCTGAGCTCGGCAAGCCGGTCGAAGCGCTCTACGCAACGTTCGAGGACGCGCCCGTTGCCGCCGCCTCCATCGCCCAGGTGCACCGCGCCGTCACCGCCGAGGGGGCGGAGGTGGTGGTCAAGGTGCTGCGGCCGGGCATCGAGGCGGCCTTCGCCCGCGACCTCGATCTGATGGACGCGCTGGCGCGGACCGCACTGAAGCTGCGCCCGTCCCTCGCGCGGCTCAAGCCGGTCGAGGCGGTGCGCATCTTCGCCGACACGGTGGAGGTCGAGATGGACCTCCGCTACGAGGCGGCGGCCGCCGACGAGCTCGCCCAGAATTTCGCGGACGACGCCACGTTCCGCGTGCCGCGCATGGACTGGACGCGCACCGGAAGGCGCGTGCTGACGGCCGAGCGCGTGACGGGCGTTCCGATCGACGAGCGCGACGCGCTGATCGCCGCCGGGTTCGACCCCGCCGAGATCGTCGCCAGGATGGCGCGCATCTTCTTCCTGCAGGTGTTCCGCGACGGGTTCTTCCACGCCGACCTGCATCCGGGCAATCTGTTCGTCGGGCCGGATGGCGCCGTCGTCGCCGTCGATTTCGGCATCATGGGCCGGCTCGACCGCGACACGCGCAGCTACCTGGCGGAGATGCTGCTCGGCTTCCTCACCGGCGACTACCGGCGCGTCGCCGAGGTGCATATCCGCGCGGGCTACGTGCCGTCCGACCAGTCGGTCGACGCCTTCGCCCAGGCCGCGCGCTCGATCGCCGAGCCGATCCTCGGCCTGCCCTTGGCCGACATCTCGCTCGCGCGCCTTCTGGAGCAGCTTTTCCGCGTCACCGCCCGGTTCAAGATGGAGACCCAGCCGCAATTGCTTTTGTTGCAGAAGACAATGCTGGTGGCCGAGGGGGTGGGGCGGCGCCTCGCGCCCGAGACCAACATGTGGGCGCTCGCCCGGCCGCTGATCGAGGACTGGATCGCCGCGAGCATCGGGCCGGAGGCGCGCATCGCCGAGGCGGCGGAGGACGTGCTCGGCGCGCTCGCCCGCCTGCCGCGCATCGTCCGCGGCGTGGAGGAGGCGGTCGACACGTTGGGCCGCGGCGGGGTGAAGCTCCATATCGACACGGTGAACGCCCTGATCGGCGGCCGCGGCGTGGGGCGCTGGGAGCTCTGGGCCGTGGCCGTCGCCGCCGGTGTGGTGCTGGTCGCGATATTGCTGTGACCTCAAAATCTTCATTGCGAGGCACGCAGCGCCGAAGCAATCCAGTCGGACCCTGGATCGCTTCGCTTCGCTCCCAATGGCGAGCTATATAGCCGGCTACCCAGCACTTCACGGGATTGGTAAAATCGCGCGGGGAGAAGATGGCGATGGCCCCCGAGGTCAAGGAACGGACGCGGACGGACGCGCAGGTCGCGGCGCTGGTCGCGGCCGGGCGCGACTTCGCCGCGCGCTTCTGGCTGCCCGCGACCAGCGGCAATTTGTCCGCGCGGCTCGACGGGGACCGCATCGCCGTTACCGCGTCGGGGCGCGACAAGGGCGCGCTGACCGCGGCCGATTTCGTCGAGATGGAGTTGGACGCACCGATCCCGCCGGGCGTGTCGGCCGAGGCGCCGCTCCACGTCGCGCTCTACAGACGCGACCCCGCCATCGGCGCGGTGCTGCACGTTCATTCGGTGGCGGCGACCTTGGCCTCGTTGCGCGATGCGCCGAAGCGCTCCGTGCGCCTCGCCGGCTATGAGATGCTGAAGGCGCTGTCCGGCATCGCGACGCACGACACGGCGCTCGACGTGCCGATCTTCGCCAACGACCAAGACACGGCCGCGCTGGCGGCGCGCGTCGACTCCCGCCTTGCCGAGGACCGGCGGCTGGTGGGTTATCTGATCGCCGGGCACGGGCTCTACGCCTGGGGCCGCGACGTCGCCGAAGCGCGCCGCCATGTCGAGGCGTTCGACTTCCTGCTCACCTGCGAACTGGAACGAGGGAGACTGTCCCTATGACCACGCTCACCATCTGGCGCGAGGACGCGCCGAACGCGCCCGAGACCGTGACCTCGAACGCCGCCGAGATCGCAAAGCTGCTCGCCCCGCACGGCGTCAGGTTCGAGCGCTGGAAGGCCGAGATCGCCCTTGCGCCGGGCGCGGACCAGGACGACGTGCTCAAGGCCTACGGCACCGAGGTCGCGCGCCTCAAGGCCGAGGGCGGCTATCAGACCGCCGACGTGGTGCGGCTCGCCAAGGGCACGCCGAACACCCAGCCGATGCGCGAGAAGTTCCTCTCCGAGCACACGCACTCGGAGGACGAGGTGCGATTCTTCGTCGAGGGCTCGGGCGCGTTCTACCTGCGCCTCGGCGGCAAGGTGCACCAGCTCGTCTGCGTGAAGGACGACCTGATCTCCGTTCCCGCCGGCACGAAGCACTGGTTCGACATGGGACCGGACCCGCATTTCTGCGCGATCCGGCTTTTCACCGACCCCGCCGGCTGGGTCGCCGAGTTCACCGGCGACAAGATCGCCGACGCCTTCCCGAAGTTCGAGATGGCGGCGGCGTGATCCCCATCCGCGCCGTCGTCACCGACATCGAGGGCACCACGACACCGATCTCGTTCGTGCGCGATCGGCTGTTCCCCTATGCGCGCGCGCGGATGAAGGCCTATGTCGCGAAGCATCGCGACGAGCCGCCGGTGACGGCCGCGCTGGAGGAGGCGCGAGAGATCGCTGGCGGGGGGGCCGACGCGGAGCTGGCGGAGGAGCTGATCGCCTGGATCGACCAGGACCGCAAGGCCGCGCCGCTGAAGCTCCTGCAGGGCATGATCTGGGAGGAAGGCTATCGGGTCGGCGCGCTGAAGGCGCCGGTCTATGACGATGCAGTCGCGGCGCTCCGCGCGTGGCGCGACGAGGGCGTCCGGCTCTACGTCTATTCGTCGGGGTCGGTCACGGCGCAGAAGCTGCTGTTCGGCCATTCCGACCATGGCGATCTGGAAGCGCTGTTCGCCGGCTGGTTCGACCTTGCGACCGGCTCGAAGCTGGACGAAGGTTCCTACCGCAAGATCACGGCGGCCATCGGCGGTGCGGCGTCCGACATATTGTTCCTTTCCGACCATCCGGGCGAGCTGGACGCGGCGCGCGCGGCGGGGCTTCTGGTCGTGCGCGTCGACCGCGGCGCGGAATCGATGTCCGCGCCGCCGAGCGACCATTCGACGGTCAAGTCGTTCGCGGAGATCGAGGGGGCGCTGGCGGCCACGGTAAAATAATTCGCCATTGCGAGGAGCGGAGCGGCGAAGCAATCCGGGCGCGCCCAACAAACTGGATTGCTTCGCTTCGCTCGCAATGACGGGCTGGATAGAACGGGGAGACGCAATGGGACAGTTCGGATTCGGCCAGCCGGTGCCGCGCGAGGAGGACCCGCGGCTGCTGCGCGGCGAGGGGTTCTACGTCGCCGACATGGCGCTGCCCCATCAGGCCTATGGCTACGTGTTGCGCTCGCCGCACGCGCACGCGCGGATCGCGCGGCTCGACGCGACGAAGGCGAAGTCCGCGCCCGGTGTGCTCGGCGTGTTCACGGCGGACGACATCGCGGCCGACGGGCTCGGCACCACGCGCTGCCGCATCCCGCGCCAGCGGCCAGACGGCTCGCCCATGTACCAGAACCCGCACCCCGGCCTGGTGGGCGAGCTTGTGCGCTTCGTCGGCGACCAGCTGGTCTACGTGGTGGCCGAGACGCTCGATCAGGCGAAGGACGCGGCAGAACAGATCGACATCGATTACGAGCCGCTGCCGGCGTTGGGCCAGCTTATCGACACGGTCGCGCCCGGCGCGCCGGCGGTGTGGGAGGACTGCCCCGACAACGTCGCGTTCCTGTTCCAGCTCGGCGATAAGGCGGCGGTCGACGCAGCCTTCGCCAAGGCGGCGCACGCTACCAAGCACCGCTTTGTCATCAGCCGGATCGCGGCGAACGCGATGGAGCCGCGCGGCGCCATCGGCGAATACGACGCGCGGTTCGGGCGCTACACGCTGCATAGCTGCATCGGCACGCCGCACTCGACGCGCCGGCTCCTGGCCGAGGAGGTTTTCAAGGTGCCGGAGAACCGGTTCCGCATCGTGACCGGCGACGTGGGCGGCGCGTTCGGCTCGAAGGGCGTGACCTCGACCGAGAACATCCTGGCGCTTTACGCCGCGAAGAAGATCGGCCGGCCGGTCAAGTGGGTGGCGGAGCGGCAGGAGGCGTTCCTCTCCGACGACCATGCGCGCGACAACGTCTCGGACGTCGAGCTCGCGCTGGACGAGGACGGCACGTTCCTCGCGCTGCGCGTGACGAACTGGTGCAATCTCGGGGCGTACCTCACCTCCGACCGCACGATCCTTTCGACCTTCGGCAATCTCGGCACGCTGGCGGGCGTCTACCGCACGCCCGCGATCCACGTGAACGTCTACGGCATGTTCACCAACACGGTGGCGACGGCGACCTATCGCGGCGCGGGCCGGCCGGAAGCGTGCTATCTGATCGAGGCGATCATCGACCGCGCGGCGCGCGAGACCGGCATCGACCGGGTGGCGCTGCGCCGGCGCAACATGATCCCGCCCGCGGCCATGCCGTTCAAGACGGGCCTCATCTACACCTACGATTGCGGCGCGTTCGAGGAGATCATGGACAAGGCGCTGGCGCAGGCCGACGTCGCCGGCTTCGAGACGCGCCGCGCCGAAGCCAAGGCGCGCGGCAGGCTGCGCGGGCTCGGCATCGCCAACCCGATCGAGCGCGCGGGCGCACCGCCCGGGCCGGAGACGGCGCAAATCCGCTTCGATCCGACCGGCACGGTGACGCTTGCCGTCGGCACCGTCTCGCAGGGTCAGGGCCACGAGACGATGTACAAGATCCTGCTGTCGCACACGCTCGGCATCGATTCCGAGGACGTGTTCCTGATCCAGGGCGACACCGACAAGGTGGCGTTCGGCTCGGGCACGTTCGGCTCGCGCTCGGCGGTGATCGCGGGCTCGGCCGTGCACAAAGCGGCCGAGAAGGTGATCGAGAAGGGTCGCCGGATCGCCGCCCACATGCTGGAGGCGGCGGAGTCCGACATCGAGTTCGAGCGCGGCACCTTCACCGTGGCCGGCACCGACCGGGCGGTGAGCCTCAAGGAGGTTGCGAAGGCCTCGTTCCAGACCGCGCGCATCCCCAAGGGGATGGAGCCGGGCCTCGTCGAGACCGGCGTGTTCGAGCCCGAATCGCAGACCTTCCCCAACGGCACGCATGTCTGCGAGATCGAGATCGACCCCGACACCGGGCGGTGCGAGATCGTGCGCTATGTCGTCGTCGACGACGTGGGCGCGGTGATCAACGAGCTCACGCTCGATGGCCAGGTGCATGGCGGGGTGATGCAGGGCGTCGGCCAGGCGCTGCACGAGCACATGCTGTACGACCGCGAGACCGCGCAGCTTTCGTCCGGTTCGTTCATGGACTACGTCATGCCACGGGCCGACGACATCTGCGCCATCGAGGTGGAGTTGCACCCGGTGCCGACCAAGCTCAATCCCTTGGGCGTCAAGGGCGCGGGCGAGGCCGGCACGGTCGGCGGGCTTCCGGTCGTCATGTCGGCCGCAATAGATGCGCTCTTGCCCCTCGGCATCACCGAGATCGAGATGCCGCTTACGCCGGAGAAGGTGTGGCGCGCGATCCGGGCGGCGCGGCCTCAGCCCTGATTGTCATCCCGGGCGCGGCGCAGCATGAAATGGTGCGCCGCGGACCCGGGATCCATCTTCGGGCTCCACGGATGCGGAACGATGGGCCCCGTATCGTCGCGGTGCGCGCGCCGTCCGGGGTGACAAGTTTTTGTGGCGAACGGCGCGGGGTCGGGCGACGATATTATTTCGGCGCGTAGGGGAGGACGTACTTCTCCATCGCCGCGCCCCAGCCGCCTTCCTCGTTCGTGCCGGTGACGGCCTTGGCGCGCGCCTTGACCGCGTCGTTGGCGTTGCCCATCGCGATGGAAAAGCCCGCCTTCTCGAACATGCGGACGTCGTTCTCCATGTCGCCGATGGTGCAGATCTCCGAGGGGTCGATGCCGTACATCTCCGAGAGCGCCATGACGGCGGTGCCCTTGTTCGCCTCCTCGTGCGTCACGTCGAGATAGTAGGCCTGCGAGAGCGACACCGAGGCGCGCGTGCCCAGCTTGTCGCGCATGATCTCCTCGGTCTCCTTCAGGTGGGCGGCCTTGGTCGAGGAGCCGACGATCTTGGTGACGCCGCCCACGTAGGGGCCGAAATGCTCGACCACGCGCGGCGCGTAGCGGATTGTCTTCTGCTCGTGCGCCACGTAGTCGCCCTCGAGGTTCGTCACCAGCCAGTCGTTGCCGTGGAACACCCAGATGTCGACCTCGCGCTCGAGCAGCACGTCGATGGCGTGCTGGGCGGATTCGGAGTGCAAGGGCGTCTTGTGCAGCTCGTTGCTGCTGGTGTCGGTGATCAGCCCGCCGTTGAACCCGGCGATCGGGGTGGTGATGTTCAACGGCTCGACGAGGTGCATCAACCCCTGCGGCGGGCGTGACGAGGTGATGGCGAACATGATGCCGGCGTCGCCCAGGCGGCGCACCGCATCGACCGTCGAATCGAGGATCACCTTCTGCTTGGTGACCAGCGTGCCGTCGACGTCGCTGAGGACCAGCTTGATCCGGCGTTCTTGGGTTGCCATGGCTCGATCTCCTTGAGGCCGCGGTCAGGCGCCGCGGTGGATGGTCCGTACGCCGCCGGGCGAGGCGACGATCACCTCGCTCGCGATGTCGATGAAAAGCCCGGTCTCGACCACGCCGACGATGGATTTCAGCGCCTCGTGCAGCGCCGGCCAGTCGCCGATGCCGCGGAACGTGCAGTCGATGATGTAATTGCCGCTGTCGGTGACGAAGGGCTCGCCGTCCGGCTTGGTGCGGAGCGTCATCTTCGGGCCGAGCGCCGCCATCTTGTGGCGCGTCGATTCCCAGCCGAAGCGGACGATCTCGACCGGCACCGGCCGGTCGTCGAAGACGGCTGCGATCTTGGTCTCGTCGACGATGACCAGCATCCGCTTCGAGGCCGAAGCCACGATCTTCTCGCGCAGGAGCGCGCCGCCCAGCCCCTTGATCAGGATCAGCGACTTGGGATCGACCGAGTTCGGCGCCGTCGATGGTGACGTCGATCTCGGGATGGGTCGCGAAATCGGTGAGCGGGATGTTGAGGCCGCGCGCCTGGGCAGCCGTCGCCTCCGAGGTCGGGATGCCGACGATCGAAAGCCCTTCTTCGGCGACGCGCCGGCCGATGGCGTCGACGGCGAGCTTGGCGGTCGAGCCGGTGCCGAGCCCGACGACCATGCCCGACGAGACCTGAGCGACCGCGGCCTCCGCTGCCGCGCGCTTCAGCGCGTCGATGTCGGGTTGCGGCGTCTCCGCCACGCTCAGGCGTCCCCGGCGGCGGCGCGGTCGAGCATCCAGTGCAGCGTGCCGACAGGGTTCATCCGCGCGGCGGGCAAATCTTCGCCCAGCGCGATGCGCCGCAAGATGTCGCGCTTGCCGGCGCCCGCCACCAGGAAGGCGACGTGGCGCGAGGATTCGAGCGCGGGGTAGGTGAGGGTGATGCGCGTCTCGGGCCGCAGTCCCTCGATTACCGCGGTCCAGCGCGTGCGCTCGGCGAGCGCCGCGTCGGCGCCGGGGATGAGCGAGGCCGTGTGGCCGTCGTCGCCGACGCCGAGGAAGGTGAGGTCGAACAGCGGACGCGCCGGATCGAGCGTCTCGGCGCCGTAATGCGCCTTCAACAGTTTCTCGTAGTCGGCGGCGGATTGGGCCGGCGTGGTGCCAACGGTCTTCACCGCATGCACGTGGTCGGCGGCGATGGGCGCCTTGTCCAGCATGGCGACGCGCGTCATGCGGTAGTTGGACTCGGGATGGTCGGGCGCGACGAACCGCTCGTCGCCCCAGTACCAGTGGATGCGGTCCCACGCGACGCGGCCGGAGAACTCCGGCGAGGCCAGGAGCTCGAACAGTCGCTTGGGCGTCGAGCCGCCCGAGAGGCATACACGCGGCGTGGCCGCCGCGTTCGTCACCTCGATCAGGAAGCCGGCGGCGTGGCGCGCCAGCGCCTCGGCGTCGGCGGAAACCTCGCGCTTCACCTCGCTCATCGGCCGCTCCGTCAGACCAGCGGGTGCCAGCGCCGCCCGTCACAGGCGAGCAGCTCGTCGGCGATGGCCGGCCCCTGCGAGCCGCCCGAATAGAGCTGGAAGTTGCGCTTAGGGTCCGCGGCCCACGACTGAATGAGGGGATCGACCACGCGCCAGCCCGCCTCCACCGCGTCGGCGCGTTGGAACAAGGTCGCATCGCCGATCATGCAGTCATAGACCAGCGTCTCGTAGCCGGTGGACGGTGCGGACTCGAAATAGTCCTTGTACTTGAACGTCATCTCGACGTGGCCGAGCTGCACGGTAGGGCCCGGCACCTTGGCGCCGAACTGCATCGAGAGGCCCTCGTCGGGCTGGATGTGCAGGATCAGCCGGTTGGCCATCATGCGGTCGACGGAGGTGTCGCGGAACAGCGCGAAGGGCGCGTGCTTGAACTGCACCACCACCTCCGACTTGCGCGCGGCCAGCGCCTTGCCGGTGCGCAAATAGAACGGCATGCCGGCCCAGCGCCAGTTGTCGACCACCAGCTTCATCCCGACATAGGTTTCTGTCATCGAGTTGGGATCGACGCGCTCCTCCTCGCGATAGGCCTTGTAGCTGCGCCCGGCGCCCTGGCCGGCCGCGTACTGGCCGCGCACGGCGCAAGCGCCCGGGTCCTTGGCGTCGAAGAAGCGCAGCGCGTCCAGCACCTTCACCTTTTCGGTGCGTACCGCGTTGGCGGCGAAGGTGACCGGCGGCTCCATCGCGGTCATCGACAGAAGCTGGAACAGATGGTTCGGCACCATGTCCTTGAGAGCGCCGGCGCGCTCGTAAAAATTGCCGCGCCGCTCCACGCCGACGGTCTCGGCGACGGTGATCTGAATGTTGTCGATGTGGTCGCGGTTCCACAGCCGCTCGAAGATGCCGTTGGCGAAGCGGAAGACCATGATGTTCTGGACCGTCTCCTTGCCCAGGTAATGGTCGATCCGATAGACCTGCGACTCGTCGAGCGCGGTGAGCACGCTCTTGTTCAGCGCCTTGGCCGACTCGAAATCGTGGCCGAACGGCTTTTCGATGATGACGCGGCGGAAGCCGTTGCCGTTCTCGCCCTCGGCCATCAGGCCTGACGTGCCGAGATGGCCGACGATCGGCGCGAAGAACCGCTCCGACACGGCAAGGTAGAAGACGGCGTTGCCCTCGATGCCGCGTTCGGCGGTCGCCTTCTTCAGCTTCTCGCCGATCTTCGGGAACGCGGCCGGATCGTCGAAATCGGCGGTGAAATAATCGACCGAGCGGGCGATCTTCTCCCACGCCTTGGTGTCGAGCTCTTCCGCCTGGGTGCCGCGCGTCTTGGCGAAGACCTCCAGCGCCTCCTTCAGGATGGCGAGATAGGCGTCGACCGTGCGCTCGTTGTGGTCGACGCCCATCAGATAGAAGTTGTCCGGCAAGAGCCCCATGCGCTCGAGGTTGTAGATCGCCGGCATCAACAGGCGCTTGGTGAGGTCGCCGCTCGCCCCGAAGATGACCAGCGCGCAAGGCGGCGCCGGGTCCGGCCGCGGCATCGCTTCCGTGTTTTCAGCCGTCTTGGCGGTGTCTGGCATGTCGGACCCTTTCGACGTTGAGGGCGGCGTCGAGTTACTGCGCAATCCGGACCGGTCGGCGGATCACGGTCTTACCCTCCCCCCTTTCAGAGGGAGAGACCCGCTGCGCCCGCCCGATCCGGTTCCGAACAGTCATAGTCTAGTGCTGCTCGACGTGACCGCCGAACTGCATGCGCATGGCCGACAGAAGCTTCTCGGCGAAGGTGTGGTTCTGGCGCGAGCGGAAGCGCACGTAGAGCGCCGCCGACAGCACGTCGGCCGGCACCGCCTCGTCGATCGCGGCGAGCAGGGTCCAGCGCCCCTCGCCCGAATCGGAGACCGAGCCTGTGAAGTTCTCGAGGTTTGCGTTGTCGGCGAGGGCGATGGCCGACAGGTCGAGCAGCCACGACGCGACCACCGAGCCGCGCCGCCACACTTCGGCGATGTCGGGCAGGTTGAACTCGTAGCGGTGGTCGGCCGGCAGGTTCTCCGAGTTGGCGTTCTTGATGATGTCGAAGCCCTCGGCATAGGCCTGCATCAGCCCGTACTCGATGCCGTTGTGCACCATCTTGACGAAGTGCCCGGCACCGACGGGACCGCAATGCATGTAGCCGCGCTCGGGCCGCGAATCGGCGCCCTTCGGCCGCGGCGTCCGCTCGATATCGCCCATGCCCGGCGCCAGGCAGTCGAGGATCGGATCGATGTGGTCGACCGCTTCCTTGGTGCCGCCGATCATCATGCAGTAGCCGCGCTCCAGCCCCCACACGCCGCCCGACGTGCCGACGTCGACGTAGTGGATGCCCTTGGCGGCCAGCGCCTTGCCGCGGCGGATGTCGTCCTGCCAGAACGAGTTGCCGCCGTCGATGACGATGTCGCCCTTGGACAGCATCTCGCCCAGCTGCATCACCGTGTCGTCGGTGATCTTGCCGGCGGGCAGCATGACCCATACGACGCGCGGGGCCTGTAGCTGCTTCACCATGTCCTCGAGGCCCTTCGAGGCCTTGCCGCCCTCCTTGGCCAGAGCGTCCACGGCCTCGGCCGAGCGGTCGTACACCACGCAGCTATGGCCGTTCTTCATCAGGCGCCGGACGATGTTTCCGCCCATCCGGCCGAGGCCGATCATTCCCATCTGCATCGGAGTTCTCCTTTGAATTTCGTTCTAGGCAACCTTGCGGACGGCCGCGAGCAGCCGGCCGAGCTCGGCCTTGAGGTCGGATCCGAGATGGACGCGGAGCGCGCGCCGCCCCCGCTCGGACAGGACGTCGAAGTCGCCACGCGCCTGCGCCGCCTTGACGGTGCCGAACGTGTATTTCTGCTGCGGCACGTCGAGATCGTTCGGGTCGTCGCAGGTGATCTGCAGGATGACGCCGGTGTTGGGGCCGCCCTTGTAGGCCTGGCCGGTTGAGTGCAGGAAGCGCGGCCCGAACCCCACGCAGGTGCCCACCTTGCGCGCGTCGCGCACGGCGAGGCGGATCTGCTGCAACACCTCGATCGTGTCCTGGTTGCGCGGGATGTAGGCAAGAAACGCGGCGTAGTCGCCGGGCTTGATGCGGGCGAAGTGCGCGGCGAGATAGCCCTCCAGGTCCTTGGACTTGGCCGACTTGGCGAGCGCGTCGGCGTTGGCCTTGTCGGTGAAGAGCTTGATCGAGCCGTCGGCGAGGACAGGCGATTCGGGCGGCAGTTTGCCGGTCGCCTCGTACGCCTCGGTCAGCTTCCGCGTCGCGATCTTCGACGCCTCGACGTCCGGCTGGTTGAAGGTGTGGATGCCGAGCATCGCGCCCGCCACCGCCGTCGCCACCTCCCAGCGGAAGAACTCCTGCCCGAGCTGATAAGGATCGGAGAGCGTGATGCGCACCACCGGGTTGCCGGCCTTCTCGAGCGCTGCCACCTTGGCCGCGGCCGGGTCGGGCCGGTCCTTGAGCTGCAGGTGGACGAACAGCCGGTCCGAACCGTAAACGGCGGGATCGCCCGCGGGCTCCGCGTCGACCGGGATCAGCCCCTTGCCCTCCTTGCCCGTCGATTCGGCGATGAGCTGCTCGGCCCAGGCGCCGAAATCCTCGAGGCCGGGGCCGGACAGGATCGTGACCTTGTCGCGGCCCTTGCGGTTGCACGCGCCCATGATGACGCCCAGCATCACGCCCGGATTGACGTGCGGCGGCGCGTCGGGCCCGCAGCTCCGCACCATGAGCTGCGTGGTCTTGAGGAACCGCTCGATGTCGAGCCCCATCGCGGCCGCCGGCACCATGCCGAACGGCGACAGCACCGAGTAGCGCCCGCCGATGGTCGGCTCGCCGAGATAGGTGTGCATGAAATGGTCATGCTCGGCGACCTGCTGCATCTTCGAGCCGGGGTCGGTGACCGCGACGAAGTGGCTTGCCACCTTGTCGCCCAGTGCCTTCTGCGCCTTGTCGAAGAAGTACTGCTTCAGGATGTTGGGTTCGAGCGTGCCGCCCGACTTCGACGAGACGATGTAGAGCGTCGATTCCGGCTTCACCCTCGATTCGAACGCGCGAATCTGGTTCGGGTCGGTCGAGTCGAGCACGTGGAGCTTGGGGTGGCCCTTCTGGTCGCCGAACGTCTCGACCAGCACCTCCGGGCCGAGGCTCGACCCGCCCATGCCCAGCAGCAGCACGTCCTTGAACTTCTTCGCCTCGTCGCCGAGCTTGCGGTAAATCGGCACGTCGTCGAGCTGGTTCGCCACGATGTCGAGCCAGCCGAGCCAGTTGCCCTCGTCGTGGCCGGTCCACAAGGGCGAGTCCTTGGCCCACAGGCGGCGGATGCGCCCGCCGGCGCGCCACGCCTCGATCTCGGCGTCGACGTCCTTCTGCAGGTCGGCGGGCAGCGCCGCGGTCATCTCGTTGTGTTTGGCCCCGATGAACTTGATCCGCTTGGCCTCGACCGCCTCGAGTAGCTTGTCGTTCGCGTCGGCGAACAGGCGCACCGCGTCGACCACCAGCTGGTCGGTCACGTCCTTCATCGAGATGCCGACGGCGGCGAGGTCCTCCATGGTCTTCTTCGCGCCGGGAACGTCGGTCCCCAGGGTCGCCGCCACCTTGCCGTGGTCGCGGAAGGCGTCCATCGTCGCCGGCGGCATGGTGTTGACCGTGTCCTTGCCGATCAGCGTCTCGACGTAGAGCACGTCGGAATAGGCCGGGTTCTTGGTGCCGGTCGAGGCCCACAAGAGGCGCTGGGTCTGCGCCCCCTTGGCCTCCAGAGCCTTCCAGCGGGGCGAGCCGTAGATCTCGTTGTAGCGGGCGTAGGTGAGCTTCGCGTTGGCGATGGCGACCTTGCCCTTGACGGATTCGAGCTTTGCCTTGTCGCCCTTGCCCGACTTCAGCATCGCGTCGATCTGGTTGTCGATCGCGGTGTCGATGCGCGAGATGAAGAAGCTCGCGACCGAGGCGATGCGGCCGACGTCGTCGTTCTCCTTGGCGAACCGCTCGAGCCCGTTGATGTAGGCGTCGGCCACCTCGACGTACATGTCGAGGGCGAACAGGAGCGTCACGTTGATGTTGATGCCCTCGGCGATGAGCTGCTCGATCGCGGGCACGCCCTCGGCCGTGCCCGGCACCTTGACCATCAGGTTCGGCCGGTCGACCCGGCGCCACAGCCGGCGCGCCTCCGAGACCGTGGCGTGGGTGTTGTGCGCGAGGTAGGGCGACACCTCGAGGCTGATATAGCCGTCGCGCCGGTTGGTCGCGTCGTAGATCGGGCGCATCCGGTCGGCCGCCAACTGGATGTCGGTGATGGCGAATTCCTCGGCGAGCGCCATCGGGCCCAGGTCGCCGCGGCGCATCAGCTCGGCGAACTGCTCGTCGTAATCGTCGTTGTGGCCGATCGCCACCTCGAAGATGGCCGGGTTCGAGGTGATGCCCTTGAGCCCGTCCTCGGCGATCAGCTTGTCGAGCTGCGGGCCGATCAGCGTGCGGCGGATGAAATCGAACCAGGGCGACTGGCCCTGGGACTTCGAGCTGCTTCAGCGGGTTCATCGCGAGGCTCCCTTGGTGCGCGCGATCTGTTCCTTCGCCGCGGCGAGGACGCGATCGGGCGTGAATCCGAATTTCACCAGCAGATCCTTGAGCGGCGCGGACGAACCGAAGGTCCGCATGCCGATCACCGCGCCGTGGCGGCCGGCGTACCGCTCCCAGCCGAGGGTGGAGGCCTCCTCGACCGACACGCGGGCGTTCACCGCGTCGGGCAGCACGCTCTCCTTGTACTCGGCGGACTGCTGCTCGAACAGCTCCCACGACGGGAAGCTGACCACGCGGGCGGCGACGCCCTCGGCCGTCAGCTTCTCGTAGGCGTCGACGCAGAGCGCGACCTCGCTGCCCGTCGCCATCAGGATCACCTCGGGCTTCTTGCCGCCCGGCGGGTCGGCCAGCACGTAGGCGCCCTTGGCGACGCCCTCGGCCGAGCCGTACTTGGTGCGATCGAGCGTCGGCAGGTTCTGGCGCGAAAGGATCAGGCAAATCGGCTGGTGCGACTGGCGGGCGATCACCTTCCAGCACTCCAGCACCTCGTTGCCGTCGCCCGGGCGGAAGGTGATCAGCCCCGGCGTGCCGCGCAGCGTGGCGAGCTGCTCGACCGGCTGGTGCGTCGGGCCGTCCTCGCCGACGCCGATCGAGTTGTGGGTGAAGATGAAGATGACCGGCAGCTCCATGATCGCCGAAAGCCGGATCGGCGCCTTCATGTAATCGGAGAAGATCAGGAAGCCCGAACCGAACGGGCGCACCTTCTCGAGCGCGAGCCCGTTCAGCGCCGCGCCCATCGCGTGCTCGCGCACGCCGAAGTGGAAATTGCGGCCGGTATAGCGCGCATCGGCGAAGTCGCCCGCCCCCTCGAAGGTGAGGCGCGTCTTGGTGGAGGGCGCGAGATCGGCCGAACCGCCCACCAGCCACGGGTAGTTGGGGGCGAGCGCGTTCAGCACCTTGGCCGAGGCGTCGCGCCCGCTGACCCCCTTGGGATCGGCAGGGAACGGCTTCAGCCCCTTGTCCCAGCCGTCCGGCAGCTCGCGCCGCTGCACCCGATCGAGATCGTCGGCGAGCTTCGGGTACTCCTTCTTGTAGGCGGCGAAGAGCTGCTTCCACGCGGCCGAGGCCTCGGCGCCGCGCCGGCCGAGCCCGCCGCGGATATGCTCCACCACCTCGTCCGGCACCAGGAACTTGGCATCCTCGGGCCAGCCATAGGCGCGCTTGGCGAGCCTGATCTCCTCCTCGCCCAGCGGCTCGCCGTGCGCGGCCGAGGTGTCCTGCTTGTGCGGCGCGCCGTAGCCGATATGGCTTTCGACGATGATCAGGGTCGGCTTGTTGGTGGTGGTCCAGAACCGGTCGAACGCGCCCGAGAGCGCCTTGAGGTCGTTCGCGTCCTGCACCCGCTCGACGCGCCAGCCGAATGCCTCGAAGCGGTGCGCCACGTCCTCGGTGAAGGCTAGGTCGGTGTGGCCCTCGATGGAGATGCGGTTGGAATCGTAGATCCAGCAGAGGTGCGACAGCTTCAGATGCCCGGCGAGCGAGGCCGCCTCGGACGAGATGCCCTCCATCAGGCAGCCGTCGCCGCACAGCGCGTAGATGCGGTGGTCGAACATGGTGAAGTGCGGCCGGTTGAAGTAATCGGCGAGCAGCCGCTCGCCCATCGCCATGCCGACCGCGGTGGCGACGCCCTGGCCCAGGGGACCGGTGGTCGTCTCGACGCCCGAGGTGAAGCGGTATTCCGGGTGGCCCGGGCAGCGCGAATCGATCTGGCGGAAGCGCTTGATGTCTTCGACCGTCACCGACGGCCGTCCCAGCACCTCGTACTTGGTGTCGACGGCCTGCACCTCGGCGAGGCAGAGGATGGAGTAGAGCAGCGTCGAGGCGTGGCCCATCGACAGGACGAACCGGTCGCGGTTCGGCCAGATCGGGTCCTGCGGGTCGAAGCGCAGGTGGTTCTGCCACAAATTGTACACCACCGGCGCCATCGCCATCGGCGTGCCGGGATGGCCGGAATTCGCCTGCTGGACCGCGTCCATGGCGAGCGTGCGGATCGTGTTGATCGCGAGCTGATCGACGTTTTGGCTGATCGTGTCCATTGTCACCCCATCCCGGTCTTCTGCCCTTGTGGCGGCGCGTCCGGGCGAGCCGCTACGGCAGGTTGGCGAGCCCGACCATCGCCAGCGCCTTGTGGGTGACGACGTAAGTCGGAATCGAAGAGAGGTAGTCGCGGAATCGTCCCTTGTCCTCGAAGCGGGCGCGGAAGGCCGAGGCCGCGAACAGTCGCCCGAGCCGGGGCACGATTCCGCCCGCGATGAAGACGCCGCCATGCGCGCCGAGCGTGAGCGCGAGGTCGCCTGCCACCGTGCCGAGCATCGCGCAGAACGCCTCGACCGTGCGCACCGAAAAGGCCTCCGTGCCGTCGAGCGCGGCAGCGGTGATGTCGGCCGGGCTCATGGTCGGCGGCGTCGTGCCCTCGATCGCCGCAATGGCGGCGCGCAAATCGACGAGCCCCTGGCCCGACAGCACGCGCTCGGCCGAGACATGGCCGTGCCGCGCGCGCAAACAGTCGATGATCTTGGCGTCCTCGGCGGTCTCGGCCGGAAGGCTGACATGGCCGCCCTCGCCGGAGAGCGCGATCCAGCCGTCCGTCTTGTCGGGGATCAACCCGCTGACGCCCAGTCCCGTGCCCGGGCCGAGGATGGCGATCGGCCGGCCTGCGACCGGCTGGCCGGTGCCGACCTTCTCGCGGTCGGCCTCGGCCAGATAGGGCAGGGCCAGCGCGTTGGCGGTGAAGTCGTTGAGGACCGTGAGCCGGTCGAGCCCAAGCGCGTCCTTCAATTCCGTGACCGAGAACGACCAGTGCCGGATGTTGGTGAAGGTCACTTGGTCGCCCTCGACCGGCGCGGCGATGGCGAAGGCCGCCTCGCGGATGCGCTCGGGTGCGGGCTGGGCGGACAGGTAGGCGCGCACCGCGTGCTCGAAGCTCGCGTGCTCGCTCGTCGGCAGGACGGTCATTTCGCCCACCGTGCCGGCCTCGGCAACGGCGAACCGGGCGTTGGTCCCGCCAATGTCGCCCACCAGGCGCAGCGCCGACGGGGCCGGTTTCTTGGCGCGCCGCGGGCGCGAGACCCGCCGTTCGGGGCGGGCGGGTTGCGCGGCCTGGGTCAGGCTGGCCGTTTCCGGCACGGGCGCTAGCGGCATTGCACAGATGTCCGGTCCCACGACGACACATCGGTTCGGCCGCCGGTGCGGGTGCCGAACGCGTGCGCTCTACAAGTGATCACCGCCTCCCCCTTGTCTCCGGACGCACCCCACGCCGCGACCCATTCTCCGCCAGGATTGGCGATGCGACAAGTGCGCTTCGTCATTTTCGCTATTCACGGCGATGAGTGTTACGAAATCGCTGCGACGCGAAAGATTTGCATGGACGTAAGGCCGCCATCCGCGACGGCGCCGCCCGACCCCGCCACTCGTCCCCCGGTGGCCCTGCCGGCAAGTCGCGGCGCTTCCGCCGGAGGCGCCCACCGGGACACCGCGCGCAACACAGTCGGACGCGAGCAATTCTCTCAGCGTGACCGGTCGTTACGTGTAAATAATCCCGGATTCGGTGACAGACGATGCGCCGCCGCCCCGTCGTCAGGCGTCCTACATTGTTGCGGGCGGTCACCAGGATAGCGGCCGAGAGCAACAGCGCTGCCAAAACGATTTGTGACTAACTGCCGGAGCGACGCTACGACACAAAACATTGCCAAAGACAGATCGTTTCCTGTTCTTGAACATCCAAGCAAATTTAAGTCAGGGGGCGCGGCGCAGCTGTTGGCCGTTGCGCGGCGATTGTAGATTCGCGCGCGCTACGCCTGCCGAAACAGGCGTTCGACGGAGGGGGTACGATGTCGCGTTCTGCTGGGTGGCTCCGATCGGTCGTGATCGGGCTGGGGTCCTGCCTCTGGCTTGCGCCGGTCGCCGCCGGCGGTGCCGCGGCGGCCGCGCCGACGGCCGATTCGCCCCCCGGAATCCTTTACCTCGCGCAGCTCGGCGGCGGACTTCTCGGCGGATCGCCCCCCGCCGGCGGCGGTGGCACCGTGTTCCAGCCGGGCCAGCCGCCGCAACAGGCCCCGGCGGCCCGGCCGGCGCCGGCCACGCCCGCGCCCGCGGCCAAGACGGAAGGCGCCATGGCCGGCGGCGCCGAGCACGCCGCGCTCTACAAGGAAAGCGATTTTCCCTCGGCCGTGCAGTGCGGCGAATGCCACCCGAAGCAGTTCCGCGAATGGTCGGTGTCGCAGCACGCCTATGCCGAGGTGAGCGTGGTGTTCCACGCCATGCAGCACTCGATCAACGTGCTGATGAACGGTTCGAACGGCGATTTCTGCGCGCGCTGCCATTCGGCCGCCGCGGGCGCGCTGAACAAATCGCCGGACGCCGCGGTGCTCGAGCGGCACGCGGTTTCGCGCGAGAGCATCACCTGCATTTCCTGCCATCGCGTGAGCAAGATCTACAACAAGGTCAGCGGCCGGATCGAACTGATCCCGGGCGACATCTCGAAGCCGGTATACGGCCCGACCGACAACAAGGAACTGAAGCGGATCCTCAAGGATCCGACCTACCACGTCGAGGCCGACCCCACCAAGGTGGGCCGCCACATCCACGGCGACATCGTCACGTTCGAGCCGATCCGCTCGTCGACCTTCTGCGGCCAGTGCCACGACGTGACCTTGTTCAACGGCTTCCGGCTGGAGGAGGCGTTCTCCGAGTACCGCACCTCGCCGGCGGCGGCCGAGGGCACGACCTGCCAGGACTGCCACATGGGCAAGGAGCAGGGAAAGGTGTCCGGCTACGAGCACGGGCCGGCGGCGGTGGTCGACGGCGTGCCGACGCGCGACCGGCGCCTGACCAACCACCTGTTCGCCGGGCCGGACTACCCGATCGTCCACCCCGGCGTGTTCCCCTTCGATAAGAAGGCCCAGGAACTCGCCAACGTCAACGAATGGACGCAGTTCGACTACAAGGCCGGCTGGGGTACCGATGCGTTCGAAAAGAACGTGCCGGAGGGCTACAAATTCCCGCCCCACTGGCAATCGGCGGACGACCGCTATGAAGCCGCGGCAATCGTCGCCGATCACCTGAAACTCCTCGAATACCACAAGGAGAAGCGGCTCGAGGTGCTGCGCAATGGCTTCGGGATCGGCAAGATCGAATCCTCCGGCTCGGCCCGCGGCATCGACTTCTCGATCGAGGTCAAGAACCTGACGGGCGGCCACAACGTGCCGACCGGCTTTACCGCCGAACGCGAGGTGTGGCTCGACGTCACGGTGACCGACCCGGCCGGCAAGGCGATCTTCCGCTCGGGCGATCGCGACCCCAACGGGGACCTGCGCGACGCGCATTCCGAATGGGTGCGTGCCGGCAAGATGCCGTTCGATTCGCAGCTCTTCAACCTGCAGACCGAGCCCATGGTGCGCAACCTGCGCGGCACCGAGCAGCCGGCGGTGCTGCCGATCCCGTTCCCGCAGACGGCGCTGACCTACATCCGTCCCTCGACCTTCTCTCAGATCCTGCTCGGCCGGCCGACCGGCGCGCGCAACCAGAAGCACTCGATCGAGCCGCTCGGCTACCGCATCGCCGACTACAGCGTCGACGGCGACCTCCTGACCGGCAAGGGGACGTACAAGGTGACGGCCAAGCTGATGAGCCAGGCCGTGCCGATCAACTTGGTCCTCGCGATCCAGTATGTCGGGTTCGACTACAACCAGTCGACCAAGTCGGTGGTGGACGCCGTGCTCGCCGGCGCGGTGGCGGTCGAGGAGCGGTCCTTCAACATCAAAATCCAGTAACCCCGGTCATGCGGGGTCTGGCGGAGTGTGAACGCATGTTCTCGAACGTGAGGCGCGCGCGGCTGGTGGCGGCGGCCATCGGCACGGCGACGATGCTGGGCGGCACGGGCCCGGCGGGCGCCGAGGATTTCTGGAGCCACATCTTCCCGCTGGGCGAAGAAACCGAACCGCCGGAGGTGCGCAGCGCGCCGCTGCCGCTTCTCGGGGTCGGCCAGCTTCCCGACCGGCCGGCACCGCTTCTCGAGCTCGGCGACCGCTTCCTCGACACCGGACCGCTCGATCCCGGCTTCGAGCTGCCGGGCGGCGCGGTCTGGCAGCCGCGCTTCTGGGTCTTCGGAACGGCGCGGTCCGCCCTCCAATCGTTCGATCCGGGCACCGCGCCCCGCACCACCGAATGGGCCAACCGGCTCGACATCTTCGGCAACTTGCAGCTCACCGGAACCGAGCGGGCGGTGATCGGCTTCCGCCCGCTCGACCGCAACCGGTCGGGCCAGTTCTCGGGCTACCGGTTCGAGCCGGGCACGTCGGACGGCTGGCAGAACTTCACCAACGGCAACATCCAGACCTTGTTCTTCGAGGGCGACCTGGGCTCGACCTTCCCCGACCTCGACAAGAAGGGGATCCTGCCGATCGACATCGGCTACACCGTCGGCCGCCAGCCGCTGGTCTACCAGAACGGCATGCTGATGAACGACACGGTCGACACGTTCGGCCTCGCCCGCAACTCGATCCACGTGCCGTTCACCTCCAACATGCTGGTCTCGGTGTTCTACGGCTGGAACCAGGTCGACCGGACGGGCCGGCCGGCCAACCAGCCGGGCGACCGGCCCAAGGTATGGGGGCTTTCGACCTCGACCGAGATTCTCAACGCCACTTACGACATCGACCTGATCCGCGTCACCGACGCGTCGCGCTTCGGCGACGCCTGGTATGTCGGGGGCGCGGCGATCCAGCGCTTCTGGCTGATCAACACGGCGCTCCGGGTGAATTCGTCGATCGCCTCGGGGCCGGAGACGGCGGTCTCGACCGACGGCACGCTGATCTCGCTCGAAACCTCGTTCACGCCCTACCGGTCGGACGACATCGTCTATTTCAACCCCTATATCGCCCTCGGCAACTTCACGCAGGCGGCAAAGGATCCGATCGCCGGCGGGCCCCTCGCCGGTCTTGGCATCACCTACGCCGCCTACGGCATCGGCACCTCGGTTGCGCCGCTCTCCAACGCGGCGCGCGAGGCGGCGGGCTTTGCGCTCGGCTACCAGGCGTTCTGGGATACGCGCCGGCGCTCGCTCACCTTCGAGCTCGGCGTGCGCGAGGACACCGGAAACAAGACCTTCAATGCCCAGGCCATCGGCGTCCGGTTTCAACAAGCGCTCGGTCAACGCGTGCTTCTCGAGGTTGACGCGACCGCTTCGAGGCAGGAAGATCGGCCGGACGGCTTCGGACTGCGAACAGAGATTTTTTACCAGTTCTGAGGCAGTGTCGGGAAACGGGGTTGGTCGTGTCGCATGATCGGAATCGTTGAACTCGCGGGCTACGCGATCGTCGGGGGTGCGCTGCTTCAGGTTGGCGCCACCACCTTCGGCACGATGCGCCGCCGGGTGGTCGAGGCGCAACGCCAGCGCCTGGCGCTCGACATGTTCCGCGAGCGCGCCGAGCTCGACCTCGCCACCATCCGCCTCGAGCGCCAGCGCAAGGAGCTGGCGTGGGAGGGCTACCGCAAGTTCCGCATCGAACGGAAGGCGATGGAGGCGGACGACGTCTGCTCGTTCTACTTCGTGCCGCACGACCAGATGCCGATCCCGGCCTTCCGCCCGGGCCAGTATCTGACCTTCCAGCTCCGCATTCCCGGCCAGGCGCAGCCGGTGATGCGCTGCTATTCGCTGTCGGATTCGCCAACCCAGCGCGGCTACTACCGCTGCACCATCAAGCGGCTGCCGCCGCCGCGCGACAAGCCGGACGTGCCGCCCGGCCTCGCCTCGAGCTATTTCCATGGCCTCAGCGAGGGCGACCTTGTCGACGTGCGCGCGCCCTCGGGCAACTTCTTCCTCGACGTCAATTCGACCCGCCCGATGGTGCTGATCGGCGGCGGCGTCGGGCTGACGCCGGTGCTGTCGATGCTGAACATGATCTGCGAGGCGAACATCCGCCGCGAGGTCTGGTTCTTTTACGGCATCCGTAACCGGCGCGAGCACGCGATGTACGACCACCTGAAGACGGTGGCGGAAGGGCGCGACAACGTCCACATCGTCGTCTGCTACTCCGACCCGAGCGACACCTGCGTCGAGGGGGCCGACTATCACGTCAGGGGGCGCGTGTCGGTCGCGCTGTTCAAGAAGCTGCTGCCGTCCAACAACTACGAATATTACATCTGCGGCCCGCCCGCGATGATGGAGTCGGTGACGCAGGACTTGCGCGAATGGGGCGTGCCCGACGCCGACGTGCGGTTCGAGGCGTTCGGGCCCGCGACCGTCAAGAAGAAGGCGCCGGCCGCGGCGCCGGCCGACGGCCAGCCGGCGAAGGCGTTCAAAATCTCGTTCGCGCGCGGCGGCAAGACTGTCGACTGGTCCGAAAAGGATGGTAGTATCCTCGAAATCGCAGAAACCAACGGCATCGCGCTCAGCTCGGGCTGCCGCGCGGGCAATTGTGGTACGTGCGAGACCGCGGTGCGCGAGGGCAAGGTGTCCTATCTCCTCGATACCGGCTTCAAGCCGAAAGAGGGATCGTGCCTGCCCTGCGTGGCGGTGCCGGACGGAAACGTGGTCCTCGACGCCTAGGGGGCGCGCGAGGCGAGAGTGCTGAAACAAAGCCCGACCGAGGGTCGGGCGCGGAGATTTAGGGGGACACGGCAATGACTGGCTTGGCACGGCTGGCGACGGCAATGTGCGTTGCGGCCTCGGCGTTGTTGACGGTGGCGGTCGGCGCCCAGGCGGCTCCCGCGCGGGTCGACCCGGCAAACGTGGTCGGCCCCACGAAGTGCGCCGAATGCCACAAGGTCGAAGCGCTGATCTGGCAGCACACCCACCATTTCGCCTCGTTCCGCGAAATCCCGCGCAACCCGAAGGCGGAAGAGATCGCGAAGAAGATGGGTCTCCGGCGCATCAAGTCGGAAAGCCTCTGCCTCAACTGCCATTTCACCAACGTCGAGAAGAACGGCAAGCTCGACCCGATCGCCGGCATCTCCTGCGAAGTCGTGCCACGGCGCGGGCAAGAACTTCATCAAGGTGCACTCGGGCTTCTCCGGCAAGAAGAAGGAGACCGAGTCCGCGGCCGAGCGCGCCGAGCGCTGGAAGAAGTCTGAGGCGGCGGGGATGATCCGTCCCTACATGATCTTCAAGATCGCAGAGAACTGCTATAGCTGCCACATCGTGCCGGAGGAGAAGCTGGTCAATGTCGGCGGCCACCAGGCAGGCTCGGCGTTCGAGCTGGTGTCGTGGACGCAGGGCGAGATCCGCCACAACACCTGGTACACGGACGGCAAGTCCAACCCGGTGGCGTCGAAGAACATCCAGCGCAAGATGTACGTGACCGGTGCGGCCGTCGAGCTCGAGCAATCGCTGCGTGCGGTGGGCAAGGCGACGACGGTTGCGACATACGCCCAAACCATGGCGCAGCGCGCCCAGGCAGCGGCCCAGCGGCTTGTCGCGATTAACAACGCCCTGAAGCTGCCCGAGACCGAGTTGATGGTGGCTGCGCTCAAGACCGCGCAACTCAACATCAACAACGACAAGCAGCTTTCCGGAGTCGCCGACAAGATCGCCGCCGCCACGGAGGCGTTCGACAAGAAGTACGACGGCAGCCAGCTCGGTGCGGTCGACTCGATGATCCCGGGGCCGCAATACTACAAGGGCCAGCCGCACCGCTGATCGGGCGGGCCGGCCCGTGACGAGCGCGTAGCGTAAGGGAGGCTCGCCATCGCCACGTTCGGCACGATGCAACGGCCGTCGCGTTGGGACTCGCCATTCAGTCCCGACATGACCGATGCCGACGTCGAGCGTCTCCTGTCGATCCCGCCGCTCAACGCGATCGACGCGAGGCTCTTTCCGGCGTCGCTGCCCTTGACCGGCTTCATCCGCAACGATGCGCGCATCGAGAAGTGCCGGCGGGGCGATATCGTGGTGCGCGAAGGCGACTACGGCAACTCGACCTTCGTCGTGCTGAAGGGGGCGGTAGGGGTGGTCGTCGCCTGCGACGACGACACGGCTCTCGCCGCGCCGTCGCAGCGGCCGCGGCGCAACGTGTTCTCGTCGCTCGCCCAGATCTGGCGCAACGCGCGCGTGCCCGAGGCGCGCGACGTGCAGCGCTACCTCGACCGTTCGGCGCTCTCGCTGCGCTACGAAGGCTCCGAGGCCGACGCGCGGCCCTTCGTCAAGGACCTCGACGGGCTGATCGCCAAGGCCGAGATCGTCACCATCGGCGAGGGCGAGACGTTCGGCGAGATCGCGGCCCTGTCGCGCACGCCGCGCACCGCCACATGCGTCGCGCTCAACGATTGCGAGCTCCTCGAGCTGCGCTGGCAAGGGCTGCGCGACATCCGCCGCTACGATCCGGGCTTCCGCCAGCGCATCGACGATCTCTATCGCACGCGCTCGCTGCAAAGCCACCTCGCGGAATCGCCGCTGTTCGACCACCTCGACGCCGCGGCGCTCGCCGAGATCATCGCCGAGACGCAGTTCGAGACCTATGGCGAGTTCGAGTGGTTCTCGGCCTTCAAGCGCCAGATCGAGGAGGCGGACGAGAGCCTGGTGATCGAGCGCGAGCCGACCATCGTCAACGAGGGCGAGTATGCGGACGGGCTGATCCTGATCCGGTCGGGCTTCGCGCGGGTCTCCGAGAAGCTGGGCTACGGGCATCGCACCATGCGCTGCGAGATGAAGAACGACGTGTTCGGCCTCGAGGAGGTATACGACCACTGGAAGAACGGCGGCCCGCTCGCCTACCGCCACTCGCTCACCGCGATCGGCTACGTCGACATATTGCGCGTGCCGACCGCCCTGGTGGAGCAGTACGTTCTGCCCAACCTCAGCCCCGAGCGGTACGAGGCGCTGACCAGCGGGCGCGACTTCTCCGGCTCGCTCGACCACTCGCTGATCAACTTCCTGGTGGATCGGCGCATCGTCAACGGCACCGCCACGATGATGATCAACACCGAGCGCTGCGTCGGCTGCGACGACTGCGTGCGCGCCTGCGCCGCGGCGCACGACAACAACCCGCGCTTCGTGCGTCACGGCGCCGAGCACGGCAAGCTGATGATCGCCAACGCCTGCATGCACTGCCAGGACCCGGTGTGCCTGATCGGCTGCCCGACGGGCGCCATCCACCGCCGGTCCGAGGACGGGCGGGTGATCATCAACGACACCACCTGCATCGGTTGCGGCACCTGCGCCGCCTCGTGCCCGTACAACAACATCCGGCTGGTCGAGATCCGCAATCCCGACGGCGGCTTCATCGTCGACGAGGCGACCAACGCCCCGATCATGAAGGCGACCAAGTGCGATCTGTGCACGGACCAGCTCGGCGGCCCGGCCTGCCAGCGCGCCTGCCCGCACGACGCGCTGGTCCGCATGGATATGCGCGATCAGGCGGCGCTCGCGAGGTGGATCGACCGATGATCGCCTTCGCTCGGCGGCGCACCCGCAACGTCCTGGTGACGCTGCTCGTCGCCGGGCTGATCGTGCTCGGCGAGTTGCGGGCGCCGCCCTTGATGAACCTGCACTTCGTTTCGGGCTGGGCGCTGACCGCGGCGCTGATCTTCCTGGCGCTGTTCAACGCGCGCAAGAAAATCCCGATGATCCCGGCGCTCAGCGCCGCTTCGTGGATGCAGCTCCACATCTATGTCGGCTGGCTCGCGGTGTTCGTGTTCGCGCTGCACACCCAGTTCCGCTATCCCGGCGGCACGTTCAACCAGGCTCTGTGGTGGTTCTTCGTCGTCCTGTCCGTGTCGGGCATCGTCGGCATCTTCATGGAGCGGTCGATCGCGCCGCGCGTCCGCGAGCGCGGCGAGTACATCATGTTCGATCGGCTGAACGGCTTCCGCCTGCAGCTCGCCGACGAAGCGGCGGAGCTCGCCGCCCGCTCGGTCGGCGAAATCGGCGCGCCGCTCCTGGTGGACATGTATCGCGACCGAATCGCCCCCTACATGGCCGGGCCGCGCAATTTCTGGTCGCACCTCATCGACTCGCACAAGCCGCTCGACCGGCTGGTCCGCGAGCTGCGCGCGCTCGAGCGCTACCTCAATCCGGAGGGGCGCGAGACCCTGCACGCGATCGAGGAGCGGGTGATCGCCAAGGACAATCTCGATCACCAGTATGCGCTGGTCGCCCTTCTCCGGGCTTGGCTGTTTCTGCACATCCCGTTGGCCTACGGCATCTTCCTGCTGATCGCCCTGCACATCGTCCTGGTCTATGCGTTCGGCCGGTTCTAGGCACAGAAAGAGCGGACGCCCGGGCCGCCGGGATGGTAAGGTCGCGCCGCGCCGGGCCGGGGTGGCGCCGACGACGATAAAGTATCGCGAACGCGCGACTTCGCCATGATCCGACTGCAATCCTTCAGCCATCTGGTCAGCCGCTACGAACGGCCGAATCAGCCGTGGATCTGCGGCCGGGTCGCGCTCGGCCAGCCCTGCCGCATCGGGCCCGACCGGCGCGGCCACTGCCAGGCGACGTTCGAATGCCGGCCCCAGCGCGAGGGCGACCGGTGGGAATGCACGCGCGCACCGTCGGCCGGCGGCAAGTGCGCCGACGGGCCGCGCGCCGACGGCACCTGCGCCTGCCCGATCCCGCCCTGCGTGCCGGTGCGCAGCCAGCGCGCGCGGCGCGGCCAGATCGCGCGCCTCGCGGTCGCCAGCCTGCTCGGGCTTCTCGCCATCCTGCTCGGCGGCGACAAGGCGGCGCAGTGGCTGGTCGAGCCGGGCCACCTCACCGCCCAGCACGCCGGCATCCAGGACTGCGCCACCTGCCACACCGGCTTCGCCGCCGGACCGGTCGCCTGGGTGCACGCTGCGGTCGGGGACCAGCTTCCGGCGGCGGCGGCGAAGCCGTGCCTTGCCTGCCACGATATCGGCAGCCACCCGCTGATGGCGCACGGCCTCGCCGCCGCCACCCTGACGAAGCTGCGCCGCGATGTCGCCGCCGGCGCGGCGGGCGCGGCCACGCCGGCCGCGCTCGCGGTGCCGCCCCTGCCCGACATCGCCAAGGGCGATCTCGCCTGCGCCAACTGCCACCGCGAGCACAAGGGCATCGCGGCCTCGCTCACCAACATTGGCAACGCGGCGTGCCAGACCTGCCACGTCCGGACCTTCGCGTCACTCGCCGACGGCCATCCCGACTTCCGCGGTTTCCCGTTCCACCGCCGCACGCGGATCGCTTTCGACCACGCCGCGCACTACAACAAAGACTTCGCCATGGCGGACAAGGCGCTGGTGCCGTCGTCGTGCACTGCTTGTCATGCGATGGGGCCGGCCGGCCGCGCCATGGTTGTGAAGCCGTTCGAGACCGCCTGCGGCGCCTGCCATTCCGACCAGATCCGCGGCAAGGAGGCGGTGGGCGACAAGGGCATCGCCGTCCTCAACGTGCCGGCGCTCGACCTCGCCACGCTGCGCCAGAAGGGCGCGGCGATCGGCGAGTGGCCGGACGACGCGCAGAACCCGATGACACCGTTCCTGCGCTTCATGCTGTCGACGCGCCCCAAAACGAAGAAGGATCTGGCGACGCTGGGCTCCGTCGGGCTCGACGACCTTTCGGGTGCGACGCCGGCCCAGATCGCGGCTGCGACGGACATCGCCTGGGCGATCAAGGGTCTCCTTTACGACCTCTCCACGAAGGGGCCCGTGGTGATCGCCGAGGCGGCGATGGGCGACGGCGCCAAGGCGGTCGCCAAGACACCGCCGGCGCTCCTCGGCGGCCTGCCGCCCGCGGCCATCCGCTCGGCCGAGAAGGACTGGTTCCCCCACCTCGCCGACGAGGTGACGCGCCATCGCGAAGGTAAGAAAGTCCCGATGAAGCGGCCGAAGCCCGCGCCCCGGGCCAGCGCGCCGGCCACGCCCGCCCCCGGCGCCCCCGCCCCCGCCACCGGCGTCGGCCATGCCTCGATCCTCGGCGGCGGCGGCATCCTGGGCGGCGGCGGTGCGCCTGCGCCCAAGCCGGAGGACCACGGCTCAATCCTCGGCGGCGGCGGCATCCTGGGCGGCGGCGGTGCGCCTGCGCCCAAGCCGGAGGACCACGGTTCAATCCTCGGCGGCGGCGGCATCCTGGGCGGCGGCGGCGCGCCCGCGCCGAAGTCCGAGGACCACGGTTCGATCCTCGGCGGCGGCGGCATCCTGGGCGGCGGCGGCGCGCCCGCGCCGAAGTCCGAGGACCACGGTTCGATTCTCGGCGGCGGCGGAATTCTAGGCGGCAGCGCGCCCGCGCCAAAGAGCGGCAATAGCGGCGCGATCCTGGGCGGCGGCATCCTCGGCGGCGCTCCGGCCCAGCCGGCCCCGGCGGCGGCCCAGCCCACGCCGGAAAAGCCCGAGCCGCCCAAGCCGGTCGATGGCGAGCAGTGGGCGGCGCTCGGCGGCGGCTGGTACCGGCTCTACTACACGCTGTTCTACCGCCCGATCGGCCACGCCGACCCGTTCCTGCATGCCTGGATGGACGTGGCGGGCGCGCGCGCGACCGACCCGGACGGTGCGGCGGCCAAGCTGTTCGGCGGGCTCACCGATCCGGCCGCACCGGGCGTCTGCGCCAAGTGCCACTCGATCGACCGTAGCGCGAACGGCGCACGCCTGGTGCAATGGTATCCGCGCTGGCCCAACCGCGAGGAGCACGGCTTCACCACATTCGCGCACGAGCCGCACCTCAATCTGTTCGCGATGCAGGGCTGCAAGACCTGCCACGAGCTCGACCAGAAGGGCGACTTCGCCGCCACCTACAAGCAGGGCAACCCGAACGTGTTCGCTGCGTCGTTCAAGCCGATCAAGCGGGCGCTGTGCGCCGACTGCCACGTGGCGGGCAAGGCGCCGGATTCCTGCGTGACCTGCCACAACTACCACATCGGGCACATTCCGCAGGCACCGGGCGTGTCGACCATGGACACCCAGCACCCCATGCCCTTCGCGCCCGACGAGGCGGCGACGCCCGCGGCGCCACAGCCCGCCGCCCCGCCGGGCAAGCGCGCCTCGGCCGGCGGCTGGGTTCGCTCCGTCCGTCTCGCCGACCGCGCGGGACGGTAGGCGAAGGCCGCTCGCAGCCAGTCTCTCTGGTTTGCCCCCCGGAATCGAAACGGCGGCCGCGATGGGCCGCCGTTCCACTCTCCTCGTTCGTCGACAGCGTTACGACGATTTGTCCCACTCGCGGGCGACGAAGATGTGCCGCGAACGCAGCTCGTCCATGTAGGTCTTGAGCACGAGCGATCCGGGCAAACCGTCCTTGTCGCGCGCGTGCGCCCACTCCTGCGCGATGTTGGGCAGCAGCATCGCCCACTTGCGCCGGCCGTCCTGCGACAGGACGGTGGTCTTCACGCCGGACTTCTTCAGGATGCCGACGAACTTCTTGTAGCGCTCGTCGTCGATCTTCATGTTGCCCTTCCAGTAGTCCTCGGCCGTTTCGCGGAAGATCTTCTGCACGAAGTCGGGCAGCTTCTTGAACGCGCCCTCGTTCACGGTCAGCGTGGTGGTCGGCGTGGCGCCGAAATCCACGGCGAGATGGTACTTCGCGACCTGGTAGGTGCGGAACGGCACGACCAGCGTGACGCTGATCGGGTAGCCCTCGTAAACGCCGTTCCGGATCGACGTGTAGGATTGCATCATCGCCGAGTTGACGACGACCGCGCCGGTGCCGCGCAAATACTGGCCCATCGCGCCCGACGCGCCGATCTTGTGGCCTTTCAACCCTTCCACACCCTTCAGCGGGAAGGTGGTGAACATGTCCGACCCGGCCGATGCGGAGCTCGTCAGCACGACCTGGTTGTGGTTGGTATACTGCTTGTTCAGCGCCGGGATCTTCTCGCGCATGTCGGTATCGATCGCGATCGCCTGTTCGGGCGTCGCGTCGGTGAACGGCACCATGTAGCTCACCTGGTCGAGCGCGAGCTTCGATTCCTCGAAATTCTTCAGGATCACGCCGACCTGGCCGATGTTCTGCTCGACCGCCTCGAACACCTCGTTGAGGTTGGCGAGGGTCGAGGCATAGGCCTGGGTCCACTCGATCTTGAAATCCTTGCCCGAGGCGGCGATGCGCTTGTCCACCAGCGGGATGAAAAAGTCGTGCAGCGCCTTGACGTTCGACACCTGCGGCGGCGCGCCCGCCACGGCGACCATCTTGATCGTCTCCGCGCCGGCCGGGTTGGCCGCCAGCGCCACGGATGCCGCGAGCGGCGCCGCGAGCATCGCGAATTTTCTTGCGTTCATTGTGTTCTCCCTTCGGGGTTTGCCTCGCCTGGGCCTGATTCGGGCCTCCGTTCCTGCTTTGCAGACAGATGTTAGCCCGTCGCGCGCACTGTGGACAAGCCTACCGGGCCGGCCGGCGACGCCCCACCACGGGCAGGAAGATGCGCGAGGGCCGCGCTTCCGAATGGTAGACCGTGTCCGAGCCGATCTTCGACGGATGGTAGGGATGCGTCCACACCGCGTCGGTGATCGGCGAGTCCCCGTTGGCGAGCTCGACCCGGATGCGGTGGCCCGCCTTGAAGCGATAGCCGGCCGGCAGCACCTCGATCTCGAACTTGTAGGGCTTGTTCTTATCGAGCGGCCTGGGGTCGTCGTGGTCGTAATACGGCCAGTAGGGCTTGGAGCGCGCCGGATTCCTGGTCGTGTGGTGCGATGCCTTGAGCCAGCCCTTCGACACGTTGAACGAGCGCGGCTGCAGCCCCTTCTTGCGGTCCTCCTCGGACTGCGGGAACTGGTCGGCGAGCTTCACGATGAAGTCGGTGTCCGACTGGTCTGAGGAGGCCCACAGCTCCAGCAGGATCGGCCCCAGTATGTCGATGTCACGGTCCAGCGGCGCCGACGTCCAGGTCAGCACGCGCTTCAGGGGATCGGGGCCGTTCGGCCCCATCGCCACCACGCCGCTCACCCACTCGTGGTCGGGGTAGCTGTACGAGGTCGAACCCTCGGCCCGCGACGGCGCCTCGGGCGTGAGGCTTCCGTCGTTGAGCGAGGTGAGGCTGCCCGACTTCTTCCGGCGCAGATAGAACGGCGTCATCTTGGCCGATTTGGGCGGCCACTCGGCCTCCTCGCGCCACTCGCCGTCGGTGCCCTGCATCCCCGCCCTGACCGCCGGGAGCTTCTCGTAGCCGTTGTCGATGCCCTTGAGGTACCGGTCGTAGAAGGGCAGCAGCCACTTGGCGTGGAATTCCTCGGTATCGAAAGCGTGGTGCACCTCGTTCTGGGTGCGGAAATCGGTGACGACCAGCTTCTTGTCCTTGGTCTGAGTGTGCTCGAAGCCGACGATGTTGCCGCGCAGGTGCAGCGCCTTCTTCGCCCAGTGGCCGATCGACAGCACCGGGATGTCGATCCGATCGATGCGCTCGAAGGCCGAGCGCTCCTTCCACCACGAATTGTCGGTGTCGTGGTAGGTCAGGTCGAAGCCGGTGTCGGTGGTCATCGCCTTGCCGCGCCGCTGGTCGGGCGGACGGTGCAGCGCATTGGCACGCACGCCGATGTACCACATGGTGCGGTAGCCGCAGTAGATGCCGCCGTGGAAGCCGTGGCAGCGATAGGGGTCGATCAGCGCGTCATAGGGCGCGATGCAGGTGAGGTGGGGCGGCCGGTTCACCGCCATTAGCCACTGCGAGAAGCCGAAATAGGACTGTCCGATGCCGCCGATCTTGCCGTTGGACCAGGGCTGATCGGCGATCCACTCGATCATGTGGTAGCTGTCCATCTGCTCGGTCCTGGACAAGAAGTCGTAGTCGCCCTCCGACCGGCCGGAGCCGCGCACGTCGGCGTGCACGTAGGCGTAGCCGCGCGAGACGTAGAACTCGATCGGCCCGGTCTCCTTCCACGGGAACAGGGGAAGGGCGGGCACGTGGTCGTACTGGTACTGATAGGGAGAGGCCGCGTAGAGCGTCGGGAACTGCTCCTCGGCGTCCGGCCGGTAGATGCGGCAGGCGATGCGCACCCCGTCGGGCATGACGACCATCACGTCGTCGTCGACGCGCATGCGGTATTTCTTCGCGACCGTGCGCGGGTTGGTCCGGGCCTTGCCGCGCGACCTCAGATTCGCCGCCTTCGCCATCTCCGTCCTCCCCCTCGTTTGCTCAATCCTAGCCGCCTTGCGCCATCCTGTCCAAACCGAGGACCGCCCGCCCTTGCCCTTCCGGGCGAAACGCGGTAGGTACGCGCCCGCGGCTCCGGCCGCACCTCCCATTCCCGGCGCAACGATCGGTTCGCCATGAACATCCACGAATATCAGGCCAAGGCGCTGCTCGCAAAATACGGCGTCGCGGTGCCCAAGGGCGGTGTCGCCTACACGCCGGACGAGGCGAAGGGCCGCGCCAACGAGCTCGGCGGCGCCGTCTGGGTGGTGAAGGCCCAGATCCACGCGGGCGGGCGCGGCAAGGGCGGCGGCGTGAAGCTCGCCAAGTCGCCCGACGAGGTGGCGTCGCTCGCCCAGCAGATGATCGGGATGAACCTGGTCACCCACCAGACCGGCCCCGAGGGGCGCGAGGTCAAGCGCGTCTATGTCGAGGAGGGCTGCGACATCGCGCGCGAGCTCTATCTCGGCATGCTGGTCGACCGCGCGACCGGGCGGATCACGGCGATGGCGTCGTCCGAAGGCGGGGTCGAGATCGAGGAGGTGGCGGCGAAATCGCCCGAGAAGATTCTCCGCGTCGCCATCGACCCGGCGACCGGCATGCAGCCCTTCCACGCGCGCAAGCTCGCCTTCGGGCTCGGGCTCAAGGGTGCGCAGGTCGCGGCTGCCACGCGCTTCATGCTCGGCATGTACCGCGCCTTCACCGACCTCGACGCCTCGATCGTCGAGATCAATCCGCTGGTCGTCTCCAAGCAGGATGCGGTCATCGCACTCGACGCCAAGATGAACTTCGACGACAACGCGCTGTTCCGCCACAAGGACGTGGCCGGGCTGCGCGACGAGGACGAGGAGGACCCGGCCGAGCTCGAGGCTGCCAAGCACGACCTTAACTACGTCAAGCTCGACGGCAATATCGGCTGCATGGTGAACGGCGCCGGGCTCGCCATGGCGACGATGGACATCATCAAGCTCTATGGCGGCTCGCCCGCCAACTTCCTCGACGTGGGCGGCGGTGCGACGCGCGAACGGGTGACCGCCGCGTTCAAGCTGATCCTCGCCGACCCGAACGTCGAGGGGCTGCTGGTCAACATCTTCGGCGGCATCATGCGCTGCGACGTGATCGCCGAAGGCGTCGTGGCCGCCGCCAAGGACGTCGGGCTCCACGTGCCGCTGGTGGTCCGGCTGGAAGGCACCAACGTCGAGCTGGGCAAGAAGATCCTGGGCGAGTCCGGCCTTCCCATCGTCTCCGCCGACAACCTCGCCGACGCCGCCCAGAAGGTCGTCAAGGCGGTGAAGGAGGCGGCGTAATGTCCATCATCGTCGACAAGAACACGAAGGTCATCTGCCAGGGCTTCACCGGCGCCCAGGGCACCTTCCATTCCGAGCAGGCGATCGCCTACGGCACCAAGATGGTGGGGGGCGTGACACCCGGAAAAGGCGGCACGCGGCACCTCGACCTCCCCGTCTTCGATACGGTGGACGAGGCGGTCGCCAGGACCGGCGCCAGCGCCTCGGTGATCTACGTGCCGCCGCCATTCGCCGCCGACGCGATCCTGGAATCGATCGACGCGGGGCTGCCGCTGGTGGTCTGCATCACCGAGGGCATCCCGGTCCTCGACATGGTGCGGGTCAAGCGGGCCCTCACGGGCTCGGCCACGCGGCTGATCGGGCCCAACTGCCCGGGCGTCATCACGCCGGACGAGTGCAAGATCGGCATCATGCCGGGCCACATCCACAAGCGCGGCAAGGTCGGCATCGTGTCGCGCTCCGGCACGCTGACGTATGAGGCGGTGGCGCAGACCACGGCCGCCGGGCTCGGCCAGTCGAGCTGCGTCGGCATCGGCGGCGATCCGGTGAACGGCACCAACTTCATCGACGTTCTGGAGATGTTCCTTAAGGATCCGGAGACCGAGGGCATCGTCATGATCGGCGAGATCGGCGGGGCGGCCGAGGAGGACGCGGCCGAGTTCCTGCGCAAGTCGAACACCAAGAAGCCGGTGGTGGGCTTTATCGCCGGCGTCACCGCGCCGCCCGGCCGGCGCATGGGCCACGCCGGGGCCATCATCTCCGGCGGGCGCGGCGGCGCGTCGGACAAGATCGAGGCGATGAAGTCGGCCGGCATCGCGGTCGCCGACTCGCCTGCGGCGCTCGGCTCGACCATGTTAAAGGTCTTGAAGGGCTAGCGTCACATTCTAACTGTGTAGCAGTGATCCGCGCGCCCCACCCCGACCCGTCGCCGGGGCGCGCGTGCGCGCGCCGGTAAGGGCCCATGACCAGCACGATCGACTTTGAGCGAAGCTCGTTTCTCGCCGGCGCCAACGCCGACTTCATCGAGGAGCTGCACGCCCGTTACGCGAAGGACCCGGACGCGGTCGATCCGGCGTGGCGCGACTTCTTCGCCTCGCTCGCCGACGAGGCGCCGGCCGTCCTGAAGGAGCTGGAGGGCGCGTCCTGGGCGCCGCGCGACGCGCGCGTGATCGGCGCGGCGAATGGCGCCGCCAGGGCCAACGGCGCGGCCGGCGCGGCGACGGCGGCGACGCCGGACGACGTGCGCCGGGCCGCGCACGAACTCGATCCGCGCGCTGATGCTGATCCGCTCGCACCGGGTGCGCGGCCACCTCGCCTGCAACCTCGATCCGCTGGGCCTGCAGCAGGCGGTGCTGCACCCCGAGCTCGACCCCGCGACCTATGGGTTTACGGAGGCCGATCTCGAGCGGCGCATCTTCATCGACGGCGTGCTGGGGCTCGACACGCCCACTTTGCGCGAGATCATCGCGCGGGTGCGCGCCACCTATTGCGGCCATATCGGCGTCGAATACATGCACATCCAGGAGGCCGACCAGAAGGCCTGGATCCAGGAGCGCATCGAGGCGATCCACAACCGCACCGAGTTCACCGAGCTCGGCAAGAAGACCATCCTCGAGCGCCTCACCCAGGCCGAGGTGTTCGAGCAATTCCTGCAGGTCAAGTACACCGGCACCAAGCGCTTCGGGCTCGAGGGCGCCGAGGCGCTGATCCCCGCGCTCGAACAGATCCTAAAGCGCGGCAGCCAGCTCGGCGTCGAAGAGGTGGTGATCGGCATGCCGCACCGCGGCCGGCTCAACGTGCTGGCCAACGTGATGAACAAGCCGTTCGCCGCGATCTTCTCCGAATTCCAGGGCAACTCCGCCCACCCCGACGATGTCGAGGGCTCGGGCGACGTGAAGTACCATCTCGGCACCTCGGCCGACCGCGAGTTCGACGGCAAGAAGGTGCATCTGTCGCTCAACGCCAACCCGTCGCACCTGGAGCTGGTCGACCCGGTGGTGATGGGCCGCGTGCGCGCCAAGCAGCGCCAGCTCGGCGACCATCGCGACCGGCGCAAGGTGCTCGGCCTCCTAATGCACGGCGACGCGGCATTCGCCGGCCAGGGGCTGGTCGCCGAGACGTTCGAGCTCTCGGGGCTGCGCGGCTACTGGACCGGCGGGACGATCCATTTCATCGTCAACAACCAGATCGGGTTCACCACCAACCCGTCGCAGGCGCGCAAGTCGCCCTACCCGTCGGAGATGGGCAAGATCGTCCAGGCGCCGATCTTCCACGTCAACGGCGACGACGTGGAGGCGGTGCTGCATGTCTGCCGCGTGGCGATGGAGTTCAAGCACCAGTTCCGCAAGGACGTGGTCATCGACATGTGGGCCTATCGCCGCCACGGCCACAACGAGGGCGACGAACCGTCCTACACCCAGCCTTTGATGTACGCTGCCATTGCCAAGCGCCCGACGACCCGCACGCTCTATGCCCAGGAACTGGCCGACCAGGGGCTGATGGGCGAGGACGAGGCCAAGGCACTGGTCGATTCGTTCCGCGCCCGGCTCGACCAGGATTTCGAGGCGTCGAAGACCTACAAGCCCAACAAGGCCGACTGGCTGGAGGGCGTGTGGGCGGGCTACGAGCAGGCGCCGACGGTCGAGGACCGGCGCGGCGAGACGGACTTGCCGCTCGACGTCGTCCGCGAGATCGGCCTCGCCACCACGCGCGTGCCGGCGGGCTTCAACCTGCATCCGCGGCTCGGCCGAATCCTCGAAGGACGGCGCGAATTGATCGAGACGGGCGAGGGAATTCGACTGGGCGACCGCCGAGGCAATCGCGTTCGGCTCCCTCCTGGCCGAAGGCCACATGGTGCGCCTGTCGGGACAGGATTCGGCGCGCGGCACCTTCTCGCAGCGCCACGCCGCACTGATCGACCAGAAGACCGGCGAGCGCTACCTGCCGCTCGCCCACGTCAAGCCGGGCCAGGCGCGTTTCGTCGCGCTCGACTCGCCCTTGTCGGAATGCGGCGTGCTCGGCTTCGAGTACGGCTACTCGCTCACCGCGCCCGATGCGCTGATCCTGTGGGAGGCGCAGTTCGGCGACTTCGCCAACGGCGCCCAGCCGATAATCGACCAGTTCATCTGCTCGGCCGAGGCCAAGTGGCTGCGCATGTCGGGCCTCGTCATGCTTTTGCCGCACGGCTACGAAGGCCAGGGTCCGGAGCATTCCTCGGCGCGGCTCGAACGCTATCTCCAGCTTTCCGCCGGCGACAACTGGCAGGTCGTCTATCCCTCCACGCCGGCGCAGTATTTCCACGTGCTGCGCCGCCAGATCCACCGCAAGTTCCGCAAGCCCCTCGTGGTGATGACGCCCAAGTCGCTGCTGCGCCACAAGCTCGCCGTCTCCAAGGTCGCGGCGATGGGGCCGGGCTCGTGCTTCCACCGCGTGCTCGGCGAGACGGGGGCGCTGGATTGCGGTAGAGTGCGCCGTGTCGTCTTGTGCGCGGGCAAGGTCTACTACGACCTGCTCGCCCAGCGTGCCGACGCCGGCATCGAAGATGTCGCGCTGGTGCGCGTCGAGCAGCTCTACCCGCTGCCGCAGCGCTCGCTTTCGGCCGAGCTCGCCAAGTACCCGAACGCCGAGGTGGTGTGGTGCCAGGAGGAGCCCGAGAACATGGGCGGCTGGACCTACATGGACCGGCGCATCGAGGCGGTGCTCGCCGGGCTCGACATCAAGGCGAAGCGGCCGCGCTATGTCGGTCGGCCCGAGTCGGCGGCGACGGCGACCGGCTCGTACAAGCGCCACAACGCCGAACAGAAGCGTCTCGTGGACGCGGCGCTCGCCAACTGACGGACATCGCGATGGCAACCGACATCAAGGTCCCCACACTCGGCGAATCGGTGACCGAGGCCACCGTCGCCCAATGGTTCAAGAAGGTGGGCGACACGGTGGAGGTGGACGAGCCGCTGGTCGAGCTCGAGACCGACAAGGTGACGCTCGAGGTCAACGCCCAGGCGGCCGGCATGCTCGCGGAGATCCTGGCCGAGGCCGGCGCGAACGTCGAGGTCGGCGCGCTGCTCGGCCGCATCGATGGGGCGGGCGCCGGCGCGGCGAAGCCCGCGGCGCCCAAGCCGGCCGCCGCAGCGCAAGCGGAGGCGAAACCGAAGCCCGCGGAAGCGAAGCCCGCCCCGGCGGCAGCGAAGCCCGCCGAGCAACCCCTCTCGCCCGCCGTGCGCAAGCTGGTCGCCGAGACCGGGGTCGAGCCGTCCGCGATCGAGGGCACCGGCAAGGGCGGCCGCCTAACCAAGGGCGACGTGCTGACCCATCTTGAAAGGGAAGAGCCGAAGCCCGCGCCGGCTGCGCCCGCCGGCGAGCGGCGCGAGGAGCGGGTGCGGATGACGCGGCTGCGCCGGCGCATCGCCGAGCGGCTGAAGGAGGCGCAGAATAACGCCGCCGTGCTCACCACCTTCAACGAGGTGGACATGTCGGCCGTGATGGCGGCGCGCAAGACCTACGGCGAGGCGTTCGAGAAGAAGCACGGCGTGCGGCTCGGCTTCATGTCGTTCTTCGTCGCGGCGTGCATCGCGGCGCTCAAGGACATCCCGGCCGTCAACGCCGAGATCGACGGCGAGGACATCGTCTACCGGCACTACTGCGACGTCGGCGTCGCGGTGGGCACCGAGCAGGGGCTGGTCGTGCCCGTCATCCGCGATGCCGACCACATGTCATTTTCCGAGGTCGAGAAGGCGATCGAGGCCTATGGCAGGAAGGCGCGCGACGGCAAGCTCGCCATCGAGGATCTGACCGGCGGCACCTTCACCATCTCGAACGGCGGCGTGTACGGCTCGCTTCTCTCCACGCCGATCCTCAACCCGCCGCAGTCGGGCATCCTCGGCATGCACAAGATCGAGAAGCGCCCGGTCGTGGTCGACGACCAGGTGGTGGTGCGGCCGATGATGTATCTCGCGCTCTCCTACGACCACCGCATTGTCGACGGGCGCGAGGCCGTGACCTTCCTCGTCCGCGTGAAGGGCGCCATCGAGGCGCCCGAGCGGCTCCTCCTCGGCCTATGAGCGTGCGGATCGTGGCAGGGGCGCTCATCACGATTTCGTTGCTTTCGGGCGTGGCGGCAGAGGCGCAGGATGCGAACCCCTTCGTGCCGCACAACATCGAGCAGGAGCAACGCAAGCTCGGCCCCAGTTACGAGCATCTCGAGCACCAGCAGCCCTATCGCGACCTCGGCCAGTATCCCGCGCTGAAAGGCGAGGCGCCGTCGGCCCAGCCGCCCGGCGCGCGCCCGCCCGCGCTTGAGGACTACCGAAGCGCGCCGCCCCCGCCCCCACCCCCCATTCCGCAGCCCAGCGTGCGACCGTCCTACGACCGGCCGTCGGGCTCGCTGTCTTACTGAGGGCCGAGTTGATGGCCGACTACGACCTGATCGTCATCGGAGGGGGCCCTGGCGGCTACGTTGCCGCGATCCGCGCCGCCCAGCTCGGGATGAAGGTCGCATGCGTCGAAAAGCGCGGCGCTCTCGGCGGCACCTGCCTCAACGTCGGCTGCATCCCGTCCAAGGCGCTGCTGCACTCCTCGCACTTATTCGCCGAGGCGAAGGACGGGCTCGCCCGGCACGGGGTGAAGATCGCCGGCGCCGCGCTAGATCTCGACCAGATGATGACGCGCAAGGATGAGGTGGTGAAGGGGCTCACCGACGGCGTCGCGTTCCTGTTCCGCAAGAACAAGATCGACTGGATCGACGCGATGGGCCGCATCGCCGCGCCCGGCCAGGTCGCGGTCACCGAGAACGGCAAGGCCGAGCGCACGATCACCTGCGCGCGCATCCTGATCGCCACCGGGTCGGATTCGGCGAAGCTTCCTGGCATCGCGATCGACGAGAAGCGCATCGTCTCGTCCACCGGCGCGCTCGCGCTCGGCGCGGTGCCGAAGCGCATGGTGGTGGTCGGCGGCGGCTATATCGGGCTTGAGATGGGCTCGGTCTGGGCGCGGTTGGGCGCAAAGGTGACGGTCGTCGAGTTCCTGGACTCCATCCTGCCCAACATGGACGGCGAGCTCGCGCGCGTCATGCGCCGGTCGCTCGAAAAGCAGGGGCTTTCCTTCCGCACCGCGACCAAGGTCGCGTCGGCCAAGGCGAACGGCAACGCCGTCGCGCTCGAGCTCGAGCCCGCCAAGGGCGGCGACCGCGAGAAGATGGACGCCGACGTGGTGCTGGTCGCGGTCGGGCGCGTGCCCTTTACCGAAGGGCTGGGGCTCGACGACCTCGGCGTCGTCCGCGACAACCGCGGCTTCGTCCGCGTGAACGAGCGGTTCGAGACGAACGTCCCCGGCATCTTCGCCATCGGCGACGTGATCCCCGGCCCGATGCTCGCCCACAAGGCGGAGGACGAGGGCTCCGTCTGCGTCGAAATGATGGCGGGCCAGTCGGGGCACATCGACTACGATGCGATTCCGGCCGTGGTCTACACTTGGCCCGAGGCGGCGTCGGTCGGCCGCACCGAGGAGCAGTTGAAGAAGGACGGCATCGCTTACAACACCGGCAAGTTCCCGATGACGGCGAACTCGCGCGCCCGCGCCAACGGCGAGACCGAGGGCCTGGTGAAGCTGCTGGCGGACAAGGCCACCGACCGGCTGCTCGGCGCGCACATCGTCGCGCCCGACGCCGGTACGATGATCGCCGAGCTCGCGCTGGCGATGGAATTCTCGGCCTCGTCCGAGGACATCGCCCGCACCTCGCACGCCCACCCGACGCTCAACGAGGCGGTGCGCGAGGCCGCCCTCGCCTGTGCCGGCCGCGCGATTCATATCTGATGCGGTCTGCCGTCGAAATCTTCCGCTTCTCCCGTTCCGCGGGAGCGCCGCTATAATCCCCGCGCAATGTCAGGGGATGCCATGCCAGCGACCGAACTTTCCGACGGGCCGGCGGCCGAAGAGCTTGTCTGCCGTGCCCGCGCACTGATCCCGCAGATCGCCGCGGCGGCGGCCGCGGGACGCGTGGCGCGCTGCCTCTCGCGCCAGGTCGTTGCGGCGATGCGCGCGGCCGGGCTTTTCCGCATCTATCAGCCGCGGCGCTGGGGCGGGTTCGAGCTGGGCCCCGACGCGTTCTCCAACGTCCAGCTCGTGCTGTCGGAAGGCGACATGTCGGCCGGCTGGGTGCATGGCATCGTCGGGGTGCACCCGGCCCAGCTCGCGCTTTTCGACGACCGCGCGCAACAAGCGGTGTGGGGCGAGAATCCCGACGCGCTGATGTGCTCATCGCTGATCCCGGCGGGCGAGGCGCGCGCGGCCCGCGACGGGTTCGAGATTACCGGCCGCTGGAAATACGCCAGCGGGTGCGACCATGCCGACTGGGCCATCCTGGGCTCTGTCGTGAAGGCGGCGGACGGCACGCCGGTCGAGGGGCGGCTGTTCCTGGTGCCGATGGCGGAGATCGAGGTCGACCACGGTTCCTGGCAGGTGATCGGGTTGCAGGCGACCGGCAGCAAGGATTTGGTGGTGAAGGGCGCGTTCGTGCCGGAATGGCGCACCCAGCGCTTCACCGACAATTTCAACTGCGACGGGCCGGGGCGCGCGGTCAATACGTCCGCGCTCTACCGCCTGCCCGTCGGACAGCTTTTCTTCCGCGGCGCCTCGACCGCGTCGATCGGCGCGTTGCAGGCGATGCTCGATTCCATCATCGGCTACGCGAAGGAGCGGCGCACCGCTACCGGGTCGCGCACCGCCGAGGACCCGATGGTCCAGCTCGCCTGCGCCGAGGCGGCATCCGCCATCGACGAGATGACGACGATCCTGCACCGCAACTTCGCCAACCTCGCCCGCTATGCGGCGCGCGACGAGGTGCCGCCACTCGACGAGCGGGTGAAGTACAAGTTCCAGTCGGCCCAGGCGACAGACCGCTGCGTCGCCCACGCCGCCCGGCTGTTCAAGGCCGCAGGCGCGGGCGGGCTCGCCGCCGACAAGCCGTTCGGCGCGCTCCTTGCCGACATCACCGCGGCCCGCCAGCACTACGCCAACCAGGCCGACGCGCACGGGCGCAACTGGGGTGCGACGCTGTTCGGCTTCCCCGGCGCCGGCGACGTGATGCTGTGATGGCCGCGGATTTCGACATCGTCGTCGTGGGCTCGGGCCATAACGGTTTGATCGCGGCGGCGTATCTGGCGAAGGCCGGCCAGAAGGTGCTCGTCTGCGAGCGCAACGACTATTTCGGTGGCGGCGTCGCGACGGCCGAGGTGGCGGCGCCGGGCTACCGCCACGATCTGCATTCGGCGACGCACGTGGTGATCCAGGCAAACCCGCTGATCCGGAACGACGAGCTGGGGCTGATCGCCAAGTACGGGCTCAAATACGTCTATCCCGAGGGCGTGTTCTCCACCATCTTCGACGACGACACGTCGATCGTCACCTACCAGGATCTCGACCGCACCTGCGCCTCCATCGCCGCGGTCTCGCCCGCCGACGCCGACGCCTATCGGCGCTTCGCGGCGGAATCGGCGAAATTGCTGCCGCTGATGGTCGAAGGCATGTTCGTGCCGCCGGTGCCGCAGGGCCCGTTCTGGGCGCTGCTCGACCAGTCGGCGGAAGGCCGCGCGCTGATGCTCGCGATGAGTCGGTCGATGCGCGACATCGTCGAGGAGTGGTTCGAAAGCGACAAGGTGAAGGTGCACCTCCTCAAGTTCGCGGCCGAGATGCTCGTCGCGCCGGAGGAGAAGGGCACCGGCATCATCCTCTACAACATGCCGGGGTTCGTGCACGCCTACCCGTCGGGCGTGCCGGTTGGCGGCTCGGCCGCGCTGGCGGACGCGCTGGTGCGCTGCCTGAAGGACAAGGGGGCAGAGCTCCGCACAAACGCCGAGGTCGCCAAGGTGCTGGTCGAGGACGGCCGCGCCGCCGGCGTACAGTTGGCGAGCGGCGAGACGATCCGCGCCAGGACTGCGGTGATCGCCCAGATCCATCCCTGGTTCCTCGGGGCGATGGTCGATGGGCTGGATGCCGGCGTTGCCGCGCGCGCCAAGGCGACCGTGACCGCCGGCTTTTCGATCATGAACCTGCACCTCGCCCTCAAGGCGCCGCCCCGGTGGCGCGCGGGCGATGCGGCAGGCGCAGTCTGCCTCACCAACTTCGCGCCGGCCGTGCTCGACGACATGCTGCGCGTGTTCGATGGGTTCCGCCGCGGCGAGGTGACCGACCACGCCATCATGGCGGCGCATGTCAACTCGCAATGGGACGCCTCGCGCGCGCCCGAAGGCGGCGCGGCGATGAGCGTGTTCGGCTTCGGCCCCTGGGCGCTCGCCGACGGCGGGGCCGAGGGTTGGGACGCGCGCCGCGATCACTACGAGGCCTGGATGATCGATCAGCTGCGCGCCCGCGCCACCAACCTGGACGCGTCCAACATCGCCGGCACGCGGTTCTTCACCCCGCGCGACATGGAGCGCGACTCGCCCACCTTCCAGCGCGGCGACGTCGGCGGCGTCGGCAAGTATTTCTACCAGATCGGCGGCCACCGCCCGACGCCCGACCTCGCCCAGTACGCGGTGCCGGGCATCGAGCGGCTCTATCTCGCCGGCACGTTCATGCACCCGCCGGGCGGCGTGACAGGCGGCGGTCGCGCGACAGCCGTGAAGATGTGCGGCGATCTCGGCATCGATTTCGACAAGGTGGCGGGCCGCAAATGAAACTCACTACGCCCGAAAAGACCGACCTCATCGTCATCACCGCGGTCGCGCCGCACCCCGACGGGCTCCTCATCGAGGGCAGGATCATGGGCGCCATGCCGATGAAAGCGGTGCTGCGGCCGGTCGAGCTGCGCGCCGGGTTCCGCTTCTTGCGCCCGCGCGTTGTCTTCGCCATGCTTGCCATGCTGTTCCGGCGCTGAGGGGTTTCGCCATGCCGACCATGCAGTTCCCGCGCGTGCAGTTCGATTTCGGCGCGATCAAGACGCTGCCGGCGGAGCTTGCGGCGCTCGGCGTCACCCGGCCGCTCTTCGTCACCGACGACGGGATCGTGAAGGCCGGCGTGTTCGCCACGGTGCAGAAGGCGATGGGCGCGCCGAACGACATGGTCGTGTTCGACCAGGTGCCCGAAAATCCCACGATCGCCGGCGTCGAGGCCGCGACCGCCCTCTTTAAGGCGCAGGGCTGCGACGGCGTGGTCGCGGTCGGCGGCGGCTCGGTGATCGACACGGCGAAGGCCGTCGCGGTACTGGCGACGCATGGCGGCGTGATCTCCGATTATTTCCGCCGCGCCGACCGGGTGGGCCCGCACTCGGCACCCATCGTCGCCGTGCCGACGACGGCCGGCACGGGCAGCGAGGCGTCGGCGGGCGCGGGCATCCATCCCGATGCAGAGAGCCGCGGCTCGGGCCTCAACAGCGCCCATATCGTGCCCAAGGTCGCGATCTGCGATCCCGAACTCACCTTCTCCTTGCCGGCGCGCCTCACCGCCGGCACCGGAATGGATGCGCTCTCGCACGCCGTCGAGCACTACTACGCCAAGACGCCCAACCCCCTGGGCGACGCCATCGCGCTCGACGCCTGCACACGCGTCTTCGCCAACGTCGAGCGGGCGGTTACCGATGGCAAGGACCGCGAGGCGCGCGCCAACATGATGCTCGCGGCGCTGTCGGCCATGATGTGCGGCAAGGGGCTCGGGCCCGGCCACGCGCTCGCCAACACGTTCGGCGACCAGGGGCTGCACCACGGCATGCTGGTGACCCTCGCCATGCCCGCCGTGCTGCGCCTCTGGGAGTTGAAGTTCCCGGAAAAGACTGTACCGCTCGCCCGCGCGCTCGGGCTTGCCGAAGGCGCACTGCCGTCCGCCGCCGTCGCCGAGATGAACGAACGCGTCGGGCTCCCGAGCGGCATCGCCGCGCTCGGCTACAAGGTCGGCGACATCGACGAGCTGGTCGCCGACGCCCAGGCGAGCTGGTTCAACCACACCGCGCCACACCACCCGACCGTCGCGGAGTACCGCGTGCTGGTCGAGGAGTTGCTCGGCTAACGGAGGAGACGATGCCGCCCATCCCGCAACCCGGCCCGGATATCGCCAAGTCGGCGCTGGTCATCGTCGACATGCAGAACGATTTCGTCCATCCGGACGGCGCCTTCGCCGCCGGCGCGCGCGAGCGGCCGGGCATGGTCGACATCGAGTTTCTCTCGGGCACGGTGCCGGAGGCGAAGCGGCTCGCCGCGGCGTTCCGCGCGGCCGGCCGGCCGGTGGTCTATATCGCGCACGTGCTGAAGCCCGACTACTCGGACGCGCAGATCCCCTACTGGCGGATGCGGGCCGGGCACCACGACGACCGGTCGAACCGCACCTTCATCACCGAGGGCACGTGGGGCGCCCAGATCGTCGACGAGCTGGCGCCCGAGCCGGGCGAGCACCTGGTGGTCAAGAAGGGGTTCGGCGGGTTCTCCAACACGCCGCTCGACACCATCCTGCGCACGATGGGCGTGACCACCTGCGTCGTCTGCGGCGTCACCACCTGCGTCTGTGTCTCCACCACCGTTCGCGGCGGGGTAGAGCACAATTACCGCATGATCCTGGTGAAGGACGCGGTCGCCGAGGTCTCGCGCGAGACGCATGCGGCCGAGCTCAAGACCATGGAGCGTGTCTTCGCCGACGTGAAGTCGGTGGACGAGGTCACCGCCATGCTGAAAACCCTGACGCCGGCGTAATATACCCGCGCCCGTCATCCCGGGCGCGGTGCACCGCAGACCCGGGACCCAATTCTCCAAACCTGGGGAGACGATTTGGGAGGTAGCGTGCCTACGCCACTGCCGCGCCGGCGTTCTGGCGCACCAGGTGGGAGAAATCCTCGCGCAGCGCGCGCGTGACCGGCCCGACGGTGAACTTCCGCCCGTCGATCTCGCCCACCGGAGTCACCTCGGCGGCGGTGCCGGTGACGAAGATCTCGTCGGATTTGGCGAGCTCGTCGGGCATGAGCACGCGCTCGATCACCTCGATGCCGCGCGCGCGGGCGAGCCCGATCACAGACCGGCGGGTGATGCCGTCGAGGAAGCAGTCGGGCGTGGGCGTGTGCAGTTTGCCGCCCTGCACCAGGAAAAGGTTCGCCCCTGTCGTCTCGGCGAGCTGGCCCCGCCAGTCGAGCATCAGCGCGTCGTCGTAACCCTTCGCCTCGGCCGCGTGCTTGGACAAGGTGCAGATCATGTAGAGCCCGGCGGCCTTCGCGTGCACCGGCGCGGCCGAGGGCGGCGGGCGGCGCCAGTCGGCCCAGCAGAGCCGGATGCCCTTTTCCGCCGCCTCGGGCGAGAAGTAGGATGGCCATTCCCACGCCGCGATGGCGACGTGGATCTTGGTCTGCTGCGCCGACACGCCCATCTGCTCCGAGCCGCGCCACGCCACCGGACGCACATAGGCGTCGGCATAGCCCTGCGCCGCCACCGTGGCGCGCGTCGCCTTCTCCAGCTCGGCCAGCGAATAGGGAATCTGGAAGCCCAGTATCTTGCCGGAATCGATCAGCCGCTGGGTGTGCTCGGTCAGCTTGAAGACCGAGCCGCCATAGACGCGCTCGCCCTCGAACACGCAGCTCGCGTAATGCAGCCCGTGCGATAGCACGTGCAGCTGCACGTCGCGCCAAGGCACCAGCGCGCCGTCGTACCAGATCTGGCCGTCCTGATCGTGAAAGTTGATCATCGCTCTACGCCCGCGCCGTTCCCCGTTGCCGATGCTCGAAATCCACTTGCCTGCACTAGCACCCTCACCTATATATGTCAACATGACTGACGTAAAGACATTGCCGCGTCCCGCCTATCTCGACGAGGAGGATCTGCGCCATGGCATGGAGCTTCTGTTCTATGCCTATCGTGACTTCACGGCGGAGCCCGACGCGATCCTGGCGCGCTACCGCTACGGTCGCGCCCACCATCGGGTGATCTATTTCGTCGGGCGCAACCCGCGCATCACCGTGTCGGAGCTGCTGGCGATCCTCAAGATCACCAAGCAGAGCCTTTCTCGCGTGCTGGGCCAGCTCGTGCGCGAAGGGTTCATCGTCCAGCATCCCGGCCCGCGCGACCGGCGCCAGCGCCTTCTCGAGCTGACGCCCAAGGGGGTCGAACTCGAGCGCACGCTCTCCGAAAGCCAGCGCCGGCGCATCGCCAACGCTTACCGCGACGCTGGTCCCGAGGCCGTCGAGGGCTACCGCGCGGTAATGATGAACATCGTCAACCCCGACGACCGAATGCGGCTGCTGAGGCGGTAGCTCCAGCATTCTTCTCCCGGGCGCGTCACTGCGCGCCTGCCGGTTTTGCGGCCTCCATCGCGATCACGCGCTCGGCGAGCCAGCCGCTGACCCCCTTCGGCACGACGATCAGCGCCCACCCGTCCGCCTGGTCGAGGAGGCCCGCGAGGTGGCTGCCGCGGGCGAGCTGGCCGACGACCTTGCATGTCGTGCTGCCGCAGCGGCGCACGTTTACCTCCCCCTTGACCTGGATGCGCACCGTCTTCGGATCGACCGGGATGTCGGCCGGCCGCACCAGCTTGTGCGGCGCGACTCGCACGCTCGGCGGAAGCGGCACCGCCGGCGGCAGATCGAGGCGCCACGCGCCGGAAAGGGGGAACAGCACCCCGCCGAACGGAGCCACGCCCCAGCCGGCCAGCGTCTCGTCCTTGCAGCGCGGCAACTGCCCGACCAGCAGCCGCGCCGACCATCCCGCTTTGGCGAGGTTGGGATGCACCGCCTTGGCGACGTCGGGGCGCGGCACGCCGACCACGGTCGACGCCACAACCCGGCCGCACAGCGACAGCGCGACCTTTGGGAAGCGGATGCCCAGCGCTCGATCGCCGGCCCAGCCCGTCACGGTCAGCACGTCGATCGGGACCAGGTGCCTCGCCACGTCCCGGTTGAGGTACGCCCCCTTGAGCCTGACCCCGTCGACGAAGCCGGACGGCACCGTGGCGAGCGACCAGTCGGACAGCGGATAGGTCTGGGCCGCCGACACGCTCGACACCGCCATCGGCGGGGGCGGGGCGGGCGTCGCGGGGGAGGGGGCAGCAGACGAGGGGCCGGCGGCCGGATGCTGCGCGGGCGGCGGCCCGGCCTCGGACGGCGAGCCCTTGGACAATACGATGTTGCGCGCCGTCGGGGCCGGCGCGCGTTCCTGCGGTGCCAGGCCGAGCCAAACCAGGCCGCCCGCCACCACAACGACGATCGCCGCCAAAGCGCCCTGTCCCGTGCGAGTCAGCGGCAGGCGCGGCCGCCGCCCGCCGAGCCCGAAGAGGCGCGCCACTCTACGATCGAACACGTGCTCTCCCGCCTCTCTCCCCGCATCGGTCTACGGCATGGGCGGGGGCCGGCGCAAGACGCGGATCAGCGCGTCTTCAGCGGGAAGTGGCGCGCGATGTAGGCTTCGAGCGCGGCGAGCGATTGTTCGACCGGCTGGCCCGCCGTGTCGACCACCAGCTCGCAGCTTTCGGGCGGCTCGTAAGGTGCCGAGATGCCTGTGAAGTCGCGAATCTCGCCGGCCCGCGCCTTCTTGTAGAGGCCGCGCGGGTCGCGCGCCTCGCACGCCGCCACGTCGGCAGAGACGTAGACCTCGTGGAAGCGCTCGCCCACCGCCTGGCGCGCCCGGTCGCGGTCGGCGCGATAGGGCGAGATGAAGGCGGTGAGCACCAGGAAGCCGTTGCGCGCGAACAAAGCCGCCACCTCGCCCACGCGGCGAATGTTCTCGGCGCGGTCCTCCGGCGAGAATCCGAGATTGGCGTTGAGCCCGTGGCGCAAATCGTCGCCGTCGAGCTTGGTGACATGGTAGCCGCGCTCGAACAGGCGGCGCTCCAACTCGCTCGCCAGCGTCGATTTCCCCGCGCCCGACAGTCCGGTGAACCACAGCACACCGCCCTTGTGGCCGTTGCGCGCCTCGCGCGCCGCGGGCGGGACGCGCTCGTCCACCTCGGCGAGGTTCGTCGCCTTGCGGGTGATCAGCGCGCGCTGGTCGGGATAGCCCTCCATGTCGATCAGCCCGCCGCCGACCATCTCGCCGCCGTCGGCCAGCACGAACCGTCCGGTGCGGGCATTGTCGGTGGCCAGGTCGAAGGCGAGCATCTTGCGCGCGCGCAGCACCACGTCCGCGACCGAATCCGCCGGCACCTCGTCCGTCGCCAGCTCCGCCATGCGGGCGGTGTCGATCACCCGGTCGATGCGCTGCGCCTCGACCGTCGCCTCGGTGGTGTTGAGGCGCAGCGTGTAGGGCCGGCCGGTCCGCATCGGCTCTCTGCCGAACCAGAACATGCGGGCGCGGAACACGTTGGATTCGACCGGTGGATTGTCGGCGTGGCTCGCCACCTCGCCGCGCTCGACGAAGATCTGCTCGTCTAGCGTGAACCCGACCGCGCGGCCGGCTGCGACCTCCGCGATCGGTCCGGCTCCGGGCAGCCCTTCGATACCCTTCACCCGGGTCGTCTGGTTCGACGGCGAGAACAGCAGCGTGTCGCCGACTTTGAGCCGGCCCGACTCGATCCGCCCGGCGACGATGCGCCGCGCGTCGAACTTATAGACGTCCTGCACCGGGATGCGCAGCGGCTGCGCGTCGAGGGGCGCTGGTGGCGCGAACGCGTCCAGCGCGCCGACCACGGTTGGGCCCCGGTACCAGCCCATCCGCTCGGACGCGCGGGTCAGATTGTCGCCCTCGCGCCCCGACACCGGGATCACCGCCGACGGCACGATGCCGAGCGCGCTCAGCTCGTCGCGGAAGGCACGCTCGACCGCGGCGAAGCGGTCGGCGTCGTAGCCCACCATGTCCATCTTGGTGACGGCGACGGCGATCTGGCCGATGCCCAGGAGGTGCAGAAGATAGCCGTGCCGCCGCGTCTGGTCGCCGACCCCCTCGACCGCGTCGATCACCACCAGCGCACCGGCGCAATCGGCCGCGCCCGAGATCATGTTGCGCAGGAAGGCGCGGTGGCCCGGCGCGTCGACCAGCGCATAGTTCCGTTTCGCCGAGGCGAACCGGATGTGACTCACGTCGATGGTGATGCCCTGATCGCGCTCGGCCTGGAACGCGTCGGTGACGAAGGCCCACTCGAACGGCATGCCGCGTCTGCGGCAGGCTTCCTGCAGGGCCTCGACCTTGCCTTCGGGCAAGGCGTCGGTCTCGTGCAGCAGGCGGCCGACCAGAGTCGACTTGCCGTGGTCGACGTGACCGACGATAACGACAGGGAGGGAGTCCTGGCTGGCCCGGCCGGCGGGCCCGACGAAAGGGCTATCCATGGCGGCCCTCATAAACCCCACTCTGTCACTGGTCAATAATCAGAATATACACATATTTTATGTGATTAAATTGACGGCGGGAGGAACCCATGCTCTACATGTTCTACGGCGTCGACAAGTCGGGTGCGGACGGGCGCGCCATCCGCGCGCGCGAGCGTGATGCCCATCTCGCCTATCTCGAAAGCCATCGCGACAAGGTGGTGCTGGGCGGCGCGACCTTGGCCGACGACGACGCGGCGAGCCGCACCGGCAGCGTGCTGATCGTCAACCTGCCCGACCGCGCCGCGGCCGAGGCCTTCGCCGCCGACGAGCCGTTCCGCAAGGGTGGCCTCTTCCAGTCCTACACGGTGACCCGCATGCGCCGCGGCCAATGGAACCCCGCCGGCGCGCCCAAGACGGCCGAGGGGGAGTAGTGTAAATGACACGTAAACGGAGCCGCGTCGCAGGTCCGTATGAATACGTACCCGGCTGAAATCCGCTGGACTTTCGCGGCGGAGCGCTCATATTTTATGCCGTCGACCTTACGAAGGCCGGATACTCCGTTCTCTCGCACCGCCGACCCGGCTTTCCCCTATCCCATGGACACATCCCAGGATTTCGGTGAGCTAAAACCCGCTGGCGCAAGCCGGCACAGCAACGATTCGATAGGATACGCTACATGACAAAAGGAACCGTGAAGTGGTTCAACCCCACGAAGGGTTATGGCTTCATTCAGCCCGATGACGGCTCGAAAGACGCCTTCGTGCATATCTCGGCCGTGGAACGCGCCGGGCTTTCCACCCTCAACGAGGGCCAGAAGGTCCAGTACGAGCTTCAGACCGGAAGGAACGGCAAGCAGTCCGCCGAGAACCTCTCCGTCATCGGCTGAGTCCACTTCGCGTCCTACAGACGCAGGAAGGCCCGCCTCGCGCGGGCCTTTTTCTTTCTGCATCGGGCGCCTACCCCGCCGGGTGGTAATAGCCCGTAGCGCGGTCGACCTCGAACTCGCGCACCAGCGAGTTGTCCTTGGTGACAATGTCGACAGTGATGGTCTGCTTGTCCTTCTCCGTCACCTTGCCGACCTTGAGGTTCGGGTTGCCGGACCGGGCGATCCAGTTGGCGAAGAAGCCCTGCACGTCGGCGACCGATAGGTTGAGCGGCGGGCGGACATAACCGTACTGGCCCATGCCGCGGCCCATCGGGCCGTAGCCCCGCATCATGCCGGGACCCATGTCGGAGCCCTGTCCCTGCATCATGCCCGGCCCCATCTGGCCGTAACCGTAACCGCCCATCATGCCCTGACCCATCCGGCCATAACCCTGCATCATGCCTGGACCCATGTGGCCATCGCCATAGCCGCCCATCATGCCGGGGCCCATCGGCGGGCTGACCGTGCCGCCCTCCTCGCCCGTATCGGCCGGGCCTTGCGCGTTCATCTGGGCGACGGCGGGGGCGGCGGCGGCGAGCGTCAGGGCGCACGCTGCGGCGGCGAACGTGGCGGGAAAACCTGTCAGGCGCATAGTGTCCTCCTCTCTCCAACGGAACGATAATCGCCAACGATCATGACGGAATCGCGGCGCGACGCCTTGACCTCGGTCAAGGCGCCGCATTTCCGCCGAATTCCCGGCCTAGGCGGTAATTCCGGCCAGCGGGAGTGGGAATGTGACCAACAGGCAGGCGGGTCCCGGCGGGGGCCTTGACGCACCGGCGGGCAGGTCCGACCTTGACAGCCAGGAGGACCCGGCCCGCCGCGGCGCGGCGTCCGGGGACGGGGGACATGGCGTGGCGCATACCATCGCGCTAGTCGACGACGACCGCAACATCCTCACCTCGGTCTCGATCGCCCTCGAGGCCGAGGGGTTCAAGGTGCAGACCTATACCGACGGCGCCTCGGCGCTGCGCGGCATCGGCCAGCACCCGGTCGACCTCGCCATCCTCGACATCAAGATGCCGCGCATGGACGGGATGGAGCTTCTCCAGCGGCTCCGGCGCCAAAGCCAGATCCCGGTAATCTTCCTCACCTCCAAGGACGAGGAAGTGGATGAGATTCTCGGGCTGCGCATGGGCGCGGACGACTACATCAAGAAGCCGTTCTCGCAGCGCCTCCTGGTCGAACGCATCCGCGCGCTCTTGCGCCGCAACGAGGACGGGGCGGAGCCTGCGGATGGCGACGCACAGCCGACCCTGACTCGCGGCGAGCTGGTGCTCGATTCGGCCCGCCATCTCTGCACTTGGCGCGGCAATCCGGTCGATCTGACCGTCACCGAGTTCCTGATCGTCAAGGCGCTGGCGACCCGCCCCGGCCACGTCAAGAGCCGCGACCAGCTCATGGATGCGGCCTATGGCGAGCACGTCTATGTGGACGATCGGACGATCGACAGCCATATCAAACGTCTTAGGAAGAAGTTCAAGGCCGTCGATGCCGATTTCGCTCAAATCGAAACCCTCTACGGGATCGGCTACCGCTACCGCGAAGGCTGAGGGCGCGCCGCGCCCCTCGCCCGCGCCGGAGCGCACGCCGCCGCCGGAGGCCGTCCCGCCTGCGCCCGACAAGCGCCCGGCCGAAGAGCGGTCGCGCCGCCGCCGGCGGCGGCTCATCTCGCCGCTCACCTGGCGCATCCTTTCGGTCAACGTGCTGGCGCTCGCCATCCTGGTGGGTGGGCTCCTCTATCTCGGCCAGTACCGCGAGGAGCTGGTCGATTCGGCGACCGCGGCGCTCGCCACTCAGGCGCGCATCTTCGCCGGTGCGCTCGGCGAAGGCGCGGTCGGCACCGGCCCCGACGGCCGCCAGATCATCCGGCCCGAGGTGGCGCGGCCGATGCTGCGCCGGCTGGTGCAGCCGACCAGTTCGCGCGCGCGGCTGTTTGCGACCGACGGCACGCTGGTCGCCGATTTGCGCCAGCTCGCCGGGCCGGGCGGCACCGTGCAGGTCGAGGTGCTGAGCCCGCCGGGCGATTCGAGCTTCGGCTTCACGCGGCTCCTCGACTTCTACGAGCGCCTGGCCGACCGCCTCGCCGGCGCGTCCGAGCCGCCGCCCTATCACGAGAATCCGGTGCAGCTCGCCCAGGACTACCCCGAGGCGATGAAGGCGCTGGCGGGCGAGATCTCGACGGCGGTGCGTGAGCTCGCCGACGGGCGGCTGGTCATCAGCGCCGCCGCGCCTGTGCAGCGCTTCAAGCAGGTGCTGGGCGCGCTGATGCTCACCTCCAACGCGTCGGGCATCGAGCGCGCGGTGCGCGAGGTACGCATCGGCATCCTCAAGATATTCCTGGTCGCGCTGGTGGTGACGGTGCTGCTCTCGCTCTACCTCGCCGGCACGCTGGCGCGGCCGGTGCGCCGCCTCGCGGCCGCTGCCGACCGGGTGCGCCACGGCCACCGGCGCGAGCAGGAGATCCCTGACTTCACCGACCGGCGCGACGAGATTGGCGATCTGTCCGGCGCGCTGCGCGACATGACCGAGACGCTCTGGACTCGGATGGACGCGATCGAATCGTTCGCCGCCGACGTGGCACACGAGATCAAGAACCCGCTGACCTCGCTCCGCAGTGCGGTCGAGACCGCCGCGCGCGTGCGCGACCCCGATCAGCAGCGGCGGCTGATGGCGATCATCCTCGAGGACGTGCAGCGGCTTGACCGGCTGATCACCGACATCTCCGACGCCTCGCGCCTCGACGCCGAGCTGTCGCGCGAGCATCTCGAGCCGGTCGACGTGGGCCGCCTTATCGCCGCGCTGGTCGAAGTGCGCCAGGCGACGGCCGAGGCCGGGGTCGGCGGACCTGGATTGCGCTTCGAAGGGCCGACCGATGGCACGCTCGCCGTCGCCGGGCTCGAGGACCGGCTGGTGCAGGTGTTCAACAATCTCATCAGCAACGCCTTGTCGTTCAGCCCGCCGGACGGCACGGTCGTGCTGCGCGGCGCGCGCGAGGGGCGCAACGTCGTCGTCACGGTCGAGGACGAGGGGCCGGGCATCCCGGAAGGCGCGGAGGAGTCGATCTTCGAGCGGTTCTATTCCGAGCGTCCGGAGTCCGAGAAGTTCGGCACGCATTCGGGCCTCGGGCTATCCATCTCGCGCCAGATCGTCGACGCGCATGGCGGCACCATCCGCGCCGAGAACCGCCGCGCACCCGACGGAAGCGTGCTCGGCGCGCGGTTCGTCGTGCGTTTGCCGGCAGGGTAGGGCGGCTATAACGCCAAGCCGCGCACCAGGCGCGGCGGGTCGCCGGCGAGCCCCATCGCGTGGCGCATCAGCACGCGCTTGAGCGGCGGGATGCGATTGACGGCGGCGAGGCCCAAGTCGCGCGCGAGGCGAATCGGCGCCACCTCGTTCGAGAACAGCCGGTTGAGCCCGTCGGTCACCGCGATCATTACGCTGGAATCGAATCGTCGCCACGTCTCGTAGCGGGTGAGCGCCTCCCCCTGGCCGATGTCGAGTCCCAGCCGGCGCGCGTCCACCACCTCTTCGGCCAGCGCGGCCACGTCGCGCAGCCCCAGATTGAAACCCTGGCCGGCGATCGGGTGGATGGTGTGCGCGGCATCGCCGATCAGAGCGAGGCGCGGCGCGACATACGCGTCGGCGTGCAGCAGCGACAGCGGATAGGTGAACAGCTCGCCCTCGATGCGGAGCGCGCCGAGGAAGTCGCCAAACCGTCGCGCCAGCTCGGCGGTGAGCGCGGCGCGCGGCAACGCCACCAGCGCGGGCACCAGGTCGGCGCGCTCGGTCCACACGATGGACGAGCGGTCGCCGGTCATCGGCAGGATGGCGAACGGGCCGGCCGGCAGGAACCGCTCATGCGCGATGCCGCGGTGCGGCCTGGTGTGCGCGACGGTGCAGACGATCGCCGCCTGCTTATAGCGCCATTCGGTGACGCCGACGCCGGCGGCGCGGCGAAGCGCCGAGTTGCGCCCGTCGGCGGCGACGGCGAGCCGCGCGCGCACCCGCCGCCCGTCGGCCAGCGTCGCCGTCACGCCGTGCCCGTCCGGCGCGAGCGATTCGACGCCTGCCGCGCCGATCAGATTCGCATCGGCCAACGTGCCCAGCCGGTCGAGAAGCGCGGCGCGGATCGTGCTGTTCTCGACAATCCAGCCGAGCGGGCCGAGCCCCAGAAGCGCGTGGTCGTAATGCAGATAGAAGGGTGCATTGCCATCCGACACGCGGATCTCGCGGATCGGCGCGGCCGCGCGTTCCATCGCCGGCCACACGCCGATGCCAGCGAGCGCCCGCTGCCCGCCGGCCGCGATGGAAGCGGTGCGTCCGTCCGACGCGGGTGCCGCGATGGCGTCGAACGTCCGCCGGTCGGCCAGCGCCACCGCCACGCCGGCGCCCGCGAGCGCCGCGGTGAGGGCGAGCCCCGCCATGCCGCCGCCGGCGATCAGCACTTCGGTTTCGATATCCATCCGGCCGGTTCCGACGCCTGGGACGCGCCCCGCACAGTGCGACGCAGGTTGCCTCCTGTCCAGTGCACCAGATCGCTCAAAATTTGTGCATTTCAGAGTTTTTGCTCAGAAAACAGGCGCAGGCCTTTCGCGCCCGGCCTCGGCCATGCCCAAAAAATGACCATAACATATTGATTTTCAAAGAATTTTTTTTCAGGGAAGCGCCACATTCGATTGGCCCGATTCTTGCTTAGGGCTAGGTTACCGGCCGGTCGCGCCGAGGCTCCGTCTCTGGCGCCACGGGGCGACCGGATCGGACCACGAGGGGGCTCTCCCTCAAGGAGGAGGACAAGAATGAAGCGTCTCTTGATTGCAACCGCCGCGGTGGCGCTCGCGGCAACGTCGATCCCGGCGTTTGCCGCGGACGACGACGGGCTGCTTCCGGAGAAGATGATCCCAGGCAGCTTCTCGGCCAACGTCGCGGTCGTCTCCGAATATCTGTTCCGCGGCATTTCGCAGACCAACGACGAGCCGGCCATCCAGGGTGGGTTCGACTGGGCGCTCGATTCGAAGCCGGTCGGCATCTACGCCGGCACATGGCTCTCGAACGTGAGCTTCCAGGCGACGAATGGAGACGGCTCCCCAGCCGGCGGCACGCTGGAATGGGATCTCTATGGCGGCGTCATGGGCTCGCTCGGTCCGGTGGATTGGAAGCTCGGCGGCATCTGGTTCCATTACCCGACCCAGCCGAGCAGCGGGGCGTTGAAGCTGGATTACGGAGAGGTCGCGCTCGTGCTGAGCCACGACTTCGGGCCCTTCTCGCTGGCCTACAACCTGAACTACTCGCCCGATTACACCGCCGAGTCGGGGACGGGCTTCTGGAACGCGATCAACCTGTCCGTTCCAGTGGGCAAGGTCACGCTGGGCGCCTGGGGCGGTCACCAGTCGGTCGAAAACAACGTAAATCTCGGCCTGCCGGACTACTACACCTACGGCGTGTCGGCGGCAGCGAAGATTTTTGGCTTCGACACGACTGTGGCCTTCCAAGACACCAACATTTCCCGCGGCAGTTGCTTCGGCGGCGGCCAGACAAGCGGGGCGTGCGGCCCGACAGTGACACTCATGGTCGCGCGTTCGTTCTGACGATCGGTCCCGGCGGCGGCGGGGTGGCCGTCGCCGGAGCCTGTTCACCAAGGAGCCCCAGATGAAACTGATCATGGCCATCATCAAGCCGTTCAAGCTCGAAGACGTGCGCGACGCGCTCACCTCGATCGGGGTGCAGGGCGCCACGGTGTCCGAGGTGAAGGGCTTCGGCCGCCAGAAGGGCCAGACCGAAATCTACCGGGGGGCGGAATACACCACGACGTTTCTCCCCAAGGTGAAGGTCGAGGTTGTCGTGCCCGACGACATCGCCGACCAGGCGGTGGAGGCGATCCAGAAGACCGCATCCACCGGCAACATCGGCGACGGCAAGATTTTCGTGCTCGATCTCGGCCAGGCGGTGCGCATCCGCACCGGCGAGACCGGCGAAGCCGCGCTCTAGTCTAGGAGAAACGCAAATGAAGAAGATTCCCGCACCCGTGCGTTCGGCGGCGCTCGCGGCCTTGTTCGTCGCCGGCTCCGTCGGACTCGCCTACGCGCAGCAGGCCGCGGCGCCGGCCGCGCCCGCTGCCCCGCCGCCGCCCAAGCTCGATTCGGGCGATACGGCCTGGATGCTCACCTCGACCGTGCTCGTCCTGTTGATGACCATTCCGGGCCTCGCGCTGTTCTACGGCGGGATGGTGCGCAAGAAGAACGTCTTGAACACGCTGATGAACTGCTTCGCCATCACGTGCCTCGTGACGGTGCTGTGGATGGTCCTCGGCTACTCGCTCGCCTTCAAGCCGGGCGGCGCCTATATCGGCGATTTGTCGCGCTTCCTGCTGCGCGGCATGGGAAGCGACACGCTGCAGGGCACGATCCCCGAATCCGTGTTCATGTGCTTCCAGATGACCTTCGCGATCATCACCCCAGCCCTGATCGTCGGCGCCTTCGTCGACCGCATGAAGTTCTCGGCGATGCTGTGGTTCATGGGGCTGTGGCTGCTGATCGTCTACTGCCCGATCGCCCACTGGGTGTGGGGCGGCGGCTTCCTCGGCGGGATCGGCGTGCTCGACTTCGCGGGCGGCACGGTGGTGCACATCAATGCCGGCGTCGCGGGGCTCGTCTGCGCGCTGGTGCTGGGCAAGCGCCAGGGCTTCCCGCACGAGCCGATGCCGCCGCACAATTTGACGCTGTCGGTGATCGGCGCCTCGCTGCTGTGGGTCGGCTGGTTCGGCTTCAACGCGGGCTCGGCGGTGGCCTCGAACGGCGCGGCTGGCATGGCGATGGCGGTGACCCAGATCGCGACGGCGACCGCGGCGCTCACCTGGATGTTCGTCGAGTGGACGCTCAAGGGGAAGCCCAGCGTTCTCGGCATCATCTCGGGCGCGGTGGCCGGCCTGGTGGCGATCACCCCGGCGTCGGGCTTCGTCGATCCGGTCGGCTCGCTGTTCATCGGCGTCGCCGCCGGCGTGGCCTGCTACTGGGGCGCGACCTGGCTCAAGCACGCGGGCGGCTATGACGACTCGCTCGACACGTTCGGCGTGCACGCGGTCGGCGGGATCACCGGCGCCTTCCTGACCGGCGTGTTCGCAGTCAAGGCGATCGGCGGCACGGCCGGCGCGCTCGAGGGCAATCCCGGCCAGATGCTGACCCAGATCGAGGGCATTCTCGCCACCATCGTCTGGGACGGCCTGGCCACCTTCCTCCTCCTCAAGGGCATCGACCTCGTGATCGGGCTGCGCGTAGGTACCGAGACCGAGCGCGAGGGGCTCGACCTTGTGGTGCACGGCGAGACCGTTCCCTGATCCACTTCCCACGGTCCTCGCCGGGGCCCGGGCGGTTCGCCGCCCGGGCCTTTTTTCGTGCCGGCGGGTTACGCTATAGCGTTTTTCAATCAGGCGGGTCCGGCCCGCTCCCCCCTCCCCGGCCACCCAACGACAGTATGCTGGCATGGGTGGCCGGGAGGGGGAGCGGGCTGGCGCGATTCCGCGCATGCGGAAAATGCGCTAGGCGATCGATCTCACCACGATCGGCTCGACGCGCCCCTTGACCTCGATCAGCCGGGACTCGCTCTTCGGATAGGCTTCGCCGAGCCCGGCGAACGCCGCCTCGGTGACCAGCAGTTCGCCGGCCCGCGCTCCCGCCCGCACCCGCGCCGCGGTGTTCACGGGCTCGCCCAGCGCGGTGAAATCGAAATAATCCTCGCGACCGACATTGCCGACGAACGCCACCCCGGCGTCGATGCCGATCCCCAGCGAGATCCACGGGCCCGCGGCGCTGCCGTAGCCGACGGCGCGCAGCAGGGCGCGCCCCGCCTCCACCGCCCGCCGCCTGAAATCAGGTCCGGCGAAGCCCGGGATGAAGAAGGCCATCACCTCATCGCCGATCAGCTTGTCGACCGTCGCGTCATAGGGCACCAGAACGTCGGTCGCGGTGCGATAGAACCGGTTCATCAGCGCCGCGTATCCGCCCGGCCCAAGCCGCTCCGCGAGTGCGCTCGAGCCACGGACGTCTGCGAACAGGATGGCCGTCTCGACCTCCGCGCCGCCGATCGGCATCTTCTCGCAGCACAGGGCGCAGAGGTGCGGCGCCTTGCGCGACGGGGTGAAGCCGATGACCCGGCAGATGTGACCGCCGAAACCGCCGAAGGGGTTATTGCACACCTTGCAGCGCGGTGCGCCGGGAAGCCATCGCATGGTCTTGCGCAGAATGCCGAGCTGCGGATGTCCCGCGCTCAGAACCTTCTGCCATTCGGCCGCGATGTCGCCGTCGCTTCGAGCTCGCCGGACCATGCGCGGGCTCCCGTTCCTCGGCGCGCCATCTTAACCATGAAACGACCGCCCTGTCAGCCGTGCCGCCACTTCGATGCGCACCGCCACATTCGGAGGGGCGGCCAATGTAAGTGCCAGACGGCCTGTAAGCCGGGTTCTGTCCCTGGCGGACCAGGGGATGGCCATTCATCTGGGACGCAAGTCGCCTTGCGCCTCGCGCGACCTACCCGGGCGGCGGCCCGGAAACCGGCCTGCGGGTCGCCCCGCGCGCCGCCCCTATTTGGTCTTGCTCCCGGTGGGGTTTGCCGTGCCGGTCCCGTTGCCGCGACCGCGGTGCGCTCTTGCCGCACCGTTTCACCCTTGCCGCCCGGAGCCGGCGCGCGGCCGGTCGGGGTTGGCGGTCTCGTTTCTGTGGCACTTTCCCTGGGGTCGCCCCCGCCGGGCGTTACCCGGCACCGTGTCTCCGTGGAGCCCGGACTTTCCTCCCCCCGCGGGGTTGCCCCCATTGCGGAAGGCGGCCATCCGGCCGTCTGACCCTGCCAAGGTGGCGGTGCGGGCGGCCCGCGTCAACCGTCGAAGGCGGCGACCGACTGGATCAGCAGGAATGTTTCGGCGTCGAGCCAGCCGTCCACCTGGCGTGGCCTGTAGCGGCACTGGAACGCGGCCAGCACGTGGCCAGTGGTCGCATCGGCGCGGCCGGTGACCTCGATGGCGTAGCCAATCCCGGCGAGGCGGGTCTGCGCCTCGTTCAGCATCACCTGCTCGTCGCCATAGGGGCCGGTGTCCAGCCGGGCGGCGATCGACGGGCGCGTCGGGAAGCGGCCGATGCCGGCGCGGGCGAGGCGGCGCCAGGCGAACAGCTCGCCGGGGTCGCGCTTGCGCGCCGGCGCCACGTCGGAATGGCCGACCACGTTGCCGGGCGGAATCGGATGGCGCGCCAGGATGTCGCGGGCGAGGACGATCAGCGCCTCGTACTGCGGCTCGGTGAAGGGGCGGTAGCCGAACTCGTGGCCGGGATTGACCAGCTCGATGCCGATCGAGCGCGAATTGACGTCGGTCGCGCCCTTCCAGGCGCTCTCGCCGGCGTGCCAGGCGCGCATCGCCTCGTCGACCATGCGGCAGACCGTGCCGTCCTCGTCGATCAGCCAATGGGCGCTGACCTGCGACGCCGGATCGCACAGCCGGTCGAGCGCTTCGGACGCGCTCTCCATGCCGGTGTAGTGCAGCACCAGCATGTCGATAACGGCGCCCTGGGGGCGCGGGCCGAAATTGGGGGAAGGGCGCTCGCGGGGCACGCTCATCGGCGTGCCCCCGGCAAGGCAGGCCGGCTAGGCGGCGCGGCGGCCCGGATAGCTGGGCGCCGAACGGCGCGGCTCGGGCTCGCGATAGGCCATCTGGGCATGCTTGCGGCAGTAGGAGAAGCCCGCGTGGGTCGGATCGCCGCAGAAATGGAATTCCTTGGTGCCCGGATCGCCGAACGGCCATTGGCAGGTGCGGAAGGGCGACGCCTCGCTGGACTTGAACAGCGACAGGAGCTGGCGGTTGTTGGCCATCGTTCGCAAAGTCCTACTGTTGATGCTGCAACGCAAAACGATCTACCTCCTTTATATTGCACTGCGGCAGCGAATGTCAACCCAGCCTCCATGTGACGATTTTGTGGCAGTCGTTCTCCCACAACCCCAGGAAATCACTAAATTTTTCGCCGGGACCGGCCCGCCGGGAGCGTGGCAGCGCACGGTGCGGCGAATCAGCACCCGCCGCTCTGCGGGTCATTTCAGGCCGCGCCGCTCGCAGATCGTGTCGTACGCGGCGTTGATGGTGGCCAGCCGGTCGTTGGCCAGCGCGACGAACTCGGCCGGCAGCCCCTCGGCGACCAGCCGGTCGGGGTGGTTCTCGCGCACCAGCCGGCGCCAGGTGGCGCGCACCTGCTCGTCGGTCGAATCGTGCGGCACGCCCAGCAGCATGTACGGGTCGGCGGCGTCGCGCCCCAGATGGCCGGCGCGGATGCGTTCGAACGTGGTCTCGTCGAAGCCGAAGATCTGCGCCACCTCGCGCAGATAGGCGATCTCGTTCGGGTGAGCCACCTTATCCGCCTTGGCGATGTGGAACAGCCCGTCCAGAAGCTTCTCCAACACCGTCGGGTTGTCGCGGAACATGCGCGCCACCTGGCGGGCATAGGGCTCGAACCCGGAGGCGTCGCGCCGCGCTTGGTTGAACAGGCGGCCGACGTTCTTCTCCTCGTCGGGCGGCACGTGGAAGATCTCGCGGAAGGCGGCAATCTCGTCGCGGGTGACCTGGCCGTCGGCCTTGGCCATCTTCGCCGACAGCACGATCACCGCGATGGCGAAGGCGGTCTGGCGGTGCAGCTCGGCTTGGCCCGGGTCCTCGCGCATCCGGTCGATGGCGTAGCCCCCGGCGGCACCCAGCAGCGCGCCTAGCGGACCGCCAAGCGCGAAGCCGGCCGCCCCGCCGATGATGGTCCCCCAGATGCTCATGCCATCCCCGTTTCTGGCAGGCTATCATGCACCCCCACGTCCGACAACGCGCGCTTCCGTCGAACGGCCCCGGCCGGTATCAAGGATGGCGGGAGGGACCATGACCGAAGCGGTGCGGGCGGCGAGAGGGATGGTGGCGGCCTCGCACGCGCCGGCGGCGGCGGCCGGGGCGGCGGTGCTGGCGGCGGGCGGCAGCGCGGTCGATGCCGCCATCGCGACCAACGCCATGCTGGCGGTCGGCTATCCGCACATGTGCGGGCTCGGCGGCGACGGGTTCTGGCTGATCTGGGACCCGAAGACCGGCCGGGCCGAGGGGATCGAGGCGGCGGGACCGGCGGCGGGCGCCGCGACTATCGACTGGTATCGCGCGCAGGGCTTACGCACGATCCCGAGCCGCGGGCCGCTGGCGGCGCTCACCGTGCCGGGCGCGGTGGATGGCTGGCGCCTCGCCCACGAACGGCACGGAAGGCTCGACTGGGCACGCCTGTTCGAGCCGGCCATCGCGGCGGCCAGGGACGGCGCACCTTGCGCGCGGTCGGTCGCCAAGTGGATCGTCGCCGACGACCTGGCGCAGTACCCGGCGATGGCGCGGGTCTATATGGCGCGCGGCGCGCCGCCCCGGACGGGCGATATCGTGACGTATCCCGCCCTTGCCGCGACGCTGGAACGTATCGCCCAGAACGGCCCGCGCTACTTCTACGACGCCATCGGGGCCGAGGTCGCGGCGGAAATCGGCCCGCGTGGATCGCCCCTCGCGGCGGCGGACTTCGCCACCTTCCGCGCGCGCTGGACCCAACCGCTTGCCGTCGCCTATCGCGGCCACACGCTCCTCGAAATGCCGCCGCCGACCCAGGGGATCGCCGCGCTATCCGTCGCCAATTTGCTCGACGGGTTCGACGTGGCGGCGATGGGCGAGGGGACGGCCGCGCACCTTCACCACGTGGCCGAGGCGGTGAAGCTCGCCTACGCCGACCGCGACGCGTTCCTCACCGATCCCGACTTCGCCGAAATCCCGGTGGCGAGCATAATCGACCGCGCTTACGCCGACCGGCGCCGCGCCTTGATCGATCCGGCGCGCGCCCGGCCGGACGCCGATATCGCGCCCGGTATCGCGCCGACCGGTGCTGCCGCGCGACGGTCGCCCGGCGGCGACACGTGCTATTTCTGCGCCGTCGACCGCGACGGGCTCGCCTGCTCGGTCATCCAGTCGCTCTATTTCGATTTCGGCTCGGCGGAGATGGCGGAGAAGACGGGCGTCGTGCTGCAGAACCGCGGCTCGTTCTTCGCGCTCGACCCCGACCACCCGAACGCGCTCGCGCCGGGCAAGCGCACCTTCCACACGCTGATCCCGGCCATGCTGCTGAAGGACGGCAAGCCGGCGCTCGTCTTCGGCACGATGGGCGGCGAGGGCCAGCCGCAGACCCACGCCATGCTGATGACCCGCATCCTCGATTTCGGCATGGACGCGCAGGCGGCGATCTCCGCGCCGCGGTTCCTGCTCGGCCGCACCTGGGGCGCCGAAAGCCAGGCGCTGATGCTGGAAGGCCGCTTCCCGCGCGACGTGGCGCGCGCCCTCCAGGCCATGGGCCATCCGATCGCCGTCGCCGGCGCGTGGGAGGAGGCGATGGGCCACGCCCAGGCGATCCGCATCCAGCCGGACGGCAGCTACGAGGGCGGCGCCGACCCCCGCGGCGACGGCGCCGCGGTCGGGGTGTGAGGTTGGACGAATCGGATCGCGCGTATATTTGATTCCGATCCGCGTATAACTCTCAATTTACCCTACGACTCCACCGCGCCCTTCACCTTGCGCTGGCGGCGGCGGGTGAACTGGTTGGGGTTGTAGCCCGCCTGCTCGCCGGCGCCCCAGCTGTCGATGTCCTCGCCCTTGGCGAACATCCAGGAATAGCCGCCCTCCGGGTTGGTCAGGACCTCCCACCAATTGTCGTCGGGGTCGGCGATGTAGAAGCCGTACGTGCCGTGCGCGTCGATCGGGCGGGTGACCTTCTTGATGCCCCACTCGGCTTGGCTCGCCACCGCGATCTCGTGCGCGCGGTCGACCTCCTCGCGCGTCGGCACGTCGAGCCCGTTATGGTTGAGCACCGGCATGTCGGGCTTCTTCGGGTTGAGCACGACGGCATAGACGTGCTCGCCGCCCAGCCGGATCATCAGCGACACGTCCGAGGTGCGGATCACTTCGAGCCCCAGGAACTCCTCGTAGAACTTGCGCGCGCGTTCGAGGTCGCGCGATTCCAGCGTGCCGTGCGACAGGAAGCGCGGGTTGAGGACGGCCATGGCGGTTCTCCCGATGTCCCTGGGGCCGGATCGAAGCACGTCCGGCGCGCGCTGGCAATCCGGGCCGCGGGCGCGGTAGGATTTCGCCATGAGCCTCGCCGTCACGCCCCTCCACCCGTCCTTCGCCTGCGAGATCGCGGGCGTCGATCTGCGCGACGCGGACGACGCGGCGCTCGCCGAGATCGTCGCCGCGATGCACCGTTATGCCGTTGCGGTGGTGCACCACGACGCACCGCTCCCCGACGCCGAGCACATCGCCTTCTCCAAGCGCCTCGGCCCGGTGCACCGCACGCGCGCGGCGACCACGGCGAAGGGCAAAGAGCCGCGCATCCGGTATTTCGAGATCATCGACCAGTCGAACATGGACGAGACCGGCCTGCTTTTCACCGAGGGCGACCGGCGGCTCTTGTTCAAGCGGGCCAATCGCCTCTGGCACACCGACATGTCGTTCAACGCGGTGCGCGCGACCTATTCGCTCCTGTCCGCGCACGCCTTGCCGCCGGGCGGCGGGCCGCCGACCGAGTTCGCCGACATGCGCGCGGCCTACGACGCGCTCCCCGACGCGATGAAAGCGCGCATCGAGGGGCTTACCGCCGAGCATTCGTACTGGCACTCGCGCGTCATGGGCGGCGGGCCCGAGGCGACGGCGGAGGAGCTGGCCTTCATGCCGCCGGCCCAGCACAAGCTGGTCCACGTCCATCCCGGCTCCGGGCGCAAGGTGCTTTATATCGCCTCGCACGCCGCGCGCATCGTCGGGCTGGCCCGACGACGAGGGAAGGGCGCTCCTCGCCGAGCTGATGGCGCACGCGACGCGGCCCGAGTTCGTCCACGCCCACTATTGGCGGGTCGGCGACGTGGTGATCTGGGACAACCTCGCCACCATGCACCGCGCCCGCCCGTTCGCCGACCTCGTGGAGCGGCGCGACGTGCGCCGCACCACCTGCCGCGAGGCGGAACAGGCGGCCTGACGGACCAAACCCCCGCTTTACTCCGGCCCCGTTTCGGCCGATCATTTCGCGTCAGCGGACCGCAAAAAGGAGGTTCCCATGGCGACGGTCAAGACGATGGACGAACGGGCGGACGAGCTCGAGCACGAGGCGATGCAGAATCTCGACCGCGCGCCCGCGAAGTCGGTCCTGTTCAACGCGGTCGACGGCAAGCTCGAATTTGCGCCCGGCCAGCCCGGCAAGTACGCCATGATGGGCCGCGATCCGCGCCTGCCCCAGATGCCGGCGAAACCGACGTTGCAGGACTTCATCCGCTATCGCTGCGCCCAGGGCCCCGCGAACCATCTGCTGCAATCGGCGGCGCTCGCCCGCAAGAACGGCGGCGACGAGAAGCTGCAGCTCGCCTGCCTGCTGCACGACCTCTCCGTCGCGGGCTTCATCCGCGCCGATCACGGCTGGTGGGGCGCGCAGCTCGTGGAGCCCTATGTGGACGAGGAGGTGAGCTGGTCGATCCGCCACCACCAGGCGCTGCGCTTCTACCCCGATACGCTCGGTCGGCTATGAATATCCCGACATGTACGTGAAGCTGTTCGGCGAAGGGTACCGCCCGGCATCCTACATCCAGGAGGCGTACGACCGGGCGCGCCAGCACAAATGGTACATGTCCGCGCGCATGATCTGCGTGAACGACCTCTACGCCTTCGATCCCGACGCGGTGGTGACGCTCGACGAGTTCGACGACGTGATCGGCCGCAACTTCAAGCAGCCCGAGGAAGGGCTCGGCTACGACAACTCACCGGTCGCCCACATGTGGCGTACCATGATCCAGCCGGCCAACGCGCTGTAACATTCCCGTCATCGCGAGGAGCGGAGCGACCAAGCGATCCAGAGACATTCTGGATTGCTTCGCTTCGCTCCTCGCAATGAAGGCGTAAAACAGGTTTCCGCTTCATGTCCCAGGACCTCCCCTCCTATCTTGACAAGGTGAAGGCCGCGAAGGCCGACGATTTGGTCACCGTCGCCAAGCCGATGGCGGTGAAGCACGAGATCACCGCGACCATCGTGAAGATGGAGCGCGAGCGGAAGCGCCCGGTGGTGATCTTCGACAAGGTCGAGGGGACCGGCTTCAAGGTCATCACCAATCTGCACGCCTCGCGCGCGCGCCTTGCGATGGCGATGAACGCCGCGCCCGACAGGATGCTGCAAAAGTACCTCGCGGCGATGGACAAGCCCATCCCGCCGCGCGAGGTGAACACCGGCCCCTGCAAGGACGTGATCCTCAAGGGCGCCGACGTCGACATGCGGGCGCTGCCCCAGATCGTCCATCACGAGGGCGACGGCGGCCCCTACATCACCGCCGCCATCTCCTTCGCTAAGGACCCGGCGGGCGAAGGGTGGAACTGCGCTTACAACCGGCTGATGATCACCGGGCGCGATACGACCTCGATCCACCTCACCCTCGGCAAGCATCTATGGGAGTACTACCGCATCGCCGAGCAGCGGAACGAGCCGTTGCAGGTGGCCTTCGCCATCGGCGTGCATCCGGCCATCGCGCTGGGGTGCCTCGCCATCGGCTCGATCGACGAGGACGAGCGCGCCATCATGGGCGGGCTGCTCGACGAGCCGCTTGGAGCTGGTGCGCTGCGAGACCTCGGACGTGCTGGTGCCCGCGCATGCCGAGATGATCCTCGAATGCGAGATCCTGCCGCACGAGCGCGTGTCGGAAGGCCCGTTCGGCGAGTTCACCGGCTATTCGCTCGGGGCGCGCGACCGCGAGGTGGTGAAGGTCAAGGCCATCACCCACCGCAAGGGCGCGTATTTCCAGGACATCACGGTCGGCCATCTCGACCACATGCTGCTCTCGACCATCCCGATGGAGGCGAACCTCTACCGCGCCGTGCGCGCCATGGTGCCGTCGATCAAGGCGGTGCGCGTGCCGTCGCCGTTCACATGCTACGTCTCGATCGAGCAGAGCCTCACGGGCCAGGCGAAGAACGCGATCCTCGCCGCGCTCGGTGCCGACCTCTACATGAAACGCATCGTGGTGGTGGACCACGACATCGACGTGTTCGACGACCGCGCGGTCAACTGGGCGATTGCCACGCGCTGCCAGCCCGACCGCGACGTGACGATCATCTCCGGCGCGCGCGGCTCCGACCTCGACCCCTCGACCGCCGGGAACGACGGGTTCTCGTCCAAGTGGGGCGTCGACGCCACCGCCAAGCCGACCCTCGCCGACTTCACGCCGCGCCACCGCTTCCCCAAGTCGGTGTGGGACGGGATCGATCTGAAGACGCTCCTTTCCTGACATCATGTCCGCCAACATCGCCGAGCTGCTGGAGACAAGCGCGCGGCGGTGGCGCGACAAGCCGGTCTTGCTGTCGGACGGGGGCGAGATGGACTGGGCGCGGTCGAGCGCCGCGCCGGAGGGCTCGCCGGCGATCGCTCGCCGGGCAGGGCGTCGCTGCGGGCGACCGCGTCGCCGTCGCGCTCGACGACCCGGCGGAGACCGTCGTGGCGCTCTACGGCGCGCTCAAGGCCGGCGCGACCGTCGCGCCGCTGAACCCGCGCCTGACCGCCGACGAGCGCGCGCAGATCCTCGACGACCTCGCGCCGCGCCACGTGATCGACGGCCTGCCGACGGCCGAGGACGAATTCCCGGCGCGGCCGGTCGCCCCCGGCGACGCCGCCATCGTGCTCTACACCTCGGGCTCGACCGGCGTGCCGAAGGGGGTGGAGCTCTCGCACGGCGCGACCGGCTGGGCGCTCGGCTCGTGGATGGGGCCGGTGATGGACCTCAAGCCCGAGGACGTGTCGCTCGCCGCCCTGCCGCTCGCCCATTCGCTCGGCATCTTCGGCAGCGTGCTGGCGCCGCTCATGGCGGGCGCGTCGGTCGCGTTCGTCGCGCGCTTCTCGCCCGAGGCCGCGATCGCCGCCGTCGCGCGCCACAAGCGCGACCGTGTTCCCGGGCGTCGCCACCATGTTCCGCCGCATCCTCGACGCACCCGAGTTCGTGCCGGAGAAGCTCGCGAGCCTGCGCTACGCGCTGTCCGGCGCCGCGCCCTGCCCGTGGGAACTGGCCTCGGCCTGGCGCGCGGCGGTCGGCGTCCGCATCGTGCGCGGCTACGGCATGACGGAGCTGTTCCGTCCCGTCTCCTACTCGGCGGGCGAGCCTGCCGACCATGCGGAGTTCATCGGCCGCGCCATGCCGGGGGTGGAGCTTCGCGTCGTCGCCGACGACCAAACGCCGCTCGCCGCCGGGGAGACGGGCGAGCTCCTGATCCGCACGCATGGCCGCCTCACCGGTTATCTCAACAAGCCGGACGAGACCGCGGCGGTGCTCGAGGGCGAATGGTTCCGCACCGGCGACCTCGCCGTCGTCAACGACGACAGATACGTGCGCATCGTCGGGCGCAAGAAGGACATCATCCTGCGCGGCGGTTACACCGTCGCGGCGGGCGAGGTGGAGGCGGTGCTCGCCACCCACCCCGACATCGCCGAGGCCGCGGTGATCGGCGTGCCGCACCCTGACCTGGGCGAGGACGTGGCCGCGTTCGTCGCGCCGCGCGCCGGCGCGGCGCTCGACGCCGCCGCGCTCACCGACTGGTGCAAGGCGCGCCTCGCCTCCTACAAGTACCCGCGCCAGGTGCGCATCCTCGCCGAGCTTCCCAAGGGCCCGACCGGCAAAGTCGTGAAGGCGCAGCTCCGGCTTTAACTGCCGCCCGCGCGCTTCCGCGCCGCCCGTTTCACGGCGGCGACGATCTCCGGATAGGCGCCGCAGCGGCAGAGGTTGCCGGAGAGGTAGTCGCGGATCGTCGCGTCGTCGGGGTCCGGGTGCGCGTCGAGAAGCTGGCGCGCCATCAGGATGAATCCCGGCGTGCAGAAGCCGCACTGGAACGCGCCTTCCTCTAGGAACGCCTCCTGCACGGGGTCGAGCGCGCCCGACGCGTCCAGCCCCTCGATCGTCGCCACCGTCGCGCCGTCGGCGAAAGCGGCGAGGGTCAGGCAGCCCGACACGGCCTTCCCGTCGACGATCACCGTGCAGCAGCCGCAGAGGCCTTGCGCGCAGCTCTCGCGGGCGCCGAAGAGGGCGAAATGTTCGGTCAGCATCTCGACCAGCGTCTCGTGCGTCGCGACCTCGCACGTCGCGGGCTGGCCGTTCAGCGTGAACGATATGGTGCGGCGGTCGGCCATCACTCTTCGTCCACCTTGAAGCCCGCCTTCGCCTGCAGCGCGCGCCAAAGTGTTTCGGCACGCAGCGGAAGCGCGTGAAGCCGACGCCGACCGCATCTTCGATGGCGTTGGCGATGGCGGGCGAGACGCCGAACGTGCCAGTCTCGCCGACGCCCTTGGCGCCGTAGGGCCCGCCCTCGGTCTTGGCGTCGATCGCCTCGTACTCCATCGGCGGCACGTCGTGGAGGCCCGGGATCTTGTAGTCGGCGAGCGACGGGTTGGCGAGCTGGCCGTCGCGGAACTCCATCTCCTCGGTCATGGTGAAGCCGAACTGCATCACCGCGCCGCCGGAGAGCTGCGTCTCGACGATGCGCGGGTTCACCGGCGTGCCGACGTCGGCGACGTTGACGAGGCGCGTGACCCTGATCGCGCCGGTCTCGGTGTCGACCGTCGACCTCTGCGCCCGTCGCGCCCAGCATCCAGAACGGCGTGGCATTGGGCGTCTGGCCGGTATCGTGGTCGGGCGACGAATAGTCTCGGCACGTAGCTGCCGACGCCGACGATGTTGCCCGCCTGCATGCCATATCTGCCGGCGCAGCAGCTCCGCGACCGGCAGGTTCGAGCCCTCCGGCACGCCGAGCTCGGCGGCGAGCGCGGCGATCTTCGCCAGCGCATCCTCGGCCGCGCGCTTCACCGCGTTCCCCATGTGCCAGGTGCCGCGCGAGCCGAGCGTACCCATGTCGTAGGGCGTCACGTCGGTGTCGGGGTGGATGACGCGGATCTTCGCCGACGTCCATGTTCAGCGTCTCGGCGGCGATCTGGGCCAGCGCCGTGTCCGAGCCCTGGCCCATGTCCACGAGCGAGCAGTAGACGCCGCAGCTTCCGTCGGAATAGAGGTTCACCATCGCCATCGAGGTGGTCGGCGCGATCGACGCCTTGAAACCGATGGCGACGCCGCGCCCGCGCCTGACCGTCCCCGCGCCGCGGTCGAACGCGTTCGAATTCCAGCTCATCCGCGCCGAAAGCCGCTCCAGCACCGCGACGAACGGCGCGTCCTTCATCACCATGCCGGTCGCCTGCTGCCCGTCCGTCGCGCAGCAGGTTCTTCAGCCGAAACGCGATCGGGTCGATCCCCAGCTTGCGGGCGATCATGTCGGTGTGGCTCTCGTACGCCCAGACGAGCTGCGGAATGCCGAAGCCGCGCAGCGCGCCCGCCGGCGGCCGGTTGGTGTAGAGCGCGTAGGAATCGATCGAAACGTTCTCGATGTCGTAGGGGCCGGCGGCGGTGAAGCCCGATTTCTGCGTCACGCGCGGGCCGATGTCGGCATAGGCGCCGCCGTTCCACCACACCTCGCATTCGCGCGCCGTGATGCGCCCGTCGGCGTCGACCGCACTCTTGATGCGCGTGGTCGAGGCGTGCTTGGTGATGGTGAAGAACTGCTCCTCCATCGACAGCGCCACGCTTCACTGGCCGTCGCGCGATCAGCGCCAGCGCGGCGGCCAGCGCCTCCATCTTGACGTAGACCTTGGCGCCGAACCCGCCGCCGATATACGGCACCTTCACCCGCACGCGGTTCTCCGGCCAGCCGAGGAGGCGCGCCACCTCCGCCCGCACGAAGCTGGGCGACTGGGTGGAGGAATGGATGGTGAGGCCCGCCCCGGTCGGCTCGGCGACGCTGACGAACGGCTCGAACGGCGTGTGCATCGTCTGCTGGGTGCGGAAAGTATGCTCGAACACGTGCGGCGCGGCGGCGAAGGCCGCGTCGGCATCGCCCCTTCGCAGCCGGAAATCGAGCGCGACGTTGGTGTCCCGTGCGCCCCGCCAGGTGCATCAGGTCGGGAAACGCGCCGGCGGGCTTCAGCGCGTCATGCACGTGCACGTCCGACGTCGCCGCCTCGACCTCGTCATAGACGGCGGGCAGCGGCTCGTATTCGGCGGTGATCAGCCGCGCCGCCTCTTCCGACCACGTGCGGGTCGGCGGCCAAGGCGACCGCCACCGGCTCGCCCGCGAAGCGCACCTTGCCCAGCGCCAGGATCGGCATGTCGTGGAAGGCCGGTCCGAAATAGGGATGCGGGATCATCTTCTCGATGTCCGCGCCGGTGATCGACGTGCGTGACGCCGGGGACCGCCTTCGCCGCCGCAACGTCGATCGACTTGATCCGCCCGTGCGGGATGGTCGGCGCGGAGGATCTTGGCGTGAACCATGCCGGGCAGGCGCAGATGGTGCACGTACTCGGCCCGGCCGGTGACCTTGTCGCGCCCCTCGACGCGCGGCAGCGATTGTCCGACCGCCATCACGCGCCTCCCGCTCAGCGCGGCGCGCGACCGCGCGCGCGCAAATGCACGCGGATGAGCTGGCGCTTGTAGGCGGCCGAGCCGTGCTGGTCGGCGATGGGCTCTGCCTCCTCGGCGGCGGCCTCGCCCGCGCGGACGAGGCTCGCCGTCGTCGGTGCCGGCGGCGAGGATAGCCTCCGCCGACTTCAGCCGCGTCGGCGTCTCCGTCGCCGCGCCGACGAAGGCGCGGGGCCCGTCCTTGCCGCCAATGCGAAACCGCGATCCCCACGGACGGCCAGTCGTCGGCCGAGCGTGCCGTCACCTTGGCGTAGGCCGCGCGCGCCCCGTCCTGCGACGGCACGACCAGCTCGGCGATCAGCTCGTCGTTTCCCAACACGGTTTCGAGATAGCCGGCATAGAGGTCCACGACCGCCACCGTGCGCACGCCGCGCGGCGAGGCGATGGTGACGCTCGCCCCCAGCGCGGCCAGCACCGGCGGCAGATCCATGTGCGGGTCGGCATGGGCCAGGTGGCCGCCCACCGTCGCCTGGTTGCGCACCCGCACGTTCGACAGGGTCCGCAGCGTGCGGGCGATCACCGGCGCGTGCTGCGCGACGGAACTCGGACCGTTCCAGGTCGCCGAGAAGGGCGCATCGCGCCGATGCGCAGGCTGCCGTCGGCATCCGCCGCGATGCGTCTGATACCGCGCCTCGATCCGCCGCAGGCTCACCAGCCGGGACGGGCGGTAGAGGCCCGATTTCATCATCAGCATCACGGCAGTTCCGCCGCCGACCGGCCGTACGGCGGGATCGGCGGGGTCGAGCAGGCGCAGCGCCTCGTCCATCGTGCGCGGCTCGGCCAGCGCAAAACCGATCATCGATCCTCCCCAATCTTGCCCGGGAGTATAGCGTGCCCTGCCCATCGCCTGTAAATTGCCCTCATGACGCGAACGCATCCATCTTGAGACCGACGTCGCCATCGTCGGCGCGGGCGCGGCCGGCATGTCGGCTGCGATCGCGGCGCACGACGCCGGCGCGCGGGTCACGCTGCTCGACCGCGCGCTGATCGGGCGCGGCGGCGCCACGGTCATGGCGCAGATGACGGTCGCGGTCGGGCTCGGCGACGAGGTGCCGGACGCGCCGGAATTCCATCTGGCCGACACGCTGGCCGCGGGGCGCGGTCTCTGCGACGCGCGCCTCGCCGCCATCCTGTGCGAGAACGGGCCGGCCGCGATCCGCCGCATGCAGGAATGGCATGTCGGCTGGGCGCACCATCCCGACGGAAGGCTGAAACAGGCGCACGCGCCGGGCCACGACCGGGCGCGCTGCGTCTATGTCGATTTCCTCAACACCGGCCCCGCCGTCTCGCGCACCCTGCGCGGCCAAGTGCAGCGCCGCAGCGAGATCGCGCGCATCGGCGACGTCTGCGTCACCGACATCGTCACCGACGGCGGCCGCGCGGTCGGCGCGGTGGGCGTCTCGCTCACCGATGGCGCGCCGGTCACCATCGCCGCCAAGGCCGTTATCGTCACCACCGGCGGGCTCACGCGGCTCTACCGGCGGAACTCAGCGTCGATCAACATGGGCGGCGACGGCTACGCCCTCGCGCTCCGCGCCGGCGCGTCGCTGGTCGACATGGAGTTCGTGCAGTTCTTCCCCATCGGCCATCTCGCGCCGCGGCTGATCGGCATGGACCCGATCATGTGGGACCCATTCCGCTACAAGCTGGGCGGGAAGCTGCTCAACGCGGATCGGCACGATTTCGTCGCCGATTACGGCGTGGCCGAGGGCGGGCGCTACAATGTCACGCGCGACATCGCCACCTACGCCATCCTGAAGGAGGTCGAGGCCGGGCGCGGCTCGCCCGCCGGCGGGGCGTATCTGTCGTTCGAGCACGTGCCCGAGGCGGAGCTGCGCGCGGCGTTCGGCCCGGTGATCGACCGGCTGGCCGCCAACGGCATCGACCTGACCCGCCAGCCGATCGAGGTCTCGCCCATCGCGCACTACCACATGGGCGGCATCAAGGTGACGCCCGGCTTCGAGACCACGGTCCCCGGCCTCTATGCCGCGGGCGAGGCGATCGGCGGGGCGAACGGCGCCAACCGGCTCTCGGGCAACGCCATCACCGAGGCGCTGGTGTTCGGCGAGTTCGCCGGCCGCGCGGCCGCGGCGCAGGCGGCCGAGGCCTCGGGCTGGCGCGATGCGGCGGCCGGCGACGGGCTGGCGCTGGCGGGCGCGGCGGGTCCGGCGACGGCGGCGAACTCCGCCGCCCTGGTCGCGCGTCTCCAGGCGCTGATGGACGAGAAGGTCGGCCCGTTCCGCACGGCTGAAGGGCTGGCCGCGGCGCTCTCCGAAATCCGCGCGCTGCGCGCCTCCCTGGGCGCAGCGCCGCCCGGCGCGCCCGGCCGCTACGACATGGCGCGACTCGACTGGTTCGACCTCAGGAATATGATTCTCGTCGCTGAAACGGTGGCGACGGCCGCGCTCGCCCGGCCGGAAAGCCGCGGCGCCCACCAGCGCGAGGACTTTCCGCTGATGGATGCCGGATGGGTCGTGAACCAGACCGTGCGGCTCGCGGACGGGGTGCTCGTGCTCGACCGCGTGCCGGTGGCGGGCGGTGCCTCGGCGGAGGCCGCGCAGTGAGCGATCCGGTCGCCACCTTGGTCATCCGCCGCGGCGCGCCGGGCGATCCCGAGCGCTGGACGCGGATCGACGTCCCGTTCCAGCCCGGCCAGTCGGTGCTCGACGGGCTGCGCCGGGCGCGGATCGAGCGCGACCCGTCGCTCGCCGTGCGCTTCTCGTGCCTCAACGCGAACGCGTGCAAGGAATGCATGATGCTGCTCGACGGCAAGGTCATCTATGCCTGCACCGCGCGGCTCGAGCCGCGCGAGATGCGCATCGAGCCCTTGCCCAACAAGAAGCTGGTGCGCGACCTGGTGACCGAGATCGCGCCGCCTGACGAGCGCATCGCCAACCGCCGCGGTTGAGGACGCGCCCGGCGCGGGTCTACACTTTCCCCCTCACGACGGGAGGACGACATGGCAACGAAGATCGCGACCAAGCGCAGCGCCAACGGCCGCGGCGTCGGCAGCAAGATCAACGCCATCCGCGACAAGTGGCACACCAAGAAGCACCCGCTGTTTCAGGGCATGAAGAACGGGTCCACGCCCTTGAAGGCGCTCGGCGTCTACATGGCCAAGCACTACCAGTTCGTGCAGATCGTCCAGCCGGCGATGGGCCTCCTCTACTATCGCGGCCCGCACGACGTGCAGCTCGCGCTGATCGACAACATTGCCGAGGAGGAGGGCATCTCCGCTATCCCCGGCGAGGGGCACCAGCCGCACAACCACAACAAGCTGATCTTCGATTTCTGCAAGGCCGCCGGGCTTACCGAGAAGCAGGTGAAGGCGATGGAGCTGTCGCCCGCCTGGTGGGCACGCTCCCTCCACTACGTGCAGTGCCTCAGGGAGGAGCCGATCGGCGTCGCGCTCGCCATGCAGTCGACGCAGGAGGGCCAGCAGGTCGCGCTCAACGTCGAGGTGACCATCCCCTCCTTCATCAAGCATTACGGCTTCAAGAAGGGCTCCAAGGAGATCGGCTTCTTCGAGGAGCACGCCGAGGCCGACCTCGAGCACTCGTCGCGCCAGATGGCGCTGTGCGAGAAATATCTCGACGACCCGGCGATGCAGGCGCGCGCGCTTCGCGTGTGCGAGGAGGCGTGCCGCCTGCGCTGGGCCTCGATCACCGAGGTCTATCGCGAGCACGTGCTGAGGGAGCGCGACATCCTGCCGCCAGGCGTGGCGGCATGAAGTTCGGCCTGTTCTACCTGCCGACTTACGTCCCCGAGGCGCGCGACGCGACGACGCAGTACGAGAACATCGTCGAGCAGGTGGTGTTCGCCGACCGGATCGGGCTCGATACGGTCTGGCTGGTCGAGCACCACTTCGTGCGCCACGGCGGGCTGTGCGCCGCCAACTACGCGCTCCTGTCCTACCTCGCCGCGAAGACGAAGAACATCCGCCTCGGCACCGGCGCGACGGTGCTGCCGCTCAACGACGCCTTGCGCGTGGCCGAGCAGGCGGCGACGCTCGACCAGCTCTCGCACGGGCGCCTCGATTTCGGCGTTGGGCGCGGCTTCATCCGCGACGAGTTCGACACGTTCGGCATCGACATGAAGGAGAGCCGCGCGCGCGTCGAGGAGGGGATCGAGCTCTGCAAGGCGGCGTGGCGCGGCGGGCCGCTCAATTTCGAGAGCAAGTTCCGCCCGCCGATCCGCGACATCACCGTCCTGCCGCCGATCTACCAGAAGCCGCACCCGCCGATCTGGAACGCCTGCTTCCTCACCCGCGACAGCTTCACCTGGACGGCGAGGGAGGGCCACAACCTCCTCTACGTCGCCTATCACGTGGATTCAGAGACGGCGCGCGAACGCATCCACTGGTATCTCGACGCGCTGCGCGAGTTCGGCCGCAAGGCGGCGGATCACGAGGTCTGCTGCTGCTACCACGCGCACTTCGTGGCATCGGGCGAGCGCGACCGGCTCAAGGGCCTCGTCGAGAAGCCGATGGCCGAATATACCGCCGCGGGCGTCGAGGCGGCGCGCCGCCCGCCCGATCCGGAGGCATATAAGGGCTACGCCGCGCGCGAGGACTACCAGCGCCAGGCGGGCTTCGACACCTATTTCCCCGACCGCGTGCTGATGGGCGCGCCGGACGAGGTGCTGGAGCGCATCGCGCGGCTCAAGTCGATGGGCATTACCCAGATCGCGATGATCGTCGATTTCGGCTCGCTCGCGCAGGCCGATATCATGCGCTCGCTCGAACTGTTCGCGCGCGATATCCTGCCGCACGCGAAGGACATCTGACGGAGGGACCGATGGCGGATGCGACGGTCGCGCAGCGCCCGGCCGAGGCCGGCACGGAGGCGCGGTTCTACGGCGTCCATCACCTCGCGCTCAACACCGACGACATGAAGATGACGGTCGATTTCTATGTCGGCGTCCTCGGCATGAAGCTCGTTCACGCGATGAAGGTGCCGCCGGGCCTCGGCACCGGTCCGGGGAATCGCGGAAACCCGCCTTTCGAGAACCTTCGGCACTACTTTTTCGCCATGGGGCGCGACGCGCTGCTTGCCTTCTTCGAGATGCCGAAGGGCGCCAAGGGTAAGGGCGACCGCGACGCCATCGCCAACATGCAGCACGTCGCCTTCGCCGTCTCGCCGGCGTCCGCCGAGGCGATCCAGGCGCGGCTCAAGGCGAAGAACGTCCCGATCCAGGGGCCGATCGAATCGCTGCCCGGCGTGTGGTCGGCCTATTTCTTCGACCCGAACGGCATCAGGCTGGAGATCGCCTGGCAGCCCGCCGACGGCGAGGGCGAGCCCGCCATCGTACCTGGCATCACCCAGACGAAGTCCGTGGCGCTCGCCGAGCTCGAAACGCTGACCGGGGACCGCGCCTGGCTCGACTGGGCTGTCGCCGCCCTGCCCGACGAGGGCGCAGGTTGAGCGAACCGCGCGTCCTGATTGCCGGCGGCGGGCCGGTCGGGCTTCTGTGCGCGTATCTCCTGGCGCGCGAGGGCATCGCGGTCCGGGTGTTCGACGAGAATCCCGGCCTCACCGACGATCCGCGCGCCGCGACGACGCACCCGGCGACGCTCGAGCTTCTGGCCGATACCGGCATCGTCGACGAGGTGATCGCGGCCGGGCTCGTCGCGCCGATCTTCCAGTTCTGGGACCGCCCGACCGGCGAGCTGGTCGCCGCGTTCGATCACTTGCTGCTCGCGGACGACACGCGCTACCCGTTCGTCGTGCAGTGCGAGCAGTTCAAGACCACGCGGATTCTCCTCAAACGCCTGCGGGCGCTGGACAACGCCGAGGTGCTGTTCGGCCACGTTGTCACCGGTGTGGAGCAGGGCGACGGCGGGGTGACGGTCGCGGTCGCGGGGCCGGACGGCAAAACGCAGCGCCACACCGGCGAATGGCTGATCGGCGCGGACGGCGGGCGTTCGGTCGTGCGCAAATCCTGCGGCATCGAATTCGAGGGCTTCACCTGGCCCGAGCGCTTCATCGTGCTGACAACGCCGTTCGACTTCGCGACGCGCGGCTACTGCCCGCGCAGCTACTTCGCCGACCCCGAGGCGTGGTGCAACTGCTTCAAGGTGGCGGCGGACGGGCCGCCCGGCCTGTGGCGTACCGTGTTTCCCACCGACCCTGCGGCGCGCGACGAGGACCTGATGAGCGACGCGGGCGTCCAGGCGCGGCTGCAGAAATTCTTCCCGGCCGAGCGGCCCTACCAGGTGGTGCACCGCAACCTCTACGTCACGCATCAGCGCGTGGCGGCGAAGTTTCGCGCGGGGCGGGTGGCACTCGCCGGCGACGCGGCGCACGTCAACAACCCGATCGGCGGGATGGGGCTCAATGGCGGCATCCAGGATGCGTGCAACCTGGTGGAGAAGCTCGTGCGCATCCTTCAGGGCGGCGCGTCCGAAACGTTGCTCGACCTTTACGAGCGCCAGCGCCGCACCGTCGCGCTCGAATTCGTTCAGGCGCAATCGATCGAGAACAAACGCCGCCTCGAGGCGCGCGAGCCCGAGGTGCGCGCGAAGAACCTCGCCGAGCTGCGCGCCACTGCCGCCGACCCGGCGCGCGCACGCCAGTTCCTGCTCAAATCGTCGATGATTGCCATGCAGCGTCGCGCCGACGCCATCGGTCTGGAGGCAGCGTGACCTATGGGCAACCCCTGCAATCGTCATTGCGAGGAGCGCAGCGACGAAGCAATCCAGATGGTGACTGGATTGCTTCGCTTCGCTCGCAATGACGGTTTAGGTTCGGGTTGAAAGGAAGGAACTCATGAAACTCGCCGTACCCGACCTGATCTCGAACTCGTACTTCCCGGCCGCGGCGGCGGTGGAGCTCGGGTTCTTCGCCGAGGAGGGGCTCGACATCGCCCTCGAGCTCGTCTACCCGGTCGACAAGTGCTACGCGAGCCTCAAGGACGGCACGGTCGATTTCGTCGGCGGCTCGGCCCACTCGGCGCTCGCGGCCTTTCCCGAATGGAACGGCGCGAAGCTCCTCTGCGCGCAGGCGCAGGGCATGTACTGGTTCCTGGTGCTGCGCGCCGACCTCGGCGCGAAGCGGGGCGAGCTCGACGTCGTCAAGGGCAAGTCGATCGGCGCTGCGCCGTGGGTCGATCTCGGCCTCAAGCGCCTCCTGGTCGAGGCGGGCTCGACCTGGCGCGCGACCGGATCGACATCAAGCCGGTGCCTGGCGCGGTCGGCGCCGGCACCAATTTCGGCCTCACCGCGGCGAAAGCGCTGGCCGACGGCAAGATCGACGGGTTCTGGGCCAACGGCATGGGCGCCGAGGTAGCGGTGCGCTCCGGCGCCGGCACGGTGGTGCTCGACATCCGCCGCGGCGACGGGCCGAAGCCCTGCTTCAACTACACGATGGCCGCGGTCGCCACGTCGGACCGGCTGATCGCTGAGAACCCGGACGCGGCGGCCGGCGCGATCCGCGCCATCGTCAAGACCCACGCCGCGCTCAAATCCGACCTCTCGCTCGCGACCAGGGTCGGGCGCAAGCTGTTCCCGCCCGAGGAGGCCGAGCTGATCGCCGCGCTGATCGAGCGCGACCTGCCCTATTACGACCCGGCGATCTCCGAGGAGTTCGTGAACGGCATGAACGCCTTCGCGCGCGACATGGGCATCCTCAAGGGCGACGTGCCCTACGAGCGCGTGGTCGCCGCCCGCTTCCGCTCCCTCTGGCGCAGTTAGGCGGCCGCGAACCCGTCCTCGCGGGCGACGTCGTAATCGTAGAGCCAGGCCGACTGCAGCGGCGTCTTGTCGGCGGAAAAGCGCGCGCGGACGGCGAGGCTGAGGTCGCGCCGCAGCCGCGCGATGGGCGAGGCGAGGTGGTTCTCCTTCGCGCGGTGGCGCGAGCCGAGCTGGGCGCGGCGCGTGCGCGGCATGCGCAGGCGCTCGTAAATGCGCAGCGCCGCCTCGATGTCATCGGGCATGCGCGCCATCGCTTCGGCCAGGATGCACCCGTCCTCGATCGCCATGCACGCGCCCTGGCCGAGATAGGGCAGCATCGGGTGGGCCGAATCGCCCAGCAGCGTCACCCGCCCGCGCCCCCATGCCGTCAGCGGTTCGCGGTCGTACAGCGCCCACTTGTAGTACCGCTCCGAGGATTCAAAGAGCCGCGCCAGGGACGGGTGCCAGCGGGCGTAGGTTTCGATCAGCTCGGCCTGGTCGCACTCGTGCGTCCACGATTCCTCGGTCCATGCGTCGCTGTTGATGTGCGCGACGAAATTGACCAGCTCGCCGCGCCGCACGCGGTAATGCACGACGTGCCCGTTCGGCCCCCACCACGACACGTTGTCGGGGTCCTGCAAGGCGGGCGGCAGCGCGTCGACCGGCACCAGTCCGCGCCAGCAGACGCAGCCGGTGAAGTGCGGCGCGTCCGGCCCGAACAGCGACTCGCGCACCGCCGAATGGATTCCGTCCGCGCCGATGACCGCGTCGGCCTCGAGCTCCGTGCCGTCGGCGAAGCGCGCGACCGCCACGCCGCCCGCCGTCTCCGCGCCGGTGCATTCGGCGTCGAGCCGGACCGTGCCCGTGGGCAGCGCGCGGGCCAGAATGTCGAGGAGGTCGGCGCGGTGGATGGTGAGGAACGTGGCGCCGTAGCGCGCGGCGACGCCCGCCTGACGGCTCTGCCGCACGATCACCCGGCCCGACCGCCAGCTCCGGATCACCTGGTGCTCGGCCTGCCAGCCGGCCTCGAGCGCCGCGTCCTCCACCCCCAGCGCGCGGAACGCCTTGAGCGCATTGGGGCTCAGGGTCAGGCCGGCGCCGATCTCACTCAGCCGAGATGCCTGCTCGTAGGCCGTCGCTTCGATGCCGCGCCGGTTGAGCGCCAGCGTCGCCGCAAGCCCGCCGATTCCGCCGCCGACGATCGCCACCCGGGGCGTGCGCGCCATGGGTCCCCTCCCGTCCGTGACCATCGTGGGCCAGCGGCGCGGTCGGCGCAACGGCCTCGACGGGCAGCTTGCGCCACCCCATATAGACCGCCATGACCCTGAAGCGCCCCCTTCTCGCCCTCGCCGTCCTCGCCGGCCTCGCCGGGCCGGCCGCCCTGTCCGCGGCCGCGGCGGAGCAGGTCGCGTCACTCACCCCGGCCGACCAGAAAACCGTCGCCGAGGTCGAGCATGCGCTCGATTCGATCCGCACGATGAAGTCGCATTTCGTGCAGTCGTCCTCGAACGGCGCCGAGGCCCAGGGCGTGCTCTACCTCTCGCGCCCCGGCAAGCTCAGGATCAATTACGCGCCGCCCCAGCACATGCAGATCGTGGTGCAGGACGGCTGGGTGATCCAGGTCGACACGAAGCTCGAGACCCTCACCTATGTGGGGCTGTCGCGGACGCCGGCCGACATCCTGGTCGCGGACAAGATCGATTTCGGCAGGAACGTGCGGGTTCTTGGGGTCGAGCGGGGCCGCGGGCTGATCCGCGTCGGGCTCGTGCGGCGGGGCGCCGAGGACCAGGGCACGCTGGTGCTGGTGTTCGACGCGAACACGCTGGCGCTCCGCCAGTGGGTGGTGAACGACGCCCAGGGAATCGTCACCCGGGTCACGCTCACCGATCCCGAGGTGAACGTCACGCTCGATCCGCAGGTGTTCGCTTTCGACGCCTCCAAGTACGACCGCAACGCCATCCAGTAACCATAAGACGACATCCATGGAAATCCGCGGAATTCCGCGCTCCGGCGAGCCCCGAAGCTTGCCCGCGGCGCCCCGCCATGCTACCCATAACATCATGTCGGAGGCGTCCTCGAAGCCCCTCGTCGGGGTTCCCGTCAGCATCACGATGCATTTCCGCCGCAAGGTCCGCCACCACGGCACCGGCGAGCGGTACCTGACCGCCTTGTGCGAGGCGGCCGGGACGGTCCCGATGCTGATTCCGGCGCTGCCGGAACAGACCGACATCAAGGACATGGCGCGCCGGCTCGACGGGCTGTTCCTCACCGGCGGCCGCGCCAACATCGAGCCGCACCATTACGGCGGCCCGCCCTTCCCCGACGACGAGATTCGCGATCCGGACCGCGACGCCCTGGTGCTGCCGCTGGTGCGTGCCTGCCTGGACGAGGGCGTGCCGATCTTCGGCGTCTGCCGCGGCATCCAGGAGGTGAACGTGGCGCTTGGCGGCTCGCTGCATTACCGCGTGCACATGGTCGAGGGGATGCTCGACCATCGCCGCCAGCGGCGCCGGCGCGTCTACGCCAACCGGCACATGATCGCGCTGACCCCGGGCGGGATGTTCGAGTCCCTTGCCGGCCAGCCGGAGATCGAGGTGAACTCGCTGCACGGCCAGGGGGTCGACCGCGTCGCCCCGGGCCTCGAGGTCGAGGCGCGCGCGCCCGACAGGCTGGTCGAGGGCGTGCGCGTCGCCGGCGCCCGGCGCTTTGCCTGCGCGGTACAGTGGCACGCCGAGGCCAGCAACACCGAGGGCTGCCCCCTCTCGCTCGCCTTGTTCGGCGCGTTCGGCGATGCGGCGCGCCAGCGGTCGGCGGAGCGCGCGGCCCGGCCTTCGGGCGTCCGCGCAGCCTGACCGGCCGTGCGCATCGCCACCTGGAACATCAATTCCGTGCGGCTGCGCGCCGCCACGCTCGCGCGCGTGGTCGAGGCGACGAAGCCGGACATCGTCTGCCTGCAGGAGACCAAGGCCGAGGACGGCGTCTTCCCGCAGGAAGCGGTGGCCGCGATGGGCTTCCCGCACGCGCTGATCCGCGGCCAGAAGAGCTATAACGGCGTCGCCATCCTGTCGCGCATGCCGCTAGAGGAGCTCGGGCGCACCGACTGGTGCGGGAAGGCCGATTGCCGCCATCTCGCCGCCCGCCTGCCCGACGGGACGGAGCTGCACAATTTCTACATCCCGGCCGGCGGCGACGTGCCCGACCGCGACGCGAACGAGAAGTTCGCCCACAAGCTCGACTTCCTGGCCGAGATGACGGCGTGGTCCCAGGGTCTCGAGCCCGCAAAGCGGATTCTTGTCGGCGACCTCAACATCGCGCCGCTCGAAGCCGATGTCTGGTCGCATACGCAGCTTCTCGATGTCGTTTCGCACACGCCGGTCGAGACCGGGGGGCTGATCGCCCTGATGAACACCGGCTGGCATGACGCGGTGCGCCACTTCGTGCCCGCCGACCGGAAGCTCTACTCGTGGTGGAGCTATCGCAACCGCACCTGGCCGGGGTCGGACCGCGGCCGCCGGCTCGACCATGTGTGGGTGACGCCGGGCCTCGCCCCCCGGCTCAGGCAGGCGGACGTGCTGCGCGAGGCGCGCGGCTGGCCGAGCCCTTCCGACCACGTGCCGGTCATCGTCGACATCGATCTTTAGCCGGCGGTGCGCCGCCCACGGACGTTTTGCCGCCGCGCGGAACCGGTCGGCCGGGGACAGCGTTTGCTTCTTTCGGGGGCACTGCCGAAAGGAGGCTCCATGTCCCACCGTCTCGCCGCCGCCCTTGTCGGCGCGCTGGCGCTGGCGCTGCGCTCGCGCCTGCCCTCGCCGTGGGGGCGGACGTCACGCCGGGGGGCACGGCCCCGATCCCGGGAAACGGCGCGGCGGCGCAGCCGCCCGCCGGCAAGACGGTGAAGTCCGACGCGGCCGGTCGCATCTATCTCTCCAGCATGATCGGTTCCGAGCTGATGAACGACAAGGGCGACAATATCGGCAAGATCAACGACATCCTGGTCGACAAGGAGGGCCGGCCGGAGCTCCTGGTCTCGCTCGGTGGCTTTCTCGGCATCGGCGACCGCGAGGTGCTGGTGCCCTGGCGCCAACTCACCATCCGGCGGACGGAGCGCGGCCCCATGGAGATCAGCCTGCCGATGACCAAGGACGACCTCAAGTCCGTCCCCGAATACAATCAGTAATCGCGCCCGCCCTTCCGCTCTGGCGCGGCTTGTGCCGGCTGCGTTACCCTCGCGTGTCCGCCGGCAATCGAGGGGGGAAGCGTCCGATGGCCGATGAAGCGCGTCAACTGCGCGTATGCTACCCGCCTGACCCGAATCCCAGAACGCCGCGGTTCAAGACGCCGCCCGGCACGTGGGACACGCATTTCCACGTGTTCGGCCCGCCGGAGAAATTCCCCTACTCGCCCAAGCGCGTCTACACCCCGCCGGCCGCGCCGATCGAGCATTACCTCGCCATGGCGGAGATCGTCGGGCTGCACCGCGGCGTCTGCGTCACGCCGATGGCGCACGGCACCGACAACCGGGCCACGCTCGACGCCATCGCGCGGTCGGGCGGGCGGCTCCTCGGCATGGCCAAGGTGGACGATTCGTTCGATGCCGCCGCGCTCGCGGCGCTGCATGAGGGCGGCATTCGCGGCGTGCGCTTCAACATGATCGCGGAGTCGGGCGGCGCCATCGACCTCGGTTTGTTCGCCCGCACCGCCGAGCGAATCCATGGGCTGGGCTGGTGCCTCTGCCTGCATTTGATGCCGCCGGGGCTCGAGGCGCACGCCGACTGGCTGGCGAAGCTCGAGATTCCCACGGTCATCGACCACATGGCGCGCGTCCCCTACGAACAAGGCCTGGAGCAGCGCCCGTTCCAGATCCTGCTCGAGCTCGCTCGGCTCGATCACATCTGGGTGAAGATCAGCGGCGCCGACCGCCAGCGCGCGCGCGGCTTCCCGGAGACCGACACCCTCCCGTTCGCCCACGCGCTGACCGAGGTGGCGGTCGACCGGCTGATCTGGGGCACCGACTGGCCGCACGGCAATATCTTCAAGCCGAACTGCATCCCCAACGACGGGGACCTGATCGACTTCCTGCCGCGGCTGATGCCCGATGCCGTGACCCGCAAGAAGGTGCTGGTCGACAACCCGGCCCGGCTGTTCGGCTACCCTTAGGGCGCGAACCCGGAAAGGTCACAACCGGATCGGCGGAAAGGATCGTGGACTCCCACGAAGGGGCCGCGCGCGCCCCCAAGCTGGGAGAACGATCATGAAATCGCCGAGCCGATTGCCGTACCTCGCCGCCGCCTGCACGGCGGTCTGCCTTGCCTTCGCCGCCGCGCCGGCCTGGGCCGCCGGGCCGGTCGTCGCCGCCCGCTGGGACGGGGATCACCGGGGCCACAACGAAGGCCATGACCGCGGCCACGATCGCGACCGCGGCCAGGATCGCGACGACCGGGGCCGTGGCCACGCCGAGCGCGGCCATTGGGACCGCGACCGTGGCGACCGCCACGACTGGCACGGCCCGCCCCGGTACGACCATGATGGCGGCGCGGGCTTGGGCGCGCTGTTCGGGGCGCTGAGCCTGGCACTTGCGCCGCCGCTGCGCCCGGTCTATGTCGCCCCGCCGCCGCGCATCACGTATTACGCCCCGTACGGGCGGGTCTCGGCCGTGCCCGCCTCGCCGGTCTACCGGACCGCGGACGGGCGCTATTGCCGCGAGTACGACGCGACGGTGCGGATCGGCGGCCGTCTGCAGCCGGCTTACGGCACCGCCTGCCTCGCCTCCGACGGCGCCTGGCACATCGCGAACTGACGCACAGGGCTGCAACGCGAAGGGGCGGGTCCGGGACCCGCCCCTTTCCGTGTGCGCGAAGCCCCGGCTACTCCGCCCTACCGTTCAGTGCGCTCGCCGGATGAGTCGTGACACGATAGGCGCGCGCAGGCACGGCGGGGATGGTTTCTACTCCGGCTGCCCTCGATGGCTCCAGCGGCAGAGCCCCCCGCCGTGCCGACCGATCTTGACCGCTCATTACTCTGTGCGATCGATCGCTCCGTAGGGCGATGCCGGCAAGGACGGGAGGCGCAGCAGCAACCATTCGGGGGGTCCGATGAAGATATCCGTCGGCATCGACGCCGCCAAGGAAGTCCACTGGGCGGCGGCAATCGACGAAACGGCAAGGGTTCTGCTCGACCTGCGGGTCGAGAACACGCCGCAAGCGGTCGATCAGCTGATCGACCGCTTGCGCGCGCTCGACGGCGATGTCGTCGTCGGGGTCGATGTCATCGGCAGCTTCGCCGCCTTCCTCGAGGCCGCGCTGCTGGCGGCGGGCTTCCGCCTGGTCCATGTGCCCGGCCTGGTCGTCAATCGCGCGCGTCAGGGCCTGGTCGGCGGCGAGAACAAGTCCGACCCGCGCGACGCGCGCGTCATCGCCGAGCAGGTGCGCGTCCGTCCGGACCTGCGCCCCATCGAACCCGACGAGGAGGCCGCGGCCGAGCTGCGCGTGCTGACCGGCCGGCGGCGCGATCTCGTCGACGAGCAGACCCGGCGTCTGTCGCGCCTGCATGCGTCCCTGGCCGGCATCCATCCCGGCCTGGAGCGGTCGCTCGATCTCACCACCAAGGGCGCGCTGTGGCTCCTCACCCGTTACGTCACCCCGGGCGAGTTGTGCGGCGCCGGCCGCAGCAGACTGCTCAAGCATCTGCGCCGCGGCGCGGGCCTGCGCAAAATCGAGCCTCTGGCCGATGCGGCGCTTGCCGCCGCGCGGGCACAGCGCATCGCCGTGCCCGGCGAACGCGCGGTCGCAGCCGTGGTCCGCGAGCTCGCCACCGAAGCCCTCGCCGCCCGCGCGCGGATCGCCCAACTCGACCGCGAGCTGGAGGCGCTGATCGAATGCCACCCTGACGGCGCCCTCATCCGAACCCTGCCCGGAATGGGGGTGATCCATACGGCGGAGTTCATCGCCCAGGCAGGCAATCTCAACCGCTTCCGCTCGGCCGACGCGCTCGCCGCGGCCGCAGGTCTTGCCCCCGTGCTGCGCCAGTCCGGAAAGGTTCGCTATTTGCGTCGCCCCATCGGCGGCAACAAGGCCCTCAAGCGGGTCTTCTACCGCGCCGCCTTCTGCGCCCTCGCCGACCCGCAGAGCCGCGCCTACTACGACCGCAAGCGAACCGACGGAAAAAGCCATGAACAGGCCGTCATTGCCCTCGCGCGACGACGCGTCAACGTCCTCTGGGCCATGCTTCACAATCGCCAAGCCTTCGATCCCGGCTACCGAAAAGCCGCTTGACTGGCGCATTACTCTGCCGCGCCGGGCTCGTGCCGGCCGGGGGCGGCGTGGCGGTGCGGCATGACGCGGGCGAGCACGCGCTTCAGCGCATCCGACACGCTCTCCATGTAGAGATAGATCACCGGCGTGATGAACAGCGTCAGCACCTGCGAGACAAGTAGCCCGCCCGCCACCGCGACGCCCAGGGGCTGGCGCAGCTCCGACGAGGTGCCGATTCCGACGGCGATCAGCAGCGCCCCGGTGAATGCCGCCATCGAGGTCATCATGATCGGGCGGAAGCGGATCAAGCAGGCCTCGCGGATCGCATCGTAGGCGGTGGCCCCGGCTCGCCGTCGGACCAGCGCGAAGTCGATCATCATGATGGCGTTCTTCTTGACGATGCCGATCAGCATCAGGACGCCGATGATGGCGATCACGCTGAGGTCGAAGTGGAACAGCTCGAGCGCCAGAAGCGCGCCCATCCCCGCCGCCGGCAGGCCGGTCAGGATGGTCAGCGGGTGGATGAAGCTCTCGTAGAGAATCCCGAGCACGATGTAGATCGTGAGGATCGCCGCGAACAGCAGCATGCCCTGGTTGGCCAGCGCATCCTTGAAGATCTGCGCCGCGCCCGAGAAGCCGGTGGTGATGGTATTGGGCACGTGCAGCTCGGCCTTGATCTGGTCGATCCGGTCGATCGCCTGGCCGAGCGAGACGCCGTTCGGCAGGTTGAACGAGATGGTGACGGCGGGAAGCTGGCCGAGCTGGTTGACCGAGAGGAGCCCCGCCGTGCGCTCCACATGCGCGATGGTCGATAGCGGGATCAGCGCGCCCGTCTGGACCGAGCGGATGCGGATCGCGTCCAGCTTGTCCGCGGTCCAGGCGATCTTGGGGTCGAGCTCGACGATCACATCGTAATTGTCGCCGGTCTTGTAAATCGTCGAAATCTGCTGCGTGCCGAACCCGGCATAGAGGGTGGAGCGGAGCTGGTCGGCGGTCACGCCCAGCGCGCGCGCCTTGTCGCGGTCGATCACGACCTTCGCCTGGATCGCGTTGTCCTCGAGGTCGGTCGTGACGTCGACGAAGTGCGGGTCGTGGCTCATCTCCGCCGAAATGCGCTTCGCCCAGTCATAGAGCTCGGCGGATTCGAGGCCCTGCACCACGAACTGGTACTCGCTCTTCGACGAGATGCCGCCGACGCGCAGATTCTGGATCGGCACGATGAAGCTGCGGATGCCCGGCACCTGGCCCAGCGTACGGCGCAGATCGGCGAGGATCACGGGCAAGGGCGGGCGCCGGTCCTTAGGCTTCAGGTCGACGAACATGCGCCCCTGGTTGAGCCCGCGCCCGAACCCGCCCATGCCGAGCGACGAGCCGACATGCGCGACGTAGGGGCGCGAGACCAGCGCGTGGTATGCCTTCTCCTGCAAAGCGGCCATGGCCTCGAATGAAACGTCCTGGCGCGCCTCGGTGGTGACCATGAGCTGGCCCAGATCCTCGGCCGGGAAAAAGCCCTTCGGAATGGTCATGAACAAGTGTGCCGAATAGACCACCGTGCCGAGGAAGACCAGGAACACCACGGGCTTGGCGCGCAGGCACAGGTCGAGCATCCAGCGGTAGCCGCGGAACAGGGCATCGAACCCGGTCTCGAACACGGCGAACGGCCCCTTCGTGTGCTCGCCCGCGCGCGACGGCAGGTGGCTGCAGAGCATCGGCGTCAGGGTCAGCGAGACGACGGCCGACGCGACGATCGCGATGGTCACGATCACCGCGAACTCGTTGAAGATGCGGCCCACCACGCCGCCCATCAGCAGGACGGGAATGAACACGGCGACCAGCGACAGCGTGATCGACACGATGGTGAAGCCCACCTCGCGGCTGCCGTCGAGCGCGGCCTGGAACGGCTTCTTCCCCATCTCGATGTGACGCACGATGTTCTCGAGCATCACGATCGCGTCGTCGACCACAAGCCCGACCGACAGCGTCAATGCGAGAAGCGAGATGTTGTCGATCGAATAGTGGAGGGCGTACATCGCGCCGTAGGTCGCGATCAGCGAGATCGGCACGGCGAGCGTCGGGATGACGGTTGAGGTGACGCGCCTCAGGAACAGGAAGATCACCAGCACGATCGCGCCGATGGTCAGCAACAGCGTATACTGCACGTCAGCGATGGCGGTGCGGATCGAGGTCGAGCGGTCGATCAGCCAGCTTATGCGTGTGCCCGCGCCCAGGTCCTGCTCGAACCGCGGAAGCTGCGCCTTGATCTTGTCGATCACCTCGACCGTGTTGGCGTCGGGCTGGCGCCAGACCGGCAGCAGCAGCGACCTCTTGCCGTCGTACCAGCTTCCGGTCTGGGTGTTCTCGACCGAATCGACGACGTGCGCCACGTCGCCCAGCCGCACGATATGCCCGCCCTTGGTGGCGATGATCAGCCGCTTGAATGCCTCGGCGTTGCCCATCTGGGTATCGGCCTGGATGGTGAGCTGCTGGCTGTCGTTGGTGACCGTGCCGACCGGCGCGATGGAGTTGTTGGCGGCGACGGCCTGCACCACCTGGTCGTAGCCGATGCCGCGCGCGACCAGAGCGTCCGGGTCGAGCTGGATGCGGACGGCGAATTTCTGGCTGCCGAACACCTCGACGTCGCCCACCCCCGAGATTGTGGAAAGCGACGGCGCGATGATCTGCTGGGCGAAGGCGTCGAGCTCGGGCAGCGGCATCTTGTCCGACTGCAGCATCAGCATCAGGATCGGCGCGTCCGCCGGGTTCACCTTGCGGTAGCTCGGCGGCGTGGTCATGCCGGTCGGCATCCTGCGCGCGGTGCGCGCGATCGCCGCCTGCACGTCGGCCGCCGCCTCGTCGATGTCGCGGTTCAGCTCGAACTGGATGGTGATGCGGGTGAAGCCCTGGTTCGATGTCGCGCTGATCGTGTCGATCGCCGGGATCAGCGAGAACTCCTTGATCAGCGGCGTCGCCACCGAGCTCGCCATCGTGTCGGGCGAGGCGCCGGGCAGGTTGGCGTTGACCACGATCACCGGGAAGTCGACGCGCGGCAGCGCCGCGACCGGCAGGAACGAGTAGGCGAACAGGCCCGCCGCCGTCATCGCGACCGCGAGCAGGATGGTCGCGACCGGCCGGCGGATGAAGATCGACGAGATGTTCACTGCACGTGCCTCCGCCGGGCGGCGCCGCCGCCCGCCGGCTCGGCCTCGCCGACGCGGGTGGGGCCGGCCTGCACGTGGCCGGACTGGCCCTCGACCGTCTCGCGCACCTGCGTGCCGTTATTGAGCGCGGCCTGGCCCTCGACCACCACGTGATCGCCCGGTGCCAGCCCGGCGCCGATCACCGCCAGCTCGCCCTGCGCCTCGGCGAGCGTGACCTTGCGCATCTCGACCGTCCGGTCGGGCTTCAGCCGGAAGACGAAGGCGCCCTGCGGCCCTTGCTGCACGGCGACCAGCGGCACCACCGTCACGCCGCGCCGGATGCCCAGCTCGACATGCACGGCCACGTACTGACCGGGCCACAGCACGCCGTCGTCGTTGGGGATCAGCGCCTTGGCCGTGAAGGTGCCGGTCGCGTTGTCGACCGCGTTGTCGATGAAGTTGAGCCGGCCGGTCGCCCGCGCCTTGAGGTCGCCGGCGACGAACACGTTGACGGGCGCCGGCTCGGACCGGTCCAGCGCGGCGCGGAACGCGTCGAGCTCGCGCTCGGGCACGGCGAAGCTCACCCGCACCGGCGCGACCTGCACGATGTTGACCAGCGTGTTGCCCGAATCCGCGACCCGCACGTAGTTGCCGACCGAGGTGGCGACCGTGCCGATGCGGCCCGAGATCGGCGCGCGGATGGTGGTGTAGCCGAGCTGGATGCGGTCGGACTCGAGCGCCGCGCGGTCGGCCTGGATGGTGGCGGCCGAGGCCTTGGCCTGGGCGGCGGTCTGGTCGGCCAGCATCTTGGTGCCGACCTTGCGGGCAAACAGGTCGCGCGCCCGCGCCGCGTCGGCCTGCGCCTGGTTCAGCATGGCGGTGTCGCGCGCGATCTGCGCCTCGTCCTTGGCGATGGTGGCCAGGATGGAGCGGTCGTCGAGCTTGAACAGCAGGTCGCCCGCCTTGACCATCTGCCCGTCCTTGACCGCGACCGAGACGATCATCCCGTCGATACGCGGGCGGATGTTGACGGTCGCGACCGGCTCCACCCAACCGACGGCGCGCTGCGCGATCGGCAGGTCGCGCGCCGTCGCGACCGCGGTCACGACGGACACTGCCACTGGCCCGCGCCGCCCGCCGGAGCCCGGCCGGCCGCCGGGGCGGCGCTGGGCGAAAAAGGCCGGCCCGCTTGCTTGCGTCGGGGCCGGGGCGCGCTCGAGCCCGAGTCGCTGCGCCAAGGTCGCCCATCGCGGGGCCGATCAGAGGGACGTCGCGGCCCCACAGGTAGTAGGAGCCGGCAGCGGCGACGGCGAGGAACACAACGAAAATGATGGCGCGTTTCATGGGGTCTGGGTTCCGGGCGCGTCCTGCGCTTTGGGTGGAGTGGGGGCGAGCCCGCCCAGGAAGAAGGCGGCGAGCTTCGCGGCCGCGTCGGGCTCGGCCGAGGCTTCGGCGGCAAGCCGGACGCCGCCCAGTATGGCCAGCGTGGCGAAATCGGGATCGCAGGGGCGGAACTCGCGCGCCGCGATGCCGGCGCGGATGACCTCAGCGACGGCGCCGCGCAGCTCGCGAAGCTGCAGGCGCAACAGGGCGCGGCCGCCCTGGTCGATGCCGGCGGAGTGGGGCTCGACGGCGCGGATCGCGGCCTTGAAGTGGCGCACCTGGGGCAGCACCGTCTCGATCACGCGGTGCAGCCGCTCCGACGCCCGGCCGCCCTCGCCGGCGATCCGGGCCACCTCGGCCACGAGGCCGGCCAGGCCGCGCTCGAGCGCGGCGAGGAACAGCGCTTCCTTGCCGGCGAAATAGCGGTAGAGCGTGGGCTTGGCGACGTTCGCCGCCTGGGCGATATCGTCCACCTGCACCCGGTCGTAGGGCGCCTGGGCGAACAACGCCGTCGCCGCCTCGATGAGGCGGGTGCGGCGATCGGAAACGACGGCGACCTCGTGAGGGGCCACGGCGCGCGAACCTTATGCTCGCGCCGTTCGAGTTGAACTCGCGAGTTCAATCCGACCGTAGCGCGATTCCGCTGCCCTGGGAAGCGCGACCGTCGGGCACGACCGTCGCTTTACCAGGCAGTTCAATCACGTTTGCGTGCGGGGGTTTCCGTCGCCCGTCCGGCGGCGGCGGGCGAATTTTCCGGGGCTCAGACGCCGGGCGCGACCACCACCCCGATGGCCCATTCATGGCCGTACATCAGGATGACGTAGAGGACCAGCCCGCCGACGATGCGGCCCCAGCCGATTTCGGAAAGGCTCACCCGGGCGCGGCCGGCGGCCAGCGCCGCCAAAGGCACGGCGGAGGTCACGGCGGCCAGGCGGGCGAAGCGGGCGGGCTCCTCGGCCTGCTTGCGGGCGTCGATATGGGCCATGCCGGCGAGCGCGAGGACCAGGAAGCCGCCGAAGAAGATCGCCGAAGATTGGTCGCCGGTCGCGATCAGGTGCGCCGCGGCCCACAGCGCGATCGCCCACATGATCGGGTGCCGCGTCACCTTGAAGATGCCACGCGCCGGGTCCGGCCGGTCCATCAGCGCGTCCCCGCCCACCAGTGTTGGGTTGGCGGTGGTCGCCCCGGCGACCAGCAGGATCGAAGCGAACGGCATGACGCAAAGCGCCAGGATCCACGCCCACCCCGTCGCGCCCCACGTCTCGACCACCGGCGCGCGGATATAGGCGAGGTTCATCCATACGAACGCCGCCCCGACCACGATCGAGTAGCCACCGAGGAACGGCCCGCGTCCGAGCCGTTTCACCAGCGCGCCGCGCACCGGCCGCCACGACAGGACGAAATGGCCGATCACGAACACGGCCGTCGCCGCGGTCAGCGGCCACAGCGTGTCGGCCATCTCGGCGTTGATCCCGTCCTGCATGGGGAAAGACTAGCGCAGAATGGACGACTCGGGGCGCCTTTCGCCCTATCCCAGCTCTGCCGGGACCGGCACGCCGCGCTGGCGACAGGCGGCGATCACCGTGTTGCGCAGCAGGCAGGCGATGGTCATCGGCCCCACGCCGCCCGGCACCGGCGTGATCGCGCCCGCGACGCGCCGCGCCTCGGCGAAGGCCACGTCGCCCACGAGGCGCGCCTTGCCGCCGGGCTCGGCCGGCGGGACGCGGTTGATGCCGACGTCGATCACCGTCGCGCCGGGCGCGATCCAGTCGCCCCGGATCATCTCCGCGCGCCCGACCGCGGCGACCAGTATGTCGGCGGTGCGGCACATGGCGGGCAGGTCGCGGGTGCGCGAATGCGCGACGGTCACGGTGCAATTGGCCGCGAGCAGTAGCTGCGCCATCGGCTTGCCGACGATGTTCGACCGACCGACCACCACCGCGTGCCGGCCCGTCAGGTCGCCCAGCGTGTCGGCGAGCAGCATCATGCAGCCGGCGGGCGTGCAGGGCACCAGCGCGTCGCGCCCCGACGCCAGCCGTCCGACGTTGACCGGGTGGAACCCGTCCACGTCCTTCGCCGGGTCGACGGCGTCGATCGCCGCCTCGGTCCGGATCTGCTTCGGCAAAGGAAGCTGCACCAGGATGCCGTGGACGCGCGCATCGGCGTTGAGCTCGGCGAGCAGCGCCAGCAGGTCCGCCTCCTTCGTATCGGCGGGAAGGCGGTGCGGCACACTCGCCATGCCGGCCTCGGCGACCGCCTTCTCCTTGTTGCGAACATAGACCGCGCTCGCCGGGTCGTCGCCCACCAGCACGGCGGCGAGGCCAGGCACGATGCCGTGCGCCGCCTTCACCGCGGCGGCCGCGGTCGCGACGCGGGCGCGCAGCCCTTCGGCGAACGACTTGCCGTCGATGATCTTCGCTTCGGTCGTATCAGACACTTCGCGCCTCCAGCCCGTCGAGGAGTTGCGCGAGCGTCGCTGGCTCGCCCGCGATCCGGATTGTCTTGGCCCGGCCGGTTTCGCCGGCCAGGATGGTGATCGAGCTCTTCGGCACGCCAAGCGCGCGCGCGAGCAGCGCGATGACCGCGTCGTTGGCGCGGCCGCGTTCGGGCGCGGCGGTGACGGAGATTTTCAGCACCGCCCCGCCGTCGGCGGCCGGCGCCCATCCCTCGATGCGGTCGTGGCGCGCGCGCGGCGCGACCTTGAGGCGCAGAGTCACACCGTCCGCGGCCCGGCGCAGGCGCGCCTCACAGGACGATTTCGTAGAGGAGGTCACGCGCGAACCACAACAGGAAGATCAGCAGGATCGGCGAGATGTCGATGCCGCCCAGCATAGGGATGATCCGCCGGATCGGGCGCAGCGCCGGCTCGGTGATGCGGTAGCAGAAATCGGCGACCATGTAGACGGCGCGGTTGCGCGTGTTCACCACATTGAACGCGATCAGCCAGCTCAGCACCGCCGAAATGATCAGCACCCAGATGTACAGGGTGATGATGTTGTCAATCAGGTGGACGAAGGCGAGCATGCGCCGGTTCCGGCTGGTGGGCGGGGCGGGCGGACGGGGCGAAACTATCCCCCGATCCGCGGCAGGGCAATCCATTCCTGCCCTGGCGGCGGGCCCGCGCCGGGCCTAGAGTCCGCCGACCGCACGGGAGGATTGCCATGCCCGATACCGCCGCCGCCACCCGCCCCGCCGGCATGCCGGAGGAGATCGCCGAGGCGATCCGCCGCACCGGCCCCAGCTTCGACGGGCTCGCTCGCGCCGAATTCCTCGAGCTCTACGGACGGCTGCACGGTCAGCGCCCGCCCTTCGACGGCCGCATCGAGCGCCACGTCGCCTACGGCCCGGACGGCAGCCACCGCTGCGACCTACATTTGCCCAAGGGGCCGGCGACGGACCTGCCGGTCGTCGCCTTTTTCCATGGCGGCGGCTTCACCGAGGGTTCGAAGACGCTGCTCGGCGATCTGATCTACGGCAACGTGATGCGCGTCTTCGTCGAGGCGGGCTTTGTCGGCGTCAACGCGACCTACCGGCTCGCGCCCGGCGCGATGTGGCCGTCCGGCGCCCGCGACGTGGGGCTTTGCGCCGCGTGGATCAGGGACAACATCGCGGGCTATGGCGGCGATCCCGAGCGCGTCGTGCTGGTCGGCCACTCGGCCGGCGGCACGCACGTCGCCGCCTACGCCTACCATAAGGCGCTGCGCGACGGCGGCGCGCCGGCATGCCGCGCCGCGGTGCTGCTGTCGGCCACCACCGACATCGAGGAGCGCGACCAGCCCGACAATATCCGCGCCTATTACGGCGCCGACCTCTCGGCCTACGCGGCCAAGTCGACCGTGCGCAACATGGCCGCGGGCGGGCCGGCCTGCTACGCCTCGGTCGCCGCGCTCGACCCGCCGCGCTTCGCAGCCCACGCCGAGCGTTTCGTCGCGGCCCTGCGCGAGACGGGCGGCGTCACGCCGGTGACCAACCTGGTCGCCGGCCACAACCATCTCAGCGAGATCTATCACCTCGGCACCGAGGACCAGTCCCTCGCGCCCAAGCTGATCGCCTTCTGCCGCCGCGCGGTGGGGTAGGGAGCTACTTCCCCAGCTTGTCGATGGCCCCCTTGACCATCTCGGCCTCCTGGCTCTGCGGGTCGAGCTTGGCGAGGAGGGCGGACCAGCTCTTGCGCGCGACGTCGGTGCGCTTTTCCTGCTTGGCGGCAAGGCCGATGTACCACAGCGCATCGGGCGAGTCGGCCGACATCGACTCCAGCTTCTTTGCGACCGACAGGAATTCGGGCGGCAGCGGCTTCGAGCCGTCCATCGGCACCGTGGCGAGCAGCGCCTGCGCCTGGCCGACCAGAGGCGCCGGGTCGTCCGGGCGCAGCTTGGCGGCGTGGGCGAGAGCATCGGCCGCCTTGTCATTCTCGCCCAGCACCGTGTAGGCGCGGCCGAGACGGAGCCAGCCGTCGGCGTCATCCGGGTTCGCCTTCATCTTTTCGGCGAGGCGAGCGACCATGCCGCGGATCATGTTCTGCCGATCCTCCGACGACATCGACTGCGCGGCGCGCATCTGCTCCGGCGTCGGGCCGGGCATTGCGGAGCCCGACGGCGGCGGCGCCTCGGCTGCCTGCGGCGCGGCGGGCGCGGCGTCCTTCACGTGCGACAGCGCGTCCTTCGCCTTGTCCGTCTCGCCCAGCACCTCGTAGGCGCGGGCGAGGCGCTGCCAGCCGGCCGGGTCGTTCGGGTTCGCCTTCAGCCGTTCGGCAAGGCCCGCCACCATGCCGCGGATCATCTTCAAGCGATCCTCGGGCGACATCGACTGCGCCGCCTGCATCTGCTCCGGCGTCGGGCCGGGCACGGCGGCCGGCGGCCCGGCTTGCGCCTCGGGCGGGGCCTCGGGCTGCGCCGCCGGCGCGCCGGCGGCGGAGGCGGCGGCCAGCTCCTCCGGCGAGGGCTCGATCCCCGCCTGCTTCGCGGCGGCGGCGATCTGCGCCTCGAGCGGCGCGCGCCACGTCGCGTCCTTCGGCGCCTCGGCAGCCAGCGCCCGCCAGCGCGCCACCGCGTCGGCGGGCTTGCCCGCCTGCACCTCGGCGAGGCCGAGATAGAACCGCGCCACCACGTTCCGCGGGTCCTTGGCGAGCGCGCGCTGGAAGAAGTTCTTCGCGGTCGGCGACACGGTGCCGTCGGCCGACATGACGATCATCTCGCCGTACCCTGCCAGCGCGTCGGCCGCGCCGCCGGTCAGGTCGATCGCCTTCTGGAACGCGACCTCGCTCTCGCGCCACTGGCGCAGCACGGCGCGGGTGCGCGCGAGCAGAAGCCAGCCCTGGGCGTCGTTCGGGTTCTGGGCGAGGCGGTCGTCCAGCTTCTTGGCAGCGGCCGCGAGGCTGGCGTCGCCCTCCTCGTGCGGCGCGCCGTCGTTCGCGGCCTGCATGCTGGTCGCCGCCGCCGGCACGTCCGGCAGGCCGGGCGAGCCCAGCGCGGCATACATGCCGAGCGCGACCGCGGGCACCGCGACCGCCACCGCCGCCGCGCGCCAGGAACGGCGCGCTCCCGACGTCGCCGCCGCGGACGCCGGCGCCGCGCCGCGCGTGGTGGCGAGGAGCCGCCGCTCGACCTCGTGCTGCGCGGCCTCGGCCTCGGCGGCGCCGATCACGCCGCGCGCCCGGTCGCGCTCCACCTCGGCCAGCTGGTCGCGATAGATGGCACGGTCGTATTCGGCGCGGCTCGCCGTCGGCGCGGTCGACGAACGCAGCAGGGGCCGCGCCAGCACCGCCACCACCGCCAGCGTGATCGCCGCGACCAGGACCCAGAACAGCATCAGCGATCCTCGTCCAGGAGCCGCGCGACCTCTTTCGCCTCGTCGGGCGTCAGCGGCACGCCCGGGTCGGGCTGCGCCGCGCGCCGGCGCTGTCGGAAGAACAGGACGATGCCGCCCGCGCCCAGCACCAGCACGATCGCCGGCCCGAACCACAGCAAATACGTGTCGGGCTTGACCGGCGGGTCGAGCAGCACGAAGTCGCCGTAGCGCTTGACCAGGTAGTCGAGCACCTGCTGGTCGGTGTAGCCCTTCACCAGGAGCTGGCGCACCAGCACGCGCAAATCGTGGGCGAGGTCGGCGTTCGAATCGTCGATGTTCTCGTTCTGGCAGACGAGGCAGCGCAATTTCTGGCTGAGCGCGCGGGCGCGCGCCTCGAGGACCGGGTTGGCCAGCCGCTCGGACGGCAGCACGGCGTGCGCCGGCGCCGCGCCGGCAAGGAGCGCGCCCGCGAGCAGCATGGCGGCGAGGGCGTTGCGGATGAGCCTCACAATCATCCCTTCGCCAGCCTGTCCAACAGCGCCGGCAGCTTGTGGCGCAGTACGTCCGGGGTGATCGGCCCGACCTGCTTGAACACGATGCGGCCACGCCTGTCGATCACATAGGTCTCCGGCACGCCGTACACCCCGAAATTGATGCCCGCCGTGTTGGCGGCGTCGACGCCCACGCGCCGGTACGGGTTGCCCAGCTCGGCGAGCCAGCGCAGCGTGTCCCCGTCCTTGTCCTTCCAGGCGATGCCGTAGAGGTAAACCCCCTTATCCGCGCCCAGCTTCAGCAGGTTCGCGTGCTCGGTGCGGCATTCGACGCACCACGACGCGAAGAAATTGATCAAGGTTACCTTGCCCTTGAGGTCGGCGGTGGCGAGGCCGGGCTGGCCCGGGAGGCCCGGCAGGTCGAACTGCGGCACCGGCTTGTCGATCAGGGCGGACGGGATGTAGCGCGGGTCGCGGCTCAGCCCGAAGCCGAAATAGACCGCGACGCCCGCGAACACCAACAGGGGGACGAGATAGAGAAGGCGGCGCATGGGCGGGTTCGCTGTCCGCTCCCGTCAGGCGCGCGCGCCGGCGCGGTCGCGCCCGTCGGCCTCGGCGCCCGCCCGGCGCGCCACGCCGATGCGGAAGCGCCGGTCACTCAGGCTGGTCGCGCCGCCCGCCGCCATGATCAGCGCGCCGAACCAGATCCACGGCACCAGCGGGTTGAAGAACAGCCGCACGGTCCAGCCGCCCTTGTTGTCGGAATCGCCCAGCGCGGCATAGAGGTCGGCAAGCCCGTCGGTGCGGATCGCCGTGTTGCTGACCGCCGATTGCTGCACCGGGTAGAAGCGCTTCTCGGGTGCCATCGTGGCGATCGCCTTGCCGTCCCGGGTGACGGTGAACACGGCGCGGTCGGCCTGGTAGTTCGGCCCCGCCACCCGGTCGACGCGATCGAGGTGGAAGGTGTAGCCCGCGATCTTCAGCGTGTCGCCGGGATGCGCGGTCTCGATCACCTCCTGCCGCCAGATCGAGCCGGTGAGCCCGACCACGACGACCGCCACGCCGAAATGGGCAATGGTCATGCCGTGCGTCGCGCGCGGCAGGTTGCGGATCAGGCGCCAGGTCTCACGCGCGGGGGCGCGGAAGAGCTTCACCCTCCCGGCCCACTCCGAGATCGCTGTGCCGGCAAGCCAGGCCGCGAGCCCCATGCCGAACGCCGCCTTGGCGGTGTCGGGCTCGTTCAAGGCGACGACCAGCAGCACCACGGCGAGGGTGAAGGCCAGCGTGAACTTTAGGCGCGCGACGACGCCCCACAAATCCGCCCTTTTCCAGGTGAGGAGCGGCCCGATGCCGAGCGCGATCAGGAGCGGCACCATCAGCGGCACGAAGGTCGCGTTGAAGAAGGGCGGGCCGACCGAGACGCGCTCGCCGGTGAGCACGTCGAGGAACAAGGGATAGAGCGTGCCGAGGAACACCGTCGCCGCGCCGGCGGCGAGCAGCAGGTTGTTGAGCAGCAGCGCGCCCTCGCGCGAGATCGGCGCGAACAGCCCGCCCGACTTCAGGGTCGGCGCGCGCCAGGCATAGAGCGCGAGCGCGCCGCCGATGGTGACGGCGAGCAGGATCAGGATGAACGCGCCGCGCGCCGGGTCGACCGCGAAGGCGTGGACCGAGGTCAAGACGCCCGAGCGCACCAGGAAGGTGCCGATCAGCGACAGCGAGAAGGCGATGATGGCGAGCAGGACGGTCCAGCTTTTCAGCGCATCGCGCTTCTCGACCACGATGGCGGAGTGCAGCAGCGCGGTGCCGGCGAGCCACGGCATGAAGGATGCGTTCTCCACCGGGTCCCACGCCCAGAACCCGCCCCAGCCGAGCTCGTAATAGGCCCACCAGCTTCCCATCGCGATGCCGCAGGTGAGCGCGCACCAGGCGGCCAGGGTCCAGGGCCTGACCCAGCGCGCCCAGGCGGCGTCGACGCGCCCCTCGATCAGGGCGGCGACGGCGAAGGCGAACGACACCGAGAAGCCGACATAGCCGAGATAGAGGAAGGGCGGGTGGAAGGCGAGGCCCGGGTCCTGCAGAATCGGGTTCATGCCGCGCCCGTTCGCCGGCACCGGGAAGAGCCGCAGGAACGGGTTGGAGGTCAGCAGGATGAACAGGAAGAAGCCGGTGCCGATCATGCCCTGCACGGCGAGCACGCGCGCGCGCAAGGTCGGCGGCAGATTGCGCCCGAACACCGAGACGGCCGCGCCGAACAGGGTGAGGATCAGCACCCAGAGGAGCATCGAGCCCTCGTGGTTGCCCCAAACGCCGGTGATCTTGTAGAGGAGCGGCTTCGCCGTATGGCTGTTCTCCGCGACCGTCAGCACCGAGAAGTCGGAGCTGACGTAGGCGTAGGCGAGCGCCGCGAACGAGAAGGCGACCAGCAGGAACTGCAGCGGTGCCGTCGTGTCCGCGACCGCCATCAGCCGCGCGTCGCGCCGCGCCGCGCCCCACAGCGGCAAGGTCGATTGCAGCGCGGCGACGACGAGCGCCAGGATCAGGGCGTAATGGCCGAGCTCGATGAACACCTGAAATCCCTCCGCCCCGCGCCCGCGGCGCGCGCCCCCCGAAAACGGCCGGGACCATAGCACGCGGCGGCGGCCCCACCAACCTCCGCCCGGGCGCGGACGCGCGGCATTCTGCCCGCCAATGCGGCAAAAGCGGGGCAGGGGCCGCGCCGGAATGCCCTACTTGTCGAGCTCGGGATAGCGGCGGAACACGCCCGAGGAGAAGGGCAGGCGCCGGTCCGACTCGAGATAAGCGCGGAGCCGCGGGCGCTCGGCGATGCGGTCGTGCAGGGCAACGACGCGGGGCACGTTCTTCTCGATGCGCCCCATCGCCTTGGGGAAAGCGAAGCGCAGACCCTCGACGACGTGGAACAGCGACAGGTCGACGTAGCTCGCGCGGGCGCCGACGAGGAAGCGGGCGCCCGACGGGTTCTGCGCCATCACCCGGTCGAAATAGCCGAGGAACTTGGTCGCGCGGTTCTTGAGGAAGTAGGGTGTGCGGCGCATCGCCTCCGTCTTCTGGTCCTCGTAATACAGCGCGTTCGAGATCGGGTGGTGGGTGTCGTGGATCTCGAGGACGAAGTCGGTGATGGTGAGCTGGAGCTGGTGGGTCCAGAGCCGCCCCGCCTCGTTCGCCGGACACAGCCCGTGGCGCGGGCCGAGATAGGAGAGGATGTTGGCGGTCTGGCCGATCACCAGCTTGCCCGCCTTGAGGAAAGGCGGCGCGAAGGGCGGATGCGGCTCGCGCTTCGATTCCATCAGCTTCATCAGCGCGGGCACGCCCATGTTGCGGCCCTTCCCGCGCGCGACGTCGACATAGTCGGCGCCGGCATCCTCGAGCGCGAGGCGAACGAATTCGCCCCGCCCGGGGCTGCCCGGCCAGTAGTAAAGCTCGTAGCGCATGGTGCTTCCCCCTCTTGGCCGGCTCAGGCCGGCGGCGCGCTGCCCGCCACGGTGGTGCGCCAGAACAGGCGCCGTTCCGGCGGGAAGTCGGTGCGCGCGTGCATGGTGCAGCGATTGTCCCACAGCATCGCGTCCCCGACGCGCCACACGTGCTCGTAGACGAAGCGCGGTTGTTCGGCGTGGTCGAACAGGGCCGCGAGCAGCCGGTCGCTCTCGTCCTCAGGCAGGCCCTCGACGCGCTCGGTCATCAGCCGGTTGACGTAGATCGCCTTCCGGCCGGTCTCGGGGTGCGTGCGGAACACCGGGTGGGCCGATTGGGCGAAGGCGGGCGTGCCCTTGCCGTCGCCGCGATGCTGCGAGCCGTAATGGTAGCTGTGGACGGCGCGGCGGCCCTCCAAGGGCGCGCGCACAGCATCGGGCAGGGTGTCGTAGGCAGCGTACAGGTTGGCGAACAAAGTGTTGCCGCCGACCGACGGAATCTCGCGCGCATAGAGGAGCGTGGCGTCGTGCGGCACCTCGGCGTGGATCATGTCGTGGTGGAACATCATCTCGCCGTCGGGGAGCGCGCCGATGGGCACGCCGTTCTCGCGCACGTTGGAGATCAGCATGACGTTGGGATGGACCCTGAGCTGGCCCGACGGGCGATACTCATTCGGCCGGGCAAGCGTGCCGCTGGGGCCGAACGAAGCGGTCGCGGCGACCAGCTCGTCCTGGGTCAGCGCCTGGTCGCGGAACAGAAGGATCAGGTGGTCGAGCCACGCGCGGCGAAGCGCCGCGACGGTCTCCGCATCGAGCGGGCGCGCGAGGTCGATGCCGCGCACCTCGGCGCCGAGCGCATCGGAGAGGGGTCGGAGGTCGAGCCGCATGCGCACATTATGGCGGGCCCTCGCGCCGCGCGCCAGCCCGACCGGCGGCGGGGGTGGCTTCGCGGCGCTGCGGCGGTCTGTCGCTTTGATCGGGGCGGCCGGCGAGCCGACATTCCGGGCATGGCACGCGTGAATGCGGACAGGGAACGCAAGGACGACTGGCTGTCGTGGCGCTGGATCGCAGGCGCCTTGGCCGGCGGGCTCATGATCGGCGGGCTGTTCCTCGCGCGCGGCGCGGAAGGCGGGGCGGTCTATGCGGTCGGGCTCGCGCTCTCCTGCGCGGCGGCGCTTATTGTCTACGGGCTGATCGCCACCGCCTACGGTCCCACCCCGTTCGAGCCGCTCGCCCGGTTCGACCCACTGCCGGCCAACGGCGCGGCGCGCTGGGCGCTGGGGGCGGTATGCGGCGGGGCCGGGCTGTGGGCCTTGTTCGCCGCGAGCGCCTCAACCGGCTTCGCCTATGACGCGGCGCTCGGCCTGTTCGGCGCCGCGGTGCTGTTCGACTTCCTCCTCATCAAGGACTGGTTCGACCGCCAGGACCGGCGGACCTAACGCGTCTTTCGACCGGGCGGACCGGCGCGATTCCGCATAAGCGGAAAAAGCTCTTGCTCAGCCCGCCTCGGCGTCGTCGGTGGGCGCCTCGTCCGCGCCGCCGAGCGCGGCCTGGGCGATGAGCCCCGCATTGGCGCGGATCGCCTTCTCGATCTCGGCGGCGATTTCGGCATTCTGCGCGAGGAACTGCTTGGCGTTCTCGCGCCCCTGGCCGATGCGCTGGGAATCGAACGAGAACCAGGCGCCCGACTTCTCGACGATGCCGGCCTTGACGCCGAGATCGACGAGTTCGCCGGTCTTGGACACGCCGTGCCCGTACATGATGTCGAACTCGACCACCTTGAAGGGCGGTGCGAGCTTGTTCTTGACCACCTTCACGCGGGTCTGGTTGCCCACCACCTCGTCGCGGTCCTTGATCGCGCCGATGCGGCGGATCTCGAGCCGGACCGAGGCGTAGAATTTCAGCGCGTTGCCGCCGGTCGTGGTCTCCGGGTTGCCGAACATGACGCCGATCTTCATCCGGATCTGGTTGATGAAGATGATCATGGTGTGCGAGCGCGAGATCGAGCCGGTGAGCTTGCGGAGCGCTTGGCTCATCAGCCGGGCCTGGAGCCCGACATGCGAATCGCCCATTTCGCCCTCGAGCTCGGCGCGCGGCACCAGCGCGGCGACGGAATCGATGACGATCACGTCGAGCGCGCCCGAGCGCACCAGCGTGTCGGCGATCTCGAGCGCCTGCTCACCCGCGTCGGGCTGGGAAATCAGCAGCTCGTCCACGTTGACGCCGAGCTTGCGGGCATAGCCGGGATCGAGCGCGTGCTCGGCGTCGATGAAGGCGCACACCCCGCCGGTCTTCTGCGCCTCGGCCACGGCGTGGAGCGCAAGCGTGGTCTTGCCCGAGCTTTCCGGCCCGTAGATCTCGACGACGCGTCCGCGCGGGAAGCCGCCGATGCCGAGCGCGATGTCGAGCCCGAGCGAGCCGGACGACACGGCCTCCACGTCGGCGGCACGGTCCGAGCCGCCGAGCTTCATGATCGAGCCCTTGCCGAAGGCGCGCTCGATCTGGCTCAGCGCGGCGTCGAGCGCCTTGGTCTTGTCCATGGAATCCTTCTCGACGAGGCGGAGCGCGGGGTCCGGCATGTCATTCCTCCCTTATTCCACAGCGCTGGGAATCGTGCAACGCAGGGGGCAAATGTACATGGTTTGTTCCCAAGCGCAAGCGGAAAAGTTCCTGTTCCGTTCGTGCGCGCCCGCACCGCCCGATGTCTCCCCTCGGTCGCCGTAAGATCGTGTCGTCGTCACCTCAATGTCGCCTCATGTCGCCTGTATGTCACCTGAATGTCGCCTCAAGGTCGCCTTTATGTCGCCCGTTGTCTCCTCGGAACCCTTTGAAATAGCTGCAATGTCTCCTCAAACGGCCGAAAAATCAGTTTCGGGCGACTTCGCTGCCGCTCCGGGCACGAAAACTTGAGATAGGAACGAAAGCCTGACTGTCAAGGCCACGTCGATGGCGATGCCCAAGACAGGCTTGTTCTGGGCACGATGCCTATCTTTTTCTCTTGGGCGCGCCGACGCGCGCCGCCCGTGGCCGGCCGTTACAGGCCCGGCCAAGACGCTCATTTGGCTGCCGGCGCTTCGGCTCGAACTCGGTCCGTTGGGGCGCGGGGCCAAGGGACGGGCTGAGCGTCCCGTGCGTCAGCCCTCGCCCCACACCTCCTGCGCGACCTCGACGACGAGGCGGAGCTTGGCGGCCTCCTCGGCGATGGTGAGCGCGTTGCCGTCCACGGTGGAGGAGAACCCGCATTGCGGCGAGAGGCAGAGCTGGTCGAGCGGCAGCACCTTGGCGGCCTCGTCGATGCGCCGCTTGAGCGTGTCCTTGGATTCGAGCGCGCCCTTCTTGGTGGTCACCAGCCCGAGCACGACCTTCTTGCCCTTGGGCACGAAGCGCAGCGCATCGAACGTGCCCGAGCGCGCGTCGTCGTACTCGAGGAAGAACCCGTCGACGTCGAGCCCGCCGAACACCGCCTCGGCGATCGTGTCGTAGCCGCCCTCCGCCGCCCAGGCCGAGCGGAAATTGCCGCGGCAGGTGTGGGTGCAGATCGTCATCCCGGCCGGGCGGCCGCGGACCGCCTTGTTGAACGTGTCGATATAGACGAGGTGCTGGGTGCGCGAGTTGGCGCCGAGCGAGTTGATATAGGCGCGCTGGTTCGGGTCGTTGAGGTAGCTGAGCGTCGTGTCGTCGATCTGCAGGTAGGTGCAGCCGATGCGTCCGAGCGCCGCGATCTCCTGGCGGTACACGGCGGCGAGGTCGGACCAGAACGCGTCCATGTCGGGATAGACCGTGGCGTCGATGTTCGCCCGCCCGCCGCGGTAATGCATCATGCTGGGCGACGGGATGGTGAGCTTGGGCGTGCGGTTCGTGGCAGACTTCAGGAACTTGAAGTCGTCCTCGAAGATGCAACGGTCGAGCGAGAGCTTGTCCTTCACGTAGAGCCCAGTGGGGGTGAAGTAGGTCTCGCCCGCCTCGCTCCGGAAGCGGACCTGCACGTTCTCCTGCACCTTGGTGACGCCGCCGATCCGGTAGAGGAAATCCATGTGCCACGAGCCGCGGCGCAGCTCGCCGTCGGTGACGGAGTGCAGCCCGGCCTCCTCCTGCAGCTTGACGGCGTCTTGGATCGCCGCGTCCTCGGCGGTGCGGAGCTGGGCGGCGTCGATGCGCCCGGCGGCATGGTCCGCGCGCGCCTGGAGAAGGGCGGGCGGGCGGAGGAGGCTGCCCACATGGTCGGCGCGGAACGGCGGCTTGTCGGTCATGGAAACCTCCTTTCGGCAGCGGATCACATCCCGAGATAGGCCTCGCGGATGCGGGTCTGGGCGAGAAGCTCGGCGGGCAGGCCCTCGGCGACGATGCGGCCCTCCTCGAGCACGTAGGCGCGGTCGGCGACCTCGAGCGCCTGGGCGACGTTCTGCTCCACCAGCAGGATCGAGACCCCTTCCTCGTGCACGCGCCGGATGACGCGGAACACGTCGGCGACGATGGCGGGCGCGAGCCCGAGCGACGGCTCGTCGAGCAGGAGGAGGCGCGGCCTGGCCATCATCGCCCGGCCGATCGCGACCATCTGCTGCTGGCCGCCGGACAGCGCACCGGCCGCTTGGTGGCGCTTGTCGCGCAGCACAGGGAACAGCTCGTAGACCCGCTCGAGCGTCGCGGTCCGCTCGCGGCGCGCCGCGGCGCGATAGCAGCCGATGTCGAGGTTCTCCTCGACCGTCATGGTGACGAACAGCCGCCGTCCCTCCGGCACGAGGGCGATGCCGTAGCGGCATACCCGATGGGCGGCGACCCCGCCGAGGTCGACCCCGTCGAAGACCAGCTTGCCCTGGCGCCAGCGGTGCATGCCGGCGATCGCGTTGATGAGGGTCGACTTGCCGGCGCCGTTCGGCCCGATCACGGCGATGACCTCGCCGGCGCCGACGTCGAGCGAGGCGTCGATCACCGCCGGCGCGCCGCCATAGCCGATATGCAGGTTGCGCGCCTCAAGAAGCATGGCTCTCGCCCAGATAGACGCGCACCACGTCGGGATCGCGCATCGTCGCCTCCGGCGTGCCGATGGCGATCAGCCCGCCCTCGTTGAGCACGGCGACGCGGTCCGACAGCGCGTGGACCGCGCGCATCAGATGCTCGACGAAGATGATGGTCGTGCCGCCGGCGCGGATGTCGCGCACCAGCTCGAGCGCGGCGTCGATCTCGGTGTGGTTGAGGCCGGACAGCACCTCGTCGAGGAGCAGGAGGCGCGGCCGGGCGGCGAGCGCGCGGGCGAGCTCGAGGAATTTGCGCTCGTGCAGGTTGAGATCGAGCGGCAGGTCATGCGCCTTGGACGCGAGCCCGGCGAAGGCGAGGGCGCGCTTCGCCTCCGCGGTCGCGGCGTCGCCGCCGAGCTCGAACTCGCCGAACCGGGCGGCGAGCGCGACGTTGTCCAGCACCGTGATCCGGTTGAACGGGCGCGGGATCTGGTAGGTGCGGGCGATGCCGCGCCGGGCGATCGAATGGGCCGGAAGGCCCGCGAGCGTGGTCCCTTCGAACAGGATTTCGCCGCGATCGATGGAGTAATGGCCGCTGATCAAATTGATCAGGGTCGACTTGCCCGACCCGTTCGGCCCGACGAGGCCGAGGATCTCGCCCTGCTGCACGTCGAGCGTCACGCCGCGCAGCGCCTGGACGCCGCCGAAGGCCTTCCACACGTCGCGCACGTCGAGAAGGGGCGCGCCCGCCGCCGCGGGCGCGGCGCCCGGCTCGCGTGGCGTCGCGGGAAGGCGCGTCACCGGCGCCACCGGCTCGCGGGCCGGCGCCGGCTCCCGGGCCGGGCGGGGTCCCCAGCGCTGCCAGGCCCGCACGAGGCCCGGCATCAGGCCGTTCGGCATCAGGAGCACCACGAGGATCAGCCCGAGCGCGATCCCGGCGCGCCCGATCGACGCCTCTGCCCCGGTGGCGAAGGTGTAGAGCGCCGTGGTGACGACCGTCGCGCCCAGCGCCGGCCCGAGCCAATGGCGGGCGCCGCCGAAGATGCTCATCACCACGGGATACATGATGACGGTCACGTCGAAGATGTCGCCGACGGTCACGTAGTTCACATAGATCGCGTAGACGCTGCCGATGGCGCCCGCGATCCCCGACGAGATGGCGAAGGCGATCATCTTGAAGCGGAAGGTCGGCACGCCCTTGACCTCGGCCACGTCCTCGTCGTCGTGAATGGCGAAGAGCCCGAGCCCGAGGCGGGTGCGCGCGATGTACCAGGCGGCCCATACCGACAGGGCGGCGATGAAAAGGCCCAGAAGGTAGAAGGTCGAGGTCGGCGAGCCGAAGACCTCCGGCACCTTCACCGCAAGAAGGTAGACGCCGAGCCCGCCGTCGATCGCGGTGTTGGACACGATCGTCGCCAGCACGAACGTGACCGAAATGGTGATCAGGGCGAACAGCTCGCCGCGCAGCCGCTGCAGCCGAAACACGAACCAGCCGACGCCCGCGCCGAGCGCCGCCGCGACCAGGGCGGCGGCGGGGATGGTGAGGAGGAACGGCACCTCCATCTTGGTCGCCAGCGTCGCCGCCGTGTAGACGCCGGCGCCGAAGAACGCGGCGTGGCCGAAGCTCCAGTAGCCGGCGTAGCCGGACAGGATCGTCCAGCTCGTCGCGAGCGAGACCCACTGGAACAGGACGTAGAGGAAGGCGACGTAGAACGTGGGAAGGTCGAGCGCCGGCACGGCGATCAGGAGCGCGAGCAGCGCCGCGAGCCCGCCCGTCGCGGCGTAGCGGCTGCGGATCAGATCCATTTCGGCTTCACCAGCAGAAGGAGGATCAGAACCGAGAAGGCCACCAGCGGCGACCAAGCCGGGTTGGCCACCGTCTGGGTGACCGCCTCGCATACGCCGATGAGGATGCCGCCGAGCAGCGCGCCGAGCGGGTTGCCGAGCCGCCCGATGATCACGATGGCGAAGACGATGCCGATCCAGGTCCAGATCTCGTTCGGCGCCAGCGTGAAGATCAGCGCGATGAATATGCCCGCCACCGCCGCATAGGCGACGCAGATGCCGGACAGGAGGTAGGTGATCCGGCGCCGGTCGATGCCGAACGCCGTCGCGATCGGGGCGTCCTCGGCGCAGGCGCGGAGCGCCTTGCCGAGATAGGTGAAGTGGAGCCCCGCCCACGTGCCGATGGCGAGCGTCGCGGCCACCAGGCTCGCAATCAGGCTCAGCGTCGGGATGTAGACGCTGCCGACGTGGAGCGACTTTTCCGCCATCGGCGTGGTGTAGCGGCGGAAATCCGCCGACCAGATGGTCTGCAGCACGGATTCCACGATGATCGCGAAGGCGAAGGTGATGAGCATGGACGACATCTCGCTCACCCGGAACTTCACGAACACCCAGTGGAGCCCGACGCCGAAGACGAAGAAGGCGGGCACGATGATCGCCGCCGCCCACCAGGCCGGCACGCCCTCGGCGGTGCCGAGCCACCACGTGAGATAGGCGCCAAGCAGCGCCATCGCGAAATGCCCGATATTGACGAGCTTCAGGAGCCCCCAGGAAAGCGAGAGCCCGAGGGCCAGCAGCCCGTAGAGGCTGCCGGTCAATACGCCGGTGACCAGGGCCTGTTCGAGAAGGCTCAGCTGGGGCATGGGACGGGTGGGGGACGAAGGCGTCCGGGGCCGGCATCGCTGCCGGCCCCGGAAATCGCGCCTACTTCACGATCAGGTGCTTGCCGGGCGTCGCCTTGTCCTTCGGCCAGACGATGACGAACTTCTTGTCCTGGATCTGGCGGATCTGCGTCGCCTCGTGGTCGTTCGTGTTGAACGGCCCGCGGAAGTTGCGCTTGCCGAGCGAGGTGTCGACGTCGTGCGTCTTGAGCCAGGCGATCAGCTTCTGGTCGTCGATGCTCTTGGTCGCCTCGATCGCGGCGGTCAGCACCTCCCAGCTTTCGAGCGCGAAGCCGGACTGCGAATCGATCTGCTGGTAGGGCAGGTTGGCCGCCTTGGCGCGTTCGTGGAACTGCTTGGCGAACGCCGCGATCTTCGGGTTCGACAGGAACGGCTCGACATCCTCGAGGTTGGTCTGCGACACCGCGCCGTCGGCGCCCTTCAGCAGCGCGATGGACGGCGCCGGATAGAGGTAGAGCGCGTTGCGCGGCTTGTAGTCGAGCTTGTCCATCGCCTCGATCAGCAGGTTGCCGTCGACGCCGAGCGCGCCCATCCACAGGAAGTCGGCATCGGCCGCCTTCACGCGGGCGGCGATGGAGCCGTAGTCGCGCGTGCCGAAATCGTATTCCATGTAGTCCTTGACCTCGATGCCGCGCTTCTTCGCCACGTCGCGCGCGCCGTCCGAGTTGTACTTGGCCGACGGGAACTTGGAGGTGACGACGGTGATCGACTTCAAGGGCTTGACGCTGGCGAAGGCGTCGAACACCAGCTCCGGTATGGTGTGCCGGGCATCGGCGCTGATGAGCAGCGCGTTGAACGCCCCCTTGTAGGTGGAGAGCGACGGGATGCCCATCGTGTTGTGGATGATCAGCTTGTTGTAGCGCTGGGCGACGCCGATGGCGGCGAGGATGTTGGCCGTCGCGTACGGCCCCATGATCAGATCGACCTTGTCGACGGTGACCAGCCGCTCGTACAGCGTGCGGGCCACGTCGGGCTTCGACTGGTCGTCGAGCAGCACCCACTTGACCGGCCGGCCGAGAAGGCCGCCCGACTTGTTCAGATTGTCGATGAAGATCTCGCCGACGATCTTGTGGACTTGGCCGGTCTGGGCGAGCGGCCCGGTAAGGGCCAGCGTCTGGCCGATGACGATCGGCTTGCCGGTGGGCTCGGCGGCGGCGGCGGGAAGGGCGAATCCGATCGCGCCTGCGAGGGCAAGGACGAACGCGCGGCGGGACCACGTGCGGGGCAGGGTCATGGTTTCCTCCCGTGCAACCGGGTTCTTCGCTGGCGGGGGGCCGGTTTGCACTCTGCCGCGCCGCCAGAATCGGAGCGCGGTGGGGAATATCCTACGCTCAACCGCCTGTGCTGTCAGCCCAGCGCGTTCTTGATGAGGTAGCTGGCGATGTCGGCGGGCGTGACCTTGAAGTTGAGGCTTTCCTGGCCGGCCATCGCCTTCTCGACCAGCATCGAGTTCTCGACGTTCTTGGGCTTCACGCGGAAGATGCCGGCCGCCCCCTTGAGGCGCGGGTAGTAGCGCGGGTCGACCGCGGGCTCCTTTTTCGCGAGGCGCGCGAGGATGTCGTCCTCCTCGGCGTCGGCGGCCTCGGCCTTGAGGAGCTTCCAGTCGGTCGCGCCGGCCACCGCGTCGCCGTTCAGCGCGGCGACGGCCGCCTTGCCGCTTTCGGCGATGCCGAGCTTGTAGAGGCTTTTCGAGATGCCGACCGAGGCGCCCCAGTCGGACAGCGTCTTCGATTGGGCGACGTAGATGACGGGCACGCTCGACTCCCGATCCGCGATGTGGCGCAGTGGGTCAGTTTCATCTCCGTTCGTGCCGAGTAGCCTCGCGCCAGCGAGGCGTATCGAAGCACGAGGCCGAGAGATCGTGCCGCGTTCGCCCTTCGATACGCGCCCCGATGGGGCACACTCAGGGCGAACGGAAAACGGCAAAATGCCCCATTGCGCGATGCCGGCCGAGCTTGCGCGGGCGGGGTGGCGAGGTCAAGATGCCGCCCGTCCGAAGGGAGGCCTGGAATGAAACGAGGCGAAACCAAGCGTCCGCCTTGCGCCGCGGCGCGCGCGCCGTGAGGCGCGGCCCCGCGCGCTATCTGCCGCTCCTCCTCCTTGCCGTCCTGTGGGAGGCGGTGTCGCGGCTCGGTCTCGTGTCGCGCGACCTTTTGCCACCACTGTCGGAGGTGGTCTCGTCCTGGATCTCGCTCCTGCTCGACGGCGAGATCGTGACCGGCGCCGGGGCATCGCTCTACCGCGCAGCGGCGGGGCTCGGGCTCGCCGTCGTGGCCGGCACCGCCATCGGCATCTTCATGGCCTGGTCGCGCCCGGTGCTGGTGTTCGTCGGGCCGCTGGTCGAGATGTTCTACCCGGTGCCCAAGTCGGCGCTGATCCCGGTCACCGCCGCCTGGCTCGGCTTCGGCGACGGCTCGAAGATCCTGCTGATCTTCCTCGGCTGCATGCTGCCAGTGACCATCGGGGCGTTCAACGGCGCGCGGTCGTCCGACCAGGAGCTCCTGTGGTCGGCGCGCGGCATGGGGGCGAGCCGGCGCGAGGTGCTGTGGGACGTGGTGCTGCCCTCTTCGCTCCCCGAGCTGTTCAACGGCATCCGCACGGCGCTCGCCCTCACCTTCGTGCTGCTGGTCGCTTCCGAGCTGATCGTGGCGCGCCAGGGGCTCGGCTACATGATCGGCAATCTCGGCTCGAACGGCGTCTACGACGCCATGTTCGCCGTGGTGCTGACCGTCGCGTTCCTCGGCTTCGCCGCCGACCGCGGCTACCTCTTCCTCGTCCGGCGGGCGATGGCATGGCGCGAGTGACCGCCGGACCCGCACCGCGCGCGACGGAGGCGCGCCGCGCCCGACCGCTCGACTGGCCGGCGATGCGCTGGGTGTCGATCCTCGGCTTCTTCGCGATCTGGGAGATCGTGGCCCATTCGGGCACCGTCACCTCGTTCCAGCTTCCGTCGATCGAGATGGTGGCGGCGCGCATCTGGGCCGACACGCTGACCGGCGACATGCCGATCAACCTCGGCCTTACGCTCTACCGCGCGCTCACGGGCTTCGCGCTGGCCGCGGGGCCGGGTATCCTGCTCGGCATACTGGTCACGCGGCTCGCGCCCGTCCGCTGGCTGTTCGACCCGATCATCTCGGTCGGGTTCCCGATGCCCAAGATCGCGTTCATCCCGGTCATCGTGCTGTGGTTCGGCTTCCACGATCTGTCGAAAATCTCCATCGTGGTGTTCGACGCGATCTTCCCGGTGGTCACCGCGACCATCGCGGGCACCGAGGGCGTCGACCGCCACCTGTTGTGGTCGGCGCGCAACCTGGGCGCCAGCGAGAAGGGGCTGCTGTGGGAGATCGTGCTGCCCGCCGCCATGCCGCAGATCCTGACCGGGCTTCAGGTGGCGCTGCCGATCGCGCTGATCGTCGCCATCATCGCCGAGATGAACCTCGGCGGGCTCGGGCTCGGCGGCGGCATGATCACCGCCTTCCGCTTCGCGGATTCGCCCGGCGTGTTCGCCGCTTTGGTGGAGATCGCCGTTGCCGGCATCGCGCTGATCAAGGCAATGGCCTGGGCACGCCGGCGCCTGCTTTCCTGGCACCAGGAGACCCGCCACGCGGCGGCGCTGTAGGGGCGCGGTCCGCCCCCCTCGGCTTGACAGGCCCGGGCCTCCGCCCGATCATGCCGTTCCCATGGCGCCTTCGCGGCGCCCTTCCGCGCAGCTGAAACACGGCTCCGCCTTCGAGCGGGACGGCGCGGACCACGATCCGTTCAACCTGTCAGGGAGGTGAAGATGCGTTCGCTGAAAGTCCTGCTTGCCGGCGCCTGCGCCGCCGCGCTTTGCGCCGCGAGCCTCGGGGCGCGCGCCGCCGAGCCGGTGAAGATCCGCTTCGGCTGGGCGGTGGTGCCGGCCTCGATGGTGCCGCTGTTCCCGGAGATGAAGTCGAAGCTCGCCCATTACGGCAAGTCGTACGTGCTGGAGCCGATCCATTTCCGCGGCACGCCGCAGATGGTGACGGCGCAGGCCTCGGGCGACATCGACATTTCGACGCTCGCCTACTCGTCCTTCGCTCTCGCCATCGAGAACGCGCAGCTCAAGGATTTGCGCGTCATCGCCGACGAGTTCCAGGACGGCGTGCCCGGCTACTACACCAACAGCTTCGTGGTCCGGAAGGACAGCCCGATCCACAGCATCAAGGATCTGAAGGGCAAGGTGCTGGGCTCGAACGCCGGTGGCAGCGCGGTCGACATCGCGATCCGCGCCATCCTCCGCAAGAACGGCATCGACGACAAGCGCGACGTGAGCTTCGTCGAAGCGCCGCTGCCCACGACCCTGCCGGTGCTGCGCGACAAGAAGGCCGACCTGATGCCCGCGGTGCTGCCCTTCGCCGCCAACCCGAAGCTGTGGGAGGTGGGCAGGACGCTCTTCACCCAGAAGGATGCGGTGGGCGAGACGCAGATGATCATCTGGGCGTCGCGCACGCCGTTCCTCGAGAAGAACCGAAAGGCGATGGTCGACTTCATGCAGGACGCGATCTCGGCGATGGCGTGGTTCCGCGATCCGAAGAACCACAAGGCCACCGTGGAGATGGTGCACAAGTTCACCAAGATCCCGGCCAATGTGTTCGACAGCTGGCTGTTCGTGAAGGGCAAGGACTACTATCGCGACCCGAAGCTGATCCCGAACCTCAAGTCGCTGCAGTCGAACGTCGATCTGCAGGTGAAGCTGGGCTTCCTCAAGAGCCCGCTCGACGTGAACACCTATTCCGACCTCAGCTACGTCAAGGAGGCCGGCAAGCGGCCGATGGAGAAGATGGGCAAGATGTAGCCGCGCATCCCGCGCACGACCGAACGGCCGGGCCCCGCCCGGCCGTTTCCATTTGCGCGAACGCGTTCCCATGGGCGGGGAACGCGCGCCTGAATGCGTGTCCGTGCTGTGGCCGCGCGCCCGGCGCGGAACGCGCGGCCCGGCCTCGGCGTCGGAGTCGTGGGCGACGCCTGCCACCGGCGGGCGCGCCGCAACTCCAACCGTATGAGGAGTCCCATGACAGTACGTAAGACGCTTTTGCACGCCGCCGCGGCCGCGGCCCTGTTCGGCCTGACCGGCGCGGCCTACGCGGCCGGGATGAACGCAGGCGCCGGCGCCGACACCGGCGCAACGCCGGGCGTGCATGCCGGGGCGGGTGTCGGCAGCGGGTCAGAGACCAGCAACCCCAGCCTCTCCGGCTCGTCGGGCAGCGCGGCGTCGCAGTCGCTCGTCGGGCAGGACGTCGCCGACTCGAGCGGCGATACGATCGGCAAGGTGTCGCGCGTCTCGGGCGACCAGGTGTTCATCAAGACCGAGCAGTCGCTCGGCATCGGGGCGCGTGAGATCGCGGTTCCGCTCTCCGACCTGAAGCAGGGCGCGGGCGCGAGCGGCGGCCTCCAGCTCTCGATGACGAAGGACGAGCTCAAGAACATGCCGGCGTCGACCGGCGGCGCCAGTGGCAGCACGGGCACCGGCGGCGAAGGCGGCACCGGCACCGGCGGCACGATGCACGAGAACGGCAGCGGGACCGACAGCGGCGGTACCGGCAGCTCCGGCTCGGGCGGCAGCTCCGACTGACCGCGGAGGCGATGCGCGGGCCGGGCCGCTTGCCCGGCCCGTCGCGCCGCTACACGAACACGCCCCCGTCGTCGACGTTCACGAACTGACCGGTCATCGCGTCGGAATCGGCCGAGGCGAGGAAGACCAGCGTGCCGACGATGTCCTTCGGGTACATGTCCTGGGCGATCGAGCGGTGCGCGAGATAGGCCTTGTGGCGCGCCCGGTCGGCGGCGAACTCCTTCTCCGATTGCGGGCTCATGATCAGGCCATAGGCGATGGTGTTGACGCGGATCCCGTCGGCGCCGAGCTCGCGCGCCATCGCCCGCGTCATCGCCAGGATCGCGCCCTTCGCGGTCACGTAGTGCAGCCGGTTGGGCAGGCCCGACACCATGGTCGACGAGCCCACATTGACGATCTTGCCGTAGCCGTTGCGGCGCATCTCGGGGATCGCCGCCTTGGCGCAGAGGAACGGCCCGCGCACGTTGACCGCCATCAGTTCGTCCCACTCGCTGACCGCGAGCTGGCCGATCGAGACCGGCGGGATGTTGGAGCCCACCGCCGCGTTCGGCACCAGGATGTCGAGCCGGCCGAACGCCTTGACCGTGGCGGCCACCATGTCGGCGACCGAGCCCTCGTCGCGCACGTCGACCGGGAGCGAGATGGCCGTCCCGCCTGCGGCCTCGATCTCGGCCACCACCGAGGCGCAGTCCTTCATGTCGGCGCAGGCGACCTTGGCCCCCTCCGCCGCCAGCGCGTTGGCGAAATGCGAGCCCAGCGCCGCCCGCACGTCGCCATGCGCCGCCCCGGTCACGATCGCCACCCGGCCGTCCAGCCTGCCCATGCGGTCCTCCCCGCTCTCGTTTCGCGACCAAGGATAACCCCCCGCCCTTGCCGGGCCAATCGCGGGCCTTTAGTCTGCGGCTTCCGTCTAGGAGATCGCACCTGCGCTACGTCTCGACCCGCGGCTCGGCGCGCCCGCTCGGCTTCGAGGAGGCGCTGATCGCCGGCCTCGCCGAGGATGGCGGGCTCTATCTGCCGGAATCCTGGCCGGTCCTTTCGCCCGACGCGCTGGGCGGGATGGCGGGCCTTTCCTATGCCGAAATCGCCGAGCGGGTGATCGCGCCCTTCGTCGGCGGCGAGATCGCCGCGAACGAACTGGCCGCCATGGTGCGCGGAGCCTACGAAGGGTTCGACCACGCGGCAGTGGCGCCCTTGCGCCAGCTCGAGTCGAACCTGTGGCTGATGGAGCTGTTCCACGGCCCGACGCTCTCGTTCAAGGATTACGCGCTGCAGCTCGTCGGGCGACTGCTCGACCATGCCCTCGCCCGCCGCGGCGCGCGCGTCACCGTGATCGGCGCGACCTCGGGCGACACCGGCTCGGCGGCCATCGAGGCGCTGCAGGGCAGCGACCGGGTGGAGGTGTTCATCCTGCACCCCAAGGGCCGGGTCAGCGAGGTGCAGCGCCGCCAGATGACGACGGTCGCGGCGCCCAACATCCACAACATCGCCGTCGAGGGCACGTTCGACGACTGCCAGGACCTGGTGAAGGCGATGTTCGCCGATGCGGATTTCCGCGCGAAGCATCGCCTGTCGGCCGTCAACTCGATCAACTGGGCGCGCATCGTGGCGCAGACGGTCTATTACGTCGCCGCCGCCGTCGCGCTCGGCGCGCCGGCGCGCGAGGTCGCGTTCGCCGTGCCGACCGGCAATTTCGGCAACATCTTCGCCGGCTGGGCGGCGCGCCGCATGGGCGTGCCGATCGGCCAGCTCGTCATCGGATCGAACCGCAACGACATCCTGACCCGCTTCGTCGCGACCGGCGAGATGCGCATGCGCCCGGTCGAGCCCAGCCTGTCGCCCGCGATGGACATCCAGGTCTCCAGCAATTTCGAGCGGCTGCTGTTCGAGCTGTGGGGCCGCGACGCAAGCCGCGTCGCCGCCACGATGGAGAGCTTCCGCAGGACCGGCGCGTTCCGGGGCGACAACGCGCTGATCGCCGGCATGCGCGACGTATTCGACGCGGCCCGGCTCGACGACGACGCGACGCTCGCCGAGATCCGCCGGGTCCACGCGGAGACAGGCCTGCTGGTCGACCCGCACACCGCGATCGGCATCCACGCCGCGCGGGCGCGCCGGCGCGATGCGCGCACCCCGATGGTCTGCATCGCGACCGCGCACCCCGCCAAGTTTCCCGACGCGGTGGAGCGGGCGACGGGCATCCGCCCGCCCTTGCCGCCGCGGCTTGCCGATCTGTTCGACCGCGAGGAGCGGTGCGCGGCCCTCCCCAACGAGCTGGGCCGCATCAAGAATTACATCGAGGAGAGCGCATGAGCGTCGAGACCGCCACCCTGGCCAACGGGCTTCGCGTCGTCACCCACCGCATGCCGCACGTGGAGACCGTCTCGCTCGGCGTCTGGGTCGGGGTCGGCACGCGCCACGAGACGGCGGAGATCAACGGCGTCTCGCACTTCCTCGAGCACATGGCGTTCAAGGGCACCAGGACGCGCTCGGCCCGCGCCATCGCCGAGGAGATCGAGGCGGTCGGCGGCCAGCTCAACGCGCACACCTCGCGCGAGCTCACCGCCTTCCACGCGACGGTGCTGAAGGAGGACGTCGCCGTCGCGATCGATATCGTCGCCGACATATTGCAGAACTCGGTGTTCGACGAGGCGGAGATCGCGCGCGAGCGCGTCGTCATCGCGCAGGAAATCGGCGAGGCGCGCGACGTGCCCGACGACGTGGTGTTCGACGCGTTCCAGTCGACGGCCTTCCCCGGCCAGGCGATGGGCTGGCCCATCCTGGGGTCGGAGGAGAACGTCGCCGGCATGCGGCGCGACGCGCTGGTCACCTACATGGGCGCGCACTATGCCGCGCCGCGCATGGTGGTGGCGGCGGCCGGCAATCTCGACCACGCCCAGTTCGTCGCCCAGGTGGAGCGCGCCTTCGCCGGGCTCGGAAAGGCGCGGGCGAACGGCGTCGCCAAGGCCGCCTACAAGGGCGGCGAAGTGCGCTCCGACCGCGAGCTCGAGCAGGTGCACCTGGTGCTGGGGTTCGAGGGGCTGCCCTACGCCGATCCCGATTTCTTCGCGCTCTCGGTGATGTCGATGGCGCTCGGCGGCGGCATGTCGTCGCGCCTGTTCCAGGAGATCCGCGAATTGCGCGGCCTCGTCTATTCGGTCTACTCCTTCGCCGCGCCCTACACCGACACCGGCCTCTTCGCGGTCTATGCCGGCACCGGCGAGGACCAGCTCGGCGAGCTGGTGCCGCTCCTCTGCGACGAGGTGGCGAAGGCCGCGGGCGCGAATTTCGCCGAGGCCGAGCTCGGCCGCGCGCGCGCCCAGATCAAGGCCGGCATGCTGATGTCGCTGGAATCGAGCTCGGCGCGGTGCGAGCAGATCGCCCGCCAGATCCACGTGTTCGGCCGGGTGCTCGACATCGACGAGATCGTCGGGCGGATCGACGCCGTCGATGCCGCCGCCGTCCGCCGCGTCGCCCAGCGCGTCCTCTCCGGCACGCCGACGCTCTCCGCCCTCGGCCCGGTCACGGGGCTCGAAAGCTACGAGAAGATCGCGAAGCGGTTCGGGTGATTGGGTCGGGTCGGAGACCCGCTCCTACAACGCACCGCGACCGCAGCGAATGTAGGGGCCGGTCCCCGACCGGCCCGCCATCACACGAACACGATCTGCCCGGCGGGGTCGCAATCGGCGAGGAAGGTGACGAGGCCGGTTTCCTCGAGGGCGAGGTCGGAGCGCAGCTCGGCGAGCGTCAGGCGCGTCTCGGCGAGCCCCGCCTCGCACACCAGGAACCGCGCGCCGAGGGCGGCGAGCGCCTGGATGATCTCCTCGTCGCGCGGCTCGGCGAAGGGCTGGGCAAGGGAATGGATCGCCTCCATGGTGAAGAACAAAGTCACCGCCTTGCCGATGGAGACGGCCGCCGCGCCCATCATCAGCGCGTAGCGCACGCGCGCGGCGTCTCCCGAGTGGATCACGATGGAAAGCTTCGCCGGCGCCGGCAACTCAGCCCGCCGTTGCTGGCGCTTGTCCCGCGAGGTCGCGGATCGTCGGCGCGTCGCCGCACAAGGGGCACGCCGGATCGCGCGGCAGGCGCATCTTACGGAACGTCACCGAGAGCGCGTCATAGATCAGGAGCGACCCCGCCATCGACTCGCCGATGCCCATGATCTCCTTCAGCACCTCGACGGCCTGGATCGAGCCGACCGCGCCGGCCAGCGCGCCGAACACGCCGCCCTCGGAGCAGGACGGCACCAGGCCGGGTGGCGGCGCCTCGCGGAACAGGCACCGGTAGCAGGGATAGTCCGGCCCCAAATGCGACTTGAAGGTCGCGACCTGGCCCTCGAACCGCAGTATCGCGCCCGAGACGAGGGGGCGCTTGCCGAAATGGCAGGCGTCGTTCAGGAGGAACCGCGTCTCGAAATTGTCCGATCCGTCGGCGACCAGGTCGTAGTCCGCGATCAGCGACGCGACGTTCGCCGGCCCCAGCCGCGCGCGGATCGGCTCCAGCCTCACCTCCGGGTTGATCCGCGCGGCGGCCTCGCGCGCGCTCTCGACCTTCGGGCGGCCGACGTCGCCGGTCGCGTGGATCACCTGGCGCTGCAGATTGGAGAGCGCGACGGTGTCGTCGTCGACCACGCCGATGCGCCCGACGCCCGCCGCCGCGAGATACTGGATCAGCGGCGCGCCGAGCCCGCCCGCGCCGACCACCAGCACGCTCGCCTCCAGCAGCTTCGCCTGGCCGACGCCGCCCACCTCGGGCAGCACGATGTGCCGCGCGTAGCGCTCGAGCTGGTCGCGCGTGAAATCGGTCATGGCGCGTGCCCCGTCGAGCCGAACCCGCCTTCGCCGCGCGCGGTCTCGTCGAGCGCGTCGGTCTCGCGCCAGGCGAGGCGGGCGACCGGCGCCACCACCATCTGGGCGACGCGCATGCCGCGCGTCACGGTGAACGGCTCCGCGCCGAGATTCACAAGGATCACCTTCACCTCGCCGCGATAATCGGCGTCGATCGTGCCCGGCGCGTTGAGGATTGTGACGCCCGCCCGCGCGGCGAGGCCGGAGCGCGGCCTGACCTGCGCCTCGTACCCCTCGGGCAGCGCGATGGCGAGGCCGGTCGGGATCAGCGCGCGCCCGCCCGGCGCCAGCACAATGTCGGCCTCGACTGCCGCCAGCAGATCGACGCCTGCCGCGCGCGCCGTTTCGTAGGCCGGAAGCTTCAAGTCCGCTCCGTGCGGCAGGCGCTTGACGAGAACCCGCACTGGCTCTTCAAAGCGAATGTCGGCGGACGCTATGGCCATGGCAGCAATTCCACATGCCGATTTAGAATCGGTATGCAGGATCGCACGACTGATCACTGGATTCTCGTGACCCATCAGTCCGCGCGAACTTTCCAGTGCATGGTTCATGTAAAACTCTGGGGACAGGCTGTGGGTCACCCTGTCCAAAAGATGTGGACTATTCCGCCGCGCTCAGATGGTCGGCGATGCGATGGGCGAGGCGGCGCGCCACCTCGGTCTTGGCGAGGCGCGGCCAAGGCTCGATGCCGGCCTCGGTGACGATGCGGACCGAATTGTCGTCGCCGCCCATCGCGCCGCCCGCCGCGCTGACGTCGTTGGCGACGATCCAGTCGCACCCTTTCTTGGCGAGCTTGGCGCGCGCGTTCTTGTCGAGGTCGTCGGTCTCCGCCGCGAAGCCGATCACCAGGTGCGGACGCGCGTTGCCGGCGTTCGCCAGCGTGGCGAGGATGTCCGGGTTCTCGGCGAGCGCGATGGAAGCCGGCGGCTTGCCGTTCTTCTTGACCTTGCGGGCGTCGGCTTTCGCCGGGCGCCAGTCGGCCACCGCCGCGGCGCAGACCGCCACGTCGACGGGCAGCGCGCTCCGGCAGGCGGCCAGCATCTCGGCCGCGGTCACCACCCTTACGACGGCGACGCCCGCCGGGTCGCGCTCGGCGGTCGGGCCGGTGACCAGAATCGTTTCCGCCCCCAGCGCGGCCAGCGCCGCGGCGATGGCGTGCCCCTGCTTGCCCGAGGAGCGGTTGGCGATGTAGCGCACCGGGTCGATCGGCTCGTGGGTCGGGCCGCTGGTGACCAGCGCCTTGCGGCCTGCAAGCCGCGCGCGGGCGGCGAAATGCGCCTCGATGGCGGCAAGGATGGCGGCGGGCTCGGCCATGCGGCCCGGCCCGAACTCGCCGCACGCCATCGCGCCCTCGTCCGGCCCGACGACGATCACGCCGCGCGCGGCGAGCGTCGCCATGTTGGCCCGGGTCGCCGCATGCTCCCACATGCGGACGTTCATCGCCGGCACGACCATCGCCGTCTTGTCGGTGGCGAGCAGCGCCGTCGCCGCCAGGTCGTCGGCGATGCCGTGCGCCATGCGGGCCATCAGGTCGGCGGTCGCCGGCGCCACCACAATCAAATCGGCGGAGCGCGACAGCTCGATATGGCCCATCTCCAACTCGTCGGTGAGCGAGAAGAGGTCGCTATAGACCTTGTCGCCCGAAAGCGCCGCGACCGAGAGGGGCGTCACGAACTCGGCGCCGGCCCGCGTCAAAATGCAGCGCACGGCGCAGCCCGTCTCGCGCAGTCTGCGGATCAGCTCGAGCGACTTGTAGGCGGCGATGCCCCCGGCGATGACCAGAAGGACGCGCCTGCCCGCAAGCGCTGCGCCCGGATTCGCTGTCATGGAATGCCTTTCGGCCGCCGGCCCGTTGCCTAACCTAATGGCCCGCCCCGCCCGCGGCAAGGCGGGGGACGCCAGCCACCCTTGCGCTCAGGGCCGTTTCAACTTGGTCCAAACGCCTTAAAATACCATCTCTGAGCCACATGGACGCATCCCCCCAACCCAGCGAGACCGGCGCGCGACCGCAACAGAGCGGGCGCGGCTATTCGCTCGCCATCCCGCTCCTGGTGGCGTGCGCCCTGTTCATGCAGAACCTCAATTCGACGGTGATCACGACCGCCCTGCCGGCCATCGCCCGCTCGATGGGCGAGGAGCCGTTGCGGCTCAACCTGGCGATCACGTCCTACCTGCTGTCGCTCGCCATCTTCATTCCGATCTCGGCCTGGATGGCCGACCGGTTCGGCGGGCGCAACGTGTTCGGCGCGGCGATCGCGCTGTTCACCGTGGGCTCGATCGCCTGCGGCCTCTCGGTCTCGCTCGGGACGCTGGTGGCGGCGCGGGTCGTGCAGGGCATCGGCGGGGCGATGATGGTGCCGGTCGGCCGGGGCGTGATGCTCAACGTCGTGCCCAAGTCCGAGATGGTGAAGGTGATGACGTTCCTCACCATGCCGGGCCTGTTGGGCCCCGTGGTCGGCCCGCCGCTCGGCGGGTTCTTCGCCACCTATATGACGTGGCGCTGGATCTTCTTCATCAACGTGCCGCTGGGGGTGGTCGGCGCGGTGCTCGTGATGCTGCTGATCCCGAACGCGCGGGAGGAGAAGGTGGCGCGGCTCGATTTCCTCGGCTTCGTCGTGGTCGGGCTGGGGCTCGCCGGGCTGATGTTCGGGTTCGAGACGCTGGGCCGCGGCATGGTGCCCGAGGCGGTGACCGCCGGGCTCCTCGCCGGCGGGGCGCTGCTGGTCGGGCTCTACGTCGTGCATGCGCGCCGCACCGAGGCGCCGATCATCGATCTCGGCCTCCTTCGCATCCCGACCTTCCACGCCGCCATCGTCGGCGGGTTCCTGTTCCGCGTGGCGAACGGCGCACTGCCCTTCCTGCTGCCCTTGATGCTGCAGGTCGCGTTCGGCATGTCGGCGTTCCGGTCGGGCCTTCTGACCCTTGCCACCGCTGCCGGGGCGCTCACCATGCGGGTCATCGCGGCGCCGATCCTGAGGCGGTTCGGCTTCAAGAACGTGCTGGTGGCGACCGGCGCAATCTGCACGCTGTTCTACCTAGGCTATGCGAGCTTCCGGCCCACGACGCCGCATTTCGTGATCTTCGTCGTGCTGCTGGGCGGCGGGTTCTTCCGCTCGCTGCAGCTTTCGGCGGTGAACACGCTGGGCTATTCCGACATCCCGCAGCGGAGCCTCGGCCGCTCGTCGAGCTTCGCCTCGATGGCGCAGCAGCTTTCGATGACGGTGGGCGTCGGGCTCGGCGCGCTGATCCTGCACCTCGCGCTCGGGGCGCGCGGCGGCGCGGCGCTCGCGACCGGCGATTTCCTGATCGCCTTCCTGATCCTCGGCGTGGTCTCGGCCGCGTCGCTCCTCGCCTACCGGCCGCTCGCGCGCACGGCGGGCAAGTCGGTGTCGGGCCACCGCGCCTCGACCGGTTGACCGGGTGGGCGCGTCCGGCCAACATCCGGCAAACGGAGGAGCGCCATGGCCACCGACACGAGACGCGACGCGCTGCGCCGGTCGCGGAACCCGCTGTTCAACGACAGGAAGCTCAAGCTCGGCACGTTCGGCAGCAACCTCGAATATGGCTGCGCGATCTCGACCGTCGACGGCACGCTGAAGGCCGACTGGCCGTCGACGCTGGCGGTCTCGCAGCTTGCCGACGAGATGGGGTTCGAGGCGCTGGTCCCGGTCGGGCGCTGGCGCGGCTTCGGCGGCGAGACCAACTTCAACGGCCCGGGGTTCGAGACCTATAGTTGGGCGGCCGGCATCGGCGCGCTGACCAAGAACGCCTGCGTCTTCTCCACCTCGCACGTGCCGACCGTGCATCCGATCATGGCGGCCAAGCAGGCGACCACCATCGACCACATCACCGGCGGGCGCTACGCGCTGAACATCGTCACCGGCTGGCACAAGCCCGAGATCGAGATGTTCGGCGCGCCGCTGATCGACCACGACACGCGTTACGACATTGCCGTCGAATGGCTCGACATCATCAAGCTTCTGTGGACGGCGGAGGAGGAGTTCGATTTCGACGGCAAGTGGTTCCAGATCAAGAAGGGGTATCTCGAGCCGAAGCCGCTCCAGAAGCCCTACCCCGCAGTGATGAACGCGGGCGGGTCGGAGAAGGGACGCCACTACGCCGCGAAATATTGCGACGTGGCGTTCGTCGTGCTGGATACGCACGAGTTCGAAGGCGCAAAGGCGCAAATCGACGCCTATCGCGACCTCGCCCGCAAGGAGTACGGCCGCGAGATCGAGGTGTGGAGCTACGCCTACGTCTACCAGGGCGAGACGGAGAAGGCGGCGAAGGACTATTTCGACCTGGTGGTGCACCGGCACGGCGATATCGCCGCCGCGACCAATCTGGTGGAGACGATGGGCATCAATGCCGAGACCTTCCCGCCCGGCGTCCTGGACACCATGAAGATCCACTTCATGGCGGGATGGGGCGGCTATCCTCTGGTCGGCACGCCGGAGCAGATCGTCGACGGGCTCGCGACCATGTCGCGCATGGGGCTCGATGGCACGCTGCTCTCCTGGCCGCGTTACATCGACGACATGAAATGGTTCAAGACCCACGTCATGCCGCTGGTGGATCAGGCCGGATTGCGGTGAAGGGAGACGGCGGATGGCTGACTTGGAGGCGCAAGGCCTGTTCGATCTTTCCGGCAAGACCTGCCTTGTCACCGGCGCGGCCAGCGGGCTCGGCCGCGCCTTCGCCGAGGGGTTCGCCTCTTACGGGGCGGAGGTGATCTGCGCCGACCGCGACGAGCCGGGCGCGGCCGAGACGGTGCTGATGATCGGCGAGGCGGGCGGGACGGCGCGGCCCATCCATGTCGATGTCGCCGACCACGCATCGGTCGCGCGGATGGTCAAGGCGTCGGGCGGCAGGATCGACGTGCTGGTCAACAACGCCGGCATCGCCACCCCGGCGCGGCGCGCGCACGAGATCCCGCTGGAGGACTGGCACCGGCTGATCGGCATCAACCTGACCGGCGTGTTCCTGTGCACCCGCGCCGTTCTTCCCGTGATGATGGCCGAGGGCGGCGGCTCGATCGTCAACATCGCCTCGATCCTCGGGCTCGCCGGCCACTATCCCGGCTTCGCCATGGTAACGGCGAGCTATGCCGCGGCAAAGGCGGGCGTCATCGGCTTCACCCGGCAGGTCGCGGTCGAGTACGCAAAGGACGGCATACGCTGCAACGCCATCGCGCCCGGCTGGCACGGCGGCACCAGGCTCGGCAACGCCACCAAGGCGGGCATGTCGAACGAGACGATGGCGAAGTTCGAGGACTGCATCGTCGCCGACACGCCGATGGGACGGCGCGGCACGCCCGACGAGCTGCAAGGCCTCGCCATCTACCTCGCCTCGGGCGCGTCGTCCTACGTCACCGGCCAGGTCTTCACCCAGGACGGCGGCTGGACGGCGAAGTGATCGGCGCACCACCGAAAATTGTCCGTTCGCCCTGAGTGCCGGCCGAAGGCCGGCGCGCGTCCGCACTGCGCGCCGACGCTACTCAGGACGAACGGAAATTGACAGTGCGCCCCTACCGCTTGACCGGGCGGGGCTGGGCGTGGCGCGGGTTGCGGCGGAAGCGGTCGAGATAGGTGGGCAGGATGACCTCCGCCGCGGTCGGCTCGATGCCGAGCGCGCCGAGCCCCAGCGCGCCCGTGGACACGACGTTGTCGGTGCGCAGCAGCCGCACCTGGTCGCGCGTCAAGGGCGGCGGCCGCATGAGCGCGCGGAACGCCAACTCGAGGAACGCCCCGTCCAGGCTCGCCGCCCAGAACGGCAGCGGGACCAGCAGGCGCTTGCGTTCGGTCACCTGAAGGACCAGCTCCCACAGCGCGCGGAAGGAATAGATTGCGGGCCCGCCCAGTTCGTAGGTCTCGCGCGGCGTGTCGTCGCGCGCCACGATACGCGCGATGGCCTCGGCCACGTCGCAGACATAGACGGGCTGGAACCGCGTCTTCCCGCCGCCGATCAGGGGCAGCACCGGCGTGAGCCGCGCCAGCATGGCGAGCCGGTTGAAGAAATCGTCCTCCGGCCCGAACACCACCGACGGGCGCACGATGGTGGCTTCGGGGAACGCCTCGGCGACGGCCTTCTCGCCCGCCGCCTTGGTGTAGGCGTAGTGCGACGGCGAGGCGAGGCTCGCCCCCAACGCCGAGACCTGGATCACCCGGGCCGCCCCCGCTTTTGCCGCGGCGCGGGCGATGCGCGCCGCCCCCTCGGTGTGCAGGGCGTGGAAGTCGTGGCGCGACCGCTCGTAGAGGATGCCGACCAGATTGATCACCACGTCGGCGCCGGCGACCGCGGCGGCGACCGAGCCCTCGTCGCGGATGTTGGCCTGGACCGGCACGATCTGGCCCAGCTCGCCCATCGGGCGCAGGAACTGGGCGCCCTCGGGCCGGCGCACGGCCGCGCGGATGGTGGCCCGGCTCGGCACCAGCGCGCGCACCACGTAGCGCCCGATGAACCCCGAGGCGCCGAACACGGTCACCGTGCGTGGCGTCATGCCTATCCCCTCTCGCGCGCCCGCGGCGCGCCGCCCTGCGCCTATAATAGGCCATCGGGCGGCCGTCAACACGGGCCGGTTGCGGGCGCACGCAAGCGCGAAACCGGTTGACATCGCAGGGCGCGTTAAATACCGATGCAGCCCCGACCGAACCTTGCCCAGGTGGCGGAATTGGCAGACGCGCAGGTTTCAGGTACCTGTGGCCGAAAGGCCGTGGAAGTTCGAGTCTTCTCCTGGGCACCAGCCCCCGTGACCCCGTGGCAATAGAGGTCCATCGCGGCGACCTGCCGGCGGGGCTCGGCTTCGGGCCGGCGGTCGCGATCGACACCGAGACGATGGGGCTCCGGCCCGGCCGCGACCGGCTGTGCCTGGTGCAGCTTTCGGCGGGCGACGGCAACGCCCACCTCGTCCAGATCGTCCCCGGAACCGAGGCGTCCAACCTGAAGGCGCTCCTCGCCGATCCGGCGACGCTCAAGCTCTTCCACTTCGCCCGGTTCGACATCGCGATGCTGTCGCACGGGCTCGGCGTCATGCCGCTGCCAATCTACTGCACCAAGATCGCCTCCAAGCTCGCCCGCACCTATACCGACAGGCACGGGCTCAAGGATCTGTGCCGCGAGCTGCTGGGCGTCGACCTTTCCAAGCAGCAGCAATCGTCGGACTGGGGCGCGGCGACGCTCACGCCCGAGCAGATCGCCTACGCGGCGTCGGACGTCTTGCACCTGCACGCGCTCCGGGCGCGGCTCGACGAGATGCTGGCGCGCGAGGGGCGCACGCCGCTCGCCCAGGCGTGCTTCGAGTTCCTGCCGACCCGCGCGGCCCTCGACCTCGCCGGCTGGGCCGAGGACGATATCTTCGCGCATTGAGGGCAATTCAGCCCCTTTCCGTCATTGCGAGCGAAGCGAAGCAATCCAGACAGCCCCTGGATTGCTTCGTCGCTGGCGGGTCCCATTCGGCGCAAGCGCCGAATGGGGTCCCTGGCTCCTCGCAATGACGGGAGGAAATGGCAGGCTTAGGCCGGCTGCGCGTCGCGGGCGCGGCGGCGCTCGGACATGTCCTTGAGGAATTTGAGCTTCAGGTCGATCTGCGGGCCGAGCCAGAGCGCGTTGATCGCGTGGTCCTCGTAGCCGTCGCCGGTCTCCGGATGGACCAGGATGGAAAGGCCGGAGCGGTTGAGCATCAGCCACGGCACGATGTCGGCGAACGCGCCGGGCGCGAACGCCACCTGGTACATCGACACCGGGTGCGGCCCCTGCGCCTCGTCGTGCCAGCGCCCGACGATGGCGCCGAACCGCTCGCGCATCGCGTCGCGCAGAATCTCGGCGGTCGCGCGGCAAGCCTCGTCGTAATAGACGTGGACGTGGTAGGTGACGATCTTCGCCGGATCGACGAAGGCGTCGGGCGCGTCCATCTCTGCGGTCTCGGTTGCCATCGGACCCTCCGTGGTTGGCCGTCTTTCGACTCCTTGAACTGCTCCATAAATCCGTTCGCCCTGAGTGCCGGCCGAAGGCCGGCGTATCGAAGGGCGACTGCGGCGCCCTCTCGCGGCTTCGTGCTTCGATACGCTCCCTTCGGGCGCTACTCAGCACGAACGGAGAGGGAATGGGGCCCCGCGTCGCTACTTCGGCGCGATGACCATCACCATCTGGCGGCCTTCGAGGCGCGGGAACTGCTCGACCTTGACCATCTCGGTCAGCTCGTCGCGCACGCGCTGCAGCACCTTGGCGCCGAGGTCCTGGTGCGCCATCTCGCGCCCGCGGAAGCGCAGCGTGACCTTGACCTTGTCGCCCTCCTCGATGAACCGACGCACCGCCTTCATCTTCACGTCGTAGTCGTGCTCGTCGATGTTGGGGCGGAACTTGATCTCCTTGACCTCGATGGTCTTCTGCTTCTTGCGAGCCTCGTTCTTCTTCTTCTGGGTCTCGTACTTGAGCTTGCCGTAATCGAGGATCTTGCAGACCGGCGGCTCGGCGTTGGGCGACATCATGACGAGGTCGAGCCCGACCTCCTCGGCCATCTGCAGCGCTTCGCGTTTGGAGATGACGCCGACCATTTCGCCGTCGGCGTCGATGAGGCGGATCGTATCCGCGGCAATCATGTCGTTCACCGGCCGGTCGTCGCGAACGGGCGGTGCACTCGTGGGATATCGAGCTATGGAGGAACTCCTTGCAATTGCGACTTCACGCGGCCTCGGATGCTCAGCCCCCGGCCGATGGCACCCGCGCTTCGGACTTCAGTGTATCGACTGCCTTGTCGAGCGCAAGAACTTGTTGCGCCTCGCCACCGAGCCGGCGAAGCGCGACCGAGCGGTTCTCCGCCTCGCGCTTGCCGCAGACCAGGATGACGGGAACCTTGGCGAGCGAGTGCTCGCGGACCTTGTAGTTAATCTTCTCGTTGCGGAGGTCAAGCTCGGCCCGGAGCCCGGCGGCGGCCAGCGCGTCCCGCACCTCGGCCGCATAGGCGTCGGCGTCGGAGGTGATGGTCGCGACGACCGCCTGGACGGGTGCGAGCCACATCGGGAACCGCCCGGCGTAGTTCTCGATCAATATGCCGAGGAAGCGCTCGAACGATCCGAGGATCGCGCGGTGCAGCATCACGGGCCGGTGCTTCGCCCCGTCCTCGCCGACGTAGGACGCGTCGAGCCGCTCGGGCAGGACGAAATCGACCTGCAAGGTGCCGCACTGCCAGTCGCGCCCGATGGCGTCGCGCAGCACGAACTCGAGCTTGGGCCCGTAGAACGCGCCTTCGCCGGGGTTGAGGGTGGTGACCAGCCCGGCCGCCGTCACCGCGTCGGCCAGCGCCTTCTCGGCACGGTCCCAGGTGGCGTCGTCGCCGGCGCGCACCGGCGGCCGGTCGGAGAACTTCACCGCCACGTCGGTGAAGCCGAAATCGCGGTAGACGGCGAGCAGCAGGTCGCAGAAATCCTGCGTCTCGGACGTGATCTGGTCCTCGGTGCAGAAGATGTGCGCGTCGTCCTGGGTGAAGGCGCGCACCCGCATCAGCCCGTGCAGCGCGCCCGACGGCTCGTAGCGGTGGCACGAGCCGAACTCGGCCATGCGCAGCGGCAGGTCGCGATAGCTCTTGATGCCCTGGCGGAAGATCTGCACGTGGCCGGGGCAGTTCATCGGCTTCACCGCCAGGATTTTCTCGTCCTCGGTCTCGGTGGTGAACATGTGCTCGTGGAACTTCTCCCAGTGGCCCGACGCCTCCCACAGCGCGCGGTCGTAGAGCTGGGGCGTCTTCACCTCGACATAGCCGGCGGCCTCGAGCCGGGCACGCATGTAGCGCTCGACAATGCGCCACAGCACCCAGCCCTTGGGATGCCAGAAGGCGGAGCCGACCGCCTCCTCCTGGAAATGGAACAAATCCATCTCGCGGCCGAGGCGGCGGTGGTCGCGCTTCTCCGCCTCCTCCAGCATTTCGAGATAGGATTTGAGCTCCTTCTCGTCGCGCCACGCCGTGCCGTAGATGCGCTGGAGCATCGGGTTCCGCGAATCGCCGCGCCAGTAGGCGCCCGCGACGTTGAGGAGCTTGAACCCCTTGCCGACATGGCCGGTGGACGGCAGGTGCGGGCCGCGGCAGAGGTCGAGCCAGTCGCCCTGCTTGTAGATCGAGATCGGCTCGTCGCCCGGGATGGCGGCGATGAGCTCGGCCTTGTAGTCCTCGCCCAGCCCCTTGAAGTGGCGGACGGCAGAGTCGCGGTCCCACTCCTCGCGCACGAACTTTTCGTCGCGCGCCACGATCTCGCGCATCTTGGCCTCGATCTTTTCGAGGTCATCGGGCGTGAACGGCTCGGGCCGCGCGAAGTCGTAATAGAACCCGTTCTCGATGGCGGGGCCGATGGTCACCTGCGTGCCGGGGTAGAGCTCTTGCACGGCTTCGGCCATCACGTGCGCGGTGTCGTGGCGGATCAGCTCGAGCGCGTCGGAATCCTTGCGCGTGACGATGGCGATCTTGGCGTCACGGTCGATCGTGGTCGCCAAATCGACCAGCTTGCCGTCGAGCTTGAGGGCGAGCGCGGCCTTCGCGAGGCCCGGCCCGATGTCGGCCGCGACCTCCGCCCCGGTGACGGGCCGGTCGTAGGTCCGGACCGAGCCGTCCGGTAATGTGACGTGGACGCTCATGGCTACCCGTATCCGCGCGGAACGCGACGCCGCCCGCGAAATTCCTTAGCGGCGGTTGGTTAACCCAATCGGAAGGCGGCAGCAACGGCGCAAACGGTCAGGACCCCGCCCGGGCAAGCTTCCGGAGGCGTGGCTCGATGACGTCGGTCCAGCCGTCGATGCCGTCGCCGCGCACGACGATCTTTCGGCCCTCGATCAGGAAGAAGCGCGGCGCCTCCGATTTCGGCACCTGGACGCGCAGCCAATCGAGGTCGGACGGCCACATCTCCTTCTCGCGAAGGTCGAATAAATGATGGACCGCGACCTGGCGGAACGTGACCGTGTGCGCCAATGCGCCTTTTTCGAATGACGGGTAGAAGCCGCGCTCCCACTGGCGACAGACCGGGCAATCCCAGGCGGACAAATAGATCAGGGTCGGCTTCGCCTGGGCCGCGACGGCCCGGGCCGCCAGGACCGGGAAGACCATTGCCGCGGCGGCAGCGCCGAGAAACCCACGCCGGCCGATCGCCGGCGCCGTGCGATTCGCGTCACGCATGTGCTCGCTCCCCCCTCGTTCGATCGGTGGATCGGTCAGCCGGCGCCGGCGAGCTTCTTGAGGCGTGGTTCGATCACGTCGGTCCAGCCGTCGATGCCGTCGCCGCGGGCGATCACCTTCTTGCCCTCGACCAGGAAGAAGCGCGGCGACGCCTGCTTCGGCGCATGGACGCGCAGCCATTCGAGGTCGGCGGGCCAGCGCGCCTTCTCGCGCAGGTCGGTGAGCGAATGCACCTGCACATTGCGGAAATTCACCGCCTTCGCCTCGCCGCTCGCCCGGAACTTCGGCTCGAATGCCTTCTCCCAGTAGCGGCAGGTGGTGCAGTCCTCGGCAGAGAGATAGATGAGGGTCGGCTTCGCCGCGGCGGCAAGGGCGGTGCGGGCGAAAGCGGGGGCCGCGACGGCGGCGCCCGCGAGCGCGAGGAAGGCGCGGCGGTCCACGGTCACTCCGCCGCCGCGCGGGCGCCGGCCTTGCCGATCATGCCGACCACCTCGTCGGTCGACTGCACGTCGCCGAAGAAGACCATGAACCCTTCGAGCGAGGCGTTGTGCATCGCGTCCGAGAAGCTCGCGTTGCCGTCAGACACCATGATGGTGCGGAACCCTTCCATCATGCAGTTGCGCCCCGTCGATTCGCAGCACACGTTGGTGGCGACGCCGCAGATCAGCACCGTCTCGGTGTCGTGCGTCTTCAGCAGGTCGACCAGGCTGCCCTTCGCCGCGACGAAGGCGGAATAGCGCCGCTTGATGAAGATCTCGTCCTCGGGCTTGACCTCGAGCTCGGGCCACAGCGCGTAGCCGTCGGCGCCTTCCGACAGCGTGTCGAACCGCCGCTCGCGGCTCTCCGGCCGGTAGGTTTCGTGGAAGTTGGCCCAGGCGGTCTTCGACTCCTCGCTCGCCTCCATCTGGATCCAGACGACCGTGCCGCCCGCATCGCGCAGGCTGGCGGCCAGCCGGTTGACGTTGGGCACGATGTCGCGCGCCTGCGGGCAGCAGCCGAGGAACCCGTCGGCCATGAAGTAGTTCTGCATGTCGACCACCAGAAGGGTGGTGCGCCGCGGGTCCAGGGACTCGAAGGCGTGCAGGCGCCCCTGGCGGGCCAGGATGCGCTGGCGGGTGGCGTCCGAAAGCTCGAATTTCTGCATGGCGGCCTCCTCCGGCAGGACAGCCGAGTGTACGCTCAGGTCACGAAGTAGTCGAGTTGCCAGCGCATCTCGTCCTCGGCGAGGGGGAAGCGCCCGCCCGGCCCGGCGCCCAGCGCGGCCGACGGCGCGATGCGCGCGAGGCGGAGCTGGAGCTGCGTCGCGTGCTCCATGCCGAGCCCGGCCTTCCACGCGATGGCGACGATCCCCTTGGCGCTTTTCAGCGACACCGCCTTCTCGACCGCTGCGAGTGGCAGGCCGGTCAGGACGGCGAGCTCGGCCATCACGAACGGCCGCTCGCCCGCGCCCAGCGTCCGCAGCACCGCGGCGCCATCGAGTTCGCCCGCGGCGGCGAGCGCCCGCGCCTTGGCCATCAGCGTCTCGTCGTCGGAGAACGTGCCGCCCGCCTCGGCGCCCAGCCGGGCGCGCACGCGGGCGCGCACCGTCTCGGCGGTCTGCGGCAAGAGGTCGTCGCGTTGCGCCAGCGTCTCGATCAGCGAGTCGGCGACGAACTCGGCGAGCCGCCGGATCGCCGCCTGCGACAGGACCGGCCGGTGCACCAGCGGCTCGTGCCACGCCGAGACGGGTGCCGCGCGCGCGACGATGGCGTCCAGCGTCTCCTCGCGCACCTGGGCCGAGCGGTTGGCAAGGAGCGCGGTGATCGCATCGGTGTCGTCGCGCGCGACGATGGCGTCCGAGGCCGCGGCGCCCAGCCCGTCGCGCCGCGCGATGGCCGCGAGCTGCGGCCCGGCCGCGCCCGACCGGATCAGCTCGACCAGGAAGTCCTCGGCGAGCAGCGGCGAGAATTGCAGCACCGGCGCGGCGACGCTGGCGTCGTCGTCGCGTGCCAGGCGCTCGATCAGCGGCGCCGGCACGCCGCGCGCCTGCTTCAGCTCGTCGGCCAGGATCGCGCGCACGCGGGGCAGGGCGTCCCGCGCCAGCACTTCCAGCGTCTCCAGGATCAGCGCGCCGGCGCGTTCGCGCGCCGTCTCCGACAGGCCGGGGGCGAGGCGGCCCACCTTGCGCGCGATCTGACAGCGCACGTCGTCGTCGTCGTCGCGCGCGAGCTTGAGGTCGGCGTGCGACGGCGTGGCGCCGTTGGCCGCCACCTCGCGCCGGACCGCGTGGTCGGCGTCGTCGGCCAGGTAGAACAGGATCTCGGGCGCGACGGGCGCGGCCGCGACCCGCCGGCGCTCCGCCGCGTTGCCGGCCTGAATCAGCCGCTTCGCTTCCTCGTAGGCGATGGGCGCGCGCCTGCGCCCGCCCTTGAGCCGCGCCAGCAGGGCACTCAACCCGCGGCGCTCCGAACGCGCGCGGCCGGCCCGTCGGCAGGCTCGACGTCCAGCACGAACCGGCCCTTGCCCGATCGCTTCGCCCGGTACATCGCGGCGTCGGCGCGGGCGATCAGCGCCGCCGGGTCGGCGGCCGCGCCGCCATGGGCGGCCGCGCCGATCGAGAAGCCGAGCGGGGCCGCGCCGGGCGGCGAGAAGCGGGCGAGGGTGCGCGCCCCCGCCAGCAGCTCCGCCGCGCGCTCGGCCAACGCGTCCGGCCCGATGCGCTCCAGCCACAGCGCGAACTCGTCGCCGCCGAGCCGCGCCACGATGTCGCCCGGCCGCGTGCGCTGGACGAGCAGAGCCGCGACGGCGCGCAGCGCCGCATCGCCGCGTTCGTGCCCGCCGCCATCGTTCACGGCCTTGAAATTGTCGAGGTCGACATACACCAGCGCCGCCGGCGCCGCGCCCTCGCTGCGCCGGGCGAGGCGCGCCGCGAGGTCGTCGAGGAAGGCGCGCCGGTTGAGAAGGCCGGTCAGCGGGTCGGTGCGCGACAGGGCGGCCAGCGCCTCGTGCGCCGCAGCCTGGGCGAGGGCGAGCCCGATGCGATCGGCGACGTCCGCGGCCATCGCGCGGTCCTCCTCCGACCAGGGCGGGTCGTCGGCGCCGCGCGCGAACGTCACCACCCCGTTCACCCGCTGGCGGTAGAGCGTCCGGCGCTCGAGACGCCGCGCGTCCGGCGCGGGATCGGGCGGGCCGAACGATGCCGCGAGTCGCGCGGTCCCGTCCGGATCGACCGCCGCGATCGTGCAGCCGCGCGCGCCGAGGGCGCGGGCCGATGCCGCCGCGGTGGCGTCCAGCATCTCCGCCGGCCGGGCCACGTCGCGCATCACGTGCAGGATGTGGGCGAGCAGCCCTTCGCGCCGCCGCGCCGCCGCCAGCGCATCGTCGCGGGCCAGCGCCTGGGTCGCGTCGCGGCACACGCCGCGCGCCCCGTGCCACGCGCCGGCCGCATCCGTCACCGGTGCGGCCGAGACCACCAGGCATGCCTCGGCGCCATCCTTGCGGCGCCACCACACGACCGCTTCCTCCACCGGCGCGCGGGCGGCGAAGGGCGAAGACTCCGACGGATCGCGCGGCGCGGCGGCGAACGCGTCGGGCGCACGGCCGACCAGCTCGGACGCCGTATAGCCTAGCGCGCCCCGCGGCGAGACGAAGACGAACGCGCCGCCCGGCCCGGTCTCCCAGGCGAAGTCGCTGGCGAGCTCGACCAGCGCCTTGTAGCGCGCGCGCGACTCGATCAGCGCCGCTTCCAGCGCGCCCGCGCCGGGGGGCGCCTTTCGCCATGGAATCCGCATTCGGGGCCGTCCTGCGATCCCCGCCAATATCGCGGCGCGCGCTTAACGCGGCCTTACCGCCCAGGCCCCGCATGTTTCTTCAACGGCTTTCCCAATATTATTATATTTTCAAAAATCCTATTCTGTAATTATGAAGTGATTGCCGTCCAGTCTGTGAAAAACCTGTGATCCTATTCAATACAGAGTGGCGTAATTTCTTCGATCTGGATGAAGTGTCGGTAAGGTTTACACGGATTTCCGCCACTTTCGGGCCCCGACCGTCGGAGGACTTTACATCCGTCGCGCCGAGAGCCGCACCGCCGCGAAAAAAAGCCCGGAAATCCGCCGTTAACCATGTTGCGCCGCCGTCGCGGGCCCGCGTGAGGTAGGTCGGAGGTCACGGCCCGATCCGTCGCTTCTCGCGCGCTCAGCGTCGCGAGAAGCGGCGCACGCCCATCCGCTTCGGGCGCCTGTCCGGCTCGAAGCTGTGCAGGTCGGCGTGCGGCCTGCCGTAATGGTAGCCCTGGGCGTAGCGGATGCCGCATTCCTCCAGGAGCGTGAGGTAGCGCTCGTCCTCGACCATCTCGGCGATCATGTCGATCTTGAGCTCGTGGCACAGCGCCGCCATCGCCTTGAGGAACACCTTCGACTTGGCGTCGTCGATCGCGCTCCTCAGGTACTGGCCATCGATCTTGACGATGTCGACCTCGAGCCGGCGCAGATATTCCAGTGCCGCCGAGCCGGCGCCGAAATCGTCGAGGCACACCTGGTGGCCCGCCTTGCGCAGCCCGCGAATGAACTTGTTGGCGAGGACAAGGTCGGGGATGCGCACCGACTCGGTGATCTCGAAGATCACCCTCGCGCGCTCCCCGGGATGGGCGTCGAGCAGTTCCAGGAGCGAGTCGCGGAAGGCGAGGTCGTTGACCGACCGGCCCGAGATGTTGACGGCGACGACCGGCGTGTCGCGCGCCGGCGCGTGCTGGGCCAGCCAGCCCAGCACCCGGCCGCACATGGCCAGGTCGAAATCGGCGATCAGCCCGGTCGCCTCGGCGAACACGATGGTGGGGTAGGGCGAGCCGTCGCCCTCGGCGTCGGGAAAGCGCGCCAGCGCCTCGAAATGGTGGATGCGCCCGACCGCCACCTCGACGATGGGCTGGAACACGACCTCGAACCGGCCGTTCGCGATGGTCCGGCGCAGCGCGGTGACGCGCTGGGCGGTGTGATCGAGCAGATGCTCGAGCCCGTGCGACAGCGAATCGAACGGCGGGGCGCGCCTGTCGTCGTCGCAGAACCGGTCGAGCGCGTAACGCAGCACCCTGAGCGCATCGGCGTCGGATATGGCGGCGACGTCGGCGTCGATGGTGCCGGAGCTGACCGTCACTCCCTCGCCTTGGGGATCGACCGCGCGGGCCGACGCCTCGATCTTGGCGCGCAGCCGCTCGATATCGACCTGGCGGCGATGGATCAGCCCGTAGTTGGTGGCGTCCAGCCGGCCGGCGCCGTCGCCGCCCGCCGCGCCGCCGCGCAGATAGGCGCCGATGGTGGCGTGCAGCCGGTCGTTCGTCTCGTTGTCCAGCCGCTCGCGCAGCTCGGGCAGGTTCTTCATGCGGAACAAAGTGAGCTTCAAATCCTCGCCGGTCTTCTTGGCGCGCCTGGCCTGGCGCTCGGCCATCAGCAGGAAGGATTCGCGGTCGAGGAGGCCGGAGGCGGGATCGCGCGCGAGCGATTGGGCGATCTCGGGATCGATCGCGGCGGCGCCGACCTTGAGGGCGAAGAAGAACCGGCCGGGCATGTCGGCGACGTGGTGGCCCGACAGCAGAAGGGGCGGGGTAATGCCGTCCGGCCCCTGCAGGTGGGCCATCACCGCGTCGAACCGGCCGAGCGCCGTGAGGCCGGTCAAGAGCTCGGCGACGTAGATGCGGTCGTCCGGCGCGACCAGCTCGGTCAGCCGAAGCCCGATCAGCCGGTCGGGGTCGTGCCCGGTCAGCGCGCGCGTCGCGCCGGCGGCGAAGGTGATGCGCTCGGCCGAATCGGTCTCGACCAGCATGTCGGCCGCGCAGAAGGCCAGCGCGACGAACCGGTCGCGCTCGCGGCGCAGCGCGTCCATCCGGTCGTTCGCTTCCTTCTCCAGCGTGTCGGTGACGGCCATCGCTTCCTCGAACGGCGGCGGCGAATCGGAACGCGGGTCGATATCTGGCACCCGGCGAGGCTAGGCCCATACGCTTAACGAGAGGTTGCGCGCGGTTGCGGATCGGGCCGGAGAGGGCCATGTTGGCGCCGATGGCCGCCTTTTCCACAGGATCCCCGCCGGCGCTCGACGCGGTCGAGACCTGGGTTTTCGACCTCGACAACACGCTCTACCCGGTGACCGAGCGGCTCCTCGCCGATATCGACCGGCATATCGGGGTGTTCGTGGCCGGATTCCTGGGGGTCGACCCCACCGAGGCACGGCGCATCCAGAAGCACTACTTCCGCGAGTACGGGCTCACCTTGCGCGGCCTGATGGTCGAGCACGGGCTCGACCCGGCGCGCTATTTCGACCACATGGACCGCACCGACCTCGCCGACGTGGCGCCCGCGCCCGACCTCGCCGCCACGCTCCGCCGGCTTCCCGGACGGCGGATCGTCTACACCAACTCCTCCGCGCGCCATGCCGAGCTGGTGCTCGGCCGGCTCGGCATGGAGGGCGTGTTCGAGGCGGTGGTCGACATCACCGCCTGCGACTACGTGCCCAAGCCCGCGATCGAGCCGATGCGCGAGATGTGCCGTCGGCTCGGCTTCGAGGCCGGACGCGCCGCGATGGTCGACGACATCGTGCGCAACCTGGTGCCGGCCGCTTCGCTCGGCATGGCGACGGTCTGGCTCCATACCGACGCCGAGTGGGCGCGAGACGAGACCGCCGGCCCGCACGTCCACCACGTGACGCGCGACCTGCTGGAATTCCTCGAAGAGCTGGTCGGGCGGACGGGAGCGGTGCGGTAGAGTCTCCCTCTCCGCACTTGTTGTTCGCCACCTCCGCCGATTATTGTCCGGCAGACATAACGGACGGGACGGCGCATGGAAACGGGCAATCTGCAGGCGGTGATCGACGCGGCGTGGGAGGATCGCCAGGCGGTTTCGCCTAAGACCAAGGGCGCGGTGCGCGAGGCGGTCGAGGCGGTGCTCGACGGGCTCGACTCGGGTGAGTTGCGCGTCGCCGAAAAGGCCGACGGCGGCTGGCGCGTCAACCAGTGGCTGAAGAAGGCGGTGCTGCTCTCGTTCCGGCTCTACGACATGGCGCCGATGCCCGGCGGGCCCACCGATCCCGTGCGCGGCGATACCCCGTGGTTCGACAAGATCGCGCCCAAGTTCGCCGGCTGGGACGATGCGCGCTTCCGCGCCGCCGGGTTCCGCGCCGTGCCCACCTGCGTCGTGCGGCGGTCGGCCTATATCGCGCCCGGCGTGGTGCTGATGCCCTCGTTCGTGAACGTCGGCGCCCACGTCGGCGCGAACACGATGGTCGACACCTGGGCGACGGTCGGAAGCTGCGCCCAGATCGGTGAGAACTGCCACATCTCGGGCGGCGCCGGCATCGGCGGCGTCCTGGAGCCATTGCAGGCCGACCCGGTGATCGTCGAGGACAACTGCTTCATCGGCGCGCGGTCGGAGGTGGCCGAGGGCGTGATCGTCGAGCGCGGATCGGTCCTCGCCATGGGCGTCTATCTCGGCGCCTCGACCAAGATCGTCGACCGCACCACCGGCCAGGTGATCCGCGGGCGCGTGCCGGCCTTCTCCGTTGTGGTGCCGGGCAGCCTCCCCGGCAAGCCGCTCGCCGACGGCACGCCGGGGCCAAGCCTCTACTGCGCGGTCATCGTCAAACGGGTGGACGAGCAGACCCGGTCGAAGACCTCGATCAACGATTTGCTGCGCGATTGACCGCGACCGAACACCCTCTGGAGCTGGCCCGCGCGCTGATAAGCTGCGCGTCGGTGACGCCCGAGGATGCGGGCGCGCTCGCGACGCTCCAGGCGGCGCTCGAGGGGCTGGGCTTCGCGTGCCACCGGCTGACCTTCTCGACGCCGGGCATGCCCGACATCGACAATCTCTACGCCCGCATCGGGACGGACGCGCCGCATTTCTGCTTCGCCGGCCACACCGACGTGGTGCCGGTAGGCGACACCAAGGGCTGGACGCACGACCCGTTCGGCGCCGAGGTCGAGGACGGCGTGCTCTACGGCCGCGGCGCGGTCGACATGAAGGGCGCGATCGCCTGCTTCATTGCCGCCGCTTCGCGCCACCTTGCCAAGTCCGGCGGCCGGCCCAAGGGCTCCATCAGCCTGCTGATCACGGGCGACGAGGAAGGGCCCGCGGTCAACGGCACCGTGCGCGTGGTCGAATGGCTGAAAGGTCGGGGCGAAACGCTCGACGCCTGCCTGGTGGGCGAGCCCACGAACCCCGAGCGGCTCGGCGAGATGGTGAAGATCGGCCGGCGCGGCACGCTCAACGGCTGGCTCACCGTCAAGGGCACGCAGGGTCACACCGCCTACCCGCAGCTTGCCGACAACCCGCTGCCGCGCCTCGTGAAGATGCTGGCGCGCCTCACAGACGCCGAGCTCGATCGCGGCACGGAACAGTTCCAGCCGTCCAACCTGCAGCTCACCACCATCGACGTGGGCAACCCCGCGACCAACGTGATTCCCGCCGAGGCGCGTGCCGCGTTCAACATCAGGTTCAACGAGCTGCACACCGGGAAGAGCCTCGATGCGTGGCTCCACCGCGAGCTCGACCAGGTGGCCGGTCCAGGCGCCTACGAGCTGAAGGTGACGGTGCCGGGCGAGGCGTTCCTCACGCCCCCCGGCAAGATGTCGGAGGTGCTGGCCGGCGCCATCCGGCGCACGCTCGGCGTCACGCCCGACCTTTCGACCACCGGCGGCACGTCGGACGCGCGCTACATCCGCGCGCTTTGCCCGGTGGCGGAGTTCGGCCTTCTGAGCCGCACCATGCACAAGATCGACGAGTGTGTCGCCGTCGCCGACCTCGACGCGCTCGCCGACGTGTACGAGGCCGTGCTCGACGGGTTCTTCGCGCGATGAGCGGGCCGCTTCCCGCGATCACGACGCGCGACGTGACCGTCGCGCTTTACGGCGCCACGCGCCTCGCCAAGGGCGATCCGCACGGCATCGACTTCTTCGACGACACCGTCGAAGGGTTCTGGCGCTCGTTCTGGGCGGCCGTGCTCGTCGCGCCGCCCTATTTGCTGCTGCTCGCCTTCGACCTCTCAGGCGCGACGATCCATTCCGGGCCGCTCCGCGTGTTCCTGGTCGAATCCATCGCCTACGTCATCGGCTGGACGGCGTTCCCGGTGGTCATGTTCTATCTGTGCGAGGCGATCGGCCGGCAGGACCGCTATTTCCGCTACATCTCGGCGACGAACTGGGCGACCGTGCTGCAGGTGACGCTCTATCTGTTCGTCACCGCGGTGATCGCGACGGGAATCCTGCCGAGCGGCTTGGCGCTCGGGGCGAGCCTCGCCGCCCATCTCGCCCTCGCGGTCTATGGCTGGTTCATCGCCCGGGTCGGGCTGATCCTGTCGGCCGCCGGCGCGGCGGGCGTCGTCGCGCTCGACATCGCCTTGAGCCTCGCCGTCAACGCCGTCGTTCGCGCGATGCTGTAGGGCGGCCTCAGTACGGCTGCCAGTCGCGCAGCGCCGGGATCACCGCCTCGCCGAACAGGCGGAGCGAGCGCATCAGGTCGTCCTCGGCGAGATTGCCGAAATTGTATTCGCCGAAGAACGTGTTGAACATGCCGTCGGTCGCGTACGCCTTGAGCTTCTCGGCCACCGTGTCGGGCGAGCCGATCAGGATCAAATCGTTCGACAGGAGGTAGTCGGGATCGAGCAGGTTCCGCATGATCTCCGCCGCGCCGGGTTCGCCGCGCTTCACGAACAGGTCCGCGTGGGCCAGCTGGTACTTGCGCCGCTCCTCCTCGGTGCCGACCTGCGGGAAGAATCCGGCATAGGCCCGTCCGGCGTGGGCAAGCGCGGTGTCGAGCGCCTTCTTGTCGGTCTTGTCGACATAGACGACGGTCGAGTACGCGATGTTCGGCTTGGTCTTCCAGCCGGCCGCCGACCACTGCTTCAAATATTCGCGGTATTTCGGCGCCGCCTCGGCGCGCGGATAGACCAGGAAGTAGCCGGTGTTGATGCCGTTTTCGGCGCAGAATTTCAGGGTCGGCGTATCGCGCGTCTCGATCCACAAGGGCGGCGTCGGGCGCTGCACCGGGTTCACGGCAAGCTTCACGTCCGCATAGTCGTGGAACTTGCCGTGGAACGAGAAGTTCGGCGCGTCGGTATAGGCGGCGCGCAGGAAGCCGACATATTCGAGCGTGCGCTCGCGCCGCGTCTCGTAGTCGGCTTTGAAGGGCGGGAAGTAGAATGGGGTGATGCCGGGCACGAGCCCGACCTCGAGCCGGCCCTCCAGCATCTGGTCGCAGAGCGCGATCTCCTCGGCGAGGCGCAGCGGATCGTTGAGCGGCACGATATGGCCCATGCCGCCGAGCCGGATGCGCTTGGTCCGCGCGCCGGCGCCCACGGCATAGAGGCTCGGCGCCGACATCCAGCTCTCGTCCGGGCGGAAATGGTGCTCGACGCAGAACCCGTAATCGTAGCCGAGCTCGTCGCAGAGCATGAGCTCGCGCCAGAGCTGGGCGTAGCGCTGGGAAGGCGTCATGCCGGGCTTGCCCCAGACATGGGCGAAATGGGCGAATTTCACGTGCGCGTCTCCCGATCCGTCGTGCGTCGCGGCAGTCTAGAGCACTCGGCAAAATCAGGCGCGCCAAATCGTCGTTTCCGAAATCGCCATTGATAAGTCGGCAACGATGGTGGAAACATGGCGCGGCCGTTCCGGGGGGGCCGGGGCGGAAGCTCCGAACGTTCGCCGATGCGCTTCGCCGCCGCCGTCCGCCCGATCCTCGCCGCCTGCGTGCTGGCGATCGCGCTCTCGCCGCCCTGGGCCGCCGCGGCCGCGCCGGGCACGGCGTCGGCCTTCGTGAAATCGCTGGGCGACGAGGCGATCCGCGTCCTCCAGGCGCCGGGCAGCACGCTCGAGGTGCGCGAGGCGCGCTTCCGCGGGCTTCTCGCGCGCGGCTTCGACATGGCCTTCATCGGCCGCTTCGTGCTCGGCCGCTATTGGCGCGTCGCGACGCCGGAGCAGCGCAGCGACTACCTCCAGGCCTTCACCGAATACGTGCTGCAGGTCTATTCCGCCCGGCTCGGCGGCTACGCCGGGGAGACGCTCAGCATCGTCTCCGAACGGCCGGCGGGCGCCAAGGACGTGGTGGTCAACACGCGGATCGAGCGGCCCTCCGGCCCGCCGGTCGAGGCCGCGTGGCGCGTGCGGCTGGTCGACGGCCCGCCGCGCATCATCGACGTGGCGGTCGCGGGCGTGTCGATGGCGGTCACCCAGCGCGACGAGTTCGCCTCGGTCGTGCAGCGCCGCAACGTCGACGGGCTGATCGAGCTCTTGCGCATGCGCACCGACAAGATGCCGGCGGCACGATAGGGGGCACCATGGCGCGACGGGGATCGACGGTTCTGGCGGTGGCGGCGGCGGCTCTGGTCCTGGCGCTGGGAACGCCCGCCCGCGCCGATTTCGACGCCGGCTGGCAGGCCTACCAGAAGGGCGATTTCGCCGCCGCGCTCAAGGAATGGACGCCGCTTGCCGCCAAGGGCGACGCGCGCGCCGAATACAATCTCGGCATCCTCTACGACCAGGGCAAGGGCGTGGCGCGCAACGCGGCTCGGGCGGTCGCGCTGTGGCGCCAGGCGGCGGCGCAGGGCTTCGCCGCGGCCGAGCACAACGTCGCCACAAGCCTGATCGGCGGCGACGGCGTCACCCAGGATTACGCCCAGGCGGTCGACTGGCTCCGCAAGGCCGCGGACCACGGGCTCGCCCGGTCGCAATACACGCTGGGCAAGATGTACATGTACGGTCTCGGCGTCGCCCACGACGACCGCACGGCGCTCGAATGGATCGCCAAGGCGGCCGAACAGGGCGACGTGCGCGCCGCCTACAATCTCGGCAAGATGTATCGCGACGGGCGCGGCGCGGCGAAGGACCTCGCCAAAGCCGCCGACTGGTTCCGCCGCGCGGCCGAGCGCGGCTATGCCCAGGCGCAATACGCCCTGGCGATGCGCTACGCCAAGGGCGAGGGGGTGGCGCGCGACATGGTGCAGGCGCTCTCCTGGACCGTGCTCGCGGCGAGGCAGGGGCTCGACCGCGCGGTCAAGGAAAAGGCCGCCCTCGCCGCGAAGATGAGCGCCGACGCCGTCGCCCGCGCCGAAGCGATGGCCAAGGCCTGGCATCCCGCCGCCAAATGACCGCGCCCCGCCTCGCCGTCGCGCTATTCGTCCTCGTGCTCCTGCCGGCCGAGGCGCGGGCGGCGCTGCCGGCGGAGGTCGCGGACCGGATCGCCGAGGCCGCGCGCGAGGGGCAGGAGGCGGCGCGCATCGCCGCCCAGCGCGCCGCGCAAACCGGCGATCCCGCCCTCGCCCGCATGATGCAGGACGAGGCGCGCAGCCAGGCGCTCAACCTGATGGATGCGGCGGTGATCGCCTCCGTCGCGCAGCACCCGACGCAGGCGGGCGAGATCGTCGCCGCCGCCGGCCAGGCCACGCCCGACCTCGCCCCCGACCTCGCCCGCGACGCGCAGCGCGCATTCCCCTATCTCGCCACCGCGCCGGCCCCGCCTCCCGCCGTGCCGGTCGCGACGCGGCCCGCGCCGGTGCCGGTCCGCGCCAGTCCCGCGGCGGCAAGCGGCGGCGCGGTGGAGGAGATCGACGATCCGCTGGAGGATCTGAACCGCGCGATCTTCGCCGTCAACGACGTGTTCGACCGCTTCCTGCTGCGCCCCATCGCCTGGGTCTATGGCGAGGTGATGCCGGCGCCGCTCAAGACCGCGGTGAACAACGGGTTCCGCAACGTCGCGGCGCCGGTGCGCTTCGCCAACGACGTCCTCCAGCTCGATGTCGAGGGCGCCAGCGCGACCCTCCTGCGCTTCACCATCAACTCCACCCTCGGGGCGGCCGGGCTGTTCGACGTCGCCGCGCGCATGGGGCTGCCCGACCACCCGGCCGATTTCGGCCAGACGCTCTACCATTACGGCGTCGGGCCCGGCCCCTACGTCGTGGTGCCGCTGCTCGGCCCCTCGACCGTGCGCGACGGGATCGGCACCGTCGCCGACATCTTCCTCCACCCGTTCACCTATATCCTCGACAACGACACCAACCTCGAATTGCTGGGCGGGCGCATCGTCACCAAGCGCGAGACGCTGATCGAACCCCTGGACAAGCTGCGCACCGGATCGCTCGACTATTACGCTGCGGTGCGCAGCGCCTATTACCAGGACCGCGCGGTCGAGCTGCTGAAGGGCCGCGCGCCCCCGCCCGCCGCGCAGAAGAAGCTCGATACCGAGTTCGAGAACGCGGAGTAGGCCTCTGGCTTTGGCGGCCGCGTCGCCCCATATTGGGCCGATGCGGGCGGCGGTCGAGGCGAAGGGGCTGACCAAGCGGTTCGGCACGGTGACGGCCGTCGATTCGCTGGATTTCGTCGTGCCGGGGGGCGAGATCGTGGCGCTCCTCGGCGGCAACGGCGCCGGCAAGACCACCACCATCGCGATGATCCTGGGGCTCCTGCTGCCGACGGCCGGCTCGATCACCGTGCTGGGCGAGGACATGCTGCGCCACCGCTACCGCGCCTTGCCGCGCATGAATTTCTCCTCGCCCTATGTCGACCTGCCCAAGCGCCTCACCGCGCGCGAGAACCTCACCGTCTATGCCGAGCTCTACGGCCTCACCGGCATAAGGAAGCGCATCCTCGGCATCGCCGAGGAGCTCGACATCGCCGAATTCCTCGACCGACCGGTCGGCCAGCTTTCGGCCGGCCAGCGCACCCGCGTCGCGCTCGCCAAGTCGCTGTTGAATGCGCCCGAGTTGCTTCTTTTGGACGAGCCGACGGCCTCGCTCGATCCCGACACGGCCGACTGGGTGCGCGGCTATCTCGCCGATTACGGACGGCGTGCGGGCGCGACGCTGCTGCTCGCTTCGCACAACATGTTCGAGGTCGAGCGCATGTGCACCCACGCGATCATGATGAAGCGCGGGCGCATCGTCGACCAGGGCGGGCCGGCGAGCCTCGTCGCCCGCTACGGCCGCGCGAACCTCGAGGAGGTGTTCCTCGACATCGCGCGCGGCGACGATCTGCCGAGCGCCGCGCAATGAGCACGCGGATCGAGGCCCGTGCGGCCGCGGCGCCGCACGCAAGGTCCGACGCGCCGGGGGCGGCGCTTTCGGCGCGGCGCATCCGGGCGATGGTGCTGCGCTACCTCTACATCCTGCGCGGCTCGCCGCCGCGGGTGATCGAGCTCGCCTACTGGCCGACCATGCAGATGCTGATGTGGGGGCTTCTCACCCAATTCCTGCTGACCAAGTCGAGCTTCTTCGCCAATGCGGCCGGCGTGCTGATCTCGGGCGTGCTGCTGTGGGACGTGATGTTCCGCGGCAATATCGGCATCGCGCTCTCCTTCCTCGAGGAGATGTGGTCGCGCAACCTCGCCCAGCTCTTCGCCTCGCCGCTGCGCGCGTGGGAGTGGGCGGTGGCGCTCGTCACCATCAGCCTGATCCGCACCGTGATCGGCATCGTGCCGGCGGCGCTCCTCGCCATCCCGATCTACCATTTCTCGGTGTTCTCGATGGGCTGGGCGCTGGCGGCGTTCTTCGCCAACCTCCTGATCTTCGGCACGGCCGTGGGGCTCGCCGTCTCCGGCATGGTCCTGCGCTACGGCATGGGGGCGGAGAGCCTGGCCTGGGCCGCGATCTTCCTGCTCCAGCCGATCTCGGGCGTCTACTACCCGATCGCGATCCTGCCGCACTGGCTGCAGCCGGTGGCGTGGGCGCTGCCCTCGGCGCACGTGTTCGAGGGGATGCGCGCCGTCCTGATCGACCACACCATCCCCTACGGGCACCTGTGGACCGCGCTGGCGCTCAATGGCGGCTACGTGCTGGCCTCGATCGCGGTGTTCCTTGCGGTCTTCCGCGGCGCCAGGCGGCGCGGTGCGCTCCTGCAGATGGGCGAGTGATTCGCCGGGCCACCGGAATGCCCCTTGCGGCGGCCCGCCCGGCCACGCCATCTAGGGTTAATACCCATCGAAGGGGAGGGGTCATGCGTGCGAGAATCCTGACAGCGCTGGCAGGTGCGCTGGTGCTGACGCTGGCCGCTTCCGTGCCGGCGGCGCGGGCGGCGAGCGAACAGCAGGAGGTCGTCACCAAGGCGCAGTGGACGGTCGAGAAGATGCTGGGCAGCCCGGAGCTGCCCACGCTGAAAAGCTGGATGCGCCGGGCCAAGGCGGTCCTGGTTGTGCCCAGCCTGCTCAAGGCCGGGTTCATCATCGGCGGCTCCGGCGGCGACGGCGTGCTGCTCGCCCGCCGCCCCGACGGAACATGGAGCCCGCCCGCCTTCTACCGCGTCTGGTCGGCGTCGTTCGGCGCGCAGATCGGCGTGCAGGATTCGCAGGTCATGTTCGTGGTGATGACCCAGTCGGGCCTCGACGCCGTGCTCTCGGGCAAGGTCAAGCTGGGCGCCGACGCCTCGATCGCGGTCGGGCCGGAAGGCGCCGGCGTCGAGGGCGCGACCACCATCGCGGCCGGGGCCGATATCTATTCCTACGCGCTGAACTCGCGGCGCGTTCGCCGGCGTGTCGTTCAACGGGGCCTTCATGCAGCCGATGAGCGACTGGAACCGCGACTATTACGGAAGGGCGATCAGCTCGCACGACATCGTGCTCAACAGCGCGGTCAACAATCCGAATGCCGACGGGCTGCGCAAGGCACTCGAGATCGTCCGCGTGCCCGGCACGGCCCAACCCGCCGCGTCCCAGCCGGCGCCAGCCCCGACGCCGTCGGGCGTCCAGCCGGAGACGCTCGGCCGCTCGCCCGAGGCCGGGCCGGTGACCCAGCAGCCCCTGCCGGCGGGACGGTAGGCTCAGCCCAGCGCGGCCAGCCAGTCCGCCACCGGCTGCCAGACGGCGGCGCGGGCCCGGCTGCCGACGGCCATGCCGACATGGCCGGCCGCGGGAATCAGCACCGTCGCGCCTTTCATGGTGGCGGCAAGCGCCCGGGCGGATTCGGGCGGCACGATGCGGTCGCGCGCCGGAATCAGGTGCAGGCTCGGAATGTCGAGCGTCTCGGGACGCACAGCGGCGCCTGCGATGCGCCATTCGCCGCGAGCGGGCGCGTTCTCGCCGTACCAGCCGGCGAGGCATTCGCGCGCCACCGGGCCGGCCAGTGGCACCCCGTCGTTCGCCCAGTCCTCCAGCGCGACGAAGCGGCGGGCCGCCTCCGACGCCGGGTCGAGCCGGCCGAAGGCGCGGAACTTGGTCCAGCTTTGCACCGGGTCGAGGGCGAAGAACAGCGCCTGGATCACGTCGACGGGCAGCTCGCCCAGCGCCGCGACCAGCCCGCCCAGCCCTGGCCCCAGCGCGGCAAGAACCGGGTGCGGCCCGCCGGTCGCGGCATGGAAGTCCCACGGCGTGGCCAGGAGCGCGATCCCGGCGACGTCGCGCGGCCGCAACTGCGCCAGCGCCAGCGCCAGGAGGCCGCCCATGCAGTACCCGACCAGCGCGACCCGCTCGCCGACGGCATCCATGGCCCGGCCGAGCCGCCCGGCGACATAATCGGTCAGGGTGAAATCGCGCTCCACCGCCCGGGGCGCGCCCCAGTCGACCAAAAGGGGCCGCAGGCCTTGTCCGGCCAGGTGACGGACGAACGAGGTGTCGGCGTCGAGGTCGAGCACGTAGGCGCGGTTGACGAGGGACGGGACGACCAGCACCGGGCGCGCGCCCGCCCGCCCGTAATCCAGGAGCCGCGTCGCGCTCTCCGCCCACAGGACCGGCGGGTCGGCAAGGGCGCGGGCATACGGGTGCGTGCGGTAGGTCTCGATCCCGGTCAGGAACTCGTCCAGCCGGCGGCGCGATTCACGATCGAGCGATGCCGCCAGCGCCTCACGGTTTGCGCTTGCGAGCCGGGCTGCGAGGCTTTGCGCTTCGGGGGCGAGGGCGGGGCTCCAGCCGCTCGACTCGGCGCTCCAGATCGGCCAGATGCTGCGCGAGCCGATCGAGATCGCCGCCGCCGCCATCAGGTGCAGCGCCAGTGGCCGCGGCCCCTGCCTGACCGCCATCAGGCGCGGCCGCACCGGGCGGGACGCCCGGCGGGGCGAAGCCCGGCCAGCGGCCGGCGAGCGCCATTAGCGCGCCCCACTGGCGGGCGAGCGCCGGATCCTGCGCCCAGGCGGAGAGCTGCTGCTGCCACAGATCCAGGTAGCGGCGCACCAGATCGTCGATTTCGGGCGGCTCGGCCATGGGTTAGGGGGCTCTTTCGGCCGGGATTTTGCGACGCAGCGTTGCGATTATGCATTGCAGCATTCTTCATGCCGATCGGTTACAATGTCAAAACAACAAGCGCCACAGGTTCGGAGTTGCGCGCGATGTCTGACGAGGGTGTTAAGGCCAACGGGTCCGCCGACGGGCCGGTGGTCGTCAAGAAATACGCCAACCGCAGGCTCTACAATACCAAGAGTTCCAGCTACGTCACGCTCGAAGACCTGTGCCGCATGGTCAAGGACGGCGTGGAATTCGTGGTCAAGGATGCCAAGTCCGGCGAGGACATCACCCGCTCGGTCCTCACCCAGATCATCGTCGAGGAGGAAGCGAAGGGCCAGAACCTGCTGCCGATCAGCTTTTTGCGCCGGCTGATCGCATTCTACGGCGACAACCTCCAGGGCATGCTGGCGCAATACCTCGATTTCGCGCTGCGCGGCTTCTCCCAGAACCAGGAGGAGATGCGCAAGACGATGACCGGCGCATTCGGGGGCATGTTCCCGTTCGGCGACATCGACGAAATGAGCCGGCGCAACCTCGCTCTCTTCGAGAACACGATGCGCATGTTCCAGCCCTTCGCGGCCGCGAAGGGGCCAACCGGCGCGCCCGGTGCGGCCGACGCCGCGGGGGGCGCCGGGGCGGGCGAGAAGCCCCCGTCGGACGAGACGCTGGCCGACCTCAAGGCCGAACTCGCGCGCATGAAGCGCCGGCTCGACGACCTCGACGCCAAGGAAAAGAGCAAAGGCTGATTGCCGCGCAAGGGGCGGAGTGTAGCCTCCTTGATCCGCCCCTAGATTGTCCCTCGTCCGCGTCAGATATTAGGAGGGACCGATGTCTACCATGCTCGCCCAAGCCGCGCCCTACGCGACCGATGCCGAACGCTGGCGTGCCGTGCTCGCCCGCGCCCCGGAAGCCGACGGACATTTCCTCTATTCGGTGGCCTCGACCGGCGTCTATTGCCGCCCGTCCTGCGCCGCCCGCCCGCCGCGGCGCGAGAACGTGGCGTTCCACCTGGACGCGGCGGCCGCCCGGCGCGCCGGGTTCCGCCCGTGCAAGCGCTGCCGCCCGGACGAGCCGCCGCGCGCCGCGCGCGAGGCCGCGCTGGTCGCCGCCGCCTGCCGCACGATCGAGGAGGCCGAGACAGCGCCCGACCTCGCCGCCCTCGCCGCCGCTTCCGGGCTCAGCCCGGGCCACTTCCACCGGCTGTTCCGCCGCGTCGCCGGGGTGACGCCGAGCGCCTACGCTGCCGGCCAGCGCCAGCGGCGCGTGCAGGACGGGCTCGGCGCGGCGTCCTCGGTCACCGCGGCGATCTACGACGCGGGGTTCAACTCGTCCGGCCGGTTCTACGAGGCCGCGCCCGCCATGCTGGGCATGACGCCGGGTGCCTGGCGCAAGGGCGGGGCGGGCGAGACGATCCGCTACGCGGTCGGCGCGTCGTCGCTCGGCAAGGTGCTGGTCGCCGGCACCGACCGGGGCATCTGCGCCATCCAGCTCGGCGACGACGCGAAGTCGCTGGCGGCGGAACTCGCCAAGCGCTTCCCGCGCGCGGCGCTTGCCGAGGCGGGGCCGGACTTCGCCCGGACGGTCGCGGCTGTGGTGGCGCTGGTTGACGACCCGTCGGCCGGGCTCGGTCTGCCGCTCGACATCCGCGGCACGTCGTTTCAGCGCCGCGTCTGGCAGGCGCTGCGCGCCATCCCGCCCGGCACGACCAAGACCTATGCCGAGATCGCGAGCGCCCTCGGCGTCAAGGACGGGGCGCGTGCCGTGGCCGGTGCCTGCGCCGCCAACAAGCTCGCCGTCGCCGTGCCGTGCCACCGCGTGGTGGCGGGCGACGGTCGGCTCGCCGGCTATCGCTGGGGCATCGAGCGCAAGCGCAAGCTGCTCGACCGCGAGGCGCGATGAGCACGGTTCTCGACGCGCCGGCCCGCGCGCTCGACTGGGACCGGATCGCCGCCGGGGTCGACGCCGACGGCTACGCCACCACCGGGCCGCTCCTCGCGCCGGACGAATGCGCGGCACTGGCGGCGCTCTACGATACGGCGGAGTTCCGCAGCCGCGTCGTCATGGCGCGGCACGGCTACGGAATGGGCGAATACAAGTATTTCGCCTATCCCCTGCCGGTTCCGGTCGCGCGGCTCCGCGAGTCGCTCTACCCGCCGCTCGCCGCCATCGCCAACCGGTGGGCCGAACGGCTCGGCGGCGCTTCGGACTACCCGCCGACGCTCGGCGGATACCTTGAGCGCTGCCACGCGGCCGGCCAGACGCGCCCGACTCCGCTGCTGCTCAAGTACGGCGCGGGCGACTACAACCGCCTGCACCGCGACCTCTACGGCGCGCTGCACTTTCCGCTGCAGGCGACAATGCTGCTCTCGGCGCCCGGGCGCGACTTCACCGGCGGCGAGTTCGTGCTGACGGAGTCGCGCCCGCGCATGCAGTCGCGCGCCGAGGTGGTGCCGCTCGACCGGGGCGAGGCGGTGATCTTCGCCGTCAACGAGCGGCCGGAGAAGGGCGCGCGCGGCTGGCACCGCGTCGCGCTGCGCCATGGGGTGAGCCGCGTGCGCTCGGGCCACCGCATGACGCTCGGCCTCATCTTCCACGACGCGGCATGACGGCCGACCTGTTCGCCGGGAACGAAGCGCTGGCGCCCGGCGCGACGGTGCTGCGCGGCTTCGCGGCGGCGGAGGCGGCTTCGCTGGTCGCTGCCGTGAACCGCATCGCCGAGGCGGCGCCGTTCCGCCACATGGTGACGCCGGGCGGCTTCACCATGTCGGTCGCGATGACCAATTGCGGCCGCGCCGGTTGGGTCACCGACCGCAAGGGCTATCGCTACGCCGAAGCCGATCCGGAGACCGGCCTGAAGTGGCCCACGATGCCCGAGAATTTCGCGTCGCTCGCCGGGCGCGCCGCCGACGCTGGCTGGTTTCGCGGGCTTTGCGCCCGATTCCTGCCTGATCAACCGCTACGCGCCGGGCACGCGGCTGACGCTGCACCAGGACCGCAACGAGCGCGACTTCGCCCAGCCCATCGTCTCCGTCTCGCTCGGCCTTCCGGCCACCTTCCTGTTCGGCGGTCCCGGGCGGGGCGACCGGACGCGGCGCATCGGGCTCGAGAACGGCGACGTGGTGGTGTGGGGCGGGGAATCGCGCCTTCATTTCCACGGCGTGGCCGAACTGACGGATGGCGACGATCCGCTGACCGGGCGGTGCCGTTACAACCTCACCTTCCGCAAGGCGCTGTAGCTCGATAAGCTCGGCCCGTCAGCCAGTGTTGCGAGGTTGCATGAGCGCGTCAGAGGTCCGCCCTTACATCCATCTCGTCGGCAGCGTGCCGCTCGCCGATGCCGAGCAGGTGTTCCGCACCGTCGCGGGCCGGCTCGGGCCGCATCTGCGCCGCCTGCCCGACGGCGAGACCGGCAAGCGCGCCGACTGGATCCGCTTCATCCAGGCGATGCTCGCGGCCCACCCCGACATGGAGGTCGACCCCGATGTCGCGCCCTTGCCCTGGCGCCAGTGGGACGGGGTGCTGCTGCGCGAGATTCCGCGGCTGCGGTTCCGGCCGGGCGTCGATCCCGACACGGTCGCGTTCGAGATCGGCTATGCCGACGCCGCGCGCAACTCGTTCGCCGTGTTCGACCGGCTGCAGCAGGGCGGCGTCATTCCCGCCGGCGTGAAGTTCCAGGTCTGCCTGCCGACGCCGCTCGCCCCCGGCTACAACTACGTGAGCCCGCGCGCGCAGGCGGACTTCCTGCGCGCCTTCGGCGATGCGATGGAGCGCGAGGTGGCCCGCCTCGCCGACGCCCTGCCGCACAACCGCGTGGCCGTGCAGTGGGACGTGTGCCAGGAGGTGCTGATGTGGGAGGGCTACTATCCCGAGCGGCCGGCCGGCTACAAGGACCAGATATTGGGCGAGCTCGCGCAGGTCGGCGACGCGGTGCCGGACGGCATCGAGCTCGGCTACCATTTCTGCTACGGCAGCCCGCGCGACGAGCATCTGATGCAGCCGTCGGACCTCGGCACGACGGTCGAGATGTGCCGCGGCCTGATCGACCGGATCGAGCGCGACGTGGAGTTCCTCCATCTCCCGGTGCCGCACGACCGCACCGACGACGAATATTTCGCGCCGCTCGACGGTCTTTCGTTGCCGAGGGGCTGCGACCTCATCCTCGGCCTCGTCCATGCCGGCGAGGATTCGGAGAACCGCCAGCGCCTGCACCGCGCCCAGGCGGTGGCGGACATCGCCGGAATCGGCACGGAATGCGGCTGGGGCCGCAAGGATCCCGAGCGGCTTGCCGCGCTGCTCGACGCGCACCTCAAGGCGATCGGGGCGTAACGTTTACGCGAACAAATCGAGCGGGATGGCATCGCCCAGCGTGACGTAGCCGAGGTCCGACGGGTGCAGATGGTCGCCCACGTCGTACTTGGGCAGCATCTGGGTCGGGTGGCCCGGGTCGCGCAGAATTTTCTCGAAATCGAGCACCGCGTCGAACGCGCCGGACGACCGTATCCACGCGTTGACCGCCTGGCGCTTCGCCTCGCCCGCCTCGGTGTAGAAGCCGGGCTGGAAGGTCTCGTTCTCGAAGGTCAGCAGGGTCGCGCCATAGATGGTGACGCCGCGCGCCCGCGCCCTGACCGCCATCTGGTGAAGCCCCGCGATCATCTGCTCGGCGCTCACCACCTCGTCGGGCTTCTGGTTGCGGTTGCGGATGTCGTTGATGCCGAGGAACACGATGGCATGCGTCACGCCGGTCTGGGCCAGCACGTCGCGGTCGAACCGGCGCACGCCGGAATCGCCGCGCCCGTCGTGCACGATGCGGTTGCCGCCGATGCCGTGGTTCATGATGCCGGGGAACGCCCCGCCCTGCGCGGCGAAACGGCGGGCGAGCTGGTCGGGCCAGCGCGCGTTGGCGTCGAGCGTCGAGGTGTTTGCGTCGGTCAGCGAATCGCCGAAGCAGACGATGCCGGGCGTGCCGGCCGGCGCTTCGACCTCGATGCCCGTCACCAGGTACCAGTTCTCGGTGGTCTGCCGGACAGGCATGTCGACGGCGGCCGCGTGATCGCCCGGCGGCGAGACGTAGTTGGTCTGGTGGGCGTTGCCGTGGCCGGTGATCGGCAGCGTCTCGTCGACCCGGCCCGGCAGAAAGATCGAGACCGCGAGGTCGGCGAGCGCCGGCACCTCCAGAGCGACCGGGTCGCTCACCACGGGTGCGCCGACGGGAATGACCGTAGCGTCGGCGCCGCTGAAGGTGAGCTTGCGGTCCGACCCGGCGACGATCCGCGCGTCCTTGTCGCGCAGCGCGATGCGCGCGCCCCCGATGGCGAGCTTGGAAAGCCCGCACGCGTTCGACAGCCGGACGCGCAGCCGGCTTCCGCCGCGGCTTATGCGCGCGATCATGCGCAGCGTCTGGTTCTCGAACGCGAGCCCCTCGGTCACCACGGGGCTCGTGGCCCACGTCCCCACCCAGCGTTCGGCCATGTGTTCCTCCCCATTTCCGTCCGATCCTAGCCCCTCCGGGCGCTGTGCGCGATTGCGCTCAAGCGCCGTTCGACGCAAGATGCGCCCCAATCATCCCAGGGGAGACCGACGGTGAAAATTCTGTATTTCGACGATTTCAAGCTGGGCGTGCTGCGGGGCGACGAGGTGGTGGACGTCTCCGCCGCCGTGAAGGACATCCCGCATCTCGGGCCGCACGACCTGATCAACGGGCTGATCGAGCGGTTCGACGCCTACCGGTCGAAGCTCGAGGACGCCGCCGCCAAGGGCAAGGGCGTGCCGGTCGCCAGCGTGCGCATCCGCCCGCCGCTGCCGCGCCCGGTCAATGTCGACTGCATGGCGGTGAACTACATGGAGGACGGCACGCGCGACGCGCCGGCCCCGATCAACGCCTTCCACAAGTCGCCGGCCGCGATCATCGGCCACGGCGACACGATGATCCTGCCCGACGTGCCCGCCAACGTGTTCGAGGGCGAGGCGGAGATGGCGCTCGTCATCGGCAAGCATGCGAGCCACGTGAAGGCCGCCGACGCGATGGACTACATCTTCGGCTACGTCAACTTCATCGACGGCTCGGCGCGCGGCCTGCCGCCCGCGGGCAACACGTTCTACCAGATGAAGTCGCGTGACACGTTCGCGCCGATCGGCCCTTACATCGTCACCAAGGACGAGATCAAGGACCCGCAGAAGCTGCAGATCAAGCTGTGGGTGTCGGGCGTTTTGAAGCAGAATTTCAACACCGACGACATGGGCCACAAGATCCCGCGCTGCGTGGAGTTCATCAGCTCGATTCACGCGCTCTATCCGGGCGACATCCTGGCGACGGGCACCAACCATCGCGGCCTCGGCGCGTTCCAGGACGGCGACGTGGTGGAGCTCGAGACAGAGGGGCTCGGCCGGCTCCGCATCTCCGTCCGCGACGAGCTCAAGCGCCAGTGGGAGAAGGAAACGCGGCTCGAACGCGCCAACAAGGGCCACAAGGACGCGGCCGTCATGGCGCCGCAGATCTCCGGCAAGTACGCGAAGGAGAAGGTGTAGCTTCGATCGCGGCGCGGGCGCCGGTCACGCGCGCTCGCGCAGCGCGGTCTTCAGCACCTTGCCGTAGTTGTTCCGCGGCAGCGCATCGACGAACCGGTAGGCGCGCGGCCGCTTGAACCGCGCGATGTGGCCGAGGCAGAGGGCGTCGAGCTCCGCCTCGGCCAGATTTGCGTCCGGCGCGCGCACGACGAAGGCCACTACCTCCTCGCCCCAATCGGGGTGCGGCCGACCGATCACCGCGCATTCGGCGACGGCGGGATGCTTCAGCAGCACCTCCTCCACCTCGCGCGGATAGATGTTCGACCCGCCGGAGATGATCACGTCCTTGCTGCGGTCCTTCAGCGTCAAAAACCCGTCCGCGTCGAATTCGCCGATGTCGCCGGTGTGCAGCCAGCCGCCGCGCAGCGTCTCGGCGGTCGCTGCCTCGTTCCGCCAATAGCCGCGCATCACCACGTCGCCCCGCACCGCGACTTCGCCGACGGCGCCGAGCGGAAGCGCCTGCCCGTCCGGGCCGCGCACCTCGACCTCCAGGCCGGTGAAGGGCGCGCCGACCGAGGCGAGCCGCGCCAAATAGCGCGGATGCCGCGCCTCGGTGTGGGCGGCGCGCGCGAGGCAAGCGATGGTCATGGGCGATTCGCCCTGGCCGTAGATCTGCACCAGCTTGGGCCCAAGCGCGGCGAGCGCCGCCACGCTGTTCTCGGCGTACATCGGCGCGCCGCCATAGACGATGGTCTTGAGGCTCCCGAGATCGGCCGCGCCGGCGTCGAGCGCGTTCACCAGGCGCATCACCATCGTCGGCGCGAAGAAGAACGTCACGCCGCGATGGGCGCGGAGCAGCGCGAAGATTTCCGCCGGGTCGAACCCGCCCGACTCCGGGATCACCTGGCAGGCGCCCTTGGCGATGTGCGGCAGGATGTAGAGCCCCGAACCGTGCGACATCGGCGCGGCGTGGACGATGGAGTCGCCCGGCGCAACGGCGTCGACGTCGGCGAAATAGCGCAGCGTCATGGCCATCAGGTTGCGATGGCTCAGCATCGCGCCCTTGGGCCGGCCCGTCGTGCCCGACGTGTAGAACAGCCAGGCGAGATCGTCGGGCGCCGTCGGGTGCACCGGGCTCTCGTCCGCCTCGAGCAGCCGCGCATAGTCCGGCCCGCCGGCGCGGATCGTCGTCGCGAGGCCTGCCGCCGCGCCGGCCGCCTCGGCAATGGCGGCCTCCAGCTCCGGCGTGACGAAGCACGCGCGCGCGCCGGAATTCTCCAGGATGTAGGCGAACTCGCGCGGGTGCAGCTTGGCGTTGATCGGCACCGCGACAAGGCCCGCATGCCACGCCGCGAACAGGATCTCGACATATTCGGGCGCGTTGCCCATCGCCAGCGCGACGCGGTCGCCCGGCGCAAGCCCCAGCCGGCCGGTGAGCGCGCCGGCCAGCCGCGCGACCCGCCCGGCAAGCGCGCGGTAGGAGTGGACGTGCCGGTCGCCCTCCGCCACGGCCGAGAGGTCGGGCCAGCGGGCGGCGGTGCTGGCGAGAAGGACGGCGAGGTTCATGCGCGGCGCCGCGCCGTCAGCGCAGCCGTTCCAGGATGCTCGCGTAGTTCGCGACGCCGGTGCCGCCCATGTTGAACACGCCGGCGAGGCGCGCATCCGCGACCTGCATGCCGCCCGCCGCGCCCGCGAGCTGCATGGCGGCCAGCACGTGCATCGACACGCCGGTCGCGCCGATGGGATGGCCCTTGGACTTGAGCCCGCCCGATGGGTTGACGGGCAGCCGACCGCCCTTCTCCGTCCAGCCCTCGTCGATGGCGCGCGCGCCCTCGCCAAGCGGCGCGAGGCCGACGGCCTCGTAGATCATCAGCTCGGCGATGGTGAAGCAGTCGTGCACCTCCATGAAGTCGAGGTCGTCGAGCGCGACGCGCGCGTCGGCGAAGGCGCGTCGCCACGCCACCTCGCACCCCTCGAAGCGCGTCGCATCGCGCCGGCTCATCGGCAGGAAGTCGTTGACGTGGCGCGCGGCGCGGAAGACGACCGCCTTCTCCATCGCCAGCGCCGCGTCGAGTTCGGCCAGCACCAGGGCCGCCGCGCCGTCGGTCACCGGCGAGCAGTCGGTGCGGCGCAGCGGCCCGGCGACGATCGGGTTCTGGTCCGACACGGTGGCGCAGAATTCGAAGCCCAAATCCTTCTGGAAATGGGCGAGGGGATTGGCGGCGCCATTCCGGTGGTTCTTCGCCGCGATACGCGCCAGCGCGTCCGACCGGTCGCCATAGCGCTGGAAGTAGGCCGCGGCGATGCGCCCGAAGATGTCGGCGAAGCTCGCCTCGTGCTCCTCCTTCAGGTAGCTCGCCTTGGCCAGCACCTCGCCGATGGCCGGGCCGGCGAGCTCGGTCATCTTCTCCACGCCGACCACCAGCACGATGCGCGCGCGCCTTGCGGCGATGGCGTCGAGCCCCTGGTAGATCGCGGCCGAGCCCGTGGCGCAGGCGTTCTCCACCCGCGTTGCCGGCTTGAAGCGCAGCGCGGCGTCGGCCTGCAGCACCAGCGAGGCGGGGAAGTCCTGCTTCACGAAGCCGGCGTTGAACGTGCCGAGGAAAATCTCGTCGACGTCGCCGGGCGCGACGCCTGCGTCGGCCAGCGCGGCCGTCGCCACCTCGACGATCAGCGATTCGACGTCGCGGTCGGCGTGCTTGCCGAACTTTCCGTGCGCCCAGCCGACGATGCATGCGGTCATGTTGCGCCCCTCAGCCGGTGGTCGCGGCGCTGTCGTGGATCTCCTTCAGCCGCTCGGCCGGACCCTGCAGCGCGCTGCGCTGGTGATAGAACCAGAGGGCGGGAAGCCCGCCCAGCTCCTCGCCGCCGCCGGCGCGGCCGGGGCCGCCATGCTTGCACATCGGCATGACGATTCCGTGGCCGGTGGACGACTTGGCCGTGGCGGCGTCGAGCGCCAGCACGCGCCCATGGGTGGGGGCGAGGGCCAGCGCGGCTGTGGTCAGGAACGCGGGATCGCCGCTGAAGACCGAGGCGACCAGCGAGCCCTGGCCGCGCGCCGCCAGCGCGAAGGCGTCGGCCGCGTCCTTGTAGGGCAGGACGGTCGCGACCGGGCCGAACACCTCGATCTCGTGCACCGCCTTGCTCGCGCCGGGGTCGGCGGCGAACAGCAGGGTGGGCCCGACGAAGGCCGACCTGGCCGGGTCGGCGTCGACGGGCGTGCCGCCTTCCGTCACCACCTTGGCCTCCGCCTTCAGCGCGGCGATGCCGTCGAGCGCCGCCTTCTGCTGCGCCTTGTTGACCAGCGGCCCCATGCGCACCGTCTCGTTCCGCGGGTCGCCGAACCTGACCGTGGCGAGCTTCGCGGCGATAGCCTCGTTCACCTGTTCGGCAATGGCGGCGGGGGCGAGGACGCGGCGGATCGCGGTGCATTTCTGCCCGGCCTTGACCGTGATCTCGCGGACGACCTCGCTGACGAACGCGTCGAACTCGCCCGCGCCTGGCGCCACGTCGGGGCCCAGCACGCACGCGTTCAGGCTGTCGGCCTCGATGTTCACGCGGGTCGATGCCGCGACGACGCGCGGATGGTTCCTGATCGCCTGCGCGGTCGCGGCCGAGCCGGTAAAGGCGATGGCGTCGTTCCCGGTCACGTGGTCGAGCAGGTCGCCCGCGCCGCCGCAGACGATAGAGAGCGCGCCGTCGGGTACCGCGCCGGCCTTGGCCACGTCCTCCACCATGCGCTGGGCGAGCCACGAGGTGGCGGTCGCGGGCTTGGCGAGCACCGGCACGCCCGCGAGCAGCGCGACCGCCGCCTTTTCCCACAGCCCCCAGGCCGGGAAGTTGAAGGCGTTGATGTGGATGGCGACGCCGGCCAGCGGCACGCCGACATGCAGCGCCTGGAACGCTTCGTCGCGCCCCATGCGGATCAGCCCGCCGTCGCGCAGGATGCGCGCCTCACCCAGCGCGCCGGCCGCGCGGGCATAGAACCGTGCCGTGCCGATGGCGCCGTCGATGTCGATGGCCGCGTCGGTCTTGGTGTTGCCCGAGTTGCGGAGCGCGATCTCGCCGTAGGCGTCGCGGTTCGCCGTCAGCGTCTCGACGATCTTGCCCACCATCGCCGCGCGCTCGGCGAAGCTCATGGCGCGGAGCGCGGGCCCGCCCACCTTGCGCGCATGATCGAGCGCGGCGGCGAAGTCGACGCCCTGGGTCGAGGCGCGCGCCAGTTCCTCGCCGGTGACCGGATCGACCAGCTTCGTCCCGTCGCCCGCGCCCTCGACCCAGCGCCCGCCCACATAGTTCGCGAGTTTCATGGCGTTCTCCCTGTCCGGTCGGGCCGAGTATAGCCGCCTGGTCCCGCGACGCTACGCCGTCGGGGGGAAGCGCGGGTCGGGCGAGGGCGGTTCCTGCGGCGCGCCGTTCACATGTTCGAGCCCGTCGAACGCGCTGGGCGGGCGTATGCCGTCGAGCTCCGCGACGATCAGATCGACGGGCGTGCCGAGCCAGAGCGGCCAGTCGAGATGGTCGCCAATCAAATCCTCGCTGCGCGGGTGGACATGTACCGAAAGCCCCTGACGGTTGAGCGCGAGCCACGGCAGGATGCGCGGCAGTTCCGCACAGCTCACCTGCACCTCGATGTTCGGCAGGGGGTGCGGCCCGCCGGCCTCGTCGTCTACCTGGAACAGCGCAACGCGGAATTTGTCCGCCATCTTCGCGCGTAGCCAGTGCGCCTTGTCGATCTCGTCCGGCGGAAAGTAGATGTGGAAATGCCAGCTTACCGCTCGGTTGGGGTTCTCGCGCGGCGCGCCAGCGCGTGGCGCGGCGTCGAAAGTGCGGATCGGGTTCGCCGCGTCGCCTGCGGAATGGGCGGCAGTGACCGCCAGCAGCTCGATCTTCAGCCCGTTGCGGTTCATCGCCAGGAACGGCGCGACATCGCAAAGCAATTCGGGCGCCAGGACGAATTCGACCGCGGCCGCGCCCGGCGTCGTGCCGACCATGAATCGGCGCTCGGCGAGGTCGGCCAGCCATTCCGCCGTCGCGCGCGTCGCCGCATCGAAGAAAATGCGCCCGCGCCAACCGGCGATCGGGGACGTGTCCTCGCGATAATCGGTCATCGTCTCGCCCCTTCCTTCGCCGCGAGCACGCGGTCGACCATCTCGCCGGCGACGCCCAGATAGTTGGCGGGATCGACCAGCTTGGCCAGCGCCGCGCGGTCCATGTGGCGCGAAATCTCCGTGTCCTCGGCCAGGAGGTCGAGGAACGGCCGGCCGGTCCGGATCGCGGCGCGGCAGATGTCGTAGACCAGGTCGTGCGCGCGCTGGCGGCCGAGATGCGGGCCGAGCCCCATCATCACCGCCTCGGAGACGATCAGCCCGCCGGTGATGTCGAGGTTCGCGCGCATGCGCTTCTCGTTGACCTCGAGCCCCTGGCAGATCGTCCTTGCCTGATTGAGTGCGCCCGAGGCGAGGCAGAAGATCTCCGGCACGGCGATCCATTCGATCTCCCACGGCCCGGTCGCGCGCTCGTGGTCCTCGACCATCGCGTCCAGAAGCGCGGCCACGTGCTGGCGTACCATCGCGGTGCAGGCGGTAATGTAGAGCGTCGAGATCGGGTTGCGCTTCTGCGGCATGGTGGAGGACGAACCGCGCCCCTCCGCGAAGGGCTCGTACACCTCCTCCACCTCGGTCTGCATCATCAGCTTCACGTCGGTGGCGAGCTTGGCGAGCGTGCCGGTGACGAGGCCGAGGAAGCAGCCGACCTCCGCCACCCGGTCGCGCACCGTGTGCCAAGCGATCTCCGGCACGCCGAGGCGAAGCTCGCGCATCAATTCGGTCATCACCGCGACGCCCTTGTCGCCGAGCGAGGCGAGCGTGCCGGCAGCGCCGCCGAACTCGCCCACCAGCACGCGCGGGCGGAGCTCGGCGAGGCGCTGGCGGTGGCGCTCGACGGCGGCGAGCAAGGTCGCCATCTTGTAGCCGAACGTGATCGGCACGGCCTGCTGCAGGTTTGACCGCCCGGCCATCGGTGTGTCGCGATGGCGCCGGACCAGCACCTCCATCGCGTCGGAGATGGCGGCAAGCTCGCCCTCGACCAGCGCCAGCGCCTCGCGGATCTGCAGGATGGTCGCTGTGTCGGTGATGTCCTGCGTGGTCGCGCCCCAATGGCACCATTCGCCGTGCCCGTCGGCGCAGAGCGCGACGAGCTGCTGCACGACCGGCAGGACGGGATAGCCGATGCGCTCGGTCTGGGTCTTGAGTTTGGCGAAGTCGAACTCGCCGGCGTGGCAATGGCGCCCGATCTCCGCCGCCGCCGCCTCCGGGATGATGCCGAGCCGTGCCTGGGCGCGCGCCAGCGCCGCCTCGATGTCGAGATATTTCTGCACGCGGTTCTCGTCCGAGAACACGCTTCGCATCGCCTCGGTCGAGAAGATGTCGCGGAAGATCGCGGAATCGATGGCGGTGGCGGGCATGGCGGGCCTCGTCGGGTGCGGGGCCCCGACTTGACCCGCCCGCGCCCACGCGGTCAAGCCGCGATGTGGCCCCGCTCCCCGTAGTAGCGCCGCGCGCCCGGGTGCAGCGGGATCGAGGTGGTCGCGATCTTGCGCGGCTCGATCGGGTAGGTAACAGGGCTGTCCTTGGGCGCGAGGTGGCGATACTGGCGCTCGAGAAGGTCGGTGGTCTCGCACAGAAGCGCGGCGATCACGTAGGCGATGTCGTCGGGCAGGTCGTCGCGGCAGACGAGCAGGAAGTCGGAAAAATCGAGCGCGGTGAAGGGCGCCGTGAGGCCCGGGAAGCGGTCGGCCGGCACCTCGCCTGCGGGCCAGCCGTACTTGTCCTCCAGTGCCTTCAGAACATTCGGCTCGAACGGCAGGAAGTTCACCGGCCGCGCCGCGATCAACTGCTTCCAGGCCGGCGTCATCACCGCCTCGAACAGCACCGCGTCGGCCTCGCCGCGCGTGACCAGCGGGATCGTGTCGGGCGGGCCTTCTCCGCCGATCACCTTGCCGCCCCAGCTTTCGATCGTCGCCTGCGAAATGCCGGCCAGCTCCATCAGTCGGTGCGCCGCGAAGCCCACCATGTTCACCCCGTCATCTGTGCCGGTGGTGAGCCGGATCGCCGGCTTCCTGGCGCGCAGCTCGTCGAAGGTCGCGACGCCGAATTTCTTGTCGATGGCGAGGACCAGCCGGTCGTCCTGCGGCAACGTGGCGAGGGCGCGCAGCCGCCCCACGTCGGGCCGGTCCAGGATGCCGCGCTTCTCGAAGATGGTGCGCGCGAACCCGGCCGGCACGAACAGCGCCGCCTGCACCTCGCCGTCCAGCACCGCGTCTATCGCGTCGGCGCCGCCGCGCCCCGCCCAGGTGGCGAAGCGCGAGCCGGGCGGCGAGCGGCGCCACAGCTCGGCCGAGATCCAGCCGCAGATCCGGTGCAGGTTGGCGACGCCCCAGTCGCCCATCATGTGGAGCGTGACCACCCGGTCGAGCCGGGCTTCGGTCTTCGTCGCCATCCTGTCCTCCCGCGCCGCGCCGGCCTTTGACAGGTCCGACACGGCACCGGTAATATCTCGGAAATTGGTAGAGGTCTACCGAAATGGCGGCGGACGCGATGGCACCGGGGCGCGGCGAGGCGGCGATGCGGCAGGCGGACGGCGAGGCCCCACCGCGCGGCGCCGGGCGGCGCAACGCCTCGCCCGATTTCATGCCGCTGTCGAAAAGCCTCGGCTACCATGTGCGCCAGCTCTCCGAAAGCTGGACGCAGGCCATGGACCGCGAGGCGCAGGCGCACGGAATCTCGCTCAGCCAGTGGCGCTATCTGCGCGAGCTGTGGGAGGAGGACGGGCTGTCGTCGGGCGAGCTCACCCGCCGCGTCGGCCGCCAGGGCCCCACCACGGTCGCCGCCGTCAAGTCGCTGGTGCGGGCGGGACTTGTCACGCTTGTCAAGTCGCGTCACGACCGGCGGATGAGCCACGTGCACCTGACCGCGCGCGGCCGCCGCCTGGCGCTCACCATGTCACCCCTGATCCAGCAGGTGAACGAGGTGGCGATCGCCGGGCTCTCGCCGGCCGAGGTCGCGACGCTCAAGCGCCTGATCGTCCGCCTCCAGCGCACGCTCGATCAGCGCTCGTCCAGCCGCAGCGTCTGGGCCGCCGCGCGGACCCGGGAGCTCGCGGACGAAGTGGGCATCTAGCCGAAAGAACGAACCCTGAGGGAGGAACCGCCATGCCGCTCTTCATCACCGTCCACCGCGCGCCGGGCCTGAAGCGCGAGGAGCTGAGCCAGAACGCCAAGGCCGTGGTCGACGCGAACATCGCGACCTTCCGCCAGATCTACGTCAACGTCGCGGAGGGCTTCCTGGTCTCGATCTTCGAGGCCGACACCAAGGACCAGGTGGAGGAGCAGTTGGAGGTGCTGGGCTTCCCGGTTGACGAGATGCACGAGGTACATTTCGCCGCGTCGCGCGCCGAGATGGAGGCGATGCTGAAGGGCGGGGGGCACTGACATGGCCGAAAGCCGCACCATCCCGCCGCCGCGGCCGGACCGGCCGCCGATGGTCGCCAACGTGTTCGACACGATGCGGCGCGGCAACACGCAGCTTCTGCCGCTGTTCCCGTATTTGCATCCGGGCGCGATGGTGCCGGCCGGCGCCATTATCCAGGGCGGGCCGGCCGCCGACTACGGCCATTTCTTCCACCACAACACCCAGGACGAGGTGGTGGTGGCGCTGGCCGCCAGCGGGGCGATGCTGAACACCGGACAGGTCTTCGTCGGCGGGCGCGTGCATGGCGTCAACTCGTTCCTCAAGAACGAGAAGGACCCCAAGTCTTACGCGGTGATGATGATCGTCCAGCGCCAGGCCGAGGCGGGCAAGCAGACCGAGGCCTGCAGCCTGCGCTGCGAGAAGTGCCACGAAGAGATATTTATGCAGGAGTTCGACGCGACGCCGCCGCCCGACGCCACCGAGGCCGAGCATCCGTTCGTGTCGGTCGCGGTGCTGCCGGAGCTGTTCGGCGCGTTCAACGCCGACGCGGCAAAGCGCACCTGCGCCAAGTGCGGCCACGTGAACCCGCCCTTCCCGGTCGCTTCCTGGGGATGGGACCGCTATGCCGAGCAGGCGGAGACGGCCGCCAACGGGCGGGGCGCGCTCGCCGCCGCGTCGGCCGGCTAGGCGGGAGGGCGCCATGCCGCGCAAGAAGACGTTCCAGACCTTCCGCGAGGCGAAGAAGCTCGGCCCCTATGCCGAACTCCCGCTCCTGCCCGAGGACATCCAGGTGCAGGTGTTCCTCAGCCGCAACGACCGGCCGCAGCCCTTCTGGTCGGTGTGCGAGAAGGACTCGCTCCTCCTGGTGATGTCCGGCGCGGGCGCAGTGCGCTTCCAGGCGACCTCGGTCGACCGGTTCGGGCTCGCGCCCGGCGATTGCGTCTACGTGCCGGCGGGCGCGCCGCACCGCTTCGAGACGGAAATCGAGACCGTCGTGCTGCGGTTCAAGTCCGACGTGCCCGGCCTCGAGGCGGCGGCTTGGTATTGCGATTCCTGCGATACCGAGCTCTTCCGCGAGACGTGGGACGCGGCGGGCGCGGTGGCGCAGGAGAAGTACCTGGAGGCTGCGGCGCGGTTCAACGCGGACCCGGCGCTGCGCACCTGCGCGTCCTGCGGCGCGGTGCACCCGCCCGCGGACCCTGCCCCCTATCGCTGGGACGAGGTCGCGGCCCAGGTAAGGGCCGGCTGACCGCTACTTCTTCGGCTTGTAGGCACCGAGGCCGGGGCGGTAGGACTTGTCGTCGAGGAACTGCTTCATGCCCTGCTCGCGCCCCTGCTCCGGGTCGGTCAGCCGGTGCTGGTCGAGCTTGGCCATCAGATAATCCTCCGATGCGCCCCACGACATCTCGCCCATCTTGCGCCAGGCGTGCTTGATGGCGCGCGCGGCCGAGCGGTTCTTGCCGCCGACCTTCATGGCGAGCTCGCGCGTCTTCTCGCGCAGCTCCGCCCGCGGCCAGGCGAAGCGGACCAGGCCCATCCGTCTCGCCTCGATGCCGTTGAACGTGTCGCCGGTGAGCGCGTAGTAGAGCCCGTCGGTCTCGCTCAGCCGGTAGGACACGGACTTGAGCACGTTGCCGGCCGGGATGATGCCCCAGTTGATCTCGGAAAGGCCGAACGTCGCCTCCTCGGCCGCGACCGCGATGTCGCAGCTCACCAGCGGGTTGAACGCGCCGCCGAAGCACCAGCCGTTGACCATGGCGATGGTCACCTTGGGGAACCATTTCAGCAGGTTGTTCTGCCAGGTCTGCGCGGCGCGCTCGATCTGCGCCCAGCCCTCGGGCGGCAGCGTGTCGGATTCGCGGAAGAACTCCTTCAGGTCCATGCCGGCCGAGAAGGAATCGCCCGCCCCGGTCAGCACCAGCACGCCGCAGCGGTCGTCGGTCTCCAGCGCGGTCAGCACCTCGATCATCTCGTTGTTGAGCGTCGGGCTCATCGCATTGCGCTTCTCGGGCCGGTTGAGGAACACCCACGCGATGCCCTCGTCGAACTCGACCTTGACGGTGTTGCCGCCGAGCTTGGTTTTTGCCGCTGCCTTTGCCATGGTTCTCCCTCGGTTCGATTGCGCGCGACGTTATAGCAGCTATTGCACCTTCAGCCCCACAGGCCGGCGATCAAGTTGCGCAGCAGGACCTGCTCCTCGCTGGACTCGAAAGCCATCGCCGCCTCCCGCTCCGGGCCGATTGATTCCATAGTTCGGCCGCGCTGTCTTCACTGGCATCCGGCCGGGGGCGCGGCATAACATGGGCGGGCCAACGAGGCTGCGTGGTGCGATGAGCGACCGAACGATTCCCGTCCTGATTTCCGGCGGCGGCCCGGTGGGGCTCGCCCTTGCCGTCGAGCTCGGCTCGGCCGGCATCCCCTGCACCGTTCTCGAGCGGCGCGACGGCTCGATCTCGGTGCCCAAGATGAGCGGGCTCTCCGTCCGCGCGATGGAGTTCAACCGCCGCTGGGGCATCGCCGAGGAGGTGAAGGCCACCGGCTGGCCGTCGGACCATCCGAACGATTTCGTCTACTGCACCTCGATGTCGGGCTTCGAGCTCGCCCGGACGAAATGGCCGTCCTACAACGAGACGCGCCTTCCGTTCACGCCGGAGCCGGGCTGCGGCTGCGCGCAGATCTTCTACGACCCCATCCTGCTCGCCAAGGCGCGCGCGCTGCCGTCCGTCACGGTGCGCTACTACGCGCGGCTCGACGGCTTCATCCAGGACGAGACGGGCGTCACTGCCACCGTCACCGATCCGCGCACCGGCGCGTCCGAAACGCTGCGCGCGCAGTATCTCGTCGGCTGCGATGGGGCCGGCGGCACGGTGCCCCAGGCGCTCGGGGTGAAGAACGAGGCGCAGGGAGCCATCGCCACCTCGGTCAACGTCTATTTCCGCTCGGCCGAGCTGATGCGTATCCACAAGATGGGCTGGGCGCGGTTCTTCCGCTTCACCGACGCGGGCGGGTCGTGGGGCGAGATCATCGGCATCGACGGGGCGGAGCGGTGGCGCCTTTCGGTGCTTAAGGAAGTGCCGGGCATGACCGGCGACGACTACATTCGCCGGCTCGCCGGGCGCGACATCGAATACGAGATCCTCAACACCCAGCGCTGGGAGCGGCGCGAATGCGTGGTCGACCGCTATCGCGACCGGCGCGTGTTCATCGCCGGCGATGCGGCGCACCAGAACTCGCCGACCGGCGGGCTCGGGCTGCATACCGGGCTTGCCGACGCGGTCGATCTGGGCTGGAAGCTTGCCGCCGTCATCCAGGGCTGGGGCGGTCCCGTGCTGCTCGACTCCTACCAGGCGGAGCGCAAGCCGGTGGCGTACAACAACGTGACCGTCTCGACGCAGGAGTTCGACATCCTGGCCGCCCTGCCTGGCGGGCCGGAGATCGTCGAGGCGACGCCGGCGGGCGAGGCGCTGCGCCAGCGCTGGCGCGAGGCGTTCGAGGGCACCGGGCGCGGCTCCGGCCCCACCTTCACGGAGAATCTCCGCACCGGGTACTGCTATTACGGCTCGCCCGTCGTGGTGCCGGACGGCTCGCCCGCCGTCCCGTACGAGACGCCGCAATTCGTGCCGTCCGCGCGGCCCGGCACGCGCGCGCCGCATGCCTGGATCGCGCCCGGCCGTTCGACGCTCGATCTGTTCGGGACCGGGTTCGTGCTGCTCCGCCTCGGGCCCGATGCGCCCGACGGTGCGGCGCTGGAAGCGGCGGCGGCGCGGCGCCGCGTGCCGTTCCGGACGGTCGCGCTTCCCGATCCCGCGATCGCCGCGCTCTACCAGAAGCCGCTGGCGCTGGTGCGGCCCGACGGGCATGTCGCGTGGCGCGCCGATGCGCTGCCCGACGATCCGCAGGCCCTGATCGACAAGGTGCGCGGCGCCGCGCCGGCGCATACGGCTGCCTTACCGTAAGCGCTGTTCTGGGGGCACCTTCCCGGCCGGGCGGTGAAGGAGGAAGGTGACGGTCCCTGTGGGGGATCGTTTTGTGTCTACGCTTGACAGTACGCTTGAGCCGAAGGCGACGCCGGTGCGCCGGATGGAGGTGATCACCGGCGTGGGCGGCCGGCGCCGCTGGTCGGACGACGACAAGGCGCGGATTGTCGAGGAGACGCTTGCGCCGGGCGCGGTGGTGTCGGTGGTGGCGCGGCGCCACGGATTGTCGCCGCAGCAGGTGTTCGCGTGGCGGCGGCAGGCGCGGCACCCGGCCGCGCCGGCAAGGGGCGACGCGCCGTCCTTCGCACCCGTGGTCGTCGGTCCGGTGAAGGAGGCGCGGCCGAAGGGCGCGGTGATCGAGATCGCGATCGGGGCGGCGACGGTGCGGGTGCCGCCGGGGGCGGATGCGGCGACGCTGAAGGCCGTTCTGCGGGCGGTGAAGGCGGCGTCGTGATCGTCCCGGCGAGCGGGGTGAAGGTGCTGATCGCGACCCGGCCGGTGGACTTCCGCAAGGGGATGGATGGGCTCGCGGCGGTGGTCGGCGAGCATCTCGGTGCCGATCCCTACGGCGGGGTGATCTACGTGTTCCGTTCGAAGCGGGCGGACAGGGTGAAGCTCCTGTTCTGGGACGGCACGGGCCTGGTGCTGGTCGCCAAGCGGCTGGAGGCGGGCACGTTCCGGTGGCCGCAGATCGCCGACGGGGTGATGCGGCTGACGCCGGCGCAGCTCTCGGCCCTGCTCGAAGGGCTCGACTGGGCGCGGATGCGCGCGGTGCGGGTTCCGGCGCCGACGGCGTCGCTGTAGCTGCGACACGGTGACTCGGGTCGCGCTTTGCGCGCGACGCGAAACGTCGGAAATGATGCAATCACGGGCGTGAACCCGCCTGCCGACGCCCTGCCGACCGATCCCGAAGCGCTGCGCGCGCTGCTGCTGGCCGAGCGGGCGCGTCACGCCGACGAGCTTGCTGCGGCGCGCGGCGAGGCGGAGCGGCTGAGGGCGATCGTCAAGGAGCTGCAGCGCCACCGCTTCGGGCGCCGCTCCGAGCGGGTCGATCCCGACCAGCTCGCCTTGATGCTCGAGGACCTGGAGCAGACGGTTGCGGCGTCGGAGGCGGCGGCGGAGAGCGCCCCGTCGGGCGCGCCCCGGCCGGCGCGGCAGCGCCGCATCAACCGCGGTGCGCTGCCCGCGCATCTGCCGCGCGAGGAGGTCGTCCTCGACGTCGCCGACAAGGCCTGCCCGTGCTGCGGCGGGCTGCGCCATCGCATCGGCGAGGACGTATCGGAGCGGCTCGACGTCATCCCGGCGCGGTTCCGGGTGCTGGTCGTCCGCCGGCCCAAGTACGCCTGCCGCGCCTGCGACGGCCAGGTGGCCCAGGCGCCGGCCCCGGAACGGCTGGTCGAGGGCGGTCTCCCGACCGAGGCCCTGATCGCGCACGTGGTGGTCGCGAAGTATGCCGACCACCTTCCCCTTTACCGCCAGGCGCAGGCCTATGGGCGCCAGGGCATCGATCTCGACCGGTCGACGCTCGCCGACTGGGTGGGGCGTGCCGCCTTCGCGCTGCGCCCGGTGCACCGGCGGCTGCTCGACCACCTGAAGGCCTCGCCCAAGCTGTTCGCCGACGAGACGACGGCGCCGGTGCTCGATCCCGGGCGCAAGCGCACCAAGACCGGCCAGCTCTGGGTGTATGCGCGCGACGACCGGCCCTGGGCCGGACCCGACCCGCCGGGCGTCGCCTATGTCTATGCCCCGGACCGCAAGCACGCGCGGCCGGCGGCCCACCTGGCGGGCTTCGAAGGAGTGCTCCAGGTCGACGGGTACGGCGCCTACGAAGCGCTCGCCGCCACGGGCGCGGTCACGCTCGCCTTCTGTTGGGCGCATGTCCGCCGCCGGTTCTACGAGATCCAGAACGCGGGCCCGGCGCCGGTCGCGGCCGAGATGCTCGCGCGCATCCGAACCCTCTACGAGATCGAGGCCGAGATACGCGGCCGCGATCCCGACGCGCGCCAGCGGGCGCGCCATGCCCGGGCCCGGCCGATCGTCGCGGCGCTCAAGCCGTGGCTCGAAGCCAGGCTCGCCGCCGTCTCGGCCAAATCGACGATCGCCGAGGCGATCCGCTACGCCCTCGCCCGCTGGGACGGACTTACGCGCTTCCTCGACGACGGCCGGATCGAGATCGACTCCAACGTCGTCGAGCGTTCGATGCGCCCGATCGCGCTCGGACGGAAGAACCATCTGTTCGCCGGCTCCGACGGCGGCGGCGAGCACTGGGCGGTCCTCGCGTCCCTCATCGAGACCTGCAAACGCAACGAGGTCGACCCGCAGGCCTACCTCGCCGACGTGCTCACCAGGATCGCCCGCCGCCATCCCATGAGCCGCATCGACGAGCTTCTCCCCTTCGCCTACGTCGCCCCCGCCCCAGACCGCGCCGTGGCCTGAAAACAGCGCTTACGCCTTACCCACCGCGGCGGATTGAAAATGGGCCGGTCGGGGACCGGCCCCTACACCCTCATCGCCGAGCGCGATCTTTAGGGGCGGGTTTCCGCGACCCGCCCGCTAACCCATCGCCTTCACCAGCACATCCCGCAGCGCCTCGGGGGCGGTGATGTGGGCGTTGTGCGACGAGTTCGATCTCGAAGGCGGGCCAGCCCTCGGTGCGGGCGCGGTCGAGGAACTGGCGGAACACGTCGCCGGGCGCGGCGCGCTGGCAGTAGATGTAGGCGCGGGGCATCTGGGGCTCGGCCGATAGCCGGATTTTCGCCTCGAAGCAGCGCAGCGACTGCGAATAGCGCCGCGGCATGATCCAGGCGCGGTCCGCCTCCGACGTGTCGGGCGGCACCGGATTGGGCGGCACCAGCCAGGAGTCGCCGCCGCCCGCGCGGGCGCGCTCGCGCATCCCGCTGCCGCCGTTCGGCCCGGCGAGGTCGGCGAGCGACTGGCCGTCGCGCGGCACGAAGGCGTCGAGATAGACGAGCCTCGCGATTTGCTCCGCCGCGCGGTCGGCGACGCCGGTCGCCACCATCCCGCCATAGGAGTGGCCGACCAACACCACGTCGCGCAAATCCTCGCAGTGAAGCGCGTTGCACACGTCGGTGATGTGGGTGTCGAGGTCGTTCTCGGGGCTCGCCAGATGCTGGCGCTCGCCGAGCCCGGTATAGGTGGGGACGGTGATTGTGTGCCCCGCAGCGGCCAGAAGGGGGCGCATCTTCTTCCACGCCCAGCCGGCGGACCAGGCGCCGTGGCAGACGACGTAATCGGTCATGTCGGGACTCCGCGACCGGGCCGGGCGGCGCGAACGCCGCCCGGCATCCGCGCTATTTCCAGCTCAGATCGCCGATCTCGGTGTCGATCGGCGACAGCGGGTTGTCCTTGATCTGCACGTCCTTGACGGTGACGAACACGATCGGCAGATCGGTCACCGGCAGGATGTAGTTCTTCTTGTTGATGATATCCATCGCCTCGGCCAAGTCCGCCGCGCGCTTCTCGTCGTCGAACTCGACATGCGCCTTCTCCTGGATCTTCTTGATCTCGGGGTCCTTCCAGTAGTCGCGGTTGCCGTCGAAGAAGAAGTCCAGCAGGTTGTCGACGTCGGGCTGCGCGCTGGTCGGGTAGAACCCGTTGAACGCGGTGAACTTGCCCGCGCCCCGCATCCGTACGTAGAGCGCGAGCGGCAGCGGGTGCACCTTGGCGCGGAAGCCGACAGCGCGCACCTGGCCGGCGATCGCCTCGCCGATCTCCTTGATCGGCTGGTGGACGTAGAAGTCCATGTCGACGCCGTTCGGATAGCCCGCCTCGGCCAGCAGCTTCTTCGCCCCCTCCGGGTCGTAGGCCGGCGGCTTGGTGGTGGACGAGCAGCCGAAATCGGCCGGGATGCAGGCCGCATCCAGCACCTCGGCGAACGTGCCGCCGGGGATCACCGTCTTGGCGAGGAGCGGGCGGTCGACCGCCATCATGAACGCCTTGCGCACGCGCTGGTCGGTCATCAGCTTGCCCGACCGGCCCGCCGCGTCCAACGTGACGTACATCAGGTTGCCGAGATGGGTGGGCACGATTTGCGTGCCCGGCATCTGCTTGAGCTCGCGCGCGGTGTCGGCGGGCACGTTGCGGATCACGTCGATGCCGCCCGACAGGAACTGCGCCACCTGGGTCTGCCGGTCCGGGATGTGGAAGACGACCACCTTCTTGACCGGCGCGGGGAATTGCGCGTTGCCGCCCTTGCCGCCCCAGAAGTGCGGGTTCTGCTCCAGCACCATCTTCTGGCGGTCGAGCGAGGCGACCATGTAGGGGCCGGTCGTGACCGGGTGGTCGCGGCCGTATTCGGCCATGTTCTTGAAGCCCTTCGCCACCTTGGAATTGTAGATCATGAAGCGATAGGCGATGTTCGACAGGTCGAGGGCCGACGCCTCCTTCGAGACGATGCGCACCTTGTAGGAGCCCAGCTTCTCCACCTTGTCCACCCAGTCGTAGCGGTCCTTGAACCTGAGGCGGACTTTCGGGTCCTTGATGTAGTTGATGGTCCAGACGACGTCGTCGGCGTCGAACGTGTCGCCGTTCGAGAATTTCACGCCCTCGCGCAGCGTGAACTCGACCGTCTTGGGATCGATGCGCTTCCACGACGTGGCGAGGCACGGCACGAACTTGTGGGCGCGCTCGTCATAGCGGATCAGCGGTTGGTAGACGTTGCGGTAGAAGAACGCCGCCACGTCCAGCGGGAAGTAATAGGGATCGAGCGTGCCCCACCAGTCGGTGGTCGCGATGCGCAGCGTCCCCTCGGATTTCTGCGCAACCGCCGGCGTCGCCGCCAGGACGGCCGCCGTCACCGCCCCCAAACATGCCGCGAACAGCTTTTTCATCGCCACCTCCCGTTTTGTGGTCGTCGCGCGCTGGCCTGCCAGCATGCTAGGCGGAGCGTCCGCGGGTGACAAGCCGTCTCGGCCCCCGCCGGGTTGGGATGCGGCCCGAACCTGCCGCGAAATGGCCGTTTCCGATGCAACCCCAATGATGCTACCCTCCGGCGCCAGCAACGAACGTTCCCGACCCGCGCCTCATCGGGGAGGCGGGCGCGGGAGTCAAGGGAACGCGTGGCAGAACGCGGCACAGCCGCCGAAGCCGAACGGGACCGGATCGCGCCGCCCTGGGACGTGACGTGACGCGCTTTTTCATCCATCGCGCGACGATCGCCATCCTCGTCGCGTTTACCGTGTCGATCATCGGGTTCAGCCTGCTGCGCCTGTCGGGCGACCTCGCGACCGAACTCGCGGGCGACGGGGCGAACCCCGCCCAGATCGCCCAGACCGCGCACGCCTACGGGCTCGACCGGCCGCTCTACGTCCAATACTTCGACTGGGTCGGCAGCGCGCTTCAGGGCGACCTCGGCCAGTCGCTGTTCACCGGCAATTCGGTGGCGCATTTGATCGGCGAGCGGATCGGCGTCACCATCCAGCTCTCTTTCATGGCACTGGTGTTCGCGCTTTTGATCTCGATCCCCCTGGGCGTGATCGCGGCGACCCGACCCAACAGCTGGATCGACCGCTCCTCGCTCGGGCTTGCCGTGTTCGGCCAGGCGATCCCCAACTTCTGGCTCGGACTGATCCTGATCCTGGTATTCGGCGTCATGCTGCGCTGGCTGCCGATTTCGGGATCGGACCATTTCGCCAACTTCATCATGCCGACGGTCACGCTCGGCGTCGCGGTGATGCCGGCCTTCATGCGCCTCACCCGCACCGGCATGCTCGACGTGCTCGAATCCGACTACATCCGCACCGCGCGGGCCAAGGGGCTCGGCGGGCCGACGGTGCTGTTCAAGCATGCGCTGCGCAACGCCATCCTCCCGGTCGTGTCGCTGACCGCGGTGTCGCTCGGCTTCCTCCTGGGCGGCTCGGTGATCGTCGAGTTGGTGTTCGCGCTCAACGGCATCGGCTATCTCGCCTTCCAGTCGATCCTGCGCACCGACTTCCCGGTGGTGCAGTCGATCGTGGTGTTCGTGTCGATCGCCTACATCTTTCTCACGCTCATCTCCGACGTGATCAACGCGGTGCTCGACCCGCGTATCCGGCTGGGCTAGCGGACCGATGACCACCATCCCGCGCAGCCCCGCCGCCCTTGCCCTCGACTCGCTCGAAGCGGTAGCGATCGAATCGCTCTCGCCGCCGGCGATCATGCGCCGCCGGGCCCTGCGCCATCCCGGGTTCCTGTTCGGCACGACGGTGGTGCTGGCGGCCATCCTGCTCGCCGTGTTCGCGCCGCACCTCACGCCCTACGGCCCTTACGATCAGGACCTGACCCGCCGGCTCGTCAGCCCGGTGTGGGGCAAGGGCGGAAGCTGGGCGCATCCGTTCGGCACCGACGCGCTGGGGCGCGACTACCTGACCCGACTTCTCTACGGCGCGCGCATCTCGCTGATGGTGGGGTTCGGCGCGGCGACCATCGCGGGCTTCATCGGCTCGTCGCTCGGGCTCGTCGGCGGGTATTTCGGCGGCAAGGTGGACGCGGTGGTGATGTACGTCATCAACGTCAAGCTGGCGCTGCCCGGCGTCCTGATCGCGCTGTCGCTGATCTCGGTGGTCGGCGGCTCGGTGACGACGGTGGTGCTGGTGCTGGGCCTCCTGTTCTGGGACCGGTTCGCGGTGGTCACGCGCTCGGCGACCCAGCAGGTGCGCAACAACGACTACGTGACCGCGGCCGAGGCGGTCGGCGCGTCGCGCCTGCGCATCATCGTGGGCGAGGTGCTGCCCAACGTGATGAACCACATCATCGTCATCGCGTCGCTGGAGATGGCGGTCGCCATCCTGGTCGAGGCAGCGCTGTCGTTTCTCGGGCTCGGCATCCCGGCACCGACGCCGTCCTGGGGCGTGATGGTGTCCGAGGGCCACAACTTCATGTTCTTCAAGCCTTACCTGGTGACCATCCCGGGCCTCGCCATCTTCGTGCTGGTGATCGCGATCAACATGATGGGCGACGGCATCCGCGACATCACCGCGCCAGAAGGCCGCAATTGACCGACGCGCCCGTGCTCGAGGTCGAGAATTTGTCGGTCGAGATCGACGTGCCGGCGGGCCGGCTGCACGCCGTCACCGGGGTCGACCTCGCCGTCGGGCGCGGCGAGACCTTGTGCATCGTCGGCGAGTCGGGCTGCGGCAAGACGATGACCGCGCTCGGCATCATGGGGCTTCTGCCGCGGCGCGCGCGGGTCACCGTGGGACGCATCGCGCTCGAAGGCCGCGACCTGGCGCGGATGTCGCGCGGCCAGCTCAACGCCATCCGCGGCGACCGCATGGCGATGATCTTCCAGGACCCGATGACCTCGCTCAACCCGGTCTACCGCATCGGCGACCAGATGGAGGAGATCTACGTCCGCCACGGCAAGGGCAACCGGCGCGAGGCGCGCGAGCGCGCCCTGTATCTCCTCGAGAAGGTCGGCATCACCGCCGCGCGCGGCCGGCTCGCGCAGTACCCGCACCAGCTTTCCGGCGGGCTGCGCCAGCGCGTGATGATCGCCATGTGCCTGATGTGCGACCCGATCCTGGTGATCGCCGACGAGCCGACGACCGCGCTCGACGTCACCATCCAGGCGCAGATATTGCGGGTGCTGGCCGATCTGCAGGCGGAGCACCGCATGGCGCTGATCCTCATCACCCACGACCTCGGCGTGGTGGCGCGCATGGCCGACCAGGTGATGGTGATGTATGCCGGCCAGGTGGTCGAGACCGGGACGGCGGCGGAGGTGTTCGACGCCCCCGCCCATCCCTATACCCAGGGGCTGCTCGACTGCATCCCGATCCCCGGCCAGACGAAGCGCGGGGCGAAGCTCGGCTCGATCCCCGGCATCGTGCCGTCGCTGATGGGCGAGATCGAGTCCTGCCAGTTCCGCAACCGCTGCGCCTTCGCCTTCGAAGCCTGTGCCGGCGGGCCGGTGCCGCTGCGCGCGTTCGGCCCCGGCCGCGCCAGCCGGTGCCTCTTGGAGCCGGCGGAGAGCCTGGCGCGGCGGCGCGCCCGCCCGGCGGCCGCGCAGTGACCGGCGCGGTCGACCCGCCCGGCCCGATCCTCGAATGTAACGGGCTGGGGCGCGAGTTCCAGGTCGCGGCGGGGCCGTTCGCGGCCCGCCGCACGCTGCGCGCGGTCGACGGGGTCGACCTCGCCATCGCGCGGGGCGAGGTGGTGGCCATCGTCGGCGAGTCGGGCTGCGGCAAGACCACGCTGGCCAAGATGCTGCTCGGCCTCCTGCCGCCGACCGCGGGGGACATCCGCTTCGCCGGCCGGCCGATCGGCGAGACCGACCGTGCCGAGCTGGCCCGGCGGGTGCAGCCGGTGTTCCAGGATCCCTACTCCTCGCTCAACCCGCGCAAGACCATCGCGTCGATCATCGGCCTGCCGCTCGAGGTGCACCGCATCGGCACGCGCGCCGAGCGCCGCCGCCGGGTCGAGGAGCTGATGGAGCGCGTCGGGCTCGCGCGCCGGCTGATCTATGCCTATCCCAGCCAGCTTTCCGGCGGCCAGCGCCAGCGCGTCGCCATCGCTCGCGCCCTCGCCATGAACCCGGACGTGGTGATCTGCGACGAGCCGACCTCCGCGCTCGACGTGTCGGTGCAGGCGCAGATTCTGAACCTGCTCTCCGACCTCCGGCGCGAGTTCAACCTGACCTTCGTGATCATCAGTCACGACCTCGCCGTGGTCGAGCACATGGCCGACCGGGTGGCGGTCATGTATCTCGGCCGGGTGATCGAGTCCGGCACGACGGCCGACGTGTTCGACCGGCCGCGCCACCCCTACACGGCGACCCTCCTCGAGTCCGTGCTCACGCTCGACACGCGGCGCGGGCTGCCGCCGGCCGCGCTGGGGCCGGGCTTTCCAAACCCGCTCGACCCGCCGTCCGGCTGCGCCTTCCATCCGCGCTGCCCGAAGGCGATGGACGTCTGCGCCCGCATCCGGCCGGTCACGCTCCGCGACGGCGACCGTCTGATCGAGTGCCACCTCTACACCGAGGCCGCCCCGGTTTCGGTGGCGAGTTAGGGTTCGGGGGCGCCAACTCCTTCCGTCCGCCCTTCGAGACGCTTGCTTCGCAAGCGCCTCAGGGCGAACGGAGAGAGGTGGCGGCCTACATCTTCCCGCGCTGATCCTTCACGCGGCGGGCCTTGAACTCGGTCTTGGGCAGCGTCCCGGGCGCCAGCACCTCGACGTCGACGCGCACCTCGCAGCGCGTGCGGATCTCGCCGGCGATGGCCTGGGCGAGGGGATCGGGCGCGTGGTGCTCCGGGTGCTCGCAGCGCACGACCATGAGGTCGAGGCCCGATTCTGCGGTCGTGAGCACGATCTCGAACTCGTCGCCGATGCCGGGGACGGAGCGCAGCGCGTCCTCGATTTGCACCGGGAACATCTTGATGCCGCGCAGATTGATCAGGTCGTCGGCCCGGCCCGAGAACGAGCCGACGGCCCGCACGTGGGTGCAGCCGCAGCCGCACGGCGCGCGGTCGAGCACGGTGTAGTCGCCGACGAGGAAGCGGAGCTGCGGCGAGGACTCGGAATGCAGGTTGGTGCAGACGGTGAGGCCGCGCCGGCCGTCGGCCAGCGACGCGCCGGTCTCGGCGTCGACCACCTCCCAGACGTTCGTGTCCTCCAGCAGGTGCGTCGTGACCGGCTTCCCCGCGGCTTGCGAATGCGAGCAGGAGAAGCCGCCGCCTGCCGGCGTCGCCTCGGTGCAGCCGTAGAATTCCACCATTCGCGCGCCCCACAAATCCTGGATGCGCTCGCGCGTCGCGGCGACGGAAAGCCCCGGCTCGCCGGCGACGAACAGCGTGTGGACCGCGGTCTCGCGCGGGTCGGCGCCCATGTCCTGAAGGACGCGGCCGAGGTGCAGCGCGTAGGACGGCGTCAGCAGCAGGATGGTCGGCGCGAAGCGCAGGATGATGTTGGCGCGCGCCCGGGCGTCCATCCCCCCGCCGGGGATCGCCGGCAGCCCCATCTTGGCAAGGCCCATCTGCACGCCCCAGGCCCAGACGTGCGGCCCGTAGCCGGTGATCATGAACACCGTGTCGCCGTGGCGGAACGCCATCGAGGTCATGGCCCGCGCGTTCGCCCAGGCCCACAGCTCGCGGTCGACGTGGCTGTACCGGAACACGCGCGGCACGCCCGTCGAGCCCGACGAGGAGAACATCATCCAGCCGCGCGCGGCCCACAGCGCGTCGGTCATGGTCGAGTAGGTGCCGTAGGGCGGGTGCGCCGTCGCGTCCTCGGCCATCTCCGCCTTGTCGATCACCGGCCAGTTGCGGACGAGCTTCTCGACGCTCGCCACGTCGTCGGGCGCGAGGCCCAGCCGGTCGAAGCGGCGGCGGTAGAACGGGCTGTTCTCGTAGAGGAAGGGCGCGACGGCGGCGAGCTTGGCGTCCTGGATGGCGCGCAGCGCGTCCTGCGAGGCGGTGTCGAGCGCGGGCGCCCAGAACCGGTCCGAGCCTGGCGCGTCGCGGTTCTCGCGGAACCGCTCGATCGTCTCCAGCCAGGCCGCCCGCGTCGCCTCCGCGCGCGGGCCGCCGCCGGTTGCCGTGTCTCCCATGCTCGCCTCGCCCTTGCGTTTTGGCGAGCTTGCGCAATGGGCCGGGCACGGTCAAGCGCGCCGCGCCCGGGCCGGCGTCCTACCCGGTGGCGGCGGCGGGCTCGGCGGTGGCCAGGCGGACCCGGCGCGTGCGCGCGCGGCGGCCGGTCACCACCGGGATCGGCTGGGCCAGCGCGTCGATGCGCCGCTGCAAATAGGGCGAGAAGAACCCGCGATAGCGGATCTGCAGGTCGGGCCTGAGCCAGTCGGAGGCGCGCACCCGGCTGCGGCACAGGGCCGAGCCGCAGCGGCAGTCGAACTCGGCGAAGACGCTGGACTCCGACATGGCGTAGTCGAAGCAGACCTCCTCGCCCGGGCGGATGTCGCGCAGCGCGGTCAGCGCGATCTGGCCCGAGAACCCGGCGTTCGGCTCGCAGCTATGGTTGACGAACTCCGCCGGCTCCATCGGCGGCTCGGCCATCAGGAACAAATCGTCCTCGACCTGCAGCACGTACATGCGCTCCGCGTCGTCCATTCGGTCGACCGCGGCCCGCTCGACGATGTGCCCGCCCCAGATGCACAGCAATTCGCCGCGGGAGACGTATTCCGCGGCGACGATTCCGTGCCCCGCCTTTTCGGGGAACGGCTCCTTCACGAGCTTTGGCGAAAGGAAATGCGTACTTCGAGGCATGTGGGCGCAATCACTCCATTGGCGCGGCGCGCGGCCGGCGACAGGCAGGTGGGGGTTCGGAAGAGGGGTATCGTCCCGGATAGGGGCGGTGGGGCCGTGCGGAGAACGCAACTTCGCTCGTGACGTCGCGCGGGGCGGCAGGGCCGGCTTCGTGCGCGCAACGTGGCACGAAAGTGTCTACAGCCATCCTAGCGTCGCGAGCGACCGCTCCTTTCGCCGCGTGGCCCGTCCCCCCGGAACGTCCGGTCGCCCTGATGGCTGGGTCGTCGCATCCGGCCGGGTTGTCCCCGGGCACCGGCGCGGCACCAACTCATACGGACCACGACGGCGCAATAATTAGTGCGCCGTTGAGTCTTGTAAAGTGCCAAAGACGAACAAAGTCTCGCGGCGACGAATTTTGTTCGCGCCCCTCGTGGGCCAGCTTGCCGGTCGCCGGGGCCGGGTGTATCTCTCCCGGCCGCGTTGCGGCGCGGGTGCCGCGGTCAGGGAGCGCACACGATGGCCTTCGTCGTCCCCACCCGGGTCGGCCCCAGCGCGATCGAGGGGATCGGCGCCTTCGCCGTCCAGGACATCTCCAAGGGCACGATCGTCTGGCGCTTCGATCCGGTGATCGACCGGCTGTACGACCCCGCCGCGCTCGACACCATGCACCCGGTCATCCGCGACTTCCTGATGCGCTACGCCTACCTGCACGCCAAGACCGGGAAGTACGTGCTCTGCTGCGACAATTCGCGCTTCGTCAACCATGCCGACGACCCGAACACCCAGGGCGAGTTCCCGCCGGGCGAGCATCCTGAGGGTGTCGACCGCGCCGTCCGCGACATCCGGGCAGGCGAGGAGATCACCTGCGACTACCGCACGTTCGACGAGGACGTCGCGCTCAAGCTCGGGGGGTGAGGGCAGGCCCTTACGCCATCTCGTGCTCGAGGGTGGTGACGCGGCGCATGTCGCGCCGGTAGGCCTTGTCGTCGAACGCCGTGCCCCGGTGCATGGTCGCCAAATTGTCCCACATCACCAGGTCGCCGACCCGCCACTTGTGGCGGTAGACGAACCCTTCCTGGGTGGCGAATTCCGTCAGCTCGTCCAGGAGCTTCCGCCCCTCCTCGACCGGCATGCCGACGATGTGCGAGGCGTGCGAGGCGAGGTAGAGCGCCTTGCGCCCCGACGACGGGTGGACGTGGACCAGCAGATGCTGCGCCGGCGGACGGGTCGCCCTCTCCGCCTCGCTCACCTCGGTCAGCCCGCCCAGGGCGCGCGAGTACCATATCGAGTGCTCGGCCTTGAGCCCCTCGATCCGCGCCTTGGTCGGCTCGGGCAGGGCATCGTAGGCGGCGCGCATGTCGGCATACTCGGTGTCGGCGCCGGCCGGCGGGACCGTGTGGGCGGCCAGCAGCGAATAGACCGCCCGGTTGTCGTCGAACGACACGTCGGTGTGCCACAGCCGGTTGCCCGCCTGGAAGGCGCGGCGGCGGTCGCCGTCGGCCATGATTTCGCCGGTCTCGTCCAGATTGCCGACGTCGACCAGCTCGAGGGTTTCCAGGCGCGAGCCCTTGCCCGCCAGCATGGTCAGCATCTTCATCTTCTGCAGCGGTCCGAGCGCGCGGCCGAAGGTCAGATGCTGGGCATTGGTCAAGGGCGGGTCGTTGCGGAATACCAGCACGGCGTGCCGGTCGATCGCCGCCACGATGTCGCGCACCGTGGCCGCATCCAGCGGGCGGGTCAGGTCGACGCCGGAAATCTCGGCGCCGATGTGGGGGTGCAGGGGCGTGGCCGTCACGGGCAAGGCGCGATTCTCCCGGTCGTGGAGGCTGGCCGGTCCAGCCTAGCGCCGGCGCGGGGCTTTGTCACTTGAGGCCGAACGTCGCGATCCCTATCGTTATCTCATGCTCGCCCGGGAACTGATGACAACCGACGTGGTGACCGTTGCGCCCGACACGCCGGCCGCCGAGATCGCGCGCACGCTGATGGCGCACGGGATCAGCGCCGTGCCGGTGGTCGACGCGGGCGGCGTCCCCGTGGGTATGGTGAGCGAGGGCGATTTGATCGGGCGCAGCGACGCCGAGCGCGATGCGAGGCGCGACTGGTGGCTCGGGCTCCTGGCCGAGGGCGAGGAGCCGACGGTCGAGTCGCTCCGCGCCCGAAATGTCGGCGGCCGCACCGCGCGCGAGCTGATGGCCACGCCGGTCATCACCGTGACGGAGGCAACCGACACCACCGACATCGCGCGCATCTTGCGCACCTACCGGATCAAGCGCGTGCCGGTGGTGAAGGACGGCAAGCTGGTCGGCATCGTCAGCCGCGCCGATCTGCTGCGCGCCTTCGACGTGCCCGCCGCCGCGCCGGGCGCTGCCGCGCCCGCTGCCTCCACGCGCGAGGGGTTTCTGACCGAGGTGGTGGAATCGATCCACGAGCATTTCGTCCATGGCGAGCGCGAGGCCCCCGGCCGGGCCCATCCCGCCGCCGAACCGGCCCATGACAGCGGCAAGGTCAGCGCCTCCGACTTCCGCGAGATCGCGGCGGAGCACTGGCACGCGCGCGCCCGCCACGAGGAGGAGGAGCACGAAAAGCAGCTCGTCCTGCGGCGCCAGCGCGTAGCGGAGCTGGCCGAGCACCATGTCGGCGACGCGTCCTGGCGCCAGCTCCTGCACCGCGCGCTCGAGGCCGCCGAGGCCGGCGAAAAGGATTTCCTGCTGTTCCGCTTCCCGGCCCAGCTCTGCGCGGACAGCGGGCGGGCGGTCAACGTGCCCGATCCCGCCTGGCCCGCCACTTTGCGCGGCGAGGCGGCGGAGATCTATCTCCGCTGGGAGCACGACCTGAAGCCGCAGGGTTTCCACCTTACCGCCCGGGTGCTCGACTTTCCCGGCGGCCTTCCCGGCGACATCGGCCTGTTCCTCGTTTGGGGCGAGTAGAGCGCCGCCACACCCGTTGACACCCGGCCGGCGCGGGCGGAAGCTTCGCCTCGACGGGGAGGACGGCGATGGCGCGGATCGAGGCGTCGCGGGACCGTTCGGGCGCGCCTTCCGACGCGGCGGCGCATCCGATGTTCGTGTCCGCCGAGGTGGCCGAGCGGGTGCTCGGCTGGCGCGAGATGGTCGCGGCGCTCGCCCGCACCTATGCCGCACCGCAACCGGAGGGGGCGAGCCCGCCGCGCACCGTCGCCCGCGGCGCCACCGGCAACTGGCTCCGCACGCTGACCGCCGTGCCGCCCGGCACGCGCTACATGGGTGCCAAGGTGTTCGGTATCGGGCGGAAGAAGACCCTGGAATATGTCGTGGTGCTGATCGACCAGGAGACCGGCCGGGTTGCCGGCTTCGTCGACGGCAATGCGATCACCGGGCTCAGGACCGCCGCGACCTCGGCGCTCGCCGTCGACCGCATGGCGGCGCCCGGCGCCTGCACACTCGGCGTGCTCGGCGCCGGCCTCGAGGCGCACACCCACGTGCGGGCGATCGCGGCGCACCGGCCGGTGGCGGCGCTCCAGGTGTTCAGCCCCACCCCCGCGCGGCGCGAGGCCTTCGCCGCCGAATTCGCGGCCGAGCTGGGCGTGCCGTGCAAGGCGGTCGCGAGCGCCGAGGCGGCGGTCGCCGGCGCGTGCATCGTCGTCGCAGCGGCGCGTTCGCGCGACGAGAGCCCCATCCTCTATGGCGACTGGCTGGTGCCCGGCACCCTGGTCGTCTCGATCGGCTCGACCCTGCCCGAGCAGCGCGAGATCGATTCAAGCGTGGTCGAGGCGTGCGACCTGATCGTCTGCGACACGGTCGAGGAGGTGACGGAGGAGACGGGCGACATGATCGCCGCCACCGCCTCCGGCGTCGCGTTCGCGCACAAGATGGTGCCGCTCGCCGACCTCGTTGCCGGAAAGGTCGACCATCGCGTCGCCGCCGCCCGCCTGCCGATGTTCAAGTCGGTCGGCAGCGCCATCCAGGACATCGTGGTGGCCGAGCTCGCGCTGGACACGGCGCGGGCGCAGGGCCTCGCCACCGAGCTTCCGGTATCGTTCCTGACCAAGGGCAGCGGGCTCCGCCCGCGCCCGTGAACCGACCCTAAGGAGACAGATCATGGCCGGCTACCGCAAGACCGAGGCGCGCGACTGGGCGTGGCAGCACCTCAAGGGCTGCGCCAACGTCATCATCCCGTCCTATACGGCGGACCTGAAGGCGCTGAACGAGAAGGGCATCCGCCACGACGTGCGAATATGCCTGGAGCACGGCTTCGCCGGCACGCTGCTCGTCTCGGAGACGGCGATCACGCTCGACGAGTACCGCCAGTTCTTCGAGATCGCCAACGACGAATCCAAGGGAAGGCTCAAGCTGGTCTTGCACGCGGCTTTCGGCACGCTGGCCGAGAACATCGAGGCGGCGAAGATCGCCGAGCAGAACGGCGGCGAGCTGGTGCTGCTCTCCTACCCGTCGAACTTCTACCCGAAGGACCTCAACGAGGTCTACGAGTACACCAAGGCGTTCTGCGACGCGACGAACCTCGCCATCCTGCTGTTCCCGGTGCCGCTGTGGGGCTTCGACCGGCTGCACCCGTCGGACATCCCGGCCACGGTGATCCGCAAGCTGCTCGACAACTGCCCCAACATCGTGGCGATCAAGGCCGAGGGCGGCATGCCGCTGATCATGGGGTTCGTCGAATGCTACCGCCTGTTCGGCAAGGAGGTGATCGTCGAGACGCCGCTGGAGAAGGACCTGATCCCGCTCGCCCAGCTCGTGCCGATCCAATTCACCGGCACCTCGAACACCCATTTCTTCGGGCCGACCATCCCGCATGTGATGAACCTGCTCCAGGAAGGCAAGTTCGACGAGGCGACCGAGATCTACTGGCGCATCCAGCCGGCGCGCCAGGCGAACGCGGCGGTCAACGGCTCGTCCGCCGGCGGGCATTTCCTCAACCGCATGGTGTGGAACTACCAGGGCTGGCTCAACGGCTATAACGGCGGGCCGCTGCGCCATCCCACGATGAAGATCCACGAGAACCAGATGAACCAGCTCCGCCAGGGGCTGGAGCGCGCCGGGCTCAACCCGACCAAGGACCCGAACGGCGCCTACTTCGTCGGCCGCAACCCGGTCGAGACCGCCGCCCCCGCCCACCGGGCGGCGGCGGAGTAGGCACGGCTTTCATCGCCCTTCCCCCGTTCGCCCTTCGATACGCGGCCTCGCACCGCTCGGCCGCACTCAGCACGAACGGCAAGGGTGCCCCTCCGTTTAACGGCAGGCTCGTCATTCGACCGCAACCCCGCTTGCGTCCGATTTCTCTGCCTCGTCCCGCCTTCGAATCATGCTAAACAGCGCGGCCCTTTGAGGAGAGAGCCGCGATGCAGGTGTTCGTGTTCGACCTGATGCCGTACGCCCGGCATTTCGACGAGTTCAAGGCCGACCGTCTGATCCCCTACCCGCTGCCCGGCCGGCATTTCGATCCCGCGGTCGCGGCCAAGACCTACGACGATTCGATCCGGCTGTGGGCCGAGATGGACCGGCTGGGCTTCGACGGGGTCGGGCTCAACGAGCACCACACCACCGTGCACGGCATGATGAACGCGCCCAACATGATGGCCGCGGTCGGCGCGCAGCACACCAAGACCCTGAAATTTCTCCAGCTCGGCAATCTGCTGCCGCTGCACAACCCGCTGCGCATCGCCGAGGAGATCGCGATGGCGGACTGCATGTCGCACGGGCGCGTGCTGGCGGGCTTCGCGCGCGGCAACCAGCGCGAGTACGGCGTGTTCCAGGTCAAGATGTCGGAATCGCGCGCCCGCTTCGAGGAGGCGTTCGAAATCGTCATGAAGGCCTGGACCGAGGAGGTGTTCTCCTACGAGGGCCAGTTCTGGTCGTTCAAGGACATCGCCATCTGGCCGCGCCCCTACCAGCAGCCGCACCCGCCGCTCTGGATGCCCTTCACCGGCTCGAAGGAATCGATCGAGTGGGCGGCGAAGTACGACATGGGCGCGGTGCTGCCCTCGGGCGCCGCGGGCGTCACCGCGGACATGGTCGGCTACTTCGCCAAGGCGCTGGCCCGCTACGGGCGGCGGGTCCGCCCGGACAAGATCGGCCTCCTGGTCGACGCCTGGGTGGCCGACAGCCAGGACGCGGCACTCAAGGAGAACGGACCTTACTTCCTCTATTTCAATCAGACGCTCTGGCACCACGGCTCGCTCGCCGGCATCCGCGAGCCGAACCGCGGCGGCTACGTCACCTCCACCTCCTACGACTACATAAGGCCGGAGAACCGCGCCTCGGCCGGGATGGACCGCCAGAAGATCCGCCGCACCGAGATGGCCGACATCGAGCGGCGCGTCCACGAGGGCGAGCTCGCCTGGGGCTCGCCGCGCGAGGTCGCCGACCATCTGATCGCGCTGGGCGAGCAGGCCGGCGCCAACGTGCTGGTCGTCAACCTCAACCTCGGCGCGGTGCCGGGCGAGCTGATGATGGAGGAGATCCGCCGCTTCGGCCGCGACGTGCTGCCGCTCCTGCACGCGCACGAGGTGAAGTCGGTCCCCGCCGAAACCCTTGCCCTCGGCGGCATGGCGGAGTAGCTCAGCCGCCCTGGGTCAGCACGATGCGGCCGCGGACGGTGCGGTCGCGGAGCGCAACGAGCGCTTCGAGGTAGCGCGCGATCGGCAGGGTCGCGGTCGGCAGCGCCCTGATCTTGCCCGCCTCGTACAGCGCGAAAATCTCGCGGAAGCAGTCGGCCGCCATCCCCGGCATGCGGCGGCGATAGTCGCTGATCTGCAGGCCCGACACCTCGATGTTCTTGACCAGCAGGTAGTTGGCGCGGAGCGTCGGGATGCGCCCGGCGGCGAAGCCCACGACGACCAGCCGCCCGCGCCAGGCAACGGCGCGGATCGCCGCGTCGAAGATGTCGCCACCCACGGGATCGACCACCACGTCGGCGCCGCGCCCGCCGGTCTCGGCGAACACTTTTTCGCGCAACGTTTCGTTCAAATCGGGCCGCGACAGATCGACGATGGAGTCCGCGCCCGCCGCGCGCGCCAGATCGAACTTCGCCGGGTTCGCCGCCGCGGCGAGCACGCGGCAGCCGAACGCCTTGGCGAGAGCGACGGCGGCAAGCCCGACCCCGCCCGTCGCGCCCAGCACCAGCACCGTCTCGCCCTCCTTTACGCGCCCGCGCTCGCGCAGCGCGAACCAGGCCGTGTCGTAGACCAGCGCCATCGACGCCGCGTCGACGAACGACATGGCGTCGGGCAGGCGGTAGCAGATGTTCGCCGGCACGGCGATCGACGCCGCGAACCCGCCGAGCTCGGCCATGGCGAGCACGCGGTCGCCCGCCGCAAACCCCGTCGTCGCCGCGCCGGCCGCCCGCACCACGCCGGCCGGCCCCTTGCCGGGTACGAAGGGGACGGGCGGGCGGAACTGGTAGGCGCCGGTGATCTGGATGATGTCGACAAGGTTCGCCGCCGTCGCGCGCACCTCGACCAGCAGCTCGTCCGGCTTCGGCACGGGGTCGGGAAACTCGCCGTAGCGCGTCGTCTCGATCGGCCCGTATGCGTCCACCACCACCGCGCGCATCGTCACGCTCCCGCTTCGGCCGGGCGCACCGGCTCCGGCACGAGCCGCCCCTCGCGGATCGCCGCCGCAATCTCCTGCTTGCGCAGCTTGCCGTTCGCCATCAGCGGCAGGTCCTCGAGCGCGACGAAGAGCTCCGGCATTTCGTAGCGCGAAAGGCCGGCCTGGCCGAGATGGGCGAGGATCGCCTCGGCGGTCACGCGCGCGCCCGGCCGCGCGCCCACGGCAAGGCAGATGCGTTCGCCCAGCCGCGCGTCGGCGACGCCCAGCGCGGCGGCATGCGCCACGTCCGCGTGGCGCAGCGCCAGCGCCTCGATCCGGCCAGGGTTGACGTTGTGCCCGCCGCGGATGATGACGTCCTTCTTGCGCCCGGTGATCTGCAGATACCCATTGCCGTCGAGCCGGCCGAGATCGCCCGTCATGAACCAGCCGTCGCGGTTGAACGCCGCCTCGGTGGCGAGCTGGTCGTCGAAATAGCCCAGCATCAGGCTCGCGCCGCGCCCGGCGATCTCGCCCACCGCGCCCGGCGGAAGCGTGCGGTCGCGGTCGTCGGCGTCGAACACGCAAAGCTCGTAGCCGCGGCAGGCGCGGCCGGACGTGCCGGTGATGCGGTCCACGCCGTCGTCCGGCAGCGTGTACTGGTGCGCGTTGTTCTCGGTCATGCCGTAGCCCGATTGCGGCGTAATGTGGTGCGCGAGCAGCGCCTCCATCGTCGGGCGCGCGGCGGCGGCGCCCGAGACGCGGAAGCCCGAAAGCCGGCCGCATTTGTCCATCCCGCGCGCCTCCAGCTCGGCCACCAGATCGATCGCGTGGGTCGGCACGCCCACGAGGTACGTCGTGCCGGTCGCGACCAGCCGGTCGACCAGGCCCTCGCCCCGCGCGAGGTCGTGGATCACGAACGGGCACCCGGCGACCAAAGCGGTGAGCCACGCTCCCATGCCGAGATTGTGCGAGAACGGGCTCAGCGAATAGACGACCGAGTTCCGGCCCGATCCGCCAGTCGTCGCAAATCGCCCGCGGGCACGCCAGCAGCGTGTTGTCGGAATGCATCACCCCCTTGGGCTGGCCGGTCGAGCCTGAGGTGAAGGCGAGGTAGCTGACGGCGTTGGGATCGCGCACCGGCGCGGGAACCGGGCCATCGGTCAGAAGCCCGGCGAAGGGCGGCGCCGCGCCGGCCGGCGGCAGGGCGATGACGCGCCTGAGCGCAGGCAGGGCGGCGAGCGCGGCGGGGAAATCGGCCGTCGCGGCGTCGGCGCCGAAGCCCGGTTGGTAGAGAATGGCCGCCGCGCGCGTGCGCTCGGCCAGCGCCATCACCTCGGCCACCGTGTGGTTGCGGTGGGGCGAGGGGCAGCCGACCAGCCCGGCGCGCGAGGAAGCGAGCAGCGCCGCCACGATCTCGATCCGCCCCGGCATCCAGAGGAGGACGCGGTGGCCGGGCGCGAGGCCGTGCGCGGCGAAATCTGCGGCGACTTCGTCGGCCAGCGCGACGAGCTCGCGCCACGTCAGGCGCCGCCAGCGGTCGACGACGGCGACCGCGTCGGGCGCCGCGCGCGCGTGCGCGGCGGCCGCGTCGTAGACCGTTTCGTCGCGCCACAGCCCGTCGCGCGTGTGGCGGGCGAGCGCGTCGGCGTTGAGCAGGGAGAGGATCGGCGCGGGCATCGAGCCCATTCTAGTGGGAAGCGCCGCGATGTGGCAGAGTCACGCGTCCAACAACCGCGAGGCATGACATGGCGCAGACCATCACCCGTTCGGCGAAACAGATGGTGGACGAAGCCAACGCCCAGGTGAAGACGCTCTCGGTCGCCGAGGCCAAGGCGCTGGTCGGGCGCGACGACGTGACCTTCATCGACCTCCGCGACGTGCGCGAGCTCGCCAAGACCGGCCGCATCCCCGGCGCGCGCCACGTGCCGCGCGGCATGCTCGAATTCTGGCTCGACCCCGCCTCGTCCTACCACAAGCCGTTCTTCTCCGAGGACAGGACCTTCGTGTTCTACTGCGCGGGCGGGCTGCGCTCGGCGCTGGCCGCCAAGTGCGCGCAGGACATGGGGCTCAAGCCCGTCGCCCATATCGAAGGCGGCATGGAGGCCTGGATCAAGTCCGGGGCCCCCATCGATCCGCCGAAGGGGGAATAGGGGCGGCCCGGATAAAAATTTTTCGCGGAGGCGGGGCCGGCGCGTGCCAGCCACGAAAAAGCCACCGAAATCAATAACTTCGGTGGCCACCCGCCGCTCCTGCCCGGACCCAAAATCGCCGCAAACCGAGATTCAGGTTGCGGCGTTAACCATTCCTTTACTGCACGCCCCTATGTTCAGCCTCGACAGACCGGTTCGTCCGGAATGTCATTGGATCCTCATCCAATCCTTTTGACGCCTCCCTGTTGAACTTGAGCCGCCTTCGGGCGGCTCTTTTTTTGCCGCAAGGCGCGGCGTCAGCTCTTGAGGCCGAGCCCGGCGAACCGCTTGTTGAACTTGGCGACCTGGCCGCCGGAATCGACCAGCCGGTGCTGGCCCGTCCAGGCCGGGTGCGAGCGCGAGTTGATGTCGAGGCGCAGCGTGTCGCCTTCCTTGCCCCAGGTCGACCGGGTCTTGTAGGTCGTGCCGTCGGTCATGATCACGTTGATCTGGTGATAGTCGGGGTGGATATCGGTCTTCATCGCGCGTCTCCATCGGGGCCGGCTCGTCCAGCCGCGCGTATATACCCGCCCCCGGCCGGTGCGGCAAGGGGCGGGCCGGACCTGCCTGGGACCTGCCGAAGCGTGGGTGGCGACGCCTACTCGGCGGCGCCGATATTGATCGCCTTCATGCCGCGCGCCTCGTTCACGCTCTCGTACTGGACGCGCTGGCCCTCGTCGAGCGAGCCGAGCCCGGCCTGCTGCACGGCTGAGATGTGCACGAACACGTCCTTGCCGCCCTCGTCCGGGGTGATGAAGCCATAGCCTTTGGCCTGGTTGAACCACTTCACGGTACCGGTCGCCATGTCGCCTCCCAATTATGCACTGCACCGCCGGGGATGACCGGCGGTCCTCGACGCCACCACATTGTCGTTGAGACCGAATGCCGGCCGGTTGCGCTCCGGCACGTAAATCCCCAGCGAATGCGCGGCTTCCAATACGCCAATGCTACGCATTTGCGACTTGGACACAAGGAAAATCTTCACGCCGCGACTTGGCGGCAGGACCGGAAGCCCCGCGGAAGTCTATCCGTTGCCGTGCGGGGCGGCGCCGGTCGCGGCCGCCCCGCCCACCCGCTGGGCCAGCGCCGCGGCCATGAACGCGTCGATGTCGCCGTCGAGCACCGCCTGGGTGTTCGAGGTCTCGACGTCGGTGCGCAAATCCTTGACCATTTGGTAGGGGTGCAGGACGTAGGACCGGATCTGGTGGCCCCAGCCGATGTCGGTCTTGGCGTCGTGGGTGGCCTGCGCCGCCTCCTCGCGCTTGCGCAGCTCGGCCTCGTAGAGCCGGGCGCGCAGCATGGCCATGGCCGCCGCGCGGTTGCGGTGCTGCGACCGGTCGGTCTGGCAGGCGACGACGATGCCGGTCGGCAAATGGGTGAGGCGCACGGCGGAATTGGTCTTGTTGACGTGCTGGCCGCCGGCGCCGGAGGCGCGGTAGGTGTCCACCCGGAGGTCCTTGTCGAGGATCTCGATGTCGATCGTCTCGTCGATCACCGGGTAGACCCAGACCGAGGCGAAGCTCGTCTGGCGCCGGGCGTTGGCGTCGAACGGCGAGATGCGCACCAGGCGGTGCACGCCGGACTCGGTCTTGAGCCAGCCATAGGCGTTGAGGCCGGAGACGCGCAAAGTGGCCGACTTGATGCCCGCCTGCTCGCCCGCGCTCTCCTCGAGCCACTCGACCTTGTAGCCGTGGTCCTCGGCCCAGCGCGCATACATCCGGGCCAGCATCTCGGCCCAGTCCTGGGACTCGGTGCCGCCCGCCCCGGCATGGATTTCGACGAACGCGTCGTTGGCGTCCGCCTCGCCCGACAGCAGGCTTTCGAGCTCCAGCTTGCTGGCGCGGTTGCGGAGCTTTTCGAGCGCCGCCTCGGCCTCGGCGACCACGCCCGCGTCCTCCTCCGCCTCGCCCAGCGCGATCAGCTCGCGGTTGTCGGCCAGCTCCTGGGTAAGGGCGCGGTAGGCAACCAGCGCGTGGTCGAGCCGGGTGCGCTCGCGCATCACCGCCTGGGCGGCGGCCGGGTCGTTCCAGAGGTCGGGGTCTTCGGCCTTCGCGTTCAGCTCGGCGAGGCGCTTTTCGGAGCCGTCGACGTCAAAGATGCCTCCCGAGCAGTGCGAGCGACCGCTCGATGTCGGCGATGAGATCGTGGGTTTCGGCGCGCATGGCGCGGGTTATAGGGACCGGCGGGGGCGGATGTCCAGTGCGCCGTGGCCCGGGCGGAAACGGCCCGCAAACGAAAAGGGCGGCCCGAGGCCGCCCTTTCGCACACCCCAGCGCGCGCTTACGCGGCGCGCGCGCGGCGGCGGGACCGCACCATCGGGAAGCCGAGCCCGATAAGCCCCACCGCGAAGATCGCCAGCGTGCCGGGCTCGGGCGCCTCCTGCCAGCCGATCTCGACCTGCGTGGCCACAACGTCGTTGCCGCAGTCGGGCCCGGTATAGACGCTGAACTGCAAGTACGCCTCGCCCGTCCCGCTGTAGGGCGTGCCGTCGAGATTGGTCATGTAGGGCGCGAGCACCGAAGCGGAAAACGCCAGTTCGATGATCTGGTGATCCCCGTCCACGGCCGTCGCATAGTCGCTCATCGCTTGCAGATCGCTGCCATCGACGCTGCCGCTGATCTGGATCGGATACTGGGCATCGACGCCTCCGTGAGCGGTCGACGGGAAAAGGGTGTCGATCACGTCATTCGGGTTGCCGGTGCCCCCATCGGTCGTGGGGTTCGTCTGCGCGTTCGTCGCGTCGACCAGATAGATGCCGCCGACGGTCGTTTGGGCGGTGTGGGCGGCCGTCGTGTAGCCGCTGCCATTGAGGGTGAAATAGGTGCCGGCGGTCCCTGCCGCGGTCAGACTGCCGGTTTCGACGGCGTAAGTTGTGGACTTCTGCGCCGTCGAGTCCACTATTGGCGTAATAAAGATGTCACCCGGGCCGAACTCGTTTGCCGGGTTCGCTGTGGTATGACCGCTCATATAAGCGATGTAGATTGTCGCGCCGGCAATCCCCGGGGTCGTGCCTTGCTTCACGGCGACCGCCAGAAATTCGGAATCGTATCTCTGGCCGCCCTGAACCGGACCCACGTTTGAGCCGGTGCCGTTGTTGTCGTTGGAATCCTCGATAAAGGGGTTCACCGCTCCGGTCACCGGCGCAACGATTTGTGGGCTGGTCGCCCCGGTAATTTCAGTAACGCCCGATTGCACGGTGTAGCTCGTCCCGGTGCTCACGCCGCCGGCCTGTCCAACGGCCGGATTGGCGTTGACTGTATTGCTGAGCGGCGGATTCGGAACTGTGGCCGTGTTGCCGTTGGTGCAGGTCGCGCTGTTCACGGCGCCGCCGCACGGATACTGGGTTGCACCATTGATGCCGCCGTTGGCGGAGCCACTCAGGACGTTCACGCCCCAGTCGGTCAGATCCCCGTTAATTGAAATGCTGCTCGACAAGGCGTCGGCCTTGGCCCCCGGCGCCGAAAACGCCGCGATCGCAGCCACGGCCGAAACGGCGACCCCGGCCTTCATCCACTTGATTGCGTCGAAACTGCCAGCCCCTTCGACAAGCCGCTCACGAATGTCCATCATGACCCCTCACGCTAACTCTTGTTTATGTACCGGGACGGTCGGATCACCGCCACCGCGCAGCTCTCTGCCCAATCCCATGCAAGAATCGTGCCACAATTCGGAACGTGTGGAATATCAATGGCTTCTATGGAAAGGGGAGGGGCCGGCCCCGCGCAGTTGTAAAATCTACCGACGGTTTTTAGGCCGAATCCCCACATCCGCGGGATTCTGTAAAGCGCGCGGCGCGAATGGTTAACACGCTGGGGCGGCGGCGGTTCCCCACTCCCGCGCGACGGCTTCGTCGGCCTCTCCGGGCCGGTGGCGGGCGCGCAGCCGGGCGAACTCGTCCGGCGGAAGGAGCCGCGCCAGCGCCCACACCGCCATGGCGCGGACCAGAGCCGAGCCGTCGGCGAGCCGGCGCTCCGCCACCGGGGCGAGCGCGGCCTCGCCCGAATTGCCGATCGCGATCAGGACGTTGCGGACGAACCGGTCGCGCCCGATCCGCTTGATCGGCGAGCCGGCGAACACCGTACGGAACGACGCGTCGTCGAGCGCGGCGAGGTCGGCAAGGCGCGGGGCGGTCAGCTCCAGCCGCGGCAGGAAGGCGTACTCGCGCGTCCGCGCCGCGAACTTGTTCCACGGGCACACCGCCAGGCAGTCGTCGCAGCCATAGATGCGGTTGCCCATCGCCGCCCGGAACTCAGGCGCGATGTGGCCCTTGTGCTCGATGGTGAGGTAGGAGATGCAGCGCCGGGCGTCGAGCCGGTAGGGCGCCGGGAACGCCGCGGTCGGGCACGCGTCCTGGCAGCGCCGGCAGGTGCCGCAGCGGTCGTCGTGCGCCGCGTCCGGCGCGAGCTCGAGCGTCGTGTAGACCTCGCCCAGGAACAGCCACGAGCCGTGGTCGCGCGACACCAGGTTGGTGTGCTTGCCCTGCCAGCCGAGCCCGGCCCGCGCGGCCAGCGGCTTTTCCATCACCGGCGCGGTGTCGACGAACAGCTTCACCTCGCAGGCGAATTCCCCCGCCATCCACGAGGCAAGCCGACGCAGCCGCGACTTCAGCACGTCGTGATAGTCGCGCCCCCGCGCATAGGCGGAGATCGTGCCGCGGTCGGGCCGCCCGACCATCCCCAGCGGATCGCCCGCCGGGGCATAGCTCGCGCCGACGACGACCACGCTCCGTGCCGCTTGCCACAGCGCAGTGGGCGCGGCCCGCCGCTCCGCCTTGGCGGCGAGCCAGCCCATGTCGCCATGGAACCCCTGGGCCAGATATTCGCGCAAGTCGCGGCCCGGTGCCGCGCCTATATCGGCCGGCGAGATACCCGCCGCGTCGAATCCCAGCGCCCGCGCCTCGTCCTTGATCCGCCCCGCGATCTCCGCCGCCGTCGGGCCCGCGCGCGCCGGCTCAGCCACGGCCGCGATAGGGCGCCACCCCCTGGTCGGGCAGCCACAGCCCCGCGGGCGGCGCGCCGGTCTGGTAGAACACGTCGATCGGCATCCCGCCGCGCGGATACCAGTACCCCCCGATGCGGAGCCACTGGGGCGCGATCTCGCGGCCGAGGCGCTGGGCGATCGCCAGGGTGCAGGCCTCGTGGAACGCGCCATGGTTGCGGAACGCGCCAAGATAGAGCTTCAGCGACTTCGATTCCACCAGCCAGGCGTCGGGCACGTAGTCGATCACCAGGTGCGCGAAGTCGGGCTGGCCGGTGATCGGGCAGAGGGCGGTGAACTCGGGGCAGGTGAACCGCACCAGGTAGGCCGAGCCGCGGTCCGGGTTGGCGACGCGCTCGATCCTGGCCGCCTCGGGCGACTCGGGAAGCGCCGTCGGGTGGCCGAGCTGGCTCAGTTTGGTCTGGTCGGACATGGATGCAATCTAGGACAGGCCGGCGGCCGGGCCAACCGGGTGCAGCAGGCAGGCGTCGCCGTAGGAATAGAAGCGGTAGCCGGCGGCCACGGCATGCGCGTAGGCCGATTTCATGCGGTCGAGCCCGGCGAAGGCCGCGACCAGCATGAACAGGGTCGAGCGCGGCAGATGGAAGTTGGTGAGCAAGAGATCGACCGCGCGGAAGCGGTAGCCCGGCGTGATGAACAGATCCGTCTCGCCGGCGAAGGGGTGCAGCCGCCCTTCGGCATCGGCGGCCAATTCCAGAAGGCGCAGGCTCGTCGTGCCGCAGGCGACGATCCGGCTGCCGGCCGCGCGCGCCCGGTTGATCGCCTCGGCGGCGCCGGCCGGCACCTCGCCATACTCGGCGTGCATGCGGTGGGCGCTCAGCTCTTCCGCTTTGACGGGCAGGAACGTTCCGGCGCCGACGTGCAGGGTCATCGTCTGGCGTGCCACGCCGCGCGCGTCGAGCGCCGCGACCAGCGCCGGGGTGAAGTGGAGCCCCGCGGTCGGCGCCGCCACCGCGCCGGGGTTGCGGGCGAACATGGTCTGGTAGGCGGTGCGGTCGGCCGTGTCGTCGCCCGTCGGCCGGCGGATATAGGGCGGCAGCGGTACATGGCCCGACCGCTCGATCGCGGCAAGCAGCTCCGCGCCGGCGCGGTCGAAGGCGAAGGTCACCTCGCCCGCCTCATGGCGCGCCGCGACAGTCGCCGCAAGGCCGCCCTCGAACGCGACCCGGTCGCCGACGCGCAGCCGGCGCGCCGGCCGGGCGAAGGCGCGCCACGCGGCCGGGCCGTCCGCGCGATGCAGCGTCGCCTCGATTCTCGCTTCGCCGCGCCGCCCGACGAGCCGCGCCGGGATCACCCTGGTGTCGTTGAATACCATGACGTCGCCCGGCGCCAGGAGGGCGGGCAGGTCGCGCACGGTCCGGTCGTGGAGCGCGTCCGGGCGCACCTCCAGCAGGCGCGCGGAATCGCGCGGCTCGGCGGGGCGCTGGGCGATCCGCTCGCGCGGCAGGTCGAAATCGAAGTCGCTGGTCCGCATGGCCGGGGGATAGCACACGATCCGCGGCTGCGGCAGGCCCGTCACGCCGCCGTATTCACCAATTGGAAAGGCCTGTGGCGCCATGCTGGCAGCGCGGCGACGGACGCCGCGCAGGGGAGATGGGCGTGGCGAAGATCCTGGTTGCCGAAGATTCGGTTGCCATGCGCGATTTCGTGGCCCGCGCGCTCGGCCAGGACGGCCACGTGGTGCGCACGGTCGAAGACGGCGTGAAGGCACTGAATGCGCTGGCGGCCGAGTCCTACGACCTGGTGCTGGCCGACATCATGATGCCCGAGCTCGACGGCATCGAGCTGGCGCTCATCATCGCCAAGGACCATCCCGGCGTGCCGATCCTCCTGATGACGGGTTATCCCGGCGAGGCCCAGCGCGCGCACAATCTCGATGCGCTGATCGACGAGGTGATCGCGAAGCCGTTTACCCTCTACGATGTGTGCGAGGCGGCGCGGCGTGTGCTCGCCCGCCACCCGTCGCGCCCGAACTGACGCCTATTGCTTCGCTTTGGCGTAGCGGAACTCGGGCGCCTTATCGAGGTCGGCCTTGGTGACCCCGTTCAGCACCACCCGGTCGGGCTGGACGAGCAGGGCGGCGTAGGGCACCGCGACCAGGCGCTCGCCGACGCCCAGGAACCCGCCGACCGAGATCACGCCGAACAGCAGCCGGTCGCCGCCCTCGACGATCAGATCGTCGACCGTGCCGATCTTGGCCTTGGCGTCGTTGTAGACCGGCGCGCCGATCACCTTGGACGCGCGCAGCCCGCGCTGCAGCCGGATCACATCCACCTTGAGCAGCGCGCCGCCGACGTCGCCGTCGCTGCCGTCGGCCTCGGCCGGCGGCCGGGGCCCCGGCTTCGCCTCGGGGGGTGCGGCGTGCGGGCCAGGTTGCGGCTGGGTCGCGCCGGGCGGCGCGGCGTGGCCGTCCATTTCGGGCGCAGTCTGCGCCAGGGCGGACCAGCCCGGAGCCGCAATCAGGCAGGCGGCAGCAAGGGCGACGGACAGGGAAATGCGCCGGCGCATCGGCATCAGAACCTCCTCGGCCCGAGGGCCCGTGATGGCCGATGGGGAACGCCCTCCGGCCCCGCCGGTTCCCGCCAGGCCCCGGGCGGCGCGGCCGCGCTGGCGCGGGCCGCCGCGCACCGGTAACTTCGCCCTCGATTTTCCGCGGGAGCGTCGGCGCGATGCGCATCCTGTTCGCCCATCAGAACTTTCCCGGCCAGTTCCGCCATCTGGCGCCGGCCCTGGCCGCCGAGGGGCACGAGGTCGTGGCGCTCGCCATCCGCCGCAACGTGCCCGAATCCTGGCACGGCGTCCGGCTGGTGCTGTACCGGCCCGCGCGGCCGGCTTCCGAGGGCATCCATCCCTGGCTGCGCGACATCGAGATGCAGACGATCCGCGGCGAGGCGTCGTACCGAACGGCCCTTGCGCTGCGCGACGCCGGCTTCGCGCCCGACGTCATCGTGGTGCATCCCGGTTGGGGGGACGGGCTGTTCCTCAAGGACGTGTGGCCCAAGGCGCGGTTCGGCACCTATTGCGAGTTCTACTACCAGACCTCCGGCGCCGACGTGGGGTTCGACCCCGAGTTCCCGGCGCGCGACGTGGCCGACGTGTGCCGCGTGCGGCTCAAGAACGCGTCGAACCTGCTGCATTTCGAGGTGAGCGACGCCGGCCTCTCGCCCACCGAATGGCAGGCGTCCACCTTTCCCAAGCCGATGCGCTCGCGCATCACAGTGGCGCATGACGGCATCGACACCGACCTCGTCGCGCCCAACCCCGATGTGGGGGCCCGGCTCGCCAGCGGGGTGTCCATGAACCGGGCGGATGAGGTGATCACCTTCGTCAACCGCAACCTCGAGCCCTATCGCGGCTACCACGTGTTCATGCGCGCCCTGCCGGAGATCATGCGCCGCCGGCCCCGGGCGCGCGTGCTGATCGTCGGCGGCAACGGCGTAAGCTACGGCGCCCGTCCGCCCAAAGGGCACAACTGGAAGGACATCTTCCTCGCCGAGGTCCGCGGCCGGCTCGACATGCGCCGGGTGCATTTCGTCGGCAACGTGGCCTACAGGCATTTCGTGCCGCTCCTGCAGCTTTCCACGGTGCACGTCTACCTGACCTACCCGTTCGTCCTGTCCTGGAGCCTCCTCGAGGCGATGAGCGCCGGCTGCGCCATCGTGGCGAGCGACACCGAGCCGCTGCGCGAGGCGATTCGCGACGGCGAGACGGGCGTGCTGTTCCCGTTCTTCGATATCGCCCAACTCGCCGACAAGGTGTGCACGCTTGCCGCCGACGCGGATGCGCGCGCGCGAACTCGGCGCCAATGCGCGCGCCTTCGCCCGCGCCACTTACGACCTCAAGACCATCTGCCTGCCGCGCCAGCTCGCCTGGATCAAGGCACTGGCCGGCGGATGACGCCCGACTGATCGTGCAGGGGGAAGCCAATATGGATTCAGCGCAGGACATTCTCCAGCAGGTCGGCGCCGAGATGCTGCGCCGCTTCTTCGGCGAACTGGTCCGCTATACGATCCTGGTCTTCACCGTGTTCGCCGTGCTGTCGCAATTTGGCGTCCAGACGGCCAGCATCCTCGCCGTGCTCGGCGCCGGGGCGCTGGCCATCGGCCTCGCCGTGCAGGGGACCCTGGCGAACGTCGCCGCCGGCGTCATGCTCCAGCTCTTCCGTCCGTTCCGGGTGGGCGACTATGTCGAGGTGGCGGGCCACGGCGGCACGGTGAAGGGGCTCAACCTGTTCGTCACCGAACTCGCCACGCCCGACAACGTGCAGCTTCTCGTGCCCAACGGCAACGTGTGGGGCCAGGCGGTGAAGAACTACAGCCGCAACCCGACGCGCCGGCTCAAGGAGCGGCTCGATGAGGCGGGGCTCAACATCCCGTTCCCGCGGCGCGACGTCCACCTCATCCCGGAGGGCGCGCGGCCCCCCGGGATGGCGGCGGTCGCGGAATGAGCCTCAGCGCGGCTCGAACCGGTCGTTCGACTGGGTCTTCGGCTGCGTCGACTGGACGCTGACGGCCGGCTTTTGCTGCAGGCGGGTGATCGTGAGCGGGGTGGTGATCTGCCCGCCCTTCGAGATGTTCACCTCGTCGTGGTTCAGCTCGATCTCGTGCCGGCCGAGGCCCAGGTAGGACCCGACGCTGACCAGGATCCGGTTGCCGCGCACCGCGGTGATCTCGCCGACGACATCACCGTGCGTGTTGAGCAAATTGTGCCCGACGATGTCGGTGGGGAAGTCCGGGCCGCCCTCCTGGGGCATCACGCCCGACTCCTCGGTCACCGAGCGGCGCTGGATCACGGTCGTCCGCTCGTGCTCGGTCCGTTCTTGCTGTGCATTCTCGGGGCCGGCGCCGGGCGGGCCGGGCTGGTCCATGTTCGGGACCGTGGGCGCTTCCCTAAGGACCGGGGCGGGGGTCCCGTGCGGGGCCTGGTCCGCCGCCGCGGCGGGCAGGGTGGCCGTCGCCAGGGCCAGCGCGCTTGCCGCCGCAAGCATCGTCGATAAGCGCATGATCTCTCTCCCGTGTCGTTGCCAGTTCACGGGAGAACGCGTGGCCGGCCGGCGCCGTTCCGCGAAACCGCCCGCCGGCTCGGCGCGGTCACGCCGGGTCACGCGGGCGCCACGGCGCGGGCCGCCTCAGTGGTCGAAGCTGAAGATGTAGTCGTCGCCCGGCGCCTTCTTGTGGCACGAGATGCAGTCGCCGACGCGGCCGGACGCTTTCACCGCGCCGTCGGGCGCGTAGTTGGCATAGAACCAGTCCTGGTGGGGCGCGTCGTACCCCGCCTCGCGCTTGTACATCACCGTGATGTCCTGGAGGTAGGGCTGCGGGTGGGCCCACACCTTGCCGATGAAGATGCCCTTGCCGCCGAAATTCTTCTTCACCATTACCGGCGCGGTGCGGCCGGCGACGGTCACGTCGGTCTGCAGATAGTCGAGGATCGCGCCGTGCGGCTGCTTGCCGACATAGGGACGGCTGACGATCGCGTGCTCGCCCACCAGCCGGAGCGCGTCCATCTGGGTCCAGAGGTCGTGGGCGAACTGGGCGTCGGATACGGGCCCGGACGCGGTCTGTTGCGCGGCGCAGCCGGCGGCGGCGGCCAGGGCGCAGAGCGCCGCGATGGTGCGGAATCGCATGATCTTTCCCCTCGGTTCAGATCGCGGCGGCGGGAAGCCTCTCCCGGCCGCGGATCATGTCGGACGCCTTCTCGGCGATCATGATGGTCGGCGCGTTGGTGTTGGAGCCGACGACGTTGGGCATCACCGAGCAGTCGGCGACGCGCAGCCCTTCGACGCCCCGCACGCGCAGCTCGGCGTCGACCACGGCCGCGTCATCGGCGCCCATGCGGCAGGTGCCGGCGGGATGGTGCGCGGTCTCGCAGTTCTTGCGCAGGAACTCGTCGATCTCCTCGTCGCTCGCGATGCCGGGTCCGGGCCGCTGCTCGCCTGCGACGACCGCGGCCAGCGGCTCGGCGGCGAAGATCGAGCGCACCGCCTTGAGGCCGAGGCGCAAGGTCTCGAGATCGTGCGGGTCGTCGAACAGGTTCCACAGGATGCGGGGCGGCGCGGCAGGATCGGCCGAGCGCAGGCTCACCCGGCCCTTGCTGCGCGGGTGCAGCACCGCGATGCGGCTGGAGAAGCGGTGGCCGACCGGCTTCTTCACGCCGGGGAACCACATCGTGCCGTCGGGCGCGACGGGGCTGACCAGAAGCTCGATCTCCGGCCGCTCGCTTTCCGGGCGCACGCGGAGGAACGACGCGCAGCTCGTCGGGAAGCTGCCGGCCGGCCCGGTGCCGTTGAGCGCCCAGCGCGCGACGTTGAGCGTCATCCGGTCGAAGCGCAGCAATGGCTGCAGCGAGATCGGCTTGGAAAGCTCGAACGTGGCGAAGGTGTTGACGTGCTCCTGCAGATTGCGCCCGACCTCGGGCCGGTCGGCGACCGGCGCGATGCCCAGCGCCTTCAGCTCGTCCGCCGGCCCGATGCCCGAGAGCATCAGAAGCTGCGGCGAGTTGTAGGTGCCGCCCGCGAGGATCACCTCGCGGTCGCAATAGGCGGCGAAGCGCTTCGCGCCCTGGCGGAAGGCGACGCCGACGGCGCGGCCGTTCTCCACCACCACCTTCTCGGCCAGCGCGCGCACCGCGATGCGCAGGTTGCGCCTTCCCAGCGCCGGGCACAGGAAGGCGCGCGCGGTCGACCAGCGCTTGCCGTCGCCGATCGTCTGCTGCGCCTGCGCCACCCCCTCGGGCTCGGCGCCGTTGTAGTCCGACGAGCGCGGGAAGCCCACCCGCTCCGCCGCCGCGGCGAACATCTCGTAGAGCGGGCTCGGAATGCCGGGCGGCGTCACCTTCAGCGGCCCGCCTGCGCCGTGATAGGCATCTTCGCCGCGGAAGCTCCGCTCCGACCGCTTGAAGTAGGGCAGCACGTCGGCATAGCCCCAGCCGTCGAGCCCCATCTGGCGCCATTGGTCGTAGTCCAGCGGGTGGCCGCGGGCATAAATCATCGCGTTGATCGACGAGGTGCCGCCCAGCACGCGCCCGCGCGGCACCGGGATGCGCCGGCCGTAGCAGTGCGGCTCGGGCTCGGTCGAAAAGCCCCAGGTCACCTTCGGATCGAAGGTCAAGGTGCGCATGGCGAGCGGCATGTGGATGCGGAAATCGGAGTCGCGCCCGCCCGCCTCCAGCAGCAGCACCCTTGCGTTGCCATCCTCGCTCAGCCGGTTGGCGAGAACGCACCCGGCCGATCCCGCCCCCACGATGATGTAGTCGAACCGCTGCATGGTCCCCCTGTCCCGCCGGCCGTACGAGCTTGGGTCTTCGCGCGCCGCCGGGCAAGGGGGTTGTCGCAGCCCTCGCCTCCCGCAGCGCGAGACGCTATGGTTTCGCCAACAGCCACATGGGGAGGCGTGCATGAAACCGATCACCCGAATCGCGATCGCCGCCGCGGCGCTGGTGATCCTGCCGCTCGCCGCGAACGCCATGGAGCCGATCGTGCTGAAATACGGCTCGCCGGTGCCGGCGAAGTCGTGGCCCAACGCACGCGCGGTCTATCCGTGGACCAAGAAGGTCGAGAAGGATTCGGGCGGGCTGTTGAAGTTCCAGGTGTTCGTGGGCGGTTCGGTGGTGACCCAGCGCAACGTCTATGACCGCATGATGGCCGGCGTGGTCGACTGCATGTACGGGGCGCTCAGCAATCTCGAAGGCACGTTCAAGAAGGCGATGGTGCCCGAGCTGCCGTTCGAGGTGACCTCGACGCTCGATGCGAGCCTCGCCGCCTGGGGCATCTACAAGGAGGGCGTCGACGCCGACGAGTTCGGCAACACGAAGGTGCTGGCCCTCTATGTCTACAACCCGTCGGGCCTCCACACCAGCCGGCCGATCCGCACCATCGAGGACATGCAGGGTATCAAGCTCGGCGTGCTGTCGCGCGGCTCGGGCGAGGAGCTGAAGCTCTTGGGCGGCACGCCGGTCACCATGGTGCCGGGCGATTTCTACGAATCGATCCAGCGCGGGCTGGTTGCGGGCGTGGTGCTGGGCTGGACCGGCACCCAGACCTTCAAGACCTACGAGCTCACCAAGTACGACCTGGACGTGCCGTTCGGCAACAACCCTGGCGCCATGCTCATGAACAAGGGGGCGTACGAGCGCCTGCCGGCCAAGGCCAAGGCCGCAATCGACAAGAACGCGGGCGAGCCGTATTCGCGGCTGATGGGAAACCTGTCCGACACGGTCGAGGCCGAGTTGCGCAACTACACCTGCCATCTGCCGGGCCACCACTGCTCGACCCTTACGGACGAGCAGTCGGAGAAGTGGAAGAAGCTCCTGGCGCCCATCGCGCAGGATTTCGTCAAGCGTACGCCGGACGGGGCGCACGTGCTCGCGGCCTACCGCGCCGAGCTCGCCAAGCTGCGCAAGACGAACTGACGCGCCGGCGCCTTGCGCCGCCCTGCCTTGCGCGGCGGCGCGAGGTGGCGTAAGCCACCGGCAAGCGATGCGCCCCGGACGCCAGCGCGGGGCGGCAAGAACACTGGGGAGAAGCCATGGCCGACATTCCGCGTCTCAACGGCGTGATCAAGGCGCTGGAGGAGGGCAAGCCCGCCTTCACCGCGTTCGCCCGCACCGACATCGAGGAGACGCTGGCCTTCGCCGCCTCGAAGTACGACGGCATCGTCTACGAGATGGAGCACGGCCCGTACGACATCCGCGCGCTGCGCGACTGCCTGCAATACATGCTGAACCGGCGCCAGATCGTGACCGGCGGAACGCTCGCGCCTCCGGTGACGCCGATGGTGCGCATCCCGCCCAACGGCGTCGAGATGAGCCAGTGGCCGGCCAAGCAGGCGCTCGACCTCGGCGCCTACGGCATCGTCTGGCCGCATGTCTCGACGGTCGACCAGGCCTACAACGCGGTCGCCGCCTGCCGCTATCCGCGCCTTCCCTCGAAGCCGATCTTCGAGCCTGCCGGCATCCGCGGCGACGCGCCCGGCGCCGCGGCGCGCTACTGGGGCCTCACCCAGCAGGAATACTACAAGAAGGCCGACGTCTGGCCGCTCGCGCCGGACGGCGAGGTGCTGGTCATCCTGATGATCGAGGAGACGCTGGCCATCAAGAACCTCGACGACATGCTGGGCAAGGTGCCGGGCATCGGCGTCTGCCTGATCGGCGAGGGCGACCTGTCGCAGGAACTCGGCTGCGCGCGCCAGTACGACCATCCCGACCTCCTGGGCGCCATGACCGAGATCCGCTCGATCTGCAAGAAGCACAACGTGCCGGTCGGCCATCCGCACGTCGACGCCAACAATGTGGAGCGCGTTCTGGCCGAGGGCTACCGCTTCCTGATGCCGGCGCCGACGCGCAGCTACGCCGGGCTCAACAAGGGCCTCGAGCTCGCCGGCCGGGCGAAGTAACGAGATACGGAGAACCAACGTCATGATCATCGATTGCCACGGCCACTACACCACCGCGCCGAAGGAGCTGCAGGACTACCGCGACGCGCAGATCGCGGCGCTGAAGGAGAAGAAGCAGCCGACACCCGCCGCGCTCAAGATCACCGACGACCAGATCCGCGCCTCGATCGAGGGCGCCCAATTGAAGCTTCAACGCGAGCGCGGCACCGACCTCACCATCTTCTCGCCGCGCGCGGCCGGCATGGGCCACCATATCGGCGACGCGACGACCAGCGAGCACTGGTCCACGGCCTGCAACGACCTGATCCATCGCGTGGTCGGGCTGTTCCCGGAGAACTTCATCGGCGTCTGCCAGCTCCCGCAATCGCCCGGCGTCGACCCGAAGAACTGCATCGCCGAGCTCGAGCGCTGCGTCAACGAGCTGGGCTTCGTCGGCTGCAACCTCAACCCCGACCCCTCCGGCGGTTACTGGAAGGAGCCGTCGCTCGCCGACAAGTGGTGGTATCCGCTCTACGAGAAGATATGCGAGCTCGACGTGCCGGCGATGATCCACGTCTCGGCCTCGTGCAATCCGGCGGTGCACCACACCGGCGCGCACTACATCGCGGGCGACACGATCTGCTTCATGCAGTTCATCACCGGCGATCTGTTCAAGGACTTCCCGAACCTGCGCTTCATCATCCCGCACGGCGGCGGTGCGGTGCCGTTCCACTGGGGGCGCTATCGCGGCCTGGCGCAGAACCTGAAGAAGCCGCTCCTCGACGAGCACGTGATGAAGAACGTCTATTTCGACACGTGCGTCTATCACCAGCCGGGCATCGACCTGCTCACCAACGTGATCCCGACCAAGAACATCCTGTTCGCGTCCGAGATGGTGGGCGCGGTGCGCGGCATCGACCCGACCACCGGGTTCGACTACGACGACACCAAGCGCTACGTCGACGCGGCGAAGATCAGCGACGCGCAGAAGAAGATCATCTTCGAGGAGAACGCGCTCAAGGTCTTCCCGCGCTTGAAAAAGCACCTCGGGCGGTAGGCGCTACAACAGGCTGCCCTGGTCCTCGTCGTCGGAGGGCGTTTTGCGCGGCTTGCGCGCGGGCCGCGCCGCGCCCGTGCCGCTTGTGACCGTTGCGGGCACCTCGCCGTCGTGGAAGCGCAGCGACAGCGCCATGCCGGGCGCGGTCGCGGCCGCCGCGGTGACCGGCTCGCCCCGTTCGTCGCGGGCCAGCACGAAGCCGCGCTCCAGCACGCGCTGGTAGGAGAGTGACTCCAGTATCTGCGCCGTGTGCGCGAGATGGCGGGTCGCGTCCTCGACGCGGCGCGTCGCGCAGCGGCGCATGCGCGCGGCGGCGTCGAGCGTCGCGAAATTCTCCGTCCGGCGGGCGAGGAGGCCCTGCGTCGCGGGCGCAAGGCGCACGCCGAAATCCGCGACGCGCTGGGCGGCCTGGACCAGTATCTCGCGCGGATGGCGCGGGCGCGCCGCGGCGACGCGCTCGGTGCGGAGCGCGAGGAAGCCGGCCATCGCGTTCTCCAGCCGCTCGCGCTCGCCGTCGAGGTCCTGCATCGCGTCTTCGAGCAGGCGCCCGGGATCGGGCAGGCCGCGTGCCTCGGCGCGCAGCCGCGTCCGCGCCTCCTCCAGATTGCGCGCCATGCAGCCGACCATGCGGCGCGAACAATCGAGCACCTGCTGGGCGAGTTCCGCGCGCACCGGCACTGCCATCTCGGCCGCGGCGGTGGGCGTCGGCGCGCGCTTGTCGGCGGCGAAATCGATCAGGGTCGTGTCGGTCTCGTGCCCCACCGCCGAGATCAGCGGAATGTCCGAGGCCGCGGCGGCGCGCACCACCACCTCCTCGTTGAACGCCCAGAGATCCTCCAAACTGCCCCCGCCGCGCCCGACGATCAGCACGTCGGGCCGTGCGACCGCGCCGCCTTTGGGCAGCGCGTTGAACCCCGCGATGGCCGCGGCGATCTTCTCGGCCGCGCCCTCGCCCTGGACCGGCACGGGCCACAGCACCACGTGGCGCGGGAACCGGTCGGCCAGGCGGTGCAGGATGTCGCGGATCACCGCGCCGGTGGGCGAGGTGACGACGCCGATCGTCTCGGGCAGGAACGGGATCGGCTTCTTCCGTGCCTCGTCGAACAGGCCCTCGGCGGCGAGACGCTTCCGCCGGTCCTCCAGCAGCTTCAGGAGCGCGCCGGCGCCGGCCAGCTCCACCAATTCGACGACAAGCTGGTATTTCGACGAGCGCGGGTAGGACGAGATGCGCCCGGTGCAGACGACCTCCATCCCCTCCTCGAGGCGGAGCCCGAGCTTGCTCACGCCGGTTTTCCAGCACACCCCGTCGAGCACCGCGTCCGCATCCTTCAGCGTGAAATAGAGGTGGCCCGACGAATGGTAGTTCGGGCGTGACACCTCGCCGCGCACGCGCACGCGCTCGAACGCGCCCTCGAGCGTGCGCTTCACGGCGAAGGCGACCTCGCTCACCGTGTACTCGGCAAGGTTGGCGCCCAGCGCCGCGCGGGCCTGTTCGGAAATCGAGCCGTTGCCGGTCATCGCGACTCTCATTCTATGCTAAAGGACGGGCGTGATGATACGGACGGGTCGCGCATGAAAATCCTGGTCGTCGGGGGCGGCGGGCGCGAGCACGCGCTGGTGTGGGCGATCGCGGCGTCGCCGCTGGTCGACGCGCTCTACTGCGCACCGGGCAATGCCGGCATCGCCGCCGACGCGATTTGCGTGCCCATTGCCGCCGACGATCTCGCAGGTCTGGTGAAATTCGCGACGGACGAGCGAATCGACTTCGTCGTCGTCGGGCCCGAGGCGCCTTTGGTCGCCGGCCTCGTGGACAGGCTGGAGGCGGCGGGCATCAAATCGTTCGGGCCCAGCGCGGCGGCCGCGCAGCTCGAAGCCTCCAAGGGCTTCACCAAGGACCTGTGCGCGAAGCACGACATCCCGACCGCAGCCTATGGGCGTTTCGCCGACGCCGAAAAGGCAAAGAACTTCGTCCGCCGTCACGGCGCGCCGATCGTGGTCAAGGCGGACGGGCTGGCGGCGGGCAAGGGCGTGGTCGTCGCCGAAACCCCCGCCCAGGCCGAGGCGGCGATCGACGACATGCTGGGCGGCGCGTTCGGCGAGGCCGGCGCCGAACTGGTCGTAGAGGAGTTCCTGGAAGGCGAGGAGGCGAGCTTCTTCGCGCTCGTCGACGGCGAGACGGCGCTTCCCCTCGCCACCGCGCAGGACCACAAGCGGGTCGGCGACGGCGACACCGGCCCCAATACCGGCGGCATGGGCGCCTACTCGCCGGCGCCGATCCTCGATCCCGCGCTCTGCGAGACCGTGATGGCGCGCATCGTGCGCCCGACCGTCGCCGCGCTCGCCGCCGCCGGCACACCGTACAAGGGCGTCCTCTACGCCGGGCTGATGATCGGGGCGGAGGGGCCGAAGCTCCTCGAATACAACGTCCGGTTCGGCGATCCCGAATGCCAGGCGCTGATGGTCCGGCTCAAGTCCGACCTGCTGCCGGCGCTGATCGCCGCGCGCGACGGCCAGCTCGCCCATTTCGACCTGCGCTGGGACGATGCGGCGAGCGTCTGCGTGGTGATGGCGGCCAAGGGCTATCCCGGCGCCTACGCCAAGGGCAGCGAGATCACGGGGCTCGCCCGTGCCGCCGCCATCGACGGCGTGACGATCTTCCATGCCGGCACGCGCGCCGACGGTGACCGCGTGCTCGCCGACGGCGGACGGGTGCTGGGGATCACCGCGCTCGGCACGGACGTCGCCCGCGCTCGCGAGCGCGCCTACCGCGCGGTCGACGCCATCGACTGGCCCGAAGGGTTCTGCCGCCGCGACATCGGCTGGCGCGCGCTCGCGCGCCCGGCCTGATTGCGGGAAACGGGGCCGCCCGCACTCCGCCCCGTGGGGGGAAGCGGAGGAGGAAGGGCGGGGCTGGGCGTGCGTAACCCGTCCTTCCGGCGGGCGGCCCCGCCCACGCCGCACGGTCCCGGTCGCCCGGGACGGCGCGGCCCGGGGCAGGCCGCGGCGGTACTCGGCCGCTTCCGACCCCGTAGCCGTCCTAGAAGTGCCAGCCGACCAGCAGCAGGAAGGCCGCGCCGGTCAGCACGCTGCCCGCCACGATCAACCCGGCCAGGAGCCACTTCGCATTCAGGGGCTCATTCCCCATCGGCCTCTCCACGATTCGGGCCGAAGCCCGCGGCCGGTCGCGCCGGCCAACCCGCCCTGCGCCCAGCAAGAATCGTGCCAATCGATGGATTTATTTATAAATCAAGGCGTTGCGGGAGGGGGTGGGGGCCTTGCGGGCGGTCAGCGCCGGCGCGGCGGGGCGGCGTCGAACAAGTCGGCCTGGGGGTCGGCCAGCGCGCCTTCCGGCTCGAGGCGCCCGTCGCCGCGGATGTGGAAGATTGCGAACCCGCGCGCCGCCATCGGCGGGGTCAGGAGGGTGCGGCGGTGGCAGCGAAGCGGGTCCTCCTCGGCGCAGAGCAGTGCGACCGGCGCCTCGCGCGCCGCCGCCGCGACCGCGTCGAGCGCCGCTACCAGCTTCTCCCAGCGCCACATCGCCTCGCGGTCGAGCGCGCCGTCCGCCAGGACGAAGGCGGAATCCTCGGGCCGTCCGCCCAGTGCCGCCCCTTGCCAGTCGTAGGCGATCCCAGCCGCCTCCAGCGCGCGGGCCAGGCGCTCGCGGTTGAACTGCGGGTTGAAGCGCGAGAACGGTCGCGAGCGCGCGTCCACCACCCGTGCGATCCGGTGCCCCGCCAGCAGCGCGACGAAGCGCCCGATCGGGTGGCGCGAATGGCCGATTGTGTAAAGCGGCGCCGGCTCGGTCATGCCGGCAAGCTAGGCCCAGGAAGCCGCCGCGTCACCCTTGCGGCGACGCCCCTAGTGCACGCGGGCGGCGGGAACCGTGGCGATCTGCGGCGCCATCCCATGGGCCGGGCCGTACAGATCGACGGCGCCGGCCAGGTCCGCCGGCTGCGGCGTGTCGAACAGCTCGTCGTACTGGAAGCGCATGATCTTGTCGCGCCCCCAGGCGTGGTCGAGCCCGATGACGTGGCCGAGCTCGTGCGCCGCGACATAGGAGATGTCGGGCGTGCGCGCATCGCCGTCCATCCGCGCCTCCCACGGCAGCTCCAGGTTGAAGCAGATCGCCGCCCGGGCGATGGGGGCGACCGGCCCGGCGGCATGCGGGTCGCGCTCGACGTCGGTGAAGGCGATGCCGCGCGGCGTCTTCTGCCCGCCGATCAGGAGGTCGGCCGTCGCCGGGTCGCGGGCCGGCACGAACTGCACGTTGGCGGCGGCCGACCAGGCGTTCATCGCACGGCGCACGCCGGCGGCGAAGTCGGGCGCGCCCACGCGCGCATGCGGCAGATGGCCGGCGATCGGCACCAGCGCGCGGCAGTTGATCGCCGGGTCGCGCGCCGTCTCGCTTGTGACGAAGGCGTAGGTGACGATGGCGCCCCGGCCGAGGCGCGGCGCGCCCCACTTCACGCGCTTGCCCTGCAGGGTGAGGAGGGTAAATTCCGGATCGGCATAGGCCGGCGGCGGCATCACCGCCCGGGCCGTCTGGATCGCGACTGGCGCGGTCGCTGCCGGCAGGGCCGCCGGCGCAGGCTCCACGGCGCCGGCGGTGCCGGCCGACAACGCACTCGCGACCCCCAGGACGCCCGCTGCAACGAGCGCCGGCTTGAAATACCCCACGCAGCCTCCGGTTCGTGACGCGTTCCGGTACGACTCAAAGTAACAAAACTGTGTCAAAAATCCAACGTTTTTGGGCGATGCAGCAAATTTTTTACCCTGTTGTGTAATAAAATTTCGTTAACGGCGGCACACGCCGCCTATGCCGCGCCGACCAGCATCGCGCCCAGGGTCGTGTCGGGGAGCCGTCGGGCGAAGGCCTGGAACGGCTCGCCGGGGCCGCGGCAGCGCAGCCAGCCGTGGAGCAGCCGGCCCAGCGCGCCGGGAAGATCGGCGGCCGGCAGGGCGGCCAGGATCGCGCGCGCCGTCCCGCCGGGGCCGGCGAGCAGCACGTCGTAGCGCACGACCACCCCGTCCGCGCCGGTTGCGCCGCGGAGGGCGATATCGGCCGTGCCAATTCCGGGAACGGTGCCGATGACGATGGCCACCGCCCGGTCGATGACCACACAGCGGTCGAGGTGGCGGCAAAGGGCGCGGGCCTCGGCGCGCAAAGCGCGCGCCGCGCCTTCGCCCAGCCCGTCGGTGCGGACCGTGAGCCCCGCGGCGGCGACGCCCGGCCGGAGGTCGAGCCCCATCGCACGCACCCGGCGCTCGACGGCGCCGAGGGCGAGGCCCGCCACGTCCGGCACGACGGCGTTCTGGCGCTGGGTCAGGAAGACGCGCCCCGTCCCGTGCAGCGCGGCGACGATCGCGAGCCCGTCCATCTGGTGGGCGGTAAGAAGACCGGCCGGCAGCGCGACCCCGACATCGTGCCGGCCGCGCGTCCGCTGCGGGACGATCCCGACATGGCCGCGGCGAACCCCGCCGCGCGCGATACGCGCATCGGCGACTTCGAGCCCCGCCGCCGCCAGCGCCGACCGCGCCGCGTCAAGTGCATGCGTCGCGATCCCGCCCAGCGCCAGCCCGCCGTCCGGCGTGACCTCGGCCTCGCCGTCGCCCCAGCGGCGCGCCACCGCGGCGGCCGCGTGAAGCCGCGCCGCGGTCAGCTCCCCGCCCGGCGGCGCCAGGCGCAAGGTCGTATGCCTACCGTTGCGGCACGGGACGCCGGACCCCGTCCCCGGCGCGGCAGGGGAGTCCGAAGCGCCGGTCTCGGCGTCCGGCGCCGCGCTGCCGGCAAGGCCGGGGCCGCGACCCGTCAGCCCCGCCGCCCAACCCTGGCGATACGCCTCGACCGCGTCCGGTTGCGGCTCGCCCATCGAAATCACCTTGCCACTCATCGCCACCCTCACGTCTGCGGACGCGCGCGGCGCCCGAGATGCTGCACTGCAAAAAGCGTGCCAGCCGCAAGCACTCCCGGCACCGTTAGCGATTTCAACGGGTTGATGGGCCGCATCGCCGCGGCGGGGTCCGGTCCGGCGGCGCAACCTGCCTGCATTTCGGGCAAAGGCCGCGCCGTCGGGCAGGCGGCCGCGCGCGCCGTCAGCCCGCGGCGCCGGCCCCGAACCGCTTCGGCAGGGTGATGGCGAACTCGGTGAACTCCCCCGGTTCGCTCGCCACCGCGATGGCGCCGCCATGCTGGCGGGTGACGATCTCGTAGCTGATCGAAAGCCCGAGCCCGGTGCCCTCGCCGGTCGGCTTGGTGGTGAAGAACGGCTCGAACAGCTTGTCGCGGATCTCGGGCGCGATTCCGGTGCCGTTGTCGCGGATGCGGATCTCGACCGCCGCGCCCGCATCGCGCGTCGCGACGCGGACGGTGGGGGCATAGTCCGGCCCCGCCCCCGCGCGCCGCTTCTTGTGCGCGGCGTAGAACCCGTTGCCGAACAAATTGAGGAACACGCGGGTCAAATCCTGCGGCACCACCTCGATGGGACCGAGGGCGCGGTCGAAATCGCGCTCCAACGCGACGTTGAAGCTCGCATCCTGCGCCCGTGCGCCGTGGAACGCCAGATTGAGCGCCTCGTCCACCAGCGCATTGAGGTCGACCTCCTGCCGCTCGCCCGAGCCGCCGCGCGAATGGGCGAGCATGGATTTGACGATGCCGTCGGCCCGTTGCCCGTGCTCAGCGATCTTCTGGAGGTTGCCGGTGAGCAGCTCGATCGTCTCTTGGACCGCGGCCCGCTTGTCGGCGCCAAGTGCCGCGACGGCCTGAGCCTGCGCCTCCTTCAGCTCGTCGAGAAGCTCGACCGAAAGCCCGGCGAAGTTGTTGACGAAGTTCAAGGGGTTCTTGATCTCGTGCGCGATGCCCGCGGTGAGCTGGCCCAGCGACGCCATCTTCTCCGCCTGGATCAAATTCGCCTGCGCCGCGCGCAGATCGACAAGGTTCCGCTCCGCCGCGTCGCGCGCCTCGCGCAGTTCGGCGAGGAGCCGCGCATTCTCGATGGCGATCACGGCCTGCGAGGCGAAATTTTCGATCAGCGCAATCTGCAACTCCGTGAAGGGCCGGACTTCGTAGCGCTGCAGCACGAAGGCAGCGACGACGTCGCCGTCCTTCACCATCGGCACCCAGACGAGGGTGCGCACCCCGCTGTCATAAGCGGCGCGTGCCGTCGACATCTCAGGCCGCTCCGCGAGCTCCGCAGCCAGGTCGGGCACGTGGACGGTGCACCGGCCTTCGAGCATACGCATTGGAGGGCCACCGGGCTCGTAGGCGATTTCGCCGGGCACCGAAAGATGCGCGGTTATGCTGCGAGCGGCGACTCGAATAAACCGTCCTTCCGCCACGCGCAACACACCGCCGCCTGCCGCCTCGCACAGGCGCACGGCATTTTCCAGCATCGTCTCGAACACGGGCTGCAATTCGCCCGGCGAGGACGAGATCACCTGCAGCACCTCGGCGATGGCGGTGCGCCGCTCCAGCGACTCGCGGAGTTCGGAGAGCAGCCGCGCATTCTCGATGGCAATCACCGCCTGGTCGGCAAAGCCTTGCAGCAGCGAGATGTGCAACTCGTCAAACGATCGGGGCTCCTTGCGGAACAGGGCGATGAAGCCGACGATCGCGCCATCATTGAGCATCGGAACATAGATCACGGTGCGAGCCCCGGCGAGCTCAACTGCGGCCACGCTGTCTGGATTTCCCCGACGATACCCTTCACTGTCGACCGAGTCGGGTACGTGGAAGGGCGCCAGCGTCGTGAGCATCTGCCCCAGCGCGCCACCGCCCGAGTGCGGATGGGTCCGGCGATATTCGGAGTAGGCCGGCGGTATGTTCCACTCGGCCATGACCTGCATCGCGCTTTCGCGCACCCGGTAGATCAAGCCGCACTGCGCCTCGCATATCGCAACGGCCCGTTCCAGCATGGTCTCGAAGACCGGGCCGAGTTCACCGGGAGAGGTGGAAATGATGCTCAGCACGTCCGACATTGCGGTCTGGCGCTCCAACGAGCCGCGAAGCTCTGTGAGCAGACGCGCGTTTTCAATGGCGATGACGGCCTGGTCGGCGAAGCTCTCGACAAGCTCGATCTGCTTGTCCGTGAAAGGGCGCACATCCTTGCGATGGAAGACCAGGCTGCCGACGAGCTGATCCTCCTTCAGCATCGGCACGAAAAGGCATGTGTGCGCGCCGTGGATGTCTACCGAAGCGACGGCCGCAGGGTTCGTCCGCTCTACATATTCGGGCATAGCCGCCATGTCGTGTACATGGACCACTTCCCGCTTTTGGATCATGCGGCCGTACGAGAACTCCGGGAGCGGCTTCAGGCGCTTCATCTGATCGGCATAGCGCATTGCGGTGCCACGCCCGGCCATCAGCTCCATAGCCTCGCCATCAAAGCGGTGCAGAAGCCCCGTCTGGGCCTCGCAAATACGGGTCGCGTTCTCCAGGATCGTCTCGAAGACCGGCCCTAGTTCGCCCGGCGATGAGGAGATCACGCTCAGCACCTCCGAGGTCGCCGTCTGGCGCTCCAGCGAATCGCGCAGCTCGGCGAGCAGCCGGGCGTTCTCGATGGCGATGACCGCCTGGTCGGCGAACGTCGTGACGAGATCGATCTGGCGGGGCGTGAAGGGCTGCACCTCGGCGCGGGCCATCCCAAACGCACCGATCATCTCGCCGTCGCGCATCAGCGGGACGCCAATCATCGAACGGATGCCCGAAAGGCGCGCCGCCGCCTTCTGCACGTCGTCGTATTCGTCGTCGGTGAACGCGTCGAGAATCTGCACCGTCTTTCCGGCGAGCGCAGCGCGCCCGATCACCGAGCCGCGGCCGGGCGCGATCGGCGTGCTCTCCTCGTGCGCGATGTATTCCGGCATCAGCGAATAGCCGGCAACGAAGCGGAACATCCCGTCCGGGTCCTTGCGGAACACCCCGCCGCTCGCCGCCTTGCACAGCCGGGCCGCCGTTTCGACCATCGTTTGCAGCACGGGTTCGACCTCGAAGGTCGACCGGCTGATCGCCTTCAGCACTTCGCTGGTCGCGGTCTGGTATTCGAGCGACTCGCGCAGCTCGGCAAGAAGCCGCGCGTTCTCGATGGCGATCACCGCCTGGTCGGCGAAGTTGCGGAGCTGCGCCAGTTCCTCGCCGGTGAATGGCTTGAGCTCCGCGCGCTGCACCATCAGTGCGCCGATCGCCTCAACCCCCCGCATCAGCGGCGTGCCCACGACCGTCCGGATGCCGGCGGCGAGCTGCGGTCCCCAGCCGGGCCAGTTCTCGCGTCCGGGCCCGGGGTCCTTGATGTCCGGAATGTGAATCTGGCGCTTTTCGACCACGGTTGCGCCGGGCAGCCGGTCGGGCGTCGCGGGATATTCCTCGCCGACGGCCGCGAGCAGGTAATCGCCCGCCAAGCCGCTCGATCCCGCAATCCGCAGCCTGTCGCCATGCAGCGTGCGGATGGTCGCCCCGGCGGCGGAAAACAAGCGCGCCGTGGCGCTGGCGATGGCATCGAGGGCGCGGCGCGCTTCGGACGGTGACGCCGCAATGGTGCCCAATATCTCCGCCGTGGCCGCCTGCTGCTCGCGCGCCCAGGCAAGTTCGGCGCGCAGTGCGGCCATTTCCGCGCGGAGGGCTTCGTTCTCCCGAGCCAGCGCCTCGTCCGGCTTCCGCGTCGCTGCCATGACCGCGCGCCCCTTTGTGCGCCCCGACCTGGCGGAGATTACGTCGCGCTTACGGCCCAAGTCCATCCGGCGCGAAGCGGTCGAGCATCGCGTCGGGCAGGGGAATCAGAGCCGGCCCCGCGGTCCACAATATGGCGCAGCGCACCGGCCGGTCGCGCCAGATGCGGGCGAGCACCGCGCGGTAGGCCGCCATCTGGCGCAGATAGAGCACGGGCGTCTCGGCCGCGCCCTGCGGCGGCGGGCGGTTCGACTTGTAGTCGACCACCAGTACCTCGTCAGCGGTGACCGCCAGCCGGTCCACCTGGCCCGCGACCAGCCGCCCCGCCACCATGCCCGAGACCGCCACCTCGGCGCGCGCGGCGGGATCGAACACGCGAGCGAACCGCGCATCGGCGAGCACGGCCAGCACCTCGTCCGCGATCTCGGCCTGCGCCGCCGCGTCCAGCCGATGGGCGGGCCGGGCGAGGAAGGATTCGGCCGCCTCGCGCCGCGCCTCGGGCGCAATGTCGGGCAGGGCCTCCAGCAGCCGGTGGATCAGGATGCCGCGGCGGAACCCCGCGTCCGAGCCGGCGGCGAGCGGCGGGGCGACCGGCGGCTCGTCGCCCTCCGGCCGCGACGGGGAGAGCGGGCGGGGTGCGGGCTCGGCGGGCGGTGCGCCCCGCGCCCAGTCGGGCCGCGTGCGCTGGGGCGCCGGCTGGGCGGCGCGCTCCGCCCCCAGCCGCTCGGGCTTGGCGCGCTGGGCGGTGGCGAGGCGGAAGCCCGGCCCGCGCCAGCCGGCCGGCGAGAGTTCGGTCAGGTCGATCTCGACCGGCTGGGCGATGCCCGGCAGCGCCGCTTCGACCAGCTCGTACCAGCAGCCGGCCGGGGGCTTATTCACGCCGCGATGGCCGCAGACGTAAAGCCGGTCCTCCGCCCGCGTCATGGCGACGTAGAGCAGGCGATGGCGCTCGCGCGCCGCCGCCTCGGCCGCCGCGTCGCGCGCCCGCCGGCACACCGGATCCTCCACCTCGCTCCGCGGCGCCCACAACGGCACGTCGTCCGGCCCGCCCTCGTCTCCCAGCCAGAGCACCGCGTTGCCCGGGCGCGGCCCCGCCATCGTGTCGGGCAAAAACACGATGGGCGCCTGCAGCCCCTTGGCGCCGTGCACGGTGAGGATGCGCACCTCGTCGCGCAGCCCGTGCTCGAGGTCGCGCTTGATCTCGGCCTCGCCGGCCGCGAGCCAGTGCAGGAACCCCTGCAGCGCCGGCGGGTGCGCCGCCTCGTAGGCGAGGGCGAGCGACAGGAACTCGTCGAGCGGATCGCGCGCGTCGCGTCCGAGCCGGGCGAGAATCCGCGCGCGCCCGCCGCGCGGGCCAAGCAGCTCGGCGTAAAGCTCGAACGGGGCCACGAAGTCGGCGCGGGCAAGCAGCGCCGAAAGCTCCTCGTGCGCCCGCGCGAGGGCGGGATCGTCCCCGGCCCGGCGCTGCAACTCCGCCCAGAGCGTGCCGGGCCGGCCGTGGGCCAGGCGGAAAAGCCGTTCGTCGTCGATGCCGTAGAGCGGTCCTTTCAGCACCTCGGCCAAGGTCAAATCGTCCTCGGGCAGCAGCAGGAAGTGGCCGAGCGCGATCAGATCCTCGACGGCCGCCTGGTCGGTCAGCACCATCCGGTCGATGCCGGCGACCGGCACGGACAGCCGCTTCAGCTCGCGCACCAGCGCGTCGACGAAGCCGGTGCGGCGGCCGACCAGCACCATCACGTCGCCGGCGCGGATCGGCCGCGCCTGGCTTTCCAGGATTTCGCCGTCGGCGATCCAGCGCGCGATCCGTGCGGCGATCGCCCGGGCGAGGCGCAGATCGGGCGCGTCCTCGCCGCGCACCTCGAGCGGCAGCGTCCACGGCGCGGGCTCGTCCTCCTTCTCGCGCGCGATGGCGGGCCACAGCTCCACCAGTCCCGCCTGGCCCTCGCGCGCGGCGCGATGGCGCACGTCGAGGTCGCCCAGACCGTCGCGCGCGTCTGCGCGCGCGAACACGGCGTCGACGGCGGCGAGCACCGCATCGGTCGAGCGGAACGAGATGTCGAGCGGGATGGGCAGGAAGTGGCGCTCGGCCGCCTCGACGCGCTCGCGGAAATGGGCGCGCATCGCCGCGAACGCCGCCACGTCGGCGCCCTGGAAGCTGAAGATCGACTGCTTGGCGTCGCCCACGGCGAACACGGTGCGCACGGCCTCGCTGGCGCCTTCGCCGGCGAAGAACTCCTCGGCCAGCGCGGCGACCACCGCCCATTGCGCGGGCGAGGTGTCCTGCGCCTCGTCGATCAGTATGTGGTCGACGCCGCCGTCGAGCTTGTAGAGCACCCAGGACGCGCCGCCGTCCCGCGCCAGCAGCGCGCGTGCCGCCAGCACCAAATCGTCGTAGTCGAGCGCGGCGTCGTCCGCCTTGTTGCGCTCGTAGGCGTCGATCAGCGCGGCGGCGAAGGTGACCAGCGCGGCGCTCGCCTCGGCGACGGCGATCTTCTTGCAGCGCTCGATGGCGGCCAGCACGCGCTCCGCCTCGATGCGCAGAATGTCGCCGAACGTGGCGTCAATTCCCTTCGTCGCAAGCCGCGCGCGGATCGTATCCTCCTTGGTGAGGTACGCCTTCGCGTACTCGGCGAACCCGTCGGCGCGTGCCGCGGGATCGGCGAACCAGGCGGCGATGATGTTGCCGCGTGCGACGTCGGTCTTCTGGCCGTCGAGCAGCGCCGCGATGCAGCGCTTCAATCCGACGTGGTCGAACGCCCCGTCGGCGCACGCCGCGTCGATCACCGACGCCGCCGTCTCGTCGGCGTCGAGCCCGAGCCGTTCGCGCTGGCGCGCCACCAGCCCGTCGAGGCCCAGCGTGTCGAACAGGCGCTTCAGCCGCCCGCGCTCGCGCGCAAGCTGGGCCAGCACGTCCTGCGCGCGGTCCTCGTGCGCCCAGCCGGCGACGATGCCGACCGCCTTGGCGAGCGTGCCGTCCGGTTCGGCGCGGGCGCGCGCCAGCACCGCCTCGCGCGCCGACGCCAGCGCCTCCGACGCCGAGCGCTCGTCCATCAGCTCGAAATGCGGCGCGATCCCGGCCTCGAGCGGGAAGCGCGCGATCAGCGACTGGCAGAAGGCGTGGATGGTCATGATCTTGAGCCCGCCCGGCGCGTCGAGCGCGCGGGCGAACAGGCGGCGCGCGAGGCCGATGCGCTCGCGGGCGGGCTCCGCGCCGGAAAGCTCGGCCAGCGCCTCGCGCAGCTCCGGCTCGGGCGCTGTCGCCCATTTCGCCAGCCGGTCGTTGATCCGGTTCGCCATCTCCGCAGCCGCCGCGCGGGTGTAGGTGAGGCAGAGCAGCTTCTCCGGCGCCGCGCCGTCGAGCAGCAGGGCGAGCACGCGGTCGACCAGCACCTTGGTCTTGCCGGTGCCGGCCGAGGCGTCCACCCACACCGACGCGCCGGGCGCCGCCGCCTGGCGCTGCCGCCGCGTCGCATCGGCGAGAATGGCGGACGGTGCGGTCATGGCAAGGCGCCGCCATGCCGGAAAGTGGACCCCCCTCCCCAACCCTCCCCCCGTGAGGGGGAGGGACAGGGAGAGGGGTAATTGGCGGTAAATCTTGCCATCATTCCTCGCCCCCGCCGGCGGACCATTCCTTGACGCGGGCGAGGCGCGCGTAGTCGGAATAGCGCGGCGCCTTGGCGGGCCAGGGCTGCGAGAGGTAGGGCGTCGCCGGATCGTCGAACGGCGCGCACCAGCCGCTCGATCCCCGAAGCCGCCTGGTCGATCAGCGCGCGGATGTCGTCGCCGGCCGCGACGTCCTTGCCCGCCGGGTCGGCGCCCGAGAGCTGCCAGAAGGCGAGCGCCGCCACCGCGCCCGCGGGCACGCCGGCGAACCCGCCGCGCTCGGCGATCACCGCCTCGAGGGCGAGCTGCGGCGACAGCCCGAGCGCGATGTCCTTCTTGGCGGGCACGCCGCCGGTCTTGTAGTCGATGATGGCGAGGCCGGCCGGCCCCGCGTCCAGCCGGTCGGCGCGCGCGTTCAGCACGAAGGGCCGTGCGCCGGCGATGGCGGTCTCGCCCGACGCTTCGGAGGCGATCGTGCGCCAGGCGGGGCGGCGGGCACGCTCGGTCTCGATCACCCAGTCGGCGATGCGCGCGAAGCGCGGCCACCAGAAGGCCCAGACGCCCGGCCGCTCCAGCGCCGCGCCGAACGCCGCGCGCCCGAGCTCCAGCAGCCGCTCGCGCGCCGCCGCCGGCAGGCGGTCGGGGAACTCGCGCACGAAGCGGTTGAGCGCGGCGTGAACGAACATGCCGCGCTCCGCCGCGCCGGGGTCGGCGTCGATCGGGTCGAGCGCGCGCAGCCCGAGCACATACTCGGCATAGATCGCGTAGGGGTCGCGCATCCACGCCTCGATCCGCGTGACCGATAGCTTGCGCGGCCGCGCCGCGACGGGCGGGCAGGGCGCCGGGCGCGATACCGGCTTCGGCTCGCCCGCGGGATCGTCGAGCCCCGCCTGCAGCGCGGCGAGGTCGACGGGATCGGGGCCGAGCCGCCGGTTCCGCTCGTCCTCCGCCTTGAGGCGCGGCGCGATAGCCTCGAGACGCAGCAGCCAGCGCGAGGGTACGGTCGGCGCGCCGGCGACGCGCGTCGCGCGGGTCAGCACCACGGTTGGCGCGGAGAAGGCCTGGGCGAAATCGTGCGCCGAAAGCCCGATGCGCCATTCCGGCGGCGGCAGGCCGAAGTCGGCGCGCATCGGCCGGCTGAGCCACGGGTCGGCGCCGGGATCGGGCGGCCACGTCCCCTCGTTGAGCCCGCCCAGCACCAGCACGTCGGCGCGCTGCAGCCGCGCCTCCAAGGGCCCCCAGATGGCGAGGCGCGGATGGCGCCCCCAGCGCGGCCTGACCACCTGCCCCTCGATCAGCGCGGCGAGGAGTGAAGGCCACTCCGCGCCCGCGACCGGGCCGAAGGCGCGCGCGGCGTCGGAAAGCTCGGCAACGAACCCGGCCAGCGCCTCGCCCGCCTCGCCCGCCCAGAGGTTCCGGCCTTCCGGGTCGTCGTCGGTCGCGGCCAGGCGCTGGGCGAAGGCGGCGTGTGCGGCGAGCAGCGCGCCCACCTCGGCGCGCGGCGCGGCGACCAGTGCCAGGAACTCCTCGGAAGCCGCCGCGATGCCGGCGAGCCAGCGCCGCACGGAAGGCGCCTCGTCCCGGTCCGAGGCTTCGAGCGCCGCGTCGAGACCCGCGAACCCCGGCGCCGGGCGCGGGCCGCGCAGCACCAGCCGCTCGAGCTGGCGCACCCGCGCGCGGAAGGCGCCGGGCACCATGCCCCCCGCCGCCAGCGGATGCTTGAGCGCGGCGAGCAGCGCGACCGGCGCCAACCGCGCCGCCGCCATCTCGGCGGTGAGGCGCAGGAACACGCCGGGCGGTGTCGCGTCGAGGGCCGTGCCCGCCGAATCGTCGACCGCGATCTGCCAGCGGCCGAGCTCGGCCGCCACGCGCCGCGCCAGCGCCCGGTCGGGCGTGACCAGCGCGGCGGTGCGCCCCGGCACGTCCAGCGCCCAGCGCAGCACCAGCGCCACGGTCGCCGCCTCCTCCTGCGGCCCGGCGCAGTCGAGCCGCGTCACCCCGTCGAGCGCCGTCATGTCGAGCGCGGCCGGGTCGGCCGGGGCGAGGGCGGCCGGGCGCATCGCGGCGGCGACGATCGCGGCGCGGCCCGCCGTCACTTCGGCCAGGCCCGGCGCCGGCCAGTCGGCGACGTCCTCGGCCGCGACGCCCAGCCGGTCGAGAAGCCGCATCATCGCGTGCTGCGGATGGGTGGCAGTGAGCGCCTTGCGCGTTTCCGCGTCCATCTTGCGGTCGAGGCCGGGCAGCACGACCGCGCCGTTGGGCAGCGCGGCGACAGCGGCGATCAGCTCGGCCGTCGCCGGGATCGAGCCGGTCGAGCCCGCGACGACTACCCGGCCCCGCGGCGGCGCGTCCCGCCAGCGCGCCACCTGCGAAGCGGCCGCGCGGTTGCGCCTTTCGGCCGGATCGAGGCACCCCTCGTCCGCCAGCACGCCGGGCCAGTGCGCGGTGAGAATGCGCAGGAAGTCGAGCGTGACCTGCCAGTGCGCGGCGTAGCGCGCGGGCACCAGATCGGCGAGGGCGGCGAAGTCGCGCCCCTCGGTCTCGACCTGGTCGAGGAGGCGCGCGAGCGCGGCGGCGAGGCGCGCGGCCTGGGCCGGGCTCCGCGCCGGGTCCTGCGCGCGGATCAGCCGGGCGAGCAGCAGGTTGCGGCGCAAGGGCGCGATGGCGGGCGCCAGGTCGAGCGGCCCCGAATCGGGCGCGATCTCGTCGTCGTCGATGTCGCCGATGGGGGTGAGGCGCGGCAGGACCGTCGCGTCCGCGCCCGCCACGCGCAGGAACGCGTCGGCCATCGCCCGCACCGCCCGCCGCGTCGGGACGAGCACGGTCACATCGGCGAGCGCCAGGGGGCCGTCCGCCTCGGCCTTGAGCCCCGCCGCCAGCGCGTCGGCGAACGCGAGCCCGGGCCGCACGGTGAAGACGTTCGGCGGGCGGCTCACGCGCTAGCCCGCGTCAAAACCGCGTCGACAGCCAGATGGCGAGGCGCGAGCCGGCCTTGATCGCCCCGGTCAGGACCTCGTGTCCCGGCGCCTCGGCCGCGCCCTGGGCGCGCGCGGTGTCGCGGTGCTCGATCTCGTCGGCGCGGAAGCGCTCGATCTCGGCGCGCAATTCCGCCTCGTCCTCGCCCAGGGCGGCGGCCTGGTGGGCATAGTGGGCGTCGATCACCTCCTCCACCGCCTCGGTGCAGGCCATCGCCGCCCGCTCGCCCATCAGCGCGGTCGCCGCGCCAAGCGCGAACCCGGCCGCGTGCCACAAGGGCGCCAGCACGGTCGGGCGCACCGCGCGGTCGGCGACCAGCCGGTCGAATGCGGCCAGATGCTCGGCCTCCTTCGCCGCCATCTCGCGGATCGCCGGCGCCGCCCGCGATCTTCCGAGCACGGCGAGCTGGCCGGCATAGATGCGCACCGCGCCGTACTCGCCGGCGTGGTCGACCCGGATGATGCGCTCGATCAGCTCTTCGCGCGTCGGATCGCCCGGCAGGCGGTCGTCGGCGGTCTCGCGCTTTTGCGTCATCGCGCCTCCTTCACCGCGACGGCGGCGAACAGCGCCAGCGCGGCCGAGAGGATGACGTTGTAGCCCGCCAGCGAGATGCCGAACAGGCTCCACTGCACCTCGTCGCAGCGGATGAGCTGGGTCTGCGCCAGCTGCTGCCGCAACTGTTCGAGCGTTTGCGCGCCCGCCGCCCCGCCGGTGCAGGCGGTCGGGCCGGCGAACCAGCCCTGCTCCACGCCGACGTGATAGAAGGCGAGCCCGGCGCCGGCCAGCAGCACCACGGCGCACGCGCCCACCAGCCAGCGTCGTGCGCGCCCGTCCATGATATGGGCGACGCCGGCCAGCATGATCGCCACGCCCCACGGCGCCCGCTCGGCCAGGCAGAGCTCGCACGGTGCGAGCCCGCCGATATATTCGAACGCATAGGCGCCGGCGATCACCGCGACCGAGACGGCCATGATCGCCGCCGGCGCGCGGGCGACAAGGGCCGCCGCCGGCCTCATCCGATATAGCGCACGGCGACGAACCCGCCGACCAGCACGGCGAGGAACGCCGTCGTCACCCAGGTCAGATGCTTCTCGATGAAATGGCGGATCGGCTCGCCATAGAGGCGCAGCAGCGCCGCCACCAAAAAGAAGCGCGCGCCGCGCGTCACGATCGAGGCGGCGACGAAGGTCCAGAAATCGTAGCCGGCGAGCCCGCTCGCGATGGTCACGATCTTGTAGGGGATGGGCGTCATGCCCTTGATCAGGATGATCCAGAGCCCCCATTGCTGGTACGCGTTGCGGAACGCCTGGAAGTCGTGCGAAAGCCCGTAGAACGCGATCAGCGCCTTGCCGAACGATTCGAACGCGTAGAACCCGATGGCGTAGCCCAGCATGCCGCCGATCACCGAGGCCACCGTGCACAGCGCCGCGATGTGCCAGGCGCGGTCGGGCCGGGCCAGCACCATGGGGATCAGCATGGCGTCGGGCGGGACGGGGAAGAACGAGCTTTCGACGAAGGCGACGCCGGCCAGGATCGGCTCGGCCTGGGGGTGCGCGGAAAGCGCGAGGACCTTGTCGTAGGCGGCGCGGATCAAACCTTCGTCCCGAACGCGGCCGCGCCGGACCGGGCGGCGATGCGGCCGATGTACCAGAGCGCGCCCGCCCGCACAATCGGCGCAAGGTCGCGGGGGCAGGGGCCGGGGAGCGGCGCGACCGCTCTACACGATCGGCGGCAGGTCCTTGGTGCGGGCCAGCGCCTCCTTCAGCGTGCTCACCGGATAGATGCGCCCGTCGCAATACTGCATGAAGCCCGACTGGACCAGCACGTCGCGCACCGCCTCGACCGAGGGCGCATCGAAGATCAGGATCGCCCGGTGCTCGGGGTCGAGGTGGTATTCGGCCACCAGGGTGACGTCCTTCCCGGCCATCAGGCCCGGCAGCGCCTCGTGCGTCGCCCGCGCGCGCTTGCGCGAGGCGGCGTTGGCGGCGGGCGAAATGCCCGGATCGTGGTAGAGCTCGGCGAGGTAACGGTTCATCGGTCCCTCCGCGAATCCCGGCGGCCATGCTCCCGTCTGTATCAGAGGCTCCGGCCGTGCACAATCGGCCCCGCCCTTGCCCGCAGCCGCCGTCCAGCCGCGCGCGCCCGCGTTGACCTTGGCCCGCCGCCTGCTATTGTCCGCCGCGGCCCAGGAGCCCCTGTGGCGGAATCGGCAGACGCGGCAAACTCAAAATCTGTTGCCCGCAAGGGCGTGGGAGTTCGAGTCTCCCCGGGGGCACCAGCGGTCGTGCACGGGCCCGCAAGCGCAACGCGCGCGCACCGGTGCCGATGCGCGCGCGCCGCAGGTCGCTGGGCGCCCGGGGGGAAGGGTGCCCGCGACGGTCGGTTACGCCTACTCCTCGGACTTGAGCTCCAGCGCGGCGATGCCGCCGGCGACGTTGAGGCCGGTCATGCCCTGGATCGACACGGGCTGCAGCGCGAACTGCTTGGACGAGCCGCCGAACAGCGCGTTGGCGCCCACGCCCACACCGACCGCGGCCGTCGCGCCCGCGTCATTGCCGGCGAGCGCGCCCGGCGCCACGTCAGCCGTCGGTGCGAACACCGCCCAGACGATCACCCCGTTCGAGGCGTAGTCGCCTGGAGCTTGTTCATCGTCGCCCGCGACCGGAGCGACGCACGAACCATGCCCGGAAACGCCCGGGTCGGTCTTGAGATGAATCAAATTCCAGCCGGAGACCGACGGGCGCCGCCGCCCCCCGGCTGCTAGAACCACGCCTCCGGTATCGTGAGGATGTCGCCGGGCAGGACGCGCACGTTGGCGGAGAGGTCGCCGTCGCGCAGCAAATCGTCGAGCCGCACGCGGAACTGCTTCTCCTTGCCGTCCACCACCCGGGTGATCGAGGCGCGGTTGCCGGCCGCGAAGTCGGTGATGCCGCCGACCGCGATCATCACGTCGAGCAGCGTCATCGTCGTGCGGTAGGGCAGGGCCTGCGGCCGGGCGGCCTCGCCCACCACCCGCACCTGGTCGGTGTACGGGCCGACGAAGTTGGTGACGATCACCGTGACGATCGGGTCCTGCACGAACACCGAGAGCTTCTTTTCGATGTCGCGGGCAAGCTGGGTCGGCGTCTTGTTGACCGCCGGCAGGTCCTCGATCAGCGGCACCGAGATGCGCCCGTCGGGCCTGACCGGCACGCTGGTCGACAGGTCCGGGTTGCGCCAGACGAAGATCTGCAGGAAGTCGAGCGGGCCGACATGGTACTCGGTCTTGGTCGCCTTCGCCTGGGCCAGCATCGAGGCGGTCGGGAGCTCCGGCTCCTCGGCGCACCCCGCAAGCACGAGGGCGATGACGGCAATGGCAACGGCACTGAGGCTCCGGATGCGGACCACGGTCGACCCTCCCCTTCTGCTGTACGCAGGACGCGTGGCGGAACGATGCCACCCAATTCTTACGGCGCGGTTGACCGGATGTCAAAAGTCGCGGTGCGTCCCGCCTCCTTACGAATGCCATAAAGGGCCGCTATCCGGGGGGCGACGGTTCAAACGACTCGGCGCCTTGTGTAGGATGAGCGGGCGCGGGGACGAGCGGGGGCACCCATGAAGTACGTCTGCGACGCACCGGACAAGACCGCCTGGTTCCGCCTCGAGACAGTCGGCGAGGCCGAGCAGGAATCGGCCCTGATGAACCATGCGGTCGCCAAGCATTTCCGCCGCGAGCACCAGGCGGCGGAGGCGAGCTACCGGCCGGCCTCGTCGGTCTTCATCGAGCAGAACATCGGGCTCGAGCGCCACGTGCAGAAGGCGATGCCGCTGTTCCTCACGCTGCGCGACCAGGACGGCCAGGCGCTGGCGACCGCCATGCTGCCGCCCGGCGGGCGCGACGATCCGGGTTTCCGCATCATCGTCGTCGGCGCCTCCAACATCGACCCCTATCCCGAGCACCAGGCGAAGATCGAGGCGCTCGGCGCGCATTTCCGCCTCACGCTCGACCGCGACCGCTGCTTCCCCTACCGGCGGTAGTCGCCCGTCACACCACGTCGAAGCGGGCCATCATGTGGTGGTCCTCGTGGCCCAGGTTGTGGCAGTGCAGGACGAACCGGCCGCGATAAGGTGCGAAGCGGGCGATCACCTTTACCGAGTCGCCCTTCTCCAGCCGGATCGTGTCCTTCCAACCGGTCTCGTGCGCAGGTGGCGGCTTGCCGTTTCGTTCCAGGACCTGGAAATGCACCAGGTGGATGTGCGCCGGATGGATGCTGAGCCCGGGGAAGATCGAGTCGGGATGGGCGAGGTGCCAGATCTCTACATCGCCGAGGCGTGGCGCGGCGTCGATCCGGGCGGGGTCGAATTCCTTGCCGTTGATGTCCCACGACACCGGGGGGAAGTTGAAGGCGAGCTCCAAATCGTTGACGAAATCGAACCGGCGCGTGCGCATCGACCGCTCGGGCCGAAGTCGCTCGAACGGGACCAGCCGGTCCGGCAACGACGGATCGTCCGGCGCGCGCGGTCCCGCCACCTCGAACGCTATGATTTCGGGCGTCGGCAGCGTGCCCTCGGCGTCGTGGAGGACTTCCCGCGCGCCCGCCGGGTATTCGGCGAAGTCGATGACGACCTCGGCCCGCTCGGCCATGGCAAGCGGGATGTGGTCGAGCGCCACCGGCGCGGGCAGCAGCCCGGCGTCGGTCGCGATTTGGACGAGCTTGCGCCCCGAGCCGAGCGCGAGGGTCAGGGTCTGGGCATTTCAGGCGTTGAGGATGCGCAGCCGGTACTTGCGCCGCTCGACCTTGAGGCGCGGCCACGGCGCGCCGTTCACCAGCACCACGTCGCCTTGCGCGCCGAGATGGCCGCGATCGTCGTAGTCGAACGCGCCGTCCGCGCGGAACGCGCGCACGCAGATCATCAGGGGAATGTCGTAGGGGCCGCGCGGCAGAGCGAGGGCGCGTTCCGTCGCGTCGTCGACCAGGTAGAACCCGGCGAGCCCCATATAGACGTTGCGCCCGGTGAAATCCATCGCATGGTCGTGGTACCAGAGCGTCGCCGCGCACTGGTCGTTCGGATAGGTGTGGACCTTGACGTTCGTCGGCACGGGCACGCCCGATTTGGCGATCTGCGCCAGCGACGGCACGGCGCTGCACAGTGGCAGGTCGGTCGGGAAATCCACCGGCACGATCAGGTCGGTCGGGAAGCCGTCGGACTCGCTGGGCGTGACCCCGCCATGCAGGTGAACCACCGTCGGCTGGGCAAGGCGGTTGGTGTGGCGGACAACCGTGCGGCGGCCGCGTCGCGCGCGAATAGTGGGTCCGGGGAACATCCCGTTATAACCCCACACCGGCGTTGTCGGACCCGGCAGCAGGCGGGCCGAGCCGACACGCTGCTCGATCTCGTAATAGTCGGTCGTCTTATCGGTGCGGACCGGTGCCAGAACCGGCGGGATCGGCAGCACGACGGAGAATTTCGCGACGGCGGGGCTCGCGGCCGTTGCGCTGCGGACTACGACGTCGCCGATCGTGCCTGCCACGGTCAGCGCGCCCAGCGCGGTCGCGCGCTTCAGCAAGGTTCGCCGGGAGACGCGCGCCATGGCCGCTATCCGTCCTGTGCGGCCTCGCGCGGCGCGAGCCCCACCATCGCCGCGGATACCAGCCGCTCGACCAGCACCGCGTCGGCAACCGCATCGGGCGTCCGGCCGAACAGGTGATCGGAGACGGCGGAGTCGAACGACGCACCGTGCAGCAGCTTCGACGCCGCCTCGACGTCGGCGCCCGGCGCGACCCGGCCACCGTCCCGTTCCGCCGCCAGATACGACGCGAGCCGGCCGGCTGACAGCTCCGGCCCGACTCCGCGCGCCGTCAGCGCCTCGCGCGCGGCATGGGTGAGCGAGGCATCGGCCAGCAGTGCGCAGATCACCGGGGCCGCCTGGCGGTGGAACGCCACCAGCGCCTCGGTCACCTCGGCCAAGTTCTCGGCCACGCTGCGCGTCCCCACCCGCGCGGGCAGGGCGGCCATCGCGGCCCGCATCGTGGCCGGTGCGATCCGCTGCAGCGCGGCGACCAGCAGCGCGGCCTTGTCGTGGAAATGGTTGTACATCGTGCCTTCGGCGACGCCTGCGGCGCGCGCCACCTCGCGCGTCGTCACGTGGGCGAGGCCGCGCGTCCGCATGAGATGCAGCGCCGCGCCGACCAGCCGTCCTTCGATGTCCCCGCTTGCCCGCCGCCGCACCATTCCGGCCCTCGACCCCGCACCGGACGGCGCCGGCTTGCGTCAACCGTATATGAGCAAATGCTCATTCCAATGTGAGTGTGCGCTCATTTCAAGTCAAGCGGGCATTCTTCGGAGTGGCTGGTCCCCAAGCGGCCCGGTACGCGTCAGGCGAGCCCGAACAGCCTGGCCGCGGTGTCGCCTTTGATCGCTTCCTTCTCCGCCGCGGGGATGTCGAGCTCGTTCACGTGGGCGAAATCGATGTCGATATAGGGGTAGTCGGTGCCGAACAGGATGTGGTCGGCGCCGATCGCCGCCCGCGTTTCCATCAGCATCGGCCCGAACGTGCCGCACGTGTCGTAGTAGAGGCGCCTGGCGTAATGGCTGGCCGGCTTGGGCAGCTCCGTCGCCCAGCGCTCCGCGCCCCAGTCGAGCCGGTCGAGAAGGCTCACCAGCCCCGAGCCGGTATGCGCCACCACGAACGGGAAGTTGGGGTAGCGCTCGAAGAACCCCTCGAGGATCAGGCGCGAGACCATCAGCACCGTGTCGTACCAGAACCCAAGGATCACCGAGAGGTTCCGTTCCTGGATCGCGTCGGCGAAGGTGGGATGCAGCGGGTGCTGGATCACCGGCATCTTGAGCTTGTCGATGCGCGCCCACACCGGCTCGTAGCGCGGATCGGACAGCGGCACGCCCGCGACGTTGGAGCCGATCTCGACCGCCACCACCTCGTCCGCGCCGGCGATCCGGTCGAGCTCGGCGAGCGAGGCCGCGACGTCGGATAGCGGCAGGGACGGCACGGCGCGCAGCCGGTCGGTGCGGCCGCGGCAATAGGCGATGGTCTCGTCGTTCACAAGCCGCGTCACGTCCCCCTGCTGCTCGGGCGGGAACAGATACACGTTGGGCGGCGCGAGCGAGAGGAGCCGCATGTCGATGCCCTTCGCGTCCATCTCGCGGATCGGGTAGTCGCGCTCGAACCAGTGCGGGTTGAACGAGGTGACGTGCTTGCCGGTCGGGCCGTGCTTGATGGCGCGGCCCACCTCGCCATAGGCCTTGTTGTCGACCATGTAGTTCCCCGGCAGCGCCGCCAGCCGCTCGTGGAACTCCTGCGAGAAGAAATGCGCGTGGACGTCGACCTTCATCCGCTCCGCTCCCGTGGATCGCTGACCGGCCGCGATTGACGCCGGTCGGCGGGTCTGCACTAATCGCCCGACAATAGCTTCAGAACAAGGGGGGAAGCCATGCTCCGTCCGACCCTGCGCCCGCCCGTCCTCGCCCTGGCGGCGGCGCTCGCCCTTGCGGCCGGGCTGCCCGCCCGCGCGGGCGAGCCGATGGCGCTCCGCTTCGGCGTGCCGGCGCCGCCCAACTCCTTCCTGGTCCGCGACGTGTTCGGCCATTGGGTGAAGGAGGTGAACGCGACCGCGCCCGACGCGGTGCACGCGCAGATCTTCGCGGGCTCGGCGCTCGGCGATTTCCGGGTGGTCTACGACCGCACGGTCGCGGGCGTCTCCGACATCGGGTTCGGCATCTTCGGCCCGATCGCCCGCCAGTTCCCGATCGTCCAGGTCGTGTCGCTGCCGTTCGAGGCGCGCAACGCCTCCGAATCCTCGGTCGCGATGTGGCGGCTCTACGCCAACGGCACGCTCGCGGGCGAGCTCGCCAAGGTGAAGCCGCTGGGGCTCTTCACCTTCCCCAACTCGACGGTCCACCTGGCCAAGCCGATCGCGGGCGTCGCCGACCTCAAGGGCCTGAAGCTCAGCGTGTCGATCAAGCTGATCGGCAACGTGATCGAGCAGCTCGGCGCCACGCCGCTCGCCATCCAGCCGACCGACACCTACCAGAGCATCAGCCGCGGCGTGATCGACGGCATCGTCACCGCGTGGAACGCCGTCGCGACCTTCAAGCTCTACGAGGTGACGAAGTACCACCTGGAGGCGCCGCTGGGGATGAGCCCGGGCTTCGTCGTGATGAACAAGCAGAGCTACGCGCGCCTGCCCGCGGTCGCCAAGAAGGCGGTCGACGCCCGCTCGGGCGCCGTCCTGTCGCGCGAGCTGGGGCTCGCCACAGACGCCGACGCCAACAAGACCAAGGCCAGGGTCGCCGCCATGGCCGGCCACAAGATGGAGGACATCCCCGCCGCCGACCAGGCGGTCTGGCGCGCCGCCGCCAAGAAGGTCGCCGACGCCTGGGTCAAGGCGACGCCCGGCGGCGCCCAGGCGCTCGCCGCCTACGAGGCGGAGCTCGCCCGGCTCCGCGCGGGGAAGTAGGGCGAGGTCCAGGGCCGGCGGGCGTGGACGGGCCGGCGGGCGCGGCGTAAGGTTGGCGGCACCGGTCCTCGAAGGGGTCCAGCGTGCCGGAAACCCGCACCCAGCGACGCCTCGCCGCGATCATGGCCGCCGACATCGCGGGCTATTCGCGGCCTTGATCTTCCGGCAAATAATCCTATATGGCACAAGCTGCGGTCCGCTCGGGCCGGCGGATGTCGCCTGAACCGGTTTTTTCGTCATTTGAGGCGACATTGTAACGATTTCAATCGGTTGTGAGGCGACATCGGGAGACATGAGGAGACATTGAGGCGACATACGGGTTACCTTCAGGCGACATGAGGCGACATCGAGCGACATAAGCACGACCTTCGAGCGACGTGCGGGTGACGGCCGCGCGACGCGCGCGCTCGGTTGCGCGGACCCTGCGAAACCCCTACATGTCGTGCCCATGACCGACCTCGCGCATATCCGCAACTTCGCCATCATCGCCCATATCGACCACGGCAAGTCGACGCTCGCCGACCGGCTGATCGAGGCGTGCGGCGGCATCGAGGCGCGCGAGATGCGGGCCCAGATGCTCGACACGATGGAGCTCGAGCGCGAGCGCGGCATCACCATCAAGGCCCAGACCGTGCGCCTCGCCTATACCGCGCGGAACGGCGAGGCCTACCAGCTCAATCTGATGGACACGCCCGGCCATGTCGATTTCACCTACGAGGTGAGCCGGTCGCTCGCCGCGTGCGAGGGCTCGCTGCTGGTCGTCGACGCGAGCCAGGGGGTCGAGGCGCAGACGCTCGCCAACGCCTACCTCGCCATCGATGCCGACCACGAGATCATCCCCGTCCTCAACAAGATCGACCTGCCCGCCGCCGACCCGGACCGGGTGCGCACCCAGATCGAGGATGTGATCGGGCTCGACGCCTCGGCCGCCATCCCGGTCTCGGCCAAGACCGGCGAGGGCATCGCCGAGGTGCTGGAGGCGCTGGTCGCCCGCCTGCCGCCGCCCACGGGCGATGCGGCGGCGCCGCTGAAGGCGCTGCTGGTCGATAGCTGGTACGACCTCTATCTCGGCGTGGTGATCCTCGTCCGGGTGAAGGACGGCCGCCTCGCCAAGGGCATGCGCATCCGCATGATGGCGACGGGCGGCCTTCATCAGATCGACCGGGTCGGCGTGTTCGCGCCCAAGCCGACCGAGGTGGATTCCCTCGGGCCGGGCGAGGTCGGCTTCATCACCGCCTCGATCAAGTCGGTCGCCGACTGCCAGGTGGGCGACACGCTCACCGACGAGCGCCGGCCGGCGCCCGCGGCGCTGCCCGGCTTCAAGCCCTCGGTGCCGGTTGTGTTCTGCGGCCTGTTCCCGGTCGACGCCGCCGATTTCGAGAATCTGCGCGATTCGCTCGCCAAGCTCCGCCTCAACGACTCGTCCTTCCATTACGAGGCGGAAACCTCGGCCGCGCTCGGGTTCGGCTTCCGCTGCGGCTTCCTCGGCCTGCTGCACCTCGAGATCATCCAGGAACGCCTCGCCCGCGAGTTCGACCTCGATCTGATCGCGACCGCGCCGTCGGTGATCTACCGCGTGCACCTCAACGACGGCACGACGCGCGAGCTGCACAACCCGGCCGACATGCCCGACCCGGTGCAGATCGCGACGATCGAGGAGCCGTGGATCAAGGCGACCGTGCTGGTGCCCGACGAGTATCTCGGGGCGGTCCTCAAGCTCTGCGAGGAGCGGCGCGGCGAGCAGGTCGAGCTCACCTATGTCGGCGGGCGCGCGATGGTGGTCTACCGCCTGCCGCTGAACGAGGTGGTGTTCGACTTCTACGACCGGCTCAAGTCGGTGACGCGCGGCTACGCCTCGTTCGACTACCAGATCGAGGGCTACCGCGAGGGCGCGCTGGTCAAGCTCGCGATCCTGGTCAATGCCGAGCCGGTGGACGCGCTCTCGATCATCGTCCACCGCGACCGGGCCGAGGCGCGCGGCCGCGCCATCGTCGCCCGCCTCAAGGATTTGATCCCGCGCCAGCTCTTCAAGATCGCCGTGCAGGCCGCCATCGGCTCCAAGGTGATCGCGCGCGAGACGGTCTCGGCGCTCCGCAAGGACGTGCTCGCGAAGTGCTATGGCGGCGACGTGACCCGCAAGCGCAAACTCCTGGAGAAGCAGAAGGAGGGCAAGAAGCGGATGCGCCAGTTCGGCTCGGTCGAGATACCGCAGTCCGCCTTCATCGCCGCCCTCAAGCTGGGCGAGGACTAGCCCTCCGGCACGGTCGCGAGCATCGCTTCGATCCACGCGGCGTCGTCGGTCAGCGTCTCGAGCTCGGCGCGAATATGCTCGCGGGTCTGGGTGCAGGAGCGCACGCAGTCGACCTCGCCCGCGGCCGCCGCCTTGTTGGTCGAGACCTCCAGTCTTATGCCGTTGTTGTCGAAGAAGTAGAACGACCAGGTGGTCGGCGGGACCGAGCAGAACGGCCCGTCGATGATCCTCACCCCCGCGGCCTGAAGCCGCGCGAGAATCTCGTCGAACCGCTCGGGCGCGACCGCGAACGAGAGATGCTGCATGGCGGCGAGCGTGTTGCGGTCGCCCCTTGCCACCCCCTTCGGGAACTCGAAGAAGGCGAGCAGCGAATCGCCGCCCATGTCGAAGAAATAGTGGCGCACGCACTCGAAGGGCGGGCTGCCACGCGTCTTCGACCGCTCGGTCCCGCCCGGCGCGGTCACCAGCGTATGCACGAGGGGCATGCCGAGGAGGCCGCAATAGAAGTCGAGCGTCGCCTTCATGTCGTCGGTGTTGAGCGCGAGGTGGTGCACGCCGCGCAGCCCGGTGCCCGGGCCGGACGCGGAAGCCGTGCGGGTTTCGATCTCGGTCGCCATCGCCGCCTCCCGATTGGCACGCGCCGCCAACGACCGTAGCATGAGCGGTATGGAGTTCGGCATCAACATAGCGCCGGCGGCGGATTCGTGGTGCGTCGTGCAGGCGGCCGAGGCGGCAGGGATCGACTGCGCCTGGTTCATCGACAGCCAGACGATCAACGCGGACCTGTTCGTCGCCATGGCGGCGGCGGCGGTGAAGACCGAGCGCATCCACCTCGCCACCGGCATGCTGATCCCGTCCAACCGGATCGCCCCGGTGGCGGCCAACGGGCTCGCCTCGCTCAACCGCCTCGCGCCGGGACGCATCCGCTTCGGCACGGCGACCGGCTTCACCGCCCGGCGCGCCATGGGAATGGGGCCGATCAAGCTGGCCGCCCTCGCCGACTACATCCGGGCCGTGCAAGGGCTGCTGGCGGGCGAGACGGTCGAGATCGACCTCGAAGGCGCAGCGCGAAAAGTGCGCTTCCTCAACCCGGAGCTGGGGCCGATCGACCTCGACCGCCCCATCCCGCTTTACGTCTCGGCGCTGGGGCCGCGGTCGCGCAAGCTGGCGGCCGAGCTGGGCGCCGGCTTCGTCACCCCGGTCGGCAGCGTCGCCGGCGGGCTTGCCGCCATCGCCGAGATCAAGGCCGCCTGGTGCGAAGCCGGCCGCGACCTGGCCGATTTGCGCGTGGTCGGGGTCGGCGGCGGCTGCGTCCTGGCCGAGGGCGAGCCGGCCGACAGCCCGCGCGCGAAGGCGCAAGCCGGGCCTTCGGCCGCCATCGTGCTGCACGATCTGGCCGAGCAGCCGGCGCAGGGCTCGTCCGGCCACGCGGTTTCGCCCGTCATCGCCGAGCGGCTGGCCGCCTTCCGGCCCCTCTACGAATCCTACGGACCCCCGGAAACCCGCCATCTTTCGGTCCATCGCGGCCATCTGATGGTGGTCCGGCCGGAGGAGGCGCATCTGATCGATGCCCCGCTGATCGGGGCCGTCACCATGACCGCGACCGCCGCCGAGCTGGTCGAGCGGCTGCAAGCCCTGCGCGCGGCGGGGTTCACCCAGTTCTCGACCCACGTGCGCTATGGACAGCGCGGCATGGTGGCGGACTGGGCGGCGGTCTTCGCCCGGGTGTGAACGGCCGGAATGGCGCACTCGGTGGCCGGCGAGCGGCATGTGGGATGGTTGTGTCAAGCATCACAGAAGCCCCGGATTCCCTTGCCGGGCTTCAGGGCGTCGAGTAGATTGCCACTGCTGGCGTGCGAGGCAATCGATGAGGGGCGCTTCGGACTGTCCGTCGCACCGATTGGGGCCACTTACGGGCCGCACCGTCGTGCCCGACGCGAAGACAGGGCGCGTCCGGCGTGACGCCGTTGCCTCCGTCGAAGTAACCGCCGTTTAACCGAGGCCAACTAGGGTCGTGCCGCGAGAGGCGCGCGGCTCGACAACTGAAGGCGAGTGTCGGCAAATCGGTAAACGGCGTGAACGATCGGGCGTTTCGAGCGTTTGCGCGAAGTGGTCAACGAAAGAAAGACGTATGACCGGTTACGATAACGAGCGCCAGGCGCCGTCGTCGGCCAGCCGTCGGCACCGGGGTAGCTTGCGGAGATGAACGACCTTTTTGCACAGGTTGTCGCGGCGATCGCCGACGTCTGGCGGCGGCGCTGGTACGTAGCCGCCATCGCGTGGCTGCTGTGCGGCGCAGGCTGGACCATGGTGGCGAGCCTGCCGGACCGCTACGAATCTTCGGCGCGCGTATATGTCGACATGGACACGATGCTGGGTCCCCTCATGCGCGGGCTCGCGGTCGAAATGAACCTGTTCCAGCAGATCGACCTGATGCAGCGCACCCTGTTCAGCCGGCCCAACCTGGAGAAGATCGCGCTGCTCACCGATCTCGACCTCCGCGTCACCACGCCGGAGGAGAAGGAGGCGCTGCTCGATGACCTGCGCAAGAAGCTGACCATCCGCCAGCAGGGCCGCAACCTGTTCCGCATCGCCTACACTGATACCGACCGCCAGATCGCCAAGCGGGTGGTCCAGGCGGTGCTGCAGATCTTCGTCGAAGGCAATCTGGGCGCGAGCCGCAAGGATATGGACTCGGCGAGCCGCTTCCTTAAGGACCAGCTCGCCGACTACGAGCGCCAGCTCAACGAGCAGGAGGCCAAGATCGCCGAGTTCAAGGCGAAGAACATGGGGCTTCTGCCCGGCGACCAGACCTATCACCAGCATTTGAACCAGGTGCAGGGGGAGTTGCAGCGCACCGAAGCGTTCGTCAACGAGGCGGTCAAGGTGCGCGATTCCCTGCAGAAGCAGCTCGCCGAGGTGCCGCAGTTCTTCGAGTCGCCGAAATCCGATTCGGCGTCGATGGCGATGGTGTCGTCGCAACAGTTCGGCCCGGAATCGGACCTCAATCTCCGCATCTACGAGATGGAAAAGAACGTCGACGCCTTGTTGATGCGCTATACCGACAAGCATCCTGACGTGATCATGGCGCGCAAGCGCATCGCCGAGCTGAAGGCGCAGCAGAAGAAGGAGGAGGAGGCCAAGGCCAAGATCGCCCAGCAGAACGCGGCCCAGCCCGTGGCGGTCCCGGCGTCCGCGCCCAACAAGGTGCCGAACCCGCTCTACGAGCAGATCAAGCTGCAACTCGTCAAGCAGGAGGCGGTGGTCGCCGCGCTCCAGCAGCGCACGGTTGGCCAGAAAGAGGAGATCGCCAAGTGGGCGAGCCTTGCCAGTACGGCGCCGCAGGTCGAGACCGAACTCTCCAAGCTGAATCGCGACTACGGCATCATCAAAAGGGGCTACGAGGAACTGCGCCAGCGGCAGGAATCGGCCAAGATGGCGCGCGACATGGAGACCAAGGCGCAGAAGGTGCAGTTCCGCGTGATCGACCCACCGCTGCTGCCCGCCAAGCCGGCGGGCCCGAACCGGCCGTTGTTCTTGGCCATGGTGCTGGCGGCCGGCATCGGCGCCGGCGTCGCCTTCGCCTTCCTGATGGGCCAGATCCATTCCTCGTTCACCACCGTGCAGGCGCTGCGCTCGACCTTCAACTTGCCGGTACTCGGCAGCGTCACCGCGATCGTTTCGGCCGGCGACCGCTGGCGTGAGCGGCGTGAGGTGGTCTTTTTCTTCATGGTGTGCGCCGGCCTGTTCGCCGCCTTCGGCGGCCTGGTCGCCGTCGAAATGCTGCACCAGGTCTGAGGGCGCGCGATGACGGCGAACCGCGACAAGGACACGAGCCCCGGCGGCCACACCCGCTCGCTGGTGGAGCGCGCGGCCGAGCGACTGGCGCGCCACGGCGGGCACGAGCCCGACCCCGACGCACTGGCCGCGCCGGTCGAGCACGCGGCATCGGCCACGCAGACCGCCGCCGGCGTGATGGAAGCGCCGCCTCCGCCTGCCGTACCGCGCGAGGCGGAGGGACGGCGTTTCACCCGCAATCGTGTCAAGCTCGACATGGACGCGCTGCGCGCCTCCGGCCTCGTCACCTCGCACATGGAACGCTCGCAGATCGCCGAGGAGTTCCGGCTGATCAAGCGGCCGCTCCTGCTGAACGCGTTCGCGAGCCCGCCGGACGACATCGAGAACGGCAACCTGATCATGGTGACCAGCGCCAAGTCGGGCGAGGGCAAGACGTTCTGCGCCGTGAGCCTCGCCATGTCGATCGCGCTCGAGCGCGACCTGACGGTGCTGCTGATCGACGCCGACGTCGCCAAGCCCGACGTGCCGAACGTGCTCGGCATCGAAGGAGAGAAGGGCCTCGTCGACCTGATCGCCGACGACGACCTCGAACTCTCGGACGTGCTGATTCGCACCGATCTCGATAACCTGGTCCTGCTGCCGGCAGGCCGACAGCACCATCTGGCGACCGAACTTCTGGCCAGCGACAAGATGGAGCAGTTCGTCAAGGACATCGCGCGCCGCTACCCCGACCGCGTGATCATCTTCGATTCCCCCCCGGTCCTGATGTCGAGCGTGCCGGGCGTCCTGGCGCTCCATGTCGGCCAGACGCTGTTCGTGGTCGAGGCTCAGCGGACGGCGCAGCAGGCGGTGGAAAACGCACTGGGCCTCATTGCCTCGTGCAAGCACATCAGCCTTTTGCTAAACAAGTCCCAGTCGAGGGGCAGTAGCGAGCGGTTCGGGGCTTATTACGGCTATTATCGCTGATCCCTGCGACCGCGGGGGGACGGGCTGGCTAGACGTAGTTCTTACGGGCGGGCGATGCGGCGCACCGCCGCCCTCGCACTGGCCGCGGCCGGGACGGGCGCGGTTGTCGGCGGAGCACCGGCTTGGGCGGCGCGATGGACCATCTCGCCGAGCGCCGGGGCGAGCGAGACCTATACCACCAACGTGAACCTGGCCACGGGTGACACGAAGAAGAAGTCCGACCTGATCACTTCGCTGTCGCCTGCCGTCTCCGTGGTCGGCGCCGGCGGGCGCGTGAACCTCAACCTGAACTACGTGGCCAACCTCAGCCTCTACAAGCGCGAATCGAATCGCGACGACCTGAGCAACAATCTGACCGCGACCGGGACGGCCGAATTGTGGCAGAGACAGCTCTTCTTCGACGCCAACGCCGCGATCTTCCGCCATGCGATCAATCCTGCCCTGGCCACCTCGGCCACGCCCGGCGTCAATGCGGTCAACGCCGCCGACACGGCGAGCTGGCAGGCGGGACCGCGCTTCCTGCACCATTTCGGCTCCTACGTCGACACCGTCTCGACCATCACCCACAGCGAGGTTTCGGGCAAGGCCACCAGCGCCGCGAACGCGAATGGCGCGCTTTCCAGCGCCGCGCTCGGCGCCGCCAACACGTCGACTCGGATCAACGCCACGACATTCCGGGCGACCAGCGGGCGCGCCTTCACCCGCGTCCTGTGGTCGGCGACCGCGAACGACACAAGGACCGGCCGCGGCGACGAACTGTCCGGCATCAAGTCGAAGACCATCAACAGCAACGTCACCTACGTCATCAACCGGCAATACGCCCTGCTCGGCGGGCTGGGCTGGCAGGACGTCAAGGACGCCACCCTGAACCAGCCGCCGCACGGCATCACCTGGAATGTCGGGGTCAGGCTCAATCCCGGCCCGCGCACCAGCTTCACGGTGAACTACAACCACCGCGACAATTCGAACTTCTTCAGCTTCAGCGGCGCCTACCGGCTGTCGACGCGCACCACCATCACCACCAGTTACGACGAGGCACTGACGTTTACGCAGCAGCAGATTGCGACCTCCCTGGCCTTCGCCGTGCCCGACCCGCTGAATCCCGGCCAGTTCATCGATTCGCGCACCGGCCTGCCGTTCTCGCCGGGCGCGCTGGACTTCGCGGCGCAGAGTCAGACGTCGCGCACCACCACCTTCAGGATGGGGCTCAACGGCTCGCGCGGGCGCAACACCTTCTCGGCCGTGTTCAGCCACGCCGACCGGACCACCGACCAGCCCACCGGCCAGACCGGCACGGCGCAGACCACCAACAACGTCAGCCTGACATGGACGCGCCAGATCAACCACCGCCTTTCGGGCGCTCTGACGGCCAATTTCCAGACAACCGACCAGCAGCCCAACAACGAGAACGATCGCCGCCTTGTCGGCAGCGTCAGCCTGAACTACCTCCTCACCCCGACCGCGACCGCCACGCTCGTCGCCAACACCTCGCGGCTCGATTCCAATGTCGAGTCGCGGGTCACGAACGAGACGTCGATCTCCCTCGCCCTTCGCAAGAGGTTCTGACGGGATGTACGCCGCCTTCTACAACCTGACCGGCCGGCCATTTCAGCTCAGCCCCGACCCGCGCTTCTTCTACGCGAGCCGCAGCCACCGCAAGGCGATGGCCTACCTGTCCTTCGGGCTGAACGAACGCGAGGGGTTCATCGTCGTCACCGGGCCCGTCGGCACCGGCAAGACCACGCTGGTCGGCAACATGCTGAACCGGATCGACCGCGAGCGGTTCGTCTACGGCCACGTGGTGACGACGCTCTTGGAGGCGGACGATGCCCTCCGCATGGTCGCGTCGGCCTACGGGCTCAAGCACGAGGGGGTGGACAAGGCGAGCCTCCTGCGCGCCATCGAATCCTTCCTGATCGAGGCGCGGCGCATGGGCAAGCACACGCTGCTGGTGGTCGACGAGGCGCAGAACATCCCGCCCTCGGCGCTCGAGGAGCTCCGGATGCTCTCCAATTTCCAGCACGAGGGCAAGCCGCTGCTGCAATGCTTCCTCCTGGGCCAGCCCGAATTCCGCCGCATCATCGGCCGCGCCGACATGGAGCAGCTCCGCCAACGGGTGATCGCGTCCTGCCACCTCGAGCCGCTGGACGAGGGCGAGCTGCGCGACTACATGCGCCATCGCCTGGCGATGGTCGGCTGGAAGGATGACCCGACCTTCGCGGAGGGCGCGTTCGCCCGCATCCACGCCCATACCGGCGGCGTGCCGCGCCGGGTGAACACGCTGTGCGGCCGGCTCCTCCTCTACGGCTCGCTCGAGGAGCTGCACCGCATCGACGAGGCGGTGGTCGAGCAGGTGGCGGCCGAGCTCGCCGAGGAGGGGACGCAGCACTCGCAGCTCATCGAGCGGCCCGAGGAGGCGCCGGCCCCAGCGCCAGCGCCCGCGCCGGCGCCGTCCCGGCGCGCCGCCGCCGCCGCGCCCGTCCGCTGGAGGACGCCCGCCCCGGCGCCCGACCGGGTGGAGACGATGGACGAGCTGCGCCGCCGCATCACGGTGCTGAAGGGAGGCCGCTAGGTGGCCGCGCCCGGCGCCATCGTCAACGCGATGTCGGTCGACGTCGAGGAGCACTTCCAGGTCAGTGCCTTCGGCGGCACGGTCAGCCGCGACGACTGGGACGGGCTCGATTCGCGGGTCGAGCGCAACACCGACCGCGTGCTCGCGCTGTTCGCGGACGCGAATGCCAAGGCGACCTTCTTCACCCTGGGCTGGGTGGCCGAGCGCCACCCCGCCCTGATCCGGCGGATCGTGGCGGAAGGCCACGAACTGGCGAGCCACGGCTACGCCCATTTCCGCGCGACCGACCAGGCGCCGGAGGCATTCCGCGCCGACGTGCGCCGCACCAAGCGGATACTCGAGGACACGGGCGGCGTCCCGGTCGGCGGCTACCGGGCCGCCTCGTTCTCGATCGGGGCCGCGAACCTCTGGGCGCTCGACGTGCTGGGCGAGGAGGGTTACGCCTACTCGTCCTCGATCTACCCGGTGCGGCACGACCATTACGGCATGCCCGACGCGCCGCGCCATGCCCATCGCCCGCGCGGCGAGAGCGGCGTCCTGGAGGTGCCGATCTCCACCCTGCGCGTGGCCGGCCGCAACCTGCCCTGCGGCGGCGGCGGCTATTTCCGCCTCGCCCCCTATCCCGCCTACCGCTGGGCGCTCCGCCGCCTCAACGAATCCGACCGGCTGCCGGCGATCTTCTACTTCCACCCGTGGGAGATCGACCCCGCCCAGCCGCGCCCCGCGGGGCTGCCGGCCAAGACGCGGTTCCGCCACTATCTCAATCTCGGCCGCATGGAAGGCCGCCTCGCCGCACTCCTCGCCGAGTTCGCGTGGGACCGGGTGGACCGCGTCTTCCTGGGCGCCCGTTGAGCGAGACCGGGCTCGAGGTCCGCGCGCTCGATGCGCCCGCGGCCGCGCGCTGGGACGCGTTCGTCGCCCAGTGCCCGGAGGCGACCTTCTTCCACCGCGCCGGCTGGAAGGGGGCGATCGAGGCGGCGTTCGGCCACGACTGCCCGTTCCTCTATGCCGCGCGGGCGGGCGAGATTGCCGGCGTCCTGCCGCTGGTGCACGTGAAGACGCGCCTGTTCGGCAACGGGCTGATCTCGACCGGCTTCACCGTGGGCGGCGGGCCGGCGGCGATGGACGATGCGGCGCGGACGGCGCTCGACCGCGCGGCGCTCGACATGGCCGAGGCGCGCGGCGTCGACTATCTCGAATACCGCACCGGCCGCGCCACCCATGACGGCTGGGCGTCAAAGCCCGACCTCTACGTCGCGTTCCGCAAGGCGATCGATCCCGATCCCGAGAAGAACATGCTCGCCATCCCGCGCAAGCAACGCGCCATGGTGCGCAAGGGCATCAAGGCCGGGCTCGTCTCCGAGATCGACGCCGAGGCCGACCGGCTCTACGACGTCTATGCCGAAAGCGTTCGCAATCTGGGCACGCCGGTCTTCGGCCGCGCCTTTCTCGCCCATCTCAAGCGCGCTTTCGGCGCGGATTGCGACATCGTCACGGTGCTGCACGACGGCGCGCCCGTCGCGAGCGTGATGAACTTCTACTTCCGCGACACTGTGCTGCCCTATTACGGCGGCGGCGCGGCGGCGGCGCGCGAGGTCGCGGGCAACGATTTCATGTACTGGGAGGTGATGCGCCGGGCGGCCGAGCGCGGCTTTCGCACGTTCGATTTCGGCCGGTCCAAGCGCGGCACGGGGGCCTTCGCCTTCAAGAAGAACTGGGGTTTCCCGTTCGAGCCGCTGGTCTACGAGTTCCATCTGCGCAAGGGGGGCGAGGTGCCGGACGTGAACCCGCTCAACCCGAAATACCGGCTGTTCATCGCCGCATGGCAGCGCCTGCCCTTGTTCCTCGCCAACCGCATCGGCCCCTTCCTCGCTCGCGGGCTGGGGTAGTTCGTCGGCGTGCGCGACCTTCTGTTCCTCGCCCATCGCATCCCGTTCCCGCCGGACAAGGGTGACAAGATCCGGTCGTGGCAGATGTTCCGCTTCCTGGCCGCGCGCTATCGCGTCCATCTCGGCTGCTTCGTCGACGACCCGTACGACTGGCGCTACACCGACGAGTTGCGCGCCCAGTGCGGCGAATGCTGGATCGGCGGGCTCGACAAGCGGTCGGCGAAGCTGCGGAGCCTCGCGGGCCTCGCGCGCGGCGAGGCGCTGACCCTCGGCTATTACCGAGACCGGGCGCTCGCCCGCTGGGTGCAGGGGCTGGTCGCGGGGCGCGGGATCGACCGGGTGTTCGCCTATTCCTCCTCGATGGCGCAGTACGCCATGGCGCCCTGGACCGCCGGGGCGCGCCGCGTATTCGACTTCGTCGACGTCGATTCCGACAAGTGGGCGCAGTACGCCAAGGGCCGCGGCGCGCTCGCCGCCCGGGTCTATGGCCGCGAGGCGCGCCGCCTTTTGGCCTTCGAGCGGCGCGCGGCGCGGGCCGCCGACGCCACCCTGTTCGTCTCCGAGGCCGAGGCGGAGCTGTTCCGCCGCCTGGCGCCGGAATCGGCCGGGCGCGTTCACGCCGTGCGCAACGGCGTCGATTCCGCGTTCTTTAATCCCGAGGGGTCATACGAATGCCCGTACCCGGCGGGCGTGCGCGCCATCGCCTTCACCGGGGCGATGGATTACTGGGCCAATGTCGATGCCGTCGTCTGGTTTGCGCGCGAAATCCTGCCTCTGGTCCGCAACGAGCGGCCGGACGCCGCGTTCTGGATCGTCGGCGCCAATCCGGCGCCCGAGGTGCGCGCCCTCGCGGCGCTTCCCGGCATCACCGTCGCCGGCCGGGTTCCCGACGTCCGGCCCTACCTTGCCCATGCCGCGGCGGTCGCGGCGCCGCTTCGGCTTGCGCGCGGGATCCAGAACAAGGTGCTGGAGGCGATGTCCATGGCCAAGCCGGTGATCGCGACGCCCCAGGCGGCGGAGGGGATCGACGCCACGCCAGGGCGCGAGCTCGTGGTGGCGGACGGGGCCGATGGGCTGGCCGCGGCGACGCTCGCGGCGCTGGCCGAGGCGGGCGACGGCCGCGCGCGGGCGATGGGTGCGCGCGCCCGTGCCTTGATTTTGGCGCATTACGGGTGGGACTCGGCGCTCGCCGGGCTGGCGAACGTGTTGGAGCCGCCGCCCGGCTGCGATAGACTCGGGCCGGAAACCGAACGGGCGGGAACCCCTTGAGCGTCGATTCCAACAGCCGGCCGCGCAAGGCCATGGGCCCGGCGGCCAATGGCGCCGCCGCCACCGCCCGGGACCAGCCCGCCGCAACCGCGCCGTCGCTCATCGGCATCCCGGCATGGCGCGCCGCCGGCATCGCATTCGGGCTGGGCGCCGTGGCGCTCGTCGCCCTGTTCCACGATACGGCGGCGTCGACGGTCCGCATCTGGATCGACGACACCACCTTCAACCACGGCTTCCTGATCCTGCCGATCTGCGGCTACCTGGTTTGGCTGCGCCGCGAGGAGCTGGCGCGCATGACGCCGGAGCCGACCGCCTGGGCGCTGGTCCCGCTGGCCGGTTCGGGCGCGGAGTGGTTGCTGGCGGCGACGGCGAACGTCAACGTCGTGCAGCATTTCGCCCTGCTGTTCATGCTGTGGTCGCTGTTCCTCGGCGTGTTCGGCTGGCGGGTCTCGCGCTATCTCGCCTTCCCGCTGGGCTATGCCGCGTTCGCCGTGCCGTTCGGCACCTTCCTGGTGCCGCCGCTGCAGAACTTCACCGCCACCTTCGCGGTCAAGGGCATCGAGCTTCTCGGCATCCCGATCTATCGCGACGGGTTCTTGCTGTCGCTGCCCAATGGCAATTTCGAGGTGGCCGAGGCGTGCGCCGGCATCCGCTTCCTGATCGCGACCCTGGCGCTCGGCTTCCTGTTCGCCCAGCTCACCTATCGCAGCTACTGGCGCAAGGCGCTGTTCCTCGCGCTGTGCCTGGTGGTGCCGGTGGTCTCCAACGGGCTGCGCGCGCTCGGCGTGGTGCTGATCGGCTATCTCAGCGACATGACGCTCGCGGTCGGGTTCGACCACATCATCTATGGCTGGCTTTTGTTCGCGATCGTGACGGTGATCCTGCTGGCGGTCGGCATGGCCTTCCGCGACCGCGACCTGAACGAGGTCCCGCCCGCGCCGGCCAGCGCCGTGGGCCGGCCGCGCCCCAGGCCGATCCGTATCGCCGCCGCCACCGCTGTCGTTGTCGCCATCGCCGCCGTCTGGCCCGCCTATGCCGCGCTCGTGGTGCACGCCGTGCCGCCGGCAAGGCCGATCGCCCTCGAAGCGCCGGCGGTCGGCAACGGCTGGGCCGCGGTCGCGAACGGGACCGACGACTGGCGGCCAGTCTATCACGGCGCCGACGCCACGTTGCTGCAGGCCTACGCCAAGGACGGGCACGTCGTCCGGCTGTACGTCGCCTATTATCGCTACCAGCGGCAAGGGGCCGAAGTGGTGAGCTACCGCAACCGGATCGCGGACGACAAAAGGTGGCGGCGACTCGGCGGCGGTGCCACCCAGGCGTCGGTCGGCGGGCGCAAGATCGGCGTCGACGTCGAGCGGATCGCCGGGCACGACGAACGGCGGCTGGTGTGGAGCTGGCACTGGATCGACGGCACCTTCACCGCCGACCCCTACTACTCGAAATTCCTGCAGACCAAGGCCAAGCTGCTGCACGAACGGCCGGCCGCCGCCTTCGTCGCGGTCGCGACCCGCACCGAGGCGGAAGGCGATGCGGCTGTCGCTGCGCTCCGCGATTTCCTGGCGAGCGTCCAGCCGCTCGGCCCGCTGCTCGCCGGCGCGGCGGCGCGGTGATCGCGTCCCCCAAGCCCCTCCGGGCGCGCTGACATGTGCGGGATCGTCGGGCTGTTCGATCGGCGCGGCGGGCGCGAGATCGACCGCGCCCTTCTCGCCCGCATGAACGACAGCCAGACCCATCGCGGCCCGGACGAGCACGGGATTTTCGTCGCGCGCGGAATCGGGCTCGGCCACCGAAGGCTTTCGATCATCGACCTCGCCTCGGGCCAGCAGCCCTTGTTCAACGAGGACCGTTCGGTCGTCGTCGTCTATAACGGCGAGATCTACAACTTCGCCGAGCTGACGCGCGAGCTTGCCGCCGCCGGCCACCGCTTCCGCACCCATTGCGACACCGAGGTGATCGTGCACGCGTGGGAGGAATGGGGCGCGGCCTGCGTCGAACGCTTCCGCGGCATGTTCGCCTTCGCGCTGTGGGATGCGAACGCCGAGACGCTGTTCCTCGCGCGCGACCGGCTGGGCATCAAGCCGCTCTACTGGGCGGAGCTCCCCGACGGCACGGTACTGTTCGGCTCCGAGCTGAAGTCGCTGCTGGTCCATCCCGCCTTCCCGCGCGAGCTCGACCCGTGCGCGGCCGAGGATTATTTCGCCTACGGCTACGTGCCCGACCCGAAATCGATTTATTTGGCGGCGCGGAAGCTCGCGCCCGGCCACACGCTGACCCTCGCGCGCAGCGCGGCGGGCGCGCCCCAGCCGCGGCGCTACTGGGACGTTTCGTTCCGCGAGGGCGACCATGACGGGCCGGGCGAGGAAGAGGCGGTCGGTGCGCTGGTCGACGAGCTGCGCGAGGCGGTCAGGATGCGCCTGATCGCCGAGGTGCCGCTCGGCGCGTTCCTGTCGGGCGGCGTGGATTCCAGCGCGGTGGTGGCGCTGATGGCCGGGCTATCGTCGGCGCCGGTGAACACCTGCACCATCTCGTTCGACGACCGCCGTTTCGACGAGTCGCGCTACGCCGAGATGATGGCGGCGCGCTACGCCACCAACCACCATGTCGGCAAGGTGGACCCCGACGATTTCGGGCTGGTCGACCGGCTGGCCACGATCTACGACGAACCGTTCGCCGATTCCTCATCGATGCCGACCTACCGGGTGTGCGGTCTCGCGCGCGAGCGGGTGACGGTGGCGCTGTCGGGCGACGGCGGCGACGAGCTGTTCGCCGGCTATCGCCGCCACCGCTTCCACCATTACGAGCAGATGGCGCGACGCGCGGTGCCCGACGCGCTGGCCGGACCCCTGTTCGGATTTCTGGGCCGCGCCTATCCCAAGCTCGACTGGGCGCCGCAGCCTTTGCGCGCCAAATCGACCTTTGAGTCGCTGGCGCGGGGGCCGATCGGCGGTTATTTCCACAGCGTCGCCGTGGTGGTGGACGCGATGCGCCGGCGGCTCTACGGCCCCGCGTTCGTGCGCGCGTTGCAGGGCTACCGCGCGCAGGAGGTGATGGAAGGCGCGATGCGCGACGCGCCGACCGACCATCACCTGTCGCGGGTGCAGTACGCCGACATCAAGACCTACCTCGCCGGCGACATCCTCACCAAGGTGGACCGCGCGTCGATGGCGCATTCGCTCGAGGTGCGCGTGCCGATCCTCGACCATCGCTTCGTCGAATGGACGGCACGGCTCGCGCCCGGCCTCAAGCTCAAGGGCGGCGAGGGCAAGTACGTGTTCAAGAAGGCGCTGGAGCCGCTGGTGCCGAACGACGTGCTCTACCGCACCAAGATGGGCTTCTCGGTGCCTCTGGCGAAATGGTTCCGCGGTCCCCTGTATGCGACGGTGCGCGACCGGCTGGCTGGTCCCGCCCTCGCCGAGACCGGGATGTTCGACACGACGTGCGTCGCGCGCCTGGTCGAGGAGCACCGCTCCGGCCGGTTCGACCACGCGACCGTGCTGTGGTCGCTCCTGATGTTCGAGTCCTTCCTGCGCCAGGTCCACGGCGCGAGCGCGCCGGCGGCGAGCCCGCCCGTCTCCGCCGCGACCGGCGAATAGAGGTCGAACTCGTCGACCCCTCCATTCGTCCTGAGTAGCGTGCGCGCGAAGCGCGAGCGCGTATCGAAGGACGAGGCCGAGAGATCGTGCCGCCGTCACCCTTCGATATGGCCGCTGTGCGGCCTACTCAGGGCGAACGGAAAATAGGGGGGCATGCGGTCGGCTCGACTTGGCGCGGCGGGCGGCGAAGAGGGCGCCCGCGCCGGCCGCGGCCGCAAACAGCGCCGCCGCCGTAAGCGCCGTGGCCCGGTGCTTTGAGACGGCGAGCTGCGGGCTTGACGGCCGCGCGCGCCCGTCGAACCTTCCGTGCGGGCCGAAATCCCCCGGCACCGGTTGGAACAGATTGTCGGGCCGGCCCGCGCGTCTCGTCCTCGCCGGTGAACTGGCCGCTCCACGCCTTCTTGGCGAGGATGCGGTCCATCAGCCCGGGCGCCAGCGTGTTGCCGAGAACGAGCTTCACGGCGGGCATGCCGACGAAGACCTCGCGCCTCTTGTGCGTGGCGGCGAAGACGATGGCGTCGGCCGCGACCTCGGGCTGGAAGAAGGGCGGCACTGGCTGCGGGCGCTTGTCGAACTTCGAGCGCGCCCATTCGAACTGCGGCGTGTTGAACCCGCCAAGCACCACCATGGTGAGGTGTACCGGCACCTCGTCGTGGATCAGCTCGGCGCGCAGCGAATTGGTGAAGCCGCGCAACGCGTACTTGGCGCCGCAATAGGGTGCCTGCAGCGGGATCGCGCGGTAGCCGAGGGCGGAGCCGACCTGCACGATCGTCCCCTGGCCGCGCGCCTTCATGCGCTTCAGCGCCGCCATCGTGCCGTACACCGCGCCGAGATAGGTGACCTCCGTCGCGCGGCGGTACTCCTCGGGCGTGATGCGGTCGACCGGCGCGAAGATCGTCGCCATCGCGTCGTTGACCCAGATGTCGATCGGCCCGCACGCGGCCTCGACGGCGTCGGCGGCGGCGAACACCGCGTCGGCGTCGGCGACGTCGACCTTGTGCTCGAAGGCGCGCCCGCCCGCCGCCTCCACGTCGCGCGCCGCGCCGGCCAGCCCGTCCTCACCGCGCGCGAGCAGCGCGACGGTGGCGCGCTCGCGGCCGAAGGCGATGGCGGCGGCGCGTCCGATGCCGGCCGAGGCGCCGGTCACCACGACGCACTTTCCGAAAAGACTCATGCCGACGCTCCCGCGTAGGCCATGGTCGACATTAGGGCGAGGGCCGACTGGCGCGAATTGAGCCGCGTGTGCTGGCAGACGACCGGCACGTCGGATTCGATCAGGCTGGCGTACTCGGTGTCGCGCGGCACCGGCTCGGGATCGTCGAGCTCGTTGAACCGGAAATGCCGCGTGCGCCGCGCCGGCACGGTCAGGCGATAGGGCCCCGCCGGCTCGCGGTCATGGAAGAAAACCGTCACCAGAAGCTGTGCGTCGCGGTCGCCGGCATTGAGGACGGAAAGCGTCTCGTGGCTTTCGAGCGCCGCGGTGTGCGCCGTGCTCTGCGACGGGATCCACCCCTCGGCGATGGCCCAGCGCGTGGCGCCGATCGGGTCCGACATGCCGCCCTCTATATCTTTATGAGGGCCAATCCCGTCTCGGGATCGGTCTCGCGATAGAGATGCGCCGGCGTCTCGGTCAGCACGATCTCGAGCGTCGGGCGCACGTGCGCCTCCATCAGATGGCCGCCATGCGCCGTGCCGTCGGACTTGGCGAGCACAATGTGCGGGTGCAGCTTGTGCGCGCCCTTCTCGCCGCAGGTGATGTCGCCGACGAACGAGACGACCTCGACCTGCTCGCGGATCGGGATGCGGTTGTAGTCCTTCCGCTGCCAGTCGAAATAGCCGAGCGTCGCGTCGCTGAACGCGCCGAGCCCGGTGAAGCTGGACGCGCTGAGGTCCTGGTCGCGCGCGAAGTTGGTGAGCGTCTCGATCACCTCGTCACCCGTGTCGAGCACCAGCGCGAAGCTGCGGCGCTCGCCGTCCTCGAGAATTTTCCATTTCATGCGGTGATCCTGCCCACGGGCGGTTGGTCGCGAAATGTCATTGGTTAAGCATCAGAGCGCGTATTTCTCGGCGTCGGCGCGCTTGAACGCGAGGCCGAGGCCGGGGCGCGTGAGGTCGGGCGCGAGGCGCCCGCCGTTCGGCACCGGCGCGCCGTCGAACAGCATGCGCTCGATGCGCACATGGTCGTGGAACCCTTCGACATTGACGCAGCGCTGCGCCGCGCAGGCCGGGTGGCAGTGCAGCGACGGGCCGCAATGGGCCGAGAGGTCCACGCAATGCGCCTGGCACAGCGCGTCCACCGCCATGAATCCGGTGATGCCGCCGCACCGCGTCGCGTCGGCCTGCAGCACGTCGACCGCCCCGGCCGAAACCATCCGCTCGAAGTAGCGCGTATCGTAGCCGTACTCGCCGGCCGCGATCCGGACCGGCGCCGGCGCGCGGTTTCGCAGCAGGCGGAGCCCCGCGAGGTCGTCGGACGAAACTGGCTCCTCGAACCAGGTGACGTCGTGGCGGTGCGCCATCTCGGCGAAGGCGAGTGCGCCCTTGCGGTCGAGCGCGCCGTTCGCATCGATCATCAGCGCGACATCGTCGCCGACCGCGCGGCGGGCGACCTCGATACGGTGCGGATCGCTGTCGGGCTCACGTCCGACCTTCATCTTCACGGCGCGATGGCCTTCCGCCGCCCAGCCGCCGAGCTGGCCGCGAAGCTGGTCGTCGGAATAGGAGGTGAAGCCGCCCGAGCCGTACATCTCGACGGCCGGCCGCGCCGCGCCCAGCATCACCACCACCGGCGCGCCGAGGAGCTTGCCTTTAAGGTCCCACAAGGCCGCGTCGACGGCCGAGACCGCCATCGAGGAAAGCCCCGGCCGTCCCTGGTTGCGCAGTTTGCCCACCATGGCGAGCCAGCAGGCGGCGGTGGCGAGCGCGTCGGCGCCGTCGAGCGCCTCGGCGAACAGGCTCCTTATGAGGCCGGCGATCGCTTCGTTGCCGTAGCTGTAGCCGATACCCGTCTCGCCCGCCGCCGTCACCTCGGCCAGCACCAGGGTGGTCGAGGACCATTCCAGCGTGCCGTCGGATTCGGGCGCGTCGGTGGGAATCTCATACGCCGAGGCCGCGACGCGGGTGACCGGCGCCGTCGACGTGGTTTGGGTGGCGATTGTTGTCACGCCTTGTCAACGGCACGCGCCCCGCGCGGGTTCCGGTCTCAGCCGGCGATCACCTGCACCGCATCGCCCGGCCCCGCTTCCGACAGCACGACGGAAAGGTCGTCGCGGGCAAGGGCGACGCACCCCTCGGTCGGCGCGAAATCGGGCCGGGCGACATGGAGGAAGATCGCCGAGCCCGCGCCCGGCACAGCCGGCGCGTCGTTCCAGCCGAGCACGCAGACGAGGTCGTAAAGCCCGTCGTCGCGCCACAAAGTCTCGCACCGGGCGCGGTGCGGCAGGGTCACGGGCCGGTTGTAGTCGGGATCGGCGGGGTCGTCGCACCACCCGTCGTCGCGCGCGGTCGGGCGGAGCGCGAGACGCGATGCGGGCGCCGGGCCGCGATCCGGCCGGTACAGCACGCAGCGCATCGGCAGGAGGCCGGCGGGCGTCGCCCCGTCGCCTTCACGCTTGGCGGTCGCGATCCCGCTCCGCCCGAGCGCGCAGCGCATCGTCCGCGCCCCCCAGCGCGCCCACCCGTCCGACGTGACGATCAGCTGCATGGATCGGGGTTATACCCCAACCCAAGACGTCAGTCGGCGGCAGGCGGCGCGTAGCTCTGGATGGCGTGCCGATAACGCTCCAGCGCGGCCTGCATGGCCGCCGGGGTGATGGCGCTGCCCGAAGCGATGGGCAAATAAGGGTTGTTCGTCCCGTCCGCGGGCATCTCGGGAAGCGCCGCCGTCGCCGGGGCGGACGGCGACAGTGCGGACGAGGATGCCGGCGCCGCGCCGTTCGCGTTGGCCAGGATCAGCCCGAGCTGGGCGCGCCGCTGGGCGTCGACGCTCGCCGCGATCCGGCGCGATTCGGGGTCTTCGGCCGCGGCCCCTTGTGCGGCTGCGGGCGGGCCGGCGCGCGCCGGGAAGGCGCGCAAATCTGCTGCGAAGGCGGGAAAGGCGCGGGAAGTGGTGAAGGCTGCCAAGGGTCGCGTGGCCGGCTGGGCTGGATGGCCGACCGGGGCGGCGAGGGAGGAGACCGTCCCAAGGTCGGCGGCCGGTGCGGGTGCGGGTGGAATGGCCGCCACCTGCGGCGCGGCGGGCGCCGCCGCGGCTGGCGCCGCGGCCTCGGCCACCGCCGTCGCCGGAGTCGCATCGTCGCCGGTGCCGAACAGGTCGTTCGCGGCGCTCGCCAGCATCTGGCCATCGCTTTCGCCGGTCGTCCCCTCGAACGCGGCGTTCAGCCCGGCGGCGAGGAAGCCGATCGGCCCGCCATAGAGCGCGCCGCCGACGAGCTGGGAGACCAGGCCGGGCTCGTCGCCGGTGATGGCGCGGTAGATGGTCGAGATCACCGGCAGATGCTGCAGCGGATTGATGATGTCGAGGAAATCGGAAAAGCTCATGCCGCCGTCGTCGCCGGTCCCCGTGCCGGTGCTCGCGTGCCACAGCTTGGTCGCGCCCGAGCACTTGTACTCGCAGATGTCGATGGACTGGCGAACGTCGTCGTTCGTCTGGAACGCGTACGGGTCGAGCGGCGCGGCGGGGGCGATCGGCATGAGGTCTCCGCCCCGATCCATGCAAGATTCGTGCCAAGCGGGAGCCGCCGGACGCCGTCGCCGCCGAAGCCGCACCCGGCCGCCCTTTGCCCAGAAGGCGGCAGAATCTGCCGGTTTTCCGGCAAGGGCGGGCGCCGCCGTGTGACGCCGCGCACACCGCTTCCCCTTGCGAAATGAGACCTTGGGCCACATTTTAAGCGGACCGCCCGAGGGGGCGCTGCGACGGGTTGGGCATGCCGAACGGAAAGCACATTCTGCTGGTCGACGACGACGACGCGCTGCGCGATTCGCTCGCCCAGCAGCTCCGCCTGCACGAGGAATTCGAGATCACCGCCTGCGCCACCGGCACCGAGGCGCTGGAGAAGGTGCGCTCCGGCCATTATGACCTGGTGCTGCTCGATATCGGCCTGCCCGACTTCGACGGGCGCGAGGTCTGCCGCCTGATGCGGCGGTCCGGGCTGCGTGCGCCGGTGATCATCCTGACCGCGGCCGACACCGAGGCCGACACGATCCTGGGACTCGAATCGGGCGCCAACGACTACGTGGTGAAGCCGTTCCACCTGGGCGTGCTGCTCGCCCGCGTGCGCGCCCAGCTCCGCCAGTTCGAGCGTAGCGAGGACGCGGTGTTCGCCATCGGACCGTTCAGCTTCCGCCCGTCGGCCAAGATGCTGCTCGACGACGCCAACAACCGTAAGATCCGCCTGACCGAGAAGGAGGCGGCGATCCTCAAGTACCTTTACCGCGCCGGCGAAAGGGTCACCAGCCGCGACGTTCTGCTGAACGAGGTATGGGGCTACAACGCCGGCGTCACCACCCATACGCTCGAAACGCACGTCTACCGGCTGCGTCAGAAGATCGAGCGCGACCCATCGAAGGCCGAGATCCTGGTCACCGAGCCCGGCGGCTACCGACTGATGCCGTAGGGGCGGGCCTAGCCCAGCTTCACCACCCCGGTCTCGCCCTCGATCCCGACCTCGCTGTCGTGACGGCGGGAGAGGCGCTGGACGCGCTCGAGGATCTGGGCGGCGGTGGCGCCGCGGGCCAGCAGCGGCCGGCCACGGCTCGCCCGCGGGCGCCCGTGGCCCAAATCGAGCGGGTGGAGGCGCAGCGCGGCGAGGACGCCCGCCTCGAACGACAGCTCGGCCAGCAGCCCGTGCCAGTATTCGGCCGCAGCCGGGAAGCCGCGCGTCTCGTTCCCCGTCCGGGCGTCGAGGAAGTCGGTCGGCGTCGCCAGATGGTCGAGCCCGAAGCGCTGGTAGGACTCGGCCGGGAAGACCGGCACGTTGTCGTTCTGGAAGATGAAGTTGCCGACCGAATAGAGGATCGGCCGGCCCTTATAGAGCTCGACGCCGAGCGTCAGATGCGGCCCGTGCATCGCCACCACGTCGGCGCCGGCGTCGACGGCCTCGCGCGCGAACTGGACGGCGAATTCGGCCGGCTCCTCCATCCCCACGCTGGTCGGCGCGGCGAGGCGGCCGGCCGAGCCGAACTCGTGGTTGTGGAACGAAAACACCACCCAGTCCGCCTGGCGGCGCGCCTCGGCCAGCCAGCGCAGGATGGCGTCGGCGTCGCCCCGGTTGGCGCGTGTCGAGACCGCGAACTTGTCGTCCTTGCGGAACCGGCTCCCCAGGAAGGTGACCTCATCGGCGCTGTCGGCCGGCGCCTCCGCGGGGGAGAAGAACATCGCGCGGTGGCGCGTGCGCTCGGCTGCGAAGCCGAGCTTCTCGCTCATCGCCTGCAACGCGGCGAAGGACGGCCCGTCCACCGTGTAGCTCGACGAGAAGCCGATGGGGTTGATGCCCGGCCGGCCGCGCGCGTCGGGCCGCTGGTCGGCGGCGCGGGTCCAGGCGGGGAAGAACGAGGTGGCGGCGATCAGCGCGACGCGCCCGGCGGCGGTGTCGAGATAGGCCGGCCGGCGCGCCTGGGCCAGGTTCGCGCCCGCGCCCGCCGCCGGCAGCCCCGCCCGGCGCAGATGGCCGAGCATGGCGAGGAGCCCGTCCGGGCCGTAATCGGTCGCGTGGTTGTTGGCGACCGAGACCAGCCCGATCCCCATCCCGCGCAGATCCTCGAGGAGCGCGGGCGGGGTCGACATCGGCGTGCCCTGGGTCAGGTTGGGCGTGCCCTCATTCTCCTCGCGCACCGTGGTTTCGAGGTTGGCGAAGCCTGCGTCGGCACCCCGGATCAGCTCCACGAGGGCCCGGTAGTCCGGCTCGTCGAACGCGTCGAGCCGGCGCGCCGGCATGGCATCGCCGGCGAGCGCCAAGCGGATATTGCGCTTCTCCGAGCGATAGAGCATGTTCCCCCCGCCCTGCGACACTTTGCGCGGCGTCCGGCGCAGAAATCCGCCCGGCCGCACGTTACATGCGCGTCCAGTCGTAATCCCGCGCCCGCCCCTGGGGCAAGCGTCCGTGCGGGTCGATCCGTGAGAGCCCGAGGCGGCCGAACCCAGCGTGGCAACTCCCCACCCCCGGACGAAGGACCCCGCGGCCTGGCTCGGCTGGATCGCGGAGCTCCTGGTGAGCAACGCGTGGCGTCACGGCCACGCGCTGCTTGCGGTCGTCGCCGTGCTGACGGTGGGGTTCGGCTGGTTCGCCGCCACCCATCTCGGCATCGATGCCCGCTCGGAGCGGCTTCTCGACCCCAACCTGCCCTGGCGCCAGGCGGAGCACGAGCTCGACGCGGCCTTCCCGCAGCGCACCAACATCCTCCTGGTGGTGGTCCAGGGCGCGACGCCCGCGGTCGCCGGCGAGGCGGCGGCCAAGCTCGCCGGCGCGCTTGCCGCCCAGCAGAAGCTGTTCCCCTATGTCTACGCGCCGGCGCTCGACCCCTTCCTGCAGCGCGAGGGGCTTCTCTATCTCGACCTCGACGAGCTCAAGTCGGTCGCGTCGCGGCTGATCGCGGCACAGCCCCTGATCGGCACGCTCGCCGGCGACCCGACGCTGCACGGCCTGTTCGCCGCGCTCAATCTGGGGCTCCAGGGCGTCCAGGGCGGCGATGTGGCCTGGTCGGTCATCGACGCACCGGTTGCCGCCGTCACCCGGTCGGTCGAGGCGGGGCTTTCCGGCACGAAGCGCGACATCGACTGGTCGGCAATGTTCGCTGGCCGGCCGGCCAAGCCCGAGGAACTGATCCAGCTCATCCTGGTCCAGCCCCAGCTCAACTATGCGACGCTCGAAGTCGGCGGCCAGGCCGAGCAGATGGTGCGCCAGGCCGCGGCGAAGCTCGGCCTCACCCCGGCGAACGGCGTCGAGGTGCGGCTCACCGGCTCCGTCGCGCTCGACGACGAGGAGTTCGCGAGCGTCACCAACGGCATCGGTGAGGCGACGGCCGCCTCGGTCGCCATCGTGCTGGTGCTCCTGCTGCTCGCGATGGGGAGGCTCCGCACCGTCCTGACGAGCCTGTTGGTGCTCGCGATCGGGCTGGTCTGGACCGGGGCGTTCGCGGCCGCGACGGTCGGCAACCTCAACCTCGTCTCGGTCGCGTTCGTGGTGCTGTTCGTCGGTATCGCGGTCGATTTCTCGATCCAGTTCTGCGTCCGGGCGCGGGCCGAACAGGCGCCCGGCCGGCCCGACGCCGAGGCGGCGCGGCGCACCGGCATGGGCGTCGGCGGCGGGCTCCTGCTCGCCGCTGCGACCAGCGCGATCGGCTTCCTTGCCTTCTGGCCGACCGCCTATCGCGGCGTCAGCGAGCTCGGCATCATCGCCGGCGCGTCGATGCTGATCGCGCTCCTCCTGAACCTCACCGTGCTGCCGGCGGCGCTCCGCGTGTTCGCCGCCCTGCCGGCGAGCCGTGCGGGACGGCCGCTCGGCTTCCCGCCCGCGCTCGACCATCTGGTGGTCGGGCACCGCTGGATCGTCATCGGCCTCGCCGCAGTGGCGCTCGCGGTGGCGGCGGCGGCGCTGCCCGGGCTGCGCTTCGACTTCAACCCGCTGCATTTGAAGGACCCGCAGGCGCCCTCGGTCCAGACGCTCGACATGCTGACGCGCGCGGGGCTGATCTCGCGTAACACGATGGAGCTGGTCGCGGCGCCCGACCGGGCGCGCGCGCTCCAGGCGAGGCTCGAGAAGCTTCCCGAGGTCGACCACGTCACCTCGCTCGCGAGCTTCGTGCCCGACCACCAGGCCGAGAAGCTCGCCGTCGTCAATGATGCGGCGCAGTTCCTGCTGCCCTCGCTCGGCGTTCCGGCCGTGGGCGCACCGCCCACGCCGCAGGCGACGCTTGCCACCATGCGCGAGACGGTGACGCGGCTCCAAGACCTCGCGGCCAAGCGGCCGGAGACGGCCCCGCGCGCTGCGGCCCTCGCCGCGGCCCTCAAGAAGGCGATCGCGCTCGGGCCGAAAGGGCTCGCCCGCATCGGACCGGGCCTCACACGCGGTCTCGACGCGCAGATCGGCTCGATCGCCGCGATGCTCGACGCCAAGAAGGTGACGCTTGCCTCGATCCCGGCCTCGATCTCCAAAGACTGGGTGACCGCGGACGGGCGCTGGCGGATCGAGATCTACCCGAAGGACCATCCGGACAACGCGGCGTTGGTCAGGTTCATCGACGCGGTTCGCGGCGTGGCGCCCCATGCGGTGGGCGACGCCTATTTCGTCTACGAGGCCGGACAGGTGGTGTGGACCTCCTTCCAGGAGGCGTTCATCTACGCCTTTGTCGGCGTGTGCATCGCGCTCTACCTGGTGCTCCGCCGGTTACGCGACGTGGCGCTGGTGGTGGGGCCGCTTTTGTTCTCGGCTGTCCTGACGCTCGGCACGACGGTCGCCATCGGGCTTCCGATCAACTACGCCAACGTGATCGCCCTGCCGCTGCTGCTCGGCATCGGGGCCGCGTTCAACATCTACTTCGTGATGAACTGGCGGGCCGGGCGCACCCATCCGTTGCAGTCGCCGACCGCAAGGGCCGTCGTATTCTCGGCGCTGACCACGCTCGCCGCCGTCTCCTCCCTCGCCATCTCGCCGCACCGCGGCACGTCCAGCATGGGCATCCTGCTGACGCTCTGCCTCGGCTACGCGCTGATCACCGCGCTGTTCGTCCTGCCGGCGATGCTGGCGAAGCCGCCCCCGCCGCACGGCTGAGCGCCGCCGCCCGGCGTCCATTGCGGGTGCGGGCGGCACGATGTACCCTAATCGGGGTCCAGCCTGTCATATTTGCGTAACCCTTGTGCGCAATAAGGAGACTTCCTTGTCGCCGAGCAATGGCACGGGCGCGACCGTGGCCGGAAAGACACGAGGGGCCGAGCGCGTCGACACCGACGCGGCGCCGGCACGCGGCCAGACCGGCCAGGTGGTTCGCATCGACACGCACGCGCCGGGCCGCTTCATCAACCGCGAGCTGTCGTGGCTCGCCTTCAACGAGCGCGTGCTCGAGGAGGCGCTGAACCCCCGTCACCCGCTCTTGGAGCGGGTGCGGTTCCTGTCGATCTCGGCGGCCAACATCAACGAGTTCTTCATGGTCCGCGTCGCGGGCCTCAAGGGCCAGCGGCGCGTCGGCATCGAGACGCCGAGCCCGGACGGCATGACGCCGAGCCAGCAGATCGATGCGGTGCTCGACCGCTCCAAGACCCTGATGGCCGACCAGCAGCGCTGCTGGGCCGAGCTGCAGGACCTGCTGCGCAACGAGGAGATCGTCGTCCTCGAGCTCGACGAGCTGACCGAGGCCGACCGCGCCTGGGCGACGCAGTTCTTCAACGAGCAGATCTTCCCGGTCCTCACCCCAATCGCCATCGACCCGCTGCACCCGTTCCCGTTCATCCCGAACCTCGGCTACTCGATGGCTTTGCGGCTCCACCGCAAGTCGGACGGCGGCATGCTGACCGGCCTCGTGCCGCTGCCACAGCACGTGCCGCGCTTCATCCGCGTGCCCGGCCCGGGCATCCGCTTCGTGCGGCGCGAGCAGGTGATCCACCTTCATCTCGGCCATCTCTTCCCGGGCTTCGACGTCACCGCCGTCGGCTATTTCCGCGTGCTGCGCGATTCCGACATCGACATCGAGGAGGAGGCGGAGGACCTCGTCCACATGTTTCTCAACGCCATGCAGCGCAGGCGTCGGGGGAGCGTGATCCGCCTCACCATCGATTCCGGCATGCCGGCCGAGTTGCGGAGCTTCGTCGCCCAGAAGCTCGAGGCAAGGCCCGACGACCTGCTCGAGATCGAAGGCATGATCGGCCTCGCCGACACGTCGGGCGTGATCGTGCCCGAACGGCTCGACCTCCAGTTCAAGCCGTTCGATCCCCTGGAATCGCGCGCGGTGCGCGCCGCCTCGGGCAACTGTTTTGCCGCCATCCGCAAGTCCGACGTGCTGGTGCACCACCCGTACGAAAGCTTCGACATCGTCGTCCAGTTCGTGCAGCAGGCGGCGCGCGACCCGCAGGTCGTCGCGATCAAGCAGACGCTCTACCGCACCTCCGACAACTCGCCGATCGTCGCCGCCTTGTGCGAGGCGGCGGAGGCGGGGAAGTCGGTGACTGCGCTCGTCGAGATCAAGGCGCGATTCGACGAGGAGCGGAACCTGCGCTGGGCGCAGGATCTCGAACGGTCGGGCGTCAACGTCATCTACGGCTTCGCCGAGCTCAAGACCCATGCCAAGGTGTCGCTGGTCGTCCGGCGCGAGGGGGCGATGCTGCGCAGCTACGTGCATTTCGGCACCGGCAACTACCACGCGATCACCGCACGCATCTACACCGACCTGTCGCTGTTCACCTGCCGGCCCGAGTTCGGCCGCGACGCCGCGCACCTGTTCAACTACATGACCGGCTATGCCCGGCCCGAGCATCTGGAGAAGCTCGCAGCCTCGCCCATCGGGCTCCGCGACGCGCTGATCCGGCGCATCCACGCCGAGGTGGCGCACGCCCAGGCAGGCCGGCCGGCGGCGATCTGGGCCAAGCTCAATGCGCTGGTCGATCCCGAGATCATCGACGAGCTCTACGCCGCCTCGCAGGCGGGGGTGGAGATCGACCTCGTCGTGCGCGGCATCTGCTGCCTGCGCCCCGGCGTCGCCGGGCTGTCGGAGCGCATCCGGGTGAAGTCCATCGTCGGGCGCTTCCTCGAGCATGCGCGCATCGTCTGCTTCGGCGCGGGCGGCGGGCTGCCGTCGGCGCAGGCGGAGGTATTCATGTCGTCGGCCGACTGGATGCCGCGCAATTTCGACCGGCGGATCGAGGTGCTGGTGCCGGTCGAGGATGCGGCGGCGCGCGCGCGCGTCCTCGAGCAGATACTGCCGGCGAATCTGCGCGACGTGCGCCAGTCCTGGTACCTCGATGGCGACGGGTCCTATACCCGCGCCAACTCGCCGCCCGACGGCTTCTCCGCCCACGATTTCTTCCTCGATCAGCGCTGAGGCGCCGGGCCTATCCCAACGGCCACCGTCCCGCCACACGAGATGATGTTGTCGGCGCGCGATTCGCGTACAACATAGGGCTGGGTGTGAACCAAGGGCTCAGCATGGCGACCAGGGGTTCGGACGCGCCGTTCGCCGTCATCGACCTCGGCTCCAACACGGTGCGCCTCGTGGTCTTCGAGCGGCCGGGCCGCGTGCCCGTGCCGGTGGTGAACGAGCGCGTCTTTTCCGAGCTCGGCCGCGGCGTCGGCGCCTCGGGCCGGCTGGACGAGGCGCAGGTCGGCCCGCTGATGGACTGCCTCGGCCGCTTCGTGCGCCTCGCCGCCTCGTTCGGCGCGCCGGAGGTGACGGTGCTCGCCACCTCCGCCGTGCGCGACGCCGCCAATGGGCCGGAGCTGGTCGCCCGCATCAAGAGCCGCTTCCCGGCCCTGATCGTCGTGCTGTCGGGCGAGGAGGAGGCGCGGCTGGCCGCCGAGGGCGTGATCTCCGGCACGCCCGACGCCGACGGGCTGGTCGGCGATCTCGGCGGCGGCAGCCTGGAGATCACCGAGGTCGCGGGCGGGCGGACCGGCCGCTCGGTCTCGCTGCCGCTCGGGCCCCTGCGCCTCAACGAGGCGTTCCGCGGCGACATGGCGGCCGCCGGGCACGACATCGCGGAGCGACTCAAGCGGCTCGACTGGCTCGACGCCGGGCGCGACCGCGACTTCTACGCCGTCGGCGGCTCGTGGCGGGCCCTCGCCCAGGTCAACATGGACCAGAGCGCCTATCCCATCCACATGGTCCACGGCTACGCGATCTCGCGGAAGGAGGCGGCGAACCTCGCCACGCTGGTGCGCGGGCTCGGGCCGCAGTCGCTGGCGCGGATCGGCGGCGTCGCCGAGCGCCGCCTCCCGTTGATGCCGCTCGGCGCCGCCGTGCTGGGCGAACTGGTGGCACGGGTCAAGCCCGCCCGCGTGGTGTTCTCCGCCGCGGGGCTGCGCGAAGGGTTCCTCTACAGCCGGCTCGATGCGCGCGAGCGGGCGCGCGACCCGCTGCTCGCCGCCGCCGAGGCGCTGGCCGGGCGCGAGGCGCGCGATCCTGACCTCGGCCCCCGGCTCGAAGCCTGGACCCGGCCGCTCTTCCCCGCCGAAACCGCGGCCGAGGCGCGCATTCGCCACGCGGCTTGCCTTCTCTCCGACGTCGGCTGGCGCGAGCATCCGGACTACCGCGCGCCGCTGGTGTTCCGCCGCATGCTGCACCACCCGTTCCTCGCCATCGACCACCGGCAGCGCGTGACGCTCGCGCTCATCCTGTTCGTCAGGCTCGGCGGCAAGCTGGGCCGCGCGGCGCAGCTCGACACCGCGGCGTCGCTCCTCGACGAGGCCGACAAGGGGCGCGCGCTTGCCGTCGGCAGCGTGCTCCGCCTCGCCTATGCGGTCTCGGGCGGGGCGGCGGACATACTGGGCGACTTCCGCGCTGCGGTTCGACGGCAAGCGGGTCGAGCTGGTGCTGGCCGGAAAGGCGCTGCCCGAGGGGCCGCAGGTCGGCAAGTCGTTCAAGCAGCTTCTGCGCGCCGCCCGCACCGAGGGCCGCATCGTCGCCGCCGACCCCGCGACGGTGTAGGTCGCGGCGCGCCTACCGCTTCTGCAGACCCTGCAGCAGGCCCCTCAGGATGTCCTGGGGGCTCGGCGCCGACGGTTTCGCCGGCTGCTGTTGCGGAGGCTGCGGCTGGGCGGGCTTGGCCGGCGTGGGTATGAATTTGTTGAGGCCGGGCACGGCCCTCTGCAACAGCTTCCCGGCGTTCTGCTGGATCAAATAGTTCTGCAGGTCGTTCGCCAGGATCGTCTCGTTCGGCGCGTCGAGCGGGCCGTGCACCCGCACGCCGAGCGCCGGCGCGTTCGGGTTGGCTGCAACCTTGAGCTTCGCCGTGAGGTCGGTGCGCCACGCCGGCAAATCGACCGTGCCCGCGGCAGTGCCGGTGCCCGACGGCGCGGTGAGCTTCAGGTCGTCGGTGCGCATCACCCCGTTCGTCATCCTGAACGTGCCATCGAGCGAGGTGAACTTGGTGGTTCCGCCCTTGAGCGCGCTCGCAAACAGCGTCAGCAAATCCGTCGGTCGGTCGATGTTGGCGAGGCGCTGGTTGACGGCGGCGAGGTCGAACCCTTTGATCGTGCCATCCTTCACGGAAAGCTTCCCGTTGCCGGCGAGCGAGGAGACCAGCGCATATTCGCTCGTCCCCTGGCCGGCGAACTTCGCGTCAAGATCGAGCGTGCCGGCGGCGAGGTCGAGCCGCGCCGCCTGGAACAGCGCCTTGGCGACGTTGGCCTTGGCGACCGCGATGGCGGCGGTCAGCGCCGGGGTCGCGCGCGCATCGAGCCTGCCCGTCATGTCGAACGTGCCGTCGAAGCTCTTCCCGGTGAGCTTGGCGAGGCTCAGCACGCGGTCGGCCAGCGTCGCCTCGGCGTGCGGGTTGTCGACGCGCACGTTCTTCCAGGAGAGCGCCTTGGCGTCGAGCGTCACGTCGGCGTCCATCGCTCCCAGCGCGGCGAGGTCGAGCGGCGCGCGCGACCAGCGCTCCGGCGCGGCCTGCGCGACCTGGTAGGCGGCCGGCACGACCGGCAGGCCCGCGGGCGCGGCGTCGGCGCGGCGCGGCGCGCCGGCCGGCAGGAACGGGTCGAGCGCGATGTCGCCGCCCGCGAGCTTGGCCACGAGCTTCGGCCGCGCGCCGGTGGTGACGAGCGTCGCCGTGCCCGTCACCTCCGCCTTGCCGGCCTTGGCGTCGATCGCGGTGATGTCGAGCTTGTCGGGCCCGCCCGCCACCTTGGCGGTGACGCTGACCGGCCCGAGCTTCGTGTCGGACGGCCGATAGCTTGTTCCCAGCGCGGCGGCGAGCCCGGCGAGCGTCGGGTGGGCGAAGGCGAGGGCGAGCGCGACGCGCGGCTGGGCCAGCGGCTGGGCGACGGTGCCGTCGATCTTCGCCGTCGCGCCGGCGAGCGCCAGCTTGCCGTCGACCGCGATCTGCGCCACGTCGCCCTTGAGCCGGGTCGTGAGGTCGAGCGGCCCCTTGCCGGCGGCGGCGAGGTCGATCCCCAGCGCGCGGCCGAGAGCGGCCGCGTCGGGATGCTTGGCGGCGAGCGTCAGGTCGAACCTGGGCGCGGTCTCCAGCCCGTCGAGCGTGCCGGCGAGCGAGGCGGTGCCACCGGCTGCGGCAAGGCGCGCATCGAGCTTGAGCTTCTTGGCGTTGCCGTCGGCCTTGCCCGAAAGCGCGACCTTGCCGAGCCCGCGCGGCAGGGCGGCGGCGTCGATCCCGGCGAGGCGCGCGACCGAAGCCGGGTCCTTCGCGCTTGCCTCGAACGTGCCCTGGAACACCGGGAAGCCGGTGAGGTTGGAGAGCGCGCCCGTCACCTTGGCGCTCGACCCCGCCACATCGCCGATGGCCGCGTTGCGGATGGTGAGCCGGCCGCTTTGCAACGTGCCGTCGAAGGCGATGTTGCGGATCGGCGTCGCCTTGTAGGTCAGGACTTCGATCTTCGCGCGCATGTTGGCGTCGAATTTTTCGAGCACGTCGAGCGGCGAGCCGGCGGCCGGCGCGGGCGTCCTCGCAGCGCCCGGCTTGCCGTTCGCGGCGCGCGCGGCCGGTTTCGCCGCCGCCGCCGGCAAATAGGCGTCGAGGTTCAGATGGTCGAGGTCGAGCGTGATGCCAAGCCCGACGCGCTTGCGGAGCGCGACAACTGCGCCGCCGGTCAGCCGCGAGGCGTCGAGCCGCATCTCGACGTCGAGGATGCGGAGCTCGGCGGGCGAGGCCTTGACCTTGGCGGCGAGCGAGAACTTGCGCAGCCGGTCGGGCGGCACCGCCGCCGAGTTCGAGCTTCAGCCAGTCGAGCATGCCGCGCAGGTTGTCGGCCTGCACGTCAAGCGCGCCGTCGAACTGCGGCTGGCCGCCCTTCGCGTCGACGAGCCCGGCGAGCGAGGCCGACCCGCCGCCCGGCAGGCGCGCCGTCGCCTGGCGCACCGTCACCTGACCGCGGTTGAGCGAGGCGGCGAGCTTGGCGTCGCGCACCGCGCCGCCGCCCGTCTCGATAGCCTGCACGGTGAGCTCGAGCGTACCGTCGATCCCGGCGGGCAGGGCGAACGGCGCCGCCGCCTCGGCCGGGGCCGGCTTGGCGGGCGGGGCGGGCGGCGCGGCGCCGGGTTTCGCCGCGGGCGCAGCGGCGCCCGTCCACGACGCGACGGCGATGCGGTTGACGGTAAGCGCCACGTCGGCGCGCGGCCGGCCCTCCAGCGCTACGCTGATCCCGCCATGGGCGCGCATATCGCCGAGCGCGAGGTCGAGGTCGTCGATCGCCACCGATTTGGCAGAGCCCTTGACCGCGCCGGAGAGGTCGAGCTTGCCGGCCAGCGCCGGGGGCAGGGACGTGCCGGGCGCGACGGCGTCGACCAGCTTGGCGAGGTCGGCCGCGTCGCCGTCGATGCGGCCCTGGAACTTCGGGTCGGTCATCGCGTCGGTGAGCGTGCCGCTGAGCGCGAGCTTGCCGTCGGCGTCACCAAGACCGGCGCGCAGCGCTACCGGCGTGGGCCCTGCGCCGGCGAGCGCGCCGAGATTGGCGTCGATGCTGAGCGGCAGGCCGCGCGCGGTGAGCGTGCCCTTGGCGCGGAACGGTCCCGACAGCGAACCGGCGGAAAGCTGGGCATCGATCTTCTCGATCCGCTCCTCCGTCCCCGCGGCGCGGTCGCGATAGATCACCGTGCCGTTCTCGATGCGGAGGTCGTCGAGCCGCAACTGCGTGCCGCCGCCGTTCGCGCCGCCCGGCTCGGGCGTGGGCGCGGACGTGGCCGGCGCGGCGTTGCCGCCGATCGCGGGCGCCGGCGCGAACTGCCAGTTGGTGCGCCCGTCCGCCATCTTCTCCAGCTCGATCACCGGATCGACGAGCTTGACGCGCGCCACCTCGATCCGCCCGCCGAGGAGCGGCATGAGCCGGACGTCGATCTCCAGCGTCTTGAGCCTGACCATGTCGGGGCTCGCGGCGCCCGGCGCATTGGCGAGCGTCACGTTCGAGGCGAGAAGGTGCGGCGCGGGCAGGACGGCGAGGTCGAGGTCGCCCGCGATGGCAAGGTTGCGCCCGGTCGCGTCCTTCACCTGGTCCGCGATCTCGCGCTTGTAGCCGTTCCAGTCGATCAGGCTCGGCACGATCAGCGCCGCGGCGGCGACCACGACGACGAGCCCGACCAGGCCGAATATCACCTTGCGCATGTAATCCGCCATCCCTAGCCGCCGCGCGCCCGCGCCGGCAGTTGCGCGCCACGGCATTTTGCGCAACGATTGCGCGCAGCTACATATACTGCGTGTTGCGTCCGCCCGGAACCCGCGGCGGGCGCGGGACGGTTCCGATGGCCGAGATCATCAACCTCAACCGGCACCGCAAGGCGAAGAGCGGCGAGGAGAAGCGCAAGGAGGCGGCGAAGAACCGCGCGCTCGCGAGCCTCACCCCCGCCGAGCGGCTGATCTTCCGTGGCGACGCTAAGCGCGCCCGCGAGGAGTTCGAAAAGAAGCGCCTCGAGGACAGCTCCTCCGACGATCCGCCCGGGAAGCGGTAGCGGCGCCCCTCCGCGCTTCGAGACGCCCGCTTTGCGGGCTCCTCAGCGCGAACGGGCTTTGGGAGTTCTCGTTCGCCGCTCCCTACGCGAACGGGGTCCAGGCGCGCTGGACGGCCGGCCGGGCGGCGATGGCATCGTGCCAGCGCTTGACGTTGGGATACTTGTCGAGCCCGATCTGGTTCACCCCGTGGATGTGCACGTCGGGATACATCGAGATGTCGGCGACGGTGTAGGACTCGCCCGCGACATACGCGCTCTCGCCCAGCCTCTTGTCGAGGATCGAGAGCATGTCGTTCAGATTGTCGGTGTAGAACTTCTTCGCCGGCGGCACGTCCTCCTGCGAGCGCACGACCCAGTGGCCGAACTGCTGGGCGAGGGTGGTGAAGGTGGCCGAGCCGTAGAACAGCCACTGGTCGACCGCCACCTGCTTCGCCGGGTCGTCCGGATAGAGCCCGTTCTTCGCCTTGGCGCCCACGTATTTCAGGATCGCGCCCGACTCGCACAGCGTGACGCGCCTGCCGCCCGGCCCCTCAGGGTCCACGATGGCGGGGATCTTGTGGCCAGGGCTGATCTTCATGAACTCCGGGTTGAACTGCTCGCGCTTCGGCAGGGCAACCGGGTGCAGATTATAGCCCAGCCCCGACTCCTCCACCGCGTGGCGGCCCTTGTAGCCGTTGTCCGTCATCCAGGTATACAGATCGATCATCGCGCCCTCCCGCATCCGGTTTGCGCGACTCTAGCCCCGCGGCCCCCATCCGCCAAGCCATTGAAATTCCGCAAAACGTGCCGCGCTGGCACGGAACTTGCAAAGCATATGGCAGCCGGTGCGCAAGCCGGCATCGCAACAGGATGGTGAGGATCCCGATGTTGAGCGCGTTGGTTGGGCTCTTCCGCCGGCGCAAGCCGGTCGAGCCGACCCTCTGGCACCGGCTGGTCGCCGTGCACATGGTCAACGCGTCCCGCTAGGGCGCGCACGCGAGTAGGTGGACAGGACGGCGCCCCATCTCCCCCTCCAGCGCCGCTCCCGCGAACGGCGGTCCCAGTTGGACCGCCGTTCGTGATTCAGGCCGTAACGAAGACGTGCACCTGCTCGGCGGCCGGGCGGCCGTAGAGCGCGGCGGCAAGGTCGGCCGGCGGCTCGGCGCGATCGACCGCCTCGAACCAGCGGCCCTGGCAATGCGCTTCGAGCCGCTCCCCGGCGAAGGGGAAGGGGTCCATCGCGTAGGTGCCATTGCCGCGCGGCGTGACGGTGACGTCGGCGTCCTCGGTCGCGGACATCGGCACGTGGACGAAGGTCTCGGCCTCGCGCTGCGACTCGTGGCGCAGGTTGAAGTAGAGCGCAAGCGTGTCGAAGAACTGCAGCAGCTTGTAGTTCTGCATCAGCCGCTCGGGAGCGACCCACGGCGCGGTCGCCGGGTCGGCGGCGAGCAGGGCGGTGAGGCGCGCCTGGCGCGCGCGCTCGGCCTCGAGCACCGCATGGGTCGCGTCTTCCTGCTGCGGCGCGATCGGGATCGAGACCGTCCCGCCCTTCTGCGTCGCGAACTTCGAGAAGCCGTAGCGCGCGTTGAACAGGCCCCAGCAATGCATGCTGGACAGAAGCCCGCAATAGGCGTGCCGCTTCTCGTTGTAGTCGGGCGAGCGCGTGTTGGTGGCAAGCCCGCCTGAGATCGGCGCGGTGCCCAGCCCGCGCGGGAAGCCCGACTTCTCGTCGAGCACCGGTGCGGCGTCGAAATCGTCCCAGCCGCGATCGTGGTGCGAGATGACGTAGAGCACCTCGTCCCACGGCTCGGGCCGCGCGAACCGCGCATTGCCGAAGGCGCGGGCGAACTGGCCGCAGAGCTCGTTGTGCTCCTCCATGGTGGAGATGAAGCGCGGGCCGCCCTGGGGCGCGGGCTGGATCATCATGGGCCTACCTCCTTCGTGTTCGCGGACGGGCTCACGCCTCGCTGGTGCGGGCGCGAGGCTCAGTCGCGGTCGAGCCGTTCGCCAAGCGCGCGCAGCAGCGCCGCTCCGTCGCCACGCCACGCGGCGCCGTGCATGCAGGCGAGCGTTTCGGGGCCGGTTGCGGCCAGTCGCTCGACCAGCGCGCGCCCGTTCTTCGTGTGAGAATAATAGTCGAGCTGCGCGCGCATTGCCTCGCTCGGCTCCAATATGTCCGCTTCGGTCAGCGGCGGATGCTTGTCGCCTCCCTGGGTGAACAGGTCGCCGCAGAAGAGCGTCCGGGTCGTCTCGTCGAACAGAAAGCCGCATTCCCAGGCGTGTGGCAAATGCGGCGTGTCCAACCAGCGCACCCGGTGCCGCCCCAGCGAAACCGACTCTCCGTCCGCCATCGGGCGCGGCGGCCGGTCGGCGATGTCCGCCACCGACACCATCGCCGCGATGCCGCCGCACAGCGGCGACGACTGCGGCGCCGCCGCCAGCAGCTCGTTCAGCGCGCCGCATTCGTCCGCCTCGTAGTGCGAAAACGAAATGTGGCGCAGCCGCCCGATCGGCATCACCGTCTCGATGGCTTCGCGCACCAAGGGAAACATGCGCCTGAGCCCGGTGTGGAACAGCAACGGCTCGTCGTCGACCACCAGATACTGGTTGAATGTGAACCCGCCCGGCACGGCGCTGATCGGCGTGCTGATCCGGAAGACGCCGTCGGCGATCTCGTCGACGGTTGTGCCGGAGTCCCGATTGGCGATCATCGTGCGCCGCTCCTCATGCCGCCAAGGGCGCCATGCTAACCCCGCGCCCGCACTCGCGCCAGTGCGTCGACGGGGCAGGGCAATGGTGCTAGTGTCCCGAATCCGAAGTTCATTTCAATCCGGGTCGCACACCGAATGAACTTCGGATTCGATAAGGACACTAGCGAATTATTGATTCTAGTGCGGTATTGGATTCGAAGTTCGCCTCGATACCCGCCACAAGGGATATGGCGAACTTCGAATCCACCACTCTAGCGTCGCGCCGCCAGCCGCACGGGCCGGCGCAGAACGGGCCACCGCCAGCGGGCGCCCCGGACTTGGGAGGATACGATGCGCAAGATCGCCTGCGTTATCGCCGCGTTGGCCGCAATCGCCGCCCTCGGCCGCCCGGTCGCCGCGGCCGATATGGAGAAGGCGTCGGTCGCGCTGCCGGTAACCAGCCTGACTTTCTCTCCCAACTACGTCGCCATGGCCGAGGGCTTCTGGATGAGGCACGGGCTCGACATCTCGCTGCACAACATCACCGGCGTGGGCGCGATGAACGCCGTGCTGGCGGGCTCGATCGATTTCTCCAACTCGTCGGGCCCGGTCGTCATCCGGGCCAACATCCGCGGCGCGAAGGTGCAGGGGATCGGCCTGCTGCTCAACGGCCTGCCGCTCGCCATCACCGTGCCGCCCGGCACGCTCGAAAAGGCGGGCCTCACCCTCAAGTCGCCGGTTGCCGCGCGCGCCAAGCTGCTCAAGGGCAAGACCGTCACCGTCGTCTCGCCCAACACCATTCCGCACATCTATCTGCGCTACTTCGCGCGTAAGGGCGGGCTCAACCCCGAGCGCGACCTCACGGTCACCTCGATGTCGCCGGTGGAAGGGCTCGCCGCCCTCAAGAATCACACGGTGCAGGGCTACGTGCAGAGCGCGCCGTGGCCGCAATTCTCCGTCAAGGAAGGGGTGGGCGAGTATCTGACCAACCCGCCTTCGGTCGACCTGCCGGAGTTCAGCCCGTTCGCCTATAACGTGGTGGTGACGAAGACCGGCTTCTGCGACTCGAAGCCCGGGCTCTGCACGAAGATGATGGCCGGCTACGCCGACGCGCTCACTTTCATGCGCGAACATCCCGACAGGGCGGCGGCCGACCTCCAGAAGGTCATGCCGAAGGTCGATCCCGCTGTGCTCAAGGCGGCGCTCGCGCTCATCGTCCAGCTCACGCCCGAGACGACCAAGCTCAGCATTCCCGAGCTCACCCACGCGCAGGACCTGATGGTCGCGGGCCACATGATCAAGGAGTTGGAGAAGCTCGCCTCGTTCGACGGCGTCTACACCAATAAGTACGCCCAGTAGGCCGCCCCCGCCCCGCGCCGGCCAATCGACACGCGGCGCGGGCGCGTGGTAGCGTTCGCACTGCCGGCGCGGGCTTCGCCGCGGCCGGTATTCGGGAGGAGACCGTGAAGAAAATTGCGATCGTCACCGCCGCGCTCCTCGCGGCGGCCGCGGCCGGCGTGCCTGCGGGCGCCGCGGACATGGAAAAGACCACCATGGCGCTGCCCGCGGTAACCATCGGGTTCGCGCCCACCTACATCGCCGACGCCAAGGGCTTCTGGACCAAGCGCGGGCTGAGCGTCGAACTGCACGACATCACCGGCATCGGCTCGATGAACGCCGTGCTCGCCGGCTCGATCGATTTCTCCAACTCGTCCGGCCCGACCATCATCCGTGCCAACATCCGCGGCGCGCATGTCGAGGGCGTCGCCTCGACGCTGAATGGGCTGCCCTTCGAGATTATCGTGCCGCCCGGGCTGATGAAGAAGGCCGGAGTCACCAAGGACTTGCCGGTCGCCGAGCGCGCGAAGATCCTCAAGGGCGCCAAGATATCGGTGACCTCGCCCAACACCATCCCGCACGTCTATCTGCGCTACTTCCTGCGCAAGGGCGGGCTCAATCCGGAGCGCGACGTGACGGTGGTCTCGATCCCGCCGGAGGCCGGCCTTGCAGCCCTCAAGAACAATACGACGCAGGGCTACGTGCAGGGTCCGCCCTGGACCGAGATCGCGACGCACCAGGGCATCGGTGTCGTGCTGTCGAGCGCGATCACCGGCGATCTGCCCGAGCTCAACCCGGTCGCTTACAACGTCATCGTCACCCGCGCGGGCTTCTGCGAAAAGAAGCCGAGCGTGTGCAAGAAGCTGATGGCGGGCTATACCGAGGCGATGAAGTTCATGCACTCGAACCCGGACGAGAGCGTCGCCATCCTGCAAAGGAAGATGCCGAAGGTGGACCCGGGCGTGCTGCGCAACTCGTTCAACCTGATCGCCAAGCTGACGCCCGAAACGACCAAGATCAATCTGGCGGGCCTTTCCCACGCGCAGGAGTTGATGGTCGTTGGCGGCATGATCAAGGCGTCGCAGAAGCTCGCCTCGTTCGAGGGCATCTACACCAACAAGTATGCGGAGTAGAAGGCGCGGCCGCTTGCGCGGCCGTCGCGGGAGGGAAAAGGAAGCGATCCACGCGCTGCGTGGATCGCTTCGCTCTTTTCGGGGGCTAGGTGACTTTCCGCGCCGCGATGATGCCCAGCACGACGAACAGCACGCAGATCGCCAGAAATACGAAGAATAGAAATCTTGGCGATCCCGGCCGCCGCGCTGGCGATGCCGCCGAACCCGAAGAGCGCAGCGACGACCGCGACGATGGCGAAAAACAGAGCCCATTTCAGCATTGAGGATTGTGCCCGCTTGCGGTTTCGGTCGACGCGATAACGCGCCCCGCACCGGACGCGTTCCGCATGGAACGCGTCCGCAAGGCAAGCGGGCCTTCCTCGAAGAGCTGGCGCCGCGCCGCCCTCGCCGGCTGAGCCGGCTATCGGGAGGCCTCGCGGTCCGTGGCTAGGCCGTCATGTCGACGTGGCCGCCGTCCGAATCCCCGTCATGGTCCATCTGCGCCGGCTGTTGCGGCGCCGGCTGGGGCGGCGGCGGGGGCGGGTTGCGCTCCACCTTCGGCTGCGGGGCGGGCATGTTGTGCGGCATCGTCGGGTTGATCTGCATTTGCGCATCTCCCGGTTGATCCAAGTCAGCGCGATGCTGCGCCTGCTCCCTTAATAGGTTCTTGGGAATTTCGGTTAATAGCTGCAATGCAAGGCGATGACGGGCGCGGCCCGGACGCTGCGACGATTTGGCCGGGCACGGCGGCACGCGGGGTGCTAGAACCCGCCCCGCGTGCCCCGATCGCCGGCAGCGTCGCCACCCACGCCCGGTGCCGGTCGAGTAGTCCATGGTCCGTTTTTCCGCCGAGACGTTGAGCGCCGCCTCCGGAGGCACCGGCTGGCGGGCGATGCGCGCCTTGTTCGGCCGCACCTCGCGCGCCGTGCCCGGGCTTGCCGTGTGGCTGCGCGCCTTCGTGCGCGGCCGCGAGCTGGGGCTGATCGTGGTCGGCGTCGTCGTGGGGGTGGCCTCCGGCATCCTGGTGACCGGCATGAGCCGCGGCACGCAGTATTTGCACGAGCTGCTGTTCGGCTTCGGCGGCGGCGCGCGGCTGAGCGCGCTCAGCCATATCGCGCCGTGGCCGGGTGCGCTCATGCCGGCGGTCGGCGGCCTTTTGATGGGGCTGATCGCCCTGGCGCTCGCGCGACGCGGCAAGCGTGCGATGGTCGACCCGATCGAGGCGAACGCGCTGCACGGCGGGCGCATGTCGATCAAGGACAGCGTCATCATCGCCGTCCAGACCATCGTATCGAACGGGTTCGGCGCCTCGGTCGGGCTCGAGGCGGGCTATACGCAGATCAGTTCGGGGGTTGCCTCCAAGCTGGGGATCGCGTTCCGGCTGCGCCGCAACGATCTGCGCGTGCTGGTGGGCTGCGGGGCGGCTGCGGCGATCGCGGCAGCGTTCAACGCGCCGCTGACCGGCGCCTTCTACAGCTTCGAGCTGATCGTCGGCACCTACACCGTGGCGACGGTCGCGCCGGTGATGGCCGCGGCCTTGACCGGCGTGATCGTCTCGCGCGCGCTGGGCGGCGCGGCCTATGACATCTCGGTCGCGACCGCTTTCCAGGTGCGGCCGGTCGACTACGCGGTGTTCATCGTGCTGGCGCTGGTCGCGGCCGGGCTCGGCATTCTCACCATGCGGGCGATGTCGGCGGTGGAGCAGGTGCTGAGCCGCACCGGCCTTCCCGTCTGGCTGCGCCCGCTGGGCGGCGGCCTCGTGGTCGGCGCCTGCGGGCTGGTGAGCCCCCAGGTCCTATCGTCGGGCCACGGCGCGCTGCACGTCAATCTGATCAACACCATGCCGATGGGGCTGTTGGCCGGGCTGTTCGTGCTAAAGCTCGCGGCCTCGGCGATCTCGCTCGGCTCGGGCTTCCGCGGCGGGCTGTTCTTTGCCTCGCTGTTCCTCGGCGCGGTGCTCGGCAAGTTCTTCGCGGCGATCCTGGCCTTCGCCGGGCCGCCGCTCGCCGTCGACCCGGTGGCCGCCGCGGTGGTGGGCATGGGGGCGTTCGCCGTCGCGGTCATCGGCGGGCCTCTGACCATGTCGTTCCTGGCGTTGGAGACGACCGGCGACTTCTCCCTGACCGGCGTGGTGCTGGCCGCGGCCGTGGTCGCCGCGCTGGTGGTGCGTACCACCTTCGGCTACTCGTTCTCGACCTGGCGCATGCATCTCCGCGGCGAGACGATCCGCAGCGCACAGGACATCGGCTGGCTGCGCTCGCTGACCATCGGGCGCATGATGCGCCACGACGTGCGCAAGGTGCCGGTCGGCACCACCATCGCCGCGTTCCGTCTGCTGTTTCCGCTGGGCGCGACCCAGCGCGTGATCGCGGTGGGGCCGGACGACCGCTACGAGGGCATCGTGCTGGTGCCCGAGGCGCATGCGGCGACCCACGACGCCGGCGCGGCGGACGAGACGGTCGAAACGTTGCTCCACTACCGCGACGTGACCTTGCGCCCGGCGATGGACGTGAAAACCGCCATCGCTTTGTTCGACCGGACGGAAAGCGAGGCGCTGGCCGTGGTCGACAGCGAGGCGGGCCGGCGGGTGATGGGGCTCCTCACGGAAGCCTATGCGATGCGCCGCTACGCCGAGGAACTGGACAAGGCGCGTCGCGGCCTGGCCGGCGAGCGATAGCTTCCGTCCTCCCGTTATGGCCATTGTGCATTGCACAATCGCGGCTTGTCCGGCCGCGGGGCGGTTGTATATTCCGATTCGTGCCCGAATAAACGGAGGCGCCCCATGAGCGAGATCGTCATTGCGGCCGCGGCCCGTACTCCCGTCGGCGCCTTCAACGGCGCGCTCTCCACCCTGCCGGCGCACGAGCTGGGCAAGGTCGCCATCGCCGCTTCGCTCGAGCGCGCCGGTGTGGCCGTGGAGGAGGTGTCCGAGGTCATCCTCGGGCAGATCCTGACGGCCGGTCAGGGCCAGAACCCGGCGCGCCAGGCCTCGATCGCCGCCGGCCTGCCGGTCGAGGTGCCGGCCTACGGCGTCAACCAGCTCTGCGGCTCGGGCCTCAAGGCGGTCGCCATGGGGATGCAGGCGATCCGGAACGGCGATTCCACGATCGTCGTCGCGGGCGGCCAGGAATCAATGAGCCAGGCGCCGCACTGCGTCCATCTGCGCAACGGCACCAAGATGGGCGACGTGCAGATGGTCGATACCATGATCCGAGACGGGCTGTGGGACGCGTTCAACGGCTACCACATGGGTAACACGGCCGAGAACGTCGCCCAGAAATGGCAGATCACCCGCGAACAGCAGGACGAATTCGCGTTCGCCTCGCAGGCCAAGGCCGAGGCGGCGCAGAAATCCGGCCGCTTCAAGGACGAGATCGTCGCCGTCACCATCAAGACGCGCAAGGGCGACGTCGTCGTTGCGGACGACGAGTATCCGCGCCACGGCACCACCCTCGAAGCGCTGCAGAAGCTGCGCCCCGCCTTCGCCAAGGACGGCACGGTCACCGCCGGCAACGCGTCGGGCATCAACGACGGCGCGGCGACCGTCGTGCTGATGACGGCCGAGGAGGCCGAGCGTCGCGGCATCGAACCCCTGGCGCGCATCGTGTCGTGGGCGCAGGCGGGCGTCGACCCGGCGATCATGGGCTCGGGCCCGATCCCGGCGTCGCGCAAGGCGCTGAAGGCGGCTGGCTGGTCGATCGGCGACCTCGATTTGATCGAGGCGAACGAGGCGTTCGCCGCCCAGGCCTGCGCCGTGGGCAAGGACCTCGCCTGGGACGGCGAGAAGGCGAACGTGAACGGCGGCGCCATCGCGCTCGGCCATCCGATCGGCGCGTCGGGCGCGCGCGTGCTGGTGACACTCCTCTACGAGATGCAGAAGCGCGATGCGAAGAAGGGCCTTGCCACGCTCTGCGTCGGCGGCGGCATGGGCGTCGCGCTGACGGTCGTCCGTTGATGGCGCGCACGGCGGTCGTTACCGGCGGGACGCGCGGCATCGGCGCAGCGATCTCGACCCTGCTGCACGAGAAGGGCTACCGCGTCGCCGCCAATTTCGGCGCGTCCGACAACGTAGCCGCCAAGTTCCACGACGAGACCGGCATCGCGGTGTTCAAGTTCGACGTCGCGGACTTCGAGGCCTGCCAGCGCGGCGTCGCCGAGATCGAGGCGCAGCTCGGCCCGGTCGACGTGCTGGTCAACAACGCCGGCATCACCCGCGACGGCACGCTGCATCGCATGAGCTTCGCGGACTGGGACGCGGTGATCCGCACCAATTTGGGCTCGTGCTTCAACATGTGCCGCGCGGTGATCGAGGGCATGCGCGCCCGCAAGTTCGGCCGCATCGTCAATATCGGCTCGATCAACGGCCAGGCCGGCCAGTACGGCCAGGTCAACTACGCCGCCGCCAAGTCCGGCATCCACGGCTTCACCAAGGCGCTGGCACAGGAGGGGGCGGCGCAGGGGATCACCGTGAATGCCATCGCGCCGGGCTACGTCGACACCGACATGGTGCGCGCGGTGCCGCCGAACGTGCTGGAGAAGATCGTCGCCCGCATCCCGGTCGGCCGCCTCGGCCACGCAGAGGACATCGCGCGCGGCGTCGCCTTCCTGGTGGCCGACGAAGCCGATTTCATCACCGGCTCGACGCTTTCGATCAACGGCGGCCAGCACATGTACTAGACTGCGAACGCCGGACGCGGACGCCAGTAGCCGCGCCGAGATAGGGAGACGACGATGAAGCGAAGCGAAGGCCGCATCATCACCACCCACGCCGGCTCGCTGCCGCGCCCGGCCCGGCTTATCGAAGTCAACAGGGCGAAGCTCTCCGGCCAGGGGTTCGACGCCGCGGAATACGGCCGGCGCCTTGCGGAGTTGGTCGTCGAGATCTGCCGCCGCCAGGCCGAGCTCGGAATCGACGTGATCAACGACGGCGAGTTCGGCAAGGCCGCACCCGGCCCGATCGATTACGGCGCGTGGCAGAGCTATGCCTGGGCGCGCCTTTCGGGCTGGCAGCCGGGCGAGCCACGGCCCTCGCCGGCGCTTTCGGCGCGCCGCGACCGCGCCGCCTTCGCCGATTTCTACAAGGAGCTGGACGGGTCGAACTTCATCTCGTCGAGTGCGATCATGCCGCGCCCGCCGGTGGTGATCGGCCCCATCGAATATGTCGGGCACGACGCGGTGGTGGCCGACCTCGCCAATCTCAAGGCCGCGCTCAGCCAGGTGAAGGCCGAGGAGGGGTTCGTCACCTCGGTCGCGCCGGGCAGTTTCGGCCGGCGTCAGAACCAGTACTACAAGACCGACGAGGACTACCTTTTCGCGCTGGCCGACGCGCTCAAGCACGAATACAAGGCCATCGTCGACGCGGGTTTCGTCCTGCAGCTCGACGATCCGGGCCTGCCCGACAATTGGGACCTCGCAAACCCCGAGCCGAGCGTCGCGGACTACAAGAATTTCGCCATCGTGCGCATCGAGGCGCTGAACCACGCCCTCGCCGGCCTGCCCGAGGCCCGTGTGCGCTACCACATCTGCTGGGGAAGCTGGCACGGGCCGCATTCGACCGACCTGCCGCTCGCCGCCATCGTCGACGTGATGCTGAAGGTGCGCGCCGGCGCGTTCTCCATCGAGGCGGGCAACGTGCGCCACGAGCACGAGTGGAAGGTGTGGCGCGACGTGAAGTTGCCCGACGGCAAGCTGCTGATTCCCGGCGTGGTCAGCCATGCGACCAACGTGGTGGAGCATCCCGAGCTCGTCGCCGACCGCATCGTGCGCTTCGCCGAGGTGGTCGGGCGCGAGAACGTGATCGCCGGCACCGATTGCGGCCTCGGCGGGCGCATCCACGAGAGCCTGGCGTGGGCGAAGCTCGAAGCGCTCGCCGCCGGCGCTAAGCTGGCGAGCCAGCGGCTGTTCTGAAGCGAGGAAGCGGGCCCGCCTCAGTGCAGGCGGGCGGGAAGCTCCTCGATCGCGCCGTCGATCAGGCGGGTCTGCGCGCTCGTGTCGAGATGGCGGGCGATCAGCGCGCGGGTCGTGGCGACCGCCACCTCCACCGCCACCTCGCGCACCTCGCGCACGGCGTCGGCCTCGGCCATCGCGATCTTCTCGCGCGCCAGGGCCACGCGGCGGCGAAGCGCCGCTTCGAGCCGCGTGCGCGACTCGGCGAGGTTCCGCTCCGCCTCCTCGCGCGCATGGGCGACCAGCCGCTCGACCTCCCTTCCGGCGTCGCGCTGCCTGCGCTGATGCTCGGCGAGGAGATGCTGGGCTTCCTCGGAGAGGCCGCGCGCCTCGTCGAGCGAAGCCCGGATGCGCTCGGCGCGCGCGTCGAGCGCGTGGGTGATCTGGCGGGCCGTCGGCCGCCAGATCCCGCCGATCAGGATGAGGAAGCCGATCGCGACCCAGAATTCGGCGGAGGCGATCATCGGCCGCGCTCCTCGATCACGCATCCCGCGGCCTCGTCGGCCTCGGCGGCGGCAATCTCGGCCCCGATCAGCTTCGCCGTCGCTGCCCGCGCCGCCTCGGCGGCGACCGCCCGCACGCCCTCGAGCGCCTCGCGCTTGGCCTGGGCGATGCGCCGCTCGGCGTCGCCGACCTCGCGGTCGAGTTGCGCGGCCGTCTCCGCCTCGCGCGCCTCGGCCTCCTTCGCCATCCGCTCGGTGGCCTCGCGCAGCACGGCCTGGACGTCGGCGCGGCCCTTGGCCATGGTCTCCTCGTAGGCGGCGAGGGCGTGCTCGGCTTCGGCCTTGAGCTTGGCCGCCTTCTCCAAATCGTCGTCGATCCGTTCCTGGCGCTGGCGCAGCACGTCGGAAACGCGCGGCAGCGCCACCCGCCACATCAGCAGGTAGAGAACGACGAACAGCACCACCAGCCAGAAAATCTGGCTGGGGAACGTCGTGACGTCGAACTGGGGCATCGGCGTCTCCCGCCGCGCGCTCGACGTCAGCCGAACAGGATGACCAGAGCGACGACCAGCGCGTAGAGCGCGATGGCTTCGACCAGCGCGAAGCCCAGCATGGTCATCGGGAACACGTCGCCGCGCGCGGCCGGGTTGCGCGCCACGGCGGAGATGAACGAGGCGAAGATCGAGCCGATGCCGACGCCGGCACCGATCACGCCGATCGCGGCGAGGCCCGCACCGATGAGCTTTGCGGCGGCTACTTCCATGGGTCTGTTCCTTTCGGGGTAGGGATTTGCGGAATGGGTCCTAGTGCAGGTGCAGCGCGTCGCTGATGTAAAGGCAGGTCAGGATCGCGAACACGTAGGCCTGCAGGAACGCGATGACGATCTCGAGCCCGTTGAGCGCGACCACGAAGGCGAGCGGCAGAACGCCGCCGACGCCCAGCATGAACACGAACCCGCCGAACACCTTGAGGAGCGTGTGGCCGGCCAGCATGTTGGCGAACAGCCGGACCGACAGGCTGATCGGGCGCGACAGATACGAGATGATCTCGATCGGGATCAGCAGCGGCCACATCACCCACGACACGCCGGGCGGCACGAAGAAGGTGAGGAAGTGGATCCCGTGCTTGGCGAATCCCAGGATCGTCACGCCGATGAACACGAAGATCGCCATCGTGAAGGTGACGACGATGTGGCTGGTGAAGGTGAAGCTGTAGGGCACCAGCCCGAACAGATTGCCGAGCAGGATGAACATGAACAGGGTGAACACGAACGGGAAGTAGCGCCGCCCGTCCTGCCCCACCGTGTCGCGGATCAGGTTGGCGACGAACTCGTACGACAGCTCGGCCATCGACTGCCAGCGCCCGGGCACCAGCGCGCGCCGCCCGGTGCCCAGCGTCAAAAACGCCGTGACCGCGAGCAGCACGATGGTCATCAACAGGGCGGAGTTGGTGTAGGAGATGTCCACCCCGCCGAGCTTCAGCGGAATAAGACTGTGGATCTCGAACTGCGACAGCGGCCCTTCGGGGCCGGGCGCGCCGGGAACGGTCTGGGCAGCGGTTGCCAAGGCTCTCTCTCTTCTTCTCTGTCAGCCCGCGCCGGCCCCCGGCGGCGAACCGTCCTCATCCTTCTCTCGCGGGGCCGGGGCGCGCCGATAGCCGACGGCGCCACCCATCCCCGCCATCACCCGCACGACGTTCAGGATTCCCGCCGCGGCCCCCAGCACGATGAACACCACCATCAACCACGGCGTCGTGCCGAGCCAGCGGTCGAGCCCGATTCCGATCGCGACGCCGACTGCCAGCGCCGCCACCAGCTCGACCCCGATGCGCAGCGCGATATTGATCCCGCTGCGCATGTCGTCGCCCTGGCGCCGCGCTGACCCACGCCTGCCGCCGCCCCGCCGCTCGCGCGCGCGCCGAAGGCGCTCGTCGAAGTCGCCGGGCGGTGCGGGCTCGTGACCATCCGTCATTGGAACGACCCGGCGCACCCAAGGGCGGGCGAACCATAGGGGCGGCCCCTACCCCTGTCAAGGCGCAACGCTTGCAGTGCAACCTTCTGATACGAAAGGCGTTTCCACAGTGCCGGCAATTCGCGCCGGGCGGCGCGGCGGCCTCCGCCGCCGGGTTTTCTTGACACTCTCAGGCGGCAGCCGATAGGAAGCGGCGCCGTCTTGCGGGTCGGCGATCGCGCCGGCCGGACGACCGCCACGACGACCGCGTGTCCGTCTTCGGCGGCGGCAGGATCGCATCGGAGGGCAAGGCGGGTGGGCGAGGCCGATCCTGAGCGGCGCGCGAACGGCAAGGGGTCCGCACCTTCCGACGCGCCGCGCGTCGCCGCGGTCTCATGGGACGCGGTGCTGTCGACCTACCTCCCCGCGCTGGTGCTGGCGATCGGCACCGGCATCGCGGTTCCGGCGATCCCGGCGCTCGCCAAGTCGTTCGGGGTCGGGTTCGGCGTCGCCAGCGGGGTCGTCACGTCGTTCCTGTTGGGCAACCTGGTCGGCACGATCCCCTCCGGCTGGCTGATCGACCGGTACGGGCGCCGCATCGTCATGATCTCCGGGCCGCTCATCACCTCCGCCGTCGCCTTCATGGTGGCCTTCGCCCATTCCTTTCCGGAATTCCTGGTGCTGCGGTTCGTCGACGGCGTCGCGGCGCAGATGTGGCTGATGGGCCGCTTGGCGGCGATATCGCACGGCGCGCCGCCGTCGCAGCGCGGCCGGCTGGTGAGCTGGATGTACGGGATGAACTCGACCGGCCGGCTGGCCGGCCCGATGGTGGGCGGGTTCATCGCCAGCGCGTGGGGCCCGCGCGCCCCGTTCGTCGCCTATGCCATCCTGGCGCTTTTGGCGCTGATCCCCACATCGAAATACGCCGAGGACACGCCGGCGCGCGCGCCCGGCGCAGGGCGCAAGGCCGAGGCAGCGAAGCCGCTCTCGATCCGCCAGATCGTGATGCCGCGCCTTCCCTATTTCGCGGTGGCTTTGTGCGCCGGCATGACGCGCGGGCCGCTGCAGGCCGACCTGCTGCACCTCTATGCCGCCTTCGCCTATCACTTGGGCCCGAAGCAGATCGGCTATCTCGCGACGGCGGCGACCATGGTCTCCTGGCCGATCGGGTTCCTCGCCGGCTGGGCGATGGACCGCTATGGCCGCAAGCGCACGATGGTTCCCGGCTTTACCGGCGTCGCCGTCGCGATGACGGCGCTCGCGGCGTCGGCGTTCCTGCACCTTTCCCTTGTCTGGTACGTGGCGCTGTTCCTCTCGGGCGTCGCCACCCAGGCGCTGACCGGCGGGTCGGTGCAGACCATCGGCGCCGACGTCGCGCCGGCGGACGGACGCGGCACCTTCCTCGGGCTGTGGCGCTTCGCGGGCCAGAGCGGCTCGGCGATCAGCCCGATCGTATTCGCGCTGCTGGCCGAAGAGCTGAACTACGGTTCGTCGTTCCTGTTCGTCGCGGCCTCGGCCGCGGTCGTGGCGTTCCTGCTGGTCCGCTACATCCCGGAGACGGGTGAGCGAAAGTGAGGCGCCGGGCGCCCTTCGCTAACCCGCCTCGCGCAGCCCTTCGGCGGTTCCGAGATCGACCGAGACGAGCTGCGAGACGCCGCGCTCGGACATGGTGACGCCGTAGAGCCGGTCCATGCGCGACATGGTCATGCGGTGGTGCGTGACCACCAGGAAGCGCGTGGCCGAGGCACGCGCGATCTCGTCCAGCAGCGTGCAGAACCGGTCGACGTTGGCCTCGTCGAGCGGCGCGTCCACCTCATCCAGCACGCAGACCGGCGCGGGGTTGGTGAGGAACACGGCGAACAGCAGCGCGAGCGCCGTCAGCGCCTGCTCGCCACCGGACAGCAGCGACAGCGCCTGCAGCTTCTTGCCCGGCGGCGAGGCGAAGATCTCCAGCCCGGCCTCGAGCGGGTCGTCGGCGTCGGTGAGGCTGAGATGGGCGTGCCCGCCGCCGAACAGCTGCACGAACAGCTCCTGGAAATGCCGGTCGACGCGGCCGAACGCGGCGATCAGCCGCTCGCGCCCCTCGCGGTTCAGGCCGGCGATGCCCTGGCGCAGCCGGGCGATGGCGGCGAGCAGATCCTCGCGCTCGGTGGCGAGCGTCGCGATCCTTTCGTCGAGCTCGCGCGCCTCGGCCTCGGCCCGCAAATTGACCGGCCCCATCGTCTCGCGCTCGCGGACCAGCCGCTCCAGTCGCACCTCGATGGCATCCTGCGCCGGCAGGTCGGCCGGATCGGCGCCGACCGATTCGAGCGCGGCCTCGGGCGCACATTCGAGCTTCTCGGCGATGCGCTCGGCGAGGCCGGCGCGCGTCTGTTCGGCCTGCTCGACCGCGCCCTGGCAGCGCACCCGCTCCTCGCGCGCCTCGCCCAGCCGGGTTTCGGTCGCGCGCAGCGCCCGCCCCGCCTCGTCCGACGCGGTCTCCGCCGCGGCGAGCGCGTCGGCCTCGCGCGTCCGGTCGGCCTCCGCCGTGTCGATGCGGCCGAACAGCTCGGTGCGCTGCCGGGCGATCTCCGCCGGGCGTGCGCTCAGCGCCTCCGCTTCGGCCTCGGCCGATTCGCGGCGCTGGTCGAGCTGCGCAATCTGGGCGGCGGCGGCCTCGGCGCGGCGGCGCCACGAATTGTGCTGGCCGGCGATCTCCTCCAGCCGGCCGGCGCGCGCGGCCGCCTCGCGCACCACGCGGTCATGCGCGCTCTGGCATTCGGCGAGGGCCTGACGCGCCCCGTTCAGCGCCTCGCGCCGCTGCGCGGCCTCGGCGCGGACGCCTTCGGTCTCGCGATGGGCGGCAAGGTCCGCGCGCGCGGTTTCCTCCTCGCCGGCAAGCTCCGTGCGCTCGGCCTCGAGCCGCCCCGCCTCCTCCTCGAGCGCCGCGCGGCGCGAGGTCGCGGCGGCCTCACGCTGGGCGAGGGCCGTTTCCTTGTCGCGCGCCTCCTGGAAGGCCTGCTCGGCCGCGCGCGCCGCGCCGCGCGCTTGCGTCTCCTCCTCGCCGGCGCGCCGTGCCGCGTCCTCGGCCGCGTCGAGCGCCTGTTTCGCCTCGCATTCGCGGGCATGGGTGGCGGCATGTGCCGTCTTGAGCTCGGCCAGCCGGTTGCGCTGTTCCAGACGGATCGCCGCGGGCGTCGGCGTGCCGGCCTTGGCGGTGAACCCGTCCCATCGCCACAGTGCGCCGTCGCGGCTGACCAGCCGTTGGCCTTGCGCGAGGCGGTCGCGCAGCACGTTGCCGGTGGCCTCGTCCTCGACCACGCCGATCTGCGCGAGGCGCCGGGCGAGCGCCGCCGGCGCCTGCACCCGGTCGGCGAGGCGCGTCACGCCCTCGGGCAGGCCGGGCGCGTCGGGCGCGGGATCGAGCGAGCGCCAGTGCATCGGCGCCGCCTCGTCGGTCGGCGCGGTCAAATCGTCGCCCAGCGCCGCGCCGAGCGCGATCTCGTAGCCGGGGGCGACGGTGACGGCATCGACCAGCGGCGGCCACAGATCGGGATCGCCGCCACCGAGCAGCTTGGCGAGCGCGTCGGCCTCGGCGCCGAGCCGGGCCGCCTCGGTGTGGCGCGCATGCCACGCCTCGCGCGCCTCATTGGCGGCGGCGTTGGCGGCGGTACGCCCCTCCTCGGCGCCGGCGAGCCGGGTACGCGCCGCTTCGCGGGCGTCATGCGCCGACGCGGCGCGCGCTTTCGCCTCGGCGAGCGCTGAGCCGTCGCCCGCCTCGCGGAGCGCCGCTTCGCGCGCGGTGGCGAGCTGGGCGAGGCGCTGGGCAAGCCGGTTCCGCCGTCCTTCGAGGTCGGCGAGGCGGCGGATCAGCGCCTGCTCGCGCGCCTCGTACTGCGCCGCGCGGCCGGCAAGCGCGGTCACCTCGTTCTCCAGCGCCTCGGCCGCCGCGCGCGCCCTGGCCAATTGGTCGGCGGCGCGGGCAAGCTCGTCCTCCTCGCCGTCCTGGGCGGCGCGCAGCCAGCCGCTCTCCTCGTCCAGCTTGGCCATCGCCTCGTGCGCGTCGGCGGCGAAGCCGCGCTCGCGCGATGTGTCCTGCGCGATCTGGGCGAGGCGCGATTCGAGCGCGGCGCGCGCCTCGGCGATGCGCGCCTCCTCGGCGTCGAGCGCGTCGCGCGCGAGGCGCAGGCGCTGCAGCACGGCGGCGGCCTCGGCCTCCTTCTGGCGCAGCTCGGGCAGGCGGGCCGTAAGCTCGGCCTGGCGCGCCGACAATCCCGCCGCCTCGCCGGTGAGCCTTTCGACCAGCGTTTCGGCCTCCTTGAGGCGCGCTTCGGCCCGTTCGCGCGCCTCGGTCGCGTCGGTCCAGCGCCAGTGCAGCAGGATGCCCTCGGCGCGACGGATATGGTCGGAGAGGTTGCGGTAGCGCGTCGCCTGGCGCGCCTGGCGCTTGAGGCCGCGGAGCTGCTCGTCGAGCGCGCCGATCACGTCGTCGAGCCGGGTGAGGTTCTGCTCCGCCGCGGCGAGGCGCAGCTCCGCCTCGTGCCGGCGCGAATGGAGCCCGGTGATGCCCGCCGCCTCCTCCAGCAGATGGCGGCGGTCGGTGGGCTTCGCCGCGACGATGGCGCCGACGCGGCCCTGGCTCACCAGCGCCGTCGATTTCGAGCCGGTCGCGGCGTCGGCGAACAGGAGTTGCACGTCGCGCGCGCGCACCTCGCGCCCGTTGACGCGGAAGGCGGAGCCCGCCCCGCGCTCGATGCGGCGCACCACCTCGAGGTCGTCGGCGTCGTTGAACATGGCGGGCGCCGTGCGGTCGGCATTATCGAGCGCGACGACCACCTCGGCCAGGTTGCGCGCCGGCCGGTCGGACGTGCCGCCGAAGATCACGTCGTCCATCTCGCCGCCGCGCATCTGCTTGGCCGAGCTTTCGCCCATCACCCAGCGCAGCGCCTCGACCAGGTTCGACTTGCCGCAGCCGTTCGGCCCGACGACGCCCGTGAGCCCCGGCTCGATCGCGAGCTCGGTCGGCTCGACGAAGGATTTGAACCCGGAGAGCCGGAGCGACGTGAACTGGACCATGCGGCCTGGTTTCCCCTCTAGCCCTTGTTCTTGGGCAAGTGGGCGAGGACGATCGCCCGGAACTGGGCATAGGACATCTCGCCCGAATACTTGTCGCCGTTGACGAGGAAGGTCGGCGTCGAATCGATGTGGAATTCCTTCTGCGCGTCGAGGCGGCTTTGCAGCACCTTGTCGACCAGCGGCTGGTCCTTCAGGCAGGATTCGTACTTCTCCGGCGAGACGCCGCCGAGCCGGCCGACCTGCTCCAGCGCCTTCACCGGGTCGGACGAGCGGATCCAGTTCTCCTGGTCGGCGAACAGCGCTCTGACGAAGGGGAAGTAGCGATCCTTGCCGTTGCAGCGCGCCAGCACCGAGGCGCGCACCGCGATCTGGTCGAGCGGGAAGTCTCGATAGATGTAGCGCGCCTTCCCGGTGTCGACGAATTCCTTCTCGAACTGAGGCAGCACCGTGTTCGACATGCGCGCGCAGTGCGGGCAGGTCATCGAGGCATATTCGATCACGGTGACAGGCGCGTCGGCCTTGCCCATCACGTGGTCATCGGCGGTGACGTGGACGTTGTCGAAATGCGTCTCGGGGGGCGGGGCGGTCACCTCCGCCGTTTGCGTCGCGCCAGCCGTGGCCGGCGTCGTCGGCTGCTCGGCGACCGTCCCCGGGCGCGGCACCGGGCCAGGGCCGGTGTCGACCGCATCGTAAATCGCGATCGCTGCGCCTGCAGCGATCATCGCTCCCACAATATATGGCAGGGTATTAGCCATCCCATCCTCCTTGACCACAAGATATAGCGAACGAGAACGCGCCCGTCCAGAATCGAAAGCCGCCCCGGAAGCAGAGAGTCAGCCCTTGTCCACAGGCGCGCGGGTGCGGGCGAGCACCGTGCGGCCGAGGCGCGAAAGTGCCGTGTGCAGCGCCTCGTCCTCGATGCCGGCGAGCGACGCGGCGAGGCGCCGCGCCTCTTCGCCGGTCGGCTCGGGCGCGGGTGCGGGCGCGGCCCGCGGCGGCGCCGGCATCGCGGGCGCCTGGACGAAGGCGAGCTTCGCCACTGCGCGATAGCCGAAATAGCGGTTGATGCGCTCGATCACCAGCGGCTCGAGATGCTGCAGCTCCAGGGCCAGCGGGCCCGCGGCGCGCACGCGCAGCGTGCCGCCCGATTCGGCGCCGCGCGGGAAGGTGAGCCGTTCGGGCCGCGAATCGCGGGCGAGGGCGGCGCCGACGATCTCGGCCCAGTCGGTGACGACGCGCACCGAGGCCTCGCCGCCCGCGAAGCCGCGCCGGCGCAGCGCCGGGCCCGCGATGCGCGGCAGGGTCGCGGCGATCGCCCGCGGCCCGCGCCCGTGCCGCCGTTGGTCGTCGCGCGGTTTCTCGGCCATGCGCGCATGGTAAAGTCGCGCCGGTCCGGGCACAACACGCATGGCGACGCAGGGCATTTCATTACCGATCGAAGACACAGGGCCGGCGCTGGCCATGCTTCTGCTCGACTGGTTCGACCGCAGCCGGCGCGACCTGCCGTGGCGCACGCGGCCGGGCGAGACGGCCGATTCGTATCGCGTGTGGCTCTCCGAGATCATGCTGCAGCAGACCACCATCGCGGCGGTCGTGCCCTATTTCCAGCGCTTCCTCGCGCGCTGGCCCACGGTCGAGGCACTCGCCGCGGCGCCGCTCGACGACGTGCTGCATGCCTGGCAGGGGCTCGGCTACTACGCCCGTGCGCGCAATCTGCACCGCTGCGCCCAGGCGGTGGTGCGCGACCATGGCGGCTGGTTCCCGGAGGACGAGGCGTCCCTTGCCGCGCTGCCCGGAATCGGGCCGTACACGGTGGCGGCGATCCGCGCCATCGCGTTCGACCGGCCGGCCGTTGTGGTGGACGGCAACGTCGAGCGGGTGATGGCGCGGCTCGGCGGGATCGCGACGCCGCTGCCCGAGGCGAAGAAGGCGCTGCGCGCGCTCGCCGCCCGGATCGCGCCCGCGTCGCGCGCCGGCGACTACGCCCAGGCGCTGATGGAGCTGGGCCAGACAATTTGCACGCCGCGCGCGCCGAACTGTTTGATCTGCCCGTGGCGCGAGGCCTGCGCCGCCGCCGCCGTGGGCAATGCGGAGACGCTGCCGCGCCGGTCGCCGAAGCCCGAGCGGCCGCTGCGCCGCGGCGTCGCGTTCTGGGCGGTGCGCGGCGGACGGCAGCGTGCTGCTGCGCCGGCGCGCCGAGAGCGGCCTTCTCGGCGGCATGATGGAGGTGCCTTCGACCGCGTGGCGCGAGGCGGCCTGGTCCCCGCGCGCCGCGCGCGCGGCCGCGCCGCTCGCCGCGCGCTGGACCGCCTTGCCGGGCACGGTCGAGCATGGTTTCACCCATTTCCGGCTGGAGCTCGCGGTGATGGCCGCGCGCGTGGCGGACGGCGCGCCGGAAGCGGGCGTGTGGTGCGCGCCCGACCGGCTGCACGAATACGCCTTGCCCACATTGATGAAGAAGGTGGTGCGCCACGCGCTGGCGCACGCGAAACGATAGCTACGGCGCGGCGGTCAGCCCGCCGGGCGGGTCCGCCGGCGCGGCGGCGGCGGGGGCGAGCTCGGCGCGCAGGCGCTGGCGCAGCACATCGATCGGCACCGCCTTCCCCTCCACGTCGAAATGCCAGAACGTCCAGCCGTTGCAGGCCGGCGCGCGCTGCACCTCGGCGCCGACGCGGTGGATCGAGCCGCGTACCGCGCCGCTCATGAGCGAGCCGTCGGCCTGCACCCGCGCGGTGAAGCGGCGGTTGACGTCGAACAGCGTCTCGCCCGGCGCGAGCAGCCCGCGCTCGACGACGGCACCGAACGGGATGCGCGGCTCCTCGCGCTTCGCGGGCGTGGCGAGGACGGCAGCGTCGGACGGAGTGGCGCGGCGGATGCGGTCGTTGGCGATCTCGACATAGCCGGCCTCGCGCTCGATGCCGAGCCAGTCGCGCCCGAGCTTGCGCGCCACCGCGCCGGTCGTGCCCGAGCCGAAGAACGGGTCGAGTACCAGCCCGCCCGGCCGGGTCGCGGCCAGGATGGCGCGGTAGACGAGCGCCTCCGGCTTCTGCGTCGGGTGCGCCTTCTTGCCGCCGCGCTTGACGCGCTCGGCGCCGGTGCAGAGCGGGATCAGCCAGTCCGACCGCATCTGCAGGTCGTCGTTCAGCGCCTTCATCGCGTCGTAGTTGAAGGTGTAACGCGCCTGCGGCCCCTTGGCGCACCAGATCAGCGTCTCGTGCGCGTTGGTGAAGCGCCGGCCGCGGAAGTTGGGCATCGGATTGGTCTTGCGCCAGATCACGTCGTTCAGCACCCAGAAGCCCAGATTCTGCAGCGCCGCGCCGACGCGGAAAATGTTGTGGTAGCTGCCGATGACCCACAGCGTGCCGTCGTCCTTCAAGACGCGGTGCGCGGCGGCCAGCCAGTTGTGGGTGAAGCGGTCGTAGGCGGCGAAGTCGCCGAACTTGTCCCAGTCCTCCTCGACGCCGTCGACGCGGCTGTTGTTCGGCCGGTGCAGCGCGCGTGCAAGCTGAAGATTATAGGGCGGGTCGGCGAACACCATGTCCACCGAGCCTTCCGGCAGCGCACGCATCAACTCGACGCAATCGCCGACCAGGATGCGGTTGCGCGGTATTTCCCCCCCGTCGCGCATGGCCGAAGCATGAGTCGCGCCGGGCCGGGTGTCAACAAATCTTTTGAAATCAGCAACTTATAGGACGTTTTCCACAATATGTGCGAAGGTTATTCACAGGGGACTCAACATGTTGACGACGGGACGGAAGGTTTTCCGGTGGTGCGGGCTGGGGCCGAGTCGGGCAAGCGCGGTGCAATGTGCGTCGGTGGCGTAGCCGGCATTGGTCTCCCACCCGAAGCCGGGATAGCGCGCCGCCAGCCGGACCATCAGCGCGTCGCGCGTCACCTTGGCGATAATCGAGGCCGCGGCGATCGAAAGCGACAGCCCGTCGCCGCCGATCACCGTGCGGCAGGCGCAGGGAAGCCGGGGCGCGACGTTGCCGTCGACCAGCGCCATGTCGGGCATGACGCCGAGCGCCGCGACCGCCCGGCGCATGGCCACCAGCGTCGCCTGCAAGATGTTGATGCGGTCGATCTCTGCCGCGCTGGCCGCCGCCACCCCGACCCGCGCGCCGGCGCGGATCTCGGCATAGAGCGCCTCGCGCACCGCGCGGTCGAGCCGCTTCGAATTGTCGATGGCGCGGACGACGCGCCGCTTCAGCCGCTTCGGATCGACGATCACCGCGGCCGCGACCACCGGGCCCGCCAGCGGCCCACGTCCGGCCTCGTCGATTCCGCAGACGACGCCGCCGCACTCGGTCTCGATCGCGAAGTTCGGCATGTGCCGACCATAGCGGAGCCTCGCCGAATCGCGGAGTCGAAGACGCGCCGCCCTCCTGATCAGAAGGTCCGTCATTGCGAGGAGCGCAGCGACGAACCAATCCAGGGGCCACAGACGCGGCTCTGGATTGCTTCGCTTCGCTGGCATTGACAGGAAGGGAATCACCGTCCCAGACCTAAAACAGCGCGAGCTGGTCGCCCGGGCGGGGCGGCGGGCGGAACTTGGAGATGTCGAGCCGGTAGCGCTCGCGCTCCAGCCCGAGGCGCTGGGCGGCGAGGCGGAAGCGGCGGCCGATCAACTCGGCATAGGCGCCCTCACCGCGCATGCGCGAACCGAAGCGCGGGTCGTTGTCGCGCCCGCCGCGCGCGTCGTGGACCAGCGACATCACGTGGCGCGCCTTCATCGGCGCATGCACGGCGAGCCATTCGCGGAACAGATCCTTGATCTCGTAGGGCAGGCGCAGCAGCACATAGCCGGCGAGGCACGCCCCGGCCTCGGCCGCCGCGTCGAGGATCGATTCGAGCTCCGGATCGGTCAGCACCGGAATCACCGGGGCGGCCATCACCCCCACCGGCACGCCGGCGGCGGCAAGGGCGCGGATGGTCTCGATGCGCCGGGATGGCGTCGGCGCGCGCGGCTCCAGCTTGCGGGCGAGCGAGGGATCGAGCGTGGTGACCGAGACGCAGACCTGGGCGAGGCCTTCCTTCGCCATCGGCGCCAATATGTCGAGGTCGCGCAGCACCAACGACGATTTGGTGACGATGCCGACCGGGTGGCGGTGCGCCGCCAGCACCTCGAGCACCTGGCGGGTGATGCCGAGGCGGCGCTCCACCGGCTGGTAGGGGTCGGTGTTGGTGCCGAGCGCCATGACGCGCGGCTCGTAGCGCGGGTTGCTGAGTTCCGCCGCCAGCAGCTTCGCCGCGTCGGGCTTGTAGAAAAGCCTGCTCTCGAAATCGAGGCCGGGCGACAGGCCGAGAAAGGCGTGGGTCGGGCGCGCGAAGCAGTAGACGCAGCCGTGCTCGCAGCCACGATAGGGGTTGATCGAGCGGTCGAACGGGACGTCGGGCGAGGCATTGCGCGTGATGATGGTGCGCGACGTGTCCCTGGTCAGGGTGGTCCGCAGCGCGGCCGGGAACTCCGCCTCCTCCGCCGCCCAGGCGGTGCCCCAGCCGTCGTCTACCGCGTGGCGCTGCTCGCGCTCGTAGCGCCCGGTGGGGTTCGAAGCGGCGCCGCGGCCCTTGCGCGGGCGAAGGTCGAGGTCAGAGTCCATGAAACAAGAATGGCACATCATATAGAACAAAACAAGAACATTTTTCGACGCTCACGCCCATGCTACGCTGCGTCATGATCCGGCTTTCGGTCGTCATCCCCACGCTCGACGCCGCCCGCAGCCTGCCGCGCGCGCTGGAGGCGGTGGTCGCGCCCTTCGTCGAGGTGATCGTCGCCGACGGTGGCTCGTGCGACGCGACGGCCGAGATCGCCTGCCAGCACGGCGCGACCGTGGTCGCGGCGCCGCGCGGTCGGGGGGCGCAGCTTGCCGCCGGGGCGCGCGCGGCGATGGCCGACTGGCTCATGTTCCTGCACGCCGACACGGCGCCCGGCATGGGCTGGGGCAAGGAGGTCGGCGCCTTCATGGCCGACCCGGCGAACGCGGCGCGCGCAGGCTATTTCCGCTTCGCGCTGGACGACGCGTCGGACCCGGCGCGCCGGCTGGAACGTGCGGTCGCCTGGCGCTGCCGGCGGCTCGGCCTGCCCTACGGCGACCAGGGGCTGGTGATCGCCCGCAGCTTCTACGAGCGGGTCGGCGGCTACCGTCCGCTGCCCTTGATGGAGGACGTGGACCTGGTGCGGCGGATCGGCCGCGGCCGGCTGATCGCGCTGGAAACCCCCGCAGTCACCTCGGCCACGCGGTACCGGCGTGGCGGCTATGTGCGCCGGCCGCTGCGCAACCTCGCTTGCCTCGGGCTCTATTTCTCGGGCGTGCCGCCGACGTTGATCGCGCGGCTCTATGGCTAGGCGGTCCAGGGTCGTCGTGTTCGCGCGCGCGCCCGTGCTGGGCGCGACGAAGACGCGGCTCGCCGCCGCCATCGGCGACGCGCCTGCGCGGCAGTTCCATCGCGAGATGGTGGAACGGACGGTGCGCGCCCTCGCCGATCCGCGCTGGGACGTCGTCCTCGCGGTCACGCCCGACCGCTGGGCCCGGCACGGCCGGTTCTGGCCGCCGGGCATGCCGCGCGCGGCGCAGGGGCCGGGCGATCTCGGTCGACGCATGGCGCGGGCGCTGGCGCCGGCGCGGCTGGATGCGCCGGTCGCGGTGGTGGGCACCGACATTCCGGCGCTGACGGCGGGGCACCTCCACCGCGCCTTCGCCGCTCTCGCCACGCACGATACCGTGTTCGGCCCCGCGACGGATGGTGGCTACTGGCTGGTGGCGCTCCGCGACGGGCGGCTTGCAAGCGGCCTGTTTGTCGGCGTCCGCTGGTCCTCGCCCCACGCCCTTGCCGACACGCTGGCGAACGTGCCGAAGGCGCGGCGGGTCGCCTTCGCCGATGCGCTGGACGACGTGGACGACGGGGCGGCCTATGCAAGCTGCCGCCCGGGTGCGGATCCGGCCGGAGCCTGACGAGGGGTCAGGGGAGCGCCGCCTCGGCGAGGCCGGCTTGTTCGCGGGCGAGCCAATCGTACCAGGCCGCCATGCCTTCGCCCGTCCGTGCCGAGATGCGCAGCGTCGCGATGTCCGGAGCCACTTCGCGGGCGTTCGCCTCCGCCCGGCCGGCGTCGAACTCGACGTAGGGCAAAAGGTCGATCTTGTTCAGGAGCATCAGGTCGGCGGCGCGGAACATGTGAGGGTACTTGACCGGCTTGTCGTCGCCCTCGGTGACCGAGAGGATGACGACGCGCCGCCGCTCGCCTAGATCGAACAGGGCCGGGCAGACCAGGTTGCCGACATTCTCGATCATCACCAGCGAACCGAAGCCGGGCTTCAGGCTGGCGAGGCCGCGCGCCACCATCTCGGCGTCGAGGTGGCAGCCGGTGCCGGTGTTGACCTGGACGACCGCGGTCCCGGCAGCGCGAATGCGCTCGGCGTCATTGAGGCTCGCCTGGTCGCCCTCGATGACCGAGAGCGCGAGCCGCTCTTTGAGGTCGGCGATGGTGCGCTCCAGCAGCATTGTCTTGCCCGCGCCCGGCGCGCTCATCAAATTGATCGCCAATATCTCGCGCCCGGCGAACCAGGCGCGGTTGCGCGCCGCCAGCCCGTCATTCTTGGCGAGGATGCGCGCGTTCAGCTCCACCACGCCGGTTGCAGGGTCGTGGACGTGATCGTGCTCGTGGTGGTCGTGCCCGTGCCCGTGAGGGTGAGGATGGTCGTGGCCGTGCGCGTGCGAATGGGCGTGCGCGTGATCGTGCGCGTGCAGGTTCACCACCGTCACCTCGCCCTCGCCGCATCCGCAATGTCCGCACATTAGGCCGCCTCCTCGAATGGTCCCTCAGCAGATCCGCGGCAGTTGCTCGCCGACCAGCATGTCGACGATGCGCGCGCCGCCGAATCGCGTGCGCATGGTGACGCGGCCGGCCTCGCCCGTACCGATCTCGCCGATGCCGCAGGCGCCCGCACCGAGCGGATGGGCGCGCAGCGCGGCGAGCGCGGCATCGGCCTCCGCCGGCGGGACGACGATCACGACCTTGCCCTCGTTGGCGAGGTAGAGCGGATCGAGGCCCAGTATCTCGCATACGCCCTTCACGTCGCCGCGGATCGGCGTGCGGTCCTCGTCGATGGCGACGGCGACGCCGGACGCGGCGGCGAGTTCGTTCAGCACGGTGGCGATGCCGCCGCGCGTCGCATCGCGGACGAAGCGCGTGCCGGGCGCGGCGGCGAGGAGCGCCGCGATCAGCTCGTGCAGCGCCGCGCAGTCGCTTTCGATCGCGGCTTCGAGGGCGAGGTCGCCGCGCGCGACCAGCACGGCCGCGCCGTGGTCGCCGAGCACGCCGTTGACCAGAACCTTGTCGCCCGGCTGCGCGCGGTCGGCGCCGAGCGCCACGCCTTCGCGGATCACGCCGATGCCGGCGGTGTTGAGGAACAGCTTGTCGCATGCCCCCTTGGTCACGACCTTGGTGTCGCCGGTGACCAGCGCCACGCCCGCCGCGCGCGCCGCCGCGGCCATCGAGCCGGCGACGCGGCGCAGGAGGTCGACCGGCACGCCCTCCTCGATGATGGCCGCGCAGGACAAATAGAGCGGTACGGCGCCGCCGACCGCGAGGTCGTTGATCGTGCCGCACACGGCGAGCTTGCCGATGTCGCCGCCGGGAAACTCGATCGGGTCGACCACGTAGGAATCGGTGGTGAAGGCGAGCCGGTCGCCGTGGCGCGCAAGCTCCGCCAGTGCGATGCGCGCCTGGTCCTCCATCGGCGCGAGGATCGCATTGTCGAAGGCGCGGACGAACACGTCGTCGATCAGGTCCTTCATGGCCTTGCCGCCGCCGCCGTGCGCCATGGTGACGGCGGCGACGTTCACCTTGCCGAGCCGGCGCGGAGGAGGCGCGAGCGCGACCATCCTCACGCCTCCGCGTCGGCCGGCGCCGCCCGCCGCCCGCCATACTGCCAGGTCGCGGCGCACGCCCCCTCGGACGAGACCATCAGGGCGCCCAACGGTGTTTCCGGCGTGCAGGCGGTGCCGAACACCTTGCACTGCCACGGCTTGATCGCGCCCTTCAGCACCTCGCCGCACTGGCAGGATTTCGGATCGGCGATGCGCAGATTCGGCACCGGGAATCTGCGCTCGGCATCGAACCGCGCATACGCCTCGCGCATGCGCACGCCCGACTGGTCGATCGAGCCGAGCCCACGCCATTCGAAGAACTCGCGGAGCTCGTAGACCTGGGCGACCGCGCGCAGGGCCGCCGCGTTGCCGTCGTCGGGCACGATGCGGCTGTACTGGTTCTCCACCTCGCAGCGCCCCTCGGCCATCTGCTTCAGCACCATCCACAGCGATTGGAGGATGTCCAACGGCTCGAACCCGGACACCACCAGCGGCCGGCGATAATACTGGGCGATGAAGCGGTAGGGTGCGATGCCCGTCACCATCGAGACGTGGCCTGGCCCGAGGAACCCGTCGATCGTGAGGCCGGGCGAATCCAGGATCGCCTTGATCGTCGGCACGATGGTGATGTGGTTGCAGAACAGCGAGAAGTTCTCGACGCCGGCGCGCTCGGCCGCGAGCACGGTCAGCGCGGTCGAGGGCATGGTGGTCTCGAACCCGATGGCGAAGAACACCACCTCGCGGTCGGGGTGCTTACTGGCGAGCGTCAGCGCATCCATCGGCGAATAGACCATGCGGATGTCGCAGCCTTCGGCCTTCGCCTGCAGCAGCGACTTCTTCGAGCCGGGCACGCGCATGGCGTCGCCGAACGTGGTGAAGATCACCTCCGGCCGCTCGGCGATGGCGAGGCAGTCGTCGATCCGCCCCATCGGCAGCACGCAGACCGGGCAGCCTGGCCCGTGCACCAGCTCGATCCGGTCGGGCAGCATGCCCTCGATGCCGTAGCGGAAGATCGAATGGGTGTGCCCGCCGCACACCTCCATGATCTGCAGGGGCCTATGGCGCGCGATTTCGATCCGGTCCACCAGCCGGCCGATGTCGGCGATCAGCCCGCGGGCCTTCGCCGGGTCGCGGAATTCGTCGACGTATTTCACGGCCGCGCCTCCCCCGGTGGAGTTCCTTGGGCCGAGCCGCGTGTCTCGGCCAGCAGCGTGTGCACCAGGTCCCATAAGATGTGATAGGCGGCGACATGGCATTCCTGCACCCGGTGGATCGACTGGGTCGGCACCACGACGCAGTGATCCACCAGGCCCGACGACTTCATCCGCCCGCCGTCGCCGCCCGCAAACCCGACCGTGGCGAGGCCGCGCTCCTTGGCCGCGTCGAACCCGGCGATCAGGTTGGCCGAATTTCCGCTGGTCGAGAAACCGACCAGCGCGTCGCCCTTCTGCGCATGCGCCGCGATCTGGCGGGCGAACACCTGGTCGAAACCGACGTCGTTGCCGACGGCCGACAGCATCGCCACGTCGGCCCCCAGATCGACGGCGGGAAGCGCCGGGCGGCCGGCGGTGATCGGGTGCACGAACTCGACGGCGATATGGCTCGCGTCGCAGCTCGACCCGCCATTGCCCATCGCGAAAAGACGGCCTCCGCGGCGATAGGTTTCGGCCAGCGCGCGGGCGGCGCCAAGCAGCACCGGCGCCTCGCCGGCGAAGAACGCCTCGTTCGCCGCGCGCGATTCGCCTGCCTTGACCGCGATGGAGTGCAACAGCGCCGCGTCCATCCGCGCGGCATCCTGCTTCTGCGAATCGAGGAAGGGATAGAGGCCCCGAAGGGCGTCGGAATTGGACATGGCTACTCCGCGGCAAGCGGGTCGGGCGCGTCTTCCATCGCCTCGAGCTCCGCCTGCATCTCGGCCAGCTCCTCGAGAAGCCGCAACGTCTCCTGCGCCTCCGCCTCGTCGATGCGGCTCATCGCGAAGCCGACATGCACCAGCACCCAGGCGCCGACGCAGGACTCGGCCGGCGCGCCCTCGTCCACCACGCAGGCGATATTCACCTCGCGCCGCACGCCGCACACGTCGACCGTCGCGAGCATCGGGTCGTCTTGGCTAATTTTTAGGATACGGCCAGGGATTCCGAGACACATACGTTGATCCTTCGCGTTGTCGCGTTGTCGCGGTCGATCGGGCGCCCGGCCGGATGCATATCCGGAGCCGAGCCCACCCTAGCCGCCGCCGCGGCCGCCGTGGGTCATGTGCTCGGTGAGGCGCGGCATCAGCTCGACGAAGTTGCACGGTCGGAAGCGGTAGTCGAGCTGGTGCACCAGTATGTCGTCCCACGCGTCGCGGCAGGCGCCCGGCGAGCCGGGCAAGGCGAACAGGTAAGTACCGCCGGCGACGCCCGCGGTCGCGCGCGACTGGATGGTCGAGGTGCCGATCTTCTGGAACGACAGCATGCGGAACAGCTCACCGAACCCCGCGATCTCCTTCTCGTAGACCGCCGCGAAGGCTTCCGGGGTGACGTCGCGGCCGGTCACGCCGGTCCCGCCCGTCGCCAGCACGCAATCGACCGCCGGATCGGCGATCCATTCGCGGAGCTTGGCGACGATGGCGTCGATGTCGTCGGTGACGATGGCCCGCCGGGCGAGCGTGTGGCCGGCCTCGGTCAGGCGCTCGACCAGCGTGTCGCCGGACCGGTCGGTTTCGGGAGTGCGCGTGTCGGAGACGGTCAGGACCGCGATGGCGACCGGAACGAAGGGTCGTGTCTCGTCAATTCCGGCCATTCCGCGCCACCGCTGTTGCCGTCCCGTCAAGCGGAACGTAGAGCGGTCGCTCGCCCTGGGCAACGGCGTCGAGCGAGGGCGCGGACTGGCCCAGGCGCAGATGGTAGATCCACAGGTTGCACAGGACGCGCTCGATGAAATTGCGCGTCTCGCGGGCCGGGATGGATTCGATGAACATCAGCGAATCCTGCATCTTCGCCGTCCGCTTCTCCCAGCGCGCCAAATTGCCCGGCCCGCCGTTATAGGCGGCGGCGAGGCGGAACAGGTCGCCGCCCACCGTCTCCTGGTTCATCAGATAGTCGAGGTACTTCTGGCCCAGCGTGATGTTGAGCGTGGGATCATAGAGGCTCGCCGTCGAGCGGATGCGGCGGCCCGCGATGAACCGCGCTGTCGCCGGCATGAGCTGCATCAGCCCGCGCGCGCCGGCCGACGAGGTGGCGCGCAGGTTGAAGCCCGATTCCTGGCGGATGAAGGCGTAGACCAGCGCGCGGTCGACGGAGAACCCGCGCGCCGGCCGCCAGATCGGGATGGGGTAGAGCGCTCCCGGGTGGCGGCTCAGCCCCGTCGCGGGGTCGGTGTCCACCTCGGCGATGCGGAGCGCGAGGGACGGCAGCCCCGTATGCTCGGCCACTGCGATCAGCGCACCGGAAAGGCGCGCATCGCCGGAATAGACGAGGGGCAGAAGCTCGCGCTCCGCCCCGCCCATCCGCCCGACCTGCAGCAGGGCGAAGGCGCGCCGGGCGGCGTCGTGGCTCATCAGGGTCGTGACGTCGCGGGTGGTCACCGGCTCGGGCCGGAAGCGGATGTCGGGCTTGGTGCCGAGCAGCCGGTGCGCCAGGAGCCCGTAAAAGGTGAGCGGATAGGACGCGGCCTTGCGCAGCCAGGGATAGACCTCCGCGGGACGGCGGCCAACCAGGTTCGAGCGCCCGGCCCAGAAGGCGGCGGCCGCGGCCGACCAGTCGTCGAGCCGGTCGACCTTGGCCAGCGCTTCGAAATGCGCGGCGGCGTCGAGCGGACGGCCGAGCCGGTAGGCGGCGAGCCCGGCAATCCAGTGCGCCGTCTTGGCGGAGGCACGGTCGTGGCGCGCCACGTCGGCGGCGATCTTGTAGGCCGCCTCCGGATGGCCGCCGTAGAACAGGCGCTCGGCGCGCCGCTCGGCGGCGCTATAGGCCGCGCGCGACAGCGTGCCCGGATGGCGCGGCGCGGCGGCCTCGGGCCGTGGCGGGCTCGCGTCGTAGGTGGGGCGCAGCGGCGCCTTGGCACGGTGCGGCTTGCGGTGCATCGCGAGCCCGTAGATGCGTCCGGCGTCGGGCTCGTCGCGGTACTGCGCGAGCCAGTCGCGCAGCTCGTCATAGCGCGAGCGATAGCCGTGCGGCGCGAGCAGGCGCTGCGCCTTGACGTAGCCCATCAGGATCGGGTCCTGGATGCGCCGGATGACCCTGTCCGCCGCCGCCCACTTGGCCTCGTCCTGCAGCGCGAACACCTCGCGGTAGCGGGCGGCGTCGGCCTCGGTGAGGATCAGCGGCAGGGCCGCTTCGTCCTCCGACACCGTGTCCGACGGCGGCAGCGAGGCGGTTTCGGCGGCGGCGCGATCGTTGGCGGCTTTGGCGGGCTGAGGTGCGGCCGCGATCGTGGCGGCTATCGCCGCCGCCGCCAGCCAACCGGTCAGGCGCAGGTTACCCCTGCTTGCCGACACCCCGTTCCCCCTCGTTAAGCACCACGTGTCTATTTATCGTTTGCCGACGGTGAACAGGCCGTTAACCGTCATTGCCCCCGGTCATACAGGACTCAGGCTACCCGGGCAAGCCAAAGCCGCCGGAATGCCGCTTCGAACTCGATTGACGTGATAGGATCGGGCCGTGGGCCGGTCTCCCGGGTGCCAAGGCCAGACCCGACACATAAAGCAATCGATAGGGAGAGAGAAATAATGACCCGCGATCGAATCATGGGGCGGCTCGCGACCGGTTCGCTGGCCGCGGCGGCGACGCTCTGCGTGCTCGCAACCGGCGCGGCGGCCCAGTCGGTCATCAAGATCGGCGCACCGACGGTTCACGACGCCAATACGGTGTGGATGGCGACGTTCAAGGAGGAGGTCGAGAAGGCCGGCAAGGGCAAGTACCGCGTCGACCGCTTCCCGGGCAGCCAGCTCGGCTCGCTCCAGCGCTCGCTGGAGGGGGTCGAGCTCGGCACGATCGAGCTCACCATTACCATTCCCGAATTCATGGGCGGGCTCGACAAGCGCTTCGGCGTGATCTCGATCCCGGGCGTGTTCGACGACACGATGAACGCCTACCGCACCGTCCAGGACCCCGAATTCAAAAAGGCGTACTGGACCATGGCCGAGGGCAAGGGGGTGAAGTTCGCGGGCATGTACTGCCCCAACGACACGGCCTATGTCTTCCGCGACAAGGTCACCTCGCTTGCCGGTTTCCGCGGCAAGAAGATCCGCACCTTCCCCAGCAAGGTCGAGACGGCGACGCTCGGCGTGCTCGGCGCGACGCCGGCGCCGATGTCGCTCAACGAGGTGCTGTCGTCCCTCCAGCGCGGCATGATCGACGGATCGAAGAGCGGCATCACCGTGTTCGTCGGATTCAAGTACGAGACGACGGCGCCTTATGCGATCCGCACGGCCGAGTCGATGATCTGCGTGCCGATCGTCGCCAGCAAGATGTGGTTCGACAAGCTGCCCGGGGACATGCAGCAGGCCGTCCTGGACGCCGGCAAGCTGTCCGACAAGAAGGCGCAGGCCTATGCCGTCACCGACAACGAAAACGCCTACAAGGCATGGGTGGCGAACGGCGGCAAGCTGACCACCCTCACCCACGCCGAGCGCGCGGCCTTCATGAAGCGTCTCGCGGTCGTGCCGGAAAAGGCGCTCAAGGGCGAGCCCGAGATGCTGGCGATGTTCCACCTGATGAAGAAGATCGCCGACCGCACGCGAAAGGAATAGCCGGCGCTCTCACCCCTCGTCGAGCCTCTGGCGGATGGTGATCAGGTCGCGCCACGCCTCGCGCTTCTGGGCGGGAGAGCGCAGCAGGTAGGCGGGGTGGAAGATCGCCCGGGTCGGCACCGGCCGGTCGAGACCCGCGACCTCGTGCCGGAACCAGCGGCCGCGCAGCCGCATGATGCCATCCGTGGTGTTCAGCACCGCCTTGGCGGAGACGCCGCCGGCCAGCACCAGCACTTTCGGGCGCACCAGCGCAATGTGGCGCTCGAGGAACGGCAGGCAGGCGGCGATCTCGCCTCCCGTCGGATTGCGGTTGCCGGGCGGGCGCCAGTATATGACGTTGGTGATGTAGGCCGTCGTTCGGTCGCGCCCGATGGCGGCAAGCATCCGGTCGAGAAGCTTGCCGGCCTGGCCGACGAAGGGCAGGCCCTGGCGGTCCTCGTCGGCGCCGGGCGCCTCGCCCACGATCAGCAGATCGGCGTTGGGATTGCCGTCGGCGAAGACCGTGCGGTTGGCGGTGAGCTTGAGGGCGCAGCCGTCGAACCCTTCGACCGCCGCGCGCAGCGCCGCCACCGTCTGCGCCGAAGCGGCGAGCGTCCGGGCCGTCTCGCCGGCCGCGCGCGCGGAAACGAGCGGCGCCGTCTCGGGCGCGGGGCGCGGGGCCAGCCGCGCGGCGGGCGGCGGCGGCTCGGGTGGCGGAGGCGGCGCTTCGGGTGGGGGCTCGGGCGGGGGCGGCGGCGCGGGCGCGACGGCCGGCCGTGCGGTCCCCGCGCGCGAATCCGCGTAGCGGTCGCGTGGCACGTCGCCGATCGCCTCGTCGGCGCCGGCCTCGATCTGCCAGCGCAGGATCGCGCGCAGCTCCTGGTCCGTAGCCATACCGGACGCTAGCACGGGCTGCACCGTTCCATCATCCGAATCGGAACGCTATACAGGGGCAAACGGGAGGACACATGCCCGACCGCGAAGCGATGAGCTACGACGTGGTGATTGTCGGCGCGGGGCCCGCCGGCCTCGCGGCTGCGATCCGGCTCAAGCAACGCGCCGCCGAGGCGGGGCGCGAGGTCTCGGTCTGCGTGGTCGAGAAGGGCTCGGAGGTCGGCGCGCACATCCTGTCCGGCGCGGTGGTCGAGCCGCGCGCGCTCGACGAGCTGCTGCCCGACTGGCGGTCGCGTGACGACGCGCCGCTGAAGACGGAGGCGAACGACGACCGGTTTCTGCTGCTGACCGGGCGGCGCGCGTTCCGCCTGCCGACGCCGCCGCAGATGCACAATCGCGGCAACTATGTGGTGAGCCTCGCCAACGTGTGCCGCTGGCTGGGCGGCATCGCGACCGAACTCGGCATCGAGATCTATCCCGGCTTCGCCGCCGCCGAGGTGCTGACCGACGACAATGGCGCGGTCGCGGGCGTCGCGACGGGCGACATGGGCATCGGCAAGGACGGCGAGAAGACCGAAGCCTACCAGCCGGGCGTCGAGCTGCGCGCGCCGATCACCCTCTTTGCCGAGGGCTGCCGCGGCTCGCTCGCCCAGGGGCTGATGGCGCGGCTCGGGTTGCGCGACGGGGTCCAGCCGCAGACCTACGGCATCGGGCTCAAGGAGCTGTGGGAGGTCGCGCCCGAGAACCACCATCCCGGCCGGGTGGTGCACACGATCGGCTGGCCGCTCGATGGTGCGACCTATGGCGGCTCGTTCCTCTACCATTTGGAGGATCGCCAGGTCGCGGTCGGGTTCGTCATCGGGCTCGACTACGCGAACCCGTTCCTCAACCCGTTCCAGGAGTTCCAGCGCTTCAAGACCCATCCCGCCATCCGCCCGGTTTTCGAGGGTGGACGGCAAATCTCCTACGGCGCGCGGGCGCTGAACGAGGGCGGCTTCCAGTCGATCCCGCGGCTCGCCTTCCCGGGCGGCGCGCTGATCGGCGCCTCGGCCGGCTTCATGAACGTGCCCAAGGTGAAAGGCAGCCACACCGCGATGAAATCCGGCATGGTGGCGGCCGATGCCGCGTTCGACGCCGTCGCGGCGGGCGATCCGGCGAAGCTCGGCGCCTATCCCGACCGGCTGCGCGAATCGTGGGTGTGGGACGAGCTCTATCGTGTGCGGAACGTCCGGCCGGGATTCCGCAGGGGGCTCTGGGCGGGGCTCGCCCACGCCGCGATCGACACCTATTTGCTGCGCGGCCGCGCGCCCTGGACGCTGGGCCACCATCCGGACCACGCGAGCCTCAAGCCGGCGCGCGCATCGCGCCCGATCGACTATCCCAAGCCCGACGGCGTCGTGACGTTCGACCGGCTCTCGTCGGTCTTCATCTCCAACACCATCCACGAGGAGAACCAGCCGGCGCACCTCAAGCTGCGCGACCCGGCGAAGGCGATCGACGTCAACCTCACGGTCTACGATTCGCCCGAGACGCGCTACTGCCCGGCCGGCGTATACGAGATCGTCGAGGACGCGGGTGGCAAAAGGCTGCAGATCAACGCGCCCAACTGCCTGCACTGCAAGACCTGCGACATCAAGGATCCGACCCAGAACATCGTCTTCACCGTGCCCGAGGGCGGCGGCGGGCCGAACTACCCGAACATGTGACCGCAGGTGTCCGCGCGCCTCGCCTCGTTCTATGCCGCCCTGTTCCTGGTGATTGGCATCCAGCTGCCGTTCTTCCCGGTGTTCCTCGCCGGGCGCGGGATGAGCGCATCGGAGATCGGCGCGATCCTCGCCGCGACCAGCGGCGTGCGCATCGTCGCCGGCCCGGCGCTGGGTCCCTTCGCCGACCGGGTCGGGCGCCGGCGCCAGATCGTTATCGGGCTCGCGCTGTGTGCGCTCGCTGGCTACGCGCTCTACGTCCCGGCCACGGGGTTCGCCGCCCTGATGGCCGTGACGGTGGTGAGCGCCTTCTTCTTCTCCGCCATCATGCCGATGACCGAGAGCCTGACCCTGCTCTCGGTGCGCCGCCACGGGCTCGATTACGGACGCATTCGGCTCTGGGGTTCGCTCGCCTTCATCGTCATGGCGACGGCGGGCGGAAGGGCGCTTTCGGGCGCGCCGTCGGAGCGCGTGCTGTGGATGCTGCTCGCGCTTCTCGCGATCCTGTGCGTGGTGAGCTTCGGCCTCCCGGACGTGCGGACCGAGCCCGCGCGCGCTCGGCAGTCCTTGTCGGCGCTGTTCGCGGGCGGGCCGGGCTTCGCGCTGATGCTCGCCGCCGCGGCGCTCCTTCAGTCGAGCCACGCGGTCTATTACGCCTTCGCCACCCTGCACTGGCGCCAGGCGGGGCTTTCGGAAACGCTGATCGGTGCGCTGTGGGCCGAGGGCGTGGTGTGCGAGATCGTGCTGTTCGCGGTCTCGGGCCGGTTCGTCGCGCGGCTCGGCGTGGTCGGGCTGTTCGCCGCCGCCGCCGCGGCCGGGGTGGTGCGCTGGACGGTGCTGGGCGTCGCCGACGCGGTGTGGGCGATCGCCGCGGTGCAGATGCTGCACGCACTGACCTTCGCGGCGAGCCACCTGGCGGCGATGCGCTTCATCGCCCGCGCCTTGCCGCCCGAGGCGATCTCGACGGCGCAGAGCCTCTACTACGCGGTGGTCGGCGGCGTTGCCCAGGCGCTTTTCATGCTCGGCGCCGGCGCGCTCTACGGCAGGGTCGGCGCGCACGCCTATTTCGCGATGGCCGCGGCGGCGGCGGCGGGCGGCGCGGTCGCCTGGGCGCTGGCCCGCTGCTGGCGCGACGCGGCCCCGGGCGCTACAACAGCGTGATGGCCGTCACCGACACGCTGGCGCCGAATGTGATCCTTGCGCTCGATGACCTCGCCGCGACGGAGCGGCTTGCCGCGCGCCTCGCCGCGGCCGCGCGGCCGGGCAACGTGATCGCCCTCGCGGGGCCGTTGGGCGCGGGCAAGACGGCGTTCGCCCGCGCCTTCGTCGCGGCGCTCTGCGCGGAGGAGGGCCGGCCGCCCGACGAGGTGCCGAGCCCGACCTTCACCCTGGTGCAATCCTACGCGTTCGCGCGATTGAGTGTGTTCCATTTCGACCTCTACCGCATCGCCGATGCCGACGAGGCGTGGGAGCTGGGCCTCGAGGAGGCGCTTTCCGAGGGCGTCACGCTGATCGAGTGGCCGGAGCGGCTGGGTGCGGCTCTGCCGGCCGACCGCCTCGCCCTCGCCCTCGCGCCGGGCGCTTCGCCCGACGCACGCGTCGCGACGCTCACCCCGCACGGGGCGGCGGGGGCGCGTCTCGCCCGGGCGGCACGCGATGGCTGAGGAGCGCATCGCCCGATTCGCGGCGCGGCACGGCTGGGCTGGCGCCGAGATCGCGCCGCTCGCCGCCGACGCCTCGTTCCGGCGCTATCTGCGGCTTGCCCGCGACGGCGCGACCGCGGTCGTGATGGACGCGCCGCCCGGCAAGGAGGATGTGCGGCCCTTCCTCGGCATAGCCCGCCATCTGGTCGCGCTTGGCTTTTCCGCGCCGCGCATCCTCGCGGCGGAGGAGGCGGCCGGTCTGGTCCTGATCGAGGATCTCGGCGACGACACCTTCACACGCCTGCTCGCGCGGGGCGCGGACGAGGCGGCGCTCTATGCGCTCGCCACCGACGTGCTGGTCGCGCTCCACCAGCGTCCGGACGCCGCGCCCGATTGGTTGCCGCCTTACGACGATGCGCGGCTGCTGGACGAGGCGGCGCTCCTCACCGACTGGTTCCTCCCCGGCGCCGGCGCACCCGTCGCCGACGCAGTGCGCGCCGACTATCTCGCTCTGTGGCGCGCCGCGCTTGCGGCCGCGCGCGCGGTGCCGGACACGCTGGTGCTGCGCGACTACCATGTCGACAATCTGATGCGCGTCGCGGGGCGGACGGGCAACGCTGCGTGCGGCCTGCTGGATTTCCAGGACGCGGTGAAGGGGCCGGTCGCGTACGATTTCGTGTCGCTGGTCGAGGATGCGCGGCGCGATGTCGCCCCCGCCCTGGCCGCCGCGATGCGCGCCCGCTACCTCGCTGCCTTCCCGGCGCTCGATGCGGGCGCGTTCGACGCCGCTTGCGCGGTGCTGGCGGCGCAGCGCCACGCCAAGGTGATCGGCATCTTCACGCGGCTCTGCGTGCGCGACGGCAAGCCGCAATACCTTCCCCACATCCCGCGCGTCTGGCGGATGCTGGAGCGCCGCCTCGCCCATCCCACGCTCGGCCCGCTCGCCGAATGGTTCGCGGCCTACGTGCCGGTCCGGCTGCGGCGCGCCCCGCCGGTGCGCCCGGCCGCATGAGCACGACGCCCGACCGCGCGATGGTGCTGGCGGCGGGGCTCGGGCTCCGCATGCGCCCACTGACCGAGACGCGGCCGAAGCCGCTGATCGAGGTCGCCGGCCGCACCCTGCTCGACCGAGCGCTCGACCGCGTGGTCGACGCCGGCGTCGGCGACTGCGTGGTCAATACGCATCATCTCGGCGCGATGATCCACGACCACCTGGCCGGGCGCACGGCGCCGCGCATCGCCTTCTCCGACGAGGAAACGCCGCTCGAGACCGGCGGCGGTGTGGCGCGCGCGCTCGCACGGCTGGGCGCGGGACCGTTCTACATCGTCAACGCCGACGTGGTGTGGCTCGACGGCAGGCGGTCGGCGCTCCGCCGTCTCGCCGAGCTGTGGGACGACGCGCGGATGGACGCGTTGCTGCTGGTTCATCCGACGACGCGCGCGGTCGGCTACGAGGGGCGGGGCGACTTCGTGGTCGATCCGCTGGGGGCGGCGCGGCGAAGGCGCGAGACCGAAGTCTCGCCCTACGTCTTCACCGGCGTCGAGCTGGCGCACCCGCGCCTGTTCGCCGACGCACCGAAGGGCGCATTCTCGCTCAACCTGCTGTTCGACCGCGCCGCCGCCGCGCGGCGCCTCTACGCCATGGTGCACGACGGCGAGTGGTTCCACGTCGGCACGCCCGCGGCGCTGGCCGCGGCCGAGGCGGCGATGCGCGAGCCGTTCCGCGTCGACCCGCGGCGCGACACGTAGGAAGCGGCGGCGGGACCGGAGCCCCGCCGTCCGCCACGACGCTCAGTTCATCTTGATGCGCGCGGCTGCCTCCGCGGCGATCGAGGGATCGACCACGTCGCTCACTTTGATCGAGCTTTTCAGCAGCTTGATCTTCACCAGGTCGTCGATGTTCTTCTGCATCCGGGCCATGTTCACTGCGGCGTTCGGATCGTAGTAGTTGTCCTCGTGTGTCCAGGCGTATTCCATCGACGCGACAGAGCGCTTGAGGAACTTGGCGACGATCTTCACCGCCTCCTCGTGGCCCGGGCCGGCGGCCCAGCGGCGCGCGCGGATGTTGTCCTCGATGAAGTCCACCAGCGCCGCGCGATGTTCCTTCACCCAGTCGGCGCGGCCGACGAAGGTGATGGTCTCGGTCGGGCCGATCGCGTCGCCCATCGAGAACAGCGGCTTCAGCGTCGGATCCTTCTTCGCCGTGCCTTCCCACTGGCGCAGCAGGATGGCGAGATCGACGCGCTTCGACTTCAGCGCGGCGAGCTGGGCCGGGAAGCGGATCTCCACGATCTGGTAGTCGGTGCCGTCGTGCAGTCCGTGGTCGAGCAGCATGGTGCGCGCCGCCGCGTCGATGGTCGAGCCGCGCGCGTTGACGCCGACGATCTTGCCCTTCAGGTCCTCGACCTTGGTGATGCCCGAGTCCTTGCGGACCCAGAAGGACGAGCCGGCATAGCCGGGCACGTCGGTCGAGAATTGCTGGCCGATGACGGCGAGCTTCAGCTTGGCCGTCGTGGTGGCGATGGCGATGGCCTGGGGCGAAAGGCCGGCAAGCTCGAGCTCGCCCGCCGCCAGCGCCTGCATGGCCGGGCCCGACCCCCGCATGAACAAGGGCTCGAGCACGTAGGACTTTCCGTAATGGATCTCGACCGATTTCGGGAAGAGCGGGATCAGCGGCGCCCAGTGGCCCGGCGTCTGGGCCCAGTGCAGCCGTATCTTCAGGGGCTCGGCCTGGGCGCCGGTCGCCGCGACCGCGGCAACCAGCGCCGCGCCGATCAACAGAGCGAATTTTGTGGCTTTCATTCTCGTCCTCCGGGGGTCGGGTGCCGACCGTGCGCGGCGCTGGGAAACGCGCAGCCTCGGGCCGCGCCCCGCGGCGACGCGCTTACGGCCGGGGCGATGACCCGGCATGACGGAGGTGTCGGAATCGGTGCCCGCCGCGAGGGGGCGGAACGTCGTTTCCTCCCTGGCCCCCTCTCGACGCTCTTCGTGGCGGAGGGCCGCTGAAACGCTACGCGCGGCCCCGAACCCGGTCAATCGGAATTCGCCGAGACGCAGGGTGAGCGCGCATCTCGGGCGTCCGGCGGCTACTCGGCGGCGGTCTCGGCCTCGCGCGAATAGGCGGGTGCGGCCGGCTCCTCGGCGATCACCTTGTTGCGGAGTGTGCCGATGCCGGTGACCTCCACCTCGCACACATCGCCGACGTTCATGTGCGCCTTCTTGCCGGGAATGGCGCCTGGCGTGCCGCAGACGATGACGTCGCCCGGCACCAGCATATGCCCGGTCGAGATGTAGTGCACCAAATTGGCGATGGAGAAGATCATCTCGCCCGCCACGGTGTTCTGCTTCTCGTCGCCGTTGAGCCGCGTGACGATGCGCGCCTTGTTGGGATCGCCCGCCTCGTCCTTGGTGGTCAGCCACGGGCCGAAGCTTCCCGAGCGCTCGAAATTCTTGCCGATGCCGAAATTGCGGTTGTGGCGCTGGTATTCGCGCACCGAGCCCTCGTTGTAGGCGGCATAGCCGGCGATATGGTCGTAGGCATCCTCCTCCGCGATGTGGCGGCCCGCCTTGCCGATGACGACCGCGAGCTCGCCCTCGTAGTCGAACGCGTTCGTATGGGTGTGCTTCACCAAGGGCTGGTCGTGCCCGACGATCGAGCACGGCACGCGGAGGAAGATGTGCGGGAAGTCCGGGTTGGTGGTGAGCCCCGTCTCCTGGATGTGCTCGCGATAGTTGAGCGCGAGGCACCACATGGCGGCAGGGTCGGGAATGACCGGCAGCATCTCGACATCCGACATCTTGAGGTCGCCCTTCTTGCCCGCGGCGGCGGCCTTGGCGCGCGCGAGCCCGTCCGGTAGCGCGAGGATCGCCTTCAGCGAACGCGGCAGGTCGGGCGCCGCCTTGGAAAGCGCGACGAAGCCCTGGTCGTCGACCATCACGCCGACGCCGTCCTGCCCCCGGTGCCGATACGATATGAGCCGCATGGTTTCCTCCCGTTCCGGCCCGCGGGGGCCATGTTGCGCGGAGCTTAGGCGGGGAGGGCCGGACCTCACAAGGATTTCAACGAGACGTGACCGCAAATTACTTGTCAGGGCGCGCGCGATGCCGGCGAATGGGCGCCCGGTCCCGTGGGGGACCGATCATCGGGAGAGGATCGTGATGGACCGTCGCAGTCTCGCCACCGCCACCCTGTCGGCCGCGTTCGGCATCGCGCTGGCCGCCGGCGCCACGGCGCAGGGCATGGACAACGGCAAGATGGAAAAGGCCTCGATGCCCAAGATGGAGCATTGCTACGGCATCAACGCCGTCGGCAAGAACGACTGCGCCGCGGGCGCGCATAGCTGCGCCGGACAGGCGACCAAGGCGCGCGACTCCAAGTCGTTCGTGCTGCTGCCCGCCGGGCTCTGCGGCAAGATCGCCGGCGGCAAGACCACCGCGTCCTGACGGATTGCGGCGGATGCAAAGCTCCGCCACGCGCGGAACGTGCGAGCCGATCCCCGCCGCGGCGGGGATCGGGTTGCGCTTCCCGCACCACCGCGCGCTCCTCGAGCGCCGGCCCGACGTCGCGTGGCTCGAGGTGCACCCCGAGAACTACATGGGCGGCGGGCCGGCCGTCGCCGCGCTCGAGGCCGCCCGCGCGCTCTATCCGGTTTCGCTGCACGGCGTCGGGCTCTCGCTCGGCAGCGCCGAGGGGATCGACGACGACCATCTCCGCCGCCTCGCCGCGCTGGCCGAGCGCATCGCGCCGGGCCTCGTCTCCGAGCATCTGTCGTGGAGCGTCGCGGGCGGGACGTACCTCGCCGACCTCCTGCCGTTGCCGCTGACCGAGGAGGCGCTGGACGTGGTCGCACGCAACGTCCATCGCATGCAGGACGCGCTCGGCCGCCGCGTGCTGATCGAGAACCCCTCGACCTATCTCGAATTCGCCCACTCGACCGTACCGGAGCCCGAGTTCCTGGCCGCGCTCGCCGACCGCACCGGCTGCGGCATCCTGTGCGACGTGAACAACATCCATGTCAGCGCGATGAACCACGGCTGGGACGCCGACGCCTATCTCGCCGCGCTGCCGGCCGCCGCGGTCGGGGAAATCCACCTTGCCGGCCACGCGGTGCGCGAGATCGACGGCACGACGCTTCTCATCGACGACCACGGCGCGCGCGTCGCGCCGGCGGTGTGGGCGCTCTACGTGCGCGCGCTCGCTCGCTACGGCCGCGTCCCCACTTTGATCGAATGGGACACCGACATCCCGCCGCTCGACGTGCTGTGCGACGAGGCGGCGGCGGCGCAAACGCGCCTCGACCGCGTGAAGGAAGACACCCATGCCCACGCTGCTTGACATCCAGGACGCCATGCGCCGCGCCATACTGACCGGCGCGGATGCCGACGCCGCCGCGCACATCGCGCGCGGTCGGCTCGGCGCGACCCAGCGCCTCGCCGTCTATCGCAACAATTTCGAGGCGGCGCTGATCCGCGCCCTGCGCCTTACCTATCCCGCACTCGACAAGCTGGTCGGGCGCGACTTCTTCGACCACGCCGCCGTGACCTTCGCCCTCGCCCAGCCGCCGGCGGGCGCGTGGCTCGACGCATATGGCGAGGGCTTCTCCGCCTTCCTCGACGCGCTGCCCGAGGCCGCCTCGGTGCCCTATCTGGGCGACGTGGCGCGGCTCGAATGGGCGGTGAGCCGGGCGCTCGGCGCCGCCGACGCCGCGCCGCTGGGGCTCGACGCGCTCGCCGCCTGCGCCGAGCCCGACCACGCTAGGCTGCGCTTCGCGGCGCACCCGTCGGTCGAGCTGGTCCGCTGCACGACACCCGCCGACGCGATCCGCCGCGCCGTCCTGGAGGAGGACGCGGACGCGCTGGCCGCGATCGACCTCGCCGACGGGCCGGTGCACCTCGTCGTGCAGCGCACCGCCGACGGCATCGAAATCGCGCGCCTCGCCGAGGCGGACTGGGAGTTCGCCGCGGCGCTGCTCGCCGGCGCGACCTTGGGCGCCGCGCTCGCGGCCTACCCCGATGTCGACCGGCCGGCGATCCTCGCCGAGCTGATCGTGAAGGGCAGGTTCTCCGGCGTCGAGCTCGCCCCCGAGGTGTGGGAGGCGCGGCCGTGAGCGCGCCCTCGGCAAGCCGCGTGCCGAGCTGCGTGGCGAGCTGCGTGACGGGCCCCGTCGGCTGGGCGATCTGCTGGCTCGACGCGGTGCCTTATTGGTTCCTCGCGCTGGTGCTGCGCGTCGCGGTCGCCAACGTGTTCTGGTCGTCGGCGATGACCAAGCTGCCGAACTGGGACTCGACCCTCGCGCTGTTCCGCGACGAATACCGTGTGCCGCTGCTCTCGCCCGAGATCGCCGCCTACCTCGCGACCTCGATCGAGCTTTCGATGCCGGTGCTGCTGATCCTCGGCCTCGGCACGCGCTTCGCCGCCGCGGTGCTCCTGGGCATGACGGCGGTGATCGAGATTTTCGTCTATCCGCTCGCCTGGCCGACCCACATCCAGTGGGCGGCGATGCTGCTGGTCCTCTTGTGCCGCGGCCCGGGCGCGCTCGCGCTCGACCGCCTCGTCCGCCGCTGGGCGTCCGGCGGGTAGCTACTCCGCCGCTTTGCCGCCGAGGGCGGTGTAGACGGTGCGGTGCAGCTCCGCCTGGTACTCGGCGCGCGACTGCGGCGCGTATTTGGGCGGGTTGCCTGGCCCTTGGCAGCTCGGCAGGCATTCGAGCCTGACGTCCCAGCGCGTCGAGACGAAGAACGGGATCGAAAGCCGCTCGTCGCCTTCCAGATTGTAGACGCGGTGCGGGGCGGAGCGGAACCGGTCGTTGGTCCAGCGCTGCATCATGTCGGCGTTGTTGACCAGCAGCAGCCCTTCGTAGGCCGGCGCCTTGATCCACTGGCCCGAGCGGGTGAGGATTTCGAGCCCCGGCTTCTGCGCCTGGGCGAGGATGGTGCAATAGCCGAAATCGGTGTGCGGCCCGATGCCGAACTGGCCGGCGTTCTCGGCGACGCGCGGCGGGTAGTGGATCAGGCGCAATGTCGGGTTGAACGGTCGGAACGCCACGTGGTTGGGCAGAAAGTCGGGGCCGAGGTCGAGCGCAGCCGATTGCAGCGGCAGGAGGGCGCGCATCAGCCCCGACAGCGCGCCGAAATATTCGAGCAGCGTCTCGCGAAAGCCGGGCAGGTCCGCCGGCCAGCGGTTGTCGAACACCCACGGCTTCCTGGCCAGCCGGTCGGGATGGTCGGCGGGATATTCCTCGCGGATGTAGTAGGAGGCGGAGCGGTCGGGATGCTGGCTGCGGCTTCCGTACTGCTCGGCACGCTGGGTCTGGCCGCCGAGGGGGAGATAGCCGATCGGCTGACCCTGCGCCTCGACCTTGCGCTTCTCCGCCTCGGGCAGATGGTGGAAGCGCTCGGCCTCGGCGAAGACGCGGTCGATCGTCGCCTGCGCGACCCCGTGATTGTCGAGGAAGTAGAAGCCGATGGTCTCCGACGCGCGCTGCACCTCCTCGGCCGCACGCTCGAGCGCACCCTTCTCGCCCGCGAGATACGGCCCCAGGTCGATGACTGGGACGCGCATGTCCTCGGCGGCGTCGATATGTCGTACGGCCATGGCGGCCTCCGGTTCGTGGTGCCCGGGAATCATATGGGCGCGCGCGGGCCCGGTCAAACGGCGCGGGTCGCGTCCCGGCGACGGCTTTGCGCCCGGACGGCTTCTGGGCTTAGTTTGACGTCGATTGGCTGCGCTCCATCGCTATGGGGGAAACGATGACAGAAACATCCTACGTGCCGCCGCAGGTCTGGACCTGGGAAAAGCCCGATGGCGGGCGATACGCCGCCACCAACCGGCCGACCGCCGGACCGACCCACGAGAAGGAACTGCCGGTCGGCCGCCACCCGCTGCAACTCTACTCGCTGGCGACGCCCAATGGCGTGAAGGTCAGCATCATGCTGGAGGAGCTTCTGGCGCTTGGCCATCGCGGCGCGGAATACGACGCCTGGCCGATCAGGATCGGCGATGGCGATCAGTTCGGCAGCGGCTTCGTCGCCATCAATCCGAATTCCAAGATCCCTGCCTTGCTCGACCGCTCGGAACCCAAGCCGGTCCGCGTGTTCGAATCCGGTTCCATTCTCGTCTATCTCGCCGAGAAATTCGGCACCTTGCTGCCGACCTCGCGTGCCGCGCGCGCCGAATGCCTGTCCTGGCTCTTCTGGCAGATGGGAAGCACGCCCTATGTCGGCGGCGGCTTCGGCCATTTCTACGCCTACGCCGAGACCAAGATCGAATATGCCATCAACCGCTTCACCATGGAGACGAAGCGCCAACTCGACGTGCTCGACCGGCGCCTGGCAGAAAGCGAATATATTGCAGGGGATAGCTATACGATCGCCGACATCGCGATCTGGCCGTGGTATGGCGGCCTGGCGCAGTTCAACCAATATGGCGGGGGCAAATTCCTGTCGGTGCAGGATTACAAGAATCTGCAGCGCTGGACGACGCTGATCGGCCAACGCCCGGCGGTGAGACGCGGCCGCAAGGTCAACCGACTGAGCGGAGATCCCGCGGATCAACTGCACGAGCGGCATGACGCCAGCGACTTCGACACGAAGACGCAGGACAAGCTCGCCGCCAAGGGCTGACGATGCCGTTGCTCAGGCACGACACCGCATGGTGCGAAACGATGGGCGCCGTGGAGGGCGTCACGGGATCGCCGAGCCCTTCCGCGTCCTGAACCTGTCGGAAAATAATAGGGGTGAGTTTTACCGCTCGTTTGCCGATTGGCCGGAGATGCGTCGTAGCGCTCGTGGCACGCCGCCTACGCCCACTTGCGCCTGATACAGCGCAACCCGATGAGGCCGAGGCCGAAGATGGCGAGGGTCGCCGGTTCGGGAGCTTCACCGACGCTCGGGTTGGTTGGAGAATAGCCTGCGCGGTAATCGAAGCCCGACACGCTGGAGATTACGGCATCCGGCAACAGATTCCCGAATTCGTCCGTAACAGTCGCACCCTCGAAGATACCAGTGTGCGCAAAATCTCCGATTGCATGGCCGGAAATCATCGAATCGCCGTTGACATCGAAAATCCTAATGCCGAATCCGGCGACGAGAGAAAGTTCCAAATCAAGAAAAAACGGCGTGTTCGATGCAAATGCAATCTGCAAATTTATGATCTCATCAATATTGTTACTTGGAGTCGTAAAATCGAAATTTCGTGAGCCACACGTGGACGAAGGGCCGACAGGCCCATAAGAAGAGCACGCCAGTTGGAGACTCACATCGGCATACGCCGCGCTTGCAGGGACAGGGGCGGATTCGAATGTGCCTGTTAACGTATATCCGATGTTGACGCTGCCCGTTAGATGAATTGGAATATTCATAATTCCGGTCGAAGTTGTCCCAGAATTGATCGTGATAAAGTCGAGATCTTGCCCAAAGGCGTACGCTTGCAGCAGATTTACATTTCCCACAGCTGTCGCGGTGCCGGATGCGCTCGCATAAGTCGAAAAGTGATCGTTATCGATATTCATGTTCGAACTCGACGCCGAGATTTCTAAGACTTCCTAAAATAGAAACTTGGCTAAAGCTTGCCGAGGCGGGAGTGCCGAAGGCATGACTAACGGCATTTGGTCCATCTGGTATGAATGTCAGGGGACGACTACCACAAAACCCGTCGCAGTAGGCCACCTGGGCCGACGTGGACGAGATCGGGTCGGCCGACGACTTCGGCACAAAAAGAAACGTCGATAGGGCGGCGGGCAGCAAGGCGGCAACGGTCGGCCAAAACTTGTGCATAATGTCTCGCAAACGGGGTTGGACCGACGATTTCTGGCGGTGCACGTTGTCGGTCACAACTATCCATGCAAGTTTCATGCCAATTTATTGGAATTCAATAATTTCAAATGGTTAGTAAAAATGTCTCTTGCATGCTCTCTAGCACAAACACGCGCATTGTAAGAATTTCCGACACTTTTCCTTGCGCCAGAGAAAAATGTGTAAAGAAATCTTACATGACCACGTCAGTTTTTTATGGATTACGAGGATTTGATAGGATGACAATGATGGGTGCAGCTGCGCCTGTATGCATGCGAGGTCCAGAAAATCTGACAAAGCCTTCGGATGTCCTGTCTGGCCAATCGTTACGGTTCAGTCCGCCGCCCGGGATTTCCGAGCAATCCTCAGAAGGGGACTCGAGAACATCCGGTATTTGGGTTGACCTCTTTCAGCCCTTCATCCCCAGCCTTGCCAGAAACCTCGGCAAATCGACCCAGACGCGCTCGTGGATGCCCCTGGTCAGCTCCTTGTCGCCGACGCGGCCTTTGATCGCGAATTTGAGCTTGCGGCCCTCGATCTCGATCAGTTCGGATTCGATGGTGACCGACTGGCCGGGCAGGGCGGCCGCCAAATGCCAGATGTCGTTGTGCAGCCCGACCGTGGAGTCGTTGGGCCCGTAGGCGTGGCGGATGGCGTGGTCGGCCGCGATCTCGCAGAACAGGATCAGGGTGGGGGTCGCCAGCACGTGGACGCCCGTGTGGCCCTGTGAATGGGCGGTATGGCGCTCCTCCACCGTCACGGTGTAGGTGCCGGTAAGGCCTACGCGCAGGTCGGAAAGCGCCATCAGGCGGCGCGCGCGTAGCGGACGATGCCGTCCGCGCCCTTCTCGCGCACCATCCGCCCGTCCTCGACCAAATAGTTGAGGTGCGACAGCGCCTCGCCCATTGCGAAGCCGATCTGGTGCGCGTCGAGCTTGCGCTTGAACAGCACGGGGATGATGTCGCAGGCGGTCACCGGCGCCGAAGCGGCGTCGAGCGTTGCGTCGAGCCGCACGCGGTGATGGGCGTGCAGCGCGTCGAGCCGGGCGTGCAGCCCGCGGAACGGCCGGTCATGCGAAGGCAGCACCAGCACGTCGGCGGGAAGGTGGCGGAACTTCTCGATGGTCAGGAGGTATTGCCGCAAAGGATCGCCCTCCGGCTCGGTCTCCCACAGCGAGATGTTGGTGGTGATGCGCGGCAGCACCTGGTCGCCGGAGATGAGCACATCGAGCTCGGCGCAGTAGAGCGCGGCGTGCTCCGGCGAGTGGCCGCGGCCGGTGATGACGCGCCAAATGCGGCCGCCGATCGCGATCTCGTCGCCGTCGTGGATGCGGCGCAGCGCCTTCGGCGGCGGCGTCATGATGTTGGCGAAGCTTTGGCGGCCGGCGCGGAACGCCTCGGCCGTCGCCTCGTCCAGCCCGTTGGCGCGCCAGAACCCGACCCGGTTGATCAGGCTGTGCGTCACGTCGTTGGTGCGGCCGAGATGGGCCTGCAGCCATTCGGCGTAGGTCATCCACAGGCGCACGCCCCACTCCTCCTCGAACCAGCCGGCGAGGCCGAGATGGTCCGGGTGGAAATGGGTGACGATCAGCCGGGTGATCGGCGCGTTGCCGCACACCCGCTCGATCGCGGCACGCCAGAAGCCCTTGGTCTCGTCGTTGTTGTAGCCGGTGTCGATCGCCGTCCAGCCCTCGCCGTCGGCGAGCAGCCAGAGGTTCACGTGGTTGAGCGCGAAGGGGAGGCGCACCCGGAGCCAGTGCACGCCGGGCGCGACCTCCAGCGTGTCGCCGTACTCCAGCGTTTCGAACGGATAGACGGGATCGGCCATGGGGCGGGCGGTCCGGGGCGGGATGCAAAGGGGGCGGATTTATACACGCGCCGTGCCCCCGCGCAACCGCCGCGGGCGCGGGGACAGGGGCGCAAAAACGGAAACGGCGCGGGGCCCGCGCCGTTCCGTTTGCAGTAACGGAGCGTCGGATCAGGTCTCCGCCATCTCCTGCGTCTTCTTGCCGGTGCGCTTCTCGCGCTCCTCGCGGAACTCGACCCGGTCGAAGCCGTGCTCGGAGAGGTCGAACAGATTGCCGTCCGGATCTGTCGCGCGCTTCTCGGCGTACGGCCGGTTCGCCGGCCGCGTCGTCGGCTCGCCGATGCCGTGGCGGGCGAGCCGGCGGGCCATCTCGTCCTGGTCCTCGATCTCCCAGCCGAAATGGTTGACGCCGTTCGGCGTGTCCTGCATGCGCTGCGGCAGGATGGCGACGCACATGTAGCCGTCGCTGAGATAGATGGCGCCGCCGTTGCCCGAGCGGTGCTGGACCTCCATCTCGAACACGTCGGTATAGAACTGGGCGAGCTTGTCGGTGTCGCGCGTGACGATGGCGATGTGGCGGATCTTCGGCTTTTTGCGGTCGGCCATGGTGTCCTCCTTCCGGAGCGGTTGAAACGGGTCAGTACCCGGGCGCGTTCTCGAGCTGGTCGAGCCAGTTGAACCCCATCGCCTTGACGATGCGGTTGGAGATGACGATGAGCCGCGCCTCGCCCGTCCCTTCGTCGGCGTGGTGCTGGTGGATAGTGAAGGGCGGGACGTAGATGAAATCGCCGCGCGTCCACTCGAAGCGGCGCGGCTCGTCCTCCCAGTCCCAGCTATATTCGTCGATGCAGTCGAACTTGAGGTCCCAGTGGAGGTCGTAGCCGGACCCCTCGGCGACGAAGACGATCTCCTCCCACATGTGACGGTGCTTGCCCGAGCGTGCGCCGGGCTTCAAGAACTGCATGTAGGCCTCGACGCAGCACTCGCGCGTGTTCATGCGCGCGTTGACGATGTGCTTCAAAAGCCCGTCGGGCGCGTTCTCGAAGGGCTGATCCTCGGCCGCGACCACGTTGGACGCGGTCTCGTAGAGGCGGCGGAACTCCTCCAATTCCTTCAGGTCGTCGGCGCGGTAGCTGCACGTGTTGGTGCCGATATGGGCGACGTCGCGTTCGTTCTGGGCGCTCAACGGTGCTCTCCCTACAGATCGGTCGGCGGCGTCCAGTCCTCGTGCCCTTCCGGCGGAGTGGTCGGCGGGTAGGACACGATCTTCTGGTAGAGAAGGTGCATGAACAGGAACAAGGGCTTCGCCTTGAAGACGAGCAGGATCGCCTCCTCGTCCGGGTCGTCGTTGAAATGCTGGTGGACGCAGCCGTTCTCGACGATCATGGCGTCGCCGGCCTTCCACTCGATGCGCCGCCCGTCGTGGATGTCGTGGCCGCGGCCTTTCAGCACGTAGAACACCGCGCTGTTGAGGTGCCCGTGCTTCTGGCCGTAGGCGCCGGGCGCGTAGACCTCGATGTGGGTCTCGATCGACTGGGTGATCTGGGCCGCCTGCGGGCTGATGACGTGCTTGCCGTAGAGCTGCGGGCCGCCCTTCCACGGCACGTCCTTGGACGAATAGACCCGCGGCTGGTCGAGAAGCTCCTTGGTCAGGTGGCTGTAAGTGCCTTCGAGCGCGCGGACGAAGGTGCGCTTCTTCTGCCAGCGCTCCCACACCACCTCGCGCTCGATGTTGTGGCCGGGGCCGGCGTGCGGGTGCTCGTGGTCGTGCCCGTCGCCGTGCGGATGGTCGTGGTCGGGCAGGGCATGGTCGGGCGCGGCGTCGGCCGCGCCCGGCGCCTCGCCCGGCTTCCGGTCGTAAAGTCCGGTCATGCCAGCTCCTTCACCTCGCTCACTTCTTCTTCGCGGGCGTCCCCATGGCGGCGATCGCCATCTCTTTCACGTCGTCGGGGGCGTCGTAGATCTCCTTCACCAGATCTTCGACCTCCTGCCCGTCGGTCGGGTTCACCTCGAGATGGTGCGTCCCGGTCTCCGCCAAGAAGTCCTTGTCCTCCATCGTCTTGTTGAAGGCCGTGCGCAGCGCCTTCACCCGGTCCGCCGGAATGCCGGGCGGGGCGGCGTAGGGCCTCGCCATCGACTGGCGCGAGACGACGAGGCGGAGCGCCTTCAGCTTCTTGGGGTCCTTGGTGAGCTCGGTGACCAGCGGCACGTTCGGCAGGTCCTTGTGCTTCTTGAGGCCGAACTGCACGATCACGTTGATCTCGTGCTTGTCGAGCAACGACTTCTCGCGCGACATCAGCGACGACCACGACCAGCCGCAGCGGCCCTGCACCTCGCCGCGCTGCAGGGCGAGGTTCACCTCCGATCCGCCGGGGAAGCCGGTGATCAGCTTCAACGGCACGTGGAACAGGTTGATCAGCATGGTCGGGTAGATGTCGGTGTCCGAGCCCGCGCCGGTGCCGCCGACCTTCAGCACCGTCTTCGATGTCTCCAAATCCTGCCAGGTCTTGATGCCGGTGGTGTGCCACATCGCGCAGATCGAGGTCTCGTCGGTGATCGAGCCGAGCCAGGTGAGCTTCTCGGCCTTGAAGCGGATCCCCTTCGAGTGCTTGAGCAGCGGCTCCATCGCGAGGCCGCGGCCGAACGTGGCGAACACCGTGCCGTCCTTGGGCGCGATGTTGTAGATGTAGTTGACCACCTTCAGGCTGCCTGCGCCGGGCATGTTCTCGGGCACGATCGACGGGTTGCCCGGAATGTACTTGCCCATGTGGCGAGCCAGGATGCGCGCGTACTGGTCGTACCCGCCGCCGACCGAATAGCCGATCAGCAGACGGATCGTCTTTCCCTTGTAGAAATCGGCGGCCAACTCGGCCGCATGGGCGGCGCCTGCCCAGGCAATCGCCGCTGCAGCCGCGAACGCGAAGGTAACCTGCAGGCGGGACGGACGGGTCAGGCGAGCGGCACGACGGCGCATGGTTCCCTCCCTCGGATGATTTGGCCGGCCGGGCGGCCGGCGGCGGAAGATTAGGCCTGTTGCCTGGCCCGCACAACGGATTCGCGGGCGTGCCGTATCGCCGCTCAGCGCCAGACGGCGATCGTCCAGGCAAGCAAAAGCACCGCGCTCGCGTTGATCAGGAGCGTCCGCACCCAATGCGTCGCAAGAATCCAGTGAAGGTGCGGGCTTTTCGGACCCAAGGGATCGCGCGACAGCTTGGCCTGCCAGCGTCCCCAGAACAGGGCGGTCAGCACGAGCGAAAGAGCCTGGCAGCCCAGCACGCCGGCGATGCCCCATACCGGCGACCCGGCCGGGCGATACCAGATGAGGATGATGGCCCCGAGGAGCGAAAGCCCCACCGGCGCGAAAATCCAATAGGGCAGCTTCCGCCAATGGGCGCGCTGGATTGCGTGAAAGCTGTCGGCGCATACGAGGCGCCAGGAGCGGAAGATATCGATCTCGTGCGCCCAGATCGTGCCCGCGCTGTAAAAGCCGAGGGCGAGATTTGCCAGCAGGAAGACCTTCGGGCCCATCCGCCGGACTATGGGTCTTTTTCCGGCCGAGTGCCACACGTTGCGCCGAAGTCGTGGGCGCCTTCGCGCTTGGCAAGCGGGCCGGCCGGTGGTTACCTCCCGCAAAGCCGGGCGCGAGACCCGGACGAGGGCTTCCGGGGAGACCACCGGTGCTGCATTCGGCGCTGGAGGCGATCAACCTTCTGTTCGAGCCGACTCGGCTGGCGATCCTCGCCGCCGGCACGATCATCGGCCTCGTGATCGGCGCGCTGCCGGGCCTGTCCGGCGTCGTCGGCCTCGCCATCCTGATCCCGTTCACCTACCACCTCGACGCGCACGCGGCCTTCGCGCTGCTGCTCGGCATGGCGGCGGTGACCACGACGTCAGACCTGATCCCCGCCGTCCTGTTCGGCGTGCCGGGGACGGTAGGCGCGGCGGCGACCGTGCTCGACGGCCACCAGATGGCGCGCAAGGGCGAGGCCGGCCGCGCCTTCGGCGCCGGCTTCGCCGCCTCGCTGTTCGGCGGGCTGTTCGGCGCCTTTGTGCTGGCGCTCGCCATCCCCGTGCTGCGCCCGATCATGCTGTCGGTCGGCTCGCCCGAGCTGCTGGCGCTGGTCATCTTCGGCATGTCGATGGTGGCGACCCTTTCGGGCCGCGCGCCCTTGAAGGGGCTCTGCGCCGCCGCGCTCGGGCTGATGATCTCGATGGTCGGTGCCGGCACCCAGACCGGCGTGATGCGCTGGACCGGCGACTGGCTCTACGTGTGGGACGGCGTGCCGCTGATCCCGGTCGCGCTCGGGCTGTTCGCCATCCCCGAGCTCGCCGACATGGCGATCGCCCGCACCCGCATCGCCGGCGATTCCGACGCCGAGATCAGCCTCAACAGCCAGTGGCAGGGCGTGCGCGACGTGGCGCGCAACTGGTGGCTGGTGCTGCGCTGCAGCTTCATCGGCGTCTGCCTCGGCGCCATGCCGGGGATCGGCTCGGCGGTGATCGACTGGATCGCCTACGGCTACGCCCAGCGCACCGAGAAGAACCCGGACACGTTCGGCACCGGCGACGTGCGCGGCGTGATCGCGCCGGAAAGCTCGAACAACGCGAAGGAAGGCGGCCATCTGGTGCCGACGATCGCGTTCGGCGTGCCGGCCGGCGCGTCGATGGCCCTGCTGCTGGGCGCTTTCCTGATGCACGGGCTGGTGCCGGGCCCGGACATGCTGACCAAGAACCTCAGCGTCACCTACGCGATCATCTGGTCGCTGACGCTCGCGCACGTGCTCGGCGCCTTCATCTGCATCTGCGGCAGTCGGTGGCTCGCCAAGCTCGCCGAGGTGCGCCACGAGGTTTTGCTGCCGCTGATCGTGCCGGTCGTGTTCATCGCCGCGTTCGAGGGGGCGCGAAGCTGGGGCGACCTCTACTCGCTGCTGTTTTTCGGCACGGTCGGTTGGATCATGAAGCGGCTGGGCTGGCCGCGCCCGCCGATGGTGCTGGGCGTCGTGGTGGGCGGCATCTTCGAGCGGTACCTCTTCATCTCGTACCAGATTTTCGGCGACGCCTGGCTGCTGCGCCCCGCCGTGCTGGTGATCGGCGTGCTGATCGCCTGGGCGCTCTACCGGCCGATGCGCGACACGGTGCGCAGCCTTGCCCACGAAATCCGCCACCTGCGGCTCGACCATCTGCGCTTCGGCCCGGCGCCCTTGTTCACCACCGCGATCCTCGCCATCGTGATCGCCGCGCTCGCCACCTCCGCCGACTGGCCGGTGATCGAGCGGATCGTGCCGCGCACCGCGTGCTGGGCCGCGCTCGTCTTCGCCGCGCTCAACCTGATCGCCGAGCTGTTCGGCGCCGACCCGGCGACCCGCCCGGTCGATCCCGAGCAGAAGGCCGCGCAGCTTGCCGGCGGCGCGCTGAACGGAAGCGTGGTCCGCAACCGCGCGCTCAGCTATTTCGCGTGGCTGTTCGGCTTCCTCGGTCTCGCCGCGCTGACCGGGATCGTGCCCGCCATCGGCCTTTTCATCCTCGCCTACATGGCCGTCGGCTTCACCCAGCCGGTCGGCCGCTCGCTCGCTTGGGCGGCGGCGACCATGACGCTCTGCTGGCTGGTGTTCGACATGGGGCTCTCCGTCCCCTGGCCGCACGCCGAGCTCGGCGACCTCATCCCGGCGCTGCGTGACGCGACCGGGCTGATGTAGCGGTCAGGCGAACCGGTAGTCGAGCGCGAAAGACGGATTCGGCGGGTAGAGGCCGCGCTCCTCGGCCATGCGGCGGCAGAGCGCGTAGGCCATCTCGACGGAAGGCGTGGCGACGCCCGCGAGCCGGCCGATCTCGGCGACGACGCCGACGATGGCGTCGATCTCGAGCGGCTTGCCGCGCTCCAGGTCCTGCAAGGTCGAGACCTTGTTGGGCGGCGCCTCGCCCGGCTGGCGGAACCGGTCGAGCGCGCTCGCCGGCAGGTTGGAGCCGACGGCGGCGGCGACGGCCAGCACTTCCGCGGTCAGATGCGACATGACCGAGCGCGTGCCGGGATCGCGGTTGAGCGCCTGGTTGTTGGCGCCGGTCAGGACCGCGACGGGCGCGCTCGCTATGAGGTTGAGGAGTTTGCGCCACAGCTCCAGCCTGATGTCGGCCACCGGCTCGCCCTTGACCCCGGCCGCCTCGAGCGCGGCGGCGAAGGCGCGGAGCCGGTCCGACACCGGCCCTGCCGCCTCGCCCATCACGATGCGCGGGTCGGGCGCGTGGCGCACCGTTCCGGGCGCCGTCACCTCGGCCGGGCAATAGACCGCGCCGCCGATGGCACGGCCGAGCCCGATTTCGCGCGCGCACACGCCCTCCGGGTCGACCGCTTTGAGCCGCGTGCCGGCGAGCTTCCCGCCGAAGCCGTGGAAATGCCACCAGTGGATGCCGTTCTGCAGCATCACCACGCCCGTGTCGGGCCCGAGCAGCGGCGGGAGCGAAAGCGCAAGGGCGGGCAAGGAGTAGGCCTTGGTCGCGACCATCACTATATCCTGCCGGCCGGCCTGGGCGGGATCGTCGGTCGCGCGCGGCCGCACAACCGTCTCCGTCCCGCCCGCGATCAGCTTGAGCCCGTCCCTCCGGATCGCGTCAAGCTGCGCGCCACGCGCGATCAACGTCACATCGGCGCCCGCGGCCGCCAGCCGGCCGCCGAACACGCTGCCCAGCGCCCCGATCCCCACCACACAGATTTTCATGCGTACCTCTCCTGCGAAATTCTATGGTCGTCATGGCGAGCGAAGCGAAGCAATCCTGGCGGCATCTGGATTGCTTCGTCGCTGGCGGGTTCCCATTCGGCGCAAGCGCCGAATGGGGTCCCTGGCTCCTCGCATGACGACGAAATGTCTTCACCCCTTGAACAACTCGAACCCAGGGTTCGGGGGATAGCAGCCGGCCTCGACGGCGCGGAGCTTGACCAGCGCGTAGATCATGTCGGTCACCGGCGTCGCGACGCCGGCCATGCGGCCGATCTCGCACACCGCGCCGCAGATGGCGTCGACCTCCATCGGCCGGCCGCGCTCCAAATCCTGCAGGGTCGATGGCCGGTGCGCGGCCATGCGGCGCGATTCCTCCATGCGCGCGTCGACCGTGTCGGGGGCGAAGCGCGCGCCGACCGCGCTGCCCACCGCCACCGTCTCCTCCATGATCGTGCGCGAGATGGCGCGCGTGCCGGGATCGTTGCGCACGATCCTGAGGTCGGCGAGGCAGAGCACGCTCATCATGCTGAACGAGATGTTGCCGAGGAGCTTGAACCAGACGTCGTCGCGCAGGCGCGCCTCCGCCGCCGCGCGCAAGCCCTCGACGTCAAGCGACTCGGCCAGCGTGGCGAGGCGCGGCGTCACCCTCTCGGCCGGTTCGCCGATGACGAAGCGGAGCGCGCGGGCCTCGATCGTGCCGGGGGCGGTGACGTTGGCCGCGCCGGTCACCACCGCGCCGATACAGCGGTCGGTGCCGATCAGCCGGCGCGCCCTGCCGTCGGGGTCGATTGAGCGGAGCCGCCGCCCCTCCCACGCGCCGCCGATGCCGTCGAAATACCACCAGGGGATGCCGTTCTGCGCGCAGATCACCGGCGTCTCCGGCCCCAGCATCGGGCCGATCGCCGCGGCCGCGTCGCCGATCGCGTGCGCCTTGACGGCGACAATCACCAGATCCTGCCTTCCGGCCGCTTCGGGTGTCGCGGGGCAGGCCGGGCGGGCGACGAACGCGCCGTCGGGCTGGACGATGCGCACGCCGTCGGCCGCCATCGCCGCGAAATGCTCGCCCCGGCCGATCAGCGACACGTCGTGGCCGGCGCGCGCCAGCATGGCGCCGGCCGAGGCGCCGATCGCGCCGGCTCCGAACACGCAGATTCTCACGGCTCTTCGAACAGCGGCGTGGTGAGGTAGCGCTCGGCCGAAGACGGCAGCACCGCGACGATGGTCTTGCCCGCCATCTCGGGCCGGGCCGCGACCTCGAGCGCGGCGGCGATGGCCGCGCCCGACGAGATGCCGACCGGCAGTCCCTCGATGCGCGCCGCGCGCCGCGCCACGGCGAAGGCGGTCTCGTTGCCGATGCGGATCACCTCGTCGAGGAGGTCGGTGCGCAGGATCGGCGGCACGAAGCCCGGCCCGATACCCTGGATGCGGTGCGGCCCCGGCGCGCCGCCGGACAGCACCGGGCTGTCCTCGGGCTCGACCGCGATCAGTCGGAAGCCGGGCTTGCGCGCCTTGATGACCTCGCCCACGCCCGACAGCGTCCCGCCGGTGCCCGCGCCCGCCACCAGCGCGTCGATCCGCCCGCCGGTGTCGCGCCACAGCTCCTCGGCGGTGGTGCGGCGGTGAATCTCGACATTGGCTGGGTTCTCGAACTGCTGCGGCATGAACGCCTTGGGGAGCGCGGCGACCAGGCTCGCGGCGCGGCGGATCGCGCCCGTCATCCCCTCGGAAGCGGGCGTCAGCTCCAGCTCCGCCCCGAGATGGCGCAGGAGCTTCCGCCGCTCGATCGAGGCGGTCTCGGGCATGATGATGGTGAGCTTGTAGCCCTTGGCGGCGCAGACGAAGGCGAGCCCGATGCCGGTGTTGCCCGAGGTCGGCTCGACGATCACCGTGTCGCGGTCGATGCGGCCCGACGCCTCGGCCGCCTCGATCATGGCGAGGCCGATGCGGTCCTTGACCGACGACAGCGGGTTGAAGAACTCGCACTTGCCGAGGAGGTCGGCCTTGACGCCCGCTGCGGCGGCGAGGCGGGCGAGGCGCACCAGCGGCGTCGCGCCGATCGTGTCGAGGACGGAGTTGTAGATGCGGCCGCGTGCCTCCGGCTCCGCGCGCGCCGCCTCGCCCGGCCCTGCCACCGTTCCGTCCGACATTTCCGCCGCCTAGATCGTGAAATCTAGCGGCTTGGCCGGCTCGCTCGCAAGCCCCGCGGCGCGGGCGCGCCGGCACAGTTCCTCGACCGTAATCTGATCGAGCTGCGACAGGAACTCCTGCTCGCTCTGGCTCCAGAGCGGCCCCACCACCACCTGCCCGAGATCGCTTTGCAGGGCGTGGCGGCGCGCGGCGCCGTTGGTGTCGGAATCGAGGATTGTGCGTACGATCTCGCCGACCGTGACGCGGCGGCGCTCGCGCGCCAAGCGGTAGCCGCCCTTGGGGCCGCGGATGCCCTCGACCACACCGGCGCGGCCCAGCCTCTGCAGGATCGGCTCGAGGTAGCGCGGCGCGATCGACTGGCGCCGCGTGATGTCGCGGCTCTGGACCGGCCCCTCGACGCCGTTCAGCGCGATGTAGAGCACGGCTTCGATGGCAACCTGAAGCTTTTCCGACTGATCGAACACGGTTCCGGGTTCAGCGCCAGTACGATGAACGGCGGCCGGAATTCTGCCACCGCGATGGCTGAAGTGTGGTCCTGTCGCGAATGAGTCGCAAGGATCACCCAGGCGTGATCGGCCGGTTTCCCGTGCGCCGCGCCAATAGGTCGCACTGGCGTGCCAACGCCCGCCAGGGCGCGGGGTCCCAGAACGCGCCGGCCCGGCCCGAAGGCGACGGCAGGACGAAGATGGCCGTCGTGCCGAGGCGCTGGGCCTGCAATCCGTAGGCAAGGGTTCGGACGCCGAACACCGTCCCGAGGACCACGCGGGCCGGCCGCTTGGCGGCGAAGGCGAGGATGCGGGGCGCAAACAGCTCGATCTTGGCGAGGAGCGCGGCCACGTCGTCGCCCGTCGGGGTGAGATCGGAATCGCTCCCCGACTGGGTCTTGTTGAGGTCGGTAAGGCCGAGGCCCAGCGCGGCGAGCGCCTGCCAGTCGGCCGGCGCGAACAGGCGCGGCGTCAGCCCGACGGCGTGCAGCGTCGGCCAGAACTTGTTGCCCGGCCCGGCATAGGGCAGCCCCTTGAGCGCCGAGACCCGTCCGACCGCCGAGCCGCAGAACACGCAGCGGAGCCCGGGCGCGAGAAGGTCGGGCAATACGTGGCCGGCCGCGGCGTCGCCAGCGGCCCTCCACCCGGCGGGAGGCTGGGTTGCAGGCTGCATGCTACCAATCTCGCGCGTTTGGGTGTATTTCGCCAGCTTCGCGTTCCCGCCGCCGGATTCTCCATGAGCCTTTCCAACCGCCTGAACGCCTTTTTCGGCGGCATCGGTCCGGCGCTTTCGAACGCGGACTACCGCTACTACTGGATCGGCCAGTCGGTGGCCACGGTCGGGCGCTGGATGTACCGCATGGCGGTGGGCTGGCTGACCTGGGAGCTGACCAAGTCGACGAGCTGGCTGGGCGTCATCGCCTTCGCCGACGCCGCTCCGGTGGTGGTGTTCACCATCTTCGCCGGCGCGATCGCCGACCGGATCGGCTATTTCCGCGTGATGCGGACGAGCCAGATCATCTCCGGCTGCAACTGTGCCCTGTTCGGCCTGTTGACGCTGACCGGCCACATCACCATCGAGCTGGTGCTGATCCTGACGTTGCTCGGCGGATCGTTCGAGGCCGTTACCTACCCCGCCCGCATGGCGGCGGTGAACACGCTGGTGCCGCGGCGCGACCTGTCGTCGGCCATCGCGCTCGGCTCGACCACCTTCAACGGCGCGCGCATCGTGGGGCCGGCGCTCGCCGGCGGGCTGATCCTGTGGATCGGCATCGGCGGGGTGATCGCGGTGGGCGCGGCGACCTATTTCTGGTTCGCCTTCGTCCTTCTGACCCTGCGCGCGCCCGAGCATAAGCGCGAGGCGAAGGCGAAGTTCGACCTGTTCGGCGACATCGCCCAAGGTGTGCGCTACACGGCGCGCGACCCCGGCATCCGCTTCCTCATGGTGCTGATGGGGCTGACCGGGCTCTTGATCCGTCCCTACATCGACCTGCTGCCCGGCTACGCGTCGAGCATCTTCGGGACCGGGCCGGAAGGGCTCTCGGTCCTCTTGTCCTCGATCGGCATCGGGGCGATGTGCGCCGGCATCATCCTGGCCCGGCGCGGCACGATGAGCGGCCTGACGCGCTTCGTCTCGTTCACCATGCTGGGGATGGGCGCGGCGCAGATCGCCTTCCTTGCCGCCGGTGGGCTGTGGGTTGCGGCGCCCTTCCTGGTGCTGTCCGGCTTCTTCATGCTGGGCGGCAGCGTGAGCTCGCAGACGCTGATCCAGAATGCCGTCGAGTCGCGGATGCGCGCCCGGGTGATGAGCCTGTTCGTGGTGATCTCGTGGGGCATCCCTTCGCTCGGCTCGATGACGATGGGCTGGATCGCCTCGTTCGCCGGGCTCAGGCCCACCCTGCTCGCCGGTGCGGTTGTCACCCTCGCAATGTGGCTGTGGACCCGCCGCGAGCAAGGGCGCGTCTCGCCCGCCCTCGAAGGCGCCGTTCCCGCCGTCGCGGAATAGGCGGACGCGCTCAGCGGGCCGCTTCGGGCGCCGCCGCCGTCCGGCTTAAGCGCTCCAGCTCGGACCGCGCGCCGTAGTACTCGATCGTGTCCGGACCGCACGCGCTTGCCGCCTTCTTGAGGAGCGACATTGCCGCATCCTGGGCGCCCTGGATAAGCCGGTACTCGCCGACATAGAACCCGACCTCGCAGTCGCGTCCGGCCCGCTGGTCGGGCGGCGCGTCGAGCATCGCCGCCTTCACGCCTTCGGCCGTGCCGGCGCCGATATAAAGCTCGACGATCGGCCCGGGCCACGCTGAGGTGCCGAACCTGGTCGCGCGACGCTCGAGGTCGGGCCGGTAGGGTTTCCCGATACGGGCGAGCGCGATCGACCGCCACAGCGCGGCATAGGTGTAGTTCGGGTTGATCTCGAGCCCGCGCGCGAGATCGGAAGCTGCCTGGGTGAACCGGCCGGTCACGAAATGGGCGAAGCCCCGATTGTCGAACGCCATTGCGTAGTAGGGCTGCTGCCGGATCGCCTCGGTGAAATCGCGGATCGCATCGAGGTACCGGTCCTTCTCCTCGTAGGCGATGCCGCGATTGTTGAGTGCGACCGCCATGTCGGCGGGCGGGGCTTCGTTCGAGTCGATGATGATGGTGCAGTTCGTCAGCCGCACGTTGGCCGAAACCGCCCGGTCGGCACAGCGGTTGAAATGCGCCTCGGCGACCGGCGACATCATGGGACCGGTGCGGCCAACGGCGGGAAGGACCAGCGACGCGATGGCCGCAATCAAAAGGCCTCGTTGCATCGTTCCCTCGCAGCATTGAATTCTTCTTTGCAAGGGAAACGAGGAATACGCGGCCGGGTTCCGCGCTATGTCGCGAGGCGGATCAGCCTTTTGCCCAGGTTCTCGCCGCGGTAGAGCCCGGCGATTGCGCCCGGCGCGGCGTCCAGCCCGTCGAGGAACTCCTCGCGGTATTTCAGCCGGCCGTCGCGCACCCAGCCGGCGAGCCGGCCCACCGCCTCGCCATAGCGGTGGTAGAAGTCGGAGGCGAGAAAGCCCTGCATGCGCGCCCGCTTGACGAGCAAATGGCGCTGCACCCGCGGGCCCTGGGGCCACGGGTCCCAGCTCGCCAGCGACGCCGTCCCGCAGATGGCGATGCGCGCGCCGATGGCGAGGTGGGCGAGCACGGCGTCGGTGATCGGGCCGTTGGTGTTGTCGAAATAGACGTTCACCCCGCCGGGGCAGGCCTCGGCGATGGCGGCCGCCATATCCGGCGTCGCCTTGTAGTCGATGGCGGCGTCGTAGCCGAACGCGTCGCGGCAGAGCGCGGTCTTCACCGGACCGCCGGCGATGCCGACCGTGCGGCAACCGGCGATCTTGGCGATCTGGCCTACGGCCGAGCCGACCGCGCCGGCGGCGGTCGAGACCACCACCGTGTCGCCGGGCTGCGGCTGGCCCACATCCAGGAGGCCGAAATAGGCGGTGACGCCGTTGAGGCCGAGCACGCCGAGGGCGAGCGACAGCGGCAGGTCGTCCTCGCGCACCTTACGGATCACGTGGTGGCCGTCGTCGACGACGAATTGTTGCCAGCCGAGCTGGCCCATCACCTTGGTTCCGTCGGGATAGGCGCGGTGGCGCGAGGCGATCACCACCCCGGCGGTGTAGGCGCGCATCACCTCGCCGATGGCGACCGGCGGCGAATAGTTCTGCGCCGCGTTGACCCAGCCGCGCATGGCCGGATCGACCGACAGGAACGCGTTGCGCACCAAGAACTGGCCCGCCTCCAGCGCCGGGACCGGGGCCTCGACGATCTCGAAGTGGCTCGCCTCGGGAATGCCGACGGGCCGGCTTTTCAGCCGCACCTGCCGGTTGGCGGTGGGGTAGTCGGACACAGATTCTCTCCGATCGACGACGGTTTGGATGCGCCGCTCGACGCCGTTACGACGCTCCGGGGCGCCGCTTCGTCGCCTCGGCGTCGCCCTTATGTCACCTCATGTCGCCTCAAGGTAACCCGATGTCGCCTCAAGGTAACCTGATGTCGCCTCAAGGTAACCTCTATGTCGCCTCTATGTCGCCTCTATGTCGCCTGTCGTCGCCTTGGAAGCTATTGAAATCGCTGCAATGTCGCCTCAAACACGGGGAATCCGAGGCGACATGCCGTGCGCTCCCCTTTCTCGGCCGCCACCCCGTGCCCCGGCCTTTATAGGAATTCTGTCATCATGTCAAGATGGGCGGCGGAGGCGGGTCGACGGCGCCCAACCCGCCTCCGTCATGAGGCCCGCCCGTTCTTCGGACAACGCCTCATGACATCGGGACGGTCGCAGCGGCTTCCGCGGCGGCGACGTTACATCCCCTTCTTCGACATGTCGGGCAGGAACTCCTCGGTGTAGGTCTTCGACAGGTCCGGCATGGTCTTCTGCCAGCCCATCTCGACGAACGACTTGGCGAGGGTCTGCAGGCCGGCCTTGCTGAATTTGCCGTCGGTCGAGAAGAAGCCGGTCATCAGCTCGTCGTAGATCTTCCCGGTCGCATCCGGGGGCGTATTCATGACCTTGCCAGCGACCTTCACCGACTCCGCCTTGTGCGTCTTCATGTAGGCGATGGTTTCGAACCAGCCGGCGAGGAACGCCCGCACCTGATCCGGATGGTCCTTCGCGAAGTCCTTCCGCGTGTAGATCACGTGGATGATGAAGTCGTGGATCAGGTCGCCGAAATTGACGATGCGATGGCCGACGCCTTCGTGCTCCAGCCGGAACGCGAGGCCCAAGTCGGTCAGCATGGCGTCGATCGACTTGGAGCGCAGCGCCGCCGCCTGGCTGGTCGGCCGCCCGAGCGGGACGATCTGGTAGCCTGTGCCTTCGAGCCCCTCGCGCTTGCCGAGCTCCTGCGCGAGCCAGTAGGTCAGCCCGCCGACGGTCGAGACGCTGACCTTCTTGCCCTTCAGATCCTTGGCCGTCTTGATGCCCTCGTCGTTGCGTGCGAGGACCACCAGGAGCTTCGGCGGGCCCGCCATCTCGGCGACGCCCAAATTGGGCGCGCCCTTGAGGATGAAGTTGAGCTCCGGCCCCGAGCCGATGCCGATGTCGAGGCTCTTGCCGATCAGGGCCTGCTGCAGCTTGGAGCTGCCGCCCATGCCGAATTCCTGGATCTCGAGCCCGTGCTTCTTGAAGATTCCGGCGGCCATGCCGATGTCGAGCGGCGTGAAGGAGTAGGCGTTCGGTACGGCCTTGCCGACCCGGATCTTGTCGAGCGCGTGCGCCGGCGCGAGCCCCGCCATCCCGAGCGCGGCCGCCGCCAATGCGCCCAGCACAAGGCGGCGCAGATTCGCGCGTGACCGGGTCATCGTCGTCTCCCATTCGTTTTTCGGAATTCCGAAGCCTGCGGGCCGTTGTAACGCTTCGCCCGTGCGCCATGCTAGCTGCGGCCCGAGCGTCGGGCAACGGCAACCGGGCGCCGCCGTTGACTTGCCAGGCACGGCGTGCGACCTGACGCGCATGGCCGAGGATGCATTCGTCTGGACGGAGACCGCGCGGCCGGAATGGGTCGACCATAACGGCCACATGAACGTCGCCTACTACGTGATGGTCTTCGACAACGCCTGCGAGGCGCTGAACGGCGCCATCGGCATCGATGACGCCTATCGCGCGAGCGGCAAATCGACCTTCGCGGTCGAGCATCACATCGCCTATTTGCGCGAGGTGCGCGCAGGGACGGAGTTGCGCTGCGCCACGCGGCTGGTGGACCACGACGACAAGCGCATGCATGTCTGGTCGGAGATGACCAACGTCTCTGCCGGCACGCTCGCCGCCACCTTCGAGATGATGGCGGTGCACGTCGACCTGACGGCGCGCAAGGCGGTGCCCTTTCCCGACACGATCCGCGACCGGCTGGCGCGCCTCGTCGCCGACCACGCCCGGCTCGGCCGCCCCGCCGCGCTCGGCCGCGCGATCGGCATCCGCCGCTAGGAGTTTCTTTCGTCGGTTCCAGCCCGCTCCCCCGTCCGGCGAGCCATACCAGGATACTGCCGTTGGGTGGCCGGGCGGCGGGCCGGCGCGAGACGTGGGGATCCGCCGCGGCAAGATAGCGCTTTGCGCGCCGGGACGGTGGGGCTACACCTAACCCCATGAGAAGAATGACGCTGCTCGCCATGGCGGCGGCGCTCGCGTGCTGGGGAGCGAAGCCGGCCTTTGCCGAATGTGCCGACCCGGGGCGGCCCGGGGTCGATTGGCACGGCTGTTTCTTCGACGGCCAGGACCTCGCGAAGTCCGACCTCAAGGGCGCGACCATCCGCAACACCTCGTTCGTGCGCGCCGATCTGAGCGCGGCGGACCTGACCGAGGCCAACGGCTACGGCGCCAAGTTCAACTCGGCCAAGCTTGCGGGCGCCGTGCTCGACAAGGCACGGCTGCAGCAGGCGGATTTCACCAAGGCCGATCTATCGGGCGCCTCGCTGAAGGAGACCGACCTGCGTCAGGCAAGCCTTTACCGCGCCAACCTCGCCAAGGCGAACCTCACCGGCGCCCAGTTGCGCGATACCGAGATGACCGACGCCGACCTGACCGGCGCGACCTGGACGGACGGCAAGACCGTGTGCGGGCAGGGCTCGATCGGCAAGTGCCGCTGACGCCCGACGATCTGTTCGCCACTCTCGCGTCGCTTGGCATCGCGACCGAGACGGTGTGGCACGAGCCGGTCTTCACCGTGGAGGAGGCGCGCGCCAAGCGCGGCGAACTCGCGGGCACGCACTGCAAATGCCTGTTCCTGCGCGACAAGAAGGGCGCGCTGTGGCTTGTGGCGTGCGAGGAATCGCGCCGGGTCGATCTCAAGGTGCTGGCCGCCAAGCTGGGCGCCGGGCGCTTCTCGTTCGCGAGCCCGGAGCGGCTGATGACCCATCTTGGCGTCGTGCCGGGCGCCGTGACGCCCTTCGCGCTGGTCAACGACGCCGCCGGTGCCGTGCGCGTGATCCTGGATGCGAAGATGATGGCGGAGGGGCCGCTCCATTATCACCCGCTGACCAACCGCGCCACGACACGCATCGCGCCCGCCGATCTCGTGCGGTTCATCGAGGCGACCGGCCACAGGCCGGAGATCGTCGACCTCGACTGACCGCTTGCGAGGGTTTACAGAGGCCGCGCAACCCTCCATCTTTGTAGCGAGGCGGCCCGCGGGCCGCATGGAGAGCCTCATGGCGGAACCGATCATCGCACCCACTCCGCAGGCGCAGGGCCCGGCCGGCGGCGCCCCCGCGATCAAGGAGGGCTCGACCGCCACCTTCATGGCGGACGTGATCGACGGCTCGCGCGACGTGCCGGTCGTCGTCGATTTCTGGGCGACCTGGTGCGGCCCGTGCAAGCAGCTCGGCCCGGCGCTGGAAAAGGCGGTCGCGGCGACCAACGGCAAGGTGCGGCTGGTCAAGATCGACGTGGACCAGAACCCCGACCTCGCCCAGCAGCTCCGCATCCAGTCGATCCCGGCGGTCATCGCCTTCCTCGGCGGCCGGCCGGTCGACGCCTTCACCGGCGCCATCCCGGACAGCCAGGTGAAGCAGTTCGTCGACCGCCTCGCGCAGTCCGCGCCCGGGGGCGGGCCCGACCCCGCCATCCAGCAGGCGCTGGACCAGGCGAAGGCGATGGCGGACCAGGGCGACGCGCGCGGCGCCGCGGCGCTCTATGCCCGCGTCGCCCAGCACGATCCCGAGAACCTGCCGGCGAAAGCCGGGCTCGCACGCGCGCTGCTTGCCGCCGGCGACGCGGCCGGGGCGAAGATGGCGCTCGACGGGCTCAGCGACGAGGACAAGCAGAACGCCGAGATCGCCGGCGCGCTCACCGCGCTTCAGCTTGCCGAGAAGACGCAGGGCGCGGGCGATACCGCCCAGTTCGAGGCGCGCCTCGCCGCCGATCCCGCCGACCACCAGGCGCGGTTGGACCTCGCCATGGCGCGCTACGCGCACGGCGACCGCGAGGGTGCGATCGACGCGCTGATCGAGATCATCCGGCGCAACCGCGAATGGAACGACCAGGCGGCACGCAAGCAGTTGATCGAGTTCTTCGACGCGATGGGGCCGACCGATCCGGTGACGCTCGCCGGGCGGCGCAAGCTGTCGTCCGTCCTGTTCTCGTAGCGCGCAAGGGGGGATCGCCATGGCCGGCGGCCCGTTCGACCCGAGTTTCGAGGAACTGCCGCGGAAGATTCCGATCTTTCCGCTGAACGGCGCGCTGCTGCTGCCGCACGGTCGGCTGCCGCTCAACATCTTCGAGCCGCGCTACCTCGCCATGACGCGCGACGCGCTGGCGCGGGCCGCGCATGATCGGCATGATCCAGCCCGAGAACCCGGACGACGAGGGCGGCGTTCGACCCCCGGTTTACCGCACCGGCTGCACCGGGCGGATCGTCCAGTTCGCAGAGACGCCCGACGGGCGCTATCTCATCACGCTTGCCGGATTTATCCGCTTCAACGTCGCGTCCGAGCTCGCGATGAAGGATGGCTACCGGCGCGTCATCGCCGACTACGGGCGTTGGCGATCCGACCTGGACGAGTCCGGCGAGAAGGTCGACCGCGACCGGCTGATGGGCGCGCTCAAGCGCTTCCTCGAGCGCCAGAAGATCGGCGCCGACTGGTCGGCGATCGAGAAGGCGCCGGACGAGCAGCTCGTCAACGCGCTGGCGATGATGGTGCCGTTCGGCCCGAACGAAAAGCAGGCGCTCCTCGAGGCGCCGGACCTCGGCACGCGCTGCGACACGATGATCGCGCTCCTTGAAATGGCGGTGGCGGCCGGCACGCCCGGCCCGCGCCAGCCGAACTGAGGCCTTCCATGAACCAACCGGCGCAACCGGTCGACCCGAAGCTCCTGGAAATCCTGGTCTGCCCGTTGACGAAGGGACCGCTCACCTACGACCGCGAGCGCCAGGAGCTGGTAAGCGAGAAGGCGCGCCTCGCCTACCCGATCCGCGACGGCATCCCGATCATGCTGGTGGACGAGGCGCGCCGCCTCGACGATTCCAAGCCTGCGGGCTGACCTTGCCCGACGAGCCTGCGCCCTGGCCGGTCGAGCTCCGCGTCAAGCGCGACGAGCGCGCGATCGAGATCGATTTCGACGATGGCGCCTCGTTCCGCCTGCCGGCGGAGTTGCTGCGTGTCGAAAGCCCGTCGGCCGAGGTCAAGGGCCACGGCGGCGAACCGAAGCAGGTCGTGCCCGGCAAGCGCAATGTCGGCATCGCCGCCATCGACCCGGTCGGCAACTACGCGATCCGCATCGTGTTCGACGACGGCCATGACACCGGCATCTATTCGTGGCGCTATCTGCGCGAACTCGGCGAGAACCACGACGTTCTGTGGGCGGTCTATCTCAACGCGCTGGCCGAGAAGGGTCTGAGCCGGGACCGCTGACCGCAACGGCTTGACTTCGGACGGGGTGCGGCAGGACGATCCGCCATGCCCATCGTCAACCGAATCGCCGAATTCCACGCCGAGATGACGGCGTGGCGCCGGCACATCCACGAAAACCCGGAAACCGCCTTCGAGGAGCGCGCGACCGGCGATTTCGTGGCGGAGACGCTGGCCGGTTTCGGCATCGCGGTCGACCGCGGCCTCGGCAAGACCGGCGTCGTCGGCACGCTCACGGGCGCCAAGGGGCCGGGGCCCGCCATCGCGCTCCGCGCCGACATGGATGCGCTCCACATAATCGAGGCCAACGATTTCGCCCACCGCTCGCACAACGAGGGGCGGATGCACGCCTGCGGCCATGACGGGCACACCGCCATGCTGCTCGGCGCGGCGAAGTACCTCGCCGAGACGCGCAACTTCTCCGGCACGGTGCATTTCGTCTTCCAGCCGGCCGAGGAGAACGAGGGCGGCGGGCGGGCGATGATCGAGGACGGGCTGTTCCGCCGCTTCCCGGTCGAGGCGGTCTACGGCATGCACAACATCCCCGGCATCCCGGCGGGCGAGATGGCGATGCGCCCCGGCCCGATGATGGCGGCCTACGACGTCTTCGAGGTAGCGATGACCGGCCGCGGCGCGCACGCCGCCATGCCGCATCTCGGCACCGACGCGGTGGTGGCCGCGGCCGCGCTGGTGATGGAGCTTCAGACCATCGTAGCGCGCACGCTCGACCCGATGCAGTCGGGCGTGGTCAGCGTGACGCAGATCCACGGCGGCACCACCTGGAACGTGATCCCGGAGGAGGTGGTCGTGCGCGGCACGGCGCGCTGGTTCCGCGACAAGGTGGGCGACCAGATCGAGGCGGCGGTCCGGCGCATCGCCGACGGCGTCGCCGCGACGCACGGCGTACAAGCGCGCGTCCACTACGAGCGGCGCTACCCGCCGACGGTGAACGAGGCGACCGAGACCGCGCTCTGCGCCGAGGTGGCGCGCGCGCTGGTCGGTCCCGACAAGGTGTTCACGGACAAGTCGCCGATGATGGGGGCGGAGGATTTTGCCTTCATGTTGCAGGAGAAGCCGGGGTGCTACGTTTGGATCGGCAATGGCTCGGTCGACGGCGACCGCCAGCTCCACAACCCGCATTACGACTTCAACGACGAGATTTTGCCGGTGGGGGCGAGCTACTGGGCCCGCCTCGCCGAGATCAAGCTCGCGCCTACAGCAGGAACGTGAGGTTGCCGATCGGGATGTCGCGATTGAGCAGCAGCATCTTCTTCAGCGCGATGCGCCAGCCGCCGGCGCCGTCCGGGCGCAGCACGTGCAGGCAGCGGATCGCGAACGACCGCGGCTCGCCGAGCTCCAGATACCGGTAATTGCCGCCGCCCGCGCGCATCTCGTAGACGATCTGGTTGGAGTGGACGCGCAGCCCATCTCCGTCGTCCTCGACTTCGACGTTCGAGACGACGTGCAGCGTGCGCGAGGCTGGGCTCTGCGCCGGCGGGGCGGTCTGGGCGATGCGGAACACGCGCTCCTCGCGGCGCAGCGTGTCGTCGTGGATCAGCGAGACCTTGTCGGTCGGCCCGGCGTCGTCCTCGGTCGGCGCCCAATAAAGCCCGTCCTCGGTGAAGAGCGCGAGCCATTCGTCGTAGCGCCGCTCGTCGAGGAGCCGTGCCTCTCGATACAGGAACGCCGCGGCGTCCTCCGTCGTCAGCGTCGGCATGCGCTCATGCCGCCATCATGCGCTTCCAGGCGCGGTGGAAGGCGCGCTGCGGCGTCTCGTCGGTCGGGTGGCCGATCCGGATGCCCTCGTCGTCGGTCTTTTCGCGGATCATGCCGCGCGACAGGATCAGCCACTCGACCTCCTTGGCGGCGAGGCCGGTCTGGTTCATCGCGAACATCTCGACGTCGTCGGGCGAGCCGAAGGCGGACGGGCCGAAGAACCGCTCGTACCCGTCGAAACGCTTCTTGTTCACCTCGTCGGGCACGTCCTCGAGGTCGTAGAGCTGGATCGTCACCTCGGTCCGGTCGGGCGCGATCGGGCGGACGAGGCGCACCTGGTCCAAGAGAATGCCGACCGAGGGGAACAGCATCACGTTGTACTGCGGCATGATCGCCTCGAGCCCGACGCGGCCGTGCTTCGCCTCCAGCGCACGCAGATAGTCGCCCTCCGGCCCGGGCTTGGTGGTGTCGAGCCCGCTCTCGGGCAGCGGGTATTCCAGGATGCCATGGCCGTTCTCGAACCCGTAGGTCGCGCCTTGCTCGCGGCGCTTCAGGATCTTCTTGATGTCGGTCGCGGCGTAGTTGCCGTGCTGGCCGCCGCGATTGCCGAATTCGTGCATGATCTTCCAGAACGACTCGTGCACCGTGTTGCCGTGATAGCCGTCGGTCGAGTTTTCGACCTGGAACTTCCAGTTGCCGCGATATTCGGTGCGGTGGATGCCGCGATTCATGCGGAACTTGCGGTTCGGCGCGTGGTCGAGCTGGTAGTCGAGGAAGCGCTTGCAGGGGCCGAGGAACGTCTCGAAATCCGGCCCTTCGTGCGACATGTTGGCGAAGATCAGCCCGCCATACTCGGTGACGCGCGCGACCGGCATGAGGCCGAGCTTCGTGCGGTCCATGTCGTCCGGGTAGGCGCCCTTGGCCTGTGGGATGGAGACGAGGCTCCCGTCCGTGCCGTACGTCCAGCCGTGATAGCGGCACGAGTGGAACTCGGCATTGCCGTAGTTCTGGCGGCACACCACGTTCGCGCGATGGCGGCAGCGGTTGAGCAGCACGTGGACGCCGCCCTTCGCGTCGCGCGTGACCAGCACCGGGCGGAGCCCGATGGTCGTGGTCTTGAAGTCGCCCGCGTTCGGGATCTCGCTCTCGTGCGCGACATAGACCCAGGTGCGGCCGAAGATGCGGTCCATCTCCAGCTCGAAGATGCGCGGGTCGGTGTAGACGCGCCCGTTGACGCGGAAATCGTCCTTGGTCTCGACCACCAGATCGTCGAGGTCGAACTCGCCGCGCTCACGGTTGGTGAGAAGCGTCGCCATGGCCGCACCCTTCGGTTGCCGTGGGCGGAGCATAGCCGCCACGTCCTGCGGCCGCAAACCGTCAGCGCTCGATGCCCAGGATCGGCTCAATGTGCGCGAGAACCTCAATGACCGTCGCTTCGGATGCCCGGCCGTGAAACGCGATTCCACGCGCGCGCCAATCGACCGTGCGGAGCTGGTGGGTAAGGATCACCCCAGTGAGCCGAACGTCCTCGGGGACGGCGAGCTCGAACGCGCTGCCCCGCGCGCGGTTCGTGATCGGGCAGACGAGAGCAAGGCCAGTCGCAACGTTGAAGGCGCGGGCGGAAAGGACGAGGGCCGGCCTGTGCCCTGCCTGCTCGTGGCCGGCGTGCGGGCTGAAGTTCAGATAGACGAAGTGCCCGCGATCCGGCCGATAGGCCCCGCGGCCCGGCGCCCGCACGTCACCAGGCCTCGTCGCCTTCGGGCCGGCCCCAGTCCACTTCCTCGGTCCTCTCCGGCAACTCGTTCCGCAGCAGGTCCTTCAGCCGATATCGCGGCCGGGCGGCACGAACGACCAGCGATTCGCCCTCGACGCGCATCTCGACCGCGGCCCCTTCGCGAAGCTTGGCGTCGGCCGCGAGGTTTTTCGGCAGCCTCAAGGCGAGGCTGTTGCCCCATCTGGTGACGTGGCTTCTCATCGCCGTCCCTGTTCCGTACTGTATCTATGAAGTAGATACGTTGCGGGGGCAGCGCGTCAACCCTGCAGGTGACCTCAGGCTTGGGGCGCGTCCGAGCCGTTGCCGTTGGCGCGGGCGTGGCCGGCGTCGGCCTCGCCATAGCCCTCGTCCTCGTCGTCGCCGTCGACCGGCAGGTCGGCGACAGACGGCAGCTCGGGCTGCGGTCCGGCGCCGGGGAAGCCCGGCCGGCCGCCATTGGCGCCTTGCTGCTGGGCCGCCTGGGCGCTCAGCACGCGGTAATAATGCTCGGCGTGCTGGTAGTAGTTCTCGGCGGTGATGCGGTCGCCGGCCGAGCTTGCGTCGCGCGCCAGCGCCAGGTAGCGCTCCAGCACCTGGTGCGCGTTCCCCCGGATTTTCACGTCCGGCCCGTTGCTCTCGTAGGTCTGGTTGCGCGGGTTCCCGCCGTGACGCCTGGGATTGCCGCGGCCTCGTTGACGTTTGGGGTTTGGACCCTGTCTCATGGCAGCATTGTCTCGCACTAATTGAAGCGAAGTTCCGATCGGAGCAAATCGGCCCGAAAGGGCCCTCGGCCCGACGTTCGCGAGTCTTGTCCTGTTGCGATATTCGGGGGTGGATTACGGGGCCTGCGAGCGCAGCGCTCCAGCCCGGTAATTCGCCGATACCGACCCTAGTCGCGAATCGTCAGCATTCCAACCCTTTTTTTATATAGCGTCGCCAGGGCCTTGAAGCAATAGGCAGCGCTCGCGCCCGGCGAGGTCGCGCCGCACCCCGGCGGGCCGGAGGCCGGCGGCGCGGGCAAGCGCAGCGACCGATCCGCCCTGGTCCCAGCCGATCTCGAACGCCGCCGCCGCGCCCGGCGCCATGACGCGGGCAAGGTCCGGCAGGACGGCGCGGTAGGCGTCGAGCCCGTCCGGCCCGCCGTCGAGCGCGGCGCGCGGGTCCCAGTCACGCACCTCGGGCGCGAGGCCGGCGATGGCGGCGCTCTCGATATAAGGCGGGTTGGCGACGATGGCATCGAACGGGCCCGCAAGCCTCTTCGTCCAGTCGACTTGAAGGAACGTCGCGCGTCCGGAAAGCCCGAGATCGTGGGCGTTGTCGCATGAGACGGCAAGCGCCTCGGCGCTGGCGTCGACGCCGGTTCCCGTGGCGTTCGGAAGCTCGCTGAGGAGCGCGAGCAAAAGACAGCCCGAACCGGTGCCGAGGTCGAGCAGGCGCCACGGGCGCGTCCTGCCGCCCTTGCCGTCGAGATGATCGAGCACCGCCTCGACCAGCGTCTCCGAATCGGGCCGCGGGTCGAGGCAGGCGGGGGCGAGGCGGAACTCGAGGCTCCAGAACTCGCGCACGCCGCGGATGCGCGCGATCGGCTCGCCCGCCGCACGGCGCGCGACCAGCGCCTTGAACTCCGCAAGCTCGTGCGCCCTCATCACGCGGTCGGGGTCGCGCACCAGCGCCTCGGGGCCGAGCCCGAGCGCGTGGCGCGCCAGCAGGCGCGCGTCCGCCGCGGCGCCCTCGATCTCCGCCGCCGCCAGAAGCCGGGCCGCGTCGGCGAGCGCGGCGGCGAGGGTCGCGGGCTCGGTGCGCTGATCGTCCATGGGATCAATATAGTACGGCATAGTACGGCGCGTCGTCGCGGACCGCTCGTCGTGAGGGCGAGCGGAGGCGCAGGCGTGGCGTTGCGGCCCTAGATCTTCGACAGGCGGGGCTCGCCGAACAGGTAGCCCTGGCCGAAATCGACCTGGAAGTCGAGCAGCTCCAGGAGGTCGTCCTCGTTCTCCAGCTTCTCCACGACGAGGCTGGTGCCGCCGGCGCGCAGCATGCGCTTCATGTTGCGCATGGCGGTCTGGGCGGTCGGCTCGCGGAGCTGGGCGCACATGGTGGGGGCATCGATCTTGACGAACTTGAAGCGGTGCGCGGCCAGCCACTCGTAGTCGAAGCGGAAGCTTGCCACCTGGTCCATCGAGAAGCGGAAGCCCATCTGGCCCAGCCGCTTCACGATCGTCTCGAGTTCCGGGTCGCGGTTGGCGATAGTCGCCTGCGGGAACTCGAAGATCATGTCGGGGGCGAGCTCGGAATTGCGCACCATGAAGTCGACGAAGTCGCGCAGGAAGGCGCGATCGGCCAGGGTGTACGCCGAGATGTTGCAGAACACGCCGAAATTCTGGTTCTTGCGCTGGCTCTTGCGCACGAGCTGGACACAGCGGAACAGCAGCATGTTGTCGATGGCGGTCACCAGACCCTCGCGCTCGGCGATGGCGATGTACTGGTCGGGCACGACCATCTTGCCGTCGCCGTCACGGATGCGCGTGTAGGCCTCGAAATAGCGGCGCTGGCGCTGGGGCAGAGTGACCACGGGCTGAAGGTAGAGGTCGATCCGGTCGGCGCGGAGTCCGTCCTGCACGACGCCGAGGATGGCGTTGTCGTCGAGATCGCGCGCCACCGGCACGATGTCGGGCGCGGTTTCGGCGCGCAGCGCGGGCAGGCGCTGCGGCCGGTCGGAAGACAGCCGGTCGACCAGGTCCTGCAGGACGTTCACCTCGCTTGCCAGCGCATCGTAGGCGGCGCCGTTGGTGGCGTTGGCGAACCGGTCGGTCAGCGCCTGGTGCAGCCGGCTCACCTCGCCGCGCGCGGCGGAAAGCTCGCGCGACACGGCATCCTGGGCGAGGCGGAGGTCGGTCAGATCCTCGGCCAGGCGCTCCTCGCCGCCCTGGCGCGCCACCACCTCGTGCGCGACGGCGAAGGCGATGAAGATCATGGCGCCCGCCATCGCCTGCTCCTCGGGCCCTATTGCGGGCGCGAACTGCGGCAGGGCAAGCCCCGCCGCCGTCGCCACCGCGGCGTAGCAGATCGCGATCAGAACGTGGCGCAGAAAGCCCATGGACACCCGGCCGAATCCCGCAGCCAGCGTCGCCCGACAGGGTTGAGATTGCGTTAACGGGGCGGGGAAGGCTCAGCGGAACCCAGTCGCCACGACGTAGATCTCGCGGGATTCGGCGCGGCTGGCGGGCGGCTTGACGTGCTGGACCTTGGCAAAGCGTCGCTTGAGCCGGGCGAGCAGGTCGGGCTCGGCGCCGCCCTGCAGCGCCTTCATCACCAGCGCGCCGCCGGGCGCCAGGAGATCGCACGCCGCCTCGAACGCCGCCTCGCAGAGCGCCATCGAGCGCAGATGGTCGGTCTGGCGATGGCCGGTCGCTGCCGCGCCCATATCCGACAGCACCAAATCTGCCTTGCGGCCCAAGAGTTCGGCGATGCGCGCGGTCGAGTCCGGTTCGCGCAGATCGAGGGTCGCGGCGTCGGCGCCGGCGACCGGCTCGAATTCGTCGATGTCGACGGCGACGACGCGCCCCTCGCCGGGTGCACGCACCCGCGCCACCGCGACCTGCGTCCAGCCGCCCGGCGCCGCGCCGAGGTCGACCACAGCCTTGCCGGGCGCGAGCAAATGCAGCCGGTCGTCGAGCGCGATCAGCTTGTAGGCGGCGCGCGAGCGATAGCCTTCCCGCTTGGCGCGGGCGACGAACGGGTCGTTGAGCTGGCGGGCGAGCCAGCGGGTGGACGAGGCCTTGCGCCCGCGCGCCGTCCGGACGCGCACGGTCCGCTCGCGGCTGCCGTCGCCGGGGCCGGTCACGCGCGCGGCAGGACCGGGCGGACCGGCGGCGCGGCCCGGCCGGCGGCGATCAGCTCGAGAAGTATTCCCTCGCGCACGCCGCGGTCGGCAACGCGGAGCCGGGCCGCGGGCCACATGCGGCAGATGGCCTCCAGGACGGCGCAGCCGGCGACCACCAGGTCGGCGCGCGCGGCGCCGATGCAGGGATGCGCGGCGCGCTCGGCACAGCTCGCGCCGGCGAGCTTGCGGCTCACCTCGTAGACCGCGTCGAGCGTGAGGAACGTGCCGTCGACGCGCGACCGGTCGTAGCGCTCGAGTCCCAGCCAGACCCCGGCGATGGTGGTGACCGTGCCGGCGGTGCCGAGCATCTGTGCCGAGCCGTCTTCGATGTGGCGACGGATGCCGTGCGACGCCTCGAACCCTTCCAGCATGGCGGCGACGTAGCCGACCGCCGCCTCATACTGCGCCGGGGTGAACTCGCGCATGCCGAGCCGCTCGGTCAGCGTCACCACGCCGCAGGGCAGCGAGACGCAGGCGAGGATCTCCGGCGGATCGGGCCGGCGCTGGCGCAGCCAGACGAGCTCGGCCGAGCCGCCGCCGACGTCGAACAGCAGGGCGTAGGGCGTCTCGGGCTCCAGGAGCGGCACGCAGCCGGCCAAGGTCAGCTCCGCCTCCTCGCGCGACGAGATGATGTCGAGGCGGAGCCCGGTCTCGGCCGTCACGCGGTCGAGGAACGGCGCGCAGTTGGCGGCGCGGCGGCACGCCTCGGTCGCGATGCAGCGCGAGCGGGTGACGCTGCGCCGCTCGATCTTGCCGGCGCAGATACTGAGCGCCTCGATCGCGCGCGCCATCGCCGGCTCCGACAGGCGCTCCGCCTCGACCATGCCCTCGCCCAGCCGCACGATGCGCGAATAGCCGTCGATGACGCGGAACCCGTCCGGCGCCGGGCGGGCGATCAGCAGCCGGCAGTTGTTGGTGCCAAGGTCGACGGCGGCATACACGTCGGGCGTCCGCTCCCCCTGGCCCCAGGGCCGGGCGCGACGCCTGTGTCCCACATACGCGACGGTCACGGCGTTTTTCCCTTGTCGCACCGTCATGCCGGCCCACCGCGGCCGGCGCCTCGCCTGTTACAGTATCGTAAGACGGAATGGAGGCCCGGGGAAAGCGCGAATGGCGCGCGACATCAGATGCTCCGCACCGGAACGGGCGCGCGGCCAGGCACGTTTTGTCATCCGGCGGGCGATGTGCTACACGTCCGGCTCGGCCGGTGGGGGATAGTTTAACGGTAGAACTCTCGGCTCTGGACCGAGCAGTCCTGGTTCGAATCCAGGTCCCCCAGCCAGCGGCCAATTGTCCCCGCCGTATCGTTGCCTTGTCGATGCAGGCCTCGGCCGCAGGCGGCCGGGCGTGCCCCTGCGGCCTCTTGCCCCGGCCGAACCGCAAACGGGCCGCGGCCCCGCGCTAGAATTCCTTGCGCAGCCCCACGGCGAATGTGTGGGTTTCGACCAGCGAGTTGCCGATCGTCCCGCTATAATTTGCGAAGGCGTTGTATCCGTTGGGAAGCACAGCCACCAACCCCACGCCGACGCCGAAGTAATTGCGGTCCGGCGCGTCGTTCTCGAAGCGGAGCGTGGTGGCAGCCGGGTCCTGGACCAAATGCCCGGTCAAGGTCTGCTGACCGTTCGCGAACTCGTGGCGGTAGGCGAACGAGACTTGCGGCACGAGAACGCCGAAATTCGTGCTGTATGCCGCCGATGCCTGCATGCCGACTGAGCTCACGACCAAATCGTAGCTGCTAGAATCGAAAGCCATATTGAGCCCAGTGGGTCCGCTTTCCGAGAAGCTGTCCACGTCGGTATGGACGAAATTCAGCCCCAGACGGGGACCGAACGTAAATCGCCCTTGGTGGAAATCGTAGCCGCCGTCGGCACTGACCCGGTATTCGTTGCCGTTGGTGTTGCCATTCGCGAAACCGGTGATCGGTGTGGCGCCCGTGGTAAACGTGATGAAACGGTCCAGGGAAATATCTTTGCGCGCATAGCCCGCGGAAAGATCGAGGAAGGTGGCCGGCGCCGGCGATAGGCTCGCATAGACCAAGCCCCCGTAGGAATCAGTGTCCAGCCCGCCCGCGGTATTTTTGAAGTCGGCGTTCGTCCTCGAGTAATCGAACGCGAGGCCGGCGGTGACCATGCCGAACCTGCGGTCCGCGCCCACAGTCACGCCGTACTTGTTGGAATTGTAACCGGGATCGAAGACCGTCGTGTCCTTGTCGGTCCGCTCGTAAGTCAGGGTCGCAAATCCCGACAGCCCGTTGAGCGAGAATTCCATGTCATTCGAATCGGGTGCGGCGCTCAGGCCGGTCGGACTGATCCGATCCATCAGGGCCGAGGTCCGTTCGTCCTCCCGTTTCTTCTCGAGATGTCGCGTCACCGCGCCCTGCACTTCCTCGCCAGCGGGGGCAAGCGATCCGCTCGTCCCCGCGTTTCCAGCGGAAGGCGCGTTGGGACCAGGCAAGTTGCAGACCGTGTCGAGATCGGGTCCAACCATCCCCGCACAAATCGTGGCGAGATTGCTGGTGATCGCGGTCGAAAGGCTCTGCGCGGCGCCTGGACCACTGCAGACCGCCAAACCGACAAGCCCGACGGCTGTGGCTCGCACAGGCCACGCGCGAGTGGCGCACTCCATCAGCGAAGGCATGTTTGGTTCCCCCAATTAAACGGATGCACCCATAACACAAATAACACGACGCTTGTAAACCCTTGCGCTGACCTAACCGCCCGCACGCACGAAAAAGTAATCGCCTGCCTCGTGCCCAGCGAACTTGATCGGCGCGTATTCCGGCACCTGGTTGGCGTCGGCGCGTCGCGCGGCAGCGGCGACCCGCGCCTGAACGAGCTGGAACAGGTCCTGACCGGCCAGAATTCCCCTGTTTTGGCGCAAGGAGTCGATGAATGCCTGGGCAAACACCGAATGCTTGCCGCCCCCCAAATCCAGCACCGGCTGGATGCCACCAGCAGTGAGGGCCATGCGCGAGCGGTCGCGCGCGACCTCGCGGATAAGTTGAAGGCGCTCCTTCTCGGTGATACCGCCGGAGACATGGGCCAGGGCGGAGCGGGTGAGCGTGCCGGAATAGCAGAAATCCGCGACGACGAGGAGTTCACGGACCGTCATGGCGTTGAGCACGTCGGTTATGGCGACGTTCGAAATCCAGTTGGCCGAGCTGTCGGGCTCGGCGTCGACCGGAAGCCAGTTGCCACGCTGGTTGACCTGATCGAGCTCGCCGTGCCCGCCGTAATAGATCAGCAGGTTGTCGTGGTCGGTCAGCTTTTCGCGCAGCTTGTTGAGCGCCGAAAGGATCTGGTACCGCGTACCGTTCAGCAGCAGCGTTACCTGGTAGCCGTACTTGTCCTTCAGGAGGCGCGCCACGTCTTCCGCGTCCGACACTGCCGTCTTCAGCTTCGGCAGGTGCTTGTAGTCGTCGTTGCCGATCACCAGGGCGTAGTAAGTGCCGAAATTGATCGGCGGCTGGGGCATCGGATAGCCGATGCGCTGTTTACCCGTGTCCGTCTGCCCGGACGGCTCAACCGCTGCGGTCTCGGTGGCGCGGCTGGGGATCATGAATTCGACGACCGACTTATGGCCGTTTCGGTCGATGGCGACCACGCGGACATGCTCCTCGCGGTGCGTCACCGGGAAGTGCGTGCGGAACACCTCCCCATCGAGCTTCTCGTCGCGCCCATTGACCGAAAGCGAGGCGAGCCCGGCCGTCGTGGCCACGCGCCCCACAACCAGCAGTTTCTCGACCGACTCCGGCAGCTTGGCCATGCGCAGGCCGCCGCGAGCCGTCGCGAGTTCGGGCTCGAGGATCTGTATCGACGGACCGGTCTGCTGCGATTGTTGTTTGAGCTTACGCAGCTCCGCCTCCTGAGCGCGCGACGCCTTTTCCATTTGGGCAAGGCTCGTCCGCAACCGGCCGATTTCCTTGTCCTTGCGGGCGAGCCGCGTCTCGCGCTCGCTGATCGCCGTTTCCAGCGATTTGACCTCGGCGGTGTTCTCGCCGTCGTGCTCGCGTTTCTTGGCAAGCTGCTGGCGCATCCGGTCGAGCGCGGCCCGCTGGCTGGCGGCGTCGCTGCTCGAATGTTCGAGACTGCGCCTCAGCGAATCGAGCCGATCCTGCGTGCGCCGTAGCTCGTCTTCCTTGTCGGCCAGGCGGCGTTTCAAGGACTCGATCTCGGCGCGCAGCCGGTCGAGCTCTGCGTTTTGCGCCTTGATTCGGGCTTGGTCCTCGCCATTGTGCTGGGCGGCGGGTGGCGAAGGCGTAGCGGGCTGGAAGGTCAGGTCTGGCAGGCCCGCCGCCTTGCGGTACCACGCCAGCGCCTGCGCCGTGTCCTTTGGGACGCCGAGGCCTCGTTCATAGAGCGAGCCGAGATTGATCTGAGCCCGGCTGAAACCTTGGTCTGCCGCACGCTGGTACCAGCTCGCGGCCGCCTGGTAGTCGGGCGGTACGCCCAGCCCCTTTTCGAAAATCTCGCCGACATAGGTTTCGGCGTTAGGCTTGCCTTGCTGGGCAAGGGGCAGCCACACTTTGAGTGCAGTTGCATAGGAGGCACGGTCGCTTTTGACGTATTCGCCGCCGCGGATTTCGCAGTCGCCAGCAGAGGTCTTTACCGCGCGCCGCGCGCTGACATAGGTGACGGCACCGCCAAGTTGGCGAATCTGGCCTGGCAACAGGCAGTCGACGATCAGGAGGGAGTCGCCATCGTTGGCCGCATGCGCAGGCACGGGTGCGGCAATACTTATCGCAGCCGTCGCCAAGGCCAGTGACAAGGCGAAGCAGCGGACCCGCATGGTCTGAAGATGGGCTTGGTGGCCCGTCATTGTCTTAACACCCCAACTCGGCACCTCTCCTTCGCGGAGTCTCGCGGTACGGTTAACAAATGTCCAGGGGAACGGCCCAAGGCTCGTTCACTTGCTCGTGCGCACCCAGATGCCGTCCCATGGCCCGGCGGGCGGATCGCGGTGCAGCGAGGCGGCGCGGCGGGCCATCACGGCGGGCGGCCCCCCAGCTCCGTCGCGAGGCGCCGCCAGCCCGGACCAGGCCGCTTCGGCTTCAGCGAACCTTCCTGCCCGATATTCCGCAAGTGCTGCCGCGTAGCGGGCGACATAGCTGCACTCGGCGTCGGTAATGTCGGCTTCCGCGCAGACCAGCTCGTACACCGCGATCGCCTCTTCCTTTCCCTTGACGCGCACCAAGTCCAGCTCGTTCAGCAAAAATGCGTCGCGCAGTCGCGCAGCGGCAACCGGCCCGACCACGACCCGGCAGCCATAGTCGCCGGGCAAACTCTCCAACCGGGCAGCCACGTTCACTGTCTCGCCGACCGCGGTGTAGTTGTATCGCTTGGGAGCGCCCACATTTCCGACCGTGGCGAGCCCGACATTGAGTCCGATCTTGACCGAGAATCCGCGCTCGCCCCGTGCCCGATCATCGGCGCGCGCCCGCTCGATGCGGTCGGCGATCGCCAGCGCGGCGCCGGCGGCGCGCGCGGCGTGATCATCCTCGGCCAGGGGCGCGCCCCAGATCGCCATGACCGCGTCGCCGATGAACTTGTCGACGTAGCCGCCGGTCTCGTCGACCGCTGCCGCGATGATCGCGAGATAGCGATTGGTCAGTTCCATGAGACGTTCCGGTCCGACCGTGCCGGACAAAGCGGTGAATCCGCTGAGGTCGGCAAACATGACTGTGATATCGCGAAGTTCGCCGCCGAGCCGCAGCGACCGCTCGCTATTGACCAGCGCCTCGACGACCGTCGGCGCCAAATAATGACCGAACGCATACTGGATGCGTCGCCTGCGCCGTTCCTCAAGGAGGAATCGCACCAGGTAGGCCGCGGCGACCGCCGCGATGGCGCAGAGCATGGGAACCGCCATCGGCACCCACACGCCACCCAACAGCAGCACCGCCTCGACTGCGAACAGGCCGGCAAGGATGACGACGGTCGCGGCGACCGCAGCCCAGGGCGCGAGCACGAACCCCGCGCCGCCCGCGACGAGTGAGGCCGTGGCTGCGCTTGGCACGCGTTCGATGGCCGGCGCCTCGTGCGCCGCATCCAGTCCCATCAGGGCGCGGATAGCGCCCGCCTCGAGCGCGGTGCCGGCGACAGTGCCGCCGTCCGGATCCGAGGGGCCGAGCCGGTCGAGGTGGCATCCGGCACCGCTGTCGCCCGGTGGCGCCGACGACGGTCGCGCCGGCAAAAAGCGGTCCGGCCCGATCTTGCGATCCTCCTCGGGCAGGGTCGAGCCGATTAGCACGATCCGGTCGCGGAAGCGGCTGGCGACCGCTGCCGGGTCGTGCGCAATGCAGCGCAGCACGTCGACCAGAGCGTAGGTTGGCGTCTCCTCCAACTTCTGTCGCGGTGCGATCCGGACAGGGCCTTTGGTGATTGGGCCGCCACTGCGCTGCGCCAGGGCACCCGCAAGGGTCGGCGCGGCGCTTCCGTTGGCGAGGCGGAGCGCGGCGCGCGCAGTGCGAAACACGCCGTCACTGTCCGGCATCATCTCGACATAGCCCACGGAGCCCGGGGTCTGGTTGGCACCTACGGCGAAAAAATACGGGAGTGCCAGCGGCGTTCGCAGCGACCGCCCGAGTACGACGAGTGCGCGATGGCGCGCAAGCGCCGCCAGAAAGGTTCGGTCATAGCCCGGCTTAAATCGCCCGGCGACGAAGCTGAATATAAAGTCGAATCCGACGGCGCGCGCCTTTGCGTCGGCAAGCCCGTCGATCAGCGTCCCCCAGACGGGCGCCATCAAGACGCGCGGTATGTCACGTAACTCGTTGGAGTCGAGCGATCGATGATCGAGCGCGACGATCACGACCGGTGCCTGCGTTTTGACGGGCGGAGATATCCGTGCTGTGCTGCCGAGAGCCAGGTCGTAAAGCGGCCCGTCGAGATTGCCGATGACCCCATCGGTGCCGAGACTTGCGGCGGTACCAGCACTGGTGAGGGCCAGCAATACCAGCGCCCGTCGCCAAAAGCGCCGGCGAGCCGGCCGGTCTTCCGCGCCGGCCACAATCAGTCGAGGCGCAATATGGCCGCAGCTTCGCCCGGCATGCCGGGTTCGGCCACGCTGAATTGGAAGTCGACCACGACCTTGCCGTCGACCGATGCCAGATGGACCACATAATCGGTCCCGGGCGCGAGCGCGGGCCGGCCGGCCGGCCATGAGGCCAAATGCTCATGCACGGTCATGGAGCCCAGGGCCTGACCGGCCTTGCGCAGCTCTGCCGTATGCAGCATTCCGCCCTTGCTGCCGGTCAGCACGATGCGCGGATGGGGCGTCAAATGAGGAGCGCCGCCAGCGCCGCGCATCAGAACTCCAGCGGCTACCGCTGCGCCACCATCAGCCGCAGCCAATTTCTGTTCGCGCGGGCAGTCGGTCTTGTCCTCGCTTACGATCTGCCCGCCTGCCAGCGAATAACGCCGCGCATCGACATAAAGCCGCCCACCCTTGACCGTGACCATGCGGCACGCCCCGTAATGGACGAAGCTCATCTGCCCGTCCGGACGAAGGGATATGGTCGACCGGTTGCTCAGTTCAGAGTAGGGCGTGACCATCGGTGTGGTGGCGCCTTCAACATCCAGTACCAGCGCTACGGCCCCCTGGGCGGCAATGGCCGACGGCGCCGGCGCGCCTGCGGTCAAGCCCAGTGCGAAGGAACCTAACCAGGCCCACGCCCTGATTCGGTGAAACCACGCGGACCGGTATTCGCGGGTCATCATAGTGCGGGAGCATAACGCACCACGCAGACAAAGTCAGCGTGCCGTCGCGGATCGGCCGAAGGGCGCCGGGGCGATTCCGTGCCATGCATTCAGTGGGAATGCTTGTATTCTCTGAGTCAGCTCAGTTACGGCGTTGAAGTGCTTGGTTCGAACTGTATGCAGGAAAGCCAGCCACCTATCCCCGCGCGGGAGACTTCTACAAAGTTGTTATCACCCATGACACCTCGACCGACGTGAACTTCATCCCCGGCTGCACTGTCCCTGAGCCGACCACACTCGCCTTGCTGGGGACGGGCCTGTTCGGCCTTGGCTTCGTGCGGCGCCGACGGAAAACGAAGACCTCCGCCTGACGGCTAAATCAATCCATTGGGGCCGGCCAAAGCCGGTCCCTTTCGCTTGCGCTTGCTGGTAGCCCTTTCCCGCGGACCGAACCGCGCCCCGGGCGATGAGGTGAGCAGAACTCAGGGGATCAGGCCGGTTCGAGCCGAGCCAATCTCGCCCTACCGTCCCTCCCGGCGCCAGGCGAGCATCAGCGCGCCGACGGCGAGGAGCAGCAGCGCGAGGCCGGGCAGGAGCGGGGCCTCCTTGACGCCGGTCACGGTGAACTCGCGGTTCTCCACGACGCCCATCCAGCCGCGCCCGGCGACGCGGTGGCCGGCGTGCACGCGGCGCAGATCGGGCAGCCCGTCCTTGATCCAGGCGATGCCGCCGCCGGTCGTCTCGACCACGGGCTTGAGCTTGGTATCGGTCGCGCGCATGTCGGCGAACTCGAGCGGGTTGAGGGTGCCGACCGCGGCAAGGGCGGTGTGCTCTCCGTCGGAGACGCGGTAGAGCCCCATCTCGCTCACCGGCATCGCGCCGCGCTCGCGCCCGCCGGCGCCCTCGGCGAGGGTCAGCCGCGTCGTCTTGCCCGACGGCGCGGTGACGGTGACCGGCGTCTTGTTCGGCTTCACGGAGTGACGCACCACGACGAGGTCATTGCCCTCGCGATGCGCCTCGATGCGGTTCTCTTCGAGCTCCGGCTCCTTCATCAGCCAGTGGGCGAGGCGGCGCAGCAGCTCGGCATAGGGCCCGCCGCCGTCATAGTCGCGCGCCCACAGCCAGATCTGGTCGGACAGGATCTGCGCCACGCGCCCCTTGCCGACGTGGTCGACGACGAGGAGCGGCTTGCCCTCGGCGCCGGTCATCAGGGTGGTGCCGCGGTCGGCGGTGGCGTCGATCTGGCGGAACCAGCTTCCCCAGCGGCGGTCGGGGTCGTCGGCGCCGGGCAGGTCGGCGGTGATCGGGAAGCGCTTGCCGGCCTCGCTCAGGTGCGCCTTCATCCGCCCGTCGATCACCCGGCCTGTCGGCGCGGCGGGCAGGATCGGGCCGAGCGGCGTCTGGTAGAGCGAGAGCGAGGTGGCGAAGGCCGGCCCCGCCGCCTCCAGCACCGCGCCGCCGTTCTGGATGTAGCGCACGATGTTCTGCAGATAGAGCGAGGGCAGCACGCCGCGCCTTTTGTAGCGGTCGAAGATGATCAGGTCGAACTCATGGAGCTTGACCTCGAACAGCTCGCGGATCGGGAAGGCGATCAGCGACAGCTCGCGCACCGGCGTCGCGTCCTGCTTCTCCGGCGGACGCAGGATCGTGAAATGGACCAGGTCGACCGATGGGTCGGCCTTCAGGAAGTTGCGCCACACCCGCTCGCCCGGGTGCGGCTCGCCCGACACCAGCAGCACGCGCAGCCGTTCGCGCACGCCGTTGACGGTGACGACGGTGCGGTTGTTCACCGTGGTGAGCTCGTGCTCGGCCGGGTCGACCGCAAACTCGAAGATGTTCTGGCCCGCGTGGTCGAGATTGAGGGTGAGCGTCGTCTCGCGCCCGATGACCGCGGTGCGCGAGACCGGCGGCGCGCCGTCGTGCGATTCGATGAGCCGGACGGACTGTCCCTCGGCGCCGGGGTCGTCGATCTTCACGCGCACCTCGATCGGCTTGCCGACCAGGCCGAAGCGCGGGGCATTGGTCACCACGATCCGACGGTCGCGCTCGCCCGGCCGGCCGGTCAGCAGGACGTGCAGGGGCCCGGCGAAGGGCAACGGCTTCTTGGCGTCGGGGACGTCGTGAACCTCGCCGTCGGTCACCAGGAACGTCGCCGCCATGCGCTTGCGCGGCACGTCGGCGAGGGCGTGGGAAAGCGCCTCGAACAGGTGTGTGCCGTCGGTCGGCTGGCCGCCGGCGCCGGTCGCGGGCGCGCCCGCGTGGATGACACGCACGTCGAGCCCGGGCATGGCGGATAGCTTGCGCTGAAGTTCGCTTGCCGCCGCCTCGGCCTCGGCGGTGCGGTTGCCGACCGACTGGCTCGGCGAATCGTCCACGACCACGGCGGCGACGTCGGGGATCGGTTTGCGCTCCTCCTCGACCAGCACGGGGTTGGCAAGCCCCGCGAGCAGCGCGACGACGGCGAGCGTCCGCCAGGCGAGGCCGCCGGCGCGGCGTACCAGGCCGAACGCGATCAGCGCGGCGCCGATTGCGGCGAGCGCCGCCAGCACCGACCACGGCACGTACGGCGCGAAGTCGATCGAAGTCAGCGCGCCCATCGGATGCCCCGGCTCATTGCCCCAGCCGCTCCATGATGGCGGGCACGTGGACCTGGTCGGTCTTGTAGTTGCCGGTCAGCGCGTACATCACCCAGTTGACGCCGAAGCGGTAGGCCATCTCGCGCTGGCGCTCGCCGCCCGGCACGACCGGGTAGAGCGGCTGGCCGTCGTCGTCGACCGCCCAGGCGCCGGCCCAGTCGTTCGAGCCGATCACCACCGAGGACACGCCGTCGTTGTAGCGGTTGCCTTTGGCCTCGACCCACACCGTGCCGCCGTCCCACCGGCCGGGGAACTTGGAGAGGAGGTAGAACGACTTGGTCAGCACGTGGTCGGCCGGCACCGGGATCAGCGCCGGGATGTCGAGCCCACGCAGGAGATAGCGGAGCCGAAGCCCCGCCGGCCCACCGGAGCCCGACGGGTCGGCATTGAGCTCGCCCTGCTCGCGCGTGTCGAACAGGATGGTGCCGCCGGTGCGCAAATAGTTCTGCAGCTTCTCGATCGCCGCGTCGGAGAGCGGCGGCTGCGACGGCGAGACCGCCCAGTACAGCATCGGGAAGAAGGCGAGCACGTCGGTCTCGACGTTCACCCCCATCGGCGCGCCCGGCTCGACCGCGGTCCGCCTTCGCAGCACCTCGCTCAGCCCGTGCAGCCCCTCGCGGCTCACCTTGTCGACGGCGGGCGAGCCGGTCTCGACATAGGCAAGGCGCGTTTCGAGCGCGGCCTTGAGGGCGAACGACTGGGGCGAATCGAACTCTTGCGCCTGCGCCGGCGCCGCCAGCGCGCCGATCACGACGACCGCGACCGCGGCCGCGCGTCCTGCCGCCTTGGCGCCGCGCCCGGCGCCCACGCCGGGCACGAGGCCGCGCAATATGTAGCCGATCACGATGTCGGCGAAGGCGAGCAGCAGCGCCGCGAGCAGAAGCCATGGCTTGAGGTCGAGCTCGCCCGCCTCGGGGAAGCCGCGCGTCACCACACCGTCGGGGAGCGCGGCGGCCAGCGGCTTCAGCGGGCCTATGGCGGGCGACAGGTTGAGGGCGCGGCGCGCGCCCTGGCGCCCGTAATAACCGGGCGGCGTGCGCGGTCCCGGCACGGCCTCGGCGAACTTCGCGCCCTCGATGGGCGCGGCGGTCGAGGGCGGGCTCTGCATCCGGCCGAACCCGTCCATCACTGCGACCGGCGCCAGTACGCCCGACCCTTCCTCCCCGGCGACGCCCTGGCTGAGCCCGACGATGCGCTGGAGCATCTGCACGAACAGGCCGGAGATGGGCAGGTTCGACCAGTCGGTGTTGGCGGTGGTGTGCACCAGGACGATCCATCCCTTGCCGCGCTTCTCGGCGGTGACCAGCGGCGTGCCGTCGGTGAGCCGCGCCCAGGTCTTGGAGTCGAGGTCGAGCGACGGCTCGGCCAGCACCTGGCGCTGGATCAGCACGTCGGGCGGCACGGAAAGGCCGTAGAACGGGCTCGCCTTCTCGAACGGCATGAGCTGGGCCGGCCGTTCCCACGACATGACACCGCCGAGTTCGCGCCCGCCCTGGCGCAGCCGGACCGGGACCAGCGCGTCGACATCCTTGGCAAGGCGCGGCCCGGCGAAGCGCAGCAGCACGCCGCCGCCGTCGACCCAGCCGGCCAGCGTCTTCTCCTGCGTCTCGGTCAGGCGGCCGACGTCGGCGAGCACCAGGACCGCGAGCTTGCGCTTCAGGAGGTCGTCCACGTTGCCGCGGCGTACCTCGCTGAACGGCGACAGCGCGCGCTGCAGATAGTAGAGGTCGGAGAGCAGCGGCTGCGCGCGCTCGGTGGTCTCGCCGGAGAACAGCCCGACCGGCCGGCGGCGCCACCGCTCGTCGAGCAGGACCGAGGCGCCGGCCGACGCCTCGCCCTCGATCTCGATGCGGATGATGTCGTTGCGGATCTCGGACGGCACGGTCAGGCGCACCTCGGTCTTGGTCGCGCCGGTCGGGAAGCGCCCCTCCTGGCGCACCAGCAGCTTGCCGTTCTCGTCCAGGGCGCGAACCGCGACGGGCGTGGCGGGGCCGGCGGACGCGCGCTCCAGCGGCACCGCCATGTCGTTCGCCTCGCTCACCGGCGGCAGCACCAGCCGGGCGAGGCGCAACGCCGGGTCCGTGTAGACCTGCAACGTGCCGAGCCGGCGCAGCTTGTCGGCAAGCGCCGCGGCACCCGATCCGTCAAGCCCGTCGCTCAGCCACACGAGGTCGGCCGCGCCCTCGATCTTGACCGCGTCGAGCGCCTTCGCGGCCGCCGTGCGGTCGTCCGGCCACGGCTTCGGCTGGATCGCGCGCACCATGCGCCGGGCCTCGGCCGGGCGCATCAGCTTCGACGCCGCCAGCGGTTCCGCGCCCGGCGGCTTCGCCGTGGTCAGCACCAGGACGGGGCGGTGGGTGCGCTCGGCCCGGTCGATCAGGCCCGAAAGCGCGGTCTCGCGCTCCGTCCAGTTGCGCGCCGCGGCCCAGCCGTCGTCGACCACCAGCACCAGCGGCCCCGAGCCCGGCATGGTCGTCGCCGGGTTCATCAAGGGGTGCGCGACCGCGAGGATGACAAGGCCGGCGAGGACGAGGCGAAGCAGGATCAGCCACAGCGGCGTGTGCGCCGGCGTCTGCTCGGTCCGGCGCAGCTTGGCGAGCAGCCGGTTGACCGGGTTCGGCACGCGGCGCGGCGCCGGCGGCAGGACGCGCAGCAGCCACCACAAAGCGGGCAGCGCTAGGAGCCCCAGCAGCAGCCAGGGCGAGGCGAACGCGATCGGCCCGAAATCGAGCATCTAGTGCCTTGGCGAGGCGGCGAGCGCCTGGTGGAGTCCCAAGAGGGCCGCTTGCGGCGGCTGGTCGGTGCGATGGGTGAGGAAGGCCCAGCCGGCGTGGCGCGCAATGTCGGCAAGCGCGGCGCGGTGCGCCTCCATCAGGTGCAAATACTCCTCGCGGACGGTCTCGACCCGTCCGATCAGCACGTCGTCCTCGCCCTCCAGGCTCTGGAAGCGGACGCGTCCCGCGAAGGGCAGCGACGCCTCGGCGGGGTCGAGCACCTGCACCATGGCGCCGCGCACGCCGCGCGCCGCATAGCCGCGCACGATCCGCTCGGTCTCCTCGACGGGCGACAGCAGGTCCCCCACCAGCGCGAGGCGCGAATGGCGCGGCAGCGGATCGACCGCGGGCAGGCTGGGCGCGCCGGACGGCGCGGGGAGGGCAAGCGCGACGGCGAGGCGGTTCATCACCGCGCGGCCGGCGCCGGGCCGGAGCAGGGCCGGGTCGCGGCCGAGCGCGCCGACCAACTCGCCGGCGCGGGTGAGCAGCGAGGCGAGCGCGAGGGCGAGCAGCGCCGCCCGGTCACCCTTTGTCGGCAGGTTCTTCTCCGAGCGGTAGTCCATCGAGGGCGAGCCGTCGCACCAGATCCAGATGCTCTCCGCCGCCTCCCACTCGTTCTCGCGCACATAGGCGCGGTCGCCCTTGCCGGTCTGGCGCCAGTCGATGGATGGCGCGGGGTCGCCCGGCTGGTAGCTGCGGAACTGCCAGAACGTCTCGCCCTGGCCGACGCGGCGCCGCCCGTGCACGCCCTGCAGCACCGTGGCGGCGATGCGCTCGGCGGCGACCAGCAGCGGCGGCAGGGTGGCGGCCGCCTGCTCCGCACGCTGGCGGAGGACGGCGGCTGGGTTCGCCGCCGCGCGGTCAGCGCCGGGCCGCGTCAGGCGAGCGGCGCGCACAGCCGCTCGATGATCTGGTCGATGGTTATGCCATCGGCGCGCGCCGCGAAGTTGAGCGCCATGCGGTGGCGCAGCACCGGCCCGGCCAGCGCCAGCACGTCGTCGATCGACGGGGCGAAGCGCCCGTCCATCAGCGCGCGGGCGCGGGTCGCCAGCATCAGCGCCTGGCTGGCGCGCGGGCCGGGGCCCCACGCGACGTGGCGGCGCACCTCCTCGTACTCGCTCGCCTCGGGCCGGCCGGCGAGCACAAGGTCGAGGATCGCCTCGATCACGCTCTCGCCGATCGGGATGCGGCGGACGAGCTTCTGAGCGGCGACCAGGTCCTCGGCGGTGATGACCTGCTCGGGCGCCGCCTGGTCGGCGCCGGTGGTGGCGAGCAGCATCTCGCGCTCGGCCGCGCGGTCGGGATAGCCGACGTCGATCTCCATCAGGAAGCGGTCGAGCTGCGCTTCGGGCAAGGGATAGGTGCCCTCCTGCTCCAGCGGGTTCTGCGTCGCCAGTACGTGGAACGGCTGGGGCAGGGGATGGTACTGGCCGGCGACCGACACGCGCCCTTCCTGCATCGCCTGCAGGAGCGCCGACTGGGTGCGCGGGCTCGCCCGGTTGATCTCGTCGGCCATCAGGAGCTGGCAGAAGATTGGGCCCCTGATGAAGCGGAACGAACGCCGGCCCGACTCCGCTTCCTCCAGCACCTCGGAACCCAGGATGTCGGCCGGCATCAGGTCGGGCGTGAACTGCACGCGCCCGTCATTGAGGCCGAGGACGGTGCCGAGCGTGTCGACGAGCCGCGTCTTGCCCAGCCCGGGAAACCCGATCAGCAGCGCGTGACCCCCGGCAAGCAAGGTGATAAGTGTCTGATCGACGACCTCGGACTGGCCGAAGATGATGCGGCCGACGCCGTCGCGCACCCGCGCGATGCGCTGGCCGAGCGCTTCGATCTCGGCGACGACGCGGGCAGGGGGCTCGTCCGCCGGCCCAGCGGCCGGGGCGAGGAAGGGGGAGTCAGTCACAGGCGGCTCCGGTTGCGAAAAAATGGTGCCAGATGGCGAACCCGTCAGTCGATCTCACCGAAATGGAGCGCGGGCGTTTCTTGAACAATAGCCGGGACGGCAAATCGCCTGACCGGCACCGCGGCGCCGCCGTCGCTTCGGGGTCCGCGTCGTGCGGAGAGATCGACATCCGCATCGCGCGCGACGGCACTTGGTTCTATCATGACTCGCCGATCTCCCGCAAACCGCTGGTGAAGCTGTTTGCCTCGGTGTTGCAGCGAAAACGCGACGATTCCTACTGGCTTAGTACACCCGCAGAGCAGGTTTGCATCCAGGTCGAGGATGCGCCGTTCGTCGCCGTCGCGCTTTCGGTCGCGGGGACGGGCCGCGACCGGACCCTTACCTTCCGCACCAATCTCGACGAAAGCGTGGCGGCGGGACCCGACCATCCGATCCGTGTGGTTCACGATCCGGAGACCGGAGAACCGTCGCCCTACGTCACCGTGCGCGACCGGCTCGACGCGCGGATCGGTCGGCCTGTCTATTACGAACTCGTCGCGCTCGGCGAGGAAGCGGTGGAGGGCGGGCGCCGCGTCCTCGGCGTGTGGTCCCAGGGCGCGTTCTTCTCCCTCGGTGCGCTCGAGGAGGAGGGCAAGTGAGGCCGACGCGCGACGCGGTACGGGCGCGGTTCGCGGGGCCGGGGATCTCGCCCGACCCGGCGGGCGACGGCTCGGGGTGGGAGCGCGGCCACGAGAACCTGGTGGTCGAGACGCTGGCGCCGGCCGCCGTGCTGGTGCCGCTGATCGACCGTCCCGCCGGCATGACCGTGCTGCTCACTCGGCGCACCGACAAGCTGAAGCGTCACCCGGGCCAGGTCGCCTTTCCCGGCGGCCGCGCGCACGAGGACGACGTGACGCCCGAGCGCACGGCGCTGCGCGAGGCGGAGGAGGAGATCGGCCTCGCGCCCGAGCGGGTGGATTTAGTCGGTCGGCTCAACGCGTTCTACACCGGCACGGGCTTCCGGGTGACGCCGGTCGTCGGGCTGATCGTGCCGCCGGTCGATCTGCGCGCCGACCCGTCGGAGGTGGCGGTGATCTTCGAGGTGCCGCTCGCCGACGTGCTCGATCCCGCCAAGCACCGGATCGAGGTGCAAATCCGCGAGGGCAAGGAGCGCGCCTTCCACGTACTGGAACATCCCGAGCATTACATCTGGGGACTGACCGCGCGGATGCTGGTCAATCTGCGCGAGGTGCTGGGATCGTGAAGGGCCGCATCCTGATCGATTATGTTCTGCCTCTGGTCCTGCCGACCGTGCTCTACGTGGCGTACCAGGTCTGGCGGGTGCGCCACGCCGGGGCGGCGGGGCGGGTGGCCCCGGTCCTGCGCGGGGCGCCGTGGGGCTGGCTCGCCGCGGGCGGGCTCGCGCTCGCCGCCGCCACGCTGGGAGCCGTCGCGTTGTTCAGCGGTGCGCCGCCCGGCGCGGTCTACCGCCCCGCACATGTCGAGCACGGCCGGGTCGCGCCCGGCCGCTACGCCCCGCCGCCGGCGCGGCAGTGACCCCGGCCGGGACGCTCGACCCGCAGCCCTGGATGACCGCGCCCGAGACGGTGGCGGTGATGTCGGCGCTGGCGGCGGGCGGGCCGGCGCGCTTCGTCGGCGGCTGCGTACGCGACGCGGTGCTCGGCCGCGCGGTGAAGGACATCGACATCGCGACCGCGGCGCCACCCCAGCGGGTGATGGCGCTGCTGGAGGGTGCCGGACTCAAGGCCATCCCTACCGGCATCCAGCACGGCACGGTGACGGCGGTCCTCGGCGGCAAGCATTTCGAGGTGACGACGCTCAGGCGCGACGTCGAGACCTTCGGGCGGCGCGCCCGCGTCGCCTTCACCGACGACTGGGCCGCGGACGCGGCCCGGCGCGACTTCACCATCAACGCGCTCTATTGCGACCCGGACGGCACGCTCTACGACCCCGCGGGCGGGCTCGCCGATCTGCGCGCCGGGCGGGTGCGGTTCGTCGGCGACGCGAAGGCCCGCATCGACGAGGACGTGCTGCGCCTCCTCCGCTTCTTCCGCTTCCACGCCCATTACGGGCGCGGCGCGCCCGACCGCGCGGCGCTCGCCGCCTGCCGCGCGGCGGCGGCGCGGATCGAGACTCTCTCGGGCGAGCGGGTACGGTCGGAGCTGTTCCGGCTGGTGGTCGCCGACGAGCCGAAGGTCGTGCTGGACCTGATGGCGAAGGACGGCGTGCTCGCCCACGCCCTGCCCGAGATGGCCGAGCGGGCGCGGCTCGGACGGCTCGCCCGTATCGAGGACGCGCTTGGATGCCCGCGCGACCCGCTGCGCCGGCTCGCCGCCGGGCTCGCCGTCCCGCCACGCCGCGCGCGATCGATTGCAACCCGGCTGCGCCTCTCGAACGCGGAGCGCGACCGGCTGGCGGCGCTTGTCGGCGGGCGCGACTGGCCGACGCCGGCACTCGACCCGGGCGCGCATCGCCGCATGCTCTACCGCCTCGGGCGCGCGCTTTACCTCGACCGCGCGCTGATCGCCTGGGCGGGCGGGGCGCGCGTCACGCCGAAGCGCGAGGCGGAATGGCGCGCGCTGATCGCCAGCGCCGAGTCGGCCGAGCGGCCGCGCCTGCCGGTCGCGGGGCGCGACGTGCGCGCGTTAGGCGTCCCGCAGGGACCCGACGTCGGCCGCCTCCTCGCCGCGGTCGAGCGCTGGTGGATCGCACGCGACTTCCGTCCGGAACGCGAGGCCTGCCTCGCCCGCCTCGCCGTGCTCGCCAAGCGGGCTACTTCGCGACCTTGACCAGCCGGCCGGTGACGGTGCGCACCGCGCTGCCGTCGCGCAGCAACGTGTAGTGCAGGGTCATGCCCGTCGCGCCCAGCGTGCGGTCGTACTGCTGGATCTCGTAGGTGCCGTGGTCGAGCAGCACGAGCTGGCGCACCGAGAGGGTGCGGTCCTTCACGCGCGCCCAGCACAGCTCCTTGTCGGCCAGGGGATCGCCCGAGTCGGTGCAGCGCCATACGTCCGGACGCCCGGTCGCCAGGAAGCGCCGCTCGGTCTTGACCCGGCGCACGTTGGGGTGGCTCGGATCGCCGCCGCGGCGAATGACCGTCGTCCAGTCGATGGTGAACCCGTCGCCCGCCGGCCGTACGGTCACGTCGATGTCGCGCGCGGTCATGTGGAAGTAGATCGAATCCTTGTTCTCGGACACGCCGCCGCCCGACCAGGTCCCGTAGAACGCCGCCGGGGTGAGCTGGTCAGCCGCGCGCGCCGGCGCCCCATGCCCGGTTGCGAGCGCAAGGAACGCCGCGAACGCGACGGCAAGAATCCTGATCATGTGGTCCCCCATGTCGATCCGCTCCGTCCCGACTAGCACGACTTGCAATGAAGGGGCTAGTTGGGCATCTGGACCAGCACGGCCGAAACCGTACGCACGACCTGGCGGTTGCGCTGCAGCGTGTATTTCAGATTGAGGCCGTTGCCGCTGAGCGTCCGGTCATATTGCTCGAGCCGGTAGGTGCCGTTGTCGAGCACGGCGAGTTGCATGACGGAGAGGGTGAATCCCGTGATGCGAGCCCAGCAAAATTCGCCGCCCGGATGCAGTGGATCGCCGTTTTCCGCCGCGCGCCAGACGCTGCGGATGGCGCTCGGCAGGAACGTGCGCACGGTGCTGCTGCGGCGGAGCGTGCGGCTCGCCGCGTCGCGGCCGGAGCGGATCACCGTCGTCCAGGCGACGGTGAAGCCGCGGCCCTGCGGCGCGATAATCAGGTCGAGGTCGCGCGAGGACATCGGGAAGCCTTCCGCGCCATGCTCCTCGGCGATGCCCATGCCGGAATAGCTGCCGTAGAAATCGGCCGGGATGGCCGTGTCCTGCGCCGCCCGCGCCGCGCCGCCGGCAAGGAGGGCCGCCAGCGTCATGGCCGGCGCTCAACGCCTCATCGATGCTGCCGCGCGCATCCGGCCCCCCTCCCTGCCGACGCCGAGGCTGCGCATGTTACAGGACAGGCTTGCGCCGGCGAAAGCTTCCGTCCGGGCCGCGCGGGTACCATATCACCGGTCGCAATCAACGGAGGCCGCCATGGACCAGCTCGCCCGCATCCCCACGCGCCAGGTCGTGAAGGTCGTGCGCGGGGTCGCCACCAGCGACGGGGCCGGGGTGAAGCTCACCCGTTTCATCGGCACGCCGTCTTTGCCCGGGCTCGACCCCTTCCTGCTGCTCGACGCGTTCGGCTCGGAGAAGGGCGCCGACTATATCGGCGGCTTCCCGGACCACCCGCACCGCGGCTTCGAGACTGTGACTTACATGCTGGCCGGGCGCATGCGCCACGGCGACCACATGGGCAATGTCGGGCTGCTCGGTCCCGGCAGCGTGCAGTGGATGACGGCCGGGCGCGGCATCGTCCATTCCGAGATGCCGGAGCAGGAGGACGGGCTGATGAAGGGTTTCCAGCTCTGGGTCAACCTCCCGGCGAAGGACAAGATGTGCCCGCCGCGCTACCAGGACATTGCGCCGGAGCGCATCCCCGTCGTGACGCCCGCGGCGGGCGTCACGATCAAGGTGCTCGCCGGCACGGTCGCCGGCGTGGCCGGTCCGGTCGGCGGCGTCGCCACCGAGCCAGTGGCGTGCGACGTGGCGCTGGCGCCGGGCGCGCGGATCGAGATCCCGCTGCCCGAGGGCCACAACGCCTTCGCCGCCGTGTTCGAGGGCAAGGCGACGGTCGGTGACCGCGCGGTCGCGGCGGGGGAACTCGCGGCGCTTGGGCCCGGCACGGCGGTCGTGCTGGCGGCGGCGGGTGGGCCTGCACGCATCCTTCTGGTCGCGGGCAAGCCGCTGCACGAGCCGGTGGCGCGCTATGGCCCGTTCGTAATGAACACCGAGGACCAGATCCGCGAGGCCATCGCCGACTATCGCTCAGGTCGGTTTTAAAGCCGCTTGCGCATGAAGCGATGCGGGATGCCCGCTTCGGTGAACGGCGCGCCTTCGGCGACGTAGCCTAGCCGCTCGTAGAATGGCACGGCGTGCGCCTGGGCATGCAGTACCAAGGCGGCGAGCCCGGCGCGCCGCGCGTCGCGCTCGATCGCCGCGATCAGGGCGCGCCCGACGCCCGTGCGGCGGTGGGCGGACAGCACCGCCATCCGCTCGATCTTCGCCGTTTTCCGTCCCAGCGGGCGCAGCCGCGCGGTACCGACCGCGACGCCGCCCTGCCGCGCGAGGTAATGCCGGGAGGCGCGGTCGCGCCGGTCGATTTCCTCGCGCACGCTGACGCCCTGCTCGGCAACGAACACGGCGCGCCGGATCGCATGCGCGCTTGCGAGGGCGGCGGGGCCGCGCGCGGCGGCGGCGCGGGGCGGCAGGAATGAGGCGGCGCGGCGCATGCGCCATCATTCCGGCGGCGGACGGCATACTGCAAGCGCGTTCATCGACCGTTAACCCGTCGGCGCTGGAATTGCGCTTCGGCCGCACATACGTCCGCCGGACGGTCGCGGCCGGGCGGAGCATGGGTATGAGTTCGAAGCGGATACAGGTGACGTTCGGCCCCGGCTCGCGGGGCGATTACGAATTCTCGCGGGCCAAGCCGCCGGCCAGTCCGCCCCTCGAGGCGGCGCCGAAGCCCGTACCGCGCA
>CAWGHZ010000004.1:0-1022381 GCA_963822575.1 uncultured Alphaproteobacteria bacterium | reverse complement strand
AGTTTGAACGCCGGTTCCTGATATTGGCGCGTCACTATAACATTGACCTGAAATCGGATCAGAATTGGCGTGACAGGCTGATTGTCGGGCTGATTCTCGATTTTGTCCCGGGACTGCGCACTGCCGCCCCGACAAAGCGCGGCCGACGCCCAACGATTTCTACCCAAGCTGGGTACAACGCGCGACGCGCGCTGCTGGATGCCGTCGAGGCGAAAGGACCGCACCACGGGGACAAGCGCTCATGTGAACTTGTCCATAAAGATTGGCGGAAAAGCCCTCCCGACCACGAGTTGGCGGGAAAGTCCGCGGACTACCTTCGCCGTCAGCTTCCGCGCGCCCGGCGCGAACGCGATGCGGCACGCACTGCGATGGCAGAGTCCTTGTCTGGCTTTAGTTGGGGCAGGCCGTCCTTTTTGAGACCTCCCGTGCAAAGTCTGGCGAACCTTCTGACCGAGCAGCCGCCGAAAAATGGCTAGGGATTTATCGGCAAAATTCTGACGCGTGGACGCTGCCGAAAATCCGTTTCTCTTTTTTCGGCTAATCGTCGGCTTACGTTCCTTGCACGCGGGTACGTCCCGCTGAACGATGCGAGGAACCGATGGACAAGCCGCTCGAAACCCTGCCCGAATTTTGCGGGCGTCACTCGATCAGCCGCACCGCCGCCTATCGCGAGATTCGCGACGGCCGCTTGCGCGTCACCAAAGTCGGACGCCGCACGCTGATTGCCCGCTCCGATGCTGAGGCGTGGCTAAACGTGCTGCGCTCCGGCGAGCACACGCAAGCTCAATAAACGCGAAAACCCCGACGGTCGCGCGAACGGCCGCCGGGGCAATGCGATTGCTCATCCCTGACCAGGACTTGCCCGATGAAGATACGTTCACGCCGTCACGCATGCAATGCCGCCGCCAATCAGCTTGATCTGTTTGTCTGGGCCGAAGCCCGAAGGTCCGTAAATCCGCCGCCGTACCACGTGCGATGGGTGCGACAACGCTGGCCCGAACATCTCGCAGTCTTGTGCGCGCCTCATTGCCGAAGCCGCAGGGCTCGGGGGGATCGATGGACGGTGACACTCGCCCTCACCGCGCGTTGCCGTGGCAGGCGGGGCCGGAACGATGGAATCGCACAAGAGCCATTGCGCCTAGCGGAACGTTGGGCGCTCGCCGCCGACGATCTACAATGGATCATTTTACACGCCCGCAACCATCGGGGCGCGACCAAGTGGCAAGCGGTTGCCTTCGTGGCGTCCACCACAGCCGTTCTGAGGCGGGTTCTCCGCGAAAAGGGTATCGCGCTATCCCCTGAGGGCCAATGCGCCCTGAACGCCTTAGAACCGACGTACCGTGAATGGCGGGAGGCTGCCAATGGCTAAGGGTGGGAACTTCTCGCGCTTGCCGTCGGCGGCCGTATGCGATGCGCGAGTGAGTCCGGAGACGTTGCGCGTTTTGGCCGCTTTTTGCATGTACGCCGACAAGGACGGCATCTGTTTTCCTGCCACCGTCACCGTCGCGCACAAAATTGGGCTAAGCCGCCAAGGCGTTCAATACCACGTGCGGAAGCTAGAGCGGCTCCGGTATCTCACCGTTTGGCGGCGCCAGCGACCCGATGGCATGAACCAGGTGAACCACTACCAAGTCAGCTACCCCGACCCCGCCAGCGTGCCGCAAGCAGCGGACGCCGACCCCGCGCCGCAAGCTCAGTGCCTGCAGGGACGCAAGCCCTAGTGTCTTGGCGGAGGTAGCAAGGCAATGAGCTTGCACAAACAGCCCAAGGGAACATCCCAAGCTAGCAGCGATGCATTCAAGAAGGTGAGTTTACGCGCGCGCGTAGATGGCAACGAAATCGGGCGGGCGGGCATTGGCCAAGCGACAGCGACGGAAGCTGGACAAGAAGGGGCGCGGTGAGGGCGGACAGTATTTTGTGTTGCCCTACGGCGTGGCGCAGAGCGCCGCATGGCGCAGCATGAGCGGCCCGGCCGTCAAGGTATGGGTCGAACTGCGCTGCCGGTTCAACGGGTCGAACAATGGCCGGCTCACCCTTAGCCTGGACGAGGCCGCGCGGTTGCTCGGCATCGGCAAGGCGACCGCCCAACGCGCGTTCGCCGAGCTTGAGGCGAAGGGGTTCGATCCGTGTGACGCGCCGCGGGCGATGGTACGGTCGGCGCGCGACCGAATGGGCGGTGACCGACCAGTCCGTCAACGGCGCAATTGCGACGCGCGACTGGAACCATTGGAGGCCGCCCACGGCGACTGGCAGAAAATCCAAATCTCCGGTTTCCGCACGATCCCATTGGTGTCCCGGACGGGACCGCTTGAGAACCGAGAGCCTGATTTTCGGGCCGCTTCGGCACCCGTCGGGCTCGAACGAAGGTATCGCGTCGGTTCTCGGATGGACCGCTAATAGTTACCATGGAGGCGGCTTTGGCTGGGGTGGGGGAGCGGGCGGGCGACGACTACGGACACCGAATCCACAAGATCGTAGTCTGGCGGTATCGTGTCGCCTTGACAGGCGTGCGTTAGTTCGGCAGAAAATGCGAATTTGTGGTCGGGGGCACAATATCTTGAGGCTCCGGCGGGGGCGACCCACAATAATGGAACGCGAGGCACCGAAGTGCGCTGGGCAACCCCGAAGCCGCCTCTGTATGCAACGGCGGGGTGCAAGCGCGTTATACTGCCGAGGGGATAGTCGATGGCAACAGTGAGCGAGCTTGCTGTGGGTACGAGCGCGCGCAAAGATCGGTCGGGCGACTATCGCCCGCATTCCGACAAGACGCGTCAGACTGACGCGTACAAGGCTGCCGGAGTTCATACCGGCGAGGCCGACGCTGGCTTGAAGCGGCTTACGAGCCGGATACGAAGCACATGGCCGGCGCCAGGCCAGCCCGGTGGAGTTAAGCTCGATATCGGCTATTTTGCCAATGTGATCGATATTGGCGGCATGGGGATCGCCGTCTGCACCGATGGCGTCGGCTCGAAAACCATGCTCGCCCGCCAGATGCAGAAATACGACACCATCGGCATCGACTGCGTGGCGATGAACGTCAATGACGTGATCTGCGTCGGTGCCCGGCCCGTATCGATGGTGGACTACATCGCCATAGATCGCGTCGAGGCTGACGTGCTCGACCAAATCGCCATCGGTTTGACGGACGGCGCCAAACAGGCCGGGAATCTCGATTTTCCGGCGGTGAGATCTCTCAACTTCCCGAAATGGTCGAAGGCATCGATCTGGTCGGGATGGCGGTCGGGCACGTCGCGCTCGACCACATCATCGAAGGGCAAGACATCCGTGACGGCGACATTCTCATCGGGATCGAAAGCAACGGAGTGCACAGCAACGGGCTGACGCTGGTGTGGCGCGCCTTTTTCGGCGAAGGAAAGCGGTTGGCGCCGACTTACAAATTCGAGGACTTGGACTGCGACCTTGGCGCCGAGTTGCTTAAGCCGACCTACATCTACGTCAAGGAAGCGCTGGAGGTGCTGGCGCGCGCCCGGGGGGTCAAAGCGCTCGTCCACATAACCAGCGATGGGTTCCTGAACCTCGCGCGCGTCAAAGCGCCGGTTGGCTTCGAAATCGATGCGTTGCCGCCGGCGCCGCCGATCTTTGACCTAATCAAGCATCACGGCAACGTACCGGTGACCGAGATGTACGAGGTTTACAATATGGGGATCGGGTTCTGCATCGTCGTGGCGCCGGATGGCGTCGATGAAGCGATGGCGATCCTCAAGACGCATGGCCGGAAGGCGGATATCATCGGTCGGGCCGTGGCCGATGCCGCTAAGCATGTTCGAATTCCGGCGGAACGCTTGGTCGGCCAAAAAAAGACCTTCTGGGCCGAATAGCACGGTGGAGTTGGCCGCGAGCGACTGCCGGCAAGTCCTTACCGCATTGCGCGACGAAATTGAAGGGTTGCGAGCAGGCGGATTTTTTGACCCCCGCATTCGAGGATTGGTACAACCGGTTTCTCGCGGTTTTCCAGCGGTGCTTCGGCGGCGAGTTGGCGAGCTTGCGGATGCCCGTTCGGTGCGGTTCGAACCGGAGCCGGAAGCGCTCGAAAGGATGACCGGGCGGTTTTCAGCGTCTCAGGAACGGAGCCTCATTGAGCAGTTCCGAGCGTTGGCGTTTCCCCAAGGGGCTCGACCGCTGCCGAAGCACGATCGGCGAGTACCTTCTTATGCTGAAATGACTGCGGCCGACTAGCGCTGCGGCTACGCCGCTTGCTGCAAGCGCTCCATCTCTTGAGCGAACTCGAACGTTAGCTGAGCGCCTTCTTCCATCCCTAAGCCACTTCGCCATGTTCGGGAAAACAGTCTGCCACATGCGCGCGTCGCGCTCCGACCATGGCATCCTATTTGCCGTACGGGCCTTTTCAAGCACGGCCTTGAGGCGCAGCCGAACCGCATCGGGATCGGGCAGGTGGCGTTGGCTCGGCGCCTGCATGCGCTTGTCACCGGCGCCGAACAGGCTGCCCTGCGCCGGGCTGTGGCCGAACAGGTCCGGTTCGTCAATCATCAGCGTCCTGCTCTCCAGGCTCGACGTCCAGCACCTCGCGCGTCAGCGTCGCCTCCAAGGTCGCCTCCAGAACGGCATCGGCTTCGCCGAACAGACTAACCAATTCGGCGATTTTGCGCACAGATGTCGCGCAGCTCCTGCACCAGTGCGAGGTCGGCCGGCAGTCCAACCCGAGCCTCCAGCCAGTGCGGCACAAGGCGGTACCCGCTCACCGCGAACTCCCACACGTGACGCGGCAGCCCGGTGATCCGGCCGGACCCGTCGCCGCACAGGACGACCTCGCCCGCCTCGTAGTCAACCGGTGCGACAGGACCGCGCGGTTCGGTCATCACGCGCACGAACGCCGCCGGCCGATAGGCTTCGCCGGCCGGTCGCTCGAAGGTTTCGACAGCCCGGATTTCACGTCCCAGCGCGGCAGCTCGCCGAAAGGTCTCCTCGCTTGCGGGGAAGGGCAGACATGTGGGAACACGTCCTCCAGGTCTTCGGCGAAACGGAGCGTGTACGACTGCGCCGACAACAGGCACAGGATTGCATCGAACACCTCCTGAGGGCCAACCGTTGCGCCATGTGCCGCGTTCAGCGCCTCGATGAGTTCGGCCTTCAGGTTGATCGGTCCTTGTCCCGGCCGCCGGTCGTAAAATGGAAAGGCGTAACCGCCGTAGCTTCCGCGGAACGCGTGACGGTCCGGCAGGAGCGCATGACACCAGCAGCCCGGCCCGCCCGCGGTACCGTTTGGCATGGCCATGATCGCCACATTGCTGTGGCCCCAAACCGCTTGCAGTTTAGGGCGCGGCCAATCGACGTAACCGCGTTGATTGTATAGCGCGCGGCGGTCTAGGGGTCGGTAGCCAGCAGCACATATCTTGGTGGCCTCGAATGGCAAAGCACGAGCGACGGCGAATGCGGCCTTGCGCGACTGCGAATAGAAGGCTCGCGCAGCTTCATCCGGTGGCAGTCGGAGAAAAGTTTGGATCTTGTTGGCGAGCCGCTCACCAGTAACATCATATGCCAGCTCGTCACGGGTCGTTTCGACACCTGACGACTTAAAATTGAAACAGTCGACCAGCGACACGAGCGTTTCGTTCTCGAAGGGCTTCGGCCTCATGTCATCGAGCAGGTCGCGTTCGACCACGACAGGGTCGGATAACATGCCGTTCTCGGCCCTCTCCAGAAGCCACGCCAGCTTCGCGCCGCGCGGGAAGAGCCCCTCCCGCCAGCTGTCCTGGTAGTGGACTTCGGCGGCCTTGCCCTCGGCCTTGCTGCCATCGGCGATGGCAAGGGTGATCGCGGTTCCCACCATTATTTTGAACACTCCCTGATCGGCGTCCACGCCCGCGCGCTCGCCGCGTCGTGCATCTCCCCGGAGGTCGATGATCTCGATGTGGTCGAAACGCTCGCGCATCATCTTGCGCAATCCCGCGTAGGGCCACCCGTACTTCCTCGGTTCGGAGATGAACGCCACGACGCCGCGGCCGGGTGCGTTCTCGGACTCTAAACAGCTTCCAGATCGCCCAACGCCAGAACGCCACAGACAGCTCGGGAAAGGTGTTGAGTCGATTGCCCTGACCCGCGTTCCCGTACGGGCGCCTTCAGATCGTCCCACACCCCGTCCATCCAGTCGCCCACCAGCGTCCGGTTCTCGCCCTCCTCTAGACGGCGATAGGGCGGGTTGCCGATGATCGCCAGGATCGGTTGCTCGGCCTTGATCCTGTTCGCCTGCCGTCTCTCGTCTGCGATGCCCTCGGAGACGAACCCTAACGGACCGGCCGGGGCGGCCGCCCCGGGCTGGGCGAGGGTGTCCGTGAGGTAGACGCCGGAGGCGTTGCAGTCTCGGGGGGCTCCACCCCCCGCCGGGGCGAGGGCGGCGCAGAGCGTGGTGCAGCCGATAGTGGGGATACCGCATAAGGCCCGACCAGCAGCTCAAAGCCGAACATGCGAGACGCAAGGTCTTGCAGCGCGAGCGCCGCCATCCCGTCGCCGCCTTCGTGTGCCGACCTGTTCGCGAACGCGTTCGGCGATGCCGAGGAGAAATGTGCCCGTCCCGGCCGCGGGATCGAGGATGGTGACGCTCCGATCACGCAGCCCCTCCGTTGCAAGGTTCACGCGCACCGCGTGCTCGACATGCCGACCATGTAGCGCACCACCTCGACGGGGGTGTAGTACACGCCGAATTTTTCGCGTGCCTCCGGATCGAATGTCCGCAGGAAGTCCTCGTAGAAGTAGAGGATCGGATCACGTCCGCCCGATGGTACGGCGAGGATTGCCTGCGCGAAGCTGTTGACGGTGTCGCACATGACATCGAAGCCGATGCCAACGTCCCGCACGACTTCGTCCTGGCTGAACACGCGCAGCGCGGTTTGCATCAGCGGATGTTCCGCCGGCATGTGCTGCCAGGAGGCCGATCCGACAGCTTCGCCCGTCCCCTCGCGCACCAGCAGAAGCCCGAACGCGAGCGTCTGCGCGAAGGCGGCTGAGAACACTCGTCGAAGTCTCTTGCAGAGTATCCGCCCGCCTCGGGTGCGCGTACAGCACGTCGCGGAACTCCTGCCGAACTTGGAGGAGCGCATGCCGCGGCTGCGCTTGCTGGTGTAGTTCTGCCAACCGCTCGCGGACGATGCCGCGCACCAGTTGTGCAGAGTGGGCAAGCAACGTCGCGAGATGCGCCGCATCGCGGGCTGCCGGTGCTTCTCTCCGCCAACGAACAAGCCGCTCGACTAGGCGGAGAAACGCCGCGGGGTCGTGGTCGGCGATGGCTGGGTCAGCGCGCGCATCATCCTGGTCCGGGCGAAGGCAGCGTTCCGGGACGACAAGCGCCCAGTCACCCTCCTCTCCGCGGGCGAACAGCAGGAACTCCGAGAAATTGCACGTGCTCCAGCATGCCAGTTCGCGAAATCGCTCGTACTGCCGCTTGTCGTGACCGCGCCAGCGCGTGGGATCGGCCGGCTTCCCCGGCGCCTTCAGCTCAACGAACGCCCGCGGAGGGGTGCCCTGACGCACCAGCGCGATATCTGGTCGCCCAACGCCCGGGTTGCGAAATTCGGGGACTACGACAAGGTTTTGCGCTGCCGGTATGCCACCAATGATGCCTTGGATCAAATCCTGGAAGGCCGGCGCAAGAGCCGGCTCGGACACGTTCGGGTCGGCGCGGCGCAGCTCGCGTATCCGATGCGCGTAGGTCTGCAACAGCCGCGTCGCGACTTCGCCGTTGGCCACCGGCAGCCCCCTCTCTAACGGCCGATGCGGGACGGTCCCTTATACCGAAGCACGTAAATTGGGGCACGGCAAAATCGGCCTTGCCATGTCCTTCTCGAACCTTGGTGAGCGACCAATATGGGCGGAGAAGGTGGGTTCAGATTTTTCAATTGAATTCGAAAATAGGCGGGCGGATATGGGTGGAAATGGTTCGGGGCGGTACGGTGGGCGGGCGTCAATTGAGGCGACGGTGAGCCTGAGATTTTCAGTGCGGTCGCTGCGCACGCTGCGCATGGGCATTCTCGGCGAGGGGTCCATGACGTTCAATTCGTCGTACGACGGAGAATGGACGGTGCCCTTTCTGGTGGACACGCGCGACCGATGGGCGCCGTTCCTTGAGCTGCGACATCCGCCGCGCGACGGCGACGATGGCGAAGAGCGCTACCGCGTGAACCTCACGACCACAACTCCCCCCTATGGCGGCACTCGATGGTGGTTCCGCTGCCCGTACCGGCAGCACCGATGCGGCGTGCTGTACCTCCCGCTGGGCGGCCGCCGCTTCGCAAGCCGTCGCGCCTATGGGCTCGTCTACGGCTGCCAAAAGGAAACCCGTTCGGATCGGCTGTTGCGGCGGGCGCGGAAACTCAACTACGCGCTGGGCGGCGAGGGTGCCGCAATGCCCGAGCGCCCAAAGGGTATGTGGCAGCGGACCTATGAGCGGAAGCTCGCCGCATGGGAGGCGGCCGAGGAACGCGCCGAGGCAGCGTGGTGCCTGTCAATCGAACCGCTATTACGTCGGTGGGGGAGCGCGGGCCGATAGGGTCGGCTGGGATTTCGCCTCGCCAGAGGTGATCTTTGGTGCAAGCGGCTTTCCGACGCGATTTCAAATCCTAACTCGGACGGGCTAAAGCTACATCCACCACCTGTTCGGATTCCGTGCAGTCACTATCTACTGTACAGCGCAACTTTCCGGTCAAAGCTCCCGAATGCCGTTTCGAGCTAAGCTCAACGCCGACCAATGGATTGCCGCTCGCGCGGCCGTGGAGGCAGGCAGGTCCACGCTGAGCGCGATTGCAGAAGCGCATGGCGTGACGCGGCAGGCCGTGAGCAAAAGGGCGAAGTCGGAAGGGTGGCACGTGCCGGCGCGTCAACGTTGGAACGTTCCGACAGAGGTTGCGTCAACCATCCCCTCGACCGATGATGCCCGAACGAAGAAAACCCCCGGCAACGTCGCCACGATTCTTTAGAACGTAGAGCTTGGCATGTCGGTGACGGTGGCCGCTCGTGCGGCGCTGGTCTCCCGAGATACTGTGACGCGCTGGCTCGAGGCGGATGTTGCCTTCGCGGAATTGGTCGACCAGGCGAGGGCGCGGTTTCAGAGGGCCAAGCTTGCCAAGATGAACGAATCGACGGACTGGCGCGCGGCTTGAGTCGGCTACAGAACAGCCCGAACAGCCGAAACGAATGGGGCCAGCAAGCCACCGGACGCGGTGCCGAAATTCACGTCAATATCGCTATCGGGCCGCCTCAGGCACTCGAAACCGGCCAAGTGCTGACGATTGATTTAACCGATGGTCTTGCCGCCCGATCACGTGCCGACTAGCCTCGCAGCCGAGTGAAGCTTGGGGCGGACGATATGCGAACGAAGGCATTCTTGCGCTGTTGCAGCGTGACGATCCTTTGGGTGACAGCGCTTACCCTCACGAGCACAATTCCGGGGACAGCGCTGGCGGCATCGCCCGAGGCCCACAAATCCTATTTGCTTTGGATGCGGCTTTCTGAGGCTGACCGCGAGGCGGAGATGGAAGCGATAGCCTCTGCTTACGTGTACGGACGGACCAACGGCGTCGATGCAATGTCGGACGCTTCGATCAGGGCGGCGGATAAGCTCCCGATGGCCTATCGAGAACGTGTCCGGAACCTATCTACAACGCTGACAGGGACGTCCCCCTGATCGACGTGATCGGTACATCCGAAATCGGCGATATCGCTCGCGAAGTGACTGCGCTGTACACACTTTATCCAAATGCGCGTTGGCGCACGCCTGGGCTGATTTTTGCATGCATCATGGAAGCCGAAGGTCGGAATCCCACCCATCATTGAGCCGGCAGACCCCACAAAATCCGCCCGCTTCTCGCACGCAGCAAATTGCGTTAGCCGCATGCAGTGACGACGCTCGGCATCGAATGCCGCCAAAGGGCACGCGCGCATTTTCCTTTTTTTGAATTTTGAAAGCCGGCGCTCCGGCCCCAGAGGCTACGGCTTACCGGCAAGGCCCCCGGCTCACCAAAGGCCGGTGCACGGTCCGAGCCGACCACCGCACCCGCCTGTTTACCTCGTAGACCCCTGCACATCGTCGACCACGACGGCCGCTCGGCGCTTTACGTGGCACCGCCGGCACCGTAACCGTCCTGTAGTTCGCCAAAGGTGAAATCGCGTCCGAGCTTGCTGGCCAACCGCCAGGGATCGGCGCGCGTGGCATGGCCGCAATTCAGGCACAGAAACCACAGCGTCCGCCGTGCCTCGCAGGCGGCACTCAATCTTCGGATCGGACCGCCCGTCCATCGCGCCATGCGAACATTTTAGGAACATCATCGCTGGGCGTCGAATCACGCTGAGCGCCATAGCAGAACCATAGCACCCATTTCCGCACCGCCTTTTCCGTAGAATTTCCGTACAGGCCTAGAAACTGGCCAAGGTTAGCCATTAACATATTGAAAATATTGGCGACCCCAACGGGATTCGAACCCGTGTCGCAACCTTGAAAGGGTTGTGTCCTAGGCCTCTAGACGATGGGGTCATGGGGGGAGAGATAGCGCGTCCCGCCGCGGAGCGCCATGGCGAACCGTGCCCGGCGAGCGCCCGGCGCGGCCAGGATTGACAAGATGACTAAAATCCTATAAAGCATTGGCGTGCGGTAACGCCGCGGCGCCGGGCCGGGTTCGGCGCGGCTCCCGAATTGGGAGTGGCAGGCCGGGTGTCAAGCGAACCGGATTTTCGGGCTGTTTGAGGCGACATCTTAAGAAAATCAAGGGGTTCTGAGGCGACATCGGGGCGACATAGAGGCGACATCGGGCGACATAGAGGCGACATTCGGGTTACCGAGAGGCGACATCAGGCGACGGCGGGGCGCCCTCAGCCCGAGTTCGGGTGGGGCTGGTGCCGACCCGCGCGGTCGGGCGGATCGGCGCGGTGGGCGCGGCGTTGGGCCTTGCGGCGCTCGCGCGCGGCACGGTGGCGCTCGGTGAAGCGCAGGCTCCAGCGGTACGCGAGCCACCCGCCGACCGGCCAGTACGGCACCGAGCCGAGGAGCATCACCAGGAACAGGTCCTTCACGAAATAGTCGGCGAGCGCGAGGAGCGGGCCGCCGCCCGAGGCGTCGGAGAAATAGCCGAACGGGTCGGGCGGCAAATGCGCGGGGTGCAGCGCGCGGAAGAACTGGTGCGCGAAGGTGTGATAGCCCCACATGTCCGACCAGTGGCCGAGCATCGCCTGGCCGGTCACGTAGAACGCGTAGTACATCGGCACCATGGTCAGCATGTTCGAGATCCAGGTCCACGCCGCGGCCAGCACGACGTTGAAGTCCCAGCGGAACAGCTTGCGCGCGATCAGCCAGATCAGGACGGCGATCGCCATCTGGATGCCGACGGTGGGGGTGAGCCCGACGACCACGCCGATCATCACGCCGCGCGCGGTGTGTTCCGGCGCGTGATGGCTGCGCTTGAGCGGAATGACCAGCCGGTAGTGCACCAGCCGCTTCAGGCGCTCCATCAGGGTGCGCTCGGTGCGGCGCGCGCGCACGGCAAGCGAGCGGTGGCGCTGGTTGATCATGGGCGGGCCGCGTCCTCGATCGCGAGCTGCAGGCTTTCCCGGCCCTGCCAGTCGTCGAGCCTGAGCGTGCCCGCCACGTGCAGCGCCCCGCCCCGCGCGCCGGTGAGCGCGCGGCCGAGCTCGGTCGCCGCCGCCCGAAACGCGATCGCGTTGAGCGGCAGCCCGCCCGCCGCATCGGCGAGGCGCACCCGCACATGGTCGGTGCCCACCGGCTCGGCATACGCGACCCGCAGTGCGGCGAAGGCGAAGCGCGGGCGCGGGTTGCCGGCGCCGAACGGGCCGACCCGCTCCAGCACCTCGACCAGCTCGCGCGTCGCGGCCCCGCAGGTGAGCGCGCCGTCGAGCGAAAGCGCCGGCACCGGCAGCGCGCCGCCCGCCTCGCCCACCATCCGCTCCTCGAGGAAGCGGCGGAACGCGTCGAGCCGGTCGGCGGCAATGGTGAAGCCCGCCGCCATGGCGTGTCCGCCGCCCGCCGCCAGGATGCCGGCCTGGCGCGCGGCGATCACCGCCGGGCCGAGCGCGACGCCCGGCACCGACCGGCCCGAGCCTCGCCCCGTCCCGCCGTCCGTCGCCACCACCAGCGCCGGCCGGTCGAAGCGCTCGCGCAGCCTTCCGGCGACGATGCCGATCACGCCGGGATGCCACCCCTCCCCCGCGACCAGGATGACCTGCGCGCCGCCGGCCACCTGGTCCTCCGCAGCCGCCAGCGCCGCGTCGAGCACCTCGGCCTCGATGCGCTGGCGCTCGGCGTTGTGTTGGTCGAGCCGCAGCGCGAGCGCCGCCGCCTCCGCCGGATCATCGGTCGCGAGCAGCCGCGCGCCGAGCCCCGCCTCGCCGACGCGCCCGCCGGCATTGACCCGCGGGCCGAGCACGAACCCGGCATGGTAGGCGTCGGGCCGCGCGGCGAGTCCGGCCGCGTCGCAAAGCGCCGCGATCCCCGGGTTGGTGCGGCGCGCCATGATCTTGAGCCCCTGCGCCACCAGCGCGCGGTTGACGCCCGTCAGGGGCACCACGTCGCACACCGTGCCGAGCGCCACGAGGTCGAGCAGCGCCATCAAATCGGGCTCGGGATGGCCCTCGCCGTACCAGTAGGCGTCGCGCAGCGCGCGGTTGAGCGCGACCACCAGCAGGAACGTCACGCCGGCGGCGCACAGCCCGCCCAGCGCGCCGTCCTCGTCCAGCCGGTTGGGGTTGACGATGGCGAGCGCTGGCGGCAGGTGCGCCTCGGCGACGTGATGGTCGATGACGATGACGTCGAGCCCCGCCTCTTCTGCCGCCGCCAGCGCCTCGTGCGCGGCGGTGCCGCAATCGACGGTGACGACGACCGTCGTGCCCGCCGCCGCGAGCTTCCGCATCGCCGCCGGGTTGGGGCCGTACCCCTCCGTCATGCGGTCGGGGATGTAGACCGGAAGCGGCCGGCCCAGCGCCGCGAAGAAGCGCGCAAGGATCGCCGTCGCCGTCGCCCCGTCGACGTCGTAGTCGCCGAACACCGCCACCGTCTCGCCCGCCGTGATCGCGGCGACGAGGCGCGCGACGGCGTCGTCCATGTCGCGCAGGCTCGACGGGTCGGGCAAACATTCGCGCAGGGTGGGGTTGAGGAACCGCGGCGCGTCGTCGATACCGACGCCGCGCGCGGCGAGGCAGCGCCCGACGATCTCGGGCACCTCCAGCCGTTGCGCCAGCGCCAGCGCGGCGCGGTCGTCGGTCCCGCGCGCCCGCCACGCCTTGCCGGTGACAGACCGCTCGACGCCCAGGAACGCGTTGCCTGCGGCCGGAAGGCCGGCCGTGTCGCGCATGGCTTACCGATCTACCGGATCGAATCCGGTCTTGCGCAGGAAGTTGTGCTTGGCCGAGACGTAGCGCACCGTGCCCGACTTCGACCGCATCACCAGGGAATGCGTCTCCGCCCCGCCGGCGAAGCGGCGCACGCCGCGCAGCAGCGAGCCGTTGGTCACGCCGGTCGCGGCGAACATCACCTCGCCGTTGGCGAGCTCCATCATCCCGTACTTTCGGTTGAGGTCGGTGACGCCCCACTTGGCCGCCCGCGCGCGCTCGTCGTCGTTGCGGAAGATCAGCCGGCCCTGCATCTGCCCGCCGATGCAGCGCAGCGCCGCGGCGGCCAGCACGCCCTCGGGGGCGCCGCCCTGGCCGAGATAGAGGTCGACGCCCGATTCGGGCTGCGAGGTGGCGATGACGCCGGAGATATCGCCGTCCGAGATCAGCATGATGCGCGCGCCTGCCTCGCGCACCTTGCGGATCAGCTCCTCGTGGCGCGGCCGGTCGAGGATGCAGGCGACGAGGTCGGAGACGTCGCGCTTCGTCGCCTTGGCGAGGGCGGTAAGGTTTTCGGCCGGGGTGGCGTCGAGATCGACCAGCTTGTCGGGGAGCCCGCCGCCGACTGCGATCTTTTCCATGTAGACGTCGGGCGCGTTGAGGAAGCCGCCCTCCTCCGCCATCGCCACGACGGCCAGTGCGTTGGTGAGCCCCTTGGCGGTGATGGTGGTGCCCTCCAGCGGATCGAGGGCGATGTCGATCTTGGGCCCCTCGCCCGTGCCCACCTTCTCGCCGATATAAAGCATCGGCGCCTCGTCGCGCTCGCCCTCGCCGATCACGACCGTGCCGTCGATGGCGAGCCCGTTGAGCGCCCGGCGCATGGCGTCGACGGCCACCTGGTCGGCCTCGCGCTCGTCGCCGCGCCCCATCAGCCGCGAGGCGGCGAGCGCCGCGGCCTCGGTGACGCGCACGGCCTCGAGCGCCAGGTTGCGGTCCATCACGCTCACGTTTTGCCCGGCCATGTTCATCCTCCCTGGGCCGCCCTATTCCGACAGCGCTTCGATGCGGATCGTCCGCGGCGGTTCCACCACTGTGCCGAGGGTGGCGATTTTTGCAAGCGCCCGGTTCATCGCCGCCTCCTCGGTCTCGTGGCTGATCATGACCACGGGAACCGCTTCGGTTGGATGACGGGCGCGTTGCACGAACGCCTCGATCGAGACCTCCTCGTCGCGCAGCGCCGCGGCCACGTCGGCGATCACGCCCGGCCGGTCCTGGACCATGAGACGGATGTAGTAGGCGCCGCGGTGCCGTTCCATGGGCGCGGCCGTGATCGGTTTCAGCGCGTCGGCGGGGACCGAGAAGGCGGGCACGCGCCCGCCGCGGGCGATGTCGACCAGGTCGGCCGCGACCGACGACGCGGTCGGGCCGGCGCCGGCGCCGCGGCCCTGGAACATGGTGGCGCCGACGAAATCGCCCTCGGCGACGACAGCGTTGAACACGCCCGCGACCTGGGCGATCGGCGCGCCGCGGTCGACCATGCAGGGATGGACGCGCTGCTCGATGCCGTGCTCGGTCGGGCGCGCGATGCCCAGCAACTTGATGCGATAGCCGAGCTCGTCGGCGAATGCGATGTCGAGTGCGGTGACATGGCGGATGCCCTCCACATGCACCTTGTCGAACGCGACCTCGGTGCCGAAGGCGAGCGAGGCGAGGATGGCGAGCTTGTGCGCCGTGTCGATGCCGTCGACGTCGAACGAGGGGTCGGCCTCGGCATAGCCGAGCAATTGCGCCTCGGCCAGCACGTCGGCGAACTCGCGCTTCGATTCGGCCATCTGCGTCAGGATGTAGTTGCAGGTGCCGTTGAGGATGCCCGTCACGCGGGTGATCCGGTTGCCGGCAAGCCCTTCGCGCAGCGCCTTGACGACCGGGATGCCGCCGGCGACCGCCGCCTCGAAGGCGAGGGCGACGCCCGCCGCCTCCGCCGCGCGGGCAAGGCGCGTGCCGTGGTGGGCGATCATCGCCTTGTTGGCGGTGACGACGTGGCGTGCGCGCGCGAGTGCGGTCTCGCACACTTCGAGCGCGACGCCTCCCTCGCCGCCGATCAGCTCGACCACCGCCTCGCACGGCGCCTCGGCGGCCATCCTCACCGGGTCGTCGAACCACGCGACCCCGGACAAGTCGACGCCGCGGTTGCGGCCCCGGTCACGCGCGGCGACGGCGACGACACGCACCGGCCTGTCGGCGCGGGCGGCGAGGATATCACCCTGGCTCTCGATCAGGCGCAGGAGCCCGCCCCCGACGGTCCCCAGCCCGGCGACGGCGATGTCGAACGGCCGCTTCAAGACGCCATGGCTCGGCGGCGCTCGTGCTCCTCGAGCGCCCGGCCCGAGGCCTGGAAGAACGCCTTCACGTTGCGGGCCGCCTGGCGGATGCGCTGGCGGTTCTCGACCAGCGCGATGCGCACGTGATCGTCGCCGTACTCGCCGAACCCGATGCCGGGCGAGACCGCGACATGCGCCTCGGCGAGCAGCATCTTGGAGAATTCGAGCGAGCCGACGGACGCGAAGGCAGGCGGGATCGGCGCCCAGGCGAACATGGTGGCGGGCGGCGGCGGGATGTCCCAGCCGGCATGGGCGAACGATTCCACCAGTACGTCGCGGCGGCGGCGATAGACGGCGCGCGTCTCCTCCACGCAATCCTGCGGCCCGTTGAGCGCGACCGCGGCGGCCACTTGGATCGGCGTGAACGCGCCGTAATCGAGGTACGACTTGATGCGGGCGAGTGCCCCGATCAGCTTGGCGTTGCCGGCGGCGAAGCCGATGCGCCAGCCGGGCATGGAGTAGGTCTTGCTCATCGAGGTGAACTCGACCGCGATGTCTCGCGCGCCCGGCACCTGCAGCACCGAGGGCGGCGGCACCCCGTCGAAATAGATCTCGGCATAGGCGAGGTCGGAGAGCACGTAGATCCCGCGCTTGCGGCAATACTCCACCACATCCGCGTAGAAGGCGAGGTCGACCACCTTGGCCGTCGGGTTGGACGGGAAGTTGAGCACCAGCGCGGTCGGCGGTGGCACCGAATGGCGCACCGCGCGGTCGAGGTCGCCCATGAACCGGTCGAGGTCGCCCATCGGCACGTGGCGCAGCGCGGCGCCGGCGATGATGAAGCCGTACGGGTGGATCGGGTAGGACGGGTTCGGTACCACGATGATGTCGCCCGGCGAGGTGATCGCCATGGCGAGGTTGGCGAGCCCTTCCTTCGAGCCGATGGTGACGATCGCCTCGCGCTCGGGATCGAGATGCACGTCGAAGCGCCGCGCGTAGTAGGCGCAGATGGCGCGGCGCAGGCCGGGGATGCCGCGCGAGGTGGAGTAGCGGTGAGTGCGCGGGTTCTGCACGGCCTCCACCAGCTTGTCGACGATGTGCTTGGGCGTGGCGAGGTCCGGATTGCCCATGCCGAAATCGATGACGTCATGGCCGGCGGCCCGCGCCTTCGCCTTCATGTCGTTGACCTCGGCGAACACGTAGGGCGGCAGCCGCTTGATGCGATGAAATTCCTGGTCCATCACGTCACCTGGTTTCGAAAAGCCCGCGGCGCCCTAGCGCCGCAGGAAGATTTCGGCGCGGCGGTTGGCCGCCTCGCCGGCCGGCATGGATTCGTAACATACGGGCTGCGAGTCCGACAGCGCCGCCACCTCGATCGAAGCGGTCGGCACGCCCATCCGCTCGAGCGCCCGCGCCACGGCCTGGGCGCGCTCCAGAGACAGCGAGAAGTTGACGATCTGATGGCGCACCGCGTTCATGTCGCGGGTGAACGAGCTCGAATGGCCGACGACGCGAAGCTGGCCGCCCTCGCGCTTGTAGAGCGCGACGACGCGCCGCAGCGCCCGCTCGTCGCCGCCGTCCAGCTTGGCCGAGCCGGCACCGAAGGGCACCGTCGCCACGCGGAACGACGAGCCGACACCGTCCAGGCCGGCCGGCCCGAGCGAGGCCACCTGGTCCTGCGACAAATCGATGTCGGGCGGCGGCGCACCGAAGTTCGGCCCGGCCGTGCCGGCCCCGGGCAGCGCGCGCCGTGGCGGCGCTTCGCCAGCGAGCGGCGGGTTGGGGATCGGCGCCATTGTCGTCAACTCGGGCGGCGGGGGCGGCGTTGCCGGCACCCGGTCGGACAAAGCGGCCGTCTGGGGCGCGGCGGGCGCCGGCGCGGGCGGGGCGGCCTCCGCCCGTGGCGGCGCGGGCGGGGCTGGCAGCTGAGCTTGCGGCTGCGGCGCCGGCTGAGCTTGCGGCCGCGGGGCCGGCGCGGGCTGCGCCTCGGATTGGCGCGGCTGCGGCTCTTCGCGGCGCAGCGTCTCGTCGGTGTAGCGCGCGTCGGCGCGGTCGGCGACGAGGCCCTGCACCATCTTCTGGCGCTCCTCCGCCGGCGAGACGGCCGGGCGCGAGGGCACGCTGCCGACGTTGGGATAGGGCTTGTCCTCGCCCGGGACGGTCTTGCTCTCGGCCATCGGGTGGGCGCCGGTACTGTCGCGCGGCGGCGACGGCGTGCCGAACATCGAGCCGAACATGCGGTCGAAGAACCCGCCCGACTCATCCTCGGCCGGCGGCGCCTGGTCGGACTTGGCGGTCTGGGCCTTTTCGTCCGACGTGCCGTTGTCGCCGGTGACGACGGGGTGGGCGCCGGTCGAATCCCGCGCCGGCGAGGGCGTGCCGAACATGTCGTCCATGGTCGAGCAGCCGGCGAGCGCGACGGCGAGCATCGCCACCGCGGCCAAGCGGGCCGCCGGACCCTTCCCTCTTCCCCAACTTCGCATGGCGATCCTTGCCCGAGCCCGCCTATTGTGCGGCGCACCCGGAGGAACTAGGTTCCGCTCCCGGGGCGACGTGCAGGCGGCCGACTAATACCGCAATTCCTTCAAAGATTTCCATAGCCGCGAGTTATCCACAGGATCACAAGGAACCGCAATGGCCGATCAACGGGCCGCCAAGGTCCAGCCGGACGAGGCCGGCACGCTGGCCCAGAGCTTTGCCGAAATCGCCGAGACGAGCCAGCGTCTCGTGCACGACTTTCTGGAGCGGCAGCGCGCGGGCGCGACCCCGGCGGCGCTCGACCCCTTGGACCTCGGCAGTGCCTTCGCCGCGCTGACCGCAAGCATGCTGGCCGACCCGGCGCGCCTCGCCCGTGCCCAGATGGACCTCTGGCAGGGCTACGTCGATCTGTGGGCACACGCGGCGCGCCGCATGGCGGGGATCGAGACGCCGGCGGTGGCCGAGCCAGCGCCGGGCGACCGCCGCTTCCGCGACCCGGCTTGGCAGGAAAGCCAGCTCTTCGACTTCATCAAGCAGTCCTATCTCCTGACCGCGCGCTGGATGACCGGCGTGGTGCGCGACGCCGACGGGCTGGACGAGGCGACCGCGCGCAAGGTCGAGTTCTACACGCGCCAGTTCGCCGACGCGATGGCGCCCACCAATTTCGTCATGACCAACCCCGAGGTGCTGCGCGCCACGATGGAGACGCGCGGGCGGAACCTGGTCGACGGACTCCGGAACCTCCTCGCCGACCTGGAGCGCGGCAAGGGTCGGCTCCACATCCGCATGACCGACCTCGACGCGTTCAAGCTGAGCGAGAACATCGCGGTGACGCCGGGCAAGGTCGTGTTCCAGAACGAGCTGATCCAGCTTGTCCAGTACGCGCCGACGACGGAGCAGGTGTTCAAGCGGCCGCTCGTGATCGTGCCGCCCTGGATCAACAAGTTCTACATCCTCGATCTGCGCCCGGATAACTCGTTCATCCGCTGGGCGGTCGGCGAAGGCCACACCGTGTTCTGCATTTCGTGGATGAACCCGGACGAGACGCTCGCCGCCAAGACGTTCGACGACTACATGACCGGCGGCCTGTTCGCCGCGCTCGATGCGGTGGAGCAGGCGACGGGCGAGCGCGAGGTCGACGCCATCGGCTACTGCCTGGGCGGGACCTTGCTGGCCGCGACGCTCGCAGTGATGGCGGCGCGCGGCGACGACCGCATCAAGAGCGCGACCTACCTCGCGTCCATGATCGACTTCGCCGAGGCGGGCGAATTGTCGGTGTTCATCGACGAGGCGCAGCTCACCGCGCTCGAGGCCAAGATGGCCGAGAAGGGCTATCTCGAGGGCGCCGACATGGCGACGACCTTCAACATGCTGCGCGCCAACGACCTGATCTGGTCGTTCGTGGTCAACAACTACCTTCTGGGCAAGGACCCGTTCCCGTTCGACCTGCTCTACTGGAACTCGGATTCGACGCGTATGCCGGCGGCGATGCACGCCTTCTATTTGCGCAAGATGTACCTGGAGAACAAACTGATCCAGCCGGGCGGCATCGTGCTCGACGGCACGCCGGTCGACCTCACCGCGATCGAGACGCCGTCCTACGTGCTGGCGACGCGCGAAGACCACATCGCGCCGTGGAAATCGACCTACGCCGCGGTGAACACCTACAAGGGCAAGACGCGGTTCGTGCTGGCCGGCTCCGGCCATATCGCCGGCGTCATCAATCCGCCGGCCGCGAACAAGTACGTGCACTGGACCTCGGACAAGGCGCCCAAGGACCCGGAGGACTGGCTGATCGGCGCGACGCAGACCGCAGGCTCGTGGTGGCACGACTGGTCCAAATGGGTGGTGAAATTCGCCGGGCCGAAGGTTCCCGCGCGCACGCCCGGCGACGGCAAGCTGAAGCCCGTCGAGGACGCGCCCGGCTCGTACGTCAAGGTCAAGGCGCAGTAGGCTATAGTATGGGTCCTGGTCCGGAGCCTGTCGAAGGACGAGGACCGAAACGCGGGAGGGAACGATGGCCGGATATTGGATCGCCTTCGTCGAGGTGAACGACCCCGAGGGCTACAAGGAGTACGCTGCGCTGGTGCCGGCGGCGATGAACAAGTACGGCGGCAAGCTGATCCTGCGCGGCACTAAGCGCCGTGCCGCCGAGGGGCCGGACGAGCGCGGCAACACCATCGTCGTCCAGTTCCCGTCCTACCAGGCGGCGCTCGATTGCTACAACTCACCCGAATACCAGAAGGCCGTGCCGGTGCGCCAGAAGGCCACCCATTCGCGCCTGATGATCGTCGGCGACGACTGAGGCCCGTTCGTGCCGAGGCGCGCCCATAGGGCGCGTCTCGAAGGCGAACGCCCCTACTCTTGCAGCACGTAGCGGCGCACCTTGATGGTGCCCTCGCGCTCCCGCGCGGCCGCGATGTCGTACGCCGTCTGCATGCGCATGAGCGTGTCCATCTTCGGCCCGAACGCCTTTTCGATCCGGAGCGCCATGTCCGTCGAAAGCCCCGCACGACCGTTCAACAGGGCGGAAAGCGCCTGCCGTGTGACACCCAGCGCCTCGGCCGCCCCGGTCACCGACAAGCCGAGCGGTTCGATCACCTCGGTCCTGACGAACCGCCCCGGATGGCTCGGACGAAGCATGCGCGGCATGGCAGCGACTCCTAGTGATAGTCTTCGAAATTCAAATCGACGATCTCGCGATCGCCTGGGTCGACACTGAAGCTAATCCGCCAGTTCCGCGTGACCGTCAGGCTCCAGCTTCCTGCGCGATCTCCCGTCAAACGATGCGCCCGCCACCCCGGAACGCTGCGCAACTCGCTTTCGTCCCCCATCTCCTGCAGAAAGGATAAAATGTTCCGGATCCGCTCGATCGACGCGGGCGGTAGACCGGACAGGTCGTCGCGCTCGATGAACCGGCGCAGTCCCCTGTGGGACACGCTGCGGATGATCATGCCGAAAGATGGTATTCGTTGCGTCGCCTGTCAAGCGACGCATTACGCCTTACTCCTGCAGCACAATGCGGAGCGCCTTGGTCTCCTCTAGAGCGCGGCCGCCGCCGATCACGGTACAGGTCAGTGGGTCTTCGGCGACGGTGACGGGCAGGCCCGTGGCCTCGCGCAGCACGATGTCGAGGTTGCGCAAGAGGGCGCCGCCGCCCGTCATGACGATGCCGCGGTCGACGATGTCGGCCGCCACTTCCGGCGCGGTGTGCTCGAGCGCCATCCGCACCGTCTCGACGATCACGCCGACCGGCTCGGCCAGCGCCTCGGCGATCTGGCGCTCGGAGATCGTCACTTCCTTGGGAACGCCGTTCACCAGGTCGCGCCCCCTGATGCGGATCTCCTCGCCGTCGCCGCGCGGCGGGATGCAGGCCGAGCCGATCTGCTGCTTGATACGCTCGGCCGAGGATTCGCCGACCAGCAGGTTATGGTTGCGCCGGATATAGGCGATGATCGCCTCGTCCATCTTGTCGCCACCGATGCGCACCGAGCGGGTGTAGACGATCCCGCCGAGCGAGATCACGGCGGCCTCCGTTGTGCCGCCGCCGATGTCGACCACCATCGAGCCGGTCGGCTCGGTGACCGGGAGGCCCGCGCCGATCGCCGCGGCCATCGGCTCGTCGATCAGGAACACCCGGCGCGCGCCCGCCGATTCCGCCGAGTCGCGGATCGCGCGCCGCTCGACCGCGGTCGAGCCCGACGGGACCGAGACGATGATCTGCGGGCTCACGAAGCTCCGCCTTCGGTGCGCCTTGCGGATGAAGTGCTTGATCATCTCCTCGGCGATCTGGAAGTCGGCGATCACGCCGTCGCGCAGGGGCCGGATCGCCTCGATCGAGGACGGCGTGCGCCCCAGCATCAGCTTCGCCTCGTCGCCGACGGCCAGCACCTGGGTCTTGCCGCCCCTTACCGTCGCGGTCGCGACCACCGACGGCTCGTTCAGCACCACCCCCCGGCCCCGCGCGTAAACCAGCGTGTTGGCCGTGCCGAGGTCGATGGCAAGGTCCTGCGACAGTAACCCGATCATGTTGGACAGCATGTTGCGCCGTTACGCTTTTTTAGAGTTGCGGCATCGGGGCGCGGCAGGCCCGCGCCCGTCACTCCCGTCGGCCCGCGCGGTCAATCGACCGCGAGCGGCGCCGTCTCGGCCAGATGGGCCCGGATCTTCGCCGCCACCTCGGCGGGGTGCGGGCGGACGTTGCCGTCATAGCCCGACCGGTCGAACAGCCGGCGCAGCTCGTCGAGGTTGAGATCGAAGAAGCGCCCCAGCGCCCGCCACTCGGTCGCATCCTCGTAGACGGGGTGGCATTCGCGCAGCCGGTCGCCCGCGGCGAGAGCGAGGCCCTGGGCCTGGAACCACGGGTCGGTGGCGGCGGCGAGCGCCACGGCGCAGCCTTTGCCGCTGCCGTACCACCACGAGAAGGTCAGCCGGTCGGGCGGGACCGTATCGAGGAACCGGGCAAGCTCGGCCAGCCGCTCGCGGCCCGGCGCGCGGAAGCTGGGCACCTCGCGCGGGGAACGATGCTTCACGGTGCGTCTCCCATTGCCGTTTCCCGAAGGGTAGCAGTCCGCGCGTTATGGTTAAAGGCCGAACCCTTCCGTCGCGCGTCCGGACGCGCTAGGAATCGGAGCAAACCAACAGGACGAGGAGAACGGGCATGGCGGAACGTCTGCCCCTTGTGGTGGAGCCGAGGGAGCTTGCGGCGGCGCTCGGCGCGCCCGGCATCGTGGTGCTCGACGCGAGCGAGCCGCGTATCCATCTGGCCCAGCACGTGCCGGGCGCGGTGTCCTTCGACCTTCGCCGGATCGTCGTCGCGCGCCCGCCGGCGATGGGCGCCATTGCGTCCGACGACGAGATCGTCGCCGCCTTCGCCGAGGCCGGCGTTTCCGACGACACGCATGTCGTCGCCTACGATGCGGACGGCGGCACCCGCGCCTCGCGCATCCTGTGGACGCTCGACGAGGTGGGCCACCGGTCGTACTCGCTGCTCGACGGAGGGCTGCACGGCTGGGTAAACGACAAATGCCCGATCGAAAGCGGCCCCGTCGCCGCGCCCAAGCCCGGCCAGTTCACCATCCGCGGCCACGGCTCGGCCCGCGCCGACAAGGACTATATCCGCGCCCATCTCGACGATCCCGGCGTGGTGTTGCTCGACGCCCGCACCTCGGCCGAGTATCACGGCGACGACGTGCGCGCGGCGCGCGGCGGCCACATCCCGGGCGCGGTCAACATGGACTGGCAGCGCGCGGTCGACCGCGGCCGGGCGATGAAGCTGATGGCCGCGCGCGACATGAAAAAGGAACTGGCCCAGCTCGGGGTGACGCCGGACAAGGAGGTCATCACCCACTGCCAGACCCACAATCGCTCGTCGCACACCTGGCTGTTGCTGCGCTGGCTCGGCTACGCCAACGCCAAGGGCTATGACGGATCGTGGTCGGAGTGGGGCAACGACCCCTCGCTGCCGGTGGAAAGCTGATTTTTTTTCGATCTGGCCGCTCCGGCCCGCTCCTCCGCCCGGCACCTCACCAGACACGATCCGGCCCTCCATCCCCGTTGTCGCGGGCGCGGGCGCGTGGCAACGTTCCGCAGGAGGGGACACCATGGCGGATACCAAGAACTTCTCCGAGCTAAGCGAGCGGGAGCTGCTCGCGCTCGCCATCTCGCTCGAGGAGGAGGATTCGCGCATCTACAACGAGTTCGCGCTGGGACTGCGCGACAATTTCCCCGATTCGGCGAAGATGTTCACGGCCATGGCGGAGGAAGAGAACGGCCACCGCCACCGGCTTCTCGAACTCTACCGGACGCGGTTCGGCGAGCACATTCCGCTGATCCGCCGCCAGGACGTGAAGGGCTTCGTCGAGCGCAAGCCGGTGTGGCTCGCCCGCCCGCTTGGGCTCGAAAAGGTGCGCGAGCAGGCCGAGCTGATGGAGGCCGAGACCAAGCGCTTCTATGCCCGCGCGGCGCGCCGCTGCGAGGACGCGTCGATGCGCCAGCTCCTCGGCGACCTCGCCGCCGAGGAAAGCCGCCACGAGATGCAGGCGGAGAAGCTCGAAGACCGCTACGTTTCGGGCTCGGCGCGCCAGCGCGAGCACGAATTGGAGCGCCGGCTGTTCGTGCTGCAGATCGTGCAGCCGGGCCTCGCCGGGCTGATGGATGGCTCCGTCTCGACACTGGCGCCGCTCTTCGCCGCCGCCTTCGCCACGCGCGATTCGTGGGAGACGCTGCTCGTCGGGCTCGCCGCCGCGCTGGGCGCCGGCATCTCGATGGGCTTCGCCGAGGCGCTCAGCGACAACGGCTCGCTCACCGGCCGCGGCAGCCCGCTTTTGCGCGGCATCGTGTGCGGTCTGATGACCACGGTCGGCGGGCTGGGCCACGCCGTCCCGTACCTGATCCGCGACTTCTGGACCGCGACGGCCATCGCCGGCATCGTCGTGGTGATCGAGCTCGGCGCCATCGCCTGGGTGCGCAACCACTACATGGACACGCCGCTGCTTTCGGCCGCATTCCAGGTGATCGTCGGCGGGCTCCTGGTATTCGGCACCGGCATCCTGATCGGCAGCGCTTGACACGCCCCGCCGCGCGGCTGCTATCACTTGCCGCGCGGAAAAGGATCAGGGCATGGCGCGGGCGTTCGTGTTTCCAGGACAGGGTTCGCAGGCGGTCGGGATGGGCGCCGAGCTGGCCGCCGCCTTCCCGGCCGCGAGGCAACTTCTCGAGGAGGTCGACGACGCGCTGAAGCAGCGCCTCGCGAAGCTGATGGCCGAGGGGCCCGGGTCCGACCTGATGCTGACGGAGAACGCCCAGCCGGCGCTGATGGCGGCGAGCCTTGCCGTCGTGCGGGTGATCGAGACCGAGGGCAACGTCTGGCTTTCGGACTGCGCGCGCTTCGTCGCCGGCCACTCGCTCGGCGAGTATTCCGCGCTCTGCGCCGCCGGTGCGCTGACCGTCGCCGACACGGCGCGGCTCCTCAAGCTGCGCGGCCAGGCCATGCAGCGCGCGGTGCCGGTCGGCGAGGGCGCGATGGCGGCGCTGCTGGGCGTCGAGCTGGACGCGGCGCGCGAGATCGCCGCGGAAGCCGCCGAGGGCGAGGTGTGCCAGGCGGCCAATGACAATGCTCCCGGCCAGGTTGTGCTGTCAGGCCACGCGACGGCCGTCGAGCGCGCCATCGCCATCGCCAGGGAGCGCGGCAAGCGCGCCATCAAGCTGCCCGTCTCGGCGCCGTTCCATTCCGCCCTGATGGCGCCCGCCGCCGAAGTGATGGAAGAGGCGCTCGACAAGACCGCCATCGCGCCGCCTGCGCTACCGCTGATCGCCAACGTTACCGCCGACGTGGCGGTCGACCCGGCCGCGATCCGCCGCCTCCTGGTCGAACAGGTAACCGGGCTCGTTCGCTGGCGCGAATCCGTGCTGACGATGAAGGGGCACGACGTCGACACGCTGGTCGAGCTCGGCGCGGGCAAGGTGCTGTCGGGCCTGGCGCGCCGCATCGACCCCGAGATCGGCGGCATCGCCGTCGGCACCCCCGCCGACGTTGAGACCTTCCTGAAGAGCTTGTGATGGGGCGAGTCCGCTTCCATTGTCCGTTCGCCCTGAGTAGCCCCGCGCAGCGTGGCGTATCGAAGGGCGACGGCGGCAGGTTCTCTCGGTCTCGTCCTTCGATACGCGCCCTTCGGGCGCTATTCAGGACGAACGGAAAGATTTTGGGAGGGGCGATCTGCATCGCCGCCCTCGCCCTTCCCGCCCGGGCGGCGCCGCCGCCGATCCGGCTTGCCTCGCCGGCGTTCGGGCACATGCACGAGATCCCGTCGCGCTATACCTGCAACGGCGAGGGCGGCTCGCCCGAGCTCCACTGGTCGAACGTGCCGGACGGAACGAAGAGCCTGGTGCTGATGGTGACCGACCCGGACGCGCCCGATCCCGAGTTGCCGAAGCGCCACCTCTGGGTGCACTGGGTGCTCTACGACCTGCCGCCGACGAGCGCGGGGCTTCCCGCCGGCGTCGCGCCCGCCGCGCTGCCCGCCGGCACGCGCCAGGGCATCAACGGGTGGAACAAGACCGGCTACGGCGCGCCCTGCCCGCCCTCGGGCCGGCACCGCTACTTCTTCCGCCTGTTCGCACTCGACACCGCGCTGCCCGACCTGCACGAGCCCGACCGGGCGACGCTCGAGCGCATCATGGCCGGCCACGTCGTCGGCACCGGATTTCTGGTGGGCACCTATGCAAGAAGGTGAGGCCCCGGCGCTTCAGTGACCGGCTTGGCGCGGTTATAGTCCGCCGCCGTCCCGCCCGGAGCGTTCATGCCCACCGCCCACGCCCCGACCAAGACCACGCGCCGGCCGTTCGTCATCGCCTGCCTGATGTCGGCGATGTTCATGGTGGCGATCGAGTCCACCATCGTCGCCACCGCCATGCCGCAGATCGTCGGCCAGCTCGGCGCATTCTCGCTCTATAGCTGGGTGTTCTCGGCCTTCCTGATGGCGCAGGCCGCGACCACCATGATCTACGGCAAGCTTGCCGACCTCTACGGGCGGCGCGTCGTGCTGACGGTGGGAATCCTGATCTTCCTTGTTGGCTCGACGCTCTGCGGCTTCGCCTGGTCGATGCCGAGCCTGATCGCGTTCCGCCTGCTGCAGGGGATCGGCGCCGGCGCGATCCAGCCGATCACCACCACCATCGTCGGCGACATGTACACCGCCGAGGAGCGCGGCTCGGTGCAGGGGTATCTGTCCAGCGTGTGGGGCATCTCGGCGGTGACGGGGCCCCTGGCGGGCGGCTTCATCGTCGAGCATTTCCATTGGGCGTGGATCTTCTGGGTCAACATCCCGCTCGGTCTCGCCTGCGTGGTCGGGCTGATGATCTGGCTGCACGAGCGCGTCGAGCATCGCGCGCGGCCGATCGACTATGGCGGCGCGATCCTGTTCGCCGTCGCCATCGTGGCGCTCCTCGTCGCGCTGACCGAGGGCAGCGCCAACGCCGCCTGGGGTCCGGTCGAGATCGGCGCAGCGGCGCTGGTGTTCTTCGCGGCGACCGCAGCCTTCCTGTGGCAAGAGCGCCGCGCGCGCGAGCCGATGGTCTCGCTCGCCCTCTGGTCGCGGCCATCGATCGCCTCGACCAACGCGGTCACGCTGATCGCCGGCATGATGCTGATCGCCATCACCTCGTTCCTGCCGATCTTCGTGCAGGGGGTGATGGGCCGCTCGCCGGTGGTGGCGGGCTTCACGCTGTCGACCATGTCCATCGGCTGGCCGCTCGCCTCGTCGATCTCGCGCCCGTTCTTCCGCGCGCTCGGCATCCACGGCGCGGCGCGGCTCGGCGCCGGGCTGATGGTGTGCGGCGCGCTGTTCTTCACCTTCCTCGGCGCGCAGTCGAGCCCGGTCTGGGCCGGGGTGGGTTCGTTCACGGTCGGGTTCGGGATGGGACTCGTCACCATCGCCTGCATCGTGCTGATCCAGGGGAACGTCCCGTGGGCGGAGCGCGGCAGCGCCACGGCGTCGAACATCTTCGCGCGCACGTTGGGCAATACGGTCGGAGCGGCCGCGTTCGGCGCGGTGCTCAACGCCGGCGTGCGCGATTTCGGCGCGGCGGAGCCGGGCGTTCACCACTCGGCGATCGAGCGCATCCACCGCCTGCTGGAGGCCGCGGCCGCGCATCAGATGGCCGCGTCGGACCAGCAGGCGCTGCGCGCCGCGCTGGAGCACGGGCTCCATTTGCTGTTCGTCGGCGCGGTCGGGCTCGCGATTGTCCTCGGGCTGATGTCCTTCCTGATCCCGCGCCGCTCGATCGAGGAGATGCGCGCGGCCGAAAAGCGCAACCGGCGGTAGCTCAGCCCGCGAGGAAGTCCCGCCACTCTTGCTCGACCCGCGCGCGGTCGAGGCCGCGGCCGATGACCACGATGCGCGTCGTGCGGTCGGCGTCGGGCCAGGCGGGAAGGCGCACCGGCGGGTGGAACACGTGGTGCACGCCGTGGAGCGCGACCGGCCCGTCCTCGCCCGCGACGTTCGCGAGCCCCTTCACGCGCAACAGCCGCTCGCCCGCCCCGACGCGGAGCCGCGTGAGGAAGCGCTGCAGCGCCCGCCAGTCGAGTGGCCGGTCGGCGGCGAGGCAGAACGCGTCGATGTCCGGCCCGTGCGCGTGATCGCCCTCGGCGGCGACCGGGCCGAGCCAGCCGCGCGGATCGCGTAGCCCCTGGTCCGCGAGCCCGGCGCCGAACAGAAGCTCCGGCGCGATCTCGCCTTGGACCGCCTCGAAGCGGGCGGCCCCGGGGTTGAGCGCGGCGACGCGCGCGCGAAGGCGTTCCGTGTCGTCGGCGCCGGCGAGGTCGGTCTTGGTCACCACCAGCCGGTCGGCGAGCGCCGCCTGCTTGACCGCGACCTCATCGGCGTCGAGCGTGCGCGCGCCGTGGACGGCATCGATTGTCGCCACCACCGTGTCGAGCCGGACCGACCGGGCGACGAGCGGGCTTCCCAGCAAAAGCTGCATGATCGGCGCCGGGTCAGCGAGGCCCGTCGTCTCCACCACCAGGCGGCGGAAGGCCGGCAGCGTGCCCGCTTCGGCGCGGGCGAACAACGTGCCGACCACCCCCTCCAGCTCTCCCTGCAAAGTGCAGCAGAGGCACCCGTTCGGCAGCACCACCACCTCGCCGTCGCTTTTTTCGACGAAGTGCTGGTCGAGAGCGACCGCGCCGAACTCGTTGATGACGACCGCCGTGCCCGCCATGCCGGGATGGCGCAACAGCGCGTTCACCAGCGTCGTCTTGCCCGACCCGAGGAAGCCCGTGATCAGCGAGACGGGAAGCCGACCCGCTGCGTCGGGCGCGAGGAACAGCCCCATGCGCGCCTATGCCAGCGGCAGGCGGACGTGGACGGTGAGGCCGTGCGGTTCGCGGTTCTTGGCGGTAACGGTGCCGCCGAGCGCCTCGACATTGCGCCGGACCACCCACAGCCCGATGCCGAAATGGGCGCTGCCGTTGGCGTCGCCGTTCGCCTTGTTCTCGCCGTTCTGGCGGTACGAGAAGTAGCGGTCGAAGATGCGCTCCAGGTGGCCCGGGTCGACGCCCGGCCCGTCGTCCTCGACCGAGACGGTGGCGAAGCTGCGATCGGCCGTGAGCCCGACGCGGATGCGCCCGCCGCGTGGCGAGAAGCTGACCGCGTTGTCGAGCAGGTTCTCGATCACGGTTTCGAGCAGGTCCTCGCTCCCCAGCACCGTCGCCTTGGGAATCGGGCTCACCACCACGCGGCAGCCGGCACTGGACTGGGCCACGGAGTTCGGCATAGTCCTCCCCGATCCGGCCGACCAGGGCGCCCAGATCCACCGGGTCGCGCGGCGGGTCGATCAGCTCCGCCGCCGCCTCGTCCATGTGGCGCGCCGCGCCCACTAGCCCGTCGAGCCGCTCCAGCGCCTGCTCGACCAGGGCGAGCGAGCGCTGGCCGCGCGCGTCGTCGGGCTTGACCGACCGGCGCAGCGTCTCGATCGACTGGGCGATCACCGCGATCGGCGTCTTGAAGGCGTGCGCATTGTCCTCGGCGGCATAGCGGATCATCTTGGCCGAGCCGTCGAGCGCGGCGACCAGCCCGTCGAACTCGCGCGCGACGGGCGCGAGCTCGGGCACCACCGCCTTGTCGGCGAAGGAGCCCTCGATCTTGCCGCGCATGCGGATGCGCCTGGCGACCTGGGCGAAGTGGCGGAGCGAGCGCACCCCGTCGGCGAACAGCGAGATCACGAATAGCGCCATCAACAGGTAGATCGCGGCCGCGACGCGCACCTCGGGCGTCTTCCAGTAGGGCTGGCCGAGCGACGAGCCGAGGATGTCGTCGGCGGTCGAAGACGTGATCACTACCCAGCAGCCGGCCTTGGTGAGGATCGGATTGACCGAGGTCAGCACCTCCTCCTTGCCCGAGGGGTTGGTGTAGCGCAGCGCGGGCGAGGCGAAGGACGAGCACGAATCGCGCACCAGATCGAAGATGCCGGACGCCATCAGATCGACCCGTTCGCTTTCGAGATACGCCGTGGGCACCGGCGGCGCCGCCGCGACGTAGTAGAATGTGCCGTTGCCGCTCGCCCCTTCCGGGCGGAACAGCACCTTGACGTTGAGGTCGGGCGTCGCCAGCGGCTCGATCGCCTGGCTGAGCTTGGTGACGGCCTTGGCCTGGTCGCGCTCGAGGAGCGGGCGCATGCTCTCCGCCACAAGACGGCCGCGGTCGCGCACGCTTTTAACCAAAAGCTGCTGCTGCTGCTGATCGGCGTCGCGCAGCTCGTTGTAGACGATCACGGGCACCGCGACGAAGACGACGACCAGCAGCGCCATCTTCATCGCGAAGGAGCGCCGCAGCGTCAGGAGCAAGCGGCGGCGGTCACGCCGTCCGGTCTGCGTCATCCTGTCGCCAGCGGTATCCGAAGCCCGGGTAATTCTCAATACGGTCAAACGCGGGATCCATGTCGCGGAACTTCTGTCGGATACGCTTGATGAAGGTGCGTACATTGGCGCGGTAGCCGTCGGCACCCGCGCCGGCGATAAAGCCCTTGCCGCGCACCAGGTCGTACAACTCTCGGTAGCGCACGTCCTGGCCGGCGCGCTCCGCAAGATACCGCACAATGTTGTATTCGCCCAGGGTAAGGTCGACCTGAGAACCGTTCCAGCTTGCCCGCGCCGTGTCATGGGCGAGCTCCAGCGGCCCGATGCGCTCGATGGCCGCCGGCGCATGGGCGCCATTGCTGGGCGCGGTCTCGCGCGCGGTGCCGATGGCGAGCTCGATGCGCCGGAGCAGGATGGCGAAGGACCGCGTCTTCTCGACGAAATCGACCGCGCCGCCGATCAGCGCCGCCTCCTCGTAGATCTGGTCGGAGAGCGCCGTGAGGAAGATCACCGGCAAGTCGGGTGCCGAGGTGCGCAGCCGACGCAGCACCTCGATGCCGGTGATGCCGGGCATGCGCCAGTCGAGCACCACCAGGTCGGGCGGCTCGGCGCCGGAGATATCGGCCAGTGCGGCCTCCCCTCCCTCGAAGCCTGTCACGCGGTAGCCCGCGTCGCCGAGGTTGCGTTCCAGCGATTCGCGAAACAGCGCGTCGTCGTCGACAATGACGATGCGACCGCTCCGCAGTTCCGCAAAGTTCACGTCAGTGGGCACGACTGGCCTCCCGCAGCCGATTGAGACAGGTGCGCTGCACCGCGACGGACCGGTCCTGGGGCCGGAACTCGTAGCTCAGCACGTGAAAGGTGTGAGTTCCGAGGTCCATGTAGAAGAAGAGGTCGAGTTGACAGCCCTTCTCGGCGTAATGCCAGACCGTTGCCGGCGCCGCCTCGGAAATGTCGTGCGGCCGGCCGAAGAGGTCGAGCGCCTGCTGCTGGTCCAGCCCCTTGAGCGCCTCGGGATCGAGCGGCGGCAGGCGCGGCGGGGCCGGGCGCGTGGGCGGATGCGGTGTCGGAGACAATTCGGCGCTCTTCTCGTCCGCGGGCGGGCTTTCCACCGCGGATTTGGGCACGGTCGCGGGCGCTGCCGCCGTTTCGCCCGGAGGCGCCAACGCCTCCTGCAGCGAGTCGCAGCCCGCCAGGCCCGCCAGCAGCGCGAGCCATGCCCATCTTCTGCACCAACCCCGACGGCGCATGCCGCTCCCCACGCACGGATTCGTCACTGACCCTCTTCCCCGAATCATATTTCAGGAAGGAATCCGCCTTCTGAATAGGGCCGGAATGGGGCAGGCTTCGGCCGATGACCGAAAGCGGCTCCGGACCCGACACCCGCCCGGCGGCGCCCCCCATGGTGCGCGCGCGCCGCATCGGCGTCGATACCCGCCAGGAGGCGGTGGTCCTTTTGCCCCAGGATTCGCCCGTTTCCCACGCCGAAGGGTTCACCGCGCACTCCCGCGTCCAGCTCAGCCACGGCACGCGCTCGGTCATAGCCACGCTGTACGAGGTGATGGGCGATTTTCTGGGCCCCGGCGAGGCCGGTCTGTCGGAATCGGCATGGCATCTTCTCGGACTGGCGGATCGCGGCGAGATCGCGATCAGTCACCCCCGTCCGCTCGTCTCCCTGAGCCTGGTCAGAAGCAAGGTGTTCGGGCGCCCCCTCGACGCCGCGGCATTCCGCGAGATCGTGGCCGACATCGTCGCCGGGCGCTATTCGGATATTCACTTAGCCGCGCTGGTCACCGCGCTGGCCGCGCGCCCGCTCGACCGGGCGGAGATGGAGGCGATGACGGGCGCCATGGTGGCGGCGGGCGACGCCCGCGCCGTCATCACCGACGGCCGCCAGCCGGTCGGGCGTGGCATCGGCCCGGCCCTGGAGGCGCTTGACGTTCTTGCCGTGCTGCAGAACGCGCCGGGAGCGCCCGCCGACCTGCGCGATCGCGCCGTCCGGCTCGCCGGCGCCTTGCTCGAGCTCAGCGGCCGGTCGGCGGCGGGCGCGGGCACGGCCGACGCCGCCGCGATCCTCGCGGACGGGCGCGCCTGGGACCGGTTCCAGCGCATTTGCGAGGCGCAGGGCGGCATTCGCATCCCGCCGGTCGCGCCGCACCGCCACCCGGTCGCGGCGGGGCAGGCGGGACGCGTCGCCGCCATCGACAACCGGCGACTCGCCAACGTCGCCAAGCTGGCCGGCGCGCCGGAATCCAAGGCCGCAGGCGTCGAGATGGCGGTGCGGCTGGGCGACCGGGTGGCGCCCGGCCAGCCGCTTTACGCCGTCCATGCCGAGACGCCGGGCGAGCTCGCCTACGCGCTCGACTATGTCGCAGCGGCGGGCGAGATCGTGCGGATCGCCGACTGAGCCGTCACCGCATCGTCGACGGCAGCCAGGTGACGATGGCGGGGAACAAGGTGAGGATGGTCATGCGGATCACGTCGGCGCCGACGAACGGCATCACGCCCTTGAACACGCGCGCGAGCGGCACGTCTTCGGCGATGGATTTTATGGCGAACACGTTCATGCCGACGGGGGGCGTCATCAGCCCGGTCTCGATCACCACCACCTGCATGATGCCCCACCAGGTGAGGTCGTAGCCGAGCGCCTGCATCAAGGGCGCGGTGATCGGCACGGTGATCAGCATGATGGCGTAGGCCTCCATCACCGAGCCGAGGAAGATGTAGACGCCGAGCAGCAGCGCGATCACCAGCACGGGCGCGATATGCATCGACTGGATGAAGGCGACCACGGCCTCCGTCGTCTCGGTGAGCGAGATGAAGGACGAGAAGGTGATGCCGCCGAAGATCAGGATGTAGAGCATGCCCGTCGTCGAGGTCGTCTCGGCCATCACCTGCAGGAAGGTCTGGCGGTTGATGCGCCCGCGCGCGACGGCGATGACGAACGCGCCGCCCGCGCCCACCGCCGCCGCCTCCGTGCCGGTGAAGATGCCGCCATAGATGCCGCCCAGCACCGCCCCGAACAGGAGGACCACCGCGAAGCTGCCCTTGGCGGCATCGACGATCTCGCGCACGTCCCACGCCTGCGAGCCGGGCGCGGCCTTGGGATCGAGCCGGACGATGATCGCGATGGCGGCCATGTAGAGCGCGATGGCGAGGCAGGCCGGCAGGAGTGCCGCGATGAACAGCTTGCCGATCGAGACCTCGGTCAGGAAGGCGTAAAGGATCATCGCGCCCGAGGGGGGCACGAGGATGCCGAGCGTGCCGCCCGCCGCGACCGACCCGGCCGCGAGCTCGATGGAATAGCCGCGCTTGCGCATCTCGGGGAGCGCCACGCGGCCGATGGTCGCGACCGTCGCGATGGAGGAGCCGGTCACCGCGCCGAACCCGGCGCAACCGGCGATGGTGGCCAGCGCGAGCCCGCCCCGCTGGCGGCCCAGGAGCGCCTGGGCGAAGCGGTAGAGGTCGTCGGAGAGCCCGGCCGCGGCGGCGAGGCTGCCCATCAGCACGAAGAGCGGCAGGACGGCGAGGTCGATGCGCACCAGGAAGTCGGACAGCATCGAGCCGTAGGCCGAGAGCGCCTGCTCGGGCTCCAGGATCACCGCGAGCCCGGCGAGGCCGGCCAGCATCATGGCGACGCCGAGCGGGACCAGCGCCGCGCCCATCGTCCACATGAAAATGAAGCCGATGGCGAACAGGAGGCCGAGGTCGCTCTGCAGCGGCGCGGCGAACCGCTCGAACAGCAGCGCGAACACACCGCATACCACGGCCACCCACAGCGCGAACCGGACGATCCCGCGCCAGGCCGAGGGCGCAGCGCGCGCGTCGGCCGGCGGCGTTTCGGCCGCGCCCATCAGCGTGGTCAGGAAGACGATCCCCTGGATCAGCACGGAGAGGATCAGGAGGCCCGTGATGGTGTACATCACCGGCCCGCGCGGCATTTCCATGATGGTGGTGGTCTCGCCGCGCTCGGCGATCGCCTCGGACTGGATGCCGATGCGCCAGGCGAGGAGGAAGAACCCCGCGAACAGCGCGAGGGCGCCGAAGGTGCGGAACCATTGCGCCCGGCGCTCGCCCACGAAGCGCGACAGCATGTCGAGCGTCAAGTGCCGGCGCTGGGCGATCGAGCCCGGGAAGCAGCCGGCGATGGCGACGGCGAGAAGCTGCTCGACGATCTCGTTGAAGCCGGCGATGGGCGAGCGCGCCCACGCGCGCAGCCCCACGTCGACCGCGGTCAAAATCGACAGCACCAGCATGCAGACCACGCTGAGCGTCGCGACGTAGCGCGAGAAATTGACCGCCGCCAGATCGACGCGGGCGAGCCGTCCTACCGTCACGGGGCCGCGACCTCCCGGCTTGTGCGGCGGGCGCACAGCGACCCCCATCCCGACCTCCCCCCTTTCAGGGGGGAGGAAACTGCAACCGCGCGTCCCTCCCCCTGCAAGCGGGAGGACAGGTGGGGGTCAGGTCGCACGCGAGCGCTGCCGGCAACGCGGCTCAGTGCATGTCCTTCCCGGCGGCCTTGGCGTACTCGGCGCGGTAGGCGGCGGCAAGCTTGGCGGCGTCGGGCGTGTTCTTCATCCATTCCGTGTAGGCAGGCTCGATCTCCTTGTAGATGCGCTGGGTCTCTGCCTTGGAGAACTTGACCAGATGGTGGCCCTTCATCTTGAGGGTCGAGACCTCCGCCTGCTCCGAGACCGTGTCCCAGAACTTGCCGAGCCCGCGCGACATGTAGGTGCCGCCCTTGGACATGATCGCCTTCTTCGCCGCGTCGGACAGCGCCTTCCAGCTTTCGTTGTTGAAGGCGATGGTGGCGGACGAGCCGCCTAGCGGCATGTCGATGTGGTAGCGCGTCACCTCCATCAGCTTGAACGGCGCGAACGCGGTCCATTGCGAGGCGATGCCGTCCACTACGCCGTTCTGCATGCTCTGGTAGTAGGCGTAGAGCCCGACCGAGATGGGCGTGGCCCCGAGGAGCTTCAGCACCTCGCCGTCGGCGCGGCTGACGATGCCGAACTTGTGGCCCTTGATGTCGGCGATGGTCTTCACCGGGAACTTGGTGTGAAGCAGCGTGGGCGGGTAAATGTGGAACGCGATGGGGTGGACGGTCGCGAACTCGTCGCCGAACAGCCCCTGGTCGTACATGTGCCAGATCGCGACCGAGCCGTACTCGGCCTTGACGCCGATGCCGGGAAGCTCCGTCACGTGGATCTTGTGGAACTGGCCGGCATAGTAGGACGGGTTGAACCAGCCGAAATCGGCGACGCGGTTCTTGATCGAATCGTACATGGTCCGCGTGTTGCCGAGGGTGTTGTGGTAGACCTTCACCTGCACCGCGGCGGGATCGACCTTGTTCACCTCGGCGGTCCAGCGGTCGAACCAGCGGGCGATGTGGCTGCCGGGCGGCGCGGTGGTGCCGAACTTGAGGGTCGGCGCCTCGGCCCGTGCGCCGGGCGCGGCAAGCGCCACGACGGCGAGCCCGGCGACGCCGATGGCGGCCCGTCCAAAAATCTTCGCGTACGACATGAGGATCCTCCCTTGACGCCTTCCGGCGGCGCGGCTAGCGCCCGGCCGCCTTGATCTGCGATTCGTAGTCGGCCTTGACGAAGTCGATCAGCTTCTCGGCGCCCGGCACGTCCTTCACCCAGCCCGCCGTGATGCGGTCGACCACCTTCTGGATGTTGGCCTTCTGCGCCGGCGTCGCCTCGACGATGTGGTGGCCCGGTATCTTGGCGACGCGCGCGCGCGTCGAGACCGCGACGCCGTCCCAGAACTTGCCGAGGGCGCGTGAGAATGTCTCGCCCTCCTCCTTGTCGATCACCTTCTTCGCCGCGGCGGGAAGCGAGTCCCACCTGGTCTTGGCAATGCCCATGTAGGCGTTCGACCCGCCCGAGTTGATCTCGTAGTGCCAGTTCACCACCTCGGACAGCTTGAACGGGTCGAACGCCGTGTAGGTGACCAGCGCGCCCGAAACCACGTGGTTCTGCAGGCTCTGGTAGAACGAGAAGAGGCCGATCGAGAGCGGCGTGCCGTGAAGTCCTTCGATAAAGTCCGCCGCCTCCTTGCCGAGCGCGGCGATCTTGCGCCCCTCGAGGTTGTCGATCGACTTCACCGGCGCCTGCAGGTTGATCATCGAAGGCGGGTAGGAGTGCATCGCGACCGGCGGCACGTCGTCGAACTCGTGGCCGTATAGCCCCTTCTTGTAGGCGTGCCAGATCGCGACCGAGCAGTACTCGGCGACGTCGCACATGCCCGGCAGGCGGGTGAACTCGGTCTTGCGGAACTGGCCCGGGATCATGGTCGGCGAGATCCAGCCGATATCGGCAACGCCGTTCTTGGTGTTGTCGTAGATCGTCTTCATGTTGCCGAGCGTGAGATGGTAGATCTTGTACTGGATCACGTCCGGCGCGACCTTGTTGAAGGCCGCCACGTGGCGCTCGAAGAAGCGCGCGATATGGCTGCCGGGCGGCGCGGTGGTGGCGTATTTCAGGGTGATCGTCTCGGCTCCCGCCGAAGCGGTAAGCACCGCTGTCAGCGTCGCCAGGACGAGGGCGCGGACCGCGCCGTGCCGAACAAATCGCATGGTTACCTCCCTGCCCGGCCGCGCTTCGACGCCACGTCCGGTTTCGCCGGATGATAGTGAGCGGCGCGCCTGCGGTCCACTTCCACGTCGCCGTCCCACCGGGCGCCATTTGGGACGAGCGTAGTTCAGTGCCGCCATACGGGTCCACGCGTTTCTTGAGCCGCGCCGCCCGTCTCTGCCAAAATCCGTCCGGCATCGCGTCATTCAGGGAGAGGGTCCATGTCCAAGCCCGCGCCGCAGCCGCGCCACGTCCATCTCAATGGCAGCATCAACCTCGACACGGTCGACGAAGTGTTCGCCACCTGCGGCAAGATCCTGGGCAGGCGGCTCAAGCGCATCCCGGACGGCGAGCCGGGCGGGCGCAGGCTCTGGATCAGCTTCCAGATGCCGGTGCTGCGCGCCAATTTGGCGCTGCAGACGCCGGCGGCCGGCGCGCCCAGCCTCGGCCTCGCCCCCACCCGCCGCCAGGACGAGGAGGCGCGGCGCGGCAACCCGAACGCCCTCGAGCTGCGCCCGGGCATGACCGCGAAGGACGTCAGGTTCCCCGAGCTCGGCTATGCGCGCGAGGCGCGCGCGTCGTACGAGGATTTCAGGCGCGCCCGAAAGGCGGGGAAGATTCCCAGGGGTGTGCGCTTCCAGGTCTGCCTGCCGACGCCCGCCGGCGTGGTCATGCCGTTCATCCAGCCCTCGGCTCACGCCGCCGTCGAGCCCGCCTACGAGCGCGCCATGCTGCGCGAGGTGAAGGAGATCTGTACCGAGGTCCCGCACAAGGACCTCGCCATCCAGTGGGACGTGTGCATCGAGATGGTGATGTTCGACGGCCGCTTCTATCCCGGCGGCTGGGCGAACCCCGGGGCCGCGACCGTCGAGCGGCTCGCGCGTATCTCGAAGCCGATCCCAAAGGACGTCGAGCTCGGCTTTCACCTCTGCTACGGCGATCTCGACGGGCAGCATTTCATCCAGCCCGCCGACCTCGGCAAGGCGGTCGACCTCGCCAACATGATCTGCGCCGGCATCCGGCGGCCGATCCAGTGGATCTCCATGCCGGTGCCGCGCGACCGGGCGGACGACGCCTATTTCCGGCCGCTGGACAGGCTCAAGCTGCACAAGGAGACCGAGCTGGTGCTCGGCCTCGTCCATTCCGAGGACGGCGCCGCCGGCACCAGGAAGCGCATCGCCGTCGCCCGGAAATACGCGCCCGACTTCGCCATCGCCACCGAGTGCGGCATCGGCCGCAAGTGGCGGCCGGAGGAGGTGGCGCCGCTGCTCAGGGTCCACGCCGCGGTCAGCCGGCCGTAGCCGTCGGCGCGCCGCCAAATCCGCCGTTGCGGGGGGCGGACGGCGCCCCTATCATGCCGCAAATCGTGCCCATATATCTGGCCGCTGGCCCAATAAGTTAGAGGAAAATTCTCGCGTCATGCTCGAGTTGATGCGCGCCAAGGCGGCCACGTGGGTGGTCCGCATCCTGTCGCTGTTCCTGATCCTCAGCTTTGCGGCCTGGGGCATCGGCGACGTGTTCCGCGTCGGCGGGTCGAGCGATACGGTGGCCGAGGTCGGCGACGCCTCGATCTCGCGCGACGCGCTGGCGCAGCAGTATCGCCGTGCGATCGAGCAGCTCCAGCGCGTGATGGGCGCCGACTTCGACAGCGAGAAAGCGCGCCAGATGGGGCTGCTCGACCGCACGCTCGACGGCATGATCGACCGCACGCTGGTGTCGGAGAAGGCGCACGATCTGGGGCTGGTCGCCGGCGATTCGCTGGTGCGCAACCAGATCTACAGCGACCCGGCCTTCCAAGGCCCGGCCGGCACGTTCGACGCCGACGCGTTCCACCGGGCGCTCGCCAATAACGGCATGACCGAGGCGACATACGTCGCCGCCCTGCGCGGCGGGCTGGTGTCGAACCAGCTTACCGCCGCCATCGCCGCCGGCGCGACCGTGCCCGATCCCCTGCACCACGCGATCTACCGCTATCGGGCCGAAAAGCGGATCGCCACCGTCCTGCGCATTCCGAATGCGAGCCTGCCGCCGGTCCCCGCGCCGACGCAGGACGAGCTGGCCGCGTTCCACGACGCGCACAAGTCGATGTTCACGGCGCCGGAGCTGCGCGAGCTCACTGTGCTTTACCTCGACCCCGACAAGGTAGCGAAGGAGATCAAGCCCGCCGAAGCGGACGTCAAGGCAGCGTACCAGGAGCGGCTCCCGTCGCTCTCGGTGCCCGAGCGGCGCGACGTGAAGCACGTGCTCTTTGCCGACGAGGCGACCGCAAAGAAGGCGCACGAGGAGCTCGCGCAGGGCCGCACGCTCGACGACGTCGCCAAGGAGCTCGCGCACCAGTCGCCCAAGGACACCGACCTTGGCATGATCACCCGGCAGGACCTGACGCCGGCCCTCGCCGACGTTGCGTTCAAGCTGAAACAGGGCGCATTCAGCGCGCCGGTGCACACCGCGCTCGGCTGGCACATCGTCGCCGTCGGCAATATCCAGCCCGGCCACACCCCGCCGCTCGCCGACGTGCGCGACCAGATCGTGCACGACCTGGCGCGCGACCTTGCCGTCAACGACCTGGTCAAGTCGGCCAACAAGATCGAGGACGCGATGGCCGGAGGCGCGACCCTCGAGGAGGCGGCGGCCAAGGTCGGCGCCAAGGCCGGGAAGGTCGGGCCGATCGACGCCAAGGGCCAGCTTCCGAGTGGCGTCGCCGTGCCCGACCTGCCGAAGGACCCCAAATTCCTGAAGACCGCCTTCGCGACCAAGGCGGGCGAGACGAGCGGCCTTCTGGAGACCGAAGGCGGCGGCTATTTCGTCCTGCGCGTCGACAAGGCGATCCCCCCCGCCGTGCGCCCGCTCGACGAGGTGCGCGACAAGGTAGCTGCGGCGTGGCGCGCCGACAAGCGCACGGCCGAGGGGCGCGTCCGCGCCGAAAAGCTCCTCGATCGCGCCAAGGGCGGCGAGGCGCTCGACAAGATCGCGAAGGAGATGGGCCTCAAGGTGGCGACCACCCAGCCCTTCAACCGCTTCTCGGACGACGCGTCCGGGCCGCTGCCGCCCGAGCTGGTCGCGCCTTTGTTCAAGGCGAGCGTCGGCCAGGCCGTGATGGCGCCCTATGACGCAGGGTTCGCGCTGGCGCGGCTCACCGACGTGAAGCCCGCCGCCGCCGCGGGTGCCGCCGCCGACGCCGTCCCGGTGAAGAAGGAGCTGACCCAGGGGATGCAGCGCGACATGCTGGCCGAGTTCGATAAGGCGCTGCGCGACGATTACGAGGTGACGATCCACCGCGACGCGGTCGAGTTCGATCCAGTAGCGCGTGCGATGACCGTCGCGCCCGAGTTCGCCGCGTTCGCTGCCGCCTATGACGCCGGCCGGCCGCAGGTGGCGTGGGCGAGCCTGGTCGCCGACCTGGAGACGCCGGTCTCCGCCATGCTCAAGCTCGCGCGCGGACGGCGCAACCCGTTCCTGCTCGAATCCGTCGAGGGCGGCGCCGCGCGCGGGCGCTACTCGATCATCGGGCTCGACCCCGACCTTGTCTGGCGCGCCTTCGCAGACCGGGCCGAGATCAACCGCCGCCCCGGTGCGGACCCCGCCGCCTTCGAGCGAGAGAAGGCCGGCACGCTCGCCTCGCTCCGGGCGGTGATCGCCGACGCCTATATCGACTTGCCCGCCCATTTGCCGCCGATGGCGGCCGGGCTCGTCGGCTATCTCGGCTACGACATGGTGCGGCTGATGGAGCGGTTGCCCGAGCCGAACCCCGATCCGCTGGGCGTGCCCGACGGCATCCTGCTGCGCCCGACCATCATGGCGATCTTCGACTCGGTGTACGACACGCTGACCGTCGTGACGCCGGTCCGCCCCCAGCCGGGCGTCGACGCGCGCGCCGCCTACGAGGCCGCCGAGGCGCGCATCGCGGCCGTCGTCGCCGACCTCGACCGGCCGCTCGAGCACGCGGACGGAGCGGCCGCCGTGCAGCCGATCTCGGTCCCGGTCACCGGCTCGATGAGCCCCGAGGCGTTCTGCGACGTGGTGCGCCGCGCCAAGGACTACATCGCCGCCGGCGACGTCTTCCAGGTGGTGCCGAGCCTGCGCTTCTCGGTGCCGTTCGCCCTGCCCCCCTTCGCGCTCTACCGCGCGCTGCGCCGCACCAACCCGTCGCCCTTCCTGTTCTACCTCGCGTTCGACGGGTTCGCCGTGGTGGGATCGAGCCCGGAGATCCTGGTGCGTCTGCGCGACGGCAAGGTGACCATCCGCCCGCTCGCCGGCACCCGCCCGCGCGGCGCCGACGCCGTCGCGGACAAGAGGCTGGAGGACGAGCTCCTCGCCGACGAGAAGGAGCTGGCCGAGCATTTGATGCTGCTGGACCTCGGGCGCAACGACGTCGGCCGCGTCGCGAAGATCGGCACCGTGCGCGTCACCGAGCGCATGATGATCGAGCGCTACAGCCACGTGATGCACATCGTCTCCAACGTCGAGGGCGAGATCGCGCCCGGCCACGACGCGATGGACGCGCTGATCGCGGGCTACCCCGCCGGCACCGTGACCGGCGCGCCAAAGATCCGCGCGATGGAAATCATCGACGAGCTGGAGACCGTGAAGCGCGGCATCTATGCCGGCACGGTCGGCTATTTCTCGGCCAACGGCTCGATGGATACCTGCATCGTGCTGCGCACCGCGCTGGTCAAGGACGGCGGTGATGTACGCCCAGGCCGGCGCCGGCATCGTCTCCGATTCCGACCCCGAGACCGAGTACCAGGAATGCCGTAACAAGGCGCGCGCGCTGATCCGCGCCGCCGAGGAAGCGGTCCGGTACGCGGCCAGGGGGTGACGGCCGGCCCTACGCCGCCGCGGCCATCTCGCGCACCGCGGCCGCGGCCGGACGGGCGTTGCAGCGCTCGAGATACGCCGCGACCTTGGGCCACGGGGCGAGGTCGTACTTCACCCGGATGAGCGACGAGGCGAGGCTCGCCACGTTGAGGTCGGCCACGGTGAAGCGGTCGCCCAGCAGGTAGTCCTTGTTCGCGAGCTCCGCCTCCAGCACGCCGAGCGGCCCCTTGACGCCCTGGCGCCCGCGCTCCGCCGCGGCCGGGTCGCGCTTGTCCTCGGGCAGCAGGAGCGTGTTCAACAGGATCGCGGTCGAATTCGGCTCCATCTCGGTATGCGCCCAGACGGTCCACTGCACGGTGCGCGCCTGTTCCTCGAGCGTCTTGGGCGTGAGCGGCCCGGGATACTTGTTCGCCAGGTAGATGTTGATGGCGAGCGATTCCCACATGACGAAATCGCCGTCCTTGATGACCGGCACGTGCCCGTTCGGGTTGCGCTTCAGGTGCTCGGGGCTGCGCGTCTCGCCGGTCCGGTGGTTCACCGAGACCTGCTCGTACGGGATGTTGTGCTCCTTGCACATCCAGAGGGTGCGCGCGGCGCGCGATGTTGCGAGGCCATAAATCGTCAAGGTCATTCTCGTCTCCCCAATGTGTCGTCGCGTCAGCGCGTCCCGCCGAGGTCGCCCGCGGCCGAGACCGACGTGCCGTAGGAGAACCGCGCCTGCAGCCGCGTCATCCCCCAGTTGGCGAGCGCTGCCAGCGCGAACAGGATGATCATCACCGCGTACATCGGCGCGATCTGGAACTGGTCGTAGTCGTTGATCAGGAGATAGCCGAGCCCGCCCGACGAGAACTTGATCTCGGCCACCAGGATGCCGATGATCGCGACGCCGAGCCCCAGGCGCAGCCCTACCACCACCGGCCCCACCATCGCCGGCAGGTAGATCTTGGTGATCATCTGCCAGCCCGAGAGCGAGAAGCTGTGCCCGACGCGCACCAGAACGGGCGAGATCATCATGACGCCAAGCGTGGTGGCGAACACGGTGGGGAAGAAGGCCGAGAGCGCACCCTTCGCCATCTTCGATTCGATGCCGACGCCGAACATCAGGAAGATGATCGGCAGGAACACGATCTTGGGCGTCGCACCGATGGCGTTCAGATACGGCTCGCAGCAGCGGCGCAGGAAGGGCCGCGTGCCAAGCGCAAGGCCGGAGCCGACGCCGATCGCCGCGCCGCCCGCGAACCCGACGACGACCTCGAGGAAGGTGATGCCCAGATGATGGTAGAAGGCGGCATCGAGGATGGTCGCGACCAGCGCCTGGGCGACGGCCACGAGCGACGGGATCACGTCGCGGTAGAACAGGCCGGAGCGCGCCAGCGCCTCCCACGCCACAAGCGCGGCCACGACGGTGGCGAGCCGCACCCAGAACACGTCGCTGCCGAAGGCGAGCCGGCGCGGCGGCGCCGCGTCGGCCCGCGCGATCACCCGGGCCTGAGCCATCGTTCGATCCTGTTGAAGGCGGCGTAGAACAGCACGCTGACCACGATGACGAAAAGGATCGCCGCGTAGGTTTCCGGAATCTCGTAGCGGAAATAGGTGTCGGAGACGACGCGGCCGAGCCCGCCGAAATCGGTCAGGTACTCGATCGCGACGATGGCGACCAGCGTGTACATCACCCCGATGCGGATGCCGTTGAACATGCTGGGCGCCGCGGCGGGGATCAGGATCTTGCGCACCATCTGGCGCCGATCGGCGCTGAAGCTGCGCCCGACATTGAGCAGCGTCTCGGACACCGCCATGAGCCCCTGGCGCGTCTGGATGATGATCGGGATCGCCCCGGGGATGCACCCCATGACGATCAGCGTGAAGTAGGTGCGCCCGAGGATCACCAGAAACAGCGGGTACAGCAGCACGAGCGGCGCCGAGAAGGCGGCGGCGAGCCAGCCCTCGTACGCCTCGCCCAGCACGCGCCGACGGTAGAGGAGGTAGCCGAACGGGATGCCGATGGCGAGCGCGATCGCCGTCGCCGCCGCGGTCATGCCGAGGGTGAGGAAGAACGCGCCCAATATGTGCTCGTCGGCCTGAAGGTCGGGGATCGACAGCAGCGCCGCCGAAGGCTCGGCGACGACGTGGCGGTTCACCAGCCCCATCCGCACCGCCTGGTCGAGCACGGCGAGCAGCGCGACGACGCCGAGGAACCCCACGACCACCGACGACCGCGCCATGCGGACCAGGGCGGTCATGACCGCCAACTCTCCCTCTCCGCCCCTGGGGGCGGAGAGGGAAAAGCAGCGCGATTCGGCACCGACATCATGCGCGTCCTACATCGCCTTCTTCATGTTGCGCGACCAGACGATGTCGACCATGTCCTTCTTCTGCGCGTCGGTCAGCGGCTGCTTGATCATCTTGAGCCGGAGCGCGGTCTCGACCAGCCCGTCGAGATTTCCGATAGGCGCAAAGGTGACATCTTTCTTCGGCGTATATTCGGGCGCGTGCATCGCATCCTCGATGTTGATGTTCCAGCGCTCGGCGTAGCTCTTGATGCCCTCGGGGGTGTAGAGCGCGTCCTGGCCCTTCGCCGTCGCCTGCATGAAGCGGACGGCGATGGCACGGTGCGACTTCAGCCAGTCGCGGTTGGCGACGTCGAAGCGGATCGAGTCCTCTTGCAGCGAGGCCGCCTGGTCGCCCTTGGCGATCACCCGCGCCTTGCCGGTGCGCACCAGCTCGTAATTGGCGGGGAACGCCGCCCAAGCCGTCGCCACCTGGCCCGACATCACCATGGTGCGCGCCGCCGACATGCCGCCCACCGAGACGAGCTTCATGTGCACGTCGGGCATCGACTTGGCGAGCACCTGGGCGATCAGGTGCGTCGTCGAGCCGGGCCGCGAAAAGGCCAGCTCCTTGCCGTCGAGGTCCTTGAGCGAATGCACGGGGCTCGAGACCGGCGCGTACCAGTACACCTCGCCCGTGCCGCGGCCGGAGCTCGCGATCACGGTGACCGGGGCGCCCTTGGAATAGGCGGCGATGATGCCGAGCGAGCCGTTGCCGGTGGCGATGTCCTCGCTGCCGGTGATGATCGACTGCAAGGTCGCGGCGCCGCCGGTGCCGTAGATGATCGAGACGTCGAGCCCGGCCTCCTTGTAGAAACCCATCTTCTGCGCGAGCTCGGGCGCGTAGAGTTCGAACGGCATCTTGGTCGAGATCACCAGCCGTACCTTGTCGGCCGCCTGGGCCGGTCCAGCCGCCGCCGCAAGGGCAAGGCTGGCCGCAACGCCGAGAAGCGCGGTCGCTCGGAACATCGTCTTCATCGTTTCTCTCCCTTTGGTCGTTGAGCGCATCTTCGTGCCCCGTCGTCAGCGCCGGGCGAGGCGTTCCTCCAACTCCGCCATGCCGCGCGAGGCCTCCTCGCGCAAATCGTTCCAGATCGCGCCGACATAGCGGCCGAACTCCGGCGCGGCCAGCGCCTCGGACGTGCGCGGGCGCGGCAGGTCGATCTCGATCGAGCGCTTCACCCGGCCCGGCCGGTAGGTCATCACCAGCACCCGGTCGGAAAGCTGCACCGCCTCGGTGATCGAATGGGTGATCAGCAGCATCGTCTGGTTGAGCGCGGCGCGGATCTCGAGAAGCTTGTCGCCCAGCAGCATACGCGTCTGCTCGTCGAGCGCGCCGAACGGCTCGTCGAGCAGCATGATGCGCGGCTCGTAGGCGAGCGCGCGCGCGACCGCCGTGCGCTGGCGCATGCCGCCCGACAGCGACGCCGGGTAATGGTGCTCGAACCCTTCCAGCCCGACCAGCCGGATGAAGTGGCGCGCCCGCTCCTCGCGCTCGGCGCGGCCCATGCGCGCGACCTCGAGCGGGAAGGCGACGTTCTCCAGGGTGGTGCGCCAGGGGAAGATCGATTCCTCCTGGAACACCATGCCGATGGCGCGGTGGGCGCCGTTCACCGGGCTGCCCTCGACCAGTACGCGCCCGTCATAGCCGTTGACCAGACCGCCGACGATGTTGAGGAGCGTGGTCTTGCCGCAGCCCGACGGGCCGACGATGGAGACGAATTCGCCCTCGGCGACCGAGAGGCTTACGTCGTCGAGCGCCCGGACCGCCGTGCCGCCGCCGGCCGCGTAGGTCTTGGAAAGACCGATGACCTCGAGAGTGGTTGCCACGCCGTCCCTGCCCGGCCCGTCCGCTTTTTCCTGTGCGCCCGGCCTTAGGCCGGATGCGGGCATGAGACTGCGGCCCGCTGGCAGGCGCCGTCAACGGGGAAAACGGGCGGTGCGGGGTCTTGAAATCCCGCGGGGCGCGCTTACATCGCTGGTCGCCGGACGCCCTTCGCGGGTCCGGTTTCCGGCCCGGCCCCTGGCGGGCCAGCGGTGCATATCGCTTCTGATGGAGGATGTGACATGACCACGTTTGATTTCTCTCCCCTGTTCCGGACAATGGTCGGCTTCGACCGCCTGAACCAGGCGCTCGAGACGGCTCTGCACGTCGACGATTCGACGGTGTCCTATCCGCCCTACAACATCGAGAGGACCGGCGAGAACGCCTACCGCATCACCATGGCGGTGGCCGGGTTCGGCCGCGACGAGCTGAACATCGAGACGCACGAGAACGCGCTCGTGATCGCGGGCCGCAAGGATCCCGGCGAGGAGTCGAAAACCTTCCTGCACCGCGGCATCGCCGGACGCAACTTCGAGCGGCGCTTCCAGCTCGCGGACTATGTGCGCGTCGCCGATGCGCGCCTCGCCGACGGCCTGCTGCATGTCGACCTCGTCCGCGAGCTGCCGGAGGCCATGAAGCCGCGCAAGATCGAGATCCAGGCCGCCAAGCCGGCCTCGATCGGCGGCAAGGTCAAGGGCGTGATCGAGGGCAAGGCGGCGTAAGCGCCACCGATCGACGTTCCAGTACAACGGGGCGCCGGGCGACCGGCGCCCCTTCCCTTTAACGTTGTATGGCCGCTGTGGCCAGCCGGCCACGACGTGCCAATCCCGCTGTTGCGCTGTGTCCGGATTGTGACGAGCCTGTGGCGATCCTGGGAGAACGGAACGATCTGTGACCGCGGCCACTTTTCCACAAGGTTTGCTGGAAAAGGAGCCGTGCCATTCGTGTCCTCATTCCCCTCTTCGCCGCGGCGGGGCTTCTCAGCCTGACACTGCCGGCATTCGCCGATGCGCCGAGTGCCGCGAGTCGCGACACGGACATGGTGCGTTCCTTCGCCGACCAGATCGCCGCGCTGTAGAAGCTCGGCCCCGGCGCCGGTGGCCGCATGGCGGAACTCAACCACGCGCTCGCGCACTACATCGATTTCGGCGCGGCCGCCCGCAGCGCGCTGGGCGGCTATTGGGACCGCATGGAGCCCAAGACCCATGCCAAGCTGGTCGACACGCTGCGCGAGCACGTGGCGAAGCGCCTGTCGCTGTTCCTGTTCGACGGCTCCTCCCATGCGATCATCGTCGGCGATCCGTCCGACGTGACCCACCCGGGCGCGGGGGCGATGGTGCCGGCTAGGCTTACCCTCGCGCCGGGCAACGCGCTCCCGCTCGGGTTCATGATGGCAGACCAGATGGAAAAACCGCGCATCGTCGACGTCATCGTCGGGGGCATCAGCCTGATGAACATGCTAGGCGACGAGTGCCGCGCGGTGGTCCAGAACCAGGGAGTCGACGGGCTGATGGCCCGCCTCGCGGAATAGCGCCGCGATCGATTGACCGGCCCCGGCCGGCCGCCTAACGTCCTCCCCGCTCATCCAGGGAGGACACCGATGGCCGAAGCAGAACCCGTCCGCATCCTCGAGATTCCCGAGGGCAAGCTGACCGCCGAGCAGAAGAAGGTCTTCGACGACCTGGTCGCCGGCCGCGGCCGCCTGCTCACCCCCTACAAGATCTGGATCCATTCGCCCAAGCTCGCGGCAGCGATGGAGACGATCGGCACGTTTCTCAACAAGAAGGGCGCGCTCACCGAGCGCGAGGTCGAGCTCACCATCGTGATCATCGCCACCCACTGGCAGGGCGCATATGTGCAGGCCGCACACGTGAAGCGCTGCCTGGAGCTGGGCTATCCCCAGGCGGCGATCGAGGCGATCAAGGCCGGCCGCACGCCGGAGCTGGCCGATCCGCGCGAGAAGGCGGTCTACGACCTCTGCCAGATCGCCATGGCGCCGGGCGGCGGTTCGGACGAAGTGTTTGCCAGTGCCGAGAAGGCGCTCGGCCGCGACGGACTCGCCGAGGTGCTGGCGCTGCTGGGCTACTACTCGGCGGTCGCGATGGCGATGAAGCTCCACCGCGTGCCGGTGCCGGCGTAAGGCAATACACGAAATGGGGTCGGTCGGGGACCGGCCCCTACATACCCGCGATCCGATCGTGGGGGCGGGTCCCCGACCCGCCCTCCTACAGCTCTTCCGACTGGGGCGGCGCGACGTTGCCGGAGAAGGCTTGCCAGATGGCGAGCTCGAACGTCTCGGAGTTGATGTTGCGCAGCATGGCGTTGCAGAGGATCATCACCGCCGTCGCCGGCATGCCGCGCCCGTTGGCGAAGGGCCAGAACCGGTCGCCCGCCTGGAACCGCACGGCGTAGAGCTTGGCCAAGGGCGCGAGGAGCGCCTGGACCTGTTCGGCGGAGACCGCCTCGCCCTTGTCGCGCGCGGCGACGAGCGCGCGGCAGGCCGCCTCGATGGCGGCGCTTTCCGCCGCCTCGTCGGCGATCTGGTCGGCCGGGCCGGAAGCTTCCGGCTCAGGCTGAGACATAAATCTCGCCTCCGCGCTCGACCACGTCGTACTTGCGCAGCTTCCACTTGTCGCAGGCGCCGCCCCCGGCGTGCACCCCGTCCTCCAGCTTGAACTCCCAGCCGTGCCAGGGGCAGACGATGTGGATCTCATCTTCGTTGAAGCGCATGCCGAGCACGGTGGAGTTCTCGCCGTACACCTCCTCCACCTTGCCGATCAGCATGCCCTCGCAGGCGGGGCCGCCCTGGTGCGGGCACAGGTTCGAATAGGCATAGAGCTTGCCCTTGATGCGGTACACGCCGATCTCGGTCCTGCCGTCGATCAGCAGCCTGCGCCCGCCGTCCTTCAGCTCGTCCGACTTGGCGACGAAGATTTCCTTGGCCATGGAATAGATCCTTTCCGTTACGCGACCGGCTTCAATAGTCGCCGAGGTCGATGTCGAGATGGTTGAACGCGCTGAACACGTGCGGCGGGTTGGTCGGCTGGGCCTTGTGGACGAACGTGTCGTCGAGCTCGGCGAAGCTCGCGACGCCGAGATTGGCCATCGCCACGGTGATCTCGGTCTCCAGGATCTCCAGCACGCGGTTCACGCCCTCGGCCCCGCCGGCTGCCGCGCCGTAGCCGCACAGCCGGCCGATGGCGACCGCGTCGGCGCCCAGCGCCATGGCCTTGATCACGTCCGTCCCGCGATTGATAGCGCCGTCGACCACGATCTTCGCCTTGCCGCCGACGGCCTCGACCACCTCGGGCAGCACCTCGATGGTGCCGCGCCCGTGGTCGAGCTGGCGCCCGCCATGATTGGAAACGTAGACCACGTCGCAGCCGATCTCGACCGCCGTCTCGGCATCCTCGGCAGTGGCGATTCCCTTGAGCACCAACGGGATGTCGTAGCGGTCCTTGAACCGGCGGATGTCGTTCCAATTGAGCGCCGCCTGGTAGAGCGGCCCCATCGGGTCGAGTTGGTGGCGCGCGGTGGGGCGGTGCCGCTTGATGATGTCGCGCTCGCGCCTGCCGTAGACCGCCGTATCGACGGTGAAGCAGAAGGCGGCGTAGCCGAGGTCGATGGCGCGCGCGACATGATCGTCGACCCAGGCGCGGTCGCCGCGCACGTAGAGCTGGAAGATCTTGGGGTGCGACGTCTCCTTGGCGATCTCGTCCATGTTGGGCGTGGTGACCGAGGAGAGGATCGAGATCGTGCCGAACTGCTCGGCCGCCTTGGCGGGCGCCATGGCGCCCGTCTCGTGCAGCGACTGCAGGGACCCGATCGGCGCAAGCAGCACCGGCAGGCGCAGCTTGTGGCCGAGGAACGTCGTTGTCCGGTCCATGTTGGAGACGTCGCGCAGCACGCGCGGGCGCAGCGCCAGGCTGTCGAGCGCCATGCGATTGCGGCGGAGCGTCGTCTCGCTTTCCGCGCCGCCGATCATGTAGTCCCAGGCGTTGCGCGTGATGTTGTTGCGCGCCGCCTTGATGACCTCGTGAAACGTGTTGAACCTGTCCTCGCGCGGCGCGAGGGCGGGCGCCAGGGGGCTGTTGCTGACTGCGTCGTTCACCGCGCGCGTCTCCGTTTCCTTGTCGCCCGCATCTAAATACGCCCCGCTGCGCCTGTCCAGCGATCCCGGCCCCTAATGCATTCCCACCCCGCCATCGACCAGCAGGGTCTGGCCGGTGACGAAGTCGGAATCGGGCGAGGCGAGGAAGACGCAGGCGCCGACGAGGTCCTCCGGCTCCTCCAGCCGCTTGAGGGCGCGGCCGGCCACCACGTCCGACTGGCCGCGTCCAGAGGCCACCCAGCCGCCCTTCTTCTTTACGTTCTCGCTCATGGTCGAGCCGGGGGCGAGGCAGTTGACGCAGATGTCGTAGGCGCCGAGCTCGCGCGCCATGCCCTTGGTCATGGCGATCACCGCACCCTTGGAGGCGTCGTAATGCAGGAACATCGGCACTCCCTGGAAGAAGCGTCCGGTCGCGATGTTTATGATCTTGCCGTATTTCTGCGCCTTCATGTGCGGCGCGGCGGCCTTGGCGCACAGGAAAACGCCGCGCGTGTTGATCGCCATCACCCGGTCCCACAGCTCGACCGGGATGTCGGTGAATTCCTGGCGGTCGAGGTTGGTGAAGGCGGCGGCGTTGTTGACCAGGATGTGCAGACCGCCGAGTCCGCCGACGGTCTTCGCGACCATCGCCTGGCAGGCGGCCTCGTCGGCGACGTCGGTGGGCACGTCGAGCGCCTCTCCGCCCGCGCGGCGGATCTCGTCCACCACCTTGGCGCCGCTATCGATGTCGGAGATGGCGACCTTGGCTCCCTCCGCCGCCAGGCCGCGGGCGTAGGCCGCGCCGATGCCCTGCGCGCCGCCGGTGACGATGGCCACCTTGCCTTCGAGCCTGCCCATGGTTCGTTCCTCCCACCAACGGAAAGGGCGGGTGTTCACCCGCCCTTTCGCGCTTCCGATCGGGCCGAACGGCTACTCCGCCGCGGCCTTGTAGTTCGGGAAGCGGTCGCTGACGTCCATGTTGAACAGCTTGCGCGCGTTCTCGCCCAGGATGTTCTTCTTCGCGTGCTCGCTGAGGAACGGCAGGTCGTAGATGGTGGACGGCAGGTCCATGTCCCAGTGCGGATAGTCGGACGCGTAGAGAAGCTGCGTCTCGGCGTTGACCGTGCGGAACGTGTCCTCGAGAAGCCGCATGTCGTCCGGCTTCTCCATCGGCTGGGCCGTGTAGTACATCTCCTTGAAGTACTCCGACGGCATTTTCTTGAGGCCGGGGCACTCCGACGACCGCATCCGGTACTCGTTGTCGAGGCGTTGCGAGAGCCAGGTCGCCCAGGCAAGCCCGCCCTCGATCCAGATCACCTTCAGGTTCGGGAACCGCTCGGGCATCGCGTTGATCACCCAGTTCGTGCAGTAATACACGTTGTGCCAGGTGAAGCCGAGCGCGTGCACGGTGATGAACCGGTTGGCGTTCCGCATCATCGGGTCGTCCCAGTTGAAGCCCGAGTGGAACGCCAGCGGCACGCCGAGGTCCTCGATCGCCTTGTAGACCTTCATGTAGTCGTTGTCCCAGATGGGACGGTTGCGGACCGAGGTGATCATGAAGCCGATCACGCCCTCCCGGCCGCCGAACTCCTTCACCATCTCGTAGGCGGCGGCGTGGTCGTTGAACGGCAGATAGAGCATCGACTTGATGCGCGAATTGCCCTTCAGCACGCGCTCGCACAGCCAGCTGTTGTAGGCGAAGGCCATCGAATTCTCGGCGCCCGGCTGGGGCGACATGCCGAGCGTCAGCATCGGCGTCGGGAACATGCAGATGTAGTCGATGCCGATCGCGTCCATCCAGCGGTGCGACAGGTGCACGTCGCGGTGGGTGCCGTCCTTCGGGGTCTGCTCCAGCTTGCGCAGCGGGTAGCGCGTGACGCGCCCGCCCATGTCCTGGAAGCCGGGATTACGCGCGCCCGCCCCGGCGCGGGTCTGGCCGGCCGACCTGGTGAGCTGCTGCAACACCGGGTCGCGGATGTACTCGATGATCTCCGCCATCGACTCGGATTCGTAATGGTGGGCGTCGACGTCGATGATCAGCGTCTTGTCGAAGCCGCGCTGGTCGCGCTGCTGCGCCGCGTGACGGAGAAGCTTGGTGGTGTCGAACTCCTCCACGCTCATGCGGAGGTAGTCTGAACTGGTCGGGAGTTCCATGGGCCGATTCCTCGTTCGGACGGGCCGCCCGGCCGCGCCGCGCGGCCGGGTTCTCACCTATCATGTCGCATCGGGGCCCCGCCTGTCCATGCCGACAAGGGCCCTTTTTCTTGCGAACTATTCGCGACAATTACAGCTCCGCGGACGCGGAGTCGCTGCCGGATACAGCCTACCCGCCGTAGAACACCTTCTCGCCCAGATCCTTCATCCAGAGGATCGCGTCGTCGGCGCGCCCGGCGGGCTCCTTGGCGACGTTGGCCTCGACGACCTCCGCGATGACGACGTGATGGTCGCCCTGCTCGACGATCTGGACCACCTTGCATTCCACCGAGGCGGGCGCCGATTCCAGGATCGGATGGCCGGTCGCCGGGCCCTTGCGCACCTTCTCGCCCGAGATCGTGTCGCCCTCGCGCTTCGCGGGCTTGAAGAAGGTGAAGGCCGGGCCCTGCTGGCCCTTGCCCAGCATGTTGAGGGCGAAGGACTTGGCCTTCTTGATCAGCCCGTAGGCCCCCGAGTCGGTCTTCACCCCGACCGCAACCAAAGGCGGCGCGAACGAGGTCTGGGTGACGAAGTTCACCGTGGCCGCCGCCGTTTCGCCGTCGGCCTCGACGGTCAGCACGTAGATGCCGTAGGGGATCATGCGAAGCGCGGTCTTCTTGGCGGCGTCGTCCATGGCGTTTCCTCCGAGGTTGGGATGGCGCAGTCTAGCGCCCTCGCGTGGACAGGCAAGCGCCGCCCCCCTATCCTCGCCGCATGTATCGCGACCGGACGCTGCTGCCCAAGGAGGCGATGCGCCTCGCCGTGCTCGGCACGCTGGCGATCGAGCCGCTGACCTACGCCGCGCTCGCGACGGCGCTCCGCCATTTCGTCTCGCGGATCGTCGGGCCATCGCTCGAGTTCACCGGCTCGTCCTTGGAGCTTTACCGGCTCGAAGGGCTGATCGCGGCAGAGGGCGGCGGCACGGGCAAGCCGGGGCCGGACGCGCGCCTCGCGCTCACCGACGCCGGCCGCGCCGAGCTCGCGGCGCTGCTGAACTCGGGCGTGCGCGGGCCGTTCGACGGGGTCGCGCGCCTCGTGCTCGCGCTCAAGATGCGGTCCCTGCACCTGCTCGATCCCGCGGCGCAGCGCGCCCAGGCCGAGCTGATGATCGAGGCGTGCGAGACCGAGCTCGCGCGCATCGAGGACCTGCGCGCCCGCCACGCGAACGAGCCGGGCCGGCTCGCCTCCTGGCTCGCACTCGACGCCGAAGAGGCCCGGGGGCGGCTCGATTGGTTCCGGAACCTCAGGGCGCAACTGTAGACGCGGCCAGGCGCTGCGTCTGGCGCAGCTCGGGGAAGAGCCGCGACCACAAGAGGACGACGGCGAGCGTGCCCATCCCGCCGAGCGCGGCCGCGGTGACGGTGCCGAACAAGGCCGCGGTGACGCCCAACTCGAACTCGCCCAACTGGAACGAGGCGCCGACGAACAGGAAGTTCACCGCGCTCACCCGGCCGCGCATCTCGTCGGGGGTGGTGAGCTGGATCCAGGTCTGCCGGATCACCATGCTGACCATGTCGAACCCGCCGGCGCAGAGCAGCGCCGCGAGCGACAGCCAGAGATGCGTCGAGAGCGCGAACCCGACGATCGAGCAGCCATAGCCCGCGACGCAGGCGAGCATCAACCGCCCCGCGCCGAGCCCGACCGAGCGCTGCGCCAGAGCGAAGCCGACGATGGCGGCGCCGGCGCCCGGCGCGCAGCGCAACAGCCCGAGCCCGATCGGGCCGGTCAGCAATATGTCGCGGGCATAGATCGGCATCAAAGCCGACACGCCGCCGAGCAGCACCGCGAAGAGGTCGAGCGAGATCAGGGCGAGCAGGATGCGGTTCGCGCGGATGAAGCGGATGCCGCCCAGGATACTGCGGTCCGCGGTCGCGGCCGACGCACTCGCCGCCTGCGGCCGACCGGGCGGCAGCGCATAAGCGAGCCCGGCGGCGAGCCCGGCGAGGCCCATCGAGAGGGCGAACACCACCGGCCCTCCCACCGCATAGACGATCCCGCCGACCGCCGGCCCGGCGATCCGGACGACCTGCGAGATCGACGATGCGGCGGCAACAGCGCGGGGAAACTCGCCGGCGTCGACGAGGCGCGGCAGCAGCGCCGCCGAGGACGGTGCGTTGAAGGCGCGCGCCGCGCCGATGACCACCAGCAGGACGTAGACCGGCCCCGCCGTCGGCGGCGCGACCCACGCCCATACAGCGAAGACCGCGAGGCAGACGGCCTGGACGGTGAGCGCGACGCCGAGCACGCGCCGCCGGTCGAACCGGTCGGCCACCTGGCCGGCCACCAGCGCGACGGCGAGGTTGGGCAGGAACTGCGACAGCCCGACATAGGCGAGCCCCATCGGCGTGCCGGTCGCCACGTAGACGTACCAGCCGATGGCGACGTTCAGCATGTTGGAGCCGAGGTCGTCGGCGGCCCGGATGGCGATGAAGCCGCGCAACGCCGGTCGTTCGCGCAGCAGACGCCACAGCGAAGGATCGGTCGTTGGCATGGTTCGATTTTACGCCGGGGGCGAGGACTCGGCTATTGCCCGCGCGACACATCTTTCCGCCCGTCATTACGAGCGGAGCGAAGCAATCCACGGCCGCTCCTCGATTCCTGGATTGCTTCGTCGCTGCGCTCGTCGCAATGACGAGGATGGTAACTCACACCGTCCGGAACTGCTTGGCGAGCTGGAGGCCCTGGCGCTGGTAGGACGAGCCGATGGCGCCGCCATAGAGCTTGTCCGGCGTGCCGGTCAGCCGCTCGTAGACCAGCCGCCCGACGATCTGCCCGTCGTCCAGCAGGAACGGCACCTCGTGCGAGCGCACCTCCAGGACCGCGCGGGTGCCCGCACCCTGCTCGGCGTAGCCGAAGCCCGGGTCGAAGAACCCCGCATAGTGCACGCGGAACTCGCCCACGAACGTGTCGTAGGCGCGCATCTCGGCGGCGTAGCCGGGCGGCACGGTCACCGCCTCCTTCGACGCCAGCACGTAGAAATCGTCGGGATCGAGCACGACGCCGCCGTCGCGGCCGGGCACCACCGGTTCCCAGAACTCGGCCGGGTCGTAACGGCCGACGCGGTCGACGTCGATCAGCCCGGTGTGCTTGCGCGCCTTGTAGCCGACCGGCGCGCCGTCGCCGCGCGGCGCGAGGTCGACGGCGATCGGGATGCCGTCGGCGAGGCGCTCGTCGCGGCCGATGGCGCGGTCGACGAGCCCGACCTCGTCCTGCAGGCGGCGCAGCGCCGCCTCGCCCACCACCGGCGAGCCACGCCGGAGGCGGAGCTGGTTAAGGCGCGAGCCGGCGCGCACCACCACGGAGAAGGCGCGCGGCGAAATCTCGACATAGAGGGGCCCCTCGTAGCCCGCCTCGATCCGCTCGAACTCGGTGGCGCGGTCGCAGATCAGACGGGTGAACACGTCGAGCCGGCCGATGGAGCTTTTCGGGTTGGCGACGCCCGCGATGCGCGAGGGCAGCTTCAACTGCTCCTGCAGCGGCGCGATGTAGACGCAGCCGCGCTCCAACACCGCGCCCGGCGTCAGGTCGATCTCGTGCATCCGGAAGCGCGCGATGCGGTCGGCGACGGCGGCGTCCGGACCGGGAAGGAAGCTCGCTCGCACGCGCCACGCGACCCGGCCGAGGCGGAGATCGAGGCTGGCCGGCTGAACCTGGTCCTCGCCGACTCCGGCGGGCGCCGCGATCTCGCCGGCGCGGATCAGCGCGCGCAGCGCATGCGACGGCAACAGTCCGGTCGGGTGCTCGTCCTTCAGCGGACGGTACGCCTCACCGGGCAGGAACGCGGGCTCGCTCATGGCCGCAGCATCGCAGAAATGTGCTTATGGCTCAATGTGTTGCCAGAAATTCGCCGTCCACATTCGATCCACAGGGAAAGTGCGGGGCGACCCTGCCCGTCTCCCTCTCTGCGTCTCTGTGGTCAATTCTTATCCCCGCGATTAGCGGCGTGGGGAAAACTTCATCCACAGGCCGCGCAACTTCACACCAGGTGTTGTCCACCGGTGACGAAGATCTCGGTGCCGGTGACGTAGGCGAAATCGGGCCCGCAGAGCTGGAACACGCAGGCCGCCACTTCGTCGGGCGTGCCCATGCGGCCGAGCGGAATGCGCGGGATCAGCGCGTCATAGTCCGGCCCGATCATCTCGGTGCGGATCTCGCCCGGCGCCACCGCGTTGACCCGCACGCCCATCTCGGCGAACTCCACCGCGAGCTCGCGCGTCAGCGCCGAGAGCGCCGCCTTCGAGATGGCGTAGGCCGAGCCGGCGAAGGGGTGGATCTCGTGGCCGGCGATCGAGGTGATGTTGACGATCGCCCCCTTGCCGCGATGGAGCGCCGCGGCGAAGCCGCGCGCGAGGGCCAAGGGCGCGAACAGGTTCAGGTCGAACACGCCGCGCCACGCCGCCATGTCGCCGTTGAGGCAGCCGAGCCGCTCGGCGTAGGGCGTCTTGGGCGAGGCGCCGGCGTTGTTGACCAGCGCGTGCAGCGGCCCGTCGCCGATCAGCGCGTTGGTCTTCTCGATAAAGCGCTCGACGCTCGCCGCGTCGCCCAGGTCGGTCGGGATGTGGTGCGACCAGTTGGGGTCGCGCTTGCACTCCTCCGGCACGTCCTCGCGCGAGCACGTGATGATGCGCCAGCCCGCGTCCGAGAACCGCTTCACCGTCGCGTGGCCGATCCCGCGGCTCGCGCCGGTCAGCACCAGCGTCCGGCGGTCCGCACTCATGCGCCCTTGAGCGCCGGCGGGTCGCGCACCCAGATCACGCGGAACGGGCGCGCCACCCCGTCATGCTCGGTGACGGTGACGTACTCGCCCTCCTTGAAGGCGTGCGCGGCGAAGCGGGCGATCGGCTCGTCGTCCGCCTCGCCCAGCTCGTAGGAGAACGCCCACTGGTGGCCCGAAGTGCGGATCAGGATGCCGTGTTGGTCGTCCTCGCCCTTCCAGAAGCGGCGCACCGAGCACGCCTCGCGCACGTCGCGATAGGCCTCGGCGTCGATATGGCCGTCGTCGCGCAGCGGCGCGACGAACTCGTAGCCGTCGTCGTGGCTGCCATCGGGATGGTCGGCGGTGCGGGCGAGCTCCAGTCTGATCTGCTTCAGGGCCACGGAACGCTCCTTAATGCGCGAGCAGGACGGGGATCTGCGTGTTGGCGATGATGTGGCGCGTGCGCCCGCCAAGGATCATCTGGCGCAGCCGGCTCTGCGAGTAGGCGCCCTTGATCAGGAGGTCGGCGCGCAGCAGCATCGCCTCCCCGAGCAACGCGGCGCCGATCTCGGTGTTCCCGGGGTCGAACCGGTGCACGGTCGATCCGATGCCCTGCCAGGCAAGATAGTCGCGGAACTCCTCGGGCGGGAGCGCGGGCTCGGCCGAGCCGCGCCCGGCCATCACCGTCACCCGCTCGGCCTTGGCGAGAACGCCGAGCGCGCCCGCGACCGCCCGGGCGCCCTCCATCGTGCCCTCCCAGGCGACGACGCAATGCGCGGCCACGGTCTCGGCCCCGCCGGGGGGCGCGATGACGATGGGGCGGCCGGTCTCGAGAAGGGCCGCCTCCAGCGTGATCGGCGAGGGCAGCGGCGCGTCGCGCATCGGCCGGCCCACCACCGTGGCGTCGGCAAGGCGTCCGCGCAGCGCCACCACCTCGTCCTCGCGGCCCAGCTCCTCGCGCCAGGAGATGGTGACGGCGCGATCGCCGCTGGGCGCGCCCGCCGTCTTCAGCGCCTTGTCCTGCACGAACTTCTGGTACATGGCGCGGACGCGGCTTGCGCGGTCGGTGCCCTCCCGCTCGGTCACGTCCATGATCTCTTCGATCATCGCGCCGTTCATGCCCTCGCCCGCGTAGGGCACCAGGCTTTTCGGATCGGCGCGGACGTGCAACACCTCGATATGGGCGCCCACCCGCTCGGCGAGCTTGAGGCCGGTCTCGAGCGCGGGCAGGCTTACCTCCGCCGCGCTCACCGGAACGAGGATGGTTCTCATGCTCCCTGCCTTTCCCCACGGGGCGGGGCCCCGCGTTCGCAAGCTAGACCGGTTCGTCCGCTTGCCCGTCGAGAAGGGCACGGGCGCGGGCGATGGTGTCCGCCACGTCTCCCGACACGTCGACGCGCCGCCAGCTTATCGTTCCGAGTGCGTAGCCCGTCTGGCTGCGCAGCACGTCGGCGGTCGCGTCCGAGGCGTCATTCTCGCGTCGGCCGATGCGGCTGGCAAGGGTTTCGGCCCGCGTGTCGAGCCAGAGCCCGTCGAATTTCACGCCCGAATCGTGGGCGACCGATTCGATGGCCGCCCGCTCCCCGGGCCGGGCGTGCACCGCATCGGCGATGGCCGCGTAGCCCGCCCGCAGCGCCGTACGCGCCTCCTCGCGGATGGTGGCATACACCCGCTCCGTGACGTCTTCGCGATAGCCGTCGGGGCCGAGACGGGTTTCCGGCGCGACCCCCATGATCCGCTTGCGAATCACGTCGGAGCGCAGCACCACCGCGCCGGGCGCCACGCCGAGGGATGGGGCGAGGGCCGCAGCGATTGTCGTCTTGCCACTGCCCGAAAGCCCCCCGATGGCCACGAGCCGCGCCTTCCGCGGATCGAGGAAGCAGACCGCGAGATCGAGATAGGCGGCCGCCTCGCGCACCAGTGCCGCGTCGCCATGCTGCTTCGCCGCGGCGGCGCCGACATGGGCGCGGATCGCGGCGCGCAGCGCGAGGAACAAAGGCATGGCGGCGAGGCCCGCATAGTCCGCCCGGCGCGCGAGGTAGCGGTTCATCACCGAATTGGCGAGGTCGCGGCGCCGGCGATGCTCGAAATCCATCAAGAGGAAGGCGAGGTCGTAGAGCACGTCGATCCGCGCCAGCGAGTCGCTGAACTCGATGGCGTCGAACAAGGTCGGCCGGCCGTCGACCAGGCAGATGTTGCGGAGGTGCAGATCGCCGTGGCAATGGCGGACGAGGCCGCCATCGCGCCGCGCGTCGAGCAGGCCGCGCACCCGGTCGAGCGCCGCCCGGCAGCGCGTTTCCAGCGTCGCCGCCGTTGCGGAGTCGAGAATGTCCGGCGCGGCAGCAATGTCGCGCGCGTTGGCGTCGATGGTCTGCGCGATGGCGTCGGCGCCGCCGAAGCGGGCATCGGGCTCGGCCGCCTCGTGGAAGGCGGCGATTGCGTCGGCGAGGTCGCGGGCGAGCGCGCCGTCCACCTTCCCCGCCGCGACCATCCGGTCGAACAAAGCGTCGGAGTCGAACCGGCGCATCACCGTCACCCAGTCGACCGGCTCGCCGGCCGGCGTCGAGTCCGGCGCACCGAGCGCCAGAGCGCCGTCCGCGCCGCGCACCACCGCCGCTGCGCCCAGATACAGGTCGGGCGCGGTGCGCCGGTTGATCGCGACCTCGGCCTCGGTGAAGCGCTTGCGGTTCTCCAGGGTGGAATAGTCGAGATAAGGGAACTTGATCGCCTTCCTCAGCTTGTAGGCGCGCCCGCCCACCAGGAAGACGTGCGAGATATGCGTCTCGGTGTGCTCGACCGGCCCCGCGCCCCCGTACGCCCCGGGCTGCGAGAGGAAGGCGACGGTCTCGGCTCGGGCGTCGCGGGTCACGGTTCGCCGTCAGTTACCGTCATTGCGAGCGAAGCGAAGCAATCCAGGACCGCCTCGATATTCTGGATTGCTTCGTCGCTGCGCGCCTCGCTATGACGGCGGGTTGGACATCGCCTCTCAATATGGGCAGCGGGCGCTACGGATACAGCCGTTCCTGCGACCAGCCGGCGGCGGTGCGGGCGTAGCACACGCGGTCGTGCAAGCGGAACGGCATCTCGCGCCAGAACTCGATGGCGTCGGGCACCAGGCGGTAGCCAGTCCAGTAAGGCGGGCGCGGCACCGCGCCGAGGCCGAACTTCGCGGTGAACTGTGCCACGCGCTTTTCGAGGTCGAACCGGTGCGCCATCGGGCGCGACTGGTCGGACGCCCAGGCGCCGATCTGACTGCCGCGCGGGCGCGAGGCGAAATAGGCGTCGGCCTCGTCCTCGCTCACGCGCTCGATCCGCCCCTCGACGCGCACCTGGCGCTTGAGCGCCGGCCAATGAAACGCGAGCGCCGCACGCGGGTTGGCGGCCAGATCGCCCGCCTTGCGGCTTTCGGTGTTGGTGTAGAAGGTGAAGCCGCGCGCGTCGGCGTCCTTCAGGAGGACCATGCGCACGCTGGGCGCGCCCTGTGCGTCGGCGGTGGCGAGCGCCATGGCGGTGGCGTCGCCGGCCTCGCGCGCCTTGGCCTCGGCGAACCAGGCGGCGAACAGCGCGAACGGGTCCTCGTCCTCGGCGTTAACCATGCGTCCCCTGTGACCGATGCCGCAGCGCGAAGGGCTTGCGCGGCCTGTATAGCAGTGACTATCTGAAAGGGGTACGGGCTGCGTCCGCGATGGATTCGTTGTCAATGGACCGTGTTGGCGGCACAGTCTCGGCATGCGGAGAGGGGACAAAAACGCATGAGATTCCTGAAATTCGTCATTCCTGGCCTGGTCGCCATCGCCCTCGTCGGGTGCCAGAACAATCCCTACGGCGAGAAGCAGACCGGCGGCGCCCTGATCGGCGGCGCGGCAGGCGGTCTTCTGGGCTCGCAGATCGGCCACGGGTCGGGCCAGCTCGCCGCGACGGCGGCAGGCGCGCTCCTGGGCCTGTTCGTCGGCTCGGAGGTCGGCAAGTCGCTCGACAAGGCCGACCAGCAATACGCCATGCAGGCGCAGCAGCAGGCCTATGCCGCGCCGGTCGGCGAGCGCATCACCTGGAACAACCCCGAATCGGGCCATTCCGGTACCATCACCCCGATGCGCGACGGGCGCGACCAAACGGGCAACTATTGCCGGGAATACCAGACGACGGTGAATGTCGGCGGCCAGCAGCAGCAGGCCTACGGCACCGCCTGCCGCCAGCCGGACGGATCGTGGAAGATCGTCCACTGACAGCATCCGGCGCGTCCCACCGGCGGCGGAGGGCGCCCGCAGGCGCCCTCCGCCGCCGCCGCTTGACCGGGCCGCGCTATGCGTGACCCGTACGAGGTGCTGGGCCTCGCGAAGGACGCGAGTGCCGACGCCATCAAGAAGGCCTATCGCGAGCGGGCGAAGAAGCTGCACCCGGACCTGCATCCGGGCGACAAGTCGGCGCTGGAGAAGTTCCAGGAACTGCAGTCGGCCTACGACCTTCTGTCCGATCCCGAGAAGCGCCGCCGGTTCGACGCCGGCGAGATCGACGAAGCCGGCCAGGAGCGCCCGCCGCGCCAGTACTACCGCTCTTACGCCGACGCCGGCGAGGGTGCCAAGTACTACGACGTGTACGGCGAAGGCGGCGGGCCGGGCTTTTCCGCCGAGGACGTCTTCGCCGACCTGTTCGGCCAAGCAGCGGCGCAAGGCGCGGCGCGCGGCGGCCGCCGCCAGCGCGCCTCGATCCGCATGCCGGGCGCCGACGTCTCCTACACGCTGCGCGTCGGCTTCCTCGAGGCCGCGAACGGCGGGCGGCGGCGCATCACCCTGCCCGACGGGCGCACCATCGACGTCGCGATCCCCGAGGGCACGCGCGACCGCCAGACCCTGCGCCTCAAGGGCCAGGGCGAGCCGGGGATCGGCGGGGGGGAGCCGGGCGACGCCTTCATCGAGATCCATATCGAGCCGCACGCCTTCTTCACCCGCAAGGACAACGACATCCATGTCGAGGTGCCGGTGACGCTTTACGAGGCGGTCGAGGGCGCGAAGATCGAGGTGCCGACCGTCGGCGGCCCGGTTGCGCTCACCGTGCCGGCGGCGGCGAACACCGGCACGACGCTTCGCCTGCGCGGGCGCGGCGTGCTTGACTCGCGCACCCGGACGCGCGGCGACCAGTTCGTGAAGCTCACGGTCGTGCTCCCCGACGCGCCGGATGACGACCTCAAATCCTTCGTCAAGAACTGGGCGAAGGACCACCCCTATGACGTGCGCAAGAAGGCCGGGATGGGTTGAGATGAGCGATCTCCACGAGGTGCTGCGCCGCTGCCGCATCGAGCGGGTCGAGCTTGAGACCTGGATCGCCCGCGAATGGGTGCTGCCCGAGGGCGCCGTCGGCGGGTGGGAGTTCTCCGAGACCGACGTGGCGCGCATCGAGATGATCTGCGATCTGCGCCGCGACCTCGAGATCGACGAGGAGGCGATGGCCGTCATCCTGCCGCTGATCGACCAGGTCTACGCGCTGCGCGCGCAGCTCAAGCGCGTCGCCGCCGCCGTCGCCACCCTTCCCGAGCCCGCCCGTTCCCAGCTCCGCGACGCGCTGCGCACCCCGCCCTCCCGCCGCCGCAATTGACGGGTTCCGCGCCGCCGTTATAGTTCCCCGCCCGAACGAGCGGCGGCCGAACCATGAAAGACCCCTTCGCGATCCTGGGCGTCGAGCGCGACGCCACCCAGAAGGAGATCAAGGCGGCCTACCGGAAGCTCGCCAAGGAATTCCACCCCGACGTGAACCCCGACGATGCCGAGCTCGCCGAGAAGTTCCGCGAGATCGCCTCGGCCTACGAGACCTTGTCGAACGCCTCGCTCCGCAAGCGCTATGCCGAGGCGCGGGCGCGCGGCACCTGGGGCGCTGGCTTCGCCTTCGGCGAGATGCCCGAGCACGAGCCCGAGTTCGACGAGCGCTTCGGCGCGGGCGACCGCGAATCCGACCTGGTCGGCGACATCGCCGGCAATCGGCGTGGGCGCGGCGGCACGTCGATGTGGCTGAACGGCGACAATCTGTTCCACGAGATCACGGTCGATTTCCTCGGGGCCGCGCGCGGCGTGCGGCGCACCGTGAAGCTTCCCACTAATGTCGAGCTCGAGGTGGAGATTCCGCCGGCGACGGCGGACGGGACGATCCTCAACTTCCCGCGCTGGGGCTTTCCCGGCTATGGCGGCGGCGAGCCGGGCGACCTCAACCTCAAGGTCAACGTCAGGCCGGACGCACGCTTCGCGCGCGACGGCGACGACATCGTGGTCACCGCCACAATCGACGCCGGCCGCGCGGCGAAGGGCGGCACGATCACGGTGCCAACGCTGGCGGGCGAGGCGCGCATCCGCGTAAAGAAGGGCGCCAAGGCGGGCGACACGATCCGCATCAAGGACGCCGGGCTGCGCACCGCCGACGGCAAGGGCCGCGGCGACCAACGCGTCGTGCTGGCGGTGGAGGAAGGTTGAAGGCTCCCTCTCCGCCCCGAAGGGCGGAGAGGGTCTCGCATGGCGGCGCCGGCTACGCCGACGCCTGCACGTTCACCTCGCTGAGCGCGATCTCGTTCAGGATGCGGTCGGCGTTCTTCTCCTCGGCGAGCGTCTCCTCGAGAAGCTCCGCCGCATCGTCGTGGCCGAGCTGGCGCGCCCACGCACACAGCGTGCCATAGCGCGCGATCTCGTAATGCTCGACCGCCTGCGCGCCGGCGAGGAGACCGGCCGACAGCACCTGCTTGTCCTTGGTCTCCTTCATCAGCTCCTCGCCCTCCTCGATCAGCCCTTCGATGGCGGGGCAGGTCTCGCCCTTCGCCTTTTCGCCGATCAACTCGAACAACTTCTCGAGCCGCTTGACCTGGCCCTTGGTCTCCTCGAGGTGGGTCTCGAAGGCGTCGCGCAACTCGTCCGACGCGACCGCCTTCGCCATCTTGGGCAGCGCCTTCACGATCTCCTTCTCCGCGAAATAGATGTCCTGCAAGCCGAGCAGGAACAGCTCCTTCATCGTTTGAACCGCCATTGCCAACCTCCGTATACGCGTTACCGATGCCCACAGAACATCCCATGCGGCTGGCCGGTTCCGGCCCGGTGCAACGATCACACGGCCGCCGGATTTGACCGTCCGGACGTTTCGTGTAGGATGCCCGCCGCCTGACCCACCCGCCGTCGGGCTCAGCATTCCCAGATACGCGTCGAGGATCACATGGCCGACACCGCGTCCCTGATGGCCGGCAAGAGGGGGCTGATCATGGGCGTCGCCAATGATCGCTCGCTCGCCTGGGGAATCGCCCGCGCGCTCGCCAGGCACGGCGCCGCGCTCGCCTTCACCTACCAGGGCGAGGCTCTGGGCAAGCGCGTGATGCCGCTCGCCGCCTCAGTCGGCTCCGACAAGGTTTATCCCTGTGACGTGCTCGACGGGGCGAGCCTCGACACCACATTCGCTGCGCTGAAGGAGGCGTGGGGCGGGCTCGACTTCCTGGTCCACGCCATCGCCTATTCCGACAAGGACGAGCTCAAGGGCAAGTACCTCGACACGTCGGAGGTGAACTTCGTCCAGACGATGCAGGTGTCGTGCTGGTCGTTCACCGCGGTGTGCCAGCGCGCCGTGCCGCTGATGGGGCCGGGGGGAAGCCTGCTCACCCTCACCTACTCGGGCGCCGAGCGCCACATGCCGCACTACAACGTGATGGGCGTCGCCAAGGCGGCGCTGGAAGCCAGCGTGAAGTACCTCGCCGTCGACCTCGGCGGCGACGGCATCCGCGTCAACGCCATCTCGGCCGGCCCGATCAAGACGCTCGCCGCGTCGGGCATCGGCGACTTCCGCTACATCCTGCGCTGGAACGAGCTGAACGCGCCCCTGAAGCGCAACGTCACCATCGATGATGTGGGCGGCGCGGCCGTGTACCTGCTCTCCGACCTCGCCTCGGGCGTGACCGGCGAAATCCACCATGTCGATTGCGGCTACAACGTGGTCGGCATGAAGCGCGAGGACGCGCCCGACATCGCCGTCGTCCAGGCCGAGGCGCAGAAGGTCAAGGCGTAGGCGCGCGCTCCGCGGCGAGGTCGCGCCGCGCGAAGAGCGGGCGGGTCGGCGACCCGTCCCTACGGAATTACGGCCGGCCCACCCACGCCAGCACTTCCTTCGCCGTCTCGTCCGGCTTGTCGAGCCAGGCGAGGTGGCCGGCGCCGGCCACAGTGCGGCTCTCGGTGGGGCCGCTGATCCCCTCGGCGAAATAGCCCGCGTAGCTTCGCGGCATCACCCGGTCCTCCGCGCCCCACAGCAGAAGCGTCGGCGCGGCAATGAGCTTGAGCCGGCGAGCCAGCCGCGTGTCGCCGAGCGGCCAGAGGAGCCGCGCCGCCGCCTCGTTGGCGCGGTTCTGCTCGATCATCCACTCGACCGAGTTCTGTCCCTCGGGCGGGGCGCGCAGCGCCTTGAACGCCTCCGGGTCGGCGCACATCAGCCCGGGCACGTCGTCGGCCCGCTGGGCGAAGGGGTCGATCGGCGGATCGTCGGTATGGAACAGACCGAACGGCGCGATCAGCACGAGCTTGCGCACCGAGGCCGGGAAGATCGCCGCCATCTCGGCCGCCAGCGCGCCGCCGACCGAGCTTCCCACCAGGTCGGCGCCGTCGAGCCCGGCGGCCAGCACCAGGTTCCGCACCGCCACAACCCAGTCGAGATGCGAGTCGAGGAGCGAATGCGCCCGGTCGCCGCCGGGAAAGCCCGGCAGGGATGGCACGATCACGGTGCGGCCGGCCTCGGCCAGCCGGTCGAGGAACGGCACCCAGCGGGGCAGCCCACCGAACCCGGCGAAGAAGCCGATGGCCGGCCCCTCGCCCTTGCGCCAGACGCGCACCGGAAACCCGTCGAGATCGACGGTCGTCACGCTCGGATCGGACATCGCGCTACTCGGCGGCGGCGGAGATGCCGAGCGCGGCGCGCTCCGCCTTCGGCAGGGGGTTCGGCCACCAGCGGTCCTCCCACTCGGCGAACTGGCCGCGAAGCTGGGGGATCACCTTGTCGGCGAACAGCCTGGTGTTGTAGCGCGTCGTCTCCTTCGACATGTTGCCGAATTGCAGCAGCATCATCAGGTGGCCGACATTGAGCTCGGTCACCGCGGTGCGAAGCTGCTCCGCCACTTCGTCGGGCGTGCCGATCACGACGTAGCCGTTCTCCACCATCTCCGCCATCGTCGAGGCGACGTTGCGATCCACGCGATAGGCCGAGCGCGCGACCTGGCCGGTCAGCCCGGCGCGCTGCGTGCCTTCCGACACGTAACCCGGCGGCGACGCGTACAAGGGCGAAAGGTGCAGGCACTTGTTGAAGAAGTATTCCGCCGACTCGGAATAGAGGTCCATCGCCTGCTGGCGCGACTCGGCGACGCCGACGAACTGCAGAAAGCCCGCGCGGTAGGGGTTCCGGTCCTTGCCGAGACGGTCCATCTCGTCCCAGAACCCGTCCATGATGCGCTTGCCCTGCTTGTAGCCGAAGTAGGACAGGTACGAGAACACGTAGTCCATCTCGGCGCACCACTGCCACGTCTCGACCGACCCGCCGCCGGGAATCCAGATCGGCGGGTGCGGGCGCTGGACCGGGCGCGGCCAAGTGTTGACGTAGCGGAGCTGGTTGAACCGGCCGTTGAAGCTGAAGGCCTCGCGCGTCTGCCACGCCTTCATGACGATGTCGTGCGCCTCGTGGTAGCGGTCGCGCAGCATCGACGGGTTCTGGCCGTAGGCGTAGCACGTGTCCATCGGCGTGCCGACCGGGAAGCCGGCGATTAGCCTTCCGCCCGAAATGCAGTCGAGCATCGCGAACTCCTCGGCGACGCGCGTCGGCGGGTTATAGAGCGCGAGCGAGTTGCCCATCACGCAGATCGCCGTGTCGGTGGTGCGCCGGGCCAGCGCCGCCGCGATCAGGTTGGGCGAGGGCATCAGCCCATAGCCGTTCGAGTGGTGCTCGTTGACGCAGATCGCATCGAACCCACAATCGGCGGCGTATTCGAGCTCGTCCATGAAATCGTTGTACATGTGATGGCCGCGCTCGGGCCGGAACAGGCCCGAGTCGATGTCCACCCATACCGAGTGGTGCTTCTCCTTGAAATCCTCGGGCAGTTCCGTGTAGGGCATGAGGTGGAACCACAGAAACTTCATGGCCGAATTCCTTTGCGCCGTGGGACGTGGTATTTGAGCAGCCTCCGCCATGTCGCACAACACATTCGGCCATCTTTTTCGCGTTACCACCTGGGGCGAGAGCCACGGGCCCGCCATCGGCTGCGTCGTCGACGGCGTGCCGCCGCGCATCCCGCTCGCCGAGCCCGACATCCAGGTCTTCCTCGACAAGCGCCGGCCCGGCACGTCGCGCTTCGTGACCCAGCGGCGCGAGCCCGACCGGGTGGAGATCCTGTCCGGCACGCTGGACGGCGTGACCACCGGGACGCCGGTCAGCCTCCTCATCAAGAACGAGGACGCCCGGTCGAAGGATTACGCGGCGATCAAGGACCTCTACCGGCCGGGCCATGCCGACTACACCTACGACGCCAAGTACGGCATCCGCGACTATCGCGGCGGCGGGCGGTCCTCGGCGCGCGAGACGGCCTGCCGCGTCGCCGCCGGTGCCATCGCGCGCAAGGTGCTGGGCGACGGCGTGCGCATCCGCGGCGCGCTGATCCAGATCGGCGAGATCGGGATCGACCGGGCGCGCTGGGACTGGAAGCAGGTTCCGAAGAACCCATTCTGGTGCCCCGACGCCGCGACCGCAACGAAATGGGAGTCCTACCTCGACGAGGTCCGCAAGAAAGGCTCGTCGGTCGGCGCGGTGATCGAGGTCGTCGCCGAGGGCGTGCCGGCCGGGCTCGGCGCCCCGATCTACGGAAAGCTCGACGCCGACCTTGCCGCGGCATTGATGGGCATCAACGCTGTGAAGGGCGTCGAGATCGGTGCGGGTATGGCGGCCGCCCGCCTCACCGGCGAGGCGAATGCCGACGAAATGCGCATGCGCGCAGGCAAGGTGCGGTTTCTCACGAACAACGCGGGTGGCATCCTCGGCGGCATCTCGACCGGGCAGGACGTGGTCGCGCGCTTCGCCGTGAAGCCCACCAGCTCGATCCTGACCCCGCGACGCACCGTCACCGCCCAGGGCCGGAACGCCGAGATCGCGACCAAGGGCCGGCACGATCCCTGCGTCGGCATCCGCGCCGTTCCCATCGGTGAGGCGATGGTCGCCTGCATCCTCGCCGACCACCTGCTGCGCCACCGCGCGCAGATGGGTTAGCGCCGGAACGCCGCCACCAGTTCGACGTGCGGCGACCAGAGGAACTGGTCGAGCGGTGTGACGCGCCCCAAGCGATAGCCGCCCTCGACCAGCGCGCGCGCGTCGCGTGCGAAGCTCTGCGGGTTGCACGAGACATAGACGACCGTGGGGACTTTCGACGCGGCGATCTCCTGACACTGACGCGCGGCGCCGGGCCGCGGTGGGTCGAGCACCAGCCCGTCGAGCCGGTCGAGCTCGGCCGCCATCAGCGGCCGGCGGGAAAGGTCGCGCGTCTCCACGGTGACGCGGCCACGGGCGGCGCGGCGCGCGGCGCCATCGAGCGCGGCCGCCATGGCGCGGTCGGACTCCACGGCAAGCACCTGCGCCCCGGCCGCGTCGAGGGCGAAGGCGAACGGCCCGCACCCGGCATAGAGGTCGGCGACGCGCCGCGCGCCGGCGAGTGCCTGGACCGCTGCCGACACCAGCATCGCCTCGCCCGCAACGGTCGGCTGCACGAACGAAGCCGGCGGCAGATCGACCGCGACTCCCGAGAGGGTCATCCGCACCGGCTTGAGCGTGGCGATCGGCTCAGGCGGGCCGGCGACACGGCGCCGGTCGGCTCCGGCCTCCTGCCACGACAGCCGCGCGAGCCCGGCCGTGCGCGCAAGGGCCGCGAGGCGCTGGCGGGCGGCAAGATCGGGCGCGCGCCTCGTGCGCAGCACCACGTCGAGCCCGGTCTCGGCCAGGGTCACCGGCAGGTCGGCGAAGCTGCCGGGCGCGAGCGCTGCGCGCGCGATCTCGCGAAGCACGGGCAGCGTGGCAACCATGGGTGGCGCCAGCACCGCGCATGCGGCAAGGTCGACCAGCCGGTCGCTGCCCGCCTCGGCGAAGCCCAGCATTACGCCCTCGCGCGTGCGCCTGGCGCCGAACCGGGCGGTGCGGCGCGACGCGGGCCCGACCGCGACCGCCGCCGTCACCTCGGCCGCGAGTCCGTGGCGGGCCAGCGCCGCGACGACGACCTCTCGCTTCCAGGCGAGGTACGGCGCGGCGGCGAAATGTTGCAAGGCGCAGCCGCCGCAGGTGCCGAAATGGGCGCAGGGCGGGACGACGCGCTCGGGCGAGTCCGTCTCGCGCGCCACCACGGTCGCGCGCCGTCCCTCGCCCGCCGGCGCGCCGAGCCGGACCGTCACGCGCTCGCCGGGCAACGCAAACGGAACATAAACGGGTCCGTACGGGGTCGGTGCCACGCCGTCGCCGCCGGCGCCGACCCGGTCGATCTCGACGGTCAGAAGCTCGCCCTCCGGTGCCGCGCGCGCCATGCGCGGCAAGGTAGGCTCACATCTCGCCGCGGTCGACCGCCTCCTCGATCTTGAGTTCGGGCGGCGGCCCTCAACCGGCCTTGCGCGCCGAGATCAGGAACTCGCGGTTGCCCTCGGGTCCGGTGATCGGGCTTTCGCCGGTGCCCTCGACCGTCCACCCCGGCCGGGCGCCGAGCCAGGCCGCGATGCGCTCGACCACGGCCCGGTGGACGGCAGGGTCGCGCACAACGCCGCCCTTCCCCACCTGGCCGCGCCCGGCCTCGAACTGCGGCTTGATCAGAGCGACCAGCACCGCGCCCGGCGCGGCGAGGTCGAGCGCCGCCGGCAGCACCGTCTCGAGCCCGATGAAGCTCGCGTCGCACACCACCAGCGCGGGCGGCTCGGGCACCTCGTCGGCGGTGAGGTAGCGCGCGTTGACCCCCTCCAGGCACACCACGCGGTCGTCATTGCGCAGCTTCCAGGCAAGCTGGCCGCGCCCCACGTCGACGGCGTAGACCTTGCGCGCGCCGCGGGCGAGCAGCACGTCGGTGAACCCGCCGGTCGAGGCGCCGACGTCGAGGCAGACTAGGCCCGCCGGGTCGATTCCGAAAACGTCGAGCGCGTGGGCGAGCTTGATCCCGCCGCGCGACACCCAGGGATGGTCGCGCCCGCGCACCTCCAGCGCGACGTCGTCGGCGATCGGGCTCCCCGGCTTGTCGAGCCGCGTCTCGCCCGAATAGACGAGCCCGGCCATGACCAGCGCCTGCGCCCGCGCGCGGCTCTCGGCAAGCCCGCGCGCCACCAGCGCCTGGTCGAGACGGCTCTTGCCGGTGCGTCCCGGTTTCGCGGTCATTCTGTTATATTAGGCGCATGAACGCGCCGCTCGAAACCGTCCTCGCCGAGCTTCGGTCGCGGATCGAGGCACTCTATGGGCCCCGCCTCGACCGGCTGATCCTGTTCGGCTCACGGGCGCGCGGCGATGCCGACGACGAGTTCGACATCGATGTCATGATCGTGCTGAAGGAGCCGGCAGTGGACCGCGGCGCCGAGCGCGAGCGCTATATGGACGTGATCTGCGAGCTGTCGCTCAAATACAACACGGTGATCATGCCGATCCTTACCGATGCGCGCACCTATCGGACAAGCGATTTCGGGCTCTACCACAACGTCCGCAGCGAGGGCGTCGCGATTTGAACGAAGAGGTGCGAGCGCTCTTGCGTAAGAGTGACGAGTCCCTGCGTGTAGAACCGGCCGGCTCACCCCCACAGCGCCTTCGAGGCCAGGCGGGCGCCGTCGGAGAGGGCCTTGAGCTTGGCCCAGGCGATCTGGGGATGCACCCGCCCGCCGAGGCCGCAATCGGTGCCGGCGATCACGTTCTCGCGCCCGACCATTTTCGCATAGGCGACGATGCGGTCGGACACCAGCTCGGGATGCTCGACCACGTTGGTCGCGTGGCTCACCACGCCCGGGATGAGCGCCTTGCCGTCCGGCAGTTTCGTCGCGCGCCAGACCTTGACCTCGTGCTCGTGGCGCACGTTGCCCGCCTCGACCGAATAGGCGCCGGCGTTGACGCGCAGCATCACGTCGACGATGTCGGCAAGCGGCAGGTCGGTGGTGTGCGGGCCGTGCCAGCTTCCCCAGCAGATGTGGTAGCGGACGCGGTCAGCCGGGATGCCGGCGAGCGCGCGGTTCAGCGCCTCGACGCGCACGGTCGCGTAGCGCTTGTAGTCGGCCAGCGTCGGGTGCGGGTCGAGCATGTCCCACGTGTCCGGCAGGCCCGGATCGTCGAGCTGCAGCACGAAGCCTGCGTCGACGATGGCGCGATACTCGACGCGGAGCGCGTCGGCGATCGCCTCGAGGAACGCCTCGTCGTTCGGGTAGTGTGCGTTCTGGCCGCGGCAGAACATCTCCAGGCTGCCGACCGCGATGGAGGTGACGAACGCCTCTTCGATGCCGGCCGCCGCGGTCGCCGCTTTGAGGTTGGCGAGGTCGCGCTTGAGCGCCGCCTCGGCCGTATAGGCGACGGGCCCGATGCAGGCCGGCCGCGAGGCGGTCGACGGCACCTTCGCGGCCTCGGCGTAGAAATCGACGAAGGCGCGCTGCTCCATCCGCTCGCCGACGATGCGCATCGCTGCGCCCGGCAGGTTGCGGTCCGGCGCCGCCGCGCCCTTGGGCGCCGGGCCGAAGCCGGCGAGCCGGCCGAAGATATAAGTACCCCAGGCCGCCAGGTCCGCAGCGGCGCGCATCGGCTTGCCGAACTCGCCATCGTTCGGGATGTCGATCCCGGCCTCGCGCTGGGCCGTCACGACGTCGGCCACCGAGGTGCGCAGGAGCGCGTCGAGCGCGGCCGGGTCGCTCGCCGGGTCGGCCCAGGCGGCACGCAGCGCGTCGGGCCGCGGCAGGCTGCCGGCGTGCGTCGTAACGATTCGGTCGGTCGAGTGCTTCATCGGGCTTTCCCGTCGGTCAAATCTCGGAGACGATTTCTGCAATATTAGGCTCATGAACGCGCCGCTCGAAACCATACTGGCCGAGCTTCGCACGCGCTTCGAGGCGCTCTACGGGCCGCGCCTCGACCGGCTGATGCTGTTCGGATCGCGGGCGCGGGGCGATGCCGATGCGGAATCCGATATCGACGTGATGGTCGTGCCAAAGGAGCCGGCAGCCGATCGCGAGGCGGAACGGAGCCGGTGCCGCGACATCACGGCGGACCTGTCCCTGAAGCACAACACCGTGATCACCGCGATTCTGACCGACAGCCCTACCTAGGACAATGCCGTCAATTTCCTCGCGGCCGCCCGGGCCTTCCTCGAAGGTAAAGGCGCGTAACTAAGCCCTTACCGTCTTGGCTGCGTCGCCAAGGGCGCCGAGAGCAGTCGCGACGATGTCGGGCGCCTTGAGGCCGGCCAATTCGTACTGCTTCTCGGGCGCGTCCTGGTCGAGGAACGCGTCGGGGAAGACCATCGGGCGGATCTTCACCCCGTCGTCCAGCATGCCGTGGGTCGCGAGGTAGTGGAGCACGTGCGAGGCGAAGCCGCCGATGGCCCCCTCCTCCACCGTGATCAGCACCTCGTGCTCCTTGGCGAGGCGGCGGACGAGGTCGGTATCGAGCGGCTTGGCGAAGCGCGCGTCGGCGACGGTGGTGGAAAGCCCGCGCGCCGCAAGCTCGTCGGCGGCGGCCAGGCACTCCTGCAGCCGCGTCCCATAGGAAAGGATCGCGACCTTGGTGCCCTCGCGCAGGATGCGGCCCTTGCCGATCTCCAAGGGCACGCCGTGGTCGGGAAGCTCCACCCCCACACCTTCGCCGCGCGGGTAGCGGAAGGCCGACGGCCGGTCGTCGATGGCGGCGGCCGTGGCCACCATGTGGACGAGTTCCGCCTCGTCGGCGGCGGCCATCAGCACGAAGCCCGGCAGCATGCCGAGATAGCCGATGTCGAACGAGCCGGCATGGGTCTGGCCGTCCGCGCCCACCAGGCCGGCCCGGTCCATGGCGAAGCGCACGGGCAGGCGCTGGATCGCCACGTCGTGGACGATCTGGTCGAAGGCGCGCTGGAGAAACGTCGAGTAGATCGCGGCGAACGGCTTCATCCCGTCGGCCGCGAGCCCGGCGGCAAAGGTCACCGCGTGCTGCTCGGCGAGTCCCACGTCGAAGCAGCGGTGCGGGAACTCTTTCTGGAACAGATCGACGCCGGTGCCCGACGGCATGGCGGCGGTGATGGCGACGATCTTGTCGTCGCGCCTTGCCTCGTCGACCAGCGCGCCCGCGAACACCTTTGTGTAGCTGGGAGGCGCGTTCGGCTTGCCCTTCGCCTGGGTGCCGGTCACCACGTCGAAGCGCGAGACGCCGTGATACTTGTCGGCCGATTCCTCGGCCGGCTTATAGCCCTTGCCCTTCTGCGTGACGACGTGGACCAGGATCGGCCCCTTCTCGTCGTCGTCGCGCACGTTGCGCAGCACGGGCAGCAGATGGTCGATATTGTGTCCGTCGATCGGGCCCACGTAGTAGAAGCCCAGCTCCTCGAACAAGGTGCCCCCGGTGAGCAGGCCGCGCGCGTATTCCTCGGCGCGTATCGCCGCGTTCTTGATGGTGCGCGGGAAGCGGTCGGCCATGTGGCGGCCGATGTCGCGCAGCGAGCGGTACGATTTGGATGAGATCAGCCGCGACAGATACGCGCTCATCGCGCCCACGGGCGGCGCGATCGACATGTCGTTGTCGTTCAAGATGACGATGAGCTGCGTGTCCATCGAGCCGGCGTTGTTCATCGCCTCGTAGGCCATGCCGCCCGACATGGCCCCGTCGCCGATGACCGCGATCACCCGGTTGGATCGCCCTTGCAGGTCGCGCGACACGGCGAAGCCGAGCGCCGCCGACACCGACGTCGAGGCATGCGCCGCGCCGAACGGGTCGTAGGGGCTTTCCGAGCGCTTGGTGAAGCCGGAGAGCCCGCCGCCCTGGCGCAGCGTGCGGATGCGGTCCCGCCGGCCGGTCAGGATCTTGTGCGGGTAGCACTGGTGGCCGACGTCCCAGATCAGGATGTCGCTGGGCGTGTCGAACAAATGGTGCAGCACCACGGTCAGCTCGACCACGCCGAGCCCCGCCCCGAGATGGCCGCCGGTCATCGACACGGCGTCGATCGTCTCCTGGCGCAGCTCGTCGGCGAGCTGGCGCAGCTCGCGGGCGCTCAAATTCTTGATGTCGCCCGGATAGGTCGCCTTGTCGAGAAGCGGGGTTTTCGTCTTTTCCGACACGACCCTCTCCCTCTCCCTCTCCCTCAGGAACGCCGGTCCACCACGAACCGGGCGGTGGCCCGCAGTACGTCCGCCCGGCCATCGAACGCGGCCAGGCGGTCGGCCGCGAATCGCGCATGGTCGCGCGCACGCGCGCGCGCCCGTTCCAGCCCCAAAACAGACACGAACGTGGCCTTCCCTGCGGCGGCGTCCTTTCCCGCCGTTTTCCCGATATCGGTCGAATTGCCCTCGGCGTCAAGGAGATCGTCGGCGATCTGGAAGGCGAGCCCCAGGTCGAGCGCGTAGGCCAGCAGGGCTTCCTGCGCCTCGGCCGAGGCGCCGCCCAGCACGCCGCCGGCCTCGCAGGCGAAGGTGATGATGGCGCCGGTCTTGAGTGCGTGCATGCGCGAGACCGTCTCGATCCCCGGGCTCGTCCCCTCGCAGGCGAGGTCGATCATCTGGCCGCCGACCATGCCGGCCGCCCCGGCCGCGACCGCCAGGCGGCGCGACAGCTCGCAGCGTACCTCGGCATCGGGATGGGTCGCGCGCCCGGCCAGCACCTCGAAGGCCAGCGCCTGCAGCGCGTCGCCCGCCAGGATCGCCGTCGCCTCGTCGAACTTGACGTGGCACGACGGCTGGCCGCGGCGGAGGTCGTCGTCGTCCATCGCCGGCAGGTCGTCGTGGATCAGCGAGTAGGAGTGGATCAGCTCGACCGCGGCGCCCACGCGCCAGGCGCGCTCGGGCGGTGCGTCGAACAGTCGCGCCCCGGCCGCCACCAGGAAAGGGCGCAGCCGCTTGCCGCCGGCCAGCGTGGCGTAGCGCATCGCCTCGTGCACGCGCGCCTCGGGGCCGGACGGGCGCGGCAGCACCGCGTCCAGCACCTTGTCGACCGCCTTGGAGGTTTCGGCCATCGCCTCGGCGACCGAGGCCTCGGCCATGGCGTCATTCAATGTCGGCAGGCGCCGCCCGGACCTCGCCACCCGGGCCGATGTCGATCCTGTCGATCTTCATCTTCGCCTCCTTCAGCTTCTGCTCGCAGTGGCGCTTGAGCTTGGCGCCGCGCTCATAGGCGGCGATCGCGTCGTCGAGCTTTGCCTTGCCGTCCTCGAGCTTGCGGACGATCTTTTCCAGCTCGCCCAGGGCGTCCTCGAAGGACATGGCGCCGATGTCGTCGGGCTTCGCGTCAGGCATCGTTTCTCCGGGGTCGGAGTGTAGTTGCCGCACCGCGCCGGGGCAAGGCGGCCGCAAACGCCCGAACGGCTTGGAATTACGACAAATACGCCCGAATCGGGCGGTTCATTCCGCCATCAGGCTGCGAACGTGGCGGGTAACGCCGGCCGCCAAAGCCTGCAGGTCGTAGCCGCCTTCGAGGGTGGAGACGATGCGACCGTCGGCGCTCTCGGCGGCGATCTCGCGGATACGGTCGGTGACCCACGTATAGTCCTCGTCCTGCAATTCGAGCATGGCCAGCGGGTCGCGCGCATGGGCGTCGAACCCGGCGGAGACCAGGATCAGCTCGGGCCGGAAATCGGCGACGGCGGGCAGGATCACCCGCTCCATCGCGCGGCGGAAGCCGAGCGAGCCGGTCCCGGCCTCGAGCGGCGCGTTGAAGACGTTGCCCGTACCACGCTCGTCGGCCGCGCCGGTGCCGGGATAGAACGGGTACTGGTGCGTGGAGGCGAACAGCACCTCCGGCTCGCCTTCGAACGCCGCCTGCGTGCCGTTGCCGTGATGGACGTCGAAATCGACGATGGCGACGCGCCCGACGTGGTGGGCCGCGCGCGCGTGCAGCGCCGCGATGGCGACGTTGTTGAACAGGCAGAACCCCATGCCGCGCGCCGGCTCGGCATGATGGCCGGGCGGGCGCACCGCGCAGAACGCCGTACTGTCCTCGCCCGCCATCACCGCGTCGACTGCGGCGATCGCCGCGCCGGCCGCGCGGAGCGCTGCCTCGCCCGAGTCCGGGCTCATCGCCGTGTCGGGGTCGATCCTGACGCGCCCCTCCTTGGGCACGGCGGCGAGCAAACGCTCGACATAGCGCCGGTCGTGCAACGCCGCGATGTCGGCGATCTCGGCGCGCGGCGCCTCTCGGCGCTGCAAGGTCTTGAACGCGTCGTCGTCCAGCGCCGCGAGGACCGCCTTCAGGCGCTCCGGCCGCTCCGGATGGCCGGGACCGGGGTCGTGCGCGATGCCGCTCTCGTGGGTGAAAAGAAGGGTCATGGGCTTACAATGGCCGGTTCACCGGGATCTTGAGATAGACCGTCCCGTCCGGATCGGCGGGCGGCAGGTGGCCGGCGCGCATGTTCACCTGGATCGACGGCAGGATCAGGCGCGGCAGGGCGAGCGTCGCGTCGCGCGATTCGCGCATGCGCACATATTCCTCCTCCGACGTGCCGTCCTTGACGTGGATGTTGGCGGCGCGCTCCTCGGCGACGGTGGTTTCCCACGCATAGTCGCGCTTCCCGCCATCGCCGTAATCGTGGCAGACGAAGATGCGCGTTTCGCCCGGCAGGTCGAGAACGCGCCGAATTCGAGCGGTAGAGGGTGCGCGCGCTGCCGCCGGGAAAGTCGCAGCGCGCGGTGCCCGAATTGGGCATGAACAGCGTGTCGCCGACGAAGGCCGCGTCGCCGATCACGTAGGTGAGGCAGGCCGGCGTGTGGCCCGGCGTGTGCATCACCCGCGCCGCGAGCGCGCCGATCTCGAAAATGTCGCCGTCGGCGAACAGCCGGTCGAACTGCGACCCGTCGGCGCGGAAGCCGGGCTCGGCGCCGAACACCGGCGCGAAATGGCGCTGCACGTCGGTGACGTGCGCCCCGATCCCGATCCGCCCGCCCAGCACCTCCCTCACGTAGGGCGCGCCCGACAGATGGTCGGCATGGACGTGAGTCTCGAGGATCCACTCGACCGCGAGCCCTTCCTTGCGCACGTATTCGATCACGAGGTCGGCGGCATGCGTGCCGGTGCGGCCGGAGGCCGGATCGAAATCCAGCACCGGGTCGATCACGGCGCAGGACGCACTATCCGGGTCGCGCACCACGTAGGTGACGCAGAACGTGTCGCGGTCGAAGAAGGGGTGGACGTCCGGGCTCATCGGGTCATTCTATCATTTGACGATGCGTCCGGCTTTCCGAATACTGTCCCGACCCACAGGCCCATCCCATGTCCCGCCATCGCCTCGACACCGCCCCCGTCGTCGCCGACGAGGTCAAGACCTCGACGTGCTACATGTGCGCCTGCCGCTGCGGCATCAAGGTGCACCTGAAGGACGGCGCGATCCGCTACATCGAGGGCAACCGCGACCACCCGGTGAACCGGGGCGTGCTCTGCGCCAAGGGCTCGGCCGGGCTGATGAACCATCTGTCGCCGGCGCGCCTCGCCAAGCCGTTGAAGCGCGTCGGTGCGCGCGGCGCGTCCGAGTTCGTCGAGATCGAATGGGACGAGGCGCTGGCAATCGCGACAGAGTGGCTCGGCCGCATCCGGGAAACCGACCCCCGCCGCCTGGCCTTCTTCACCGGGCGCGACCAGAGCCAGGCGTTGACCGGCTGGTGGGCGAGCCAGTTCGGCACGCCCAACCACGCCGCCCATGGCGGGTTCTGCTCGGTCAACATGGCCGCCGCCGGGCTCTACACCGTCGGCTCGTCGTTCTGGGAGTTCGGCGAGCCGGACTGGGAGCGCACCCGCTACTTCATGATGTTCGGCGTGGCCGAGGACCACGATTCCAACCCGATCAAGATGGGGATGGCGCGGCTCAAGGCGCGCGGCGCCAAGATCGTCTCGGTCAACCCGGTGCGCACCGGCTATTCCGCCATCGCCGACGAATGGCTGGGCATCCGGCCGGGCACGGACGGGCTGTTCGTCCTCGCACTCGTGCACGAGCTGCTCGTCGCGAACCGCATCGACCTCGAGTTCCTGGTGCGCGCGACCAACGCGCCGTGGCTGGTGATCGACGATCCGGGTGGAGCCGAAGACGGGCTCGTCGCCCGCGACGCCGACGGCGCACCGCTCTGCTGGGACGCGACGACGAATCAGCCGGCGAGCGCGCTGCTGGCGGGCGTCACGCCGCGCCTCGTCGGCCAGGCGACGCTGGAGGACGGGCGCAAGGCGACGCCCGTGTTCGAGAAGATGGCCGGGCGCTATCTCGACGACGCGTACGCGCCCGAGGCGGTGGCCGAACGCTGCGGCATCGCGGCCGACACCATCCGCCGCATCGCCACGGAGCTCGCCGCGGCGGCGTTCGACACGGACCTCGTCCTCGACGTGCCGTGGACCGACTGGGCCGGGCGCGAGCACCCGAACATGGTCGGCCGGCCGGTGAGCCTGCACGCCATGCGCGGCATCTCGGCCCATTCCAACGGGTTCCATACCTGCCGCGCGCTGCACCTTCTGCAGATGGTGCTGGGCGCCATCGACGCGCCCGGCGCGACGCGCCACAAGCCGCCCTTCCCCAAGCCGGTGCCGCCGCCGGTCAAGCCCGCCGGCCACGCCCACCAGGTCGCGCCCGGAAAAATCATGGCCGGCCCGCCGCTGGGCTTCCCGCTCGGTCCCGAGGATTTGCTGATCGAGCCGGACGGCACGGCCCGGCGCATCGACAAGGCCTATTCGTGGGAGGCGCCGCTCGCCGCGCACGGGCTGATGCACATGCTGATCGCCAACGCGCATGCGCACGACCCCTATCCCATCGACACGCTGTTCATGTTCATGGCGAACATGAGCTGGAACTCGTCGATGAACGTGGACGGCGTCCACCGCATGCTGACAGAGCGCGATGCGACCGGCGAATACCGCATCCCCCGCATCATCTATTCCGACGCGTATTTCTCGGAGATGGTGGCCTACGCCGACCTGGTCCTGCCCGACACGACGTACCTGGAAAGGTGGGACTGCATCTCGCTCCTGGACCGGCCGATCTGCTCGGCCGACGGGCCGGCCAATTCGATCCGCCAGCCGGTGGTCGCGCCCGACCGCGACGTGCGCCCCTTCCAGGACGTGCTGATCGAGCTCGGCGTGCGGCTAGGCCTGCCGGGGCTGGTCAAGCCCGACGGCAGCGCGCGCTATCCCGGCGGCTTTCCGGACTACATGGCGAACCACGAGCGCGCGCCCGGCATCGGCATGCTGGCCGGCTGGCGCGGCGCGAACGGCGAGAGCGACGGCACCGGCAAGCCCAACCCCGACCAGCTTTCGCGCTATGTCGCCAATGGCTGCTTCTGGAGCGAGGAGCTGCCCGAGAGCGCGCGGTTCTTCAAGCACGCGAACCGCGATTATCTCGACTACGCCGCACGCATGGGCTGGATCCCCAAGCCCGTGCCCATCGTGATGCAGATCTGGTCTGAGCCCTTGCAGCGCTTCCGCCTGGCCGCCCAGGGGCACGGCCCGGTGCAGCCGCCCGCCCAGCACCGCGACCGCATCGCGCGCTATTTCGATCCCCTGCCGATCTGGTACGCGCCGTTCGAGGACGCGGGCGCCGAGGGCTTCCCGCTGCACGCCATCACCCAGCGCCCGGCCGCGATGTACCATTCGTGGGGGTCGCAGAACGCATGGCTGCGCCAGATCCACGGCGCCAACCGCCTGTACGTGCCGCGCCGGCGCGCGGCGGCCCTCGGCCTCGCGGACGGCGACTGGGTGCGGATCGAAAGCCGCACCGGCGCCATCGCCGCCCGCATCCAGACCATGGACGGCGTCAACGACGACACGGTGTGGACCTGGAACGCCATCGGCAAGCGCCGCGGCGCCTGGAACCTTGCCCCCGACGCGCCGGAGGCGACCGAGGGGTTCCTCTTGAACCACGTGATCGACGAGCTCCTGCCGGAAGCGCCGGACGGCGCGCGCCACGCCAATGCCGACCCGGTGACCGGCCAGGCGGCCTGGTACGATCTCCGCGTGCGGCTTACCAAGATCGCCGCGGAAGAGGCCGCCGCACCGGGCGCCGCACGTTCGGCCCTTTCGCCGCCGCCGGGCGTCGGTCCGCGCCCCGCGATCTTGCGCCAGGGCGCGCGCTTCCGATTCGGCCCGAAGGCGCGCGCATGACCGGCCTCCCCGAACCGACCGGCAAAAAGCTCGGCCTCGTCATCGATCTCGATACCTGCGTCGGCTGCCACGCCTGCGCGGTGAACTGCAAGCAGTGGAATTCGGGCGGCGTTGCCGCACCGCTCACCGACCTCGACCCCTACGGCGCCGATCCGCTCGGCGTCTGGTTCAACCGCGTGCACACGTTCGAGGCGGGCGAAGGTGCGGCCGGGCGAACCGTCCACTTCCCGCGCTCGTGCCTGCATTGCGAGACGCCGGCCTGCGTGACCGTCTGTCCCACGGGCGCGAGCTACAAGCGCGCCGAGGACGGCATCGTGCTGGTCGACGAGGACAAGTGCATCGGCTGCAAGCTGTGCTCGTGGGCGTGCCCATACGGCGCGCGCGAATACGATTACGACGCGGGCGTGATGAAGAAATGCACGCTCTGCATCGACCGCATCTACAACACCAACCTGCCCGAGGCCGAGCGCGTGCCGGCCTGCGTCTCGACCTGCCCGGCGAGCGCGCGCCATTTCGGCGACCTCGGCGATCCCGACTCCGACGTCTCGCGGCTCGTCGCCGCGCGCGAGGGCGTCGCGCTTATGCCCGAGCTCGGCTACGCGCCGGTCAACCGCTATTTGCCGCCGCGCCCGCGACGCGACGCGACGACCGCGCCCCCGACCCCGCCGCGCGAGGAGGACGACGTCGCGCCCGCGGGCCGCCTGTTGCGCTGGGTCGACGCCCTGCTCTCGCGATGAGCCCGGCCTACTCGGTCATCTTCTTCACGACGGCGGCGGGAGCGGGGTACGGGCTCCTGGCGCTGCTGGCGGCGTACGCGCTCGGCGGACTGATCCCGCCCGACCGGTGGGTCGGCGTCGTGGGGCTCGGGCTCGCGCTCGGCGGCATCACGGCGGGGCTCCTCGCCTCGACCTTCCACCTCGGCCATCCCGAGCGGGCCTGGCGCGCGATGACGCAATGGCGCTCCTCGTGGCTGTCGCGCGAAGGCGTCTGGTCCGTCCTGACCTATATCCCGGCCGGCGCGTTCGCCGTCGGCTGGGTCGGGTTCGAAAGCGTGTCGGGCTGGTGGGCGGCAGCGGCGGCGGCAAGCATCGCGGGCGCGGCGCTGACCGTGCACGCGACGGGCATGATCTACGCGAGCCTCAAGCCCATCGCCGCGTGGAACAACCGCTGGGTGGTGCCGAACTATTTCGCCCTGGCGATCGCGACCGGCGCACTGCTCGCCGATGCGTTGGCCGCCGCGTTCGGATTTCTGTCGCCCGCGTTCCTCGCCGTCGCCGCGGTGGCCCTTGCCGCCGCGCTCGCCCTCAAGGCCGCCTACTGGCGCCACATCGACGCCGCGCCGAGCCCGGCGACGCCGGAGACGGCGACAGGCCTCGGCGCGCTCGGCCAAGTGCGCCTCTTGGAGCCCCCCTCGACGCGGGAAAGCTATGTCGAGCGCGAGATGGGCTACCGGATCGCGCGCAAGCACGCGCAGAAGCTGCGCGCCATCGCCGTCGCGCTCCTCTATTTGCTGCCCTTCGTCCTGACCGTGGCCGCCTTCGCCGGGCCGCCCTGGGCTGCGGTTGCGGAGACGGTCGCCGCGGTGCCGCTCGCCGCGGCTGGCGTCGTCATCGAGCGCTGGCTGTTCTTCGCCGAGGCGAAGCACACGGTGATGCTGTATTTCGGCGCCGACCGCGCCTAAGGGTCAGGCTTCGGCGGTGGCGGGCGCACGCCGCGGACGGCCGGGCGCTTTCGCGGAGACGACGCGCTCGGCCGGCAGGCGCACCGTTACGGTCGTACCCTTCCCCGGCACGCTTTCGATCTCGAGCCGTCCGCCGTGCAGCTCGACCAGGTTCTTGGTGAGCGGCAGGCCGAGCCCGGTTCCGGCGTGCTTGCGCGACAGCGACGAGTCGATCTGGCCGAAGGGCGTCATCGCCTTCTCGACGTCGTTGGGCGCGATGCCGATGCCGGTATCGGCGACGCGGATCAGCATTTCGCCCGCCGCAACGGTTTCGGCGGTCATGGCGACCCGCCCGTGCTCGGGCGTGAACTTGATCGCGTTCGACAGGAGGTTCACCAGGATCTGCAGCATCTTCCGCCGGTCGGCGCGCAACGCGGGCAGGGCGGCCACGTCGGCGACGACGAGTTCGAGCCCGGCTGTCACGGCACGCTCGCGCACGATGCGGCCGGTCGCTTCGAACAGCTCGGCGAGGCGCAGCGTCTCGTCGTGCACTTCGGCCTTGCCCGCCTCTATGCGGCCGAGGTCGAGGATGTCGTTGATCAGCGTGAGAAGGTGGCTTCCCGACAGGCAGATGTCGGAGGCGTATTCGCGGTACGATTCGTGGCCGATCGGCCCCATCGACTCCATCTTCATCAGCTCGGCGAAGCCGATGATGGCGTTCAAGGGCGTGCGCAGCTCGTGGCTCATGGTCGACAGGAATTCGGATTTGGCGCGGTTGGCGATCTCGGCCTGCTGCATCGCCTGCACCAGGAGAAGCTCGATGCGCTTGCGCTCGATGGCGTAGCGCATGGCGCGCACCATGTAGGTCGCCGCCTCGATCCCCTTCACCATGTAGTCCTGCGCGCCGCGCTGCAGCGCCTCGATCGCGGCCTCCTCGTCGTCGAGCCCGGTGAGCACGACGACCGGCAGGGCGTCCTTGACGGCGCGGAGCCGGGCCACGCCGTCGAGGCCCTGCGAGTCGGGCAGCGAGAGGTCCATCAGCGCCACGTCGAAGTCCTGCGCCGCGAGACGCGCGAGCGCATCCTCGAGCGAAACCGCTTCGACGACGTCGAACGTGTAGCGCGCCGCCTCGGCGAGGATTTCGCAGGCGAGGCGCGCGTCGGCCGGATTATCCTCGATCAGAAGGACGCGATAAGCCTGCTGCTCGACCATCTCGGCCCTCCCTTGTCCGGCGCGCCGCGGCGGTCAGGCCTCGATCGGCGAGGGCGGCAGGCGCACCGCCTCGAGCCAGAAATTCTCGATCAGTGCCAGGATGGTCATGAACTTTTCGAGGTCGACGGGCTTCTGCACGTAGCAATTCGCGTGGAGCGCGTAGCTGTTCAGGATGTCCTCCTCGGCCTCCGAGGTCGTCAGCACGACGACCGGGATGGTCATCAGCGCCGGGTCCTGCTTGATCTCGCGCAGCACGCCGCGCCCGTCCATGCGCGGCATGTTGAGGTCCAGGAGGATGATGTCGGGCCGGGGCGCCTGGGCGAACTCGCCCTCGCGGCGCAGGAAGGCCAGCGCCTGCTCGCCGTCCCACACGTGGTGCAGGTTGGTCGGCACGCCGGATTCCTGCATGGCCTCCTCGGTCAGCCGCGCGTCGGCCGGGTTGTCCTCGACCAGCATGATATCGACGACGGACTTGGTCATATCGCAATCTCCTCCTTGGCGCCGAACCCTCCGTGCGCCAGCGTGAAGCGGAAGGTGGCGCCCGCGCCCGGCGCCGATTCGACCCAGATGCGCCCGCCGTGGCGCGCGACGATCTTCTTGCACACGGCGAGCCCGATGCCCGTGCCCGGGTACTTGCCGCGCTCGTGCAGCCGCTGGAAGATCTGGAAGATGCGCTCCTGGTGGCGGGGATCGATGCCGATCCCGTTGTCTGCGACCGAGAACACCGTCTCGCCGTCGATGCTTTCGGCCGAAATGCGGATCCGGGGCGCATCTTCGCCGCGGAACTTGATCGCATTGCCGATCAGGTTCTGGAAGAGCTGGCCGAGCTGCACCGCGTCGCCCGCGACCGTCGGCAGCTCGCCACAGACGATATCCGCGCCCGCCTCGGCGATGGCCTGGTGCAGGTTCGCCAGCGCGTCGGCGACCACCTTGTCCAGATCGGTCGAGGCGAACGGCTTGCCGCGCGTGCCGACGCGCGAATAGCGCAACAGGTCGTTGATGAGGAGCTGCATGCGCTGCGCGCCCTCGACCGCGAACTGGATGAACTCGTCCGCGTTCTTGTCGAGCTTGCCCGTATAGCGCCGCTGCAGGAGCTGGCAATAGCCAGAGATGGAGCGCAGCGGCTCCTGCAGATCGTGCGAGGCGACGTAGGCGAACTGCTCGAGCTCCTCGTTGGAGCGCCTGAGGTCCCGTGCCTGGGCAAGGAGCTTGACGGTCAGCTCCTCGCGGGCGCGCTCGAACTCGCGCCGTTCCGTGATGTCGGCGCGCGTCGCGACCAGCCCGCCACCCGGCATCGGCGCGAAGTGGATTTCGAAGGTGCGGCCGTCGGGCCCGCCACGCTCGAACGTCATGGGCTCGTTCGCCACGAAGATCTGCATCCGCTCGGCGAGCAGTTCGTCCGGATCGCCATTGCCGAAATCGCCGCGCCGGATGCAGTAGCGCATGATGTCCTGGAACGACGCGCCCGGCATCAACAGCTCCTCAGGAAGCTTGAGCATCTCGCGCATCCGGTCGTTCGCCATCACCAGGTTGAGGTTGGCGTCGAACACCCAGAGGCCCTCGATGATGCTCTCCATCGCCTCTGACAGGATCGTCTGCTGCATGTCGTAGGCAGTGCGCAGCCTCTTCCGCAGCGAGGCGTCGCGCAGGAACACCAGCGCGCCGCCCTCGCCCTCCCACTCGAGCGGTGTCGGCGTCGCTTCGGTCCAGAACGGCGTGCCGTCGAGCCGCATGTAGCGCCGCTCGAACGGCTCGCCCTTCTCGTTGGCGGACATGCCCGCCGCAATGCGTTCCCGCACCGCAGCGCGGTCGTCGGGATAGACGAGTTCCACCGCGTCACGGCCGATGATCTCGTCCTCGGACGTGGCGCCGAGCATGCGTACGAGCGCGCGGTTGACGAGGATGATGCGATTGCCCTTGCGTACGTAGATGCCGAACGGCGCGTGGTGCATCACCAGGCGGAGCTGCTCGGCGCTTTCGCGCACCTGCTGTTCCACCTTCTTCCGCTCGGTGATGTCGGTCGACATGATGGCCGTGGCGCCCGAAGGGGTGCGGCGGTAACTGACCAGGTACCAGCGGCCGAGCCCGTCTTGGAACTCGTTGGCAGCGCCGCCGCTGCGGAACCCGGCAAGGCGCTTTGCCACCTCCCCCGCCAGTGTCGCCTCGTCGCCGTTGAAATGCGAATTGCTCCGAAGCGCCTGGGCGACGAATTCCTCGAACGTCACGCCGGGCTTGAGGAAATCGCGCCGCGCCGGGTCGCCCTTCAGGTAGCTCGCGTTGGCGAAGACGAAACGCTCGTCGGCGTCGAACAGGGCGAACCCGTCCGACACGCTGTCCACTGCCTCGGCGAGCTGGTTGCGGGCGTCCATCAGAAGGCGCTCGGCCTCGAAACGCTCGGTCAGGTCGCGCACCACGACCAGCATGGCGGGCGCGCCGCCCCAGCGCATCGGCGTTGCGGTCACCTCGGCCGGATAGGCGCTCCCGTCGAGGCGCAGCCGCCGCCGGCTCAGGTACACCGTATGCGGCTCGCCGCGCGAGGCCTTCTGCATATGGCCGCGGGTTTCCGCGTGATGTTCGGGACCCAGGAAGTCGAAGTTGCTGCGCCCGATGATCCGGTCCGGGTGTGTCGCGCCGAATTGACGTACGCCGGCCGAGTTGATGGCGACGATTCGTGCGTCCGCCACCAGGTGGACGTAGGCCGCATCGGGCAGGAGTTCGGCGAACTGGGGATGCCAGGCGCCTGTGACCAGATGGGGCGCGGCGGGCCGCTCGGCCGGACCCTGGCGGCTTTTCAGCTCATCGAGCTCGCGGCGAAGCGCCGCGTTCTCGGCTGCGAGGGGCTTTCGGGAGGCTGGCCGCGCCGTCGGCATGATGGGTCCGCAGGAATGGTGAACGGCCGGAAAATGTGGACAAAAGCCGTTAAGGAAGCGTTGCCGACGAATTTTCGCCCAATGGGACGGATTGCGCGCAGCCGGGCCGGTCCTTACATCCCCGCCATGGGATTCCGTTTCGCCGTGGCGGCGGGCATGTTCGCCGCCCTCCTTGCGGGTGCCGCACCGGCCGACGCGGCGGGGATCGTGCGCGGCCCCCAGCCGCAGTCCGTCACGGACCAGTTCGTGCCCAAGCCGGAGGGCCTTTCGGCTTCCGACTGGGTCACCGGGCTCGACATCCCCTGGTCGTTGGTCTTCCTGCCCGACGGCCGCGCCCTGGTGAGCGAGCGGCCAGGCCGCATCCGGCTGATCGACCGCGGCACGGTGGCGCCCGACCCGGTCGCGAGCTTCGAGGTGGTCCAGGGCGGCGAAGGCGGGCTGCTCGGCCTCGCGCTCGACCCGGATTACCCCAAGCGGCCCTACCTCTACGCCATGATGACCGTGGAAAAGGGCGGCAAGCACGTCGACCGGGTGGTGCGCCTGCGCTTCGATGGCACCCATGCCAAGTTCGACGGGGCGCTGGTCGACGACATCCCGGCCGGGCGGTTCCACGACGGCGGGCGCATCACCTTCGGTCCGGACGGGATGCTCTATATCGGCACCGGCGATTCGACCCATCGGGAGATCGCGCAGGAGAAATCGAGCCTCGGCGGCAAAATCCTGCGGATCACGCCCGACGGCGCGCCGGCGCCGGGCAATCCCTTCCCCGACGCGCCGCTGGTCTACACGCTGGGCCACCGCAACGTCGAAGGGCTCGCGTGGGAGAAGCAGACCGATACGATGTTCGAGTCCGAGCACGGGCCGAGCGGGGAGGACGGGCTCCACGCCCACGACGAGATCAACGTCATCCGCAAGGGCGCCAATTACGGCTGGCCGATCGTCGTCGGCGCGCCGGGCCGGCCAGGCCTCACCGACCCGCTGATCGCCTGGAACGACCGCACCACCCCGCCGTCCGGCATCGCGTTCTGGCACGACCGGCTCTACGTCGCGACGCTGGGCAGCGACGCGCTGGTGCGCGTCACCCTCGCGCACCACGGAGCCGAATGGAAAGTCGCCACTGTCGAGCGGCTGTTCAACGACGGCACGAATTCGCGCTACGGGCGGCTCCGCGCCGCCGTCGTGGGGCCGGACGGCGCGCTCTACGTGCTTACCTCGAACCGCGACGGCCGCGGCGAACCCCGCGAGGGCGACGACAAGATCCTCAGAATCACGTCAAAGTAGCCGTGCCCGCCTTCCCCTCCTGGACGGCACGCCAGACGCGCTCGGGCGTTGCGGGCATCAGCAGGTTCCGGACGCCGACGGACGCCAGCGCGTCGTTGATCGCGTTCATCACCGCGGCAAGCGCGCCCACCGTGCCGCATTCGCCCGCGCCCTTCACGCCCAAGGGGTTGGTCCTGGTCGGCACCGGATGGCTTCCGAGGTCGAACGAACAAAAATCGTCGGCACGCGGCATGGCGTAGTCGACGAACGAGCCGGTCAATAGCTGGCCCGTGTCGGTCTCGTACGTCACCGCCTCCATCAGCGCCTGGCCGGCCGCCTGGGCGATGCCGCCATGCACCTGGCCGCCCACGAGTAGCGGGTTAAGCTCGACCCCTACATCGTGAACCGCGGTGTAGCGCACGAGCTTGGTCACGCCCGTGTCGGGGTCGATCTCCACCTCGCACACGTGGCACGAGTTCGGGATGTTCTGCACCTGGGGCGACCAGGTCGCGGTCTCGTAGAGCCCGATCTCGAGGTCGGGCGGCAGGCGGTTCGGCATGAACGCGGTCTTCGCCACGTCGGCGAACGGCACCTTGCGGTCGGTGCCGGCAACCGAATAGGCGCCGTCGGCGAACTCGATGTCGGCGTCGGCCGCCTCGAGCATGTGGGCGGCGATCTTGCGCCCCTTCTCGATGATCTTGTCGACCGCCTTGTAGACCGCGGTGCCGCCGATGGTGGCGGTGCGCGCCGCGCCGGTGCCGGTGCCCCACGAGAGCTTGTCGGTGTCGCCCTCGATGACGCGCACCTTCTCGGCGTCGAGGCCGAGCCGGTCCGACACGATCTGCGTGTAGATCGTCTCGTGGCTCTGCCCGCCGGCGGTCGAGCCGACCACCACCGTCACGTCGCCGCCGGGATCGAAGCGCAGCTCGGCCGCCTCGGGCGACGGGCCGGCCGAGGGATCGACCGTGGACGAGATGCCGATACCGCGCAATTTTCCGCGCACGCGCGCCTCGTCCTTGCGCTTCGCGGCGCCCTTGTAGTCGGCTTGGGCCAGCGCCTTGTCCATCACCTTCTCGAACTCGCCCGAATCGTAGGCACCGACGGTGGGCAGCTTGTAGGGCATTGCCTCTGCCGGGATCAGGTTCTTGCGGCGGATGTCGGCCGGGTCCATCCCCAGCTCGCGCGCCGCCATGTCGACGATGCGCTCCAGAACGTAGGTGCCGGGCGCGCTCGGCGCGCGGTAGTTCGACACCGGGATGGTGTTGGTCATCACCCCCGCCGCGCGGCCGTGCACCACCGGCGTCGCGTAGGTGCCGGTCGGCGTCATGGAGATGCCGTTGGTCGAGAGGAACCCGATCATCGAGAGGTACGCGCCGACATTGTTGTTCGAGGTGAAACGGATCGCCTGGAACTTGCCATCATTGTCGAGCGCGATCTCCGCCTCGATATGCATGTCGCGCCCCTGGTCGTCGGCGAGCAGTGCCTCCGACCGCTCGCAGGTCCATTTGACCGGCCGTCCGACGCGCTGCGACGCCCAGGCGACCAGCGGCACCTCGACATAGAGCCCGCCCTTCATGCCGAACGAGCCGCCCACGTCGCCCGCAATCAGGCGGAACTTGTGTTCCGGCACCTTGAACACGTACTGCGCGAGGTTGGTGCGCCAGATCCACGGGCGCTGCTGGCACGCCCAGATGGTGTAGTGGTCGCGCCCCGCATCGTAATCGGCGACGACGGCGCGCGGCTCCATCGTGGAGGCCGCGATGCGGCTGATCGGGAAGGCCTCGCGGATCACGTGCGGCGCGCTCGCCAGCGCCTCCTCCACCGCCGTCGCGTTGCCGTGCTGGAAGAACACCACCTCGTTCGCGGGCGAATCGGGCCAGATCGCCGCCGTGCCCGGCCGGTTCGCCTTGGCCGTTAAGACGTTCGCGGGAAGCGGCGCGTAGTCCACCACGATCGCCTCGGCCGCGTCCTTCGCCCGGTCGATCGTCTCGGCGACCACCATCGCCACGATCTGGCCGACATGGCGCACCCGGTCCGGCGCGATGCCGGGGCGCGGCGGGCGGTACATCGGTCCGCCGTCGCGGCTCTTGGCCGGCGAGACGCCCTCGACATAGCCGAGCCCGTCGGCCGCCCAGTCCTGGCCGGTCAGCACCGCGAGCACGCCTTCCATCTGCGCCGCGGCGCGGGTGTCGATGGACCGGATGTCGGCGTGGGCGTGCGGCGAGCGCAGGAACACGGCGTAGGCCTGGCGCGGCAGGGTGATATCGTCGGTGTAATGCCCCTTGCCGGTGAGGAGCCGCGGCGCCTCGAGCTGGGTCACGGGCTGGCTGATCGCGTATCGGGTCATGAGGGCCTCCCTGTCGCGATTGTACAGGGCGCCGCTCGATCGGCAACGTTTGCGTCAGCGCGCGGGGGCGCGCGCGGTCTGGGCCGGAAGGTCGGCGGCGATGGCGCCGGCCAGAAGCTCCGCGATGCAGCCGTAGCTCGTGTCGTTCATGTGGAGCGAATCGGGCGACAGGATGGTCGTGAAGCTAGCCCCGCCATGGGCGATCCAGTCGCGCATGATGGCGAACCGGTCGAACACGGCAACGCGCATCGCCTGGCCGATCCGGCGCATGATCGCGAGCATCGCCGGGTAGTCGGGGTCGCGCAGCACTTTGGGCGCGTATTGCGGGTTCATCAGGATCACATCGGCGCCAGCGGCGGCGAGGCGCACGACGCCGGCGCGGATGATCCGCTCGTCGGCGGCGACGCCGGTCTCGCGGATCACCGCGTTGGTGCCGAGCTGCCACACCACCAAGTCCGGCCGGTACGCCAGCACGTCGCGGTCGAAGCGCTTGACCATGTCGGCGTGCCGCTCGCCGCTCACGCCCTTGTTCTCGACGCGGAGCGCGAGGCCGGGGAAGCGCCGCCGCAGCGCCTGGGCGAGGCGGGCGGGGTAGCGGAAACGCGGGGCGCTCGCCCCGTTCCCCGCCGTCGAGGACGAGCCGATGGCGACGATCGTGAGCGTCCCGCCCGCGGCGATGCGCGCCGCGGTGTGCGGCAAGGGCTGGTCGAGCCGGCCCGCCGCGCCCGGCGCGGGACAGGCCGGCGGGCCGGCCTGCGCCGCGCCGGCGAGCGCGACGGCGAGGACCGCCGCGAGCACGCTACTTCTTCGCTTCATCTCCCACCACCCCGTGGGCGACCATGTCGGCGAGCAGCCGCCCGATGCAGTCGTGGATGCGGTCCGCCATGCGCTGCGCGGCCGCGCCCGACGCCTCCAGGTCGAAGCTGCCGTTGCGGTACCAGTATTCCATGATGTCGTAGCGCCGGAACAGGGGCACGTCGCTTACCTGGCTCACCCAGGTCATGCGCCGCCGATAGGGGCTCAGGTTCACCATCTCCCCGGTATAGGGGCTGTACTGCATGTCCATCAGCACCACGTCGGCGCCGGCGCGCTTGAGCGCGTCGATGCCGTCGAGCAGCGTTCGGGCAAACGTGTCTTCGTCGACGCCGCGCACCGCGTCGACCGAGCCGGTCTGCCAGACCACCAGGTCGGGGTGAAGGGGGGCGACGTCCGCGCCGATCGCCGCAAGCATATCGGCAGCCGTGCGCCGCGACGCGGCCCGCACCGCGACGCTCACCTTGGCCTTGGGCAGGCGGGCGGCGAGCGCCGCCTGCAGCCGAGCCGGGTAGGCCTTGTCCGGCGCGCTGAGCCCGCGCCCGCTCGACGACGCCGTGCCCAGAACCACCACGGCGAGCGCCCCGCGACGCTGCACCGCGGCGCGCGCCGCATCGATCTGCTCGCGGAGCTCGTAGAGGCTCTCCGGCGCGGCGCAAAGTCCCGTCACCGCCGGGTCGTCCGCCGCCGCCGCCGGGGGCGCGAACGCCACCAGCAGGGCGACCGCCAGGGCACCACGCGCGCTCATTCCGTCGCCGGGCGGCGCGCCGCCTCGCTCCCCTGGCGCGCACCGGCCTCGGCCCGCTTGTACCAGGCGAGCCCGTAGGCGAGCCCGCACATCAGCCCGATCCCGGCGACACTCACCGCGATCTGCATCAGGTTTCCTCCGTTGATCTGCACCAGGATCCAGTGGCCGGCGAACGACAGGAACGTGCCGACGCAGAAGACTTGGAGCGAGTGTTGGCCGCAGACGATCAGCGGCCGTGCGGCGCGGCCGGAAAGAAACGCGCTGTGACGTCCCACCAGCGTCACGGTCACGTAGGCGAGCGCCAGGAAATGCGCGTAGCGCAATATGTCGAGATTGCCCTTGTCGATCGGGTAGAGAATCTTCCCGAGCCAGTTGGGCATGGCGCGGTCGAGGAACGGAACCGTCCAGGTCGCCACCACGAAGGCGGCGAAGGCGAGATAGGCGACGGCAACTGGCAGCAGCACCCGGCGCGACGGCAGCCACTTGGCGAGGTCGGGACCCGCCGCGGCGCAGACCGCGCCGGTGACGAACAGGAGCTGCCAGGCGAGCGGGTTGAAATGCCAGGTCGTGCCCGGCGGGTAGCCCGGCAAATTGAGGTGGAACGCGTGCACCACCGCCCAGAAGGCCGCCGAGGCCGCGAGCACGATGCGCGGCCGGCGCGGCAGCCAGTAGAGGGCGAACGGGAACCCGGCCAGCAGCACGATGTAGAGCGGCAGGATGTCCATGTCCGCCGGCTTGAACTTGAGCAGCAGCGCCTCGGCAAGCGAGCGGTACGGGTCGCGGAAATAATCCACGATCCGCATCTCGTCGGCGTACATCGGGTTCTGGAAATGCGCCACGACATAGGCGATCTGCGCCGTGAACACCATGAACAGCACGATCTGGGCGATGTAGAGCTGCCACACGCGGCGCCACACCCCGGCCGCAGCGAAGGCGAAGCCGCGCCTTCGCATGATCGAGCCGTAGGCGACCGCAGCGGCGTAGCCCGAGATGAACACGAAAATCTCGGCGGCATCGGAGAAGCCGACGTTCTGGATCGTAAGCGACGACAGGAAGTTGGACGGGATGTGGTCGAGGAAGATGAACCACAGCGCGAGGCCGCGGAAGAAGTCGAGCCGGAGGTCCCGCCCCCGCCGGACCGCCTCGACCCCCTGAAGGGGGGACATGGACATTGTTCGCTCGGCTCCCGCGGCATCGCCGCGCGCTCATCCTAGCGCAGCCACTCCCGCCGGGGAATGGATCGCGCGCCTGCCCGCCACCGCAACCCCCTCTTGCGCGGGCCGGGGTTGCGTGCGCGGCGGCCGCGGCCTCTAAGCTGCGCCGCGCGCATGCCGACCGTGCGCCCCATTCCGCCAATCGGGAACCGTGCATGAACCGCCCGGTCTGGGCCTCGCTGATGGTTGCCGGCGCGATCCTGGCCTTTTCCGGCAACGCGATCCTGGGCCGCGCCGCGCCCGAATACGCGATCCCGCCGATCGGGCTCAATTTCTGGCGCTGGCTCCTGGCGCTGATCGTGCTCCTGCCGCTCGGCATCCCGGACATAAGGCGCAACGCGGCCGTCTTGCGCGCCAAGTGGCCGCTGTTCTTCGTCTACGGCGCGCTCGGCATCTTCGCCTTCAATACGTTCTTCTATATCGGGCTGCAGACGACCACGGCGATCCAGGCGGCGCTGATCCAGTCGACCCTGCCGGTGATGGTGATCCTGCTGGCCTGGGCGATCTTCCGCCAGGCGATGACCGCGCGCCAGGCGATGGGGGCGGCGATCTCGATCCCCGGCGCCATGCTGGTGGTGCTGCACGGCGATCTCGGCCGGCTGGGCGAGCTCGCCTTCAACCGCGGCGATCTGTGGGTGCTGGCTGGCACCACATCGTGGGCCGCGCAATTGATGCTGCTGCGCTTCATCCCGCGCGTGGGCTTCCTCGCCTTCCAGACGGTGGCGGTGGCGTCGGGCGTCGCCTGCACCCTGCCCTTCTACCTCAACGAGACGCTGCTCCAGGGCCGGCCCATGCCGCTGGTGCCGATGACCCTCGCGTTCGTGGGCTATGGCGGGGTGATCGGCGGCGCGCTCGGCTTCACCCTGTTCAACGGCGGCTCGATGCGGCTCAAGCCCCAGACGGTGGGCTATATCGGCAACCTCTACCCGGTCTTCACCTCGGCACTGGCGGTCGGCCTCCTGGGCGAGCGGCTGTTGTGGTATCACCTGGTAGGCGGGGCCATGGTGCTCGGCGGCATCGCGCTCGCCACCGCCCGGCGGCGCGCCGCTCCGGCGGCCGCGCCCGAAGCGGGGTGACGCATGGAACGACGCTGGCTCGGGCCGCTCGCCTCGCCCTATATGCTGCTCACCCTCACCGCCCTGTTCTGGGCCGGCCACACGATCGTCTACCGCGCCGTGGTGGGCGAGATCCCGCCGCTTGGCCTCGCCTTCTGGCGCTGGGCGATCACCGTGATCCTGGCCGCACCGTTCGTCGCCGGGCGGACCTGGGAAGCGCGCGAGACGCTGAAGCGGGAATGGCGGCTGATCGTGGTGCTGGCCAGCCTCAATGTCGTCGGGTTCTCGGGCCTCGTCTATATCGCGCTGGAACACACCTCGGCGGTGAACGCGGGTCTGCTGCAGGGCGCGCTGCCGATCTGCATCGTGCTGGTCGCCTGGCTCGTCACCCGCGCGCGCTCGACCGGGCGCCAGACGGCAGGCGTCGCCATCGGCTTCGCCGGCATGGCGGTGATCGTCTTGCGGGGCGAGCCGGCGGCGCTCGCGCGGATGGAGTTCAACGCGGGCGACCTGGTGATGCTGGCCGCCGTGCTGCTCTACGCGCTCTATTCGATCCTGCTGCGCCGCCTGCCGGCCGCGATCGACGCGACGATGACCATCTTCGCGACCGGCGTGGTGGGCACGATAATGCTCGCGCCGCTCTACGCATGGGAAACCGCGAACGGCCGGCCGATGCCGTTCGACGCGACGTCGGCGGCAGTGGTCGCCTACACCGCGCTGTTCGCCTCGCTCGCCGCGCAGATCTTCTGGGTGGCCGCGGTCGCAAGGGTGGGCGCCGCGACCGCCGGCTATTTCATTTACCTGACGCCGGTGTTCGTGGCGGTGATGGCGACGACGCTGCTGGGCGAGATTTTCCGCTGGTACCACGCGGTGGGAATCGCGCTGATCTTCGGCGGCATCTGGCTCGCCACCTCGAAGCGGGCGCCCGCCTAGATGTAGCCCGCCTTGCTCGCCGCGGCGAACAGCAGCCGCAGTGCGAGCGCCGTCAGCGCAAGCTGAAAGATGCGGCGGAACAGGGCTTCGGGCATGCGGTCGAGCACGTGCTTGCCCGCCCAGTTGCCGAGATAACCCGCGCCGATCATCGCGGCGAGAAGCGGCACGTAGGCGGCGAACGCGAACCCCAGCACGCCGAACGTCACCACCTTGAGCCCGTGGACCATGATCATCATGGCGGCGAGCGTGGCGACGAAGACGCGCCGGTCGTCGCTCACCCCGGCGACGAAGGGCGAGAGCAGGCTTCCCGTCGCGCCGACGAACATCGAGATCACCGTCCCCACCGCGCCGAGCACGAAGAAGCGCCGCCGGGTCGGCGCGCCCGCCGTGACGCGCGGCGACCAGCAGACATAGAGCAGGAAGGCGCCGAGGATCGCCTCCAGAAGCGCTGTCGGCAGCGACACCACCAGCTCGCCCCCGATCGCGGCGCCCAGGATCGCGCCGATCCCGGCGGCGGCGATCCCGCTCCACAGCACGTAGCGGCGCATCAGCGAGACGCGGCTCACGTTGGAGCCGAGCTGGATCACCCCGTGCAGCGGGATGACCGCGGCGGGCGGGAACACCGTCGCCATCACGCCCAAGAGCAGCACGCCGCCGCCGAGCCCCGCCGCGGTGCCCATGACCGCGGTGAGGAAGGCGAGGCCGGTGAGCCCTGCGAAGGTCCAGGCATCGACGAAGGGAACGGCGTGGAGCATATACGGGGTATCGGTACGCGGGTGAAGAGCGGCGCGCACCATAGACCGGCCGGGGGCGCCTGTCCCGCCCTCCCGTCACAAATCTGTCATGCGGGCGGCGCGGAGCGCTGCCTGACCCGCTCGGTCGCCTTGGCCTGGGTGCGGGACGCGCCTAGTCTGATGTCGGCTGATCCGCCATCTCTCGAATGTCCGGCAAAATCGGCGCGGAAAGGAATTGATCATGGTTGACGTCGCAATCTCGGACATCGAATACCTGCGCCACGGCGACCGGGCATATTCGGCGCGTGTGTACCGGCCGGACGGACCCGGCCCGTTCCCTGCGGTGATCGACGCGCACGGCGGCGCCTGGGTGTCGGGCGACCGTTTCGTCAACGAGCCGATCGACCGCGCCGTGGCTGCGGGCGGCGTGGTGGTGGTTGCGCCCGATTTCCGCAACCCACCGGAAGCGACCTATCCGGGCTCAGTCGCAGACATCAACTACGCCTTTCGCTGGCTCAAGGCGAACGCAGCGAAGTTCAACTCGCGCCCCGAGATTGGTCGGCACGATGGGGACGTCGTCGGGCGGCCATCTCGTCGTCCTGGCGGCACTCAAGCCGAACGACCCGCGCTACGCATCCATTCCGTGTGCCGGCGGCGGCGACTCGCGGGTGCCCTTCGTCGTGGCATTGTGGCCGGTGATCTGCCCTGCCTCGCGATGGCGCGCCTACCAGGCGAGCCCCGGCGCAATGGGGAACCGCGGCCGCGCGGCCTCCCAGCAGATCGGCTATTGGCTGACCGAGGCCGCCATGGAGGAAGGCAGCGCCGACATGGCGGTCAACCGCGGCGACGCGATCGACCTCCCGCACATCCTCTACCTGCAGAACCCGGCCGACCCGATGCACCCGTTTGCGAACCTGGAATCCTTCGTGGCGGGGTATCGCAAGCGCGGCGGTCAAGTCCGGCTTGAGTTGTTCGCCGGCGAGAAATACGACGCGGTCCGCTCCGATCCCGACTCGGCCGAAGCGCGCGCGGCCATCGCCAAGATCGTCGCGTTTATTCGCGCCGAGGCGACGGCGCGGGTGGGTGCGGCGGCCAAGCAGGCCGGCGGGTCCGGCCGGTGACAATCCTGGCGGCCCCTACCTCGCCTTGGGCACCGCGACTCCGACCATGCAGTCGCGGGTGACGATGGCGGCGAGCTTCTCGGCCGACCAGCCGTCAGTCCCGGCCGGGCGCTGGGGCAGCACCAGGTAGCGCATGTCGGCGTTGGAATCGTGCGTGCGCAGCGTGACGTTGTCGGGAATCTCGGTGCCGAACTCCTTGAGCACCGCGCGCGGCTCGGCGACGACGCGCGAGCGATAGTTGCGGCTCTTGTACCAGTCGGGCGGCAGGCCGAGCACGGTCCGGGGATAGCAGCTGCACAGCGTGCAGACGACCACGTTGTGCACGTCCTTGGTGTTCTCGACCACGATCAGCTCGGCGTCGCCCATCGGGATGCCCAGCTCGGCGACCGCGGCCGTGCCGTCGGCCAGAAGCCGCTTCTTGAACGCCGGGTCGGTCCAGGCGCGCGCCACAACCTGGGCGCCGAGCGCCGGGGTGCGCGTGTCCATGAACTCCAGCGTCTTGCGGATGTCCTCGCCGGTGATCACGCCCTTCTCGATCAAAAGCTCCTTGATCGCGTGGACCATGATCTCGTACTCGCCGGCCCCCTCGGTGACCTCGATGGGATCGTGCGGGTGGTTGTGGCCGTGCGCGTGGCCGTGGCCATGGTCGTGTCCATGCTCGTGGTCGTGACCGTCATGCGGCATCGTCGGTCTCCTCAGGCCTTCTCGAGCCAATGCTCGTAGATCTCGAGCTCCAGCACGTCGTTGGCGGAGCCCTTGTAGTCGGGCCAGATATCGGTCTGGCGGATGCGGACGCGGTAGAGCGGCCGCTTGGGCAGCCCGTCGAACCCGTAGGCCAGCTCCTCCGGGTTGGGGAAGGCGCCGCAAATGCGCTCGACCACCCCCTCGCGCCCGCGGGCATAGACCGGCACGCGCCGGTGGCCGGGCGGGTTGGCGTTGGCGATGCGCACCTTGTCACCCGGGGCGAACTTCGCGTCGACGGCCTCGCTCATGCGCTCTTCAGCCTTTCCTTGATCTCGCGGGCGCGCGCCTCGACCTCGGCGCGGGTCAAGACGCCCTTCTCCTCCATCAGGTTGATGAAGCCCTGCGCCCACAGCTCGAAATAGGTCAGCGCGTTGTAGACGCCGGGCGCCAGGTCCTCGCGGGCGCGGCGGAACTCGTCGATCCGGTTGATGTTGGCCTTCGACGGCCCGACGGTCGAGACCAGGGCGGTGATGAGAAGCTCCCACGGCTCGGGCTCGTGGCCGCGCGGCCCGAGGGGTCCGGCGGGAAGCCCGCCCACATCGTTCGGCCGGCGCGTCGCCTCGGTCATGTCAACCCCCGCCGCACGCTTATGTCGGCGATCCGCGCGGCGATCTCGTCGCGGGTCATCAGCCCCTTCTCGACCATGAGCGTCGAGACGCCGACCGCCCAGCGCTCGAAATATTCGAGCCGCCGATAGTCCTCGGCCGGCATGTCCTCCATGGCGCGGCGCATCTCGTCGATCGTGACGAGACGGAGCTTGCCGGGCCCGACCACCCCGAGGATCGCGGTCACCAGGTTGTGCCACGGCTCCGGCACGTGCTCGGCCCGGTCGATCGCCCCGGCCGGCTTGCCGCCGAGATCGTGCGGGCGGGCGCGGGCGAGGTCCGGAGCGCGGGTCATCGGCCGATCCTCCGCTTGATCTCCGCCATGCGCGCCTTGACCTCGGCAGGCGTCAGTACGCCCTTCTCGGCGAGCAGATTGGCCGTCGCCCGGGCCCAACGCTCGAAATAGGCGAGGCGGTTGTAGTCGTCGCCCAGCTCCTCCTGCGCGCGGCGCGATTCGTGCACGGTGCGGAGGCGCTTCGCGGCGAGGACCGTGCCGAGCGCGGTGATCAGCTTCTCCCACCCCGCCGTCTCGTGCTCGTGCCGGTCGATCGGCCCGCCCGGCAGCCCGCCGATGTCGTTGACGCCCGCGTTGGAGAAGCGCGTCTTGGGATGCGGCCGGTCGCGGTCGCCGGCCAGCGCGACGGCGAGCCGCGCCATCCGTACTTCCAGCTCGCCCGCGTCGACCAGCCCCTTCGAGACCAGCACCACCGCAGCGGTCTGGGCGAGCCGCTCGTACGCGCTCAAATGCCGGAACGCGTCGCCGAGCGACGAGCCGGCGCGGCGCAGCTCGTCGACCGTCACCACCTGCTGCACACCGCCGAGGATATCGACCAGCGCGACGGCGAGCTTCTCCCACGGCAGCGCGTCCTCGGGCGGGCGCGGGATCACGTCTTGCGGTGCGGTCGTCGCCATGGCGGTATGTTAGCGCCGTTTCCGCGCCGGGAAAATGCCCACGGCGATCAGCCCCCGATCTCCTTGCGCACGATTTCGGCGCCGGCGACCATGGCCTGGAGCTTGCCGAAGGCGGTGGCGCGCGGGAGATACTTCATGCCGCAGTCGGGCGCGACCACCATCCGCTCGGCCGGCACGTATTGCAGCGCGGCACGGATGCGCGCCGCGACCGTTTCGGGCGTCTCGACGCTCGGGTCGCCCATGTCGATGACACCGACGATGATTGTCTTGTGCGGCAGCGCCGCGAGCGTCGCGAGGTCGAGCTTCGGCTGGGCCGTCTCCACCGAGATCTGGCTCGCCGCGCAGCCTTCCAGCTCCTCCAGGAAATGGTAGCGGTGCGACGGCTTGGACGGCGTCACGTAGGCGTAGCCGAAGCAGAGATGGAGCGCCGTGGCGCCGGTCACGCCTTCGAGCGCGCGGTTGATCGCCGGCAGGGCGTACTGCCGCGCCTTGTCGGGCTGCGCCTCCAGGTAGGGCTCGTCGAGCTGCACCACGTCCGCGCCGGCGGCGAACAGATCCTTGATCTCAGCATTCACCGCCGCGGCGTAGTCCATCGCCGCCGCCGCCTCGTCCTTGTAGTAGTCGTCCTGGGCCTGGTGGACCATGGTGAAGGGACCCGGCAGGGTGATCTTGGTCTTGCGGTCGGTGTTGGCGCGCAGGAACTGCATGTCGCGCACCTCGACCGGGCCCTTGCGGCGGATCGGCCCGACGATGCGCGGCACCACCATCATGCGGCCCGACCGGCCGGGCGTCTGGCCGGGACGGTCGTTGTCGATGCCGTCGAGCGCGGTGGCGAGCCGGTTGGAATAGCTTTCGCGCCTTATCTCTCCGTCGGTGATGATGTCGACGCCGGCGCGCTCCAACTCGCGGATGGCGGCGATCGTCGCGTCGTCCTGCGCCTCGTCGAGGAATTCCGGCGCGACGCGCCAGATGTCGGTCGAGCGCACCCGCGCCGGCGGGCGCTTGACCAGCAATTCGCGGTCCACAAGCCAGTCGGGTTGCGGGTAGCTTCCCACCACGGTCGTCGGCAGCAGTTTCTCGGCCAATGCGTCTCTCCCGTTTTCGGGCCAGACTAGCGGAACCGTGGCCGCCGCGTCCGCCTTGACGGGCGGGCGCGGCGAAAATACGGTCGCCCCTTACCCGACCGAAAGGACAGTGTGATGGAACTCGGCAAGGACGCGCTGAAGGGGTCGTACCCGCCGCTGGTGACGCCGTTCAAGGACGGCAAGGTCGATTACGACACCTATGCGGGTCTGGTCGAGTTCCAGGCGAAGAACGGCTCGCACGGCATCGTCGTCTGCGGCACGACGTCGGAGCCCTCGACGCTCACCGTCGCCGAGCGCCAGCGCTGCCTCGAGGTCGCGATCGAGACCGCCGCCGGACGGCTTCCCATCGTCGCCGCCACCGGCTCGCAGTCGCACGCCGAGACGGTCGAGCTCACCGCGCACGCCGACGGCCGCAAGGGCGTCGAGGCGCTGCTGATCGTCACGCCCTACTACATCCGCCCGTCGCAGCGCGGCCTCGCAGCCTATTACCTCGACATCGCCAAGCGCACCAGGCTGCCCTGGATGATCTACCACATCCCCGGCCGCGCGGCGGTCAGCGTGACGCTCGACACGCTGAAGGAGATCACGGCCGGCGCGCCCAACTTCGTCGGCATGAAGCACGCGGTCGACGACCTCGGGTTCGTCTCCAAGTGCATCGACGCATTCGGGCCCGACTTCCGCATCTTCGTCGGGCTGGAGGATTTGTCGTTCCCGATGATGGCGGTCGGCGCCTGCGGGCTGATGAACGCGGTCGGCAACCTCGCGCCCAAGCGCGTCGCCGAGCTTGCCGATTTGGTCCTCGCCGGCAAGATGGAAGCGGCGCGCAAGCTCCATTACGAGCTGTTCGAGATCAACCAGGCGGTGTTCTACGACACCAACCCGACGCCGATGAAGTACATGATGCGCCGGCTCGGCATCCTCGCGCGCAACGAGCACCGCTTGCCGATGATGCCGGCGACGCCCGAGCTGGAAAAGCGCCTCGACGGCGTGCTCACGCGCGCGGGGCTGATCTGACCGAGGGCGGGTCGGGGACCCGCCCCTACACGCGCGGCGTTGCGGCCTCCGTAGGGGCCGGTCCCCGACCGGCCCACGCTACTCGATCGCGTAGACGACCCGCAGCGTGGCCTGGACCGTCGTCTCGCCCGGCTCGATGGGAACCGGCGCGGCGGCCCGGGCGGCGGAGAAGGCGCGCATCGGCACCGGCCGCCCGCCCGCACCCTCCTCCGAGATCGAGATCACGCGCCCGAGCGCGACCCCGGCGTCCTTGGCAAGCAGCGTGGCCTTGCGATGCGCGTCCGCCATCGCCTTGGCACGCGCCTGATCCTCGAGCGCGTCCGTATCGGCGACGCCGAGCGAGAGCCCGTTGGCGATGTTCGCGCCGGCCGCGGTGACCGTCCCGATGAGGTTGCCCAGTCTATCGAGCGCATGCAGCGTGATGTGCAGCGTGTTGGAGGCGCGGTAGCTCGCGATGTGGTGCGGCGCGCCCAAGTTCTTGCGGCCGGTCATAGACCGGGTTGAGCCCGATGCCCTGTGTCTGGATGTCCTTGTCCGGCACGCCGAGCCTTTTCACTGCCGCGATCACCCTCTCCATTGCGGCCGAGTTGGCCGAAAGCGCCCCGAGCGCCGTCGCGCCCTCGCTGACGACGCCGGCCGAAAGCTCGGCCATGTCGGGCTTCGCGCGCGCCTCGCCGCGGCCCCACACGGCGATGACGCGCTGGCTGGGCACCGGCGCCTGCGCCGCGGCGGGAACGGCGGCGAGGACGAAGAGCGCGAGGGCTATGGCGGCGCGCCGCATCAGAACGTCACGACGCTGCGGATCGACTCGCCCGCATGCATCAAGTCGAACGCCTTGTTGATGTCGGCGAGCGGCATGGTGTGGGTGATCAGCGGGTCGATCTCGATCTTGCCCCGCATGTACCAGTCGACGATGCGCGGCACGTCGGTGCGCCCCTTGGCGCCGCCGAACGCCGTGCCCTTCCACACCCGGCCGGTGACGAGCTGGAACGGTCGGGTGGAGATTTCCTGCCCGGCGCCGGCGACGCCGATGATGGTCGCGACGCCCCAGCCGCGATGGCAGCATTCCAGTGCCTGGCGCATCGTCGTGACGTTGCCGATGCACTCGAAGCTGTAGTCCGCGCCCCCGTCGGTGAGGTCCACGAGCGCCGCGACCAGCCTGTCGCCGTGATCCTTCGGGTTGACGAAATGCGTCATGCCGAAGCGCTCGGCCAGCGCGCGCTTCGCCGGGTTGAGGTCGACGCCGACGATCTTGTCCGCCCCCACCATGCGCGCGCCCTGGATGACGTTGAGCCCGATCCCGCCGAGCCCGAACACCACCACGTTGGCGCCGGGCGTGACCTTGGCCGTGTTGATCACCGCGCCGATGCCCGTGGTCACGCCGCAGCCGATGTAGCAGACCTTGTCGAACGGCGCGTCCTTGCGGATCTTCGCCACCGCGATCTCGGGCAGCACCGTGTAGTTGGCGAAGGTCGAGGTGCCCATATAGTGGTGGAGCTTCGTCGCGCCGAGCGAGAAGCGGCTGGTGCCGTCGGGCATCACGCCTTTGCCCTGGGTCTCGCGGATCGCGGTGCACAGATTGGTCTTGCCCGAGGTGCAGGATTTGCACTGGCGGCATTCGGGGATGTAGAGCGGGATCACGTGGTCGCCCTTGGCGATCGAGGTGACGCCGGGCCCGATTTCGACCACCACCCCCGCGCCCTCGTGGCCGAGGATAGCTGGGAACAGCCCCTCCGGGTCCTCGCCCGAAAGGGTGAAGGCGTCGGTGTGGCAGACGCCCGTCGCCCCGATCTCGACCAGCACCTCGCCCGCCTTGGGGCCGTCGAGCCGGACCGTCTCGATCTCGAGGGGCTTGCCGGCCGCTTTGGCGACCGCCGCTTTCACGTCCATGACCACCTCTCCCTTGCGCGCGGCCATGATACCGATCCGGCGCCAAATTGACAGGCCACGACCCAGCGGATACGGTTTCGCCCCCTTCGCACCGGGACCCAGGGGCCGAAGGCAGGGAGGCATTGATGGAAAAACGAAATCTGGCCCGCGTCGCGGGGGTCGCCGCGGTCGCCGCGGCCCTGACGCTCGCCGGCGGCGCATCCGCCCAGGCGCAGTACACGATGAAGATCTCGACCCCCACCATCCACGGCTCGCTCGAGAAATGGGGCGAGCTGCTTCAGAAGGGGGTGGCGTCGAAGACCGACAAGCTGAAGGTGCAGGTTTATCCGGCGAGCCAGCTGGGCGCGATCCCGCGCACCATCGAGGGCGCGCAGCTCGGCACCATCGAGGCGGTCGAGGTGCCGCCCGAGTTCCTGTCGGGCGTCGACCCCCGCTTCGGCATCTTCTCCGCGCCCGGCGTGCTGACCGGCATGTGGCAGGGCTACCACGCGCTGAACGATCCCGCGTTCCGCGACGAGTTCTGGAAGGTCGGGCTCGACAAGGGCATCAGGATCGTCGGGCACGACTGCGATTCGCCGGGCGATTTCGCAACTCGCAACCCGATTCACAAGATGTCGGACTTCAACGGGCTGAAGATCCGCATCTTCGGCAGCCCCGCCGAGCGCGAGGAGCTGCGCCGCGTCGGCGCGACCGGCGTGCCGATGCCGCTTTCCGAAGTGCTGCCGGCAATCCAGCGCCACGCCATCGATGGCAACAAGGCCGGCATCACCGTGTTCGTGCCGTTCAAGTACTACAACACGATCAAGAACGTGTTCCGCGGCCGCGAATCGATGATCTGCGTGATCAAGTTCGTCTCCAAGACCTGGTACGAGGGGTTGCCCAAGGACCTGCAGACCATGCTGTGGGACGAGGCGCAGAAGGCCAACAAGGACGTCATGCCATGGGCGGTCAACGTCGTGAACCAGCGCTACAAGGAGTGGACCCAGAACGGCGGCACCCTGACCGAGTTCGACGCGGCCGAGCAGAAGCGTTTCCTACAGCACATCGGCGACATCGGCGAGCAGGTGTTCAAGGGCGACCCGAAGGCGCTGCAGCTTCTCGATCTCCTGAAGAAGGTCGCGGTCAAGTACAAGGACACCCCCTCGGGGACGTAGCCCGAGAAGCCGGCGCGGGCGCCTGCCCCGGTTGGCGGGCGCTCGTTTGACGGGCTGCGGGCGATCCGATACGGTTTCGCCCGCCCGCCTCGATCGCGGCGGCCGGCCGGAGAGTGCGCCTCGATGGATGCGAACACGCCGCGGCCGCCGGTCGACGGACGGAACGGCCGGGTCAGCCGGCACATCTTCTTCAGCGAGGACGTCTACCGCGCCGAGCTCGAGCGCATCTTCGCCCGCTGCTGGCTCTACCTCGGCCACGAATCCCAGGTCGCGCGCCCGGGCGACTACGTCACCAACTACATGGGCGAGGATCCGGTCATATTGTGGCGCGACCGCCAGGGCCGGCTCCGCGCCTTCCTGAACTCGTGCCGCCACCGCGGCATGAAGCTGTGCCGCACCGACGCTGGCAACGCCCGGCAATTCACCTGCACCTTCCACGGCTGGACCTATTCGGACGAGGGCGCGCTGGTCGGCGTGCCGCAGCGCGCCGCGTATGGCGACCGCCTGGAAACCGACCGGCTGGGGCTCTATGAAGTCCCGAAGGTGGCGAGCTATGGCGGGCTGGTCTTCGCTTCGTGGGACAAGGCGGCCAGCGGGCTTGACGCCTATCTGGGCGAGATGCGCTGGTATCTCGACGTGATGCTGGAGCGCGCCGTGGGTACGTGGCAGGCGCTGCCCGGCCAGCAGCGTTTCGCGCTGAAGGCGAACTGGAAGATCGCGGCCGAGAATTTCGCCGGCGACTGCTACCACCTGCCCTACACCCACGCGTCGATGCGCCGTGCGAAGAACATCCGCCCGTTCAACCCGGTGGCGGAGAAGGCGGCGGCAACGCTGCGGAGCTTCGCCTTCCCCGAGGGCCACGGAATCGCCGCGACCGGCGTCGGCGAGGAGCTCTTTCAATCCGACATGGAGCTCGCGCGCACCATGAACGCGGAGGCGACCGACTACGTCCGGGCCTGCCGCGCCCGGCTGGAGGCGCGCCTTTCCGCGGCCCAGGCGCGCATCTACGCGCTCGGCTTCGGCAACGTCTTCCCGCATTTCTCGTTCAACGATTTCAGCGCGCTGCGCCCGACCGGGCTCTATCTGTGGCACCCCAAGGGGCCGGGCCTCCTGGAGGCATGGCAGTGGTGCCTGATCGACAGCGGCGCCCCGCAGGCGGTCAAGGACATGATTCGCGTCGATTTCAGCCGGGGCCAGTCGGCAGCGGGCTTCGCCGGCCAGGACGATACCGAGAATTTCGAGCAGGCGACCGAGGCGACGCGCGGCGTCGTCGGCCAGCGGCTCGATTTCCATTACGGCCTGGGGCTTGCCGCCGGGTCCGACGACGGCGAAATCCTGGACGGCTATCCCGGCCGCGCCGGGCCCTTCTTCTCCGAGATCGGCCAGCGCGCCTTCTATCGCCGCTGGGCGGAGCTGGTCGATGGCAGCTGACGGCCTCGCGGCGGATCCCGACGGGGCGCTGCAGCGCGAGGTGGAGCGGTTCCTCTATCGCGAGGCGGGGCTGCTGGACGACGGGCGCTTCCGCGACTGGCTCGAGCTGTTCACCGACGACGCGGTCTACTGGATGCCCGCGCGCGAGACGCGCGACGACGCGTCGGGCGTCGCCGGGCCGGGCGAGATGGCCCTGTTCGAGGACGACAAGGCATTCCTCCTGGCCCGGATCGAACGGCTCGAAAGCGGCTTCGCCCACGCCGAGACCCCGCCGTCGCGCACCCGGCATTTCGTCAGCAACATCGAGATCGTCGAGGCCCGGCCGGGCGAGCTCGTGGTCCGGTCCAACATCCTCGTGTTCCAGTCGCGCCTGGAGCGGACCGAAAATTTCTACGTCGGCTGTCGCGAGGACCGGCTGCGCCGCGCGGCGGACGGCTGGCGCATCGCCCGGCGCAAGATCACGCTGGACCAGACACTGCTGCCGCGGACCCTGTCCGTCCTGTTCTAGTGGTGGACAGTCGAGGCGCGCTCGTTTGACAGGCCCGCGGTAGCTGATTACGGTCTTCTGCAATAACGGCTTAACGGTAAACGCGTCGCCTTTTCGCTTCGCATTCGGGAGAATGTCATGCAGTGCCACGTCTGGCCGCACCGGGCCGCCATCGCCGTCGCCGCCGCTTCCCTCGCCGCCGCCTTCGCTCCGGCGCCGGCCGCGGCCCAGCAATACACCATGAAGATCTCGACGCCGACGATCCACAGCTCGCTCGAGAAATGGGGCGAGATCGTGGGCGCGGACGTCGCCGCGCACACCGACAAGATGAAGGTGCAGGTCTACCCGGCGAGCCAGCTCGGCGCCATCCCGCGCACGGTGGAGGGGGCCCAGCTCGGCACGATCGAGGCAGTCGAGGTGCCGCCCGAGTTCCTGTCGGGCATCGACGAGCGCTTCGGCATCTTCTCGGCGCCGACCGTGCTGACCGGCATGTGGCAGGGCTACCACGCGCTGAACGATCCTGAGTTCACCAAGGTCTTCTGGCAAGTCGGCCTGAACAAGGGCATCAGGACCGTCGGGCACGACTGCGATGCGCCGTCGGACTACGCGACCCGCAACCCGATCCACAAGATGGACGATTTCAAGGGGCTCAAGATCCGCGTGTTCGGCAGCCCTGTCGAGCAGGAGGACATGTCGCGGCTCGGCGCGACCGGCGTGCCGATGCCCCTCAGCGAAGTGCTGCCGGCGATCCAGCGCCACACCATCGACGGCAACAAGGCCGGCATCACGGTGTTCGTCGGGTTCAAGTACTTCACGACCGTGAAGTACGTGCTGACGCCCAAGGATTCCATGATCTGCTCGCTCCGGTTCGTCTCCAAGACCTGGTACGACGCGCTGCCGAAGGATCTCCAGACCATCGTCTGGAATGCGGCGCAGAGGGCGAACAAGGAGGAGATGCCCTGGGCGGTGGAGGATCTGAAGAAGCGCTACAAGCAATGGGCCGAGAACGGCGGCACGCTGACCGCCTTCTCGCCCGAGGAGCAGAAGCGCTACGACGCGCGGCTGGCGACGGTGGGTGAAACCGTCTTCAAGGACAAGCCCAAGGCGCTCGCGCTTCTCGAGCTGCTGACCAAGGTCGCCAAGAAATACAAGGACACCCCGTCGGGGACGTAGGCGGCCCCCCCGGAAAGCCGACGCAATCTCCAGGGTCAGAGGTTGCCGCTTCCGTTCGCCCTGAGTGCGCCCCGAAGGGGCGTGTATCGAAGGGCGAACGCGGCGGGATCTGTCGGCTTCGTGCTTCGATACGCCTCGCTGCCGCAAGGCTCATCGGCACGAACGGATATGTAGCTGCCCCCGGCCCCCAAATCACGCACGGCTTGACCGGCGATGAGAACCTATGTAGAACGTCGCCGACCGTTTTTGTTTTGTTCCAGATATGGTAGGCGGGGGCCTGGGGCACGCGAGATGCTGACAAGAAAGCAATACGAGCTGCTGACCTATATCGACGACCATCTCAAGGCGCACGGCGTTTCGCCTTCGTTCGACGAGATGAAGGACGCGCTCAATCTCAAGTCGAAATCGGGCATCCACCGGCTGATCACGGCTTTGGAGGAGCGCGGCTTCATCCGCCGCCTCCCCAACCGCGCCCGCGCGCTTGAGGTGTTGCGCCTGCCCGAGTCGGCGGCGCGCGCCACCCCCGCCCGCGCCGAGGGCTCGAGCTTCGCCCCCAACGTGATCGAGGGGCGGTTCCGCACCTCGCTGCCGGGCGCCGCGGTGCCGGAGGCGCGCGCGTCGGAGACGGTTGACCTGCCGCTCTACGGCCGCATCGCCGCCGGCGCGCCGATCGAGGCGATCCGCGACCATGCGACCATCGGCGTGCCGACCGGGCTGATCGGCACGGGCGAGCACTACGCGCTGGAGGTGGACGGCAATTCGATGATCGAGGCCGGCATCTTCGACGGCGACACCGCGATCATCCAGCGCGCCGACACCGCCGAGAACGGCGCCATCGTCGTCGCGCTGATCGACGACAACGAGGTGACGCTCAAGCGGCTGCGGCGCAAAGGCGCATCGATCGCGCTGGAGCCCGCCAACCCGGCGCACGAGACCCGCATCTTCGGTCCCGACCGGGTGCGGGTGCAGGGACGGCTGGTCGCGCTGATGCGGCGCTATTAGCGATCCGGGCGGGATTGCCCTAGACTGCCCGCATGACCGAAACCGCACTGATCGTCGGCGGCGGGCCGCGCACCGGCGGGGCCATCGGCAGGCTTGCCGCCGCCGAGGGGATGAAGGTCGCGCTGGCGGTGCGCCATCCCGACCGCATCGCTTCCCTCGCCGCCGAGACCGGCGCCCGGACCTACGCCTGCGACGCCACGAAGCGGGCGGACGTCGAGGCGCTGTTCGCCGCGGTGGAGTCCGATCTCGGCGCGCCCGATCTGGTGGTGTTCAACCCGGCCGGGCGGGTGCCCGGTCCCATCCAGGACATCGACCCGAACGACGCCGAGCGCGCGCTCGCCATCCTGAACGGCGCGTTCCTGGTGGCGCAGGCGGCAACGCGGCCCATGGTGGCGCGCGGCTCGGGCACGATCGCCTTCACCGGCGCGGTCACCTCGGTAAAGGCGCCGGCCGGCCAGTCGGTCATCGCCATGTACAAGTTCGGCATCCGCGGCCTCGCCCAGGCGCTGGCGCGAGAGCTGCACCCGAAGGGCGTGCATGTCGGCCACGTCTACGTGCTGGGCAGCATCGCCGCGCTGGACCCCGCCCAACGCAAGGGCGAGGACGCCAATGCGCTCGCCGACGAGATCGCCCGCGCGTACCTCACGCTGCACCGCCAGCACCGTTCCGTCTGGTCGTGGGAGCTCGGCATCGGCCCCTGGTCGGGCGAGGTGGTTTAGGGCGAGTGGCGAACCCGACCACCCAAACCACGATTCGTCATTGCGAGCGAAGCGAAGCAATCCAGAGCAGCCTGGAGATTGCTGGATTGCATCGTCGCTGCGCTCCTCGCAATGGCGTGGACTGAGACGAGCGCGGCCTACCGCGTGCCGCCCGCAGCGCGGGCAGCGGCCTCGTTCAGCGCCGGCCGGCCCAGGCAATCCTCGATCGCGGCGCGGTCGAGCGTCTCGCGCGCTTCGAGCTCGGAGATCAGGCGCTCCACGGACTCGCGGTGCTCCCCGATGATGCGCTTCGCGCGGTCGTCGGCCTCGACGAGAAGGCGCTGCACCGCGTCGTCCACCGCCTTGGCGGTCGCGTCGGAGAACTGGCGCGGCTGGGCCATGGCGCGGCCGAGGAACGGGTGCTCGTCCGAACTCGCGCACGTCGACCGGGCCGATCTCGTCCGACATGCCCCAGCGCGCCACCATCGCGCGCGCGAGGTTGGTCGCCTGCTTGATGTCGTCGTCGGCGCCGGACGACACCGAGTTCGAGGAACAGCTTTTCCGAGGCGCGCCCGCCCATCATTACGGCGAGGCGATCGCGCAGATACTCCTCCGGCAGGGTGTAGCGCTCGAACTCGGGCAGGGTCTGGGTCGCGCCCAGCGCACGGCCGCGCGGGATGATCGACACCTTGAACAGCGGATCGGCGTTGGGCACGAAATGCGCCACGGTGGTGTGGCCCGATTCGTGCACGGCGAGCCGGTGGCGCTCGTCCGGCGTGATGGTGAGCTGGCGCTCCGAACCCATGACGATGCGGTCGCGCGCCCGCTCGAAATGCGACCCGGCCACCTCCTTCAGCCCCTCGCGCGCCGCGAGCACCGCCGCCTCGTTCACCAGGTTGCGCAAATCGGCGCCGGAAAAGCCGGGCGTGCCCGACGCGAGCTTCTCGATGTCGACGTCGGCGGCGAGCGGCACCTTGCGCACATGCACCTTGAGGATGGCGATGCGCGCGGTCCGGTCGGGCAGATCGAGCGTGATGTGCCGGTCGAACCGGCCGGGGCGCAGCAGCGCCGGGTCGAGCACGTCGGGCCGGTTGGTGGCGGCGATCACCACCACCGCCTCGTGGCCGCCGAACCCGTCCATCTCCGAGAGGATCTGGTTCAAGGTCTGCTCGCGCTCGTCATGCCCGCCGCCGAGCCCCGCGCCGCGCACCCGCCCGATGGCGTCGAGCTCGTCGATGAAGATGATGGCGGGCTGCTTCTTCTTCGCCTCTTCGAACATGGCGCGCACGCGCGAGGCGCCGACGCCGACGAACACCTCGATGAACTCCGAGGCGGAGATGGCGATAAACGGCACGCCGGCCTCGCCGGCGAGCGCCCGAGCAAGCAGCGTCTTGCCGGTGCCGGGCGGGCCAACCAGCAATACGCCGTGCGGCACCTCGGCGCCCAGCGCGCGGAACCGGTCCGGGTCGCGCAGGAACTCGACCAGTTCGGCGACCTCGCGCTTGGCGCTTTCCTGTCCGGCGACGTCGGCGAAGGTGACCGACGGGCGGGTCGCCTTGGGTTCCTTCGCGCTGGTGCGGCCCCTGAGGAACTGCTGAATGTTCTGGCCGCCGACGCCGCCCGGCATGTTGCCGGACATGCGCCGCCAGAACCACCAGTAGATGCCGATCAGCAGGACCCAGGGCAGGATCCCCGCCAGGATCGCGCGGAATCCGCCCTCCTCGGCGGTCGCGCGATAGGTCACGCTATGGTCGTTGAGCAGCTTGACGAGGTCGGGATCGCCCACCGCCGGCACGTTGGTGGTGAAGCGGTCGGTCGTCTGGTTGCCCGGCCCGAGCGGCTCCGGCGCGGTTAGCTTGCCCGAGGCCCCATGGTTGGAGAGCACCACCTCCGACACCTTGCCCTGCGTGACGAGCGTCCGGAACTGGCTGTAGGGGATCTCCGCGCCGGTTTGGCCGAACCCGCCCGGCGACATGGCGGCGTAGGCCAGAAACAACAGCCCGAGAACGACTGCGATGGGCAGCCATTTGGGCGTCTTCGGCATCTGTCCCCCCGGACGGAGCGCCATCCGCTCAGTGCGCCGCGCCGGACGAGGTCTTGAACGCCTCCTTCTGCCCCGCGCTCGCCTCCGTCTGGTACTTGTCCTTCCACTCGGCATAAGGCATGCCGTAGACGATCTCGCGCGCCTTCTCGTAGTCCATGGTCATGCCGCGCTCCTCGGCGGCGGCCTTGTACCATTTGGACAGGCAGTTGCGGCAGAACCCCGCCAAGTTCATCAGGTCGATGTTCTGCACTTCCGTGTGAGTGCGCAGGTGTTCGACGAGGGCGCGGAAGGTCGCGGCCTCGAGTTCGGTCCGTGTCTTGTCGTCCATGTCGTTGGCCTCGAAAAAGTGGGAATTCTCTCCCGCTAATCTGGGGTACCGTCGGGCGAAATGGAACCCCCGCACCCCGCCTGGGATTATAACGGGTCGATGACCGGAAGCGATCCCGGCGACACGCTGCGCCGTCTGTTCGCGGCGGCGCTCGACGCCGCCCGGCCGGCGCGCGCCGTGGCCCGCCATCTGCCCCTGCCGCCCGCCGGCCGCACGCTGGTGGTCGGCTGCGGCAAGGCGGCCGCCGCGATGGCCCGCGCGGTCGAGATCGCCTGGCCGGGGCCACTCGACGGGTTCGTCGTCACCGCGAACGGCCATGGCGAGCCGTGCCGCTACATTTCCGTGGTCGAAGCGGCACACCCGGTGCCCGATGCGGCCGGCGAAGCGGCGGCGCGGCGCGCGCTGCGGCTGGTCGAGGGGCTCACGGAGAACGACCTGGTGCTGGCGCTGGTCTCGGGCGGCGGGTCGGCCCTGATGGCCCTGCCCGCCCCCGGCCTGACGCTCGCCGACAAGCGCGCCGTGACGCGCGCGCTGCTCGCCTCGGGCGCCACGATCGGCGAGATCAACGCGGTGCGGAAGCACCTTTCGGCGATCAAGGGCGGCCGGCTCGCCGCCGCGGCGCACCCGGCCCGCGTCGTGACCTTGGCGATTTCCGACGTACCGGGCGACGATCCGGCGACGGTCGCGTCGGGCCCGACCCTGCCCGACCCCACCAGCTTCGCCGATGCAAGCGCGGTGCTCGCAAGGTACCGGATCGACCCGCCCGATTCGGTGGTGCGCCATCTGGCCGATGCGCGTGACGAGACGCCGAAGCCCGGCGATCCGCGGCTTGCGGGCGCCGAGGCGATCGTGATCGCGCGTGCCAGGGACGCGCTCGAGGCCGCCGCTTCCTTCGCGCGGTCGCAGGGGATCGCGCCGGTCCTTCTCGGCGACGATGTCGAGGGCGAGGCGCGCGAGGTGGCCCGCACCCATGCCGGACTTGCGCTGGAGGCGGCGCGCGGCGGCGGCCCGCCCTGCCTGTTCCTGTCCGGCGGCGAGACGACGGTGACGGTCGCGGGGCCCGCCGGCCGCGGCGGGCGCAACACGGAATACCTGCTGGCGCTGGCCCTCGCGCTCGACGGCGCGCCGGGCATTTGGGCGCTCGCCTGCGACACCGACGGGATCGACGGCGATTTGGGCGCGGCCGGCGCGATCCTCGGGCCCGACACGCTGGCGCGGGCACGCGCGGCGGGGCGCGATCCCGCGGCCGACCTGGCGCGGCACGATTCGGCTTCGCTGTTCGCCGCGGTCGGCGACCTGGTCGTCACCGGCCCGACGCGCACCAACGTCAACGATTTCCGCGCGATCCTTGTGGAATTGGCGCGGCCCGGTGTCACTGGCGCCGATTCGGCCGTGCGCCTATAAACCCCGCATGCGCAGACGGCGCTCGACCAAGATCGTCGCGACTCTCGGGCCGGCGAGCGCCGATCCGGCCATGCTGCGCCGCCTGTTCGAGGCGGGCGCCGACGTGTTCCGCCTGAACATGAGCCACGGCACGCACGCGAGCCATCGGGCACTCGTCGCCGCGATCCGCGCGCTGGAGCGCGAGGTCGGCCGGCCGGTCGGAATCCTGACGGACCTGCAGGGGCCGAAGCTGCGCCTCGGCGAGATCGCCGGCGGCGCGGTGGAGCTCGCGACCGGCGCGCGCTACCGGCTCGACCTCGACCCCACGCCGGGCGACTCGCGCCGCGCGCCGCTGCCCCATCCCGAGGTATTCGCCGCGCTTTCCAAGGGCACCGAGATCCTGGTCGACGACGGCAAGGTGCGCCTCAGGGTCACCGGCCGCGGCAAGGACTACGCCGTCACCGAGGCCGAGATCGGCGGCTGCCTTTCGGACCACAAGGGCGTCAACGTGCCGGGGGCACTGCTCGCCATCTCGCCGCTGACACCGAAGGACCGCGACGACCTGCGCTTCGTGCTCGACGCCGGGGCGGACTGGATCGGGCTCTCCTTCGTGCAGCGGCCCGAGGACATGGCCGAGGCGCGCCGCCTGATCGCCGGCCGCGCGGCGCTCCTTGCCAAGATCGAGAAGCCGTCCGCCGTCGAGCGGCTGGACGAGATCCTGACCCTCGCCGACGCGGCGATGGTGGCGCGCGGCGACCTCGGCGTCGAACTGCCGCCCGAGGACGTGCCCGGCATCCAGAAGCGCATCGTGCGCCAGTGCCGCGAGCTAGGAAAGCCGGTCGTGGTGGCGACCCAGATGCTGGAATTGATGGTGGCGAACCCGATGCCGACGCGCGCCGAGGCGTCGGACGTGGCCACGGCGGTCTATGACGGGGCCGACGCCGTGATGCTGTCCGGCGAGACGGCGACCGGGCGCTACCCGGCCGAGGCCGTGGCGATGATGAACCGCATCGTCGAGCACGTGGAGCGCGATCCGCTGTACCGCTCGCTCCTCGATCTCGTGCACGGCGCGCCCGAGGCGACCGGGGCCGACGCCATCACCGCGGCAGCGCGCCAGGTGGCCCATACGGTCGGCGCGTCGGCCATCGTCACCTTCACCACCTCGGGATCGACCGCGCTGCGCGCCGCGCGCGAGCGGCCGGAGGTGCCGATCCTGACGCTCACCGCCAACGCCGATACGGCGCGGCGCCTCGCGCTCGCCTGGGGCGTCCATTGCGTGGTCGGGCGCGACGTGAAGAGCTTCTCCGACATGGTGAGCCGGGCCTGCGCCCGCGCGCTGGAGGAAGGGTTCGCGGCCCGGGGCGAGCGGCTGGTGATCACCGCCGGCATGCCGTTCGGCACGCCCGGCGCGACCAACGTGCTGCGCATCGCCTGGGTGGGGAGTTAAGGGTCGCTCGGCCGCGCCGTCAGTGCTCGCCGGCGCCGTTGTTTTTCCAGGTCTTGCCGTGGCGCTCGGCGTGGCCCTGGCTTTCGAGCCGGGCGAGCTGGCCGGGCAGGAGGTCGTAGGAGGTCTGCGCAGCGGTGAAGAACACGCGCTCGACCGCGGTCGCCTCGACGATCGACACGATCGCGTGGCCGCCGGGCAGCTTGACGGTGGGGCCGCGCACGCTCACCGCCTCGCACGGCTTGAAGTAATAGTTCCACCGGTCGTTCGCCACCACATCGGGCATGGACGGACCCCTACGCGCAGCCGGCGCGCCGCCAGTGCTGGCGCGGGCGCCGGTTCGTTCTAACGCCTGAATTCGCAACGATTCATGAACCGCCGCGGCCCGGCGCGCAAGGGCCATGAATGCAAGGCGGACCGCCGGCTTCGGCCGGACGTCAGTGCGGCACGTCCTTCCAGATCTTCTTCTTCAGGGCGAACATCAGTCCCGTCATGACGAACAGGAACAGCACGACCTTGATACCCATGCGGTGGCGCTGCTCCAGCTCGGGCTCGGACGCCCAGGCAAGGAAGGTGGCGACGTCGGACGCCATCTGCGGCACGGTGGCCTTGGTGCCGTCGGAATACTTGACCGCGCCGTCGGACAGAGGCGGCGGCATGGCGATGATGCAGCCCGGCATCGCCGCGTTGTAGTACTTGCCTTCGGGCACCTGCGGTGCCGTGACGACCTTCTTCACCGTGCCGTTCGGCTGCTTCTCCTCCTCGACGGTGCGGCAGGCGCTCTTGTTCGGCGGCGGCGGCGGCGCCTGGAACTCGGTGAGCACGCCGTAGACGTGGTTGGGCCCGCCCTCGCGCGCCTTGACGATCATCGAGAGGTCGGGCGGCAGCGCCCCGTTGTTCGCGGCACGGGCCGCCTGCTCGTTGGCGAAGGGTGGCTTGAATTCGTCGGAGAGCCGCCCGGGCCGCTGGTACATCTTGCCTTCGTCGTTCGGCCCGTCGGTGACCGCGACCGAGGCGGCGATCTTCTTCGCCTGGTCCTCGGTGAGGCCGATCTCGGTCAGGTTGCGGTAGGCCAGATGCTCCATCGCGTGACAGGTCGAGCAGACGTCGTGGTAGACCTGGAAGCCGCGGATCAGCGCCGCGCGGTCGAACGTGCCGAAGATGCCGTCGAACGACCAGTGCTTCTCAGGCGTCACCTGGGCCGAGGCCGGATGTGCCGCGGCGAGGCCGAGCGCGGCCGCACCGGCGGCGATGACGAGGCGCGCGCCCCTCATGCCCGCGCTCCCAACACGGGCTCGGAGATCGAGGCGGGCAGCGGCCGCGGTTTCTCGATGAACCCGAGGAGCGGGATCAGCACCAGGAAGTGGATGAAGTAGTAGGCCGTGGCGATCTGGCCGATGATGACGAACATCCCCTCCGGCGGGTGCGCGCCGACCCAGCCGAGCACGATCGCGTCGATCACCAGCACCCAGAAGATCTGCTTGTAGATCGGCCGGAACTTCGCCGACCGCACCTTCGACGTATCGAGCCAGGGCAGGAACAAGAGGATGAGGATGGAGCCGAACATCAGGCACACCCCGATCAGCTTGCCCGGGATGAACCAGATGTCGAAATTGATCGAGCGCAGGATGGCGTAGTACGGCAGGAAGTACCATTCCGGCACGATGTGCGGCGGCGTCTGCAGCGGGTTCGCCGGCATGTAGTTGATCGGCTCGCCGAAGAAGTTGGGCGCGAAGAACACGAAGCCGAGATAGAGGATCAGGAACACGCCCGTCCCGAACATGTCCTTCACCGTGTAGTACGGGTGGAACGGGATGGTGTCCTGCGGGCCCTTGGTGTCGATGCCCAGCGGATTGTTCGAGCCGTGCTGGTGCAGTGCCATCAGATGCAGCCCGACCAGGGCGCAAGATCACGAACGGCAGCAAATAGTGCAGGCTGAAGAACCGGTTGAGCGTCGGGTTGCCGACGCTGAACCCGCCCCACAGCCAGGTGACGATGTGGTTGCCGATGACCGGGATGGCCGAGAACAGGTTGGTGATCACGGTCGCGGCCCAGAAGCTCATCTGGCCCCAGGGCAGCACGTAGCCCATGAAGGCCGTCGCCATCATGGTCAGCAGGATGAAGATGCCGATGATCCACAGCAGCTCGCGCGGCGCCTTGTACGAGCCGTAGTAGAGCCCGCGGAAAATATGGATGTAGACGATCAGGAAGAAGGCCGACCCGCCGTTCATGTGCAGGTAGCGCAACAGCCACCCGTAATTCACGTCGCGCATGATCGTTTCGACGGAGTTGAACGCCAGCGCCTCGTTCGGCGTGTAGTGCATGGCGAGCACCACGCCGGTCCCGATCATGATGACCAGTACGATCCCGGCGAGCGAGCCGAAGTTCCACCAGTAGGACAGGTTGCGGGGCGTCGGGTATTCGTAGAGCTCGTGCTCCATGAAGCTGAACATGGGCAGGCGGTAGTCGATCCACTTGACCACCGGGTTCTGCATCCATTTCGCGGCCATCGTCCCGCCCCCTTATCCGATCTTCAGCACGTTGTTGGGCAGGAAGGCGTAGGGCGGCACCTCGAGATTGCGCGGTGCCGGCCCTTTCCGTATGCGCCCCGATTTGTCATATTGCGAGCCGTGGCAGGGGCAGAACCACCCGCCAAACTCGCCCCGCGGCTCGTCCGGCTTCTGGCCGAGCGGAATGCAGCCGAGGTGGGTGCAGATGCCTACCACCACCAGCCATTCCGGCTTCTTGGTCCGCGCCTGGTCGGTCTCAGGATCGCGCAGCCCGTCGGTCTTCACGGCCTGGGCGTCGGCGATCTGCTTCTCCGTCCGATGGTCGACGAACACCGGCCGGCCGCGCCAGACGACGGTCAGGCGCGCGCCCACCGGGACCTTGGAGATGTCGACCTCGGTCGAGCTGATCGCCAGCACGTCGCGCGCGGGATTCATGGAATGGATGAACGGCCACAGTGCCGCGGCGAGCCCCAGAGTGCCGAAGCTGGCGGTGGCGAGGGTCAGGAAGTCCCGCCGCGTCTCTCCTACGCCGGCTGTCGCATCGAGACTCGGGCTGTGTTCCCCGGCACGCGCCATATTTTCTCTCTTTTTCGCCGAGCCGAACCGCCCGGCCGCAAGGCGGTTGACCACCTACCACCCACCGCCAAGGCTCCGAATGTGGCACTGTGCCGCAGCGCTGGGCACGGGCCGTCCCCCACCGGAGCCGCGACGGGTATAATGGAAAATCAGGCAATTGCAAATGGCCGACGCGCGCCCGTTTGGCCGATGCGCCTCGCCCTTTTCGAGCCCGACATTCCGCAGAACGCGGGAACGATGTTGCGCCTCGCGGCCTGCCTCGGCGTGGGCGTGGATTTGATCGAGCCGGCGGGGTTCCTGCTCGACGACCGAAGGCTGCGCCGCGCCGGTATGGACTATCTCGCGGGCGTCGCCCTCGCCCGCCATGCCTCGTGGGAAGCCTTCCGCGCGGCGCGGGCCGGCGAATTGGGCCGGCTCGTGCTGCTCACCACCCGGGCGGGTACGCGCTACACCGATTTCGCCTTCCGCCCCGACGACACGATCCTGGTCGGGCGCGAGACGGCCGGCGTGCCGGACTTCGTCCACGCCGCGGCGGACGCCAGGCTCCGCATCCCGATGGCGCCCGGCTTGCGCTCGCTGAATGTCGCGCTCGCCGCCGCCATGGTATTGGGGGAGGCGCTGCGCCAGACCGGCTTGTTTCCGGGGACCGACAGATGACCGAGCCAGACCAGAGGAAGGCCGCCGCCGCTTCGTGGTTCGCCGAGCTGCGCGACGCGATCTGCGCGGCGTTCGAGGCGTGCGAGCGCGACGTGCCCGCACCCAACGACCGGGGCGCGCCCGGCCGCTTCGTCCGCACCGAATGGCGCCGCCCGCCGGAGGAGTGCAATCCCGATGGCGGCGGCGGGGTGATGTCGGCGATGAAGGGGCGCGTGTTCGAGAAGGTGGGCGTCAACGTCTCCACCGTGCACGGCACGTTCTCGGAGCGGTTCCGCAAGGAGATCCCCGGCGCCGAGGCGGACCCGCGCTTCTGGGCCTCGGGCATCTCGCTGGTCGCCCATCCGCGCTCGCCCAAGGTGCCCGCCGCGCACATGAACACGCGCCACATCGTGACGGCAAAGCACTGGTTCGGCGGCGGCGCCGACCTCACGCCGGTCTTCCCGATCGAGCGCGACACGGAAGATTTCCACGGCGCCTTCCGCGCGGCGTGCGACGCGCACGACCCCGCCTATTACGACAAGTTCAAGAAATGGTGCGACGAGTACTTCTTCCTGCCGCACCGCGGCGAGGCGCGCGGCGTGGGCGGCATCTTCTACGACTATGTCGACACCGGCGACTGGGACGCCGACTTCGGCTTCACCCGGGACGTTGGCCGCGCGTTCCTCGACATTTACCCCAGGCTCGTCCGCCGTCACTTCGCCGAGCCCTGGACCGAAGCGGACCGCCACGCCCAGCTTGCCAAGCGCGGCCGCTATGCCGAGTTCAACCTGCTCTACGACCGTGGCACCCGCTTCGGGCTGCAGACCGGCGGCAATGTCGAGGCGATCCTGATGTCGCTCCCCCCGGTCGCCGAATGGCCGTAGGCGTGCGCGCCGCCCATTGCGCCTTGACGCCATCGGACGGAATTCCTATATGCGCCAGGATGCCGTTAAGGTGTCGCATGTCCCGGCCCTTTTTTTCGCCGGGTTTCAGGAGACAATCTAACGATTTCAGTATATTGTGGGAAGTTGTTGAGGCGACGTAGAGGCGACATCGGGCGACATAGAGGAGACATTAGGAGACATTCAGGCGACATCAGGCGACATAGAGGCGACATCAGGCGACATCGAGGCGACATCAGGCGACATCGCGGCGATGCTGATGTGGTGTCGCGCCTCCCCGCGACAACCGACTGGACTGGAAGGATTATTCCTTCTTCACGTTCCCGTTCGGCTGGGGCGGGATGTGCTGGCCGGCCTCGATGACGCCGCGGCGGATGGCGCGGGTCTTGGTGAAGAAGTCGAGCAGGGTCTGCCCGTCGCCGAACCGGATGGCGCGCTGCAGCACCGTCACGTCCTCGAGGAGCCGGCCCAGCATCTCCAGCACCGCGTCGCGGTTGTTGAGGAAGATGTCGCGCCACATGGTGGGGTCCGATGCGGCGATGCGGGTGAAGTCGCGGAAGCCCGAGGCGGCGAACTTGATGACCTCGGACTTGGTGTGCTCCTCGAGGTCGGTCGCCGTGCCGACGATGGCGTAGGCGATGACGTGTGGCACGTGCGAGGTGATGGCGAGCACATGGTCGTGGTGCGCCGCGTCCATGATCTCGACCTGCGCGCCGGCCCGACGCCAGAGCTCCGCCACCTTTTCAACGGCCTGCGCATCGGTGCCCGGTGATGGGGTGAGGATGGTCCAGTGCCCCTCGAACAAGGTGGCGAAGCCTGCCTCGGGCCCGGAATGCTCGGTGCCGGCGACCGGATGGCCGGGGACGAGGTGGACACCCGCCGGCAGATGCGGGGCGATCTGGTCAATCGCCGCGCGCTTGGCCGAGCCGACGTCGGAGACGATGGCGCCGGGCGAAAGCGCCGGCGCGATCGCCTGGGCCATCTCGGCATAGGCGCCCATCGGCGTGCAGATGACGACGAGGTCGGCGCCCTTCGCCGCCTCCACCGGGTCGGCGGTGTAGGAATCGCCGAGCCCCAGCTCTTCCGCCTTGGCGCGTGTCTCGGCGCGGCGCGTGTAGATGGCGATATGGCCGGCCAGCCCGTCGCGCTTCATGCGCCTCGCGAGCGACGAGCCGATCAGCCCGATCCCGATCAGTGCGACGCGTTGGAATAGGGGCTCAGCCACGCTTGCCACTCACGAAATCGCCGAGTGCTCTGGCGCAGGCGCGCATCTCGCTCTCGCGCCCGATGGTGATCCGCAGGCAATCGGGCAAATGGTAGACCGTGGTCTCGCGCGCGATGATCCCGCGCTTGTTGAGGAAGGCGTTGGCGTCGGCACTGGTGCGTCCCGGCTCGGCGGGGAACCGCACCAGGATGAAGTTGGCCGCGCTGGGGACGACCTCGAGCCCCAGCTCGACCATGCGATCGCGAAGCCAGGGCAGCCAGGCCGCGTTGTGGTCGCGCGCCCGGTCGCGATGGGCGCCGTCGTCCATCGAGGCCGCGCCCGCCGCCTGGGCCGGCATCGACACGCCGAACGGCGAGCGCAGCCGGTCGAGCGCGTCGGCGATCGGCGCCGGGCAGTAGGCCCAGCCGATGCGCAGCGCCGCGAGCCCGTGGATCTTGGAGAAGGTCCGGGTCATCACGGTGTTCGCACGCTCGTCCACCAGCGCCGCGCCGTCGGCATAGTCGTTCCGCACGACGTACTCGCCATAGGCCGAGTCGATCACCAGCACGATGTCCTCGCGCAGCCCGGCGCGCAGCCGGCGCAGCTCGGACTCGGGGATGTAGGTGCCGGTCGGGTTGTTCGGGTTGGCGAGGTAGAGGAGCCGCGTGCGGGGCGTCACCAGCCCCAGAAGCGCGTCGACATCGGCGGTGAGCTCCGTCTCCGGGGCGGCGACCGGCGTCGCCCCCACCGAGTGGGCGATGATCGGGTACATCGAAAACCCGTACCGGGTCATCAAGATCTCGTCGCCCGGCCCGGCATAGGCGCGGGCGAGGTTGTAGAGCACCTCGTCCGAGCCGGCGCCGCAGACGATGCGCGCCGGGTCGAGCCCGTGGCGCCGCCCGATCGCGGCGCGGAGCGCGGTGCAGCCGCCGTCGGGATAGCGGTCGAGCCCGCGCGCCGCCGCGCGGTAGGCCTTCACCGCTTCCGGGCTCGGCCCCAGCGCGCCCTCGTTCGAGGCGAGCTTGATGACGCGCTTGCGACCGGCCAGCGCCGACTTGCCGGGCACGTAGGGCTCGATCTCCAGGATGCCGGGGCGGACGAGGGGCGCGCTCATCCCAGCTCCGCCGGCGCGAACGGGAGGGCGTACCCCCCGACCGCCACCGCGCGGCGCACCATCTGCGGATTGGCGGCAGCAAGCGCGGCAAGGCGCGCATCGTCACGCCCGACGAACCCGGCGATCTCGGCAAGGAACAGAGCGTCCTCCGCGCTCGGAGCCAGACGCGGCACCAGCGTCGCGCAGTCGAGGCCGATGGCGGCGAGCGCGGCGCCGAGCGTGCGGCGCGAAGCGTGGTTCGCCGCCTCGATCACCAGGAAGCTGCGGTCGGCGCCCGACGGCTCCTGGTCGCAGGCGGCGATGGCGATCGCCTGCCGCCCGGGCGGCCCGGGCGGCGGGGCGAAGGGAAGGCGGGCGACGATGCGGGGGGTTTCGGGTTCGGTGCCGGCGAGCGCCGGCCACCACGGGTCGCCGTCGTCCTCGGGGGGCGGCAGCACGCCGACCTGCGCCTCGCCCACCGTCACCGCACGGATCACGCCGCGCACGGTCTCGAAGCGGCGCGCGGGCGTCGTCGAGCCGAAATGGTCGGCGGCGAGCGACGCGAGCCCGGGGCCCGCCGGCGGCGCGTAGACGGCCAGCGAGAACGGCCCCTGCACCCGCACCTGGCCAGCCATGATCTCGCGCCAGATGCGCACCAGCGCGTGGCGCGGGAACGGCCCCGTGTGGCGCGAAACGAGACGGCGCAGCACCTCGGCCTCGCGCGCCGGGCGCAGCACCGGGCCGCCCGCGGCGCGCTTCACGTCGCGGATGCCGACGACCGCCTCTGTGCGGCGCATCAGGAGGTCGTGCATCGCGTCGTCGATGCGGTCGATCTCGGCGCGCAGCGCGGCGAGGTCGGCGGGCGGGGCCGCGTCGTCTCTCTTTCCGGGTTTCGCCATGGCGGCTTGTGGTAGTCCGGCCCGCGGCGAAAATCAAAGAAAACATTGACATAGCCCGGGGCCCGGCCATTTCTTACCGGGTCGGCAAGGACGGGCCCCGCCAGCAGCCCTGCCCGCACGACCAACCGTCCCATGGACCGCCGATGACCGCGCCGCCGCAACCCCGCACCGCGCCCGACGAGACGGCCCTGTGGCCTGACCGGCGCGTGACGCTGGCCGCCGACCGGAAGCTCCGGCTCGATTGCGGGGTCGAGATCGGCCCGTTCACCGTCGCCTACCAGACCTACGGAACACTGAACGCCGAGAAGTCGAACGCGATCCTGGTGTGCCACGCGCTGACCGGCGACCAGTTCGTCGCCGACCGCCATCCGCTGACCGGCAAGCCCGGCTGGTGGGAGCTGATGGTCGGGCCGGGCATGGTGCTCGACACCGAGCGCTACTTCATCATCTGCTCCAACGTGCTGGGCGGCTGCATGGGCACCACCGGCCCGAAGGAGACCGATCCCGCGACCGGCCGGCCCTACGGGCTCGCCTTTCCGGTCATCACCATCGGCGACATGGTGCGCGCCCAGGCCCTTCTGGTCGAAAGTTTGGGGATCGAGCATCTCTTCTGCGTGGTCGGCGGCTCGATGGGCGGCATGCAGGCGCTCGACTGGGCGGCGCGCTTCCCCGAGCGGGTGTTCGCCGCCATCCCCATCGCCTGCGCCGAGCACCATTCGGCGCAGAACATCGCGTTCCACGAGCTCGGCCGCCAGGCGATCATGGCCGACCCCGACTGGTGCGGCGGCGACTACCTGGTGCAGGGGCGCAACCCGCGGCGCGGCCTCGCCGTCGCCCGCATGGCGGCGCATATCACCTACCTCTCCGAGGCGGCGCTCACCCGCAAGTTCGGCCGCAATCTGCAGGAGCGCGAGCAGGTCACCTACGGCTTCGATGCCGATTTCCAGGTGGAAAGCTATCTGCGCCACCAGGGCTCGACCTTCGTCGAGCGATTCGACGCGAACTCCTACCTCTACATCACGCGGGCGATGGACTATTTCGACATGGCGGCGGAGCATGGCGGCGTCCTGGCCAATGCCTTCCGCGGCACGCCGGTCCGGTTCTGCGTGATCTCGTTCAGCTCGGACTGGCTGTTCCCGCCGTCGGAAAGCCGCGTCATCGTGCATGCGCTCAACGCCGTGGTCGCCAATGTGAGCTACGCCGAGATCGAGACCGACAAGGGCCACGACGCGTTCCTGCTGGAGGAGCCGGAGCTGCATACCACCTTGCGCGGCTTCCTCGACGGCGCGGCCGAACATCGCGGGCTCAGGCGGCGATGAACGACGCCGCACCGGCGGCGGCGCAAGCAGCGCCGCGGCCGATCCGTCCCGATCTCGCCCTCATCGCCGACATGATCGCGCCGAAAAGCCGCGTGCTCGACGTCGGCTGCGGCGACGGCGCGCTCCTGGATTACCTGTGGCGCGCCAAGGGCGTCGACGGGCGCGGGCTGGAGCTGCGCCAGGACCGGGTGCGAGCCTGCGTGGCGCACGGGCTTTCCGTCATCCAGGGCGACGCCGAAACCGACCTCGCCGACTACCCGGCCGAGGCGTTCGACTACGTCGTGCTGAGCCAGGCTCTCCAGGCCATGCGCAACCCGCGCGACATGCTGCTGCAGCTCGCCAGGGTGGGCGCGCGGCCGATCGTCTCGATCCTCAACTACGGCAACTGGCGGGTGCGCCGGAACCTTCTTTGGAGCGGGCGCATGCCGGTGCAGGATTCGGGCGGAAGGCACTGGTACGACACCGACAACATCCATCCCTGCACCCTGCGCGACTTCGTGGCGCTCTGCGACGAGCTGGGCCTTTCCATCGAGCGCGGGCTCCTGATGACCCGCACCGGCGCGGCGCGCGACCTCGGCACGCCCGGCTGGGTCGCCAATTTGCTGTGCGAGCAGGGAATCTTTCTGTTGGGGCGGGGCGCGCGCTAAACTCGCGCCATTCCGAGGCGAGGGAGGCAGCGATGACGCTCAACATCCGCCGCGTGGTGACCGGCCACGACCGCAGCGGCAAGGCGATCGTCAAGATCGACGACATGGGCGCCCACGTGCGCTCGGGCCGGCCGAACCACGCGGCGCAGGTGATCTGGACGACCCAGGACTTGCCGGTGCGCTTCCGCGAGGACGGCGAAGACAAAGGCGCGAAGGAGATCGGCACGACCATTCGCGGCGGCTCGGTCTTCCGCGTGGTCGAGTACGGGCCGGGCGTCGCGCCGCGCAACCACCGCACCGATTCGATCGACTACGCCGTGGTGATGTCGGGCGAGATCGACATGGACCTCGACGGCACGATGGTGCACCTGAAGGCGGGCGACGTGCTGGTCCAGCGCGGCACCATCCACAACTGGATCAACAACGGCACCGACCCCTGCCGCATCGCCTTCGTGCTGATCGACGCGCTTGGCTCGACCGCCGTCGGCTGAGCGCGGCGATGAAGGCGATCCGCATCCACGAAAACGGCGGGCCGGAGGTGCTGCGCTACGAGGACGCGGAGATCGGACCTCCTCGGCCGGGCGAAGCGCGCCTTCGCCACACCGCCATCGCGGTCAACTTCTCGGACGTGAACGTGCGGCGCGGCGGGTTCTATATCACAGACCGACCGAACTTCCCGCTGATCCCGGGGAACGAGGCGGCAGGCGTGGTGACCGCGCTGGGGCCGGGCGTCGCGGGCGTCAATGTGGGGGACCGGGTCGCCTATGTCGGCACGGGCGGGCCGTTCTACGAGGGCACCGGCGCTTATGCCGAGGAACGCAACGTGCCCGCCGCGTGCCTGATCCGATTGCCCGACGCGATCTCGGAAGCCCAGGCCGCGTCGTTCATGCTCAAGGGGCTGACTGCCTCGATGGTGATCAATCGGCTGTACATGCCGCGCGCAGGCGATCACGTGCTGATCCACGCCGCGGCGAGCGGGGTGGGGCTGATCCTCGTGCAATGGGCGAAGCATCTGGGCGCAACGGTCCTGGGCACGGTGGGCTCGCCCGACAAGGCGCGGACGGTCGCCGCGCACGGGTGCGACCACCCGATCCTTTATCGCGAGACCGACTTCGTTTCCGCGGTGAAGAAGATCGTGCCCGCAGGCGTGGCGGCCGTGCTGGACGGCGTCGGCAAGGACACGTTCGTCCGCTCGCTCGACTGCACCCGCCCGTTCGGCATGCTGGTGAATTACGGCAACGCCTCGGGCCACGTGCCGCCGATCGATCTGCTGCTGCTCTCGAAGAAGGGCTCGCTTTCGGTCAACCGGCCGGCGATCTCGAGCTACATCTCGGACCCGAAGGCGCTCGGCACTGCCTGCGACGAGCTGTTCGAGATGGTCGGGCGCGGCGTGATCCGGCTCGACTCCGCCCGGACCTACGCACTCAAGGACGCCGCCCAGGCACACCGCGACCTGGAAAGCCGGACGGTCGCGGGCGCGGCGGTGCTGGTGCCGTAAGGCCTAGTGCCGGCCCAGATCCTGCAGCGCGTCGACCACGAGGCCGGTGCCGAGCGCCAGCAGTAATATGTCGTTCGACACGCGGGCGTAGCGATAGCCGGGCGGCGGCGGCCCGAGCTCGGCCACCAGCGGCTGCGGCACGTTGTAGAACACGACGTCGCGCGGCAACGGCCGGCCGACCTGCCAGCGCTTCGCGTGGCCCGGCGGCTGGCAGCCATTGTGCTTCTTCGCGAGGCCGGGCGGGCAGTGGCCGCGGTGCTTTCCGCCATATTCGACATAGTAGCGATGCGCCATCTCGCGCTGGTGCTCGTTGAACCCGGCATGCTCGCGCCGTTCGTTCGGGCGGCCGCGTTCCTCGTGACCGCGCGGCGCCTCGGCACGGCCACGGTCGTTCTCCTCGTGACCTCGGCCGCGGTCGTCGTGGCCGCCTTTGTCACGGTCCCGCATGTCCTGCCCGCGATCTTGTCCATGTCCCTGGGCAAGCGCCGGCAGCGCCGGAGCGGCAAGCATCATGGCCGCCGCCAAGGCGGCGGTGGGCAACCAGCTATGTCGCATCTGGGTTCTCTCCTCACCGGGCGCCATCGCCCGCAACCTGCATATAGCGCGGGAAACACGGTCCGGTTCCATGGGGACCGCGGGCTTTGTGACCGCTGTCACCAATCGGCTAAGATGGGCCGATGCTGACGCTTTCCATCCTCGACCAGTCCGTTGCCCTCGCCGGTCGGCCGCACGGCGAATTGATTCGGAACACCATCGCGCTGGCGCGCAATTGCGAGGCGCTGGGCTACGCGCGCTTCTGGGTCTCCGAGCACCACAACTCCGGGACAATCGTCGGCACCGCACCGGAGATCCTGATCTCGGCGATCGCGGCGACCACCACGCGCATCCGCGTCGGTGCGGCGGGGATCATGCTGCCGCACTACTCGGCGCTCAAGGTCGCCGAGCAGTTCCGCGTGCTCGAGGCCATCGCGCCAGGGAGGATCGACCTCGGGCTCGGCCGCGCGCCGGGCTCGGACGGTCTCACCGCCTTCGCGCTGCACCCGATGGCCAACGAGAAGCCGGAGTATTTCCCCGCCGACGTGCGCGACCTCCTGGCCTGGACCTCAGGCCAGCCGCTGATCGAGAAGCACCCCTTCGCCGCGGTGAAGTGCCTGCCCGAGGGCGACACGGTGCCCGAGGTGTGGATACTGGGCAGCTCCAACTACGGCGCCCAGGTCGCGGCGCATTTCGGCCTGCCCTACGCCTTCGCCTGGTTCTTCACCAACGGGCGCGGCGGACCGGAGGCCTTGCAGATCTACCGCCAGCATTACCAGCCGAGCACGCGCTGGCCCGAGCCGCACGCGGGACTTTGCGTCTGGGCGCTCTGCGCCGACACAGAGGAGGAGGCGGCGTTCCTCTACGCCTCGCGCGCGCGCACCCAGCTTCTGCGCGAGCGCGGCGTGTGGATGCCCATCGACCCGCCGGAGAAGGCGCTTTCCTACCCCTACACCGAGGCCGAGCGCGCGCGCCTCGCCCAGTTCCGCGAGCGCGCGATGATCGGGACGGCGCCGCGGGTCGCGGACCAGATCCGCGCGCTGGCCAAGGAACAGCAGGTCGACGAGATCGCGGTCGTCACCTGGATGTACGACGAGGAAAAGCGCCGGCGAAGCTACGAGCTGCTCGCCCGCGAGTTCGGGCTCTCGGGCGCCGCGCGGGCCGAACCGCCGCTCGGCGCCGGCGTCGCCGGCGGCAGCGGCACGTAGACCCGGCGGCGTTGCGGCTTGGCCACCGCGGTGGGCGCGTAGAGCCGCTTGCTCGCCTCGATCATCAGAACGCCCGAGATCATCGGAAACCAGCGCACGCCCAGCTTCTCCCACGCCGGCGCGGAGGCGAGCACCATGCGCGAGCGCGACGGCGGCACGAACAAAGCCTGGCTGGTGCGGATCGGGTCGAACATGTTGTCGCGCAAGAGGCGCGAGAGCTGGCTGGGCGTATAGGGGTGGCCCTGGCCGAACGGCGTGCGGTCGAGCCGCGCCCAGATGCCGCGCCGGTTGGGCACGACCGCGAGCAGCCGCCCGCCGTCGGCCATCACCCGCCATACCTCGCGCAGCATGGGGCGGAGCTGCTCGGTGCGCTCGAGCGCGTGGACGAGCAGCACGCGGTCGATCGAAACGTCGGGCAGCGGCAGCTCGGAATCGTCGGCGAGGGTGACGAGGCCCGGCCCCTCCGCCGGCCAGTGCACCACCCCCTGCCCCGCCGGCATGACGGCGATCACCCGCTCGCACTCCTCGCGGAAGGCGAGCAGATAGGGCGCGGCGTAGCCCAGCCCCATCACCCGAAGCCGCGCGAGGTCCGGCCAGATATCGCGAATGCGCGCGCGCACGACGCGCCGCGCCGTCCGCCCCAGGCTCGTCGCGTAGAACTCACGCAGGTCGATCACGTCTCCGTACATGGCCGCAACGCTAGCACACCGGCCGGGCGAAGGGGCCAAGCCGTGGCCGGCGGGCGGCCGGCCACCGGGCGTGATCGTTGTGCGACCGGCCTTGGTCCCGGGCGACGGCGGCCCGCGCCACCCCATATTCTGGCTCTCGGGCGCGGTGTCGCCCGGCCGCGCGGCCCGGCGCACCGCCCGTCCACCCGTCGCAGCCGATGGCGACCGCCAACGACACCTCGCGCCGCCACTGGATGTGAGGCGCCGGCGTCAGGCCGCGGCGAGGACCATCCAGGTCACGCCGAACCGGTCGGCGACCATGCCGAACCGGGGCGAGAAGAACGTCTCGGAAAGCGGCATCTGAACCTGGCCGCTGGCACTGAGGAGGCCGAAGAGGCGCTCCGCCTCGGTTGCGTCCGGCGCCGTCAGCGCGAGACTGAAGCCCTGAAAGCTGGCATGGCCCTTGCACTGCCCATCCGACGCCATCACCAGGTTGTCGCCAACGCGGAAGGCGGCGTGCATGATCTTTTCCCCGGCGTCCTTCGGGACCATGCCGCTTTCCAGCGAGTCGGGGTGCTCCTTGAAGCGCATCAGCGACTCCACCTTGGCGCCGAGCGCGTCGCGGTAGAAGTTCAGCGCCTCCTCGCATTTGCCGTCGAAGAACAGATAGGGGTCGACCTGCATCGTGGTTTCTCCTGATGGCGTGCCCGCTAGCGGGGTATCGCGTCGAAATAGGGCGCGGCTTCGGCGAGGCAGCGCGCGAAGGACGGGCGCTGCATGAGACGGCCGAGATAGGCTGCGACGTTCGGATGCGTCGCACCGAAGGGCTGGATCATGTTGGCATAGAAGAGCGGTGGCGCGGCGGCGCAGTCGGCCATGGTGAACGCGTCGCCCGCGGCCCACATGCGTTCCGTCATGTCGCGTTCGAGCATGTCGAGGGCGGTGGCGAGCTGGCCCTGCGCCCCCTCCACACCGGACGGGTCGCCCTTGCCCGCCGGGCGCAGCCGGTCGGTCACGATCTTCTGCATCGGCATGTGGACGTAGAGATCGAAGAACCGGTCGCGGAATTGAACCTCGTCGGCCCGATCCCGATCGTCAGGAACGAATTTCACCGGGCCCGGATAGTGATGGTCGAGATACTCGATGATGCAGCTCGATTCCGCGACGGTGCGGTCCTTCGCCGCGTCATACAGCACCGGCATCTTTCCCACCGGCCACAGCTTCTTGAGGGGCGCGGCCGACACCTCGTCGAACAGATCGACGAACCGTGCCTCGAACGGCGTCGCGTTCTCGTACAGCGCGATCAGCACCTTGTGGCAGAACGACGACAGCGGGTGCCGGTAAAGAACGAGCGTCATCGCCTGCCCCTACTTCTTTCTGCGCTCGAGCTCTTCGCGCAGCTCGGCCTCGCGCGTCATCGTCTCGGACGGCGCGAAATCCTCCATCTCGAACAGCGGGCGGAGCTCGATCTCGCCCTCGCCGCCCATGTGAACGTCGGGGTCGAACGGCACGCGCTTCGCCCAGTCGATCGCCTCGTCGAGCGACTTCGTCTGGATGATCCAGAAGCCGCAGATCAGCCGGTCGGAGAAGGGTCCGCGCGTCACCGTGGGCTTGCCGCCGGCGAAGGTGACCCGCGCGCCGGCCGAGGAGGGCTTCAGCCCTTCGCCCCCGAGCATCGCGCCGGCCTTGACCATTTCCTCGTTGAAGCGGCCCATCGCCGCCAGCGTCTTCTCCTCTGGCATCACGCCCGCCTCGGTGTCCTTGTTCGCCTTGAGCAGCATCATGAAACGCATAGCCGTCTCCCTACCGCGACCGTTGACTATACAAGTTGATATCAATATAATAGGGTATGTCAACCCGCCGCCACCCGATCCCTCAACAAGTCACACACGAGGTGCGCGACGCCTGCCTCTGCCTGCACACGCAGCGGGCGGCGCGTGCACTGGCGCGGCGCTTCGACGAGGCGTTCCGCCCGCTCGGCCTGACCAACGGCCAGTTCTCGCTGATGATGGCGCTCAACCGGGCGGAGCCGCCGCGCCTCGGCCCGGTCGCCGCGTTCCTGGCGATGGACCGGACGACGCTCACCGCCCTTCTGAAGCCGCTGGAGCGCCGCGGCCTCGTCGTCGTCGCCGTCGACCCGGAAGACCGCCGCGGCCGCCGGCCGAGCCTGACCGACGCCGGCCGCGCGGTCCTCGCCGAGGCCGTGCCCTTATGGCGCCGCACGCACAGGGCGGTCGAGAAGGCGCTCACCGACCCCGAGGGCCTGCGCACGGCGCTCCGCCGCCTCGCCTGAGGCCTTGCCCACCCCTGCGCCGATTCCGCGCGCCCGCTTGTCTCGCCCGGCCGTGAGGATCATGATCCGCGCCAAAGGCCCGAAGAAGGCCGCCGTGACGCCATCGCAACTCGGGTGTGGGACTCGCCGCCGTGACCTGGTTGGGGTCATCGAAGACTCGCCATGCTGGCCTCGCTGCTGGCGTTGCCCTATGCGCACGAGGATTTGGCGATCGTCCTCGGCGCCTGCGCGATCGTGAATCACGTGCTTCCGGTCGGGCTGGTCGTGATCGCCATCTATCTCGGCATGGTGTCGAGCGATTTCGCGCTGTACGGCCTCGGCGCCGCGGCGCGCCACGCGCCCTGGCTTGGCCGCTATGCCGCCGATGGGCGGGTTCGCGGCGCGGCCGCGCGCCCACCCGGCAACGTGTTCTGGCTGGTGGCGCTCTGCCGGCTGGTGCCGGGGATGGTGTTCTTCGCCTTCGTCGCGTGCGGCTGGATGCGCATCTCCCTGCGCCGCTTCACGGCGGCGAGCCTGACGATCTCGGCGATCTATTTGCCGCTGGTGCTGCTGCTCGCGATCAAGCTGGGCGGCCGGCTCGACGTCGCGATCGGGCCATCGGGCTGGCCGGTGCTGTTCGGCGGGTTCATCGGCGCCGGTCTGGTGCGCAAGCGCCTGTTCGCGCGCGCGCCGGCGGACGGCGCCGATGGCGCTCTCGCCGCGGAGCCCGCCGAGCGGCCGGACCGAGCGCCGGCGCGCCTCGGACGGGTCGCCGCCGCCGAGCGCATCCCGCCGCTTTTGTTCTACGCGCCGCTGGCGCTCTCCTGGTGCGCGCTGGCGGCGCGGCACCGGAGCCTCACTTTGCCGGCCTGCGCCAACCCGACCATCCAGACCGGCGGCATGTGGGGCGAGTTCGAAAAGCAGCTATTTCCGCCAGATCGCGCCCGACCAGCTTCACTGGATCGCCGACTGGACCGTGCTCGACCGCGCGCGGGGGCCGGGGAGCGCCGAGGTCGACCTCGAACGGGCGCTGCAGCGCGCCGAAGCGGCGGGAATCGGCTTCCCGCTGGTCGCCAAGCCGGATGTCGGCTGGCACGGCTATGGCGTGCGGCGGATCGCCGATGCAGCCGAGCTCCTGACCTATATCGAGGCGTTCCCGCCGGGCGAGACCATGATCCTGCAGCGCCTCGCCCCGTACGAGGGCGAGGCGGCGGTGCTCTATGCCCGCCTGCCGGGCTCGGCTTCGGGGCGGATCGAGTTCGCTCGCCTTTCGCAAGTTCCCTCAGGTCGTGGGCGACGGCAGGTCCACCGTCGCCGAACTGATCGCCAACGATCCGCGCGCCCGCTGGCGCGCCCAGCTGCATCTCGGCGAGGACCCGACGCACCGCGGCATCGACGCCGCCGAGCGCACGCGCATCCCGGCGGCGGGCGAGGTGGTGCCGCTCGCCTTCGTCGGCAACCAGCGGGCGGGAGGCATCTATTCCGACGCGCGCCGCTACATCACGCCGGCGCTGACGGGGCGGTTCGACGAGATCTGCCGGGCGATCCCCGAGTTCCACTACGGCCGGTTCGACGTGCGCTTCGCGACGCCGGCCGCGCTCACCGCCGGGGAAGAATTCTCGATCATCGAGATCAACGGCGTCGGCGGCGAGGCGATCGACGTGTGGGACCCCGACCTGTCGGTCGCCGAGGTATACCGCCGGCTCTTCCGCCAGCAGGCGCTGCTGTTCGCCATCGGCGACCGCAACCGGCGGCGCGGGTTCGCCCCGCCCGGGCTGGTCTCGTCGCTGCGCCCGGCCTTCCGCCAGTCGCAGCTCGTCGCCCGCTACCCCGCCTCGAGCTGACCCTGTTTCGCCGGCCCGGCCTTCGTATATGATCGGCCGGAAAACGAAACGGGGGAGGACACGGATGGCCAGCACCGTCTCTTCGATGCCTGAAGGCGCGGCCAGCGCGCGCTCCGGACTTCTCGCCAAAGCGCTCGAGATCGCGCCCGTGCTGCGTGCCGAAGCCGACGGCAACGAGGCCGCGGGGCGGCTTTCCGACCGCACGATCCGGACGCTGCGCGAGGCGGGACTCCTCTCCTTCATGCTGCCCGAATGCTTCGGCGGCGCCGAGGTCGGGCCGGTCGAGGCCATCGAGATCATTGAGACGCTGTGCTACGCCGACGCGTCGGCCGGCTGGGTAGCCATGGCCGACCAATGCTGCGCCGGCACGGCGGCGGCCTTTTTGAAGCCCGAGGCGGCGTGCGAGGTGTTCGGCAAGCGCGACGCGCCCATCGTCGCCGGCCAGGGCGCCCCCAACGGCCGGGCGGAGATCGACGGCGACGGCTACCGCCTGACCGGCCATTGGCGCTACGGCTCGGGTGTGCTGCATTCTACCTACATCCACACCGGCGCGTTCGTCACCGAGAACGGCAAGCCGAAGCTCGACCCGGGCGGACAGCCGATCGCCCTGACCTGCATCGTCCCCACCGCCAAGGCGGAGTTCAAGGGCAACTGGGACGTGCTCGGCCTGCGCGCGACCGGCAGCGTCGATTACGAGTTCAACAACGTGTTCGTGCCCGCCGCCTTCACCCACCTGCCGGAGACCCAGGTGCCGGTCCAGGGCGGCAACCTCTACCGCGTCGGCATTTTGGGCATGACCCAGATCGGCCATACCGGCTTCACGCTGGGCATCGCGCGGCGCGCGCTCGACGAGCTGGCGGCGTTCGTCCGCTCGCGCCCGTCCCTCCGCGGCCACCTGCCCGACATCGCCGATTCCGAATTGTTCCACGAGCAGTACGGCGCGCAGGAAGGGAAGGTGCGCGCCGCCCGCGCGCTGGTCTACGAGTCCTGGCGCGACGTGGAGGCCTCGCTCGCGAAGGGCGAGCCGATGTCGAAGCGCCAGGTCACGCTGATCCGCCTCGCGCTCAACCACGTCACCAACGTCGCGGCCGAGGCCTGCACCTTCACCTATCGCACGGCGGGGGGCGTCGCGCTGCGTACCAGCGTGATCCAGCGTTGCTTCCGCGACATGCACGCCGGCACGCAGCACTTCCTGGTCGGGCCGGTCATCCTGCGCGAATGCGGCAAGGAGCTCGCCGGCCTCGCCGAGGAAAAGGAGTGGGCCCTGATGGGGCTCGTGGACAAGCCGTAGGGACGCCGCGATGACCCTGCCCGATTACCGCCCGTTCCTGCCCAAGCCGGGCGAGTCGAAGATCGCCGGGCCGACCGCGCGCGCCCACGCCGAGGCGCGCACCAAGAGCCCGCGCGCGAAGGAGCTGTTCGGCGGCTGGAAGAAGGCGCTGGAGGAGCCGTGGCGCGGCATCACCACGGACGGGGTTCCCTTGCGCGACCTGTTCGCACTGCGCCCCGAGGGCGCGCCGACGGAGAAGGCCATCGAGGCGGTGAACGCGCTGCTCGCGCGCCTGCCGGCCGATGTGCGCCGGCGCATGAGCTTTCCCGTCGATTCGAACATGTGGCGCAACTGGCAGAACACCGAGCTCTACGTCGAGGATTACGGCCTGCGCCTCGAGGAGGTATCCGACGAGCTGCGCGAGGCCGTGATGGCGGTCCTGCGCGCCAGCCTGAGCGAGGAGGGCTTCAACCGCTCGCGCGACGTGATGCGGCTCAACCGCTTCCTCGGCGACCTGGTGGGCGGGCCGGCGGTGCTCGGCGAGTGGAGCTACAATTTCTGCCTGTTCGGCACGCCGTCGACGTCGGAGCCGTGGGGCTGGCAGCTTTACGGACACCATCTCTGCCTCAACTGCTTCATCCTTGGTACGCAGATGGTGCTGACGCCCGCCTTCTGGGGCGCCGAGCCCGCCTACGCCGACGCGGGCCGTTCGCCGGCACCGTGCTGTTCCAGGACGAGGAGCGCGCCGGGCTCGCCCTCATGCGCTCGCTGGACGAGGGACAGCGCGCGCGGGCCATCGTCGCGCACGACATGGTGGGCGGCGACCTGCCGCCCGGCCGGCGCCACTTCGCCGACAATCTGCATCTCGGCGGCGCGCACCACGACAACCGCATCATCCCGTACGAGGGACTGACCGCCGACAAGCTGACGCAGGTGCAGCGGAAGAACCTGCTCGACCTCATCCAGAACTACGTCTCGCCGCTGCCGGAAGGCCCGTTCGCTGCGCACATGGCGGACATAGAGCGGCACCTGGCCGACACGCATTTCTGCTGGATCGGCGGGTTCACCGAGGAAAGCCCGTTTTATTATCGCGTCCAGAGCCCGGTGGTGATGATCGAGTTCGATCACCATGGCGGGGTGTTCCTGACCAACGCCGAGCCCGCCAAGTTCCACGTCCACACCATCGTGCGCACGCCGAACGGCAACGATTACGGCATCGACCTGTTGAAGCTGCACTACGCGAAAGCGCCGCACCACCACGCGCACGAATGACCGAGCGCCGGCGTCGCGTTGCGCCGCGGTCGCGGCGCCGCTAGGTTGCCGGCGATGGCCCTATCGCCTGCGGGACTCCTGACAATATTCCAGACGCTTATGCCGAGCCCCGCGGAGTGGGCCGGGCTTGGCGCAACGCTCGCGGTCACAGCGGCATTTGCCGTCGTCGGCCGGGCGACCATGAGCAAGCCCGCGCTGCCGGGGCTTTCCGTCCTCGCCGGCTGGGCCGTCGTCGCGTTCGTCATGACGACGGCCGGCGTGTTCTCGTCGTGGCCGATCGCCGTCGCCGGCGGGGCGGTCGTGGCGCTCGGCGCCGCCGGTGTCGTCGGGCGGGCGGCACGGACCGGCATCGATGGCCCGGCGCCGGAGCTGCTGCGCGTCTTCGCGCTCGGCGTGCCGTTTCTCGTCATCGCCGCCGCGAAGGCGCCGACCGCGGTCGACAGCTTCACCCACTGGCTGCCGAACGGCGCCTACCTGTTCCAGCACGATCTGTTTCCGGGTCCCGGCCGGCCGGCCGCGACCTCGATCTATCCCGGATTCCCCTACAACCTGACCTTCCTGTTCGATCTGGTCGGGCGGGTCGCCGGCGGGTTCTTCGCCAGCACGGTCATTGTGTTCAACGTGGTGCTGTTGCTGATGTTCGCGGCGCTGGTCGCGCGGCTGATCCGCGACTTCGCCGCACCGGGCGCGCGCGCGGGATGGGGCGTCGCGGCGCTTGCCGTGCTCGCGGCGACCCTGTTCAACCCGGTCTTCGTCCGCCGCATATGGCTCAACTCCTATCCCGACACGGCGACCGCGGTGATCGTGGCCTTCGCCGGTATCTGCGGCTGGCTGTGGGCGGAGAGCGCCGGGCCGGAGGCGCGCGCGGGCCGCGCCCAAGCCACCGCTTTGGGGCTGGTGCTCGCGCTGCTGGTCAACGTCAAGCAGGCGAACCTCGTGCTGGTCGCGGCGCTGGCGTTGGGCCCGGGGCTGATCGCCTGGCGGGACGAGCGGATCGGGCTCGGCCGCTGGCTGCGGCATTTGCCGTTGATCGCGGGGCCCGCCCTCGTGCTCTACGCGCTATGGAGCTACTACCTGATCGCGGTCGCACCGCTCCATGTCAACGAGATCCGGCCGATCGCCACCTGGCCGTGGCACAAGGTGCCGCATCTCCTCGGCGAGATGGCGTATGTCGCGACCCATAAGGGTGGCTACTTCGCGCTCGCGATACTGCTCACCGGCCTCGGCGTCCGCGCGCTCTACCGTCGGCCGCGGGGCGGATTCGACCGGCTGGCCGTCATCTCCGGCACGGCCTTCGTGGTCTACAATTTGTTCCTCTTCTTCATCTACATCGCCCATTTCCAGGGAAACGCGCAATCCTACTGGCGCTACAACATCCATCTCGGTTTCCTGGCGACCGCCGTGGCGGCGTGCGGGCTGGCCGCCGCGTACGGACGCTGGCGCGACCGGCTGCCGCGGCGCTGGGTCGGCTACGCGGCCTCTGCGCTGGTGGTGCTGGTGCCGACGGCCGAGCTCGCGTATGCACGCTATTGGCGGTTCGACCTCGAACAGCCCAAGCCCATGCTGCGCGAAGCGGGCCGCGATCTCGCCCGCGCGCTGCCGCCGGACGCAAGGCTCGTGGTGGGCATCCCCGGCGACAACGGCGACTTCTCCTGGATCGTCCACTACTACGCGACGGTCAACCGGCCCGACATCGCGGCGCAAGAGGCCCAGAGCGCGCGCCAGATCGTCGCGGCCGGGCACGGCGCGCTCGCTCAGGTTCCATTCTTCCTCTGGGCTTATTGCGGAGGCCCGTGGCTCGAGCAGGGCCTCGGTATCTCGGTGCCGCCGGGCCGGGCCGCCCTGATCGCGCGCCGCGGCGCCGGCTGGACCCTCGATCGCACCTGGCCCCATCCCGTGGCAACCGGGCTCGAGACCTATTCCAAGCACCTCGATGCGCTGAAGTGCGGCGGACGGTAGCGCCAGCGAGACCGCGTCACCGCGTCCCGCCTTCGGCCGCGGCCACCGCGACGCCGGCCTTGCGCAGCGCGGCCTCGAGCTGGTCGGGGCCGTAGGGCTTGGGCAGGAAGCTGACCTTCGGATCGTCGGCGAGCGCGGCGCGCACCGTCGTTCCGGCCGCGCCGCTCGCCACGATCACCGCCAGGTCGGGCCAGGCGGCGCGCAGATCGGCGACGATCGCGTCGCCCTTCGAGTCGGGAAGGCCGAGATCGACCAGCGCCGCCGCGACTGCGCCGCGCTTCAGGCGCAGGATCGACTGCGCCTCGGCCGCCGTCGTCGCCTCGATGGCAACGCAGCCGAGCTCGCCCACCAGCTCGGCGGTCGCGGTGCGCACCAGCATCTCGTCCTCGACCACCAGCACCTCGGGCGCGGTCGGCCGCAGCGTCTCAGCGACCCCCTTGGCGAGCTGGGCGAAGGTGAACGGCTTGGTCACCAGACGGACGCCCGGATCGAGCCGACCGTCGTGCACGATGGCGTTGCGCGCGTAGCCGGTGGTGTAGAGAACGGCTAGGCCGGGATGGCGCCGCGTCGCCTCGTCGGCAAGCTGGCGTCCGTTCATCCCGCCGGGAAGCCCCACATCCGTGAACAGAAGCGCGATGTCGGGATGGCGGTCGAGCACGGCGAGCCCATCGGCGCCGTTCGCGGCCTGGAACACGCGGTAGCCCAGCTCGGTGAGGATCGCCGCCGAATGCTCGCGCACGCCGTCGTCGTCCTCGACGATCAGCACCGCGCCCGCGCGCGGCGCCGGCGGATGGGCCGAGGCCGGCTCGGGCGTGGGGGCAGCCGCCGGCTCGTCGGTCGTGACGAGGCGCGGCAGGTAGATCTTGATCGTCGTGCCCTCGCCCGGCTCGCTGTAGATCTTGACGTGCCCGCCCGACTGCTTGACCAGCCCGTAGACCTGCGACAGCCCGAGCCCGGTGCCGTGCCCCACGTCCTTGGTGGTGAAGAACGGCTCGAATGCCTTGTCCATCACCTCGCGCGACATACCGGCGCCGGTGTCGGTGATGCACAGCACGACGTACTGGCCCGGCTCGACGTCCTCCTGCGCGGCGGCATAGGCCTCGTCGAGGAAGGCGTTGGCGGTCTCGATGGTCAGCTTGCCGCCCTCGGGCATGGCGTCGCGCGCATTGACGGCGAGGTTGAGGATCGCGCTTTCGAGCTGGTTGGGGTCGACCGAGGTGCGCCACAGCCCGCCCGCGACCACCGTCTCGACGGTGATCTGTTCGCCCAGCGTGCGGCGCAACAGCTCCGACATGCCGGAGACCAGCCGGTTCACGTCGACCGGCTGCGGCTGCAGCGGCTGGCGCCGCGAAAAGGCGAGCAGGCTCCGCGTGAGCAGCGCCGCGCGGTCGGCGCCGGCCTTGGCATTGGCGATGATGCGGCGGATTTGCGCCGCATCCGCCCCGGCCGCGAGGCGGCGCTCGGCGCGCTCGAGATTGCCCAGGATGATCGCGAGAAGGTTGTTGAAGTCGTGCGCGACCCCGCCGGTGAGCTGGCCGATGCTTTCCATCTTCTGCGCCTGGCGCAGCGCCTCCTCCGCCTTCTCGCGCTCGGCGATCTGCTCGCGCAGCCGGAGGTTGGCGTCCTCGAGGTCGGCGGCATGGCGGGCGAGCTGGTCGTTCGCGCGGTTGAGCACCGCCTGGGCGAGGCCCAGCACCGCGAGCACGAGGAGCGCCATGATGCCGAGGAACACCAGCCCCGCGACCTGCGTCAGGCGCTGGGCGAAGGACTGCGTCGCGGCGCGCAGATAGACCGTGCCGAGCCGGCTTCCCGCCTGCACGACCGGCACGGCGACCCCGACGCGCACCGAGCCGTATGTCACCGGCGTCGCCGGAGGCGCTGCCGGCAGGGGCCCCGCGGTTTCGCGCCGGAAGCTCGCGAACATCTGGCCGTTCGAGTTGTACACGGCCGCCGCCGCGATCAACGGGTTCGCGCCCAGCGCGCCGACGTACGTCGCCGCCGCCTTCGGGTCGTTGAAGGCGAGCGCGGCGGTGACGGCCTGGGCCACGATCTCGGCCTGGACGCGCGCCGCCTCGGTCTTCTGGTTGCGGTAGTCGCGGTCGGCGTAGATGCCGATCACGACCGCCGCGACAAGCAGCAGCACCGCCGCCGTGAGCGCGACGAACGGCGTGAATCGCCATACCCTGCTCATGCCGCCTGCCCCGCGCGGACCGCTCATTCCCTGACCTCCACCGCGAGCTCGAGCACCTTGGGACTGATCGCGAGTCCGCCTTCGATCGCGAGGCGCCGGTCGATCTCGAACCGGACCCGACCGCCCCGGATCACGAAATTCACGATTCCTTTCCCGTCGCCGCTGGTGACCTCGTCGGTCACGGTCAGCACCGGCCGGCCATGCACGGCCGCCAGGTCGCGCGAGACCGGATCGGGCCCGTAGGGCCCGACGAACATGATCTGGCAGTTCATTCCGGGCGGCAGCGTGGCGAACTGTGCGACCGCGATCGCACGGTCGCGCACGCGCTGGCCTGCCGCGGCCCGCCCGACCAGTTGGCCGAACCCCTCGTCGCCGACGACGCAGATGCGGAACGGCGCAGCAGGACCAGGAAACGCCCCCGGCGGCCAGTCGACGAAGGCCGCGAACTTGTAGACGAAGGCCGCCTTCACTGCCCGGGCAAGGTCGGAGTCCAGGGCGTGCGCGGGCTGAGGCGTTGCGGCCGCAATTGCGAGACACGCGGCCGCCGTAAGGCAGCGCAGTCGCGCCATGGTCGGCCTGTGCCGCATCAGAATTTCACGGTGATGCTGCCATAGACGGCGCGCGGGATTTCGCCGCGGTAATCGGTGGCGGCGGCCGTACCGGTCTCGATATGGTTCGGTGCTGCCAGGTTCTGTCCCACAAGGGCAAGTTCCACCCGGTCGGTCACGTGCCAACCGAGATGGAGGTCCAAGCCGACATAGCCGGGAATCTGGGGGAATGGCAGCGGGCCGACCTTGCGCACATTGACATCGAACTCGATGTCATCGGTGATATTGAAATAGGACCGCAGGAAGAGCTGGTAGGCGGGGTCGTCTCCCTCGTGCTGCTCGAGCGCCGTCGTGATCGCGTTCGGCCCGAGAGTGAGACGTTTGCGCAGGAGATTTGCGCCCGCCATGAGCCGCCAGCGGCTGGTCACCCGATAGTCGCCCCAGACTTCGACCCCTGCAGTAAAACCGCTCAGACCGTTGCCGAACGTTATCTGCGTGGTGCCCGGCACGGTCTCGATGATGCGCAGGTCGTCATAGTCGTGATAGTAGGCGGTCACAGACAGGGTCGACCGATCGTCCGGGCGGCCGCGATAGCCCAGCTCGTAGGCGATCAGTTTCTCGCTGTCGAACGAGTCGCCGGCCTTCCGAAACAGCGTGATCGCCGGAATCGTCCTGAAATCGCGATCGATGACGCTCGGGGTCCGGACCGCACGCGAGACCGCCGCCCACAGGAAATGGTCCTGGGCGAACTGCCATCCGGCACGGACGCTCGGCATGACCTCCATCCCGCTCAGGGAGGAATATTCGAACTTGCTCCCGAACGTGAACTTGAGGTCGGGGCGCAGCGCGACCGTGTCCTCCGCAAAGAGGTTGGCGATGTGGATGTGCTCGGACGGCGGATCGGTGATGAAGAATGGCGCCGACATGTTCGGACGGAACGTGGTGCGGTTGAGCCGGTAGCCCGCACCCCAGACGACCTCGTTGCTTTGCCCGAGCCGGAAATTGTGACGGCCCTCGATGTCGAACGTGTCGAGATCGTCGGTGGTGTCCAACGGCTCGCGGTCGGCACGGAGGTAATAGGCTTGCAGTGCAACGGAGGAGTCATTGTCGAGCTGGCGGGTCCAATGGCCGGTGATGTTCCCGCCCGTGTTGAACTTGGCCGGCATGCCCTCGCTGACCGTATTGCGGTAGGCATCCCCTTCGAGGTTGAAAGCGTCGGCGCCGTGGGACCAGTCGGCCCGGAAGCCGCCTTGGCGTGCCCGCCAATCGTCGTTGCGCCCCGTCCCGTTGGCGTTACGTGTCTCGCCAAAATTGCTTCCTTGGCCGTAGACGCGGAACGCCCCGTTCGAGCCGAACCTGCCGCCATACTGCGCGGTGCCGCCGCTGTCCTGCGAGCCGACGTCCAGCCGCCCGTAGCCACCTTGCGTATCGTGCGCATCTCGCGTGATGACGTTGATCACGCCGTTGACGGCATTGGCGCCCCAAATCGTGCCGGCCGGGCCGCTGATCACCTCGATGCGGTCGATGTCCTCAATCGGCACCTGCTGTTCGTCCCACAGCACGCCGGCATGCAGCGGTGTGTAGATCGAGCGCCCGTCTATTTCGACGAGCATCTTGTTGGACGCCTGGTAGAAGTCGAATCCTCGCGCCGTGACGGCATAGTCGTTGGCGTTGCGTCGCGCCACCTCGAGATTGGGGGCGAGCCGCAGCGCCTCGACGAGCGTTCGTGCGCCCGACCGACGGATATCCTCGCGCGTGATGACGTAGACCGAGGCCGGGGTCTTGCTCAGCGGCTCGGGCCGCTTGAACACGCCGGTCACGTCGATGTTGGCGAGTTCCTGGAGCGACAGGCCGCGCAACTCCTCGACCCGCGGAACCGCCGCCTGCGCTGCGGCGGCAGCGGCCACGCAGAGGGCAAGGCCGGCCGCAAGCCCACGCATCCGATGAGGTCTATCGATCACGAAGCCCCCCTTTCTTATCGTTCGCCCCCGCCCCTTCTACGGGGGCGCGGACGGATGAATCGGATTCAGAGCGTTCGTAGTGTGCGGGGGGCCGGCGCCGGCGAGCCGCGCCGCCGCCGGCCCGGAGTCAGGACGTGAGGCCGTCGCCGACCTTGACGTTTTCGGGCTTGAGATCGAGCCCCGCAGCCTTGGCCTCGAGCGAGAGAAGGGCCGCGAAATCCTGGTCGCCGTATCCGTTGCCGATCAGGGACTGGACGATCTCGCGCGCCATGGCGGCGAGCGGCATGGGCACGTCGAGCGTGCGTGCCTGGGCGAGGCCGAGGTCGAGGTCCTTGCGCAGAAGCTCGGGCGAGAAGGTGACCGAATAGTCGAGGTTCACGAGCGCCGGCGACTTGTAGCGCGTGAACATCGAGCCCATGACCGAACGATTGAGGAACTCGAGGAAGGCGTGGCGCGGAACGCCCGATTTCTCGGCGAGAACGGTGATTTCGGCCATCGACTGGATGACCACGCCGAGAAGCACGTTGTGGCAGATCTTGACGATGCGCGCGACCTCGCCCTCGCCGACCCAGGCGGCCCCGGTGCCCAACGCATCGAAATAAGGCCGGACGGTCGCGAACGCCTCCTCGGGCCCCGAGACGGCGAAGGTGAGCTTGCCCGCCTTCACCACCTTGGCGTTGCCCGAAACCGGCGCGGCCAGCATGGCGGTGCCGGCCTTGGCCGCGGCGGCCCTGACCTCGGCCGAAGCCTCGGCCGAGACGGTGGTCGAATTGACCAGGATGCGGGGCGCGCGCCCCATCGCCGTCAGCACGCCGTCGGGACCGGTGGTGACAGCGACGAAATCCTTCGAGCCCGCGAGCACGGTGAACACGATGTCGCGATCGGCAAGCTCGACGGGCCTGTCGACGACCTTCGCGCCCTCGGCGGCCAATGGCTCCGCCTTGGCACGCGTGCGGTTCCATACCGCCACGTCGGCCCCGGCTTCGACCAGCCGGTGAACCATCGCGTAACCCATCCGCCCGGCGCCGATCCAGCCGATCCTATGCGCCTTCAGCCCCTCCTTCGCCGCGCCCTCCGCCGCCATCACCACCCTCCTTGCTGCGCCACCCGATACGCGGGCGACACTAGCGATGCCCCCCGCCGCTGACAATGTGGCCGACCGCCGAACCGCCGCCGACAATCCGGACAACGAATTGACCGCGCAATAAGTAAAACTACGTATTGTTTGCGGCACGAGCGGGATGCCGATTCGCAACGTTGGACGACACGATCATTCATTCGCGCCGCCGGGGCGAATATTAACCACCGGAATGGATGGAGAACGCGGGTCGATCGGCGCACCTATTTCACCGCATTATTCCCCTCCCGCTTAAGCTTGCCAACGCCAGAACGGTGCATTTGCGGTTTGAAAATCGCGTAAAAGTCGCAGAACCGGACAATCGAACGGAATCTTTGTCCGCGCGGCCGTACGCTCTTGTCGCCAATGAAGCGAGGCGATATGTATGCGCCTCGCAACCTTAATTGATGGAGCCCCCAATAATGCCCCGCAAACCGGCCCAGAAGTTCAGCGAGAGGGACCTGAGTAAGGGTGAGCTACGCAAGCTGAACGCGCTGCGCAAATCGCTCGGCCCCGAGATCGCGGAAAAGGCCTTTTCCGAATGGTACCTGAAGTCCGGGACGAGCGGCGGCGATGCCGCCGACAAGAACGCAACGCTGATCGCCGATAGCCTTCATCCGCTCGTCAAATCGAACAAGTTGCGCATTCCGCGCGGCGGTTATCTGGTGCGGCGCGGGCGCGGCCGCGTCATCGTCGAGCGGCCGAACGCCGCGTAACGACAGCGCGATGCCGCGTCGGCTCGCCCCGAACGAGCCGGCACGGCGCCGCAATTCGCGGGCGTCCTCGTTTTCGAATAGTGTAAACCCGCGGTGGAGTTCTTCCGCCGCTGCGAGATTTATCAGAGTTTCGTAAAACTCTGCCGACGTCGCGTCAGCGTGCGTGCGGCCGGGTCAGGGTCGCGCGCACGCGGGCGCGCCGTCCGCGGCGAGCGGCCGACGCGGCGCTCGCGAGCGTGAGTGTCGCGCTCGCCGCCCAGGCTGCATATACGAAGACCGTCCAGAACGCGTCCATGATCGCCTCCGCTGCCGAAAACCCGACCCGCGCACAGTAATCCGCGCCCGCCGGCGCGCGTTGATGCAGGTCAAGCGCGCCGCGTTGAAGTGCCGCCCGCCGCCCGATAGAGTGGCGGGCGTGGTACTGCCGTACGGAACGGACACGGGAACGCACGCATGCGCAAAGAGGACAACGAGCTTCTGTGCCGGGTAGGACCGGCGACGCCGATGGGTCGGCTGTTCCGCCGCTACTGGACGCCGATCGCGCTGGCGAGCCAGGCGGTGCGGCCTGACGGCGATCCGGTCCGCGCCCGCTTCTGCGGCGAGGATTACGTGCTGTTCCGCGACACGTCCGGCCGGCTCGGGCTGATGGACGAGCGCTGCCCGCACCGCGGCGCGTCGCTTGCGCTGGGCCGCGTCGAGGAGTGCGGCATCCGCTGCCTCTATCACGGCTGGAAGTTCGACGTGGAGGGGCACCTTCTCGACTCGCCGAACTATCCGAACCCCGCCTTCCAGGCGAAGTTCCGCGCCAGGACCTATCCGGTGCGCGAGGCGGGTGGGCTGATCTGGGGCTATTTCGGCCCGGCCGAGGCCAAGCCCCCCTTCCCCGACTTCGCGTTCCTCGAGGCCCCCCCGTCCCACCGCAACATCGAGCGCATCGACATCCGCTGCAACTACCTGCAGCTTCTCGAAGGCGGCATGGATTCGTCGCATGTCGGCATCCTGCACTCGGACCAGGCGCGGCCGGGCTGGCAGCAGGGCGGCTTCACGCCCAACACCGACGCGCTCAACCCCGGCGCGCTCGCCGTCGACGACAACGCGCCGGCGCTATCCATCGAGACCACCGATTTCGGCTTCCACTACGCCGCAATCCGCCGGACGGCCTCGGGTGGGCAAAGCGTGCGCATCGTGCCGTTCATCCTGCCGTCGACGCGCATCATCCCGGCTCAGGCGCGCGTCGCCACCCTGTTCGAGGTGCCGCTCGACGACGAGAACACCTCCACCTACATCATCGTGCACTCGAAGACGCCGTACGAGCGCGCGCACCACCGCTCCCTTTCGGGAATCGGCGACGAGCGTCTCTATTCCGAGACCGACTTCAAATGGCGCGCGACGTGGGAGAACCGCTTCGGCCAGGACCGTTCGACCATGAAGGACCGTTGGGGCGGTTTCGCCGGCCTCGAGCAGGAGGACGCCGCCGTCGCGCTCTCGATGGGGCCAATCTTCGACCGCACGAAGGAGCATCTCGTGCCGGCCGATGCGGCGGTGATCCACACGCGCCGCGTGCTCCTGACCGCGGCGCGCGCGCTCGCCGCAGATAGGCCGCCGCCGGCGCTCCCCTCCATGGCGAAGATCACCGGCGTCGCCGACACCGAGCTTGCCGCCGGCGCGACCTGGCAGAGCCTCGTGCCCCACCACCGCGTCCGCACCGAGACGCTCGCCGAGCTCGCGGAGTAGCGGCAGCAAAACAACAAAGCCCGTTCGCCCTGAGTAGCCCCGCGTAGCGGGCGTATCGAAGGGCGACGGTGGCACGACCGCGCCGCTCTCGTCCTTCGATACCCGTCCGCGCTTCGCGCGAACGCTGCTCAGCACGAACGGGGAGTGGTTGCCTCCGTTGCTACTTCCCCGCGCGGATGTCGGCGATGGCCTGACGGAAGGCGGCGAGGACCGCGGGACCGTTGGGCGTGGTCTTCGCCCACTGGCCGACGATCGGCGCGGCGAGCTTCTTCCAGCGCTGGGCCTCGGTCGGCGCAAGCTGCGTCACCGCCTGGCCCTTCTTCTTGAGGGTCAGTTCGCGCCCTTCCGAGTTCTGGCGGTCGGTCACCTCGCCCATGCGCTTGAAGAACACCGCGCCGGAATATTGGTCGACCGCTTTCTTCGCCGGTCCGGCGAGGCGTTCATAGGCGCGCTTGTTCATGAAGATGAAGGCGGGGAACAGCCCGGCGTCGGTCTCCAGGTGATGGTTGGTGACCTCGTCGAGCTTGAAGCTCATGATCGCGGGCCAGCCGACCGCGATGCCCTGAACGGTGCCGCGGCTCATCGCCTGGTAGAAGTCCGGCGGGCCCATGGTGATCGGCGTGCCGCCGACCGCAGTTACGACGTCGCCGACGATTCGGCCGGAGACGGCGATCTTGAGGCCCTGCATGTCCTCGACCGTCTTGATCGGCTTGTTGGAGTTGATCGCCGGCGCGCCGAAATTGAACAGCGACAGCACCTTCACCTTGGAGAACTCGCCGCTGATCAGCCCCTTGTCGTAGAGCCGCGCGAGCGCGACCGACGCCTCGGTGCAGTTCGATGCCTCGAAGGGCAGGCCGGCGACGAACACCTGCGGGAAGATGTCGTAGAAAGGGCCGAAGATTCCGAACGACATGTCGGCGACCCCGGCGATGGTGCGGTCATAGACATTGGAGACCGTGGCAATGGAGTTGCCGGTGAACAGCTTGATCTCCAGCGTGCCGCCCGACGCCTTCTCGACGTCCTTGATCCACGGCGCGACGCCCCACACGTTAACTTTGGAGGTCGGCACGGTGGTGGACGCGAAGCGCAGGGTGACCTTGTCGGCAGCCTTCCCCGCGACGGGCACCGCCCCCATCAGCGCGGCCAGCCCGGCGGCGAAAACGAAACTCTGACGCATGTACGTTCTCCTTCTTTGGCCGGCGCAGGGTGCGGCGGCGATGGCTCGTCTCGAATGAACGGCGGGTCGGGGCGCCAGCCGCGGTCAGGCTTGTTCCGTCAGATCCTTGATCTTGGCAATCAGTTCCGAAGGCTTGAACGGTTTGGCGAGCGCCGCGTGCGCGCCCAGACGCTGCGACATGCGCAGGAGATCGAGGTCGCCGGCCCGTCCGCCCCCCGAAATGCCGATGATGCGCATGTTCCGGTGGCCGGGACGGCGCCTCAGCCGAGCGATCAGCTCGAGCCCGTCCATGCCGGGCATGAACATATCGACCACCACCACGTCGGCGCCGTAGGCCTCGACGGCGCGCACCGCCGCCTGGCCGTCCGCCGCGTGGCGCGCCTCGTAGCCGGCGTTGGTCAGCGCCTCGACCAGCAATTTGCCGAGGTCGGCATTGTCGTCGATCACCAGCACCCGCATCGGCCGCCCCTCGTGGTTTGAATTGACCCCATCGAACGCGCGACCGGCGGCCGATGTCAACGCTCCTCGCCGCCGCCCGGCCAGTCGATGCGGGGCACGCGGGCGAGCGCGGCAGGGCCGAGATAAAGCTTGCGACCCTGCAGGCTGAGAGGCACCTGGATTTCGGAGGGGGTGGTGGGATCGGACGCCGGCTTTGCCATGACGCGCAGCACGATCTTGGCCATCGCGCCTGCGCGCGCGTCGATCCGGCCGGTGTCGACCAGCGCGTCGAGGGCGTTGTCGACACCCCAGAGATGGGTGGTGAAGGCGCCGATCGGTTGCAGGTCTGAATCGAGCGCCAGCGTGCCGTTCGCCTCGGCCCGGAAGGCGCCCCAGTCGATCTTGACGTCGTTCAGCTCGACCGTCCCACCGGCGGCGCGCCAGGCCGCGAGCGCCGGGCGCGACGGGCCGGCCGGGAGCGCCCCGTCGAGCGCGATGTCGAGCTCCACATGGGCGACATGCCTGCCGAGCGGGCCGGTCGCGCCGTCCGGAAGATCGATCCCGTCGGCCGTGAGATGGAGCCGCCCCGCCTGCGGCGCCTGCGGGCCGGCATTTGTTCCGGCGGGTGGCTTGGGCGCGCCGGTAAACGACAGCACGATCGTGTCGGCATGGAATTTTCCGCCGTCGGCGTCTTGCCCCGACACACCGGCGAGCACGGCGTCGAGCGCCGCGATCCGCCCGTCCGGCGCCAGCCGGGCCGTGCCGTGCGCCGTCTGGGCGGCGAGCGCGAGGTCGAGCGGGCCGCCCGGCAGCGCCAGATGGACATGGTGCGCACCCGGCGCATCGAGGCTTACGGTGTCGCCGCCCCAGGGCGGGACGGACAGGGCAAGGCGCGCGCCCTGCCAGCGCCACGGCACCGGCGCGGGTCGGCCGATCGCGAACCCGTCGGCCACCGCCTTCAGCCGGAACGGGAAGCCATCGATCGACACGTTGCCAAGGGCGAGATCCCACCCTTCGGCGCGGCGCGCCGCCTCCCAGCGCGCGACGCCCGTCTTCAGCCCGTCGGCGGCGCGGAACCAGTAGGCGGTATAGCCGGCGGCAAGAACCACCGCGACCGCGGCGGAGATGAGGGCAAGGCGGCGCATGGCCGATAGGTACCCCTGCCGCCCGCCCGCGTCGAGCGCGACAAGAGTTCCTTGGCCGTCCCGGCAAGGGCCGGGGCCGGCGTCACTCCCAGACCGCGAACCCCATCGCGTTGCCGGTGCCCGCATCGGAGCGGTAGCACGGCACATAGTCGTAAAGCTTCATGCGGAACCGGCTCTCGGCCAGGATGCCGGCGGCGGTGATCCAGTTCTTGATTTCGGACGTGCCCGACTGGAAGTACGCGTTCGGCTCGGCGCAGAGCGCGCCCATGTCGTTGTCGGCGAACGCCTTCAGGATGCGGGCGTCGAATTCCTCGTCGATCACGAAATGGGTCATCCCGCCCGAGGCGCAGATCGCGATCCGCTTGTCGGAATCCCACGACGCGATCGCCCGGCCGATGGAGCGGCCGAAGTCGAAGCAACGCTTCGGGCTCGCCTGGTTGGGCGGGTAGAACGTGTTGAGAAAGATCGGCACCAGCGGCACCGGCTTGTCGCGCAGGATGCGGCGATAGATGAACTGCACCGCATGGCCGACCGAGACCGGACCCGACCCGTTCTGCGGCTGGCGCGACGAGGTGGCGATGTCGAACTCGTCCGCCATCGCCTGTTCGATGATCCGCAAAGCCAGGTCGCTCGCCACCGGGTAGTGGTGGTCGACCGGCGGGTGGCGCGCCTTGCGTACCAGCGCGAGGCCGGGCTGCTTCACCATCGCCGCCGCCTCGTCATAGGCGGTGTTGATCACCTCCTTGCCGTAGAAGACGGTGAAGGCGGGCTGCAGCTCGGGCTGGAACCATTCGTGCTGGTCGTCGCCCACCAGCACGATCAGGTCGGGATCGGCGGCGGCGACGCGGTCGCCGAGCGCATCGAGCTGCTTCTGGTTGCGGGCATGCCGCTCGCGCCGCACCTCGATGCGGTTCTGCGCCGCGAAGTCGCCGTCCTTACGCAGCGCGAGAAGCTCGGCGAAATTGTAAGTGCCGCCGCGATAGGCGTGCGCCGGATTGACGCGGTCGGCATTGGCACGCAGATCCCATTGCTCGGGCGGGGTCGAGAGAAGCGGCCCGTGCGACGAGCCGAAGCCGAAGACGATGTCCGCCACGGCCTTTACTCCGCCGCGCCCTCGGCGATCAGCCGTCGCAGCGCCTGGGTATGGGCGCGCTGGCCGGCCGACAGGGTGAAACGGATCACCTCGTTCAGTTTCGGGTCGCGCACCACGCCCGCCGGGTCCTCGCCGCGCTGGACACGTTCGATCTGTTCCTTGAGCAGGCGGCGCCACATGACGACGCCGCGGTCCGATACGCCGAGAAGCTCCGTCGAGCGGTCGAACACCTTGCCCTGGGTCTCCCATGCCATCTGGTCCTGGGTGGGGAAGCTCGAGAGGTCGACGCTGCCGTCCGGCCGCTTCCACGGTTCGATGTAGCCGACCGGAATGTCCTCGTCGCGCTGGTCGACCTCGGAGCCGTCGTCGCTCGCCGTGAATTCCGACCAGATGATGTAGGTGTGCTCGTCGTCCACGGGGACGCGCCAGTGGATGGTCAGTTCCGTCCCCTGCGGCGCCAGCAGGATGTTGGGGAAGATCGCCGGATGGCCGACCTCCTTCTCCGGCTTGTCGCCGCCGTAGAAGCGGATCTTGCGGAGGCCGGCCCAGGCCGGCTCCTCGCACAGCTCGAAATCGTACTTCTGGATCGGGCGGTAGAAGTATCCGCCGCCGTGATCGCCCGAGTTGAGGAGGCCCTGCTGCGCCAGCATGTGGCCGTGCAGGTAGTAGGTGTGCACCGGGTCGACCGAGTTCTCCTGCGCCTGCAGCCAGTTGTTGTTGTGGATCGGCAGCACCTGGATCGACCGCGTGCCGTCCTTGCGCACCAGAGTCTCGTAGCGCGGCAAAAGCGGCACGGGCGCCGGGCCCAGATAGGCGAACAGGATGCCGACCATCTGCTGCACGGGATAGGATCTCTGGCAGGCCTCGTGGATAAGGGGGCTGCCCGGCGGCTCGAACGGCTGTTCGATGCACTTGCCGGTCACGTCGTACTTCCAGCCGTGATAGGGACAGCGCAGCCCGTCTTCCTCGACGAACCCGTAGGCGAGCGAGGCGTGGCGGTGGCAGCACTGCTCGGCGAGGAGGCCGAAGCGCCCCTTGCCGTCGCGGAACACGACCAGATCCTCGCCCAGGATGCGCACCCGCTTTTTCGGCTGGGCCTCTGTCAGCTCGGCCATCGGGCAAATTGGCATCCAGTAACGGCGCAAGAGTTCGCCGCAGGGCGTGCCGGGTCCGACCCGGGTCAACATCTCGTTGTCTTCGCGCGACAGCATCGAGGACATCCTCCGCAAATCGTTCGTGGCCGAAGATTACCACCCGCCGAACGCCACTGCCAATCGTCATCGCCCCGCGGCAAGCCCTGGCGCGGCGCCGGCCCCCGACTTAATCTCGACCCTTCGAAGGCAACCGGTCGCAAGGGAGGCGCGCATGACAGTCGAGCTGGGGGTGGGGATCGCGGGGCTGGGCGCGGCGACCGAGCAGACCCTGCCGGCGTTCCAGAACCCGCCGAAGGGGGTGCGGCTCGCCGGCGCCGCGGACCTTCGCGCCGAGGCGCGCGAGGACTTCGCCGCGAAATACGACCTGCCGACCTACGATTTGGTCGAGAAGTTGTGCGCCGCCAAGGACGTGGACGTGGTGTGGGTCTCGACGCCCAACCCCGTCCATTGCGAGCACGTGCTGGCGGCGGCGGCCAAAGGGAAGCACGTCATCTGCGAGAAGCCGATGGCGGTGACCCTGGAGCAGTGCGACCGCATGGTGGAGGCCTGCGCCAAGGCCGGCGTGAAATTCATCCAGGGGCATTCCAAGATTTTCGATTCGCCCATCCGCGCGATGCGCGAGGTGGTGACGTCGGGCCGGCTGGGCGAGGTGATCCAGATCACCTCATGGAACTACAACAACTGGCTGCAGCGGCCGCGCCTCGCCACCGAAGTGGACACCTCGCTCGGCGGCGGGCTGGTCTACCGCCAGGGGCCGCATCACGTCGACATCGTGCGCTATATCGCGGGCGGCATGGCGAAGAGCGTGCGCGGCGTCGCCGGCCGGCACGACCCGCACTTCGACACTGAGGGCAATTTCAGCGCCCTGATCACCTTCGAGAACGGCGCCTGCGCAACGCTCGGCTTCAACGGCTACGGCTATTTCGACATCGTGGAACTGACCTGGAACATCGGCGAGGGCGGTGGCACCGTGCCCGATCCCCGGACGCGAAAGCCGAAGTCCCGCCTCACCGGCCCGCTCTCGGCGGAGGAGAAGTATCGCTGGGCGCGGAGCGCGGGCCCGGCGCACGACCGCGGCGCGGGGCCGCGGCGCATGCCATTCTTCGGACTGACAATCGTCGCCTGCGAGCGCGGCCACATCCGCCAGTCGCCGGACGGGCTCTTCGTCTACACCGCGGAGGGCTGCGAGGAGATGCCGATCGCGCACAATGCCGGCCGCGAGGCCGAACTTGTGGAGCTGGTCGCGGCGCTCGAAGGCGACCGGCCGGCCTTCCCCGACGCGGCCTGGGGCCGTGCGACCTTGGAGGTCTGCCTCGGCATCCTGCAATCCTCGCGCGAGGGGCGCGAGATCGCACTCACCAAGCAGGTGCCGTCGCGGTAGGCGGCGCCTACTCCCGCACGCCGAGGCTGAGGCCGAGCATGCGGGCGAGGAACGCGACGCCGGTCGTCATGACCACGACGACGACGGAGATCACCGCGGCCGCCTCGTAGCGCCCCTCGATCATGTAGTCGAGCTGAAGGAGCGAGAGCGTCTTGGTCGCGTTGGTCGCGAGCAGCGCGACCGACGAGATGTCGCGCGCCGCCGAGATGAAGTTGAGCACGCCGACCAGGATCAGCGACGGCATCACGATCGGCAGGATGACGCGGCGGAACGTCTTCCACCAGTTGGCGCCGGTGACGCGCGCCGCCTCCTCCAGCTCGGCGCCGAGCTGCAGCATGTTGGTCTTGAGCACCTGCGTCCCAAAGGTCATCGAGGCGATCACGATGGCGATAACCAGGAGCGTGATCGAGCCGTAGAGGAAGCGCAGCGCCGCGATCCCCAGGAAGACGTGCAGAAGCCCGAGCCCGAGCAGGATGCCGGGAATGCCGAACGGCAGCCACGACAGGAAATCGAGCGCGCCGCGCCCGGCATAGCGCGACCGGACGGTGAAGTACGCGATCAGAGAGCACAGCACGATCGCGACCAGCGCCGCGCCCGCCGCCATCTTGAGCGTCGAGGCGAGCGCCGCGAGGAAATCCTCGCCGTGCAGGACCGACGTCCACTGGCCGACCGTGAACGGGTGCGGGATGTTGAAGAAGCCGAACAGCTTCATGAAGGATGCGACCACCAGGAACGCGACCGGCGTCACGGTGACCACGAAGACGAACGCCAGCAGCACGCCGAAGGCCGGCCAGCGCCAGCGCCCGAGCTTCATCGGCGCGAGGCGCATGCGCCCGGTGATCGAGGCGTAGCTGCGCCGCGTGATGAGCCAGCGCTGCACCAGGATCAGCGGCGCGATGATGACGAGCCCGATCGAGGCGAGGGCGGTGGCCGCGCCGAACTGCGGCGGCTCCTGCCCGACCAGCCGGTAGATCTTGGTGCCGTACACGAAGAAGTCGAAGGGCGGGCCCAGCACCATCTCGATCTCGAAGTTCTGCATCGCCCGGATCGTGGCGAGCACCAGGACGGTCAGGATCGCCGGCAGCATCAGCGGCACGATCACCAGCACCATCGTCTTGAAGCGGTTCGCGCCCGAGACGCGCGCCGCCTCCTCGAACGAGCCGTCGAGGTTGCGGAAGGCGGGGGTGAGCAGCATCACCTTGACCGAGATCGAGCTGGTCGCGAGGTGGGCCCAGACGATGCCCCAGAACGAGTAGATGTTGAACGGCCCTTTCGTGACGAAGGGCAGCGTCATCGCCAGCTTGTTGAGAAGGCCCGACTGCGGGTCGAGCAGCACGATCCAGCCCAGCGTGACCGCGAGCGAGGGCAGGAAGAATGTGATCCAGAAGGCGAACTCGAACGTGCCGCGGCCGGGCAAATCGGTCCGGCCCAGAAGCCAGGCGATGGTCACCGAGATCGGGATCGAGAACACCTGGATGCCGACCAGGAGGCGCAGGCTGTTCCATACCGATGAGCGCATCGTCGGATCGTCCACCGCCTCACGCCAGCCGGCGAAACTCCACGTGACCGGCTTGCCGAACCCGCCGACCGTGAAGCTCTTGACCACGATGATGCCGACCGGGGCCAGCACCATCAGCGCGACCAGTGCCAAGAGGACGACGAACAGGAGATACTGCCCCTCCAGCCGGACGCGGCCGATCCGGGGGCGTGGGCGGCCGACGGCGCCGGTTGTCATGCCGGCCAGACCGAGGCGGCCTCCGGCGGGATGCGCAGCCAGATCTCGCTGTCGCGCGCCACCACCGCCGAGGGCGGCACGAACACCAGCGCCGCCTGGCCGCCGATGCGCACCTCGCATTCCGACCGCTCGCCCTGATACAGCACCGCCTCCACGACGCCGGCGAGCCGGCCGGGACAGGCGCCGTCGGCATGGGTCTCGATCGCGATGGATTCGGGCCGGACCGACACCTCGACCGTCGCGCCGACCGCAAGCGACGCGTCGACCGGCGCGCGGCAGGGCAGCATCGTGCCTCGCCCGTCCTCGAGCGCGACCAGCGTGCCGCCGGAATCGAGCCGAGCGATCCGCCCGGCGAGCCGGATGGACTTGCCCAGGAAGTCCCGGACGAAGGGTGTGCGCGGCCGCTCGTAGAGCTCGCGCGGCGTACCGATCTGCTCGATCCGACCGCGATTGAGCATGACGATCCGGTCGGAAAGCCCGAGCGCCTCTGCCTGGTCGTGGGTGACATAAATGACGGTGAGGTCGAGCCGGTCTTGCAGCCGGCGGATCTCGACGCGCATCTGCTCGCGCAGCTTGACGTCGAGGTTCGACAGCGGCTCGTCGAGCAGCAGTATCTCCGGCTCGTAGACCAGCGCGCGGGCGAGTGCCACGCGCTGCTGCTGCCCGCCGGAAAGCGCCGGCGCCGGCCGGTCCTCGTAGCCGGCGAGCCCGACCATCTCGAGCGCCTTGGCGACGCGCGCCTTGATCTCGCCGCCGGGCGCGCGCCGCACCCGGAGCGGGAAGCCGACATTGCCGGCGACGGTCATGTGCGGCCAGATCGCGTAGGACTGGAACACCATGCCCATGCCGCGCTTCTCGGGCGGAAGGTCGATCCCGTCGGCGACCGAGACGAGCGGCCGGCCGGCGAGGCAGATCGCGCCCGCGTCGGGCGTCTCGAGCCCGGCGATCATGCGCAAGGTCGTCGTCTTGCCGCAGCCCGATGGGCCAAGGAGCGTCACCGCCTCGCCCTTCGCGAAGTCGAGGGTGAGGTCGTCGACCGCCGCCACCTCGCCGAACCGCTTGGAGAGGTGCGAGAGCTCGAGGAACGGCTCAGCCATCGGTACCGCTTTCCACCGGCCGCGCGCCGACGGCCGCCCGCCAGTCCCTAGTGCTTGATGTTGGCCTTGGCGATGGCCGACACCCTCTTGCGCAACGGGATCGAGCCCTCGGTCTGGGTATCGCGGTACGTGACGCCCGGCTGCGGCACAAGGTCCGGATCGCCCGGCTTGACGTCGAGCCGGCGCGAGTTGCGGCCGGACTTGACGTAATCCGACTGCCCTTCCTGCGACAGAAGCCAGTTGATGTACAGCTTGGCGGCGTTCGGGTGCGGCGCGCGGTCCATCAGCGCGACGCAGCCGAAGCCGGGCCCGCCGTTCAACTTGGTGACGTCGGCCATGTAGGGCTTGATGTTCTTGCCGAGCCCCTGCTTCCAGAACTGCTCGAGATACTGTGAGCCCGCCGAGAGCCCGATCGGGTACTTACCGCGAACCACCCATTCGGCGATCTGGCGGCCGTTGTTGGTGTAGGCGACCTTCTGCGTACCGGTCAGCTTGGCGAGGAAGTCCTCGCCGTAATTGTCGATGAACATCGCGCCGGTGTTGAGGCCGGGGCCGCCGCGGCGCGGGTCGTCCCACACGATCTTGCCGGCGAACTCGGGCTTCAGGAGATCCCTGAAGCTCTTGAAGTCCGAGGCCTTGACGAAGTCCCAATTGACGTAGGCCGGCGCCGACACGGTGAAGTCGTAGGCGTAGGTGAACTTCTTGTCGTTGTCCTCCCACCCGGCGTCGAACCCGCCGCGCCAGTTCTTGTCGGCGACGATGTCCGCCCGCAGGATCGGCCTGAGCGGCACAAAGGCGCCGGCGGGCTTCAGGGTCGACAGGATGGACGGCGTGCCGCCCAGATAGACGTCCCAATTATAGATGCCGGCCTCGCGCTCGCGCTGGATCTTGGGGATCGATTTCGAACCCGTTCATCCCGGTGTAGCTGATCGTGATCCCCGGGTACTTCTTCTTGAATCCCTGGGTGAAGACTTCGCTGTATACCTTGCCCGGCGCGCCCTTGATGACGAGTGCGCCTTCCTTCTTGGCGGCGGCGACCACGGCGTCCCAATCGTCCGCGGCGGAGGCGCTTCCCGCGGCGAATGCGACGAGGCCCAGCGCCGCAACGGCGGCGATGGCAGTCTTCGATCCCAACCGGTACGACATAAGCGTTTCTCTCCCTGACGGGCCCGGCTTTGCGGGGCTCGATTGTTGACGAACGACCTTATGGCAAGGCCCCGGATGCCGCAAGTCGCGGCGCGCACAGGCATTTGAAAATTGTTGGACCAGGACTACAATTTCGATAACGCCAGTAAAGGAAAGGGCAACAGGCCATGATGACCCGGAAGCAGAACGACCGGCTGACGCGGGTGGGTCCGGGCACGCCGATGGGCGAGCTCCTCCGGCGCTATTGGCACCCGATCGCGACCACGGTCGACCTCGACCGCGATCCGGTGCGCCGCGTCCGGCTTCTGGGCGAGAACCTGACCCTGTTCCGCTCCGAGTCGGGCGAGCTGGGGCTGATCGGCGAGCGCTGCCCGCACCGCGGCGTCGACCTCGAATACGGCATCCCCGATGCGCGCGGGCTGCGCTGCCCCTATCACGGCTGGCTGTTCAACCCGCAGGGCCAATGCCTGGAGCAGCCGTTCGACGACCGCACCCGGCCGGACAACGCCAAGCGCCGCGCGAAGATCTGTATCGAGGCCTATCCGGCCGAGGCGCTGGGCGGGCTCATCTTCGCCTATCTGGGTCCCGCACCGGCGCCGCTTCTGCCGAGATGGGACGTGCTGGCACGGCCAGGCTACGACCGTGCCGTCCAGATTCACGTGCTGCCGTGCAACTGGCTGCAATGCATGGACAACTCCGCCGATCCCATGCATTTCGAGTACCTGCACGCCGCGCTCGGCAACTACACGCTGAAGAAGCAGGGCAAACCGCCGGGCATGAAGATGCAGAAGCACGTCAAGATCGGCTTCGACCGGTTCAAGTACGGGCTGATGAAGCGCCGGCTTCTGGAGGGCGAGCCCGAGACGGTCGACGACTGGACGACCGGCCACCCGATGATCTTCCCCAACATCCTGGCCCAGGGCGCGGCGCACGCGCCGACCCTGCAGATCCGCACGCCGATCGACGACACGCACACGCTGCATTTCGGCTACCGCACGCGGCTTCGCCAGGAGGGCGCGCCGGAGAAGCCGTTCGAGGTGGTGCGCGAGGAGCTGTTCGACGCAAACGGCAAGGTCATCCCCGATAACATCCCCGAGCAGGACATGCTCGCCTGGGTGGCCCAGGGGCCGATCAGCGACCGCACGCGCGAGCACCTGGCCGCGTCCGACACCGGCATTGCGCTCTACCGGCGCATGCTGAACGAGGCGCTCGACGCCGTCGCGCGCGGCGAGGATCCGATCTGCGTGATCCGCGATGCCGCGGAGAACGAGCCCTGGATTTCGCTCCACCGCGAGGCCCAGACGCTGAAGGCGTTCGAGTCGAATTATGTCGGTCTCTTGGAGCGGCTCGAGAACGCGGGGGCGGCCGGGGAGTAGCGGGCGAGGTCAGGCCGGCAGCGGTACCTGGTGGGAGAGCAGGATCTCGCGCCGCTCTCGCGCGGACTGCACCATGGCGTTGCCGACCTCCAGGGTTGCCATCGCCCAGCGTCCGTCGTGGACGAGCGGCTTGCCCTCGACGACTGCCTCGTACAGCTCCTTCATCTCGACGAGGCCGGAGTCGCGCCCGCCGGTGACCGGCACTTCGCGCCGTCCCTCGTCGGTGTAAAGATAGAGCCCGTTGGGCGATTGTCGCATGTCGCCGTGCTCGAAGCTCGCCACCGTGATGCCGAACCAGGGGACGTCGGCGCGCGTGCCGACGGACTTGTCGACCGTGGCGCCGACGCCGAGACTCGCAAGGTTGGGCTCGCTCGCGCCGAAGCGGAGGCTTTCCTTCGCCGCGTCCTGGTCGGCCGCGCCCGAGCGCAGCGCGCGGCGCACCGCCGGCCGTTCGGCCTCGGCGTACATGCGGTTGCCGATGCCCCAGGTCAGCTCCGACGTGTCGAAATAGCCGTAGCCGCTATAGGCGATCGTCGCGGGCGTGCCGTCCTCGAACTCGAGATAGGCGGAGAAGTTGCCCGGGCACGGCCGCTCCGCCATCCAACGCCCGACCGAGGCGCGCACGCTGCGGAGCTTCCCGCCGCCGAGGAGCCGGACCGTGTCGATCAGATGCGGCGCGTGGCGATAGACCACTCCGCCGCCGAGCGATTCGTCGAGCTCCTCGGCGACGCGCGGCTTGATCAGCCAGTCGGTATAGAACCAGAGATTGACCGCGATCAGCCGGCCAAGCTCGCCCGAGGCCACGACACGCCGCATCGCCTGCACGTCCGGGCTCATCGACCAGGTCTGGCCGCACAGGAGCCTCACCCCCGCGCGGTCGGCGGCGTCGCACATCTCGGCGCACTCGGCGACGGTCAGCGCCATCGGCTTTGTGCAGACGACGTGCTTGCCGGCGCGCGCCGCGATCACCGTGTGGGCGCAGTGGAGCTGGTTCGGCGTCGCGACCCAGACCGCATCGACCTCCGGATCGGCGCACAGCGCCTCGACCGAATCGTAGGTGCGCCCGCCGAAGCGCGCCCGGAACGCGTCGAGCGCGCCCGCGCGCAGATCCGCCGCAGCCACGATCTTCGCGTGCGGCGAGCGCGCGACGCCCGGCAGGAACAGGGTCGAGGCGACGCCGAGCCCGGCGATGCCGAGGCGCAGCGGCCGGTCCGGCGGCTCGTTCACAGCCCCAACTCCTCCAGCCGGCGGACGTAGTAGCGCCACAGGCTGTAGACGCCGGCGCCGGGCCCGTCACCGCCACGCGCCCGGCCGCGGCTTCGCAGCTCGGCGAAGAAGGCGAGGTCCTCGTCGGAGATCGGCCGCGGCGTGCCCATCAGCCGCGCGCGGTAGTTGATGTCGGCAAGCTCGTTCAAATGGATCGCGTTGACCGTGGCCTCGGGCACGTCGCGCCCGACCGAGGTGATTCCGTGGCCGCGCATCAGGCACACGCTGGTCCCGCCCATGGCGTGCGCGAGGTCGGAGCCAAGCGCGGCGTCGCGGATCAGGATCGACCGGTCGTAGCGGCTGATTCTGTTTTCCTGGACGAGCTCGAGCGCCGACGGGCTGAAGGAGCCGATCACCGGCAGAAGCGGAGTCTCGCAGATGGTGAACAGCACCACCGTCGCCGGGTGGATGTGGATCACGGAATGGATGTCGGGCCGGGCGCGGTAGAGCGCGGTGTGGATGAACACCTCGATCGGCACGGCCAGCCCTTCGCCCCCTTCGATCAGCTTGCCGTCGAAATCGACCAGCATCACCTCCTCGGGCGCGGTGTAGCGGAGCCCGGTCTCGGCCGGGCCCCGCGCGCGGATCAGGCAGCGCGCCTCGCCCGGCACGCGGGCCGAGACGTGGCCCTGGGTCGGGTTCGAGAGTTCGAGCATGCCGATGATCCGGCACGAAGTCGCGATCTGGTCGCGCAGCTCGTCGAGCGTCGCCGCCGTGGTAGCCATCCGTTTGCCCCTCACGCCATTGTCGGACGCGGCCTCAGTCGGTCATCAGCGATTCGTAAGAGAACGACTTGTCCTGCCAATCGGCCAGGCCGCCGAGCCCGTGCTCGAGGTTCCATTCCATCACGTCGAACATCCGGCCGGTCAGGTCGGTGCCGCCGTGAGTGAGCAGATGGCCGACCAGCGGCACCATGTGCTCGGGCACCACCGGCAGGGGGCCGGGCCGCGCACCGAGCTTGAGCCGGGCGCGGTTCTGCTCGTCGAAGCCGGTGGTGCGGGTGTGACCCGGGATGATGATGTTCACGGCCACGTTGTTCCCCTTCATGTCGTCGGCGAGGTAGAAGCTCATCGTCGCCAGCGCCGCCTTGGTCGACTGGTAAGGCATCTCCTGGCTGTTCGGGCGCAGCGCGCGGTAGGCCCCGCCATGGGAATGGTTGAGAATGCCGCTCGACACCATGTTGACGATGCTGCCGCGCTTCGCCGCGATCATCGGCCGGATGAAGCGCCGCGTCACCTTGAGCGTGCCGAAGACGTTGACGGCGAAGGCGCGCTCCCAATCCGAGTCCTTGGTGTCCAGCGTGGTCACACGCCCCGTCGGCGGGAACAGCTCGCGCTGGCGCATTGCCGCGTTGTTCACGAGCCCATCGACGGTGCCGAACCGTTCGGTCGTCGCCTTGTAGGCCGTGTCGATCTGGTCGTCCTTGGTGACGTCCATGTCGAGGACCAGGACGTCGCCCGAAGCGGGTTTCTCCACCCCCTCCCACGACCGGTCGGTCGCCGCCACCTTGGCGCCGGCGGCGAGCAGGGCGTCGACGATCGAGCGCCCCATGCCGCGCGCCCCGCCTGTGACGACGACCACGCGCCCCTTCAGCTCGGTCGGTACGCTCACGTTCATATGCCTGATCCTTTCCGTCAAAAGCCCGTCAATGCATGCCCAGCCTGAGGTCGCACGCCCGGGCGATGAGCGCGACGCCGGTCGAAATCGTCATCATCACCACCGCGACGACCGCGGCGCTTTCCCAGTAGGGCGCGACCATGTAGTCGATCTGCAGCAGCGCCAGCGTGCGGCTCGCCCCGGACGCGAGCAGCACGATGTTGCTCACGTCGCGCGAGGCCGAGACGAAGTTCAAGGTCGCGACCAGCACCAGCACCGGCATCAGCGGCGGGAGCACGACGCGGCGGAAGGTGTAGAACCACGAGCCGCCGGAAAGGCGCGAGGCCTCCTCGAGCTCGGTGCCGAGCTGGATCATGTTCGACTTGATGATCTGCACACCCAGAGTCATGCCGCTGATCACCGTGACGACGATCAAGAGCAGCAGCGAGCCGTAGAGCGGCTTAAGGAACGTCAGCACCACCCAGAGCGCGCCGAGCCCCATCAGCATGCCCGGCAGCGCGTGCGGGAACCAGGTGACCACGTCGAGCATCGCGCGGAGGCGGAACTGCGTCCGCACCACGATGTAGGCGACCAGCGCGCTCAGCGTGACGCCGAGCACGGACGCGCTGCCGGCGATCAGGATGGTGTTCCACACGCTCTGGAGGAATACCGGATCGTGGAGCACCCGCGCCCAATGGCGCAGGGTCCAGGTATGGGCGAGGCCGAAATGGCCGAACACCTCCATGAACGTCGCCCCGGTGACGGCCAGCATCGGCAGGATCGAAACGACCAAGGCGAGCAGGAGCACCGCGGCGAACACCGGCATGCGCGCCCGGCCGAGAGTCGTGGGCGTCGACCGCGCGCGGCCCGAGATCGTCTCGTACTTCTTGCCGAGCGAGAAGCGCTGCTGGAATACCATGAACGGCAGGGTGAAGCCGATCACCAGCACGGCGAGCGCCGTGGCCTGGCCGTATTCGGGCGTGCCGTTGTTCAGCAGGTCGTAGATCTTGGTGCCGTAGACGAAGAAGCCCTGCGGGATGCCCAGGATCAGCTCGACCTCGAAGGACTGCCACAGCCGGACGAAGCCCAGGAGCGCGGTGATGACGATCGCCGGGCCCAGCATGGGGATCACCACGCGGCGCAACGTGCGGAACATGCCGGCGCCCGACAGGCGCGACGCCTCCTCCATCGCCGCGTCCAGGTTCCGGAACGCCGGGATCAGGAGGATCGTCTTCACCGCGATCGCGTTCTGGCCGAGATGCACCCAGACGAGGCCCCAGAACGTGTAGATGTTGAACGGGCCGGACTTGAGGCCGGTGAGTTCGCGGATACCCTGGTTGATCAGGCCGGTGTCCGGATCGATCAGCGTGATCCAGCCCATCACGACCGTCAGGCTCGGCAGGAAGAAGGAGAGCCATAGCAGGAACTCGATGGTGCGCTTGCCGGGAATGTCGGTGCGCCCCAGAATCCAGGCGAGGACGAGCGAAGTCGGCCAGCTCACGACGCTGGTCGCCAGGTAGAGCCGGATCGAGTTCCAGATCGCCTGCCAGATGCCGCCGTTCGCCAGGGCCTCGCGCCAGGCATCGAGGCCCCAGCGCGCGGCCTCGCCGGGCATCCCCACGCGGAAGCTGTTGACGATCAGGAAAATCACCGGCCCAAGGATCAGCCCGGCGACCAGCACGAACACCGCGCCGAACAGAAGGGTCGTGCCGGGGCTGCCGCGCCGCATGCGGGCGGGCAGCGCCTGGGCGATGGCGATCATCGGGCGGCGGTCCGCGCAAGCAATCCCTGCGTCATGGCCGCCGGCTCCGGCGGCGCCGGGACGGCATCGGCGGTGGGGAGGCCGGCGTCTTCTTGGAGGAGGCGCAGATCGCGCGCAGCGAAGGCGACCCGAACCTCGGCGCCGATCGGCACCGTCACGTCGTTCGCCGCCGCGACTTGGAGCGCGAATCCATCGCAGGCGACGGTCAGCTCGCGCCGGTCGCCGTAATAGACGTTGGCGGCGATCCGCCCGGCGAGGCGGTTCACCGGCCCGTCCGCTCCGCCCGCGGGCGTCGCCGCGGTCTCGACGGCGATCTTCTCCGGCCGGACCATCATCAGCACCGGGCTTCCGGCCACCGGCACCGGCGCGTCGCCCACCGCGCAGGCGAGCGTGCCGCCGCCGGTCGCGACGGAGACAAAGCCTTCGGACGGACGCACGTCGGCGACGGTGCCGCCGACCAGGTTGATTGCGCCGACGAACTCGGCGACGAACCGGTTGCGCGGCCGTTCGTAGATGTCCTCGGGCGCGCCGACCTGTTCGATGGCGCCCGCGTGCATGACAATGATCCGGTCGGACAGCGCCATCGCCTCGAGCTGGTCATGGGTGACGTAGACCATGGTGAGGCCGGTCTTTGCCTGCAGCTCCTTGATGTGGGCGCGCATCTGGACGCGCAGCTTGGCGTCGAGATTGCACAGGGGCTCGTCCAGCAGCAAGATCGAGGGTCGCATCACCAGCGCGCGCGCCAGGGCCACACGCTGCTGCTGGCCGCCGGACAGCATGGTGGCCTGACGGTCCTCGTAGCCGGTCATGCCGACGAGCGCGAGCCCCTCATCGACGCGTTCGCGCAGCTCGCGACGCCCCACTTGGCGGCAGCGCAGCGGATAGGCGACGTTCTCGAACACCGACATGTGCGGCCAGATGGCGTAGGACTGGAATACCATGCCGACGTCGCGCCGCTCGGGCGCAACGTGCATTCCGGTCGCGGCGGAGCTGACCACGCGGTCCTTGAGCCGGATCTCGCCCGCGTCGATGCGCTCGAGCCCGGCGATCGCGCGCATGGTGGTGGTCTTGCCGCAGCCGCTCGGCCCGAGCAGCGTCAGAAGCTCGCCCGCGACGACGTCGAATGAGACGCCGGCCACAGCACACACTTCGCCGTAGCATTTGGCGATGGCGCCGACCTGTGCCGCCGGCGCGTCCCGCTCCGATGACCGAGTCCGTTCCGCCATGCGGATACCAACTCCCCGTTGCCGGCCGTTCATTTTTCTTTTCGCCGCCAAGGCCGCGCGGCGCCGTGCCGGGCGCCTTCCCGCGCCGATTGGCCGGCAGCTACTTCATGATACCCCAGGTCCGGATGTGCGCCTGCAGCTTCTTAACCCGGGCGAGCCGCGACTGGAGGAAGTTGAAATACTCGACGCCGGGCTTCATCACAAGGCGCGGATCCCCAGGCGTGGTGTCCAGCCGGCGGCTGTTCGACCGGGTCTCGTCGGCATAGGCCTGCTGGAAGGCCCGCGACATGTAGAAGTTGACGAAGATCTTGGCGGCATTGGGATGGGGCGCGTTGTTGTACCAGCCGATGCTCTCGTTGCCGCCGGCGCCGCCGGCGTCCATCTTGTCGGTCCAGGCCGGCCCGAGCAGGTATTCGACGTTCTTGCCAAGCCCGTGCGCCTGCATCTGCATCAGGACGTCGTCGGGCACGCCCATGACGACCGGCTTCTTGCAGCTTACCAGCCAGTCGGCGAGCTGGCGGTAGTCACGCGAGAAGACAACGTCGTGCTTGGTGAACATGTCCTTGAGCCAGGCTTCGCCGCGGATCAGCTCGAGCACGCCGAGCCCCTGGGTGCTGGCGCCCGGCCGGGTGATGTCGTGCCAGGCGATCTTGCCCTTGAGCTCCGGCTTCTTCAGGTCGTCGAGCTTGTTGAACACCGCCTTCGAGATGCAGTCCCGGTTGGCGAAGCCGAGGGGCGCCGAGTTGCCGATGGGGCTGTAGAACGTCGTGCCGGCATCGTCGAGGAACCCGGCCTTGAACCCGCCGAACCACGTCTTGTCCTCTGTGAGGTCGGGCCGGATGAGCGCATCGCGCAAGGGCGCCAGCGCGTGGATCGGCGTCAGCGTGAACACCGTCGGGTCGGTCGAGGCCAGGATGACGTCCCAGTTGTAGATGCCCGCCGTGCGCTCGCGGACCACCTTTGCGACCATCTGCGAGCCGCGCCCGCCGGTGTATTCCAGCTTGATCTTCGGATAGGTCTTCGCCCATTCCTGGGTGATGACCCGGCGCTGGTCGGCGCCGGGCGGGCCCGAGACCACCACCACCCCTTCTTTCTCGGCGGCGGCGAGCGTCTTGTCCCAGGTCTGCTGCCAGGATTCGGCGGCGTTGGCGCCGGTCGCGGCGGCGAAGACGCCCAGCGCGGCCAGCGCGACGCCCCATCGGATGGGGCGCGTCCATTTGAGCTTCATCGGTTACCTCCCTGTGTCGTGTGCGTCATCGCGGGTTATCGTTTCTGGGGGCCCGTCCCGGCCCGGACGAGCCACCCTAGGTCGGGGTCCGTTCGCGCCGCGCCGCCTCCGCCCCCTGCACCATGAGGGCGTCGAGCTCGTCGAGCACCGGACTGTTGCGGCCGAGCGGCATGAAGCGCACACCGCCCTTGCGATAGCTGGAGATGTCGGCGCGCCGCTCCATCGACAGGTCGAGGATCTGGTTCTCGCGCGGGTCGCGGAACGTGTTGATCGGATCCGCGCCCTTTTGCACCACCTCGATCTGCTCCATCAGAAGCTTGCGGAACATGACGAGGCCGATGTCGGAGCGGCCGAGCTGCTCCTCGGTGCGGTCGCAAATCTCGCCCTGCGCCACCCAGCACACGTAGTCCTGGCCCAGGATAAAGTCCGGATGATCCTCGATCGGCACCGGGAAGGACGGCACCGGGTCCTGCTTCGGCACCTGGATCGTCGGGCCCGGGAAGAAAGCCTGGTACGACAGATGCCAAGTATGGGTGTCGTCCATCGGCACGCGAATCTGGAACTCGGCATAGCCGAGCGAGCCGATGCGCACCACGTTGGGGAACACCATCGGATGGCCGGTGCGCCAGCCCTCGGACTCCTCGCTGTCGCCCTCCTGCATGCGGAACTTCTGGATGCCGATCGGCACGCGCTTGAAGTCGAAGCGGACGTGCGGCCGGCCGATGCGCTCGTAGCGCCGGGCGGCCTCGTCGTTGTCGGTGCCCTTGCGCTCGAGCACATAAAGACCCTGGCGGCCGTGCGCCCATTCGGTATGGACGGTGTCCACCGCGTTCTCCTGGCACTGCAGCCAGTTGCACGGTAGCACGGTGGCGCCGATCTGGCGGAAGGCGTTGTCGACGACATAGAGGTCCCAGCGCGGCAGAAGCGGAGCGGGCTGGGGCCCGAGATAGGCCCACACGAGCCCGCCGAGCTCCTCCACCGGGTAGGAGGGGAGCTGCACGCGCGCCATGAAGTTCGACTTGCCGGTCTCGGCCGGCTGGGCGATGCACTGGCCCTCCCGGTCGTACATCCACCCGTGATAGGGGCAGCGCAGCCCGTCGTCCTCCGGGATGCCGCATTTCAGGTCGACCCTGCGATGGGCGCAGCGCTGGCCGATGAGGCCGAGCCGCCCCTTGCGGTCGCGGAACAGGGTGAGCGTTTCGCCGAGGATTCGGACGGATTTCACCGGGTTCTGCGCCAGCTCGTGGCAGGTCGCGACCGGATGCCAGTAGCGGCGCATCAGCGCGCCCATCGGCGTGCCCGGCCCCACGCGCGTCAGGAGCTCGTTCTGTTCCGCGGTCAGCATGGCGTGCCTCTCTCCTTATCCCGGCGCTCAGAGCCCCAGCGTGCTCGGCGCGAACAGGTCCTCGATCTTCGCCTTCTCGGTCGTCAGTTTCTGCTCGTACGAGAAGTCGATGATCGTCTGCAGCATCTCGCGATTGGCGGCGACGCCGTAGGGGAAGGGATCGTCGCCGAAGATCTCCCGCGTCCTGGCCAGGTACTCGCGCCCGAAGATCAGGCCGGACGGGATGCGCTCGGCCAGCCGGTCCTGCGCCACCTCTTTCGCCGCAACGAATGCCTTGTACAAATTGAAGGCGAGCCAGGGATGCTTGCGGTAGATGTCGCCGCGGATCACGTAGGCATGGTTGGCCGGAATGTAGCCGTGCGCCTTGAAGAAGCGCGCGCCCTCGGCGATCCGGTCGGGAAACAGCGGCCTGACCTTCGACCAGTCCGCGTTGCGCGCGCGGATCTGGGTCGAGCGGTCGATGATGTTGGATTCTCGCGAGAACGCGCGCGCGATCGGCGCGGCGTCGAGCTCGCCCGCCACCAGCATCGAGGCGAGCGATTTGTCGGTCGAGATGCGCTGGAACGAGATGCCCTCGGGCGGGGTGAAGCCGGTCGCGCCGCCGTGGCTGAACGCCTCCGACCGCTCCATGTACCAATGGACCTTGTACTGCGACACGCCGAAATCGTGCTCGAGCACGCCGCGCGTCCACAGCGACGCGGTCTGCTGGTACTCGCCGACGCCGATGCGCTTGCCCACGAGGTCGCCCGCCTCGCGCACGCCCGATTCGGTGTTGATGCTGAGCTCGGCATGCATGAAGCGGCGCGACGGGAAGACCGGGAGCCCCACCATGTCCATGCCGCGCTCCCGGGCGATCAGGAACGACGACAGCGACATCTCGGCGAACTCGAACTCCTCGAAGTTGAGCTGGCGCCAGAACGTCTCCGACGGGTCGGAGTGGGTGACGACCAGCTCGACGCCCTCGACCTCCACGCTGCCATCGTAAAGCGGCACGACCCGTTCGTTGCGTCCGGTGACGAAGCTCAACTGCAGCTTGCTCATCGTTCCTCCCTGGGGCCGCGGTTCCGCGGCTATTCGGTCCGGCCCGCTGGCGCGTCCGGTTCGGCGCCCACGGTGATGCGCTCCGCCATCTTCCGTGCGGCCTGCGGCGTCGCGAGGTCGAGGAAGGTGAGTACGGCGTTGGTGCAGACGATCCCCGGCGCCGGCTCGGCGGTGAGCGCGAACACGTCGGGGTTCTTCGGGTGCACGACGACGACGTTCTCGTCCCGCGCGACAGGCTCGAGCGCGAGCCCGCGCCGCAGCTCGACGAGCCCGGCCGCATCGGCGTAGAACGCCACCTTGTCAGGGTACGCGAACTCGCGTCTGATGCTCGCGACCGGTTCGTGCCACTGCGCGGCGGCGAAGCCGGCGAGCATCGCGACGCCCTTGGCGTTCGCCCGGCGGAGCGCCTCCGCCACCGCGTCGCGCAGCGCCGCGCCGCTAAGCGTGGTGCGGAAATTCTGTCGCGTACCGGCAAGCGATTCGTAGACGTCGCGCCAATCCTGCAGCAGCTCGACGGGATCGGTGAGGCGGAATCCGCCCGCACCCGCCGCCGCCCATTCCTGGTCGATCAGCCAGCGGCGCACGTTGCTGACCTGCCCCACGCTCACGCCGGCCAGACGCGCAAGGTCCTTGACCCGCCATTCGCGTGCCGGATCGCGGAGCAGCACGTGGAGGACGCGCGCCGCCTTGGGCGAGAAGATTGAGCGCAGCGCGCGGCGCGCCATGCGCGCGCGCTTCGGGTTCGTCCGCTCGATGTAGACATCATCGAAGACGAGACGACAATTGCCGTCGTAGTCGACGTAGCCAAGGCCCTGCTCGACGCAGAGCTCACGCGACTGCTTGCCGAAATGCGGCGCGATTACGCAGGACCCGGCGCGAAATGGCCCCGCTGCCGAGCCTTTCGCCAGCGCTGCGGCGGCGTCGCGCACGTGACGCGGCTGACCGTTGTCGAGGATCGCGCAATCGAGGTCGCGCGTCCGGCCGCTCGAACTCGAGGCGAACGACGAACCGACCGACACTGTCGCCGGGCACAGGCACCGCCGCCACGGCGCCGATGCGCAAAAATGGTACCGATTCCAGGACACGTCGCAACGCCGCCTCCGGCGTAGGATAAACGTGGTTCATCGTATCCGAAAATTTCATTCTGGACCTGATATCAGTCGACCCGACCCCTGTCAACGCGGAAAGGCCTGCAAAAACAGCTATTGATGAGCAAATTTGGCCAGCACGCCGGTTGACAGGATTCATTGTTTTCTAGTATTTCAACATCAATCGAAAATTGAGCCGCGGCGTCTTGGGCGGCACCGCGGACATGCGTCCACTTGCGCGGCACCCAAGCGACAGCGGAGGAAATGGACCATGGACGACGCGCGTAAATCCGGGACGACCGCCGCCGTCGGTTACACGGACCTGCGTGAGTATCTCGGCCTTCTCGAAGCCAAGAACCTGCTGCACCGGATCACGGTCGAGGTCGATCCCAACGAAGAGATCGGTGCGATCGCCGCGCGCTCGCTCGAGCGCAAGGGCCCGGCGCTCCGGTTCGAGAACGTGAAGGGCTATCGCGGCCTGCCATTGGTGACCAACATCATCTCCACCACGGCGCAGCTCGCCGTCGCGTTCAATTGCGAGGCGGAGGAGGAGGTGATCCATGAGCGCGTCGTGCATGGCATGATGCACCGCGTGCCCTCGGTCACGCTGCCGACCGGGCCGTGCAAGGAGATCGTGATCGGTGAAGCGGACGCCGACATCGACATGATCCCGACCCCGCACTGGCACGAGTTCGACGGTGGGCGCTATCTCGGCACCACCGCCGGAATCGTCACCCGCGATCCGTTGACCGGGTTCCTCAACATGGGCTCGTACCGGGTGATGATCAAAGACAAGACGACCCTGTCGCTCGCCGGCGGGCTGCGCGGCCGCAACTCGTCGACCGGCCCGGGTGGCGGCGACCACATCCTCGACTACGAAAAGGCCAACAAGCCCACGCCCGTCGCCATCGTCATGGGCATGGACCCGCTGCTGACCCTAGCCTCGGGAAGCCCGGTGGCGCCGGGCGAGGACGGCTCGATGGAGTACGAGGCGGCTGGCGGCTGGCGGGGCGCGCCGACCGAGCTCGTCAAGTGCGAGCTGAGCGACCTGCTGGTACCGGCCCATGCCGAGATGATCATCGAGGGCGAGGTCGTGCCGCACGACCGCACCGAGGAGGGGCCGCACGGCGAGTCGACTGGCTTCTACGGCGAGAACAAATCGGCCTTCGTCATCAAGATCAAGGCCATCTCCCATCGCTGCGATCCGATGACCTATGGGCTGATCTGCCAGCGCATCGAGGACTATCCGCGCCAGCTCCTGCGCTCGGGCTCGCTGCAGACGCGCATCATCCAGAAAACCGGCCTCACCAACATCCGCGAGGTCTATTTCCCCGAGGTCGGGCGTCACGGCATGCTGATCGTCTCCGCCCATATCCGCGACAAGGACGATCCGCGCCGCATCATGGACGGCATCTGGGACATCAAGGGCGAGCAGTGGCGCTGGGTGATCGTGGTCGACGAGGACTGCAACGTGCGCGACTGGGAGGAGGTGATGTGGCGGGTCGTGTCGACCGCCGATCCCGACCGCCACGTCGTGATGGGCAAGATGCACGAGCGGGCCGAACGCAACCGCGGCGAAGTCGATTTCGATCCGCCGCGCCGCGGCGTCGGCATCGACGCGACGTTCCGCTTCAAGGACGCGCATTTCCCGCCGATCAACAAGGTGAGCGTGGCGCTGACCGAAAAGATTGCCGCCCGCTGGAAGGAATACGGTCTGCCGTAGAAGCGGCGTGCAGTCCGTCTGGCTGCCGCAACGGCGGCCAAACCAGGGAGAGGTCCCGTCGCCAGCGGGGCCCCGGGAGGAAGCCATGACCGATCCAACTCGCGGCGCGTTCGCGCGCCTTGCCACCGCAACCTGCGTGGCCGCCGCCCTCGCCCTCGCGGCGGCACCGAGCGGCCGTGCGGCCGAGAACTGGCAGCAGGTCTACGCGAAGACCCTGGCGGCGGCACGCCAGGAAGGCACCGTCGTCGTATCCGGTCCCCCGGGCGCGGCCCAGCGCCGCGCCATCGTCGAGGGGTGGAAGAAGGCGTTCCCCAAGATCACTCTCGAATACACCGGCGCGCGCGGCACGCAGATCACCGCGAAGATCGTGCGCGAGCGGATGGCGGGGCTGTACAACTGGGACGTCATCCTGGCTTCGACCAACCCGACCGCTTTCACCTTGGTGCCGATCCACGCCCTCGCCCCCCTGCGCGACGCGCTGATCGACCCGAGCCTGATGGACGACAAGACTTGGATCGGCGGGTTCGCCACCGGGTTCCAGGACAAGGAGAAGATGTACCTCTACAGCCCGACCGGCACGGGGCTGACGCTCGGCTTCGTCAACCGCGCCTGCATGCCGAAATCCAACCTGTCGAACGGGGGCGATCTGATGTCCCCGGCGCTCAAGGGCAAGATCGTGTGGTTCGATCCCAGGCGGCCGGGATCGGGCAGCCGCAGCACCTGGCGCCTCACGGCCGACCGCGGCGAAGCCTGGCTCGAGAAGCTGTTCAAGACGCAGGATATCGTCTTCTCGCGCGACTATCGGCAAATGGCCGACTGGGTGGTGGGCTGCCACAAGCCAGTGGGTATCGGCATGCCGGACGACGTGATCGTGCAGATGAAGCGGCGCGGCGTCGGCGCGCAGGTCGAGGAGCTGACCGGCCCCGCCTATTTCGGCAAGGGCAAGCCGGCCTGGCAGGGTGCGAACGACCACATCGCCTGGTTCGTCAAGCCGCCGCACCCCAACGCCGCGAAGATCTTCGTCAACTGGTACCTGTCGAAGGACTTCCAGCAGGAGTATGCGGACATCTATAAGACGAACAGCCGCCGGCGCGACGTGAAGCCGGGCGATCCGAACCCGCACCACGCGATCGAGCCTGATATCGCCTACGTCGACACGGGCGACGAGGCGGCGACGGTCCAGATCAAGGCGCTTCAGGCAAAAATCAAAAGCTGGGGCGTGCTCAAATAGCGCATTCGTCGCCGCCGACGTGGTGAAGCTCGCCCTTCTCGTCCTGATCCCGGCGCTGGTGATGCGGCTCCCCTTCACCATGTTCGGATGAAGGGGAGCGCGGCTCACTCCGCCGCGGCGTCCGGCACCTGCATCGGCAGGTCGACGGGCTCGTCCAGGGCCCGCCATTCCTTGATGCCGCGGCCGGCGCGTACCGCGTCCATCTCGCGCCAGAAGATGCGGCGCAACAGCGCGATTCCGGCATCCGACCGGCCGAGCCGCTCGTTCAACCGGTCGGCGATGGCGCCCTGGCCGACCTGCGCAACATAGTCCTGCGCGGCCGTGAGCTGCGAAACCGACTCGGTCGGGTAGGTGTCCTCGTCGAACAGCTCCGTGTGGTGGTCCGCAGGGTTGTAATCGTGATAGCTGTTCAGCCGCTCGGTGAGCGCGCGGTCGGCTTCGGGACTGACCTTCGGGCTGGAATAGACGGTGAAGCGGGTGGTGTGCTCGTCGTCGTTCGGCACCATCCACACCGCCACGTCGATCCAGGGTGCGTCGCTTGTCGCGCCCGGCACGATGATGTGGTTGTTGTTGGGGAAGGTCCAGTCGCTGACCCGCACGTTGTTGGGCCCGCGCTTCGCGATCTGGCGGATGCCGGAATCGGTCTCGAGATACTCCAGATCCGGGATGACCGGCGTTACCGCCTCGCCGAACGTGCCGACATGGCCCTTCTGGTGGACGAAGCTGACATGCACCGCGTCCAGCGAGTTCTCGACCATCTGGAAGAAGTTGCACGGCCAGGTCATCTCGCGCGGGAAGCGCAGCCAGCCGGAATCGTCGAGCGCCCGCTTGCGCACCATGTCGAATGAAGGTGGCGCACCTTCGCCCATGTAGGCGAAGATCAGCCCGCCATAGTCGCGCACGGGGTAGCCGGCGATCTTTACGGTCTGGGGCGCGGTGTCCTTTTCCGCCGGCATCTCGACGCACCGGCCCATCCCGTCGTACTTCCAGCCGTGATACATGCAGCGCACCTCCTCGCCCTGCACCCAGCCGGTATGCAAGCGCGTGCGACGATGGGCACAGCGCCCGGCGACCAGATAGGGCTTCCCGCTCGCGCCGCGATAGAGCGTCAGATCCTCGCCCATGATGCGCACGGCCTTGGCGCGCCCGGGCAGGAGCGTCCCGCTGCACGCGATCGGCTGCCAGAACCGGCGCAACAGCCGGCCCATGTCGCTGTCCGGCGTGGTCCGGCTGAGCGCGAGCAGCCGTTCGGTCCGATCCTGGCGGCGATTGTCCTGGTCCATGGTCCGAGATCCTCTGGTGGGTGGTCGCCTAGTGTCCCGAATCCGAAGTTCGTTTCAATCCAGGTCGCACACCGCACGAACTTCGGATTCGCCACAAGGAATATAGCGAACTTCGAAACCACCACACTAGCGGTCGAGCAGCTTGCCCTGGCCCTCGCCGTAGCGCGTGAGCTCGATCGAGTTCGCGTAGTCCTTGACGTTGACGCCCGTGTAGTCGCCCGGCCGCCAGGTCGGATATTTGTGGCGCAGCCCGCCGTCGACCGGGATGTCGATGCCGGTGAGGAAGCTCGCCTCGTCCGAGGCGAGGAACACCGCGGCCCAGCCGAGGTCCGACGCGCGCGGGAAGCGCTCCAACGGGATCATCTTGAGGTAGTCGTCGCGCGAGTAGAACGAGCGGGATTTCGGCCGCTGGAAGTCCGGGTCGAATATCTCGTTCTTCATGTTGGTCCAGAGCTGGTGCTCCATCGCGCAGGGCGTGATGGTGTTCACCCTTATGCCGTCGTGGGCGAGGTCCATCGCCGCCGACCGCGCGAAGTTGAGGAGCGCCGCCTTGGCCGCCGTGTAGGCCGAGCCCGCCGCCTCGCCGAAATGCGCCGCCGTCGACAGCAGGTGGATGATGGAGCCGCGCCGCCCGCCCGCGATCATCGCCCGCGCCGCGTGCTTAGTGGTCAGCATGCCGGCGGTCGGGAAGCTCAGCACGCATTCGGTCCACTGGGTGATGTCCATGTCGACGACCGGCGACCAGTGCACCTTGCCCGCCATGTTGAAGGCGATGTCGAGGCCCCCGTAGCGCCCCACCGTGTCGGCGACGGCGCGGCCCACGTCCTCCTCCTTCACGGCGTTGCCCTGAAGGGCGAAGGCCTCATGGCCGCGTTCCGCGATGAAGGCGGCGGCGTCCTCCGCGGCTTTGGCGTTCACGTCGCAGACCGCCACGCGGGCGCCCTCGCGCGCCAGGAAATGAGCGATCGTGCCGCCGATATTGGGCCCGCCGCCGAAGACGATCGCCACCTTTCCGTCGAGCCTGTTCATGGTCCTTGTTCGATCCCCTGGCCGTTCCTGGGCAGAAGTTTACCGCATCGAGGCGCTCTGCCCTATTTGGTCGCGCCGACCTTGGCGAGCTCGGCGCGGTAGGCCTCGATCACCTTCTCGCCGCCGGGCGTCGCCTTGATCCACTGGTCGATCACCGGCCTCATCAGCTTGCGGAGCTTGGGAAGCTCGGCATCCGCCATCTCGGTCAGGGTCTGGTGCTTCGCCTCGACCGCCTTGAGGCCCATGTTGGTCTCCTCCAGGGCCGACTTGGCGAGGCTCTCCGACATGGGCAGCCCGGCGGTCGCGTCGAAGACCGTGCGGATATCGGCGGGCAGCCTGGCGTAGGACGCCTTGTTCATCAGCAGGTATTCGGTGGTCTGGCCGAACGGCGCATCGAAATAGTAGCTCGCGACGTCGGTGAGCTTGTAGGCGGCGACGGCGGCCATGCCGACCATGGCGCCATCCACCAGGCCGCGCTGCATGCTCTGGTAGATCTCGGGCGTGGCGAGCGTGATCGGCGCGCCGCCCAGGATCTCCACTTCCTGGCCGTAGATGCGCGAGGCGACGCTGATCTTGAGCCCGTTTACGTCGGCGAGCGACTTGATCGGCTTGTGCGCAGCGATGCCGGTCGGCGGGAAGCACGAGAAGCCGAGCGGATGGACCTTGGTGTATTCATCGGCGATCACGCCGCTTTCGTAGAGCTGCCACAGCGCATCGGTGCACTGCTTGCCGGTCGCCGGGAAGCCGGGCAGCGCCGTCACCGTCGTCTTCTGGAACGTTCGGCCCATGATGCCGTGTAGGCCGAAGACGATATCGGCGACGCCGTTCAGCACCCGGTCATAGGCGTTGCGGTGCGAGGCGAGCGTGCCGCCCGGGAAGATCTGGATCTTGAGCGCGCCGTGGGTCTCTGCCTCGATCTTCTTCGACCAGGGCACCAGCGTTCCGCCGTAGAAATGCGACACCGACGGCGGCGGGAAGCCGAGCTTGAGCGTGATCGTATCGGCGGCGCGGGCCGCGACCGGGGCCGCGACAGCGAGCGCCGCGGCAAGCGAAATGGCGAGCTTCATGGTTTCCTCCCTTGGCGGCATGGCCGAATTCTTGGCGTCGGCCGCTCCATCCGGATGTGCCAAGCTTGCCACTCCGGCCGCGCGGCCGGAAGCGGGAACGGCCGGGTGTTTCACTAAGCGCAACAGCCGGACCGGATTTGTTGCCTCGGGCCGACAACGGGTGCTAGTCAAACCCGGTCCGGTCGGAAACGGGACGGGAACGGCAGCCGCAGATGGGCGAGGTCCGGAATATCGCGATCGTCGGCGGCGGGCTCGCCGGCCTGGCCGCGGCGAACGCGCTGGCGTCCTTCGGCTTCGCCGTGGACGTGTACGAGCGGGCCTCCTCCTTCGCCGAGATCGGCGCCGGCATTAATATCAGCCCGCAGGCGGTCAAGGCGCTGCGCGCGATCGGCGTGGGCGAGAAGGTTGCTGCCGTGGCGAACGTCCACCCTGACACGGTGACGTTCGACATGCACACGGGCGCGGTGCTCGACGTCCGCGACGCGAAGCAGCAGGAGGCGCGCTACGGCGCCCCTCACCTCACCTTCCACCGCGCCGACCTGATGAGCGCGCTGGTGAGCGGGCTCGACCCTGCCCGCCTCCATCTCAATTCCCGCGTGGTCGCGTTCGACGAGACGCCCGAGGGCGTCGTCCTCGCCTTCGCCGACGGCACGCGGCGCGAGGCCGATGTGCTGGTCGCTGCCGATGGCCTGCACTCCGTCGTCCGCCAGGCGCTCTATGGCGACGACAACCCGACCTATACCGGCCAGATGGTGTGGCGCGCGCTTCTCCGCGGCCGCGACGTGCCGGCCGAGGTCATGGCGCCATCGGGCCACGTGCAGTGGATCGGGCCGGGCCGCCATCTATTCGCCTACTACCTTCGCGGGCGCGAGGTGGTGAACATCGTTACCCAAGAAGACACCGACAAATGGGTCGAGGAGGGGTGGTCGATCGCCGGCGACCCGGATGAGATGCGGGCGAGCTTCCCGAACCCCGAACCGAAGCTCGAAAAGTTGCTCGCCATCGTCACCGAATGCTCGAAATGGGGCCTGTTCACCCGCCCCTTGACCGACAATTGGGGCCGCGGCCGCGTCCAGCTCATCGGCGACTCGGCACACGCCATGCTGCCGAACGCGGGCCAGGGCGCCTGCCAGGCCTTCGAGGACGCCTACACCCTCGCCCGCTGGCTCGACGCCAGGCGCGACGACCCCGTCGCGGCGTTCGCCGAATTCCGCCGCATCCGCATCCCGCGCGTCCATGGCGTGCAGATGCGCTCGCTGATGAACGCCCGGATCAAGCACATGCACGACCGCGTCGCGCAGAAGGCACGGCTCGCCAAGGAAGACCGGGCCGACAGCATGGCGTGGATTTGCGGCTACGAGCCCGTCCAAGGCTGGGACAAGATGCCGGCGGTCCCGGTGATCGACTAGTGGAGACTGGAAGTATGTTGACGACGACAGAGGCGCCCCGGTTCATGACCGGCCCCCGGTTCGACCTGCACTATGACGGGATGACCGTCCCCTACGAGGAGCTGATCGAGCGGGCGCGCACGATCGTGCCCGTCGCCAAGAAGAACGCCGAGGTGTGCGAGGAGCTGCGCCGCATGCCGGAGGAGAACATCAAGGCGATCCTCGATTCCGGCCTGCTGCCCCTGATGCGGCCGAAGGCATTCGGCGGCTACGAGGGCGACTGGATGACGCAGATCGACTGCGTCTCCGAGGTGGCGCGGTTCTGCGGCTCGACCGGCTGGTGCATGACCTTCTTCATCCAGCACCAGTATTTCCTGAGCCTGTTCGGCGAGGAGGCGCAGCGCTTCGTCTATGAGCGCCAGCCCGACCCGACCATCCTGACCTCGTTCAATCAGACGGGCCAGGTGAAGGAGGTGACCGGCGGCTACGAGATCAGCGGGCGCTGGCACTTCGCCTCGGGCGCCGACTACTGCCAGTGGGCGATTTTGGGCGGCGTGACCAAGCACCCGGACGGCAAGGTCAAGAAGCGGCTGAACTTCTTGCTGGGCCCCGACCAGTTCAAGATCGACCGCGTGTGGAACGCCATGGGCCTCAAGGGCTCGGGCAGCAACGACGTGCTGGTCGAGCCGACCTTCGTGCCCGAATCCTTCGTCTACGACCACGACGACGCTCTGGTCGGCCGCGCGCCCGGTCACACGGTGCATCCGGGCGTGCTCTACCGCTCGCCGCTGATCCTCAACTCGGGCTTCGCGGTGATGACGCCGATGCACGGCATTTCGCGCGGCTGCTACGACTCCTTCGTCGAGCTTACCGCCGGGCGCGGTGCAAGGCCGCTGGGCTCCCGCCCCGCCGACCGCGTCGACGTGCAGATCGCCCTCGGCGAATCGCGCGCCGAGATCGACCTCGCCTATCTCATAACCGAGAAGCTGACCGCGACGATCTTCCGCGGCGGCAAGTGCACCCGCGAGGACGCGGTGCGACAACGCCGCGACATGATGATGATCCTGAAGCTCCTGCAGAGCGCGGTCGACAGGCTGTTCGACGCCAGCGGGGCGCACGGGATCGACGGCAGCCACCCGATCCAGCGCCACTGGCGCGACCTGCACGCAATCGGGCATCATGCCCAGTGGCAGGCGCCGGCCCTGCAGATCGCCGGACGTGATGCGCTTGGCCTGCCGCCGCTGCCGAGCGACACGTACCCCTTCGACTAGGAGAGCCGGGATGAAAAGAGATCGCCCCATCGTCATCGTCGGCGGCGGGCTGGCCGGGCTGGGCGCGGCCAACGCTCTCAAGACATTCGGCTTTCCGGTCGAGGTCTACGAGGCAGCGCCTGGGCTGGGCGAGATCGGCGCGGCGGTCAACACCAGCCCCAACGCCACCAAGGCGCTGCAGGCAGTCGGCGTGGGCGAGCAGATCGCGGCCTGCGCCAACTTGTCGCCCGGCATCTACACACGCAACATGCAGACCGGCGAGTTTGTCGAGTTCAGGGACCGGCGCAAGGAGCCGATGCGCTGGGGCGCGCCGCACTACACCTTCCACCGCGCCGACCTTCTGAATGCGCTGGCGAGTGGCGTCGATCCGAAGACGGTCCACCTTGGCCACCGCCTGGCCGCGATCGAGGAGCATCCGGACCGCGTCACGCTGAAATTCACCAACGGAAAGACGGTCGAGGCCGATCTGGTGATCGGGGCGGACGGCGTGCGCTCGGTGATCCGCCAGGCGCTCTACGGCGACGACAACCCGACCTATACCGGCCAAATGGTATGGCGCGCGCTCCTCAAGGGTGCGGACGTGCCGGACTGGACGCTGGAGCCGAACGGCCACGTCCAATGGGTCGGGCCCGGCTGCCACTTCATCGCCTACTACATCCGCGGGCGCGAGCTGGTGAACATCGTCACCCAGGAGGACACCGACAAATGGGTGGCGGAGGGCTGGTCCACCCGCGGCGACGTCGACGAGATGCGCCGCAGCTTCCCCAACCCGGAGCCGCGCCTCGAAAAGATCCTGAGCATCGTCACCGAATGCTCGAAGTGGGGGCTGTTCACCCGGCCCCTGACCGACAATTGGGGACGCGGGCGCATCCAGCTCATCGGCGACGCGGCGCACGCCATGCTGCCGAATGCCGGCCAGGGCGCCTGCCAGGCCTTCGAGGACGGCTACATCCTGGCGCGCTGGCTCGAGGCTTCGGACGATCCGGTCGAGGCGTTCCGCAACTTCCGCCGCGTGCGCATCCCGCGCGTCCATGCGGTGCAGCGCCTGTCGATGGCGAATGCCAAGTTCAAGCACATGCGCGACGCGGCCGAGCAGAAGGCGCTGATCGAATCCGGCAAAGGCAGCACGCAGGGCCACACCGACTGGCTGTGGGGCTTTGACCCGATCCTCGAATGGGACAAGGTGCCCGCGGTTCCCGAGATCGCCGAGCCCGCCGCGTAGGCGAGCCGCGGCATCACCGAAGACAGGGAGGAGGAAAAGATGACAAATACATTGTTGCGGGCGCTGGGCGGGGCATCGATCGCCCTTGCGCTCGGTTGGACAACGCTGGCGACGCCCGCGCGGTCGGAGACCAAGCTCGTTGTCGGCAAGGCGAACCCCGCTGCCGACAACACGATTCCCACAGACGTCGGCGTCGAAGCCGGCATCTTCAAGAAGCACGGGCTCGACGTCCAGATCGTCAACTTCACGGGCGGCAGCAAGATGGTGCAGGCAATGGTCGCCGGCGACATCGACGTTGCCGTCGGCGCGGGCGTCGAGATGGCCTTCATCGCGCGCGGCACGCCGATGATGGCCGTATGCCAGAGCGCCTCGACCATCCCCTTCCTCAGCGTCGGCATCCCGTGGGATTCGCCGATCAAGTCCCTCAAGGACCTCAAGGGCAAGCGGATCGGCGTGTCCAGCTCGGGCTCGCTCACCGACTGGTTGGCGAAACGGCTCGCAATCAAGGAGGGCTGGGGGGTCGACGGCATCGAGATCGCCACGATCGGCGGCAGCCCGACCGCGGCAGCGGCCGCGTTCAAGGCGCACAATGTCGACGCCGACGTGGGCGGCACTGCCAACTTCCTGCGCCTCGCGGAGAAGAAGGCCGGCAAGGTGCTGGCACCGGCGTCATCCTTCGTCGGGCACATCGCTTCGGGCGTGATCTTCGCGTCGAACAAGCTGATCGCGAACGATCCCGACGCGGTGCGCGCCTTCGTCGCCGGCTGGATCGACACCATCAAGTTCGTCCGGGCGAACAAGGACAAGGCGGTCGAGATCGAGATGAAGGCCACCAAGTACTCGAAGAGCGTGATGTCGCAGGAGTACGACTTCGTGATCGGCATGTACACGTCGGACTGCAGGTTCAACCCGGAGGCGCTCCAGACCCTCAACCAGTCGTTCATCGACCTCCATCGCATCAAGAAGCCGCTCGACATGTCGAAGCTCTATACCGAGGCCTATCTGCCGAAGTGACGGCCGTGCCGCAAAACACCGGGAAGGAAACGTCCGCATGCTCACCATCCAGAAGCCGATCCGCACACCCTCGATCATGCGCTCGCGGCTCATGCTTGAGACGGTGTCGGAGCTGGTCGCCGCGAACGAATGGCGCGACAACCAGGTGATGATCCTGTTGCGCAAGCAGGGCGAGAGCGACTGGCGCCTGCGCTTCTTCGCGAGCGACAGCCCGGCCTCGGTCGACGCGGTGGCGAGCGGCGAGGCCGACATCGCCATCTGCAACCCGGGCGGCGTGCTGGGGATGGCGATGCGCGGCCGCGGCCCCTACAAGAAGCCGCTGCCGCTGCGGTCTATCATGGCCCTGCCGCAGTTCGACCAGCTCGGCTTCGCGGTAAGCGCCGAGACCGGCCTCAAGACGCTGGGCGACCTCAAGCGCACGCGCTACCCGCTGCGCGTGTCGCTGCGCGGCCAGCCGGACCATTCGGTCCACCTGATTTCGAACCACGTGCTCAGCGCCTTCGGCATCTCGTTCGACGACATCGTGAGCTGGGGCGGCAAGGTGGTCTACACCGAGGGCATGCCCTACGGGCCGGACCGGCTGGGCGCGGTGAAGCGGGGCGAGCTCGACGCCGTGTGGGACGAGGCGCTGCCCCTGTTCGCCAACGAGGCGATCGAGATGGGCATGTCCTTCCTTGGGGTCGACGAGCCCGAGCTCAAGAAGCTCGAGGATGACGGGCTGATGCGCCAGGCCATCACCGACGCGGAATATCCGGGCCTCGGCGAGACGGTGTGGACGGTCGATTTCTCCGGCTGGCCGGTGTTCTGCCTGGAAAGCGCGCCGGAGGAGATGATCTACAATTTCTGCGCCGGCATGGATGCGCGCCGCGACCGCATTCCGTGGTGGGACGGCAAAGGCGCACCGCTGCCGCTCGAGACGCTGTGCAAGGACAGCCGCGAGGCGCCGCTCTATCTGCCGCTGCACAAGGGCGCCGAGCGCTACTGGCGGGAGGCCGGCTACATCAAGTAATCGAATGGCGAGGAAAGCGTGAGCGACGCGCAACGGATCGACGTCCACTATCACATCGCGCCGACCGCCTGGGCTCACGCCCTCAACGCGCGCAACATCATGCAACCGGCGTGGGAGGGATGGAGCGTCGCCAAGGCGGTCGAGGACATGGACCGCGATGGCGTCGCGCGGTCGATGGTGTCGATCACCACGCCCGGCGTGTGGTTCGGCGACATCGGCCCGGCGCGCCGGCTCGCGCGCGACTGCAACGAGTTCGCCGCGAAGATGCGCGCGGACTACCCCGGCCGCTTCGGCATCTTCGCGGCGGTGCCGCTGCCCGACGTCGATGCGGCCCTGGCGGAGATCGCCTATGCGCTGGGCGAGCTCAAGGCCGACGGGATCGGGCTGCTGACGAGCTACGGCGACAAGTGGCTGGGCGACCCGTCCTTCTCCCCGGTGATGGCGGAGCTCAACCGCCGAAAGGCGCTGGTCTACACCCACCCGACCGTAGCCAATTGCTGCCGCAACCTGATCGGCGGCCTGCATCCGCACGTCGTCGAGTACGGCACGGACACGACGAGGGCCATCGCGCAGCTCGTATTCACCGGCGACGCGCAGCGCTATCCCGACGTGCGCATGATCTTCTCGCACGGCGGCGGGACGATGCCGTTCCTCTATTCGCGCTTCGTCAGCCACTCCCAGACGCCGGGCGCGGCGCCCGGCGCGCTCGAACGGCTGCGCAGCTTCTACTACGACACCGCCGCCGCGGCACTGGCGCCACCGATGGCGGCGTTGCGCCAGGTGGTGCCCATGTCGCAAATCCTGTTCGGCACCGACTATCCCTACGCGACGGCGAACGACATCGCCGCGCAGCTCGGCGCGTCCGGCGTATTCGACGCGCGCGAGATCGAGATGATCGAACACAAGAACGCCGAGGCCCTGCTCGCTCGTTAGCGGGCCGCGGCGCACAAGGAGGAAACGCCATGAAGGGAAAAGCTCTCGCCGCCGGGCTCGCGCTGGCGGCGACCCTGCCGCTCGCCGCCCAGGCCGCCACCCCGATCACGCTCCGCTTCTCGTTCCCGGGATCGCCGGTCTCGACCAACCTGACCAAGGGACTGGCGCCCTGGGCGCATGACGTGGAGGCCGCGTCGGGCGGCACGGTCAAGATCCAGATCTTCCCGGGCTCGACCATCGCCAGCACGCGCAACACCTACGATCGGCTGCTCAACAACGTGGTCGACATCGGCTACGCGGTTTCGGCAGCGTTCGGCGGCGTGTTCAAGGGCACGAGCGTGGTGGCCCTGCCCTTCCTGGTGCACGACATCGTGCCCGGCTCTGTGGCGCTGTGGAACCTTTACGCCGACGGCACGCTTGCCAAAGAATATTCCAAGGTCCGACCCCTCGAGCTTTCGCTCTATCCCGGCGATGGGCTGCACACCAAGATACCCGTGCGCCGTCTCGAAGACCTCAAGGGCTTCAAGATGGGCGTCGAGGGCGCCATCAACGCGGACATCATGGATCGGCTGGGGGCCGTGCCGGTCACCCTGACGACGACGGAAAATTTCCAGGCACTTCAGCGTGGCGTGGTCCAGGGCGTGATGATCGGCTGGACCGGCGTCGTGCCCTACCACTTGATCGAAGTCACGAGCTATCACCTCGACATGTCGTTCGGTACCGTCGCCAACTTCACCCTGATGAGCAAGGCGAGCTACGCACGCCTGCCCGCGACGGCCAAGGCGGCGTTCGACGAGTACTCGGGCGAACCGTTCTCTCGCCGTATGGGCGTCACCATCGCCAAGACCGCCGAGGTGCAGGAAAACCAGGTTCGCCACATGGCGGGTCAGCACATCCTGACGCTCGACCCGAAGGAGCAGGAGCGCTGGGTCGCTGCAGCCACGCCGGTCGTCCAGCAGTGGATCAAGACGACGCCCAACGGCGCGGAAATCCTTGCCGCCTTCAAGGCCGAGCTGAAAAAGGCGGGAGACAAGTAGCCGAGCCCGAAGGCGCGCCGGAGCGCTTGACCCGACGGGGCTTGCGTGGTGAGATTCGTCCTCGTGCGGTAACGTTTCCGCAGGCGCGCCAAGCACTTAGGTATAGCGCGCGGGCCCGACGAGAGGCACCCGTCATGTTGCGTATCGAGGAGCGCCCCGCGGGGACGGACGGTGTGCCGGCGCCCGCTGGCGCCGCGCGCCGCGCGCCGCCGGGCTCGACGGCGCGGCTCGCGCTGAAAATCCTCGAGCTGTTCTCGCCCGACGAGCCGGTGCTGGGCGTCACCGAGATCGGCCGCCGGCTTGGCGTGCACAAGAGCAACGTATCGCGTCTGGTGGCGGCGCTGCAGGACGAAGGCTTCCTCGCCCGCACCGAGAACGGGCGCTACCGGCTGGGGCTTCGCCTCTACGTGATGGGGGCGAGCATCACCCACAGCCATGCGCTCTACGAGGCGGCGCTCGCCGAATTGAGCGAGGTGCGCATCGCGACCGGCGAGAGCGCCCACCTCGCCGTCCTGGTCGACGCCGAGGTCGTCCACCTCGAACGGCTGCGCTCCGATTACCTGATGAAAAGCCGCATGGGCGCGCGGAGCCGCCCGCCGGCGCACGCGTCGAGCACGGGGAAGGCCCTGCTCGCCTATGCGCCCGACGAGACCCGCGAGCGCGTAATCGCGCGCGGGCTCCGCCGCTACACGCCGCGTACGATCACCGACCCCGAGGCGTTCCGCGCGGAGCTCGACCGGGTGCGGGTGCAGGGCTACGCGCTCGACCGGGAGGAGTTCCTGCGCGGCATCAGCTCGCTCGCCGTGCCGATCGTCGGACGCGACCGCCACACGATGGCGGCCATTGCGGTGGTCGCGCCGTCCGGCCGGCTCAGCGGGCGTCACATGAACGAGACGTTGCGCGTCCTCCAGGACGTGACGACGCGCATCGCCCGCCAGAACGCTTAGGGGCCTAGCGAAAGGAGCCGCAATGCCCGTCGTGCTCGGCCTGGCGTCATCGCACGCACCGTCGATGTTCGTCGCTCCGGACAAGTGGCCGGCGGTTCATGCCGCGCTGGTGCGCGACGTGCCGCAGCCGGCCGCGCTCGCCAAGGAAACGCCCGAGGTGATCGCCGGCTACGTCGAGCGGATCAAGGCCGCCTTCGGGACGCTGCGGGCGCAGATCGAGGCCGCGCGCCCCGATGCTGTGATCGTTATCGGCGACGATCAGAACGAGATCTTCTCCAAGGCGCTGATCCCGGCCTTCGCGATCTTCGTCGGAGACATGGCCGAAGGCACCTACGGCATCGGCTTCGCCGGCGAGAAGCTTGAGGACCACTGGCTGAAGCTGCCAGGCCATCCCGGCGTCGCGCGCGCGGCACTCGAAGGGCTGGTCGCGCGCGGCTTCGACCTCGGCTACGCCGAACAGATCGTCCCGATGGCACGGCCGGAAATCGGCCTCGGCCACGCATTCACGCGGATCAGCCGCGCCGTAGGGCTGGTCGAGCGCGGCGTCCCGGTGGTGCCGATCTTCACCAACGCCTACCATCCGCCGCTGCCGAGCGCGGCGCGCTGCTACGCGCTGGGCGAGGCGCTGCGCGACGTGTTCGCCGACCGGCCGGAGCGCGTGGCGATCTATGGCTCGGGCGGCCTTTCGCACGACCCGCGCGGGCCGCGCGCCGGCTGGGTGGACGAACCGCTCGACCGCTGGGTGCTCGACCGGATCGCGCGCGGCGAGGGGGCGGCGCTACGCAGCCTGTTCACCACCAATTCCGCGACGCTGCGCGGCGGCACCGGCGAGATCCGGACATGGATCGCGGTGGCCGGCGCCTATGGCGGGCGGCGGGGCACCGTAGTCGATTACATCCCGTCGGCGACCGCCGTGACCGGGCTCGGCTTCGCCTACTGGAACGAAGCACCCTGAGGCTTTACGCGCGCTGCAGCGCGCGGTAGTGCCGCCCCTTCGTCACCGGGGCGAGGCCGTCGGCGATCGGCGTCCACGATTCGGCGCCGTCCTCGCTGGCGAACACCACCCCGTCGGTCGTGCCCGCGAACAGCACGAACCCGCCGGGCCAGGCGGCGATGCTCATCGCCTCGATGTTGGGCCGCCGGTCCTCGGGGAAGCCGCGGCTCGCGTCGGTCCAGACGAGGCCGCGGTCGCGGCTTTTGGCGATGGTGCCATGAGCGCTGTGCGAACTCTGCCAGGTGCCCGGGTCCTTCCCCGCCCCCGCCATGAACATCGTGTTGCCGTCGCCGGGCGCGACGATCAGATGGTCCGGGTAGCCGATGCTGAAGCTGTTGTCGACGATCAGCTCCCAGTGCGCGCCGGAGTCGTGGCTGCGATAGAGCCCCATGCCGGTGGTCATGTAGAGCTCCGCCGAATTGTCGGGATGGACGACGACGAGATGGATGTCGCGATAGGTCCAGTCGGTGGGCTTCGAGTAGTCGTCGAGCACACGCCAGCTCGCGCCGCCGTCGGTCGTCTTCAGAAGATCGCCCTGCTCCACCCCGGCATAGATGATTTCGGGGTGGCGCGGGTCGACGGTCATCGTCTTCACGTGGGCCTGGTGCGGCGGGCTCGGAAACGACCATTTCTCGCGGCCCTTCGTCTCCTTCACCCCCGGCAGCTCGACCCACGACCGGCCGTAATCGTTGCTGCGGAACATCGAGGCGGGCTCGGTGCCGGCATAGAGCACGGTTTCGTCGCCGCGGTGGGCGTGGCCGAGCGAGAAGATATGATCGATGGTGATGCCGTCGGACCGCTTCTCCCACGTCGCGCCGCCATCGAAGCTGAAATAGAGCCCGCCCGAATGCATCCCGGCGAACACGCCGCCGCGGCGCGGCTCGACCATCAGCGAGCTGCAATGATGCCCTTCGAGGCGAAGCCCGCGATCCGCCCATGCCGCGCCCGGCCGGTCGCGCTCCAGCACGCTGATTCCGCGCAGCGTCGCGACGAGGAGCCGGGTCGGCGGCCCGTCTCCTCGCATTCACGTTCTGGCCGTTGGGCGACAGGCACGCGATCATCGGGGTCTCCTTTGGGACGCGAGGCCGAGCAGGCGCTCGGCGTTCTCGTGCGCGATCTTCGCGCGGTCGGGCTCGCCGAGCTCGATCTCGTTCCAGAACGCCATGCCGACGCGGTTCGCCTCGTAGGGCCAGTCGATGGCCCACAGGATGCGGTCGGCGCCGAGGGCGAGCAGCGTGCACGCGAATGCCGGCGCGTACCAGTTGCCGCTGGTCGTCACGTAGAGGTTGTCGCGGATGTATTCGAGCGGCGTCTTGGCGAGGCCGCGGCGCTTGGCCGCGAAATGCGTGTGCTCGTTGAGCCGGTGCATCGCGAAGGGCAGCCCCTCGCCCAGATGGCCCAGGATGATCTGCAGCTTGGGATAGGCGTCGAACGCGCCCGAGAACAGGATGCGCAGAAAATGGATGCTGGTGTCGACCGCGAAGCCCCAGCCTGGCCGCGCGAGTACGTCCTCGTACCCGTCGAAATAGGCCTTCATCGCATCGGGGTGCGGCAGAGACGGGTGCAGGAAGATCGGCACGCCCAGCTTTTCGGCACGCGCGAAGATCGGCCAGAAATCCTTGTCATCGAGGAACCGCCCGCCGGTATGGCCGTGCACCATGGCGCCGACGAAGCCGAGATCGGTGACGCAGCGCTCGAGCTCGTCGGCGGCGGCCTCTGGCAGCGCGGTCGGCAGCGCCGCGAACCCGGCGAAGCGATCGGGATGCGCTCGCGCGGCCGCGGCGACATGGTCGTTCACCTCGCGCGCCATCGCCACCGCCTCGTCGGGCGCGAAGTTGTGCGGCATCGGCGCGTTGAGCGCCAGCACCTGCATGTCGATGCCTGTCGCGTCCATGTTCGCGAGCCGGGACGCGCCGATATCGTCGAGCTCGTGCCCGAGGTCGTGCCCCATGATCTGGCTGCGCGCGACCGCGTAGGGGCTTCTCGCCTCGTTGAAGCCGGCCTTCTCGCGGAAGTGCGGGGTCGAAAAATGCTCTTCGATCGCGATGATCCGCATTGAATTCGATCCGCAAACCCGGCCCAGCAGGCCTTCCGCCGCGAAGACGGTAGCACCGCCCCGCCTGGACAGAAAGGGCAAATTGTTATACAGAGCATAACATCATGACCGCGTCCGACCCGATCGACCTCGAAGCCGGCACGCTCAGCCGCGAGATCTTTTCCAGCGCGGAGATCTTCCGGCAGGAGCGGGAACGGGTGCTCGCCCCGGCGTGGAGCTTTGTCGGCCACACGAGCCAGATTCCCGACAAGGGCGACTTCTTCCTTTCGCGCTGCGGGTCGGAGCCGGTGATCGTCGCGCGCGACCGGGCGGGGACGATCCGCGCGATGCTGAATAGCTGCCGGCATCGGGGCATGCCCGTCTGCCGCTACGATTCGGGCAACACGGCGAGCTTCGTGTGCAGCTATCACGGCTGGTCGTATGCCCTCGATGGCGCGCTCGACGGCGTGCCGCGCAAGGAACGCTATCTGGACCGGCTGGATACGGCGGCGTGGGGCCTGATCCAGGCCCGGGTCAGCGTTTACCACGGCTCGATCTGGGCGACGTTCGACGACGCCCTGCCGTCCTTCGAGGACTATCTCGGTCCCGACATGCGGTTCTATTTGCGCGCGCTGCTGCAGGGACCGGACGGCGAGGACGACGGGTACGAAGCGATCGGCGGGATCGTCAAATGGCAAGTCCCGTGCAACTGGAAGTTCGGCGCCGAGAACTTCGCGGGCGACCATTACCACGGCTACAGCCACATCTCGGTCGAGCGCCTGTCGGTCGGGCTGAGCGGCACGAAGTCGCGGCACAATTTCGCGGCCGTCAAGACGCCCCGCCAGGCGATGAGCGTCGCCGACCCGAAGCGTGGCCACACGATCCGGGCGAGCGTCTACCAGGCGCTTTCCAAGTACGAGCCGCAGCTCGGCGCGCCGGACGAGGTTAATGACTACTACCGCAAATGCCACCAGGAGCGGCAGCGGCGCCTCGGCGACCAGTCGCGCCTGCTGATCCATGGCGGGGTGATCTTCCCCAACACGCATTTCAACAGCGCGGGCCGCACGACCATCGGCGTGTGGCTGCCGGTCGGCCCGGCCCAGACCGAGGTGTGGCGCTGGCTGTTCGTGCCGCGCGGCGCCCCCGCCGCGGTGAAGGACACGCTGCGCGAATATTACCTGCGCTACGCTGGCCCGGCCGGGCTCGTGGAGCAGGACGACATGGAGAACTGGACGGCCGCGCAGCGCGGCGCGGAAAGCGCCGTCGCCCGCCGCTTCCCGTTCAACTACCAGCTTGCCATGGGGATCGAGCGGCGCGCCGCGCCCGGCGAATGGCTGGGCGAGGAGGTGACCATCACCGAGGGCGTCGCCGAGCACAACCAGCGCGCCTTCTATGCCCATTGGGCGCGGCTGATGGACGCCGGGCGGTGACGCCGGCCGACCGCGCCGCCGCGCTCGACGCCCTCCTCCTCCGCGACGAGGCCGAGCGGTTCTTCAGCCGGGAGGCGGAGCTGCTCGACGAGCGGCGCTTCGAAGACTGGCTCGATCTGCTGGACGAAGATCTGCGCTACTGGATGCCGATGGCGCGCAACGTCCGCCACGACGAGCCGGAGCGCGAATATACGAAGGCCGGGAGCGAGGCCAACTGGTTCGACGAGGGCAAGGATACTCTGCGCAAGCGGGTGCAGCAGATTCTGGGCGGCGACCATTGGGCGGAGGAACCGCGCTCGCGCACGACCCATCTCGTCGCCAACGTGCGCGTCGCGGTGGCGGAGGGCGCCGACATCACCACCAAGTGCCGCTTCGTCGTCTATACCAACCGGCTCGAACGCGATTCGGATTTCTTCGTCGGAAAACGGACGGACGTGCTGCGCCGCGACGCGGGAGGGCTGAAGCTCCTGCGCCGGGCGATCTATCTGGACCAGAGCGTGCTTCTGTCGCGTAACCTCACCACCTTCTTCTGACGGAGGCGGCTATCTCCAAGCGCCCGGCGAAGCGCCTTCCGGACGAGCTGACCGCCAGCCTCGATTTCCTGATTCGCGACACGCGGCTTCTGCTCACCAAGCGCATCGAAAGCCGCGTCGCCGCGCTCGGCATCCCGCTCCGCGCCTGGTTCCCGCTCCGCATCCTTTATGCCGGAGAAGGCATCACCCAGCGCGAGCTGGGGCAGATGCTCGGCTATGGCGACGCGCATGCCGGGGCGATCGTCCGGGCGATGGAGCGGAGCCGACTGATCGAGCGGCGGCCGAACGGAGGCGACCGGCGTCGGATCGACCTCTATCTGACGCCCGAGGGACGGAAGAAGGCGCAGCAGGCAAGGCGCCTGATGCGCGCCATCAATGCCCACATCGTCGCGGGGTTGAGCGCGAGCGAGGCGCGGTCGTTGCACGCTCTGCTGCTCCGCGCGCACGACAATCTGAAGGCGCCGCAAGCGCCATCGGGGCAACGACCGGGCCGACCGGACAAATCGTAGGGAGAGCTGCCATGCTGCTACGTCACCTCATCGCCGCCGGCGCGATCGCCGGCCTCGTCGCGCTGTCCGCGAGCGCCGCCAGCGCGGCCGAGCCGATCGTGCTCAAGTTCGCCTATCCCGGGCCGCTGTCGAGCTGGCCGGCGGTCAAGGGCGTCAAGCCCTGGGCGGCCAAGATCAAGGCCGCGACGAACGGCCTGGTCGACATCAAAATCTATTCCGGCATCGCCAGCTACCGGAACGTTTACGACCGCATCCTCAACGGCGTCGCCGATTTCGGCTTCGGCACGTTCGGCCGCATCGAGCGCCAGTTCCCGCGCACCTCCGTCACCGGTCTGCCCTTCGTCGCCGACAACAGCGTGGAAACCGGCCTCGCCTTGTGGCGGCTCTACGCCAGCGGCGTGATCGCCGAGGAATACAAGCGGGTGAAGCCGATCGCGATGTTCGGGTTCGGCAATTCCGCAATCTTCCTGAGCAAGCCGATCGCGAAGTTCGACGACGTGAAGGGCATGAAAATCTTCGCTAACGGGCGATCGGTGGGACGAATTGTCACGCTGATCGGTGCGGTGCCGATCACCTCCAACCCGGCGGCGCTCTACGAAGGGCTCAGCCGCGGCCTTGCGCAGGGGGCCGTGTTCAGCTGGTCTGGCATCACGAATTTCGGACTCGGGAAGGTCGTGCACGGCGCCGTCGAGGTGCCGTTCGGACGCACCGGCGGCTACTTCATGATGAACAAGGACTCGTTCGCGAAGCTGCCGGCCACGGCGCAACAGGCCATCGACAAGTACAGCGGCGACGACCTTTCGCGCCTGATGGGCCAGGAATCCGACAACCAGGACGACGAGGGCCGCGCTAAGCTGATGGCCGGCAACGGGTTCCAGGACATGAAGCTGACGCCGGCGCAGCTCGCCAATTTGCGCAAGGTGCTTGCTCCGGTGACCGACGAATGGGTGAAAGCGGCGCCGGACGGCGCCAAGGTGCTGTCGGCGTTCGAGGCCGAGGTCGCGAAGATCCAGAAGCGTTGACGCGAATGTCGGACCGTCAGCCGCCGAGCGCGCTCAGCAGGCGGCCGACCGCCCCGACATACGCGCCGCCAAACAGCCGCACGTGCACGAGCGTTGGGTAGAGGTTGTAGAGGTCGCGCCGCGCCGCGAAGAAGCCCGGGCGGATGGGACGCAGCTCGCGGTAGCGGCCGAAGAACGCGTCGCCGTAGGTCCCGAACATCGTGGCGAAGGCGAGCTCGATCTCGGCGTCGGCGTAGTAGATGGCGGGATCGACGAATCCGGCGATCCGCCCGCCGCGCGCCAGAACGTTGCCGCCCCACATGTCGCCGTGGATCAGCGACGGCGGCGCGTCCGCGTCGATCCAGCTATCGAGCCGGCCGGCGAGGCGCTCGATCCGCCCCATCAGGCGGGTCGGCAGACGCCCGGCGTCCAGCGCTTCGCGCGCCATATAAAGCAGCCGGCGGTCGCGGAAGAAATCGCGCCAATACGGCATCTCGCCGTTCGGCTGGGGCAGCCCGCCGATCAGCGTGTCGCGCTCGAGCCCGAAGCGGGGCGCCGTCACGTCGTGCAGCGCCGCGAGGTGCCGGGCGGCGTCGCGCTCGGCGTCCGCGCCGATCGGATCGCCCCCGTCGATATGGGTCATCACCAGGAGGCGGTCGTCGGCGAACAGCGGTTCGGGCACCGGCAAGGCGCTCCGCGCGCGCAGCCTGCCGAGCATCCAGCCTTCCAGGTCGAGCCGCGCCCCTGCTGCGCCGGTCTTCCCGACCAGTATCTCGCCGCCCGGCATCGCGAGTTCCCAAACCGTGGCGACGCTGCCGCCGCCCAGCGGGCGCGCATTCTGCGGACGGCGGCCCAAAGCCTGCTCGACCACATCGAGAACGGCCGCGGCCATTGCGCCGCTCCGCGCCGGCCGCTACGGCGTCAGGCGCTCCTTGACGCGCTGGCTGGCGCGGGCGAAATCCATCCGCCCGGCGTAGCGCGACCGCAGCGCGGCCATCGCCTTGCCCATGTCTTTCATCGAGCTGGCGCCGCTCTCGGCGATCACCTGGCCGATCGCCTCGTCCATCTCGACCTCGCTCATCTGCCGGGGCAGGAACGACTCGATCACCACGATCTCGGCGCGCTCGTCGGCGGCGAGCTCGGGCCGGCCGCCCTTGTCGTAGAGCTCGGCCGATTCTTGGCGCTGGCGGATCATGGTCTGCAGGACGCCGAGGATCTCGTCGTCCGAAAGCCCCTCAGTGTTGCCCTTGGACCGCGCCGCGATGTCGCGGTCCTTGATGGCGGCGAGGATCAGGCGCAGCGTCGACGTGCTGCGCTTGTCCTGCGACTTCATCGCCGTCTTCAGGGCGTCGCTCAGTCGGGTCCGGATCGGATTGTCCATGGTCGCGCCCTTCGCTTGCGGGAAGCTATCCCAAAGCCGAGCCGCTGGCAAATCCGCCCATCCCGCGCTAAGTCATTGAAAATTGGAAGAATCGTTCGCGCCACCAGCGGCTTGACGCGCTTCGCCCTTTCCCCTATCTAACGCCCGATTTGGCCGGCGCTCCGCGCGCGGCCCGAGTTTCCCACCGGTCAAGGATCGCCCGCCCGATGACGGCCGCATCGCCTGCGCTGCCCGCTGCCCCGCCCCGGGGCGCGACGGCGGCGTTGGTACTGGCCGACGGCACGGTGTTCTGGGGCCACGGCATCGGCACCGCCGGCGCCGCGGTGGGCGAGGTGTGCTTCAACACCGCGATGACCGGCTACCAGGAGATTCTGACCGACCTGTCCTATGCCGGCCAGATCGTCACCTTCACCTTCCCGCACGTCGGCAACGTGGGCACCAACATCGAGGATATCGAGACCGTCGTGCCGGCGGCGCGCGGCCTCGTTCTGCGCTGCCCGATCACCGAGCCGTCGAACTGGCGCGCGACGCGCCACCTGGACGCGTGGCTCCAGCAGATGAATCTGGTCGGCGTCACCGGCATCGACACGCGCCGCCTCACGCGGCGCATCCGCGACGGCGGCCCGCCCAACGGCGTGGTGTTCCATGACCCGGCGGCGGCGGACGATCCGGCGCGCTTCGACGTGGCGGCGCTCCAGGCCCAGGCGGCCGCTTGGCCCGGCCTCGAGGGCATGGATCTGACCGGCGAGGTCACCTGCCGCCAGACTTACACGTGGGACGAGACGCGCTGGACGCTCGGCAAGGGGTATGGGAAGCTTGTGCAGCCGAAACGCCACGTCGTCGCCGTCGACTACGGGGCCAAGCGCAACATATTGCGCTGCCTCGCCGCCGCCGGCTGCAAGGTGACGGTGGTGCCGGCCACCGCCCGCGCCGACGACGTCATGCGCCACAAGCCGGACGGTATCTTCCTCTCCAACGGCCCGGGCGATCCGGCCGCGACCGGCAAGTACGCCGTGCCCGTGCTCAAGGACCTGCTGGCCACCGGCAAGCCGATGTTCGGCATCTGCCTCGGCCAGCAGCTCCTCGCCCTCGCGCTCGGCGCGAAGACCGAGAAGATGCACCAGGGCCACCGCGGCGCGAACCACCCGGTCAAGGACCTCGCCACCGGCAAGGTGGAGATCACCAGCCAGAACCACGGCTTCGTGGTGGACGAGAAGTCCCTGCCCGAGGGCTGCCGCGCCACCCACATCTCGCTGTTCGACCGCTCGCTCGAAGGGTTCGCGCTCGAGGGCAAGCCGGTGTTCGCCGTGCAGTACCACCCCGAGGCCTCGCCCGGCCCCCAGGACAGCCACTATTTGTTCGAGCGGTTCGTCGGGATGATCGACAAGAATGGCTGAGCGGTTGTCAGCGTCGACGCAGCAGATTGTCGTATTCAGCGTGCGAGCCAATCCAGAACCAGATCCACGCATCCCCCCCTCGAATGCACATGGCGCGTCAGTGAATGCCGATGCGAATCGAATAAGCGGGCAGTCACCCGCCAACTCGTTTGAAGTCGAGCGAGCGGTGAGAGGGATTTTCCAGCCACAGCCGATAGAATTGGCCAGCGCGCCGCTGAATGTCGGCCGGAAGCGCATCGAAGCAGGCCCGAAACCGCTTTGTGCGGACCGACCTCATTCCTTCGGCGGCGGAAAATCCATCGACTCTGTCTGGCCGGCACGGAACTCCTCCAGCGCCTCTTCCGCCAAGCCGTCGATAAGCTCTTGCATCTCAGCGAAAGTCTTTGCCCAGCGCGCCTCGTCCGCGATCTCCTCAAGAATGATTGCAGCCAGGGTCCCCTGCTCCTCAGGTGGGAGCTTCCGCGCCTCTTCGATTGCTTTGTCGAGCAAGGCTGCCATGGAAAGAACTATACATCCTTCGATGGCTGAATTCGACCCGGCCCGAGCGGCCCATGCCTAAGCGCACCGACATCGAAAGCATCCTGATTATCGGCGCCGGGCCGATCGTCATCGGCCAGGCCTGCGAGTTCGACTATTCCGGCGCGCAGGCCTGCAAGGCGCTCAGGGACGAGGGCTACCGGATCGTCCTGGTCAACTCCAACCCCGCGACCATCATGACCGACCCGGGCCTCGCCGACGCGACCTATGTCGAGCCGGTGACGCCCGAGTTCGTGGCGAAGATCATCGAGAAGGAGCGGCCGGATGCGCTGCTGCCCACCATGGGCGGGCAGACCGGCCTCAACACCGCGCTCTCGCTCGCGCGCGACGGGGTGCTCGCCGCCAACGGCGTCGAGCTGATCGGCGCGACGCGCGAGGCCATCGACAAGGCCGAGGACCGCGAGCTGTTCCAGGCGGCAATGGCGCGCATCGGGCTCGAGACGCCGAAGGGCCGTCTCGCCCGCTCACTCGACGACGCGCGCGCGACGCTCGAGCTGACCGGCCTTCCCGCCATCGTGCGCCCGTCCTTCACGCTCGGCGGCACCGGCGGCGGCATCGCCTACAACCGCGACGAGTTCGAGGAGGTGGTGCTGCGCGGCATCGACGCCTCACCCACGGGCGAGGTGCTGATCGAGGAATCGGTCCTCGGCTGGAAGGAGTTCGAGATGGAGGTGGTCCGCGACCGCGCGGACAATTGCATCATCGTCTGCTCGATCGAGAACGTCGACCCGATGGGCATCCACACCGGCGATTCGATTACCGTTGCCCCGGCGCTGACGCTCACCGACAAGGAATACCAGATCATGCGCAACGCCTCGATCGCGGTGCTGCGCGAGATCGGCGTCGATACCGGCGGGTCGAACGTGCAGTTCGCGATCAACCCGGCCGACGGGCGCATGGTCATCATCGAGATGAACCCGCGCGTCTCGCGCTCCTCCGCGCTCGCGTCGAAGGCGACGGGCTTCCCCATCGCCAAGGTCGCGGCGAAGCTCGCCGTCGGCTACACGCTCGACGAGCTCTCGAACGACATCACCGGCGTCACGCCCGCGTCGTTCGAGCCGACCATCGACTACGTCGTCACCAAGATCCCGCGCTTCACCTTCGAGAAGTTCCCGACCGCCGAGCCGGTGCTGACCACTTCGATGAAGTCGGTGGGCGAGGCCATGTCGATCGGGCGCAGCTTCTGCGAATCCTTCCAGAAGGCGCTGCGCTCGACCGAGACCGGCCTCACCGGCCTCAACCCGCCCTTGGGCCCCGACGGCGAGCCGCTGGAGGACGAGGCGCTCAAGGCCGCCCTCGCCCGGCCGATCCCTGACCGGGTGCTCTACATCGCCGAAGCCCTGCGCCGCGGCATGTCGGAAGACGACATCCATCGCGCCTGCTTCATCGACCCGTGGTTCATCGCCCAGATCGCGCGCATCGTGGACGCCGAGCGGGATGTGGCCGAAGGCGGCCTTCCCGATGACGCGCAGGCGCTCGCCGCGCTCAAGAATCTGGGCTTTTCCGACGCGCGCCTTGCCGAGCTTGCGGGCGTCGCGGAATCCGCGGTCGCGACGGCCCGCGCGCGCCATGCGATCCGGCCGGTGTTCAAACGCATCGATACCTGCGCGGCGGAGTTCGCCTCGCTCACCCCCTACATGTATTCGACCTACGAGGGCGATGGGCTCTCGGCGCCCGAGTGCGAGGCCGACCCCTCCGACCGGCGCAAGGTGGTGATCCTGGGTGGCGGGCCCAACCGCATCGGCCAGGGCATCGAGTTCGACTATTGCTGCGTCCATGCGGTCTATGCGCTGAACGAGGCCGGCATCGAGACCATCATGGTCAACTGCAACCCGGAGACCGTGTCGACCGACTACGACACGTCCGACCGGCTCTATTTCGAGCCGCTGACCGCCGAGGACGTGATCGAGATCGTGCGCGCCGAGCAGGCCCGGGGCACGCTACTCGGCGTCATCGTGCAGTATGGCGGCCAGACGCCCCTGAAGCTCGCCCGCGCGCTGGAGGAGGCGCAGATCCCGATCCTCGGCACCTCGCCCGACGCCATCGACCTCGCCGAGGACCGCGAGCGCTTCCAGAAGCTGATCGCCCGACTCGGCATCGCCCAGCCGCAATCGGGCACGGCGACGTCGGCCGAGCAGGCCGAGCTGGTCGCGGGCGAGATCGGCTATCCGGTACTGATCCGCCCGTCCTACGTGCTGGGCGGGCGGGCGATGGAGATCGTCCAGGACGCGACGGCGCTGCGCCGCTACATGCGCGCCGCCGAGGCCGAGCGCGCCGCCGGGCGCATCCGCTTCCCGGTGCTGATCGATTCCTACCTGCAGGACGCGATCGAGGTGGACGTCGATGCCATCTGCGACGCGACCGGCGCGGTCCACATCGCCGGCATCATGGAGCACATCGAGGAGGCCGGCATCCATTCGGGCGATTCGGCCTGCTCGCTGCCGCCCTATTCGCTCGGCCGCGACGTGGTGGACGAGCTCGGCGTCGAGACGGCCAAGCTCGCCCGCGCGCTCGGCGTCGTCGGGCTGATGAACGTCCAGTACGCGGTCAAGGACGGCAAGGTCTACGTGCTCGAGGTCAACCCGCGCGCCTCGCGCACCGTGCCCTTCGTCGCCAAGGCAACCGGGACGCCCGTCGCCAAGATCGCCGCCCGGGTCATGGCCGGCGAGACCTTGGAGGCGCTGATGGCGCCCTACGCGCGCGCCGCCAAGGGCAGCCACATCGCCGTCAAGGAGGCCGTCTTTCCCTTCGCCCGCTTCCCCGGTGTCGACATCATCCTGGGGCCCGAGATGAAGTCGACGGGCGAGGTGATGGGGCTCGACACCGATTTCGGCCGCGCCTTCGCCAAGTCCCAGCTCGGCGGCGGCACCAAGGTGCCGCTGTCGGGGACCGCCTTCATCTCTGTGCGCGACCGCGACAAGCCCCTGATGGTGCCGATCGCCCGCCGGCTGGTCGAGATGGGGTTCTCCATCATCGCCACCCACGGCACCGGCGAGGTGCTGCGCGAGGGGGGCGTCGACGCCGAGGACGTGAAGAAGGTGAACGAGGGAAGGCCCAACATCGTCGACGCGATCAAGAATGGCGAGGTCCAGCTCGTCTTCAACACGTCCGAGGGAACCCGATCCATCGCCAATTCGTTTGAACTGCGCCGCGCGGCGCTGACGCTCAGGATTCCCTACTACACCACCGTCGCGGGCAGCCGGGCGGCGGTGGGGGCCATCGCCGCCTTGCGGGCGGGCGCCCTTGATGTCGCGCCGCTCCAGTCTTATTTTACGGGGTCGTTCTAGGGACGGCTCGCATAGAGCGGACGTCAACATCCGGCTAGCCGAATTCGACGAGCGGGCGGCGCGCCGCCGCCGCAAGGAGCTTCGTATTCTTTGGGTCGCAGGGGATGGACAAGATACCGATGACTTCCGAGGGGTTCAGCCGGCTCGAGGCCGAGCTGAAGCGCCTGAAGACGATCGAGCGCCCGCAGATCATCAAGGCGATCGCGGCCGCGCGGGGCCACGGCGATCTTTCTGAAAACGCGGAGTACCACGCCGCGCGCGAGCGCCAGGGCTTCATCGAGGGCCGGCTCGCCGAGCTCGAGGACAAGTTGCGCCGGGCCGAGGTGATCGACCCCTCGCAGCTTTCGGGCAAGGACGTGAAGTTCGGCGCCAAGGTGAAGCTCGCCGACGAGGACACCGACGACGAGGCCACCTACCAGATCGTCGGCGAGGACGAAGCCGACATCAAGGCCGGCAAGCTCGCCATCACGGCGCCCTTGGCCCGCGCGCTGATCGGCAAGCGAGTCGGCGATTCGGTCGAGGTCACCACCCCCGCCGGATCCAAGTCCTACGAGATCCTGTCGGTCCGGTACAAGTAGGGACGATCCGTAAGTTCGTAAGGGCCGGTCGGGGACCGGCCCCTACAACTGACCTACCACCGCCTTCCACCCGATCTCGTCGAGCACCACGCGGGCGGCGCGCTCGCTGGGCGGCGGGCCGTCGGCGCCGAGAAGGGCGGCGGCCTCGGTGACGGCGGCGATCTGGGCCGCGCGCGCCGTGCCATCCTCGATCAGGCGGGTGAGGGCGGCGGCCAGACGGTCGGGCGTGCAATCCGCCTGCAGGAGCTCGGGCACCGCCTCGCGGCCCAACAGGATGTTGACCAAATTGACGTGCTCGACGCGCACCAGCCGGCGCAGGATCGCCGCGGTCAGCGGGTTGACCTTGTAGGCGATCATACTGGGCACGCGGGCGAGCGCCAGCTCGAGCGCGACCGTGCCCGATGCGGCGAGCGCCGCGTTGGACGCCGCCATCGCCGCGTACTTCTCTGCCTCGTCCTGGATGCGCATGGTCCGCGCCGGCCAGGGCGCGATCGCCCAGCGCACCTCCTCCGCCACCGCCGGCACGGTCGGCACCAGCACCACCAGGTCGGGATCGCGCGCGGCGAGCCGCGTCACCGCGGCGCCGAACGGCGGCAGCATGCGGGCCACCTCGCCGCGCCGGCTGCCCGGCAGGACCGAGAGCGTGGTGGCGTCGCTCGGGATGCGGTGCGCGGCGCGGAAGGCAGACCCGTCGGCCCGCCGCGCGCCCGTTTCCACCACCGGATGGCCGACGAAGCTAGCTTTCAGCCCCTCGCGCTCGAAGAACGGCGGCTCGAAGGGCAGCAGGCACATCAGATGGTCGATGCGGCGCGCGAGGTGGCGCGCGCGGCCCGGCCGCCACGCCCAGACCGTGGGCGCTACGTAGTGGATCAGCCTTGCCTCGGTGCGGCCGAGCCGGCGCCAGACCCCGCTGCAGAAGGACGGTGCGTCGATGGTCACCACCGCGTCCGGCCGGGTTGCGCGGATCGCCGAAGCCGTCTCGCCCATCCGGCGCCACAGGTGCGGCGCGCGCGGCAGCACCTCGGCCAGCCCCATCACCGACAGCTCCTCCATCGGGAACAGGCTCGCGAGGCCTCGCGCCTCCATCGCCGGACCGCCGATCCCGACGAACCGCACCCGCCCGCCCGTGAGGCGCGCCAGCGCCGCCATCAGCCGCCCGCCCAGCGCGTCGCCCGACGGCTCCCCCGCCAGCAGGAAGATCAGCGGGTCGGTTGCCGCCATCCGCTCAGGCCGCGACGCCGACGACGAAAAGACCGGCCGCGTCGGCGCGGCGCGCGACCTCGTCCGCGTCGAGCACCAGCGCCCCGCCCGCCTCGACCGCGATGCCGGCGAGGCCCGCGCGCGCGGCGTGGGTCACCGTCTCGGGCCCGATGGCGGGAAGGTCGGCGCGCCGCTCCTGCCCCGGCTTCGCGGTCTTGACCAGCACACCGCCGGACCCGGCCGCGCGGGCGAGCAGCGCGTCGGTGCCGGACGCGTCCTCGCGCCCCACCACCTGCGCCGCACGCACCACGACCGCCTGGCCCGCGTCGGCTGCGCCGAGGGCGCGGGCGGCCGCAATGCCGGTCCGGATGTCGGACCGTGCCGCGTCGTCGGGCACGCAGGCGCCATAGGGGCCTTCGCGCGCGAGCAGCGCCGCCAGCACTTCCTCCGCCGCGACGACGCGAAAACCCTCCTCCTCCAGCATGCGCACGACGGCGGCGAGGATCGCGTTGTCGCCGGCGGCGAGCCCGCCCGCGACCCGCGCCAGCACCGCCACGGCCTTGGCGTCGGGCCGCAGGGCGAGCCAGCCGGGCTTGGTGACGCGGCCGGCAAGCACCACATCGCGGACGCCCGCCTCCTTCAGACGCGCGAGACCGGCGCCGACCGCGCCCAGCCGGTTCCAGCGATGCGAGACGTCCGCGACGAAGGAGGGTTCCGCCTGGCCTTCGAGGGCGAGTACGAACACGTCGCGGCGGGACGAGCGGCAGGCTGCGACCAAATGGGCCGGCAGCGCCCCGCCGCCGGCGACGATGCCGAGCCTAGGGGCGCCGCTCACACCGCGACGCCATGCTCCGTCCGGGGCTGGCAGATGGAGCGCGAGGAATCCGAGCGGATGAAGTTGACGATATCCATCACCGCCTCGTGGTCGGAATACATCTCGACCGCGTCGTCGAGCCGCTCGGCCATCGTGCCCTCCTCGGCGAACAGCAGGCGGTAGGCCTTGCGCAGCGCCGCGATGTCGGCGCGCGAGAAGCCGCGCCTTTTGAGCCCGATGACGTTGAGCCCGGCGAGGCGCGCCCGGTTGCCCATCACCGAGCCGTAGGGGATCACGTCCTGCTCCACCCCCGACATGCCGCCGACCATGGCGTGCTGGCCGATGCGCACGAACTGGTGCACGGCCGAAAGCCCGCCGAGGATGGCCCATTCGCCGACCGTCACGTGCCCGCCCAAGGTCGCGTGGTTCGCCATGATGACGTGGTTCGCGATATGGCAGTCGTGTGCCACGTGGGTCGACACCATGAACAGGCAGTTGTTGCCGATCTCGGTCAGCATGCCGCCGCCGGCGGTGCCGGGGTTCATGGTGACGTATTCGCGGATGATGTTGTTCGCGCCGATGACGAGGCGCGAGTCCTCGCCCTTGTATTTCAGGTCCTGCGGCGGGGTTCCGACCGAGACGAACGGGTAGACATGCGTGTTCGGCCCGATCGAGGTGCGGCCCTCGACCACGACGTGCGCCATCAGCCGGACTCCGTCGGCCAGTGTCACGTTCGGCCCGATCACGCAGTACGGGCCGATCGAGACGGCGTCGGCGAGCTCGGCGTTGGGGTCGATGATCGCCGTCGGGTGGATGTCGCGCATCATTCGTCCAGGATCATGGCGGTGATCGTCGCCTCGGCGGCCAGAACGCCGCCCACCTTGGCCTCGCAGGCGAAGCGCCAGACGTTGCCGCGGTGGCGCTGCTTGACCACCTCGACGTGCAGCGAGTCGCCCGGCACCACGGGCTTGCGGAAGCGCGCGTCGTCGACCGACATGAAATAGACCAGCTTGCCCTCGAACGACTTGCCCAGCGTGTGCACCACCAGGACGGCCGCGGTCTGGGCCATCGATTCGATGATCAAGACGCCCGGCATCACCGGCCGTGACGGGAAATGGCCCTGGAAATAGTGCTCGTTGATCGAGACGTTCTTGACGCCCGTCGCGCGCTCGCCGGTGATCAGGTTCAGCACCCGGTCGACCATCAGGAAGGGGTAGCGATGCGGGATCATCTGCATGACCCGCTCGACGTCGATCGCCTCGACGACCTCGGCCTTTACGGTGTCCATAGTCACTCGCTCCGCTTGCCGGCGAGGCGGGCGAGGGCCGCGACCTGCCGCAGCCACTGCCGCTGGGGCACCGCCGGGCTGCCCCCCACGGTTTCGCCCGGAGCGACGTCGCGCATCACCCCGGCCTGCGCGGCGATACGCGCGCCGGCCCCTATGCGGAGGTGGCCGGTCAGGCCCCCTTGCCCGCCAACAACGACGAAATCCTCCAACACCGTACTTCCGGAAATGCCGGTCTGCGCCACGATCACGCAGCCGCGGCCCAGACGGACGTTGTGCCCTATCTGTACCAGATTATCAATCCTGCATCCCGGCCCGATCACCGTATCGGGACCCGCGCCCCGGTCGATGGTCGCGTTGGCGCCGATCTCGACGTCGTCGCCGACGATCACCCGGCCGAGCTGGGGCACCTTGACGTGGCCGGCGGGGTCGGGCGCGAAGCCGAACCCGTCCTCGCCGAGCCGGGCGCCGGCGAAGATGCGGACCCTGGCGCCGATCAGCGCATAGCGGACCGACGCGCCCGGCCCGATGCGGGTGTCGTCGCCGATCACGCAGCCCGGCCCGACATAGGCGCCGGGCCCGATCGCGCAGTTGCGCCCGATCTCCGCGCCGGCGCCTATGACCGCGGCGGGCGCGACCGAGGTGCCCTCGCCCAGCCGTGCCGTCGGGTGGATCGCCGCCGCGGGCGAGTGCGTGCTCGACGGCGCCGGCTCGGGATGGAGCGCCTGGGCGACCCGCGCATAGGCGTGGTAGGGCGCGGCGGTCACCAGGAGTGCCATGCCCTGCGGCGCGTCCTTGGCGCGGGCCGGTTCGACCAGGCAGGCGCCGGCGCGGCTCGTGCGGAACTGGGCGACGTAACGCGGATTGTCGAGGAAGCTCACCTCGTCCGGCCCGGCGGCATCGAGCGCCGCTACGTCGCGCATCTCGCGCCCGCCTGCGTCGGCGGGGATAAGCTCGGCGCCCGCGATCCGCGCCAACGCGTCCAGCCGGAACGGGCCGCTCGCGGTGTAGAAGCGCGGATCGGGCATCTTTATCTCGGCGCGGACGGCAGCTTGAGCCCGCGCGGCAACGGCTCGGCGCGTTTCGGCGCCTCCCTTTCCCTGGGCGGCTCCTTGGCGGGCTTGACCAGCTCGAGCTTCAGCGACGGCATCGCCTTATCGATGCGCGCCACCACCTCGTCGGTGATGTCGAGCGACGAGGCCGCAGCCAGCACCGTCTCGCGCGGCAGCACGAGGTTGATCTGGCGTTCCTTCGCGACCGCCAGGATTTCCTCCATCATCCGCTTGCGGATCTTGCTGACCGCCTGGCCGGCCGAGCGGACGAGCTGGTCGCGGCGGATCAGATAGAGGTTTTGCAGGTCGGCGAACTCGTGGCGCAGCTCGTTCTCGCGCTTGGCGTAGGCGTCGGGCGACAGGATGGCGCGCTGCGAGGCGAGCTTCTTGCCCTCGGCCTCGAGCGCGTCGCGCTTCTTGTCGATCTCGCTCTGGAACTGCTTCTTGATGCGGTCGAACTGCGGCGCCAGCGATTTGGCGGCCTTGGTGATGCCGATGACTCGAAGCTCGGGCTGGTCGACCACGTTGGCGATGCTCAACGGGTCGACGACGGCGATCACCGGCGACGCCTGGGGCGCCGCAGGCGCGGCCTTGACCGACGCCGCCGCGGGCGGGCCGAGAAAGGCCGCCGCCAGCGCGGCGGCAAGGGCGAGAGTGCGCAGGGTCATGCCGTCCTTTCCATCAGAAACGCGTTCCGAAGCTGAACCGGACCAGCTCCGTCTGGTCGAAATCCTCCTTCAGCACGGGCTTGGCCAAGTCGACGCGCACCGGACCGAAGGGCGACCGCCACGCGATCCCGACGCCGGCCGAGGCGCGGAGCGACCCCGTATCGGTCCTGCCCGCGAGCGAGGTGTCGGCCTTGCGCAGGCTGCCCGCGTCGACGAACGCCTTGCCGGTGATCGCGAACTCCGACGGCAGGCCGAGCGGGAAGCTCAGCTCCACCGTCCCGGTATAATAGATGTCGCCGCCCAGTGAGTCGCTGTTCGACGACGCGAGGTCGCGCGGCCCGACGCCGGCGGTCGCGAAACCGCGCAAATTGTCGCCCCCCACGAAGAACCGGTCGCCGATCCGCACCTTCTCCCCCTGGAAGGGCAGGACGTAGCCCCCCGCGCCGCTTACGCCCAGCGTATAGTCGGCGCTCAGCGGGAAGTAATAGCCGCCGCGGAGCTGCGCCCGGCCGTAATGGACCGTGCCGCCGAGCCCGGCAAGGTCGAGCCCCGGCGAAATGAACCAGCCCTCGTGCGGGTCGAACTTGTCGTCGCGCGTGTCGTAGGTGATCGAGGTGCCGATCAGCGAGGTGTTGTAGGCGCCCCGTTGCTGCTGGATGAACAGCGAAGCGCCAGCCCCGACGTTGGTGATGTTGTCACGGCGCAGCGTGTAGCGCCACGACTGGCTGGTGTTGAGCGACAGCTTGTAGGCCATGCGAAGCTGGAAGCCGAGCTCGGACTTGTCGAACGAGGCCTCCTGCTGGAAGTCGCGCTTGGTGTCGAAAATGTCGAAGCCGGCCGAGAGCGGGCGACCGAGGAAGTAGGGCTCGGTGAAGCCGAGCTCGATCGACCGCAGGGTCTGGCCGAGCTGGAAGTTGAGCTTCAGGTCCTGGCCGCGGCCAAGGAGGTTCCGTTCGCGGATGCCGATGTCGCCGAGGAGGCCGGCCGACGTCGACACGCCGGCGCCGAGCGAGACCTCGCCGGTCGATTTCTCGCGCACGTCGACCTTGATGACGGTGCGGTCGGGCGCCGAGCCCGGCACGTTGGTCACCTCCACCTTGTCGAAGAAGTCGAGGTTCTGGATGTTGCGCCGCGACTGGCGCAGCCGGGCCGAGTTGAACGCGTCGCCCTCGACAAGGCGCATCTCGCGACGGATCACCCGGTCCTCGGTGCGCAGATTGCCCTGGATGTCGATCCGCTCGACATAGACGCGCGGGCCTTCCTGGATGTCGAACGTGACGTCGACGATGCGCTTCTCGCGGTCGCGCCGAACCTTGGGGCGGATATCGACGAAGGCGTAGCCGCGCTGGCCCACCTGGTCGGTCAGCGCGTTGATCGTCTCCTCGACGGCGTCGGCGTTGTACCAGTCACCCTGACTTACCGTGAGGTAGGGCCGCAGCACGTCGGGCTTGAGGTTGCGCAGGTGGCTGTCGATGTCGATCTTGCCGAAGCGGTAGCGCTCGCCCTCCTCGATTGTGAAGGTGACGTAGAAGGCGGTGCGCGATGGGTCGAGCTCGGCGACCGCCGAGACGACGCGGAAGTCGGCATAGCCGTTCTTGAGGTAGAAGCGGCGCAACAGCTCGCGGTCGAAGGTCAGCCGGTCGGGGTCGTACACATCGGTCGAGAACAGGAACCGGTACCACGCGCTTTCCTTCGTCTGGATCTGGTCGCGCAGCGTCGAATCGGAGAAGGCGTGGTTGCCGACGAAGGTGATGCGCCGGATCTCGGTCAGCGGCCCCTCGTGGATCTCGAACACCAGATCAACGCGGTTCTGCGGAAGCTGGATGATCTTGGGATCGACCGTTACCGCGAAGCGGCCCGAGCGGCGGTAGATGTCGATGATGCGCTGCACGTCGCGCTGCACGCGGGCGCGGGTGAACACGACGCGCGGGCGAAGCTGGATCTCCTTCTCGAGGTCCTTGTCCTCGATGCGCTTGTTGCCCTCGAACGCGACGCGGTTGATGATCGGGTTCTCGACCACGCGCACGACCAGCGCGTCGCCCTCGCGGCGCAGGGTCACGTCGGCAAAAAGGCCGGTCGCGAACAGGCTTTTCAGCGATTTGTCCATCTGCACCGGGTTGAACGGGTCGCCCACCCGGATCGACATGTAGGATCGGACCGTCGCCGGCTCGATGCGCTCCGAGCCCTCGACCCGGATCTCCTTGACCGTCGCTTCCTCAGCCCCGGTGCCGGCAGACGCCGCGCCGGGAAGGGCGGGCTGCGGCGCCGTGAACTGCGCATAGGCGGGCGCGATGCCGGCCGCGAAAAGCGCCAGCGCAAAAAGCGCCCCCAGGTGGCGAAGCCGGCCCATCCCCCCGGACGGCATCAGCCTCGCCTGCCGGACCGTCCGGGGTCACGACGAGGTGAGAAGGCCGAACACATTCAATGAGACAAGATCGTTCCAGGTGACGAACAAGGCGAAGCACAGGATCAGGGCGATACCGATGCGAAAGCCGTACTCCTGCGTCCGTTCGTCGAGCGGCCGCCCGCGCACGGCCTCGAACAGATAGAACAGCAGATGGCCGCCGTCCAGCAGCGGGATCGGGAACAGGTTGAAAAGGCCCAGGTTGATCGACAGGATCACGGTGAACATGATCCAGGTGACCGGCCCCTGGTCGGCCGTCTCGCCCGACATCTCCATGATGCGCAGCGGGCCGCCGAGTTCGCGCACGGAGCGCGTGCCCGAGACGATCTGTCCCAGCGCGTCGAAGATCTTTCCCGACAGGTTGGCGGTCTCGGCCGCCGCCTTCCACAGCGCCGTCGCCGGGTCGTAGCGCACCAGCTTGCGGTCGGTCGCGGTACGGCGGATGCCGAGCCGGCCCTCGTGCTGGGTGTTGCCGAACCGGTCGGTGAGCGTCACCGAGTCGGGGATGGCTGTGAGCGTCACGTCGTGGCCATTGCGCCGGACCGTCATGTGGAGCGTCTCGCCCGGCTTGGCCAGCACGATGCGCTGGATCTGCTCGAACCGATCGATCTTGGTGCCGTCGATCCCGACGATCACGTCGCCCGGCTGGAATCCCGCGCGTGCGGCGGCGCTGTTGGGGTCGACCTGGCCCACGTCGGCCGGCGTATAGGGCTGGCCGACCGCGGCGAACAGCACGGCCATGACGACGACGGCGTAGGCGAGGTTCGCGACCGGGCCGGCCAGCACGATCAAGGTGCGCTGCCACAGCTTCTTCAAGGCGAACGACACCGCCTTGTCGGCCGGGGTCATGGTCTCGGGCGACGGGCCGGGCGCGCCCGGCTCGGCCCGCTCGCCGAACATCTTGACGTAGCCGCCGACCGGCATCGCGCTGACCTTCCAGCGCGTGCCGTGCGATCGTTCCAGCCGAACAGCTCCGGCCCGAAGCCGATCGAGAACACCTCGACCCGCACGCCGCACCAGCGCGCGACCAGGTAGTGCCCCATCTCGTGCACGAAGACGAGCACGGTGAGGACGATGACCGCCCATAGGGCGTAGTGCGGGATTGCCGTCAGGATGTCCATTCCGGTCCTGCCTCGCGGGCGGTTACCAACACTTCACGCCCGCGCCGAGCACAGCTCGGCGAACTCCGAAGCGACGCGACGGGCTTCGCGATCGGTGGCGAACACCTCGGCCAGGTTGGCCAGGGGGCCGGCCGGGACGCGCTCCAGCGTCATCCCCACCACCCGGGGGATGTCGAGGAATCCGATCCTCTCCTGCAGAAACCCGTGCACGGCCACTTCGTTGGCGGCATTGAGAATTGTAGGGGCGCTTCCCCCGGTTTGCAAGGCTGCGCGGGCGAGCGCGAGGCAGGGGAAGCGCTCCGGGTCGGGCGGCTCGAAGGTCAGCGTGCCGATGGCGGCGAGATCGAGCCGCGCGGCCGGCGCCGCCATGCGCCGCGGCCAGGCGAGCGCGCATGCGATGGGGGTGCGCATGTCGGGCGTGCCGAGCTGGGCCAGCACCGAGCCGTCGACATACTCGACCATGGAGTGGACGATCGATTGCGGATGCACCACGATCGCGAACCGTTCGGCCGGCATGGCGAACAGATGATGGGCCTCGATCACCTCGAGGCCCTTGTTCATCATGGTCGCCGAATCGACCGAGATCTTGGCGCCCATGTCCCAGTTGGGATGGGCGACCGCCTGCGCCGGCGTCACGCCGGGCCATCGCCTCGCGCGGCCGTATCGCGGAACGGCCCGCCCGAGGCGGTCGAGCATCACCCGTTCGACCGATTCGGGATGGTCGAAATCGAACACCTGGAAGATGGCGTTGTGCTCGGAATCGACCGGCAGCAGGGTGGCGCCGCACTTCGCGACCTCCGGCATCATCAGAGCTCCGGCGCAGACCAGGCACTCCTTGTTGGCGAACGCGACCGACGCGCCGCGGCGCATTGCCGCGAGGGTCGGCGCGAGCCCGGCCGCGCCGACGATGGCCGCCATCACCCAGTCGGCCGGCGCGATCGGCGGCCTCGACCAGCGCCTCCGTCGCCGGCCGCGGCCTCGATCCCGCTGCCGGCCAACGCCTCCTTGAGGGCGGCGTAGCGCGACGCATCGGCGACCACGGCGAGCCGGGCGCCGAGCTGGCGCGCCTGACGCGGCGAGCAGCGCGACATTGCGATCGCGCCGTGATCGCCTCGACGGCGAACCGGTCGGGCGCACGCGCCAGAAGGTCCACCGTATTGCAGCCGACCGAGCCGGTCGACGCCGAGAATGGTGACGCGCCGCGGCGCCAGGTCCGCGGCGATCGCCTCCGCCATGACGTCCCTGTCCGTTTCCAGCCGCGCGTTCATGGCCGGCCGTTGTTGTTGAGGACCAGGAGCAATAGGACCAAGGCGGGAGCGGTTGTCAACAGCCCGTCGATCCGGTCAAGCACACCCCCGTGGCCGGGGATGAGCCCGCTCGCATCCTTGACGCCGAATTTCCGCTTGGCCACCGACACGCCGAGATCGCCCAGTTGCGCCAGAACCGCCGCAACGCCCGCCGCCGCCAGCACCGCCGGCAGGCCGCGCGTAGTCCCCAACAGATGGGGAAAGGCGGCGCCCCACGCAATGGCGCAAACGATTCCGCCGCACAGATCCGGCCCAGGTCTTGCCGGGGCTGATTCGGGGTGCGAGGCGCGGCCCGCCGATCAGCCGGCCCGAGACATAGGCGCCGATGTCGGTGGCCCATACCGTCCGCCATCAGCGCCAGCGCGACCGCAGGGCCATAGGCGTCGCGGAGCCAGACCAGCGCGATGCCCGGCACCCCCACCGCTATGGCGAACAAACCCGTGAACGCCGGCTGCGGCTGGGCGGCGAGCCTGGCGGCGATCGCCGCGGCCGCGCCCCCCGCGACCATGGCCGCCAGCGCCGCCTGGGGCGCGCCGAGGGCGGCCGGCACCAGCGCGGCGACCGACCAGACCGCCAGGAGCCAGCCCACCACGCCGAACCTACCGCCCGCGCCCATCCGCGCCCACTCCCACCCCGCCGCGGCGACGGCGGCGGCGATCAGCGCGGCGAACGGGCCGGTGCCGCCATAGACGGCGGCGACGGCGACGGGAAAGAGGACGAGAGCCGAAAGGACGCGGGCGAGGACGGCGCGGGACGGGCGCGGGGCGTCAGCCCGCGGCTGCGCCATAGCGCCGTTCGCGGCGATGGAATTCGCCGATGGCGCGCTCGAGGTCGGCGCGCGCAAAGTCCGGCCACAGCGTGTCGACGAACACCAGCTCGGCGTAGGCGAGCTGCCACAACAGGAAGTTGCTGATGCGCTTCTCGCCGCGGGTGCGGATCACCAGGTCCGGGATCGGGGATGCCGACGGTCGAAAGATGGCCCTCGAACAGCCGCTCGTCGATCTGGGCAGGGTCGAGCCGGCCGGCCGCCGCCTCCGCGGCAAGGCGCCGGGCCGCGCCGACGATCTCCTGCCGGCTGCCGTAGCTCAGCGCGACCACGAGGTGCAGGTCGCAGTTCGCCGCCGTGCGCGTCTCGCACATCTCCATCAGCGCGACGATGTCGGGATCGAGCCTGGAACGGTCGCCGATGAAGCGGATCCGCACGCCGTTGCGGTCGAGCTCGGCGAGCTCGCTTGCGCAGATAGAGCCGGAGGAGACCCATCAGATGGGAGACCTCGCTTTGCGGCCGCTTCCAGTTCTCCAGCGAGAAGCCATAGAGGGTGAGATAGCTGACGCCGAGCGCCTTGGCCGCCTTGATCGTCGCCCGCACCGCTTCGGCGCCGCGCGTATGGCCGGCCGTACGCGGCAGGCCATGCGCCCGAGCCCAGCGCCCGTTGCCGTCCATGATGATGGCGACGTGGGTGGGCGGTGCGGCGTCGCCCGCCGTCCGCTGGGGCTCGGCCGCGTCGCGCGCGCCCAGAGGATTCGAGGTGCTCATTCCTGCCAACCTGCGCGCCGCCCTCAGACCTGCATGATCTCTTCGCTCTTTGGCGCCAGGGCCTGGTCGATCTCCTTGACGTGGCGATCGGTCATTTCCTGGATCTCGTCGCCCCACACCTTGTGCTCGTCCTGTGACAGCTCGTGCTCCCTTTCCATCTTCTTGAGCATGTCCATGCCGTCGCGACGGACGTTGCGCACGGCGACGCGCGCCTGCTCGGCATAACTGTGGGCGATCTTGCCGAGCTCGCCGCGCCGCTCGGCTCAAAGCTGCGGAATCGGCACCCGCACCAGCTGGCCGTCGGTCATCGGGTTGAGCCCGAGCCCCGAATCGCGAATCGCCTTTTCCACGGCCGAGACCAGCGAGCGGTCCCACACCTGGACGGTCAGCATGCGCGGATCGGGCACGCCGATGGTGCCCACCTGGTTGAGCGGCATCTTGCTGCCGTAGGCGTCCACGGTGATCGGCTCCAACAGCCCCGCCGAGGCGCGGCCGGTCCGCAACCCCGCAAATTCCTTACGCAAAACCTCGAGCGCTCCCACCATGCGACGTTCGAGGTCGTCGATGTCCGGCTCAGCCATCGGTCCGCCCTTCCTCGCAGATCAGGGTAAAGTTTCCGTTGCCCCGCATCACCCCGGCGAACGCCCCCGGATTGTGTATCGAAAAGACAAGAATAGGAATCCCATTTTCCCGCGCGAGCGCTATGGCCGCCGCGTCCATCACCTTGAAGTCGTCGCGTAGCACGTCGTGATAGCTCAGCCGGTCATAACGCCTGGCGGCGGGATCGCGTTTCGGGTCGGCGGAATAGACGCCGTCGACCTGGGTGCCCTTGAGCAGCGCGTCGCAGCCCATCTCGGCCGCGCGCAGCGCCGCCGCGGTGTCGGTGGTGAAGAACGGGTTGCCGGTGCCGGCCGCGAAGATCACCACCCGGCCCTTCTCCATGTGGCGGATGGCGCGGCGGCGGATATAGGGCTCGCACACCGCATCCATGGGGATGGCGGACTGGACGCGGGTCTGCCACGCCGATCCGCTCCAGCGCGTTCTGCACGGCCAGCGCGTTGATCACCGTCGCCAGCATGCCCATGTAGTCGGCCGCGCCGCGCTCCATGCCGGTCGTAGCGCCCGAAACGCCGCGGAAGATGTTGCCGCCGCCGATCACCAGGCAAACCTGGATGCCAGCCGCCACAACGGTGCCCACGTCCCCGGCGATACGCGTGGCGGTTGCGGGATCGATGCCGTACTCGCCCGCGCCCATCAGCGCTTCGCCGGAAATCTTGAGGAGGACGCGCTTGTAGGCGCCGGCGCCGCTCATCGTCTCGTCCCGCCACGGCGCGGCATTGTCGTCCCTCTCCCGTCGGGCGGCGCCCGCCGCCCTAGCCGCCGAGCGTCGCCTTCACCTCGGCCGCGAAATCGGCCTCGGCGCGCTCGATGCCCTCGCCCAGCGCGTAGCGCACGAAGCCCTTGACCGCGATGGGCGCGCCCGCGTCCTTCGCCGCCGCCTCGACCGCCTTGCGCACCCTGGACTCGCCGTCGATCACGAAGGTCTGCTCCAGGAGCACGACCTCCTCGTAGAACTTGCGCAGCCGGCCCTCGACCATCTTGGCGATGATCTCGGGCGGGCGGCCCGACGCCTTCGCCTGGTCGGACAGCACCGCCTTCTCGCGCTCCAGCGCCGCAGGATCGACGTCGGCGATGTCGACGCATTGCGGGTTGGCGGCCGCGACGTGCATGGCGAGCTGGCGGCCGAATGCCTCGAGCTTCGCCGCGTCGCCTGCCGATTCGAGCGCGACGATCACGCCGATGCGCCCGAGGCCGGGCGCCGCGGCATTGTGCACGTACTGTGCGACGACGCCCTTGTCGACCGAGAGGGTCTTCGCGCGGCGGAGCGTCATGTTCTCGCCGATCGTCGCGATCATCCGGGTCAGCTTGTCGGCGACCGTCGTGCCGTCGGGCGTCTTCGCCCGAGCCACCGCTTCGGCCCCGTCGGCGCCCAGCGCGAGCTGCGCGACCGCGGCGACGAAGCCCTGGAACGTCTCGTTGCGCGCGACGAAGTCGGTCTCGGCGTTGATCTCGACCACCGCGCCCTTGGGGCCGGCGACCGCGACCCCGACCAGCCCTTCGGCCGCGACGCGGCCCGCCTTCTTCGCGGCGGCGGCCAGGCCCTTCTTGCGCAGCCAGTCGACGGCGGCCTCGAAGTCCCCGCCGGTCTCCGACAGCGCCTTCTTGCAATCCATCATGCCCGCGCCGGTCTTCTCGCGAAGCTCCTTCACCAGCTGGGCGGTGATCTCGGCCATGCTCACGTCTCCTTGTGGTCGGTCGGAAAGAGCCCTATTGCGGCTCGATCTCCGCCGCGTTCTCCATCGTCGCGTCCCCCGCCTCGGCAATGGTCTCGGCGGGAATCCGTTCCTCCATCGGCTCCTCGGACGCACCGGCATCCTCGCCGGAGGCGATCATCTCCTGCTGCAGCCCGTCGAGCACCGCGTCGGAGACCAGCCGGCAATAGAGCGCGATCGAGCGGATCGCGTCGTCGTTGCCGGGGATCGGGAAGGTGATCTTTTCGGGATCGCAGTTCGAATCGATCACCGCGACCACCGGGATGCCGAGCTTCGCCGCCTCCTGGATCGCGATTCCCTCCTTGTTGGTGTCGATCACGAACAGGATGTCGGGCAGCCCGCCCATCTCCTTGATGCCGCCCAGTGCGCGCTCCAGCTTGTCGCGCTCGCGGGTGAGGCCGAGGAGCTCCTTCTTGGTCAGCCCTTCGACCTCGCCGGCGAGCTTCTCGTCGAGGTCGCGCAGCCGGCGGATCGAGGCGGTGATGGTCTTCCAGTTGGTCAGCGTGCCGCCGAGCCAGCGGTGGTTGACGTAGTACTGCCCGCAGCGCTTGGCGGCATCGGCGATCTGCTCGCTCGCCTGGCGCTTGGTGCCGACGAACAGCACACGGCCGCGCCCGGCCACGATGTCGCGCACAGCCTGAAGCGCCGCGTACAGCATCGGCACGGACTGCTCGAGGTCGATGATGTGGATGTTGTTGCGCTCGCCGAAGATGTAGGGCGCCATCTTCGGGTTCCAGCGCCTGGTATGGTGTCCGAAATGCACGCCGGCTTCGAGGAGCTGGCGCATGGTGAAGGTCGGCATCGCCATGGGATGCGGGTCCTTTCTCCGGTTGGCCTCCGCGGGGTTGAGCCCCGGGCAAGGCCGGGACACCGGACCGGCGGGCCACCTGGCCCCCGTTTCCCGCGTGCGGTTTGATGGTCGCTAGATAGCCCGGCGCGTCGCCCGTTGCAAGGCCCGCGGCATGCCGCGTGACGGTTGCGCCGTCGCGCCCTATTTGCCAGAGTCCGCGCCACCTCCGTTTCCCCCCATCCCGAGAGAGCGAGCCATGCCCGATGACGCCGCCTTCGACCTGAGATTCGCCGTGGGCCAGCCGGTCCTGCGCACCGAGGACCCGCGCCTTCTCACCGGCGGCGGGCGCTATACCGACGACGTGAGCCTCCCGAACGAAGCGCACGCCTTCATCCTGCGCTCGACCGTCGCGCACGGGCGGATCAAGGCCATCGACACCGCCGCCGCCGCCAAGGCGCCGGGCGTGCTGGCCGTCGTCACCGGCAAGGACCTAGAGGCCGACGGCATCGGCGGGCTGCCTAACATCATGCCGCTCAAGGGCCGCGACGGGAACCCGCTGAAGGCGCCCAACCACCCGGCGCTGGCGACCGACCGGGTGCGCCATGTGGGGGACGGCATCGCCGCGGTGATCGCCGGGACGCTGGCCCAGGCCAAGGACGCGGCCGAGCTGATCGAGGTCGAGATCGAGACGCTGCCGGCGGTCGTCGACATGACCCAGGCGCGCGCCAAGAACATGCCCGTGCTGTTCGACGAGGTGCCGGAGAATCTCTGCCTCGACTGGCTGGAGGGCGACCCCGCCGCGGTCGACGCCGCCTTCGCCAAGGCGGCGCACGTCACCAAGCTGCGGCTCGACAACAACCGGGTCGTGTGCAACGCGATGGAGCCGCGCGCGGCGCTGGCGAGCTATGACCCGGCGGCGGAGAAGTACACGCTCTACGCGCCGAGCCAGGGGGCGTTCGGTCTGCGCGGCGCGATCGCCGCCAACGTACTAAAAGTGCCGCCGCCCAAGCTCCGCGTCGTCTCGGGCGACGTCGGCGGCTCGTTCGGCATGAAGGGGCAGGCCTATGACGGCACGGTGATCACGCTCTACGGCGCGAAGAAGATCGGCCGGCCGGTCAAGTGGGTGGCCGAGCGGCACGAGAGCTTCGTCACCGACCAGCAGGGCCGCGCCAGCCTGGTCGACGCGGAGCTGGCGCTCGACAAGGACGGCAACTTCCTCGCCGTGCGCATCAACGGCTGGGGCGATTGCGGCGCCTACGTCACCGCGATGGGGCCGGCGCCCTTCACCAACGTGCTGACCAAGAACCTGATCAGCGTCTACAAGACGCCCGTCTTCAGCGTGGCGATGCAGGCGGTGTTCACCAACACCGTGCCGACCGGCCCCTATCGCGGCGCCGGCCGGCCCGAATCCAAGTACGTGATGGAGCGGCTGATCGACCAGGCGGCGCGTGACACGGGGATCGACCGTATCGAGCTGCGCCGGCGCAACCTGATCCGCAAGGACCAGATGCCCTACAAGACGCCTTCGGGCGCGCTCTACGATTCCGGCGACTTCCCCGGCTGCATGGAGAAGGCGCTGGAGGCGGCGGACTGGAAGGGCTTCCCCGCCCGCCGTGCGGAATCGGAAAAGCGCGGCAGGCTGCGCGGCATCGGGCTCGCGACATACCTCGAGATCACCGCGCCGCCGGGCAAGGAGTTGGCCGACATCCGCTTCAACGACGACGGCACGGTGACGCTGATCATGGCCGGCAAGGACATGGGCACCGGCCATTCCTCGCCCTTCGCCCAAGTGCTGGCCCAGACGCTCGGCATCCCGTTCGAGCGCATCCGGCTCGACCAGTCCGACTCCGACCTGATGCGCGGGCCGGGCGGCTCGGGCGGGTCGCGCTCGGCCATCGCGTCGTCGGGCGCGATCCTGCAGGCGTCCGAGGCGGTCATCGAGAACGGGCGGAAGCTCGCCGGCCACGTGCTGGAGACCGCGGTCGAAGACATCGAGTTCGCCCAGGGCCGCTTCCGCGTTGCCGGCACCGACCGGTCCATCGGCATCATGGAGCTCGCCGAGCGGACACGCGGCCTTGCGGGCCTGCCCGAGGGCGTGCCGGCCAGGCTCGACGCGTGGGTGAGCTACGACACCACGCCCTCGACCTACCCCAATGGCTGCCACGTCTGCGAGGTCGAGGTCGATCCCGAGACCGGCGAGACGCACGTCCTGCGCTACACCGTCGTCGACGATTTCGGCACGATGATCAACCCGATGGTCGTCGAAGGCCAGGTGCATGGCGGCATCGGCCAGGGCGTCGGACAGGCGCTGCTGGAGCGGACCGTGTACGACAACCACGGCCAGTTGCTATCCGGCTCGTTCATGGACTACGCCATGCCGCGCGCCGACGACCTGCCGTCGATCGCGTTCTCGACCAACCCGCAGCCCGCGACCACCAACCCGCTTGGCGTGAAAGGCTGCGGCGAGGCCGGCACCGCGGGCTCGCTCGGCGCGACGCCCTGCGCGGTGCTCGATGCGCTGGCGACCCGCGGCGTGACCCATCTCGATACGCCGTTCTCGCCCGACCGCATCTGGGAGGCGCTGCACCGGGCGGAGAAATAAACCTCCCGAATGTCATCCCGGCCAGGCCGCGAATGCCGTTCGCGGCGCGAGGATCGACTCACGTGCTCTGGGCAGAAGTCGTCAGAGACCGTTTGAAAAGGCTTGGTGATTTGGGCGGTCTCGTGATTCAAGCTGGCCATGTGGACGCCAGCGACGCGAGGCCGTATGGCCGAGATCGAGAGGAAGACCAAGCGCTATCCGACCGATCTGACGGACGAAGAGTGGGGGAAGGTTGAGCCCTATCTGCCGGGGTCGGCGCGAACCGGCCGACCGCGCGGAACCGATCTTCGCGAGGTCTTGAATGCGATCCGCTATCTGGCCCGAACGGGATGCGGGTGGCGGATGCTGCCGAAGGACTTCCCGCCGTGGCAGACGGTGTACTGGTGGTTCCGCCGGTTCGTGCGCGCCTTGCTGTTCCGCACCATCCATGACATCGCGTTGATGATGGATCGCGAGCGAGCCGGTCGCGAGGCGAGCCCCACGGGCGGGGTCATCGACAGCCAGTCGGTCAAGGCGCCGGCGGCGAAGGTCAGGGGCTACGATGCCGGCAAGAAAATCACGGGCCGAAAGCGTCACGTGGCCGTCGATACCGACGGCCGCCTCCTGATGGTCAACCTGACGACCGCCGACATCTCGGACTCGGCCGGCGCCCAGGCGATCCTCGCGGCGATCCGCAAGCGCTGGCCCTGGCTCAAGCATCTGTTCGCCGACGGCGCCTACGACCGGGGCAAGCTCATGGACAAAGCTGCCTTCCTCGACTTCGTCATCGAAGTCGTCCGCCGCATCGACACCGAGCCGGGCTTCAAGGTGCTGCCGCGACGATGGGTGGTGGAGCGAACCCTCGGCTGGATGACGCGCTGGCGACGGTTGGTCCGCGATTATGAGCAACGCCTCGACGTCTCCGAAGCCATGATCCACGTCGCCATGGGAAGCCTCCTGTTGCGAAGGATCAGCCATTGATCGCGTTTCCAAACGGACTCTAAGCGCATCCCAGTTGTCGCTTGTAAAACTTGCGAGCCGGAGTAAACGGGCTAAGGCTTCATATGCTTCAAACTCGGAAATTTCAGAGTCGGAACCGTGCGCAGCCTCATCGCGCCAATATTTGAGCAGCTCCATAGCGTTGTGGAATTGTCCGCTTATCGGTTGAGCCAACTGCCCAATGATTTGGCTTTCGACCCGACTTCTACCATTTGCGGCACGATACGCGCTGTAAACGCGTCGTTCGTCACCGGTCTTAAGTCCGTTTGGAAACGCGATCAATGGCTGATCCTTCGCAACAGGAGGCTTCCCATGGCGACGTGGATCATGGCTTCGGAGACGTCGAGGCGTTGCTCATAATCGCGGACCAACCGTCGCCAGCGCGTCATCCAGCCGAGGGTTCGCTCCACCACCCATCGTCGCGGCAGCACCTTGAAGCCCGGCTCGGTGTCGATGCGGCGGACGACTTCGATGACGAAGTCGAGGAAGGCAGCTTTGTCCATGAGCTTGCCCCGGTCGTAGGCGCCGTCGGCGAACAGATGCTTGAGCCAGGGCCAGCGCTTGCGGATCGCCGCGAGGATCGCCTGGGCGCCGGCCGAGTCCGAGATGTCGGCGGTCGTCAGGTTGACCATCAGGAGGCGGCCGTCGGTATCGACGGCCACGTGACGCTTTCGGCCCGTGATTTTCTTGCCGGCATCGTAGCCCCTGACCTTCGCCGCCGGCGCCTTGACCGACTGGCTGTCGATGACCCCGCCCGTGGGGCTCGCCTCGCGACCGGCTCGCTCGCGATCCATCATCAACGCGATGTCATGGATGGTGCGGAACAGCAAGGCGCGCACGAACCGGCGGAACCACCAGTACACCGTCTGCCACGGCGGGAAGTCCTTCGGCAGCATCCGCCACCCGCATCCCGTTCGGGCCAGATAGCGGATCGCATTCAAGACCTCGCGAAGATCGGTTCCGCGCGGTCGGCCGGTTCGCGCCGACCCCGGCAGATCAGGGCTCAACCTTCGCCCCACTCTTCGTCCGTCAGATCGGTCGGATAGCGCTTGGTCTTCCTCTCGATCTCGGCCATACGGCCTCGCGTCGCTGGCGTCCACATCGGCCAGCTTGCATCACGAGACCGCCCAAATCACCAAGCCTTTTCAAACGGTCTCTTAACGATCGCGACTCTGAGAAGGATTGATTCGGCTGCCGCACCAGACATCGCGCAACAAGCTAGATACGCGGATGCGAAATGACAGCGGGCGGCCTCTTGCCCACGTCGGAAAAAGCTTTCTCCCAAACGTTCGCGAAAACGACCAATCAGTGACGCATATCGGCTCGGATCAACCGGTACAAAGTCTTCAACAGAACTCTGCAGCCAAGCGCGACCGGCCGTAGTCAATGAGTAACCGCAACCACTGGCACCGTCAGAAGTCGCCTGGGCACGGACGTTCTTGATTCCTGGCCGGAAGATCCCGCGCCGACACAGCTCCCAACCTGCTTCCAAGAAAATTGGCGATAGCGATTCGCCTCGACCGGTATGCGCTAGAAAACCATGCCCGGTATCTCGCTCAACTTCTTTAAGATAAAAGTGGATTATCCCGGGTATGTATACTTCATATCCATAATTGCTATACCCTTCTGATCGAGGGTGACGGACACAATCCCGAACAAATCTGATCGCGTCGTCAATGTTTGGCTCTGGCATTTCGTCACCTTAGCCGCACAACCACCAAATTTCTTTCATGTCCCTAGCGTACGCTATGGTCAGATATCCGCCACGGTGACGCCGGGGAGTGACGAGATGCGCGCGCGCATGTCGGCCGAGATGGCGTAGGCCTCGGGCAGCGCGATCTCGACCTCGCGCTCGGCGTCCAGCGCGAGGACGAGGCTGACCCGCCCCCTGCCCCGCTTGCCACGGGCGAACACGTCGCGCAGCTCGTCGAGCGGCTTGGGGTCGGCGAGGTGGACGCGGAGCCCGGCGACGGCGTTGGCGACGGCCGCGTCAAGCGCCTCGACCGCCTGGCCGGTGAGCTTGATCTCCTCGCCCTCCGCCCGCGCCTCGACCGTGACGAGGAGCGGCGTGTTGGATTCGAACTTGTCCCGCGCAATGGCCAAGAGCTCAGCGAAGACCAGCACCTCGAACACGCCGTCGGCGTCGGTCAGCTGAACATAGGCGAAGCGGTTGCCGCGCGATGACGTGCGCTCCTGCTTGCGGACGACGACGCCGGCGAGCTTGAGCCGGCGCGCCTCGGCGCCCGCCAGCCGCTCGGCGATCTCGCCCGACGACACCACGCCGATGCGTGCGAGCGACTTGCCGTAGGCGTCGAGCGGATGGGCGGATAGGTAGAACCCGATCGCCTCGAACTCCTGCGCCAGGCGCTCCAGCGCCGGCCAGTCGGCGGTCTCGGGAAGGTTGAGGCGCGGGCGCGCCGCGGCGCCGTCCTCGCCGGCGAACAGGCTGGGCTGCGAGGCGTCGCGCCCGCCCGCCGCCGAGCCCGCGAGCCGGACTAGCAGATCGGCGCCCTCGAACAGGCGCTTGCGGTTGGGGTCGAGCGTGTCGAACGCGCCGGCGCGGATCAGGTTCTCGAGCTGGCGCTTGTTGGCGACGCGCGAGTCGACGCGCGCGACGAAATCGGAGAGGTCGGCGAAGGGGCCGTTCTCCGCGCGCTCCGCGACGAGCGATTCCATTGCATGCTGGCCGACGTTCTTGATGGCGGCGAGCGCGTAGCGCACGGCGCCGTCCTCGACCGCGAACTGGGCCTCCGACCGGTTGATGTCGGGCGGCAAAAGCTTGATGCCCAGCCGCTGCAGCTCCTGACGGAACAAATTGAGCTTGTCGGTCGAGCCCATGTCGTAGGTCATGGTCGCGGCGAAGAACTCGACCGGGTAGTTGGCCTTGAGCCACGCCGTCTGCCACGCGACCAGCGCATAGGCCGCAGCATGCGACTTGTTGAACCCGTACCCCGCGAACTTGTCGACCTGGTCGAAGATGGCGGCGGCGCGTTTGGCGTCGACCCCATTCGCCACCGCGCCGTCGATGAACTCCTGGCGCAGCGCGTCCATCTCGGACTTGATCTTCTTGCCCATCGCGCGGCGCATCACGTCGGCCTTGGCGAGCGAGAAGCCGGCCAAATCCTGCGCCACGCGCATCACCTGCTCCTGGTAGATCATCACCCCGAAGGTTTCCTTCAGGATGGGCTCCAGGACAGGGTGCAGGTAATCGGGCTCCTCGCGGCCCGCCTTCACCGCGATGTATTTCGGGATGTTCTCCATCGGGCCGGGGCGGTAGAGCGCGACCAGCGCGATCAAATCCTCGAACTTGTCGGGGCGCATCTGGCGCAGGACATCGCGCATGCCCGCGCTTTCCATCTGAAACACCCCGGTCGCCTCGCCGCGGCCCAGCATCTCGAACGTCTTCGGGTCGCTGAACGGGATGCGAGCGAGGTCGATCTCGATGCCGCGTTTCCGCAAGTGCTCGACGGTGCGCGCGAGCACCGTAAGCGTCTTGAGGCCGAGGAAGTCGAACTTCACGAGGCCCGCCGCCTCGGTGTACTTCATCGAGAACTGGGTCGCGATCATCTCCGACCGCGGATCGCGATAGAGCGGCAGGAGCTTTTCGAGCGGCCGGTCGCCGATCACGACGCCCGCGGCGTGCGTCGAGGCGTGGCGGTACAAGCCCTCCAGCTTCATCGCGATGTCGATCAGCTTCGCGACGGTCTCGTCCTCGGCGCGCGCCTGGGCGAGGCGCGGCTCGGCCTTCAGCGCGTCCTCCAGGGTCGGCGGGTGCGCCGGGTTGTACGGCACCATCTTGGACAGGCGATCGACCTGGCCGTATGGCATGCCGAGCACGCGCCCGACATCGCGCAGCGCCGCCCGCGCCTGGAGCTTTCCGAACGTGATGATCTGGGCCACCCGGTCACGGCCATAGGTCGACTGCACGTGCGCGATCACCTCGTCGCGGCGGTCCTGGCAGAAATCGACGTCGAAGTCGGGCATGGACACGCGGTCGGGGTTGAGGAACCGCTCGAACAGCAGCCCGAAGCGCAACGGGTCGAGGTCGGTGATGGTGAGCGCCCAGGCGACCACCGAGCCCGCACCCGACCCGCGTCCCGGCCCCACCGGGATGCCGTGCTCCTTCGCCCACTGGATGAATTCGGCAACGATCATGAAGTAGCCGGGAAAGCCCATCTTCACGATGACGTCGAGCTCGTAGTCCAGCCGCTCGCGATAAGGCGTCGCCGCCGCCTCGCGCGCGGCCGCGTCCATTTCCTCGGAGTACACGTGGTTGGCGAGGCGGCGTTCGAGTCCCGCCCGCGCCGCCTCGGCCAGGACGTCGGCCTCCGACTTGCCGTCCGGGATCGGGAAGGCCGGCAGGATCTCCTTGCGCGGCTTCGGGCGGAAGGCGCAGCGCCGCGCGATAACCAGCGTGTTGTCCACCGCCTCGGGCAGGTCGGCGAACAAGGCCCGCATCTCCGCCGCCGTGCGGAAGCGATGGTCGGGCGTGAAACGGCGGCGCTTCGCCTCGGCGACGTGCGTCGAGTTGGCGATGCAGATCAGCGCGTCGTGCGCCTCGTACATGACCTCGGTCGCGAAATAGACGTCATTGGTCGCGACCAGGGGCAGCCCGCGCTCGTAGGCGAGGTCGATCAAATCGCCCTCGATGCGGTTCTCGGCCTCCATCCCGTGGCGCATCAGCTCGACATAGAGCCGGCCGGGGAAGGCCGCCTCCAGCCGCTCCAGCATTTCGCGCGCGGCCTGGAGCTGGCCGTCGGCGAGCAGACGCCCGATCAGCCCGCGTGGCCCGCCGGTCAGCGCGATCAGCCCGGCCGAATGGCGCGCCACCTCGTCCATGGTCACGCGGGGCGCAATGCCGGCCGGCGTCTCGGTGAACGCGCGCGACGACAAGGCCGAGAGGTTGAGGTAGCCCTGCTCGTCCTGCACCAGCAGCACCAGCTCGTCGGGCGGCGCCTCGCGCCCCACGGGCTGCGCCGCGCCGTTCGGCACGGCGACGATGCCCGCCTGCGGCTGGTCGGGCCGGGCGACGAAAAGCTGGCAGCCGGTGATCGGCTGCGCGCCCGCCTTCGCCGCCGCCTCGGAGAATTCCAGCGCGCCGAACAGATTGCCGGTGTCGGTGACCGCGACGGCCGGCATGCGCTCGGCGGCGCACAGCTTCACCAGCTCGGCGATGCGGATGGCGCCCTCGCTCAGCGAGTAGGCGGAATGGACGTGCAGATGGACGAAATCGGCGTGCGCCATGCCCTATTCATTCCACATCACCGGGTGACCGACAGCATGAACATTCCGCGAACATACCGGCTTGTCCCCAGCCCGATTCCCCGCCCGATTCCGGCGTTTCTCGAACAAAACGGGAAACACCAATATGTCGGTTACGCCCCGCGAGGGCCACCCCGCATCTTGTCGAAAACGACCCGGACTTGCGACGCCAGTTGAGGATCTTGATCCCGTGAACGAATCGGGGCCGCCCGCCCGATTCGGGTGCCGCTACATCGCCCGCAGCTTGCCGTTTTCGATGGTGACTCGGCGGTCGAGGCGGGCGGCGAGGTCGGGGTTGTGTGTGGCGATCAGCGCCGCCGTGCCGGTCTCGCGCAACAGGCGGGCGAGCGCGTCGAACACGCCGTCCGCCGTCCTCTGGTCGAGGTTGCCCGTGGGCTCGTCGGCGAGGAGCACGCTCGGCCGGTTGGCCAGCGCGCGCACGACGGCGACGCGCTGCTGCTCCCCGCCGGACAGCCGCGCCGGCCGGTGTGTCTCGCGCTGGGCGAGGCCCATCATCGCCAGCAGCTCGTGCGCGCGGGCGCGCGCCGTGGCCTTGGATCGGCCGGCGATCATCTGCGGCACGACCACGTTCTCGAGCGCCGAGAACTCGGGCAGCAGGTGATGGAACTGGTAGACGAAACCGAGGGCGCGGCGGCGCAGCTCGGTCCGCCGTGCATCCGAGAGGGCGCTGGTCGCCTCGCCGGCGATGCGCACCTCGCCCGCGTCGGCGCGCTCCAGCAGGCCGGCGATGTGCAGCAGCGTCGACTTGCCGGCGCCGGACGGCGCCACCAGCGCCACCGCCTCGCCGGGCGCCAGCGCGAGCGAGGCGCCCTGCAATACGTCGAGCCGCGCACCGCCCTGCTCGAACGTGCGCACCACCTCTTCGAGCGCGAGCGCCGGGGGCGCCTCACTCATAGCGCAGCGCCTCCACGGGATCGAGCCGCGCCGCCCGCCAGGACGGGTAGATCGAGGCGAGCAGGGAGAGCCCGAGCGCCATGCCGACCACAGCGATCACGTCACCCGACTCGACCTTCGCCGGCAGGTGCGACAGGAAGTAGATTTCCGGCGAGAAGAGCTGCGTGCCGGTGAGGCCCTGCAGCCATTGGCGGATCGTCTCGATATTGAGGGAGAAGGCGAGGCCGAGCAGGAACCCGGTCGCGGTGCCGACCACCCCCACCGTCGCGCCGGCCAGGAGGAAGATGCGCATCACCATGCCGCGTGTCGCGCCCATCGTGCGCAGGATGGCGATGTCGCGCCCCTTGTCCTTCACCATCATGATCATGCCGGCGACGATGTTGAACGCCGCGACCACGATGATCAGCGTCAGGATCAGGAACATGACGTTGCGCTCGACCTGGACCGCGTTGAAGAAGCTGGCGTTGGCCTGGCGCCAGTCGACGATGCGGACCGGCTGACCGGCGAGCGCGCGGGCGATTTCGGCGCGCACGAGATCGACGTTCGCCACATTGTCGGCCATCACCTCGAGCTCGGTGACGCCGTCACCGGTGTCGAAATAGGCCTGCGCGGATTCGAGCGGCATGTAGACGAAGGTCGAATTGTATTCGTACATGCCGGCCTCGAACGTCGCCGCCACGCGATAGCCCTTGATGCGCGGGACGGAGCCGAACGCGGTCGGCGTCGCCTGCGGCGTGATCAGCGTCATGCGGTCGCCGGGACGCACCCCAAGGGCAAATGCGAGCCGGTCGCCCAGCACCACCGTGTCCTTCCCGCCGAAATCGGCGAGGCGGCCCTGGCGCAGGTTGTTGGCGATCTCGGCACGCTTCGCCAGATAGTCCGGCCGAACGCCGCGCACCAGCGCCGCGTGCGAATGGCCGCCGGCCGTCGCCATCGCCTGGCCTTGCACCACCGGCTCGACCTGGGCCACGTGCGGCAGCTTGCGGATTTGCGCCGCGAGCGCGTCGAAATTATCGAGCGGCCGGTTGGTCGCGGCATAGACGCCGAGATGGCCGTTGAGCCCGAGGATGCGGCCCATCAGCTCGTCGCGGAAGCCGTTCATTACCGACATCACGACGATCAGCGTCGCGACGCCGAGCGCGATGCCCGCGAGCGAGAAGCCGGCGATGACCGAGACGAAGCCTTCCTGCCGGCGCGCGCGGAGGTAGCGCGCCGCCACCATGCGCTCGAAGGCGTTGAAGATCACGGGCGCACCCGCGCCGCCATTTGCGCGCCCTACCCGGCCACGCGGGCGAGGGCGGCGTCGATCGAAACCTCCTCGGCCTTGGCGCCGTCGCGGCGCTTGAGCTCGACCTTGCCCTGGGCGAGGCCGCGCGGGCCGACGACCAGCCGCCACGGGAGGCCGATCAGGTCCATGTCGGCAAACTTGGCGCCGGCGCGCTCGTTGCGGTCGTCGTAGAGCGTCTCGACGCCGGCGTTGCGGAGCTTCGCGTAAATATCCTCACACGCCGCGTCGCAGGCAGGGTCGCCCGCGCGCAGATTGACCAGCCCGACGCGGAACGGCGCCACCGAGTCCGGCCAGACGATGCCGAGCGCGTCATGATGCGCCTCGATGATCGCGCCGACCAGGCGCGAGACGCCGATGCCGTACGAACCCATCTCGACGAGGCGCGGCTCGCCGTCCGGCCCGGCGATGGCGACGTTCATCGGCTTTGAATAGTAGGTGCCGAAATAGAAGATCTGGCCGACCTCGATGCCGCGCGCGGAGACCAGCGCCTCGCCCAGTTCGGCATGCTTCGCCGGGTCCTGCTTCTCTTCGGTCGCGGCGTAGAGCGCGGTCCAGCGGTCGACGATCGGCTGCAGATCGCCCTCGTAATCGACGTCGGCGCCCGGCACGTCGTAGGCGAGGAGGTCGCGGTGGCAGAACACCTGCGACTCGCCGGTCTCGGCCAGCACGATGAATTCGTGCGTCTTGTCTCCTCCGATCGCGCCCGAGTCCGCGCGCATCGGGATCGCCTTCAGACCCATGCGCGCGAAGGTGCGCAAATAGGCCACGAACATCCTGTTATAGGCGCGCATCGCGCCCTCGTAATCGAGGTCGAACGAGTAGCTGTCCTTCATCAGGAACTCGCGCCCGCGCATCACCCCGAAGCGCGGCCGGATCTCGTCGCGGAACTTCCACTGGATGTGGTAGAGCAGCTTCGGCAGCTCGCGGTAGCTCTTCACCCCGGCGCGGAACAAATCGGCGATCATTTCCTCGTTGGTCGGACCGTAGAGGAGCTCGCGCTCGTGCCGGTCGAGGATGCGCAGCATCTCCTTGCCGTAATCGTCGTAGCGGCCGGACTCGCGCCACAACTCGGCCGACTGGATGGTCGGCATCAGGAGCTCCTGGCAGCCGGCGGCGTCCTGCTCCTCGCGAACGATGCGCTCGACGTTCTTGAGGACGCGGAAGCCCAGCGGCAGCCACGAATAGATGCCCGAGGCGGACTGGCGGATCATGCCCGCGCGCAGCATGAGCTGGTGCGAGACGATCTGCGCCTCGGCCGGCACCTCCTTCAGGGTCGGCAGGAAAAAGCGGGACATGCGCATGGGGCGGCAAATTAGGCGAAGGCCGGTGCGATGTCCACGCGCGCCTAACGAGGGCGGCGACGGGCCTGGCGCTCGCAGAGCCTGGCGAGCGCGGCCTCGGCGTCGGACTGCAAGGGCTGGCCGTTGAAGGCGAACCTGCCGTCCTTGTAGGTCACGATGCCGATGTTCGCCTCGGGCTTGTAGGTATCGTCCTGCGGCCGGGCCGGGTCGGGGAAGGCCGGGATGCCGAGCACCCGCGCGATCTCGACCGTGATGGCGATGGTGAAGTCCTGCGGCACCTCGATCTGCGGCGTGCCGCCGAGATCGGCCGGCGCGACCGGGTTGCCGTTCACATCGACGCCCGGCCGGTACGCCACGTCGGGCGCCGGCAGGTATTCGGCGAGCGCCGCGCAGGTCTCGGCCGTCACGGTGATCGTCTCGGCCCGCGCTGTCGCGGGGGCCAGGGCGGCAAGCGCGAGGAGGACGAAGGGCGCGCGCATAATGCGATGCTCCGCCCTGCCGCTTAACGATCCGTTGCGCCTCGGCGGGCGATCTTCACGAAGAGTTAAGCCTCTTGCGGCTACAACCGGGAGTTGATGACGTCGGCACAAATCTCCCTTGCCGCGTTCGTCGCGGCCCTGTTCCTCGCGCTCGCCCTCTGCCGCGCGGTGCGCACGCGTCGCGGCACCGCGGAGCGGTTGCGCCTGCTGGAATTGGAAACGGCGCGGCTCGCGCGCGAGGCCGATGCGCTGGCCCGCGCCAAGCGCGAAATCGAGCGGCTCGCCTTCATCGACGTCTTGACCGGCCTCCCCAACCGCAACCTGTTCCACAACCGTCTCGCCCACGCGCTGGCCGTCGCCGACCGCAGCGGGCGCCACGTCGCCCTGATGCTGATCGACCTCAACCGCTTCAAGGACGTGAACGATGCGCTGGGCCACGCGGCGGGCGACGCCGCGCTGGGCGAAGCCGCTTGCCGCCTGCGCGCGGTGCTGCGCCAGGCCGACACGGTGGCGCGGGTCGGCGGCGACGAGTTCGCGATCATCCTGGAGACCGGCGCCGGCGCGGCCGGACCCCGCCGCGTGTCGGAACGCATCATCGCCGCCTTCGCCCGGCCGATCGCGGTGGACGGCGCGGCGTTCGAGCTGGGCGTGGCGATCGGCATCGCGGTCTATCCCGACGACGCCGAGGACGCCGACACGCTGCTGCGCCAGGCCGACGCCGCCATGTACCGGGCGAAGGCGGAGGGCGCGAGCGCCGCGGTGGTCTGCGGCGCCGAACCGATGCCGCCCCCGCCGCGCCGCGCGTTGACCGGCCGCGCTGCAACCGGCGGCTGAGTGCGCCCCGCCGTTGCCCCGCCGTCGCGCCGAGTCTTCCCAGGTCGCGTCAATGTCTCCTCAATGTCTCCTCTATGTCGCCCGATGTCTCCTCTATGTCGCCCGATGTCGCCTCTATGTCTCCTCTACGTCGCCCGATGTCGCCTCTATGTCGCCTCATAACCCGTTGATCTTGCAGAGATGTCGCCTGAAAACACGGGGAAAAATTCCTTGAGGCGACATAGCAGGCTGAAAACCGCGCAACCCGCCGCTCGTATACAGGAATTTATACCGAAAATCAAGTTGGCCGGCTGTCACTCGGGCATGCCGGCCATCCGCAGGCCTTCCATTTGGCGCTCCAGGACCTCCGGCCATGACTGTGCGTGCGTAATCCGGCGGATCAAGCGCAACGACGCTTCGGGAACGAGATCGCGGTAGCGCTGCACTGCCTCGCGGGCCCCTTCGAGGTTTCCGAGGTGGGCTTGGCTCGACGCGAGAAGCGACCAGCCAGCGGGAAAATCCGGGGCCTTCTCGGTCATGGCGCGCGCCCACGAGCGGCATTCATCGTAGTTTCCCATTCCGAAGGCAGCCGACGCGCGGGCAAACATCCAGAACCAGTTCGCGGGATCGCGCGGGCTGAGGCGCGCCGCACGGTCGGCGTGGAAAATCGCCTCGTCATAATCGCCGCGCGACGCGTGCCGCTGCGCGAGGAACCCTTCGGCCAATGCAAGATTTGGGTTGATTTCGACCGCCCGCTGGGCGGCGCTGAAGGCTCCCTCGCGATCACCGGAATTGTAAAGGACCCGGCTCAACGCAAGATGGGCATAGGCGTCCTGGTCGTCGATTGCGACCGCGTGCTTCGCGGCGTCCAAGGCGCGAACGCGTTCGGTCTCGGGATCGTCGGACCAGCGGTACATCATGCGCCACCCGCGGGCGGTCGCGAGCCCGCTGAGGGCGACCACGCTTTTCGAGTTCGCGGGCAATGGCGGCCTCGAACAGCGACACGGCTGCCGCAACGTTCTCGCGCCCGCTCTGCGCCAAATGCCAATTGCCTTTCAGCGCCAAGTCCCAGGCGTCGAGGTCCTCGGGCCGCTTGCGCTCGGCGCGCCGCGCCTCGGCGGAGACGAAGCTTGGCGCGACGGCGCCGGCGATGGTCTCGGTGATCTCGTCCTGCACGGCGAAGATGTCGGTGAGGTCGCGGTCGTAGCGCTCGGCCCAGACGTGCCGGCCGGTCAGCGCGTCGATGAGCTGGGCGGTGATGCGCACCCGGTTGCCCGCCTTGCGGACACTGCCCTCGAGGACGTACTGCACGCCGAGCTCGCGCGCGACCTGCTTCACGTCGACCGCCTGGCCCTTGTAGGTGAAGGACGAGTTGCGCGCGATGACGAAGAACCAGCGGAAGCGCGAGAGCGCGGTGATGATGTCCTCGGCGATGCCGTCGGCGAAATATTCCTGTTCGGGATCGCCCGACATATTGGCGAACGCCAGCACCGCGATCGACGGCTTGTCGGGCAGGGCGAGCGCGGCGGGCGCCTCGGCCTCGGGGGCCGGCAGCTTGACGCGGAACACGCGCACCGGCCGGGCGATGTTCTTCACCGCCTGCTCGCCGATATCTTCGAGATCGAGATCGAGCCGGTCGCGCACCTGGTCGCGCGCCGCGCGGCCGATGCAGATGCCGCCCGGCTCGGCCAGCCCTTCGAGGCGTGCGGCGACGTTCACCCCGTCGCCGTAGATGTCGTCCTCGTCGATGATGATGTCGCCCAGATTGACGCCGATGCGGAAGGCGATGCGCCGGTCCTCGGGCACAGCGGCGTCGCGCTCGGCCATGCCCTCTTGGATCGCGACCGCGCAACGCACCGCGTCGACAACGCTCGCGAACTCGGCGAGCAGCCCGTCGCCCGTGGTCTTGACGATGCGCCCGCGATGCTCGGCGATGGTGGGATCGACCAGCTCGCGCCGGTGCGCCTTGAGCGCCGCCAGCGTGCCTTCCTCGTCGGCGCCCATGAGGCGCGAATAGCCGGCCACATCGGCGGCCAGGATCGCCGCCAGTCGTCGTTCCGCGCGCGGTTCGGCCAAGGCTGGGGTTCCGAATTCGGACGGGAATCGCAGCTTCAGGTCGGCCCCGCAGCCTTGTCCATCGAAGCCGGCGGCAGCGACCGCCCGCTAGCCGCGCGGCCGGCGGTGGGCCTGGGGCGCGGGGAGGAGCGAGGTCTCGCCGAACCGGCGCAGCTCGGGATCGTCCGAGCCGAGGAGTGCCGTGCGCAGCCGGAGCAGCATCTCGCCCGCGAGCGTCGTACCGAAGAACCAGTCGTCGAGCGCGATGTCGGTGACGTGACCGGGGCGCGCGAGGCCCGCCTGGTAGTAGAAATGCTTGAGGTCGTCGGCGGCGAACTTGACCGTGCGGTCGAGCGCATAGGCGGGCAGCGGGTTGGCGATGGCGGTCGAGCGCGTGTAGGCGACGATCAGGTCCACGATCCGGTCGAGATCGAGTCCGGTGATGCGGTCGAACTGCCGCCCGCCACGGTCGCGCACCCACCGATCGCGCAGCGGGCGAAGGCGCGCGATCTCGGCCCGGACCGCGTCGGCGAGGGATGCGGGGTCGGCGGGCGGAACGGACGGCAGGTCGGGATCAGGCGGCGGCGACCAGCGGCCCGCGCCCGGCGTCGGCGCCGGCGGCGGCTCGGGGAAGTCCTCGAGGATCGGCCCGTCGGTGCGCTCGAGGAGGCCGAGCACGCGCGAGAGCACGCGGCGCTGGAAGTCGGGCGCATCGGGCGCGCCGAACGGGCGGCCCAGCTCGAACGAGACCACCAGCGCGCGCGGCGGGCGCAGCAGCGCCACGTGGTCGCGGATTGCGCCGATCAGCGCGGTCGGGATGCCTTCGCGTTCCAGGTAATGGGCCAGCCCGCACACGGCGCGCGTGCACATGGGTCAGACGCCGGCGAGGATCACCCCGTTGACGCCATCGCGCTTCATGTCGCGCGCCAGGGCGCCGATGACGCCCTCGTAGGCGGTGGGGGGCGTCGACCCCATGAAACCGTAATGGCGGGAAGCCGCGCCTCCGATGGCGCCGGCGGCGGTCAGCTCGTGCAGCCGGTGGATCGGGAAGACCGTGTCGATGTCGGTCATCATTCCGGTGCGGTCGAAGTTGGGCGCGATGTGGCTGGTGACGATCTCCGCCAGGTCGGCACCGTCCGGGATCTCGCGCCAGTCCGCCTGGCCCGGCACGAAGGGCCGGTCGCCATGCATGTGGAGCCCCGCCGTGGTGATCAGCGCGATGCGCCGCTCGCGAAGCGGCGGACCCGCGACGCATTGCGTCGGGTCGAACTCGGGCATCGGCTGGTTCACCAGCCGCGACCGGTACGGCTCCGGCATGTCGTGGACGTACATTCTTCCTCCCCCGGCGGCGCGAGGCCGTCATTGTCGCGGCGACCGGCGTGCGGGGCAAGCGCGGCGACACGATCGCCGTCGAACTCCGTTCGCTCTACGAATCTCACGGGAAAAGCCGCGAGTGGGACTCCGCCATCGATGAAATCCTCAACCGTCATGGCCGGGCTTGTCCCGGCCATCCACGGACGGCGCGCGGAGTGCGCCAAAAGGAGAAGATAGGCGTGGATGCCGGCTCAAGGCCGGGCATGACGACTTATAAGTTGGCAGCGCCTCGGGCCCGCTCCCTTCGTTCCGAGTCGGGCTCGCAGAACGAACGGCCGCTATTTCGGCCGCTTTGCATCGGACGTCGGTCCTACGACTTCGGGCCGATCTTGGTCGGTGTGTAGTGGATCTCCGCCAAGGTCTTGTCGAGAAGGTCGCGCGCCACCCATTGCTCGGGATCGGGCAGCGGCTTGTCCTTCGGCCAGATGTGCGTGCGGATCATCATCTTGCGGCGCGAGGCGAACAACGCGCGGATCAGCGGCTTGGGCATTTCCGCGCCGAACGCATCGTGGAGCTGGTCCCAGACGATGCCGGCGGTCTGGTCGTCCTTGAAGCCGAGATACTTTTTCAGGATCGGAATCGACCCCTCCTTGTGCGAACGGAAATACTCGACGCCCTCGGCGATGGATTTGATGAAGCCCTTCACCGTGTCGGGGTTGTCGTCGAAGAACTTCTTCGTCACCCAGAAGCAGCCGCCGACACGCGGCAGGTAGTCCCCGGTGCGCAGGAGCACGTGATAGCCCGCCTTGATCGCCTTGGCGGCGTGCGGCACGTCGACCAGCACGCCCTTCACGTCGCCGTGGAACAGCGCGGCGAGCTGGCCGCTGGCGCTCTGGAACGAGATCACCTTGTAGTCCTTGCCCGGCGTCATATGGAAGAAGCGGGCAAGCACGGCCGCGCCCTCGTCGTAATTGGCGGCGCCCTCCTGGCCGTAGCCGAGCGTCAGCCCCTTGAGTTGGGAGACCTTGGTGATCGACTTCGGCACGACCATGGTCCACTGGGAGCGCAGCGACTCGTTCACGATGTATTTGAGCGGCCGGCCCTTGAGCGCGACCTGCGCACCGCCCGAAGGGATCGGGATGGTATCGATCTGGCCGGCGAGCGTCGCCGAGATCAGCGCGCGGCCCGCCATCTCCACCCACTTCGCGTCGATGCCGTTCTTCTTGTAGTAGCCCTTTTCCATGGCGACGTAGCTCGGGATGTGGAAGCCCGAGCCGCCGAGCACCAGCCCGATGCGGATCTTGTGCGAATCGGCCCGCGCGGGGCCGAAGGACGCGGCGGCGAGGGCGGCGGCGAGAAGGGCGGAACACACGAACCGAGACATGCGCATCGCACTCTCCTTTCGTGAAGCCGGCATGAGCCGGACGTGAAGCCTTATGGTTGGTTGGTCGAGTGTCGGCCGCGGCGCGGCAGATTGTCAACAGTGGAGAAACGGTCAGGCGCAGACGCGCGTCCAGGGCGGGTCGAGCGCCCGGATGCGCGCGGCGACCGGGCAGTCGGGCGCATGCGCGCCGGGCAGATAGCCGATCGACATCAGGAACTCGCCGGTCACCTCGCCGCCGGTGAACTTGAAGGTCTTCTTGAACAGCTTCACCCAGTCCGCCTTGTCGCGCGGATGGTGCGCGGCGAGCCATGGGGCGAACCCGCCGTGGCTCTCGCGCAGCGCGCGGATGCGGCGCGCGTTCTCGATCACCGCCGCGATCTTGAGCCGATTGCGGATGATGGCGGCGTCGGCGAGGAGGCGCGCGACGTCCCGTTCGCCGTAATCGGCCACCCGGTCGACGTCGAACCCGTCGAAGGCCGCGTTGAAGCCCTCGCGCTTCTTGAGCATCAGGAGCCAGGAGAGCCCGGCCTGGTTGATCTCGAGGGCGAGCCGCTCGAACAGCACGCGCTCGTCGCTCGCCGGGAATCCGTATTCGCGGTCGTGGTAGGGCCCGTGCAGCGGATGGCCCGGCGCGGCGTCGCAGTAGCTCATTTGCCCCAGACCGCGCCGGGGGAGGTGCGGAACGAGATCCAGTCGTTGAGCACCACGACGTCCACCGCGCCCCAGAGGACCGCGGCGGTCAAGGTGACGATCGCGACCTTGAGCCAGAGGCGCGGCTTCACCGGCGCGCTGGACGCGTGGCCGGGCAGGACCTCATGGCCGAGCTCGGCCGCGGTGCGGTTGCCCCACGGCAGCGCCATGAAGAACAGCACCCACCAGAGGAGCGCATAGACGACGAAGCCGGAGAACCAGCCCATGGAATACCGACGATCGTGCAAAAAGCGGGCGCAGGATAGCGGCGCGGCGCCCGCCTGTCACCCCAGCCGGACGACATGCACCTCGGTCACCGGGCGCTTGCCCAGCGTGTCGCGCAGCGCGCGGCGGACGGCCTGGCGGACCGCCTCGGTCACGGCCTCGTCGTCGTCGCGCGCGTCGCGGTCGAGGTCGGCGACGGCGTCGGCGATGGCGTCGAGCGCGTAGCGCGCCGCCGCATCGTCCGCCCCCTCGGGGTCGATCAGCCCGGGCACGCTGAGGCGCGGGTCGGCCGCAAGCCGGCCCCTTTTGTCGAGCACGACGGTCGCGACCGCGACGCCGGCGATGCTCATGCGCCGTCGGGCGCGGATCACCTCGCCGTCGAGCGCGACGAGCCGCGTGCCGTCGACCGCGATGCGCCCGACCGGCGCCTCGCCCACCAGCACGGCCGGGCCGGGAACGAGGCGCACCGCCTGGCCGTTCTCGGCGATGATGGTCGCCGGCACCTGGCAGGCGCGGGCAAGGCGCACGTGCTCGTGCAAATGGCGCGTCTCGCCGTGGATCGGCACCAGGAGGCGCGGGCGCACCCAGCTATAGAGCCGCGTCAGGTCGTCGCGCGGCGGATGGCCGGAGACGTGGACGAAATGATCCTCGTCGGTGACGATCTCGATGTCGCGCCTGGCGAGCCGGTTCTGGAGGCGCCCAATGGCGATCTCGTTGCCCGGGATCATGCGCGAGGAGAACACCACCGTGTCGCCGGGATCGAGCGCGACGGTCGGGTGCGCGTCGGCGGCGATGCGCGCCAGCGCCGAGCGCGGCTCGCCCTGGCTGCCGGTCACGACGTAGAGCGCGCGCTCGCGCGGCAGGAAGGCTGCCTCGTGCTCGGTGACGAAATCGCCGATGTCGGCGAGGTAGCCGGTCTCGCGCGCCGCCTCGGTGACGGTCCAGAGCGAGCGGCCGACCAGCGCCACCTCGCGCCCGTTCGCCTTCGCGGCGCGGGCGATGGAATCGATGCGCGCGATGTTGGACGCGAAGCAGGTGACGGCGACGCGGTTGGCCTTGGTCGCGACCAGCCGGGTGAGGCTGTCGCGCACCCGCTCCTCGGAATCCGACCGGCCGGGCACGAACACGTTGGTGGAATCGCAGACGAGGGCGTCGACGCCTTCGTCCCCAAGCTTGCGGAGCGCCGCCTCGTCGGTCTCGGGGCTCACGATCGGGCCGGGATCGAGCTTCCAGTCGGTCGCGTGCAGCACCGTGCCGACCCCGGTGCGCAGCACGAGAGCCTGGCCCTCCGGGATCGAGTGGGCGACGGCGATGGACGCGATCTCGAACGGGCCGATCGTCACGCCGCCGCCGATGGGGAATTCGTGGATCGGCACCTCGTGCTCGATGCCGGCCTCGATCAGCTTGCGGCGCAACAGCGCGGCGGCGAAGGGCGAGCACCAGACCGGCCGGCGGAGCCGCGGCCAGAGGTGCGCGACCGCGCCGATATGGTCCTCGTGCGCGTGGGTGATGACGATGCCGGCGAGGCGGTCGCGCCGCTCGGCGATGAAGCTGGGGTCGGGCAGGATCAAATCGACGCCCGGCGTCGTCTCGTCGCCGAAGGTGACGCCGCAATCGACCATCAGCCACTGTCCGGCGTGGCCGTAGAGGCTGGCGTTCATGCCGATCTCGCCCGCGCCGCCGAGCGGCAGGAACAGGATCTCGTCGTCGCCGGCGAAGTCCGGGGCGGGAGCCGTCATGCCGACCGGTTCCGCGCGTTGATCTGGGAGAGGCCGCGCAGCGTGAGGTCGGGGTCGAGATGCTCGATGGCGCGCGTCGCGTCGGCGAAGAGGGGCGCGAGCCCACCGGTCGCGATCACCTTCATGGGCCTTCCGTACTCCTCGCGGATGCGATGGACGACCCCCTCGATCAGCCCGACATAGCCCCAGAAGATGCCCGAGCGCATGGCGGGAATGGTGCGCTTGCCGATGACGCGGTCCGGCCGCTCGACCGCGATGCGCGGCAGCTTGGCCGCCGCCTGGTGGAGCGCGTCGAGCGACAAATTGATGCCGGGCGCGATCACGCCGCCGGCATAGGCGCCGTCGGAATCGACCACGTCGAACGTGGTGGCGGTGCCGAAATCGATGACGATCAGCGGCCCGCCGTAGCGCCAGTGCGCCGAGGCGGCGTTGACCAGCCGGTCGGCGCCGACCTCGTCGGGCGCATCGACCTTCACGTCGATGCCGATGGCGACGTTGGGCTCGCCGACGACCAGCGGCTCGGTGTGGAAGTAGCGGCGGCAGAGCGTCTTGAGGCTGTGCAGGGCCTCGGGCACGACCGTCGCGACGATCGCCTGGTCGATGCGCGCCGCCTCGATGCCGTCGAGCCGCATGAGCTGCGAGAGCCACACCGCGTATTCGTCGGCGGTGCGCTTGGCGTCGGTCGCGGCGCGCCATTCGCCGCGCCGGTCCTCTCCGTCGAACACGGCGAAGACGATGTTGGTGTTGCCGGAATCGATGGCGAGCAGCATGTCAGGCGGCCACGATCTCGCCCGCCGCGAGGATTTGCGGGCCGTCTTCGCGCTCGAGGATCAGCCGGCCGCGCGAATTGATGCCGGCGAAGCGGCCGGTCGCCTCGCCGTCCGCAAGACGCGCGACCAAGCGCTCGCCGATCCCTTGCGCCGCAGCGAGCCAGTTGGCCCGGACGGGTACGAAACCCCGCGCCCGCCAGCGCGCATGCCAGCTCGCGAACGACGCGGTGATCTCCGATGCGACCGCGTCGGCGCCGGCGGCGGCACCTTCCGCGGCGAGCGAGGTGGCCGGGGCATCCTCCGGCGCATGGGCGACGTTGACGCCGATGCCGATGGCGGCGAAGCGCGCGCCCGCGGGCGCCGTCTCGGTCTCGACCAAAATGCCGCCGAGCTTCTTCGCACCGCACATCAGGTCGTTCGGCCATTTGTAGGCGAGCCGGCCGGGCGCGAGGCGGGCGGCCACGGCCTCGCCCGCCGCGACGGCGGCGACGAAGGCGAGCTCGCCAATGCGGTCGGGTGCGGGCGTGGGACAGACGAGCGTCATATGCACATTACCAACGCGCGAGACCCAGCGTCGTCCGCGCCGGCCGCGCCCGGCGGTCTGCTCGGCCGCAACGATGATGAGGATGGCGCCCGCCGGCAGCGCGCCCGCGCGGATGCGGCGGCCCGCCTCGTCCTGCGTGGAATTGAGGGTGGCGAAGGAGACGGTCTCGATGGGGGTCGGGTCCGGCACGCGGTCAGGGGCCGAACAGGGCGGCGGCGGCGGCCCCGGCGCCCGTCAGGATCGGAGAGGGGTAGATGAAGAAGAACATGGCGTAGAGCCCGGCCGCGGCCATCACCGTCGTCACCTCCCGCGGCATCGGCCGCTCGAACGCCTCCGACGCGTCGTCGAAATACATGATCTTGACGATGCGCAGATAGTAGAAGGCGGCGATGACGCTGGTCAGCACGCCGATGACGGCGAGGTAATAGAGCTTGGCGTCGACCGCCGCGTAGAACACGTAGAACTTGCCGAAGAACCCGGCGAGCGGCGGGATGCCCGCGAGCGAGAACATGAACACGCCGAGCGCGAGGGCGAGCAACGGGTGGGTTCGCGAAAGCCCGGCGAGGTCCTCGATCGCCTCGGCCGGCCGGCCGTGCTTGCGCATGCAGAGCACCACGCAGAACGTGCCAAGCACCGTCGGCAGATAGATCGCGAAATAGATCAGGACGGCGCGCACGCCGAACTCGGTGCCGGCGGCGATGCCGAGCAGCGCATAGCCGACGTGGCCGATGGACGAGTAGGCGAGCAGGCGCTTGATGTTTGTCTGGCGGATGGCGGCGAGCGCGCCCAGGAGCATCGAGAGGATCGAGATCGCGATCACGATCTGCTGCCAGTCGGCGACGACGTGGCCGAACGGCCCCACCAGCACGCGGACGAGCAGCGCGAACGCCGCCAGCTTGGGCGCGGCGGCGAAGAAGGCGGTGACCGGCGTCGGCGCGCCCTCGTACACGTCGGGCGTCCACATGTGGAACGGCACGGCGGCGATCTTGAAGGAGAGCCCGGCGAGAACGAAGGCGAGCCCGACGATCACCCCGGCCGAGGGCTCCGTTCGGGCGAAAAGCTGCGCGATCGCGGCGAAGCTGGTGGAGCCCGCGAAGCCGTACACCATCGAGAGGCCGTAGAGCAGCATGCCCGACGACAGCGCGCCGAGGACGAAGTATTTGAGGCCGGCTTCGGACGAGCGGGCACTGTCGCGCTGGAAGGCGGCGACCACGTAGAGCGCGAGGGACTGCAGCTCGATCGAGACGTAGAGCGAGATGAGGTCGGCGGCGGCGACCATCATCAGCATGCCGAGCGTCGCGAACAGGATGAGGATCGGGTACTCGAACCGCGCCATCCCCTCGGTGCGGTTGAAGGCGAGCGACATCACGATGGCGAGCGCCGAGCCGAGAAGGATCAGCCAGTCGGCGAACACGGCGTAGCGGTCGACCACGAACTGGCCGTCGAACACCACCGCAGGCTGGTTCGACGCCGCACCGAGCAAGACGCCCGCGACCACCAGCACGCCGACGGCGAGCCACGAGATCGCACCGGTCGCCTTGTCGCCCGCGAACGCGCCGTAGACCAGCAGCGCCATCGCGAAGATCGCGACCACCAGCTCGGGCAGGAGGGGGACGATGGGGTTCATCGCGCCCACTCCCCTCTTGTCACCCCGGCCGCGCCGCGCAGCGGCGAGAGGCGGGGCCCATTTGGCCGCGCCTCTCCCGGTGGGTGCATGGGTCCCGGCTCGCGCCGCTCGCTTCGCTCGCAGCTTGGCCGGGATGACAGCTTGGATTCCAAACGCCGGCTCGAATCAATCCCAGTCATCGCGCCCTCGCCGGCAGGAGTTCCGCGGTTGCGGTCGGGGGCTTGGCGAGCGCCGTCCGGTGATGCTCCACGAGCTGGGCGACCGAGGCGTCCATGACACGCAGGAACGGCGCCGGATAGACGCCCATCCAAAACACCACGAGGACGAGCGGCGCGAACACCAGCATCTCGCGCGGGGTGAGGTCGACGATCGCCTTTAGGTCGTCGCGGGTGAGCGGACCGAAGATCACGCGCCGGTAGAGGTAGAGCATGTAGGCGGCGCCCAGGATGATGCCGGTGGTCGCGAACGCCGCCACCCAAGTCGACACGCGGAACGTGCCGACCAGCACCAGGAACTCGCCCACGAAGCCCGACGTGCCCGGCAGGCCCACGGAGGCCAGCATGAACACCATGAACACGAAGGCATAGAGCGGCATGCGGTGGACGAGCCCGCCATAGCGCGCGATCTCGCGCGTGTGCATCCGGTCGTAGACGACGCCGACCACGAGGAACAGCGCCGCCGAGACCACGCCGTGCGACAGCATGACCACCAGCGCGCCCTGCACTGCCTGGTGCGTCACCGCGAAGATGCCGATGGTGACGAACCCCATGTGGGCGACGGAGGAGTAGGCGATCAGCTTCTTCATGTCCTCCTGCGCCAGCGCGACCAGCGAGGTGTAGACGATGGCGATCGCCGAGAGCGCATAGATCAGCGGCGCGTAGAAGTCGGACGCGTAGGGCAGCATCGGCAGCGAGAAGCGGAGGAACCCGTACGCGCCCATCTTCAGGAGCACGCCCGCCAGGATCACCGAGCCCGCCGTCGGCGCCTCGACATGCGCGTCGGGAAGCCAAGTGTGCACCGGCCACATCGGCACCTTGACCGCAAAGGACGCTAGGAAGGCGAGCCACAGCCAGAGCTGCATGTCGCGCGGGAACGGGTAGTTCATCAGGGTCGGGATGTCGGTCGTGTGCGCCTGGAGGTAGATCGTGAGCAGCGCGACCAGCATCAGAACCGAGCCGGTGAGGGTGTAGAGGAAGAACTTGAACGCCGCGTAGACGCGCCGCGGCCCGCCCCATACCCCGATGATCAGGAACATCGGGATCAGCACGCCCTCCCAGAACAGATAGAACAGCACGAAGTCGAGCGCGCAGAACATGCCGACCATCAGGGTCTCGAGGACCAGGAAGGCGATCATGTATTCCTTCACGCGGGTGCGGATCGCCTGCCACGAGGCGAGCACGCAAAGCGGCGTGAGGAAGGTGGAGAGGAGCACGAACAGCATCGAGATGCCGTCGACGCCCATCTTGTACTTGATGCCGAAGGCCGGGATCCACGCGGCCTCCTCCACGAACTGGAAGCCGGCCTGGCTGGGGTCGAATTCGATCCAGAGAAGGAGCGACAGGACGAAGGTGATGAGCGACGTCCACAGCGCCGCAGCGCGCGCGTTCTTCGCCACCGTCTCGGCGTCGCCCTGGACGAAGAAGATGAATGCCGCGCCGACCAGCGGCAGGAACGTCACCAGCGACAGGATGGGCCAGCCCTCGTTCATCCCGCGCTGCTCCGGAACAGGTACCAGGTGACCAGCCCGAACACGCCGACCAGCATGGCGAAGGCGTAGTGGTAGACGTAGCCGGTCTGCAGTCGGCTCGCCTTCGCCGCCAGATTGCGCGTCGCGGCAGCGATGCCGTCGGGCCCGCAGCCGTCGATCACCGCGCCGTCGCCGTCCTGCCAGAGCCCGCGCCCGACCGAATGGGCGGTGCGCACGAACAGCGCGTCGTAGAGCTCGTCGAAGTACCACTTGTTGAAGACGAACCGGTAGACGCCGCCGAGCCAGGCCGCCGTGCGCGCCGGCAGGTCGGTGCGGAACATGTAGTAGTACCAGGCGATGGCGATGCCGCCGAACGCGACGATCAGCGTCAGCGCCTGCACCCATATGGGCGTCGCCTGGTGCGCGACGGCGATGGAATCGTGCGCCGGCAGCACGAAGATCGACTTGCCCCAGAAGGCGGCGCGCCCGTCGCCCACGAAGGAATCGTATCCCACCCAGCCGGCGACCACCGCGCCGGTCGCGAGCACCAGGAGCGGCACGGTCATCACTTTGGGCGATTCGTGCACGTGGCGCATCGTCTCGGCATCGGCGCGCGGCTGCCCGTGGAAGGTCATGAACAGGAGGCGCCAGGAATAGAACGCGGTCATGAAGGCCGCGGCGACGCCCATCCAGAAGGCGTACTGGCCGACCCAGCTTCCCGAGCCGAACGCCGCCTCGATGATCGTGTCCTTGGAAAAGTAGCCGGCGAGCGGCGGGATGCCGGCGAGCGCGAGCGAGCCGATCCACATCACCGCGCAGGTGAGCTTGATGTACCGGCCGAGCCCGCCCATCCTGCGCATGTCCTGCTCGTCCGACATGGCGTGGATCACCGAGCCCGCGCCGAGGAACAGCAGCGCCTTGAAGAAGGCGTGCGTCATCAGATGGAAGATGCCCGCCGAATAGGCCGACACCCCGCAGGCGAAGAACATGTAGCCGAGCTGCGAGCAGGTCGAGTAGGCGATCACCCGCTTGATGTCGTTCTGGCACATGCCGATGGTCGCGGCGAAGAACGCCGTCGAGGCGCCGATCACCGCGACCACGGCAAGCGCGTCGGGCGCGTACTCGAACATCGGTGAGAGGCGCGCCACCATGAACACGCCGGCGGTCACCATGGTCGCGGCATGGATCAGGGCGGAGACCGGCGTCGGGCCCTCCATCGCGTCGGGCAGCCAGGTATGCAGCGGCAGCTGCGCCGACTTGCCGATCGCGCCGACGAACAGGAGGAGGCAGAGCGTCGGCATGACGGCGACGTTCATGCCGAGAAAATGGAAGGTGGCGGCCGCCTTGGCCGGCGCGGCGGCGAACACCGGGTCGAACGCGATCGTGTCGAACACGAAGAACACGCCCATGATGCCGAGCGCGAAGCCGAAATCGCCGATGCGGTTGACCACGAACGCCTTGATCGCCGCGGCGTTGGCCGACGGACGATCGTACCAGAACCCGATCAGGAAGTAGGAGCAGAGCCCCACCCCTTCCCAGCCGAAGAACATCTGCAGGAAATTGTCCGCCGTCACCAGCGACAGCATGAAGAAGGTAAAGAGGCTCAGATAGGCGAAGAAGCGCGGCTTCGAGGGGTCGTGCGCCATGTAGCCGATCGAGTAGTAGTGCACCGCCGTCGAGACGAACGAGACGACGAACACCATCACGGCCGAAAGCTGGTCGAGGCGCAGCGCCCAGGTGGCCTCGAACGTGCCCGAGGAGATCCAGGTGAAGAGCTCGATTGTCTGGGTGTGCCCGCCGATGGCGACCGCGACCAGGAGCCAGATGCCGGAGAGCGCGGAGAGGGTCATCCCGCCGCAGGTCACGGCCATCGCGCCGCGCGCGCCGAGCCAGCGCCCGCCGAGCCCGGCGAGCGCCGCGCCGACCAGCGGGAAGAAGACCGCGAGGACCCCGAGCACGCGCCTAGCCCTTCATCATGTTGATGTCCTCGACCGCGATGGTGCCGCGGTTCCGGAAATAGACCACCAGGATGGCGAGGCCGATCGCCGCCTCGGCCGCGGCGACGGTCAGCACAAGCATGGCGAAGACCTGGCCCGCCATGTCGCCCAGGTGGGTCGAGAACGCGACCAGGTTGATGTTGACGGCGAGCAGGATCAGCTCGATCGACATCAGGATGATGATGACGTTCTTGCGGTTGAGGAAGATGCCGAACACGCCGAGCGTGAACAGGATGGCGGCGACCACCAGGTAGTGGGCGAGGCCGATATGCAACATCAGATGCCGCTCCCCGGCTGGACCTTGCGCACCTCGATCGTGTCGGCCGGCCGGCGGCGGAGCTGCTCGGCGATCCTCTGGCGGCGCACGCCGACGCGCTGGCGCAGCGTCAGCACGATGGCGCCGACCATCGCGATCAGCAGCACCATCCCCGCCGCCTGGAACAGATAGATGTACTTGGTGTAGAGGAGCCGGCCGAGCGCCTCGGTGTTGGTCATGCCGGCCGCGATGGGCGCGGCGAAATGGGACGGCGCGTCGGGCGCAACCGCCCAGGCGCCGAACACGAGCCCGAGCTCGGCCAAGAGCACGATGCCCACCAGCGCGCCGATCGGCAGGTAGTTGAGGAATCCCTGGCGCAGCTCGACGAAGTTGATGTCGAGCATCATCACGACGAACAGGAACAGCACCGCGACGGCGCCGACATAGACGATCACCATGACGAAGGCGAGGAACTCCGCCCCCATCAGGAGGAACAGGCCCGCCGCGTTGAAGAAGGCGAGGATCAGGAACAGCACCGAGTGCACCGGGTTGCGCGACGAGATCACCATCGCGCCCGAGGCCACGCATACCGCGGCGAAGATGTAGAACACGATCCCGGCGACGATCACAGGCCCGGCCTCGCGGTGGTTTTTGTTGTCCCCCTCATTCCCCTCACCGGTAGGGCGCGTCGGCCTCGAGGCGCTGGGCGAGCTCCGGCTCCCAGCGGTCGCCGTTGGCCAGCAGCTTCGCCTTGTCGTAGAGCAGCTCCTCGCGCGTCTCGGTGGCGAACTCGAAGTTCGGCCCCTCGACGATGGCGTCGACCGGGCACGCCTCCTGGCACAGGCCGCAATAGATGCACTTCACCATGTCGATGTCGTAGCGCGTGGTGCGGCGCGACCCGTCGGCGCGCGGCTCGGCCTCGATGGTGATGGCGAGCGCCGGGCAGATCGCCTCGCACAGCTTGCAGGCGATGCAGCGCTCCTCGCCCGAGGGGTAGCGGCGCAGCGCATGCTCGCCGCGGAAGCGCGGCGAGAGCGGCCCCTTCTCGTAGGGATAGTTGAGCGTCACCTTCGGCTTGAAGAAGTATTTGAGGGTGAGCCACATCCCCGAGACGAGCTCGGCGAGGAAGAGGGACCGGGCGGTGCGGTCGAGCATCATTTCGGCAGCCACCCCGTCGCCTCCAGGACGCCCGCGGTCGCGACCAGCCAGAACAGCGACGCCGGCAGGAACACCTTCCAGCCGAGCCGCATGAGCTGGTCGTAGCGGTAGCGCGGGAAGGTTGCGCGCACCCACAGGAACACGAACAGGCAGAACGCCACCTTGGCGGCGAACCAAACCGGCCCCGGAATCCAGGTGAACGGCACCACCCCGAACGGCGGGAGCCAACCTCCCAGGAACAGGATCGAGGTCGACGCGCTCATCACGATCATGTTCGCGTACTCGCCCAGCATGAACAGGCCGAAGGTCATGGACGAGTACTCGACATTGTAGCCGGCCACAAGCTCGGCCTCGGCCTCGGGCAGGTCGAACGGCGCGCGGTTGGTCTCGGCCAGCGCGGAGATGAAGAACACCACGAACATCGGCAGAAGCGGCACGCAGAACCAGACGTTCCGCTGCGCCAGCACGATGTCCGAGAGGTTGAGCGAGCCGACGCAGAGCAGCACCGAGATCATCACGAAGCCGATCGAGACCTCGTAGGAGACCATCTGCGCCGCCGAGCGCAGCGCGCCGAGGAAGGCGTAGCGCGAGTTCGACGCCCAGCCCGCCATCACGATGCCGTAGACGCCGAGCGAGGAGATCGCGAAGAGGTAGAGGATGCCGACATTGATGTCGGCGAGCACGATGCCGTCGCCGAACGGGATCACCGCCCAGGCGAGCAGCGCGAGCCCGAACGTCACCATCGGCGCGACGACGAAGACCACCCGGTTGGCGCCCGACGGGATTACCGTCTCCTTGAACAGGAGCTTCACCCCGTCGGCGATCGGCTGGTAGAGGCCGAACGGACCGACCACGTTGGGCCCCTTGCGGAGCTGCATGGCGGCGATGACCTTGCGCTCGGCGTAGGTCAGGTAGGCGACGGCCGCCATGACCACCAGCACGATGGCGACGATCTCGGCGACGATGATCGCCGTCGGCCAGACATAGGTGTTCCAGGTGCTAACCATCCGTGCCGGTCCTCGCCCCCGCCAGCGGGCCGAACGCGGCGGTGCACTTGGCCATGGTCTCCGACACGCGGGTGATCGGGTCGGTCATGTAGAAGTTCGCGACGGGCGAGGCGAAGGGAGCCGCGTCCATCGGCCCGTCCTCGCCGAAGCCCGACCAGGACGCGGGCGCCACCTTGCCGACGGCGCCGAAGGTGAGCTTGATCTCGGCCATGCGCTTGCGCACCGCATCGAGGTCGTCGTAGGGCAAGGGCTTGCCGAGAACGGCGGAAAGAGCGCGCAGGATCGCCCAGTCCTCGCGCGCCTCGCCCGGCGGGAAGACCGCGCGGAAGCCGCGCTGCACGCGCCCCTCGGTGTTGACGTAGGTCGCGTCCTTCTCGGTGTAGGCGGCGCCCGGCAGGATCACGTCGGCGCGGTGTGCGCCCTTGTCGCCATGGTGGCCCTGGTAGACGACGAAGGCCTTGCCGAGCCGCGCCATGTCGATCTCGTCGGCGCCGAGGAGGTAGACCATGCCGATCTCGCCCGCCTCTGCGCCCAGGAGGATGGCGTCGGTGTCGCGGCCGTTCGCGCGCGGCACGAAGCCGAGCTCGAGCCCGCCCACGCGCGCCGCCGCGGTGTGCAGCACGTTGAACCCGTTCCAGTTGTTCTTGACGAGGCCGAACCGCTCGGCGATGCGCCGCGCCGCGCCGAGGACGCGCGCCCCGTCGGGCCGCGCCAGCGCGCCCATGCCGAGGATCAGCATCGGCCGCTCGGCCTTGTCCAACACCTGGCAGAACTCGTGCGACCCGTCGGCGATGCGGCCCAGTGTCTCCGGCCCCGCGCCGAGATATTGCGTGCGGTAGGTGAGGTCGATGCGCGGGCCGACCACGCCGACCGGGAAGCGGCCCTGGAGCGCCCGCTTGCGCAGCCTGACGTTCACGATCGGCGCCTCGTGGCGCGGATCGGAGCCGACGATCAGGCAGGCGTCGGCCTGCTCGATGCCGGCGATGGTCGTGTTGAACAGGTAGGACGCGCGCGCCTTGGGATCGAGCTTCGCTGCGTCCTGGCGGCAATCGAGGTGGGGCGAGGCGAGCGCATCCATCAAGTCGGCGAGCGCGGTCATCGATTCGCAGCAGGCGAGGTCGCCCGCGAGCGCGGCGATGCGGTCCGGATGCAGCTCCTTCACCTTGGCGGCGATCACGGCGAACGCCTCGCCCCACGAGGCCGGCTGCAGCTTGCCGTCGCGCCGCACGTAGGGCGTGTCGAGGCGCTGGCGCTTCAGCCCGTCATAGGCGAAGCGCGTCTTGTCGGAGATCCACTCCTCGTTCACGTCCTCGTTGATGACGGGCAGGATGCGCAGCACCTGGCGGCCGCGCGCGTCGACGCGGATGTTGGACCCGACGGCGTCCAGGACGTCGACCGACTCGGTCTTGGTCATCTCCCACGGGCGGGCGACGTATTCGTAGGGCTTCGAGGTCAGCGCGCCGACCGGGCAGAGGTCGATGATGTTGCCCGAGACCTCGGAATCGATGCCGGCGCCGATGAAGGTGGTGATCTCCATGTCCTCGCCGCGCCCCGTCGCGCCGAGGTTCTCGACGCCGGCGATCTCGGCCATGAAGCGGACGCAGCGCGTGCACTGGATGCAGCGCGTCATCGAGGTCTCGACCAGCGGCCCGAAATCCTTGTCCGCGACGGCGCGCTTGTTCTCGGCGAAGCGCGACCGGTCGAAGCCGTAGGCCATCGCCTGGTCCTGCAGGTCGCACTCGCCGCCCTGGTCGCAGATCGGGCAGTCGAGCGGGTGGTTGATCAGCAGGAACTCCATCACGCCCTGGCGCGCCTTCATCACCATCGGCGTGTTGGTCTTGATCGCCATGCCATCGGAAACCGGCTGGGCGCAGGACGCGATCGGCTTGGGCGAGCGCTCCATCTCGACAAGGCACATCCGGCAGTTGCCGGCGACCGAGAGCCGCTCGTGATAGCAGAAGCGCGGGATCTCCTTGCCGGCGAGCTCGCACGCCTGCAGGACGGTGACGCCGTTGGGCACCTCGATCTCGATCCCGTCGATGGTGAGCTTGGCCATGACGTCAGATCCGTCCGCAGGCCGGCTGTCGATGAAACGATCCGCGATGCTGTCGGACCCCTCACCCTGTCCCTCCCCCTCAGGGAGAGGGAACCCTGAACGTGCAGACCTTTCTAAACTGCCGCAGAGACATCGAGCCCGACAACGGCGCCCAGGACGGTCGGCGCAACGCCCCCTCCCCCCTTGGAGGGGGACAGGGTTGGGGTAGGACTCGGAACCCTCGGTCACGGATAGATGCCATTCGCGGCTCGGTCGCGATGACAAGCTAAGATGCTTGACCAACACTGCCGCCCCCGTCACTCCGCCGCCCGGGCGGGCCGGGACACGGCGCGGGCCTTGTAGTCGGCCATGCGCGCCTCGATCTCGTCGCGGAAATGGCGGACGAGCCCCTGGATCGGCCAGGCCGACGCGTCGCCGTGGGCGCAGATCGTGTGGCCCTCGATCTCCTTCGAGACCTCGATAAGCTGGTCGATCTCGCGCGGCTCGGCGCGGCCCTCGACGAAGCGCTCCATCACCCGCCACATCCAGCCGGTGCCTTCGCGGCAGGGCGTGCACTGGCCGCAGCTTTCCACCATGTAGAAGCGCGACAGATTGGCGATGGCGCGCACCACGTCGGTCGACTTGTCCATCACGATGACCGCGGCGGTGCCGAGGCCCGACTTCACCTCGCGCAACGAATCGAAATCCATCAGCACCGTGTCGCAGATCGACTTGGGCAGGATCGGCACCGACGAGCCGCCGGGGATGATCGCCTTGAGGTTGTTCCAGCCGCCGCGCACGCCGCCGGCGTGGCGCTCGATCAGCTCCTTCAAGGAGATTCCCATCTCCTCTTCCACGTTGCACGGGTGGTTCACGTGGCCGGAAATGCAGAAGACTTTGGTGCCGGTGTTCTTCTCGCGCCCGAGCCCGGCGAACCAGGCGGCACCGCGCCGGCAGATGGTGGGGGCGACGGCAATGGTCTCGACGTTGTTGACGGTGGTCGGGCAGCCATAGACGCCCATCCCCGCCGGGAAGGGCGGCTTGAGGCGCGGCATGCCCTTCTTGCCCTCCAGGCTTTCGATCAGCGCCATCTCCTCGCCGCAGATATAGGCGCCCATGCCGCGGTGGACGTGCATCTCGAAGTCCCAGCCCGAGCCGCACGCATCGGGCCCGATCAGCCCGGCCGCGCGCGCCTCGTCGATGGCGCCTTGCAGCGCCTCGGCCTCGCGGTAGAACTCGCCCCTTATGTAGACGTAGGCGGTGTGCGCACCCATGGCGAACGAGGCGATCAGCGCGCCCTCGACCAGCTTGTGCGGGTCGTGGCGGATCATGTCGCGGTCCTTGCAGGTGCCGGGCTCGCCCTCGTCGGCGTTGATCAGCAGGTAATGCGGCCCCTTCACCTCCTTCGGCATGAAGGACCATTTGAGGCCGGTGGGGAAGCCCGCGCCGCCGCGGCCCCTGAGCCCCGATTCCTTGATCTCGTTGACGATCCAGTCGCGGCCCTTGTCGAGGATCGCCTTGGTGTTGTCCCAGTCGCCGCGCTTTTGCGCCGCCGCGAGGCGCCAGTCCTCGATCCCGTAGAGGTTGGTGAAGATGCGGTCGCGATCGTTCAGCATCGCCTCACGCCTTGTGCTCGCCGAGGAGCGTCGTGCGGCCGGTCACCGCCATCGAGCCCTGCCGGCCGATCTGCGAGCCGGGCCTGGGCGTCTCGCCGCGCCGGAGCGCGTCGATGATCGCCTTCATCTGCTCGGCGCCGACGTCCTCGTAATAGTCGTCGCCGATCCACACCACCGGCGCGTTGACGCAGGCGCCGAGGCACTGCACCCCGTGCAGGGTGAACTTGCCGTCCGGCGTGGTCTCGCCCTCGGCGATACCGAGCTCGTGTTCGCATTCGCGCACGATGTCGTGCGAGCCGCGCAGCCAGCAGGGCGTGGTGATGCAGATGCGGATGAAATGCTCGCCGACGGGCGCGAGGTTGTACATCTCGTAGAACGTCGCGACCTCGTAGACGCGGATGTGCGGCATGTCGAGATAGTCGGCGACGTAGTCCATCGCCGCGCGCGGCAGCCAGCCGCCCGACTGGCGCTGGGCGAGGTCGAGAAGCGGCATGACGGCCGAGGCCTGGCGTCCCTCCGGATACTTGGCGACGATCTCCTTGGCGCGCGCCGCGTTCTCGGCGTCGAATGCGAAGGTCTCGGTCATCGGTCGACCTCGCCGAACACGATGTCCATCGAGCCGATGATCGCCACCACGTCGGCCAGCATATGCCCCTTGCCCATCGCGTCGGTCGCCTGCAGGAAGGCGAAGCTCGGCGCGCGGATCTTGCAGCGATAGGGCCGGTTGGTGCCGTCGGAAACCAGGTACACGCCGAACTCGCCCTTCGGCGCCTCGACGGCCGTGTAGGTCTCGCCGGCCGGCACGTGATAGCCCTCGGTGTAGAGCTTGAAGTGGTGGATCAGGGCCTCCATCGAGGTCTTCATCTCCGCGCGCTTGGGCGGCGAGATCTTGAAGTCCTGCGTCTTGATCGGGCCCGCGGGCATGTCGCGGAGGCACTGGTCGATGATGCGCAAGGACTGGCGCATCTCCTCGACGCGGACCAGGTAGCGGTCGTAGCAGTCGCCGTTCCTGCCGACGGGGATGTCGAAATCCATCCGGTCGTAGACGTCGTAGGGCTGCGCCTTGCGCAGGTCCCAGGCAACGCCCGAAGCGCGCAGCATCGGCCCGGAGAACGCCCAGTCGATCGCCTGGTCGGCGGAGAACACGCCGATATTCACCGTGCGCTGCTTGAAGATGCGGTTCTCGGTCAGCAGTTCCTCGAGGTCGTCGATGAACTTGGGGAAGCGGGCCGAGAACGCGGCGATGTCCTCGGCGAGCCCGGCCGGCATATCGAGATGCACGCCGCCCGGGCGGAAATAGGCGGAATGGAGCCGGGCGCCCGATACGCGCTCGTAGAACTCCATCAGCTTCTCGCGCTCCTCGAAGCCCCACAGCAGCGGCGTCATCGCGCCCACGTCGAGCGCGAAGGTGGTGAGGTTGAGGAGGTGGTTGAGGATGCGGGTGATCTCGGCGAACAGCACGCGGATGTATTGCGCGCGCTCCGGCACTTCGATGCCCAGGAGCTTCTCGGTCGCAAGCGCGAAAGCGTGCTCCTGCGACATCGGCGAGACGTAGTCGAGCCGGTCGAAATAGGGCACGGCCTGGAGATAGGTCTTGTACTCGATCAGCTTCTCGGTGCCGCGGTGCAGAAGCCCGATATGCGGGTCGGCGCGGTCCACCACCTCGCCGTCCATCTCGAGGACGAGGCGCAGCACGCCGTGCGCCGCGGGGTGCTGCGGCCCGAAATTCATCGTCAGGTTCTTGATGCGCGTCTCGACCATCAGCCCTGCTTGGCCTTTTCGTCGCCGGGCAGCACGTAGTGCGCGCCCTCCCACGGGCTCATGAAATCGAAGCGGCGGAATTCCTGAGCGAGCCGCACCGGCTCGTAGACGACGCGCTTCTCCGCCTCGTCATAGCGCACCTCGACGAAGCCGGTGAGCGGGAAGTCCTTGCGCAGGGGATGGCCGTCGAACCCGTAGTCGGTGAGGATGCGCCGCAGGTCCGGGTGGTCGGCGAACATCACGCCGAACAGATCCCAGGTCTCGCGCTCGTACCAGTTGGCGGCGCTGTAGACGCCGGTCGCCGACGGCACGGGCGTCGCCTCGTCGGTCGCCACCTTCACCCGGATGCGCTGGTTGAGGCGGAGGCTCAGCAGGTTGTAGACCACCTCGAAGCGCTTCTCGCGATCGGGGTAGTCGGCCGCCGTGATGTCGACCAGCATCTTGAACAGGCAGTTCGAATTGTCGCGGAGGAAGGTGAGCACCGCGACGATCTGCACCGCCGGCACCTCGACCATCAGCTCGCCGTGCGCGATGCGCGCCGCGACTACCTGCTCGCCCAGCGCGGTGCGCAGGAAGTCCGCCAGCTCCTCGAGCGCCTCGGTGTCGGTGGTTCGGGTCGGTTCGGCCACTTCCGATGTCCAATTCGGGCAACGCCGTGCGGCGGATCAGCGGGCGATGGTGCTGGTCCGGCGGATCTTCTTCTGGAGCTGCAGGATGCCGTAGAGCAATGCCTCGGCCGTGGGCGGGCAGCCGGGGACATAGACGTCGACCGGCACCACGCGGTCGCAGCCGCGCACCACCGAGTAGGAATAGTGATAGTAGCCGCCGCCGTTCGCGCAGCTTCCCATCGAGATCACCCAGCGCGGCTCGGCCATCTGGTCGTAGACCTTGCGCAGCGCCGGCGCCATCTTGTTGCACAGCGTCCCCGCGACGATCATCACGTCGGACTGGCGCGGCGAGGGGCGGAACACCACCCCGAACCGGTCGAGGTCGTAGCGGCTCGCCGCCGTGTGCATCATCTCGACGGCGCAGCAGGCGAGCCCGAACGTCATCGGCCAGAGAGAGCCCGACTGCGCCCACGAGATCAGCCTGTCGGCGGTCGAGACCAGGAAGCCCTTCTCGGCGAGATGGTCGGTCGCCTGGCGCAGCATCGCGTCCTGCGCCGGCCCGGGCGGGACCGGCGCCTGGGTGGAGATCACTCCCATTCCAGCGCTCCTTTCCGCCATTCGTAGATGAAGCCGATGGTCAGAACGCCCAGGAAGGCGACCATCGACCAGAAACCGAGCATGCCGATCTTGCCGAGCGTCACCGCCCAGGGGAACAGGAACGCCACCTCGAGGTCGAAGATGATGAACAGGATCGACACCAGATAGAACCGCACGTCGAACTGGCCGCGCGCGTCGCCGAACGCCTCGAACCCGCACTCGTAGGCGGATTCCTTGGCCGAGTCGGGCCGCTGGCGCGCCACGATGTAGGATGCCGCGACCGCCGCGATCCCCACCCCCGCCGCGATGGCGAGGAAGATCAGGATCGGCAGGTACTCGCGAAGCATGGTTTCCATGTACTCTCTCTCGCCGGGCGGAGTCCGCCGGCGACGTCGCGCAAACGGTCGCGACAGTCCCCCTCCGGTCTACCTTGTATCCCCCGGCCCGCGAGACAACCCCCGAGGCTGCCGTGACGGCGCCCGATTTATAACGAATCCGGAGGCAATGTCCAACGCTGGCGGGAGCGGCGCCCCTACTCCGCGGCGGAGGCGCGGGTGGCCGCGGTGGCGGCCTCGGCCTGCTCGGCGGCGAGGAGGCGGCGGATCACCTGGCGCATGGCGAGGTGCGGCGCGTCGGCATTGATGTCGATGGTGACGGCGCCGGGATTGGCGTCCATCGCGCGCTGCTGCGCCTCCATCACCGCAACGTCCTGCAGGAACACACCGCGGAAGTCGCCGACCATCTTCTTGGTGAGCTCGGCGTTGTCGAGGGCGAAGTTGCGGCACTGCGCGTAGAACAAGAACGACGTGGCCTCGGTCTCGGGCGTCGCGGTGATCAGCGGGCGGAAGCCCAGCACGTGGCCCTCGCGCGGGGCGTAGGGCTGGAACTCGCCATGCGGTGCGAACCCCGCGTCGACGATGCAGTGGGCCGGTGCGGCGATGTAGGATTCCTGCCAACGGTCCATGTTGCCGTCGATGCCGAGATAGCGCGCGAAAAGCGGCATGGGCGGCACGTTCTGCACGAACCGGCGCATGCTGACCTCGCGCTCGCCCCGGTCGGTGCGGATCGGGAAGCGGTCGAGGTTCGCCCCGCCCAGCGTCTCGGCATGCACGTAGATCACGTGCGACAAATCGAGCAGGTTGTCGTTGTTGAGTTCCCAGTTGCAGCGCATATAGAGCGGCTTCTCGTCGTTTCCGTGCGCGGCAAGCCAGTCGGGATGGTCGAGATAGTACCAGTCGGGGATCCGGCTTTCGTCGGCGCGGGCGGGATCGCCCATCCAGATCCAGAGGAGCTTCCACTTCTCCACCAGCGGGTAGCGGCGCACCTCGGCGCCCGGCGGGATCTGCGACTGGCCGGGAATCTCGACGCACCTGCCCGTCGTGTCGAAGACCAGCCCGTGATAGCCGCAGCGGAGCCTGTTTCCCTCGATCTTGCCCATCGAGAGCGGCAGGTTGCGGTGGCAGCAACGGTCCTCGAGCGCCGTGTAGGCGCCGTCGGCGGTGCGGAAGATCGCCACCGGCTCGCCGCAGATGGTGCGCGCCAGGGGCGCCTCGCCGATCTCGCTTGGCCAAGCCGCTACGTACCAGAAATTGCGCAGGAACATGGGCGTCCTCCCGCCGTTCGCTCGCCCCAGCCTAGGCAAGCGAACGGCCCCGCGCAAGGGGCGGACGGGCGGCGCAGGGTCTAGTGCCGGGCCTTTTCCTTGCCCTTCTCCTCGGCGCGGTCGAGCTCCGCCTTCTCCGTGCCCTCGACCGCTTTGCGTGCCTTTTCGGCGGCGCCCTTCACCTTGCCGGATTCGACGAATTCCTCGGTGTCCTTGCGATAGGCGCGGTCGGCCGACCGGCTGCCCTCGCCTTCGTTCGCGTTCGACTTGCCCATGCCAACCTCCTCGAAACCACGCTGTCCGGTTGCCGTGGAGTCAACGACGACCCGGTGCGGTGCGTTCCGCGGCGGCGGCTCATTGGACATGTGCGAGTCCGGAAAGGTGTGGAGGTCGGTGTCGTCGTACTTCCACACGATCCGCTGCCCCTCGGGCGCCCCGGCCACGAAAGCCGCAAGCGCGATCGCGCACCCCACGAGACCCGGTTTGCGCAGGATCGACATGGCTTCCTCCCTCTTTTGTCGGCCCAGGATGATGCGTTTGCCACACCCCCTCAAGCCGCAGCAGCCGTGCCCGCAAATCCCCGTTGCGACGTTCGCGCCAGTGTGGTGTCTTCTCCGCCAACGGAAGCAAAACACAAGGGAGGAAAAGATGATCCGCAACCGGATCGTGGGCGCCGCCGCCGGAGCGGCCGCGCTCGTCGCGCTGCACCAGGCGGCCGGGGCCGTGACGACGATCACCGAGAACGTTGCGTTTCCCCAGCGCTCGCCGTTCTACGTGTACCTCTACAAGCCGTGGGGCGATGCCGTGGAAAAGGCGTCGGCCGGCCGCATCAAGGTATTCAGGCCGACGGCGAGCCTGGCGCCCTTGAACCGCCAGTGGGACATGGTGGAGAAGGGCGTTGCCGACGTCGCCATGCTGCCCAACAACTTCATCCGCCAGCGCGTGCAGCTTCCCTTCGTCTCGGAGATTCCGTTCGTCACGCCGGACGGGGTGTCCGCCTCCCTCGCGCTGTGGCGAATCCAGCACGAGTATTTCGACAAGGTGAACGAATACAAGGGGATGAAGCTGCTCGCCCAGTTCGTGAACGGCGGCAATACGCTGCAGACCGTCCCGAAGCCGATCCTCTCGGTCGCCGACTTCAAGGGGCTGAAGCTCTGGGTCGCCACCCCCACCATGCGCGACCTCGTCACCAAGCTGGGCGCAACGCCGGTGCAGGGCAAGGACGCATCGAGTCAGTTCGACTTCCTATCCAAGGGCATCGCGGACGGGGCGGTCACCGGCTACGGCTCGCTGATCGCGTACCGCACGATGGGCTATGTGAAGCACATCACCGATTTCCCCACCCAGTTCGGCACCAACTCCTTCTCGATGTTCATGAGCCAGAAGGTCTATGACCGGCTTTCCGCCGCCGACAAGAAGACGATCGACGAGGTCTCCGGCGAGCCCACGATCCGCCGCATCGCCAACGGGTTCTATGCGTTCGAGGACCGGGTGAAGAAGCAGATCGGGCCAAAGGGTGTCACGCTGAACATGGCAAGCGCCGCCTTCACCGCCGACATGAGGAAGGTCACCAGCTACCTCGCGGACCAGTGGTTCGCCATGGCGAAAAAGAAGGGCGTCAACGGGCCGAAGGTGCTGGCCGCGTTCGACAAGCTCGCCGACGAGATCGCCAAGACCCACCCGGTCGGGCATTAGGACTTACCTCGCTTGGCTTGCAGGGCGAGTTCCATGCCTTGGGTCCCTCCCCCTGAAAGGGGGAGGCGAGGCGGGGGTCATTCTCGGGGCAACCCGGTATGGACCCCCGCCCGGCGCCCGCTGCGCGGCCGACGCCCTCCCCCTTACCGGGGGAGGGCCCGCGTGTCGAACCTTCCGCCGTTGGAAGCGTGTCCCACGGGAGCGGCGCGATGCGGGTGATCGACGGAGCGTTGCGGTTGCTCTCGGCGATCTCGATCGGCTTCATGGCGGCGTTCATTTTCACCGACGTGATCGGGCGCTACGTGTTCAACTCGCCGATCAACGGCGACCAGGAAATCGTGGCGTACCTGCTGGGCTACACCGTGTTCGCCGCGTTCCCGCTGATCACGCGCGACCAGGACCACATCAAGTTCGGCCTGTTCGACGGGCTTTACCGCGGCCGCGTCGGCACGGTGCAGCGCGCGCTGATGCTGGCCTTCACCCTGGCGCTCACCGGCTACATTGCATTCCTCCTGTTCCAGCAGGCTGCGTCGCTCAGTGAATCGGGCACGCTGACGCAATTTCTCGACGCGCCGGTCGGGCCGCTGATCTACGGTCTCGCGATCTTCGCGGCGCTCGCCGTCCTGCTGCTCGCCGCCGCCGTGCCGCGCATCCTCAAAAGCGGCGCCGGCCCCGGCGGAGACAACGCGCCGTGACCGTCGCGCTGATCGGCGTCGCGATTCTCTGCGTGCTGCTCTCGGTGGGCGTGCCGCTCGGCTTCGGGCTCCTGATCGTCGGCACGGTGGGGTTCGCGCTGATCCATCCGAACGGCTTCCCGGCGGCCTTCGCCGTCGCCGGCCAGCAGGTGGTCGACCTCGCCACCAACTTCCAGTTCGCCGTGCTGCCAATGTTCGTGCTGATGGGCGTGTTCGTGACGCGCGCGGCGCTCAGCGACGACCTCTACGAGTGCGCGCACCGCTGGATCGGGCATTACCGCGGCGGGCTCGCCATGGCGACGGTCGCAGCGTGCGGCGGGTTCTCGGCCGTCTCCGGCTCGTCGGCAGCGACCGCCGCGACCATGGCCAAGGTCGCGATCCCGGCCATGCAGAAATACCGCTACGCCGCCTCGCTCGCCGCCGGAACCGTCGCCGCGGGCGGCACGCTCGGCATCCTCATCCCGCCGTCCGGCGCGCTGGTCGTCTACGGGATTCTCACCGAGCAGGACATCGCCCAGCTTTTCGTCGCCGGGATCGTGCCCGGCATCCTCACCGTCGCGGTCTACATCACCGCGATCAAGGTGGTGACGACGATCTGGCCGCACCTCGGTCCTCCGGCCGAGCGCTCGGACTGGGCGGCGCGCTGGCAGGCGCTATGGCGGGTGTGGGGCGTCCTGGCGCTGTTCCTCCTGATCGTCGGCGGCATGTTCTTCGGCGTGTTCACGCCCAACGAGGCCGGCGGCATCGGCGCGGTGGGCGCGTTCCTGTTCGCCATCATCCGGCGGCGGATGAGCTGGGCGATCCTCTGGACCTCGCTGATCGAGGCAGCGCGCACCACGGCGACCATCTTCACCGTCGCGTTCGGCGCGCTGGTCCTGAACCAGTTCGTCAACATCTCGGGCATGCCCGAGGCGGTGCTCGGCTTCATCGAGGGGCTGAACGCGAGCCCGATGCAGGTGATCCTGGCGATCCTGATCTTCTACGTGATCCTCGGCATGTTCATCGAGGGCTACGCCATCATCTTCCTCACCGTGCCGATCTTCGTGCCGATCGTTCAGGGGCTGGGGTTCGACCTCGTGTGGTGGGGGATCGTTCTGGTGATGGTGGTCGAGATCAGCCTGATCACGCCGCCGATCGGGCTCAACGTGTTCATCATGAAATCGATGCTGCCCGAGGTGCCGCTCGGCCAGATCTTCCTCGGCATCGTGCCGTTCTTCTGCGCCGACATGGTGCGGCTGTCGCTCGTCGTTCTGGTGCCCGCCATCGCTCTGTTCCTGCCGCGTCAGATGTTCCACTGATGGGGCTTCGGTTCGAGAACGCGTTCGAGGTGCCGCTCGCCCCCGAAGCGGCGTGGGCGGTGCTCCTCGACGTGCCGCGCGTCGCGCGCTGCCTGCCCGGCGCGGAGCTGACGGAGAGGCTCGACGACCGCGCCTGGAAGGGCAAGGTGAGCGTGAGGCTGGGGCCGGTGGCGCTCGCCTTCGTCGGCACGGCCAACTTCGTGGAGATCGACGAGGCGGCGCGCCGCGTGACCATCGAGGCCGCGGGCGCCGAGGGCAAGGGGCGCGGCCGCGCCCAGGCCGAGTTCCGCATCGCCCTCGCCGAGGCCGGGGCGGGGCGGACGCGCGTCGCCGCCGCGACCGACGTGACGCTGTCGGGCGCGGTCGCGCAGTACGGCCGCGGCGCAAGCGTGCTCAAATCGGTCGCCGACGAGATCGTCGCCCGCTTCGCCGCCAACCTCGCCGTAGAGCTGGAGCGCGAGACGCCCGCCACCTCGGCAGCCGATACATCGGCCGCGCCGCCGCTCGCGCCCGCCAAGCCCCTCTCGATCGTCGCCCTTCTCTGGGCGGCGCTCAAACGCTGGTTTCACCGACCAACCAAATCCGTTCACCCTGAGTAGGCCGCGCAGCGGCCGTATCGAAGGGCGGCGAGGCGTCGTGCTTCGATACGCGGCGCTTCGCGCCGCTACTCAGCACGAACGGAATTCTTCTGAATCAGCCCGACCAGGTAGTGCGGCGGCACCGGCGCCTGGGTGAGGTGGACGCCGAACGGCGATAGCGCGTGCTCGACGGCCGAGACGATGGCCGCGGGCGCCGGGATCGTGCCGCCCTCGCCCGCGCCCTTGACGCCGAGGGGATTGAGCGGCGAGGGCGAGACGACGTGGCTGACCACGGCCTTCGGCACCGCGTCGGCGGTCGGCATCAGATAGTCCGCCAGAGTGACCGTCTGCGGCTGGCCCGCGCCGTCGTAGTGCATCCATTCGAGGAGCGCGTTGCCGATGCCGTGGGCGAGCCCGCCCTGCACCTGGCCCCCGACCACGAGGGGGTTGATCACCACGCCGCAATCGTGCGCGATCCAGTAGCCGGTGACGCGCACGAAGCCGGTCTCGGCATCGACTTCGACCTCGGCCACGTGCGTGCCGTTGGCGTAGGCCGCCTGCTCGGGCGAGAAGTAGCGCGTCGCCTCCAGGCCGGGCTCGATCCCTGCGGGGAGCGCGAAGCCCGACTGGCCGGTCACCGCGCGCGCGACCGCGGCGAGCGAGACCTTCATGGCCGGCACGCCCTTGACGAAGACCTGGCCGTCGGCGAGCTCGAGATCGTCGGCGGCGGCCTCGAGCATGTGGGCGGCGATCTTCAGCACCTTGTCGCGCACGGCGATGGCGGCGAGATGGGTGGAGTTGCCGGCGTTCACCGCCTGGCGCGAGGCGAACGTGCCGGTGCCGTTGGCGATGGCGGCGGTGTCGGCGGTGATGACGCGCACGTCCCCCGGCCTTATGCCGAACTGTTCCGCGCAGACCTGGGCGAAGGTGGTGACGTGGCCCTGGCCCTGCGCCGCGGCACCGGTCACGAGCGTCACCTTGCCCGACGCGCCGATGCGCACCGTCGCCCCCTCGAACGGGCCGAGGCCGGTGCCTTCCACCACGCTGGCGATGCCGATGCCGATATGGCGGCCTTCGGCCCGCGCCGCCGCCTGGCGTTCGGCGAACGTGTCGTACCCCGCCGCTGCCAGCGCCTTTTCCAGGCATTGCGGGTAGTCGCCCGAATCGTAGGTAAGCGGCTTACCGTCGCGGAAGGTGAGGCCCACAGGATAGGGCATGCGCTCGGCGGGGATGGTGTTGCGCCGCCTGATCTCGGCGCGGTCGAGGCCGGTGGCGCGCGAGGCCGCGTCCATCAGCCGCTCCATCGCGAACACCGCCTGCGGCCGGCCGGCGCCGCGCACCGGCGCGACCGGCGGCTTGTTGGTCAGCACCACGTCGCAGGAAATCGCGTAGGCCGGCACGACGTAGGGACCCGGCACGGTGGTGCAGGAGATGTGCGGCAGGATGGTGCCGTGCGGCATGTAGGCGCCCTTGTCGTGGATCATGCGCCCGCGCACGCCAAGGATGCGGCCCTTCGCATCCAACGCCATCTCCATGTCCCAGTACTGGTCGCGCTCCTGGTTGGCCGAAACGAAATGCTCGCGCCGGTCCTCGATCCACTTGACCGGCCGGCCGACATGGAGCGCGGCGAGGCAGGTGGCGATCTGCTCGGCATAGAAGCTCATCTTCGGGCCGAACCCGCCGCCCACGTCGGGCGCCATGACCCGCACGCGCGCCTCGTCCCAGCCGAGCATGGCGACGATGGCGCGCATGGCGGCGTGCGGCCCCTGGCTCGCGGTATAGAGGGTGAGCTTCTCCTCGATCTCGTCATAGGCGGCGAGCGCGGCGCGACCCTCGATGGGGTGGCCGAGCCCGCGATGCATGAAAAGCGACTCTTTCACCACGTGCGCGGCGCAGGCGAAGGCGCCGGCGACGTCGCCATAGGCGAAGTCCAGCCTTGCGCCGAGATTGTCGGGCGCGCCCGCATGGGCGACCGGCGCGCCCGGCTCGAGCGCCGCGCGGCAATCGCCCGCCACCGGCAGCGGATCGTAATCCACGATCACCGATGCGGTGGCGTCCTCCGCGATGTAGCGGTCCTCCGCCACCACGATGGCGATGGGGTCGCCCACATGGCACACCTCGTCCTTCGCCAGAACGTAGGGCATGGCGTTCTGCTTGATGTGCGGGTTGGGCATCGGCGGCATGCGCTGGTCGTGGAACCGCGCCGGCAAGTCGGCGAACGTGAGGACCGCGATCACGCCTTGCATCGCTCGCGCCGCCGCCGTGTCGATGGCCTTGACGCGCGCATGCGCCTCGTCCGAGCGGACGAAGGCAGCATGCGCCATGCCCGGCAGGTGCATGTCGTCGACGAACCGGCCGCGGCCGGTCAGGAGCGCCGCATCCTCCAGCCGCGTGAGCGCCTGGCCGATCAGGGGCTCGGTCATTCGCGCATCCTTTCGGCCGCGTCGAGCGCCGCCTCGACGATGCCTTGGTAGCCCGTGCAGCGGCAGAGATTGCCGGAGATCGCCTCGCGCACCTCCGCCTCCGTCGGCGCGGGATTGTCGCCAAGGAGCTCGGCGAGCGTCATCAGCATGCCGGGCGTGCAGTAGCCGCACTGGAGCCCGTGATGGTCGCGGAATGCCGCCTGCAGCGGGTGCAGCCCATCGCCGGCCGCGAGCCCTTCGACCGTGGCCACCGCGTGGCCGTTCGCCTGCACGGCGAGGGTGAGGCAGCTTCGCGCGCTGCGCCCGTCGAGCAGCACGGTGCACGCGCCGCATACCCCGTGCTCGCACCCGACATGCGTGCCGGTCAGCATCAGCGCGTGGCGCAGGAAGTCGGAGAGGAGCATCCGCACGGGCACCTCGCGCGTGTGCGCGGTGCCGTTCACGGTGACGGTGATCTTGCGCGTCTCGTTCATGCGCGGGCCCTTTCCGCCGCCGACGCCAGCGCGCGGCGCGCCAGCACCATCGCCAGGTGCGTGCGGTAGGCGGCGGGCGCGTGCACGTCGTCCATGGCTTCGAGCGCCCGGCAGGACTCGGCGGCGGCGCGGAAGGCTTCTTGCGTGGGGCGTTCGCCCGCGAGCGCCTTTTCCGCTCCGGTTGCGCGCTGCGGCACCGGCCCCATCCCGCCGACGGCGAGAGAAGCGCGCGCGATCCGGCCGTCCGCGCCGAGCGCGACCAGCGCCGCGACGGCGACGATGGCGAAGTCGCCGGTCCGGCGCGAGAACTCGACGAAGGCGGCGCCGTGGCCCGCCGGCCAGTCCGGGAAGCTCGCCGCCGTCACCATCTCGCCTTCGTCGAGCGCCGGCGTCATGAAGCCGAGCGCGAAATCGGCGAAGGGCACGTCGCGCGCGCCGGCTTGGCCCGCGACGTGTACGGTCGCGTCGAGCGCGCAGGCGACCAGCGGGATCTCGGCCGCGGGGTCGAAATGGGCGAGCGAGCCGCCGACCGTGCCGCGGTTCCGTGTCTGGCGGTGGCCGACCTGGCGGATCGCCTCGGCGAGGATCGGGCAGCGCCGCGCAACCTCGTCGGAAAATTCCACATCGCGCTGGCGGGTCGTCGCGCCGATGCGGAGCGCCCCGGCGGCCCGTCGATGCCGGCGAGCGCGGCGATGCGGTTGATGTCGACGACATGGTCCGGCTGGACGTAGCGGAAGTTGAGCATCGGGATCAGCGACTGCCCGCCCGCGAGCACGCGCGCGTTCTCGTGCTGGGCGAGAAGCGCCAGCGCCGCGTCCAGCGTCGCGGGATCGTGATAGGCGAACGGCGGCGGTTTCATTCCCCCTCCTCGTCGCCGGCCGGGGCGGAGGGGTCGAGAAGCGGGCGGACGGGCGTCGCCGGCGCGACGTCGGACCGGCGCATCTGCCCGCTGCGCCGCCCGTTCTCCAGATAATCGCCGGCCGCGGCGCGCGCCGCCATCTCGTCCCACCGGTCCATCCAGTTGCCGAGCGAGTAGCCGTGCCACGGCGCCTCGGGCTTCAGGGCGGGGAGGCCGAGCGACTCCCACAGATTGCGCGCGCCCTCCATGTATTCGCGCTTGGGCAGCGAGATCGGCGGCATGTCGCCCTTCTGCGTGGCGTCGATCAGCATGGTCGAATCCTCGGGCCCGTGGCGGTTGGGCCCGTGGCCGGGCTGGCGGTGCGGCAGGATCTGGATGTCGCGCGCCGGGTTGCAGCGATAGGCGAGCGCCCACATCAGGAAATCGCCGTTCGACGTGTCGATGTCCTCGTTCAGCGCGAAGACGTACTTGCCGCAGCCATTCATGAAGCTCGACGCGCCGACGAGCGCGCGCCACACCTCGGTCGTCGGCGTGCCCCGTGCGAACTTCACGAAGATCACCGGGCGGATGTTGGTCAGCGGCTCGTGCAGGATGACGCGCTCGACGCCGCGCACGCCGAGGTTGTTGCGCAGGTGACGGAGAAAATTCGGCTCCATCGCCACGCGCTTGACGATCGAGGATTCCGACGGCGTCACCTGGCTGATGATCGAGGGCAGCACCGCGTCGCGGCGCATGGTGATGGCGGTGATCTGCATCGCGAAGTTGAAGGCTTCCAGAGCGACATAACCGTGAGATTCGCCGAACGGGCCTTCCGGTTCGAGATATTCCGTGTCGACGAGTCCCTCGATCACGATCTCGGCGTCGGTCGGCACGAGAAGATCGACGGTCTTCGCGCGGACCTGGTGGAAGGGCTCGCCCGCCGCGCCGCCGGCGACCGCCACCTCGTCCATGCCGAGGCGGAAGCGTTGCGGCGCGCAGTAGGCGACGAGCGGCGGCGCGCCGAGCACCAGCGCCGCCGGCATGGGCGCGCCCTTCGCCTTGTACTTGAACCAGTTGTCGCGCCCGCCCGAGTTGGGGTTCATCATCACGCCCATCCGGTCGGGCGCCTTCAGCGCGCAGCGGTAGGTGCCCATGTTCTGCGCGCCGGTCTCGGGATCGCGCGTGACGAAGCCGGTGGCGGTGAAGTAGGGCGCGGAATCGAACCCCGGACTCGAGATCGGCACCGGCAGCGCGTCGAGCCCCTGCCCCTCGCCCATGAGGTCCTGGCCTCGGATCACGATCTCCTGACACGGGCCGTCAGGAACCTCTATCGGCGGGATCGGGTTCGCCTGCGCCTTCGCCCAATGGTCGCCGATGGCGTCGAGCGCGACGCCCATGCCGATGCCGTAGATCGCGGGCGTTGCCGACAGCGCGCCGACCACGACCGGAATGTCGTAGGACCGGCCGCGCGAATCGGTGACGTTGGTGAACAGGAATGCCTTGCGGTCGGATTCCGGCACGCCGCCGCGGAACTGCCAGCGCACCAGCGGGTGCATCTCGGTGTCCTTGTTCACCGGCCGGTCGACGACGTGGACGAGCCCCGCATCGCGGAGCGCCGCGAGGTGCTGGCGGAAATCCTTGTAGCCCCACGCGGGGCGGGCCGCCGCGCGCGTTGCCGTTGCCATGGTCCTCCCCCTCCCCGCCCGGTCAGAACTGCGCCGGCCCCGGCGGCAGGCCGAGCGCGACGCGGCCGTAGAGCGCGCCGACCGCGTCCCAGTTCATCGAGATGTGCATCGCACCGGAATGCACGTCGCGCCAGAAGCGCTGCACCCGCGAATTGGCGAACAGCCCGGCGCCGCCGCCCGCCTCGAACAGCCGGTCGGCCGCGCGCACCGAAAGTTGCGCGGCATAGCCGAGGTCGCCCTTGTTGCGCGCGCGCTGCTCGATGGTGAGCTCGCGCCCGGCCGAGATCGTCGCCATGATGTCGGCGCAGTCGCGCGCGACCAGGAGGCGCGCCGCGTCGATCGAGGCGGCCGCGTCGCCGACGCGAAGCTGCACTGTCTGGATCTCGGCCATCGGCACGGGCTTGGAAAGCGCCGCGCCGCGCGTGACGCGCTCGCGCGTGGCGCCGACGAACTCGTCATAGGCGCCCTGGGCCATGCCCATCAGCGGCACGCAGAGGCTGATCGAGATCATCGCGAACAGCGGGATGCGGTAGACCGGCCCGGTATTGACGATGAGGCCCGGCGGCGTGCCGGTCATCGTGTCCTCCATGCGGAGGAAGCGGTGGGCGGGCACGAACAGATCCTCGCACGCGACGTTCTTGGACCCGGTGCCGGCGAGCCCCATGACGTGCCAGTTGTCCTCGAGCGTCATGTCGCGCGTGCGGCAGAGCGCGTAGCCCTTGGCCCCGGGCCCGTCGCCCGCGCCCGGCACGGTGGTGGCGACGACGATCCAAGGGCAGTTGTCGACGCCCGAACAGAACATCCACTTGCCCGAGAGCCGATAGCCGCCGTCCGCGGGGGTCGCGGAACCGGCCGGGGTGAAGGACGCGGCGGTGACGGCGCGCGGATCCTCGCCCCACACCTCGTCCTGCGCCTCGAGCGGGAACATGCCGAGGAAGATGTGGTACTTGCTGGTGATCGAATAGACCCAGCCGGTCGAGCCGCAGCCGCGCGCGATCTCGAACGCCACGTCGCAGAACGTGCCGAGCCCGTACTCGAAGCCGCCATAGCGGCGTGGCAGCAAGGTCTTGTAGAGCTCGGCGTCGAGCAGTGCGGCGAACGTCTCCTCCGGCACGCGGCGGAGCTTCTCCGTCCGCTCCTGCCGCTCGCGCAGGACGGGAACGAGGGCGCGGGCGCGGGCGACCAGCTCCTCCGGCGGGACCACGGAACCCGTCATGCGGCGAGGAAGCCCGTCAGCGTCTCGGTGAAGGCGTCCGGCTGCTCGATGTTGGAAAGATGCGCGGCGTCCGGAATGACGGCGAGCTTCGCGCCAGGGACCTTCGACGCGATCAACTCGCCGTATTCCGGCAAGGTCGCCGGATCCTTCTCGCCGTTGATGACCAGCGTCGGCACCTCGATCTGCGCCAGCTCGTCGCGGAAGTCCATGTCGCGGATCGCGACCGAGCAGGCGAGGTAGCCGTCGAGCGTCGTCTCGTTGATGAAGCGGCGCACCCACTCGACGGTCGGCGCGGTGTCCTTGCGGGCGAGGTAGCCCGGCGTGAACCAACGCTTGATCGAGGCCTCGGCGATGGCGGAGATGCCCTGGTTCGACGCCATGTCCAGCCGCTCGCGCCACATCTCCTTGTTGGGGAAGTGGCAGGCGGTGTTGGACAGCACCAGCCTCTCCATGCGCCCGGGCGCGTTGATGCCGAGCCACTGGCCGACCATGCCGCCCTTGGAGAGCCCGCAGAACGACATCGTCTCGATGCCGAGCGCGTCCATCAGCCCCAAGACGTCGGTCGCGAGCGTGCCGATGGTGTAGGGGCCGGGCACCGGCGGGGTTCCGCCGTGGCCGCGGTTGTCGTAGCGCAGGATGCGGAACCGGTCCTTGAGGCGCGCGACCTGAGGCTCCCACATGGCGAGCGAGGTGGCGAGCGAGTTGGAGAAGCAGAGGACCGGCGCGTCCTCCGGCCCGTCGAGCGCGTAGTTGATCGCGATGCCGTTCGCCTTCGCCTTCATGTCACGCGCCCTCGAACAGCCGGCCATAGCCGGCGACGCGCCCGTCGTGGCCGGCGAGCCGCACCGCCGCCCAGAACGCCGCCGGCGTCGAGGAGACGACGGGAAGCCCGCGCCGCGCCTCGAGCGGCTTCGCGACACCCAGCGTGCGGAGCCCGCCGCACGAGATGACGATGCCGTCCGCGCCCGGCGCCTCGTCGTGCGCCTCGCCGGCGAGGCTCATGATTTCCTCCGGGGTCTTGGAAGCGGTCGCGCCGCCGAACTCGGTGATGCCGAACGCGGCGAGCGCGCCCACCTCGAAGCCATGGAATTGAAGAAGCTCGATCAGCTTGTCGTTCACCACCTTGGAATAGGCGGTGGCGACGGCGAGGCGGTTCGCACCCACCGCGCGCAGCCCGTCGACGATGGCGGTCGACATGGAGCTCACCGGAAGGCCGGTGCGCGCGCGCACCTCGTCTTGAAGATCCTCGTTGAACTGCGGGCCGCGATAGAAGGTGAGCGAGGTGCCGAACAGCATGATCGCGTCGACCCCTTCCTCCGCGAGCGAGTCCGCCGCCGGCACGATCTTGCCGACCGCCTGGTCGTACCCCTCGGGCGTGAGCGAGCCGACGCCGGTGCCGCGCGGGACGAACTCGACGTCGGGATACATCAGCGCGCCTTCGGCCGGCACGCGCGCCTCGGCGGTGGGAACGACGAGTCCGATCCTCATCGGCGGCTCCTTTCCGGTGGTTCGTCCTATGCAAGCATGTTGCGGCGCCCAGGGAAAGCCGCTTGCGCGGTCCGCGATCGCGTTGACCCGGCGTTCGCCGCGGGCCTAGCCTTTGGCCCGAACGGGACGGGAGCGGCCGATGGCCAGGATCAAGCACATCGCGATCTTCTCGGAGAACCCGGCGAAGCTCGCCGAATTCTACGTCGACGTGTTCGGCATGAAGATCACGGGCGAAAGCCAGGGCGACGTGTGGGTGACCGACGGCTACGTGGACGTGGCGCTGATCAGCCGCAAGTCCGAGCGCGCGCCGAAGCCCGGCATCCACCATTGGGGCTTCACCCTGGACGAGGACGAGAAGGCGGAGGTCTACGACAGGCTCGCCGCCCGCAACCTGCCACCGTCGGACCCGCGGGTGGAGGACCCGACCATCGACCGGCCCTATGTCGAGGACAAGGGCCACGACCCGGACGGCAACCGCTACGACCTCACCACCGGCAAGCGCGAGATGGACGAGGAGAAGGCGCGCACGAAGAAGCGCCTGGCCGCGCTCGAGAAGGCGGAGTAGCCGCGTCCCGCGAGTCGCGGCCGGGGTGACAAGGAGGGGGACGGCCGGACTATACTCCGGTCCGACATATTTCCCTGACGAGAGCCCCGCCGATGGCCAAGCGGCCCGCAAGACCGCCCGTTCCCGCCCCTGCCCCCGCCTATTTGCTTCCCGCGCCCGAGGCGCTTAGCGACATGATCGCGGGCTGGCTCGCGGAGGATATCGGCCGCGGCGACCTCACCACCGAGATCATGATTCCCGCCGACGCAAGCGCGCGCTTCGCCCTGGTCGCGCGGCACGAGATGGTGGTGTGCGGCATCGGCATCGCGGCCGCGATCTTCCGCCAGCACGTGCCCGACTGCGCGTTCGAGACGCTTCTTCCGGACGGGGCGCGCGCCGCGAAGGGCGACGTTCTGGCGCGCGTCGCGGGGCCCGCGCGCGGGCTTCTCACCGCCGAGCGAACGGCGCTCAACCTCGTCCAGATGCTCACCGGCATGGCGACGCTGACCGCCGCCTATGCCGAGCGCATCGCCGGCACCGGCGCGGCGCTGGTCGACACCCGCAAGACGGTGCCGGGCTTCCGCCTGCTGTCGAAATACGCGACGGCGGTGGGCGGCGCGCGCAACCACCGCCTCGCGCTCGACGACGGAGTCATCATCAAGGACAACCATATCGCGGTGCACGGCTCCATTGCGGCGGCGGTGGCACGGGCGCGCGCGGTCACGCCGGCGCTGACCAAGATCGAGGTCGAGTGCGACACGCTCGACCAGGTGCGCGAGGCGGCCGACGCCGGCGCCGACGTCATCATGCTCGACAACATGGACGCGGCGACGATGCGCGAGGCCGTGGCCATCGTCGCCGGGCGCGCCGAGCTGGAGGCCTCCGGCGGCATCACGCTGGACACGGTGCGCGAGAAGGCGGCGACCGGCGTCGACACGATCTCGGTCGGGCGGATCACCCATTCGGCGCCCTCCGCCGACATCGGCCTCGACGTCGCGATCGAGGCCGGCCGGAAGGGACGCCGTCGGGGCTGACACGCCGACCCGCGATCATTGCGAATCGGGACGAAACGGTTTCTAAACGTCCCAGGCACCGCATGATATCGCGCCCCCCTGAGGGATCGAAGGATGGGGTTTCTCTTCCGGCTGGTGTTTCTCTACGTGCCGCTGCTCGCCATCGTCGCGGTCGGCGCGGCGCTCTTCTATGGCGTCGAGGACCGTCCTGCGGTCACCGCGCACCCCGCGGCAGAGACCATGGCGGACCTCGCCCGCGCGCGGCTTTCGGGCGGCGGGGCGGGCGGGCACGATCTCTCGAGCCTCGCGAATACCCCTGAGGCGCGTGCCCTCCTCGGCCGGCTCAAGCAGCATGGCGCGCCGTCGCAAGCCGAGCGCGCGCGAATCGCGGGTGGCGGGGGCGTGCCCGCCGCGGCGCTGCCGGCGGCAGTCGGGCCGATCACGCTCGACGAGCACGAGGTCGACGCCCTCCTCGCCGCCAGCATCGCCAAGACCGGGGCGGTGCGCGCCCAATCGGAGATCCACCCCTATGGAGGCATCGTCCGCGCGACCCTGACGCTCCCCGCCGCGCTCGGCCCGCTCGGCCGCTACGTCAATCTGCGGGCCGCCATCCCGCCCTCGCCGGATGGGCTCATCGTCTCGCGCCTCGCCGTCGGGCGGATCGAGATTCCCGCCGCCCTGGTCAAGCCGGCGCTCGGCCTCGCGCTCGACCTTGCCGGCGAGCGGCGCGAGGCGCTGGACGACATCCGCTCGGTCACCTTCTCGGGCGACCGGGTGACGGTCGACTACCGCCCCGACCGCTAGTGTCCCGAATCCGAAGTTCGTTTCATTCTGGGTCGCACCCCGTACGACCTTCGGATTCGATAAGGACACTAGCAAATCATTGATTCTAGTGTGGTATTGGATTCGAGGTTCGCCTCGGCACCCGCCACAACGAAGATAGCGAACTTCGAATCCACCACACTGGGGACGCGCGCGATGCATGCGGCGGTGAAGGGGACAATCCGGCTCGGTCTCCGGGCGAGCGGGCTTTACGGGCGCGGCATGAAGAACGCCGCCGAGCTTCGCCTGAACGACGTCGCGCTGGCGTTCCCGGCATTGCCCGGCGCGTTCGACGGCTACCGCATCCTGCACTTGAGCGATCTACATATCGGGCTCCACCCCGAGACCGCCGGGCGCGTCGCCGCGCTCTGCGCCGGGACCGAAGCCGACCTCTGCGTCATGACCGGCGACTACCGCCCGACGCGCCGCTCCGACCCGGACGCGGTGCTGCCCGCGATGGAGCGGATCGCCGGCGCCATCGCCGCGCCCGACGGCATCCTCGCCGTCCTCGGCAACCACGACGACAAGAGCTTCGCCGCCACCCTGCCGCCCTTCGGCATCGAGGTGCTGGCGAACCGGGCCGTCGTCCTGCAACGCGGCGAGGCGAGACTGAGCGTGCTGGGCGTGCAGGACCACCTCTACCGCGTGATCCCGGCGGGGCGGACGGCATTCGCGGGCGCGCCGGCGGGCTTCGTCGTGGCGCTGGTGCATTCGCCGCGCTACGCAAGTGTCGCCGCCCGCGCGGGGATCGACCTCTATCTCTGCGGCCACACCCACGGCGGGCAGATCTGCCTGCCCGGCGGCTTTCCGCTCTTCGTGCCGCGCGGCGGGCGCGGCCGCGCCGCGGGAGGGTGGCGCATGGGCACGATGGTGGGCTACACCTCGCGCGGCGCCGGCACGTCGGGCCTGCCGGTGCGCTTCAACTGCCGGCCCGAGCTGGTGCGGTACACGCTGCGCCGGGACGAGCGTACGACGTAGCGGAGTGAACCGTGGCGACCTCAGCGATACCGCCGGCGATCCGCGGCGCGGGCTGGATGCTGGTGACGATGCTCTCCTTCGTCGCCATGGCCGTGGCCGGGCGCGAGCTCGCCCATTCGATGTCGCCGTTCGAGACGGTGATGATGCGCTCGCTGGTCGGGCTCGGCGTGCTGCTGCCGCTCGCGGCGCGCGACGGGTTCCGCCCGTTCCGCACCCGCCAGCTTCGCCTGCACGGCGCGCGCAATTCGATCCATTTCCTGGGGCAGGTGGCGTGGTTCTTCGCCCTCGGCGTGCTGCCCATCGCCGAGGTGACGGCGATCGAGTTCACCATGTCGCTGTGGGCGATCGTGTTCGCCGGGCTGTTCATCGGCGAGGCAATCGACGGGCAGCGTTGGTGGACCATCGCCATCGGGTTTCTGGGCGTGCTGGTGATCCTCAGGCCCGGCGCGGCAGCAATCCATCCCGCGTCGCTGATCATGCTGGCCGGCGCGGCCTGTTACGGCGCGTCGATCACCATGACCAAGTCGATCACCTCGGGCGGCGATTCCGCCTTCGCCGTGGTGCTGTACATGAACCTGATCCAGCTCGTCCTGGGCGCGGCCGGCACCGCGTTCGACTGGGCAACGCCTGCCTGGCACGACGCGCCGTGGATCGCGCTCGTCGGTACCTGCGCGCTGGCCGCCCATTACAGCTTCGCCCGCGCGCTGGCGCTGGCCGACGTGAGCGTCGTCTCGCCCATCGACTTCCTGCGCCTGCCGACGGTGGCGCTGGTCGGCTTCCTCGCCTATCGCGAGACGGTGGACATCTGGGTCTGGGCCGGGGCCGCGCTGGTGATCGCGGCCAACTGGTACAATATCTGGCGCGCCTCGCGCCGCGCCCGCGCCGCCGCGGCGGCCTGACTACGCCTTGGCGCCCTCGCCGGCGAGCTGTCCCGATTCGTCGACCGGCACCCCGCCGAGCGCGGTGAGCGCGGCAACGAGCTCGTCGCGCACCGCGTCGAGCCGGTTGGGGTCGGTGCCGCGCAGGACGACGCTCACCCCGAACGAGCCCCGCCGCATGGCCGGGTAGCTGCCGATCTCGATGTCGGGGTTGGCGTCCTGCAGCCGGCTGAGCGTCTCGGCGATCGCGCCCTCGGCGAGCTCGACCCGGACCGAGCGCGAGCCGACGCGCGCGCCCCCTTTGAGCGTGCCCTTCACCGAATTGAACATCGCCTTCATCACCGCGGGCACGCCCGCCATCACATAGACGTTCCCGTAGCGGAAGCCCGGCGCGGCCGAGACCGGGTTGAGGATCAGCTCCGCCCCTTCGGGCACCGTCGCCATGCGGAGCCGCGCCTCGTTGAGCCCGCCGGGCGGCAGGTACGATTCCAGGATCGCCACGGCCTGCGGGTGCCGGTGCAGGGGCACGCCGAACGCGGCGGCCACGCATTCCGAGGTGATGTCGTCGTGGGTCGGCCCGATGCCGCCCGATGTGAACACGTAGTCGAACCTTGCGCGGCACTCGTTGACGGTGGCGACGATCGTCTCGGGGACGTCGGGGATGACGCGCGCCTCCATCAGCCGCACCCCCGCCTCGTTAAGGCCGCGGGCGACGTAGTTCAGATTCTCGTCCTGCGTGCGGCCCGACAGGATCTCGTTGCCGATGACCAGCATGCAGGCGGTGACGGTGCGCGTCTCGGGCATGGGGCTTTCCCTTGGGGCGCCGCATCATACAGCCCGCATCGGGGGCCAGGAAACATTGAAACGGCCGGCCGGGAGGCTTACCTTTCCGGCGGTGCCTTTTCCCCAAATGCGAGTGGCGATCGGATGAACGGCAGGTTCCCCAGTGCGGTCCGCGAGGCGGACGATCCGCGAATCGTGCTGCACGGCGCCCAGGAGTTCGAAGCCATGCACCGCGCCGGACGCCTCGGCGCCGAGGTGCTGGATTTCATCACCCCCTACGTCGTGCCCGGCGTCACGACCGAGCGGCTGGACGACCTCTGCCGCGATTTCATCCGGGACCACGGCGCCATCCCGGCGCCGCTCAACTACCGCGGCTTCCCCAAGTCGATCTGCACTTCGATCAATCACGTGGTGTGCCACGGCATTCCCGGCCCGAAGACGCTGCGCGAGGGCGACATCGTCAATCTCGACATCACGGTGATCCTGGACGGCTGGCACGGCGACACCAGCCGCATGTTCGGCGTGGGCGAGGTGTCGGTGAAGGCGAAGCGGCTGATGGACGTGACCTACGAGGCGATGATGCTGGGCATCGCCGCGGTGCGCGCGGGCGCCACGCTGGGCGACGTGGGCCACGCCATCCAGTCCTTCGCCGAGGCCGAGCGCTGCTCGGTGGTGCGCGATTTCTGCGGCCACGGGCTCGGCCGCGTGTTCCACGCGCCGCCCAGCGTGCTGCATTACGGCCGCCCGGGCGAGGGCACCGTGCTGCGCGAGGGCATGTTCATCACCGTCGAGCCGATGATCAATCTCGGCCGGCCCGAGACCAAGATCCTCGCCGACGGGTGGACCGCCGTCACCAAGGACCGCTCGCTCTCGGCCCAGTTCGAGCATTCGATCGGCATCACCGCCGAGGGCTGCGAGATCTTCACCCTCTCGCCCGCCGGCCACACCAAGCCGCCCTACGCCGCCTGAGGCGGCGACGATCAGTTGATCGCGGTCTTGGCCGGCGCGGGCGGCGCCCCGCCGAAATCCGCGCGCGTCTGGTCGAGCATCATCTCGACCGATCCGATGTCGCTCGCGACCTTGATGGCCGCCTGAAGCGAAGCGGGAGTCACCGGCCCGACCACGGCGGCAAAGGCAGCGGCGAATTTCGTCTTGGCCATGGCGTCACCGTCCGCCGTGCGCAGCGCCGCGAGCCCCTCGGTATCGCCCGCGAGCGCCAGCGCCACGGCTCGGCTCAGCACCAGCCGGGCGCGCGCCTCGGGCGCGGGCGGGTCGTCGGTCCGCGCGACGAGCGTCCCGAATGCGGCGGCGGCGCCGGGCCAGTCCTTCGCATCCCAGGCCATCTCGGCGCGCAGCCGCTCGGCATCGAGGCTCGCGTCGCCGGCGAGGATCGCCAGCGCATCGGTCCGCCGGCCGAGCTTGGCGAGGGCATGGGCGCGCGCGAGCCGCCGCGCCGCCGTCACGTCGGGCGGAAGGTTGGGCTGGGCGCTCTCTTCGAGCGCGGCAAGCGCCTCCTTCGGCTTGTCGTCGCGGAGCCGGACCTGGGCGAGCCGAGCGCCGACCTGCGCCTTCTCGACCCCCTTGAGGCGGAACTTGACCTGCCGCTCGAGAAGGCTCGCCGCCTCGCCCAGAAGATCGACGCTCGCCAGCCGCTCGGCGAGCTTGTGGATCATCGCGTCGCCCTCCGGACCCGCCGGAGTCAGTTCGCGGAACTCGTCATAGAGCGCAAGGGCGGTGACCGGCGGCTGCTTGTCCGCGCCGCCGCCCGCGAAAAGATGGCGGAACATGCCGGCCATGTCCTTCGCCACCTCCTGCACGCCGGCGACGTTGTGAAAGTAGGTGGCCGCTTCCTTCAGCGTCTCGAGCGCGTCGCGGCTGTCGTCGCGCTTCGCGTAGAGCGCGGCGAGCCGGCGCAGCAGGTCGAACTCGTACACGTCGCCGCGCCAGGCGAAGCGCAGCCGCTCGAGCCGGTCGATCGTCTGGTCGAGCGTGATTTCCTTCTTCGCATAGAGCGTGTTGGCGATGGCGTAGCGCGCGCGCGCCGAGGCCCGCCGGTCGCCGTGCGCTGCCACCTGGCGCCACAGCTTGAGCGCGCCGTCCACGTCGCCGGTGTCCTTGGCGTAGTAGCCCTGCAGCACCGCGAGCATGTCAACCTCGCCACCGGTGAGGCCTCTGTCGGCCAGCCGGTCGAGGCGCGACTGGGCGGTGCCCGTGTCGCCGATCGCGAGCGAGGATTCGGCGGCGAGCAGCCCGAACCGCGCGGCAAGCCACGGCGGATAGGCCGCGATCACCGATTCGAGGTCGCCGAACTCGCGGGCGGCGGTACGCCAGTCGCCGCCCATCGCCGCGACGGCGCCGCGCCACGGCGCGGCCTCCACGTTGTCGGCGAGCACCGGGATGCCGAGGTCGGCAGCGGCCGGACCGTACTCGCCGGCGAGGAAATGCGCCGCGCCGCGCAGCGCCAGGAACCCCGGCCGGGTCGACCGTTCCGGCGTCTCGCGCGCGACCTGCGCGAGCACGCCCAGCGCCTCCGGCCCGAAGCCGCGCGCGACGAACCAGCGGGCGAGCTTGAGCCGCGCCGCGGCGCGCTTCGCGGCCGGTGCCTCCGCCGCCTGGCGGGTCAGGATCTCGCGGGTTTCGGCCGGCGTCTTGCCGGGGCCGCGGGCCCAAGCGGAGAAGTCGAACAGCCGCTCGACCGGCGGCGGCGGCGCGCGCTCGGCGCGCAGCCGGTCGGTGACGCTGGAGAGGCGCAACCCGCCGGCCCGCGCGATGGTGACCCCGGTCGGCTGCACCGTAACCTTGACCCCGTCGGCCAGCGGATGCACCGCAATGCCCTGCGCGCTTTGCAGCACCGTCGCGTCGACGAAGCGGTGCAGCGCGAAGACGCCGCGGCCCGGCGTGGCGAGCGACACGACGTCGATCTTGTCGCCCACGTCGGGATCGGTGAGTTCCAAGACCTTGCCGGGATCGGCGACCGGCAGGACGATGCGCGCGTCGCCCGCCACCACGCTGCCCTGGGGCAGGACCGCAATGCCTTTGGCGTCGCCGGTCGGGCCGGTGACCGCCTCGACCACCCAGACCGTCCCCTCCTTGTGCACGCGCAGCCCATAGACCGGGTCGATGGCGAGGCGCACGGCCGTGCCGCCGACAACCGGCGCCTGCGCGGCGGCGCCGACCAGCGGCTTGCCCTGCACGGCGAGCCCGGCGACGTCGATGCGCGCCGGCGCGTCGAACGTCACCCATACACTGCCGCGGCGGCGGAACACGGCGGCCGCCACGTCGCGGCGCCAGTTGAAGCGGAACGTGGCCATGCCGTGCGCGCGCAACACATCGACGCTGACCAGCCCGGCGCCATCCGGCCCGTGGGCCTCGCGCGCGATGATGCGGCGCTCGACCCGGGGGCTCGGCAGCTTCGGGAACAGCGAGGTCGGCGGGGCGAACGCGACCGGCGACGGATCGGCGGCCGGCGACGGTTTCCCCGGGGCCGGCTCGGCCGGCCTGGCCACAACCAGCGGCTTGGCGGGGACCGGCGGCGCGCGTTTTGCCACCGGCTTGTTCGCCGGCGCGAACACGTCGAGGACGACGCTGGTGCCGCTGGTGAAATGGCGCAGCCGTGCGCCGTCGGGCACGGCGAGCGCGAGCGACAGATCCTTGCCCGGCGCCTCCGTCACGTCCGTGACCGGCGGCGGCAGGTGCGCGCGTAGCGTGAGGAGATCGATCGTGGCGGGCCGGTCGAAGCGGATCGTCGCCGTGCCGTGCCCGTCCTCGATTTTGACCCCGACGGGCGCGCGCCAGTCGAACACCAGCCGGCCGAACCCGTCATGCTCGCCGGTGCGAACGGCCATGTTAGGGGCACCGGCGGGATGACCCATTTCAGCCTCCCCATGCGCCAGCGGGCGGCGGGCGGGAGTCGGACCCGCATTTGTCCTCCCTTTTTCAGAACGAGAGACCCGCAGGACCAGCCGATGCTCATCGGCGACGGCGCGCAAATCGAACACAGAAGCCGTGTGGTCTTCGAAGCTGTGCAGCCGGTAGTTGCCCTTGAGGGCGATGCGCACCGTGCGCCCGCCGTCGGCCAGCGTGGCGCCGGCGACGTAGCCGGGCAGCGCCGCCGCGATGCGCGCGAGGGGTGCTTCGACAGGCCGGTCGAAGCGGATGACGAGCGTGCGGCCATCGAGCGTCGCCTTGTGCTGCGCCGCGTGCGGTCCGTCGAACACGATGCGCCCGAAGCCGGGATGCGGCGCGGCGCGGATTGCCATCGTCTCGGCCGCCGCGGCGGCGCCCCAACCGGCGAACGCCGCGCAAAGCACGAGGAGGAAGGTCCGCCTCATGGCGTCGTCCGGTATGGCCCGACCACGATGTCCACCCGGCGGGCGAGCGCGTAGCGCTTCTCGCGCGGCTCGATTTTGGCGAGCGCGGCGAAGCGGCTCGTCCCCAGCCCTTTGGCCGGGATCGGCCGCGCATAGCCGAGGGCACGCAACGCGTCGGCGACGGCGAGCGCGCGCGCGAGCGAGAGCGCGCGGTTGGAACGGTAGAGCCCGTGGGCGATGGGCTCCGGATCGGTGTTGCCTTCGACCGTGATGGCGTTGCCGATGGTGCCGAGCACGCCGCCTAGCGCGTAGAGCGTGGCGTTGGCCGCGTCCGCGAGGGTCGCGCTGCCCGGCGCGAACAGGAGATCGGACGGCAGTGCGATGACCAGCCGGTCTGCTCCCAGCGTGACGCTCGCCTGGGCCAGCGCCGGATCCTCGCGCGATTTCTCGGCCAGCAGCGTCGCGAGATAGGCGAGCCCGGCGGCGCGGGCCGGGTCGAGGCCGAGCGCGGAGCGGCTGGCGTCCGGGTGCGGCGCGTCCACCCGCACCTGCGGGTTGAGGCTGCGGGTCAGGCTGTCCACCACGTTGCGGTAGCGCGCCGTGTCGACCCGGTGCATGGCGTAGAGCATGACGAAGAAGGTGAGGATCAGCGCCACCAGGTCGGAGAAGGTGAGGAGCCATGCGCGCGAGATGCGCGGGGTGAGCAGGCGGTCGTCCGGCTCGGTCATTGCGCCGGCTCCGCCGCCGGACGGATGGTGAAGACGAGGCGCAGCATGATCGGCCGTCCGGGCGCGAGGCCGGAATCGATCCGGGCGCGCGGCGCGCCGGCGGCGACCAGCGCGTCGGCGAAGACCGAGACTCGGCGGATGGCGCGGTCCCGCCCGCCCGCGCCGCCCGGATCCATCCACGCCGCGAGGCGGTAGACGGTGCGCGACGGCGGGGCGGCGAGAAGCGCCGCCACCTGGCCGACGAAGCGCTGGCCCGCCTGCGATGGCGCGTCGCTTGCGCCGATCCACATGGAGGTCACCGGCAGGTTCACCTCATAGACCTCGCCCGGCTTCGTCTCGCTCAACTTGGCGAGCGGGAAGGCGGTCGCGACCAGCTTGCCCAGGCGGAGCGCGAACACGCCGTCCTCGAGCACGTCGCCCAGATCGGCGGTGAAGGCGTGCATCGATTCGGCCTCGGGATCGGGCGGCCCAAAGGTGGCTGCGACGCTTCCCATCACGGCGCGCGAGCGCGCGCTCTCGACGGAGGAGGCGTGGTTGAGCACCACGAAGAAGCCGATGAGCAGCACGATCAGCGCGATGAACAGCAGCGCGCCCGATTCGCGGGCGTCGGCTTCGGCCTCGGCCGTCAGGTCTCGCTCGTCCATGCGCGCGCTCGGTTGCGTTCCGGCGTCCCGGAACTTTCCGAGAGGTTAAGAGGGCGTGGTTAAGCGCAGGTAAATGGGGGAGCCGCCCCTAGACGTGGAAGCTTTCGCCGCAGCCGCAGCGGCCCTTCTCGTTCGGGTTCTTGAAGATGAACCCGGACTGCAGAGTGGATTCCACGAAGTCCATCTCGGTGCCGAGGAGGAACATCATGGCGCCCGCGTCGATGACGAGCTTCACGCCCTTGGCCTCGACCACCTCGTCCATCGGCTTCCGCTCGGACGAGAATTCCATCGTGTAGGCCATCCCGGAGCAGCCGCCCTTGCGCACGCCGATGCGGAGCGCGGCATTGTCGTCGCGCGTGGTCATCAGCGCCTTCACCCGTTCGGCAGCGGCATCGGAGAGCGTCATGATCGGCGGTCGTTCACGCATGGTCAGGTCCTCAGATTAGTCCAAGCTCGAGCTTGGCGGCCTCGGAGAGCTTCTCCGGCGTCCAGGGCGGGTCCCAGACGAGCTCCACCTCGCAATCGTGCACGCCCTCGACGTCGCGCACGACCTGCTCGACCTCGCCGGGCAGCGAGCCGGCGACCGGGCAGTTCGGCGTGGTCAAGGTCATGGTCACGTGGACGACGCCCTCGGGCGACTTATCGAGCCCGTAGATAAGACCCAATTCGTAAATATTCACCGGGATCTCGGGGTCGAAGACGCCCTTCAGCGCCTCGATCACGCATTCCATCACCGGATCGGCGGCGGCGTCCGCGGCTGCAGGCGGGGTCGCCGGCTCGGTCGAGGGAGGCGCCGTGGCCACGTTCGGGTCGGTGTTCTCGGTCATTCGGTTCGAACCTCCTGGTCCTCGCCCTTCAGCGCGGCGTTGAGCGTGTGCCAGGGCAGCGTCGCGCACTTGACGCGCATGGGGAAATCGCGCACGCCCGAAAGCGCGGCGAGCCGGTCGAGCCCGGGCGCGGCGTCGAGGTCGACGGGGCCCTTCGTCGTCACCATCTGGTGGAACTTCTCGAACAGGGCCTTGGCCTCGGCCTCGGTGCGTCCCTTGACCAGCTCGGTCATCAGCGAGGCCGAGGCGAGCGAGATGGCGCAGCCCTTGCCCTCGAAATGGGCATCCTCGATGCGCCCGTCCTTGGTGCGGACATGCACCTCCACCCGGTCGCCGCAAAGTGGATTGTTGCCCTTGGCGTGATGGTTGGCATGCTCGTCCGGGCCGAAGTTCCGCGGATGCTTGGAATGGTCCAGGATCACGTCCTGGTAGAGCTCTCGCAGCTCCTCGTTCATCCGAAAATCTCCCGCACCCGGCCGAGCGCGGCGACGAGCGCGTCGGCCTCCGCGCGCGTGTTGTAGAGCCCGAACGAGGCGCGGATCGTCGCCGGCTGGTCGAACCGGTCCATCACCGGCTGGGCGCAGTGGTGGCCGGTGCGCACCGCCACGCCCTCGCGGTCCAGGATCGTGCCCGCGTCGTGCGGGTGGATGTCGCGGATGGTAAAGGAGAGGATGCCGGCCTTCTCCGGCGCGGTGCCAAAGATGCGCGCGTCGTTGAGCGCGGCGAGCCGCTCGGTCGCGTAGGCGAGCACGTCGCGCTCGTGCGCCGCGATGCGGTCGAGCCCGAGCCCGGTCACATAGTCGATGGCGGCGTCGAGCCCGGGCGCGCCGGCGATGTGTGGCGTGCCAGCCTCGAACTTGTAGGGGAGGTCGGCGTAGGTGGTCTTCTCGAACGTCACCGAGCTGATCATCTCGCCGCCGCCCTGGTAGGGCGGCATGGCGTCCAACAGCGCCTCTTTGCCGTAGAGCACGCCGATGCCGCTCGGCCCGTAGAGCTTGTGGCCGGAGAAGACGTAGAAGTCGGCATCGAGCGCGCGCACGTCGACCGCCATGTGCGGCACCGCCTGGCAGCCGTCGATCAGCACCTTGGCGCCATTGGCGTGGGCGATGCGGATCACCTCGGCGACGGGCACCACGGTGCCGAGCGCGTTGGAGACGTGGGTGATCGCGACCAGCTTCGTCCGGTCGGTGAACAGCTTCTCGAATTCGTCCATCAGGAGCGCGCCGTCGTCGCCGATCGGCGCGACCTTGAGGACGATGCCGTTCGATTCGCGCACGAACTGCCACGGCACGATGTTGGAGTGGTGCTCCATCACCGTGAGGAGCACCTCATCGCCCGGCTTGAGGAACGTGCGCCCCCAGCTCGACGCCACGAGGTTGATGCCCTCGGTCGCGCCGCGCACGAACACGATCTCGTCGGTCGAGGCGGCGCCGAGGAAGGCGCGCACCTTCTCGCGCGCCGCCTCCATCCGGTCGGTCGCGACCTGGCTGAGATAGTGCACGCCGCGATGGACGTTGGCGTATTCCTGCCCGTAGGACCGCACCAGCGCGTCGATCACCGCCTGCGGCTTCTGCGCGCTCGCGCCGTTGTCGAGATAGACCAGCTTCTTGCCGTGCGCCTTGGTCGCGAGGATGGGGAAGTCGCGCCGGACCGCCTCGACGTCATACGGCTCTGCCATCGCCGCCCTCTTCTGTTCCGCCGCGCGGGTCATGCCGCCTTCCTTTCCGCGCCGGCGCCCGAGAGCCAGCCCGCCAGCCGTTCGCTGAGCCATGCCTGAACCGGCTTGGACGGCACCGCGTCCAGAAGCTCGGCGACGAACGCCTCCACCAGAAGCGCACGCGCCGCCGCCTCCGGGATGCCACGCGCGCGGAGATAGAACAGCGCGTCGCGGTCGAGGTCGCCCACCGTCGAGCCGTGGCTGCACTTCACGTCGTCGGCGAGGATCTCGAGCTCGGGCTTCGAATTCGGCGCGCGCCCCCGGCGCGAGCAGGAGGTTGCGGTTGAGCTGGTGCGCATCGATCTTCTGCGCGCCCTCCTTGACCACGATGCGGCCCTGGAAGGCCGACCGCGACCGGTCGTCGAGCACGCTCTTGAAAAGCTGGCGGCTGTTGGTGTGGGGCGCCGCGTGCACGATCTCGGTCCAGCAATCCATGTGGCTGCGGCCGCGCCCGAGCATCAGCCCGTCGACCGCCGCCTCGCCGCCCTCGCCCGCCAACGCGGCCACGACCTCATGTCGCGCGAGCCCGCCGCCCGCGACGGTGGTGAGGCCGCGATAGCGCGCGGCGCGGTCGAGCCGGAGCGCAATGCGGGCCGTGAGGTACTGGCCCGCCGCCGCGTCGCTGAACGCCACGTGGTCGAGCCGGGCGTCGCGGGCGAGCGCGATCTCCGTCACCGCGTTGGTCCAGCCCGCGCCACCGAACCCGACATCGGTTTCGAGGATCGTGGCCTCGGCATTCTCGCCGAGCACCACGAGGTGGCGCAGATGGTGCGCGGCGCCGGCGCCGGTCGCGACGTGGACGACCTGAACGGGCGTGGCGAGCGCGAAGCCGCGCGGCACGATCAGCACCGCGCCGTCGCCCGCCAACGCCAGAGCGAGGGCGGCGAGCGGCGCGTCGTCGGCCGCGGCGATGCGGCCAAGATGGGGCTCGGCCAGCTCCGGATCGATATCCAAAAGGCGGCCGAGCGAGACGAGGCACGCGCCGTCCGGCAGCGCGCCAAGATCGGACAGCGAAGAGTTGAATGCGCCATCGACGAAGACGAGCCGGCTCGCCCCCGCGAGTAGGAACGGCGCGAGGGCGGCCTCGTCCACCGCTCCCAACTCCGTCGCCAGCGCGTAGTGCGCGCGCACCAGCCGGTCGAGGTTGGTGTATTTCCACGCCTCGGTCTTGAGGGTCGGGAAGCCCTGCGCCGCGAAGCTGGCCGCCGCGTCGGCGCGCAGCGCCATGAGCCACGCGAGCTCCGCGCCCGGCAGCGCCGTCGCCGCGGCGATCTGCGCCAGATACGGCGCTTCGCGGTCGGTGACCTTGGTCACGCTCATGCCGCGCTCGCCACGAACTCGGCGTAGCCGGTCGCCTCCAGTACCTGCGCGAGCTCCTTGCCGCCCGACTTCACGATGCGCCCGTGCGCCAACACGTGCACGCGGTCGGGGACGATGTAGTCGAGGAGGCGCTGGTAGTGCGTGACGACCACGATCGAGCGGTCGGGCGCGCGAAGCCGGTTGACGCCGTCGGCGACGATGCGGAGCGCGTCGATGTCGAGGCCGGAGTTGGTCTCGTCGAGGATGGCGAGCCTGGGCTCCAGCACGGCGAGCTGGAACACCTCGTTCCGCTTCTTCTCGCCGCCGGAGAAGCCGACGTTCACCGCGCGGTTCATCAGCTTCTCGTCCATGCCGAGCGCCTTGGCCCGCTCGCGCGCGAGGCGCAGGAACTCGACGCCGTCGAGCGGCTTCTCGCCGCGATAGGTGCGCTGGGCGTTGAGCGCGGTGCGCAGGAACGTCATGTTGGCGACGCCGGGAATCTCGACCGGGTACTGGAAGGCGAGGAACACGCCCTCGCCCGCGCGCTGCTCGGGTTGGAGTGCGAGCAGGTCCTTGCCCTGCAGCGCGGCGCTGCCACCTGTCACCGCGTAGCCCTCGCGCCCGGCCAAGGCGTAGGCCAGCGTCGACTTGCCCGACCCGTTCGGGCCCATGATGGCGTGCACCTCGCCCGGCCCGACCTCGAGGTCGAGCCCGTGCAGGATCTCCTTGCCGTCGACGGCGACGTGGAGGTCGTGTACCGAAAGCATGCTGTTACCCGACATGACTATCCCACGCTGCCTTCGAGCGACACGCCGAGGAGCTTCTGCGCCTCGACCGCGAATTCCATCGGGAGCTCCTTCAGAACCTCCTTGCAGAACCCGTTGACGATCAGCGAGACGGCGTCCTCGGCCGAGAGGCCGCGCGAGCGGCAGTAGAAAAGCTGGTCCTCGCCGATCTTGGACGTCGTCGCCTCGTGCTCGACGCGCGCGGTCGGGTTCTGCACCTCGATATAGGGCACGGTGTGAGCGCCGCATTCCGACCCGATCAGGAGCGAATCGCACTGGGTGTAGTTGCGCGCGCCCTCGGCACCGCCCAGCACCTTTACCTGGCCGCGATAGGTGTTCTGGCCGTGGCCGGTGGAGATGCCCTTCGAGACGATCGTCGAGGACGTGTTCTTGCCGATATGGATCATCTTGGTGCCGGTATCGGCCTGCTGGAAATTGTTGGTGACCGCGACCGAGTAGAACTCGCCCACCGAGTTGTCGCCTTCCAGGATGCAGGACGGGTACTTCCAGGTGATGGCCGAGCCGGTCTCGACCTGCGTCCAGGAGATCTTGGAGTTGCGGCCGCGGCACGCGCCGCGCTTGGTGACGAAGTTGTAGATGCCGCCGCGCCCGTGCTCGTCGCCGGGATACCAGTTCTGCACCGTCGAATACTTGATCTCCGCGTCGTCGTGCGCGATCAGCTCGACCACCGCGGCGTGAAGCTGGTTCTCGTCGCGCATCGGCGCGGTGCAGCCTTCGAGGTAGGAAACGTAGCTCCCTTCCTCGGCGATGATCAGCGTGCGCTCGAACTGGCCGGTCTTGGCGGCATTGATGCGGAAATAGGTGGAAAGCTCCATCGGGCAGCGCACGCCCTTGGGCACGTGCACGAACGTGCCGTCGGAGAACACCGCCGAGTTGAGCGCGGCGAAGAAATTGTCGCCCTGCGGCACCACCGAGCCCATGTACTTGCGCACGAGGTCGGGGTGGTTGCGGAGCGCCTCGGAAATCGAGCAGAAGATCACGCCCGCCTTCTCCAAGGTCTCCTTGAAGGTGGTCGCGACCGAGACCGAGTCGAACACGGCGTCGACGGCGACGCCGGCCAGCGCCTCGCGCTCGTGCAGCGGAATGCCCAGCTTCTCGTAGGTCTTGAGGAGCTCCGGGTCGACCTCGTCGAGCGACTTCGGCCCCTCCTTCTTCTTCGGCGCGGCGTAGTAATAGGCGTCCTGGTAGTCGATCGGCGGGTGGTGGACGCGCGCCCAATGGGGCTCCGCCATCTGCTTCCAGTGGCGGAACGCCTCGAGGCGCCAATCGAGCATCCAGTCGGGCTCGCCCTTCTTGGCCGAGATGAAGCGGACCGTCGTCTCGTCCAGGCCCTTCGGGGCCAGGTCGGACTCGACGTCGGTGACGAAGCCGTACTTGTAGCGGCCTTCGGTCGCTTCCTTCAGCGTGTCGGTCTTAAGCTCGGTTGCCATCTTGTCACCGGTTACTGGGAGGCGGACTGGCCGAGGACGGCCGGGCTTGGTTCGCGCCGGGGCGAAAAGGCGGGCGGCGCGGCCATGTCGGCCAGCGTGACGCTGGCCAGCGCGGCGGTTACCGCCCGGTTGATGGTCTGCCAGTTGACCCGCGTCGGGCACAGCGACTCGATGCCGCAACCCTCGGCGCCGACGCATTCGGTCAGCGCGATCGGCCCGTCGAGCGCCGCCACGATGTCGGCGACCGTAATCGCCTCGGGCGCACGGGCGAGCTGGTAGCCGCCCTTGATGCCGCGGTGCGAGCCGACGACCCCGTCGTGCGCCAGGAGCTTCAGCACCTTGGCCACCGTCGGCAACGGCAGCATCGTGGCCCCGGCCAGTTCCGGCGCGGTCAGCCAGCGCTCGGGCTGGCGCGCGAGGTGGGTGGTCAGCACCACCCCGTAATCGGCAAGGCGCGACAGTCGGATCATCGCCCTCTCCCGGCTTCATACCGCACCAACTTGGTGCGGTTTTCACGTAAGGCCGCGGCACGATGCTGTCAAGCCCGGAGTCCGCCGTGTTCCGCTGCCGGGGAACCGAAATCGCGACCGCTCGTTGAGCGGAGGTAGTTGCACGGGAGGCCGGTAGAACTCCATGTTATGGGGTGCGCCGACCGAGCGCTCAGCAAGGGGGAGAGTGTCGTGTTTCGAATCCGATCGAGCTACATCGCGCTGATGGCCGCGGGCGCGGCCCTGGCCCTGCCCGCGCCGCAGGCGCGCGCCGCCGATGACATGTCGGGCGGGATGGAGATCAATACCGGCTGGTACGTCCGCGGCGCCGGCGGCATCAATTTCTCGGATGAGACCGACAACTCGACGCTGGGCGCCGACCGTACCACCCGGTACGAGACCGGCGGCATCGCCGACATGGGAGTCGGCCGCGCCTTCCAGAGCGGGCTCCGGCTCGAACTCGACTATTCCTATCGCCATAACGAGGCGAAATCGGTCGAGGGCGTCACCGCCACCGGCACGGCCAGCGTCAACTCGATCCTGGCCAACGTCGTATACGCCCTGCCGACCGGCGGGTGGATCACCCCGTTCGCGGGCGCCGGCGTCGGCTACGGCTGGATGGATTACAACAGCCTGTCGCCGATCGCGGGGAGCAGCGTCGACGATACCAGCGGCGGGCTCGCCTACCAGCTCATCGCCGGAGTGGAGCACCGCATTGACGAGAACCTCAGCGCGAGCCTGAGCTATCGCTACTTCGCGATGCCCGACACCGATTTCGGCACCGCTGCTGGCAACGGCGTGTCCGGCGACTATTCGAGCCACGCGATCCTGATTGGGCTGCGCTACACGTTCGGCGCGCCGCACCACCAGATGGCCCAGGCCGCCCCCCCGCCGGCGCCGATGCCGGCCCCGGCCCCGATGGCCGAGAAGCCCGCGCCCGCCCCGGCCCCGGCGCCGCGCAAGTTCATCGTCTTCTTCGGCTGGAACCAGTCCACCCTGACGGCGGACGCGCAGAACGTGCTGTCCGGCGCCGCGCGGGCGGCCCAGGCCGGCAACGTGGTGCGGATCGAGCTGACCGGCCATGCCGACCGGTCGGGCCCGGCCGCCTATAACATGAGACTGTCGCAGCGCCGCGCCGACGCGGCCAAGGCCCAGCTCGTCCGCGACGGCATTCCGGCCAGCGAGATCGTGACCTTCGCCAAGGGCGAGACCGATCCGCTGGTTCCGACCGCCGACGGCGTTCGCGAGCCGCAGAACCGCCGCGTCGAGATCGTGTTCGGCAGCTCCAAGCCCGGCATGTAGCCGCGGTTCCATCGCCGCGCCCGCGAAGGGCGCGCCCAGAGCAAGATGGGATCGGCTCAAATTCGAGCCGATCCCATCTTGTTCTAATTTTGGATTGGGCGCGCGACTCACGTCTCAAGCCGCTTCGGCCTGAGAGGATCGCGCCCTCGGGCCCGCCCTTTTCGTTACGGCCCTCCGTAGGGGCCGGTCCCCGGCCGGCCCCAGGGCGGCGTCAGTTGTCGGCCAGGGTGCAGGGGCCGAAATCGTGCGCGGCGCGGATCGCGGCCGGCTGCCGGCGGGCGAACCCGTCGAGCTTGTCGGGCGTCACCGCGAGCGCCGCCTGCAAGGTGGCGGCCGACTGGTCGCAGAACTTGTCGAGATCGGGCACGCTTTCGAGTGCGGTACGGTTCGCGAAGCTTGTGAAGTAGCGCGTCGCCCGGCTGGTGCCGCTCGCCCCGTAGCTGCGGTCGAAGAACCGGTGCACCATCACCGTGTGCCGGTCGAGCGCGGCATGGAAGCGGTGCATGAACTTGTTGTAGGTCGGCTGGAAGTTGCAGGACAGCGCGGCGACCATCAGGCCGGTCTGCACGGCGCGAACCTCGAGGGCCGTGCGCTCGTCCGGCCTGAGGCAGGCCGGCGCGGCAGCCGCCTCCGTCGCCACCGCCGCCGCAATGGTGCAGCACAGCGCCATGCCGAGCCAGCGCGGTGCGATGCGCCGTCCGCCCGGGCGCCCAGCCCCGCCGGTTGCATCCGTCGTAACCATGGCGATCCCCCCGCTTGTTGACAAAAACACCTTTCGGCCACTATCGCCGGAATCCCCGGGCGTGGCAACCGCTCGCAACCTTCTCATGCCCAAAATCTGGGCCAATATCCTTGCCGAAGCCCTAACACGCGGTCGTGTCAGCGGATGTCGTGCGCGACGCCGCCCATCCATTCGAGCCCGTGGTCGAGCTTCCATTCGGCGAACGTGCCCGGCCCGGGTGGGATCTGCTTCGGCCGCCACTTCTTGTCCGGGATGTCCATGTCGCAGAAATACTCGGTCATGCCGCCGCACGGGTTCTTGAAGTACCAGAAATAGGCGGACGAGACGGTGTGGCGGCCGGGTCCGACCGCGGTCTTCCAGCCGTGCGACTTGAAGGCGATGCCGCCGCCCAGCACCTCGTGGATGTCGCGCACCTCGAAGGCGAGATGATGGAAGCGGGCGCGCTTGGTCGCCGGCGTCGTCATGAAGAACAGATTGTGGTGGTCCGCCTCTACGGCATAGCGCATGTAGACCGCCATGCCCTTCTGCCAGTCGGAGATGTAGAAGCCGAGCCGGTCCTTGTACCACGTCTCCGACGCCTTGAAGTTCGGCGTCTCCCACACGACGTGGCCGAGCCGCACCGGAAGCGCGCGGCCGTAGAGCCTTCCGTGCTTGCCGATGCGCTCGCGCGCGTCGGGCGCGTTGACGCGGGCGCGGTAGGTCTTCTTCGTGTCGAGCGGCTTGTGCGGCCAGACGCGGAAGCCGATGCCGTACCCGTCGTAGTCGGTCGAGTGCAGCGTGCCGGCCTTGTCGTAGAAGACGTCGCGGTCCTTGGCGAGCTCGGTCTCGAGCGCCTTGAGGTCGCGCGGCCCCTTCACGCCCCAGATCACCTCGCGCACCGAGGAACCGGGCTCGACCGCCTTGGGCAGGTCCTTCGCGTCGCGCGGGCGCAGCACGACCCCCGGCCCCTGCTCGGTGGCGAACGCGACACGATCCGCGTTGTCCTTGGTCTTCTTCAGGCCCCACTCGGCGAAGTAGCGCTTGCCCAGCGCCATGTCCTTCACCCCGTAGATCACCTGGTCGATGCCGACGAAGTTCATGCCCGTCCTCCCGAAGTGCCTTAGGGCACCAGCACCAGCGAGCCGGTGGTGCGCCGGTTCTCCATGTCGTCCTGCGCGCGGGGCGCGTCGCGGAGGGAATAGGTCGCGCCGATGCGGATCTTCACCGCGCCCGATTTCAGCATGCGGAACAGATGCCGCGCCGCCTTCTGGCGCAGCTCGTCCGAGGTCATGTAGTTGACCGTGGTCGCGCGGTGGATGTAGGCGGAATTCTTGAGCCCGTCGGCCACCACGTCGTAGGGTCGCGGCGGCCCGGACGCGGTGCCGAACAAGGCGACCAGCCCGAGCTTCTTGACGGACTTGAGCGAGTCCTCCCAGCTATCCTTGCCGACCGAATCGTAGACCACGTCGACGCCCTGGCCGTTGGTCAGCCGCATCACTTCGTCGTACGTCGACTGGCGCGAGGTGACGACGAGGTCGCGGCAGCCGTTGCGCCGCGCGAGCTTCGCCTTCTCGTCCGACGATACGGTACCGATCATGCGCGCACCCACCGCCTTCGCCCATTGGCAGGCGATCAGCCCGACCCCGCCGGCCGCGGCGGTGAACAGCACGGTCTCGCCTTTCTTCAGCTTGTGGGTGCGGTTGAACAGATACTGCACCGTCATGCCCTTGGTGAGCGCGGCGGCGGCCGTCTTGTCGTCGAGCCAGGCGGGGAGCTTGACGAGCTGTGCGGCCGAATGGGTACACATTTCGGCGTAGGAGCCGGGCTTGGCGCCGCCGGCATAGCCGACCCGGTCGCCCTTCTTGAAGCCCTTCACGCTGCGTCCAACCGCCTCGACCACGCCGACGCCCTCGATGCCGAGGCCGGTCGGCAGCTTCGCCGGGTTCTGGCCGCGGCGCAAATAGATGTCGGCGAAGTTCACCCCGACGGCCGTGTTGCGGATCGCGACATCATTGGCGCCGAGCCCGGGCAGGTCGATCTCGCGCCAGGCCATCACCTCCGGCCCGCCGGTCCGCTCGACGATGAACGCGTGGGTCTTCATGCCGCCCCCTGCCGCCCCTTAGCCTCGGCAACAGTGTGCCGGGTTTTTGCCCGCGGCGCTACAGGTCGGTGCAGCCGGCGCGGGTCACCAGCCATTCCCAGGCGCGGCCGCCGTGGAAATCGCCGATCCGCCGGCTGGTGAACGAGTCGATCTCGCCCGCGGAGAGATACCGCACCTTGCCCATGCGCATCGCGTCGGACTGCAGACGCGCATTGATCTGCAGATAGACCGCGGAGATGACCGCGGCCCGGATCGAGGGGCCGACCACGACGCAGCCATGGCCGCGCATCAGCGCGGCGACGCGGTCGCCCAGGGCGTTCGCGAGGTCGTGACCCTGCTCCATCGTGGTGACCAGGAGGTTGGTCGCGTCGCCGAACTTGTCGGCGATGTCCCACAGCGGAATCTCCGCCCCGAGGCGCGAGGCGGTGTGCAGCAGCGGGCGGATCGGCGTGCCGGTCACGCTGAACGGGATCACTTCGAACGAGTGGTTGTGCACGACGCTGATCACGTCGGGCCGCGCCTCGTAAAGCGCGCCGTGGATCGCGCGCTCGGCGAAGATCTCGCGGCCGCGCTGGTCCAACGGCTCGCCCTTCAGGGTGAACTCCATGATGTCGTCGAACGTCACCAGCTCGGGGCTGCGGGCGCGGGACAGGAGGTAGCGGTTCGGGTCGTCCGGGTGGCGCACGCTGATATGGCCGAACGCGTCGACCACCTCTTCGCGCGCCAGGATGCGGTTGGCGATCACCAGGTCGCGCACGACCTCGATCAAGCTGCTCATCTGTCCCTCCACTCGCCTCGGCTTCCCCTCATTAGCATCGCCGGCGGCGGCGCGGCGAGGGAAGGCGCCCTACCCCGCCTTTTTCACCCTCAGGCGCCAGATGTCGTCGGGGCCGGCGGCGGCCGGATCCTCCGGCGCCATAGACAGCACTTCATGGCCGAGCTCGGTGAGGGAGGCGGGCACATTCTCGAGCGGCTCGGCACCCTTGAGGCGCACCTCGGCCGTCTCGCCCGCGGCCATGCGCTCGACCAACAGGCGCGTGCGCACGAAGGTCATCGGGCACACCTCGGGCGTGATATCCAAGTAGTACTGCACGCTATCCACAGCGTTATCACTTCGCATGATTGTGAAATTGCCCCTTGCCCCAGCTGAAAAGGTAAACTAAGTTGTCGTTCGAAGTAACCTGTGCGTTGCGAAAGGAAGGACTTTGCATGGCAGACGCATCCAACACGAAAGAACTACTAAACCTGACCACCGAAATCGTTGCGGCGCATGTCAGAAACAATAGCGTGTCCCAGAACGATCTGCCCGACCTCATCCGTACGGTCCATTCCGCGCTGAGCGAGGTGTCCAACGGCCAGTCCGAGGGTCGGCCGACCCCGGCCATCTCGGTTCGCCGGTCGGTCACCCCCGAGTATATCGTGTGTTTGGAGGACGGCAAAAAGCTCAAGATGCTGAAGCGCCACCTGAAGACGGCGTACGGCATGACGCCCGAGCAGTATCGCGAGCGCTGGGGCCTGCCGGCCGATTATCCCATGGTTGCACCGAACTACGCCCGCCAGCGTTCGGCGCTGGCCAAGAAGATCGGCCTGGGCCGCCGGCCCGCCGACTGAGCCCTGCGGGGTGGCGGACGCCGCGGCGTCCGCCGCCGGACCGCACCGGGCACGTCCGGTTTTGACTAGTCCGGCGGTCCGACTTACAATTCGTTGCGGTGAGAGGGACCATGGCGGTGCCATCGCGCATCGAACAGCTCTGCCTTGACAAGGGGATGAAGATGACGGAGCAGCGGCGCGTGATCGCGCGCGTGCTGTCCGAATTGTCCGACCACCCGCATGTCGAGGAGGTGCACCGCCGGGCCAACCTGGTCGACCCGCGCATCTCCATCGCAACCGTCTACCGCACCGTCCGCCTGTTCGAGGAGGCCAACATCATCGAGCGGCGCGAGTTCGGCGACGGCCGCGCGCGCTACGAGGAGGTGGACGAGCAGCACCACCACCACCACCTGATCAACCTCAAGACAGGCGAGGTGATCGAGTTCGAGAACGCCGAGCTCGAGAAGCTGAAACGCAAGATCTGCCACGATCTGGGATTCGAGATGGTGGGCGACCGGTTGGAGCTGTTCGGCCTCCCGCTCGACCACGCCCAGACGGACAAGCCGCGCAAATGACCGCACGCGTGCCGGCCCGGAGCCGCAACGCCACGCCGCGAGGACGGCATGGACGGCCCTGACGGCGCCCCGCCGCGCCCCGCCGACCGCGGCCCGGGCCCGACCGCGCCAGTCGAGGCGGGCCCGCTCGCCGTCCGGCTGGCCGAATGCGCGGTCGACATCGACGCCGCCCAGGCGCTGCGCTACCGCGTGTTCTACGAGGAAATGGCGGCCAAGCCCTCGCCCGAAGCGGCGGCGAGCCGGCGCGACGCCGACGAGTTCGACGCGGTCTGCGACCATCTGCTGGTGATCGACCGGCGGCGCGAATTGGACGGCGGGCGCGGCGTGGTGGGCACGTACCGCGTGCTGCGCCGCGCGCCGGCGGAGGCATTCGGCCGGTTCTATTCGGCGTCGGAATACGACATCTCGCCGCTGCTCGCCTTCCGCGGCGAGATTCTGGAGCTCGGCCGGTCCTGCGTCGACGCGGACTACCGCAACGGGCTGACCATGCAGCTTCTGTGGCGGTTCATCGCGGCCTACGTCTACCACTACGACATCGAGATCATGTTCGGCTGCGCGAGCCTGCCGGGCACCGACGTGGAGGCGCTTGCCCTGCCGCTCGCCTATTTGCACCATTTCCACCTGGCGCCGCCCGCACTGCGCCCGAACGCGCTGCCCGAGCGCTACGTCTCGATGGCGCAGCTGCCGGCCGAGGCGGTCGACCGCAAGGCGGCGCTCGCCAAGCTGCCGCCGCTGATCAAGGGGTATCTCCGGCTCGGCGGGTTCGTCGGCGACGGCGCGGTGATCGACCATCAGTTCAACACCACCGACGTCTCGATCGTGGTCAAGACCGACCTGGTCACCGAGAAGTACATCCGCCATTACGAACGCGCCACGCGCGAGGCGACGGCGTAATGCGGAGGCGAGGCTGATGGGCTCGCCGCTGCGCGCGTTCCTACGGGCGGTGGTCTATCTCGCATTCACGGTACTTCTCATGCCGGCGCAGGTCGTGGCGCTCCTGGTCAACCGGCGCTGGGCGAAGCGTATCCCGCTGATCTATCACCGCAACTGCTGCCGCATCCTCGGCATCCGGGTAGCGGTGAGGGGCAAGATCTCGCGCGCCGCGCCGACGCTGTTCGTGTGCAACCACAGCTCCTACCTCGACATCGCCGTGCTGTCGTCCGTGCTCGAGGTCTCGTTCATATCGAAGGCGGAGGTGAAGAACTGGCCGCTGTTCGGCACGCTGGCCAAGCTGCAGCGCACCGTGTTCATCGAGCGCCGCGCCGCGCAGATCCAGGACCACCGCGACGAGATCGGCAAGCGCCTCGACGCCGGCGACAATTTGATCCTGTTCCCCGAAGGCACCTCGACCGACGGCTCGCGCGTCCGCGCGTTCCGCACCGCGCTGTTCGCCGTGGCCGAGCGCGAGGTGGACGGCCAGCCGCTCGCCGTGCAGCCGGTCTCGCTCGCCTACACGCGGCTCGACGGCATTCCGCTCGGGCGCGGGCTCAGGCCGCTTTACACCTGGTTCGGCGAGATGGAGCTGATGCCGCACATCTGGTCGATGCTCGGGCTCGGCAAGCTCACCGTCGAGATCGAGTTCCACGAGCCGGTGACCTTCGCCGAGTTCGGCTCGCGCAAGGCGCTGGCCGCGCACTGCCAGGCCGTGGTGGCCCAGGGGCTCGCCGCCGCCAACGCCGGCCCGTCCGCCCCGCGCCCGCGGGTCAAGGTGGCGGCGTGAGTTCCTTGACTGGCCCCGCGCCGATGCTACGTTCGCAGGGCGGCCTCCGCGCCGCGGAGATTGGCGTTTGAACCCGGTCGCGACCAAAAAAGCGTATATCAAGAGCTATGGCTGTCAGATGAACGTCTACGACGCCGCCCGCATGGCGGACGTCCTGGCGCAATCGGGCTATGGCCGAGCCGCGGGGCCGGAGGACGCCGATCTGGTGATCCTCAACACCTGCCACATCCGCGACAAGGCGGCCGAGAAGATCTATTCCGAGCTGGGACGGCTGCGCGTGCTGAAGACCGAACGCGCTCGCGCCGGCGGGAAGATGCTGGTCGGCGTCGCTGGCTGCGTCGCCCAGGCGGAGGGGGCGGAGATCACCGCCCGCGCGCCGCAGGTCGATGTGGTGGTCGGCCCGCAAGCCTACCATCGCCTTGCCGACCTCGTCGCCCGCGCCGAACTCGGCGACGCGGCGATCGACACGGATTTCCCGGCCGAGCCAAAGTTCGACTTCCTGCCCGCCCCTTCGACGGACGGCGCGGTCTCCGCCTTCCTCACCGTGCAGGAGGGCTGCGACAAGTTCTGCTCGTTCTGCGTGGTGCCCTATACGCGCGGCGCGGAATATTCCCGCCCCGCCGCCGACGTGCTGGCCGAGGCGCGCCGTCTGGTGGCGACCGGGGCGCGCGAGATCACCCTTCTAGGCCAGAACGTCAACGCCTATCACGGCACGGCGCCCGACGGCGGGCGCGACTGGGGGCTCGGGCGGCTCATCCGCGCGCTGGCCGGGATCGACGGGCTCGCCCGCATCCGCTACACCACCTCGCACCCGCGCGACATGGACGGCGCGCTGATCGCCGCCCATCGCGAAATCGAAACCTTGATGCCCTACCTGCACCTTCCGGTGCAGTCGGGGTCGGACCGCATGCTCGCCGCCATGAACCGCCGCCACAAGGCGAAGGACTATCTCGCGATTGTCGACAAGCTGCGCGCGGCGCGGCCCGACCTCGCTTTGTCGTCCGACTTCATCGTCGGCCACCCGGGCGAGACCGACGACGATTTCGAAGCGACGCTCGATCTCGTGCGTGCGGTGGGATACGCCCAATCCTATTCCTTCAAATATTCGCCGCGCCCCGGCACGCCGGCGGCCGACGCGCCCGACCAGGTGCCCGAGCCGGTGAAGGCCGAGCGGCTCGCCCGGCTGCAGGAACTTCTCTCCGCGCAGCAGCGCGCGTTCAACGCCAGGACCGAGGGGCGCGTCGTGCCGGTGCTGCTCGACTGCGCGGGCAAGCGCGCCGGCCAGCTTGCCGGGCGCACGCCCTGGATGCAGGCGGTACACGTGGCGGCGCCCGCGGACGCCGATCTTGCCGGGCGCATCGTTCCGGTCGAGATCGTCGCCGCGCACGCCAACTCGCTCGCCGGGCGGGTCGCCTCTTGAGTACCCGCGCGAAAGACGCCGCCGACCGCCCCGTCCTCATCGAGTTCGATGACAACAGCCTGCTGCCGCGGCTGTTCGGCGAGTACGACCGAAACCTCGCGCGCATCGAGCAGCGCCTCGGCGTGTCGCTGCACACGCGCGGCAACCGCATCGCCATCTCCGGCCCGCCCGACGCGGCGGGGCACGCGCGCGACGCGCTCGAATCGCTCTACAGCCGGCTCAGGCGCGGGCACGAGGTCGAAATGGGCGACGTCGACGCCGCCATCCGCATGGCCGACCAGGCGCGCGGGGCCGCGGGCGGCGAAGGTCCCGCGCTGATCACGCCGCGCCGCCACATCACGCCGCGCTCGGCCCGCCAAGCCGACTATATCCGCGCGCTCGCCGAGTTCCGAACTGGTGTTCGGGCTGGGTCCGGCCGGCACCGGCAAGACCTACCTCGCCGTCGCCATGGCGGTGAACATGATGATCGCCGGCCGCGTCGACCGCCTCATCCTGTCGCGCCCCGCCGTCGAAGCGGGCGAGCGGCTGGGCTTCCTGCCGGGCGATCTGCGTGAGAAGGTGGACCCGTATCTGCGCCCTCTCTACGACGCGCTCTACGACATGCTGCCCGCCGACCAGGTGATCAAGCGGCTCAATTCGGGCGAGATCGAGATCGCGCCGCTCGCCTTCATGCGCGGACGCACCTTGTCGAACGCCTTCGTCATCCTGGACGAGGGGCAGAACACCACCAAGGTGCAGATGAAGATGTTCCTCACGCGCCTCGGCGAGAATTCGCGCATGGCGGTGACCGGCGACCTCAGCCAGGTCGACCTGCCGCGCGGCGAGACCTCGGGCCTCGCCCACGCGATCGAGACGCTCGACGGGATGGAAGGTCTCGCCCAGATCGTGTTCACCGACAAGGACGTGGTGCGCCACGCGCTGGTGACCCGCATCGTGCGCGCCTATGAGGAGGACGAGCGTCGCCGCGCGAGCCCGCGCACGCACGCCGCCCGCACGCCGTGACGCGGGCCCGGCCCGGCCAAGCGGCCATCGCCGTCGCGATCCCGTGCGCGGCGTGGCGCGAGACCGTGCCCGGCGCCGCCGCGATCGTCCGCAAGGCGGCGCGTGCCGCCCTGGCGGTCGGCAGACCGGCGATCGGCGGGGCCGAGATCAGCGTCGTGCTGACGGATGACGGCGAGATCGCCCGTCTCAACCGCGACTTCCGCCACAAAGACGGCGCGACCAACGTGCTGTCCTTCCCGTGCGACGACGCGGCCGGGCCGGACGGCGCGACGATGCTGGGCGATGTGGTGCTGGCCTGCGAGACCGTGGCGCGCGAGGCGCGCGCCCGCGGGATTGCGCCCGCCGACCATCTGGCGCACCTCGTGGTGCACGGCGTGCTGCACCTTTTGGGCCACGACCACGCGGCGGACGACGAGGCGCGGCGGATGGAGGCGCTCGAAATCGCCATCCTCGCCCGGCTCGGAGTCGCGGACCCCTATCGGCAGGCCGACCATGCCGCATAACAGGCCCGGAACCGGAGTCCATGCCCGACGCCAGCGACACTAGCCCGCCGCGGGCCGACCGGCCCGCGGCCGAAACCGGATCGCTTTCCCGGCTCCTGCACCGCCTGCGGCGCCTCATCCGCGCGCAGAGCGCGGAGGATCTGCGCGAGGCGATCGAGGAGCTGATCGAGCACCCGAACGGCGACGAGGAAATCCGCCAGGACGAGCTGGTGCTGCTGCACAACGTGCTGGAGCTGCGCGACCGCACCGCCGCCGACGTGATGGTGCCGCGCGCCGACATCGACGCGATCGAGATTTCGACGCCCGTCGCCGAGGTCATTCGCCAGATGAACCGCACAGCGCATACGCGCCTGCCGGTCTATCGCGAGACGCTCGACCACGTCGTCGGGCTGGTGCACATCAAGGACGTGATGGTGTATTGGGAGAACCCGCACGCAGCCAAGCTATCCACCATCGTGCGCCGCCTGCTGTTCGTCGCGCCGTCGATGCCGGTGCTCGAGCTCCTTCTGCAGATGCAGGTGAGCCGCATCCACATGGCGCTGGTCGTCGACGAGCACGGCGGCACCGACGGGCTGATCACCATCGAGGACCTGGTCGAGGAGATCGTCGGCGAGATCGAGGACGAGCACGACGACGAGGCCGAGCCCGAGGTGATCGAGCAGTCGGACGGCAGCTACCTGGCCGACGCGCGCGTCGGCGTCGAGGATTTCGAGAAGCGCGTCGGAAAGTTCCTCACCGACGACGAGCGAGAGGACGTGGAGACGCTGGGCGGGCTCGCCTTCTATGTCGCCGGCCGGGTGCCCGCGCGGGGCGAGGTGATCCGCCACCCCTCCGGCATCGAATTCGAGGTGGTCGACGCCGACCCCCGTCGCGTGCGCAAGCTGCGCATCTCCAACCTGCCGTCGCAGCAGGCGGACGGGTGAGGAAGCCCGAGCTTGTCACCCCGGGCGCGGCGCAGCGTAAGACGATGCGCCGCAGACCCGGGGCCCATTTCGCCGCACCGAAAACGCCCGACATGGGTCCCGGCTCGCGCCGCGAACGCAATTCGCGGCTTGGCCGGGATGACAATCTGGACGGGCGCGAATGACGGCGACACTCGCCGCACCGCCCCATCCCCGCGTCGGGCGGCTGGCGGAGAAGGTGGCCGGTCTCAAGCGCTGGCGGCGGGCGACGGTTGCCGTTGGCCTCGGCGTCGCGGCGGCCGCGGCGATGCCGCCGGTCTATGCGCTGCCGCTGCTGCTGGTCGCGTTTCCCGGCCTCGTCTGGCTGGTCGACGGCGCGCAAACCGCATGGCGCGCCTTCGTCGCGGGCTGGTGGTGGGGGTTCGGCTTCTTCGTCGCCGGACTCTACTGGGTGTCCTACGCGCTGCTGGTCGCGCCCGAGCGATACGGCTGGCTGGTGCCGTTCGCCCTGGCGGCCATCGGCGCCGGCGGCGGCGTGTTCACCGGGATCGTCACCCTGATCGTGCGGCTGTCGCGCGCGCGGGGCATCGGGCGCGTGCTGATGTTCGCCGCGGCCTGGACCTTCCTCGAATGGGTGCGCGGCTGGATCTTCACGGGTTTCCCGTGGAACCTGATGGGCGATGGCTGGGCGTTCACCGCGGCGCCGCTGCAGTTGGCCGCGGTCACCGGCGTCTACGGTCTCACGCTGATGACGGTGCTGGCAACCGCCATGCCGGCGGTGCTGGCCGACCCGCAGAAGGGGCGCTGGCGGCCGGTGGTGGCGGCGCTGGCGCTGCCCCTGCTGGCGTGGGCGGGGGGTGCGGCCCGGCTGCCCGAGGCGCCCGCCCCCAAGGTCCCCGACGTGCGCCTCGCCCTGGTGCAGCCGAACATCCCGCAAAGCCTGAAATGGGATCCCAACCTGGCCGAGGCGCACCTCGCCCGCCTCGCCGCGCTGAGCCGCGCCGGCCGGGCGAAGGGCGCGACGCATATCTTATGGCCCGAGTCGGCCGTGCCGTGGTCGCTGGCACAGAACCCGGCCCTGGTACGCATGCTGGCGACGCTCGCCCCGCCCGGCGGCGCGCTGGTCACCGGCGCGCCGCGCGTCACCGGCAGCGGCAGCGATTTCCGCGCCTGGAACAGCCTTTCGGCGATCGATCCCGAGGGCCGGATCGTCGCCACCTACGACAAGTTCCATCTGGTCCCGTTCGGGGAATACATGCCGTTCCGCTGGCTGCTGCCGTTCGAAAAGCTGGCGGTCGGGCCGACCGACTTCTCCGCCGGGCCGGGGCCCCGGACCATCGCCGTGCCGGGTGCGCCGCCGGTCGGCCCGCTGATCTGTTACGAGGCGATCTTCCCCCACCGGGTGGTGGACGAGGCCCACCGCCCGGACTGGCTCCTCAACATCACCAACGACGGGTGGTTCGGCATCAGCTCGGGCCCCTACGAGCATTTCGCCTCGGCCCGGCTGCGCAGCGTCGAGGAGGGGCTGCCGCTGGTCCGCGTCGCCAACACCGGCATTTCGGCGGTCGTGGACGCATACGGCCGTGTGCGCGCGCGGCTGGGGCTGGGGCGCGAGGGCGTACTGATGGCCGATCTGCCGGAGGCGCTGCCGCCGACGCCGTTTGCGCGGTGGGGCAATGCCATCGTATTCGTGCTGGTGGCCGCCTGCGCCGTAGCCGGAGTCGTTCGGCGTTGATGACGGTCACAATTGTGACTATGATGTCATACGGCTGTATCCGTCGTTGAATACCGGGGCGTAGCTTGCAATCGAGCGTTGCGGCTCACTAGCAGAAACCCGAACGGTTGCCCGGTCGCGATTTCGGGGGTGGGAAGCGGAAAGATATGGAGACGCCTGAAGGGGCCAACTCGGGCCACACGCCGCGTGGCCGGGGGCGACCCAACCCCGTCGACGTGCACGTCGGCGGACGCTTGCGACAGCGCAGGACCCTCATGGGGATGAGCCAGGAGCGGCTCGCCGAAGCCATCGGCCTCACCTTCCAGCAGGTGCAGAAGTATGAGCGCGGCGCCAACCGCATCGGGGCGAGCCGGCTGCACCAGCTTTCGCGCGTGCTCGAAGTGCCGGTGTCCTATTTCTTCGAGCACATGCCGCCGGCCGGTTCGGGCGCGGCGGCAGCGCCCGGAACTCGCCGAGGAACCGGCGCCGTTCGAGCACGACGCGATGAGCCGGCGCGAGACGCTGGAGCTGGTCCGCGCCTATTACCGCATCCCCGACCAACGCGTGCGCAAACGCGTGTTCGAGCTGATCAAGTCGCTGGCCGGCGGCGCGCGGCCGGACGCCAGCTAGGCTGGAACGAATCCGGCTCCGGGGCTTGACGCCGAGGCCCAATCGCTGCAACAACACCGCGCCAGCTGACATGCAGCGCGTGATCCGTGCTCGGTGCGAGCCGCAATTCGGCGTCCGGCGCGGCCCCCGACGGGGCGATTCCGGCATTGCCGCTGCGATAATCCGAAAAGGAGGAGTGACCGTGCAGGACGGCGAGCACTTGTTTACCAGCGAATCCGTGTCGGAAGGCCACCCCGACAAGGTTTGCGACCAGATTTCGGACGCCATTCTCGACGCCTTCCTGGCGAACGACCTGAAGCTCGGCATCGCCGACGACAGCAAGGCGAACACCCGGCTGGGCTGCGAGACGCTGACCACCACCAACAAGATCGTGGTCGCCGGCGAGTGCCGCGGCCAAGCGCCCTTGTTCCACAAGTTCGGCGATTCGGCCGTCATCAACCGCGAGATGATCGCCGAGATCGCGCGCGGCGTGGTGAAGGACATCGGCTACGAGCAGGACGGGTTCTCCTACACCGGCGCGGACGTCGAGGTGCTGCTGCACGGCCAGTCGCCCGACATCGCGATGGGCGTCGATGCGCGCACCCGCAAGTCGGAGGAGGACCAGGAGGGCGCCGGCGACCAGGGCATGATGTTCGGCTTCGCCTGCACCGAGAGCGAGGTGTACGAGAAGAACACCTTCATGCCGGCGCCGATCTTCTTCGCCCACAAGATCCTGAAGGTGCTGGCCGACAAGCGCCGCTCCGGCCAGCTCTTCGACCTGCAGCCCGACGCCAAGAGCCAGGTCACGGTGCGCTATGTCGGCAACAAGCCGGTCGGCTGCACCAAGGTGGTCGTGTCCACCCAGCACAACGCCGCGACGCGGAACGGCAAGAAATACACGCCGGGCATGGTGCGCGACCTGATCGCCGACACCGTGGCCGAGGCGCTGCCGGAGGGCTGGATGCCCAAGAAGCCGTCGGACTTCCTGGTCAACCCGACCGGCAGCTTCGTGATCGGCGGGCCGGACGGCGATTGCGGGCTGACCGGCCGCAAGATCATCGTCGACACCTATGGCGGCTACGCGCCGCACGGCGGCGGCGCGTTCTCGGGCAAGGACCCGACCAAGGTCGACCGCTCGGCCGCCTATGCCGCGCGCTACCTCGCCAAGAACGTCGTGGCGGCCGGCCTCGCCGAGCGCTGCACCATCCAGGTCGCCTACGCGATCGGCGTGGCCGACCCGATGTCGCTCCGCGTCGACCTGCACGGCACCGGCAAGGTGGACGAGCACAAGCTGGTCAAGCTGCTGCCCGAGATCTTTCCGATGCGCCCGACCGCGATCCGCCGGGCGCTCAAGCTCAACCGGCCGATCTACCGGCGCACCGCCGCGTACGGCCATTTCGGGCGCAAGCCCGAGTCCGATGGCGGGTTCTCGTGGGAGCGGACCGACCTCGCGCCCCGGCTCAAGTCGGCGATGCGCTGAGCGGCGGGGACGCGCCGCAGCGCCTGCTCTATGGAAGGCGCAAGGGCCGGCCGCTGCGGGCCGGCCGCGCCGCTTTGGTGGCCGAGCTCCTGCCGCGGATTGAGGTGTCGGTCCTCGGAGCGGGCACGCTCGACCCGGCGTCGCTCTTCGATCCCGCGCCGCGCGAAATTTGGCTCGAGGTCGGGTTCGGCGCGGGCGAGCATCTGGCGGCGCAGGCCGCGGCGCGCCCGGATATTGGCTTGATCGGCTGTGAGCCCTTCGCCGACGGGGTGGCGAAGCTCGTCGCGCGGATCGCGGCGGAGCAGATCGCCAACATCCGGGTCTTCCGCGACGATGCGCGTCTGCTGCTCGCCGCCCTGCCCGCCGCATCGGTCGCGCGCGCCTTCGTGCTGTTCCCCGATCCGTGGCCCAAGGCGCGCCACAACAAGCGCCGCTTCCTGTCGCAGGCCGGGTTCGCCGCGCTCGCCCGCGTGCTGGTGCCCCGTGCGGAGCTCCGCATCGCCACCGACGACGTGTCCTATCGCGACTGGATTCACGAGCACGCGGAAGCCGAGGGCAGCTTCGCGCTGGTCTCCGAAACCTTCGTCCGGCCCGATGGCTGGCCCGGGACGCGCTACGAGGAGAAGGCGCTCGCCGCGCACCGCCGCCCGGCGTACATGAGCTTCGCGCGAAAACTAGGCTGAAAACCCCTTGCCCCGGCGGCAGGAGCCACTATATTTCAACCAACAAGATAAAGGCCGTTCCCCGGGGACGGCGAAGAAAGTGGGCCAACGGCCCGCTTTTTTTATTACCTGGCGTCCGGGCCCCGCCCGGCGCCCGCTCCGCGACGGAGGATTATGACCGCCATCGAGCGGATCGAGGAGCTGATCGCGCCGCCGCTCGCGGACATGGGCTACGCCCTGGTGCGCGTGCAGCTTTCCGGCGCCAAGGGCAGCCCGCGCCTGCAAGTGATGGCCGAGCGCCACGACGGCGCGGCGATGACGGTCGAGGATTGCGCGCAGATCAGCCGGGCGATCTCGCCCATCCTCGACGTCGCCGACCCGATCGCCAGCGCCTATACGCTGGAGGTGTCCTCGCCCGGCATCGACCGGCCGCTCACCCGGGCCGCCGATTTCGACCGGTTCGCCGGCTTCGAGGCGAAGCTTGAATCGGCGCGGCCCATCGAGGGGCGCCGCCGCTTCCGCGGCAAGCTCGAAGGCACCGCGGACGGCGCGGTGCGCATTCTGACCGATGGGACGGAATATCGCGTGCCGCTCGCCGAGGTACAGAAGGCGCAGCTGGTCATCACCGATGAGCTCCTGGCCGCAGCGGCCGCGGAGAAGGACAGGACGGAACCATGAACACCAATCTCGAATCGATCACGACCGGCGGGTTCGACCGCATCGAGATCATCCAGGTGGCCGACGCCGTCGCCCGCGAGAAGGGCATCGACCGCGAGGAGGTCATCGACGCGATGGAGCAGGCCATCCAGAAGGCCGCCCGGTCGCGCTACGGCCACGAGCACGACGTGCGTGCCATCATCGACCGCAAGACGGGCGACATCCGCCTCGCCCGCTATACCGAGGTGGTCGAGACGGTCGAGAACGAGGCGACCCAGATCACGGTCGAGGAGGCGAAGAAGCGCGATCCCGCGCTCGAGGCGGGCGCCTTCATCGTCGAGCCGCTGCCGCCGGTCGATTTCGGCCGCATCGCCGCCCAGACCGCGAAGCAGGTGATCGTGCAAAAGGTGCGCGATGCCGAGCGCCAGCGCCAGTACGACGAGTACAAGGACCGCGTCGGCGAGATCGTCAACGGGCTGGTCAAGCGCACCGACTACATGGGCGTGACGGTCGACCTCGGCCGCGCCGAGGCGATCCTCAGGAAGGACGACCAGATCCCGCGCGAGCCGTTCAAGCTCGGCGACCGCGTGCGCGCCTATCTCTACGACGTGCGCCGCGAGACGCGCGGGCCGCAGATCTTCCTGTCGCGCGCCCACCCGCAATTCATGGCCAAGCTGTTCGCCCAGGAGGTGCCCGAGATCTACGACAGGATCATCGAGATCAAGTCGGTCGCGCGCGACCCCGGCAGCCGCGCCAAGATCGCCGTCACCTCGCACGATTCCTCGATCGACCCGGTCGGCGCCTGCGTCGGCATGCGCGGCTCGCGCGTCCAGGCGGTGGTCGGAGAGCTGCAGGGCGAGAAGATCGACATCATCCAGTGGTCGCCCGACCCGGCGACCTTCGTGGTCAACGCGCTTGCCCCGGCCGAGGTGACCAAGGTGGTGCTCGACGAGGAGCGCCGGTCGATCGAGGTCGTCGTGCCCGAGGACCAGCTTTCGCTCGCCATCGGGCGGCGCGGCCAGAACGTGCGCCTCGCCTCGCAGCTCACCGGCTGGGACATCGACATCCTGACCGAGGACGAGGAGTCGGAGCGCCGCCAGCAGGAGTTCCGCGCCCGGTCGCAGCTCTTCATCGACGCGCTCGACGTGGACGACGTGCTCGCGCACCTGTTGGTGACCGAAGGCTTCACCACTGTCGAGGACGTCGCCTTCGTGCCGATGGAGGACATTCTGTCCGTCGAGGGGTTCGACGAGGAGATCGCCAACGAGCTGCGGGCCCGGGCCCAGGCCTACCTCAGCGAACAGGAGAAGAAGTTGACCGAGCGACGCAAGGAACTGGGCGTCTCCGACGACCTCGCCACCGTGCCGGGCCTAACGCCGGGGATGCTGGTCACGCTCGGCGAGGCGGGGGTGAAGACGCGCGACGAGCTGGCGGAATATGCCGGGTTCGAGCTTTCCGATGCTGCCGACGGGCTGCTGCGCAGCCACGGCATCAGCGAGGAGTTCGCCAACGACATCATCATGGCCTGCCGCGCCCACTGGTTCGCCGACGAGCGCGGCGGAACGGACGCGGCGGACGAGCCTGCCCCGGCGGAGGAGGAGTAGCGATCGGAGCCCACTTAATGCTCGCCGCCGAGACGCGCCCCGACGACGCGCCGCGCCCGCGTGCGCGGTCCGCGCCCGAGCGGCGCTGCCTCGTCAGCCGCGAATTGGGGGATGCACGCGCCATGATACGGTTCGTCGTCTCGCCTGCGGGCGAGGTCGTTCCCGACGTCGACGGGCGCCTGCCGGGACGCGGTTTGTGGTTGACGGCGCGTCGCGATATAGTGGCCACCGCCGTGGCGCGCGGCGCGTTTCAGAAGGCGGCCCGGGCGCGCGTCGAGGTGGCGCCCGATCTTGCCGAGCGGGTGGAGGGGTTGCTTGCCCGGCGTTGTCTCGACCTGATCGGCATGGCCCGCCGCGCCGGCCTCGCGGTTTGCGGCTTCGAGAAGGTGCGGTCGCTGATCGCCAGGGATCGGGCCGGCGTGGTGATCCAGGCGAGCGATGCGGCGCCCGGCGGGCGCGACAGGTTGCGCACGATGGCGGTGGGACGGCCCGAGGTGGTGCTGTTCACGGTGGCGGAGCTGGCCCGGGCGTTCGGGCGCGAAACGGTGGTCCACGCGGCGCTGGAGCGGGGATCGATGGCCGAGAGCTTCTTGCGCGAGACCGCGCGTCTCGCCGGGTTCCGGTCCAGTGAGTCGAAAACGGTACGGAAGTGACATGACGGAAGCCAACGAGAACGAAGCCAAGCAGGAAGGCGGCCGCAAGCCGCTCGGGCTGAACCGCCCGAGCCGGCTCGAGCTGCGCAAGACAGTGGACGCCGGCCAGGTGCGCCAAAACTTCTCGCACGGCCGCTCCAAGTCCGTATCGGTCGAGGTTCGCCGCAAGCGCACCTTCCAGCAGGGCGAAGGCGGCGTGATGACCGAGGTCAAGGGCCGCCGGGCCCCGGCCGAGCCCGAAGAGGCTCCGGAGGCCCCGACCATCGAGCCCGCCACCGGCCCGGAGGTTCCCGCGCCGCTCCGCACCCTGACCGAGGAGGAGCGCGCCGCGCGCGCCCGCGCGCTGCAGGGCGCCAAGCGGACGGACGAGATCGAGCGCCAGGTCGTCGAGGAGATGCGCCGCCTGGCCGAGCAGGAAGCCGACGAGGCGCGCCGCGCCGCCCAAGCCGCGGAGCGCGAGGCGGCCGCCCGCCGCGCCACGGAGGAGGCGTTCCGCATCGAGGCCGCGCCCACCGTCGAGCCCGCGACCGCCGAGGCCGCGTCGGGCACAGGCGAGGCCGAGCCGGCCGGGGCGCCGGCCGCGGAGGCGCCCGCCGCCCCTGCCGAGGCCAAGGCGCCCGGCGCCGAGGCGCCCAAGGCGCCGGCCGCGCGCGAGGCGACGCCCGAGGAGGCAGAGGGCGAAGAGGAAGACGAGGCCGCTCGTCGCCGCCGTCCCGGCGGCCGCCCGGAGGTGCGCCGTCCGACGCCTGCCCGCCGCGGCGAGCCGCGCCGGCGCACCGGCAAGCTCACCATCAGCCAGGCGCTCGAGGGCGACGAGGGCGAGCGCGTCCGCTCGCTCGCCTCGATGCGCCGCGCGCGCGAGCGCGAGCGGCGGCTGCAGCAGCAGCGCCTGCAGGAATCGTCCAAGGTGCTGCGCGAGGTGATCCTGCCCGAGACGATCTCGGTGCAGGATCTCGCCAACCGCATGGCCGAGCGCGGCGCCGAGGTCGTCAAGGTGCTGATGAAGATTGGCGTGATGGCGACCATCACCCAGACCATAGACGCCGACACCGCCGAGCTGGTGGTCGCCGAGTTCGGCCACCGCGCCCGGCGTGTGTCCGAGGCCGACGTCGAGATCGGGCTCAAGGGCGGCGAGGACGTGGAGACTGAATTGCAGGCGCGCCCCCCCGTCGTCACCGTCATGGGCCACGTCGACCACGGCAAAACCTCGCTGCTCGACGCGCTGCGCAAGACCAACGTCGTGGCCGGCGAGGCGGGCGGCATCACCCAGCATATCGGCGCCTACCAGGTTACGCTGCCGACCGGCGCCAAGGTCACCTTCATCGACACGCCGGGCCACGAGGCGTTCACCGCCATGCGCGCGCGCGGCGCCGGCGTCACCGACATCGTGGTGCTGGTGGTAGCCGCCGACGACGGCATCATGCCGCAGACGGTCGAGGCGATCGACCACGCGAAGGCGGCCGGCGCGCCGATCATCGTTGCCATCAACAAGATCGACAAGCCCGGGGCCGACGCCAACCGCGTCCGCCAGGGGCTGTTGCAGCACGAGCTGGTGGTCGAGGAGATGGGCGGCGACATACTCGACGTCGAGGTGTCGGCCACCCAGGGGATCGGCCTCGAGAAGCTGGTCGAGGCGATCGCGCTGCAGGCCGAGGTGATGGAGCTCACCGCCAACCCCGACCGTCCCGCCGGGGGCGTGGTGATCGAGGCGAAGCTGGAGCAGGGCCGCGGCGCGGTGGCGACGCTCCTGGTCCAGCGCGGCACGCTGGAACAGGGCGATATCCTGGTCGCGGGCTCGGAATGGGGCCGCGTGCGGGCCATGCTGGGCGACGACGGCAAGCCGATCGACGAGGCGCTGCCGTCGATGCCGGTCGAGGTGCTGGGCCTCAACGCCGTGCCGCACGCCGGCGACGAGTTCTCCGTCGTCGAGAACGAATCGCGCGCGCGCGAGATCACCGACTACCGCCAGCGGCGCGACCGCAACGCGGCTTCAGCCGCCTCGCAGCGCGGCACGCTGGAACAGATGTTCTCGCGCATCGCCGCCGGCGAGGCGAAGGAGCTGCCGGTCGTCATCAAGACCGACGTGCAGGGCTCGGCCGAGGCGCTGACGGCGAGCCTCGATCATCTCTCCACCGACGAGGTGAAGATGCACATCCTGCACTCCGCGGTCGGCGGCATCAGCGAGTCCGACATCGCGCTCGCGAAGGCGTCGGAGGCGCTGGTGATCGGGTTCAACGTGCGCGCCAACCCGCAGGCGCGCGACCGCGCCCGGCGCGACGGGGTCGAGATCCGCTACTACTCGATCATCTACGACGTGACCGACGACATGAAGAAGATGCTGTCGGGCATGCTCGCGCCGTCGATGCGCGAGAACCTGCTCGGCAACGCCCGCATCCAGGAGGTGTTCCGCATCACAAAGGTGGGCAACGTCGCCGGCTGCCGCGTGACCGACGGCGTCGTGCGCCGCGGCAACAAGGTGCGGCTCCTGCGCGACGACGTGGTGATCCACGAAGGGACGCTGTCGACCCTCAAGCGCTTCAAGGACGAGGTCCGCGAGGTACGCGAGGGCTTCGAATGCGGAATGGCCTTCGAGAACTACCAGGACATCAAGGTCGGCGACGTGATCGAGTGCTACGAGGTGGTCGAGGTCGCCCGGACGCTGTAGTCGTATCGCGAGGATCGCGATTTTATTCGTACGTGCCGAGTAGCGCCCGGAGGGCGCATATCGAAGCACGAGGCGACCTCGCCCTTCGATACGGCCTCGGCTTCGCCTCGGCCTGCTCAGGGCGAACGGAGTTGGGACTCCACGCCATGCCGCACAACCGCCCCCGCCCCAAGGACCGGCCCGACCGCGGCCCCACGCAGCGCCAGCTGCGCGTAGGGGAGCTGATCCGCCACGCGCTGGCGGAGATGCTCGAGCGCGGCGAGGCGCGCGACCGCGAACTCGCGGACCGCGTCGTCACCGTCACGGAGGTTCGACCCGCGCCCGACCTGAAGAGCGCGACCGTCTTCGTCATGCCGCTCGGCGGCGAGAACGAAGAGGAGGCCGTCGCCGCACTGGCCCGCGCCGCGCCCTATCTGCGCCGGCGCATCGCGGCCGAGGTGAACCTGCGCTACGCGCCGGAGCTGCGCTTCGCGCTCGACACCTCGTTCGACACGGCCGACCGGATCGAACGGCTCCTGCGCTCGCCCGAGGTGGCGCGCGACCTCGCGGAGGGGGACGAGGGCGACGATGAGGCATAGGCGCGGCACGCCGATCCACGGCTGGCTGGCGATCGACAAGCCCGAGGGCCTGACCTCGGCCCAGGTGGTCGGGCGCGTCCGGCGCATCACCAATGCGGCCAAGCTCGGCCACGGCGGCACGCTCGACCCGCTCGCGACCGGCGTGCTGCCGATCGCGCTGGGCGAGGCGACCAAGACCGTCGCTTACGTGATGGACGGCGCCAAGACCTACCGCTTCACCGTGCGCTGGGGCGAGAAGCGCGACACCGACGACACCGAGGGGCGCGTGACCGCGATGAGCGACGTGCGCCCCGCGGCGGCGGCCATCCGCGCCGCCCTCGCCGCTTTCACCGGCGAGATCGCCCAGGTGCCGCCCGCCTACTCGGCCCTCAAGATCGACGGCGAGCGCGCCTACAAGCTGGCCCGCGCCGAGCAGGAGGTACGGCTCGCCCCGCGGCCCGTGCGCATCGATTCGCTCGCCCTCGTGTCTGTGGACGACGCCGACCACGCGACGTTCCAGGTCGATTGCGGCAAGGGCACCTATGTGCGGGCGCTGGCGCGCGATCTGGCCGCCGCGTTGGGCACGCTGGGCGCGGTCTCGCGACTGCGCCGGCTCCGCGTCGGCCCGTTCGAGGAGGCCGGCGCGACGACCCTGGAGACGTTGGAGGCCGATGGTGTAGAGGCGCATATCCTGCCCGTCGACGCTGGGCTCGGCCTGGCCTGGCGCTCGACCTCACCGAGGCCGAGGCCGGCCATTTGCGCCACGGCCGGGCGGTGCGCCGGGCGTCCGCGGGGGACAGCGTAACGGTCCTCGCCGTCCATGCGGGCAAGCCCGTGGCCCTCGCCCGCCTCGAAGGCGGCGAGATACGGCCGGTGCGCGTGCTGAACCTGTGAGGCGACCAGCGATCCCGGGCGATTTCGCCCGGTTTCCGGGCCTTCGGTGGCGCAATCCGCTGGTCTCGGCGCGATAGCGCGGCCGCGCCGATTTCCATGGCGGTTCGCGCTCCGTTCGGGCATATTGCGCCGCACTCGAAGCCTCGGACGGCGCTGGACGACATCCTGGCGCCGCCCACCCCATGCAGAGCGGAAGGAGTACACGATGTCGATTACCGCCGAGCGGAAGCAGGAGCTCATCAAGGACTACGCGGTCAACCCGGGCGACACCGGCTCGCCCGAAGTGCAGGTCGCGATCCTGTCGGAGCGCATCAAGAACCTGACCGAGCACCTGAAGGACCACAAGAAAGACCACCATTCGCGCCGCGGCCTGTTGATTATGGTCGGCCAGCGGCGCCGTCTGCTCGACTACGTCAAGCGGGTGGACAATACCCGGTACGATTCGCTGATCGGCCGGCTGGGGCTGAGGCGATAGTCGCGCCCCACACGTTTTCGAAACTGATGCGCGCACAGCCTGCGCGCCACACGGGGCTGGCGGCCGAACCGTCGCCGGCCCGACCGGCGTTGCGGATGGTCCGCGGCGCCGTTTGGCTTTTCGCCACAGAGGCTGAAGGGCCGACGGCCGGCCAGGCGGGCGATCCGTCGGCCGGGGGCGGCGCCGCATAGGGCGGCGTCGCGTACGGGAAGGACGGAACCATGTTCCAGGTTTATCGCAAGGAGATCGAATGGGCCGGGCGCAAGCTCGTGCTGGAAGCGGGCAAGATCGCCCGCCAAGCCGACGGGGCGGTGCTCGCCACCTACGGCGAGACGACGGTGCTGTGCACGGCGGTGGCGCAGAAGGAGCCCAAAACGGGGATTGATTTCTTCCCCCTCACGGTCAACTACCAGGAAAAGACGTTCGCCGCCGGCAAGATCCCGGGCGGCTTCTTCAAGCGCGAAGGCCGCCCGTCGGAGAAGGAGACGCTGGCCTCGCGCCTGATCGACCGGCCGATTCGGCCGCTGTTCGCCGAGGGCTTTCGCAACGAGACGCAGGTGATCTGCACCGTGCTGTCGCACGATCTCGAGAACGATCCCGACATCGTGGCGATGGTCGGCGCCTCGGCGGCGCTGACCATCTCGGGCATCCCGTTCCTGGGCCCGATCGGCGGCGCCCGGGTCGGCTATATCGACGGCCAGTATGTGCTCAACCCGCAGCTTGACGAGATGCCGAACTCGGCGCTCGACATGGTGGTGGCGGGCACGGCCGACGCGGTGCTGATGGTCGAATTCGAGGCCGCGGAGCTTTCCGAGGAGGTCATGCTGGGCGCCGTGATGCACGCTCACAAGGGCTTCCAGCCGGTGATCGACGCGATCATCGATCTCGCCGAGCAGTGCGCCAAGGAGCCGTGGGCCGTGCCCGGCCACCCCGAGGGGTACGACGCCGTCAAGGCACGCCTCACCGAGGTCGCCGAGCCCCTGCTGCGCAACGCCTACGCCGAGACGGTCAAGCAGGCGCGCGTCGAGAAGGTCGCCCAGGCCAAGTCGGCGGCGCTCGACCGCCTGGCCGAGGAGGGGCTCGACGTCGAGCTGGCCGCGAAGCTCCTCAAGGGCGTCGAGAAGGACATCGTGCGCGGCGCCATCCTGAAGACCGGCCAGCGCATCGACGGGCGCGACACCAAGACCGTGCGGCCCATCACCGCCGAGGTCGGCATCCTGCCGCGCGCGCACGGCTCCGCCCTGTTCACCCGCGGCGAGACGCAGGCGCTGGTGGTGGCGACCTTGGGCACCGGCCAGGACGAGCAGATCGTCGACGCGCTCGAGGGCGAGTACCGCGAGCACTTCCTGCTGCACTACAACTTCCCGCCCTACTCCGTGGGCGAGGCGGCGTTCCTGCGCTCGCCCGGCCGGCGCGAGATCGGCCACGGCAAGCTCGCCTGGCGTGCGGTGCACCAGCTCATGCCGAAGAAGGAGGACTTCCCCTACACCATCCGCATCGTCTCCGAGATCACCGAGTTCGAACGGCTCGTCCTCGATGGCGACGGTGTGCGGCACCTCGCTTGCCATGATGGACGCGGGCGTGCCGCTGTCCCGGCCGGTGGCGGGCATCGCCATGGGGCTGATCAAGGAGGAGGAGGGCTTCGCCGTCCTCTCCGACATATTGGGCGACGAGGACCATCTCGGCGACATGGACTTCAAGGTGGCGGGCACCGGCGAGGGCGTGACCGCCCTGCAGATGGACATCAAGATCCGCGGCATCACCGAGGAGATCATGCGCGTCGCGCTGGGCCAGGCGAAGGACGGCCGCGGCCACATATTGGGCGAGATGGCGCGCGCCATCGAGGCCTCGCGCGGCGAGGTCAGCTCGCACGCGCCGCGCATCACCATCATCTCGATCCCGAAGGACAAGATCCGCGAGGTCATCGGCACCGGCGGCAAGGTGATCCGCGAGATCACCGAGATGACCGGCGCCAAGATCGACATCGAGGACGACGGGACGATCAAGGTGGCCGCGGTCGACCAGGACCAGGCGCAGGCCGCGATCGACTGGATCAAGGGCATCGTCGCCGAGCCCGAGGTCGGCCACATCTACAACGGCAAGGTGGTGAAGGTGGTCGATTTCGGCGCGTTCGTGAACTTCCTCGGCGCGCGCGACGGGCTCGTCCACATCTCCGAGCTGGCGGCCAAGCGCGTCGGCAAGGTCACCGACGTCGTCAACGAGGGCGACCAGGTCAAGGTCAAGGTGCTGGCCATCGACGACCGCGGCAAGGTGAAGCTTTCGATGCGCGTGGTGAACCAGGAGACCGGCGAGGATTTGGGCGACCGGCCGCGCGAGCGCGAGGAGAAGCACCCCGCGCCCACCGAGGCGTGAGGGGAGACCGCACGATTGTGATCCCGGCCGAGCCGCGACGCGGCGAGAGCCGGGACCCATCGTCCAGCATCCGAGACGCGGCAAGATGGGCCCCGGCGCGGTGCGCGTCGCGCGCCGTCCGGGGTGACAGCTTGGTCGGTCGGGAGCCCGCCCGCCCCCCTGGCCACGCGCGGGGTCTGCCCATATATTCCGCGGTTGGGCGGCGCGTCGCGGCGCGCCGGAAGTGGAACGCACCTAAGGACAGCCGACCATGCGGGCGCTGAAACCTTTGGTGATCTCGGGACGCGAGGTTCTTCCTCTCGTCGAGGGTGGCAAGGGGATCGCCATCTCCAACGGCGAAAGCTCGGGCGCGTGGGCGGCCGCGGGCGGCGTCGGCACGTTCTCGGGCGTCAACGCGGACGCCTATGACGAGCAGGGCCGGCTGATCCCGGTGGTCTATACCGGCCGCACCCGCCGCGACCGGCACGAGGAGCTTCTGGCCTACGCCATCCAGGGCGGCATCAGCCAGGCGCGCGTCGCGCACGAGATCGCCGGCGGGAGCGGGCGCATCCACATGAACGTGCTGTGGGAGATGGCCGGCGCCGAGCGCGTGCTGAACGGCGTGCTCGCCGGCGCACGCGGGCTGATCCACGGCGTCACCTGCGGCGCCGGCATGCCCTACCGCATCGCCGAGCTGTCGGCGCGCTACGGCGTCTACTACTACCCCATCGTGTCGTCGGCACGCGCGTTCCGCGCGCTGTGGAAGCGCGCCTACCACAAATTCTCCGACTGGCTGGGCGGCGTCGTGTACGAGGACCCGTGGCTCGCCGGCGGCCACAACGGCATCTCGAACATCGAGGACCCGACGAAGCCCCAGCCGGCGCGTCCCCGCGTCGCCGAACTGCGTCAGATGATGCGCGAGTTCGGGCTCGACGAGACGCCGATCTTCATGGCCGGCGGCGTATGGTACCTGCGCGAATGGGCCGACTGGCTGGAGGATCCCGATCTCGGCCCCGTCGCGTTCCAGTTCGGCACGCGCCCGCTGCTGACCCAAGAAAGTCCGATCTCCGGCGCGTGGAAGCGGAGGCTCCTCCAGCTCGGCGAGGGCGACGTCTGGCTCAACCGGCTGAGCCCGACCGGGTTCTACTCCTCGGCCGTCGTGAACTCGTTCCTAGACGAGCTGCGCGAACGGTCGGAGCGCCAGATCGCCTATTCGATCGAGCCGGTGGGCGAGCTCGCCACCCCCTTCCCCGTCGGGCCGCGCAAGCGGCTGGTGCACGTCACCGACGTCGACAAGGCGCGCGCCGAGGACTGGATCGCCCACGGCTTCACGGAGGTGCTGCGCACCCCAGATTCGACGCTGATCTTCGTCACGCCGGAGAAGGCGAACGAGATCCGCACCGACCAGATCAACTGCATGGGGTGCCTGTCGGCCTGCCTGTTCTCCAATTGGTCGCAGGACGAGTCGGGCACCACCGGACGCAAGGCCGATCCCCGCTCCTACTGCATCCAGAAGACCCTGCAGGCGATCAGCCATTCCGAGGACGTCGAGCACCAGCTCATGTTCGCCGGCCACAACGCCTATCGCTTCCGCGACGACCCGTTCTACGCCAACGGCTTCATCCCCTCCGTGCGCGAGCTCGTCGCCCGCCTGCAAACCGGCGACTGACGCAAAAATTGATTTTCAGGGAACTTTTCGCCGCGTGGGACGCTTGTCCCGTGCGAGGCTGTTCAAGTAATGTCATCAAGGCTTTAAATCGCGATGTACGGACCCCATATCGACGCCATGTCAATGTCCAGGCCCTATAGCGGTGTGATCGACCGGCTGCGCCACGCCGGACTGCGCCCGACGCGCCAGCGGATCGCGCTCGCCAAGCTGCTGTTCGACGGCGGCGACCGGCACGTGACCGCCGAGGAGCTGCATGGCGAGGCGGTCGGGGGGAACGTGCGAGTGTCACTCGCCACCATCTACAACACGCTGCACCAGTTCACGGCGGCGGGGCTTTTGCGCCAAGTGGTCGTCGATTCCGGGCGGAGCTATTTCGATACCAATACGGCCGACCATCATCATTTCTTTTTCGAGGGGTCCGGCCGGCTGCAGGACATCCCCGGCGAGTCCATCGTCCTCGCCGCCCTACCCGAGCCGCCCGGCGGCGCCCAGGTGAGCCGGGTGGACGTGATCGTCCGCATCCGAGCCGAGGGCGAGTGAGCCCTTACCTTCCCGTCCTCTAAAAATCTTCCTGGAATAATTCTAAACTGGTTGACACCGTCCGCATGTCCCCCATATAAGCGGGGTGCGGGCGCGGTTCAGCGCGCCCCAACGCGTTTCCAGACCTGACAAAGGGGAGACAATCATGCCGTCGCTTAAAGGCACCAAGACGGAAGCCAATCTGAAGGAGGCCTTCGCCGGCGAGTCGCAGGCGAACCGGCGCTATCTCTACTTCGCCCAGAAGGCGGACGTGGAGGGCTTCAACGACGTCGCCGCCGTGTTCCGCTCCACCGCCGAGGGCGAGACCGGCCACGCCCACGGCCATCTCGAGTATCTCGAGGAAGTGGGCGATCCCGCGACCGGCCTGCCGATCGGCGCGACCGACAAGAACCTGAAGGCCGCCGTCGCCGGCGAGACGCACGAGTACACCGACATGTACCCGGGCATGGCGCGCTCGGCCCGCGAGGAAGGGTTCGACGAGATCGCCGACTGGTTCGAGACCCTCGCCAAGGCCGAGAAGTCGCACGCTGGGCGCTTCACCAAGGCGCTCAACGACCTCGGCTAGCCGAACCGACTGACAGCGCGGCGGGGGCGGCCAGCCGCTCCCGCCCGACGACCGGAGGATTTTCCGTCATGGTCGAGGGCGGCCTGGGCGCCCCCGTGCGCCATCCTATCGCCTGGTCCGATCCCGAATTCGTCGATCCGGCGGCGATCGAGAAGGAGATGCGGCGCGTCTTCGACATCTGCCATGGGTGCCGGCGCTGTTTCAATCTGTGCGACTCGTTCCCGCGCCTGTTCGACCTGATCGACGAAACCGAAACGGGCGAGCTCGACGCGGTCCCCTCCGCCGATTTCAAGCAGGTCGTGGACGCATGCACGCTGTGCGACATGTGCTTCATGACCAAGTGCCCCTACGTGCCGCCGCACGAGTTCAACCTCGACTTCCCGCATCTGATGCTGCGCTACCGGGCGATGCAGTTCGCGCGGGGCGAGGTGGGATTCGTCGGCAAGCGGCTGGCCGAAACGGATGGGAACGGCAAGGCGGCGGCGCCCGTCGCCGGCCTCGCCAACTGGGCGTCCGACACCCATAACGGCTTCACGCGCAGCCTGATGGAGCGCGTCGCCGGCATCGACCGGAACGCGGCGCTGCCCAAGTTCCACGGCAAGACGCTCACCGCCCGTGCCAAGAGCGCGGCGCCGCCGGTGAATGCCGAGGCGCCGGCGCACGGGCGCAAGGCGGTGCTCTACGCCACCTGCTACGGCAACTACAACAACCCTGAGATCGGCGAGGCGACGCGCGCCGTGCTGGCGAAGAACGGCGTCGAGACCGAAATCGTCTATCCCGGCTGCTGCGGCATGCCGAAGCTGGAGCAGGGCGATCTGAAGCGCGTCGCGGCCAACGCGAAGAAGGTCGCCACGGAGATGAAGCCCTGGATCGAGAAGGGCTACGACGTGATCGCGCTGGTGCCGTCCTGCGCCCTGATGCTCAAGTTCGAATGGCCGTTGATCGTGTCCGGCGACGCGGACGTGCAGCGCCTCGCCGAAGCGACGCACGACATCTCGGAATACATCGTCGACATCGCCAAGAACGAGGGGCTGGCCCCCGGCCTCTCGCCCCTCGCGGGCGGCGTCGCCATCCACCTCGCCTGCCACGCCCGCGCCCAGAACATCGGCGCCAAGGCGGCGGAGATGCTGCGCCTGGTGCCCGAGACCGAGGTGCAAGTGATCGAGCGCTGCTCCGGCCACGGCGGCTCATGGGGCATCATCAAGGGTAATTTCGAGACTGCCCTCAAGGTCGGACGGCCGGTGGCCCGCCAAGCGGCCGAGGGCGGCAAGGCCCACGTCTCGTCGGAGTGCCCGCTCGCGGGCATGCACATCCTCCAGGGCATGGAGCGGCTGAACAAGGGGGAGACGCCGCCGCCCGCGGAGGCACCGCATCCCATCCAGCTCATCGCCCGCGCCTACGGGCTCGCGAATTGAGGAGTGCGATCATGTCCCCCCGACACGAAATCACCCGCACCGACATCATGCCGATCGAGGAGTACGCCAGGACGCGCAAGGCGCGCCACAAGGCGCTCGCCGAGATGAAGCGCGACCGCCGCGTCGAGATCGGCCCTTACGCCACGTTCTATTTCGAGAACTACGACACGATGTGGCACCAGATCCACGAGATGCTCTATATCGAGCGCGGCGGCGAGGCGCAGATCGCCGACGAGCTCTCGGCCTACAACCCGCTGATCCCCAAGGGGCGCGAGCTGGTCGCGACGTTGATGTTCGAGGTGGCGGACGCGGTGCAGCGCCAGCGCTTCCTCGCCGGACTCGGCGGAGTCGAGGAGACCGTGACGATGGAAATCGACGGCGAGACGGCCAAGGGCGTGCCCGAGGCCGACGTCGACCGCACCACGGCGGAGGGCAAGGCGTCCTCTGTCCAGTTCCTGCACTTTCCGTTGACCGACGCCCAGGCCGCCAAGTTCAAGACCGCCGGCACGCGCGTCGTGCTCTCGATCGCGCATCCGAAATACGGCCACATGGCGGTGATTCCCGAGCGCGTCCGCGCCGCCCTGGCGGCGGATCTGGACTGACCGTCACTCCACCTTCTCGCCGGGGCGGACGCCCCAGAACGTGCCGCGGGGCAGCCAGCCGCGGAAGCCCGCCACCTCGATCCGGCACCAGCCCGGATTGCACGAGAGGAGCCGGGCGATCACGCCCGGGTCGAGCTTCGCGATCACCGCCGATATGTCGCTCGGCTCGCGGTGCAGCGGATGTGTCGCCTTGCCGGTCACGATCACCGTGCGGCGCGACGACAGCACGGTCGAGATCATCCAGCCCTCGGTGCCCTTCCAGTCGCGCACCTTGCGCCAAGCCTCGAACTCGTCGGTGATCTCCAGGGGAAAGTTCTTGCGCACATAGACCCATTCGACCGGGTAGCGCAGCCCCGGCCCCGTCCGCATGTGCGCCTTGTCGCCGCGCACGCTGGCGAAGCGCGGCAGGTCGCGGTCGGCCGCGCCCGCCGGCGCCGCCGTGCAAGCGACACAGGCGAGCACCACCGCCAATACGATACGGACCATCCCCACCCGGCACCGGTGCGTTACGCGCGCCCGATTATAGGGCGCGGGCGCGAATCCTCCAGACAAGGGTGGACGCCGCGACCGGCCGCCGCAATGATGGGCCATGGCCAAGCTCACCGTCGCCGTCACCCGCCGCCTGCCCGCCCCCGTCGAGGCGCATCTCGCCCACGACTACGCCGCCCGGCTCAATGCCGACGACACGCCGCTCGACGCCGACGGGATCGTGCGCGCCTGTGAGGGCGCCGACGTGCTGCTGCCGACCGTCACCGACCGGATCGACGCCGTGCTGATCCGGCGCCTTCCCGAGAGCGTGCGGCTGATCGCCAATTTCGGCGCCGGCACCGACCATATCGACCGCGCCGCCGCCGCTGCGCGCAACCTCCCGGTCACCAACACGCCGGACGTGCTCACCGACGACACGGCCGATCTCGCCATGGCGCTGATCCTCGCCGCCGCGCGGCGGCTCGGCGAGGGCGAGCGGCTTGTGCGCGCCGGCGGGTGGACCGGCTGGACGCCGACCTTCATGATCGGACGGCGCGTCGCGGGCCAGGCACTCGGCATCGTGGGCATGGGGCGGATCGGGATCGCTCTCGCGCGCCGCGCGCGCGGCTTCGGCATGGCGGTCCACTACCACAACCGCAGGCGCGTGCCGATGATGACCGAGATCGATTTTTCGGCGCGCTACTGGGACGAGCTCGACGCCATGCTGGCGGAGGTGGACGTGGTGTCGATCCACTGCCCCAAGACGCCGGACACCGACGGGCTGTTCGACGCGGCGCGGCTCGCCCGCCTGAAGCCCGGCGCCATTCTGGTCAACACGGCGCGCGGCGGCATCGTCGACGAGGCGGCGCTGGCGGCGGCGCTCGCCTCGGGCAAGATCGCGGCGGCCGGGCTCGACGTCTATGCGGCAGAGCCGCGCGTCCACCCCGACCTTCTCAAGCTGGAGAACGTGGTGCTCGCGCCGCATCTCGGCTCGGCCACCGACGACGGCCGCATCGCGATGGGCGAGCGCGCTATCGCCAACATCGCCGCCTTCGCCGCCGGCCAGAAGCTGCCCGATCTCGTGGCGGGCTGAACAAATCTGTCACTCCGGACGGCGCGCTTGCGCGTCGTCCGGGGCCCATTTCGCAACGTCCGTGTCGCACCCGTATGGGTCCCGGGTCTGCGGCGCACCGTGACACGCTGCGCCGCGCCCAGGTTGACAATCTTGGGTACCTACCGCCGCCGGCCCCGCGCGGGGGCCTTGGCGCGGCCGCGGGCGGGAGCCTTCTTCGCGGCGGGCTTGGCCTTGGCAGCCGCCTTCTTCGGCGCCGACCTTGGCGCGGGCGGGCGCCTTGCCCGCGGCGGCGTTTCGCCCGGCGGCGGCGGCGCGGCGGCGGGTGGTGCGCGCGGGCTCGAGGAACTCGGCGCAGCCCGAGCGGATCGCCCAGTACTCCCACGCGCGCTGGGTCTCCGGCCCGGCAGGGTTGATGGCGACGCGCTTCTCGACCTCGCCCGGCGTCAGCGCCTTCACCCCGCCGCCGAGCAGCATGGCGGTGGTCAGCACACGCGCATTCTTCGGGATGTAGATCGAGATGCGCAGCACGTCGGCGAGCGTGTTGCCGGCGGCGGCAAAGCCGTGCCCGCGCATCAGGCACACCCGCCCGCCGCCCAGCCGCTCGGCCAGATCCTGACCCTGCGCGTAGGTCGTGACCAGCAGGTTGGTGTCGCCGAACTTGTCGTTGATGTCCCACACCGGCACGTTCTTGCCGATGAACCCGCCCGAGTGGATCACGGGGCGCAGCGGCGTGGTGGAAATGCCGTAGGGGAGCGTCGCCTCGGCATGGCTGTGCACCGCGGCCATCACTTCGGGCCGCTTGGCGTAGATCGCGCCATGGATGTGCCGCTCGACGTAGGGAACGCGCGTGTCGCCGCGCACCGGCGTGCCGTCGAGATCGAACTCCATGATGTCCTCGGGGTTCACGAGCTCAGGGCTGCGCGAGCGCGACAGCAGATAGCGCTTCGGGTTGTCCGGATGGCGGATCGAGACATGGCCGTAGGCGTCGACGACGTCCTCATGGGCGAGGACGCGGTTGGCGATCACCAGCTCGCGAATGGCTTGATCGAGGTCGTTCATGGTCTCCCCTCCGTTTAGGCGCCGGAGAGTAGCGCGAACCGCCGCCGCACGCAGCCGGAAACGCCGCACCGCCGATTCCGTTGACACGTACGCCGTCGCGGCCCGACACTCGGGCGTCTGCACGCCCCCGCCGAGCACGAAAGAACAAGATGACCGCCCTACGTCGGCCGCCGTTCCGTGCGGATCATGTCGGAAGCCTCCTGCGTCCCACCGCCGTCGCCGAGGCGCGCGCCAAGGCTGCGCGGGGCGAGATCGCGCCTGCGGCGCTGCGCGCCGTCGAGGACGCGGCGATCAAGGACGCCATCAAGCTGCAGGAATTGGTCGGGCTGCAATCGGTGACCGATGGCGAGTTCCGCCGCGCCTTGTGGCACACGGACTTCCTGCTGGGCATCGAGGGCGTTGCCGCGACACATTCCAACTACGCGGTGTCGTTCCAGAACGAAGACGGCGAGCGGGCCGAGACCGCCTCGATGCTGGTGGTGTGCGACAAGGTGCGCCGCCCCAAGCCCATCGCCGTCGACGACTTCGCCTTCGTCAAGACGAACACCACGCGCACGGCAAAGCTCTGCATCCCGGCGCCCACCTACCTGCACATGCGCGGCGGGCGCAAGGTGGTGGACCGCACCGCCTATCCCGACATTGACGCATTCTGGGACGACATGGTCGCGGTCTACCGCGCCGAGATCGCGGACCTGGTCGCCGCCGGCTGCACCTACCTGCAGTTCGACGATGTCTCGTTCGCGTGCCTCTGCGATGCCGGCGTTCGCGACCAGGTGAAGCGCGACGGCGAGGACCCTGACGAGCTGCCGCGCTTCTACGCCGAGACCATCAACCGGCTGATCGCGGAGCGCCCGTCCTCGCTTACCGTCACCATCCATACCTGCCGCGGCAATTTCGACAGCATGTGGATGGCGCAGGGCGGCTACGAGGCGGTGGCCGAACGGACCTTCAACACGCTCGACGTCGACGGGTTCTTCCTCGAATACGACTCGGCCCGCGCTGGAGGGTTCGAGCCGCTGCGCTTCATGCCGCGCGGCAAGAGGGTGGTACTGGGGCTCATCTCGACGAAAACCGCCGCGCTCGAATCGAAGGACGATTTGAAGCGCCGCATCGACGATGCGGCGAAGTTCGTGGCCATCGAGGACCTCTGCCTCTCGCCGCAATGCGGTTTCGCCTCGTCGCACACCGGCAACCGGATCAGCGAGGACCTGGAGCGCCGCAAACTCGCCCTGGTGGTCGAGACCGCCCGCGAGGTGTGGGGCGAGTAGCCCCGCCGTCCGCCTCGGTTCCGGATTTGGGTCAGGGGCGAATCCGCCCTAATATGGAGGCAGCGAACCTCACCCGAACCCGCTTGCGAGGTGACGATGCAAACGCGAATTCCGGCCGTGATGATGCGCGGCGGCACGTCGAAGGGGCTCTATTTCCTGGCGACCGACCTCCCCGAGGACACGGCGACGCGCGACGCGGTGCTGCTGGCCGCCATGGGCTCGCCCGATCAGCGCCAGATCGACGGGGTGGGCGGCGCCGACCCGCTCACCTCGAAGGTCGCGATCGTCAGCCGCTCGAACCGCCCTGGCATGGACGTGGATTACCTGTTCGCCCAGGTGGTGGTCGACGAGGCCAAGGTCGACGTCACGCCCAACTGCGGCAACATGCTGGCGGGCGTCGGCCCCTTCGCCATCGAGCAGGGGCTGGTGAAGCCCGCCGGCGACGAGACGCGCGTGCGCATCTTCATGGTCAATTCCGAGATGGGCGCGGAAGCGACCGTCAAGACGCCGGGCGGTCAGGTCGAGTACGAAGGTACGGCGCGCATCGACGGCGTGCCCGGCACCGCCGCGCCCATCCCGATCTCGTTCCTCGATACCGAGGGCTCGGCCTGCGGCGCGCTGCTGCCCACCGGCAACGTCAAGGACACGATCGACGGCATCGGCTGCACGCTGATCGACAACGGCATGCCGGTCGTCGTGATGGCCGCGTCCGATCTGGGCCGCACGGGGTACGAGACCAAGGCCCAGCTCGACGCCGACGCGGAGCTCAAGGCGAAGATCGAGTTCGATCCGCCTCAAGGCGGGGCCGATGATGAACCTGGGCAACGTGACAAAGGCCGTCGTGCCGAAGATGTGCCTCGTCGCGGCCCCTCGGCAGGGTGGGGCGGTGATGACGCGCTGCTTCATCCCGCATGTCTGCCATTCGACGATCGGCGTGCTGGCCGCCGTGACCATAGGCACCGCCTGCGTCCTGCGCGGCTCGGCGGCCGACGGCATTGCCCAGGTGCCGCCCGGCAGCAGGAAGACACTGTCGGTCGAGCATCCGACGGGCGAGTTCTCGGTCGCGCTCGAGCTCGGCGGCACCGCAGCGGCGCCCAGGGTCGAGCGGGCCGCGCTGCTGCGCACCGCGCGGCGGCTGTTCGAGGGCAACATCCTGGTGCCGTCCCGCGTCTGGGCGGGCCGCACCCTGCGCGCGGCGGCGGAATGAAGTACTGCCAGGGGCCGGACCCGGACACCAAGCGGCCGAGCTTCGCCGCGCCGGCGGGCGCCTGCGATTCGCATTGCCACGTGTTCGGGCCGGCGGCGAAGTTCCCCTTCGCCGAAAACCGGACCTACACGCCGCCCGATGCGCCGTTCGAGGCGCTGCAGAAACTGCAATCGGTGCTGGGACTCGAACGCGCGGTGATCGTGCAGGCCACCTGCCACGGTACCGACAACCGGGCGACGCTCGACGCCATCGCGCGGTCGAACGGGCGATATCGCGGCGTCGCCATCGTCGACGACTCGTTCAAGGCGAACGACCTGGAGGAGCTCGACCAGGGTGGCATCCGCGGCATCCGCTTCTCTTTCGCCCGCCATCTGGCCGGCCCGCCCGACTTCTCGCGTGTCAGGCGCATCGCCGACCGGGTGCGCCCGCTCGGCTGGCATCTGGTGCTCTATCTCGAGCGCGAGGATCTGGCTGCGAGCGCCGAGACCATCCTCAAGTTCGGCATGCCCGTCGTCATCGACCATATGGGCCGCGCCAAGACCGGCGACGGCATCGCCCACCCGACCTTCCGCGTCCTGCTCGATTTGGTGCGGAACGAGGACGTGTGGGTGAAGATCTGCGGGCCGGAGCGCATCAGCACTCTGGGCCCTCCCTTCGAGGACGCGGTGCCGTTCGCCCAGGCGCTGATCGAGGCCGCGCCCGACCGCGTGCTGTGGGGCACCGACTGGCCGCACCCGAACATCGAGGGCACCATGCCCAACGACGGAGACCTGATGAACCTCTTGGCGCTGGCCGCGCCCGACGCGGCAATGCGCAACCGCATCCTGGTCGACAACCCGGCGCGGCTCTACGGCTTCGGAGACGGACAATGACCACCATCGCCTTCATCGGGTTCGGCGAGGCGGGCGGGCTGCTCGCCCAAGGGCTCAAGGGCGCGGGCGCGACCGTGCCGGCCTGCTACGACATATTGATCGAGGATCCGAAGACCGCGGGCAGGATCGAGGCGAAGGCGCGCGCGCAAGGCGTGACCGCCGCGCGCACGCCGGCGGAGGCCGTCGCCAGCGCTGACGTGGTGCTGTCGGCCGTCGTGTGCTCGGAGACGGTGGTGGCGGCCAAGTCGGCGGCGCCGCATCTCAAGCCCGGCCAGATCTACATGGACATCAACTCGTCCTCGCCCGGCATGAAGCGCGAGGCGGCAGCGGCGGTGGAGGCCTCGGGCGCGGATTTCGTCGAGGCCGCGGTCATGGACCTCGTCCCGCCGCACGGCCACAAGGTGCCGATGCTGCTGGCCGGCCGGAAGGCGCAGGCGCTGGCGGCCCTGCTCGCCCCCTACGGGATGCGCGTTGAGGCGATCGGCGAGCGGATCGGCGACGCCTCGGCGATCAAGATGATCCGCAGCGTGTTCCTGAAGGGCTTTACCTCGGTGCTGTTCGAGTGCCTGCTCGCCGCGCACAAGGCCGGCGTCGCCGACCGCGTGCTCGATTCCATCCAGGGCACCTTTCCCGAGCAGGACTGGCGCAAGCTCGCCGACTACTACGCGCCGCGCAAGGTGCTGCACGCCAAGCGCCAGGCCGCCGAGATGCGCGAGGTTGCCGAGACGCTGGCGGAGATCGACGTCGCGCCGCGCACCACGATCGCCTCGGCCGAACTGATGGAATGGATCGCCGCTCTCGGCCTGACCGATCGTCCGGGCGGCCTGCCCAAGAGCTACGCCGCCGTCATGGACGCCGTGATCGCGGCCGAGTCCGCCTCCGCCGGCAAGCGCCGCGCGGGCTGAGTCACTTCCCCGGGCCCATCTCCGCGGCGACGGCGCGGAGCTCGGCGAGCAGGGCGTCGCTCGGCGTGCCGGTTTCGGGTCGGCCGGCAAAGCGCTGGTAGGTGGCGATCGCCTCGCGCGTGCGCGGCCCGACCGCGCCGTCCGCCGGGCCGGGTTCGAAGCGGAGCCGCTTGAGCAGCCGCTGGATGTCGGCGACGGTCGTGCGCGACGGCGGCCCGGCGGCGGCGGCCGGGGACGGCGCCGCGGGTGCGGCAGGCGGGGTCGCCACGGCGGGCGAGCCCGCCGTCGGCGCGAGGCCGCCGACATTGCCCGCTTCCAGCGCGGCCAGCCGCTTCGCCGCGTCGGCGTCGCCCTGCGCGGCGGCGGCACCGTAGAGCGCGCGGGCGCGGGCGAGGTCGCGCGCGACGCCCTCGCCGCGCTCATAGAAGGTGGCGAGGGCGTATTGCGCCGGGGCGAGGCCCGAGGCCGCCGCCCGCTCGAACCAGCGTGCCGCCGCGGCCAGATCGCGCGGCGTGCCGCGCCCGTCGGCATAGGCTGCGGCGAGATTATGCTCCGCCCGGGCATAGCCCTGCTCGGCCGCGCTCTCGTACCAGAAGAAGGCGAGCTTCGGGTCGCGCACGACGCCGATGCCGCGATCATACATGACTCCCAGATTGTACTGCGCCTGCACCAGCCCGCGCACCGCCGCCCGCTCGAACCATTGCGCCGCCGCGGCGTCGTCGCGGGGCATATCGCGACCGGCAGCAAGCCGTACCGCGAGGTCGTACTGCGCCCGCAAATCGCCGGATTCCGCGGCATGCCGGAGGGCATCGGCCGGTTGTGCCGCGTCGGATGGCGCCGGAGAGGCGGTTGTACCGTTCGGCGGACTGGCCGGGGGCGGCACAACCGGCACGACCGTCTGCGCCGGCGCTGCGTCGGGCGCCGGCAGCGAAGCCTGCACCGCAAGCGGCGGACGGGACGGCGGGAGGGTCTCTTGATAGAACCAGACCCCGGCGCCGACCACGAGCAGCAGGACGGCGGCGCCGCCGGCCGACGCGGCGGCGATCCGCCGCCCGCGCCCGGGCCCGGGGATCGGTCGGCGCGGGAGCGCGGGCGCCGTGTCCTCGAGGTCCGACGGGATCTGCCGCTCGTCCGGAGACGGGGCGAGCGGCGGCGGCGGCGCGTCGCCGGGAGGCTCGGACCCGCCGGGCGCCGCCGCCGGCAAGAGATCGGCCTCGGGCAGCCCCGTCGCGCGGCGGATCGCGCGCTCGATCCAGGCGCCGAGCGTCAGGCCGGCCCGCTGTGCGGCCACGCGGGCGCTCGCGCGCGACTCCGCGTCGACACCCTTCACGCCCCACTGGCCCGGGCCGGACATGCGCCCTCCTACGAGCGCAACAGACCGAAGAACCGCCGCCGGCCGCTGCGGCTCGACTTGGTCTCCGACTCGATGCGGTCGAGCCGCTCAGCCATGCGGGTGACCGCCCGCTCCACGGGCGCAGTGGACACCGGGCCACCACGCGCCTTGACCTCCTCCACCCGCGCCGACAGGTCATCGAGCCGTTCCGTCAGCGGCGCGATCGCCTCGGTCGTGCTCTTTTCCGCCCGCTCGACGCGTTGCGAGAGACGCTGCAACCCTTCGAGCAGCGCCTGCATCGTCGGGGCCGGCACCGAGGCGCCGCCGGGCGGGGGCGCGGCCCCGCCGTCGCCGGCCGGCGCGCGCCAGGTGTCGCCGGCGACGTGGCCTTGTATCGGCTCGGGCGCGCTCTTCAACTGTGTCACGGCAGCGGCACGGATGACATGGCTGAGCCAAGCGCCAAGCGGCAGGCCGGCGCGCCGGGCGGCCAGCTTGGCCGCCTCGCGCGTCTCCGGGTCCACGCCCTTCACGCTCCACGGGCCGGAAACAGCCATCGCCGGATCACCCCTTCCCGGCCGGAAGAGTCGCCTCGGTCTGCGGCCCGGCGAATTCGCCTTCGAGCCGCGCCACCGCACGTTCGATCAGGCTGTCGCCCGGCGTCGCCGCGTCTTCCGCGGCGGCCGTGGCCCGAATCACCTGGCACAGCCACTCGCCGACCGTCAGGCCGGCCGCGCGCGCCGACGCCTTGGCCGCAAGGCGCGCCTCGAGGCTCACGCCTTTGACGCTCCAGGGCATACTGGCGGGGGCAGCCATATGTCCTCCCGGTAGTGCCGAGTAAGTCCGTATATATACAAAGAAGCGGTGGGCCGGTGAATTGTTTCCGCGGGGCCCGCCTTGCCGGTCCCTCGGCGCGGGCCTATTCTCCGCCGCCGGTGGGGCGTAGCCAAGCGGTAAGGCAGCGGGTTTTGGTCCCGCGACCCCAGGTTCGAATCCTGGCGCCCCAGCCAGTTTCAGCAGCCGCGCTGCGGGGGCGGGCGAGGCTGCGGCGCATGCGGAATCGCGCGAATTCATCGCCCGCGATGGGCAGGAGGAGACAATGACGCTCAGGCTGAACGATTTGGCGCCCAACTTCAGCGCCGACACGACCGAAGGCAAGATCGACTTCCACCAATGGATCGGCAACGGGTGGGCGATCCTGTTCTCGCACCCGAAGGACTTCACGCCGATCTGCACCACCGAGCTCGGTTACGTCGCCAAGCTCAAGCCCGAGTTCGACAAGCGCAACTGCAAGGTGATCGGGCTCAGCGTCGACCCCGTCACCGACCACACCAAGTGGTCGGCCGACATCCAGAAGGTCGGCGGCACCGCGCTCAACTACCCGCTGATCGGCGATTCCGACCTGAAGATCGCCAAGGCCTACGACATGCTGCCCGCGCATGCCGAGGCCGACGGCAAGCGCTCCGCCGCCGACAATGCCACCGCGCGTACTGTCTTCGTCGTCGGGCCGGACAAGAAGATCAAGGCGACGCTCACCTACCCGATGTCGACCGGGCGCAATTTCGACGAGATTTTGCGGCTTCTCGACTCTTGCCAGCTCACCTCGAAGGAGCCGGTCGCGACGCCGGTGAACTGGCGGCCGGGCGAGGACGTGGTCGTGGTCACCTCGGTCTCCGACGAGGACGCGAAGAAGAAGTTCCCGGAGGGCTTCCGGGCGCCCGTCCCGTATTTGCGCTTCGTCCACCCGCCGCGCCAATAGGAGCCCGGGCGGCGGCCTCCGGGCCGCCGCTTCGCTTCGGGCCGATCGTCATAGTGCGTTAACCCGGGCGCCGGAAACTGGCGCCCGGAGGTCGTGTTGCGGCCGGCGGGAGAACGGTTGCCGGGTAGCGCGAGTAATGTCACTCTAAGCGTCTAGTCGCGCGGGCGGGGCGTCGATCCGAAGACAAGTGCAGCGATCGCAATTCCGGCGCGGGCCGGCCGGCGCCGGCACCGTGGCGTACGCGCGTCGTGTCTGTCCGGGACGCGGTGCGCGACGCCGACGAGAGGGTGGAGCGTGAAGTGGACCAGGTGACCCCGCGCAAGCGGCGCGAGCGGAAGAAGCGGCCGTCTTTGTTCGATACGGCGGAAGGCCGCCGGCTGGCCGAGGCGCAGTCCGACCAGGGCGGGTGGCGCCACTGGGGACCCTACCTCAGCGAGCGCCAGTGGGGCACGGTACGCGAGGACTACAGCGAGCTGGGCCACGCCTGGGAATATTTCCCGTACGACCAGGCGCGCAGCCGCGCCTATCGCTGGGGCGAGGACGGGCTCGGCGGCTTCGGCGACGAACGGCTCTATCTCTGCCTCGGCCTCGCGCTGTGGAACGGGCGAGATCCGTATCTCAAGGAGCGGCTGTTCGGCCTCAACAATTCCGAGGGCAACCACGGCGAGGACGTTAAGGAGCTCTACCACTATCTCGACGGCACGCCCACCCATTCCTACATGCGCATGCTGTACAAGTACCCGCAGGCGGCCTTCCCCTATGACCGGCTGGTCGAGGAGAACCGGCGGCGGGGCCTCAAGGACCCCGAGTTCGAGCTGATCGAGACCGGCGTGTTCGACGAGAACCGCTATTTCGACGTCCAGGTCGAATACGCCAAGGCGGGTACCGACGACATATTGATGAAGGTGACGGTCACCAACCGCGGCCCGGAGGCGGCGGAACTGCATGTGCTGCCGCAGCTCTGGGCGCGCAACATCTGGTCGTGGCGGCCGGATTCGCCGCGCCCGGTCCTGATCGGGCGCGACGACGGCACGGTCACGGTCGAGCACCCGTTCCTCCCGCCCATGCGCCTCGCCTGCGACGGCGCGCCCGGTCTCCTGTTCTGCGACAACGATACCAACCTGCCGCTGCTGTACGGCGCGCCGGCCTCCGGCTTCTTCAAGGACGGGGTGAACCGCTGCGTCGTCCACGGCGAGCCGGAGGCGGTCAACCCAGCGCGGCACGGCACGAAGGTGGCGGCGCATTACGAGATGACGCTCGCGTCCGGCGCGTCGAAAAGCTTCCGGCTGCGCCTCGCGCTAGAGCCGGAATTGCCCGCCCATCGGTTCGCCGATTTCGATGCCATCCTGGCGAGCCGGCTTGCCGAGACCGACGAGTTCTACGCCTTCCTGGAACGCGGCATCGCCGACGCCGACGCCCGGCTGGTGCACCGCCAGGCGATGGCCGGCATGTTCTGGTCGAAGCAGTTCTACCACATCGACGTGCCCGAATGGCTCAAGGGCGACCCGCTGCCCCCGCCGCCCCGACGCCAGCACGCGCGCAATGCGGACTGGTTCCACCTCAACAACTCCGACATCATCTCTATGCCGGACAAATGGGAGTACCCGTGGTACGCGGCGTGGGACCTTGCCTTCCACTGCGTAGTGATGGCCGAGGCCGACCCCGATTTCGCCAAGTCGCAGCTCCTGCTGCTCACCCGCGAATGGTACATGCACCCGAACGGCCAGCTTCCCGCCTACGAGTGGGAGTTCTCGGACGTGAACCCGCCGGTGCACGCCTGGGCGGTGTGGCGCGTGTACCAGACCGACAAGAAGCTGCGCGGCAAGGCCGACATGGTCTTCCTCAAGCGCATGTTCCACAAGCTGATGCTGAACTTCACGTGGTGGGTGAACCGCAAGGACGCCGACGGCCGCAACGTATTCCAGGGCGGCTTCCTGGGGCTCGACAATATCGGCATTTTCGATCGCTCGGCGCCGCTGCCGACTGGCGGTACCATCACCCAGTCGGACGGAACCGCCTGGATGGCGATGTATTCGCTCAACCTGATGCGGATCGCCCTCGAGCTCGCCACCGCCGACCACGTCTACGAGGACGTGGCGACCAAGTTCTTCGAGCATTTCCTGTACATCGCCGGAGCCATGACCAACATGGGCGGCGAGCAGATGGGACTGTGGGACGACCGCGACGAGTTCTATTACGACGTGCTGAACCTGCCGGGCGGCCAGCGCGTGCCGATGCGCGTGCGCTCGATCGTCGGGCTTTTGCCGCTGTGCGCGGTCGAGGTGCTGGACGCGGAGCTCCTCGCGGCGCTGCCCAAGTTCACCGCGCGGCTCCGCTGGTTCCTGGGCTACCGGCCCGACCTCGCCAACCTGGTCTCGCGCTGGATGGACAAAGGCGGCGAGGAAGGGCACCTCCTGTCGCTCTTGCGCGGCCATCGCATGAAGTGCCTGCTGCACCGCATGCTGGACGAGACTGAGTTCCTGTCGGACTACGGCATCCGCTCGATCTCGAAATTCCACGAGCATCACCCCTACGTGTTCGAGCACGACGGGCACCATTACGAGGTGAAGTACCTGCCGGCGGAGTCGGACTCGCGCCTGTTCGGCGGCAACTCCAACTGGCGCGGCCCGATCTGGATGCCGATCAACTATCTGATCATCGATTCGCTGCGCAAGTTCCACCGCTATTACGGCGACGATTTCAAGGTGGAGTGCCCGGTACGCTCGGGCGGCTACGCGACGCTCGACCAGGTGGCCGACCATCTGGCGAGTCGCTTGAGCCGTATCTTCACCCGCGGCGCGGACGGAAGGCGGCCGGTGCTGGGCGAGTCGCGAATCGAGCAGGAAGAGCCCGCGTTCCGCGACAACGTGCCGTTCTTCGAGTATTTCCACGGCGACACCGGACGCGGCGTCGGCGCCTCGCACCAGACCGGGTGGACCGGGCTCGTCGCGCTGCTCCTGGAGCCGGCGAGCCACGCGCTCAAGGAGTTCGAGCGCGCCCCGCCGCGCTTCCGCCGGGAGGGCGTGGCCGCCGGAGCGGGGGCGCCGCGTGCCGCGCTGGTGCGGGACCGGACCTAGCGCGTTCAAGGACGATAGCGGCCATGTCCTTCGATAGCCCCGACGCCGAGCTCGCCTCCCTCGCCGCGATCCGCGTCGGCCAGGGCCCCCGCGCGCGCGCCATCGAGCCGCGCGAGATCAGCCAGGCGCCGCGCCGCGCGATCGCGCTGGTGCTGGCGGGCGGGCGCGGCTCGCGGCTGCGCGCCCTCACCGACTATCGCGCCAAGCCCGCCGTCTATTTCGGCGGCAAGTACCGCATCATCGACTTCACCTTGTCGAACTGCATCAACTCGGGCTTCCGGCGCATCTCGGTCCTGACGCAGTACAAGGCGCACTCGCTGCTCGGCCATCTGCAGCGCGGCTGGTCGTTCCTGCGCGGCGAGTTCAACGAATTCATCGACCTGATCCCGGCGCAGCAGCGGCTCGACGACGAATCCTGGTACAAGGGCACGACCGACGCGGTGCGCCAGAACCTCGACATCCTCACCGCGCACAGCCCGGAATACGTGCTGATCCTCGCCGGCGACCACATCTACAAGATGGACTACGCGGCGATGCTGTCGGACCACATCGCCATGCGCGCCGAGGTGACCGTGGGCTGCGTCGAGGTACCGCGCGCCCAGGCGATCGCGTTCGGCTGCGTCGCGACCGACGCCGAGGGGCGCATCCTCGAGTTCCTGGAGAAGCCGGCCGACCCGCCCGGCATGATCGACGCGCCCGACCGGTCGCTCGTCAGCATGGGCATCTACATCTTCGACGCGAAGCTCCTGTTCGAGGAGCTGGCGCGCGACGCCGCGGACGAATCCTCGACGCACGATTTCGGCAAGGACCTGATCCCCTATCTGGTGCCGCGCCAAGGCGTATTCGCCCACCATTTCAAGCGGAGCTGCATCTACTCGCACCCGGGCGCCGAACCGTACTGGCGCGACGTGGGCTCGATCGACGCCTACTGGGAAGCCAACATCGACATGACGCGCGTCAACCCCGCGCTCAACCTGTACGATTCCGAGTGGCCGATCTTCACCTACCAGGAGCAGATGCCGCCGGCGAAGTTCGTGCACGACACCGACGGGCGGCGCGGCATGGCGGTGAACAGCCTGGTCGCCAACGGCTGCATCGTGTCGGGTGCGACGACCCGCCAGTCGCTCCTGTCCGCGCGCGTGCGGGTGAACTCGTTCTCGTACCTCGACCACGCCGTCGTGCTGCCCGACTGCAATATCGGCCGACATGTGCGGCTCAACAAGGTGATCGTCGACCGCGGCTGCCACCTGCCCGACGGGCTCGTGGTGGGCGAGAACCCGGCCGAGGACGCGCGGCGCTTCTACCGCACCGACGAGATGGGCATCACCCTCATCACCCAGGAAATGCTCAACCGCCTGTCCTAGGCATCCCCTCATGCAAGTCCTGTTCGCGACCTCCGAGATGGCGCCGCTCGCCAAGACCGGCGGGCTGGGCGACGTGGCCGGTGCGCTGCCCCAGGCGCTGCGGGCCGCGGGGGCCGATGCGCGGGTGATCCTGCCGGGCTATCGCGAGGTGCTGGCCGCCGCCCGGCATTTCGCGCCGGTCGCGGCGGGGCTCGCGCTCCCCGGCGGACACTACGCGACGATACGGCTCGGGACCGGGCCGGGCGGGGTGCCGCTCTATGTCATCGAGGCGCCGACGCTCTATGACCGGCCGGGCGGGCTGTACGGGCCGCCGGGCGGCGGCGACTGGCCCGACAACCATGTGCGCTTCGCCGCGCTCGGCTTCGCGGCGGCGGCGATCGGGCGCGACGGCGCGGCGGGATGGCGGCCCGACGTGGTGCACTGCCACGACTGGCAGGCGGGGCTTGCACCGGCCTATCTGCAGCTTGCCGGCGCGGACCGTCCGGCAACGGTGATGACCATCCACAACCTTGCCTACCAGGGCCAGTTCTCGCCGCACCTCTTCGGCGAGCTGGGGCTGCCCTACGGGATGTATGGAATCGACGGCGTCGAGTATTACGGCGGCATCGGCTACCTCAAGGCAGGGCTCTACTACGCCGACCGGCTGACCACGGTGAGCCCGACCTACGCACGCGAGATCCAGTCCGCCGACCAGGGGATGGGGCTCGACGGCCTCTTGCGCGCGCGGGCGGGTGTTCTCACCGGCATCGTCAACGGCATCGACACCGCGATCTGGGACCCGGCAAACGACCCGCATCTGCCCGCGAGCTACGATCCCGCCAATCTGCGCGGCAAGGCGCGCGACAAGGCCGAGCTGCGCGGCGAGCTGGGCCTCGCCCCCGCGCCGGGCGTGCCGCTGTTCGGCATCGTCAGCCGGCTGACCTGGCAGAAGGGCGTCGACCTGGTCTGCGGCGCACTGCCGGCGTTAGTCCAGACGGGGGCGCAGCTCGCGGTGCTCGGGTCGGGCGACGGCGACTTCGAATCCGCCCTCGCCGATGCCGCTGCGCAGAATCCCGGGAGCGTCGCGGTCCGCATCGGGTTCGACGAAGGGCTGGCGCACCGCATCCAGGCCGGCGCCGACGTGATCCTGGTCCCGTCGCGCTGGGAGCCGTGCGGCCTCACCCAGCTCTCCGCCTTGCGATACGGCGCGCTGCCGCTGGTGCGCCGCGCCGGCGGGCTCGCCGACACGGTGATGGACGTCGGCGATCGCGGTGGCACGGGGTTCATGTTCGACCACGCGTTCGTGCCGGATCTCGACGCGGCGATCCGCCGCGCCGCGGGCTTCTTCCCGCGCCGGCCTCTCTGGCGCGCCACCCAGCGCCGTGCCATGGCCAAGGACGTGAGCTGGGCCGAGCCCGCGAAAAAATACGCCGCGCTCTATGCCGACGCGCTTGCCGCGCGCGCGGCATGATCAGCGTTCGTCGCCATCCGGCTTGGGGCGGCCGACATGCGCCGGCGTGAAGGACGGCGGGTCGCTCGCCGGGAACGACTCCTCCGATGCCTCGTCGACCGGGTCCCGCGCTGCGGGCCTGTCGGCGCGCAGGTCGCGGGCGCCGTGGCGCTCGAGGATCGTGCGCGCCTCGCCCTCGCCGTGCGGCGCCTCGACATTCACCGCAAGCGAGACGCCCGGTGCGGCGCGCAGGCTGAGCTCCCGCCGCTCCCAGCCGGTTGCGACCAGCTCGTCCATTGCGCCCTTGCGCGCTTCGGGCGACGGAAACGTGCAGACAAGCGCGCGATAATCCGGCTCTTTAACCATGGTGGCTCCTTCCCCTCGCGAGAGACATTAAGGTTAACGAGGGTCTGGGGCGCCCCGTTCCGTGCCCCCGGCCGAACGGCGCGCCAGGTTCACGCGATCGTCACCGCGCCGGCCGACGGAATTGGGCGACCCTGGCGTGTGGCAGGGGAACGCGCCCGATAGCGCGACGTTCTTACGCGATGGGAGACGCGACATGAGCCTCAAACGGATGGTCTCTGCGGCGGTGATGGTGGCGCTGGTCGCGCCCGTCCTCGCCGTACCGGCAGTGGCGCAGGATCACCGCCGCGAGGAACGGCGCGAGCACGAGCGCAGCGAATACTGGCGCGGCGACATTCACCATTTCCGCGACCACGATTTCGCGCGCTGGCGCGGCGGACGCTGGGTCCACGGCCGCCACGGCGGGCGCGACGGCTGGTGGTGGGTGGTCGCCGGGCTCTGGTACTTCTATCCGCGCCCCGTCTATCCCTACCCCGATCCCTACGCGCCACCGGCCGTGGCGGCGCCCGGGGCGGGCACGTACTACTATTACTGCCGCAATCCGGCCGGGTACTACCCCTACGTGCCGGCCTGCCGTGTGCCCTGGCAGGCGGTGGTGGCCGCCCCGCCCGCGAACCTGCCCCCGCCGGGCGCCGCCGTGCCGCCGCCGGGCACGCCGCCGCCGCAGTAGGGTTTCGTTCGGGCGGGCCACTTACCGCTCGGTCAACTTGAGCTCGATGCGGCGGTTCTTGCTGTAGACGTCCTCGCTTTCACCCGCGACCAGCGGGTGGTACTGGCCGAAGCCGTTGGCGGCGAGGCGCTCCGGCGGGATGCCGTCGTCGATCAGCCGGCGCACCACCGAGATGGCGCGCGCAGTCGACAGCTCCCAGTTCGACGGAAATTGTGCGGTGTGGATGGGGCGCTTGTCGGTGAACCCGTCGACGCGCAGCACCCAGGGGATGTTCGGCGGAATCTCCTTGGCGATGTCCTTGAGCGTCGCGGCCAAGTGGTCGATCTGCACCTGCCCCTCGGGCGCGAGGTCGGCCGACGCGGTGGGGAACAGCACCTCGGACTGGAACACGAACCGGTCGCCGACGATGCGGATGTCGGGCCGGTTGCCCAGCACCTCGCGCAGCTTGCCGAAGAACTCGGACCGATACTTGGCGAGCTCCTCCACCTTGCCGGCGAGGGCCAGGTTGAGCCGCTTGCCGAGGTTGGCAATCTGCACCTTTTGCGCCGCCTCCTTGTTCTCGGAGATGTCGAGCGCCCGCTGAATGGCCGCGAGCTGGGAGCGCAACGCGGCGATCTGCTGGTTCAGGAGCTCGACCTGCTGGCGCGCCGCCGCGGAAATCTGCTGCTCCTTGGTCAGCGCCTGCTGCGACTGGCCGTACCGTCCCTGGAGGTCGGCAAGCACCTGCCGGCTATCGGCCGCCTGGTTCTTCGCCTCGGCCAGCGCATCGGCGTTGGCGGCAAGCTGGCGCTTCGCTTCCGCGAGCTGGCCAGACAGCGTGTCGCGCGCGGCGGTCGAGGACGCGAGCTCGGCCGAAAGCTGGCCGAGGTTCTTGCGCAGATCGACGTTCGACGCCTTCTCCATCTGGAGGAGGTCGGAGAGCTCGGCCACCTGCTGGTTGAGCCGGGCCAGTGCCTCGTTGCGACCCGACAGCACCTGGTTGAGGAAAAGCTGGGCCAGGGTGAACACCAGCAGCAGGAACAGCACGATGATCAGCATCGTCGACAGCACGTCGACGAAGCCGGGCCAGTAGTTGGCCTCGCGCGCGCGACGCCGGAGCCGCGCCATCGCCTATTCCCGCGAGAACGGTGCGCGCGCGGGCGGCCGCTCGGCGATGGCGGCGAGGGTGCGCGACAGCACGCGGATCTCGCTCCGCAACTCCTCGACCAGCTCGGAACGGCCCGACGACATCTCCTCGAGGAGGCGCGCCATGTAGACGTCGATGTTGCGGATGTGGGTGCGCACCCCGTCGTCGTCGGCCATCGCGCCGCGTTGCGCCGCCGCCATCCCGTCGGCGAGACGCGACAGGATCGGCTTCAGTTCCATCTGGCTTTCGGCGAGGCGCATCATCAGCGACTGCTCGGTGCGCATCTGGTCGGTCAGCGTCGAGAGCTTCTCGGTGAGCTGGACGATCGAGCTGTTGGAGCTGATCCGGCTTTCCTCGCCGCGGTTGAGCGTGCGCTGCAGGCTTTCGAGCCCGTCGGCCGTCTGCTCCAGGAGCGCCTGGACATAGGCCGGCACCGACTGGTCGCCCTCGGCCGAGAGCGCGCCCGAGGAAAGCCGCGTCTGCGTGGCCAGCCAGTCCTCCAGGTCGTTGAAGAACCTTCCCTGCGCCTGGCCGGCCTGCAGGTCGAGGAAGCCGAGGATCAGCGAGCCGGACAGGCCGAACAGCGACGACGAGAACGCCGTGCCCATGCCGCGCAGCGGCGCCTCCAGCCCCTTCTTAAGCGCGTCGAACATCGAGGCGAGGTCGCCGGTGCCGATCGAGAGCCCGCCGATGACCCCGGCGATCGAATGGACGGTCTGGATCAGGCCCCAGAACGTGCCCAAGAGGCCGAGGAACACCAGGAGCGCGATCAGATAGCGGGAGATGTCGCGCGATTCGTCGAGGCGCGAGGCGATGCCGTCCAGCAGCGAGCGGGTCGAGGTCGCCGACAAGCTGAGCCGTCCCGTGCGCTCGCCCAGCATGGCCGCCATGGGCGCGAGCAGGCGCGGCGGCTCCTGCACCGACAGGCCCGGCCGGCCGGTGCGGTAGGTCTCGATCCACGAGACCTCGGCGTTCAATGTGACCACCTCGCGGAAGATGTAGCCGATGCCGAGCGCAAGCGCGCCGAGGATCAGCCCGTTCAGCGCCGGGTTGGCGAGCAGGATGTCGTAGATCTGCCCGGCCAGAACCCCGACCGCCACCGCCACGGCGGCGAGGAAGACCAGCATGCGGGTGAGGTAGCGCCGCGGGCGGGTCATGGCGCGATCGGCATCGGCCTCGCGGTCATCGGTGCGAGACCACGACGTCCACCCGGTCCGCCGAGCCGCCGCCCGGGAGACGGTTACCCAGCGCGCGCACGTCGATGCGGGTAGACCGCACGCCCTTGTCGATCAAATACGACCGGACGGCGAGCGCGCGCGACAGCGACAGGCGGCGGGCGCGGCTCGCCGTATCGCCGGTGCCGCTGGCATAGGCGAGGAGCTGGAGCCGGAGACTCGAATCCTTGTCGGCGCGGGACGCGATGGAATCGAGCGCCGCCTTGGTATCGTCGCCGAGCGCGGCGGAGCCGGCGCCGAACGGCAACGACACCTGGCCTGTGCTGGCGGCCGCGCCGAGCGAGGCGGTCTGCGCCGGCGACGGAGGCGGCGGCGGCGGCGCGGAGGGTTTCTCGGCGGCGGGCGGCGGCGCCAGCGGCTCGGACACGCTAGGGGCCGCCATCGGCGGCGGCGCTGGCGGCGGGCTCGCCAGCGGGGCGGCGCTGGCAGCCTTCGGCGGCTCCGGCGCCTTGGGGGCCGTCATGGGCGGCGGCTCGGGCGCGTTCATCGCTGGGGCGGGCGCCGGCGCGGTCGGCGCGGTCATTGTCGGCGGGGGCGGCGGCGCGATCGGCTCGAACGCGCGTCGCGCGACCTGGCTGGGCACCGTCTTGGCAGTCGGGCGCGTAGCGGTCTTGGCCGGCACACGGTGGCGGACCGGCGCACGGCGCGCCAGCGGCCGCTTGTCGGAGGGCGGGTGGAGGTGCACCCGCTCGGTCCCAGCCTCGGGGCCGATGGGGGTCAGGACGAGTCGCCCGCCGCGGGCCGGCGCGGGCGGCGCGGTGCGCGCCCGGTTGGGCATCAGGAGGTCGGGCACGGTCGGCGGCGGGCCGAGCGAATCGAGCACGCTCATGTCCACGCTGACGCTGGGCTCGCCCGATCCGCCGATGACGGTCTGCGTCCGCGCGCCGCCGGGAAGCCCCGCCGTCGCCAGGACCAGGACCGCCCCGAGCGCGACGAACGGTTTCCGGATGCGATCACCCATATGGTCTAAGGCCCCTCTCCCGCTCCCCCGGGCGCGCCGCGCCGCGAGGGGCGCGGCAGGGCACGCGCCCAACATAGGCGCAACCGGGAGGGCGAACAACCGATTCGGCCGGCACACTGGGGGCGAAGCGTGGCACGAAAATGGCGGCCGGCGGGGCGTCAGGCGCGGCGGGGGGGGCGGCGCGGCAGGCCCATCGCGTCGCGCAGAAGACGGCGCAACGGCTCGTGCAGACCTGGGTTGGCGGCGAGGATGGAGCCGCCGTAGACCATGTTGGGCCCGCCCGAGAGGTCGGTGACGAACCCGCCCGCCTCGCGGATCAGCACGACACCCGCCGCCACGTCCCAAGGCGAGAGGCCGGTCTCCCAGAACCCGTCGAACCGCCCGGCCGCGACATAGGCGAGATCGAGCGCGGCCGAGCCGAAGCGGCGCACCCCCGCCGTCTCGTCCATCACCTTGCGCAGCCCGGCGACGAACTCGTCCTTGCCCGGCCGCGCGCCGAACGGAATCCCGGTCGCGATCACCGCGTCGGCGAGCCTGCGCCGCGCGGAGACCCGCAAACGCCGATCGTCCAGAAAAGCGCCGACACCCTTCTCGGCCCAGAAGATCTCGTCGCGAAGCGGGTCATAGATCACGCCCGCGACGGGATCGCGCTCGCGCTCGACGGCGATCGAGATGCAGAAATGGGGGATGCCGTGCAGGAAGTTGGTGGTGGCGTCCAAGGGATCGACCACCCACCGCATACCGGCCTCGGTGCCCTTGGTCTCGCCCGCCTCCTCCATCAGGAAGCCCCAGTCCGGGCGCGCCTTGCCCAAAAGGCTACGCAGCGTGCGCTCGGCGCGCCGGTCGGCCTCGGACACGTAGTCGGCCGGGCCCTTGAGCGAGACCTGGAGCTGCTCGACCTCGCCGAAGTCGCGCACCAGCCCCCGCGCGGCCTTGCGGGCGGCGTCGATCATCACGTTGATGTTGGCGGACCGCCGTGCGGTCACGGGCGAGCCCTCAATCCTTCGCCCGCTCGACGTAGGTGGCGTCGGCGGTGGAGACGACGACGCGGGTGCCGGCCTCGATATGCGGCGGCACCATGACGCGCACGCCGTTCTCGAGGATCGCCGGCTTGTAGGAAGACGAGGCCGTCTGGCCCTTCACCACCGGGTCGGCCTCGGTGACCCGCATGGTCACGTGCTGCGGCAGGTGCGCCGCCACGGGCGCGCCCTCGACCGTGTCGATCGTCAGCACCATGCCGTCCTGCAGGAAGGGCGCGGCGCTGCCCAGCATGTCGCGCGGCACGGTGAACTGCTCGAACGTCTCGGAATCCATCAGCGTGACGTTCTGGTCGTCGCCGAACAGGTAGGTCGCCTCCTTTTCGTCGACGTGCAGGCGCTCGACCGTCTCCTGGGTGCGCCAGCGCACGTTGGTCTTGTTGCCCGACTTGAGGTCGCGCATCTCGACCTGGATGAATGCGCCGCCCTTGCCGGGCTGCAAAATCTCGATGCCCAGCACGGAGTACTGGCGGTCGTTGTATTCCAGCACGTGGCCGGAGCGGACGGTGTTGGCCTGAACCTTCATCTTGCGATCTTTTGGGAGCGGGAAGGGGCGGAACCTACCAGCTTGCCCGGGCGCCCGCAACGCCCGGAAACCGGGGGGTAGGCGTGGGTCCGGCCGGACGTATCGGTGACGGCCCCGTGGGCGTGGTAGCACGGCCCGACCGGCACCTTGCCGAACCCGCCGGGGATGTCGAGCACGTAGGTCGGCTGGCAGAGGCCCGAGGCGCGGGCACGCAGCGCGGCGGCGAGCGCCTGGCCTTCGGCCAGCGTCGTGCGGAAATGGCCGGTGCCGGGGGCGAGGTCGGCATGGTGCAGGTAGTAGGGCTTGATGCGGTTCTTCACCAGCGCGCGCATCAGCGCCTCCAGCGCCTCCGGCGTGTCGTTCACCCCCTTGAGCAGAACCGTCTGGGCGAGCAGCGGATGGCCCGCGTCGGCGAGACGCGCACAAGCCGCGCAGGCTTCTATGGTCAACTCGTCCGCGTGGTTGCAGTGGATCGCGACATAGACCGGCTTCGCCGCGCCGAGTGCACGGACCAGCGCCGACGTCACGCGCGCCGGGTCGACCACCGGCACGCGCGTGTGGATGCGGATCACCTCGACGTGGGGGATGGCGTCGATCCGCCGGACGATGTCGCCCAGCCGGCGCGCGGAGAGCGCGAAGGGATCGCCGCCGGTCAGGATCACCTCCCAGATTTCGTCATGCGCGGCGATGTAGCCGAGCGCGGCGTCGAGCGCGGCGGCGGTAAGCGCGAGCTTCGCCCCCTTCTGCCCCACCGTCTCGCGCCGAAAGCAGAAGCGGCAATAGGCCGGGCAGGCAAGGAGCGGCGTAAGCAGCACCCGGTCGCGGTGGCGATGGACGATCCCCGGCACCGGGGAATGCGCCGCGTCGCCGATGGGATCGGCGCGCTCATCCGGCGCGTCGACCAGCTCGCGCGCATCGGGCCGGAACTGGCGGGCGACCGGGCCGTCCGGATCGGCGGCGATCAGCGCGTCGAGCGCCGGCGTGACGGCGACGGCATAGCGCGCGGCGACGCGGGCGAGCGCAGTGTCGCTTGATCTATCGCGGGACATCGTTCACACCCAATCGAAGGAGGATCATTTGAGAACGTCATTGCGAGCGAAGCGAAGCAATCCAAAATCTTTGGTTGCCCCTGGATTGCTTGGTCGCTGCGCTCCTCGCAGTGACGGTGAAGGAACGACCATTATCTTCTTCCTTCTGGCATTATCGCACGATGGCGGAACGGTGGTGGCAGGCGGAGGCGATGGCGCGGCGCGCGGCGAATCTGCGCACGCGCGGCGACATTCTGGACGCGACGCGCGCCTTCTTCCGCGCGCGCGGCTTCACCGAGGTCGAGACCCCTGCCCTGCAGCTTTCCCCGGGCCTCGAGCCGCATTTGCGGCCATTCGCGACACGGCTCGCCGAGCCCCTGGGCGCGGGCGAGCGGACGATGTACCTGCACACGTCACCGGAATACGCGATGAAGAAGCTTCTGGCCGCGGGCATCGCGCGGCCATACCAGCTTGCGCGGGTGTTCCGCAACGGCGAGCGCGGCGCGCTGCACCATCCCGAGTTCACCATGCTGGAATGGTACCGCGCAAACGAGACCTACGACGCGATCATGGCGGACTGCCTCGACCTGCTGGCGGCGGCGGCCCCGCACTTGCGGCGTGGTGAACTCGCGTGCGACGCGCGGGCGCCGGCCGAGCGCCTGACCGTCGCCCAGGCGTTCGCGCGCCACGCCGACATCGACGTGCTGGCGACCGCCGGCGACGCCGGGTGCCTCGCCGCCGAGGCGCGGCGGATCGGCGTCGACCCCGGCGGGACCGACGACTGGGAGGACATCTTCTTCAAGGTCTTCCTCGACCGGATCGAGCCGAAGTTCGGCCATCCGGCGCCGACGCTGCTCACCGAATACCCCGCTTCGATGGCGGCACTCGCCCGGCTCAAGCCCGGCAACCCGCGCGTCGCCGAGCGGTTCGAGCTCTATGTCTGCGGGGTCGAGCTGGCCAACGGGTTCGGCGAGCTCGACGATCCCGGCGAGCAGCGCCGACGCTTCGACTCCGACCGGGCGCGGCGGCGCGCACTCTATGGCGACGAGGGGCCGCCGATCGACGAAGATTTCCTGGCGGCGCTGGCGGCGATGCCGCCGGCCGCAGGGGTGGCGCTGGGGTTCGACCGGCTGGTCATGCTGGCGACCGGCGCAGCGCGCATCGAGGACGTGCTGTGGGCGTCGGTCGACCCCGGCTGACCATGGAACCCGCGCGGGGCGGCGGGAGTTTGCCGGGAAGAGGAACAACCGCGAGGGAGGCCCCGATGGCTGCCTACCTGATCGTCCACCGCCGCGACATCACCGACCCCGGCCGGCTGAAGGAATACCGCAAGGGCGTCAACGACACGATCGCCAAGTATGACGGAAAGGTGGTCGCGCGCGCCGACGGGTTCGAGGTGCTGGAAGGCGACTGGCACGCCGGGCGGAAGCGCGACGACTCCGAGCCCGAGCGCGTCACCGTGCTGCAATTCCCCGACATGCAGCATCTGCGCCGCTGGTACGACTCGCCGGAATACGCGAGCCTGAAGCAGATTCGCCAGCAGAGCGCCAATTGCGACGTGGTGGCCGTCGAGGGGCGGTAGCCGGACCCTGTATGACGATCCAAAGATGAGCCAGGATCACCGGGATTAAATATTAGGGGGTCCCACCGAAGTACGGCTTCGATGGGGTCCCGCGCTCGACCGCGCGTCTTGCGGGCGGATGGGCGAGCGCGACCGCGTTCACGCGTTGAACCCCATCGCGTCCAGCTCCTCCTTCCGGAGGGCCTGGGGGTCCGGCGTGCCGAACGGTGTCACCGGCTTTCCGGCGGCCAGCGATTTCAGCTCCCGCATCCAAAGCTTGCGAAGCTGGATCACCGCCGCATCCGAGGTCCCCAACCGTTCCCGCGAGCGGTCCACGATCTTCCCTTGTCCGCAGATCGCCACGCCGTCCTGGATACGGATGAGATTCGGGTGCCGTGCGACGTCGGCCCAGCTCTTGCGGCCGGCAATGATGGCCTCGATCTCCTCGTCGATCGGCGTGCCTTCGGGACGCTCTTTTCTCTTCGTGTGGTAGACCATGATGAGAACGTGGAGATGACTCTCGTCATCGATCGGCACGTACCAGAACAGCGCCTTGAACCAGAACGGCTTGTCGTCGCGCGCCGAGCGTAGCGGATGGGCCAGGAAGCACTGGTTCGGCATGATGAAGTGAATCTGGTCGGTCTTCCCGCCGCGCGCCTGGAATTGCGTCATCCCGAACGGCGTTTCCTCTGCCCAGGTCTTGGTGGGGACGAACGGCCGCGCCGCCGTGTTCACGAGATGGTCGCGATGGGAGAAATTCACATGGACGTCGTCCATGATGTTCTCCGCGCTCTGAAACCAGTTGCACGGGATCATTTCGATCGACGGGCTGACGGTCCATCCCTCGCGCACGCCTTCCTCCAGGCCCGGCAGCGGGCGGAAGGCCGGCGCGTCGCCTTCGCCGAAATAGGCGAAGATCAGGCCGTGAGCCTCGTGCGTGGGATAGGAGGCGAGTGGCGGCACCTTGTGGCAGAACGGTTTCGCCTCGGCCGGCTGCTCGACACATTGTCCGGCCCCGTCGAAGCGCCAGCCGTGATACCGGCAGCGAATGGTTTCCCCTTCGATCCAGCCCGTGTTCAAGACGCTCAGCCGATGCGGGCACTCATTGGTCATGACGCGGACCGTTCCGCTTTCGCCACGGTAGAGCGCGAGGTCCTCGCCGAGGATCCGGATCGGAACGATCGCCCCCTGTGCGAGCTTGTCGGAGACGTAGATGGGTTGCCAATAGCGGCGCAGATAGCGCCCGGCCACCGTGCCCGGACCCGTGTGCACGAAGTCCTGTTCGACGATACGACCAGGCCGGGCTTTCGAATCGAGGGACGTCGCCATTTTCCGCCTCCGTCAACGTGTCGTGAGTTTCGCGGGCTGCGCCGATGACACCGTCGCAACAGCCACCGGTCACCGTCGCTTGCTTACCATGGGTTTCATCCCGACCTCCAGTCGGGGGTGGCCCGCACGCCTGTGGCGCATCGGCGCCGACCGCACGGCTGTCACGATGTGACATGGAAAATGGTGGACGCCGAGGCGTCCGACCATGGGCCCTGGCTCCGCGGCGCTGCATTTCATGCCGCGCCGCGCCCCGGGGTGACGGGTTGGAGAGCGCGCGCCGCGGCTTGCGTCCGCCTACTTTGCGGCCGGGGTCGCGGGCGGCGCGCCGCCCTGAGGCTTGGCGGCCGGGGCGGCCGGGGCGGCCGGCGCATTGCCTTCGGCGGGCTTGGCGGACGGGGCGGCGGCGCCCTTCTGGTCCGCGGCCTTGCCCTCCGCGCCCTTCGCGGGGGCGGGGGCCGGCGCCTCCGGCTTGGGTTCGACAGCCTTGATCTCCTCCGGCGTCGGCAGCGGCGGCGGGTTGTCGTTCAGCGTGCGGAGGAAGGCGATCACGTCAGCGCGCTCCTGCACCTTGTCGAGGCCGGCGAAAGTCATCTTGGTGCCGGGCACGTCCTGGCGCGGATCGTGGATGAAGTGGTTCAGGAGCTCGTAGGTCCACTTGCCATGCTTCTTGGCGTAGTCCTTGAGCGCGCTCGAATAGTCGAAGCCGGGGTGCGAGGCGATCGGCCGGCCGATCACGCCGTAGAGGTTGGGCCCGATCTTGTTCGGCCCGCCCTTCTTGAAGTCGTGACAGGCGAGGCACTTCTTGTGAATCTCCTCGCCCTTCTTGACGTCGGCCTTGGCGAGCAGCGGCAGCACCGGCTCGACCGGCTTGGGCTTCTCGGCGGCGATCTGCGCCGGGCTCGCACTGATCTGGACGGCAGTGGTGGACTCGCGCGGGCGGACCAGCGCGTCGCCGAGGATGCCGACGACCTGGATCACCATCAGGACCAGGAGGATCGACCCGGCGATCTTGTTGATTTCGAGCGTGGACATAGTGCGTAGCCGCTCCCGTGCGCCCGCGATGCGGGCGAAAGAGATACCGGGTTTCACGGGACGCGCAAGCGATATATTGTCGCAAAACCGCACGCATTCCGGAAACTCCCTATGACGCAAGAGATTGAGCGGGGACCTGGCATCCCGCGGACGGCGCCGTGAATCCGATCGTCGCGATTCCGGCGCGGCTGGCCGCGACGCGCCTGCCGGACAAGCCGCTGGCCGACATCGGCGGGGAGCCGCTGATCCTGCACGTCTGGCGCCGGGCGGTGGCCGCCGACGTGGGGCCGGTGATCGTCGCCGCCGGCGATGCGCGGATCGCCGAGGTGGTGCGGGCGGCAGGCGGCGAGGCGGTCGAGACCGACCCTGCCCTTCCCTCCGGCTCGGACCGCGTGGCGGCGGCGGTGGCGCGGCTCGACCCGGACGGTCGCTACGACGTGGTCGTGAATCTGCAGGGCGACCTGCCCGATCCCGAGGCCGCCGAGCTCAAGGCGGTGCTCAGCCCGCTCGCCGCCGATCCCGCCGTCGACATCGCGACGGTCGCGACCGAGATGGACCCGGCGCTCTACGACGATCCGAACTCGGTGAAGGCGGTTCTGGCGCTCGCCCCCGGCGCGCGGATCGGGCGCTGCCTCTATTTCAGCCGGGCGCGCGTGCCTTCGGGCGAGGGGCCGTACTATCATCATTTCGGGCTCTACGCCTTCCGCCGGGCGGCCCTCGCGCGGTTCATCGCCCTGCCGCAGGGCGTGCTGGAGGCGCGCGAGCGGCTGGAGCAGCTGCGCGCCCTCGAGGCCGGCATGCGCATCGACGCGGCGCTGATTGACAGGGTGCTGCACGAAATCAATACTCCGGCCGACCTTGCGCGCGACCGCGCGCGCCTCGCCGCCCGCCCCGCCTGAGACCTCCGCCGCCATGGCCCGCAAAGCCGCCCCGCCCGCCGCACGCACGATCGCCTTCCAGGGCCTGCCGGGCGCGTACTCCGACCTCGCCTGCCGGCAGCGTTTTCCGCGCTACCGGACGCTGCCCTGCGACGCATTCGAGGACGCGTTCGAGGCGGTGCGAAGCGGCCGGGCACGGCTCGGCATGATCCCGATCGAGAATTCGGTGGCCGGCCGGGTCGCCGACATCCACCGGCTGATGCCGGATTCGGGGCTTTTCATCATCGGCGAGCATTTCCAGCGGGTGAACCACCATCTGCTGGCGCCCAAGGGGGCGACGCTCAAGACGGTCAAGACCGTGCACAGCCACGTCCACGCGCTGGGCCAGTGCCGCAAGATGATCCGCAAGCTCGGCCTCACCGCCATCGTGCACGCCGACACGGCCGGCGCGGCGGCCGAAATCGCGAGCCGCGGCGACAAGACCCAGGCGGCCGTCGCCTCGCAGCTCGCGGGCGAGATCTACGGGCTCAAGTCGCTCGCCGCCAACATCGAGGATGCCGAGCACAACACCACGCGCTTCGTGATCCTGGCGAAGCGGCCGGTGCGGCCGAAGCGCGGCGGGGGACCGCTGGTCACCACGTTCGTCTTCCGGGTGCGCAACATCCCGGCCGCGCTCTACAAGGCGCTGACCGGCTTCGCCACCAACGGCGTCAACATGACCAAGCTGGAAAGCTACATGCTGAACGGCGACTGGCGCGCGACCCAGTTCTACGCCGACGTCGACGGCCATCCCGGCGACCGGCCGCTCGCGCTCGCGCTCGACGATCTGCGCCATTTCTGCGAGGAGGTGCGGATTCTCGGCACTTACCCGGCCGACCCGTTCCGCCAGCGCGGCCGGTAGCGCCTTCGCACTGCAGCATCACGACAAATTGCACAGGCGCCCCGCGGGAAATTCACCACGGATTAGCCAAATATGAAACTTCCCGCGAACTCGCGGGGGGGTTCGGCGTTGAGGGAGTGCGGCCCAGAGAGAGGCCCGCGCTGCCAGGGGATTTCGTGGTGGGACGGAGGGGCATTGTCGTGCGGGTGGCCGCGACGCTGCTCGCGATGGGCGCCATGGCGGGCGCCGAAGCGGGGTCGCTGGCGCACGTCACCGACCACGGAATTGAAATCTACGCCGCGCGCGCGCCGAAGGGGGCGCATTACGACGTGCCGATCGTCGCCGACCGCGCGGCGCTCGCCGCGCTGCAGAAGTCGATCGACGCGCTGGGCGGATCGCCCCTGGCCGCCCGAGCGGTCGACACGCTGAAGGCGAACGGCCGCATCGAGATCATCTACGACCCGGCCTTCCCGAACGAGAAGCAGACCGAGTTCGAGGTCGCGGCCTACTACCCGCACTATTTCGACCCGGGCGGGACCGGCGGGCGCGTCTTCCTGGTCGTCGTGGGCCGACACGGCATCAAATGGCCGACGCGCGAGCTCGCCGCCGTGCTGGCGCATGAGCTGGCGGGTCACGGCCTGCAGCGCCTGCGCGGCACGTTCCAATCGATGCGCGACTTCGACCGCGAGTGCGAGGCGCAACTCTACCAGGAACAGGCCATCCAGGACCTGCACGTCGACAAGAATTCGGCCTTCCAGGTCCGTTTCCGCCAGGACCTGGAGCAGCGCTACTGCGCCGACTTCCGGCGCTACCAGGAGATGCGCGCGCCCGCGACGCTCAAGCTGTGGGACGCGCGCAACCCGAACGTGCCGCGGCTGCTCGCCCTTTTCCACCAGTACATGTCCGCCCGCGTCGCCCGCGTGGCCCGCGCCGCGCGGTAGCTGTGCAGGGGCAGGCCGCCTGACCCGCCCCTGACGGGCTTTACTGCACCGGCGAGAAGGGCGCGGCGAGGCAGATCTTGTTCTCCTGCGCGATTAGCGTGCCGGCGCCGCCCGGCGGCGGCCAGATGCCGTCCTTCGCCGCCTGGGCGCGGATCTTGGCGCGCTCGTCCAGGCTCTTGTAGGGCCAGATATGGACGAACTTGTTGAGCGGCCCGAGGTCGGTGGTCATGCCGACCAGGATGGGCGAGCGCTTGGACCGCTCCCCGATCGCCTTGCCCCAGTTCTCCTGCACCTTGGGCCCCGCGCCGATCGCGAGCGTATAGCTGCGCCACTCGAAGATCGGTCCGTAATTGCCGGGCTTGATCTCGGGCGTGAAGTTGAACGGCACGAAGATCTCCGACACCTGCTCGTCGATGAACTCGGCGATCTTCGGCGGCCAGTTCGGGTTCTTCACCGACTCGGCGCGGATGCGCGCCCGCTCGTTCAAATCCTGGTACGGCCAGACGTGGATCACCTGGTTCAACGGCCCGATCTCGGTGTAGAAGAACGCCGCCAGCGGCGAGAGCGCCTTGCGCGACTCGTACGCCTCGCCGAAGCGCTTGACCACCTCGTGCACAGTGTGCGGCTTGCACCGGTAGGTGCGGACTTCGTAGAGCATCGTTTCACTCCCCGTTGGGTATGGATGGATCGCGCGGAACCTTACCGTTCCGCGAGCCAGTCGTCGATCAGCCGGCGCGCGATGGAGATGGGCCGCGGCGCGATCCCCATGCCCCCGTCGCCGTTCAGGAGCTCCTCGCGGGTGAACCAGCGCGCGTCCTCGAGCTCCTTGTCGTTGCGCTGCACGGCCTCGGTCTCGGCCTTGCAGAAGAAGCCCAGCATCAGCGAGGCGGGGAACGGCCAGGGCTGCGAGGAATGGTACTCGACGTCGGAGACGACGACGCCGGTCTCCTCCATCACCTCGCGCCGGACCGCGTCCTCCAGGCTTTCGCCCGGCTCGACGAAGCCGGCAAGCGTCGAGTAGCGGCCGGGCGCCCATTCCGCCTTGCGGCCGAGGAGGCACCGGTCGCCCTTCGCCACCAGCATGATCACCGCAGGGTCGGTGCGCGGGAAGTGCGGGCGGGCGCAGGCGGGATCGGCGCAGACGCGAAGGTGCCCGCCCTCGCGCGACTTGGTGGGCGCACCGCAGCTTCCGCAGAACCGGTGCGTCGCGTGCCAATGGGTCATGGCGCGGGCATAGGCGAGCGCGCCGCCCTCGTCGCGGTCGATCAGCGGGCCGACATTGCGCAGCTCGACATAGCGCGCCCCGTCGTGCGCAGCCACCGCGCCGGGCTCGTCGAGGTGCGACAGATCGACGGCGAAATGGGCGATGCCGTCGAACAGGCCGAGGAGGACCATCTCGCCGCCCGCCGCGATCAGAGGCTCCGCGGCGGCGCGGGGGAAGCGGACGGCGCGCGGCATCTCGCCCTGCTCGACCACCAGGTTGCGGCCGCGCCACACCGGCAGGAAAACGCTCGCGGAATCGGCGAGCCGGGCGGCGAGCCAGTCGGCATCGGCGCGCAGATGGGTGACCCGGTCGAGCGACGCGGCGGCGAAGAAGTTGGGGCTGCGCATCGGGCCACCCTGCCACGCCGCCCCGACCCTGGCAATCGCCGCCGCGCGGCCATATTTCCGTGACGGCGTGGCGCGCTGGGCCCGTTCCTGATAGGTTGCGCGCCAGACGGAGGCGCCGCCCGGCCGCGGGCCGCGCCGGACTTTAGAAGGGATTTTCCATGAGTTCCGCGAAGCACGCCCTCGGGGCGGTCGCCGCCGTGGCGCTGGCTGCCGCGTCGGTCGCCGCGTCGGCACAGACCGCGTCCCCCGCGCCGAAGCCGGCCGTGACGGTCCCGGCCGACGACCCGGTCGCCGCCGTCGTGAACGGCCAGAAGATCTACCGCTCCGAGGCGATGGCGGTCTATGCCGGCCTGCCCGAGCAGTACAAGAAGCTGCCGCCCGAGGCGCTCTACGCCCAGATCGTCCAGCGGCTGGTCGAGCGCAAGGTGCTGGCCCTGGCAGCGGAGAAGGCCGGCTACGCCAAGAAGCCGGATGTCCAGCGCCGCATCGAGGCCGACCGCGAGCAGATCCTGCAGGAGGCCTACCTGGTGAACCAGGTGGAATTGCAGCTCACCGACGAGAAGCTCAAGGACGCCTACAAGAAGAAGGTCGCCGCCGCATCGCACGAAGACGAGGTGCACGCGCGCCACATCCTGCTGAAAAGCGAGAAGGACGCCAAGGATGTGATCGCCCAGCTCGACAAGGGTGCCGACTTCGCCATGCTCGCCAAGACGCGTTCGACCGGACCGACGGCGGCGAATGGCGGCGATCTCGGCTTCTTCACCCACGACCAGATGGTGAAGCCCTTCGCCGACGCGGCGTTCAAGCTGAAGCCCGGCGAGTACACCCATGCGCCGGTCCATTCGCAGTTCGGCTGGCACGTCATCAAGGTCGAGGACCGCCGCGCGGCCAAGGTGCCGACGTTCGAGGAGTTGAAGGACGAGCTGAAGGACGAGGCGGCGCGCTCGCTGGTCGCCGAGATCGTCGCCAAGGCGGAAAAGGGCGCCGAGATCACCATCGTCCCGCCCTCGACCGGCCCCGCCGGCCCCGGCGGCATCCGTCCGGTGCAGTAGCGGCCAAATGATTGTCATCCGGGGTGCTGCGCAGCATGCAATGCTGTGCCCCGGAACCCATGGGCGGGCGGCACGGAGCTGGAGAGATGGGCCCCGGATAGCCGCTGCGCGGCTTCCGGGGTGACAAGATAATTTGACCGCCCCCTACCCCTCCGTCACCACGCCGATATAGGGCAGCGCGCGGTAGGCGTGGGCGAGGTCGAGCCCGTAGCCGACGACGAAGCGGTCGCCGATGGGAAATCCGACATAGTCGGGTGTGAAGCCGACGACGCGCCGCGCGTTCTTGTCCAGGAGCAGGCAGGTCCGCACCTCGGCCGCGCCGCGCGCGAGCAGCGTGTCGCGGGCGAAGACCAGCGTGCGGCCCGATTCGACGATGTCGTCGACGATCAGCACGCGCCGGCCGGCCACGTCGTCGGTGATGTCGCGGGTGAGCGCCACGCGCCCGCTCGACTCGGTCCCCTCGCCATAGCTCGACAGGGTCATGAAATCGACCAGCGGCGCGAGCCCGGCACGGTGCATCGCGCGGATCAGGTCGGCGGCGAACACGAAGCTGCCTTTCAGGATCACGACGACCTCGAGCTCGGCCGGCATGTCGCGGGCGATCTCGCGCGCCAGCGCGTCGACCCGGCGCGCGATCGTCTCGGCGTCAAGCAACACCTCGATACGGGCGGGCGGCACCGCTTTACTGGTCGGAGAAGTTCATGGTGAGGCGCTCGGCCCCGGCCGCCGGGTTCTTGAGCTCGGTGCGGAAATGCGCCGTCTCGCCCGGCAGCAGCTTGGCGTGGGCCGGCGCGAACTCCCACTGCTGCACCGGCTTGCCGCCCCCGATCAGCGTGCCGCGGATTTTGGGCACGTCGCGCACCTGGTGCGACACGTTGGTGACGTCGCCCTCGATCAGCAGCACCGGCACGCCGTTCGCCTGGCCGCGCTTCCACGTCACCTGGCGCAGCTCGAGCCCCGCGCCCGGCGGCGCGACCGGAATGCCTGCGAGGTCGTAGAGCCGGCGCGCGCTGGGCCAAGCCTGCACCACATCGTCGCGGAAGGCCCAGCCGCCGCCCACGACCAGCGCCAGGACGAGGACGAGCGCCGCCCAGGCGAGTCCGGCGCGGCTCCGTTCCGGCTCGGGCGGCGGCGGTGGCGGCCGGCTGCGGCGGGGCGGGGACTCCGCGGCGCGCTCCTCGGTGGTCGGCTTCGGCGGTGCCTCGTCCGGCTCGGGCGCGCCGAACAGGGCCGGGAACGGCTCCTCCTCCTCGATTTCGGGCGGCGCCTGGTGCCAGACATGCTTGCAGCTGCCGCAGCGCACACGCCGACCCTTGGGGCCGAGCGCGGCGTCGTCGACCGCAAAGCGTGCGGAGCAGGCGGGGCAGATCAGAATCATCGCTGTACGGCGGCTTGGGCTCAGTCCGTTATAGGCGGGCGGCCGGAGCCTGGCAAGCAACGGCAACCCTGGGGCGCGCGGCGATTCTGGACGCGCGCGCACGCGCTGTGCGATGGTGCGCCGGGGCCGCCGGCGGGCGGGGGCGGAGAGGCGAGGTGGTCGTCGAATTCCACAATGTCGGCATGCGCTACGGGGTCGGCCCCGAGGTGCTGCACGACATCACGTTCCGGCTCGCGCCGGGATCGTTCCACTTCCTCACCGGCGAGTTCGGCGCGGGCAAGTCCTCGTTGATCAAGCTGATGTATGTGGCCTACCGCCCGACGCGCGGGCTGGTGAATTTGTTCGGCCGCGACCTCGCCACCCTGCCGCGGCGCGACCTGCCAGCCATCCGCCGGCGAATTGGCGTGGTGTTCCAGGAATTCCGCCTGCTCGACCATCTATCGGCGTTCGACAACGTGGCGCTGCCGCTGCGCGTCGCCGGCGCGAAGGAGGCCAGGCTCAAGGCCCATGTCGAGGAGCTGTTGGCCTGGGTCGGGCTTGCCGAGCGGATGAACGCGCGCCCGGCGACCTTGTCGGGCGGGGAGAAGCAACGCGTCGCCATCGCCCGGGCGGTGATCGCCAAGCCGGACCTGATGCTGGCCGACGAGCCGACCGGCAACCTCGACGATCGGTCGGGTCTGCGCCTCCTGCGGCTGATCGAGGAGCTGAACCGCCAGGGCACCACGGTGGTGATCGCGACGCACAACGAATCGCTGGTCGCGCGGTTCGCCCATCCGCGGCTGCACCTCGGGGCCGGCGAGCTCACACGCCTGCCCGCCCGCGACAAGGTGGCGGCGCGGTGAGGCGGCGCGGCGTCCTCGCCCTGCCGCTGGCGCGCGACCCCTCGTCGCGCTTCCTGCCGTGGATCGTGGGATTCATGGTATTCCTCGCCGCGCTGGCGCTCGCCGTCGCGATGGCGGTGGCGAACGCGGGCGCGAAGTGGCGCCAGGGGCTTGCCGGCACGGTGACGGTGCAGGTGATGCCCCTGCCCCAGACGGCGGGCGTCGGTACCGTCGAGGCGCGCACCGCGCGCGCGCTCGAGCTGCTGCGCCAAACGAGGGGCGTGGCGCACGCCGAGGCCCTGCCCGACGCGCGCATCGCCGAGCTGCTGCAGCCGTGGCTCGGGCCGCAGCAGAACCTCGCCGACCTGCCGCTGCCGCGGCTGATCGACGTGACGCTGGCGCGGGGCGCGCCGGCCGATCCCGCGGCGCTCGCCGCCCAACTGAAAGCGGCCGTGCCGGGGACCAGCGTCGACGATCACGGCGTCTGGCTGCGCCGCTTCACCGCCTTCGCCCGCGCCATCCAGGCGACGGCGGCGGCGGTCGTGGCGCTGATCTCGGCGGCGGCGATCGCGGTCGTGGTGTTCGCGACGCGCTCGGGCCTCGCCGTCCATCGCGAGGCCATCGAGATCCTGCATCTGATCGGGGCGCGCGACGCGACCATCGCGCGCGAGTTCCAGCTCCAGTCGATGGCGCTCGGCTTCAAGGGCGGGGTCATCGGGCTCGCTCTCGCGGCGGGGACGCTCGCCGCTCTGTTCCACTTCGCGGGGCGCATCGACGCCACGCTGCTGCCCGACCTCGACCTCGGCCTGGTGCAGTGGGGCGCCCTCGCGCTCCTGCCGGTCGCGGCGGCGCTGATCGGGATGGAGACGGCGCGGCGGACGGTGCTGGGCGCGCTGGCGGAGATGGCGTGAGCCGGTTCGGCGCGCGGCGTCCCCGCCGGGCGCGCTGGGTGCGGACGGCCGTGATCGTCCTGCCGATCCTGCTCGCCGCCTGGGGCGCCGGGCTCGTCTGGTTCGCGCACAAGATCCGCCCGGTGGCCGAGCCCGGCGGGCGCACCGACGCCGTGGTGGTGCTGACCGGCGGCGCCGGCCGGCTCGACGCCGGGCTCAAGCTGCTGGCGGACGGGCGGGCGTCGAAGCTGTTCGTCTCCGGGGTCTATCACGGGGTGGACGTGGCCGCGCTCCTCCGGCTTTCGCGCACCGCGCCGGAGAACATCGAGTGCTGCGTCGTGCTGGGCTACGCCGCCGATTCGACCATCGGCAACGCGCACGAGACGGCAGCCTGGATGAAGAAGGAGGGCTACCACTCGCTGCGGCTGGTGACGGCGAGCTACCACATGCCGCGCAGCCTGCTGGAGTTCCGCCGCGCGATGCCAGACATCGAGATCCTGCCCTACCCGGTCTATCCGGTACGGTTCAAGCAGAACCAGTGGTGGCTGTGGCCGGGCACGGCCGCGCTGCTGGTGACCGAGTACAACAAGTACCTGCTGTCGCGCGCCCGCGGCGTGTTCCTCTCCAGCCCATGAACGCCTTGCGCGCCCTGGCCTTCTACGCGGGACTCTATGTCTGGACCGCGGCGATGGGGGCGGTGAGCCTGCCGCTCTACCCGCTGCCGCGCGGCGCAATGCTGGCGCTGTCGCGCCTCTGGGTGGCCGGCGTTCTCGCAATCCTCGCGGCCACGACGGGGCTGCGCCATCGCGTCGCGGGGCAGGAGAACCTGCCGGCGGGCGCGGCGATCGTCGCCGCGAAGCACCAGTCGGCCTGGGAGACGTTCGCCCTCGCCCTGATCCTCCGCGACCCCGCCATCGTGCTCAAACGGGAGCTGTTCTGGATCCCGTTCTACGGCTGGGCGCTGGCGCGGATCGGCATGATCGGCATCGACCGCACGGCCGGCGCGCGTGCGCTGCGTGCGCTGACCAAGGCGACGGCGCGGCGCGCGGCCGAGGGGCGGCCGATCCTGGTGTTTCCCGAGGGGACGCGCACAGCACCCGGCCAGCGGCGGCCCTATCATCCCGGCGTCTACGCCCTCTACCGCGCGCTCGGCGTGCCGGTCGTGCCCGTCGCTTTGAACTCGGGCCTCTACTGGCCGCGCCGCAAGCTGGTGAAGCGGGCCGGCACGATCGTGGTGGAATTCCTGCCGCCGATCGCGCCCGGGCTCGACCGCGACGCCTTCATGGCCGAGCTCGCGCGCCGGATCGAGGGCGCGACCGACCGGCTCTTACAAGCCACACCCCCGTCCGTTCGTGCTGAGTAGCCGCGCTTGGCGCGGCGTATCGAAGCACGAAGCCGAGAGATCGTGCCGCCTTCGCCCTTCGATACGCGCCTTCGGCGCTACTCCGGGCGAACGGACAATGTTATGCGCTCCTGTCCGCGAGCAGGAACATCGCCTCCACCTCGATCGCCACGTCGAACGGCATGACGGCGACGCCGACGGCCGTGCGTGCGTGGCGGCCGGCTTCGCCGAATACCTCGTGCATCAGCTCCGAGGCGCCGTTGACCACTGCCGAGATTTCGGTGAAATCGGGCATGGCGTTGACGTAGCCGGTGAGCTTGACGACATGCGCGATGCGGTCGAGCTCGCCGCCGAGGCCCTTCTTCGCCTGGGCGAGCACGTTGAGCGCGCTGAGCCGCGCGGCGTCCTGGGCCTGGGCGAGGTCGAACTCGCGCCCGACCTTGCCGACATAGCGCCGCTCGCCGTTCCACTGGGTGACCTGGCCGGAGACGAACAGGAAACCGCCCGCGACCATCGTGTTCTCGATCTTCGCGACGCGCGGCCCCTGCGGCTCCGGAAGCACAATGCCGAGCTCCTTCAACCGCGCCTCGATCTTGCCTGCCATTTGGTGCTCCCCTGCTGACGCGCCGAGTATAGGATAGGCGCATGGCCAAAGCGGATCGCGAGTATGGCGCACGGATCGCCGACCGGCTGGTGGCGCTGGGGCCGGTCGAGTCGCGCCAGATGTTCGGCGGCGCCGGCCTGTTCCTCGACGGCGTGATGTTCGGGCTGATCTCGGGCGGCGCGCTCTATTTCAAGACCGGGCCAGAAAACCGCGATGCGTATGACAGTGCCGGCACCGCGCCGTTCGCCTTCATGCGCGGGGCGCGGCGCGTCGAGACGTCCTACCGGTCGGTGCCCGACGGAGTGCTGGCGGACGGGGCGGCGCTCGCCGCCTGGGGCGAAGGTGCCCTCGCCGTCGCGCGCGCCAAGAAGCGCGGCCGCTGACCGCGAGGGACCGCTACTCTCCGCCCGCCGCCTTGTCGCCGCCGACGACCCAGCGCGAGGGATCGACCTCCCACTTTTTCGCCGCATCGTCGTCGGAAGTGCGCCCCTCGACCCAGCGCGCGCCGACGTTCGTGTCCTCCTGCTTCCAGAACGGCGCCTTGGTCTTCAGCCAATCGATCAGGAACGCGCAGGATTCGAGCGCCGCCTCGCGGTGCGACGAGGTGGTGGCGACCAGCACGATGCGGTCGCCGGGCGTGAGCCTTCCGTAGCGGTGGACGATCACCACGTCGTCGAGCTTCCAGCGCCGGCGCGCCTCCGCCTCCAGCTTCTCGAGCTGGCGCTCCGTCATGCCGGGATAGTGCTCGAGGGTCATCGCCTCGATCCGCTCGTCGCCGGCGAGGTCGCGCACCAGCCCGACGAAGCAGGCGAGCGCGCCGATGCCGGTGTTGCCCCGGGTCAGGCGGTTCAGCTCGGCGCCGACGTCGAAATCGTCGGCCTGCACGCGGATCACGTCTCAGCCTCCCGTCATCGGCGGGAACAGCGCCACTTCGTCGCCACGGCCGATCGGCGCGTCGAGCGTCGCAAGCTCCTGGTTCACCGCGACGCGCAGCTGGGCGAGATTGCCGAGTCCCGCCTCGTAGCCGCCGCCCCGCCCGCGCAGCCATTCGACCAGGCCGCGCACGTCGGTCACCTCGCCCGGCGGCTCGACCGCCTCCTTGGCGAGACCGATGCGCTGGCGCACCCAGCCGAAATACAGAATCTCCATCAACTCACCTCGCTGAACGGCAGGAACTCAACCATGGTACCCGCCTCCAGTCGGGTCAACTCCTCGGGCAATTCGACCAGCCCGTCGGATTCGACCAGCGAAGACAGGATGCCGGCGCCATCGCGCGGGAACTTGATCGCGCTGGGAATGCCGTCGGCGCCTATCGCTAGGCGGCAGCGCAGCCATTCGCGCCGTCCGGTCTTCTTCCGGTAGTCGAACGCGGCGCGCACGCGGAAGGTGGCGGGCGTCACCTCGGTCGCACCGGCAAGCCGCAGCAGGGCCGGCCGGGCGAGCTTGAGGAACGTCACCATCATCGCCGCCGGGTTGCCGGGCAGCCCCACGAAGGCGGCGTCGCCGACCTGGCCGAGCGCGACCGGCCGGCCCGGCCGGATGGCGAGCTGCCAGAAGTGGATCGAGCCGAGCGCCGAGACGGCGGCGCGGACGTGGTCCTCCTCGCCGGCCGAGACGCCGCCGGAGGTGACCAGCGCGTCGTGCGTGCCGGCCGCCCGCGCCAGCGCGTCGTGGATGGCGTCGCGCCGGTCCGGCAGGATGCCGAGATCGTCGACCATACAGCCGAGCCCTTCGAGCAGCGCCGCGAGCGCGTAGCGGTTGGCGTCGTAGATGCAGCCGGCGGGAAGGTCGGTCCCCGGCTCGCGCACCTCGTCGCCGGTCGAGAACAGCGCGACCCGGAGCGGGCGGTAGACCGAAAGCGCCGTCCGCCCGAGCGAGGCGGCGAGCCCGACGTCCTGCGGGCGCAGCCGGCGGCCGGAAGCCAGCACGCGCGCACCCCGCGCCACGTCCTCGCCGGCCTTGCGGCTGTTCGCGCCCTTGGCGATGCCCGCGGGAATCGTCACCGTTTCGCCGTCGGCCTCGCAATCCTCCTGCATCAGCACGGTGTCGGCCCCCGCCGGCATCGGCGCGCCGGTGAAGATGCGCACCGTGCCGCCCTCGGGCAGCGGCACCGCGAAGGGATGGCCTGCGGCCGCGCGCCCGGAGAGAACGAGGCGCGTCTCGCCCTCCGGCGCCAGATCGGCGAAGCGCACCGCGTAGCCGTCGACCGCCGAGTTGTCATGCGGCGGCACGTCACGGTCCGCCACCACGTCCGCGGCGAGGATGCGGCCGTGCGCGGCGCGCAAGGGCACCGTCTCGGCCTCGGCCACCGGCGTGACGCGCGCGGCCAGGAGGCCGAGCGCCTCGGCGGCGGTCATACGGCGCTTGGCGCCGACGGCAAAGCAGTCGTCGGAAAGCTGCGCCATCAGCCGGCCGCCTCCGTCGCAGGGGCGAGGCCGCAGCGGGCGAGGATCAACCCGGCAATCCCCTCGATATCGGCGAGGTCGAGGAACGGGATCGGCAGGCCAGCGAGCTTCACGTCGCTCGCCAGCGCGACGATGTTCGGGTCGTCCGGATAGAGCGCCGGCTTGCCGAGCGCGGGGCGGTGGATCTCGATCTTCTCGTAATCGCCGTGCTTGTAGCCCTCGATCAGCACCAGATCGACGGGCGAAAGGCGCGCGAGCAGGTCCTCGAGGCTCGGTTCCCCCTCGTCGCGCAGCTCGTGCACGATCGCCCATCGCTTGACCGACCCGACCAGCACTTCGGTCGCGCCGGCGCGACGATGCTTGTACGAATCCTTGCCGGGGATGTCGATGTCGAACGCGTGGTGGGCGTGCTTGACCGTCGAGACGCGCACGCCGCGCCGCGTCAGCGCCGGGATCAGCGAAACCAGCAGCGTCGTCTTGCCTGCCCCCGACCAGCCGGCGATGCCGAACAGCTTCATCGCCGCTCCGCCTCCGCCAGGCCCGAATCCGCGACCCGCATGTGGCCGAGCCCGGCACGCAGATAATCGTACCCGGTGAAGAGGGTGAGCGCCGCCGCGCTCCACAGCCCGATCTCGCCGATGGTGCGGAGGTGCAGCGCCGCCGGCGCCGCGTCGCCGACCAGCAGCACGGCGATGGCCGCCATCTGCAAGGTGGTCTTCCACTTGGCGAGCTGGGTGACCGGCAGGGTGACGCGCAGCTCGGCCAGGAACTCGCGCAGGCCGGAGACCATGATCTCGCGGCAGAGGATCACCAGGGCCGGCAGGATGGCCCAGCCGGCGATCTGGCCGAACCCGACCATCATCAGGAGCGCGGCGGCGACCAGCAGCTTGTCGGCGATGGGGTCGAGGAAGCGGCCGAAGGCCGATTGCTGGCGCCGCGCCCGCGCGATGGCGCCATCGAGCCAATCGGTCACCGCCGCGAGCAGGAACACCGCGCAGGCCGCGAACGGCGCCGCCGGGTCGCGTATGTAGAACAGCGCGACCAGGAGCGGGATGACGGCGATCCGGCCCAGGGTCAGCAGGTTCGGCAAGGTATGGACCATCAGCGATCCCGATCGTCTGCGGGCGAGGTCCGCGCCATCTTACCCGCCGGCGTTGAAGTGGTCATAGATTTTCCGGGCCAGCGCCCCGGAAACGCCCGGCACGGCCTCGAGGTCGGCCAGGCCGGCGCGGGCGACCGAGTCCGCCGAGCCGAAATGGTGCAAGAGCGCCTTCTTGCGCGCGCGCCCGACACCCGCGATCTCGTCCAGCGCCGACCGGCCGATCGCCTTCGACCGGCGGGCGCGGTGGGTGCCGATGGCGAAGCGGTGCGCCTCGTCGCGCAGGCGCTGCAGGAAATAGAGCACCGGGTCGCGCGCCGTCAGCATGAAGGACGGCCGGCCGGGCATGTGGAAATGCTCGCGCCCCGCGTTGCGGTCGGGCCCCTTGGAGATGGCAGCGAGCGCCACGTCGGCGATGCCGAGCTCCTCCATCACCTCGCGCGCCACCGAGAGCTGCCCCGCCCCGCCGTCGATCAGCACCAGGTCGGGCCAGCTCTCGCCGGCGCGATCCGGATCCTCGGCGAGCGCGCGAGCGAAGCGGCGGGTCAGCACCTCGCGCAGCATGGCGTAGTCGTCGCCCGGCGCCACCTCGCCCTTGATGTTGAACTTGCGGTAGGCCTTCTTCACCAGCCCCTCGGGACCGGCGACGATCATTGCGCCGACCGGGTGCGCGCCCTGGACGTGGCTGTTGTCGTAGACCTCGATGCGCTCCGGCGGCGCATCGAGACCGAACGCGTCGGCCACGCCCTCCAGCAGCTTCCGCTGGGTGTCGCTTTCGGCGAGGTGGCGGGCGAGCGCCTCGCGCGCGTTGGCGATCGCATGGTCGACCAGCTTGCGCCGTGTGCCGCGCTCGGGCCGGGCGAGCGTCACCCTGCGCCCCGCGCGCACGCCGAGCGCCTCGGCGATCAGCTCGGGCTCGGAGAGCGCATGGCTCACCAGCACCAAAGGCGGTGGCGGGACCCGGGCATAGAACTGGCCGAGGAACGCCTCCAGCACCTCGTCCGGTCCCTGGTCGCGCGCGTGCGCGGGAAAATAGGTCTTGTTGCCGAAATTCTGGCCGTTGCGGAAGAAGAACACCTGGATGCAGGTCAGCCCGCCGGTCTCGTAGGCGGCGACCACGTCGGCGTCGCCCATCTTGGCGACGTTGATGTCCTGGTGCGCTTGGATTTCGGTGAGCGCGCGGATGCGGTCGCGCAGCGCCGCCGCCGACTCGAAGTCGAGCCGCTCGCTCGCCTCCTGCATCTGCGCCGAGAGCCGCTTCTGGATAGACGACGACCGGCCGGCCAGGAAGTCGCGCGCCTCGCCGACGATCTCGTCATAGTCTTCGCCGCCGATCCGCCCCACGCAGGGTGCGGTGCAGCGCTTGATCTGGAACTGCAGGCAAGGGCGCGTGCGGCTTGCGAAAATGGAATCGGAACACGAGCGCAGCGGGAAGGCGCGCTGCAAGGTATTCAGCGTGCGGTTGACCGCGCCGGCGTTGGCGAACGGCCCGAAATATTCGCCCTTCCGGTTGCGCGCGCCGCGATGCTTGAGAAGCTGCGGCCATTCCCCGTCGGCGGTGAGCAGAATGTACGGGAACGACTTGTCGTCGCGCAGCAGGACGTTGTAGTGCGGCTTGAGCTGCTTGATCAGGTTGGATTCGAGCAGCAGCGCCTCGACCTCGGTATGGGTCGTGATGACTTCAAGCTGCGCCGTGCGCGCCACCATGGCACGGATGCGCGGGGTCAGCCGCTCGGGCCGGGCGTAGCTCGCCACGCGTTTCCTGAGGCTGCGCGCCTTGCCGACATAGAGCGGCTTGCCGCGCGCATCGGTCATGCGATAGACGCCGGGCGCGAGCGGCAGGGTCTTGAGTGCCGCCTCGATCACCGCCGCGCCGTGCAGCCCGGACGCCTCGACCATCGCGGGCGGGTGCGCATCGACCGCGGCGTCGTCGGGCGCGATCCCGGCGGGATTTTCGGGCGGATTTCATGGGGTTGATTTGGCCCGAGGGCCGAAGCCTGTCAACGCCGCCGGGTACGGGAATATCCGGGCGCGCCGCCCCTGCGCTTTTCCACCAGTTCTGTGGATAAGTTTGTCGATAAGAGCATCCCAGGCGTCGCCGAGGCCCATGAACCGGACGTTTCAATCGGCTTGCCTAAAAAATAGGCAATTCTATAAGACTTTGATTTCTCTATATAAAATAAAAGTCAACGGTAATCAAAACGTGACAGTCAGATGAATGTGGGTCGAATCGGGCACCGCATGACCGATCCATGACGGCTGTGGACGATTCCGCTGTAGGTCCGTCCTGCAAGGGCTTGAAATCGCACGATTCGCCCTACGTAGTTTCCCTACCCCGCCGGGTTGTCCCGCTCGATCTCGACGCCCACCGATGCCGCGTCGGCAAACACGTCAAGCTTTTCGACGCGCACCCGGGCGCGCAGCACACGCCGGTCGGCGAGGCAGGCAGCGGCGATCCGCTCGGCAAGCGTTTCGACCAGGTTGACATGGCCGGCCGCCACGATGCGGCGCACCTCGTCGACGACCTGCTGGTAGTTCACCGCGTTGGCGAGCTTGTCGTCGAGCGCGCTTGCCGGCGCGGCGACATCGAGCTCGAGGTTGACGCGCACGCGTTGGCGGCCGTTACGCTCGTGGCGGTGGACGCCGATCAGCGCCTTGAGCTCGAGGTCGCGGACGACGATGCGCCAGCCCTGGCCTGTGCGATCGGCGGGCACGCTACTCCTCGGGAATGTCGGCGGGGTGCGGATGCGCCCAGCCGAGATGCTGGCCCCCGTCGAGCGCGATCATCTGCCCGGTCATGGACGGCGCGGCAAGGATGAATTGCAGGGCGGCGCAGATTTCGTCCAGCGTCGGTCCACGCCGGAGCGGCAGGGAAGCTACCTGGCGGGCGAACTGGGCGTCGGTCTGACGCGGGCTGGGCAAGGTCGGGCCCGGCCCGATCGCATTCACCCGGATGCGCGGCGCGAGGGCGAGGGCGAGCGTCCGGGTCAGGGTCCACAGGCCGGATTTCGACAGGGTGTAGCTGGTGAAATAGGGCGTCGGCTTCCACACCCGCTCGTCGAGGATGTTGACGATGTTGCCGTCCGCGCCGGGCCCCAGGCGGCGGGCGAATTCCTGCGCCAGCACGAAGGGCGCGCGCAGGTTGGTCTCCAGGTGCGCGTCCCAGCTTTCGCGCGTCACGCTGTCGGTATCGTCGCTCTCGAACAGGGACGCGTTGTTGACCAGCAAGCCGACCGGGCCGAGCGAAACGGCAGCGCGACCGATCAGAGCGCGGGTCGCATCGTCGTCGCGTAAATCGGCGGCGAGCGCCTCCGCACGGCCGCCGGCGCGGCGGATTTCCGCGACGACCGCGAGGGCGTCCGCCTCCGAGCGGTGATAATGGACGGCCACGCCCCAGCCGCGCCGGCCGAGGTCGAGCGCCAGCGCGCAGCCGATCCGCCGCGCTGCCCCAGTGACCAGCCCAACGCCGGGTGAAGTGTCAGCCATTGCGGCAGCATCCGCCATCGCGCCCGACCGATCAAGGCGGGCTCGGGGCCGGCCGGAGCTGGCCTCGACGCGGCGTTTCTGGCACAACTGCGGCGAAAGGCCGCGCGTGACATGTCCAAACCGCACATTCTCGTCGACGTGCTGATCTTCCTCGCGGCCGGCACGCTGATCGCCCCGATCTTCCAGCGCCTGCGCTCGAGTCTCGTGCTCGGCTATCTGGTGGCCGGCGCCGTGATCGGGCCGGGCGTGCTCGGGCTGGTGGCCAACGAGGAGCGCACCAGCGCCATCGCCGAGCTCGGCGTCGTCGCGCTGATGTTCACCATCGGGCTCGAGATCACGCTCGACCGGCTGCGCGTCATGCGCCGCCATCTGTTCGGGCTGGGCACCGGCCAGCTCGTGCTGTCAGCGCTGGCGATCGGCGCCGCCGCCGCGCTGGCCGGCGTGAGCCCGCGCGCGTCCGTCATTCTCGGAGGCGGGCTTGCGCTCTCCTCGACCGCCGTGGTGCTGCAGATCCTCGCCGAGCGCGGCGAGCTCGCCTCGCGCGTGGGGCGCGTCGCCTTCGCCGTGCTGCTGCTGCAGGACCTGGCGGTCGTGCCCCTCCTCTCGCTCGTCCCGGCGCTCGCCGGCCCGACGCAGGAAATCGCCGGCACGGTCGCCGTGACCCTGGCCAAGGCGGCCGCCGCCCTCGTCGGAATATTCATCGTGGGGCGGCTGGTGTTGCGCCCGTTCCTGCGGCTGTTCAAGTTCGGCGCGACGCCGGAGCTGTTCACCGGCGTGATGCTGCTAGTGCTGTTCGGCACCAGCTTCGGCACGGCGCAGTTCGGCCTGTCGCTCGGCATCGGCGGGTTCGTTGCCGGCATGCTGCTGGCCGAGACCGAGTACCGCCACCAGGTCGCCGCCGACATCCAGCCGTTCCGCGGCCTGTTACTTGGGCTGTTCTTCATGACGGTGGGGATGAGCGTCGACCTTCACCTGATCGGCGCGCGGCTCGGCGCCGTCGCCGGGCTGACCGTTGCCCTGCTGATCGCCAAGGCGGTCGTCACCGCGCTGGTCGCGCGCGGCCAGGGCATCGCGTGGGGTCCGGCGATCAATGCGGGGCTGCTGCTCGGCCAGGGCAGCGAGTTCACCTTCGTGCTGCTCGGCGCCGCGGCCGGCGCGGGGCTGATGGACCGGGCGCTCGCCGACATGATGGTCGTGGTGATCGCGCTGTCGCTCGCCGCGACGCCGCTTCTCGCCTTCGTCGGACGGCGCATCGAGACGCGGCTTTCCGCACGCGACGGCGACTCGATCGCGCACATCGCCGGCGAGTTCGAGGAGCTGGCCGATCACGTCATCATCGGCGGCTTCGGCCGGGTGGGCCAATCGGTCGCCCGCCTACTTGCCGACGCCGAGATTCCCTACGTCGCGTTCGAGCGCGACGCCGCCCGCGTCGCCGCCGCGCGGGCACTCGGCCTGCCGGTGTTCTACGGCGACGCGAGCCGGCTGGAGGTGTTGCGCGCCGGCGGTGCGGCGCGCGCCCGGGCCGCCGTCATCATCCTCGACAATGCCGGCGCCGCCGAGGCGGCGGTCCACGCGTTTCGCCACAACTTCCCCAACGTCGCGACCTATGTCCGCGGACGCGACAACCGGCATCGGCGCCGCCTGGAGGCGATGGGCGCGACCAAAGTTGTGCACGAAACCTACGAGCTGTCGCTGCAGCTCGGCAACCGCGTGCTGCGCGGCATGGGCACGCCCGAGGACCGCGCCGAGGAGATCGTCGCGCGCCACCGCGCCGACGACTACGCCCTGCTCAACGACATCGTCTTCGCGCCCGAGCCCGAGGACGGCCGCCGGGCGCCCGCCGGGAAGCCTGCCCCCAAGCCGGCCTGACCTGGATCGCCGGCCTACTCCGCGGCGCGGGCGGCGGCGGTCGGGCCGACTAGCTTGAAGAAGGCGCGCATGAGCGGGCTTTCCGGATCGGCCAAATCCTCGCCCAGCGAGTAGTGGTGCTTGCCATCGCGCTCGATGAAGGTCGCCTGGTTGCCGGCCTTGCGCCACGCCTCGGCGAACTCGCGCGACTGGCGCTTGAACTCGTCGGATTCGAGCGCGCCGACGGCGACGACCAGCGGGCAGCCCGGGCGCGGGATATGGCGGATCGGGCTGTTGCGCGCAGCCGACTCGGCGTCGAGCTTCAGCGCGTCGTTGCGGAAGGTGAGACGCACCGGCTCGAGGTCGTGCATGCCGCTGACCGCCATGCCGCCCTTCACCGCGTCGGCCGGAAGGCCGAACCGGGTCCAGTCGGTCACCACCAGCATGCCCGCCATGTGCCCGCCCGACGAGGCGCCGGCGATGAACATTCGGCTGGCGTCGGCGCCGAAGCTCGCCGCGTTCCTATAGGCCCAGACGACGGCGGCGCGGGCGTCCGCGATGATCGTGTCGATGTCGTGGTCGGGCGCCTGGCGGAAGTTCGGGATGACGAGGGCGATGCCGGCGCGGGTGAAGCACTCGGCCATGTGGCACGAGGTCTCCTTCGAGTTCATCTGCCAGCGTCCGCCATGGATGTAGACGACGACCGGCGCGCCCTGTCCCGCCGGATAGACGTCGAGCTTCTGGCGCGGCGCGTCGCCGTAGGCCACCTCGCGCGGCTTCAGGGCAGCGCGCACGCGCTGGCTCGCGGCCCGCGAGCGGCCAGTGAACTCGTCCATGTTGGGCACGATGTGCCGGTGCTCGTACTGGCGGTCGAGCTCCTCCTGGGTGTAGTCGCGATAGACCTTGGCCACGTCGTCCTCCTCGGCTTGCCGCGCGGAGTTTAGGCCGAAGCGCGCACCGCCGAAAGCCCGGCCGCGAGCGCGAACAGCACCGCGGCGGCGACTACGATGGCCGGCCCGGCCGGCAGGTTCCAGGCGAGAGAGAAGCCGAGCCCGCCGGCGACGGCGATGCAGCCGCACGCCGCCGCGGCCACCGCCATTTGCTCCGGGCTGCGGGCGAAATTGCGCGCCGCCGCGGCGGGCAGAATGAGGAGCGCGGTGACCAGCAGCACGCCGACCAGCTTCATCGCCAGCGCGACGGCGAAGGCCATCATCAGCATGAACGCCGCCTGGGCGCGCGGCGCGCGGACGCCTTCGACCCGCGCCAGCTCCTCGTGCACGGTCAGCGCGAGGAGCGGCCGCCACAGAAGGACGAGCGCCGCGACCAGAACGGCCGCGCCGCCCCAGATCCAGCCGATATCGCCCGGCCCGACCGCCAAAATGTCGCCGAACAGGTACGACATCAAATCGACCCGCACGGTCGTGAGGAACGCGACCGCGACCAGTCCGAGCGCGAGGGTGGCGTGCGCGAGAAGCCCGAGGAGTGTGTCGTCGGCGAGCGCGCGGTTGCGCCGGAGCGCGAGCAGGGCGAGCGCCAGGGTCACGCATACGACGACGACGCCGACCATCGGGTCGACCCCCACCAGTAATCCGAGCGCCACGCCCAGCAGCGCCGCATGCGCCAGCGTGTCGCCGAAATAGGCCATGCGCCGCCACACCACGAACGTGCCGAGCGGCCCCAGGCAGAGGGCGAGCCCGCACCCGGCGGCGAGCGCGCGGAGAGCGAACTCAGCCATGATCGTGCCGCTCCCCGTCCGCCGCGAGCGGCTCGCCGGCCAGGTCGTGCGCGTGGTCGTGGCCGTGCGCGTAGACCGCCACGTCGCGCGCCATCGCCGCGTCGAGCCCGAACAAGGCGCGGTATTCGGGATGGCGGCTCACCGCCTCGGGCGTGCCGGAACAGCACACATGGCGGTTGAGGCACACCACCCGGTCGGTCTGCGCCATGACCAGGTGGAGATCGTGCGACACCAGCAGGATGCCGCAGCCGCGCCGGTCGCGAATCTCGCGGATCAGCCGGTAGAACGCGATCTGGCCGGGGATGTCGACGCCGGCCGTCGGCTCGTCGAGCACCAGGAGGCGCGGCTCGGCGAGAAGCGCGCGGGCGAGCAGCACCCGCTTCTGTTCGCCGCCTGAAAGTGCCTGGAATGGCCGCGCGGCGAGCGGGGCCGCGCCCGTCTCCGCCAGCGCGGCGTCGGCGCGCGCGGCGGTCGCACCGGGGGCGAGGCGCAGGAACCGGCGCACGTCGAGCGGCAGGGTGCGGTCGACGGTCACGTGCTGCGGAACGTAGCCGACCGCGAGGCCCGATGCCCGCACGACCGCGCCTTCGTCCGGCGCGACGAGCCCGAGAAGCGCGCGCACCAGGGTCGTCTTGCCCGAGCCGTTCGGCCCCACCAGCGTCACGACCTCGCCCGGCCGGACGGCGAGGTCGACGTGCGTCAGCACCTCGTGCCCGCCCAGCCGCACGCCCACGCCGCGCGCCGCAACCAGTTCCACGCCCAGCCGGGAATCGTCAGCCATGCGCCTTCGCATCCTCCGCGCGGCAGGCCGGGCAAAGCCCCGTCACCTCGATGGTCTGGCGCTCGGCGCCGAAGCCGAGCGCCGCGGCCTTGCGCGCGACGAGGCGCGCGATGGCCGGATCGTCGAGCTCGGCGATCGCACCGCAGCCGCGGCAGATCAGGAACTGGCCGGCATGCGCCTCGCCCGGCTCGCCGCACCCGACATAGGCGTTGAGCGACTCGATGCGGTGGACCAGGCCATGCTCCAGCAGGAAGTCGAGCGCGCGGTAGACCGTCGGCGGCGCGGCGCCGCGATGGGCGCGGCCGAGCCGGGCCAGCACGTCGTAGGCGCCGACCGGCCGGTGGCTCTGCCAGACGAGCACGAGCACGCGCCGGCGCAGCGCGGTGAAGCGGAGCCCGCGCGTGGCGCACAAACGCTCCGCCGCTGCAAGCGCGTCGTCCACGCAGCGGCGATGGTCGTGCCGCGCGCGCCGGAAGTCGGACAGCACCTCGATCTGCATCGGCCCCTCCGTTGACCGCCAGTTTCGTTACAGTATAACGTTGCGGGATGCGACTGCAACGTCTTACCCTCCTGCTGGCCGTGATCGCGGGCTGGCCCGCTTCCGGTTCCGCCGCCGCGCCGAACGTGGTGGCGACGATCCGGCCCCTCCATTCGCTGGTCGCGCAGGTGACGGCGGGCGTCGGCGCGCCCGTCCTGCTGCTGCGCGGGGCGGCCGAGCCGCACAACTACGCGCTGAAGCCCAATGACGCGCGGCGGCTGGCCGCAGCCGACGCCATCGTGATGATCGGGCCGGACTTCGAGACGTTCCTTGCCCGCCCGCTGGCGAACCTCGCCCCCCACGCGCACGTCCTTGCGCTCGCCCGCGTGCCCGGGATGGACCTGCCGGCGGACGGGCGCGGCGGGCGCGACGAGCATCTGTGGCTCGACCCGGCGAATGCCGCGCGCGCGGTCGACGCCATCGCGCATCTTCTTGCGAAGCTCGATCCGGCGAACGCGTCGGACTATCGGCGCAACGCCGACGCGGCAGGTGCGCGCATCGACCGCCTCGACCGCGCCCTCGGGATGCAGCTTGCGCCAGTTCGGACCGCGCCCTTCGTCGTCTATCACGACGCCTTCCGCGCCTATGCCAAGCATTTCGGGCTGAATCTCGTGGGCGCCGTGGTGGTCGGAGCCGAGCATGCGCCCGGCGCGGCGAGCCTCGCCCGCCTGCACGCAGAGATCAGAGCGCGGGGCGTGCGCTGCCTGTTCACCGAGCCCGAGTTCACGCCGGCCGAGGCGCGCGCGCTGGTCGCCGGCACCGGCGCCAGGATCGCCGTCCTCGATCCGCTGGGCACGGCGATCCCCGCGGGGCCGGACCTGTACCCGACGCTGATGCGCCAGGTGACCGACGCCTTCGTCGCCTGCGCCGCGCACTGACGGTGGACGCGCCGCGCGCGTTCGCGCATTCTGACGGCCATGGCGCTCGATATCGGCATCACGCCGGAGCTCTCGCTGGTCTTCACCACGCCGCTCTATTTGCGGCGAATGGCCGACTGCACCGCGCTCAACAAGGGGCTCGCGCGGCTGATCCTCGCCTGGCGCAGCGAAGCGCCGTCGACCGCGCTCAGCAATGTCGGCGGCTGGCAGTCGCCGCACAGCCTGATGAGCCGCGCCGAGCCCGAGATCGCCGCGCTGCGCGCCGTTGTCGACGACGCGGTGCGGGCGCTGATGGGGTTTCCCGACGTCGTCGAGCGGCGTACCCCGCCGGCGACGCCACGCTACACGGCGGGCGGCTGGGCCAACGTCAATACCGAGGGCCAGTACAACCAGCTCCACGTCCATCCGCGCAGCCATTGGGCCGTGGTCTATTACGTGCAGACAGGGACGCCGACGCCGGGCGTTCCGTTCAACGGCCAGATCGAGCTGCGCGACCCGCGACCCGGCGCGTCGTTCGGGCGCACGGCGGGCTATACCTTCGGCCGGCCGCTGACCATCGACCCGCAGCCGGGGCTGGTGCTCGGCTTTCCGTCCTGGATCGAGCACTGGGTGCACCCGTTCCACGGCACGGGCGAGCGCATCTCCATCGCCGTCAACGTCGAGATGGCCGAGGGCTAAGGCTCGCGGGTCGCGCCGGGTGTCCACTTGACGTCGGCCGCGCCGCCGTCGTTCGCCTGGCGGGCGAGGACGAACAGAAGGTCCGACAGCCGGTTGAGATAGGCCAGCGCCTCCCGGTTCACCGGCGCGGTCGCGGCAAGCGCGCTCGCCGCCCGTTCGGCCCGGCGCACGATCGTGCGCGCGACGTGGAGCCGCGCGGCGAGCTCCGTCCCGCCCGGCAGGACGAACGAATCGAGCGGCGCGAGGCCGGCGTTCGCCGCGTCGATCTCCGCATCGAGCCGCGCGACCTGGGCGGCGGTGACGCGGAGCGTCGGCCGCTCGCGTCCCTCCGGCACCGAGAGGTCGGCGCCGAGGTCGAACAGCTCGTTCTGGACGCGCGCCAGCGCCGCGTCGAGCGCGGCGTCGGCCAATCCCACGCGCGCGAGCCCGACGGCGGCGTTCGCCTCGTCGATGTCGCCGAGCGCCGCGATGCGCGGCGCATGCTTGGGCGCGCGCGCCCCGTCGCCGAGCGAGGTCTCGCCTTTGTCTCCGGCGCGCGTGTAGATGCGATCGAGCTTCACCATCGCGCCTTTATACACTAGGCTCGGCCGCGGACGGTGAAGGGAACACGGTCAGGCCGCGTGCCAACTCCGTGGCTGTCCCCGCAACTGTAGGCGGTAGTCCGCACCCCACGACGCCACTGGGCAACCGGGAAGGCGGGGCGCGGGCGGCGACCGCGAGCCAGGAGACCTGCCGTCCACCAGGTCACCCACCGGCGTGCGGGGCACGCGACCGGGGCGGAAGCCTTCCGTTCGTGGTGACGCATTCGTGCGTTCCGAACGGAGGGATTCGATGGCTGCCGACCTGTCCCGCTTTCGCCGTGCCGCTCTCGCGGCGCTCGTCGCGCTCGCCTTGCCGCCCGTGGCCCGCGCCCAGGGCGCCGCGCAGGAGATGGTCATCACCGCGACGCGGCTCGACACCGGGCTTCCCGGCAGCGCGACCACGGTGATCGACCAGGCCGAGATCGCCCGGTCGCCGGCCCGGTCGCTCCCCGACCTTCTTGCGCTGCAGCCGGGCGTCGAGTTGCAGGATTTCTACGGCAACGGCGGCGCCAAGGCGTCCGTGGACCTACGCGGCTTCGGCGCGACCGGCACGGCGAACACGCTGATCCTGCTCAACGGGCGGCGGCTCAATGCGCTCGACCTGGGCGCGGTCGATCTCGCCGGCATCCCGCTCGATTCCATCGAGCGGATCGAGGTGACGCGCGGCAACGCCGGCGCGGTGCTCTATGGTGACGGCGCGGAGGGCGGCGTCATCAACATCATCACCAAACCCGCGGCAGGCACATCGTCCGCCCGCATCGACGTCGCCGGCGGCTCGTTCAGGTACCGCGCGGCCGACGCCGAGGCCACGCAGTCTTTCGGCGCGACCTCCGTTTCGGCCTTCGGCAAGATCGCTGCGAGCAACGGCTATCGCGAGAACAACGGGCTGCTCGAACGGAACCTCAATGCCGACTGGCGCCAGGACGTGCCCGGCGGGTCGCTCTACGCCACGCTTCAGCTCGACGACCAGCGGCTCGGTCTGCCCGGCGGGCGGCGCGTCACCCTGACCTCGAGCCAGCTCGACACCGATCCGACCGGCGCGGCGACGCCGGGCGACCTCGGGCTCGCCAGCGGCCGGGCGCTCACCCTCGGCGGCAGGCACGATCTGGGCGGCGGCGCAAAGCTGATCCTGGATGGGGGCGTCCGGAGGAAGGAGCTCACCACCCGGTCTTTCAGCTTCGTCACGTCGGAGCTGACCACCTGGTCACTGACGCCGCGGGTGCAGCATGTCGGCCGGGTGATGGGCGCGCCGCTCACCGGCACGGCGGGGATCGACGTCTATTATTCGGACTATCACGCCGAGACGCGCGGCGCCCCGATGACCGGCCCGTACCTCTCGACCGACGCGCGCCAGACCAGCGCGGCACTCTATGCCCAGGAGACCTGGACCGTGACCGGCGGAACCGCGGTGACGGCGGGGCTACGCGGGCAGGAGATCGCCCCTGTGGCGGGGGCGATCTACGATCCCGCCTTCGACCCGTTCGGGCCCGGCGGCTCGGCGACGCAGCCCGCGCCTTTGCGCCGGAGCGAGACCCAATGGGCGGCAAACCTGGGCATCGACCAGCGCATCACGCGCGACGTGGCACTGTTCGGCCACGTGGCGCGGAGCTTCCGGTCGCCCAACATCGACGAGCGCGCCCTGACGGCCGGAAATGCGTTCGACCTGGCGACCCAGACCTCGCGCGAGATCGAGGCCGGGGCGCGCTATGCGCACGGTCCGGTCACGCTGACGGCGAGCGCATTCCTGATGACGCTGAAGAACGAGATCGCGTTCGACCCGGTGAACTTCGTCAACCGCAACCTCGACCCGACGCGGCGCTATGGCGGCCAGGTGGAGGGAAGCTTCGTACTGTCCAAAGAGCTGACGGCGCGTGCCGGGGTGGCGCTCACCGAGGCGCATTTCGCGGACGGACCGAACGACGGCAACGCCGTGCCGCTGGTCGCGCCATGGACCGCGACCGCCTCGGTCGACTGGAACGCGCCCGGTGGCGTGCAGGTGACGGCGGCCGCGCACTATGTCGGCGAGAAACGGCTCGACAACGACCAGGCGAATTTCCAGCCGAAGATTCCCGACCATACCGTCCTCGATCTTCGCGCCGGCGGACGGCTCGGTCCACTCGACTGGTCGGCCCAGGTGAACAACCTGACCGACGAGCGCTATTTCGAGTACGGCGTGGCCAGCACGACCACGTTCGGCACCTACAACGCCTATCCCCTGCCCGGCCGCACCTTCCTGATGCGGCTCGGCGGACGGTTCTGATGCGCGGCGCGGCCATCCTCGTCCTCGCACTGGCGGTCGCGCCTGCGGCACCCGCGCGCGCCGCGCCACGGCGGGCGGTATCGATCACGCTGTGCGCCGACCAGCTTGTCGTGGCGCTGGCCGACCGCCAACAGATCGCGGCGGTAAGCTGGCTCGCCGGCGATCCGGACCAGTCCTACATGGCGGCGCGGGCGAAGGGCCTGCCGATCACCTACGGCACGGCGGAGGAGGTGGTGGCGCGTGAGCCCGACCTGGTGCTGGCGAGCGCCTATGCCGCGCGCCCGACCGTCGCGCTGCTGCGCCGGCTGGGCATACGGGTGATCGACCTCGCCTTGCCGCGGACCTTCGCCGACGTCGCGCGCGAGACGATGCGCGCTGCCAAGGCGCTCGGCCATCCCGACCGCGGCCGCGCGCTCGTCGCCGACATGCAGGCGCGCCTCGCCCGCGGCGCGCCGAAGCCGGGGGCGCCGCGGCCGGTCGCCGTGCTCTACCAGCCGGGCGGGGTGACGATGGGGCGCGGCTTCCTCGAGGACCGCATCCTGGTGCGCGCCGGCTACCGCAACCTCGCGACCCTCCTCGGCATCGAGAGGCAGGGCACCATCGGGCTCGAACGGCTGGTCGTGGCGCGGCCCGACCTGATCGCGTTCGGCGCCGCGCGCGACGGGGCGCCGTCGCTCGCGACGCGCCTGTTCGACCACCCGGCACTGCGCGAAGCCGTGCCACGGGCGCGGCGGATCGTGCTGCCGCCGCCTTTGTGGACCTGCGGCGCCTGGTTCACCGCCCTGGCGGTCGAACGCCTCGCCGCCCTGCGCCGCGCGTCGGTGCGATGAGCGCACGGCTCTATGGCGGGCTTGGCGCGGCGATCCTGGTGCTTGCCGGCGCCTCGATCCTGATCGGGCCGGCGGGCCTGCCGGGCGGCGCCATCGAGACCATTATCTTCGACCAGATCCGCCTGCCGCGCACGATCCTCGCCGTCGCGGTGGGCGCGACCCTGGGGCTTTCCGGCGCGGCGCTGCAGGGCCTGTTGCGCAACCCGCTGGCCGAGCCGGCGCTGATCGGCGCCTCGCCCGCCGCCGCGTTCGGGGCCGCCCTCGCCTTCTATTTCGGCCTGGCGCAGGTCACGCCCTTCGCCCTGCCGCTGGCGGGGATGGCCGGGGCGGGTGCGTCGGTCGCGATGCTCTACGCACTGGCGGGTCGCGACACGAGCATGCTGAGCCTGGTGCTGGCCGGGGTGGCGGTGAGTTCGTTCGCGGGCGCGCTGACGGCGCTCGCGCTCAACCTGGCGCCGAGTCCGTTCGCCGCGCTGGAGATCGCGTTCTGGCTCCTGGGATCGCTCGCCGACCGCGCGCTTGCCGACGTCTGGCTCACCGTGCCGATCATGGCGGCGGGCTGGGCGCTGCTGCTCGCGACGCGACGCGCGCTCGACGCGCTGAGTCTGGGCGAGGAGGTGGCGCAGAGCCTGGGGATCGATCTCGGCCGCACGCGGCTTTGCCTCGTCGCCGGGGTCGCGCTTTCGGTCGGCGCGGCGGTGTCGGTGTCGGGCGCGATCGGCTTCGTCGGGCTGGTGGTCCCGCACCTCCTGCGGCCCTTCGTCGGGCACCAGCCGGGCCGGCTGCTCGTCCCCTCCGCGCTCGGGGGCGCGGTTCTGGTGCTCGCTGCCGACATCTGCGTGCGCGCCATCTCGACCGGGGTCGAGCTCAAGCTCGGCGTCGTGACCGCGCTGGTCGGCGCGCCGTTCTTCCTGTGGCTGGTGCTGCGCACGCGGCGAGAGATGCGATGACGCTGGCGGCCGCGAACGTGACGGTCCGGCTCGGCGGGCGAACGGTGCTCGACGGCGTGTCGTTCGCCGCCGGGCCGGGCGCGGTCGTCGGGCTGATCGGCCCCAACGCCGCCGGCAAGACGACCTTGGTCCGGGTGTTGGCCGGGCTCGTCATCCCCGTCGCCGGCACGGTCACGCTGGACGGAAGGCCGCTCGGCGCCGTCGCCCGCGAGGAGCGGGCCCGGGCCATCGCCTATCTGGAGCAGGACGCGGTGTGCCACTGGCCGCTTGCCGTGCGGCGTCTCGTCGCACTCGGCCGGCTGCCCTGGGTCGGCCCGTTCGCGAATCCCCGGCCCGACGACGCGGCCGCGATCGACCGGGCGCTGGCGGACGCCGAGATCGCGGCGCTCGCTGACCGGCCGGTGACCGCGCTGTCGGGCGGCGAGCGGGCGCGCGCCTTCCTGGCCCGCGCGCTGGCCGGCGCGCCGCGCGTGCTGCTGGCCGACGAGCCGGTGGCGAGCCTAGATCCCTATCACCAGATGAAGGTGATGGAGCTGCTGCGCGCACAGGCGGCACGCGGGGGGGCGGTGGTGGCGGTGCTGCACGATCTGACGCTCGCGGCGCGGTTCTGCGACCGGCTGGTGCTGCTCGATCGCGGGCGCGCGGTGGCCGCGGGCGCGCCAACGGAAGTGTTAACCCCCGGGAGCCTCGCTCGCGTGTATGGTGTCGCCGCCGCGTTCGGCGCCGACGCGGACGGGCCGTACGTCGTGCCCCGCCGCCGGCTCGACGCACCGCATGCCGACCGAACGGAATGATGCGAAGGAACGCAATTCCGCATATGCCCCCCACCCTGTCCCTCCCCCACGCGGGGGGAGAGACCGCTCGGCGCGAAGGGCCGGAGCGGGGGCGGAGCCCACAAAAGCTCGCCGCTCCGGACGGAGGTTTTCCGGATCGGCCGCTCGCCTGGGGGGCGGGGCTCTCGGTCCTGGCGCACGGCGCGGTGTTGGCGCTCGCCATCGCGCTGGTCAGCTCCACATCCAGGATCGAGCTGCCCGATCCGATCCCGATCGAGATCGTCTACGCGACCTCGCCGTCTCCCGCGCGGGTCGCGCTTGCCCCGCCCGCGCCTGCGCCCGCGGTGCCGGCGCCGGCCCCGAAGCCTGCGACGGCGGCAACGCCGGCTCCGCCGCCGCCCCAACCCACGACCGCCCCGCCGCAGCCCGAGGCACCGGCGCCGGACAGCGTCGCCCTGCCGGAGAAGAAGGCGGCCGTGCCGCGGCCGATCCCGCCCTTGCCGCCCATCCGGCCGCGCTTCGGGCCGCCGCCAAAACCGAAGGAGGCTCCCCAGCCCGCGCCGCGCATGGCAGCGCTGCCGGTCCGGAAGCACTTTTCGATCTTCGCGCCAGGCTTCAAGCCCCCCGTCACACCCGCCGCGCCCACGCGCCGCGTACCCGCCCCGGCCGCGACAGGCGCGCCCGCGCCGCACACCACGCCCCCTGTCTATGCCGAGGCCGAGCTCGGCAATCGGCCGCCGATCTATCCCGCGATCGCCCGCGAGAACGGGTGGCAGGGGCACGTGCTCCTGCGCGCGCACATCCTGGCCGACGGCAGGCTGGACAATCTCTCGGTCGCCAAAAGCTCGGGCTACGACATCCTCGACGAGTCGGCGCTCGCCGCGGTGCGGGTCTGGCGCTTCCGCCCGGCGCGCAAGGACGGCGTCGCAGTGTCCTCGGTGCTCGACCTCGGCTTCACGTTCCACCTGGCGGGCGGTCGCTGACCGCCACGGCCGGGGTGAGCTTCGTCACGTGGTGGAAGAGGCGCGCTGCGGCCTCGGCGCGGAGCGGCACCTGGATATAGCGGCCTTCGCGCCACATCGGCACCTGGTCGAGGAAGGTGGAGCTGTTGAACCAGCCATCCTCGCCGCCGAGCAGCAGGAACCAGTTCGCGTCGGGATCGGAAAGGTCCGACACGTGGCGCGCCTGGGAACCGTACCCGACGGTGTTGCGCTCGCCGGTCGAACCGGCCGAGGTCTTCATCAGCGTGTCGGTCGAGCCGCCCACCGGGAACTCGTCGAAGCGGTAGCGGCCGCCGACCAGGGGGATGTTCGCGAGCATGCTGGAAAGCCGCATGCGGTGCATGTCGCCCCAGGTCGGATAGGCGGCGGCGCCCGCGGCCGCCTTGCCGAGCGCCTCGGTCAGCGCACCGGCGACACGCTTCGGATCGGCGCCGAGCGCGGCGGCGACATCGTCGGCAAGGATCTTCTTGATGTCGGCGACCGAAACGAAGCTGCGCGTCGCCTCCGGGTCGAGCGTGCCGGCATAGAACGCGTGGCGGAAATGGAAGAACATCAGCTCGAACGCCACCGCGCCGCGCAACTCGGCGCGGTAATACCCATCCCAGCCGCGCAGCCGGTCGAGAAGCGCGGTCTCGTCCGGCGTGCGGCCGCGCACGCCGAGCCGACCCATCGCCGCGACCAGCGCGTCGCGCAGCCGGACGGCGGAGAGCATGTAGACGTCCTGCTGCAGCGCTTCGAGGTCGGCGACGCCGATCCGCTTGTCGCCGCCGAGCAGCATCCCCATCCGCTCGATGCGGTCGTCGGGCGAGAAGAAATAGCCGATGGGATAGGGCGTCTCGGCCGGCTTGTTGTTGGCCGAGCCGAGCCAGCCCTTGGGCGGGTCGTAGGCGAAGGGAAGCTGCGTCGGGTCGTCGAGCTCGCGCCATTCCGCCTTCGGATCGGCGGGATCGCGCACCAGGTCGGGCGGCGTGCCCGGCGCGCGGATCGGCAGGCGCACCGCCATCACCTGGCCGATATGGCCCTTGGCGTCGGCGTACATCATGTTCTGCGCCGGGACGGCGAAGGTCCTATAGGCCTCACGGTATTCGGCGAAGTCGTGCGCCCGGTTGACCTTGAGCATCGCCGTGATCTCGTCCGAGGCGTCGGCGCCGACCCAGCGCAGCGCGTACGGGCCGCCGACGCCCGACAAGGGCGGTGCGTCGGTGACGATGGGACCGTACTTCGTCTCGCGCACCGTGACGTCGGTATCCATCCACCAGCGCACCTTGATCTTCTCGGTATGGCTGGCGATGTCGGCGGGCGCGAGCTTGGACACGTCGTAAAGGTCGGACGCCGCGGCGCGCATGTTGGTGCCGCCCCAGGCGATCCAGGGGTTGCGCCCGACGGCGACGAAGGGCAGCCCCGGGAACATCAGCCCGACCGCGTTGTAGCCGGGCGACTTCATCCCGGCGATGAGCCAAACGTTGGGCAGATTGAGGCCGAGATGCGGGTCGGACGCGATCATCGCCGCACCGGTGCCGGTGCGCGCCGCGCCGACCACCACCGAGTTCGAGCCGGGCTTGCCCCAACCCTTGAAGATGGTCTCGAGCGCGGCGCGGCTGCCCTCGCCCGGCATGCTGGGGATCGAGGCGGTGCCGTATTGGACGAGCTTGCGCCATAGATCGGGCCAATCGGGGCTCCTGCGCAGCTTCAGGAGGTTGAACCAGATCAGCCAGTTGACATCGGTCGAGCCGAGCCGCTCGATGGCGAGCACGTCGTGCAGCGTCCATCGCTCGCGCGAAAGCCCCAGCACGTCGAACTCCTGCGGCAGCCGTTCGACGTGGAACAGGTACCAGTTGATGCCGGCGACGTAGCGCTCGAGATAGGCGCGCGTCGCGGCGGGCAGCGCCGCCTCGACCTTCCGGGCGGCGCGGGCAAAGCCCAAGATGCGCAGCCCCTTGTCGATGTCGATCCCGGGCGGGCCGACCATCTCCGCCGTCCGCCCCTCGGCGATGCGGCGCATCGTCTCCATCTGGCCGAGCCGGAGTTGGGCATGCACGAGGCCGAGCGCGAAGGCGAGGTCGGCGTCGGTCCCGGCCTCGATCCACGGCACCTGGTGGTCGTCCCAGCGGATCGCGACCGGCTTTTCCAGCGGCATGTCGCGCCTCGGAAAAGCGGCGAGGCGATCCTCGAGCGTCGTCGGCTCGGGTAGCGGCGCGAGGGCCCCGCATCCCGCGAGGGCCAGGCCGAACATCGCCACCGTCAACCGCACTGCCATCGCGCGCATCTCGCCGTTCTCCGTCTCAGGGCGCATACTACACGCGGCCGGCGTCCGGAGTCCGGCGCGGGCCGTGGCCAAAGGGAGGGCAACATGGAACGAAGCTATGTCCGCGGCACGTGGCAGCAGAACCGGTCGTTCTCGCCGGTGGTGAAGACGACCGGCGGATCGATCCTGTGGGTCGCCGGCCACACCGGCCAGACGTCGGACGACGGCGCCTCGCTCGCCGGCGACCTCGACGCGCAGGTGCGCCAGACCTTCCGCAACATCGGGAAGTCGCTGGCCGAGGCCGGGGCAAAGCTGTCCGACCTCGTCACCATGACGGTATTCATCGCCGATCCGCGCCACTCGACCCGGGTGACAGAGATCCGCAAGGAGATCCTGGGCAAGGACTTCCCGGCCTCGGCGCTGATCACCGTCACGGGCTTCGCGGCGCCGGAGATCATGATCGAGATCCAGTCGATCGCCGTGGTGGATTGACGCCCAGGCGCCCAATCCCCACTCTTTCCGTCATGGACGAGAAGCGCGAGTCGACCAAGGCGGAGCATGCCGCCATCGCGGGCGAGCTGATCCGCACGCGCGACCGCGCGGTGCTGGCGACCGCCTTCGCCGCGGACGGCGCGCCCTATGGCTCGCTGGTGTCGGTCGCGTGCGATACCGATGGGTCGCCGCTGCTCTTCGTCTCCGACCTCTCGGAGCACTGCAAGAACCTGTACAAGGACGCCCGGGCGGCGCTCCTTTACGCGGCGCCGGAGGAGCCGGGGGTCGATCCCCTGACCCGGCCGCGCGTGACCGCCATGGGCCGGCTGGTGCGCTCCGACGATCCGGGGCTCATCGACCGCTATGTCGCCCGCCACCCCGAGGCGGAGATGTACAAGACCTTCCGCGACTTCCATCTGTGGCGGATGGCCGTCGAGCGGGTCCACCTGGTGGCCGGGTTCGGCGCGATCCGCTGGCTGACGCCCGCAGAATGTCTGGACCCCGCCTGATCCCAGGGAGGTAGCACCGGGCGGTGGCCGTCTTGCCGTCGGTCTCGCGGGTGGCAGCGATCCGGCCATGGCCGGCGTCCACCTGTTCGTCGGTGCCGTCGGCGGTGCGGCCGGGTCGTCCATCAACAGCTCGATGTCGTCGTAAAGCGCCGGCGGGTTGGTGTTGACCGCCATCAGGTAGTCGCCGCCCCATCGGCGATCGTCCGCGGGGACGGCGGTGATGGTGTCCAGCTCGCGTGTGAGGCGCCGGCGATCGACGTTCACATCGTGCGAAACCGCGAGCCGCCCGGCGCAAGCCGCGCCACCAATCCCAAGGTATCGCCGACACCTTCGTCCAATTGGGTTGTCTCAGCCGCAAGCGCATTTCTCATGCGCACAGAGATTGCGGTGCCAGTCGATCCGATACCGGACCGCGCATCGAATTTGGGAACGAGGATGAGCAACGACGCCCGCACGTTCTCCTCGTGCGACGGTCAACGGCTGAACACCGGTCGGACGACGCCGCTATTTCGGAATGCGGGTGCCCGCGAACCAAGCCGGGAAAACGTTGTACAGGGCGAAGGTCCACACCACGGGCGGACGCGCCGGCGTGGCCCGCAGTTCCGACGGGCATCTGGAGGTCAAGCTTTCCCTCCCCGGCAGCACCGGTTCTGGCACAACCCCGAGAGGCTTTTCGCTGTCGGCTGGTCGGCCTGCTTCGACTCGACGATGGAAGTCGCCGCCCGCAAGATGAAGATCGCGGTGCCCGACGACCTCGCCATCGATGCCGAGATCGATCTGTACACGAACGACGATGGCCATTTTCTCCGGGCGCGCCTCAACGTCAGCCTGCCCGGCATTGCGCACGATTTGGCGAAGGCATTGGTCGAGGCGGGACACGCGATCTGCCCGTACTCCAAAGCGACCAGGGGGCCTTTTCAGCATCGGGTAGTGGCGGCGAGAGCGTTCGTTGGATCGGGATGCCACGAGTGACGGGCCGAATGCCGACCACCAATCAGCGTGCGAACAAGAAATGGCGACAGCGACCGACGTGATGAACGGTGCGGCACGACGCCGTCCAGGAAACGGGGAGCGCGAAATGTCGAATGCGATCGATTTGGCAACAGGACCCGAAAAGGGCGCTCCGCCCGGCTTGGGCGGGGCGCCAACTACCCGCATCGTCGCGCGAAGGGCCGTCGAATGGCCGGGCACGCGTGCCAAGTTGATGACGTGCGGACCGAGCGAGCGGGTCGAATTCGAGATCAACGGGCCTCACCATACCCTGATCCTGCGCTGCGACGGCGTGTCGGCGGCGACGGAATGGGACGACGGCAAGCGCCGCATCGCGCTGCCGGCGATCCGTCCGGGAAGCATCAGCTTCGTCGCGGCCGGCAGCTATGCCCGGCGTTCGATGACGGTCGAGCGCCCGATCCGGTTCATGTTTCTCGAGCTCGATACCGCCGCAGTCACGAGCCTGCTTCGGCGCAGCGATGCGGCGCCCAACCCGCGCTTCCATACGGTTCCGATCCTCGAGGACCACGACATACGCCATACGCTCTACGCCATCCGTAACGAGATCGATCGGCCGGGGCCCTTGGACGCTCTTTACCGCGAAGGGCTGTCTGCGCTGCTGACACTGCAGCTTGCGCGCGCTGTGTCCGACCTGGCCCACTCGCGGCCACGGTCAGGCGGGGGTGGCGGACTGCCTGGCTGGCGCTTGCGGCGTGCCTTGGATCTGCTGGAGGCCGACCTCGAATCGCCGCCCAGCCTCGAAATCCTTGCCAGCCACGTCGGGCTCAGCCCGTCGCACTTCAGCCACGCCTTCAAGCAGTCGATGGGCGTGCCGCCGCACCAGTACGTGATCCAGCGCCGGGTCGCGGAGGCGAAGGCCCTGATGGCCGATCGGAACTTGAACCTGACGGAAATCGCGCTGCAATGCGGCTTCAACGGCTCGTCGCAATTCTCGACGGTGTTCCGGCGGGCGACGGGCATGTCGCCGAGCGCTTACCGTCACGAGCTTTGATCGAAATCCTCATGAGAGGATGAATCATGCAAGCCATATCGATCGCGCGTGCATCGAGCCTGGCCTGAAGGTTTTCGTGCGCGGCGCGTCGGCGAGGTCGGGCACCTCGTCAATCGCAATGTGCAGAGCCCCGCCCGCCCACCGCATGCTCACTGGCGCGCAGCACAAGCTGGGCAAGATCGTCCCGCGCGTGGCGGCCTGAGCACCACGGTCAACGAAAGCTGCAGTCGCCGGTCACGTAGGGGTCGATCGATTTGGGCGCTCAGTCTTTTTTTCGGACTGGGGTATGACGGTCAAAACGTTAGCGCCGCCTGGAGGCCGAGAACCAGCGCGTCGCGGGGGGAAGTTCGACCGTTCGGATCGATCACGTATTGTATGTTCGGCATCAGCGTGAACCAGCCCGCAATCTCGGCCCGATAGTTGAGCTCGAGGTCGGTCTCTGCGTCCTGGAGGGGCATCGCGGCGGCGCGCTGGGCATCGGCGAGCTGGCTGCTGAACCGGCTTTGGTTCACCGCGAGGCCGATCGTGTCGCGGTCGCGGCCCGGAATGGCGCCGCGGTAGAGAAGCCCCGCCTCCCAATAGTATTCCACGAGGGCCGTCTCCGGATCGGCGGCGACGAACACGCCGAACAACGTGAGTCCGCGATCCGTGCCTGGCGCCGCGCGATAGACCATCTGGTCGGCAAGCAGATAGACGCCCATGCGGCCATGATCGGTCGACCGGAACGCGCTTGCGGACGCCCCGAGGTCGGCGGTGCGCGATGTGTCGTAATAGCCGCCGATCTTGTAGTTGCCGGGCAGCGCTTGGGCGCCCAATGTCGGGTGCCAGCCGACCTCGACCGGGACGATCGCGCCGGTCGCGCCGGACGTCGACAGCTTGAAGCCGTTGCCCGACGTGGCCAGGGTCGGGTTCACCTCATACGCGCCGGCCTGGAGATAGACGCCGCGCGCCGGCGCCACCTTCACCAGCCCGCCCCAGCTTCCGACCGGAAAGGTGGTGAAGCCGCTGGATATGGGAATACCGGCCGGCTGGCCGCAGAACCCGTTGTTCTGGAAGTAGCAGTAAATCGGCGAATGTGCGAAATCGTCCGCGGCATGGGTCCAGCCCACTTTGGTATAGACGACACCGTTCCACAGAGTCTCGTCGAAGGAGAGTTCGGCAAGTCGGAAATTCTGACCGCCGCCATAGATCTCCTGCACCGAGATCAGGTTGCCGATGTCGTCGGCAGCGAGGCTACGTCCCGCGCGCTGGGTGAAGGTGACATGGAGGCGGCCGCCCGTGATGACATTCAGCCTGTCGAGATCGAGGTCGGCCCCGAAATCGAATTGCTGCGCGTTGCGGACGCCCTGGCGCAGCCCGCCGGATGGGTTGGCCGCAAGCTCCGAGACATAGTGGGCGCGCGGCGAAATGCCATCCTCCGCCAGGGCAGTCCGGAGCCCGCCCCAATCGCCGGTCATGTAGCGGCCTTCGACCCAGCCCGCGGCGGAATCGGCCCGCGCCGCGCCGGACGCCATTAGCGCGCCGACAAGCAGGGCGGGCGCCGCCAGACGCTTTCGCGCGCTCATGGCATTGCCACCGTCTGCGCGCGGAGCTCGGCCTCGATCTGCTCGAGGCTTCGGCCGTTGGTCTCGCGCACCGCGCTCCGCGTGAAGAACACAGCGACGATGGTGAGGAGCGCGTAGAGGAGGAAGGTCGCCGGTCGGCCGAGATCGTCGAGCAGCTTAAGGAAGGTCACCGTGACCAACAGGTTCGATCCCCAGTTGGCGATCGTCGCCACCCCCATGCCGCGGCCTCGAATGTAGAGTGGGAAGATCTCCGAAATGAGGAGCCAGAACACCGGGCCCAGTCCGATGGCGAAGAACCCGACATAAGCGGCGAGGCTCACGACCGTGATCCAGCCGAGCCCAGGCGACGAGCTGCCGATTGCGAAGCTCGCCCCGAGCACGATCAGGCACGCCGCCATGCCGAGGAGCCCGTTCAGCAGCAGGGCGCGGCGGCCGATACGGTCGATCAGCCGGATCGCGACGACCGTCATCGCCACGTTGACGACTCCGACGCCGGCGGTCGCGAGGATCGCGGCCGACGCCGACGAGAACCCCGCGATCTGGAAGATGGTCGGCGCGAAATAGATCACCGTGTTGATCCCGGTGATCTGCTGGAAGATGGCGAGCCCGACGCCGACCACGAGCGGTCCGCGCACGGCGGGGTCGAGCAAGGCGCTCCAGCCGACGATGCGCCCCTCGCGCTGCAGGTCGGTGCGGAGGTCGTGCAGTTCGGCCTCGAACTTGCCCGCGCCGCGCAGCCGCGCAAGCACTGATCGCGCCGCCGCGACCCGGCCGTGGCCGGCGAGCCAGCGCGGCGTCTCGGGCAGGACGAGCATGCCGCAGAACAGGATCACGCCGGGTACCGCGCCAAGCCCGAGCATCCAGCGCCATGCACCACCGGCCGAGAACAGATAGCCGACGAGGTAGGAAACGAGGATGCCGCAGGTGATCGCCAGCTGGTTGAGCGACACCAGCGCGCCCCGGCTTCGCGCGGGGGCGGTCTCTGCCAGATAGAGCGGAGTGAGCATCGAGGCGAGACCGATGCCGACGCCGACGATCAGGCGGCCGAGAAGGAGCACCGAAAGCTGATACGCGACGGCGGCGACAAGCGAGCCGAGGATGAAGATCAGGGCGGTAATGAGGATGACCTTGCGCCTTCCGTAGCGGTCGGCGAGGTCGCCGGCGACCATCGCGCCCGCCGCCGCGCCGACCAGCGCGATGCCCGCGACCATGCCCTGCATTCCGGGCGAGAGCGCAAATTCCGTGCGCAGGAAAAGGAGTGCACCGGAAATGACGCCGGTGTCGTAGCCGAACAGTAATCCGCCCAGCGCCGCGATGGTCGCGATCAGGATAAGGCGGGAGGGGAGACGCTCGGCGTCGGGCGCGCCGCTCGCCGCCTGCCCCTGTCCGTCCGTGGTTGCTGATGTCATGTCTCGCTCCCCGGGGATTCGGTCGCCGACAATCGACCATGCCGGGGCGGTGGCCCGATTTCACGAAGCAGCGAAATGTTGCGGAAATTCGCGCCGTTCCCAGGGGCGGGCGCCGCGACACTCGGCGCGTTCAGCCTCCCAGGCCATTCCGACGCGTCTCGGGGTCGACGCCAATACGTGCCGTGAAGGCTCGCTCGATGGCGCACCGCACAAGCCGGGCAAGATCGTCCTGCGCGTCGCCGATTGACCGCGATGCCTATTGCAGCTCGCAGTCGCCGGTGGCGTAGGGATCGATGACGTCCCCTCCGACATAGAGGAAGACCACCCAGCCGCGGCAGGAGATTCGTCGCGCCCACACGTGATAGCCGGTGATCATCCCTCCGTATCCGCGGTCGGGCACGAGGGCGATGTCGCTGACATCGGAGGCGGGGACGCCGAGCCGCGCCAAGGCAGCCTGCGTGGCCGTCCGATAATCGCCGTTGAGCAACGAGGGCTTCGTCTCGCCACAGCCGGCCAGGGCAAGGGCGATCCCGACAACGAACGGCAACGCGCCCGCGATTCTCATGGGCCGATCCTTTATGGCTTCGTCGGCTCGGCGTTGGCCGCCCCTGCGCCAGCCGCCGCCGTGTCGATGGTAGCGACGACGGACATGCCGGGGCGCAGCAGGTCGCCGATCTTGCCGGCGCCGTCGATCACAATCTTCACCGGGATGCGCTGCACGACCTTGGTGAAGTTGCCGGTCGCGTTGTCGGGGGGCAGCAGCGAAAACACGGCACCCGAGGCCGGCGACCAGCCGTCCACGTGGCCCGTGAGGGTGACGCCGGGGAACGCATCGACCGCGATGCGCGCGGACTGACCGCGGCGGACGCGGGTCATCTGGGTCTCGCGATAGTTGGCTATGACCCACACCATCGGCAACGGCACGAACGAGGTGACCTGGGTGCCCACATTGACGTATTGGCCTGGCTGCACAAGCCGGCGCGCGATCATGCCGTCGGCCGGCGCAACGATCTTGGTGTAATGGAAGTCGATGCGGGCGAGCTCGGTCGCGGCCTTGGTCGCATTTATGACCGCTTGCTGCCTAAGAAGCTCGCTCTGCAGCATTGCCACTTGGGCAGACGCGGCGTTCACGTTGGCCTGGTCCCGCGACAACGTTGCTTCGTCCTGCTGCAACGCCGCGTCGGCTTCCTCGACCTTCTGCCGCGTCCCTGCCAGCCCGCGCTTCAAAAGCGTGCGCTGGCGCTTCGCTTCGAGCAGATCGCGATGAAGAGCGGCCTCGGTGATCCCAGCCGTCGCTCTGGCCGCGCGCACGTTCGCTTGCTGCACGACAATCTGGTTGTTCAGGGTCACGAGCGCCGATTGCGCCGCCGCCAGGTTGGCCTTCGCCTCCCTAAGCTTGGCGCGATAGTCCGCGTCCACGATGGTGACGATCGTCTCGCCCGCTTTGACGCGCTGGAAATCGTCGACCGGAACGGACTCGACGTAGCCGGCGACGTGCGCGTTCAGAGGTCGCACGTCGGCGGCGATATAGGCATCGTCGGTCGATTGAAGGCGCCGACCGCCGACCCACGCATTCCAGTTGGTGGCGAGGAGATAGGCGAGTCCGGCGGCGAGCGCGATGATCGCGACGGAAATGGCACCGTCTGCCCAGCGGCGTCTGCGCTTCGGCGGCGGTTCCGGCGGGTGATCGGTGACGTTCGGGGAAGTCGCAAGCGCGTCCATGTCGGCCTCCGTCATCTCGTTGCGCCCAGCCGCGCGACGGTCGGTCCCGGCGGCCGCCTGAGCAGCAGGGCCACCACCGCCAGCGTTCCGGTCATCGTCCAGGCGACGATCCAAAATGCGTCGATATAGGCAAGGACGTGCGCCTCGCGGGCGACGGCCCGGGCGATCTGGGCGATCATCTGGCCGGCGGCCCGCACGGAGTCGACCTCGCGCGTCGCGAAGTGCGCGCGAACCGCGCCAGTGACGGGATCCGCGGCGCTCGCCGCGGATGTCACGTGCAGTCCGATCAGGTTCGAATAGAGCTGCTCGCGCAGGTCGACGAACCGATGCATCGTAACCACGGCGATTTCGGCGCCCAGGAGCCGCGCGGTTTGGATGGTGGTCGAGAGCGTCCGTACCTGAGCCGGCGCCGCATGGCTGAACGTGAAGACGATCAGGGCGACAAGCGCGAGGGCGAGGCCGACCGCTTCGACCAGCAGCGATGGCGTGAAGGTTTCGCCGATCCAGTCGTGCGTCAGAAGGGTGTTGAGCCAGGCGCCTCCCGCAATCAGGGCAAGACCGGAAGCAAGTACGAGGCGCACGTCGAAATAGCGGACAAGCAGGACCGCGGCGGGAATGGCGACGATTTGCGGCAGCGCGACACGGATCAGCGCATCGCCGATTTCGAGGCTCTTCAGCCCGTGGATGGTCGCGAGGTAGTTGGGAACGAGGAACGCCGTCGCGGCCCCGCCGAAAACGTAGACGGCAATGAGGATGTGGGGTGTCAGAAGATTGACGTTTCGGAAGATCGTCAGGTCGATCAACGGCGCCGGCGTGCGGCGTTCATGCATCAAAAATCCGACGAGCAGCAAACCGCCCGCGGCAAACAGGCCGCACACAAGGCCAGAATGGAACCAATCGAGCCGCTCACCCTGGTCGAGGCCGATATAGAGGAACGAGGCGCCGGCGCCGGCCAGCACGATGCCGATCCAGTCGAGCCCCAAGAATAGGGCGCGGTTCACCGGCTCGCGCGGCATCCCGATCCAGATCAAGGGCAGAAGGATGGCCGTGAGCGGGAGGTCCTTCCAGATGATCCATTGCCAGCCACCCTGGTCGATCAGGAAGGCCTCGGTCGCGGCCGCGACGTTTTGCGAAAAGACGAAGCGGAAGGCGTAGGCGGCGATGCCCCAGATCCACCACTGCATCGGCAGGCTTCGCATGATGAAGGGGATGGCCGATGGGATGTACATGCCGATGGTGAAGCCGCGCACGACGTCCAGTGCGAAAAGGAGATCCGGCATATGCACGAGGGGTAGCGCTGCCGAAGCTGCGATCAGCACCCCAGTCCCCCAGGTCAGCAGGCGCCGGATCCCGAACGCGGCCGTCAAGGAGGGCGCGACAATTGCGGCGACGACCTGAGCGGCGAGGAACGCGGTCGGCAGCCACGAGCCTTGATCGACTCCCAGCCCCCATCCGCCGCGCAGGTCGGCCAAACCGAATGCTGGCAGACCGTCGTTCAATGTCGCGACGGCCGCAGCAAACAGCACGGCCGTCACGGCCAAAACGGGCCGCCCGGCCGCCCGCGTCGCATCTGCTGAGGAGTTGAGCATAGGGCAAAGATAGGCGGCAGGGATGCGCACGCTTTATCGATCCGACGCCGGTTTTCCGAAATTTGCGCGAAGGTTGCACCGGGATGACTACGGCACGGGTCACCGTCGGTTTCGCAAACTCGCGGCAGGATGTGCCAAGCCGCTTGCCGGGCGGTCACGTATTGGTGGGTAGATCGGGCGTGCAGGAGCGAGGACCCGGGGTCATATGGACGGCATGATCGAACGGCATCGGCGCGTTCTTATCTACAGCCAGGATTTGCGCGGGCTTGGTGGCTTCCGGCACTCCCGCGAGATCGCGCTCTCGCTGGTCGCGCGCGGACCGGATTCGTCGGTGGTAATTCTCACCGGCTCCCCGCTCGCGGGGCATCTCGAACCCGCCGACCGGGTCGATTTCGTGCGGCTTCCCGGCCGTACGCGGCGCGCGAACGGCAAATGCGCCGCAAGCCATATCGGCGCTGGGAGCCGCTTCATGACACTTATCCGAGCTTCCGTCATCGAGGGTACGGCGCGCTCGTTTTCGCCCGACGTCTTTATCGTCGATGGTGACCTTCTCGGCGCGAACGCCGAGCTCGCTCCGACCGTTGCGCTGCTGCGCGACCGGGGCACGGCAATCCTGACCGATTGGCCCGAAGAAGTGGCCGGATAAATGGCGTCGCGCGTCGAAGACTACGCAGTGATCGGCGACTGCGAGACAGCGGCGCTCGTCGGCCGCGACGGCTCCGTCGATTGGCTGTGCTGGCCGCGTTTCGACTCCGCTGCCTGCTTCGCGGCCCTGCTCGGCAGCGCAGACAACGGGCGTTGGCTGATCGCGCCGCGACACGCAATGGCGGACGTCAGCCGCGCTATCGCTTCGGCACCCTGATCCTGGAGACCGAATACCGTACGTCAGGCGGCACCGCCTCGGTGATCGACTTCATGCCGCTCGGGCCTGGTCCGAGGCGTCTTGTTCGAATCGTCGAGGGCCGCAGCGGCAAGGTCGCCTTTCGAACCGAATTCATTGTCCGGTTTGACTGTGGCGCGAGGGTTCCCTGGGTCACGCGGCGCGCGGACGGGACGGTGCATGCTGTCGCGGGGGCCGAACGCCTAATGCGCGCTACCGGGAAGTACGCGCAGCGATGTCTTGCATCGGCGCCGCGCCAGCGCCGCGCCGATAGTGGACGCACTCTCTCGTCACGCGCGCCGACGATCGGCCGCGATGGGCATTCGATCGCGCTGCGGTCAGTCCTCACCCGCCGTAGTTCTTCGCGAGATACTCGACGATGACAGGTACGTCCTTCTGCTCGATCGGCGCCCCGAAGGCGGCCATCATCTTCTTCACGGTTGCTTCCCACTTGGCCTTGTCGAGGAAGGGCGAGTTCATCTGGATGTAGGCGAGCGAGTGGCATCCGGCGCAATTGCCTTCCACCTGCGCCTTTCCGGGCGCGTCCTTCAGAGCGATCGCGCCCTCCTGCGCGAAGGCGGAGACGGGCGCAATCGCCAGCAGCCCGATCACGAGAATCTGCTTCATGGCCATTCTCCTCAGGCAGCGATCAGCGCGACGCGCTGAATCACATTGTTGTGGTAGCCGGCCGGGTTGAAGTTGAGGTCGAGCGTTTGCGTGGCGCCTATCCGGTTGGTCGCCTTGGCCATCACCGTGTAGGTTCCGGCCCGTGCGGGAGTAAAGCGATAGCTCCAGGGGCGGAACGAGAATCGCCCGAGGTCCTGTCCCAGCGTCGCGTCGCGCCAGGACCGCCCGCCGTCTTGCGAAACCTCGACCATGCTGATGCCGAAGCCGCCGTCCCAGGCGAAGCCCTTCACCTCGACCGGCCGACCCTTTTGTACGTTCTCGCCGCTCGTCACATTGGTGATCAGCGAGTTGACCACCATCTCGGTGATCGGCGTGTTCGTCGCCGTCTCCTGCGAGGTGAACCGGTCGACGATCGGGAACTTTCCGATCGGGATGCGATAGGCCGGGTTCATCCAGAAACCGCCCTGCGGCTTGGAAAGCACGCTGATCGTGATGACGTGCTTCATCCAGTAGGTCGCCGTCCAGCCCGGCACGATGACGCGCGCCGGGAAGCCGTTGAAATGCGGGAGCGGCTGGCCGTTCATCTCGTAGGCGATGATCGTGTTGTCGTCGAGCGCCTTCCACACCGGGATGCTCTTGATGAAGTCGGGCGTCTTGTCGAGAACGGGCCCATCGGCGCCGTTGAACGCGATTTCGACGGCCTCTTTCTTGACTCCCGCCTTGGCGAGCAAATCCTTGAGCCGCACGCCCTTCCAGTGCGCATTGCCCATGGCTCCGTAGCCCCACTCCACGCCTTGCACGTGGGGCTGCGACAGGCCGCGGCGATTGCCCGAGCACTGGCAGACGGCAACGAGCTCGACAGGCTCGAAGCCGCTCTTCAGCGCCGCCATGTCGTACTGGGCGGGACGATCGGCCGCGTCTCCGCCGATCGTCAACTTCCATTCCGAGAGCTTTACCTCCGGGATGTCGGCGAGGTGATAGCGGACGAAGAAGGCGTCGTTCGGCGTGATCGTGTCGGGGAAATAGGAAACGGGCGTCTCGTAGTTCGGCGGCATGTCCGAAAGACGGATCAGCTTCTTCTTCCCCGGCAGGGCCGCGAGCGTCGCCTCTGCGCGGGTTCCTGCCGGAACGCCCGGCGAGACCGGCGCGCCGGCGGCAAAAGTGCGTCGCGTCAGGGGGAAGGTGGTCGCAAGTGCGCCGGCCGTTGCCAGCCCTGCGCCCCGGAGAAACGCTCGACGGTCCCAATTCCCGTCCTGTTTCTGGACAAATGGCGAAAGATCGCGCGAGCCATCCCGCTTCTGCATCGAATCCTCCTGATCGCGGTTCTTGCCGGAAGGATCGCTGACGCCGGGTCGGGTACCTTGATCTAGATCAATGCCAGGCTCCTTCTGTCGGCGATGGGGGCAGGGCTCCTTCAAGGACACAGGCGGTCTACAACTTGCTGAAGGACCAGACGGCGAAAATCGCGAGCGCCGGTGGCGTTAGGCCGGGACGCCATTCCGATATCATCGGCGATTGGTCGGGCGGGAAATGGCGCAAGAGGCTAGACTGAGGCGAGGGCGCGGTGAGCCGTGCCGGTTCGGGTAGGGGAAATTCGCCATGGCGGACGAAGAGGGGCGGTTTGACGTTCATTATCATATCGTGATGCCGGGCTCGGAGCTGTCGCGCGTCGCGGGCGGCCCGGCGGACTGGACGCCGGCGCGCGCGATCGAGGAGCTCGACCGCAATGGCGTCGCAACCGGGTTCGTGTCGTCCGCCTCGGGATGGAGCTCCGTCGGCGCAGGGGACGCGTGGCGCAACGCGCGTGCCTGGAACGACTATGTGATGCGCCTCAGGCAAGATCATCCCGGACGCTTCGGCCTGTTCGTCGCCCTGCCGCTGCCTGACATCGACAGCAGCCTGAAGGAGATCGAATACGCCTTCGATACGCTGAAGGCCGACGGGCTCGGCATCCAGACGAGCTATGGCGACCTGTGGCTCGGCGATCCGGTTTTCACGCCGCTTTACGAGGAGCTCGAGCGTCGCAAGGCGGTGGTCTATGTGCACCCGACCGACGCGCCCTGCTGCGCGCGGCTGAGCTACATGGCCGCGCCCGTCTTCGGGTCCTGGATCGAATGGCCGATGAACTCGGCGCGCACGATGTTCAGCCTGCTGCTTGCCCAGGTGCCGCGGCGCTTCCCCAATATCCGCTTCATTTTCGCGCACGACGGCGGAACGATGCCCCTTCTCGTCGGCCGCATCCAGGGGATGGCCCAGAACTCCCGCCCCGATTTCCCGAAGAAGGTGCGCGAGACCTTTCCGGACGGCGTCGAGGCGGAATACCGCAAGTTCTATTTCGACATGGCGCAAGGTTATGCGCCGGTGAATTTCGAGGCCATGCGCCGGCTCGTCCCCGACACGCATATGCTGTTCGGCAGCGACTATCCGTTCTTTCCGATCGGGGCGGCGGTCGATGGGCTCTCCCAGCTCGCGCTGCCACCCGCCCTTGCCCGGGCGATCGGGCGCGGGAATGCTGAGGCGCTGCTCCGCGGCGAGCGCAGATGACGTTCCAGTCGGCCGGCGCGCGGTCGAAGGTGCGACGGGTTTCCACCTCGCCCAATCCGGTTGGGGCGACGGGCTCGACCGCCTCGCGGAGGACGGTGCGCACGGCGCGGCCTTGCGCCGGCGCATCTGTTCCGGATGAACCCGAAATCTACCGTCCGTCAGCACGGCCGGGCGGACGGGCGCCGCACGTCTGGCTCGCGGACGGCCGTTCGACTCTCGACCTCTTCGGCCGCGGGTTCGCCTTGTTCGATCTCGGCGGCGGTGGAGCAACAGATGGGCTTCGCGAGGCGGCTGCACGACGGCGCATGCCTTTGAACGTCGTGACGATCGACGATCCCGAGGCGCGGTCTCTCTTCGAGCGAAGTCTCGTCCTGGTGAGGCCGGACGGCCATGTCGCGTGGCGTGGCGACGAAGCGCCGCCAAAGCCCGGTCTGATCCTCGATTGCCTGCGGGGCGCAGCGCCCGACCGACGCTTGGAGAAGGGTAAGGGAGGAAATCGATGAGCGAGAAGCTGACATTGCAGGAGGCGCGGGAGATCCTGAAGCGTGCCGTCGAAAAGGCTGTCGAAGTGGGATGGATATCGGCGTATGCCGTCGTGGACGAGGGCGGCAACCTGATGTCGATCTCGCGGGTCGACGGCGCCCCGCCCGCCGCGGCCGCACTGGCACGATCGAAGGCGTACCTGGCGGCCGTGACAGGCCGGCCGACGATGGGCTTTTCGGCGCGCATGGACGAGCACCCGGTGCGCTTCGCCGGCTACGAGAGCCTGCTTCCCCGCGGCCTGTTTCCCGGTCCGGGGGCCATGCCCATCAAGAAGAACGGCCGCGTCGTCGGCGGCTTCGCCTCGAGCCTTTCGGCGCACGAGGGCGGGATGAAGATCGAGCTCGACGGCAAGACGGTAAGTCGCGAGGACGTGGTCACCGCCTATGCCCTGCAAATCCCGTATTTCGAGCAGCACGCCGGCGTGGAGTGACGCGGCGCATCGGGGACACCAAAATGTCGATCTCGTTATCCGAGGCGCTGCGTTATGTCGACCGCGGCATCGAAAAGGCGAAGGCGCTGGACGTGAAGGTGTCGCTCGCCGTCGTCGACGCGTTCGGCCAGCTCGTCCAGCTCGACCGCATGGACGGCGCGGCTCTCATGACGCCGGACATCGCCGAGGCGAAGGCCGTGACCGCTGCGAACTTCAAGCGGCCGACGGGGGCGCTCGCCCAGCTCCCCGAGGCCACGCGCCAGACCATCGCTTCGATCGTCGCGTTCAAGCTCGTCCCCCTCGCGGGCGGTGTGCCGATCTTCGAGGACGGCGAACTCAAGGGCGCGATCGGCGTCAGCGGCGCAACCGCCGAGCAGGACGAAGAGGTGGCGCGCCACGCGATTTCGCCCTGAACGCCGGGAATCGCGCGCGAATTGACATGGAGGGAAACGTCCGGAGGATGCCGAAATCACGCAGTCGGTGCGGGAACGCCATGCGGCGAGTACATGCGGCGCTTCTGGCAGCCCGTCGACGATTGCGCCTCCGATGCCGCGCGCTGCCCCAGTGACCACCACGACGCGGTTCCGCAACCCGGAGGGAAGGGCGGCTTCCATCGCTGCCCTCATCCCATCAGGCGCGGCAGCCACAGCACGACGGCCGGAAAGAACACCATGATGGCGAGCCGCACCAGGTCGCCGCAAAAGAACGGCACGATGCCCTTGATGATACTGATCAGTGGCACCTCGGGCACCATCGACTTGATGATGAACAGGTTGAGCCCGATCGGCGGGGTGATCAGGCTCATCTCCACCAGGATCACCAGCACGATTCCCCACCAGATCAGCACGTCGCCGAACCCGAAATGGAGGCCGGAGATCACCGGCACGAAGATCGGCACGGTCAGGAAGATCATGGCGATCGAGTCGATCAACATGCCCAGGAACACGTAGATCGCGATGATCACCAGCACGACCTCCATCGGCGCGGCGTGCAGCCCCTCGATGAATGACAGGATGGATTCCGGTATGCCCGACAGGTTCACGAACTGATTGAGGATCAAGACCTACCCGCCGGACTACGTGGCGGCGCTGACCGAGCGGCTTGGGCGCGAGCGCGCCGAGTATGTGCTGACCACCAATTGGCGGATGCAGCTTTTCCCCAACTGCGCGGTCTCGGCCGAGAACGTGCGGCTGATGCGCCCCGTCGCGGTCGACCGCACCGAGGTGTGGCGGTACCACGTGGCTTTGCCCGGCGCGCCGGCGCCGGTGAACCGCGGCCGTATCCGCAACCATACCTTCTTCTACGGTCCGGCCGGGTACGGCGCGCCCGACGATCTGGAGATTTTCGAGCGCATCCACGAGGGGTGCCGCGCCGCAGAGTATGACGAGGTCGAGCCGTGGGTCTGGCTGAACCGCGGGCTGGAGGCGGAGAAGCGCGGCCCGAACGGCGAGCGTATCGGCCACACTTCCAGTGAGGTGCCGCAGCGTGCGATCTATTACGCTTGGCAGGCGATGATGAGGGGCGAAAGCCCCATCACCATCGCGGCGCGCCAGCCGGTGGAGCGGGCGGCGCCGTGAACCTCCTCGAGGCGCAGGCCTTCCTCGCCGCCGAGGCGCGAATGCTCGACGAGGGAAGGCTCCACGACTGGCTCGGCCTCACTGCCGTCACATTGGTGGGTGGCACACCTGAGCCGTTCTCCGAAGAGCGCGCACGAGAGCAGTTCAAAGCCGCGGTTGGCGAGGGAATTGGTACGTCGTCGCTCGCTATTGGCCGCCTAAATTCGGCTCACGGGTGTGGGTAGCCGTAAGGGTAAGGCAAGACATCGCCTAGGCATCTTCTTGATATCACGGACGTATTCGGGCTCCACGGGCGGACGCCCTGTCCGCCAGTTTCTCGCAGACATCTGTGGTTACGTCCAGGGACGTGGCCCGGGCGTGTTTCAGTTGCCGTTTCGCTGGGCGATCAGGGAGCGGAAGATCCAGCCCTCGCGCGGCCGGTCGCTGCCCTGGCCAAGGGTTCGGACGAGGAGCCATCCCTCGCGCCGATCCAGAACGTCAAGCCGGTCGCCGCGGCTGAGGGTGCCGACGACGCCCGTCGAAGTCGACGGGCCAGTCCGCAGATTCGCGACCGGGACGGCAACGGTGACCTCGGCCAGCACCTTCGCCGCTCCCGGCGGCTCGGGCGCGACCGGCTCGGGCGCGACCGGGTCCGGCGCGACCGGGGCGGGTCGAGGTTCAGGGGGGCTCGCCAGCGCGACGACCGTCGGCCACACTTCGGTGACAACGAGCTCTTTAATTCGCGGGCCGGTCGCAACCAAGGTGATCGTCACGAGGGCGGCGAGCCCCTGCATGGCGCGGCGTCGCGAGAGTTCCGTATGACGCAAGCCTTCGGCGGCGCTGGTGACGGCGCTGCGCGCCAGCTCTGTCGGCGCGGACTTTTTCCACTGCTCGCGTGCGGCGAGGAGGCGATGGACTTCCTCGACCTCCCATGCTTCGCGCGCCTTAGTGAGAGCCGATTTTGTTTCCTCGACCCAGCAGTCGCGCTCGAGATCGAGCTCGCTTTTGGCCTGATTGAGCTCGAGGTCGCGCGCGGCGAGCGCTTCCTTCATGCTCGACAGCTCGTCCGCGAGGCGACCGAGATCGTTGTCCGCATCGGGTTCGGCAGCGGCCGCCGGCGCCGTGGCCGCCCGAAGATCGGCCAGCGCACCCTCGGCGCGGCGGGCCTGGGCCTTGACCTCGGCAAGTGCGTGATCCGACTGCTCGTGCCACTGAGCCTTCGCGCGGGCGAGACGGACCGCCTCTTCCGTTTCCCATCGCTTCTGGGCTTTAGCGACCGCGGCCTCGCTCTCCTCGCGGAGCGCCTTGTGTGCCTGGCCGAGCCGCTCCTGCCATCGGCGTTGCTGCTCGGTGAGGCGCGCCTCCCAATCCGCGTCGAGGGCGGCGCGGCTTTCCGCCAGGGCGTTTTCGCCTTCCGCGCGCACCTCGTCGACGCGAGAGCGCAGTTCGGCTTTCCAGGCCTCGCGGGCCACCGTGACCCCGGCGTCAATCTCGCGCCGTGTGCCCTCGGCGCGCGCCCGTTCGACTTCGTGGCGGAGACGGCGCAGCTCCGATTCGCGCGCATCGAGCGCTGCCCTCAGCTCGCCGGCCTCACGGGCGGACTCCTCGCGCCAGTGGGCTTCCGCGGCAGACAGCTCCTGCGCCTTCGCCGCTTCGGCGTCGGCGCGGACCGCCGCAACACGTTCGGTGGCGCGCTGCCCGATCTGGGCGAGCGCATTTTCATGTTGGGCCTGCCAGTCGGCCCGGGCGCGCGCGAGCTCCTCGGCGGCGTCGGCCTCGGCCGCCTCAAGCCGCTTTTTGAGCTCTGCCTCCCAGCCGATCCGCTGCGACGCAGCGTCGGAGGCGGACGTCTCGCGCGCAAGCTCCAACTCGGCTCGCGCGTCACTCAATTCGCGTTCGCGCGCGGCGATTTGCACCCTGATATCCGCGAGCGCCCGTTCCGACGCTTCGCGACGCGCCTCCGCTTCGGCGCGTTCGGCTTCCTTATCTGCCATCAGCCGCGCGCGGACGTCGTCGAGGTTGGCCGCCGCATGCTTCTCGGCGCCCGCGACACGATCCTGCTGTTCAGCCTGCCACGCGACGCGCGCGCGCTCAAGGGTCGCCGCCGCGTCCGCCGCTGCGCGGTCGAGCGCCTTTTTTAACTCCGCCCGTGATCGTTCTTGGGTGTCTTCCAGCCTCGCTTCCGCGGTTTTGAGCGCCCGCGCGGACTCGGCACGGAGCATCGCGAGCTCGGCGTCGCGGGCGACGAGCTCATCGTTCCGCGAAGCGAGGGTCGATTTTACTTCACCGAGCGCCTGTTCGAGCTGCGCGTGCCGCCTTGCCTTTTCCTCCCGCAACTCGGCCGCATGGTCGCTGCGCGCGCGATCGAGGGCTTCTTCGAGCTCGGCCTTATAGCGCTCCTCCGCCTTGACGAGGCGCTCCTCTTGCTCTGCCCGCCAGGACTCGCGGGACTGCTCGAGCGCGGCGGCGGCCGCGGCGGCCGCGGCGGCCAGCCGACGGTCGAGCTCGTCCTGCCAGCCGGTGCGCGCGGCTGCGAGTTCAGCCGCGGCCGTCTTTTTCGCAAGCTCGATGGCGTTTCGTGCCTCAATGAGCTCAGCGTCGCGCGCGGCAAGGGTGCCTCTGACCTCCATCAGCGCGCGCTCCGAGCGCGCGCGCCCGTCCTGTTCCGCTGCCGCGCGCCGTTCCGCCTCGTCCGCCTGCCAGGCGGCGCGATGGCGCTGGAGGGTTTCTTCCGCCTGGGTCGCGGCCGCCTCGAGCTTTTCTTGCAGCTCTGCGTCCCACGCCGACCGCGCGGCGGCGAGTTCGGCCTCGACGGCTTGGCGCTCACGCTCCATGCGCGCCCGCTCAATGCGCTGGCGCGTCTCCGCGAGCTCGTTCTCGCGTGCGGCGAGGGCGGATTTGATGGCCGTGAACTCTTCGCGAATGCGGCTGAGTTCCGTGCCGACCGGCGACCCCTTCGCGCCCGCGCCGTGATTCGCGGCGCCGGGGGCCGTTACGGCGACGGCATCCTCAGGCGACACGACCATGTCGTGGCGCGCGAGGACAGTCGCGTAACCGCCGTCGAGGCTGCTGATCGCGACGCCGATGGCATGCGTCACGTCCACTTCGGGCGGCGGCATGTAATAGAGCCCGTCTATTTCGTCGGGCATCAGCGACCACGATCCGTCGCCGTTGTTCTGGCCACTGGACAGGCGTGCGTTTCGAGGCAGCCGATCGATGCGGATCTTGATGTTGCGCTGCTGGCGGTGCGGCGCGAGAAGCGGGGTCAGTTCGAGCGGGATTCCGATCGCGACGGCGCCTGGGTCAGCTGCGATGGGGGTGACGTGATCCAACGACTTCGCTCTCCACCAGGCCGCCCACCGGGAGCGGCCTCACGGCTACTATTTGATAGGACTGTAAACAAATCATTTTCCGAACAATCTAAAACACAGCGAATTAAAAGTTTATATTTTGTCATATCGAATGGTAGCCGTACCAAATATTCTAAATATTAACTTCCTGTCGACTTGTTTTTATTATTTGTCGGTTCAGAAATTCTGACTCATATTATGGCGCGTGGCTTGGCGTGCAGAGGTCGCCCATGGAAATGAGCGAAAAGGAGCGGGACCTGTTGCGGTCCCGGTATGAGGTCCTGGGGCTCGCGAAGGTTCGCGAAGAGCTGGCGCGGGAGGAGCGAGACCCGCTCATGCCCAAGGAGATGACCGACTTCGCGCGCGAGTGGGTCGCGGCGGAGGAAGCGAAGGTCAATGATCTCGTGCACAGGCTCAAGATCATTGCGGGGGTCGGCGGCACCGTCCTCGTCGCGGTGGTCACGGTCGTTGTCTTGCGCTGAGCATGTGCGGGACCCGTGACCTTGACGAGCCGAGGACCCGCCGCGCGGGGCGGATGGACGACACGGGATGTGGCTCACGGATCGGCTTGGACCTGAACTGGCGAAGGCAAGCGGTACGCGTCGGCACGCGGAAGCCCGTGCGACGCGGGGGGCCCCGGCAGACGAGCGTGGACACATCTGCCGGGGCTTTCCGTTTTCGCCCCCGCGCAGGATCGGGCAGCGGCAACGACGGCACGCTACATCACTTCATCCGCGCGCGCTCCCGGCGGCGCGAGAATTGGGACATCCGATTTCGGCCCGCATCGATCGCGCGAATCCATCTTGGTTCGGGTCACGCGGGAACGGCCTCGAACAAGGCCGCACCCCCGTGGTAAAGAGTGGGGCCGACTCCGTGCTTCACGAGCACCGAGAAGTCATCCTGAAGGTGCGACGTGGCCTGGCGCAGTCGCTGCTCAAGGCCGCGGAGCGCCAGCACGCCGAGTATTTTTTCGATAACCGCCTGTGGCATCGGATAGGCGCCCTGGCCGAGGCGGAAGGGGTGGAGGCGCGCGACTTGGTGCGCACGCTAGTCCGCTCCGCGCTGCGCCGGCGCGCCAAGCGCCGATGATGAGCTCGTTTCGGGCCCCTCGCGCGAGGTGAATTTACAAACCGAATTGCTAACGAACTGGGCGGAAGGGCACGGTACGCAGCAAGACGGTTATTATGTAAGAATAAAATGGTTAACGCGCTATGGTGGATTTGAAGTTCGCTATCTTCCTTGTGGCGGGTATCGAGGCGAACTTCGAATCCAATACCACGCTAGAATCAATAATTTGCTAGTGTCCTTATCGAATCCGAAGTGCGGGAGGTGTGCAACCCGGATTGAAACGAACTTCGGATCCGGACCCTAGCACCTGCCCACAACTCTACCCGCAACCCAGAGCGAGTTTTGCGGAGCCGCAAAACATCGAGTTGTTACGTTCGCGCGGATGCGCCCGCGCTCAGAATATTGGGCACAAGCGATGCGTTTGACGCGTTTTATGAAACGAATCGTTCTACCGGCCCGTCACAAAGGCGAAGGGCCAGAATTGATCGCGCTGGGCGCGCGCGACAACACACGTGTGATCGAGCTTCTAACGAATCCGCCCACGCCAACGCCGTCTGGCCGCGGACGTCATCGCGCTCGCCAGGCGCATGACCCCGGATGGAGGAATCGCCTCAGTGCGGCCCGCGCGGACCGCGGACGTTGTTCGGCGTTGAGCTTGCGCGCGATGGCAGTCGGGCTGACACCGGCCGCGAGCTCGCGAAAGTTGCGGCGCATGATGGCTGCCTCGCGTTCGTTGACGCATCGCCCGCCGTGGACAGGCTCGCCCTGAACGTCGCTTCGCGAAGGACGTCACGGCCGTATCGTTCCCGCCGCCCAACTCACCGATCCCGCGGCTTGATAATCGGTAGAGGGCCGTGAGGAGGGCCGCGGCCGTCATGGCGGAGCCGAGGCCGAACAGGAGCCCGAGCGTCGGTCGGTGGCGGCTCTGCTTGCGAGCGGCGGTCTCCATGACACGCTCCCCTGCGCCTTTCCCTAGCTCCACCACGGCCCAGCCCAGTAACCTGCCGCATAATTCAGTTCGTCGCCGGTCCGCAAATTCGTCCCGCGTGATCCGGCCGCAGTTGCAATGGGCCGGGCCAGACTAGTATCCTTATCGGGGACGGGGGGCCGGCGCGCGGCCCGATCCCGTACGTTCGCTCATTCCCGTCGCCCGCCGCGCGCGCTGGCGTGCCGGACAGCTAGAATTCGAGGAGGAAGCGTTGGATAACGCAGGTCCCCATATCAGCAAGCATCGGCTCGACAAGGCCGGGCTCGTTGGCGCACGAACCGCGTACTGGAACCTGGGGGTTCCGTCGCTCTACGAGCAGTCGATCCGGCGCCAGGAGGGCGAGCTTTCGGCCGATGGCTGCATCGTCACCAAGACCGGCATCTACACGGGCCGCTCGCCGAAGGACAAGTTCTTCGTCGAGGAACCGGGGAGCCGCGACCAGATCGATTGGGGCCCCGTCAACCAGGCGATCGGCCAGGAGGCGTTCGACACGGTGCGGCGCCGGATGCTGGAGTATATGAAGGACCGCGACGTCTACGTACAGGACGTGTTCGCGGGCGCCGATCCGGCCCACCGCCTCAAGGTGCGGGTCATCACCGAGATGGCATGGCACTCGCTGTTCGCGCGCAACATGTTCATCGTGCCGGCGGACGACGAGCTCGAGCATTTCGAGCCCGAGTTCACCATTCTACACTGCCCGGAATTCAAGTCCGACCCGAAGATCGACGGTACCCGGTCCGAGGTCTGCGTCCTGGTGCACCTTGCCGAGCGCATGGTGCTGATCGGCGGGAGCCTCTACACCGGCGAGATCAAGAAGTCGGTGTTCACCCTGCTGAACTACCTGCTGCCGGCAAAGGGCGTGCTGCCGATGCACGCCTCGGCCAATATCGGGCCGAACAGCGACGTCGCGGTCTATTTCGGCCTGTCGGGCACCGGCAAGACGACACTGTCGTCGGATTCCTCGCGCGTGCTGATCGGCGACGACGAGCACGGCTGGGGCGACCACGGCGTGTTCAACTTCGAGGGCGGCTGCTACGCCAAGACGATCAACCTGTCGGCCGAGGCGGAGCCGGAGATCTACGCCGCGTCGCGCCGGTTCGGCACCATCCTCGAGAACGTGGTGCTGCTGCCGGAAAGCCGCATTCCCGATTTCGACGACGGCACGCTCGCCGAGAACGCGCGCTCGTCCTATCCGATGACCTACATCGACAACGCGTCGGAGAGCGGCCGCGGCGAGCATCCCAAGCACGTCATCATGCTGACCGCCGACGCGTTCGGCGTGCTGCCGCCGATCAGCCAGCTCACGCCGGAGCAGGCGATGTACCACTTCCTCTCGGGCTACACCGCGCGCGTCGCCGGCACCGAGCGGGGCGTGACCAAGCCCGAGGCGACCTTCTCCACCCTGTTCGGCGCGCCGTTCATGCCGCGCCACCCGGCGGTGTATGCCAAGCTTCTGGGCGAGAAGATCGCGCGCCACGGCGCCAAGTGCTGGCTGGTGAACACCGGCTGGTCGGGCGGCGCCTACGGCGTCGGCCACCGGATGAAGATCGCCTACACCCGCGCCATGGTGCGCGCGGCGCTCGACGGCAAGCTCGCCGGCGTCGCGCTCGCGCCCGACCCGAACTTCGGCCTGTTGATCCCGGACCACGTGCCGGACGTGCCGAAGGACGTGCTGTCGCCGCGCCACACCTGGAAGGACAAGCAGGACTACGACACGACCGCGCGCGAGCTCGCCAAGCAGTTCGAGGCGAACTTCAAGCAATTCGAGAGCCACGTCGACGACAGCGTGAAGAAGGCCGGTATCCGGGTCGCCGCCTGACCTTCGCGCCCATTCGGACCGACCGTATGCCCGGCTTCGCGCCGGGCATACGCGTCTCTGGCGGTCGGCCTACTTCGCCCGCGCGGGCGCGGGCGCGAGCGCGATGTGGCGCAGTTTCGGCATGTCTCCCTCCCTCTCCGTGCGCGGCGCAACCCTTCAGTATTTTGCCGGCACGAACCGGTTTGTGGCCATCTGGTCGAAGGTCGGCTTCCGCTTGAGTATTCCCATGTCGACGAAGGACTGGGCCATGAAATCGATCGCCTTGGGATCGAACACGCCCGTCTTCGAGAACGACGGCATCTGGTCGTCGTAGGTGCGGGCCATCACGCTCGGGGTCGACTTGAGAACCTTCGTCATGAACGCGATCGTTTCGTCGCGATGCTGTTGCATCCATTCCCGCGTGGCGAACACGCCGTTCACGAAGCGCTGGACCATGTCGGGGTTCTTGGCGATCAGGTCGACGTTCGCGAACACTGCGGCGGTGATGAAGTTCGGGATGGCCTTGCCGTAATTGAACAGCGGCCGGACGACCTTCTTGTCCTCGAGCGCATAGACGACCTCGGCGGCCATCACCATGCCGTCCATCTGGCCGGTCTTCATGGCGGCGAGGCGCGGCTGGAGCCCGCCCATCGCGACCGTTATGACCGTGCCGGCGGGCCAGTTCTCGATGTTGTTGATTCGCTGCCCCAGCCAGTCGGAGAGCGATCCCGACGAGGACACGGCGAGCTTCTTGCCCCGCAGCTCTTCGACGGTCTTGATCGGGGAATTGTAAGGCACGGCGACATACATATTGTAGGGCGCGCCCTGATAGGCCGCGACCGCCTTGGACGCCGCGCCCTTGGCCGGGAAGGCGAGGCCGCCGCCGCCGGTCATGGCGAACTGCACGTCGCCCGCGATCATCGCCTGCTGGACCTTGCCGTCGCCCGTGAAATTGACGGGCTTCACCTCGTCGAACCCGAATTTCTTGAAGATGCCCTTCGCGCTGCCGAGGTCGATAGAGGCGAAGGAGAACACGAACGCCTGACCCTTGCCGACCGCAACCTTGTCGCCCGCGAAGGCCGGGGCGGCGCAGCCCAGTACGAGCGCCACCGCAACAAACGCGATAGGGCGCTTCACGGCTTTTCGCGTTGGCGTCTTGTCCGGGACGTTTCGCGCGAGACAGCGATCGGCCGTGACATCAGGCAGGTTGGGATTGAACGCGTCGTCGTTCGACATCGGCGTCTCCTCATAATCGGCCCGCGAGGCGATCCAAGGGGCCCGAATCCGCCCGCCGATCCTAATCCCGTCCTGTTAAGTTCAGTGCACAATTTCACCCCCGGGGCGCACCGGCGCTTTGGGTCAGTGCGCGTCGGCCCAGTTGTCGGAAGAGGCGGTGTCGACGACCAGCGGCACGGCAAGCTGGGCCGCGCTTTCCATCACCCGCGTCGCGACCTTGGCGGTCGCGTCGAGCTCCGCTTCGGGCACCTCGAACACCAGCTCGTCGTGCACCTGCAGGAGCATGCGCGCGTTCAGCTTCGCCGCGCGGAGCGTCGGGCCCATCCTGACCATGGCGCGCTTGATGATGTCGGCGGCCGCGCCCTGCAAGGGCGCGTTGATCGCCGCGCGCTCGGAGAACGACGCCATCGCCCGGTTCTTGTCGTTGATGCCGGGCGTGTGGATGCGCCGGCCGAAGATGGTGGTGACGTAGCCATTCTTGCGGGCGAACGCCTTGGTCCGCTCGGTGTAGTCGCGGATGCCGGGATAGTGGTCGAAATACGCATCGATCAGCTTCTTCGCCTCGCCCTGCGGGATGCGGAGCTGGCGCGCGAGGCCGAACGGCGAGATGCCGTAGATGATGCCGAAATTGATCGCCTTCGCCCGGTCGCGCACGTCGCGCGGCATGTTCTCGACCGGGATGCCGAACACCTCGGAGGCGGTCATGGCGTGGATGTCGGCGCCCTTGCGGAACGCCTCGCGCAGCGCGCCGATCTCGGCGACGTGGGCGAGGAGGCGAAGCTCGATCTGCGAATAGTCGCAGGAGAGGAACGCCCAGCCCTTCTCCGCGACGAAGGCGCGGCGGATTCGCCGCCCCTCCTCGGTGCGGACCGGGATGTTCTGCAGGTTGGGATCGTTCGACGAGAGCCGGCCCGTCGCCGCCACCGCCTGGGCGTAGGAGGTGTGGACGCGCCCGGTCTCGGGGTCGATCTGGGCGATCAGCGCGTCGGTGTAGGTGGATTTGAGCTTCTGGAGCTGGCGCCAGTCGAGCACCCGCGCCGGCAAATCGTGGCCCTGGGCGGCGAGGTCCTCGAGCACCGAGGCGTCGGTCGAGTAGACGCCCGACTTCCCTTTGCGGCCGGAGGAAAGCCCCATGTCCTCGAACAGCACGTCGGCAAGCTGCTTGGGCGAGCCGACGGCGAATGGCCGGCCGGCGAGCTTATGGATCTCGGCCTCGATCTCGGCCATGCGGTCGGTCAGCTCGGTCGTGAGGGCGCGGAGCTGGTCCGCGTCGACCGTGACGCCGATCCGCTCCATCTCGGCCAGCACCGGGACCAGCGGCCGCTCCAGCGTCTCGTAGACCGCGACCATGTGCTCGGCGACGAGCCGCTTCTTGAGGACCGCGTGCAGGGCGAGCGTCACCTCGGCGTCCTCGGCGGCGTAGTCGCACGCCTTGTCGAGCCCGACCTCGGCGAAGCCGATACGCTCGCGCCCCTTGCCGGTCACGTCGTCGTAGGTGATCGACGTGTGGCCGCAATGGAGCTGGCCGAGCTCCTTCAGCCCGTGGCCGTGCAGCCCGGAATCGAGCACGTAGGAGAGCAGCATCGTGTCGTCGATCGGCGCGACGGCGATGCCGTGACGCGCGAAGATCTGCATGTCGTACTTGATGTTGTGGCCGATCTTGAGGATGCCGAGGTCCTCCAGCATCGGCTTCAGGATCGCGATCGCCTCCGCCAGCGGCATTTGTCCCGGGACGAGTTGGCACACCCCGCCGCCCTCGCCAAGATCGAGCGTGCCCTGCGCGCCGCCCGTGGTGTGGCCGACGGGGATGTAGCAGGCGCGGCCCAGCTCGACCGACAGGGACACGCCGCACAGGGACGCGCGCATCGGGTCGAGCGAAGTGGTCTCCGTGTCGACTGCCACGAAGCCGGCGCGCTCGCCCTCCGCCACCCAGCGCCGCAGCGTCTCGGCATCGCGCACCAGCTCGTAGACATGGGCCGGCTTCTCCCCCGCCGGTGGCCCCTCGCCCGCATTCGCCGCCTCGGGCGGCACGACGACGCCCCTCTCGGCGAGCTGGCTTTCGACCCGGGCAAGGATCGACTTGAAGCCCTGCTCGCGCAGGAAGGCGAGCATCTTGGCGTGGTCGGGCTCGCGCACCGCGAAGTCGGCGATATTCTCCACCATCCCCACGTCGTCGCGGAGCCTCACGAGCTCGCGCGAGAGGCGCGCCTTTTCGGCGTTGGCGATGAGGTTCTCGCGCCGCTTCGGCTGCTTGATCTCGGCCGCGCGCGCGAGCAGCGTATCGAGATCACCGTAGGCGTTGATCAGCTCGGCCGCGGTCTTCACGCCGATGCCCGGCACGCCCGGCACGTTGTCGATGGAATCGCCGGCGAGTGCCTGGACGTCGACCACCTTGTCGGGCGGCACGCCGAACCGCTCCGCCACCTCGTCGGGCCCGATGGTGCGGTTCTTGATCGGGTCGAGCATGCGGACGTGCGGCCCGACGAGCTGCATCAGGTCCTTGTCCGACGAGACGATGATGACCTCCTTGCCCTCGGCCGCCGCCTTCCTGGCATAGGTGGCGATGATGTCGTCGGCCTCGAACCCCTCTTTCTCGATGCAGGGGAGGTCGAAGGCCCGGACCGCCTCGCGAATCAGGCCGAACTGCGGCACCAGCTCGTCCGGCGGCTCGTCGCGGTTCGCCTTGTAGTCGGCGTAGATGTCGTTGCGGAAGGTCGCGCGCGCCGAATCGAAGATCACCGCCAGGTACTCGGCGTCCGAATCCGCGACCAGCTTCATCAGCATGTTGGTGAAGCCGTAGACCGCGTTGACCGGCGTCCCGTCGGGCCGCGTCATCGGCGGCAAAGCGTGGAAGGCGCGGAAGATGTAGCCCGACCCGTCGATCAGGAACACGTGGTCGGGCTTGCCGTCGGCACGCCTCGACGACGCCGGCGCTGCCGTCTCCTCCGTGGTCTTGGTCGCGGCCTTGGCCATGGCGCATCCTCGCTGGGGAAGGCGCGCCTAATGTGCGTGGCGCGGCTTCGCTCCGGGTTTCAGCACGTAGCGGCGGTCGCAATAGCCGCACTCGGCGACGCCGTCCACCAGGGTGAGGAACACCCGGGGATGGCCCAGCGCGCCGCCGCCGTCGCAGGCGACGCGGTCGGTGTCGACCTCGATGGTCTCCGGCGCGTCCGGCGTTGCGATCTGCGGCTCCTGCGGTTCTGCCACCCTTTGTCCCCCTGCCGCGCGTTGACCGTGCGGTCCGGCGGATGATACCGAAGGTCCCGCGCCGCGCAACACCCATCGTGCGCCAGTTCGGGCTCCGAATGATCGTTTCGCCGCTTCTCGTCTTCCCCCGGCCGTACACGTGAAGAGAGCGCTCCTTGCCCTTGGCCTCCTCGCGCTTTCGAGCTGCGCGCCGATCGTCGAGGCGGCCGGACCCCCGGTGACCGCGCCGGAGCTTGCGACCGACCGGCTGGTCATGCCGGACGGGGCTGTCCTGCCGCTTCGGCACTGGCTGCCGGAAGGCAAGCCCAAGGCCGTGGTGCTGGCGCTGCACGGGTTCGACGACTATTCCAACGCGTTCGAGGCGACGGGGAAGTATTTCGCGGCCCGCGGCATCGCCACCTACGCCTACGACCAGCGCGGCTTTGGCAAGGCGCCGCATCATGGCTTCTGGCCGGGCACCGAGACGCTGATCGACGATTTGCGGACGGCAGACCGGCTGATCGCCGCCGCCAATCCGGGCGTGCCCCTCTATCTGTTGGGCGAGAGCATGGGCGGGGGCGTGATGCTGGCGGCGCGCGCCCGGCCCGATCCCGTGCCCTGCGCCGGGACGATCCTGCTCGCCCCTGCCGTGTGGGGGCGCAAGACCATGGGCCTCATCCCCAAGGCCGCCCTCTGGTTCGTTGCCCACGTCCTGCCCTGGTACAAGCTGACCGGCCAGGGGCTGCAAATCACCCCGTCGGACAACGTCGCGATGCTGCGCGCGCTCGCCGCCGATCCGCTGGTCATCAAGGCGACCCGCGCCGACGCGGTCTGGGGCGTCGTCAATTTGATGGACCGGGCCTTCGATGCCGCGCCGCACGTGGCCCCGCCGGTGCTGATGCTCTACGGCGACAAGGACGAGATCATCCCGAAAGACCCGACCTTCGACGTGATGCGCGCGCTACCCAAGGGCGATGGCGACAAGATCGGCATCTACCCGGATGGCTACCACATGCTGCTGCGCGACCTGAACGGCGAGAAGATCATGGCCGACATCGTCGCGTGGATGCACGACCACTCGGCGCCGCTGCCCTCAGGCGCGGACGCCCACGCCGTGGACGTGTTGGCGGGGGCCGCAAAGTAGTGATTTTGGAGCGGGCGAAGGGATTCGAACCCTCGACCCCAACCTTGGCAAGGTTGTGCTCTACCCCTGAGCTACGCCCGCGCTCCGGGCCGGTCCCGTGGGGGCCGGCGGAAAGGCGGCGATCATATCCGCCCGCGGCCGGTTTGCAAGCGCGGCGTTGCGAGCACGAGGTCGCATTCCGCGGGCGGCTTCGTGCCGGCCGGCACCGTCACGACGTAGAGCTCGCGCGCCGGCCGGTCGAGGCGGAGCCGGTAGAGTTGGAACCCGGCGGCGAGCGCATCCGGTATCGAGAAGATGCCGTATTTTGGCCGGTCATGCGCCGGGTCCACCACCGCGCAGGCGACGATATCCTTCGCCGTGACGGGCGCCGCCGCTTCCAGCGCCGCCGGGGCGAGCGCACGGGCCCGGTCGCTCTGGGCCTTCACCGCCAGCGCTTTCTCCGACGACGCGGTGGCCATCCAGGCGAGGGCAAGGACGCCGAGCGCCACCGCGAACGCGCGCGGTGGCGACGGGCCGAACGCGGCCGGAATGGCGAGCGCGAGCAGCATTACGAAGGGGAGCGGCAGCGCCGTCTGGTGCTCGGAAATCAGCTCGGGGATCAGCACGGTGGGGAAGGCGGCGGCCAGCGCCGCGAGCCCGACGACCAGGAGCGCGCGGGTCTCGGCCCCGCCCGTTCCGGCGCACTGCACGAGGCGCGCGAAACGGGCGAAGCTCCGCCGACCGCCAACGGCGAGCGCCGCGACGAGCGCCAGCGAGATCGCGACGTACAAGGGATCGGGATGGACAAAGATGCGCAAGGTCGAGCCCGGGTACAGGATCGCGCCGTAACCGGCCGCGAGGTTCTTCGCCACGTTGGCGCCGAGGGCGAGGTGGTAGCGCGCCCCCGGCGACGCGAACAGCGCGAAGCCGGCGGCGGCGCGCAGCGGCAGATAGACCGAAGCGGCGACCGCCCCCGCGGCCGCAAAGCTCAAAAAGGCAAACGTGCGCGCGCCGGTGCGCGACTCCAGCGCGATCACGGCAAGGACCGGCAGAATGAGGGCGATTCCGGCGAAAGATTCTTTCGACAGCATGCCGAGGAGGGTAAGGATTCCGGCCGCCGCGGCGACGCGGACCACCTTGCGCCGGGCGATTGGCCCGGGCGGCAGGGCGGAGAGACCCACCACGACCGCAACCGCCGCAAGGGCGAAGAACGCCGCCAGCGTCTCACTCAGCGTGTCGATCTTGTCGACCGCCGCGACATGCATCGGATGGGCGAGGAACAGCACAGGGATGGCGAGCCGCGCGAGCGTCCGGTCGGCCGGCACGATCCGCCCTGCGAGCCAGCCGACCAGCGCGGCCTGGCCGAGGAGCGTCAGGAGCGCCACGCTGCGCACGATCCAGAAATGCAGCCCGTCCAGGGTCCAGTCGAGCCCGATCAGGGCGCGCTCGATCGGGCGGAAGAACACCGGCCCGATGTGCCCCAGGTCGGCGCCGTAGCGCGCGGCGAACGCGACATGGTCGGTATCGTCGAACACCGGCTGCGAGAAAAAGGACGGCCAGTAGATGGCCGCGACCAGCGCCACGCAGGCGAGCGCCGCGAGCGCCCTGCCCGGCCTGCCGTCGATCGCGCCCCGTGCCGTCACCCCGCCCCTCCCGCGCGCAGCTTAGTGCGAAACGGCGAATCTCTCGATGGACGTTGACAGCGCCCCACCGGCGAAGGGACGATGAGTGACCCCGATATGGAGGCTCTCATGGCCAAGCTCCGCCACATCGCGCTTTCGGTGTCCGACGTCAATGTCGCCAAGAAGTTCTTCGAGGAGGCGTTCGACATGCAGTTCGTCTCGCGCCGCGACGACACGGTCGTCTACATGACCGACGGCACGATGAACGTCGCGCTCATCAACCGGCAGGGCCGCCCGCTCGGCTGGGGGAAGGAGGAGCTGTTCTACGGCATCGATCATTTCGGCATGTGGGTCGACGACGTGGCCGAGGCGCAGAAGAAGGTCGAGGCCGCGGGCGCCAAGTACGTGATGGGGGCCGAGGCCTCGGCGCCGGGCGCGTTCTACGAGATCAAGTACCGCGACACGCTGGGCAATCTGTTCGACATCACCGCCAACGGCTGGGCCGGCGCGGTGAAGGACGTGGTGCCGGCCGAGCCCGCCAAGGCGAAGGCTGCGGCCGCCGAGTAGTCCGGGCCGCGCGAGGCGCCACGGGCATGATCAAGCTCGGCCTGTTCCTGAACGGCGGCGGGCACCATGTGGCGGCGTGGCGCGACCCGTCGGTCCCGCCGCGCGCCAACGCCTCCATCAAGCATTACGTCGAGGTTGCCCAGCTTGCCGAGCGCGGCCGGTTCGACATGCTGTTCAACGCGGACTCGCAATCGACCTTCGGGCCGGACGACCCCGAGGTCTGGGCGCGCACCACCGCCGCCACGCGACCCGAGCCGATCACGCTCTTCTCCGCGCTTTCGATGGTGACGAGCCACGTGGGGTTGGTCGCGACCGCCACCACCACCTACGGCCAGCCGTTTCACGTCGCGCGGTTCTTCGCCTCGCTCGACCTCTATTCCGGCGGGCGCGCCGGCTGGAACCTGGTCACCTCGTCCGCCGCGTCGGAGGCGTTGAACTTCGGGTTCGACGCGCACATCCCGCACGCCGAGCGCTACGAGCGGGCGCGCGAGTTCGCCCAGGTCGTGATGGGGCTGTGGGACAGCTGGGAGGACGACGCCTTCATCGAGGACAAGGCGGCCGGCCTTTCCTTCGATCCGGCGAAGCTCCATTTCCTCAACCACAAGGGCAAGTTCTTCAAGGTGCGCGGGCCGCTGAACGTGCCGCGCTCGCCCCAGGGCCGGCCGGTGATCGTCGAGGCCGGCCAGTCCGACGTGGGGCGCGAGCTCGCGGGCGAAACGGCCGAGGTGGTGTTCACCGTGCAGCAGCGCCTCGAGGACGGGCGCGACTTCTACGCCGACGTGAAGCGCCGCGCGCAGAAATTCGGCCGCAGCCCGGACGACGTGAAGATCATGCCGGGCGTGCTCGTCGTGGTCGGCAAGACGCGCGCCGAGGCCGAGAAGAAGTACGAGGCGCTGCAGGAGCTGATCCACCCCGATCAGGGGGTGAAGACGCTCTCGGACCTGCTCGGCACCGACATCTCGAAATACCCGCTCGACGGGCCGCTGCCCGACGTGCCGCTCACCAACTCGCAGCAGGGGCGCCAGAAGGTGGTGATCGACCTCGCAAGGCGCGAGAACCTGACGATCCGCGAGCTCTACAAGCGCGTCGCCGGCCAGCGCGCGCACCGCATCATCTGCGACACGCCGGAGAAGATCGCCGACTCGCTCGAGGAATGGTACCGCGCCGGTGCGGCCGACGGGTTCAACATCATGCCGCTGACCTTCCCCGAGGGACTGCGCGACTTCGTCGACGGCGTCGTCCCTGAGCTGCAGCGCCGGAAGCTGTTCCGCACCGAATACGAGGGGACGACCCTACGCGACAATCTCGGCCTTCGCCGTCCCGTCAACCGCTGGACAGTGGACCGCGCCGCGGCGCAGTAGCCCCTACTCCGCCGCGCGCACCTTGCCAGCGGACCCCGCGCGCAGCCCTTCCAGGATCGCGAGCGCCCGGCCCATTGAGAACTTGAAGTGCTCGGCGTCGTAGGCCTCGCTCGAGCGCAGCATGTAGCCGTGCAGGATGCCCGGGAAGATGTGCACCTCGACGTTCTTCATGCGCGCCGGGACGGGCCGGTAGGCGTCGAGCACCTCGGGCGGGGCGGCATGGTCCTTGTCGCCCCACATGATCGAGACCGGCTGCGTCACGCCTTCGAGGTCGGCCAGGTAGTCCTGCATGCGCGTGCCGTGGCAGGACAGCCCGGCGTCGTAGCCGAGCCGCTTCGGCGCGACGATGGCGTAGGGCCCGCCGTAGCAGAATCCCATCGCCGCGGCGCGGCCGTTGAATTGCGCCAAGGTGCGGAGGTAGGTGAGCGTGTCGGCCATGTCGGCCTCGCCGGTCGCGATCTTCTCCGCCCGCGGCTGGCCGCGCCCGGACCGACGCTCGTCGCTGGCGGGTAACGGCCCCGGAATGGTGCGCCAGAACAAATCGGGCGCCGCCGCGATATAGCCTTTCGCGGCGAATTCGTCGGCCATAACCATGTGGTCCTGGTCGACGCCCGAAATGGCACAGGCTAGCACGATCGCCGGCGTCTTTGCGGCGCCGTCGGGCAGCGCGACGTAGCAGTCGAATTCGCCCCCTTCGCGGGAACGGAGCTTGATGGTGCTTCCCGACATGGTCGTCCTCCCGTAGGGATGGCGTGGAAGCCCTAGCCTACCGCCCTCGCCGGCCGTTGCAAGGCGCCTTTGGCGACCGTCTGGATTTCGCGCGAACCTCCGATTATATCTCCCTCGCCCGCCGGCCTCTGGCGGGGCCGGAGACCAACATGCGGCTGGGCCGCAACGACGCCGTCGCGCCTGGCGTAACCCCGCCGCGTACATCCCCCTCCCAGCGAGCCGCCGGCTCCCACTTCCCCGGCTTCGACGGGGTCAGGCTTTTCGCCGCGCTCTCGGTGATCTTTTCCCATGCGTACTTCGTCGCCGGGTCGGAGGGTGACGAGCCGTTCTTCCGGCTGCTCGGCCCGCAGAACATCCTCGGCCTTTATGGCGTCTTCACGTTCTTCGGCATCAGCGGATTCCTGCTCGCCCGCTCGCTCGACCGCGATTCCGGGATCGTCCAGTTCGTGATCAACCGAGTGCTTCGCATCTATCCCGGCTTCATCTTCTGCGTGCTGGTTACCGCGCTTCTGATTGGCCCCGCAATCACGGAGTTGCCGTGGCTGCGTTACCTGGAGCGCCCCGAACTGGCCGCGTACGTGAAGACGGCGCTGACCTGCATGTGCGACATGGGCGGGCTGCCGGGCGTCTACGTGTCCCACGGCGCCGACAAACACCTCGCCGTCGTCAACGGCTCGCTCTGGTCGCTCTCATTCGAGGTGCTGAGCTATCTCCTGCTCGCGGGGCTCTGGCTCGCCTTGCGCAACGTCCGCGCGGTCGGACTCTGCCTCGCGGCGCTGACCGTCGCGACGATCGCCTTCCCGTCCCTCATCGACCGGGGCTTCGCCGGTGTCGCCTACACCCTGCCCTATTTCGCCGGAGGCGTGGTCATGTACGCCGTCTATCGCCGGTTCGGACTCGACGGGCGCATCGCGGCCGGCTGCGCTGTCGCGTTCCTGATTTGCTGCTTTGTCGGCATCCAGCGCCAGGCCTTCGCGATCTTTGGCACCTATCTGGTGGTCTACTTCGGCACACGGCCGAACATCGGGTCGCGGATTGCCGCGCGCGCGGGCGACCTCTCCTACGGAATCTATTTGTTCGGCTGGCCGGTCGAGCAACTCGTCAAGCAGCAGACCGGGACGACGAGCCCGGCGCTGCTCATGGCTCTGGCCTTGCCGCTCGTCCTCGCCGCGGCGGCGGTCTCCTGCCATCTGGTCGAGCGGCCGGCCCTGCGCCTCAAGGCGCCGCTCGGCCGCCTAGTCGCTCGGGCCTTCGCGATCGCCGAGGCGCGCCAGAGGCGCGCGGCACGCCTGGCCGCGACCCTGGCCGCACTAACCATCATCGCGGCGACCTTCGGGTCGCGAACCGCCTGGTGGTACGTGACCCAGAGCGTTGCCGAGATCGCGCTGTGGAGCGCCGCCGCCGCGGCACTCGCCGCCGCGGTCTTCGCCTCGTTCCGCACCATGCGCCGCCGCGGCGCCGGGTGACGGGCCGGCTGAGTAAGGGTGTCCCTGGCGGCCTGCCCTTGACCCTTCCGCCGGCCAGACCGAGAATGGGTCGCATCGTCAGGCGAAATGAGTCGCACATTCGACCGAGGAGGATCCCATGGCCAACGCCGTCGTCCGGATCGCGCCCAACAGCCAGCTCTTCGACCTGCCGGTGCTTGTCGGCATCGAGGAAGGGCTGTTCGCCAAGGCGGGGCTCGACGTCTCGCTGTCCCAGACTTACGCCGACCGCGCGCCGACCCTGGAAACGCGCGAGGTGCTCGACCGCCAGAAGGAAGTCCTGTTCGAGTGCGGCAACGCCGACGGCTACAATATCTGCGAGTGGGCCTCGATCGACCGCATCGAGCGCGGCCACAAGGCCTCGATCGCGGCGCTGCGCGCCTGCGTCGCCGCACAGGCGATCATGACGTTCGATGAGACGCTGCAGACGCCGCGCGACCTCGCCGGCGTGCCGGTGGTGGTGAACGAGTTCACCGGCTCGCACTATTGCACGCTGCAGATGCTCGAAGGCGCCATCGGCCGCGACCGGGTGGCGATCGAGCATATCGGCGCGCCGGTGAAGCGGTGGGAGGCGCTGCGCGACCGCAAGACCCGTGTTGTCACGGTGATGGAGCCCTGGATCAGCCTGGCGCTGAAGGAAGGCGCGCACATCGTCTCGGCCGAGTTCTATCGCGGCGGCGAGGTGATCTCGACGAGCCTCACCCCCGAGCAGCGCAAGGCGTTCTACGACGCCGAGAACGTTGCGGTCGACCGCATCAACGCGAACTTCGCCAAGTACGCGCCGAAGATCGTCGAGGCGACCGAGGGGGCGCTCAAGCCCGCGGAGCTTGCGCGCCACTTCGTGCGCTACAAGCACGTCGACTATTACGACCCGAACCTGTTCGGCTCGACCTACGACTGGATGAAGTCGTGGGGCCTGACCGAGGGCAAGAGCGGGCATAACGCGCTGGTGGGCGGCTGACCGGACGGGGCCCGCGGCTCGCCGCTGCGGGCCCCCGCGCCGCACGGGAGGACACGCAATGGGCGAGGGCGGCAACGATTCGCTTGCCTTTCGGGGCTATCGCACGCCGATCGAGGGAACACCCGAGACCGAGCTGGTGCAGTGCGGGCGCGGCACGCCTGGCGGCGAGTATCTCCGCCGGTTCTGGCAGCCCGTCGCCTATCTCTACGAGATCGCCGACGCGCCGTTGCGCGCGCGCATCCTGGGCGAGGACCTGGTCGTGTTCCAGGACCGGTCGGGTGCGGTGGGGGTGCTGCACCTGCATTGCTGCCACCGCGGCACGTCGCTCGAGTACGGGCGGGTCGAGGAACACGGCATACGCTGCTGCTATCATGGCCGCGTCTTCGACGTGGACGGACGCATGCTGGAGATGCCGGGCGAGCGCGCGGCGGCGAAGCTCGCCGGCGAGTTCGCCCAGGGCGCCTACCCGACGCACCTGTTCGGCGGCATCGTGTTCGCCTACATGGGCCCGATCGAGGCGAAGCCGCCCTTCCCCATGTACGACAAGTACGTGCTGCCCGGCTTCAAGCTCGCCCCCGGGCCGCGCCTGCCCTTCGCCTGCAACTGGGTGCAGGTGAAGGAGAACTCGATGGACCCGGCGCACACGGCGATCCTGCACGCGTGGGAAGGCGTGTTCGCCGCCGAATTCGGTAAGTTCCCCGAAATCACTTGGACCGAGACGCCGGTGGGCATGGCCTACGTCGCGGCGCGCGGCGTGGGCGATAAGGTATGGGTGCGCTCGACCGACATCCTCATGCCCAACATCCACTCGATCACCTCGGTGTTCGAGGATGGCCAGACGCTGAAGGATTGCTCGCCGCCCTGGATCACCATCTGGACGGTGCCGGAGGACGACGAGCACTGCGTCAACTTCGTGCTCTGCCATCTGACCGAGGATGACGAGCGGCCGCAAGAGCTGCGCAACCGCGCCATGGGCGTGGGCCAGACGCCCCACCGTCCCTATGCCGAGCGCCAGAAGGTGCCGGGCGACTACGACGCGATGACGAGTCAGGGCGCCATCGCGCGCCACTCGCTCGAGAATCTGGGTTCGCTCGACGCCGGGGTGGTGATGTTCCGCCGCCTGCTGCGCGAAGGCATCCGCGCAGTCGCCGCCGGCAGGGCCCCGCACGGGGCCGTGGGGGCGGAGAGGCCCGCGGCGACATACGGCTCGGACTTGGTGATCCGGTCCACGGAGGCCGGAATCGACCCCAACGATGCCGAGGCGCTGATGCGCTTCGCGCGCGCGACCGTTGCCGCATATCTGAAGGCACCGCCCTTGGCGAATCGGGCGATTCCCCGGCCGCCGTCGATACCCGGGCGCGCCGCCGCAGAATAGGGTGAAGCCCTCCTAAAGCCCGGGCGAATTACCCAAATCGATGATTGACGCGACCCGAAGCGCCTCTCCATAATCAAGCGGTCGAGGAATTGAAGCTGCGCAAGGGGTGCACGGCTGCGGCGCACCTCGGCCGGGACTGCGGCAACGCGATGGCATTTACGTTTCGCTCGCCCGCCGGGCTGGTTGCCCGGCGTTCCTCGATTTGCGCAGCAGTCATTCTTGCGCTGACCGCTTTGCCGGTTCGTGCGGTCTCGCTGCACTTTGGGATGGATTCGGTCGGACAGGCCGTGTTGGGCTCACAGCCCGTCCAGATCTCGCCCCAGAGCGCGCTCGAGTTGGAGCTCGGCCTCGCACCCGAGGAGCTGGCCGACGTCAGCCTGGGCCATACCCTGCTCAACGCCGACGAGTTCCAGCAGGCCGCGAAGTCCTACCTCGGCGACGCCCTGACGGCCGAGCGCGAGGTGGCGCTTGTCGACGGCCCCGCCAAAAGCCTTGCGCGGTTGCTCGAAGGCTCGGTGCCGCGACCCCACGCCAAGCCTCGACGCCAACCGGTGGACGTCTTGGCGGAGGCCGAGAGACCGGGCAGCCCTGCCCTGGCGCCGGACGGGACGCCACAGGCCGACGCGCAAGGTTCGACGCCGAGCGACCCGGCGCGGGCGCGCCTCGCTGCCGCCGTGCGGCTACTGCTCAACGTTCGGCCGGGCGATGACGCGTTGGACGGCGCGAGCCCGAACCTGTCGCCCGAAGGCCAGGGGATGGGCCTGTTTCACACCAGCCTCGCCGTCGATGCCATCGACTATGCCATCTCCCACGGCGGCGCAGACGTGATCGCCGCCATCTTCGATCCGGCGCTGGAGGCGAACGGCTACATCAGCCTGTCCTTCGCCGGCTTGGCCCGCGTCATAGTGATGGCCTCGCGCGACACCAACAGCATCAGCGTGAGGGGGATAGGCGGCGGCCCGTCGATCACCATCTCGGGCCTGGCCGCAGGGGGCGCCCGGCGCGGCCCGTACTCCGATTTCGACGGCCGCGAGGCGGCGGAACCGATGGGCGCGCATGCGCTGATGATGGTGCTGGTGGACGGTCTCATATCGCTTGTGACGGAGCCGGGCTTCGTGATCAGCATGGCGATTGTGGCCGTCCTCTGGCTGCTGTGGCGGATGCGCCGCAGCCGCCTGGAAATCTGACCGAGCGCGGCAAGCGATTCTGTCGGAATTCTTTACACGTCATCCGGCCGCATGCCGCGGCTGAGGGCTTTCCGAAAAGCATTCCAGGCCAAGCGGTTAGATATAAGCCGAGGACCGGTGCCGTCGCGACAAGGAACAAAATCGTGTCGGAAATTTTTACAGGTCGGACCGCCATGGGTACAACTTTAGTCGTAAGCCATTGGAATTCTTGACGGCTCGATTTCTGGCACAATTCTTGCATCGCAACATTCGGCTGAGGGCCTCAAAGCCTCGGCCGAATTGGGTTGATCGGAACGGGTTGGCAGGAAGATGAGGAAGAGCTTCCGCAAAATCCTGTTCGCCGTCGTGGTTGTCACGCTCGGCGCCATCTATGTTGGCGCCGCGTTCGCAACCATGTCGCCGGGGATCTTGTAACCGGTAACTCCGACGGCGTGCGCGCCGGGATCGGACAACAAAAACGGGACCGCATCGCCGCCGCGACTGTGTCGTGGCGCGAGCCGTCGTGCCGGTGCGAACGGCGGACTTCTATCCGCCGCGCGCGGCGATGCCGAAGCGCGACGAGACAATCCGCACGACCAGCGCAGCGCAGAGGCTCATCAGCACGATCACCGTGCCGATCACGGCCGCTGGGCCGAGGATGCCTTCGACCAGGTACTCGATCTGGAGGAGCGAGAGCACGCGCGTGTCGCCGGTCGAGAGCAGGATCAGGGTCGAAACCTGGCGGATGGTCGAGGCGAAGATCATCACGCCCACCACGGCGAGCGCCGGCGCGGCGAGCGGCGTGATGATTGAGCGGTAGGTGCGCGCCCACGACCCGCCGACGACGCGGCCGGCCTCCTCCACCTCGGTGCCGATCTGGAGCATGTGCACCTTGACGATCTGCACGCCGAGCGTCATCGCGGCCAGGAAACTCACCAGCACCAGGATGCCCATCGTGCCGTAGAGCGGCGTGAACACCGGCACGCGGAGCGCCATATAGAGGTAGCCGAAGCTCATGATGATGCCGGGGATGGTGAGCGGCAGCCAGGTCACCACGTCGAGCGCCGCGCGGAACCGGTTCTGCAGCCGCACCGTGCAGTAGGCGACGATCGCATAGGCGACCACGGCGAGCGCGCCCGTGCCGAAGCCTAGCACCAGCATGTTGTTGAGGCTGGCGGTGAAGGCATCGTCGTTGAGCGCGGTGCGCCAGTTGTCGAGCGTCCAGATCTCGGGCAGGTTGAAGAAGCCGAAGAGCTTCATGAAGCTGCCCATGATCAGAAGCCCGAGCGGCAGGACGCTGATGAACAGCACGAACGACAGCATCGCGCCGAACATCGGCCAGCGCCAGCTTCCGAGCTCGATGCGCGCGCGGGCGACGCGCCCGGTGACGACCGTGTAGCTGCGCCGCGTCGCCGCACGGCGCTGGGCGACGAGGAGCGGGATCATCAAGGCGAGGATCGTGGTGGCGAGCACCGCCGCCGGCGCATAGAGCGGCGGGTCCTGCGTCATCAGCCGGTAGAGCTTGGTCGAATAGACCGAGAAATCGATCGGCGTGCCGAGGAACAGCTCGATCTCGAAGGATTCGAGCCCGCGGATCACCGACATCAGGAGCACGACCGCAATGGCTGGGGTCAGCACCGGGATCACCACCCGCAGTATCGTGCCGAGCCCCGACGCACCGCAAACGCGCGAGGATTCCTCCAGGGCGCCGTCGAGATTGCGGAAGGCCGGCGTCAGCAGCATCACCTTGACCGCGATGCCGTAAGTCGTGAGGTGCGCGAAGACGATCCCCCAGAACGAATACATGTTGAAGGGCGGGCTCTCGACCAGGCCGAGCTCCAGGAGCCAGTGGTTGGCGAGGCCATAGCTCTTGTCGAAGAACAGAAGCCAGCCGGTGGTGACGCCGAGCGAGGGCAGGAAGAACAGGATCCAGAAGCCGAACTCCAGCGCCCGGCCGAACGGCAGATCGGTGCGGGCGAGGAACCACGCGATGCCGATGGCGAGCGGGAGCGCGATGCCCTGCGTCGCCCCCACCACCTTGAACGTGTTCCAGATCGAGGTGACGAGGCCGGGCTCGGCGAAGGCCGCCGGCCAGGCGGCGAGGCCCAAGGGCGCTTCGAGCCCGCCCGGATGCAGGCTCATCGTGATGACGGTGCCGATCGGGTAGAGCACCAGACCGCCGAGCACCGCGATGAGCGCCAGGGTGAAGCCCGACGACGCGTCGAGCCGCCACGGGCCGGCGCGCCCGCCGGCGGCCGGGGCGACACGTGTCGCCATCAGCCCTCCTCCGGCCAGGCGGTGACGGCGCCCAGCGCGAGCACCAGGGCCACCGCCTCGCCCTCGCGCCAGCCGCCGGTGGCGGGGAGTTCCAGCAGGACCGCGCCGCCGCCGACGCGGAGCCGCGCCTCATAGGTTTCGCCGGTGAACAGCAGATCCTCGATCACCCCGCCGAGCGCGCGCGGCGGCGCGCTTTCGCTCGCCCGCCGCTGCACGTCGACATGCTCGGGCCTGATGGCGAGCTCGGCGCGCTCGCCCGCCCGGAACGCATGGCTGGTGCCGGAGCGCGCCAGGATCGGTCCGTCGAGCGCGCCCTCCGCCTCCACCGTCATCTCGCCCGACGGCGCGACCGCGCGCACCGTGCCCGGCAATGTCACGACCTTGCCCAAGAAGTCGCGGACGAACCGCGTCGCCGGCCGCTCGTAGACCTCCACGGGCGGGCCGACCTGCTCGATGCGCCCGGCACGCATGATGGCGACGCGGTCGGCGACCGACAGCGCCTCGAGCTGATCGTGGGTAACGAACAGGCCGGTCATCTGCACCTTGCGGCGCAGCGCCTTGAGCTCGATCCGCATCTGCACGCGAAGCTGGGCGTCGAGGTTGGAGAACGGCTCGTCGAACAACATCAGCGACGGTGCGTAGACCAGCGCCCGTGCCAGCGCGACGCGCTGCTGCTGGCCGCCGGAGAGCCGCATGACGCTGGCTTCGGCCAGGCTCTCGAGCCCCATCAGCCCCAACACCTCCATCACCCGCCGGCGCCGCTCCTCGCGCCGCACCCGGCGCAGGCGGAGAGGGTAGGCGACGTTCTCGGCGACCGTCATATGCGGCCACAGCGCGTAGGACTGGAACACCATGCCGACGTTGCGCTTCTCGGGCGCGAGGTGGAGGCCGCGGGCGACTGCAGCGAAGGGCTTGCCCTCGAAGGCGATCTCGCCCGCCGTGGGCCGGGCGAGCCCGGCGATCATGCGGAGCACGGTGGTCTTGCCGCAGCCGGACGGCCCCAGGAGCGCGATGATCTCGCCTGGCGCCACGTCGAGGTCGACCCCGTCGACGGCGAGGAACTCGTCGAACCGCTTGGTCAGGCCGCGGATGCTCAACACGAGGATGACCCTCCCGTCCGGCCCGTTCACGCCGGGCCTGTCGCGTTTTGACCGATCATACAACGCGCCCGCGGACGCGGCACCCGGCAAACGAGCTTCTTGCCAGGGATCCGGAACCGTGCTGCGCTTCTGCGAACGACGTCCGGCGGGAAACGCCGGCGGCGATAGAGGAGGAAACCATGAGCCGCACCCGATTTGCGCTTGCGCTCGCTTGCGCCGTGCCCGTTCTCGCGCTCGCCCTCGCCGGCAGCGCCCGCGCCGACGACTGGAAGGCCGAATGGGACCGCACCGTCGCCGCCGCCAAAGCCGAGGGCGCGGTCGACCTTGCCGCGACGCAGAACCCCATCGTCCGCCGCGTGGTGGAGAGCCTGTGGCCCAAGGCGTATCCCGAGATCAAGCTGGGCGGCGCGCCGGCCGGCGGCGGCTGGGGCCAGCGGGTGATGGCCGAGCGCAAGATCGGCAAGTACCTCTACGACGTCTACCTCTCCGGACCGTCGCCGGTGGTCTACGGCGTGGCGGAGCAGGTGCTCGACCCGCTGCCGCCGGCGCTGATCCTGCCCGACGTGAAGGACCCGAAGACCTGGGGCGGCTGGGAAAACGCCTTCGCGGACCGCAACAACAACCGCGTGCTGGCCTTCGCCACCTTCACCGGCACGATCTGGTACAACGCGTCGGTCGTGCCGAAGGCGGAGGCCGACCGGCTCGGCTTCAAGGTGCTGCTCGATCCCAAATACAAGGGCAAGATCGCCTGGTGGGACCCGCGCGGCGGCAGCGGCGCCGGTACCACGTACGCCCACCTGATCATGAAGGTCGAGGGGTGGGACACGCTGAAGAAGATCATCGTCGACCAGAAGTCGGTGTTCTACCCGTCGGCCCAGGCCGCGACCGAGGCGTTCGTCCGCGGCACGGCGGTGTTCTCGATCGGCGCCAACCTGAACAACCGGCTCGAACAGTTCCGCAAGGCCGGCCTCAAGTTCGACATAAGGCCCCTTGGCAACACCCCGACCACCGCGCACCTCGCCTATGGCGGCACAGCCATCGGCATCATGAACCATCCGCCGCACCCCAACGCGGCGAAGGTATTCGTCAACTGGTTCCTGACGAAGGAGGTGCAGGCGGCGCTGCTGCCCAAGCTCCACCACAACTCACGCCGCGTCGACATGCCGATCTTCACCAAGCCCTGGATCGCCGCGATCCCCGGCAAGAAGTATTTCGAGCTGCAGAACGAGGCGGCGTCGAAGGAGCGCCACCAGATCGTCGCGCGCCTCAAGGAATGGCGGCCGTAAGCGCGCTATCGCTTGGCGATCGCGCGCCAGATGCGCTCGGGGGTCGCCGGCATCTCGAAATGGGTGACGCCGTAGGGCGCGAGCGCGTCGACGATGGCGTTGGTCATCACGGCGAGTGCGGGCGTCGTGCCGCCCTCGCCGCCGCCGCGCACGCCGAGCGCGTTGGTCGGCGTCGGCACCTCCATGATCTCGGTCGCGAAGGACGGGAAGTTGTCGGCGCGCGGCATGGCGTAGTCCATCATCGAGCCGGCGAGCATCTGGCCCGTCTCGGGGTCGTAATAGGCATGCTCCAAGAGCGCCTGACCGACGCCCTGAGCGATGCCGCCATGGGTCTGGCCGTGCAGGATGATCGGGTTGATCGCGCGGCCCACATCGTCGACCGCCGACTGGCGCACGATGGTGAGCTGGCCGGTCGCTGGGTCGATCTCGATCTCCACGACCTGTGCGCCGTAGGGGTAGCCGGGAACGCGCGAGACCTCCTGATGCTGGGCTGCGAGCGGGCCCTTGAGCTCGGCCGGCAGGTCGGCGCGCTCCGCCGCAGCGCGGGCCACGTCGAACATGCCCATCGTGCGGTCGGTGCCCTTGATGCGGAAGCGGCCCTCGGCGAACTCGATGTCGGCCGCCGCCGCCTCCAGCACGTGCGCGGCGATCTGGCGGCCCTTCTCGACGATCGCGTCCGAGGCATGACCCATGACGATGCCGGCCAGGCGCATCGACCGCGCGGAGTGCGAGCCGCCGCCCTCCTTCACCACATCGGTGTCGCCATGAAGGAGCGTGATCGACTCGAACGGCACGCCGAGCCAGTCGCTGACGCACTGGGCGAAGCTGGTCTCGTGCCCCTGCCCTGACGGTGTGGTGCCGATCACCACGTCGACCGCGCCCTCGGGCTTCACCGTGATCTCCGCGCGCTCCATAGGGAAGCCGGAGGTCACCTCGATATAGTTGGCGAGCCCGATGCCGTAGAGCACGCCCCGCTTCTCCGCCGCCGCCTTGCGGGCCGGATAGCCCTGCCAGTCGGCGAGGCGCAGCGCGCGGTCCATCGCCTGCGGGAAGTCGCCCGAGTCGTAGGTGAGGCCGAGCGCCTGCTTGTACGGCATCCTTGACGGCGGGATCAGGTTCTTGCGGCGCAGCTCGATGACGTCGAAGCCGAGCGTCCGCGCTGCCTTCTCGACCAGCCGCTCCATGATGTACATCGCCTCGGGCCGGCCCGCCGAGCGATAGGGCGCGGTCGGCGAGGTGTTGGACAGCACCGCGCGGCCGCGCACGAAGGCGGCCGGGATGTCGTAGACGCTGGTCAGCAGCTCCGAGGTCTTGTTGAGCGGCACGAAGCTCACCGTATAGGCGCCGACATTGCTGGTGAGCGTGGCGCGGAGCGCGAGGAACCGCCCTTCCTTGTCGAGCGCGAGGGCGGATTCGACGTGCAGCTCGCGCGCCTGGTAGTCGCTGACGAAGGCCTCGGAGCGGACCGCAGTGAAACGCACCGGCCGGCCGAGCTTCTTCGCCGCCCAGGCGACGATGCCGTATTCGGGGTAGAACCAGTTGCGCGTGCCGAAATTGCCGCCGATGTCGCGGGCGATCACGCGGATCTTCGTCTCGTCGATTTTGAGGACGGCGGCGAGGTCGCGCTTCAGCCGCACCGAGTTGTCGCCACCGCAATAGACGGTGAACCGGTCGAAAGCGGTGTCGTATTCGCAGACCGCCGCGCGCGGCTCCAAGGGCACGCCGGTCACGCGCTGCACGGTGGTGTCGAGCTCGACCACGTGGGCGGCCTTGGCGAAGGCGGCCTCGGTCGCCGCTTCGTCGCCGAACCCCGCGTCGACACAGATATTGTCCGGCCCGTCCCATACCGTGGGCGCGCCCGGCCGCATCGCGTCGGCGACAGCCGCCACGGGCGCGAGCGGCTCGTAGTCGACCGAGACCGCCTCGGCCGCCTCCTGCGCGGCGGCAAGCGTGTCGGCGACCACCGCGGCGACGCCGTCGCCCACGAACCGCGCCCGGTCGGACGCCAGGAGCGGGATCGGCGTCGTGCGCTTCGCCGACCCGTCGCGGTTGTTGAGCGGCACGTCGTTGAGGCCGCTCATCCCCGCGTAGCACGGGATGGTGCCGAGTCCGTCGACGTCGGCATCGGCGGCGGTCAGCACCGCGACCACGCCGGGCACGGCGCGTGCCGCTTTCGTGTCGATCCCGTTGATGCGGGCGTGGGCGTGCGGCGAGCGGACGATGGCCACGTACGCTTGGGCCGGGAGGCTCACGTCGTCGGTATAGCGGCCCCGGCCGGTGATCAGCCGCAAATCCTCCTTGCGCAGGACCGGCTTGCCGATTCCGCCGGTGGTGAGCGTTCCGTCCGCCATCTTTCTTGCCTCCCTCGGTACCCGACGCGCAACTGCGGCCGTAAGCTAACCCCCTGTCGCGCCGAGGTCACGCGCGGGTTGACGCGGGGCGTGCCGGCGCGCACCCTAACGGCACACCCGATCCATTGCGAAGGAGACGGACATGAAGATCGTGCAGGGCGACGAGGTGCCGCTGAAGCGCGGGCTCGAGCATCGCGGCGGCACGTTCCACGGCCGCATCCTGGTCGAAGGCACGCCGGGGCGGTCGGACAATTTCCAACTCAACTACGGCCAGGTCGGCGGCGACTTCTTCTCGCCGCGCCACCACCATAATTTCGAGCAGGTCCGCTTCTGCCTCGAGGGCGAGGTCGATTTCGCCCGCGACGGCAAGCTCAGCCAGGGCATGGTCGGCTACTTCCCCGAGGGCGCCTTCTACGGCCCGCAGTCGCAGGACGCGACCGCCATGCCCGTGGTGATCGTGCTGCAGTGCGGCGGCGCCTCGGGACAGGGGTATCTCTCGCAGGCCGAGGTGAAGCAGGGCATGGCCGAGCTTTCGGCCTATGGCGAGTTCAAGGACGGCGTCTACCGCCGCAAGCCGGGCGTCGCCGGCAAGCGCAACACCGACGGTTACCAGGCGATCTGGGAGCACGTGAACGGCCGGCCGATGACCTATCCCAAGCCGCGCTACAACCGCCCGTTCTTCATGGACCCGGCCCACTACGACTGGCTCCCGACCGAGGACGCGCCGGGCGTGGCGGAGAAGCGGCTTGGCAGCTTCACCGAGCGCGGCACGTCGGCGACATTCTACAAGCTCGACGCGGGGGCGCGCCTTACCACTGAGGGCCGCGCGATCTATTTCGTCGTCTCGGGCACAGGGAAGGCGAGCGATACGGAATATCGCCGCCTCACCACGCTGTTCGTCGATGCGGCCGAGACCTGCCCGATCGCGGCCGAGAGCGAGACGGTGGTGCTGCGTTACGGCCTGCCGGACCTTTCGGGCATGGTCGCCCAGCGCCCGGCCGAGGTGAGCGCCGCCGCGGAGTAGCCTTCGGCGCCATCGGTGCCCTTCCCGCTTGCGCGAGCGCGGCCGATCCGGTTGATTGGGCCGATGAAGCATCTCGGCCGCATCCTACTGATCCTGATCGCCGTGCTGGTGGTCGCGTTCGCGATCGTCAACCGCCAGGCGGTGACCGTGAACTTCTGGCCGTTCCCGTTCGCGGCGGCCGTCCCACTCTACCTCGTGATGCTGGGCGCCTTAGCGCTGGGCGTCGCGGTCGGTGGGATCGCCACCTGGGTGCGCGGCGGGCGCTGGCGCCGGCGGGCGCGCGCCGCCGAGCGCGAATCGAAGGCGCTGGCGAGCCGGCTCGCCGCCGACCGCATCGAGGCCGCGGAGCGTCAGCCCGCCGCGTCGTCGGTGCCGGCATCGCGCTATCGCCCGCAGATCGAGGACGAGTAGGCGCCGCGATTCCGCCTTGCCGCGATTGCGGCTATAGTCGCGCCAACCAACGGACGAGACGAGACATGGCCAACGCCGACCCAGGCAAGCAAATCCTCTGCGCCATCGACACGCCCAATCTGGACCAGGCGGTCAGGCTCGCCACCGCGGTGCAGGGCGCGGTCGGCGGGGTAAAGCTCGGCAAGGAGTTCTTCACCGCCAACGGGCCCGAAGGGGTGCGGCGCATCGCGCGGGCCCGCATGCCGGTGTTCCTCGACCTCAAGTTCCACGACATCCCGAACACGGTGGCGGGCGCGGTGCGCGCCGCAACTTCGCTCGGCTCTTTCATGATGACCATCCACGCCTCGGGCGGCGGGGCGATGATCGCCGCCGCAGCGAAGGCCGCAGACGAGGCCGGCAAGGGCGGCAACCGGCCGCTGATCGTCGCCGTCACGGTGCTGACCAGCCTCGCCGAGGCGGATCTTGCCGCCATCGGCCAGCAGGGCCCGATCGAGCAGCAGGTGCTGCGCCTCGCGCGCCTTGCCAAGGCGAATGGCGCCGACGGTGTGGTGGCCTCGCCCAAGGAGGCGGCGATGCTGCGCGCCGAGCTGGGCAGCGACTTCACCCTGGTCGTGCCGGGCGTGCGCCCGCGCGGCATCGCCGCCGGCGACCAGATGCGCGTCACCACGCCGGGCGAAGCCGTCTCGGGCGGCGCCGACTGGCTGGTGATCGGCCGGCCGATCACCGGCGCGCCCGACCCCAAGGCCGCGGCGCGCGCCATTGCCTACGACATGGGCGCGGGCGAGCGTTCCCGCGCCGGCGTCTGAGGTGGCGGTCCAGGTCAAAATCTGCGGCTGCGCGAGCCCGGATGCCGTCGCCGCCGCCGCCGCGGCCGGCGCGGCCTATGTCGGGTTCGTATTCTATCCGCCCTCGCCGCGGTCCGTCTCGACCGAGCGGGCGGCGACGCTCGCGCGCCTCGTGCCCGAGCGGGTGAAGCGAGTCGCATTGTTCGTCGATCCCGAGGACGAGCTGCTGCGCCTCGTCGCCGCGCGCGTGCCGCTCGACCTCGTCCAGCTCCACGGGCGCGAGACGCCGTCCCGCGTTGCCGCCATCAAGGCGATGACCGGCCTTCAGGCGATGAAGGCGATCAAGGTGGCCGCCGCCGCCGACGTGGCGGCGGCTGGCGATTATCTCGACTGCGCCGACATGCTGCTGTTCGATGCCAAGGTGCCGGAAACCCGGCCCGGCGCGCTGCCCGGCGGCAACGCGGCGAGCTTCGACTGGCGGCTGCTGGCCGGCCGCACCTGGCCGCGACCGTGGATGCTGTCGGGCGGGCTCAACGCCGCCAACCTCGCCGAGGCGGTCGGCGTCTCGGGCGCGCGCATCGTCGACGTCTCGTCGGGCGTCGAGTCGCGGCCGGGGGTCAAGGACCCGGACAAGATCCGCGCCCTCCTCGACCTCGCCAAGGGGCTGTAGACGGCCGAACCGATTTGTTCGCAGACCTGAGAGGTCCCGATGAGACGAACTTTTCCTGCCATCGCGACGGCCATCGCGTTCGCCCTCACCGCAGCGCCGGCCGGCGCCGACCCGGCGACGTCGCACCACTACGCGCCAGCCGCGGACGCGGCGCTGCCCACCCTGCCCGGGCAGGACGCATTCGGCGCCATCCAGGAGATCGTCCGGCTGCTCGATGCCGACCCCGCGACCGACTGGTCGAAGGTAAATCTCGAGGCACTGCGTCAGCATCTGATCGACATGAACGAAGTCACGCTGCACGCCGTGGCCGCGCCCCGTGAGATTCCCGGCGGGCTCGACATCACCGTCACCGGATCGGGCCGCACCCTCGCCGCCATCCAGCGAATGGTCGCCGCCCATGCGCACGAGATCGATGGCTACAAGGGCTGGAGCGTACACGCCGCGAAATTGCCAGACGGGATGCAGCTGACGGTGACCGCGAGCGACCCGAACGAGATACGCCACATCCGCGGGCTTGGCTTCATCGGCATCATGGCGTCAGGGGCGAGCCACCAGGCGCATCACCTGATGATGGCCAAGGGACTGATGCACATGCACTGAGGCGGGGCTCACCCGCCGCCGGTCGCCGGGGCGGGCAGGAGAGACGAGACCGTCTGCCACAGCGCGTCGTTCGACACCACGTCCGCCTGGTCGTAGATCTTGCGGATGTGCCCCCTGGGCCCAACGATCACCAGCCCGTCATTGTGCGAGATGTCGTAGCGGGGCTTCGCCATGGCGGCGAGCTTGTTCTCGACCTCGGGCTGCGGCGCGAGGTCGCCCCGCCCCGCATCCGCATCGTCGTCGGAGACCTTCTGGTAGGCGATGTGGAACCCGCCGGTCACCACCTTGCGCACCGCCTCGGGCGCGCCGGTGAGGTACTGCCAGTGCGGGTCCTTCGGGTCCCAGCCATATTGCTTGAGGAAGGCGCGCATCTGCGCCGGCCCGGCGCCTGCCGGATCGACGTTGAACGCGACCAGCTCCACCCGGTCGGCCGCCCGCGCGCGCTCCAGGAGCCGCTCAAACCCGATCAGATGCGCGGCGATCAGCGGGCAGTAGGTCGTGCAGTAGGGGAACAGGAAGGTGACGATCTGCACCTTGCCTTTGAACCCGTCGGACCGGACGGTCCGGCCAAGCTGGTTGGTGAGGGCGTAGGCGGGCGCCGGCCCGAGGTCAGGCAGCGCCGCCTCGGCGCGGGGCACCCGCCGTCCGGCCTCGAGCCCGAACCAGAACCCGACGGCAACGAGCGCCAGCGCCGCAACGCCCAGCCGGAGCGCCCGAAGGCCGCGGCGCGACCCGGCTTCGCGCCGCTGAGCGAAGATGCGATCCCGGGGCATGGCGCCGGTTTGCGACTCATGGCCCCGCGCGTCAACCCCTCGCGGTGCCGCAGCCGGGGCGCGATCGTCTCGACCCGAAGCTGGTTGAGACGTGAATCGCGCCCCCTTTTATTTTTGGAGCAAGATTTCACGGGTCGGGTCGATCCGAGCCGACCCGATCTTGCTCCGGCGAAATCCCCCTGGGCCCGCCGGGGTTTCCGATGCTAAAACCCGCCGCATGGCGACACAAACTCCCAACACGTGGCGGGCCGGGCCCGACGAATCCGGCCATTTCGGCATCTATGGCGGGCGCTACGTCGCCGAGACGCTGATGCCGCTGATCCAGGAGGTCGAGCGCGCCTGGCATGCGGCGGAGGCCGACCCCGCCTTCGCCGACGAGCTCGCCTATTACCTGACGTATTACGTCGGCCGGCCGAGCCCGCTCTACTTCGCCGAGCGGCTGACCGCCCATTTCGGCGGCGCGAAGATCTACTTCAAGCGCGACGAACTGAACCACACCGGCGCGCACAAGATAAATAACACCGTGGGCCAGATACTGCTGGCGCGGCGCATGGGCAGGACGCGTATCATCGCGGAGACCGGCGCGGGCCAGCACGGCGTCGCGACCGCCACGGTATGCGCCCTCTTCGGCCTGCCCTGCATCGTCTACATGGGCAAGACCGACATCGAGCGCCAGTCGCCCAACGTGTTCCGCATGCGCCTCCTGGGTGCCGAGGTGGTGCCGGTGACCTCGGGCTCGATGACGCTCGCCGACGCCATGAACGAGGCGCTGCGCGACTGGGTGGCGCATGTCGAGGACACGTTCTACGTGATCGGCACGGTTGCGGGTCCGCACCCCTATCCCGAGATGGTGCGCGCCTTCCAGTCGGTGATCGGGCGCGAGGCGCGCGAGCAGATCGTCGCGGCCGAGGGGCGCCTGCCCGACACGCTGGTCGCCTGCATCGGCGGCGGCTCGAACGCGATGGGGCTGTTCCACCCGTTCCTCGACGATTCGTCGGTGACGATCTACGCGGTCGAAGCCGCCGGCAAGGGGCTCGACACGACCGAGCACGCGGCGTCGATCGCCGGCGGCGCACCTGGCGTGCTGCATGGCTCGCGCTCCTACCTCCTGCAGGACGCCGACGGGCAGATACTGGAGACGCATTCGATCTCGGCCGGGCTCGACTACCCGGGCATCGGGCCGGAGCACGCCTGGCTGCACGACGCGGGCCGCGTCAACTATGTCTCGGCGACCGACGCGGAGGCGCTGGCGGCGTTCCAGCTCTGCTGCAAGCTCGAAGGCATCATCCCCGCGCTGGAGCCGGCGCACGCGCTCGCCCACGTCGCGCGCATCGCACCGAAGCTGCCCAACGACCACATCATCGTTATGAACATGTGCGGGCGCGGCGACAAGGACGTGTTCACCGTCGCCGCCGCGCTGGGGGTAAAGCTGTGACCGCGGCCCCGACCCCCTTCCTGTCCCTCCCCCTTTCAGAGGGAGCGAACGCTCGTCAATACCCCTTCCCCCTGCAAGGGGGAGGGCTGGGGCGGGGGTCATGACGGCCCCGGGGGCGCGCATCGCGCAGCGGTTCGCCGCGCTGAAGGATGAGGGGCGCGCAGGACTCGTGGCGTTCGTGACCGCGGGCGATCCCGACGCCGCGACGTCTGCCGAGATTCTCGCCGGGCTGCCGGGGGCCGGCGCCGATGTGATCGAGCTCGGCATGCCGTTCAGCGACCCGATGGCGGACGGGCCGCTGATCCAGGCAGCCTCGCTGCGGGCGCTGCGCAATGGCCAGAACATGGTGAAAACGCTCGCCATGGTGCGCCGCTTCCGCGAGCGCGACCGGACGACGCCGATCATCCTGATGGGCTACTACAATCCGATCTACCGCTATGGCGACGCGCGTTTTGCCAAGGACGCGGCCGAGGCCGGCGTCGACGGGCTGATCGTCGTCGACCTGCCGCCGGAGGAGGAGGGCGAGCTGCGCCCGCACGCCGACGCGGCCGGCCTGTCGCTCATCCGCCTCGTCTCGCCCAACACGCCCGATCCGCGCATCGCGACTCTGATGGGCGGCACGTCGGGCTTCGTCTACTATGTCTCGATCACCGGCATCACCGGCACGCGCTCGGCCGAGGCGACCGGCGTGGCGCGCGCGGTGGCCCGCATCCGCCGCGCGACGGACCTGCCGGTCGCGGTCGGGTTCGGCATCAAGACCCCGGACCAGGCGGGCGAGATCGCCAAGGTGGCCGACGCCGCCGTGGTCGGCTCCGCCATCGTCGCGCAGATCGCCGAGCGGATGGCGGCCGACGGCACGGCGCAGCCGGGCACTGCGCGCGCGGTGCTCGACTATGTGGGGGCGCTGGCGAAGGGCGTGCGCGCGGCACGCGCGCCGCAGGACGCAAATTGAGCTGGATCACCAGCTATGTCCGGCCGAAGATTCGGGCGCTGGTGCAGCGCTCGTCGGTGCCGGACAACCTCTGGCACAAATGCCCCGCCTGCGAGCAGATGGTGTTCCATCGCGAGCTGGCGGCGAACCTGAACGTCTGCACCCATTGCGGCCACCATATGCGCCTCGGCGCCAAGGCGCGGTGCGACCTTCTGTTCGACGACGGCGCGTGGGAGGATGTGCCCCTGCCCGCCGTCGCCGCCGACCCGCTGCGCTTTCGCGACCGAAAGCGCTATGCCGAGCGGCTGCGCGAGGCGCGCGCCGCGACCGGCCGGCACGATGCGCTGATCGTCGCAAAGGGTACGCTCGGCGGGCGCAGCGCGGTGGCGGCCGCGTTCGACTTCGCCTTCATGGGTGGGTCGATGGGGATGGCGGTCGGCGAAGGGCTGCTGACCGCCGCTCGCGCCGCGGTCGACGCCAAGGCGCCGCTGATCGTCTTCCCCGCCTCGGGCGGCGCGCGCATGCAGGAGGGAATCCTTTCGCTGATGCAGATGCCGCGCACCACCATCGCGGTCGATCTGGTGAAGGAGGCGGGTCTTCCCTACATCGTAGTGCTGACCGATCCCACGACGGGCGGGGTCTCGGCCTCATTCGCGATGCTGGGCGACGTCGCCATCGCCGAGCCGGGCGCGGTGATCGGCTTCGCCGGCGCGCGGGTGATCGAGGAGACGATCCGCCAGCAGCTTCCCGAGGGGTTCCAGCGCGCCGAATACCTGCGCGAGCACGGCATGGTCGACATGGTCGTGCATCGCCGCGAGCTGCGCGACACGCTGATCCGCATCGTGGGGCTTTTGACCGAGCCGGTCGCAGAGGCCACGCCGCCCCCCGAGGCGCCGCGCTTCCTCGCCCCCGCCGTGCCCAGTGACGGAGACGGCGCTGCATAGCGACGCGGCACTCGAGCGGCTGAAGCGGCTCCATCCGGTCGTCATCGACCTGTCGCTTGGACGCATCGCGCAACTGCTCGCGGCGCTCGATCATCCCGAAGACAGGCTGCCGCCGGTGGTGCACGTCGCCGGCACCAACGGCAAGGGGTCGGTCGTCGCGTTCCTCGGCGCCATGGCGAAGGCGGCCGGGCTCCGCGCCCACGCCTACACCTCGCCGCATCTCGTCTCGTTCCACGAGCGCATCGTGCTGGATGGCCGACACATCGCCGACGACGCGTTGCTGGCGCTGCTCGAAGAATGCGAGGCGGCGAATGCTGGTCAGCCGATTACCTTCTTCGAGATCACGACCGCCGCCGCGTTCCTCGCCTTCGCGCGGGCGCCGGCCGACCTGACGCTGATCGAGGTGGGGCTCGGCGGGCGGTTCGACGCGACCAACGTGATCGCCCGGCCGGCCCTTGCCGCCATCACGCCGATCGCGATGGACCACATGCACTATCTCGGCGATACGCTCGCCAAGATCGCTTTCGAGAAGGCGGGAATCCTCAAGTCCGGCGTGCCCGCCGTGATCGGGCGGCAGGAGGCCGAGGCGCTGGCGGTCATCGAGGCGCGGGCTGCGAAGGTGGGCGCGCCGCTCACCGTCGCGGGGCGCGACTACTGGTCCTGGCAGGGCGCCGCACCGTCACTCGCCGGGCCCCACCAGCGCGATAATGCGGGACAGGCCGCCGCCTGCGCGAGAATTCTTGGCCTCTCCCAGCGCGCCATCGAAGCCGGCGTCGCCTCGGCCGCGTGGCCGGGCCGCATGCAGCGCCTGGCGGCCGGCCGGCTGGCGGCGCGCCTCGCACCGGGCTGGGAGCTGTGGCTCGACGGCGGGCACAATCCGGGCGCGGCGCGCGCCATTGCCGCCATGCTCGCGACTTGGCGGGATCGGCCGATCCATCTCGTCTTCGGCATGCTGAACACGCGCGCGCCGGCGGACTTCCTCGGGCCCCTCGCGCCCTATGTGGCCGGGGTCGCCGCCGTCACCATCCCGGGCGAGGCGAACGCGCTGCCCGCGGCCGCGCTGGCCGAGGCCGCGACGGGGCTCGGCATCCCGGCCACCGCGTACCCCTCGCTCGCCGCGGCACTCGAAGCGATCCCGCGTACGGGCGCAGGGCGGGTGCTTGTCTGCGGCTCGCTCTACCTGGTCGGTTCGGCCCTCGCCGAGAACTGAGCGCAAGGAAAAGGCCGGGACCCGCGGGGCCCCGGCCCGTTTCCGCACGAACGACCGATGAGCTACTTCGAGGTACCCGTGGTGGCCCCGCCGCCCATTGCGCCTCCGGCATTTCCGGCCGCGCCCGTGGAGGCCTTGGGCTCCTTGTACTCGGGCATTTGCTTCAGCTCGTCCTTGGTCATGGAGACCTCGAGCTTCTCCTTGTCGCCCGTGCCTTGCATGGTGAAGCGCGACCACGGAATGGCCACGTCATGCGTGCCGATCCCGAGGAAGCCGCCGCTCGAGACGATGATTTGATCGCCCGAGATCTTGGAGACCTCGCCGATCTTCTCGCCCTTCGCGTTCACCACGTCCTTGCCGACCACCGAGTTGGGCGGGGTCGTCGGCTTGGCGCTCATCTCCGTGTTGGCCGCCCCGTTCGCAGCGGCGCCGGACTTGGCGTTCTCGTCGGCCGTCCCGGCGGTCCCGCCCTTGGCGTTCTCGTCGGAGCCCATCGTAGGATTCGCTCCGGCCGCGCCACTGTCGGTATTGGCGCCCGCGCCGAGCTTGCCGCCGGTGTTGACGCTCGCCCCGGCGCCCGCGCCGCCCGCTCCAGCGCCCGCATGGATGCCGGTATTGGGAGCAGCGGAGCCAGATGCGGGCAGGTCGGCGGCCAGGGCCGCTCCGCCGCTGAGCGCGAGCATCGCCGCGCCAACGGTGGCTCGCATCAGCGTGTCTTTGAGTGCCATTTCACTCCTCCTCCGTGGTGGGGTTGCAGAGTCCGAGGGCGCACCCACCGCGTCACGCCGTCTCGGTCCGCCACAACGACGCGAAGCGGCCCCCTCGCGTTCCCTTCGCCCTAGGATCGCTTCGGCCGGCCACGGAATTGCCCCAATTCGCCCGGGAAAGGAGGGCGGACCCTCCAGAGGAGGGTCCGCCCACGGTGCGGGAGGGGGCTGCCGCACCGTCGCCGCGAAGACAGGTGTGTCCCGCGGCTTTTCTGATCGCGCGCACACCATGGCGTAGTCGGCACCGGCCGTCCTTAACCTGTGATGTCCGTGCATGGCTTTCGCACGGTCTCCGGGCCCCGGCGGCGCCCGGCCGGGGGGCAAGTTTGCCGGCCTCATCAAACCACGAGAAAGCCACGGCTGGACCACATCCTCCCGAATATCTTTCGGCCGCTACGGCGTTCCCCGGGAGTGTTCCGGAAGGAGGTCGATATGCTGGCTTGGGGACCTGGGCTTATGGTTCTCGCGATTATCGCCGCCGTTTTCGGCTTTGGCGCGAACGCCGGGAGCGCCGCCGAGGCCGGGCGCATCCTGTGCTTCATCTTGATCGGCACCTTCACGGTCGGCCTGATGGCCTACCTGTTCGATGCGTGGCGCCGCCATCGCGAGCGGCGACGGCACCTGCCCATCTGACGCAAGAAGGGCGCCTTCCGGCGCCCTTCTCTTTTCCCGCCTGAACGGCACAATCAGTCGCGGTCTTCATAGTAGCGGCGGTCGCGATGGCGGTTTTCGTCTTCGTCGCCGCGCACGCCGTAACGCTGCTCGCCGCGATGGTCGTAGTCGCGGCCTTGGTAGTGTTGGTTGTAGGCGTGGCGGGAGCCCTCATCGTAGTCCCGGTGCATCTCGCAGGCGCCCAGCACCATGCCGACGGCCGCAAGGCCGGCGAGGGCAGTCAAGGTCGGCGCTTTCATCTCGTCCTCCGTTGAGGTTGCGTTGCCCGGTGAACACGTACGAGGCGGCGCCCGTTCGTCTCGGGACCGCCAATGATCACGCCGGACCAAAAAAAAGGCCGGGCGCGAGGCCCGGCCAAGTCAAGAGAGGCTGCGTGCTAGGAACGGGGCTGAGGCCCCGAAATCCGGGCCTTGCACCCGGATCATCCGACCCCGGGGGTGGGCGGGATCGGAACTTGGTCGACGCCGTCTCCGGCGCCGGAAACTCGAGTGGCTTGATGTCGGCGGCATATTGGCCGGAATCAACGCCTGCCGGTGTGACGATTCTGTTGTCGGTTCGCCTGTCCGCATGTCCGTTGGAGGTGTAGGATCGTCCTTCGGAAGGACAATTGCCGCGGAGGACCGATGTATAGCTGGCGCGCCCGGATCGGCATGATCATCCCCTCGACCAATGCGGTCGCCGAACCGCAGGTGAACCGGATGGCGCCCGAGGGCGTCGTGTTCCACACCCAGCGCGTCGCCTTCGAGGGGACGAGCGCGGAGAACGTGAAGAAGTTCGTGGCCGGCGCGGGCGAGGCGGCGAAGCTTCTGGCCGACGCCGACGTCGACATGGTGGTTCTGGCCTGCACGGCGGCCAGCATGTTCCGCCCCGGCATCGACGCCGAGGAGGTGGAGATCATGCAGGAGGCATCGGGCAAGCCCTGCACCACTGTCTCGCGCGCGGTGGTCGACGCGATGCGCACGCTCGGCATCCGCAAGGTCGTGATGACCTCGCCCTACATGACCAACGAGCGCGAGGCGCGCTTCCTCGAGCACCACCAGGTGAAGGTGCTGGGCGACGTCGGGCTCAAGCTCTCCAACGCCGAATTCCCAAAGGTCGAGCCGGCCGCCTGGTACCGGCAGGTGAAGTCGCAGGCGGTGCCGGAGGCTGACGCCTACTTCCTGAGTTGCACCGCGACGCGCACGGCGGAGGTGATCGAGCCCCTGGAGCGCGACCTCGACAAGCCGGTCGTCACCTCGAACCAGGCGATGGTGTGGCACTGCCTCAAGACGATGGGCGTGCGGGCGCCGGTCACAGGCTACGGGCGCCTGTTCGACACGTTGGGAAGCGCCTGACGGTCCGTCCCACTACTTCACCCGCGCGGCGGCCTCGGCCGCGATCGAAGAGTTCGACGTATTTGGCGGCATCGACCTTCTCGGTAAGCAGGCCCGCCTCGATCAGGTCGTCGACATTGCGCTGCAGCCGCTTCACGTCGATCTTGGCGTCGGGGTCCTGGTGCGAGGTGTCGCGCTTGGTGAACGCCCAGCCCGAGATGTTCTTCACCGGCTGTTTCATCACCTTGGCGACCATCGCCATCGCCTCGGGTCGCGACTTGGGGTCGGCCAGCCAGCGGCGAAGCCGGATGTTATCCTCGACCAGGTCGACCAGCGCGGCGCGATGCGCGGCGATCCAATCGGCCTTGCCGACCCACATGCCGGTTTCGTCCGAGCCCAGCGCGTCGCTCATCTTGAACAGGCGGGTGAGGTTCGGGTCCTTCGCGGCGCGCAAATCGAACGGGCGCAGCAGGAAGGCGACCGCGACACGGTGCGACTGCAGCGCGGCCAGCATGGCCGGGATGCGCACCTCGACCGTCTGGTAGTCGCGTCCCACGATCAGGCCGTGGCGCTTGAAATAGAGCTTCTGCCCGGCGTCGATCGCCGAGCCGTGCGCGTTGACCGCGACGATCTTGCCCTTCACGTCGGCGGCCGACTTGATCTCGTCCTTATGCACCCAGAAGCCTGGCGCGGCGTAGCCGGGATAGCCCGTCGTCAGCATCTGGGCGAAGGCGTGCACGTCGAGCTTCGCCTGTGTGACCGCAATGGCGAGTGCGGACGGCGTGAAGGTTGCGATCTCGAGACCGCCCGCCGCCAGAGCCTGCATGGCGGGCGTCGAGCCGCGCATGAAGATCGGTTCGACTATGTAGGACTTGCCGTAATGTTTGAGGAGACCCTTCGGCGCATGCGGCATGAATACCGTGGTATTGCCGGGCGCGCTGGGCCACTGGATGCGCAGTTTCAGAGGCTCGGCCGACGCACGGCCGCCGAACGCGAGCGCGACGGCAAGCCCAAGCCATACGATGTGTTTCGCTAGCTTCATGACGGACTCCACCCTGTGCAGGTTTTTGGCGCCGGCGCGGTCGCTGCGGTGGCCGCGCTTAGCTTTTGCTCGACAGCTTGGCGGTCTGCGACTTGATCGATTTCTCCTTGGTGCGAGCCAGGTCCTCCTCCGTGCGCTCGCGCAAGAGGCGCGTGTCCTGGATGGTGGTGTCCTGGCCGACGCACGGATCGGCGATCGCCTCCTCCAGCGTGTGGGCCCACTTCCATTCCGAAGGCGGGCGCGCGACCGCTTTGGTGCCGATCTGGTCGAGGCCCCAGAAGATCTCGAGCCGGTGGCCGTCGGGGTCGTCGAACTCGACGGCGATCTGCGCGCCCGCGCGCCGGCGCCCCTCGAAGTCGATCGCGACGCCGTGCTTGACGAGGTGCTCGCGCGCGCGCAGCACCTCGTCCAGAGTGGAGACCTCGAAGGCGATGTGGTTGAGCTCGATCCCCTTCGACTCGCTGGGCATTGAGCCGACCAGCGCGATGCCGTGATGGTCGGCGTTGTAGCGCATGAACACCATGCCGCCGGGTGCGACATCGGGCGTGTAGACGTCCGACACCTTCATCCCCATCACCTCGGTGTAAAACCTGGTCGAGCGCTCGAGGTCGGTGCAGTTGAGCACCACGTGGCCGATCTTGGTGATGGTGAACGGCATGCCCTTGGGCCGGTCGTAGCTTTTCAGCTGGTCCGCATCCATAGTTTTGGTCGCCATTTCGCGCTCCTTCCGGTTCGGGTCGGGGCCAGAGCCCGCGTTGGGGACATTATTTCCGGAAGAAGGTCGCCGTGCAATGCAGGCTAGGCACCGCGCAGCCGATCGATGAGGGATTGGGGATCGGCGGGCGGCGCATCGGCCCGCCAGGCGACGTGCCCGTCCGGCCGGACCAGCACCAGGGACCGCTCGTAGGTCCGCGCGACCTGGGGGTCGGCCAAGGTCACGACGTCGAGCGGCACCCCGCGCGCGGCCGCGGCGGCGGCGAGCGGCGTCGGGTCGGGAGGGGAAGCGCCGAGCCGCAGCAGCACGAAGCCGCGTCCGTAGAGGTCGAGAGTTCGAGCGCCCGCCGGCGAGCGGCAGGTGCGGCGCGCGCGCCCCCGGTCGCGCGGTCGGGAGGTATGTCGTCGGGTCGTCCTCCGGCGCCGGAGTGCCGTCCGGGGCGACGATAGGCGAGCCCTCGTAGCGAAAGCCGATCTGCAGCCCCATCGTGCGGAAGGCCCGCTGCATGTTGGCAAGCGCCTTGGCCCCGACCTCGGCGCGCAGCGCCCTTCCCGCCGCCGTGTCGTCCTCGATGGCGTCGAGATTCTCGCCGAGCGAGGCCTGATCCTCGTAATAGCTGGTCGCCATGCGCACGTTGCGCGCGCCCGCCGCGCGCCGCTCGGCATCGTAGCTCGCGAGCAGGTCCGGCCCGCCCCAGCCGGCCTCGACCGCCGCGATCTTCCAGCCGAGATCGACCGCGTCGGCGATGCCGGTGTTCATGCCGAGCGCGCCGGTCGGCGAGACCTGGTGCACCGCGTCGCCCACCAGGTGCACGCGCCCCTCGGAGTAGCGCTCGGCCACCACGCCGCGCCGCGTCCAGTGGCTCGCGCCCACCCATTCGACATCGAGCCGCTTCGCGAGCGCGCGGTCGAGACAGGAATCGTAGTCGAGCGCCTTCGGATCGAACCCGTTGGGAACGTCGAACAGGATACGCCATAGGCCGTTCTTCGGGTCGACGGCGCGCACGTTGCCCCAAAGCCCGGTGCGGTCGACCGTGGCGAAGAACGTGCCCGGCCTCACGCCGAGCCGGCCCAACACGTCGGGCGCGCGAAAGAACACGTGCATCGAGTGGCTCAACACCTCGGGCCCGACCAGCCCGATGCCGAGCGCGCGCCGGACCGGGCTGTTCGCGCCGTCGCAGCCGGCGAGGACGCGCGCGCGGATTGTGATCGTCTCGTCCGTCTCCAGCGCGGTGACCCGCGCCGTGACGCCGTCCGCCTCCTGGTCGAACGTGTCGAGCCGGTGGCGGTAGAGGAGCCGGACGCCCGCGTAGGACTGCGCCGCCTCGCGCAGGATGGGGTCGAACCACAGCTGCGAGCAGACCTGCAAATTCATCGGGCTGCCCGGCCCCGGCCGCTGGTCGCGCCGCGCGGGACGTTCGACCCGCCCGAGCTCGTAGCCGCCGACGCGGGTGACGACCACCACGTCCATCGGCAGGTCGTCGGGGAACGGGCAGTTCATCACCCTGTCGGCGATGCCCCAGCGGCGGCAAAACTCCATCGTGCGGGTGTTGACCTCGTTCATCTTGGGCGTGGTGATCGCGCCGTCCGTCTGCTCGACGAGCGTACAGGCGACGCCGCGCCAGCCGAGTTCCAGCGCGAGCGCGAGTCCGACCGGCCCGCCGCCCACGATCAGAACGGGTGTCTCAATGTCCATGGAGCGCCTTTACCCGTCACCGCGAACGGGGAACAATAGCCGGGCAGGCGGGCGGACCGAAGCGGGAAAGGCACATGGCGATCCTGGGGCTGGAAAGCATCGTCTACGGCGTCGACGACATGGCGACATGCCGCCGGTTCTGGGCGGATTTCGGCCTGCGGGAGCAGAACGGCGCCGCCTCCCGCCCCGCCTTCGCGACCGAGGAAGACACCACCATCGAACTCGCGACCGCCGACGATCCGTCTTTGCCCACCACGCCGGTCGCCGGTGCGACGGCACGCGAAGTAATCTACGGCGTGTCGGACGAGGCCTCGCTCGACGCGATCGTCGATCGGCTCGGCCGGGCATGCGAAATCCGGCGCGGCAATGACGGCAGCGTCCATGCGACCGATCCGTGCGGCTACGGGTTCGGGTTCCGCCTGACGCGGCGTCGCAAGGTGGCGCCCGTCGTGACGCCGTTCAACCGCCCCGGCGCAGCGGCGAGGATCAATCAGCCGGCGACGATCTACGACCGCGCGCGCCCGACGCACCTCGCCCACGCCGTGCTGCTGTCGCCCGACCTCGAGCGCATGCGCGACTTCTATATCGAGGCGTGCGGCTTCAAGCTCACCAATTCCTATCCCGGCTTTTCGTACTTCCTGCGCTGCCCCGAAGCGCGCGACCACCACAACCTCTATCTCCTGAAACGCGGCGACGCGATCGGCTTCCACCACGTCGCGTTCGATTTGCGCGACATCCACGAGCTGTTCGGCGGGGGGCTCTACATGCAGGGCAAGGGCTGGCGCACCCATCTGGGACCGGGCCGCCACCCGATCTCGTCGGCCTATTTCTGGTACTTCGCGACGCCGTGCGGCGGCGCGGCCGAGTACGATTTCGACGCCGACGTGCTGACCGACGCGTGGCGGCCGCGCGAGCTCGTCCCGTCGCCGCAGCTTTTCGCCGAATGGGCGCTGGAATCCGGCTTTCAGCGCTACGAGGGCGAGCAGAAGACCCACATCGCCGCGCCGGAGTGAGGATCGCGCCATGACGACAAGCGAACGAATCCCTGTCCTGATCGTCGGCGGCGGCCCGGTGGGGCTGGTGCTCGGCATCGAGCTCGCCCGGCTCGGAATCCATGCGACGCTGGTCGAGGCGCGCGACGGCACGATTAAGACGCCCAAGATGAACTTCGTCAACGTGCGCACGATGGAGTTCTGCCGCCGCTGGGGCATCACCGACGAGGTGCGCCGCCAGGGCCATCCCGAGAACTTCCACCCGAACGTGATGTGGGCGACGGGCGTCGAGGGCTACGAGATCGCGCGGCTCGACTTCCCGCCCTTCATGGAAGAGAAGACACGCTTCTTCTCGCCGGCCGCGGACTGCCTGATCTCGCAGCTCTGGTTCGACCCGATCCTCTTGGCCCACGCGCGGAAGCAGCCGAACCTCACGCTGCGCCACCGGACGCGCCTCGACAATTTCCGCGAGACCGCGGCGGGCATCGAGGCCGACGTCACAGACCTGGTCTCGGGAAAATCCGAGACGGTGGCGGCGGACTACATCGTCGGCTGCGACGGTGCGAACTCGACGGTGCGCGACCTCCTTGGCATCCAGCTCTCCGGCCTCGCCGCGATGCAGGACAATTTCCACATCTTCCTCGAGTCTCAGGAGCTGATCGAAATCTTCGAGCAGAAGATGGGCGAGGCGCGGTTCTTCAACCTGGTCGGGCCGGACGGCATGTGGGCGATGTTCACCTCGATCAACTGGCGCGGGCGCTGGCGCTTCTCGATGCACCCGCCGCCGAAGGACGATGAGCGCGCGGTGCCTTCCCTGCTGCGCCGCGCGGTCGGGCGCGATTTCGAGTACACGCTGCTCGACTCGTCGCACTGGATCAGCCGCAAGCTGGTGGCCGATACGTTCCGCCGGGGCCGCGCCTTCATCGCCGGCGACGCGGCGCACCAGCTCAACCCGTCCGGCGGGTTCGGCATGAACACGGGCGTCGCCGACGCGATGGACCTCGCCTGGAAGCTCGCCGGCACGCTGCAAGGCTGGGGCGGGCCGGCGCTGCTCGAAAGCTACGAGATCGAGCGCCGCCCCATCGCCGTGCGCAACGTCGAGGAGGCGACGCGCAATTTCGAGCGGCCGAAGGCGCTGCGCCCCGGCCCGCAGATCGGCCAGGATACGGCGGAGGGGGCGGCCCAGCGCGCGGCCTTCAAGAAGGCGCTGTTCGACGCCGACATCTTGCGCCACCACGACACCGACGGGATCGCGCTCGGCTATCGTTACGACCCGTCGCCTATCGTGGTGCCGGACGGCACCGCCGCGCCGTCGGACGCGGTACGCGTCTACACGCCGACCGCGCGGCCCGGCCACCGCGCGCCGCACGCCTGGCTCGACGGCGGGCCGCCGCCCGAAGCGGGCATTCGCGTGCCGGGCGGGCGCTCCACCATCGACCTCTACGGCATCGGCTTCGCGCTTCTGGACTTCGGTGCGCCGGAGGACGCGGCGCGCCTCGCCCGCGAAGCGGCGGCGCGCGGCGTGCCGGTGACCGTCACCGCGCTCGACGATCCTGTGATCGCGAAGCTCTACGGCCGCAAGCTGGTGCTGGTGCGGCCGGACGGCCACGTCGCCTGGCGCGCCGATGCGGCGCCCGCGGACTGCGACGAAATCGTCGACCGCATCCGCGGCGCCGCGCCCACCGCCGCCGCCCGCGCGGCGGAGTGAGGTCGACCTAGAACTTGATCATGTCGATCGAGGTGACGACCGGCTTCGGGCTCAAGGGGGCGTTCGCCATATTCCATGCCACGTACTGCTCGGCGTAGGGATCGGCCGCCGACATGCCCTCGACCGGCACGATCACGTGGAAGCCGCGGAACACCGCGCCCGAGCCGGTATAGAGCACCGCGCCCTCGGCCGTCGTGCCGGTGACGATCACGGTCTTGATGCCATGGTCCTTGAGGATCTTCTCGAGGTTGGTGTGGATGAACTTGTCGGCGTGCGCCTGGACGAACGGCTCGTCTCCCTTGGGCGCGACGGGCTTCAGGACCTGCGACTTGGGCGACGAGGTGACGCCGCTATAGACGACCAGCGCGCCCGACTTGCGCGCCTCGGCGAGCAGCTTGGCGACCGCGGGCAGCGAGGCGAGGCAGCGCGGCCGGCGCTTTTCGTTGCAGGTCTGCGGCACGAAGTCGAGGGCGAGGACCGCGGTGGTCTTGGGATCGACCGTCACCGGCTGGAGCTTCGGCGGGGGCGGCACCTTCACCGATCCCCACTCGTCGACGATGTTCCCGGCCCGGGCCGGAGCGGATGCGAACGGCGCCGCGGCGACCGCCGCCGCCAGCGCCAAAGCGATGAACCTGCCTGTCATGATCGCCTCCTCCTGCGGGTTTTCGTTGACCTCCTATATACACCGCGACACGGAAAATAATCACTAGAGGATCAGCAGCAGCCCGCCGACGACCGCCGCGTTGTTGAACACGAACGACAAGTGGAGATGGCGGCGCAGCGGGTCGCCGGTCACCAGCCACCAGCGGTGGAAGATCGCCGTGGCGAGGACAGTGAACACGATCAGGATCGCGGCGCCCCAGCGGTAGTGCCAGTCGATCAGCAGGAAGAAGCCGCCGACGAACTGCATCGCGAAGCCGACCACCAGCGCCGCCGTCGCCATCGGCACGCCCGCCGCCGCCATGCGGTCGCGGTGCATCTTGAACTTCATAGTGGAATTCAGGATGCCGGTGACGAGGAACGCGAGGGCCAGCAGGATTTGACCGGCCGCGTTCTGGATCGGCATGTGGTCAAAGAACATGCGCGCCCCCTCCGATCAGCGGCGCGGCGAGCAGCAACAGCCCGCCGGTCACCGCGCAGTTGTTGAGGAACAGCAGGCGATGGTACATGCGCCTGAGCGGGTCGGTCATCGCCCAGTAGTTGTGGAAGAGCACCTCCGCCAGCACCACGAACACGATCAGCGCCAGCGCGGCATAGGGCGTGTAGAGATCGACCAGCACCATCGCCCCGCCGATCCATTGGGTGAGGTACCCCGCCCACAATAGCGCGTCCGGATACGGGATGCCGTGCGAGGCGATCTGGTCGCGGTTGCGCTTCTTGCGGTCCGGGTTGGTGCAGTTGTAGATGCCCGTCCAGATGAACAGGTAGGCGATCAGGACGTGCGCCGCGATATCGACCCAGGAACTGCCGGCATAGAACATCGAGCCCCCGCTTTTCGTTTTCCGTTCAATTGTTCATCACGGTCATTGCGAGGAGCGTAGCAACGAAGCAATCCAGAGTCCGCCTGGATTGCTTCGCTTCGCTCGCAAAGACGCGACTTGGGCGACACGGTGCCTCACAACAACCCCAGCGTCTTGAAGCTGGCGTGCTTGCCACGCGCGACGATGATGTGGTCGTGCAGCGCGACGCCGAGCCGCTCGGCCGCATCGCGCACCTGGCGAGTCATCTCGATGTCGGCCTTCGACGGGGTCGGGTCGCCCGACGGGTGGTTGTGCACCAGGATCACCGCCGTCGCGCCCAGCTCGAGCGCGCGCTTCACCACCTCGCGCGGATAGACGGCGGTGTGGTTGACCGTGCCGCGTTGCTGCTCCTCGTCGGCGATCAGCGCATTCTTGGAATCGAGGAACAGCACGCGAAGCTGCTCGACGGCGCCGTGCCCCATGCGCATGTGCAGATAGTCGAGTACGCCCTGCCACGAGCCCAGGACCGGCCGGCTTTTCAACTCGTCCCGCGCGAGGCGGAGCGCGGCGGCCTCCACCGCCTTGAGGGCGACCGCGGCGGATTCACCGATGCCCTTCACCGAAAGGAGCGCCTCGGGCGACGCGCGCACGACCGCGGCGAAGCTGCCGAACCGGTCGACCAGCGCCTTGGCCAGTGGCTTGGTGTCCTGGCGCGGGATGGCGGCGAACAGGACGAGCTCGATCAACTCGTAGTCGGGCAGCGCATCGCCCCCCGCCGCGAGAAAGCGCGCACGCAGGCGCGCCCGATGGTCGAGCTGGTCGGGCCGCGCCGGCACGTGCCCCCTCCGCGAGCTGTCGTGGCCGAATCATTCCTCGCGCCGCGGGCCGCGTCAACCGGCGGCCGATTCGACCTCGGTCAGAAGCTGGACGGCGCGTCGGCGAGCGACCAGAGGTCGCCGCCGGGGTGCTTCTCCCACACGCGGGTCTGCCAGTTGTCGTCCATGTGGTCCATGTCGGCGAAATACTCGGTGGCACCGCCGCACGGGTTCCGGAAGTTCCAGTAGAGGTTCGACCCGACGATGCGCCGGCCCGGCTGGTTGGCGGGCTTCCACCCCGCCTCGCGCATATGCATGCCGCCGAACATGATCTCGTCGAAGTCGCGCACCTCGAACGCGATATGGCCGATGCGGGCGGCGTTGGGCGCGTGGAACAGGCCGAGATTGTGGTGATCGAAGCCGCCTTCGGCGCGCAGGAAGTCGCCGAGGTCCATCGACCGGTCCGACAGGCGGAAGCCGAGCCGATCCTGGTAAAACGCCGAAGCCTCCATCCAGCCCTTCTTGGGCACGGCATAGACGATGTGGCCGATGCGGATCGGCTGCGCTCGCGGCGCGGCGTCGACCCGCCGGTTGAGCCGGACGGTGCGGTCGACCTGATTGAAGGGGAACCGCCCCGGGTCGTACGGCGTGCGCCTGGCGACACGGAAGGCGATGCCGAAGCCGGTCTCGTCGGCGGCGCGCACCGTGCCGTCGGCGCCGGTCGCGACCTTGCGGTCCCTGGCAAGCTCGGCCGCGATCTTCTCGACGCCAGCGGCGGTGTCGACACCCCAGACGCATTCGCGCACCGTCGCGCCCTCGGCGGCGGTCGGCGGGAGCGACGCATCGTCGGCGCGGCGCACCGCGACGGTCTGGTTCTCGAGCGTGCGGAAGGTCGCCCCTGCGGCGCCGCGCTCCACCATCTCAAGACCCCAGTCTTCGAAATACTTGATGCCGGCCGCGACGTCCTCGACGCCGTAAGTCACGGATTCGATGCGCTCGATCGCCATGGTCCTCTCCTACGGGCACGCCGCCCGAAGACATTGTGTCATTCAACAGGAATATGGGCAACGCGCGCGGTGCTGCATCTGCGCTATAGTAGACATGGCTCCGGATGGGCGGGAGATACGGCGATGTGGACGCGTTGCGCGGTCTTCGTGGCGGTTCTCGTGGGGTTCCTGCCGGGGGCGCGGGCCATGTGCCCCGACACCATCGCGAGCCGCTTTCCCCTCGTGCCGGCGGCCTACCGCGTCGCCCAAGCGTCGGAGCAGCTTCCGCCCGGCACGGTGCCGCAGGGCAGCGTCCGGCTCACCTTTATCGGCCATGCGAGCTTTCTGATCGAATCGCCCGAAGGGGTGAAGGCCGTCACGGACTACACTGATTTCGTGCCGATCGACTTCGTGCCCGACATCATCACGATGAACCATTTCCACCCGACGCACTATTCGGACAACCCGGACCCGCGCATCAAGCACGTGCTGCGCGGCTGGAACCCGAAGGGCGGCGTCGCGCAGATCAACCTGCAGGTGCGCGACATGCGGGTGTTCAACATCCAGACCAACTATGGCGAGTTCGGCGATTTCGGCCGCAACGAGAACTCGATCTTCGTGTTCCAGATCGCCGGCATGTGCATCGCCCATCTGAGCCACACCCACCACACCCTGTCGAAGGAGGATTTGGCCGCGCTCGGCGACATCGACGTCCTTCTCGTGCCGGTCGATGGCATGTACACGCTGAGCGAGGAGGAAGTGTTCGATTCGATCAAGAAGGTGAAGCCCAAGCTGGTGATCCCGTGGCACTACAGCTACTGGACGCCGAACTTCATCGCCGACGCGGAGAAGCTCTATCCGGTCAAGCGGGCGAACTCGGTCACCATCATGTTCTCGAAGCGCACGCTGCCGGAGAAGACCGAGGTCGTGTTCCTCGACGAGATCGTCGCCATCCGCGGCTGGCCCGGCTTCGGCGGCATGCCGGGCTACCGCGCGCCGCAGGGCGCGCCACAGTAGGAGGAGCCCAGACATGGCCGAAGCGAGGCCGTTCCACGTCCACGAGCACGACTGGCACGACGCGGGCTACGTCGCCGAATGGATCGCGCGCGACGTGACGCGCGACGAGGCGCGCCGCCCGGCGCTGAGTTCGGATGGTGGCGCTCGCGCCGTTCGCGAAGGATGCCGTGATGCGCGCGCTCGACGTGGGCGGCGGGTACGGCATTGTCGCGGACGAGGTGCTGAAGGCCTTCCCCACGGCGCGGGTCACGTTGCTCGACTACTCGCAGCCGATGCTCGACCAAGCGAAGGGCAAGCTTGCGGCGCACGCCGGGCGGGTCGATTACGTGCTCGCCGACCTCACCGAGCGCGGCTGGGCGGCCAAGGCGGGCGGTCCGTTCGAGCTCGCGGTATCGGGCATCGCGCTGCACAATCTGCGCGACCGGGCGCTGATCGCGGCGGCCTACAAGGACATCTGCGGCCTCCTGGCGCCAGGCGGGGCGTTCCTCGACTACGACCACGTCGATTACTGCGGCGGGCTCGAAACCAACCTCGCCGCGCTCCGCGCCGCGGGCTTCGCCTCCGTCGAGGCGGCGTCCTATGAGAAGCCGACTGCGGTGCTGGTGGCGAGGAAGTAGCCTTACGCCCCCGCGGCGATGCGGTCGGCTTCCTCCTTGTCGAACTTGGCGGACTCGACCTTGAGGTAGGCGGCGCGCTCCTCGGCCACCACCACCACGTCGGCAACGCCCGGTAGACCCGCGAGCTTGGCCGCCAGCCGGTTCGCCTCGGCCGCGCCGATCTCGGCCGTGCGCGCGATATGCGTGGAGAATTGACCGGGCCGGCGCATGGTCACGGCGACGAACAGCCAGATCAGGGCAAGGACGCCCGCGAAAGCGAACACGCCTTGCGTGCCGCCCACCTGGTGCGCCCAGCCGCCGACCGCCCCGCCGACGAAAATGCCGAGGAACTGCGACGACGAATAGACGCCGGTCGCCGTGCCCTTGGCGCCGGCCGGCGCGGTCTTGGTGACGAGCGACGGCAGGCTCGCCTCCATCACGTTGAAGGCGGTGAAGAAGGCGAGGATGGCGACGACGATCGCCCACCGGTTCACGCCGTCGAAATAGAGCGCGGCCTGGCTCGCCCCCAGCACGAACACGGCCCCGACGAACACCTCCTTCATCTTGCGCCGCTTTTCGGCGACGATGATGGCCGGCACCATCAGCGCGACCGAGACCACCAGGATGGGCAGGTACACCATCCATTGCTGGGTGGCGCTCAACGTGAAGGCGTCGCGCAGCAGATGCGGCACGGCGAGGAAGCTCGCAGTGAGGATGCCGTGCAGCGCGAAGATGCCGAAATCGAGCCGCAGCAGCTCGCCGTTGCGCAGGACGGAGCCCAGAAGCGCCGGCACCGCCTCCGCGTCGCGATGGCTGCGCGCGCGCGCGGGCGTCGGCACGCCCCACCCGACGATAAAGATGCCGAGAAGGGCGAGCGGCACCATCAGCCAGAAGATGCCGGCGACGCCGATCGCCCCGGCGATCAACGGACCGATCACGATCGCCGCCATGAACGACAGGCCGATGGTGATGCCGACGATGGCCATCGCCTTTGTGCGCACCTCCTCGCGCGTCAGGTCGGCGACCAGCGCGAGGATGACCGAACCGACCGCGCCACCGCCCTGCAGCACCCGGCCGGCAATTACACCCTCGATGGAGGTGGAGACGGCGGCGAGCGCGCTGCCGGCGGCGAACACGAGAAGCCCGATCACCACCATGGTCTTGCGCCCGATCCGGTCGGAGAAGAGCCCGAACGGGATCTGCAGCAGGCCCTGGGTGAGCCCGTAGCCGCCGAGCGCGAGACCGATCGTTACCTCGGTCGCGCCCGAAAGGTGGCCCGCATAGGTCGCGAACACCGGGTAGATCATGAACAGCCCGAGCATGCGCACCGAAAATACGGCCGCAAGCGCGAGCGACGCGCGACGCTCGTTCCGGTTCATCGTGCGGTTCCGCCTCCCTAGCGACGGTTGGCGCCACCATAGCGCCGCGCGCCCGGCGCCGGGTGCGTCATAAAGCGCGGCCTGCCGGCCGGCAAGATAGCGCCGGCCGGACCGCCGGAAACCCTGGCTTTGCTTGTGACCGCCGTCACATCGGCGCCGGGTATTCTTTACATCCCACCCCGCGACCGCCTATCAAAGGATGCGCAAGCCATTGTAAAATAAGGACACGTGCAAGCGTGGCACGATTCTTGCATGACAGTTCATCGGGAGGCCGCCGGCGGGGGGGCGGTCCCGTGGGTTGGCACAGGAGCCGGAAGATGCATGGGGAGCCCGCGAAGCGGGACGATAGAACGGATGGTCGATGCGTCCGCCGTTCGGCGCAAAGGGCCGCGACGGGTCTGGCGGCGGCGGCGCTGCTGGTCCTCTGCAGCGTGAGCGGTGCGCGGGCGGGCACGTTCGTCGAATTGGGCGCGGATTACCTGATCGATAATTTGCAGGACCCCGATCCCGCGACCGGTGGGTTTTTCCAGAGCGGCGTCGGCTCGGGAACCTATGTCGGCTCGGAGCAGGGTCTGTTCGGGCTTAGCATTCTCCGGGCCTACCAGGCCGAACCGACCGCCACCCCCGAACAACAGGCGGAGAAGGCGAAATACCTCGCGAGCGCAGAGCAGCTCGGAAACGCGATCGTCCATGCCGAGGCACACTCGGTCATCGATCCGATGTCCGAGGAAGCGGACCTCGGGGAGATCTATTTCAATACCGGTTTCGGCGCCGCCACCAAGGGCCAGCCCATCGTCTACACCCAGTCGACGCTGTTCCTCGAGAACCTCGCCCAGGCCACGCAGAACGCGACCTTGCGGTCACAGATTCAGAGCTACTTGAATACGAACTATTTCACGCCCCTTACGGCCGGCACTTACGGCGGTGGCGACAGCGCGCACGCCTTTCCCGCCCAGAACGGCGGCGGCGTGGGCACGTCGGGCTATGTCGACAAGATACAGGACGACTGCGGCGCCTATTCGCCCTGGTGCCTGGCGGCTCCGACCGTCGCATCCAATCAAGCCGGCCAGGCGCAGATCGCCGATGACCTGTTCGGCGGGATCGAGGCGGGGCTGAATGCCGTCACCAGTGCCGACACGTATTACGACGTGCTCGGCCTCGCCGCGGCGATCTGGACCTCCGCCCTGACCGGGAAAGACCTGGCCGTGACCAGCGGATTATGGCACGACCAGCTTTGCGGTGCCGCCAGTGGCTGCACGTTGAATACCGCGCAGCTCGCCGGGCTGCTGGCGCAAATGATCGGGACCGGAAGCAACGGGCTGGATGAAGGCGCCTTCCCCTACGACAGCTCCGACCTCAACACCGCGGACATCGAGACCACGGGGGACGCCATCCTGGCGCTGGCGGCCTTCGATATGACCACGTACGGCGATCAGGTCAACGCGGGGCTGCACTACCTCTCGACCCAGCAAGAGTTCGAACGGATGCATCGGCGCGAACATGGATGCGATGCCGGATAGCCCGTGCGACTACACAGCGCCCTACATCCAGGCCGAAGTGCTCCAACTCTATACGGTGACGAACACGGCTGCGAACGGCCCGCCCGGCTCGACCGTGCAGCAATTCTACGCCCCCGCGCCAGAGCCGGGAACGCTCGCTCTGTTCGGCGTGGGTATCGGCGTGCTTGGTGCGCTGCGCCGGCGGCGTCGGACGGGCTGACGCTCAGCCCCCGTCCGCCGCGCCGGCAACGGCGCGGCCGAGATCGGTCAGCTTGCAGACCAGCCAGTCATGCTTCAGCGGATTGTCGAACCAGGGCTGAGCCCAGCCACGCGCGATGCAGCTCCGTATTGTGCGTTCCGGCACGCGCTGGCCGTCGGCGTCGAACAAAGGCAGCTTGCCGCCCGGCTGGTCGAGACCGCGGGCGAGCCAGCGGCGCTGCGCCGTCGTCGGGCGCACGTCGGGCGCGTGCGGCGCGGCGCTGTCGGACACGGTGCGGCGTGTATCGGGCATGGGCGGGTCGCCGTGACGCCTCGGTCTTCGGACCGATATCCTAGGCGGGAAACCGCCGAACGCCAAAGGGAGTCCGGGATGGAGCCGATCTTCGCCTACATGACCGCGCCCACCGCCGCCGAGGCGCGGCGCATCGGGCGCGCGCTGGTCGAGGCGCGCTTGTGCGCCTGCGTCAACATTCTCGACAACATGACGTCGTTCTATTGGTGGCAGGGCGCGCTGGAGGAAGGGCACGAGGCGGTACTGATCGCCAAGACCACGCGCGACCGGCTGGACGCGTTGACCGAGAAGGTCAAGGCGCTGCACGAATACACCGTGCCCTGCGTCGTCGCCCTGCCCGTCGCGGGCGGAAACCAGGACTTCCTCGACTGGATCGCTGCCGAGACGCAGGGGTAGTCAGTCTTCGGCCGGCTTGGATCCGCGGGCCGCGAGGCGGCGTTCGAGGGCCGCGACCTCCTCGTGCAGCACCCGACGCACGGCTTGATCCGTGATCATCGTGAGAAGATAGCGGTAGCGCTTCAGCTTCTCCCGCAGCTGTTCGAACTCGTCGGCCATCGCAGCAGGATAGCCGCGCGGACGAAGCCCCTCTTGATCTAGCTCAATCGTCCGGAATTCCGCGCGATTCCCGCTGCGGCCGTGGTGCGCGCGCTGGCTTTGACACGCTGGGAACATGGACGGCTCTCCTCGTCATCCCGCCGAGGCGTCTCCCATGCGCCGCGGACCCCAGTCGAGGAGGTAGGATCGCCCTGCCCGCAGACGAAGCGGCAAAGGTCACACGCAGGCCACGTGTCGTGTGACGCCCGTCACGGCGGCCCGAGATCGCGGCCGCCCCGCCACGCGCAGCGCTATTCGGCCGGCGCAGGCTCGTCGGTCGCCACGTCCTTCCTGGCACCGGCCCAGCCGTTGGCCGAGATGTCGCAGATCACCCCGTCGGGGCCGCGATACTTCACCTCGTAGAACGTGTTGGGCGAATCCGACACCTCGCCCATCATGTAGGCGCCGCCGGCCTTCTCGATGGCCGCACCCTGGGCGTCGCAATCGTCCACCCAGAAGCCGACATGGTGCAGCCCGTACCAGTCGAGCCCGCGCTCCGGCCCGGCGGCCTCCACACTCTTGTATTTGAGGACCGCGAGATTGACCACGCCGTCCGAAAGATACACGCCATGCGCGATCGGCGAATCGGTGCGCCCGACCTCCTTCATGCCGAACGCCTCGATGTAGAACTTCGCCGTCTTCTCGGGATCGGCGGTCGAGATCGCGAAGTGCCGGAGCCGTGCCTTGGGCATGGTCGTCCTCCCGGGCGTTGTGGACGGCCGAGTGTAGGCCGTCAGGTGCCGGCGCGGAAGGGCGAGACCAGGTCGCGCAGCGCGGCGAGCATCGAGGGCGCCACGATGCGCCCGGTGCGCGGGTTGTCCTCCGACGGCACGTTGTCGATGGTCATCTCCGCCGAAGCGGTGTCGGACCGCAGGATGACGGTGTGCCGGTTGGTGGTCATGGCCGGGTCGGCCCAGATCTCGAGCCGCGTCGCGTCCGGCCCGATGCCGGCGAGGCCGAGCGCCGCGGCGACGTTCACGTTGGCCGGAAAACCTGCCGCGCCCTCGCGCGCCGACCCTTCGAAGATTCGCGTCGGGGTGCGGATGCCGTCGAGGTCAATTCCCTGCTGCACCACGTAGGGCGCACCGGCGAGCGAGCGCGGATGCTTGCGTGTGACGATGCGAAGCTCGTGGATGCGCCCTTCCCGCGCCGCACGCACCACATCGAGGCCCAGGAGCGCGCCGGTCGCCAGCACGATGCGCCCGCCCGATTCGCCCGCGAGATCGATCACTTCCGGATGGGCGAGAAGCCCGGCGGCGCTGACCGTCACCAGCGTGCGCCCGGCGCGGAGGGCCGGCTCGGCCGCTTCCCGGAACGCTTCCTTCGGGACACACTCGCAGATCACGTCGGCGATCTCGGCGAGCGCCGCGAGCGGCAAAACGGGCACCGGATGGCGGAATCCCGCCATCGCGCGCTCGGCCTTGGCGACATCCCGCGCCGAAACCGCGACCAGGGCGAGCCCGTCCACGCCCTGGTCGAGCGCCCGCCCCACGGCGCGCCCGATGGTGCCGAACCCGGCAATGGCCACCTTCATACGTCCTCCCTCGGATTCTCGGAACTATGGGCCAACCGGCCTGGGCGGTCCAGGGCGCGGCGGGGTGACCGATCCGTGACAAGGCGGCCGCGGCGGCCACGTTCCGTGGCCGGAATGTGCCCTTCGGGAACGGGCCGGGCGGCGGGCGCATTGAACACACCGACTTGCGACCATTCACGCGCAGCCGCATGGCTGAGGCCGCCAAGGCCTTTACCTCGTCGTAATCGCCAGGCCGAGCAAAAGGAGGTTCCCATGTCTCGAACTCGCTATCGCCAGCCCCAAACGGGCCCTTACCGCCGCTTGCCTCGCACTTTCGCTCGGCGCGGCCGGCTGTTCCGGCATGAACGCCACCGAGCAGCGCACCCTCTCCGGCGGCGCGGGCGGCGCCGCGGCCGGCGCAGCGCTCGGCGCCGTCACCGGCGGCAGCGCGGCGACCGGCGCCATCCTCGGTGGCGCGCTGGGTGCCGGCGGCGGCTATCTGTACGACCAGTACGAGAAGGGCCACACGCCGTTCTAGGCAGGCGGTTCTTGCGGCGCCTCGGCGGACGCGGTCAGCTTCCCTCATCGGGGTTGAGGACCGCGCCCGCGGGCGCTTGCGCTCCGTCGACGACGCAGCGCCCGTCCACGACCCGCACGCGGTCCTCGGCGATCAGCCGGAGCGCGAGCGGGTAGCAGCGGTGCTCCGCCGCAAGCACCCGGGCGGCGAGGCTTGCGGGGTCATCGTCCGCGAGGACCGGCACCGCCGCCTGCACCAGGACAGGACCGCGGTCCATCTCCGCCCGGACGAAGTGCACCGTGCAGCCGGTGAACCGGACGCCGTCGGCGAGCGCCCGGGCATGGGTGTCGAGGCCGGGATAGGCCGGCAACAGGGAGGGGTGGATGTTGATCAGCCGGTCGTGCCAGCGGGCGACGAAGCCGGGCGTGAGAAGCCGCATGAACCCGGCGAGGCAGACGAGCTCCGCCCCCGCCGTCTCCAGCGCCGCGGTCACGCGCGCCTCGAACGCGCCGCGGCCGGGGAAGTCGCGATGCGGCACGGTCGCGGTCGGAATGCCGGCAGCTTCGGCGCGGGCAAGGCCTGGCGCGCCAGCGACGTTCGCCAGCACCAGCACGATCTCGGCCGGAAAGCCCGGCATGGCACAGGAATCGATCAGCGCTTGCGCATTGGAGCCCCGGCCGGAGATCAGGATGGCGGTCTTCAGCCGCGCCATGCGTCGTCCGCCCCGAGAAGCCGCACCTCGCCGCCCTGGGCGCCCTTCCCGCCGGACGGCGCGGCGCCCGGCGCGCGCGCGACGATGCGCCCGATGCGGTGCACGGTTTCGCCATGCGCGCTGAGGATCGCGGTCGCCTCCGCCGCCTTGTCGGCCGCGACCACGGCCACCATCCCGATCCCGCAGTTGAAGGTGCGCGCCATCTCCCCCGGCGCGACGCCGCCCTCGCGCGCCAGCCAGCGGAAAACCTCGGGCAGCGGCCAGGCGGTGGCGTCGATCTCGGCGGCGACCGCGACGGGCAGGATCCGCGGCACGTTCTCAGCGAAGCCGCCGCCGGTGATGTGAGCAAGCCCCTTGAGCGCGCCCGCCCGGTGCGCGGCAAGGCACGATTTCACGTAGATGCGCGTCGGCGCGAGCAGCGCCGCGCTGAGCGTTCCGGACCCGAACGGCGACGGTGCGCCATAGTCGAGCCCGCGGTCGGCGACCAGCTTCCGCACCAGCGAGAAACCGTTGGAATGGAGGCCGGACGCGGCGAGGCCGAGCACCACGTCGCCGGGCGCGATGCCGGCGCCGGTGAGGATGGCGTCGCGCGGAACGGCGCCGACGACGAAGCCGGCGAGATCGTACTCGCCCGGCGCATACATGCCGGGCATTTCCGCCGTCTCGCCGCCGACCAGCGCGCAGCCCGCCTCGCGGCAGCCGGCAGCAATGCCGGCGACCACCAGCTCGGCACGGGCGGCGTCGAGCGCGCCGGTCGCGAAATAATCCAGGAAGAACAGCGGCTCGGCGCCCTGCACCACCACGTCGTTGACGCACATGGCGACCAGGTCGATGCCCACCGTGTCGTGCCGGTCCACCGCCTGGGCGATCTTGAGCTTGGTGCCGACGCCGTCGGTCGAGGCGACCAGCACCGGATCCTTGATGCCGGTGCGGCCGAGGTCGAACATCGCGCCGAAGCCGCCGAGGCCCGCGTCCGAGCCCGGCCGAGCCGTCGAGCGGGCGAGCGGCGCGATGGCCCGTACCAGCCGCGCGGCCGCGTCGACGTCGACGCCCGCGTCCTTGTAGCTCGGCCCGCTAATCTGTTCCTCGCGCCCGCGTTGATGCTAGACTGCGCGCCGCGGAGAGCCGCGCGGTGGTCCCGGCGTTGCGCGGGAAAAAATATCCGATCCGGAACGCTTTGCAATGGCATATGACCTTTGGCCCGCGACGCTGCGGCGGACACTCGCGATTCTTGTGGCGGCGGCCGCGCTCTACGCCGCTGCGGCCCGGGCGCAGACGTCGCCGGGCGCCTTCACCATCGGCCACGTCGCGGTCGATGCGACCGCCGAAAGCGCCGCCGCCGCGCGCGAGGAGGCCATCGCCCAGGGCCAGCGACAGGCGTGGGACCGGCTGATCGCCCGGCTGGTGCCGCGGGAGTCGCGCGCCGCCGTGCCGCGCGTCGGTGCGCGCGGCCTGACCGACCTGGTGCGCGATTTCGAGGTCAATTCCGAGAAGACCTCCGAGGTGCGCTACCTCGCCAATCTGCAGATCCGCTTCAAGCCCGATGCGGTGCGCGCCCTCCTGAAGGGCGCGAACGTGCCCTTCGCCGTCTCGATGTCGCAACCGCTCGTGGTGCTGCCGGTACTACGCTCCGAAGCGGCGCTCCTCCTGTGGGACGATCCCAACCCGTGGCGCGCGGCCTGGGCCAATGCGCCGCCCGCCGACGGGCTCGTGCCGCTGATCGTGCCGAAGGGCGATAATTCCGACATCAACGACATCAGTCCCGAGCAGGCGATCGAACGCGACGCCGACCGCATCGCCGCCATCGCCAAGCGCTACGGGGCGGGCGGGGCGCTGGTCGCCTACGCCTCCGCGCATCCGGACGATGCGACGGGCCGGCCGGTGCTCGACGTGACGGCGGTCCGCAGCGACGCCGCCGCCGGCGACCAGACCCAGGTGACGAGCTACGCCCAGCAGGCGGGCGAGAGCGACAACGACTTCTATGCGCGCGCCCAGCAAGGCGTGGAAGCGTCCATCGAGGAGTCGTGGCAACGCGCCAACCTGCTGCATTTCGACGAGCCGAGCGGAATCGAGGTGACGGTGCCGCTCTCGGGCCTATCGGACTGGGTCACGATCCGGCGCCGCATCGCCGGCATCCCGTTCATCCACCAGAGCCGTGTGCGCTCGCTCAACCGCGACGACGCGGTCCTTTCGCTGCAATATTTCGGCGACGAGGGCCAGCTCGCCAGCGCGCTCGCCCAGCGCGGGCTCGCCCTGGAGCAGGGCGCGACAGGCTGGGTGTTGCGCACGAACCAGCCTGCCGGCGCGGCGGCGCGATAGGCGCCCGTGCTGCCCAACCTTATCTCGCTGGCGCGGCTTCTGGCGGTTCCGTTCGCCGTCTACCTGATCCTGCAGGGCGCCTACACAGCCGCCTTCTGGCTGTTCGTCGCGGCCGGGCTTTCGGACGCGGTGGACGGGTTCGTCGCCAAGCGGTTCTGCCTGCAATCGACCCTGGGCGGCTGGCTCGACCCCCTGGCCGACAAGGCGCTCCTGGTCAGCGTCTATGTCGCGCTCGGCCATGCGGGCAGCCTGCCGACCTGGCTGGTGATCCTGGTGGTGTTCCGCGACGTTCTGATCGTCGGCGGGGTGCTCCTGATCTTCGTCATCAACGGCGGCATCGCGGCCCGCCCGCTCTACGTCTCCAAGCTGAACACCGTGGCGCAAATCGCCCTGGTCGCGGCGGTGCTGGGCGGGCTCGGGATCGACCCCCGGATGATGGCGGCCGTGCCGGCGCTCACCTGGCTGGTGGCCCTGACCACGCTGGTCTCCGGCGGCAGCTATCTGGTGAACTGGGCGCGCCAGGACCAGGCGGGGCACCGGCCGTGACGGCCGAGCGGCGTGTTGCGATCTTCGCCGTCGGATTCGTCCTGCTCGCCTGGCTGCTGTGGGCGCTGTCCGGCATCCTGCTGCCGTTCGTGGTGGGGATCGCCCTCGCCTATCTGCTCGACCCCGCCGCCGACCGGATGGAGCGCGCGGGGATGGGCCGCGGCGCGATCGCGGCGCTGCTGATCGGGCTCGCCTTTCTCGCCATCGCCGCCGCCTTGGTACTGCTGGTGCCAATCCTCGAGGCCCAGGCGGTGCGCCTCGCTGCGCGCCTGCCGGAATTCGTCACCGCCCTGCAGGCCGAGGCGATGCGGCTTCTCGCCACCGTCCAGGCGCATTTGTCGCCGGCGGACATGGCGCGGCTGCGCGAGGCGGCGGGCGGGCTTGCCGGCAACGCGCTGGTGTGGGTCGGCGGGCTATTCCGCGGCGTGTGGTCCGGCGGGCTCGCGGTCGTCAACTTCCTCGGGCTTGTCCTGGTGACGCCGGTCGTCGCGTTCTATTTGCTGCGCGACTGGGACCGCATGGTGGCGCGGCTCGATTCCTGGCTGCCGCAGGACGCCGGGACGACGGTCCGCGCCAAACTGGGTGAGGTCGACCGCGTGCTGGCCGGCTTCGCGCGCGGCCAAGCGAGCGTGTGCCTGATCCTCGCCGCCTATTACGGCATCGGACTGACCGCCATCGGCGTCGAGTTCGGGCTGGTGGTCGGCATCGCCACCGGGCTGGTCGCTTTCATCCCGTTCGTCGGCGGCACGGTCGGCTTCCTGGTGGCGCTGGGCCTCGCCTTCGCCGGCACCGGCGGCTGGCTGACCGTGGGGCTCACCGTCGGGCTGTTCGCCGTCGGGGCCGTGCTGGAGGGGCAGGTGCTGTCGCCCTACCTGGTGGGGCGCAGCGTGGGACTGCATCCGGTGTGGCTGATCTTCGCCCTTCTGGCCGGGGGCGCGCTGCTCGGCTTCGTCGGCGTGCTGCTCGCCGTGCCGGCCGCCGCGGCCATCGGCGTGCTGGTGCGCTATGCGCTGGCCGAGTATCTGCGGAGCCCGCTCTACCGAGCGGGCGGCAAGCGGGAATGACGCAGCGCCCGGGCCAGCTCGCGCTCGACCTCGGCCACCGACCTGCGCTCGGTCGCGCCGACTTCCTCGTCGCGCCGGGCAATGCCGAGGCGGTGGCATGGATCGATTCGTGGCCGGATTGGAACGCCTCCGCGCTGGCCGTGTCCGGCCCGGCCGGCTGCGGCAAGACCCATCTGGCACGGGTGTTCGCCGCGCGCACCGGCGCAGAGACCATCGCCCCCGCCGCGCTGGAGGTCGCCGCGCGCCGCGCGCTCCAGGGCACGCTCGCCGACGCCGTGCTGGAGGCGGCGGACGGGGCGGAGGACGTCGCGCTCCTCCACCTCCTCAACGCCTTCGCCGAGCGCAAGGGGCACCTCCTGATGACGGCGCGCACCCCGCCCGCGCGCTGGAACGCGGTGCTGCCCGACCTGCGCTCGCGCCTCCGCGCGCTGCCGCAGGTGCGCATCGCGCCCCCCGACGACGACACACTGGCCGCGGTGATGATCAAGCTGTTCGCCGACCGCCAGCTCGCCGTCGCGCCCGAGGTCGTCGCCTATCTCGCCAAGCGGATCGAGCGCTCGTTCGCGGCCGCGCGCGACATGATCGCCGCGCTCGATGCCCGGGCGCTCGCCGAAAAGCGCGACATCACCATCGCGCTGGCCCGGGAGGTGCTCAGGGAGGGGCAGGAAGGGTCTCGCTAGGCCCGCTTCTCGTAGCGGCGGTCGACGTAGTCGTCGACCAGCTTGGTGAACTCCTCGGCGATGTTGGCGCCGCGCAAGGTGACGGTCTTCTGCCCGTCGATGAACACGGGCGCGGCCGGGGCCTCGCCGTTGCCGGGGAGCGAGATGCCGATGTCGGCATGCTTGGACTCGCCCGGCCCGTTCACCACGCAGCCCATCACCGCCACGTTCATCGTCTCGACGCCGCGGTACTTCTTGGCCCAGATCGGCATCTGGGTGCGGACGTGCGACTGGATGCGGTCGGCAAGCTCCTGGAACAAGGTCGAGGTGGTGCGCCCGCAGCCCGGGCAAGCCGTCACCAGCGGCACGAAGGAGCGCAGCCCCATCGTCTGCAGGATCTCCTGCGCGACGATCACCTCACGCGTGCGGTCGCCACCCGGCTCGGGCGTGAGCGAGATGCGGATCGTGTCGCCAATGCCGCGCTGCAGCAGCACCGCGAGTGCGGCGCTCGAGGCGACGATGCCCTTGGAGCCCATGCCGGCCTCGGTCAGCCCGAGGTGGAGTGCGTGGTCCGACCGCTCGGCGAGGTCGGAATAGACGGCGATCAGATCCTGCACCGAGGAGACCTTGCAGGAGAGGATGATCCGGTTGCGCCCGAGCCCGAGCGCCTCGGCGCGCTCGGCGCTTGCGATGGCGGAGGTGACCAGCGCCTCGCGCGTGATCTCGGCGGCGTCGCGCGGCTGGGCGGATTTCGAGTTCTCGTCCATCAGCCGCACGACCAGATCCTGGTCGAGCGAGCCCCAGTTGACCCCGATGCGCACCGGCCGGTCGTATTTCAGCGCGCACTCGATCATGGTGGCGAACTGGGTGTCGCGCTTCTCGCCGTGGCCGACGTTACCGGGATTGATGCGGTACTTCGCCAGCGCCTCGGCGCAGGCGGGATACTTGGTCAAGAGCCGGTGGCCGATATAGTGGAAATCGCCCACCAGCGGCGCCGCGACGCCCATCGCGGCCAGCTTGTCGCGGATGTGCGGCACGGCGGCGGCCGAGTCCTCGCGGTCCACCGTGATGCGCACCAGCTCCGATCCGGCGCGGGCGAGCGCCGCGACCTGGGCGGCGGTGGCGTCGGCGTCGGCCGTGTCGGTGTTGGTCATCGACTGGACGACGATCGGCGCGTCCCCGCCCACCGTCACGTCGCCGACGCGAACCGGCACGCTCTTGCGGCGGGGCGCGGGCCCGTTGGTGGAACTCATCTCGTTCTCCTCGCTTTCCGCGCCCTAAAGATTGGACCCCACGCCGCCGATGGCAATGGGGAGATCGTCCTCCTCGTCGACCGGTTCGGAGATCGCGTAGGTCTCGAGCTGGCGGCGCCAGAGCGCGGCGTACTTGCCGCCGCGGGCCAAAAGCGCCTCATGCGTGCCGCGCTCGGCGACCCGCCCGTTCTCCAGGAACAATATCTCGTCGGCATGAACGATCGTTGACAGGCGGTGGGCGATGATGAGCGTGGTCACGCCGGCCGAGACGCGGCGCAGATTGGCCTGGATCGACTTCTCGGTGTGCGAATCGAGGGCGGAGGTCGCCTCGTCGAACAAATAGATGCGTGGCCGCTTGAGCACCGCACGGGCGATGGCGACGCGCTGCTTCTCGCCGCCCGAAAGCTTGAGGCCACGCTCACCCACCAGCGTGTCGTACCTGTCGGGCAGGCGCATGACGAACTCGTGGATCTCGGCGAGCTTCGCCGCCTCGATCATCTCGTCCTCGCTGCAGCCCGGCCGGCCGAAGGCGATGTTGTAGCCGATCGATTCGTTGAACAGGACCGTATCCTGCGGCACGACCGCGATGATGGCCCGCAGGCTCGCCTGGGTCGCGGCACGCGCGTCGCACCCGTCGACCGTGATGCGACCGGTGGTAGGGTCGTAGAAGCGGAACACGAGCCGTCCGATGGTCGACTTGCCGGCGCCGGACGGGCCGACGATGGCCGTGACGGCGCCCGGCCGCATCGTGAAGGAGACGCCGGCGAGCACCGGCCGGCGCCTGTCATAGGCGAACGTGACGTCCTCGAACCGCACTAGCCCGGGCCCGGGCGGCAGCTCGACCGCGTCGGGGGCGTCGACCACGTCTGAGGACTGGTCCAAGAGCCCGAGCATCTGTTCGAGATAGGTGAGCGCCTGCTTGATGCCGCGATAGAGCTGGCCCAGCCGCTCGATCGGGCGGATGAGCTGCAGCAGGTAGGTGTTGACCAGCACGAACCCGCCGACCGTCATGGTGTGCGCGGCGACGCGGTCGGCCGCCAGGATCAGCAGCAGCGTCATGCCCACGGCCATGATGGTCATCTGCAGGATGCCGGTCATCGAGCGGAAGGTCAGCGCCTTCACCGTCAGCCGCTCGACCTCGCGGAGCGAGGAGTTGTAGCGGTCGGCGGTGTGGTCCTCGTTGCCGAAATACTTGACCGTCTCGTAGTTGAGCAGCGAGTCGATCGCCTTGCCCTGCGCCTCGGCGCCGACGACGACCGCGCGGCGCTGATGGCGGCGCAGCCACTCCGACCCGATCACCAGCGCGACGCCGTAAAGCGCGAGCGTCGCCACGATGATGCCGGCGAACACCGCGTCGTAGCGGTCCAGCAGGATCGCGCAGATGAACACGATCTCGGCAAACAGCGGCAGGATCACGAACACGAGGTTGAACAGCAGCGTCTCCGACCCGTTCATGCCGTTGTCGAGGACGCGGCCGAGCTCGCCCGTGCGCCTTCCGAGGTGGAAGCGGAGCGACAGGTCGTGGACGTGGCGGAACACCGCCATGGCGAGCGAGCGGCGCAGTCGCTGCTCGATCGGGCCGTAGAACACCCAGCGCAGGTCGCTCAGCGTGCGCGACAGCCACTGGATGACGCCGTAGCCGATCAGGAGCGCGACCGGTGCCGCGATCAGCTTCGCCTCCTTGCCCGTCAGGATGTCGACGGCCCGGCTGAACAGGATCGGCACGGCGGCGTTCACTCCGGCGGCGACGCCCAGCATGGCGAGCGATGCGACCAGCCGCCAACGCAGCCCCGGCGCCGCCTTCGACCACAGGAACGGCAGCAAAAGCCGCAGGGCCTTGCGGTCCTGCGGCTGCACCGGCTGATTTCCGTCGCCGCTCAAGCCTCGCGATACGCGCGCCATGCCGCCAGTCTAAAGGGGAATCGGCTGGCGGCCTACGCCCGGATTTCCTGGCGCTGGAACAGGGCGTAGGTCACGGTGAACAGCACGATCACGGCGGCGACGAGGCCGGTCACCTGCGGCCAGACGATCAGCAGGGATTCGCCGAACGGCAGCGGCGCGCCCAGGAGCGCGCCCTGGAGCTGGGAGAAGAACACCGGCCCGAGCGAGCGCGTCGCCGGGTTGAGCAGCGCCAGGGTCGCCTCGCCGAACAGGGTATTGGGCGAAAGCCGCGCGACGACGAGCTCGGTGTTCGCGTTGGCGAGCGCCGAAGCCGGGCTCAGGGTCGGGTCGTGGATCGCCGCGGCGACCAGAGGCGCCAGCATCGACCAGAACACCGAGAAGATCAGCCACACCGCGAGCGCGGCCAGGGCTGACGTCGCGGGCTGGCGGAACACGGTCGAAAAAAGCATGGCGAGCGCCAGCCAGACGCCCCCATAGGCGATGGTGACGCCGAGGAAGGCAAGGCCGCGCGCCACCTCCTCGCCCGAAGGCGGCAGGCCCAAGGTGAGGATTCCGAGCCCGATCACCAGGAGCCAGAGCGTGAGGAAGGTGATGGCGATGGTGGCGAGCCCTGCCAGGAACTTGCCGAACAGCAGCGCGTCGCGATAGATCGGCTGGGCCAGGATCCGGCTCATGGTGCGGCGCGTGTGCTCGGTGTTGATCGCGTCGAACCCGAGCGCGATCGAGACCAGCGGCACGAGGAAGCCGAGGAACGCCACGAACGAGGGCAGCGGGTCGCGCGCCACAGTGAACAGGCTGAGGAACAGGAACGGGTCCTGGCCCACCGTGTCGCGGATCTTGCCGATGGCGGCATAGACAGCGCCGCCGGCGGCGAGCAGCACCAGCCCCTCGAGAATCCAGATGCGGATCGAGGTCAGGTGGTCGGCCGTCTCCTTGCCGAACACGGTGGCGAGGCCGGTCCAGGGCGAGCCCTCACGCCGCATGCGCCACCTCGCGGAAATAGCTGGTGTAGATGGCGTCGAGGCTCGGCTCCTCGACCGACAGCCCGAGCACCGACCCGCCCGCGCCGGTCACCGCGTCGACCAGCGCGACGCGCACGTCGGTGTCGGCGCCGATGGCGCAGTTCCGCTCGTCGATGCGCTCGACGCGCGCGACACCGGGCACGCGCGACAGTCGGTCGGCAAGGCCGGCGCAGGTCGCCTCGATGCGGATGCGGTAGCGCCCGCCCATCACGGCGCGCGCGAGGTCGGCGACCGTACCTTCCAGCACCATGCGGCCGCGATGGAACAGCCCGACCCGGTCGCATACCGCCTGCACCCGGTCGAGCAGGTGCGAGGAGAGGAGGATGGTCATCCCCTCGCTTTTGAGCGTGCGGATCAGGCCCAGCAGTTCGTGCGTGCCAGCGGGGTCGAGTCCGTTGGTCGGCTCGTCCAGGATGGCGACGCGCGGCGCCTTCAGAAGCACGTCGGCGAGGCCGAGGCGCTGGCGCATGCCGCGCGAATAGGTGCCGACCCGACGATCCACGGCGTCGGCCAGCCCGACGCGCGCGACCGCAGCCTCGATGCGCCTATCCAGCTCATCGCGGCCGATGCCGGCCAGCCGCCCGGTGAAGCGCAAATTCTGGCGCGCCGTCAGATTGTCGTAGAACCCGACGCTGTCCGGCATGTAGCCGACCAGGCGCTTGACCTCCAGCGGCTGGCGCGCGGGATCGAACCCCACGACGCGCACCTCGCCCTGCGAGATCTCGGTCAGCCCCATCAGCATCAGGATGGTCGTGGTCTTGCCCGAGCCGTTGGGGCCCAGGAGGCCGAACACCGTGCCCGCCTCGATATCGAGGTCGAGCCCCTCGACGGCGACCACACCGCCATAGCGCTTACCGAGGCCCCGCGTGCGGATCACTGCCTCGCCCATCGGGCGGCTCCTAACGCCGGCCGTAACGCACCACGGCGAGCACCAGCACGATCAGCGCCGCGGCGATGACCAGGACGCCGACGATGCCCCACATGGTGGAGGTGCGCACGGTGGTGCGGAAGTCGGACGAGGACGATACGCCTTCGCCATTGGCCGAAACCGTCACCATGTAATCGCCGGCGATGGCCTTGGCGGCCGGGGTGAAGTCCGCCTTCACGGTCTGGTTCGCGCCCGGCCCGAGCGAGTTGATCGCCGCCGGGGCGAAGTTCACCGCCCAGCCCGACGGCGTCGAGGCGGCGAGCTTGATGTTGCGCGCGGGCGCGGTGCCGGTATTGGTCAGGACCACGTCGACCGGCGTGGTTTCGCCGGCATAGGCCTGGGTGGACAGCCGGTCCCCTGTGCCCGACACGGTGAGCTTGGGCTGGCCCGTCACCTCCATGGTGAGCTTGACGGCCGCCTCGGTCTTGCCGGTGGTTGCGTGAACCTCGATCGGATAGCTGCCGGCCTGGACGCTCTGCGGCGGGTCGATCTTGGCCGAGATGGTCTTCTCGTCGCCGGACTTGAGCGGGAAGCTGGTCAGCTCCTGAGAGCCGTACTCCTCGGTGAACTTCGCCTGGAAGCCGGGCGGCGTGGCGGCGTCGAGCCGGACCGTAGCATCGCTGCCGCCCTCGTTCTTGACCTTCACCTTGAACTCGAACTTCGAGTTGGGCGAGCCGCGCAGCGTCGGGAGCTCCGAGGTAAGGTCGAGGCGCGCCGGCAGCGCGTTGCCGACCGAAATATCGATCGGCAGGTTGAAGCCGGCCTCGGCGCCCTTGGCGATCACCTCGAAATGGTAAGCGGCCGCGCCCGGCGCGGCCTTGGCGCCTTGGGCGGGCTCGAGGCGCAGCTTGACGCTCGCCTGGTCGTTGGGCGCAACGAACACCGACGAGACTCGCTTGCCGTCGCCGATGAAGGCGGTGTCCCAGCTGGCCGGGGCGTTCGCGACCGAAAGCCCCACGCGCTGCGGCGGCAGGCCGGAATTGTGCACGGTAAGGTCGAGCGTGAGGGTCTCGCCGCCCGCCGCGCTGAAGGCGGGGAATGGCGTCGAGATCCAGATGCCCTTGTAGGCGGGCGCCTCGGCGGCGCCGGCGCGACCGGTCAGCGCCAAGGCAGCGGCGAGGACGAGCGCGATCGCGGCAAGTCGCGCAGCTATTGCGTCCGGTGCCGCGCGGCGCGGAGCGAAGCTCATTGCAACCTCTCCCCTCTTCGGTTCCGACGTGCGTCCGGGCGGACGCGGCGGGATCGGAATTGTTCGTTCTGGGTCAATGGCGGCGCGCAGCTAGGATCGGAAATCGGGCAGAAGTTTGAAAGGGATGCGGCAATTTGCGGGCAGGCGCAAGGGCCACGCCCACCGCCTCAGTGGCGCTGGGCGACGCGCCCAGACTTGCAGCCGGCGTCGTTGAGGGCGGCGGGACCCGCACGGTCGAGCTTGACCGCCGCGACGACGGACCTGCCCATGGCCCTGTTGATCCGGTCCTTGAGACGCGGCGCGTAGGCCGCAAGCGTGGTGTCATCGAGCCCGCGGTGCACGTCGAGCGCGCGGTTCACGCGGTCGAACAGCACCGAGTTCATCGCGTCACGCACCGCCGGCATGGCGGCACACAGCTCGCTCAGCCGCTGCGCGCCGACCGTCGTCACGGTGGCGCGGACCGCCAAGATGCCGGCTCGGCCACCCACCTGCGCCTCGCCGAAATAGGCGACGACGTCGACCTGGCGCGGCGTCTTGTCGCGGGCCCAATCGGCGACGGCGCTTGCAGCGCTGCCGATGGCATCCGCCGCCTCCTCCGTCGCCTGGCCGCGATTTTTCGAGTGCAGATACTCGATGAGGCCGAAGGTCGAGCCGCCGACCAGCAGGATCAGCGGCAGGAAATATTTGAGTAAGCGCTTCATGTGTCCGCACGGGGTCGTGACTGCACGCGGAGTTTCGCTTCCGGTTCGTGAAAAGATGGTGAAGCCGACGACGCTCAGGCGTCGGGCCAGACCTCGCGCGCGACCTCGACCAGGCGGGCGAGCTTCGCCTCCTCCTCCGCCTCGGTCATCGGGTTGCCGCCGAACGAGCTGGCGAAGCCGCATTGCGGCGCGACGGCGAGGCGGTCGAGCGGCGCGAAGTTCGACGCCTCCTCGATGCGGCGTTTGAGCGCGTCGGCGGATTCGAGCGCCGGGTTCTTCGACGACATGATGCCGAGCGCCACCACCTTGCCCGCCGGCACGTAGCGCAGCGGCGCGAACGTGCCCGCGCGCGCCGTGTCGTATTCCAGGAAGTAGCCGGCCACATTGACCTGGTTGAACAGCACGTCGGCGACCGGATCGTAGCCGCCCTCGGCCGCCCACATCCCCTCGCGGTTGCCGCGGCACTGGTGGAACGTCACCGTCACGTCGTCGGGCAGGCCCGCCACCGTCTCGTTGATCCGCCGCGCATACTCGGCGAGCACCTGCTCGGGTTCCGAGCCCCACGAGCGGAACACCTCGCGCAGCGAGGGGTCGCACAGGAAGGCGATCGAGGTGTCGTCGAGCTGGATGTAGCGGCAGCCGGCCTCGACCAGCGCGGCGAGCTCCTGCCGGTAGGCAGCGACGAGGTCGGACCAGAACGCCTCGGGATCGCGGTAATGGCCCTCGCGGATCGCGCGGTCGCCGCCCATGAAGCAGTGCACCACGTCCGGCGCGGGCAGCGTCACCTTGGGCATCGCATGCGCCACCGACTTGAGGTAGGCGAAGGCGCGGACGATGGCGGACGGGCGCCAGCGGATGGGACCGGTCACCCAGAGCGCCGAGAAAGCCTGCCGGTTGCCCTTGTCGTCGCGCCATGCGAAGTCGGACTGGCCCTGGCGGGTGGCGGCGAACCCCTCCCAGTTGAGAATCAACTCGAGCCACCAGCTCCGCCGGCGGAACTCGCCGTCGGTAACGGCGCGGAGCCCGACACGCTCCTGCACCGCCACGACCTCGGCGATGCAGTCGTCCTCGATGCGGGCGAGCTCGGCGGAGTCGTGCGGCGCGAGGCTCGAATCCGGCGTCTGCGGCCCCAGGATGCGCTCGCGCGCCGCCTTGAGCCGGGCCGGCCGCAGCAGGCTCCCGACATGGTCGGCGCGGAACGGCGGGGTCGTGCGGGGGGTGGCCATGCGTGCCTCGCTAATAAGGTTTCACGTATTCGCACGCGACTTTTCGCCGCGCGAAATCGTCGTTGCCGCGGCGCGCGAAACGAAGGATTGTCGTGCCATGAAGCCGCGCAACATCTTCGCCGTCGCGGGGGCGTTCGCCCTGCTCGCCGTATCGGGCGTCGGCGTCAGCTATGCGCCGACGCTTTACCGCTTGTTCTGCGGCGCGACCGGCTATGGCGGCACGGTGAAGCGTGGCGTCGCGCCCGTCGCCGCCGGGGCTGCCGCCGGCCGCAAGATCACCGTCGCGTTCGACGCCAACGTCGCGCCCGGGCTCGACTGGTCGTTCGCGCCCGGCCAGCGCGAGGTGACCGTGACGGTCGGCCAGCCCGCGAAGGCGTTCTACGTCGCGAAGAACCTGTCCGACCATACCATCGTCGCCCGCGCCACTTACAACGTCACGCCATACAAGATCGCGCCCTACTTCTTCAAGGTGCAATGCTTCTGCTTCACCAACGAGCGGCTGGCGCCGGGCGAGAGCGCCGAGATGCCGCTGGTGTTCTATGTCGACGAGCAGGCGCTGAAGGACCGCGGGGTCGACGACGTGAAGCAGATCACGCTCTCCTATACCTTCTTCGAACAGACAGACCTGACGCCTTCCGAGGTGAGCGCGGCGCGCGACCTCGCCGTTGGTTCCAAGGCCGAGCGGACGAGCTTCACCCGCGACCCCGTCGCCGCGTTCGAGAACGACGCCCGCCGGAAATGACGCGCCTCGCGTTCCTCTCACTGCTCGGCGCGGCGCTGGCCGCCCCGGTGGCGGCAAGCGCGCATAGCTACAAGATCGGCGCGATCGAAATCGGCCATGTCTGGGCGCCCCCCTCGACCGACGGCGCGACGTCGGTCTTTGGCCCACTGCTCAACACGGGAAGCGCGCCCGACCGTCTGGTCGGCGCGTCGGCGAAGGCGGCGACGTCCGTCGCGATTCGCGACAAGCACGACGACAGGCTGGTGACGGTCGACTCGCTAGCCTTGCCGCCCGGTAAGCCGGTGAGCCTCGCCCCCTGGGGCGCGCGCATCGCCGTCGCGGGACTGAAGCAGCCTTTGAAGGAGGGCGCCTCCTTCGCCCTCACCCTGCGCTTCGCCAAGGCCGGAACGATCACCGTCGACGTGCTGGTCCAGACGACCGCGCACGAGCCGTAGGACTTACCCCCGCGCGCGCGCCTGGGTGAGGTTGCGCTGCACGATGGCGGTGAGCGGCACCAGCACGAAGCCCTTCTTAGCCAGGCCCGCGAGCCACGGGCCGAGCGCGTCGAGCGTCGGCGCCTTGGGATGGCCAATGGCGATGGCCGCACCGTCGCGCCGCGCGACCGATTCGAGCACGCCGAGCTGACGCTGGACCGCCGCGACGCTCGCCACGTCGTCGAGGAAAACGTTGCGCTGGGCGAAGGGCAGGTCCAGCCGGTGCGCGATCGCGGGCGCCACGGTGCGCGGCGTGGTGCGCGAATCGAGGAACAGGAGCCCGCGCCTTTTGAGCGTCGCGAGCACGATCTCCATCCCCTTCGCGTCGGCGGTGAACCTGCTGCCCTCGTGGTTGTTGATGCCGACATAGCCCGCGAAACTGCCGAGCGCCCAGTCGAGCCGCCGCGCGATCTCGTCCGGCGGCAGCGAGGGGAGGAGCGCGTTGGGACCCGGGTTCTCCGCGCCCTCCGGCGCCATCGGCACATGGACGATCAGCTCGTGCCCGCGGGCGCGCGCCGCGGCGGTCTGGCGGGCGATGTCATTGGCGTAGGGCAGGTAGGAGAGCGTCACCGCCGCGGGCAGGCTGACCGCGCGGTCCGACATCGCGCGGTTCACCCCCATGTCGTCGATCACCACGGCGATCATCGGCCGCCCCTCGGCGGGCGGGGCCGGCACCGCGTAGGCGAGCCAGGCCGGGCGCGCGGGGGCCGGTGCGGCCTGCGGCGCCGGCGCGGCGGGCGGAACCGGCTGGACGTGCCGGACCGGAGACGGCGCCGGCACGAGCCGCGCAGTTTCTACCCGTGGCAGCAATGGCTTGGGCGGCGGCAACGCGTGCATGCCGAGCGCGAGGCCGAGCGCCGCGACCGCCGCCAGGGCAAGCCCGCCGGCCGCGACCAGCGGCGTCCGCCGGCCGCGCCGCCGTGCCTTGCGCTTCGCTGCGCGCCGTTGCGCCAAGACCGTCCCGCCCTACAGCTTCACCCGGCGCAGGCGGAGCGCGTTGCCGATCACCGACACCGAGCTCAGGCTCATCGCCGCACTGGCGAAGATGGGGCTCAAGAGCAGCCCGAAAAAGGGGTAGAGCACTCCCGCCGCCACCGGCACGCCCAGCGAGTTGTAGACGAAGGCGAAGAACAGGTTCTGGCGGATGTTCCGCATCACCGCGCGCGACAGGAGCCGCGCCCGCGCAATGCCGCTCAGATCGCCCTTCACCAGCGTGACGCCCGCGGCTTCCATGGCGATGTCGGTGCCGGTGCCCATGGCGATGCCGATATGGGCGGCGGCGAGCGCCGGGGCGTCGTTGATGCCGTCGCCGGCCATGGCGACGATCCGCCCCTCGGCCTTGAGACGCTCGATGACCGCGCCCTTGCGGTCGGGCAGGACGCCCGCCTCCACCTCATCGATGCCGAGGCGACGGGCGACGGCGGCGGCGGTCGCTGCGTTGTCGCCGGTGAGCATCACGATCCGCACCCCGTCCGCGCGCAGCTTGCGCACCGCTTCGGCGGCCGAGCCCTTGATGCGGTCGCGGACGGCGACGAGCCCGGCGAGCCGGCCCACGGCGGAGACATACATCACTGTCGCGCCGTCACCCTGCAGCGTCGCGGCCCGCGCCGCGAGCGGCGCGGTCTCGACGCCCGCATCCGCCATCATCGCCGCGTTGCCGAGCTTGACCGCGCGCCCTTCCACCGTGCCGGCGACGCCCTTGCCGGTGATGCTGCGGAAATCTTGCGCCGTGCCGACCGCGACCCCGCGCTCGGCAGCACCACGCACGATGGCGGCAGCGAGCGGATGCTCGCTCGCCTTTTCCACCGCGGCGGCGAGGCCCAGCACCTCGTCCGCCCGCCACCCCTCGGCGGCGGCGACGTCGGCGAGGCTCGGCCGCCCCTCGGTCAGCGTGCCGGTCTTGTCGACCACCAGCGTGTCGATCTTGCAGAACGTCTCCAGCGCCTCGGCGTCGCGGATCAGCACGCCTTCGGTCGCGCCGCGCCCGACGCCCACCATGATCGACACCGGCGTGGCGAGCCCGAGCGCGCACGGGCAGGCGATGATCAGCACCGCGACGGCGTTGACGAGAGCATATGCCAAGGCCGGCGGCGGACCCCACAGCGCCCACGCGACGAAGGCGAGCGCCGCGATCGCCACAACGGCGGGCACGAACCAGCCCGCCACCTTGTCGGCCAGGCGCTGGATCGGCGCGCGCGACCGGCTCGCCTCGGCGACCAGCCGGACGATGCGGTTGAGCAGCATGTGCTCGCCCACCCCCTCGGCGCGCATGACGAACCCGCCCGCGCCGTTGAGCGTGCCGCCGGTGACCTTGTCGCCCGTCGTCTTCTCCACCGGCACCGGCTCCCCGGTCATGGCCGACTTGTCGATCGAGGTCGTGCCTTCGAGGATGGTGCCGTCGACCGGCACCGTCTCGCCCGGCCTGACGCGCAGCCGGTCACCCGCGCGCACCTGGTCGAGCCCGACATCGACCTCGCTGCCGTCGTCGCGAATGACCCGCGCCTGCTTGGGCGCGAGCTCCAGGAGCCCGCGGATCGCGGCGTTGGTGCGCCCGCGCGCGCGCAGCTCCAGCACCTGGCCGAGCAGCACCAGCGCGACGATCACCGCGGACGCCTCGAAATACAACGCGACCTCGCCGTGCGGTCCGCGGAACGCGGGCGGGAACAAGCTGGGCGCGACGGTCGCCACCACCGAATAAAGGTAGGCGACGCCGACGCCGGTCCCGATCAGGGTGAACATGTTCAGGTGCATCGTGAGGAGCGAGCGCCAGGCGCGCACGAAGAACGGCGCGCCCGCCCACACGACCACCGGCGTTGCCAGTGCGAGCTCGACCCAGCCGACCCATGGCGTGCCGGCCATCACGGCGAGGAGCCCGCTTATATGCGCGCCCATCGTGACGACGAGGAGCGGCAGCGACAGCGCGACCGCGACCCAGAAGCGCCGCGTCATGTTTCTCAGTTCCAGGTTCTCCGGCTCCGGACCGGCGACGGGTGCCACCGGCTCGAGCGCCATGCCGCAGATCGGGCAGTCGCCCGGCCCCTCCTGCACGATTTCGGGGTGCATCGGGCAGGTGTAGCTGGCGCCGGCCGGCGCGGGCTCCGCCTGCGGATTTCAAATAGCGCTCCGGGTCCGCCGCGAACTTCTCGCGGCAGCCGTTGCAGCAGAAGTAATAGGTCCAGTCGCCATGCTGATTCCGGTGCTTGGCCGTCGCCGGGTCGACCGACATGCCGCAGACGGGGTCCTTCACGGCGCCCGGCCTGGGCGGAGCCCCAGCACGATCGGAATGGCTGTGGGATGTCATGCCGGCCCTCCTTGCGGCTAGTTCCTTGCGCCGCGGTCGATGGCTTCCTGTCTCTGGCGGATGCCGGCCGGCCAGCGGCTCTTGATGTAGGCGAGCACGGCCCAGATCTCGCGGTCGGTCAGGTTGCGCTCGAAGGCGGGCATGTCGGTGCGGTAGGCGGGCTGGCCGGCCACGGCGCCCGCGGCCACGACCGCCGCCACGCCGGCGCCGACCCAGGGGACCGGGCGCCACGACTTCGCGAAGGACATGCGCTCCTCGTTCCAACGATTACCCTTTCCAATTATACCCCCTGGGGGTATATTGCAACCATGCCGCACGCGACCCACAAATCCGCCCTGCCGCGCCTGCGCCGCATCGAGGGGCAGGTGCGCGGCATCGCCCAGATGGTCGAGGACGAGCGCTACTGCATCGACATCCTGATGCAGATCAAGGCGGCGCGCGCTGCGCTCAAGCGCGTATCCGAGACCATCCTCAAAGAGCACGTCGAACACTGCGTCGACGGCGCGATCGCGAGCGGCAACAAGCGCGACCAGCGCGCCAAGGTGGCCGAGCTCCTGTCCGTCCTCGACGGCGCGACGGAGTAGCAGCTCCGCGGCCACCGCTTTGCCCCAGAACCCGAGCGCCGCGGCCGACGTTCCTAGTGTCGGTCCCCGGTGCCTCGTAATCGTGCCCGGCGCGGCCGGAAGGAGGGCTGCGGTGGCAAGTTTCGTGGAGGGGCGGCGCGACGACGGCGCGCGCGCTCGGACGATCGCCCTGGTCGGTCTGTTCGTGCTGGCGTTCTTCGCCGCGCTTTACGCGGCGTCGGAGTTCTTCATCCCGGTCGTCGCCGCCTCGATCCTGGCGCTGGTCCTGACGCCGGCCGTCGCGGCCTTGCGCCGCCTCCACCTTCCCGCGCCCCTCGCCTCCTTTCTGGTCGTGACGGCAGCGGTGGCGGCGGTCTCCTTCTCGTTCCTGCGCCTCGCCGCACCGGCCGCCACATGGCTGGAGGAGGGACCGGGCGTCTATTACGAGCTGCGCGACAAGCTGCTGCCGGTGCAGCGCCAGGTCGCACAGGTGCAGGAGGCCGCGAAGAAGGTCGAGAAGGCGACCGATCTTTCCGGCGGCGGGAGCAAGCCGCTCGTCGTCGCGGTCAAGGGAAAGGGGATTCTCGGCGGCGTGCTCGACCACGCCCAGCGCACGGTCTTGGGGCTTGCGGTGTGCGTGGTGCTGACTTTCTTCCTCCTGGCCTCCGGCGATCTGTTCCGCGAGAAGCTGATTCACGCCATGCCCCGCCTGCAGCAGCGGCGGGAGGTGTCGGCGATGAGCCGCGAGATATTGCAGGACGTCTCCAACTACCTGTTCAGCATCACGCTGATCAATTTCGGCCTGGGCGCCACGGTCGCGGCCGGGCTTTATCTGATCGGCATGCCGAACCCGGTGCTGTGGGGCGTGATGGTCGCGATGCTCAACTACGTGCCCTATTTCGGGCTGGCGGTCGGGCTCGGCGTCATATTCCTGGTGGCGCTGACCCATTTCGACATGGTGTGGGGCGCCGCCATGGCGCCCGCGATCTACCTGGTCGCCAACGGGATCGAGAACCAGTTCGTCACGCCGTCGCTGCTCGGCCGCCGGCTGGAGCTCAACCCGCCCGCGATCTTCGTCTGGGTGGTGTTCTGGAGCTGGTTCTGGGGCATCGCCGGCGCACTGCTCGCCGTGCCGATCCTCATCGTGCTCAAGGGCGTGTGCAACCATTGTGGCCCGCTCGCCGCCCTCGGCGACTTCCTCAATGGCCGGCCGGCGGCGCGGCGGCCCCCGGTGCGCATCGCGGAGGCCGGCGGCCCGGAGCGCTGACGGTCACGGCTTTTTCGCGTTCGAGGCGTTTTCCAAAAGCTTGCGGCAGGGCGAGCCTTGCTCGGCCGACTGCTGGATGCCGGGCGAGAGGAGCGGCATCAGCGGCGCGAGCAGCGTCTTCTCCACCAGCTTGATCGCGACCCCCAGCTTGTTGACGGTGGCGGTGCGGTGGGTGAGGTCGCCCGTCACGTTGATCGCCGTCAGCGCGTTGAAGAAACTGTAGTCCTTCGGCTGGCCGAGAAGCCGCATCTGGATCTTCTCGGTCTTGAAGTTGATATCGCCGTTGAGGCTGAGCAGCGTGTTCGTCGTCGACATTACCCACGGGTTGGCCACAAGGACGCCATCCTGAATTTGCACCGGCGCCATCAAGCACGCGATCTGCATCATCCGGCCCTTGGTGAACAGGAGGTCGCGCAGCGCCTGCTGCAGATCGAGCGCCACCGCCTGGAGGACGAGGTCGCTGATCTCGCCCCCTTCCATGACCAACGAACCCGACCCGTCCATCTGCGCGGCGAGCTGGTGCATCGAATTGCCGTGCGACTTGAGCGCGAGATAACCGCGGAACACGCCCCGCGAGGCGTCGGTCACGCCGGTCACCTTCAGCAGCGTGCCGAGATGGAGCTCATGGAGCCGAACCCGCATCCCGACATTGGGCACGTTCTGCGACGCATCGAGCGTGGCGGCGCCGGCCACCGTGCCCCCGAGCACGCCCACGCTGAAATTGTCGATGGTGAGCTTGCCGTGCTGGAGCACCAGCTTCACCTTGAGGTTGCCGAGGACGCGCTTGTCCGACTTGACGCGCTTGCCATCGAAATCGAGCGCGACGTTCATCGACCGCAGCTTTTCGAGATGGAACGGCTCGTTCGGGATCAGGAAGCGCGCGCGGTTGGGCGCGGGCGTCGGCCCGCCCTTGGCCGGCGGCTTGGTCGACGGGCTGCGGCCGATGAAGCCCTTGAGGTCGTGCATGTCGACCGCGTTCGAGGTGAGGTTGGCGACGAGCTGCACCGGCTTCTGGCCGGTATCGACCGCGATGTCGCCCTCGAGGTCGGTCGAGCCGATCCGCCCACGGAAGTCCTTCAGGTGCCAGGTCTTGTCTTCCTTGGAGACCACGCCCACCAGCTTGAAGGGCGGCGAGGTCGGCACCGGCAGGGCGAGCACCTGGTGCAGCTCGTCCAAATTGGCGCCGGAAATCGAGACCTGGCCGTTCCAGCCCTTGAACTGCAGCGGCTGCGTCACCGCTCCGTTCAACGCCGCGTCGACGCCGCCGAGATGCAGCGTGCCCTTGGCCGGGAACGGTTTCCCCGCCGTGCGCAGCGTGTCGTAGCTGCCGAAATCGAATTTGCCGGTGAAGGGCTTGCCATTGTAGCGGCCCTTCATGTTGAGCGCGATCGGCGCATCCGTCGTGTCGGCGCCGCCCTCGACCGCGTCGAAATGCGCCGCGACCGGCCGCTTCAGCGTGTCGGAATCGAAGGTGATGTCGCTGCCCTGTACCGCGAGGCTGTGGATCGCCGGGAACTGCGTGCGCCGCTTCGGGCTGACCGCCTTGACCGCGCCCGTGGCAGCGTCGGTCGCGCCGAAATGCCAGTTGTCCTTGTCGCCCTTCTTTTCCAGGTGGAACTCGGTACCGGCGAGGCGCATCCGGTCGATCTCGAGGCGGCCCCACAGAAGAGGCCAAAGGTGGAGCACGATGTCGGCGTCCTTGATGCGCATCATCTCCCTATGCTTCGCCCAGGCCGGATTGCCGATGACGAGGTCCTGCACACGGATTTCCGGCGTGGTCGAAAGGTGCACGGCGACATGGCCGATCGAGACCTTGCGGCCGCTGGCGCTCGACGCCTGGGACGCAATGACCGGGCGGAACACGTTCCAGTCGATGAAGATAAGCGCCACGGCCACGACGGCGACGAGCCCGACCAGCGCGGCCAGGACGATACCCGCAACCTTCAGAATATTGCGCAGAATCAGCGGCATGCTCCCTCGGAACGCCGCCGCCCGGGCAACGTTCCCCGTTGGGGGCCCGGCGTGTCACACTCGACACATGTCGCGGGGGCGGAAGACGGGGGCGGCGAAGGCGGTGATCGTGCGCTCGCTGGGCGAGGCGCGCGCGGTCATCGAGGCGGCGCGCGCGGCAGGGTGCCCCGTCGCGCTGCGCTCGGCACCGGGCGCCGCGGCGCGCGCGGGCGCTGGCTGGTTCGCAGCGATCGAGGCCATCCTGCGCGACGAATTCCCGGACGTCGCCTTCACCGCGTCGCTCGATTGCGGCGCCGCGCCGGGCCACGCCCTGGGCGCGCTGCGCGAGGGGGTGGGGCTCATCCGGCTCGACGCGCCGGCGCCCGTCCGCCGCAAGGTCGCCCGGATCGCGGAGAAGGCCGGCGCCCGGCTCGACACCGACCGGTCTCCGGCGCTCGACCTGGCGGGGCATGACGAGCCTGCCGGGACGCTGGCGAGTTGGCTCGGCGGCCGTCGTTGAAACTTAATGCGCCCTGGGGTATTGCTCGGGATGGCATGCGATTTGGGGGAAACCCCGGGGGAGAGGCCGAGATGAAGATCACCCAGCGCGTCAAGCGTATCCTCGCCAACTACGAGAGCGACAACCCGGGCAGCAAGGCCAACCTCGCCCGAATCCTGATGCAGGGTCGGCTGGGCGGCACGGGCAAGGTGGTGATCCTGCCGGTCGACCAGGGCTTCGAGCACGGCCCGGCGCGCTCCTTCGCACCCAACCCGCCGGCCTACGATCCGCAATACCATTTCCAGCTCGCGATTGACGCGGGGCTCAACGCCTACGCCGCGCCGCTCGGCATGATCGAGGCCGGCGCCGATTCCTTCGCCGGCGCGATCCCCACGATCCTCAAGGTGAACTCCTCCAACTCGCTCGCCACCGAGAAAGACCAGGCGGTGACCGGCTCGGTCAAGGACGCGCTCCGGCTCGGCTGCTCGGCGATCGGCTTCACCATCTATCCCGGCTCGGAGCATCAGTTCGAGCTGATGGAGGAGATCCGCGCCATGGCCGAGGAGGCCAAGGCCAACGGGCTGTGCGTCGTGATCTGGTCCTACCCCCGCGGGCCGCTCCTCACCAAGGAAGGCGAGACCGCGGTCGACATCTGCGCCTACGCCGCGCACATGGCGGCGCTCTTGGGCGCGCACATCATCAAGGTTAAGCCGCCGACGAACGTCGTATTCCTCGAGCGCGGCGAAGAAGTCCTACGCCAACATCCCCGTCGGGACCATGGCCGAGCGCGTGAGCCACGTCGTCCAGTCCTGCTTCAACGGCAGGCGGGTCGTGGTGTTCTCGGGCGGCGACGCCAAGGACATGGACGGCGTGCTGGCCGAGGTGAAGGGCGTCTACGACGGCGGCGGCAACGGCTCGATCATCGGGCGCAACACCTTCCAGCGTCCGCGCGAGGAAGCGCTGCACATGCTCGACGCCATCATCCAGATTTACCAGGGCAAGTCGCCAGCGGTCCACCCGATGCGCGAGCTGGCCGAGGAACCCGCCGAGTAGGGCGCGTCGCGCAGCGATGGCGGACGGCTGCCGCCTTTACCTGATCACGCCGGAGCGCATTGGCGACGACTACGCCGATGCGCTGTCGGCCGCGCTCGACGCGGGCGACATCGCCTCGCTGCAGCTCCGCCTGAAGGGCGTCGACGATGACGCGATCCGTCGCGCAACAGAGCGTCTGATGCCGCTGGCCCAGGCGCGCGAGGTGGCGTTCATCATGAACGACCGGCCCGACCTGGCGCGCGAGCTGGGCTGCGACGGCGTCCATGTCGGACAGGAGGACACACCCTACGCGGAGGCGCGGCGCATCATCGGACCGCAGGCCATCGTCGGCGTCACCTGCAAGGCGTCGCGCCACCTCGGCATGGAGGCTGCCGAGGCGGGCGCCGACTACGTCGCGTTCGGGGGCTTCTTCCGCTCCACCACCAAGACCTCGATCGGCGGGATCACCACCCCGACCGACCCAGAATTGCTCACCTGGTGGCATGAGATGTTCACCGTGCCCTGCGTCGCCATCGGCGGCATCACGGTCGAGAACTGCCCGGTGCTGGTCCGCGCCGGCGCCGACTTCCTGGCCGTCTCGGCCGGCATCTGGGCCTATCCCGCCGGCCCCGCCGCCGCCGTGCGCGACTTCAACGCCAAGATCGCGGAGACGCAGGCAAGCGCCGGTTGAGTGGCGGGATCCCGAGACCGGGCCTGACACGCAGACTGTCACCCCGGATGGCGCGCAGCGCCAATCCGGGGCCCCTCTCTCGGCGTCTGTGAAGCGGCAACATGGGTCCCGGCTCGTGCCGCTCGCTTCGCTTGCAGCTTGGCCGGGATGACGTTCGAAGATTACCCCGGCCGTGGCTCGGCGCTGCCGAAGCGGATGCCCTGGGCGAGCGGCAGGTCGCGCGAGTAGTTGATCGTGTTGGTCGCACGGCGCATGTAGGCCTTCCACGAGTCCGAGCCCGACTCGCGCCCGCCGCCGGTGTCCTTCTCGCCGCCGAACGCACCGCCGATCTCGGCGCCGGACGGGCCGATATTGACGTTGGCGATGCCGCAATCCGACCCGCGCGCGGACACGAAAATCTCCGCCTCGCGCACATCGCCGGTGAAGATCGCCGAGGCGAGCCCCTGCGGCACGGCGTTGTGCAGCGCGAGCGCCTCGTCGAAATCGCGATAGCGCAGGAGATAGAGGATCGGCGCGAACGTCTCCTCGCACACCAGCGGCGTCTGCGCCGGCATGAGCGCGAGCGCCGGGCGCGCATAGGCCGCGTCGGGGTAGCGGTCGGCCAGCACCCGCTCTCCGCCATGGATCACGCCGCCCGCGTCCCGCGCGCGGCCGAGCGCCGCCTGCATGGCATCGAGCGCCGGAAGATCGATCAGCGGGCCGACCAGAGTTTCGTCCTCCAGCGGCGAGCCGATGGGAAGGCTCGCATAGGCGCGGCGCAGCCGGCCGACGACCTGGTCCCACACGTCCTCGTGCACGATGAGCCGTCGGAGCGAGGTGCAGCGCTGACCGGCCGTGCCAACCGCGGCGAACAGGATGGCCCGCTCGGCGAGGTCGAGGTCGGCCGAAGGCGCCACGATGGCGCCATTGTTGCCGCCGAGCTCGAGGAGTGCGCGGCCGAGGCGGCGGGCCACCACCGGCGCCAGCGCCTTGCCCATGCGGACCGAGCCGGTGGCCGAGACCAGCGGCAGGCGCGCATCGGCGGCAAGCGCCTGGCCGATCTCCGCCCCACCCAGCGCGACCTCGACCAACGCGTCCGGCGCCGCGCCGAACTCGGCCCGCGCCCGCTCGAACGCCGCCCGGCAAGCGAGCGCGCACAGGGGTGTCTTCTCCGAGGGCTTCCACACCACCGGGTCGCCGCAAACGAGCGCGACGGCGGCGTTCCACGCCCACACCGCGACCGGGAAGTTGAAGGCCGAGATCACCGCGATCGGGCCGAGCGGATGCCATGTCTCCATCATGCGGTGGCCCGTGCGCTCGGACGCGATGGTGAGGCCGTAGAGCTGGCGCGAAAGCCCGACCGCGAAGTCGCAGATGTCGATCATCTCCTGCACCTCGCCGAGCCCCTCCTGCAGGATCTTGCCGGACTCGACGGTGATGAGGCGCCCGAGCGCCGGCTTGATGCGCCGCAGCTCTGCGCCGAACAGCCGCACCAGCTCGCCCCGCCGGGGCGCCGGCGTATCGCGCCAGGCGGGGAAGGCAGCGGCGGCGCGCGCCACCTTCGCCTCCAGCGTCTCCGGCGTATCGGGAGGCACGCGGCCGACCTCCGAGCCGTCGACCGGCGTGCGCACCGCGAGGTCGCCCGTGTCCGGCGCGATGCCGAGCTCGGCGCACAGAGATTTGATGTCCATCACCCTTCCCCGTCGCGGTTCGACGTACGAGTTGGAGCCATGGTGCGCGGCCGATTGCGCCGGATCAAGCCGCACCGCAGGAGCCCGCCATGCGCCTAACGCGCCCGCTTCCCACCTTGATCCTGGCCCTGGCCCTTTCGGCCTGCGCGCACGAGGCCCAGCGCGCCGCCGACCCTGGCTGTAACAACGCCGCGCGGGCCGCGCTCGCCGCCCGCGGCGTCGACGTCTCGACCATCACCAGCATGCTCTACAACGAGATGCGCGCGACCGAGACCCGGGCCGTAGAGGACCGCAACGTCTGGGTGCGCAGCTCGACTTGCCGCGGCTACCTGGTGGCGCGCGTCGATGCCGGATGCAACGTCACCGAGCTCTACACGGTGGGCGATTGCTTATTGCCGGCACGCGGCTGACCGCTACGGCGTATGGGTCTCGCGGTCCTCGCCGTAGACGGCACCGAACCGGTTGGCGAGGAAATCGGGCAGCTTCACGTCCTCCTGACGCACGAAGCCGCGCTTCTTGAGCTTGCCCGCGCGCATCAAATCGACCATCGCGCAGATGCCGCCGGCGGTGGTGATCTGGATCGCCGACCAACGCGTGCCGTTCACGTCGCGCGCGTAAATTTTCGAGGCATAGGATTCCTGCGTCAAAAGCGGCCCCATCCGGCCGGTGACGGTGGCGAAGATCAGCACCACGTCCTGCATGGTGACGGGAATCGCGGTCTCCAGCACGTCCTTGAGCAGCTCGCGCCGCTCGCCGAGCTTGAGGTCGTTGACGAGCAGTCGCATGCGCTCGCAATGGCCGGGATAGCGCACCGTCTTGTAGGTGAGCTCGTCCACCTTGCCGTCGAGCGTGTCGGCGAGCGTGCCGAGCCCGCCCGACGTGTTGAACGCCTCGTAGGTGATGCCGTCGAGCGAGAACTGCTCGATCCCTTGCAGCGGCAGCAGCTCGATGCGCTTGCCCTGGTGGATCGCCTCGCACTTGTTGCAGTACTCGTTGATTAATCCGTCGGTCGACCAGGTGAGGTTGTAGTTGAGCGCATTGGTCGGGTATTGCGGCAGCGCGCCGACGCGCATGCGCACCGTCTGCAGCGAGTTCGAACCGCGCGGCGAGGTCGGCGGCGACGATCGAGATGAAGCCGGGCGCGAGGCCGCATTGCGGCACGAAGGCCGTCGCCGCGCCGCGCGCGATGCGGCGAATGGCGCGGGTCGTCTCGACGTCCTCGGTCAGGTCGAAATAGTGGATGCCCGCCGCATGCGCCGCCTCGGCGATCCGGACGTTGAGGTAGAACGGCAGCGCCGAGACGACCGCGTCGGCGCCCCGCATCAGCCGGCGCAGAGCGGCCCGGTCCTCGACGTCGGAAGCGACCTTCTCGATCGCGCGGCCGCGCGTCTTGACCGCGCGCAGGAGCGCGCGCGACCGGTCGACCACCGTGACCTCGTAATCGCCCGTGTCGGCCAGGAGCTCGGCGATGGCCGCGCCGATCTTGCCCGCGCCCAGCAGCAGGATGTCGCGCATGAAGCCCTCCGGTCCGCCCCGAGCCTAGCGCGGATCGCGCCGGACGGCAGGGCTCGCGCTACTCCGCCATGCCGATCGCGGCCATGTAGGTTTCCAGCAGCTCGTCGCGCTCGCGCCGGTCGGCGGCGTCGAGCTTGCGCAGCCGGATCACCTCGCGCATCACCTTGGTATCGTAGCCCTGCGACTTGGCCTCCGAATAGACCTCGCGGACATCGGCGGCGAGCCCCGCCTTCTCCTCCTCCAGCCGCTCGATGCGCTCGATGAAGGAGCGGAGCTGGTTGGCGGTGACCTGGAACTGGGTGGCCATGATTTCCTCGCGTGAACGGACGGGCCCTCCGTTCTACACGGATCGGCCGGCCGCGAAAGGCGCGAATCCGCCGCCATCCACAGGGCCGATTCGGACATGTGGAAAAGCTGTGGATGGGGGGCGGACGCTACTCCCTGAACCCGGGGTCCAACCGCTCGGCGCGCCGCAGGCAGGCCTCCCAGTCGCGCTGCATGCGCCCGCCGCCGGTGCCGGTGCCGCCGGTCACCTGGGTGACTGCGAAGTCGATCACCTCGTCGGGCGGGATCAGCACATTGTCGAGCCCGCCCGCCAGCGCGCCGACCTGGGCGCGGCAGGCCATCTCGAGCTGATGGTGTAGCAGGAAGGCGGCGGCGACGCATTTGCCGACGGTGAGCCCGCCATGGTTGTGCAGGATCACCGCCTCGTTGCCGGCGAGGTCGACGAGCAGCCGGTCGCGCATCGAAAGCTCGAACTCGTAGCCGCCGAACTGGTGATAGCCGAGCCGGCCGCGGAAGCGCGTCGCCGCCTGGGTGATCGGCAACAGGCCGCACTTATGGCACGACACCGCCATGTTCGCGGTCGAGTGGGTGTGGAATACGGCGTCGATGTCGGGCCGGGCGCCGAGGATGCCGGCATGGATCACCAGCCCGCCGCCCGAGAGCGGGCGCGGCCCGCCGACGATCGGCTGGGCGGTCGCGATGTCGTAGGTCTCGAGCGAGGACGCCGTCACCTCGTCGAACATCTCGCACTGCGACTTGATAATCATCCGGTTCGGCTGGCCGGGCACGCGCGCGGACAAATGGTTATAGGTGAGGTCGAGGATGCCGGAATTGGCGATCAGCCGGTGCGCGCAGGCGAGGTCGACCCGCGCCTGCCATTCCTCCGCCGTCACCTGATCTCGCACGCGGCTCGTCTTCAACTGCGTCGCCATGGTCTCCTCCCCGATTGCGGTCGTGTCGTCAGGCCGCCAGAAGCTCCTTCACCCGCGGCCAGGCCTCGTTGCCCTTCTCGTCCATCAGCGGCAGATATTTCGAGTTGAACCACTTGGCGAGCGCGTCCCGGTAGCCGGGCCGCGCCTTCACCCGCTCGTACCAGGCCGCGGTCTTGGGCCGCCCCTCGATCATGCGGTCGAGGAACTTGAGATGGTCGAGCCGCGTGACGTAGGGCGCGTTGCCGATGTCGGCGAGGGTGAACGCATCGCCGGTGAGCCATGGCTTGCCGTGGCCCGCCAGCGCCCTCTCCATGTCGGCGAGCATCTTGTCGAGCCGACGGATCGCGGCGGGGAAGGCGGGGTTCTCGGTGCCCTTCTGCAAATTGCGGAAATTCGCCATCCAGCCGGGCCGGGCCGCCTCCATCTTGGCGTGCACCTCGGGCGGGTATTGGTAGTGGAAGGCGATCGACATCGAGACGACCCCGGTCGCCGGGAAGATCGCCGCGTCGATGAACTTGGTGAAGCCGCGCATGCGTGCCTTGCCGCGCGCGTCGGCGGGCTTCAAGGGCGGTGTTGGGAAGGCATCGTCGATGTATTCGCAGATGACGGTGGATTCGCAGACCACGAAGTCGTCGTGCACCAGCGTGGGCACGTAGCCGTTCGGGTTGAGCTTCAGATAGTCCGGCTGCTTCTGGTCGCCGGCGCGCAGGTTGAGGTGCTTCTGCTCGTAGTCCAATCCCTTCTCGGCGAGCGCGAAGCGCACCTTCTGGGCGCAGACCGACATGTCGTTATGATAGAGCGTGAGCGCCATCGTCTCCTCCCCTGGCCGCGAGCCGACGCGGGAAGTCTAGGGCACCCGCTCCGCCCCGACAATGGAGCGGTCCTACCGCTCCTTGATGTCGACCGAGTGTGTCGCGAGACCGGTGGGCAGCGCCCATTCCGCGAAGTTCTCGGGCACGCTGTCGAACTTGCGCGGCTTCCACCTCTTCGTCAGGTGGTCGTCGTCGGCGTAGTACTCGATGGCGCCGCCGATCGGGTTCTTGAAGTACCAGAAATAGGCCGACGAGATGGGATGGCGCCCCGGGCCGATCTCGGTCGGCCAGCCCTTGCGGGTGATGTAGAGCCCGCCGCCGAACACCTCGTGCACGTCGCGCACCTTGAATGCGATGTGGTTGAGCTTCGGCTTGCCGTCGGGCGAATTCAGCAGGAACCAGTTGTGGTGGTCACCCGGCGTCGAGCAGCGGGTGAAGATGCCGCGCAGCTTGCCGCCCTGGTAGTAGTAGTCCGACACGCCGAACTTGAGGCGGCCGACGTAGAACTTCTCCATCGCCTTGAGGTCGGGCACGTAATAGACCGCATGGCCGAGCGACAGCGGCCGCGCGCGCGGATAGAACTTGGCCGCCCGGTCGACGCGCTCGATCTTGGTCGGCGTGTTCACCTCGTCGCGGATGGCGGTCTTGCCGAGCTTGCGCCGCCTGGTAGCGGTGAAGGCGATGGCGAGCCCCATCGGGTCGGTCGAGGACACCGTGCCGTCCTTCGCGATTTCGACATCGCGGTCCTTGGCGAGCTCGGACGCGAACTTCTTGAGGTCGGATTTCTTGTGCAGGCCCCAGGTGATCTTGCGCACGGTGGAGCCGGGCTGCAAGGGCTTGGGCAAATCCTTCGCGTCCGCCGGGCGCGCGATCACGCGCGTGCCGTCCTCGGCCTCGTAGACGAGCCGGGCCTTGGCGGCGGAGACCTTCTTCAGCCCCCAATCGTCGAAGAAGCGCCGCGCCAGCGCCATGTCCTCGACGCCGTAGACGACCTCCTCGAGCCCGACGATCTCGCTGCCGGTGATGGCCATGTTATTCCTCCGGTTTCCTGGCCGTTCGGCCGCAGACTGGAATTACTACAACCGATATAGGTCCGGCCCCGGCGATGACCAGGGGCGGCCGGGTCCGTATAGCACGCTGCGCACCGGACGGAAAACGGCGGGACCTCAGTCGGGTTCGCCGGCGAAGGCGCGGCGCCAAGTTTCGACCATCCGCGCCTCGGTGAATTCCGCCGCGGCCTTGACGCGGTTGGCCGCGCCCAGCCGCGCGGCGGCAGCGGGATCGTCGAGCAAGCCGGCGAGGGAGTGCGCAAGGGCTTCGGCGTCCCGCCCGGCCACGTAGGGGCGGTTCGCGTCCGCCACCATCACGCCGACGTCGCCCACGTCGGTCGCCGCGACGGGCAGACCAGCGGCCATCGCCTCGATCACGCTGATCGGCATCTGCTCGGTATCCGACGAGAGCGCATAGACGCGAAAGGCGCCGAGCAGCGCGGCCGGCCGGTCGAGCACGCCTGTGAAGGTGACGCGCCCGGCGATGCCGAGCGCCGCCGCCTGCCGTTCGAGGGTAGGACGCTCCAGCCCGTCGCCCACCACGACGAGTTTGCCCGCCCGCTTCCCGTCCACGACGGCGAGGCGGAACGCCTCCATCAGCCGGCCGAGATTCTTCTCCGGGCGCAGAGCGGTGACGGTTCCGATCATCGGCTCGTTCGGGTCGAGACCAAGTCGGACGAGCAGGGCGGCATCGGGCGGCGCCGCGAACAGCTCGACGCGAACACCGTTCGGGACATACTGAACCTTCTCCCGCGGCAGCCGCCAGGGGCCCAGGGCGCGCCGTTCCAACGTGCGGGACGGCACGATGATGCGCTCGGCGCGGCGATAGACGAACCGGCGCAACATCACCCGGCGCGGAAGCTGGACCGTCGCTTCCTCGGGGCCGAAACCGTCCTCCACGTCGATGTGCCGGCAGAGAGGACGGGCGATGTCGTTCACCAGCCCCCATTCGATCGCGCCCCAATTGTAGGTCACGAGCAGGTCCGGCGCGTGGGCCGCGAGCGTGCGACGGAAGCGCCAGAGGTTGCGCAGCGCATCCGACTTCTCGTAGGCGAACGGCACGATGCGCACGGGCGCGCCCGCCGGCAGTCGCGCGGCGGCGCCGTTCCGCCCGTTCATCGCGATGACGAGATGCTCGAACGCGTCGCCGAAGCCGCCCACGAGCTGCACGAACCGGATCTGCGGGCCGCCCACATCGAAGGTCGAAAAGACGTGCAGGATGCGCCGCGCCGGCGCCATTCGCGGGCGACGGCTCACGCCGCTCCGGTGACTGCCGCGGCGTGCTCCGCCGCGTTGGCGTCCTGCGGCTCCGGCTCGGCGAGGCACCGGTCGAGGAAGGTTTCGAGATCCGCCACGGGCCGCCAGCCGAGGTCGGCCTTGGCATCCGCAGTGTCGAATGTCGCCACCAGCCCGCGTGAGGCGAGGTCGCGGAAATAAGGCCAGTCGGCCGACCGGCCGACCGCCGTCTTGACCGCCCACTTGCCGACCTCGTCGAGCCACAGGCGGCGCGGCGACTGCCCATGGAAAGCGAGCGGGCGGTGCAGCCGCGCGGCGAGGTGCCCGACGAACTCGCGCGCGCTCGGCCGGACGTCGCCCACGAGGTTGTAGCAGCGACCCTCGATTCCGGGCGCGCGGCAGGCGGCGCCGATGGCGTCGGCCACGTCCTCGACCAGCACGAAGGGCAGCGGGTTCGCGCCCCGGTTCCAGCCGATGCAGTGCTGCTCGTTGTTGAAGAAGCCGAGGCCGCCATGGAACGGGCTGGTCCCCGCGCCCACCACCAGTCCCGGACGCAGGATCACGACGGGGAGGTTCGCCGTGCGGTGCATCTCGATCAAAGCCAGGTCGGCGAGCGCCTTTGCGCGGCTGTAATCGGCGCGCTGCTCGGCCCGCGGATCGGGCGGCGTCGCCCCGGTCACGACCGAAGCGGGATCGCCGAGCCACAGCCCCGCGATCGAGCCGACATGGACCAGCCGCTCGACGCCTTGCGCGCGGCACATTTCGGCGACGAGCTGCGCGCTGCCCACCATCGCCTGGCGGATTTCGTCGAAATTCGCACCGCCGCCGCCGTGCGCCAGATTGACCACTTGGCGCGCCTTGCCGATGGCGGCGGCAACCGCGTCCCGGTCGCGCACGTCGCCCCGCACGACGCGGACGCGCGGGTGGGCAAAGGCGGTCGGCAGGCCGCGCACATTGCGCGCCATGACGGCGACGGTGTGGCCGTCGGCGACGAGGCGCGCGACCGTGGCCCGCCCGATGAAGCCGGTCCCGCCGAGCACGGCCACATCCCAGTCCGGCGCCGTCGGGCCGTCCGGCTTCCACAGCCGCACGGGGGACGCCGGCGGGGCCAGATCGGCCGCCGGGAAGGCGGCGCTCGCGATCGACTGGCACAGCGCGACGAGTTGGCGGCCGAAATCGAGATCGAGGCGCGGCGTCCGCCCGGCATCGAGCGCCGCGTGAAATTCCCCGATGCTGCCCTGCATCGAGGCGACGAACGTGCCGCCCTTGGGCCGCAGCCCGGCGAGCGACAGAACGTAATCGAGGGCGTTGCGCCGCCCTTCGCTAAGGAGGGCGCGCGCCGTGCGGCGGTTCGCCCGATAGGCGTCCAGGAATTCCAGCTCGGGGCCGCGCTGCTCCATGTAGAACCGGTTGCCCAGAATGTCCGCGTGCGCGACCCCGTCGTCGCAGATCGCCGTCAGCGCGTAGCGGGGGAAGGACGCGCCCACGCGGAACTGGAAGGTCACCTTGATGCGCGGCGTATCGAGGAGCACCGTCACGGAGTCGTAGAACGGCGCGCCGCGCGACAGCATGCGCCGCGGACCCGGCCGTGCCGATACGCCCGTCACCTCGCCGGCCAAGTCGAGGATCTGCGAGAGCGGGTGAACGGCCTGTTCGAGCAGGAGGTTGAGCGGCCTGTCGAACATCCAGTGGCCGAGCTGCCCTGAGGCGAGCTGGCGCAGCGGCACGTTGAAGCTGCAATGGAGCGCCCGCGCCGGCCCGAGCCGATGCGCCTCGATGGCGTGCCGGAGGGCGAGATAGGCGGGATGATGCACGAAGTTCTGGTTGACCCCGACGACGCTGCCGCTGCGGGACGCGGCGCTGGCAAGCTCCTCCGCCTGGCCGAGGGTCGCCGCGATCGGCTTTTCGATCAGGACCGGCAGGCCCGCTTCGATCCACGGCTTCGCCGCCACCACGTGCAGGTCGGGCGGGGTGAGAACGTGGGCGCAATCGACCTCGCCGCTCGCGATGGCGGCGTCGGAATTGGCGAAGGCTCGGGCGATTTTCCAGCGCCGTGCGAGCCTCTCGCGCGCCCGCTCCGACGGGTCGACAACCGCGGCGATCTGGAGGTTTGGCAGCCCCGCCAGGACCTCGGCATGAGTGTCGGCGATGTAGCCGGCCCCGACCAAGCAAACGCGTCGCATCGTACCCCGCAGTCCGCCTGAGTGCCGCCTCTCTCGCCCGGACACGCCGCCACGGAAGCGACGCCGCCACGGCGCGCCCGTAGACCTCGGGCCGACTATTAGCCCAGGGTTCGGCACGCCGCAACCGGCCCGGCCGCGGCGCAGGTTACGGCGCGGAGGTTAACGAAGGCTCGCTACAGCTTGAGCAGCTTCTCCGCGTTCTCGCCGTAGATCTTGGCCTTGTCGGCGGCCGAGAGCTGGAGGTCCGCCATCCACTCGACGCCCGGCTCGTTCGGGCAGAACGGCCAGTCGATCGAGAACAGCACGCGGTCGATGCCCATCTCCTGGATGGTGCATTGCAGGGCCGGCGTCGAGAAGAAGCCCGAGGTCGTGAACCAGAAATGCTCGCTGAACACGTCGCGGAACGAGAACGGGATCGAGGGGTCCTTCTTCTTGACCTCGGCATGGATGCGCCAGAGCGCGAAGGGCAGGTTCTCGCCCAGATGGCCGAGGATGATCTTGAGGTTGGGATAGGCGTCGAACACGCCCGAGAGCACCAGCCGGATCGCCTGGGTGGCCGTCTCCACCCCGAAGCCCCAGCCGGCCACCTTGAAGCCGATATAATCCTTGTCGTAGTCGGCGTAATAAGCCTCGACCACCGCGGGATGCGGCTCCTGCGGGTGCAGGTAGAGCGGCACGTCGAGCGCCGCGGCGCGCTCGAAGATGGGCCAGAACTCCTTGCGGTCCATGAACTTGTCGTGGGTGCGCCCGTAGATCATGGCGCCCTTGAAGCCGAGCTTCGCGACGCAGCGCTCGAGTTCGTCGGCGGCGGCCTTGGGGTCGGGCGTCGGCAGGGCGGCGAAGGCGGCGAGACGGTCGGGATGGGCGCTCACCGCCGCGTGCAGCTTGTCGTTCGCCTCGCGGCAGATCGCGGCCGCGACCTGGACCGGCAGATGCTGGCCGGCCGGCGCGCCGTGCGAGATCACGTGCACGTCGATGCCGTTCTTGTCCATCTCGGCGAGCCGGTCCTCGCTGAGCTTGTGGAGGTTTGTCAGAAGCGCCGAGCTGCGGTCCGCCGCATAGCCCTTGAAGTGGGAGGCGATATCGTCGTCCCAGTAATGCTCCTCGAGCGCGATCACTCGCGGCTTGGTCTTGGTGGCCATGACGGACGCTCCCTTTTCTGCGCGTGGCCGGCGATCCTAGTCCGCGCCGCGCCGACCGGCTAGGCCGAATCCCGCGCCGCGCCGGCCGGCACCGATTGCGGCATCGACGACACAAGCGCGTCGCGCGGGCGCCGGGGCGGTCAGTACATCAGCCGGGGCAGGAACATGACGATCCCCGGCAAAAACGTCATCACAAGGAGGCCGACGACGATAACGGCCACGTAGGGCCAGGTCGCGTTGTAGATGTCGATGATCGACATGTCGGGCACGACCGATTTGAACACGAACATGGTCAGGCCGAAAGGCGGCGTCATGCCGCCCGAGGTCACGTTGACGAGGTAGATCATCCAGAACCAGATCGGATCGAAATGTAGTGCGGCGATCAGTGGCGAATAGATCGGCACCGAGATCAACATGAACTCGTACACGCCGACGAACATGCAGCTGACGAAGGCGACCGCCATCATCGCGAAATAGACGGTCCAGCGGTCGAGCCCGACATGCTCGACCGTGCGGATCATCGCCTCGGGCGCGCCGGTGAACGACAAGAGCTGACCGAAGAGCGTCGCGCTCATGACGATGATCATGATCGTGCCGGTCGTACGCGCCGCGGCGAACAGCGCGTCGCAGATCAGCTTGATCGTCAAATTCCGGTGATAGGCCGCGACAAAAAGGGTGGCGACCACGCCGGTCGCGGCCGAACTCGGTCGGCGACGCGATGCCCAGCAGGATCAGTCCGATGACCATGAAGATCACGCCGAGGAAGGGCACAAGCTGACCCACGGCCGCCAGCCGCTGCATCCAGGTCGCGGCCCTATAGTCGGGATCGAGCGGCGGCGCCTTCGACGGGTCGACCCACACCCGGACGCGCACGTAAAGGAGGAGGAGGGCTGCGAGAAGGAGCCCCGGCCCTATTCCCGCGATCAGAAGCTCGGCGATCGAGACCTCGGCCAGCGAGCCCAGCACCACCGCCAGCACGCTCGGCGGGATGATCGGCGCGAGCGTCGCGCCCGCCATGATCAAACCGGCCGACAGCTTTCGATCGTAGCCGCGCCCGACCATGCCGGGATAGAGCGTGCGCCCGAGCATCGCCGCGTCCGCCATGGCCGAGCCCGACAGCGTCCCGAGCGCGGTGGCCAGCGCGATGCCCAGCATGTAAAGGCGAATTCGCGTGTTGCCGATCAGCGTGTCGAGCGCGTTGTAAAGGCGGTCGATCGCGCCCGAGCGGAAAAGGAGCTCGCCCATCAGCAGAAAGAGGGGCACGGTGACCAGCGGTTCGTTCGTCAGCGTGGAGAGCAGGCTGTTCGAGTACATGCCGAACGCCGCCGGCCCGAACGCCCACAATATGCCGACCGCGTTGATGATCAGGAAGGCGACGAAGATCGGAACGCCGGTGAAGATCAACCCCATCATCAGGGCGAAGCCGGCAACCAGGGTCACGTACCAGGGCATTCCGCCGTCACTCCATGCCGAAGGACGAGCGGGGACTGGCGGCCTCCGCGACGGTGACCGGGATCAGCCGCAGGAAGTGGAGACCCGAACTCAGGAATCCGTAAACGATAAACGCCGACAGGATCCATTTCGGCGTCAACATGAGCGAGTTCGACAATGGTCGTGCCGGCGAGATATTGACGCCAGGTTTCGGTTCCGGTGAACCACACCGACAACAGGCACACCACGGCGGACACCGCGACGCAGCCCGCGAGGAGGTGGCGCGCCCGCCGATGGCCCAACCGTTCCAGAAGGAACGTGATGGTTACGTGCGCGCGCGCCCGCGTCACGTAGGGGGCCATCAGCATCGTGCAGACGAGCAGCAGGTAGGTGGTTACCGCCCCGACCCAATTTGTGGGCGCGTTGAACACATAGCGCGACACGACCTCGTAGCAATACGAGAAGGTGATCGTGCCGATGCCCGCAGCGGCGAGCCACGCGCTCGCGGTGGTCAGCAGATCATGGGCCCTGAAGAGAGCGCGCATTTGTGGCCTCGGGAGCGCCTGCCGCACACGACGGCAGGCGCTCCCGGGAAACCTAGTGGTTGATCATGTTCTTCGACTTGACGAACGCTATGAATTTGCGGGCGTCGTCGCCCGACTTCGCCAGCGCCATCCGCTGGATACCTTCGTTGAACAGATCGGTCATGCGCTGAGCGTTCTTCGCGTCGAAATAGGTAAAGCGCGAACCGTGCTCGATCATGCCCTCCTCGTCCTCGAGCTTCTGGCGCTCGCTGAACCAGGGCATGCCGTCCCGCGCTTTCTCGGCGGCGGCCATCAGCATCTTCTGCGACTTGGAATCGAGGGACTGCCACTTCTTGAGGTTGATCATGAAGAACGTGTCCGAGATGCCCCAGATCGGGCGCGCCATGTACTTCGCCACCTCGTACAGCTTCTGTTTGACGAGAGACGTGGTGACGTAGGCGGCGCCGTCGATCAGCCCCTTCTGCATCGCCGTGTAGATCTGCGGCGACGGAAGCGTGACGGTCGCGCCTCCGAGCGTCTTGACCAGCGGCTCGTAGGTGGGGGTGGTGCGGATCTTGAGCCCCTTCAGGGCGTCGCCGGGCTTGATGGGCGCGCGCAGGATGAAGTGGAATCCCACCGACGGCAGCACCGCCAGAAGCTTAACGCCGAACTTCTTCTGATAGTATTGGTCGACCCAGTCGATGATGCCCGTTTCACGGCGCCTCTGAATATCGGGGATGACCAGGTCCATCAGCGCGCCGATGGCCGTGGCGCCGGAATGATAGATCGGATGCGTGTAGAGCATGTCGAACGTGCCGGCCGAGACGGGCTGGAGCTGCTCGAACGGGGGCACGATCTCGGGCCCGAAGCGCTTGGCGACAAGCGTTCCGCCGCCGAGCTTTTTCAGCTCCGCGTTCAGCGTGTCGATCGCGAAGTTGGCCGTGAGAACGACCGGCGACCACGAGCACAAGAGCTTCAGCGTCTCCGCCCGCGGGGTTTGCGGCACGAGCGCCACGGATAGACCTGCCGCAAACAGCGCCAGGACCGAACGCAGCCGGATTGTGCGTGTCATGGTTCCCTCCCTGTCGTGGTGCGGATTCCGGATCTGGGCCCGGTTGCTCACTCAATGCCTTGTCGCAGTCCCTTGCCGTCGGAGCCGTGCCGCGGCAAGACCGCAATGCTCCAAAAACTACCTCGCGAATTCAGGCGGGGTCAATTGCGACACGACCGAATTCCGGCTGCGCAAATCCGCCGGCGGCGGCCCTGGCGTTGCGCCGCGCCGATGCGCCATGATAGTTTCGACCAACAAAACCGAAGGGTGAGGGAATGGCGCAGCTATTGGACGATCGTCTGAAGGTCCACGGCATCGAGGTCGCGCTGACGCGGCGGGGCAAGGGGCCGACCATGCTCATGCTGCACGGCGGCGGCGGGCCGCAGCCGAACGCGCCGTTCGCGGGCAAGCTCGCGGAATCGTTCGACCTCCTGGTGCCCGCCCATCCCGGCTTCGGTGCCTCGCCCTTGCCCGACGCCTACGATTCCGTCGACGACCTCGCCTATCTCTATCTCGACCTGATGGACCAGCTCGACCTCAAGGACGTGGTCCTGATGGGCTTTTCGCTCGGCGGCTGGCTCGCCATGGAGATCGCTGTCAAGAACACCTCGCGGCTGAAGAAGCTGATCCTGGTGGATTCGGTGGGCTGCAAGTTCGGCGGCCGCACCGACCGCGACATCGTCGACATCTTCGCGACCCCGGCCGATCAGCTCGCGACGCTGATGTACCACGACCCGGCGAAGGCGCCCGACCCCACCAAGCTCTCCGACGAGGAGGCGCTGGCCGCCGGACGCAACCGCGAGGCGATGGCGCTCTACGGCTGGGAGCCTTACCTGCACAACCCGAAGCTCAAGGGCCGACTCCACCGCATAAATGTGCCGACGCTGGTGATCTGGGGCGCCTCGGACGGGCTGGTGAAGCCTGCCTATGGCCGGAGCCTCGCCGCCGCGATCCCGGGCGCGAAATTCGCCCCGATCGAGGCCGCCGGCCATGCGCCCAACATGGAGCAGCCCGACGCCTTCGTGAAGCTGGTCACCGAATTCGCCCGCTGACGCGCGGCAAGCGAAAGGATCCGTGCCGTGAGAAGTCTATCATTTCAGCGAAACCGCCTACGGGCATCTGCCGACCGACGACGCGCTGAAGAACGTCCGGGTAGTGTTTCCGAATTCGAACTACGACCCGGTCAAGGGCGCGGATATCTACAACCACCGCATCGACGAGTGGCAGATCGCCGACGAGCTCGGCCTGCACATCATGCTGAACGAGCATCACCAGACGGCGACCTGCACGGTGCCGGCGGTGCCGCTGATCGCCGCCATCCTGGCGCGCGTCACCAAGGACGCGCGCATCCTGGTGCTCGGCAACCCGCTCGCCAACCGACGCCAGCCGACGCGCATCGCCGAGGAGATGGCGATGGTCGACGTCATCTCGCGCGGGCGCCTCGAATGCGGCTTCATCCGCGGCGTGCCGTTCGAGCTCTCGGCGCAGAACTCGAACCCGATGCGCATGGCCGAACGCCTGTGGGAGGCGCACGACCTCATCCTCAAGGCGTGGACCACCCATGACGGGCCGTTCAACTGGGAGGGGCGCTATTTCCACCACCGCCAGATCAACATCTGGCCGCGGCCGTACCAGCAGCCGCACCCGCCGATCTGGGTGACGGTCTCCTCGCCCGCCTCGACGAAGGTTCTGGCCGAGAAAAAGTACGTCGCGGCGTCGTTCCTCACCGGCTTCGACGGCGCGAAGGCGGTGTTCGACGGGTACCGTCAGTACTGGCGCGACGCGCACGGCACCGAGGCCTCGCCCGACCGCTGGGGCTATCTCGCCCTCGCCGCGACCGGCGAGACCGACGAAGAGGGGCGCCGCCTCGCCGAGAAGGTGCTGTGGTACCTCAACATGAACAGGGTTTACCCGCAGTTCGTGCGCGTGCCGGGCTATGTCTCGGCCGAGCGGCTGGTCGAGATGCGCCGGCAGGGGTTCATTCCCGCCGGGCAGGAATCGGTGGACGCGCGCGCCAGCACGCTCGACACGCACATCGAGAAGGGCAATCTGTTCTGCGGCAATCCCGACACGGTCTACAAGCAGATCAAGAAGTTCCACGACCATGTCGGCGGCATCGGCCACATGATGCTGATGATGCAGGCGGGCCCGATGGACACCCCCGAGGTGCAGAAGAGCCTGACGCTGTTCGCCAAGGAGGTCCTGCCGCGCCTCAAGGAGCTGAGCCCCGTCGCCGAGAAGGTTGCGTAGGGCCGGAGCCCTCGATCTCTCCGTCATCGTAGGGGCGGGTCCCTGGCCCGTCCCATTTGCGCCTGCCAGACGGGCCGGTCGGGGACCGGCCCCTACGAAGCTTGCGGAGCAGTCTGCACTGCGCGCGCCGTACGGGGTGACAGCGGGGGGCGACGCTCACCCTCCACAACGGGGTCGCGGACCCGGCCCTTTGTTGGCAAGATGGCCTCCGCAGGGCGCACAAGAAGAGCGGAGGGATCATGTCTCGCAGCGTCGCCGTCGTCGGCTCGGGGCCGGGCGGCATGTATGTCGTACAGGGCCTCGTCAAGAATGCGCCCGACGTGAAGATCGACGTGATCGAGCGGCTGCCCTCGCCGTTCGGGCTGATCCGCGGCGGCGTCGCGCCCGACCACGCCACCACCAAGAACGTCTCCCGCGCCTTCGAGAAGGCGCTGACCCACGCCAACGTGCGCTATCTCGGCAATGTCGAGGTCGGCCGCGACGTGAGCGTGGCCGAGCTCGAGGAGATCTACGACGCCGTCGTGCTCGCCTACGGCGCGCCCTACGACAACCAGCTCGGCATCCCCGGCGAGGACAAGAAGAACGTGTTCGGCTCCAACGCCTTCGTCGGCTGGTACAATTGCCACCCCGACTTTCGCGAGTTGAACCCCGATCTTGAGATCGAGACGGTCGCGGTGATCGGCGCCGGCAACGTGGCGATCGACGTGGCGCGCGTGCTGGCCAAGACGCCCGCGGAAATGGCGCATACCGACCTCGCCGACCATGCGGCGGAGATCATCCACCCCTCGCCCATCAAGCATATCTGGATGTTCGCCCGCCGCGGTCCCGTCGAAGGCGCGTTCACCAACGTCGAGCTGCGCGAGATGGGCGAGCTCAAGAACTGCGCGCCGGTGATCGAGCATCCCGAGCAGATCCCGGCCGATCCCGATTATTCGCACCTCGACGAGCGCGACGCGCGCCTCAAGGCGAAGAACGTGGAGACGCTGCGCTCCTTCATCGGCGCGCCGACCGAGGGAAAGGCGCGCCGCCTGCATTTCGAGTTCTACGCCTCGCCGGTCGAGATACTGGGCGGCGACACGGCCGAGGGCATTCGGCTCGAGCGCATGCGCCCGCTCGGCGGCGGGCGTGTCGAGCGCACCGGCGACACGTTCGACGTTCCCTGCCAGATGGTCGTCACCTGCATCGGCTCGCGCGCGGCGCGGCTTGGGCGGCGTGCCGTTCAACGACAAGAAGGGCATCGTGCTGAACGAAGAGGGCAAGGTGCGCGAAAGGCTCTACGCCGCGGGCTGGGTGAAGCGCGGCGCGAGCGGGACGATCGGCACCAACAAGACCGACTCCGACGCCGTGGTGGAGCGCGTGATCGAGGAGTTTGCCGGACCCGAGCGGCCGGGCCGCGCCGGGATCGACGCGCTGCTCGCGAGCCGCGGCGAGGTGGTACGCCCGCTCGAATGGACCGACTGGCAGGTGATCGACAAGGCGGAAATCGCCGCCGCGACCAAGCCCGCGCCGCGCCGCAAGTTCGTCCGCGTCGACGACATGCTGGCGGCGCTCGACCTGGCCCGCGCGGCCGAATAGACGCCATGGCCGAGACCGCGCCACCGCCGGACCGACCGGGCGAGATCGCGCCGGAGGCGCTGCGTCGCCGCCTCACCCTCGCCTACGCGACGCCCGTGGTCGCCTGGCCGTGGCCCGACACCGCCGCGCGCGACGAAGCACTCGCCGCGGCGATCCTTGCCGCCGAGGCGCGCGGCCCCTCGGCCGACAACAATTTGGTGGGCGGGTGGAGCTCGGGGAAGGACCTCTTCTCCTGGACGGAGCCGGCCGTGGCCGAGCTTTCCCAGCAGGTTCGCGCGCTCGCCGGCGCGCTCACCCAGGCGACCAACGTGCGCGCACCCGAAATGGCCGTACGCTTTCGCGTCGAGGCGTGGGCCAACGTGCTGCGCGCCGGCGGCTATCACAATCTGCACGACCATCCGAACGCGGTGTGGTCCGGCGTCTATTACGTGCGCGTGCCGCCGCCCGACGCGGCCCGGCCGCTCGCCGGCGCCATCGAGTTCGTCGACCCGCGCCAGGGCGCCGACGCCAACTCGCTGCCCGGCAGCGCCTTCCGCGAGCGGCTGCGCTACCAGCCCAAGCCCGGCCTGATGCTGCTGTTCCCCGGCTGGCTCAAGCATTTGGTCCACCCGGTCGCGGGCGCGGGCGAACGCATCTCGGTCTCGTTCAACCTGTTCGGCGCCGAGGTCGGCCGCGCCCGGCAGGCCGCCCCGCGCCGCTCACAAACATCGACGATGACGACGAACTAACGCCCGTCATTGCGAGGCGCGCAGCGCCGAAGCAATCCAGGGGATCCATGGATTGCTTCGCTTCGCTCGCAATGACGAGAGTGGGAGCCTACTTTGACTCCCTGGCCCGAACCGGCCGCTTCACCAGCACGCCGTCCGCGACGAATTCGATTTCGATCTCATCGCCGTCCTTGACCTGCATGTCCTGAACCAGATCGTCCGGAAAGCGCACAACGGCCCCGTCGCCTTCCTGTTCGATTTTCAGAATCCATCTTTTTGCCATGGTCTATCGATTCACTGGAGCCGACTTGGCCATGTGCCCCGCCCTTGCTACACCACCTTCTTCCCCTTGAGCGCCTTGATCTTCGCCGCGTCGTAGCCGAGTTCGGCGAGGATCTCATCGGTGTGCTGGCCGAGCGTGGGCGGCGCGCGGCGGTATTCGACCGGCGTCGCCGAGAACCGCATGGGCGAGGCGACCAGTGGCACCGTGCCCGAAAGGGGGTGCGGCAGCTCGATCTTGTCGCCCCGCGCCACGACCTGCGGCTCGGCGAACACCTGGTCGAGCGAGTTGATCGGCCCGTTGGCGATGCCGGCCTTCTCCAGCGCTTCCATCCATTCGGCGCGGGTCCGGGTCAGCATGATCTCGGCAACGATCGGGATGATCTTGTTGCGGTTCACGAGGCGCTGCGAGTTGGTGGCGAAGCGCGGATCCTTGGCGAGCTCGGGCTGGCCCGCCAGCTCGCAGAACCGCGCGAACTGCGTATCGTTGCCGACCGCCATCACCACGTGGTGATCCTTGGTCGCGAAGGCCTGGTACGGCACGACGTTCGGATGCTCGTTGCCGAGCCGGCCCGGCGCGACCCCCGACACGAGGTAGTTCATCGCCTGGTTCGACATGACCGCGACGGTGGTGTCCAGTAGCGCCATGTCGATGTGCTGGCCCTTGCCGGTCTCGTGGCGCGACGCGATCGCCGCCGAGATCGCGACCGCCGAGTAAACGCCGGTGAAGATGTCGCTGATCGCGATGCCCACCCTTTGGGGGCCGCCGCCGGGCTTGTCGTCGCGCTCGCCGGTGACGCTCATCACGCCGCCCATCGCCTGGGCCATCACGTCGTAGCCCGGCCGTTCGGCATAGGGGCCGGTCTGGCCGAACCCGGTGATCGAGCAATAGATAAGGCGCGGGTTGATTGCCGAGAGGTCCTTGTAGCCGAGCCCGTACTTGGCGAGCTGGCCGACCTTGTAGTTCTCGATCAGCACATCGCCGTCCCTGGCGAGCGTGCGGATGATCTCCTGCCCCTCGGGCGAGGCGATGTCGAGCGTGAGCGAGCGCTTGCCGCGGTTCGCCGCCAGGAAGTAGCCGGCCTCGCTCGTCTCCTTGCCGTTCTGGTCCTTCAAATTGGGCGGGCCCCAGCCGCGCGTGTCGTCGCCGCGCCCCGGCCGCTCGATCTTGATCACGTCGCAGCCGAGATCGGCGAGGATCTGCCCGCACCAGGGGCCCGCGAGCACGCGACTCATATCGATGACGCGAAGGCCGGAAAGCGGTGCCATCGCCTTACTCCCTTATTCCGTGGCTAAGGTCTAATAGACGGAGGTTCGGGAGATTGCCAGCCTCGGCGTGCCGGAAGCGGCTCGCGGCGGCCCCTACCGGCCGAGTGGCGGGGTTGTCGCGGGCGGCTTGCGGTGCCGCGTCGCCTGCTCGTAGGCGAAGGCGATGCCGAGCAGGAGCGGCTCGGACCAGGGCCGCCCGACGATCTGCAGCCCCGACGGCAGGTCCTCGTAGGTATAGCCCATCGGCACGACCGCGGCCGGCCAGTGCAGGCCCGACGCGATCCAGGTCGTCGCCCCCGCAGGCGTCGTGTTGCGGTCGCCGTTGAGCTTCGGCGGATAGGACGCGACCGGCAGGATCAGGGCATCGATCCGCTCGCGCTCCATCGCGGCGAGATACGCCTCGCGCATGCGCGCCTCGTCCGCCTCGAGCCGGCGGACGACGGGGTCGTCTGCGGGCGGCGGCGCCTCTGCCGTGGCGCGCAGCCCGACCTCGTGCAGCGGATGGAACTTCCCCGAAGCGACGATTTCGGCAATCGTCTTGGGAAATCCCGGGCCCGTGCCGGCGAGGTAGCGTTCCAACGCGGCGCGCACCTCGCTCGCCGGATGCGGCCGCGCGGGGAACGCGTCGAACTCCGGCACGACGAACGGATCGACGATCTCCGCGCCGGCCTTCCGCAGGTCCGTGGCCGCCCGGTCGAGCAAGGCCAAGACCTGCGCATCGGACCCGTCGGGCGGGAAGGCCTGGCGCAGCACGCCGAGGCGCCGGCCGCGCGCCCCGTCGGGGTCGAGGAAGGCCGCGTAGCTCGCCGGGATATGTTCCGCCGCGCCTTCCGTTGCGGGATCGTCCGCATCGATTCCGGCGATCGCGTCGAGCAGCGCCGCGAGGTCGGCGACCGTCCGCGCCATCGGCCCCGCCGTATCGCGCGCGTCGTAGAGCCCGATCATCCCGGCGCGCGAGACCAGCGCCCAGCTCGGGCGCAGCCCCACCAGGGCGTTGTTCGAGGACGGGTTGCGGACCGAGCCCCACGTGTCCGAGCCGAGCCCGACCACGCCGAAGCTCGCGGCGAGACCGGCCCCGGTGCCGCCCGACGACCCGCCCGTGGCATAGGCGGTGTTGTAGGGGTTGCGCGCGAAGCCGGGCAGCACGGAATTGATGTTGTCGAGCCCGCCACGCGCCCATTCGGACATGGTCGTCTTCGCCAGGATGATCGCGCCCGCCGCGCGCAGTTTGCGCACCGCCGTGCAATCCTTGCTCGGCACCCAGCCGAGGAGCGCCGCCGACCCGCCCGTGGTCTGCAGCCCGGCCACGTCGTAATTGTCCTTCACCAGGACGGGGATGCCGTGCAGCGGCCCCGCAAGGCGGCCCGTCTCCTTCAGCCGCGCGTCGAGGGCGGCGGCATCGGCGAGGGCCTGCGGGTTGATGAGAATGATCGCGCCGATCGCCGGGCCCTTCCGGTCGTACGCCGCGATGCGGTCGAGATGGGCCTGGGCGATGGCGGCGGCCGTAGCCCGCCCCTCGCGATAAGCCGCGTGGATCGCGGCGACGGTCGCTTCCTCGACCGGAAAGGCGGGCGTCATCGGCGGGCGCTAGCCGAACGCCGGGATGCCGGTCTGCGCACGGCCGAGCACAAGCGCATGAATGTCATTGGTGCCCTCGTAGGTGTTGACCGTCTCGAGGTTCACCATGTGGCGCATGACGTGGTACTCGTCGATGATGCCATTGGCGCCGTGCATGTCGCGCGCGGCCCGCGCGATGTCGAGCGCCTTGCCCGCGCAGTTGCGCTTCAAGAGCGAGATCGCCTCGGGCGAGGCTTTGCCCTGGTCGAACAGATGCGCGAGCCGCAGGCAGGCGTGCAAGCCGAGCGTGATCTCGGTCTGCATGTCGGCGAGCTTCTTCTGGATGAGCTGGTTGGCGGCGAGCGGCCGGCCGAACTGCTGGCGCGACATCGTGTAGTCGCGCGCCGCATGCCAGCAGAACTCGGCCGCGCCCAAGGCACCCCAGCAGATGCCGAACCGCGCGTTGTTGAGGCAGCCGAACGGTCCGCCCAGCCCCTTCGCGCCCGGCAGGATGGCGTCCGCCGGCACGTGCACGTCGTCCATCACCACCTCGCCGGTGGTCGAGGCGCGGAGCGACAGCTTGCCGTGCATCTTGGGCGCCGAAAGCCCCTTCAGCCCCTTCTCCAGCACGAAGCCGCGGATCGTGCCCTCGTCGTCCTTCGCCCAGATCACGAACACGTCGGCGAGCGGCGCATTGGAGATCCACATCTTGGAGCCCTTGAGCACCCAGCCGTCGGCGACCTTACGCGCGCGGGTCTTCATGCCGCCGGGGTCGGAGCCGTGGTCGGGCTCGGTCAGGCCGAAGCATCCGATCCACTCGCCGGTTGCGAGCTTGGGCAGGTATTTCTCGCGCTGCGCCTCGGTGCCGTAGGCGTAGATCGGGTACATCACCAGGCTCGACTGCACCGAGAGCGTCGATCGGTAGGACGAATCCACCCGCTCCAGCTCGCGGCAGACGATGCCGTACGACACGTAGTTCGCCCCGGCGCAGCCATAGCCGTGGATGGTGGAGCCGAGGAAGCCGAGTTCCCCCATTTCGCGGAAAAAGTCGGGGTCCGACTTCTCCTCGCGCGCCGCGGCCAGGATGCGCGGCATCAGCTTTTCCTGGCAGAAGTCGCGCGCGGTGTCGCGCACCAGCTTCTCGTCCTCGGTCAGAAGCTCCTCGAACCCGAGCGGGTCCTGCCAGTCGAACTTCGCCCACTTGGTCGCGTGGCCGGCCGGCTTGACGGCGCTTTCGGTCGCCATGATCGCGCTCCTCGGTGTCCCGGATGTGGCGCGATCATAGCGAAATCGCCCGGGCGCGCCACCCGCTACCGGCCGCGGCCGGAGGCGGCGCGAAGGCCGTCCCGCGCCCCGCCTCAGCGCTCGGGGCAGGCCGCCATGGCGTCGGCCATGATCCCCTTGAATGCCCTTTCGATGCGCCAGGTCTCGATCGCGCCCTCGAGCACCTCGGCCTGCTTCTCCGGCGTGGTGGCGTGGCGGCGGACGACGTCCATCAGCAGCTTGGCGTGCTCGACGTCGGCGACGATGTGCTCTGCGTTGTTCGGCTGCTCCTTGAGCGGGATGCCGAGGTCCTCGTGCAGTTTCATGGCGACGCGGCGCGAGAAGCTGCCGCCCTTGATGATCTCGTCCGAGTTGGAGAGCTCAGTCGCGGCGCAGACCGGCATCGCCTTGAGCCACGGCCAGTCCTTGGCGATGTGGATCCAGGCGTAACAGCACGCGACCGTGCCGGGAAGCGGCGGAGTCTTCATGAAGTCCTCGGGGGTAAGGCCCACGACCGCGCCCTCGCGCATGCCGAGGTGGTAGTGGTTCTCGACGCCGCGCGCGTCGTCGCCCATCAGCTCCTCCTTCTCGTGATCCCAGATGGTCTGCTTCACGTCGAAGGGGACGGAGCCCTGCAGATAGGCCCAGCAGTCGCGCCGGTTGAGCACGAAGTAGGAGCGCTGCACCATGTAGATCTGGGCGCGCTCGCGCGTCCATTTCATGCCGAGGATGCGCTTGTATTCGGGGGAAGCGAATTGCGCGTTGGCGAGCTCGGCCAGCTTGTTCTCGAGCGCGGCGAAGTTATCGACGACCGTTGCCATGGCGTGGACTCCCGTGATGAGCGGCGAAGGGTGGCGAAAGTCTCGGCCGCGCGTGCGGCCGAGTCAAGGATCGGCGCCAACCGTGTTGCACGGTCCGCCGATCCATGCTGTGCTCCGACCGGTCGATTCAATGCGTTTGCGAGGCGATGGAGATACCGGGATGACCAAGGTTCGCGAATTCGCCACGACGTGGAACGGCAACGCGCCGCCGACCTGGACCGAGCGCGAGGAGAGCGAGCTGGTGGGCTCCGCCAAGCCGGGCGGGCATCTTCACGTTCCCTGCTTCCGCCCGTTCGACTTCCTGGCCGGGCCGAACGAGCCGCTGACCTACCTCGCCTCGACCACGTCGCGCATCTCCGTCGATGCGCCACGGGGCGCCGCTTCCCGCTTCCATCGCAACGTCGATTTCGACACGCTGTTCTTCCAATGGGCCGGCGAGACCGCCTACGAGACCGAGTTCGGCACGTTCGACGCGAAGCCGGCGGAGCTGTTCCTGATCCCGGCCGGCGTGGCGCATAGCTGGACCGGCTCCTCTGAGAGCCTGCGCCTCGTGGTGCATCTGCGCGACCCGCTGGAGGTGCTGTGTACGTCCGAGAAGCACGTCGGCGAGACGGACTACCGCGTGACCTGGGTCGACGGGCCGGACTGGCCCGCGCCGCCGGCGCCGCCCAAGACCGAGGTGGCGCTCGAGAACCTGCACACCTGGGATGACCGGCCGGGCGACGAGACGGTGGTGGAGCGCCGGCGCGCCGGCCTTGTCGGCACGTCGAGCGGCCCGCGCGCGCCGCAGAAGATCCGCCTGTTCGACCTGTTCACCGAGATCACCGGCCGGCGCGGCCCGGGGCCGGTTTCGATGCGCAACGACAGCTTCTTCGTCGAATGCTACAACACCGTCGGCGCGCAGTTCGCCTTCCACCGCGGCAACAACAACGACGAGTTCCAGTTCCAGTTCTGCGGCACCGCCGACAACATCTGCGAGTTCGGCACCGACATGATGACGCCGGGCGATCTGGTGCTGGTGAAGCGGGGCGTCGCCCACCGCGTGATCGGCTCGCCGAACTTCCGCCGCATCGTCCTGTACGGCCGCGAGCCGTGGCAGGTGCTGGTCGACCCGGCCAAGCCGCTGCGCCGGACCCGCTTCGAGGTCGCCGAGACGGTGGTCGACGCCGCCCCCTGGCGCAAGGAGCTGACGGCGGCCTGAGCGAGGCGACCGCCGGTCCACAAACCGGCCCAGTGAGGACATAACGGGAGGAAAACGATGAGACTTCGGGAAGTGGCGGTCGCCGTGGTCGCGGCGGCGGTGGGCGCGGTCGGGCTGGCCGGACAGGCGCGCGCCCTCGACAAGGTGAAGGTCACCATGGCGGCCAACGCGTGCATCTACGCACCCTATTTCAACGCCATCCAGCAGGGCTATTTCAAGGCGCAGGGGATCGAGGTCGAAATCATCAAGGCAGGCGGCGGGGTCGCCACGCCAGGGCTGATCTCCGGGCGGATCGATTTCTCGACGTCGTCCGCTTCTGCGCTGAGCGCCATCCTGAAGGGCGCGCCGTTGAAGGTGATCCTGACCGCCGCCGACCGGCCGACCTACCAGCTCTGGTCGACCCAGCCCGACCTGACGACGATCCAGAGCCTGAAGGGCAAGCAGATCGGCATCCAGACCCGCGGCGACACGTTCGAGATCTGGCTGCGCCGGCTGTTGCGCATGAACGGGATGAGCGGCGACGACGTCGGCTACACGCCGCTCGGCTACGGCTCGGCCGCGCGCGTCGCAGCGGTCAAGACCGGCTCGCTCCCGGCCGTCGTGCTGTCGTCGGCCGACGTGGAAAAGATGCGCTCGCTGAGCGCACTCAGCCACGGCCACGTGCTGGCGGATGCGATGAAGGTCGACATCCGCCTGCCCTACACCGGCCTCGCGACCAGCAACGCGATGATCGAGAAGCGCCCCGACCTGGTGCAGCGCTTCGTCCGCGCCAACCTCGAGGGCCTGCGCTTCATGAAGGCGTTCGAGGACAAGACGATCGACAACGTGATGAAGTACAACAACCAGAACCGCAAGGCGACCAAGGTCGACTGCGACGACACCTACCCGTCCTTGACCGAGCACGGCTTCGTGTCGGAGGCGACGCAGAAGGCGGGCTCCGAGAGCCGTGCCGAGCTCATCAAGCTGCCCAAGGACAAGATCCCGCCGCTCAAGGACATGTTCGACTACGAGTTCGTCAAGAAGGCGGGGGCGGAGCTCGACAAGAAGGGCTGGAAGCCGAGCCTGTAGCGCGCGCATCCGGGCCGGCCCCTGGCCGGGGCCGGCCCGCCGGCGCCTACCAGAGCGTGCCGGAGCCGTGCGCCGCGTGCGAGACCGGCGCCAGGACCTCGTCTGGATCGCCGAACTCGCTCGCCGCCCGCACGACATCGGGGTCGTTGAGAAACGACGGCTCCAGCATGCCGAACCTGTCGACGATGAGGCGCCCGTCGATATAGAGCCGGGCGTTCATGATCGACCCGTCGATGTGGCGGAACGTGTTGTGCTGGCGCGGCGTGCCGAGGCCGGCCCACGGCATCTTGCTGATCAGCTCCCAGTGCAGCGGGTCGGCGATCCCGTGCTGGATCGAGGCTTTCGGGTGATATCCGAACATGATCTCGACGAACTTGTTGGAGCCGGGCACCCGCTCGAACATCTTGCGCGTCTCGGCGCCGACCTCGCCGCCGCCCTTTACGTCGACGACCCAGCCCTCCTTGATCTCCCACCGCATCGGTTCGGGAAGAAGGCCGTCTACCCCCTGCACGCAGCCGATGTAAACCACGCCGTTCGCGTCGCCGCTGCCGTTGTAGACGCCGCAGCGGCCCCACGGGAAATGACAGCGGCCGGGCGGGTCGCCCGCGCGGAACTGCATGCCGTAGAGCCGCTGCCCGTCATAGGTGGCGGTGATGTCGGTGCCGAGATCGTCGACGATGTGGACATTGCTGCCGGCCGAGACCACGTCGCGCACCTTCGCCGCCAGGGTCCACAGCACCTTGTTCGGGAACTTCGCGTAGTCGCGCGCGAGAAGCCCCGCATTGCCCTCGAAATAGACGTGATAGGGCTTGACCCGTGCGGTCTTGAGCTGAGTCCCGCTCTCCTCGCGCTTGCGGCCCATCGCCTGGTGCGCCGGAGTGAAGGTAAGGAACACGGGCCACACCCAGATCGCGACGTCGACGGCGGCCATGGCGTCGAGCACGAATTGCGGCACGTTTCCGTAGCGCGCGATCGGCTCGGTCAGCAGCGTCGCCGGTTCGGCGCCGTGCGCGATCAGCCCGGCCTTCAGCGCCTCGAGCGTCGTCGCGTCGCTGCGCGCGTCGGCGAGCAGCAGGACCTGGTCCTTCGGCCGGATGTCCGCGGCCTCGATCATGTTGGAAACGCCCTTCATCATGTCGGCGACGTCGTGTGCCACGGCTTCCTCCCGCTATTCGATTGCGCCCGAGCTTAGTCCTCGCGCGCGCCGCAGGGAACGCGTTAAAGTGCCGGGAATGACGGTTCCGGAGCTGCAGTACCGGGCGGACCACGTCGGAAGCTTCCTCCGCCCGCCGGAGCTGCGCGAGGCGTTCCGCGCCCGGCGCGCCGGAAGGATATCCGATGACGCGCTGCGCGCGGCGACCGACCGGGCCATCCTGAAAATCCTCCAGGTGCAGAAGGACGCGGGCCTCGAGATCTTCAGCGACGGCGAATACCGCCGCGAAAGCTGGCTCAGCGGCCCCCTGGACGCGTTCGAAGGGTTCGTCGACGCCGGCGAGGCGGGGAGCGCCGCGCCGCAGAACCGGATGCGCTGGAAGGGCGGCGCGACCGATGTCGTGCCGATGCACGGCACGATAGGCGCGGCCCGCGCCGAACGGCGCCAGCCGGTCATCGGCGGCCCGATCCGCGCGAGGCGCCGGCTCAACGGCGAGGAGGCGGCGTTCCTGAAAGCGCATGCGCCGGGCGCGTTCAAGATCACCAACCCCGGCCCGACCTGGTTCCTGCGCCACTGGGCGCCGGGCGTGTCCGACACGGTGTACGCCTCGCGCGACGCGGCGCTCGCGGACCTCGTCGCAGCGATGCAGCGCGAGATCGCGGCGCTGGTGGCGGACGGCACGCCCTACATCCAGATCGACTCCATCCGCTACGTGTTCGACTATTCCGACGAGGACCGGCGGCGCGAATGGCGCGACTGGGGCGTCGATCCCGACGCCGCCATCGACCAGGACGTCGCGGCCGACAACGCCCTGATCGCGGGCCAGAAGCGCGACGGCGTGACCTTCGCCCTCCACATGTGCCGCGGCAATTTCTTCAGCCGCTGGTACGCCGAGGGCGGCTACGACCGGATCGCCGAGCGGGTCTTCCCTCGCCTCGACTACGACCGATTCCTGCTGGAGTACGACACCGACCGCGCCGGCGGGTTCGAGCCGCTGCGCTTCGTGCCGCGCGACAGGATCGTTGCGCTGGGGCTGGTCTCCACCAAGATCGCGGCGCTCGAGGACCCGGACGCCCTGCGCCGCCGCATCGACGAGGCGAGCCGGTTCGTGCCGATCGAGAACCTCGCCCTCACCGCGCAGTGCGGCTTCGCCTCGGTCGCCGTCGGCAACGAGATCGGCTGGGACGACCAGCGCCGCAAGCTCGATCTGATCGTCGATACGGCGCGCAAGATTTGGGGCTGATCACGAGCGGTCGAGCATCAGCTCGACCCGCTTCGGCACCTCGAACGACGGCAGCCCCGCCGCCTCCCAGCTTTCCAGCGCCTTCGCCATCAGCGCGCGCGGCGGCAGGGAGAACGGGCCGGACGGGTTCTTCTCGGTCGCGTCGCAGACGATCTTGCTCGACATCTCCGTCACGCCGTTCACCGTGCGCAGGGTGGGATCGATCGTGCCAAGCCCGAACACGTCTTCGATCAGGATCGTGTCGCGCGCCGGGCTGAAGCGCGAATTCATCGCCCAGGCGACATGGCCCGCATCGCGCACGTCGACGTCCTCGTCCACGACCGTCACGCGCTTGAGCGAGGTCATGTCGGCGACCAGCCGGCCGATCTGCTTGGCATGGCCCGGAAACAGCGGCTTCAGCGCGACGACGCCATGCGCCATCTGGCCGCCGAACGTGCGGTCGACATAGACGTCGCGCACGGTCTCGTGGCCCATATCGTGGCGGAGCTGCTTCAGGATCAGCCCGGCATAGGCGATGGACTGCAGCACCGTGCTCTCGCTCGGCGGCATCTGGCTGATGAAGCCGTAATAGATCGGCTTTTTCCGGTGCGTGATCGCGGTGATGGTCGCGATCGGGCGCGGGCCGACGCTGCCCATGAATCCCGCGAACTCGCCGAACGGTCCCTCCTCGCCGATTTGGCCGGGATGGATCAGCGCCTCGACGATGATTTCCGCGTTGGCCGGGACCAGCAGGTCGATGCTCTTCGCGGGTACGAGGTCCACCGGCTCGGATTTCAGCCCGCCGGCGATTTCGAGCTCGCTGACCCCGTAGGGCACATTCGCGACCGCGGCCATGGGGACGACCGGCTCCGCCCCGATGACCCAGGCGATCGGCGCCGGCTCGCCCTTCGCCAGGAACGTGTCGCAGCAGCGCCGCCCGTGGCGGCGCGGCCCGAGATTGACCGCGACGCTCGATGCGTCGCGCACCATCGTGCGATAGACGCCGACATTGTAGACGCCGCCGTCGCGGTCGCGCGTCACCACCGGGCACGAGATGTAGGGGGCCGCGTCCTTGCCGGGCGTCCACACGGGGATCGGCAGGCGGGAGAGGTCGGCGTCGGCGCCTGTCAGCACCACCTCCTGGCTCGCCGCGCGATCGACCGTGCGCGGCGCGACCGGCCGGCGCAGCGCCTCGCTCCAGCGGTCGTTGATCGCGTCGGGCTCGATGCCGAGGGCGATCGCGTAGGCCTCCGCCGACGAGCCGAGGATGCCGGTGGCGACGGCCATGTCGGAGCCCGCGACATTCTCGAACAGGAGGCCGAACCGCTCGGTCTCGTCGAGCGCCTGGAACGCCCAGCGCGCCAGGCAGGCGATCTCCCACGCCTTGTCGACCGGCTTGGCGACGCGCCGCATCCGCCCTTTCTGCTCGAGCACCGCCAGCACGTCTCTCAGATCGCGATATGCCATTCTCGATCCACCCCATGGACGATACGTCGCTGCACGCCGCCGCCGGCGGTCACGCCATGGTAGCACACCCCATGCGCCGCCCGCGCGCGGGCGGTTTACGCACACCGGCCGGTCTGGGATACTCGCCTCTGCCAGCGGGAAGGCATTCGCGCCAAAAGCGCCGGTGAACGGCCATGGCGCAGCACGGCGCGCCCGACGGGCGGGCGCGTGCGATCACGGGAGGACGATCATGACCGCGCGAACCCTGGCCGCGATTGGCATCGCGGCGGCGCTCTCTGTCTCGGTGCGGCCCGCTTCGGCCGCCGAGCCGCTGCAGCTCAAGTACGGCACGCCGACCGCCAGCACGACCATCTACACCGACGCGATGCTGCCCTGGTCGCAGAAGGTGAACAAGGAATTGGACGGCACGCTCGCGATCCGCATGTATTTGGGCGGTGCGCTCCTCAGCATGCGCAACGCGCTCGACCGGGTGGCGAACGGGGTCGCCGACTTCGCGTTCTGCGTGTTGGGGCCGTTCTCGTCCCAGTTCCGCCAGACCCTGGTCTCGACGCTGCCGTTCGAGGTGGAGACCGCGCACGAAGGCGGCCTCGCCCTGCAGCGCCTCTACGACAAGGGCATCATCGCGGACGAATGGACGCGGGTGAAGCCGATCGCCTTCGGCACCTTCGCGAACCTCAGCTACCATACGGTCCCGCGGGTCGACCGGCTTGCCGACATGAAGGGGCTGAAGATCAGCGTGCAGGGGCGCGTCGCGGCCGACACGCTGCGCGCCCTCGGCGGCACGCCGATCACCCTGCCGATCACCAACGTCTACGAGGCACTGCAGCGCGGCACCATCGAGGGTGCGGGGATCGGCTGGCCGGCGACAGTCTCGTTCAAGCTGACCGACATCGTGCACCACCATCTGCGCGCGTCGCTGGGAGGCGCCGGCGTCGCGATGATCATGAACAACAAGACCTACGAGAAGCTGACCGGGAAGGCGAAGAAGGCGATCGACGACAATATCGGCACGTTCTACACGAACTGGTTCGACCGCGTGATCGACGACACCGAGCACGACAACATCCTTGCCACCGAGCACATGAAGAACCAGGACATCCACAAGCTCGCGCCGGCGGAAGCCGTGCGCTGGCGGAAGCGGATCGAGCCGGTGATCGCGAACTGGGTCAAGGCAACGCCCGACGGCGCCCATGTTCTCGCTGCGTTCCGCGAGGAGATCGCGAAGATCCGCGCGGGAAGCTGAGCGGTGCCGTACCCCTTTTCCTAGCCCCGTCCAAGCCGGCCCCGCAGATCGGCGATCAGCGCAGGCAGCTCGGCGGCGCGGCCCGCGCCGAAGATCGTGTTGTCCGGTCTTTTGAGCAGCACGTCGCAGCCGAGCGCATCGAGCTGCGCGCCGAGCGCGCCGTCGGCGTCCGCGATCGCGCCCGCGCCGAGCCGCACGATCCTTCCGCCGAGCGAGTCCCAGAACGCGCGGTCTTCCGGCGACAGGTCCGGCGCGCCGCCGCGCACGACCAGCGCGAACCCCGTCCCCGCCAAATCGTCGAACAGCCCCTCGCGCGCGCCGTCGCGCACCCGCCCCTGCACGAAGGCCTCGCCCGCGCCGGGCCGGCCCGCGGCGATGCACCCCGCCGGAAAGCCGGGCACGCGGAAGGCGATCAGCGGCTTGCCCCCTCTGTCCAGCTCGGTCTGCAGCGCGACCAGCGTCTCGTCGCGCCGCCGCGCCTTCTCCGGGTCCCGCTCGATGACGTTCTGGCCGACCCGCATGCTCTCGACCACCGTCGCGCGCGCATTGGGCTCGCGCTCCTCGTAGTACGTGTCCAGGAGCGCGGGCGCAGCCTTGTCTTGGAGCACGAGGTCGAGCTTCCAGGCGAGGTTGTGGGCGTCGCGGAAGCCGGAGCAGAGCCCCTGCGCCAGATAGGGCGGCATCTGGTGCGCGGCGTCGCCCGCCAGAAACACCCGGCCGCGCCGCCAGTCCCTGGCGATCAGCGAGCGGAAGTCATAGGCGACGACTCGGATCAGCTCGAACTCGCCCGGCCTCGCGCCCGCCGGCCGGTCGAGCCGCTTCCACACGTTCTCCGGCTTCACCGCCTCCTCGGGCGACTCTCCGGGAAAAATCATGAAGGACCAGCGCCTGTGCTCGGGTCCCATCTGCAATGTCATGCAGGGCTGCGCCACCTCGCAGAACTGGCGATAGGCGGGAAGGCCAGGGTCGGGCCGGATCGCGCGCGCGTCGACCACCAACCAATCCTGCTGGAAGCCGAGATCCTCGTATGCGATGCCGAGCGCCTCGCGCACGAAGCTGTTGCCGCCGTCGGCGCCGATGAGGTACCGGCCTTGGACCGTACGCCGGCCGCCATCGCCCTCCGTGGTCACCGTCACCCGGTCCGCGTCCTGGGCGAGCGCGACGGCCGTCTCGCCCTGAAACACGTCGACGCTCGGCAGCGCCTTCGCCGCCCGGTCGAGCTCGGCCTCGAAAGCGGGCTGGTAGACCGAGATGAACTCCGGCCAGCCATGCGTCGCGTTCTCCGCCACGCGGCTCGCGAGCAGCACACGCTCGCCGTTCGCCAGCTCGTAGATCGGCAGGAACGTCGTCGCCGGCCGGACGCGCTCGACGATGCCGACCTCCTGGAACATGCGCAGCACGTCGTCGTGCACGATGCCGACACGTGGCAGGTTGTAGAGCGTCCTGTGGCGCTCGATGACGCAGACGCGCCGCCCGGCCCGGCCGAGCAGGATAGCGGCCAGCATGCCGGTCGGCCCGTACCCCACGATCACGACGTCGTACATCGCCTCAGCGCCCCTCCGCCCCGTTCGGGAAATGGCCGAGCTGCTTCGACAGCGCGTCGACCGCCTCGACCAGCGCGCCCGTCATGAAATCCCAGTTCGCGCGCAGCGAGTCGGACCGCGCGACGACGCAGAGCACCGCCACGATCTTGCCGCGGTAGTCGAACACCGGCGCGGCCACGGCGTCGACGCCCGGCACCGCGGCGGGCTGCGCCGCCGAAAGCCGCGTCGCGCGGACATCGGCGATCATCGTGGCAAGGACCCGCTCTGCCGGCGGCGGAACGGCATTGCCGCGCCCCTTCCGCCGTTCGGCGTCGACGAGCGGACCGGTCGTCGAGCCCGGCAGGTGGGCGAGGAAGACCCGCCCGATCGCCGTGGTCAGCACCGGCAGGACCGAACCGACACGCACGTTCATGCTGATCGGCTGGCCGCTTTCCTCGATTGCCGTGATGGTCGGGCCCATATCGCCCCATACCGCGGCCGTCACCGTCTCGTTGATCCGGTCGCGCAGGCGTGGCAGCACGTCGTGCACCTCGCGCAGCGGGCTTAGGCGCCGGAGACCGGTGAGGCCGATCGTCACGGCCGTCGGGCCGATCTGGTAGATGCCGCTCTCCGCGTCCTGCACCACCAACCCCTCCGCGCGCAGGCTGACCAGATAGCGGTGCACCTTGGCGCGCGACAGCCCCGTCGCGAGCGCGAGCCGGCGGAGCGGCAGCGCGCCGCCCTCGGTGGCGAGGGCGCGCAGGATGCGCGCCGCGACGGTCACCGACTGCACGCCCGACCGGCTTCCCGCCGGCGGCTCGGCGTCGGCCACCGACACGATTTTTGCCGACGCCCTTTTGGGGTTGACAGCCATCCCCGTCTCCATATCGAATCGTGAAATACGTCTTGCCATACGATACAACTTCCCGGGCGGAGAACACCATGCCGAAATTCGTCATCGCGCCGCACATGCGACTCCACGAGTGGGTGGCGGAGGAGAAAGGGTACTTTCGGGACGTCGGACTCGACTACGAATTCCAGGACCAGCTCACCTCGGTCGACGCCAAGTATCACGACCTCGGCGACAAGGTCGGCGCCTACCAGACCTTCGAGAAGGGCCGCACCTGCGACGTCTCCGGCGCCTGCCACTGGACGGTCAACATGGCCGCCGCAGCCGGGCACGGGAAGCTTTACGCCGAGGTCTATTCGGTGTCGCCTTGCGGAATCTTCGTCGCGCCGGAGTCACCCATCAAGCGGCCGGAAGACCTCGCCGGCGTGCCGATCTCGGTCGGCTACCAGTCGGGCAGCCACTATTCGACCATCGAGGCGCTCGACGAGTTTCTCGCGCCGGACGAGATCACGCTGTCCTTCGCGGACGGGCTGCTGTTCCGCCGGCTGGAGCGCCTCTACGACCGCGAGGTGCCGGCGGTCAGCGTGTTCTCCGGCCCCTACTACTTCCTGGAGTCGCTCGGGTTCCGCAAGATCGTCGACACCAGCTTCATGATGGCGATGATGGTGAACGAGCGCGCCGCCCTCGGCGACGTGCGCAAATATTTCCAGGCGCTGCGCCGCGCCCAGGTCGACATCGACCTCCACACCTACAAGTACACGCATTATTACAAGAAGGAGATGCCGAGCCGCTTCCACGCCGAGATCGACGTGCGCCGCTTCGGACCCGGCGAGCGCCTCGTGTTCGAGCCCTACACGAAGGAGATGTACGAGGCGACGCAGAAATGGGTGATCGGCCGCGGCCTCTTCGCCGAAGGCAACCCGATCGTGCGCCCGTATGACGCGTCGGTCATCGCCACGGCGGCAGAGTAATGCGCCAGTCAAGCGGCTTTTCGGTAGCCGGGATCGAAGGCTTGGCGATTGTGAAGCATGGCCCAGAGGACGTTGACGCGTCGTCGCGCGAGGGCAATGACGGCCTGTTCATGGCTTTTTCCGTCGGTTCGCTTGCGGTCGTAGTAGGCGCGGCTCTGCGGGTCGGCGAGGGCGCAGAAGGCGGCGCGGTAGAAGACCCGCTTGAGGGCCTTGTTGCCGCCGATGGGGCGACGCAAATAGCGAACCTTTCCGGACTGGCGCAGCACGGGGGCAAGACCTGCGGCCGCGGCGAGCGCGTCGGCCGAGCGGAAGCGGTTGAGATTGCCTGCCTGGGCGATGAACTCCGCCGTATGGATCACCCCCATTCCGGGCAGGGTTCGGATGAGGGCGCCGTCAGGGTGGCATTCGATCAGCGCCTCCAGCTCGCGGTCGAGTTGGGCGATCCGCGCGCGGGCGGCGAGGGCTTCGGTGGCGAGCTCGCGGACCACGGCTGCGACCGCGCGTTCGCCGGGCACGGCGATGCGCTGTGCCCGCGCGGCGGCAAGCGCCGCATCGGCCAGAGGCTCGATTTTGCGCAGGCCCGCGCCGCGGCGCAGATGCTTGAGCAGTCTGCTGCGGCCGGCGCCGCACAACTCGCCCGGGGTGACGTAACGGGTGAGGAGCCACAGCGCGCCCTTGGTGGTGAGATCGAGCGACCGCTCCAGGCCGGGATGGATGCCGGCCAGGGACGCATGCAGGCGCGACAGACGCCGGGTCTGCTCGTCGACGAGATCGCGCCGCCGGCCGGTCAGCACGCGCAGCTCGGCCGCGGCCTCCTCGTCGGGTTCGATGGGGCGCAGGTCCGGACGGACGCGCACCTGCTCGGCGATGACGCGCGCGTCGCGCGGGTCGGACTTGTTCTCGCCGCCGACCAGGCCCTGACGCGCGCGATTGACGACCAGGCCGGGCACATGGACCAGGCGGAAGCCCGCCGCCAGCAGCGCGGCCTCGAGGAAGGCGGCGAAGCTGCCGATGACATCGACCCCGACGACGACATCGCCGTCGAGCGCGCGCAAGCGGTCGATCAGCTGATCGACCGCTTGCGGCGTGTTCTCGACCCGCAGGTCGAGCAGAACCCTTGCCGTTTCGTCGATTGCCGCCGCCCAGTGGACTTCCTTGGCGGCGTCGATGCCGACGGATATCTTCATCGGACCCCCCGAATGGTTGCTGCTGCGCCTCCCGTCCTTGCCGGCATCGCCCTACGGAGCGATCGATCGCACAGAGTAATGAGCGGTCAAGATCGGTCGGCACGGCGGGGGGCTCTGCCGCTGGAGCCATCGAGGGCAGCCGGAGTAGAAACCATCCCCGCCGTGCCTGCGCGCGCCTATCGTGTCACAACTCATCCGGCGAGCGCACTGAACGGTAGGGCGGAGTAGCCAGCGATGGCAGACGAAGGAAAGCCGCTCGACGCGATCCTCGCCGGGCTTCTCCGCAAGGAACTCTATATTGCCGTGACCAGCCCGCTGACCGGGCCGGGCCTCCCCGAGAAGCTGCACGAGCACATTCTCGGCCAGATCGACATGGAGAAGCGACACGTGCTGTTCGGCGCGGGGCCGCTGCAGGACGAGGACAAGGACAAGCCGACGCGCGGCATGTTCGTCATCCGCGCGTCCTCGTTCGCCGAGGCGCGCGCGATCCTGGACGCGGACGTGTTCCACAAGGCGGGACTGCGCACCTACAAGCTCTACCGGTGGAGCCTGAACGAGGGCTCGCTCCGCATCACCGTCAACTACTCCGACCAGACCGCCACGATCGATTGAGCCGCACATGATCCGCACCCGCGTCTGCGACCTTCTGGGCATCGAGCACCCGATCGCGCTCGGCGGCATGGGCTCGATCTACGCGCCCGACCTGGTCTCGGCGGTCTCGAACGCGGGCGGGCTCGGCGCCATGGGCTGCCATCGGCTGGACCCCGACCAGCTGCGCAAAGGCACGGCGGCGATCCGTGCCAGGACAAACAAGCCCTTCGCCCTCAACTTCCTGATCTTCGAGGCGCGCGAGGATTCGTTCGCCGCGGCGCTGGAGCTGCAGCCGGCGGTGGTGGCCTTCGCCTGGCCGCGGCCGGAGCAGGACATCGCCCGCTATATCGCTCGGGCGCACGACGCGGGCGCCAAGGTCACCTTTATGGCCGGCGGCGTTCCCGAGGCGAAGCGCGCGGCCGACGCGGGCGCCGACGTGATCGTCGCCCAGGGCACCGAGGGCGGCGGGCATGTGAGCTGGATCGCCTCGCTCCCCCTCGTGCCGATGGTGGTGGACGCGGTCGCACCGGTGCCGGTGCTGGCGGCGGGCGGCATCGCCGACGGGCGGGGCCTTGCCGCGGCGCTCGCGCTCGGCGCCGACGGCGTGCTCCTCGGCACGCGGTTTCTCGCGAGCCGCGAGTCGCCGCTCCATCCCAACTTCAAGCAGGCGATCGTCGACGCGGACGGGCACGACACGCTTCTGTCCGAGATTCCCGACATCGCCGCCGCGACGGTCTGGCCGGGCGCCATGTCGCGCTCCAAGCGCAATCGCTTTATCGAGTGCTGGGCGGGGCGCGAATGGGCGCTGCGCCAGCAGCGGGCGGAGGCGATGGAAGCCATCCTCGCCGCGCGGGCGGCCGGCGACGTGAACGAGGCACCGCTTTCGATGGGCCAGGACTCCGGCCTGATCCACGACATCCCGCCCGCAGGCGAGATCGTCGCGCGCATCGCCCGCGAGGCGGAGGAGATTCTGGCCTCACGCCTGCCGCAACTGATCCGCTAGTATCGTCCCTCGCGCCGGCTCCGGCGCGCCCATCCCTGGAAGAACTCATGAGCGAACGTCGCGGTCCCGGCGCCGGCTTCGCCGCTTCTCTCGGCGCGGTGACCCTCGTGAGCCCCTTGTCCGTGCACCTGTTCCTGCCGGTGATGCCGGCGGTGAAGTCGGCCTTCGCGATCTCGGATGCGCTGGTCGAGGCGACGTTCAGCGTGACCCTCGTCACCATGGCGGTGGCGACGCTGGTGTACGGCACGCTGTCGGACCGGCTGGGACGCCGGCGCGTGTTGCTGGCAGGACTGGCCCTGTTCCTGCTCGGCAGCGCGATCTCGGCCGTCGCGGATTCCGTCGTGGTCCTGATCCTCGGACGGCTGACCCAGGCCGCGGGCGCGGCCTGCGGCCTTACCCTCACCCGCGCCATCGCGCGCGACGCATACGGGCCGGAGACGCTCGTCAAGGCGATCGCCTATCTCACCATGGCCTATACGCTGGGCCCGATGATCGCCCCGCCGCTCGGCGGCATCCTGATGGACCATTTCGGCTGGCGGTCGAGCTTCTGGTTCGCGCTCGCGTCCGGGATCGGCATTACGATCGCCGCCTGGGCCATCCTCTACGAAACGCGGCCGGCCAGCGAGCGCCGCGAGCGGCGCGGCAGCGTGCTGCACAACTACCTGACGCTCTGCCGCCACGCGCGGTTCATGTCGTACGTGCTGCAATCCGGCTTCATGTCGTTCCAGTTCTTCGCCATCGCGGCCGCCTCGCCCTTCCTGATGAAGGATCTGCTGGGCCAGACGGCGACCCAGTACGGGCTCTACTTCCTGTTCTTCCCGCTGGGCTACTGCACGGGCAATTTGATCTCGGGCCGGCTCGGCGGGCGGGTGCCGATCGAGATCATGATGCTCACCGGTTCCGTGATGGCGACCGCGGTGGTCGTCGGCCAGTCGAGCCTGATCCTCGCGGGATACCTCTCGCCCCTCCTGCTGTTCGTGCCGGGCGGGATGATCAGCTTCTCGCAGGGGCTCGCTCTGCCGAACGCGCAGGCGGGAGCGATGCGCGTGGTGCCGGCGCTGGCCGGTACCGCCGCCGGCATCGGCGTGTTCTTCCAAATGCTGCTGAGCGCCGCGGCGGCCGAGCTATACGGCGTGCTGGCGGACGGGACGCCGTTGCCGATGGTTGCTCTGATGGGCGCAGGCACCCTGTTTGCCCTCGGCTGCGCCATCTTCACCTTCGCGACGCGCGCGGCGCCGGCCCTCGTCGCCTCCGAATAGGAGCCCGCGTCGGCTCAGAACTGGATGACAAGCCGGCCGCGGGTGCCGCCGGCCTCCAGCCGCCGGTGCGCCTCGCCGGCGTGCTCGGGCGGGTAGGTGGCGGCGACGCGCAGGGTGATCGCGCCGTCCTCGACCTGCTGGCGCAGCCGGTCGAGCTTCTCGAACGCGCCGTCATAATCGCGCACCATGGTCGCCGTGAACCGGATGTTGCGCTCGCCGGTCCCGCGCCAGCCGCGCACCGAGGTGAACGCGCCGCCGTCGCGCACCGCGGCGGCGACCCGCTCGTTGAGCACCGCCCCGTCGGCGAGCCCGTCCACCCCGTCCGGGAAACGCTCGCGGATGCGCGACGCCACGTCGTCGCCGCGGCGGACAACGATGTCGGCGCCGAGCGATCGGACGAGCTTTTCGTCGGCCTCCGACGCGTCGGCGATCACTTCCAGCCCCTCGGCCTTGGCAAGCTGGATCACGTAACCTCCATAGGCGCCGGCGGCGCCGGTGACGGCCAGCGTCTGGCCCGGCTTCAGCCCGAGGAGGTCGAGCGAGCGGCGCGCCGTCAACCCGTTCATCGGGAGCGTGGCGGCCTCCACGTGCGACGCCCCCGTGGGCGCCCGCGCCACCGACCGGGCATTGAGGACGATTTGTTCGCGGTAGGCGCCGTGGCTGCCCTTCGGCACCACAATGGCCAGCACCGCGTCGCCGACCTTGACGCCCGTCGTGACGCCCTCGCCGACCTCGTCGACGATGCCGGCCGCCTCCATCCCCGGCACGTAGGGCGGCGGATCGGCCTTCTGCTGCTCGGCGCGCGACCCGTTGCGGGTCCCGACGTCGGTCGGATTGACCGTCGCCGCGTGCACCCGAATGCGCACCTGGCCGGGACCGGCATGCACCTCCGGCAAATCGACGATTTGGAGAACCTCCGGACCGCCGTGCGTGTTGAGACCGACTGCGCGCATGGGTTCCGCCTTTCCTTGCTGCGACAGGCCGATTCCTGCATCCGCGCGGCGGCGGCCGCAAGAGGAAGATCGCCAGCCCTACGTGGCGACCGGCTGCCAGCGCGCGTCGAGCAGGCGGACGTAGCGCGTCGTGCCGGTGCGCGGGTCGGGCTTCGGCCCGATCTCGAGCTCGCCCACCAGCTCGATGGCGAGCGCGGGATCGACGAAGGCGCTGTCCTTCTCCAGGCAGGCCAGCACCACGTCGTCGGGCCAGCTCGCCGCCGGGTCGCAGAACGGGCAGGTGACGAACGGGCTGCGCGTCAGCACGAAGAAGCTGTCGCGCTCGGCAACGGGCGGCGCCATGTAGCCGCGCACGCGCACCGGCTGGCCGGCGAGCGAGCGCGCCTCCTCCCCGATGCGGAGCCCGATCACGCCGATCGTCGCATAGATGTCGCGGAAGGCAAGCAGCGGATAGTTGTCGGTCGCTGGCGGCAGGCGCGGGATGTCCTGCGCCGCCACCAGGCCCGGATGGCCGCGCCCGTGCGGCGAGAGGATGGCGGGCCCGCCCGTCACGTCACACGCCTGCGCGATGGACGATCTTCCCGCCCACCATGGTGAGGTCGGCCTTGATGTCGCGCAGCGCGTCGTCCTCGACCGTCATCGGGTCGGCGTCGAGCACTGCGATGTCGGCGAGCTTGCCCACCTCCAGCGAGCCCACGGATTTCTCCATGAAGCAGGTCTCGGCGCTGCCCAGCGTGTAGAGCCGGAGCGCCTCCTCCCGCCCGATCGCCTCGTCCGGGCCGAGCACGCGCACCCCGCCCTGGGCGAACACCTTGCGCGTCGTCATCCACCAGATCGACTCGAACGGGTTCCAGTCGACCACCGGCGCATCGGTGCCTCCGCCGGTGGGGATGCCCGCGGCGAGGATGGAACGCACCGGGATCGAGCGCGCGGCGCGGTCCTCGCCCCAGTAGCGCAGCATGTTGTGGCCGAGCTTTACCGGGTGGTCCTGCACGGTCGCGCGCAGCCCGAGGCGCTTCATCCTGGCGAGCGCGTCCGCGGTGGGCAGGAAGACGTGCATCATCGTCCAGCGCATGTCGCCGACGGGATACTTTTGCGCAACCTCCTCGACCAGCCCGACGATGGTGTCGATCGTGGCGTCGCCGACCATGTGGACCTGCACCTGCCAGCCGCGCGCCGCGGCGGCCACGAACATTTCGCGCAGCTCGTCGAGGCCGCCGGGCGGCAGGACCATCTTGCCGTGGAAGTTGGGGTCGTTCTGCTCGCCCTCCACGATGCGGTAGGGCTCGCGCAGATAGGCCGCCTCGACGCCGCCGTCGGCCATGTACTTGAACCCGCCGATGCGCAGCCAGTCGTCGCCGAACTCGGGCGCCAGCACCTGCGTCAGGCCCGACACGTCGTCGGCGCAGGCGACGCGCTGCAGGATGCGCGCGCGGGTGGTCATGGCGCCCTGGCGCCACAGCTCCATGTAGGCCGCGATCTCGTCGAGGCTGATGCCGGGCTCCAGGGTCGCCGTGATGCCGCGGCCGTTGAGACGCGCGGTGTAGCGTTTCAGCCCCTCCACATACTCGTCGCGCGTCGGGCGCGGCACGTGCTTCAGCACCATCGTGAAGGCCGCGCGCTCGACCAGCATGCCGTTCGGCTCACCGGTGCCGGGATCGCGCGCGATCACCCCGTCATGAGGATCGGGCGTCGCCTTGGCGATGCCGGCGATCTTGAGGGCCGCGCTATTCGCGACCGCCACGTGGCCGCCGCGGCGCAAATAGACGGGGTTCTTCGGCGTCACCGCGTCGAGCTCCGTGCGATGCGGCATGCGGCCCTCGGCGAGCTGGCTTTCGTGCCAGCCGCTGCCGCCGAGGATCCAGGCACCGGGCGCGACCGTCTTCGCCCGCGCGGCGAAGGCCGCCTGCACGTCGGCGACCGAGCGCGCGTTGGCGAGGTCGACCGCCAGCTCGTTCTGCCCGCCCTGCACGGTATGGATATGGCTGTCGAACAGGCCCGGAATGGTCCGGCGCCCGCCGAGGTCGATCACTTGCGTTCCCGGTCCGGCGAGCGCGAGCGCATCGTGGCCGAGCGCGACGATGCGCCCGTTCGCGACGGCGATGGCGTCGGTCTCGGTCGATCGCGCGTCGAGCGTCATCGCCTTGCCGTTCTTCAGCACCGTCTCGGCCGCGATCATCGGTATTCTCCTTCGGGATGCGCGCTCACTTGTACGTCACCACGCGCGACAGGGGATCGATCACCAGCTTCTCGCCCGCGAGGAACAGGATCACGATGGCGAAGCAGGTGGCATAGACGGTGGCGGCGTCCGACACGATCTCGGCCTTCAGCATGACGTAGCCGAGCCCGCTGGTGGCGCCGAACAGTTCGGCGACCAGCGCGATCTTCCAGGCGACGCCGTAGGCGATGCGGACCGCCGACATGACGTAGGGCAGCAGCAACGGCAGCACGACGCGGAGCGTCACGCGCCGGCGGCTGCGGGTGAAGCTCGCCCCCATCTCGAGCAGCTCGCCGTCGAGCTCGCGGATGCCTTCCGACACGTTCACCAGGCAGAACGGCGTCAGGATCATCACCTCGACGATGACGACCGACGCGGACGAGGTGCCGAACCACACCATAGCCAGGATCGCCCACCCGACCGAGGGGAAGGAGTTGAGGAGCGGCTTGATGCGGTCGTGCACGATCGCGTCGGCGACCGGCCAGCGATAGGGCAGGATGGCGAGCGCGCCGCCGAGAGCCACCGAGACGACCACCGCCGCGAGCACGCGGAGCGCGCTGATCGCCGTGTCGCCGAGCAGCGACGGGGTGACGAACAGGAGCGCGACCGTCTTCGCCACCTCGACCGGCCCGGGCAGGATGAAGGCCGGCATGTGCCGCGCCGCGAGCCACCAGCCGACGAGCGCCGCGATCACCAGCCCGTCAGCGATAACGCGCTGGGTGACGGCCCGGCGGCGGGGCGGGCGCGGGGCGGCGCGGGCGACGGCGGTCACGGCGCCGCCTCGTGATGGCGGCCGAGCCGCGCCTGCAATGGCGCGAACACCAGCCGGTCGGTGCCGTAGACGAAGGCGATGATGACGACGATCACCACGAGGATCAGCGCCATGTCGAAATCCTGCCGCGCCAGGTTGAAGAGATACCCCAACCCGGTGCGCCCGCCGAACAGCTCGGCGGCGAGCGTCACCTTCCACGACACGCCGAAGCTGATCCTGGCCGTCGCGAAGACGAACGGCGTCAGCGCCGGCAGCACGATGCGCCAGAACTCGCGCCCGCGCCGGCGGGTGAAGCTCGCCGACATCTCCAGGAGCTCGGAATCGAGCGTCTCCAGCCCCTCGCGCATGTTGATGATGGCGAAGGGCGTCAGCACCACGCTGATCGCGAAGATCACCGTCAGGTCGTTGACGCCGAACCAGACGATGGCGAGCAGCGTCCAGCCGATCCCGGAGAACGAGTTGAGGAACGGGCTCAGCCTTCCGTGCACGGCGAGGCGGAAGGCCGGCGCGTAGTGGGCGAGGAAGGCGAGCCCGCTGCCCACCACGAACGAGACGGCCATCGCCGCGAAGATGTGGCCGAACGAATAGAACGCCTGGCGGGCGAGGCTCCAGGTCGTGAGGAACTGGTAGAGCCGCTCGGCCACGGGCCAGGGGCCCGGCAGCACGAACGGCTCCACCGTCATGGAATAGATCTGCCAGACCGCAAGCAAGGCGAGCGTGAACAGATGGGCCGCGAGCCGGGAGCGCCGGCCCGCGGTCCATCGCGGTCGCGTGCGGTCGAGCGTGCGCACCAAGTCGCTACTCGCGGATCGCGTACTTCCAGACGACCGACTCGGCCTTCGGGTAGTTGCCCATGGCATGCAGCTCGTGCGCGTACTTCCAGACGACCTCCATCGCCTTGAGGTCGCCGTCGCTCACCACGCCGGGGAAGGTCGAATAGGTCTTCAGCCACCAACCGAAGAAGTCAGGCGAGATCTTGAACTTCTTGGCGATCGCGGCGCCCACTTCGGCCGTGTGCGCGTTGGCGTAGTCGACCGACGCCTTGATCATGCGGTCGAACTCCTTGAATGCGTCGGGCCGGGCGTCGAGCTTCTCCGGATAGCCGACATTGACCGCCGAGACCTGGTAGACGCCGAACATGTCGTGCAGCGTCTTCGCGGTATGCAGGAGCGAGACGTAGTTGCCCGATTTCAGCGCCTCGAACGCCTGCAGATGGATCAGGTTGGCGGCGTCGACCCGGCCGGTCTGCAGCGCGCCCAGAAGGCCCGAAGCCGGCAGTTGCACCCATTTGAAATCGCCGCCGTCGTACGACACGTTGATGCCCTGCGACTTCCACATGGCGATGCGGTTCCACATGGTGCCGGTCGATTGCAGCGCAGTGTCGCCGATCGTCTTGCCCTTGAGGTCGGTGAGCTTCTTGTAGGGGCTGTCCTTCTTCACCCATGCCCCGCCGCTCACGTCGCTCGGCACCGAGCGCAGCGCGGTGGACAGCACCTCCATCTTGAGGCCCTTCGACAGCGCGCGCGGAATCGACAGCACGGCGTTCATCACCACGTCGTACTGCTTGGTGGTGGTCGACTGGATCAGCGCCGGGATCGAGAGCGGCGTCGCGTCGAGCTCCACCGTGTCGGAATGCACCTTGCCCGACTTGATGCCGTAGAGGATCCCCTCGAGCGCAGGATCGACGAGATAGGCGTAGGTGACCTTCTCCTTCGCCTGGGCCGGGGCCGCGGCGACCAGCGCCACCGCGAGCGCGCCGAGCGCGCCTGCAATCGTCCGTTTCATCTGGCGTCTGCCTCCTTTTTTCGGGGTCCACTCACCCCGGTTCGCGTTCGTCCTCGGTCCCCGGCTCGAGCTGGCGGAATAGCCGGTGCAGATGGTCGCGGTGCGCGCGCAGCTCGGGCGTGGCGTCGATGTCGCGCGGGCGCGGCCGGTCGATCTCGATGGTCTCGATCACCCGCGTCGGCTTGTTCGACATCAGAAGGATGCGGTCGGCGAGAACCAGCGCCTCGTCGATGTCGTGGGTGACGAAGACGATGGTCTTCCGCGTCTCCTCCCAGATCGCGATCATCTGGGCGCGCAGCCGGCGGCGTGTGTTGAGGTCGAGCGCGGAGAACGGCTCGTCCATCAGCACGATCTTGGGCTCGACCGCCAGCGCGCGGGCGATGGCGACGCGCTGGCGCTCGCCGCCCGACAGCATGCGGGGAAACTTCCTGACGTCGTTGGCGAGCCCGACGAGATCGAGCAGCGCGCGGCACTTCGCCTCCATCTCGCGCTTCTGGCCGCGCCCGAAGCGCAGCTCCATTCCCAGCATCACGTTGCCGAGCGCGGTGCGCCACGGCACCAGGCGCGGCGCCTGGAACACGTAGGCGAGCTGGTCCCACGCCTCGGCCGCGGTGCGCCCGTCGACCGTCACCCTGCCGCCGCTCGACTTCAGAAGGTCGCCGATCAGCCTGAGGCAGGTCGACTTGCCGCAGCCCGACGGGCCGAGGATGCACAGGAACTCTCCGGGCCGGACCGCGAAATCGAGCGAGTCGTAGATGCGCTCGCCCGAAAGCTCGACCGCCACGCCCTCGAACGCGATGATCGGCGGGGCGCCGGACGCCGCCTGCGCCTTGGGCCGGTCGAGGACGGTGCGCTCGGCGGTCATCGTGCCTGCCCCGCCGCGTCCGGGATCACCGCCGTCGCCTCGATCTCGACCAGCGCCTCGGGCTCGACCAGCCCCGCGACCTGGACGAGCGCCATGGCCGGGTAGTTCGGCCCCATCACCTCGCGATAGGCGGCGCCGAGGGGCGCGAGACTCGCGCGGTAGGCATCCATGTCGACGACGTACCAGGTGAGCCGGACAAGGTCTTCCGGCCGCGCGCCGCCTTCGGCCAGCACCGCCCGCACGTTGCAAAGCGCCTGGCGCGCCTGGGCGACGAACCCGTCCGCGAACCGGCCGGCCACGTCCCACCCCACCATGCCGCCGACGAACACCATCTCGCCGCGGGCGCGGATGCCGTTGGCGTAGCCGCGCGGGCGCGGCCAGCCTTCGGGCAGCAACACCTCGTGCGCGGCGGGTGCGGCCGCGTCGGTCCGGTCTTGCAGGGGGGAGCCGGCTGTCGTCAAGGCGTTCACGAATCCCGTTTCGCGTCCGGTCCCTGCGCCGCCCGGCGCCGCAGCTCGAACCGCTGCAACTTACCGCTTTCCGTGCGCGGCAGGCGAGGCACGAATTCGATCGCCCGCGGATACTTGTAGGGCGCGATGGTCGCTTTGACGTGATCCTGCAGCGTGCGGACCAAAGCGTCGTCGCCCCTGTGGCTCTCGCGCAGCACGACATAGGCCTTGACGATCTGGCCGCGCCCCTCGTCCGGCGCGCCGACCACGCCGCACTCGGCGACCGCCGGATGGTCGAGGAGCGCCGCCTCGACCTCCGGCCCGGCGATGTTGTAGCCGGCCGAGATGATCATGTCGTCGGAGCGCGCCTGGTAGACGAAGTAGCCGTCCGGCTGCATCACGTAGGTGTCGCCGGTCAGGTTCCAGCCTGCGACCACGTAGTCGCGCTGGCGCTCATCGGCGAGGTAGCGGCAGCCGGTCGGGCCGCGCACGGCGAGGCGGCCGATCGTGCCGGGCGGCACGTCCTTCCCGTCCGGGCCGATCACCCGCGCCTCGAAGCCGGGGATCGCCTTGCCGGTCGCGCCGCCGCGCGCCTCCTCGTCGCGGCAGCAGATGAACATGTGCAGCATCTCGGTCGAGCCGAGCCCGTCCTGGATCGGGCATCCCGTGGCCGCGCGCCAGGCCTCGAACGTCGCCTTGGGCAGGGTCTCGCCGGCCGACACGCATTTGCGCAGGGACGAGATGTCGTAGCGGTCCCCGAGCCCCAGCATGGCGCGATAGGCGGTGGGCGCGGTGAAGCAGACCGTCGCGCGATATAGCGCGATCGCCGCCATCAGCGCCTCGGGCGGCGCCGTTTCGAGCAGCACCGTGCTCGCCCCGATGCGCAGCGGGAACAGCACCAGCCCGCCGAGCCCGAAGGTGAAGGCGAGCGGCGGCGAGCCGATGAAGCGGTCGTCGGGGCGCGCCAGCAGCACGTGCTTCGCGTAGGTGTCGCAGATGGCGAGAAAATCGCGATGGAAATGCATCGTGCCCTTGGGCACGCCGGTGGTGCCCGAGGTGAAGGCGATGAGGCAGACGTCGTCCGCGGCCGTGTCGCACGCGGCGAAATCCTCGTAGCCGGGCTGCGCCATCATCGCCTCGAGCCCGTCGGCCGCGCCGCCGCCCCAGGCGACGATGCGCGTGCGCCCGTCCGGCGCCGCCTTGGCGAGCTCGTCGGTCAAGCGCACGTCGCACAAAGCGAGGCCGATCTCCGCCTTGGCGATGGGATAGGCGAGCTCCCGCGCACGCAAGAGCGGCATGGTCGGCACGACGATCCCGCCCGCCTTCAGCACGGCAAAATAGGCGGCGACCAGCATCGGCGTGTTGGCCGAGCGCAACAGCACGCGGTTGCCCGCCACCAGCCCGAGATCGCGCACGAGCACGTTGGCGATGCGGTTCACCTTCTCCGCAAGCTCGGCGTAGCTCCAGCTTGCGCCGGGCGCGATCAGGCACGGGCGCGCGCCCCTGCCCGCCTCGACATGCGCATCGACGAACACGGTCGCCGCGTTCAGCCGCTCGGGATAGTGCAGCTCCGGCAGGGTGAAGATGAGGTCGGGCCATTCCGCGCGCGGCGGCAGGTTGTCGCGCGCGAAGCTGTCGAGATGGGCCGACTTCGCGCTCATCGTGACCGCACCGCCCGAGAGGCCAATTCCTTCGCGCGGCCGGCGAGGCGCATCAGCCCGTCGCGCTCGGCCGGCGCGAGGCCGGCGAAGATCTCGGCGATCCAGCCCTCGTGCGCCGCCGCCATGGCGCGGAAGCGGTGCCGCCCCTCGGCGGTCAGCCGCACGATCTGGGTGCGCCTATCGTTGGGCGCCGGCCGGCAGTCGATCAGCCCGCGACCCACCAGCCGGTCGACGAGTCCGGTGATGTTGCCGTTCGACACCATCAGCCGCTGCGACAGCTCGCCGAGGCTCATCCCGTCGGGGACCTTGTCGAGCTGCGCCATCAGGTCGAAGCGCGGCAGGGTGGTGCGGAACCGCTCGCGCAGGCGGCGGCGGATCTCGCGCTCGATCATCGTGGTGCAGGAGAACAGACGCAGCCAGAGACGCAGCTCGTCCTGGTGATCGCCCGGCCGCTCGGCGGCCTTGGTCTCCGCGTCGAGCGGAAGACGCGCACCCTCCATGGCCTCTTTCCTTCGCCAGAGGAGATCGGTCGGAAACTACTTTAAGCTTGAAATAATCGCGCCGCCAGCGAAAAATCCCCCCATGTGGCGGCCGCAGGAACGGCTTCGGTTCAAGGCGACCCCCGGGCGCGTGCCGACGCGCGACGAGGCTGCGCGATCGCGCCTCTTCTCGCCCGTCCGCATCGGACCGGTCGCGCTCGAAAGCCGCACCTGGGTGCCGGCCATGGTGCCATGGCGCGCCACCGAGGACGGGTTCGTCACCGACGCGGTGATCGGCTGGTACGAACGCTTCGCCCGCGGCCGGCCGGGTGCGCTCGTCGTCGAAGCGACGGGCGTGCGCGACGTGCCGAGCGGGCCGCTGCTGCGCATCGGCCACGACCGTTACATCCCCGGCCTCCGCAAGCTGGTCGAGACGGTGCGCCGTGCAAGCGACGGGCACACGCGCCTGTTCATCCAACTCATCGACTTCCTGGCGATCCGCCGCCGGCCCGACCCGGAAAAATTCTTCGCACGCTTCCTCGCCATCACCGACGATCACCGGCGCGCGCTCGACATGGAAGGCGCGCCGGACGACGCGGTGCGCGCGCGGCTGATGGCGCTCAGTCCCGACGCGCGCACGGCCGCGCTCAGCCCCACCGAGCGCGAGGCGCTGGAATACGGCCATCGCGAACGGGTGACCGCTCTGCACCTTCCCCACGTCCGCGACCTGCCCGAGACCCTGCCGCCCCTGTTCGCCGCCGCGGCCGCGCGTGCCGAGGCGGCCGGGTTCGATGGGGTGGAGCTGCACTACGCCCACGCCTACACGATGGCCTCGTTCCTGTCGCGCACCAACACGCGGTCCGACGGTTACGGCGGCGCGCGCGAGAACCGCGTGCGCCTGCCGCTGGCGGTGTACGCCGCCGTGCGCGCGGCGGTCGGGCCAGGCTTCGCCGTCGGTTGCCGCTTCCTCGCCGATGAATGCATCGCGGGCGGCAGCGACGTGGACGACGCCGCGCTCTTCGGCGTCGCCTTCGCCGGGGCGGGAATGGATTTCCTGTCGACCTCGCGCGGCGGCAAGTTCGACGACGCGAAGCAGCCCGCAATCGGTTGGGCGGCCTATCCCTATACCGGGCCGAGCGGCTACGAATGCATGCCGCAATTCATATCGGATGCGCGCGGGCCGTTCGGCCGCAACGTCGCCGCGACCGCCGCGATCCGCCGCGCGATCCGCGAGGCCGGCCACGCCACGCCCGTTGTCTTGACCGGCGGCATCCACAATTTCGACATGGCCGAAAGGCTGCTCGCCGACGGCGCGTGCGACGTGATCGGCGCCGCCCGCCAGTCCCTCGCCGATCCGGACTGGTTCCGCAAGATCGCCGCCGGCAGGGGCGGAGAGGTGCGGCTTTGCGAGTACACGAACTATTGCGAGGGGCTGGACCAGAAGCACAAGCCGGTCACCTGCCAGCTCTGGGACAAGGACGGGCTCGGCGCACCGGGCGTGGCGACGACGCCCGACGGCAAAAGGCGGCTCACCGCGCCCGACTGGACGGAGGGGGACTGACATGGCGGCCCCGGAGGTCACGATTTCGCTCGGCGCGCTGCGCGGCCTCGCGGCGGAAGGCACGGCGCAGTTCCGGGCGGTCCCCTACGCGGCGGCGCCGTTGGGCCCGCTCCGCTTCGCCCCGCCCGCGCCGCCGCAACCATGGACGGGCGTGCGCGACGCCACGCAGCACGGCCCCATCGCGCCGCAGCGCCCGTCGCGCCTCGCCGCGGCGATCGGCGACTTCTCGCGCCCGCAGGGCGAGGACTGCCTGACCGTGACCGTCACCGCGCCCGACGGCGCGCCCGGTGCGGGCACCTCCCTGCCGGTGCTGGTCTTCCTGCATGGCGGCGCATACCAGGCCTGCGCCGGCTCGCTCGACTGGTTCGACGGGCGCGCGCTCGCCCGGCGCGGCGAGATGGTCGTCGTGACGGTGAATTACCGTCTCGGCGCGCTCGGGTTTCTTGCCGCCGGAAGCGGACGCGGCCGCCAGGGGCTCGACGACATGATGGCGGCGCTCCACTGGGTCGCGCGCGAGATCGCGTCGTTCGGCGGCGATCCCGCCCGCGTCACCGTGGCGGGCCAGTCCGCCGGCGCGCACGCCATCCTCTGCATGCTCGCCTTGCCGGAGGGGCGCGGCCTGTTCCGCCGCGCGATCCTGGAGAGCCCGCCGACCGCCCTCGCCCCCTTCTCCGACCGCCACGCGGCCGACGTGCTGGCGCGCATCCTGGCGGCGGGCGGCGCACTGAACGGCGCGCCGGAAACCCTCCTCGCCGCCTCCGACGCAGTGGCGCGCGCTTCCTACGTTCCGGGGATGATCACGCCAGTCTATATTCCGGCGATCGACGCGCTCGCCGCCCCCGACCGGTTCCTTTCTGCGGCGGCCGAAGGGGCGGCGACCAACGGGGTCGAGATCCTGATCGGCTGGACGCGCGACGAGGCGCACGCCTTCTTCTGCGCGCCGAGCGCGCCGCGTCTCGATTCCGTCGCCGCCGGCGCGGCGATCGCGCGGCTTGCCCTGGACCAGGGCGCGTCCGCCGCCGACCCCGTCGTCCGCCTCAGCGAGATCGTGACCGAGCAGGTATTCGCGCAGCCGTCGCTTGCCTTCGCCGACCGCGTGGCGGCGGCGGGCGGCAGCGCCACCAGCTACCGGTTCGACTGGTCGCCGGACGGATCGCCGCTCGGCGCCTGCCACTGCATCGAGCAGCCCTTCGTGTTCGGCACCCTGGAGGCATGGCGCGATGCGCCGATGCTCGCCGGCGCCGACCCGCAGGAGCTACGCCAGCTCGCCGCCGACGTCGGCGACGCGTGGATCGCGTTCGTCCGCGACGGCCGGCCGGGACGCGAACGGGTTCCCTGGCCGCGGCGCGGCGACGCCCGCCCCGCCGTCACCTTCGCCCGGCACGCGCGGCGCTGAGCCGGCGCGCATTGTCGTGATCGGCCAAGCCTCTCTATAGTGGGCGGAGCGGAAGCCAGCACCAGGGACGCAATGACCTACATCCTGGCCGCCGACACCGGCGGCACCTTCACCGACCTCGCGGCCTTCGATCGCGAGAAGGGTCGCGTCGTCTATACCAAGAGCCTGACGACCTACGGAGACCTCGTCGACGGGGTGATGGACTGCCTGCGGAAGGCGGGCATCGACCTTGCCGAGGCCGAAGTGGTGAAGTTCGGGACGACCCTGGTCATCAACACCTTCATCGAGCGCACCGGCGCGCGGACGGCGCTGGTCACCACCGAAGGGTTCCGCGACATATTGGAGATCGGCCGCGGCAACCGGCCGATCCCGTTCGACTTCCGCTACAAGCGCAACCCGCCGCTGGTCGAGCGCGACATGCGCTTCGAGCTGGCCGAGCGGATCGGCGCGGAGGGCGAGGTTCTGCGCCCGCTCGATGCGGATGCGGCGCGCGCACTCGCGGAAAAGCTCCGCGCCCTCGGCGTCGAGTCCGTGGCGATCTCGTTCTTGAATTCCTATCGCGACACGCGCCATGAGGACGAAGCGGCCGCGATCTTTCGCGCCGCGCTGCCCGAATTTTATGTCACGGCCGGTACCGACCTCACCCGCGAATGGTACGAGTTCGAGCGCACGGCGACGGCGGTCGCCAACGCCTATGTCGGGCCGCGCCTCAAGGACTACGTGAACCGCCTCGACGGACGGCTCCGGCGCGACGGGCTTACGCGCAGCTTCTATCTGATGGCGTCGAACGGCGGCGTCTTCTCGGTGGAGCGCGCCGAAAGCCAGCCGATCATGCTGGTCGAATCTGGCCCCGTCGGCGGGGTCATCGGCACCGGCGTCTATGCCGACGCGCTCGGCATCGCCAAGGCGATCGCGTTCGACATGGGCGGCACCACCGCCAAGTGCGCGGTGGTGGAGGACGGGAGGTTCGAGATCAGGTCGCCCTACTATGTCGGCGGGCTGGAGCGCGGCTTCCCCGTGCGCGGCGCGGTGCTCGACATCGTCGAGGTGGGCGCGGGCGGCGGCTCCATCGCCTGGATCGACGCGCAGGGCGGCCTGCATGTCGGGCCCAAGAGCGCGGGCTCCGCGCCCGGCCCGGTATGTTACGGGCGCGGCGGGACCGAGCCGACCATCACCGACGCCAACCTGGTGCTGGGCCGCATCGGCGCGGACTCGTTCCTCGGCGGCGAGATGCGCCTCGACGCGCCGGCGGCGCGCGCGGCGCTCGCCGAGCGGGTGGCCGCGTCCCTGGGATTTTCCGGCGCCGCCGGGCTCGACGAGACGGCGGAAGGCATCCTCGCGCTGGGCACCATGACCATGGCAGGCGCCATCCGCCAGGTGACCATCGAGCGCGGCCTCGACCCGCGCGAGTTCGTGCTGTTCGCGTTCGGCGGCGGCGGGCCGCTCCACGCCGCGCAGATCGCGCGCGAGCTCGCGATCCCGCTGGTCGTCGTGCCGCCCGAGCCCGGCATCTTCTCGGCGCTCGGCATGATCCTCGCCGACGCCCGCGTCGACGAGGTGCGCACTTTCCTGCGCGACCTCACGGACGAAAGCATCGCCGAGGCCGAGGCGGTGTTCCGGGAAATCGAGGCGACGATGCGCGCCCAGCTCGAGCGCGAGCTCGACCGGCCGCAGATCGCCTTCGAGCGCCAGGCCGACATGCGCTTCCGCGGCCAGCGCCACACGCTGCGCACGCCGCTGGGCGGAGCACGCGACCTCGCCGCGATCCGCCGCGCCTTCGAGACGACCTACGAGCGCAAGTACGGCCATGTCGAGGTCGGATCGCCGATCGAGTTCGTCGGGCTGGTCCTGACCGGCGCGGCGCGCATCCAGCGCCCCGACCTGGAAGGCCTTCGGCCGGTCGCAGACGGCGCGGACGCGGGCGCGCCCCGACACCGCTCGGTGCATTTCGGCACGCGCGGGCGCATCGACACCCCCGTTTTGCGCCGGGCGAGCCTTGCCGTCGGCCACGAAGGAAACGGCCCGGCGATCATCGAGGAGTACGGCTCGACCACCGTGGTCGGCCCCGACGACCGGTTCGAGATCGGCCGGCTCGGCGAGATCCGCATCCATTGCGCGTGAGGTTGCCATGGCGCCCGACACCGTCACCATCGACACGCCGGTCGGCTCGGTGAACCCGATCACGGCCGAGATCATCCGCTACGGGCTGATGTCGATTCCCAACCAGATCGACGTGAACATCACCCGCACGGCCTACAGCCCGCTTGTCTACGAATACAAAGACTACGCGGTCGGCATCGTCGATCCGGACGGAAGGCTGATCTCGCAATCGGCGGGCGGCATCCCGCTGTTCGTCGCCAACGCGCTGGGCACGGCGGTGAACGACGGCGTGCTGATCCACGGCCGCGACGGGATCGAGCCCGGCGACGTCATCTTCTCCAACCATGCCGGCACGCTGGGCCAGCACCTCAACAACGTGGTGATGTACACGCCGGTCTTCGCCGGCGCGGAATGCGTCGCCTTCATGTGCGTCTTGGTGCACTGGATCGACGTCGGCGGGATGGTCGTCGGATCGTGCGCGCCGGTCGGCCCGACCGAGATCTACCAGGAGGGCATCCAGTTCCGCTCGGTCAAGCTGTGGTCGCGCGGCAAGCCGCAGAAGGACATCTACCGCATCATCGAGAACAACACGCGGTTCCCGCGCATGCTGCTGGGCGACATCGAATCGCAGCTCGCCGGCTGCCTGATGGGGCGCGACTTGATCGCGGCGCAGGTCGGGAAGTACGGGCTCGACGCCGTGCGCGCCTCGATCGAGCTGATGTGGCGCCGGTCGGAGGCGGCTGCGCGCGCCGCCATCGCCGCGATACCGGACGGCACCTATCGCGCGAGCTCGTTCCTCGACAATGACGGGGTCGAGCTCGACCGGAAGATGCCGGTCGACGTCGTCGTCACCGTCTCGGGCGACGAAATGACCGTCGATTTCTCCGGCGTCGCCGACCAGGTGAAGGGGCCGATCAATTCGGGCCGCGAAGGCGGCGCGGTCACCGCCGCGCGCATCGCCTTCAAGTACATCGCCGCGCCGGACGAGCCCGCGAACGACGGCAGCTTCCGCCCGCTCAGGATCGCGATCCCGGACGGCAAGTTTCTGAGCGCCGCGCCGACCGCGCCGATGGGGCTCTACAGCGCGCCGCTGCCGACCGTGATCGACACGGTGGTGAAGGCGCTGGTCGAGGCGGCGCCCGACCACGTCGCCGCCGGCCATCACGGCAATTTCTGCATCCACTCGCTCGCCGGGCGCGACCCGAAGACCGGCGAGCCGTTCTACAACCTGAGCGCGGCGGACGGCGGCTGGGGCGCCTCGAAGGGCCATGACGGGCCGGCGCACTACAAGACCATGAGCCACGGCGACACGCTCGACATCCCGATCGAGGTGCAGGAGGCGCTCTATCCGCTGCGCGTGCTGAGCTGGGGCGTGCGCCAGGACTCGGCCGGCGCGGGCCAGTGGCGCGGCGGCACCGGGCTCGAGAAAGTGATGGAGCCGCTGGTCGCCTGCAACGTGCACGTGCTGAACGAGCGCACGGGCTGCCCGCCCTGGGGCATATTGGGCGGCCACGACGGCGCGCGGCCTCGCATCACGGTGGAGCACCCCGACGCGCCCGCCGAGGAGGTGCGCAAGGCCAACAAGCCGCTTGCACCGGGCGACCTTGTGCGGGTCGAGACCTCGGGCGGCGGCGGGTATGGCGATCCCGAGCGGCGCGACCCGGCGCTGGTCGCCGCCGACGTCCGCAACGGCTACGTCTCGCGCCAGGCGGCGGAGACGGTCTACGGCGTGATGCTCGATGAGAAGGGCGCGGTCCTCGCCGAGGCGACGGCGGCAAGGCGGGACCGTCTGCGTCCCTGATGTCCGGCGCGAGCGGTGGGGCGCGTTAGGGCCTCCGCGTCAACCGCTTTCGCCCAGGACGGTGTCGATCAGGCCGGGAACGCGCGCCTCGGGAAAGGGCGCGTTCGTCATCAGGCGGCAGAAGAAGATGGCGCCGAGCAGCGCGAACGCCGCGAGCTCCGGATCGACGCGCGGCGGGAAGTCGCCCGTGGCGATCCCGCGGGCGATCAGCGCGATGGTCGGCTTGCGCGCCTCGGCCTGGAACCGGTGATGAAACCGCCGCACCCGCCGGTCCCGCTCCGCCCCCTCGATGAGGGCCGGCAGGCATGCCGAGAAGGGCGAATCCGCGACGATTTCGGCGACATGGCGAAGAGCGCGCTCGAGCTTCTCGCGCGGCGAGCCGGTGACGAGCTCCGGGTCCCGCTGGCTCTGCAGCAGTTTGAACGCATCGGCGATCAGCGCGATCTTGTCGGGCCAGTGGCGGTAGATCGTCGCCTTGCCGACGCCGGCGCGACGCGCGGCGGACTCGATGGTGAGCGCGCCATACCCCACGTCGCTCAGCTCGTCGAGCACGGCTTGCAGGATCACCTGTCGCGAGCGCGCGATCCTCGGGTCGAGGGCAGGCTTCGCGCGTGCGCGGCCGTTTTGCGGCTTTGACGATCGCGCGCGCGCCGCCGCCGGCCGTTCAGCCACCGCCGGCTTTCGAGCCCGAGCCGGGGGCGCGATAGGCCGACGTGTTCGGCTGGAACAGCTCGACCAGATTTCCCGACGGGTCTTCCAGCAGGATCTGCTTGCCGCCCGTGCCCTGGATCAAGTCGCTGCGGAAACGACAGCCCGCCGATTTGAGCGCGGCGACCGTTCCGTCCAGCTCCTCGACGATCAGGTGAATGCGGTTCCACCCTCCGGGCGTCTGCTGTTCGCCCGACGGCATCGCCGCCCCGCCGCCGACGCCCGGCGACGGCTTGGTGAGGTAGATGTGCATGTCGCCGCGCGAGATTTCGGCGAATCCCGGCGCGGGGTGCATCTCCACCTTGAAGCCGAGATGCTTGCCGTAGAAGTCGATGGCGGCCTGGACGTCGTTCACGATGTAGCGGAAGCACGCGGCCATGGTCCCGTCCCTTCCCTGCTCGGTTTTGCCCTCTAATCTGGAACGTATCCGTATCGTAGCGAAACGTCAACGTCTCGTTTCTTGGCATGCTGCCACAAGTAGACGCACGTGACGAAGGGCGACGGGATTCCGCGCTGCCGGAACTGCGGCAACGACGCGTTCGGCGCGCGATCGCGAGCCCGGACGAACGGGCGAGCCCAGCGGCGCTAGCGGATTGCGAGCGTGCCTTCCTCGCGGGCGTGGCCGTCAAGTTCGCCCTTGGCCTGGCGCACGACGGTCCACGCGCCCTGCAACGCGAGCGCGCCCATCACCGCCGCCACGAGCAGGTCAGGCCATCCGGTCCCCGTGCCGAAGACGCCGAGAGCGGCGAGCAGCACGGCGAGGTTGCCGATCACGTCGTTGCGGGAACAGATCCAGACGGAGCGCATATTCGCATCGCCGCTGCGGAACCGCGTCAGGAGCGCGAGGCACGCGGCGTTGAGCGCAAGGGCGAACAAAGCGACCCCGCCCATGATCTCGGCGCGCGGCATCGTCGCGAAGACGGCATACCAGACCGTGCTGCCGACCACCCACAACCCGAGCACGGCCATCGTGCCGCCCTTGATCATCGCCGCCCGCGCCCGCCAGCGCACGGCGAGCCCCAGCACCAGAAGGCTGATGGCGTAGTTGCCGGCGTCGCCCAGGAAGTCGAGCGCGTCCGCCTGGAGCGAAGCCGAACCCGCCGCAAGACCGGCCGCGGCTTCGGTCGCGAAGCCGACCACGTTTATGGCGAGCACGGCCCACAGGATGCGCCTGTGCCGGGCATCGTCGGCGGGCTCGTGGTGACAACACTCGGCGCTCACGCTCCGCTCCCCCGTCGGGTATCCTCGAACGTAGAGCGTCATGGCGATCCTGGCCAGTGGCACCGCGGGCCAAAGGCTCCGCTCGATGGAAAAGCGTGTGGGGGCCCGAAGCTGTGGGCTAAGGGACGCGTTCGCTCTAAAGAACGATTTATCTTTAAGGGTCTGGCGTCCCCGGCGGGATTCGAACCCACGACCCTCGGATTAGGAATCCGATGCTCTATCCTGCTGAGCTACGGGGACGGCCCGAGGCGCACCCTACACCCACGCCTCCCCGAATGAAACTTGGCGCAAATGAAAACGGCGGCTTTGCGCCGCCGTTTTCGCTTTCCGGGACCGCCCAATCCTTGGGGGAGAGGGGGAGAGGGGATATGGAACCGGTCCCTTGCCCCATGCCATGCAAGAACCGTGCCAGATTCGCGGAATCGTGCCTTTCCAATGGCTTGGCCGACGGGGGCCGGTCCGCCCGGGCGGAACTGTAAGATTTTCCGACAGTTTGCCGCCGCGCCGCGGCGCCGCTGTAAAGTTTTCCGACGCCCAGAGGCCAGCCGGGCCGGCGCCCCTCGGTTGACGCGCGCGGGCGCCGCGGCCCATAGTTCCGTCAATCGACAAACTCCGCCAAGGGAGGGCGCCATGGCAGGCCAGGACATCAAGTACAAGACGCGCGCGAACGAGACGTTCGACGGCTACCTCACCGGCCCGGACGGCAGCCAGAAGGCACCGGGCATCCTCATGATCACCGCGATCTTCGGCGTCGACCAGGAGATGCGCGAGCTTGCCGACGCCTGGGCGAAGGACGGGTTCCTGGTATCGACCCCCGACATCTTCTGGCGCCAGATCCCCGGCCCCACCGCCGACATGAAGGTGGCGTTCGAGCGCTACGAGAAGTTCGACCCCGACCAGGGCATGAAGGACATCGAGGACCTGATGAAGGACCTCAAGTCGCGGCCGCAGTGCAACGGCAAGGTCGCGGTCCTCGGCTTCTGCTTCGGCGGACGCTACGCCCACCTCGCCACCAGCCGGCTCGGCGCCAACGCCGCCGCCGCGTTCCACGGCACGATGATCGGGCTCCACCTCGACGAGGTGAACAAGGTCACCTGCCCGGTCAGCTATCATTTCGGCTCGGTCGATCCCGTCGTGCCGATGGACGAGGTGAACGCCATCCAGAAGGCCTTCGCCGGCAAGCCCAATGCCGAGATCGCGGTCTATGACGGCGCCGGGCACAATTTCTCCATGCCGCACAAGGACGGCTACCACCCGGAGGCGGCGCGCATCGCGCGCGAGCACGCGCTCGCCTGCTTCCGCAAGATGTAGGAGGCGGCCATGCGCATCCCCACCGACCAGGGCGCGTTCGACGCCTATCTCGCCGTGCCCAAGTCCGGCCCGGCGCCGGCCGTCATCCTCGTCACCCACATCTACGGCGTGTGCGACGACACCAAGGCGTGGGCCGACCGGGTGGCCCAGGCGGGCTGCGTCGGCGTCGCGCCCGACTTCTTCTGGCGCGACGACGACCGCGGCGTCTTGAGCCACGCGGGCGACGGGTTCCTCCGCGCCCGCGCCCGCGCCGAGCGCACGCCCGACTCGTACGTGGCCCATGACCTAGCCGCCACCGTCGCCGCGCTGAAGAAGCATCCTGCCTGCAACGGCAAGTTCGCCGCGTGGGGGTACTGCTTCGGCGGGCCGCACGTGTGGCGCGCCGCATGCGACGCGAAGATCGACGCCGGCGCCTCGTTCCACGGCACGATGGTGAGCCGCGCCTTCAAGCCGGGCGACAAGCTCGCCTGCCCCGTCACCTTCCAGTACGGCGACCAGGACGAGCTCGCCCCGCCGGAGGAGCTCGCCAAGATGCAGAAGGCGGTGGCGGCCGATCCGAACGGCACGTTCACCGTCCATCCGGGCGTCGGGCACGGCTACATGATGGCGCACGGGCGCCACTACCACGCCGCGGCGGCCGACGCATCGTTCGAGGCGGCGATGAAGCTGATCGCGCCGCTCAGGAGCGCGCGGGCGGCGGAGTAGCCCCGGCGCGCAGCACGACCACGCGCGCCGCGCCGTAGCGCCGCTCGTCGAGGATCGCGAACCAAGCGGGCGGGGCAAAGGGCTCCTTCGCCGCGACTTCGATCATTACGATGGCGCCGGGCGCGAACCAGCCCGCATCGGCGAGCGCTTCGAGCGCCGCCGGCCCCTGTCCCTCGCCATAGGGCGGATCGAGGAACGCCACCGTCACCGGCGCGGCGGGGCGCGGCGGGTGCCGCACGTCGGCGGCCAGCACCGTCGCGTTCGCCTGCTCGCGCGTCGCGGCGAGGTTGGCGCGCAAGCTCGCCAGCGCGTGCGGATCGGTCTCGAGGAACGTCGCGTGCGCCGCGCCGCGCGACAGCGCCTCGATCCCCATCGCACCGGTGCCGGCGAAGGCGTCGAGCACGCGCGCCCCGGCCAGCCCGAGGCGCCGCCCGCCCCGAACCCGCCATGCGCCAGGATGTTGAACACCGCCTCGCGCACCCGGTCGGCGGTCGGGCGCAGCGCCCGCCCTTCCGGCGCCGCGAGCTTCCGGCCGCGATGCCTACCGGCGACGACGCGCATGGGCGTGCCCTTTCGCCCCGCCGGCCCAGTCGCCGCCGACCTGCTCCGCCAGCACCGTGCGCGGCACCTCGGCGACCGCACCGGGCGCGAGCTTGCCGAGCTGGAACGGGCCGAACGCGACGCGGATCAGCCGGCTGACGGTGAGGCCGAGATGCGCCATCAGCTTGCGCACCTCGCGGTTCTTGCCTTCGCGGAGGCCCACCGTGAGCCAGGCGTTCGACCCCTCGGCGCGGTCGATTCCCGCCTCCACCGGCCCGTAGCGCACGCCCTCGATCTCGACGCCCTTCGCGAGCGCGGCGAGTGCGGCGGGTTCGGGCCGGCCGAATACGCGCACGCGGTAGCGCCGCGTCCAGCCGGTCTGCGGCAGCTCCAAATGGCGCGCCAGCGCGCCGTCGTTGGTCAGCAGGATCAGCCCTTCGGACTCGATGTCGAGCCTGCCGACCGAGACGACGCGCGGCATCCCGGCGGGCAGCGCGTCGAACAAAGTCGGCCGCCCTTGCGGGTCGCGGTGCGTCGCGATCAGCCCGCGCGGCTTGTGGTAGCGCCAGAGCCGCGGCGCCTCGGGCTCCGCCACCGGGCGGCCGTCGACGGCGATGCGCGCATCCTCGTCCACCAACGTCGCGGGCGTCGTGACTTTCTTGCCGTCGACCGCGACCCTTCCCTCGGCGATCAGCCGCTCGGCCTCGCGCCGCGAGCACACTCCCGCGCGCGCCAGCCCCTTGGCGATGCGCTCGGTCATCGCGGCCGCGCGGCGTCGATGAAGGCGCGGAAGATGGCGCTGTCGCCGGGATCGATGGCGAATTCCGGGTGCCACTGCACGCCGAGGCAGAAGCGGTGGGCGGGCGCCTCGATCCCCTCGATCACCCCGTCGGGCGCGACGGCGTCGACGACCACGCCCGAGGCCACGTCCTTCACCGCCTGGTGGTGGGCGGAATTGACCGCCATCTCGTCGCGGCCGGTCACGCGGGCGAGAAGCGTGCCGGCGACGACGCGCACCTTGTGCCCCGGCTCGGTGCGCGGGTTCGGCTGCTCGTGCGCCAGAGCGCCCGGCACCTCGTCCGGTATGTGCTGGATCAACGTGCCGCCGAGCACGACGTTGAGCACCTGCTGGCCGCCGCAGATGCCGAGCACCGGCTTGTCCTGCGCCAGCGTCGCGCGCAGCACCGCGATCTCGAAGGCCGTGCGCCGGTCCTTCGTCGTGACGCGCGCGTGGCGGGTGGCGGCGCCGAACAAGGCCGGATCGACGTCGAAATTGCCGCCGGTCACGATCAGCGCGTCGATCCGCGCCGCGTAGTCCGCCGCCTCGTCCGGCAGATGCGGCAGGAGGAGCGGCAGCCCGCCCGCCGCCGCCGCCGCGTCCGAATAGTTCTCGCGGAGCGCGTACCACGGCATCCTGGAATAGCCGCCGGGCCGTTCCGAATCGAGCGTGATGCCGACGATGGGGCGCATGGCGGCAAGATAGGGCGCCGCCCGACTCGCCGCAACGGCGAGGCTTGACGCGCGGCGCCCGGCACGCCATTCCGGGGCGTCTGCGAGGGGTGCCATGAATCTCGAACTGATCCGCGAGGCGTCGCCGGCCATCCGCCTGCATCTGGCGACGGTTCTGCCGGCCTTCGCCCTGGGCGGCTGGCTGATCTTCGCCTCCAAGAAGGGGGCGCCACGGCACCGGGCCGTGGGCGCGATCTATCTCGCTTTGATGGTGGTGACGGCGGGCGCGACGTTCTTCATCCGCACGCTCCACCCTGGCCATTTCTCCTGGATCCACCTGTTCATCCCGATGACCCTCTTCGGCGTCGGCGGCGCGCTGTGGGCGGTGCGGCGCGGCAACATCGCCGGGCACAAGCGCGCCATGCTCGGGCTCTATGTCGGCGTGGTCACCGCCGGCGCGCTGACCTTCCTGCCCGGGCGGCTGATGTGGCGCGTGTTCCTCGGCTGAGTCGGAGGCGACCATGCCCGATCCCGCCGCACCGATGTCTGTGCCCTGGCGCGGCGGCCTCGTCGCCGCGACCGTGCTGGCGGCCTTGCCGCTCGCCCTCGCCGCCGCCGTCGCCACCGGCTTCGTCGCCGCCCGCGGCGCGCCGCCGCCGCCGGTGCCGATGGGGCTGGTCTACGCGGCCGGGTGCTGGATCGCCATCTTCGCCGCCTGGCGCTGGGCGGCGGCGCGAGGGCTGGTGGCCGCGATCTTCGCCTACCGCAGGCCGGACGGGCGCGACATCCTCGCCGCGCTGGCGGGCGTCGCGGCGAGCTTCGTCCTCTTCCCGGTGAGCCAGGCCGTCACCCGCGCGCTCGGCATCCCGATGCACGGCATGCGCTACGACCTCGCCGATCCGGCCATCCTCGCCGCCCTCATCGCCTGGGTGGTGGTGTCGACGCCGTTCTGCGAGGAGGTGCTGTTCCGCGGCCTCGCCGTCTCGGCCCTGCGCGCGCGGCGCTGGCCGGCGTGGGCGGTCGCCCTGGTGCCGACCGTCTTCTATGCGCTAGTCCACGCGCCTTATTTCGGCTGGGGCGGCGCCGTTTTCATCCTGTTCTGGGGCGCGATCCCGATGACGCTGCGCCTGTGGCGCGGCAGCCTCTCGCCCGGCTGGATGATGCACGCGACCAACAACCTGGCCGCCTTCGTGATCGTGCCGCTGCTCGCCGGCGGCAGCGGCTAAGGACTACGCCACCCGGCGGGTCTCGCTGAGCGCGAGGTCGCGCTCCTCGGCGAGCCAGAGGCTGGCGTAATCGACCGTGCGCCACTTGTCGAACCAGGGCCCGCCGCGCGTGTAGTGGATGGCGTTGGGCGGCGCGCCGTCGTCCGGCTTTTCGGACCAGCCTTCGAGCCAGTTCCACGTCTCGTCGAGCGCGCCGATCTCGGCATCGTCGAGCCATTGGAAGCGGTGCAGGAAGGCGCCGGTCTCGCGGTTGACCAGATCGGGCGTCAGAATTGCGTTCTTGGGGTGCGCGCAGTTGTACAGCACCAGCGAGGACCAGTTCTTGCGCGGATAGATTGTCTGGCTCTGCCCGTCCATCTTCCAGCTTTCGCGCGGGCGGTGGTCGTGATGCACGCACATGACGGCGTAGCGTTCGTCGGCCTCGGCGAACAGCGCAGCCATGTCGGCGCGCCACAGGAAATCGCAGTCGCAGAACAGCGCCCAGCCCCGGTAGCCCGCCAAATACGGCACGAAGAAGCGCGTGTAAGTGAACTCGGTCGAGGCCAGCGGGTCAGCCGCCCGCCCATAGAGACCCTGTGCGCGCAGCTCGTCCTGCAGGATCGGCAGGACCGCGACCGGCACGCTGGCGCGCTTCAGGATCGAGTGGCGGCAGACGCGGAAGGCGATGTCCTCGCGGCTGTCCCAGCCGACGAAGACGCGCAGCGGTTCGGTCATCGGTCGATTTCCATGTCACGTGAAAGCGCAACGAGCGCCCCGGTCCAGTCGCCGTCGGGACGTTGGCGGTAGACCGACGTTCCGGGGAACCAGGGCGAGCGGTCGCCCGCGGCCATCCAGCGGAACTCGGCCGGGTGCGGCACCAGCACGCGGCTCGCCCGCCCGGCGGCCGCGCGCAGATGGACGTTGGTGTTGGAGACGCCGGCGTAATCGTCGAGCGCCGCCATCAGCGCCAGCATGTCCTCGAGCGAGTCGTCGAGCGCGGTGAGGTCGGCGACCGGCCGTCCCGCATCGCGCGCGAACGCCGCCACCTCGCCCGCCTCGGGAAGGCGCTGCACGGCGACCAGCGTGCCGGGCGCGGCGGCGAGCGCGCGGGCGAGCGAAGCCGGCGGTGCTTCCTTGTAGAGCCCGTCCTTGCGGATGCGCGTGCCGGCGCGCCAGGTGACGCCGACATAGGGCGGCGGGCCGAACGCGGCGAGCCGCGCTGTCACCTCCGCGGCGCGCGCGGCCAAAGGCGGTATCGTGATGGAGGGCGGAACGTCGGCGGCGGACGCCATGCCCAGCAGGAACGGCAGGTCGCCGAGCGAGACCGTGGTCGCGCCTGCCGGCGCCGCCGCATCCGGCGCGAGGATGAAGTCGACCGCTCCCGACCGCGCGATCATGGCGGCGAGGCGCGGGCTCGCGCGGTAGAGCAGCGTGGCGCCGCGCGCGCGCAGCGCCGCCGCAAAACGCAGGAAGAAGATCTCGTCGCCGAGCCCCTGGTCGGGCAGCGCGACGATAATGCGTCCGGCGAGGTCCGCGGGCAGCTTCGTCCGGTGCAGCGCGGCGCGCGCATGCGCCTGCAGGTCGCGCGCGAGATAATCCTGCCAGCCGCCGGCGAAGTCGCCCGCGGCAAGGCGCAGGACGGCGCGGTTCATGCGCGCGTCGCGATGGCCGGGATTGAGCGCGAGCGCGCGGTCGAGCGCCGCGCGCGCCGCGGCATCCTCGCCGAGCGACCGGAGCGCGTGGCCGCGGTTCGCATGGGCGTCGGCATAGTCGGGCGCCCCGGCGACCGCGCGGTCGTAATGTGCCAGCGCCGCGGCGACCTCGCCCGCGGCTTTGAGGAGCGTGCCGAGATTGTTGTGCGCCGCGACGCACTGCCCGTCGAGCGCGAGGGCGCGGCGGTAGATCGCCTCCGCCTCGTCGTCGCGGCCCTGCGCCTCGGCGATATTGCCGACCCCGATCATGGCCTCGACGCAGTCGGGATCGGCCTCGAGCGCTTCGAGGAAATGGGGGAGCGCCGCGCCCGGCTCGCCGCGCCGGGCGAGGAGGTTGGCGAGGTTGACCCGGGCGGCGACCGACCGCCCGTCCGACGCAACCGCGGCGGCATAGGCGTCGGCGGCGTCCTCGAGCCGCCCTTCGGCGCGCAGCGCGTCGCCGAGCGCCAGGTGCGCGGCCGCGTAAGCAGGATTCAGCGCGACGGCGCGGCGCCACACGGCCTTCGCCGCATCGGCCCGGCCGGTCTCGGCGAGCAAATTGCCGAGGTTGAACTGCACCTCGGGAAACGTCTCGCGCAGCGCCAGCGCGGCCCGGTAGGCCGTCTCCGCCTCGTCGGCGCGGCCGGCGCGGCGCAGTGCCGAGCCATAAGTGTTGCGCAGTTCGGCGTTCTTCGGCGCGGCGCGCACCGCCCGGCCGAGCGCGTCGCACGCGCCCGTGACGTCGCCGGCTGCGAGCCGGACCGCGCCCAAAACGTGCAGCGCGTCGGGCTGCGCCGGTTGGCGCTTGAGCAGCGCTTCGAGCCGCTGCGTTGCCGCCTGAAGCTTCCCCGCGCGATAATCGGCGAGCGCGGCGGCAAGCTCCAGCTCCGCCCGCGCCGGGCGGGCGGAGGCCGCCATCGTCTGGGGACGCGCCATGCCACTCTCCAAAAACTCCGGAAAGTCTGGGCCGCCGTGCCTTAGAAACCGTTAACCGGGGCGCGCCCGCCGCTTGACGCACAGGGCGCCCGCGGGGATGGTCGGCGGATGTCGAGCTACATGGACGCGGCTTTGGACGAGGCTGAAGCCGCCGCGGCGCGCGGCGAGGTGCCGGTCGGCGCGGTGGTGGTCGACGGCGCGACCGATGAGATCGTTGCGCGCGCCGGCAACCGCACGCTCGCCGACGCCGACCCCACGGCGCATGCCGAGATGCTGGCGCTGCGCGCCGCCGCCGCCGCTCTGGGCGCTGCCCGCCTCACAGGGTGCGACCTCTACGTCACCTTGGAGCCCTGCCCGATGTGCGCCCAGGCGATCGCCTTCGCGCGCATCCGCCGGCTCTATTACGGCACGCCCGACCCCAAGGGCGGCGGGGTGGAGCGCGGCGCGCGCATCTTCGACCGGCCGACCTGCCACCACCGGCCGGAGATCTATCCCGGCATCGGCGAGGCACGTGCCGCCGCGCTGCTGCGCGAATTCTTCGCCGCGCGCCGCTAGCGCGGTTTTCGATCAGACGGGTCCAGCCCGCTCCCCCGCCCGGCCACCCCATACCAGGATACTGTCGTCGGGTGGCCGGGTGGGGGTGCGGGCCGGTGCGGTTCCGCGTGAGCGGAAAAGGCTCTAGCGCCCCTTGTCCGATGCGGATTTCAGTCCTACATCGCGAGCGTGCGCGGCGAGGCCGAGGCGCCGAAGTTGCCCGCAGCGGTTTTTGGGCCGTTTGAGGAGACATCGTTGGAATTTCAATGGCTTATGAGGCGACATCAGGCGACATAGAGGCGACATAGAGGTTACCTAGAGGCGACATAGAGGCGACATCAGGCGACATAGAGGTTACCTAGAGGCGACATAGAGGCGACATCGGGCGACGCGACGGCGCGCCGCGCGCGATCGGGTGCGTCGTGCGTTAACTTAACGGTCTTGCAGTGTTTGCCCCTCATCCTGCAACGGCAACGAGGTGCCCATGCAGAACGGATACGACTACGACCTCCTGGTGATCGGCTCCGGTCCGGCCGGCCATCGCGCGTCGATCCAGGCCGCCAAGCTCGGCAAGCGCGCGGCGGTGTGCGAGCTGCGCTCGGCCATCGGCGGCATCTGCATCAACACCGGCACGATCCCGTCGAAGACGCTGCGCGAGGCCACGATGCACCTGTCGGGCTATCGCGAGCGGGCGATCTATGGCGCGTCCTACGTGGTGAAGAAGGACATCACCATGCGCGACCTTCTGTTCCGGTCCGACCACGTGATCCGGAACGAGGTCGACGTCGCCTGCCACCAGCTCCAGCGCAACGGCATCGAGGTGCTGCCGGCGCGCGGCGCGTTCATCGGGCCGAACGCGGTGCGCCTCACCTATATCGACGGGCGCGGCCAGCGCGACGTGTCAGCCGAGAAGATCGTCATCGCGGTCGGCACCGAGACCACGCGCCCCGCGGACGTGCCATTCGACGGCCAGCGCGTGTTCACCTCCGACGACATCCTGACGCTAGAGACGCTCCCGCACACGCTGGCAGTGATCGGCGCGGGCGTCATCGGGCTCGAATACGCCACCATCTTCGCCGCGCTGGGCGTGCGCGTGACCCTGATCGACAAGCGCCCGCGCCTGTTGGATTTCGTCGATTACGAGATCACCGACGGGCTCGCCTATCAGCTCCGCCAGAACAGGGTGACGCTGCGCCTCGGCGAGGAGGTGTCGGGCATCGAGACCTACGACGACGTGCGCGGGCCGCACGTGCGCATCAAGCTGGCCTCCGGCAAGCAGATCGTCGCCGAGAAGGCGCTCTACTCGGTCGGGCGCACCGGCGCGACCGGCGCGCTCGGGCTCGACTCCGCCGGGATCGAGGCCGGCAAGCGCGGGCTGATCACCGTCAACGAGACATTCCAGACGGCAGTGCCGCACATCTACGCCGTCGGCGACGTGATCGGCTTCCCCTCGCTCGCCGCCACCTCGATGGAGCAGGGCCGCCTCGCCGCGTGCCACGCCTTCGGCGTCAACGCCCATTCGATGCGCGAGCACTACCCCTACGGGATCTACACCATCCCCGAGATATCGATGGTCGGGCGCACCGAGGAGCAGCTCACCGAGGCCGGCGTGCCCTACGAAGTCGGCCGCGCGTCCTACCGCGAGATCGCGCGCGGCCAGATCCTGGGCAACTCGAACGGGCTCCTGAAGCTCGTCTTCCACCTCGATTCGCGCGAGCTTCTCGGCGTGCACATCCTCGGCGAGGGCGCGAGCGAGCTGATCCACATCGGCCAGGCCGTGCTCGCGCACAAGGGCGCCGTCGATTATTTCGTCGACACGGTGTTCAACTACCCCACCCTCGCCGAGTGCTACAAGACCGCCGCGTTCGACGGGCTCAATCGGCTGCACTAGCGGAGCCACCCCGGACGCGCCGTCCGGGGTGATGGGCCGCGTCAATGACGGTCGAACACCTCCTGATAGGCGGCGACGGCCTTCTTGATGGCGGCGATCTCGGCGGCGGTCGGATGGTCGGGATCCTTGGCCGGCGGCAGGCTGCCGAACTTGAGGAGGCAGGCCATCATCAGGAAGCGCGCCTTGGTCGAGGTCAGGTTGGTGGCGGCGATCTGGAAGTCGTGCGGGTCGGCGAACCCCTCCGGCGCGCCGCGCCCGACCTTGCAGACCGGAATGCCTGAGAACGCCGCCTTGATGTAGAGCTTGTGCCGCGCCTGCGCCGGCGACGAGCCGTAGGGCACGAGCCCCTGGATCACGAAGCCGGTCGGGATGCCGAGCCCGAGCTTGTGCTCGATCGAGGCGATCAGGTCGAGCTCGTGCGCGGGATCGTCGCCGAACTCCATGCCCGAGTAGCTGCCGTCGGTGCTGATCGAGACGTGCGGGATCGCGCCCGCCAGCAGCTTGCCGTCCGAGTCCTTCACGCCCACCTCGACCAGCCCGAGCCCGCCCGGTCCCTTCTTCACCACCTTCACGCTCTTGGGCAGCGAGGTGAGCTTGAGGTCGGAAAGGTAGGTGTGCTTGTAGGCCGGCAGGTAGGTGAGCGCGATGCGGCCGGTGTGGCTTATATTGCCGAGGATGCCGCCGTGCCCGCCGGTCGCCACGTACCCGCCCGGCCGGGCGTCGACCTTCGCCACCTCGCGCGATGCGAAGATCTGCTGCTCCTGGATCACCACGCAGCCGCACCGGTTGCGCCCCTTCTCGTCGGCCCACACCTTCGACGCGATGAAGTGGACCGAGTCGACGATGTTCTTCGGCCCGTCGTTGGAGATCTGGCCCTGCGGGCGCTGGGCGGCGTTGCCGCAGATCGGCAAGGGCGTGTCGATCAGGAGGTTGAACCAGTAGGCCAACTCCTCGACCTGCGGGCTTCCCTGCGTCCAGATCACCCCGTCGTAATCGCCCGAGGACACCAGACGTTGCATGTCGTTGGTCACCTTGGCGAGCATCGGGCGCGGCGGCGCCGACGCCAGGTGGTAGGGCTTGTAGGCGTAGAAATCGACGGACCTTCTCTCGGGCGGGATGTCGCCCTCGCCCTTGTCGCGGCGGAGCCGCGCGGGCAGGCCCTTGGTCCAGCCCGAGGGCGGCGCGCCGCGGTAGAAATCGACGTCGGCGACCGACGAGATCATCGAGGCGTGGCCGTCGACGTCGATCGACAGCCGGTCGATCTCCTCGAACGAGCGCGACCCGTCGGGGAAGAAGCCCTGCCGCGCGCGCTCGGCGTCGGCGCCCGGCTCGGCGCACTCCTCCTCCCACGGCTTGCCATCGGCCTGCACCGCCATGTAGGGCAGCGGGTAGAGCCCGTCCTCGGGCGAAAGCTCGATCTCGTAGACCGGCTTGTCCGCGGGGTCGAGCCTGTCGCGGCGGAACGTGCCATCGGGCCCGACAAAGCCGTCGGGCGGGCCGTAGAGCTCGGCCTTGTCGGACTCGAGCGGATGCGCCGAGAACTGCTCGACATAGACCTTGGCCGGCGCCGCGAGGCGCTGCGCCCGCAGCGGGTCGTACGGCAAGGGCTTGCCGTCGATTCCGGCCATCAGGGGAAGCCCGCGCTTGGCGCGCGCCTTGTTGGAGGTGACCAGGGGCGGCGTGTTCTGGATCGTCGCCGTGGGGCCCGTCAGGTGGGCGATACGAACTTTGCCATTCGTCATGGAAGGCTCTCCGGGTTAAGCCGCCGCGCCGTCACTCGGCCGCGGCCGGCAGCGCCGCGTTGGCGCGCAGGCAGGCGATCGTCTCGTCCGTCGTCATCACGTCGCCGAACGTGACGTAGAAGCTGGCCAGCGTCGCCGCGTGCTCCTGGTCGGTGCGGGCGGAGTTGCCGTCCGACACCATGACCGTCTTGAAGTTCAGCATCATGGCGTCGCGCGCCGAGGATTCGCAGCACACGTTGGTGACGGTGCCGAGGATCAGCACGTACTCGAAGCCCTGGGCGCGGAGCCGCTCGGCGAGGTCGGACGAGCCCTGGATGAAGGCCGAGAAGCGGTGCTTCAGCACGATCTCGTCCTCGGGCATGACCGCGAGATCGTCGTGCAAATCGTGCGAGGGCGCGCCGATGCGGAACGCCGAGATGCGCTCGGCCAGAAGCTCGGGCCGGCCCATCCCGTACCAGTTCGACCATTCCTCGAGGCTCTCGTCGGTGGTTGTGTTCTTGATCCAGAACACCTTGCCGCCGGCCTCGCGCAGCGCGGCGGCGAGCCGGTTGACGTTGGGCACCGTGCCGACCGACGTCGCCACCGGCATGGGCGAATGCTCGGGCAGCATGAAGCCCTTCTGCAGATCGACCACGATCAGCGCGGTCTTCTTCGGGTCGAGGTCGTCGTGGACGTGCAGCTTCCCGCGCCGGGTGATGACGCGGTCGATGGCCCATTGCGGCATGGCGAAGTCGTGCATGGCAGGTTCCTTCGGTTGAAGCAGATGAAGCGTAGGCGAAATCGGGGTCATTGGGCCACTGCCTTGGCCCCGGCCGGATCGAGCGCTTCGGCGCGGAGGCAGGCCGTTGTCTGCCCGTGTCCGAGCGCGACCGCTTGCGGCAGCGTGCGGGAGCAGTCGGCTATCGCGTATTTGCAGCGGGGCGCGAAGCCGCAACCGGCGATCGGCCGGCGCAAATCGGGCGGCGCGCCGGGGATCGCTTCGATGTCGCGGCCGCGCGCCTGGCCGTGCACGGTGGAGGCCAGCATGCCCAGCGTGTAGGGGTGGCGCGGGTGCGTCAGAACGTCGGCGACCGCGCCGTACTCGACGATGCGCCCCGCATACATCACCGCCACCTTGTCGGCGATCTGCGCCGCGACGCCGAGGTCGTGGGTGACGAAGATCATCGCCATGCCCAGCTCGCGCTGCAAGGCGCGCAGCAGCACCAGCACCTGGATCTGCACCGTGGCGTCGAGTGCGGTCGTCGGCTCGTCGGCGAGCAGCAAGCCCGGCCGGCAGGATATGGCGACCGCGATCATCGCCCGCTGGCGGAGCCCGCCCGAGAGCTCGTGCGGATAGGCATCGAGCCGGCGCTCGGGCGACGGCACCTTGACGAGCTGCAGGAGTTCGAGCGCGCGGGCGCGCGCTTTGCGGCGCGAGCAGCCCTCGTGGCGCATCACCGTCTCGGCGATCTGGTCGCCCACCGTGTAGACCGGGTCGAGGGCCGTCATCGGCTCCTGGAAGATCATCGAGACGAGCCGGCCGCGCATATCGCGCAGGTCGCGCGCGCCAAGCGACATGATGTCGTGGTCGCCGACCCGCATGGAGCCGCCGATCCTCGTCTTCCCCGGCGGCAAAAGGCGCATCAGCGCGCGCATGGTGACCGACTTGCCCGAGCCGGATTCGCCGATGACGCACAGCACCTCGCCCGGCATGAGGTCGAACGAGACGCCGTTGACGGCGCGGGTCGTCGCCTCGCGCGAAACGAACGTGACGGCGAGGTCCTTGACCTCGACCAGCGGGCGCACGGCAGGTTCGGTCATCCTTCCCTCCTTCCGTTCGTCCTGAGTGGCAGCCGCGCGAAGCGCGGGCGCGTATCGAAGGGCGAGGCCGAGAGATCGTGCCGCCATCGCCCTTCGATACGGCCGCTGCGCGGCCCGCTCAGGGCGAACGGAGATTTTTTGGGCATCGCTATTCCATTCATTGGACAACCGCCGCGCGGCGGGCCGGCGGAGCGACGTCTGCCCCCGCGCGCGAGTGGCCGGAGGCGGGATCGGCCATGTGGCAGGCGACGAGGTGGGCGTCGGGCGCGCCGGCACCGAGCGCGGGCGCCTTGGCCGCGCACACCTCCTCCGCGAACGCGCAGCGCGTGCGGAAGCGGCAGCCCGACGGCGGGTCGATCGGGTTGGGCGGCTCGCCGGCGATCGGCGCCTCCTCGATGCGGTCGGCCGGGTCCATCGAGAGCCGCGAGGCCAGGAGGGCGTGCGTGTAGGGGTGGCGCGGCCGGTCGTAGATGTCGGCCACCGGGCCGAGCTCGACCACCTGGCCGAGATACATCACCAGCACGCGGTCGGAGACGTACTGCACCACGGCGAGATCGTGCGAGATGAATAAATAGGTCAGGTTGAAGTGGCGCTTGAGCTGACCCAGGAGGTTCAAGACGTGCGCCTCGACCGACTTGTCGAGAGCCGAAACGGCCTCGTCCAGGATCACGAGGCGCGGGTCGAGCGCCAGCGCCCGGGCGATGTTGACGCGCTGCTTCTGTCCGCCCGAAAGCTCGTGCGGGTAGCGCGGGCCGTAGAGGTCGGGGGCAAGCCCGACCTTCTCGAGAAGCCCGCGCGCCGTTCTGCGCGCCGCGGCCCGGCTTGCACCGTGGACGCGCGGGCCGTAGGCGATCGAATCCTGGATCGGCAGGCGCGGGTTGAGCGAGGAGGAGCTGTCCTGGAACACCATCTGCATGTTGCGGCGCAGCTCGCGCAGGGTGAGCCCGGCCGGTCCGCCTACCGGATCGCCGTCGAAGATCAGCTCGCCCGAATCTTTGGCGATCAGGTGCATCAGCACGCGCGCCAGAGTGGACTTGCCGCAGCCCGAACTCGCCGACGACGCCGAGCGTCTCGCCCTTCACCACCGAGAAGCTCACGTCGTCGACCGCCTGGACATGGCCGACGGTGCGGTTCAGAGCGCCGCCCCGCACCGGGAAGTACTTGCGCAGGTTCCGCACGATCAGGATCGGCTGCTGGCGGCCGCCGCGGTCGCGCGGGTCGACAAGCGGCGCGAGGCCGAGCTGCGGCCTGGCGACGCCGGTGATCGTGGTCATGCCTTCACATCCATCGCGCGGCGCAGCCCGTCGCTGACCAGGTTGAACGAAATCGAGGTGACGAAGATCGCAGCTCCCGGCAGCGCGCACACCCAGGGCTGGATGTAGATGCCGGAGCGGAGCGACGAGAGCATCAGCCCCCAGTCCGGCGTCGGCGGCACGACGCCGAGCCCGAGGAACGACAGGCCCGAGGCCAACAGGATCGACACGGCGATCAGGCTGGAGGCGTATACGAAGACCGGCGCGAGCACGTTGCCCAGCACGTGATGGCGCACGATGGAGAACGTGCCGGCCCCGGAGGCGCGCGCCGCCTCGACGAAATCGAGGTTGCGCACCTGCGTCGTCGCCGACTCCGCCACGCGGCAGAGGGACGGGATGAAGACCAGCGTCAGGGCCAGCATGCCGTTGGCGAGCCCGCCGCCCAAGGTGCCGGAGATGGCGACGGCGAGCAGCACCGAGGGGAAGGCGTAGAACACGTCCATGGTGCGCATGATCGCCATGTCGATTTTGCCGCCGACGAAGCCGGCGACGACGCCGAGGAGGCCGCCGACGATGGTGGCGAAGGCCACCGGCCCCAGCCCCATCATCAGCGACACCCGCCCACCCCAGAGCAATCGCGAGAGCATGTCGCGCCCGAGCTCGTCGGTGCCCAGCGCGAAGCTGCGGAAGCCGATCGGCTTCATGCGGTAGAGCATACCGGTCTTGTTCGGATCGAACGGCGCGAGCACGGGCGCGAGGATCGCGGCGAGAACGATCAGCGCGATCACCGCGAGAAAGAACAAGGTCACCCAGTCACCCTGCAGCCGGAACCCGACCGTGCCCCAGTAGCCCCGCACCCGCGGTGGCGCGTCGGGAATGTCGTTGGCGGTCCCGGCCGTGACGGAAAGGTTGGTCATCACACCCTCACGCGCGCTTGATGCGGGGATCGACGGCGGTCTGCACCACGTCGACCGCCAAATTGATCGCGACGAAGGTCATGGCGAGCACCAGGATCGTGCCCTGCAGCAGCGGCACGTCGCGCGTCAGGATCGCCTTGCTCATCAGGAAGCCGGTGCCGGGCCAGGTGAACACCGTCTCGATCAGGATCGAGCCGCCCACGAGATAGCCGAACTGCAGCCCCATCACGGTGAGCACCTGCGGCAGCGCGTTGCGCACCGCGTGACGCAGCACGGCGAGCGGGCCGAGCCCCTTGGCGCGCAGCATCTCGACGAACTCGTGGTTGAGGGTTTCGGCCACGGCCGAGCGGGTGGTCCGCATGATGATGCCGAGCGGCACCAGCGTCATGGTCGCGATCGGCAGCACGGCGTAGCGGAGCTGCGCCCAGGAGAAGATGTCGAACCCGCCCGCGCCACCGGCGCCCATGCCGGTGGCGGGCAGTGCGCCCATCTTCACCGCGAACACGATGACCAGAACGATTCCGAGCCAGTAGTTGGGGATCGACATGCCGACGACCGAGCCGATCGTCACCACCCGGTCGGGCGGCCGCCCGACGTGGTAGGCGGCGAGCGTACCGAGCCCGAAGGCGAGCGGAAAGGCGATCAGCACGGCGCCGGCGGAGATGATGAAGGTGTTGCCGAGCCCTCGCGCCACCTCGGCGGCGACCGGCCGGTTAGTCTGGAGCGACGTGCCGAGATCGCCGGTCACGGCCCGCTCGAGCCATTTCAGGTACTGGATCGGCACCGGCTGGTCGAAGCCGTAGAGGTGCTTGATGTAGTCGATGTCCTGCTGGGTGGCGTCCGGCGGCACCAGCGACTGGATGGGATCGCCCGGCGCCAGGAAGATCAGGCCGAAGCACACCACCGAAACGCCGAGCGCGATTGGCACCACCAGCACGATCCGACGCAACGCATAGACCCACATGACGCTCTCCTCGCTCCGAGGCTTGAGACGGGGGCCGCCCCGGCACAAACGGCCCCCGCCCTCGCCCCCCGCACCGCGTTCAGTTGGTGGCCGGCCCGCCGACCGAGATCGGTGTGATGTCCTGGAACCAGCTCCGCGCCTCGATGTAGCCGTGCACCTTGGGCGACATGGCGCGCGGGTTGAGATCGGAGACGATGAAGAGCGACCGAGCGTCCTTCACCGCGATCTCGTGGATCTTCCGGATCATCGGAAGCTGCGCCTTCTCGTCGAAGGTGGTGAGCACCTTCTCGGACAGCGCGTCGGCCTCCTTGTCCGAATACCAGCCCCAGTTCGAGCCGAACGGCGTGTCGAACCGCGTCTCGATCGACTTGATGAAGTTCAGGGGATCGGTCGCACCCGAGGAGAAGTTGATCGCGTCGTAGTCGTACTTCTGCTGGCCCTTGAGGAACACGTCGAGGAGCGAGTTCCAGTCGAGCGTGTCGAAGGTCACCTTGAAGCCGACCGCTTCCAACTGCTCCTTCACCAGCGCGTTCATCGGCAAGGGCTGCATCTGGCCCGAGCCCGAGGTCGAGATGCCGACCTTGATCGCGCAGGGGTAGCAGCCGGCCTCCTTGAGGAGCGCCGTCGCCTTCTTCGGGTCGTACTTGTACTCGTAGGGGTGGCCATAGAAGCGCTGTGACGGCACGAAGATGCCGTAGCTCGGCACGGCCACGCCGGCGAGCAGCTCGACCATCTCCTTCCGGTTCATCGCGTAGTTCGCCGCCTGGCGCACGCGGATGTCCTTGAACGGTCCCTTGGTGACGCGCAGCAGATAGGGCCAGGTGTGCGGATAGACGTTGGTGACCACCTTCATCCCCGCGGCCTTGAGCGCCGGGATGGTGTCGGGCGACGGCGCCTCGATGAAATCCACCTGGCCGGAGAGCAGGGCCGCCACGCGCGTCGTCACCTCGGGCATGGGCAGCAGCACCAGCCGGTCGTGGTGCGGGATGCGCGCCTTGTCCCAATAGTCGGGGTTTTTCGCCAGCACGAGTCGCTGGTGCGGCACCGCCGAGACGAACTTGTACGGACCGGTGCCCGCTGGGTGCTGGGCGTAGACGCTGTAATCGTTGTGCGCGGCGTCGAGCGCGCACTTGGACAGCATGTAGAGGAACGGCAGATTGTAGACGAACAGCGAATCGACGCCTTTCGTCGTGATCGCGATCTTGTAGGTGTCGAGCTTCTCGACCTTTTCGATCTCGCTGGTGCGCGAGCGAGCGCGCGCGAAGTTGAACACGGTGAAGGCGGGGTTCTTGTCCGACATCAGCCGGTCGAAATTCCACACGGCCGAGTCGGCGTCCCACTTGCACCCGTCGTGATAGGTCACGCCCTGGCGCAGCTCGAAGATCCACTTCTTGTGGTCGTTCGGATCGACATACCACTTGGTGGCGAGGCCGGGGCGGATGTCGACCTCCTTGTCCCGGCTCGAAAGGTCCCACAGCACCAGCGCGTCGTAGAGCGAGTAGCCGACGAAGCGGTACCCCTCGAACCCCTGGTCGGGCTGGCCGCGCCAGTCGGGAAGGTCGGCCGCCGTCATGGCGATGCGGAGGACGGACTCGGCGTGCGCCGGCGGCGCCGCGCTGGCGGCGCCCCAGCTCAGCGCCGTACAGGCGGCAAGGATGGCGCCGAATCGGGAGGATGTTCGCATGGTCAGGTCCTCTGGCTGGAGGGCGGAGACGGCTCGCGCCGCCGGCTTATTTTGTGCAATGCAAAAACCATGCCAGGCCGCACGGACCGGCACGCGGCACCAAATTCTCCTAATAATTCCGCCTGTTGGAGAAAAATCAGTTGGACGTGCCGGCACTCCACCGCGCACTTTGTTGCACTGCAAATTTGCAGGGTGAAGATTTTTTGGGCAGTCGGTCGCGCCGCGCGATAGGGTCCCGGCCACGGGAGGGGCCGCCAACATGACGCTCGACAAGCGGTCGGTGGTGATCGACGGGCACCGGACGAGCGTGTCGTTGGAGCCCGAGTTCTGGCACGCGCTGGGCGAGCTGGCGCACGCCGACGGCGTTTCGGTCAACGCGCTGGTCGCGCGCATCGACCGGGTGCGGACCGGCAACCTCTCGTCCGCGATCCGGGTCTACGTGCTCGAGGCGGTGCGCGGCGGGGGGGCGTGAGGCCGGTGCGTCAGCGCTCCGGCTCGACGATGGTGAAACTCGATTCGTCGCCCTTGGGGCGCGCCTCGCGCAACGGCTCGCCCTTCACCAGGAAGTAGACGGTTTCGGCGATATTGGTGGCGTGGTCGCCGATGCGCTCGATGTTCTTCGCGATGAACAGGAGGTGCGCCGCCGCGGTGATGTTGCGCGCATCCTCCATCATGTAGGTGAGAAGCTCGCGGAACAGGCTCGAGTACATCTCGTCGATTTCCTCGTCGCCGTACCAGACGCGCTCCGCCGTCTTGACGTCGCCACGGGCGTACGCGTCGAGCACGTCCTTCAGCAGCTCTCCGGCGAACCGGCCCATGCGCGGGATCGCCGCCACAGGGCGGATAGGCGCGACCTGGTTGAGCGCCATCGCGCGCTTGGAGACGTTGACCGCGTAGTCGGCGACGCGCTCGAGGTCGGAGGCGATGCGGATGGCCGAGAGGATCGCCCGCAGATCGACCGCCATCGGCTGGCGCAGCGCCAGCACCTTGACGGCGAGGTCGTCGATCTCGCGCTCGATCTCGTCGATGCGCGTGTCGTTGGCGATGACCGCGGCGGCGAGGTCGGAATCGCGCTCCTGCACCGAGCGGATCGCGTCGGCGAACTGCCTTTCGGCCAGCTCGCCCATGCGGCCCACCTGCGCCCGCAGGCGGTTGAGCTCGTGTTCGAAGTCCTTGGCCGTATGTTCGATGGCCATCGCCCCTCCCGCCGATCAGCCGAACCGGCCGGTCACGTAATCCTCGGTCTCGCGCTTCTTCGGGTTGGTGAAGATCACCGAGGTTTCGTCGAACTCGATCAGCTCGCCCAGGTACATGAACGCGGTGTAGTCGGCGCTGCGCGCCGCCTGCTGCATGTTGTGGGTGACGATGACGATGCAGTAGTCGGACTTGAGCTCGCTGATCAGCCCCTCGATGCGCGCTGTCGAGATGGGATCGAGGGCGGACGCCGGCTCGTCGAGCAGCAGCACCTCGGGCTCGAGCGCGATGGCGCGGGCGATGCAGAGGCGCTGCTGCTGGCCGCCGGACAGACCGAGGCCCGACTGGCGCAGCTTGTCCTTCACCTCGTCCCACAGGGCGGCGCGGCGCAAAGCCTGCTCGACGCGGTTGTCCAGCTCCCACTTGGGCAGCTTCTCGTAGAGTTTTATGCCGAACGCGATGTTGTCGTAGATCGACATGGGGAACGGCGTCGGCTTCTGGAACACCATGCCGATCTTGGCGCGCAGCAGGTTGAGGTCATGGCCGGGATCGAGAATGTTGCTGCCGTCCATCACCACCTCGCCAGTCGCGCGCTGGCCGGCGTAGAGCTCGTAGATGCGGTTGAGGCAGCGCAAGAGCGTGGACTTGCCGCAGCCCGACGGGCCGATGAATGCCGTGACCCGCTTGTGGTGCAGCGGCAGCGAGATCGACTTCAGCGCCTGGAACTCCTTGTAGTAGAAGCTCAAGTCCCTGATCTCGACTTTCACGGTCGGCGCCTCCTCGCCCGGCGCGGTCGGCTGCCGCTGGGCGACGGCGGTGCGCATGGTCGGGCGCGCGGCAGCGTGGGTCGGGGGCGGCCCGGCCGCGGGCTCGCGGCGATCGGCGGCGGTGCGCGCGGTGGACGGTTCGGCCATCATTTCCTCTGGCTTCCCAAATTGGCGACGATACGCGCGGTGATGTTGAGCAGCAAGATCACCCCGGTGATCAGGAGCGCGCCGCCCCAGGCGAGCTTCTGCCAGTCGGCGTAGGGACTCAAGGCGAACTGGAAGATGACCACGGGCAGGTTGGCCATCGGCGCGTTGAGGTCGGTGCTCCAGAACTGGTTGTTGAGCGCGGTGAACAGGAGCGGCGCCGTTTCGCCCGAAACGCGCGCCACGGCCAGCATCACGCCGGTGACGAAGCCCTGCATCGCCGCGCGATAGGAAATCGAGACGATGACGCGCCATTTCGGCATGCCGAGCGCGGCCGCCGCCTCGCGCAGCGAGTTGGGCACCAGGTTGAGCATGTCCTCGCTCGTACGGAGCACGACAGGCACCACGATGATGGCGAGCGCCATGCAGCCGGCCCAGCCAGAGAAATGGCCCATCTGCACGACCATCGCCTCGTAGACGAACAGCCCGACGATGATCGACGGCGCAGAGAGAAGGATGTCGTTGATGAAGCGGATCAGCGGCGCGAGCCGGTTCTTCTGGCTGTACTCGGCAAGGAACGTGCCCGCCATGATGCCGACCGGCGTGCCGACGACCGTCGCGATCAGGGTCATGATCACGCTGCCGTAGATCGCGTTGATGAGCCCGCCCTTCGAGCCGGGCGGCGGAGTGTTCTGGGTGAACAGGCTGGCGCTCAGCGCGTCGACGCCGTTGGCGAGCAGCGTCCACAATATCGCGCAGAGCCAGGCGAGCCCCATCAGCGTGGCGAGGAATGAAAGCGCGAGAACGACGACGTTGCGCCGGCGCCGGCGCGCGTAGAGCCCGCCCTTGGTCACGTCCCCGTCCGCTTTTCGAGCCGTGCCAGAAGCAGCTTGGCCGCGGCCAGCACGATGAAGGTGATGACGAACAGGATGAGGCCAAGCAGGATCAGCGACGAGGTGTAGATGTCGCCCACCGCCTCGGTGAACTCGTTGGCGAGCGAGGCGGAGATGGTGGTACCGGGCGCGAGCAGCGACTGGCTGACCCGGTGCGCATTGCCGATGACGAAGGTAACGGCCATCGTCTCGCCCAGCGCGCGGCCCAGGCCCAGCATGACGCCACCCACCACGCCGATCCGCGTGTAGGGCAGCACCACGTTCCACATCACCTCCCAGGTGGTGCAGCCGAGACCGTAGGCAAATTCCTTGAGCATCGGCGGCACGGTGTCGAACACGTCGCGCATCACCGCGGTGACGAAGGGCAGCACCATGATCGAAAGGATCAGCCCCGCCGTCAGCACGCCGATGCCGTACGGCGCGCCGGAGAACAGCACGCCGAGGCCTGGCACCCTGCCCAAGGTCGAGATCAGGAGCGGTTCGATCGTCGACTGCATGACCGGGGCGAACACGAACAGGCCCCAGATGCCGTAGATGATGCTGGGGATGCCCGCCAGAAGCTCGATCGCGGTGCCGATCGGCCGCTTGAGCACGGGCGGGCACAGCTCGGTGAGGAAGAGCGCGATGCCGAACGCGACCGGCACGCCGATCAGCATGGCGATCGCGGACGTCACCAGCGTGCCGTAGATCGGCGCGATCGCCCCGAAATTCTCCTTGACCGGGTTCCACGACTCCGTGATGAGGAAGCCGAATCCGAAGCGGGTGAGGGCGGGCCAAGCGCCCTGGATCAGCGCAAAGATTACGCCGCCGAGCAGCAGCAGGACGAACACGCCGAAGAACGTCGCCGCCCAGCGGAAAATCGCGTCGATCGTCCGCTGGCCGCGCGCCCAGCGGGCGAAGTGCGCTTCCCAGTCGGTGACGAGGCCGGTGGTCATGTCGGTGTCATCTGCTTCCGAAAACCGTGCCGCCGCGCGGGGAGGGACCCCTTCCCCGCGCGGCGGCCATTACGCGTGCCGTAACCAAGCGGGCGTTACATCGTGCCCATGCCGTCCCACACCGCCTTGCCGTCGGGCCGCTTGATCTCGGACTTCCACATGTCCTGGATCAGATCGACGACCTTGTCGGGCATCGGCACATAATCGAGCGACTCAGCCATCTTGTCGCCGTTCTTGTAGGCCCACGCGAAGAAGTCGAGCACGCGCTTGGCGGTCTCGGGCTTCTGCTGGCGCTTGTACATGATGATGAAGGTCGCGCCGGAGATCGGCCAGCTCTGCGCGCCCGGCTCGTTGGTGAGCAGCACCGCGAAGCCCGGCGTGCCCTTCCAATCGGCGCCGGCCGCGGCGGCCTGGAACGCCTCCGCCTTGGGGGCGACGAAGTTGCCGTCCTTGTTTTGCAGCAGCACGTAGGACATGTGGTTCTGCAGGGCGTAGGCATACTCGACATAGCCGACGGCGCCGTCGGTGCGGCCGGCGTTGGCGGCCACGCCCTCGTTGCCCTTGCCGCCGATCCCTGTCGGCCACTCGACCGAGGTGTTCTGGCCCACCTTGTCCTTCCACTCGGGACTCACCTGCGACAGGTAATGGGTGAAGATGAAGGTCGTGCCCGAGCCGTCCGAGCGGTGCACCACAGCAATCGCCTGACCGGGCAGCTTCACGTCGGGGTTGAGCTTGGCGATGGCCGGGTCGTTCCACTTGGTGATCTTGCCGAGATAGATGTCGGCGACAATGGGGCCGGTCAGCTTCAGCTCACCCGGCTTGATGCCCTTGATGTTGACGACGGGCACGACGCCGCCCATCACGGTCGGGAACTGCACGGCGTTGAGCTTCGCGAGGTGCTCCACAGGCAGCGGCATGTCCGACGCGCCGAAATCGACCGTCTTGTTGGTGATCTGCTTGATGCCGCCGCCCGAACCGATCGACTGATAGTTCATTGCGACTCCGGCCTTCGCCTTGTAGGCCTCGGCCCACTTCGCGTAGATCGGATAGGGGAACGTGGCGCCCGCGCCGGAAATCTCCGCCGCCTGGACGCCGGACGACGCGAGTATGACCGCCGCCGCTGCCACGATGGCTTTTCTGAGCATTTGTCACTCCGTTTGGATAGGGAGGAGCCCGGTACGGGCTTGGACGGCGGCCCGTGCCGCCATCGCCGCGACCCTATCCAGGGGCCATGACAAAAATGCTGCGCAAGTGTGACAGTTCTGTTTCAGCCTGGCCGTGATCGCGGGCTTGGCGCAAGAGGCAAAGCCCTGTCGGATCAATGGGTTGGATGCAGCCGCCCGAACGGATGCGGGACTTGCCCACAGGCAGGAGACGTTAAATGCACCAGGGCAAGGAACGTTGACGGTTCGATGACGGGCCGGTGGGCCGCCCGGCTACTCCGCGGCGGCGAGGGCCGGCGTGTCGTGCGCGAAGACGGGGGCGTCGACGGTGCGCCAAGCGGTCCGGTCGGCAAACAGGGTCGCGAGCAGCCGGTGATGCAGCGTGTGGCCCGAGCGCAGCCCCTCGACCCGGCCGAGCAGCGGCGCGCCGGCGAGGTACATGTCGCCGATGCAGTCGAGCACCTTGTGACGCGCGAACTCGTCGGCGAAGCGCAGCCCGTCGGCATTCAGCACCTCGCCGTCGCGGATCACGATCGCGTTCTCCAGCGAACCGCCGCGCGCAAGCCCGGCGTCGCGCAGCGCGTTGACGTCCTCGGCGAAGCCGAAGGTGCGGGCGCGGGCGATCTCGGACTTGAAGGTGCCGTTGACGATGCGCGCGCCGTAGGACTGGCGGGCGATGGCGCGGTCGTCGAAATCGATCTCGACCGCCACCTCGAACACCGGGCCGGGGGCGATCGACACGCAGCGGCCGGCGTCGCCCACCGCCACGCGCTTCAGCACCTCGATGGCGCGGCGCGGCGCGGCCTGCTCCATTGTGCCGGCGCACTCGATCAAAAACACGAAGGGCGCGGCCGAGCCGTCCATCACCGGCACCTCGGGCCCGTCGAGGTCGATCACCGCATTGTCGATCTCGCAGCCGGCGAGGGCCGCCATCAAATGCTCGACCGTTCCGACGCGCACGCCGTCGGGATTGCCGATGGTGGTGGCCATGCGGGTGTCGACCACGCGGTCCCAGCGCACCGGCACCGCGGGCGCGCCGTCGAGGTCGATGCGGCGGACGACGACGCCGGCATCGACCGGGGCGGGACGGAGCGTCATGGAGATGCGCTGGCCGGAATGGAGCCCCACGCCTTCGCAGCCGATAGGCGAACTCGAGCGTCTTCTGGCGGGCGGCGGTCCAATGCGCCAACATCGGCGCGGCGGGACCGGTTTCGGGCATCGCAGGCCCTTTTATCGTGCGAGCACTCACTGCTCGGTTCCCCCTTACTCAGGCGCTGGCCACGCCCATACGCGAACTCGCCTTACTCCGGACGGCCCACGGTCCCCCGACCGCGTTAACCGTCCTGTCCGCACGGGTGTATCCGCGCGCCGCGAGTTGTACAAATCAACACTTGTTACAAACTGTTACGGCGTTTTCCTGATCCGTTCCGGCCGCGTGCCCCGCGCCCGAGCCGGTCCGAGCGCAGGGCGATGCGACACATTCTAGACTAATTCGCCTGCCGGCGCAGGAAGGCAGGGATTTCCAGCAAATCCTCCTCGTTCTGCGAGACGCGGAGCCGCTCCCCGCCGTCGAGATTGGCGAGGGTCGGCTGCTCTGGCTCCGCCGACCGGGCGGGTTCCGCCCGCGGCGGAGAGGCAGGGATTTCCGCCGGGGCGGGCTCGGCCGGCAGGGCGGGCGCGGTCTCCGCGCGGGGGAGCTCGGCCCGGATCGGGTCGGTCCGGCCCGGCTCCGCCCGCAAGGTCGGCTCGGGCCGCGGCTCCGGCCGCGACCGGCCGGTCATGCGCGACAACAGCGACGAGACCGGGCTGCGCTCGCGTGCCGGACGGGCCGGCGGGGCGGCCGGCTGAGCGGGCGTCACCGGATCGGCGATGCGCGGGGATGAGGGGCGCGCCTCGGCGACCGGATGGGTCGAGGTCTCGACCGGCGGGACGGGCACGAAGGGCCTGGCGCCAGCCTCGGCCCGGGCCTCGATCTCGCGCGCGAGCTTCTCGCCCTTGTCCTCCGGCGCAGGCGCCGGCTGCACCGGGTTCTTGAGCTCGAACGGTTCGGGCTCGGCCCGCTCCAGGGTCGAGAGCGCCGGCTGGGCCGCCGCGCTCGACGTCGGCGCGAGGTTCGGTGCCGGAATGGGCTGCGCCGGGCGCGGGGCGAATGCAGCAGCGGCCCCCGCCGCAGCGGCCTGAGGCTGCGGCCGGGCGCCGCCGCCCCCGCCACCGCCGCGCGGGCCACCATGGCCGAACGGCTCGTTCACCACGTGCAGCACCGGACGCGGCTTCTGGGCGAGCTCGGCGTCGATGCCGGTCGCCACCACGGAGACGCGCATGCAGCCCTCGAGCGACGGGTCGAGCGTCGAGCCGAAGATGATGTTGGCGTTGTCGTCCACCTCGTCGCCGATGCGGTTGGCCGCCTCGTCCACCTCGTAGAGGGTGAGGTCGGGCCCGCCGGTGATGTTGATTAGGACGCCCTTCGCGCCCTTCATCGACACGTCGTCGAGGAGCGGATTGGAGATCGCGGCCTCCGCCGCTTCGCGCGCGCGGTTCTCGCCCGAGGCCTCGCCGGTGCCCATCATCGCCTTGCCCATCTCGGTCATCACCGAGCGGATGTCGGCGAAGTCGAGATTGATAAGGCCGGGCACGACCATCAGGTCGGTGACGCCGCGCACGCCCGAGTGCAGCACCTCGTCCGCCATGGCGAAGGCGTCGGCGAAGGTGGTCTTCTCGTTGGCGACGCGGAACAGGTTCTGGTTGGGGATGATGATCAGCGTGTCGACATACTGCTGCATGTCCTCGATGCCGGAATCGGCGAGCTTGGCGCGCTGCGAGCCCTCGAACTGGAACGGCTTGGTAACGACGCCGATGGTGAGCACCCCGAGGTCGCGGGCGATGCGGGCGATCACCGGCGCCGCGCCGGTGCCGGTGCCGCCGCCCATGCCGGCGGTGATAAACGCCATGTGCGCGCCGCGGAGCTGCTCGGTGATCTCGTCGAGCGCCTCCTCGGCGGCGGCGCGCCCGACGTCGGGCCGGGCGCCGGCGCCGAGCCCGTGGGTGACGTTGACGCCAAGCTGGATCTTGCGCTCGGCGAGGGACTGGGCGAGCGCCTGGGAGTCGGTGTTGGCGACGACGAAATCGACGCCCTCGAGCTTGGCGTTGATCATGTTGTTGACGGCGTTGCCGCCGGCGCCGCCGACGCCGATGACCGTGATACGCGGGCGCAGCTGCGGATCGGTCTGGGGAACGGTGAGTGTGATCGACATGTGGCCCTCCACTGGGTTCGTCGAATTCGGGTTCAGAAGTTCTCGCGCAGCCAGCTGCCCAGCCGCGCGACGCGGTTGATCGGTCCTTCCGTGATCTTGATGGCGCGGTCCTCGTCGGTGCCGTGCTTGTGGACCGCGTAGACGAGGAGCCCCGCTGCCACGGAGAAGGCGGGGCCGGATGTGGACTCGGCGAGCCCGGAGATGCGCAGCGGCCTGCCCATGCGCACCTGCTTGCCGAGGATCTGGGCGGCAAGCTCGCGCGCGCCCTGGAGCTGGCTCGCCCCGCCGGTCAGCACGAGGCGCCGTCCGGCGAGCCCGGCGACGCCCGATGCGTCGAGCCGGGCGCGCACCAGCTCGAACGTCTCCTCGAGGCGGGGCGCGATGATGCCGCTGAGCATCGAGCGCGGCACGTGGTTGGGGTGCGACGGGTGGTCCTCGCCAATCAGCGGCACGTCGATCACCTCGCGGTCGTCGGACGGGGCCGGGATCGCCGAGCCATAGAGCGTCTTCATCCGCTCGGCGTGGACCAGGGGCGTCGAGAGGCCGCGGGCGATGTCGTTGGTGACGTGCGCGCCGCCGAGCGGCACCGAGTTCCGTGAATACTACCGATCCGTCGTAGAACACGGCGACGGTCGTCGTGCCGCCGCCCATGTCGACCAGCGTGACGCCGAGGTCCATCTCGTCCTCGACCAGGCAGGCGAGCGCAGCGGCGTAGGGCGCGGCGACCATCGCCTCGATGTCGAGGTGGCAGCGCTCGATGCAGGTGCGCAGATTGCGCATCGCGCCCGCGCCGGCCGAGACCAGGTGCATGTTGACCGACAGCGTGTCGCCGAACATGCCGCGCGGGTCGCGGATGCCGCGCGAGCCGTCGATCGAGTAACCGACCGGGATGCAGTGCAACAGCGCCCGCTCGTCGATCTCACGGAAATTGTAGCCGTTGTGCAGTACGCGGCGGAGATCGGCGTCCTCGACCTCGCGGCCGGTGATGGAGATGTTGGCGCCGAGCGTGCGCGAGGTGAGCCGGCCTCCGGTGACGTTGACGAACACCTCGCGGATGCGCTCGCCGGCGAGCTGCTCGGACGCGGTGACGGCCGTGAGGATCGCGGTCTGCGCCGCCTCCATGTCGACGATGACGCCCGCGCGGAGGCCCTGCGCGGCGTGCTGGCTGCCACCGGCTACGCGGATCGCGCCGTCGGCCGCGACGTGCGCGATGAAGCAGCACACCTTGGACGAGCCCACGTCGAGTCCCGCGACGATGCCGGTTCGTGTCTTCGCCACTCTACCTGTCCCCCTCCAACACCCGGGCGCTCGCTACGTCTGGCGCCCGTGAGGTCCCTTGTCGTCCGATGCCCGGCCCCTGGTCTCGACGATCAGCCGGTCGGGCAGGCGCAGATCGATCGCTGTGATGTCGCGCGACAGAATCCGGTGGCGGCGCTCCGCCTGGGCGAGGCGCGTCCAGGCGGTGGCCGGGTCGTCCTCGGGCAGGCGCACGTCGATGTCGCCGGCGAGCCGGACATTCCAGCGCCTCCCGCCGACGCGCACCGCGGCACGCACCTTGCGGGCGAGGTCGGGCTCGCGCTTCAGCATCGCGAGAAGATCGGCGGCGTGCCGGGGCGCGTCGGCGCCCACCAGCACGATCAGGTCGTGGTAGCGCGCGGGCGTGCCGACCGGGATGGGCCGGCCCTCGCGGTCGATCAGCACGAGCTTGTGGTCCCGCTGCCACCACGCCACGGCGTGGCGCTCGAGGATGCGCACGCGCACCGTGTCGGGCAGGCGCCGCTCGACCGAGGCGGCGCGCACCCAGGGCAGCTTCTCGATCCGCGCGCGCGCGGCCTCGGGATCGAGGGCGAGGATCGGCTCGCCCATGCGCGCGCCGAGCGCGGCGAGGAGGTCGGCCCGCGGCGTCTCAACCCGCCCTTCGGCGGTCACCTGGCGCACGACGAGCCCGGCGCCGGCCGAGGCGTGCACCGCCGCGCCCCAAGCGGTGCGCCAGACGGCATCGAGCCGGCCGGTGCGGGCGAGCCACACAGGCCCGCCCACCACCAGCGCGGCGAGGGCGAGGACCGCAGCCCCGCGCGCAAGCGGGCGCGCCCAGCGCGGTGCCGGCCGGACGCGCCGCGGCGCGGCGCGCTTGCCGTTGCCGTTCGCCTTTGCCGGCGGGCCCTTGCGCGTCAGCCACCGCATGCGGCGTTCTCCACCATCCACGAGACCAGCGCGGCGAACGGGATGTCGACGCTTGCCGCGATCTCGGGGACAAGCGACATCGGCGTCATGCCGGGCTGGGTGTTGACTTCGAGCAGGTAGAACGCGCCCGGCCCGCCGGAGGTGTCGTCGTAGCGCAAATCGGCGCGCGTCACGCCGCGACAGCCGAGCGCGTTGTGCGCGTCGAGCGCGATCGCGAGCGCGCGCTGGTACTGGGCGGGCGGCAGCGGCGCGGGCACCAGATGCACCGACTTCCCCGCCGTGTATTTGGCGGCGTAGTCGTAGAACCCCTCGGTCGGGCGGATCTCGGTCGCGCCTAGCGCGCGGCCGCCCATGACCGCGACCGTGATCTCGCGGCCCGGCACGTAGCGCTCGACCAGGACCTTGTCGCCGAACGGCCAGTCGCCGGCGATGGCGGGTCCGGTCGCCTCCGGCGTGACGATCACCACCCCGACGCTGGAGCCCTCGTTGAGCGGCTTGATGACGTAGGGCCGGTCCATCGGGTCGCCGGCGAGCATCTCGTCGCGCTCGACGACGCGGCCTTCGGCGCAGGGCAGCCCGGCATCGGCGAACAGCTTCTTCGCCATCGGCTTGTCCATCGCCAGCGCCGAGGCGAGCACGCCCGAATGGGTGTACGGGATGCCCATCAGCTCCAGCACGCCCTGGACGCAGCCGTCTTCGCCCCAGCGGCCGTGCAGCGCGTTGAACACCGCGTCGGGCCGGGGATCGAGCGCGGCGATCAGCGCGCCCACGTCGGGCGTCACGTCGTGCGTGCGCACCGCATAGCCCGCCTCGGCGAGCGCGGCGGCGACATTCGCGCCGGACGAGAGCGAGACCTCGCGCTCCGACGACACGCCGCCCATGAGGACCACCACGCTCTTGCTCATGGCGCCGCCTCGCCGATGCGGCGGATTTCCCATTCGAGCCCGACACCGGTCGCATCCTTGACGCGGCGGTGCAGCTCCTCGCCCAGCCCTTCGAGGTCTGCGGCGGTCGCGCCGCCGGTGTTGACCAGGAAATTGCAGTGAAGCTCCGACACCTTCGCCTTGCCGCGCACGAGGCCGCGGCAGCCGGCGCGGTCGATCAGCTCCCACGCCTTGGCGCCGGGCGGGTTCTTGAAGGTCGAGCCGCCGGTGCGCAGCCGGACCGGCTGCGTCTTCTCGCGCGTCTCGCTGAGCTCGGTGATGCGCGCCTGGATCGCCAACACTTCGTCGCGGAAGCCCTGCAGGAGACCGCCGGTGAAGATCCATTCCTCGTCGATACCGGAATGACGGTAGGCGAAGCCCATCTCCGCGACGGGAATACGGTGGAGCCGGCCCTGGGGGTCCAGCGCTTCGGCCTCGACCAGCACGTCGGCGATCTCGCGCCCGTAGGCGCCCGCGTTCATCCTGAGGCCGCCGCCGATGGTGCCGGGCACGCCTGACAGGAATTCGAGCCCCGCGATCCCTGCGTCGCAGGCGGTCAGAGCGACCTTGATGCCGAGCGCCATGCCGCCGGCGCGCACACGCTCGCCCTCGATGGCAATGCCGGCGAAGGCGCGGTCGAGCCGCACCACGACGCCGGGAATGCCGCCGTCGCGCACCAGCACGTTCGAGCCGGAGCCCAGCACCGTCACCGGCACGTCCCTGGGCTTCGCGCGCAAGAAGGCCGCGAGGTCGTCGCGGTCGGCTGGGCGGTAGAGCACTTCTGCCGGGCCGCCGACACGGAACCAGGTGTAGGGCGCGAGAGGCGCGTCGGGAACGTAGCGTCCGCGCACCGCCGGCAGGCGGTCGATCAGCCCCCAATCGGTGTGGTGCGCGGGCATCATGCGGCGCCCCCGTTGGCGCGCTTCGCCCCGCCGAGGCGCGCGGCAAGCGCGGCGGGGAGTGCGGCGGCCCAGTTGGTGATCGAGCCGGCGCCGAGGCACACCACCATGTCGCCCGCCTGCGCCACGGCCGCGACCGTCTCGGCCAGCGCCTCGGGCCCGGCGAGCGGCAGCACCCGGCGGTGGCCATGGGCGCGCAGCCCCTCGACCAGAGCGTCGCGGTTGACGCCCTCGATCGGCGCCTCGCCGGCCGGATAGACGTCGGCGACGATCACCGCGTCGGCGTCGTTGAAGGCGGTGCAGAACTCCTCGAACAGGTTCTTTAGGCGGGTGTAGCGGTGCGGCTGGACGACGGCGATTACCCGTCGCTCGGTCGCCGAGCGCGCGGCGGCCAGGACCGCCGCGATCTCCACCGGGTGGTGGCCGTAATCGTCGATCACGGCGATGCCGGCGGCCTCGCCCACGCGAGTGAAGCGGCGCTTGACGCCGGAGAAGCTCTCGAGCGCGCGGCGCAGCACCGATTCCTTGATGCCCATCTCGTTGGCGATGGCGATGGCGGCGAGCGCGTTCTGCACATTGTGCCGCCCGACCATCGGCAGGGTGAGGTCGGCGATGGTGCGCACCCGCCCGGCCGCGGGACCGGAGATCACCGCGTCGAAGGTCGAGGTCGTGGGGCCCGGCCGGATGCGGAGCGCGCGCACGTCGGCCTGGGGCGAATGGCCGTAGGTGACGATCCGGCGGTCCGGCAGCGACGGGATCAGCGCCTGCACCTCCGGATGGTCGATGCAGAGCGCGGCGAAGCCGTAGAACGGCACGTTCTCGAGGAACGACAGGAACGCGCGCCGGACCGCGTCGAACGAGCCGTAGAAATCGAGATGCTCGGGGTCGATGTTGGTGACCACGCCGACGGTGAGCGGCAGCTTGACGAACGTGCCGTCGGATTCGTCCGCCTCCACCACGATCCAGTCGCCCTGGCCGAGCCGGGCGTTGGTGCCGTAGGCGTTGATGATGCCGCCGTTGATCACGGTCGGGTCGTACTGCGCGGCGTCGAGCACCGCGGCGATCATCGAGGTCGTCGTCGTCTTGCCGTGCGTGCCGCCGATGGCGATGGCCCATTTGAGGCGCATCAGCTCGGCCAGCATCTCGGCCCGGCGCACCACCGGCACGCGGCGCGCGCGCGCTTCGGCGACCTCGGGATTGTCGGTCTTGATCGCGGTCGAGACGACGACGACCTCGGCGGCGCCGAGGTTGGCGGCGTCGTGGCCGATGCGCACCGGGATGCCCATGGCGGCGAGGCGCTGGACGTTGGCGCTTTCGGCCACGTCCGAACCCTGCACCTGGTAGCCGAGATTGTGCAGCACCTCCGCGATGCCGCTCATCCCGATGCCGCCGATGCCGACGAAATGGATCAGCCCGATATCGAGGGGAAGCGCTTTCATGACGCCGGCTCCTGGTCGGCCGGTGCGCGGGCAGCGGTGGCGCGGTCCCCCCGACCGTCGCCGCCGCCGCCCGCCCCGTCCGCCATCAGCCCGATCGCGAGATCGGCGAGGCGGTCAGCCGCATCCGGAATGCCGCAATCGCGCGCGCGCGTGGCGGCCCTGACCAGCAGCGAGGGCTGGCGCAGGAAGAGCTCGAGCCGCGCCGAAAGCGACTCGGGCCGGAAGTCTGTCTCGCGCATCATCCACGCGCCGCCCTGCGTGACCACGGCGCGGGCGTTGGCGGCCTGGTGGTCGTCGGTCGCCGCGGCGAAGGGCACCAGGATCGCCGGCCGGCCGGCCGCCGTCAGCTCGGCGACGGTCGAGGCACCGGCGCGCGCGACAAGGAGCTGGCAGCGCGCGAGCCGCGCCGGGAGATCCTCGAAGAAGGCGGCGCATTCGGCCTTGATGCGATAGGCGGCGTAGGCCTCGCGCACGCGGCCCAGATCCTCGGCGCGGCATTGCTGCACGATGGAAAGCCGCGCGCGCAACGCCTCCGGGAGGCGGATCGCCGCGTCCGGCACCACGTCCGACAGGATGCGCGCGCCCTGGCTGCCGCCCAGCACCAGCACACGCAGCTCGCCCTCCGGCTCCGGTGCGGGATAGGGCAGATCGCGCAGCTTCACGATGGCGGCGCGCACCGGGTTGCCCGTGCGCACGACCTTGGCGCGATCGGACTCGGCGAGACCCGTCACCTGCCCGTGCGCCGTCGCGATGCGGTCGACGCGGCGCGCGAGCAGCCGGTTGGCCCGGCCCAGCACCGCGTTCTGCTCGTGGATCATGGTCGGCAGGCGCGCGCGCGCCGCCGCCATCATTGGCGGCACCGACGGGTAGCCGCCGAACCCGATCACCACCGACGGCGCGAGGCGGCGCAGCAGGCGGCGCGACTGGAGATAGCCGCGCGCGAGCCGGGCGAGGCCGAGCAGCTTGTTTGGCGGACTGCCCGCAGGCGAGCCCGCGCTGATGCGGTAGGCCTGGGCATCGAGCGCCTCGCCGAACCCGCCGCCGCGCCGGTCGGTGACCAGCGCCACGCGCACGCCGCGCGCGGCGAGCGACTCGGCGAGCGAGCGCGCCGGGAAGACATGGCCGCCCGTACCGCCGGCGGCGAGAAGCGCGAGGCGCGGGGCGGCGCTCATGGGGTCTCCAGCCCGGGCCGTCGCCGCGTGAGCGACAGGGCGAACCCCATGCCGAGCGCGACCGCGAGCAGCGACGAGCCGCCATAGGAGATGAAGGGAAGCGTCATCCCCTTGGTCGGCAGCAGGTCGATGGTCGAGCCCATGTTGATGAAGGCCTGCAGCCCGAACTGGGCGAGGAGCCCGGCGACGGCCAGGATCACGAACAGGTCGGGCTCCACCATCATGCGCGAGAAGCCGCGCAGCACGATGAAGGCGAACACCGCGACCACGAGGAGGCAGCAGATCAGCCCGAACTCCTCGCCGGTGACGGCGAACACGAAATCGGCGTGCGCGTCGGGCAGCAGCAGCTTCACCGTGCCCTCGCCCGGCCCACGGCCGAACACGCCGCCATGCTCGAACGCCTCGAGCGAGCGCTTGATCTGGTAGCCGACGAGCGACGGGTCGAGGAACCGGTCGATGCGGAGCGCCACGTGCGGCAAGGCGAAATATGCGCCCACCATGCCGCAGAGCCCGACCCCGGCGAGCACCGCCACCCACATCAGCGGCAGGCCGGCGATGAAGAACTGCGCGAACCACACCACCGAGATCATCACCGCCATGCCGAAATCGGGCTGCAGGATGAGGAGCGCGACGACGACGAGGTAGAGCGCGATGGAGATGGCGTTGCCCGGGAAGTCGGGGTTGGTGCGGCTTGCCGCGAACAGCCAGGCGGTGACGACGGCGAAGGTCGGCTTCACGAATTCCGACGGCTGCAGGGTGAAGCCCGCGAGGTCGATCCAGCGCCGCGCACCCTTGACCTCGAACCCCATGAAGAAGGTCGCGACCAGCAGGACCATCGCCACCGCGAACACGATCAGCGCGATGCGGCGCACGCCCTTGGGCGCGAGGAGCGACGTCGCGATCATCAGCGCGAGGGCGGGCACCATCAGCCCTGCTTGTCGGCGCACGAAGTAGAACGGGTCGAGCCCGATGCGCTCGGCGACCGCCGGGCTCGCCGCCAGCGCCATGAACACGCCGAACGCGGCGAGCGCGACCAGCGCGAACAGGGTCCAGCGGTCGACCGTCCACCACCAACGGCCGAGCACGGACGTATCGGCGCGGTCGAAGGCAGTCATCGCGCCTCCTTCTTCGCCAGGCGATCGACGGCAGCGCGGAACGCCTCGCCGCGCGCCTCGAAATTGGCGAACTGGTCGAACGACGCGCAGGCGGGCGAAAGAAGCACCACGGCCGGCCGGCCGGCCTTGCGCGCGTCGGCATAGGCGTCGCGGATCGCGCGGGCGAGATCGCCCGAGCGCGTCACCGGCACGCGCCCGTCGAGTTCGGCGGCGAAGCGCGGGGCGGCGGCGCCGATGGCATAAGCGCGGCGCACCGGCGCGAGCCTGTCGAGGCAGGGCGCGAGCCCATCCGACTTCGCCTGGCCGCCGACGATCCAGTAGATATTGTCGTAGCATTCGAGCGCGCGCGCCGCGGACTCCCCGTTGGTCGCCTTCGAATCGTTGACGAAGGCGATGTTGTTGACGGCGGCGATGCGCTCCTGCCGGTGAGCGAGGCCGGGGTAGCGCGCCATCGCCGCCGCGATGCCGGCAGCATCGGCGCCGGCCGCGCGCGCCGCGGCCCAGGCGCACGCCGCGTTCTGCCAGTTGTGCCGGCCGGGCAAGGTCGCGATCGGACGGAGGTCGAGCTTCGGATCGCCGCCGCCGGTCTCGTCGTGCAAAACGCCGTCCGCGACGTAGACACCCCCGGGCACGCGCGCGGCTCCGGAGACCGGCACGACACGCCAACGCCCCTCGCGCCGCAGTGCCTCGTGGATGTCGCGGCCGTACGAATCGTCGATGCCGACGATGGCGGTCTGCCCGCCCGTCTTTCGCGTGCGGAAGATCTTGCGCTTGGCGGCGACGTAGCCCGCCATGTCGCCGTGCCGGTCGAGATGGTCGGGCGTCACGTTGATCAGGACGGCGATGTCGAACCGCGCCTCGTGCGTCAGGTCGAGCTGGTAGGACGAGAGTTCGAGCACGTAGGCGCCGCCCTTGGGCAGCAGGTCAAGAGCGAGGGCGGGCGGGCCGAGATTGCCGCCGACCGCGACGGCGCGGCCCGATTCGCGCAGCACGTGGCCGAGCAGCGCCGTGACCGTCGACTTGCCGTTGGTGCCGGTGATGCCGATCACCGTGGCCTCCGGCAGGGCTTCGCAGAACAGCTCGATATCGCCGAGGATCGGCGTCTTCGACTTGGCGGCGAGCGCGGCGACCGGGTGCGGCGCGGGATGGGTGAGCGGGATGCCGGGCGCCAGCACCAGCGCGTCGATCGGCCGCCACGCGCACTTGTAGAGGTCGATCAGCGGCAGGCCGGCGGCGAGCGCCGCCTCGCGCCGCTTGCCATCGTCGTCCCACGCCGAGACACGCGCTCCCGAGGCGACGAGCGCGGCGGCGGCGGCCATGCCGGAGCCGCCGAGCCCGAACACGGCGACGCGGGAATTCCTGCGGGCGGGGATCGGGATCATGCAGTCCTCACCGCAGCTTTAGGGTGGAAAGGCCGGCGAGCGCCAGGATCATCGCGATGATCCAGAAGCGGATCACGATGGTCGGCTCCTTCCAGCCCTTCTGCTCGAAATGGTGGTGCAGCGGCGCCATGCGGAACACCCGCCGGCCGGTGAGCTTGAACGAGGCGACCTGCACGATCACCGACGCGGTCTCCAAGACGAACAGCCCACCGATGATGGCGAGCACCAGCTCGTGCTTGGTGACGACGCTGACGGTGCCGAGCGCGCCGCCGACCGAGAGCGAGCCGGTGTCGCCCATGAACACCATCGCGGGCGGCGCGTTGAACCAGAGGAAGCCGAGGCTCGCGCCGACCAGCGCGCCGCACAGCACGGAAAGCTCGCCCGCGCCGGGCACGGCGTGGATCTGCAAATAGTTGGCGAAGATCGCGTTGCCGGCGAGATAGGAGATCAGAGCGAGGCAGGCGGCGGCGATCATCACCGGCACGATGGCAAGCCCGTCGAGCCCGTCGGTCAAATTCACCGCGTTGGACGAGCCGACCACCACAACCGCGGCGAACAGCGGGAAGAACCAGCCGAGTTGGATCAGCAGGTTCTTGAAGAACGGCACGGCGAGCGCGGTGGTCAGCGGCTCGTGCGTGAGGTGCATCACCCAGACGGCGGCGACAATCGAGATCGCCAGCTCGACCGCGAGGCGCACGCGGCCCGGCACGCCGCGGTGCGACCGGCTGGTGAGCTTGCGGTAGTCGTCGGCGAAGCCGACCGCGCCGAACCCGATGGTCACGAACAGCACGGCCCAGACGTAGCCGTTGGTGAGGTCGGCCCAAAGGAGGGTCGAGACCGCGAGGGCCAGCAGGATCAGCGCGCCGCCCATGGTCGGCGTGCCGGCCTTGGTCAGCAGGTGACTTGCCGGGCCGTCGTCGCGGATCGGCTGGCCGTGCTTCTGGCGCGCCTTCAGCCAGCGGATGATCGGCGGGCCGAACAGAAACGAGATGGCGAGCGCCGTGATGATCGCCGCGCCGGTGCGGAACGTCAGATAGCGGAACAGATTGAAAAACCCGACCTCGCTGACCAGCGGATAGAGGAGATTGTAGAGCATCGTCCCCTACCCGTTTGCCGCGCGCCGGCGCGGCGTGTGATTGCCGTTCGCGCCTTCGATGAGCTGCGCGACGATGGCGTGCATGCCCGAGGCGTGCGAGCCCTTGACCATCGCGACGTCGCCCGGGCGCAGGGCGCCGGCGACCACGGGCGCGAGCTCCGCCGCCGTCGCCGCGTGGGCGCCGCGCTGCGCGCGCGGCAGCGCCGCGAAGAGCCGCGCCATCTCCTCGCCCGCGCAGAACACCAAGTCGATGGCGTTGTCCGTAAGCGGGCGGGCGAGCCCGACATGCAGCGCGCGCGACTCCCCGCCCAGCTCGCGCATGTCGCCGAGTACCGCAATGCGGCGTCCGCCTCGGCCGGGCCGCGCAGCGGCGAGTGTCGCGATGGCCGCCCGCATCGAGGCGGGATTGGCGTTGTAACTCTCGTCGATCAGCGTCGCCGTGCCGCCCGCGACGCTCAGCGCATGGCGTGCGCCGCGGCCGGGCAGCGCCGCAAGGTCGGCGAGCGCGCCGGCGGCTGCGTCCACATCCTCGCCGAGCGCGACGACGGTGGCGAGGACGGTGAGGCTGTTCGCCTGCCAGTGCGGACCGGCGAGCCCGACGCGGTAGGCGATCTCGCGCCCGAACACGCTCGCGCGCACGTCGCTGCCATCCGGTCCGGGGGTCGCATCGACCAGCCGCACGTCGGCCTGCGAGTCGCGGCCGAACGTGACGATGCGCGCGACGGCCGGCGCGCGCGCCGCATGGGCGGCGAGCCGGCCGTACTGCGGCGAGTTGCGGTTCAGCACCGCGACGCCGCCCCCCTCCACGCCCTCGAAAATCTCCGCCTTGGCATCGGCGATGGCGTCCAGCGAGCCGAGGAACTCGATGTGCGCCGCCTCGATGTTGGTGATGATTGCGACGTGTGGGCGGATCATGCGGGTCAGGCGAGAAATCTCGCCCGCATGGTTCATGCCCGCCTCGAACACCCCGAACTTCGCATCGCGCGCCATGCGGGCGAGCGACAAAGGCACGCCCCACTGGTTGTTGAGGCTGCCCGCGCTCGCCGCCGTTTCGCCGTGCCGGGCGAGGCAGTGGCGGATCGCCTCCTTCACACCGGTCTTCCCGGCCGAGCCGGTGACCGCGACGATCTTCGCGCCGGCCCGCTTCCGGCCGGCGCGGCCGAGCGCTTCGAGCCCGGCCATCGTGTCGCCGACGATGAGAAGCGGCGCGTCCTTCGCCACGCCGTCGGGCACGCGCGCCACCATCACGGCCGCCGCGCCGCGCTTCAGCGCATCGGCGACGAAATCGTGGCCGTCGAAGTTCGGCCCGGCGAGCGCGACGAACAGGTCGCCCTTCGCCACGGTGCGGCTGTCGATCGAGACGCCTTGCGCCTGCCAGGCGCGCGTCGCCCGCCCGCCCGTCGCCGCGGCGACATCCCGCGAGGTCCAGAGCGCCGTCATGTCGCCCTGCCTGCGAGCGCTGCGACCGCGGCGCGCGCCACCTGGGCGTCGTCGAACGGGCGCTTCTCGGCGCCGACGATCTGGTAGGTTTCGTGCCCTTTGCCGGCGAGCACCAGCACGTCGCCCGCCGCGAGCCCGGCGGCGGCTGTGTAGATCGCCTCGGCGCGGTCGCCGATCTCGCGCGCGCCCGGGCAGGCGGGCAGGATCTCGGCGCGGATTGCGGCTGGATCCTCGCTGCGCGGATTGTCGTCGGTGATGATCGTAGCGTCCGCGAGGTCGTGCGCGATGCGGCCCATCTGAGGGCGCTTGCCGCGGTCGCGCTCGCCGCCGCAGCCGAACACGACGACGAGCCGTCCGGCAGTATGCGGGCGCAGCGCGCGCAGCACAGTCGCGAGCGCGTCCGGCGTGTGGGCATAGTCGACATAGATCGGCGCGCCGGAGAGATGCATTGCCGCCAGCTCCAGCCGGCCGCGCGCGCCTTCGAGCCGGTCGAGCGCGGCGGCGGCGCGTGCCGCGTCCTCGCCGGTTGCAGCGACCAGCCCGAGCGCGCAGAGCGCGTTCATCGCCTGGAAGGCGCCGACCAGCGCGAGCTCCGATTCATAGGTGTCGCCGTCCACCGTGAAGCGCACGTGGCTGCCGTGGGCGTGCGGGACGATCTTGTCGAGCCGGATGTCGACACCGTTCTCGCCATACGAAATGACGCGCTGGCCGCGGGCGCGACAGGCGTGGGCGAACGCGTCGAACTCGGGCGAGTTGGCGTTGAGCACCGCGACGCCGTCGCCCGGCAACAGCGTGTCGAACAGGCGGAGCTTGGCCGCGCGATAGGAGTCCATGTCGGCGTGGTAGTCGAGATGGTCGCGCGTCAGGTTGGTGAAGGCGGCGGCGCGGAGCGCGACGCCGTCGAGGCGCGACTGGGCGATGCCGTGGCTCGACGCTTCGAGGGCGAGGCGGTCGACCCGGTCGCGCGCCAGATCGGCCAGCATCGCATGCAGCGCCACCGGATCGGGCGTGGTCAGCGCGCCGGCGACGGCACCCGACGGCGCGACGAGGCCGAGCGTGCCGATCGAGGCCGCGCGCCGTCCGAGCGCGGACCAGAGCTGGCGCGCGAAAGAGGCGACCGAGGTCTTGCCGTTGGTGCCGGTGACGGCGCAGACGATCTCGGGCTGGGCGCCATAGAACCTTGCCGCGGCGAGGGCGAGGCGCCGGCGCGGATTGTCGTCGGTGACAAGCGCGACGCCCGCGGGCACCGCGGTGCCCCGGGGCGCGAGCACAGCGACCGCGCCCTTCGCCACGGCGTCGGCGATGAAGGCACGCCCGTTCGCCGCGGCGCCGGGCAGCGCCGCAAATAGATATCCCGCCGCCACCCGGCGCGAATCCGACGCGATCCCGGCGATCTCGGGATCGGGGCCACGCGCGGTGTCGGAGCCGGTCAACTCAGTTAGACGCAACGCGACGCACTCCGGAAGCGGGAGAATGGACGGGGGCCGGGCCGTGCTCGGGACGGATGTCCAGATGCAGCGCCGCGACCTTGGGCGAGTCGGGATCGGTCGGCAGGATGCCCATCATCGGCGCCATGCGCTCGACCACCTGGCGCACGATCGGCGCGGCCACCCAGCCGCCGGTCGCGAACCCGTGGGTCTTCTTGGTGCCGTGCGGCTCGTCCACGATGGCGAGCACGACGTAGCGCGGGTCGGTCATCGGGAAGGCGCCGGCGAACGAGGAAAGCAGCGAGTGGCGCTCGTAGCGGTGGCCGCCCACCTTCTCGGCCGTGCCGGTCTTGCCGCCGACCACATAGCCCGGCGCGTCGGCGAACTTGCCGGTGCCGTCGGTGACGACGAGGCGGAAGAGCTTGCGCATCTCGGCCGAGGTGCGCGGCGAGACGACCCGCCGCCCCACCAGCGTGGTGCCGGGCGCCCGGCGCAGGATGGTCGGCGGATAGAGGATGCCGCCGTTCACCACCGCCGCGACGGCCGAGGCGAGCTGGATCGGCGTCACCGAGATGCCGTGGCCGAACCCCACCGTCATGGTGGTGATCTCGCCCCACCGGTCGGGCACCAGCGGCTTGCCGACCTCGGGCAGCTCGATCGGCGAGGGGGCGAGCAGGCCCATCTTCTGAAGGAAAGCGCGCTGCGCCGTTCCGCCGACCGCGAGCGCGATGCGCGCCGCGCCGATGTTCGACGAATAGGCAAAGATCTCGGGAAGCGTCAGCCAGCGCCGCTCGGCATGGTAGTCGTTGATGGTGAAGCGCGCGATGTGGATCGGCTTGGTCGCGTCGTAGCTCGTGGCCAGCGTCGAGACGCCTTCGTCGAGCGTCATCGCCAGCGTCATCGTCTTGAAGGTCGAGCCCATCTCGTAGACGCCGAGCGTCGCGCGGTTGAACAGCGCGTCCTTGGTGATGTCGCCCGGCCGGTTCGGGTCGTAGGTCGGCACCGAGGCGAGCGCCAGCACCTCGCCGTTCTTCGCATCGAGCACGATGCCGGCGCCGCCCACCGCGTGGAAATCGTCCACCGCCTGGCCCAGCGCCTCGGCCATCACGTTCTGGATGCGCGCGTCGATCGAGAGGCGCAGCGGCCCGTCGCCGGCGCGCAGCGTCTTGCCGAGCGCCATCTCGACGCCGGCGATGCCGTGCCCGTCGACGTCGGTGAAGCCGAGCACGTGCGCGGCGAGCGAGCCCATCGGGTAGACGCGCCGCTCCTCCTCCTTGAAGTCGAGGCCAGGGATGCCGAGCCGGTTCACCTCGTACTCCTGGCGCGGCGTCAGCGCGCGGCGGATCCAGACGAACGGGCGATTCGAGGCGAGAGCCGCCGCAGCCTTCGCACGGTCGAGATCGGGCAGCAGGTTGGCGAGCTCGGCCGCGGCCTTCGCGGCGTCGGGCACGAGCCGCGCGTCGGCATAGAGCGAGGCGGTGGCGAGCGAGGTGGCGAGCAGCCGTCCGTTGCGGTCGACGATGTCGGCGCGCCGGTCCGACTGCGCCGTCCTGCCCGAGTTCGATCGCGGCGAGCGCCGGGTCGTCGCCGTGCAGCAGCGCGAGATCGGCGAGGCGGAGGCCCACGGCGACGAACGCCGCGAAGAACACCACGCCGCCGACCAGGATGCGGCTCCGCGCCCGCTCGATCACGTGTCGCGCGACGCCCTGCGTGCCGGTCTGGTGGCCGATCTGGTGGCCGAGGCCGGTCATGGCGTCGACGTCGCTGTCTTCATCGGCCGGTCCATGCCGCCGAGTGCGCCGGCCGGCGCGTCGTCCACGGGCGCCATCGGGATGCGCTCGATCGAGGTGACGATCTGGTCCGGCCGCGGCGGCACCAGGTCGAGATGGTTCTTCACCAGCTCCGAGAGGCGGGCGGGACGGGTGAGATACGCCCACTCGGCATGCAGCACGTGGATCGCGGCGCGGTCCTTCGCCACCTGGGCGTCGAACACGGCGAGCCGGTCCTCGAGGTCCTGCACCTGGTGCTTGACCATGTAGAGCGACGTGCCGGCGGCGACGGTCAGCGCGAGCCACATGATGGTGGAACGCAGGGTCATGCCGTTCCCTCCCCCGCGAGGGAAGCGGCGGTGCGCTCGGCGGCGCGAAGCCGGGCCGAGCGGGCGCGCGGGTTGGCGGCAAGCTCGGCCGCGCCCGGTCGCACCGGCTGGCGGCCGATCAGGCGGAACGTCGGCGCGCGTGCGGCGGCGGTCGCGGGCAAATGGCGCGAGGCGCGCGGGGCGGCGCCGGAGCGGGCGCGCAGGAAATTCTTCACCTCGCGGTCTTCGAGCGAATGGAACGTCACGACCGCGAGGCGTCCGCCGGCGGCGAGCAGCGCCTCGGCAGCGGCGAGCGCGCGGGCGAGCTCGCCGATCTCGTCGTTCACCACGATGCGGAGCGCCTGGAACGTACGCGTCGCGGCATCGATGCGCCGCGGCCCCGGCTTCGCGGGCGGCGCCGCACCGCGCACCAGCTCGGCGAGTTCGCCGGTGCGGGTGATCGGCCGTTCGCGGCGGGCGGCGACGATGGCGCGTGCGATGCGGCGCGAGGCGCGCTCCTCGCCATAGCGGAACAATATGTCGGCGAGCTCGGCCTCGGGCAGCGCGTTGACGAGGTCGGCTGCGCTGGTGCCCGACCGCTCCATCCGCATGTCCAACGGCCCATCGAGGCGGAACGAGAAACCGCGCTCGGCCATGTCGAGCTGCGGCGAGGAGACGCCGACGTCGAGCGCGATGCCGTCGACCTTGTCGATCCCGCGCGCGCCCAGGAGCGCGCGCATGTCGCCGAACCGCCCGCCGACGACGGTGAGACGGCCGCGATAGAAATCCGCGAGTGCCGCGCCGAGCGCCACCGCGTCGGGGTCGCGGTCGATGCCCCACACGGCGCAGTCCGCGGCGTCGAGTATGGCGCGGGCATAGCCGCCGGCGCCGAACGTGCCGTCGACATAGACGCCGCCATCGCGCGGGGCGAGAGCCGTCAGCACCTCGTCGAGCAGGACGGGACGGTGGCGGTTCATGCCGCACCCCCGCTGGCCACCTGGGCGCGGAGCTGCGCCGCCCAGGCGTCGCGATGCGCGCGATAGGCAGCCGGCTGCCAGAGCTGGAAGCCTTCGCCGCGGCCGACGAAGGTCACCTCATCCTCGATGCCCATCGGCTCGGCCATCTGGCGAGGAAGGACGATGCGCCCCTCGCCGTCGAACGGCAGATCGCGCAGCTCGGCCAGGATGAAATCCACGAGGTCGTTCCGCCGGCCCATCAGCGGCGAGGAAAAGTCGCCGTCGGCGAGCGTCCGGTCCAGCCGCTTCGCCGTGACGAGATCGAGGATGTCGCGGCCCACCGCCTCGAGCGCAGTCACCGTGAGCGACGGGTAGACGACGATCCCCTGCTGGCCGCGCGTCGCCAAGGTCTGCCGCCAGGGCGAGGGCACGGAGACGCGCCCCTTGCGGTCGACCTTGTTGGTATAGTTCGACGAGAAGCCGTCCAAACCCGTTCCCCCGACGCGCGGCCCGCCGCTGGCGGCCGACCGCGGGTCCCGTCCCGGCACATTGCAGGCTTGGGACAGGATGGGATATCATGGGCAAAATTGGGTGTCAATGGGAGATAGAGTAAAATCAAAGACCTAACACGCGCCGTTGAGGTAATGGCGGACCGCTGCGATTGAGGTTGTGCTAGAGCTGGGTTCACGAAGTTATTCCCAGCCTCGCGCTGGATTATGGCCAAAGAGTGTTCCTATTACGTTCGCAGGACGGCGCACAGATGGCTACCCCACGTCGGCGCCAACGCTGCCATATAACCGATTGATCCGATTATCTTTGTTGCCGCCATCCGGCCAGCGTGACTTTACTGTGGCGCGCGCATCGCGGGAAAGGGATCGCGCGCGGCGGGCCGCCGCCCGGCGATTGTGCTGACGGCCCCCGCCTACCATGCACGCTCGAGCCTCGCGGTCGTTTACCCGATCACCAGCCGCGTCCGTGGCTGGCCGTTGGAGATCAGGCTTCCGCCTGGCCTCGCGATCGAGGGCGTCTTGCTGGTGGACCACGTGCGGAGCGTCGACCGCGAGGCCCGCAGGATCGAAATCGTTGGCGCCGCGCCGGACGCGGTGCTGGACGAAATAGACGCGCGCCTTGCCCCGCTTCTGAGCCTGTAGCTACCCCTCCAGCGCCCGCCACGCCACGCGCGCGTGCGGCATCGGCGCCCGGTCGTACAGCACCTCACGCGGGGTCACGGCTTGGTCGTAATAGGCCTCGTTGTCGGTGGCGCTGGCAGAAACGGCCATACCGCCGAGGCGGCGGATGGCGAAGTGCTCGGAGGGACTCCAGACGATCGCGTCAGCCCCGGCCTCACCGTTGCGGCGCGCCGTCCGCGCCTCCATGACCCGCAACCCGACCGCGTTGACGGAACCGTGGGCCGCGAAACGGGCGAGCGCGCGGTCGGTCAGCAGCACCATCACCAAGGGACCACGGATGGCACCGGCGACCGTATAGAAGACTGGGCCCGTCCAGGTGCCGTGGCGGGCAAGCGCGACCGCGGGGCCGTCCGAACTCGGGAACGACGAAAACGCCCTTGGCCTGGCGGACCAGCGGATCGATGCCGGTATCCGCCTTCATTCGCGCGATCACGTCGGCCGCTCGCTCGACCAAGTGCTGCTGTGGCGAGACCCGGTGGCCGAAGCTCACGACCGGCGTCGCGCCGTATACTGTGTGGACGATCTCCGCCCGCGCCGGCCCGCCCGCGGCGGCGAGGCCGCCTGCGACCGCCAGCGATGCGGCGGCAAAAAGCGTCATGCGCATGGTTCGTCTCCCTCCAGGGATGTGTCTTCTGAAAACGGAAAGCGGCGAGGGCGGGTTCCACCGCCACGCGGAGCGCACGGAAAGGCGGCGGCCCCGAAGGACCGCCGCCCGTTCGCGCTACTTTGCGAAACGCCCGAACGTCAGCCCGGAAGCTCGGTCGCGAGAGGGTTCTTCACGTGACTCGGCACGTTGCCCGCCAGGATCGCTTTCGGGTCGACCTTCCGGCCGTAGAACGCCTGGTTCATGCTGTTGTCGGGGCTGATGTCCGCACCCGAGACCGTGGCGCCGGCATAAAGCCCGCCCTGGTTGGACCACGTCACCACGTCGCCCTTGCCCGCAGTCACCTGACCCTTCGCCGAATAGTTGACGATGGTCAGGCCCGCATTGGCGTTGAGCGAGAAGTTGTTGCGCCCGGTGAAGCTGTCGACCGCCTTCGGCGTCATCAGCACGAAGGCGACCGGCCCCTCGGCGCCGCCGGCCTGCGCGCCGAACGTGACGGAGCCGACGCCGTAGAAGACCGGGTTCGCCCACTGGCCGTCCTTCTTCACCAGCAGCACACCTTCCCCGCCGGTGCCGCCGATGATGAAGCCGCCTTTCCACAGGTGCGGAACGACGAATACGCCCTCGGCATTCTGCAGGATCCGGGCCATGTCCGGATCGGACTTCATCTTCGCCACGACGTTCGCGGCGTTCTGGAGTGTCTGGCGCGCGTCGGTGATCTCGTCATTGCCGTACGAGGTCGCGGCGTTCGCGTTCGCGTTCGTGTCGGCGGTCGCGACGTTCGCCCGCGCTCCGGTATTGGCCGGATGATTGTTGTCCCACGCCAGTGCGGGACCGGCGGCCAGCGCACTCGCGAGGAGCGGTGCAGCCGTAAGCAGCAGCATTTTGCGCATGCTCGACCTCCTTTCTCTGTTACCACTGTCTGGCCAACGCACCCTTCCGCCGCCCTGTTCCGGCCTGTGAGCGACCTGTCACAGGCGTGACCGGTGCAAATCCGCCCCTCGCCAAAGCGCGATCCTCGGGTAGAATGCTTCCAGCAACGAACAAGGACGGCGCGCCATCGGCGAGGATGGGGGCCGCGGAGGGGAAACGCATGGACGTCAAGGGACGCGCCGCCGTCATCACCGGCTCGGCCACCGGCGTGGGCGCAGCCACGGCGCGGCTTCTCGCCTCGAAGGGCTGCAACGTCGTCATCAACTACACGAAGTCCGAGGCCGAGGCGAAGGAAACCGAGGCGGCCTGCCGCGCCTTCCAGGTCGACACGATGCTGTGCAAGGCAGACGTCTCGAAGGACGAGGATTGCCGGCGCATGGCCGACGAGGCGGCGAAGCGCTGGGGCCGGCTCGACATCGTCGTGTGCTCCGCGGGTCGGACCAAGAAGGTCGCCTCGCAGGACATGGAGGAGCTCAGCGCGCAGGACTTCCTCGACATCTATTCGGTCAACACCATCGGCACCTACCAGGCGATCCGCGCGTCGCTGCCGCACATGCGCAAGCAGGGCGAGGGCGCGGTCTCCATCGTCTCCGCCCTCGGCGCGATCGACGGCACCGGAAGCTGCATGGCCTACTCGGCGTCCAAGGGCGCGATCAACGTGCTGGTCACGGCGCTCGCCCGTCAGCTCGGGCCAGACGGCATCCGGGTCAACGCCGTCGCGCCCGGCTTCATCGACGGGCGCTGGATGCGCGGCCTCCTGGGCGACGAAGCCTACGAGAAGGCCAAGACCTCGGTGATCAACACCGCGCCCTTGCGCCGCGTGAACACGCCCGAGGACGTCGCGCACACGCTCGTCTGGCTGATCGAATCCGACGTGCTGACCGGCGAGATCCTGACCGGCTTCCTCGGCCAGAAGATCACCGCGCGCCCGCGCTGAGCGAAGACCCCGCAAACCCCAAAGAAAGGCGAGACGCAGATGGCGACCGTTGCTGACACCTACGAAACCGTGAAGGTCGAGAAGGAGGACGGGATCACCTGGATCTACTTCAACCGGCCGGAGAAGCGCAACGCGATGAGCCCGCAGCTCTGCTTCGACATGGAGCAGGCCTGGCTCAAGTACGAGACCGACGAGGAGACCAAGGTCATCGTGCTGGCCGGCGAGGGCCCGGCGTGGAGCGCGGGCATGGACCTCAAGGAATATTTCCGCGCCAACGACAACCGGCCGGACAACCAGTTCCGCGCCTGGATGGCCAACAAGCGCTGGCAGTGGGAATGCATCACCAACTGCCGCAAGCCGACCATCGCGATGGTGCATGGCTACTGCTTCGGCGGCGCCTTCGTGCCGCTGTGCGCCTGCGACCTGGCGGTCGCCGCCGACGAGGCGACGTTCGGGCTCAGCGAGGTGAACTGGGGCATCATCCCGGGCGGACTCGTCTCCAAGGTGGTCGCCGACATGATGGCGACCCGCGACGGCATGCTCTATGCGATGACCGGGCGCACCTTCAACGGCAAGCAAGCCGCCGACATGAAGCTCATCAACTACTCGGTGCCGAAGGACAAGCTGCGCGAGGAGACGGTCAAGCTCGCCAAGGAGCTGATGGAAAAGCCGCCGATGGCGCTTGCCTACACCAAGCAAGCGCTGCGCTACGTCGCCACAATGGACGTGCCAGCCGCCTACGAGTACCTGGCGGTCAAGAACACCGCGCTGCGCTTCGTCGATCAGAAGCACTCGCGCGACCAGGGCATCGAGAAGTTCATCGACAAGAAGGAGTACCGCCCCGGCCTCGGCGCGGTGAAGGTGGACTGACGCGCGGAACGGCACCGTTCGCCCTGGGTCGCCCGCGAAGCGGGACGTATCGAAGGGCGAACGGTGCGTGCAGGGAGCGAGGGGGAATGGCGAAGCCCGTGCGCCGGATCGTGACCGGCCACAACGCGGAGGGAAAGTCCGTCTTCGTGATGGACGGCGGTTCGCCCTTCGTCTTCACCCCCGCACCCGGCGCGCCGACCGTCACCGAGCTGTGGGAGACGCGCGAGACGCCCGCGACGAATGCCGGCAACGACGAGGTGATGGACCACAAGTTCGGGATCCTGCCGCCCAAGGGCGGCAGTGTGTTCCGCATCATCGAGTACCGGCCGGACAAGGAGCGTTTCGCCGATTACGACCGCGAGGCCGCGTTCCACGCCATGGGCGCCGACGCCGCGCTCGACCGCGGACAGCCGCGCCACCCCGGCTTCCACAAGACCGACACGATCGACTACGTCATCGTCATCGAGGGCGAGATCTACGCCCTGATGGACGAAGGCGAGATCCTGATGAAACAGGGCGACGCGCTGATCCAGCGCGGCACCAACCACGCCTGGTCGAACCGCACAGACAAGCCCTGCACCGTCATGTTCGTCCTGATCGACGCCAAGCCCGCGCCCTGAGCGCGGAAAACCGAAGAGGAACGTCCGATGGCCTACCGCAAGTACGAGACCGTGCTGTTCGAGAACGAGGACGGCATCGGCTGGGTCTATTTCAACCGGCCCGAGAAGCGCAACGCGATGAGCCCGCAACTCTGCTTCGACATGGTCGACCTGATGACCGAGATCGCGGGCGATCCCAAGGTGAAGGTCGTCGTGCTGACCGGCAAGGGGCCGGCCTGGACCGCCGGCATGGATTTGAAGGAGTTCTTCCGCGCGCTCGACAACGACCCCGCGGGCCGGCTCCGCGCGCGCGACGCCGACCGGAGCTGGAACTGGTATCGCCTGTCGGGCATGTCGAAGCCGACCATCGCGATGGTCAACGGGTTCTGCTTCGGCGGCGGCTTCACGCCGCTCGCCGCGTGCGACTTCGCCATCGCCGCCGACGACGCAGTGTTCGGGCTTTCCGAGATCAACTGGGGCATCCTGCCAGGCGGGCTCGTCTCCAAGGTCGTGTGCGAAATGATGACCTACCGCAAGGCGCTCTACTACGCCTGCACGGGCGAGACCTTCACCGGCAAGCAAGCGGAGCAGCTGGGCGTCGTCACCAAGTCGGTGCCGCGCGCCAAGCTCCGCGCCGAGACGGTGAAGCTCGCAAAGTTGCTCATGTCCAAGCCGCTCGCCGCCGTGCAGGCCACCAAGGAGGCGATCCGCATGGTGCGCGACATGCCGATCGAGCACGCGTACGACTACCTTCAGGCGAAGGGCGAGCAGCTCCGCTTCCGTGACGCCGAGAACACGCGGGCGCGCGGTATCAACGACTTCATCGACGAGAAGAAGTACCGCCCGGGCTTCCAGTCGGTGGTGAACCCTGGCTCGGCGAAGGGCAAGGGCCGCGCCAAGCGCGCCTCGGCCGCCCGCACCGCCAAGCGCCCGACGGCCAAGAAAGCCCCGGCGCGGAAGAAGCAGTAGGGCATATCCCGATTGTCATCCCGGCCGAGCCGCCCGCGGCGGCGAGAGCCGGGACCCATCCTTCCGCTTCCGTGACCGGGCGCGGTGGGCCCCGGATCGGCTCGCATGCTCGCCGTCCGGGGTGACAATCTTGCTTGGGAGAAGCGCCGTGGGCTTTTACAGCCCCCAGCGGGCGTAGCCGGGCGGCAAGGCGGCCCTGCGCCACATGCCCTTGATGTCGGCGACAAGCCCGCCGGGCTTGAGAAGCCCCGCGAACGTCTCCGGCGTGAAAGCGACGTAGGGCGCGTGCGGCACGGCACCGACGACGCAGTCGAAGCCGGTCGCGCCGTCGAGCGTCGGGCGCAGCGCGATGCCATATTCGTGCTTGGCCTCGGCGGGATCGGCGTAGGGGTCGTGCACCTCGACCTCGAAGCCGCGCGACTTCAGCCCGCGGATCACGTCGACCACGTGGCTGTTGCGCAGGTCCGGCACGTTCTCCTTGAAGGTGAGGCCGAGCACCAGGATCTTCGCGCCTGCCCCCTTGCCCTTGAGCGCCAACTCGCGCGCGATGCATTCGGCGATGAAGCCGCCCATCCCGTCATTGATGCGCCGTCCGGCCAGGATGATCTCCGGATGGTGGCCGATCGCCGCTGCCGCATGGGCCAGGTAGAACGGGTCGACGCCGATGCAGTGCCCGCCGACGAGGCCCGGCGAAAAGCGCAGGAAGTTCCACTTGGTGTTCGCCGCCTCGAGCACGTCGTAGACCGACATGCCCATCTTCTGGAAGATCGCCGCCACCTCGTTGATAAAGGCGATGTTGATGTCGCGCTGGGCGTTCTCGATCACCTTCGCCGCCTCGGCGGTGCGGATGTCGCGCGCGACGAACACCCCGCCCGCGGTGAGGTTGCCGTAGATCTCGGCGAGCTTCTGCGTCACCTCGGGCGTCTGGCCCGCCACCACCTTGGTGATGCGGTCGACCGTGTGCTCGCGGTCGCCGGGGTTGATGCGCTCGGGCGAATAGCCGAGGAAGAAGTCGCGCCCGCACTTGAGGCCCGAGGCCTGCTCCACCTCGGGCCCGCAGATCTGCTCGGTGACGCCGGGATAGACCGTCGATTCGTAGACCACGATGGCGCCCTTGGCCATCGCCTGGCCGACCGTGCGCGAGGCGGCGCGGACGGCGCCGAGGTCGGGCTGGTTGTCGGCGGTGACCGGCGTCGGCACGGTCACGATGTAGATGTCGAAGCCGCGGATTGCCTCGATATCGCCGGCGAGCGCCAAGGTGGAGGCGCGCAGCCGCCCGGGCTCGATTTCGCCGGTGCGATCACGGCCTGACTTCAGTTCGGCGATGCGCTCGACGTCGATGTCGAAGCCGGTGACCGGGTAGTGCCGGGCCAGCCCGACCGCGAGCGGCAAGCCCACGTAGCCGAGCCCGATCACGGCAATGCGCGGAAGATCGGACATGAAGCGGGATCCCTCGAAGGCGCAGGCTGTAGCCCGTGGCAGACCGAAAGTCAATCGACCGCCAACGCCTGCCATTCCATCCGGTTCCGGTTACCGAACCGTTTCCGCCGGCCCCGTCACGCGATTGACCCGCCACCCTTCGGAGGCTAACGTTCGAGCCGGCCGCGAGAAGAAGGATACCCCCTGCCGGCCGCGCCGTTCCTTTGGAGGGACCGAGACATGACCGATATCCGCGAATTCATGACCGGCTGGTTCGAGCCGAAGCAGAGCCACATGACGGCCTGGTCCAAGCGCCAGAAAGAAGGGTTGCGCGGCACCGCCACCGGCAAGCGCTACGTCCCCGGCTTCCGCCCGTTCGACATGCTGACCGAGCCCAACCAGTCGCTCGTCATCTTCGAGAACACCGATCAGCGGATCGGCGTCGAGTATGTCACCGGCACGCGGCCGCACTTCGTGCGCAACATCGATTTCGACGAGCTGTTCTTCCAGTTCGCCGGCCGCTCGGTCCTGGAGACGGAATTCGGCACCTACGAGATGAAGCCCGGCGAGATCCTGCACATTCCGGGCGGCATCGCCCACCGCTCGTCCGGCACGGCCGATTGCTGCCGCATGTTCGCCCGGCTTAACGAGCCGCTGACCGAGATCCTCAAGCCCGAGGACCAAGTCAGCCATGTCGAGTACAAGGTGACGCGGCACGGCGGGCCGGACTGGGCGAAGCGCGACATCGCCATCGACCCGCCCAAGGGCGGCGAGGCGATCGAGAAGATGATCACTTGGCGCGACACGCCGGAATACTATACGACCGTGCGGCGCGACTACGCGACGCTGGTCGGCGCGTCGAGCCTCGAGCGCGACGCGGCGAAGAGCGGTATCACCCACATCCGCACGTTCGATTTCTTCACCGAGATCACCGGGCGGCGCGGCCCGGGGCCGAAGCTCTGCGGTTCCAAGCACTTCGTCGCCGAGTGCTACAACACCAACGGCGAGCAGTTCGCGTTCCACCGCGCGCTGCGCAGCGAGGAGTTCGGGCTGCAGTTCCGCGGCAACGCGATCAACATGTCCGAGTTCGAGGAGAACCTGAAGATGGCGCCGGGCGACCTCGCGCTCGTGCCGCTCGGCATCGCCCACAGCGTGATCTGCGAGGACGATTTCCTGCGCATCGTGCTCTATTCCCGCTTGCCGTGGGACGTGAAGATCGACGCCACGGCGCACGCTTACGAAAGCACGTTCGTGGTGGAGACCACGGTGGTGGAGGCGCCCGGCTGGTGGGCCTCCGCCGCCGAGTGAGCGGGGCCGGCGCATGACCGACGCGGCCGAGCCGATCGCCATTCCGCGCCTGTCGGTCGCGGAGCGCGACCGGCGCTACAAGCTGGTACGCGACGAGATGGACCGCCTGGGAACTCGACGCGCTGGTCCTGCCCGCCAATGTCGCGCGGTGGGAGCAGATGATGGCGGATTCCCGCTACATCACCACCATCGGCGGGTTCGGCACCGAGACGCTGACCATCTTCCCGCGCGAGGGCGAAATCACCGCCTACGTGTTCAACCGCGCGGCCTTCTGGAAGGCGGCCCAGGACTGGGTCGCCGACGTGCGCGACGGCCGCAACCACTGGGCGGACAACTGCATCGAGCGGCTGGGCGAGACGGCGGCCACGCCGAAGCGCGTCGGCATTTCGGGCCTCGCGGGCTTGATCCGCGCGCCCGACGGCATCGTGCCGTGGACCACCGTCGCACGCCTCAAGAAGGCGTTCGCCGACACGGAGTTCGTCGACGCGACGCCGCTGATCCAGGACATCCGCGCGGTGAAGAGCGACGAGGAGGTCGCGCTGATGCGGCGCTCCGCGGGCATCATCGAGGCGATGATCGCCGCGATGATCGACGCGGCGAGCCCCGGCGTGCGCGAGCGCGACGTCTACGCCGCCATGGTGCACGCGCTCCTCGCCCATGACGGCGAGCTGCCATCGCTGCTGATCTTCGGCACCGGGCCGGACGTGGGGCACGGCCAATTCGTGCCGACCGGGCGCGAGCTTCGCCGCGGCGACCTGATCGCCAACGAGATCGAGGCGCGCTACGCCGGCTACTCGGCCCAGGCCGTGGCGCCGGCGAGTCTCGGGCCGGCCGGCAACGAATATCTCGACATGCTGTCGGTCGCGCGCGACGCGTTCGAGGCGATCCGCGAGGCCATGACGCCGGGCACCAGGCTCGGCACGCTGATGGATGTCTACGCCCGCACGGTCGAGACCGCGGGGCGCGGCAAGTACCGCTGGGCGCATCCCATGATGCATGCGCGCGGGCTGGGCGACGAGAGCCCGGCGCTTCTTGGCGACGAGGACCTCGCACGGTTCCGCGAGATCGAGCTCCAGGCGAACATGACCTTCATCCTGAAACCCCGCGCGCGCGGCGCCGACGGCCGCTCCGCCCAGATCGGCGACACGGTGGTGGTGACGCCGCGAGGCGGCGAGCGCCTCGGCACCCGAGAGCTGGCGCTGGCCGTGATCGCCTGACCGACCGCGTCAATCCCTCGCGACGATCAGAACGTCGAGCGCGATCGCGCCGTCGGGATGGACGACCAGCGGGTTGATGTCGATCTCTGCGATGTCCGGCCGGGCGTTCATCAGCGCCGCGATTTTCGCCACCACGCGAGCCAGTGCCGCCACGTCGGCCTTGGGCGAGTTGCGCATGCCCTGCAGAACCCGCGCGCCCTTGAGGCGGTGCAGCTCCAGCGCGATCTGCGCCTCGGTCAGGTCGGTCGTCAGCAGGCGCACGTCGCCCAGCGCCTCGATCCACACCCCGCCGAGCCCGACCAGCACGACCGGGCCCCAGTTGGGATCGCGTCGTGCGCCGACGATCATCTCGAGGCCAGGCAAGCCCATCTTCTCGACCAGCACCCCGTCGAGCGTCACGTCGGGCCGCGCGGCCTTGACGTTGGCGTGGAGCCGTTCCCACGCCGCCTCGAGCGCCCCCGCGTCGGCGATGTTCACGATCACCCCGCCCGCGTCGGTCTTGTGCGGAAGGGAAGCCGCCTGCGCCTTGAGCACGACGGGATAGCCGACCCGCGCCGCCACCTCACCCGCCTCGGCGGCGGTCCGAGCGAGCGCGCCGTCCGGCACCGGAATGCCGAGCGCGCGCAGCACTTCCTTGCCCTGCCATTCGGCGCCGGCGCCGGGCGGCAGGGCGAGATCGGGAATGGCGGCCGGCGCCGCCTTGTGCGCCACCGCCTCCAACGCCCGGGCATAGCGGACGACGTGCGCCATGGCGCGCATCGCGCGCTCGGGCGAGCGGTAGAACGGCACGCCGCGGGAGCGGATCGCCTCGACGATGCCGGGCGCGAGGGGCACCTCGTCGCCGAGCGCGGCGATCACCAGCGGCTTGGCGGAGTCGGCGGCGAGCGACAGGAAATGCTCCATCCGCTCCATCGCGTTATGCTGCGCGCCGATGATCATCGCGGCGATCAGGCTGCCGATCGCGTCGTCGGCGAGGAGGTGCGTCGCCGAGCGCCCGAGGATGGTCGGGTCGCGCAATGTCTGGGCCGTCACGTCGAGCGGGTTGTCGGCCGTGGCGAAGGGCGGGATCACCTCTTTCACGGCCGCGGCTGTCTTTTCGCCGAGCAGCGGCAAGTCGAGCCCGATCGTCTCGGCGAAATCGAGCGCATACCCCTTGAACGCGCCCGAGTTGGTGATGATCGACGCCCCCTTGTTCGGCGCCTTGGGGAAGCGCACCAGGAGCTCGGCCGTATCGACCAGCTCCTCGAACGTGTCGACGAGCGCCACCGCCTCGCGCCGGACCAGCGTCTCCATGATGTCGTGATCGCCCGCCATCGCGCCGGTGTGCGACGAGCGCCGAGGCCCTGGACCGCGCGCTGCGGCCGGGGTGCATCAGCACGATCGGCTTGCCCGCTTCGCGCGCGCGGCGCGCTGCCGCCAGCATCCGGCGCGGCTGGCGGAACTGCTCGGCGAAGGCCATGACCACGCGCGTCTGGGGATCATCGACCAGGAACTCGAGGAAATCCTCGGCGCCCAGATCGGCCTCGTTGCCGGTCGAGAAGGCATAGGTGACGCCCACCCCCTTGGCGAGCAGGGCGACCCGCATGTTGGTCTCCATCGCGCCCGACTGGGCGACGATGCCGACCGCGGGGGCGACGCCGGGCACGGGCACGGGGATCGGCTCGAACGTCAGCGGCACGCCGTCGACATAGTTGACGAAGCCGATGCCGTTCGGCCCCATCAGCCGCATGCCGCCCGCGCGCGCCAGCGCCGCCAGCTCCGCCTGCTCGTCGCGGCCGACCTCGCCCATCTCGGCGAAGCCCGCGGCGTAGACGACCACGGAACCCGCCTTGCGCCGCGCTGCCGCCGCGATCGCGTCCTTGATGCCGGCCTGGGGGACCAATATGCCGACGACGTCGATCCCTTCGGGAAGCTGGTCGACGCTGGCGACGCAGGGCCGGCCGTTTATTTCCGTCCGGTTGCGGTTGACCAGGTGGATGTCGCCGCGATAGCCGAACCGGTCGAGGTTCGCCACCACCCCGCCGCCCATCGAGGTGGGATCGGGCGAGGCGCCGACGACCGCGACCGAGCGCGGCCGGACGAGGCGCGTAAGCGTGTCAGCGGGATTTGTCATAGTTCCCGAGGCCGGGCCGGTAGGTCTTCTCGTCGAGGAACTGGCGCATGCCCTTCTCGCGCCCCTTCTCGGTGTCGTGGAAGCGCATCTGGTCGAGCTTCGCCATCAAATAGTCGTCCGCGTCGTCCCACGACATCTCGTTCACGCGCTTGACCGCGAACTTGCAGGCTCGCATCGCCATCACGTTCTTCTCGGCGAGCACCTTGGCGACCTCGAGTGACGCGTTCCTTCAGCTTCGCGCGCGGCACCGACTCGTTCACCACGCCCATCGCCGCGGCCTGCTTGCCGTCGAACGTCTCCGCCGTGATGGTGTAGTACATCGCGTCGCGCGCGTTCATCACCGAGCAGACGTTCTTGAGCACGTTGCCGGCGGGGATCATGCCCCAGTTGATCTCCGAGAGGCCGAACTGGGCCTCGTCCGCGGCAACGGCCAGGTCGCACGCGATCATCGAGTTGAACCCGGCGCCGAAGCACCAGCCGTTCACCATGCAGATCGTCGGCTTGAGGAAGAAGCGCAGCCGGCGCCACTGCCACGCGCTCGACCGGCCGAATGCCGCCCGCTTCTCGGGCGTCAAATTGTCCGAGGCGCGGAAGAACTCCTTGAGGTCCATGCCGGCAGAGTAGGAGTCGCCCGCGCCCGACAGCACGACCACCTTGACGTTCTCGTCGTGCTCGACCCGGTCGAGCGCCTCCTGCATGTCGTCCGACAATGCCGGGCTGATGGCGTTGCGCTTCTCCGGGCGGTTGAGCGTCACCCAGGCGATCTGGCCATCGTCGATCTCGACCGTCACGCATTTGTTGGCGGCGACGAAGCTTTTGGGCATGGAAGTCCTCACTCGCAAGGCTTGCAGGGGAACGGTACACCATCGGCGACCTGCGTCCTACCGGTTGCGAAGCCCGGCAGGCCCGCGCGATAATCGGTGCAACATGAAACGGGGCGAGGTGCCATGACAAGCGTCTCCGAGGAGGAACGCCAGCTCCTGCGCGATTCGGTGCGCGGCCTGCTGGAATCGCGCTGGCCGGTCGAGGGCGCCGTCGAGCGCGCGACCGACACGGGCGCGGTGCGCGCGATCTGGGACGAATGCGCGCGCCAGGGGCTTACTGCGCTGGGGGCCGACCCGGACGAGGCGGGGCTTCGCGAAATATTGCTGGTGTTCGAGGAGTTCGGCCGCGCCTCCTGCCCCGCGCCGCTGCCGGGCGCAGTCGCCGCCAACATGCTGCTCGCCGGCAACGATGCCGGCCACGCGCTGCTCGACGGGCTCCGCGACGGCACGGCGTCCGCTGCGGTCGCGCTCGGCATGTTCGACGGCGATGCGGCGGCCGGCAGCGTCGACTACGCCAACGGCTCGCTCAACGGCACGGCGCGCTTCGTCGAGGGCGTCGAGACGGCGACCCATTTCGTGGTTCTGACCGACGAAGGCGCCGCGATCGTCGCCACCGGCGCACCCGGCGTCGAGGTCACCGCGACACCCGGCCTCGCTGTACCACCGCTTAGCGACGTGACGTTCGCGACGCGGCCCGAAGCCTTCGTCCCCCTGCCCGCCGAGAAGCTCGCCGACGTGGCGCTGGCGCTGCGGCTCGCCACGGCGGCACGGGCGATGGGCGCCGCACACCGCGCCTTCGACCTCGCCCTCGATCATGCCAAGCTGCGCCGCCAGTTCGGCCAGCTCATCGGCACGTTCCAGGCCATCCAGCACAAGCTCGCCAACTGCAAGATCAATCTGGACGGCTCGGGCCTGGTCATGGACGACGCGGCGGCGACCTACGACCGTGGCGATCCGTCGTGGCGCGTGTTCGCCGCGGCGGCGCTGGCTTTCGGCGGGCCGGCCCTGCGCCAGACGATGCTCGAGGCGCACCACGCGCTCGGCGCCATCGGCTATGCCGAGGAGCACGAGGCGCCGCGCCATTTCCGCCGCGTGCATGCCGATTTGATCCGGTTCGGCGGCGCGCCCAGCGCACGGGCCGCCCTCGCCGACCACCTGCTCGGCCCCGCCGACCTAGCCTAGGGACGCGAACCATGTCCTACCTTCCCGCCCACGACACCGATCCCGCCGTCAATGCGTTCCGCCAGGAGGTGCGCGATTGGCTCGCCACCAACTGGGGCCCGGCGCAGCAGGAGGCGCATGAACGCCTGCCCTTCAAGGACCGCGGCCGTGACGCGGCATTCTCGAAGGCGCTCGGCAAGAAGGGCTGGATCGGGCTCGGCTGGCCGAAGGAAGCAGGCGGCGGCGGGCGTAGTCCTGCCGAGCAGCTCGCCTTCATCGAGGAAATGCAGAAGGTCGACGCGCCGACCGGCTTTCACAACGTGGGCGAGACCATCGTCGGGCCGGGCCTGATCCAGCACGGCACGGACGAGCAGAAAAAGGAGTTCCTGCCGCTGTTCCTCGCGGGCGAGCGGTCCTTCGCGCTGCACTATTCGGAGCCGGAGGCGGGATCGGACCTCGCCTCGCTCCGGACCAGCGCCAAGCGCGATGGCGACGACTGGGTCATCAACGGCCAGAAGCTGTGGTCCACCGGCGGCGACAAGGCGGAGTGGTCGTGGCTTGCCGTCCGCACCGATCCCGACGCCAAACCCAAGCACGCCGGGATCAGCGTGTTCCTGATGCCCTTGAAGACCAAGGGCATCACCATCCGGCCGAGCTTCGCCATGTACGGCAAGACGTTTTCGGCGACGTTCTACGACGACGTGCGCGTGCCGGCGCGCAACATGGTCGGCCCGGTCAACGACGGCTGGAAGGTGATCACCGGCGCGCTCGCCGCCGAACGGGTGATGATCGGCACGATGGTCGCGCACCTGCAACGCGTGTTCGACCAACTCACCGAATACGTCAAGACGGCCGAGGTCGGCGGCAAGAAGCTGCGCAACGATCCGGTGGTGCGTGACCGCATCGGCGGGCTCGCGGCGGAGCTGGAGATCGCGCGGCAATTCACCCTGCGCAATGCCCGCCTCGTCGAGCAGGGCAAGCCCCTGCCCTACGAGGCGGCCATGAGCAAGGTGTTCGCCGGCGAATTGCAGGAGCGGCTGGCCGAGGCGGCGATGGACATACTCGGCTCGGGTGGGCTGTTGTCCGAGGACGCGGCCTCGGCGCCGCTCGGCCAGATCGAGCAGGTGCTGCGCCACTCGATCATGGGCGTCGTCGGCGGCGGCACGGCCGAGATGCAGCGCAACGCCATCGCCATCCGCGGGCTGCAGCTTCCCCGCCCGGGGCGATAAGGCGCGCGCCCTACCCGCAGGCGATCGCGAACCCGCCGCCGCTATTGGCGGGAAGGGGCCGGTCGGACCACGTGCGCCCGCCGTCCTCGGTGCCGATGACCTGGCCGAACCGCCCGACGCCCCAGACGCGGTCGGGATTGGCGCGGTCGCAGGCGACGCACATGATCGAGCTTTTCAGGTCAACTCCGTTGTCGAACCGAGCCCAGCTCCGCCCCAGATCCGTGCTGCGATAGATCGCGCCGTCGTCGTTCTTCACCGAGACGCCGACTCCCGCATAGAGCACATTCGGGTCGTGCGGCGAGACGCAGATGTCGCGGCTGTAATGGATGTGGGCGAAACGCCCCAGCTCAATGTCGCGCCAGCGCGTGCCTTCGTCGTCGCTTTCGAACAGCCCCATGCGCAGCGCCACGATCACCGTGCCGGGCGCGGCGCGGCTCACCGCGATCGAATGGCCGTCGAGCATGCCCTCATACTCGCGCTCGGAGATCTGGGCGTTCCTCAGATGCGGCTCGGCAGCGAGACGCACCAGCCCGTCGTTGCAATCCTCCCACGTCTCGCCGCGGTCGCGGCTCCGCATCACCCCGTTCACCTCCATCACCGCGAAGATCTCGTTGGGTGCGACGGGGTTGATGGCGAGCTTCATGACGCGGTGCGGGAAGCTGATCTCCACCCGTTCCGGCACGGCGGGATCGGGCAGGCGCCGCCAATGCGCGCCGCCGTCGTCGCTGCGGAACATGCCGACCGGCGAGGTCCCGGCATAGACCGTTTTCGGCTCGCTCGGGTGATAGAGGATCGACCAGACCGCGCGGTCGCGCGCAGGAAAGTCCATACGCTCCCAGTTTTCGCCGCCGTCGGTCGAGCGATAGACGCCATCCTCGGCGCCTGCGAGGATCGCGTCGCGGTCACTGGGATCGATCGCCAGCGCGTTGACGTCGCCGTTCTCGGGAAGGCCGCGTGCGAGATGAGTCCATCCGCCCGCGCCCGCCGCGTCGCGGCGGAAGACGCCGCGAAGCTCCGGCGGGGCCGCGCCCGGCGGCGGCGGGCCGATATACTTGAACCGGTTGACGCCCACGAAGACGCGCGCGCCCGTACCGTTCCCAGCCATTGGCCCTCTCCTATTTCGTGCCCTTGCGGCGGAACGGCTCGAAGGTCGGCTTGTAGGCCTTCTCGTCGAGGAACTGGCGGATGCCGGTGTTGTAGGAATCCTCCTCGTCGCCGACGCGGATCGCCTTGCCCTTCTCGGCGAGATAATCGTAGGCCTGATCGACATCCATCCGGCGCACGTGCTTGATCGCCTGCTTGGTGGCGCGCAGCACGTTCGGGCTCTTCTTCATCAGCTCGCCGGCAAGCGCGATGGTCTCTGCCTCCAGCTTCTCGGGCGGCACGGCGAAGTTGACCATGCCGATGCGCGCCGCCTCGTTCCCGTCGAACGGCTTCCCGAGGCAGGCGTAGTAGAGCGCGTGGCGCGGCAGCACCATGTCGGCGACGACCTTGGAGACCAGCGCGCCCGGCAGGATGCCCCAGTTCACCTCGGAAAGGCAGAACGTCGCGTTCTCGGCGGCGAGCGCGAAATCGCACGCGAGAAGCTGCATGAACGCGCCACCGACGCAGTAGCCGTGCACCATGGCAATGGTCGGCTTGTTGTACTGGTAGAGCCGCGCCCAGCGCCAGCGGTTGGCCGCCTCGCCGGCGCGGCGCATCTCGCGCGGGTTCTTCTCGTTGGCGCGGAAGAAGAGTTTCAGATCCTGGCCCGCGCTGAAATTGCCCTCGGCACCGGTGACGACCACGACCTTGACGTTCGGGTCGAACTCCATCTCGGCGAGCGCGTCGTCCATCTCGTAATGGAGGTCGGGGCTCATCGCGTTGCGCTTCTCGGGACGGTTGAGGATGGCCCAGCCGATCCCGTCCTTGATATCGATCTTGACGTTCTCGTACTTGTAGTCGGGCATCGCTTCCTCCTGTTCCTCGTTCAACCGTATTGGCGCAGCACGGTGCGCGCGAGCGTCGCCTTCAATATCTCGATCGGGCCCTCGGTGATCATGAAGCTGCGCTGGTTGCGCCAGAACTTTTCGATCGGAAGGTCGGTGGTAAGCCCGATGCCGCCGTGCAGCTCCATGCAGCGGTCGGCGGCGACGAAGGACTGCGTGTCGCCGAACATCTTGGCCATGTAGGCCTCGGTGCGGATGTCCTCGCCGCGGTCGTGCTTCCACGCCGCATGGTAGACCATGAGCCGCAGCGCGTGCAGGTCCATGTACGAATCCACCAGCCACCACTGCACCGACTGCCGGTCGGCCAGCGGCTTGCGGAACGTGATGCGTTGCTTGGCGTAGGCGGCGCCGAGTTCGAGGCAGCGCTCGATCACGCCGATGCCGCGCGCGCCGTGGCGGATGCGCCCGGCGTTGATCCAGTTCTGCGCGAACTTGAACCCGTCGCCCTCCGCGCCGATGCGGTTCTCGATAGGCACCTTCACGCGGTCGAACGCGATCTCCCACGGCCGGTCGTCCATCATCGTTTCCTGCGCGCGCAGGAGCTTGACGCCCGGCGATTTCATGTCGACCAGGAAGGCGGAGATGCCGCCGTGCGAGCCCTTGGCGCGGTCGGTCGCGGCGAAGACCTGCGCCCAGTCGGCTTCGTCGGCGCCGGTGATGAAGCGCTTGGTACCGTCGATGACGTAATGATCGCCTTCGCGCACCGCCGTCGTGCGCATGCCGCCGGGATCGCCGCCAGCGTCGGGCTCGGTCTGGGCGAAGCACCATTTCAGCTCGCCGCGGATGGTGGGCAGGAGAAAGCGCTCCTTCTGCGCGTCGTTCAGGTAATAGAGGATCGGGCTTACCGACGGGCCGAAGATCTCGGCGCCGCGCGACGGTAGCGCGATAGACCGCGCCATCTCCGACCAGACGACGCAGCGCGCAAGAAGCCCGAGCCCCTGCCCGCCATATTCGACGGGCACGTCGTAGCCGGCGAGGCCCAGCGCCGCCGCCTTCGCCTCCAGGTCGCGCCGGATTTCGGGCTTGAGCTTGGGGCCGTCGCAGGCGGTCAGCTCGATCGGGATCAGCTCGCGGTCAACGAAGCGCCGCACGGTGTCCTTGAGAAGACGCAGTTCCTCCGGCAGCTCGAAATTCATGGCTTCGTCCATCGCGTGCCTACCGCCACACCACGCGCAAATCGACCGCCCGCACCCCCTCGGCCGCCGCCAGCACCATCAGCGGATTGATCTCGATCTCGGCGAGCCGGTCGCGATGGTCGAGGTAAAGGGCAGCGAGCCCGGCCATGGCGCGGGCGGCGGCGGCCACGTCGCGCGCCGGGCGGCCGCGGAACGCGTTGAGCAGGGCCGCGCCCTTGAGCGCGCGCAGCATCTCTTCCGCCCCGGCCTCGTCGACCGGCAGCAGCCGCACCGCCACGTCGTCCATCACCTCGGTGAGTACGCCGCCGAGCCCGGCCACCATCACAGGCCCGTACTGTGCGTCCTCGCGCACCCCGACGAGCAGCTCGAGCCCCGCCACCATCTCCTGGATCAGGAAGCCGTCGATGGCGGCCGGCAAGCGCGCCGCCATCGCGGCCGCCGCTTCGCGTACGGCGTCTGCGTCGCGGAGGCCGAGCGCGACGCCACCCAGTTCGGTCTTGTGCAGCCCCGCCGCGTCGATCTTGACCGCGACCGGGAAGCCGATCTCGGCCGCGCGCTCGGCCGCCTCCTCCGGCGTCTTCGCGCGCGCGCTGCGCGGCAGGGTCGCGCCATAGCCGGCGAGAAGCCGGCCGAGCGCCGCCCCATCGAGCGCGCCGGCCGCGTCGCGCGGCGCGGGCAGCGGCGCGGGCGGACGCTCTAGCGCCTCGGCGTAGGAGATCAGTGCACTGGCCGCGCGCAGCGTCTCCGGCAGGCCCTGGATGAACGGCACGCCGGCCGCGTTCTGGAAATCGCGACCCGCGTCGGTCACGTTCTGCGCGGTGCGGCCGTAGGCGAGCACAGGCTTCGCGGTCGCCGCCATAGTCTCCTGGAACGGCGCGAGCGAATAGGGTTCGTCCGCCGTGAAGGGAAGCTGGCCCTGCATGATGAACATATCGACATTCGGGTCGGTCGCGACCGCGCGGCAGGCGGCGGCGAACTTCGGCGCGACGACGCCGGAGTTGGCGCCGACGTCGAGCGGGTTCTCGGCGGGCAAGCCCGGGTCCATGTGCGACGCGAGGGCGGCTTCGGTCTCCGGCGCAAAGCGGGCGAATTCGATGCCCTGTTCGGCGCCGTAGTCGAGCAGCAGGCCCTTGGCCCCGCCCGAATAGCCGGCGATGGCGACGCGCTTCCCCTGCGGCAGGCGGCCCTGGCCGAAAGCGAGGCAGCCCTCGATCAGATCGTCGAGCGTCGGGCAGCGCACGATGCCGTACTTGCGGCAGACCGCATCGAACACCCGGTCGTCACCGGCCAGCGCGCCGGTGTGCGTCGCGGCGGCGGCGGAGCCGCGCGCGCTGCGGCCGAGCTTGACGACCAGGATCGGCTTCTTGGCGGCCAGCGCCTTTTCTGCCGCCGCCATCAGCGCGTCGGGCCGGCGCACGCCCTCCACCATGCAGGCGACGATGCGCGTGCCCTCGTCCTCGACCATGAAGTTGATGTAGTCGGCGAGGTCGAGGTCGAGCTCGTTGCCGCTGGACACGGCGTAGGAGAAGGCGAGGCCGCGCGTCGCGGCGTGCTGCAGCCAGAACTGGAACGTGCCGCCCGACTGGAAGACCACGCCCACCTCGCCGACCGGCAGACCGCGCACGCGCGGCGCGGGGTATAGCAGCAGCTTCTCGCGCAGCGCGACCGAGCCCATGCAGTTGGGGCCGGAGACGCGCAGCCCGTGTCGCTCGCAGAGCGCGCGCACGGCGGCAGCGCGCGCCTCGCCCTCGGCGTCGCCGCCCTCGCCGAAGCGCGCGGCATAGATCAGCGCGCATTTGAGGCCGTGCGCGGCTCCCTCGGCCAGCGTCTCGGGGATGGCCGGCGCGGGGATGATGGCGAGGGCGAGGTCAACCGGTTCGGGCAGCGCGGCGAAGCCGGGATAGACCCGCTCGCCCCACAGCTCGTCGCGCTGAGGGTTGACGAGATAGATTTTCGCCGGAAAGCCGCAGAAGGCGAGGTTGTCGTAGATCGCCTTCGACCAGCCGCCGCCACCTTTGTCGCTCGCCCCGATGATGGCGATGGATTTCGGTCGCAGCAGGTGGCCGACGGGGCGGAACATCGTGCCTACACCTGGGCGCGCCTGAGCACGGGGATGACCTCGGCGCCGAACTGGCGGTACCAGTCGGCGAGCCCGGCCACGGAGACCGCCCGGTCGAAGATCGCGGCGAAATGGCCGGCGCCGGCGCGGCGGCACTGGTCGACGATCTGCTCCGCCACGGCGGCCGACGGGCCGGAGATGAATTCGTCATCGCCGATCGCGAAGGCGTGCTGGGTGGGCGAGTCCAGGATCGCCGGCCGGCCGGGCACGTCGGCGCGTGGGTCGATCTTGATGCGCTCGCGATACTCGACACGGCGCCGCGCCAGCGCCCCGGCGTCGTCCAGCATGCTGACCTGGCGGCGGATGCAGAGGTCGTCGGGACCGGCCGTGCGCCCGCCCTTGGCCGCCTCGTCGCGATAGGCATCGAAAATCCCGATGATTGTCTCGAGCGGATGGAAGCCCGTCGAGATCTTGGCGCCGCGCCGTGCCGCCTTGCGGGCCGACGACTCGCTGATGACCGTCACCCATTTCGGCGGCTCCGGCTGCTGGATGCAGCGCGGCGTGATGCGCAGGTTCTCGAACTGCCAGAATTTGCCGCGATGCGAGATGACCGGCGCAGCCAGCGCCTTGTCAACGATCGCCACCGCCTCGTCGTTGCGAGCGCGCGCCTCTTCGGGCTCGAGCCCGACCTGTGCCATCTCCTGCGGGATGCCGGCCGCGGTGCCGATTTCGAGCCGGCCGTGCGTCAGGTGGTCGAGCATGCCGATCTCCTCGGCAAGCTGCCAGGGGGTGTGGTAGGGCGGCACCATGCCCATCACGCCGAGGCGGATCGTCTTCGTGCGCAGCGCGACGTTGGCGATCAGAAGGTTCGGCGCCGGCGAATAGGTGTGGCCGAAATGGTGCTCGCTGAAAAAGATGCCGTCGAACCCGGCCGCCTCGGCGCTCGACCACAGATCGAGGTGCGCGTCGAAGTAGCATTGCGAGGCCGCAGGATCGAATCGGTCGGCGAGGGCGGCCGGCGCGGCGAACAGCTCGAAAATCCAGGACCTGATCATGCCGCACCAGACGCGCCGGGGCGCCGACCGCCTATCACAGATAGCCGCGCTCGCGCCAGAAGCGCTCCGCGCCCTTGTGAAGCGGCAGATAGAGCGGCCCGTCCTTCGAGTCCTTGCACAATTTGTCGAGCGGCATGGGCCCCTTGCCGTACCACGGGATGCGGTCCTTGCGCGCCTCCAGCCCGGCGCTGAAATTGTAGATCATCTCCTCGGATGCGCTTTCGAGGCAGAACACCGGCCAGCCCGAGAAATCGATCGTCGGCACGTCGGCCTCGAGCCCCGGGTATTCCGCGCGGGTGATGGTCTGGCGCATCAGCCCGTCGTCCTCGAGCTTCTTGAGCTCGGGCTCGTCGACCGCGAGGAAGCGCATGCCCATCTCGATCGCCTGCGGCGCGAAGAGCGGGAGCGCCTCGTCCCACACCGCGTCGAGCTCGCCCCGCGCGACGGCGCCGAGCCGCCCGGGCCCGTTGGGCATGCCCTCGGTATGGATGATCTTGCCGCCCCAGCTCACGATGTCGTCGAACGACATGCCAAAGGCGCCGAGCACGTGGTTCGAGATCAGGTGCACCGAATGGTCCGGCTGGCCACGCAGCGAGATGCGCAGCGGGTACCGTGTGCGCTTGAGGTCGCCGAGCGTCTTGAGCCCGGTCTTGGCGGTCACCGCCAAGCCGAGCTGGTCGAACTGCGGGATCACCGTGATCGCGCGCAGGGGGATCGGCTTCTTGTAAGGGCCGCGCCCGCGCAAGGCCATACCCAGCACGCCGCCCGGGTTGCAGATGGCGATGTCCGCCTCGCCGTTCGCGACCGCATCGACCGAGACGGGGCTGTCGCTCGCGAAGAAGCGCGTCCGCCACGTGTCGTCGCCCTGCGGGCGCATCAGAATCATCACCTGGTTGTCCGGCCACTCGTTCGCGGCCACCAACTCGGAGACGGTCTCGAGCATCAGGCGCGAGCGCATTACCCAGGGAATTGTGATCGGGCTCGGAATGGTCAGCATGGCGGCGGCCCCCTCGGTACGGATGACCGATCATGGCTGCCCCGAACGCGGGCCGCAAGCGATCCGACGTCCACGCGGCTGTCAATGTCGCCCACAACATCCTCGCGGCCGACAGGCTCGTCGCCGGGCCGGCGGTCGCCGCGATCGCCGCCGCATTCTTCCTGACCACGCGGTGTGCAGCGCGGCTCTTTGCCGGCCAGACCGGCCGCTCAGTCCTCCTCGACCCGCGGCGGCGGGTTCATTGGTGGGGCGTGGCGGCGCACGAGGTCGTGCAGCTCGAGCCGGCGGCGCCCGGCGACTGGGTTCAGGTGGTAGAAGATGAACTGGGCCTGGTGGCGGGCCTGCGCCTCGCGCCAGCGCGGGTGGTTCGCAAGGGTGGCGCGCAGCGATTCCGTTTCGCCCGCGAACACGATGTCGGCCGCGCCGGCCACCCGCCGGGCGAAGATGTAGTTGCCGGCCTGCATCGGCAGGTTGGCCAGGCTGGCCGGGTCGGCCAGCTCGTACTCATACTTGGTGCGGGAAAACCCCTCGAAACCGGTCTTGGCCGCCATGGCGCGCTCCTTCGGGACGGGGCGCCACCATAGCGGCCCCGACGCCAGCGCCAACAGGAATCTTCGCGCGCCCGGAACGTAGACAGACGGCCCGATTTCGCCGACCATCCCGCAGAGTGGGAATTGCGATGGCGGGCACACGCATCGGCGCGCGCGATATGCTGGCACGGCTGGTGGGGTTCGACACGACCTCGGCCAAGTCGAACCTGGCCTTGGTCGAATTCGTGGCGAATTACGTGGAAGGGCACGGTGCGCGCGTCCGGCTCCTGCATGACGAGCGGCGCACCAAGGCGAACCTGTTCGCCACGCTGGGGCCGGTGGAGGCCGCGGGCGGCGTCGCCCTTTCGGGCCATACCGACGTGGTGCCGGTCGCCGGCCAGGACTGGTCGACCGACCCCTTCGCGCTTGTCGAGCGGGAAGGGTGCCTGTACGGCCGCGGCGCGGCCGACATGAAGGGGTTCATCGCCTGCGCCCTCGCCCTCGCGCCCGGCTTCGCCGCGCGCCGGCTCAAGACGCCGATCCACTACGCCCTCAGCTACGACGAGGAGGTGGGCTGCCTCGGCGTCCGGCGCATGCTGGCCGAAATCGGCCATGCCCTACCCCGCCCGCGCCTGGTCGTGGTGGGCGAGCCGACCGGCATGCAGGTGGTGGGCGCGCACAAGGGCATCCGCGTGCTCACCACCACGGTCACGGGCCGCGAGGGGCATTCGTCCCGCCCGGCCGCCGGGGTGAACGCCATCGCCTTCGCCGCCGAGGTCGTCGGCTTCCTCGGCCGGCTCGCCGACGCGCTCCGCACCGAGGCGGCGCCCGACGATCCGTTCGACCCGCCGGGCACCACGCTCAACGTCGGCACGATCCAGGGCGGCACGGCGGTCAACATAGTCGCAAGGCGATGCGAGGTGCACTGGGAGTTCCGCCCTGTCCCCGGCGCCGATCCCGACGCCATCGTCGCGCGGCTCGAGGACTTCGTCGCGACCGAGATATTGCCCCGCATGCGCGCGGTCGACCCGCGCGCCTCGGTGGTGACGCGGCTCGACGTGGCCTCGCCGCCGCTCGCCCGCGTGGCCGGCTCGCCGGCCGAGCGGCTCGCCTGCCGGCTGGCCGGCGCCAACGAAACGCACACCGCCTCCTTCATGTGCGAGGCCGGGCTCTATCACGAAGCCGGGATGCCGGCGGTGGTGTGCGGGCCGGGCCACATCGCCCAGGCGCACAAGCCCGACGAGTACGTCGCGCTCGACCAGCTCGACGCGTGTACCGCGTTCCTGACGCGTCTGGGCGACTGGGCCGCGTCGGACGCGCCGGCCTGAGCGTCACATCATCAGGCGCGGCAGGAACAGCGCGATTGCCGGGAAGGCAGTCAGAAGCGCGATGAGGACCACGTCGCAGGCGAGGTAGGGCAGCGCCGCGCCGGCCACTCGAAAAAGCGTTGTCCCCGGCGGCGCGATCCCCAGCATGACGTATAGCAGCAGCCCAAAGGGCGGGGTCGTGCCCCCCATCTCGATGTTGAGCAGCACGAACAGCCCGAACCAGATCAGGTCGAAGCCGAGATGCTTCGCCAGCGGGAAGAAGATCGGCACGGCGATCAGCATCATCGAGACACCGTCCATGAACATGCCGAGAAGGATCAGCACGGCGAACATGGCGAGGAGCACCAAGTAGCGCGAGACCGTGAACCCGCCGACCCATTCGAGCATGCCCGACGACGCGCCCGAGAAGGCGAGGAGCTGGGAGAACACGGTCGAGTTCATCAGGATGAAGAACACCATCGCTGCGACACGCACCGTGCCCTCGACCGACATCTTGATCGAGCTCCAGGTGAGCGCGCGGAACAGCGCCGCGAGGATCATCACACCGAGCACGCCGAGCGCCGCCGCCTCGGTCGGCGTGGACCAGCCGAGCACGATGAACCCCACCACCATGAACACGACGAAGCCCATCGGCAGGATGTTCATGATGAAGAGCTTCGCCTTGTAGGAAAGCGTGGTGCGTTCGACGTCGTATTCCGGCGCGCCCGAGGGATCGATCCAGAGCTGCAGGCGGATCAGCAGGGCGAACAGCCCGGCCAGCACGAAGCCCGGCACGAACCCCGCCACGAGGAGCTGGCCCACGTCGATGCCGGCGACGGCCGCGAGCAGCACGCCGAGCGCCGACGGCGGGATGATCATGGCGAGCCCGCCCGAGCCCAGCACCGGGCCCATCGACATGCGCCAGTTGTAGCCGCGGCGCTGCATCTCCGGGACCATCAGGGAGCCCAGCATCGCCGTGTTCGCCATCGATGAGCCGGTGAGCGTCGCGAACAGTGCACCGCCCGCGACCGTGAGGTAGCAGAGCCGCCCCGGCAGCCGGCCGAACAGCACCTCGAGCCCGTCGAACACCTTCACCGCAAGCCCGGTATGGAAGAAGAGCGAGCCCATCATGATGAACATCGGGACGGGGCCGAGGGTGAAGCGCGAGATCAGGATGGTCGAGTTGTCGGCGACCTGAATGACCGCCTCGGGATTCCAGCCGTTGAAGTAAAGCCAGCCGAGGATGTTGGTGGTGAGGAAGGCGAGCGCGACCGGCAGGCCGAGCGCGAGCAGGGCGACGATCATGCCCAGGAGCAGCGCGAAGGCCCAGTACCACTCCATCGCTACACGCTGTCCCTCACCACGGTCCGCGCGGTGTACATCGTGTCCACCCCGATCAGGAACCGGATGAACTCGATCCCGACCATGAGGAAACAGAGCGGTAGCGGCGCGAGGAGCGTCCATGCCGGCATGTCGACCGCGCGCGTGTCGACCTGGTGCGTCTCGATCGCCGAGATCAGCAGCCGGAGCGAGTAGTAGCTGAAGCCGAGAGAGGTGACGACGCAAATCAGGTAGGTGAACTTGGCGAGGATCCGCTGCGCGGCGGCCGGCAGAAGCTGGGTGACCGCGTCGATGAACACGTGGCCCTTGGTGCGGGCGAGCCACGGCGCCGCCAGCATGGTGAACCAGAGAAGCCCGTACTCGACCAGCACGGTCGAGTAGAGCCACGGGTTGAGCCCGACCAGCCGGATCAGCACGTCCGACACGATCAGCAGGAAGATGACGAAGATGATGACGCCGGCGAGCGCCTTGAGCAGGTTGATGAATTGCAGATAGGCGGCTGCCACGCGGCCCATCCGGCCGGCCTCCCCCGATCGCTTCGACCTCCAGCCCTTATCGATGGGCTTCCTGGGACGATCCTACGCCCGGCGGCGGAGTCGGGCCAACGACAATCTTCGCCGCGGCATTAGGCCGCCGGCATGTGGCGGCGCAGCCAATCGAGCACGATCCCGGTGAGGGCGGGGTCGCCGGAGCCGAAATGGTTGCGGCTCTCGACGATATGGAGCTCGGCGTTTGCGCCTGCGGCCGCGACGATCGCCTCGGATTCGGATGCGGGCACAACCGCATCCTCGCGCGGGTGGATCAGCAGCAGCGGGCGCGGCGCGATCTTCGCCACCGTCCTCTCGGGGCTAAAGCGCCGCATGCTCTCCGCCGTCTCGGCGGTGAATTGCATCACCGCCCCGGGCGGCAGACCGGCGCGGTTCGCCTCGGGAATCTGCACGATGTCGAAGCGGTCGATCATTGTCGGCCCGCCGGTCTCCGCCCGACGGCGCTTGGCCCCCTCGAGCCGGGCGGTAAAGGCGCGCCAGGCGGCCTCGTCCGGGTACTGGGAGCGGAACCGGCGCTCGCCGTCGCCGATGGCGCCGTTGGCGGCGCAGAGCTTCAACCGCGGATCGGTCGCCGTCGCCTGGAGGGCGACCGAGCCGCCGAGGCTCGCCCCGACGATGCCGATGCGGTCGGTGGCGGCCTCCGGCCGCGCCGCGAGAAAATCGAGGGCGTGGCGCACGTCCGCCACCTCCTCCTCGCAGATCACGCTGCCCTTCTCGCCGTCGCTCTCCCCGCACCCGCGGAAGTCGAAGCGCAGCACGACATAGCCCGCCTGTACCAGCGCAGCGGCAAGCTGCGGATGGCCCGCGCCGCGGCAGCTTCCGCCGAAGCCGTGGCAGAGGAGGATGGCCGGGCGCGGCGCCGTCGCGCCGTCCGGCACGTGCAGAACGCCCCTGAGCGTGAGCCCGTCCGACGGGAATTCGACCGCGCGCTCCATGGCGCCCGCTCCCGCAAACGGCCCCCTACTCCGCGGCCGCCCGCGTGCCGTTCTCGGCGGCGATCAGCCGCTCCATGATCCGGCGCGCCCGGAGCGAGCCTTGGTCGCCGATCACGTCCACCGTGCGGGCGGCGGGGTCGAAATCGATGACCCGCTGTTGCGCCTCGATCATCACCTTGTCCTCGTGGAAGGCGGCCGAGGTGCCGGCGCGCTGCACCTCCGAGAGCTTCTTGTCGTCGACGGCGTAGTCGCGCGCGATCGCCCAAAAATAGAAGCAGGTGTCGTCGGTCTCGGGCGTCACCGTGTCGTAGATGATGATCCGCCGGCGCATGCGGTCGTCGGGCGCGCCGTATTCCTTGCCGAACTCGTTCTGGTAAATGTCGATGGTCACCTGCGAGGGCGGCTCGAACAGCATGATCTGCTTGCGGTCGAACTTGAAATCGAGCCCCTGGCTCTTGGTCGAGGCCGACGGCGAGAGCCCGCGTGCCTGGCGCGCGCCCCGCACCCACTCCTCGCCCCGCTCCCAGGTGAGGTCGGGGTTCACGTCCTCGGGGCTGCCGATCGTGTTGGCGTGCAGGAATGGCAGGTGCGAGAGGTCGAGGAGGTTGTCGACGATCAAGAAGTAGTTGCCCTTGACCGGAATCAGCTCGTCGTAGGACGCCCACTCCGGGTGGTCGTAATAGACGTAGTCCGGCGCCTTGGCCGGATCGGCGAGGGCCGGATCGCCCATCCAGATCCATACCCAGCCGTGCTTTTCCACCACCGGGTAGGCCTTGACCCGCGCGCCGGGCGGCAGGCGCTCGGTGCCGGGCGCCCAGACCACGGCGCCGGCCGGGTCGTAGAGGAAGCCATGGTAGCCGCATCGCAGATTGTCGCCCTCCACCGCGCCCTTCGACAAGGGCGCGCGGCGGTGGCAGCAGCGGTCCTCGAACGCGACCGGCGTGCCGTCCGCCTTGCGGTAGAGCGCCACGGCCTGGTTGAGGAAGGTCCGGCCCAGGGGCCGATCGCCCAGCTCATGGCCGAACGCCGCGCAATACCATTGGTTCCGAAGCGCCTGCATGTCGTCCTCCCGCTCGCGTCCAGGCAGTGTAGCTCCATCGCCGCCGGCGGCAACAGGGCTTCGGCCGGCTGTCCGTGACGCGTCGGAGATGGCGCTTTCCGGCCCACGCCGCGTTTGCTACCGTCCAGAGGAAAATAACGGGGGAATGACTGTGGACAAGATTCACTTTCCCTATCGCGCCAGCACGCACTTGCCGCTCCTGCACGTGATCGCCGAGTCCGGCGCATGGGCAAAGCACGGCCTCGACGTGGAATACAACCGCAAGATCTCGTCGTCGGACGCCCACACGTCCGTCCTGCGCGGCGATGTCGAATTCGTCGGCGGAAATCATGTGTCCACATACGGGCGACGCGCGCGCGGGGACGAGTGGGTCTATCTGGGCCAGACGATCAACTCGGTGATGCGCAAGCTAGTCGTCCAGCCGGACGCCGGCATCAACGGCGTGGCGGACCTCAAGGAGAAGGTCGTCGGCACGCGCGGTTCGCACCCGCGGCTCAACGACTGGCTGTACCTGAAGCAGCGCGGGCTCGACGAGGACCGTGACGACGTGAAGGTGATCGATCAGGTGCCGCGCGGCAAGGGGATGGACCACGCCGTCAACGAGGAGGATATCGAGCCGCTCTGGCATTGGGTGCGCGACCGCAAGGTCGATGCGGCCTTCCTGACGCCGCCCTCGACCGTCATGGCGCAGGAGGCCGGGCTCAAGGTCATCGACGTCGAGCCGCTGCCGATGATCTTTTTCACCACGCTGTCGTCCGGGCTCCGCTTCGTGAAGACGCATCCCGAGATTGTCGAACGGTTCCTCAAGGGGACGATCGAGGGCATTCACTTCTTCAAGACCGAGCCGGAGAAATCCACCCGGATCATCCGCGAGCAATACACCAACGAGGGCCAACTGAACGCGGCGGCCGCCACGCAGACCTACAACCAGATCGCGCATCTTCTGGAGCCGCGGCTCTATCCGACCATGGCCGCGATCTCGAACGTCTATGAAGAGGCCGTCCGCCAGGACAAGGATGCGAAGCGCATCAACCCCATGGAGCTGTGGGACCTGCATTTCATTCGCGAGATCGACGACAGCGGCTTCGTCAACCAGCTCTATGGCACCAACGCGCCCAGCCGCCGATAAGCGGACAGCGGGAGGAAAGAATTATGCGCAAGACGACATTGCACGGGGTCGCCGCGATCTTCGCCGCATGCCTGGCGCTCTTTGCGACGGATAGCGCGCGCAGCGCCGAGCGTGTGACGATCCGCGCCGGGTGCGTCATCGTACCGGCGTGCCTGCTGCCGATCATGCCCCCCATGCCCGGGGTCACCCGGCATGACGGCAAATCCTACCGGCTCGAGGTCACGCGATTCCGCGGCACGTCCCACATCATCACCGCCCTCGCGGCGGAACGGCTCGACATCGGCGAGCAGTCCTTCTCGACGTTCCCGTTGACGGTGCAAAATGCCGGGCTGAAGGACATCCGCGTCATCGCCGGCGAGGTGCGGGGCGCCGTGCCCGGATATTACGAAGTCAAGTACGACGTGCTGAAGAACTCGCCGATCCACAAGATCGAGGATCTCAAGGGCAAGGTTCTCGCCACCAACGCCATCGGCACCGGCGGCGATATCGCCATGCGGGCCGTGCTGCAGCGGCACGGGCTTCAATACGGCCGGGACTACAGCGAGATCGAGGCCCCCTATCCCAGCATGGCGGCAGTGCTCGCCCAGCACAAGGCGGACCTCGTCCCGTTCATCCTGCCGTTCGTCCTGCGGCCCGACGTCAAACGGATGGCGCGCACGCTCTTCGGGCAATCCGAAGCGTTCGGCCCGGTCGAGCTCATCTTCTTCACCGCCCGCACCGGCTTCCTCGCCAAGAACCATGACGCCGTCGTCGATTTCCTGGAGGATTATATCCGGACGATCCGCTGGTATCTCGATCCGGTGAACCATAAGGAGGCGGTCGCGGTCGTCTCGAAATACACGAAGATTCCGGCCAAGGCCTACGACGCCTGGCTTTTCACACATACGGACAACTATCGCGACCCCAACGGCATGCCCGATCTCGCCGCCTTGCAAAAGAACGTCACGGGGACGTACGAGCAAGGCTTCCTCAAGGCCGATCTCGACGTTTCCAAATACGCCGATCTGAGCCTGATCAAGGAGGCCGCCGCGCGCGTGCATTAGGGAAGGCCGCGCCCGACGGGCACCGGTCCGGCCCGTTTTCAAGCCGATCCGGCGGCGCGGGACGGGCTATTCAGGCGCGCTGCTTGTCGCCGGCGTAAAAGGTGAGGTTGATGTATTCGAGGACGGTCCCGTCCGGATCGTGGAAATACGCCCGCGGGCCGTTGACGATGCCGTCGCTACGATCCTCCTCGAGGATCACCCGCACACCGTTCGCACGAAGGTTGTCGAGCGCGCCCGCATAATCTCTTTCGTCGACCCGGAAGGCGTGATGAAAGCGCGTCTCGTCGCTCTTCTGCGGGTTGATCGACCCCGGCTGCTGCACGAGCACGACGCAATCGCCGCCCGCATCGAGAAAGGCCATTCCCGGCGGCGTGAGAGATTGGAGAAGCGTGCAGCCGACGATATCGCAGTAGAAACGCGTGCTTCGTTCGAGGTCGCTCACCGGAATGCTGAAGTGGGCCAGCCCTTTGAGTGCCACCATGAACGTTCTCCCCTCGATCCGGTCTCCTGCGCCATTTTGTCGATCCTACCAGAGGCCCCAGAGCGCCCAAAGTGCCAATTCGTGGTTGATTGGAGGGGTCGTCGTCATTCTTTCTTCAACCCCATCATCGCGGGCATGAACAACGCGTGCGACGCTTCGGACGGGGAGACCAGGACACCGATGGACGCGGGCGCCGGGTGGCCTTAGGATTTGGAAAAGACAAGGCGAGCGATGGGCGGGATCGCACCGTCGCAGCATAGGGAGAAAGGAATGCGCGGGGCGTCGCGGCGCTCTCCTCGCTTGGCCGCTGCGCCATGAATCCCCGGCGGCGCGGCGGAATTGCCTGGCTCTATGCGCTGGCCCTCCTCGGGCTCGCATTCGTGGCGCTGTCGCTCGCCGCCAACGTGTTGGCAAGCTTCTCGACCGAGGCCGACCCGACAAGCCTCACCCTCGCCAACTACCTCGCCATGCTGGGCGACGCGGCCCTGCCGATGGCGATCGTCCGCACCGTCGTCCTCGGGCTCGGCTCGATCGCCGTCATGCTGGCGTTCGGCTTTCCCATCGCCTGGCTCCTCGCGCGCACCGACTTCCGCTGGAAGCGGTCGGTGTTCCTGCTGCTCACCGCCAAGCTCGCCGTGCCGGGCTTCATCACCGCGATGGCCTATATCTGGCTGTTCAACCCGACGTCGGGCATCGTCAACCGGCTTTCCGGCACGACCGGCATCGGGCAGACGCCCGCGTTCGACATCTACTCGCTCGCCTGGATCTGCTTCCTGCAGGGGCTGGTGCTGACGCCCGCCGCGGTTTTCATGATGCTGCCCGCCTTCCGCAATATGGACGCCTCGCTGGAGGAGGCGGCGTGGGTGTCGGGCGTGTCGCGCGGCCGCGCCATGTGGCGCATCGTGCTGCCGCTTCTCAAGCCCGGCGTGTTCGCGGCCGGCCTGTTCTTCTTCGTGATCGCGATCGAGGCCTTCGATTTCGTCGGACTGATCGGCATGCCGGGCGGCATCAACGTGCTGGTCATCCTGATCTACGATGCAATGCACCCGATGAGCGGCCTGCCCGACTACGGCTATGCCGGCGCGATCGGCATGATCCTGTTCCTTCTGTGCGGGGGCGCGGTCGCCTTCTACATGCGGTTCCTGCGGCAGTCCGAGCGGTTCGTCACGGTCGGCGGCAAGGGGCGGGCCTTCGCGCCGCTGCCGCTCGGCCGCTGGCAGGGGCCGGCGGCGGCCTTCGTCGCGGTCTGGGTGATTCTCGCCTTCGTGGTGCCGGTCGTGACCCTGTTCTGGGTATCGCTGGTGCCCTACCTGCAGCCGCCCTCGGCCGCGGCGATGGCGTCGCTCTCCGTCAAGGGCTACGCGTTCGCGCTCCACTACATGGCCGGGCCGCTCGGCAACACGCTGATCGTCATGGCCGGCGCCATCATCCTGGCCGCAAGCTGGTCGGTCGCGATCTCGTGGATCGTCACCCGCTCGCGCGGACGGGGCGCTCGGGCGATCGACTTCGCCGTGTTCCTCGCCCCCGCCGTACCCAGCATGGTGGCGGCGGTGGCGTTCCAGTATCTCGGCATCGCGATCTACAAGTGGCTGCCGATCTACGGCACGGTGTGGCTGATCTCGATCGCCATGGGATCGCGCATGCTCGCCTTCTGCACCCGCACGCTGAACGCGGCCTCGATCCAGATCGGCTACGAGCTGGACGAGGCGGCCTACGTGTCGGGCGTGTCGCGGCTCACCGCGTTCCGGCGCATCTTCCTGCCGATCATGCTGCCGGCCGTGTTCTACTCGTCGCTGATGGTGGGCATGCTGTCGGCGCGCGAGCTGACCGTGCCCTTGATGATGAGCGCCGACAAGTCGCCGCTGGTCTCGACCCTGATCTACAACCTTCAGACCAACGGCGAGCACAACGTCGCCGCGGCGGTCGGACTGTACATGATCGCCATCCTGCTGATTCTCACCGTGCTCGCCCGGCGGCTCACCGGCGTCGAGGAGCAGGGCGGCATGGCGGTCGAGCGACGCGCCGCGCGGCGCCGCACACTCGCCCCCGCGCGGTGGGTACGCGGCATGGGACGACTGCGCTCGGCGCCGGCCGCACGCTACGACGGATAAAGAGAGAAACGGGAGGAAACGATGCACCACACGACGACCGGACTGCGCCTCACTCTGGCGCTCGCCGCCGGGCTCGCCTTCGCGGCCACGAGTGCCTTGACAGCCGACTTGCCGCCGCAGGTTGCGGCGCTGATCCCCAAGGCCAAGGCCGAGGGGGCGACGGCGACCGTATTCGGGCTCTCGATCGACCCCGACCAGACCAAGGCCTACAACGCCGCCATCAGCAAGTTCTACGGCTTCCCGATCGACATGAAGTTCGTCACCGGGCTGCATCCGCAGAAGGCGGCGCAGTTCATCCAGCAGGCGAAGCATGGCGTGCCGACCGGCCTTGACATCTTCAACACCGCGCCCGCCATCGCCGGCATCCTCGACCGCGGCGGGCTGGTCGCCGACTACGACTGGGTGAAGGGGCTGGGGCTCGACCCGTCGCTCTATCTCGGCACGAAGGGCATGCGCGCGTTCGACGGCACGCTGACCTTCGTCATCTACAACACGAACCTGGTCAAGCCAGCCGATGCGCCGAAGAGCTACGAAGACCTCCTCGACCCGAAATGGAAGGGCCGCATCGCCATGCCGCGTTCGGCAACGCCCTTCATCTTCCTCACCAAGATCATGAGCGAGGACAAGGCGGCCGATTTCGCCAAACGCATGGTGCACGACCAGCAGGTACGGATCCTGCCGACCTTTCCCGACGTCGGCACGCGCGTCGCCTCGGGCGAGTTCGCCCTCGGCCTCGCCCAGTCGGCGGCGCTGCTCCAGAAGGAGGGCGCACCCGTCGCCCAGGCGCCGGTCCAGCCGCTGCTGGTCACGCCCTGGGGCCTCTACTTGATGAAGGACGCCAGGCATCCGGCGATGGCCAAGCTCTACGGCTACTGGCTCGCCTCCGAGGAGGGCCAGAACGTGCTGGAGAAGGAGAACGCGCAGTCGCGCGTCGACGCCAAGGGCTCGGCGCTCGCAAAGTTCGCCGAGGGCAAGAAGGTCATCGTGCTCAGCTACGAGTTCATGAACGGCTCGATCCACAAGCTGGTGCGCAAGTTCGGCGCCATAATGCAGCACCGCTAGACGCCGCCACGCAACCCCAACGGAAAGCGCAAACCATGAGGTTCAACTATTTCCACCTGATGCCGTGGACCTACGTCGAACAGGCGCACCAGGAATGGCCGGTCCCGAACAAGTCATTCGTGCCCGAGAAGGCGACCGAGCTCTACCGCACCTATCTCGACACGATGACCTATGCCGAGGAATGCGGCTTCGACTGGGTGGGCTGCAACGAGCACCATTTCAGCCCCTACGGGCTGATGTCGAACTGCAACCTGATCGGCTCGATCCTGAGCCAGCGGACCAAGGACGTGCGCATCGCGATGTGCGGCAACCTGGTGCCGCTCCTCAACCCGATCCGCGTCGCCGAGGAATACGCGATGCTCGACGTCTTGTCGGGCGGCCGGCTCGTTGCCGGCTTCATGCGGGGCATCCCGCACGAATACGTCGCCTATAACGGCGCGCCCGGCGAATCGTGGGAGCGGCTGGACGAGGCCTACCAGCTCATCGTCAAGTGCTGGACCGAGCCCGAGCCGTTCGGCTGGGAGGGCAAGCATTACCGCTACCGAGCCGTGTCGATCTGGCCGCGGCCCTTGCAGCAGCCGCACCCGCCGATCCTGATGTCGGCCTCGAATCCCGAGTCCGCGCGCTTCGCCGCCAAGCACCGCGCGATCATGGGAATGGTGATGCTCACCAACCTCGAGTCCGCCAAGGAATCGATCCGCATCTACAAGGAGACGGCGCGCGAGGCCGGCTGGGAGCCGGGCCCCGAGCATATCCTGATCGGCGCGCACACCTGCGTCGCCGAGACCGACGACGAGGCGAAGAAATCCCTCTCCGGCGGGCTCGAGTATTTCTACAACGTGCTGGCCGGCGGGCCGCGCACCGCCCAGCGGCTCGTGGTGCAGAAGACGCGCTTCTACCAGAACGACTCGACGCGGGAGGCGCTGGCGGCGCGCCGCGGGCTCCTGCAATCCACCCCCATCGAGGAGCGCATCGAGAATGGCTGGGTGCTGTGCGGCACGCCCGACAACGTGGTGAAGCAGATCAAGCGGCTGCATTCCGAGCTAGGCCACGGGGTCATGAACATCAACATGAAGATCGGCAACACCCCGGAGGAGATGGTGCGCCGGTCGATGAAGCTGTGGGGCTCGGACGTCGCGCCCCACGTTGCCGCGCTCTAGGAGGGACACGGATCATGGCGTTCGAACAATCAACGGCCGCGCTCGAAGCCGGCAGCGTGCAGTACTGGGTCGGCGGCCAGGGACGGCCGGTGCTCTACATCCACGCGGCGGGCGGGCTCCGCATCTCGCCCGCGCTGGAGGCACTTTCGCGCGACTTCCGCGTCTACGCGCCCGAGCTGCCCGGCTTCAACGGCATGCCCAGGCTCGACGGCATGGCGACCAAGCCGGACCTCGCCCGCCTCGCCGCCCAGTTCGCCAAGGCGGTGATCGGCGAGAAGTGCGACGTGATCGGCCATTCCTTCGGCGGCTGGGTCGCCACCTGGCTCGCGGTCGACTTCCCGGAGGCGGTCGACCAGCTCGTCCTCGAGGCGCCGGCCGGCTTCCGCGTCGGCGGCGCGGGCGGGCTCGGCGGCACGCCGGCCGAGCTGCAGAAGCGCATGTACGCCCATCCCGAGAAGATCCCGCCCGAGACGCGCTCGCCCGAGGTGATGGCCAAGAACCGCGAGACGGCCGGAAGCTATCCCCCGACCGAGGCGGTCGATCCCCAGCTTTCCAAGCGGCTGAGCGACGTGGCGGCGCTCACCCTGATGCTGCACGGCACCGCCGACGGCGTGATCCCGACCGAGAGCCCGCGCTTCCTCAAGGCCAACCTGCCGCACGGCCACGTCGTCTATGTCTACGACGCGGCGCACAACATCGAGATCGACCAGCCCGAGCGCTTCGTCGAGCTGGTGGGCGACTTCCTGCGCCGCGGCGAGACGTTCCTGGTCAACCCCGGGCTGGAGACCGCGTCGGCGTAGGTCTCCAACTTGTCATCCCGGGCGCGGTGCAGCACGAAGTGTCCACCGCAGACCCGGGACCCATGTTCCCGCATCACGGTGGGGTCGAGATGGGTCCCGGCTCGCGCCGCTTCGCGGCTTGGCCGGGATGACAATCGTTTTTTTTACGCAGTCGCGAGCGCCTCGTCGGGCTCGTCCGCAGCGACACGGGCAGGCGCGACGGCGGCGCAGTGCTCCGGCGGCAAATGCAGGGCGACGGCATCGCCCGCGGCGAATGCGACCGAATGGTGCGCCTTCACGCGGAAACGCACGTCGCCGACCGCGACGGTGTAGAGCATCGCCTCGCCGACGAACTGGCTGTCGACGATTTTGCCGGCGAAGCGGTTTTCGTCCGCCGGACCGGCGGGGGCGAGGCGCAGATCCTCCGGCCGGATACCCAACAGGCAGGCCGCGCCGCGGCCGAGCGCGCCGTTCCGCGGCAGCGCCGCCCGCACCCGCCCGAGGGCGCAGTCGAGCATGGCGTGGCCGCCCGCGATCTCGGCGATGCGACCTGGCACCAGGCTCATCTCGCCGATGAAGCGGGCGACGAACTCGTCCGCCGGGTGCTGGTAGATCTCGCGCGGCGTGCCGAGCTGCACCAGGCGCCCGTAGTCCATCACCGCGATGCGGTCGCCGGTTTCCATCGCCTCGGCCTGGTTGTGCGTGACGTAGATCGTGGTGAGGCCGAGCCGGCGCATCAGCGCCTTGAGCTGGGCGCGCAGCCTGACCTGCAGCTTGAAGTCGAGGTTGGAGAGCGGCTCGTCCATCAGCAGCACCTTGGGGCGGAGCGCGAGCGCACGGGCGAGCGCGACGCGCTGCTGCTGGCCGCCCGAAAGCGTCGTCACCGGCCGGTCCGCCATTTCGGCAAGGCCGAGCAGGTCGAGCACCTGGGCCACGCGGCTCGCGACTTCGGCGGGGGCGAGGCGCCGTACGCCTTCGCGCAGGGGAAAGGCGACGTTTTCGTGGACGTTCATGTGCGGCCAGATGGCGTAGGACTGGAACACCATGCCGATGGGCCGGCGCTCCGGCGGCACGAACCCGCCGCGCGTCGGCGCGAACACGGGCTCGCCGTCGATGGCGATGGTGCCGGCGTCCGGCCGCTCCAGCCCCGCGATCGCACGCAGCATGGTGGTCTTGCCACAGCCCGACGGGCCGAGCAGCACGAAGAACTCGCCGGCCGCGACCTCGAGGTCGATCCCGTCGAGCGCGCGGATCGTCGTGTCGCAGTAGCGGAACCGCTTCGTCAAGCCAGCTATGGTCAACATGCGCGCGTCCCCGTCGCGGCGTCCCTGCCGATAGTTGACCCCGTTGCGACGCGGCGGTCAACGATCAGCGCGGGACCGGGTGGCGCGCGCCGGCCGAACTGGGACGGTTTGCGCGGCGCCTCGCCTACGGGCTCGCGAGCTGGAGGAAGCGCGGCGGCGGCTGCTCGCCCCACTGCGAGGCGAGGCCCTCCTCCACCGGCACCAGATTGCCCGGCGTGCTTGCGTTCAGCCGGTCGGAGTCGGCCCAGTGCTCGTGGCCGCGGCCCCACGGGTCGGCCCAGTAGTCGTAGACCTGGCTGCCCAAGAGGTGCCGGCCGATGCCCCACAGATGGTCGTACTTGCCGACGCCCGTGAGGTGCTCGTGCCCGACGAACACGTCGTCGATGTCGTGCACCTCGAACGACAGGTGGTTGAGCCCCGCCTTGGGGCTTTCGAAGCAGAAGAAGGCGTGGTGGTCGACATAATCCTCGCCGCAATCGGCCCGGCTGAACGTGCCGAGCAGGTGGTCCTTCGAACCGGCATAGACGTCGTCGGAGCAAATCAACCCCAGCGTCTCGCGCACCCAGCGCGTTGTGCCGACCACGTCGGGCGTCGCGATCACGCCGTGGGCGATACGCTTGACCTGCGACGGGCCCTTCCTGAGCCGCATCACCTCGTTGCGCCGGTTGGTGGGCGCGACGCCCGAGTTGACCTGCTGGTAACGCACCGCGAGCGGCGGCAGGGCGGCGATGCCGTGCACGATCTCCATCGTGTAGCCGTTGGGCTCGGCAAGCCTGACGCGCTTGCCGCCGCCCGGCGCGTCGATCGTCTCGATCCCTGACGCGCCGGGAAGCGCCGCCGCCTTCTTTAGATCGTCCTCGCTCGCGGCGTACCAGCCGAGCCCGAGGAACTTCGGCTCGCCTTTCTCGGTGACGTGGATGTAGTGCGCCGGGTCCGTGCCGCGCATGTAGAGCGCGGTCGGCGTGCGCGCGACCTTTACCATCCCGAAATGGGTGAGGAACTCCTCCATGACGTCGAGGTCGGGCGCCCGAAGGCGCCCATAGGCGATATTCCTGACCTTGAGTACCGGCATCTGTCGTTCTCCGTTTCCGGGTTCACGCGGCGAAAGACCGCCGCGCTGTCACTTCCCTGCCTCGACCTGCGCGACAAGCGCGCGATACTTCGCCATCAGCTCGGCGCCGTGTGGGGTCTTCTTGATCCATTCCTCCTCGACCGGCTGGACGCGCTTGCGCCACACGTCGAGCTGAGCGTCGGTCGGGCTCACGTCCACCTGGCCGGGCTCGGCCAGCACCTTCTTGCGCATCGCCGCGGCTTGGGTGTCGTAGTGCTCGCCCCACATGCGCGACATCGCCTCGCCCGACTGGGAACTGATGGCCTTCTGCGCCTTGGCGGACAGGCTGACCCATTTCTTCATCGCCATGAACAGCATGATGGTCGAGGTGCCGAAGCCGGCGTCCACATGGTACTTGGTCGCGTCGTCAAGCCGCATGGTCCCGAAGATCGTCCAGCCCTGGAACGTCGCGTCGATCAGTCCGCGCTGCAGTGCCGAGACGAGGTCCTCGGCCGGCATGGTGACCGGCGTGCCGCCGAGATGCGTGATCAGCTCGGCCTGCGGCTTCGACGCCGCCCGCAGCTTCATCCCCGCGAAATCGGCGATCGACTTCGGCCGCGTGCGGTAATGGAGCGCGTTCGGCGGGAACACGCCGAGTACCAGCGGCTTCACGTCGGTATAGTCGGAAGCGAGCGCGCCTGAGGCGTAGAGCCGCCACAGCGCAACGGAGCCCGACACGGTGTCCTTCGCCTGGAAGGGGAAGGTGGCGACCTCGGTCAGCGGGAAGCGGCCGCCGATATTGCCCTGCATCGCCCAGCCGATCTGCACCACGTCGTTCATCACGCGGTCGAAGATATTGCGGAAGTTGGCGACCGCGAACCCGTCACGCGGATCGACCTCGATCGCCCCGCCGCCGGCCTCGTTCATCCGCTTGGCCCACGGCCGGAAGAGCTGGTTGCTGCGCGCGCTGCCGCCGGGCGACATGGTGGTGAGGATCAGATGAGTCTGCGCCGCCGCGGGTGCGGGCACCCCCGCCACCGCCAAGCCCAGCGCCGCCCCGAGCGCCAGCGCCGTCAACTCCTGCCATGTATTCTTCATGCGTTCCTCCCTTTGCTACGGCCGGCATCGTTTCGTCCGCCGGCACCGTTGAACCCTTTCACGCTGCGGTCGCGTCTGCCCACCCCGCGCCGCGCAGGTAATCCTCGAGCCGCCGCGCCTCCGGCACTTCGGCGCGGAGGGTCTCCGGATCGGCGACGAACCCCTGGTCTTCGAAAAAGCGGAACATGGCGGTCGAGGCCGGCCCGAAGCGCGCCTCGAACTCGTCCCACTTCATTTGCACGTAGCGCACCGGCCGGCCGATCACGCGCGTCATGGTCGCCGCCGTTTCCTCCATGGTGAGCGCGTCGCCCGCGAGCTCGATCGTTCGTCCGATCCAGCGCGCGGGATCGGCGAACACGTGCGCCGCGAATGCGCCGATATCCTCGACCGCGATCTGCTTGTGCCGAGTTGTCGGCTTCAGGGGCTGGGCCAGCGTGCCGGCCAGGATCGCGGGGCGCATGCGCTCCCAGTTCTGCATGAAGAAGACCGGGCGCAGGACCGTCGCCGGAAGGCCGAGCGCGGCGATGTGGCGCTCAACCTCGTACTTGGACGCGAAATGCGGCACGCCGGTCGCGCTGTCGGCGTTGCCGACCGAGCCGTAGACCAAGTGCGCGACCTTCGCCGCCGCCGCGAGCTCGGCCATCAGCCAGCCCTGGCGCACCTCGCCCGCAATTTCGCCCGAGCCGGTCTCATGCGCCGCCTGGGCGGAGAACACGCCGTAGGTGTAGACGCCATGGACGCCGCCGAGCGCGCGGCGGAGGGAGTCCGCGTCGCCCAGGTCGCCGGGCGCGATCTCGGCCCCCGAGCGCGCGAGCGCGACCGCCGCGGGCTTCGTTGGGTCGCGCACCAGTGCGCGCACGGCGAAGCCCCCCTTCAGGAGCGCCGCCGCGACTGCGCCGCCCTGCTTGCCGGTGGCCCCGGTGACGAGAACGATCCGGTCGGCCACGGCTCAGCCCGCCCTGCCCGAATCTTCCTTGTCGCGGATCGCCTTGAGGATGTTGGTGCCGCGGTTCGACCGCCACACCATCACCGAGGTGGCCGCGAGCTCCACCACCTTGTGGAGCTCCTCCCAGGTCGCGCCGTAGCGCCGGGCGGCGGCGGCGTGTGCGGCGGCGCCGTCGAAATTGTGCTCGCCTAGCATGACCGCGAACAGGATCGTCTGCGACATCTTGTTGTCGAACACGTCGGAATACATGGCGTGGCCGCGCAGGCGCTCCATGTGCACCAGGTACTCGGGGTTGACGTCGCCGGAGAAGGCGAAGCGATTGCCCGGGCTCGGCGGCATGGCGCCGAACGTCTTCTCGTAGGTCTTGCGGAATTCGGCGATCTCGGCCGCGAGCGTCTTCGCGCTCGCCTTGCGCGTGGCGGTGGCCATCGTTTCCCCCTATTTCAGCGGCTCGACCGCGTCGACCAGGATGAAGGCGATGCGGCAGGGCACGGTGCCGCGATTCACCCAGGCGTGGTTGGTCGCGCGCTGGATGACCACGTCGCCGGCCTTGAAATGCACCTCTGCGTCGTCGAGCAGCATGTCGATCTCGCCCGAAAGCACGATGCCGTAATCGACCGTGCGGGTGCGGTGCATGAACGGGTGGCGCGGCGCGCGCGCCTTGGGCGACATGTGCTCCGGCCCGAGGTGGCTCTGGATCACGCCATTCGGCACGCCGGGCGGCGGATCGCCGGTGGGCGGGAAGTCGACCACCGTGAAGATCGTGCCGCCCTTGGGCGGTGGAATGCCGAGCTTCGGGTCCCAGGGGTCCGCAGCCTCGTCGGCGCGCGCCGGCACCGCGTCGGTCACCCACATCCCGCGCGAGGTCGGGCCGTTGTTCGGCGCGCGGTGCGTGTGCGGCGTGTCGCCGTCGAAGGCGACGACCGCCTTGCCGGAGGCGTCGTGCCCGGTCACCACGCGGCGGATCTCGCCGGCGCCGGACTCGACCTTCAGATAGTCCTCCAGAAAGTCGAGCCGGTCGTTGCCCCACCACAGCTCGTCGCCGATCGTCATGGTCGGGACGCCGAACACGCCGGCCGCGTGCGCGGCCTTGGTCTCCGCGGTGAAACGCCGGTCGGCCTCGGCCGAATCGAGGAAGGTCAGGAATTCGTCGGCGTTCCAGCCCATCTCGCGCGCCACGTCGCGCATGAGCGCCTCGTCGGCGAGGCTGCCGCCCTGGCCCCAGATGCGGGTCCAGGTCGCGGTGACGTAATCGCCTGCCTGGCCACGATCGGCCGCGTAGAACGTGCCGCGCGTGAGGCGGCATTTCGGGTCGTACCCGCCGAGCCGCTTCATCGGCACGCCATAGCGCGCCGACCAGCGCGCGAAATCGGCATAGTTGTACTTGAACTTGAGGGGCTGCTCACGGCTCGCCGGGCCGGTATTCCCCCCCTGGAGCTTGAGCGCGGTCAGATCGACCGGATGGTAGGCGATGTTGCGGCCGTAGCAAGCTGCGATGCGCGGAAGCTGCGTGTGCGCGAGGTAGGAGTAGGGGCTGATGAAATCGAAGTAGAACGCGATGGAAGCCGTCACGTCGCCCCTCCTATTCCGCCGCTTCGCGCGCCGACTTGGCATATTTCGCTTCGAGTTCGGCCCAGGCGCGGCCGGACTTGCGCGCGCCTTCGAGGTAGGGCTCCGGAATCACCTGGTAGGGCGGTCGGCACGGCCCCGCCTTCATCCACCCGGCGGCGTCGATACGCGCCTTTTCGAGGCCGATGTTGTATTTGGAGAACTCGTGGAACGAGCCGCGCGGAAACAGCGTCGCGCCCGCCGCCGCAATCGCGTCGGCGATTTCGGTCGCCACCGTCCAGTCGTGGGTCCGCTTCGCCCTGGAGATCTCGTCGCGGAGCCGGATGGTCACGCCGGGGCCGCACACCGCGCCCGACGACCAGAACGCCGTCACCTGCTCGGGCTCGATGCGCGCGGCCTGGTAGTACTGGCCGTCCGACAGCAGGAAGCGGATGCGGCCCTTCGCGTTGCGCACGTCGGTGCGCAAGGCGGCGAGGCTCATGTATTTCGCGCTGACGACCTGGTCGAGCTTCGCGACCTCGGCCCAGAACGGCGGCGGGAAGGCGAACTTGAACGCCTCCGGATTCGCGTAGACGCAGATGGCGAGCTCGGGGCAGCCCTCGGTCACATCCTTGTAGAACTGCACCGCGCCCGGCGTCTCGAGCTCGCACCACATCGGCAGGCCGAGCATCACCCCCTCGGCGCCGAGGTCGCGCACGGCGCGCATCTGGCGCACCGTCTCGCGCGTGTTCAGGCTGGTCGCGCCGGCGAAGTAGGGGATGCGGCCGCGGTTCGCCGCGACGATGGTCGCGATGAAATCGCGCTTCTCATCCCAGGTCAGCGTCGATCCCTCGCCGAACGTGCCGAGCGTCATCAGCCCGTCGATGCCGGCGGCGATCAGCGCCTCGACGACGCGGGCGGTCTCGTCGAGGTCGACCGTATTCTTGGCGCGCCAGTCCGACGCGTTGCCCGTAGATGGGGTGGGGATGATGACCCAGGCGCCCTGGACGTCCTGGGAGGTGAGCCGTGCGCGTGCCATCCGTCGCCTCCGATCGTTGTATCGCGTGTCGCCGCCGCCCTTAGCCGGGCGCGGCCCACTCTCCGAACTCCTCGAGCCCGAGCGCCGCGAGCGTCCCCGCGAGCGGCCGTCCGGTCCGCTCGTCGCGGCCCGACAGGCGGTAATATTCGTGGACCATTCCAGGCAGCCACGGGGCGATCGTGAAGCCCGCGAACTTGCCGTCGGGAACGGGGTCGAGGAAGCGCTGGCCGACATCCCGCCAGTCGCGATCGGCGGTCCAGCCGCGCTGGGTGGCGAACACGCTTTGCAGGATCATCGCGCGATAGCCGGCGGTCAGCGCCTCGTCCATGTCGAAGTCCCAGCCGGTCGTCGCATTGAGCGAATTGACCATGCAGTTGAGCCCGTCGGGCTTGGCGTCGCCCTGTGCGAACCAGCAGGCGCCGAACATGCCGCAGAACTGGCGGTACTGCTCGCCCAGCACTGTCGACCACGACCAGCCCTCGGGCTTCTCGCGATCCAACGGACCCCACGTCTCGCGGTAGGCCAAGTCCGGCGGCGGCTTGGGCATGCCGATGGCCTGCGGCTTCATCCCGCCCGAGGCCACCAGCTCCTTCAGCATCTGGCCGACATGGGGCCGCCAATCGTGCATGGCAGGCGTGCCCTTTTTTGTGTGCACGACCCATTTCGGCGCATCGCCGCCGATGGCCTCCGCCACCTCCACCGGCCCCTGGGCCAGGAGCTCGCCCCATTTGCCCTCGCGCCTTGCACACATGTCGAGCAGCCGGTCGACGACGGCGACGTTGCCCCATTCGAAGCGCATGCCGTCGGTCATCGACTCGTCCAGGAGCCCCTTCTGCCACGCCTCGAACGCGACCGAGGCGCCGAAGGCGAAGTGACTGCACTCGATCCCGAGATCGTTGATCCGCTCGGCGAGGTAGAGCACCGCGTTGCCCTTGATGCCGAGGTTGAAGAACGTGTCCATCCATTCGCTGCCGGCATTGAAGCGCCCGACCGTGCCGGCATATTCCCCCTCGCCCAGCACGACATCCCACGGGCAGAGCGACTGGCACTGGAAGCAGGGCTTGAGCCGCACGGTGTTCGTCTCGAACCCCTTGTTGTGGCCCGCCATCAGGGTGGATTGGAAATTGTTGTTGGGAAGCGCCCCCAGCGCGGCCGCATAGCCGACGCCCTTGCGCTGCTCAGGCGTCCGCACCTGAAGCACCGCGCGCCAGCGCAGCCCGGCCTCGATCAGCCTGGCCTTGTCGTGGATGCGCGGCCGGGCGTTGCCGTGGACGACGATGCCCTTGAGCTTCTTCTTGCCGAAGATCGCGCCGCCCGAATGCGCCGCCGAGTGGTTATAGTCGTTGACCAGCATGGCGCCGGGCACCAGGTTCTCGCCCGCCGGGCCGATGCACATGACGCGCGCCGAGCGAACGCCCAGATCCTCGCGCAGCCGGTCCTCGGTCGCGCGCGCGCCGAGCCCCCAGAAGGCGGACGCATCGCGCAGCTCGCAGCGTCCGTCGCCGATGGCGAGGTAGACGGGTTTCGGCGACTCGCCCTCGATGATGAGGCCGTCGTAGCCGGCGGCCTTCAACGCCACGGCCCAGAAGCCGCTCGCCGCGCCGCGCCCGAGCGTGTTGCCGGTGAGCGGACTGAGATAGACCGCCGTCACCTTGGTGCCGCCGGGAGTGAGGCCGGTGCCGGTGACGGGCCCGGTCATCATCACCACCTTCGCCTCGGGACCGAGCGGCGTCGCATCGAGCGGAAGCTCGTTGAGCAGGATGTAGCTGGCGAGCGCCTGGCCGCCGATCAGCCGGCGCAGCACCGGCTCCTCCGGCAGATTCTCGTCGGTCATGCGGCCGGACGAAAGGTCGACGCGCAATATCTTGCCCATGTAGCCGCCGGGCAGCTTCGTGGTGCGCGCCTTCGGGAAGATCTCGCGTGCCATCGCCCCCTCTCCCTCGCCCATCAGCCGACCTTGCGCCACGGCCAGTAGCGATAGGCGAGCCGGCCCGGATGCACGGCGGCGAGCCAGAGCGCCCGGCCCTTCGCCGCAATCCCGAGGCGCAGAGTGAACAGGTCGCGGATCATCAGCGACAGCGGGATTCCGTGCTTCGGGAACCGCTCGGCCCCGACGGCGCGGAGGCCGTAGACGCCAAGCGCTTCCTTCAGCACGTAGCGGACGCCGGTCCCGCCCGCTTCCTTCTCGCCGTAGAGCGTGCCGCCGACCTCACCCGCGCGCGCCCCCGCCTTGTCGGCCATCGCGGAAGCGGCGCCGAAGTCGAGCGCGCCCACCGGGCAGGCCTGCACGCAGAATGGCGTCGCGTCGGCGGCGATCCGGTCGGCGCACATGGTGCATTTGCTCGCCTTGTGGGCGATGTCGTCGAACGCGATCACGTGCCACGGGCAGGCGTTCACGCAGTATTCGCAGCCGATGCACTTGTCCTTGTCGATGACGACGGGACCTTCGTCGTACTTAGTGATCGCCTCCACCGGGCAGACGGCCGCGCAGATGGGGTAGTCGCAATGCATGCAGCTGTTGCGCGCCCAGATCGGCGACAGCCCCTCGAGCACCGGGGGCAGCATGGTGATCCAGTTGTCCGGCGCGATCTCGAACGCGGCCTCGCGCTCGTGCTCGTTCCAGTCCTTGCACGCCTGCACGCATTGCCGGCACCCGATGCACAAGGCGGCGTCGAACAGAATGGCGCGCTTCGCCCCGTCGGCGAGACGTCCCGTCGGGTAGGGCGCGCGCGCCTCGGTCACAGCGCGGCTTTCCGCCGTGCCGCTTCCGGCCCCGGTTCGGCGGAATCGGCGTCCCACATCGCACGCTCGATCTCGCGGGCGCCGGCGACGGTGAGCGGCAGCAGCCGGTTCATCAGCATGTCGTGGCCGCGCGACGCCGAGGTGATGAAGGCGATCGATCCGAGAATCTGGCCCTCGCGGTTCAGGATCGGCGCCGCGACGCCGATGCGGCTCGCGTCGATGTCGCCGGTGGTAACGCAGTAGCCGGCGCGGCGGATCTCGGCGAGCTTGCGGCGGAACTCGTCCCAGCTCCGCCCGAGGCCCGCGGCTGCGATCTCACGCGCATCAGCGGCAAAAAGCCCCTTTAACGTGCGCGTCGGCAGATGCGCCAGAATAATCTTGGCGACGGCGGTGCGGAACGGCGGCATGACGCGGCCGCGCTCGTGCATCAGGGGCATCTGCGGGCCCAGCCCGACGACCTGGTGCACGCACATCACCTTGTCGCGGAAGGCGCGGCACAACAGGATGATCGACCCCTCGGACGCGTAGCCGATCAGATCCTGCATCACGCTGCGCGCGGCGCGCAGCATCGGGTCGCAGATCTGGATTTGGCGGTCCATCTCGATGATCGCCGGGCCCAGCGTGTAGGTCGCGCGCGACACGGGGCAGATCAGCCCCGCCTTGGTCAGCGCCTTGAAGTAGCGGTAGCTCGTCGACACCGACACACCGAGCTCGTCGGCCACGGCCTCGACGGTCCATTCCGGACGCTCGACGCTGAACAGCCCGAGGACGGCGAGGATCTTGTCGCCTATGGCGCCGCCCGTCTTGGCCGGCGGGGGCGTGGATTTTGCGGATTTGGACGAGCGTGTACGGGTCATTTCGTTCCCTTGGAGTGGCCCGAATGCTGCGGTTCAGTCTAACCGTCCGGGATCAGATCGTCAAAAAGGAATAATGGAAGGGCCAACGTTGACCTGTTTTTCCTAGGTTCTGCGAAAATCCATGATAGACTGCACCCAATGAACCAACAGCGGACCGGGGCGGCACGAACGACGCGCGCCGCACCCGGGAGCCGCACCGCACGGGAGGAAACGATGCGGAAGATCGGTCTCGCCATCCTCGTCCTCGCGGCCGGATTGGCTGCCGCGCCCCTCATGGCCGCCACGCTGACCGACGCCGACAAGGCGATGCTGGCCACCAAGAAGCTCGACCCTGCGATCCTCGACGGGCTCGACCAGGAGCTCGCCGTACCCCAGGCCTGGATCGACGGCGCGCGCAAGGAAGGCACGGTGCGCGCCCGCCAGTCCGAGAGCGAGCGGCCGATGGAGAAGCTCGTCAAGGTGTTCGAGGCGCGCTACCCCTTCCTGAAGGTGGAGTACGTCACGGCGCGCGGGCGCGAGCTGCTGATCGCGCCGCTGCTCGCCTACAAGAACGGCACGTACCTCTCCGACGTCATCGAGGGGTTCAACGGCACGCAGGACCAGTTCGCCAAGGCGGGCGCGCTGACCGACCTCCGCGACCTGCCCGGCTGGAAGAACATTCCCGACGACCTCAAGCGCGACGACGGCGGCGCTGTGGGCTGGAAGGTGGCGTACTATTGCACCGCCTACAACAAGGACGTGGTGAAGCCGGCCGACCTGCCGAAGACGTGGGACGACCTTCTGACCAACCCGCGCTGGGGCAACCGCACCGTGGGGATGGCCTCGCGCCCGCACCTCTGGCTCGCCATGCTGTGGGGCGTATACGGCGACAAGTGGCTCTCCCATTACGAGGACCAGATCTTCAACGTCTGGAAGCCCCAGTTGCGCAAGGAATTGACCTCGGCGCTGGTCAAGCTGCTTGCGGTGCACGAGTTCGACCTGGTGCTGCCCGCGCCCGAGTTCGCGGTGGTGTTCGCGCGCCGCGCCGGCGCGCCGGTCGCCTATCACTGCCCGGAGCCGGTTCCGACCCAGCCGGGACCCCTCGGCATCCTCAAGGGCAGCCCGCACCCCTATGCGGCGCGGCTGTGGGTCAATTGGCTGCTGTCGAAGGAGGGCCAGATCGCTGCCAACACCTATGTCGGCACGGTGCCGGCCCACAAGGATTTGCAGCGCAGCGAATTCTTCCCCTTCCCCGACACGATGATGCACAAGAAGATGGCGCTGCAGACCGACAAGGTCCTGGAGCACACGCCGGCGATCATCGCCGACTGGACGAAGCGCTGGAACGCGTCCGGTGCCGGCGGGTCGGGCCGGGGCAAGGCGCGCTGAGGCGCGGAACGACGGAGCGGGACGGATGGGCGAGATTCTCGGGCTCGGCGTGACGCATTTCCCGCCGCTCGTCGGGCTCGACGCGCAGTTGCCGGGCTTTCTCGAGCGTCTGCTCAAGAACCCCAAGATCCCCGACACGGCGAAGGATCCTGCCCGCTGGCCCAAGCTGATGCGCGAGGAATGGGCGGACGACCGCGGGCTCGCCGCGTCCGCCGAGCATCGCCGGCGCATCGTCGCGGCGAGCTTGGCGGCACGCGAGGCGCTTGACGCCTTCAAGCCGGACTTCGTGGTGATGTGGGGTGACGACCAGTACGAGAATTTCCGCGAGGACGTCGTCCCGCCATTCTGCGTGATGGCCTACCCGTCCGTCGACTGCCGCCCGTACGACGAGGAGAACGACCGGCGGAAGGTGAACGTGTGGAACGAGCCGAAGGACAAGGTGTTCCACATCCCCGGCCACGCCAAGGGCGGGCGCTATCTGACGACGCGGCTGATGGAGGACGGGTTCGACGTCGCCTACGCCTACCGCCCGAAGTTCGAGCTGGGGCTGGCGCGCGCCTTCATCAACACGATCCTCTACATGGATTACGACCGCACGCGCGGCTGGCCCTATCCGCTGGTGCCGTTCCACGTGAACTGCTACGGCTCCAACGTGATCCGCGCTCAGGGCGTGGCCGCGCATCTGTCGCCCGGCGAGGTGGCCGAGCCCGACCCGCCCGGGCCGACGCCCGGCCGCTGCTTCGACATCGGCGCGAGCGTCGCCCGCGCGGTAAAGGATAGCCCGTGGCGCGTCGCGCTGGTTGCGTCGTCGAGCTGGTCGCACGCCTTCCTGACCGAGAAGACCGACTACATGCTTCCCGACATGGACGCCGACCGGCAGCGCTTCGCCGAGCTGAAGGACGGCACGTTCGACGCCTGGCGCGGCCTCACCACCGTCGACATCGAGGGCTCGGGCCAGCACGAGTTCCTCAACTGGATCGTGCTCGCCGGCGCGATGCACCAGCTCGGCAAGAAGGCGCGCATCCTCGACTGGATCGAGACCTACGTGTTCAACTCGAACAAGTGCTTCGCCGTCTTCGCGCCGTAACGCGTCACAGCTGCGCGAGCGCTACTTCCAGATAGGCGAGGTCGTAGAATCTTTCGGGCGAGGCCGCGGGGCCGCTTTTGCCGGCAAGCGCGGCGCGGAGTTCGAGCAGCACGGCCACCTGCCCGGCCGCGATCCGCCCGTCGGGGTTGAGGCCGGCCGGCCCGACCAGATCGTCGACCATCCGTCCCGCGTCGTCGTCCGAAAGCGATTTGAGACGCGTGCGCAGGATCGCGGTCGCCGCTTGCGGATCGGCCGCGATGGCGCGATGCGCCTCGACCAGTGCAGCGATCAGCGCCACCAGCGTTTCGCGGTTGCCCTCGGCCCAGGCCCGACTGGCCGTATAGACGCTCGACTGGTAGCCGCCGAACGCCTCGGTGGTGTCGCCGAGACGGCGCCAGCCCTGCGCCCGCGCCCAGGCGTCGTTCGGCGCCCCCATCAGCGCGGCGTCGGCCTCGGCAGCGTCCATCGCGGCGACCGTCACCGGGCCGCGTCCGATGGCAACCACCCGGTAGTCGCGGTCGCGCACGAGCCCGTGCCGCGCAAGCAGCCCGTAGAGAAGCAGTGCGTTGCCTGTCCGGAGCCCGCTCGCCGCGAGCGTGCGACCGCGGAGCGCCGCGACGTCCGGTATCTCGGGCCGCGCCATCAGCGACTGCTGGCCGCGGCTCGCCCCCATGAACACGAACGCGTCGACCGGCGGGTCGAACGCGACCTCGCCCTCGCCCAGCGCATAGGCGATGACGTTCTCCATCAGGGTCGTGAACACCTGGATCTCGCCCGCCGCCAGCGCGCGGTACTGCGACGCCGAGCCCTGCGCCTCGACGAACGCGATCTCGAGACCGCGCTTCGCGAACAGGCCGCGCTCCGCCGCCACCCACATCGGCAGCGCGTTGGCGGAGTTCGGGAAATTGGCGACGATCCCCGCCACTCAGAGATACCCGCGACTGCGCCAGTAGCCCTCGGCGGCCGGGTGAAGGGGCACAAGCTGCGGCGTTTCCGGCGCCTCGCGGCACATGCGCTCCACGGGCAGCGGCCCCTCGCCGTCCCACGGGATGGCGGCCTTGCGCGCATCGAGCCCCGCGCAGATGCGCGTCACCAGATTGTCGTCGGCCTCGGCATGGACGAATACCGTCCAGCCGCTGAAATCGAGGGTCAGCACGTCGGCGGGAAGGCCGGGGTACTCCGTGCACGGCATGACCGACCGCCGATACCCCATCGCTTCGAGCTTCCGCATCGTGGTCTCGGCGAGCGGCAGGATGCGCGCGCCCGCCTCGATGGCCTGGTTGACCCAGCCGCGCGCGCCCTCGTCGAAGATCGCGTCGATCTCGCCGCGGGCGAAGGCGTCGAACTTGGCGGTGCCGGGATGCGGCAGATGGCCCTCCTTGCGCACTGCCCCGCCCCAGGCCGCCACGTCTTCGCGCGTGAAGCCCGCCGCGGCGGCGACGTCGTCGAAGATCGTGTGCAACGTGTGGTTCGCCATGCCGCGCATCGAGACTTGCAGCGCCGGGCGCTTGGCGGCGATCTCCTCGAAGCTGGTGAGGCCCGTCTCCGGCCGGACGGCAAAAACGTACTGGTCCCAGGACGGGATGACGCCGATCGCGCGCACCGGCTGCGGCGTCTTGAACGCGCCCCTGCCCTTGGCGGCGACCGAGAGTGTCGCAGCCGGGTTGATGATGGCGAGGTCGGCCTCGCGGGCGACGACGGCCTCGATGCCCTCGGCGGTCGACGAGCCGAACAGGCACACCTCGCCGCCGCCGGTCCCGCGCCCGGGGCGCAGCACCGCCTTGGCCTGGAACCAGTCGGGGCTCTCGCCGTCCGCGCCCGGGCCGACCAGCTCCGAGGCGATCTCGAGCACGAGGCGCGAGCGGGTGATGTTCGGGTTCGTGCGCGATGCGGGCATGGGCTGGCTCCTAGACCGGGACGAACAGGTCTTCGACGCGGACCGGCGCAGGGACCAACCCCTGCTCCGCCATGTACGCGACCAGCGCGTCGAGCGTGGGGCGGTTGGGCGCGATGTCATAGGGCCAGGCGTCGGGGCCGAACACCTCGTCCATCTCGCGAATGTCGTCGGCGAGCCACGGAGTCATGTAGGCGAGCGCGCCCACCTCACGCATGCGTCCGATCGCCCGGTGCTTGGCCTCGTCGAGCGCGCGATAGAAGCTCTGCGCGACGAACGGGTGCTTCTCGTACACTGCGCGCTTGATCGCGATCAGGTGCATGATCGGGAAGATGCCCGTGCGCCGGTAATAGTCCTTCTCCGCCGCGCGCGTGTCCGCGATCAGCCGCACGACGTCGGGGTGCTGGCCGAAGCTGTCCGGCACAAGCGCCCCGAGGACGGCGTCGATCTCGCCCGCAGCCAGCAGGTCGCTCAGCGGCCGTCCGCTCGTCTCTAGCGCGATGTCGACCGGCTTGTAGAGCTCGGGCAGACGCGGATGGCCGCCCTTGCCGTTCATCTGGCCCTGCACCCAATGCACCGTGGAGAGGTCGACCCCGTAATCGTGCTGCAGGAGGCCGCGGATGAACACCGCGGCGGTCTGGACATAGGCCGAGACGCCGATGCGCTTGCCGGCGAGATCCTTGGGCGCCGCGATGCCCGAATTGCGGTTGACGAACACGAAGCCGTGACGGAAGAGGCGCGACACGAACACGGGGATGGCGACGAGCGGGCTTGCGCCGGCCGCCACCATCCGCACGTACTCCGAGCTCGACATCTCCGCCGCGTCGAAATCGCCCTTCGCCATGCGGTCGAACACTTGGCGCGGGTCGTCGATGGCGAGGAAATCGAGGGCGATGCCTTCCGGCTTCACGTCGCCGCGGTAGAGCGGCAGCACGCGGTCGTAGAGGCCGCAGGCGAAGCTCAGCGCAACGTCGGCCATGATCTCGCCTCCTACAGCGGCAGTCCCTCGACCAGCACCTGGCGCTCCCAGTATTCCCACTGCAGGCGCATGCCGCCGCCGCCGCGGCGCGTCCCCGCGAGCCGTTCCCACGTCTCCGGCGGAAACAGCTTGGGGCCGCCGAAGGGCTCTGCCTCGATCTGGTACTGCGCGTTCTGCTCGACGAACATGCAGGCGGCGAGCGCGGCCTCGGCGGTTTCGCCGACGACGACCGAGCCGTGCCCGCGCATCTGGCAGGCGACGCGCGTGCCGAGCGTTTGGGACAGGCTGAGCGCATCCTCGTCGTTGAGGATCATGCGCGGATCGTCCCAGGTCGGCACGCCGCCCTCGACCACCGCGCCCTGCGAGAAGACCGGCACGAGGTCGCGCCCGACGATGCCGAGCAGCGTCGAGGCGTGGGCGTGAAGATGCGCGACGCAGCCGATCTCCGGCCGGTCCCGGTGGATCTGGGTGTGGATGCGCCATTCGGCCGGGATCTGCATCGGCTTGTCGCCGCCGGGATGGTAGAGGATGTCGCCCGCCAGGTTGAAAACGAAGAGCTGGTCGATGCGGACCGCGGTCTTCTCCGATCCCGCGCCCGGCGTCATCAGCACGATGTCGCTCTCCGGCACGCGGATCGAGACGTGGCCGTAAAGTCCGATATGGCCGTGCATCCCGAGCACGCGGCACATGATGGCGAGCTTGCGGCGCAGCTCCCACTCGTTGTCGCCGATCTTGCGCTTTTCCGCGGTCGTTGCCATGGGGACGTCTCCTCTTTCGTCTTCTGGTGAGAATTTCGTTCGATCAACTGGCGCGCATATCTCGGCAAGTGCTAATGTCGTGCCATGCAGCAGCGCCCGGGAAGGGCCGGAAGGGGAGGAAACGGCCATGCCGGTCATCAAGGTCCGCGATATCGCCTGGGCGCGGCTCAGCTCGCCCGACCTCGACCATCAGGAGGAGTTCCTCACCGATTTCGGGATGGTGCGCTCGGCGCGGACGCTGGACGCGGTCTACATGCGCGGCACCGACCCCGCCCATCATTTGCACATCACCGAGCGGGGCGAGCCGCAGGTCATCGGCTGGGCTTACTACGCCGCCTCGGAGGAGGACCTCGACCGGGTTTCGCGCGTCGCCGGCGCGTCGGCGATCGAGCCGATCGATGAGCCCGGCGGCGGCCGGCGCGTGCGCCTTGCCGATCCTGACGGCTTCCAGGTCGAGGTGGTGTGGGGCGTCGAGACGCTGGCGCCGCTGCCAGTCCAGTCCGTCACGCTCAATACCGGGACGGACAAGGTGCGGCGCGCCGGCGTGTTCACGCGCCTCAAGAGCCGGCCGGCGCAGGTCAAGCGCATCGGCCACAGCGTCATCCTGTCGAAGGATTTGCGCCGGGCGCTCGCTTGGTATCGCGAGACGTTCGGCTTCATCAGCTCGGACGACATCTATGCCGGCGCGAAGGACAATATCATCGCCTCGCTCAACCGCTGCGACCGCGGCGACGCGTACGTCGACCATCATGTCCTGTTCGCTTGGCAGAGCGACAAGGTCGGGCTCAACCACTTCTCCTTCGAGGTCGAGGACGTGGACGACGTGATGCTCGGCCACCAGTACCTGGTCGACAAGGACAAGTACGAGCACATGTGGGGCGTCGGCCGGCACGAGCTGGGCGCGCAAATCTTCGACTACTGGTGCGATCCGTGGGGCCGGGTGCACGAGCACTGGACCGACACCGACGTGCTCAACGTCGCCAGCGGCTCGAACCTTGCGCCGGTGACCGATCTGCGCTCGCAATGGGGCGACGGCACGCCCCAGAAATTCAAGAACTACGGCGTGCGCTAGGCGCGGCGCCGCGACCCGAACGGGGAGAAGCCCATGATGAAGCTCTATTACGGCGCAGGGGCGTGCTCGCTCGCCTCGCACATCACGCTCGAGGAAACCGGTGCCGCCTACGAGACCTACGCGGTCAACATGGCGAAGCGCGAGCACAAGTCGCCCGAATACATGAAGATCCACCCGCACGGCAAGGTGCCGGCGCTGCAGCTTGACGACGCGGTCATCATCGAGAACGTGGCGATCCAGAATTACCTCGCCAAAAGTTTCCCCGAGGCGAACCTGGCGCCGCGCGACCCCCTCGCCGAGTCGCGCTGGCTCGGCGTCAATGCCTGGATGTCGAACACCGTGCATCCGAGCTTCGGGCGCTGGAACCGGCCGGTGAACTTCACACCCGACGAATCCGCACACGCGCAAATCCGCGAGCTCGGCAAGCAGGCGTTCTGGGAAAACCTGCAGGAGATCGACCGCCGGCTCGACGGACAGCGCTGGATGAACGGCGACCAGTACACGACGTCCGACCCCTACGCGCTGGTATTCTACGGCTGGGGGCTGCGCCCGCAGCTTCCGATGAAGGAGCTCAAGAGCTTCACCGCCTTCAAGGACCGCATGCTCGAGCGCCCGGCGGTCCGCACGGTGCTGGAGCGCGAGAAGAGCCCGATCCTCGACTGCTGAGCGACGCCGCGCACGCTGAGGCGCGCCGGGCGTCATCGCCGGACGAGCCGGGGCAGCAGCCGCTCCGCGTTGCCGCGATAGATCGCCGCGACGGTCTCCGGTGGGAGCTTCGCCGCGACCAGCCCCTCGATCGCGCGCCCGACCGAGTGGAACGGATAGTCGCTTCCCAGCAGAATCTGCGAGACGGGCACGTAGGCAAGCAGCGCCGCGAGCGACGGCGCGAAGGTGGCAATCGCGACGTCGTAGTGGAGCTTCTTCAACTCACGGTCGACGTCGACCGCGCCCTCGCCCAGCGTGCGGGCGCTCGCCGTCGAGGTACGGATGCGTCCGGCGAGCATCGGCAAGGTCCCGCCGCCGTGGCAAAAGGTGAAGCGGATGTCGGGATAGCGCGTCAGTGTCCCGCTGAACAGAAGACTCACGATCGTCCGCGTCGTATCGAACGTGTACTCGACCACTGGCGGCGCCACCCATTCCATCAGCCCACGGCAGCAGGCGGGCGCCACAGGGTGGACGAAGACCAGCGCCTTTCGGCGGTTGAGCTCGGCGAATACGGCGTCGAAGGCGGGATCGCCCGGCCAGCGGTCGTCGTAGCTCGTCATCAGCTCGATGCCGTCGGCCGCCAGCACGTCGAACGCATAGGCGATCTCGGCGAGCGTCGCGTCCACGTCGGGCATCGGCACGCAGGCAAACAGACCGAACCGGCCGGGCTGGTCCTTCGCGATGCGCGCGCCGTACTCGTTGCAGATGCGAGCGAGCTTCGCGTCGCGCACGCCGGGCGGCGACAGCGACAGGATCGCCGTGGAGACGCCGTGCCGGTCCATGTCCTCGCGCGTACGCGCCTCTGTCCACTGACCGACCGGACCTGCCCGCCCCGCCTGCCCCATCGAAGCGAGGTATTCGGGCGGATAGAAATGATGGTGCACATCGACGCTTCCGTCCGCGCGCGGGGTCGTTTCGGCCATGGGCTACACCGAGAGCTTGAAGGTTTCGGGACGCGCGATCACCGCCTCGGCGACCGCTTCGCGCCAGGACGCGCCGTCGGGAAGCTGCACCGAGACCGGGCGCAAACGATAGTCGGCGGGCGCGATCGGCGGCGCCTCGCCCGTCTCGGCAAGGCGGCGGGCCGCCTCCATGAGTGTGCGGCGGGTGCGCACGATCACCCCGTCCGAGGCGCACAGATTCTCTTCCGTACGGTCCCAGAGGGGGCCCATGCTTTCGGTCATCGCCATGTCCTGCGCCTGGAGGTCGGTAATGCGCATCCAGGGCTGGTCGGTTTCGGGCGCATTGGGATCGGCATAGCCGTTCGTGCGGTTGTAGTAGGGATCGGCCGTGCCGGGGATGAGCCGCGCATGCACGTTCGATCCCGAGCGCATGCGCGCGAGCTCGTCCTCCGTCAGCTTGCGGCGCGGGTGCCAGGAGAAGGTGAACACGAGCGAATTCCCGTCGTCGACCGGCACCCAGCTATGGCCCGCCTGCGGGCTGTCTCCGGCCAGCGGGATGGTGGTGAAACCCGGCATGAACCACTGGTTGACCCGCCAGTAGAAGCTGTTCGCGTCGGCGCGCCGCCGGGCGGCGAGAAGGAGGCCCGATCGCGTCGCCTCCATCTCGATCTTCGGCACGGGGTCTTCGAGCAGCCAGCCGGGCGACCTGTCCGGCTGCTCCAGGCTGCGCTGGCGCATCGGGTTGCCGTGCAGGAAGGCGAGGTGGCTGGAATCGAGGTCGCCGTCCATGCCCTGCACCCAATTGCACCGCTGAATGCGCTTGGAGACGAAGACCTGATCCTCCGGCACGACCAACCATTCGAGCTCGGGCAGCGCGCCCATCGCGTCCTTCGGCCCCATCCAGGTCCATACCGCGCCGTTGCGCTCTACACAGGAATAAGCGGGCTGCCTGATCTTCTCCGCGAAGCTCTGACCTGGCGGCACGTTCGGCATGTCGAGGCAGTTGCCGTCGATGTCGTACTTCCAGCCGTGATACCAGCAGCGCAGCCCGCAATCCTCGTTGCGGCCATAGAATAACGAGGCGCCGCGGTGCGAGCAGTGCTCGCGCAGCAGCCCGACGCGGCCCCTGGAATCGCGGAACGCGACCAGATCCTCGCCCAGAAGCCGGACACGCACTGGCGCGCCGTCGGGCTTGGGCAGCTCGCGCGACAGCAGGGCCGGCATCCAGAACCGCCGCAGAAGCTCGCCCATCGGCGTGCCCTTGGCGGTCTCCGACAGGAGCTTGTGGTCTTCCGGCGTCATGCGAGTCCCTCGCCTCCGGGATAAAGACCGTGCCTGGTCAGGAACGCGATGCAGTGTCGGTTGAAATCCCACGGCGATTGCAGGCAGGACGAATGGCCGGCGCCCTCGATTACGGCGACCTCGGCGCCTGCGATGTGCTCGGCCAGCACGAACGACTTGGCGTGGTTGCGGTCGGCGGTGCCCGAGAGGATCAGCGTCGGCGACGCGATGCCGATGCCAAGCTCGGCCGGATGGACGTGGGTCAAGGCCTCGTTCATCGCGATGATGCTGGCGAGCGTCGATTCGTTGGTGAGCTCGCACAACATCTCGGCATAGCCTTTGGCGAACGCGGTTTTCTGGCCCTCGGCCCCGAAATGGTCGAGGATCTGCCGGTGGCGGACGGCGATCCCTTCGCGCTCGTAGCGCTCCTTCCAGCCGCCCATCTGCTCGCGCGTCGGCTGGTAGCCGCAGCCGGACAGGATCAGCGCCAGCGTGCGGTCGGGCCGGCCGGCCGCCATGTGGCGCGCGACCATGCTGCCCATTGAGTTGCCCTGGATGACCAGCGGACCGGTCGAGATGCGATCCACCACCTCCCAGCACGCCTCGGCCTGGTCGGCGATGGTGACGCCCGCCTGCGGCGCGGGCGAGCGGCCATAGCCCGCGAGGTCGACGGCGACGGTGCGAAAGCGTGCCGAGAACTGCGCCACCTGGTACATCCAGAGACGATGGTCGTCGGGCGTCGAATGCAGGAACAGCATCGGCAGCCCGGTGGCGCCGACCTGCTCGTAATACAGCGGTCCGGGAATGTGGCGCGCCACTTCAGCCCACCTCGACAAAGAGCGCGCCATCGCGCTCGACGACGGGATAGGTGCGGAGCGCGACCGAGCAGGGCGCGAGCACCGCGTTGCCGGTTGGTACGTGGAAGCCGCCGAAATGACGGCCGCACTCGACGACCTCGCCGTTGAGCTCGCCCATCTCCGACAGGCTCGATTCGCCGTGGGTGCAGGCGTCGTCGGTGGCGTAGTACCGGCCGTCGATGTTGTAGATTGCGATCGCGCGGCCGGCGATTTCCGCGCGCCGGATCGAGCCAAGGACGATCTCGGCGGCAAGGCAGACCCGGGTGAGCACGGCGACCATCGTCAGCGCCCTTCCGCCGCTTCGTCCGCCGTGGCGAACGCCGCATCGAACACGCGGCCCGTGCGGTTATGGATTTCCCACCAGTTGCCGTCGAGATCCTGCAGGCAGAAGCTAAGAATGCCGTCTGGGTCGGTGCGGAGCGGCGTGATCTCCTGGATTTCCCATTCTTCGCGCTGGTCGGTCGCAGCGCAGTACGCCGCATCGACCTCCGCCGCCGTCGCGACGCCAAGCCCCCAGCGGTTCTCGATCCCCTGCTTCGCGAACAAGGGCTGGCCGGAGCTTGCGCATACCAGGACCCATTCGCCCTCGAGCCAGGTGAACTGCACGCGCGGCGCTTCGCGCACGCAGGAAAGCCCCAGGAATTCGCGATAGAACCGGCGCGTCTTCACCAGGTTCTCGCACTCGAGCGTACCGTGGGTCAGCGCGAGCGTGCCGGCGAGCGGGGCGGCGGTCATTCGAATGTGTCGCCGCCGGCGACCAGCGCGGCGTATTGCGCCTCCGGCGGGCGATGCTCGATCTCCCACCAGTTGCTGTCGGCGTCCTGGAAATAGAAGCTGTAGGACTTGTGCGCCTCTTTCGGTTTGTTGACGCGCCGGAGGCCGTACTCGTCCTTCGCGGACGCGATGCGCTCGTAGGCGGCGTCCACGTCCGCGCGGCTCGCCACCGCGAGGCCCCAATGGTTGAGCATGTTCTGCGGGTTCGCGATCTCGGAGACCTCGCGCACGTCGAGGGCCCAATAGGCGTCGCGCCCGGCATCGCCGCGATGGCGCGCCACCATCCGGCCGGCATCGACACGCCCGCACTCGAGCCCCAGCACCTCCTCCAAGAGGCGGCGCGTCCGCTTGAGGTCGCGCGTCACGAAGGTCCCGTGCGTCACTTGGCGCGGCCGGATCACCGGCGGGGCGGCCGAACGCCCGACCCCCTTGGCCGAGACCTCGGCGAGCGTCGTCATCCGCATCCTCCCGCCCCTGTTGCGTCGCACCGGGTTGAAAGTTTGTCATCGGCATACGATCTTGGCAAGCGCGTTGAGCAAAAATTCGCAGATGATGCGGATTTCGAAATTGCGCAGGCGCCCCGCTTGGCGGAATATCGGGGCCCGCAAGCCACGTTGCGTGAGGGAGGAACGGATGGCCGGCAACGAGAAGCGGTCGATTTCGGACGAGGAGATGGCGCTGCGCCGAAAGCTCGCCATCATGTGCCGCATCCTGGGCCAGCAGGGCGCGATCGGTCTGTTCGGCCACGTGTCGGTGCGCGTTCCCGATTCGGACATCGTGCTGATCACGCCGGGGGCGGGCATCGAGAAGACCACGTGCCGCGTCGACCAGATCTTCGTGTTCAGCCTGGACGGCAAGCTCTTGAACCATCCGGGCGGCGACCGGCCGATCCAGACGCCCGCCGAGTGGCGCATCCATACCCAGATCCACCGCGACCGGCCGGACGCGATGTGCGTCGCGCACCTGCACGCGCGCGCCTCGACCCTGATGGGCATCGCCGGGCGCGAAATCCAGCCCTGCTATTCTCAGGGGTCGTTCATCGCCGGCGGCATCCCGACCTGGGACACGCCCCTGATGGTGCTGGACGACAAGTCCGCGGCGTCACTTTCCAAGGCGCTGGGGGGCCACGTCGCCTGCCAGATGCGCGGGCACGGCTCGGTGGTGGTGGGGCCGTCGGCCGAAGTGGCGCTGGCCGCCTGCGTCTTCATCGAGGAGAACGCGCAGTACCAGATCGACGCCGAGCCGCTAGGCGGGGTGCAGGCCTTCCCGCCGGAGGTGTGGGAGCAGCTCGCGGCCGAGCGGCAGGGCGACTACGGCGCGCGGCTGTTATGGAACTACTACGAACGCAAGGTGGCGATGGACGGCGTGCCGCTATAGCGCGGCGCCCGCCGAAATACGAACCGAACGAGGGAGGAACGTCATGAAAGGCTCGATCGCCTTTGCCGCCGTCGCGGCGCTCGTCATGCTGCCCGCCGCGGGGGCCGGCGCCACCACCGTGAAATGGACGGCAGTCGCGGGCTCGCCGCCGGTGCAGCTTCCGCTCAAGGTGATGATCAACGACATCATCCCCGACATCAACAAGCGCATCGCCGCGGCCCACAAGGACTTCGAGATCAAGTGGGTCGGCGCCTATTCGCAGTCGCTCGCCAAGTTCCCCGAGGTGTTCGAGACGGTCGAGCAGAACATCGCGCAGTTCGGCCTGCAGTTCACCAACTTCGAGGAGTTGAAACTTCCGCTGGAACAGTACGGGCGCGCCGTGCCGTTCGGGCCGGAGGATTCCAAGACCGCATCCGAGATCGACGGGGTGCTGCGGGCGAAGGTGCCAAAGATGAACGAGATGTGGGTCGCCCACAACCAGTACCTCCTGTCGGCGGCGGCGAACGCGGGAATGCAGCTCTTCACCACCTTCCCGGTGCACAAGATGGCCGACCTCAAGGGTCACAAAATCGGCGCCAGCGGATCCTACGCCAGCTATCTGCGCAACACCGGCGCGGTCGCAGTCGACGCGCTGATGTTTAACGCCTACAACGACATCCGCAACGGCGTATACGAGGGCTACCTGATCTCCACCTCGCTCGCCTTCCCGTTCCGCCTGCAGGAGGTGATGAAGTACGTCTCCGACGTCGGGTTCGCGGCGACGATCTCGCCGTCATTGAGCGTGAACAAGCAGGCGATGGACGCGCTGCCCGAGTGGGTGCAGAAGATCGTCCGCGAAGTCTCGGCCACATATGCGCCGCTCTACGCCAAGCTCGAGGACGCGCGGACCGGCGCGTTCCGCAAGATGATGGAGAAGAAGGGCGTCATCTTCTCCGACCTGCCGCACGCCGAGCGCAAGCGATGGGCGATGGTCCTGCCCAACCTGCCGCAGGCCTGGGCGGCGAGCGCCGACAAGCGCGGCCTTCCGGGGACCGAGCTGCTGCGCGACTACCTGGCCGAGCTCCACGCGCACAAGATCGACACGATGCGCGACTGGGACAAGGAGTAGCGGCAGGGGCAATGGCGTTCCGTGTCACGCTCCTTCCGTCCGGCCACGGGTTCGACGTCGAGGACGGCAAGACCGTCCTCGCCGCCGCGCTCGCCGCCGGGCGCAACCTCGCCTATAGCTGTCGCGCCGGATCGTGCACCACCTGCAAGGCGCGCCTCGTCTCCGGCAGGGTCGATTACGGCAAGATCAACGAGCACCACCTGGATGCGGCGGCGCGCGCCCGCGGCGAGGTGCTGCTGTGCCAGGCGACGCCGCTTTCGGACCTCGAGATCGCGGCCGAGGAGCTTACGCTCCACCTCTCGCCGCCGCGCCTCGTGCCATGCCGGGTGAAGCGGATCGAGCGGGTTGCACCCGACGTGGCGGTCGTCGGGCTGCGCCTGCCCTACAACGACAACATGCTCTTCGCCGCCGGCCAGTATGTCGACTTCCTGCTCGCCGACGGTGCTCGCCGCAGCTATTCCATCGCCACCGCACCCGACCTCGAAGGCGCGCTGATGGACATCGAGCTGCACGTCCGCCACATGCCGGGCGGCGCCTTCACCGACCGCGTGTTCGGCGGGCTGAAGGTGGGCGAGATACTGCGGTTCGAAGGACCGCTCGGCACGTTCTATCTGCGCGAGGAGTCCGCGAAGCCCATCGTGCTGCTGGCCGGCGGCACCGGCTTCGCGCCGATCAAGGCGATCTGCGAGTACGCGCTGAAGCGCCGGATCGCCCGGCCGATGACGCTCTACTGGGGCTGCCGGTCGCGCCGCGACCTCTACATGGTCGAGCTGCCGCGGCGCTGGACCGAGGAGGCGGCCGATTTCCGCTTCGTGCCGGTGCTGTCCGAGCCCGCACCCGGCGACGGCTGGGACGGGCGCACCGGCCTCGTCCATCGCGCGGCGATGGCGGATTTTCCCGACCTTTCCGGCCACCAGGTCTATGCTTCGGGCACGCCCGCGATGATCGAGGCGGCGCGGCGTGACTTCGTGCGCAATTGCGGCCTGCCGGAGGCCGAGTTCTTCGCCGATTCATTCCTGACCGCGGCTGAGCTGGCCGGTGCGGCCCTTGAGGGAGGATGAGATGGCCGAGACACCCGAAATCCCCGAGCCCGTGTTCGAGCCAAACAACCGAGCGTCGGTGATCAAGCCCTGGCTGATGTCGCACGGCACGATGCAGTGCCGCAGCCTGAGGGAGTCGCGCCGCTTCTACGAGGAGTTCCTGGGCCTCGAATGCGTGCGCCAGGGCAAGCCCGCGATCTTCGTCCGCTGCGGCATGAAGTGGCACATCGTCGCCGTCCAGGCGGGCGAGCATTTGAAGCCCGCCCACGTGCACCAGCACTGGGGCCTCGAGGTGCGGAGCCGCGCCGAGGTCGACGACGCGTTCGCCAAGGCGAACGAGCTCAAGGACGTGTACAAGATCGGGAAGATCTACAAGCCGTCGCTGCAGCATGGCGTGTACTCGTTCTACTTCGAGGACCTCGACCACAACTGGTGGGAGATCCTCTACTACGACGGGTTCCAGCACGACGACGCGTTCGATTTCGGCGACCGTTTTCCGATGGACGATGAAGGCATGACCGTCTCGCCCGAGACGGTGTAGGACGCCCCCTACACCGAAAAGCGGAACGTCTCCGGGCGGGTTTCGATCGCGTCGCCGACGGCGGCCTGCCAGTCCTCGATTTCGCGCGGCAGCAGCGCGGAGAACGGGCGCAGCGCGTAGTCCCTGGGCTCGAGGCCGGGGGGCGTCTTGCCCTTGGCGAGCGCCCGCGCGGCGTCGAGCAGGGTGCGCCGGACCGCCACAATCACCACGTCGGTCGAGCCCAGCGTCTCCTTCGTGCGGTCGTAGAGCCGCCCCATCGATTCGGTGATGCACATGTCCTGGTCCTGGAAGTTCTTGATGCGCATCCAAGGCTGGCGTGCGGGCGGCCCGTCGGGGCCGGCGTATTCGTTCGAGGCATTGTGCACCGGCGTGAACGTGCCGGGAATGAGCTCGGCGTGCACCGACACCTTGGCGTTGGCGAACAGATCGCGCTCCTCGTCGGTCAGCGGGCGCTTGGGGTGCCACGACCAGGTGAAGGTCCAGCTCCGCTCGTCGTCGATCGGGACCCAGCTATGGCCGGCGAGCGTGCCGTCGCCCGGCAGCGGGATCGTCGTATAGCCGGGGATGAACCACTGGTTGATGCGGTAGTAGTACTGGTCTTCGCCCGCCTTGCGCCGCGTGGCCAGCAGGATGCGCGACGGCGTCTTCTTCAAATGGAACGTCGGGTGGATGTCGTCGCGCAGCCAGTCGACCGACTGCGAGCCCTGGAGGTCGAGCGCCTTGTCGACCGTCTTGAAGTGCAGGAAGGAAAGATGCGCGCCGTCGATGTCGCCGTCCATGCCCTGCGTCCAGTGGCATTGCTGGATGCGCTTCGAGACGAAAACGTGGCTTTCCGGCACGGTCAGCCATTCGAGCGCCGGCAGCTCCGGCATCTTGCCGGGCGGGCCCATGTAGGTCCACACGACGCCCGCCTTCTCGATGCAGGGATAGGCGGTGTGCTTGACCTTTTCCTTGAACCGGCGGTCCGGCGGCTCGTTCGGCATGTCGACGCAGTTGCCGTCGACGTCGTACTTCCAGCCGTGATACCAGCAACGCAGCCCGCAATCGGCGTTCTCGCCGTAATAGAGCGAGGCGCCGCGATGGGTGCAGTGCTCGGCCAAAAGCCCGACGCGGCCCTCCGAATCGCGGAACGCGACCAGATCCTCGCCCATGATGCGCACGCGCACGGGCGCGCGGTCGGCCTCGACCTCGCGCGACAGAAGCGCCGCCGTCCAGTAGCGGCGCAGCAGGTTGCCCATCGGCGTGCCCCGCCCGGTCTGGGCGAGCAGCTTGTGGTCGGCCGCCCTCATGCCCTCGCCTCCCCGGCCGCCTTGTCGAACAGGCCGGAATACCCGCCCGGCGGGTTCGCCAGAATCTCCCAGCAATTGTTGTCGCTGTCCCAGAAATAGAAGCTGTAATTGCCGTGCTGATCCTTCGGCTCGGTGATGCGCGAAAGCCCCCACTTGTCCTTCTCGTCGACGCAGGCGCGGTACGCCTCGTCCACGTCCTCGCGGCTCGCCACGTCGATGCCGTTGTGGTTGGCGAGGGTGTGCAGGGCACGGTTGGCCGTACGTACCACGACGATGGAATTCTGCCCGCCCAGCCGGATGCAGAGCGCGTGCGGACTCATATAAATCACGTCGAAGCCGAGGAACTCTTCGTAGAACTCCTTCGACTTGGCGAGGTCGGACGCTTCCAGCGTCGCGTGCGAGATGAACCTTGTGTTGAGGCGCGCGGTCACGGCGTTTCTCCGGGATAGAGGCCGAGCTTGGTCAGGAACTCGATGGCGAACTGATCGTAGAGCCACGGCGCCTCCTGCATCACGGCGTGGCCGGCGCCCTCGATGATGCGGAACGCCGAGCCCTTCATCCGCTTGTGCAGCTCCTCTGCGGCAGGATGGTTGCGGTCGGCGGTGCCCGACATGATTATCAGCGGCACCGGGCAGTCCTGCCAGAATTCGTCTGGCTCAGCCTGCATCAGCGCCTCGTTCATCGCGATGATCGACCCGACCGTACCGGGGTTGTTCAGCTCCACCACCATTTTGGCATAGTGCTGCACGTGCGGCAGCGTCTTCGCCGCGTCGGAGAAATGGTCGAGCACCTGGTAGTGGCGAAGCTCGATCCCCTCCGCGGCGTAGCGCGCGGCCCAGCGCTTCATGGGCTCGCGGATCGGGCCGGGGATGTAGCCGGTGCCCGACATGATCAGGCAATGCGTCTGATCCGGGCGCTGCTTCGCCATGTGGAAGCCGATGAAGCTTCCCATCGAGTTGCCGTGCACGATGGTCTTCGCGCCGGAGGCGACGCGGTCCACCACCTCCCAGCAGGCGGCGGCCTGGTCGGCGAGCGTGACGCCCGCCTGCGGCGCGGCGGAGCGCCCGTAGCCGGCGAGGTCGACGGCGATGGTGCGGTACCAGGACGAGAAGCGTGCCTGCTGGTAGAGCCAAAGGCGATGATCGTCCGGCGTCGAGTGCAGGAAAATCATCGGCGTACCGCTCTCGCCCGCCTGCTGGAAATAGAGCGGTCCGGGAATGTGCCGTGCCACCGCTGTCGCTCCCTCGCTCGTCACTGCGCCGCAAACTTTGTCATCAGCGAAGTTTATTGGCAAGGGGTACCCGACGAAATTCGCAGAAAATGCGGATTTGCGTCCGAAGACGGGTTCATCCCTTGGAACTCCCTCTCAGCACGACAAGTGCGTCGAGCGGGACGACCCCCTGGCCGGCCGGGCGAACGAGCAGCGGGTTGATGTCGATCGATTCGACGAGGTCGCCGAGGGCATTGGCGAGGCGGCCGAGGTTCATCAGCGCCGCGACCAGCGCCGGCTGGTCGCAGGTCGTGCCGCCGCGGTAGCCGCCCAACAGCGTGTCGAGCTTGGTCTTGGCGATCAGATGCGCCGCCTTGCCTTCGGTGACCGGCGGCACGGCGAACGCGACATTGCGGACAATCTCGAGCAGAATCCCGCCGCTGCCGCACATGATCGTGGGCCCGATCTCGGGATCGCGGTGCATGCCGAGCACCACCTCGACGCCGCCCGGCACGAAGGGCGCGACCAGCAAGCCGTCCACCTTCTCGCGGAAACCCTTGGCGTCGAGGTTGTGGTGAATCTCCGCCCAGGCCGCGCGGACGGCCGCACCGTCGGCGAGGTTGAGCCGCACCGCGCCAAATTCCGTCTTGTGGATCAAGGCGGCGGACACCGCCTTCAGCACCACGGGATAACCGATCGACACGGCGGCGGCGACGGCCGCATCGACCGAGGCGCAGAGCCGTTCCTCCGGCCCCGCGATGCCGAAATCGCGCAGCAGCGCCTTCGACTCGACCTCGTTCAAAATGACGCGCTCGCCGGCGGCGGCCGCGACACGGGCCCGCAGCGCCGGCAAGGCCGCGGGCTCGGCCAGCGCTGGAGAACCGGCTTGCGGTGCCGCGAGCGCGACCATCTCGCCGCGCCGAATGCAGAGGTCGATGGCGCGGAGCGTGTTATTGGCCTCCTGAAGGAAGGCGAGATGCGGCAGCTCCTGGCGCAGGGCGCGGCTGTAGTCGCTCTGGCCGTGCGACAGGATGGTGGTGTAGATCACCGGCTTCTTCGCGCGTGTGGCGGCGTATTCGTCGATCCGGCGGAGGTAGCGCTCGCCGCGCCGGTCCGCGCCCGGGTCGCGCGGCAGCTCCTCCTGGATGACGAGGGCGTCGACGTTCGGATCGGTTTCCAGCGCCTCGGCGCAGGCGACATACACGTCCTCGCTCGTCAGCACGCCGAACCCGCCGTCGAGCGGATTGCCGATGCCGGCGCCGACGAAAAGCAGGGATTTGAGCGTTTCGATCGTCGCCGGGGCGAGATGCGGAAAGGAGAGGTGATTGCGCGCCGCCGCGTCGTGCAGCATACCGCGATAGGCGCCCGACAGCGACAGGCCGGCGAGGCGCCGCCCGGCCGGAACGGCGCCGCGAACCAGGAGCTCCGCGATCTCGACCGCGTCGTCGAACGATTCGACGCGGATCACGCCGAGGTCGGCGGCGAGCGCGTCGAACGCCTCGACAGTCCCCGCGAGGGAGCCGGTATGGGCCAGCGCGGCCTCGCGCCCCTCCGCCGACTGGCCCTGCTTGAACACGACAACCCATTTGCCGTTCTCGCGCGCGCGGGTGCAGGCGGCGCGGAAACCGGCGATGTCCTTCACGCCTTCGCAGTAGCAGACGATGACCTTGGCCTCGGGCTCGGTTGCGAGGAAGGCGATGTAGTCGGCGAGCGTCAGCCCGGTCTCGTTTCCCGTCGAGATGATCCAGCCCACGTCGATGCCGCGGTCCTGCAGCTCGCGGTTGACGAAGATCGAGACGCCGCCGCTCTGCCCGATCACGGCGACCGGGCCCGGGCGCATGGTGAGCGTCACGTCCTGGCTCAGCGTGGCAAGGCGGCTTTTCGTGCAGACATTGCCGAGGCAGTTGGGGCCGGAGACCGCGAGGCCGGTCTCGGCGATCGCCCGGCGCAGATCGGCGGCAAGCCGAAATCCTTCCTCGGTCCCCGCCTCCTCGAAGCCCGACGAAATGATGGTCGCGCTCCGCGCCCCCGCCTTGTGGCCCGCGCGCAGCGCCGCGACGGCGTGCGGCGCCGGAACCACCAGCACCAGATGGTCGGGCGGTTCGGGCAGCGCGGCGACGTCGGGATAGCACTTGACGCCGTAGACCTCGTCGCGCCGCGGGTTCACGGGGAACAGCGCGCCCGGGAACCCGTTAGCGACGAGGCTCTCCCAGATGCGTGCCGACCAGCTTCCCGGCCGGTCGTTGGCGCCGACGACCGCGATGTTGCGCGGATAGAGCAGCGCCTCGACCTGGCGGGCCGCCGCGCTCGCGTCCGCCCTTCCGGGTCCAGCGCTCACGGCTCGCGCCGGTAGTGGCCGAGCCCGGGCCGGAACGACTTTTCGTCGAGAAACTGGGCCATGCCCTTCTCGCGGCCCTTTTCGGGATCCTGCAGGCGGTGCTGGTCGAGCTTGGCGTAGGTATAGTCCTCGGCGCTCTCCCAGGTCATCTCGCGGACCCGGTGATAGGTATGCTTGGTCGCGCGCACCGCCGACAGGTTCTTGGACATCACCATGCGCGCCACCTCGGCGGTACGCTCGCGCAGCCGGGCGAGCGGCACCGCCTCGTTGACCAGCCGCAGTTCGGCCGCCTTGCGCCCGTTGAAGGATTCGCCGGTCATGCAGTAGTAGAGCCCGTCGCGCGGCGCCATGATCCAGGACATCAGCTTCACCACGTTGCCCGCGGGAATGATGCCCCAGTTCACCTCGGACACGCCGAACGTCGCCTCTTCCGCGGCGATCGCCATGTCGCAGGCACACACCGGCGCGAGCCCGCCGCCGAAGCACCAGCCGTTCACCATCGCGATGGTGGGCTTCGCGTAATAGATGAGCCGCCGCCATTGCCAGTCGGCGTTGATCTCCGAAAGGCGGCGGCGCGCCTCGATCTGCATGTCGTCGGTGGCGCGGAAATACTCGCGCAAATCCATGCCGGCGTGGAATGCGGGGCCGGTGCCGGTAATGACGAGCACGCGGCAGCGGTCGTCGGTCTCAAGCGAATCGAGCGTCATGGACATTTTGGCGGCGAGCGCCGGGCTGATTGCGTTGCGCTTCTCCGGCCGGTTGATCCGCACCCAGGCGATGCCGTCGTCGAACTCGACGACCACTTGGCCTTCCGCGCCCTTCGCCATCTGCTCGACGATCATCTCGACCATCGCACGACCTCCCTCTGTCCCTTGGTTCCTGTAACGTGTACCGCTTTGGCGTACCGTTTCGCGCAGGACCGGGCGGCTCGGACAAACGTCGGAACGCGTTCCGCCGGAAACTCGGAACGTCGACTGGTTACCGACCTAAGTCCTTGAAATCTGGCGGGAGCGACGGGACTTCGAACCCGCGACCTCCGGCGTGACAGGCCGGCGCTCTAACCAACTGAGCTACGCCCCCAGATCCCGCGAACGGGGACGCACATGTAATGCGCCCGCCCTCGCGGAGTCAACCGCGCCGCCCGGCCGCGGCACGCAGCATGGCGCGAGGATGGCAGAGACTCACGCGATCCGCCCTTCCGCCCAGCGCGCGACGGCGAGAAGGCGCCGGTCGTCGCCCGGCCGCCCGACGAGCTGGACGCCGACCGGCATGGCTTTGGGGCCGGTGTGGCCCGGCAGGGTAACGCCGGGCACGCCGAGGAGCGTCCAGGCGCGGGTGAAGACGGGATCACCGGTCGAGGCGAGCCCAACCGGCGCCTCGCCGGCCGCCGACGGGCAGAGGAGCGCGTCGCCGTCGCCGAACACGGCGTCGAGCGCGCCGCGGCAGGCGGTGGCCAACGCCTGCGCGGCCTCGTAGTCGTCGCAGGAGATGCGCCCGCCCTCCTCCAGCCGGCGGCGCAGCGCGTCGCTGAGGGCGGCGCCATGGGCGATCCGCTCGTGGGCGAGCGCGCGGTAGGACTCGTAGCCCATGATCGTCATCTGGGCGCGGGCGAGCCCGGCGAAGCTTTCGGGAAGCCGCACCTCGCGCACAGCCGCGCCGGCGCGGGCGAGCGCCTCGGCGGCGGCCTCGACCGCCTCGACCGTCGCGGGCTCCGCCGCGCGCCACTCGTGGGTACGGCAGAGCCCGATGCGCGGCGGCCCTTCCGGCGCCGGCGGCGGCGCCACCTCGCCGAGCAGCGCCGCCCGCATCAGCGCGAGGTCGTCGACCGACCGCGCCATCCAGCCCAGCGTGTCGAGCGATTGCGCGATCGGCTTCACCCCGGCAAGGGAATGGCGCCCGAAGCTGGGCTTGAAGCCGGCGATGCCGCAGAACGCGGCGGGGCGGATCACCGATCCCGCCGTCTGGGTGCCGAACCCGATGGCCGCCATGAAATCGGCGACGGAAGCCGCCGAGCCCGACGACGAGCCGCCGGGGGTGCGCGCCGGGTCGTGCGGGTTGGCGGTCGCGCCGGGATGGTGGTTGGCGAACTCGGTGGTGACCGACTTGCCGAGCACTACGGCGCCCGCCGCCTGGGCGAGCGCGACGCAGGCGGCATCCCACGTGGGGCGGTGGCCGCGATAGATGGGCGAGCCGTACTCCGTGGGGAGGGCGGCGGTGTCCATGATATCCTTGACCGCGATCGGCACGCCGGCGAGCGGGCCGGTGGCGCCGTTGCGGTCGAGGGTGCGCGCGCGAGCCCGCGCCCCGTCGGGGTCGAGCGCCGCCCAGGCGTGGACCGCGGGCTCGCGCGCCGCGATTCGCGCCAGATGGTCGTCGAGCACCGCCTCGGCCGTCACCCGGCCGGTGCGCATGCGCACGGCGATCTCGGACGCGGTGAGGCGTTCGAGCCCGCTCATGGCACGCTGCGCGCGGTTGACGCGGGTCTGTCCCGGGACGGGTGTGCCCGAGCGAACGCTAGTTGAGCGAATCCTTGAGCGCCTTGCCGGCCTTGAATTTCGGCTGCTTGGAGGCGGGGATGTTGATCGTTTCGCCGGTACGCGGGTTGCGGCCCTGGGTGGCCCGGCGGTTCGATACGGTGAAGGTGCCGAAGCCGACCAGACGCACCTCGTCGCCGGCCTTCAGTGAAGCAGTGATCGAATTGAAAACGCAGTCCACGGCCTTGGCGGAGTCCGCCTTCGACAGCCCGGCGCTGGCCGCGACCTGCGCCACCAGATCGTTCTTGTTCACCTTGGCCCCCTCTGTTCAATTGCGTTTGATCGTACAGAACGGAACGAGCGCCCGTTAAGGGGAACAAGTCTAGATCGCGCCCGAAATGGGCGTCAATCCAGAAACCTGCGAATCGCCTAGGGTTTCCCACATAGTCACGCACGAAAAACCGCGCCCGATCTGGAAATCGGGCGCGGTAAATCGCATTGCGGAACATGCGTCGTGCGTCAGTGCTTGATGAGACCGCCGACCTCGCCCGCGCCCGCGCCGGGCTTGTGCGGCGCCACCGCCTCGTCCTCGGCCCATTCGATGGGCGTCGGCCGGCCGACGAGCGCCTGTTCGATCACCTCGTCCACTGTCGAGACGGGGATGATCTTCAGCCCCTTCTTGACGTTGTCCGGGATGTCGGCGAGGTCCTTCTCGTTGTCCTTCGGGATCAGCACGGTGACGAGACCGCCGCGCAGCGCCGCGAGGAGCTTCTCCTTCAGCCCGCCGATCGGCAGGACGCGGCCGCGCAGGGTGATCTCGCCGGTCATGGCGAGGTCCTTTCGCACCGGGATGCCGGTGAGCGCCGAGACCATCGAGGTGCACATGGCGACGCCCGCCGACGGTCCGTCCTTGGGCGTCGCGCCCTCGGGGACGTGGACGTGGATGTCGCGCTTCTCGAACCAGGCGGGCTTGATGCCGAACGCGACCGAGCGCGACCGGATGTAGGACCGCGCGGCCTGGACCGATTCCTGCATCACGTCGCCCAGCTTGCCGGTGTGGGTGACGTTGCCCTTGCCGGGCATGGTGACCGCCTCGATCGACAGCAGCTCGCCGCCGACCTCGGTCCAGGCGAGGCCGGTGACCACGCCCACCAGGTCCTCCGCCTCGACCTCGCCGAAACGGAAGCGGCGGACGCCAGCATACTTGTCGAGGTTCTTCACAGTGACCGAGACCTGCTTCGACTTGTCGGCCACCACCTCGCGCACCGCCTTGCGGATGAGGTTGGCGATCTCGCGCTCGAGATTGCGGACGCCGGCCTCGCGCGTGTAGTAGCGGATCAGGTCGCGCAGCGCCTCGTCGGTGATGTGCCACTCGCCCTTCTTGAGCCCATGCTCCTTGACCTGCTTCGGGATCAGGTGGCGCTTGGAGATCTCGATCTTCTCGTCCTCGGTGTAGCCGGGGAGCCGGATCACCTCCATGCGGTCCAGGAGCGGCTGCGGGATGCGCAGCGTGTTAGCCGTGGTGACGAACATCACGTCCGACAGGTCGTAGTCGACCTCGAGATAGTGGTCGTTGAACGAGAAGTTCTGCTCCGGATCGAGCACCTCGAGCAGCGCAGACGACGGGTCGCCGCGCCAGTCGGCGCCGATCTTGTCGATCTCGTCCAACAGGAACAGCGGGTTCGACGACTTGGCCTTCTTCATCGACTGGATGATCTTGCCGGGCATCGAGCCGATATAGGTGCGCCGGTGGCCGCGAATCTCAGCCTCGTCGCGCACCCCGCCGAGCGACATGCGCACGAAATTGCGGCCGGTCGCCTTGGCGACCGAGCGGCCCAGCGAGGTCTTGCCGACGCCGGGCGGGCCGACGAGGCACAGGATCGGGCCCTTCATCTTCTTCACGCGCTGCTGTACGGCCAGGTATTCGAGGATGCGCTCCTTGACCTTCTCGAGCCCGTAATGGTCGTCGTTGAGCACCTGCTCGGCCCACTTGATGTCGCGCTTGATGCGGCTGCGCGACTTCCACGGGATCGACAGGACCCAGTCGAGATAGTTGCGCACGACCGTGGCCTCGGCCGACATCGGGCTCATCGACCGCAGCTTCTTGAGCTCGGCCATGGCCTTCTCGCGCGCTTCCTTGGTGAGGCGGGTCTTCTTGATCCGCTCCTCGATCTCGCCGGCCTCGTCGCGGCCCTCCTCGCCCTCGCCGAGCTCCTTCTGGATCGCCTTGAGCTGCTCGTTGAGGTAGTACTCGCGCTGGGTCTTCTCCATCTGCCGCTTGACGCGGTTGCGGATGCGCTTCTCGACCTGCAGCACGCCGATCTCGGACTCCATATAGGAGTAGGCGCGCTCGAGCCGGGCGCCGACGCGCTCGGTCTCCAGGAGCTCCTGCTTGTCGGAGATCTTGAGGGCCAAGTGCGACGCCACCGTGTCGGCGAGCTTCGACGGGTCCTCGATCTGGTTAAGCGAGACCAGCACCTCGGGCGGGATCTTCTTGTTGAGCTTGATGTACTGCTCGAACTGCGAGACCACCGAGCGGGCCAGCGCCTCGAGGTCCTTCGAGTCCTCCTTGGGCTCGGGCACGACCTCGGCATAGGCCTGGAAGAAAGCCTCGTTCTCGGTGAAGGCGGTGATCTTGGCACGGCTGCCGCCTTCGACCAGCACCTTGACGGTGCCGTCGGGGAGCTTGAGGAGCTGGAGGACGGTGCCCACCGTGCCGACATTGTAGATGTCGTTCGGGCTGGGGTCGTCCTGGCTGGCATTCTTCTGCGCGACGAGCAGAATCTGCTTGTCGTCCTTCATGACGTCCTCGAGCGCGCGGACCGACTTCTCGCGGCCCACGAACAGCGGAACGATCATGTGCGGAAAGACCACGATATCGCGCAGCGGCAATACCGGGTAAAGAACGCCTTGGGTCAGCTCGGGCATGTCAATCTACCTACTTTGATCGGCCGGACACGATAGTGCCGCGACCCTCACAGAAACCTTAACCTAGATGGCCCGGAATCGCCAGAAATCAAGGCGGAGGAGGATTTTGGCGCGCTGATTGGGGCGGCCCTAAAGGGCGCGAAGCGACGCGATCCCGCTTGTCGCGGATCACTTCTCGCATGATGCAAGGATGCGGCCGCGGGACTGCGGCCGTCAGGCGCTGCTGCCGCCCACGTCGCCCCGCTTCTCGGAATGGATATAGAGCGGCGCGGCGCGGCCTTCGACCACCTCGGCGTTGATCGCGACCTCCTCGACCGATTCGAGCGACGGAAGGTCGAACATGGTCTCCAAGAGGATGCCCTCGAGAATCGAGCGCAGCCCGCGCGCGCCGGTCTTGCGCTTGATCGCCTTGCGGGCGACGGCGCGCAGCGCGTCGTCGGTGAAGCCGAGCTCCACGTCCTCCATCTCGAACAGGCGCTTGTACTGCTTCACGAGCGCGTTCTTCGGCTTGGTCAGGATGTCGACCAGCGCCTGCTCGTCGAGGTCCGACAGGGTGGCGATGACCGGCAGGCGCCCGACGAACTCGGGGATGAGGCCGAAGCGCAGAAGATCCTCGGGCTCGGTCTCCTTCAGGATCTTGCCGGTGTCGCGCGTGTCGGGCGGGCGCACGTCGGCGCCGAAGCCGATCGAGGTGCCCCGGCCGCGCGCGGCGATGATCTTCTCCAGCCCGGAGAACGCGCCGCCGCAAATGAACAGGATGTTGGTGGTATCGACCTGCAGGAACTCCTGCTGCGGGTGCTTGCGCCCGCCCTGGGGCGGCACCGAGGCGACCGTGCCCTCCATGATCTTGAGGAGCGCCTGCTGCACCCCCTCGCCCGACACGTCGCGAGTGATCGACGGGTTGTCGGACTTGCGCGAGATCTTGTCGACCTCGTCGATATAGACGATGCCGCGCTGGGCCCGCTCGACGTTGTAGTCGGCGGCCTGCAGCAGCTTGAGGATGATGTTCTCGACGTCCTCGCCGACATACCCCGCCTCGGTGAGCGTGGTAGCGTCGGCCATGGTGAACGGCACGTCGAGGATGCGGGCGAGGGTCTGAGCCAGGAGCGTCTTGCCGCAACCGGTGGGCCCGACCAGCAGGATGTTCGACTTGGCGAGCTCGACGTCCGATGTCTTGGTGGCGTGGGCGAGCCGCTTGTAGTGGTTGTGGACGGCGACCGACAGCACGCGCTTGGCATGCTCCTGGCCGATCACGTAGTCGTCGAGAATGGCGCAGATATCGTGCGGGGTGGGCACGCCGTCGCGCGACTTCACGAGGTTGGTCTTGTGCTCCTCGCGAATGATGTCCATGCACAGCTCGACGCACTCATCGCAGATGAACACGGTCGGGCCGGCAATCAGCTTGCGCACCTCGTGCTGGCTCTTGCCGCAGAACGAGCAATAGAGGACGTTCTTGGTATCGCCGCCGCCGCTCGATTTGTTCATGACCACGTCACCGACCCCTGTTTCGGGCTGTGCCCATGTTAGCGGGGGTGCCGCCGACGGTCCACGACAAATCGGCCGCTTTGTGGCACCCGACACCCCCGCCGGCCCGCCCGGCCGGCGCCTCCGTCATCTAGCATCTGACGCGAACAAATCAACAATGGATTAAACCTCCGGCGACCCCAAGGTTCCCCGGACGCGGCACAACGCCCCTCCCCGCCCAGGCACGGCGAGGGATTCCAACGGGTTAGCCTTGCGGCCGGGGCACCTCGTCGTCGATGAGCGGGCGCGAGGTGACCACCTCGTCGATCAGGCCGAAGGCCTTGGCCTCCTCGGGCGAGAAGAACCGGTCGCGCTCGATCGCGTCCTCGATGGTCTTCACGTCGGTGCCGGTGTGCCTGGAATAGATCTCGTTCAGCCGGGCGCGCAGCGACAGGATCTCTCGGGCGTGGATTTCGATGTCCGCCGCCTGGCCCTGAAAGCCGCCGGAGGGCTGATGCATCATGATCCGCGCGTGCGGCAGGCTGTAGCGCTTGCCCTTGGCCCCGGCGGCGAGCAGGAGCGAGCCCATCGAGGCGGCTTGGCCGATGCAGACGGTCGAGACCTCGGGCCGGATGTACTGCATCGTGTCATAGATGGCGAGCCCCGCCGTGACGTAGCCGCCGGGCGAGTTGATGTAGAAGGCGATGTCCTTGGTCGGGTTCTCCGATTCGAGGAACAGGAGCTGGGCGCAGATGACCGCCGCGCCGTGGTCCTCGACCGGACCGGTCAGGAAGATGATCCGCTCCTTGAGGAGGCGGGAATAGATGTCGTAGGCGCGCTCGCCCCGGTTGGTCTGCTCGACGACCATCGGGATCAGCGCCTGCATGCGTTCGTTCATCATGGTCCTCGTTTCGGGCCTCGCGCCGCCACGCAGGCGCGGGCGCTGTGGAAATCTCAAGCCTTAGGCGTTTCGGAGGCCTCGGGCGCGTCAGGATCCTTCAGGAGCTCGGCAATCGGTACCTTCTTCTCGGTCACCTTGGCCATCTCGAGGATGAAGTCGATCACCTTGTCCTCGTAGATCGGCGCCTGCAGATCCTGCGAGGCCTGCGGATTCTCGCGGAAGAATTCGAGCACGCGCCGCTCCTGGCCAGGGTACTTGCGCGCCTCTTCGGCCATGGCGCGGTTGAGGTCGTCCTGGCTGACCTGGATGTTGTTGACGCGGCCGACCTCGGCAAGCAGCAGCCCCAGCTTGACGCGCCGTTCGGCGATCTTGCGGTACTGGTCCTTGAGCTCGTCCTCGGTCTTGTCCTTGTCGTCCTCGTCGAGCTTGCCCTCCTCGATCGCCGTCTTGACCTGCTCCCAGATCGTCTCGAACTCCCGCTCGACGAGGCTTTCGGGCAGCTCGAACGACACCTTCTCGGCCAGCGCGTCCAGGAGCGTGCGCTTGAGCCGGGCGCGGGTGAGCTGCGCGTACTGGCGCTCGATCTCCCCGCGCACCTGGGTGCGCAGCGCCTCGAGCGTCTCCGCCCCATAGGACTTGGCGAACTCGTCGTCGATGGCGGCGGCGACCGGGCTTTCGACCGCCTTCACCTCGACGGTGAACATGGCCTCCTTTCCGGCGAGCGTCTTGACGCCGTACCCTTCGGGGAAGCTGACCTTGACCTCGCGCGTCTCGCCCGCCTTGGCCCCTTCGAGTTGGTCGGAGAAGCCGGGCAGGAACATCCCCGAGCCGAGCTCGAGCGGGAAATCCTTGCCCGACCCGCCCGGGAATTCCTCGCCGTCGACGCGGCCGGTGAAGTCGATCCGCACCCGGTCGCCGACCACGGCGACGTGGGCGGCATCGGCCGCCTCGAACGTCTTGCGCGAATCGGCGAGGCGCTTGACCGCGTCCTCGACCTCCTGGTCCGGCACGTCGGCGACCGGCTTTTCCAGTGCGATCTGGCCGAAGTCGGGCGCGCCGATGTCGGGCACCAGCTCGACCGCCATCTTGTATTCGAGATCGCGGCCCTCCTCGAACGTGACCATCTCGATCTTTGGCTGCAGCGCGGGCCGCAGCCCCTTGTCCTCCAGCGCCTCCTGCCATGAATCCGAGATGGTCTGCTGCAGGATTTCGGCGCGCACCGAGTCGCCATAGCGCTGGCGCAGGATCGCCACCGGCACCTTGCCCGGGCGGAAGCCCGGCAGGTTGGCCTGGCGGGCAAGCTCGGCGAGGCGCCCGCTCGTCTTCTCCTCGAGCTCGGCGGCCGGCACGACCACCGTGAATTCGCGTTTCAGACCCTCGGCGAGGGTTTCCGTGACCTGCATTCCAATCGGGCCTCTGCGCCGTTCCGACTGCGTGTGCGGGGCGGCGTGCATGTTGCGTTCCCTGGTGCGGGCGGAGGGACTCGAACCCCCAAGGCTTGCGCCACCAGGACCTAAACCTGGCGTGTCTACCAGTTCCACCACGCCCGCGGCGGCGGGCAAGACCTACCCCGCCGTTCGGAGCGCCGTCAACTCGCCCGACCGGCGGCCTCTATAGCACAGGCGGACAACGCGAGGCGAAGGACGTGGTTCAGGCCGCTCCGATGCGCCGGAGGCACGCGCGCGCGGCGGCGTCGAGGATGGCGTCGGTGTCGATGCCGTAGGCCCGGTAGAGATCCGGAATGTCGCCCGCCTGGCCGAACCGCTCGACACCCAGCGGGTAGATGCGGTGGCCGGCGACCGAGCCGAGCCAAGAGAGCGTCGCCGGATGGGCGTCGAGCACAGTGACGAGCGCCGCGTCCTCGGGCAGCGGCGCGAACAGCCTCTCGACCTGCGCCGTGGCGCCCCTGCGGCCGGCGATGCGGGCGCGCCGCGCCACCATCCAGTCGTCGTGCAGCCGCTCGGCCGCGGTGACGTTGAGGAGCCCCGCCGCGGGAATGTCCTCGGCGATCTGCTCCCAGGCGGCAAGCGCCTCGGGCGCGACGGCGCCGGAGAAAGCGATCACCAGCTCCGCGCCCGGCGCGGGCGGGCGGAGCCAGTAGGCGCCGGCCAGGATGTCGGCGCGGGTCGAGTCGTCGATCGTGCGCTTCGGCTGGGCGAGCGGGCGGGTCGAGAGCCGCAGGCAGACCGAGCCGCCGTCCTTCGCCTGCATGTACTGGAAGCCCCAGCGCATGATCTCGGCCAGCTCGTCGACGTAGGCGGGCTCGAACGCGGCGATGCCCGGCTGGCCGAGCGTGATAAGTGTCGTCTCCTGCGACTGGTGCGCGCCGCCCTCGGGCGCGAGCGAGATGCCGGACGGGGTGGCGACCAGCATGAAGCGCGCGTCCTGATAGCAGGCATAGTGCATGGCATCGAGACCGCGGCGGATGAACGGGTCGTACACCGTGCCGACCGGCAGCAGCCGTGTCCCGAACAGCGGCCCCGCGAGGCCGAGCGCGGCCAGCAGCAGGAACAGGTTGTTCTCGGCAATGCCCAGCTCGAAATGCTGGCCCTCTGGCGAGAGCGCCCAGCGCTGCGCCGAGACCAGACGCTCAGCGGCGAAGGCGTCGGCGCGCGCGTGTGCCGCGAAGATGCCGCGCCGGTTCACCCACGGGCCGAGATTGGTCGAGACCGTCACGTCGGGCGAGCAGGTGACGATCCGGTCGGCGAGCGCGCCGCCCTCGCGCGCGAGCCCGTCGAGCAGGCGGCCGAACCCCTCCTGCGTCGAGGCCGTCGCGCGCCGCGGCACGTCGAACGCGGCGGGCACGGCGACGGGGGGCGCGTCGTAGCCGCGCGGGAACCGGCGCGCGAACGGCACCTCGGCGAGGAACGCCTCCAGCCGCTCGGGCGCAATGTCGAGCCCGGCGAACCGGTCCCACTCCGCCCCGTCGGGAATGTTCATGGCGCGCTTGAAACTCGCCATCTGGTCGGGGTTCATCAGCCCGGCATGGTTGTCCTTGTGCCCGGCGAAGGGCAGGCCCCTTCCCTTGATCGTGTAGGCGATGGAGCAGACGGGCGCGTCGCCGTCGGCCGCGCGGAACGCCTCGGTTACCGACGCCATGTCGTGGCCGGCCAGGTTGGTCATCAGCGCCGAGAGCGACCCGTCGTCGTGCGAGTTGAGCAGCGTGCGTACGCCCTTCGCATCGCCGATGTCGTGCTTCAGGTGTTCCCGCCAACCGGCGCCGCCCTTGAAGGTGAGCGCCGCGTAGAGCGCGTTGGGGCAGTTGTCGATCCAGTCGCGAAGCGCGCCGCCGCCCGGTCCTTCGAACGCGGCCTCGAGCCTCTTGCCGTATTTCAGCGGCACGACCTTCCAGCCCATCGAGGCGAACAGGTGGTCGATGCGGCCGAACAGCGCGTCGGTGACCACGCTGTCCAGGCTCTGGCGGTTGTAGTCGATGATCCACCAGCAATTGGCGAGGTCGTGCTTCCACCCTTCGAGCAGCGCCTCGAACACGTTGCCCTCGTCGAGCTCGGCATCGCCCACCAGCGCGATCATCCGGCCCTTCTCCGCCCCCGGCGCGGCCAGCTTCTTGGCGCCCAGATAGTCGCGGGTCAGCGCGGCGAAGATCGACATGGCGACGCCGAGCCCGACCGAGCCCGTCGAGAAATCGACGTCGTCGGGATCCTTGGTGCGCGACGGGTAGGGCTGCAGCCCGCCGTAGGATCGCAAGGTGGCGAGCTTCGCGCGCTCCAGATGGCCGAGCAGGTATTGCAGCGCGTGGAACACCGGCCCGGCGTGCGGCTTGACGGCGATCCGGTCTTCGGGCCGCGCGATGTCGAGATAGAGCGCGGTCATCAATGTCGTCACCGAGGCGCAGGACGCCTGGTGGCCGCCGACCTTCAGCCCGTCGCGCTTCGGGCGCAGGTGGTTCGCGTTGTGGATCATCCATGTGGCGAGCCAAAGCGCCTTGCGTTCCAGCGCCTCGAGGCAGGCCAACCGGTCTGCTGCCGCAGCAACTGTCGGTTCGCTCAGAGTGTCCATCGTCGCGCCCCTAGCCGGTCCGTTAGATATAGGGTGGACTCGGCCCCGATGCCGTTGCGAATATGGCCGGATAAACGGGAAACTGCGCAACGAATCGCCCAATTTGTCGGATGGAATGGCATGACATGGCTGAAACGCCCCTCGACGCAACCGACCGGCGAATCCTCGCCGTGCTGCAGGAGCGCGCGCGCATCTCCAACGCCGACCTGGCCCGCGAGGTGGGGCTGTCCCCCTCCCCCTGCCTGCGCCGAGTGCGCGAGCTGGAGGAGGCGGGGGTGATCCGCCGCTACGCGACTCTTCTCGACCCCGGCGCGGTCGGGCTGCCGGTCAGCGTGTTCGTCAACGTCACGCTGGAGCGCCAGATCGAGAGCGCGCTGGAGCTGTTCGAAGCGGCGGTGGTCGAGCGGCCGGAGGTGATGGAGTGCTACTTGATGACCGGCGATGCGGACTATCTGCTTCGGGTGGTGGTCGCCGACCTCAACGCCTACGAGAGGTTCCTGGTCGATTACCTGACGCGCGTGCCGGGGATCGCTTCGATCAAGTCGAGCTTCGCTTTGAAGCAGGTCGAATACCGCACCGCGTTGCCCCTCGACGGCGGCCGCCAAGTGGGCCGCCGCGCGCCGGAAGGTTCAGACGATCGGCGCTGACGGCGGGGCGAGCGCTTGCCAACGCGCCTCGCCGGCACTGAAGGTCGCGTCGCCGACTTCGTTCGTCATGTCGGGCAGCTTCATGCGGATCGGCTGGTTGGGCACGCTGCCCGCGATCCAGGCCGTACCCAGCGCTTCGATGAGCGCGATGTCGTCATCCGCGATCGCGTCGACGTCCAGGTTGAACAGCTCGATCAGCGTGCGGTTGCCGAGCCCCTCCGGCGCCAGCCAGCGTGCGGCGGCCTTGTCCCATTTCGGCTGCACCGACGGGTTGAGGCGGACGATGGTCCTGCTGTCGACGCTCGCATCGTCGGGCGTGCCGTTCGGCGCGCCGCCCATCCCCAGCATGACGTAGGCGATGTAGCTCGCCGCGTCCGGCGGGTCGTCGATGATTGCGGCGGCGAGCTTGGCGATGTCGTTTGTCAGATTGACCGACTCGTGAGGCGTACGGAACGCCTCGTCGGCCACCGGGCGCGGATCGGTCGGCGGGACGTGGCGCACCGTGCCGGTGCCCAGCGACAATGCGTGGACGTCGTTCGGTGCGACCTTCGCGATGAACGCCTCGACCACGCCGGCGAGCAGCGGGTTGTTGTAGCCGGCGACGCCGCCGTCCCAGAACCGGGTCGTCTGCTCGTGCCCGTCCACGTGGCGCTGCCAGAGGGCGGGGTCGTCGAAATAATTGACCGGCGCGGTCGACGACGCATTGATCGCATCGACGAGCGGGATGGAAGACGCCTGGGAGCCCGCCTCATTGCCGTAGCTGCGCAAGAAGGCGGCGCGCAGCCAGTCGTAGTCGAATCCGAAGATCAGCACCTTCACCTGGCTGCCGTCCGGCCGCGGCAGCAGCGGCCCCAGCTCCTTCATCGGCGTATCGCCCAGCGCGCCGAGCACGCCCGCGATGCCGGCGCGCTTCCCCGTCGTCTTGTACTTCGCGCCGACGCCCAGGGCGCTGTTGGCCAGCCGGTCGTACCACGACCGCTCGACGAACAGCGACTCGCGGCGCGCTTTGTCCTTGAACAGATCCTCGATCTGGGCCGGGCTTTTGTCGGCGATCAGTGCGCCCAGAACGATCGAACCGCCAGAATTGGCTGTAACCAGGTCGAACTTCTGCAGGATGGCGCGGCCGCCGATGTTCGGACCGTAGAGCCGCTCCAGCGCCATCGCCTGGAGCAGCGACCAGCTACCACCACCGTCGAGAGAGAGAATGCGGAACGGCATCGTACGCCCCCGCCGCGAGGATAGCCCAGCGCGGCGATTCGGCGAAGACGATCCGGCGCGTCAGACCGCGCAGCGTTCCGTGTAGCGCTCCGCGAAGGTCTTGAGCGCCAGGGTGCGCGGGCCTTCGTTGAACACGTTGCGGTCGGGACGCTGGAAGCTGAGGCTGAACCGCACGTGCGGAATGCCGAACGAGTCGGTCGCGACCGAGAGCACCTCGGCGGTCTCGACCATGCGGTCGGCATGCGTGCGGCGGAAGGTCGAGCCGGCCTTGATGTATTCCATCGCGTTGCCGCGGCGGAAGAACATGCTGCACAACTCGCGCCCCTTTGCTTCGGGCTCCCGGATCATTTTGGCGATGATTGTACCGTCGAACATGACCCCGAGGATTGCAGCCAACTCTTAACAACGCGTAAAGCGAAACCGACGAACGCATTGGTTTTATGAAACTTTTTCCGCAAAGCCGGACAATGGCGTCCGCGCCGCCCTGCAAACGGCTCGATACCGGCGTATTCAGTCGCGCGCGGGGCGCGCCGCGAGGGCGCGCAGGACGGAAGGCAGCGCGTCCGGCAAATCGGCCGAGACGAGGCCCGGACCCAGCCGCTCCGCCGCGTCGCCGTGCAGCCAGCAGGCGGCGGCGGCGGCCTCGAACGGCACCATTCCCTGGGCGAGCAGCCCGAGGATCAGCCCGGCCAGGACGTCGCCGGTGCCGGCGGTCGCCAGCGTCGGCGGCGCGTTGCGGTTGATCGTCGCCCGCCCGTCCGGCGCGGCGATCACCGTGTCGGCGCCCTTGAGCAGCACCACCGAGCCGCACTGCGCCGCCGCAGCGCGGGCGCGGGAAAGCTTGTCGCCCGCGGCGTCGAACAGGCGGCGGAACTCGCCCTCGTGCGGGGTCAGCACGGCGGGCGCACCGGCGAGCGCGGCGAACAATGTCGCGCGGTCGTCCTGGAACGCCGTCATCGCGTCGGCGTCGAGCACGGTCGCCTTGCCGGCGCCGAGCGCGGCGAGCGCCGCGGCGCGCGTCCCCTCGCCCACCCCCGCGCCGGGCCCGACCAGCACGGCGTTCTTGCGCGGGTCGGCGATCAGGTCGGCGAAGGCCGCTTCGCCCGCCACTTCGCGGACGATGACGTGCTCGAGCGCGGTCGCGTAGATCGCGTGTGCAGCGGGCGGCGCAGCGACCGTCACCAGCCCCGCGCCCGCGCGCATCGCGGCGCGGGCGGCGAGGCGCGCCGCGCCCGTCATCTCCGCCCCGCCCGCCACGACGGCGTGGCCGCGGCTGTATTTGTGGCCTTCGAGCGTCGGCCACGGGAAATCGGCGCGCCACAGCTCCGGCCCGTTGGCGAAGGTCGGGGGCGCGATCGCGTCGAGCACCGCATCGGGAATGCCGATGTCGGCGACCACCGTCTCGCCGCAGAGCACGCGGCCGGGCAAAAGCAGGTGGCCCGGCTTCAGCCGGAAGAAGGTGACGGTCAGCGCGGCGCGCGGGGCAGCGCCCCGGACAGCCCCGGTGTCCCCGTCGACGCCGGACGGCACGTCGACGGCAACGCAGGCGAGCCCACGCGGGCCGATCGCCTCGACCGTCGCCTTCGCCACACCGTCGAGGTCCCGCACGAGCCCCGCGCCGAAGATCGCATCCACCACCAGGTCGGCGCCGTCGAGTGCGCCGGTCGAAAGCGGCACGACCGCGCCGTCCCAGCGACCGGCATTGAGCGCCGCGTCGCCCTTAAGTCGCGCGCGGTCGCCCAGGAGCGCGACGCGCGCCTCCCACCCCGCCTGGCGCAGCCGGCGCGCGACGACGAACCCGTCGCCGCCATTGTTGCCGGGCCCGCACAGCACCACCACCGGGCGCGGCGACCAGCGCCGACGGATCTCGTCGGCCACCGCGGTGCCGGCCGCCTCCATCAGCGTCTCGCCGGCGACGCCGCCCGCGATGGCGGCCGCGTCGGCGCGGCCCATTTCCGCGACGGTCAGGAGGGCGTTGCGGCGCGCGCTCGGGTCCATGGCGGCCGCGAGACTATCGCGGCCAGGCAGAAAAGTCCCGGCACGACTTGCCGCGCCCGGCGCGACCTGCCCGGTGGCCTTTCCCCAACCCTCTGGAAACATGAGGCTTTCGCGTTGGCACGCGGCGTGCGAGGGGCTTGGCGGGTTCCAGTGAAAGGAGACACGACATGGCCGAGACCGCCACCGCCGCCGCGACCGCCGGCACCGTCGAGGGGATACTGCAATCGCCGATGCTGGCCGAGGAGATCCGCGTCGGGCTCGACCGCATGCGGCGCATGAGCCACGACGAGTTGCGCGGCCTGATCGCCACCCGTGTCGCCATGCTCGACGGCGTGCTGAAGGAGCGCGACCAGCGGCGCGAGGCGCTGGAGACGGCGCGCCTTGCCGCCGGGCTCCTCGAGATCCGACGCGAGCGGTCGCAGACGATCCGCCGCCACGTCAACGCGTGGAGCGCCGTCGCCGCGTGCCTGTGCCTGTTCGCCGTGTTCCTGCATATCTGACGACGGCGCCCGGCCCTTCACATCCTCCTTGGCGCCCCGCAATATGCGCGGGGACGCCAGCGGAGGAGTGTCGCATGCGGTTGTCGATCTTCACGGTGCAGGACCATTACCCGGCCCTGCCCCGCACGCCGAGCGAGCTCTACCGCCAGGTGATCCGCCAGGCGGAGCTTGCCGAGGCGCTGGGGTACGACACGTTCTTCCTGGCCGAGCACCACTTCCATCCTTACGGCATCGACCCCAACCCGGCTGTGCTGCTCGCCCATATCGGCGCGAAGACGACGCGGCTGCGGCTCGGCACGGCGATCGCCGCGCTCACCTTCCGCAATCCGGTCGAGGTGGCCGAGAGCTACGCGCTGGTCGACCAGCTATCCGGCGGGCGGCTGGTGCTCGGTGTCGGCTCCGGGTACCTCGCGCACGAGTTCGCCGGATTCGGCATCGACCCCAAGGACAAGCGCGAGCGGTTCGACGAGAACCTGGCCATCGTGCGCCGCCTGCTCGCTGGCGAGCGGGTGACGTTCGACGGCAAGTTCAACCGACTCAAGGACGTCGCGATCAACGTGCCGACGGCGAGCCGCGACATCCCGATCCTTGTCGGCGTTCTGCGCGCCGAAGCGGCGTACTATGTCGGCCGGCAGGGCTACGACCTGCTCGCCGTGCCCTATGCCTCGCTCGAATCGTTCGACGAGGTGGCGAAGCTCGCCGCCGAACATCGGCGCGGGCTCGCCGAGGCGGGCCGCACCGCGGCGCCGGGCGAGGACGTCGCTGTGATCGCCTTCCACACCTTCGTCGCCGAGACCGAGGCCGAGGCGCGGCGCGTCGCCGCCGAACCGTTCGACCGCTACGTTGACGCCCGGCTCTACGCCAAGAAATCGACCTACGACGACGCGATGCGGAACGGGCTCTCGCTGATGGGCTCGGTCGAGACGGTCGCCGACAAGCTTGTCGCGCTCGACGCGATGGGCGTCCGCCATGTCGTCGCGCTCGGCGATTTCGGCGGTCTCGCGGAGGCGCATGTCCATGCCTCGATGCGCCTGCTCATGAACGAGGTCATGCCGCGGGTGAACGGCCGCATCGGCGCACGCGAGAAGGTATGAGGACGCCCTTGAAGCGGCCCGCGGCACGCCTTGATATGACAGTGTCATAGGAGAGCTACGCTTTGGCGCGCACCAGCCGACCGATCACAGTCACCCTCGGCGATTTGCAGGAGCGCGTCGAGGCGCGCGTCAATTCGGGCGCCTACGCCCTCGGCCAGTGAAGTGCTGCGCGCAGCGGTTCGCGCTCTCGACGGCGAGGAGGCCGCCATTGACGACCTGCTTCGGCGACGGGTCGAGCAGGCCTTGGCAGATCCGCGGCCGTCCATTCCGGCGCACGACGTATTCAGCCGGCTGCGAAGACATCACGCCGATCAGGTGAAAAAGGTCCGGCGGAAGCGGAATGAAAAGGTATGAGGTCCGCTTCCGCCCGCAGACGGAGCAGGACCTCCTCGCGCCTTACGAATATATCGCAGCCAGGTCCGGGCTCGAGGTTGACGCAGGATATATCCACCGCATCGAGAAGACATGCCTCGCCCTCGAGCAAATCCCAAATCGGGGAAATCCGCGCGACGACCTGCGTCCGGGCCTTCGTACGCCGGCCTTGGAACGCCGTGCGATTATCGCGTACGAAGTCACGTTGCGCGAGGTGACGATCATCAGCATTCTGTATGGCGGATACGAGCTGGCGTCGCTCGCGGACATGCCTGACGACGGGTAGGAGCGCCTATTTCCCGACCAGCGACCAGACGCCGGTCCAGGCCTCGCGCGGCGGTTCGGCGGCGAGGCGCTCGACGCGCTCGAGAAACGTACGGGCGGCGGGATCGGCCGCGTCCCCTTCCAGGCAGCGCGCAAAAGCGGCCTTCGCCTCGGCCCATTTGCCGCGGCGATAGGCGTCGAGCCCCTCGGCAAAGAGGTCGCGCCGCATCAGCGTATCCGCCGGCACCTGGCCCTTCGCGCCCAGCACCTCGAACACGCGCTCGGGCTCGGTCTTGCCGACGACGCGGATCGAATCGAGCTCGCGCAGCTCGACCGCGTCGCCGGCCATGCGCGCGGCGTCCTCGTTGATCAGGATGCGCGAGCCGTACACCTTGTTGGCCCCTTCGAGGCGCGAGGCGAGGTTCACCGTGTCGCCCATCACGGTGTAGCTCTTGGCGACGTCCGACCCGATGTCGCCGACCACCGCCTCGCCGGTGGCGATGCCGATGCGCACCGCGATCTCCGGCAGGTTGCGCTTGACGCCGAGCAGTTCCGGCAGCTCGGCCGCGAGCGCGCGCGCGGCAGCGAGCTGGTCGAGTGCCGCGGCGCAGGCGAGCCCCGCCTGCTCTTCGGGCCGGCAGAAGGGCGGTCCCCAGAACGCCATCACCGCGTCGCCGATATACTTGTCGATGATGCCGCCGTGCGCGCGTACCGGATCGGAGATCAGCGTCAGGTAGCGATTGATGACGTTGACGAGCGCGGGCGGCGTCAGCCCCTCGCTGAGCGCGGTGAAACCCTGCATGTCGCAGAACAGGACGGTCATTACCCGCCGCTCGCCATCGGCGCGATTGAGGTCGGGCCGGTCGATCAGCCCCTCGACAATGCGCGGGTCGACGTACTTGCCGAAGGTGGTGCGGATGCGCTCCTTGACGCGAAGCTCGCCCACCATCCGGTTGAACGCGGCGGTCAGCCGGCCGATCTCGTCGCGCGAGGTGACGGGCAGCATCACGTCGAGCGCGCCGCCCTCGACCGCGGTCGTGCCGGCGAGCAGGCGGCGGACCGGCCGCACCAGCCCGGCCGTGACGATCGCCGCCATCACGAGCCCGAGCGCCGCGGCGATCGCCATCAGAAGCCCGCCGAGATAGGCGGTGCGGGCCTGGTTCGCGCGGACGATCTCGGCCGCTGCCTGGGACAGGCGCTGCATCTCGTTGCGATCGGCGTCGATCCTTGTGTCGAACCGGTCGCGATAGGCCTCGACCTGCGGCAGCAGCGCCACCAAAGCGTCACGCCGGCCGGCCATCGTCGCGTCGATCACCTTCGGTAGCAGCGCCTTGAAGGACGCACGGTCCTCCTGAAGAAAGGCGAGGCGCGTGTCGAGCCGCGCCAGCGCGACGTCGTCGTCGAACGCGAACGGATCGGCGATCTGGCGGTTGATCAGCCGGCGGGCATCGGCGACCGACCCGTCGAGCAGGGTGCCCTGTCGCTTGATCTCGGCGACCAGATGGTCGCGCGCGGCGGGTGCGAGCGCGTCCTCGCCGGCGTCGGTCACCAGCCGGTGGATCATCAGGCTCTCGTCGCCGGCGGCGCCGGCGGCGTTCGAGAGGGCGGCGTAGGCCGGCAGGTAGTTCATGGTGACGATGCGGAGCTGCTCGCTCACCACGTTCGCCATGCGCGCGCCGATCGCCGCCACGACGGCCCCGATCAGGACCAGCCCGACCGCGATGCCGAAGATCTTCGCGCTGATGGTCACCCGCTGGAACACGGCTCCCCCGCCCGGCAAGGCCGCGTGATAGCGCCGCTACGCTAACAGACCGTTGCCGCCTCGGACGCGAACACGCCGTCATACAGGTGGCCCGGCCGGTGGTAGATCTCCCACCAGTTGCCGTCGAGGTCCTGCAGCGCGAAGGTGCGCGTGTCGCCGTCGGTGCGCACCGGCTGGACCTCTCTGATCTCCCATTCCGCCTGCTGGGCGAGGGCGGCATCGTGCGCCGCGTCGACTTCGCCCGGCGTCGCGACCAGGAGGCCGAACCGGTAGCCCGGCCCCTGGCGCGCCGGCACGCCCTCGCCGACGCGCAGGCAGGCGATGAACCAGCGCCCGCCAAGCCAGACATACTGCGTGCCCTTCGACTTGCGCACGCTGCGCACGCCGAGGAATCCCCGCAGGAAGCGCTGGGTCTTCTCCGGGTTCCGGCAGTCCATGGTGCCGTGCGAGAACACCGCGTTCGAAATCGGCGGGACGAAATCGCTCATTTGGCATCTCCCTGCCGGTCCCAGTCGCCGTTCGCGAAGAATTGGACGAACTCGCCCTCGTCGGGGTGTTCGCCGATCTCCCACCAGTTGCGGCTTTCGTCTTCGAAATAGAAGCTGTAGTCGCGCGCGCCCTCGTGAGTGGAGCGCGGCTTCTGCACCCGGATCAGCCCCAGCGCCTCGGCATTGGCAGCGAGCAGCGCATAGGCGCGGTCCACGTCCGCGCGCGTCGGCACCCAGATTCCCCAATGGTTGCTGACATGCTGGGGCGAGCGCACGTCATCGACCCGGCGCACCTCGAGCACCCAATAGGCGTCGCCGGTTCGGTCGGAGCGGTGGCGCAGCATCAGTCGGTCGGAGGCGAGTTCGGCGCAGTCGAACCCCAACACCTCGGCGAGGCGGCGCGTCTTGGCGAGATCGACCGATTCGAGCGTTCCGCGCGCCAGCACCAGAGGCTTGACGACCGAGCCTTCGCCCTTGCCCCAGGGCGCGTGCGACAGCGCATCGAGCCGCGTCATGGTGCTTTCCCAGCGATTGGGGAGAAACTGTAGGCGGCGGCACGCTCCCTGTAAAGTTGCGCCCGATCAGCCCCCGTGGCCGACCAGGGAGATGAGCCGGGACAGGCCGAACCCGTCGATGGCAACCTGGAGCCCCGCCATGTGAGCCAGCGAATAGGCCCACATCAGCCCGCCGAGCGCGATCGCGCCGCCGAACATGATATGGCGGAGAAATGCCAGCCGGCGCCGGCTCATCCACTTGCTTTTTGTCATCGCACCCTCCCGCAACTGGGCACATTTGCCCCGCGCGCTGAAACGCGCGTCACGAATTAGCAATGCAAAAATCGTGCCAAAATGCGATTCGGATGGATTTTCAACCGCTTAGGCGAAGATCGCGGAACCTTCCGACCTCGAACTGTAAAATTTACCGACATCATCGTCGGCTGGAAGCGTGCCCTCGCCCCTTGCATCGCCGCTCATTCGCACATAAGTAACTAACACGTCAGTTATCTATTGAGGGATTCCCATGTCCGCCGCACCGCGCCCGCGCTGGCGTCGCCGCAAGGATGCCCGCCCCGCCGAGATCACCGCGGCGGCGCTTGCCTGCTTCGCCGCGCGCGGCTTCGCCGCCACCCGGCTCGACGACATCGCGCGGCAAGCCGGCGTGACGCGGGGCACGCTCTACCTCTACTTCCCGAACAAGGAGGAGCTGTTCAAGGCGGTGGTGCGCCAGGCGATCGGCCCGGTGCTGGCGCGCGCCCAGGAGCTGATCGCGGCCTCCGACGCGCCGAGTGCCGAGCTGCTGCGCCAGGTGGTGCGGGCCATCCCCGACGCGGTGATGGAGGGGCCAGGCTCGGCCATCCCCAAGCTGGTCATCACCGAGGCGGCCAACTTCCCCGACCTCGCCCGGTTCTACCTCGACGAGGTGGTGCATCCCGCCAAGCAGCTGATCGCCGCTCTGGTCCGGCGCGGCATCGCAAGCGGCGAGTTCCGCGAGATCGAGGCGGACCAGGCGGTCTACTGCGTCATCGCGCCCGTGTTGCTGGCGGCTTTGTGGCGGCACTCCCTGGAGCCGTTCGACGAGTCGGGACTCGACTACCAGGCGCTGATGCGCACGCACACGGATCTGCTGCTGCACGGCATCGTGCGGCCGGGAGGGGCAGCATGAGACGGATCGTCGTCGCGCTCGTCGTCCTCGCCGTCGTCGGCGGAGGTGCGGCCTTCGCGCTGCAAGCGCCGGCGGGTGGCATGGGCTGGCGCGAGCGGATCGAGTCGTTCTTCGGCGGGACGCCCGCGCCCAAAACCTATAGCGGCTATGTCGAGGCCGACTACGTGTTCATCACGTCAACTGTCGGCGGCACGCTCGCCCGGCTCGACGTGGCGCGCGGCGACCGGGTAGCCCAGGGCGCGACATTGTTCGTGCTCGACGACACCGCGGAGCGCGCCGCGCGCGACGAAGCCGCCGCCAAGCTGCGCCAGGCCGAGGCGCAGCTCGGGGACTTGCAAACCGGCAAGCGCCCGCCCGAGATCGCCGCGATCGAGGCGCAGCGCCGCCAGGCGGTCGCCGCCCTGCGCCAAGCCGAGGAGGACTACCGGCGCCAGACCGCGCTCCACCGCACCGGCGTCGCCGCCGAGAAGGCGCAGCAGGACGCGCGCTCCATGCGCGACCAGGGGCGCGCGCGCGTCGCCGAGCTCGACGCCGAGCTCGCGGTGGCGCGCATGCCGGCGCGCGCCGACGCGATCCGGGCCGCCGAGGCTGCCGTTACCGCCGCCAAGGCGGCGCTCGCCCAGGACGACTGGCGGTTGGGCCAGATGACCGGCATCGCGCCCGCCGCCGGAACCGTCATCGACACGCTCTACCGCCCAGGCGAGGTGGTAATGGCCAGCCGGCCGGTGGTCCAGCTTCTGCCGCCCGCCAATCTCAAGATACGGTTCTTCGTGCCGGAGCGCCGTCTCGGCCAACTCGCGGTCGGCGACAAGGTCGCCGTCCGCTGCGACGGGTGCGGCGCCGCGATCCCGGCGACGGTCAGCTTCATCGCGCCCCAGGCGGAATACACCCCGCCGGTGATCTACAGCCGCGACGAACGCGCGCGGCTGGTGTTCATGGTGGAGGCCCGGCCCGACGCACGCCGCGCCGTCCTCAAGGTCGGCCAGCCGGTCGACGTGGCGCCCGGGTCATGACCGACGCCCCCGCCATCAAGGTCGAGGGGCTTGCCAAGCGGTTCGGCGCCAAGACCGTGGTGCAGGACTTCGACATCGAGGTGCCGCGCGGCATGATCTTCGGCTTCCTCGGGCCGAACGGCAGCGGCAAGACGACGACCATCCGCATGCTGTGCGGCCTTCTCACGCCCGATGCCGGGCGCGGCACCTGCCTCGGCTTCGACATCCTGCGCCAGGCCGACGAGATCAAGCGGCGGGTCGGCTACATGACCCAGCGCTTCAGCCTGTACGAGGATTTGAGCGTCCGCGAGAATCTGGAGTTCGTCGGGCGCATGTACGGGCTCGGCCGCCCGCGCGCCCGCGCCGCCGAGATCGCCGAACGGTTCGGCCTCGCCGCCCGGCGCGACCAGATGGCGGGCGCGCTGTCGGGCGGCTGGAAGCAGCGCCTTGCGCTTGCCGCCTGCGTGCTGCACGAGCCCGAGCTGCTGCTGCTCGACGAGCCGACCGCCGGCGTCGATCCCAACGCGCGGCGCGAGTTCTGGGAGATGATCCACGACCTCGCCGGCGAGGGCGTGACGGTGCTGGTCTCGACCCATTACATGGACGAGGCCGAGCGCTGCCACCGCATCGCCTACCTGGCCTGGGGGCGGCTCCTGCTGGTCGGCTCGGTCGCCGAGGTCGTCAAGGGCTCCGGCCTCACCACATGGACGGTCGAGGGTGAGAACCTGGGCGAGCTGCACCGCGCGCTCTCCGGCCGGCCGGGCGTCGAGATGGTGGCCGCGTTCGGCCCCCGGCTGCACGTCACCGGCACGGACCCGGCGGCGCTCGAGGCGGCCATCGCCCCGTGGCGTGACGATCCGCGCTACCGCTGGGCGCCGGCCGAGCCGTCGCTCGAGGACGTCTTCATCCACACGCTGGCCGAGGTGGGGGCGGACCCGCGATGAACCTGTTCTCGCCCGCGCGGTTCCGCGCCGTTCTGGTCAAGGAGTTCATCCAGCTCCTGCGCGACCGGCTGACCTTCGCGTTGATGGTGGGCGTGCCGATTATGCAGCTCATCCTGTTCGGCTACGCCATCAATTCCGATCCGCGGGCGCTGCCCACCGCGGTGGTGGTGTCGGGCAACGGCACGTTCGCCCGGTCGATCGTGCGGGCGATGGAGAACACCACCTATTTCCGCGTCGTCGCCTGGCCGGCGAACCCCGCCCAGGCGGACGAGATGCTGGCCAAGGGCGAGGTGCAGTTCGTCGTCGAGTTCCCGGTCGATTTCTCGCGCCGCATCGAGCGCGGCGAGCGGCCTTCCCTGCTGGTCGAGGCCGACGCGACCGACCCGGTGGCGACCGGCGGCGCCGTCGCCGCGCTCGCAGCGCTCAACTATTCCGCGCTCGACCACGACCTCATCGGCCCGCTCGCGCCCTTCGCGGCGGGCGCGCCGCCCTTCGAGCTCCGCGTTCACAAGCTCTACAACCCCGAAGGGCTGACCGAGTTCAACATCGTGCCGGGCCTTCTCGGCACCATCCTGACCATGACGTTGGCGATGATGACCGGCGCCGCGGTGACACGCGAGATCGAGCGCGGCACGATGGAGAACCTGCTGGCGATGCCTGTCCGCCCCCTCGAAGTGATGCTCGGCAAGATCGTGCCCTATGTGGTGGTGGGCTTCGTCCAGGTGGGTGTGATCCTGGCCACCGCGACGGCACTGTTCGGCATCCCGGTCGCGGGAAGCCTCGGGCTCCTCGCGCTCTGCGTGCTGGCGTTCATCGCGGCGAACCTCGCCGTCGGCTTCACCTTCTCCACCCTCGCCCGCAACCAGATGCAGGCGATGCAGATGAGCATCTTCTTCTTCCTGCCGTCGATGCTGCTGTCGGGATTCCTGTTTCCGTTCCGCGGCATGCCCGAATGGGCGCAGTTCCTCGGCAATCTGCTGCCGCTGACCTGGTTCCTCAGGATCGTCCGCGGCATCCTTTTGAAGGGCAACGGCTGGGTGGAGGTCTGGCCCGCCCTCTGGCCCATCCTGGTGTTCCTCGTCGTCGTCTCGGCCGTCGCGCTCAAGCGCTACCGCCAGACGCTGGATTAGGGCCTCGGTGAGTCCAGATTGTGCAGCAGCATCTCGGCGGATCGGTTATCTCCGCCGTCAATGTCTCCGAGGTCGGCGCAAAGCTCATCGAACGCGGCGCGACCCTCATCTCGATCCGAACATCGCTTGCGTTCATGGGGCTTGAGATCGTCCCGTTCGATACCGAGCTGGCCTATGCCGCGTCGGATTTGCGAGCGGTCACGAAGTCACACCGCCTCTCTCTCGGCGACCGCGCCTGCCTTGCGCTCGCCCGGCGGCGGAACCTGCCGGCCTTGACCGCCGATCACGCCTGGACGCGTGTCGATGTCGGTGTGAAGATCGAAATGATCCGCTCTCGCCCCGCTACATGAACAGCTTCTCGCCCTTCATGTCGTTGTAGAGGCCGGCGACGTATTCGCCGTAGCCGTTGAAGAGCTGCGTCGGCACGCGCGCCATGGTGCCGAGCACCTCCTCGGTCGCCTGAGACCAGCGCGGATGCGGCACCTTGGGGTTGACGTTGGCCCAGAAGCCGTACTCGTCGGGCCCGGCCTTGGCCCAGAACGTCTCGGGCCGCTTGTCGGAGAAGGTGAACCGCACGATCGACTTGATCGACTTGAAGCCGTACTTCCACGGCAGCGCCAGGCGGAGCGGCGCGCCGTCCTGCTTCGGCACCGGCTTGCCGTACATGCCGGTCACCATGAAGGCGAGCTCGTTCGTCGCCTCCGCCATGGTCACGCCCTCGATGTAGGGCCAGGGGAACATAAAATTGCGGAGGCCCGGCATCTGGTGCTTATCGTCGAGCGTCTGCATCACGATGTACTTCGCCCCCGACGTGGGCTTGGCGATCTCGACCAGCGACTTCATCGGGAAGCCGGACCAGGGCACCGCCATCGACCACGCCTCGACGCAGCGGTGGCGGTAGAGCCGCTCCTCCAGCTTGACCTTCTTCAGAAGGTCATCGATGCCGAGCTCCATCTCCTTTTCGACCATCCCTTCGATCTTGATCGTCCAGGGACGGATCTTGAGTTGCTGCGCATCCTCCCAGATGTCCTTGGAGGTGCCGTACTCGTAGAAATTGTTGTAGGTGGTCGAGTCCTTGGCCGGCGTGACCGCGCGGTCGAGCTTGTAGCGCATGTTGCGCGTGGCCGGATAGAGCCCGGCCGACGGGTCGGCCGGCGCGGCCGCCTCAGCCGTCGCCGAAAGCGCCCTGAGGGCCATCGGCGCCAGGATCGGCCCGGCGGCGATCGCCGTCACCAGGCGGCGCCGGTCGTGGAACACGCTCTCCGGCGTCGCGTCGCGCTCCGCCATCTCCCAGCCGCGCTTCGATCGAACCAGCATGCCGACCTCCTCGTGATGCGTCGATGCGATAGAACTAGCCCCTCGCGCGGCCAGGGTGAAATGAAACTTATTCACGATTTCTTGCGTCGTGTCGCCCGGGGGCAAGGAATTTGATCGGCCCCGCCTCGTTCCCCATATAGTGATCCAACGACAGAGCCACAGGAGGGGAGATGGCGAGCGAACAGCTTCACGAACCGCCCGAAAAGCTCGGCCCGGAGGTGATCGACGTCCACCGCGCGATCGTCTCGCTGATGGAGGAGCTGGAGGCGGTGGACTGGTACAACCAGCGCGCCGCGGCGGCGACCGACCCCGCCCTGAAGGAGATTCTCGCGCACAACCGCGACGAGGAGAAGGAGCACGCCATGATGCTCCTCGAATGGCTGCGCCGGCGCGACGCCAAGTTCGCCGAGATGATCGGCACCTATATCGGCAGCGAAGGCCCGATCACCGAGGTCGAAAAGGCCGCGACCGAGGATGGGGGCGCGGAAACGACCGGCGCACCTTCGGCCGGCGGCCGGACCGGATCGCTCGATGTCGGCAGCCTGAGGAGGGAGTGAGGGATGGACGATCTTCTGCGAGAACTCGCGCCCGTCTCCGAGGCCGCGTGGGGCGAGATCGAGACCGAGGCCAAGCGCGCGCTCAAGGGCACGCTGGGCGCGCGCCGTGTGGTGGATTTCTCGGGCCCGCACGGCTGGTCCACGTCCTGCGTCAATCTCGGCCGCATCGAAGACCTCCGCCCGGGCCCCGGCGACGGCATCGCGGCGCGGCTGCGCCAGGTGCTGCCGCTCGTGGAGCTGCGCGCGAGCTTCGAGCTCTCCCGCGCCGAGCTGGAGACGGTCGGGCGCGGCGCCGCCGATCCGGACCTCGACCCTGTTCGCGAGGCGGCGGTGAAGCTCGCGATGGCCGAGGACCGCGCCGTGTTCCACGGCTACGCGGCTGGCCACATCCGCGGCATTTGCGAGGCCTCCGCCGGCGCGGCGCTGACCATCCCGCCCGAGTACGAGGACTATCCGCAAGTGGTGGCCGAGGCGCTCGACAAGCTGAAGCGCGACGGGGTCGACGGCCCGTTCGGCGTGGCGCTCGGCATGCGCTGCTTTACCGGCCTCACCAAGACCATGACCAAGGGCGGCGGCTTCCCGGTGATCCAGAATCTCGGCCGCATCCTCGACGGTCCGGTGGTCTGGGCGCCGGCGCTCGACGGGGCGGTGGTGCTGTCGGTGCGCGGCGGCGATTTCGAGCTGACGGTGGGCCAGGACGTCTCGATCGGCTACCTGGCGCACACGGCCGAGACGGTAACGCTCTATCTGCAAGAGAGCTTCACCTTCCGCACGCTGTCGCCGGAGGCCGCCGTGCCGCTCGCGTATCCCTCCGAAAGCCGCGGTCGGTCGCGCCGGTGAAGAGGGCCGGTCGGAGACCGGCCCCTACAGCCGCCCGGTTGCCGCGCGTGTCGGGGCGGGTCCCCGACCCGCCGCGCGTCCGCGTGAGTGGGCGCTACGACGCCGCGGCAGCGGCCTCGCGGCGCTGCAGGACCTCGTCGGCGAGGCGGCCGGTCAGCTCCTGCATGTGGTCGAAATCCGCGCGGTAGGTCGCCGCCCCCTGCGAGAGCGAGCGCAGCTCGATGATCAGATCGTGCAGCTCCGACTGCGGCATGTGCGCCTGCACCGTGTCCCAGCCCTGCCAGCCCTCCTTCGGCGCAAAGCCGAGGATCTGGCCGCGCCGCGACGAGATCAGCCCGTGCACCTTGTTGGTGAAATCGGACGGCACGTCGATCTCGACCTTGTAAATCGGCTCCAGGAGCACCGGATCGCATTTGGGCAGCGCCTCGCTCAGCGTCACCCGCGCGGCCTGCTTGAACGCCATTTCGGAGGAATCGACCGAGTGGTACTGGCCGTCGGTCAGGGTCACCGAAATGTCGACGACCGGGAAGCCGAGGATGCCCTTCTGCATGAACTCGCGCGTGCCGGCCTCGACCGCGGGGATGTACTGGCGCGGCACCGCGCCGCCGACCACCTGATCGTCGAACTTGAAACCGGCGCCGCGCGGCAGCGGCTTGATGTCGAGATGCACGTCGCCGAACTGGCCGTGCCCGCCGGTCTGGCGCTTGAAGCGGCCGTGCTGGAGGATGCCCTTGCGGATCGTCTCCTGGTAGGGCACCTGCGGGCGCGCCGACTTCACCGGCACGTTGTACTTCGACTTGAGCCGGGCAAGCGCGACCTGGAGGTGGATCTCGCCCTGGCCGTAGAGCACCAGCTCCTGCGTCTCGTTGTTGTGGTGGTAGCTGAGCGACGGGTCCTCGTCGATCAGGCGCTGCAACGCGCCGGTGAGCTTCACCTCGTCGTTGCGGTTCTCGGCGGCGATCACCACTGAATAGACCGGCGCGAACGGCGCGGGCCAGGGCGCCGCACCTTCGGGCGCCTTGCCCGACGGCGTCAGCAGCGCGCCGGTGCGGATCGTGTCCATGCGCGCGAGCGCGACGACGCGCCCCGCCTCGGCCTTGGTGAGCTTGGTCTGGTTCATGCCGACCAGCGAGACGATGCCGCCGACGCGCGCGTCGTTGAGCGTCGCGCCCTCCGCGAGCTCGCCGCGCCACACGCGGGCGAGCGAGAGCTTGCCCGACTGCGCGGCGTAGAGCGTCTTGAACACCTGCACGACCGGCTCGCCGCCCGGCGCGATGCCGCGCCGCTCGGCGGTCTGGCGCACGTCCGGCACCTCGTGGCGCAGCGCCTTGAGGAGGCGCCGGACGCCATGGTCTTGCTCGGCCGCGCCCACCAGCACGGGCACGATCAGCCCCTCGGCGAAGTCCTTGGCGAGCTGGCCGTAGATGTCGGCGGACGGCGGCACCGCGTCCTCCAAGAGCTTCTCGAGGAGCGTGTCGTCGAAATCGGCCAGCGCCTCGAGCAGCTCGGTGCGCGCCGAGGATTCCTCGGACTTGATCGCGTCGGGAATCTCGATCAGCGCCGACGGCTTGCCCGGCTGGTAGCGGTAGGCGCGCTCGCTCACCAGATCGACGTAGCCGGTGATCTTCTCGCCCTCGCGGATCGGCAGCTCGCGCAGCACCAGCGGTCGGTCGGCCACGCCCTGCAGCGCCTCGAGAACGCCGCGCACGTCGACCTCGGCGTGGTCCACCTTGTTGATGAAGAGGAGATGCGGCACCTGGTGGTCGGCCAGCGCCTTGAACAAGGGCGCGAGCGCCATGGCGCGCTCGGGCACCGGCTCGCACACCACGACGGCGGCGTCGGCCACCATCAGCGCGTTGATCGTCTCCTGGAAGAACTCGACCGAGCCCGGGCAGTCGAGGAAGGTCCACGGCTCGTCGAGGAACTTGGCATCGGCGGCAGTGACCTCGACCGACATCGTCCGGTCGCGCGCCTCCGCGGACGCGTCGCCAACCGTGTTGCCGTCCTTCACGTTGCCCTTGCGCGGGATCGCGCCGGTCGCGAACAGGAGGCTTTCGAGAAGGGACGTCTTGCCGCTGAGATACGGGCCGACCAGCGCGGCGCAGCGCGGTCCGGCGGGCGGTTTGGTGGCCATAGGTCGTCTCCCCGCGCGGGCAGAAACCCGCGCAAATTGGCGTCATTCGCGCTCGTTCCGTGGCAATATGTTTTCAGGCGGGCGAAATGGATGCAAGTGGATTCCGTGGGTGCTACGCTGCTCGAAGGGATGCGGGAGGCCGCGATGACTCGAATCCTGTTCACGGACGTTTCGGTGTTCGACGGCTCGGGCGCACCGCCCTTTCCGGGCGAGGTGCTGGTCGAAGGCAACCGCGTCACTGCCGTCGCCAAGGGCGTCGAGCGCCTGCCGCGCGCCGGGGCGGAAATCGTTGCGGGTCACGGCGCGACGGCGATGCCGGGGCTCGTCGAGGCGCACGCGCATCTCTCCTGGCCGTCCTCGGTGGGGCGCGTCATCAACGCGATGATGCTGCCGCCGGAGGAGCATCTTCTCATCACCGCCTACAACGCCCGCGTCACGCTCGATAGCGGCTTCACCAGCGCGTACTCCGCGGGCTCCTTGGGCCCGCGCTTCGAGGTCGCGCTGCGCGACGAGATCGACGCCGGCTACCAGCCGGGGCCGCGCCTCGTCGCGTCGTCGATCGAGCGCGCGGCGGGCAACGTGATGGGCGTGCCCAAGAGCCACGACGGCGACCACGGCCGCGGGCCCGAGGCGCTGCGCAATTACGTCCGCGCCATCGCCGCCGACGGGGTGGACTCGATCAAGTTCCTGCTGTCGGGCGACGACGGGTTCTCACCGGGCGGCGGGAAGAATGTCGTCTATTCCGAGGACGAGGTGGCGGCGATCGGCGCGCAGGCGCGCGAGTCGGACGTCTGGCTCTCCTGCCATTCGCAGGCGGCGGACGCGGTGAAGCTTGCGGTGAAGAACGGCTTCCGCATCCTCTATCACTGCTCCTACGCCGACGACGAGGCGCTCGACATGATCGAGGCGGCGAAGGACCGGCTGTTCGTTGCGCCCGCCGTGGGGCTTCTCTGGTCGCGCGTCCACGAGGCCGAGGCGTTCGGCATCGACACGAAGAAGGCCGCGGAGATGGGCGCGACAGGCGGCATCGAGCGGATGCAGCGCCTCTATCCCGAGATGCGAAAACGCGGCGTCCGCGTGCTGCCGGGCGGGGATTACGGCTTCCCCTACAACCCGATCGGGCGCAACGCGCGCGATTTGGGGCTGTTCGTGAAGCTGTTCGGCTATACGCCGACCGAGGTGCTGGTCGCGGCGACCCGGACGGGCGGCGAGCTGATGGGGATGGGCGACGAGCTGGGCCAGGTGAAGCCCGGCTTCCTCGCCGACATCCTGCTGGTGGACGGCGACCCCACCCGGGACGTGACGATCCTCGAGGAGCGCTCGCGCCTCCTCGCCATCATGAAGGACGGCAGGTTCCACAAGGCGCCCGCAACCCAGCCCGCCCAGGTCGCGGCCGCAGCGCAGTAGCGGCCACGCATCCAAATATTTCCGTTCGTGCTGAGGAGCGGCTTCGCAGAGCGAAGACGCGTCTCGACGCATGAAGCCCTGAGGTCGTGCCGCCGTCGCCCTTCGAGACGGCCGCTTCGCGGCCTCCTCAGGGCGAACGGCTTGTGGTACTCGCCCGCCTACCTCAACGCCGCACACGCCCGCTGGATGCGCCGTCCGGCTTCCTCGAGCTGGTCGGTCGCCGTGGCGTAGGAGATGCGGAAATGCGGCGCGAGCCCGAAGGCCGAGCCCTGCACGACCGCGACGCCCTCGCTCTCCAGCAGGTAGGTCACGAAATCCGTGTCGGTCTCGATCTTCTTGCCCTCGGGCGTGGTCTTGCCGATCGTTCCCTTGCAGGACGGGTAGACGTAGAACGCGCCCTCGGGCGTGCGGCAGCTAATGCCGTGCGCCTGATTCAGCATGGCGACGATCAGGTCGCGCCGCTCCTTGAAGATGGCGTTGTGCTTCGGGATGAAGTCCTGCGGCCCGTTCAGCGCCTCGGTCGCGGCGGCCTGGCTGATCGAGGCGGCGTGCGTTGTCGATTGCGACTGCACCATGTTCATCGCCTTTATGAGCTCGATCGGCCCGCCGGCATAGCCGATGCGCCAGCCGGTCATGCAGTAGGCCTTGGACACGCCGTTGATGGTGAGCGTGCGCGGATAGAGCTTCGGCTCGATCTGGGCCGGCGTGGTAAACTCGAACTCGTCGTAGATGACGTGCTCGTACATGTCGTCCGTCATCACCCAGACGTGCGGGTGGCGCAGCAGCACGTCGCAGATGGCGCGGAGCTCGGCCCGCGTGTAGGCCGCGCCCGACGGGTTCGACGGCGAGTTGAGCATCACCCACTTGGTCTTGGGTCCGATCGCCTTCTCCAGCTCCTCCGGCCGCATCTTGAACGCGGTCGCCTCGGTCGTCGGCACGAAGACCGGCGTGCCCTCGCAGAGCAGCACCATGTCCGGGTAGGACACCCAGTACGGTGCGGGGATCACCACCTCGTCGCCGGGATCGAGCGTCGCGACGAAGGCGTTGTAGAGCACCTGCTTGCCGCCGGTGCCGACGGTGATCTGCTCGGGCGTGTAATCGAGCCCGTTCTCGCGCTTGAACTTGGCGCAGATCGCCTTGCGCAGCGCCGGTGTGCCGGGGACCGGCGTGTACTTGGTGTCGCCCGCCCGCATGGCGCGGATCGCCGCCTCCTTGATGTTCTCCGGCGTGTCGAAGTCGGGCTCGCCCGCGCCGAGCGAGATGATGTCCCGCCCTTGCGCCTTGAGCTCGACGACGAGCCCCGTCAGCGCATTGGTGGGGGACGGCTTGATGCGCGCCAGGCGCTTGGCCAGGATCGACATGCGACACCTTTCGGGCGGAAAACGGCGCGGAACTTACGCCCGACGCCCGCCACCCGCAACGGGGAAGACGGCCGCCCCTCGCCTAGCTCCGCGTGCCGGCCTATATTCGGCGCATGAGCACCAAGATCGCCGAGCGGCCGGCGTCGGACGTCGGCCGGCCCTTCGAGATCCAGTCGGACTTCAAGCCGGCGGGCGACCAGCCGCAGGCCATCGCCGAGCTCCTGGACGGGCTCGAAAAGGGCGAACGCGACCAGGTGCTGCTGGGCGTCACCGGCTCGGGCAAGACCTTTACCATGGCGCACGTGATCCAGAAGATCGCGCGCCCGACGCTCATCCTCGCGCCGAACAAGACGCTCGCCGCCCAGCTCTATGGCGAGATGAAGTCGTTCTTCCCCAACAACGCGGTCGAGTACTTCGTCTCGTACTACGACTACTACCAGCCCGAGGCCTACGTCCCGCGCACCGACACCTATATCGAGAAGGACGCGTCGATCAACGAGCAGATCGATCGCATGCGCCACGCGGCGACCCGCGCGCTCCTCGAGCGCCAGGACGTCATCATCGTCGCGTCGGTGTCGTGCATCTACGGCATCGGCTCGGTCGAGTCGTACTCCGAGATGGCGTTCACCGTGGCCGCCGGCGAGACGGTCGACCGCGACACGCTGCTGCGCCGCCTCGTGGAGCTGCAATACCGGCGCAACGAGACCAGCTTCGTCCGCGGCGCCTTCCGCGCGCGCGGCGACAATCTGGAGATCTTCCCGGCGCACTACGAGGACCGCGCCTGGCGCCTCACCTTGTTCGGGGACGAGGTGGAGGCGATCCACGAGTTCGACCCGCTGACCGGCGAGAAGACGGCGACCCTTTCCGAGGTCACGGTCTATCCGAACAGCCACTACGTGACGCCGCGCCCGACCGTCCGCCAGGCCATCGTCGAGATCCGGAAGGAGCTGGCCGAACGGCTCGACTGGTTCGCCAAGGCCGGCAAGCCGCTGGAGGCCGAGCGGCTGGGCCAGCGCACTACGTTCGACCTCGAGATGCTGGAGGCGACCGGCCACTGCGCCGGAATCGAGAACTACTCGCGCTACCTCACTGGCCGTGCCCCGGGCGAGCCGCCGCCGACCCTGTTCGAGTATCTGCCCGGGGACGCGCTGCTGGTAGTCGACGAGAGCCACGTCACCGTGCCGCAGATCGGCGGCATGTTCCGCGGCGACTTCAACCGCAAATCGACGCTCGCCGAGTACGGCTTCCGCCTGCCCTCCTGCATCGACAACCGCCCCCTGAAGTTCGAGGAGTGGGACGCGATGCGACCGCAGTCGCTGTTCGTCTCCGCCACCCCCGGCCCGTGGGAGATGGAGCGCACCGGCGGCGTGTTCGTCGAGCAGGTGATCCGTCCGACCGGGCTCGTGGATCCCGTCTGCATCGTCCGTCCGGTCGAGAACCAGGTCGACGACCTTCTGGGCGAATGCCGCGAGGCGGCGAAGAAGGGCCAGCGCGTGCTGGTCACCACCCTTACCAAGCGCATGTCCGAGGACCTCACCGAGTATATGGGCGAGGCGGGCTTGCGCGTGCGCTATTTGCACTCCGACATCGACACGATCGAGCGCATCGAGATCATCCGCGATCTGCGCCTCGGCGCGTTCGACATCCTGGTCGGCATCAACCTGCTGCGCGAGGGGCTCGACATCCCGGAATGCGCGCTGGTCGCCATCCTCGACGCCGACAAGGAAGGGTTCCTGCGCTCGGGGACCTCGCTGGTCCAAACCATCGGGCGCGCCGCGCGCAATGTCGACGGGCGGGTGATCCTCTATGCCGACACCATGACGCGCTCGCTCGACTACGCCATCGGGGAGACCAACCGGCGGCGCGAGAAGCAGCAAGCCTTCAACGCGGCCAACGGCATCACGCCCGAGTTGATCCGCAAGCAGATCGGCGACATCCTGCACTCGGTCTACGAGCAGGACCACGTCACCGTCGATACTGGCGACGAGGAGGTGAGCCATCTCGTCGGCCACAACCTCCAGGCCCACCTCGCCGATCTGGACAAGCGCATGCGCGAGGCGGCGGCCGACCTCGAGTTCGAGGAGGCGGCGCGGCTGCGCGACGAGATCCAGCGGCTGGAGCAGACCGACCTCGGCATCGTGCCGCCCGAGCGGCGCCTCGCCACCCGTATCGCCCACGCGACCGCGAACCAGCGCCGCGGGCGCTCCAAGTACGGCAAGGCGCGGCGGCGCTGACCGCCATCCCGATTGCAAAACGGCGCGGAGCGCCTAGACTGGCGCCAAACCAGCCCATACGGAGGAACGTCATGAAGATCGTCGTGTTCGGCCCCGAGAAGCGCACCGGCGCGCAGCGCGACGGACAGGTCGTCGACCTCTCGCTCGCCTACGCCAAGTACCTGCGCGAGGCCAAGGGCGCGCGCAACGCGGTGGAGCTCGCGGCGGGCGTCGTTCCGGCCGAGCTCGGCCAGTTCATCGAAGGCGGCAAGGAAGCGCTCGACGGCGCCCAGGCCGCGCTCGACCACCTTTTCGGCAAGGCGGCCGACAGGAACGGCCCGCGCGGCGAGGCGATCGTGTTCAAGCAGGGCGATGTGAAGCTGCATGCCCCCCGCCCGCGCGGCGCGCGGGTCGCCTGCGCCGGCGGCAACTTCGCCGACCACGCCGGCGCGATGGCCGAGCGCGCGGCGAAGCGCGGCGAGATGCGCGCCGTGCCCGGCGGCGACTTCGCCGCCCACATCCGCAAGGAGGGCATCTGGGGCTTCTGGAAGGTCGACCGCGAATCGACGCCCGACAACGGCGAGATCATCTATCCCGCCCGCGCCCGCCGGCTCGATTACGAGGGCGAGCTCGCCATCGTGATCGGAAAGGAAGGCAAGGACGTCCGCGCCGCCGACATCAAGGACTACATGTGGGGCGCGACGCTTCTGGGCGACTGGTCGGTGCGGCTCGCGGTCGAGCCGGGGCCGCTGAAGTTCGCCATGCAGAAGAACTTCGACACGTCCTGCTCCATCGGGCCGTGCATCGTGGTGGACGAGGGGCTCGACGCGCTCAACGGCGACGTCGAGACCTGGGTCAACGGCGAGCGGCGCCAGAAATTCTCGACCAAGGACATGGTGTTCTCGTTCGGCGAGTACCTGGAGCATTTGTCGCGCGACTTCACCTTCTACCCGGGCGACATGATCGCCTCGGGCACGGCGCGCGGCACGGCGGCGGATTCGAGCCCGCTGCAGGACGACGGCACGCCGTCCGACGAGAAGTTCCTGCACCCCGGCGACACGGTCGAGGTGCGGAACCCGGCCATCGGTACGCTGCATGCCCGCGTGGTGGCGAAGCCGAACCGCTAAACCCGACCTCTGGGCGGGGGCGAACCGCCCCCACCCAGGGGCTTGAGTTCACCCACCCGGCGTACGTATTTATACCTAGGGACCGCGCGCCGCTCTCACGCTCGCCCCCGGCTTCGCCGCCTGGGCGCTGGCGCCGGCCGCGGCGATGGTGGCGCTGCGCGTCGCGCTGCACCACTTGGTGCGCGCGCGCATCGTGACCGGAGATCCGCCGCACCCCTGGCTGGTGCCGGTCCGCGAATGCCTGAGCTTCGCGGTGTGGACTGCGAGCTTCGCCAGCCGGCGCGTCCGCTGGGGCGCGCACACGATGGTGATGCGCCGCGACCACACGATGCGGCTCGCCCCGCCGGCGCGCAAGCCGGTCGCCCTGCGCAAGGTACAGTCGCAGCAGCGGTAGGAGCGATTCGGGCAATTTGCCGGCAGTGGGCGCGACCGTCTGCTATACTTCGCGCTCCATGATGGAGCCTTCCGTAAGCCCCCTCGCGCCCGCCCCGGCGCGCGCCGCGCCGCCCTATCTCGCGGCGCTCAACCCGCCACAGCGCGAGGCGGTGGAGACCACGGACGGGCCGCTTCTGGTGCTGGCCGGCGCCGGCACCGGCAAGACGCGCGTACTCACCACGCGCCTTGCCCATATCCTGGTCACCGGCAAAGCATTTCCCGGCCAAATGCTGGCCGTCACCTTCACCAACAAGGCGGCGCACGAGATGCGCGAGCGCGTCGCGGCCCTGCTGGGCCATGCCGCCGACGGCATGTGGCTCGGCACGTTCCACGCCATCGCCACCCGAATTCTTCGCCGCCACGCCGAGCTGCTCGGGCTGCAGTCGAGCTTCACGATCCTCGACGCCGACGACCAGCTCCGCCTCCTGAAGCAGGTGATGCAGGCGGCCGGGGTCGACGAGAAGCGCTGGCCCACGCGCGGGCTGATGAACGTGATCCAGCGCTGGAAGGACCGCGGCCTCACGCCCGACAAGGTGACGGCGGGCGACGACGGCGGCTATGCCGGCGGCCAGGCACTCGCGCTCTACAAGGCCTACCAGGCGCGGCTCGCCGCCCTCAACGCGGCCGATTTCGGCGACCTGCTGCTGCACAACCTCACGCTGTTCACCCGGCACGCCGACGTGCTGGCCGACTACCAGCGCCGCTTCAAATACATCCTGGTCGACGAGTACCAGGACACCAACGTGGCGCAGTATCTGTGGCTGCGCCTCCTCGCCCAGGGGCACAAGAACCTGTGCTGCGTCGGCGACGACGATCAGTCGATCTACTCGTGGCGCGGCGCCGAGGTGGGTAACATCCTGCGCTTCGAGAAGGACTTCCCCGGCGCGAAGATCGTCCGGCTGGAGCAGAATTATCGCTCGACGCCCGAGATATTGGCCGCGGCCTCCGGCCTGATCGCGAAGAACGCCGGGCGGCTCGGCAAGACCCTGTGGACCCAGAATCCCGGCGGCCCGAAGGTCAGGGTCCGCGCGCTGTGGGACGGCGAGACCGAGGCGCGCGAGGTGGCGGAGGAGATCGAGGCGATCCAGCGCGCGGGCGCGCGGCTCGACTCCATGGCCATTCTGGTGCGCGCGTCGTTCCAGATGCGCGAGTTCGAGGAGCGCTTCATCCAGCTCGGCATCCCCTACCGCGTGATCGGCGGGCCGCGCTTTTATGAGCGCGCCGAGATCCGCGACGCCATCGCCTATTTGCGCGTCATCGCCCAGCCGGCCGACGACCTCGCCTTCGAGCGCATCGTCAACACGCCGCGCCGCGGCATCGGCGGCGCCACGTTGCAGACCCTGCACACGCTGGCGCGCGCCGACGGCGTGCCGCTGACCACGGCCGCGCAGCGCGTGATCGAGACCGACGAGCTGAAACCGCAGGCGCGGGCCGCGCTGCGCCGGCTGATGGAGAATTTCGCGCGCTGGCGGGCGCTCGCCGACGCGGTCGACCAGGTCGAGCTCGCCGAGACGGTGCTCGACGAGTTCGGCTACACCGAGATGTGGAAGCAGGACAAGTCGCCCGACGCGCCGGGCCGGCTCGAGAACCTCAAGGAGCTGACCAGCGCGATGGCCGAGTTCGAGAACCTCGGCGGGTTCCTCGAGCATGTCAGCCTGGTGATGGAGAACGACGCGGGCGGCGCGCCCGACCAGGTGAACCTGATGACGCTCCACGCCGCCAAGGGGCTGGAGTTCGACACGGTGTTCCTGCCCGGCTGGGAGGAAGGGCTGTTCCCGCACCAGCGCACCCTGGACGATGCCGCGGCCGCCGGGCTGGAGGAGGAGCGCCGCCTCGCCTATGTCGGGCTGACGCGCGCGCGGGGCCGGGCGCTGATCTCGTTCGTCGCCAATAGGCGGGTCCACAACCAGTGGACCAGCGCCATCCCGTCCCGCTTCATCGACGAGCTGCCGGCGGACCACGTCGAGGTGACGTCCGACCCCGGCCTCTACCGTGCGGGCCGCTTCCCCGGCGCCGGCGGGCTCGCCGAAACCGAGACCGATTTCGACTGGGAGCGGCGCGCCGCGACGCGCGGCCCCGGGTTCCAGCGCCTCAGGGGCGCGGGACGGCGCGACGGGCTTGTCATCGAGGGGACGGCCCGCCCGGTCCGCAACGCGCCCGGCCCCGACGCCGCCGACGCGGGCCTTTCGGTCGGGGTACGCGTCTTCCACCAGAAGTTCGGCTACGGCGAGATCCGCGTCGCCGACGGCGACAAGCTGGAGATCGAGTTCGACAAGGCCGGCCGCAAGAAGGTCATGGCCGCCTTCGTCCAGGCGGCGTAGCGAACCGCCGTCCCGTTCGCGCCTTGCTGCCATCCGAAGGCACGCGCCGCGACGCACGCACGGGCGGCTTGGTCATGACCAGCGTGGTCCAATCGCCGACCGGCACACGGAAGAACGGCGCGAGGCCCGCGACGCGGTGGGCGTCAGACACTTTCCGCGCATCCTTGGAGAGGAACCCCGCCAGCACGATGACGCCACCCGGCGAAAGGCGCTTCGCCGCCGCCGGCGCCATGCGCACCAGAGGCCGGGCCAGGATGTTGGCGAGGATCAAATCGAACGGGCTCTCGGCGCGGGCCAAGCCCCGGTAGCCGTCCGAGCGTTCGCAGCGCACAAGCTTCGCCACGCCGTTCTCGTCCACGTTCTCGCGCGCTACCTGGACGGCGACGGGGTCGTTGTCGAGAGCGAGCACCGGCACCCGCGCGAGATTCGCCGCTGCGATGGCGAGGAGCCCCGAGCCCGTGCCCATGTCGAGCGCGTGGCGGAAGGCGCGCGTCGCACAGACGCGCTCGAGCGCGCGGAGGCACCCCTCGGTCAATTCGTGCTGGCCGGTGCCGAAGGCGGCGCCCGCGTCGATCCGGATCGGGATCGTGCCGCGCGGCGCCCTTCCCTCGTAATGCGAGCCGTGGAGGAAGAACCGGCCGATCCGGCGCGGCGGGAAGTCGGCCTGGAGGCGCGCGGCCCAGTCGGTGTCCGGCAACGGCTCGATCCGCCAGTCGGGCGCGGCGATCCCCGCCGATGCCGCGGCAAGGGCGAGCGCGGCCGTCACCGCAGCCTGGTCGCACGCGCCGGCACCGTACCCTTGCAGGATGCGCCGCCCGCGCCCCGCCGATCCGACCGCCACCGCGAGCCCAAGCCCGGCGAGCGCGTCGGCTAAGGTCTCCGCGGCCCGGACCGGTACGGCGGCCGACACCCGCCAGCCACCGTTTTCCGCCGATTTTTCGTCCATCGCCCCTCTTGAAGCCGGCGTTTTTGCGCCTAAATCATCGGCCGCCGGGCGGCCGTTCGGCTCCCGGGTTCATGGTATCGCTTTCGACGGAGGGTATCGATGAACATCGCGGGTCTTGCGCGCGCGGATGGCGCGCTCCCCCTTCCCCACAGTGTGTCCGGCGTGCCGATCACCGACCTGAACGGCGCCGACTATCCCCCCTACAACATCGAGCAGTTCGACGAGAGCCTGTGGCGCATCGTGATGGCGGTGCCTGGTTTCGCCGCGAACGAGATCGAGGTGTCGGAGGATCAAGGCGTCCTGGTGGTGCGCGGCGAAACGGGCGCGCTCCGTACCAACGCGCGCGTCGTCAAGGCCGGGCTCGAGCCCGCCTTCGTGCACGAGTTCTGGCTGGCGGACGGCTTCCACCTCGACGAGTGGACGCTGACGAACGGGCTTCTCCGGATCGACGTCGCGCGCGACCCGGCGCTCGGCGTCGCCGCCACCCCGCCGCCCAAGCGCGCGCTGGCCGACGCCATCGCGGCGTAGGGGTCACTTCCCTCTCCGCCCCTGGGGGCGGAGAGGGATATTACGACCCGAACGCGAGCGACTTGGCCTGCACGACGCCCGGCAGATGCGCGACCTTGTCGAGCACGTCGGGCGCGAGCGCCTGGTCGATCTCGAGGAGCGCGATGGCGTCGCCGCCGCGCGCCTTGCGGCCGAGATGGAAGGTCGCGATGTTCACCCCCGCGTCGCCCAGGGTCGAGCCGAGCCGGCCGATATAGCCGGGCTTGTCCTGGTTCACCGTGTAGAGCATGTGCGCCGACAGCTCCGCCTCGGTCGGGATGCCGTCGATCTCGACGATGCGCGGCTTGTCGCCGAACAACGTGCCGGCGACTGTGCGCTCGCGATTCTCGGTCTTCGCGGTGACGCGGATCAGGGTCTGGTACTCGCTCTCGCGCTCGTGCGTGACCTCGCTCACCTCGATGCCGCGCGCGGCGGCGACCACGGGCGCCGAGACGATGTTGACCGACTCCAGGATCGGCGCCAGCATCCCCTTGAGAACGCAGGCGGTCAGCGGCTTGACGTTGAGCTCGGTCGCGTGGCCCTCGAACTCGACGGTGACCTGGCCCACCGACGAATCGACCACCTGGCCGAGGAGGCTGCCGAGCTGCTCGGCGAGCGCGATGTAGGGGCGCAGCCGCCCCGCGTCCTCGGCCGAGAGCGACGGCATGTTGATCGCATTGGTCACCGCCCCGGTGTTGAGGTAGTCCGCCATCTGCTCGGCGACCTGGACGGCCACCTTCTCCTGCGCCTCGGTGGTGGACGCGCCGAGATGCGGCGTCGCCACCAGCTTCTCATTGCCGAACAGCGGGAACTCCTTCGCCGGCTCGCTGCGGAACACGTCGATGGCGACGCCCGCGACCTTGCCGGTCTCGACCGCGTCGATCAGGGCCTTCTCCTCGATCAGCTCGCCGCGCGCGCAGTTGATGAGGTAGACGCCCGTCTTCATCTTGGCGAAGGCCTCGGCGTCCACGATGTCGCGCGTCGCCTCGGTCAAGGGCGTGTGCAGGGTGATGAAGTCGGCGCGCTGGAACAGCTCGTCGAGCTCCACCTTGTCGACGCCGAGCGCGGTCGCCCGCTCGGGCGCGAGGTAGGGGTCGTAGGCGACGACCTTCATCTTGAGGCCGAGCGCGCGGTCGGCGACGATCGAGCCGATATTGCCGCAGCCGATCACGCCCAGCGTCTTGCCGGCGAGCTCGACGCCCATGAAGCGGTTCTTCTCCCACTTGCCGGCCTGGGTGGAGCGGTCGGCGGCCGGAATTTGGCGCGCCAGCGCGAACATCATCGCGATGGCGTGCTCGGCCGTAGTGATGGCGTTGCCGTAGGGCGTGTTCATCACCACGATGCCCTTGGCCGAGGCAGCGTTGACGTCGATGGTGTCGACGCCGATGCCAGCCCGCCCGATGACCTTGAGCTTGGTCGCAGCCTCGAGGACCTTGGGCGTCACCTTGGTGGCCGAGCGCACGGCAAGCCCGTCGTAATCGCCGATGATGGCGATCAGCTCGTCGGGCTTCAGCCCAGGTTTGACGTCGACCTGGATGCCGGCCTCCTTGAAGACGGCGACGGCCTCGGGGCTCAGACTGTCGGAAATCAGTACCTTGCTCATGACACCACCTTCGCGACGCTGTTGTGCTTGACCGTGGCGAAGGCCCAGTCGAGCCAGGGGAAGAGGGCTTCGAGGTCGGCGGTCTCGACGGTCGAGCCCGCCCAGATGCGCAGGCCGGGAGGCGCGTCGCGATAGCCGTCGATGTCGTAGGCGACGCCCTCGTCCTCCAAGAGCGCCGCGATGCGCTTGGGCACCTCCGCCTGGCCCTTCTCGTCGAGCGTGGCGAGCCAGGGATCGACGATCTTGAGGCAGACCGAGGTGGACGACCGGAGCGCCGGATCCTCGGCGAGGAACCCGGCCCAGCCGCACCGCCCGACCCATTGCGCGATGGCGGCGAGGTTCGCGTCGGCGCGCCCGATCAGCGCCCCGAGCCCGCCGATCGCCTCGGCCCATGCGAGCCCGTCGAGCGCGTCCTCGACGCACAGCATCGACGGGGTGTTGATGGTGTCGCCCTTGAAGATCGCCTCGGAAAGCTTGCCGCCCGAGGTCATGCGGAAGATCTTGGGGAGCGGCCAGGGCGGCGTGTAGCTCGCGAGCCGCTCGACCGCGCGCGGCGAGAGCACCAGCATGCCGTGCGCCGCCTCGCCGCCCATCGCCTTCTGCCAGGACCAGGTGATCACGTCGAGCTTGGACCAGGGCAGGTCCATGGCGAACACGGCCGAGGTCGCGTCGCAGATGGTGAGCCCTTCGCGCGCGTCGGGAATCCACGCCCCGTCAGGCACCTTCACGCCCGAGGTGGTGCCGTTCCAGGTGAAGACCAGGTCGTGTGCCGGATCCCACTGGCCGAGGTCGGGCAGGCGCCCATAGGGCGCGTCGAACACCCGCGCGTCCTTGAGCTTGAGCTGCTTCACCGTGTCGGTGACCCAGCCTGCGCCGAAGCTCTCCCACGAGAACAGGTCGACCGGCCGCGCGCCCAGCAGCGACCACAGCGCCATCTCGACCGCGCCGGTGTCCGACGCCGGCACGATGCCGATGCGGTAGTCGGCGGGGATGCCCAGGATGGCGCGCGAACGGTCGATCACGGCGCCGAGCTTGGCCTTGCCGGGCTTGGACCGGTGCGAGCGGCCGACCAAAGCGCCGGCAAGCTGGTCCACCGACCAGCCTGGTCGCTTGGCGCAGGGTCCGGATGAGAAGCAGGGGTTGGCCGGCCGGGTGGCCGGCTTCGCGGCGGGGTCCGTCATGTGTCTCTCCCTTGCAGAAGAGCTGCGCCACCGTTGGGGGGGCGTGGCCCGCCGCGGAAAATAGGGAGGGCGCGGGGTTCCGTCAATCGCGCGCAGCGACGGCCGCGGAAATGTCGCAGTTTGGAAGACGCGCCCCCATATCTGCTATAGTTTCGGGCACACGGGCGAGAGCGAACGAAAGACGGAGGCCCCCATGTTCCTGCGCAACCAATGGTACTGCTGCGCCCTGAAGCAGGAGTTCCGCGACGGCCCGATCGGCCGCATCCTTTTGAACGAGCCGGTGGTGATGTATCGCACCGCCTCGGGCGAGATCGTGGCGCTGGAGGACCGCTGCTGCCACCGCCGCGCGCCGCTCTCCAAGGGCAAGGTGGAGGGCGACAACCTCCGCTGCGGCTACCACGGATTCCTGTACGACAAGGCGGGCCAGGTGATCTGGGTGCCCGGCCAAGACAAGGTGCCGCCCGCCGCGCGCGTCCGCCACTACCCCACCGTCGACAGGCACGGCTACGTGTGGATCTGGATGGGCGATCCGGCGCTCGCCGACCCGTCAAAGGCGCCCGATTTCTTCTGGAACGACCATCCCGACTGGGCGGCGCGGTCGGAATATCTCCACATCGCCTGCGACTACCTCTTGATGGTCGACAATCTGATGGACCTGTCGCACGTCGCGTTTCTGCACGCGGCGACGATCGGCAGCCCGGAGGACACCAACCCCGCCCTCGACTGGAAGCGTGGGCCGGACTTCGTGCGCGGCACGCGCGTCGCCAAGGGCCTTTCGCCGTCGGCCCGCATGAAGGCCGAGGGGCTCGACGTGAAGGTCGACCAGGTGAAGGTGATGGAGTTCACCCCGCCGGCCAACGTCGTGATCGACATCCACACCCTCGAGGCCGGCAAGTCGGCCGAGGCAAGCCGGATCGACCAGCGGCTGGTGGTGCTCGACACCATGACGCCCGAGACCGAGACCACCTGCCATTACTTCTTCGGCAATTGCCGCGACTACTACCTCGAGGACCGCAAGCTCGACGAGCTGATGATCAAGCGCGTCGTCGACGCCTTCCTCGAGGACAAGGACATGCTGGAGGGCGAACAGAAGATCATCGACCTCGCCCCCGACGCGCCGCAGATCGACGTGATGGGCGACACCGGCGGGCTGCAATCGCGCCGGCTGGTCGCCCGCCTGCTGGAAGAGGAGCAGGGCGTCGCCGCCGCGGCGGAGTGAGGCGAAATCGGACGGGTTCGGGAGGTCCACCATGTACCTGCGCAACCAATGGTACTGCGCCGCGCTGGCGAAGGAGATCGGGACTGAGCCGTTCGGCCGCGTCTTCCTGGGCGAGCCGGTGGTGATGTTCCGCACCGCCTCGGGCGAGATCGCCGCGCTCGAGGACCGCTGCTGCCACCGCCGCGCGCCCCTGTCGATGGGCAAGGTGGAGGGGGACAATCTCCGCTGCGGCTATCACGGCTTCCTCTACGATGCGACCGGCCGGGTGATCTGGGTTCCGGGCCAGGACAAGGTGCCGCCCGGCGCGCGCGTCCGCAGCTACCCCATCGTCGACAAGCACGGCTATGTGTGGATCTGGATGGGCGATCCCAAGCTGGCCGATCCGGCCAAGGCGCCCGACTTTTATTGGAACGACCATCCGGAGTGGGCCGCCTGGTCCGGGTATCTGCCCATCGCCTGCCACTACATGCTGCTGGTCGACAACCTGATGGACCTGTCGCACGTGCCGGTCCTGCACGCTGGGCTCCTCGGCGCCGCCGAGGACACCGAACCCGAGCTCAAGTGGGAGCGCGGCACCGACTGGGTGCGCGGCACACGTTTCGCGCAGAACCTGACCCCGCCCGAGCGCTGGCGCATGGAGGGCATCGACCGCAACATCGACCAGAAGAAGGTGATGACCTACACCCCGCCGGCCAACGTGGTGATCGAGATCACCACCACCGAGGCCGGCCGCAAGAAGGGCGACCCCGGCACGATCAACCAGACCTTCTTCGTGCTCGATTCGATGACGCCCGAGACGGAGATCTCCTGCCACTACTTCTTCGGGTCGTGCCGCAACTACGCCATCGAGAATCGCGACATGACCCGCATGGTCGAGGCGCAGACTTTGCGCGCCTTCGCCCAGGACAAGGACATGCTGGAGGCCGAGCAGTGCATCATCGACCTCGACCCGGCCGCGCGGCAGGTCGACGTGACCGGCGACGGCGGCGGGCTGCAGTCGCGCCGCCTCCTCGACACGCTGCTCGCCGAGGAGCGGGCCATCCGCGCCGCGGCGGCGGAGTAAGGCGCGGTCCCCGTCTTTGTCCGTTCGTCCTGAGTGGCGCCCGGAGGGCGCGTATCGAAGGACGACGCTGAGAGATCGCGCCGCCGTCGCCTCCTGAGCTTGTCGAAGGGCGATACGCCTCGCTTTGCGAGGCTTGTCAGGGCGAACGGACCATCTGGGCGAATCCGTGTTTTCTCCGCCGGTGTTATAATCGGCCGCCATGCCCGACATGCCGCACATCCTTGTGGTGGACGACGACACGCGGCTTCGCGAGCTGCTGTCGCGCTATCTGGACGAGAACGGCTTCCGCGTCACCGTGGCGCGCGACGCCGCCGACGCCCACGCCCAGATGGCGGGGCTCAGCTTCGACGCGCTGGTGCTCGACGTGATGATGCCGGGCGAGAACGGGCTCGACCTCACCCGCACGGTGCGCGCCGGCTCCGCCGTGCCGATCCTGCTGCTCACCGCGATGGGCGAAGCGGAGGACCGCGTCGGCGGCTTCGAATCGGGCGCCGACGACTATCTGGTCAAGCCATTCGAGCCGCGCGAGCTGGTGCTGCGCCTCAGGGCGATCCTGCGCCGCGCCCGCCCCGAGGCGCCGCCGCCCCTGGTCGCGCTCGGCGCGCTCGCCTTTGACCTGGCGCGCGAGGAGCTGACCCGCGACGGCGTCGCCGTCAGGCTCACCGGCGCCGAGGCGAGCCTCCTCAAGGTGTTCGCGGAGAACCCCGGCCGCACGCTGACCCGCGACGAGCTGATCCGCCGCTCGCGCATCGACGGCAACAACCGCACCGTCGACGTGCAGATCACCCGGCTGCGCCGCAAGATCGAGCCCGACCCGCGCCTGCCCCGCTACCTGCAGACGGTGCGCGGCGAGGGCTACGTGCTCCGGCCCGACTGAGCGCGCGCGCCGTGCCCGAATCGTTGATCAAGCGGATCCTGCCGCACTCGCTGTTCGGGCGGTCGCTGCTCATCATCGTGATGCCGCTGATCCTGTTGCAGGTGATCTCCACCTGGTTCTTCTACGACCGGCACTGGGAGACGATCACGCGGCGCCTGTCGGCCGCGGTTGCGGGCGAGCTTCTGCTCGCGGTCCGCGAGATCGACAGCACGACGCCGGGCGATGCGCCGCTCGCGCAGCGGCTCGATCAGCTCGCGAGCCCCCTCCAGATGCGAACTCGGCTACCGGCCGGGAGCCATCCTGCCCAACACCGGGCTCGACCGCGGCTCCGGGCTCTTGCACCGCATCCTGCGGCGCGACATCGAGGGCCAGGTGCGCCGGCCGATCTATCTCGACACCAACTACAGGTCGAACGCGGTGCTGGTGCGCATTCAGCTCGAGAACGGCGTGCTCGACGCCATCATCGACCGCGAACGGCTGTTCAGCTCCACCACCTATATCTTCGTCCTGTGGATGGTGGGCACGTCGCTGGTGCTGTTCGCGGTGGCGAGCCTTTTCATGCGCAACCAGGTGCGGCCGATCCGCCGGCTGGCCCGCGCGATGGACAGCTTCGGCAAGGGGCGCATCGTTCCCGACTACCGCCCCACCGGCGCCGCCGAGGTGCGCCAGGCCGCCGCCGCCTTCAACGCGATGCGCGAATCGATCGAGCGCATGATCACCCAGCGCACCGAGATGCTGGCGGGGGTGAGCCACGATCTGCGGACCCCGCTGACCCGCATGAAGCTGCAGCTCGCTATGCTGAAGCAGGGCGACGTCGCGGCGCTGCGGTCGGACGTGGCCGAGATGGAGCACATGCTGGGCGAGTACCTGGCCTTCGCCCGCGGCGAGGGCACCGAGGTCGCGCGCGTGACCGACCTCGGCGCGCTGCTCGCCGAGGTGGTGGACGGGGCGCGGCGCCAGGGCGCCTCGGTCGAGCTCAGCTGCGCCGCCGGGCTCGATGTCACCGCCAAGCCCAACGCGCTCAAGCGCTGCCTCGCCAATGTGGTCGCCAACGCCATCGGCCACGCCCGTCACGTCGCGGTCGCCGCCGCACGGCGCGATGGGCTGATCGAGATCACCATCGACGACGACGGGCCGGGCATTCCCGCCGACCAGCGCGACGCGGTGTTCCGCCCGTTCTTCCGCATCGAGGGCTCGCGCTCGCGCGAAACCGGCGGGACCGGCCTCGGGCTATCCATCGCGCGCGACGTGATCCGCGGCCACGGCGGCGAAATTGCGCTCGCCGATTCGCCGCTCGGCGGGCTGCGCGCGCGCCTCTCCCTGCCGCTCTGAGGGCCGGGTGGAGATCGTCGTCATCAACCTCAAGCGCTCGCCCGAGCGCAGGGCGTTCATGGACGACCAGCTCCGCCGCGCGGGGCTCGGCTACACGCTGTTCGAGGCCATCGACGGGCGCGCGCTCGACCCCGCGACGGTCGCGCGCTACGACCGCCGGCGCCGCCTCGAGCGCTACGGCATCGACCTGACCCGGGGCGAGATCGCCGCGTATCTGAGCCACTACAACGTGGTCACGAACGCGCTCGAAGCGGGGCTCGACCATGTCTGCGTGCTGGAGGACGACGCGGTCCTGCCCGACGGGTTCGGCGCGCTCCTCGAACGCATCGCGGCGCTGGGTCCGGAATACGAGCTCGTGGCGCTGACCGGCCACCGCACCCCGGCCCATATCGACGTGGTGCCGCTCGGCGCGGGCCGCCGCCTCGCGCGCCTGCTCGGGCCGCCCTGCACCAACCCCGCCTACGTGCTGAGCCGGTCGGGCGCGGAAAAGCTCGCCGCCGCGGCGGAGACGATGGTGCGCCAGATCGACATCACCATGGGGCGCTACTGGGCAAACGGGCTACGCATTTTCGCCGTGCTGCCCTACCCCATCAGCGTCGACATGCGCTTCCAGTCCGATGTGGGCGGCGACCGGGTGGACGTCTGGGACCTGCCCGGCAAGGGCCACTGGCGCCTCAAAAGGCGCGTCGGCAAGCTCGGCGACAGCGTGGCCAAGCGCGCCAAGAACGTCGCCATCGTGCTGGAGCACCACCGCCTGCCCTCGGGCGGAGGGCAATAGGGCGCCCGCCTACATCACGTGCATGCGGGGCAGCACCTTGCTGCCGAACATCTCGATCGAGCGCATGGTCTTGTCGCCGAGCTGGGCGGTGACCACGAGGTCGAGGATGCCGGCGCCGAGGATGTCCTTGATGCGCGCGATCTGCTTCAGCACCGTCTCGGGGCTGCCGACCAGGATCTGGCCGCGCTCGATCCGGTCGGCGAGCGCGCCGCGCGAGCGCAGCCGGCCGCGCTGGCCCTCGACGTCGCGCCCGTAATAGCCCGCCTCGGCGACCGCGCGCTCGATGGACGGGTTGCGCATGGAGAGCCCGACCGAGGGCAGCACGCCCGCCGCCTCCTCCATGTCGGCGAGGGCGGCCTCGTCCGTCGCCGCGGTGTGCATGGCGAGGCGGTAGATCACCTGGTCGGGCGTCGCCTCCCAGCCGTGCACGCGGCACCGCTCGCGATAGAACTGCGCGGCCTTGGCCGCCTGCTGCACGGTGGTGAAGGCGAACCCGACGCCAAGCCGGTTCTTCGCCGCGAACTCGCCCAACTCCGGGCTCGCCGCCGAGATGTAGATCGGCGGGTGCGGCTTCTGCACGGGGCGCGGCCAGATGCAGATGGTACGGTACTGGAAGTGCCGCCCCTGCCAGCCGAAGGGCTGGGTCTCGGTCCAGCACATGCGGATGAGCTGCAGCGCCTCCTCGAAGCGCTCGCGCGATTCGGCGGGGTTGACGTTGTAGGTGACGTATTCGTTGACCGAGCCGCGCATCAGCCCGGCAATGGCGCGCCCGCCGGTCATGGTGTCGAGCATCGCCAGCTCCTCGGCCACGCGGACCGGATCGAGGATCGGGATGTCCGGCCCGAGCACGGCGATCTTGGCCCGCTTGACGATGCCGGTCAGCGCCGCCGCCATCACGGTCGGGTTGGGCGTCATCGAGAACGGCGCGAAATGGTGCTCGGCCGTCGTCACCCAGTCGAAGCCCACCTCGTCGCCCAGCTTGAACTGGGCGATGGTGCGCTGCATCGACCGCTCCGCCCATTGCAACTCGTAACGGTCGGCGGGTTCCGGCCAGACCGCGTGCGAGGCGGGCCCGTCGTAGCGGGTCGTGCAGAAGAGCGATGCTTTCATGAAACCTTCCTAGCGGCGCGAGAGAACCACGATACGGAACGCGAGGCGCCTAGCCCGCTTCGCGAGCCGGCTTCGCCGCCTTCGCCGCGGCGCGCGCGCGGTCGGCGTGCACCTCCTTGGCGATGTCGGTCCAGCGATAAGGGGCGAGGTCGATCGCCTCGTGCGCGGTACTGCAGCGCGGGCATTTGCGGCGTCCGACGTCGGCGTTGAACGCGGTGCAGGCGCGCAGGTACCCCTCCTGCGGCAGCTCCTCGGCGGTGTCCCACACCTCGCGCGCGACCTCGGCGCCGCAAGATCCGCAGTGCCAGGCGACGCCCTCGAGGCCCGGGTCGACCGCCTTGTAGCGGAGCTGCACCGACGGCGCCGCGGGCACGATGCGGTGCGGCGTGCCGCCCGGCACGTAGATGAAGTCGCCGGGCTCGTAGCTGTGGTAGCGCGCGGGCCCCTCGGCGAACTCGACCCGTCCCGTTCCCGACATGGTGACGAGGACGGTGTCGTGCTCGCACAGCAAATGGAAGGGCTGCGGCCGGTCGTTGCGGCTGATGCAGACCTGCAGGTCCGATTCCGGCGGCAGGATGGGGTATTCGTCGTAGGGCCCGTGCCTCTCGCCCTCGTCGAATGCGTCGAACCGTGCCTTCTGCGCCATCGGCGTGCCCTCCCCGTCCTAGCCGTCCGCGCCGAGCAGAGAATTGTGCGCATCGCGCACCGCCTTGGTCTGGTTGCGGTAGCGTGCCCAACCCCAGCGGTCGAGCGGGAAGGGCGGATTGACGTGGCCGCACTTCTTGCAGGTGCGGTTCGCCACGTCCGAATTATAGGCCTCGGCGCCGTTGGCGCTCTCGAACACCGTCGGCAGGAAGCCGATCGGGCCCATCTCCGCGCGCTGGCGGCCGCGGCGCGGCGGGCGCGAGGCGTATTCGTACTTGAAGACCTGCGTGCTGCACTTCTCGCAGTCGAACGAGACCGACTCCTTCTGCTCCATCCCGGTGGACTGGCGCTGGGTCACGGTGACCAGCGCGTAGGATTGCGGGCTCGACGGGTCGGTCAGCAAGTTTCCGACGCCGTGGTCGCGCGTCGACAGGCGCACCAGCCCGCCCTTGCCCCGCCCGGTGACGCCGCCCGCGCCGAAGATGATGGCGATCTCGTCCACCGTGTTGACGTGCTGGAAATAGCCGTACCCGCCGACCGGGTCGCCGTAGAACAGCGCGACCGTCGGCACGATCGACCCTTCGTCGAGGTACGGGAAGAGCGGCGTGAGCGTCGAGACCAGCGTCCGTCCCACGTCGTAGACGTTGGCCTTGAGCGGCTGCTTGTCGGCCGCCGGCTTCGGCATGACGCGCGCGCGGGCATCGGCCATGGCACCTTCCCTCGATCGTTGCGCACCGAAGTATATCGCCCCCGGCCGCGGCCGCCAGTGGGTTCGGCGGAACCCGCCGGCCGGCGAAACCGTTGGCAGCGGGCATTCCCGAGGATAGGATTCCGCCATGGGCCGGCTTCAGCGCCTCGATCTTCCGCGCCGATTCGAAGCGCTCCTCTCCGTCCCCCCGTTCCGGGCGCGGCCCACGGTCAGCGTGCTGCGCCTCGCGGGAACGATCGGTGGCCAGGGCGGGCTCCGCGCGAGCGCGCTCGACCTGCAGCGGCTCGAACCGGTGATCGCGCGCGCGTTCCGCGGCCGCGGGCTGGTGGCGGTCGCGCTCGCCGTGAACTCGCCCGGCGGTGCGGCGGTGCAGTCGTCGCTAATCGCGTCGCGCATCCGCGCCGCGGCCGACGAGCGAAAGGTGCCGGTCATCGCCTTCGCCGAGGACGTGGCCGCCTCGGGCGGCTACTGGCTCGCCTGTGCCGGCGACGAGATCTATGCCCATGGTGCCTCGATCGTCGGCTCGATCGGGGTGATCGCGGCGGGGTTCGGATTCCAGGACCTGATCGCGCGCTATGGCGTCGAGCGCCGCGTCCACACGTCGGGCCCGCACAAGGGCATGCTCGATCCGTTCCGGCCGGAACAGCCGAATGACGTGACGCGGCTCCGCGCCATCCAGGACGACGTCTTCGACCAGTTCAAGGAGATGGTGCGCACGCGCCGCGCCGGCCGCCTCAAGGCCGACGAGGCGGAGCTGTTCACCGGCACGGTGTGGTCGGGCCGCGAGGCGCTGGGGCTCGGGCTGGTCGACGGGATCGGCGATTTGCGCACCGTCATGCGGGCGCGGTTCGGCGACCGCGTGCGGTTCCGCGCGATAGCCCCGCGCCGCGGCCTCTTGCGCCGCCGGTTCGGCCTTGCCGCGGCGCTGCCCGAGGTCCTCGCCGAAATCGACGACTGGGCGTTGTGGCGACGCTACGGGCTTTAGCGGCTATCGCGCCGCGGCGGCCTTGGGGACGGGCGTCTCGGCCGGCTCGGTCGATTCGAGCGCCTCGCGCACCGCGCGCGCCAGCTCGTAGTCGCGGTAGGGCTTCTTCAGGAAGCGCGCCGCGGGCTCGTCGCCGCCCTCGGCGTCGGACATGCGGTTGACGTAGCCCGAGGTCAACAGGATGCGCACCCCGGGGTGGCGTCGCGCGACCAGCTTTGCGAGATCGCGCCCCGTCATGCCGCCCGGCATGGCGATGTCGCTGAACAGGAGGTCGACCGGCCGCGCGGCGAGGAGGTCGAGCGCCGTTGCCGCCGTGTCGGCCTCGATCACCTCGTAGCCGAACTCGCGCAGCGCCTCGGCCGTGGCATGGCGCACCTGGGCGTCGTCCTCGACGGCGAGGATGACCTCGCCGGCGCGGGCGCGCGGAATGTCGTGGCCGGGCTCGGGGCCGACAGCGGACTCCGCGGCCACCTCAGCGCGGCGCAGATAGACGCTGACGGCGGTGCCGGCGCCCTCCTCGCTCTCGATATCGATGAAGCCGCCCGACTGCTCGGCGAAGGCATGCGCCATCGAGAGGCCGAGCCCGGTGCCGCGGCCCGGCTCCTTGGTGGTGAAGAACGGCTCGAACACGCGGTCGCGCACCGCGGCCGGCATGCCGACACCGTCGTCGCGCACGACCAGCGCGACGAACTCGCCGTGTCGTTCATCCGGATCGATGTCGCTGGCCGGCGCCAGCGCCGTGGCGTTCGCCGTCTCGATGACGATGCGCCCGCCATCGGGCATGGCGTCGCGCGCGTTGATGACGAGGTTGAGGAGAGTGGACTCGATCTGAGACCGGTCGACGTAGACCGGCCACAGCCCGGGCGCGAGGCGCAGCTCGATCTCGATCGAGTTGTCGATGGTGCGGTTCAGGATCTCCATCATCGAGCCGATCACCGCGTTGGCGTCCACCAGGTCGGGCCGCACCGGCTTCTGCCGTGCGAACGACAGAAGGCGCTGGGTCAGGTCGGCGCAGCGGACCGCGCTTTGCAGCGCCAGGTTGGCGCGCCGGTAGGCCTTGCCGTCCGGCTCGAGCGACCGGCGCAGCAGGTCCAGGTTGCCGAGCACGGCGGTCAGCATGTTCGAGAAGTCGTGGGCGATGCCGCCGGTGAGCCGGCCGACCGCGTCCATCTTCTGGGCGTGGACGAGCTGCTCCTGCAGGCGGCGCTGCTCGGTGACGTCGAGCCACATGCCGAAGATCTCGTGCCCTTCCCCGCCGGGCCGCGCCACTGCCACGGCGCGGTCGAGCACGATGCTGTAGCTTTCGTCGGCGCCGCGCCAGCGATACTCGGTGGCGAACGCGCCGTCGGTCGCGATCCGGGCGATGTCGGCAAGCACTTGGTCGCGGTCGGCCGGGTGGATGCGCTCCTGCCAGAACCCGTCGTCTCGGCCGAACCGCCCGGCGGGGAAGCCGGTGAAGCGCTCGATCCGCGGCCCGATGAACGAGGGTCCGGCGAACGGCTCGGCGGCGTCGGCCGCATAGAGCGCGAGCGGCAGCGAATCGAGGATCAGGGACTGGCGCTCCTCGGCGGCGCGCAGCGCGTGCTCGGCGCGCTCGCGCTCGAGCCGGGCGACGAAGGTCTCGCGCTCGAGCTGGCGCTTCAGCTCCTCCTCGCGCCGGACCATCTCGGTCTTGCGGTAGAGATCGACGAACACGCCGATCTTGGACTTGAGTACCAGCGGCTCGGCCGGCTTGAACACGTAATCCACCGCGCCGGCGGTGTAGCCGCGGAAGATGTGCACCTCGTCCTTGTCGATCGCGGTGAGGAAGATGATCGGGATGTGGCGCGTCTTCTCGCGCTTGCGGATCAGCGATGCGGTCTCGTAGCCGTCCATGCCCGGCATGCGCACGTCGAGGAGGATGAGCGCGAAATCCTCGTTGAGGAGCCGCTTGAGCGCTTCGGGCCCGCTCGCCACCGCGACGATGTTGAGCCCGTCGTCCTCCAGCGTGCGCTCGAGCGCATAGCGGCTGCGCGCGTCGTCGTCGACGATCAGCACGTTGGCGACCGGCGCGCCGGGCGCCCGTTCCGCCGCCGCCGCGCTTGCGCCGGCGGCGGGCTCGGTGCCGATGGGGATGTCGTCGTTCGCGGTCATCGGTCCCTAACGCGAGTTCCCGGTTCTAGCGATACAACCACACGCGCAACATGGACACCAGCCGGTCGATGTCCACCGGCTTGGCGAGATAGTCGGACGCGCCGGCCTCGATGCACTTCTCGCGGTCGCCCTTCATTGCCTTGGCGGTGACCGCAATCAGCGGCAGGTCCGCGAGCCCGTCGAGCGAGCGGATCTGGCGCATCGTCTCGTAGCCGTCCATCTCGGGCATCATCACGTCGATGAGTGCGAGGTCGACGTCGGTGATCGACTGCAGCATTTCGATCCCCTCCTTGCCGGTTTCGGCGTAGAGCACCTCCATCTCGTGCTGCTCGAGCGCACTGGTCAGCGAGAAGATGTTGCGGAAGTCGTCGTCGATGATGACGATCTTCCGCCCGGCAAGCGCCGGGTCCTTCTGCGGCAGGGCCTGGAGCGCGGCCCGGCGGTCGGCCGGCAGCTCGCCGATGGCCCGGTGCAGGCAGAGCGCCGCCTCGTCCGCCAGCCGGTCGATCGAGCCGGCGCGCCGGACCGCGTGGCGCCCGCCCAGCGCGCGCACCGAGGCGGCGCCGCCCGCGCACGTGTCGGACTCGGTGAAGGCGACGATCGCGAGGTCGGCGAACCGGTCGTCCGCGCGCACCCGCTCGATCAGCTCGATGCCCTCGTCCGTCGCCTGCGACAGATCGACGACCAGCCCGTCGGCCGGGTCGGTGGCCAGCCGGGCCAGCACCTCCTCCGCCGTCGCGGCCTCGGTCACCTTCACGTGGTCGTCGGCCACCGCGCCGGCCAGGTTGCTTCGGGCCTCGGCCTCGGGCGCGTAGACCAGGAGCTTGCGGTCGGCGCGCGCGATGAACTCGCGCACACGCTGGATGCCCGCGATCAGATCGCCGGCGGCGGCCGGGCGCTCGCTGAAGCCGTAGGCCCCCATGAACAAGGCGCGCCGGCGGTTCTCCTCGGACGAGACCACGTGCACCGGGATGTGGCGCAAAAGCTTGTCGTGGCGCACCAGGTCGAGAAGAGCCCAGCCATCCTTGTCCGGCGCGTCGATGCCGAGCACGATGACCTGCGGGCGCGAGCGCTTGACCAGCGCCATGGCATACTCGACGCTGGAGACCAGCGCCTTGAAGCCGCACTGGTGCGCCGCGTCGAGCACCGCGGCGGCGTGGTCGCGGTCGTCCTCGACGATCACGATCACCGCGTCGCCCACGTGGACGTCGTGGCGGTCGTCCTCGAGCATCGGCGGCTCGCTGAGGACCATGCGGTCCTTGGTGTCGGCCGCGAAGCCGTGCGCCCGACGCCCGCCCGACTCGCGCCCGACCGCCGGCAGCGACGGGAACTGCACCGGCAGGAAGAGCGTGAAGGTCGAGCCCTGGCCATAGGTCGAGCGCAGCATGATCTCGCCGCCCAGGAGCCCCGCCAGCTCGCGGCTGATCGACAGCCCGAGACCGGTGCCGCCGTACTTGCGGTTGGTTGTGCCGTCGGCCTGCTGGAACGCCTCGAAGATGATCTGCTGCTTGTCCTCGGCGATGCCGACGCCGGTGTCGGTAACCGAGATCGCCACCACCTGGTCGGCCGCGTTGAGGATCGGATGGTCGAAGCTCCACCCGCCGTCCGCCCGCTCGGCCCGCAGGGTCACCGCGCCGGTCTCGGTGAACTTGAACGCGTTGGAGAGAAGGTTCCTGATCACCTGCTGCAGGCGCTTGTCGTCGGTGCGCATCGAGGGCCGCAGGTCGGGGTCGATCTCGATCGAGAACTCGAGTCCCTTGTCGAGCGCGACCTGGCTGAACGTGCGCTCCATCCGCTCGCGCAGGTCGGAGAGGAACATCTCGCCGATATCGAGCGTGACCGTGCCGGATTCGATCTTGGAGAGGTCGAGGATGTCGTTGATGAGCGACAGGAGCTCCGACCCGCCCGCGTGGATGGTGCGGGCGAAGCTGATCTCCTTGTCGGTGAGGTTGCCTTCGACGTTCTCCGCGAGGAGGCGCGACAGCATCAGGAGGCTGTTCAGCGGCGTCCGGAGCTCGTGCGACATGTTGGCGAGGAACTCGGACTTGTAGCGCGAGGTCAGCGCGAGCTGTTCGGCCTTCTCCTCGAGGGCGGCCTTGGCGAGCTCGACCTCGCGGTTCTTCTCCTCGACCTGCTTCTTTTCGTTGGACAGAAGCCGCGCCTTCTCCTCCAGCTCCTCATTGGTCTTGCGCAGCTCCTCCTGCTGGGCCTTCAGCATCTCCTCCGACTCTGCGCAACGAGTTGGCCTGGCGCTCCAGCGTCTCGTTGGTCTTCTGGAGCTCGGCCTGCTGGCTCTGCAGCTCGGAGGTGAGGAGCTGCGACTGGCGCAGCAATTCCTCGGTGCGCATGTTGGTGGCGATCGTGTTCAGCACGATGCCGATGGAGAGCATGAGCTGGTCCATGAAGGACTGGTGCGTCTCGTTGAAGCTGTTGAACGAGGCGATCTCGATGACGGCGGATATCTCGCCCTCGAACAGCACCGGCAGCACGATCGCGTTGTTGGGCGCCGCCTGGCCGAGGCCCGAGGTGATGCGGACGAAATTGTCCGGGACCTCGGTGAGGTAGATCTTCTTCTTCTCCTGCGCGCACTGGCCGAGCAGCCCCTCGCGCAGCCGGATGCGCGGCTTCAGGGTCTCGGCCTCATGGGCGTAGCTCGCCACCAGGTCGAGCACGTCCTCCCCCTCCTCCTCGCGGATCACGTAGAACAGCGCCTGGTGCGCGTTCACCAGCGGCGCCAGCTCCGAAAGGATCAGGTTGGACACGGTCTGCAGGTCGCGCTCGCCCTGCAGCAGGCGGGTGAACCGTGTCAGGTTGGTCTTCAGCCAGTCCTGCTCGTTGTTCTTGAGGGTCGTGTCCTTCAGGTTGCGGATCATCTCGTTGATGTTGTCCTTGAGGGCCGCAACCTCGCCCTGCGCCTCGACCGCGATCGACCGCGTGAGGTCGCCCTTGGTCACAGCGGTCGCCACCTCGGCGATGGCGCGCACCTGGGTGGTCAGGTTGGCGGCGAGCTGGTTCACGTTGTCGGTCAAGTCGCGCCACAGCCCGGCGGCACCCGGCACCTTGGCCTGGCCGCCCAGCTTGCCCTCGATGCCCACCTCGCGCGCCACGTTGGTCACCTGGTCGGCGAAGGTCGCGAGCGTCTCGATCATGCCGTTGATGGTCTCGGCGAGCGCCGCGATCTCGCCCTTGGCGTCGAGCGTCAGCTTGCGCTTCAAATTGCCGTTCGCGACCGCGGTCACCACATCGGCGATGCCGCGCACCTGGCTGGTCAGGTTGGTCGCCATCAGGTTCACGTTGTCGGTGAGGTCCTTCCACGTGCCGGCGACGCCCTCCACGCGGGCCTGGCCGCCGAGCTTGCCCTCGGTTCCGACCTCGCGGGCAACGCGCGTCACTTCCGAGGCGAAGGAGTTCAACTGGTCCACCATCGTGTTGATGGTGTTCTTGAGCTCGAGGATCTCGCCCTCGACGTTCACCGTGATCTTCTTGGACAGGTCGCCCGAGGCGACGGCCTTGGTGACCTCGGCGATGTTGCGCACCTGGCCGGTCAGGTTGGTCGCCATCGCGTTCACGTTGTCCGTGAGGTCCTTCCACGTGCCCGCGACGCCCGAGACGCGCGCCTGGCCGCCGAGCTTGCCTTCGGTGCCCACCTCGCGCGCGACGCGCGTCACTTCCGAGGCGAAGGAGTTCAGCTGGTCCACCATCGTGTTGATGGTGTTCTTGAGCTCCAGGATCTCGCCCTTCACGTCGACGGTGATCTTCTTGGAGAGGTCGCCCGTCGCGACCGCCGTCGTCACCTCCGCGATGTTGCGGACCTGGCCGGTCAGGTTGGTCGCCATCGCATTGACGTTGTCGGTGAGGTCCTTCCAGGTGCCGGCGACGCCCTTCACCCGCGCCTGGCCGCCGAGCTTGCCTTCGGTGCCGACCTCTCGGGCGACGCGCGTCACCTCCGAGGCGAAGGAGTTCAACTGGTCCACCATCGTGTTGATGGTGTCCTTGAGCTCGAGGATTTCGCCCTTCACGTCGACGGTGATCTTCTTGGAGAGGTCGCCCTTGGCGACCGCCGTCGTCACCTCGGCGATGTTGCGCACCTGGCCGGTCAGGTTGGTCGCCATCGCGTTCACGTTGTCGGTGAGGTCCTTCCAGGTGCCGGCGACGCCTTCCACCCGGGCCTGACCGCCGAGCTTGCCTTCGGTGCCGACCTCGCGGGCGACGCGCGTCACCTCCGAGGCGAAGGAGTTCAGCTGGTCCACCATCGTGTTGATGGTGTCCTTGAGCTCGAGGATTTCGCCCTCGACATTCACCGTGATCTTCTTGGAGAGGTCGCCCGTCGCGACCGCCTTGGTCACCTCCGCGATGTTGCGGACCTGGCCGGTCAGGTTGGTCGCCATCGCGTTCACGTTGTCGGTGAGGTCTTTCCAGGTGCCGGCGACGCCGGTCACCCGCGCCTGGCCGCCGAGCTTGCCTTCGGTGCCCACTTCGCGCGCGACGCGCGTCACCTCCGACGCGAACGAGTTCAACTGGTCCACCATCGTGTTGATGGTGTTCTTGAGCTCCAGGATCTCGCCCTTCACGTCGACGGTGATCTTCTTCGAAAGGTCGCCCGTCGCCACCGCGGTGGTCACCTCGGCGATGTTGCGGACCTGGCCCGTCAGGTTGGTCGCCATCGCGTTGACGTTGTCGGTGAGGTCCTTCCAGGTGCCGGCAACGCCCTTCACCCGCGCCTGGCCGCCCAGCTTGCCTTCCGTGCCCACCTCGCGCGCGACGCGCGTCACCTCGGAGGCGAAGGAGTTGAGCTGGTCCACCATCGTGTTGATGGTGTTCTTGAGCTCGAGGATCTCGCCCTTCACGTCGACGGTGATCTTTTTCGACAGGTCGCCCTTCGCGACCGCCGTGGTGACTTCCGCGATGTTGCGCACCTGGCCGGTCAGGTTGGTCGCCATCGCGTTGACGTTGTCGGTCAGGTCCTTCCAGGTGCCGGCGACGCCCTCGACGCGGGCCTGGCCGCCGAGCTTGCCTTCCGTGCCCACCTCGCGCGCGACGCGTGTCACCTCCGACGCGAACGAGTTGAGCTGGTCCACCATCGTGTTGATGGTGTTCTTGAGCTCGAGGATTTCGCCCTTCACGTCGACGGTGATCTTCTTCGACAGATCGCCCTTCGCGACCGCCGTCGTCACCTCCGCGATGTTGCGGACCTGGCCGGTCAGGTTGGTCGCCATCGCGTTCACGTTGTCGGTGAGGTCCTTCCACGTGCCGGCGACGCCCTTCACCCGCGCCTGACCGCCGAGCTTGCCTTCCGTGCCGACCTCGCGCGCGACGCGCGTCACCTCGGAGGCGAACGAGCCGAGCTGGTCGACCATCGTGTTGACGATCTTGCCGATGCGCAGGAACTCGCCGCGGAGCGGGCGACCCTCGATCTCGAGCATCATGGTCTGCGAGAGATCGCCGCGCGCGACCGCGCCGATCACGCGCGCCACCTCGGCGGTCGGCTGCACCATGTCGCCGATCAGCGTATTGACCGAATTGACCGAGGTCGCCCACCCGCCGGTCGCACCCGCCACCCGGCCGCGCTGGCCGATCTTGCCCTCCTTGCCGACCACCGTGCCCAGCCGCTCGAACTCCTTCGCCATAAGCTGGTTCAGCTCGACCACGTCGTTGAACGTGTCGGCGATGTCGCCCTCGATCCCGGTGAGGCCCAGCGGCAGGCGCACCGAGAAATCGCCCTTCTTGAAGCTGCGCAGCGCGGCGAGGAGCTGGCGGCTGTCGAGCTGCTCGGCGGTCGCGGCGAAGGTGTCGGGCATTGCAGGCTCTCCTGGTTCGGTTCTCCGCGCCCTGTGCGGGCGCATTGCGTGCCGGCTACGCGTGGGCGAACGCCCCCTTCAGCGCCGCCTCGAGCTGGCCGGCGGCAAACGGCTTGTGAATGAAATCGACGGGCGCGGCGAGCTTCGCCCGGCTGACGGTCGCCGGGTCGGACGTGCCGGAAAGGAAGATGGTGGGAATGTCGAAACGCTCGCGCAGCTCGAGGGCGATGGCGATGCCATCGGCGCGGCCGGTAAGGCCGATATCGACCAGGGCAAGGTCCGGCCGGACCTCCTCCGCAAGGCGCAGCGCGCGGCTGGCCGAAGCGGCGGGGCCGGACACGTCGTACTCGAGATCCGATAGCAGCTCGATCAAATAGAGCGCGATCAGCGTCTCGTCCTCGACCACGAGGATGCGGCGCGCGTGGAGCCCTCCATCCAGGCTGCGCTCGCCGATGGCGGCCCTGTCATCTCCCGTGGAGCCCAAACTTTCGTTCCCCCCGCCGCGCGCCTTGGCGGCACCCTACGCAAATCGGTTCTCGCCGCCTATTCCGGATGATCCCGATCCGTAAAGCTACGTATTGACGCTGGCCGCGCGAACGTGCGCCATGCGCCCTCGCCCGCCGCACGATTCGTGCGTTGGATTCGACAAGAACAGGGCTTTAGCGAATTGTGATGCCGGCGTTTACCCGCACGCTGCGCCGCGCCTTCGACCGCATGGCTCTCGGGCTCGGCGGCGAGGCGCAGGCATTGCGCGAAACGGCGCGGCAGAACGCCGAGCTCGCCGCCAGCGAGCACCACTTTCGCCTGCTGGTCGAGGGCGTGCGCGACTACGCCATCTTCATGATCGGGCTCGACGGCCGCATCACGAGCTGGAACTCGGGCGCCCAGCGGATCAAGGGCTACGGCGCGGCCGATATCGTCGGCCGGCACTACCGCACGTTCTACACGCCCGAGGAACGGGCGCGCGGCATGCCCGAACGGGCGCTCGAGACGGCGCTGAATGAGGGGAAGTTCGAGGCCGAGGGCTGGCGGGTGCGCAAGGACGGCACGCGCTTCTGGGCGGGCGCCACGCTTACGCGCATCGACGACGAAAGCGGCACCCCGATCGGCTTCGCCAAGATCACCCGCGACCTCACCGAACGACGCGAGGCGCAAATTGAGATCGAGAAGGCGCGCGAGCAGCTCTTCGAGGCGCAGAAGCTCGAGGCGATCGGCCGGCTGACCGGCGGCGTCGCGCACGACTTCAATAACCTGCTGGCCGTCGTGCTGTCCGGCCTGGCGCTGGTCGAGCGCATCGCCGGCCCGAGCGACCGGCTCAACTACGTGCTGAACGAGATGCGCCGCACGGTCGAGCGCGGCGAGGGCGTGACCAAGCAGCTCCTGTCCTTCGCCCGGCGCCGGGACGTGCGGCCGGAAACGTTGGACACCTCGGAGCGGCTGGTCGACATGTCGCGCTTCGCCGACCGCATCCTGTCGGACAACATCCGCGTCGTGCGCGACATCCCCGACGACCTGCCGGCGATCGTGGTCGACGCGCACCAGTTCGAGCTCGCGCTCCTCAACGTGTGCGTGAATGCGCGCGACGCGATGCCCGACGGCGGCACGCTGACCATCTCCGCCCGCGCCGAGATGCGCCCCGATCCCTCGACCGGCGCGCCGACACCGTTCGTCGCGATGGAGATCGCCGACACGGGCAGCGGCATCGCGACCGACACGCTGCCCCGCGTGTTCGAGCCGTTCTTCACCACCAAGGAGGTCGGCAAGGGCACCGGGCTGGGGCTGAGCCAGGCCTACGGCTTCGCCACGCAGTCGGGCGGCGCCATCGAGATCGACAGCACCCCCGGCACCGGCACGCGGGTGACGTTCCACCTGCCGGTCGGCGAGGCCCCGCCGGTGAAGGCGCGCGCCGACCCGGCCGGCGGGCCTCGCCCGGCGGCGGCGAAAAGCGGCACCGTGCTGATCGTCGAGGACAACCGCCGCCTCGCCGCCTTCACCGCCCAGCTTTTCGAGGCTGCGGGGTACAGCGTGGTCGCAACCGAGACGGCCGACGCCGCGCTCGACCGGATGCGCGACGGCACGCGCATCGACGCCATCTTCTCCGATATCGTCATGCCGGGCTCGATGTCCGGCGTGCAGTTCGCCCGCGTCGTGCGCACCGACTTCCCCGGCATACCGATCCTGCTTTCGACCGGCTACAGCGACGCCGCCGGCACGGCCGAGCGCGAGGGTGCGCGGATCGTCTCCAAGCCCTACGATCCCGACCGGGTGATCGCGCTGGTCGGCCAGCTCATCGCCGACGCGGGCCAGGACGCCGCCCCTGACGCGGCCCGCGCCGGGCGCGGGCGATCCGGTTGACAGCCGCGCGCGCGAGGCCGTATAGGCGACACGCCGCGGCGGGGTAGCTCAGCGGTAGAGCAGAGGAATCATAATCCTTTGGTCGGGGGTTCAAATCCCTCCCCCGCTACCAGATTTTCCTGTCAGGACCGGTCTCCCCTTCGCGCGTCCCGTCGCGAAGGGGATGGCCCGCGGCGCAGCGCACGGCGTGTGCGCGAACGGTTTCCATTCGGGCGGTTACGGCTTAGGGTTCCTTCCGCACGAACCAACGATGCGCATAGGGAGGAACCAAAATGCATCGAGGCCTCGTCCCCGCACTTCTGGCCGCCGGGCTGACGGCGGTCGTCTCGCCGGCCGCGCGCGCCGCGTTCCCCGACGGGCCCATCACCTGGGTCAACCCCTACGGCCCCGGCGGCGGGTTCGACCGCTACAGCCGCATCATCGCGCCGGCGATGGAGAAGTACCTGCCGCACAAGGTGGACGTGGTTCTCAAGACCATGGAGGGCAGCGGCGGCCGGCTCGGCATGAACTTCCTGATACGCGCCAAGCCCGACGGCTATACCATCGGCATCGTCAACATGCCGGGCACGGCGATTCCCGAGATCGCGGGCGAGAAGCACGCGATCCAGGTGCAGAAGATGACGTTCCTCGGCCGGCTCAACGTCGACAGCTACGCCATCTTCGTGACGCCGAAGAGCGGCATCAAATCCGTCGCCGCCCTCAAGAGCATGAAGCGGCCGGCCAAGTTCCCCGACGTGGGCAAGCCCGGCTCGCAATGGTTCGCGACGGTGATCGCGACCGAAGCGCTGGGCATCAAGCATGTGCTGATCCCCGGCTACAAGCGCTCGACCGAGGTGGCGCTCGCCGCCATCCGCGGCGACGGCGACGCCGTGCTCGGCAATCTGCACAGCTTCGACCGGTTCGTTAAGTCGGGCGACCTCAAATCCATCGGCGTGTTCGCCGACGCCTCGCCCTGGCCCGGCGTGCCGACCTCGGCCCAGCTCGGCGACCCGAACCTCTCGCACCTCGTGCTCGAGCGGCTGGTGGCCGGCCCGCCCGGAATCCCTGCCGACGTCGCCAAGGTGCTGGGCGAGGCCATCGGCAAGGCGATGCACGACCCCGAGGTCGTGGCCTGGGCGAAGAAGACCCACAACACGCTCGATTATGAGAGCCCGGAGCGGTCGCGCGCCATGGTCAATGACGCACTCGCGTTCTTCAGCCGGTTCAAGGACGAGCTCGGCAAATAGGGCCCCGCCGCCGCGACGGGCGGCATCGGAGTCGTCACGTGCTCGAAGGCGTCGGCGCCGCGCTGCAGCATATCCTGCTGCCGTCCTCCATCGGGTTCATGGTGCTGGGCTCGATCGTCGGCCTCGTGTTCGGCGCCATCCCCGGGCTCGGCGGCACCACCGCCCTCGCCCTCCTGATCCCGCTGACCTGGGGCATGGACGGCTTCAAGGCCATCGCCATGATGGGCGGCGTGATGGGGTCGGTCGCGTTCGGCGGCTCGATCGCCGCCATCCTGATCAATACGCCGGGCACGCCGCCCAACGCCGCGACCTGCTTCGACGGCTACCCGCTCGCCCGGCAGGGCAAGGCGGGCATGGCGATCGGCGCCGCCGCCTGCGCGTCGTCGGTGGGCGGCGTGCTGGGCGTCGTCGTGCTGATCGCGGTGATGCCGCTCGCACGCAGCATCGTGCTGCTGTTCGGCCCGCCCGAGTTTTTCATGCTGGCGATGTTCGGGCTGGCCGCCATAGCGCTCTCGGCCGGCGGCAACATGCTGCGCGGGCTCGTCACCGCCGGGATCGGGCTGACGATCACCTATGTCGGTCTCGACTCGCTGACCGGCGTCGAGCGCTACACGTTCGGCATCGACTATCTGTGGGACGGGGTGGCTCTGATCCCGGCGATCATCGGCATGTTCGCCATTGCCGAGATGATCCAGCTGACCGCCGAGGGCGGCACCATCGCGCGCGAGGCGGGCGGCGACACGAGCTTCCGCGGCGTGATGGAAGGGGTGAAGGCGGTCTTCGTCCATTACCCGACGCTGCTGCGCGGCTCGGCGATCGGCGCGCTGATCGGCGCCGTGCCAGGCGTCGGCGGCACGGTGGCGTCGTTCCTCGCCTACACCGCGACGGCGCAGGTGTCGAAGGACCCGGACTCGTTCGGCAAGGGCAACATCCAGGGCGTCATCGCGCCCGAATCGTCGAACAACGCCAAGGACGGCGGGGCGCTGATCCCCACCCTCGCCTTCGGCATCCCGGGCAGCGCCGAGATGGCGGTGTTCCTGGGCGGGCTGGTGCTGCACGGGTACCAGCCGGGGCCGCTTCTGATCATCAATCACCAGGACGCGGTGTTCGCCGTCATCCTGTCGCTGACCTTCGCCTGCATCTTCGCCTCGCTGCTGGGCGTCGCGACGGCGCGCTGGCTCGCCCTGTTCACCCGCGTCAACGTTCAGATCCTCGCCGTGGGCGTGCCGGCGATCGCGCTGATCGGCGCCTACGCCGTGCGCTCGAACATCTACGACGTGATCACGGCGATGGCGTTCGGCATCGTCGGCTATCTGATGATCCGGTTCCACTATCCGCGCCTCACCTTCGTGATCGCAGTGGTGCTCGGCCGGCTGGTGGAGACCAGCTACAAGCAGTCGGTCATCATGGGCGACGGCAGCCTGGCGATCTTCGTCCACCGGCCGATGTCGCTCGGTCTCCTGGTCCTTCTCGTCCTCTGCCTCGCCTTCCCGACGCTCCGGCGCGCGCTGCGCGGCCGGCGGGGGGCGCGCGCATGAAGGGCTATCGCGGCGACCGCGGCGATGTGATGTTCACCGCCGTTCTGTTCGCGGTGGTCGCGGCCTATATCGTGATCGCGTACGGCTACGCGCCCGACGTGTGCGAGGTGCCGCTGATCGCCGGCTGGGGCACGTTCGGCTTCCTCGTGCTCGACGTGGCGTCGCGCACGCCGACCCGGCTTGGCCAGGCGGTGGCCGGCGCCTTCCGGGCATCGGAGGGCGGACCGGGCCGCGCGCCGGTGCGGCCGGGCTTCCGGCGCGAGATCGACTTCATCCTGTGGCTCGTCGCCCTGATGGCGGGCGTCTACCTGGTCGGATTCCTGATCGCGCTGCCCGTGTTCGGCTTCGCCTATCTGGTCGCGCGCGGCGGCCAGAAGCCGCGCGAGGCGTTCATGGGCGCTGCGGGCCTCACGCTCTTCTGCTGGGTGCTGTTCGAGTTTTTGATGCGTTACGAGCTCTACCGCGGCTTGCTGCTCGGCGGCGACGGGTAGGCGAAACCCTTCGCTCGACCGGCAGCCGACAAAAAAGCGATCCCCCGGCCCCGGAGGATCGCTTCTACCGCCACGTCCGGCGGAAACGGGATTACATCTTCTTCTTGGGCAGGAACTCCTCGGTATAGAGCTTCGACATGTCGGCCGAGGCCGGCATCTCCTTCAGCGAGACGAACGTGTCCTTGAGGTTCTTGAGGGATTCCGGGTCGAAGCGGCAGTCGTCGGTGAACATGCCGATGGTGAGGTCGTATTCCTTCGACATCACGCTTTCGGGGAAGCCGACCAGCTTCGCCTCGATCTTCACCGTCTCCGCCTTGTGCGCCTTCATCCAGGCGATGGTGTCGATCCAGCCGGCGACGAAGGCGCGCACCGCTTCCGGGTTCTCCTTCATCAGCTTGTCGGTCGCATAGAGCGTGCCGGAGGCGTTGCGGCCCATGAAATCGCTGACGGGCGCGAGCAGCCGGCCGGTCCCCTTCTCCTCCATGGTGAAGAACAGCGATGCGACGCTGATGTCGGCGTCGATCAGGTTCTGGCGGAAGGCCGCGACGATGCCAGCCGAGCCGTTGCCGATGGCGACGGTCTTGATTCCATCCTCGCCCCAGCCCTTCTTCTTGGCGAGCGCGTGCGCCAAATGGTCGGTGAGCGAGCCGGCGCGCGAGATGCCGATCCGCTTGCCCTTCAGGTCGTCGAGCGACTTGATCTTCGAATCATGCGCCACGCCGATGGCGAGGAACGACAGAGGCCCGGCCGACTCGCAGATCGCCTTCGCCGGCACGCCCTTGTAGGTGAGGACCATCTCGGTGCCGGCGCCGTCGCCGATATCGATCGAGCCCGCGGCCAGCGCCTGCGCCATCTTGCTGCCGCCGGAGAAGTCGACGATCTTGAGCTTGAGCCCGTGCTTCTTGAAGATGCCGGCCTGGTCGCCGACGTTGACGGGAATGATGGCGTCCGAATTGGCCGCCGCCTTGCCGACGATGAGCGTCGTCTCGGCCCGCGCGGCGGGCACGCTCGCTGCCGTCGCGAGGGCCGCGCCGAAGCTGGCGAGAAGCGCCACGCTGAGTGCGGTTCTGTTCATGGAATCCTCCTCTGTCATTGCCGCCGGCCGGGCCGGCGGACCCACTCGCAGCCTCGATGCACGCAGTTTCGAGATGCACGCAGTTTCGAGCTGTTCGACACTAGAACATCGCTCGTGTCCGGGAAAGGTGGGATGGTCTGGTAGGCGCAGTAGGGATCGAACCTACGACCTCCGCCGTGTAAAGGCGGCGCTCTGCCGCTGAGCTATACGCCTGCCGGTTCCCGCGGGCGCGCATTACCGCATGGCCGGGCGGGCGGGGTCAAGCCATTGCCCCGCGGCGGGCGCGCTGTTAGGGTCGCGCCATGCCGAAGGGGCGAAAGGTCCGTCTTGTGGCGTATTCTCGGATCGCGCGTCCGCGGGCGGTGCAAGTGGTCGCCGTGCTTGCAACGGCCGCCGCCCTTGCGCTCCTGCCCGCCGGCTCCGGTGCGCACGCCGATGCCGCTTCCCAGGCCGAGCGCGCGGCCCAGCTCCGCGACCGGCTGACGCAGGATACCCAGGCGACCATCGAGGCGAAGCAACAGGCCGACCGGATCGAGAAGGCCGCCGCCGCCGCCCAGAACGCCGCCGAGGCCGCGGCGAAGGCGGCAGAGGCCGCCGCCCGCGCCGCCGAGGAGGCGCGCAAGGCGAGCGAGTCGGTTGCCAAGGAAGCCGCGCGCATCGAGGCGCTGGTCAAGCGGATCGAGGAGGCGCCGCGGGTCGCGGCCGCGCCGCCACCCACCGCTCGTCCTCCCGCCGCGCGTCCCCCCGCCCACCGCAACCTCACCCCGGCCGAGCGCGCCGCGCAGCAGGAGCATGGACGGCGGCCTTCCTCGGGACCGATACCGGCGCCAGAGGCCGGCGCCGCGCCGGGCGGGCCGCTCGTCGTGTGCGCCCGCGGCGATCCCGACCCTTCGTGCAAATTCGGCGATCTCGCCCAGGCGTTCAAGGCGGCGCATGACGGCGCCACCATCGTCATCCGGCCCGGCACCTATTTCCAGGCCGGCGTATTGAAGGCCAGCAACGTCACCATCCAGGGCAAAGGGGCCCAGCTGAAAGGCACGGCGGCCCAAGGCAAGGCGGCCCTCGTGCTGGCCGGCCGGAATACGACCGTCATCGGGCTCGAATGCTCCAACGTCCATGTCGGCGACCATAACGGGGCATGCATCCGCGCCGAGGGCGCCGGCCTCACCGTCAAGGACATGTACATTCACGACAATGAGGACGGGATCCTGGCGGCGGGCACCGCCGGCCACGTGGTGGTCGAGGATTCGACCTTCGAGCACAACGGCGCGAACCGCGGCCAAGCCCATCAGATCTACGTCAACAGTCCCGAACTCACCATCCGGCGCAGCCGGTTCATCTCGGCGTCGGGCGAGGGGCACGAGATCAAGAGCCGGGCCAGGAAGACCCTGATCGAGGACAGCTTGATCGCCGCTCTCGACGCCCAGGACAGCCGGGCCGTCGACTTTCCCAACGGCGGGCAGCTCGTCATCCGCAACTGCACGATCGAGCGCGGCCCCAAGACCGAGAACAGGGACCTCGTCGGGTTCGGATTCGAGATCAAAAGCGCGTTCGGCGGGCCGACGGATAACTCCGTCACCATGACCGGCAACACGATCATCATCGATAATCCGCACCCCTTCGTCTTCGTGCGCGGCCGCGAGATCGGCACGGTGACGCTCAAGGACAACGTGGTGATCGGGCCGATGGCCGAACGGCCCGAGGGCAACAAGTACTACGCCAACCGTTCGGAGGCGGGCTTCCCGGCCTATCCGGCCGTGACCAAGGGCAAGTAGGCGCGCCCACCGGCAGCGCGGGTTGTCGGGCCCCAGGGGCGTCGGTATAGTCGCCGAAATGTCACGACCCAGCGCGCGCGCGGCCCTCGGCGAGCCGCGCGGCGGGAGGCGCCCATGCACGAGCTTCGCTTCTCGGCCATCCTCTACGGCCTCGCCTGGCTGCTCCGCGTCACCGCGTGGCGCTCGCCCGTCTTCCGTGCGCGCCTGAAGGAGCTGAACTTCACGGCGCAGCTCAAGACCTACGACGACACAATCGGGCGCTGGTACGAGTTCCGCGACGGGCGCGTGCTCACCGGAAGCGGCATCCGCAAGGACGCCCAGGCGGTGTTGTCGTTCAAGACGGCGAAGCTCGCCGCGCACCTCCTCATGCCGCCGATCGACTGGCTGGAGCAGATCAACGCCCTCAAGGAGTTCATGATCAAGATCGAGGGCGACGAGAAATACTCCAACTGGTTCGCCCAGACCGTGATGATGACCCAGCACGTGCACTGGACCTACGGCGCGAAGATGCCGGACGGCGCGGTGCGCACCTGCAACATGACCAACGGCGGGCCGGTCTACGTCTACGTCAAGGACGGCAAGATCGTGCGCATGACGCCGATCGACCTCGCCGACGACGACGGCGCGTCCTGGACCATCGAGGCGCGCGGAAAGAAATTCACCCCGCCGCGCAAGACCACCATCGCCCCGCACGGCCAAAACGCCAAGTCGATCATCTACGCGCCCAACCGGCTGCTCCACCCGATGAAGCGGGTGGACTTCGACCCGAACGGCGAACGCAACGCACAGAACCGCGGCATCTCGGGCTACCAGCGCATCTCGTGGGACGAGGCGCTCGACATCGTCGCGAACGAGATCAAGCGGGTGAAGCGCGAGCACGGGCCCGGCGCGATGGCGTCGTCGCACGGCTCGCACCATACCTGGGGCAATATCGGCTACTACCTGTCGGCGAACTACCGGTTCATGAACGCCGTCGGCCATACCGAGGTGCACCACAACCCCGATAGCTGGGAAGGCTGGTACTGGGGCGCGGTGCACCATTGGGGCTACACATTACGGGTAGGTCAGTCGGAGACCTACGGCACGGTCGAGGACTGCCTGCAGAACTGCGACATGGTGGTGTTCTGGTCGGCCGACCCGGAAGCGACCTCGGGCAGCTACGGCGCGCAGGAAGGGACCGTCCGGCGCCAGTGGCTGAAGGACCTGCCGGTCAAGATCGTCCACGTCGATCCGTACTTCAACAACTCGGCGGCGTTCCTCGGCGGCAAGTGGTTCGCGCCGCGCCCGACCACCTCGCCCGCCATGGCGATGGCCATCGCCTATGTCTGGATCGCCGAGAACCTCTACGACAAGGACTACGTCGCCACCCATACGGTCGGGTTCGACAAGTGGAAGGCGTATCTGCTGGGCGAGGAGGACGGCACACCCAAGACGCCCGAGTGGCAGGAGGCGGAGACCGGCGTCCCGGCGCGCGACGTGCGCGCCCTCGCCCGCGAATGGGCCGCGAAGCGCACCTACCTCGCCCCGGGCGGCTGGGGCAACGGCCATGGCGGGGCATGCCGCAACCAGACCGGCATCCAGTGGGCGCGTGTGATGGTCTGCCTGATCGCCATGCAGGGGCTCGGCAAGCCGGGCGTCAACATGGGCAACCTCCAGTGGGGCACGCCCATCGACTTCAATTTCTACTTCCCGGGTTATGCCGACGGCGGCATGTCGGGCGCGATCGAGAACACCTCGCTCCCCGTCGCGCTCTACCAGCGCATGCCGCAGCTCCCGACCATCAATACGCCTTTCCAGCGCATCCCGCGCCTGCAGCTGCCGGAGGCGATCCTCGATGGCAAGGCGGAAGGGTATCCGTGGGTCGGCAAGTCGATCGAGCACCAGTTCGCCAAGATCACCTACCCGGCGCCCGGCCATTCGCCGGTCAAGATGCTCTACAAGTATGGCGGCTCGATCATCGGCACGATGGGCGAGACCAACCGCCACGTGAAGATGTACCGCTCGCCCAACCTGGAGTTCGTCGTCAACCAGTCGATCTGGGACGAGGGCGAGGCCAAGTTCGCCGACGTCATCCTGCCGGCCTGCACCAATTTCGAGCGGCCGGACATCTCGGAATGGGCGGCGCTCGGCGGATACGGCCATCACGGCCAGCAGCAGCTCAACCACCGCGTCGTCATCATGCAGGCGAAGGCGATCGAGCCGCTGGGCGAGTTGAAGTCCGACTACTGGATCTTCAACGAGATCTGCAAGCGGCTGAACCTCGCCGCCTACTTCTCCGAGGGGATGAACGAGATCGACTGGGTCAAGCGCATGTTCGATGCGTCCGACCTGCCGTCCGTGATCTCGTGGCGTAAGTTCCGCAGGAAGGGCTACTACGTCGTCCCGGCGGAGAAGGAGAAATTGCGCGCGCCGGTCTCGTTCCGCTGGTTCTTCGAAGGCCGCAAGAAGGACGTGCCGGAGCCGCACCCGCTGCCGTCCGACTATGCCGGGACGTACCTGGAAGGCCTCCAGACCCAGTCGGGCAAGATCGAGTTCGAATGCTCCTCGCTCAAGCGCTTCCCGGACGAGGAGCGTCCGCCCATCGTCAAGTACGTTCCCTCGTGGGAGGGGCGCCATTCGGGCGAGCTTTTTGCCAAGTACCCGCTGCAGATGCTCACGCCGCACTCGCGCTACTCGTTCCACACCCAGGGCGACGGCAAGGACGCGTTCATCAACAACATCGAGGACCATCGCGTCCTGGTCGACGGGTACTATTACTGGATCATCCGCATGAACCCGGAGGACGCGGCGGAGCGCGGCATCAAGCGCCACGACCTCGTGAAGGTCTACAACGACCGCGGCGCAGTGGTCTGCGCCGCGCTGCCGACCCAGCGCCTGCCGCGCGGCGTGTGCCACGGCTACGAATTGTCCGCCGTGTACGATCCGCTGGGCGAGCCCGGCTATTCGGTCGACCGGGGCGGCTGCCTGAACCAGCTCACGCCGTCGCGCTCGCAGATCAAGAAGGTTCACGCCATCGCCGGATCGAACTCACTGGTCGAGATCGAGCCGTGGGACGGCTCGGCCGAGCTCGGCGGCAAGGCGATTGCGGCCGAGAAGATGCCCGAAGGCTCGCCCGCGCGCGCCCGCGAGCCGGTGCCCGCGGAGTAGGAATCGCAGACATGAGCAAGTGGAACCTGATCGTCGACGTGGCCGAGTGCACCAACTGCAACAACTGCACGCTCGCCACCATGGATGAATATGTCGGGAACGAGTTTCCCGGCTACGCCGCACCGATGCCCAAGCACGGCCATCGCTGGATCGACATCAAGCAGAAGGAGCGCGGGCAGTGTCCGATGATGGACATCGCCTACGTCCCCACCACCTGCAACCATTGCGACAACGCGCCCTGCATCGCGGCGGCGAAGGACGGCGCGATCTCGAAGCGCCCGGACGGCATCGTCATCATCGACCCCGTCAAGTCGAAGGGGCAAAAGCAGCTCGTCGAGGCCTGCCCCTACGGCGCGATCTGGTGGAACGACGAGCTGGGCATTCCGCAAGCCTGGCCATTCGACGCGCACCTTCTCGATCAGGGCTGGAAGCAGACCCGCGGCCAGCAATCCTGCCCCACCGGCGCGATCAGGGCGATCAAGGTGGAGGACGACGAGATGTCCCGCCTCGCCGCCGAGCAGAATCTCGAGGTGATGAAGCCCGAACTCGGCACCAAGCCGCGGGTCTATTACCGCAACCTCTGGCGCTACCAGACCGCGTTCATCGGCGGCAGCGTTTCGAAGACGGCGAACGGCGTCGTCGATTGCGTCGAGGGCGCGAAGGTGGCGCTTGCGAAGGACGGCAAGACGGTTGCCGCGCTCACGACCGACAATTACGGCGACTTCAAGTTCGACCGCCTGCCGGAGGATTCGGGCGTCTACAAGGTCTCGATCGAGGCCGCGGGCCTCCCCGCCAGGACGCTGGACGTGGAGCTCGGCGCCAGCCGCTATCTCGGCGAGATCAGGCTGTAGGCTTCGCGGTTCACGCGGCCATCCCCTCACCCCGTCCCCCTCCCACAGCGGGAGAGGGACAGGGTGAGGGGTCAGCGCTCAAGTGCCGCCAGGATCATGGACAGAACGCCCGCCGTCCCCTCGCGCCTCCGGCAAACGCGCGCTTCCGCGGCTGCGGCGGCCCGCCCGCTATCGCCACGGGACGTGGGCGAGGAAGTGCAACAGGTCGTCGTCGAACTGGCGCGGGTCCTGCAGGAAGGCGAAGTGGCTCACCTCCGGCTCGATCAATAGGCCCGCGCCGGGTATGTGGGCGGCCATGAACTCGGTGTTCTCGCGCTTGATCGCCTCGTCATGGTCGCCATCCACGATCCAGGTCGGAACCCGGACCCTTGCCAGATCGGCGGCCGTCCAGTTCGGCTGGGTCTCCCACATCTTGGTGATCTGGGCGAGGAACGAATTGAACTGGTCGGGCGTCGGCGAGAGGCGCTTGTAGTCCGCCCGCGCCCGGGCCAGGTAGGTGTTGAAGACCGGGCTCTTCGAGATGTCGGCGACGCCCGAGGGGTCGGAGTTGGCGGCGAAGGCGAACAGCTTCGACACGCGGTCCGGATGAAGCATGGCGATGTCGAGCCCGACGATCGCCCCGTCGCTCCAGCCGACGATCGCCGCCTTCCTGATCTTGAGGTAGTCCATCAGCCCGAGCACGTCCGACGCCATCAGGTCGTAGCCGTAGGGCTCGGCGTTGCGGGTGCTGCGCCCGTGGCCGCGGCTGTCCATGACGATTACCCGGTAGCGCCCCTGCAGCGCGCGAACCTGGTGGCCCCAGTAGTTGGCGTTGACCAGCCCGCCGTGCAGCAAGATCACCGGCCGTCCGTGGCCGAACGCGGCATACCAGATGCGGATGCCGTTGATGGGCGCGTGGCCGCTCTTGGATGCTTTCGGAAGCGTGGGGGCGGGCGGGGCGGTCATCCATTGCGGTGCGGCCCACGCAGGTGCGCCCAGGACGAGCGCAACGAGCGCGACGAACAGGACACGGCAAAGACGCATGGGCGGACCCTCCGTTCGATGGTGCTCCGGCTCCGTTCTATTTGGAGTTTGCGGGCCCGTCCATCGGCGCCGGCAGGTCGGCGATCAGGCGCAGCAGCGCGACCAGCGTCGCGCGGCTCTCGGGCGGGACGGGGGCGAGAATCTGCTCCTGCGCCGCCGCGACTCGCGGGATCGCGCGCTCCAGCATCGCCCGGCCCGCCGGCGCGAGCGAAACCCGCCACGAGCGCCGGTCGCCCGGCGCGCGCTCGCGCTGGGCGAGCCCGCGGTCGATCATGCGGCGCAACATCTCGGCCAGGGTCGAGCGGTCGATGCCCGAGCGCGCGACCAGCGCGGTCTGGCTGATCCCCGGGTTCTGGGCGAGGCACAGGAGCAGCGCGAACTGGCGCGGCGTCGGCCCGTCGGCGCCGGCCGCAGCGGCGAACAGGTCGACCGCGCGCTGCTGGCAGCGGCGCAAGAGGTGCCCGGGCACAAGGTCGAGCGCCATCGCCTCCGCCAGGCCCGGCCGTGACCGTTCGTCGTCCATCCCTTGCCCTTTGCCCCGCGCGTGGCTAGAATCATCTGTACACGGACGAATCTATCGCCTAAGGTTCGTGGCGGCAACAGGATCGACAGGGCCAGACCATGGAATTCGGTGTCCAATTCTTTCCCGATGTGGGACCGCGCGAGAAGCCCGCCGACAAGTATTTCGACGAGTGCATGCGGCTGTGCGAGTTGATCGACGCGTACGGCTACACGCACGTCCGCACGGTCGAGCACTACTTCACGGCCTATGGCGGCTATTCGCCGAACCCGATGCTGTTCCTCACCGCCGCGGCGGCGCGCACCAAGAAGGCGCGGATGATCACCGGCGCGGTGCTGCCCGCCTTCAACAACCCGCTGAAGCTCGCGGGCGAGGCGGGCATGCTCGACGCGATCTCGGGCGGCCGGCTCGAGCTCGGCGTCGCGCGCGCGTTCCTGCCGCACGAGTTCGACGCGTTCGGCGTCTCGCTGGACGAGAGCGTGGCGCGGTTCGACGAGGGCATCGAGCAGATCCGCCGCCTGCTGGAGGAGGAGAACGTCACCTGCCAGGGGCGCTTCCATTCCTTCAAGAACGTCACCTCGCTGCCGCGCCCGACCCAGAAGCCGCGGCCGGTGTTCTGGACCGCGGCGCTGAACACGACCGACTCGTTCGCGAAGGCGGGCAAGGCCGGCAACTACATGATGGCGATCCCGCTGACGACCCCGCGCATGGCCGAGCTCCTTGCCGTCTACCGCAACTCCTGGAAGCGCGCCGGCCATCCGGGCCGGGGCAAGGTGATGCTCGCCTTCCACATGTTGTGCCATGAGAATCACGACACCGCGTTCGACATCGCGCGCGATCCGATGAACCGCTACCTCAAGTCGATCGTCGATTCCTGCCGCGCCTGGACCCAGGGCGCCTCGATGTCGAACTACCCGGGCTACGACAAGATCGTCGAGCGGCTGGCGGAGGAGACGTTCGAGTCGCAGGTCGAGTCGCGCTCCGCCCTGGTCGGCACCCCGGCCGAGCTGATCGACATGATCGACGAGTACGATCAGGCGGTCGGCGGGTTCGACGTCGCCTCGCTGCAGGTCAATTTCAACACGATCTCGTACGAGGACGCCGCGCCCTCGATGAAACTGTTCGGCGAAAAAGTCATTCCCCATTTCCAGAAGAACCGTCAGGCGGCGGAATAACCGCCGCGACGGCTGTGTTAACCAACTGACCTGTCGGAATATTTTACAGCGCTCCGCCTCACGTTCTTACCCCCGTCCTGTAACGCTTTGAAATCCCCGGAAATCCCGATTCCGGCACGAATCTTGCAAGTCCTACGGCAACGTCCGTGCCGCCGCCCCGGCGGGTGATGTGCCGCGTCGGCCCTTGCGCCGGCGCGCAGGGGCGGCGGTCCATAAAGAACCGTTCGGGTTGCGCGCTTGACGGAAGAGGTAACATCGTTGCTCGAGCTCGCTCGGGCGAAGGCGGCCGGGCGCCAGGAGCGTCTGGCGGGGCTCGCGGCCGAGCTGTCCGGCACGCCGCGCGGGCTTCTTACGGATTCCAACCGCTCCCTGATGACCGGCATGCTGCGCGGGCTCGTCGGGCTCGCCGCCGAAGCCTTGCGCGCGCGCCTCGCCGCCCGGCCGCAAGGCAACGGTCGCGAGCGGACGGCGGCCGCTGAGGTGGCCGCGGACGGCCTCGTGGCGCCGCTGCGCCGCGTCGGCGTGCTGACCGAACCCGCCCTGATCGAGGCCGCCTATCACCGGCTGCTCGAATCCCATCTGGCCGCGCTGGCGCGCGAGCGCGCGCCGCCGCGCACCTCGCCGCCCGCTCCCGGCGGATCGGCGTTCGTCTCCGACATGTTCGCGCGGACCGATCCCGCCGCGCGCCAGGCGCTGACGTCGTTCATGGTCGGCCAGACGAAGCGCATCGATGCTTACGGGAACGCGCTTCTCGCGTTCGAGGACGTGCCGGACGCGGCACTCGGCCCGCTGTTCTGGGCGGTCGCGGCCTCGTATCGCATGGCGCTGGCCGCGACCGAGGCGGACGGCGCCGCGCTCGACGCAGCCATCGAGGACGCCGCGGCCGCGGCCCTCGCCGCGGCGCGCTCCGGGGACCCGGCGCAGCGGCCCGCCGCCGTCGCGGGCGCGCTGATCCATGCCGGTCTCGCCGACGCCGGAACGCTGGCGCCGCTGCTCGGCGCGGGTGAAATTGCGCTGTTCGAGGCGATCTTCGGCCGCCTCGCCGGCATCGACGCGTTCCGGCTGCGCCGCTTCCTGTTCGAACCGGGCGGCGAGGCGCTGGCCGTGTGCGCCCGGGCGATCCGGCTCGCGCGCGACGATCTGGCCGCGATCCTGGCCGCGACGGCGGCGGCCCGCCAGAGGCCGCGCCCGGTCGGCACCGGCGAAAGCGCCGCCGCGCTCGCGCTCTACGACCGGGTCGCGCCCGAGACGGTGGCGCGGCTGATGGGCCACTGGGCGCGCGGGCGCGACTTCCTGTGGATGCTGGACCGGCTGGACGGTGACGCGGGCGGTCGCGCGCGCCAGTCGACGCACGGGTGAGGCGGCGCACCCGCCGTCGCAGCGACGGTCCCGCCGTGCTATCAAGGGCATAGGTCGCCGGGCCCGGGTCGGGTTCGCCGGCGCCAGGGTGGCCAATCATGGACGGCAACCGGCTTCACGGCACGACGGTCGCGCCGCCGGCGCAGCGAAGCTGGTGGCATTGGCTTGCCGCCGCCGGCCGCGCCTTGGCCAAGCCGGTCGGGGCGCGCGTCGCCGTCGTGCTGGCACTGTGCGCCGTCACGCTCTACGCCAATTTCGGCGGCATCCGCTACGAGACCTCGATCTCGTCGATCGTGCCCGGCAACTTCGCCCGCCACTGGCACGCGACCAGGTGGGGCGTGCGGCTATTGCGGCAGGACCCTTCGATCGGCGAGATCTCGCGGGTGCCCGACCACCCGTATTCATATATTGGCTTCAACATCCCGCGCGTGAGCCCCGCCGCCGGCCTCCGGGTGAGCCTCGACGCGCGGACCGGCGCGGTGGTCGCCGGCCCGGAGCCGTGGCGGCGCGCGCGCGTGCTGGTCTGGAGCTTCGACGCCGCGGGCAACCGGCTCGACTACGTGCCGAACGTGGTGCTGGCGCTCGACGGCACGACCGACTGGACCGCCGTTCGCACGGTGATCCCCTTCGCGCCTCGGACGGCGTGGGTGCACCTCGTGATCGCCAATGCCGGGCAGGCGGGCTCACTTGGCGTGCGCAACCTGGCGGTGGATGCGGTGGTGGAGACGCCGGTCTACGTCCAGCTTCGCAACCTCCTGATCATGCTGTGGGTGCTGGCCGGGGCCTGGGCACTCTACCCTGTCGTCCGGCAGGCGGCGCGGGGGCCGGCGCGTGTCGCGCTGGCGGCGATCGCGGTCGCCGTGCTCGCCGGCGTCTTCGTGCCGCAGCCGACGCTCGATCGCGCGGCCCACGCGCTGTTCGGCGGCCCGCCGCCGGCGCACGTCAAGCTGCGGCCCGTGTTGCCGGGGGCGCCGCAGAAGGCGCCGACGGCCCAGGCGCCGGCCCCCGCCCCGCCCTCGCCTGCTTCGCCCGGGTCGGCGCCGGCCGAGACCGGCGGCGGGCTGGGCGCGCTGCTCGACTGGCGGCCGGCGATCGACTTCCAGGTCGGCCACGTATTTGGGTTCGCCGCGCTCGCGTTCGCGCTGGTCTTCGCCTTCGCGTCGGCGCCCGTGGCCGGCCTGTTCGCCGGGCTTCTGCTGCTCGGCGGCGCGACCGAGTGCGTGCAGAGCTTCTACATCTCGCGCACGGCCGAATGGATCGATTTCGGCCGCGACGCGCTCGGCGCGGCATCCGGCCTCGCCCTCGCGCTTCTGTGGCTCCGGTTGCGCCAACGCCGCGCGATGGGGCATAACCCCATCTCATGACGGTCCTGGTCACCGGCGCCGCCGGCTTCATCGGCTATCACGTCTCCGAGGCGCTGCTCGCCCGCGGCGAGCGGGTCCTGGGGCTCGACGTCGTCAACGATTATTACGACGTGAAGCTGAAGGAGGCGCGCCTCGCCCGGCTCCAGCGCCACAACGCTTTCGAGTTCCTGAAGCTCGACCTCGCCGACCACGAGGCGACGGGCGCCGCGCTCGCCCAGCGCCGCGAGATCAAGCGCGTCGTGCACCTCGCCGCGCAGGCGGGGGTGCGCTACTCGCTCGACCACCCGTTCGCCTATCTCAACGCGAACCTCACCGGCCACCTCACGATCCTGGAGTTCTGCCGCCACCAGCCGGGCTTCGAGAACCTGGTCTATGCCTCGTCCTCGTCGGTCTATGGCGGCAACACCAAGCTGCCGTTCTCGACCGAGGACCGCGTCGACAGCCCGGTCTCGCTCTACGCCGCCACCAAGCGCGCCGACGAGCTGATGAGCGCGTGCTATGCCCACCTCTACGGCGTGCCGCAGACGGGCATGCGGTTCTTCACCGTGTACGGGCCGTGGGGCCGGCCCGACATGGCGCTCTACATCTTCACCAAGGCGATCAGCGAGGGAAGGCCGATCCCGGTGTTCAACCACGGCGACATGAAGCGCGACTTCACCTACATCGACGACATCGTGCAGGGCGTCCTCGCCGCACTCGACAATCCCTGCCCGGCGGCGGACGGCAAGCCGCCGCACCGCGTCTACAACATCGGCAACCACCGCTCCGAGCCGCTGATGCGGCTGATCGAGCTTCTCGAGAACGCGCTCGGCAAGAAGGCCGAGATCCGCTTCGAGCCGATGCAGCCGGGCGACGTGAAGGAAACCTACGCCGACATCGCCGACATCCAGCGCGACCTTGGCTTCGCCCCCACCACGCCGATCGACGTCGGCATCCCCAAATTCGTCGCCTGGTACCGTTCGTACCATGGGGCTTAAGCGAAGAACCGCCCATAATTTCCGTTCGCCCTGAGTAGCCCCCCGCAGCGGGGCGTATCGAAGGGCGACGGCGGCACGATCTCTCGGCCTCATCCTTCGATACGCGTCAGCGCTGAGCGCGCACGCTCCTCAGGACGAACGGAGATTCTTGCATTCCGGTCGCAGGCGTATTTTGTGCGCCCCGATTCGGTTCCCGCGACTCGGGAAATTGCCTAGTCTCGCGCCATGGCCCTCACCCTTCTTCTCCTGCGCCACGCCAAGGCGAAGCGCGGCTCCCGCGACGGCGAGGATTCCTCGCGCGCGCTCTCGGGCCGCGGGCGCGACGCGGCCGACAGGATGGCCGGGACGCTCAAGAAGGCGCGGCTCGCGCCCGACCGTGCGCTGGTATCGCCGTCGCGCCGCACCAGCGAGACGTGGGGCCGCATCGCCGCGCTGCGCGGCTGGGCCGGGCGCGAACGGCTGGACGACCGGCTCTATTTGGCCGATGCCGCGCGCATCCTGCGCCTTGTCCGCGCCGAGAAGGGCGCGCCCAAGACGCTGATGATCGTCGGCCACAACCCCGGCCTCGGCGATCTCGCCGTCGCGCTCGCCGGCACGGGGCGGCGCGCGCTGCGCGCCGACCTCGAGGCCAAGTTCCCGACCGGCGCGCTCGCCGTCATCCGGTTCGACGCGGACCGCTGGCGCGACGTGGCGCGCGGCAAGGGCAAGCTCGTCCGCTACCTGAAGCCGAAGGACCTGGATTAACCCCGCCAGGGGGCGAGCCAGCCGAGCGTCGCTTCGGTCGCGCCGGAGGGGCGGTACTCGGCGCCGACCCAGCCTTCATAGCCCGACCGGTCGATCGCGGCGAACACCGCGGAGAAGTCGATCTCGCCGGTGCCGGGCTCGATGGCGGCCCGGCGCGTCGGCGAACTGCATGTGGCCGATGCGCCCGACCGTCTCGGGCAGAGTGCGGGCGAAATCGTCGCCCATGATGTGCATGTGGTAGAAATCGTACTGCAGCCGGACGCGCGGATCGCCGGCGAGGTCCATCGCCTCGAGCGCCTCCGCCCGGGTGTGCAGCAGGAACGCCGGATTGTCGCGGTCGTTGATCGACTCGGTGGTGACGCCGACGCCAATCGCCGCCATTGCGTCGGCAGTGCGGCGCAAATTGCCGGCGAGCGTTTTGAGGCAGTCGGCGCGCGCGACGCCCTCCGGCCGGCGGCCAGCGAGGACATTCACATTCGCCGGGCGCAGCGCCCTGGCGTACGCGACCGCCTGGTCGAGCGCCGCGCGAAACGAAGCCGCGCGGCCCGGCACGCAGGCAAGGCCCGGCCCGCCCTGCATCATGTCGCCCGACGGCACGTTGATCAGCGCGACGGCGACGCCCGCCGCCTCCACCGCCCGGGCGAGCACCGAAGCCGGCTCGGCATAAGGGAACTGCATCTCGACGGCGCGGAACCCGGCCGTCCGCGCCGCCGCGAACCGGTCCGCGAGCGGCCGGTCCGCGAACAGCATCGAGACGTTGGCGGCGAAGCGCGGCATCGCGTTACAGCGTCCAGCCCAGCTTTCGGTCGAGCGAGTAGGGCCCGCCGCCGCGCAACGCGATGGCGAACAGCACCAGCCCCCACATCAGCACGTACTCGTACCCGTCGGTGCGCCAGCCGTAATGGCCCCAGTAGACGAAGAAGGTGAGGTAGGCCATCTCGATCGCCGCGGCCGGCGCGAAGAAGCGGGTGAACAGCCCGAGCACGATGCCGATCCCGCCGAAGAACTCGATGATCATCAGGATCGCGAGCTGCGTTCCCGCGCCCTTCACCTCCGCGCCCGACATCCACTCGATCACCTTGAGGAACTTGGACCAGCCGTGCAGCCCCAAGATGCCGCCCGCCGCGATGCGCACGACGAGCCAGGACAGCGGGATCACCAGGTCGTACCAGGGCCTCAAAAACGGCAGCAGCAGCCGAGGCTCACCTTCTTGCATCGTGGCAGGTTGCGGCATCGTCGTCTCCTCCGGTTGGAACTCCCCCTGACCCCACGCAGCGAAAGACACCATTTCGTGCCTAGTTCTTCCGTGCATCCCGGATCGCGCGCCAGACTTTCTCGGGCGTCGCCGGCATGTCGATATGCGTGACGCCCAAGGGCGATAGAGCGTCGACCACCGCATTCATGATGGCGGCCAGCGCACCGACATTGCCCGCCTCGCCCGCGCCCTTCACGCCCAGCGGGTTGGTCCTGGTCGGGACCGGGTGGTTCTCCATCGCGAACGAGCACATGTCGTCGGCGCGCGGCATGCCGTAATCGAGGAACGAGCCGGTCAGAAGCTGGCCCGTTTCGGGGTCGTAGACGATGTGCTCGGAGAACGCCTGGCCCACGCCCTGGCCGATGCCGCCGTGGATCTGGCCCGCGAGCGTCAGCGCGTTGATCACCGTGCCCACGTCGTCCACCACCGAATAGGCGATCACCTCGGTCTTGCCGGTGTCGGGGTCGATCTCGACCTCGCAGATATGGCAACCCGTGGGGAAGTTCGGGATTTCCGGCGTGTAGTCGGTGAGCTCCATCAGACCGAGCTCGATCTCCGCCGGCACGCGGGCGCGCACGAACGACGCCTTGGCGACGTCCACGAGCCCGATCTGCCGGTCGGTGCCGGCCACGCGGAACGTGCCCTTGTCGAACTCGATGTCGCCCTCGGCCGCCTCCAGCATGTGGGCGGCGATCCGCCTGCCCTTCTCGATGATCTTGTCGCACGAGCGCTGCGCCGCCGAACCGCCCAGCACCGCGGTGCGCGAGGCGAACGTGCCGCCGCCCCAGGAAGCCATGTCGGTGTCGTTCTTGGCGACGCGAATCAGCTCCTGGTCGATCCCCAGCCGGTCCGACACGACGATCTTGTACATCGTCTCGTGCCCCTGGCCGTGGCTGATCGAGCCCGGCACCACGGTCACCGTGCCGGCCGGGTCGAAGCGGACCATCACCGTCTCGCCGAACGCCTGTGAGGTCTGCTCGATGATGTTGCCCATGCCGATGCCGCGCAGCCTGCCGCGCTTTGCCGCCTCGGCGCGGCGCGCCTCGAAGCCGGCATAGGCGCTCTGCTCCAGGTTGCGCTCGAGGTTGTAGCGGAAGTCGCCGCAATCGTAGGTGTAGACGAGGCCCGTCTTGAACGGGAAGGCGTCGGCGGGAATGGTGTTGCGCCGGCGGATCTCGGCGCGGTCGATCCCCATCTCGCGCGCCGCGTTGTCGATGATGCGCTCGAGGAAGTACGACGCCTCCGGCCGCCCCGAGCCGCGATAGGGCCCGTTCACCGCGGTGTTGGAGAACACGCCCGACACCTCGACATAGATCGCAGGCGTCGTGTAGGTGCCGGCGAGCCCGCCGAGATGGGCGGTGGGCGAGATCAGCCCGCCCGGCATGATGTAGGCGCCGATGTTCGACACGGTCGAAAGGCGCAGCCCGAGGAATTTGCCGTCCGCATCGAGCGCCAGCTCGCCGTCATAAATGTGGTCGCGGTCGTGGTCGTCGGTCGCCATGCCTTCCGACCGCTCGCAGATCCACTTCACCGGCCGCTCCAGCTTGCGCGCCGCCCACAGCGACAGCACCAGCTCGGGGAAGTGGCCGCCCTTCATGCCGAACGAACCGCCCACGTCGCCCGCCACGACGCGCAGCTGCGTCTCGGGGATATGGAAGATGTCGGATGCGATGTCGTGGCGCGTCGAATGCGGCCGCTGCGTGCCGACATAGAGCGTGTAGCGCTCGTCGCGCCGGTCCCAGTCGCCGATGCAGCCGCGCGGCTCCATCGTCGCGGCGGTGACGCGGTTGATCGCGGTCCTGAGGCGCGTCACGCGGTGCGCCTTGGCGAAGGCCGCGTCGACCGCCGCCTTGTCGCCCAGCCGGTAGAAGAACGTCTCGTTGTCCGGGCATCCCTCGTGCAGCGCCGGCGCGCCGGGCTCGCCCACCCGGGCCGTGTCGGTCAGCGACGGCAGCATCTCGTACTCGACGGCGATGCGCTCGGCCGCGTCCTTCGCCTCGTCGATCGTCTCGGCCACGACGAAGGCCACCGGGTCGCCCACCAGCATCGCCTTGCCGTGGGCGAGCGCCGGGCGCGGCGCGACGAAGATGGGCGAGCCGTCGCGCCGCTGCCGCGGCATGGCGGGCTTGAGATAGCCGAACTTCTCCGCCGCCCAGTCCGCGCCGGTGAGCACCGCCAGCACGCCGGGCATCTGGCTCGCGGCGCGCACGTCGATGGACGCGATCTTGGCATGGGCGTGGGGCGAGCGCAGCACGTAGCCATGGGCCTGGCGCGGCAGGGTGAAGTCGTCGATGTACTGGCCGCGGCCGGTCAGAAGGCGCGGATCCTCGGTGCGCGGCACCGCCTGGCCGAGTGCGAACTGTCCCATGGTCCCCTCCCAATTCGTTGCCCCATGATCGCCGCCGCCGGGCGCCGGGGCAAGGGATCAAGCGACCCCGTCTGGCCTTCGGAGGGCGGCCTTGGTATAGTCCCGGCGCCGGTTCCGGCGGGGGAAACCGGCGCGTGACAGAGGACCAAGAGGGGCCATGAGGATCGCACGTTCGCTTCGCCCGCTCGCGCTCGTCCTGGCGCTCGCGGGAGCGCTCGCCGCCTGCTCGTCGGAGAAGGAGCCCAAATACGTCGAGCGCGGCGTCGACGATCTCTACAATTCCGCGGTCAACGCGCTCGAGGCCGGTAGCTGGGCCGACGCCGCCCGGCTGTTCGACGAGGTCGAGCGCCAGCACCCCTACTCGGTGTGGGCGATTAAGGCCCAGCTCATGGCCGGCTACGCCCAGTACGAGGCGAACCGCTATGACGAGGCGATCCTGGCGCTCAACCGCTTCATCCAGCTCCACCCCGGCCACAAGGACGTGCCCTACGCGCTCTACCTCAAGGCGCTCTGCTACTACGAGCAGATTTCCGACGTCGAGCGCGACCAGCAGATGTCCGAGCAGGCGCTGGGCGCGCTGCAGGACCTGGTGCGCCGCTTCCCCGATTCGAAATACGCCCGCGACGCGCGGCTCAAGATCGACCTGACGCGCGACCACCTTGCCGGCAAGGAGATGGAGGTCGGGCGCTACTACCTGAACCGCGGCGACTATCTCGCCGCCATCAACCGCTTCCGCATCGTGGTCGACAAGTACCAGACCACCACCCACGTGCCCGAGGCGCTGCACCGGCTGGTCGAGGCCTACACCGCCCTCGGCCTCAAGGACGAGGCGCGCCGCGCCGCCGCGGTGCTCGGCCACAACTATCCGGGCAGCGAGTGGTACATGGACTCCTACGAGCTCGCGACCGGCGTCGACGTGCGCAAGACGAGCGGCGAGTCCGCCGGCGAGAAGCCCAGCTTCCTCGCCCGCACGATGGACTGGCTGTTCTAGGGTGCGCGCCCCGCGGGCCACTGCGCGAACGCGGGATGGCTGACACCGGATGCTGGCCGCGCTCGCCATCCGCGACATCGTCCTGATCGACCGCCTCGACCTTGCCTTCCGTCCCGGCCTCGCGGTGCTGACCGGCGAGACCGGCGCCGGCAAGTCGATCCTCCTCGACGCGCTCGGCCTCGCCCTCGGTGCGCGCGCGGACGCGGCGCTGGTGCGCCACGGCGCGACCGGGCCGGCCAGCGTCGCCGCCACGTTCGAGCTTCCGCCCGGCCATGCGGTCCTCGCTGCGCTGGTCGAATACGGGCTCGACGTGCCCGAGCCGGGCGAGCCGCTGATCCTCCGCCGCACGCTTTCGTCCGACGGCAAGTCGCGCGCCTTCGTCAACGACCAGCCGGTCGGCATCGCCGTGCTGCGCGAGATCGGCGAAGCGCTGGTCGAGATCGAGGGCGCGCGCGGCGATGTCGGGCTGATGAACCCGGAGCTGCACCGCGAGGCGCTCGACGCGTTCGGCGGGCTGGCCAAGGAGGGGGAGGCGACGCGCGCGGCCTGGCGGGACTGGCGCGCGGCGCAGGCGGCGCTCGAAGACGCGCGCGCCGCCCGCGAGCGTTCGGCGAGCGAGGAGGAGTATCTCCGGCACGTCGCGGCCGAGCTCGACGCGCTCGACCCCAAGCCGGGCGAGGAGCGGGCGCTCGCCGAGCAACGCGCCCTGCTCGCCGCCGCCGGCAAGATCGCCGAGGCGCTGGCGACGGCCGAGACCGCGCTGTCCGGCAACGAGGTCGAGCAGGGACTCGCCCAGGCGCGGCGCGCGCTCGACCGGGTGGCGGCGCAGGCGGCCGGACGGCTCGATGCCGTCCTCGCCGCCCTCGACCGCGCCGCCGCCGAGACCGCGGAGGCCGTGGCCGCGCTGGAGAAGGCCGGCGCGTCGCTCGATCTCGACCCGCGCACGCTCGAGCGGGCGGAGGAGCGGCTGTTCGCGCTGCGCGCCGCCGCGCGCCGCCATTCGACCACGGTCGACCGCCTGCCCGAGCTCCGCGCCGATTTCGCCACCCGCCTCGCCGCGCTGGAAGATGGCGGCGCCGGGCTCGCGCGCCTGACGAAGGACGAGGCGGCGTCGCGGGCCGCCTATCTCCGCGCCGCGTCCGCCCTCGCCGACGGCCGCGCCAAGGCCGCCGTCCGGCTCGACAAGGCGGTTGCCGCCGAGCTTCCTGCCCTCAAGCTGGAGAAGGCGCGGTTCGCGACCCAGCGAGAGGCGCTGCCCGAGGCGCAATGGTCCGAGCACGGGACGGAGCGGGTGCGCTTCGCCGTCGCCACCAACCCCGGCGCCGCGCCCGGCCCGATCGGGCGCATCGCCTCGCGCGGCGAGATGTCCCGCTTCCTCCTCGCGCTCCGCGTCGTGCTCGCCGAGGCCGGCGCGGTGCCGACCCTGGTGCTCGACGAGGTCGACGCCGGCATCGGCGGCGCGACGGCGGCGGCGGTGGGCGAGCGTCTCAAGCGCCTCGGCGCCCGCATTCAGCTCCTGGTCGTCACCCATTCGCCCCAGGTCGCGGCGTGCGGCGCCACCCACTGGCGCGTGGTCAAGGGCGCGGCCAAGGGCATCGCGGTCACCCGCGCCGAGGCGCTGGACGAGGCGACGCGGCGCGAGGAGATCGCGCGCATGCTGGCCGGCGCCCGCGTCACCGACGAGGCGCGCGCCGCCGCCGCGTCCCTGATGGCGGGCCCCGCGCGATGACGTCCCGACGGACCTCCCGTCTTCCGTTCGCCCTGAGTAGGCCGCGCAGCGGCCATATCGAAGGGCGATTGCGGCACCGTCTCTCGGTCTCGTCCTTCGATACGCGGCCTCCGGCCGCTACTCAGGACGAACGGAGGTGAAATGAGCGGCCCGGACAAGCCCGTCGAAGGCCTCACCCCCGCCGAGGCGAAGCGCGAGCTCGCCCGCCTCGCCAAGGAGATCGCGGCGCACGACCGGAGCTACTACCAGGAGGACGCGCCGGTCATCTCCGACGCCGAGTACGACGCGCTGCGCCGGCGCAACGAAGAGATCGAGGCGCGCTTCCCCCAACTCGTCCGCGACAACTCGCCGTCGAAGCGCGTCGGCGCCGCGCCCGCCGAGCAGTTCGCCAAGGTGCGCCACCGCGTGCCCATGCTGTCGCTCGGCAACGCCTTCGAGGCGGAGGAAGTGGCGGAATTCTTCGGCCGCGTCCGCCGGTTCCTGGGCCTTGCGGCGGACGAGCCCGTGGAGATCGTCGCCGAGCCCAAGATCGACGGGCTCTCGATCAATCTCCTCTACGAGAACGGGCGGTTCGTGCAGGGCGCGACGCGCGGCGACGGCGCCGAGGGCGAGGACGTGACGCGCAACCTCCGCACCATCGACGACATCCCCGACAGGATGACCGGCAAGCCGCCCGCGCTGATCGAGGTGCGCGGCGAGGTCTATATGAGCCACGCCGACTTCGTCGCGCTCAACGAGACGCGCGAGAAGGACGGCGAGCCGCGCTTCGCCAACCCGCGCAACGCCGCGGCGGGCTCGCTCCGCCAGCTCGACTGGCGCATCACCGCGCGCCGCAAGCTGCGCTTCTTCGCCTATGCCTGGGGCGAAGCGTCGGAACGGCCCGCAGACACGCACTGGGCGTTCCTGCAGCACCTGAAGCGCTGGGGCTTCAAGGTGAACCCGCTGGCGGCGTGCTGCACCGGCCTCGACGACACGCTGGCGTTCTACGGCAAGATCGGGCGCGAGCGCGCCGCGCTCGGCTATGACATCGATGGCGTCGTCTACAAGGTGAACCGCATCGACTGGCAGGAGCGGCTGGGGTTCGTCAGCCGCGCGCCGCGCTGGGCCATCGCGCACAAATTCGCGGCCGAGCAGGTCGAGACGAAGCTCAGGGAGATCAAGGTCTCGGTCGGGCGCACCGGCGCGCTCACCCCCTACGCCGTGCTCGAGCCGGTGGTCGTCGGCGGCGCGACCGTCTCGCTCGCCACGCTGCATAACGAGGACGACATCGCCCGCAAGGACATCCGCGCGGGCGACACGGTCATCGTCCAGCGCGCGGGCGACGTGATCCCCCAGGTCGTCGGGCCGGTGCTTTCGAAGCGCCCGAAGGACGCCAAGCCCTTCGTCATGCCCGAGACCTGCCCCGACTGCGGCTCCGTCGCCGTGCGCGAGGAGGGCGCAGCGGTGCGCCGCTGCACCGGCGGGCTGATCTGCCCGACCCAGGCGGTGCAGCGGCTGGTCCATTTCGCCTCGCGCGACGCGTTCGACATCGAGGGGATGGGCGAGAAGCGCGTCGAGGAGTTCTGGAAGGAAGGGCTCGTCCGCTCGCCGGTCGACATGTTCCGGCTCGACCGCCACGCCGCGGCGCTCGCGGAGTGGGAAGGGTGGGGCGCGCGCTCGGTCGAAAAGCTGCTCGCCGCCGTCGAGGCGCGCAAGAATATCGCCTTCGACCGGTTCATCTACGCGCTCGGCATCCCGCAGGTCGGCCAGGCGACGGCGCGCTGGATCGCGCGGCACTACCTGACGCTCGAGCGCTGGCGCGCCGCGATGGTCGCCGCCGCCGCCGAGCGCGCGGCGCACCCCGACGAGCACCGCCACCCGGAAGAGGTGGGCGAGGCCTATGCCGAGCTCTGCGACATCCAGGGCATCGGCATGTCGATGGCCGACGACATCGCGGGCTTCTTCGCCGAGCCGCAGAACCTCGACATCCTCGATGCGCTGGGCGAGATCCTCACTCTCGAAGCGCCCGCCGCGCCCGTCGCCCAATCGCCCGTCGCGGGCAAGACCGTGGTGTTCACCGGCACGCTCGAGACCATGACCCGCGCCGAGGCCAAGGCGCGCGCCGAGGCGTTGGGCGCGCACGTCGCCGGCTCGGTCTCCAAGAAGACCGACTACGTGGTGGTCGGCGCCGACGCGGGCTCCAAGGCCAAGAAGGCGACCGAGCTCGGCGTCGCCACGCTCACCGAGCAGGAGTGGCGCGAGCTTGTGGGGTGAGGGCGCGCATTTCAAAACTTCCATTCGTGCTGAGTAGCCGCGCGCAGCGCGGCGTATCGAAGCACGTGGCGGCCGCGCCCTTCGATATGGCCTCGGCTCCGCCTCGACCTACCCAGGGCGAACGGCATTTTTAACGCGACGGAAATCGCACTACGATGCGTCGCGCCGCTCGATCGGCGGCACATGAGGGGGAAGCGGGATGGCGAGGACGGCAACGAAGACGACGGCCAGGGGCCGGGCGAAAGGGCCGAAGAGAAAGCCCTTCGTCATCGACTTCCACACCCATCTCATAGCGCCCGAGGTGTTCGCGGTGACGCGAAGCCACGGGCTGCACGCCCGGCTCGGCATGCGCGGCGCGGCCTCGCTCGGCGGCGCCGCGGCGTCCGACACGGCCCTGCAGAAGATGACCGGCACCGCCGAGCGCCTCGCCGACATGGATGCGATGGGCGTCGACATGCAGGTGATCTCGCCCTCGCTGGTCCATGTCGGCACCTATTGGGCCGATCCTGACACCGCCCTCGCGCTCGACCGCAAGACCAACGACGCGATGGCGGAGGCGGTGGCGCGCCACCCCGACCGCCTCGTCGCGATCGGGACGGTGCCGCTGCACGCGCCCGCCCTCGCGGTGAAGGAGCTCACGCGCTGCATGACGCGGCTCGGGCTCAAGGGCGTGACCATCTCGACCGACGTGAACGGCGCCGAGATCGGCGATGCGAAGTTCCGCCCGTTCTGGCGGGCGGCCGAGCGGCTGGGCGCCGCGATCTTCATCCATCCCGCCGGCAACGACGCGGAGCGTTTGCGCCGCTTCGGCCTCTCCTTCCACGTCGGCCAGCCCTTCGAGGAGGCATTGGCGACGTGCTCGCTGGTCTTTGACGGCATCCTCGACCGCTTTCCCGAGCTCAAGATCTCCATCGCCCATGGCGGCGGGTACCTGCCGTTCTACGCCGGCCGGCTCGACCACGCGCTCCATCGCGGGCTCGGCAACCTCAAACTCGCCGGCGACATGAGCCATTACATCCGCAAGCTCTACATGGACACGGTGCTGTTCAACCCGGACATGCTGGAGTACCTGACCACCAAGGTCAGCCACCGCCACATCATGATGGGCAGCGACTGGCCCTTCGCAGAGAAGCGCCCGGTGCAGTACATCCGCCGCGCCAAGCGGCTGTCGCAGAAGGTGCAGGACGACATCCTCGGCGCCAACGCAGCGCGCTTCCTCGGCATTTCGATCTGAAAGGCGCGCCATGAAATTCGGCATCTTCTCCAACAGCCGTCGGCCGGACCATGCGACCTTCGCGGACGGGTGGGAGGCCGACCTGGACGAGATTGTCGCGGCCGATGCGCTCGGCTTCGACGTGGCGTGGATCAGCGAGCACGAGGCGCCGGCCGAGCTGATCATCTGCCGCGCCGCCTCGCTGACCTCGCGCATCGGGCTCGGCTCGGCGGTGCGCCCGCTCGCCTACCACCATCCGCTCCAGGTCGCGACCGAGGCGAACGCCTGCGACCACCTCACCCGCGGGCGCTACCGCTTCGGCATGGGGTTCGGCTTCGGCCCGGTGCAGCACCAGATGGGGCGGCGCGGGCTCGACTGGACCAAGACGCGCGAGATGATGCACGCCTCGATCGAGCTGATCCTGCGGCTCTGGGCGGCGGACGGGCCGATCGACTATGACGGCCCGTTCTGGACCGGCAAGGGCATGCAGCTCTCCCCGCCGCCCTACCGCCGCCCGCACCCGCCGGTCGCGGTGGCGGCCAACAACACGGCGGGCACCGCCCGGTTCGCCGGAAGTCACGGCTTCCAGGTGCTGACCTCGAACTTCGTCGCGCCGGACCAGGTGCGCCGGCTCGGCGACGCGATGGTCGAAAGCGCGAAGGCGGCGGGGCGCGCGCCGCGCCGCGCGGACCTTGTCGTTTGCCGCACGATCTATGTCGCCGAGACCGACGCGATCGCGCGCGAGGACATGCGCGCCAGCTACAACCGCACGATCGAGTGGGAGGCGACGAACACGCCGCACGCCCAGGCCGCGCGCATCCCCAAGGGCGGCACCTGGCAGGACATCAAGTACGACGACGTGGTCGAGCGCGGCGAGATCTTCGTCGGCTCGCCCGAAACCGTGCGCGCCCGCATCGCCGCCTATTACGACCGGACCGGCGGGTTCGGCGAGCTGCTGATCCATGCCGGGCGCGACTACGCGACGCCCGAGAAGCGCCGCGCCTCCTACGCGCTGTTCATGTCCGAGGTGGCGCCCCGCCTGCGCGATCTCGACCCCGACACGGCAGCCCAGGCGGCGCAGTAGGGCCGGCGGTCATTCCGCACCCTCGCGGACGCGGAGATAGAGAATTATCAACGCCGCCACAATCAGGGCGACCGCCACGAACACGACCGCAATCAGGGTTACGCTGCCGCCGCGGTTCGCCCGACGAGGTGGACGGCTGCGATGGGCCACGACCGTCCTCCAGGTAAGCGCGCCTTCGCCCGCACCGCCCGCTCTTTGCTACGAACCGAGCAGGCGCGCGCCATAGGCATAGATAACTCCAAGCAACCCGAGCACGACGCAGGTCGAAAGTGCCAGCCACTTGCGTAGATCGGGTGGGGGCACGCGTCTTTCGGTCGCCATGACACTCTCCCGTTGCGGCGTTCGTTCTTGCGACGCCACAGGAAGACGTAGTGCGGGCGCGGCGCCGGCACAGGGCGCACCGTTCATTTGATCCATTGTCGTCGGGCGCGCACCTTTGGGTCGCGAGCGCGTGCTTGCCGTCCCAAAGCGTCGCGGCGACGGTTTCGCCTCAAGGCGGCGCGCCCGGTACCCTCCAGGTTGCGGACGTACCGCCCGGCATCGCGCCTTCACTTTCGTGCTGAAATCCGCCCGCGAGGGGGGGACCGCTCCCGGATCGGGATCCGGCTCGGCCTCCGCCGTCCGCACGACAGCGAAGTCGGTCAGTCGATCACCTCGTCGGCTTGCGCCAGCAGGCTCGGCGGAAGGGTCATGCCGAAGGTCGCGGCGGTCCGCCGATTGATGACGAACTCGAAGACGGTCGGCTGCTCGATCGGGATTTCGCCGGGCGCGGCGCCGCGCAGCAGCTTGCCGGCATAGGTCGCCAGCCGGCGATAGATCGCGTCGATATTCGGCCCATAGGACATCAGGCCGCCCGCCTCGACATATTCGCGCGCGTCGAACACCGCTGGCAGCCGGGCCTTGCGCGAAAGCTCGGCGATCAGCTTCAGGTAGGTGACGACCGAGGGGTTCCGGAACGTCATGATGCCGCCGACCTTCCGTGCCGACGCGAGATCGAACGCGGCGGCGAAGTCCGCGGCCGAATGGGCGTCGAGGGCGAGAAGCTCGAGGTCGAGCCTGTGCGCGGCCGCGACCAGGACCTGCCAGTCGTGCTTGGCGTTGGACCAGTCGAATCGCAACAGGACGCCAACCCGGCGAAGCGAGGGTACCGCCTCCTTGAGCAGGGCCAGCCGCTTGGGGTTCAGCTCCTCGGTCATCGCGTAGATGCCGGTGATGTTCCGGCCCGGCCGGGCCAGCGAGCCGGCCATGCCGTTGGTGACGGGGTCGTCGTTCATCCGCCCGATCACCGGAACAGCCGCCGTCACGCGCGCGGCGGCCGCGATCGAGGGCTGGCTGGTCGCCACGATGATGTTGACGCCGGCACCCAGAAGCTCCGAGGTGAGGCCGGGCAGCCGCGCCCCGTCGTTGCCGGCATAGCGTTCCACGATCACGTAGTCGCGTCCCTCGACCAGCCCGAGCGCGCGCATGCCGTCGCGGAAGGCGAGAAGCTGGTCCGGGGTGTGGCGCGGTCCTTGGATCTTGAGCCAGCCGATCCGGGCGGGACGCCGGGGTGCGGCCCCGGCGACGCACGGCGCCAGCACGATGGGGAGAAGCACGGCCACCAGCTCGCGACGCGTCAGGCGGCGTTGCGGCGCGGGCGGGCCGTGTCCTGTCTCGCTGCCGTCGCGCATCGTCCGCTCCCCCTCGCCGGCGCACGCCCCTGCCAGCGTACGCTCCCGTTGGCAGCGAATCTGATCGAGTTCCGGCGCGCGGCGGTCCGGTTCCGGCCATCCACGGACGCGCGCGGCGGCGCGAATGAAGGCGGTTCGTTCCGGGTTGCTCGCCCGGGACGCAAGCGCCGTCCGCAAGCCGCCGGTCAGGCTGGCGCCGTCTCCGCCTTCCGCTCCGCGTCGAAGGCGCGGAACGCGGCGACGCTCATCGCCTCGGCATAGATCTCGAAGCAGATGCCGTTGGGGTCGTTGAAGAAGATGCTGTAGCTGCCGCTGCCGTTCGGCAGTCCGCCGCCCTCCGGCCCCTGGATGTAGGGGCCGCGCCAGGCGATGCCGGCCGCGGTCAGCTTCTCGGCCCAGCCATCCACGTCGGCGCGCGTGCCCGTCGGCAGGGCGATATGGTCGATGCCCTGGCGCTCCTTCTGCGAATCGCCGCTCGCCAGGGGCTCGCCGTTCTCGAAAAGCGCCAGGCTGTGGTGCAGCTCGCCGTCCAGGCTGACGAAGGCGATGCGCCCGGTGCGCATCGTGTCGGTCGCGGTGACGCTGGCGCCGATCACCGCGAGGAAGGCGATCTCCTCCTCCAGGTTGCGGACGTGCAGCCCGACATGCGCGATCCTGAATCCCGGCATGGCAATTTTCCTCCGTACTGAAATCCGACCGCGGGCGCGCACCCGCGGCGCCAGTGTGGCGGACGGCCGCGGCCGGGGCAACCGGAAGATGGCCGCCCCGACCGCGCACGCTCCGGCCGCCGCGCCCTACGGGCGCGCTTCGAGGACGATGTTGAACGGCGTCTCGGTCGCGCGGCGCATCGACGCGAAGCCCGCCTGGTCGACCACGATCTCGCGCAGCCGGCGCTCGCCGGCCTGGGCGCCGAGGGCCGGCCCGTTGCGCGCGAGCGAAACCGGCACGCAGATCAGCGCCGACGCCCCGTAGATAAAGCCGCCCGACGGGGTTGAAATTGTCCGCCGCATCGTCGCCCGCGAACGGCTCCACCAGCATGCAGGTGCCGTCGGGCTTGAGCGCCTCACGCGCGTGCCGGGCGACGCCCGCCGGATCGCCCATGTCGTGCAGGCAGTCGAAGAACGCGATCAGGTCGAAGTCGCGCCCGTCATAGCCGCCGGCGTCGGCGACCTCGAACCGCACGTTCGCGGACCCCGCCTCGGCCGCGCGCTCGCGCGCCGTCTCGATCGAGGTCCGTGATAGTCGTAGCCGACGAACGCCGAGTTGGGGAAGGCGCGGGCCATCAGGATCGTGCTCGCGCCGTGGCCGCAGCCCACGTCGGCGACGCGCGCGCCCGCCTTGAGCTTCGGCTCGACCCCGTCCAGCGCCGGAATCCACGACGTGAGCAGGTTGGCGTTGTAGCCGGCGCGGAAGAACCGCTCGGTCCCGTGGAACAGGCAGGGGTGATGCTCGCCCCATTCCATGCCCTTGCCGGTGCGGAAGTTCTCGATCGCGCGGTCGCGCACGTAGAAGAAGTCTTCGGACAGCGCGGCGGCGCCGGGCAGGTCGACCGGCCCGTTCGGATTGGCGAGACAGAGCGCCTGCTCCTCGCTCAGGTAATAGCGCTCGGCGGCCGCGTTGTAGCTCACATAGCCGCCGGCCGCCTGGCAGTTGAGCCACTCGCGCACATAGCGCGGATGCGTGCCGGTCGCGCGGGCGAGCGTTTCGGGCGTGTGCCGCTCCGCGGCCAGCGCCTGGTAAAGGCCCAGCCGGTCGCCCATCGTCATCAACACCGTGTTCACCGTGCCGCCCAGATCGACGAGGGCGCGGCCGAGGAACGCGTGCAGCTTCTGTTCGTCCAGTGCCATGATCGTCTCCCCAATAATGCTGCCGACCCCCCACACGCGAGGAATGTATGCGTCACATTATTTTTGCATTCTGCTGTTGTTCATTATTCATGACGCGGTCGAGGCTATCGAACAATCGACCCCGCTCCTATTCACAACGGCGCGAGGCTGGGACGATTGGCGCGACGCCCATGTCCGAGGGCCGTCCGATCTTGACAATGGTGATTATATACTTGACTGAACGAACCTTGATCCCATATAAGCGAAATCAAGGAGTTCAGCTATGCCGAAACCCAATCCGAGCGATAGCAAGATTTTCAAGGACGAAACGGCCGCGCGCCGCTTTCTAGAGGCGCAACGCTGGCCGCATGGCCCCGTTTGCCCGTTCTGTGACCAGTCGGAAACCGTCAAAGCTCTGCCCCTTAAGGGTTCAATGGGCGAGGGCTGGTATCACTGCCGCTCATGCCGCAAGAAGTTCACGGTGCGCGTCGGTACGCTGTACGAGCGCAGCCACGTCCCGCTCCATATGTGGCTGTTTGCGACGCATCTTCTGTGTTCGTCCAAGAAGGGCATTTCGGCCCACCAGCTCCACCGTATGCTCGGCGTCACCTACAAGACTGCCTGGTTCATGGCCCACCGTATCCGTGAGGGCATGACCGAAATCCCTCCTGGCCCGATGGGCGGCGAGGGCAAGACCATCGAAGCCGATGAAACCTATCTCGGCGGCAAGCAACGCGGGAAAAACGGCAAGGGCCTCCAATACGGGCATCCACGACAAGATGAAGGTCTTCGCCCTTGTCGAGCGCGGCGGGAAGGCCCGCTCGTTCAAGGTGGAAAACGTGACCGCGAATGACATTCGTCCCTTGTTGGTCCAACATGCCGACCGCGCGTCGCACCTACGCACAGACGAAGGAATGCACTTCCGCAAGATCGGTCGCGAGTACGCCAGCCATGAGCGCGTTCACCACGCCCTCAAGGAATACGTGCGCGGCGATGCCCACACTAGGTTTTGTTGACAAAAGGGATTTCCCAGGAGGAGCAGTTGTGATTCAAACACTGTCTTTGGCGAGGAGGCGGTGTTGGCGCGCGGGGATTTGAACGACGAACAATGGTCGGTGATATCGGGACTGCTGCCGCCCGAGCGCGGTCGCTGGGCGCGGCCGGCGCAGGACAATCGGCGGTTTCTGAACGGGATGCTCTACGTGCTGCGGGTCGGCTGTCCATGGCGCGACATGCACGAACGATACGGCAAGTGGAACTCGGTCTATGTCCGCTTCCGCCGCTGGGCCGAGCAGGGCGTGTGGGATGCGCTGCTGGAAACGCTGGTCGATCTCGGCCTCACCGACAACTGGCGTCACATGATCGACAGCACCACCGTCCGGGGCCATTCGCAGGCCGCCGGCGCAAAGGGGGGACTCATAAGGAGGGCTTTGGTCGAAGCCGCGGCGGCTTTACGAGCAAGATCCACGCCCGCGCGGACGGTCAGGGCCGCCCTCTTGGCTTCGTCCTGACCGGCGGCGAGACGTCGATTACAAAGCCGTTCCGGCGCTGCTCGAATGCCGGTCGCCCGGCCGCGCCTCATGCTGGCCGACAAGGGCTATGACGGGGACGACGTCCGGGCCGCGCTCCTGATGAAGGGCATCCTGCCGGTGATCCCGCCCAAAGCGAACCGCAAGCAGGCCATCACCTGCGACTTCGAGGCCTATCGCGACCGCAACCGCATCGAGCGCATGTTCAACCGTCTCAAGCAGTTCCGTCGCATCGCCACGCGCTACGACAAGACCGCACGATCGTTCCTCGCCTTCCTCTGTCTTGCCGCCGCAAAACTATGGCTGCCGACTTTTGTCAACAGGGCCTAACACCATCGAAGGCTTCTTCTCGATTTTCAAGCGCGGCATGAAGGGCGTCTATCAGCATTGCGGAGAGGCCCCGTACTTGCATCGATATTTGGCAGAATTTGACTTCCGTTACAATAACCGCGCCGCGCTCGGGATGGACGATCAGGCTCGCACCATCGCGGCGATCAAAGGCATCGCGGGCAGGCGTTTGACCTATCGGCGGACTGACGAAGCCGCGAACGGTTAAGCAGAAGGCGGAGCATTTCCGCCGCTGGCGAGCACGTCGCTCAAAGGACGGGGAAGATCATGGCGAAAAGAACCGTTAGCGTCCGGGTACAATGCAGCCACTGCGGGCGTGCCGTCCTCAAGCTGCCCAACGAGCATTCCGACGACACCATCGCCAAGTGCGGCAATTGTGGCCGCGTCCTCGGCCCGATGCGCGCCATCTACGAGAAGATGACTGGCCAGCCGCACACGCCCGTCAATGTCACCATCCTCCCCGACGAGGAAGACAACACGCCGCACTAGCATCCGTCAGACCTCCGAATCCAGAAGCCCAACTCACCGGCCGGGCTTCTTGCTATCGTTCGTTCTGCCGCCGAATTTGGGGCGCGGTTCGGTCTTTCCCGTCTTATGCTCGGGCTTCTTGTTCAGGAAGTGACGCACCACGCGCTTAAACGCGGGGTCTTGCGTCGGATCGTCGCCGCTTTTGGGGGACTTCGCCATGGCTACTCATCCAGCCCGCTATAAACTACCCGCGTCCTATAGCACCAACATCGGTCGCACGGTCGTCCGTTTCGCCTTCTTAGAGGGCCAAATCCGGCATATCGCCTATGTTCTATTACGGATAAACCAGAAATTCGGCCGCACTGCCGTTCGGCTCGGACGGATTGAAAGCGCTTTCACAGCCATCGAAGATCTAATGCTTCTCCGTGGATTTGTCACGACCGTGAATCTCAAAGAGCTTAAACGAGAATGCCGCAAGATCGAAGACTTTCGCGACAAACTCTGTCACGGCGTCTGGGTCAAACATGCTAGCACAACGGTGCCCGTGCTACAGGTCACGGACGGCTCATATGCGGAAGTTTCCGGCGGAATCTCAATTAAAGCGCGCCTTGACCCTAAGGCCCTAGCCATAAAACCCGCCGATTTTGCCCTTTTCCTCGCGGGCATAGAAGAAGCTACACGGCGCATTCAGTTGCTCGGCGAGCATGTCGTGAAACAGCACCTCGCATCGCTCGAAAAATCTGGGATACCACCAGAGCGGGGTCTGTTGCAGCCAACTCCTCGCCCCCGCCAAACTCCAAAAACGCATCAACGCCAGCCTCAATCATCTCGGGCGTAATCTCAGCGCAAACGCCGGCCTGTCGATCTAGTAGGTGGCGCATCGTGCCTGTTCAGTCAAGTATAGAATTGCCTGAAAATAGGATAAAATACCTGTATAGGCGAAGGGCGCATCGAGGGCGGGATGGCGGGCGCCCGATGTGTCGCCCGGACCCCATCTTCCGCCGTTTGAGGCGACATTCATTCGAGATCAAGGGCTTATGAGGCGACATAGAGGCGACATCGGGCGACATACGGGTTACCTTGAGGCGACATAGAGGTTACCTAGAGGCGACATAGAGGCGACATTCGGGCGACATGGAGCGCCAGCCGCGCCGGTTTCGCGAGTTCGAGGGGATCGATTACAAAGGGGCCATGGCTGCGAATGCGAAATCCGCCGCGCCGGGCGCCGACATCCCGGCCGAGTTCCTGCTGAAGGCCGAGACCCTGTCGGAGGCGCTGCCCTACATGCGGCGCTACGCGGGCTCGACCTTCGTGGTGAAGTATGGCGGCCACGCGATGGGCGAGGCGCACCTCGCGCGCGACTTCGCCCGCGACGTGGTGCTGCTCCGCCAGGTCGGGATCAACCCGGTGGTGGTCCATGGCGGCGGGCCGCAGATCGGCCAGATGCTCGAGCGGCTGAAGATCAAGTCGTCCTTCGTCGACGGCTTGCGCGTCACCGACCAGGCCACGGTCGAGATCGTCGAGATGGTGCTGTCCGGCTCGATCAACAAGCAGATCGTCACCGCCATCAACGCGGCCGGCGGCTCGGCGGTCGGGCTGTCGGGCAAGGATGGCGGGCTGATCGAGGCCGAGAAGCTGACCCGCACGCGGCGCGATCCGGACTCCAACATCGAGAGCGTGCTCGACCTCGGCTTCGTCGGCGAGCCGGCGCGCGTCAACCCGCACGTGATCGAGGCGTTCAGGGGCACCGATGTTATCCCGGTGATCGCGCCGATCGGGCTCGGCAAGGACGGCACCACCTACAACATCAACGCCGATACGGCGGCGGGCGCGGTGGCGGCGGCGCTCGCGGCGCGCCGGCTCCTGATGCTCACCGACGTGAAGGGCGTGCTCGACAAGGCGGGCAAGCTCGTCGCCGAGATGACCGCCGACCAGGCCCGCGCCATGATCGCCGACGGCACCATCTCGGGCGGCATGATCCCCAAGGTCGAGACCTGCGTCGCCGCGGTCGAAGCCGGCGTCGAGGCCGCGGTGATCCTCGACGGGCGTGTGCCGCACGCGATCCTCCTCGAGATCTTCACCGAGCTCGGCCTCGGCACGCTGATCCGCCGGGACGACGCCGCCCGGCGCTGAGCGGAAGGCCCCCATGCCGGCCATGCCCGCCGACGAATTCTACAACTCGCTCCAGCCCTTCGACCGGTTCGAGGAGGTGGCGGACGAGGCGCGCTTCGCCCCCCTCCCCGCCGGGTGGTGGGTCGGCACCGCCGACGTGGTGAACTCGACCGCCGCCATCGCCGAGGGGCGCTACAAGGCGGTCAACGTGGTGGGCGCCAGCGTGATCGCCGGCGTCGCCAACGCCATCGGCCGCCTGCCCTTCCCCTTCGTGTTCTCGGGCGACGGTGCGGCCTTCGCCGTGCCCGATGCGTGGCGCGCGCCGGCCGCGCGCGCGCTCGCCGCTGCGCAGGTCTGGGCGGCGGAGGAGGTGGGGCTCTCGCTCCGCGCCGCGCTGGTGCCCGTCGCCGACATCCGCGCCGCCCGGTGCGAGGTTTCGGTCGCCCGATTCCGCGTCGCGCCCGAGCTCGCCTACGCCATGTTCGCGGGCGGCGGCATCGCCTGGGCCGAGGCCGAGATGAAGGCCGGGCGCTACGCCGTCCCGCCCGCCGGGCCGGGTGCCAGGCCCGACCTCACCGGCCTCTCCTGCCGCTTCCGGCCGATCGAATTGGCGCGCGGCGAGGTGGTCTCGCTCCTCGTGCGCCCGCGCGACGGCGTGGACCAAGCCGCCTTCGCCGCTTTGGTGCGCCGCATCCTCGACATCGTCGCCACCGCCGAGCGCGGCGGAAGCCCCGTGCCGGCCGAAGGCCCGCCCGTCGTCTGGCCGCCGCGGAACCTGGGCCTCGAGGTGCGCACGACGCGCGGCCGCCGGCCTTCGGTCCTGTGGGGCGCGTTCATCCTGGCCCAGCACGGCGTGTTTCGGCTCGCCCTCGCGCTGGGCGCGAACATCAAGAACCTGAATCCCAGGGTCTATCGCCGCGAGACGGCCGCCAACACCGACTTCCGCAAGTACGACGACGGGCTCAAGCTCACCGTGGAGTGCACGCCCGACCTGGTGGCCCGGATCGAGGTCGCGCTCGAACGCGCCGAGGTGGAGGGCGTCGCCGATTATGGCCTGCACCGCCAGGCGGCGGCGCTGATGACCTGCTTCGTCCCCGACCCGTTCGCCAAGGACCACATGCACTTCGTCGACGGCGCGGCCGGCGGCTACGCCAAGGCCGCCGAGCGGCTCAAGGCGGCGATGGCGCGGCGGGTCAGTTCCGCCCCTTCGGCGCCTTGACCTTCTTGCCCTTCGCCTCCTGCTCCTCGCGCCACAGCCGGACAAGCGCCTGGCCGCCCTCGTTGATCGCCGAGAACCCGTTGAACAAGGCGGCGATCTCGACCGCCTTGTGCAGCTCGGCCCAGGTCGCGCCGTATTTGCGCGCCGCCTTGGCGTGCCAGTACGTGCCGGCCGAGGCGCGCGCGGCCAGATGCGACAGCGCCATGAGCTGCTTGGTCTTGTCGTCGAGAGCGCCTTCGTAGAGCGCCTCGGCGCGGAACGCCTCGAGCGCCTCGGTGAACGCGGGCGCGAGCTCGGCGCCCAGCGTCATGCGCTGGTTCGGGAACAGCGGGAATTCGCCGAACGACGGCACGTAGTACTTGTCGACGTATTTCCGAAGCGCCTTGGGCAGCTTCCCGGCCATGTGTCCCCCTCGCGTGTCGTTATGCGGTGCGGCGCGTGCGGGCGGCTTGCGAGCGGCGCCGCGCCGTCGTGCGCGCCGGCGCGGCCTCGGTCGCGAACTCGCCCGGTGCGGTGATCTCCAGCATTTCGAGATCGGCGGAATAGTCGATCAGGTCGTGCACGATGCCGGGCGGCTGGTGCACGCAGTCGCCCTTGCGCACGGTGAACTCGCCCTCGCCCTCGTAGAAGAACTTGGCCCAGCCCTTGAGGATGTAGACGAGCTGGAAGTCGAGCCGGTGGCGGTGCCGGCCCATCGGCTTGCCGAGGCGGCGCCTGGCGCGGATCACGTGCGCGCCGTACCGCCCGCCGGTCGCGTCGCCGACGCCGAGGTCGCGATACTCGAACACCGGCCTGAGCCCGCCGCCGGCGAATGCGGTGTCGCGAACCGTCGCGATGGCGAATTTCATCGGCGTCTTGCGCGTGCGCGGCATCTTGGGCGTCTTCGGCATGGCCGCCTCCCCTCGCACGCCATCATAGCAGCGGACGGGGAGCGGTGCGAATGGTGCCGCCTGCAGGATTCGAACCTGCGACCCTCGCATTACGAATACAACAGTTGACCTATAAAACCATTGTATGATAAGGGTTTCTTCCATGGTCCCGACGTGGTCCCGGGCAGTTTTCAGCCCCTCCATGGTCCTGGGACCAAGCATCGGAGGAACCCGCGATGGCCCGCCTCGACAAGTTTCGCCGCGACCTCAACCGGATGAAGGAAGGCGACACCCTCAGCCATCCAACTGTGCCCGGCCTCCGCTTCCGCGCCCGTAAGGCCGGCGTGTTTGCTGAATACCGCTTCAAGGAAAAGGCCACCGGCCAGTGGCGCTCCCGCCCCCTCGGGAAGCTGGGCGAACCAGTGAGCCTCGACGCCTTGGCCCCGTCCCCGACCGGCCCTCAGCCCGGCACGCTGCACATCACCCTGCCGGACCCGGTGGAGGCTATGGAAGAAGCCGCGCGGGAGGCGCGCGACATGCTCGCGGCCGGCCTCGACCCTCGACACAAGGCCCCCGGAGCCCCGTGGGAAGCCATCACCCTCCGGGAAGCCCTGGACCTGCACTTGGCTTCCAAGACGCGCTCACCGCGCACTGAGACGGATTACGTGTACCTGCCGAAGAAGTACCTGCCGGACGGCTGGCTTGACCGCCCGTTGGCGACCTTCACCCGACCTGAAGTGTATGCAGCACACCGGCGGATCGGAGCCCAACACCCTTACGCCGCCAACCACGTCTTCCGCATATTCAGCGCCGCATGGAACCGCGCCCGCCGCCAGCACCCAGAACTGCCCGACAGCCCGACCCAGAACGTTGACTGGTTCCCGGAGGAACGGCGCGACCGCGCCATCCCGCTGGCCAGCCTTCCGCAGTGGTATCGGGAAGTCATGGCGCTCACCAACACCGTCCGCCGGGACTACTACCTGTTGGGCGTGTTCACTGGGCTTCGGCGGACACCATTGGCAAGGTGCGACTGGCGGACCTGGACCTTGAGAACGCCACCCTCAACATCCCCGAGCCGAAGGCGGCTCCAAGCGCGCCTTCACCCTACCCCTGAGCGATTGGCTTGTGGACCTGATCCGCGCCCGGATCGACGCCAACGCCGAGGACGCCCGAAGGGCGGGGCGCAGCCCTTCCGAATGGCTCTTTCCCGCGTTCAGTAAGTCCGGCCATGTGACCGAGCCGAAGCCATCGCGCGGAAACGGCTTTACGGTCCCGTTCAGCATCCACAGCTTGCGGAACACCTATATCAGCGCAGCGGCAGCGGCGGGCCTGAACCCCTACCACGTCAAGCTCCTGGTCAACCATGCCCTGCCCAAGGCGGACGTGACAGGAGGATACATCGGGCGGGACGTGGACGCCCTGCGCCCCTCACAGCAGCGCGTCACGGACTGGCTTCGCGAGGCCATGGCCATTCGGCTGGCCCTCCCCCCGCCGGGTGTTCGCGAGAGGGAAGAACTGGCCGCCGGCCCTGGAGCATTTGCCGACCACGCACACGCACCGACGGAGGCAGTTTGACGACCGCCCGGCCGCACAGCGCGCCCTCGGAGCGGGATCGCACATCGGCAGCCGCCGCTATTACCGCCGCCGGGCGACCTCTTGCACAGCGTAGCCACAGCCGGCCAAGAGCGCCCGCGCACCGACCTGCGGGCCGCCCCGCCCGAGACCTGACCAGCCCGCCGCCGGCCATGCCGCAGCGCAGCATCCCCGCGTCCGTGGTCCCAGATGGTCCCGCCGGGACCACGCGCCGCCGGAGACCCGCAAAATCCTAGGCTTCTGAGCCCTCCCCCACTGATCACGTATTAGTGGGGCAGGGCCGAAGGCCGTCCCAGACGGAGCCTGCCCAATGACCAATGGGGCCCCGTCGCGCCAGCCGCCGGGCTGCGCCCGGGCGGGGCGCTCCAAGCGGAGCCTTCGGCGTTTGTGGACGGCAGTGCCGCCGCCGTTCAGCACCTCGACCCGGGGGCCGGGAAGAAATTCGCGTCGGCCTCGCATGTCGCCCTGGGCCAAACCCATGCTGACGGCGGCTTTCCGGATCGCGACGGGCGCGCCGCCGGGTCGCGAGCGAAGCGAGCGGGGTTCGGTCGGAAACGCCCGGATTTGCTGGTCCGGTTGATCGCGAAGCCCATCGCGACCGGCCAGGAACCCAAACCCGCCCCGCCGGCTCCGCCGGCGCTTTTCTAGGTGTAGTGCCCATGCGCTCCACCACCACAAGATGTAGAGTTAGAAACGCTAGATAGCCCTGCGAAAGAGCGGTTGACATAATCAGAGAAATGTGCATTGGGCGCTTGACGCCGTCGAGCACGACCCCCACATACCGTATGAGGAAGAATGCCTTGGGAGGCTCCTTTGAGGACTTACAATCTGAAAACACGAGGCGGGGCGGAGCCGGAACACGTCAGCACCCGTGCCCTATTCGCGCGGAGCCGGGAGTTTTTCGAACAAGCCGAGCGGGATGGTTTGATTGTCATCACGTCGAGCACGGCCCCGAGGTTCGCCTTAGTCGATATTGATTGGTTGCAGGCTTTGTCGGACCGCGCCGCACGTACGTATCAGCCGCCGCTTCCGCCGAAGGCGCTGCGCCGTGCCGGCTAACGTGCAAGCGGCCGAAGCCGCGCGCGCCTGGAAAGCCGCCATCGACGCCCAGCAAGCAGCATGGCCAACTTCGAGCGCGACGCCAACTAGCAGAAGTTCAATGTGTTCGAGAAAGCGGCGGAGCATGAACGCCGTTGCCGCGAAGTCCTTACAAACTTTCAGGGGGAACCCGTGTAATGAGCAGGATCAAGAACGTCGTCACCGAACAGATGCGTTGGGTTGATCCCAACGCCCAGCCGAAGCGGCCCGCCGAGAGCGAGCCGAGCACGAAGCCCGCATTCTAGCCGATGCTAAGCGGCGCACCGATGTAGCGGTCGAGCTGAGCCACGACGAAATGATGCTCCAGCAAGCTCGCGGCCGGAACGGCGTGCGCATCGTCGAGCCGGAGGAACAGCTAACGGCCGCGATGCGCGAAGCCATGTCCGGCGAGGCGCAGCCGCGCATTGAAATCCAGGTGCCGGAGAGCGGCCCGCCGAATGTGATCGAAACGCCGGAGGAAGCCGCTCGCAACTACGCCACACTCCGCGAGCAAGATCGCTTGATCCGCGCCATGCACGGAAGCTCCAGCGAGTTCGCGCTGCGCACGCTTAACGATTACGCCAGCAAGAATAGCCCGGAGGCCCAGCGCCGCGCCCAACTCAACACCCTCGCCGTTGCCGACGCGAAGCGCATTCTAGCGACTGCAACGCCGTTCTTCGCAACAGCCACAACGCTAACGATCCCGAGTTTGATCGGCAGGAAGCGGCGGACGTAACGCCGTCAACGCAGCGGCCGGCATGAGCGCGCCAAACCGCCTGGTTCGCCTTGCATCCCGGTTCTGGAACGTAACTGAGCGCTTCTGAAACACGTATTCGGCGGAACCAACACCAACCCATACACGCACGCCCGCCAGTGCATACACGAGACGTGCCGAGCGCTGAGGCAGAACTTGCGAACAGCAAGCGAAACAATCCCCGCCAAAGCGAACAACTTGGAAACTTAACCAACCCGCCCGCTGCGCGAGCGCTTTCCTGGAGAACACGAGCATGGAGACCAAACGAACAAACGGCGCAACGCGCGCGAGCAACCATCAAGCAACATTCCGAGAAACCGGTACTCGCGGAACGCGCCATGCCCGTGAACGCAACCGCTGAGCCGGCTCCAGGAGCAGCCGGTAGGGTAACAATCGAGCGCCGGGACGTGTGAACCCTCCATCCCACGCCCCGGTTCCCCACCTTACCCCGCCCCGCAGCCTGCGGCTGCGTCGGAGCCGCTGGAAATCACCATCTCCGTCTGCCGCCCAAGAAGCGGAGCCAGCCTGTGGTTGTTATCCCCGAAATCAACCAACTGCCCCAGCCGTACCCGTAGCTTACGGCGCGCTAGCCGCCTTCGCCCACCATACCGCAGCCCGACTGCAGCCCTTCCGCCGGCAGCCGCCGGAAGCCGGTGGAAATCAGCGTGGAGCGCATCCTGTGAACGCCCGGAACGCCGCTGAACGGTGAGCCGGAGCCCTGCCCTTGCAGCCGGTGAGGCGCTTAGCGCTGAACGGCGCGAGCTTCGTGCCCTGCCAGAACGCGGTAGCGAACTTCCTGAAATAGCGCGTAGCGGTGGAGAGCTGCCGAGCGGAGCCGAACGTGGTGCTGAACCTGTCCGCCCCGCCTGCTTCGCAGGCGCCTTCACGCAGGGATACTGAATATAACCAGCAACTTGATCGCCCGCGAGTTTGGCGACTACCTCGCCGCCAACTACGCTACGCCGCAAGCGGAGCCCGACCGCATCATCCTGCGGCGCTTGTCCGACGGCACCGCTGCCGTGTACTAGCCCCGCGCCGAAAGCGCGTCGCGAACCTTCGAGCCGCCCTTGTGCAATGAGCCGCCGCGCGAGCGGGAGCGGAGCGCGTAGCGTTAGCGGCGCGGCGCCGGAAGGTCAGCCCGTCGCCTCCAAACAACGGCCGAACATCGCCATCGACGCCAACCTTGCCGCCTAGCTGCGCTGGAACGCAGCGGAATAGCGGCGCATCCGTGCGAGCGAACAGTGACCGCGAAGCGGCCCAACACCGCCCGTTGCGCGAGCGCCTTCAAACACCCGAACGCGAGCCCCATGCGCAACCAGCGCGGGAGGAACAAGCTTTGTCCGGCGCCTGCCCTTCCCGCTCTTTCACTCGCAACGCCGAACCTCATGGGGATAACCGATGAACATTCACGCAGAAGCGGCGACCGAAGCCGCTGAACTTGGAGCCGCCCAGCGCGCGTTGTACGTGCCGAAGCGGCGCCGTCTCGTAGCGAGGGAGTTTGGCGACTACATCGCGCACAACTACCCGCCGATTGAGCACCTGTTGCGCCGTAGCTTCCCGCGCGCGGCCTTGCGATGGTCAGCGGATACCGTAGCGTCGGCAAAACACCCTTCGCCTTGAGCGCTGCGCTCGCGGTAGCGAGCGGGAGCCAGTTTCTTGGATGGCGTGCACAAGCCCGCCGTCGCGTCGTGTACGTAAACAGCGAAGTGAACAGCGCGGAGATGCAAAACCGCACCCGTGCCGTGTAGCGCATAACCGCGTGCGAGCGCCGAACTTCCTGATGATTTCGCACGCGAACCAGGAGTTCAGCATCCCGAACCTGTCCAACCCGAACAGCGCTAGCCGTGGGATGGTGAGAACCACCTGAAGAGCTGCAACCTGTTGGTGCTAGACAACCTGTCCACCTTGTTCCGCTCCGGAACCGAGAACGAAGCGGAGAGTTGAGCACCTGTCCAGGAATGGTTGATCAACCTGCGGCGGCGTGGCGTAGCCGTGCTGATCGTTCACCATTCCGGCAAGCCGCGCAGCGGGAGCCGAACGGAGCAACGGGGAACGTCGAAGCATGAGAACGTGCTGAACACGTCGGTTTCCCTGTGGAGCTACAAGGAAAGCGTCCGGAATGTGGAGTTCACAAAAACGCGCGGGTTCGAGCCGCCGCCCGATAGCCGTTCACATGGAGAGCGTGGAAGTGGAAAGCGCCGAAACGTTCCCGGTGATAGCGCTTAGCGGCCAGAGCAAGCGGGAGAAAGCGCGAGCGATGCACGCAGCCGGCATGTCGAACAGCGAGATTGCTGGAATGCTGAGCGTGAACAAAAGCACGGTGAGCAAATGGTCCAAGAACAGCGAGGTAGCCAGCCATGCCTGAGCGTGGGGTTGCACGCAACGCATTCGCAACACCAACCCCGGCGCTTCCAAAGAGCGAAACAGTGGAGCCTTCGGCCCCTGTCCCTCGGGAGAGTTGCATTGCTGTGCATATAAGAGATGCAACTTGCAAACGAACTGGCAACGCCGCCTTCGGCAGCGGAGCGAACAAAAGCAGGAAGGATAACCGAAATGGAAAACGCGAGCGAAGCGGAGCCGGTTGTAACAGCGAACATAGTAGCTCGTGCCGCGAGGGTGCTTTCTGAATTTATGAACAGCCCCGAATGGGAACTGAAACGAGCGAGTCGAAGGGTGCTAGAGGAAACACTTTCCTTACCTCATCACCCAGCACCTCCGCCCTTCGACGCACAGCGGCAACATGCTAACGCACATCCGCAACTCTAACTGTCTTTCGACGCCCTGGGGTGCCCCTTAGTTCGAGGTAGTCAAAGGTAACCGTCTCGGAACCTTCTGCGTCCGCCGCCCACGCGTGATGAACGTAACTATTCCAGTAAGCTCAGGCCCCGTAGCCCTTCAAGCGCAGTCATTAGAGCGTCCGCTCTGTCTTTCAGTTTTGGCCTCGATTTCGCCACGTTCTTAACGAGCCGAATACGTCCTTCAAAGTTGGGGATCGAATAAAAAACAGTTGCGCACTCACTATATTCAAGCCGAGTTAGCGATTGGAAAAAAACTAGAACCACACTTTCGGCATGCAACCATGCAACAATCACGTCGCCCAAAGCATGCGCAATTTCGGGTGCATGGTCCAGAAACGCAACTTTGTACCATTGAGCCTTCGTTACATAAGTACCTCGCCGTCTGCAAACTATCATACTGGAAAGAGTAACAATGGTAGCATTGCGCGTCCGCAATCCTGCCGCGCGCGCAAGCTCGGATACCCTCACGAGTCCCTTCTGACAGAGATAATCGCGATCATATTGATAACCGCAGTTGTAGCCTCAACACACATCGCAGCGTTACGAAAAATTGCGGTTCTCTGATGTTGTAGCTGCACTGCTAGGTCCAGCGCTGATCGGATGTGCTTGCGAAGAGTCTCGTTGCTGCTGCCAGCAGCTTCAACCGCCACATAAGCTTCGAGCTTCCGCCTTGCATCGGTTTCGCTCTGCGGAACTCCATCCAGCGTAGGATGCTGATCCAGCAGATGCACAGCTTGAGCCAGCGAAATCATCGCCTCTCAACAAAGCAAGCCCACCGCTTGAAATTGTTCCTCAGTTCGTGTAGAGATAAGCGTCCGCGTATCTCCCCAACACAACGATCTAGTCGCTCCCAACCTGTTGTCTCGTATTGCGAAACTTAGCCAGTGCGAACTTGGTTGGCCAGTGGATCGAACAGCTCTCTAACGAACGTTCGCCTCGATTGGTAGTTTGGCATATCGCCGCCGCTCCAACGGCCATACCAGTCCCAAAGATCGCTGTAGGCCAAAGTGTTCGCGATGCCTCGCCGCAACAATTCGTCTGTTACGAGTTCGTAGGTCTCACGAAACTGCCCATTCACATCGTCAATGCGAGAACCGCCTGTCGCAACGGCGATCATAGTACTTCTTAGCGCATCTAAAACCCGCAATAGTTCAGCGTTTGTCATAGCTTTAAATTGAAGCAACTAGGATCAGTAGTCCGCCATCCCCAGCACCACGCCCCGCACCCCGCCCCTCGGGTTTTCGACATCGCCAACCCAGCGCGGGATCAAGTGCACGTGCGCGTGCCCGACCGTCTGCCCTGCCGCCTCACCACTGTTCATTCCAACATTGAAGCCGAACACAGCCGCGTCTGTACCAAACACCTCCCGGCGTGTCTGGTCCAACAACAGACTGATAGCCCGCCGCTCCAGCTCAACAGATCGAAATAGGTGGAAGCGTAGCGCTTCGGCACGATCAACGTGTGCAGCGGCGTCACGGAGAACCCGTCCAACATCGCGAACGCAAGCGTGTTCTCGGCCACAATTCGGTGCGCTGGCACTTCACAAAAAACGCAGCCTGCTTCCCTGTGGCCCCGCCCCTCGCGCACCGAGCGGAAATCGGTGTCGTCCCGAGCGCCCTTGTTTGCGTTGCACTGGTAGCAAAGAGCCTGAAGGTTGGTCTGGTCATCCTAGCCGCCGTGCCGGCGCGGAACGATGTGGTCAACCTCAATCGCGCGATCCTCGGCCGATACGCCGCACAGTTCGCAACGGAAGCCGGCGCGCCGCAAAACTTCATACCGGAGACTGCCGGGGATGTAGCCTAAGGCCGTCCTGCGGTGGTCGAACACAGCGGCACCGCGCTTCGCCAGGTACTCCTCGATGGCCTCATCGCACAGGTGTTCCAACTCGGCCCGCTGCGCAGCCGACATTTCATCGGCATTGGGGACCAGCCGGTAGCTCTTGCCGTCCCGCTCAACCAGTCCATGCCGCGCGAGCACCTTTCCGGGCATGGCAGAGGTGATGCGCTCGTAATACTCAAGCTAGCTTTCGTCTCGCGCTAGGAAGGCCGCTGCAATATGCCGGATTGACGCCCGGCCGCCATTTCCAGAAGCGTCTTCAGCATGACCGGCTGATAGATGTGCGACATGCGCATCCGACCGGTGATGAAGTTGCGCAGTGTGTCGAAGGCGTTGTCATCTAGTTCAGCGCCTCACCGGCATCCTGCCTCGCTGCAACTCCACGGTCGCCGCGTATGAGTTCGCACGTCGTTCTATTAGCAACCTGGGTGAAGTACCAGGACGCCGAGCCCATTCACGAGAATGGCGCCATTTCGGATGTAGTAGGTGTTGGAGCTAATGCCGGTGTAGCACCAAATCCGTTCTTTGCGTTATAAGTGACGCACGTGGAGTAAGCTGCAACCGAGCCGCCTCCAAGAAGGCCCATAAAGCAGTCTTCTGGACTGGCGGCGTAATCGATAAGTCTCGGATTGAATAGGGGTCTTTTAGTGAGGAATGAAGGAACGACTTGACAATGTCTTCGTAGTCGCTCGGATAGGGTCCTGGGTCACTGGAGTTTGCCGCGCATGCGCCTATTGCGGCTGGCAGTAGTCCCAGAAGTAGCCACCGAAGTTTCATCCGCATCGGCATGTTCCCCGTGCTTTCCGTTGGTCGCTAACGCAACTCCTGCTTGGCGTCAAAGTCCCACCTAGACATTGGCCGTCGAACCGGTTGCGCACATGGCGCCGACGGTTGCACGATTGGCCGACTTCAAAGTCTCGAGAAGACATCGTCCGATTATCTCACTGCCCACCACACCACTCTGCCAGCCCCTGCGTAATCGCATCCCGCTCCCGCGTGTCGATGGTCAGCCCCCACCGCTGTTGATGATCACCCACGTTTGCAAGTAGTGGCACTTGTAGGCGTAGATCGGCAGCAGATAGTCCGCCGGGTCCTGGTCGCTCTTTCGGTTGTTCTCCGCGCCCTGCACCGCCACGAGGTGATCCGCGTACGTAGGTCGTTCGCGTACAACTGCCGGCGGTCTCGGTCCCATGCGAACCCGCCACTGTCGTACGCCTCTTTCAGGGGCACAAAGTGGTCAATCTGCACGTCGCCCGCGTCCGTGAACGTCTGACCCGTGTACGGTCCATTCCACTGCCCGGCCGTCACGCGGCACCGCCCGCCACTCCCAAGCACCGTTTGCACCGGCACCACGCTTTCCTCCGCCAGCACCTTGTCCCGCACCGTGAAGCAACCGCCGCCCACGTGGGCATTCCAGTGCGGCCAGTCATCTCGATTGTAACCATCCGGATGTTCCGGAGCGACTTGGAGCGTGATTGCAAAATGATCGACTTGGAAGGTCGCGGCCTCCTGTGCTGCCGCAGATCCTACGCACCAGAAAAAAGCCAGTACCGTTGTGACAGAAAGGTGCTTGCGCTTCACCGCGCTCTCTCCGCCCGCCCTACCAAGCAGGTTCGAGGGGCTGCGTTGCATCTCTATCAGCTTCAATCCAAGAATTCGCGCCCCAAACGTAGCCAAACAAGCCATTACAAGAAACGCTACCGTTGGCCAATCCGCGTGGAAGAGTGCGGCTATAAAACCAACAGGCGCAACTCCTACACCAAAGAAAAATAACACGATAATTATTCCGGTCCACCCCCAATAGACGAAAGTCTCTATGAAGCCCGTGACCCACAGAGCAATTTCAAAAACGTACGATGCTGTTATCAGAATAGTTCCCGCGGCAGGTCGCGCTTGCTTAAACAAGCACATGGCACCGGAAAGCAATGCGGTAATCGGGAGGCATATCCAAAAGCCTATATAGACCCATGGGGCCACGTGAAATACGACCCAGCCCATTCCTCTGATAACCGCTAGGTACGCCGCAAGAAGAACCATCATAAAAACTACGGCCGCGACAACAGCGCGAAATCCAGTAGAGCTTTCAGACTCTCAATGCGTCCTTCACGAGTGCGGCTGAGCGCTTTCAGGTCTCTCATTGCCCGTTCCTTGTGGCGCGACCCTGTCCGCTTTCATCACCTCTTTCTGACAAACATACGCCCCGTTCCGCGTCCGCCCGTACCACCGCTGCCCTTTGAAGGAACACGCCACTGCGGGTGTTCAACCACACCACTACGTCGCCGGAACAGTGCTGCTGCGCGGCCTGTTCCGTGGTGAAGGTCGGGAGCCGGTGTTGGTCGGCCGCCGTCGCGCTCCCGACGACAACCAACAACGCGACGATGACCCAAATCAGGAGCCTTCGAAGGGGCTTCATGGCCGGCGCTCGGCGGCCTAACGGCCGAGCGGGCTACCGTAGCCACCTAGCGGTTGATTGTAGCCGCCAAGCGGTTGGTTCGGCGTGCCGAGCGAGTTGCTGTAGCCCCCGAGCGAGTTGGATGACGGCGCCCTGTCGTTCCACGTCGGCTGTCGCGTCCCCTGAACGCCGGTATACGGATTGACGTTGGGGCTCACCGACCAGTTGTTGTTGTAGCTGTGGTCGAGCGATGACCGCCAATGCGGCGCAACGTAAGTGCCATTGCTTCGGTAATAGCCGCGCACATGAACCTGGCGAAAGCGGATGAGGTTAGAAGCACGGCGGCGGCAATTGCCGCAGCCAGGAAAAGAACGCGCTTCATCGTAGCCTCCGATTGTTGTCTGGAACGCGCGTACTGACTGCCACCCCGCAACAATGATCGCTGCACAATGGAGAAGGGTCAACCCCAAGTGATGGTTAATGGCGAGGCTTCGATAAACTCGATCTCTCCAGAACTGGAGCAACTAAGCTACCCGGCTAACATCAGTTCTGGAAAGTCATTGCGCGGATTGTTCACTGCCTTCGACACCGGCTCAATCGCTAATGCCCCATCGAACGGTGCCAGCAGCGGCCCCAGCATCCCCGCGTCCGTCGCCGGATCAAGCCACACGTCGAAGTGCTCCAGCCCCAGGATCACCGGCGCGCGGTCGTGGTACGGCGCAACGGACGGCGGGGCCGGTCCCACGATCATCGTGAAACTTTCCACCGGCTCCGCGTCGCCCTTCTGCCAGCGGTCCCACAGGCCCGCGAACGACATAGGTTGCCCGTCCGCACGGCGGAAGTGATACGGCTGCTTGCCCTTGGAGCCTGGCTCCGCGCGCCACTCGTAAAAGCCGCTGGCCGGCACGATGCAGCGCCGCCGCTTGAAGGGCTCCCGGAACGTTGGCTTGCTGGCAACCGTCTCCGCCCGTGCGTTGATGGTGTTGTATCCCGCGTCCGGCTCTTTCGACCAAAAGGGCACAAGGCCCCAGCGGAGCATGGCGGCCTCACGGCGCCTTCGCGCTCGCGCACCACCAGTGCATCCTGCGTCGGTGCGAGGTTGAACCGCTCGCGCCAGCCTGCCGGCGGCTCCGGCTGCGTCAGGCGGTACAGCGCCACAATCTGAAGCCAGGAGAGGTGGTGAGTGAAGCGGCCGCACATCTCAGTTTATTATATCAACACCGGGATCGACCGTTATGAAGGCACTTTCTAACGCCGCCAGTGAGCTGCGCTTGCTTCGGGAGACCTGACGATGTCACGACGTGACCAGGAGTTCGATTCTTTCAGCGACATTCTTAGCCCTGAATTGACGCGGCTGCGCAGGTCGCTGTTCCTTTTCTCCCTCACGGTGCTGATAGGTGCGTACCTTCGCGTCCCAATCGATCAAATATCGGTGCTCGGCTTGACGCCCGGCCACACCGACGCAACTCGCATTTTACTAGTTGCTCTAGTCATCCAAGTTTGCCTTATCGGCGCCTTCATCCTGTACTCAGCACGGATAAGCACATCCACCACGGCAAATATGGAAAGGATATCGACGGAGCGGCAAACTACTACTATCGAGAGAGCCGAGCAATGCGTCTGACCGTGAGGTTCGCTCGGTTCGTTGAGTTTCAACTTCCGCTCTCCCTCGGTACCGCCAGTACGTTTCTAATTTTGAGTTGGTTCTGGAGCGCTTGGCCCAATGTGGCAGGAGTTTGGACATGAGAACGAATTTATCAAATTCGGGAAATCATACTCTTTCAATAGCCGCTGTTTTATCTGCAACTTTAGCGCCACCATTTATTTTTTCAGCGCACGATCAAACGCTATATCAGAACCGATGGATTGAGATTGACTATCCTGATCAAACCATTACATACGATCTTAAAACTGTTCGACCGATCCAGCCTGGAAAATTCACAATAATAAGTACAAATATTTACAAGCCTGATGTTCTCAGGCTCCATCTCAGAGTGCTTGATACATTAAAGGGATTTTGCGCGCGACCTGATGGCCAATACCAACCTCCAACCGATCTATTCGTACTCGGTCCTCCGGATAGGCCGGTTGAGAAGATCGTTGTAAAGACGCGACCGGTCTCCGGAAATGGTAAGAAGTTCAAGAATGTAGTTTGGAAATTGCCTTACTCAAAAACGGCAAGCGGGTCCAAAGAGAACGTTGATTTTTTTGATTGCGAGGGCCAGCGGTGGGATCCACGGATAAAGAATATCAGGAATTGCGCTCGTCAATTATGAACGGAACAACTTCTAAAGAACTGTACGATTGCAGACGAAGCGTTATGGGATGGTTTCTTCATAAGGATAACCCTTTCTCGAAAGCGATGTTAACTACCAACATTAAAGGTGCATTTCTGATAGCTTACATGCGCCTATGCTACGCGCTCACGAATCAGATGCCATACCTTTCACCAAATCCGCCCAATTAGAGTATTCGTTGTTGCTAGAGCGTTTTGGCGAGTTCAGTCTTTATCTATGTCGGGCTAAAGGTGTCGGCAAGCTGGCGGACGTGCTGGAGGTGGAGCCGGCGGATTTGTTGCGGCTACCGCCGAGGCGTGGCCGACGGCGAGCGGGCTAACCGTTTCAGTGTCGCCGCACATCGCTGCCTCACCCGCAGATGACCGTCTATAGCCCTCCGCGTTTGAGCCCAGCCTTGCTGCCGCCGATCCTGAGCCAGCGCTTGGCAAGCTTGAGGTGTTGCGGGCCTGTCCCATACACGCGCTCCGCCGCGTCAATGACAGTAGCACCGTTCACTCGCTTCGCTAGTTCCGTTGGCCCCATTTCGCCTATCGCCCGTGCCCCCGCCGGATCGTTTGATACGATAAGCAGCATCCTCGGCTGAGTGGTAGCGCGATCACGCAGCGGCCGTTGATCGCGTCTCCTGTCAGCAAGCATGGGCGATCCCCGATTAGAAGGTCCGTTGATGCCTTTCTCAGATCGTAGGTCCACCAGGGCATATCCCACAGGCGCTTCACCATGCGCTCGTTAAGGATCACTTTGGGGACAACTGACAGCCCGAAGTTGGCGAGGACATGGGGCGCGTTCTGTTCTACCCATGCGCTGAATGTCGGGGCTTCTGACGCCCCACGCAGCGCCAGATATTCTTCTGGCCGCTCATCAAGTTTCGCTAGCAAGTCCGATCGACCCTGACGGTGGGCCAAGGCTATTGCGTCGGGGTGTCGCGCGCGCAGGGACAGCACATAGCGAGTAAACTCGGCTCGTTCCAAACCGGTCAAATTCGACAAGCCACCAGCCAAGAGCTTCCGCAGGATAGGTGCGGCAGTGTCATCCAAGGGCTTCATAAGCCGCGCCTCGATTGCCTGCCGCTGTCCCTCGGGCACAAGCCGATAGGCGTACAAGTCGCGTTCGTATGCCGTGCCCTTCGGGCTCAGTTGCAAATAACCACATCGTGGCGCGGACGCGAGTAAACCGTCAGCATCCCGCTGGGCCGGCACCAGCCCGACAGGTGGAATTGCGGAAGGTAGTGATGGTCGCGCGGGTCGCTCACGCCGCCCCTTCAGCCGACTTGGTCATCAGCGTTCGGTCCCAGCACTATTTGGTCCCGAGTGGCCCCTCGTTATGAAAGGACGCGGTGCCGCTACTGACGCTGGTCATGCCGACCGTCGGCATTAGCGTTGGCGCGGCCCGGTGCGGCGGCTCATGCGGCTGGCTGATCAACAGAAGCGCGCTGTATGCGCACGCGATTACGCCGGATCGCACCACGCGCCACACCCGGCCGCAACAAGAACATTGGATCATGTCCACACAAACTCCACATGTACTTACCTCTGCGAACATGGGGAAAGTGGAGGGCCGAGCAAGGTGCCAGTAATTCGCCCAATCCCCGTGCCGTTCGGGCGCGGACGGAGTGAGGGGCCGGAGCCCTTGGTCCCACCGTGGTCCCGGCACTTTTTCTAGCTGCGGCTGGGACGCGCGTGCTGCGCGCCTTCCCTTTTGATTTCAGTGGGTTGGATTGGTGCCGCCTGCAGGACTTCGAACCTGCGACCCTCGCATTACGAATGCGATGCTCTACCAACTGAGCTAAGGCGGCGCGCCGGTGCGGGCCGGAAGTTACGCCCCGCGCGACGGAGCGTCAATCGCGGGCGGTTCGTCCTCGGCCGGCGCGGCAGCGGCGGGGAGCGCGGCGGGCGTCTCCTCATCGTAGCCGAGCGCGGCAGGCTTGGCGCGTTCGGGCGCGGACCAGTCGATGGTGGCGAAGGCGCCGCAGGCGGGGCAAAGCGCCGACCACGCCTCGGTTTCGGCGCCGCATGCGCTGCAGGTCCAGGCCGGATCGGGCGGCGCGGCGGCGGCGCGCACCAGCCAGTCGCGCTCGGTTGCGGCGTCGTGCGCGTCCTCGGCCGCGAGGCGCGCGCGCAGCCGGCAGGCGCGCGCACCGGGCGGCCCCTCGGCGGTGAGCTCGTCGAGCTCGCGCGCCGCGATCGCCCAGAGCTTCGCGTCGAGCGCCGCCGCGGCGCGGGCGAGGCGGCTTTCGGGATGGCGCGCATTGGGCTGGGTCAGATGCTCGACCTGGCGGTAGCGCTCGGCGTTGTCGCCGTCGCGCGTATCGAGATAAAGGTGCACGAGCTCGGGGTGCGGCGTGCGCGGCCAGGCCGCCTCGATCAGCTTGCGCGCCGTGCGGCGGTGGCCGGCGGCCGCCTCGATGCCGGCGCGGGCGATGGCCGCGGCGGCGAAGTCGGGATCGGCGCGCAACGCCTGGCGCGCGTGCGCCCGCGCCTCGCCGAGCCGTCCGGTCTCGCGCTCGCCCGAGGCCAGCGCGAGGAGCGCCGTTGTCTCCTTGCGCCGCGCCTCGGCCCGGTCGAGCGCGCGCGCCTTGCCGGCACGGGCAAGCGTGTCGAGCGCCTCGTGCCAACGCCCGGCGCGCGCCTGGTCGTCCAGCAGCGCGCGCATGACCCACGGCGTCGACGGCCGCATCGCATGCGCCCGCTCGATCAGGCGGCGCATCTCGCCGCGGTCGCCCGCCCGCTCCGCCTGCATCAGGAGGCCGCGCACGCCGAGGAAGGCGGTCTCGGGCCGGTCGAGCATGGCGGTGAAGTAGCGCCGCGCCGCCGCCTCGTCGCCGCCGAGCTGCGCCGCCTGGGCGGCGAGCAGCATGGTGAGCGGCGGGTCGGCCAAGAGTGCATCTGCGCGCTTCGACTGGCGGCGCGCCTCGGCCGCGTCGCCCGCCGCGACCGCGACCATCCCCTGGGTCAAGGCGCGATAGCCGCGCTCGCGCCGCCGCGCCCGGCGGCCGGCGGCGAACCGGCCCGGCGCGCCGCCCATCGCGGCGAGAAAGTCGATGAGTTCCGGCGATCACCACGCTCAACACCGCGAGCGCGAACACCAGGAACGCGACCGAGGTGTCGACGCGCCAGCCCTGCCACTCGAGGGTCACGCTGCCCGGCCGGTCGGCGAGCCACGCGCCGCCCGCGGCGAGCGCAGCGAAGATCGCGAGGATGATCAGCGTTCGGATCATTGCGGCGCGGGAGCGGACGGGGCCGCCGGCTTGGCGGGCGGCGCACCGGCAGGCGCCGCGTTGGCGGCGGGACGCAGATAGGTCTTCATCGCCAGGTCGGAGATCGCCTTGGCCGCGCTCCGCGCCTGCAGCCGGGCGCGCGCGTCGGAGAGCCAGTCCGCCGCAGCCTGGGCCGGTGCGCCGGAAAGCTTCGCCAGCTCGTCCACCGCGCCGGCAAGCTCGCCCGCCTTCAAATCGGCCTCGGCGCGCGCGACGATGGCGGCGGGCGAATCGCCCTTGGCGTTCGCGCCGGTGCGCCGGATCGTGACCAGCGCCGAGAGGCGCGCCAGGATGCGGTCGGTCCAGCTCGCCCCCGGCGGCGCGATGGCGGCGCGCGTCACCGCATCGGCCACCTTGGGGAAGCGGGCGGCGAGCGATTGGAAGGTCGGGACGCCCGCGCGCGCATGCGGCAAAAGCGTCGCCACCTGGTGCAGTATGTCCATGTCATTGCGCGCCAGGGCCGAGATGGTGGCGAGCGGCGTCGCGTACGGGCCGCCGTTCTGCACCGCATCGGCGAGCGAAGCGGCGACCATCACCAGGCCCGCGCCCTCGCGCGTCCGGGTCTTCTCGGCCTGCTCGAGTGCGGCGAGGCGCGACTGCAGCGTCTTCACCGTGTCGGCGAGCGCGGAGGCCTGGCCCGTCTGGTCCGCAAGCGTGGAGACCTTGGAGTTGAGCGCGTCGAGCCGCTTGCCGAGCGCGGCCGCACCGCCCGCGTTCTGCTCGAGCTTCGCCGCGCGGTCGCCGAGGGCGCCAAGCTTGTTCGACACGTCGTCCAGTGCCTTGGCGTTGGCGTCGGCCTTGCCGGCGATCTCGTCCTGGCGCTTGGCGAGGTTGGTCATCTGGGCCGCGAGCTGCGATTTGAGGGCGGCGAGGTCGGAGCCGAGCTTATCGACGCGCTGCGCCGTCGGCAGGTTGCCGGGGGCAAGCCCGACCGCCGGCCCCCACCATTGCCAGGTCCCGGCGGCGGCGGCGGCCAGCGCGATGAGAAGGGCGAGGACCGCGATCGCCGTAGGCGCGCGGGCGGGCGGCGCTGCGGCCGGTCGGTCGGGGGCAGAGTTTTCGGCCATGGCGGGTTCCGCTTGGGCGGGAAGGTACGCGTCGAGCGCGGCGAGGAGCGCGCTCTGGGTCGGGCGCTCGGCCACCGCGACCGCGCGCCAGGAGAGCGCGGAGAGCGCGTCGGCGACGGGCTGCGAAAGGCAGATGGCGACGACCGGGGCCGTCGCCTCCGCAAGCTCGGCGGCGCGGGCGAGGAACACGAACGTCTCGGCGGTGCGCGGCGAGAAGAACAGCGCATAGTCGAGCGTGCCGTCGGCGAGGGCCCGGCGCGTCTCGTCCGAAAGCGACTCGGCCGGCACGGCGCGGTAGAGATCCGCCGTGCGCAGCTCGAACCCCGCCTTGGCCAGCGCGCCGGCGAGGTCGCCCGCCGCATGCGCGCCGCGCGCGTGCAGCAGCGCGCCGTTCTTGGCGTCCAGATCGTCGGCGACCAGCCGGGCCAGCGCGGCGGAATCGCCTGACGCGCTCTTCACCTCGGCGAAGCCCGCCGCGCGTGCCGCGGCAGCGGTCGCATCGCCCACCGCATAGGCCGGCAGGTCGCGCCGCGCCTCGCGCGCGGCGAAGGCGCGCACGCCGTTGGTCGAGGTGAACAGCAGGGCCTGCACGCCGTCGAGCGGCACGGCCGCGCCCTCCGCGAGCTCGATCCGCAGCATGGGGTCGACCAGTGGCTCGATGCCGCGCGCGCCGAGCGCATCGGCAAGCGGGGCCGAATCCTCGGCCGGCCGGGTGACCAGCGCGCGCGTCACGTTCCGAAGAACCCGGGCGGCGCGCGGCGGCGGAGCGCCGCCCCCACCATCGCGCCCAGCCGCTCCGCCTCCGCGGCCGGGCCCTGCGCGCGCAACTCGACGAACTTCGACCCGTCAGGAAGGACGATCTGGCCGCGCACGGCGAGCTCGTCGCCGTCGAGGCTCGCGAGCACCGCAACCGGCGTGACGCAGGTGCCGCCGAGTATGGTGAGCGCCGCGCGCTCGGCGGTGACGCGCGTCACCGTTTCGGCATGGCTCGCCTGCGCCAGCAGGTCGCGCAGTCCGGCGTCGTCCGCGCGGCACTCGGCGCCGATGGCACCCTGGCAGGCGGCGGGCAGCAGCTCGTCCGGCTCCAGCACGCAGGTCATGGCGTCGGCGCGCCCGAGGCGGCGCAGCCCGGCGACGGCGAGGATGGTGGCGTCGACCTCGCCCGCGGCGAGCTTGGCGAGGCGCGTCTCGACATTGCCGCGGAACTCGACCATGCGGAGATCGGGCCGCGTGCTGAGCAGCAGTGCGCGGCGGCGCGGCGAGGAGGTGCCGACGGTCGCGCCCTCGGGCAGGGTTGCGATCGAGGTCGCGGCGCGGGCGATCAGCGCGTCGCGCGGGTCCTCGCGCGCCAGCACGCCGGCGAGGACGAGCCCCTCGGGCCGCTCGGCCGGCACGTCCTTCAGCGAGTGGACGGCGAGGTCGGCACGCCCGTCGAGCACCGCCTCGTCCAGCTCCTTGACGAACAGTCCCTTGCCGCCTTCGTCGGCGAGCGGCCGGTCGGTCTTGTCGCCCGAGGTGCGGATCGGCACCAGCTCGACGGCGCCTTCGGCCGCGAGCGTGCCGTCGGCGGCGATCAGCGCCGCGCGCATTGCGTTCGCCTGCACGAGGGCCAGCCGGCTCCCGCGCGTGCCTATCCTGATCCGGGCCGCCATGCCCCACCATTAACCCACGAGCGGTTCGCGGCAAAGCCGTTTGGAGTAGATTGGCCCCATGCTGGTCCTGGGGATCGAGACGAGCTGCGACGAGACCGCGGCGGCTTTGGTGGACGAGGCGCGCCATATCCGGGCCGACGTGGTGCTGAGCCAGCTTGCCGACCACCGCCCGTTCGGCGGAATCGTGCCCGAGATCGCGGCGCGCGCCCATCTCGACGCGCTGGATTCGATCGTCGCCCGCGCGCTCGCCGAGGCGGGCGTCGGGTTCGGCGACCTCGACGCGGTCGCCGCGACCGGCGGGCCCGGCCTGATCGGCGGGGTGATCGTCGGCGTGATGACGGCCAAGGCCATCGCGGCGGCGCGCGGCCTCCCCTTCGTCGCCGTCAATCACCTGGAGGGCCACGCGCTGACCGCGCGCCTGACCGACGGGATCGCCTTTCCCTATCTCGTGTTGCTGGCGACGGGCGGGCACTGCCAGCTCCTGGTCGCCGAGGGGGTGGGACGCTATCGCCGGCTCGGCACCACGCTCGACGACGCGGTGGGCGAGGCGTTCGACAAGGCGGCGAAGATGCTGGGCCTGCCCTACCCCGGCGGGCCGGAGATCGAGCTTCTGGCGCGGACGGGCGATCCGCGCCGGTTCGACCTGCCCCGCCCGCTCAAGGGCCGCGCGGGGTGCGACTTCTCCTTCTCCGGCCTCAAGACCGCGGTGCGGCATGCGGTCGCGTCCCTGGGGCCGGGCGCGCCGGCGGCAAAGGACGTCGCCGACCTGGCGGCCGCGGTCCAGGCGGCAATCACCGAGGTGATGGTCGACCGGACGCGGAACGCCGTCGCCGCCTTCCGCGCCGCGCACCCGGCGGGCAAGACGCTGGTGGTCGCCGGCGGCGTCGCGGCCAACCAGGCGCTGCGCGCGGCGCTCGCTGCGCTCGCGGCCGAGGCCGGGCTCGCCTTCCTGGCGCCACCGCAGCGGCTTTGCACCGACAACGGCGCGATGATCGCCTGGGCCGGGCTGGAGCGGCTGCGCCTCGGGCAGACCGATGCGCTCGATTTCGCGCCGCGACCGCGCTGGCCGCTCGACCCCGCCGCGCCGCCGGCCGTCGGCGCCGGCGTGAAGGCGTAGTTTCGCCGCCGGCGGATCGGCACTACATTCAAGACGACGAGGACGGAGAGCGACGATGGACGGACCTGCGAACCGCCGCTTCGTGGTGCGCCAGCCCGACGAGGGCCAGTCGTACTGGCAGCCGGTGCCGGCGTCGGGCTACGCCGAAGTGATGCTGACGCCCGGCGACACCGGCCATGACGGCTACTCGACCGGGTTCCAGACCGTGGCGCCGGGCGGCCGCGTGCGCGCGCACTCGCACGATGCGCAGGTCGAGCTGCAGGTCTGCTTCCGCGGCAGCGGCCATATCGTGATCGACAGCGAGACGCATAAGCTCGCGCCCGGCACGATGTGCTTCCTCGGCCGCGACGCGCTGCACGAGATCGTCAATGACGGCGATGACCCGCTGGTCATGCTGTGGCTGATCGCGCCCGCGGGCCTCGAAGATTTCTTCGCCGCCATCGGGCGTGCGCGCACGCCGGGCGAGGCGGCGCCCGAGCCGTTCGCGCGCCCGACCGACGTGGTCGAGATCGAACGCTCCCTCGGCCTCATGAACACGAAGGCCTGACCATGCCCAAGGCGAAGATCGGCGACGCCGAGATCTATTACGAGGCGGCGGGCGACGGCCCGCCGGTGATGCTGGTGCCCGGCCTCGGCGGGATCGGGTCGTTCTGGGCACCGCAGGTGGCCGGCCTCAAGGACCGGTTCCGCTGCATCACCCACGACCATCGCGGCTGCGGCCAGTCCACACATACGCCGGGCCGCTACACGGTCGAGCGCATGGCCGACGACACGTTGCGCCTGATGGATGCGCTCAAGATCGAGAAGGCGCATCTCGTCGGCCATTCGACGGGCGGGGCGATCGGCCAGATCATCGCGCTCGACCATCCCGAGCGGCTGGCGAGCCTGGTGCTGAGCGCCACCTGGTGCGGGCCCGACCCGTTCTTCCGCCGCTGCTTCGAAATCCGCAAGGAGACGCTGGCGAAGCTGGGGCTCGCGAGCTATCTGCGCGTCTCCAGCGCCTTCCTGTGGGCGCCCGGCTGGATCAAGGATCACGATGCGGACCTCGCCCGCCAGGAAGCGGCGACGCTGGCCAACCCGCCCGACATCGAGATCGCGCTGGCGCGCATCGACGCGATCTGCGCCTTCGACCGGCGCGGCAAGCTCGGCGCGATCGAGACGCCGACGCTGGTGATCGTGGCGCGCGACGACATGGTGACGCCGATCCATCTCTCCGAGGAGATCGCGGCGGCGATCCCCGGCGCCCGCATTGCGCGGCTCGATCGCGGCGGTCATTTCGTGCCGGCCGCCGACCCCGCGTCCTATAACGTGCCGGTCCGCTCGTTCCTCCTGGCGCAGGGATAGGCGGACGGATCGGGGACCCGCCCCTGCGGCAGCGGCGGACAATTTCTTGTAGGGGCCGGTCCCCGACCGACCCTTGCGGTGTTGCATGCGGGCGGGCCTTCGCCCAGAGTCGGGCCCGCCAGCGCGACACCACCGGAGGGCCGCCATGTTCCGCGCGACCGAGGGGATCGACCTCCCGACCACCATCATCGGCTCGCTGCCGCGGCCGAGCTGGTATACCGAAAATCTGGGCAAGCGCGCCTTCCGCGAGGCGATGGTCGAGCTAACGTTCCGCGAGCAATATCTCGACACGGTGGCGGTGTATCTCGCCGAGCAGGAGGCGGCGGGGCTCGACATCGCCACCGACGGCGACGCGCATTTCGACGCCGACGTGGGCGGACATAGCTGGTTCTCCTACGCGCCGGGCCACATGGAGGGCTTCGGCACGCCGCAGCCTTACCGCGTGGAAGGCGGGCGGGCCGGCTTCGTCACGCCGCGCGGCCACATCATGCACGACGTGCTGGAGACCCGCATGATGCCCGACCTGGTGGGGCCGGTCGGGCGCGGCACCCTGCAATACACCGACATCTGGAAGGCGGCGCAGCGCCAGACCGCGAAGCCGGTGAAGTTCGGCACCATCACCGCCGAGCTTCTCGGGATGGGCTGCCGCGACTTCCACTACAAGGATCTGCGGACGACGATCCTCGCCATCGCGGAGGCGCTGAACGCCGAGCTTTCCGAGCTTGCCGCTGCCGGCTGTCCCGCGATCCAGATCGAGGAGCCGCAGATCCACCTGCTCGCCGCCAAGGGCATCAGCGACAACGTGCTGACGCCCGATTTCATGGTGGAGGTGTTCAACGTCACGGTGCGCGGCCTGCGCGCCAAGACCGAGGTGTGGTGCCACACCTGCTGGGGCAACCCGGCGCAGCAGCGCCTGTTCGCGACGGTGCAATCCTACAAGCCGGCGATCCCGGCGCTTGGCCGTGTCGACGCCGACGTGATCACGTTCGAAATCGTGCTCGTCGGGCGGCATCGACCTGCCCGAGATCGGCAAGGGCATCTCCGCCGACAAGAAGGTCGCCATCGGGGTGATCGACCACCACACGCTGCAGGTCGAGACGCCCGACCAGGTGGCTGCCCAGGTGCGCGACGGCATAAACCACATCGGCGCCGACCGGCTGGTGCTCGCTTCCGACTGCGGCATGGGGCGCGAGGGAATGAGCCGGCGCCACGCCTTCTACAAGATGGTCTCGATCGTGCAGGGCACCAACATTGTGCGGCGCGAGCGCGGCCTTCCCGAAGCTCCCTGCCGCGCCGCCGACAGCCGCTATTCCATGGTGATCGGGAATTAGCGCGCGAGCGCCGCTTCGATGGCGAGGCCGACGGCGAGGAGGCGCCGGTCGCCCATCGTCTCGCCCATGACCATCAGCCCCACCGGCGCCCCGCCCGGCGCGTGGCACGGGATGGAAAGCGCGCAGCGGTCGAGATAGTTGCCGACCGAGGTGTTGCGCAGCATCAGGAAGTTGGTCGTGCCGTAAAGCTCGCCGTCCGCGTCGAGCGGCGCGATCGCGGGGGCGACCGTGGCGACGGTCGGCATCAGTATGGCGTCGTAGGGCGCCGAGCGCGAAGCCGCCTCGGCGATGGTGCGGGCGCGGGCGCGCGCGAGGTCCACGTAGTCCGCCGCATCGAGGTTGGCACCGCGCCCGATGCGGGTGCGCACGCGCGGGTCGTAGTCCTTGCCGTGCGCCGCGATTCGCTTGCGGTGGATCGCGTGCGCCTCGGCCGCCAGGACGCCGCCGTGCGGGTTCTCGTCCGGGATGCGCGCAATCTCGGGGAAGACGATCTCGGCGATGCGCGCGCCCGCCGCGGAGAGGGTCGAGAGCGCGCGGGCGAATTCGCGCCCGACCGTCTCGTCCAGCCCCTCGATCACGAATGTCTGCGGCACGCAGAAGCGCAATCCGGCGAGCGGAAGCGGCTCGGGCACCGCGGGCGCCTCGCCCGCCATCACCGAGTTCGACCAGCGCGCAGCACGCGACGGTCGGCGCGAGCGGGCCCACGGAGTTCGAGCGAATAGGAGAGCGGGAACGCCCCGTCGCGCGGGATGCGCCGCGCCGTCGGCTTGAAGCCGGTGAGGCCGCAGAGGGCGGCCGGGATGCGCACCGACCCGCCGGTGTCGGTGCCGATGGCGAAGGCCGCCATCCCGTCCGCCACCGAAACCGCGGCGCCCGAGGACGAGCCGCCGGGGATGCGCCCGGTCGCGCGGTCCCACGGGTTGCGCGGCGTGTCGAAATGGGCGTTGAGGCCGAGGCCGGAATAGGCGAACTCGGTCATGTTGGTGCGGCCGACCACGATGGCGCCGGCGGCGCGCAGCCGCGCGATGGCAGGGGCGTCGGCGGCGGCGGGCGGATCGTCGGCGGTCGCCTTCGAGGCGGCGGTCGTCACCTCGCCCGCGAGGTCGAACAAGTCCTTGACCGAGACCGGAAGACCGGCGAGCGGCGACGGCACGATACCGGCGGCGCGCAGCGCGTCGCTCGCCTTCGCCGCCGCGCGCGCCTGCGCGTCGTGGATTTTGAGGAATGTGCGGCGCCCTTCGCCCGCTTGGTCGGCGATGCGGGCGAGCGCGTCCTCGACCAGCCGGGCGGACGTCGTGCGCCCGGCGGCGAGATCGGCGGCGAGCGAGCGAATCGGTGTCATGCGGCCTCCGCGCCGGACGGTAGGAAGCGCGCGACCGCCCGTCAAGCCGCCGCAGCGCTTGCCGGCACGCAGGCCGACTCGCTAGGGTGCGCCGGGGCCGCGGCGCGCGGCGGAAGCGGATCGACGATGGCGGGACCGAAGGCCGAGGCGGCGCACGCGCCGGGCCAGCTCGCGGTGGTGCTCACCGTGCTGCTGCCTTTTGCGCTCGGCTATTATCTCTCCTATCTGTTCCGGGCGGTGAATGCGATCATCTCGCCGCACCTCGTCGCCGATTTCGGGCTCGACGCGGGCAAGCTGGGGCTTCTGACCAGCGTCTATTTCTTCGTGTTCGCCATCTGCCAGGTGCCGCTCGGGCTGATGCTCGACCGTTACGGCCCGCGCCGCGTGCAGGCGGTGCTGCTGCTGTTCGCCGCCGCGGGGGCGGCTTTGTTCGCCGCGGGCACGAGCTTCGCCGCGCTGACCTTGGGGCGCGGGCTGATCGGGCTCGGCGTCTCGACCTGCCTGATGGCGTGCTTCAAGGCCAACGTGATGTGGTGGCCCAAGGACCGGCTTCCGCTGATGAACGGCTGCGCCACCGCGTTCGGCGCGCTCGGCGCGCTGTCGGCGACGATCCCGGTCGACGCGCTGGTGCCGCTGGTCGGTTGGCGCGGCGTGTTCTGGCTCCTTGCCGCGCTGACGGTCGCGGCGGCGGCCTTGGTGTTTTTCGCGGTGCCGGACGCACCGGGCGAGCGCGCGACCCGCACCGACACGCTGAAGGCGCAGATCGCCGGGCTCGGCCGCGTGTTCCGGGCGGCGATCTTCTGGCGCCTCGCCGTCGCCGCCTCGGTCAACACCGCTTCGGTGATGGCCTACCAGACGCTGTGGGCGGCGCCGTGGCTGCGCGACGTCGCGGGTTCGACCAGGCGCGGGTGGCGGACGGGCTGTTCCTGTTCAATATTGGATTCCTGTGCGGCGTGTTCGGCTCGGGCGCGCTCGCCGATTGGGCGCTCAGGCGCGGCATCCCGCCAGTGTGGGGGGTGATCTTCGCGATCTTCGGGACGCTGACGGTGGAGGCCCTGTTCGCGGCCCAGGCGACGGCGATCGCTTTGCCGCTCTGCTTCGCCTTCGGCTGCCTGGGTTCCTCCGGCATTCTGGTCTATGCGCTCTACGGCCGTTACTTCCCGACCAATCTCGCCGGGCGCACCAACTCGGCGCAGAACATGCTGAGCTTCGTCGTCGCCTTCATCGTGCAGTGGGGCGTGGGCGAGATCGTCGGGCTCTACCCGCGCCTCGCCGGCGGGGGCTACCCCGCCGCCGCGCACCAGGCAGGCATGCTGGCCACCCTGTCGCTGACCGCAGCGGCGGCGCTGTGGCTCGTCTGGCCGCGCAAGGGCGCCGGCCGATTCGATTCGCCGGGGGCGTGACGTGGCGGTGCCCGAGGACCGGTCCTACCCGTCGCGGCCCTACGTGGGCGTCGGCGTCGTGGTGTTCCGCGGCGACGAGGTGCTGCTCTGCAAGCGGGGCAAGGAGCCGCGCCGCAACGTCTGGTCGATCCCCGGCGGCGCGCAGGAGACGGGCGAGACCGTGTTCGAGGCGGGACGGCGCGAGCTCGCCGAAGAGACCGGCCTCGATGCCGAGATCTTCGCGCTGATCGACGTGATCGACGCCATCAGCCGCGATGACGACGGGCGTGTGCTCATGCACTACACGCTGGTCGACGTGGCGGCCGAGTGGCGCGCCGGCGAGGCGGTGGCGGCCGACGACGTGGCCGAGGTGATGTGGGTGAAAATCGCGGAGATCGAGCGCTACGTCACCTGGTCGGAGACCGTGCGGGTGATTCGCCTGGCCGCCGGCATGCGCAAGCGGGCGTGAGCGCGCGTGCCGCGACGCGGCCGGTCTATGTCTCGGTCGGTCATCGAATGTCGTTCGCGAGCGCCGTCGAGATCGTGCTCGCCTGCGCGCCGCGCTACCGCCTGCCGGAGACGACGCGCCGGGCCGATTCGCTGTCAAAGCGTCGCGCCGTACCGTCGCCGGTCCGGACAGATTGACAGGGATCGATATCGTGGTGTCGGGTCATTAACGGGCGGAGAGCCCTCCTCGTTGCCTGACTCGAATGACGCTATATACTGCGGCAACTTAGGGACTCGTCCAACATGGCCACATACACTGCCGCCCCGGTCGAATCGAGATTGCAGCCGCCGCGTATCCTGGCACCGCTGGTGCAGACCGTTCCTTTATTCAGCGGCGAAGAATGTACGCGAATTGTGTCGGCCGGCCTCGCGCTACCGCTGGCGGCCGGGCAGGTGACCGCGCTGGAACGGGCACCCGATGCGCGTCGTTCGACCGTCGCGCTGTTTCCGCCGAGTTCTGGAGCACGGCTGGATGCTCGAGCGCATCGCGGCCACGGTAAACAAGTTCAACGACGAGTTCTGGGGGTTCGAACTGACCGGATCGGAGCGGCTCCAGTTTAGTGCCTACCGTCCCCACGAGTATTATGACTGGCATATGGACCTGGGCGCGCGCGGTGCGTTCGCCCATCGCAAGCTCAGCGTCTCGGTCCAGCTCAGCGACCCAACCGAATACCAGGGCGGTGACTTGGAAATCTCGACTGGAACCGCGACGACGAGGGCGGAGCGGGCGAGGGGCGCCATCATCCTGTTTCCGGCCTACGCGATGCATCGCGTCCTGCCAGTGACTGACGGAGTACGCTACTCGATCGTCGCTTGGATCGTAGGCAACCGACCGTTCCGCTAAGCCCGAGATTCCGACCCCCAAAAACGAAGAGGGCGGCCGAAGCCGCCCCCTGGTCTTTTCGCTTCTGCCGCGACGTTTAGAAGTCGAGGCGGAAGGCGGTGACGAACGCCCAGCCGACGTGGCCCACTTGGCCCGCTCGGTCCTGGCCGTCGAAGTTCCCATAGGCGACGTTCGCGTCGGCTTTGATGCCCGGCGCGAGGGTACGCGAGTAGGAGGCGTTCATCAGAGTCAGCGATGTGGCACGCGCGCCGATCATGCCCTGCTCATAGCCCTTCTGCCAGCCCAGGCTCACCCCGTTCGGACCCCACCGGTACAGGGCGCCGGCCATCCACATATGGCCCTGGTTCGAAAACCCGGCGGTCGCCGTGTTGCGGGTGTCGGTGCCGTTCGCGTTGCCGTTGCCGTTTTCGAGGCCCCAGACGCTCTTGTAGCCGGCGTTCACCCGGAACGGCCCGTAATCGACCCGGACGCCGCCGCCCGCCATGCGGGGGTCCTTGTCCGTGGCTGCGCCCCCGGCTCTGCCAAGACCGTTGCCGCGCGTGTAGCCCACTGAGGCGCCGACCTTGAACTGGTCGATGGCGAAGGTGTAGTTCGCCGCGAACGACCAGTTGTCGGACACACTCCTGCCGGGACCGCCCGCCCCTGTCTGGCCCGGCAGGGTGCGAAGCTGGGACCCACCAATGAGCTGCTGGGCCGAGTTCGGGCGCGTAGGAGACGCCGACCTGCAGCCCGGCGATGCGCGGCGAGACATAGACGATCTCGCTCGCGTCGTCGATCCAGCCCTCCATCTTGGAGTCCTGCAGGGCGCCGGCGAAGGGCGACCCATGGGTGACCGGGCTACCACGTGGCGTGGGAACCCACGGCGTGATGTCATAGGTCAGGTTGTCGCCGACCGTGGTGACGAACGGCGTCATGTAGCCGTTGTTCATCAGCGCGGCGACCGGATCGTCGTTGCCCAGGATGACCTGGCCGAACCCGTTGCGCAGGATCAAATATTCCTGGTCGACCACGTTGCCCGGGCTGCCGGCGACTTCGTACTCGACATGGGCGACGACCTGCAGGCCGTTATCCAGCTTGGCCTGGCCGTCGAAATGGATTTCCGCCTCGGTCTGCTGGTCGACCGTACCGGTCGCCGTGATCCCCGTGTCGGCCTTCGGCCGGTTGGAGGCCACGCCGACGAACTGGGTCATGTAGCCGCCGACCTTGAGCTGGATCGGGTTCATCGGCTTGCCCTGCGCAAGGGCGTGGCCCGACAGCCCGAACATCCCCGCGGCGACGAGCGCCGAGGTCGTCATGAGTTCCCTTTTTCATATCCCCTCCACTTGCTCAGGTGACCGACACGCTGTATCGCACCGGAGACGTTAACGACCGCTTTCGCCCGTACGCCGCCGCGGCGACGAAGGCGGCTAAAGTGATCTAGGCTCGGAAGCTAGCCGCACGCGGGCCCGTTGACAAGAGAATTTTACCTTGTTGAAAAGGGGATGCGGGACCGCGTTCTGCCCCTGCGGGGCCACGCATGACCGGGGCCCGGCCCGCGGATCGGGCGGGCGCCGAATTCGGCTGTCATGATAGCGTCACCGGCGTGACCTTAAGTTCGGTCCCATGGCTCAGGCTCGCCGGTTCCTGCGTTTCCGCACCGTTCCTCGGCTGCCGAGCCAACCTGCCTCGCCCGCGCCCCAACCCCAGCGGAACCGCCGATTTCCGGCGGTTTCCGGGAGTTTGGCGCCGTTCCGCGCGCGGGCTTCACAACCACATGCGGAGGTCAAGTTGGGCAAGCGTAGCGCGCGCAAGGCCGGGCACGAGACGCACGGAATCCATCCTCTGTTCAGCACGGCCGAGGCGCCGGGGCCCTTCGAGGGCGACCACGGCGCGAGCCGCTACGTGCGCAACGTGCGGCCGAAGAGCGCCAACCAGGCCGCCTTCGTCGCCGCGCTGGAGACCGCACGGGTGGTCATCGCCCTGGGGCCGGCCGGGACCGGCAAGACCTTCCTCGCGATCGCCAAGGCGGTCGAGGCACTCGAGGCGGGAACGGTGCGCCGCATCGTGCTGTGCCGCCCGGCGGTCGAGGCGGGTGAGAGCCTGGGGTACCTGCCGGGCGACCTGCACGCCAAGCTCGCCCCCTACCTTCGGCCAATCACGGACGCGCTGGGCGAGCGGCTGGGCGCCAAGCGGCTGCGCGCCCTGATCGCCGACGGCACGGTCGAGGTCGCGCCGGTCGCCTATATGCGCGGGCGCACGCTGAACCACGCCGCCGTCATCATCGACGAGGCGCAGAACTGCACGTTCGGCCAGCTCAAGATGCTGCTGACCCGGCTGGGCTGGGACTCGACCATGGTGCTGACCGGCGATCCCGACCAGAACGACCTGCTGCCGGGCCTCTCGGGCCTCACCGACATCGCCGCCCGGCTCGACGGCATGGCCGGGGTCGCGGTGATCCGCATGACCGACCGGGACGTGGTGCGCCACCCGATGGTGGCGGCAATGCTCTCGGTGCTGTAGGCGGCCGCGCAAGAAGAAGGCCCGGGCTCGCCCGGGCCTTCGTCGGCAGCGAGGCCGTGCCGGTCAGAGGACCGGCGAGACCTCCTCCAGCACGCGGCCGCGCGTCTCGACGGCGAGCGAGACGCAGACCACCCCCCCGATCAGGGCCGAAACGCCGAACATCACGAACACGGCGTTGAGTCCCCAGTGCCCCAGGACGAACCCGACCGCGAGCGGGCCGACCATCGACGCGCCGCGCTGCCACGCCCCGGCGACGCCGCCGCCGAGCGCCCGCATGTGGTTCGGATAGCTCTCCGCCGTGTAGGTGGCGAGGCCGAGCGCGAGGGGCGTGATGAAGGCGAAGCCGACGCCGACCAGGATCAGCACGTCCTCCGCCGAGACCGGGCCGAGGAAGACGAAGACGAGCAGCGGCAGGCAGCCGACCAGGAAGCCGATCGAGAACAGCCGCTTGCGGCCGATCGCGTCCAAGAGCCACACGGTGGCGAACGCCCCGATCAGCCCGATCCCCTGCAGCACGAAGCCATAGGTCAAAGACTGCTGCAGCGGCAGCTTGTACACTGTGCGGAACAGCGACGGCGCCCAGGCCGTCAGCCCGTAGGTGATGAAGTAGGCGCAGATCCACAGAAGCCAGATCACCACCGTGCGCCTGGCATAGAGCCCCTTGAAAAGGTGGCTGAATTGCGTGTCGGCTTCGATCACCGGCGGCAGTCGTGCAGGGAGCGGCGGCAGGGTCTTGCCTTCGGATAGCGCCACCTGCTCGATGCGCTCGATGGCGCGCGCAGCGTCGGCGGCGCGGCCCTTGCTCGCCAGCCAGCGCGGCGAGTTGGGCAGCGACGAGCGCATCGGGAACACGATGAGCGCCGGCACGGCGCCGATGACGAACATCCACCGCCAGCCGAGATGCGGCACCACCCAGATGCCGACCAGCGCGCAGATGAACAGGCCGATGGCGAACAGCACCTGGAGGCCGAGCGAAAACCGCCCGCGCCGTTCGGCCTTGGCGAACTCGTTGACATAGGCGGCCATGATCGGCACCTCGCCGCCGAGCCCCAGACCCTGCACGAAACGCACCCAGAAAAGCTGGTCGTAGGTCGACACGAACGCGCAGGCGAGCGACCCCAGCGTGAAGATCAGGAGCGTCACCATCGCCGTCGGGATGCGGCCCCAGCGCTCGGCCGCCCAGCCGGCGACGATCGAGCCGACGAGCTGGCCGGCGAAGCCGATGGAGATCAGCCCACCGATCTGCTCGGGGTGGAGCTTCCACATCCCGATCAGCGCCGGCAGCACGATGGCGATGGCGAGCGAATCGAACGCGTCGAAGAACCATGCGGTCCCGAAGATGAGCCGCATCTTCGTGTGCCACGAGGTGTAGGGCAGCCGCTCGAGCCGCGCGTTGATTTCCCTCAGGCTGCCGCCGGCACCGGCAGCTTCACCGAAACTGGCCATGTTTCCCCTCCCCCGGCCGAGGCAACAGGGCGCGTGGCCCGCCTCGGCGTCCCGAATCCGGCGGATGTTACACCGGCGCCCGATTCGTGCGAGACCCTTTGCCGGTGCCGCCCCGTTGATTTACGTCAACGGACCGCCGGCCGGCCGTGCTATGGAAGGCGCATTCCGCACGGCTCGGACAGGCGTCGCGAGCCGGCCCGCGAGAGGGGAGAAGAAACCATGATCCGGACCATCGTCGTCGCCTTCGACGGCTCCGACCACGCCAAGAAGGCCCTGGCGCTCGCTGGCGAGATCGGCGCCAAGTTCAACGCCCGCCTCGTCGTGCTGCACGTGCTGCTGCGCGACGCGAGCTCGGAGACGCTGCGCAAGCTCGCCGTCAAGCGCGACCTGACGAAGGACCAGCGCGACCTGCTCGACAATTACGAGATCGACATCCAGTCCGCGATGGCGACGGCCGGCATGGCCGGCAGCTACGGCCCGATCCCGGCGCCGCGCGAGCTCCTCGAGCCGATCGGGCGCCAGGTGATGGCGCGGGCGGAGAAGACGGCGAAAGAGGCCGGCGTGAAGAATGTCGCGACCGAGCTCACCGACGGCGATCCCGGCGACGCGGTGATCGAGGCGGCGCGGCGCGCGAAGGCCGACCTGATCGTCATGGGCACGCGCGGCTTCGGCGAGGTCAAGGGCCTCCTGCTCGGCAGCGTGTCGCACAAGGTCTCCTCGCGCGCCACCTGCGCCGTCCTGACGGTGAAGTGAAGTAGCGGGGGCGTCCCGGCATTCGTAGGAGCCGGTCCCCGACCGGCCCGCGTTGCGCAGCGCAAGGGGCGGGGCGGGGACCCGCCCCTACATTGTAGTCCGGCCGATCCGCCCGTTCCGTCCTCACCCGCCCGCCAGCATGGTCTCGCGCATCAGCGCGTACTTGGTCTGCGCGTTCGACGCGGCGCGGTAGAAATTCACCAGCTCGTCCCACGGACCGGCGATCTTCTGGAAGCCGGAGATGAAGACGACGATGGTGCCGACGTCGATGCCGCGGTGGATCACCATCCACCCGCCGATCATCAGGATGGCGAGCGGGCCCATCGCGTCGAGGAAATTGCCGATGGCGGTCAGGAAGAACTTGCGGCGGTAAATGCGGACCCGCGTGTCGAAGGCGAAGGTTGCGGTGCGGGCGAACGGCTCGGCCAGCGCCGCCCCTGCCGCGCCGCCCGCCGCGGTCTCGACCACCAGGTCGCCGAGCCGGCGCACCTGGCGCGCGTAGAGCCGGGCGAGGCGGTTGATCGTATGCTGTACCGGCGGCACGGCGAAGATCTGGGGCAGGTAGACGATGACGGCGAAACTCGCGATCAAGGGCTGCAGCCACAGGAGATAGCCGGTGATCGCGATCACCGTGCCGCCCTGAAGCAGCGGCAGCGAGATCGCATCCCCGACGAACCCGCCCACGTCCTCGGCCTCGGACGCGACCATCGAAACAACCGCGCCGCTTTCCAGCCGGCGCGCCTCGTCCACGCTGTGGCCGTTCGCGAGCATCGGCCCGATGCGGCGGTAGATCGCCTCGCGCAGCCGGCGCGTGGTGTCCTCCACCAGCCGGCCGCGCGCCAGGTTGAGCCAGTATTTGAGGCCGCCCTGCACCAGCAGCGTCAAGAGGTAGAGCCCGCCGAGCGGGGCGAGGAGCATGGCGCTTCGCGCGCCCAGCGCGTCGTTCATGATGCGGCGCTGCAGCTCCAGGGGCGCCATCGACAACCCGACGACCACCAGGGTCAACAGGCAGATCGGCAGCTGGTGCCGAACGGTGGTGTTCAGGATATAGCGGTAGATGTGGGCGGGCATGCTCGGTCCTCGGGGCGGCCCGGCGGTCCGGCCGCGAGGCGAGACTGCGCCGAATTCGCGCGCCCGTCTTGACGTGCGTCAAGCCCGGGCGGCGATGCCGCCCCGGGACCGAAGCGCCGGCTATCCGCCGAGGAAGGCGCGGATGATGGCGGCCAATTCGTCGGGCTTGTCGTTCTGCACCTGATGGCCGGCGCCCTTGACCCAGTGGAACCTGATGCCGGGCACCTTCTCTTCGATCTGCTTGCCGGTCGCCGGGATCGCGAACGGGTCCGAATCGCCCCACAGGAAGATCGTCGGAAGCTGCTTGGCGAGCAGCGGCAGGCTCTCCCTCATGTTGGAGAGGTGCGCGAGCAGCGGGTCCTCGCGCGTCGCGCGGATCGCCTTGCCGAACGCCTTGAACGAGTCGAGCGCGCCGGGCCGCGTCGCCGCCGCCTGGCGTTCGTCGATCAGCGCGTCGGTGATGCGCGCGCGGTCGACGATCAGCGCCTCCAGGAGCCGGCGCATCGCCTCGCGCGTGCCGTCGTAGCTGCCGAGCGCCTTCATCGCGTCGTTCGGCGGCTGGGAGATGCCGATCGCGTTGGCGATGGTGAGGGAGGAGACCAGGATGACCTTGTCGACCCTCTCCGGGTGCAGCATGGCATAGAGGGCAGCGCAGAACGCGCCCTGCGAATTGCCGAGGATGGTGAACTTGTCGAGGCAGAGCGCGTCGATCACGTCGGCGGTGTGCTGCGTCCGGCTGATGAGCCCCTGGGGCGCCGGCGCGTACGGGTCGGTGAGGCCGAACCCGCCGATCGAATCGGGCGCGATGACGCGGTAGGTGTCGGCGAGCCGCTCCATGACCGCGCCCATGCCGGCCGCGCCCGACGAGCCGGCGCCACCGCCGTGCAGCGCGACGATCGGCCGGCCGTTGTCGCCGGTTTCCGAGTAGTGGGTCCTCACCCCGTTGGCCATGACCCAGCGGGAGCGGATGACTGCGTTCGCCATGTTGCGTTTCCTTCCTGATGATGCTGCTTCGGTCTTGTCGCCGCGCCGGCCTCTAGCCCTCGACCGGCGGCCAATAGGCGAAGCCGAGCCCGGTCTTCGCATGATGCGCCTTGATGTAGTCCACCACCGTCGCTGGCCGCCCCATCGCGGCCGCCACGGCGATCCAGGCGCGCACCTCGCCGGTGCCGCCGCGCAGCGTGTCGGAATCGATGGCGAACAGCCCGGCCAGCGCCCGGTCGTCGCCGTGCGCGAGCCGTTCGAGGATCCAGCGGTCGAGCGGCTCGTCGATCCAGCCGGCGCGCGGCCCGCCGGGGTCGTGCGACAGCCCGCCCGAGGCGTAGAGCGCAATCCGTTCCGGCCGGTCGGCCAGGATGTCGGCGAGCGCCCGCCCCAGCGCCCAGCAGCGCTCGCCCGTCGGCAAGGGCGGGTAGTATTCGTTGATCAGGATGGGCACGACCGGCACGTCGAGCGCCGGCATCAGCTTCGGCGCGGGGTAGGTGACCATGTGGCTCATGCCGCGCCGGGCGCGGCCGGCGTCTTTCACGTCGGTCATGAACATCGGGTCGAAGCCGCGCTTCATCAGCCCCTTCAAAATGTCGTCGGCAAGGCGCGGGTGGCCGCGCAGCCGGACGATGCTTCCCTCCTCCGGCTCGTGGAGGTAGCGGATTGCGGTCGAGCCCCAGATGTCGTCGCCGCGGAACACGCAGAAGGCGGGCATCGCCTGCGGCGCGAACAGGTCGCCCTGGTCGTCGCCGATCATGACCAGCGCGTCGGGGCGGTAGCGGGCGAGTTGGTCGCGCAGCACCGCGAAGCCGTTCTCGATGCGGTCGATGTAGCCCTGGATGACCTCGGCCGTCTCGCCCGCCGCCGCGGCCGGCTGCGACACCTCCGGGGTGCGGAAGGCGTAGATCGCGGGCCACACTTCCTTCGGCCGGAACATCGCCGGCGCGTGCGAGGAGGCCAATCCCAATCCAATCATCTGGGGCCAATCATGCGAAAGACGCTCCCCGCTCCGGCGGCCGCGCCGGGGACCGCATTGTGTTATCGCCGCGGCGATCTCGCAATGGCCATGCGCCGCGCCGTGCGGGCACCGCAAGGCTGCGTGACCGCCCCGTCGCTTGACCCCCTTTTTTCCCGGCGCTAAAGTTTTTGCTGGAATCGCATATTTTCCAAGGCATTGGGCGGGGCTGCATCCGGCCGCACGGCGGCGGATGCCGGACAGGAAAGGCCATTGGTATGCTGAAGCCCGAAGAGAACGAACGCTTGACGCGCGTCTCCCGCGGCACCCCGATGGGCGAGCTGTTGCGCCGCTACTGGCAGCCGATCCTTCTCACGTCGGAGCTTGCGGAGAAGGACGGCGCGCCGGTCCGGGTGCGCGTTCTCGGTGAGCATCTGATCGCGTTCCGCGACACCGAGGGGCGCGTCGGGCTGGTCGATGCCTACTGCCCGCACCGGAGGGCGCCCATGTTCTACGGCCGCAACGAGGAGTGCGGGCTGCGCTGCGTCTATCATGGCTGGAAGTTCGACACGGACGGCAACTGCGTCGATTTGCCGTCAGAGCCCGCCGGCAGCCCGATGAAGGCCAAGGTCAGGATCAACGCCTACCCGACGTGCGAGAAGGGCAGCGCGATCTGGGCCTATCTCGGGCCGGACGAGCACCGCCCGCCGCCGCCCGATTACGAATGGATGCGCGCGCCCGAGACGCACCGGCATTTGTCCAAGACCTATATCCAATGCAACTGGCTGCAGTCGCTCGAGGGCGGGCTCGACACCTCGCACTCGTCGTTCCTGCACAACAACGACATCCACGACATGACGCAGCTTCGCGCGCGCGACGGCGCGCCACGGATCGAGGTCTACACCACCGACTACGGCTACTATTACGTCTCGCGCCGCGACCTCAAGGACGATGGCGAGTACGTGCGGATCTACCACTACGTGCTGCCGTGGCAGCAGCTCCGCGGCGGCGTGACCCACTGGAACGGCGGCGGCAATTACGACGTACCCAAGCTCGACGGCCACATCTGGGTGCCGATCGACGACACCCAGACCTATTCATGGAACTGGATGTGCGGGATCAACGAGAACGCGACGATCTCGCCCGAGTTCGCCGAAGAGTTCGAGTCCCATGCCGGGCGCGGCCGTCACCATTTGATCCCCGGCACGTTCCGCCTGAAGCGCAACCTTTCGAACGACCACATGATCGACCGCGATCTACAGCGGACCCGGTCCTACACCGGCATCGAGGGCATCAACACCCAGGACATCGCGCTGCAGGAAGGCATGGGGCCGATCGTCGACCGCTCGAAGGAGTATCTCGGCAGTTCCGACAAGGCGATCATCGCCATGCGGAAGCTGCTGTTGGACGCCACTTTCGCGATCGAGCGCGGTGAGACGCCCAAGGGCGTCGATCCCGCGCTGCATCGCGACGTCCGCCCCTACGACACTGTCGTGCCGCGCGGCATGAAGTGGGAGGACGCGATGGCCGAGCTCGTCCTCGCCAAGTGGTAGGCGCGCGACTCCCGAGCGCCGAAGGTTAGGACCGGGGGACGCCCGACCCCGCCCGGCGTCAGTCGTGCCAGAGGCTCATGCGGCGCTCGATGCGGCGCATGAGTTCGTTGAGCGTGACCGCGATGGCGGCAAGCGCGGCGATCAGGGCGAACAGCTTCTGCGGCTGGAAGCTCTCCGTGAACAGCCGGGTGAAGTGCCCCACCCCTTCCTGCGAGACGAACAGCTCGGCCAGCAGCACGCCGAGCAGCACGCCGGTCATCGCGAGCCGGAGGCCGGTGAAGAAGCTCGGCACGGCGTGCGGGATCACCACATTCCATATGACCTGGCGGCGGCTCGCCCCCATCGACCGGGCCGAGTCGATCAGCAGCGGCTTGATCCCCTGCACGCCCGCCACGACGTTCACGATGATCGCGAACACGCCATGCGAGAAGCCGAAGGCGATCTTCGCCTCAGGCCCGATGCCGAAGATCAGGATGACGAGCGGCAGGATCGTCGCCTGCGGAATGGCGTAGAGCAGCACCACGACGGGATAGAACGAGCCGTAGGCGAAGCGCTTGAGCCCGATGGCGAGCCCGATGGGCAGCCCGACCGCGACCGCGAGGGCGAAGGCGATCACCAGCTCCCACAAGGTGGTCCGGATCGCCACGAATACGTCCGGGTCGTCGAAGAAGCCAATGAACGCCCGGACCATCTGCACCGGCGTCGACAGGAAGTCCGGATCGTTGGCGAGGCGGACGCCCACCTCCCACAGGATCACCAGCCCCACGACGACGAGGAGCCGTACCGTGCCCGGCCCGAGCCGCGCGCTCATGCCTGGCCTCGGCGCGCCAGTCGGTCGAGATACGACACGAACGCGTTCAGCAGGAACGAGATGATGATGGCGAGGAAGATGTAGGCGAACATCTTCGCCGGCTCGATCCGCTCGGAATGGGTGACGATCTGGAAGCCGAGCCCGCCGAGCGAGGAGATCGTCTCGGTCCCGAGGATTGACAGGAACGCCAGGATGAAGCCGATGCGGAGCCCCGTCAGCACCACCGGGAATGCCGCGGGCAGCATCACGGACCAGAACATCTGGATCTGCGAGGCGCCCATCGACTTGGCGACGCGCACGTAGGTCCGGTCGACATAGTCGAACCCGGCAATGGTGTTGAGCACCACCGGGAAGAAGGCGATGGTCGCGCCGATGGCGATCTTCGAGCCCTCGCCGATGCCGAAGAACAGCACGTAGAGCGGGAACAGCAGGATCGCCGGGATCGAGTAGAGCCCGGCGAACAGCGGGTCGAACACGCGCACGGTGAACCGGGTCAAGCTCACCACATAGCCGACGATGCAACCGAAGCCCGCCGCGATGGCAAACGCGGTGATCAGTTCGGAAAGCGTGATCTTGAGCGCCGGCCAGAACGCCCCACTCGCGACCAGCACGACGAACTCGTGCACCGACCTGGGCAGCGACGGCAGGAGGATCGGGTTCACCCAACCCTCGCTGGTCGAGATGTACCATGCGACGAGCAGAAGGATGGCGCAGCCCGCCTGCACCAGCCGGTAGGTCAGCCGCTCGCCGATCACCGCCGCGCCCCTGCCGGGCGCGGGCGGACGCCTCCAAGGCGTGCCTTCGACATCGTTTTCGTCTCCCTGTCGTACCGGCGCCGCCTTGACGGCCGATTTATCGCCGGTTTCGGCGCGCGCCGCGACCCGCCGCTTGCCCCGCCGCAGGCTCGCTGCCTAAACTGGCCGCACGCCGAGGGAATAGATACAGAAAGGCTTGCCGGGATGTCCAACCTTCCGATCACCATGGCCTGCGGCTTCTACGACCGCATGCACGCGCTTTACACCGGCGACGTGAAGCCGGCCGGCATCGACCTCAACTTCATGCCGATCGACGACCCGCGCCAGATCTTCGACCGGATGGGCGGCGGGCAGGAGTTCGACGCGTCCGAGTTCTCGCTGTCCGAGCACATCACCAAGCACATCGCTGGCGATTCGCCCTTCGTCGCCCTGCCGGTGATGATCTCGCGGGTGTTCCGCCACCAGTTCATCTTCGTCAACACCGATTCCGGCATCAAGAAGCCGAAGGATTTGGAGGGGCGCCGGGTCGGCGTGCCGCTCTACGTGCAGACGGCGGCGGTGTTCATCCGCGGGCTGCTGCAGCACGAGTACGGCGTCGACCTTTCGACCGTCTCGTGGGTCCAGGGCGCGATGGAGCATGCCGGCACGCACGGCAAGCCCAGCGTGCTGCCGCTCCTCAAGAAGATCGACCTCGAGCAGAACGAGTCCGGCCGCTCGCTCAACCAGCTTCTCGAAGACGGCGCCAAGAACGGCGGCATCGACGCCATGATCACCGCCTCGATCCCCGAGCCGTTCGGCCGCAACCCGAAGATCCAGCGCCTGTTCCCCAACTTCCGCGAGGTCGAGGCCGACTATTTCAAGCGCACCAAGATCTTCCCGATCATGCACGTGCTGGCGATCAAGCGCTCGCTGTACGAGGCGCACCCGTTCGTCGCGACCAGCCTCTACAACGCCTGCTGCGAATCCCGCGCGATGGCGATCGCGAAGGCGCGCGACGTGGGCGCGCTGCGCTACATGATGCCGTGGATGGTGGCCGACTTCCACGAGATCGACCGGGTGTTCGAGGGCGCGTTCTGGCCCTACGGCGTCGAGGAGAACCGGCCCACCCTGGAGGCGCTCGTCACCTACCTCTACGAGCAGGCGATGATCCCGAAGAAGGTGCCGATCGAGGAGCTGTTCGCGCCGACCTACGGCTATCCGGAGTTCAAGGGCAGGACCGGCCGCGAGGGCTGGACCACTGGACCCGCCGCGCAGCTGGCTTAGCGGATGAAAGGAGGACCATATCCGATCGGACGCGGTCCTCGCTGAACGGAGCCCCCCTCCCACCCTTAGGACCGCCGGACGGTCCACTGGGCTGTCCGGCGGCGCCAAGGGGCAAGGAGAGGGGTTGCCGCAATGGCGAAAGGGGGGCAGTGATGGCGGAGACCGGATACACGGGCGCGCTGAAGGACGCGGACCCGCGGACGCTCGCCGCGGGCGATCTAGAGGCGGTGTTCCTGCCCGGCGCCGGGATGATCGGCGCCTCGCTCCGCCATAAGGGGGTGGAGGTCCTGGGCCGGGTCGAGGACCTGGAAGCCGCCGCCGCGAAGGGCAGCACCGGCGGCATCCCGCTGCTGCACCCGTGGGCGAACCGGCTAGCCGGGTACGACTACCGCGCCGCCGGGCGCGAGGTGACGCTCGATCCGAACTCGGACCTGTTGCACAAGGAAGAGCACGGCCTTCCGATACACGGGGCGGTCTGGGCGCGGCTTAAATGGCAGGTGACGGACGTGCGCGCCGACCGCCTCGCCGCCCGGCTCGACTGGTCGGACCCGGCGCTGCTCGCCGTCTTCCCCTTCCACCACCGTCTGGAGATGACAGTGGCGCTGGACCCGGACGGGCTGACAATCGAGACGACGCTCGTCGCCGGAAGCGACGGGCCGGTGCCGGTGAGCTTCGGCTTCCACCCCTACTTCAGCCTGCCCGGCGTGCCGCGCGCGGAATGGCGGCTCAGCCTGCCGGCGATGCGCCGCCTGTCGCTCGACGACCGCCAGATCCCGACCGGCGCAAAAGCGACTTTCGCCGCGACGGACGGGCCCATCGGCACGACGACGTTCGACGACGGGTTCGCGCTCACCGCGCCCACGGCCACCCTCGCCATCGAAGGCGGCGGCCGGCGGATCGCGGTGGAGTTCCGCGAGGGCTATCCCTACGCCCAGGTGTTCGTGCCGCCCGGGCGCGACTTCGTCGCCCTGGAGCCGATGACCGCGCCGACCAATGCGCTGGCGAGCGGCGACGGTCTGCACCTGGTCGCTGCGGGGGATCGGCTCCGCGCGACGTTCCGGGTCGGCGTCAGCGCGCTCACCTGACAGAAAGAGGCGCCCTACCCGCCGGCGAGGGCGGCGTGGAGGCGAAGCGTGGGAACGACCTGGTCGGGAGGCACATGGCTGAGCCCGCACTCGGTGCCGATGGCGAAAGTCGGAAGGTATTGCCGCGCGGTCGCGATGCGCCGCTCGGCGCCCTCGACCCCGTCCTTCAGGTGCACGAGCCCGAGCGCGATGCGAGTCCCATGGGCGAGATCGAGGCCGGCGAGCGGGCGGAAGTAGTCGTCGTCGTCGCGTGCGATCGGCACCGGCAGGTGGATGAGCTGGATCGGCCGCGCCGGTCCCAGGATCGCGCTCACCCGGTTGGCCATGATGGTGGCGTCGCGCGTGCTCGACGGCTCGACCGAGTGGCGGCCGTTCGAGTTTCCGTAGCAGAAATGGTAGAGGAGCTCGACGTCGGCGGGCATCGCTTGGCCGAACCGCGCCAGCCGCTCGGCGAGGGGGCCGTACATCTCCTCGCGCGTGCGGCCGAAGCGCGAGGGCTCGCCGCGCTCGAGCGTCGCAAACACCGCCGAGGCGCAGTCCCACTGGATGGCGAGCTCGGCATGCGGGATGACGTCGACGATCTTCGCCACCTCGCCCAGGAGCGCGCGCTCGAACGCCGGCTCGATCGCATCCTGCAGCGCCTCAGGGAAGTAGCGCCGGATCACCGGGATCGGGTGGGCGAGGGTGCACTGGAACCGCGCCTCGGGCCGGATCGCGCCCGCCGCCTTGAGGCGCGCGAACACGCCGTAGCTTTCGATGGCGACCGCGGCGTGGCGCAGCCCGGTGAACCGCACCTCCTCTGGCGCGACGCCGGGCCGCAGCCGGTAGCGGAAGCTCGGCTCGCCGCCCGGATGGGGACGGAACTCCTCGTCGGTGCGCTCGAGCCTGTCGTTCCCGGTGATGATCGGCGCGAACCAGCTCATCCAGCCGCGCCCGACCTCGCCGTCGGGAATGCGCGGCAGCGCGGGGCCGAGGATGCGGCTCGCCGCCCCGAACACCGTCTCGGCGTCGGCGAGCGGCACGCCGCCGACGAGATGGACCTGGAACGCGACCATCGCCGACCTACGCGGTCTTGGCAAGCGCACGCTCGACCGGCTGCGTGCGCGGCAAATCCTTGATCTGCGGATAGACCTCCTTCGCGAACAGGGTCATCGACCGCACCACCCGCTCGTGGCTCATCGAGCCGGCCTGCTGCATCATCAGCAGGTGATCGAACCCGCCGACCTTGGCGTAGTAGTCCTTGATCCTTTGGACGAGCGAGTTGGGCGTGCCGGCGAGCACGATCCCCTCCTCCATCAGCGAATCGAGGCTGCGCTGGCGGATCGACTTGGTCGCGCCCTCGCGCGCGGTCGCGCGCATCATGCTCACATTGGCGGCGACCGGGGCGTAGCCGGGCGGGTTGCGGAAATGCGCCGGCGAGGTGGCGGCGGAGAGGTACCAGGTCAGCTCCTGCGCCCCCTTGCGCGCGTCGTCCTCGGTCTCGCCGGTGAAGACCAGCGGCATGTAGGCCATGCCGCCGCCGCCGGGCAGGCCGTGCTCGACGAAGTTGGCGCGGTAGACGTCGAACATCTCCTTCACCACCGAAGCCGGCTGCAGAAAGATCGCGAACACGTAGCCGCGCTGCGCCATGCGCGCGACGTTCTCCTTGTCGCTCGATGAGGTGATCCAGATCTGCGGGTGCGGCGTCTGGAAGGGCCGCGGCCACACGTTGATCGAGCGGCGGTGCCAGAACCGGCCCTCGTAGTTCCACGGCTTGTCGGTCGCCTGCCAGGCGCGGACCACGAGGTCGATCCCCTCCCACATGCGCTCGACCGTCTGGGTCGGGTTGGAGTTCGAGGCGTAGATCTCGTAGGGCACGCCGCGCACGAAGCCGCATTCGAGCCGCCCTTCCGAGATGCAGTCGATCATCGCCATCTCCTCGGCGATGCGGATCGGGTCGTTGCGGTGCGCGAGCGGGTTGCCGAGGATGCAGATGCGCGCGTTGCGCGTCTGGCGCGCCAGGATGGCGGCCGACAGGGGCGCGCAGGTGTCGATGCAGGTCGGCGTCTGGTGGTGCTCGTTCAACATGATGTTGAGGCCGAGCTCGTCGGCGATGCAGTGCTCGTCGAGATAGCGGTTGTAGAGCCGGGCGCCGATCTTCGGGTCGAAGCATTCGTTGGGCAGGTTGATGCGGATCGACTTCGCATCGGCCGGGAAATCGGGATAGGGCATCTCGGTGAAGTGCCAGCAGAGCATGACTGATCTCCTCTCGCCCTAGTGTCCCGGGTCCAAAGTCCGTTTCAATCCGGGTCGCACACCGCACGAACTGCGGTTTCGATAGGGACACTAGCAAGTCATTGATTCGAGTGGGGTATTGGATTCGAAGTTCGCCTCGATACCCGCCACGAGGAATATAGCGAACTTCGAATCCGCCGCACTAGCGCACGAACGCGTTCAGAAGTTTCAGGACGGCGTCGGGCCGTTCCAGATGGGGGTAGTGGCCCGCCTTACGCACGACCTTCATCTGCGCGCCCGGGATCGCCTTCTGGTAGCGCCTGCCGTATTCGACCGGCACGATCCCGTCCGCCTCGCCCCAGATCAGCAGCGTCGGCAGGTCGATGCGGCCCAGCCGGTAGCGGAGCTTGGGGTTGTGGAGGTACGGCTCCCAGCAGAAGCGCGCGAAGGATTCGAGGTTGCGAGCGATCACGGCAAGCGCCTCGTCGGTGAGGGCCGCCAGGTCCTGCCCGGCCTGCGCCGGATCGGCCCAGGCGAGCTCGGCCACCCGGTCGGGAGAGAGGAACCAGATGTCGGCGATGTCGCGGTCGGTGACGCCGCCGAACTTGACGCCGTAGGGGCCGACCAGCGCCAGCCGCGCGAGGCGCGACGTGTCCTTGGTCGCCATCTCGGCCGCGATCCAGCCGCCGAGCGAGCAGCCGAGAAGCACCGCATTGTCGAGCCGGAGCGTGCGCATCAGCTCGAGGTAGAGATAGGCGATGTCGTCGACGCTGGTGATCCAATCGGGCCGGTCCGACCGCCCGAAGCCCGGTGGCGATGGGACGATCACCTCGAAGTCGGCGGCGAGCGCATCGAGGAATGGCGCCGTCGCCTCGCGCATCTCCTCGCCGGCAAGGAGGACGAGCGGCGGGCCATCGCCTCGCCGCGCGACCTCGAGCCGGACGCCCTCGATCGTGACGAAGCCGGTCGAACGCCCGCCCCGCGTCTTCGTGCGGGACGCGGCCGCCGCGCCGCGCCCCGCGCGTGTCTCTGCTGCCTTGCGGCCTCCGGCCGAATCCATGCGCCCTATGCCCTATCTGCTACGCCTACTTGGTCACGCCGAACATCGGCTTCGCGTGCGCGATGACGGCATCCGGGATGTCGTAGATTTCCTTGATCTCGTCGTCGACCTGCTGGCCGGTGAGCGGGCGGATATCGAGATGCTCCTTCTCCGCCTGCTTGAGGAGCGCCGGGTCCTTCATCGCTGCGTCGAAGCCGGCGCGGAGCGCGGCGAGCCGGTCCTTCGGCAGATCCGGCGGCGCCATCACCGGCCGGCCGAAATACCACGGCGCGGCGAGCAGGGTCAGCACCTGGCGATCGGCCTTGTTCTTGATGATGTCGAACGCGTTGGGGACGCCGGCGAGCTCGGGATCGGGGTTGAGGTTCGCCCGCACCGGGATCTGGAGCTGGCCCGACTTGTACTGCTTCCAGAGCTGGGCCTTCAGCGTCATCTTCATCACGCCGCAGAAGCCCTGCACCTCGCCGCGCTCGGCGGCGTGCAGCAGCTCGCCCATGTGGGCGTAGCCCGGCACGACCTTGAAGTCGAGGTGGAGCACCGACTCGAACACCTTGTCGCCGGCAAAGGTGCCGCCGTTGGTCGCCGTGCTGCCGACCACGAAGTGCTTGGTCTCCAGGTCCCTCAGCGTGACCGGCTTCGCGGTCCAGAAGCCGCAGGTGTAGTAGTCGGTGGTCATGCTGCCGATCCAGCTCATCTTGCGCGGATCGTGCGGCACCAGCTTGGGCTGCAGGCGCGCGCGCACGGCGATGACCGGGTTGACGAGCCCGATCACGGTGCCATCGCGCGGCGCCGAGTGCATCACGTAGTTGAGCGCGTTGAGGCTTCCCGCCCCCGGCATGTTCTGCACGATCACCGAGGGGTGGCCGGGGATGTGGTCGGGCATGTAGCGCGCGGCGAGGCGTGCATAGGCGTCGAAGCTGCCGCCGCCCGCGCCGAACCCGACGATGAAGTGGATCGTCTTGCCGTGGTAGAAGTTCTCGACACCTTCGGCGGCCCGGGCGGGCGTCGCGACGGCGGCGGCGCCGAGGGCCAGCGTCGCCACGGCGAGCGCGGTCCTGTGGTTTCCCATTGGTTCCTCCCTCGTTTCTCCTTGCGCCGCAGCCCCGCGGCGGCCGGCCCCGATTCTCTAGCGGGTCGCGGCCTGCGGGTCCAATGTCCCGACGGCGTCTGATTTGCACCGGGTGCAGATTGTTGCCGGGGGGCGCAATATTCGCTAAGGCTGGACGCGCATGGACCTCGAAACCCCGGACACGCTGGCGGCGCCCCCACCCCTTGCGGACTGGCGCCGGACCGGCCGTGGCATGATCGCGGCGCATGAGCGCTTCGTCGCGAGCGACGTGCAGGGCGCGCGGCGCATCATCCTCGACTTCACCCACGGCCATTGCACCTTCACCGCGCTGGAGGACGGCCGCTTCAACGGGTTCAGCGAGGCCCGCGCGCGCGTGGGCGAAATGTGGGTGCGCTTCCTGAGCTGGGATTGCGAGATGCGCTGCGAGGCGGCGCTCCGGCGCGGTCCGGCGGACGACGTGGTGCTGCAGATCCCGCTCTCCGGGCGGCACGAATTCTCCGCCGACGCGACCGCGGTGGAGGTCACGCCCGGCCAGCTCCTGCTCTTGACCGCGGCAGGCGAGGTGCGGCGGCGCTGGCGCGGTGCGGGCGATCTGTTGAGCCTGGTGCTCGACCGCGGCTTCGTCGAGCGTTTCCTCGCGCGCCGCGCGGGCGGCGGACTACCGCCCCTCGCCGGTCTGCAGCTCGCGGTGATCGACCTGCCGCAGGCGCCGACCCTGTCGCGCCTGATCGACACCATCCTGCGCGACCTGAACGAACCCGCGCCCGCGATCCGCGACGCCGAAGTGCGCCGCCAGTTCGAGCGCCTGCTGGTCACGCTCCTGTTCCAAAGCGTCGCCGTAGCCCAGGGCCGGCTCAGCGACGGTAGCGCGCCGGTCCTTCCCGGCTATATGCGCCGGGCGGAGGGATTTATCGCAGCCAACCTGGCGGCGCCGCTCGGCATCGACGCGCTCGCCGCCGCCGCCGGGGTGAGCGCGCGCACGCTCTATTACGGGTTCCGGCGCTACCGTACGACCAGCCCGCAGCTTTATGTGCGCTCTTTGCGCCTCGCCGCGGCCTACGCGCAGATCGCCGACGTCGGAGGGGACGTCGGCGCGGGCACCATCGGCGCCATCGCCGCCGCGGTCGGCTACCGCAACAAGAGCCAGTTCTCGCGCGATTACAGGCTGCGCTTCGGCGAAAGCCCGCGCGCGACCCTCGCGCGCGCTAGACGCTCGGGATGACGCGGAGCGCCGGCACCCACGCGCCGAGCAGCGTGCCCGGCCAGGGGATCGCCAGGACCTCGCCGAACACGCCCCAGACGAACAACGTGAGGACCGCCGCCATCGGCAGGACGAGCGACCAGCGCTCGCGCCCCTCGATCCGCATATAGGAGATCACCAGCACCGGGATGGTCGGGATCAGCCCGATCGTCGCCATCGAGGCGAGGAACGCCCCCATCCAGCCGAAGAAGACCGCGCCGCGGCCGAGCTTGACCGCGGTCGGCAGGTGGGCGACGTGCGAGGCGATGTCCATGTGCATACGGCGCTGCGTGTCCTTGTCGGCATGGCCGATCAGCGCCTCCTCGTCGACGAGCGCGCCGACCTCCGCCGGCTCGTGCCGCGCGCACATGTGGTTGAGGAGCGAGGCGCCGCAGAACGCCACGGCACCGAACCCCACGATGGTGGGGACCAAGCGCGCGGTCAGTGCCCAGTGCCAGGACTGGACCAGCATGGCGACGAACAGGCAGAGGAGCGCCGCCGGGAACAGGTCGCTGCCGGTCGGGCGCGGCGGGCCGAAATCCGCCAGCATCCGCCCGATGCCGCCATGGGCGCGCACGTCCTGGAAGAACGGGCGCAACAGGCTCAGCGCCGCCATCGCCAGGATGACGATGACCAGTGGGTGCAGCAGCCAGTCGGCGCCGAACCGCTCGATCGAGATGAAGAGGTAGCGCTCGATCATCTTGCCGAGGATGAAGCCCAGCACCAAGGGCGGGCGCGGCCAACGGAAATGCTTGAAGCCCCAGCCGACCAGCCCGAAGAACAGCAGCGAATAGAGGTCGCCCCACTGACGCGTGCCCTCGAACGCCCCGATATAGATGAGGCTGAGGACGCAGGGCATGATCAGCGTGTAGCGCAGCGTCGCGATCTTGGCGAGCTGGCCCGAGAACAGGAAGCACAGGCCGGAGCCCAGGATGTTGGCGACGGCGATGCTCCACACCATCGAGTAGGTGACGTCGAGATGGCGGGTCAGCATCTCGGGCCCGGGCACGAGTCCCTGGATCAGGAAGGCGCCGAGGAGGATCGCCATTCCGGCACTTGCCGGGACGCCGAATGCGATGGTCGGCACCAGCGCGCCGCCCTCCTTCGCGTTGGTCGCGCTCTCCGCCGCGATCACGCCGCGCACGTCGCCGTGGCCGAACGTCTCGCGCGCGCCCTTCTCGGTGCGGAGCGCGTGGCCGTAGGAGATCCAGTCAATGATCGAGGCGCCGATCCCCGGCACCGCACCCATCGTCGTGCCGATCCACGAGCAGCGCAGGATCAGGAACCAGTGGGTGAAGCAGTCCCGGACGCCCATGCGGAGCCCGGTGCGTGTGTCGATCTTCAGCCCATCGGTCACCGCCGCGGCGCGCGCGATCGACAGGTCGCAGAGCTCGGGCAGGGCGAAGACGCCGAGCGTCAGCGGCACCAGCGGCAGGCTGTCGAGCAGGTAGAAGCTGTCGAGGGTCCAGCGCTGAGTGCCGGTCTGCGGATCGGTGCCGATCATCGACAGCAGGATGCCGAAGGCCGCCGCGGTGAGCCCGCGAAGCGGCGTGTTGCCCGAAAGCGCCGAGACCATCGAGATGCCGAACACGGCAAGGGCGAACAGCTCGGGCGAGCCGAAATAGAGCATCACCGGCCGCAGGACCGGCAAGGTGAGGCCCAGGAGCGCCGCGCCGAACAGCCCCCCAAGGAGCGCCGACATATACGAGGCACCGAGCGCCCGGCCGGCGTAGCCCTGGCGCGTCAGCGGGTAGCCATCGAGGGTCGTCGCCGCCGAGGCGGCATGGCCCGGCACGCCGAACAGGATGGCCGAGATCGGGTCGGCCGTGGTCGACGCCGCGCCGAGCCCCAGCAGAATCGCGAACGCCGTATGCGGGTCGAGGTTGTAGGTGAAGGGCAGCAGCAGCGCGATTCCGGCGAGCCCGCCAATACCCGGCAGGATGCCGAGGGCGAGCCCCATCGTGACCCCGCCGAACAGATAGGCGAGCCGCATTGGGTCGAGGATGATGAGCAGCGCGTGCCCCGCGGCCTCGAGCATGTTGGCGTCCATGACGGCTCCCTCCTCCGGCGGGCGTCTTGGTTAATACGGGCAGAAGGCCCGCGCCCTGAGCCAGAGCCAGATACAGGACGCGGCGCCCGAAGTCGACGGGCTGCGCCGCGCCGCGGCCACTCCGATTTCGCTGAAGTCCAGAGCGATTGTCGTGTAAGATGAAACGTCCGCGCCTAAGCGGAAAAGAATTCCAGGCGGTAGATCGATGCGCCTTCGACGACTTTCGCGCGGCGCTTGCCGAGCGGTCGAGCGTGTGCCGTCGCTTGCACAAGCACAGACAGCCGGCAAACGGAGGGCGCCGAAGGCTTACGACGCCTTATCCCGCCCCGTCCGAGTCTTGCACGTCTTCAACTACTTCCATCCTGACTTCACTGGCGAGGGGCTGTACACCGGGAAGATCAACGCCCTGTTGCGCCCACGCGGCATCCGGGCGGACGTGCTGGCGGTCGGCACCGCGGCCCGCCCGGGGACGGAGGGCGCCGGCGAACTCGCGGGATTCGACCGGGTCGCCTATCTCGGGCTTGGCCCGATCCGGCGGTGGAAGCTGTTGCGGACCCTGCTTCCGATCGTCCTGTTCCTGGCGCGCCGCGCGCGCGATTACGACCTGGTCCATTTCCACACGATGGTCGACAGGTCCTGCGGGACGTACCTCTTTTTGAAGGCGCTCGGGATTCCCATCGTCCAGAGCTGCACCCTGTCCGACAGCCCGACCGACATCGTGGCGTCGTACCGGCCGGCCTATCGCAAGCTTGTCGGCTGGCTGCTGGCGAGCGTCGACCGGTTCGTCGCGATCAGCCCGCGCCTCTACCGCACCGGGCTCGATCTCGTCTCCGAGAAGAAGATGCTCATCATCCCGCAGGGCGTCCGCATCCCGGCGACGACCGTGCTCGACCGCCTGCCGGAACGGACCGGATCGGGACCGGCGCGCCTCGAGCTTCTGTTCGTCGGCGGTATTTCGCCGCGCAAAGAGGTGGGTTTCCTGATCGAAGCACTGGCGACGTTGCGCCAGCGCCTTGCCGGGGTGTGCGAAATTTCACTGAAGATCGTCGGCCCCGACCTCGACCACGAGCGCTACGGCGCCGACGTCCGGCGTCTCGCGGTCGAGCGCGGCGTGGCGGACGCGGTCGCCTTCGTCGGCTACGTCAGCGAACCCGCCCCCTATTACCTGGCCTCCGACGTGTTCATCCTGGCCTCGAACGACGAGGGGTTCGGCAACGTCGTGATCGAGGCCATGTCGTACGGCCTGCCCGTGGTCTGCCGGCTCTTGCCCGGCGTGACCGACTTCATCGTGGATTCCGGCGTTAACGGATTCCTATTCGAGGATGCGGAAGGCTGTGTCGAGACGGTCGCACGGCTCGCCCGAGATCCTGCCCTTCGGCGCGAGATCGGCGCGCGGGCCCGCGCCGACGCCTGCGCGCGTTTCGCGATGGAAGGGATCGCCGAGACCTACCGCGCGCTGTATGAGGAGCTGGCCCGATGACCGACGTTTTCCTGGTTCAGTTGCCGAGCCCGCCCTTCAAGAACGTGTTCCGCGAATGGTCGGGCGGCATGGGTACGGCGCTGCGCTCGGAGCGCCCGCACCTCGGCCATGACCAGAAGTTCTACGACATTCCCTTCTCGGCCTTCCTGTACATTGCTGCCGATCTGCGGCGGCGCGGCATCGGCTTCGCCTATCGCGACCTGCAGGCCGCCGAGACGTGCGACGACGCGGGCTTCTTCGCGGAGTTGGCGGCGGCGCGGCCGAAGGTGCTGATCACGGTGGTGAACCTGCCGTCCTATTCGAGCGACCTCGCCTTCCTCGCGCGCGCGCGCGCGGCGGTTCCCGGCCTCAAGATCCTGCTGATCGGCGCGACCGCGAAATGGTCGAAGGACGAGATCCTGGCCGAAGGCCACGCCGACATCGTGATGGAGGAGTCCGAGGAGCAACTGGTCGGCGTCAACGTGGCGACGCTGCTGGCGGGCGGGGACGAGGACGCGCTCGAGGCCTGTGCGGTGGCCGGGCCGGATGGCGGCATCCGGCGTCGTCCCGCGCGCACCCCGATGAAGGACCTAAACTTCGTCGACTTCCCCGCCTACGACCTGCTGGACTTCTCGCGCTACGTCTCCGACTACTATTTCGGCGAGAAGGTCCGCTACATGACCGTCTTCACCACGAAGGGGTGCCCGTACAATTGCAGCTACTGCCCCTACCCGTTCGGGTTCGGCGATCGGCTGATCTATCGCGCGCCCGAGAAGGTGGGCGACGATATCGAGCGGCTGGTGAAGACTTGCGACGTGCGGCAGATCCTATTCCGCGACCAGGTGTTCACGCTGAACAAGAAGCACGCCCGCGCCGTGTGCGAGGAGATCGTCCGGCGCGAGCTGCCGATCCGCTGGATCTGCGAGACGCGCTACGACCTGCTGGACGAGTTGCTGATCGACCTCATGTACCGGTCGGGCTGCCGCGAAATCCATTTCGGGCTGGAGTTGGCGGACGCCGAAATGTTCGCCGACACGGCCAAGCCCGACGGGGCGGGCTCGCTCGATCTGTTCCGCGAGACCCTGGCGCAGGTGAAACGCCGGGGCATCAACGGCCACGTGCACATGATCGTCGGCATGCCCGACGAAAGCTGGAGCTCGGTCCGCAACTCGATCCGCTGGCTGCGCGAAACGCGGCCGCACTCGGTGCAGTTCGCCTATTTCATGCCCTACCCCGGAACGCCGATCTTCGAGGAGCTGCGCCGCACCGGCGAGCTCGGTGACGTCGAGTTCATCGAATGGGAATCGCTCGGCGCCTTCGACCGGCCCGTGCTGCCCACGCGCCACATGTCGATCGACGAGGTGCGCCGGGCATGCGAGCGCATGAAGGTGCAGTGGCAGTTCAACCTGGCCGACCGCGTTCGGCTGAAGGCGCAGCGCCTGCTCGGGCGCGCGCCGCGGCCGATGGCGCCGGCTTCCTGAGGACGATGGCGAGCACGCTGGCAGACGGCGTGGCGGTTCGCGCGGACGCGGCGCCCGGTCCACGACCGCGACTCCTGGTTCTCAACAACCAGGGGCTGGGCGCGATCGGGGGCGGGGTGACCATCCTGAGGGCGCTGGTGCCCGCCCTCGCCGACAGCTACCGCATCACCGTTGCCTCGTTCGACCCGCCGGCCGCCGGCTGGGCCGGGATTGTGCAGCATCGCTTGCCTCCGCCGCCGCCGACGCGCGCCGCCACCTGGCGGTTCCAGCCGCTCGTGCGCGCCCGGCACGACCGGCGCGCGGTCGCACCCCTCGGCACGACCCGATGGGACGTCGCCCTCGTACTCGATTGCCAGTTCCTCTGGGCCGTCCGCGCCCTTTCCCCGCACCGGACGGTCTACCTGTCACCCTCGTGCATCCCGCGCCAGGAATGGCTCTCGGGCATCGTGCCCGGCCGCGTCTCGCGCTTTCTTCAGTACGCGTACCTCGAGCGCGCGATGGTGCGACGGGCAAATAGGACGATCGTGTCGAGCGAGACGCATGCGCGCGAGATAGGCCGCTTCGAGGCTTTGCCGCGCTTCCGGCCCTGTGTGCTCTATCCCGCCTTCCCCGCGCCGGCGCCGCGGCCCAGCGCGGTGCGCCCGGACCACACGCCCGTCGTCGCGACGGTCGGGCGGCTCACGCCGGTCAAGAACATGGGCGCGGTCGTCGCGCTCGCACGCCATCTCCGCGACCTCGACTGCCGCTTCGTGATCGCCGGCGACGGCGACGACCGCGCGCTGCGCGACGCCATCGCGGCCCACGGTCTCGAAGACCGCGTGGAGCTGCGGGGCGCCGTCGCGGACATCGCAAGCCTCCTCGCCGGTACGGACGTGCTGGTCCACCCGTCGCACTACGAAAGCTTCGGGATTGCCGTGTTCGAGGCGATGCGCGCGGGCGTCCCGGTCGTCTGTGCGCGTCCGGGCCGTGGCACCGTCACCGCGATGGCCGAATACGTGGTCGACGGCGAAAGCGGGCTGTTCGTGGATTTCGACCGGCCCGAGGAAGCGGCGGCGGCGCTTCGCGGCCTTTTGACCGATGCGGACCAGCGACGCCGGATGGGCGCAGCGGCGCGGGCCGCGGCCGAAATGCTCGCGCGCCGAGATTACGCCGGCGCGGTGCGCGCGCTTCTCGACAGGGTTGTCGCGGACGGGCGGCCGTGAAGGAGATTTTCCGGCACGCCTTCATCTACGGTCTCGCGCCCGTCCTGCAGAAGGCGGCGAGCCTGATCCTGCTGCCGCTCTACACGCACTACCTGACGCCCAGCGACTACGGCGAGGTCGAGATGCTTGTCGCGGTGACCGGCGCGATCGGCATCGCGTGCCAGCTCGAATACCGCCAGGGCTTCATGCGCGCCTTCGCCCGCGCCGAAGGCGACGAGGCGCGGCGCGAGCTGTTTTCCAGCTCCTTCGCGTTGATCGTCATCACCGGGCTCGCCGGCACGCTGGTGCTGCTCGCGACGCTTGCCGCCAGCGCGGACAGCCTGTTCGGTCACGCGCTGCCGCCGGTCTACATCGCAGCGGTCGCGGGCGGGGTGCTGCTCGATACCGTGAGCACGGTGCCGCGGGCGACCGCTCAGGCGGAGCTGTGGTCGGCGCGCACCGTTTCGATCGAGTTTTCGGCCTTCGTGGTCGGGACGCTGGTGAGCGTCTGGCTGATCGTCGGGCTGCGGTCGGGACCGGGGGGCTTCTTCGTTGGGACGGCCGCGGGCTCCGCGCTACGGTTCGCCGGCTTCACGTGGCTCAGCCGCGGCCTCCTCACGTCGCGTTTCCGCTGGGCGGTCGTACGGCCGGTGCTCGGCTTCTCCTATCCCCTGCTGGGCGGCGCGGTCCTTTATTTCGTGCTGCGCTACTCCGACCGGTTCGTCGTCGGCGGCATGCTGTCGATCGCCGCGGTCGGCATCTACGGGATGACGTGGAAGCTCGCCAACCTCCTGATCACCTTCGTCCTGATCCCGTTCCAGCGGTCGTTCGACGCCTGGCGCTATCGGCTGTACGAGGAGGGCGGACACGAGGCGACGGTCGCGCGGACCTTCCACCATTTGATGATGCTGGTCGCATTCGCCGCCGTCGTCGTCGACACGGCCATCGCGGACCTGTTCGTGGCCGTCGCTGACCCGCGCTATGCCGGCGCCATCCGCTACCTGCCCATCCTGTGCTGCGGCGTCGTGCTGCAGACCGGATACACCACGATCTCCAGCGCGTTCTACGTGACCGGCGAGACAAGGCGCTGGCTGCGGCTGTTCGTCTTGGGCGCCGCGGCCCAGGTTGTCGCCATGCTCGCTCTGGTGCCGACGGCGGGGCTGTACGGCGCGGCGCTGGCCAGCGCGCTCGCCAACCTGGTGCTGTACGTCGCCGCCGCGCGCGGCGGAAGCGCGCTGTGGAACGTCCCTTACCGGCATGTCCCCGTCGGCCTGGCGATCGCCGCGCTCGCCGCGGTCGGCGTTGCCCACGCGACGCTGCGCCCGGCCGGCCTCGCCGAGCAGGCGGCGGCGGACGGCGCGCTGATCTGCGCCTATGTCGCATTCCTGTTCGCCGCGCGGCTGGTGCAGCCGGGCGAGGTGATGATGGCGATGACGTGGCTGGTGGCGAAGGCGACGCGTGCCGCACGGCTCGGTGCGCGCGCCTAGGCTGGACGGACAGAGATGCCGAAGAAGATCTGGACCGAGGATGGGCTATTCCGCTTCGATCCCGCCGCCGCCTATGCGTGGCGGCTATATGACGACATCACCGTCGCCACGGTCGCGTTCAACCGGCTGGACTGCACGCAGAAGCTGGTCGAGAGCTGCCTGCGTCACATCCGTCTGCCCTTCCGCTTGCTCGTGGTAGACAACGGCAGCGAGGACGGGACAGGGGAATACCTAGCGGCGCTGAAGGACCAGGTCTCGAACGTCGAGATCGTCGCCAACCGGAGCAATGTCGGCCTGCCGCGTGCGCTACTCCAGATCCGCGACGCGATCGATGACGGTGTGCTGCTCTATTTCGACAACGATCTGGAGATCCTTTCGAACTACGCCGCCGTCCATGTGCTGAAGGCGTACCAGGCCCTCAAGCTCGGCCTCGGCCACGACGACGTCGCTCTGGGCTTAAGGCTGATCAATGCCGAGGAATACGGTTTCCGCCACGCGATACGGCACGAGCTCTTTCCCATCCCCGCCGAACACGGCGCCCTGCCGCGCTCGTCATATGCCACGAATGTTGCCGGCGGCGTGGATGGCGAGTCGGTGGCGGAAGAGGTGGTGATCGGCTGGACGGACCACCTGCTCGGCGGGTCGTTGATATGCCCCGTCCGGCTGTTCAAGCGCGTGCGTTACGAGGACTGCTTCCCGAAATATATCGGCGGCACCGACTCGTTCACCACGTCGGAGTTCGTACGGCTCGGCGTCAGGATGGGCTACATCGAGAACGGGCCCGTGGCGCGTCACAACGACTGGCCCTACAGCGCCGAGAAGGCCGAGCTCTACGAACGCCTGCTCCAACAGCGCGCCACCGTCGACCGGCATTACTTGAAATGGAAGCTGCGGAGCCTGCTTTCCCGGCGCGGGTAGCGCGCCTCACAGATCGAGCTTGGCGAGCGCCCACAGCCCCAGCGACTTGTCGGCATAGCGCCCGCCGTCGGTCGTGCAATTCTCGTTGACGAGGACGAGCGGCAGCGGAAAGCGGAACGGCTGACGCTCCAGGTTGAGCGGGCGCCAGTCGCCGGCCACGATGTTGCGGTTCTCCGACGTCGCTGGGAAGGTGGTGGCCAGCAGGTGGACGGCGCCGGCCGCCCGGAAGTTGCGCAGCGCCCGGCGGATGTCGGCGAACGACAGGTGAACCAGGAGGTCGCGGCAGAGGATCATGTCGGCGTGCGGCAGGGGATCGGTGACCACGTCGGCGACCAAGAAGATCCGATCCGCGGATTCGTAGCGGTGGCGGTTAGCCTCGATCAGCGCCGGCACGATGTCCGCCCCGAAATAGCGCTCGACCCCGAGGTCGACCTGGCTCAGCCAATGAAAATCGCCGCACGGCGCGTCGAGGAGGCTCTTCGCGCCGAACCGCGCGATCAGCCCCGGCAAGGCTGCGCGCAGGGCTTCCGTCTCCGCCAGGTTGGAGCCGTGGCCGGAGCGCGAGTCGGCATCTTGCCAGCGGTTGTGTGCGAAGATGTGCTCGAAGATCGCGCGCCGTCGCCGGCTGGGCATGCGGTGCATATGCAGCCGGTCCCGGAGCGCGCGCATCCCGGGCACAAGCCGCCCGACCGACCTTCCTATGCCACCCATGACCGCCCGCATCTGCCGTTGCCCCGCGGCAGACGATAACAGCGCCGCTGCCGTCGGGCGATATGGCAGTTGGTTTTTTTCGGCCCCGGCGATACAAACGCCGGGTGGCGGAAACGGGGTGAACCGTTGAAAATCCTGGTCACCGGGGGCGCCGGCTTCATCGGCTCGGCGGTCGTCAGGCAGTACATCCGGGCCACCGGCCACACGGTCGTCGACCTCGACAAGCTGACCTACGCGGCGAGCCTGGACGCGCTCGAGGAGGCGCGCGACGATCCGCGCCACGTGCTGGTCCGCGCCGACATTTGCGACCCGAGCGCGGTGCGCGCCGTACTCGCGGAGCACCGGCCGGACGCGGTGATGCACCTTGCCGCCGAAACCCATGTCGACCGGTCGATCGACGATCCCCGCCCCTTCGTGGACACCAACGTGACCGGCACGCTGGTCCTGTTGGAGGCGTGCCGCGACTATTGGCAGGCCCTCGGCGATCCGACGCGGGACAGGTTCCGCTACCTCCAGGTCTCGACAGACGAGGTGTACGGGGCGCTGGGACCGGACGAGCGCGCAGACGAGGGGTCGCCGGCCCGACCGAACTCGCCTTACGCCGCGTCCAAGGCGGCGGGCGACCATCTGGTGCGTGCCTGGCACCGCACCTACGGCCTGCCGGCGATGGTGACAGCCGGATGCAACACGTTCGGCCCCTACCAGTTTCCCGACAAGCTGGTTCCGCGCGTCATCCAGACCGCGTCATCGGGCGAAGCCGTTCCGGTCTACGGCGAGGGCAGGAACGCGCGCGACTGGCTGCATGTCGAGGATCACGCGCGTGCGCTCCGGCTGGTGCTGGAGCGCGGCGCGCCCGGCGAACGCTACAACGTCGGCGCCGGCAACGAGCGGGCGAACCTGGCGCTCGTGGAGACGTTGTGCGCGCTCCTCGACCAGCGCCGGCCGGGCGCCGCACCGCACGCCCGGCTGATCCGGTTCGTTGCCGACCGGCCGGGCCATGACGCGCGCTACGCCGTCGATGACGCGAAGCTGAGGCGCGGCCTGGGCTGGTGGCCCGAGATCGCGTTCGCCGACGGCATGGCCGCGACGATCGACTGGTATCTTTCCCACGGAGCGTGGTGCGCCGCCGCTGCACGGCGCTATAACGGCCGCCGGCTCGGGCTCGGCGCTGCGGCCACCGCGGGCTGAGGATATGGCGATCAAGGGAATCGTTCTCGCCGGCGGGACGGGAAGCCGCCTCTACCCCCTGACCCGCGTCGTGTCGAAGCAGCTTCTGCCCGTGCACGACAAGCCGATGATCTATTATCCGCTGACCACGCTGATGCTGGCCGGCATCCGCGACATGCTGGTCGTCACCACGCCGGGCGACGCCGAGGCGTTCCGCCGGCTGCTGGGCGATGGCGCGCAATGGGGGCTCAACCTTTCCTTCGCCGCCCAGCCTGCGCCCGAGGGCATCGGCCAGGCGCTGACCATCGGCGCGCCGTTCATCGGCCGCAATCGGGTGGCGCTGGTCCTGGGCGACAATCTGTTCTTCGGCACCGGGCTGGGGACCCAACTCCGCGCCGCCGCCGCGCGCAAGACCGGCGGCACGGTATTCGCCTACTACGTGGCCGATCCCGAGCGCTACGGCGTGGTCGCCTTCGACGCGGCCGGCGCACCGGTCGCGATCGACGAGAAGCCTGCCCGGCCGCGCTCGCACTTCGCAGTGACCGGGCTCTATTTCTACGACAACCGGGCGATCGAGATTGCCCGCGGCCTCAGCCCCTCGGCGCGCGGCGAGATCGAGATATCCGACGTGAACCGCGCCTATCTGGCGGCGGGCGCGCTTCGCGTCGAGAAGCTCGGGCGCGGCTATGCCTGGCTCGACACCGGCACGCCCGAGGCGCTGCTGCAGGCGAGCAACTTCGTCGAGGCGGTCGAGGCGCGCCAGGGCCTCAAGATCGCCTGCCCGGAGGAGGTGGCCTGGCGCATGGGCTATATCGACGGTGCGGCGCTCGCGCGGCTCGCCGAGGGCTGCGCCGGGTCGGATTACGGCCGCTACCTGGCCGGGCTCCTGGACGGGGACCGCGAGGCGTGAAGGTCACGGCGCTCGACCTGCCCGAGGTGAAGCTGATCGCGCCGGCCCTGTTTGCCGATCCGCGCGGCCATCTGGTCGAGACGTGGCAGGCCGCGCGCTACGCGGACGCGGGCATCGCGGGACCGTTCGTGCAGGACAACCTGTCGCGCTCCGCCGAGGGGGTGATCCGCGGGCTTCATTTCCAGCACCCCGCCCAGGGCAAGCTCGTGAGCTGTGCCGAGGGGGAGATTTTCGACGTGGCGGTCGACGTGCGCCACGGCTCGCCCCGTTTCGGACGGTGGGTGGGCATGCTTCTCGGCGCCGCCGACGGCCGGCAGATGTGGATCCCGGAAGGGTTCGCGCACGGCTTCTGCGTCGTGCGGGGACCGGCCGTCTGCTTGTACAAATGCACCGCCCCCTACGCGCCGGACGGGCAGATGACGGTACGCTGGGACGACCCCGACATCGCCATCGACTCGCCGGTGGCGGCGCCGCTCCTGTCGGAGAAGGACGCCGCGGCGCCGCTCCTGCGCGACATTCCGGCCGCGCGCCTGCCGCGCTGGACCGGCGGTTGAGCGCCGATCGCCCGATCCTGCTGCTGGGCGGGACTGGGCAGCTCGGCCGCGCGTTGTGCACGACGCTCGCGCCGCTCGGGACCGTCCTCGCGCCCCCGCGCGCGGCGCTCGACCTGGCGCGGCCCGCGGCCATTCCGGATTTCGTGCGCGCGGTGCGGCCGCTTCTGATCGTCAACGCCGCCGCCTGGACCGACGTGGACGGGGCGGAGGACCGCCCCGAAGCCGCCATGGCGATCAACGCAGCGGCGCCCGGCGTGCTGGCCGACGAGGCGGCACGCTGCGGCGCGGCGATGGTGCAGTTCTCCACCGACTACGTGTTCGACGGTCAGCTCGACCGGCCCTATCGCGAGGACGACCCGACCGGCCCGCTCGGCGCTTACGGGCAGAGCAAGCTCGCCGGCGAGGCGGCGGTGCGCGCAGCCCTGCCCGACCACCTGATCCTGCGCACGGCCTGGCTCTATGCCTGGCCCGGGCACAACTTTGTCGCGACCATCGCGCGGCTCGCCCGGCGCGAGGCCGAGCTGCGCGTGGTCGAAGACCAGGTCGGCAGCCCGACGTGGGCGGCCGACCTTGCGCGTGAGACGGCGCAAATCCTGACGCGCTGCCCGACCGGCGAGGGGCGCGGGCTCGGCGGGCGGGCCGGCACCTATCACCTGGCCGGGACAGGTGCGGTCAGCCGCCACGGCTTCGCCCGGGCAATCATCGAGCTCCTCGCCCGCCGCGACCCCGACCGGCCGCTGGCCCGGCTGATCCCGGTCGCCACCGCCGAGCGGCCGGCCCGCGCCCGCCGACCGACCCATGCCGCCCTCGACAGCGCGGCGGCGCGGCACGCATTCGGCCTGGCGCCGGCGCCCTGGGACCGGCGGCTTGCGGCTTTTTTCGACACAATTTCGTCCGATACCGAGTTTTAACCGGCGTCCGCCAGGATGGAACGCAAGCGTGGGAATTCCCGTTGTGGTCAGTGTCCGTCCGCCGGAAAGAGTTGACGGGCTGCGTGCTGCGCGTAAGATGTAAAATATTCCGACACCTGGTTGGCTGAAGTGTCAAAAATTCCGACATTCGGCGCCGGCGCCGTTGCGGCCGGCCTGCGGCTCCTTCCCGGCGCCACGGCGTCCGGCCTGGGCCGCTGAGCGCTCGCGAGGCGGCGCATGGTTCGCTTGTTCCGGCATTACGTTCCTGGCTCGCTCCTGTTCCTCGGGCTGGTCGAGCACCTCTATCTGATCGTCACGATCTACGCCGCCCTGTTCTTCCGCTGGGCCGACACGCAGCACCTGCTCGCGTCGCTCGGCGACAATTTGGGCAAAGCGATCCTGTTCGCCGTCGTGTTCAGCGTCACTATGTTCGCGCTTGGGTTGTACAACCGCGCCCATTGGGGCGATCTGCTGACGACGTTCATCCGGCTGATGGTCAGCTTCGCGCTGGGCTCCGTCGTCCTCGCCCTTCTGTTCTACATGTTCCCGACCCTGATGATCTGGCGCAGCGCGATCGCCCTCGCCTTCGCGCAAGGGCTTGCGGGCGTCATGTTGATCCGCTGGATCTACGTGCATGTCGCCGATCTGGAAGGGCTCAAGCGGCGCGTTCTGGTTCTGGGGGTGGGGCGCCGGGCCGCGCGCATCGAGGCCCTGGAGCACGAGCATCGCGCGCGCGGCTATGTGTGCATCGGCTTCGTGCCGCTGAACGATATGGAGCCGCGCATCAACGAGACGGTGAACATCTGGGGCAACATGTCGCTCGCCGAACTCGCGGTCGAGCAGGGCGCCGACGAGATCGTGGTCGCCGTCGAGGATCGGCGCGGTGGGACGCCGGTCGACGCGCTATTGGCCTGCAAGCTCGCCGGGATCACCATCACCGACTATTCGACCTTCTGGGAGCGCGAGACCGGCAAGGTCGACCTGGAGACGCTGTACCCGAGCTGGCTGATCTTCTCGGACGGGTTCGTCGGCGGCCAGGCCCAGGCCGCCGCCAAACGGGTGTTCGACATCTTTTCCAGCGTGCTCCTTCTGCTGCTCGCCCTGCCGATCCTGGGGCTGACCGCCGTCGCGGTAAGCCTCGAGAGCCCCGGCGGGGTGTTCTACCGCCAGGAGCGGGTGGGGCTGAATGGCCGTCCCTTTATGCTGCTCAAGTTTCGCTCGATGCGATCGGACGCCGAGAAGGACGGCGTGCCGCAATGGGCCGCCGTGAACGACAGCCGGGTAACGCGTATCGGCCAGTTCATCCGCAAGGTGCGCATCGACGAGATTCCGCAGATCTTCAACGTGCTGCGCGGCGACATGAGCTTCATCGGCCCGCGGCCCGAGCGGCCGTTCTTCGTCGAGGAGCTGCGCCAGGTCATTCCCTACTATTTCGAGCGCCACCGGGTGAAGCCGGGCATCTCCGGCTGGGCTCAGCTCAACTATCCCTACGGCGCGTCGGTCGAGGACGCCAAGGAGAAGTTCCAGTACGACCTCTACTACATCAAGAACTACTCCCTGTTCCTCGACATCATCGTGCTGATCCAGACCGTGCGGGTGGTGTTCTTCCCGCACGGGGTGCGCTGAGGCGGCGATGCCGATCGGGGTGATCAGCTACGGCACGGCGTGCGTCGCCTTCGCGCTCCTGTCGGCGCTGCTGATTGCGGGGCTCCGCCGCGGGCCGGTTGGCGCGTGGCTTCTGGCCGCCGCGCTGGCCGCAACGGTGTGGGCCGGCGTAACGGCGTATGTCGAATGGTCCGATGGCCCGGTGCTCGCGATGTGGCTCGCGGACGATCTGCGCGCCGCGGGCTGGCTCGGCTTCCTGATCGCGCTGCTGGCGCTACCCTGGCACGGCCGTCTCGGCGCGGCTCGCGACCTCGCCGCACCCGTCATGGTCGTGCTGGTGCTGGGCAGCGTCGTGGTCGATTTCTGGCTCGCCCAAACCACCGGGTCGGACCGATTCGGTATTGACGCACGCACGGTGGACCGGCTGCTGCTTGCGGTGGTCGGACTCCTCCTGATCGAGAACCTGTTCCGCAATACGCCGGACGAGCGCCGCTGGGGCATCAAGTATCTGTGCATCGGGCTCGGCGGCATGTTCGCCTACGATTTCTACCTGTTCTCGGAGGCGCTGCTGTTCAAGCGGATCAACCCGGGGCTGGTGGAGGCGCGCGGCTTCGTCAATGCGCTGGTCGTGCCGCTGATCGCTGTGTCGGCGGCGCGCAACCCGCAATGGTCGCTCGAAGTGTTCGTGTCGCGCCGGGCGATCTTCCATTCCTCGACCCTGATCGGGGCCGGCGTGTACCTGCTGGGCATGGCCCTGGGCGGCTATTTCCTCAGGCGCTATTCCGGCGACTGGGGCCCGATCGTCCAGACGGCGTTCCTGTTCACCACCGCCCTCCTGTTCGTGCTGATCGCCTTTTCCGGCCAGTTTCGCGCCTGGGCCAAGGTCAACCTGTCGAAGCACTTCCTAACCTACCGCTACGACTATCGCGAGGAATGGCTGCGCCTGATCCGAACCATCTCCGAGATCGGCATCCCGGGCGGGCTGCCCGTGCGCGTCATCAAGGCGGTCGCCGACGTGGTCGACAGTCCGGACGGCGCGCTGTGGATGCGCGAGGACGGCGACCGGTTCGCGCTGGCCGGCGGCTGGAACGCCAAGACGTGGGGTCTGAACCAGGAGACGGTCGATCTCGGCCCCGACTTCGCGTCGTTCCTCGAGGACCGCCAGTGGGTGGTGCGCCTTTCCGAATATGCCGCCAGGCCGGAGGCCTACGCGCCCCTGATCGTGCCCGACTGGATCATGGATATCCGAAGGGCGGCACTGATCGTGCCGCTCTTGCACCACGAATGGCTGCTCGGCTTCCTGGTGCTCGGCCGGCTGCGCGCGCCGCGAGACCTCAACTGGGAGGATTACGACCTTCTCAAGACCATGGGCCGGCAGGTGGCGAGCTACCTGGCAGAGTACCGGGCGGCGAACGCGCTTGCCGACGCGCGCCAGTTCGAGCAGTTCAACAGGCGCTTTGCCTTCGTGGTGCACGACACGAAGAACCTGATCAGCCAGCTTTCGCTGATGCTGTCGAACGCCGAGAAGCACAAGGGCAACCCCGCCTTCATCGAGGACCTGATCGTCACGGTCTCGGAGTCGGTCGACAAGATGAACCGGCTTCTTGTCCGCCTGCATGAGGGCGGCCTCGCCGTCAAGGCCACCAGCGCGGTCGAGATCGCGCCGGTGCTGCGCCGCCTGGTCGAGCATACGGCGCACGAAGATCGGCGGCTCGGCTTCGAATGCGACGCCGAGGGAATGGTGGTCGTCGCCGACGAGGACCGGCTCGCCGCGGTGGTGTCGCACTTGATCGACAATGCCATCGACGCCACCGAACCCGGCAGCGGCACGGTCGCGGTCCGGCTGCTGTCCAACGGTCGGCACGCCGTCATCGAGGTCGAGGACAACGGCAAGGGCATGACGCCCGAGTTCATTCGCGACGACCTGTTCAAACCGTTCAAGACGACAAAGTCCGGGGGATTCGGCATCGGTGCCTACGAAAGCCGCGCGTTCGTCCAGGAGCTGGGCGGCAAGCTCGATATCTCCAGCACCCCCGGCAAGGGCACACTGGTGCGCATTCGCCTGCCCGCCATCGGCGAGGCGCATCCAACGACTGAAACGCGGAGTGCGACGGTCCAATGACGACGAACGGTGACAAGAAACTCTGCTGGTCGTCGAGGACGACACCGGAATCCAGCGCCAGCTCCGCTGGGCGCTCGACGAGTACAACGTGGTGTTCGCGACCGACCGCGACTCGGCCATCGCGCAGTTCCGCGCCGAGGTGCCCACCGTGGTCACGGTCGACCTCGGCCTGCCGCCCGACCCGGACGGGGCAAGCGAGGGCTTCGCGGTGCTCGAGGAAGTGCTGAGCCTCGCGCCGGAGACGAAGGTCATCATGGTGACCGGCAACGAAACGCGCGAGCACGCGCTGCGCGCCGTGGGCCAGGGCGCCTACGATTTCTACAAGAAGCCGATCGACCCGGGCGAGTTGGGACTGATCCTGCGCCGAGCGTTCTATCTGGCCGAGCTCGAGGACGAGCACCGCCGCTTCATCCAGTCGCGCCGCCACATGCCGCTCGACGGGGTGATCACCGGGGCGCCCGAAATGCTCAAGGTCTGCCGACTGGTCGAAAAGGTCGCCTCGGCCGATGTGAGCGTGCTGATCCTCGGCGAATCCGGCACCGGCAAGGAGCTCCTGGCGCGCGCGCTGCACGATCTCTCCGGCCGCAAGGCGAAGTCGTTCTCGGCGATCAACTGCGCGGCGATCCCTGAGAACCTGATCGAGTCGGAGCTGTTCGGCCACGAGAAGGGCGCGTTCACCGGCGCGATCCGCCAGTCCAAGGGCAAGATCGAGCTGGCGCACCAGGGCACGCTGTTCCTCGACGAGATCGGCGACGTGCCGCTCGCCGTACAGGTCAAGATCCTGCGCTTCCTGCAGGAGCGCGTGATCGAGCGTGTCGGCGGGCGCCAGCTCATCGATGTCGACGTGCGCGTCGTGTGCGCCACCAACCAGAACCTCGAGCAGCTGATCAGCGAGGGCCGGTTCCGCGAGGACCTCTACTACCGGCTGAGCGAGCTGGTTGTAAACGTGCCGCCGCTCCGCGCCCGCGACGGCGACCCGGAACTCCTGGCGCACAGCTTCCTGCAGAAATTCAACGAGGAGCATTCGCGCACGGTCCGCGGATTCTCGTCCGAGGCGCTGGCGGCCATCGCCAGCTACGAATGGCCAGGCAACGTGCGCGAGCTGGAGAACCGGGTGAAGCGGGCGGTGATCATGGCCGACGGCCAGCGCGTCGCGCCGGCCGATCTGGACCTCGTGCCTCCCGGCGAGGTGCCCGAGGTCCTGAACCTCGCCCAGGCGCGCGAGGAGGCGGAGAAGCGCGAGATCCCGCGGGCGCTGTCGCGCGCAGAGGGCAACATCTCCCAGGCGGCCAAGCTGCTCGGAATCAGCCGGCCGACCCTGTACGATCTGATGCGGCACCACAACATAAAGCTGTGACGACGGGCGCGGCCAGGGGGCCGCGCCTAAACCTTGCCGTGCGCGGAGCGCACGGCACGCCGGGGGCGGAAAACGTGCGAGCGGCACACATGACGGAGGATTTCAGATGGTGATGCGGATGTCTCGACGCGTGGCCCGGGCGCTCTGCCTCGCGGCCGGCCTCGGCCTCGCTCTCGCCGCCGCCGGGCCCGCCTCCGCGGCGGCGGTCGACAAGGAGCGCTCGGAGAAGTACCTGCAGGACGCGCAGGACTACCTCAAGAAGAAGGACGTCAACGCCGCGGTCATCCAGCTCAAGAACGCGCTGAAGGCCGACCCCGGCAACGTGCCCGCCCGGCGCATGCTGGGTGAGGTCTATCTCGACGTGGGCAACGGCGTCTATGCGGAGAAGGAGCTTCGGACCGCGATCGATCGCGGCGCGCCCTTCGGCGAGGTCGCGCCCGACCTTGGGCGCGCCTACCTGCAGCAGGGCAAGTACGACCAGGTGATCAAGGAGATCACGCTCGACAAGGTGGCGCCCGACAAGAAGTACGAGACGCTGATCGAGCGCGGCCAGGCGTTCCTGTCGCTGAAGAAGCTCGACGACGCGGAGAAGTCGTTCAAATCGGCCCACGAGATGAAGCCCGACGACCCCTCGGCGCTCGTCGGCATATCGCAGACGCTCATCAACCGCGGCAAGGTGAAGGACGCCGAGGACGAGGCCGACCGTGCGCTCAAGGTCGCGCCCGATGACGTGGGCGCGCTGACGTTGAAGGGCGAGCTGCGCCGCATCGTCGGCGACCGCGAAGACGCGATCCGGTGGTTCGACAAGGCGCTCGCAAAGCGGCGCAACAACGTGCTCGCGCTTCTCGGCCGCGCCGCCGCCTTGATCGACCTGAACCAGGACGCCAAGGCCCAGAAGGACCTGCAGACGGTGCTGACGCTGGTCCCCAAGCACCCGATGGCGCTCTATCTGCAGGCACTGACGCTGGCGAAGAAGAAGGACTATGCCGGGGCGCGTGAAAAGCTGCAGGACGCCGGTCCTGCGCTCGACGACCACATGCCCAGCGTGTTCCTGAAGGGTGCTATCGCCTATGCGCTGAACGAGCCCGAACAGGCGATCAAGAACCTCTCCTACTATCTCGACCGGGTACCCAACAATCTGAGGGCGCGTGAGCTCCTGGCGGCGACCTACATGCACGCGCGCCAGCCGAACAAGGTGATCGCCACGCTGCAGCCCGCCGAGAAGAACGTCGAGGACATTTACGCCCAGGTCCAGAAGCGGCTCGACGAGGCCAAGAAGCAGAAGGACGACCAGGCCAGGATCGACAACGAGCAGAAGCTGCATGACCGGATGGCCGCCGAGTACGCGCGCTTTATGTCGATGCTGGGTACCGCCTACATGCAGGCGGGCCAGCTGAACAAGGGCACGTCCTACTTCTCCAAGGCGGCCGACGCCGCGCCCGACGCGGCCTCGATCCGCACCCAGCTCGCCTTGAGCCACCTGGCGCAGGGACAGTCCGAGCAGGCCGCGGGCGACCTCAAGATGGCGCTCGACATCGACAAGGATTCGAACCGCGCCGGCATCCTCCTCGCGCTCCTCCAGCTCCGTAAGGGCGAATACGACAAGGCGCTCGCCTCTGCGAACGAGCTCAAGGGCATGAAGTCGATGCAAGGCAACCCGCTGCCCGAGAACCTGATGGGCGCGGCCTACCTTGGCAAGAAGGACATCGCGAAGGCGACCGAGAAGTTCCAGGCGGCTCTCAAGATCAAGCCCGACTTCGTGCCGGCGCGCATGAACCTCGCTCAACTCGCGATCCGCGGCAAGAATTACGACGAGGCGCGCAAGCAGTACGAGACGGTACTCAAGGAGAACGGCAAGAACATCGACGCGATGACCGCGCTTGCCAACCTCGCCAACATCGAGAAGAAGCCGGACGAGGTGGCCAAGTGGCTGCGCATGGCGAGCGATACCGATCCCAATGGCGTGACCCCGCAGCTTCGTCTCATCGCGTTCTACGACTCGCAACGAAAGTTCGCCGACGCCCTGACGGTGGCCCGCCAGCTCAACATCGACGTGCCGAACAACCCGCGCGTGCTCGAGGTGCTGGGCCGGGCCGAGATGGCTGACGGCCATCCGGACCGCGCCGTCTCCAGCTTCCGTGAGCTCGTGGACCAGGTGCCGAAGTCGGGCCGGGCGCTGGTGCTGCTCTCGGGCGCCCAGCTCGCGTCGAAGGACACCGACGCGGCGCGCCGCTCGCTCGAGAAGGCGATTGAGATCGATCCCAACTACACGCCGGCGCATGTCAGCCTGGCGCGCCTCGACATGCGTGAGAAGAAGTTCGATGCGGCGCTCAAGGTCGCGGAGAATTTGCGCACCGTGCAGCCGAAGTCGGCAGCCGGGGACATGCTGCGGGGCGACGTCCTGGTCGCGGCGAAGAAGCCGGAACAGGCCGTCGCCGCCTATCAGGAGGGTCTGAAGCGCGCGCCATCGAGCAATATGGTGCTCCGCCTGTACAACGCCCAGCGCCAGGGCGAGAAGACCGACGCCGCCTACGCGACGCTCACGAACTGGCTCGACACCCACAAGAACGACGACGCGGTGCGCAACATCCTGGCCAGCGCCTACCTGTTGGACCGCAAGTACCCCGAGGCGATCAAGCAGTCGGAGATCCTGCTCGATCACCAGAAGAACAATCCGATCGTGCTCAACAACCTGGCGTGGCTCTACCAGAAGACCGGCGACAAGCGCGCGACCGAGTATGCCGAGCGGGCCTACAAGGCGGCGCCGAAATCGCCGGAGGTCATGGACACGTTCGGCTGGATTCTGGTGCAGAACGGCGAGGCCGACCGCGGCGCCGAGATCCTGAAGCAGGCCTCGGAGGCCGCGCCGAACGCCGGCGACATCCTGTACCACCGCGCCGCCGCGCTGGAGCGGGCGGGCCATCGCGACGAGGCGCGCAAGGAGCTGGAGAAGCTTTTGGCCAGCGCGGATAAGCTGCAGGGCTTCTCCACCCGCAAGGACGCGGAGGCGCTGCTCGATCACCTCAAGAACGGTGGCTGAGGCCGCGCGCGCCGGGGGCGCCGCGCCCCCGGCGGCGCCGCCGCACTTGGCGCACGTCTTCCCATCCATCGCCCCGCCGCGCGGCGCGGCCGTTTCGGTCGGTGCCGGGCGGCCGGCGTGCGTGACATGAAGATACTCACCTTCTCGAGCCTGTTCCCCAACGCGGCCGCGCCGCATCACGGCGTGTTCGTCGAGAACCGGTTGCGCCACCTTCTCGGTTCCGGCCGGGTGGAGACGCGCGTGGTGGCGCCGGTCGCATGGGTGCCGCCCGGCCTCGCCTGCGGCCGCTACCGCGCCGCCGCCGACGCCCCCGCCGCCGAGCGGCGCGCCGGCATCGAAATCTCCCATCCGCGCTACCCCATCATCCCCAAGTTCGGCATGACCGCGGCGCCGGCGCTGATGTATCTCTGGGCGCGGCCGGCGGTCGCGCGCCTCGTCGCCGAGGGGTTCGATTTCGACCTGATCGACGCGCACTATTTCTATCCCGACGGCGTCGCCGCAGCGCTCCTGGGCCGCCATTTCCGCCGGCCGGTGGTGATCACCGGGCGCGGCACCGACCTCACCCTCATCCCGAACTATCGCCTCGCCCGGTCGATGATCCGCTGGGCGGCGGGGGAGGCGGCGGGGCTCATTACCGTGTGCGCGTCGCTGCGCGACAATCTGGCGGCGCTGGGCGTCGCGCCCGAGCGGGTGCGCGTGCTGCGCAACGGCGTCGACCTCGACATGTTCCGCCCGGCCGACCGCGAGGCCGCGCGGGCGCGCCTTGGCGTCTCGGGCACGGTGCTGGTATCGGTCGGGCACCTGATTCCGCGGAAAGCGCACGACCTTGTCGTGCGCGCGGCGGCCCTGCTGCCCGAAGCGACGCTGCTGGTCGCGGGCGAAGGGCCGGACCAGGCGATGCTCGAGGCGCTGATCCGCGAGCTCGGCCTCGGCGAGCGCGTGCGCCTCCTGGGGCGCCAGCCGCACGAGCGCCTCGCCGAGCTTTACAGCGCCGCCGACATCATGGTGCTGGCGTCGTCGCGCGAAGGCTGGGCGAACGTGCTGCTCGAATCGATGGCCTGCGGCACACCCGTGGTCGCCTCGGCCGTCGACGGCACGCCCGAGGTGGTGGCCGAGCCCGCGGCCGGGCGGCTGATGGCGGCGCGTACGCCCGAGGCCATCGCCGAGGCGGTCAGGGCGCTCGCTCGCCGCCGGGATCGACCGGGCCGCCACCCGCGCCTATGCCGAGCGCTTCGACTGGCGCGAGACGACGGCCGGCCAGCTCGCGCTGTTCGACGAAATCCTCGCTCGCACGGGTAACGATTGCCCGCCAGACCAAACGGGCTAAGATTGCCCCGGCCCCGACGGGCCGCAACGCGCGGGAGGCGCCGATGCCCGATTCCATGACCCCTGCGACGCCCGAGCCGGCGGCGCCAGCGACGCTGAGCGCGGCCGAGCGCGCCCGCCGCCTCGCTCTCAAGCGGCGCTTCCCCACGGCGCTCGATTTGCGCGCCCGGGCGCGCCGTACCGCGCCCTACTTCGCCTTCGAGTACATGGATGGCGGCGCGGGCGCCGACGGTGGCATCAAGCGCAACTGGGCGGCGCTCGACGCGGTCGAGATGGCGCCGCGCTATGGCAACGTCGTCGCGCCGCCGCCCGCCAACACCACCCTGTTCGGCCGGCCCTACGCCGCCCCGCTCGGCATCGCCCCGATCGGCGGGCCCGGCACCGCCTTCCCGGGCGCCGAGCGGGCCTTCGCCCGTGCCGCCCAGGCGGCGCGCGTGCCCTACACGATGGGTGTGCTGTCGGGCATCGACCTCGACGAGGCCGCGCGCATCGCCCCGGACGTGCTGTGGTTCCAGCTCTACCGCTTCGCCAAGAACGACCACCGCATCGGGCTCGACCTGGTGGACCGAGCGCAGGCCGCCGGCGTGCACGTGCTGGTGCTGACCTACGACACGCCGATCCGCACCGTGCGCTCGCGCGAGGTGAAGTCGGGCATCGTCACGCCATTCCGCCTGACGACGCGGTTGCGTGCGGATGCGATGATGGCGCCGCAGTGGCTGCGCTCGCTCGCCCGCAACGGCATCCCGCGCTTCGTCACGCTGACCAAGTACATGCACCCCGGCGCGACGCTGGTGGAGGCGACGCAGTTCATGCAGCGCGAGGGCGGAGGCGCCTTCACCTGGGACGAGATCGCGCGCTATCGCGAACGGTGGAAGGGGCCGCTGGTGCTCAAGGGCGTTCTGCATCCGGCAGACGCCGAGCGCGCCGTTTCGCTCGGGCTCGACGGCGTGCAGGTGTCGAATCACGGCGGGCGCCAGATCGAGGCGCTGCCCGCCTCGATCGATGTGCTGCCAGCCATCGCCGCAGCGGTCGGCAATCGCGCGACCATCGTCCTCGATTCCGGCGTGCGCTCGGGTGTCGACGTGGCGCGGGCGATCGCGCTCGGCGCCGACGCCGCGTTCGCCGGCAAGGCGTTCCTCTGGTCGCTCGGCGCACTCGGCGCGGAGGGTCCGGCGCATCTGATCGAGGTGTTGAAGGACGAGCTCTCGGCGACGCTGGGCCAACTCGGCTGCCTCACCGTGCCCGAGCTCCGCACCGTGCCGGTGCGCCATCCCGGTGCCTGGCGGGGCGAGGACCTGAGGCCGCGCATCCCGGTGCCGGCGGCGGCGGCGAAGGCGGCAGAGTAATGCGCCAGTCAAGCGGCTTTTCGGTAGCCGGGATCGAAGGCTTGGCGATTGTGAAGCATGGCCCAGAGGACGTTGACGCGTCGTCGCGCGAGGGCAATGACGGCCTGTTCATGGCTTTTTCCGTCGGTTCGCTTGCGGTCGTAGTAGGCGCGGCTCTGCGGGTCGGCGAGGGCGCAGAAGGCGGCGCGGTAGAAGACCTGCTTGAGGGCCTTGTTGCCGCCGATGGGGCGACGCAAATAGCGAACCTTTCCGGACTGGCGCAGCACGGGGGCAAGACCTGCGGCCGCGGCGAGCGCGTCGGCCGAGCGGAAGCGGTTGAGATTGCCTGCCTGGGCGATGAACTCCGCCGTATGGATCACCCCCATTCCGGGCAGGGTTCGGATGAGGGCGCCGTCAGGGTGGCATTCGATCAGCGCCTCCAGCTCGCGGTCGAGTTGGGCGATCCGCGCGCGGGCGGCGAGGGCTTCGGTGGCGAGCTCGCGGACCACGGCTGCGACCGCGCGTTCGCCGGGCACGGCGATGCGCTGTGCCCGCGCGGCGGCAAGCGCCGCATCGGCCAGAGGCTCGATTTTGCGCAGGCCCGCGCCGCGGCGCAGATGCTTGAGCAGTCTGCTGCGGCCGGCGCCGCACAACTCGCCCGGGGTGACGTAACGGGTGAGGAGCCACAGCGCGCCCTTGGTGGTGAGATCGAGCGACCGCTCCAGGCCGGGATGGATGCCGGCCAGGGACGCATGCAGGCGCGACAGACGCCGGGTCTGCTCGTCGACGAGATCGCGCCGCCGGCCGGTCAGCACGCGCAGCTCGGCCGCGGCCTCCTCGTCGGGTTCGATGGGGCGCAGGTCCGGACGGACGCGCACCTGCTCGGCGATGACGCGCGCGTCGCGCGGGTCGGACTTGTTCTCGCCGCCGACCAGGCCCTGACGCGCGCGATTGACGACCAGGCCGGGCACATGGACCAGGCGGAAGCCCGCCGCCAGCAGCGCGGCCTCGAGGAAGGCGGCGAAGCTGCCGATGACATCGACCCCGACGACGACATCGCCGTCGAGCGCGCGCAAGCGGTCGATCAGCTGATCGACCGCTTGCGGCGTGTTCTCGACCCGCAGGTCGAGCAGAACCCTTGCCGTTTCGTCGATTGCCGCCGCCCAGTGGACTTCCTTGGCGGCGTCGATGCCGACGGATATCTTCATCGGACCCCCCGAATGGTTGCTGCTGCGCCTCCCGTCCTTGCCGGCATCGCCCTACGGAGCGATCGATCGCACAGAGTAATGAGCGGTCAAGATCGGTCGGCACGGCGGGGGGCTCTGCCGCTGGAGCCATCGAGGGCAGCCGGAGTAGAAACCATCCCCGCCGTGCCTGCGCGCGCCTATCGTGTCACAACTCACCCGGCGAGCGCACTGAACGGTAGGGCGGAGTAGCCGCTACCCGTTCGGGCCGAGATGGACGTCCTGGGCGGTGAGATCGGCGCCGTTGCTCACGGTGGCGACCACGGTGTAGCCATCCTGAGCGCCATTCGCGTCGTAGTAGAGCGTATGGTCGGCCGTCGAGTAGACGAAGGTCGGCACGCCCTCCGCGAAGTCGGCGTTGTTGCCGGCATTCGTGCCGTCATAGTGCTCCGAGAGTACGGAGAAGTTGGTGCCCTCTCTGATCTGCGCCTCGGCGGTCGCGAATCCCGTGCGGTCGAGGAGCACCTGGTCGGACTGCTCCGACCCGAACGTTGTGAAATCGGTCAGCGTGTCGGCCGCGCCGTGCGCCGCGCCGTTGGTCGCGACGAACGTGCCGTCGCCGGGGCCGTTGAAGTAGAACGTGTCCGCGCCCGTCCCGCCGGTCATCCGGTCGGCGCCGGACCCGCCAACGAGCATGTCGTTGCCTGACCCGCCGATCAGCGTGTCGTTGCCGCCGAGACCCACCAGCGTCTTGTCGCCGGTGATGCCGCTCGAAGCGATGGTTACACCGTCGCGCACCGCGAACAGATATTGTCCGGAAACGCCGTCGTTGGTGTCCGAGGCCAGCGCGTCCGGGCCGCCGTCCAGGAAGGACCCAGGCTGGAGCGAGCCGGCGAGCTGGAAGTATGTGCCGGCGGTGCCCGATCCGCCGGAGAAGCCGGCCGCCGCCGAGGTACCGCCGAGACCGTTCGTGCCGCCGGAGGCGTCTCCCGTCTCCCACTGGATCTGGCCGTAGTTAAAATAGATGTCGAAGTTGCCGTTCCCCGTGTCGGACCGGTCGACCAGGATGACCTGGAACGTGTCCAGCTTGTCGACATGCGCGGCGTAATAGCCGACCTCCGTCCAGGTCACGCCGAACGCCTCGTGGCCGGCGAACGTGCCGGTCCCGTAGGTCACGCTGTTCGCCGCGCCAACCCCGCGCGTGTCCACGTCGGCGAAGAACGGCGCGATGATCGGCGTGCCGAGGTAGTCGGCGCCTAAGCCGGACGGCGTGTAGGTCGATAGTGACGAGCCGAACGTGACATCGCCGTTGTTGTTGACGAAGACGTTGGAGACATCGTTGCCGAAGAAGTTGATAACGAAGCCGAGCGGCACCGCGCCGGTCGACCCGTCGTCATTCGGTGCGAGGACGCCGCCGGCGAACCCGCCGGCGATCGCGCCGCCCCCCATTCCCGCGATGCCAGCCGAACCGTTGAACAGGGCCTGGAACGTGCTGGGGTCGGCCACGGCAATGATGTTGTCCTCCGCATTGCCGGTGCCGGTCAGCGTGCCGGGGCCGAGATAGAGGTTCTCCACGTTCGCGGGCAGCGTGTAGCTGATCGAACTATAGACCGAATTGGTGCCCTCGCCCGGCTGCTCGGTCACCACGTCGCCGGCATTGTCCACCGTGTAGATGTCGTTGCCCGGCCCGCCCGCCATATGGTCGGCGCCCGGCCCGCCAACCAGCACGTCGTCGCCCGGCCCGCCAACCAGCACGTCGTCGCGCGACCCGCCGATCAGCGTGTCGTTGCCCTCCCCGCCGGTGAGGGTCACCGGGAGCAGCGAGGCGTGGGCGTCGATGACATCCGCGGCCGCGCCGCCGAACACCTGCACGGCCTCGACGTTCACGGCGTCAAGGTGGAAGCTCGCCGGCGTCGTGCCGTCGACGATCAGGTCGCTGCCCGCGACGCTGAATGTGTTGGGGACCGTCGGCGATCCGAAGACCTGCAACGTGTCCGTGCCCGGGCCGCCGTCCACGGTGCCGCTGCCGTCGCCGGAATGCCAAACGATCGTGTCGTTGCCGCCGAGCGCGTCGATGGTGGAAACGCCGCCACCGAAGCTCAGCGTGTCGGGGCCGGGCGTACCGGTCAGAGTGCCGCCGCCGGACGGAGGCGTGCCGCCCGCGCCCGCGGGGGCGGTCTCGCCCGGTGTGACGAGGAGGAGCTGCGCCCCGTAGCGCGACTCCCGCTCGGATCCGACGCCCGCCTCCGACGGCGGTGCGGGAGAGAGGAGCGGGATCAGGAAGAACTGGATCGGCTGCACCGAGGGCAGCGGCGTCGAGGGCGCCAGGATGGGCGAGGGCGGCGGTGGCGGGGCGGGCGCGAGCGGCGGCGGCGCCGCGGTCGGGGGCACGCCGCCCGGGTTCAGGCTGAACGGCGCCAGCGCTTGGGATACCGCCTCGACCGTGCCGAACAAGGCGTCGTGCTGCTGCGGCGGCAGGATAAAGGGCGGCGCCGGCGGCGCATTCAACCCGGTCGAGATGGTCGACAGCCCGGGCCGGTCGAGCAGCACGGCGCCGACCTGCGTCGCCACCTGGATCGCGCCCTGCAGCAGGGTGAAGATCGACTGTGCGCCGATGTCGGCGATCTTGACCGCGAAATCGGTGCCGCGGATGCCGATCGAGGCGACCGGCGTATCGATCTGAACCGAGGCATGATGGAGCTTGCCGATCTCGCCGGTGACCGCCACGAACGTGCCGTGCAGCAGCGAGAACGACGCCGAGCCCTCGTGCGAGGCCGGATTGTAGATCATCCGGTCCAGCACGATGCGCGCGTCCTCGCCGAGCGCTAAGGTCGTCTTGTCCTCGAACACGATGCCGAGCTTGGCGCCCGCGCCGGTCTGGACCACGTCGCCCTGGAACACCGAGTCGCCCACGGCGAGCGTCGTGGCCGTGCCGTCGGCGTGGCGCGCCGTCGCGGCGCCATCGATCACCTGGACGTGGCCGATGGCGGACTGGCCCGGCCCGGCGGGGCCCGCCTGCGCGTATTCGCCCGGCGCCACGGGGCCGGCGAGGCGGGCGGCGAGCGCCCCCGAGATGCGCGAACCGTCGGCGACCAGGGCCGGCGGGATGTCGGTGTCGAAGAAGCCGCGGACGACGACCTCGTGCGCGGCATCGCGCAGCACCAGGTCGTGCCCGACGCGCACGTACTCCGCATGGGCCAGGAACGTCGCATCCGGCACGGCCACCTGCGCGTGGCCGTGCGCCTCGAGCACCGTGACGTGGGCCGGCCCCGCTAGGCCGGAATGCACCACGTTCCCTGGCACTTCTCGCGACATCTCTCGCTCCCAAGACCCTCGCTGTGCGAAAAGAGTGGCCGTTCGAAGAGAGGGATAATGTGAGCAAGCCGTGCTGGCTGTGATCAGACGGTGGTCGGATTTAGAGCACCTATAGAGCGCCTAGAGGGGGGACGCCGCCAGCGGCGCCCCCGTCGCCGCGCCGTCGCACTGGCACCTCCGGGGGCAACGTGCTAAACGGATTCGGCCGGCCAGGAACGGTCGGCGCGATGGCGTAGCGGGGCCGGCGATGGGAGCGATCCCCGCCGGTTCGTCGTCTGAGGAGTGCCTGTGCCCGATCTTTCGGTCGTTATCCCGGTCTATAACGAGGCGGGGAATGTCGCCCCTCTCGCGGCCGAGGTGCGGGCGAGCCTCGCCGGAAAGGTGGATTACGAGCTGGTCTTCGTCGACGACGCGAGCCGGGACGCGACCCCAGCCGAGCTGGCCGAGGTCGCGGCGGGCGATGCCTCCGTGCGCGTGGTGCGCCATACCCGCAATTTCGGCCAGTCGGCGGCCATCCTGACCGGGGTAAAGGCGGCGCGCGCGTCCCTGGTCGCCACGCTGGACGGCGACGGACAGAACGACCCGGCCGACGTGATGGCGCTTTATGAGACGATTCGCGCGGCGAAGCCCGAGGAACGGCTTGCCATGGTGTCCGGCATGCGGGTGAAACGGCACGACAACTGGCTGCGCCGCGTCTCGTCGCGCATCGCGAACGGGGTGCGCGCGCGCGCGCTGGGCGACGGCGCGCTGGATACCGGCTGCGGCCTCAAGGTGTTCTCGCGCGAGGCCTATCTGGCCCTGCCCCGCTTCGACCACATGCACCGCTTCCTGCCGGCTTTGATCCAGCGCGACGGCCAAGCCGTGCGCTACGTGCCGGTCGGCCACCGGCCGCGCAAGGTGGGGACCTCGAAATACGGCACGCTCGACCGGCTGGCGGTCGGCATCGTCGACCTGTTGGGCACCATGTGGCTGCGCCGCCGGGCGCTGGCCCCGGTCACGGACGGCAACGAGTGAATTTCAATATCGACCAGGTCTGGCTGGGAGTCGGCTTCGCCGGACAGGCGCTGTTCGCCGCCCGCTTCATCATCCAGTGGGTCCGGAGCGAGATGGTGCGCCGGTCGGTGATCCCCCTGGCCTTCTGGTATTTCAGCCTGGCCGGCGGGGTGGTGCTCTTCGCCTACGCCATCCACCGCCACGACCCAGTGTTCATCGTCGGCCAGGGCGCCGGGCTGGCGGTTTACAGCCGCAACCTTTATCTGATCTATCGTGCCCGCAAGCTCGACGCCGCCGCGGGCGAGTAGCGCCGCGGAGTTTCCGGGCCTCGCGGGCGCGCTGGCGCTGCCGGCGGCATTGTGGCTCGCCATCGTTGTCGCCGGGCTCGCGCTCCGCCCGCTGCTGCCGATCGACGAGACGCGCTACCTTTCGGTCGCCTGGGGCATGTTCCAGGGCGGCCATTTCCTGGTGCCGCATCTGAACGGCGCGCCCTATTCCGACAAGCCGCCGGTTCTGTTCTGGTCGATCAACGCGCTGTGGTCCGTGTTCGGAGTCAGCGGCTTGGCGGGACGGCTGGTCGCGCCGCTCTACGGGCTCGGCTGTGTCTGGATGGTGGCGCGGCTCGCCCGCCGCCTGTGGCCCGACGACCCGGCGACGGCGCGCGCGGCCCCGCTGGTCTTCGCCGGCACCGGTGCGTTCGCGGTCTATGCCAGCCTGACCATGTTCGACCTGCCGCTGACCTTCTTCGTGCTGGTCGCGATCGAGGCGATCCTCGCCGCACGCGGTGGCGGCTGGATGCCATGGGTGGTCTGCGGTGCCGCGATGGGGCTCGGCGTCCTGACCAAGGGGCCGGTCGCCTGCCTGCACATCCTGTCGGTCGCGCTGCTCGCGCCGCTTTGGAAGGTGGGCGGCGGGCCGCGCAGCTGGGGCCGCTGGTACGCCGGAAGCGGGCTTGCCGTCGCCGTGGCCGCCGCCGTCGGGCTCGCCTGGGCGGTGCCGGCCGCCCTGGCGGGCGGCGAAGCATACGGCCACGCGCTGTTCTGGGGCCAGACCGCCGACCGGATGGTGAAGTCGTTCGCGCACCGGAGGCCGGTGTGGTGGTACCTGCCGCTGGTACCGGCCCTCGCCTTCCCCTGGGCGCTGTTCCCGCCCGCCTGGCGCGCCGCCTTGCGCGCCGGCTGGCGGGGCGACGCGGGGCTGCGGCTCTGCGCCATCTGGCTGGTCGCGCCGTTCGTCGTGTTCTCGCTGGTGAGCGGCAAGCAGGCGCACTACCTGGTGCCGGAGATTCCCGCCCTCGCCCTGTTGGCGGCACGCCTTCTGACGTCTGCGCGGGCGGGGGCGCGCCGCTGGGACGCATGGCTGCCGGCGGCAATCGCCCTTTTGATCGGCGTCGCCGTCATCGCCATCGCAAGCGGCGCAGTGGTCCTGCCCGGCAGGGCCGCGGGGTGGGCCACCAAGCTGAGCGCCGGCATCGGCGTCGCGCTCGTCGCCGGCGCGCTGGCGCTGGCCCTTGTCGGCGCGACGTGGCCCAGGACTCGCATCGCCGCCCTCGCCGCCTTCACCGCGCTTCTCTCGGTGCTGGCGAGCGCACAGGTGGCGCTGACCCTCGCGCCGACGCTCGACCTCGGCCCGCCGGCGGCGTACCTCGCCCGCGCCGCGGCGGCAGGCCGGCCGCTGGCCCATGCGCCCGGCTACGAGGGCGAGTTCGGATTCCTCGCCCGCCTGAACCAGCCCTTCGCCATCGTCGCGGGCGACGACGCGGCGGCGTGGGCGCGGGCGCACTCGAACGGGCTCTATGTCACCAACGTGTCCGGGCGCGACCTGCCGCTCGCGCGCAAGCCCGAAGCGATATTCCCGTTCCGCGACAAGCAGGTCGCGATGTGGAGCGCGCCGGCGGTCGCGGCGGCCGGCGGCGTCATGTCGGGGACGCGTTGATGCGCGCGTTCGTCGAGCGCCATTATCCCGTGCTGGTGCTGATCGCGGCCGTGACGATGATCCTGGTCAACGGCTCGGCGATCTACACCATCGCGGTCGCGCTGAAGCCGATCGCGATGGATTTCGGCTGGCCGCGCGAGGTGCCGTCGCTCGCCTACTCGCTCGCCTATATCGGAGGCGCCGTCGGCGGCATCTTGATGGGCCACGTGCTCGACCGCTGGGGCATGGGACTCCCCGCGACACTGAGCGCCCTGATGATCGGCACCGGCGAGGTGGTGCTGCACGGGATGGACGCGGCGTGGCAGCTCTATGGCGTCTATTTCCTGATGGTCGGCATGTTCGGCCAGGGCGCGCTGACCCCGCCTTTGATGGCCTATGTCATTCGCTGGTACGAGCACCGGCGCGGCATGGCTATCGGCATCGTCGCCTCGGGCCAGTCGCTGGCCGGCATCGTGTGGCCGCCGGCGCTGAGCTTCCTGATCGCGACCTGGAGCTGGCGGACGACCTATCTGTGGGGCGGGCTGCTGATCCTTGCGGTCAATCTGCCGCTGAGCCTGATACTGCATCGCCGCCCGCCGGAGCCCGCGACGGGACGGCACGCCGACGCCGCCGCGCGTGGCCGTGCCGCGCGTGCGGCGCGTCAGGACAGCGTGCTCGTCGGGATGAGTCCGCTTGCGCTCCAGGTCGCGCTGTGCTGCGCCATCGTGTGCTGCTGCACGGCGATGTCGCTGCCGCTGGCGCACATGGTGGCCTATGTCTCGGACCTGGGCTTCCCCGCCTCGCGCGGCGCCGAAGTATTGTCGGTGATGCTGCTCTCGTCGTTCGTGAGCCGGGCGATCCTGCTGGGCTGGCTCACCGACAAGGTCGGCGGACTGCGCGCGCTGGTCTGCTTCTCGTCCGTGCAGTGCGCCATGCTGGCCGGGTACGGGATCAACCATACGCTGGTCGGGTTCTACATCATCGCGGCCTTGTACGGGTTGGGATACGGTGCGCTGCTGCCGATCTACCCGGTGGTCGTGCGCGAATATCTGCCGGTCGGTTCGGCGGGAAAGCGCACCGGACTCGTGCTCGGCTGCGGCGGGCTGGGGATGGCGCTGGGGTCGTGGATGGGCGGGTACGTCTACGACATGACCGGGCACTACGCCTGGGCGTTCGCGATCGGCGTCGCGGCGAACCTGATGAACCTCGCGATCGTCGGCACGCTCATCCACCGCACCGGCCCGCGCGTCAGCCGCGCGGCGGCGTAGGCGCCACTACACGTACGACGCGCGCTCCTTCACCTGGTCCTTGCGGAACTGGGCGACGGTCTTGTAGGCGTCGCTGATCCGGTGGAGCTCGTCCGCGCCGATCACGTCCTCGATGCGCGCGAACGGCTTGTCGTGCGTGCGCTCGTACACCTCCTTCAGGATCGTGTCGGGCGGGTTGGCGCGGTTGGCCAGCACCACGTCGCCGGTGATCTTGACGCGGACCTTGTCGTAATCGGCGAGCGCCGCCTCACCGAGCCCGTGGCGCTTGAAGGCGCCCGCCAGATAGCGTCCGTCGAGGATCGCCTGGCCGGCGCCGTTGGAGCCGCGCGAGTACATCGGGTGCGCCGCGTCGCCCAGCAGTGTGGTGCGCCCGAAGGTCCAGGTCGGCACCGGATCGCGGTCGACCATCGGGAAGACGAGAATCGGGTTGGTCTGGCGCAGGAGCGCCGCGCAGTCGAGCCAATCGAAATGCCAGTTCTCGAACGGCTTGAAGAAATCCTCGAGGTCGGCCTCGCAATTCCAGTCCCACACCGGCGGCGTGGGGAGCGCCAGCGAGGCGACGAAATTCATGAGCTGGTTCCCGTCGGCGTCGATGTCGTTGCGGATGGGATAGACCATCAGCTTGCCGACCGGCATCCAGCCGATGCGCACGGTATCGGCGCCACCGAGGAACGGCTTGAACGGCGTGACGCCGCGCCAGGTGGTGATGCCCGCGTAGATCGGCTCGCCCTCGTTCGGGTAGAACTGCTTGCGGATCGCCGAGTGGATGCCGTCGCACCCGACGCAGACGGCGGCGCGTACGGGGTCGCGCGGCTTGCCATCGGGATCGACGAAGCTGACCACCGCGCTGTCGCCCTCTGTCTCCACCCCGGTGCAGCGCCAGCCGGTGCGGACGGCGTCCCGCCCGAGGCGCGCCTTCACCGCATCGAGCAGAACCATCTGCACGTCGCCGCGATGGATGGAGAATTGCGGCCAGTCGTAGCCGGCGGCGAGGCCCGCGGGCTCCTTGTAGATGAATTGGCCGTAGCGGTTGTAGTACGACGCCGACTGAGTGCGGATGCCCACCGAGTTCGAGCCCGGGAAGAAGGCCGAGCTCGTCGAGCTCGCGCACCGCGTGCGGCAGGAGATTGATCCCGGCGCCGAGCGGCTTGATCTCGCTCACCCCTTCGTACACGCGGCAGGAGATGCCCACCTGGTGAAGGCTAAGCGCCAGCACCAGCCCGCCGATCCCGCCGCCGACGATGCAGACTTCAGTGTCCTGTTTCATATTCCTTCTTCCGAACGCTTGTTCCTGGCCTTTGTTTCCCTGCCCGTTGAATAATTGTCGCGCAGACCGTACGCAACCGTAATGGGCCAAAAGGACACATGGTTGACCCAGATCAAGCCACGGCCGGCACCCGCGTGACAAGGTTAATTAATTGGCCATCGACCGCGAAAGACATCCCCATGGTGCGCAGGCTCGTCCCCGATGTCGTGCAGGATCAGAAATTGCTGCGCCTTGCCCCGGACGCCACGGTGCGCGAGGCAGCGAAGCGCATGGCCCGGCGCAATGTGCGCTCCGTCCTGGTGGTGAAGCGCGGTCGGCTGGTCGGGATCTTCACCGGCACGGATCTGATCGGCCGGGTGGTGGCGGCCGGTCGCGATCCGGATATGACCACCCTGGCCGAGGTGATGACCCCCGACCCCGAAACGATCGCACCCGACGAGCGCGCGGTCGAGGCGCTACGCCGCATGCACGCGCGCCGCTACCGGCATTTGCCCATCGTCCACGAGGAGAAGCTGATCGGCATCCTGTCGCGGCGCGACTTCCTGGGCTACGAGGTCGACGAGCTCGAGCGCGAAGAGGCGCTCTGGGAACGGCTGTAGCACGCCGCGGCGCCGGTTGCGGGCGAGGGCGGCGTTCTGTATGACTCCGCCCCCTCATCCCCGGGACCGGACCATGCCCGCCTACCAGTACGTCTACGTGATGAACCGGCTGACCAAGACCTACCCCGGCGTGGGCGAGGTCTTGAAGGACATCACGCTCGCCTTCCTGCCGGGCGCGAAGATCGGCGTCCTGGGCTACAACGGCGCCGGCAAGTCGACCCTTCTGCGCATCATGGCCGGGCTCGATTCGGAGTTCCAGGGCGAGGCCTGGCTGGCCGAGGGCGCGAGCGTGGGGTATCTGCCGCAGGAGCCGCAGCTCGACCCCGCCAAGGACGTGCGCGGCAACGTGCTGGAGGGGCTCGCCGAGAACTCACGCCCTCCTGCAACGGTTCGAGGAGATCAGCGCCAAGTTCGCCGAACCGATGGACGACGACGCGATGAACGCGCTGATCGAGGAGCAGGGCGAGCTGCAGGCCAAGATCGACGCGGCCGGCGCCTGGGACCTCGACCGGACGGTCGAGATCGCGATGGACGCGCTGCGCCTGCCGCCGGCCGAGGCCGACGTGACCACGCTTTCGGGCGGCGAGCGGCGCCGGGTCGCGCTCTGCCGGCTTCTCTTGCAGAAGCCGGACCTGCTGCTCCTGGACGAGCCGACCAACCATCTCGACGCCGAGTTGGTGGCGTGGCTCGAGCGCTTCCTGCACGACTACGAGGGCACGGTCGTCGCCGTCACCCATGACCGCTACTTCCTCGACAACGTGGCGGGCTGGATCCTGGAGCTCGACCGCGGGCGCGGCATCCCGTGGAAGGGCCACTACTCGTCCTGGCTGGAACAGAAGGAGAAGCGCCTCGCCCAGGAGGAGAGGGTCGAATCGGCGCGCCAGCGCACGCTGGCCCGCGAGCTCGAATGGGTGCGCGCGAGCCCGCGTGCCCGCCAGGCGAAGAGCCGCGCCCGCGTGACCGCCTACGAAAGCCTGCTCGCCGAGGCCGCCGACCGGGCGCCCGAGACGGCCCAGATCGTCATCCCTGCCGGGCCGCGCCTCGGCGAGGTGGTGATCGACGCCGACCATGTGACCAAGGGCTACGGCGACCGGCTTTTGATCGAGGAGCTCTCGTTCAAGCTGCCGCCGGGCGGCATCGTCGGCATCATCGGGCCGAACGGCGCCGGCAAGACGACCTTGTTCCGCATGATCGTCGGCCAGGAGACGCCCGACGGCGGCACGCTGAAGATCGGCGAGACGGTCAAGCTCGGCTATGTCGACCAGTCGCGCGAATCGCTCGAGGCGAAAAAGACGGTGTGGGAGGAGATTTCCGGCGGCGAAGACGAGGTGGTGCTCGGCAAGCGGCGGATGAACAGCCGCGCCTATTGCGGCGCGTTCAACTTCCGCGGCGCCGACCAGCAGAAGAAGGTCGGCCAGCTCTCGGGCGGCGAGCGCAACCGCGTCCACCTCGCCAAGATGCTGAAGTCGGGCGCCAACGTGATCCTCTTGGACGAGCCGACCAACGATCTGGACGTCGACACGCTGCGCGCGCTCGAGGACGCGCTGGTCGATTTCGCCGGCTGCGCGCTGGTCATCAGCCATGACCGCTGGTTTCTCGACCGCATCGCAACGCACATCCTGGCGTTCGAGGGGATGAGCAAGGTCGAGTGGTTCCAGGGCAACTACGCCGACTACGTCGCCGACTACAAGCGCCGCACCGGCGAGGACCCGGAGGCGCCGACCCGCTTCCGCTTCAAGCCGCTGGTGCGGGGCTAGCGCGGCTTTCGATCAGACGGCACCAGCCCGCTCCGCTCACCCGGCCACCTATACCAGGATACTGTCATTGGGTGGCCGGGCGGGGGTGCGGGCCGGTGCGATTCCGCGTGAGCGGAAAAGGCTCTAGCGCCCGCCCTACCCCTTCCCCCACAGCTCCTTGGTCGCGCGGCGGGCGCCCTCGGCCATCGCCTGGAACTTGGCCCAGCAGATCGAGGCATGGCCGACGCGGTGGCCGAGGCCGCAATCGGTGCCGGCGAGCACGTTCTCGCGCCCCACCAGCTTCGCGTAGCGTACCAGCCGCTCGGCGACCAGGTCCGGGTGCTCGATGAAATCGGAGCAGTGGCCGACGACGCCCGGCACCAGCGTCGCGCCCGCCGGCAGCTTCACGGTCTCGAACACGCGCCATTCGTGCTCGTGGCACGGGTTCGATGCCTCGATCGAGAAGCTTTTCGCCTTCACCGAGAGGATCAGGTCCGCGATGTCGGCGAGCGGGATGTCATCGTGGTGCGGCCCGTGGAAGCTGCCCCAGCAGACGTGGAGGCGCACCTTTTCCGGCGGGATTCCCTGAAGCGCGCGGTTGATCGCGGCGACGCGCAGTTCGGCGTATTTGCGGTAGGCGAGTACGTCCATGTCGGGCAGGCAGTTCCACCCGTCCGGCAGGTCGGGATCGTCGATCTGGAGCTGGAAGCCGGCGTCGACGATCGCCCGATATTCCTGGTTCAGCGCGTCGGCGATGGCGAAGACGAAGGATTCGTCGTCCGGATAGTGCTCGTTGGCGAGCCAGTGCTCCACCGTACCCGGCGTGTTGGCGGGTAGGTAGGCCTCGGCGACGGAAACGCCCCGAAGCGCCGCCTTGAAATTCTCCAGGTCGCGCTTGAGGTCGGCCTGGCCGACATATTTGAGCGGCGCAACGCACACGTGGCGCTGCGGCTCGCCCGGCGCGCGCGAGCGAGGGCGGACCTTGAAATATTCGGCGAACTTGCGCTCGTCGCGCGCGGTGATCTCAAGTCGGCGATAGTCCTTGGCCGGGCGCGTCTCCAGCCCGTCGAGGCGAAGCCGGATATAGTCGGTGAAGTTGAATTTGGAGAGCTCGCCGTCATTCACGCTGTCGAGCCCGCATTCGACCTGCTTCCGGACCACCTCCCCGGTCGCCTGGGCGAGGGCGGCCTCGAACGCGGCGTCGTCAATGTCCTGGCCGCGCGAGCGCGCCACCACCATGTCGCGCAGAGCGTCGGGCCGGGGCAGCGAGCCCGCGTGCGTGGTCATGATCCGGTCAGTCGAATACAGCATGGCGGCTCCCGCGGCTGGGCTGGCGCATGCAGCGTAGCGAGGAGGCAGCGCAACATCAAGAAAGCCCGGGTCGCCCACGCGAAACAATCGCAAAAAACGACTTGTCTCGGCATGCGACTCACGTAACGATGCCACCCAGTGCCTGACGGGCAGGCCCGGTGGCGCGCGTTCTTGTGCGGAATTACGGCCGGCCCAGCGATATCACAACAACGAAGAGGAGGGATCGCATGACCAGGATCGGCAAAGGGGCGACGAAGGCGGCGAAGACGGGGGAGACCGGATCGCGCCGCAAGTTCCTGCGTCTGGCAGGCGCCGGTGCTGCGGGGGCGGCGGCGACCATCGCCATGCCGCAGATTTCGCGCGCCGAAACGACGGTACTCAAGATGCAGGGCTCGTGGGGCGCGGGCGACATCTTCAACGACTACGCCAACGAGTTCGTCAGCCGCGTCAACGAGATGGGCGGCGGCCGGCTGAAGATCCAGTATCTCAACGCGGGCGCAGTGGTGAAAGCGTTCGAGGTGCAGGACGCGGTGAACAAGGGCGTCCTGGACGCCGGCCACCTGGTGCCGGCCTACTGGTACGGCAAGAACCGCGCAGCATCGCTGTTCGGGACCGGGCCTTGCTACGGCTGGGATGCGAACCAGTTCCTCGCATGGTTCTACGGGCCGGGCCAGAAGCTGTACGAGGAACTGACGCAGAAGGTACTCGGACTCAACATCGTCGGCTGGTTCCTGATGCCGATGCCGACCCAGCCGCTCGGCTGGTTCAAGAAGGAGCCGAAGAGCCCGGCTGACCTCAAGGGGCTGAAATACCGCACCGTCGGGCTTGCCACCAACGTGATGCAGGCGATGGGCCTCAAGGTCACCCAGCTTCCCGGCGGCGAGATCATTCCGGCGATGGAAAAGGGCGTGATCGAGGCGTTCGAGTACAACAACCCCACCTCGGACCGCCGCTTCGGCGCCGCCGACGTCGCCAAGGTGTACATGCTGTCGAGCTATCACCAGCCGTCTGAAGTGCTGGAGATCGAGTTCAACAAGTCCAAGTTCGACTCGCTGCCCAAGGAGCAGCAGGCGATCATCCGCCATTCGGTCGAGGCCGCGTCCTCGTCCAACCTGTGGACCGCTTACGAGCACTACCCGAAGGACCTGCAGGCGCTGATCCACAAGGACCACGTGAAGGTGGCGCGCACGCCCGAATCGATCCTCAAGGCGCAGCTCGACGCGTGGGACAAGGTGGTCGAGCAGTACGACAAGCAGGAGTGGTTCAAGAAGGTCACGGAGAACCAGAAGGCCTGGGCCAAAGACGTGACGTACTACCAGCTTCTCAACGCGCACGACACGAAGCTCGCCTACGAGCATTATTTCGGCAAGGAGCAGCCACTCGGCTTCTAGCCGCAGACTGTTCAGCCGAATGCGCGACGGACCGGGACGGCGGGAAGCGCCGCCCCGGTTTCGCCGCCGGCCCGGTGTCCCCGTCCGGACGGTTCCATGATCAAGCTCGTTCTCGCGATCGACCGGTTCAACGCGGCGATCGGCAAGGCCTTCGGCTGGTACATCCTGATCCTGACGTTCGGGGTGACCTACGAGGTGTTCGTGCGCTACGCGTTGCGCGATCCGACCGTGTGGGCCTTCGACCTGAGCTACAACATGTACGGCGCGCTGTTCGTGATGGCCGGGGCCTATACGCTGGGCCGCAACGGCCACGTGCGCGGCGACGTGGTTTACCGCCTGTTCTCGGACCGGACGCAGGCGGGAGTCGACCTGGTGCTGTTCATCATTTTCTTCTTCCCCGGCATCCTGGCGCTGACCTTCGCCGGCTACAACTACGCCTCGGAGTCGTGGCGCTATCAGGAGGTCAGCGTCTATTCGCCGGCCGACATCCCGATCTTTCCGCTGAAAACGCTGATTCCCATGGCGGGGGCGACGCTGCTGCTGCAAGGCATCGCCGAGGTGATGCGCTGCATCGTGTGCCTTCGCGAAGGGCGCTGGCCGCCGCGCCTGCACGACGTGGAGGAACTGGAGAGCGCGATCCAGCATGAGCGGGAGTATGCCGAGACGCACCCCGAGGGCCACGCCGACCGGAAGCCCGCCACGTGAGTAACCCCGAAATCGGCGTCCTGATGATGGGGTTGTTCATCTTCGCCATCATGCTGGGCTTTCCCATCGCCTTCACCCTGATGGCGATGGGGGTGTTCTTCGGCTACTACGCCTATGCGACGCCCGACCAGCTCCACCACATCTTCTCCAACCGCATCTTCGACCTACTGGTCCAGAACACCTTCAGCATATTGTCGAACGACACGCTGACCGCGGTGCCGCTGTTCCTGTTCATGGGCTACGTGGTCGAGCGCGCCAACATCCTCGACCGGCTCTTCTATTCCATCCAGGTGGCGGCGCGGCGCGTGCCTGGCTCGCTCGCCGTCGCGACGCTCATCACCTGCGCGCTGTTCGCGACGGCGACGGGCATCGTCGGCGCGGTGGTCACGCTGATGGGCCTTCTCGCCTTTCCGGCGATGTTGCGCGCGGGCTACGACACCAAGCTCTCCGCCGGCGTGGTGTGCGCCGGCGGCACGCTCGGGATTCTCATCCCGCCCTCGATCCTGCTGATCCTCTACGCCGCGACCGCGGGCGAATCGGTTGTGCGGCTTTACGCCGGCGCATTCATCCCCGGCTTTGTCCTCGCCGGCCTATACGTCCTCTATGTCGTCGGTCGGGCGGTGCTCGACCCGAAGCTCTGCCCGAAGCCGGAGGGCGAGCGCACCGACATTCCCTTCACCGAGGTCATTTTCGCGCTCGCCACCTCGTTCTTTCCGCTGGCCTTCCTGATCCTCGCCGTCCTGGGCGCGATCCTCCTCGGCCTCGCGACGCCGACCGAGGCCGCGGCGGTCGGTGCGTTCGGCTCGCTCGTCCTCGCCGCCGCCTATCGCGCGCTCGATTTCGTCCGGCTGAAGGAGGCGGTGCTGCTGACCGCGCGCACCTCGGCGATGGTGACGTACCTGTTCGTGGGCTCCTGGACCTTCGCCTCCGTCTTCGCCTATCTCGGCGGGCAGGGGCTCGTGGAGGAGCTGATCAAGAGCCTCGACATGGGCCGTGTCGGATTCCTGATGCTGAGCCAGTTCATCATCTTCCTTTTGGGCTGGCCGCTCGAGTGGACGGAGATCATCATCATTTTCGTGCCGATCTTCCTGCCGCTCCTCAAGTTCTTCGACGTCAACCCGCTGGTGTTCGGCATCCTGGTCGCGCTCAACATCCAGACCTCGTTCAACACCCCGCCGATGGCGATGTCGGCCTACTACCTGAAAGGGGTGGCGCCGCCCGAGGTGCGGCTGACGCAGATATTCGGCGGGGCGCTGCCCTTCGTGTTCATGGTGTTCATGACGATGGCGCTGCTCTACGTCTGGCCGCAGCTCGCGACCTGGCTGCCCGACGCGCTCTATTCGTCGCACTGAGCCGTGACGGACGGCGATTTCACGGTCGGCGGATTCCAAGCCGCGTTGCGCGCCGGCCGCGCGACGGCGACCGAGCTGGTGGAGGCCTGCCTCGCACGCATCGAGGCGGTCGACACCGACGTCGCGGCCTGGACCTTCCTCGATCCCGCCTACGCGCGCGAACAGGCGGCGCGGGCCGACCGGGCGGTCGAGCTGGGCGAGGCCCTGGGGCCGCTACACGGCGTGCCGGTCGGGGTGAAGGACGTGATCGACACCGCCGACATGCCGACCGAGGACGGCACCGTGCTGCACGCCGGCCGTCGACCGCACCGGGACGCGACGGTCGTCGCCCGACTGCGCCAGGCCGGCGCGATCGTCCTGGGCAAGACGGTGACGGCGGAGCTCGCGCTCTACCACCCGGGCAAGACGCGGAACCCGCACGATCCGGCGCGCACGCCCGGCGGCTCGTCGCAAGGCTCGGCGGCGGCGGTGGCCGCCGGCATGGTCCCGCTCGCGATCGGGACCCAGACCAACGGCTCGGTCATCCGGCCGGCGTCGTTCTGCGGGGTGGTGGGCTTCAAGCCGAGCCACGGGCTGATCTCCCGCGCCGGGATATTGCCGCTCTCGGCGGCGCTCGACCATGTCGGGGTGTTCGCGACCAATGTCGACGATGCGGCGCGCCTCGCGGAATGCCTGATCGCATACGATCCGCGCGATCCCGACACGCGGCCGCAGGCGCCGCCGCCGCTCGCGCGCGTCGCGGCGGAAGAGCCGCCCTTGCCGCCGCGCCTCGCTTTCGTCAAGCCGCCGACGTGGGACGATGCCGATCCCGAGACCCGCGAGGCGTTCGGCGAGCTCGTCGGATTCCTGGGCGAGCGTGCCGCCGAGGTGCCGCTGCCGTCGGTGTTCGACGATGCGCTCGCGCAGCACGCTTCCATCATGGAGCCCGATGTCGCGGTCGCCTTCGTCCCCGAGGCCGAGCGCGGACGCAACAAGCTCTCGGCCGGGCTCCGCGCCCTGATCGCGCGCGGCAGCAAGGTGGCGGCGACGGACTATATCCGCGCCAAGGCGCGCGTGCCCCTCCTGGAGCGCTCACTCGGGGATTTCTGGAACTCGTTCGACGCCATCCTGACGCCCGCCGCGGCGGGCGAGGCGCCGGTCGGGCTCGAGACGACGGGAAATCCCGCCTTCTGCACCGCCTGGACTCTGATCGGCGTGCCGACGGTTTCTCTGCCGCTGCTCACCGGTCCCAATGGCCTCCCCGTCGGCGTGCAACTCGTCGGGCGCAAGGGCGACGACGCCCGTCTCCTTCGCACGGCCCAGTGGCTTTCGGACCTGGTGCTGAAGCCCGCCCGTCGCCGTCGGAAGTAGAACGCGATTCACTGCGGCCAGACGGCGCCGCGGATGGCGCGGGGCAGCGGCTCCTCGTCCTCGTCGCGCTCGATTTCGCCGGCCGCGACCATCAGGTCGTTGGTCCGGCGCAGCACCACCTTGTGCGGCGACGGCAGGGCGATCAGCCCGTCGGCCTTGAGCTTGGCGAGGGCCCGGCTGACCGTCTCGATGGTGAGGCCGAGATAGTCGGCCATGTCGAGGCGGGTCATCGGCAGCTCGATCTCGCGCACCGGCTCGCCGTCGGCGGCGAGGCGGCGTGCGGCCGACAGGATGAAGCTCGCGATGCGCTCGTAGGCCGACTTGCGCGCGAGCAGCAGCACCTGGTCCTGCGCCGCCTGCAGCTCGTCGCAGGCCATGGCCAGCACCTCGCGGCTGAGGCCGGGGCTGCGGGCCAGCGTGGCGTGGAGTTGGGCACGCGGATAGCGCTGCAGCTTAACCTCGGTCACCGCCTCGGCCGAATAGAGATAGCGGTCCTTGAACGACACGCCCAGGATCTCGCCCGCGAAGATGAATCCGGTGATGGCGCGCCGCCCGTCGGGCATCAGCTTGTAGAGCCGCAGCACGCCGCGCACCACCTCGAACACATGGTCGGCCGGGTCGGTCTCGAAGAACAGCACCTTGCCGGGCTCGACGGTCTCGACCGGGCGCCGGGCGAAAAGGGTGTGGAAGGACTGCTCGCCCATAGCGCGCGGCACCACGGCGCCCGCGGGGGTCTTCGCGATCACGCTGGCATAGGTCGTGGCCATTGGGATTGTCCTTGTTCGGGTGATCTCGGTTGACCTGGATCAAACCACGCACCCGTCACGCGACGATGTCGGCGGGGCTCCGGAGCAGCGGCAAAGCGTGACAAACTGTGACGGTTTGTGACAAATAGTCGGGTCCCTGGACCTGCCGACCCGCGACGGGAGACGACCCTGGCCCAGAGCATCCCGATTCCGCCGAACGCCGATGTCCCGCGCGTTCTGGTCGTGGACGACGACCCGAAGGTGCGCCGCATGCTGGCCGAGTATTTGGCCGAGCAGGGCCTCGCCGTCACTGGCGCGGGCTCAGGCGCCGAGATGCGGGCTTCCCTCGCCCGGGAGCCGGTCGACGTGGTGCTGCTCGACCTGGTCCTGCCGGGCGAGGACGGGCTTGCGCTCGCCGCCGAGCTGCGGGCGAAAAGCGATGTCGCGATCATCATTGTTACCGGGCGCAGCGACGTGGTCGACCGGGTGGTCGGGCTCGAGGTCGGCGCCGACGACTACCTGGCCAAGCCGTTCCACCTGCGCGAGGTGCTGGCGCGGATCAAGAGCGTGCTGCGCCGGACGCGCGGTCCGGCCCGCGCCGCCGCGCCGGCCGCCGCCGCGGCCTCGGCGCCAGGCCTCCCCGATCCGGCCGGGACGCTGGAATTTGCGGCGTTCGCCCTCGACCCGGCGAAGCGCAGCCTGACCGCGCCGGACGGCGCCGAGGTGGCACTGACGACGGGGGAGTTCAACATGCTGCTCGCCTTTGCCGAGCACGCTGGACGGGTGCTCGACCGCGACACGCTGATGGACCTCGCCAAGGGACGCCAGTGGGAGGCGATGGACCGCTCGGTCGACACCCAGGTCGCGCGGCTGCGGCGCAAGATCGAGCCCGACCCGAAGAACCCGACGCTGATCCGCTCCGTCCGCGGGGTGGGCTACCTGTTCGCCGCCGCGGTAACGCGGAGGTAGTGGTCAGGCCCCGTTCGCCGGCAGTTCCTCCCCCGGCGCGAGGAGGCGGCAGGCGCGCACCCACCACCCCGGCCGGGCGGCGGCGAGGCGGGTCGCGGCGGCTGCCGCGGCGGCTTCATCGGGGAAGATCGCGAACCCCGTCGCGCCGCTTCCGGAAAGGCGCGCAAGGAGGCTGCCCGGCAGACCGGCGAGCGCGGCCAGCACTTCAGCGATGACCGGCTCGACCTTCACGGCCGCCGCGGCCAGGCCGTTCTCGCGCCCAGCCAGCAGGCGGGCGAGCTCGCGCGCGTCGTGCGGGGCCGCATCGAACGGCGCCGGGGTCGCGAACGGTCCGGTCCGCGCGGCGAACACCGCGCGTGTCTCGACAGGCCGCAGCGGGTTGGCGAGGACGAGGTGCGCCGGCGGCAGGGCGGGTGCGGGGCGGATGATTTCGCCCACGCCGGACACCAGAGCCGGCGCACCGTAGAGGCAGACCGGCACGTCGGCGCCGAGCCGCGTCCCGATGGCGGCAAGGTCGGCCGCGTCCGGCGAAACCTTCCAGAGCCGGGCGAGCCCCTCGAGCGCGGCGGCGGCGTCGGCCGATCCCCCGCCGATGCCCGAGGCGACAGGCAGGCGCTTCCCAAGAACGATCCGCGCGCGCGGCACGATTCCCGCTTCCGCGGCGAGCGCACGGGCGGCGCGCAGCACGAGGTTGTCGGTGCCGGCGAGGGGCGCGGCGAACGGCCCCTCGAGCGTCAGGGACAAATCGTCGGCTTCGGCGAAGCTGAGCGTGTCGCCGACCGAGGCGAAGGCGATCAGGCTTTCGAGCAGGTGATAGCCGTCGGCGCGCCTGCCGACGATCTCCAGGGCGAGGTTGATCTTGGCCGGTGCGCCGGTCAGGTGCCGTTCCGCTTGAGCGGCTCGGCCGCGGCGAGGCCCTTGACCAGCTTGGCGCGGAGCTCCGAGGCGAGGTCGGTATCGGGCTCGAGGCCGAGAGCGCGCTGCCACTGGTAGCGCGCCTCGGCCGTGCGCCCGACGCGCCAGTAGGCGTCGCCGAGATGATCGTTGATCACCGGATCCTCGGGCTTCAGCTCGACCGCGCGCTCGAGCTGGTCGACCGCGTCCTTGTACTGACCGGTGCGGTAGTAGAGCCAGCCGAGCGAGTCGACGATGTAGCCGTCCGTCGGGCGCAGCTCCACCGCCTTTTCGATCATGTGGCGCGCGCGCGCCAAATGCTGGCCCTTGTCGACCCAGGAATAGCCCAGATAGTTGAGCACATAGGGCTGGTCGGGGCTGAGCTTCAGCGCCTCCTCCAAATCCTTCTCGGCGCGGTCCCAATGGCCGGCGCGCTCGAGCGCGATGCCGCGCGAATACATCAGGCTCCAGTAGCGCGGCGTCACGTCGCCGAGGCGCTTGACCGCCTGGTCGTAGGCCGCAACGGCCTGGTCGAACCGCTTGTGCGTGCGCAGCAGGTCGCCGAGGTTGATCAGCGCGTCGGTCCGTTCGGGCTTCTCGGCCGCCATCGCCTTGAGCCGGTCGATGGCCTTGTCGGTCTCGCCCATATCGTCGAGGTTCGCCGCCTCGCGCAGCCGCGCGAGCCAGGAGAGCGGTGAGGCGCGCGGCACCTTCTGGTACTGTGCGTTGGCCTCGGCCTCGCGCCCATCGGACTCGAGCACGCCGGCGACAAGCATCCGGGCGAGCCCGAGCTCGGGCCGCAAATAGAGGGCGAGCCGGCCGCAGATCATCGCCAGTTCGCCCGTGTTGCCGCCCGACAACGTGCCGCCGATATTGAGCAGCGCCTCGGCCATCCCCTGGCTCGCCGAGGTGACGACGGGCCTGGCCTTGCCGCCCTTGTCGAGGCGAACGAGCGCGGGCTCGAGCACCACCGAATCCGGGTTCTCGACGATATATTTATGGTAGAGCGCGCGCGCCTTTTCCGGCTGGCCGGTGCGCTCGTAGAGCGAGCCGAGCGCCTGGACGACCCGCAGCGCCGACTGGTTGTTCTCCTTGTCGGCCTGCTCGAGGCTCTTGATCGCGGCCTGCTTCTTGCCGGCCAAGTCCTCGATCAGCCCCATGTGCAGGTCGCGCAGCACGGCGAAGCCGGAGAGCGCCGACATCGGCCCGAGGGCGGCGGCCGCCTGGTCGTAGCGCTTGAGGCCCGCCAGCGTCCAGGCGCGCAAGAGCGGCACGAAGAAGCTGTTGAGCCCCTGCACCGGGACACCCGCGAGGCGCTTCTCGGCGGCTGCGAAGCGGCCCGCCTTGGCGTCCTCGACGACGAGGCCGAGATTGGCGAGGGGCGCCGTCTTGTCGGCGGCGACGATGCGTTCGGCCAGCTTCCGGGACGACGCGATCTCGCCGTTGGCGAGCCGCAGCCGGTAGGCCTGGCGCATCAGGATCGGGTTCGTCGGGTTCTCCGCCAGCGCCTTCGACATGTAGTCGGCGGCGGCGTCGAAGTCGCGCATGCTGGTGGCATGGAGCCCGGCCAGGTAATTGCCGGCCGGCGAGGCGCCGATCCGGTCCTTGTCGGAGCGGTGCGGCCCGTCGGACCCGACGCGGGCGGCGGCGTCGGCCGCGATGCCCGGCCCAGGCGGGTCGTCGGACGCCCCGGCGCCCGAGCCGGCGGTGCAGGCGCCCAGCAGGGCGACCAGCGCAAGCGTCCAGGTGCGGCGCAACGGGCGGCGGCGCACTTCGGCCGGCCCCAGCAAACGGGGCGGGCGTGGGTCCATCATGCCGGGTCGGTTTCCGATTGTGGCGCCCTCGGGCGAACGGCCGCCATCATATAGGCTCCGCGCATCACAGGTGAATGAAATTCCGCGGCAAAGGGGCTTGGGCACGGCCCTGCGGCGAGGCGCCTCAGGCCTGGTGGCCGACGCCCGAGGTCGGGTTGCCGATCATGGCTAGGAACTCGCGCCTTGTGGTGGGATCGTCGCGCAGCGCGCCGATCATCTCGCTGGTCACCATGGTCAGGCCCGGCTTGTGCACGCCGCGCGTCGACATGCATTCGTGCGAGGCCTCGATCACCACGCCGACACCGCGCGGCTGCATGACGTCGTTGATGGTCTGCGCGATCTGCGAGGTCATCTTTTCCTGGATCTGCAGGCGCTTGGCGAACACCTCGACCAGCCGCACCAGTTTGGAGATACCGACCACGCGCTTGGACGGCAGATAGGCGATGTGGGCCTGGCCGATGATCGGGGCCAGATGGTGCTCGCAATGGGATTCGAAGCGGATGTTGCGCAGGATCACCAACTCGTCGTAGCCGTTCATTTCCTCGAACGTCTTCGACAGGAGCTCGGCCGGGTCTTCCTTGTAGCCGGCGAACCATTCCTCGAACGCGCGCACGACCCGGTCCGGCGTCTCCAGAAGCCCTTCGCGGGCGGGATCGTCGCCCGCCCAGCGGATGAGGGTGCGCACGGCCTCCTGCGCCTCCGCCGCCGACGGGCGCGACTTGGCGCGATCGGCGAGATCGGCCGATTTCGAGCTTGCCACGAAGAATCCTCCGTTGGGTCCCGGGCGGGGCGGATGGGCCGGACTTAATGGGCTTGGGCGGACCTGTCAAGGGAGGGGGCCTTGGCGAATCCGCAAGGCGCCCCCACCGATTCCGCCCCGCTCAGTTGATCCTGCGTGTTTCGTGCGGGCTGTCGAGCGAGAAGGCCGGAATCCGCACGGCGAACCGCTCGCCGGTCGCCAACTCCATCTCGTAGGAGCCGACCATGATGCCCGACGGCGTGGGCAGCGGCGTGCCCGAGGTGTATTCGAACGACTCCCCGGCGCGCAGCGTCGGTTGCTCGCCCACCACCCCGGCGCCCATCACCTCCTGCATGTGGCCGCGCGAGTCCGTGATCTTCCAATGCCGGTTGAGGAGCCGCACCGTCTCGGTCCCCTCGTTGGCGATCTTGACCTTGTAGGCCCAGACGTAGTGGTTGCGGTCCGGCGACGACTGGTCTTCCAGGTAGATCGGCTCCACGGTGATGCAGATCGCGCGCGTGGTTTCTGAGTACATGGTCCGCCTCGGTTCCCCCGGGGCGCGAGGATAATCCTGCCCCGGCCGCCGGTCAAAGCGGCGGGAAACCGCCCGTCTACACCCCCTTGAGGGCCTGGACGATGTCCTCCTTGAGGTCCTCGGGGTCCTCGAGCCCGACCGAGAGCCGGATGGTGCCGTCGAGGATGCCGATCGCCTGGCGCTCCTCGGGCTTGAGGCGCTGGTGGGTGGTGGTGCCCGGGTGGGTGACGATCGACTTGGCGTCGCCAAGATTGTTGGCGATGTCGATGCACCGCAGGGAGTCCATGAACTTGAAGGTGCGCTGCTTGCCGCCCTCGACCACGAACGTGACCACCGAGCCGAAATCCGACATCTGGGTGCGCGCCAGGTTGTGCTGCGGGTGCGAGGCGAGACCTGGATAGCGCACGTTGGTGATGCCGTCGAGCGTCCCGAGAAATTCGGCCATGGTGCGCGCATTGGCGCAGTGGCGCTGCATCCGGAGGTCGAGCGTCTCCAGCCCCTTGAGCATCACCCAGGCGTTGAACGGGCTCATCGACGGGCCGGTGTGGCGGTAGAACGGCTGCAACACGTCGTTGACGAATTTCTTGGTGCCGAGCACCGCCCCGCCCATGGCGCGCCCCTGCCCGTCGATATGCTTGGTGGCCGAGTATGCCACCACGTCCGCGCCGAATTGCAGCGGCTTCTGCAGGACAGGGGTCGCGAACACGTTGTCGACCACCACCGTCGCGCCCGCCGCGTGGGCGAGCTCGCACACCGTCTTGAGATCGATGATCTCAAGCGTCGGGTTGGACGGCGTTTCCAGGAACACCGCCGTAGTCTTCTTCGATAGCGCCGTCTTCCAGGCGTCGTTGTCGGTGCCGTCGACCAGCACCGGCTCGACGCCCCAGCGCGGCAATATCTCGGTGATGATGAAGAGGCACGAGCCGAACAAAGCGCGCGAGGCGACCACCCGGTCGCCCGCGCGCACCTGGCAGGCAAGCGACGCGAACACCGCCGCCATGCCCGACGCGGTGGCGCGGCACGCCTCGGCACCCTCCAGAAGGCACATGCGCTCCTCGAACATCGCGACCGTCGGATTCGCATAGCGCGAATACATGAACCGCTCGATCTGGTTCTTGAAGGCGGCTTCGGCCTCGGCGGCGGAGGAATAGACGTAGCCCGAGGTCATGAAGATGGCCTCGTCCATCTCCTCGAACTCTGAGCGCAAGAGCCCGCCGCGCACCAGCCGCGTCTGCGGCCGCCACTTGGCCGCCTGGTCCCGTGTGTAGGATCGCGTCATGTTGCCTCCCCGCGACGCGCGCGCCGCAAACGAAAAGACCCCGACCGAACGGCCAGGGTCCACGCGCGCCCCCGACCTTTTAGCGATTGATTTAACGTGGCCGCAAGCCGGTCGGCTCAAATCACCACGTGGCGGAATTGATACGTCCGCCTGCTGCGCCCGTCAAGCGCCGCGGCGAAGCACCTAGCGTGGGACGATCATCAGCTTCTCGGCGCCGGTGCCGTTGGCGCGCATGCGATCATCGGCGATGGCGGCGCGCTCGAGGTCGATCTTGGGAATCCGCCCGTCGCCCAGCGCGACGTAGAGGTGCCGCCCGTCGCCGGCGGCCAGCGCGTGGAACGGCTCGGCTCCCATCTCAATCGTTCGCGCTTTGGAGAGGTCGTGCGCGTCGAGGATCTCGACATAGCCGCGGTCGTTCGGCTCGTCGTAGGTGGTGACGATCACGTACTTGCCATCCGGCGTCGCGTAGGGCCAGCCCGGCACGGCGTGGAGCGGCACGGTCTCGATCACCTGTTTGGTCGCGGCGTCGGCGACGTGCAGCAGCGGCCTGTTGAAGTCGCCGATATAGACGCGCTTGTCGTCGGGCGAGATGGAGAGCGACTGTGAGCCGATCGGAAGCGGGATGCGGCCCGTCACGCGCTTCTCGCCCACGTCCACGACCGACACGAACGGCACCTCCTTGTGCGAGAAGTACATCCGCGCGCGGTCCCTCGACTGGGCGATGAAATGCACGGGCGCCTCCATCCACACCGAACGCGCGATGCGGCGCGTCTCCGGGTCGATAACCAGCGCGCAGCGATTGACCTCCGCCGTCACCCAGATCATGCCATCGCGGTCGGTGTCCATGCCGTGCGGCGCGCGGTAGAGGTCGAGGTCGACCGTGCCCACCGTCGTCATGGTTTCGAGGTCGACGACGCCGAGCGCTTTGCCCGGCTTGTCGTTGGTTCCGTACCCCCGGTTGCCATAGATCGAGGTGAAGGCGGTCTTGCCGTCCTTGGTGACCGCGAACTCGTGCGGCTTGGCGACGCCCTCCTCCCCGGTCTTGGCGATGCCGACCGTCTCGGCCGTCTCCAGGTCGATGGCGCAAAGGCTGATCGAATCCCGGACGGTGACCAGCAGCGTCTGCCGCGCGTTCGGCGTCCCTTCCATGACCCTCTCCCGTTCGATCGGCCACCGTCACTGCGAGGAGCGCAGTGACGAAGCAATCCAGAAATCCGCTGGATTGCTTCGCTTCGCTCGCAATGACGAGGTGGGGCGGTAGAAGCTGCCGACCCTATTCCGCCGCAGCGCGGGTGACCTTGGCGAGGTTGGGCGCGAGCACGCGGAGCGCGTTGCCGGTGCGGATCATTTCCTTTTCCGCCTCGGTGATGTTCGCCTCGTCGAGCGCCTTCTCGGTCCACTCCATGCCGAACAGCGTGCCGTCGGTGCCTGCGACGATCTTGTCGGCGCCGTAGACCCCGACCGCCAGCTCGATGCCGCGCGGGCCGTAGGAATTGCAGTCCACGATCATCTTCATGTTGCGGAACTTGGCCGACGGCAACTCCTCGCCCGGGTGCGAGATCATGTGGCGGTGGTCGAGCCGCTCGACCTCGAGCGGGATGTTGCCGCCGAGATTGTGGGTCTGGACCGACACGTTCGGGAAATCCTTGAGGAAGTCGGTCATCACGAAGGTCAGCATGGCCGACGACAGCCGCGCCTGCATGTCAAGCGTGCCGCGGCGCGGCGTCTGCAGGTCGGAGAGGTCCGGGCGCGGCGCCTCGGGATCGTTCGCCTGCTTGCCGTAATGCACCAGGAAATGGGCGTGACGGCGGTTGGCGGCCTCGAACAGGGGGCGCCAGCGCTCGGCCCGCTTCTTCGACAGGAACCCGTCGCCGGGAAGCTGGGCGCCGACGAAGCCGGGCAGGTCCATCGCCCGCTCGAACTCGGCGACCGCGGCGTCCATGTCGGTGTAGGGGATCGCGGCCAGCGCCGAGAACCGGTCGGGATACTTGCGGCAGGTCTCCGACACCGAATCGTTGTAGGCGCGGAGCAGCGGCAGCGAGATGTCGAGCGGCATGTTCTCGATGCCGAGCCCGATCATCGACAGCACGCCGCGCGTGACGCCGCCTTTGTCCATCTCGGCGATGCGCTTCTCGGGCGAGTTCGAACCCTTCGGTCAGCGGGAAGCCGGCGATCGGCGAATCCAGGAACTCGCGCCCGTCGTCCATGCGGTAGATGCGGGGCATCTCGCTGCGCTTGCGCAGGACCTCGGACAGGCCCTCGGAAATCCAGTGGTGGTGCATGTCGATGGTCATGGTGCCTCGCGGCCGAAGCCGCGCCCCAGCGGTGGAAGATCGGCGATGCTAGACCCCGGCAGGACCAAAAGTCCAGGGTCGCGGGGGCTATTTCTGGCCCTGCCGGGCGATGATGTCGGTGTATTCCTGGCCGCGCTTGACGTAATGGGCCACGATTTCCTTGGCGTAGGCGATCTCGTCCGCGCCCATGTCGCGCATCTTGCGGGCCGGCCGCCCGGCCCACATTTCGCCCGACTTGACGATCTTCCCCGGCGTGACGAGCGAGCCGGCGGCGACCATCGCGCCAGTCTCGACCACGGACTCGTCCAAGAGGGTCGCGCCCATCCCGACGAACGACCCGTCCTGCAGCGTGCAGGCGTGCAGCAGCACCATGTGGCCCACCGTCACGTCGGCGCCGATGAAGGTGCCCTGGACGCCCGACGAGACATGGATGATCGAGCCGTCCTGGATGTTGGTGCGCGCGCCGATGCGGATCGGCTCGTCGTCGCCGCGCACGATGCAGCCGAACCAGAGGCTCGAATCCTCCGCCATCTCGACGTCGCCGATGACGGTCGCGTTCGGCGCGACGAACGCCCGCGGATGGATCGCGGGCGTATGGTTGCCGTAGGGCAGGATCAGGCCTTGGGGAGTTGGGATCACGGGAACAAAGGCTCCTGTTCGAGCGCGGTGGTTTCGGGCAGGCCGTACATCGCGTTCATGTTCTGGATGGCCTGGCCCGAGGCGCCCTTCACCAGATTGTCGATCACCGACACCAGGATCGCCCGGCCGGGCAGCCGGTCGGCGAACACCCCGATCAGGCAATGGTTCGACCCGCGCACGTGGCGCGTGGCAGGCGCCACGCCCTCAGGCACCAGCCGCACGAAGGGCTCGCCCGCGTAGCGCTTCGCGATCGTGGCGCGCAGGCCCGTCGCGTCGGCGCCGTTCGCGAGCCGGACGTAGATGGTGGACAGGATCCCGCGGTTCATCGGCATCAGATGCGGCGTGAAAGCCACCCGCACCGCGGCGCCCGCGGCGCGGCTCAGCTCCTGGTCCATCTCCGCGGTGTGGCGGTGGCGCGCGACGCCGTAGGCGTGGATGCCTTCCGACACCTCGGAGAACAGCATCTCCTCCTTCGCGGCGCGGCCAGCGCCGGTCATGCCGGACTTGGAGTTGACGATGATGTCGCCGGTCTCGACCGCCCCGGCCTCGACCAGCGGGAAGAGCGGCAGGATCGCCGAGGTCGGATAGCATCCCGGGTTGGCGACCAGCCGCGACTTCGCCACCGCCTCGCGCGCCAGCTCGGTGATGCCGTAGACCGCATTCTCCTGCAGCTCGGGCGCGAAGTGCGCATGACCGTACCATTCGGCGTAATCCGCGGGATCGGCGAGGCGGAAATCGGCCGAGAGGTCGACGATGCGGAGGTGGGGCGGGAGGCCGGCGATGACGCGCTGCGTCTCGCCGTGCGGCAGGCAGCAGAAGATGAGGTCGATGGCGCCGTAATCGACCGCGTCGATCTTGACGAGGTCGGGCAGGCCCTTATCGCCCAGGTGCGGGAAGACGGCGCCGTAGGGCTTGCCGGCATGCCGGTCTGCGGTCAGCGCGCGGAGCTCGACCGACGGATGGTGCAGCAGAAGCCGAACCAGCTCGGCGCCGGTATAGCCGCTGGCGCCCAGAATGGCGGTCCGGATGGCGTCGGGTGTCGCGGTCATGGCGTGATCCACAATAGAGAGTCGCAGCCAGAAATGAAACGGGCGCCCCGCCGAGGCGGGACGCCCGTCGAACACGTGAAGGCGTCGCGCGTCAGCGCTTGGAGAACTGGAAGCTGCGTCGCGCCTTGGGCTTGCCGTACTTCTTGCGCTCCACCACGCGCGGGTCGCGGGTGAGGAAGCCGGCCTTCTTCAGGATCGGGCGCAATGCCGGATCGTGTAGGGTGAGCGCGCGCGAGATGCCATGGCGCACCGCGCCCGCCTGGCCTGACAGCCCACCGCCGGTCACGGTGCAGTAGACGTCGTACTGGCTGTCGCGGTTCACCACCAGGAACGGCTGGTTGATCAGCATGCGGAGCGTCGGGCGGGCGAAATAGACGTCCGACTGGCGCCCGTTGACGGTGATGTTGCCCTTGCCGGGCATCACCCACACGCGGGCGACCGCGTCCTTGCGGCGGCCGGTGGCATAGGCGCGATTCTTGCCGTCCACCTTGCGCTCGTGGACGGGCGCCTCGCCCATGGCGGCGCCCAGCGCGGCGCCGAGTTCGGTGGCCATCTCAGGCGCTCCTTCTGTTCTTGCGGTTCATCGCGCCGATATCCAGCGCTTCCGGCTGCTGCGCCTCGTGCGGGTGCGACGGCCCGGCATAGACGTGCAGCTTGCGCATGACGGTGCGGCCCAGATTGTTGCGCGGCACCATGCGCTCCACGGCCTTGACGATCAGCCGGTCGGGGTGTGCCCCCTCCAGCGTCGCGCGGGCGGTGCGGCCCTTGATGCCGCCGGGATGGCCGGTGTGCCAGTAGAACACCTTGTCGTCGTATTTGTGGCCGGTGAGCCTGACCTTCTCGGCGTTGACGACGATCACATTGTCGCCGCAATCGACGTGCGGCGTGAAGATCGGCTTGTGCTTACCCCTGAGGCGCATGGCGACCAGGCTGGCGAGACGCCCGAGCACCAGCCCGTCGGCATCGATCACCACCCATTTGCGGGTCACGTCCTGGGCCCGGGCGGAATACGTTTTCATGTTCGGTCCTTTCGGCGACGGCGGAATATGCCACGTCGCGCGCGCAGGTCAACCGCAAAAACGCGTTTGAATGCAGGCAATTATGGGTGCGGTATTATGGTAGTGAGGGCGGCCTCTATGGCCGGAAATCGACGCAGATCTGGTCGAGCTCCTCGGATTTCAGGGCCTCGCCGGTGACGCCGCAGCGGCAGGCAGGCGCGGCCGGGGCCGATGCCGCACCCTCGCCCGGCTTCAAATGGCAGCAGTTGCGGCAGCGCCCGAAGCCGCAGAGCCCGCGCGCGGCGTGGAGCTGCTCGAACATGCGGTCGATGGCGCGGCCGAGCGCGCCCCGCTCCGCCTCGTCCAGCGCGGCGACCGAGGCGCCGAGCACCGTCAGCGGGTCGCTGGCGAGCAGCGCGCGGCCCGCTTCGGTCAGCGCCACGTCGACCGCGCGCTTGTCCGCGATGCAGCGCGAGCGCTTGATATAACCCTTTGATTCCAAAGCGATCAGCGTCTGGGAGACGGTGCCGCGCGTGGCGCCCAGATACTCGGCGATAGCGCCCGGCGAGCGCGAGTAGCGGTTGGCGCGGCCGAGAAAGCGAAGCGCCTCCCACTGGGCCGGGTTGAGCCCGGCGCAGAACTGCGCGCCGTGCGCGATGCGGGCCAGCCGATCGAGCATGTCGGCCACGTGTCGCGAGTCGCCCAATCCGCAAACCTCCTTTGCTATCGAAGCGATATAGCGCGCCGGTATGTGGTTGCATAGGGCACAACGCCAACATATATTATCGAGTTGATAGCAATTTTTGCGGTGCACCAAACCGCCTTCCAGAGCCCGGATGCCAGCCGCCGGGACGGAGTACGCACCATGGCATATGCAAACGCCGGAAGCCCGGACCGCAACGACCGCCGCTACATCTCGGCGGCGATGGACGCGCCCCTGCTGGAGCGCGAGTACGAGGTCGATCTCGCCCGCCGCTGGCGCGACGAGCGCGACCAGAAGGCCCTGCACGAGATCATCACCAGCCATATCCGCTTGGTCGTGCGCATCGCCGGCCGCTTCCGCGGCTATGGCCTGCCACTCAACGACCTGATCCAGGAGGGCAATGTCGGGCTGATGGAAGCCGCCAACCGGTTCGATCCGGAGCGCGAGGTCCGCTTCTCGACCTACGCCACCTGGTGGATCATGGCGGCGATCCAGGAGTACATCGTGCGCAACGCCTCGATCGTGCGGATCGGCACCACGCCCGCGCAGAAGAGCCTGTTCTTCAACTTGCGGCGCCTGCGCGCAAAGCTCGGCGGCGCCACCGCCGCCAGCATGACCGACGAGCAGCGCAAGGCCATCGCCAAGGAGCTGGGCGTGCCGCTGGCCGCCGTCGAGCGGATGGAGGCGCATCTGTCGCGGCCGGACCGCTCGCTCAACGCCGCCATCGGCGACGAGGACACCGACGAGATGCAGGATTTCCTGCCCGACGACGGACCCTCGCCCGAGGACGTGGTGACCGACCGGCACGACCGCGGCGTGCGCACACGCTGGCTCAACAAGGCGCTCGATTCGCTTACCCCGCGCGAGCGCCAGATCATCGCGCGGCGCTTCCTGGGCGACGACCGCACAACGCTCGCCGAGATCGGCGCGAGCTTCGGCGTCACCAAGGAGCGCATCCGCCAGATCGAGGGGAAGGCGCTCGACAAGCTGCGCGACGCGCTCGACGACGAGCTGGCCCAGCGCGACCGCAGCGAGCTGTTCTCGTAATTGCGGCGGGGACCGGTTCGCGGACCGGTCCCCGACCGTCCTGTCCCCATTATCCAAGGTTAGTGCCCCTCGTCCCGCGGCGGCGGACGATGCATCGTCCAAAAACCGCGAGGGCCCCCATGTGCCGCATCCTGGTCGCCGGCATCGCCGCACCCGATGAGGGAGACGACGCCTTCGGCGTGGCGGTGACGCGGCGGCTCGCGCGCCGGCGGGAGCCGCCGGGAGTCGATGTGGTGGATTTCGCGGTCGGCGCGGTCGACCTCGCCTTCGCCGCGGCCGACGGGTACGACGCGGTGGTGCTGATCTGCGACAGGCTGGGCGGACGGGGGGACGGCCGGCTCGCCGTCGTCGGGGCGCGGCTTGACGGCGGATCGCGCGAGGCCCCGCCGCGCCCGGCGGGGCTCGACCCGCGCGCGATTCTCGACCTCGTGCACCGGCTGGGCGGCGGCACGCCCCTTCTGCTGCTGGTCGCGCGCGCTGCCCGCGAACCGGCCGATGAAACGGCCGACGCCGTGGCGAACCTGCTCCGCGACCTCGCCGTCGAGAGCACCGTGCCGGCCGAACGCGCGCGCGAACTGGCATGAGCGAGGGGAGCGGCGGCGCCGACCGCCGGCCCGGATCGCGCGACGGATCAGACGGAAACGACACGCCAGACGATTCCGAGCACCCGGTCGAGGGCTCGAGCATCACCGAGCGCGAGCTCGAGGAAATCCCGGTGCTGGCCGGCAACGTGATCGGCGGCACGGCGCTGTTCGCGCTGATCTCCTATGCCCAGATCATGAAGGAGATTTGACGGCAGGCGCACCGCCCGGCGCGCCTCCGGCCGCTACTTCTTCTTGGAGCTGGACTTCTTGCTGGCGGTCGCGGGCTTGCCCTTGCGCGGCGTCGACGCCATGCGTTCGAGCTCCTTCTTGCTCATCGAACTCGACCATGCTTTTCGAGGCGCCGCGGAGGCTCGACTTCGAGCGCTCGCCCTTCTTGGTGGCCAGCGCCGCCCCGGCGGCCATCTGCTGCTTCTTCGACTTGGCGGGCATGGCATGTCCCTTGCGAAAATCCCGACTACCCGACAAACGTGGCCCGCAGCCGGCCGGTTCCCCGTTGCGGAACCGACTGGGCCTGCCGGCGTAGGCCAGTCATGGCATCCGGCTCGCACGGCGGCCACGTCGCGGTCTATGCCGCGATCTTGGCGAACCTGGTGATTGCGCTCGCGAAGTTCGGCGCGGCGTTTTTCACCGGCAGCGCCTCAATGCTGTCGGAGGCGTTCCATTCGGTCGTCGACACGGGCAACGAGTTGCTGATGCTGGTCGGGCTGCGACGGAGTGCCCGTGCGCCCAGCGCCGCGCACCCGTTCGGCTACGGCAAGGAGTTGTATTTCTGGAGCCTGGTGGTCGCCATGCTGCTGTTCGGCATCGGCGGCGGCCTTGCGCTGCTCGAAGGCTGGCGCCACGTGACCGCACCGAAGCCGTTGAGCGCGCCCGCGTGGAACTACGCGGTGCTCGGCGTCGCGCTGATCTCCGAGTCCACCTCGCTCAGCATCGCGCTGCGCCAGCTCCTGAAGAAGCGGCGGCGCGGCGAGGGGCTGCTCCGTACCTTTCGTACGAGCAAGGACCCGGCGGTGTTCGTGGTGGTGGCCGAGGATACGGCCGCGGTCGCCGGCATCTTCGCCGCCTTCGCAGGGGTGCTGCTGTCCCAGATTTTCGAGGCGCCGTGGATCGACGGCGCGGCCTCGTTGGCGATCGGCGCGATCCTGATCGGCGTCGCGACGATCCTGGTGATCGAGACGCGCGAGCTCCTGATGGGCGAGCGGGCCGACCCGGCGCTGGTCGCATCCTGCTGCCGGCTGGCCGCCGCCGACCCGGCCGTCGCGGCCGCCAAGACGCCGCTGACAATGCAGCTTGGCCCCGAGCAGGTGCTGCTGAACATGGAGCTGCGCCTGCGCCCCGAGCTTTCGGGCGCCAAGGCCGTCGCCGCCATCGACCGAATCGAGCGCCGCATCCGCGACGCTCACCCCAGCGTGCGCCACATCTTCATCGAGGCCGGCGCCATCGTCGCACCGGGCACGCCCTCGTAACGCGGAGATGGGGCGTCAGGCGCCGGCGCGCGACCGCTCGTCGATCGCGCGCCCCGCACTTGCGATCTTCACCGTCTCGTCCTTCAGGTTGTAGACCGCCTGGTCCACATGATCGAGGTCCGTGCCGGTAACGCGGATGAAGCGCGAGCCGTCCGGGAAATCGATCGAATGGATGTCACCCGGGTTGAACGTCCCCGCTTTGCCGACATCGAGCCGATATTTTTCAGCGACCTCGAGCCCGGCGTGGCCATCTCTTCCGCCATCGTCGGTACGGCGCCAGACCGTCATGTCGGTGTGATTCCGCGCCTGGCCATAGACGGCCCAGGAATGGCCGTGGTCGTGCGGCGGCGAGACCGATCCCTTGTCGAAACAGTGGGCGAGCACGTGAAAGTCGAAGTCCGGGTCGTGGTACAGCCGGTAGGTGCCGCGCGGCCGGTCGGGCGCGCACTCCCTGTCGACCAGCTCATTGTTCTGGAGCAGCCGTTCGAGGTTGCGCCGGATCGTCTCGCGCCCGGCGTCGCCGGGCTGGGTCCGGAGCGCCTCGCGGCAGTCGTTGCAGAACTCTTCGAGGTTGTAGGTCATCACGTCCTCCCGTCAGGTATCCAGCACCGTGTCGTGAAACAGCTCGTCGATCGCGAGCTTGCGGTCGATCAGCGTCTGGTCGTGACAGTACATGACGAACCGCTCGAGGTTCTCGCGGTTGGCGCGGAGCCCCGAGGGCCACGGGTCGTGCGACAGGTCGCGGTCCTGCGCCTCGATCTCGTTGCGGGCGAAGGCGAGCATCGAGTAGCCCGGATCGGTGTACCAGAAGCGCGCCTGCGCCTTGGCGTCCTCCCACATGGCAATGATGGCGGCCGGCAGCCACCGCTCGCGCGCCGCCAGCTCCTGTTTGATCGCCATCACGTGCATGATCGGGTAGTGGCCGTGCCGGCCGTAATAGCGCACGCATTCGGCGCGCGTGTCGGGGAACAGCCGGCGCACCTTGTCGGTCCGCTCGAACAGCTCATGCGGCGGGTGGGGATGGATCAGTGCGTCGACCTCGCCCGCCAGCAGCATCTCGCCGGGGCTCTTGCCCTTTTCCGGCCGCTCGATCCGGACCGGGCGCCCCGGCGTCCACGGCACCTCCTCCGGGTTCTGGGTGACCCAGATCACCTCCTCCCACGGCACGCCGTACTCGAACTTGAGGTCGCCCTTGGCGAGCACCGACATGGTCACCTGGAAGGCGCGGATCGAGACGCGCCGGCCGATCAGATCCTTGGGCGTTGCGATCCCCGCGTCGGCATTGACGAACATGTGGTTCTGGCTGAACAGGCGCCTTGGGAAGACCGGCACGGCGGTATAGGGCGCGCCGCGCGCCTTGGCCATCACGTAGGAGCCGAGCGACATCTCCGCGATGTCGAACTCGCCGCGCAGGAAGCGGCCGTGCCGGTCGAGCCCGTGCCGGCCCGGCGCCGACATGCCGACCTCGCGACAGTCGAGCGACAGCCCGTCGGGCAGCTTGACCGTGCCGAGGAAGAACGGCATGTGCCGGTCGTAGCGTTCGAGCGCGATGGTGAGGTCGAGCTTCGCCATGACGATCCTCCCGCCTGTTGTGCTAGTATTTCCCGGTTACCGCCGCGGCGCAACGAAGGGAGAGACGGGTATGAGCTATACGCTCGAGCAATTTTCGCAGGATTGCCACAACGCGCTCCTCAAGGACCCGGGGCCGGCCGGGCGCGAACAGGTGCGCAAGTACGTCGAGAAGGCCTGTGCCGACGCCGATTTCGTCGCCAGGCACCTGGGGCCGGACAACGACTCAGAGCGCAAGATCCTTTACCAGGATCCCGACCTGCATTTCTGCATCCTGGCGCACGTGTTCCACGGCGCGCGCGGCAGCCAGCCGCACGACCACGGGCCAAGCTGGGCGATCTACGGCCAGGCCGCGGGCGTCACCGAGATGACCGACTGGCGCTGCCTCGCCAAGCCGGCCGACGGCCAGCCCGGCAAGGTCGCGAAGGTGCGGAGCTACGAGCTGAAGCCCGGCATCGCGCACGTCTACAACGAGGGCGACTTGCACTCGCCGCGGCGCGAATCCACCACGCGCCTGATCCGCATCGAGGGGGTCAACCTCGACGGCATGCGGCGCGACAAGTACGAGGCCGCGGCCTGACCCGCGAGCTGGAAGGCCGCGCCGCCGCCGTCACCGGCAGCGCGCAGAACCTCGGCCGCGCCATCGCCCTGGCGCTGGCCGAGTCGGGCGCGTCGGTCGCGATCAACGCCCGCACGTCGGCCGCGGCGGCCGAGGCGGTGGCAAGCGAGGTGCGCGCCCGGGGCGGCAAGGCGGTCGTGCACCTCGCCGACGTGAGCCGGCCCGACGGCGCGGCGGGGCTCATCGAGGCGGCCGTCGCCGCGTTCGGCCGGCTCGACATATTGGTCAACAACATCTCGAACCGGGTGGCCAAGCCGCTCGGCGAGACGAGTTTCGAGGACTGGCGCGACGTACACGCCTCGACGCTCGACGCCGCGTTCCTGTGCTCGAAGGCGGCGCTGCCCCACCTCGTGCGCCACGGCGTCGGCGCCATCGTCAATATCGGCGGCGTCTCGGGCCATGCCGGGGTGAAGAACCGCTCGGCCGTGGCGGCGGCGAAGGCGGGACTCGCCGGCCTCACCGGCGCGCTCGCGGTCGAGCTCGCACCCCAGGGCGTCACCGTCAACTGCATCGCGCCCGGCCATCTGGACCGCGCGACCGAGCCCGGCGGCATGTCGGCCCATTTCCGCGAGAAGCCGATCCCGGTCGGGCGCGGCGGCACGGCCGAGGAGGTGGCGTCGATGGTGCGCCACCTGGTCGGCCCGCAGGGGCGCTACATCACCGGCGAGACCATCCACATGAACGGCGCCTGGTACGTGAGCATCGGGTGATGGAGCGGCCGTCCGGGCCGCGTCATGCGGGCGGAGGCGCGAAGGCGCAAGGGAGGGCCGCAGCGGCCGCGACCGCCGCGTGGGGAAGCGCCACGTGAGCACCTTTTCGGCACCTTCGGAGGCGCTGGAAGGGCCACCTCTACGAGACGGGAACGCCGGCCGGCCGGTTACACCGCAGCCCTGCCGCGCGGCCCGGCAATCAGCCAGGCGATGAGCCCGATCACCGGCAGGATCAGGATCACCAGGACCCAGACCACCTTCATCGCCGCAGACGTGCCGGAGCCCACGACCTGCACGATCGCCCAGATATCCAGGATGAGGACGATCAGGGCGAAGATGCCCCCTCCCCAGCCGTACCACATGAATTCTCTCCGCCGCCGTTGCGCTTCCTCACTGGGGAACGCAGCCGATATGAACGCGTTCCGCCGGCGCGCGGCGCCGAAGAAGGCCTTGAACCACGAGCGGGGCTATTGTGCGTCCGGCAATTCTCGATCAACCTCGATCCGGGAAGACGCGTTCAACCGTGGCGGAGGAGACCGGTCCCATGTTCATCGCCATCGTGCAAGTCCCGATCGGGAAGCGGAGCAAGGACAACGCCATCGCGGAGGGAAAGGCCTCGGCACCCCGGTTCCTCGGAGTGAAGGGGCTGATCCGCAAATATTATTTGAACGGCGACGAGGGCGGCGGCGGAATCTACCTCTGGGAGTCCAGAGAGGCGGCCGAAGCCTGGTACAATGACGCGTGGTGGGAAAGAATGGAAAAGGGGTTCGGCGTACGGCCCAAGCTGACCTATTACGACAATCACGTCGTGGTCGATAACGCCACCAACGAACTGCGCATCGAAGGCAAGGCGGAAGCCCCGGCACGCGACGCCGCCGAGTAGATTATTCGCCGGGCGGCGTCCAGAAAGGCGAACGCCTCGAAACCGGCAGCGGTTTCAAGGCGCTAGTCTTACTGTGTCATAAACCGACGACCTGTGGTAGAAGGTTCGATTCGCTGCCACGGGATGTTGGGGATGGGGACGAAGGAATCACGGTTCGAGGCGTTTGTCGAGCGGCTCCGCGCTGCGGTGGGCCACGCCGATCGTGACGAGCCGTTGCGGGCCTATTGCATGGGGTTGATGCTGCCGGGGGACCGCAAGAGCGTGGAGCCGATGGCGGCTCGGATCGATCCGCAGCGTGTCGGGGCGCTGCACCAGGCGATGCATCATTTCGTCGCCAACGCGCCGTGGAGCGAGGACGCGGTGCTGACCGCGGTTCGTGACTGGGCCTTGCCTTCGATCGAGGCGCGGGGTGCGATCCGGGCCTGGATCGTCGACGACACGGGGTTTCCGAAGAAGGGGAAGCACTCGGTCGGCGTGGCGCGGCAGTATTGCGGGCAGCTCGGCAAACAGGACAACTGTCAGGTGGCGGTGAGCCTGTCGGTGGCGAACGATGCGGCCAGCCTGCCGATCGCCTTCCGGCTCTATCTGCCAGAGGACTGGGCCTCGGACACGGCGCGGCGGCGGAAGGCCGGCGTGCCGGACGATGTGGTGTTCCGCACCAAGCCGGAAATCGCGCTCGCCCAGATCGAGGCCGCCTTGCGCGCCGGTGTGCCGCGCGGCGTGGTGCTGGCCGACGCCGCCTACGGCAATGACACCGACTTCCGCGACCGCCTCACGGCCTTGGGCCTGCCCTATGCGGTCGGTATCCAGTCGTCCTGCACGGTCTGGCCACCGGGCGCGGCGCCGCTGCCGCCCAAGCCCTACGCCGGCACGGGACGTCCGCCGAAGCTGGTGCGGCGGGACGGGCGGCACCAGCCGATCGCAGTCAAGGCGCTGGCGATGGCGCTGCCGTCGTCGCGCTATCGTGCCGTGGCCTGGCGGCAAGGAGCCGCCGGGGTGCTCCGGTCCCGGTTCGCGGCGGTCAGGGTTCGTCCTGCCCATCGCGATACGTGGCGCGCGGCACCACGCGCGGAGGAATGGCTGCTGATCGAATGGCCGGCGGGCGAGAGCGAGCCCACCAAGTACTTTCTTTCCACGCTGCCCGCCAGCACGCCGCTCAAGGCGCTGGTCGATCTCGCCAAGCTGCGCTGGCGGATCGAGCGTGATTATCAGGATCTCAAGCAGGAACTCGGCCTCGGCCACTACGAGGGGCGAGGATGGCGCGGCTTCCACCACCACGCGGCGCTCTCGATCGCGGCCTACGGATTCCTAGTCTCCGAGCGGAGTCCGATTCCCCCCTCAGGCACACGCTGGCACAACAAGCTCCCGCGCCGGCCGAAGAGCTTCCGCCCGCGCGGTGCGCCTCACGAGGCCCGAACGCCACGCGCCAAACTCGATCGCCACGCGACGCTGGCAGATCGCCGTCCTGCTCATCGCGACGCTCCAACGATGTCCATGCTGCCGCCAAACGATGCCGAAACCATCCTCGGAACATCATATTTTATGACACAGTAAGACTAGATGGTGGGCGCACACGGACTCGAACCGTGGACCCGCTGATTAAGAGTCAGCTGCTCTACCAACTGAGCTATGCGCCCCCCGGCCCGCGGACAGGGTAGGCGGCATATAGCAACTCCGGCCCGGCTTGTCACCACCGAGGCGCCCGGCGCGTCCGCGCCCGAACCGGTCTTACCAGCTTGCGAGCCGGCGCAGCTGGGGCGTCTTCTTGTGCACGTGCTCGCCCATCCGGGCGAGCAACAGGTCGAGCTGGGCGATGGCCTCGAACAGGAACGGGCCCTTGTTCAGCATCACGCATTCGGCACGCGCCGACATGGCCGCATCGGTCATCTCGCCACGCGAATGTGCGCCGCGCTTGATGAGGTGCTCGAGCACCTGCGTCGCCCAGATCACCGGGACCTGCGCCGACTCGCCCAGCCAGAGAATCTCCTCCTGCATCTCCGCAAGGCTGGCAAAGCCGATCTCGACGGCAAGGTCTCCGCGCGCGATCATGATCGCGGTGGGCTGGCGCCCGGCCGCGCGGACCAGGATGCCGGGCAAGTTGGCCACCGCGCGGCTCGTCTCGATCTTGAGGACGAGGCCGAGCGACTGCCAGTCTGGCGGCCGCTCCTGCGCCAGGGCGTCCTGCAGCGCGGCCACGTCGTCGGCCCGCTGCACGAAGGAGAACTCGACGGCGTCGGCGTGCCGGGCGACGAAGGCGAGGTCCTCCAGGTCCTGCCGGGTCAGGGGCGGAAGGACGAACGCCGTGTCAGGGAAGTTCAGCCCCTTTTCGGGCTTGAGCCGATAGCCGTCCTCGTCGGGACAGGCTTCGACGGCGACGACGAGACCCCAGGGCTCCACGCGCCGGACTTGGGTCGCGAGCTTGCCGTCGTCGACGAAGATGCGCTCGCCCGGCCGCGCGGCGGCGAGCGGCGCGTCGAGCGTGCATTCGACGGCGGGCAACCGGGCGTCGGCGGCATCAAGCGCCCCCGGCGCGACGACGGCGACCTCCTCGCCAAGCGCCACGCGCTGCCGGCCGCCGGGCGTGCGAACCGCGCCGGTCCGGATCTTCGGACCGGCCAGGTCCATCAGGACCTTCATCCGGCGGCCGGTCTTGCCTGCCGCCGAATTGACGGCCTCAATCATTCTGGCCCAGACATCGGGGTCGTCGTGCGCGCAGTTGATCCGCACGGCCTCGACGCCCAGTTCCGCGAGACGCATCATGAAGCCGTCGCCGTCCGCGGCCTCTCTCGGCACGGTGACGAGGAAATGGACCGGACGCTTTTGCGAGCTGGGGCCCAGCAGCTCGGCCGTCCGGGCGGCGAGCCTGCGTTCGCCGGAAAAGAAATCCTCGGGCGGCGGCGGCACCGAGCGGGCGCGGCCCGCGAGAACCGCGAGCACGGCCAGGACGGCGTCGAGCGCGGGCAGGACTCGGCTTTCTGCCCGGCCGAGCGACGACAGGCCGTACGCGGTCAATTCGAGTTGGAGCGGCCGGATGTCATGGCGGCGCAGCGCAAGGTACTGCGCGAAATTCTCGGCGCTGGGCGCGAAGTCGGGACGTTCGATCCAGCCGTCCCAGCCGTGGAGGATCGTCTTCGCTTCGGCCACCACGGCGGCGCGCAGCCGCTCGACCTCGTCCAACAGTTCGACAGGGCTGCGAATTCCCATAACCACGCACCTCGCCCAACCGTACCCGATCCTCGGCGCGCCACATGACGATGTTGTGACAGAGGCGCGCCCGGCCGCGACGCTCAGTACTCGTCGCCCTGACCGAAGCGGCCGATGCGCACGTTGCGGTGGATCGAGGCGGACAGCAGCAGGCCGAACCCGATCATCAGGCTGAGGAGCGCCGTGCCGCCGTAGGAGATCAGCGGCAGGGGCACGCCGACCACGGGGATCAGCCCCATCACCATGGCGATGTTGATGAACACGTAGAAGAAGAAGGTCGTCGTCACCCCCATCCCGACCAGCCGGCCGAACTGGTTGCGCACGCGCAGCGATAGCGCGATACCGAGCACGATCAGGAGCGCGTAGAGCCCGAGGAGCGCGAGTCCGCCGACGATGCCCATCTCCTCGGCCAGCATGGTGAAAATGAAATCGGTCTGCTTCTCGGGCAGGAAGTTGAGATGGCTCTGCGTGCCCAGGAGGAACCCTTTGCCCCACAGCCCGCCCGAGCCCAGCGCGATCTTGGACTGCAGGATGTGGTAGCCGGCGCCGAGCGGGTCGGACTCGGGGTCGAGGAAGGTGAGGATGCGGTCGCGCTGGTAGCCCTTGAGCATGCGCCAGACGAGCGGCACCGCGCCCCCGGCGCCGGCGAGCACCACCCCGAACATCCAGAGCCTGACGCCAGCCAGGAAGAACATCGCGCCGGCGACCGCGATCAGCATCATCGCCGTGCCGAGGTCGGGCTGCTTCAAGACCAGCGCGGCCGGCGCCGCCACCATCAGGGCCGGCGCGATCAGGTAGGTCGGGCGCGCCACATCCTCGAGCATCGCGCCGTGGAAGTAGCGGGCGAGCGCCAGGATCAGCGCGATCTTCATGATCTCGGACGGCTGGAGCTGGATGACGCCCAGATTGATCCAGCGCTGCGCGCCCATGCCGACGGAGCCCATCACGTCGACCGCGCCGACGAGCGCGAGCGCCGCGAAATAGATCCAGTAGGCGTAGCGCAGCCAGATGCGGATATCGGTGAGCGCGACCGCGATCATCAGCACCAGCGCGGCGGCGAAGCGCACCATCTGGCGCGACGCCCAGGGCGAGAAATGGCCGTTGGCCGCGGAATACAGCATCGCGAAGCCGATCGCGGCGAGGAGCGCGATGAGCGCGACCACCGACCAGTTGACATGCAGCAGCTTCTGGCCGATCGAAAGCCGCGCCGGATCGTCGTGCGTCGTGTCCATCAGCCCTTCTCGGTTTCGCCCTCGCCCGCGGCGACCACCGGGCCGCGGTCATGCCCGGTCGGGTCCTTGAGCTCGGTCGCGAGCAGGAGGTCGCGCACGATCGGCGCCGCCACGGCCGAGCCGCCGCCGCCATGCTCGACCACCACGCAGGCGGCGTAGCGCGGCGCGGCGGCCGGCACGAACGCGATGAACAGCGCGTTGTCGCGCTCCTTCCAGGGCAGGTCCTCGTTCTTGATGACGTGCGTCTCGCGCTCGCGCTTGGTGATGCGGCGCACCTGCGAAGTGCCCGACTTGCCGGCGATCTCGAACGGCTGGTGGGCAATCCGCGCGTGCCGCGCCGTGCCGTGCACGCCGTTGGACACCGCCCACATGCCGTGGCGCACCACCGCAAGGGCGGAATCCGGCACGCCCACGTCGGGCCAGGCGGGCACCGGGCGCGGCGCCGAGGCGTCGCCCTTCACCATCTCGCGGGTGAGGCGCGGCAGTACGGCCTTGCCGCCGTTGGCGACGCGCGCCGCCATGACGCAGAGCTGCAGAGGCGAGGCCAGCACGAAGCCCTGGCCGATGCCGGCGACCAGCGTCTCGCCCTGCTGCCAGGCCACGCCGGTCGCCTTCTTCTTCCAGGCCCGGGTGGGGATCAGCCCTGGCTTCTCGCCGGGAATCGACAACCCAAGCTTGTGGCCGAGCCCCATCTTGTCCGCCACCGCGGCGATGGCGTCGATGCCGATGCGGTGCGCCAAATCGTAGAAATAGACGTCGCACGAGTTCTCGATGCCGCCGACCATGTCGAGCCAGCCATGGCCGTAATGCTTCCAGCAATGGAAGCGCGTGTTGCCGAGGTCGACGAAGCCGCGGCAGAACACCCGGTGGTCGGGCCCGATGCCGGCCATCTGGGCGGCCGCGGCCACCACCGGCTTGAAGGTGGAGCCGGGCGCGTACTGGCCGGCGATCGCCTTGTTGGTAAGCGGCGACCGGTCGTCTGTCGACAGCGCGTGCCATTCCTCGGGCGTAAGTCCGCGGGCGAAGGCGTTGGGATCGAACGACGGCGAGGACGCCATCACCAGCACCTCGCCGGTATGCACGTCCATCACCACGGCGGCCGACGACTGCTCGTTCGCCAGGCGATCCATGGCGAGGCGCTGCAGCTCCATGTCGAAGGTCAGTGCCACATCGTGGCCCGGGGTGCCTTCGGTGCGCGCCAGCTCGCGCATCACCCGGCCGACGGCGTTGACCTCGAGCTCGCTGTTGCCCGCCTTCCCGCGCAGCGCCAGATCGTCGACCCTCTCCACGCCGTTCTTGCCGACGCGGAAGCCCGGCAGCGACAGAAGGGGGTCGTTCGAGGCCTGCTGCTCCTTCTCCGACACCGCCGCGACGTAGCCGATCACGTGCGCACCGACCGGCCCGTCCGGGTATTCGCGGGTCTGGCCGACGTCGATGGAAAGCCCCGGCAGGTCGGGCGCATTCACCTCGATCCGCGCCACCTCGTCCCAGGTCAGGTTCTCGCGCACCGTGACCGGCACGAAGCCGCGGTTGCGCGCCACCTCGCGCAGGACGCGGCGGCGCACCGCGTCCGGGATGTCCGTGACCTTGGCCAGCGCGTCGAGCGTGGCGGCGACGTCCGGCGTTTCCTCCGGCACCAGGAGGACGCGGTAATCGTCGCGGTTGACGGCGAGCTTCTCGCCGTTGCGGTCGAGGATGCGCCCGCGCGGCGGCGGCAGGAGGCGCAAATGGATGCGGTTCTCCTCGGCCAAGAGCTTGTAGCGCGGCGCGTCCATCACCTGGAGTTGGTACATGCGCGCCGCCAGTACGCCGAACAGCGCCACCTGCCCGCCGGCGATCAGCGCGGCGCGCCGGGTGAACGACTTGCCGCGGGCGTTGTCACGGTACATGACGCAGCTCGGGCAGGACGGCGTGGTGCAGTCGGGCGAGGAGCCAGGCGGCAAACGGGTAGAGCCCGACCGTGACGAGGCCGGAGAACAGCGCCGGCAGCGGGTCGGCCAGGCGGACGGCGTGCATCGTCATCAACGCCCAGCCCATAAGCGTCGCGCCGAGGCCCACCAGCGAGAACGCCCACCACACGACCAGGAACGACTTGTTCTGGAAGAACCGGCGCTGGGCGACGATCGCGCCGTAGGCCGCGAGCAGCACCAGCGCGTTGAGCCCCATGGGCGTGCCCATCAGCGCGTCCTGCACCAGCCCCACGGCGAAGGCGACCACGGCCGGGAACAGGTCGGGCCGGTAGATCGCCCAGTAGAACACGGCCATCAGCGCGAGATTGGGCGCGACCGCCCCGTACCCCGGCAGATAGAGCGGCGTCGTGCCGAGGATCACCGCCGCCAGCGCCAAAGCCACCGGCAGCAGGTTCCGCGCCGCCGCGTCCATGCGCTGGAGAAGCCCGTTCATCCGTACAACCTACCTGCGGACGTCCTCGTCGGCGGCGCCGAGCGGCGCGACACCGGGATAGTCGACCACCCGCACGAATTCCATCCGATCGAAATCGACCAGCGGCGCGACGCGCACCACCCCGTCCTTGATCGAGGCGACGGTGCCGATCGGCAGGCCCTGCGGGAACAGCCCGCCCTGACCCGAGGTGACGATGCGGTCGCCCTTCGCGACTTCGGCCGACGAGGTGAGGAAGGCGAGCTTCGGCTCGGGCCCGTTGTCGCCCGTCAGGATTGCGCGGGCGCGCGAGGATTCGACCACCACGGGGATGCGCGAGTTGATGTCGGTGATCAGCAGCACCCGCGCCGAATGGAGCCCCGCCTCGAAGATGCGGCCCGCGAGCCCGGCGCCGGTGATCACCGCCTGGCCCTTCGCCACCCCCTCGCGCCGGCCGGCATTGACGATCTTGGCGCGCACGAACGCTCCGCCCGGATCGGCGACGACGCGGGCCGAGACGAACCGCGACTTCGCGTCGGGGACGAAGCGCAACAGGTCTTGGAGCTGCGCGTTGTCGGCGGCGAGGCGGCGGGCCGCCGCCTGCCAGGCGAGCAGCCGGGCATTCTCCTCCTTGAGCCGCGCGTTCTCGGAGCGGAGCCGGATCAGCGCACGGACGTTGTCGGCGATCTCGGTCACCGTGGCCGCCGGGCGTGACAGAAGGCTCATCACCGGCGCGGTCAGGTCGACCACGCCGGTGCGGAACCGATCGACAAGCAGGGATTCGCCGTTTCCCATCAGCATCAGGACGAAAGCGGCGGCGACCAGCAGCACATAGGCGAACCGCTGGACCAGCACCTTGACGGGCGCGGCCAGACGGGCCACGGAGCCGGTTCGGTTCCTCAACGCCAACGCGACCACCCCCTACGAGCGCTGGACCGCCGGGCGGGGGGCCCGGCGGGAACGCATCAATACATCGTGTGCAACACGTTCTTCAGCGTCTTCATCTCCTCGAGGCAGCGCCCCGTGCCGAGCGCGACGCAGGAGAGCGGCTCGTCGGCGATCGACACCGGCAGGCCGGTCGCGTGGCGCAGCACGATGTCGAGATTGCCGAGGAGCGCGCCGCCGCCGGTCAGCACGATGCCCTTGTCGACGATGTCGGCGGCAAGCTCGGGCGCGGTGTGCTCGAGCGCCACCTTGACCGCCTCGATGATCGCGCCCACCGGCTCGGCGAGCGACTCGGCGATCTGGCGCTCGGAGATCATCAGCTCCTTCGGCACGCCGTTCATCAGGTCGCGCCCCTTGATCTCCATCTGGTCGCCCTCGCCGTTGTCGGGCACGCAGGCCGAGCCGATCTCCTTCTTGATCCGCTCGGCCGAGCCCTCGCCGACCAGCAGGTTATGGTTGCGCCGGATATAGGCGATGATCGCCTCGTCCATCTTGTCGCCGCCGACGCGCACCGAGCGCGAATAGACGATGCCGCCGAGCGAGAGCACCGCGACCTCGGTGGTGCCGCCGCCGATGTCGACCACCATCGAGCCGGTCGGCTCGGTGACCGGCAGGCCGGCGCCGATCGCCGCGGCCATCGGCTCCTCGATCAGGAACACCCGGCGGGCGCCGGCCGATTCCGCCGATTCCTGGATCGCGCGGCGCTCGACCGCCGTCGAGCCCGAGGGCACGCAGACGATGATCTGCGGGCTCGCGAACGAGCGGCGGTTGTGCACCTTGCGGATGAAATGCTTGATCATCTCCTCCGCGATCTCGAAATCGGCGATCACGCCGTCGCGCAGCGGGCGGATCGCCTCGATGTTGCCCGGCGTGCGGCCGAGCATCATCTTCGCCTCGTCGCCGACCGCGAGCACGTGCTTCTTGCCCTTGTAGGTGGCGATCGCCACCACCGAGGGCTCGTTCAGCACGATGCCGCGGCCCTTGACGTAGACGAGCGTGTTCGCCGTCCCGAGGTCGATCGCCATGTCGGCGGAAAGCATCCCCAAAAGCTTCGAAAACATCTGGTTTCCTAGTCCCTTCCACCCGTTAGGGAATGGCCGCCCTGGGCCGGCGCCATACGCTAACCATCAGAGTTGATACGTGGGATCCTTCTCAAGCCGACAGCGCCTCCGGGGCGGTCCGCTCCCGTTTGACCAGGAGCTTGTTCAGTGCGTTCACGTAGGCCCGGGCCGACGCCACCAGCGTGTCGGTGTCGGAGCCCTGGCCGTTGACCGTCTTGCCGTTCTCCTCGAGCCGGACCGTCACCTCCGCCTGGGCGTCGGTGCCTTCGGTCACGGCGTGGACCTGGTAGAGCTGCAGCCGCGCCTCGTGCGGGAACAACTCCTTGATCGCATGGAAGATAGCGTCTACCGGCCCGTCGCCGGTGCCCTTGTGGGTGCGCGCCGCGCCGTCGACCTCGAGCTCCAGCTCGGCCTGGGGCGGGCCCTTCGAGCCGCAGACGATGCCCAGCGAAACGAACCGGATGCGGTCGTGGCCGCGCAACACCGCCTCATCGACCAACGCGACGATATCCTCGTCGTAGACATCCTTCTTCTTGTCGGCCAGGTCCTTGAACCGGCGGAACGCGTCGTTGAGCGCGTTCTCGCCCAGCTCGTAGCCCAGCTCCTTCAGCTTCACGCGGAAGGCGTGCCGGCCGGAATGCTTGCCCATCACCAGCTTGGAGCGGATGAGGCCGACCGATTCCGGCGTCATGATCTCGTAGGTCTGGGCGTGTTTGAGGACGCCGTCCTGGTGGATGCCGGCCTCGTGCGCGAAGGCGTTGGCGCCGACGATCGCCTTGTTGGGCTGCACCACGAACCCGGTGATGGCCGAGACCAGCCGCGAGACCTTGGTGATGTTTTCGGTCTTGATGTTGGTTGCGAAGGGCAGGAAGTCGGGCCGCGTGCGGATCGCCATCACGACCTCTTCCAGCGCGGCGTTGCCCGCCCGCTCGCCGAGCCCGTTGATGGTGCATTCCACCTGGCGCGCGCCGGCCTTGACCGCGGCCAGCGCGTTGGCGACGGCGAGCCCCAGATCGTTGTGGCAATGGGCCGAGAACACCGCCTTGTCCGCATTCGGCACCCGGTCGAACAGCATGGTGAAGATGCGGCCGAACTCCTCGGGCACGGCGTATCCCACCGTGTCGGGGATGTTGATCGTGGTCGCGCCCGCCTTGATCGCCGCCTCCACGGTGCGGCACAGGAAGTCGGGATCGGTGCGCGAGCCGTCCTCCGGCGACCACTCGACGTCGTCGGTATAGCGGCGCGCGCGGGTGACCGAGTCGATCACCGCTTCGTACACCTCCTCCGGCTCCATCTGCAGCTTGTATTTCATGTGCAGGGCCGAGGTGGAGATGAAGGTGTGGATGCGCTTGCGCTTCGCGGGCTTCAGCGCCTCGGCCGCGCGCTCGATGTCGTCGCGCGCCGAGCGCGCCAGGCCACACACGACGGATTCGGTGACGACCTTCGCGATCTCGTTGACCGCCGCGAAATCGCCGTTCGAGGCGATGGGGAAGCCCGCCTCCATCACGTCGACGCCGAGCTCTTCCAGCGCCTCGGCGATGCGCAGCTTCTCTTCCAAATTCATCGAGGCGCCCGGCGACTGCTCGCCGTCGCGCATGGTGGTGTCGAAAATGACGACCCGTTCCTTGTCGGTCGTGCTCATCACATTTCCTTCGCTCGAGTGGTCAGGTCAGCGCTCACGATTCCCCCGAGGGCGGGTCGAAACCCGGCTCAGGGGCGCGTAAGTCGCAGCCCGCCGTCGAGCGGCAGCGAGAGCGTCCGGGCCGACATGCGGGCGCGCACAGCCGCGCGGCCGATGGCCGCCCGTTCCGTTCCTTTCCTGCGCGTCCGCGACTTGGTCACCTGGCTCCCCAAGCGGGAATCCCGCCCCCTCGATCCGTATCCGCGGCAGGGTCTTAGCAGTACCGCCGCACGCAAACTCTCAACAAAAATAGTTAATTCTTTACCTCTAAGCCGAATACGGGTGCGCCTGCAACGATTTTCAGGCCGAAATGCGGCTTAACGGCCGGTTTTCCGCCCGGCTTCGCCCGACCGCTACGGATTGGGGCTGGTCCCGCCTGCGCCCCCAAGGTATGAACCCGGGCGCCGCGAGGGTCCAGTGGCAAAAGCGCGGCAATGCCCGTCAACCAGTGAAAGCGTTCCCATGCGATTCGGCCTGTTCGACCATTTCGAGCGCGTCCCCGACCGGCCCCTGGCCGACCAGTTCGACGAGCGGCTGGAGTTCGCCGCCGCCGCCGACGCGGCCGGGCTCTACGCGCTCCACGTCGCCGAGCACCATTCGACGCCGCTCAACATGGTGCCGGAGCCGAGTGTCTACCTCGCCGCCGTGGCGCGCGCCACCCGCCGGCTGCGCATGGGGCCGCTCGTGTACCTCCTGCCGCTCTACTCGCCGGTGCGCCTGGCCGAGGAGATCTGCATGCTCGACCATATGAGCCGCGGCCGGCTCGAGGTCGGCGTGGGGCGCGGCGTCTCGCCCTACGAGATCGGCTACCACAAGATCGACCACACCAAGTCGCGCGCCATGTTCCTCGACGGCTACGAGTGCCTGACGACCGCGTTGACGCACGAGCGGTTCGACTACGAAGGCCCGTATTACGAGTACAAGGACGTGCCGATGCCGCTGCGCCCGCTGCAGGCGCCGCTGCCCTTCTGGTACGCCTCGTCGAGCCCGGAGGGCTCGGAATGGGCGGGCGCGCAGGGAATGCACTACGTCACCAACGGCCCGACCGCGCGCGCCAAGCAGAACATCGACGCCTACAAGGCGGCGCTCGCGAAGCGCGGCAAGGCGCAGAGCCCGAAGCCCGAGTTCCCCGCCTTCGACGGGCTGCCGGCGGGCGCAGCGATCGGTGTCCTGCGCCACATCGTCGTCGCCGAAACGGACGAGAAGGCGCGCGCGGTCATGAAGCCTGCCCTCGAATACCACGCGAAAAGCCTCAACTGGCTGCGCGCGCTCCATGGCGGGACGGCTGCCGTCCACCAGGCCAACGTCCACCGCGGCGAGAGCTTCGAGAGCTGGGTCGAGAACGAGATGGCGGTCTGTGGCTCGCCCGCCACCGTCGCCGCCGAGCTCGCCCGCCAGAAGGACGCGATGGGGGTGAACTACATCATCTGCTATCTCTTCTTCGGCACGCTGCCCTTCGAGACCGCGCTCCACTCCCTCCACCTCTTCCGCACGGAGGTGATGGGGAAGGTGGGGTAAGGACCGGCGAGTCGCTCGGCTGGCCCCAATATTGTCATCCCAGGCGCAGCGCAGCGCGAAGCGGTGCGCCGCAGACCCGGGACCCATCTGTCCACGTCCGTGATCCTTCGCGATAGGCGCCGGCTCGCGCCGCCGTCGCAATCGCGACCGCAGCTTGGCCGGGGTGACAATCGGGAGATGGCCGGGCCGGGGTCAGCCCCTACACATTCGTGCCACCCTGCCCCACAATGGCGCGCCAGCAGAGCGTCGGAGGAGCGTCATGAAAAACAGCGCGAACGGGATCAGGACCTCGCATGCCGGAAGGCTTCCGGCGCCGGCGGGCTGGGACGAGAAAGCAGGCTCGGCGGAGGACGCGGCGTTCGAGACCGTGAAGCACCAGGTCGCGCTCGGCATCGACTGCGTCAGTGACGGCGAGTTCTGGAACGGCCGCACCTTCGCCGCCTACGGGACGAATTTCGACGGCGTGACGGTGCGCGAGCTAAAGCCGGGCGAGGTCGGCTCCACCCGCGAGGACACGCGCGAGCATCGCGAGTTCCCCCGGCTCTACGCGGACATGTCGCGTGCCGGCACGCTGTTCTGCGTGCCGGGCGAGCGGCCGATGCCGCCGATCACCCGGAAGATGGTCGTCACCGGCCCCTTGAAGTCGAAGGGCAAGGCAGCGCTCGACGCCGAGCTCAAGATTTTCCGCGCGGCGTGCGACAAGTCTGGCGCGGACGAGGCGTTCGTCTGCGTGCTGGCGCCGGGCTGGCTCGATCACTTCGTCTATAACGAGTACTACAAGACCGACGAAGAATACGTCTTCGCGCTGGCCGACGCGATGAAGGACGAGTACCGCGCGGTGGTCGAGGCGGGCTTCATCCTGCAGCTCGACGATCCCGGCATCGTCACCTCGTGGGACATGATGAAGACCGAGCCGTCGATCGCCGACTATCGCCGCCACGCCGAGGTGCGGATCGAGGCGCTGAACCACGCGCTCGCGGGGCTCCCCACCGAAAGTGTCCGCTACCATTTCTGCTGGGGAAGCTGGCACGGCGCGCACACGCACGATTTGCCGCTCAAGGACATCGTCGACATCGCGCTCAAGGCGCACGCGCAGTGCATCTCGTTCGAGGCGGGCAACGCGCGCCACGCGCACGAAATCGATGTCTGGCGCTCGGTCAAGCTCGAACCCGGGCGGCTCCTGATGCCGGGCGTGGTCAGCCACGCGACCAACATCGTCGAGCATCCCGCGCTGATCGCGGCGCGCCTCAAGGCGTTCGCCGCGATCGTCGGACGCGAGAACGTGATCGGCGGGTCGGACTGCGGGCTCGGCGGGCGGCTCCACGACGAGATCGTGTGGGCGAAGCTCGGCGCGCTCGCCGAAGGGGCGCGCCTCGCCTCCAAAGAGCTGTGGGGCCGGTAAGCCCGGCTACGCCTTCCCCCACAGGATCTTCGTCGCGCGGCGAGCGCCCTCGGCGAGCGCCTCGAGCTTCGCCCAGCAGATCGAGGCATGGCCCACGCGCATACCGAGCCCGCAATCGGTGCCGGCGAGCACGTTCTCGCGGCCGACCAGCTTGGCGTAGCGCACCAGGCGCTCGGCCACCAGGTCCGGATGCTCGATGAAGTCGGTGCAATGCCCGACGACGCCCGGCACCAGGGTCGCGACCTTGGGCAGCTTCACCTCCTCGAACACCCGCCACTCGTGCTCGTGTCCGGGGTTCGACGCCTCGATCGAGAAGCTCGACGCCTTCACCTTGAAGATGATGTCGGCGATGTCGCGAAGCGGGATGTCGTCGTTGTGCGGGCCGTGGAAGCTTCCCCAGCAGACGTGCAGCCTGACCTTCTCCGCCGGGATGTCCCGCAGCGCGTGGTTGAGCGCCGCGACGCGCATCTCGGCGTACTTGCGGTATTCCGGGACGGTCATGTCGGGCAGGCAGTTCCACCCGTCCGGCAGGTCGGGATCGTCGATCTGCAGGGCGAAGCCCGCCTGGACGATGGCGTTGTATTCCTCGCGCATCACGTCGGCGATGGCGAACACGAACGCCTCGTCCGACTTGTAGTGCTCGTTCAGCATCCAGTGCTCGATCGTGCCCGGTGTGTTGGCCGGGAGATACGCCTCGGCAGGGTTCGCCGCCGCGACCGCCGCCTTGAAGTTGGCGAGGTCGCGCTGGAGGTCGGCCTGACCGACATAGCGCAAAGGCTCGACGCAGACGGGCACGGTGGTGCCGGCCGGGAAGCGCGCCGACGGCACCGCCTCGAAATAGTCGGCGAAGCTGCGCCGGTCGCGCGCGGTGATGTCGAGCCGCATGTAGTCGCCGGTGGTGGACGGGCGGATCTCGAACCCGGCGATGCGCTCGCGCGCGTAGTTGGTGAAGTTGATTTTCGACAGCTCGCCGTCGTTCACGCTGTCGATGCCGGCCGCGACCTGGCGCTTGACCGTCTCGGCGACGGCCTCTTTCAGGCGCCGCTCGAACGCGGCCTCGTCGATCTTCTCGCCGCGCGCCTTGGCGGCGACCATCTGGCGCAGATCCTCGGGCCGCGGCAGTGAGCCCGCATGAGTGGCGAGGATGCGGTCGGTCGAGCGGATCATGGTTACCTCCCTGGTACTCGGGACGCGGCTGCTGGCGAGACCGTCGTTGGCCGGCGCAGTCTTGTCGGCGCGCGCCCGCCGGTCAACCGGCGCGCGGGAGCTACCGCTTCCCCGCGGTCTCGACGCCCTGGGTGGCGTGGGTGACCGACGAGGCGCGCTCGGTCGCCAGCACGTCGACCAGGCAGGGCGCGCCCGCCTTGACCACCGCGACCGCACGCTCCATCGCCGCCTCCAGCTCGCCCGCCTTGGTGACCATGATCGACTCGACGCCCTGGCCGCGCGCGATGGCCGCGATGTCGAGCGGCGGGTCGTCGAAGCGCTGGCCGATCCACACGTTGGCCGGGTTGCGCTCGCGCAGCTTGGCGACGCGCTCGCCGATCAGCTCGTCGTTGAGGTGCGAGCGGTTGTCGACCACCACGATCAGCGCCGGGATCGCGTAGTGCGCCGCGGTCCACAGCGCCTGCACGCCCTGGATGAAGTCGCCGTCGCCGATGACCGAGAGCGCGATCTTGTCCGTCCCCATCAGCGCGAGCGCGAAGCCGACCGCGTTGCCCGGCCCCGCGCCGACGCCCGCGCCGCCCTCGCCGCCGAGATAGTCCATCGGGCCGCGATAGTGGTTGGTCTCGGCGATCCAGCCGAGCGAGGTGCGCCCGAGCACGATGTCGTGGCGCGTGCGCAGCTCGGCGACGGCGACGCCGAGCGTGGCAAGGTCGATCGGCGCGTCCTTCGCACGGTCGGCGAGCTTGCCGAACGCCGGGTAGCCCTCGCCCTTCGCCGTGCCGTCCCAGCGCGATTTGCCGCCGGTCTCGCGCTCGACGATCTCGAGGATTCGCGCGACGGCGAGGTCGGGGTCGGCGAGGATCGGCACGTCCGCCGGCGCGAGCCCGAAATGGTCCATCGAGAAGCCGTTATGGACGTAGGAATCGACCTGCGCCTGGACGATCTTCGCCGTCGGCGGCTTGCCCTTGAACACCTGCTTCAAGTGCCCGGCGAGGTCGATCCAGTCGAGCGCCAGGATCACGTCGGCGCCGGCGACGTAGGGGTGGCCCTCGGCGCGGAAATGCACACCGGGCATTCCGACATGCAAGGGATGGTCGGTCGGGAACTGCGCGCCGACCTTGTGGTCGGTGCACACCGCGGCGCCCAGGAGCTCGGCGAGGCGCACGCGCCGGTCCCAGTCCGCCTGCGAGCGCGACACGCGCCCCATCAGGATGACCGGGTTCTTCGCCGCCAGCAGCAGTTCGGCCGCGCGCGCGGTGGCGTCCTGCGATGGCTCGGGAATCGCCGGCGGGGCGAAGCGGTCGGCGTCGGGAAGCTGCACGTCACAGTCGAGAGCGCGCTGCTGCAGTGCGACGTCGAGGTCGATATAGGTCGGCCCCATCGGCGGCGTGCGGCCGAGGATGTTGGCGCGCAGCATGCACTCGATCAAATCCTCGGCCGAGCCGGGCGCGGCGTCCCACTTGATGAAGTTGCGCACCAGCGCCGCCTGGTCCTTGAAGGTGTGGATCCAGTGAATCCACGGGATGCGCTCGGCCGCGTCGCGCGGGCCGGACGCGCCCATGACGTAGACCGGCACGCGGTCCACCCAGGCATTGAACAGCGCCATGACGCCGTTCATGAACCCGACGTTGGAGTGCAGGATCACGCCCATCGGCCGGCCCGTCACCTTGGCATAGCCGTGCGCGATGGCGACCGCCGCCCCCTCGTTGAGGGTGAGCAGCATCGTCGGGTCCTCGTTGCCGAGGAAGTTGACGATGGAATCGTGGAGCCCGGCGAACGACGAGCCCGGATTGTGCGTGACGTACTTGATGCCGAGCCGGCGCAGCATGGCGGCCGCCACGTCGCTCGCCCAGCCCATGCGCGGATTGCCGCCGGCCTCCGGCCGCTCGATCTTCACCTCGCGGGTCATGGCGCCCCTCCCTGTGTATGCCCCATGCTAGCGCGGGACAAGACGGGGCGGAATGGCACAAACATCCCGGACGCCGCGCGGCAGCGATCCGGGAGCCCGTCAGACCCTACTTCTGCTGGAAGAAGTCGTTGCCCTTGTCGTCGATGATGATGAAGGCGGGGAAGTTCTCGACCTCGATCTTCCACACCGCCTCCATGCCGAGCTCCTCGAACTCGACGCATTCGACCTTCTTGATCGCATGCTCGGCGAGGTTGGCCGCCGCGCCGCCGATCGAGCCGAGATAGAACCCGCCATTCGCCTTGCACGCTTGGCGCACCTCGGGCGAGCGGTTGCCCTTGGCGAGCATGACGTAGCTGCCGCCCGCCTTTTGGAACTCGTCGACGTAGGAGTCCATCCGCCCGGCCGTGGTGGGCCCGAACGCGCCGGAGGCGTAGCCCTTCGGCGTCTTGGCCGGCCCGGCGTAATAGACAGCGTAGTCGCGCATGTACTGGGGCAAGCCCTTCCCCGCATCGAGCCGCGCCTTGAGGCGGGCGTGCGCGGCGTCGCGCGCGACGATCAGCGGACCGTTGAGCGCGAGCCGGGTCTTCACCGGATAGTTCGTCAGCGTCTTGCGGATTTCCTCCATCGGCCGGCTGAGGTCGATGGTCACCACATCGCCGCCGAGCTTCGATTCGTCGATGTCGGGCAAATACTGGGCCGGGTTGGTCTCCAGCCGTTCGAGGAACACGCCGTCGCGGGTGATCTTGCCGAGCACCTGGCGGTCGGCCGAGCACGACACGCCGATCCCGATCGGCACCGAGGCGCCGTGGCGGGGCAGGCGGATGACCCGCACGTCGTGGCAGAAATACTTGCCACCGAACTGCGCGCCGATGCCCATCTTGCGCGTGAGCTCCAGGATCTCTGCCTCCATCTCGACGTCGCGGAAGGCGGTGCCGAACTTGGTGCCCTGGCGCGGCAGCGTGTCGAGATAGCGGCACGAGGCGAGCTTCACGGTCTTCATGGTGAGCTCCGCCGACGTGCCGCCGATCACCACGGCCAGGTGATAAGGCGGGCACGCCGCGGTGCCGAGCGTGCGGATCTGGGTGTCGAGGAAGGCGAGCAGCTTGTCGGGATTCAGCACGGCCGGCGTCTGCTGGTGCAGGAACGACTTGTTGGCCGAGCCGCCCCCCTTGGCGACGAACAGGAATTTGTAGGCGTCGCCGGGCGTGGCGTAGAGCTCGATCTGAGCCGGCAGATTGTTGCCGGTGTTCACCTCCTCGAACATCGACAAGGGCGAGACCTGAGAGTAGCGCAGATTGTCCTCCAGGTACGTCTTCAGCACGCCCTGGGCGAGCGCCGCCTCGTCGTCGGCGCCGGTGAAGACGTTCTCGCCCTTCTTGCCCATGACGATGGCAGTGCCGGTGTCCTGGCACATCGGCAGCACGCCGCCCGCCGCGATGTTGGCGTTCTTGAGGAACTCCAGCGCGACGAACCGGTCGTTCGCGGACGCCTCGGGATCGTCCAGGATCGCGCGGAGCTGGGCGAGGTGGCCGGGCCGCAGGAAGTGCGCCATGTCGACGAAGGCCTGCGCGGCGAGCTGCGTCAGCGCCGCCGGCGCGATCGTCACCACCTCGCGCCCGCCGAGCTTGACGACGCCGACATGGTCCGAGGTCAGCTTGCGGTACTCGGTCTCGTCTGGCCCGAGCGGGAACATCTCGTGATGGACGTAGGCGGTCATTGGGCGCTCCTCAGGGCGAACGGCTTTCTCATTCCGTTCGTGCTGAGGAGGCACGGCGCGCAGCGGCGGGCCGTCTCGAAGCACGAGCGGCGACGGTTATCGCCTTACTATTATTTCTTCCGGAAGGCGTCGAGGGCGACGATTTCGGCCGGGCCGTCGACGGAAGGCGGCTTGGGCTTGGGCTCCGGCGCCGGACGCGCCTCGGACCGCTGCTCGGCGGCGCGCGCCGCCTCGTCCGCGTCCGGCTCGAACTGCAGCCCGAACTTGACCGAGGGATCGACGAAGCCGGTGATCGCCGCGAACGGCACGGCGAGCGACTCCTGCACGCCGGAGAAGCTGAGCGCCACGCCGAACGCGCCTTCGCCGACCGAAAGCCCCCAGAACTGGTGCTGCAGGACGATGGTCATCTCCTCGGGGAAGCGCGCCTTAAGCGCCGGCGAGATCTCGACCCCGGGAAAGCCGGTGCGGAAGGTGATGTAGAAATGGTGCTGGCCGGGCAGGCCCTCGGCGGCGACGCGTTCCAGCGCCTCGCGGACCACGCCGCGCATGGCGCGCTCGACCATCCGGTTGTACTGCAGCAGGTCCAAGCCCATGGGTCCCACCATATAACGCTCCGCCCTTCCCCGCGCTCCGGCGGGTTCGAGTGGGGGGCTTCTGTTGCCCGGTGCCCCCCGGACCGCGCTTACCTATGTCTAGGCAGCGAGAGCCATCGAGTTATCGTTGGCATCTGTAGGTACGGCCCGATAACGGCGGAACCATGCCGGGCAAAAAACGTGTCTTTAGACGCGCGTCGATCCTGTTTCGCCCCCATGGCCCCCGCCGGCCGGGCGGGGTGAAATTGGTGGAGGCGCCGGGTACTGCCCCCGGGTCCGCTGCGCTTATTACACACGCCGTTTATCGCCATAGCCGGTTTCCCGGCCCACTCAATATAGGCACACGGCGGCCTCCGTGAAAGTCCCGTGACGGCGTGCGGCTTGGCGATTCCCGGCGCCGCCCGCTAGATTGGCGCCATGGCGCTGACCCCCGAGCAGGAAGCCGAGATCGCGGCGCAACGCGCGGTGCGCAACGAGACGCTGCGCCCGACCGTGGCAGCGCTGGAGGCGACGCTCTACCGCGCGCTCCCCGTGCTCGACCACGGCTTCGTACGGGTGATCGACTATATGGGCGACGACGCGGCGGTGGTGCAGGCGGCGCGCGTCTCGTACGGACGGGGCACCAAGCGCGTGTCAGAGGATACGGGCCTCATCAACTATCTGATGCGCCACCGGCACACCACGCCGTTCGAGATGTGCGAGATCAAGTTCCACGTGAAGCTGCCGATCTTCGTCGCGCGCCAATGGATTCGCCACCGCACCGCCAACGTGAACGAGTATTCGGCGCGCTACTCGATCCTCGACAAGGAGTTCTACATCCCCGCGCCCGAGCACCTGGCCGCACAGTCGCGCTCCAATCGCCAGGGGCGCGGCGACGTGCTGGAGGGGGCCGAGGCAGCGCGCGTGCTCGCGCTGCTGCGCGGCGACGCGGAGCAGGCCTACGCCCACTACGCCGAGATGCTGAACGAAGATTCGGCGGGCCCGCAGCGCCAGGGCCTCGCGCGCGAACTCGCGCGCATGAACCTGACGCTCAACACCTACACGCAGTGGTACTGGAAGATCGACCTCTACAACCTGATGCACTTCCTGTCACTCAGGGCCGATCCGCACGCGCAGTATGAAATCCGCGTCTACGCCGAAGCAATGCTCGACGTGCTGAAAAAATGGGTGCCGCTGACATATGACGCGTTCATGCGTTACCGCATCGGCGGGGCGTCCCTGTCGCGCGAGGACCTGGCCGTGGTCAAGCGCCTTCTGGCCGGCGAGACGCCGACCCGCGAGGAGCACGGCATGTCGGCGCGCGAATGGCGCGAGTTGATGACGGTGCTGGGACGCGAGGGATGAGACGGTGCGGCCTTCCCCTAACCTCAAGTTTCTGTTAAACAATTCGGGCGAGGATCGCGGCCGGACGCAACGGCCCGAAGCCTGAGGGGGAACGATGAGACGGATCGCGGTGGCGCTTGTCGCCGTGGCGGGGGTGGTTGGGCTGGCCCTGGTGGCCGCCCCGGGCGATGCCCAGGCCAAGGGCCGGCGCGCGCCGCAGCTTGCGTCGCTCACCCCGCCGGGCATGCTCAAGGCCGACATGGTGGTCTTGTTCAAGCGCAAGCACGAGCTGGTGCTGATGCGCGGCGACCGGGTGATCGACGTGTTCCGCGTCGCGCTCGGACGCTATGCCGAGGACGGGCCGAAATTCCGGCGCGGCGACCAGCGCACGCCCGAGGGGCTCTACACGCTCGACGCCAAGCTCGACGATTCGAACTTCTACCGCGCCATCCGCATCTCCTACCCCAACGCCGCCGACCGGGCGCGGGCGCGGGCGATGGGCGTCAACCCCGGCGGCGCGATCGAAATTCACGGCCTGCCGAACGGCGTCAACGCCCGCTATGTCGGCCACCCCGCGATCGACTGGACCGACGGCTGCATCGCCGTGACCGACCGCCAGATGGACGATATCTGGTCGCGCGTCGACGTCGGCACGCCGATCGAGATCTATCCGTAGGCGGCCCAGTCGCCCCCCATTTTCCGTTCACCCTGAGAGTTTGTGAGTCTAACAGGACGAAGCCGGCGGCGGCGTCGCGCCTCGCCCTATCCCTCTCCCCGTGGGGGTAATTGTGTACTTGACTGAACAAAGTCGCTCCCTATATCAAGGGGGAGAGGGAGTTCCGCCATGACCAAGGCCGCGCCGAGCATGAACAAGATATTCACGGATGAGACTGCCGCTCGCCGCTTTTTGGAAGCGCAGCGCTGGCCAAAGGGTCCCTTTTGTCCGTTCTGTGGGCAATTTGAGACTGTCAAGGCTCTACCTCCCAAGGGATCTATGGGCGAGGGCTGGTTCCATTGCCGCGAGTGTCGCAAAAAGTTTACTGTCCGCGTCGGCACCCTTTACGAGCGCAGCCACGTCCCGTTGCATATGTGGCTTTTCGCGACCCATTTGCTGTGTTCGTCCAAAAAGGGCATCTCGGCCCATCAGCTTCACCGCATGCTCGGTGTGACCTACAAGACCGCTTGGTTCATGGCGCATCGCATCCGCGAGGGCATGCGCGAGGTCAACCCCGGTCCGCTCGGCGGCGATGGTAAGTGGGTCGAGGTGGACGAAACCGCGATCGGCGGGAAGGAGCGCAACAAGCACCTCAGCAAGCGCAACCCAAAGAACATCGGCATGTCGGGCGGCAATGAAATTGCCTTCGCTTTGGTCGTGCGCGACGGCAGGGTGCGCTCCCATCATGTTCCCGATGTCAGCGCCAAGACCTTGCGTCCCATCCTCGTCGCCCAGGTGGACTGTCGCTCGACGCTGATGACGGATGAAGCGGGTCAGTCCCCCGTGGTCGGCCCCACGTTCGCCGACCATCAGAAGGTCAACCACGGGATAGATGAATATGTACGCGGCGAGGCGCACACGAACACAATCGAGGGCTATTTCTCGATCCTCAAGCGTGGGATCACCGCCACCTATCACCACGTCTCGCAGCAGCACTTGAAGCGCTATTTGTGCGAGTTCGATTTCCGCTACAACAACCGCGTCAAGTTGGGCGTTGACGACGTTGCACGAATGGCCGAGGCCGTCAAAGGTATCGACGGCAAGCGCCTCACCTATCGGCGGACTGACAGCGCGCGAACCGAGGCTGACTAGGCCGCGCCAACTGACTTTCGACGACGTGATGAAGGGGCTTTTGCGCGTTTCTTCCTCGCGATAGGCGCGCGTGGTTGATGTGGCGTCGTCAGCATGTGCCTCACGACGGCCTTGAATTTCGGGTCTTCCGTCGGATCGGATTTCGCCATGGCTCGTCAACCCTTGGTGCCCAGACATAGTACTGCCACGTGCCACCTCGGCGCGCAACAGGTCGAGGCTCGCCCGGAGTGTGTTGCGATCATCGGGAAATGTATGACCTACTGGCCCGAGGTGCTTCACCAACAGGCAGTCCTGCTTGCGCAACTCTTGGGCGCTCCCAACGAGGGAGCCGTCGCCGTCTTCGCCAGCCTGCAAAACGCCAGGGCACGTCGAGATGCTTTGGCAGCGGCCGGGAAGCATTTCCTGAGGGACGAAAGAGACATCGATTTGCTTTACGCCGTCATGACGGTGGTGAGTGCGGCGGAGAGCGAGCGCAACGATCTGGCGCACGGATGCTTCGGGGTCAGCGAAGCAATCCCCGACGGCGTCCTGTGGATCGCCCCGTCGGATATGAGCATTTGGAATGCCGCAAACATCCCCGGCGGAACGGGAGTGGGCACTGGCGAACTCGCCAGTTATATCTACGTCTACATGAAGGCCGACCTTGAACGCATCTATGATCAAATCGCGGATGCGTGGACGGCTGCGTTTCGAATGAATTCATACGTTCACGAACTTAAGCATTGGGAAGGCGCTTTTGTCGGACGATGCGCAGAATTATTCGGCCAACTAATTGCGCAACCTCGGGTCGCAGAAGCGCTAAACCAAATTGAGGCAGCGAAAAAAAGTCATCACCTCCGAAGTGATTATTTCACGCAACTCGTCCGTCTCGATCGTGAGCACGTCCGGTATTGCAGCGCCGGCCTGTCCCGCGTTAAATGGGTCTGATGGATGTTCAGTCAAGAATACATACCCCCCCCCGTGGGAGAGGGAATGTTGCGTCGATCTCCCTTATTCCATCGGCATCAATTTTACGTCGACAAAGACGGCAGCTGCCGCTTCAGGTGAGGGGCCGGGTGCCGATCGATTAGCAAGCCCTGAGGAGCGGCTTCGCGAAGCGAAGGCGCGGATCGAAGGGCAAGGCGGGGCGTGCTTCGGTACGCCGCGCTTCGCGCGGCTCCTCAGCACGAACGGAATTTTCATGTAGTCTCTGCCCCCGCAACACGGGAGGGGAGCGATGGCGCGCACATCCGCACTGAAGAAGAAGACGGCGAGGACCGCGAAGGCGCCGACGGGCCGCACGCCGGCGAGGCGCGCGGGAAAGCTCAAGCTGTCGCTGATGACCGGCCCCTACGAGATCGTCCGCGCGCTGAACGAAGGCGCCGTCCAGCCCAAAGGGATCGATCTCCGGATCGCGCGCTTCCCCGGCGGCAAGGAGATCCACGACGCGGTCGCGCAGGGCAAGGCCGCCGATATCAACGAGTTCAACGGCGGGCACTACGTGTTCCAGAAGGCGCACGGGCGCGACGACGTGACCGCGATCCCGGTGTTCCTGCACCGCCGCTTCCGCCACGGCTTCATCTACGTCAACCGGGCCAAGGTGAAGAAGCCGAAGGACCTGGTCGGCAAGCGCATCGGCTCGGTCTCGCTGGGGCCGGCCGCGAACTACTGGATGCGCGGCTATCTGGAGGCGGCGGGCGTGCCGACCCGGTCGATCACCTGGGTGATCGACCATTCCGACGACCAGGACCGCAAGGCGCCCCGCCACCTCAAGATCGAGAGGACGCCGAAGGGCACGTCGGCCAACGAGATGCTGCTGAAGGGCGAGATCGAGGGGGTGCTGTCGCCCTCGATCACCGACATGATCGGCCGGCACGATCCGCGCGTCGGAAGGCTCTGGCTCAACTACGACGAGGTCGAGCGCGAGTATTACCGCAAGACCGGCATCTTCCCGATCATGCACGTCACCACCGTGCCGACCAAGATCGTCGAGAAGCACCCGTGGGTGGTGGAGTCGCTGGTCAACGCCTTCGAGGAATCCAAGCAGCTCGCCTACCAGCGACTGGTCAACCCGCGCATCGTGCCGCTCGCCTGGTACCAGACCTACTGCGAGCGCGAGGCCGAGATGCTGGGCCCGGACCCCTGGGAGTTCGGCTGGTCCGAGGCCAACCGCAAGAATTACGACACGCTGGTCGGTTACGTGCACGCCCAGCTTCTCGGCGACCTCCCGCGCCCCCGCCTCGAAGACCTGTTCGCGAAGGAATCGTTCGCCCTCGACCTGCCGCTGCCGCGCTGGCACGAGCGCAAGTACGACCGGTAGAGCCCGGCCCTACGCCCCATCCTCGTTGCGGTAGGGGGAGCGTTCCTCGGTCAGCGCTTCCATCTCGCGCGCCATGGCGCGGCGCTCGCGCTTCAGGAAGTCTGCGACGGCGTCGCGGAAATTGTCGTCGCGGATCCAGTGCGCCGAATAGGTGGGCGACGGCAGATAGCCGCGGCTGATCTTGTGCGGCCCCTGCGCGCCGGCCTCGACCTTCTGGATGCCGTTTTCGATGGCGAACTCGATGGCGCGGTAGAAGCACGCCTCGAAATAGAGCATGCGGAACCGCTCGATGCAGCCCCAGTTGCGGCCGAACAAAGTGTCGGTGCCGCGCAGATTGATCGCGCCGGCGACGTACTCGCCCTCGTGCTTCGCCATCACCAGAACGATCTTGTCGGCCATCGCCTCGCGCAGCCGGCGGAAGAAGGCGCGGTTGAGGTAGTCGTTCGCCCATTTGCGGTCAACCGTGTTCATGTAGAACCGGTAGAACGCGTCCATGTGCTGCGCCCCGATCGCATCGCCGGTCAGCACCTCGATCTCGACCTCCTCGTTCGCCTCGCGCCGCTCCTTGCGGATGGTCTTGCGCCGGCGCGAGGTGAGCGCCTCGAGGAAATCGTCGAACGTCGCGTAACCGCGATTGTGCCAGTGGAACTGCTGGCCCTGGCGCTGCAGGAAGCCCATCTCGCCCATCAGCCGCCATTCCGGCTCGGTGCAGAACGTGACGTGGAGCGAGGAGACGCGAAGCTTCTTTGCGACCTCGACGAGCCCTTGGGCGAGCAGGCGTCGGCGCGCGTCGACGTCGCCGCCGTCGTCGGCGCGGGCCAGCAGGCGCGGCCCCGTCACCGGGCTGAACGGCACCGCGACCTGCAGCTTCGGATAATAGCGCCCGCCGGCGCGCTGGTAGGCGTCGGCCCAGCCCCAGTCGAACACGTACTCGCCGTAGGAATGGCTTTTCACGTAGGCCGGCACGCAGCCGATCGTGCGGCCGGCCGCATCCTCCATCACCAGATGGTGCGGCAGCCACCCCGCCTTGGCGTTGGCCGCGCCCGAATCCTCCAGCGCCTTGAGGAAGGCGTGGCTGACGAACGGGTTGTCCGGCCCGGCGCAGGCGTCCCACTCGGCGGGGTCGATGTCGGCGATCTTCTCGATCGCCCGGATGGTCACGCTGTCGCCGCCGTCGGGCATCGCGCCCTCCTCCTCAGGCGATCTCGAACACCGCGTCGATCTCGACCGCGACACTGGCCGGCAGCGAGGCGACCGTCACGGCGAAGCGCGCATGCTTCCCCGCCTCGCCGAAGATCTCGACCAGGAGGTCCGACGCGCCGTTGATCACCGCCGGCGAATTGGGAAAGTCCGGCCCGGCATTGACGAACCCGCCGAGCTTCACGGCGCGCGTCACCCGGTCGAGATCGCCGCCGCACGCGGCCTTGAGGTGCGCCAGGATGTTGAGCGCGCAGAGGCGCGCCGCGCGCTGGCCAGCGGCGATGTCGAGCGTGCCCCCCACCTTGCCCGCCACCGTATCGTCTCCGGCGCGCGACACCTGGCCGGCGATGAACACCAGGTTCCCCGTCGTCACCCACGGCACGTAGTTCGCCCGCGGCGCCGGCGCCTCGGGCAGGGTGACGCCAAGTTCCTTCAGGCGCGCATCGATCCGGCCGGCCATGTCCATCCCCTCGCGTTGTCGGTCATGCGGCGAGATTACGGAACGGCGGGCGCGGGCGAAAGTGCCTTGCGCCGCCGCGCATCACTTCGCCGGCAAATACGCCTCGGTATAGAGCTTCGACATATCGGGCTCCTTCGGCAGCATCTTGAGCTCGACGAAGGATTTGCCGATCCGAGTGATGTCCTGCGGGTCGAACCGCCCGTCGGTCGAAAGGCTCGACATCAGCCGGTCGTACTCGCCTTCCTGCTCGGCCTTGGTGAGGCCGGTCGCCTTGCGCGCGATCTCGATGGTCTCCTCGCGATGGCTGCGCATCCAGGCGACCGCCTCGTACCAGCCGGCGAGGAAGTGGCGCACCGCGTCCGGGTTCTCCTTCAGGATTTTGTCGGACGCATACGTCTCGTGCATGATGAAGTGCTTCACGAAATCGGCGCCGGTGGCGAGCAGCCGGCCGCGCTTCGTGCGCGCCAGCACGATGCCGAGGGTGGCGTTGCCGATATCGGCGTCGACGATGTGGGTGCGCAGCGCCGTTTCCGCCGCACCCGAGCCCGACCCGATCGAGGCGAGCTGGAGCGAGCCCTTCGGCCAGCCCTTCACCCGCTCGAGCTCGAGCGCAAGCCAGTGGGTGATCGAGCCGGCCGTGGCGATGCCGATCCGCTTGCCCTTGAGGTCGTCGAGCGTCTTGATCGGCGAATCCCACGGCACGATGATTCCGAGCTCCAGCATCGGCCGGCAGATAACGGCGATGCCCTTGGCCTCCATCCCCTTCACCTCCAGCGCCATGCCGGTCGGCGAACCGAGCGCGACGTCGATGGCGCCGGCAACCATCGCCGCGTACTGCTTCGACGCGCCGTTGAAGTCGATGCGCTGGATCTCGAGGTTGCGCTTGGCGAAGAAGCCCTTCGCCATGGCCACGTCGGCCGGCGTGTAGGCGAACAGGAAGCTCGGCGAGCGCCCGACGCGCAGCTTGTCGGCGGCGTCGGCGCGGCCGGCCCCGACGATCGCGGCAAGCGCGACCAACGTGGCGACGGCAATTCGAATCATGATTTTTCCTCCCCTCTTGGCCCCCGGAAGCGGGAACATGCGCCGGACCAGCTTACCGCGGCAGAGAGACCTGCCGGAATAAAAACGGGGGGTGTGGCCCATGCACACCCCCCGAAGGTTCAGGGAGACGCAACGTCAGACTGCCGTGTCACTCACTCGCGGCAACTGTGCACGGCGCCACAGATGCCGCACTTCGCGCCCGCTTCGGTCCGAACCAGGGCGAAGCTCCCGCAGTCGGGGCAGCGCGCCTCGGCGCGGTCCCGGCTGCATGTCTCGTGATGCTCCTCCGCGGCGGCCGCCACGTCGCGCGCGGTGAGCGCGATGGCGAGCGCCTGCGACCGGCCGAGCGGCCCGGCGGGACCCAGGATCGCCAGGGCCCCGCCGCCCCCCTCCGCCGTCGGCTGCGGCGCGCCGGCGGAATGCTCGCCGCCCTCGATCACCGTCAGCCGTTCGCGCAGCGGCGGATCGGCCCGTCCGCTGCCAGACGGTGCCAGCGGCCGCTCCACTGGCGCCGGCGTCTCGCGCAGGCGGCGCGCGGCGATCGCGCGCGGCTGCTCGGCCGGCACCGGGATTGCCGCCCCCTCGCGCGCCACCATCAGCCCTTTGAGGCCGAGCTGGCGCGCGGCGACCACCGCCGCGGCGCAATCCTCGATCGTCGCCTCGGCCGGCAGCGCCAGCGTGCGCCCGACGCCGCCCGAGACGTAGGGCTGGACCGCCGCCATCATCCTGATCTGCGCGAGCGGGGTGAGCGCCCGCTGACCGGTGCCCTCGCGGCGCGGCCCGTCGAACACGGCGAGATGGGCGGGGTCGAGCCCTGGCGCGCCCTCGAACGTCATCGCGCCGCAGCACCAGGCGTTGGCCGCGGCGATGTCGTCCTCTCCGAAACCGAGGCCGCACAGCATGTCGAAGCCGTAATCGTCGAGCTCGGCGTGCGAGAAGCCGAGCACCCGCGTGCAGAACTCGAGTCCCAAGGTCCAGCGGTTGAACACGAAACGGATGTCGAGCGCGTTGGCGAGCGCCGATTCGAGCGCCTGGAGCGCCGCCTCGGTGAAGCCGCGCTCGCGAAGCGCGCGATGGTCGATGGCGGGTGCGCCGACGAGCGTGCCGCGCCCCACAGCGTGCGCCACGATCTGGGCGATACGTTCCGCGTCGTAGCCGAGCGCGGCCAGGGCCCTCAGCGCCTGCGGGTTCGGCGTCCTGCGGAATCCGCCGCCCGGCAGCCGCGCGAACGCGACGAGGGCGGGGATCGGATCGACGCCGTAGGCGGCGCACCCCAGGATCCGTTCGGCGGCGCCAAGGGGCGCGACCAGCGTCGTCTGGGCGTGGCGCAGCCCGTGCGCGGCGGCGAGTGTCGCCGCGCGTTGCCAGGCGAGCCGCGCCGCCTCGGCGAGCGCCGGGTCGGGACAGTCGGCGGAGTCGAGCGGCACGGGTGGACGCGGCAGCCCGTCATAGCCATCGCGCGCGCCGGCGGCGGCAAGGGCATGGTTGGCGATCGTGCGCAGCACCGCGTCGCGGTTGTCGGCGAATCGCGGGAAGGCGCCGAGCTCGCCCGCCATCTCGGCCGAGGCGCAGGTCGCCGCCGCACCGACGAGCGCCGCGATGGCGGCGGCGAGCGCCCGTCCGCCCGCCGAGTTGTAGCCTTGCGCGTGCGTCAGCAGAACGGGGGCAAGGTTCGCGAGCGAGATGCCAATCGGCCGTGTGCGCCATACCCCGTCCGCCAGGCCAGGCGTCGGCTGGGCGGTCGTCGCCAGATCGCAATCGAGGGCGACGACCAGGAGCCGGACCGAGTTCGGCGAGCGATGGCGCATCGAACGAGCCGTCGGCGCGGCGGAAGGCGTTGAGGTTGATCGCGGCGCGCGGGCACGCCGTGCCGTCGAGGAAGACGTAGCCGCCCTCGGACACGACGGCGGCGATGCGCCCGTCCGCCGGGCACGGGTTCCACGCCTCGGCGATGTCAGCGAACAGTGCGCCCGAGCCCGACCCCATCCAGGCGGCGGCCGCCAGCTCGTCGAGCGCCGGTCCCTCGACCGCACCCGCCATTCGCAGCACGTGGCGCGCGGCGGCGCTGCCCGTGTCGTCCTCTGCGACCGTCTCGTCGAGCGCCGGAAGCTCGGCAAGGGTGCGGCCCTGGCGCGCGAGGCGCAGGGCGCGCTCGATCCAGTCCTCCGGCACGCCGGCCTCGCGCGCCGCGATCAGGGCGAGACGCAGGGAAGGGTTGCGCGCCGGATCGAACGCCTTTCGGCTGCGCCCATGGCAGGCGGCGGCGAGCGCGGCGAGATGGCGGCGGGCAATGTGCGCCCCGGTCGCGGTCATCGCCGCGCGTCCTGCCGCCCGCATGCGCCGGGCGGCGACCGCGGCGGCGTCCGGGTGGGCGGCATCGAGCACCAGGGTCCGGCCGTACGCCGCGCCGTCGCCGATCGCCTGGGCGACGGCGTCGCCGATGCCGAGCGCGGCGACGAGGCGCCCCGGCCCGGCAAGGGACGAGACGTCGATGGCGGTCTCCAGCCCTTCGGCCAGCAGCAGCGATTCCTCGCGCCACGGCGCCAGCACCCCGTCGAGCGCCGCCCCGCCGCGCGGGGTGCGCACGATGGCGGCGCCGTGCGCTGGCACGTCGCGCGGCTCGGCGCGGCGCAGCTCGCCCGACCGGTCGTCGACGATCCAGCCGCCGCGCGCCCCGCCGGCGCCGTAGGCCCACCACAGACCGGCGGTGCGCCAAACCGCCGGCTCGGGCGCGATCATGCGCCGGCACAGGAGGTAGCGAATCTCGTCATAGAACGCTGCCGCGTCGTCCTCGCTGTCGAACGCACCGCCCTTCCAGCCCTGGTAGGCCCAGGCGCCGGCGATGCGATCGAACACCTGGCGGGCGTCGTGCTCGGGGTCGAGCCGGTCGGCGGTGCCGCGCTCGGGCCGGTGGCGCCACAGGAAGCGCGGCATGTCGGCTTCGGGGATCGCGACGGTGGCGCGCGGCACGCAGGGGAGCGCGAAGCACAGCTCGGCCAAAGCTGCGCCCGATTCGGCCGACCAATCGTCGGGCAGCTCGAAGCCGGTCCGCTCGATTTCGTCGTCGTCGTCGCGCGCAGCCACTCGGAAGGCGATGCCTTCGTAGGGAGACCGGCCGGCGCTGGTGAACCGTCGCGCTATCCGCACTGTCTTCCCCCCACCGCTGTCGCTGGCTCCGCCCACCTTCGCGGGCTACGCCATATCTAGCGGTCATTGAATACTAACCCCCCAGATTTCGCGGGCGCAACCATATTTTGCGGAAAGTTAAGGATCTCCTACCACATTCGGTGGAAAACTTCGCGCCGCGCGACTCCGTGGCGGTGGACGGGGCGGGCATCCAGTGCAATATTCCGCTCGGCCGCGTCCCGGGGGTGCGCGGCGATCCTGAGGCGAGAGGCTCGGACGCGACGATGACCACGCTGGGCACGCGGCTCTACACTTGGCTCAAGGGCGAGCCGGTCGGCCAGGATTCGTTCGGCAACCGCTACTATCGCGAAAAGGGGGCCCCGGCCGGACGGCGCGAGCGGCGGTGGGTGATCTATGCCGGCGCCGACGAGGCCTCCGCCGTGCCGCCGGAATGGCACGGCTGGCTGCACCACACGGTGAACGTGACGCCGGTCGAGGCGCCGCCGCGCCATCGCCCGTGGCAGAAGCCGCACCGCCCCAACGCGACCGGCACGCCCGAGGCCTACCGGCCGACCGGCCACGCGCTGGAGGCCCGGCCGGCGCCCGCCGGCACCGACGATTACGAGCCGTGGCGGCCGGCGTGACCGCGGCGCGGCGCGGCAGATGAGCGAGCGAGGCGCAATGGGACGCAACCTGATCGAGAGCCTCATGGGCGCCGTCGTGCTGGCGGTCGCCGCGGGCTTCCTGATTTTCGCCTATTCGACGGCCAACGTCGGCGCTGTCGAGGGCTATCACCTCAGCGCCAAGTTCGACCGGGTGGACGGTGTGAAGCCGGGCGCCGACGTACGCATCAGCGGCATCAAGGTCGGCTCGGTGATCGGCGAGCGCCTCGATCCCGACACATATCTGGCCGAGCTTTCGATGAGCATCGAGCCCTCGGTGAAGATCCCCAAGGATTCGGCGGTGAAGATCCTGCTGTCCGGCCTCCTCGGCGAGAACTACCTCGCGATCTCGCCCGGCGGTTCGGAGGACATGATGAAAAGCGGCGACGCGTTCCAGTACACGCAGGGATCGGTGGACCTGATCTCGCTGGTCGGCCAGGCCGTGTTCGGCAAGGCCGGCGGCGGTGATGGCGGCGGCGCGGGCGGGGCGAAGGGCGGCGCTCCAGGAACCGCGACTGGGACCAAGACTCCCGAGCCGAAATAGGCCCGGCGTGGCCGCGCGCCAGAGCTGGAACCCGGAACGCTATGCCCGCAACGCGCGGTTCGTCGCCGAGCTCGGCGCGCCGCTCCTCGACCTCCTCGCCGCCCGGCTGGGCGAGCGCATCCTGGACCTGGGGTGCGGTGACGGCGCGCTGACAGAGAAAATCGCCGCAACGCGTGCAGAAGTTGTCGGCGTCGACGCCAGCGCGGAGCAGGTGGCGGCGGCGCGGGCGCGCGGGCTCGACGCGCGTGTCATGGACGGCGAGGCGCTGGCGTTCGACCGGGAGTTCGACGGCGTGCTGTCCAACGCGGCGCTCCACTGGATGAAGCGGCCGGACGCGGTTCTCGCCGGCGTCGCGCGCGCGCTCAAGCCCGGCGGGCGGTTCGTCGCCGAGATGGGCGGGGCCGGCAACGTCGCCGCGGTGCGCGACGCGATCGGCGCGGAGATGGCGGCCCGCGGCCTCGACGCCGCCGCCTGCGATCCCTGGTACTTCCCGACGCCCGCGGAATATCGCGCGAGGCTGGAGGCGGCCGGCTTCGCGGTCGGCGAGATCGCATTGATCCCGCGCCCGACGCCGATCCCCGGCGACATCGCGGCGTGGCTCGAGACGTTCGGCGAATCCTTCCTCGCCGCCCTTCGCGAGCGCGACCGGCCGGGCTTCGTCGACGCGGTGCGGACGGCGCTCGCGCCGCGCCTGCGCGGGCCCCAGGGGGGCTGGGTGGTCGACTACGTGCGGCTGCGCTTCGCCGCCCGGCTGGCGACGGGATGAGCGGAATGCGGCGCCTCGGCCTTGCCGTGCTGGCGGCGGCGCTGCTCTCGACCGGCGCGGCGGCGCAGGCCCCGCAGCCGCAGAAGCCGCAGCCGCCCGCTTCGGACGACATGAGCTGGCTCACCCTCGACGACGTGGTGATGCAGGGGCTCGACAAGGTGACCGCGCGCGTCTCGACCTTCAACGCGCCGGTCGGCCGGACGGTGAAGTTCGGCTCGCTCGAGATCACGCCGCGCACCTGCCGCAAGCGCCCGCCCGAGGAGACGCCGGAGAGCGCCGCCTTCCTCGAGGTCCGCGACGTGAAGCCGGGCGAGAACCCGAAGCTGATCTTCTCCGGCTGGATGTTCGCGTCGTCGCCGGCACTGAGCGCGCTGCAGAACCCGGTCTATGACGTCTGGGTTCTCGACTGCAAGAACTTGGCGAGCTCGTCCGCGCCGAGCTCCAGGTAGAACGTCGCCGTCACGTCGAGCGCGTCGGCGAGCAGCGTGCGATAGCCGTCGCGGTGGATCTCGACCGCGCCGAACTGCGACAAATGCTCGGTGACGAACTGCGTGTCGAGGAGCCGGAACCCGCCCTTGACCAGCCGCGCGACGAGATGGACCAGCGCCACCTTGGACGCGTCGGTCTCGCGACTGAACATGCTCTCGCCGAAGAACGCCGCGCCGAGCGCGACGCCGTAGAGCCCGCCGACCAGCCGCCCGTCCCGCCAGCATTCGACCGAGTGCGCGCGCCCCATGCGGTGGAGCTCAACATAGAGCCGGACGATCTCCTCGTTGATCCAGCTTTCGGCGCGGCCGGCCGCGGGCGCGGCGCAGGCCTCCATGACCTCGCGGAAGGCGGTGTCGAGCCGCACCTCGAACGGCGCGCGCCGCACCGTGCGCCTGAGCCGGCGCGAGATGTGGAACGCGCCGAGCGGCAGGATGCCGCGCTTCTCCGGGTCGATCCAGTAGAGCGTCGGGTCGTCGCGCCGCTCCGCCATCGGGAACAGCCCGACCGAATAGGCGCGCAGCAGAATCTCGGGCGTGAGGGCGGACATGTCCTCAATGTAGCGTGCCCGCCGCCGCTCCGGGAGGGGCCGCGCCGCGGCGCGCCGCGCCCGGCGCCCGAGGGCGCGCCGAGGCCGCCCGACCTCGCTCCAGCGTCACCCGAACGAACCAAGATGTCGCCTCTATGTCGCCTGAAGTAACCTCAATGTCGCCTCTATGTCTCCTCCAGGTCGCCTCTATGTCTCCTGATGTCTCCTCAATTTCGCCCGATGTCGCCTCGGAAGCCCTTGATTTCGCTCAAATGTCGCCTCAAACGCGGGGAAAAGCCGGTTCGGGGCGACATCGTCGGCCGTGGCCCGACAGCCGCAACATCGCGGCCAAGCCATATACAGGCATTTGATCCTATTGTAAAGGATGGCGGCAGCATGTTTCGACCGATCCAATACGGTCGGGCAAGCTGCTGTCGGCAGCTGTAGGACTGGCGAGCCCTGCCGCGGGACACTTTGCGGGCAGCAAAGTGAGCAATCGTGGTGCCATTGTAGTTGAGACTAGCGAGGTAAATCAGTCAGGCGACGGAGAGACTGACGCGCCGACCTGCCGGGCAATAGCAGTCAATGCAGCTGGCTCATCCCCACGGAAGATCGGCATGACTAAGCCTCGGTTCTGCGCCCGTTGAAAACGTCGAGCGCTGATGGCAGTAATCTTGTCGGTATCCTCTATCAGAGCGATTACTGCAATCTTATCTGCCAGACCTTCCTTCTCAACCTCTGCGCGTAACAACTCGGCTTCTTGAAATGGAATGACGTTACTTGCAAAAAATACTGCAGTGCTTCGTCCATCGATCTTTGGCCGAATCACCAAATCCGGCAAATAATCGGGAAACTCTTTCGTGACCGGTTTTCGCTCATCAATGTTAGCTATTTTTCCGAAGCGCTCTATGATCGCAGTCGTCGCATCCTCTCGGAAAGTCGAGCGGACAAAGTCGCGAGTGAGCAGTTCGAGATCGCGGATGCGGATTAACGCTGAAAGGAACTGCACTACCCGCGCAGTCAACTCCCTGCTTTCGAACGACCCTGTCTTGATCTCATAGGTGTCATGATCCCAGAACGCCCCACAGCTTTCCAGAACAAAATCCAGAAGTTGCTGGCGCTGTCCCCTTTCGATGTCGATGCCAAGTGCGACAAGGCGCGCTAAATATTCGCCGTCATCCTCCAGCCGATAGCCATCGCCTTCAAGTACAACATAGAATGCGATTCGATCTCCTGATGCGTCGGTAAAGGCCGCACTCACGGCAAATCCACAAGGAACCGGACTGACCGTGATCGCTTCGCAAAACGTTGAGCACAGAGCCTTCGCAAGCGATTCAGCTGTGTTCATAGTAGTGGTCCTGCAGGGTGCTTTATGCGAAAATGCTTACGCGCCTGCTCCCAAAAGGTATGTTCTCGCCAAGCATTAACACGTCGGTGCCGCTGATCGGCAGATGGGATGCGATTACGGATTTCTATGCTCCTCGGTCCTTCCTCGATCCCGCCTCGGTTACAATCGGAGTGAACGTGGAGGCCAGGATGGCTACCGTGATACTCCAAGCGGCTTACCAAAGACGGTTGTCCCGAAGTGGTTTTGACAATCAACCATGCCTTCCATTCGTCCTTGAGCGGGTTGCACTGTGTCAGAAGCAGGTACTCTCTTTGTTCGCATCTCGCGACAACCGAACGCCATTTCCATCCAGCCCTAACGGGCATCGTTTTTTCAAAGATCCACGAGTGCCGATGCTGCATATCATCGGATATCCAGTTTGTATCCGATTCGACAATTTTTTCTTCGCGTATGATATTTCTAATTCTCACGCGCTGATCCCCATTCTCAGTCGCTCCCTCGCTCGAGGCCCACCTTCTCACTGCACCAGTCGTTTCAGCAAGGTCATATCATAGGCGCCGTCGACTACATCGGGCTCGGTAAAGACGCGTGTATTTTACAACACGCCCACAACATTGGTCCTTTTGAAATCGCCGCCGACAAAGAAGAGCCGGCGGCCGCGCTCGCCCGCCACTTTGTATGCGAAGCAGTCGCCAGAATTGAATGCCTTACCGACCGCGATCACCGCGGCATTCCGTCATCGCCGTAGAGGAAGTCCTGGCTGCGCACGGCCTCCGGCCCGGAGGCGGCCTTGGCGGCAGCGGCGGCACGGACGCTTTTGAGCAAGGCCCGGCGGGATTGCCGGTCCGGCGCGGCCCTGACCGGCACCAGGCGCACGGCTTCATGGCCGTGCCGGGTCAGGACGACGTCCTCCCCCGCCTCGGCACGGCGCACCAGTTCGGTGAGCTGCCCCTTCGCCTTAGTCACGGAAATCTTCATGGTCTGCCCCTCGACGGACCATCGAGACCGTCGAACGGTCCAGTTTCGAGCAAATGGACCCTTCGATTGAACAGATCAAGCGGCCCGACCACCAGTAAAAACTGTCATCCCGGCCACGCCGCGAGCCAGGCGAGCGGCTGAGCCGGGACCCATGTGTCCACACTCCGAAACGCGGGGCGATGGGCCCCGGCCCTCGCCTGTGGCTCGGCCGGGGTGACAATAAAGGGGGCGGCACAGGAACGTGCGAGCCCGAGCGGCCCTTGCCGGTACCGGGGCGCCGTCCGTGGATGCCCGGAACAAGTCCGGGCATGACGTTCTTTGGGTGGTCTGTGCCGTGACTCGCAGCGTCGCACCGGGGCTGCAGCAGCGGGGCGGCCCGTGACAGCAGCCCCCTACCCCTCCCGCTCCATCAGGCGTTCGAGCCAGATGGTGTCGTAGGCGCCGTTGACGAAGTCGGGCTCGGCGAGGATGCGGCTATGCAGCGGGATGGTCGTCTCGATGCCGCCGATCACGTATTCCTCGAGCGCGCGGCGAAGGCGCATCAGCGCCTCGTTGCGGGTCGCGCCGTGGACGATCAGCTTGGAGACGAGCGAGTTGTAGTGCGGCGGGATCGTGTAGCCCGCATAGAGCGCGGAATCGGCGCGCACGCCCGGCCCGCCCGGCGGGTGGTATTCGGTGACGCGCCCCGGCGAGGGGCGGAAATTCGCGGGCGATTCGGCGTTGATGCGGCATTCGATGGCGTGGCCGAAGAAGCGCACGTCCGACTGGCCGAAGCCGAGCGGCAGGCCGGCGGCGATGCGGATCTGCTCGCGCACGATGTCGATGCCGGTGACCATCTCGGTGACCGGATGCTCGACCTGGAGGCGCGTGTTCATCTCGATGAAGTGGAATTCGCCGTCCTCGTAGAGGAACTCGACCGTGCCGGCGTTCTTGTAGCCGAGCCCCGCCATCGCCTCGTGGACGATCTCGCCCAGCCGGTCGCGCTGGGCACGGTTGAGGCCGGGCGAGCCCGCCTCCTCGATCACCTTCTGGTGGCGGCGCTGGATGGAGCAGTCGCGCTCGCCCAGATGCACGACCGTGCCGTGCGCGTCGGCCAGCACCTGGATCTCGATGTGGCGCGGGCGGGAGAGCAGCTTCTCGACATAGAGCGCGGGCTCGCCGAACGCGGCCTGGGCCTCGGCGCGGGCCGTCGCCAGCGCTTCGGACATCTCCTCGCGCCGCGCCACGCGCTTCATGCCGCGCCCGCCGCCGCCGCCGACCGCCTTGATCAGCACCGGGTAGCCGATGTCCTCGGCCGCGGCGATCGCCTCGTTGTCGCCGCCGACGGGCTCGACCGTGCCGGGCACGACGGGGACGCCCAAGCGGCGCATCTCCGCCTTCGCCGCCACCTTGTCGCCCATCAGGCGGATGTGCTTCGCGGCGGGGCCGATGAAGGCGATGCCGTGCTCCTCGACGATCTCGGCGAAGCGCGCGTTCTCGGAAAGGAACCCGTAGCCCGGGTGGATCGCGTCGGCGTTGGTGACGATGGCGGCCGAGACGATGGCCGGCATGTTGAGGTAGGACGCCCGCGCCGGCGCCTCGCCGATGCACACGCTCTCGTCGGCAAGGCGCACATGCATCGCGTCCGAATCCGCCGTCGAGTGCACCGCCACGGTCTGGATGCCCATCTCGCGGCAGGCGCGGTGGATCCTGAGCGCGATCTCCCCCCGGTTCGCGATGAGCACCTTGTCGAACATCAGTCCAGGATCATCAGCCCTTCGCCGTACTCCACGGGCATGCCGTCGCTCACCAGGATGCGCGACACCCGCCCCGCGCGCGGCGCGCGCACCGGGTTGAAGGTCTTCATCGCCTCGATCAGGGCGAGCGTCTGGCCCTCGGCCACGCTGTCGCCCGCCTTGACGAAGGCGGCGGCGCCCGGCTCGGGCGCGAGATAGACCGTGCCGACGAGCGGCGCCTTGACGAGGCCGGGATGCTCGGCGGGAACCGGCGGCGCGTGCGGCGGCAGGGAAGGCGCCGGCGCGCCCGAAGGCGCATGCGCGGCGGCATGGGGCGCGGGCGCGGCCGGGCGGGCGACGCGCACCTTGGCGTTGCCCTCCGAAAGCTCGATCTCGCTCAAGCCGGTCTCCTCCAGGAGGGCCGCGAGCGAGCGGATCAGGTCGGGGTCGAGCTTGACCGGCGCCATCAGCCGCCCGGCTCGGCGAGAAGGTGGGCCATCGCCTCGAGCGCCAGCACGTAGCCTTGCGCCCCGAAGCCGCAGATCAGCCCGCGCGCGACCGGGGTGACGTAGGAGCGGCGGCGGAAGGATTCGCGGTTGAGCGGGTTCGACAGATGCAGCTCGATCACCGGCAGCTCGGTGAGCTTCAGCGCGTCGAGGATGGCGACCGAGGTGTGGGTGAAGGCGGCGGCGTTGATGATGATGCCGGCCGCGCGGTCCTTCGCCTCCTGGATCCACGCGACCAGCTCGGCCTCGCTGTTCGTCTGGCGGAAATCGACGTCGAGCCCCAGACGCCCGCCGGCGTCGCGGCACGACGCCTCGATCTCGGCCAGGGTGGTCCGGCCGTAGATCTCGGGCTCGCGGCTGCCCAGCATGTTGAGGTTGGGCCCGTTGAGGACCAGCGTCCGGGGTCGTGAGGCCAAGGCGCGCACCCTCCGTTCGGCCGTCCGGTTATAGCACGCGGCTCGAATCGGGCAACGGCGGGCGGCGGTTTCCGCCACGCCGGGCGCGTCCGCGGTGACCATGGCGTGACCCGGCGCCGCAAGGCCGCTCGGCACGCCGCATCAACGAAGAATCAACGCCGGAAACGCGGTCCGTGCCACGTGAGGTTGTCGACGGCCGAGAGCGGCTTGCGGTGCCCAGGGGGCGCCGGGCGCGCATGGGGCCGAAGGCGGGGGGACCGGCCGCGCGCTGGCGCGGCACCCCGAACGGAGTGTCATGACAGTACTCTCGCGTGCGCGTGGGCAGGCGTCCGGCGGTACGGACGCGTGGACGCTGTTCGTCTATGCGGCGATCTTCGCCGCGGTCGCACTGGCGTTCTCCTACCAGGCCCACAGCCTGTTCGGAAAGCTGATCGAGCTGGCCGACCAGCACCGGACGGTGAAGTGGTTCCTGTACCCGTCGATCCTGTGGACCGCGATGGGCGCGGCGCTGCTCATCTTCCGCACCGGCGTGTGGATCTCCTACCGCCCGTTCCCGGCGGCGCGGTTCCAGGACGCGCCTTTGATGACGGTCGTGATCCCGGCCTACAACGAGGGCCGCATGGTCCTGAAGTCGATCGAGGCGGTCGCCGGGGCGAACTATCCGCGCGACCGGCTGGAGATCGTGGTGATCGACGACGGCTCGAAGGACGACACCTGGCACTGGATCTCGGAGGCGGCGTCGCGCTACCCCGGCCTGGTCACGCCGATCCGGCAGGACCGCAACCGCGGCAAGCGCGAGGCGCTGACGCTCGGCTTCGCGCGCGCCAAGGGCGAGATCCTGGTCACCATCGATTCCGACAGCGTGATCGAGCCCGACGCGCTCCTGGCCCTCGCCGGGCCGTTCGCCAACCCCAGGATCGGCGCCGTCGCCGGCAAGGTGCTGGTCTACAACCGCCACAAGGGGCTGATCCCGCGCATGCTGCACGTGCGCTACGTGCTGTCGTTCGACTTCCTGCGCTCGGTGGAGTCGGTCTACCGCAACGTGTTCTGCTGCCCGGGTGCGTTGACGGGGCTGCGCGCGTCGGCCGTGCGCGGCGTCCTGGAGCGCTGGCAGAACCAGCACTTCCTCGGCTCGCGCTGTACCTTCGGCGAGGACCGGGCGATGACAAACTTCCTGCTCGATGCCGGCTACGACACGGTGTACCAGCGCGCCGCGGTGGTGCATACCGAGGTGCCGGAGCGCTACAAGAAGCTCTGCAAGATGCTGCTCCGCTGGGACCGCAGCTACGTGCGCGAGGAGTTGCGCTTTGCCCGCATCGTGTGGAAGCGGCCGCTGGTCACGCGCGCGATCGCGCTGGTCGACCGGCTGATCACCAACCTCCGCTACCCGGTGATGTATGCGAGCCTGTTCCTCCTGGTGCAGCTCGCGGTCAGCGACCCACATGCGATCGTCCGCATCGCGACGGCGATCGGAATGATGGCGCTCCTCAACGTGCTTTACTTCCTCAGGAGCGAGAAGTCGTTCGAGTTCCTGTGGGGAGTCGCCTACGCCTACTTCGCCATGTTCGCGCTGTTCTGGATCTTCCCCTACGCGGTCTGCACGGTGCGCAAGCGCGCCTGGCTGACCCGCTGACGCCCGCCCCCGCTTTACGGGAATTTAATCAAATCCGGCGAAAGTCCGATGGTTAACGCCTCATTTCGCGGGCAAAGCCAACGGGGTCAGCGTGATCGAGGAGCTTCGCACCGGCAAAGAGCGGCGCATGGTGCTGCGCCTGCTCGAATACTGGCGGAATGCGCGCGGCGCCAACTCTTGGCCCGCGGTCGCGCAGTTCGGCGAGCGCGAGGTGCCCGAGCTGTGGCCGTTCTGCTTCGTGCTCGACATCGCCGAAGATACGCGCAACCCGAAGATCCTGCGCGCCGGGCGGTCCATCTCGTCCTATGTCGGCAGCACGATGGCCGGCACAAGGGTGCGCGACCTCGAGGCGGACACCCTGCCGGCCCAGCCGGTCGCCTATCTCGACGAGGTGCTGCGGAAGGAGGTGCCGGTCTCGCGCGGCGGCTCGTTCCGCGACGCGCACGGCGTGAGCTTCCTCTACCGCTCGATCGTGCTCCCCGCGAGCGCGGACGGCCGGACCCTCGGGGCGCTGGTCTGCGCCGCGAATTGTCGCGAAGTCGTCGCGACCTAGGCCCGGGGCGCGCCCATGAGCACCAGCCTGAAGGCATACGAAATCCACACTTTCCAGGGGGGGAAGTGGAAGATCGATTTGGTGTTCGACGACCGCGACCTCGCGCTTTTCGAGGCCCAGCGCATGGACGAGTCGGGCCGCCACCCGGGCGTAAGGGTGATCGAGGAGGATTACGACGAGGGCACTCAGAAGACCAAGATCCGCACCATCTTCCGCGGCAGCAAGATCGCCGAGGCGAACGCCCAGGCGCTGGAACGCACGCGCGAGGTGCGCCAGCACGTGCAGAAGAAGCGCGTCGAGCAGGCGCAGGAGAAGGTGCGCAAGCGCGCCGAGGCAGTGCGCCGCGAGAAGGCGCGCAAGTCGAACCCGTTCCGCCTGATCGGGCTGTTCTCGCTGATCGCGATGTTCGGCCTCGCCGCCGTCGTGGCGCTCCGCTTCCTCTACGACAAGGTCTGATCCGAGCCGTCGGCACGATCTGGCGCGTCGCCGGTAAAATCTGCGCGCGCGGTCCCAAATCCTGTTTACATGCGCGGAATTCGGCTTATATAGCGCGCTGTTGCTGTCCGCATCCGGCCCTCGGCCGTTAGGCGGCGGTTCTGGTTCCGACTGGCTGGAGTACCGCCGATGACCGCGAGGATCCGCGAATTCCTCGATCGCGAGCGCCCGCCGACGCCCTGCCTGGTGGTCGATTTAGAGGCGATCGAGGCGAACTACAAATCCCTTGCCGACGCGCTGCCGCTGGCGCGCATCTTCTATGCCGTGAAGGCCAACCCGGCCCCCGCGATCCTGCGCCGGCTGATCCCGCTGGGCGCGAGCCTGGACGCCGCCTCGATCTATGAGATCGAGAGCTGCCTCGCCTGCGGCGCCGCGCCCGAGAACCTGTCGTTCGGCCACACGGTGAAGAAGGAGGCCGACATCGCCCGCGCCCATGCGCTGGGCGTGCGGCTGTTCGCGTTCGAACTCGGCCGAGGAGCTCGCGAAGCTCGCCCGCACCGCGCCCGGCGCCAAGGTGTTCTGCCGCCTCCTGATCGACGGCAGCGCGAGCGCCGACTGGCCGCTCTCCGACAAGTTCGGCTGCGACATGAAGATGGCGGCCGACCTTCTGGTCGCCGCGCGCGACCGGGGGCTCGACCCCTATGGCGTGTCGTTCCACGTCGGCTCGCAGCAGCGCGAGCCCCAGCAATGGGACGTGGCGATCGGCAAGACGGCGATGCTGTTCTCCGACCTCGCCGCACGCGGCATCGAGCTCCGCATGATCAATCTGGGCGGCGGGTTCCCGGCCCGCTACCGCGCCGAAGTGCCGCCGCTCGAAGCCTACGCGGCGGCGATCATGAACGCGATGACTCGCCATTTCGGCAACCGCCTGCCGCGCATGGTGCTGGAGCCGGGCCGCGGGCTCGTCGGCGACACGGGCGTGATCCAGGCCGAGGTGGTGCTGGTCTCGCGCAAGTCCTACGACGAGGCGCGCCGCTGGGTCTATCTCGACATTGGCAAGTTCGGCGGACTTCCGGAGACGATGGGCGAGGCGATCCAGTACCGCATCACCACGCCCAAGGACGGCCATCCCACCGGCCCCGTCGTCCTCGCCGGCCCGACCTGCGACGAGGTCGACGTACTGTACGACAAGGCGGGCTACGAAATGCCGCTCGACCTCGCCGCCGGCGACAGGATCGAGATCCACGCCGCCGGCGCCTATACGGCGAGCTACTGCTCGGTCGGCTTCAACGGCTTCCCCCCGCTCCGCGAGTACTATATCTGAGCGGATCTCGCTGCTAGTCTTTCTCGACGGCCGGCCGAATGCGTCATGCCGGGCTTGTCCCGGCCATCCACGGGCGACATCGCGATCTACGATCCCGTGGATGCCCGGCACGAGGCCCGGCATGACGTTTGTGTTGCGGGTCAGGGGAGGCGGCGATGAAGCATTACGGGTTCTTCCGGTCCTCGGCGGCGTTCCGGCTGCGGATCGCGCTCAACCTCAAGGGGCTCACGGCCGAGCCGGTGCTGGTCAACTTCGCCAAGCGCGAACAGACCGGCGAGGCCTACCGCAAGGTCAACCCGCAGGGCCGCGTTCCGTCGCTCGAGCTCGACGACGGGACGGTATTGATCCAGTCGCTCGCCATCATCGAGTACCTCGACGAGACGCACCCGAACCCGCCCTTCCTGCCCACGGGCGCCAAGGCGCGCGCGCGCGTCCGCGGCCTCGCCCAGCTCGTCGCCTGCGACATCCACCCGCTGAACAACGCCGCGGTGCTTGCCTATCTGCGCGCCAATTTGGGCGCCGACGACGACAAGGTGAATGCCTGGTACCATCACTGGATTCGCCTGGGCTTCGAGGCGTTCGAGCAATTCCTGGCCGCGGACGAGGCGACCGGCCGGTTCTGCCACGGCGATACGCCGGGCCTCGCCGACATCTGCCTGGTGCCGCAGGTGTTCAACGCGCAGCGCTACGACTGCCCGCTCGATCCCTACCCGACCTTGATGCGCGTGTTCGACGAATGCATGAAGCTCGACGCGTTCGCTGACGCCCAGCCCGCCCGCCAGCCCGAGGCGGCATTCATCAAGTAAGGGGGCCGACCGTGCCACGGCAACGCGTCGCGCATCTGCTCCTCGCCGCGCTAATTGCGGTGCTTCTGTTCGTCGCGGCCGCACCCGTGCGCGCCCAGACCCGCGGCGCAAGCCGGTCGATCGAGCGGCGCGTCGCGCTGGTGATCGGCAACAGCCGCTACCGCCACGTGCCGCGCCTCGTGAACCCGCTCAACGACGCGACGCTGATCGCGCACACGCTCGAAGGGCTCGGTTTCGTGCTGGTCGGCGGCAAGGCGCAGATCGACCTCGACAAGCCGGCCTTCGACCGTGCCATCCGGAAGTTCGGTGAGGAGCTGCGCCGCGGCGGAGTCGGGCTATTCTACTACGCGGGCCACGGCGTGCAGATCAACGGCGAGAACTACCTCGTGCCGGTCTCCGCGAACGTAGAGAGCGAGGCGGACGTCGACTTCGAGCTGGTCAGCGCCAGCATCGTGCTGCATCAGATGCAAATCGCAGGCACGCATCTCAACCTGATCCTGCTCGATGCCTGCCGCAACAACCCGTTCGGCGGGCGCGGTGTGCGCAGCGCGGTAGGCGGCCTCGCGCAGATGCGGGCGCCGGAAGGAACGCTGATCGCCTATGCGACGCAGCCCGGCCAGATCGCGCTCGACGGCGCCGGCGGGAACAGCCCCTACGCGACCGCGCTTGCCGAGGTGCTGCCCAGACCGGGGCTGGACGTGTTCGGCACGTTCAACGCGGTGGGGATCGAGGTCAAGCGCGACACCGGCGGCGTGCAGGAGCCGTGGGTGTCGTCGTCGCCCATCGACGGCGAGTTCTACTTCGCCGGCCCGCCTCCCGGCGGCAAAGGGCCGGGCGTCGCTGCGGCGGCCCTGCCCAAGGACGCGCAGTTCGAGCTGACGTTCTGGCGATCGATCGAGAACAGCGCCAATCCGGCCGACTACCGGGCCTACCTGCAGGCCTATCCGGAGGGGCATTTTGCCGCGCTGGCACGGGCGCGGGCGGGCAAGGCCCCCGCCGCCCCGCAAGAGATGGCCCACCAGGAGGCGACCCTCGCCGCGCCGCCGGTTGCCCCTGTCCCTGCCGCCCAACCGGCCCACGAGCAGGTCGCGCGCCTGCCTCCGGGGCGCAACAGCGACCTGAGCCGGACCCGCGCGGCGGCGAAATCGCGCGACATCGCATGGCCTGAGGACGAGGTTATGATCGACCCGCCGGCAGCCGGCGTGCCGCCGAGCATCGTGCCCTTTCTCGGCGCCTGGGCAAGCGAGAAGGACGCGCACGTACGGCAGGTGATCCTGATCGTCCATACTGTCGAGCCGGACGGCCATGTGCTTTGCGATTACCTGCTCGGCCCGATACGACGGTTCCTAAAGTACGCGCTGCCCCCCGGACGCTACCCCATTCAGGGGCGCGTCGAGGACCACATGATCGTGATGCGGACGCCGAAAACGGTCCACAAGATCGTTCCGCAGCGGGACGGTTCGATGACTGACTACATTACCTTCCGCGCGGACGGTCACACCATGGTCAACATCCTGCGCCGGGTAGAGTAGACGCTACTTGACTTGGAACTGGAACCCGCCGCGGCGGTCGCCGTCGTCGTCGCGGCCGGTGCGGACCGTGTTCTCGATGTCCTGGGCGCGCAGCCACCCCGGCGAGCCGCGCGGCAGGAGGCGCGCGGCGCGGACGGCCTGGCCGCGCGCGTCGCCCTTGCGGCCGATCAAGAGGTTGTATTCGGCGTTCGACAAGGCCGACATGCCCATCTGCCCGTCGCGCCCGTAGGCGGTGGCGGCGAGCTGCCAGGTCTCGGCGTTGGTCGTGTCCATCTTGAGGGCCGCGTCGAGGTTGGCGAGCGCCTTGCGGTTGTTCGCGGCGTCGCCTATCTCGATCAGCACGTGGGCAAGCTCGGTGTGGAGCAGCGGCTCGCGCGGCGCGAGGCGCACCATGTCCTCGTACTCGCTGCGCGCCTCGGGGAGCTTGCCGTTCTCGAACAGCATCTGCCCCTTCACCTCGTGGAAATAGGGGTTGTTCGGCTGCTCGGCGATCAGCCGTTCGATCAAAGGCAGCGCGGTCGAAAGCTGGCCGGCCCGGTAATAGGCGATGGCGCGGGCGTAGCGCGCCGCGATCGACTGGTCCTTGTCCGGATAGGCGCGCAGCACCTGGCCGAGCGGCTGGATGAATCCGATCAGCTTGGCGCGCATCATGTCGAAACGATGCTTGAAATCGGGCCGCTCGGGCGTGTCGGAATAGGGCGAATGGGCGACCCAGTCGCGCACGAAGGCGATGCGTTCGGGCGTCAGCGGGTGGGTCTGGAGGTACGGGTCGAGGTGCGCGGAGACCAGCAGCGTCTCGTTGTCGAGGATCTTGAAGAAGTCGAGGAGCCCGCGCGCCGACTGGTGCGTCGCGTCGAGGAGCTTCACCGCCGCCTGGTCGGCCGCCGACTCCTGGCTGCGCGAGAATTGCAGGAAGGAGCGCTCGGCGAGCTGCGCCCCGCCGGCCGCCGCCGCCGCGACGGCGCCGCCCTGGCCGGTGCCGACGGCGAGCAGGATGCCGAGGATCTGCGCGGCCAGCGCCTCGTTCTGGATGCCGGCGAGCTCGCCCGCCGTGCGCGCCAGGTCGCCGTGCTCGATATGGCCGGTTTCGTGCGCGATCACCCCGATCACCTGGCCGGCGGTTTCGGCGCGCATCAGAAGGCCGGTCGTGATGAAGATGTTCTGCCCGCCCGTCACGAACGAGTTGAGCACGTTTTGATCAATGATGTAGACCTTGACCGCGTCGGGATCGAGCCCGGCCGCGGAGAACAGGGGCGTGACGAAGGTGCGGATGGTGTTCTCGATCTCGGCGTCGCGGATCAGGCCCATCCCTTCGGCGCGCGCCGGCGCGGTCGAGGCGACGAAGGAAACGAGCAATGCCGCCGCCATGGCGGCCAGCCGAAAGGTCCAAATCTTGCGCAAGGCGGGAACTCCATGTCCGCCCATCCTAGGTAGGCCCGGCGCCCGAGGGCGTCAATGGGCCCTATGGGCCGGGGCGCTGGTGGGAGCGCTGGCGCTGGCCGGCTGCGCCAACCTGGGCGGTCGGGCGGCGAACGTTTTCGCCGGGGTCGCGGGCGACGAGCCGAACGCGGTGCTGGCCGCCCGCCGCGCGCTCGCGGCCGGCGGTACGGCAGCCGACGCCGCCGCCGCCTACGGCTTCACCCTCGCTGTCACCATGCCGTCGCGGGCGAGCCTGGGCGGCGGCGGGGTGTGCGTCCTGCACGTGCCCAAGCCGAAGATGACCACCGAGACGCTCGACTTCCTGCCGCGCGCGCCGGCCGCCGCCCCGGCGCGGCCCGGCGCCCCCGAGGTGGCGGTGCCCGGCATGGTGCGCGGCCTGTTCGCGCTGCAGGCGCGCTACGGCCGGCTGCGCTGGGAGGAGCTGGTCTTCCCGGCCGAGCGCCTGGCCCGCTTCGGCATGACGGTGAGCCGCGCCTTCGCCGCCGACCTCGCGCCCGCGAACGCGGCGGCCAGCAGGGGCCAGGACGCCGTTCCTCGGCACCGACGGCGGGAAGCTGGCCGCGGGCGCGACGTTCTCCCAGATCGACCTCGCCGCGACCTTGGGCCGCATCCGGACCGAGGGGCCGGCGGCGATCTATGCCGGTGCCGGCGCGCACGCCTACGTTGCGGGCGCCGACGCCATCGGCAGCACCATGACCGTCGCCGATCTGCGCGACTACAAGCCGGTCTGGCGCCACACGGTCGACGTCCCCGTCGGGGACCACACCGCGCACTTCGCCGGCGCCCCGGCGACGGGCGGCGAGGTGGCCGCCGCGCTGTGGGCCGCGCTCGGCGACAGCGGACGGTGGGAGGACGCCGCGCCCGCCGAGCGGCCGCACCTTCTGGCCGAGGCGATGGCGCGCATCGCCGCCGCCGGCCCGCCGGCGCTCGACGCCAAGGGCCGCATCCCGTCCGGCTGGGCCGACCGCGCGATGCAGGGCTACAGCCCGGCGCGCCACCAGCGCCCGCCCGGCCGGCTGCAGACGGCGCCGGAAGACGAAGGCCGCTCGACCGGGATGATCGCGATGGACGACAAGGGCGGCGCGGTCGCCTGCGCCTTCACCGCGGGGCCGCTGTTCGGCACCGGCGAGGCGATCGCCAACACCGGCATCCTGGCGGTCCCGCCCCCGGGCCGCGGCGCGCGCATGGCCCTCGCCCCGATGGTGATCGTCAACGAGAATTCGGAGGAGACGTTCGCCGCGATGGCCGGGGCGGGCGATCCGGCGGCGCCGGCGGCGCTCGCGGGCGTGATGCTGCGCGCCATCGTGGACAAGACCCCCCTCCAGGCCGCCATCGCCGCGCCGCGCGTCGACGCGGTGCCGGGGCTCGACGCCGCGCTGGTGGAGAGCGCCGACGATCAGGCGGCGCGCGGCCTCGCGGCGCGCGGCCACCGGGTCGGGCGGGTGAAGGCGCTGGCCCGCGTCGAGGCGATGTACTGCTCCGACGGTGTCGTGCGCAATCCCGCCTCCTGCGCGCTGGCCACCGACCCGCGCGGTCACGGCCTCGCCACGAGCGTCGCGCCGGGGGGCTGACATGGCGCTCAAAGTGGCGAAGCGAGGCCGCATCCCGCCCTTCATCGTGATGGACGTGATGCGCGCGGCGAATGCGCGCCAGGCGGCCGGCGAGCACATATTGCACCTGGAGATGGGCGAGCCGGGCTCGGGCACGCCCGGAGGCGTGATCGAAGCGGCCCGCCGCGCGCTCGACGCCGCCCCGCTCGGCTATACCGAGGCGTTGGGGCGCGAAAAGCTGCGCCAGCGCATCGCGGCGCATTATCGCGCGCGCTACGCGATCGAAATCGATCCGGCGCGGATCGTCGTGACCACCGGCTCGTCCGGTGGCTTCGTCCTCGCCTTCCTCGCCGCGTTCGACGCGGGCGACCGGGTGGCGCTCGCCGACCCCAGCTACCCCGGCTACCGCAACATCCTGCTCGCGCTCGGGATCGAGCCGGTCGGGCTGCCCGCCGGCCCGGCCGAGCGGTTCCAGCCGACCGTCGCGCTGTTGGAGAAGGCGGGGAAGCTCGACGGGCTGATCGTGGCGAGCCCGTCCAACCCGGCCGGCACGATGATCGACGATTCCGAGTTCGGGCGCGTCATCGCCTGGTGCCAAGCGAAGGGTGTGCGGCTCGTCTCGGACGAGATCTATCACGGCATCACGTTCGGGCGCACGGCGCCGACGGCGCTCGCGTGCGACCCGGACGCGCTGGTCGTCAACTCGTTCTCGAAATACTTCTCGATGACCGGCTGGCGGATCGGCTGGATGATCTGCCCGCCGGACCTCGCCCGCGCGGTCGAGTGCCTGGCGCAGAACCTGTTCATCTCGCCGCCGACCTTGGCCCAGCACGCGGCCGAGGCGGCGTTCGACTGCACCGAAGAGCTCGAGGCCAACGTCGCGCGCTACGCGGCGAACCGTGCGCTGCTGCTCGCAGGCCTGCCGAAGGCCGGGATCGACCGCATCGCGCCCGCCGACGGGGCCTTCTACCTCTATGCCGACGTTTCCCCCCTCACCAACGATTCCGAGGCATTCTGCGCGCGAATGCTGGCCGAGACCGGCGTCGCGACGACGCCCGGCATCGATTTCGACCAGGGGCGCGGCCGCGCCTATGTCCGCCTCTCCTTCGCCGGCGCCACGGCGGACATGGAGGAAGCCGTCGACCGCCTGGCCCGATGGGTTCCGAAGGTCGGCTGACTCCGTTGAACCGGCCCCTGCCGGCGTGCGATGCTGCGCCACCGAACGCCGGATGGAGGCCGTCATGCCGCACTACCTGCTGGTCAGCTTCAAGACGTGTCCCTGGGTGCAGCGCGCGGCGATCGCGCTGCGCGAGAAGAAGGTCGAGTTCGAGTTCCGCCATATCGAGCCGGACAACCGGCCCGACTGGTTCCTCGCCATCTCGCCGCACAAGAAGGTGCCGGTGCTGCGCATCGACGACAAGGTCTCGCTGTTCGAGTCGAACGCAATTTGCGAGTACCTGGACGAGACCATCGAGCCGCGCCTGCACCCGGCCGACCCGGTCGCGCGCGCCTACAACCGCGCCTGGACCGACTACGTGCCGACCTTCGCCGACACGGTGACCTCGACCGGCTATGCCAGCGACGAAGCCGAGTACAACAAATGCTCCGCCAAGATACCGACCGCGTTCGAGCGGATCGAGAAGGCGCTGGAGAAGCGGGGCAACGACGGACCGTTCTTCAACGGCAAGAATTTCTCGCTGGTCGATTGCGCCTACGCGCCGTTCCTGCAGCGCTACATCTTCCTCGACCGGGTGCGCCCGCTCGGCGTGATGGAGAAGTTCCCGCTGGTCAAGGCGTGGACCGACGCGATGCTCGCGCACCCGACGGTGCATTCCTTCCCGCCGGCCGAGCTCGAAGCGATGTACCGCGCCAACCTGAAGCGCCGCAACATGTGGGTGTCGCAGTTCATCACCGACGCCAAGGCCGCTGCAGAGTAGTATTGCGCCAGGGGCCGGTCGGGGACCGGCCCCTACAACGAACGAACAATCACGTGTAGGGGCGGGTCCCGGACCCGCCCCTTATCGATTCGGGATGAACCGCGGAGCGAGGGTCGCTCCCGCCCTGGCCTTTTCAACCAAGAATGTCATCCTGGCCAAACTGCGAGCGGAGCGCGCGGCGCGAGCCGTGACCCATGCTCGAACCTTCAGATGCGCGGATTGATAGGCCCCGGCTCTCGCCGCCACGGACGGCTCGGCCGGGGTGACAAGGAGGGGGAGCCGTCCCGCGAGCGGAGGGGCTACCGCACGCCGAGCTTCGCGAACGCCCGGGCGATGGCGACGAGCGCGCGGTCGAGCTCGGATTTGGTGATCACGAGCGGCGGGGCGAAGCGCACCGTGTTGCGGTGCGTCTCCTTGGTGAGGATGCCTTCGGCGAGGAGCGCCTCGCACACCGCGCGCGCCGTGGCGCGGTCGGGATCGAGCTCGACCCCGGCGAACAGGCCCTTGCCGCGCACCTCGCGGATCGCCGGGCTCGCGATGGCGCGGAGCCCGTCGAGGAGGTGCGGGCCAAGCTCGGCCGCGCGCTCGGCGAGCTTCTCCTCGACCATCGTGTCGAGCGCCGCGTGGCCGACGGCGCAGGCCACCGGGTTGCCGCCGAAGGTCGAGCCGTGGTCGCCGGGACCGAACACGTCCATCACCTGGCGGCGGGCGAGGAACAGCGAGACCGGCATCAGCCCGCCGCCGAGCGCCTTGCCGAGGGTCAGCGCGTCGGGCCGGACGCTTTCGTGGTCGGCGCAGAGCACGCGGCCGGTGCGGCCGAGCCCGGTCTGGATCTCGTCGCAGATCAGCAGCACGTTGTGGCGGTGGCAGATCTCGGCGCAGGCCGAGAGGTAGCCCTCGGGCGGCACGACGATGCCGCCCTCGCCCTGGATCGGCTCGACCAGGAAGGCCGCGGTCATCGGCGTGATCGCGGCCTCGAGCGCCTTGGCGTCGCCGAAGGGGACGCGCTTGAAGCCGGGCGGGAACGGGCCGAACCCCTCGCGGTACTGCGCCTGCGAGGAGAACCCGACGATGGCGATCGTGCGGCCGTGAAAATTGCCGTCGCAGACGACGATCTCGGCGAGACCGTCCGGCACGCCCTTCACCGTATAGGCCCATTTGCGCGCAGCCTTGAGCGCGGTCTCTACCGCCTCCGTCCCGGAGTTCATGGCGAGCGCGGCCTCCTGGCCGGTCAGCTCGCAGGCGCGGGCGAGGAACGGGCCGAGCCGGTCGTTGTAGAAGGCGCGCGAGACCACCCCCAGCGTATGCGACTGGCGGATCAGCGCCTCGACGAGGCGCGGATGGCTGTAGCCGTGGCTCACCGCCGAGTAGGCGCCCAGCATGTCGGTGTAGCGCCGCCCGTCGGCGTCCCACACGTGCACGCCCTCGCCCTTCACCAGCACGACCGGCATCGGGTCGTAGTTGTGCGCGCCGAAATGGCTTTCGAGCGCGATGGCGTCGTGCTCGTGCAGGGCGCGTGGCGTCGGGCGGCGGCTCACGGCGCGTCTCCCGCGAAGGCGGCGGCGATCAGCGCGCGCACGATGCGCGCCGTGGCGCCGTCGCGGTCGAGCTGCGGGTTGTACTCGGCGATCTCGAGCCCGACGAAATCGCCGAGGCCATGGAGCGCGGCGAGCGACGCCGCGAGGTCGGCAGTGGCGAGCCCGCCCGGCACCGGCGAGCCGACGCCGGGCGCCTCGGCCGGGTCGATCGCGTCGAGGTCGATGGAGACGCCGAAGCCCCCCGTCTTGCGCCGTGCGATGGCGAGCGCCTCGCCCATCGCGGCGGCGAGTCCGTGGGCCCGCACCTCCTCGATCGAAATCACCCGCACGCCGAGCCGTTGGAGGAGCGCCTTCTCGCCCGATTCGTAGCTGTGCACGCCGACGAGGCAGAGATGCTCGGGCGCGAGGGCCGGGCGGTGCCGCGCGATACCGGTCAGCACCGGCGCGCCATGCCCCATCAGCGCCGCCACCGGCATGCCGTGCGGCCGGCCGCTGGGCGTGGTCTCGGGGGTGTGCGCGTCCATGTGGGCGTCGACCCAGACGAGGCCGAGCGCCCCGCGGCCGGCCAGCGCGTCGGCGGCGCCCGCCCAGGTGCCGGCGCCGCAGCTGTGGTCGCCGCCCAGCACGCAGAAGCGCCGCCCGGCCGCGACCGACCGCTCGGTCGCTTCCGCGAGGCGGCGGCAGAGCGCGGCCACCTCCGCCATCGTGTCGCCGCCCGCCTCGCGGTCGACCAAGGTCTCGCGCCAGCGCGCGGCGATGCCGCGGCCGGCGAGCCACGATTCGAGGTCGAGCGCCTGGAGCGCTGCGGGCGCCGCCCGCGTGCCGGGGTGGCGGCCGCCGCGCCCGCCGGCGGCGCCGAGGAGATCGACCGATGTTCGGGTCGTCACATCCATCCGGTCAGCAGCCTCGCGGTCCACCGTTAATATAGTGTCGATATGATAGATATTCAGGCGCCGGGGATTTGCAGGAAAAGGCGATTCATGCCGTTGAGCGCGTCGTAGAGCGCGCCGAAGGCGGTGCGGAACGAAGCGGGATCGCCGCCGATCCGCCGCGCGATCTCGCCGGTCGTGCGATGGCCGTCAATCTCGGCCGCGATGGCGCCGGCGAGCGGCGGCAGCGCGACGCGGACGGCGAGCCCGTCGAAATCGACCTTCATCGCCTGGCCCGCGGCGACGGCGCCGGAAAGCTGCGCCACGTCGATCTGGTGCGGAACCGGCACGGCCTCGGAATTGTCGGGCGCGGGCGGCACGGCGGCCGGATTGTCGGTGCGCACGGCATAGAACACGTGGCGGCGCATGTTGCCCGACCAGAGCTCGGCGAAGGCCGCGCGGTCGAGCGGGCTCAGCGTCGCGAGGCGCGCGCGCAGCGCCGCGTCGGCGACGAACGCTTCCGGGCGGTAGCGCAGCGGCTCGATCCAGCCGGTGAGGCGGAGCCCCGCGCCCGCGACGAGGTCCGCCACCTGGCGCACGGTGAACGGCCGGTCGACGGGGTTGAGCAGCAAATCGTAGAGCCCGGCGTCGCCCTGGCCCTTGTGGTCGCCGACGAACGGGTTGCGCGCGAGCCAGGCGGTCGGCGGCAGGTGCGCGAGCGCCGCCTTGGCGACGGCGAGCCGTTCGGCCGGCGGCGCCGCGCCCGCCAGCATCCTCAGCGCCGCCTGCATCTGGTAGACGCCGGTGCGCCCGTAGGGCGCGTAGACCAACGCGCCGACCCCGCCATCGGGCGCGAGCGCGGCGGCGAGCGCCGCCATGCCGGCAGCCGGGTCCTCGATATGGTGCAGCACGCCGCAGCAATCGATGTAGTCGAACGTCCCGAGCCCGAGCCGGTCGAGATCGAGCAGCGAGCCTTGGACGAACCGCACGCCAGCGAGGCCGCGCGCCTCGGCCCGGGCGCGGGCGATGGCCTGCGCCGCCGCGGAGATGTCGAGGTGCACGATCTCCGCCGGGCAGGCGCAGTCGGCGAGGAGCTGGGCCAGCATGACCGCCCCGTCGCCGGTGCCGCCGCCCGCCACCAGCGCGCGGAACGGACGCCGCCAGTCGCGCCGGCCGCCGAACACGTAATGGTCGATCTCCAAGGGCTGGCTCGGCGAGCCCATGATCAGCCGGCGCGCCTCGTCGGCCGGGTCGCGCTCGGGATAGGGGTAGGCCTCGTACTGGGCGCGCAGGGCGTCGCTGATGGCGTCTCTCCGGATGCGGGGCGATGATAGCGCAGGCCCCTGATTCTTGCGCGAAGCGGCGGCGCGGCTATGTTAGCCGCATGCGCGGCTATTTCGGCATTGGCGTCGAGGGCGCGAGCAAGCCGATGAACGTGGGCAGCCTGTTCCGTGCCGCCCACGGCTTCGGGGCGAGCTTCGTGTTCACCATCGGCGCGGAGTATCCGCGCCGCGAGACGCAGCGCTCCGACACCTCGCACGCCGATTCCCAGGTCCCGGTCTACGAGTTCGATTCGGCGGACGCGCTGCGCCTGCCGCGCGAATGCCGGCTCGTCGGCATCGAGCTGATGGAGGGGGCGGGGCCGCTGCCCTCGTTCCGCCATCCGCGCCGCGCCGCGTACGTGCTGGGGCCGGAGCGGGGGAGCCTTTCGCCCGGGCTGGTCGCGCGCTGCGACCACGTGGTCAAGATACCGACATTGTTTGCGATCAACCTGGCGATGGCCGGCGCGATCGTCATGTACGACCGCCAGCTCTCGATGGGCCGCTTCGCCGAGCGGCCGGTGGCGGCCGGCGTGGCGCCGGCACCGGCGCCGGTCGCGCTGCACGGCGCGCCCCTGGTGCGCACGCGCCGCCGGCGCGCCGTGGCCGCATCATAAGAACCCGGAGGCTGACTGCGATGAACAAGAAGACGCTCCTTCCCGTGCTCGCCGCCGTCTTCGCGGCGCTTGCCGCGCCCGCCGCGCGGGCCGCGAACGGCGGCACCCGGACGCTCGGCGATTTCGGGCCGTGGTCGGCCTACAGCTACAACGGCCCGCGCGGGATGGTCTGCTACATCTATGGCGAGCCGCAGAAGGAGACGGGCAAGTACGCGGAACGCGGCGACACCTACATCCAGGTCGCCGACCGGCCCAAGGAGAAGATCGCCAACGAGCTCTCGGTCACCGCCGGCTATGCCTACAAGAAGGATTCGGAGGTCGCGCTCGCGATCGACGGCAACAAGTACAGCCTGTTCACCGACGGCGAGACGGCGTGGGCGCGCGACGCCCAGACGCAGAACACGATCGTCGCGGCGATGAAGGCCGGGGTCGTCCTCGCGGTCCAGGGCACCTCGACGCGCGGCACGGTGACCACCGACAACTACTCCCTCAAGGGCTTCACCGCCGCGATCACCGCCGCCCACCGCGCCTGCGGCATAAAGTAGCGCCGGGCGGGCTTCCCCCCTTCGCCGACGCCGTTTCGTCCGGCCCCGCCGTTGCGCGGGCGGTCGCGGTCGCCCAAATAGAGTCCGGTAAGGTTTAGCTTTGACCACAGAGTTTAGCCTTGGCTAACATCGGCCGGTCTCCGGAGGGGAACGAGGGTGCGGCGCCGATGGGCGAGCTGACCGGTCGGGGCGAAGGGCCGGCGCGCAAGGCGGGACGGCCGCCGCTTGCGAGCCTTCCCGAGTCGCACCGCACCGTCGCAGTGCCCGAGCGCGGCGTCGCGCGCAAGCTGCTGGCCTTCGCCGGGCCCGGCTATCTGGTCGCCGTCGGCTACATGGACCCCGGCAACTGGGCGACCAGCCTCGCCGGCGGGTCGGCGTTCGGCTACACGCTGCTCTCGGTCGTGCTGCTCTCCAGCCTGACCGCCGTCCTTCTCCAGACGCTGGCGGCGCGGCTCGGCATCGCCACCGGGCGCGACCTCGCCCAGTCCTGCCGCGAAAGCTATGGCCCCGCCGCCGCGGTCGCATTGTGGCTCCTGGCCGAGGTCGCCATCGTCGCGACCGACCTCGCCGAGCTGATCGGCAGCGCCGTGGCGCTCGACCTGCTGTTCGGCATCCCGCTGATCTGGGGGATGGTGCTGACCACGGCCGACGTGCTGCTGATCCTTGCGCTGCAGCGCTACGGGTTCCGGCTGATCGAGGCGCTGGTGATCGCGATGATCGTGATCGTCGGCGCCTGCCTGGGGGTGGAGGTCTGGCTGTCGCGCCCCGACATGGCCGCGCTCGCCGCCGGCTTCGCGCCCGACGCGCGCATCCTGGGCGAGCCCGCGATGCTCTACGTCGCGGTCGGCATCCTGGGCGCGACGGTCATGCCGCACAACCTCTACCTCCACTCCGCCATCGTGCAGACGCGTCGGTTCGACACCGGCGAGGCGGGGCGGCGCGAGGCGATCCGCTACTCCACCATCGATTCCGCCATCGCCCTGTTCTTGGCGTTCCTGGTGAACGCGGCGATCCTGATCGTCGCGGCGGCGACGTTCCACGCGCACGGCCAGACCCGGGTGGCCGAGATCCAGGACGCGTACCGGCTGCTGGCACCCGCGGTCGGCGTCGCGGCAGCGTCCACCCTGTTCGCCGTGGCGCTGCTCGCCTCGGGCCAGAACTCGGCGCTGACCGGCACGCTCGCCGGCCAGATCGTGATGGAGGGGTTCGTGCGCATCCGCCTGCCGGCCTGGGCGCGCCGGCTGGTCACGCGCGGCCTCGCCATCGTGCCCGCGGTGGCGGTGACCGCAATCTATGGCGGGTCGGGGACGGCCCAGCTCCTGGTGCTGAGCCAGGTGATCCTGTCGCTGCAGCTTCCGTTCGCGGTGGTGCCGCTGGTCCGGCTCACCTCGTCGCGCGCGCGGATGGGCCCGTTCGCGAACCCCCTGTGGCTCGCCGTCCTCGCCTGGGCGGCGGCAGCGGCGATCGTCGTGCTCAATTTGGTGCTGATCGGCCAGTTCGTCGCCAATTAGGTTGCGTTTCCTGCAAGCCTGACCGGCGCGCCGGCGCTGGACAGGTCGGGCCGCGGTCGGCTAGTGCTGGGGCGATCAGGGAACTGCCGCATGGCCCAGCCCGCCCGGCGCACCGTCGCCTACCTCACTGTCACCCAGGCCTTCGGCCAGATCGTGACCACCATGATCCTGGCGACGACGGCGCTGGTGGGCAACATGCTGGCGACCGACAAGGCGCTGGCGACCCTGCCGCACGCGCTCGGCTGGGTGTCGCTCGCGCTGGTCGCGATCCCTGTCTCGCTGTTCATGCGCCGGCTGGGGCGGCGCGCCGGGTTCATGACCGGCGCGGCGGCCGGCATCGTCGGCGCTCTGGTCGCGGCCGGCGGCATCTGGATGAACTCGTTCTGGCTTTACGCCGCCGGCACGATGGTGATCGGCGTGTTCAACGCGACGAGCCAGCTCTACCGCTTCGCTGCCGCCGAGACGGCCGACGCGAGCTGGCGGTCCAAGGCCATCGCGTGGGTGAATCTGGGCGGCATCGTCGCCGCCTTCGTCGGGCCGGAGCTCGCCAAGCTGACCAAGGACATGTTCGCGCCCATCACCTTCGCCGGCACGTTCGTGGCGATGGCGGCCCTGCCGCTCCTGATGATCGCGATGCTGATGGCGATCGAGCTGCCGCCCCCGCCCGCGCGCACCGCGCGCGACGCCGGCCGGCCGCTTGCCGAGATCGCGCGCCAGCCCAAGTTCGTCGTCGCGGTCCTCGGCGGCATGATCGGCTGGGGCGTGATGAGCCTGATGATGACCGCGACGCCGTTGTCGATGATCGCCTGCGGTCTCCATTTCGACGACGCCGCGTTCGTCATCCAGTGGCACATATTGGGCATGTACGTGCCGAGCTTCTTCTCCGGCGCCTTGATCGCGCGCTATGGCGGGGCGCGCATCATGCTGATCGGCGCGGTGATGATGATCGGCTGCGTGCTGGCGGCGCTGGCGGGCGTCGAGGTGTGGAACTTCTGGCTCGCCAACGTGCTGGTCGGCGCCGGCTGGAACTTCCTGTTCGTCTCGGGCACTGCCATGCTGACCGAGACCTACGCGCCGGAGGAGCGCGCCAAGGTGCAGGGCTTCAACGATTTCTGCGTGTTCGGCACCGTCGCATTCACCGCCTTCACCTCGGGCTGGCTGCAGAACGTCTATGGCTGGGCGACGGTGAACTACTCGGTGGCGCCGTTCATCCTGCTGGTGATCGCCACGATCCTCTGGCTGCGCATGCGTACCCGTACCGTCCCCGCCGCGGCAGAGTAGGGGTCAGCCCTCCGTCTCCGTCGGCTCGACGCGCGGGTCGAGCCCGTAGGCGACCGCGGCGGTGCGCGGCACGGCGACGAACGGCATCTGCTCCGCGTTCGGCACGGCGGCGCGGCGGGTCTTGCGCGCGCACCGGCCACCAGCCCTGCGAAATAGGCGGCGGACACCACCCCTACCAGCCCGGCGGAATAGCCCTCGATCGTGAGCCGGACCGAGACGAGCGATCCGAACAGACCGTGGCCGAGGGCGAAGATCGCGATGGCGAGGAGGAGCACGCCCAACGGCGCGATCGCGGCGAGCATCGCCGCACCCTGCCCGCCCCGGCCGGCGCTTTAAAGCGTCGGTTCCGTGGCCTGCACGCGCGCGAATGCCTATATTGCGACGGATGGACGGGACCGGCATACCCTTGAACCTGATCGGGCTGGAGCGCGAGGCGCTGGCCGCCGAGCTGGCACGACACGGCCTGCCCCCCTTCCGCGCGCGCCAGGTGTGGCACTGGATCTATTACCGCGGCGCGCGCGAGTTCGACGAGATGACGACGCTGGCCAAGCCTCTCCGCGCCCTGCTCGCGGCGCACTACACCTTGGCGCGGCCGGCCGAGGCGGCGCGCCAGGATTTCGACCGACGGCACGCGCAAGTGGCTCTTGCGCTTCGCCGACGGGCGCGAGGCCGAATGCGTGCACATCCCGGAGGAGGATCGCGGCGCGCTCTGCATGTCGTCGCAGGTCGGCTGCGCGCTGACCTGCCAGTTCTGCCACACCGGCACGCAGCCCTTGGTGCGCAACCTGACGGCGGGCGAGATCGTCGGCCAGATGCTGGTAGCGCGCGATTCCTACGGCGAGTGGCCGAGCCCGAAGGACGGCAGGCGGCTTTCCAACATCGTGATGATGGGGATGGGCGAGCCGCTCTACAATTACGACAACGTCGCCGCCGCGCTCCGCATCATGATGGACGGCGAGGGGATCGGCATCTCGCGCCGGCGCATCACGCTTTCGACCGCGGGCGTCGTGCCGGTGATCCCGCGCGTGGGCGAGGAGCTGGGGGTGAGGCTCGCCATCTCGCTCCACGCCGTCACCGACGAGCTGCGCGACGTGCTGGTGCCGATCAACAGGAAGCACCCGATCGCCGAGCTCCTGGCCGCGTGCCGCGCCTATCCCGGCGCGTCGAACGCCAGGCGCATCACCTTCGAGTACGTGATGCTGAAGGGCGTGAACGATTCGCCCGCCGACGCCCGCGCGCTGGTGAAGCTGATCCGCGGCATCCCGGCCAAGGTGAATTTGATCCCGTTCAACCCGTGGCCCGGCGCGCCGTTCGAGTGCGCGACCGACGAAGCCATCGCCGCCTTTGCCGACATCGTGAACCGCGCCGGCTATTCCTCGCCCGTGCGCACGCCGCGCGGCCGCGACATCATGGCCGCCTGCGGCCAGCTCAAATCCGCCTCCGAGCGCCTGCGAAGGGCGGAGCGGGCGGCGGTGTGAGTGGCCTGACCGCTGCGATCGAGCACTACTACCGCGAGACGAGGGTTTGCGCGAGCCGTTCTAGCGCCACTGACATAGCGAGCGAGGGCTCTTTGCTGCAGTCGCTGTAGAGCCGTGCCATCACCTGTTGATCGTCGGCGTTGCGCAATATGTCCTTACCGGTTCCTTGGGCAATGCCGGAGAGAAAGCCCAGCGCCCACCCTGCCAGAGGCAGCAACGACTTTGGATCGCCTGTTTTCATAGCGCTCGTGAACGCGGCGCATGAGTCGCCCTCGGTGTCAGCACCTTTATGGTCTGAGCGCTAGCCGCCGTCGTCCAAACGAGCAGGGCGCCCGCCATGAAATTGAGGAACATCGCCGTTTTCCGTCATGAGCATTGCGGCAGGCACGCGTTCCCTACACCTCCCGACCACATCCAACCAGACATTTCGGTTATAAGCGTGGCGGACACCCCCGGCGGTCTTGTGACCGAGCCCTATCCGGATATACTCCGCCCCCTCTATCCCGGAACGAGCGGACAATGGCGCGGACTCCCAAGACCTCCGTCAAGAAATGCGTGCTGGCCTATTCGGGCGGGCTCGACACCTCGGTCATATTGCGCTGGCTGCAGGAGGAATATGGCTGCGAGGTGGTGACCTTCACCGCCGACCTCGGCCAGGGCGAGGAGCTGGCGCCGGCCCGCCAGAAGGCCGAGCTGATGGGCGCCGCCGCGATCTACGTGGAGGATTTGCGCGAGGAGTTCGTCCGCGACTACGTCTTCCCGATGTTCCGCGCCAACGCGCTCTACGAGGGGACGTACCTGCTCGGCACCTCGATCGCCCGGCCGCTGATCGCCAAGCGCCAGATCGAGATCGCGCGCGAGACCGGCGCCGACGCCGTGGCTCACGGCGCGACGGGCAAGGGCAACGACCAGGTGCGGTTCGAGCTCGGCTACTACGCGCTGGAGCCCGCGATCCGCGTGATCGCGCCGTGGCGCGAATGGGATTTGAACTCGCGCACGCGCCTCCTCGAATACGCCCGCGACCACCAGATCGAGATCGCGCGGGGCAAGGACGGCGAGCCGCCCTACTCGACCGACGCCAACCTGCTGCACATCTCCTACGAGGGGCGCGCGCTGGAGGACCCGTGGGTCGCGCCCGACGAGGCGATGTTCACCCGCTCGGTCGCGCCCGAGGCCGCGCCCGACGCGCCGCAGCTCGTCGAGATCGAGTTCGAGGCGGGCGACCCGGTGGCGGTCGACGGCGAGACCCTCTCGCCCGCCGCAACTTCTCGCCCGGCTCAACGCGCTGGGGGGCGCGCACGGCATCGGCCGCGCCGACATCGTCGAGAACCGCTATGTCGGCATGAAGTCGCGCGGGGTGTACGAGACGCCGGGCGGTACGATCCTGGCCGCTGCGCACCGCGCGATGGAGAGCCTGACGCTCGACCGCGGCGCGGCGCACCTCAAGGACGAGCTGATGCCGCGCTATGCCGAGCTGGTCTATAACGGCTTCTGGTTCTCGCCCGAGCGCGAGATGCTGCAGGCGCTGATCGACCGGAGCCAGAAGAACGTCACCGGCACGGTGCGGATGAAGCTCTTCAAGGGCCACGTCTCGGTCGACGGGCGCAAGTCGCCCGTCAGCCTCTATTCCCAGTCGCACGTCACGTTCGAGGCCGACACGGTCTACGACCAGCGCGACGCTGCGGGCTTCATCAAGCTCAACGCGCTGCGCCTCCGCCTCCTCGGCCAGCAGCGGTAGCGGTCGGTGCGGATCGGAGCCGTCTGCACGCTATGACCTCCCCCGCGCGCAATTCGGTCGCCCGCGCGGCGGTCTGGATGGTGTTCGCCGACGCGGGCTTCGTCGGCATGCTGCTGGGCGTCCGGGTGCTGACCCAGCATTTGCCGGTGTTCGAGGTGGTGTTCTGGCGCGCCTTCGTCGCCAGCGCCGCGGTGATCCCGTGGGCGCTGACCGCCGACCAGCGCCGCGCGCTCGCCACAAGGCGGATGGGCATGTTCGCGGTGCGCGCCGTCGCCGTCTACGGCGCGAACCTCACCTATTTCTACGCGGCGGCGACTATGGTGCTGGCGAGCGCCGTGGCGCTGCAGTTCGTCATCCCGCTGTTCACCGTGATCGGCGCGGCCCTGTTCCTGGGCGAGACGGTGGGCTGGCGCCGGTCGGTCGCGACGGCGATCGGCTTCGCCGGCGCGGTGATCATTCTGCGCCCGGGCTTCGCCCATGTCGGCTGGCCGGAGATCGCGGTCCTCGTGTCCGCCGCGTTCTACGCCGTCAACTGGCTGATGGTGAAGGCGCTGACCCGCACCGAGTTGGCGCGGGTGATCGTGTTCTACATGAACGTGCTGATCGTGCCGATGGCGCTCATCGGCGCGTCGTTCGGCTGGGTGTGGCCGGACTGGTCGCTCGCGCCGCTGATCGTCGCGACCGGGCTCGCGGGCTGGGGCGCGCAGATCTGCCAGGCGCGGGGCTTCGCCGCCGCCGACGCCAGCGTGGTGGCGCCGTTCGACTTCCTGCGCCTGCCGATGATCGCCGCCGCGGGCTGGGTGCTGTTCCACGAGGCGGCCGACATCTGGACCTGGGTCGGCGCAAGCGTCATCTTCGGCGCCGCGACCTATATCACCCGCCGCGAGCGGCGGATCGAGCGGGCCGGCCGCAAGGCCGCCGCCGAGGCCGAGGCCGCGGCAGGGGAGTAGATACCGCCCCCTGGCGCGACTCTTCCGGATCGCATAGGTTGCGGCCGGGCCCCGGAAGGGCCATGTCGACGGCGTTCCGCCGGGAGTTCTCGATGGCAAGCAACATCGCGGCGCTGGCGGCCGGTGCGCTCGGCGCCGGCGCCCTGGGCTACGCGGGCTTCGCCGCCTGGTGCGTCGACCGCTACGCACGTTGGGAGCGACCGGCTGCTTCCTTCGCCCCGCCGGCGACGATCCTGAAGCCGCTCTACGGCGCCGAACCGGGTTTGTACGAAAACCTGCGCGGCTTTTTCACGCAGGCCTATCCCGGCTGGCAGATCGTGTTCGGTGTCGCCGATCCCGCGGACCCGGCCCGGGCGGTCGCCGAGCGGCTGATCGCCGCGTTCCCCGAGCGCGACGCGACCTTGGTGGTGGGCCGGCGGACGACCGGGCGCAATCCCAAGATCAGCAATCTTATCAACATGTTGGAGGCGGCGCGCCACGACGTGCTGGTGATCTCGGACGCCGACATTGCGGTGATGCCGGACTGGCTCGCCCGCGTCGTCTCGCCCCTCGCCGACCCGGCCGTGGGCGCCGTGACCTGCCCCTACACCGCGCGGCCGGCCACGACGGGCCTTGCCGCCCGCCTCGCGGCAATGCACATCGACGACTGGTTCCTGCCTTCGGTCCTGGTGGCGCGCGCGCTCGGCCAGGTGAATTTCTGCATGGGCTCGACCATGGCGGTGCGCCGGGACGCGCTCGCCGCCATCGGCGGGCTTGCCGCCCTGAAGGACGAGCTTGCCGATGACTATATGTTGGGGCGGCGCCTGACCGAGCACGGGTATCGTGTCGTGCTGGCGGACCGGATGGTGGAGACGGTGGTGAGCGAGACGGCCCTTTCGGCGGTGGCGCATCACGAGCTGCGCTGGGCCCGGACGATCCGCGGGGTCGAGCCGGCGAAATACGCGGCATCGGTTCTGGAGAACACGGTCTCCGTCACGGCGCTGGCAGCGCTCGGCCTCTGGGCGTCCGGCGCGGGCGGAGAAGCGGCGGCGGCGATGCTGGCGGCCGGCCTCCTCGCGCGCGGGGCGCTGCACGGCTGGGTCCATGCCCGGCTTGCCATCCCGGGGCGGCATTTCGCGCTCGTGCCGCTGCGGGACGCGCTGTCGATTTTCATCTGGGCGGCCAGCTTCTTCGGCCGCAGCGTCACCTGGCGCGACTTGCGCCTCGCCACCGACCGGCGCGGCACCTTGATCAACACCGAACGACAGAGGGCCCCATGAAGACCCTGTTCCTCAATCCCCCCTCCTTCGAAGGGTTCGACGGCGGCGCCGGCGCGCGCTACCAGGCGACGCGCGAGATCCGCTCGTTCTGGTACCCGACCTGGCTCGCCCAGCCTGCGGCGATGATCGCGGATTCGAAGCTCGTCGACGCGCCGGCGCGCGGGTTCTCGCTCGACGACGTGCTGCCGATGGCCGACGACCACGACTTCATCGTCATGCACACCTCGACGCCGTCCTTCGCCTCGGACGCCAAGGTCGCCGCGGCGCTGAAGGCGCGCAACCCGAAGGCGACCATCGGCTTCGTCGGCGCGCATGTGGCGATCCTGCCCGACAAGTCGCTGGAGCTCGCCCCCGCCGTCGATTTCGTCGCGCGGCACGAGTTCGACTACACGCTGAAGGAGATCGCCGAGGGCGCGCCCTACGAGGAGGTCGACGGGGTGAGCTTCCGCCGCGACGGCCGGATCGTGCACAACCCGGACCGCGCGCTGATCCACGACATGGACCGGCTTCCCTACGTCACCGATGTGTATGCCCGCGACCTCACGATCGAGGACTATTTCATCGGCTATCTGAAGCACCCCTACGTCTCGCTCTATACCGGCCGGGGCTGCAAGTCGCGCTGCACCTTCTGCCTGTGGCCGCAGACCATCGCCGGGCATACCTACCGCACGCGCTCGCCGGAGCACGTGGCCGACGAGATCCGCAAGGCGAAAAAGCTGATGCCGCAGGTCGAGGAGTTTTTCTTCGACGACGACACCTTCACCGACAATCTGCCGCGCGCCGAGCAGATCGCGCGGCTGATCGGCAAGGAGGGCGTCACCTGGTCGTGTAACGCCAAGGCCAATGTGCCCTACGAGACGCTGAAGGTACTGCGCGACAACGGGCTGCGCCTCCTACTCGTCGGGTACGAGTTGGGCAACCAGCAGATCCTGCACAACATCAAGAAGGGCATGCGGATTGAGGTGGCGCGCAAGTTCACCGAGGACTGCCACAAGCTGGGCATCACCATCCACGGCACGTTCATTGTCGGCCTGCCCGGCGAGACGCAGGAGACCATCGCCGAGACCATCAAGTACGCGCGCGACATCAACCCGCACACCATCCAGGTGTCGATCGCCGCGCCCTATCCCGGCACGTTCCTCTATGACCAGGCGGTGGAGAACGGCTGGCTGGTCAACAACGGCAGCGAGCTGGTGGCACATGACGGCTTCCAGATCACCTCGCTCAACTACCCGCATCTGAGCCAGACCGAAATCTTCGAGGCGGTGGCGGCGTTCTACAAGAGCTTCTACTTCCGGCCCAAGAAGATCGCCGAGATCACCGGCGAGATGGTCAGGAGCTGGGACATGACCAAGCGCCGCCTGCGCGAGGGCGTCGAGTTCTTCCACTTCCTGCGCGCCCGCGAGGGCAGCGCGTGACGTGAGCGGGGCCGCAGCCGACACACGGAAACGGCGCGCGGCGCAGATCGGCTTCGGCGGGCTCGCCCTCGCGGGACTCGCGGGCGCCGTCGCCATGGTCGTCGCCAACGACGCGGGCAAGGTGCTGGCCGCCCTCGCCGCCGAGGGATGGGGGCTCGGCATCGTCGTCCTGTCGCACGCCGTGCCGCTGGTCTTCTCGGCGCTGGCGTGGCGGTTGCTGCTTCGGCCGGAATGGGACGGGCCGTTCGGCGTGTTCCTGTGGGCGCGCGTCCTGCGCGAAGCGGTGAACGACCTTTTGCCGACGGCGCAGCTCGGCGGTCCCGCGGCGGGGGCGCGGGCACAGGTGCTGCACGGTGCGCCGGTCGCAACGGCGAGCGGCGCGGTGGTGGTCGACCTCACCACCGAGGTCGCCTCGCAGCTTCTGTTCGCGATGCTCGGCGTCGTCCTTCTGGCGTCGCTCGGCGAGGCGCCCGACCTGGTGCGGTGGGCGCTGATCGGGGTTGCCGTCATGGGGCCGATCCTCGCCGCCTTCGTCGCCGCGCAGCGGCTCGGGCTGATGCACCTGGTCGACCGGGTGATCGCGGTCGCGGCCGGGCTGTGGAGCGGCGACGGGCGGACGCCGTCGGGCGCGCTGCACGATGCGGTGTGGGCGGTCTACCGCCGCCGGTCGCACCTCGCCGGCGCGATCGCGCTGCATCTCGCGAGCTGGGCGCTGGGCGCTGGCGAGATCTGGCTCGCGCTCTACTTCCTCGGCCACCCGCTTCCGTTCGCGGCGGCGTTCGTGATCGAGAGCCTGTCGCAGGCGATCCGCGGCGCGGCCTTCGTGGTGCCGAGCGCGCTCGGCGTGCTGGAGGGAAGCTATGTCCTGCTCGGCGCCGTATTCGGGCTCGACGCGCAGACCAGCCTCGCCCTTTCGCTCACGAGGCGTGTCCGCGAGGTGTCGTTCGGCGCGCCGGCGCTCGTCGCCTGGCAACTCGTCGAGGGCCAGCGCCTATTCGGCGGGCTCCGCCGCCGCTCGACCGCCGCCGAAGCCGGGGAGTAGCGCCGCGCTACTCCAGCACGTGGATGCGTGGGCCGTTCTTGACGCCGCCCTCGCGGAACTTTTCCGCAAGCTGCGGACTCGAAAGCAGCGCCCGGGCCTTGCCGACGTCGGCGCAGTCGGCGACCACCATCACCTCGCCGCCGCGGTCCGCATCGCGGTAGATGTGCACGTTGCCGATGCCCGCCCCGGCGCGGATCGCGTCGCCGCTGTCGAACACGCTTCGCCACTTGGCGTAATCCTCGATGGTGAACTGCACCGCGATGGATGCCATGGCCGCCTCCCGCCTCAGGAAACGATGGAAAGAACGGGCGTGCCGGTAACGCCGGCCCGTCGCATGTTCGCCACCACGTGCTCGCTTTCGAGCAGCTCGCGCACCTTGGCGGGGTCGGCCACCTCGGCCCAGACGATGGCCTCGTTCGGGTTGTCGGCCCCACGATAGATGCGGACGTTGGTGATTCCTGCCTTCGCCACCACCGCCTGGTCGGAGTCGAACACCGCGCGCCAGCGGTCGTAGTCTTCCACCTCGAACCTATGCGCCATCATCGCCATCGGATCCTCCTCTGCCCTATTGAAATCTGCTTCGCCCAGTTGCTACGGGATGTGCTTCCATACTTGGTCGCGGAGAGTGCCGGGGAGGAACATCTCGCTTACCTTGGCGACCGCGGCACGGTATTCCGGGTCGGCAAGGATGCGTCCGATCGCTTCGTCGAGCTTGGCCACGCTCTCGGCATGCGCGATGTAGGCGATCCGCATCGGCTCGGAACCGAACCCCGTGGCGACGGAAATTTGTAGTCCGCTTGCGCGGCTCGCCGCCGCGGCGATTTCCTTTGCAAGTCCGATCGCCTCGGCCGACCGGCTCGGAATCATTTCGGTCGTGCGCAAGAACGTGATCATTTTCGCTCTGCCCGTGTTCGTGCCAACTGAAACACGGCGCGTTCGTCCGCGGTGGACGCAGCGCGACGACAGTGTTCGACGATGACTGGGCGCGCTCAGCCGTAGCGCCGAAGGTTCTCGGCCATGCCGGCCATAGCCTTGCCAAGGTCCTCGGCGGTCATGACCGGGAAGAAATCGACCTTGGCGTTCAGCGCCAGGTAGAACTTGTCGGCGGCGAGCGCGATCTCGGACGGATCATTCATGTTGACGAACCAGAGCCCGGTGCGGTCGCCGTCGTCGGACATGAAATAGGCCGCCTCGGGCTTGAGGTCGGTCATGATCTGCTGCATGAGCGGGCCTACCTTGCCCTCGCGCACCATCTCGTTGCCCTTGTCGGTGGGAATCTTGAACTTGATCATCACGCGCATGACGATGGCCTCCCTTGTGCGGTCCGGGCCGCGTTTCACAGTGATCGTCTGCGAATATTGTTATTATTTAATGACAATCCTTTCATGGTTCTTTGTCAATTGCAATTTCGGAAGCCTCTTGCCGTCATCGCGCGAACAGCGCCTCGGCGTTGCCGCGCTCGATGGCGGCGAGCTCCGCGGCCGAAAAGCCGCAGCCCTTGAGGCCCATCGCGGTCGCGGCGATCGGCACGAACGGCGTGTCCGAGCCGAACAATATGTGCGAGAGCGGCGCGAGGCGCGTCAGCGCCGCCATGGTGATCGGGTTCGCCGCAATCGCCGTGTCGTAATAGAGCCTGGCGAGCTCCGCCTCCGCGCCGTTCGGCACGTGCCGGGCCAAATCCTGGCGCATGCGGGCGAGGCCGGTGATGCGCGCGGCGAGCACCGGCACCGTGCCGCCGCCGTGCGAGAACACAAACCTTATGTCGGGGAAGCGGGCCAGCGTGCCGGTCAGCAGCAGGCTCGCGATGGTGCGTGTCGTGTCGGTCGGCACCTCGACGATGAAGGACGGCACCTCGGGCGCGATGGCGGCGCAGCAGTTCGGGACGGTCGGGTGGACGAACACCACGGCCTTGCGCCGGTTCAGCTCCTCGTAGACCGGCCAGAAGCCCGCGTCGCCGAGCCAGCGGTCGTCGTAGCTGGTCATCAGCCCGATGCCGTCGCAGCCGAGCGTGTCGAGCGCGTATTCGATCTCGGCGAGCGCGCCGTCGGCGTCGGGCAGCGGGATCGGCGCGAACACGCCGAACCGGCCGGGATGGTCGGCGGCGATGCGCGCCGCCTCCTCGTTCCAGGCGCGCGCGAGGCGGCGGCCCTGCGCCACGTCGCCGAGCCAGACGCCGGGCACCACGATCGAGCCGATGCCGCGCGCGATGCCGTTCCGGTCCATGTCCTCGACGGCCTGCGCGGCCGTCCAGCCGAGCGACGCCGGGTCGACATACTGCGTGCGCATGTGCGCGCGCACGTCCGGGTCTTCGGCATAGCCGCCCGGCAGGATGTGGTAATGCACGTCGATGCGGTGCGGCGCGGTGTCCGCTTCCATGGTCGCCTCCCATCGTTCTTTCGTTGGCGCGGGGCATGGTAGCGCCGGCGGCGCGGGGACGCGATCAACCAAGAGGGGCGGAAGGGAGGTTAGGCCCGACCAGCGAAGCCGGAGAGCTTCTCGATGTCGACGCCGAGCTTGGCCATCGCGGCGGACCATTTGGAGCCGTCGTCGGGGCCGAACACCAGCTCGTCGTCGGCGGGCGCGCTGAGCCAGCCGTTCTGGTGGATCTCCTGGTCGAGCTGGCCCGGCCCCCAGCCGGCATAGCCGAGCGCGAGGAGCCGCCGGTTGGGACCCGACCCCGTCGCGATGGCGCGCACGATGTCGATGTTGGCGGTGAGCGCGACGTTGCCGCCGATCACCAGCGTCGCCTCCTCAACATAGTCGGCCGAGTGCAGCACGAAGCCGCGGCCGGTCTCGACCGGGCCGCCGAAATAGATCGGCATCGAGCCGCCGCCGATGGTCGGCTCGATCTCGAGCTGCTGCAACAGGTCGGGGAAGGAGAGCGACTCCATCGGCTTGTTGATGACGAGCCCCATGGCGCCCTCGGCCGAGTGGGCGCACATGTAGATGACGGTGCGCTGGAAGCGCGGGTCCATCATCTGCGGCATCGCGATCAGGAGCTGACCGGAGAGATAGCCGTTCGACGTGCGTTCGGTTGACATGGAACCTCACATAGGTCTCGGTCCCGACCGCAGCAAGGCCGCGCGCCACACGCGATTGTTATCGGCCTCGCAACGCTTGCGCCCTATACTATAAGCGAATCTCGCGGAAATCGTTAATGAAGTTGCCGACCTCCTTGCGCCGGCGGAGCTTGACGACGGGAAGCTGCGTCCGGCGGCTCGCCGGGTTCGCTGCGGCCCTCTGCCTCGCCCTCCTGGGTGCGGCCGGACCCGCGCACGCCGCCGCCTCGGCATGGTTCGACACCCAGCAGGGCGGGGTGCGACTGGTCGCCGCAACGAATGCGGTCGGTGACCGGCGAACGCTGTCGCTCGGCGTCGAGTTCCGCATGAAGCCGGGCTGGAAGATCTACTGGCGTTCGCCGGGTGACGCCGGCTTCCCGCCGCAAATCGACTGGACCGGGTCGCACAACCTGAAGGACGCGGCGCTCAACTGGCCCGCGCCGCTGCGCTTCAGCGTGCTGGGGCTCGAGACGCTCGGTTATCACGACAAGGTGGTGCTGCCGGTCGCCGCCGAGAGCGCGGCGCCGGGCCAGCCGGTCAAGGTGAGGGCGCACATTCGGTACCTCACCTGCGAGAACCTCTGCATCCCCTACGAGACGACGCTCGCCCTGGCCTTGCCCGCCGGGCCCGCGACGCCCGCGCCCGAGGCCGCCGAGATCGCCCGCTTCGCCACCCAGGTACCGAAACCGGCCGGCAGCGAGGGTCTCGACGTCACGGATGCGAGCCTGACGCCGCCGGCGGGCCAGGACGATGTGCGCACGCTGCGCGTCGCCGTGCGCTCCGACGCGCCGTTCGGCCGGCCCGACCTCTATGTCGAGGGGCCGCCCGGCTACACCTACGCGGCGCCGTCGATCTCCTACGCGCCCGACCGGAAGCGTGCGGTGATGCGTGTCGCGGTCGCGCCGCCGGCCAACAAGCCCGCGCCCATCGCCGGCGCGCCCCTCACCTTCACGCTGGTCGACGGCGCGCGCGCGATCGAGGCGAAGCTCACCCCCGCGCCGGCCCCGGCGGCGCCGGCCGAGACGCCCGAGCTTGTGATGGCCGGCGGGTTCCTCGCCGCGCTGGCGCTGGCGCTGCTCGGCGGGCTGATCCTCAATTTGATGCCCTGCGTCCTGCCGGTGCTGTCGATCAAGCTGCTCGCGGTCGTCGGTCATGCGGGCGGCGAGGCGCGGCAGGTGCGGCGCGGCTTCGCGGCGTCGGCCGCCGGCATCGTCGTCTCGTTCCTGGTGCTTGGCAGCGTCGCGGTCGGGCTGCGCGCGGCCGGCATGGCGGCCGAGTGGGGCCTGCAGTTCCAGCAGCCCGCGTTCCTGGCCGTCATGGTGCTGATCGTCGCCCTGTTCGCCGGCAACCTTTGGGGGCTCTACGAAATCCGCCTGCCCGGCTTCGTCGCCGACCGCGCCGCGGCGGCGGGCCAGCACCGGCCCGGGCTTGCCGGGCATTTCTTCGCGGGCGCGCTGGCGACGCTGCTCGCCACGCCCTGCTCCGCGCCCTTCCTCGGCACCGCCATCGGCTTCGCCCTGTCGCGCGGGCCGGTCGAGATCTATGCCATCTTCTCCGCCCTGGGGCTCGGGCTCGCCTTGCCGTACCTTCTGGTCGCCACCTTCCCGCGCATCGCGACGCATCTGCCGCATCCTGGGCGCTGGATGATACACCTCAAGCGCGCGCTCGGCGTCGCGCTGGCCGGCACGGCGGCGTGGCTCGCCTTCGTGCTGGCGTCGCTCGCCGGGGCCGACATCGCGCTGGCGGTGGCCGCGCTCGGCGTCGCCGCGCTTGGTGTCGTCGCGGCTTTGCGCCGCCGGAGCGCGGCATGGCACCGCGCCGGCTGGGGCGCGGTCGGGACGCTCGGCGCCGCGGCCGTCGCGGTGACAATTTGGGCGGGCCCGGCCGCGCCGGCGCGTCCCGATGTCGCGACCGGGCCGTGGCAGAGATTCGACCTGGCCGCCATCGCCGACGAGGTGCGGCTGGGCCGCGTCGTGGTGGTCGACGTCACCGCCGACTGGTGCCTCACCTGCAAGGTGAACAAGCGCGTGGTGCTGGACGCCCAGCCGGTGAAGGGGCTGATCGCCGCCCAGGACGTGACCGCCATGCTCGCCGACTGGACGCGGCCCGACCCGACCATTGCGCGCTACCTCGCCACGTTCGGGCGCTACGGCATCCCGTTCACCGCGGTATACGGGCCCGGCCTGCCGCAGGGGGTGGCGCTGCCCGAGCTTCTGACCCCGTCGGCGGTCGCCGACGCCATCGCCAAGGCGCGGGGCTCAGGCGCCGCCGCCGCGCGGGGGCGTGACAAGGACGGCCGGGCGTCCTAACTTCCTCGCAGACCATGGGCGTCGGCCCGTGCGCCTGACCAACGACACAACCTGACAGGGGACGAACATGACCATCAAAGTCGGCGACAAGATTCCCTCCGCGACGCTTACCGCCATGACCGCCGAGGGCCCGAAGCCGGTGTCGACGGACGAACTGTTCAAGGGCAAGAAGGTCGTTCTATTCGCGGTGCCCGGCGCGTTCACCCCCACCTGCTCGGCCAAGCATTTGCCGGGCTTCGTGCAGAACGCCGACGCCATCAAGGCGAAGGGCGTCGACACCGTCGCCTGCGTCGCGGTCAACGACGCGTTCGTGATGGGCGCCTGGGGCAAGGACCAGAAGGCCGAGGGCAAGGTGCAGATGCTGGCCGACGGGTCGGGCAAGTTCGCCGACGCGGTGGGGCTCTCGATGGACCTCACCGAGCGCGGGCTCGGCAAGCGCTCGCAGCGCTACTCGATGATCGTCGACGACGGCGTCGTGAAGTCGCTCAACGTCGAGCAGGGCGGCGCGTTCGAAGTCTCCGACGCCGGCACCATCCTGAAGCAGCTTTAACGCCCTCCCGTCATTGCGAGGAGCCAGGGACCCCATTCGGCGCCCGCGCCGAATGGGAACCCGCCAGCGACGAAGCAATCCAGGGGCCGTTCTGGATTGCTTCGCGTCGCTCGCAATGACGGCGAAGAGGGTTCTACCCCGCCGCGCGCAGCTCGGCGATGGCGCGTCGGGCGAGCGCGTCGGCGCGCTCGTTCTCGGGATGGCCGGAATGGCCGCGCACCCAGCGCCATTCGACGTGGTGGCTGCCGACCGCCGCCTCCAGCCTTTGCCACAGATCGACGTTCTTGACCGGCTTCTTGTCGGCGGTGCGCCAGCCGTTGCGCTTCCAGCCGGGAAGCCATTGCGTGATGCCCTGGCGCAAATAGTTCGAGTCGGTGTGGACGACGACGTGTACGTCGCGCTTGAGGCTTTCGAGCGCGCGGATGGCCGCCATCAGCTCCATCCGATTGTTGGTGGTCAGCGCCTCGCTCCCGTATATCTCGCGCTCGGTGCCGCGCCAGCGCAGGATCGCCCCCCAGCCGCCCGGGCCGGGATTGCCCGAGCACGCCCCGTCGGTGAAGATCTCGACCGTGCCGTCGGTCCTGTCCGGCGCGCTCATGCGAGGCCGTAGGCGCCGGGGCCGGCGACGCCGCGGTGGAAGCGGAGACGGGCGAGATATTCCTTCGGGTCCTTCGGCCGGACGAACGCGCCCGCGGGGTGGTTGAGCCAGTCGTAGAGCCGCGTCAGCAAAAAGCGCAGCGCCGCGCCGCGCGCGAGGGTGGGCACGGCGGCAAGCTCGTCCGCGCCCACCGGACGGAGCGCGCGGTAGGCGGCGCACATGTGCTGCGCCTTCGTGGCGTTGAAGCTCAGATCCGGCTCGAAGCACCAAGCGTTCAGGCACACCGCCAAGTCGTAGGCCAGGAAATCGTTGCAGGCGAAATAGAAGTCGATGATGCCCGACACCGCGTCGTCCAGGAAGAACACGTTGTCGGGGAAGAGATCGGCGTGGATCACCCCGGTCGCGAGGCCACTCGGCCAGGCGGCGGTGAGGTCGTCGAGCTCGCGCGCGATCTCGTCGGCGAGGCCGGGCGCCACCTCGTCCGCGCGCGACCGCGTCGCCTCGAACAGGCGGCGCCAGCCCAAAACCGACAGGTCGTTCGCGCGCACCGGCGCGAAATCGGCGCCGGCAAGGTGCATCTCGGCCATCGCGCGGCCGAGCGCGGCGCAGTGCGGGACGGTGATGCGCCGCGGGCACACGCCGTTCAAGAAGCTCACCAGCGCCGCCGGCCGGTTGCAGAGCTCGTGCAAGGTCCTTCCGTCGCGCGCATGGATCGGCGTCGGACAGGCGATGTCGTGCGCGGCGAGATGGTCCATCAGCGCGAGGAAGAACGGCAAATCGGCGCGCGCCACGCGCTTTTCGTAGAGCGTCAGGATGAAGCTCGCCCGATCGGTCTGCAGCAGATAGTTCGAGTTCTCGACCCCCTCGGCGATGCCCTTGAACGACAGCGGCTTGCCGATGTCGTACTGGGCGACGAACGCCTCCAGATCCTCGACCGAGACCTCGGTATAGACCGCCATGGGCGCGGCGCGCCGCTCAGGCCGTCAGTACGCGGGGGAGCGAGAAGCGGACGTTCTCGCGCGTCACCTCGACCTGCTCGATCGCGAGGTCGTAGCGGTCGCGGCACGCCTCGATCAGCTCCTGCACCAGGAGCTCGGGCGCCGAAGCGCCGGCGGTGATGCCAAGCCGCTTCACCCCGTCGAGCCACGCGAAATCGAGCTCGGCCGCGCGCTGGATGAGGATCGCCTTGGAGCAGCCGGCGGCCACCGCCACCTCGCGCAGCCGGTTGGAGTTGGACGAGTTGGGCGCGCCCAGAACGATCAGCGCGTCGCACTGGCGCGCCACCTCCTTCACCGCCGCCTGGCGGTTGGTGGTGGCGTAGCAGATGTCCTCCTTGCGCGGCGTCTTGATCCGGGGAAAGCGGCGCGTCAGCACCTGCACGATGTGGTGACAGTCGTCGACCGAGAGCGTCGTCTGGGTGACGTAGGCGATGTTCGCCGGATCGGCGACCTCGACCCGCTCGGCCTCCTCGACGTTTTCGACCAGGAGGATCGCCCCTTCGGGCAACTGGCCCATCGTGCCCACCACCTCCGGATGGCCGGCATGGCCGATCAGGATCACCTGACGGCCCTCGGCGAAGTGGCGCTCGGCCTCGACGTGCACCTTGGTGACCAGCGGACAGGTGGCGTCGACATACAAAAGCCGGCGGCGGCGGGCCTCGACCGGCACGACCTTGGGCACGCCGTGGGCAGAGAACACCACGGGCGCGGCCTCCGGCACCTCCTCCAGCTCCTCGACGAACACCGCGCCCTTCGCCTCCAGCGCCTCGACCACCGTGCGGTTGTGCACGATCTCGTGGCGCACGTAGACGGGCCGGCCGTATTTCTCGAGCGCCGTCTCGACGATCTCGATGGCGCGCTCGACCCCCGCGCAGAAGCCGCGCGGGCCGGCGAGCAGGATGGTCAGGTTCGGCTTGGTCATGATTCGATCCCTGCGACGCTGCGACCCGGTGGCGGCTTGTGAATCGCCGGTCGCCCCGCTAGATTTGCCGGGCCGGGCGCGTCCGCCCTTAATATAGGTTCGCCCGGCGCCGATCAAACGCGGAGGAACCATGGCCGAGCCGGTGATCGCCCAGACCAAGCCCTACAGCGTCGACGTGGAAGCCGGCAAGGAGTACTGGTGGTGCCGGTGCGGCCAGTCGAAGAGCCAGCCGTTCTGCGACGGCTCGCACAAGACCACCGAGTTCCGGCCGGTGCAGTTCACCGCCACGGCGACCGAGGCGGTCGCCTTCTGCGGCTGCAAGCACACCGGCACGCAGCCCCGCTGCGACGGTACGCACAAGCAGTATCGATGAGGCTTGCGGCGGGTTTCGCCGGGGCGGGCGCGCGAGCGCCCGCGTGAGGCCGCGTGCCCGCCTTTCCGCGGCGGTTGCGCCGGCGCTCGCCCTTGCGCTGTCGGGATGCGGCCTGCTTTCCGGCAACCCGCCGCCGATCCCCTGCCCCAAGGTGTTTCTGACCCAGAACACATCGCATTTGACAAGGTTCCGCCCGGGCCCGGGGCGCGACATCACCGACGTCGACTACCAGGCCGACATCTCGGGCTATACCGGGAGCTGCGCCTACGAGAAGGACAAGGTGTCGGTCGACCTCAACATCGCGTTCGACGTGACGCGCGGCCCGGCGAACAAGACGCGCCATGCGGCGTTCGAATATTTCGTCGCAATCCCCAAGATCTATCCGAGCCCGGCCGGCAAGGGCGTGTTCGACGTGGAGTTCGACTTTTCGCCCGACCAGACCGAGGCCCGGTTCGGCGACGAGATCGAGATCGACGTGCCCCTGAAGAAGATGGAAGAGGGCCCGTCCTACGAGATCTATGTCGGCTTCCAGCTCACCCCCGCCGAGCTCGAATACAACCGCACCCACCACCCGGTACGGTAGGGGGACGGGTCGCGGACCTGGTCCCTATTCCGCCGCCTGGCGCGCGTTCATGCCCCACGAGCCGACATAGCCATCCCACTCGCACGCGGCCGCGGCGTCGTCGATGGTGAGCGCGTCGCGGACGTCGATCATCACCGCCACCTCGTCGGTGTCGGCGCGCTTGCCGGGCGCGGTGCCGGCGGCGAGCGCCTTGGGGTGCGGGCCGTGCGTCGTGCCCGCCGGGTGCAGGGTGATCATGCCGGGATGGATGTTGTCGCGGCTGAAGAAGCTGCCGCGGTGGTAGAAGATGAACTCGTCGTAATCGTCGTTCGAGTGGAAGAACGGCACCTTGAGCGCGCCGGGGTCGGATTCCATCGGGCGCGGGCAGAACGTGCCGACCATGAACCGCTCCGCCATGAAGTTCGCGTGCGCCGAGGGCGGGACGTGGAAGCGGTGGCTCATGATCGGACGGATGTCGCGCCAGTTGAGGCGGACCGGCATCAGGTCGCCCTTCCAGCCCACGGCATCGAGCGGATTGTAGGGGTAGGTGACGGTCGAACGCTGGCCGCGCCGGCGGATCGCCACCTGCCACGGCCACTCGTCCTGCTGGGCGCGGAACGCGTCGTCGAGGCGCGGCACATCGAGCACCGCCGGGTCGAACACCGCATGCTCTCCGATGATGCCCTTCTCCGGCAGGCGATAGGAGTTGTTCGTCGCCTCGACCAGCAGCATCGCCGTCGGCTGGGCGGGCTCGATCCGCCACATGGTGCCGCGCGGAATGACGATGTAGTCGCCGTCGCGATAGTCGAGATGGCCGTAGTCGCAGTAGAGCGCGCCGGCTCCCTCGTGCACGAAGAGGAGCTCGTCGCCGTCGCCGTTGCGCGCCAGATGGTCCATCGCAGCCTCGCAACGCCAGGCGCGGATGGCCACGCGGTCGTTGTGCATCAGGGATTTTGCGTCCCAGGGCGATGGGCCGAAATCGCCGAGCTTCGTGGTGTCGAAGGCGCGCGGGCGCAAGGGCCCCTCCCAGCGCACCCAGCCGGTCGGCGGATGGCGGTGGTACATGTGCGTCGCCGGGCCGAAAAAGCCCTCGCGCCCCAGCTCGCGCTCGTAGGTGCCGGGGGGCAAATCGGCGTGTGCCTGGCGCGACGCCGTGCCCTCGGTGCGGGGAAACGAAATCCATTTGCGCATGGCGGCCTCCGTTGCCCTCCTGGCGGATTCCAGCCGAGAAGACTGCCCCGCGCCCCGGGGCGCGAGGGCCGAGGAGAACGATGGACTATCTGATGCTGGCGGGCGGGCTCGTGCTGCTGATCGGCGGCGGCGAGCTCTTGGTCCGGGGTGCCGCTACCGCTGCCGAACGGAGTTCGCCCTACTCCGTAATCACGTTCAAGAGCGCCTGGCGCTTCTCCCGCTTGACGACGCGCATGGCGCGGGCGAGTGCCTCGGGGAGTTCGTCCGGATTCTCGACCTTCTCGCCGTACCCACCCGAGGCCTCGACGATCTTCTCGAACGCCGGCGACGGGTCGAGGTCGGCGATCGGCTGGGTGCGGTTCGCCTTCGACGCCTCGCCCGAGGGGTAGACCTCGAGCGTCGCCGCCTGCACCGCGTTCCAGCGCTTATTGTTGCAGACGATGGTCAAAAGCGGCAGCTGCAGCGACTGCGCCACCTGGTGGCAGGCGACCGGGTTGGCGAACATGTAGGAGCCGTCGCCGCAGGCCGAGATCACCACCCTGTCCGGCTCGGCGAGCTGGATGCCGAGCGCGGCCGGCAGCCCCCAGCCGAGCCCGCCCGCCGGGCCCGCGCCGAAGAACGTGCCGGGCTTCTTGAATCGCATGAACGGGCGCAGGAGGGGGTACTCGTTCACCACGATATCGTTGTCCGACTTCGCGTCCGACACGCATTTCGAGAGGTAGGGCTTGGTGATGGTTCGGCCGTTCGACTTCATCCCCTCCATCCGCGCCGCGGCCTTGGCGTGCGCCTCGGCGATGCGCGCACGGCGCCGCTCGATGGCTCCGTTCTTGCCGTCCATCGCCTTGGCGAGCGCCTTGGAGAGCGGCCCGAGGGCGTTCCCGACGGTCGAGATGATCGGCACGTCGGCGTTAAAGCCGCGCACCGGGATGTGCGAGAACAGGGGGTCAGGACCGATCTGAACGATCTTGCAGCCCTTCTTCGGCTCCTTGAAGAACGGGATCCACGGCACGTCGGTGTCGAGCACCAGGATCGCATCGGCCGTGTCGAGCAGCGCATCGACGTCGCCGCCGAGATGCATCGGGTGATCGGACGGCAGGCACATGTAGCGCGAGCGGAACTCGACGAACGGCAGCGCGAACTTCTCGAGCATCTTGCCGAGCGGCGCCACGGTCGACTTGTCCGCGCCCGACGCGCCGGTGATGACCAGCGGGTGCTCGGCCTTCGCCAGGATCTCGGCGGCGCGGGCGATGGCGTCGGGATTGGGCGCGGGGGCGGCCGGCGGGGCAACGGGCGTGTCGTCGTACTCGAACCCGTTCATGTCGTTCGCCAGCACCTCGCGCGGCAGCGAGAGGTAGATCGGCCCCTTGGGCTCGGACTGCATGATGCCCAGCGCGCGGTCGACGACCGTCTCGATCTGCAGCCCGTCGCGCAGCTCGTAGTCCCACTTCACCAGCTCGCGCAGCATGCCGGCCTGGTCGAACATCTCCTGCGCCCAGTGGATGACGTTGGACCGCATGCCGAGCTTGCCGGTCTCGAACAAGGGCGTGCGGCCGGCCGAGAAGAACACGGGGATGTTCTCGCGGTTGGCGTTCATCAGGGCGCAGATCGCGTTCGCCGTGCCGACCGTGACATGCACCATCACCGCCTGGGGCCGACCGGTCGCGAGGTAGTAGCCGTGCGCCATGCCGAACGCGGCGTTCTCGTGCGGGATGGGGATGGCCCGGGGCACCGGGATCGACTTGCGCGCCGCCTGGGCGAAGCCTTCCACCACCGGCGCGAAGTCGGTGCCGCCATTGGCGAAGATGTAGTCGATGCCGCGCGCCTTCAGCAGCGCGAGATAGGATTCCGCTACCGAGGCCGTGTTCACCCGCTTGGTCGCCATCGCTTCGTCCCCCCGTTCGTTGCGGCGCCATCTTAGCGCGGCGCGGCCGGCCGTGTCGCGCCTTGCGCGCGCGGGGCGGCTGTGACACCGGCGGAGCTACGTACATTCCCGGATTGCGCGTTTGGCCCGCACGGCGGAGTTTCGGCATCGGAACAGAATCGCGACAAACCAGGGAAACCAAGCGACTTTTCGGACGTCAGCATCGCGGAGGGATGCGCCTTCCGTGCCGAGGAGAAGCGTTATGGCGAGTTTTCTGGAAAACGCCGTCCAGCCGCCGGCCTCCCCGTCCGACGATGGCGATCTCGCGCCGGCGGTCGCGCGCGCGCTGGGGTCGTGGGACGGGGTGATCGAATCCCTGCCGGCCGCGATGTACGTATGCGACGCCGAGGGGTTCGTCGTGCGGTTCAACCGGCGGGCGGCCGAGCTGTGGGGTCGGGCGCCCGAGCTCGGGGTCGAGCGCTATTGCGGCTCGCTGCGCCTTTTCCGTCCCGACGGCGCCTGCCTCGCCCATATCGACTGCCCCATGGCCGACGTGCTGCGGACCGGGGTTGCCGTGCGCGAGCAGGAGGTGGCGATCGAGCGCCCGGACGGAACGCGCATCACCGCGCTGGTTTCGATCGACCCTCTGTTCGACGACGACGCGGTCGTCGGCGCGGTCAACTGCTTCCAGGACATCACCGCCCGCAAGCGGGCCGAGGCCGCGCTCGCTTTGAGCGAGAGGCGCTACCGGGACCTTCTGGATGCGCTGCCCGCCGCGGTTTACACCACCGACGCCGCCGGCCGTGTCACCTTCTACAACGAGGCGGCCGCCCAGATGGCCGGGCGCCGGCCGCGGCTGGGCATCGACGAGTGGTGCGTGACTTGGCGGCTCTACCGTCCCGACGGCACGCCCCTGCCGCACGAGGAATGCCCGATGGCGGTCGCGCTCAAGGAGAACCGGCCGGTGCGCAACGCCGAGGCGATCTGCGAGCGGCCGGACGGCACACGCGTGCCGTTCATCCCCTACCCGACGCCGCTGCGCGACGAGGCCGGCGCGCTGGTCGGCGCCGTCAACATGCTGGTCGACGTGAGCGAGCGCAAAGAGGCAGAGGCCAAGCAGCGCATCCTGCTCGACGAGCTGAACCACCGCGTCAAGAACAACATGCAGATGCTGCACGCGCTCCTCACCAGTGCGCGGCGCGGCGCCGCCAGCGACGAGGCGCGCACGGCCTTCGACGACGCGGCGCGGCGCGTGGCGGCCATGGCGGCGGCGCAGCGCGCGCTCTATGCCGGGGGGCCGGCCCGCTATGCGGTGGCGGAGTTCCTCGAGGCGGTCTCGTCCTCAGCCCGCCAGGGGCTTGCCGGCCGGTTCCGCTTCGACATCGCGCAGACGACGGCGAATCTTTCAAACGAGACGGCGATGCCGCTGTCGCTCATCCTTAACGAGCTCCTGACCAACGCGATGAAGCACGGCCGTCCCGACGACGGCGGCGGAGATGAGGCGGCGATCCGCGTCGGCCTCACCGAGGAGGCGGGCACGTTCGCGCTTTCCGTCTCCGACGACGGGCCGGGGTTCGACCTCGACCGGCTCCCGCAGACGCAGCGCCCCCTCTCGGGCATCCATCTGGTCCAGGGGCTCGCCCGGCAGCTCGGCGGCGAACTGGTCGTCGAGAACCGCTACCCGGGCGCGACATGTACCGTTCGGTTCAAAGAGACCTGACCGATCCCGTGGCAAGCGGCGCTGTGACGGAGCGCTTGCCCGCGTCCGCGGCGGGCGGCGGGGCGAAGCGCGCGGGCGCGGGGAGCGCGGCGACGCGGGCGCGGCGCGGGGCGCGCGCACGCGAGGAGAGCCGGTCGCCGCGCATCCTGGTCGTCGAAGACGATTTCCTAGTGGCGGCCGAGCTCGAAGCTGCGCTCACCGACGCGGGATACGAGGTCGTCGCCACGGTGCGCAGCGCCGACGAGGCCATCGCCGTCGCGCGCGACGAGAAGCCCGACCTGGCCATCATGGACATCCGCCTGGCCGGGCCGCGCGACGGCGTGGAGGCGGCGCGCGACATCTTCGGTGCGACCGGCATCCGCTCGATCTTCGCCACCGCCCACCACGATCCGGCGACGCGCGCCCGCGCCGCGCCGGCCGCGCCGCTCGGCTGGCTCGCCAAGCCCTTCGCCACCGCCGCGCTGGTCGCCCTGGTCGAGGAGGCGCTGCGCCGGCTCGGGAAGGCGTAGCGGGACCTACTCCACCCCGTCGATCAGGACGAAGGCCATCACGCAGGGCTGGTCGGTGCGGTTCGACCAGGCGTGGTTGGTGGCGCGCTGGATGACCGTGTCGCCCGCCTTCAGCAGCACCTCGGAATCGTCCAGCACCATCCAGATCTCGCCCGAAAGGACGATGGCGTAGTCGATGGTGCGCGTCTTGTGCATCAAAGGGTGCGGCGGATTCTCGCGCGCGTCGGCCGCGTCGTGGGCGCCGAGCGTGCCGAACGTCGCGTGCGCGGCGGCGCGGTCGACCGTCCCGATCCAGTCTTTCTCCGGCGAGAACGAGATCACCCGGAAGGTCGCGCCCCCGTTCGCGGGCGTGAGCGGCACGGCGACGCCGGCGGTCGGGTCGCTCGCGTCCGCAAGGTTCGCGGGCGCGCGGTCGGTGAACCACAGATGGTTCATCACCACGCCGGGCCGGTGCGACGGCCGCGTCACGTTGGGGCACGGCGCGTCCGAGATCACCACCGCCTTGCCGTCGCGGTGGCCGGTGACCACGCGCCTTGCGACTCCGTCTTCCATCGATTCCTCCCCTTCATCGGACCGGCCCCCGTTCTAGCGTGAAAAATCGCTTCGTGTCGCCCGCCTCCTGTGGTGCAATCGGCGCACATCCGGGACCGAGGAGAGGCAGATGGCGACCCAAGCTCCCGCTAAGCGCGAGTCCGGCTTCAAGTCGAACCCCGACTACCGCATCACCTTCGAGAAATCGCCGCGCCGCGTGCGCATCACCTTCAACGGCGCAACCCTGGTCGATTCGACCGACGCGCATTTGCTGTTCGAGACGCGCCACTTGCCGGTCTACTACTTCCCGAAAAAGGACGTGCGGATGGAGCTGCTGACGCCGACCGACCATCACACTCACTGCCCCTACAAGGGCGACGCGTCGTACTGGACGGTGAGGGTGGGCGACAGGGAATCCGAAAACGCGGTGTGGAGCTACGCCGACCCATTCGACGAGGTGGCCCGGATCAAGGACTACGTTTCGCTCTACTGGAACCGGATGGACCATTGGTACGAGGAGGACGAGGAGGTGTTCGTGCATCCGCGCGACCCCTACAAGCGGATCGACGTGATGCCGTCGTCGCGCCACGTGGAGGTGTTCCTGGGCGGGGTGAAGGTGGCCGACACGACGCGCGCGCGCTTCCTGTTCGAGACGCGCCTGCCGACGCGCTACTACATCACGGCCGAGGACGTGAAGACCGACTTCTTGGTACCGAGCGAGAAGAAGAGCCGCTGCCCTTACAAGGGCGAGGCGTCCTACTTCTCCGTCAAGATCGGCGAGAAGCTCTACGAGGACATCGTCTGGACCTATCCCGAGCCGATCCCGGAATGCCCGAAGATCAAGGGCCTCCTCTGCTTCTTCAACGAGCACGTGGACGAGATCAAGGTGGACGGCGAGACCGTGCCCTGTCCGATGACGCCATGGTCGAAGGACTACAACTACCGCGACCGCAAGGCGCCGGACACCAAGGGCCCGATCACGCGGCCGTAAGGCAGGCGTGCTCCAGGCCGTTCGTCCTGAGTAGCGTCGCGCGCGAAGCGCCGACGCGTATCGAAGGACGAGGCTGAGAGATCGCGCCGCCGTCGCCCTTCGATACGGCCGCAGCGCGGCCAACTCAGGGCGAACGGTGCTATAATAAATAGAACAACGCGTCAGGGTGCCAGCGTTAGCGTCGGAGGGGACGGCGCGCCGTCCCCGTCAACTGGCAAAGGGGGAAGGGACCATGGCCAGCCAATCGCAAGCGTCGTCGCCGCGTCTGTTCGTGCCCGGCATGTCGGGCCTTTACGAGGGGCTCGCGCCCTACATGCTGCCGCTGATCCGGTTTGCGGCAGGTATCCTTCTCGCGCCACACGGGGCGCAGAAGCTGTTCGGCGTGTTCGGCGCCCCGCCCTTCGCGGGCTATGTCGCGTTCTTCGAGAAGATCGGCCTCGCACCGGGCGCGACCTGGGCGACGTTCATCGGCTGCGTCGAGTTCATCGGCGGGCTGTGCCTCGCCTTCGGGCTGTTCACCCGCATCGCATCCGCGGCGATCTGCCTCGAGATGATCTACATCGTGTTCTTCATCAACTGGGCGAACGGCTACTTCTGGACGCCCAAGGCCGGGATCGAGTACCCGCTGATGTGGGCCGTCGTCGCCTTCGCCTTCTTCATCCTGGGCGGCGGCCGGCTCTCGATCGACAAGGGCATCGGGAAGGAGTTCTGAAGCTCCCGGCCCGCTCCTCCCGTCATTGCGAGGAGCGCAGCGACGAAGCAATCCAGGAGTTTTTGGGCGGTTCTGGATTGCTTCGCTTCGCTCGCAATGGCGAGCCGTGAGCTACCCCCGCAATATCTGCGCGAGGAACCGCCGGGTGCGCTCGGACTTGGGGGCGGAGAAGAAGTCGGCCGGCGGGGCGGCCTCGACGATCTCGCCCGCGTCCATAAACACCACCCGATCGGCCACCTCGCGCGCGAAGCCCATCTCGTGGGTGACGCACACCATGGTCATGCCGTCCCTGGCGAGCTCGAGCATGACGTCGAGCACCTCCTTGATCATCTCGGGGTCGAGCGCCGAGGTCGGCTCGTCAAACAGCATGACCTTGGGCTCCATGCAGAGCGCGCGGGCGATGGCGACGCGCTGCTGCTGGCCGCCGGAAAGCTGGCCGGGGAACTTCGCCGCCTGCTCCGGGATGTGGACGCGCTCGAGATAGCGCACCGCAATGCGCTCCGCCTCGGCGCGGGGGATCTTGCGCACCCAGACGGGCGCGAGGCAGAGATTGTCGAGCACCGACAGGTGCGGGAACAGGTTGAACGATTGGAAGACCATGCCTGTCTCGGCCCGCACCCGCTCGATGCGTTTCAGGTTGCCGGTGAGCTCGATCCCGTCGACCACGATGCGGCCGGACTGGTGCTCCTCCAGCCGGTTGATGAGGCGCACCATGGTCGACTTGCCCGAGCCCGACGGGCCGCACACCACGATGCGCTCGCCGCGGCCCACGACGAGGTCGATGTCCTTGAGCACGTGGAACGCGCCGAACCACTTGTTGACCTTGACCATCTCGATCATCGGCGTGGCGTTTTCGGCCATCGTCACCTCCGCTCGCCCGCCGCGAGGCGCCGCTCGATGCGGAGCGAGTAGCGCGACATGGCGAAGCAGAACACCCAGTAGACAGCGGCGGCGAAGACGTACCCCTCGGTCGCGAAGCCGAGCCATTTGGGATCGGCGAGCGCCGCCTGGATCGCGCCGAGAAAGTCGAAGAGGCCGATGATCAGCACCAGGGTCGTGTCCTTGAACAAGGCGATGAAGCTGTTGACGATGCCGGGGATCACGAGCCGGAGCGCCTGCGGCAAGACGACGAGCCCCATCGTCCGCCAGTAGCCGAGCCCGAGGGCGGCCGCCGCCTCGGTCTGCCCCTTGGGGATGGCCTGGAGCCCGCCGCGAATGACCTCGGCCATGTAGGCGCCGTCGAACAGCATGACGCCGATCAGCGCGCGCAGGAGCTTGTTGAAGTTCATCCCGGGCGGCAGGAACAAGGGCAGCATGACGGACGCCATGAACAGCACCGTGATCAGCGGCACGCCGCGTATCAACTCGATGAAGGCGACGGAGATGGTGCGCACGATCGGCATGTCCGATTGCCGCCCCAGCGCGAACAGCACACCAATGGGGAGCGAGCCCGCCATGCCGACGCCGGCGACGATCAGGGTGAGCATCAGCCCGCCCCAGTAGCTGGTCTCGACCGGTTCAAGGCCCAGAACGCCACCCGCGAACAGCAAATAGGCGATCACCGGATAGCCGAACAGCAGGAAGGCGCCGATCCAGAGCTTCTTCGGCACGCCGGGCACGAACAGGGGCGCAGCGACGACGATCAGGATCAGGAAGGCGAGATCGATGCGCCAGCGCTCGAGCACCGGGTAGAGCCCGTAGACGAACTGCGGCCACTTCTCCTTCACGAACACCCAGCATGCACCGCCGCCGGTGCAGGCGTCGCGCGTCGTGCCGGCGAAGTTCGCGTCGACGAACGCCCACCGGACGAAGGGCGGGATCGCCACCCACAAGAGGTAGAGCGCGACGAGCGTCAGCGCCGCGTTGAGCGGCGAGGAGAACAGATTCGCCCGCACCCAGCGCAGCGCGGCCATGCCTACCGCCCCACCGGCGCGGTGCGCCGGTTGTAGAGGTTCATGGCGAGCGCGATGGCAAGCGAGATGGCGAGATAGACCGCCATGGTGATGCCGATCACCACCACCGCCTGGCCGGTCTGGTTCAGCACCGTGCCGGCGAACACCGAGACCAGCTCGGGATAGGCGATGGCGGCGGCGAGCGACGAGTTCTTGGTGAGGTTGAGGTATTGGTTCGTCAGCGGCGGGACGATCACGCGCATCGCCTGCGGCACGACGACGAGGCGCAAGGTCTGGCCGCGGGTGAGGCCGAGCGCCATCGCCGCCTCGGTCTGGCCGCGGCTGACCGCGAGCACGCCCGCGCGGACCACCTCGGCGATGTAGGCGGCGGTGTAGATCGAGAGCGCGACGAACATCGCCACGAATTCGGGGATCAGCACCGCCCCGCCGCGGAAGTTGAACCCGGCAAGGTGCGGGCGCATCCAGCCGGCGGCGAACCCGACCGTCCAGGCGACGGCGACGATGAGCGCGAGGGCCGCACCCCACCCGGCGGCGAGGGCGGGCGCACCGGTCTCGCCGCGCGTCCGGCGCCGGCGCGCGGCCCGGACGGCAAGGGCAACCAGACCTGCCCCGGCGACGGCGGCAAGCCCGACCCACACGCCCCCCTGCGAGTGCGTCGGCGCCGGCAGATAGAGCCCGCGGTTGTTGAGGAAGGCGACGCCGAGGAACGACACGCTCTGGCGCGGCAAGGGCAGCGCGCGCAGCACCGCGAAGTACCAGAAGAAGATCTGCAGGAGCAGCGGGACGTTGCGGATCGTCTCGACATAGGCGCCGGCGAGGCGCGAGACGAGCCAGTTGGGCGCGAGCCGGGCGAGTCCGACCACGAACCCGATGATCGTCGCCGCGACGATGCCGAGAGCCGAGACCAGCAACGTGTTGAGGAGCCCGACCAGGAAGGCGCGGCCGTAGGTCGACGCCTCTGAATAGGGGATCAGGCTGAACAGGATGCCGAACCCGGCCTGCTCGTTCAGGAACGCGAGGCCGGTGCGGATGCCGCGCCGCGCCAGGTTGGCGATCATGTTGTCGGCGACGAAGGCGAGCAGCGCCACGGTGGCCGCGCCGACCAGGAGCTGGAACGCGACCGCGCGCACCCGCGGGTCCGCCCACGGCGGCGCCTTGGCGCTTGGCGCGGCGGGGTCAGGCATTCACGTCATTGCGAGCGAAGCGAAGCAATCCAGCCATCGCCTGGATTGCTTCGTCGCTGCGCTCCTCGCAATGACGCCGATTTTCGAAGGACCACCCTCTCCCCCGCAAGCGGGCGGAGAGGGAAATCCGGGACCGGCAAACACCGCGATGGGGCCTCTACCGGATCGGGGGGGCGTACATGATGCCGCCGTCGGTCCATAGCTTGTTAAGGCCGCGGTCGATGCCGAGCGGCGTGCCCGGCCCGACGTTGCGGGCGAACACCTCGCCGTAATTGCCGACCTGGGTGACGATCTTGTAGGCCCAGTCGTCGGCGATACCGAGCTGCGAGCCAAACTTGCTGTCGACGCCAAGGAGGCGCAGCACCTCCTGGTTCTTCGACTTTTTCATTTCGTCGGCGTTCTTCGACGTGATGCCCAACTCCTCGGCGTCGATCATGGCGAACAGCGTCCAGCGCGCGATGTTGAACCATTGGTCGTCGCCCTGGCGCACCGAGGGGCCGAGCGGCTCCTTCGAGATGATCTCGGGCAGGATCATGTGCGCATCCTTGTCCTTCAGCTTCAGCCGCTCGGCATAAAGGCCGGACGCGTCGGTCGAGTATACGTCGCAGCGCCCGGCGCCGTAGGCCGCGATCGTCTGGTCCGAATTCTCGAATACCACCGGCTTGTACGTCATGTGGTGGCGGCGGAAATAGTCGGCGAGGTTGAGCTCGGTCGTCGTGCCGGCGTTCATGCAGACCTGCGCGCCGTTCAGCTCCTTGGCGCTTTTCACACCGAGCTTCTTGCGCACCATGAATCCCTGCCCGTCGTAATAATCGACGCCGGCGAAGTTGAGCCCGAGCTGGGTGTCGCGCGACATGGTCCAGGTGGTGTTGCGCGACAGGACGTCGATCTCGCCCGATTGCAGCGCGGTGAACCGCTCCTTGGCCGAGAGCGGCGTGTATTTCACCTTGGAGGCGTCGCCCAGGACGGCGGCGGCCAGCGCACGGCAGTAATCGACGTCGAGCCCGTGCCAGTGGCCCTGGGCGTCGGGCTGGGAGAAGCCGGGGAGCCCCTGGCTCACCCCGCAATGGAGCTCGCCACGGCCCTTGACGGCGTCGAGCGTGCCAGCGGCCCGGGCCGCGCCCGCGGCGGCGAAAACAACCGCCGTGGCGGCGAAAAAGATGGTGAAGCGTTTCATCGGCGCATCTCCCCACTGTCGCGCGCCGCTTGGCCCGCCCGTTGCGGGCGCGACGCAGTTGCATTTCATACACGGTTCTTTTCGTTACCATGATCGCGCGCCGCGACCAAGCCTTGCAGCCCTGCAGGGCCACTTTGCCACTTTCTTCTAGTGGCAATCGGGCGAAGCCTTGGCCTATAATTTGGACAGCCGGCGCCGCCCGCGGGGCGCGCCCGACATCGCTTCCGGAGGAAAGACACGACATGGCCACCAAGGCGAAGGACTTGCGCGAACTAGCGCCCCTCACCCACCTGTCCGACACGCGTGACACGCTGGCGCACGCGAAGCAGTACGTCGAGATGAAGAAGTTCGACGACTTCCTGGTGGTCGATATCGACGCCCACGTCTCCGAAGGCATGTTCTGGGACGAGATCACCGACCGGCTCGAATCCGACGTGTGGAAGTACAACGCCCGGTCGTTCAAGGAGCGCGGCTTCGGCATGGGGCTGTCGAACGCCCAGCCGGGCATCCTGTACCAGGGCGTCAACGGCCGCATCCCGCACCAGGAGCGCCTCGGCGAGGCGGTGACCGAGCAGAAGCCGCACAAGCAGGTCACGCTCGCCCGCCGCGCGATGGATTCGATGGGCATCGACTACATGTCGGTGTTCCCGACGCCGATGCTGACCATGGGCGTCCACCCGCAGCCCGAGGTCGAGACGCAACTCGGCCAGGCCTACAACCGCTGGCTCACCGAGAAGGTGCTGCCGGAGGATTCGGGCCTCCTGGGCATGGGGTACCTGCCGTTCAACGAGCCCGAAGCCTGCCCCAAGATGATCGAGGAGTTCGGCGACAAGAAGGGCATCATCGGCTTCTCCGTCACCTCGACGCGCTACCGCGCGGTGCACCACAATTCCTACATGCGGCTCTACGCCATGATGGAGGAGCGCGGCCTGCCGCTGATCTTCCATGCCGGGTTCAACTGGAACGACGGCTCGATGGCCCAGCTCAACCGCTTCCTGTCGATGCACGCGCTGTCGTTCGTGCACTGCAACCTGGTCCACATGACCAACTGGGTCATCAACGGGCTGCCCGAGCGCTTCCCGAAGCTCAAGGTGGTGTGGATCGAGTTCGGGCCTCGCCTGGATCCCGTACCTCATGCAGCGGCTCGATTCCGAGTACATGATGCGCACGTCGGAGGCGCCGCTCCTCAAGCGCAAGCCCTCGGAATATATGAAGGAATTCTACTATTCGTCGCAGCCGCTCGAGCTTCAGCATCCCAAGCTCGTCGAGGCCACGTTCGAGGCGATCAACGCCGAGACCCAGCTTCTCTACGCGTCGGACTGGCCGCACTGGGATTTCGACACGCCGTCGACCATCTACGACCTGCCCTTCCTTAACGAAAAGCAGAAGCGTAATATTCTGGGCGGGAACGCGGCCCGCGCGTTCGGTCTGAAGGATCCGTACGCGGCACGTGCCGCGGCCGAATAGAAGCCCTCGGACGACCCGGAGGAACACATGGCGACCAAGATGAAAGACCTAGCCCCCCTGACGGCCGATTCCGCGACCGCGGACATGCTGGCGCACGCGATCCGCGAGAAGAACCGCAAGAAGTACGACGAGTTCATGATCGTCGACATCGACGCCCACGTGTCGGAGGCGGCGTTCTGGGACGAGGTCACGGACTATCTGCCGTCCGACGTGTGGAAGTACAACGCCAAGTCGTTCAAGGAACGGGGCAGCGCCAACGGGCTTTCCAACTCCTCGCCGGGGCTTCTCTACCAGAACGCGTTCGGCCGCGTGCCGCATTCCGGGATCACCAAGGAGTCGCTGCCCACCGGCGGCGGCGCGCACAAGCAGGCGGTCCTGTCGCGCCGCGCCATGGACGCGATGGGCATCGACTACATGACGGTGTTCCCGACCTCGATGCTCACCCTCGGCGTGCACCCGCAGCCCGAGGTGGAGGTCCAGGTCGGCTACGCCTACAACAAGTGGCTGACCGAGAAGGTGCTGCCGTGCGATCCGGGCCTTCTCGGCCTCCTCTACCTGCCGTTCAACACGCCGGAGGCGTGCCCGGCCTTCGTCGAGGAGTTCGCCGATAAGCCCGGCGTGATCGGCTTCACCGTCACCTCGACGCGCTACAAGCCGGTGCACCACAATTCCTACATGCACCTCTATTCGATGCTGGAGGAGCGCGGCCTGCCGCTCGCCTTCCATGCCGCCTTCAACTGGGAAGACGGCTCGATGGCGCAGCTGCAACAGGTTCCTGTCGATGCACGCCCTTTCGTTCGTGCACTGCAACCTGGTGCACATGTCGAACTGGGTGATCAACGGCCTGCCGGAGCGCTTCCCGAAGCTCAAGATCGTGTGGGTGGAGTTGGGCCTCGCCTGGCTGCCTTACCTAATGCAGCGGCTGGACTCGGAATACATGATGCGCACGTCGGAGGCGCCGCTCCTCAAGCGGAAGCCCAGCGAGTACATCACCGAGATGTACTACACGACCCAGCCGATGGAGCTGCACCACATGAAGCTCGTGGAGGCGACGTTCGAGGCGATCAAGGCCGAGACGCAGCTTCTCTACGCGTCCGACTGGCCGCACTGGGACTTCGACACGCCGTCGACCGTGTACGACCTGCCGTTCCTGGGCGAGCGCCAGAAGCGCAACATCCTGGGCGGCAACGCCGCGCGGCTGTTCGGCCTCAAGGACCCGTACGCCGCCAAGGCCGCCGCCGAGTAGGCGCCCTCGGACACGAAACGCGAAAGGGCCGGGTCTCCCGGCCCTTTTCTTTTCCCTACCCCCGACCGACGAAAAGCGCGTCGACGGCGACGCAGCCTTTGTCGCTGGCGATCAGCGGGTTGACGTCGATCTCGTCGAGACCGGGCGAGGTGCGCATCAGCGCGCCGATGCGCGCGGCGGCGTCGGCGAGCGCGCCGAGATCGACGGGCTTGGCGCCGCGGAAGCCCGAAAGCAGCGCCGCGCCGCGCAGGCTGCGGAACGCATCGGCGATCGCGGCTTGCGCGGCGTCGGCCGGAAGGAACCGCACGTCCTTCAGCGCCTCGGTCCACACCCCGCCGAGGCCGATCATCAGCACCGGCCCCCATTCCGGGTCGCGCCGCGCGCCGATCACCACCTCGACGCCCCTGGGCGCCATCTTCTCCACCAGCACGCCGTCGAGCGCGAGGCCGGGCCGCGATTTCTTCAGGTTGGCGTGGAGCGTCTTCCACGCGGCCACGAGCGCCTTCGCGTCGGCGATGCCGAGCATCACCCCGCCGGCGTCGGACTTGTGGCCGAGCGAAGCGGCCTGCGCCTTGAGCGCGACGGGGTATCGCACGCGCCCCGCGATCCGCTTCGCCTCGGCGAGGCTTTTCGCGAGCCCACCCTTGGGCACGGCGATGCCGGCCGCCTTGAGCGCCGCCTTGCCGGCCTGCTCGCCCAGCGCGCCCGACGCCGGCACGTGCACCACGGGCCCGTCGATCCGCTTCGCCCGCGGCGCCTTCCGGCGCAGCGCCACGCCGTATTCGTGGGCGCGGGCGAAGGCGCGCAGCGCGCGCTCGGGCGAGCGGAAGAAGGCGATGCCGGCCTCGGCGAGGCGCGGCTTGACGCCGGGGTCGGTCGGCGCGTCGCCCGCCATGAAGGCGCAGGCGAGCGGCTTCGTGTCGTCGATCCGCCCGTCGATGATGTAGGGCGCCTTCTCGAGACCCAGCGCCGGGCTCGCCGCCATGATCGAGGCGAGCACGTAGCCGACGTTCGGATCGGCCATCAGCGCCCGCGTGGACTGGGTGTAGAGGTCGAGGCGGAACATGGTCTGGGCGGTGAGGTCGACCGGGTTCGACACCACCGCGAACTCGGGCAGCATCGCCTTGAGGGCGGCGCGCGTCTTGGCCCCGATGTTCGCGACCGGGAGGCCGATCTTCTCGCAGTAATCGAGGGTGAAGCCCTTGAACGCGCCCGAATCCGTGATCACAGCCACGCCGCCCGCCGGCGGCGCCGGCGTGTGGGCGAGGACCGTCGTCGTGTCGATCAGCTCGTCCAGCGTCTCGACCAGCACCACGCCGGCGTTGCGCACGAAGGTTTCCATCACCGCGAACTCGCCGGCGAGCGCGCCGGTGTGAGACCGGGCCGAGGCGCGCGCCCTTTCGCTGCGCCCGAGATGGAGGAGCACGATCGGCTTCTTCTTCGCGCGCGCCGCCTCGGCATGGGCCAGGAACTCGGCCGGGCGGCGGATCGTCTCGCCGAGCAGCATGATGACGCGGGTCTGGTCGTCCTCGATCAGGAAGGGCAGGTAGTCCTCGATGCCCAGCACCGCCTCGTTGCCGGTGGTGATGGCGTAGGTGAAGCCGATCTCTTCGGCCGACATCGAGAGGCGCAGGACGCTCGCCATCGCGCCCGACTGCGCGACAATGCCGACCTTGAGGCGGCCGAGCGTCTCCGGCGCGGGCGGACGGCCCGAGGAGAACGAGATCGCGACGCGGTCCGGCATGTTGGTGAAGCCGAGGCAGTTCGGCCCGGCGAAGGCGATGTCGTGGGCGCGGCAGATTTCGGCGATCCGGCGCTGGATCGCGCGGCCCTGCCCGCCCATCTCGGCGAAGCCCGAGGCGAAGCACATGATCGAGCCGACCTCGCGCTGGGCGAGGCTCTCGACCGTCTCGAGGATCGCGGCGCCCGGAACGGTCAACACCGCGCAGTCGATGCCCTTGGGAAGCTCCTGGACGCTCGCGACGCAGGACCTGCCGCCGATCTCCGTCGCGTTGCGCGCGACGAGGTGCATCGGGCCCTTGAAGCCCAGCGCATCGAGGTTGGCGATGACGTTGCGCCCGGCGGAGTTCGCCCGCTCCGACACGCCGATGACCGCGACCGAGGACGGATTCAAGAGGCGCGCGACCTGGGTGCGCGAGATGGGGGCGCGCGAGATGGGGGCGCGCGAGATCGGCCGGGACGCGTCGAGCATGGGGATTTCCAGTTTCGGCTGGCGACGCGGAACGCTACCGGCCGGCGCCGGCGAAATCAACCGCGCCCGCCGTTCACTCGTTCCGGAGCAGCGGCGCGGCGGGCTGGCCCAGGGCGCGCCAGGTGCCGACGAAGCCGAGCGCGATGCACACGGCGGCGGCCAGCAGCGCCGTCGCCGCCACCGGCAAAGCGAGGAACGTCCAATCGAAATGCATGACGCGCACGATGGCGAAGCGCGCGGCGTAGCTGCCGAGCGCGGCGGCGACCGCGGCGGCGATCAGCCCGATCGTCAAGTGCTCGATCAGGAACGACCGCGCGATGTCGCCGCGCGTCGCCCCCACCGCCTTGAGCACCACGGCGTCGTAGACGCGGCGGCGGTGGCCGGCGGCGATGGCGCCCGCCAGCACCAGCGCGCCGGCGAGGATCGTCGCGGCGGTCGCGAGCCGCACCGCGTCGGCGATGCGCGCGACGATGCCGGAGACCGCATCCAGGACGTCGCGTACGCGGATCGCCGTGACGTTGGGGAAGCGGTCCGCCACCGCCTTGGCCGCCGCGTCCTCTGCCGAGGCCGGACCGCGCAAGGTGGCGATGGTCGTCGCCGGCGCGCCCTTGAGCGCGTTGGGCGAGAAGATCAGCACGAAGTTGATCCCCATGCTGCGCCAGTCTATGGCGCGCAGATTGGCGATGCGCGCCGTGATGTCGCGCCCGAGGATGTCGACGGTCAGCGTGTCGCCGACGCCGATGCCGAGGCTCGCCGCGGCGCGCGCATCGAACGAGACGAGCGGCGGGCCCGCGTAGTCCGCCGGCCACCAGTCGCCCTGCACCACCGGCGAGTTGTCGGGCGCCGTCGCCGACCAGCTTACCCCGCGGTCGGACGAGATCACCCAGCGTCCGCGCGATTCGGCCTGCAGCTTCGCCGCCGGCGTGCCGTTCACCTTGACGATGCGTCCGCGCAGCATCGGCATCTCGTTGATGCGCAGCTGCGGCGCGGCCTTGTGCACCGCATCGACGAACCCCGCGCGCTGGCCCGGCTGGATGTCGATGAAGAAATAGCCGGGCGCGTCCGCGGGCAGCGTGTCCCGGGCGAGGCGCGCGATGTTGCCCTCGACCAGCGCCACGGTGACCAGCACGGTGAGGCCGAGCCCGAGCGACAGCACGACCGAGCCGGTCGGCGCGCCCGGCCGTCCGAGATTGGCAATCGCAAGGCGCAGGATCGCGTGGCGCGGGCGGATGTGGCGCGAAGCGGCACGGATCGCCCACGAGGCGATGCCGAACGCGACCAGCGCGATGGCGGCGCCGGCCACGAACCAGGCAGCGAGGCGCCGGTCGGTGGCGTCCCAGATGGCGAGGCCGGCGAGCGCGGCGGCGCACACAGCGACTGCCGCCATCGCCGCCGCGCCGGGCCGCCGGCCCGACGGCGCGACCAGGTCGCGGAACAGCGAGGCCGGCGCGATGCGCCCGGCGCGCGCGATCGGCCAGAGCGAGAAGGCCACCGTCGCGAGAAGGCCGAACAGGGCGGCCATGGCGAGGGGGCGCGCCGCGATCTCGCCCGCGAAGGCGATGGGCAAAGCGGGCGAGATCACCCGCGCCGCCGCGAAGGGGAACAGCGCGCCGAGCGCAATGCCGGCGACGATGCCGATCGCCGCCATCGCGAGCACCTGGAGGAAATAGACGCGGAACACGAGGCCCGACGAGGCTCCGAGGCATTTCAACGTGGCGATGGTCGCGGTCTTGCCGGCAAGATAGGCGCGCACCGCGTTGCCGATGCCCACCCCGCCGACCAGCAGGGTAGTGAGGCCCACGAGCGCCAGGAACTGCATCACCCGGTCGACCAGCCGCTGCACTTCGGGCGCGGCGCTGTCCGACGTCTTGACGGTCCACGCGGCGTCGGGGTGGGCGGCCTTCAGCTTCGCCGCAAACGCGCTTCGGCTGACGCCTGCCGGCAGGCGCACACGCTCGTGGTAGTAGATCAGGCTGCCGAGCCGGACGAGGCCGGTGGTCGTCAGTGCCTTCGTTGAGATCATCAAACGCGGGCCGAGCGGGAACCCGTCATTGCCGCCGGCGAGGTCGGGCTCGCGCACGATCTTGGCGCGCAGCACGAAGCTTGTGTCGCCCACCTGCACAATGTCGCCGATCTTCGCGCCCAGCCGGTCGAACAGGTTCGGCTCGGCGACCGCGCCCCACGCCCCGTCGTGAAACCCGAGCGCCTGGGCCGGCGACATCTGCGGATCGAGCGCGAGCGTGCCGTAGAGCGGATAGGCGTCGTCGACCGCCTTGAGCTCGACCAGGAGACGGCCCGGCTTGCCCGGACGGCTCGCCATGGTGCGCATGGTCGCGGCCTGGGACACCTTCCCGGCCGTGTCGAGCGCGGCGCGCACCGCGGGCGCGACCGGCTGGTGCGCCGAACGCAGCGCCACGTCGCCGCCCAGCATGGCGCGCGATTCGCCCTGGATGCCGTCATGGATCGCGCGGGCGAGCGAGCCGACCCCCGCGATGGCCGCGACGCCGATGGCGAGGCAGGCGAGGAACAGGCGGAAGCCGCTGAACCCGCCGCGCAGCTCGCGCCCCGCCAGGGTGACGGCGAGGCTCATCCGGCGGGCACGTCCGCGGTCGCTTGGTCGGCAGCGATGCGCCCGTCGGCGAGCCGGACCTCGCGCGCGCAGCGGCGCGAGATGCCGAGGTCGTGGGTGATCAGCACCAGCGTGGCCGCATGCTCTGCGGCGAGGGCGAAGACCAGCTCCATCACCTGGCGGCCGGTCTCGCCGTCAAGGTTGCCGGTCGGCTCGTCCGCCAGAAGGAGCCGCGGCTGCCCGACGAAGGCGCGGGCGATGGCGACGCGTTGCTGCTCGCCGCCCGAAAGCTGGCCGGGATAATGGCCGAGCCGGTGGCCGAGCCCGACCGCATCGAGCCCCGCCGCGGCGCGCTTGAACGCATCGCGCCGCCCGGCGAGCTCGAGCGGGACGGCGACGTTCTCGAGCGCGGTCATGGTCTGCACCAGATGGAAGTTCTGGAACACGATGCCCATCGTGTCGCGCCGGAAGCGCGCCAGCCCGTCCTCCGAAAGCCCGGCGAAGTCGGTGCCGGCGACGACGACGCGTCCCGTGGTCGGCCGTTCGAGCCCGGCGGCGATCATCATCATGGTCGATTTGCCCGAGCCCGACGGGCCGACCACGGCCACGGTTTCGCCCGATTCGACCCTAAGGTTGAGCCCACGCAGGACGGCAACCGGCCCGGCCGCGCTCGCCAAGGTCAAATGCACGTCGTCGAGGAGGAGCATCGTGTCGGCCATCGCCAGCGGATATGGCATGCGGAGACGGGTTTTAAAAGCCGCGGCGGCGTTCCTCGCCGTCTGCGCGCTGGCCACGGCGGCGCTGGCCGCCACGCCCGACGGCAACGCGACCCGCATCCTGGTGCTGGGCGATTCCATCGCCGCCGGCTACGGCCTGCCGCCCGACCGCAGCTTCCCCGCCCGGCTTGAGGAAAAGCTCAATTCCGAAGGCCACGACGTGAAGGTGATCAACGGCGGCGTCTCGGGCGACACCACGGCAGGCGGCAAGGCGCGGCTCGATTGGGCGCTTTCCGACAAGCCCGACGTCGCCATCGTCGAGCTGGGCGGAAATGACGGGCTGAGGGGCATCCCGCCCGCCGAGACCAAATCCAATCTCGACGCCATCCTGGCGCGGCTCAAATCCGCCAAGGTGCGCGTGCTGCTGACCGGCATGCTGGCGCCGCCCAACATGGGCAAGGGCTACGAGGGGGCGTTCAATGCCCTCTTTCCCGCCCTGGCGCGGCGCTACAACGTGGCGTTCTACCCCTTCCTGCTCGACGGCGTCGCCGCCCAGCCGGCGCTCAACCAGCCCGACGGCATCCATCCCAACGACCAGGGCATCGCCGTCCTGGTTGACCGACTGGCGCCTTATGTGGTGCGTTTGCTGAAGCGCCCCCGATAGGGAGACGGCCATGGAGACCACGACACGGAGCTTCCGCCTGGCCCATGCGTCCGGCGGAACGGCGGCGACACTGGTCGAAGTTTGCCTCGCGACCCTCGGGGCGCCGCCGGCGGGCGCCAATATCGGCTTCGTCTACGCCACCGACGCGCTGCACGGCGCGTTCGACGACATCGTCGCGACGCTGCGGAGCCGCACGGGGATCGCCGACTGGGTGGGCACGATCGGCTACGGCATCTGCGTCACCGGCCGCGAGTACTTCGACGAGCCGGCGCTCGCCGTCCTGGTCGGCGCGCTGGGGGAGGACTCGTTCCGCCTGGTGCCGTCCGTCACCAAACCGGGCGATCCGCTGCCGGACGAGGTGGCCGGATGGGTGGCGCGCGCGCACCCGGCGCTGGGGCTGGTGCATGCCGACCCGCGCAATGCCTACCTGCCGCAGATCCTCGATTCCATTTCGGACGACACCGACTGCTTCCTGGTCGGCGGCATCACCGCGACGCGCGGCGCGGTGCGCCAGGTGGCGGGCGCACCGGAAGCGGGCGGCGTGTCGGGTGTGTTGTTCGGCGGCGACGTCGCGATCGTGAGCGGCTTGACCCAGGGCTGCACGCCGATCGGCCCCGCGCGCACGGTGACCGCCGGGCGCGAGAACGTGCTGATGGAACTCGACGGCAAGCCGGCGCTCGACGCGTTCAAGGCCGACGTGGGCGAGGCGGTGGCGCGCAACCTGGTGCGCGCAGCGGGGTTCATCCATGCCGCGCTGCCTATTCCCGGCTCGGACCGGGCCGACTACCTGGTGCGCAACCTGGTAGGGGTCGACCCGGACAAGGGGTGGCTCGCCATCGGCGAGCGCATCCGGACGGGCGACCGCATCATGTTCGTCCGCCGCGACGCACAGGCCGCGATGGCCGACCTCGACCGCATGGCGGCCGACGTGGCTGAGCGTGCCGGCCCGTCGCCCGCGGCCGCGATCTACGTCTCGTGCGTCGCGCGCGGGCCGAACCTGTTCGGGCCGGGTTCGCGCGAGCTCGGCCGGCTGCGCGACGCGCTGGGCGACGTGCCGCTGATCGGCTTCTACGCCAACGGCGAGATCAGCAACAACCGCCTCTACGGCTATACCGGCGTGCTGACCGTCCTCGGCTGACCCGTGGTCCGGCTGTTCGTCGCCCTCGAGCTTCCCGACGAGCTGCGCGAGCGCCTGGCCGCCATCGCGCGCGGCGTCGAGGGCGCGCGCTGGGTGGCGCCGGAGAATCTGCACGTCACGCTGCGCTTCGTCGGCGAGGTCGACGACGCGGCCGCGCGCGACATCGCGATGGATCTGTCGGCGATCCGCGCGCCCGCTTTCGATCTGACGCTGGTGGGCGCCGGCCATTTCGAGACGGGCCGGCGGGTGCGCCAGCTCTGGGTGGGCGTCGAGCGCAATCCCGCCCTGGTCGCGCTGCACGACAAGCTGGAGTTGGTCCTGGTGCGCGCCGGTCTCGACCCGGAGAAGCGACGCTTCCAGCCGCACGTGACGCTCGCCCGGCTGAACGGCGCCGCGCCAGAGACGGTGCGGCGCTGGCTCGGCGCCAACACGTTGTTCCGCGCCGTGCCGTTCCGGGTGGAAAGCTTCGTGCTGTTCTCGTCTTTCCTCGGCAAGGCAGGGCCGATCTACCGCGCCGAGGCCGAGTTCCCGCTGACCTTGGCCTGACGGGCGTCCGCAGCAGGCGATCGGGGCGATAGCGACCGAATGAAAGGCCGGCTAATGCGTCCGCGGCGGGCCGGGGACATCGGCGCCTTCGGCGGGCTTGTCCTCGCCCTCCTCGCCGGCGAGGCCGCGCTCCAGTGCGTCGAGCTTGCCGCGCAGCGCGCCGATCTCGGCGTTGAGCGCCTTGATGACCTGCGCCGCGGGATCGGGGATGTCGCCCGTCGGCGTGCCGTAGGCGGTGAATTTCGGCGCCGCCTCGGCGCGATCGCGCGGCATGACCTGCTTGGCGGGGATGCCGACCATGGTGACGCCCGGCGGCACGTCGTTCAGCACCACGGCGTTGGCGCCGATGCGCGCGCCATGTCCGACGCGGATCGGGCCCAGCACCTGCGCGCCCGAGCCGACGATCACCCCATCCTCGAGCGTGGGGTGGCGCTTGCCCTTCTCCAGCGAAATGCCGCCCAGCGTGACGCCGTGATAAAGCGTGACATCGTCGCCGACCTCGGCCGTCTCGCCGATGACGCAGCCCATGCCGTGGTCGATGAACACGCGCCGCCCGATGGTCGCGCCGGGATGGATCTCGATGCCGGTCAGCATGCGGCCGACATGCGACAGGAACCGTCCGGCGAAAAACATGCCGTGATGCCAGAACCAGCGCGCCAGGCGGTGCCACAAGACCGCATGGAGACCCGGATAGCAGAACAGCACCTCGAGGCGCGACCGCGCGGCGGGGTCGCGCGCGCGGATGGAATTGATGTGCTCGATCAGGTCCCGGAACATGTAGCCCTCGCTTTCGCAGGGCTAGCTAAGGGTCCGCGCCGCGCGGGTCAAGATGGAACGCCGCACGTCTGGGTATTTCTTCTTATAAACCGGCCAAATTTCGCCGCCAACGCCCGCGCCGGCCGTGCTACAGGAGGCCCACCGTACGTCTTGTGAGGCCCGCGTTGCCCGTCCTTCTCCCCCCGCCAGGGTTTGCCGCGTGAGCGCCCCCACCGCCGCCGCCCAGGCCGGCACCGAACGCGTGACGCCGCTCGTGCCCTTCCGGGTGACGAGCTTCCGCTACCAGTGGCCGGCCGACCTGCTGACCTCTTGGGCGAACCAGATGGAGCTCCTGATCCTCGGCTGGTTCGTGCTGGTCAAGACCGACTCGGTATTCCTGCTGACGGCGTTCAGCGCGCTGACCTTCGCGGGTACGCTTCTTTCGCCGCTGTTCGGCGTGGCCGGCGACCGGCTGGGCCGGCGGACCATGCTGTGCGCCATGCGGGCCATCTATGCCGTGTTGGCGGGCGTCATCGCGGCGCTGGCGCTCGCCGGCGTGCTGCGGCCAGTGCACATCTTTCCGATCGTGTTCCTGGCCGGGCTGGTGCGCCCGTCAGACGTCTCCATGCGCAACTCGCTGATCGGCGACACCATGCCGGGCTGGTGCCTGATGGGCGCGCTCGGCATCTCGCGCACCACCCAGGACAGCGCGCGCATCTTCGGCGCGCTGGCCGGTGCCGGGCTGTTCGCCGCGTTCGGGATCGGCGAGGCCTACCTTGTCGTCACCGCCTTCTACATCCTGAGCTTCGTTCTCACGCTCGGGGTGAGCCGGGTGAAGCCCGCCGGCGCACCCGACGCACACGCCGTCGGCAGCGGACTCCGGAGCGCGGTCGGCGCGCACTGGCGCGAGCTCCGCGACGGGTTCGTCTATGTCTGGCGCGCGCCGCCGGTGCTGGGCCTGATGTGGCTCGCCTTCCTGGTCAACATGACCGCCTTCCCGATGTCGCACTATTTGCTGCCCTATGTCGCGCACGCGATCTACGGCACCGACGCGACCGGGCTCGGCCACCTCGTCGCCGGGTTCTCGACGGGCGCGGTCCTCGGCTCGCTGACGATGACGATGGCGCGCGGCGCCAACCGCTCGTCGCGCTTCATGGTGGTCAACGTCGCCATGTGGTACGTGATGATCGGCGTGTTCGCCCAGCTCACGACCCTGTGGCACGGGATCGCCGCCATGTTCGTGATGGGCATCTTCCACTCGCTCGGCATGGTGACGATGTCGGGCGTGCTGCTTCGCGCCGTGGAGGAGCGGTTCCGCGGCCGGGTGATGGGCATCCGCATGCTGGCGGTCTACGGCCTTCCCGTCGGGCTTCTGATCGCCGGGCCGCTGGTCGACCGGTTCGGCTATCCCGCGGTCGCCTCGCTTTACGTGGCGGTCGGGCTGACCTTCACCGTGGCGATCGTGTGGCGCTGGCGCCGCGTCATGTGGAGCTGAGCGGCGCCGCCACCGATTTCGAGCGAGCGGCGCTCGGCGCGGATGCCGATGAACGCTTCCAGCACGCCCGCCGCGATCATCAGCCCCGCGCCCAGCAGATAGCCGCCGAAGATCGAGCCGCGCGAGCCGGTGTCGATCAGCATGCCGAACAGCCACGGCCCGGCGACCCCGCCGACGCCGGTGCCGAAGGCGTAGAACAGCGCGATGGCGTTGGCGCGGATCTCAAGCGGGAACGCCTCGCCAACGGTGAGGTAGGCGGCCGAGGCCGCGGCCGAGGCGAAGAAGAAGATCACCGTCCAGGCCGCCGTCTGGCCCGCCGCGTCAAGCACGCCGGCGGCGAACAGCCAGCCGGTGATGGCGAGCAGCGTGCCGGACAGCACGTAGGTGCCGGCGATCGCGGGCTTGCGTCCCCAGATGTCGAACACCGGGCCGAGCAGCAGCGGCCCCAGGAAGTTGCCCGCCGCGAACGGCAATATGTACCAGCCCACCGATTCCGCCGGCACCTGATAGAACCGCTTCAGGATCAGCGCGTAGGTGAAGAAGATCGCGTTGTAGAGGAACGCCTGCGACGTCATCAGCACGAGGCAGAGCGTCGTGCGTGCCGGATAGTCGCGGAGAAGGGTGCGCGCCACCACCGGCACGCTGGCATGGACGGTGCGGGCGAGGTGGATGACGGTGGCCGGGCCGGGCTGGCGTTCGCGCGTGCCGGCGCGGCGCTCGATCTCGGCGGTGATCCGCTCCGCCTCGGGGACGCGGCCGTGCGTCATCAGCCAGCGCGGGCTTTCGGGAAGAAGGCGGCGCAACACCAGCACGACCAGTCCGAGCGTCGCGCCGGTGAGGAAGGCGAGCCGCCAGCCGAGATGAACCGAGATCAGGTTCGGGTCGAGCAGCACCACGGAAAGCCCCGCCCCCGCCGCCGCGCCGACCCAGAACGAGCCATTGATGGCGAGGTCGGTGCGGCCGCGGAACCGGGCCGGGATCAGCTCCTGGATCGCCGAATTGATCGCTGCGTACTCGCCGCCGATCCCCGCGCCGGTGAGGAAGCGGAACAGGCAGAACGAGGCGAAATCCCACGACGTGCCGGTCAGCGCCGTCGCCACCAGATAGAGCCCGAGCGTGACCGAGAACAGCTTCTTCCGGCCGAACCGGTCGGTGAGATAGCCGAACCCGAGCGCGCCGGTCACAGCGCCGGCGAGGTAGAAGCTCGCCGTCAAGCCGACCTGGGCGCTCGAAAGCCCCAGCACTTCGGGCTTTTGCAGCGCCGAGGCGAGCGAGCCGGCAAGCGTCACCTCGAGCCCGTCGAGGATCCAGGTGATGCCGAGCGTTCCGACGACCAGCGTGTGGAACCCGCTCCACCCCAGCGCATCGAGCCGGGACGGGATGTCGGTGCGGACAGTAGCGTCGGCCATGACCAACACTAGCCCGTCATCGCGAGGAGCACAGCGACGAAGCGATCAGGGGTCGCGCCATCCCATCGATATTCTCCGTTCGCCCGAGTAGGCCGCGCAGCGGCCGCATCGAAGGGCGACGGCGGCACGATCTCTCGGTCTCGTCCTTCGATACGCGTCTCCGCTGACGCGAAGACGCTGCTCAAGACGAACGGACGATAAAGGCGCGGCACCTGTCACCGTCCCCGGCCCGGCGACACGGCGGCGATGAGGCGGGCGGCAAGCGGCGAGTTCGAGCACCGCGTCGAGCGTGGCGGCGAGCTTGCGCCGCCAGTTGGGATGCTCGCCAACCGTGCCGGGAAGATTCACCTGGTCCTCCTGCGCGACGAGGTCCTCGATCTGCACGAGGAGCAGCTTCGACGGCGTGGCGGCGAGATAGCGATAGACCGAAGCGGCGAAGTCGTCCCAGTCGTCCTCGCCGGCCGGCGCGGCGACGGCGAGGCCCGCTTGGGCGAGCGCCGCCAGGAGCGCGTCGCGGTCGTGGGCGCGCAACTCGGTCTCGGCCGCGTCGGTCGCCGCATCCGGGAACAAATCGAGCGACCGGCGGAGCTGCAGATCGACGCCGGTCCACCAGCCGCGCAGGGTCGGCAGATCGTGCGTGCCGCTGGAGACCAGCGCGAGCGGCGGGTATTCGTCCGGCGTCTTGAAGGCGCCCGCCTCGTCCTTCTCGAAGCACAGCAGCCGGTACGAGAAGATGCCCTCGTCGCGCAGCCGCTCGCGCAGGCCCCCGGGCACGGTGCCCAGATCCTCGCCGATCACCAGGCATTCGTTGCGGCAGCTTTCCAGCGCGATGATGCCGAGGAGGTCGTCCATCGGGAACCGGACATAGCCGCCGTCGGTCGCCATCAAGCCGCGCGGAATCCAGTACTGGCGCGCGAGCCCGAGCACGTGGTCGATACGAAGCGCGCCCGCCTGGCGCATGTTGGCGCGAAGGACAGCGACATAGGGCGCGTAGGCGCGCGCGGCGAGGCGGCCCGGCTCGTAGGGCGGCAGGCCCCAATCCTGGCCCTTGAGGTTGAGCGCGTCGGGCGGCGCGCCGAGCGCGATCGACTGGGCGAGCGCGGCCTGATGCGTCCACGCCTCCGCCCCGGCGATGTCGACGCCGAGCGCGAGGTCGCGGCAGATGCCGACCGCCATGCCGTGGCGCGCGCAGCCCTCGGCCGCCTCGGCAAGCTGCGCGTCGGCGACGAACTGCAGATACTCGAAATAGCCGACGCGCTCGGCGTTCTCGGCGCAGAACGCGGCCACCTCGGGCGAGTCGGGATCGCGGAACGCCTCGGGCCAGACGCGCCAATCGGCGTTCGAGCGCTCCTCGCTGCCGAACCGCTCGGCCAGCGCCTCGAACGCGGCGAGCGCGCGCAAGGTGGGGCCGCGCGTGTCGCAAAACGCCGCGAAGGCGCGCCGCCGCGCGGCATCGGCGTGGTCGCGGAAGCGCGCGTAGAGCAGCTCGAAAATCTCGTGCTTGCACGCGGCGACGCCTTCGTAATCGATCAGCGGCGCCTCGCGCAGAGCACCGAGGCGCGCCTGGAACTCCTCCGACGCGACGCGAATTTGCGCCTCGGCCGAGGCCTCGTATTCGGGCACGGATTCGACGTCGATGTAGAGCGTGTTGAGGTAGAGTCGGCTCGACGGCCCATAGGGGCTGAAGCGGTGCGGATCGCCGGGGTAGAGCGCATGCAGCGGGTTGAGGGCGAGCGCGCCCGCTCCCCGCGCGCCTGCAGCATCGATCAGCTGCACCAGGTCGCCGAAATCGCCCATGCCCCAGTTGCGGTCGGTGCGCAGCGCGTAGAGTTGCAGCGATATTCCCCAGCACCGCCCGTCGCCCTGCAGCGCGGGCGGGAGGTAACACCGGTCGGGCGCGACGATCAGTTTCGTTTCGCTGTCGCCGACGCGGAGCGCGTGATAGCCCGTCGGCGGGGTGACGGGGAGGACGAAGACGCGCCGCTCGCGCCCGTCGGCATGGCGTTCCGCGAGGGCGAGATCGGCGATGCGCACCGTGCCGCCCTCGGTCGTGCCGTCCTCCGTCTCGAGCTCCCACGCGATCGTCGCGTCGGGCGCAGAGGGGCCAAGGCAGACGGCAACGCGCGCCGGCAGGTCGCGCTCGCGCACCACGGCGACCGGCGGCAGCGGGCGGGCGAAGCGCCGATCGTCCAATGCCGCGAGCGAGGCAGCGGTCTCCGCGTCGGTCGCGGCCGCGATCCCCAGCACCTCGAGGATGCCGCACACCGCCTCGCGCGGCACGTCGCGCGTCTGGCCCCAGGCATCGCGGTACGACGTCTCGATCCCCGCCGCTTGCGCCAGCCGGTCGAGCGCGTCGTCCGCCGTCATCGGGCCGGCGGGGACGTTTCGGGATCGAGGACGAACAGGGCCAGGCCCTCCTCTCCCAGCGGAAACGCCTCGCCCGCGGGGGTGGTTTCGCCCTTCCCCAGCCCGTCGTCGCGCGCGGTATCGACGAGGAGCCGCCAGCGGCCGGCCGGCTCGGAGGCCGGCAGCGTCCAGCGCACCGGCTTGGACGCCGCGTTCATCAGCAACAGGAACGTCTCGTCCGGCTCGGGCAGGCCGCGCGCCGTCAGATGGTAATCGCCGGCGAGGCCTGAGATCAGCGCGCCGAGGGCGCGGTTCCCGCCATCCGTCCAGTTCTCGTAGGCCATTTCCGCCCCGTCCGGGCGCAGCCAGGTGATGTCCTTGGCGTGCGTGCCCGGGATGATGCGCCCGACGAAGAAGCGGAAGCGGTGGAACACGATGTGGTGGCGGCGCAGCCTTACCAGCTCGCGGACGAAATCGGCGAAGCGCCGATCGTCGTCCGAGCCCACGGTCCAGTCGATCCAGGTGATCTCGTTGTCCTGGCAGTAGGCGTTGTTGTTGCCGGCCTGGGTGCGGCCCAACTCGTCGCCCGCCAGCAGCATGGGCACGCCCTGCGACAGCATCAGGGTCGCCATCAAGTTGCGCTTGGCGCGGTAGCGGCGCTTGCGGATCGCGGGATCGGCGGTCGGCCCTTCGATGCCGTAATTGACCGAAAGGTTGGAATCGTTGCCGTCGCGGTTGTTCTCGAGATTCGCCTCGTTGTGCTTCCTCTCGTAGCTGACGAGGTCGGCGAGCGTGTAGCCGTCATGGGCGGTGACGAAATTGATCGAGGCCCAGGGCCGGCGCCCCGCGCGGTTGAACATGTCGGAGGACCCGGTCATGCGCGACGCGAGTTCGGGCACCACACCCGCCTCGCCCTTCCAGTAGCGGCGCACCGTATCGCGATAACGGTCGTTCCATTCGGCCCATTGCGAGGGGAAAGCGCCCATGCGGTAGCCGCCGTCGCCCACGTCCCACGGCTCGGCGATCAGCTTGACCTTCGCGAGTACCGGGTCCTGGCGCACCGCATCGAGGAAGCCGGAATGCTCGTCGAACTCGTGCCGCCCGTTGCGCGCGAGCGTGGTGGCGAGGTCGAAGCGGAACCCGTCGACCCGCATCTCGTCCACCCAGTAGCGCAGCGAATCCATGACGAGCTGGAGCGTGCGCGCGTTGTGCAGGTTGAACGAGTTGCCGCACCCAGTGAAATCCTCGGTGCGGCGCAGATCGTCGGGCTTGAGGCGGTAGTAGGACGCGTTGTCGATGCCGCGGAAGCACAAGGTCGGGCCGCGCTCGTGGCTTTCGGCGGTGTGGTTGTAGACCACGTCGAGGATCACCTCGATGCCCGCGTTGTGCAGCACCTGCACCATGGTCTTGAACTCGCCAAGCGCGCCCGACGACATGTAGCGCACCATCGGCGCGAAGAAGCCGATGGTGTTGTAGCCCCAGAAATTGACCAGCCCCTTCTCGGCCAGATGCGGCTCGTCGACAAAGGAATGGATGGGCAGCAACTCGACCGCGGTGACGCCGAGCCCGCGCAGATAGTCGACCGCGGCCGGCGAGGCGAGCCCGGCGAAGGTGCCGGCCGCCGTCTCGGGCTCGACGCCCGGCAGGCGCTTGGTGAAGCCGCGCACGTTCATCTCGTAGAGCAGCGTTTTGTGCCACTGGGTGCGCGGCGGCGCGTCGTCGCCCCAGGTGAAGGCGGTGTCGACCACCTGGCACTTGGGCACGAACGGCGCCGAGTCGCGCCCGTCGAACGACAGATCGCCGTCGGGATGGCCGAATCGGTAGCCGTAAACCGCCGGGTTCCAGCGGACACTGCCCACCAGCATCTTGGCGTAGGGATCGACCAAGAGCTTGTGGTGGTTGAAGCGGTGGCCGCGCTCCGGCGCGTAGGGACCATAGACGCGATAGCCGTAGAGATCGCCCGGCCGCGCGTCGGGCAGATAGGCGTGCCACACCTGGTCGGTATATTCGGGCAACGCGATGCGTGCCGTCTCGCGGCCACGCGAATCGAACAGGCAAAGGTCGCAGCGCTCGCCGTTCGCGGTGTAGAGCGCGAAATTGACGCCCGACCCGTCCCACGTCGCCCCCAGCGGGTAGGGCCTACCGGGCCAGACGCGCACCGGCAGGCTCCAGCTTTGACGAACAGCCCGGAAACAACCATTCGTTGTGAGTGGCGGTCGCAACGCGACCGCGTATCGAAGGACGAGGCCGAGAGATCGAGCCGCCGTCGCCCTTCGATACGACCCGCTGCGCGGGTCTACTCAGGGCGAACGGAAAGAGGTCGTGAGCCTGCCCTACCCCACGGGCGTCAGGACCAGGGTGGCGAGCGGCGGGATTTCGAGGGCGAGCGAGTAGGGCCGGCCATGGCATTCCACCGCGTCGGCCTGGACGAAGCCGCCATTGCCCATGTTCGAGCCGCCATAGATGCCCGCGTCGGAGTTCAGCCGCTCGACCCAGCCGCCGCCCTGCGGCACGCCGACGCGATAGCCGTGATGGACGACCGGCGTGAAGTTCACGACTACCACCGCCACGTCCTCCGGCCGCGCGCCGCGGCGGATGTAGCTGAAGACGGAGTGGTCGATGTCCGCGCAGTCGATCCATTCGAACCCCTCGGGGCTGCAATCGTACCGGTGGAAGGCCGGCAATTCACGGTACAGATGGTTGAGGTCGCGCACCAGCCCTTGCACGCCCCGGTTCATCGGGTCGTCCAAGAGGTGCCAGTCGAGCGACGAATCGTGATTCCACTCGCGCTCCTGGCCGAACTCGCCGCCCATGAACAGGAGCTTCTTGCCCGGATAGGTGAACATGAAGCCGAAATAGAGCCTGAGGTTGGCGAATTTCTGCCACCGGTCGCCCGGCATGCGGCCGTAGAGCGACCCCTTCCCGTGCACCACCTCGTCGTGCGACAGCGGCAGCACGAAGTTCTCCGAATAGGCGTAGAGCATGCCGAAGGTCAGGTCGTTGGAGTGGTAGCGCCGGAAGACCGGGTCGCGCCCGATATAGCCGAGCGTGTCGTGCATCCAGCCCATGTTCCACTTGTAGGTGAAGCCGAGCCCGCCGAGATAGACCGGCCGCGACACCATGGGGAAGGCGGTCGATTCCTCGGCGATCGCCATGGCGCCGCGGCTCTCGGAGTGGACCTGCTCGTTCACCCGCCGGAGGAAGGCGATCGCCTCCAGATTCTCGCGCCCGCCGAACTTGTTGGGAATCGACTCGCCCTCCTTGCGCGAGTAGTCGAGATAGAGCATCGAGGCCACCGCATCGACCCTGAGCCCGTCGATGCCGTACTGGTCGATCCAGAACAGCGCCGACGACAACAGATAGTTCGATACCTCGTTGCGGCCGAAATTGTAGATCAGCGTGCCCCAGTCGAGCTGGCGGCCCTGGCGCGGGTCGGCGTGCTCGTAGAGGTGCGAGCCGTCGAACGAGGCGAGCCCGTGCGCATCGGTCGGGAAGTGGCCCGGCACCCAGTCGACGATCACGCCGATGCCCGCCTCGTGGCAGCGCTCGACGAAGTGCAGGAAATCCTCGGGCGGGCCGAACCGGCTGGTCGGCGCGAACAAGGCGATCGGCTGGTAGCCCCACGACCCGTCGAACGGGTGCTCGGCGACCGGCAGCAGCTCGATATGTGTGAATCCCATGTCGCGCACGTAGGGCACCAGCTCGTCGGCGAGTTGGCGGTACGGCAGATAGCCCGGCCGGTCCGGTCCGCGCCGCCACGATCCGAGATGCACCTCGTAGATCGAGATCGGCGCTTCGAGCGCGTTGAGCGCCCGGCGCTGGCCGACGTCGACGCCGCGCGGATGGAGCGCCGCGAGGTCGACAACGATCGAGGCGGTCTCGGGCGGGCGCTCGCCGGCGAAGGCGTAGGGGTCGGCCTTGAGCGGCAGGACGGACCCGTCCTGGGCGCGGATTTCATACTTGTAGACGGCGCCCGCGCCCACGCCCGGCAGGAAGATCTCCCAGATGCCGGAGCCGGGATGGAGCCGCATGGCGTGGCGCCTGCCGTCCCACTGGTTGAAGTCGCCGACCACGCTGACGCGCTGGGCGCTGGGCGCCCAGACGGCGAAGCGCGTCCCGGACACGTCGCCCAAGGTCATCGGGTGCGCGCCGAATGTCATCCAGCTTTCGCGGAGGTTGCCCTGGGCGAAGAGGTAGCGGTCGGTCTCCGAGATCGTCGTGCCGAAGCGGTACGGGTCCTCGAGCGTCGCCTCGGACCCGCCCCAGTTCGCGCGAAGGAGATAGGGGAAGGGTTCCTTGCGGCCGTCGAGCGCGCCCTCGAAGAACCCGTCGCCGTGGGTCTTCTCCAGGGTCGCGACCGGCTTCGCGCCGTCGCGGTCGAGCACCGCGACGCGGTCCGCGCCGGGCAGGAACGCGCGCACGACCAGCCCGTCGCCCTCGTGATGCATGCCGAGCACCGCGAACGGGTCGGAATGGGTGGCTTGGACGATGCGGTCGACATCGGAATCGATTCGCCTGCGGCGCGGGGCGGTCGTCATGTCGCGTCCTCCGTTTCCAGAAGTGACAGAACCCCTTCCACCGGTACGCGCAGCCACGTCGGGCGGTTCGCCGCCTCGTATCCGACCTCATATAGCGCCTTGTCGAGCGCGAGAAGCCGCAACTGCCGCACGGCCGAATCGTGGGGTCGCGGGATGGTCGGACACTCGCCGACGGTTTCGAAATAGGAATCGAGGAACACCGTCTTCATCTCGGCCGCCCAGTCGAGCGTGAGGCGCAGCAGGTGCTCCGGCATTTCGGCGCGGCCCTCGCTGCGCGCCAGGACGGCCGCCCAGGCGGCGTAGTCGAACGAGCGCACCACGCCCGCCACGTCGCGCAGCGGCGAATCCTTGGCGCGCCGCTGGCGGATGCCGACGACCGGCTCGCCCTCGAGGTCGATGACGTAGACGTCGTCCTTGACCACCAGAACCTGGCCGAGATGCAGATCACCGTGAATTCGCGACTTCAGCCAGTCGGGCCGCGCGTCGCCTAGCCTGTCGGCGAGCCCTTCGAGGATGCGGCGGTGCGCCATGACGGCATCGATGCGTGCGCGCGTCTCTGCGTTCGCGCGCCGGTGGGCCGCCTGCAACGCCTGCAGGGCGCGGGTGGCACGCTCGACGATGCGCGATTTCCAGCGCGCGAGATCGGCGGGCTCGACCGGCTCGGGCCGGAACGCGGCATCATCGGTGTCGATGGCGAGCGCGCGGTGCAGCTCGGCCGTGCGCGTGCCCAGCACGTGCGCGAAATGGCGGTAGGTCGGGTGGCGGTCGGCCTCGGCCTCCTGCGGCTCAGCGGCGACCAGGTCCGCGTCCTCGTGGAAGCGGGAGAGATAGTCGATCGTGTAGCGCCAGCCGTCGCCCTGGTTGCGCACGAACTCGTGCGCGACGCCGAGCGCGGTGACCTCGCCGTTCGCACCGGCGAGCTCGATCGTGCCCATCACGCGCGGCGTGTTGGCATAACCCGCATGCTCGACCAGGTAGCGCCCCATCTCGATCTCGGGATGGATGCCGGGCTCGATGCGGCGGTAGATCTTGGCGATCATCGCGTCGTCGATCATCGCCGACGAGTTCGACTGCTCGACGCCCAGGCGGCGGATCGGCGCGTCGGGCTCGGGCGCGGCGAAGGCCGGGGTGGCGACGAAGCGGAGCCGCCCGTCGCCCGCCGGCACCTCCTCGTTGCGGCCCATCAGCGCCACCATCTCGCGCATGAATTGCTCGTCGGCGAACGCGTCGTAGAGGATGCCGAGATGCGGCCCCTGGCGCACTCGCGCGAGGGTGAACGGCATGAGATCGATCAGCGGGTCGTCCGCCCCCGATTCCCACGCGATCGACAGCGGCACGTTGTAGAGCGCGGTGCGCCGCGCGCCGAGCGCGACCTCGCACACGAGCATCATCCACCCGGTCCCGCCCTCTTCGGGCAGCAACGCCGCGGCGTAAGGCGTGACCTTGCGGATGCGCGTGTCCTTGGCGCCGAACCAGCGCTGGCCCGGCAGGTAGGCGGGCAGCACGCGGTCGAACAGCACGGACCACGGCTCTCCGGCGGCGAGGCTCGCCCAGCCGCGCGGGATGACGAGCGTGGTGAGCTCGGGCACCGGTGCGGCCAACGTCTCGTGCCACTCGGGCGCCTTCGCCTCGGTGGCGAGTTGGAACCAGTAAAACCCGTAGCCCGGCAGGGTGACGAAGTAGGGGAGCTTGCCGATCGGCGGGAACGGACTCTGGCCCATCAGCTCGACCGGCACGCGGCCGCGATAGGCGGCGAGGTCGAGCTCGGCCGCCTGCGGGGCGCGCGAGAAGTTGACGACGCAGAGGATCGTCTCGGTCTCGTACTCGCGCAGATAGACCATGATCTTGCGGTTGGACGGGTAGAGGAACGTGATCGTGCCCCGCCCGAATGCCTTGTAGTTGCGCCGAACGGCGATCAGCCGGCGCATCCAGTTGAGGAGCGAGGCTGTCGAGCGGCTTTGCGCCTCGGCGTTCACCGCCTCGTAGCCGTAGACCGGGTCCATGATTGCCGGCAGGAAGAGCTTGGCGGGATCGGCGCGCGAGAAGCCGGCGTTGCGGTCGGGCGACCACTGCATCGGCGTGCGCACGCCGTTGCGGTCGCCGAGATAGAGGTTGTCGCCCATGCCGATCTCGTCGCCGTAATAGACGATCGGCGTGCCCGGCATGGACATGAGAAGCGCGTTGAGAAGCTCGATCTTGCGCCGGTCGTTGTCGAGGAGCGGCGCGAGGCGGCGGCGGATGCCGAGGTTGAGCTTGGCGCGCGGGTCGGTGGCATAGAATTTCCACAGATAGTCGCGCTCGCGGTCCGACACCATCTCGAGCGTCAGCTCGTCGTGGTTGCGCAGGAAGATCGCCCACTGGCAGTTGTCGGGGATCGACGGCGTCTGGCGCATGATGTCGGTGACGGGATGGCGGTCTTCCTGCGCCAGCGCCATGTAGATGCGCGGCATCAGGGGAAAGTGGAACGCCATGTGGCATTCGTCGCCGTCGCCGAAATAGGGGCGCACGTCCTCGGGCCACTGGTTCGCCTCGGCGAGCAGCATGCGGTCGGCGAAGCGCGCGTCGAGGGCGGCGCGGACCTTCTTCACCACCGCGTGCGTCTCGGGCAGGTTCTCGTTGTTGGTGCCGTCGCGCTCGAACAAATACGGGATCGCGTCGAGGCGGAGACCGTCGACCCCGATGTCGAGCCAGTAGCCCATGGTGCGGATCACCGCCTCGACGACGCGCGGATTGTCGAAATTGAGGTCGGGCTGGTGCGAGAAGAAGCGGTGCCAGAAGTAGCTTTCGGCGACCGGATCCCACGACCAGTTCGACCCCTCGGTATCGGTGAAGATGATCCGCGTGCCGGCGTATTTCTGGTCGGTCTCGCTCCACACGTAGAAGTTCCGCGCGGCCGAGCCCTTGCGCGCGCGCCGCGCCTTCTGGAACCAGGGGTGCTGGTCCGAAGTGTGGTTGATGACCAGCTCGGTGATGACCTTGAGGCCGCGCGCGTGCGCCTCGCGCACGAAATGGCGGAAGTCGCGCATCGTGCCGTAGTTGGGGTGTACGTCGCGGTAGTCGGCGATGTCGTAGCCGTCGTCGCGCTGCGGCGAAGGGTAGAACGGCAGTAGCCACAGCGCGGTGACGCCGAGCGACTGCACGTAGTCGAGCTTCGCGGTCAGCCCGGCGAAATCGCCGATGCCGTCGTCGTTCGAATCGAAAAACGATTTGACGTGAAGCTGGTACAGGATCGCGTCCTTGTACCAGAGCGGATCGTTCATATGGCTGCCCCCTCGGCCGTTCGGCCGGGTTTGCCACCCCTTCTCCCATTCGGCCCCTCGCCCTGCCCCTCTCCAAGAGAGAGGGGGAGCCCTGAAGCGGCGGTCTCACTCCCGATCCAGGGCCGGATTGCGGAATAAGAATAAGGCCGCTTGAGGCGACGTTCCCTCTCCCACGGGGCTTGGCGCCTGCCGCGCGTCCAACGCACACCCGGCCCGGACATGCCAGTGGCATGTCCGGCGGCGCCAAGGGACCGGGTGAGAGGTAATGGCAGCATTGCAGTTTGCGCCGCTGCCTTCGCATGCGTGACGAGCCAAGAGACCAAGCCGCTACCCCTCATGCCGCGGCCACGCCGCGGAAGGCGACCGGCTGCCACGGCGTGACCCGCCAGACCGCCACCGGGTTGACGTCCGGGTGGAAGTGCCAATGGTGCGCGGCGCCCTGCCACAGATGCGTCTCGTCGCGCATCAGCTCGGCGACCTCGAACGCCTCGCCCTCGGGCACGCCCATCTCGGCAAGCGGGAATTCGAGCAACGCGTCGTGCGGCTCGAACGGGTCGAGATTGACGGCGACGAAGATCATGTTGTCGCCCGCCGCGCTCATCTTGCCGTAGAACAGGATGCGGTCGTGGTTCGATTCGTAGAACTGCAAGTTCTCGAATTCGTGCAGCGCCGGGTTGTCGCGCCGGATGCGGTTAAGCTTGGCGATCTCCGCCTTGATGTGGCCCGGCCGGTCCCAGTCCCACACCTTGATCTGGTACTTGTCGGAATCGACGTATTCCTCGGTGCCGGGCACCGCGCGATTCTCGCCGAGCTCGAAGCCCGAATAGATGCCGTAGAGGCTCGACAAGGTCGCCGCCAGCGCGTGGCGGATCAGGAAGGCGGGCCGGCCGCCCGTCTGCAGGAAGGCGTGCAATATGTCGGGCGTGTTGGTGAAGAAGTTGGGGCGCAGGTAGTCACCGGTCTCGACCAGCTCCTCCAGATACTCGGTCAGCTCCTGCTTGAAGTTGCGCCAGGTGAAGTAGGTGTAGGACTGGCTGAATCCCGCCTTGGCCAGCGTGTGCAGCATCGGCGGGCGGGTGAACGCCTCGGACAGGAACACAGCGTCGGGATGCTTCGCCTTCACCTCGGCGATGAGCCACTCCCAGAACGCGACGGGCTTGGTGTGCGGGTTGTCGACGCGGAAGGTCTTCACCCCGTTCTCTGCCCAGTAGAGCACCACGTCGCGCAGCGCCTCCCACAGCGCCTCCCAGTCGGCGCAATGGAAGTCGACGTTGACGATGTCCTGGTACTTCTTCGGCGGGTTCTCGGCATACTTGATGGTGCCGTCGGGGCGGAACTGGAACCATTCCGGGTGCTCTTTCACCCACGGATGGTCGGGCGCACACTGGATGGCGAAGTCGAGCGCGACCTCCATCCCCAGCGCCTCCGCCGCCTCTCGGAAGGCGCGGAAATCCTCGATGGTGCCGAGGTCGGGATGCACCGCGTCGTGGCCACCCTCCTCGGACCCGATGGCGTACGGGCTGCCCGGATCGGCGGGCCCGGGGTGGAGCGTGTTGTTCGGCCCCTTGCGGTGGGCCCGCCCGATCGGGTGAATCGGCGGCAGATAGACGACGTCGAACCCCATCTCGGCGATTTCGGGCAGTCGCCGCGCCGCCTCGGCGAAGGTCGCGCTGCGATTCGGGTCGGTGCCCTGCGAGCGGGGGAACATCTCGTACCAGGCGGCGAAGCGCGCGCGCACCCGCTCCACCGTGACGGAAAGGGTGCGGTCGTAGCGGTCGGCATGCGAGCGGTCGGGGTGGCGCGCCATCGCCGCGTCGAGAGCGGGGTCGAGCAGGATCTCGGCGATATCGGCTCCTTCGCCCGCAAGCGCCTTCTCGACCGCCCGGAGCCGCGCCTTGTCGCGCCCGGTGGCGCGCTTCGCCGCCTCGGCGACCAGCGCGCGCCCCTCGGCGAACTCGAGCGAAACGTCCTGGCCGGCGGCGCGCTTCTTTTCGATCTCGTCCGTCCAGCTCGCCCAGCGGTCGGTCCACGCCTCGATCGTGAATTCCCACCGCCCCAGCCGGTCGAGCGGAATTTCCGCGCGCCAGAGGTCGAGGCCGGGATTGACCGAGACCATCGGCGCCGCGCGCCAGGCGCGCGCGCCGGGGCCGCGGTAGACGACGACCGCCGCCAGCTTGTCGTGACCTTCCTTGAACAACGTCGCCTCGACGGCGAGCACGTCGTCCAACTCCCGCTTGGCGGGCCAGCGGCCGCCATCGACCGCGGGCCTGACGCGGGAGACAACGATGGCCGGCGGGCGGCGCCCGACCGACTGCGACGGCCGCGTCATGCGCCCATGCGGGCCGCCGCCCGGAAGCGCCGGCGGGGTGCTGGAATGGACATCCTTCCCATCCTTCTCGGTCGCTCGCATTCGATCATGTCCGTCAGGACCCAAAGGTCAAGCCAAACTTGGCAAACGCAAATTTGTGCTTTGAAGCCTTCCCCGAGGAGGAACGCGGCACTGGCGCGCCGGGTTCGCAAAAAAATGGCCGGGCGCAAGGCCCGGCCGAGTGAGGGAGGCTACGTCTAGGAAACGGAGCGTGAGCTCCTCGCCCGGCGTTGCGTCCGGGCCGTTCGATCCCGGGGGTGGACGGGAACGAACCTCTGGTGGCGCCCCTCCCTGCGCCGAATCTCGTCAAATGCTAGCCGCTTGCAGTTTCCTTCAGCCTCTGCATCAGCCCCTGCATGCCTTCGCGCGCCAAGACCGTGTTGAACTCGTCGCGCTTCGTGATCAGCATGCTGACCCCTGCGACGTAAACGTCGACGACCTGGAATTGGTTCCCCGTCTTGCGGACACGGAATTGCACCGGCGTCGACTTGTCCGACGATACGATCTTGGTCTGGACCGCGGTCACGTCGTCGCCCGCCGCCCGGGCGTCCGTGACGGCGAATGTCTGGCCCTGGTAGCCGGAGAACTTCACCGCATAGAGGTTGGCGATGTAGTCGCCGAACAGCTTGACGTATTTCTCGCGCTCCGCAGGCTGGGTGCGCCGCCAATAGAGTCCGGCCGCGAAGCGCGCCATGCCGGTCACGTCGAACGCGTCCTTGAACACCGCGTGCAGCGCCTTGGCCCGCGCGATCTTGTCGTCCGGATGCGCCTTCAAAATTCCGATCACCTTGTCGCCCACCGAGGCGACGAACTGCTTCGCCCCCTGGGCCGGCTGGCCCGGCGCCGGGTCAGTGGCAGAGGTGGTGCTCGCGGTCTGGGCGGTCTGGCCCGTCGCCGCGGCCGGAAGCGGCGCCACCATGAGCCCGACCAGCGCCAGGGCGAGCCGGCGAGATTGCAGGGACCGGTTCGGCTTATCGCGATGGGCAACGGACATTCGAGCCCCGTTTCTGAATTTCGGCACGCACGCGTTATGAGATAGGGCCCACCGTGCCGTTTGCGCGTGACCAAAATATGTCAACCCGGCCCCCGGACCCGCCCCGTCCAAAGGAAAATCGGCGATGGTGAACCGGATCGGCTCCGGCGGCGTTCAGCATGCACTTAAGTCGGTAAGGAGTATTCCCAATGCCCAGCCCGGGTGGGGGGCCGAACGTGATGAGAGTCGAGGCCGAACCGCGCGAGGCCCTGCGCGTGCTGCTGCTCGACGACGACCCCTTGTTCCGGGAGGCACTGTCCACAAACCTTGCGGACGAGCGGATCGAGGTATCGGCCTTTTCCGACGGCCGCGCCCTCTTGTCCTTCCTCGAGTCGCACAACTGGCAGGACTACAACGCCCTGCTGCTCGACCTTCGCATGCCGGTGATGAGCGGCATCGAGGTGCTGCACGCCATGCGCGCGGCCGGAATCCAAATGCCCGTCGTGTTCCTCACCACCTATTCCGAGGAGGTATACGAGCAGGCGGCGCTGGAGGGCGGCGCGGTCGATTTCGTCGACAAGTCGCGCTCGCTCGCCATCCTGGTGGCCCGGCTCAAGATCATCGCCCAGGGTGCGAAGGCGCCGACGGCGGGGGAGGGCCAGACCGACCAGCTTCGCGTGGGGCCGCTGTTCCTCAATCTGCGCTCGGCGCGGGCCGACTGGCGCGACCAGCCGGTGCCGCTGACCGTGACCCAGTTCCGCATCGTCCACCTTCTGGCGGCGCGGGCGGGCGAGGACGTGTCCTACCGCCAGATCTACGACGTGGTGCACGGCGAGGGTTTCGCCGCGGGCGAGGGCGAGGACGGCTACAGGGTCAACGTACGGTCGCTGATCAAGCGCATCCGCCAGGCGTTCCGCGAGCTGGACCCCACCTTCGACGAGATCCGCAACTATCCGGCCTTCGGCTATCGCTGGAAGCCGCCGGCCGAGCGGCCTCCCGACCGGCACGACCGCCCTGATGTCACGGCTTGATCACCCCCGCCGCGCGCCAGCCTGCCTACATTCGCGTGTGGAGAGCTATGACGGCGAGAGGGCTGCGATGGCCACTGCGCTCTATGGCATCGGCGACATCGCGGCGGGCGAGGAGAGCGCCCGCCCGCGGCCTTGGGGCACGGCGGCGCCGGTCGCGGCCGGCGGCCATTACCGGATTCATCGTCTGATTGTGAAGCCGGGAGCGCGGCTCGACCCCGACGCGCACGACCACCGCGCCAAGCAGTGGGTAATCGTCTCCGGCATTGGCCGGGTGATGCGCGATGAAGCAATCTTCACCGTCGCCGCCAACGATTCGGTGTTCATCCCGCCGCGCGCCCCGCACGCGCTGGAGAACCGCGGCGCGGCGCCGCTCTGCGTGATCGAGGTCCAGGTCGGCGCCGAGCTCGACGATCCGGCGTAAAGCGGGCTTTGCTACGAGGCCGGGCCGAGCCCGGCGACCAGTGACTCGACAGCATCGCGCGGGAGGGGCAGCACGCCCGCCTCCACCAAACGTAGCGCATAGACCGCCCAGCCCGGATGGACGGCGCAGGCCCGTGCCATCGCGTCGCGCGCCTCGGCGGCGCGGCCGAGGGCGAGGAGCAGGCAGGCACGGCGGACCAGGAACTCGGGCTCGTCCGGGTAGGTCGCGCAGCTTTCGTCGACGAGCGCCAGAGCGCTCGCGAAATCGCCGGCGCCAAGGAGGGCGCGAGCCCGGTCGGCCCGCTCCAGCGCGCGCTGGAAGGCGAGGAGGCGCGCGATCTCCGCCACCGGCTCTGGATGGTCGTCGATCCGGAGGTCGACCGGCCGCCCGCCCACTTCCACCCCCGCGACGACGACCAGCCCGGCCGCCTGCCGGCCGCGGATGTCGCCGCCCACGCCCTCGGCGGCGAGGAGCGCCGCGACCAGCCGCTCGGCAAGCGGGCCGCGCGCCGCCTCGAATGCGGCCAGCATCGCGCCACACACGGTCGGGCGCGCCATCATGTTGGCGGCCGCGACGCAATGCACGCCGATCGCGTGGCCGGCATGGGCGACGCAGTCCGCCCCGGTATGGACGGCGCTGCGGCCTTGCGCGTCGAGCATCGTCACCTGGCGCAGCGCAGCGCCGCCATCCGCCGCAACCAGCCGGGCGAGCGCATCCTCGGGCGCCGCGCCCGCGCGCAACGCCGCGATTCCGTCGTCGCCGTAGCGCGGATTGACGAAGCTCTGCGTCGCGACGACCCCAATTCCCGCCGCGGCGTAGGGCACCACGCGCCCGGCCGCGAAGTGGCGCGAGGCGACGGCGACGCCCATCTCGCCCGTCCCGGCATCGCGCGCGACGATGGAATAGGTCATCGGCCGAGCCGGCGCCAATGCGTCGCGAACTCCTGCGCCGAGAGAAAGCCGTCATGGTCGGCGTCGATCCGCGCGAACAGGGCGGGCCGGCCGAACTCCGCCCGGTCGAGCCTGCCGTCGCCATTGCGGTCGTTCCGCGCGATCACCTGGGACGCGGTGAGCCCGGCAGGACCGACGATCTCGGCCGGACCGGAGGCGGGCCGGACTCGCGCGGCGCCGCCGAGATGCCACAGCCGCTCCGCATTGCCGTGCGCCACGGCCTCGGCCACCGGCGGCGGCAGGTCGTTGAGCGCCGCGCGCCACAGCGCCGCCTGGCGCGCGTAGTAATCGCCCGCCCAGTCGAAGCTGTAGACGTTGTCGAAGGCGAGGACGAACCGGTCCGGATGGGCGACGAACAGCGCCCGCCAGTCTGCCGCCAGACGCTCGCCCGAGAACAGCTCGGTCCAGGGCTGGTTGCTTCGATGGTAGGTAGTGAACACCGAGTTGGCGTGCGAGGTGAGGAAATAGAGGTTGGGATGCGCCGCGATCAGCCGCCGGGCGGCGTCGGCGTCGAGCTGGCCCATGTGGGTCAGCGCGAAGGACCGGCCGGGATGGGCGGCGAGAAGCGCCTCAAGCCCCTGCATGTACCGGTCGTATTCGCCGTCGCGGTCGGCGAAGCCGAACTCGATGTGGATGACCAGGGGCCAGCCCCGCTCCGCCGTGATATCGAGCGCCGCGTGCGATGCCGGCGAGTTGAGCTTCGTGATGATCAGGGGCGCCAAGTCGCGCTTCTGCTGGTGCAGGATCATCAGCTCGGACAGTGCGCCGAAGCGCGGATTGCGCCCGAGCCGGCGGATGCCGGCGACGGCCGCGGCGTCGCTCGCAATGAACTTGTGCATCTTGAGGCCGATCGATGCGGTGATGCGATCGGGATGGGCGCGGGCGAGGGCGAGAACCATGCCCACGTCCGCGCGGTTCTCGAACGCAAGCAGGATGCGCGCGATCCCGGCCTTGTCCATTTGCGCCAGCACCGTCTCGGGCGCGAGTTCCGTGCGGCACCTGGCTGTGCGCGTCGATCATGCGAAGCGGCGCGCCGCCCGCGGATGCCGTCGCCGCCGCGACGGTCAGTAAGGCGGCGAGAGAGAGCGCCCTTCGAGGCAGGGAATCGCGCCACGCCATCGACGCCCCTCCTGTCGCAGCCTCCATCGCAGCCGCCGCCGTCTCGCGGCTAAAGCTTCAGCAGCTTCGCGGCGTTCTCGCCGTAGATCTTGGCCTTGTCGGCGGCGGAAATCTGGAGCGCATCCATCCAGGCCGTACCGGGCTCGTTGGCGACGAAGGGCCAGTCGATCGAGAACAGCACGTGCTCCGTGCCCATCTCCTGGATGGTGCATTGGAGCGCCGGCGTCGAGAAGAAGCCCGAGGTCGTCACCCAGAAATGCTCGCAGAACGCGTCGCGGAACGAGAAATTCGTGTTGCGCCGCCGGAGCGTGTGGTCGATGCGCCACAGCGCGAAGGGCAGGTTCTCGCCCATGTGGCCGAGGATGAACTTGAGATTCGGGTACTTGTCGCACACGCCCGAAAGCACGAGCCGGATCGCCTGGGTCGCGGTCTCGACGCCGAAGCCCCAGCCGGCGCACCTTGAAGCCCGGGAACTCCTTCACGTAGTCGGCGTAATAGGCGTCGATCACAGCCTGGTGCGGCTCGGCCGGGTGCAAATAGATCGGCGCGTCGAGCGCGGCGGCACGCTCGAAGATCGGCCAGAACTCCTTCCGGTCGATGAACTTGTCGTGGGTGAGCCCGTGGATCATCGCGCCCTTGAAGCCGAGCTTGGCGACGCAGCGCTCGAGCTCGTCGGCGGCGGCCATGGGATCGGGCGTCGGCAGGGTCGCGAAGGCGGCGAAGCGCTTCGGATTGGCGGCGCAGGCGGCGGCAAGGCGGTCGTTCGCCTCGCGGCAGAGTTCGGGCGCCGCCTGCACGGGAAGCATCTGGCCCGACGGCGCGCCGTGCGACAGCACCTGCACGTCGACGCCGGCCGCGTCCATCGCCTTGAGCCGCACGGCGCCCAGGTCGTAGAGCTCCTCGAGGAGCTTCGCCGGGCGGTCGGCTGCGTGGCCCGTGAAGTGGGATGCGATGTCCTTGTCCCAGTAGTGCTCCTCCAGCGCGATGACGCGCGGCTTCGCCTTGGTCGCCATGTCGGACGTTCCTTCCCCAACGGTTGTGACGCGACTTTATCGCCGCGCCTCGCCCATTGTCATCCGCGATACGTCCGTGCGCCCGTCCCTGTCATTGCGAGGGGCGCGTCTCGACGGGCGAACTTCAGCAGGTGCGCGGCTTATTCCGCAGCGCCGGCGGTGCGGTCGCCCCAGAGCTGATGTGAGGCGCTCTCGGCGTCGAACCCGGCGAGGTCGGCGCGCCGCCGTCCAAGGAAGATCACGTTAGACCCGACCGCGGCGTCGTTGTCGTTCAAATAGATGTTGAACTTCTGGTTGAAGACCGCGTGCTCGAACCCGTGCTTATCGCGGATGATGTAGCGGGTGATGTCGAACCGACCGGGCTCGCTTTCCTGGCCGGTGAGGTAGCAGCGTATGACGCCGAGCGCCCGGTCGCGCAGCCGGGCGCCGCCGAGCCGGGCGAACGCCTCCTGCGCGGCGTTCATGAACACCACCGGGTTGGTCGACGCCTCGCCGGGCCCGGGCGGGGCGAGCGGGTTGGCCGGGCGTTCGAAGTCGCGGATCAGGATCTGGTTGGCCAGGCATTTCGAGACCATCCGCGCCAGCGCGATGGTCACGTCGCCGACGATGTAGTCGTGCCCGCGCGGGTCGAGAGCGTCGGTCTGGTAGTAGGAGTAGTGCGGGCCGATGGCGTAGCAGGTGCGCAGTTCGGGCACGAACTCGGGCCCCTCGGCGGCGCGCGAGAGCGCGTTGTCGGCAAGGGCGAGCAGCGCGATCAGGTAGGTGTCGATGTCGCCGGCAGGTCCCTTCTCGCGGTTCCACATGTAGAAGCCGTCGCCCGTCGTGGTGCGCGCCAGGTCGACGCGCATGCCGGCCTCGGCCATCAGCTTCTGGGCGGCGTTGATCGAACATTCCAGGCTGTTGAGCTGGGCGATCTGGCGGCTCGGGTCGTGGCGCGAGAAGCCGACGATGTCGAACAAGGCGACGCCGCGGTAAAGCGTCTCGCTGATGCCGTAGCGGCGCAGCACCTGCTCGATCGCCTGGGTCGGCACCGCGCCCGCCTCGTCGTCGGAGATGCGGAACGGCAGCGGGATGTGCACCGGCGCCGCCCCGGCGAGCTCGCGCGCGGTCTCGAATGTCGCGTCGCCCATCAGCCGGCGCCCGTGCAGCAGGCGGCGCGACCGTCCGTACTCGGCCACGATCCGCCTGTAGGGGACGAGCAGCGTCTCGATGCCCCGGGCCGCCGGGCGCCAGCCGACCAGCGAGTTGCGGCCGAGATCCCACAGGGGGTTGAGCCGCTCGGACAGGAGGTCGGCAAGAGCCTCCTTGAGCTCCGCCGAGCCGTCATAGGGGCGCGCCCAGGCCGACGGCGCCGAGGCGCGGCGCGGTCGGGTCTTGTCGACGCCGTCCGCCGGGGCGAGCCACGACGCGCGCCGTGTGCGCCAGGCGGCGAGCCAGCCGGGCACCCGGTCGGCCGCAAGCGGCGCGGCGAACTGGAATCCGGTACCGAGGTCGCACCCCAGCGACGCGACGCGCTGCAGCACGGCGGGCGACTCGATGCCCTCGGCGGCGGCGCGCATTCCGAGCGAATGGGCAAGGTCGATGGTCGACTTGACGATGGCCCGCGCCTCGTCCGACTGCAGGCAGTCGGCGACGAAGGATCGATCGATCTTGATCTCCTCGAACGGCAGGCGGACGAGCTGGACGAGCGACGACCGCCCGGTGCCGAAATCGTCGAGCGCGAGCCCGAACCCCTTGAGCCGGAGCCGCATCAATATGTCCGCGGCCGCGGCCGCTCCCTCGGCGGCGTCCGCCTCGGCGAAATCGAGATCGATGCGCCGGGTCTCGAGCCCAAGTGCGGCGCAGCGCTCGGCCAGCCGGTCGGGAAAGGTCACGTCGGCGAGGCCGCGCGCCGAGAGGTTGACACAGATGCGCCCGTCGAACTGCTCGCGCCAGCCGGCCAGCGCGCCGAGCGCCATCCCGGCCACCCGGTCTGTAAGCGGCCCCATCAGCCCGGCGGCCTCGGCGGCGGGCAGGAACTCCACCGGCATCACTACGCCGCGCCGCGAATGGTTCCAGCGCACCAGCGCCTCGAATGCGGCGACGCCGCCCGAGGCGAGGTCGATCTTGGGCTGGAAGGCGAGGAACAACTCGTCCGTCTCCAGCGCACGGGCGAGCGCCTCGGCGGTCACGTCGGCCGCCTGGACGCGCAGCCGCTCCAGGAGGTCGCAGATTTCGGCGCGGCGGAATGGCTTCAAGAGGGCGCCGGCCACGTCGAGCCCGCGGTCGCACCCGAATCGCCGCGCCGATTTCGACCAGCTTTCCGCCGGCCCCGCTTGCCAACACGATCACGATGGGGCTCCGCCGCTCGGCCAGGGCACGCAATATCTCGATTTCGTCGATGTCGGGAAGGTGCAGGTCGAGGACAGCGTGGGTCGGTTGGAATGCCTCGAGAGCGGCGAGGAAGCCCTGTCCGTCGGTGACGGTGCGCGCGTCGTAGCCGCACGAGGCCGCGGCCTGCGCGATCTGCTCCGCAATCGGGGCGCGGTCGTCGACGATGAGGATGCGGTTTTCGGACATGGGGTGGCCTGGATTGGGCAACCGGTGCATTTAAGATGGCTCCCCTTTAAGGTTCCATTAACGACCGCGCGCCGACCTGGATCGGCGCTCAGCCGGCTCCCCGGCCGAGACAGGCTGCGTCCTTTGCACTACCCTCGCGGCGAGCGCCCCGGAGGAGAAGATATGCTGAGCCGGGAACAGAACGAGATGCTGACCCGCACCAGGCCGGGCACGCCGGGCGGCGCGCTGCTGCGCCGCTACTGGCAGCCGGTGGCGCTTTCGCGCGAGCTGCCTCCGGGCGGCGACCCCGTGCCCGTCGACCTTCTGGGCGAGGAGCTGGTGCTGTTCCGCGACCCGGACGGCAGGCTGGGCCTTCTGGGCCGGCATTGCTGCCACCGCGGCACCGACCTTTCGTTCGGGCGGGTGGAGGATGGCGGGCTGCGCTGCCTCTATCACGGCTGGCTCTACGACGTGACCGGCAGGTGCCTGGAGCAGCCGGGCGAGCCCGCCGGCTCGACCTACAAGGACAAGGTGCGCCAGACCGCCTATCCTGTGATCGAGCGGGCGGGCGCGTTCTTCGCCTATCTCGGACCGTCCCCGGCGCCGGAGTTCCCGAACTACGACTTCTTCGCGTGGCCCGAGAGGCACGTGCTGGCCCAGAAGATCCATGTCTCGTGCAACTATTTGCAGGCGAACGAGGGCAATTACGACCCGGCCCATGTCGGCTTCCTGCACCGCAACCTGAAGCGCGACAAGCAAGGGCTGATGTTCGGATCGCTGGCCGGCGGCGGTGTGCCCGACAACGAAACGGTCAACCCCTACGCGGTGCCCAGGATCGAGGTGGAGGAGACGGCGTTCGGCCTCCGGCTGTACCAGCTCCGCCCCGCAGGCCAGGGCCGCACCTATCTCCGCGTCACCGCGTTCGGCATGCCCAACTTCTCGGTCATCGCCGGGCCGCAGGGCGGCGACGGGCAGATCGGCATCTGGCACGTGCCGATCGACGACCAGACGCATTGGCGCTGGGGGTTCCTGCTACGCCGCGACCGGACGATCGCCGAGGTGCTGGCCTCGGGCGCGAAGGACGCGCCGGCCTTCCGCGAAGGCCCGCCGAGCGAGTACGAGGACGAGTTCCACCATGCGCGCAAGCGGTCGAACCGCTACAAGCAGGACCGCACCGGGATGGACGAGAGCTTCACCGGCATGGGGCCGGTGTTCGGGGTGCACGACGCCTTCGCCACCGAAAGCCAGGGCGCGATCCAGGACCGCACGCAGGAGCACCTCGCCACCACCGACACGGCGATCATCGCGGCGCGCCGGCTGATGCTCGCCGCCGTCGCAGATGTGCAGGCCGGACGCGATCCGCTGGGGGTCGTGCGCGACCCGGTGCAGAACGCCTTCCCCGACCTCCTGTCGTTCGACGCGCTGGTCGAGGCGGGCGGCGACCCGTCCGAGGTGGCGCGTCGCATGGCCACGAACGCACGCCTCGCGGCGGAATGACGATGGACGACGCGCCGCGCCGCGCCATCGAGTGGGAATGCGCGCAGAACACCATCCGCTTCTACAACCGGCTCGACGCGGTGAAGGGCGAAGAGGCGGCGGCGCTGTTCGCCGAGGACGGCATCTGGTTCCGCGAGGGCGACGCCGGTGCTTTCAAGGGACGCGCCGAGATCGCGGCGCACGTGAACCGCCTGCCCGAGCGCGGCGATCCCGCCGTCGCGCCGGAAGACCGGATGGTCTTTCACCTGGTCTGCAACCTCGAGGTCACGGTGAAGGACGCGCGCACGGCCGAGGTGCGCGCGCTCACCGTCATCGTGCCGGGCGTGCGCGGCAAGGGAAGCGAGCCGGGCACCAGCAAGGGTATCGTCGCGATCTTCCCGACGGTCGAGCTCCACCGCCTCATGCAAGAAGGCTGGCGCATCGCCGAAAAACGCACCTCGCGCGCGCTCCGCATCGGGTAGGGGTTCGCCTTTCACAGGGACGGCGGAAGGCGTAATCTTCAGCCACTGAGACCGGGAGGGTCGCCATGGACAAGAACTTCGACCGCGCCGCCGAGGACATCGGCAACATCATCTCGATGGAGCACGTGAACGTGCGCGTGCCCGACCAGCGCCTCGCCACCCTGTTCTACGTCACCGGTCTGGGTCTCACGCGCGACCCGTTCCTGATGACCAGCGATTACAACATGTGGATCAACGTGGGAAGGTCGCAGTTCCATCTGCCGACCGGCGAAGCGCAGGTGCTGCGGGGGCGCACCGGCCTGGTGCTGCCCGACCGCGCGGCGCTGATCGACCGGCTGGAGAAGGTAGCGCCCAAGCTGGGGGACACCCAGTTCGCCTTCGAGCCCAAGAACGACTATGTCGACACGACCTGCCCGTGGGGTAACCGGCTGCGCTGCCACGCGCCCGACGCCGACCGGTTCGGCAAGGTGATCCTCGGCATGCCCTATGTCGAGCTGCCGGTGCCCGAGGGCACGGCCAAGGGCATCGCCGAGTTCTACCGCAAGGTCATGGGGACGAGGGCGCGCGTGTCGCGCGAGGACGGGGTGGAGGCGGCGCACGCGCAGGTCGGCCACAACCAGGAGATCGTCTATCGCGAGACCGCGGGCGCGGTCGACGCCTATGACGGCCACCACGTCGCGATCTACGTCACCGACTTCTCCGGACCGCACAAGAGGCTGAACGACCGCGGCCTGGTGAGCGAGGAGTCCGATCAGTTCCAGTACCGCTTCTGCGACATCGTCGACCCGATGACGAACGAGGTGCTGTTCACCCTCGAGCACGAGGTGCGGTCGATGACCCACCCGCTCTATGCCCGCCCGCTGGTCAACCGCAATCCGGCCCAGACCAACCAGGCTTTCCTGCCGGGCTACGAGACCCAGCCCTGGGCGGCCGGCACGGCGTAGGGGAAGCGGCCCCTACTCCATATGCGCGCCGTGGGCGACCAGCAGCGACTGGCCGGTCAGGGCGAGCGAGGGGAAGGACGCGAATAAGGTCGCGATCTCGGCCACCTCCTCGACGGTGGTGAATTCCTGGTCCAGCGTGTCGCCCAGCATGATGCGCGAGATGACCTCATCCTCCGATATGCCGAGCGCCCGGGCCTGCTCGGGGATCTGCTTTTTCACCAGGTCGGTCATCACGAAGGACGGGCAGATCACGTTGGTGCGCACGCCGTGCGCCGCGCCCTCCTTCGCCACGACCTTGGCGAGCCCGACGAGCCCGTGCTTTGCCGTGGTGTAGGCGCATTTGAGCAGCGCCGCATCCTTCGACAGCACGGAGCCCAAGTAGACGATGGCGCCCGACTTCTTCGCATACATGTGCGGCAGGCACGCCTTGGTGGCAAGGAACGCGCCGTCGAGATGGATGGCGAGAAGCTTCTTCCATTCGGCGAACGGGAACTCGTGCACCGGGTAGACCGTCTGGATGCCGGCGTTGCACACCAGCACGTCGGGCGGGCCGAGCCGCGTCGCCACCTGGGCGACGCCGGCATCGACCGCCGCCTCGTCGGTCACGTCCATGGCGATGCCGATGGCGCCCCGCGCGATCTCGCCCGCGGTGCGCTGGGCGGCCTCTCCATCGATGTCGCAGATGGCGACGCGCGCGCCCTCGCTCGCGAACTTGCGGGCGATCGCCGCGCCGATGCCGCGCGCCGCCCCGGTGACGATGGCGATCTTGCCGTCGAGCCTCATGGCGCCTCTCCCTCAAATTGCCGGAAAAGAATAGCAGAGACGAGACGGGCCGACCCTCGCGGATCGGCCCGTCCGTTGCGGCAGGAACAGAGAGGCTAGTGCGCGGCGGCGGCGAGTTGGCGCGTCGCGGCGTAGAAATCGTCCGAGGGCGGGCCTACCGGCGCGGGCTCCGCTGCGGCGGGCGCGGCCTTCGCCGCCGCCTTCTCCACCGGGGCGGGCGCGGGCGCCGCTGCCTTGACCACCGGCGGCGCAACGGGTGCGGGCGCGGGCTCCGAGACGGCCTTCACCGCCGCCTCGGACGCGGCCTTGACGGCGTCGGACGCCGGGGCCGCCTTGGCCTCGGGCATCGGCACCGGCTCGAGCGCCACGTCATGCGCCGGCATGGCGACGGGGGCGAGCGCCATGTCACGCGGCGGCATCGGTACCGGGTCGGTGGCGACCGCGGGTACGACCGCAACCGTCTTTTCGGGTGCGGGCGCGGCCGCCATCTTGCTTTCGGGGACAGAAGCAGGCGCGGCTGGAAGGGCGTCGAGCGCGGGCGAATCGATCATCGAGGTCGCGGGCGCCGGCTTCTCGGCCTTCTGCTCATCCCCCGGCGCGGGCGACTCTCCGCTCAAAGGCGACGGGCTGCCCGACGAGTTGGCGCTGGGAGCGCCGTTGCGGATCTCGTCGGCGCGGCGCTGGCGATACAGGCTGCGGACCGCGGCGTAGAAGTCGAGCGAGGTCTTCTTCAGATCCTCGATCGCGTCGTAGTTCTGCGCGCGGTCGTTGACCGCCTCGGCGGCGAACTGGCCGTACTGCCACGAGGTCGGCGCGAGCCACGAGATCGGGTCGATCACGGAATCGACCGCCCGGCCGATCGCGTCACGCGGGTTCGAGGGTCCGAACAAGGGCAGCATCAGATACGGGCCAGACTCGATGCCCCATACCGCCAGTGTCTGGCCGAAATCCTCGTCGTGGCTGGGGTAGCCCATATCCGCGGCAACGTCGACCAGCCCGCCGATTCCGATGGTGGAGTTTGTGGCGAAGCGGACGAGGGTGGTCCAGGCGCGGTCGCCCGAGCCCTGCATCAGGTCGTTCGCCAGGATCACCGGCGTGCGCAAATTGTGCAGGAACGAATCGACGGAATCCTGGGCGAGCTTCGGCAGGGTTTCCTTGTAGACGTAGGCGATCGGCTTGAGGACCGCGTCGTCCAGGACCAGGTTGACCTTCAACATGTTCCGGTTGAACGGCTCGATCGGATCGTTGGCCTGCTTGTAAGCCGCCATCGCCGCCGGGTCGTTCTCGGGCGGCGTGGCGCAACCGGCCGTCACCAGCGCGAGCCCCGACACCACAACCGCAATCCCCCGGCGCACAGCCGGTACGTCCTTCGTCAAACTGGTCAAGGCGTCCTGCCCTCTTGTTTCACCGGCGCGGCGCGAAAACTGCGCCGGCTCCCGGGGATGCATGCCAAACCGATCCTAAGCGAATCCGCCAAACGTGACAATTCCAGCCGAACCCGCCCCGCCAGGCCCGGAAAGGTAGGCAGGGTCCGTAAAGACGAGATTAAGTCGGAAGGCAAATGCACTGTCAGGGCGGCCCGTCCCCCCGGCGGTCCACGATACGATCGAGCCTTAACACACGCCGGACAGAATGCCTAGTGGCAGTTTCGCCGCGCGCGGGCCCGGACGGTGGGGGTGGCGCCTCTCACATAGCCATATAAAAATATCTTTATATGCGCTAGTACGCATGCTATCGTCCCACCCGCAATCGGGCCGAGGAAACGATGGAGGCACTCCTTTCCGGGCTGCGCGCCGCCGCCGAGCCGACGCGGCTGCGCATCCTCGCGCTGCTCGCCGAGGGCGAGATGACGGTGTCGGAGCTGACCCAGGTACTGGGCCAGAGCCAGCCGCGCGTGTCGCGCCACCTGAAGCTGCTGTGCGACGCGCGGCTTCTGGACCGGTTGCCCGAAGGCCAGTGGGTGTTCTACCGCCTGGCCGACCGGCCGGCCGACGTCGGCCCCGCCAATTTGGCGCGCATGCTGGCCGCGATGGTGCCCGACGACGACCCCCAGCTCGCGCTCGACCGCGACCGGCTGCGCGCGGTGAAGAAGGCGCGGGCCGCCGCCGCATCCGCCTATTTCGCCGTCAACGCGGGGCGGTGGGACGAGATCCGCTCGCTCTACGTCGACGAGCGCGAGGTCGAGGCCGCGCTCGCCCGCGCCCTGCCCGCCGAAGGGATCGACGCGCTGCTCGACATCGGCACCGGCACCGGGCGCATCCTCGAGGTGCTGGGGCCGCAGGTGATGCGCGGCGTCGGCATCGACCAGTCGCGCGACATGCTGGCCGTGGCGCGCGCCCGGCTGGAGGACGCCGGCCTCGTCCATTGCCACGTGCGCCAGGGCGACATGTACGCCCTGCCGATGATGGCGGCGACGTTCGATGCGGTCACGCTGCACCTCGTGCTGCACTACGCCGACCGGCCGGCGGCGGCGATCGCCGAGGCGGCGCGCGTGCTGCGCCCGGGCGGGCGGCTGGTCGTCATCGATTTCGCGCCGCACCGCGTCGAGGCGCTGCGCGAGAGCCACGCGCATCGCCGGCTCGGCTTCACCGACGGCGAGATCGCCGGCTGGTGCGAAGTCGCCGGCCTCGCCCCAGGCGCGCCGGTCGCGCTGCCCGGCAACCCGCTGACCGTGAAGCTGTGGACGGCCGACCGTCCCCTTCCCGCCCAGCGCCGCACGCCGCGCCCGCGCGGCCAGAAAGTGCCGGAGCCCGTGACATGACCGCCCTCGCCAAGGCCGACGCACTGCGCGAGATCGTCGGCCGGCCGCTGGAGCCGGTGCGTCCGATCCAGGTGTCGTTCGAGTTCTTCCCGCCCAAGACCGATGAGATGGAGGCGGCGCTGTGGCGCGCCATTCGCCGGCTGGAGCCCTTGGCGCCCCGCTTCGTGTCGGTGACCTACGGCGCCGGCGGCTCGACCCGCGAGCGCACCCACGCCACCGTCACCCGCATCCGCCGCGAGACCAGGCTGGAGCCGGCGGCCCACCTGACCTGCGTGCAGGCGACGCGGGGCGAGGTGGACGAGGTGGCGCGGCGCTATTGGGACGCCGGCATCCGCCATATCGTCGCGCTGCGCGGCGACGTGCCGGACGGCGCCGGCCCCTACGCGCCCCACCCGGACGGCTATGCCTTCGCCGCCGAGCTGGTGGCGGGCCTCAAGCGCATCGCCGATTTCGAGATCAGCGTCGCCGCCTATCCCCAGACGCATCCGGAGGCCGAGAGCGCCGAACGCGACCTCGACAACCTCAAGCGGAAGCTCGACGCCGGCGCGAACCGCGCCATCACCCAGTATTTCTTCGGTGCCGAGCCCTACTTTCGCTTCCGCGACCGCGCGGCGGCGGCGGGCATAACGGTCCCAATCGTGCCCGGTATCCTGCCGGTCACCAACTTCGCCCAGGTGCGCCGGTTCTCGGCGCTATGCGGCGCCGAGGTGCCAGGCTGGCTCGAAGCCCTGTTCGCCGGGCTCGACGACGATCCCGACACGCGCAAGCTGGTCGCGGCCACGGTGGCGGCGGAGCAGGTGCGCCTTCTGCAGGCGCACGGAGTGAGCGAGTTCCACTTCTACACGCTGAACCGCGCCGACCTGACCTACGCGATCAGCCACATACTGGGCTTGCGCCCCAGGACCGTAAGCGAGGAGACCGCATGAGCTCCGACGTCATGACGCTGGAGCGTCCCAAGCCGGCCACGCGCGGGGTGGCGCGCGGCGCGCGCACCGCGGCGCTGGAGAAGGCGCTGGCCCAGCGCATCCTGGTGATGGACGGCGCGATGGGCACGATGATCCAGCGCTACGAGCTGGACGAGGCGGGCTATCGCGGCCGGCGCTTCGCCGACCATGCGAAGCCGCAGAAGGGCAACAACGACCTTCTGAACCTGACGCGGCCCGAGATCGTGCGCGAGATCCACGATGCGTTCCTCGCCGCCGGCGCCGACATTTTGAAGGCCAATACCTTCAACTCGACGCGCATCGCCATGGCCGATTACGGTTTGGAGGAGAGCGTCGCCGACATCGCCCGCGCCGGCGCGCGCATCGCGCGCGAGGCCGCCGACGCCGCGAGCGCGAAGACGCCGGCCCGTCCGCGCTTCGTCGCGGGCGTCCTGGGCCCGACCAACCGCACCGCCTCGATCTCGCCCAAGGTGTCGGATCCGGGCTTCCGAAACATCGGCTTCGACGAGCTGGTCGCGGCGTACGACGAGACGGCGCGCGCCCTGGTGGACGGCGGGGCCGATCTGATCCTGGTCGAGACGGTATTCGACACGCTGAACTGCAAGGCGGCGCTCTACGCCCTGGAAGCCCTGTTTGACGAGCGGGGCGAGCGCCTGCCCGTTATGATCTCGGGCACCATCACCGACGCGTCGGGCCGCACCCTGACCGGCCAGACGACCGAGGCGTTCTGGAACTCCATCCGCCACGCGCGCCCGCTGGTCGTGGGGCTCAACTGCGCGCTCGGCGCGAAGGAGCTGCGCCCGTATGTCGAGGAGCTGTCCCGCATCGCCGAGGTGCGGCTGAGCTGCCATCCCAACGCCGGCCTGCCCAACGCGTTCGGCAGCTACGACGACACGCCGGAATACATGGCCGAGGTGCTGGGCGAGTTCGCCGCGGCGGGGTTCCTCAACCTGGTGGGCGGGTGCTGCGGCACGACGCCCGACCATATCCGCGCCATCGCCGACGCCGTTTCCGGCACACCGCCGCGCGTCCCGCCCGAGCCCGAGACCCTGTGCCGCCTGGCCGGGCTCGAGCCCTTCGCCTTCGGGCCGGGGTCGCTGTTCGTCAACGTGGGCGAGCGCACCAACGTCGCCGGCTCGGCGAAGTTCGCGCGGCTGATCCGCGAACGCGACTACGAGACCGCGCTCGAGGTGGCGCGCGACCAGGTGCGCGGCGGCGCGCAGATCATCGACGTCAACATGGACGAGGGGCTGCTCGACTCCGTCGAGGCGATGACGGCGTTCCTCAACCTGGTCGCCGCCGAGCCCGAGATCAGCCGCGTGCCGGTGATGATCGACTCGTCCGACTGGCGGGTGATCGAAGCCGGCCTCAAATGCGTGCAGGGCAAGTGCGTGGTGAACTCGATCAGCCTGAAGGAGGGCACCGAAAAGTTCGTCGCCCAGGCGCGCGAGGCCCGACGCTACGGCGCGGCCGTCGTCGTCATGGCGTTCGACGAGAAGGGCCAGGCCGACACGATCGACCGGCGCGTCGAGGTGTGCGGCCGCGCCTACCGCGTCCTGGTCGACGAGGTGGGCTTCCCGCCCGAGGACATCATCTTCGATCCCAACGTGTTCGCGGTAGCGACCGGCATCGCCGAGCATGACAATTACGGCGTCGACTTCATCGAGGCGACGCGGCGCATCAAGGCGGCGCTGCCGCACGCCAAGGTGTCGGGCGGGATCTCCAACATCTCGTTCTCGTTTCGCGGCAACGAGCCGATCCGCCAGGCGATGCATGCCGTGTTCCTGTACCACGCGATCCAGGCGGGGCTCGACATGGGCATCGTCAACGCCGGCGCGCTGGCGGTTTACGACGACATCCCGGCCGCGCTGCGCGACGTGATCGAGGATGTGATCCTCAACCGCGGCGCGAACGGCACCGAGCGGCTGCTGGAGGCCGCCGCGTCCTACAAGGGCGACGGGGCGAAGCGTGCCGTCGACATGTCGTGGCGCGAGAAGCCGGTGACCGAGCGGTTGACCCATGCGCTGGTGCACGGCATCAACGACTTCATCGTCGCCGACACCGAGGAGGCGCGCCAGGCCGCCGACAAGCCATTGTCGGTGATCGAGGGCCCGCTGATGGACGGGATGAACGTCGTCGGCGACCTGTTCGGCGCGGGCAAGATGTTCCTGCCCCAGGTGGTGAAGTCCGCCCGCGTGATGAAGCAGGCCGTCGCGCATCTGATCCCCTTCATCGAGGCGGAGAAGGCGAAATCCGGCGACGCGTCGCAATCCAAGGGCAGGATCGTCATGGCGACGGTCAAGGGCGACGTGCACGACATCGGCAAGAACATCGTCGGCGTGGTGCTCCAGTGCAACAATTTCGAGGTGATCGACCTCGGCGTCATGGTGCCGGCCGACAAGATCCTGGCCGCGGCGCGCGAGCACAAAGCCGACATGATCGGGCTCTCCGGCCTGATCACGCCCTCGCTCGAGGAGATGGTGCACGTCGCCTCCGAGATGGAGCGCGAGGGGCTCGACATGCCCTTGCTGATCGGCGGGGCGACGACGTCGAAGACCCACACCTCGGTGCGCATCGCGCCCGCCTACCACGCGCCGGTGACGCACGTGCTCGACGCCTCGCGCGCGGTCGGCGTCGCCGCCGGCCTCGCCACCGCCGAGGGGCGCGAACGCATGGCGGCGAAGCTCGCCGAGGAGCACGCCCGCACCCGCGCCGCACACGACGCCAACGACCGCACTCCGCGCGGCATTCCCCTCGCCCGCGCCCGCGCCAACCGCTTCGCGCCGGACTGGGCCGCGGCGGCGCCGAAGCGGCCGTCCTTCCTGGGGCTTCGCACATTCGCGAACTACCCGCTGGACGAGATCGCGCGCTTCATCGACTGGACGCCGTTCTTCCACACCTGGGAGCTGGCCGGATCGTTCCCGCGCATCCTGGAGGACGAGACGGTGGGCGAGGCGGCGCGCGCGCTCTACGACGACGCGCAGAAGTTGCTCGCCCGCATCGTGGACGAACGGCTCCTGGAGGCGCGCGCTTCGGTCGGGTTCTTCCCGGCGAACGCGGTCGGCGACGATTTGGAGATCTATGCGGACGATGCGCGCGAAGGCATGCGCGCCAAGGTGCACTTCCTGCGCCAGCAGGCGGAGAAGTCGGGCACGCGCCCGCATTTCTGCCTGGCCGACTACGTGGCGCCAAAGGAAGCGGGCGTCGCCGACTATATCGGCGGGTTCGCGGTGACCACGGGAATCGGGCTCGACCGGCTGGTCGCCGCGTACGAGGCGAAGAACGACGATTACGGGGCGATCATGGCGAAGGCGCTGGCCGACCGTCTGGCCGAGGCGTTCGCCGAGCGTCTCCACCAGCTTGTGCGCACCGAGCTCTGGGCCTACGCGCCGGACGAGGCGCTCGAAAATCCGGCGTTGATCCGCGAGGAGTACCGCGGCATCCGGCCCGCGCCGGGCTATCCCGCCTGCCCCGACCACACCGAGAAGGCGACCTTGTTCGAGCTGATCGAGGCGACGGCGCGGGCGGGCGTCACCCTCACCGAGAGCTTCGCCATGTGGCCCGCCGCCGCGGTCTCGGGCTTCTACTTCGCCCATCCCGAGGCGCGCTATTTCGGCGTCGGCAAGATCGGCCGCGACCAGGTCGAGGACTACGCCGCCCGCAAGGGGATGGACGTCGCGACTGCCGAGCGCTGGCTCGCCCCCAACCTGGCCTACCGGCGGGGGTAGGGACGCCCCGCGCCTACAGCGGCCGGTCGCAGGAGAAGGTGACGGTGCGCATGCCGTCCTCCTGGGCGACGACGTTCACCTGGCGGGCGCCAGCGCCGTAGCTCTGGCAGTAGGCGTTCGCGTTGTTGGCCGCGGTCGCGTATTGCTGCGGCGTGGCGTATCCGTAGCTGACCAGCGGCGGGCGCGTCACCGGCGGCGCGACGACCACTGCCGGCGGCGGCGCGGCGGGCGCGCTCACGTGCTCGTTGCAGTCGAAGTGCGCCGTCCGCGTCCCGTCGCCGTTGTCGGCCACGTCCGCGAGGTGCGCCTGCATGTCGAAGCTCGCGCAATAATCGCGCGCCTCGCTGCGCACCAGCGGAAGGTCGGTCTCCGCGGAATAGCGGTAGGAAATCGTCGGCGCGCTCGCCGCGACCGGCGTGGGCGCCGGGTGATAGCCCATGTCGCACCCCGCGAGGCCGGCCGCGGCGGCGAGCGCCGCGGCGAGGGCCGGGAGCGTCGGTTTCATCGGTTTCATCTGGAATCTCCGGGTCCGTTGCGGTGCGTTTCCGCGTCTCAGGTCGGAACGCGGCCCGCGCGAGCGCCGTTCCGCGCGGCGGGGAACCGGTGAGTGGCTATGGCGTTATCATGCTGTGACCGGATGCCGGAAGGAGGGGCGCACGATGAGGCATGTCCGCAGACTGACCGCCGTTACGCTGGTGGTGGCGCTCGCCGGGGCGAGCACGCTCAGCGGCTGCCAGACCATCGAGCGCGAGACCGGGCTGGACACGCAGACGCAGACGGGCGCGGCGGGCGGCGCAGCCTTCGGCGGGATCATCGCGGCACTGGCCGAAGCGAACCCGGCCTGGATCGCCGCCAGCGTGATCCTCGGCGGCGTCACCGGCGGCGCCATCGGCCACTATCTTGGCGAGAAGAACTCCAAGCAGTACGCCCAGAACCACTACCAGGCGCTCGACAATCTGCGCGCCGGCCAGACCTCGTCCTGGCGCGACCCGTCGAGCGGCAATTACGGCTCGACCACGGTCCACCGGACCTTCACCGCCGCGGACGGCGCCCTGTGCAAGAACTTCACCGAGACGGTGCACACCTCGGCCAAGGACATGCGCGAGACCGCGACGGCGTGCAAGGCGTCGGACGGCGAGTGGCAGGTCCGCCCGGCCTGATGGCTTCGCGCGTTTCGCAATTCCGCCGTACCGCCGCCGCGCTTGCCGCGGCGGCTTCGCTCGCCGCCTGCCAGCAAGCGCCGGTCACCGGGCGGTCGCAGCTTGTGCTGGTCTCGCCCGATCAGGCCAACCAGCTCGGCGTCGAGGCCTACAAGCAGATCAAGGCGAAGGAGCCGGTGTCGCACGATGCACGGATGAACCGCGTGGTCGCCGACGCGGCGCACCGGCTGGCGCGCGCGGCGGACAATCCGGGCTACGACTGGCAATACACCGTGTTCGAGAATGCGCAGCCCAACGCCTTCGCCCTTCCGGGCGGCAAGATCGGGGTCAACACCGGCTTGTTCAAGGTCGCGCACAACGAGGCGCAGCTTGCCGCCGTGCTCGGCCACGAGATCGGCCATGTCATCGCCCACCACGTGGCGGAGCGCCTGTCGCGCCAGGCGCTTCTGCAGACGGGGCTCGACGTCCTCGGCGGCACCGGCGCCGGCCAGTATGCCGGGCTCCTTGCCGAAGCGGCGACGCTCGGCGTCGTGCTGCCGTTCAGCCGCACGCAGAAGTCGGAGGCGGACGCGATCGGGCTGATGCTGATGGCGCGCGCCGGCTACGATCCGCGCGAGGCGATCCAGTTGTGGAAAAACTTCCAGTCGTATGGCGGCGCACGGCCGCCTGAATTCCTGTCCGACCACCCGGCGCCCGGCAACCGCATTCAGCATCTCGAATCGCTGATGCCGAAGGCGATGGCCGAATACCGCGCGGCGTCAAGCTGACCGGCGCGGCGGCCGATTGTCACAGTGCCCCGGGGAACGCAGGGCGGGTAGGCTCGTTGGCGGAACAAGGCCCCGTCCGCGCGGACGGCGGCGTTTCCGCGTTCGATAGTCATCGTTCAAGGGAGAGTGTCTCATGCCGTTTGCGTTTCCCAAGTTGCCCTATGCCGAGGACGCGCTGGAGCCGCACATCTCGCGCCAGACGCTGTCGTTCCATCACGGCAAGCACCACAAGACCTATGTCGACAACCTGAACCGCCTGACAGAAGGTTCAGACCTTGCCGCAAAGCCGATCGAGGAGGTCATCCGCGCCGCGGTGAAGGAGAACAAGACCCCGATCTTCAACAACGCCGCCCAGGCGTGGAACCATGACTTCTTCTGGAAGTGCATGGCGCCCAAGGGCGGCGCGCCCAAGGGCGAGATCGCAAAGCGCATCGAGGATTTGTTCGGCGGGCTCGACAAGTTCAAGGAGCAGTTCGTCCAGAAAGCCGTCGGCCAGTTCGGCAGCGGCTGGTGCTGGCTGATCCAGGACGGGTCGAAGCTCGACATCGTCACCACCCACGATGCCGGCACGCCGCTGGTCGACGGCAAGATGCCGCTGCTCACCTGCGACGTGTGGGAGCACGCCTACTATCTCGACTACCAGAACCGGCGCGCCGACTTCGTGAAGGCGTTCGTCGAGCACCTCGCCAACTGGTCGTTCGCCGAATCCCGTCTCGGCGTTCCCGCGGGCGCGAAGTAGGGCCGAGCGCCCCATCCGTCATAGCGAGCGGAGCGAAGTAATCCAGGTCCCCTGGATTGCTTCGTCGCCGCGCCCTCCCACACCGCGCATTCGTTGACCCGCCGGGGCCGGGCGGTGCATGATCCGCCCGCGATCCGCGCCCACCGGCGTGGCGAACCCGGAGGCGCAGATTCCCCGACGGCCCCCCAACCCGGCCGAAAGCCCGGCCCGCACGGCGCACGAGATGCCGCGCGAGGTGGTGGTCGTGCATTCGTCGGACCTGCACGTCGACGACAACTACACCGCCGGGCTCTACGGGGGAGACGGCGCGGGCGGGCTCGTGGCCGTACTCGCCGCGGCGCGCGCGGCGACAGCCGACGCGGTGGTGCTGGCGGGCGACATATTCGAGAACAACCGGCTTCCCACCGCCGTGGTCGCGCGCGCGGCGCTGCTGATGGCCGACGCGGCCCTGCCGGTGGTGATCCTGCCCGGCAACCACGACCCGGCGACGGCCGATTCGGTGTGGCGGCGCGGCCCCATGGCCGAGCCCGGCAACGTCCACGTCCTGGGCGTCACCCACGACGACACGGTCGCGCTCGACGCGCTCGACGTCGAGTTCTTCGGCCGCGCCCATCGAGATTACGACGACATGGCGCCGATCGGCCCGGCGCCGCGCCGGACGCGGCGTTTCCGCGTCACGCTGGCGCACGGGCATTACGACCCCGCCCCGCCCGCGCCGGGCGTGCCGCGGCCGGGCTGGCTGTTCGGCGACGCGGAGATCGCGGCCGCCGACGCCGACTACGTCGCCCTCGGCCATTGGAACCGGGCCGTGCGCGTGGGGCCGGCGCGCCACGAGGCGCACTATTCCGGCTCGCCCGACTTCGCCGGCACGGTGAACATCGTCCGCCTGGGGCCGCGGGGCGTCGCCGTCGAGCGGGCAGCGGTGATCCTGGGGGCGGCCTCGCCCGCCTGACCGTCAGCCGGTCGGACTGTCAGCCGTTGGAGTTGGCGGCGCGGAGCTCCTCGACCCCGGCCTCGCCCGGCTCGGCGCGCTCGTCGATCTCGATCAGCGCCTGGAGGTAATCCGGATCGAGCTGCATGCGCTCGATCAGCCGCCCGGCGGCGGCCGGCTGAACCCGGTCGTAGAACGCGAGCACGCGCGACAGCTCGCCCGGGTCGACCACCTTGTCGCCCGGCCGGGCGCTGCGCGACAAGAGGAAGATCGAGGCGAAGTCCGGCTTCGAGATGCCGATGGCGCGGGATATGACGGCAAGGCCCTGGCCGCCCGGCTCGAACACGATGCGGCGCACGAGCGGACGGCGCAGCCGGCACATCTCCGCCAGCAGCGATTCGAACAGCGCCACCTCGCCCTGGCGCATCGTCTGCACCAGGAGCTGCGGCGTGATGGCGTTGCACTCGGAAAGCTTCTTCGCCAGCTCATCGGCGCGGCGCGGGCCGGGCGCCCCCCCGCCATCGTCCAGCACGTCCTCGATGATGTCGCCGATCTTGCGGTCGAGGTGGATGGGATCGAGGTCGTACTTCTGGACGATGGATTTGCGCACCGCCGCCGACACCCACCAGTACATCCGCCGGGCGAGCGCGGCAGGCAGGTCGGGCCGCTGCACCAGCGGGTTCTGGTAGCGGTCGAGGCGCTTCGACTGCTCGACGAGGTAGGCCATCGTCGCCTCGGCCATCTCCGCGCCGTGATTTTCCAGCAGCGCGGTGATCACGTCGGCATCGCCGGTGCCGACCAGCGCGTCCGACACGGCGGCCGACAGGGAGGACCGCGCGGCAATGGCGAGCTGATGCTCGCGCGTGCGGTTGAGGATGATCTCGACCAGATCGGGGTCCTGCAACACGGTCGAGCGCACCAGGATGGGGTGCGCCACCTCGATCGAATCGTCGGCGAGGGTGCGCACCAGCTCGGGTGGCGCGTCGGGCTCGTCGGCGAGCCGCTCGGCCAGCGCGCGGCGCACCACCATCTCGATGTCGTGGATCAGGCGGCGCAGGATCTCGACCATCAGCGCGCGCTCGTTGTCGGTCAGCGTGCGCTTCTTGTTGAAGAACAGGTCGGCGACCGTTTCGACCAGCCGCGTGCGCGACGCGACCGAGCGGTCGCGCGCAAGGTCGACAAGCTGGTCGAACCCCAGATCCTGCCGGGCCACCAGGGAAACGATGTCGCCAACGTTTTGCATTACAACGCAAATCTCGGCCGAGCGAATTAATGAAGGGTTAAGGACCGGCCCCCGCGGGCGGTTCACCGGGCGTTAACCGCCGCCTGCCATCGTGTGGCCCGTCCCACCTTCCGGATCGGATCGCCATGCAGATCGGCCCTGGCGCCTCGCTTTCCCAGCTCGTCGCGCAGATTTCCGCGCAGCGCTCCGGTGCCGCGCCGCCCTCGCAGCCCGCTTCGCCCGAGACCGCCGGCCGCCCCGCCGCGGCACGCGACGCCCGCGCCGTGCTGCCGATGCCGGCCGGGCCTGCGGACGGCGCAAAGCCCCGCAACCTGCCGCGCGGCAGCCTGGTCAACATCGTCGTCTGAAGCGGCCGCTAGCCCCGTCCGTGCGACGGAGGAAACGGCAAGGCCCTACCCCTCAAGCCCCATGAGCGAGCGGGCGAAGGCGCGCGCCTCGAACGGGCGGAGGTCATCGGCCGTCTCGCCCACGCCGATGGCATGGACCGGCAGGCCGAACCTCTCGGCCAGCGCGACCAGCACGCCGCCCTTCGCCGTGCCGTCGAGCTTGGTGACGACGAGGCCCGTGACCTCCGTCATCTGGCGGAAGGTCTCGACCTGCTGGTGCGCGTTCTGGCCCGTCGTCGCGTCGAGCACCAGCAGGCACGTTTGCGGCGCGGCGGGGTCGAGCTTGCGCAGGACGCGGATGATCTTCTGCAGCCCGGCCATCAGGTCGGCGCGGTTGTGCAGCCGCCCGGCCGTGTCGACGATCAGCAAATCCATGTTCTCGGCGCGGGCACGCTCGAGCGCGTCGTAGGCAAGGCCGGCCGCGTCCGCCCCGGTCTCGCGCGCGACCACGGGGCAGCCGACCCGCTCGCCCCAGATCTTGAGCTGCTCGACTTCCGCGGCGCGGAACGTGTCGCCCGCCGCCAGCATCACCTTCTTGCCCTCGCCGCGATAGTACTTGGCGAGCTTGCCGATGGTCGTGGTCTTGCCCGAGCCGTTGACGCCGACCACCAGCACCACGTGCGGGCGGTGCTGGGGATCGAGCGCGAGCGGCTTCGCGACGGGGTCGAGGATTTCCGCAATATCGTCGGCAAGGGCAGTCCGCACCTCCTCGGGCGTCACCTCCTTGCCGAAGCGCGTGCGGGCGAGATCGGCGGTGAGCTTCGCCGCCGTCGCCGCGCCGAGATCGGCGCCGATCAGGAGCTCCTCCAGCTCGTCGAGCGCGGCCTGGTCGAGCCGGCGCTTGGTGAAGATGCCGGTGATGCCGTCGCCGAGCCGCGCCGAGGACCGGCTGAGCCCGTCGCGGAGCCGCGAGAGCCAGCCGCGCTTCTTCGGTTCGGCGTCGTTCATGCGGCGAGCCGGCCGATGAGGGCGCCGCCGGCGTGGCCAGCGATGTGCGCGCCGACCACTGCGCCCGGCGCGGCGTCGCGGTCGAGACGCACCGGGGCGTAGTGCTCGCTGCGGCCCAGCGTCGGCTTCTCGACCAGCACTTGCGCCTCAGCGCCGTGGAACCGGCCGAGATAGGCGTCGAGCCGCGCCTCGCCGAGCACCCGCAACTGCGCCGCCCGCTCGCGCCGCACCGGCACGGGGACCTGCGGCATGCGGGCGGCGGGCGTGCCCGGCCGCTCGGAATACGGGAAGACGTGCAGATAGGCGAGGCCGCATTCAGCTACCAGATCGCGGGTGCGGGCGAACATCTCGTCCGTCTCGGTCGGGAAGCCCGCGATCAAATCCGCGCCGAACGCCACGTCCGGGCGCAGCGCGCGGACCTTGTCGCACAACGCGATGGCGTCGGCGCGCAGATGGCGGCGGCGCATACGCTTGAGCACCAGGTCGTCACCGGCCTGAAGGCTGAGATGGAGATGCGGCATCAGCCGCGGCTCGCACGCGATCAAATCGAGCAGCGCGCCGTCGATCTCCACCGGGTCGAGCGAGGAAAGGCGCAGCCGCTTCAGCTCCGGCACCAGAGCGAGCACGCGGCGGCACAGCGCGCCGAGGGTGGGCGCGCCCGGCAGGTCGGCGCCATAGCCGGTGATGTCGACGCCGGTCAGCACGATCTCGTTGAGCCCCGACTCGACCAGCGCGCGGATGCGCGCGACCACCGCGCCGACCGGGACCGAGCGGTTGTTGCCGCGTCCGAACGGGATGATGCAGAAGGTGCAGCGGTGGTCGCAGCCCTGCTGGATCTCGACGAAGCCGCGCGCGCGGTCCGCGAACCCCGAGACCAAATGCTCGGCCGTCTCGCGCACGACCATGATGTCGGCGACGCGGAGCCGCGGCTCCGCGCGCGCGAACGCGTCAGGCCGGAGCTTCTCGATGTTGCCGATCACCGCGTCGACCTCGTCCATCGCGGCGAAAAGCTGCGGGTCGATCTGCGCGGCGCAGCCGGTGACGACGATGCGCGCGCCCGGCCGATTGCGCCGCGCGCGACGGATCGCCTGGCGCGCCTGGCGCTCCGCCTCGGCCGTTACGGCGCAGGTATTGACGATCACCGTGTCGGAAACGTCCGCTTCGGCGGCGTTGGCCCGCATCACCTCGGACTCCCAGGCGTTGAGGCGGCAGCCGAACGTGACGATCTCGACGGTCATGCGATCAGCGCCGGCTCGAACGCGCCGGTGAACGCAACAGCGACGGGACCCGACATCAGCACGTGCCCGTCCTCGCGCCACTCGACGGCAAGCGCGCCGCCGTCGAGCGTCACGGTCGCGCGCCGGTCGGCCAAATCGCGGCGGACGGCGGCGACCAGCGCCGCGCAGGCGCCGGTGCCGCAAGCGCGGGTGAGGCCGGCGCCCCGCTCCCACACGCGGACGCGCAGGGCGTCGCGCGCGCGCACCGTGACCGCGCCGATATTGGCGCGCTCGGGGAACATCGCGTGGTGCTCCAGCCCGGGCCCGAGGGCAGCGAGGTCGACCGCATCGGCGTCGGGGACGAAGAACACGGCATGCGGGTTGCCCATGCTGACGGCGACCGGATCCTTCAGCGGGCCAGCCGAAAGATCGAGGTGCAGCGTGTCCGTCTCGACACTCAAAGGAATGTCGCGCCAGTCGAGGCGCGGCGCGCCCATGTCGACCGCGACGGCCCCGTCCTCCAGCCCCTCCGCCTCCAGCACGCCGGCCAGCGTCTCGATGCGGGCGGAATCGCGCCCGGCTTCGCCCATCAGCAGCGAGGCGACGCAGCGCGCCGCATTGCCGCAGGCCGCCACCTCGCCGCCGTCGGCGTTGAGGATGCGCATGAACGCGTCGGCAGGCCCGGTGCGCGGCTTCTCGATCACGATCACCTGGTCGCAGCCGACGCCGGTATGGCGGTCGGCGATGCGCCGCGCAGCGGCCGCGTCGAGCGGAAGCGCGTGCCGGCGCGCGTCGACGATCACGAAGTCGTTGCCGAGCCCGTGCATCTTGGTGAAGGCGACCGGGTGCATGGCGGTGTAATATGGCCGCGCGCCCCCGCCTGTCCAGTGGCCCCGGGGGGACGCCAAAGGGGGAGGAAGAATGGCCGCGCCGCACCGGATCGACGTCCACCACCATATCGTGCCGCCGCGCTGGCTCGCCGAGGAAGAGGAGCGGATGAAGGGCACCGCCATCGGCTGGCAGACGGTTGCCCGATGGACGCCCGAGAAATCGCTGGAGACGATGGACCGGAACGGGGTGGCGACCGCCGTGACCTCGGTCTCGACCGTGATCGTCCGGCCCAACGAGCCCGACCGGGCGCATGCGCTCGCGCGCGACTGCAACGAGTTCGCGACGCGCCTTAAGGCGGACCACAAGGGAAGGTTCGCGACCTTCGCCCTCCTCCCTCTGCCGCACGTCGATCTCTGCCTGAAGGAGATCGAGTACGCCGCCGACACGCTGAAGGTTGACGGGTTCAAGCTGCAGACCAACTACGAGACCCGGTGGCCGGGCGACCCCGCCTTCTGGCCGGTGTTCGACGAGCTGAACCGCCGGAGGGCCGCCGTCTTCTTCCACCCGACCGTGTGCGCGCACTGCAACGGGCTTCTGCCCGGCATCAACGCGCCCCTGATGGAATACCCGTTCGACACGACCCGCGCGATCGCGAGCTTCCTGTTCAACGGCACGTTCGCCCGCTGCCCCGACGTGAAGTTCATCTTCGCCCATGGGGGCGGGACCATGCCGTTTCTCGCCAACCGCATCGGTGGCCTCGTCCGCGGCCGGCCCGAGCTGGCGGCCCAGCTTCCCGGCGGCATCGCGCCGGCGCTCAAAACGCTCCATTTCGACATCGTCAGCGTGACCAACGAGCCCGCCTGGGCCGCGCTCACCAAGCTCATGCCGGTCTCGCAGCTCCTGTTCGGCACCGACATCCCCTACATGACGATGGAGGGCACCGTGTCCGAGCTGGCGCAGATGGAACTTTCGCCAGCCGAGCTCAAAGCCATCGAGACCGACAACGCCAACCGCATCCTACCGATGCTTCAGGGAGTGACAGCATGAAGACCGAGACGCTCGAATACCGCGACGGCGACACCGCCTGCAAAGGCTACCTCGCCATCCCGGACGGCACGGGCAAGGTGCCCGGCATCGTCATCGCGCACGAGGCGCCGGGCCTCGACGACCATCCGCGCAAGCGCGCCAACATGCTGGCCGAGCTCGGCTACGTCGCGCTCGCCCTCGACATGTATGGCGGCGGCCGGAACGTCTCGGGCGAGGAGACGATGAAGACCATGGCGCCGTTCCGCGAGAACCGCGCGATGGCCCGCCAGCGCGCCCGCGCCGCACTCGACGCGCTCGCCAAGCAGGACCGGGTCGACACGTCCCGCATGGGCGCGATGGGCTACTGCTTCGGCGGCTACGTGGTGCTGGAGATGGCGCGGTCCGGCGCGCCGCTGAAGGGCGTGGTGAGCTTCCACGGCCTTCTCGACACCGCCAACGCGGCCGACGCCAAGAACGTGAAGGGCAAGATCCTGGTCTGCACCGGCTCGCTCGACCCCCTGGTGCCGCCCGAGCAGATCGCCGGGTTCGAGAAGGAAATGACCGACGCGGGCGTCGACTGGCAGGTCGTCAAGTACGGCGGCGCCCGGCACGCCTTCACCAACACCCACGCCGACAAGGTGGGCCGACCCGAGGTGCTCGCCTACTCCAAGACCGCCGACGCGCGGTCGTGGCAGGCGATGCAGGATTTCTGGAAAGAGGTGCTGTAGGAGCTGCCTTCTTGATTGTCATTGCTTCGCTTCGTTCGCAATGACGGCAGGGGGCTGGCTATCGAGACTGCATCACTCCCCTGGCGCGGGCTCCTGCGCTGCCTCGCCGGCCGCCGCGCGCTCGGCGCGGTGGTCGCGCGCGATCAGCGTATAGACCGCCGGGGTCACGAATAGCGTGAACATCGTGCCGATCGTCATGCCGGCGGCGATGACGATGCCGAGGTCGAAGCGCGACCGCGCGCCCGCGCCCTGGGCGATCAAGAGCGGCACGGTCGCCAGCACCATCGCCGCCGTGGTCATCAGGATCGGCCGCAGCCGCACCGCGGCCGCGTGCTCGATCGCTTCGCGCTTCGACATGCCCTGATCGCGCTGCATGCGGTTGGCGAACTCGACCATCAGGATACCGTGTTTTGAGATCAGCCCGATCAGGGTGACCAGACCGATCTGGGTGTAGATGTTGATGCTGAGAAGCCCGATGATCCCGGCGAGGTTGAGCGGCAACAGCGCGCCGAACATCGAAGTCGGCAGCGCGATCAGGATGATCGCCGGGTCGCGGAAGCTTTCGAACTGGGCGGCCAGCGCCAGGAAGATCACCACCAGCGCGAAGCCGAAGGCATAGACGAGTGTATTGCCCTCCTGGACGTACTGCCGGCTCTCGCCCTGGAAGTCGTAGGCATAGCCTTCGGGGAACAACTGGTTTGCCTTGTCTTCGAGGAAGTTGAGCCCCTCGCTCAGCGTGTGGCCGGGAAACGGCACGGCCGAGATGGTGGCGGCGTTGAGCTGCTGGAAGCTGCGCAGCGCGTTGGGCTCCACGGCGCGGGTTACGCTGGCGACCGTCGAGAGCGGCACCATCTGCCCGCCCTTGGTGCGGAGCTGATAGCGCGTCACCCAGTCGGACGTGTCGCGGTAGAGGCGCGGCACCTGCGGGATCACCTCGTAGCTGCGGCCGTTCAGGTTGAAGCGGTTGACGTAGTTGCCGCCGAGCAGCGTCGCCAGCGCACCGCCGATGTCCTGCATCGAAATGCCGAGGCTGTTCGCCTTCGCCTGGTCGATGTTGACCTGGAACTCGGGCGTGTCGAACTTGAGGTCGCTGTCGGTGAAGATGAACAGCCCGCTCGCCTTCGCCGCCTGGTCGAGCTCGTCGGTGATCCGGGCGAGCTGGCGGAAATCGCCCGTCGTGGTGACCACGAACTGGATCGGCGGGCCGCCCGTGGATCCCGGCAGGGACGGCGGAGAGAAGATCAACACCGATGCGCTGGGGATGGCCGCCACCTTGGGTTGCAGGTCTTGCAGCACATCCTTCTCCGACCGTGCGCGCGCTCCCCACGGCTTCAACAGGATGCCGGTGAACGCCTGGTGCACGCCCTGCGAGCCGTTGATGGTGAAGGTGTGCTGCTCCTCCGGCACCGCTGCGAACACCTTCTCGACCGCGCTGGTCGCCTGTTCGAGATAGTCGAGATTGCCGTATTGCGGCGTCTTGACCAGCGCGAACAGCGCGCCCTGGTCTTCCTCGGGCGCAAGCTCCTTCGGCGTGGTGAGGTACATCAGCCCGGTCATGGCGACGACCGCCACCAGGATCAGCACCGTCATCGCCCGGAAGTTCAGCGTGCGGTGGAGCCGCCGCCGGTAGCGGTCGCGCAGGCCGCTGAACCCCCGGTCGAGAAATTGCGCGAGGCGCCCGTCGCGCGCCCGGCCGCTCAGAAGGCGCGAGCACATCACCGGCGAAAGCGTCAGCGCGATCACGCCCGATACGATCACCGCGCCGGCCAGCGTGAAGGCGAACTCGCGGAACAGAGCGCCGGTCAGGCCCGCGACGAACCCGATGGGCGCGTAGACCGCCGCCAAGGTGATGGTCATGGCGATGACGGGCAGGGCGATCTCGCGCGCGCCCTGAATCGCGGCGGCGAACGGGCGCATCCCCTCGTCGATGTGGCGGTGGATGTTCTCCACCACCACGATGGCGTCGTCGACCACCAGCCCGATCGCCAGCACGAGGGCGAGCAGGGTCAAGAGGTTGATCGAATAGCCGAGCGCCAGCAGCATGATCATCACGCCGACCAGCGACAGCGGGATCGTGACCATCGGGATGACGGTCGAGCGCAGATTGCCGAGGAACAGGAAGATCACGACGATGACAATGGCCGCCGCCTCGGCCAATGTCTTGATCACCTCGTCGATCGAGGCGCGGATGAACTCGGTCGAAATCGTAGGCGATGGCGACCTTGAGGCTGGCGGGCACCTGGCGCGCGATCTCGGGCACCAGGTCGCGCACGCCCTGGATGACGCTGAGCGGGTTGGCGGTCGGCGTGGCATAGATGCCGACGAACACCGCCTTCAGCCCGTCGAACACCGTCGAGCTGTCGGTCGATTGCGGGCCGAGCGCGGCGGTCGCCACGTCGCCGATGCGGATCAGCGTGTCGCCCTGCGTCTTGACGACGAGCTGAGAAAAAGCCTCGGGCGTGTCGAGCGAGGTGCGGGCGTTGATCGGCACCGCGACCAGCGCGCCCTTCACCTCGCCCGCGGCGGAGACGAAATTGTTGGCGGCGAGCGCGTTGCGCACGTCGGCCGGTGTCACGCCCAGCGCCGCCATGCGGTCCGGGTCGAGCCAGATGCGCATGGCAAAGGTCTGACCGCCCAGGATCTGCGCGTTGGCGACCCCGTCGACCGTCTGCAGCTTGGGCTGCACGACGCGCGTGATGTAGTCGGTGATCTGAGTCGCGCTCATCCGGTCGGAGTTGAACGACAAATACAGCAGCGCGAAGCCCTGGCCCGTCTGCTTGGTGACGATCGGGTCGTTCGCCTCGCGCGGCAGCACGCCGCGCACCTGGTTGACCTTGGACAGCACGTCGGCGGTGGCGCGGTCGGGATCGGCGTTGAGCCGCAAATTGAGCACCACCGTCGAGGCGTTGGACTGCGAGGTCGACACCAGCGTGTCGACGCCCTCGGTCGAGGACACCGCCTGCTCGATCGGGGTGGTGATGAACCCCTTGACCACGTCGGCGCTGGCGCCGGGATAGGTCGTGGTGATGGTGATTGTTGTCTGCGACAGCTCCGGGAACTGGCGGATCGGCAGGTTGAGCAGCGCGACCGAGCCGGTCACCAGGATCAGAAGGCTCACCACGGTGGCGAGCACCGGGCGGCGGATGAAGATGTCGGTGAAGCGCATCGCGCTACTCGGTGGGAAGCTGTTCGGGCGGGCGGGGCGCGGCCGAATTGTCGATCACGACATGCATGCCGTTCTCGAGCTTGATCTGGCCCGAAGTGACCACCTGCTCGCCGGGCTTCAGCCCCTCGGCGATCGCGACGCGGTTTTCCCGCGTATCGCCGAGCTGGACGAACCGGCGCTCGACGACGAGCGGCTTGGCGCCGTCGCCCGCCGCCGGCGCCTCGGGGCGGACCACATAGACCGTGTCGCCGTAAAGGCTGTAGGTCACCGCCGTTCGCGGCACCGTCACCATGTCCTGCGGCGCGCCCACGAGCACCTCGACATTGGCGAACATGCCGGGGACCAGCTTGTCCTCCGGGTTGGCGAGCTCGCCCCGCACCATGATGGTGCGCGTCTCCTGGTTCACCTTGGCGTCGAGCGACTGGATCTTGCCGCTATAGACCTGGCCGGGAAAGGCGTCGACGCGCAGCCGGACCGTCTGGCCGACGTGCACGTCGGCGACCGCCTGCTCGGGCAGGGTGAAATCGACGTAGATCGGGTCGGTCTTCTGCAGGGTCACGATCGTCGCGCCGGGCGAGAGGTACTGGCCGAGATCGATGGTGCGGATGCCCAGGCGCCCGGCGAAAGGCGCGCGGATCTGCTTCTTCGCGATGACCGCCCGCGCGCGCTCGACCTGCGCCGAGGCGGTCGCGCGCGCCATCACGGCGGCGTCGTAGCTCGACCGCGCCGTATTGCCCCGGGTCAGCAGCTCGCGCTGGCGCTGGAGGTCGCGCTCGTCCTTGTGGAGCTGCGCCAGGTTCGAATCGAGGTCGGCCTGCTCGGTGGAATCGTCGAGCTGCACCAGGCGCGCGCCGGCCTTGACCTCCTGGCCGGACTGGAAGTCGATGGATTTCACGACGCCCGCCACCTCGGACGCCACCTCCACGCCCTGGAAGGCGCGCAGCGTGCCGACCGCTGTGCGGCGCCCGACCCATTGCTCGGCCCGGGCGGGCTCGGCGCTCACCGTCGTCGGCGGCTTCGGCGCGGCGGCGATGAAGCCCTTCACCATCTCGGGCTTCACCACGAATTGGAAATAGCCGTACCCGCCGATGGCCGCACAGAGGATGACAAAGACGGCGATCAGGAGAAATCGGCGTTGCACGGGGAGGTCCGGATGAAGTGCGCGCGGCGCCCGTCATTTGTGGCCGGACGGGCCGAAAGTAAAGGGGGCGGGCGCATCTTCCATTTTTGTCCGTCGTCCTCCAGCCGGTCGCGTATAGTCGCGTCGCGGTAAAATTATCGGGATCGGACGATGGCGGGGCGTGACGCCGATGTGATCGTGGTCGGCGCCGGCAACGCCGCCTTGTGCGCGGCGCTGGCGGCGCGCGAGCGGGCGGGGCGGGTGCTGGTGCTGGAGGCCGCGCCGGAGGACGAGTTGGGCGGCAATTCGCGCTTCACTGCGGGGCTCTACCGCATCCCCTATGACGGGCTCGACCAGCTCAGGACGATCATCCCTGACCTCACCCCCGCCGAGATCGCGACCACCGATTTCGGCCGCTACACCGAGGAGGATTTCTTCAACGACATGGTCCGGGTGACGCAGCTCCGCTGCAACCCGGACCTGGTCGAGATCATGGTCACGCGCGCGCGGGAAACAGGCCAGTGGATGCGCACCAAGGGCGTCCGCTTCCTCCCCGCCTATGGCCGCCAGGCCTTCAAGGTGGGCGGCCGCTTCAAGTTCTGGGGCGGCGCGCACATCGAGGTGGCGGGCGGCGGGCCCGGCCTCGTCCAGGCCCTCGCCGCGCGTACCCAAAAAGACGGCATCGAGATCCGCTACCGTACCCAGGCCGTGCGTCTCGTCGTCGAGGACGGCACTGTGGCCGGTGTGGTGGCGCGCCACGGCGGGCGTACGGCAGAGCTCGGCGCCGGCGCGGTGGTGCTGGCCTGCGGCGGGTTCGAGTCGAATTCGGAATGGCGCACCCGCTGCCTGGGCCCGGGCTGGGACCTCGCCAAGGTGCGCGGCACGCGGTTCAACATGGGCGACGGCATCCGCATGGCGCTCGACATCGGCGCCATGCCGTACGGCAACTGGTCGGGCGCGCACTCGGTCGGCTGGGACCGCAACGCGCCGGAGTTCGGCGATCTGGCCGTGGGCGACAATTTCCAGAAGCATTCCTACCCGTTCGGCATCATCGTCAATGCGCGCGGCAAGCGCTTCGTCGACGAGGGCGCGGATTTCCGCAACTACACCTATGTCCGCTACGGCCGCGCGGTGCTGGAGCAGCCGGGCCAGTTCGCCTGGCAGGTGTTCGACGCGAAAGTCACTCACCTGCTGCGCGACGAGTACCGCATCCGCCAGGTCACCAGGGTCACCGCCGATACGCTGGAGGAACTGGCCGGCAAGCTCGACGACGTGGACGCCCCCGGCTTCCTGCGCGAGGTGGCGGCCTACAACAAGGCGGTGCGCACCGATATCCCGTTCGATCCCAACGTCAAGGACGGGCGCCGCACCGAGGAGCTGGAGGTGCCCAAGTCGAACTGGGCGAACACCATCGACACCCCGCCTTTCGAGGCCTACGCCATCACCTGCGGCGTCACCTTCACGTTCGGGGGGCTGAAAATCGATTCCGACGCGCGCGTGATGGACACCGCCGGCGAGGCGATCCCCGGCCTTTATGCGGCGGGCGAGCTGGTGGGCGGGCTGTTCTACTTCAACTACCCGGGCGGGTCGGGCCTCGTGTCCGGCTCGGTGTTCGGGCGCATCGCCGGTGCCGCCGCCGCGGGGCGGGCGGCGCCTTAACTCGATGGCGGCGGGCCTCAACAATCGCCGCCACGCGACGCGGGAGGGAGAGCCCTGTGCTTTCGGACGTGACCATTCTCGATACGAACGCGCTCGACTGGGAGGCCGTTCAGCGCGGCCGGGTGCACCAGATCCGCCGGAAGCGCCTGCCCCTGGAGACGGGCGTACCCGGTCTGACCGCCGAGTATTCGATGTCGGTCGTGCCCGAGGGGTATTTCACGCCGCGCCATCGGCACAATTTCGACCAGATCCGCTATACGCTGTCCGGCCTGCAATCGACCGGCCATGGCGATCTGGGCCCGGGCGAGTGCGGCTACTTCCCCGAGGGCGCCTATTACGGCCCGCAGAAGCAGGAGGGCGAGTGCACAACCCTGGTGCTTCAGTTCCAGGGTGCGAGCGGGCTCCACTTCCTGTCGAACGAGGAGATGAACGCGACCTATCAGAAGATGATGGCAGCAGGCGCGACGTTCGAGAACGGCGTCTACAAGGCCGTCGGGCCGAACGGGCGGCGGATCAACAAGGACTCCTACCTCGCCATCTGGGAGGAGCACGAGGGCAGTAAGCTCGCCTTCCCCAAGCCGCGCTACCGCGTGCCGACCATGATGACCGCCGACCGCTACCGATGGGTGCCCGACCGCCACCGGCCCGGCGTCGAGACCAAGCATCTCGGCACGTTCACCGAGTACCGCACGGCCATCGGCTTCTTCCGACTCGCGCCGGGCGCCCAGATCCCCGCCCACCGCCAGGAGGACGCCGAGCTGCGCTACCTCCACGAGGGTTCCATGAGCTATGGCAGGCGGAGCTGGGGCCCCGGCACCTACATGTACGTCAAGCCGGGCGCGCGGCTGGACGCGATGTCGTCCGACACGGGCGCCATCTTTTTCACCATCACCCTGCCGATGATCGCCATTCTCGCCGCGGCGCAGAAGGCCGAAGCCACCATCGCTGCGGAATAACGCCAACCAAACAGGGAGAACCGACGATGCGTGCAGACCTGGGAGCGACACTCCGCCACGCCGCCGCCGTCGCGCTTGCCGCCGGCCTCGCCGCCGCCGGCTTCGCCGCACCGGGCCAGGCGATGGACAAGATCCGCGTCGGCGCGCCAAACGGCTCGGCCTTCATGTTCACGGCCACCGACATCGGAATCGCGAAGGGCATCTTCAAGAAACACGGGATCGAGGTCCAGAAGGTCGGCTTCCAGGGCGGCGCGAAGCTGCAGCAGGCCATGGCGGCGAACTCGATCGACATGGCGACGACCGGCTCGACGGACGTGTTCTTCACCGCGAAGGGCGTTTCGGAGAAGGCGGTGGCGACGTTCGGCGGTGCGCCCTCCTCGCTCGCCATCATCGTGCGCATGGATGGCAGCATCAAGTCGCCCAACGACCTCAAGGGCAAGAAGATCGGCTCCACCACGCCGGGCTCGCTCACCACGTGGCTCGGGCGTCAGTTCGCCAAGCACCAGGGCTGGGGCGAGGATGGCATCGTCAGCGTGCCGGTCGGCGGCATGGCCTCGGAAATCTCGGCCCTGATCACCAAGCAGGTGGACGGCATCGTCGGCCCCATCGAGGCCGGCGTGAAGCTGGAGAGCGAGGGGCGCGGCAAGAACCTGGTGAACTTCGGCGATATCCTGCCGGATTTCGTGACCTACCTGATGTTCGCGACAGACAAGGCGATGACCGCCCACCCGGATGCCGTCAAGGCGTTCATCGCCGGCTGGTTCGAGAGCGTTGCCTTCATGAAGAAGAACAAGGAGGCTACGCTGAATATCCTGTCCCACGTGATGAAGATGCCGGAAGCGATGGCAGGCAAGGTCTACGACGTGCAGATCGACGGCTTCACCGACGACGGGCACTTCGACCCGAAGAAGATGCAGTGGCTGGTGGACCACCTTGTCGAACCCAAGCTGGGCGGCAAAAAGATCGGCGCATCCACGCTCTATACCGAAGCCTTCCTGCCGAAGTAGCCGAAGGAGCACGGACATGGGATTAAGTCCTGCGCTGCGTGCGCTGATCGAAGCGAACGCGCCCCTGTGGGCGGGCGAGGCCGAGATCGTCCGTACCTACTGGACCTCGCCGGTGCGCACGCGCGAGACCGACCGGCTCTGGCTCAAGCGCCAGTGCTGGAAGGAGTATGCGGGCATCGCCGATTCCGAGGGCAAGACCATCGGCATGGTCTCGAACCTCGAGCACAAGCTGGGGGAGTGGGTGCCCCGGCTCGATATCGACGTCGACCGGCACGAGGTCGAGGCGCTGCTCGAGTCCGTCACGGCCGAGTTCCGCCACTACTGCCTGTTCGCGGACATCTACGATTCGATCCGGGAACCGGGCATGCCGCGGCTCAACCCGTCCGGCCTCGCCCCCTGGCCGGAGGAGGAGACGCTGTCGGCGCTGCGGCGCGAGGTGAACAAGTCGCACGCCAAGCTCGGTTGGCGCGCCAGTTCGTTCACCGAGGGCGGCTACTGCACGATGTATTCCGAGGGCGCCAAGCTCAGAGACCGGTCGGGGCTCGACGGCCAGATCGGCCGCGCCTGCCAGCGCGTCTATGACGACGAGTTCGGCCACATGATGCACGGTATCGTCGGCATCGATGATGCCGGCCTCACCAAAGACGACTGGGCGGAGCTCACCGAGATGACGGTGGCCCAGCTCCGGCTTCGCATCGGCATGCGCAATGCCGAGTTCAGCCACCCGGTCTCGGAGGCGCGCATTGCCGAGATCCTGGCCGGCAAGATCGAGCCGGTCGTATTCGACTATGCCCAAGCCGAATCGTTCCTGGCCGAAGCGCAGGGGGTCGCGGCTGAATAGCGTGCTGACCACAACCCGCACCGTGCGCCGCCCGGTCGGCGGCGCCCCCGACTGGAAAATCGAGGCCGACATCTGCGTCGTGGGCGCGGGCATCTCTGGCGTCGCTGCTGCGCTCGAGGCCGCTCGGCTCGGCCGCAAGGTGGCGCTGGTCGATGGGCTGCCGGCGCTCGGTGGCCAGGCGGTGAACTCGATCATTGGCACGTTCTGCGGGCTCTATTCCAACGGCGACTTCGGCTACCAGCTCACCCACCTCGTCGCCGACGATTTTTTGCGCGACCTGGGCGCAGAGGGTGCGCTGCATTTTCGCCACGGGCCGGTCACCACCGTCGTGATGTACGACGAGGTGGCGCTCGCGCGCTGGGTGGAGGAGCGAGTCCGCGCGGCGGGCATCACCGTCATCCTCGGCGCCATCGTGCGCGAGGTGACGCGCGAGGGAAGGCGCATCGTCGAGCTCGGCCTCGCCACGCGGCACGGCGACGTGCGGCTTTCCGGCACCGGCTTCGTCGACGCCTCGGGCGACGCGGTCGTCGCCTGGCAGGCGGGGCTCGATTGCCGCGTCTCGGCCGACGGCCCGATCTACGGCACGCAGATGATGGTGCTGGAAGGCGTGAACGAGGCCGACCCGCCGACGCGCGACGAGATTTCCCGCAAACTCGTTGACAAGGCCGGCGAGTGGGGCATGGTGCGCCACGACGGGTTCGCCTTCTTTTTTCCCGGGCGCGGCACGGCGCTCGTCAACATGACCCATATGGAGACGCCCCTGGAGCCGGTGGCGGCGAGCGCGCGAGCGCTCGAGGGCAAGGCGCAGACCGACCGGGTGATCGCTTTCCTCAAGGGCGAGTTCCCGGCGACGTTCGGCGCCGCGCGCGTACGCGCCTATGGCTTTCCCGGCATCCGCCAGACGCGCTGGATCGCCGGCACGCACATGCTGACCGTGGACGAGGTGCGCGCCGGGATCCGCTTTCCCGACGCCGTAGCGCGCACCGGCTGGCCGATCGAGATCCACGACCGGCCCGAGGGGCTGGTGTGGGAGCCGTTCGGCCCCGACCATCTGCATTACGTGCCGCTGGGCGCGATGACCCCGCCCGGTGCCGACAATCTGGTTGCCGCCGGGCGCTGCATCGACGGCGACGTGGCGGCGCTCTCCTCCGTGCGGGTGATGGGGCCCTGCATCGCGATGGGCGCCGCTGCGGCGCATGCACTGGATCTGGCGGGGCAGGGGAGCGTCCACCAGCTCGACCCCGCCGCGCTGCACGACCGGCTCCGGGACAATCTCGACCGCACCGATTGATGCCCCGTCGCGTTCTCACCCCCCTGCAGGAGTTCTTGACCCAGGAGACGCTGGCCGGCGGACTTCTGGTGCTTGCCGCCATCCTCGCCCTGGGGCTCGCCAACTCGCCGGCGGCGCCGCTCTACGCGAAGCTGCTGCATCTCGAGATCGCGGTTACCGCGGGCGGCGTCGGGCTGCACAAATCGGCGCTGCATTGGGTGAACGACGGCGCGATGGCCGTGTTCTTCCTGCTCGTCGGGCTGGAGATCAAGCGCGAGTTCCTGATCGGCGAGCTGGCGAGCTTCCGTCGCGCCGCCCTCCCCGCGCTCGCCGCTGCCGGCGGGATGGCGGTGCCGGCCGCGATCTATGCCGCCCTCAACGCGCCCGACCCCGTCTCGCTGCGCGGCTGGGCGATCCCGACCGCGACCGACATCGCCTTCGCGATGGGCGTTCTCGCGCTGGTGGGCAATCGGGCGCCCGCCCAGCTCCGCGCGTTCCTGCTGGCGCTTGCCATCCTCGACGATCTGGGCGCGGTGATCGTGATCGCCGTGTTCTACACGGCGGATCTCTCCGGCGCGGCGCTCGGCCTCGCCGCCGTATGTCTTCTGATCCTTGCGATCCTCAACCGCATGCGCGTGCGCCATGTGGCGCCCTACGTGCTTACGGGCATCGCGCTGTGGCTCTGCGTGCTCGAGTCCGGCGTGCACGCAACCTTGGCGGGCGTCGCTTTGGCGCTCGCCATTCCGCTCCGGCCGGGCCATGGGCTCTACGTGCGCATGGAGAAGGCGCTGCACCCCTACGTGACCTGGGGCATCCTGCCGGTCTTCGCCTTCGCCAACGCCGGCGTCGATCTGCGCGGCGTGTCGGCGTCGATCCTCGCCGATTCGGAGACGCTGGGAATCGCGCTCGGCCTGTTCCTCGGCAAGCAGGCGGGCGTTCTCGCGGCGACCGGGCTCGGCGTCGCAGCGCGCCTCGCTTCCCTGCCGGCGGGCGTCACCTGGCGCCAGTTCCACGGCATGGCGGTGCTCTGCGGCATCGGCTTCACCATGAGCCTGTTCATCGGCGGGCTCGCCTTCTCCGACCCGACCTTCGAGGCGAAGACGCGCCTCGGAATTCTGCTCGGATCGCTGGCCTCGGCTCTGGTCGGGCTCGCCCTCCTCCGCCTTTCCCCCTCCCCGCCCGCGTCCACGGCTGCACCAGCCGCGCGTGAGGTTTGAATTTCGCGGCCTTCCGCGCTAGGTAACGCTCATCCGGAGGGGTGGCCGAGCGGTTGAAGGCGCACGCTTGGAAAGCGTGTATACGGGAAACCGTATCGAGGGTTCGAATCCCTCTCCCTCCGCCATTTTGTCCGGCAACTAATTGAAAGTTATAGACTATTTGTGTTTCAGCACCCAATCGGGACCCCACCCCGAATGCCGCCGAACGCGTTGAAGTTGCATGAAAAATTCCTGAGGCGCCAGGGTCCCAATCGGCGCCGATAGGGACCCCGCCTCCGGGCCGGTTCCTGTAATAACATCAAAGACATAAGCGCGACTTTGGCGGGGTCCCTGTTGGGCGCTTATCTACACGCCGATACCATGAGAGCCTGCGGAACCTGACACCGGCCGACGTCTACACAGGTCGTGGCCAGGCCATCCTGGAAAGAAGGGAGACCATCAAACGAAAAACCATCGAGCGCCGCCGCTTGCGGCATCAACGAGCCGCCGCCTAGACTGACAACCCAGATGGGCCAGAGCCTCCGTTACAAAAACGATCCGCCTGTCTCAAAAATCCTGACGACGGACAGATCGGAGAAATCCCATCCCTGCTCGTTGCCGACAGGATCAGTGCGCCCGAATTGCGGGCGATGACGCCGCATCGCGCCTCCCATCGGCCATTCACCGCTCACAACTGCTCGCGCGCCGTCGGAAGACACCGACCGGTTGCGCGCCCAGCCATTCCGAGTCAGCATCAACCCGTCGGAATAGGTTCACATGGGAAATCCCGGTTAAGGAAGAGAGCGCACAAGATCGAGCCAAAGCGCCGGCGTAGGTCGAGAACGAGGGTTACCTGCTGGCTGAATGGTTTTATCGGAGGTAGGCGGTCGCAGCTACTTCATGTAGCCATGTTCGCGGTAGTAGCGTTCGGCGCCGGGGTGAAGCGGCGCGCCCAGCCCTTTCCACATCTTGTGCGGATCGACCGGATAGGTCATCGGGCTGCGCTCGACGGGGATGTGGCGGAAACGAGCTTCCATTTCGGCGCGATGTTCCACCAAGACTGCCGTGACTCGATAGGCCACATCCTCGTCCATGTCGTCCCGGACAAATACGGCCCAGTGCGAGAAATCGAGACAAGGGACGTCTCCTGGGGCGCCGAGTCGTCCTTTGGCGAGAGTGGCGGGCCGCAGCCCGTAATCCCGTTGTAAACTAGCGAGCGCATCGCGTTCGAAGGGGATGAACCGAACTTTGTACTTCTCCACCCATTCATACCACCCCGGCGTCATGATGCCTTCGAAGAAAGCGGCATTCGCTTCGCCTTGTACCGCATAAGCGAGACAGGTTTGCGGCCGCTCGCTGCCTAACCATTTTCCACCCCACTTTTCAAAATCGCCGGGCGCGATCCCGTGCGCCTCAAGGACCCGGTCTATGACGTAGGTCTGGAAGTTGTCCTCATGGCGCGACGACGACGCGAGGCGTAGCGGCGATTTGCGTTCGCGGATGTCCGCAAAGGACGTGACGCCCGTATCCTCGCGAACAGCGAAAATGAGGCGGTCATCTTGAGGATAGTAGCCGAGCGTACGCAGAAACGGATACGGACGACCGGCAAACATGTGCTTGCCCTCCCGCGCCCATTCGAGCGGCACGTCGAGCGGCGTGGTGACACCGAGATCGACCTCACCGCGTGCCACGGCCTCTATGTTGTCGCGATACCCGGTTCCCGTCAGAATCCAGAAGCGCGAGCGCGGCTCGGAACGAAACCGCATATTCGCCGATAGCAGACCGACGAGGGTATGAAAATTAGCCACCCCCCAGTCGCCAACCATCTTCAGCTCAGTGCGTGGCCAGAGTTTCTCAGCCATCATCAGCCCTCGATCCGTGCAGCCCGTTCGGCAGGGCTATCATCCTTCTCGTGAAATCCGTAAACAGGTGGATGTACGGTGCCGCATTTCGGGCAGCTGCGCTGCTTCTCGTCGGCGTTGAAGGCCCGCACCTTGCCGAGAGCGAACTCGATGAAGCGTTCGTAGCCCGACTGAACCTCGGCGAACTTCGCCTCGCCGAACCTGGCGGCGCATTTCGGGCAGACGAACAAGACGCTCGCCTCCGCCGGCTTGCCGGTGCGCCCGCCGACGGTCAGCATGTGGTGGATCGTCTCGCCGCGCTTGACCGTCAGCAGCATCACGTCGACGTCGTTCACCACCCAGAACCCGAATAGCCGCGCGATGTGATAGGGCGTGCCCGAGGGCACGCGGTGGAACACCGGCTTGTCTTCCCCCACCGGGAAGGGGTGGACGCCCTTCTCCGACCATTCGTGCAGCACGTAGGGCCGGGCGTCGGCCGGGCGATTGCCGCACCAGATCGCGTGGTTCCCCTTACGCGCCCAGGTGGCGTCGCCGGCCCTGACGTCGAAATCGAACGAAAGGTCTGGCTCGATCGTCACCATTTCAGCCGCGACTCGCGCTCTTCCGGCGTGTCGTTGGTGGCGAAGCCCATGTAGCCCAGCGGGTTCACGTGTCCGCACTCCCAGCAGGTGCGCAGCTTGGGGTCGGCGTTGTACGCCCGCACCACGGCCTTTTCCCAAGTCCAGAAATCCTTGAACCCGTGCGTGCCGGTGACGAGCTCGCTCAGGTGCACCAGGCTGGTACACTTCTCGCAATACCAGGCGATGCGGTCGGCCTCTTTGCCCGTGGGGTGGCCCTGGATCAGCAGCACATAGCCCGGCTGCTCGGGTGTGGGCGGAAGATCGATCGAAATCTCGTCCATATCATTGATGTGCCAGTAACCGTATACGAACTCGGTGTGGTGCGGCGTTCCGGCCATCGTCATATGCGCGACCAATGGCGTCCGTTTCACCGTCATCATTCCTTTGGGCCCAATCTCGAAATGGCGCCGGTGCGACACGGCGATCAACGGGCCGCCGCCGCCATCTTTCTGCAAGTCTACGGTCTTCGGCACCTCATGCAGGATCTGGCGAAAGCCGTAGACGTTATCGCCCACCGGCCGGAATCCCATGAACTTGGGCAGAACTTTTTCAGCGAGAAAATCCCAATCGTCCACGATCTGGTCGAGCTTCTCGTCGACGTAGACATCGGCATACATCATCGCAATTCTCCTGGTGATGGCTCGGTCAGTCCCACAAGTTGACAAAAATACGTGCGCTCCCCCGGCGTCTCGCGAACTGCCTCAATATGACTCTGTGCGCCGGCACATATTCGGAACTCGTTCAGATGTCGAGGCAAAGCTCACCGTCCTTCACGACAATCGGGAACAGCCTGAGTTGAAGCACGCTTTCCGTGCCCACGGGCTTTCCAGTCCGCAAGTCGAAGCGGAAGAAATGCCAAGGGCAGACGACGGTATCGTCGTGAAGCCGGCCTTCGCCAATCGGACCTTGCGCATGTGGGCAAAGATGCTCGTAAGCGACGAAACCGGTTTCGCTGCCGCTGAGATGCGCCACGGCGACGCGCAATCCGTTCGACAAACGCCTGCACAGCGCGCGATCCGTTGGCACTTCGTCAATTCGACAAACGGAAATTTGCGCCATAGCCTCCTCGAAATCCCTCAACCGAGCTGCGGAGCAACGTTCCAATTCATTTCGCAGACGCCTTGGCTTTCGCAAGCTCGACCTTGAACGCCGCCAGCGCCGCGGCGCCATTCGGCGTCGCTTTGGCCCACCGTTCCACTGTTGGTTCAACCAGTGCGTACCAACGCCGCTCTTCGGCGGCATCAAGTGTTGTTATCGTATGCCCTGGCATTCCCGAAATGCCAGCGCGCTGCACCGCTTGTATTTTGTCCACTGTTTGACCCATTCCGGTCGAAATCTCGACGCCGGAATTCCGGTCGATGATTTGCTTTCCCTTCGCCGATAGCGCGGCATAGGCCCGCTTGTTCATGGCCACGAATCCCGCGCCGGAACCCAGCGCGACTTCGAGGTGGTATTTGGTCACCTCCTGCAGCTTGAACTGCTGCATGCCGATCCACGGGATGGCAATCCCATTAACGACACCGCGCATTTGGGCCTGATAGAAATCGCTAATCGGCATTGCAATCGGTGTGCCACCGAGCGCCTGGACGGCTTGGCCAGTCGGCTTCAGTGTTACGGCTATCTTGAGGCCTTTCAAGTCTTCGAGCCTTCGAAGCGGCTTGTTCGTGTGCAGCCCAGAATGGGTGAAGGCCCAGATAGCGATCGGATGGATGTCGGCGTATTCAGCCGCGATCGTGCCATTGGCATAAAGAGTCCAGCATGCGGTCGAGGCGGGGGCGGCGTCATCGGACTGGAACGGCAGGGTGCACGCGTCGGTCAGTGGAAATTTCCCGGAAACAGCCTGGATGCCGTAGCCGATCTGGACAACGTCGTTGATCAGCCGGTCGTAAACGTTCGCGATCGTCGCGAGGGTGTTGCCGCCAAACACCTCGATCTTGAACTGGCCCCGGCCCTCCCGGTTCACCTTCTCGACCCAAGGTTGCCAGAACTGGGACCACGTCGAGTAGGGCGAGGAAAGCAGGGGGGCGGTGTAGGCGAATTTCAGAGGGATTTCTTCGGCGGCCGCGGACGAGATCAATGCGGCGTACGTGAGCGCAGCGGTAACAATCCGCTTCATGCATCTTCTCCGGTCAGATCCTCAACACACGCTTGGTGTTAGGCCAGCATCGCGGCGCGGTTTCGATGGACGCCGACCTGGGACCACTACTGCTTCATGCCCGGACGTTTGAAGCTCTTGTCCATATGACCCTTACCTTCGAGGTCGCCCTTCTCAAACAGCCAGAGGTAGCCGTTCTTAGGATTGGTCAAGATCTCCCAGCAGTTCCCATCCATATCCCAGAAGTAGAAGCTATAGGTACCGTGCTGCAAGATTGGCTTGGTGACCTTGTGCAGCCCCCACTTTTCGGCCTCCGCGACCACGATGCGGTAGCATTCGTCGACCTCGTCCTGAGTTTCGACGTCGATGCCGTTGTGGCCGAGAACGCCCATCTCCTCTGTCTTCTTCTTCATCTCCACAACCGCGTAGGTGTGGTTGCCGCCCAGTCGGATCATGAGCGATACGGGACTGGTCCGAATGCACTCGAAACCGAGGAATTCAATGTAGAACTTGCGTGCCCTCTCCAGGTCGCGTGATTCCAACGTGCCGTGTGACAGAAAATTGAGCTTCAGTCTCGGTTCGAGGACGCGTTCGACTTTGGACAGTTCCTGTTGCGTTGTCATGAATCCTCCTTATCCCGACGACACGACATGTTGTTTAGAGATGGGTTGCTCTGGGCACCGTCATTCTAGGCCGCCTTCGCCGATCTGACCGAGCCGAGGGTGCGCCAGTCGGCGCTCTTCGGGACGATGCCTTCGAACGACGATAAGGAAACATGTGGCACTCGAGTTGGACCTGTCCCGATCGCCGGCGTGCCTCCCAGGAATGCCCGCACGGCATCAATCATCACGTTTCGGAACCGTGCGACGGCCAAATCGCTCGACCCAAGATATTCCCCGTCGGTGCGATCTGTAATGGCGCCCATCGATTCCCACATTGCCATGTCCTGGGCGGGGATGCCGGCAATGCCGGTGAAGTCACCGGCCTTCATCGCTACCCGATCCTGCAGGAAGTTGTTTTCCAACGTACGGATTTTTCGCCAGTTGCGGTCCAGTTCAATGCCCGGCCGCGCGCGGCAGAAAGCGCGCCATTCTTCCTGCGCGATTCCGCCTGTCTCGTGCCACGCCATCCAATAGAACATCGTATTGGTGTCATCGATTGGCACCAGCATCTGCGCGAGCTTGTATTGATCGTTAGGCGGAATCAGTACCGTGAACGGCGCGATGAATAGCGTTGTGCGCACGTATTCGTGCGTCTCAGCATTCACGATCGGCCGCCGCACCGCGGCATACCGAAAACCGAAGTTGGTGGTCTCCATCTTAAGGCGCGGCGCCTTGTCGACTGAGGGGCGCGGCCAGTTCGTGGCCGTAGCCTTGGCGCCGTCGACGTTCGCCGCGGGCATGTCACTGGAGTGCAGGCTCGATGAGTGGGCCGAGTTGATCGAACCCTCCAGCACCTGGGCCCAATTGCAGGCCGTGCGCATTTTGACGATCGCGATGTTCGTTCCCGGGGTCGGCGCCCACGCAGGTGATTGAAATTCCTCCACCTCTTCCTGGGCGCCCATCCAAATCCACACGAAACCGCCACCCGCGCGCACCGGGTAGGCCTTTTGCTTCACGTCGTGGCGCAGCCGTTCGCCTTCAGGCTCCGAAGCCATCTCAAGGACGTTTCCGTCCACATCGAATTTCCAACCGTGATAAAGGCAGCGTAGCCCGCAGTTCTCGTTGCGGCCGAAAGCAAGCGACGCGCGACGATGGGGGCAGTTTTCCGCTAGCACACCTAGTCGCCCATTACTGTCTCGGAAGACGACCAGGTCCTCCCCTAAAAGGCGGGCGCGCACCGGCACACAATCCGGCTCACTCACCTCCTCCGAAAGACAAACCGGAAGCCAGTGCTGGCGCATGAGGCGGCCCATGGGGGCGTCCTTCTCGACCCGGCAGAGCAACTCATTTTCTTCCCGCGTCATCATGACCATGCCTCTTACTTAGTATGCTAAGTATATCTCGTTTGGATCGCCTGTCCACCGCTAAAATGGGTACACAAAGGCTATGACCGATGCACCGCTACCGATTGGTATAGCCGGGCTTGGCCGCGGCTATGCCCTGATGGCTGCAACCATGCACGGCCACCCAAGGGTCAAGGTCGTGGCTGCCGCTGACCCGCGGAGGGAGGCCCGCGACGGGTTCGTCGCATCTTTCGGCGCGCGAGGTTATTCAACGCTGAGTCAGTTGCTGTCTGACTCCGAGGTCGCAGCCGTGTACATCTCTACGCCGCATGAGATGCACGCCGAGCACGCTATTGCGTCAGCACGCGCCGGAAAGCACGTGCTCGTCGAAAAGCCCATGGCCGTCACCGTCGAGGACTGCCGCAAGATGGTCGACGCCGCACGCAATGCTGGCATCATCCTCATGGTCGGCCACAGTCATAGTTACGACCTCCCCGTCGCACACACGAAAAAATTGATCGTGTCGGATCGCTATGGATTCTTGCGATCGGTGACCGCACTTAATTTCACCGATTTCGTCTATCGCCCCCGCCGACCGGAAGAATTCGTTACGGGAAAAGGAGGCGGGGTCGTGTGGAGCCAAGCCGCGCATCAGGTGGACGTTGTGCGGTTACTCGCTGACGCACCCGTGGTTCGCGTTACCGCCCACGTCGGCGTACACGATCCCCGCCGGCCCATGGAGGGGGCATACAATGCCCTGCTGACCTTTGCGAATGAAGTGACGGCAAACCTCATCTATTCCGGTTACGGACATTTCGATTCAGATGAGTTGATGGGCTGGATCGGCGAAAGTGGCGTGCGGTGTCCGGCGTCAGCAACTGTGAGACAGGTTGAGGGCTTTTGCGAACGGAGGGTTTCTGGCTCATCGTAGCCCGTGAGGGAGCGAAGATGAGACAGAAACCCGGGCCGTCGGAAACGGCCGAACAGCACGTGCGCGAGATCCGTCGCGCGACGCGCAAGAGATATTCGGCGGAAGAGAAGATCCGGATCGTGCTGTCGGGCCTGCGCGGCGAGCACGCGATCGCCGAGCTGTGCCGGCGCGAGGGCATCGCCGAGAGCCTGTACTACGCTTGGTCGAAGGAGTTTCTCGAGGCGGGCAAGAAGCGGCTCGCCGGGGATACCGAACGCCAGGCCTCGTCGGGCGAGGTCAAGGGGCTGCGTCGCGAGATGAGCGACCTTAAGGAGTTGGTCGCCGACCTCGCCCTCGAGAACCGGCTGCTCAAAAAAAACACGCTCGGGGATGGGGGCGACCCCGAATGAGATACGCGGCTTCGGAAAAGCTCGAGATCGTCCGCCTGGTCGAGCAGTCGCATCTGCCGGTCCGGCGCGCGCTCGACAAGCTGGGCGTCTCCCGGCCGACGTTCTACCGCTGGTACGACCTGTACCGCCGGTTCGGAGAGGCCGGCCTGAAAGACCGTCGGGCCGGCCCCCGCCGGGTCTGGAACCGGGTCCCCGAAGCGGTCCGCGGCCAGGTCATCGATCTGGCCCTGGAACGCCCCGAGCTGAGCCCCCGCGAACTGGCGGTCACCTTCACAGACGAACGCGCCCAGTTCATCTCGGAAGCGTCGGTCTACCGGCTGCTCAGGGCCCATGGCCTGATCACCAGCCCGGCGTTCATCGTGATGAAGGCGGCCGACGCGTTCCGGGACAAGACGACGGCGCCGAACCAGCTCTGGCAGACCGACTTCACCTATCTCAAGGTCATCGGCTGGGGCTGGTTCTACCTGTCCACCGTGCTCGACGACTTCTCCCGGTTCATCGTCGCCTGGAAGCTCTGCACGACGATGAAGGCCGTGGACGTGACCGAGACGATCGCGTTGGCGCTGTCGGCTGCCGGGCTCGACCGTGCCCACGTCGTTCACCGACCTCGGCTTCTGTCCGACAACGGGTCGAGCTACATCGCGGCAGACCTCGCCGCCTGGCTCGCCGACAAAGGGATCAAGCACATCCGCGGGGCGCCCTATCACCCGATGACCCAGGGCAAGATCGAACGCTGGCACCAGACGATGAAGAACCGCGTCCTGCTCGAGAACTACTTGTGTTTCAGCACCCAATCGGGACCCCACCCCGAATGCCGCCGAACGCGTTGAAGTTGCATGAAAAATTCCTGAGGCGCCAGGGTCCCAATCGGCGCCGATAGGGACCCCGCCTCCGGGCCGGTTCCTGTAATAACATCAAAGACATAAGCGCGACTTTGGCGGGGTCCCTGTTGGGCGCTTATCTACAGTCGGTCCCGTTACCGCGCTCGCCTTCACCAGCACCATCGACGTTCCGGCGCGCTTCCGCAACTCGCGGGCCGTGGGTCCGGCCCTTGGGCTGTAAGCGCTGTTCTGGGGGCACCTTCCCGGCCGGGCGGTGAAGGAGGAAGGTGACGGTCCCTGTGGGGGATCGTTTTGTGTCTACGCTTGACAGTACGCTTGAGCCGAAGGCGACGCCGGTGCGCCGGATGGAGGTGATCACCGGCGTGGGCGGCCGGCGCCGCTGGTCGGACGACGACAAGGCGCGGATTGTCGAGGAGACGCTTGCGCCGGGCGCGGTGGTGTCGGTGGTGGCGCGGCGCCACGGATTGTCGCCGCAGCAGGTGTTCGCGTGGCGGCGGCAGGCGCGGCACCCGGCCGCGCCGGCAAGGGGCGACGCGCCGTCCTTCGCACCCGTGGTCGTCGGTCCGGTGAAGGAGGCGCGGCCGAAGGGCGCGGTGATCGAGATCGCGATCGGGGCGGCGACGGTGCGGGTGCCGCCGGGGGCGGATGCGGCGACGCTGAAGGCCGTTCTGCGGGCGGTGAAGGCGGCGTCGTGATCGTCCCGGCGAGCGGGGTGAAGGTGCTGATCGCGACCCGGCCGGTGGACTTCCGCAAGGGGATGGATGGGCTCGCGGCGGTGGTCGGCGAGCATCTCGGTGCCGATCCCTACGGCGGGGTGATCTACGTGTTCCGTTCGAAGCGGGCGGACAGGGTGAAGCTCCTGTTCTGGGACGGCACGGGCCTGGTGCTGGTCGCCAAGCGGCTGGAGGCGGGCACGTTCCGGTGGCCGCAGATCGCCGACGGGGTGATGCGGCTGACGCCGGCGCAGCTCTCGGCCCTGCTCGAAGGGCTCGACTGGGCGCGGATGCGCGCGGTGCGGGTTCCGGCGCCGACGGCGTCGCTGTAGCTGCGACACGGTGACTTGGGTCGCGCTTTGCGCGCGACGCGAAACGTCGGAAATGATGCAATCACGGGCGTGAACCCGCCTGCCGACGCCCTGCCGACCGATCCCGAAGCGCTGCGCGCGCTGCTGCTGGCCGAGCGGGCGCGTCACGCCGACGAGCTTGCTGCGGCGCGCGGCGAGGCGGAGCGGCTGAGGGCGATCGTCAAGGAGCTGCAGCGCCACCGCTTCGGGCGCCGCTCCGAGCGGGTCGATCCCGACCAGCTCGCCTTGATGCTCGAGGACCTGGAGCAGACGGTTGCGGCGTCGGAGGCGGCGGCGGAGAGCGCCCCGTCGGGCGCGCCCCGGCCGGCGCGGCAGCGCCGCATCAACCGCGGTGCGCTGCCCGCGCATCTGCCGCGCGAGGAGGTCGTCCTCGACGTCGCCGACAAGGCCTGCCCGTGCTGCGGCGGGCTGCGCCATCGCATCGGCGAGGACGTATCGGAGCGGCTCGACGTCATCCCGGCGCGGTTCCGGGTGCTGGTCGTCCGCCGGCCCAAGTACGCCTGCCGCGCCTGCGACGGCCAGGTGGCCCAGGCGCCGGCCCCGGAACGGCTGGTCGAGGGCGGTCTCCCGACCGAGGCCCTGATCGCGCACGTGGTGGTCGCGAAGTATGCCGACCACCTTCCCCTTTACCGCCAGGCGCAGGCCTATGGGCGCCAGGGCATCGATCTCGACCGGTCGACGCTCGCCGACTGGGTGGGGCGTGCCGCCTTCGCGCTGCGCCCGGTGCACCGGCGGCTGCTCGACCACCTGAAGGCCTCGCCCAAGCTGTTCGCCGACGAGACGACGGCGCCGGTGCTCGATCCCGGGCGCAAGCGCACCAAGACCGGCCAGCTCTGGGTGTATGCGCGCGACGACCGGCCCTGGGCCGGACCCGACCCGCCGGGCGTCGCCTATGTCTATGCCCCGGACCGCAAGCACGCGCGGCCGGCGGCTCACCTGGCGGGCTTCGAAGGAGTGCTCCAGGTCGACGGGTACGGCGCCTACGAAGCGCTCGCCGCCACGGGCGCGGTCACGCTCGCCTTCTGTTGGGCGCATGTCCGCCGCCGGTTCTACGAGATCCAGAACGCGGGCCCGGCGCCGGTCGCGGCCGAGATGCTCGCGCGCATCCGAACCCTCTACGAGATCGAGGCCGAGATACGCGGCCGCGATCCCGACGCGCGCCAGCGGGCGCGCCATGCCCGGGCCCGGCCGATCGTCGCGGCGCTCAAGCCGTGGCTCGAAGCCAGGCTCGCCGCCGTCTCGGCCAAATCGACGATCGCCGAGGCGATCCGCTACGCCCTCGCCCGCTGGGACGGACTTACGCGCTTCCTCGACGACGGCCGGATCGAGATCGACTCCAACGTCGTCGAGCGTTCGATGCGCCCGATCGCGCTCGGACGGAAGAACCATCTGTTCGCCGGCTCCGACGGCGGCGGCGAGCACTGGGCGGTCCTCGCGTCCCTCATCGAGACCTGCAAACGCAACGAGGTCGACCCGCAGGCCTACCTCGCCGACGTGCTCACCAGGATCGCCCGCCGCCATCCCATGAGCCGCATCGACGAGCTTCTCCCCTTCGCCTACGTCGCCCCCGCCCCAGACCGCGCCGTGGCCTGAAAACAGCGCTTACGCTATGGCGACGTCGGTGCTCAATCAGTCTGGCGAAGGCCATCGCGTCGGCCGCGTTTCCTTGTGCGGCGACGCGATGATGCGGGCCCTGCTATACGAAGCGGCCCAGGTGATGCTCACCCGCGTGCAGAAATGGTCGTGGCTGAAAGCCTGGGCCATGAACCTCGCCAAGCGAAGTGGTCAGCGAAAGGCGATCGTCGCGCTCGCCCGCCGGCTGGCGGTCATCATGCACCGCATGTGGCGCGACGGCACCGACTTCCGCTGGACCAGGAATAGCATGCCGTCAGCCGCCTGACCGGCCCGCCGGGAAGGAAGACCAAGTTCCGCCCCAGGCGGGAAGACGTCCTTCGCGGGACGGTGGATGAGGCGAGTTCGCTTTGGGCTCTTGTACCGATCGCGCCATCACGATCAGGACGCGAGTCAGATTGAGCCGTCTCGTTCTTCTGATCCCATGCTGGGAGGGCCCAGGAGCCGATCCCGAAGAGAAGCGAGGCCCCGCGAACGACGTCAAACGCCGGAGAAGCGGAAAGCTCGAAGACGCTTGACCTCAACACGCCGAATAGAGAAGAGCCCCCGTTGGGCGCTTATCTACAGCATCAAGGCCCTGAGGCGTTATCATGCGGCTTGGCGGGCGCGAATCGACGGCGGTGAGCGACGCCTGCGGCTTTAGCAACTACTGATAGCGTCGAGTTTCCGGCCGAACGCAGCCTTTTGAACTGTGCGCCGGCTAAAAGCGCGCGAAGCCCCTACAAGCCGACCGCGGCGAGCCAGCCGGTCCATACATTATTTCATTCCTTCGCGGGCGGCAGCCTCCTTCGCCAGGGAGAGGTCCACATGCTCGGCCACGGGGAACGAGTGGGGTAGCGACTTGAGCTGGACCAGCGTGTTGACGTTTTGCTGCAGGGTCGGCACGTCGAACGTCATGTCCGGCGAATGGTACGCCGCGTCCTTTTCGGTCATCACCCAGGACGCGAAGTTCTTCGCCGGCTGTTTGGTCAGCTTGGACAGCAGTGCCGCCATTTGGTCCGGATGCTTGGCGAGCCAGCGCCGCATCAATATCTGGTCCTCCAGAAGGTCGACCAGCGCCGCCCTGTGCGCCTTGATATAGGACTCGTTCGCCACCCAGACCACCGTCACCTGCGTGCCCATTGCGTCGCGCAGCGAAAACAGCTCGCGGAACTTGCCGGCCTTCTCGGCCAGGAAGTCGAACGGGTTCACCAGGAAGGCGAGGTCGACGCGCTTGGATTCCAGGGCGGGCAACATGGCCGGGAAGCGGATTTCGACGATCTGGTAGTCGTTTTCCTTCATGCCGTGCTTCAGCAGCATCACCCGCACGCCCGCATCGACGCCGGATCCGCGCGCGTTCACCGCGACGCGCTTACCCTTCAGGTCCTCGACCTTGTGGATGTCGGAATCCTTGCGTACCCAGAACGCATCGCTCGCATGTGGCGGGTGGTCCTGCAATACATCCGCGATGGCCATGGCATTCAGCTTGGCGTTGACAATGCCCAGCGCGAAGCCCTGGTAGCTGATCGCGCCGACGTCGAGCTCGCCGGACGCGAGCGCGGTCAATGCCGGCCCGGTGCCCTGCATGCGGCTCGCCTCGACGACGTAGCTTTTCCCGTAATGCTTGTAGACCTCCTTCGGGATCAGCGGGATCAGCGGCGTCAGATGCGACGGCGTCACCGACCAGTTGATCCGGACTTTCAGCGGTTCCCCTGAGACCGAACCGGCGGTGACGGCCATCACAGCCGCGGAAAGCGCGATGGTGAAGGTCCTTCTCAGCATGTCGTCGCTCCCTCGATTGGCTTTCTACGCTACCGGCGGCCCGCGGTGCGGTCAACCGATTGACGCTGCGCGACCCACGCCATAACATCGCACGACCCTGCGGCGCGCCTTATTCGCCACGTTCCGGGAGCATTTTCATGGCCATGATCAAACCCGTCGCCGCCGACGCCGAGATCACCGATCCGCTACCGATCTGCACGCCCGACGTGCTGTCGCACGGCACGCTGGAAATGATCGACCTGCAGAAGTCGAAGCGGTTCTACAAGGAATTCCTCGGGCTCGAGGTGGTGCAGCACCGGCCCTTCGCCCTCAACATCCGCAAGGGCGGCTACTGGGTGGTCGTCTGCCTCGAGGTCGGCGAAAAGGTGCGCGCGCTGGGCGTGCGCAACCATTGGGGTATCGACGTCGGCTCGCGCGAGGCGGTCGACCGCGCCTATCGGGCCGCGCACAAGTACAAGGACACGTACGGCATCCGCAAGATCATGCGGATGCGCGACGAGGACCGCGCCTACGGGTTCTATCTCGAGGATCTCGATCATAACTGGTGGGAGATCGAGCACGTCGAGGACGACAAGTACAACAAGCGGTTCGAACACGGCGACTACTTCAAGGACTCGGACTCGCTGTCCGCCCGGCGCGCGACCCGCGAAGAATTGCACGACGACGAGTAGCCGATAGGGACCCGCTCGATGAAGTTCGTGACCCTCGACGATGGGGCGCTCGGCCGCCCCGGCGTCCTTGTCGGTGACGATGTGCTGGAGTTCGTGCGCGCCGCCAGGATTGTGCCGTTCGCCGCCTTCGTGCCGTCGACGGTCGCTGCCGTCCTCGCCGGCGGCGCGCCCGGCCTCGAGGTAGTGCGCCGCGTCATGGGCGATGTAGAAGCGGCGACCCAAGGCGAGAGCGACGCGCTCCGCGAATCGGGCGCGCTCGCGCCCCACGCCGGCGCGCGCCTTCTCGCGCCGCTGCCGCGCCCCGGCCTGGTGCTGTCGCACGGACGCGCCTACCTCTCTCACCTCAAGGAAATGCAGAAGGACGGCCCGCCCAAGATCGAGGAGAACCCGTCCGGCTTCATCAAGAACCAGAATGCCATCGTCGGACCGGGCGCGCCCATCGTGCTACCGCCGCAATGCCCCGACATGGTCGATTTCGAGGGCGAGTTCTCGCTAGTGTTCGGGAGCCGCTGCCACAACGTGCAGCCGGCCGACGCGATGGGGCACGTCGCGGGGTACACGATCATCAACGACGTGTCGGCGCGCAACTGGGTGCACACCTTCCGCGCAACGGGCGATCCGGAGGTCAACCGGATGGGCAAGCAGCTTCCGTCCTTCTGCCCGCTCGGCCCCGTCGTGGTCATCAAGGATGAGGTGCCCGACCCGCACCAGCTCCGCATGACCACCACCCTCAACGGCAAGGTGTACCAGGACTGCACGACCGAGGATCTGATCTGGCGCATCCCCGACCTGATCTCATATTTCTCGCGCTGGTACCAATTCGAGGCGGGCGACGTGCTTACCACCGGCTCACCGCCGGGCGTCGGGTTCGGCCGCAACCCGCAGGTCTTCATGAAGGCGGGCGATACAATCGCCGTCACTGTCGACCGGGTCGGCACGCTCGCCAACCCCATCGTCGCAGGGTGAATGCGCGGCCGACATAACGCTGCCGTTTCGTCGCGCCACCCGTCATTGCGAGCAGCGTCGCGACGAAGCGGTCCAGGCGCGCGACCGGCGGCCTCTGGAATGCTTCGCTTCGCTCGCAACGACGGTTTCCGCAATCTATCGATAAGGCTGCCCCATGTCCGAAACGCCGACCTTCGTCACCCACCTGGAATGCAGCCTGACCGGCGAGCGCCTTCCAGCCGACACGGTGCAGGGCTTGTCGCCGGCGGGAAAGCCGCTCCTGGTGCGCTACGACCTTGCGGCCTTGGCGAAGGCAGTCGACAAGGCGACGATCGCTGCGCGCCCGCCCGAGTTCTGGCGCTACCGCGAGTTCTTGCCGATCCGTCGCGCCGAGAACATCGTCCGGCTGGGCGAGGTCATGACGCCCGTCCTGCCGATGCCGCGCATCGCGCGGACGCTGGGCGCAAGCGAGATATTGGTGAAGGACGAGGGGCGCCTTCCCACCGGCTCGTTCAAGGCGCGCGGGCTTGCTGTCGCCGTCTCGATGGCGAAGGAGCTCGGCATCGCGCGCATGGCTATGCCGACCAACGGTAACGCCGGCTCTGCGATGGCCGCCTATTGCAGCCGCGCCGGCATCGAAGCCTACGTGTTCTGTCCCGAGGACACGCCCGAGGTGAACGTGCGCGAGATCGCGCTCCAGGGCGCGCACACCTTCCTCTGCAACGGGCTGATCGACCAATGCGGCAAGGCGGTGGGCGACGGCAAGGGCCCGATGGGCTGGTTCGACGCCTCGACGCTCAAGGAGCCCTACCGCATCGAGGGCAAGAAAACGATGGGGCTCGAGCTCGCCGAGCAGCTCGGATGGGACGTGCCCGACGTGATCCTCTATCCGACTGGCGGCGGCACAGGGCTGATCGGCATGTGGAAGGCGTTCGCCGAGCTTGCGGCGATAGGCTGGATCGGCGTGAAGCGCCCGCGCATGGTGGCGGTGCAAGCCGCCGGCTGCGCCCCAATGGTCCGTGCGTACGAGGCCGGCCTTGAGCACGCCGAGCGGTGGGAGAACGCGCACACCTTTGCGGCCGGCATCCGCGTGCCACAGGCGATCGGCGATTTCCTCATCATGCGCGCGGTCAAGGAGAGCGACGGCTTCGCCACCGCGGTCGACGACGACGCCATCGAGGCAGCCCGCACCGAGGTGGCACGCGAGGAAGGGATACTGCTCTGCCCGGAGGGCGCGGCGACCTTCGCCGCCTACCGCAAGGAGTTGGCCTCGGGCCGCATCGCGCCAGGCCAGCAGGCGGTGCTGTTCAACTGTGCGACCGGCCTAAAATATCCGCTGCCGGCGGCCGGCACCCGCCTCGACCTCGGTCGGACCATCGACTACGCCCGCTTGGTGTAGCGCCCGCCAGGGCGCGTTTAGACCCCCTGGAATATCTTTTGCGCCGCGTGGAAATAGCATGCCCGGAGCGGTCCCGGCTATCTGGGCTACAGATTTTGAAAACCTGACCTGATGGTGTGGACGGTCGCGGATTTGAGACGCCGTGCCCTCAGCCCAGTCGGATTCGCGGGTGAACAAGAGAGGTCAAGCCGTCGATGATCCAGATCAGACAGCTGCGCCAGAACTCCATACAGCTCGACCTGATGCATGCGGTAAAGCATAGCGTGGCTGAGTTGGGCGACGCGGCCATGGAATACCGCACCGCGGAACAGGCCGTGCTTCGTCAGAGTCCCGTAACTGTTGTAGCGCCCCAGCGATACCAGCGCGCCATACTCCTTAAAGGTGAAGGCCTCGATGGACAGGCAGGGACGCTGACCTCCGATAGGCGAAAAGCGGAGAATGTTCGTGCCCAGTTCCATTCCCTCCGCTACCTCGCGGCCTGCCGACATTCTCCGAAGCGGCGACTTCCGCAGAAACCGACGCGAAAGTGGGGAAGACGCGGCTAACGATCGGGTCTTAGCCTCGACGACGTGACGCGAAATAGCGCGGCTACTTTGCCTGGCGCGCTGACATGCGCTTATCGGGGCGCATCGATCGGCGCGCCGCCTCCAGGAAAGCGACGCGCGCGTTCTCCATCAGGTGCCAACGATCTGCCATTTGGATGGGCTTGCGAAGACCACATAGCCTGTTCGCTTGCCGGGCGTCGACAAGGCGGCGATCGTCACCGCGAGCGTCGACCGGCTGGCTGCACAGCCTCGGTCCGTGCCACTGGCCACCGTCTAGCTGGCGCCAGCACCGGCGATGAATTAACGTGACAACCGGTCCTCCCCGTGGTGCGGCCAGTGGTGATTTCGGCTTAATGCGATCGTGGTGGCGAAGGACAAGAATGACGACAAAATTCGATAGACGGCTTTCATATCTGATCAAGCAGCTTGAAACCGCCGTTCATGTCCGGCTTGACGCTTGTTTGAAGGAGATGAGAATCACGGCGCCGCAATACACCGTGTTGTGCCAATTGCGGGGGCGGGACGACTTGTCATCCGCCGCGCTTGCCCGACGCCACAGGGTGACGGCCCAGACGATGTATGAATTGGTCACCTCTCTGGAGCGGCGCGCCCTTATCAGTCGTCGGGAGAAGCCGACCAATCGACGCATCCTTCTTATCACGCTCACCAACAAGGGTTACCGCCTGCTTGAAGAATGCGACGAGCGGGTGGACATGCTCGAATCGGACATGTTCGGTCACTTGCCCCCACGCGCCGAAGCACATCTATACAATACGTTGGTCGATTTGATCGGACGGTTCCGGGCCCCCGAGGCCAAATCGGTGCCGGCGCAGGCGGCCGAATAGCCGATCGCCGTGAGCCTGCGCCGTGTCCGCCACGGCGTCGCGATCGAAGGCGCGCGGCTTTGCCCGGTGCAGGCCGCACCGCTGCGCGCCGCCGATCCGACACATTCCCCTTCTGTCTGCGCACGCCGTTCGTTGAAGCATTCTGTCGGTCATGGCTGACGAAAGTCGTTGAAATCTGTCTGATCTGTGCGCTAAGACTCCGATATATAAGGTGCCCTGATAAGAAGTCGGCCGGACAAGTGGGTTGTGGGCGGCCCCGGGGAGGCAACGCAAATGGGCGCCTCGAATTTCACGTGGCGGTGGGCCGTTCGACACCCGGCCGCCGTAAGGGCGAATAAGCCGTAGATTAGGGAGGACACCGATGCGCCATCTGAAACCAATCGATCTGACACTCGCGGCGGCGACTGCCGTTGCCCTGCTGGCTACGGCGCTGCCGACCCCAGCGTCGTCGAAGGACCTGATCCAAGGCTCTTGGACGCCCGCGGTGCAATACATCAATCGGGTCGTGCTGCCTAAGGCGTTCAAGGCGATTTCCGCAGAGACGAAAGGCGCCATCAACTGGAAGGTGATTCCGGGCGGCCAGGTGGTGGGCACCAAGGACTCGTTCACCGCCCCAGGCAACGGGCTCGTCGCTTCAGCATTTGGCGTAGCGATCTACCAGCCCAATCTGGTGCCGGCGCTGAACACGATCTATTCCACCCTCGTGTTCGAGGGCGATGCGGTCTCGGCGACACCTGCAGCTCTGGAAACCTTCCACTTCGATTGTGCTCAGTGCACCGCGGAATTCAAGAAGTTGAAGTTGGTGGCCATTTCCGGCTGGACGACTTCCCAATACTACCTGGCATGCCGCCAGCCGATCAGCAAGGTCGAGCAGCTCAAAGGCCTTCGCGTGCGCGGAACGGGCGGCCCGGCCCAGCTGTGGCAGCTTGCGGGCGCGGTGCCGATCGCCTCGACGCTTCCCGAATCGCTGACGCTCCTACAGCGCGGCGGACTGGATTGCATGCATACAACGTACGGCTGGCTGCAGACCTTCAGCTACGGCGATTTCGCGAAGTACGTCACCGACTATCCGATGAGCCTGTCGGGCCCCGCCCTCGGCATGATGATAAACCGCGATGTCTGGAACAGCTTCACGACCGAGCAGAAGAAAATCCACCTGCGCCAGGCCGCCTACATCAGCGCAGCCGAGGCTGCCGAGGATTTCGGTAGCCACCAGAAGAGCTTTCTCGATCTCGTGATGAAAAAGAAGGGCGTGAAGGTCGTTAAGGCTGAAGCAGCCGGCTTCAAGAACCTTGTCGAGCAATTCGACAAGGTGCAGCGGGCGAGCGTGATCGCGGGATCCGAGAAGTTCGGCGTCAGTAACCCGGGTGCGATTATCGATGCCTACCAGATGAAATCTTCGCAAATGGGAGAAGCTTACCGAGGGTGTCGGCTTCGATGCCGCCAAGCTCGAAAAGCTGATCTGGGAGCGCATTTACTCGAAGATCGATCTCAGCAAGCTCTAATCGACGACCTTACGACCAACCCATTGTCGCGGCGCGGATCCACGGCGGATCCGCGCCAGCGGCGAACGGCATTGTTCATTGGACCGATTGTTGAAATGGCTCGAGTGGCCCATCCATGTGTTCATGTGGGTGGCGCTTTTGGCGGGCTTTCTCATGATGGCCCACATCTCGCTCGATGTGGCTGGACGCGCCTTGTGGCGGCCAGTTGTCGGTACGCCTGAAATCGTCTCCGGCTACTACATGATCGCCGTCGCCTATCTGCCCTGGACAATGATTGCCCGCAACGACGACCATATCATGGTCGATCTGTTCACTCGGGCACTCCCGCCCCGGGTCAGGGCGTGGCTCGACATCGTGGTCAAGATCGCGCTGGTCGTCTATGTCGCCGTCTTCGCTTGGCAGACTTGGCTCACCGCTCTCAGGCAGATGGCAAACCGGGAATCACTACAGGTCGGCGGAAGCTACCTCATCGTTTGGCCCAGTCGCTACATGCTCCCCGCGACCGGGCTCCTAATGGTCGTCTATCTTGTGGTTCGTGTGATGCGCGACATCCGCGATGAAGTTAGCGATTAGCAGCATGGAGCACATGTTCGTATCATGGGCGCGCTCGGTCTAACACTCTCTTCGCTGGCCGCCATACTCTTTCTGATCGCACTCCGGCTGCCGATCGGGTTGGCGCTGGGCGGTGTCGCCATTTTCGGGCTTGCCCATCTTGTCACCTGGCCGGCGGCCCTGAAGGTGATCGGCGACACGCCATATATCTTCGCCTCTAGCTGGGACCTCACCGCGATACCGATGTTCCTATTGCTCGGGGCAATCGCCAACAATTCGGGCATTTCCACGTCCCTGTTCCGCGCCGCCCGCGTCTGGCTCGGCGGCCGGCCCGGCGGGCTGGCCGTCGCCACAAATATCGCCAGCGCCGGGTTCGCGGCAGCCTGCGGGTCGTCCGTTGCAGCCGCCGCTGCAATGGCGCGCATCGCGATTCCCGAAATGATCAAGGCCGGCTATGACAAGTCGCTCGCGACCGGCGTGGTCGCTAGCGCAGGCACCTTGGCGGCGCTCATTCCACCCTCGATCCTCTTTGTTCTTTACGGCGTGTTCGCTGAGGTCTCGGTCGTCAAGCTTCTGATCGCCGGCGTGCTTCCCGGCATTCTGACCGCCGGCGTCTACACGGCAATGATCATAATCCGCGCGAAGCTCAACCCGAAACTGGCGCCGAAATACACACTCGGCAACCGCGATGAGCTTTGGCGCGAACGGTGGGCCTCGCTGGCCGACGTCTGGCCCCTGCTGGCCCTGATCGCCGGCATTATCGGCGGACTATACAGCGGCATCGTGACGCCGACAGAGGCGGGCGCCGCCGGAGCGCTGCTCGCGCTCGTCATCGGGGTCGTCCAAGGACGCATAAATTTCGCCAACTTCATGGCCGCACTGCGCGACGCCATCGGCACTACGGCGCAGATCTTCTTCGTGGGCATGGGCGCGATCATGTACACGAAGTTCCTAGCCTTGGCGGGCATATCTACGCTGCTCACCGCCCTGATTGGGAACTGGGCGCTGGATCCCGTCCTGCTGGTGATCGCAGCATCCATTATCTACTTGATCCTGGGTATGTTCCTGGATCCGTTGGGCATCGTCCTCATCACCCTTCCAGTCCTCCTACCGATGTTCACCGCTCTCGGCCTCGACTTGGTCTGGTTCGGTGTGATTGTCGTCAAGTATGTGGAAATCGGGCTCCTGACCCCGCCGGTTGGATTCAACGTGTATATCGTCAAGAACGTGGTCGGGGATTCCGTCCCGCTGCACGACATATTTCGGGGCTGTTTCTGGTTCCTGGGTTGCGAGGTTTTCATCATGACATTGCTTATCGCGTTTCCGGAAATTTCCCTGTGGCTGCCGGCGACGATGAATTGAGGTTCCCGTTGGGAGCGTAAGGATGTCCCTCTTGCAAGCAACCGCCCTACGCCCTTCGCCATGTTTACGAATCCGAATGGGCTGGACGGCCGCGCCACCCCGTTGACGTGATGGTGTTGAACTGCTGGGCGATCGACACAACAAAACGTCATTCCGGTGAACGCCTTCAGCTGGGCGAAGTCGGCCAGCGACCGCGAGAGCCAGCAGACCTTGTGCCGCCGGAGATGCCGCCGCCGTCGTTCCGGTCGGGAACGAGAAGCCAGCCGAAGAGCGCAGCGTAGCTGAACTTCTTGCCTAAGGCGCGCTGCGAGCATCTCCAGTCCCTTAGGTCCGGCGCAAGGTCAGCGCAGCACATGGATCTCCCGATAATAGCGCGCCGCGCCGGGGTGCAGCGGGCAGCCCGTGTCGGGCGCGTGCTTCGGCGAATAGAAGATGTTCTCGGCTGCGTAATGGACGGGGAAGTCCTCGTTGATCGCCTTGGCGAGGCGGTAGGCCACGCCCTCGTCCATCTTCGCCCCGACCACCAGCGGATAGCCGCCGTTCTCGAGCGCCAGAACCGGCGCCGTCTGGCCACGGAATGTGCCCGGCGCGATTTCGATAGGGTCGAGGCCGAACTTCGCGCCGAGTTTTTCGGCCACCGGGCGGTCGAGCGACAGCAGCACCATGTCGCGGCCGTCGGACGCCTCGCCGGCCGGGCCGAGGCGGTTGTTCTCGCGCATGATCCCGTCGGACACGCCGGCCAACACCTCTCGGCCGGCGCTGGCATAGTCGAGGTAGAATCGGCCGCCCCAGGACTTGACCTCGTCGAGCCCTCCCGCGACACCATAGGCGGCGAGCATCTCGGAGATCATGCCTTGGCCCAGGCTGTCGCCGGGGATGCAGAGATTGATCTTCGGCTTCTTCTTCGCCAGCTCGGCGAGCGACGAGACGCCGATATCCCTGGCCACCATCAAGTAGAAGATGTGGCCGGGATGCATCACATTGGCCAGCCCGCGCACGTCCTTGGCCGCCTCGCCGAAGGGCGGCTGGCCGCGCGCCGCCTGGTGGGCGAAGCTCTTGAGGGTCGGGCAGATGTCGGATTCGCCGGTCGCGGCGCGGGTGCAGGTGTCGTCGCCGTGCGGCCCGTAACGCTTGAGGTCGGCGTCGAAACCGGCGGCGGCAAACCCCTTCGCCGCCCAGGTGATGGTGCGCCACCAGTTGCCGCCGCCCTCGGTCGAGGACAATCGAATTTTTGTGGTCATCGTCGTCCGCCTCCGTGCGCGGCTCCGACGGAGCCGATCGGGGATGTTGAACTTCGTGTCGCGCCCCAGGCGATGGCGCCCGGCGTGACGGGTCACTTCATCGTATTCGGCAGCCAGAGCGCTATGACCGGGAACAGCGTCAGCAGCGCCAGCTTCATCAAGTCGGCGAACAGAAACGGCACGATGCCGCGGAACACTGTGCTCAACGATACGTCCGGCCCGGCGATGCCACGGATCACAAAGACGTTCATGCCGATCGGCGGCGTGATCAGCCCGATCTCGATAACCACGACCGTGATGATCCCCCACCAGGTCAGGTCATAGCCGAGAACTCGCAACAAGCGGCGCCGCCACCGGCACGGTGATGAACAGGGTCGTGATCGGGTCCATCACGCAGCCGAGCACCAGGTAGATCAGGAGAAGGACGAACACCACCATCAGCGGCGCGAGATGCATGGTCTTGATCTGCGCCACCAGCGCATCGGGAAGCTGGGTGACGCCGACGAAGAAGGCGAACATGACCGCGCCGAACAAAAGGAGGTAGATCATCGCGGTGTTGGCCGCGACCTCGCCCATCACGTTCCAGAATGCGCCGCCCCCGAGCTTGCCGCGCGCCCATGCGAAAAGGAACGCGCCGCCGGCGCCGACCGCTGCGGCCTCTGTCGCGGTGAAGATGCCGGCATAGATGCCGCCGATCACCATCCCGAACAGCAGCACCACGCCCCAGCTATGGACCAGCGCCGAGCCGAGCTCGCGCAGGTCCGTGCGGTCGGCGGGCCCAACCGAAGTCGGGCGCATGCGCACGTAGAACACGACGGCGAGTAGGTACATCGTGACCGCCAGCAGGCCCGGCATGATCGCCGCGACGAAAATCTTGGCGATCGATGTTTCCGTTAGGATCGCGTAGATCACCATCATGCCGGAGGGCGGGATCAGCGAACCGAGCGTGCCGCCCGCCGCCACGCTGCCGGTCGCGAGCTCGACCGAATAGCCGCGGCTCTGCATTTCCGGCAGGGCGACTCGGCCGATCGTCGCCGCCGTGGCGAGCGACGACCCGGTGACCGCGCCGAACCCGGCGCATCCGCCGATCGTCGCCATCGCCAGCCCGCCGCGTCGCCGCCCCAGCATGGCGTGGGCGAGACGATAGATGTCGCCGGACAGGCCAGCCGCGGCGGCGAAGCTTCCCATCATCAGGAACAGCGGCAGGACGGCGAGGTTTAGGCTCGACAAGAAGGCGGCGGTGTTGATGACCAGCGTATTCGTGGTTCCGGCGAAGCCGGTCAACGCGACCCCGCCAGCCAGTCCCGCGAACAGCATGGCGGGCCCGACCGGCACCATCACCAGGATCGGCGCCCACATCGCGGCGAAGCCGAGGGCGGCGAGCGCCTCGGGCCCGACCGGGCCGGCCGCGCCTGCCATCGCGCCATAGAACGCCACGGCGGCGGCAAGACTGATCAGGGCCAGCGTTCCACCGAGCCAAGCCCCCGGCCCGCCGCCGCGCGCCATGCGGATCGCGGCGCCGATCTGGTTCGTCGCCACGATCGCCTGCACCATCACACACAGCGCCAGAAGTCCGGTCACCACCCACCAGAACGGCGCAACCGGGATGCCCGTCACCAGCGTGATCTCGTTGCGCAGCTCCAGCCGGACCGCGTAGTCGCGGAACTTCCAGAGAAGCAGCCCCATCATGGCGAGGATCATCACCCCGCCGATGGCCTCGACCGCGGCGACAGTCGCCGGTCCCAACCAGTGGCGCAGGAAATCGATGGTGATGTGGTTGCGCGAGGCGAGGCCGGCCGGGAAACACGCCGTGATGACGACCGCCATGATCAGCTCGGACGCCTCGCCGAGCCCGGTGATCGGCAGGTTGAACGCCGCCCGCAGGCTGACGTCGGCAATGGTCAGCAGCGACACCGCCAGCATGCCGGCGACGGCGATTAGCGCGACGCGCCGCGCGAGCGCGACGCACCGCCCCTCGATCCCGACGAGGACGCCCATCGGGCGGTGCCGCGAGGCCTCCTCAGCCGCCCTTGCGGGCGGCGGCGACCTCGGCCCGGAAACCCTTGAGGATCGCCGCGCCGTTCGGCGTGCGCTTCACCCAGGCGTCGATGACCGGCTGCGCGGTCGTTTGCCAGCGCGCCATCTCGGCATCGGAAAGATGCTCGATCTTATTGCCCTTTCCCGCCTTGTCGAGTGCGGTCAATGTCGTCATCACGTGGATGACCTCGCGGTCGTTCGACTGGCCGAGGGCGCGCGACAAGGCGAGCCCGTTCTGGCTGGCGAATGCGGCCTTCGCCTTCTCGGGCAGCTTATCGAAATTGGCCTGCGACATGATGAGCATGGCGCCCGCCCCGTTCAGCGGCACGTCGAGGAAGTGCTTGGTGATCTCGTGCAGACGGAAGGCGAGCACCGCCGTGGAGGATGCCCAGGCGCCGTCGATGAGGCCCTTGTCGATCGACTGAAAGATCTGATCGACCGGTACCTGCACCGGCGTGGCGCCCAGCGCCAGGACCGTATCCGCCTGCAGCTTGCCCGCGACCCGCAGCTTCAGCCCCTTCAAATCCTCGAGCTTGTGGATCTCGGCCGACTTGGTCTCGATCGCCGCGGCGGGCCAGGCGGTGACGCCGAACAGCTTGACGCCTTTATAGTCGCTCGCGATTAACCCGTTCTCGTAGGTCTTCCAGAACGCGACCGCGCCGACCTCGCCCTTTTCGTATCCGAACGGCAGCTCGATGATCGTCGACTTGACGAACTTGCCCGGCACTGTGCCCTGCAGCGCCCAGCCAATGTCGGCCGCGCCGCTCATCACCGAATCGAACATCGTGCCGGCGCTGCCCAGTACGCCGTTGCCGTAATGCTTGATCTCGATCGTACCGCCCGATGCCTTCGACACCGCCGCCGCCCAGGGCAGGACGACCTCGACATAGAAGAACGAGTTGGGCGGGCCGAACGTCGCGAGCTTCAGCTCGGTCGCCGCCGACGCGGTGCCGGCGAAGGCGACGGCCGCAATCGACACGATCTGTGCGACGCGAATGATCCTTTTGAGCATCGGTTACCTCCCGTTGCGTGCCGTGCGGGCATCTTCGCGGCCCCATCGACCTCTGCCGAGCATGACATGATCCTGTCAAACGGTCAAACCGCGCCCGTCGTCCACGCGCTGGCGCAGGCGGCGCAGAACGCGGCACGCCGACCTGATGTCGTCGGCGTCGATCGCGTCGGCGATATCGTTCGCCCAGCGCATCTGAAGGTGGCTGGCCTTGCGCAGGACGTCGCGTCCCGCCCGCGTCATGGCCACCAGCCGGGCGCGGCGGTGGTTCGGGTTGTCGATCATGCGTACCAGTCCCTCGGCGACGAGGAGATCCACCGTCCGCTGCACGCTTTGCCGCTGCAGCCCCATGTTACGCGCGACCTGGGAGACAGTGATCGGTCCCGGCGCCGCGCGTAGCACGCCGAGCACCTGCCAGCGGGCGCTGCTCAGGGGGAGGGACCGGGTCAGCCGGTCGCCCGAGTTCAGGAGCCGGCCGTTTAGCCGGAAGGTTTCGAGCACCAGCTCGGTGAATGCGGCGCCGGAATCGGTGTGCTTGCGCGGCGTGGCTGTCGATTTCGGCATTCGTCCCCCATCGCGGCCATCGTGATCTATTGACAGGCTCATGTCAAAGAGCGTTGGATTCGCGCCTCGACTATCGGGAAGGGAGTCACCATCATGCGCCGCAAGGGCCGCTTCGAGACCTATCAGGAAGCCAAGTCGTGTCGCGCGTATGACGAGCTGCCGATGCTGGAGACGGGCATCGACCCCCAGCTTCATCTGTCGCGGAACGACCGGCCGCAGCCTTTCTTCCTGATCTGCGAGCAGGATACCGTCATCGCCCAGATGTCGGGCACGGCGCGGGTCGAGTTCCGCGGTACCTCGGTCAACTACTTCAACCTCCAGCTCGGCGACTACGTCTACGTGCCGGGTGGCACGCCGCACCGCTACGTGCCGAAGAACGAATTGATCGTGCTGCGCTACAAGGCCGAACATGCCGGCCTCGAGGCGGTCGCATGGTACGCGGAGAAAACCGGCGAAGAGCTGTCCCGCGTGGTGTGGGACACCGCCGTCGAGCTACCCCAGGAAGGGTATCTGCGCGCCTGCCGTGCGTTCAACGCCGACAAGGCGATGCGGACCTGCAAGACGACCGGCGCCGTCGCCCCCGAGATCGACCTCGCGCCCTATCGCTGGGCAGAGCTGGTGGGCGAGATTCGCGAGGCGGAGGACGCCGAGCGGGCGCGCGCCGAGAAGATGGGCCGGCTGCGCGCGCCGGCCCGGCGCGACCCGCCTCTGACCATCGCCCCGCCGCCCGAGTACCGCGAGCCGCTGCGGGTCAATGTCTACGAGTTCGCGCGCGAGGCGACCGCGGCGCTCGCGCCGATGTTCCCGTACTTCGCGCCGGGCGCCATTGTCCCGTGCGTCGCCTTGCAGGATCCGGGCGGCCGCGGGCCGATGGGCTACTTCGTGCACTTCAACACGGTGCAGGAGGTGAATGTCAGCTTCGGCACGCGCAATTCGTACCAGACGCCGGGCGGGGTGCAGGTTGGCCCGACCACCCACGGAGTCGGCCAGAAACCGGGCCAGGCCGGCAATAACGGGGCGATGATCAACATCGCCGTCATCACCCAGCGCCAGGCCGTCGGCGAGCCGCAGAAGGAATCCATCATCTTCCGCTGCGAGTCGTGCGACGCCGAGGTGATGAAGCACGACTACGACGCGCACACCTTCCCCGACACGCTCGCCGCGCCGGCCGAGCCGTGGATGATCGGGCTGCCGACGATTTCACAGTCGGCAGCGGCGTCGCAGGCGTTCAACGAAAGCGACCGCACCTGCCCGCAATGCGGTCATGTCAGCGCCCCGTTCCCCGCCGATTACTGGGGCTGGGCGGAGTATCGCCGGCGCACCCACGTGATCGCCGAGACGCGCGAGATCATGGCGGCAGCGGCGGGATCGTCCGGCACGGCGGCGGCGGTGTAAGGGGGGTCAGCCCGCGGTTTTGGCGGGCCTCGCCGCTTTGGCTTCGGCCTTGGTCCGGGCCTTGGCGCGGTCGGCGCGGATCTCCTCGGCGACCGCGGCCCACCGGTAGGGGCCGGGATCGATCGGGGCGAGTGCCGTGCCGCAGCCTGGGCAGATGCGGCGCCGCGCGTCCGCGTTAAACGCGGCGCAGGCGCGCAGATAACCCTCCTGCGGCAGTTCCTCGGCGCTATCCCACACATCGCGGGCGATCTCGCCGGCGCAGGATTCGCAGTGCCAGGCGACGCCCTCGAGCCCGGCCTGTGTTTCAGCACCCAATCGGGACCCCACCCCGAATGCCGCCGAACGCGTTGAAGTTGCATGAAGGTCGTGTCCCCGGTCGTGGTGTAGGACGAGGATAGGGGCGGCGCGCCGGAGCGACCGCAAGGGTCCGGCGCAGGCGCGTCGTCCCCGAGTCGGGCGGTCATCGCAGCATCTCCGGTAGGGTCGGTTTGCAGATCGCAACCGAACCGAGGATGACCACGATGACCGACGACAAGATCGCCCTTCGCGCGCTTCTGGAGAAGGGTTCTGACGCGACGTTCCTGCGCGAGATGATCGGCTTTGCCGCCGAGCGCCTGATGGAGTTGGAGACCGAGGCGCTGTGTGGCGCCGGCCATGGCGAGCGCAGCGCGACCCGGCGCAATCAGCGCAACGGCTACCGCGACCGCGATTGGGAGACCCGGGCGGGCACGGTCGAGCTTCGCATCCCCAAGCTCCGCAAGGGCTCGTACTTCCCGGGCTTCCTCGAGCCCCGCAGGCTCGCCGAGAAGGCGCTGACGGCCGTGGTGCAGGAGGCTTACGTCCAGGGCATCTCGACCCGCGCGGTCGACGAGCTGGTCAAGGCGCTGGGCATGGAGGGCATCTCCAAGAGCCAGGTCTCGCGCCTCTGCGGCGAGATCGACGAGCGGGTGCGGACCTTCCTCGACCGGCCGATCGAGGGCGAGTGGCCCTACCTCTGGCTCGACGCCACCTACGTCAAGGCGCGCCGCGACCACCGCATCGTCTCGGTGGCGGTCATCGTCGCCGTCGGCGTCAACACCGACGGGCGGCGCGAGGTGCTGGGCATGACCGTCGGCCACAGCGAGGCCGAGCCGTTCTGGGTCGAGTTCCTGCGCACGCTCGCCCGCCGCGGCCTGCGCGGCACCAAGCTGGTGGTCTCCGACGCTCACGAGGGGCTGAAGGCCGCTATCGTCAAGGTGCTCGGGGCGACCTGGCAGCGCTGCCGCGTGGGGCTGTTGAAGAAGTTGGTAATTTGCGGTGCCGAGGTGCGCGATCAGGCGGCCGGGGTCGGTTGGAGATCGAAGCCGGCACGACGACCGTGGTGGCCGGCAGTCCGGCCTATGTGTGCACTCAGCGCGCGCCAGACATGGATTATCGCCAAGAGCGCGGCCGCGAGCCGCTTCAGGTTGATCGCCGCCGCGGTCAGGTAGGCTTGGATCTTCATGTTGGCGAGGCCGCGGCGTGCCGCACGGGCGAGGCCATGCCAGGTCTTGGCTTCGCCATGGTAGCCCTCCGACCGCCATCGGTGGCGCTGGTAGAGACGGTCTTCCTCTTCGCCCCACCGCTCGCGGCGGCGTCGTGCGCGCAGGAGCGCCGGATAGTCGTGGACGATGACCAGCGCCTTCGTCGCGCGCGATGGGGAGAGGCAGATCGCCGCCAGATCGCAGCCCTTGCAGTCCCGTGCCTTCGAGGCAAAGAAACGGCCGTGGCGGATCCGGGTCTTGTTCGGCCGCAGGATCTTGCCCCGCGGGCACTTCACATGGTCGTGCTTCGCGTCATAGCGGAACCGCCGGAGGGGCACCTTGCTGCGGATCGGCTCGGCCTTGGTCGGGATGATGGCCTCGATCTCCCGGGCCTCGAGCCCGGCGAACACCTTGGCGTAGGCGTAGCCGGCGTCCGCAGTCGCGACCCTGATCGCGGAGCCAGTGGTTTGGGCCGCCGCGTCGAGGCGCGCAAGCAGTTCCTGCCCCTCGTTGATCTCGCCCGTGGTGACCTCGACCTCGAGCATCACGCCGCAGGCGTCGTCGACCACGCCATGCTGTTTGTAGCTCGGCTCCAGACGCCGGTTCCGTCCATTGGTGGCCATGCTCGCGTCGGGGTCGGTGACGCAGACCTTTTTGTATTTGCCAGTCTGCCGGCCGTTGCGTCGCTCCGCTTGCGCCTCGGGATCGACATCGTTGTTCTCCGCCGCGACCGCCTCGACATGGCGGACAGCGAGACTCTCCCAGCTCACATCCGCGCGGATCAGCGTGGCGTCAGCGTGGACCACTTCGCCCTTGGCGATGCCGGCCGCGACGCAGGCCATCACCGTGCGCTCAAAGATGTGCCGGAACCGTTCGACACCCCAACGCTGCCGGATCCGGGTCAGGCTGGAATGATCGGGCAGCGCCTCGTGCAACCCGTAGCCGGTGAACCAGCGGATGGCGAGGTTCACCTGGGCCTCGCGCATCGGCCGGCGGTCATGCACGATGCCGAGCAGGAAGCCGGCCAGCATCAGCCGAACCGCCACCTCAGGGTCGATGCCGGGCCGGCCGGCGTCGATGCAATAGGCGTCGCCCACCTCCCCTCGCAGCCAGCCGAGATCGAGAACCCTGTCCACACGGGCCAGGATATGGTCGTCGGGCACCAGTTGCCGCAGCGAACCGGTGATGAAGAGCTCCAGCTGATCGCGCTCCTTCCTCCCCAACATCTGCGCCATACCCCCAAAAACGACCGCAAGCTGTGGGGCAGGGAATCACGTTCGGCCGGCTTTTTCAACGACCCCCGCGTCCACTTCATGCGCAACGCGCTCGCCTATGCCGGCCGGACCCAGCGGCGCATCGTCTCCGCCTGGGTCGGCACCGCCTTCGCCCAGGACGACGCTCAGGCCCCGCGCAAACAAGGGCGCCAGGTCGCCGACCAGGCGAGGCCCCGCGTCCCCAAGCTTGCCGCCCTGATGGACGACGCCGAGGCCGATGTGCTCGCCTACATGGGCTTCCCCGTCCAGCACCGCGCCAAGTTGCACTCGACCAACCCGCTCGAACGGCTCAACGGCGAGATCAAGCGCAGAGCCGACGTGGTCGGCATATTCCCCAACGAGGACGCGGTCGTCCGACTGATCGG
>CAWGHZ010000003.1:0-491394 GCA_963822575.1 uncultured Alphaproteobacteria bacterium | reverse complement strand
ACGCTGGCGAAGGAATGCCGCAGGTCGTGCAGGCGAACCTCGCCGAGGCCGGCCTTCGCGCGAATGCGGCTCCAGATCTTCTGGATGCCGACCAGATGGCCGTTGCCGGTCGTGCTCGGGAAAACGTGTGGGTTACCCTCGACCCGCGGCAGCCCGGCGAGCAGTTCAAGGGCCGGCGCGCCGAGCGGCACGGTCTTTGAGCCGGTCTTGCTGTCGGGCAGGCGCAACACTGCGTGCGTCGTGTCCATCCACTCCCAACGTAGGGTCAGGATCTCGCTCTTGCGGCAGCCGGTCAGCATCAGCAGACGGATGGCGTCGATGGCGTAGCGGTTCTCGCCCTCGGCCAGAGCTCCTGAGAGCGCGCCCCCCAGGTCGGCCAGTTCTTTAGGCGACAGGAAGCGCTCGCGGACCTTTGGCTTGAATTTCCGCACGCCGCGGGCAGGGTTGTCCGGGCGCAGGCCGCGCATCACGGCGAAAGCTAACATCGAGGCCAGCAGATCGATCGTGCGGTTTGCGGTCCCTTTGCCGCCCTTCACGATGGCCCGTCCGCGGGCCTTGGTCTTAATGTCGGCAGCGGTCTTGCCGGCACCGACGTCAGTCAGGAAGCACTCCAAATCGGCCCGCGTGACGCTCTTGAGCATGCGCTTGCCAAGGCGTGGTTTCACGTGCCGCTCGGCCAGCCCGCGCTCGACGGCGATCGTAGAGGCCTTCTTGGTGCCGCAGCCCTCGGTGAAGTACAGGTCGACAAGCTCGGATACCGAGAGATCGGATCGCGCCTTGCGCTTGGCCTCGACCGGGTCTTCGCCCCTCGACATGGCATAGAGGGCGTCCTCGGCTTCCTGCCGCGCCTGGTCGGGCGTCCATGGCGAGCCATGCCGTCCGATCGTGTGCCGCCTTGAGCGGCCATTGATGCGGCCCTGCGCGACATAGATCTTCGTGCCCGACGGCGTGACCTTCAGGCCGAAGCCTTTCAGGTCAGAATCCCACAGGAAGGCGTCACGGTCGCCCGGCGCGGCCGCATTCACTGCCCGCAGTGTCAGCCTCGTCATGGTTACTGGCCCCTGTTTCCAGTAAGCACATAGTAAGCGGTCGGACGGCACTCAAGGGAATTGGCAGGAAAGGCGATACTTCGAGAATTGCAATTTTCTGCGGAATTTGGAAGGTCAGGGAAGGTCGCGGAATGCCGCGGAAACGCGGCACCCTAACATTGACATCGTAGGGGTCGCTGGTTCAATCCCAGCCGCGCCCACCAGTCTTACGAAGCGTTTCCAACCACTTACACCGGCAGCCGCTTCCGTAAATTTGCCCGCCGGCCATCCGGGGGGAGCGACTGGGGGAACCGGTCGTCGATGGAACCCACCTCCCACTTCTGGCCAAACTTTTGGTCTGCTGCGACGGCGGTCGGCACAATTGGCGCCGTGGTTGTTGCGCTGTTCGGCAACTGGCTACGCGCCCACCTCACGCCGCCGAAGCTGACGCTGAGACTAAAGGACGAGAGGGGGACCAAGACACCGGTTACCATCACTGCACCAAGCGACGGCAGCCAACGGCAGACGGAGGGGCGCTGGTACCATGCAACGGTCGAAAACAGGCGACGTTGGTCACCCGCGCATGGGGTCCAGGTCTTTCTTTTGCGACTTGAGGAGCCTGATGCGGCGGGAGAGGACCAGGTCACGTGGGTTGGGAGTATCCCGCTGAGATGGCGCCACCAAGAGATACATCCGCTCGCACTCTTGATTGGCCCGTCCGAGGAATGCGACCTGTGCAGCGTGATTCGCGACAAGTGGGTTGAGTTGCATCCGCTGATCGTGCCCCATGCGCTCAATCACCGACGGGGCGGGAAATGCCAACTGATCGTCATATTGCAAGCCAGATCGGTCGAGGCTGACTTTAACTTGCTACGCGTGCGGATCGCCTGGGACGGTGTGTGGTCTGACGACGCCGACGAGATGGCGCATCACATGGTAGTGAGGCAGTTATAGAGGCCGTGAGATGAGCTAGGATGTAACCTAAGATCTTGCATTATATTAGGAGAAAATCTTACTGTTGATTTCGACAGGGCGGAACGGTGCTTTCAGCGGCAAGCGTACTCAGGGCAATTTCACATCTGGATGCGGTCGGTGACACCGATCTATACCCACGCCTCCCGGAGTTTGCTTATTTCGTGGCCAGAGCGGAGGAAGTGGCAGAACTCGTTAGACGCATAAACCTAGGCGGCTATAATCCAGTTAGTTCCGTCGAGGTTCTCACTCCGAAGTCGAATCTCGGTTTTCGAATTGGTCATCAATTAACTGCACCTGACGCCCTATTTTACACCGCCGCAGTGATTGAAAATGCGGAAGGTATGGAAGAACTCAGGCGGAAAGAATCTGGAGATATTGCCTTTTCATATCGTTACGATCCAGCCGGTGGACCCCGTCTATTCCAAACAAATCGCGCCTTCCATGATTGGTTGGGTTACCTCATAAAATTTGGAGAAGCTGCGCCATTTTATGATTCTAAGCCGGTTTTGGAAACCGATATAGCCGATTTTTATCAGCGTATTTACTTTCATCGAGTTGAGAATATATTGTTGGATGTAAATGCGTCGCATGACAGCGCTGGCGCCATAAAGAAAGTGATCCAAATTTGTCGGTCAAAGCAGTCATTTGGCCTTCCCGTAGGGTCCTCAGCGTCACGACTTCTGGCTGAGACTTTGCTTTGCGATACCGACCGCCTTCTGCGCGACATGGGGCTTAAAGCGTCCCGGTTTGTGGATGACTATCGCATCATCGGGAGCGCGCGTTATAACACCCACACAATTCTATGCCGCCTAGCTGAACACCTTATGGTCACCGAGGGGTTATCCCTCAACGTGGCCAAGACCCGAGTCACTGATACCGATGCACTGGGGACGTCAGTTCGCGAGCGGTTACAGGACGTATTTTCAAGTGCAGAGATGCAAGCACTCCACAAATTTCTCAGCGCCTTGTACGGCGAGGAAGAAATGGATGCAGGTGATGAAGATGGCGCTGTGATGAACCCCTTCGTTACGGGAAATAATCTACTTGAAAGGCTCGACGAGGTGAGAAGGCGTGATACGTCCGACTTTACATCCTCCAAAGCTATATTAAAGGTGCTTCGCAACGTTCCAGATTTTGATGTTATGAGATTAATTCGCAACCATGGTGATTTGGCCTATTATCTTCCCAGAGATTTTTGCCGCGCGATCAGGGCGGCGTGCAAAATTGATGGGCAAGATTTGGTCCATATAGAGGCCGCAATTTGGAATTTATTGAGGACCCCTCCGATAAGCGAACTTTCATACGCTCGACTTTGGCTTCTTAATCTATATGTTACAGGAGCGCTTCCCGTCGATAGAAAATTGGTAGCTGATTGCATTGGGACTCCCTCGATCTTAGAAGATCGACAGATCATATTTATCAGGGCACTTCTTAGTGATCGAGCATTTTTCAGGGAACACAGGGGGCGTCTCGGGCAGGTAGGAGAATGGGCGAAACCCGCTCTTCTCATTGGTGCTTCGTGCCTTCCTCCAGACGAATATCGAAATTGGGTCGACATAGCAGTACGACAAATTGCCAATCCATTTGCCGCCTCGTTTGGCAATTGGCTAAAGGAAGGGCAGAACCTTCGCGAACTGCTTACAGTTTAATTGTCGGCGAATGAAGGGGGCAGGCCGCCACTCCTCCTCCCGCCCCTCGTCACCTGTGATACCCCGAACACCCCGCCGCCCTGGCGCGTTGACGCAGCGGGGCCGCGGCGTTGCGTGTCGCGGCCCCTGTGATATTGTTGGGCCATCAACAATCTTGCGGACAGGAGTTTCATGGCGGCGGATGACGCGACCGGCGGCACGGCGGCTTCCGAGGCGAGGCGCATCGACTTCGCGACCGCGCCCGAGCGCTACCGGCACTGGAAGATATCCATCGACGGCCGTGTGGCGACGCTCGCGATGGACGTGGACGAGCAGGCGACGCTCGCGCCGGGCTACACGCTGAAGCTCAACTCCTACGACCTCGGCGTCGACATCGAGCTCGCCGACGCGGTGCAGCGGCTCCGCTTCGAGCACCCGGAGGTCGGTGCGGTGGTCATCACCTCGGGCAAGGACCGGGTGTTCTGCGCCGGCGCCAACATCCAGATGCTCGGCAAGGCCACGCACGGCCACAAGGTCAATTTCTGCAAGTTCACCAACGAGACGCGCCTTGCCATCGAGGACGCGTCGGATTTCTCCGGCCAGGCCTATCTCTGCGCGGTGAACGGCGCCTGCGCCGGCGGCGGGTACGAGTTGGCGCTGACGGCCGAAAAGATTCTTCTGATGGACGACGGCTCGTCCACCGTGTCGCTGCCCGAGCTGCCCCTGCTCGCCGTGCTGCCGGGCACCGGCGGGCTCACGCGGCTCGTCGACAAGCGCAAGGTCAGGCGCGACCGGGCCGACTATTTCTGCACGCTCACCGAGGGCATTCGCGGCGAGCGGGCGCGCGACTGGGGGCTGATCGACGCGCTGGTGCCGCGCTCCAGATTCGCCGAGGCGGTGAAGCAGGAGGCCGAAGCGCTGGCGGCGAAGTCCGACAGGCCGGCCGACGCCAAGGGCATCGCGCTCGCGCCGCTGGACCGCACGATCGAGGACGACCGGCTTGCCTATCCGCACGTCACGGTCGAGATCGAGCGCGAGCCCGGCCTCGCCCGCTTCACCGTGCGCGCGCCCGACGGCGATCCGCCCAAGGACGACGCCGCCGGCATCCACGCGGCCGGCGCCGCGTTCTGGCCGCTGGCGCTGGCGCGCGCGCTCGACGAACTCGATGCTGCACCTCCGCCTCAACGAACCGGAGATCGGAAGCTGGGTGTTCCGCACCGAGGGCGACGCCGAAAAGGTGCTGGCCTGCGACGCGCTGCTCGCGGCGAACGCGGACGACTGGCTGGTGCGCGAGATCACGCTCTACCTCAAGCGCACCCTAAAACGGCTCGACCTTTCGGCGCGCTCGATCTTCGCGCTGATCGAGCCGGGGAGCTGCTTCGCGGGCACGCTCGCCGAACTCGCACTCGCCGCCGACCGTTCCTATATGCTGGAGGGCACGTTCGAGGGCTCCAACCTGCCCGCGGCGACGCTGCGACTGAGCCAGATGAATTTCGGCCCCCTCCCCATGTCGAACGGCCTGACGCGGCTGGAAAGCCGGTTCCTCGCCGATCCCGGCCACGTGGACGCGCTGAGAAGCGAGGTCGGCAACAGGCTCGACGCCGAACGCGCCGCCGAGCTCGGCCTCGTCACCTTCACGCCGGACGACATCGACTGGGAAGACGAGGTGCGCATCGCGCTCGAGGAGCGCGCCTCCTTCTCGCCCGACGCGCTGACCGGGATGGAGGCCTCGCTCCGCTGGGCCGGGCGCGAGACGATGGAGACCAAGATCTTCGCGCGCCTGTCGGCCTGGCAGAACTGGATCTTCCAGCGGCCGAACGCGATCGGCGCGGACGGCGCGCTCAAGCTCTACGGCACGGGCCGCAAGGCCCAGTTCGACCGAAAGCGAGTCTGACCATGGCCATCGACTACAACGAACGCATCCCCAACAACGTCGACCTCGCCGAGAACCGGCGGCTGCAGCGCGCCTTGGAGGCATGGCAGCCGAACTACATGAAGTGGTGGCGCGACATGGGCCCGGACGGCACGTCCGAGTACGAGGTCTATCTGCGCACCGCGATCAGCGTGGAATCCGACGGCTGGGCCAATTTCGGCTACGTGAAGATGCCCGAGTACCGCTGGGGCATCTTCCTGGCGAAGCCGGTCGAGGGGCGCGTCATCCCGTTCGGCGACCACAAGGGCGAGCCCGTTTGGCAGGAGGTGCCGGGCGAGTACCGCGCCACCTTGCGCCGCCTCGTCGTCACCCAGGGCGACACCGAGCCGGCCTCCGTCGAGCAGCAGCGCCAGCTCGGCCTCACCTGCCCGTCGCTCTACGACCTGCGGAATCTCTTCCAGGTGAACGTGGAGGAGGGGCGCCATCTCTGGGCCATGGTCTATTTGCTGCACGCCCATTTCGGGCGCGACGGGCGCGACGAGGCCGAGGCGATGCTCGAGCGCCACTCGGGCGATCCCGACAAGCCGCGCATCCTGGGCGCGTTCAACGAGGCCACGCCCGACTGGCTGTCGTTCTACATGTTCACCTACTTCACCGACCGCGACGGCAAGTACCAGCTCGCCTCGCTCGCCGAATTGGGCTTCGATCCGCTGGCGCGCACCTGCCAGTTCATGCTGACCGAGGAGGCGCATCACATGTTCGTGGGCGAGTCCGGCATCATGCGCATCGCCCAGCGCACCTGCGAGGTGATGAAGGAGCTCCGGACCGACGACCCCGCGAAGATCCGCGGGGCCGGCGCGATCGACCTCCAGACTCTGCAGCGTTACATCAACTTCCACTTCTCCGTGTCGCTCGATTTGTTCGGCCAGGAGCTTTCGACCAACGCCGCGAACTACTACACGACGGGCCTCAAGGGTCGCTATCACGAGACCAGGATCGACGACGACCACAAGCTCGCCGACGCGATCTGGCCGGTGCACGCGCTCAAGGGCGAGAAGATCGTGGTGGAGGACCAGCCGGCGCTGGTCGCCATCAACGAGCGGCTGCGCCAGGACTACATCGACGATTGCGCGCGCGGCCTCGCCCGCTGGAACAAGGTGATCCGCGCCGCGGGCATCGACCACACGCTGCATCTGCCGCATCGCGCCTTCAACCGACGCATCGGCCTCTTTGCCAACGCCCAGCCCGACATCCGCATCTCGCCCACCGGCCACATCGTGACCGAGGCGGAATGGACGCATCGTTCGAAGGAATGGCTGCCCACGGAGGCCGACCACGAATTCGTCGGCACGCTGATGCACCGCGTGATCGAGCCCGGCAAGATCGCCGGCTGGATCGCGCCCCCCGCCCGCGGCATCAACGGCAACACGTTCGACTTCGAGTACGTGAAGTTCCATTAGGGCCTTTTCGGTCGTTCGGCCCTTGTAGGGGCCGGTCGCCCGACCGGCCCGACTTCAACGCCGCAAGCAGGGCGGATCAGTGACCCGCCCCTACGAAGCAGCGGCAAATCGCGCCCGGTTTGGCGTATTCTCTCGCGACCTGATGGCGCGCGAGGGGACCATGGCCGGCGGAGCAAAACCACTCAACGAACTCACCGCGACCGAGGCGGCGGCGAAGATCGCCAAGGGCGAGATCACCTCGGTCGCGCTCGTCGAGGCCTGCCTCGACCGCATCGTCGCGCGCAACAAGGCGCTGAACGGCGCATGGGCCTTTGTCGACCGCGAGATCGCCCTCGCCCAGGCGCGCGTGCGCGACAAGGGGCCGGCGAAAGGGCCGCTGCACGGCATCCCGGTGGGCGTGAAGGACGTGATCGACACGGAAGATATGCCCACCGAGTACGGCTCGGCGCTGCACAAGGGCCACCGGCCGGCGAAGGACTCGGCGACCGTCGCGGCGGCGCGCGCGGCGGGTGCGGTGATCCTGGGCAAGACGGCGACGACCGAATTTGCGAGCCCGTGGCAATGCGGCGTCTGCAATCCGCACGATGCGGCGCGCACGCCGGGCGTCTCGTCCTCGGGCTCGGCCGCCGCGGTCGCCGACCGCCACGTGCCGCTCGCCTACGGCACCCAGACCGGCGGGTCGACCATCTGCCCGGCGTCCTATTGCGGCATCTACGGCTTCAAGGCGTCGCTCGACGGGCTCGACCGCGGCGGCATAAGGCATTTGAAGCCCGGCATCGACACGCTCGGCCTGTTTGCCCGGTCGCTCGACGACATCGCCCTGTTCCGCGCCGGCCTCGTCGGCGAAGCCTACGCTCCGCTCGACGGTGCGTTAGAGGGGAAGCTGCGCATCGCCCTCTGCCGCACGCCGCAATGGAACGACGCGGCGCCCGAGACGATGGCGGCGATCGAGCATGCCGCCCGCGCGCTCGGCAAGGCGGGCGCGGCGGTCGCCGAGATCGCACTGCCGCCCGGCTACGACGAGGCCATGAGCGCGTTCCGCATCCTCACCACCACCGAGAACCACAAGACGCTGCTCGACGAGATCAACCGCGGCGAGGCGACGCTCAATCCCTGGATCCGCGAGGGGCTGGTCGCTGCGCGCCAGACCGGCCCGACTGACTACGAGTTCGCCAAGATGGGCGCCGCGTTCTATCGCCGCCGCTACGCCGCGATCTTCGAGTTCTTGCGACGCGATCCTGACACCCTCGGCGCAGGGCGAGGCGCCCGAGGGCCTCACCGGCGCCACGATGGGCGCGTTCAACAGCTTCTGGACCTGGATGTACGGCCCGTGCGTCAACCTGCCCGCCTTTACCGGGCCGCACGGAATGCCGGTTGGCATCCAGATCGTCGGGCGCGACGGCGAGGACGCGCGCCTCCTCGCCGTCGCGCGCGCGGTGGAGCGGGCCATCGGCACCGACCGCGGTCCGATCGGCCTCGGCGGCACGGTTAAGGCGGCGTAAACCCGCGCGTGCTTTCCTCGCGCCCATGGACGCGATCCACGACGCCTTCATCGAACGGTTCTTCAAGCGCATCCCGCGCGAGGCGGCCGAAAGCTTCACCCCCGCCCAGCTCAGCGCCATCCGCATGGCATTCGGCGCGCGCAGCTGGGGCAACCATGCGGTCGATGTCCGCAAGTCCTTCCCGTTCTTCTGGCGGCGCATCTATTTCGTGCTGCTGATCGGCGCCGAGCGCCGCGACGCCGAACGCCTCCGCGCCGAAGGCGAGATGTTCGGCACGTTCGGCAACGCAATCGTGTCGCTGATCTTCCTGGTGCTGCTGATGCTGCCGCTTGTCGCCGGCCTCTATCTCCTCAAATGGACGGCGGGGGTCGACCTCGTTCCGAACGGCGGCGCGCACGCGTTTTGGGACGGCGTCTCGACCCAGCTCCGCCAGCTCGGCCGGTGACGGCGACACCGGTGACGGCGCATCGTTGACCGGCCGCCGCGCAGCGTCTACATTGTGTGCACTGCATTCCCTGCATACAGGAGTTGCGCCATGGCCGCGTCCGTCTCCCTGTCGTTCCGCGTGGCCCCCGAGAAGGCCGAAACCCTCGACCGGCTGGCCGAGACGATGGACCGGCCCCGCTCCTGGCTCCTGGAGCAGGCGCTGGACGCCTATCTCCATCTGGTTGCGTGGCAGGTCCGAGAGATCGAGCTGGGCATCAAGGATGTGGAAGAGGGCCGAGTGATCCCGCACGAAGAGGTCGAGGCTTGGGCGCGATCCTGGATCAAGCGTAAGACATCCGACGCGGCGGAATGAAGGTCGCCTGGTCCCGCCGGGCCAAGGCTCAGCTCGAGCTTGCCAGCGAATATATCGCTGAACGAAACGCGGCGGCGGCGGAGCATTTTCTCGATTCGGTGTTTCGCGCCGTGCGGGGATTGGAGGATTTCCCGGCGATGGGTCGGCCCGGCCGGCGCTCCGGCACGCGCGAGCTCGTGATCCGCGGCAGCCCGTTCGTCGTGGCATACCGGGTGAAGGACGATCAGGTAGAGATTGTGACGGTGGTCCACGGCGCGCAGCGCTGGCCGCGCTGACGGCTCAGTAAAGCCGGTCGGCTTCTGCGTCGTAGGCGGCGCGCCAGGATTTCCCGAGCGCCGACGCCTTGTCCCAGTCGGTGCCGCGAATTGCCTCGCCCAGCGTGTCGAGCCGGTCGGCGAGATCGCGGGCGAGGGGCCGCGCCCCGGGCGCGGCGTCGGGCAGGGCGGCGCGCAGATTGCGGGCTACGCTGCGGACGAGAAGCAGCGCGTGGAAGCGGTCCTGGCGCGCGATCAGCGGATCGAGCGTGCCAAGGAACGCGTCGCCGTCGCGCGCAGTGCGGCGGAACTTCGTGTCCCGGCCCGCATAGGGCGTGTAGGGTTGCGCCACGGTGCCGACGGCGGTGAGATAGGCGGTGAGGTCGGCGCGCTCGGCGTGGCTCAGCCCGAATCCGTAGCGCCGGTCGAACCAGCCGACGACGTCGGCGAGGGTGGCGAGCGCGCCGTCGTGGAAATAGGGCGCTGTCGTCTGCGTGCCGAGCAAGGTGGGGGTGTCGAACGCTTCGCCGGGAAAGCCGTCGCCGCCCGAGCCGATGTCGTGGCGCGCGCCGTCGACGAAATACCGGTCGGGCACATGGCACGACGCGCAGGACCGGTCGCCCATTTGCGTGAAAGGCTTGGCGAACAGCGCCGCGCCGCGCTTCGTCGCCGCCGGCGCGTCCGGCTTCAGCCGCCCGTCGCGGCCGAGCAGGGGCGCAGACAGGAAGTCGAGCCGGTCGAGGAAGGCCGTGAGCGCGTCGAGCTCCAAAGTGGTCGGCTCGGGCCCGTCGAACTCGGTGACGATCACCGTCGCCACGAACTCGCGCAGGCTGGCGATCCGCCCGTCGCGCCCATAGGGGCCGGTATAGCGCACCCCGCGCAGGCTCGGGATGTCGAGGGGATCGAACCTGCCGTCGTCGCCGATCGGGTTGAAGAACGCGCTGTGCACGTCGACGCCGCCCGGCCGCGCGCTCAGCCCCGGCAGGAACAGGCGCGGGTTGGCGTCGCCCGCATTGTGGCAGGTGGCGCAGGACATGCCGAGGCCGCGCGCGCGGTCGCCCAGAATCTCGGGCGATTCGAACAGCATCTGCCCGTAGGTGGCGAGGAATCCCCCGCCCGGCGCCAGCGCCATGCGCGGCGGCGGGCTCTGCGGCGCGAGCTTCGCCCCGGCCGGCGGCGCTTTTTCGGCGGCGCGCGCCGGCGCGGCCGCCAGCAGCGCTGCGACACCCAGCCTCAGAAGATTTCCCAGGAAACGCGCCATGCCCGTGGCGCAAGGCTAGCCTAGACCGGGTGCGGCGCAAACGCCTATCATGTGCAGATGGCGCCGGAGAAGCCCATGGCCGAGAGCGCAGGACGGCGCGCCGCGCCGCGCGCGAACTTCACCACTTTGGTCGCGCCCGAGGACCAGGCCAACCACCACCGCCAGACGCGCCGCGCCCGCCAGACCGAGATCGCCGAGGACTATGTCGAGCTGATCGCCGAGCTGATCGACATGGCCGGCGAGGCGCGCTCGGTCGAGATCGCGCGGCGCCTCGGCGTCACCGCCGCCTCGGTCGCCAAGATGGTCGCCCGGCTGCGCGAGGCCGGGCTCGTCGAAACGCAGCCCTATCGCGCGATCTTCCTTACCGAGGAGGGGCGGCGCATCGCCGACCGCTCCAAGCGGCGCCATCAGATCGTGTTCGAGTTCCTGCGGGCCATCGGCGTGCCCGAGGAGGCGGCGCGCGCCGACGCCGAGGGCATCGAGCACCATGCCGGGCCGGAGACGCTCGCGGCCTTCGACCGAATCGCGCGCGAGCGGCGCTAGGCTCTCCCGGAGCGGCGCCTGCTCCTATATCTAGCGGGCAGGGGCATGTGACCCCCAACAATTAGTTGATCCGAATCACCCGATAGAGGCAGTATCCGGATTCCTAACGACGCCTGACGCGAATCACATGAATCCCGGGGGACACCCCGGGCCCGGGGGCGGGGAGCCGCGCACGGCGTCGGTCGACGCCCCCATCATGCCCGCGCCGGGCGCCCGGAACCGCAGGGGAGGGGTGGGGTGCCTGACGGAATTCAGAACGAGCTGTCGATCGAGGCCGCCGAAGACCGCACCGCGCTGAACGCGGGCGGCGACCGCATCCGCATTCGAATCGACGAATCGCGCAATGCCAAGCTCACCGATTTCGGACGCGCGGTGCTCGAGGACCGCTATCTGCTGCCCGGGGACCGTAGCTTCCAGGACCTGATCGCCCGTGTCGCCATGCATTACGGCGACGATTCGGCGCACGCCCAGCGGCTCTACGACTACATCTCGAACCTCTGGTTCATGCCGTCGACGCCGGTGCTGTCGAACGGCGGCACGACTCGCGGCCTGCCGATCTCCTGCTTCCTCAACGAGGCATCGGACTCGCTCGACGGCATTGTCGGGTTGTGGAACGAGAACGTGTGGCTCGCCGCGCGCGGTGGCGGCATCGGCAGCTACTGGGGCAATCTGCGCTCGATCGGCGAGAAGGTCGGCCACAACGGCAAGACCTCGGGCATCATTCCGTTCATCCGGGTGATGGATTCGCTCACCCTCGCCATCTCGCAGGGCTCGCTTCGGCGCGGCTCGGCGGCGGTCTATGTGCGCGTCGACCATCCGGAGATCGAGGAGTTCATCGAGATGCGCCGTCCGACGGGCGGCGATCCGAACCGCAAGGCGCTCAACCTCCATCACGGCGTGATCATCCCCGACGAGTTCATGCGCGCCGTCGAGCGCGACGAGGAGTGGCCGCTCCGCAGCCCCAAGGACCAGTCGATCATCCGCAGCGTAAAGGCGCGCGATCTGTGGATCCGGCTCCTCACCCAACGGATCGAGTTGGGCGAGCCCTACCTCATCTTCGTCGATCACGTGAACAAGGCCCTGCCCGAGCATCACAAGCTCGCCGGCTACGAAGTGAAGATGTCGAACCTGTGCAGCGAGATCACGCTGCCGACCGGGCCCGACAAGTACGGTATCGATCGGACGGCCGTCTGCTGCCTCTGCTCGCTCAACCTCGAGCTCTGGTTCGAGTGGAAGGACCATCCGCGCTTCATCGAGGACGTGATGCGCTTCCTCGACAACGTGCTGCAGGACTTCATCGACAAGGCGCCCAATTCGATGGCCCGCGCCGCCTACTCGGCGTCGCGCGAACGCTCGGTCGGGCTCGGCGTGATGGGGCTGCACTCGTTCCTGCAGGCGCAGAACGTGCCGATCGAATCGGTGATGGCGCGCGTCTGGAATAAGAAGATGTTCGCCCACATCCGCACCCAGGCGGACGCCGCTTCGCGCACGCTCGCGGCCGAGCGCGGCCCGTGCCCGGACGCCGCCGATTACGGCATCCAGGAGCGGTTCTCGTGCAAGATGGCGATCGCGCCGACGGCGTCGATCTCGATCATCTGCGGCGGCTCCTCACCCGGCATCGAGCCCAACGTCGCCAACGCCTTCACCCACAAGACGCTGTCGGGCTCGTTCACGGTGCGCAACAAGTACCTTAAGAAGCTCCTGGCCGAGCGCGGCCATGACGACGACGAGACCTGGCGATCGATCACGCTGAACGAAGGCTCGGTCCAGCATCTCGACTTTCTCGACGACCTCGAGAAGCAGGTGTTCAGGACCGCGTTCGAGCTCGACCAGCGCTGGATCGTCGACCTCGCCGCCGACCGCGCGCCCTATATCTGCCAGTCGCAGTCGGTCAACGTGTTCCTGCCCGCCGACGTGCACAAGAAGACGCTGCACGACATCCACTACCGGGCGTGGAAGCGCGGCTGCAAGACGCTCTACTACTGCCGCTCGCGCTCGATCCAGCGCGCCGAGTCCGACCTCTCGCTCAAGGCTGCATCGGGCGAGGCGCCGACCGTCGCCGCGGTGAAGCCGGAGACGGTGGAGCTGCCGCTCGCCGCCGCGCCGGCTGCGCCCGCGTCCAACGCCAACGACTACGAGGAATGCCTGTCGTGCCAGTAAGCCGGCGCATCGAGGACCGCGGCGCGACGGTCCGCTACGCGGGGCGCGACTGGGACGTCGCCACCCGCTTCCCGCTCGGTGCCGCGACGGTGCTGGTGGTCGAGTCCGAGGGCGGCCGGCTCGCGCTCGTGGCGCGCGGCGGCGAGGTGCATGCCGTCCAGCCGGCGGCCTACGCCGTGGCCCCGCTCGGCGACGCCGCCGCGACCTTCGTCTCCGGCACGCCCGAGCCGCGCGAGGAGTGGTCGGAGTGGCGGTGAGTTTGTGGAACCGAGTCGACCTATCTCCTCCACTACACCACCATCGAGCGCGTCGATTGCGACCGTCGCGTTTTCGGAGCGCAAAATGCGCGCGGTGCTTGGCGCGGGCCTGATTGCGGTGGCGACATTGGCGCCGGCTGGCGAAGTCGCCATTGGGGCGTATGGACATGGGCCAGACCAATTGACCTTGATCCTCACCGCATCGCTCAAAGGCTACGCGTCTCGTTCGCCTGAATATCAGCGCGGATTCAGTTTCTATGAAATGACGGTCAGTTCGACGGCTTCGGCAACAATTTTCAGTTCCTAAACAACGAATTTCAGGGAACCCACGCCATGTCTCTTCTCGACGCGAAAGTGGCCTACAAGCCGTTCACCTATCCCTGGGCGTACGACGCCTGGCTGACGCAGCAGAAGATCCACTGGCTGCCGGAGGAGGTGCCGCTCGCCGACGACGTGAAGGACTGGCACAACAAGCTCTCGGCCGCCGAGCGCCACACGCTGACGCAGATCTTCCGGTTCTTCACCCAGTCCGATATCGAGGTGAATAACTGCTACATGAAGCACTACGCGCAGGTGTTCAAGCCGACCGAGATTCAGATGATGCTGGCGGCCTTCTCCAATATGGAGACGGTGCACATCGCCGCCTACTCGCACCTCTTGGACACGATCGGCATGCCGCACACCGAGTACCAGGCCTTCCTCCACTACAAGGAGATGAAGGACAAGTACGACTATATGCAGCAGTTCGGCGTGGCCACGAAGCCCGACATCGCGAAGACCTTGGCCGTGTTCGGCGGCTTCACCGAGGGGCTGCAGCTCTTCGCCTCGTTCGCGATCCTGATGAACTTCCCGCGATTCAACAAGATGAAGGGCATGGGCCAGATCGTGTCGTGGTCGGTGCGCGACGAATCGCTCCACACCAACTCGATCATCAAGCTGTTCCGCACCTTCATCTCGGAAAACCCGGAGCTCTGGACCGAGGATTTCCAGCGCGAGCTGGTGGAGATCTGCAACACGGTGGTCACGCACGAGGACGCGTTCATCGACCTCTCGTTCGAGCTCGGCGGCATCGAGGGGCTCGAGGCGAAGGAGGTGAAGGCCTACATCCGCTACATCGCCGACCGGCGCCTCGCCCAGCTCGGGCTCCAGCCGATCTATCGCGTCGCCGCCAATCCGGTGCCCTGGATGGACGAGATGTTGAACGGCATGGAGCACACCAACTTCTTCGAGAACCGGTCGACCGAGTATTCCAAGGCCGCGACGCAAGGCACCTGGGACGAGGCGTTCGCCGGTTGGGAACCGGGGGAGTAGGCTACGCCGCCGTGCCGCCGACGGTGAGGCGGTCGACCAGCAGCGTCGGCTGGCCGACGCCGACCGGAACGCCCTGGCCGTCCTTGCCGCACGTGCCGACGCCGGGGTCGAGCTTCATGTCGTTGCCGATCATCCCGACGCGGGTGAGCACGTCGGGCCCGTTGCCGATGATGGTCGCGCCCTTCACGGCGGGTCCTACCTTTCCGTCCTCGATCAGGTAGGCCTCGGAGGCGGAGAACACGAATTTGCCCGAGGTGATGTCCACCTGGCCGCCGCCGAAATTGACGGCGTAGAGCCCCTTCTTCACCGAGCGCAGGATCTCCTCGGGGTCCTTGTCGCCGGCCAGCATGTAGGTGTTGGTCATGCGCGGCATCGGCGCGTGCGCGAACGACTCGCGCCGGCCGTTGCCGGTGGGCTCCATGCCCATCAGCCGGGCGTTCAGCCGGTCCTGCATGTAGCCCTTGAGGATGCCGTCCTCGATCAGGACGGTGCGCGACGAAGGCGTGCCCTCGTCGTCGATGGAGAGCGATCCGCGCCGGTCGGCGATCGTGCCGTCGTCGACCACCGTCACGCCGGGCGCCGCGATGCGCGAGCCGAGCAGACCCGAGAAGGCGGAGGTCCTCTTGCGGTTGAAGTCGCCCTCGAGCCCGTGCCCGATGGCCTCGTGCAGCAATATGCCGGGCCAGCCGGGCCCCAGCACCACCGGCATCTCGCCCGCCGGCGCGTCGATCGAGCCGAGATTGACGAGCGCCTGGCGCAGCGCCTCGCGCACCTGGGCCTGCCATGCCTCGGGCCGGATATACGCCTCGTAGGAGGTGCGTCCGCCGGTGCCGTGACTGCCCGTCTCCATCCGGTCGCCGTCGCCGACCACGACCGAGACATTGAGCCGGACCAGCGGGCGGATGTCGGCGGCGTGGCGCCCGTCGGCGCGGACGATGCGGATCGCCTGCCATTCGCCGGCGAGCGAGACCGTCACCTGGCGCACCCGCGGGTCGAGCCCGCGGGCATAGGCGTCCATCTCGGCGAGGAGCTTCGCCTTCGCCTCGAACGGCACGTCGCCCAGCGGGTTGGCGTCGGTATAGAGCGAGCGGTTGGTGCCGCGCGGCCCTTCGGCCAGCGTGCCCGACCGGCCGGCGCGTACCGCCTTCACCGTCTCGGCGGCGCGGCGGATCGCCTCCTCGCTGAGCTCCGAAGCATGGGCGTAGCCCTGCGCCTCGCCCGAGACGGCGCGCAGCCCGAAGCCCTGGCCGGTGTCGAAGCTCGCCGCGCGCATCCGCCCGTCGTCGAACGCGACCGATTCCGACTGGCGGTATTCGAGATAGAGCTCTCCGTCCTCGGCGCCGTTCAGCGCGTCGCCGACGATGTCGTCGAACTCGGGCACGGTCCATCCCGGTGCGGGTGAAGAACAGATCGTCGGTGCGGGCGAGGTCGGTCATCGGGGGCTCCCACTCGGGTGCGGGGACGGTTCGTCCTATATGGAACGGCTGCGCGTGATTGTCATCCGCAGTTGGCGCAGCGACTTCGCCGACCGCCGCCAACTATCGGAAATTGCGACATAAAGTCGCGAGACGGCGGGTCCCGGCCCGCGCCCGCGCGACGCGCTGTAGAGTGGCGCTTCGCCGGTGCGGCGGGGCAGCGCGCGGGCGCGCAGCGCAGCTTGCCCTTGGATAGGATGCTCGGGTATTTATGCCGACACGCACGCCTCGACCGGCGCGGCACCGCGGACCCCGACGTCCGCGGGGACCAGGGGGAGCCCCGCCGAACCTTCGGAGAACGGATCAGCATCGTGACGCCGCTTCGCAACGCTTTCCTCGCCGTCTTCGCCGCCCTTGGCGCGGGCGCCGCTTTCCTGCCGCTCGCGGCGAACGCCACCCAGCCGCGGCCGTGGGAGATCGACCTGCAGCCGGCGGCGACGCCGATCATGCACGAGCTCGAATTGTTCCACGACGTCCTGCTGGTCATCATCACGCTGATCGTGCTGCTGGTGCTCGGGCTGCTCGGCTACGTCATCCTCAACTTCAACGAGCGCAAGCACCCGGTCCCCTCGACGCGCAGCCACAACACCGTGATCGAGGTGATCTGGACGACCTTGCCTGTCATCGTGCTGGTGCTGATCGCGATCCCGTCCTTCAAGCTCTTGTACGCCGAGGACGTGATCCCCAAGGCCGACCTGACGATCAAGGCGATCGGCCACCAGTGGTACTGGTCCTACGAGTATCCGGACCAGAAATTCAGCTTCGACTCCACCATGGTGCAGGACGCCGACCTGAAGCCGGGCCAGCCGCGCCTGCTCACCGTGGACAACCGCGTGGTCGTGCCGGTCAATACGACGGTGCGGGTCATCGCCACCTCGTCCGACGTGATTTATAGCTGGGCGGTGCCGTCGTTCGGCGTGAAGCAGGACGCGGTGCCGGGCCGGCTGAACGAGACCTGGTTCAAGGTCGAGCATGTCGGCACCTATTACGGCCAGTGCTCCGAGCTGTGCGGCATCAACCACGGCTTCATGCCGATTGAGGTGGAGGCCGTGACCAAACCCGACTTCGACAAGTGGGTCGCCGAGGCGAAGAAGAAGTTCGCCGATGCGACGCCGCCGGCCCCGACCACCCGCGTCGCGCTGCGCGAAGCCGCGCCCGTGCGCTGAAGATAGAGTCCGAAGGAACGACGTCATGACCTCTGCCGCCCACGCCGTCCACCATGCCGGTCATCCGACGGGCTGGCGCCGCTTCGTCTATTCGACGAACCACAAGGACATCGGCACGATGTACCTGGTGTTCGCGATCTGCGCCGCGGTGATCGGCGGCACCATCTCGATCCTGTTCCGGCTCGAGCTCGCCGAGCCCGGCACGCAGTACTTCGCCAACCACCAGGTATTCAACTCGCTGGTCACCGCGCACGGGCTGATCATGGTGTTCTTCGTGGTCATGCCGGCGATGATTGGCGGGTTCGGCAACTGGATCGTGCCGCTGATGATCGGTGCGCCGGACATGGCGTTCCCGCGCATGAACAACATCAGCTTCTGGCTGCTGGTGCCGTCGTTCCTGCTGCTGCTCTCGACCTTCTTCTTCGGGGGGCGGGGACGGGCTGGACGCTTTACCCGCCGCTCTCCTCGTCGCTCGGCCATCCGGGACCGGCCGTCGACCTCACCATCTTCAGCCTGCATCTCGCGGGCGCGTCGTCGATCCTGGGGGCGATCAACTTCATCACCACCATCCTCAACATGCGCGCGCCGGGCATGACGCTGCACAAGATGCCGCTGTTCGTGTGGTCGATCCTGGTGACGGCGTTCCTGCTGCTCCTCGCGCTCCCGGTGCTCGCCGGCGCGATCACCATGCTGCTCACCGACCGCAATTTCGGCACCGCCTTCTTCAAGCCCGAAGGCGGCGGCGACCCGCTGCTGTTCCAGCACTTGTTCTGGTTCTTCGGCCATCCCGAGGTCTACATCCTGATCCTGCCGGGCTTCGGCATGATCTCGCAGGTCGTGTCGACCTTCTCGAAGAAGCCCGTGTTCGGCTATCTCGGCATGGCCTACGCGATGGTCTCGATCGGCTTCATCGGCTTCATCGTGTGGGCGCACCACATGTTCACCACCGGCCTCGCGGTGGACACCAAGGCCTACTTCACCGCGGCGACGATGGTCATCGCCGTGCCGACCGGCATCAAGATCTTCTCGTGGATCGCCACCATGTGGGGCGGGTCGGTGCGGTTCGACACGCCGATGCTGTGGGCGACGGGCTTCATCTTCCTGTTCGTCGTCGGCGGCGTGACCGGAATCGTGCTCGCCAATGCGGGCGTCGATACCGTGCTGCAGGATACCTACTACGTCGTCGCGCACTTCCACTACGTGCTGTCGCTCGGCGCCGTGTTCTCGATCTTCGCCGGGTTCTACTACTGGCTGCCAAAGATGTGCGGCCGGCGCTATCCCGAGGCGTTGGGCCGGCTGCATTTCTGGGTTACCTTCATTGGGGTGAACCTGACCTTCTTCCCGATGCATTTTCTCGGCCTCGCCGGCATGCCGCGCCGCATCCCGGACTATCCGGAGGCATTCGCCGGCTGGAACATGGTGGCCTCGATCGGGTCGTACATCTCGGCCGCGGGCGTGCTGATCTTCCTCTATGTCTGCTGGCGCACCTTCACCTCGGGCGAGCGCGTGGGCGAGAACCCGTGGGGCGTGGGCGCGACCACCCTGGAATGGACGCTCAGCTCGCCGCCGCCCTTCCACTCGTATGACGAGCTGCCGCAGATCGGCTCGACCACCGCGCATTAGGGAGGACGGGATTTGGCCCAAGGCGCGTTCGAGCTGGGATCCGCGCCCGCCGTCGCGGTCGCCGACGGCGGCGCCGCGGTCGGCGACTATTTCGCGCTCCTCAAGCCGCGGGTGATGTCGCTCGTCGTGTTCACCGGCATCGCCGGCATGGTGATGGCGCCGGGGACGCTGCATCCGGTGGTCGCGTTCGTCGCCGTGCTGTGCATCGCCGTCGGGGCGGGCGCGTCGGGCGCGATCAACATGTGGTACGAGCGCGACATCGACGCGAAGATGCGCCGCACGCGCGACCGGCCCCTGCCGGCCGGGCGGATGGAGCCATCGGCCGCGCTCGGCTTTGGCACGGTGCTGGCCGTCGCGTCGGTCTCGCTGATGGGGATCGGGGTCAACTGGACGGCGGCGGCGCTGCTTGCCGCGGCGATCGGCTTCTACGTGTTCGTCTACACGATGTGGCTCAAGCGGCGCACGCCGCAGAACATCGTGATCGGCGGCGCGGCCGGCGCCTTTCCGCCGATGATCGGCTGGGCCGCGGTGACCGGCGACGTCTCGATCGGCGCGGCGGTCCTGTTCCTGATGATCTTCATGTGGACGCCGCCGCATTTCTGGGCGCTCGCGCTCTACAAGTCGGACGAGTACGAGAAGGCCGGCGTGCCGATGCTGCCGGTGGTGGCCGGCCAGCGCGAGACTCGCCGCCAGATGCTGATCTACACCGTTCTTCTCGCGCCGGTTACGGTGGCGCCGGCGGTGCTGGGGCTCGCGAGCTGGATCTACGGCGCCGCGGCCGGGGCGCTCTCGCTCGTCTTCGTCGGCGCCGCGGTGCAGGTCATGCGCGACGGGTCGGAGAAGAACGCCAGGCGCATGTTCGCCTTCTCGATCCTCTATCTCTTCCTGCTGTTCGCGCTGCTGATGGCGGACCGGTTGGTCGCGTGGCACGCGTGACAAGGATGGGTTCGGTGGCCGATCGCGACGGGGGGGACCGGAAGCGGCGTGGCCGCAACCTCGCGCTCGCCGTGGCGCTGGGCGCGATCGTCGTGCTGTTCTACGTACTTACCTTCGTGCGCATGGGGTCGGGGTCCTGAGAGGCCCGATGCGCGCCAACCGATAATCAACGACGGAACGGATCATGGCTCCTGCAGAAGCGACCGCCGCCGGCCACGAGGCGGGCCACGCCGGCCACAAGCACCCGTACCACCTGGTCGATCCCAGCCCGTGGCCGATCATCGGCTCGATTTCGGCCCTCCTGCTGACCACGGGCGCGGTGCTGTTCATGCACTACCACCAGTGGTGGCTGATGGCGGTGGGCTTCCTCGGCATCCTGATGACGATGGCGCTCTGGTGGCGCGACGTGATCCGCGAGGCGACGTTCCAGGGCCACCATACGCCGGTGGTGCAGATCGGCCTGCGCTACGGCATGGCCCTGTTCATCGCGTCGGAGGTGATGTTCTTCGTCGCCTGGTTCTGGGCCTTCTTCAACGCGAGCCTGTTCCCCTCCGCCGCGATCGGCCACACCTGGCCGCCGCCCGGCACCCACGTGTTCGATCCGTGGGAGCTGCCGTTCCTCAACACGCTGATCCTGCTGATGTCCGGCGTGACGGTGACCTGGGCGCACCATGCCCTGCGCGAGGGCGACCGCAAGCACATGCTGCAGGGCCTGGCGCTCACCATCCTCCTGGGCCTGACCTTCACCTCGGTCCAGGCCTACGAGTACTCTCACGCCGCCTTCAAGTTCGCCGGCGGCATCTACCCGACCACCTTCTTCATGGCGACCGGGTTCCACGGCTTCCACGTGATTGTCGGCACGATCTTCCTGATCGTGTGCTTCTTCCGCGCCAAGGCCGGGCATTTCACCCCGACCCACCATTTCGGGTTCGAGGCGGCGGCGTGGTACTGGCATTTCGTCGACGTGGTCTGGCTGTTCCTGTTCACCTGCATCTACTGGTGGGGCAGCCACGGCCAGTACGCACTGCAAGGGCATGGCTGAGACGCACTACCCGCCTGTCTCTCCACTGACCGCCGGCCTTTCCTGCCGTTGCCCGCGCTGCGGGCGCGGCCGCCTGTTCAAGGGCTACCTCGACGTGGTGCCGCGCTGCGAGGTGTGCGGCCTCGACCTCAGAGTCCACGATTCGGGCGACGGGCCGGCGGTGTTCCTGATCTTCATCCTGGGCGCGCTGGTGGTGCCGCTCGCGATCCTGGTCGAGGTCTATGCGAGCCCGCCGATGTGGGTGCATGTCGTGGTCTGGCCTGTGGTGATCATGGGGCTCGCGCTCGGCCTGTTGCGCCCGGCCAAGGCGCTGCTGGTCGCCATCCACTATAAGAACCTGCGCCATGAATACGACGGCGGCTGAGCGCTCCGTGGCGGGCTTCCGGCCACGGCCGCTGTCCGCGGCGCTCGCCTTCCTCGGCTTCATCATCCTGCTCGGGCTCGGCACCTGGCAGGTCGAGCGGCTGCACTGGAAGGAGGGGCTGATCGCCGAGCGTGCGGCCCGCCTCGCCGCGCCGCCCGTCACGCTCGCCACCGTGCCGGCCGCGCCCGCCGACTATGCGCTGCGCCGCATCCGGCTTTCCGGCATTTTCCTGAACGCGGACGAGATCCTGTATGGCCCGCGCGTGCATAACGGCGAAAGCGGCTGGCGCGTCGTCACGCCGCTCAGGCTCGCGGACGGCAGCCATGCGATGGTCGACCGCGGGTGGGTGCCCGACGACCATAAGGCGAAGGCGACGCGGGTGGCGGGCGAGCCGCGGGGCCCCGCCACGATCACCGGCGTGCTGCGCGCCCAGCCGCCGGCGCGCGGCTGGTTCACGCCCGACAACGTGCCGGCGAAGGGTCAGTGGTATACGCCCGACGTGAGGCAGATGGCGGCGCATCTCGGCCTCGCGCCAGTGCGCCCCTGGCTGGTCGAGGCCGACGCCACGCCGAACCCGGGCGGCTATCCCGTGGGCGGCGGCACGCTCGCGCCGCTACCCAACAACCACCTGCAATACGCCATCACCTGGTACGCGCTGGCGGTCGCGCTTGCCGTGATCTTCTTCCTCGCCAACCGCCGCCCGCGCGGGGCGTGACGCCATGGCGCGCGGCGCGAACCTGACCGCCTACGAAGCGCTGGAAGAGCGCTTCCGGCGGATGTCCGCCATCGGCGACGCACAGCGCCTCCTGGGCTGGGACATGCAGGTCTACATGCCGGCGGGCGGGGCCGAGGCGCGCGCCGGCCAGATGGCGGCGCTGCGCGTGACCTCGCACGAGATGCTGACCGACCCGCGCGTCGCCGACCTCCTGGACGCGGCGGAGACCGAAGCGCATGCGCTCGACGAATGGCGGCGCGCCAATCTGCGCGAGATGCGCCACCGCTGGCGCCACGCCAGCGCGCTCGACGGCGACTTGGTCGAGGCGCTGACGCGGGCGTCGTCGGCCTGCCAGATGGCCTGGCGCGCCGCGCGTCCGGCGGCAGATTTCGCGCTGGTCCGCGAGCCGTTCGAGCGGCTTCTCGCCCTCATCCGCGAAAGCGCCCAGGCGCGCGCCGCCGCCACCGGCCTCACGTCCTACGAGGCGCTGATGGACCTCTATGAGCCGGGCGCGCGCACCGTCCGGATCGACGCGCTGTTCGCCGACCTCGCCGCGACCCTTCCCGACATGCTCGAGGCCGCGCTCGCCCGCCAGGCGGCCGAGCCCGCGCCGGTCGTGCCGGCCGGCCCGTTCCCGGTCGCGGCGCAGCGCAGCCTCGCCGAGCATTTCATGCGCGTCCTCGGCTTCGACTTCCACCATGGACGGCTGGACGAGACGCTGCATCCGTTCTGCTCCGGCGTGCCCGAGGACGTGCGCGTCACCACGCGGTGGGACGAGAACGGGTTCTTCGACGGGCTGATGGCGGTGCTGCACGAGACCGGCCACGCGCTCTACGAGATGGGACGGCCGGCCGACTGGCGCCACCAGCCGGTCGGCGGCGCGCGCGGCATGGCGATCCACGAGTCGCAGTCGCTGCTGATCGAGATGCAGGCCTGCCGCGGCGCCGCGTTCCTCGCCTTCGCCGGGCCCCTGATGGCGGACGCGTTCGGCGGCGCGCCCGAGGCGTGGCACCCGGACAATCTCCGCCGGCTCTACACCCGCGTCGCGCGCTCGCTCATCCGTGTCGACGCCGACGAGGTGACCTATCCGCTGCACGTCATCCTGCGCACCCGGCTGGAGCGCGCGCTCTTGTCGGGCGAGCTTGCCGTCGCCGACCTGCCCGGCGCGTGGAACGAGGGCATGCGCGAGCTGGTGGGCATCGTGCCGCCCGACGACCGGCTGGGGTGCCTGCAGGACATCCACTGGTATTCCGGCTCGGTCGGCTACTTCCCGACCTACACGATGGGTGCGGTAGGCGCCGCCCAGCTTTTCGCGGCGGCACGCCGGGCGCAGCCGGGTATTCCCGAGGCGTTGGCGAAGGGCGAGTTCGCGCCACTGGTCGGATGGCTGCGCGCCAACGTCCACGCCAAGGGCTCGCTCAAGTTCACCGACGAGATCCTGGTCGAGGCCACCGGCAAGCCGCTCGATCCCGCCGACTTCAAGGCGCACCTCAAGGCGCGGTATCTGGACTAGCGCACGAAATAGAGCCACACGAGCATGGCGCCGCCGAAGGCGAGGCGGTAGACCACGAAGGGCAGGAAAGTGGCGTGGCGCAGCCACCAGATCAGCCCGGCGATGGCGACGATGCCGACGGCAGCCGACATCAGCGCGACCACCGCCGCGTCGTGGAGCAGGCCGGGACCCCCCGCCTGGTAGATTTTGAGCCCCTCCCACAGCCCGGCCGCCGCGATGGCCGGGATGGACAGCAGGAACGAGAAGCGTGCCGCGTCTACCCGCTCGTAGCCCATCAGCCGCGCCGCCACCATCGTGACCCCCGACCGGCTGGTGCCGGGCACGAAGGCGAGGCACTGGGCGAGGCCGATGGCGAGCACCTGGCCCACGGTCAGATGCTCCATGCGCCGGATGGTCAGCCCCCAACGGTCGGCGACATAGAGCACGATCCCGAAGACGAACATGGTCCACGCCACCACCTCCATGTGGCGGAACGCCGAGCCGACGGTCTTCTCGATGGCGAGCCCGACGACGAGGGCGGGCAGGGTGCCGACGATGAGATAGCCGGCGAGCTTCGCGCCCGGGTCGCGCCGGCCACCCGCGAAGCGCACCACCCCCTGCACCATGCGCGCCACGTCGCGCCAGAAATAGATCATCACGGCGGCGAGCGTGCCGACATGCGTCGCCACATCGATGGCGATGCCCTGGTCGGGCCAGCCGGTCAGGATCGGCACCAGGATCAGGTGGCCGGACGAGCTGATCGGCAGGAACTCCGTCAGCCCTTGCACCACCGCCAGCACGGCGAGTTGATAAAGCGCCACGGCGACCCCCTCGACCGCTTATAGCGCATGAGGACCGGAATCCCCACCCCTCGCCGCGCCGCGCCCCGCGCGCCAGTACCGGCAATCCGGGCGTTGGGCTAGAGTGGCGCCCGATGCGCCTCCTCTATCACCTCAACCTGTCGCCGTTCTGCCGCAAGGTACGCCTCGCGCTCGCCGAGAAGGGGCTCGAATTCGAACTCAAGGCCGAGAACGTCGCCGACCGGCGTGCGGCGTTCCTCGCGCTCAACCCGGCGGGCGAGGTCCCGGTGCTGGTCGAGTCCGACGGCGCCGTCGTCTGCGGCGCGGGCCCGATCGTCGAGTACCTTGAGGAGGCCTATCGCGATGCGCGGCCATCCCTCCTGCCCGGCGACGCCGCCGAGCGGGCCGAAATCCGCCGCCTGGTCGACTGGTTCGACGGCAAGTTCAACCGCGAGGTGACGGCCAACCTGGTGGGGGAGAAGCTGCTCAAGCGGCTCTTGCGCCTCGGCGAGCCGGACACGGTGGCGATCCGCGCCGGCCACGCCAACATCCGCACCCATCTCGACTATGTCGGTTGGCTCGCCGAGCGGCACAACTGGCTGGCGGGAGAGGCATTCTCGCTCGCCGACGTCGCGGCCGGGGCGCACCTTTCGGCGGTCGATTACGTGGGCGACGTGCCGTGGGACGATTTCCCGGCGGCGCGCGAGTGGTATGCGCGCATCAAATCGCGGCCGTCCTTCCGCCCGCTGCTGGCCGATTACATGCCGGGCGCGCCGCCGCCCCGGCATTATGCCGACCTCGACTTCTAGCCGCCGCCCGCCCATATTGAAGTCATGACCGACGACGACCGCAAGAAGGACGAGGCGTCCGCGCCGGAGAGCGACCCGACGACCGGCGTGTTCGACATGTCCGACTATTCCGGCATGTCGGGCGCGGCCGCGATGCACGACCAGATCGTCCGCCAGGTATCCGACCTGCTTGCCGAATCCGACCTGTCGGAGGAGGAGAAGCAGAAGATCCTGGCGTCGATCGTGTGCCCGTGCTGCGGCGGCGCAGGCCCGTCGATGGTGTTCGACCTCAACCCCGCCAAAGGCGACGGGCCGGTTTATTAGGCGGCCCTACCGTTCCCTGTCGTCGATGTCGCGGGCCAGCACCTCGCGCTTGCCGACATGGTTGGGACCGGAGATCACGCCCTCGGCCTCCATCCGCTCGATGAGCCGCGCGGCGCGGTTGTAGCCGATCTGCAGATGGCGCTGGACGAAGCTGGTCGAGGCCTTGCGCTCGCGGCAGACCAGTGCGACCGCCTGGTCGTAGAGCGCGTTGTCCGGCCCGCCCTCCTCGCCCGTCCCGCCGCCGACCACGCTCGGCGGCAGGTACATCGACTCGTTGTCGCCGTCGGTGATTGCGTCGTCATAGACCGGCTCGCCCTGGTCGCGCAGCATGGCGACGACGCGCTCCACCTCGTCGTCCGTGACGAACGGGCCGTGCACCCGGGTGATCCGCCCGCCGCCCGCCATGTAAAGCATGTCGCCCTGGCCGAGGAGCTGCTCCGCCCCGGACTCGCCCAGGATGGTGCGCGAGTCGATCTTGGAGGTGACCTGGAACGAGATGCGCGACGGGAAGTTCGCCTTGATCGTGCCGGTGATCACGTCGACCGACGGGCGTTGCGTCGCCATGATCAGGTGGATGCCGGCGGCGCGCGCCATCTGGGCGAGGCGCTGGACGGAGGCCTCGACCTCCTTGCCCGCGACCAGCATCAGGTCCGCCATCTCGTCGACGATCACGACGACGAAAGGCAGCGGCTTCATGTCGAGCGGCTGGTCCTCGTATTTCGGCGTGCCGGTTTCGGAATCGAACCCGGTCTGCACGGTGCGGGTGAGCGTCTCGCCCTTCTTGATGGCCTCGGCGATGCGCGCGTTGTAGCCGGCGATGTTGCGCACGCCCAGGATCGACATGTTGCGGTAGCGCGTCTCCATCTCGCGCACCGCCCAGCGCAGCGCCGTCACCGCCTTGGTCGGCTCGGTGACGACGGGGGCGAGCAGATGCGGCACGCCGTCATAGACCTTCAGCTCGAGCATCTTGGGGTCGATCATGATGAACTTGCACTGCTCCGGGGTGAGCCGGAACAGGAGCGAGCAGATCATCGCGTTGATCGCGACCGACTTGCCGGAGCCGGTGGTGCCCGCGACCAAAAGGTGCGGCATGCGGGCGAGATCGACGATCACCGGCGCGCCGCCGATGTCCTTGCCGAGGACGAGGGGGAGTTGCGCCGCGTTGCGCTCGAACGCGGCCGAGCCCAGAAGCTCGCGCAGCGAGACGAGCTCGCGCGTGCGGTTGGGCAGCTCGATGCCGATTACGTTCTGGCCGGGCACGACGGCCGAGCGTACGGCAAGCGCGCTCATCGACCGCGCGATGTCGTCGGCAAGGCCGATCACGCGGCTGGTCTTGATGCCGGGCGCGGGCTCCAGCTCATAGAGCGTAACGACCGGGCCGGGGCGCACCTGCACGATCTCGCCGCGCACGCCGAAATCCTCCAGCACGGTCTCGAGCTGGCGCGCATTCGCCTCCAGCGCCTCCTCGCTCGGCCCGTCCTTGCGGCTGGGCGGCGGCGGGTCGAGAAGGTCGAGCGGCGGCAGCACGTAGCCGCCCTCGAGGTCGAGCTTGGCTTGGCGCTCCGCCTGGGCGCGCTTGCCCGGTGGCGGGCCGGCGCGCTTGGGCGCGACGCGCCCCGTCTCGGCGGCCGGCGTATCGGGCGTCGCCTTGCCGGGCATGTCGAGGCGCGGCTCGCGCCGTCCGCGCGCATCGCGCGGCGCAGGGGCCTCCGCTTCGGGCTCGGCAGCCTCCTCGGCGGGGCCGAATCGCGGCTCGATCCGGAGCCGCCCCGCGCTCCTGAGCGCGCACATCCCGGACGCGCCGAGCCGCCAGCCGGCGCGTCCGCCGCGCCAGCCCGTCGCGGCGGTGAGCCGGCCGCACCACCAGGCTGCGTGCGCCAGGGCGCGCCACTCGACCCGGCCGAAGCCCAGCGCGGCGACAAAGGCGATGGCGGCGAGGATGGCGGTGCCGAGCGACACGGCTGCCGCCGGGACCAGACCCCGCGCCGCATGCTGTACCGCGTCGGCGAGCACCATTCCGGTCACACCGCCGAGGCCCGAGCGCAGCGGCCAGTCGGCCGGCACCGGCAAGGGCGCGAGTGCGATCACCGCCAGCAGCAGGGCGATGGGCAGCGCCGCCACGTGGAGGGCGGGCAGGGTAAGTCCACGGTGCGAACCGATCCGCCATGCCCAGGCGGCCAGGGTCGCCGGCACCAGCCAGGCGGCCACCCCGATCGATTGCAGCAGCAGGTCGGCCGCAATGGCGCCCGGCTGGCCCAGCGGATTCTGCGGCGCCCCGGCGATCGCCGTGTCGAGCGACGGATCGCCCGGCGCGTAGCCCAGCAGCGCAACGGCCAGCGCGCCCGCCGCCAGCAGGATCGCCAGCGCCCCCGCCTCGACGGCCCGGCGGCGGACGAACGAGCGGAAGCCCGGCGGCATGAAGCTCGATGTGGCGTTGCGCGAAGGGCTGGCCATCGCGGGTCTCCTAAAGAACGGCGCTCATGCGGGCCAGCGCCCGCTCGGTGGTATCCAGGTCGTGCACCAGCGCGCAGCGGATATAGCCGGCGCCGGGGTTGCGGCCGGAGGGATCGCGCTGGGCGAGGTAGGCGCCCGGCATGACGCGCACGCCCGCTTCCCACAACCGCTTCGCTGCGTCCTCGCCGTCGCCGACGTCGAGCCACAGGTAGAACCCCCCCTCGGGGATGTAGAAACCGCAGCGCCCGCCGAGCGCGCGCTCGGCCATCTCGAACTTCCGGCGGTAGAGCGCCCGGCTCTCGGCGACATGCGCTTCGTCGCCCCATAGTGAAGTGGCGGCGGCGAGCAGCGGCAAAGGCGGCGGTGCGCCGCCATAGTCGCGCAGCCGGGTGAAGCGCTTGATCAGCCGCGGCTCGCCGGCGACGAAGCCGGAGCGCAGGCCGGGCGCACTCGACCGCTTGGAGAGCGAGTTGAACACCAGCACGTTGTCCATCCCGCCGCCCAGCGCGGCAATGGCCTGCATGCCGCCGGGCGGCGCGTCGCGCTGGTAGATCTCGGAGTAGCACTCGTCGAACAGGATGACGAAATCGTGCCGGCGGGCGAGCCGCACCAGTTCGACCAGCGTCTCCAAGGGCGCGATGGCGCCCTGCGGGTTGGCCGGCGAGCAGTAGTAGGCCATCGCGGTAGCGTCGAGCGTAGCGGCGTCGAGCCCAACGAAGTCGGGCAGGAAGCCGGTCTCGCGCGTCGCCGGCACCAGAACGGGCTCGGCGCCGCCGATCACCGCCGCACCGAGATAGACCTGGTAGAACGGGTTCGGCATGAGGACGCGCGGCGCGGGCTTCTTCGCCTCGGTCAGGACGGCGAGCGCCGCCATGAACAGCGCCTCGCGCGTCCCCGAGACGGGGATGATCTGCGCGTCCGCGTCGACCATCCCGTCGGGCAGGGCGAAGCGCCGGCTGAGCCAGTCGGCCACGGCGCGACGGAACTCCGGCGTCCCGGCCATCGGCGGGTAGCGGCCCCACAGGGCGAAATTCTCGGCGATGGCGGTCTGGATCATGGGCGGCGGGGGGTGCTGCGGCTCGCCGATCGACAAGAAGATCGGGTCGTTCACCCGCGGCGTGACCGGGCCCAGGAGCGCCCGCAGCCGGTCGAACGGGTAGTCGCCGATCCGCTCCAGCCGGTCCTCGACTGCGGAATCGATCATCGGCGCCCCGCCGCGTGCCGGCGTGCTCTGGCACAAACCATAAACAACTGATAGCCCCCCGACTCGCGCGGCGCAAGGCCACGGTCCCATACTACATCATGGGTTGAATCGGCACAGTATCCCTATTTCTTTCGCCGCACGAACCGCAGGGCGAGGCGGCAGAGGCGCGGCATGGCGGCGGGACGGACCAGCCGCTCGTCATAGCCTGCCATGCGGCGCTCGTTCTCGGCGAGGCAAACCGCCATCAGGTCGCCGAGCCCGACATCGAGCCCCATCGACTCGTGGCCGGTGGCGGTGAAGTTGGCGCCGCTGTGCCGGGCCTTCGGGTCGCCGCCGACCGCGCGCGCGGTCTTGATCCGCTCCCACAGGAGGAAGGCCCATACCCTGGCCACCCGGGCGGCGAAGGCCACCCGGCGCCAAGGCGGCAGGTTGCGCCGGTGCCAGGCCACCCAGTTGACGAAGAACAATATGTGGCGGCATTCCTCCTGCATCACCGGCTCGAACGTCTCCACCAGCGCCGGCGGGAAGAAGCCGGAGCGGCGCGCCAGCTCGAACAGCCCGAAGGCGAAGAAACTGTCGATGCACTCGGAGTAGCCGGTCACCAGGTACGCCCATTCGACGTCCTTGTGCGGAGGGTACTCGGGCTCGGGCGCGAGGGCGATGCCGTAGGCCGCGACCAGCTTGGCAAGCACCTCCTTGTGGCGGCCCTCCTCGAACCCGTTGAGCTCGAGCGCCTTGCGCACCAGGGGGTCGGGGATGCGCGGCGCGTAGCTCAACATGTTGATGCGCGCGCGCCCCTCGGTGCGCACGGCGATGTCCCATATCGGCAGTGCCACCAGCCGGTCACGGTCGGAAGGGGCCAGGGTCGGCCACTCGATCACCGCCGGCTTGTACGGGTTGAACGTGTCGAGAAGCAGCCGGGCGAACATCTCGGCATGCGCCGCGCTGCCGGGCCGGATCGCGCCGGGTTGCGGGAAGCGCCAGATGCGCGACGTGTGGTCAGCGCTTTCGACGATCGGGGAGGTGAGGAGCGTGTCTCTCATCGCAACGCATATCGGGTACGCGACGACATGTTAGCCGCGGCGGCACCCGGCCGCAAAGGGGCCGGTGGCCTTTGCCGCCGGAGACGCATACTGTCGCAGCGCCACAATGACTCCGACCGCTGTCCTCGCCTTCACCACTCTGTTCGCCACCGTCGCGCCCATCGACGTGGCGGCGATCTTCGCCGCGCTCACCGTCCACCAGTCCGCCGCCCGGAAGCGCCGGACGGCGGCCAAGGCCGTGCTTGTCGCAAGCGCCATCCTGCTTGTCATCGCGCTGTTCGGGTCGGACGCGCTGCAGATGCTCGGCGTCGGCTTGCCGGCGCTGCGCATCGCGGGCGGGCTTCTCCTGTTCCTGATCGCGATCGACATGGTGTTCGCCCGCCATTCGGGCGTCAGCTCCACCACCGCAGCGGAGTCGGAAGAGGCCGAGGCGCGCACCGACATCTCGGTGTTTCCCATCGCGACGCCGCTGATCGCGGGGCCGGGGGCGATGGGCGCGGTGATTCTGCGCATCGCCGACGCCGGGGGCGACCCCGGCCGAGTTGCCGTCGTCCTCGCCGCATTGCTCGCGGTCATGGCGATCACCTACGGCATGCTTATGGCCGCGGCCGCCATCAGCCGCTTGCTCGGCGTGACGGGGCTCAACGTCATCACCCGCGTGCTCGGCGTGCTGCTCGCCGCGCTCGCCGTGCAGTTCGTGATCGATGGGGTGCGCGCCACGGCCCTCGCGGGCTGAGCCTAACCGTCGAGGACCTCGCGCAACTTCCGGGCGAGCTCGATGGTCGTGTAGGGCTTGCGCAGCCAGTTGGCGCCCGCGCTCGCCGCTACCTCGGACCGCACGATCTCGGGCTCGGCATAGCCGGAGGTGTAGAGCACCTTGATCTCGGGAACGCGCCGCAGCGCCTCGCGCGCCAGGTCGGCACCCGACATCCCGCCCGGCATGACCATGTCGGTGAACAGGAGGTCGAACCTGTCGACAGCCGCCATCTGGCGCAACGCGTCGGGGCCGTCCGCGGCCTCTGTCACCTCGTAGCCGAGGTCGGCGAGGCGCTCGATGGTGACGCGGCGCACCCGCTCGTCGTCCTCGGCCACCAGGATGCGCTCGCCCCGCGCGGGATAGGAGGACGGCGTCACGTCGACCTGCTGGGCGACGAGGGCTTCGCCCTCCTGGGCGCGTGGCAGATAGAGCCGGACGGTCGTGCCCTTGCCCGGCTCCGAATAGATCTGCGCGTGCCCGTCCGATTGCTTGGTAAAGCCGTACACCATGCTGAGCCCGAGCCCGGTGCCCGCGCCCGGCCCCTTGGTGGAGAAGAACGGTTCGAAAGCGCGCTCCAGCACCTCGCGGGTCATGCCGGTGCCGGTGTCGGTGACGGCGATCATGACGTAGCGGCCGGGGCGCACTTCCGGGTGCGACTGGGCGTAGTCGATGTCGATCTCGGCGTTCGACACCTCGATGGTCAATCGCCCGCCGCTGGGCATGGCGTCGCGCGCATTGATCGCGAGGTTGAGGAGTGCGTTCTGAAGCTGGTTGGGGTCGACCAGCGGCCGCAACAGCTCCTTGGCGATGACGGTGCGGATCTCGATCGACTCGCCCAGCGTGCGGCGCAAGAGGCCCGAGGACTCGGACACCAGTTGGGCGAGGTCGGTGACCACCGGGTGCAGCGCCTGGCGCCGCCCGAAGGCGAGCAGGCGCCCGGTCAGCTCGGCGCCGGCCTGAGCGGTCTCATAGGCATCCTTGATCCAGGCGGCGGGCCGGCCCTCCTTCTCGATCCGGCTTTCCAGCATCTCGAGATTGCCGATGATGACGGTCAGCAGGTTGTTGAAATCGTGTGCGATTCCGCCGGTGAGCTGGCCGACCGCCTCCATCTTCTGGGCCTGGCGCAGCTCCTGCTCCATGCGCTGGCGCGAGGTGAGGTCGCGGATGAAGCCCGTGAAGATGCGCTCGCCGCCCGTCTGCACCTCGCCGACGGCCAGTTCCATCGGGAACAGCGTGCCGTCCTTCCTCTGCCCCTCGACGACCCGGCCAATGCCGATGATGTGGCGCTCGCCGCCCTTGAGGTAGCGGTCGAGATAGCCGTCGTGCTGGTCGCGGTGCGGCTGGGGCATCAGCATGGAGACGTTGCGCCCGATCACCTCCGACGCCGCGTAGCCGAACAGTGCTTCGGCCGAGGCGCTGAACGAGCCGACGATGCCGCGCTCGTCGATGGTCACGATCGCCTCGGGCGCGGTCTCCAGGATCGAGCGCAGCCGCGCCTCGCGCTGCCACAACGCGAGCTCGGTCAGCCGGCGCTCCGTCACGTCGACCATGGTGCCGACGTGGCGCACCAGCTGGCCCCGCCGGTTCGCGACCGGCTCGGCCAGCGCGCGGACGTAGCGCACGTCCCCCTCCGGATTGAGGATTCGGAAGTCCAGATCGAACCCCTCGCCGCGCGCGACGGCGTCGGCGACGGACGCCTCGGCGGCCGGCCGGTCTTCGACATGGATGCGCGCAACCAGCTCCTCGCGCGTCGGCCTGACGCCGGCAGGCGCGCACAGGATCTGCCAGGCCTCGCGCGAGAAATCGCCGGTCGCGGCGGGATCGGCCGCCAGCTCGAAGTGGGCGAGCTGGGTGAAGCTCTGGGCCTGGCGCAGGGCCGCCTCGTTGCGCCGCAGCGCGGTGGTGGAACGCTGGTGGTTCAGGGCGAGAAGTCCGACGACCCAGATGGCGAGCAGTCCGAGGAGCCGACGGGCCACGGCCTCCGGATGATCCCAGTTCGCCGCCTGGAGCACGACCGCCGTCTGGACGGCGATGCAGGCGGTTCCGACGAGCCCCAGCTGGATGATTTCGCTCGGCCGGCCCAGCCAGAAACCCAGTCCCATGACCACAACGTAGATCATGTACAGGCCGTAACCGCCGGGCAGCACGATCTCGGCGGCGAGGGCCAGAAGGTCGAGCGCGACCGCGAGGGCCAGCACCTGTCTCGAACCGATCTTCATGCGGCCGTCCGTCCGTGCATCGTCGGGGTACTCGTCGCTTCGGGCGCGCCCAGGAGTTGAAACGTTTGCAGCAGGCATGATCGGGCAAATTTTCTGTGCGCGACTTGATCCGTATCAAGACCGGCGCGGCGCGGCTCGGCGACTATGCCTTAACGCAGCCGAGGACGCCATGAACGAGAACTATACGGTCGCGCCGATCGCGCCGAACCAGATCGACCAGGCCTTCGTCCTGGCCCGCCTGGCCGTGCCAGCGATGACCATCGACCGGTGGCGCGAAACCTGTCGCCCCGGCGCAAGTTCGTTCCAAGACGGGGCCGCGCCATGGCAGGTATCCCGGGTGCTTGTGGCGGTCGGGCCGCGGGGTTATCTCCATGGTCTGAGCCTGGTCGGCCGCATGCGGTCCGCCGACGGTGCGCGCGCCATCGAGGTGCCGGCCTTCCTCGCGCCCAGCGCGGTCGACGCCGAGGGCGTCTGCACTGCGCTGCTGCGCGCCCTGATCGCGCTGTGCCGCGAGCATGGCTGCGACGGGCTCACGGTCCAGGTGCCGAGCGCCGACATCGGCGCGTATGCTGCGCTGTGCCGGGCCGCCGAGGCGCTGTCGATGGATCTCGGGATGCTGACGCTCGGGCTGCGCCCGCCGCCCGAAGCCGTCCGGTAGCGCCGGAACGGCCGCGTCGGCCTATTGGTTCAGCCTAATGGAGGCAACAGTGAAGAAGACCGTTACCTGGATCGTAGTCGCCGACCACCAGCGCGCGCGGGTTTACGAAAACGACGGGCCGGGCAAAGGCATGGCCGAAGTCCCCGGCCTCGCCTTCGAGACCCATCTGCGCCCCGACCGTGAGATCATGGCCGACAAACCCGGCCGCAGTCACGAAAGCGCCACGACCGGCCGCCACGCGATCGAGCCGCGCACCGATGCGCACCGGCTGGAGGGAAAGCGCTTCGTCGAGGGCGTGGTCGAGGCGCTGGACCAGGCCGCCAAGCGCGACGCATACCAGCGGTTGATCGTGGTTGCGCCGCCCCGCGCGTTGGGCGAGTTCCGCGACGCCTTGCCCGCACGGGTCCGGGACAAGGTCACCGGCGAGCTCGCCGAGGATCTGACCAAGGCGCCGGCGGAGGACCTCGCCGGCCATCTCGACCGGTATCTCACGCTTTAGGAGGGGGGCCGCTCGGCCCGATCTCAAGGAGGGGTGCATGAAAGCGAAGGACGTGATGACGACGCGGGTGGTCGCGGTGATGGGCGACACGACCGTGGCCGAGGTCGCGCAGCGGCTGTTGCAGCACCGCGTCAGCGCAGCCCCCGTGGTGGACCGCGACGGCAAGCTCGTCGGCATCGTCAGCGAGGGCGATCTCCTGCGCCACGTCGGGCCGGACCGCACGCCGCGCTCGTGGTGGCTCGGCTTGTTCGACGCCGACTCGGGGGCGAAGGACTACACCAAGGCGCACGGCCGCCACGTGCGTGACGTGATGACCAAGAACGTCATCAGCGTGACCGAGGACACCCCGGTCGCCGACATCGCCGAGCTTCTGGAGACGCGCCAGATCAAGCGCGTGCCGGTGGTGCGCGACGGCCGCGTCGTCGGCATCGTGAGCCGGGCCAACCTGATCCACGGGCTCGCCGCCATGCGTGCGGCGCCGTCGCCCGCCACGGTCGACGATGCGCGGCTGCGCGCGGCGATCGTTGCCGAGTTGTCGAGCAAAGACTGGTCGCATATCGATTCGACGAATGTCGTCGTCACTAACGGCGTGGTCGAGTTCTGGGGCATTGTCGACAACGAAGCGGAGAAGGACGCGGCCCGCGTCGCGGCCGAGAACATGCCCGGTGTGAAGAAGGTGATCGACCGCCGCGCCGTCTGGTCCAACCTCCCGGCGTATTTGTAGGGAGGCTCAGCCCTCCCGCCCCAGCGACTTGGCGGCGATCTCGTAGACGTCGCGCGACAGGCGGGGCACGGCGAGGATGCGTTCCAGCTCCGCCTTCATCCTGTCCTGACGGCCCGGGTCGTAGCGCCGCCAGCGCCCGAGCGGTGCAAGGAGGCGCGCGGCCACCTGCGGGTTGATCGCGTCGAGCTCGATCGTGCGGTCGGCGTGGAACGCGTAGCCCGACCCGTCGGCCGCGTGATAGCGCACCGGGTTCGCCGCGGTGAATGCGCCGATCAGGGCGCGCACCCGGTTCGGGTTCTTCATCGAGAAGGCGGGATGGTCCATCAGCGCCTTCACGCGGTCGAGCGTGTCCGGGAGGGCCGACACTGCCTGCAGGCTGAGCCACTTGTCGATGACCAGCCGGTCGCGCTCGAAGCGGTCGAAGAAATCGGCGAGCGCCGCCTCGCGCGCTTCGCCCGGAATATCGACCAGGAGGCGCAGCGCTGCCATCCGGACGGTCATGTTGTCGGCGGCGCGGTAGCGGGCGACGACCCGCTCCAGTATCGCGGCGTCTTCGGGGGCAAGCGCGGCGAGGTAGGCGAGGGCGGCGTTGCCGAGCGCGCGCCGGCCCGCCTGCGCAGCGTCGGGGCTGTAGGGTTCGGCGGCGCATTTGGCGTCGGCGATCCGTACGAACTCGGGCGCGAGGCCGGCGGCAACGGCGCGGCGCAGCGCCTCGCGCGCCTGGTGGATGCCGTCGGGGTCGACCACCTCCATCCGCTCCGCCAGGTAGTCCTCGCTCGGCAGCGCGATGGCGACAGCGACGTAGGCGGGCTCCAGCGACTCGTCGCGTAGGTTGTTGCCGATGGCGTCGACGAACGGGCCGTCCGCGGCGGGCGCGCGCCCGGCGCGCAGCGCATCGACGCCCTTGAGGATCAGGTCGGTCGCGTATTGTTGGCCGGCCTCCCAGCGCGCGAACGGATCGGAATCGTGCGCCATCAGGAAGGCCGACTCCTCGGCGTCGCGGTCGACCGCGACGTGCACCGGCGCCGAGAAACCGCGGTTGAGCGACACGGCCTTGGGCGCCGGCGTGTTGACGAAGCGGAACGTCTGGCTCGGCTGGGTGATGGAGATCACGCGGCCCTCTGCCGCGGCGTCCGCCCCCTCGCCGTCGAGACGCAGCGCGATGTCGCGGCCCTGGGCGTCGAGGAGCCCGACGGCCAGCGGGATGTGCAGCGCTTCCTTGACCGGCTGGCCGGGCGTCGGGGGCGTCGACTGCGCAACGGTAAGCTCGTAAGCGCCGGTGGCGGCGTCGTACCGCCCCGCGACGTCGAGGCGCGGCGTGCCGGCCTGCGCGTACCACCGCTTGAATTGCGAAAGGTCGGCGCCGTTCGCGTCCGCCATAGCGGCGACGAAGTCGTCGCAGGTCGCGGCCGTGCCGTCGTGCCGCTCGACGTAGAGACGCATGCCCTTCTGGAAGCCATCCTCGCCGAGCATGGTGTGCATCATGCGGATCACCTCGGCGCCCTTCTGGTACACGGTCGCGGTGTAGAAGTTGTTGATCTCGATATAGGAATCCGGCCGAACGGGGTGGGCGAGGGGGCCCGCGTCCTCGGGGAACTGGCGGTCGCGCAGCGCGCGCACCTCCTCGATGCGCTTCACCGGGCGCGAGCGCATGTCGGACGAAAATTCCTGGTCGCGGAAGACGGTCAGCCCCTCCTTGAGGGACAGCTGGAACCAGTCGCGGCAGGTGATGCGGTCGCCCGTCCAGTTGTGGAAATACTCGTGGCCGACGACGGTCTCGATCCCGGCGTAGTCGGCGTCGGTCGAGGTCTCGGGATCGGCCAGGATGTAGCGGTCGTTGAAAACGTTGAGGCTCTTGTTCTCCATCGCGCCCATGTTGAAGTCGCTGACCGCGACGATGTTGAACCGGTCGAGGTCGTATTCGAGCCCGAACCGCTCCTCGTCCCAGCGCATGGCGCGCTTGAGCGAATCCATCGCGTATTCGGTGCGGCTTTCCTTGCCGTGCTCGACATAGATGCGAAGGTCGACCGCGCGCCCCGACTTCGTGGTGAACGTATCGGCGCGATGGGCAAGGTCGCCGGCGACCAGTGCGAACAGGTAGCTCGGCTTGGGGAACGGATCGTGCCACTGGGCGAAGTGCCGCCCGTCCTCCAGCGCGCCCTCGGCCACCAGATTGCCGTTCGACAGCAGCACGGGGTAGGCGGCGGCATCGGCGCGGATGGTGGTGCGATAGACGGCCATCACGTCGGGCCGGTCGAGGAAGTAGGTGATGCGGCGGAAGCCTTCCGCCTCGCACTGGGTACAGAACACCCCGTTCGAGAGGTAGAGCCCGGTAAGCTTGGTGTTGGCCGCCGGGTCGACCAGCGTCTCGATCTCCAGGGTGAAGCGCTCCGGCGGCGCCGGGATGGTGAGGCTCGTTGCGTCCAGCACGTATTCGCCCAGCGCGAGCTCGTGCCCGTCGACCGCGACGCGCACCAGCTCCAGCGCCTCGCCGTCCAGCACCAGGTCGGCGCCCTGCCGGCCGGACGCCGCGGCGAGCGCGAGGCGCGAGGCGACGCGCGTCCGCTCGGGCGCCAGGTCGAACACCAGGTCGACCGTCTCGATGCGCCACGCGGGCGCGGCGTAGTCGCTGCGGCGGATGACCTTCTGCGCTTCGTTCATGACCTCACCCTCGGCTGAAACCGGTTCCTGCCCCGATATGGCACGGCGGAGCGCGGATCGGGAGTCCGGATCGCGAGGATTCCCGCCTTACCGGCCGCGGAACTCGGGAGCGGTCTCTTCCGTTTCCCGGGAGCCAGGATGGCATCGGAGACGGACGATGGCAGAGCAGGACCGGGAATCAACGGACGGAAACGGCCACGAGGCTCCGCGCCACGCCGCGCGCAGCGCCGCCCGGCGGCTTCGCCAGGACGGCGAGGAGCTTTACGACTCCGCCAGATCGGCGCTGATCGAGTCCGCCGACGCGCGCCGTGACGAGGCGGGCCATTACCTGCAAGACGTGTCGGACGCGATCGAGACCGGCGCCGAGGAGCTCGAGCGCCGTGGCCGGTCACATAGCGCCTCGTGGGCCGGCTGGATCGCCGACGAGGTCGGCCGGGCCGGTGCGACCGTCGCCGAGCGCGGGCTCGGCGAGCTCTGGGACGAGGCGGCGTCGTTCGCGCGCCGCCGGCCCGCGGTGGTCGCCGGGGCGGCGCTGCTGGTCGGGTTCGGGCTCACCCGCTTCCTGATGAGCGCCCCCGACGAAGATGACGAGACGCCGCCCCACGACAATGGCAGCGGAGCGTGACCCATGGCCTTGGAAGACAAATCGTTCGGCGGGCTGATCCGCGAGCTCCTCGGCGAGCTGCGTGCCCTGATGCGTGCCGAGATGAGTCTCGCGCGGGCGGAGACCCAGCAGAAGTTCGAGCAGGCGCAATCCGGCGCGATCCTGCTCGCCATCGGCATGATAGCCGGGTTCTGCAGCCTGCTCCTCGTGCTGGTCGCGTGTGCCATCGCGCTTGCGAATTTCATTCCGCCGGCCGCCTCGTTCGGCGCCATCGGCGTCGTCCTCGGCCTGTTCGCGCTCGGCTTCGTCCTCAAGGGCCGCGCCAACCTGCGCGCCCGCAACCTCATGCCCGGCCGCACGCTGCGTTCAATCGGCGACGTCGGGCGAACCACACGTGAGAGAACGACATGACCAGACATTATCCTTCCCCCGACCAGCTCGAGCACGAGGCACAGGAGCACCTGCGCCGCGCAGTGGCCGCCGCCGAGGCGATCCGCGACCGGGTGTCCGGGCTGAACTTCGCCGAGGACGCGCTCGCCGCCACCAAGGAGGCCGGCGGCACGTTCGCCGTCAATCTCGGGCGGGCGGTGCGCGACAATCCCGTCCCCGCCGCCCTGCTCGGCGTCGGCATCGTCTGGCTCGCCGCGGCGGGCCGGCGCCCCCGCGACGGCGACGGCGCCGCGGGCGACGAGGCGATCCCGCTCGGCTACGAGGCGGCGCCCGCGCCGGCCTATGGCGCCGACGAGGTCGTCGACATCCCGCCGCGCTCGGTGGGCGCGGCCGCAGTGCGCGACCAGGCGGCGCAGTTCGCCGACGCGGCCGCGGAACGTGCGCACCGGGCGCGCGAGGCCGCCGAGGAGCTCGGCGAGGAGGCGGGCGGGCGCGTCCGTCGCGGCGCGCGGCGCGTCGCTTCCGCCGCCGGCCGCACCGCGAGCGGCGCGCTGGAATACGGCAAGGAGCACCCGCTGACCCTCGCGCTCGGCGCGCTCGCCATCGGCGCGGCGGTGGCCGCGCTGCTGCCGCGCACGCGGCGCGAGAACCGGGTGATGGGCGAGGCCGCCGAGGGCACGCGCCGCTACGCGCACGACCGGGCCGAGGAGGCGGCGGAGCGCGCCAGGCGCGGCGTGCGCCGGGCCGCCGGGATCGCCCGCGACACCGCCGAGCACGAGGCCGCCCATGTCGCCGACTCGGTGGGCGAGGCCGGCGACGCTGCCACCGAGGCGCTGCGCGAAGAGATCGAGGGCGCAGCCGAGGAGATCAAGAAGCCGTAGCGTCTACAGCTTCGGGCGCTTGTCGGGCGGCGGGCGGACGTGATCGGCGACGTAGGCGCAGCGCATCCCTTCCGGCTGGTCCGGGCCGACCGTCGAATTGACGTGGGTTTGCATCTCGAGCTCGGAATTGATCTCGGCGCCGACGATCACCACGAAGGCGCTGATATAGAGCCACATCAGCAGCACCACGACCGCGGCCATGGAGCCGAACGTCTTGTCGTAGCTGCCGAAATTCTGCACGTAGAAGGAGAAGGCGAGCGAGGCGAGGAGCCATAGCGCGCAGGCGACCGCGGCGCCCACCGACACCCAGCGCAGCTTGGCGCGCCTCCGGTTGGGCGCGAAGCCGTAGAGCGCGGCGAGCGCCACGACCACGAGCAACCCCAGCGCCAGCCAGCGCAGCCATAGAAGCGCGTGGGCGACGACCGGCGGCACCGGCACCACCGCGACCGCCGCCGGGATCGCCGCCGGGATCGCCGCGATCAGGGCGAGCGACAGGATCACGAATATGACGGCGCCGAAGGTCAGCGCCATCGCCCGCAGGTTGCGTTCGATGAAGCCGCGCGTCTCCGCCTCCTCGTAGGCGATGTTCAGCGCCGTCATCAGCGCGGTCGCGCCCTTGGTCGCGCTCCACAACGCGAGCAGGAGGCTTGCGATCAGCCCGATCCCAAGGCTCGAATCGTTCTTTTTCGCCACGTTGGAGAGCTGGTCGGTGATGAGCTGGAAGACGGACTGCGGCACCATCCAGGCGTACGGATCGAGCTGGGCGTGCACGTCGAAAGGGCTGAACATTAGCCCGTACACCAGAGCCAGCGCGATCAGCGCAGGAAAGATGGCGAGGAAGCCGTAGAACGCGACCCCAGCCGCGATGATCGAGGCGCGGTCGCGCGTGATCTCGTTCTTTACGCGCACCGCCACCTCGCGCCAGGCGCGCCACGGCATCACCGTCGGCGAGTAGGCGTACTCGCCGCGCGCGCCGACGTCCCAGTCGGCCATGCGCTAGCTGACCGGGCTCGCCACGTCGATGCGGTCGAGGCCCCATTGTCCGCCGCCGTTGACGATCGACAGCCCGGAGAAGCGGCCGGCGAGCGAACGGTCGCGCACGTCGAGCACACTCTGGCCGTCGACCGTCACGCGCATCATGCCGTCGCCTTCGCGCCGCCAGCGGACATCGTGCGAGCTGCCGTCGTTCAGAACGGGCGCGTGGTAGGCGCTGCCGATGGTGCGCACGCCGTTCGGCGTCACGGCGAGCAGCGTCAACGGTGACGAGGACGCGCCGTCGTAGACCAGCCTGTAGCCGGTCTCCGCGTTGTTGCCCATGTAGGGACCGAAGCTCATGCGCGCCTCGCGCCCGGGCTGGCCCTCGATCTGCGCCTCGATGTCGAACACGTTGCCGAACGGGGTCGGCACGGCGATGGCCGCGGCGTTGTGGCCCAGATCGAGGCCCAGCGTCTGGTTGACCATCCCCTCGACGAAGCTCCGCCCGGGGCCCTGCTCGCGCGGCGTCTCGACCGACGAAACCAGCACCCCGTCCTCCACGCGGAACCGGCCTTGCAGCACGTGCCAGCGCGGGTCGTGCCGGTAGTCGCCGTCCTCGAACGTGTCGGAGATGCGGATGCGATAGGGCGTCTCCATCCGCGCGTGGCGCTCGCCGGCGGGCCGACCGTTGGCCGCGAGCGTATCTTGCAGGCTGCGCATCAAGGCGGGGCTGACCTCGCCCGTCACCTCCAGCCCCTGGCGGTGCTGGTAGGCGCGGATCGCCTCGCGGGTGCGACGGTCGACCTCGCCGGTCACGTCCACGCGGTAGCCGAGTTGGGCGAGGCGGCGCTGCACGTGGCGCGTCTCCTGTCTCTGGCGCTCCTCCGCCCGCAGGTCATGGCGCATCTGCTGCCGCTCCTGGTGCCGCTCAACCGCGGGTTTCGCCGCCGAATTCGATTGCAGCCGGTTGAGGAGCTGTGGCGTCGCCTGACCCGTCACCAGTAGCCCTTGGCTGCGCTGATAGGCCATGATCGCGCTCCGCGTGTGGCTGCCCATCAGCCCGTCGGACGGCCCCGCGTCATAGCCCTTGCGGTCGAGCGCGGCCTGGACCTGCGCGACCAGCGGGTCGTAGGCCGCCGGGATCGCGATGTGGCGGGGCGCGACGTCGGGTGCGGCGGGCGGCGACAGGGCCTCCGCAGGCATGGCAAACACGGCCAAGCAAACCGCGAACGTGGCAGACGGAACCGCAAACGAAGCGCGAGACATGGCGCCCTCCGGGAAAGTGTAAATCAAGTGACGGTGGTTCAACGCGCCGCCGGTCCCGCCGGTTCCGCCCGCGCCTCGGGCGTTTCCGCCCGCGCTCGTTTCCCCTACAATCGCCCGCCTATCGCAGGGAGGCACCGATGGACGGGCTCGGGCCATTCGAAGATTTCGGCCGGCTTGTTGCCGACGGCAAGGTGCATCGGTCGGTCTATGTCGATCCGCGCATTTTCGAGCGCGAGATGGCGCAGATCTTCGGCCGCGCCTGGCTTTACGTCGCGCACGAAAGCCAGATTCCCAACCCGGGCGACTACATCACCACGCGGATGGGGCGCGAGCGCGTGATCGTCGCGCGCCATGCCGATGGCAAGATCCACGTTCTGTTCAACCGCTGCCGTCATCGCGGCGCGGTGGTGTGCGCGAACGATTGCGGCAATGCCCGGCGGTTCGTCTGCTGCTATCACGGCTGGACGTACGAGACCGACGGAACGCTCGCCGAGGTGCCGCTGCCCGAGGGCTATTCGGGCGCGCTGGTGGGGCAGGGGACGCACGACCTGGTGCGCGTGCCGCGCGTCGCGTCCTATCGCGGCTTCGTGTTCGCGAGCCTCGCCGCGGTCGGCCCGCCGCTCGCCGATTTCCTCGGTTACATGGCGTCGTCGATCGACGATCTGGTCGAGCGTTCGCCGAGCGGCGAGGTGGAGGTCGCGGGCGGCATCTCCAGGCACGCCTATAACGGCAACTGGAAGCTGGTCATCGAGAACCACAACGACCTGTTGCATCCGCGCTTCGTGCACGCCTCGTCGATCTCGGCCGCGCGCGACCAGGACGATAATGTCGTCTCGGACGGGGCGGGCGAGATCGCCATCCGCCAGATGCGCCAGAACGGCGTTCCCAGCGACGTCTGGGAGCGAACTCGGCGTCTGGACCTCGCGCTACGGCCACAGCTTCATGGGCGATTTCCACGACGACCGCGCGCTGCTGGCCGCGACCGACAACCCGGTGCAAAAGGAATACCGCCACCGCCTCGCCGCACGGGTGGGCGAGGCGCGCGCCGCCGAAATCCTCTCGACGGCGCGGTTCAACTCGATCGTCTATCCCAACCTGTCGTTCATGAGCCTGTTCCGCCAGCTTCGCGTGATCCATCCGGTCGCGGTCGACCGAACGGAGCTCCACACCCACACCTTCCGCATGGTCGGCGCGCCCGACGCGATGTTCCGCGACTCCATCGCCTTCGCCAACACGGTGAACGGGGCGGGGTCCCTGGTCCTGACCGACGACCTCGAGACCTACGAGCGCATCCAGCACGGGCTCGCGACGCAGGGCGGCGACTGGGTCGATCTCGGGCGCGGGCTCGGCCGCGACGTGGCCGACATGCACGACACGTCGCGCGGCGCGACCGGGACGAGCGAGATCCACATCCGCAACCAGTTCGCGGCGTGGCGCGCCTACATGACCGCGCCGGAGGCGTGATGGCGTCCTCGCCCGACTGCGCGGCGGTCGAAGCCTTCCTGTTGCACGAGGCGGACTTGCTCGACGCCGGCCGGTTCGACGACTGGCTCGCTTTGTTCACCGACGACGCGGTCTACTGGCTGCCGATCGCGCGCGGCCAGGAATTGGGCTGGGATCACCTCTCGCACGTCTACGACGACCGGCGCCTATTGGAGACCCGCGTCCGCCGCGCGCAACACGCGGAGTTCCACGCCGGCAGCCCGGCGGCGCGCACCGTGCATCTGGTCACCGCCGTCCGCTTCGCGCCCGATGTGCCCGAGGATGCGGTCGCCGTGCTCTCGAACCAGATGGTGGTCGCGTACCGCCAGGGTGCGACGCGCCAGTACACCGGCGTCTGCCGCCACGAGCTGGTGCCCGGCGGGCCGGCCGGCTTCCGCATCCGGCTCAAGCGCGTCGACCTCGTGGACTCCGAAGGCGTCCACGAAGGGATTTCGGTCATCCTGTAATCTTCAAATCATCCGTTCGCCCTGAGTAGGCCGCATAGCGGCCGTATCGAAAGGCGACGGCGGCACGATCTCTCGGCCTCGTCCTTCGATACGCGTCCGCGCTTCGCGCCGACGCTACTCAGGACGAACGGAGGAGGGGGAATCGCCTGGCCCTACCCGAACAGCTTTGTCTGGGCGGCGGCGACGGCGCCGCCCGTGGTGACGCCCTTGGCGCCCTTCAGCAAATGGTCGAAGGCGGCGAGGAACAGCGTCACGTGGACCGGCGAGGCCGACTGGCCGAGAAGCCCCACGCGCCACACCTTGCCGGCCAGCGCGCCGAGCCCGGCGCCGACCTCGATGCTGTACTCGTTGAGCAGCGCGTTGCGCACCTTGGCCTCGTCGACGCCCTCCGGCACCACCACGGTGTTGAGCTGGGGCAGGCGGTGCCGCGCGTCGACCAGCAGCTTCACGCCCATCGCGTCGAGCCCCGCGCGCAGCGCCTCGTGGGCCTTGCGGTGGCGCGCCCAGGTATTCTCGATTCCCTCCTCCTGGATCATCACCAGCGCCTCGTGCAGCGCGTAGAGCGGATTGATCGGCGCGGTGTGGTGGTAGACGCGCGCGCCCGTGCCGGTCCAGTAGCTCATCACCAGGCCGAGGTCCATGAACCAGCTCTGGACCTTGCGGTTGCGCTTCTTCACCACGTCGGCGGCGCGCGGGCTGAAGGTCAGCGGCGCGAGGCCGGGCATGCATGACAGGCACTTCTGCGAGCCGGAATAGGTCGCGTCGGCGCCCCACTTGTCGACCTCGACCGGGATGCCGCCGAGGGAGGTGACGCAATCGACGATCGAGAGCGCGCCGTTCTTGGCCGCCACGGCGCAGAGCGCTGCCGCGTCGGACTCGACGCCGGTCGAGGTCTCAGCGTGCACGAAGGCGAGCGCCTTGACGCCCGGATTCTTCTTGAACGCGTCCTCGACCTTGCCGAGGTCGACGGGCTTGCCCCAGTCGTCCATCACCATGATCGCCTCGGCGCCGCAGCGCTCGACGTTCTCCTTCATGCGCCCGCCGAACGCGCCGTTCTGGCAGACGATCACCTTGTCGCCCGGCTCGACCAGATTGACGAAGCATGCCTCCATGCCGACCGAGCCCGGCCCCGACATCGGGATGGTGAGCTCGTTCTTGGTGCGGAACGCGTAGCGCAGCAGCTCCTTCAGCTCCTCCATCATGGCGGAGAAGGTGGGGTCGAGATGCCCGACGATCGGCCGGCCGAGCGCTGCCAGCACGCGCGGATGCATGTCGGTCGGGCCAGGCCCCATCAAATAGCGGCGCGGCGGGTTGAAGGAACGTGCGGCGGCGGGCATGGCGGCTCCTTCCGATCTCGATTTTGTCGTCGCTCTTCGGGGCCTTTTCCTACACGGATTCCCCGAAGGGCGTAAGCCCGTGATGCGAAAGCGCGCCGGCCGGCTCATGCAAAGAGCCTACCGCACGGCGGCGCGGCGCAGCCGGTCGTTGATGGCGCGGCCGAGGCCGGTCTCGGGGATCGGCATCACGGCGATCCCCGCATGCTCCGGCCGGTCGAGCGCGCGCATCATGGCGAACAGGTTGGCGGCGGCCTCGGTCAGGTCGCCAGTTGGGCTGAGGTTGCGCGTCTGGGCCGCGCCCGCGGGCGGGTTTGGCCCGAAGGCGAGCAGCGCCTCGCCGGCGCGCACATCGGTCGCGTCGAGCCGGAGCGGCTGGCGTGTGGCATAGTGCCGCGCGAGCTGGCCGGGGCTGCGGATGCCGGCACTGGGCGGGGCGAGCGGGCCGGCGACGGCGGCGATCTCGTCCTCCGTCACCGCGCCGTGGCGCAGGATCGCCGGCTGTGCGCCGGTGAGGTCGAGCACCGTCGAACTCGATACCCACCGGGGACCTTCCGCCGTCGAGCACCATGTCGCACGCGGCGTCGACGTGGCCGGCGTCGGTCGGGCTCACCGCGCCCGAGCGGTTCGCCGACGGCGCGGCGATCGGCCGGGCAGCGGCGGCGATCAGGCCGCGCGCCACGGGATGCGACGGCGCGCGCAGCGCAAGCGTGTCGAGCCCGGCCGAGGCGAGCAGCGAAACCGGGCCGCGCGGCCGGCGCGGCAGGACGAGCGTCAGCGGCCCCGGCCAGAATCTTTCCGCCAGCTCTCGGGCGCGCGCGTCGAGGACAGCGAGGTTGCCCGCCGCGTCCTGGTCGAGCACGTGGACGATCAGCGGGTTGAAGCGCGGCCTTCCCTTGGCCTCGAACACGCGCGCAACGGCGCGGTCGATGGTCGCATCGCAGCCGAGCCCGTACACCGTCTCGGTGGGGAACGCGACCAGCCGCCCGGCGCGGATCAGCCGCCCGGCCTCGGCGATGTTCGCGTCCGTGGCGGGGACGACGTTCATGGCCGGCGCGTCACCCCTCCAACCCGCGGGCAATGAACTCGGGGTTGCGGAAGTCCGGCTTGGCGTAGCGGAGCTCGTTGCCGTCGACCGTGCGCACGCTGCCGCCCGCGGCGACCAGAACGGCCTGGCCGGCGGCGGTGTCCCACTCCATCGTCGGGCCGAACCGCGGATAGAGGTCGGCCGCGCCCGACGCCACCATGCAGAACTTCAGCGACGATCCGGCGGTGACGAAGTCGGCGGGATGCGTCATGCCCAGCAAGTTGCGGAGCTTCTCCTGGTCGCCGTGACGCCGGCTTGCGACCACCACCACGCCCGCTTCCGGCGGCTTGCGGCAGGCGATGGGGCGCGCCGGGCCGTCGCCCGCCTGCGCCGTCGCCGTTCCCGGCCCGGCGCCGGCGTAGGTCTCGCCCCGGGCCGGCACGTAGACGACGCCCAGCACCGGCCGACGGTCCGCGATCAGCGCGATGTTCACCGTGAACTCGTCGCGGTGCTCGACGAACTCGCGCGTCCCGTCCAGCGGATCGACCAGCCAGAACGGCCCGCCCGCCACGTCGACGGTCGCGCCGGCCGCCATCATCTCCTCGGCGACCGCCGGCACGCCGGGCGCGAGCGCGGCCAACGCCGGCAGGATCATGCGCTCGGCCGCCTCGTCCGCCTCGGTGACGGGCGAGGCGTCTTTCTTGTGCCGGACCGCGTAGTCGCCGCGGTAGTAGGTCAGTATTTCCGCCCCCGCCGCCCGCGCGATCTCGATCACGCGGGGCAGCAGAACCGCGGGCGGGGGCAGGGCCACGCCTATGCCTTGGCCCACAGCCGCTTCGTCGCGAACTTCGCGCCCTCGACCAGCGCCTCGAATTTCGCCCAGACGATGGACGGGTGGATTTCGGGATGCGCGCTCGCCTGGGTGCCGAAGCCGCAATCGGCGCCGGCGATCACGTTCTCGCGTCCGACCAGCCTGGCGTAGCGTTCGATCCGGTCTGCGACTAGCTCGGGATGCTCGACCAGCGGCGAGGCGTGGGTGATGCAGCCGGGGATCAATATCTTGCCCTCGGGCAGCTTCGTCTCCTCCCACAGATGCCACTCGTGGTCGTGGCGCTGGTTCGCCGCCTCGAACGAATAGCTGCCCGCCTTGATCTTCAGGATGATGTCGAGCACGTGCTTGAGCTCGAGGTCGTGGACGCGCGGCCCGATATTGATGCCGTAGCAGGTGTGGTAGCGCACCTTCTCCTCGGGAATGTCGCGCAGCGCATAGTTCAGCGCCTCGATGCGGCTCTCGGCCCACTTGCGCACCTCGGGGATGGTGATGCCGGGGTTCGAGACGTAGTGGCTGGCGAGGCGCGGGTCGTCGATCTGCAGCAGGAAGCCCGCGTCGACGATGGCCTTGTATTCCTCGCGCAGCGCGTCCGCGATGGCGTAGAGGAACTCTTCCTCGGTCTTGTAGTACTCGTTCTTCTGCGCATTCACGACGTCGATGGGCGAGATCGACGGGACGAACGCTTCCGCGGCGCCGGCCGCGTCGACCGCCTCGCGCAAATTCTTGAGGTCGCGCTCGATCGCCTCCTTGCCGGCATAGGTCACCGGCGCGGTGCAGATCATCTGGATCGTCGCGGCCGAGCCGACGCGCCCGGCGAAGGTCGCCGACTCCGCGCCGTAGAAGTCGGGGAAAGCCAGCGCCTCGCGCGAGCCCGCCCAGGGCGAGTTGCGCGGCACCGACTTCGCCGTGTAGCCGCCGAGCCGCTGGTTCGCGTAGACCGCGAAGCCGGGCTTCGAGAACTCGCCGTCGTCGACCACGTCGATGCCGATGGCGACTTGGTGCTTGACCACCTTCATCACCTCGCTGCGCAACAGCGCCTCGTAGCCGGCGCGGTCGGTCGACGCACCGCTGTCCAGCGCCTGCATCGCGGCGAACAGCTCGGGCGGGCGGGCGAGCGAGCCCACATGGGTGGTGAGGATGCGGTCGGTCGAACGTCTCATGGCTCTCTCCCGTTGCGCCGGCGCGCCAGCATAGGGTTTCGAGCGCCGCCGTGCTAGGGTTCGGCCAACGCAAAGGCGGAGGAAACCATGGCGGACACTGGCAGGTCGGATACGGCGGCGCAGGTGGCGGCGAAGATTTGCGCGCTGGGGCGGCGCTTCGATCCGGAGGTGCTGCAGGCGTCCTACGCGATCTACAAGCCGCTGCAGGAAGCGGCGCCCAAGGACGGCGTGGTGCGCCACGACGACAACGCCTACGGGTCGCACCCGCGCCAGCGGCTCGATCTGTTCGTGCCCGCGAAGAAGCCCGCCGCGCCCGCGCCCGTCGTGGTCTATTTCCACGGCGGCGGGTACGTTGCGGGCGAGCGCAGCCCGCATCCCGGCCTGATCTACGACAACGTGCCGACCTTCTTCGCGCGCCATGGCGTGATCGGCGCCAACGCGACCTACCCGCTGGCGCCCGAGGTGAAATGGCCCGAGGGCGGCAAGAATGTCGGGCGTGTCGTCGCCTGGCTGAAGGAGAACGTGGCGCGCCACGGCGGCGATCCGAACCGCATCTTCGCGATGGGCCAGTCGGCCGGGGCGAGCCACGTGGCCGCCTGGTCGTTCGATCACCGCGTTCACGGCGCGTCGGGGCCCGGCGTCGCCGGTGCGATCCTGCTTTCCGGCGTCTATGCGACGCGCGAAGCGACTTACAGCCCCGAGCGGCGCGTCATGCCCAACTACATCGCCTATTTTGGCGAGGATCATTCGACGTGGGACGACCAGGCGACGCTGCCCCAGGTGAAGGCCGGGCATCCGCCGGCGTTCCTTTGCGTCACCGAATACGACCCGTACCCGCTCGCCTGGCCAACTATCGCGCTCGCCGGCGTGCTGACCAAGGTCGACGGGCAGATCCCTGTGTGGTTCAGGGTGATGCGCGACAACAATCACGTCTCGTCGGCGCTGCAGATCAACTCCGAGGTCGATGCGCTCGGTCCCGACATTCTGGATTTCGTGACGCGGGCGTGAGGATGATCACCCTCTACCAGTTCGGCAACTCGGTGTGCTGCCAGAAGGTGCGCATCACCATGGCCGAGAAGGGGCTCGACTGGGAGTTCGGTCGAGGTCGACCTGTTCCGGTCCGAGCAGTACGACCCGAAATACCTGGCGCTCAACCCAAAGGGCGTCGTGCCGACCATTGTCCATGACGGCAAGCCGGTCATCGAATTGACCCTGATCTGCGAGTATCTGGACGAGACCTTTCCCGAGCCGCCATTGATGCCGCCCGATCCGTGGGGTCGGACAAAGATGCGGCTCTGGTCCAAGATGGTGGACGAGGGGCTGCACGAAGGCGTCACCGAGATCAGCTTCTCGGCCATGTTCCGCGAGCGGATGAAGGCGATGCCGGACGACATCCGCGAGGCGCGGTTTCGCAACGTGGGTGATCCGCGCCGGCGCGACCGGTTCCGCTCGACCTACGAGCTGGGCGCCGAATCGCCCTTCGTCGAGCACGCGGTGTTCGCCTACGAGAAGGCGTTCAAGACGCTGGAGGCGGCGCTCGCCGACGGCGGCCCGTGGATCCTGGGCGCGAAGCCGACCCTCGCCGATGTCAACCTGATGCCCTATGCCGCGCGGCTCGCCTATCTCGGGCTTCTCGAAGTGTGGATCGCCGACCGGCCGCGCGTGCAGGGCTGGTGGGACCGCGTGCAGGACTGGCCCTCCTTCGAGAAGGGCCTTTCCGATCCCCTCACCCCGGCCGAGCGCGACGAGATGGCGACGCACGGCCCGAAAATCCGCGATTCGATCGCCCAGCTGCGTGCCCGCCTGCCCAAGACGCCCGCCTAGCGATTCGCCTTCGCGCGCCGGGCGCGCTTGACGGAGCAGGGGGGCGAACCTACCATCAAGTCATCGGCGGGCGGTCGCGAGGCCGCCCGCTTTGCGAGTGGGAGTGCGCATGACAACGAAGCCCATCTCCGACGATTCGTTCGAGCAGGATGTCCTCAACGCGCCCGGCCCCGTGCTGGTCGATTTCTGGGCCGAGTGGTGCGGGCCGTGCAAGCAGATCGGTCCGTACCTCGAGGAAATCTCCAATGAGCTGGCGGGCAAGGTCACCGTCGCCAAGCTCAACATCGACGACAATCCGATGGCGCCGTCGCGCTACGGGGTGCGCGGCATCCCGACGCTGATCCTGTTCAAGGGCGGCCAGGTGGCGGCCACCAAGGTCGGCGCCCTGCCCAAGTCCAAGCTGGTCGAGTGGATCCACCAGTCGATCTGACCGGCCCACGAAAAGACGCAACGTCGAAGACCGAAGCCCCGCTCGCGGGGCTTCGTGATTTCCGAGGCTACGCGACGACGCGCGCCGGTTCGTCCGGTGTGTCGTCCGGGGCCACGGCACCGGCGCCGGAAAGGGCGGCGTAGATGTCCGCGTAGCGCCGGGCCGACCGGTCCCAGCTCAAATCGCGGCGCATGGCGTTGAGCTGCATGCGCCGCCAGCCGACCGGCTCGCGGTGGAGCTTCAGGGCCTGGATCAGGGCGCCAGCGAACGCCTCCACCGTCGGCTCGGCAAACAGGAACCCGGCGGGGGCGCAGCGCGAGGACGCGAGGTCCTCGGCCGTGCCGGCCACGCTGTCGGCGAGCCCGCCGATGCGCCGCACGATGGGCAGCGTGGCGAAGCGCATGCCGTACATCTGGGTGAGCCCGCATGGCTCGAAGCGCGACGGGGCGGCCAGCGCGTCCGCCCCGGCGAGAATCCGCCGCGCCAGATCCTCGCGATAGCCGATATGCACCGAGACATGGCGGCGATGTGTGCGGCCGAGCTCGGCCAGCGCGGCCTCGATCGCCCGGTCGCCCTCGCCGCAGACGACGAGCTGTCCGCCCTCGGCGATCAGGAGCGGCGCGACGACGGGCAGGGCGTCGGCCATCTTCTGCTCGGTGAGCCGCGACAGGAACGCGACGACGGTGCGGTCGGGGTCGATCTCCAGGCCGCACTCGCGCTGCAGCGCCGCCTTGCAAGCCCGCTTGCCGGACAGGTCGGACGCGTTGTAGGGGAACGGCACGTCCGCCGGGTTCTCGGGCGTCCAGCCGTCACAATCGATGCCGTTGAGGATGCCGGAAAGGTCCGCAGCTCGGGCGCGCAGCAGCCCGTCGAGCCCGCAGCCGTACTCCGGCGTCAGGATCTCGCGGGCGTAGCGCGGACTCACCGTCGTCAGGAGGTCGGCATAGGCGAGCCCCTCGCCCAGGAACGAGCTGTAGCCGGCGGCGGGCACGAGCCCGAGAGCGGCGCGCAAATCGGGGGGGATCGGCCCCTGGAAGGCGAGGTTGTGGATGGTCTGCACGGTCGCCGGGCGCGGCCTCGGCTGCTGCGCCAGGAGCGCCGGCGCCAGTCCGGCATGCCAGTCGTTCGCGTGTACCACGTCGGCCGGCCAGGCCGCGGCGGCGAGTCGCGCGACCGCGTGGCAGAACAGCCCGAACCGGCGCCAATTGTCGGGCCAGTCGTTGCCGTCGGCGTCGCCGTAGGGAGTGCCGGGCCGGCGGAACAGTTCGGGCGCGTCGACCAGCCAGATGGCGAGCCCCGAGCCGGGCAGGCGGGCGGGAATGAGGTCGACCGCGCCGAGGCCGGATGCCTCGCCGAGGGGGAGGGCGGGGCCCTTGTCCTCGGCGCGGTCGAGGGCGGACTCGTAGCCCGGCATGACCAGCCGCACGTCGATCCCGAGGCGGGCAAGAGCTTCGGGCAATGCGGCGCTCACATCGGCGAGACCGCCTGTCTTGGCAAGCGGAAGAACTTCGGAGGTGGCGAACAGTACCCGCGTCGGCCGATCGTTCCCTTGGTGGCGCGCGGCGTGCTGCGTCATCGCACCTCTCCCTCGACTGCAACCCTTGCGGCTCGCTCCGCGTGCGGCGCGTCGGCGCGGCCGAACCACCCGACTTGTTACCTGACTACAGGACCAGGATCGTAACTACCGCGACCCACACCACCGCAGCCACCAGCGTCAGCCACGTCATGGCGGGCCGCGCCGCATCGCCAAGGACATAGATAGGTATTGCTGCAACGAGGTTGCAACCGATGGCATTTCTGAGTCTCCGGCTTTTTCTTCGCGTCGCCGATCGCGACGCCAACCCGGCGGTCATAGAAGCAAATTCGCGGCCGGCTCGAAATTCGTTTGAATGCGTAGGTGACTCTACGTAAGCCCGCGCGGGGCACCGCCTCACTAAGCCTGCGGGTCCTGCGGCCGGGCCGTCGCCGCGGCGGCAGGCACCGCGTCGTGAGCGGATTGCGCCCCAATTCCGTCCACCGTCGGCACCACCGCGCGCACGCGCGGCAGCGAATCCGGGTAGCGCTTGGCGAGGAAGGCGATCAGCTTCTCGCGCACCAGGCAGCGCAGGTCCCAAAGGCTGCCCGAATTCGACGCGCTCATCAGAAGCCGCACCTCGATCGTGCTCTCCTTCGCGTCCGTCACCTGCACGACGCACACCTTGCCGTCCCACAGGTTGGACTCCTTCAGGATGCGCTCGTGCTCCTTGCGGATGTCCTCCACCGGCACGGTGTAGTCGGCGTAGAGGAAAACTGTCCCGAGGAGGTCGGCCGAGGTGCGCGTCCAGTTCTGGAACGGCTTCTCGATGAAGTAGCTGAGCGGCACGATCAGCCGGCGCAGATCCCAGATGCGGATCACCACGAAGGTGGTGCCGATCTCCTCGACGCGGCCCCATTCGCCCTCGACGATCACCACGTCGTCCAGCCGGATCGGCTCGGTCAGCGCGATCTGGAAGCCGGCGATCATGTTGGACAGCGCCGGGCGCGCCGCCATGCCGATCACGATGCCGGCGACGCCCGCCGAGGCGAACAGGCTGATGCCGAGGTGGCGGATTGCCGGGAAGGTCATCAGCATCAGCCCGGCGGTGCAGACGACGATGATGGTCGCCGCGATGCGCCGGAAAAGCTGGCTCTGGGTCTGGATCTGGCGGGCGCGAAGGTTGTCGCCCTCGGTGATCCGATAGTGCAGCGTGACCACGTCCTCGAGGACCGTGACGAAGATCAGCGCGAGCCAGCCGGCGATGGCGATGAAGCCCATCTCCGAAACGCGGTCGAGCGAGTCGCGCGCCGGCCCGACGAACGGCAAAGCGGGCAGCGCGCCGAACAGCGCGATCAGCGGCAGGATGATGCGCGACGGGCCTTTGACGCACTGCGCCAGGATCTGGCGCATAACCGCCAGGCGCGCCGGCATCACCCGCTCGACGATGCGGAACACCGCCCAGTGAACGGCGAGCGCAAGGAGGACTGCCGCAACGACAATCAGCGCGGGCCAGACCCAGGGGTTGTCGGTGCTGTAGAGCATTCCCTTCCCCGCCCGTACAACGCCCGAAAATCGCGGAAATTTCGCGGGCGTCAAGCGGTTCGCAGCCGATACCGACCTACGCCGTCTTCGCCAGTCGCTTCTCCGCGCGGGCGAGCGAGCAGGACCGTGCGCCCTTCCACGGGTCGGCGCGCCGTGCGAGACGCTGGAACAGCGTCCCGATCGTGTACTTGTCGGGACGGAGCTTGGACGAGCGCACCTCCGACCAGGCGAGCGGCGTCGCCACCGGCGCGCCGGTCCGCGCCCTGACCGAAAAGGGTGCGACCGCTGTCTGGGCATAGTCGTTGCGCAATATGTCGACAAACACGCGGTCGCCGCGCTTGTTCTTGCGCATCTCGACGGTGAGCTCGTCCGGGTGCTGTGCGGCGAGGGTGCGCGCGACGGCACGGCTGAACGCCTTCACCTCGTCGAAATCCGCCGACCGATCGAGCGGCACCATGACGTGCAGCCCGCGCGAGCCCGTCGCCATCGGCAACGACGGAAGCCCCAACTCGTCGAGCAGGTTCTTGGTCCACAGCGCCGCGCGGCGGACCTTGTTGAAATCGTCGTCGCTGGGGTCGAGGTCGAAGATCATCCGGTCGGGATGGTGCGGCTTGTCGCAGCGCGCGAGGCCGAGATGGGCGACGATGCACGCCTGGCTCGCCAGATAGGCGACCGTCTCTGCGTCGTTGATCACGACATGCTTGTTGTGGCCCTCGGACTTCTCCAACGGGCAGCGCGCGACCCAGGCGGGGAAATAGTCGGGCGCATCCTTCTGAAAGAAATGCTTGCCGGCGATGCCGTCGGGATAGCGCTGCATCGAAACCGGATGACCCCGCCACAGCTTTACGGCATAGGGTGCGACCTTGGCGTAGTAGTCGACGAGCCCGCCCTTGGTGATCCCCACGTCGGGGAACAGCACCTTGTCGTCGTGGGTAATCCGGATGTCGCGCTTGCCGACATGGAGGGTGCGTTCGCTCATGCGCCCTCTCCCGCCTCGCGCACCACCTCGCGCGCGGCCTTGTCGCGCCGGAGCCCGAGGAAGCGCGGATGGCGCAGCCGTCCGTCGCGCGTCCATTCGGTGAAGCCGAATTCGCCCACCAGGCTGGGCTCAACCCAGGTCACGCCCTTCTCGCGCGGCGTCTCGGCGAACGGGCTCTTCGCGCGTTCGATCCGGCCCATCCGTCCCCGCAGGTCGCGCAGCGTGCGGTCGTCGAAGCCGGTGCCCACCTTGCCGGCGTAGCGCAGCTTGCCGTGGTCGTAATAGCCGACCAGCAGCGCGCCGAAACCCACGCGGCTGCCCCTGGGCGCGGTGAACCCGCCGATCACCAGCTCCTGGCCCTTGGCGCATTTGAACTTCAGCCAGTCGGGGCTGCGCGTGTGGCGGTAGGGCGCCGCGGCCCGCTTGGCGATCACGCCTTCCCAGCCCTTGCCGCAGGCCTCCTCGTGCATTTTCAGACCGTCGCGGTTGCGGTGCGCGGCATAGCGCAACGGGTCGCGCCAGCGGAAGGCGCGCTTCAGCGCCGCCTTGCGCGCGCGCAGCGGCAGCCTCTCGAGCGAGTAGCCCCCGAGATGAAGCGCGTCGAACAGGTAGTAGTAGACCGCGATGCGGCTTTTCAGCGCCTCGGCGCGCTTCCTGATCTGCATGCGGCCCTGCAGCCGGGCGAAGCTGGTGACGGCGCCGTCGAAAGCGACGATCTCGCCGTCGACCACGTAGTCGGTATCGCACGCGGCGGCGAGCGGGTCGACCAGCTCCGGATAGGTGTCGCCGATCTCGGCGCGGTTGCGGGTGTAGAGCCGCACCTCGCCCGCCTTGGCGACGGCGATGGCGCGCTCGCCGTCGTACTTGCGCTCGTAGAGCCATCCGGGATCGGAGAAGCGCCGGTCGGTCAAGGTCGCCAGCATCGGCTGCGACCAGTCCGGCTGAGGCGTCGGCGCCAGTGACGCGCGCTCCGCCTCGCTCAGCGCGGCGAACGGATCGATCATCGGGCCGCCGCCCGCTTCGGTTCGCCGCGCTCGACCTGGCGCAGCGTCCGGCCGGTCTCGGCCGATTTGGGTTGGCTTTTCACCGGGTCCTTGAGCGCGCTCGCGTACGCGTCGCGCATCTTGACCAGCAGCCAGCGCGCGTCCTTGCCCTCGCCCGTGCGCTGCAGGGCGAACGCCCCCTTCAGCTTCTCGCCGTTCAGCCGGAACAGCAGATGCCCGTCGCGCAGCGCCAGGTGGGCGGGGTGGACCTTCCCCCTCTTTTCGGTGATGTTCTCGAACGTGCCGCGGTCCCAGATCAGCACCGGCCCGGCGCCGTACTCGCCTTCGGGGATCGTGCCTTCGAACCCGGCATATTCCATCGGATGGTCCTCCGTCGGCACGGCGAGGCGCTTGACCCTGGGGTCGAGCGACGGCCCCTTGGGTACCGCCCAGCTCTTCAGCGCGCCGTCCACCTCCAGCCGGAAGTCGTAGTGCAGCCGGCGCGCGTCGTGCTTCTGGACGACGAAGATCGGCGCGCGCGCGGCCTTGCGGCGGCGGCCGTCGCCCTTCGGCTCCGGCGTGCGCGAGAAGTCGCGCTTCTTCTCGTAGTCCGACTTGCGTGCCGCCATCACATCGCCTCCTTGACGCCGGCGCGGATCAGCCACCAGTTGACCGGATAGGCGGTGGCGAAGCCGCACCACATCGCGATCTGCATCATGAACCAGAACTCGACCATGCCGGGGTCCAGCTTCGCGCCGATCAGCGTCCGGAACAGGTAGAAGTTCGCGAACGCCATGAAGCCGTACATGCCGACCTGCCATGCGGTGAGCGACAGCGTGTCCGCCTTCACCGCCTGCACGATGCCCCCGCCCAGCGACAGGCCGCGCATCGGCGCGATGGTGAAATACTGGAACACGATGCCGAAGCCGAACGCGAAGGCGTAATCGACGATCCACACCGCGAACATCTTGTCGGGAAAGACGCCCTTCCAGCCGAGCGCGACCGCGATGGCGGGCACGAAGAATACCAGCCATTCGGCACAGATATCCCCCAGCGTGCAGCCCGCCCCGCAATGGGTCGCGCCCTTGGCCACCTTCGCCGGAAACGGCGTCTCGCGCATCGACGGCGGGTCCTCGCCGTGCGCTTCGGCGGACTCCCTGTTCGCACGCGTCGCGAGGCGCCCGTATCGGTGGTAGGCCCGCAGCGCCACAAACGGGGCATAGAGCCCCGTCACCGGCCAGACGAAGTTCATGATCGCCATCTGCTGCGGATGGCGCGCCTCGTCCGCCGCAATCCACAGCGCGGAGGCAAATCCGACGCAGAGCGACGTGATCGCCAGCGCATGCAACCAGTCCGGGATCATGGCAGAGGCCTGCCGTGTACCCGACCCCTCTCCCTGTCCCTCCCCCTCAAGGGGGGAGGGAACCCTCGCATCGACGGTCGGTGCTGATCGGGCGGTCCCGTCCTGCCCCTATATCGCACGGACCGCAGTGCGCGGGGGACGGGGGTTCGTCTCCATGGGAGCGGTGACAGGGAGGAGGCAGTAGTCGTTTCCATCGCCCCTAATGAACGGGGCGGTCGGGCGTCCGTTCCGGGAAGTATTGCGGCGCCTCGCGCCGGTCAAACATGCCGTAGTCGCGGACGATGTGGATAAGGCGGTGGTCGAGGGCCGCCGCGCCGGCGGGCGGGGCGGGACGCCATGCCGCGGCCGAAGCGGCGTCGCGCCAGTCGGCCAGGACCAGGCGCTTGCCCGGCGTCGCGATGCTCTCGAACGTCTCGTGGCCGAGAAGGCTCGGCCCGGCGGGCGGGACAGGCGGGACGGCCCCGGTGACGGCGGTCAACGTCACCGCCACGGCGGCGCCCACCTCGGTCGCGTCGAGACGGCTGCGCGGCCCGCTGCCGGCGATCTCGCCGACGCGCAGATGGTAGTCGGCGAAAATCTCGAACCGCCCCTTCTCCTGCACGCCGTGGTGCTCACTCTGGGTGCGCCAGCGGATTACGGCCTTCTCGTCGCGCCACAGCGACAACGACAGGAGCCGGCCCTGGGCGCGCAGGCTCTCGAATCGCTCGTTGTCCACGAACCCGTCGATCGCCTCGAGGTGCGGGCGCAAATACTTGGCGAGGGAGAGATAGTCGTCCCACCGCTCGGGCTTCGGGCTCACCTCGAAGATCACCGCGAACATGGCGCCCTCTATCCGCCCATTTCGGTGATGAAGCTGATCGAGCCGTTGCGCTCGAGGTAGGCGGCGTCGATGCCGTCGAATGCCGCCTTGCCGGTGCGCATGCGCAGCGCCTCGCGCAGATCGTCCTCCGAAATGCCGGCGCGCGCCATCGCGTCGCGCTGCATCCGCCCATGCGAAATCAGCGGCTTCTCGCGGCCCTTGGCAAGCCGGCTGAGCCAGGGCGAGCGCACCGTCGCCTCGACCAGAACGGCATGCAACACCATCAGCAGCGCGGCGGCGATCATCGCCGGCACGAAACGCGCATTCCCAGTGAGGGCGCGGCTCAGGGTCGAGCCGAGCAGGATCGCGACGGTCGTGTCCATCGCCGCGAACCGGCCGAACACGCGCGAGAAGAAGATGCGCAGCAGGAGCACCGCGTAGACGAAGATCACGAATGCGCGGCCCGCCATTTCCCACCAGGTGATGTCCTGGGCGGTCGCATTGAAAATCGCGTCGAGAACCTGCATGGCGCCGCCCTAATGGTCGATCGAGGTTTGCGTTCCGTGGCCCCATTTCCACTCGCGGATCTCGGGCATGTCCTCGCCGTGTGCGCAGATGTAGGCCTTGTGGTCCAGAAGCTTGTCGCGGATGAACTGCTTGACGTGCGCCGCACGCGGGCCGAGCCGTGGCACCCGGTCGATCACATCGGCCACCAGATGGAACCGGTCGAGGTCGTTCAGCACCACCATGTCGAACGGCGTGGTCGTGGTCCCCTCCTCCTTGTAGCCGCGCACGTGCAGATTGTGGTGGTTGGCGCGGCGATAGATCAGCCGGTGGATCAGCCAGGGATAGCCGTGGAAGGCGAAGACGATGGGCTTCTCGCGGGTGAACAGCGCGTCGAAGTCCCAGTCGGAAAGTCCGTGCGGATGCTCCGTGCGCGGCTGCAGGGTCATCAGGTCGACGACGTTGATCACCCGCACCTTGAGGTCGGGGAACCGGTCGCGCAGGATCTCGACCGCAGCCAGCGTCTCGATGGTCGGAACGTCGCCGGCGCAGGCCATCACCACGTCGGGTTCGCCGTCCTGGTCGTTCGACGCCCATTCCCAGATGCCGAGCCCGGCGGTGCAATGCTTGACCGCCTGGTTCATGTCGAGCCATTGCGGCTGGGGCTGCTTGCCGGCGACGATCACGTTCACGTAGTTGCGGCTTTTCAGGCAGTGATCGGCGACCGACAGCAGCGTGTTGGCGTCCGGCGGCAGGTATACGCGCACCACCTCGGCCTTCTTATTGACCACGTGGTCGATGAAGCCGGGGTCCTGGTGGCTGAAGCCGTTGTGATCCTGGCGCCAGACGTGGCTGGTCAACAGGTAGTTGAGCGAGGCGATCGGCCGGCGCCACGGGATCTGGCGCGACACCTTCAGCCATTTGGCGTGCTGGTTGAACATCGAATCGACGATGTGGATGAACGCCTCATAGCATGAGAACAGCCCGTGCCGGCCGGTCAGCAGATACCCCTCCAGCCAGCCCTGGCACAGATGCTCGCTCAATATCTCCATCACGCGGCCGTCCGGCGCGATGTGGTCGTCGCCGGGGCGGATCTCGGCGGTCGAGACCCGGTCGGTGACTTCGAACACGTCGGACAGGCGGTTCGACGCCGTCTCGTCCGGGCCGAACAGGCGGAAGTTGCGCGCGTCGGCGTTGAGCTTCATCACGTCGCGCAGGAACCCGCCGAGCACGCGCGTCGCCTCGGCCACCGTCCCGCCCGGCTGGGGCACGGCGACGGCGTGGGCGCGGAAATCGGGCAGGCGCAGCTCGCGCAGCTTCAGCCCGCCATTGGCATTCGGGTTCGCGCCCATGCGCCGCTCGCCCTTGGGGGCGAGGGCCGCAAGCTCGGGAACCAGCCTGCCGTCCGCGTCGAACAGTTCCTCGGGCCGATAGCTTTTCATCCAGATTTCGAGCATGGCGAGCCGCTCGGGATGCTCCGCGAGGCCGCCGAGCGGCACCTGGTGGGCGCGGAACGTCCCCTCGATGGGCACGCCGTCGAGCTCCTTGGGCCCGGTCCAACCCTTGGGCGTTTCCAGCACGATCATCGGCCAGGCCGGGCGCTGGCGGAACCCGCCCTCGCTGCGCGCGGTCTTCTGGATCGCGCGGATCTCGGCGAGGCAGGTATCGAGTGCCGCGGCCAGGTCCTGATGCACCTGCAGGGGATCGTCGCCGGCGACGAATTGCGGGTCGTAGCCGTAGCCGCGCAGCAGAAGATCGAGCTCGTCGCGCCCGATGCGCGCGAGCACGGTCGGGTTGGCGATCTTGTAGCCGTTGAGGTGCAGGATCGGCAGCACCGCCCCGTCGCGCGCCGGGTTGAGGAACTTGTTGGAATGCCAGCTCGTCGCGAGCGCGCCGGTCTCCGCCTCGCCGTCGCCGATGACGCAGGCGACGATCAGGTCCGGATTGTCGAACGCCGCGCCGTAGGCGTGCGCCAGCGAATAGCCCAGCTCGCCCCCCTCGTTGATCGAGCCCGGGGTTTCGGCGGCCGTGTGGCTCGGGATGCCACCGGGGAAGGAGAACTGCTTGAACAGCCGCCGCATGCCTTCGGCGTCGGGCGTGATCGCGGGGTAGAGCTCCGAATACGTTCCTTCGAGCCAGGTGTTGGCGACGAGCCCCGGCCCGCCATGGCCGGGCCCGGTCACGTAGATCATGTCGAGGTCGTTGTCGCGGATCAGCCGGTTGAGATGGACGTAGACCAGGTTGAGCCCGGGCGTCGTGCCCCAGTGGCCGAGAAGCCGCTTCTTGACGTGGTCGAGGGTCAGCTTCTCGCGCAGCAGGGGGTTGTCCATCAGGTAGATCTGGCCGACCGACAAATAGTTCGCCGCGCGCCAGTACGCGTCCATCCTGCGCAGCGTCTCGTCGGAAAGAGGATTGTCCATCGGCTCCATCACACGGTCCCCTCGTCTTTTGGATCGGCTAAAGGGCGGGCGACGGCGTCCGTCGCCCGCGCAATGACGATCTCCTCGTTCGTCGGGATAACGCGCACCGCGACCCGACTTTCCGCCGCCGAGATGACGGGCGCGTTACCGGCGTTCGCCGCCGGGTCGAGCCGGATGCCGAGAAAGCCGAGCCCATCGCAGATCGCCTGGCGCACGGTGGGCGCGCGCTCGCCGATCCCGGCGGTGAACACCAGCGTTTCGAGCCCGCCGAGCGCCGCCGCCATCGCTGCGAGCTGCTTGCGCGCGGTGTAGCAGAACAGCGCGACGGCCTCGGCGGCGCGCGCATCGTCCGGCGCGGCGCGGACCAGCGCCGCCATGTCCCCGGTCGTGCCCGAAATGCCGAGGAGCCCGGCCTTGCGGTTCACCAGCGCGTCCAGTTCGTCGGGCGAATAGCCCTTGTCGCGCAGCAGATGGATCAATACGCCGGGGTCGAGGTCGCCCGAACGCGTCGCCATCATCAGCCCGCCCGCCGGGGTGAAGCCCATCGTGGTGTCGACGCAGCGCCCGTCGCGCACGGCGGCCATGCTGGCGCCGGCGCCGAGATGGGCGATCACCACCCGCCCGCGCGCCGCCGCGATGTTTTCCAAGGCCCCCAGGATGTATTCGTAGGAAAGGCCGTGGAAGCCGAACCGCACGACGCCCTCGTCGTAGAGCGCGCGGGTGAGCGGCAGCATGCGTGCCACCGTCGGCAGGTCGCGGTGGAAGGCGGTGTCGAAGCAGGCGACCTGGATCGTGTCGGCAAAGGCGCGGCCGGTCGCGCGGATGGCGGCAAGCTCGGCCGGCAAATGGTCGGGATCAAGCGTCACGAGAGCGGCGAGCCCTCGCTCCAACGCCGGGGTCACGAGTTCCGGCGCGGTGAAGACGAGGCCGCCATGCACCAGCCGGTGGCCGATCGCGTCGATCGAGCCGCCATCGTCCGTCTCCTCCAGCCAGGCGAGCAGGGTGCGTATGGCCGCGTCGTGGTCGGCGAGGTCGCAATCGCGCGCCACCAGTTCCTCACCGTCGGCGCCGGTCGCGCGGAACCGGCCCGCGCCGGTGCCGATCCCTGTCAGCCGCGCGGCAAGACGCCGCGTCTCGCCCGCCCCGTCCATCTCGTAGAGTGCGGACTTGACGCTCGACGAGCCGGCATTGACGGTCAGGATGCGGAGCTGCCGTCCGGGTATGGCGCCTCTCCCGTGGGGTTCGGATCGCGTTCGGTCCCCTACAGATAGGGCGGGCACGCGGCCGTTGCACCCGTGCCCGGGGTCAACCCGGTTCGTGGCGGCTCAGGAACGCCCACGTCGGCCTGGGCGTTCGGAAATACGCAATGTCGGACCTGACCGCCATCTTCGCCGGGATCCGGCATTTTCTGGACAGCTATGGCTATGTTTCGGTCGGATTCGTGCTGTTCTTCGAATCGTTCGGTTTGCCGGTGCCGGGCGAGACCTTGCTGATCTCGGCCTCGGTCGTGGCGGCGAAGGGCAAGCTCGACATCGTCGCCGTCGCGGCCATCGCCTTCGTGGCGGCGACGTTCGGCGACAATGTCGGCTACTGGATCGGCCGGCGCTTCGGGCGGCGCCTGGTCGTGCGGCACGGTCGCCGGATCGGCATGACCGAGCAGCGTATCGCCAAGGTCGAGACGTTCGTCTGCAAGTACGGCCCGCCATTCGTCGCCGTCGCGCGGTTCATCGAGGTGGCGCGCCAGCTCAACGGCATCGCCGCCGGCTCGTCGGGCATGCAATGGTGGCGCTTCGCCGCCTTCAACGCGCTGGGCGCGGCAATCTGGGTGGGGGTGTGGTCCGGTCTTGCCTACACGCTGGGCGATCACATGAAGTCCGTAGAGTCATGGGCCAAGGAAATCGGCCTCGTCGCGATCGCCGTCGCCGTGATCGGCGGGGCGGGCGCATACTGGTGGTTCCGCCGGCGGACGGCGGGAAAGGGGACCCCGGATGGCTGACGTCGACATCGTGTTCTGGGACGTGGGCGGGGTGCTCCTGACCAACGGCTGGGACCGCCACGCGCGCGGCGCCGCAGCCGAGGCGTTCGGGCTCGACCTCGACGAGTTCGCCTACCTGCACGAATCCACCATGCCGGACTTCGAGCTGGGCCGGCTCGACCTCGACACGTATCTGCGCCGCACCGTGTTCCACCGCGACCGGCCCTTCGCGCTGGAGGCGTTCCGCGATTTCGTGCACGCCCAGTCCAAGCCGCACGAGGAGACGCTGGCGGTGCTGCGCGAGATGGCGGACGGCAAGTTCTGCCGCAATGCGATGCTCAACAACGAATCGCGCTCGCTCAACCTCTACCGCATCAAGACGTTCGGGCTCGACAAGCTGTTCGACCTCTATTTCAGCTCCTGCTTCCTGGGCGTGCGGAAGCCCAGCCTCGACATGTACGAGCGTGTGCTCGACATCGTGCAGCTCGACCCGGCCCGCTGCCTGTTTATCGACGACCGCGCGGTCAACCTGGAATACCCGGCCCAGCGCGGCTGGCGCACCATCCACTACACGGATGCGCCGGCGCTGCGCCGCGCGCTGGCCGGGCACGGCATCGAGGTGGCGACATGAGCGACATCGCCCCGCACCTACTCGTGATCTTCGGCGCGACGGGCGACCTCGCGCAGCGCAAGGTGCTGCCGTCGCTCTACCGCCTCGCGGCGCGCGGCGGGCTCGGCGAGCGCTACCGCATCCTCGGCGCCACCACCCACCGGGAATTCTCCGACGACAAGTTTCGCGAGCTTGTGGCGAATGCGCTGGACGCCGCCGGCGTCGATCACGGCGAGGCCGCGCGCTGGGCGGCCGACCGGCTCGACTACGTCTCCATCGGCGCCGCCGAACCGGCGGATTTCGAGCGGCTGCGCCAGGCGGTCGCGCCAATCGAGGCGGAGCACGGCACCGGCGGCAACCGGGTCTTCTACCTCGCCATCCCGCCGGTCGCGTTCGAGCCGACCATCCGCCATCTCGGCGGCGCGCATCTCAACCGGGGCGACGGCTGGGTGCGGCTGGTGATCGAAAAGCCCTTCGGCACCGACCTCGCCTCAGCCAAGAGCCTCAACAAGACGGCGCAGCGCGTGTTCGCCGAGCGCGACATCTACCGCATCGACCACTATCTCGGGAAGGAGACGGTGCAGAACCTCCTGGTGCTGCGCTTTTCCAACGTCATCCTGGAATCGCTGTGGCACCGCGAGCGCATCGACAACGTGCAGATCACCGTGGCGGAATCGCTCGGCGTCGAATCGCGCGGACGCTACTACGATAATGCCGGCGCGCTGCGCGATATGGTGCAGAACCACATGACGCAACTCGTCACGCTGATGGCGATGGAGCCGCCGGTCGAGTTCCATGCCGACGCGATCCGCACCGAGAAGCTGAAGGTGCTGCGCGCGCTACGCCCCATCCCGGCGCGCGACGTGGTGCTCGGCCAGTACATGGCGGGCGCGATCAGTGGCACCGAGGTGCGGTCGTACCGCGACGAGCCCGACGTGCCGTCGAACTCGCGCACCGAGACCTACGTCGCGCTCAAGCTGATGATCGATACGTGGCGCTGGCAGGGCGTGCCGTTCTACCTGCGCACCGGCAAGCGCCTGCCCCGGCGCGCCACCCAGATCGTCGTCACGTTCCGCGAGCCGCCGGTTTCGGTCTACGGCGCGGGCGCGGCGCACGACCGCCATTCCAACTCGCTGGTGCTGACGCTCCAGCCGGACGAGGGGTTCGAGCTCGACATCGACGTGAAGGCGCCGACCGAGCCTCTGGCGGTGCGGACCATCCCGCTCCATTTCCGCTATTCCGAGATGTTCCCCGCCTTCCCCGACGCCTATGAGACGCTGATCGAGGACATATTGCAGGGCGACCAGACGCTGTTCGTGCGCGCCGACGAGGCCGAGGCGTCGTGGACGCTCTACGAGCCGGTGCTGGCCATGCCGAAGGCGCCTCACCCCTATGCCGCGGGAAGCTGGGGGCCACCCGACGCCGCGCGACTCCTCGCCCGCGGCGGCCATTTGTGGCGCAACCCGGCGGCGGTTTAGGCCAAGCTCCGAACGGTCGCTTAACCCAGGTGAGGGCGGGCGCGCGGGCGGCGCCTAGCGTCGTTCCGAAGACGTCAATTATGCTTCGCGGCCGAGGCCGCAGGAGGAGTCGATGGATCCCTTGATCGAGCTCGCCCGGCTCGGGCAGAGCTTCTGGCTGGACAAGCTGTCGCGCGACATGATCGCCTCGGGCGAGCTCGCCCGCTGGATGAGCGAGTGCGGCCTGCGCGGCGTCACGTCGAACCCCAAGATCTTCCACGACGCGATCGCCGCCAGCGACGCCTACGAGGCCGACATCGCCTCGGCGGTGGCCGAGGGCCTCGACACCCCGGCGATCTACGAGCGGCTCGCGACCACCGACGTGCGCAACGCCTGCGACGTTTTGCGCCCCGTCTACGATGAGACGGACGGCGCCGACGGATTCGTCAGCCTCGAGGTCTCGCCCCATCTCGCGCATGACGGGCCGGACTCGGTCGCCGAGGCGCACCGGCTGTGGGATGCGGTCGCGCGCCCCAACCTGATGATCAAGATCCCCGGCACACTCGAAGGGCTCGATGCCATCGAGGAGCTCCTCTATGACGGGATTAACGTCAACATCACTCTGCTGTTCGCGGTCGAGCGCTACCAGGCGGTGGCGCTGCGCTACATCCAGGCGATGGAGCGCCGCGTCACCGACCGCCGGCCGGTCGACCGCGTCGCCTCGGTGGCGAGCTTCTTCCTGAGCCGCATCGACGTTCTGGTCGACCAGCTCCTCTCGCACCGGCTGGGCGCGCGCACCGGCTCCGGCGCGCCCGATCCGCGCATGCTGATGGGCCGCGCCGCCATCGCCAACGCGCGCCTCGCCTACCGCCAATACCAGGAGCTGTTCCGGGGCGAGCGCTGGGACCGGCTGGCGCGCGCCGGCGCGCGGGTCCAGCGCCTGCTGTGGGCCTCGACCTCGACCAAGAACCCCGACTATCGCGACGTGATGTATGTCGAGCCGTTGATCGGCAAGGAGACGGTCAACACCATGCCGGTTGCGACGGCGCACGCCTTCGCCGATCATGGCCAGCTTGCGCCCGACACGATCGAACAGGGGCGCGAGGAGTCGGTCGGCATCCCGCTCGGGCTGCGCCGCCTCGGCATCGAGCTCGACCAGGTGACGGCGCAGCTCGAGAACGAGGGCGTGCAGAAATTCATCGACCCGTTCGACGATTTGATGGCCTCCATCGACGCGCGCCGCCGCCGCCTCGCAAGCCGTCGCGACGTGGGGCCGGTCACCGAGGTCGCGCGCAAGCTGCGCCGCAAGGTGATCGAGATGACCACCGCGGCGCGATCGGGCCATCCGACCTCGTGCATGTCGGCGGCGGACATCGTTGCGGCCCTGTTCTTCCACGAGATGCGATGGGATCCATCGGACCCGGAGGCGCGCAACGTCGACCAGTTCGTGCTGTCCAAGGGCCACGCGGCGCCGCTTTTGTGGGCCGCGCTCGCCGAAGCGGGCGCGATCGACGAAGACCCGATGACCTTGCGCCGGATCGACTCGACCCTGGAGGGCCACCCGACGCCCAACAACCCGTGGGTGCGCGTCGCGACCGGCTCGCTCGGCCAGGGTCTCGCCGCGGCCAACGGGTTGGCGCTCGCCAACCGGCTCGACGGGATCGACGCGCGCGTCTTCTGCCTCCTCGGCGACGGCGAATGCGCCGAGGGCTCGGTCTGGGAGGCGGCGCAGTTCGCGGCGCTCAACAAGCTCAAGAACCTGATCGCCATCGTCGACGTCAACGCACTCGGCCAGAGCCAGGCGACGCCCTACCGCCACCATACCGAGATCTATGCCGGCCGCTTCGCCGCCTTCGGCTGGAAGACGCTGACAGTGGACGGGCACGACGTCGCCGCCATCTTCGACGCGTTCGCGGCCGCGGCGCTGAACGACGCGCCCACCGCCATCGTCGCGCGCACCGAAAAGGGGCGCGGCGTCTCGTTCCTCGAAGGACGGGACGGCTGGCACGGCAAGGCGCTCGACGAGAAGGAGGCGCGGATGGCGCTGGAGGAGCTGGGCGGCGCCGGCGCCAAGACGCCCAAGGTCGCGGCGCGCCGCGTTGGCGCCTATGCCCGGCCGCAGCGCTCGGCCACGGTCGACATCATGCCCGACTACAAGATCGGCGACCGGGTCGCGACGCGCGACGGGTACGGTGCGGCGCTCGACAAAATCGGCCAGGCGATGCCCGACATCGTCGTGCTCGACGGCGACGTCAAGAACTCGACGCGTGCGGCTTCCTTCGCCAAGCACTTCCCCGACAGGTTCTTCGAAAGCTACATCGCCGAGCAGAACATGGTGGGCACAGCCATGGGCCTCGCCGCCTCGGGCAAGATCCCCTACGCGTCGACCTTCGCCTGCTTCCTCTCGCGCGCGGCCGACTTCGTGCGCATGGCGGGCCACTCGCGCCTGCACCACTTGGTGCTCTGCGGCAGCCACGCCGGCGTCTCGATCGGCGAGGACGGCCCGTCGCAGATGGGGCTCGAGGACATCGCGATCTTCCGCGCCGTCCTCGGCTCGACGGTGCTTTACCCGTCGGACGCGGTCTCCGCCGAGCGTCTGACCGCCTGCGCCGCCGCGACCGACGGGATCGTCTATATCCGCACCACGCGGCCGGAGACGCCGGTGATCTACCCGAACGACGAGCGGTTCGAGGTCGGCGGCTCGAAGACCCTGCGGTCCTCCGACAAGGACCGGCTCACCGTCGTCGCCGCCGGCATCACCGTGCACGAGGCGCTGGCCGCCCACGACGCATTGCGATCGGACGGCGTGAACGTCCGGGTGATTGACGCCTACTCCGTGAAGCCGCTCGACGTGGCGACGCTCGAAGAAGCCGGGCGTGCGACGGGCGGGCTCCTGGTCGTCGAGGACCATTTCGCCGAGGGCGGGCTCGGAGAGGCGGTGGCCGCAGCCGTCGACGGCGGCGTGCCGATGCACCGTCTTGCGGTTACGGCGCCGCCACGCTCCGGCCCCGGGCCGGAGTTGATGGACCTTCTCGGCATCTCGCGCGGCGCCATCGCCCGCAAGGTCCGGGAGCTTGCCGGATGAGCGGCGTTTCGCGCCGCCGGCTGCTGCAGGGCGCGATGCTGACACTGGCCGGGGTGGCCGGCGCCGTGCTGCTGCCCGGCGAGGCGGCGGCGAAGCTCTCGCAGAAGGCGGCGCACTACCAGACACAGCCCCAGGATGGGCATTCCTGCGCCGGCTGCCGCCATTTCCGCCCGCCGCACGCGTGCGAGACCGTCGGGGGCCGGATCGCGCCGAACGGCTGGTGCACGATGTGGGCGCCGAAGGGGTAAACGGCCGGTTTCGCTGGAATCCGGCCCGCAAACGGCCTATAAACCGTGCCCTTCGTACAAAACCGACCGAATGGGCGCGACATGGCGGCCAACAAGTGGCGGCCGGACTCCTGGCGCGAGAAGCCGGTCCGGCAGATACCCGATTTCCCGGATTCGGCGGCGCTCGCCGCCGCGGAAAAGACGCTGCGCGGCTATCCGCCGCTGGTCTTCGCCGGCGAGGCGCGCGCGCTGACCGCCCACCTTGCCGAGGTGGCGGCGGGCCGAGCTTTCCTGCTGCAGGGCGGCGACTGTGCGGAGAGCTTCGCCGAATTCCACCCCGACAACATCCGCGACATGTTCCGCGTCATGCTGCAGATGGCGGTAGTGCTGACCTTCGGCGCCGCCTGCCCGGTGGTGAAGGTGGGCCGCATGGCCGGTCAGTTCGCCAAGCCGCGCTCGGCCGACACCGAGACAATCGGCGACGTGACGCTCGACAGCTACCGCGGCGACATGGTGAACGGGATGGAGTTCACCGCCGAGGCGCGCAGGCCCGACCCGCAGCGCATGATCCAGGGCTTCAACCAGTCGGCGGCGACGTTGAACCTGCTGCGCGCTTTTGCGCAAGGTGGGTACGCCGACCTGCACCAGGTGCACCGCTGGACGCTGTCGTTCCTGGAGAGTAGCCCGCAGGCCGACCGCTATCGCGACCTCGCCGACCGGCTGGATGAGACGCTGGCCTTCATGGCGGCGTGCGGCCTCACCTCGGCGACCACGCCGCAGATCCGCGAGACCGACTTCTACACGTCGCACGAGGCGCTGCTGCTCGGCTACGAGCAGGCGATGACGCGCGTCGATTCGACGACCGGCGACTGGTACGACACCTCGGCGCACATGCTGTGGGTGGGCGACCGCACCCGCCAGCCCGACGGCGGCCACGTCGAGTTCCTGCGCGGCATCAAGAACCCGGTCGGCATGAAGGCGGGCCCGACGCTTGCCGTCGACGATTTCCTGCGCCTGATGGACGTGCTGAACCCGGAGAACGCGCCGGGCCGCCTCACCGTGATCTGCCGCATGGGCCACGAGAAGGTGGCGGAGAAGCTGCCGCCCTTGATCCGGGCCGTCGAGCGCGAGGGGCGCAAGGTGGTGTGGTCGTGCGACCCGATGCACGGCAACACGATCAAATCCTCGACCGGCTACAAGACGCGGCCGTTCGACCGCATCCTGGCCGAGGTCGAGGGGTTCTTTGCCGTCCACCGCGCCGAGGGCACGCGTGCCGGCGGCATCCATCTCGAGCTTACCGGCCAGAACGTCACGGAATGCACCGGCGGCGCGCAGGCGATCACCGACACATCGCTGTCGGACCGCTACCACACCCACTGCGACCCTCGGCTCAACGCCAGCCAGGCGCTGGAGCTCGCCTTCCTGCTTGCCGAGTACCTGAAGCGCGAGCGCCAGGCGATGTCGGAGGCCGCCAAGGTCGCGGCAGTGGCGGGCTGAGGTATCAAGCGAGATTGTCACCCCGGACGGCGAGCGCAGCGAGCCGATCCGGGGCCCATCTTGCCGGTTCCCGGGCAACTTCGTGATGGGTCCCGGCTCTCGCCGCCTCGGGCGGCTCGGCCGGGATGACAGTTTTGGATTCTCCGCAAACATGACCGACACGCTCACCATCGCGCTGGCGCAGCTCAACCCCACCGTGGGCGACATGGCGAGGAACGCCGAGCTTCTGCGCGCGGCGCGGGAAGAGGCGGCGCGCAAGGGCGCGGACCTCGTCGTCGGCACCGAGCTGGTGGTCACCGGCTACCCGCCCGAGGATTTGATCCTGCGGCCGTCCTTCCTCGATGAAGCCGACGCGGTGGTCCACGCGCTCGCCGCCGAGACGGCGGACGGTGGGCCCGCCTACCTGATCGGGGCGCCGTGGCGCCAGGACGGCAAGACCTACAACGCGGCCCTGCTGCTCGACGGCGGCAAGGTCGCGGCGGCGCGGCTCAAGCACGATTTGCCGAACTACGGCCCGTTCGACGAGAAGCGCGTCTTCGCCGCCGGCCCCTTGCCCGGCCCGATGAATTTCCGCGGCGTCCGCCTCGGCGCCATCGTGTGTGAGGACATGTGGACGCCGGACGTGTCCGAGTGCCTGGAGGAATCGGGCGCCGAGATTCTGTTGGTCATCAACGGCTCGCCGTTCGACGTCACCAAGCTCGACGTGCGCCTCAACCTCGCGGTCGGGCGGGTGACCGAGACGCATTTGCCGCTCGTCTACGTCAACCAAGTGGGCGGCCAGGACGAGCTGGTGTTCGACGGCTCGTCCTTCGTGCTCGGCGCAGATTGCGGGCTTTGTGTACGCGCGCCCTCCTGGTCGGACGCGCTGGTCGTCACAAGCTGGCGCCGCGACGGCGAGACGTGGGTCTGCGAAACGCGCAAGCCGCAGGCCGCTCCCGTCGAGGGGCCGGGCGCGATCTACGCCGCGATGGTCGTGGGGCTCCGCGACTACGTCGGCAAGAACGGTTTCCCGGGCGTCATCATCGGGCTTTCGGGCGGGATCGACTCCGCGATCACCGCGGCGGTCGCCGCCGACGCGCTGGGGCCGGAGCGGGTGCGCTGCGTGATGATGCCCTCGCCCTACACCTCGCGTGAAAGCGTCGATGACGCGGCCGAGGTGGCGCGGCTCCTCGGCGTCCGCCTCGACAGCATCAATATCGGCCCGGCGATGGAAGCATTCGCGACGATGCTCGCGCCGTCCTTCGCCGGCCTCGCCCCCGACATCACCGAGGAGAACGTGCAGGCGCGCGCGCGCGGGATCTCGCTTATGGCGCTCTCCAACAAGTTCGGTTGGATGGTGCTTTCGACCGGCAACAAGTCGGAGATGTCGGCCGGCTACGCGACGCTCTACGGCGACATGTGCGGCGGCTATTCGGTGCTCAAGGACGTCTACAAGACGACCGTGTTCGATCTGGCGCGCTGGCGCAACCGCGGCCGGCCGGAGGGCGTCAAGGGCCCGGCCGGGCCCGTCATGCCGGCGCGCGTCATTACCAAGCCGCCCTCGGCCGAGCTGCGCCCGGACCAGAAGGACGAGGACACGCTGCCGCCCTACGCCGTGCTCGACGCGATCCTCACGCAACTCACCGAGCGCGACATGGGCATTGCCGAGATCGCCGCCGAAGGGTTCGACGCGGCGCTGGTCGCGCGCGTCTGGCGCATGCTGGAGAACGCCGAGTACAAGCGCCGCCAGGCGCCGCCCGGTGTGAAGATCACCACGCGTTCGTTCGGCCGCGATCGGCGCTACCCCATCACCAACGCGTTCAAGGGCCCAAGATGACGGCCGTGCGCGTCCGGTTCGCGCCGTCGCCGACCGGCCTGCTGCATGTCGGCAATGCCCGCGTCGCGCTGGTCAACTGGCTCTGCGCGCGCAAGTCCGGCGGCACCTACGTGCTGCGGATCGACGACACCGACCGCGCCCGCTCGCGCCCAGAATTCGAAACCGCCATCCAGGACGACCTCCGCTGGCTCGGGCTCGACTGGGACGAGACGCACCGCCAGTCCGACCGACGCGTGCGTTACGACGCCGCGTTCGAAGCGCTGCGCGCGGCCGGGCGCGTCTATGCCTGCTACGAGACCGAAGAGGAGCTGGCGGCGAAGCGCGCGGCGCTCGCCAGGCGCGGCCTTCCGCCGATCTACGACCGCGCGGCGCTCGACCTCACCGACGCCGACCGCGCGCGGCTGGAGGGCGAGGGGCGCCAGCCGCACTGGCGGTTCCACCTCGGCGATGGTGCGACCGAGTGGGAGGACCGCGTGCGCGAGCACGTCTCGCTCGACGCGCGCCACCTCTCCGATCCGGTGATCCGGCGCGCCGACGGCACGATCCTTTATCTGTTCGCCTCGGCCGTCGACGATCTCGAGCTCGGCATCAGCCTCGTCGCGCGCGGCGAGGACCATGTCGCCAACACCGTGCCGCAGCTCCAGATCGTCGCGGCGCTCGGCGGCGATCCGCGCGCCATCGCGTTCGCCCATCTGCCGCTCCTGGCGGGAGCTGACGGCAAGCCCCTGTCCAAGCGCGAGGGCGACGGACTCGCGAGCCTCGCCGCCTTGCGCGACGCCGAGATCGAGCCGATGGCGCTTGCGTCCTATCTCGTGCGGCTGGGCACGTCGCACGCCGTCGAGGACGCGCCGGACCTCGACACGCTTGCCCGCGAGTTCGACTTCGCTGCCTTCGGCCGCGCGCCGCCGCGCTTTGACGCGCGCGATTTGGCGGCGCTTTCGGCGAAGCATCTGCGCACGCTGCCATATAGTGCCGTGGCGGACCGGCTGGCCGCCATGGGGCTCGAGGCGGACGAAGAATTCTGGAACGCGGTCCGGCCGAACCTCGACCGGCTCGCCGACGCGCGCGACTGGTGGCAGGTGGCGCGCGGCCAGGTCTGCCCGGTGATCGAGGACAAGGGGCTCACCGACGCCGCGGCGCGCCTCTTGCCGCCGGCGCCGTGGGACGACACGGCCTGGCCCGCCTGGACCAAGGCGGTTGCCGCCGCGACCGGCAAGAAGGGCCGCGCGCTCTACCATCCGCTGCGGCTCGCGCTGACGGGCCGCGAGAATGGACCGGAGATGAAGTCCTTGCTACCTCTCATCGGGCGCGAGCGCGCCGCCGCGCGCCTCGCCGGCCGCGAGGGATGATGACGCTGCGCCTGACCAACACCATGACGCGCGCGAAGGAGGATTTCGTCCCCTTCGATGCGAGCCACGTGCGCATGTATGTGTGCGGTCCGACCGTCTACGACCTCGCGCACGTGGGCAACGCGCGGCCGGTCGTCGTGTTCGACGTGCTGTACCGCCTTCTGAAGCGGCTCTACCCGCGCGTCACCTACGCGCGCAACATCACCGACATCGACGACAAGATCATCGACGCCGCGAAGGCGAACGGCGAGGCGATCGAGGCGCTGACCGCCCGCACCGAGCGCGCGTTCCACGACGACATGGCGGCGCTCGGCGCGCTGCCCCCCGACATCGAGCCGCGTGCGACAGAGAACATTGAGGAGATGAAGGCGCTGATTCAGCGGCTCATCGACGCCGGCCATGCCTATCCCGCGGACGGGCACGTGCTGTTCGCCGTGACGACGATGAAGGATTACGGGCGCCTGTCGCGCCATTCGCGGGACGAGCTGATCGCCGGCGCGCGGGTCGAGGTCGCGCCCTACAAGCGCGACCCCGCCGACTTCGTGCTGTGGAAGCCGTCGTCCGCCGACCAGCCGGGGTGGGAGAGCCCGTGGGGTCGCGGCCGGCCGGGCTGGCACCTCGAATGCTCGGCGATGGTGGAGAAGCACCTCGGGCCGCTCCCCATCGACATCCACGGCGGCGGGCAGGATCTGATCTTCCCGCACCACGAGAACGAGATCGCCCAGTCGGTCTGCGCCCACGAGGACGCGCACACGCCCTTCGTGCGGTACTGGATGCACAACGGCCACGTGATGGTCGAGGGCGAGAAAATGTCGAAGTCGCTCGGCAATTTCTACACGGTGCGCCAGCTCCTCGACGAAGGCTGGCCCGGCGAGGCGATCCGGCTCGTGCTTCTCAAGACCCACTACCGCGCGCCGCTCAACTTCTCCCGCGACGCGCTGAAGGAGGCCAAAGCGGAGCTGGACGGGTTTTACAACGCTTTGCGTAATTGCAAGGTCTGGGACAGAACGGCGGCGATGATCGATCAAGCCGTGATCGCCGCACTAGAGGACGACCTCAATACGGCTGGCGCCATTACACAACTTCATCGATTGTTGGACGAGCTGAACGCTGCACCGCCAGGTTATGATCAAGACCTTTATGCGGGTCGCATAGTTACAAGTGCGACCCCGCTTGGTCTCCTGCGACAAAATCCCGAAGACTGGTTCAAGGGCGATACGGGCGACTCCGCCGAGATCGAGAGCCTGATCGAGCGCCGGGCGGCCGCCCGCAAGGCGCGCGACTTCGCCGAGGCCGACCGCATTCGCGCCGAGCTCGACGCCCGTGGCGTGCTGCTGGAGGACCGCCCCAATGGCACGACCGATTGGAAACGCAAGTGATCGGGGGTAAAACCCGTTAACACAATTCGTCATGGCCGGGCTTGTCCCGGCCATCCACGGACGGCGCGCGCGAGCGCGCAAAACAGAAACAAAGCTCGTGGATGCCCGGCACGAGGCCGGGCATGGCGGTGAGTATTAACGTACGCTAGCTGAGCCCATGACCGACCGGGTGTACCTTTACGATTCCACCTTGCGCGACGGGGCGCAGACCCAGGGCGTCGACTTCTCGGCGGCCGACAAGGTCTCGATCGCCGAGGCGCTCGACCGGCTCGGCATCGACTATGTCGAGGGCGGATGGCCCGGCGCGAATCCGACCGACGACGCGTTCTTCGCCAGGCCGCCCAAGCTCGCCCGCGCCAGGCTCGCGGCCTTCGGCATGACGCGCCGGTCGGGCCGCAGCGCGGCGAACGATCCCGGCCTCGCCGCGCTGCTCGACACCGGCGCTGCGGCGATCTGCCTCGTCGGCAAGACGTGGGATTTCCACGTCGATGTGGCGCTCGGCATTCCGCGCGACGAGAACGTGGCGATGATCCGCGAGTCGATCGCCCATGTCGTGGCGCGCGGGCGCGAGGCGATGTTCGACGCCGAGCATTTCTTCGACGGCTACAAGGCGAACCCGGCCTACGCGCTCGAATGCGTCAAGGCCGCCTACCAGGCCGGCGCGCGCTGGGTGGTGCTGTGCGACACCAACGGCGGCACGCTGCCCGACGAGATCGAGCGCATCGTCGGCGAGGTCGCGCGCGCCGTGCCAGGCGACCGTCTCGGCATCCACTGCCACGACGATACCGAGAACGCGGTCGCCAACTCGCTCGCCGCGGTGCGCGCCGGCGTGCGCCAGGTGCAGGGCACGCTCAACGGGCTCGGCGAGCGCTGCGGCAACGCCAACCTGATCTCGATCATCCCGTCGCTGATCCTCAAGATGGGCTACGAGACCGGGCTTTCGCGCGCCGACCTCGGCCACCTCACCGCCACGTCGCGCATGCTGGACGAGCGGCTCAACCGCCCGCATGCGCGCAACGCGGCCTATGTCGGCGAGTTTGCCTTCGCGCACAAGGGGGGGCTCCACGTCTCGGCCATCGAGAAGGACCCGACCACCTACGAGCACATCCCGCCCGAGATCGTCGGCAACACGCGCCACATCGTGGTGTCGGACCAGGCCGGCCGATCGAACATCCTGGCTCGGTTCCGCGAGATCGGGCTCGACATCGACGCGTCGGACCCGAAGGTGCCGGAGCTCCTCGACCTGGTGAAGACGCGCGAGCACGAGGGCTACACCTACGACGGTGCCGAGGCGAGCTTCGAGCTGCTGGCGCGGCGCACGTTCGGCGAGGTGCCGGAATATTTCCGGCTCACGAGCTTTCGCGTGATGGACGAGCGGCGCTGGAACGCGCGCGGCGAGCTGATCACGCTTTCGGAGGCCACCATCAAGGTCGACGTCGGCAACCAGCGCATCATGACGGTCGCCGAGGGGAACGGGCCGGTCAACGCGCTCGACGGCGCGATCCGCAAGGCGCTCGCGCCGATCTACGAGGGGCTCGCGGCGCTGCGCCTCGTCGACTACAAGGTGCGCATCCTCACGCCGGAGGCAGGCTCCGGCGCGGTGACGCGGGTGATGATCGAAAGCGCCGACGGCAATGGCGCGCGCTGGCGCACGGTCGGCGTCTCGGCCAACGTGATCGACGCGTCCTATAACGCGCTCAACGACAGCCTCGTCTACAAGCTGTTCCGCGACAACACCCAGCCGGTCTGACCGCGCCGATGGCCGGCACCAACCGCACGCGCAAGGGCGAGAGCATCGCCGACCCGATGGCACCGGTCGTGGTGCTGGTCGACCCGCAGCTGGGCGAGAATATCGGGGCCTGCGCGCGGGCGATGATGAACTTCAACCTTGCCGAGCTGCGCCTCGTCCGACCGCGCGGCGACTGGCCCAACCACAAGGCGATCAACACCGCCTCGGGCGCGGAGTCGATCCTGCACGCGGCCAAGGTGTTCTCCACCACCGCCGAGGCGACCGCCGACCTCAATCGCCTTTACGCGACCACGGCGCGGTCGCGCGACATGGTGAAGCCGTGCCTCACTCCGAAGGAGCTCGCCACAGACGTGCGCGATGCGGCGGTGCGCGGCGTGCGCTCGGGCCTCCTGTTCGGGCGCGAGCGTTCGGGCCTCGACAACGAGGACGTCGCGCTGGCCGACGCCATCGTCACCGTGCCGGCGAACCCGGCGCACGCCTCGCTCAACCTCGCCCAGGCGGTCCTGCTGATCGGCTACGAGTGGTTCCAGGTGGCGGCCGACGCGGACTCCATCCGCCGCACGCGCAAGGGCGCCACCCCCGCGACCCGCGAGGAGCTCCAGGGCCTGTTCGACCATCTCGAAGGCGAGCTCGACAAGGCCGGGTTCCTGCGCCCGCTCGAGAAGCGCCCGCGCATGGTGCGCAACATCCGCAACATCTTTTCGCGCGCGTCGCTGACCGACCAGGAGGTCCGCACGCTCCGCGGCATCATCGTCAGCCTGACGGTGTTCGCGAAGGGCGGGAAGGGTTAGACCGGCCGGGTGCCGGCGTGCGACGAGAGGATGGTGACGGTGTAGCCCGCCGGGTCGGTGAGCTCGAACCGGTCGTGGATGCGCCCCCGCGACATCCGGCCCGGCTTGAAGCCCTTCTCGGCGCAGGCGGCGTGCATCGCGTCCACGTCGTCGACGATGAAGTCGAACGGCGCCTCGCCGCCCGGCTTTGTCTTGCGCTCGGCCTTGGTCAGCACGATGTGCGTGCCGCCGCGCAGCTCCATCACCGCGAAGTCGGCCTGCCGCACGATGGGCCTCACGCCCAGCGCCTCCAGCCAGTCGGCCTCGGCTTTGACGTCCGCGACCTCGTGAACCACGTGGCCGATGGCGACGGCGGGGCGCGGATCGGCGCCTGGGGCGCGCTTGGCGGTGGGCATGGCTCCCTCCGGGCAGGGGTGACGGATAAGACGTAATACCCGACGCGGCTTCAGGGAAGACGGCTCGCTCGACCGCGGGCGGGCGGAATGGTTTAATCCCGGCCGAGGAAACGGTCCTGAATGAACTCACCCGCCCCCGACAAGGCCGCCGGCTGGCTCGAGCTGTTCCGCGGCCGGCTCGGCCTTTACACCGTGCTGCTCAATTTCGGCATCCTGTTCTTCGGGATGGATGCGTTCGTAGTGAACACGCTGATGCCCGAGATCGTTCGCGACATCGGCGGCGTGGCCTATTACGCCTGGGCGACCATGCTGTATGTCGTCGGCGCCATCGTCGGCTCGGCGGCGTACGGTCCCCTGCGCGGCCGGGTGGGCGGGCGCAAGGCGCTGGCGCTCGACGGGGCGATCTTCTGCGTCGGGGCGCTCGGCTGCTCGCTGGCACCCGGCATGCCGGCCTTCCTGGTGGCGCGGCTGTTCCAGGGGCTGGGCGGCGGGGGCATCGTCGCGGGCTCGATGGCGTTCATCGCCGCGCTCTACGCGCCGCGCCTGCGCACACGCGCCATCGCCTTCACCAGCGTCACCTGGATCGGCTCGGCCCTCCTGGGCCCGGTGATCGGTGGGGTGTTCGGCGAGATCGGCTGGTGGCGCGGCGCCTACTGGCTCTACGTGCCGTTCGGCATCGCGTTCCTGGCGGGCGTGTGGTGGCGCATCCCCGAATCGGCCGACCCGCCGCGTGCGACGGCCAGCCCGCTCCGCTTCCCGGTCTGGCGGCTGGTGTTGCTCGGCCTCGGCGTGATGTGCGTCGGCTCCGCCGGGCACGCCGACACGAACTTCATGCGCGCGGCGCTGATCGCCGCCGCGGGGCTGATCGTCTGGGCGGCGTTCAAGCGCGACGCCGGGGCGGAGAACCGCCTGTTCCCGTCCCGGCCCCTGTCGCTCAACGGACAGGTCGGGCTGGGATACTGGGGGCTGATGCTGATCACCGCGCCCTATATCGGCGTGTCGATCTATTTGCCGCTGGTGCTCAGCGTGCTGCATCACGTCCCGCCGCTCTATGTCGGGGCGGTGAACGCGATGATGTCGATCGGCTGGTCGCTGGCCGCGGCGATGGTGGCCGGCATCCATGGCGGGCGCGAGCGGTGGCTGATGACCTCGGGCCCGCTGTTCCTGATGGCGGGCTGCCTCGGGCTTGCGGCGATCACATCGCTCGGCGGGCACCTCGCCGTGGTCGCCGCGCTCGCGGTGCTGTGCGGGTTCGGCATCGGCATGTTCTACGTGCACATGACGGCCAAGATCATGTCGGCGGCGCTGCCGGGCGAGGAATCGATCACCGCGTCGTCGCTCTCGACCGTCCGCGCGCTCGGCCAGGCGTTCGGCTCGGCGCTGGGCGGGACCGTGGCGAACGTCGCGGGCCTCGCCAGCGTGGCGACGGCGGCAACCGTCGGGCCGGCGGTGACCGCGGTCTATTTGGTGAACGCCGTCCCGCTCGCCCTGGGCGCCATGGTGGTGTGGCGCTTCTTCCGCCTGGCGCCCCAGCCCGCGCTGCAGCCCGCCGGGGAGTGACACGCGGTCGCCCGGAGGTCGCCTCGGCGTCTCCTCAATGTCTCCTCAATGTCGCCTCATGTCGCCTCTATGTCGCCTCAAGGTAACCCGTATGTCGCCTCAATGTCGCCCGATGTCGCCTCTCAACCCTTTGATTTCCTTGGAATGTCGCCTCAAACGGCCCGAAAAACCCGCAATGCGACGGCCGCGCCGTCAGGACAGAGAGCCTTATAACAGAATTTCATCCTAGGCACAAGGGCGGGGCGGATGCCCCGGCGTCAGCGCAGCATCCCGGCGCGCCGCAGCGAGGCGATCATCGAGGTTTCGAGCAGCATGGCGCGCTGCGCCGCGGGGTCGGCCTCCATCCTGCGCCAGCGGGCGAACTGCGCCGCGCGGGCGTCCGCGTCGGTCTCCTTCAGCGCCTTCACGTTGCGCTCGGTCTGGCGGTGGATGTCGTCGATCGCCTCGGGCCGGCGCTTCGCCTCGTATTCGTCGAGCGTGCGGTCGTCGGCCGCGCCATGCCAGACGGCGGCGAGGCGCGCGGTCAAATCGAGCGCGTCGTGCAGCCCGCCATTCATCCCCATGCCGCCCTTGGGGTTGTTGAGGTGCGCCGCGTCGCCCGCCAGGAACGCGCGCCCCTTGCGGTAGGTGCCGGCGACGCGCTGGTGCACGGTGTAGACCGCCTTGACCGGGATCTCCGGGAAGGCGACGCCCGGCATCAGGGTGGAGAGGCGCTTCTCGATCTCCGCGTCCGACTTCGCCTCCGCGTCCGACATCCCGTCATAGACCGGCGTCGACATGCGCCAGAGGTCGGGGATGCGCAATATGTGGCCGTAATAGACCGGGTCGGTCACGTAGTTGACGTTGGCGATCTCGGGAAAGATCGACCGGAAATCGGTGGTGGTGCCGATCACCAGGATGCGCTCCGGGTAGGTGGTGCCCGGGAACTCGATGTCGAGCTGCTTGCGCACTGTCGACCGTCCGCCGTCCGCGCCGATGACGTAATCGGCCGCGAGGGTGCGCGTCCCGTCCGGCCCCTCCAGGGTCAGCGTCACCGTGTCCGCATCCTGGTCGAGCGCGGCGAGCGCGTGGCCGTACAAGAGCTCGACGCCCGGCGATTTCGCGAGCCGGTCGTAGAGCCACTGCACCAGCTTGTACTGCTCGCACTGCAGGCGATAGGGGTGGCGGGTGTCCCTGGCCAGCACCGCATGGTCGAACTCGGCGATCTTGCCCGCCTGCCAGTCGCGGTACTGCACGACGGGGCAGGGGATGCCCATGCGGACGAGCGCCTCGGAGATGCCGCGACTCCTCGAGCACGTCCAAGGTCGCCGCGTGGAAGGTCGAGGCGCGGTAGTCCACCAGCGGCTTCGCCTCGCGCTCGATCACCGTCACCGGCACGCCCTTTTGCGCCAGGAGATACGCGGCGGTGAGCCCCACCGGCCCCCCGCCGACGATGGCGATGCGGTCGTATTTGCTATGCACTACAAGCTACTCACCTCAACCAGTGCTGGAGCGGGAAAGCATAGACCTTAGGAGATCACCTTCCGCTGGTAGATTGTCCTCGATTTGAATGACTGCCAAAAGGGAATTGCACAACAGTCTCCATGCCTCTTCCCATTGTTCAATGCCGATCTTCTTCAGATTGCCGTGTGCGGCGTTGCTGCGGTGCATATAGCTACGTTTTGCAATTTCATATGTTTCATTTGCGGGCCGGATCGGCGTATGATAATTCGGCCAAAAGGAGAGAGATTTGAAACGACACCTCGGCCCTAACATTTGGAAAACAACGATTCCAGGCCGGTCCAGAGATGAAGTAGGGATGATCCCAAGTGGCCTATTTTAGGAGCCATTGTAAGGGCGTATCGGACCGTCTCTAGTTCACGATGTCTGCCCTCAATGGCTTTGAGTTGTTGCGCCTGCCAGGACGCTTTGCCAGCGACTTCGGCACTAACTAGTACAGGTTGCCGAAGTCGCAATGTTTGAAATGACAGTTCGTATGGCCAAGCTTCGACACTCGTTGAACCTGAAATTATCCCGTCTTTCAGCTCATTAGGCATTTCTTCGCGAAGAAACTTCAGAATCCCGGGAGTTAATGCCCGCATAAGAATTCGCGCTGTGCGACGAAACGAAGGGGATAAGGAATGGGTTGACGCCGTTGAGGTAAAGCGCAGTCTTAAAGTGCTCTAAGTTGTCAATCGCCTCATCCAAATTAGTACCAGAAATCGCTTCGATCTCTAGATTGATTGAATTAAGAAAAATATCCATCAATTGATACGGTAGGTGTAGGGAATGTTTCGTGGCCAATGTAGCCAAGTCAAATGTTGATACCGCCCATTTCCTAAGATGAATCCGAAAATCTGAAAGGTCGATAACTGGCTCATCGAACCCTGGATCCAACGCAATGCAGGGTGCGAAGTAGGTCATTGACACCATTTCATTTTTTGCCGGCGCAACGTCAGCATGGGGCAAAAGTCAATTTGATGTCGGGGCCGCTGGCGATGGCGATGCGGTTTTCACGTTTTGTCATGACGCCATTCTATCGCCGCGTGCTCTCGATCGCATGAGCGTTGCGGAGCACGGACCCCTCTCCCTGTCCCTCCCCCTCAAGGGCGATTGTGCACTTGACTTAGTAGCCACAATCCCTACCTTTAAGCCAGAAGCGAGACTGGCCATGAACATCGACCTAACCGATCCGATCTTCAGCGATGAAGAAGCCGCCCGAAGCACTTCGAGGCTTCCCGCTGGCCCGATGGCCCCGTTTGCCCCCATTGTGGTGTGATAGACGAGGCAACCGAGATGAAGGGTAAGTCCCATCGTCCCGGCCTCTATAACTGCCGCGCATGCGACAAGCCGTTCACTGCCACTATCGGACCATCTTCGAGCGTTCGCATATCCCGATGCACAATGTTGCTGGCCGTGCGTCTCATGGCGTCGTCCAAGAAAGGGATCAGCGCGCATCAGCTTTATCGGATGCTCGGGTTCGGTTCCTACCGCACGGCATGGTTCATGGCGCATCGGATTAGAGAGTCTATGCGCGAACTACATCCCGAAGATTTCGGGCCTCTCGGTGGTGAGGGAAAGACGGTCGAAGCCGACGAAACTTACATCGGCGGTCGGGAGAAGAACAAACACCGCAAGAAGCGCGTCAAGGGCAACATCGGCGGCCAGGGCAAGGAAATCGCTTTCGCGCTGGTCGAGCGTGGCGGGCGCGTTCGCACGCAGCACGTCCCGGAAGTTAGCGCCAAGACGCTCCGGCCGATCCTCAAGGCCCAGATTGACGCCAGCACGTTCCTCGAACCGACTACGCCGGACAGTACCGCCATATGCACCGCGATTTCCGCCATGAGACGGTCAACCACGGGATCGGCGAATATGTTCGTGGCGAGGCACACACGAACACGGTGGAAAGCTACTTCGCCACTCTCAAGCGCGGATCAACGGAACGTACCACCATGTTTCGCAGCAGCACTTGAAGCTCTATCTGTCGAGTTCGATTTCAGGCATAACCAGCGGGCCGCGCTCAAGTCAATGATACTCAGCGCGCCGCTAAGGTGCTGCGTGGCAGCGTCGGCAAGCGGTTGACCTATCAAATCACTAACGGCTCCCGTCCCGAGGCGGCCCACTAGGATTTTCGCGGCGGCCGGCCTTCTTCCGAGCCGGACGAGCGGCAGCTTTCTTTCGACTTTGGGACCGACCCGGGGGATCATTAGCTTGAGGCCGAGGCGGCCTCTCGAGCATATGCCTCAATAGGTCGTCGCTGCGCCGGGTCACGTCGTCAGCGCTCAATTCGGGTTTTCCGCGACGCTTATCCCCATTCATTTGGGCCATCCGAATGTCGCACGCCAAAAGAATTATATACGAAGCCGCCGGCCGCTGCATCTATTGTGGCACAACTGTTCCTCCTCTTATGAAAAACACATAATCCCGTTTGGCCTAGAGAGAAATCTCGTCTTACCTAAAGCTAGTTGTCGTCAATGTGCGACAATAACTGGCCGCAATGAAATGACTTGTCTACGCGGCATGTTCGGTCATATCCGTTCTAGATTTAATTTGCCGACGCGCCGGAAAAGGGAACGCCCACAGTCATTTCGATTAGAACTCGACCATGAAATACATTATATTACAGCGCCACAATTGCCGCCTTGGGTTGTTCTTTGCCGAATTTCCACTCCCGGCATTCTAAGTGGTTTGCCCGAAGACTCTCCATTCCTTCCGCGTCCACAATTGTTTCTAATCAACAAGATGCACTGGTAATGAGCGATTATCTCAATCAAATTAAGAAAAATGCAGTGGCATATGGCATGGTTTCCCCCACCCATTTAATGAGGATGTTAGCGAAAATTGCGCATTCATACTGTGTTGCGACAAACGAATTGCCTAAATTTTCCCCGTTGCTTAAAGATATAATATTGGAGAAAGTGCCGCCGACAACGTATCTCATTGGAGGATTGTTAGACCTCGGGCGCAGGGAGCCGTCTCTTCATCAAATGGGGATAAAAACTCTGACAAATCGTCAGGGCAAGGACTACCTTCTTTGCAGAATAAGACTATTTTCTTTTCTACGCACGCCCACCTATGACATTATTGTTGGAGAACGTCAGCATGTACCTTCGTAATATTGGATCATCCAATAGATAAATTACACAATAACGAAAAAACTCCTGCTCTGAGAAATTTAGTTCTTCCCATTCGCGACCATCATCTGACGGGTCGAGATGCTCCATTTTCCAGCGTAAAGCCCTGGCTAAGTGGTTGATAAGAACATCTCTTTCACCGCTATCTGTCGCCGCGATCGCTTTGGCTGTTCCGATCTCTTCCATATTCCCCTCTCAGGGGAACTGCACACTTGCCGGCCTGTCACGCATCCCCAAAACTAGGGATGGTATGTCCTATGTCAAGTGCACAATTCCCCCCTCAAGGGGGGAGGGGACCCTGAACCTGCAGCCCTTCGCCGGGTCGAAATCCCTGACCCGGACAGCAACACGGATGGAATGTCGCAACGTTCCCTCCCCCCTTGAGGGGGAGGGACAGGGAGAGGGGTAAGACCTCGTCGCGTGCCCAAGATCGTCATCCCGGCCAAGCCGCGAACGAGGTGAGCGGCGCGCGCCGGGAGCCATGCGGCAACGTCGTGGACCTGGACGGATAGGCCCGGCTCTCGCCGCCGTCGCGGTCGCGACGGCGGCTCGGCCGGGGTGACAGTGAGGGGGTTGTCCTGGCTTACTTCGACGTCCCCACGCACCAAACAACAAGATCGTCATGCCCGGCCCCTTCGACGCCGCCTGCGGCGTCGCTGAGGAGAGGCCTTTGGCGGCCATCCACGAGCTTTGTTTCTTTTGTTGGCGCGCTGCCGCGCGCCGTCCGTGGATGGCCGGGACAAGCCCGGCCATGACGGAATTGTTGAAGTGACGAGCTCGCGATCCGTCCAATGGGCTTGAGGTCTTAGCCCCCGCTCCCCTTCCCCCTCAACCCCATCCGTTCCAGCCGGGGCAGGACCTCGTCGCGGAAATAGGGGAAGTGGTCGAGATAGTTGGCGAAGCCCATGGCGAGGGCGGAGATGCCGAGGCCGGAGAGCCGCGCCATCTTCTCGGCCACCTGTCGGGGTCGCCGACGACCGGCCAGGCGCCGTTGCCGCCGCCCGCCCGCACCCGGAAGGCGCGGCGCACCGAGTCGGGCACGTTCTCGCGGTCGAGCCCGCGCTCGACCACCATGGTCTCCACCGCCTCCTTGTCGGCGAGCTCCACCGCGTACCAGTGGTGGTACTCCTCCGCCTCCTTCGCGGTCGGGCGGCAGACGACGTAGACGTTGGTGAACACGCCGATCTCGCGCCCGTAGCCCTTGGCCGTGCGCTTGAGGTCGGCGACGTCGCGCGCCACCTCGTCCTCGTCGACGCGGATGGCGGTGAACATCATGTCGGCATTGCGTCGCGGCGAACTCCTTGCCGTCGCCCGACCGCCCGGCCGAGACCAGCATCGGGCGCGTGCCGCCCCAGGGCTTCGGCTCCATCACGGTCTTCTTCAGATTGAAGAAGCGGCCCGGATAGTCGAACGGCTTCGGCTCGGTCCAGCAGCGCGTCACGATGTCGACCCATTCCTGGCCCAGCACGTAGCGGTCGTCGTGCGTGCCGAGGTCGACGCCGAGCATGTCGAACTCTTCCTGGTACCAGCCGCAGACGATGTTGAGGCCGAAGCGCCCCTCGCCGATATGGTCGGCGGTCACCATCTGCTTCGCCGCGACGACGGGGTTGATCGCGGTGATGTGCACCGTGCCGAACGCCATGATCCGGCGCGTCGCGGCGAGAAGGCCCGACGCCCAGGCGAGGGTCTCGAAGCTCGACCCGTTATGGTCGGTGGTCCCGCCATAGCCTTTCCAGCGCCCGAGCGGCAGCATGAAGTCGAGCCCGGCGTCGTCGGCCATGCGGGCGAGGGCGAGGTTGTTCCGCCAGCTCGCCTCCCACCGTTGGGGGAAAATCGAGGTGGCGAGCCCGCCGGAGCAGTTGGCGCCGAACAGGCCGAGCGAAAGGCTTATTGCGGTCGAGGCGTCGCATGGCGGCGATGTTCCCATATCGCCGCGCCGGAGGCGAGGGGCGTCGCGACGCAGACGGTTCCAAATCCGGTAGATAGGCTCTAAGATGCGCGCCAACGACAGACCGGTGCCAGCGGTCGAACGGGACGCGACACAACTCGGGAGGATTCCGGATGAAGCGGGTATTGCTGGGCGCCGCGGCTGCGGCGCTGGCGACGGGCATGGCTGCCGGCGGCGCCATGGCCAGGGACTTCGACATCAAGCTGAGCTACTGGGTGCCGCCGACGCACGAGCTGACCCCCGGCTACAAGGAGTGGGGCGAGTTGGTCGAGAAGGCCTCGCACGGCACCATCAAGTTCAAGCTGTACCCGTCCAGCCAGCTCGGCTCCGGCAAGGACGAGTACGACATGGTCAAGCGGGGCATCGCCGATTTCGGCCTGATCAACCCCGGCTACACGCCTGGCCGCTTCCCGGTCATCGCCGTCTCCGACCTGCCCTTCATGATTTCCGACGCGCTGGGCGCGGCCAAGGCGCTGACGGAGTGGTATCCGCCCTACGGCAAGAAGGAGATGAAGGACGAGATCGTCTGCCATGTCTTCACGCACCATCTGGCCACCTTGCATACCTCGAAGAAGCAGGTGCGCGTGCCGTCCGACGTGAAGGGGCTGAACATCCGCACCGCCAACGAGACGATGGCGCGGTTCTTCACGGCGATGGGCGCCAATTCGGTGCAGGTGCCGATCATGGAGGCGAAGGACACGCTGGCCAAGGGCATCACCGACGGCATCACCGTGACCGACGACGGCGTTGCGCCGCACTCGACCTTCAATTTCGGCGAGGTGACCAAGTACTCGCTCGACATCCCGCTCTACGTGTCGACGTTCACCGATAACATCAACAAGCGCATGTACGACCGCATGTCGGCCGACCAGAAGAAGGTGATCGACGACCACTGCACGCCGGAATGGTCGGCCAAGGTGTACGGCTACTGGTACCGTCAGGAGGTGGACCTCAACAAGGCGGCGCGCGAGCTCAAGGGCCACGTCTGGACCGAGATCACGCCGGCGCAGAAGAAGCTGTGGCGCGAGGCGGCGAAGCCCGTCTATGCCCACTGGGCGATGGAGGTGAAGCAGGCCGGGTACGACCCCGACAAGGTGATGGCGGGCGTCAAGGCCGCGCTCAAGAAGAACCACGCGCTGCTGTTCGAAGACTAGTCGCGTTCCGGGCCTCCCCGCCGGGCGGTGACGCCCGGCCGGGAGCCCGCCTCCCGGAGCCCTCCGGACTTGGAAAAGATCGTCACCGCCATCGAGCGGGCGGCCGCCTACTTCATCGGCGTTCTCGCCGTCATAACCTTCACCGAGGCGATGCTGCGCTACGGGCTGCGCAGCCATATTCCCGACGGGTTCATCGTCGGCCAGACGCTGCAGGGCGTCGCCATCTGCTGGGGCATCGCGACGGCGGCCTATGCCGACCGCCATATCGCGGTCGACGTCATCTACACCGTCGCCTCGCCGCGCTTCCGCCGCATCTGCGACGTGGTGGCCTACACCCTCAACCTCGCGTTCCTGAGTGCGTTCGGCTACGCCATCACCTACAAGGTGTTCGACATCATGGCCGCCGGCGAGAAATCGGAGGAGCTGGCCCTGCCGCTCTGGGTCGGCTACTCGTTCGCCGCGCTCGGCATCCTGGCGACCGTCGTGACCAGCGCGATCCGCTGGTGGCAGGTGGTGGTGCGCGGCGGCACGGTGGAGCCGGGCCGTGGCTGAGCCGACACTCGTCGCCATCGTCGGCTGCGCCGCCGTCCTCGTCCTGATGTTCATGCGCGTGCCGATCGCGGTGGTGCTCGGCATCGTCGCGGTGGTGGGGTTCGGCTACCTGGTCGATCCCGAGGCGGCGCTCGGCATCCTCGTGGATTCGCCCATCCGGACCCTCACCAACTTCAACTTCTCGGTCATCCCCATGTTCATCCTGATGGGGACGCTGGTCTCCGCCTCGGGGATGAGCCGCGAGCTGTTCCGCGCCGCAAATGCGTGGATCGGCCACCTGCCGGGCGGCATGGCGATGGCGACGATCCTGGCCTGCGGCGGCTTCGCCGCGATCAACGGCTCGTCGGTCGCCTCGGCGGCGGCGATGACCACCGTGGCGCTGCCCGAGATGCGCCGCATCGGTTACGAGCCGGGCTTCTCGGCCGGCGTGATCGCGGCCGGCGGAACGCTCGGGATTCTCATTCCGCCGTCGGTCATGTTCATCCTTTACGCGATCCTGACCGAGAACGACGTCGCGACCCTGTTCATCGCGGGCGTCCTGCCGGGCCTCGTCACGATCGCGCTCTACTGCACCGCGATCCAGCTCGTCTACCGCTTCAAGCCCGAGACGATGCCGCGCGCCGGCCGCGCCGACCGGAAGGAGCGATGGGAGAGCCTGCGCGACGTGTGGGCGACGCTGCTGCTGTTCGTACTCGTGATCGGCAGCATCTATGGCGGCATCGTCACGGTGACCGAGGCGGCGGGGCTCGGCGTGATGGGCGCGCTCGCCATCGGCGTGGCGCGCCGGCGCCTGCCGTGGAAGGTGATCGTCCAGTGCCTGATCGAATTGCTGCGCACCTCGGCCTCGATCTTCTTCGTCCTGATGGCGGCTTTCCTGTTCCAGTATTTCCTGGCCGTCACCCAGGCCTCGCAGCTTCTGAGCGCGTTCCTGACCGGCCTGCCGATCGGGCCGGTCGGGCTGATCGTGCTGATCATGCTGTTCTACATCCTGGCCGGCATGTTCGTGGACGGGCTTTCGGTGATCCTCCTGACCATCCCGATCTTCTATCCGGTGGTCGTCCATCTGGGGTTCGACCCGATCTGGTTCGGCGTGCTGATCGTGATGACCGCCGAGATCGGGTTGATCTCGCCGCCCGTGGGCATGATCTGCTTCATCATGAACAACATGGTCACCGACATCGGGCTCGGGAACATCTTCCGGGGCGTGATGCCGTTCATCTGCGCCGATATCGTGCGCCTTTCGATCGTGACGTTCATCCCGCCGGTCGCGCTGATCCTGCCGCAGACCATGGGCTGGACCGGGCATTGAGATGAGGGAACAGGGCGGCGGCGCGCCCGTCGATGGCGACGGCCGCCGTGGTCCGGCTGAAGGCTCTACGAGCGGCTCTGGCGTATCAGGTCCATCAGCCGGACCAGCTCGGCGAGGCTGCGGATGCGCGCCTTGCTGCGGATCTGGGCGCGATGGTTCTCCACCGTGCGCTGGCTGAGGCCGAGCTGGGCGGCAATCTCCTTGTTCGAGAAGCCGGCGGTCAGCAGGGTGGCGATCTCGCGCTCGCGCGCCGTCAGGCGCTGCAGCCGCTCGCGCGCCTCCTCCACGGCGCGCGCATGCTCCGCGGCCTGAAGGCGCTGCGCGAGCCCGCGCTCGACCGCCGCCAGCAGGGCGCCCGGGTCGCTCGTCGGTTCGAGCACGTCGATCGCGCCGGCCCGCATGCCGGTCACCGCATCCTCCAGGGCGCCCGGGCTCGCCAGCAGGATTACCGGAAGCTCGCCGTCGCCCCTGTTCTTGAGCTGCGCCATGACTTCAACGATCGGCGGGCCCGGCACGAGGGCACCGAGGACGACGCAGCTCGGTCGCGCGGTGGCGAGGCTGTCGAGCAGCGCCTGCCCCGTGCGGTGGATCTCGACCCGCCGGCCCGCATCGCTCAGGATCGTGGCGATCGACTGGCCAAGCGCCTCGTCGCGGACCGCGACCGCGACTAGCGGACGGTCGTCCTCGACCGGCGCGTGGCGCGCCGCTGCCGGCGGTTCCTTCGCCGGACGCACGGGGGCGTGACCGGCCTCGGCCAACAGGCGAGCGACGTGGGCGGCCAGATCGTTCGCCTTGAACGGCTTGACGAGCGCCAGCGCACCGTCGCCGGACAGCTCCCGCGCATACTCCATGGACGGGTTCGAGGTGAGAACGATCGCGACCAGCCTGCTCGTATGCTGCCGGCGCAGCATCCGGACGAGGCTTCCCGCGGCGTAGGGATCGGTCGGGTTCTCGTCGACAATGACGCCGGCCACCGTAAAGCCCGTCGCAGCCACCAGCGTCTGCGCCTCCTGGGCCCCCGCCACACCGCGCACATCGTAGCCCTCGAGCCGCAGCAGGACATCGAGGAAGCCGCGCGTCGTTGCGTTCGACGACACGACCAGGACGCCGGCCGGCCCGCTGCGCGCCGTGGTCGCCGTCGGTGCATGCACGCCCGCGGCGGCGGGCCGAAGCTCGAGCGGCACTTCGAGCGCGAACATCGAGCCCTTGCCGGCGATCGATCGCACCTCGATGCGGTGGCCCAGGAGGTCGGCAAGCCGCTTGGCGACATAGAGCCCGAGGCCGAGCCCTTCCTCCTGCCCTGTCGCCGGCGAGGTCAGTCGCTCGTACTCGCCAAAAATGCGGCCCATCTCGTCTTCCGGGATGCCCGGCCCGGTGTCCCACACCTCGATCCGCAGGTTCCGGCCGGCCCGCCGGCAACCCACCAGCACCCGGCCGGCGTGGTTGTAGCGCAACGCGTTGGACACGAAGTTCTGCAGGATCCGGTCGACGATCTGCCGGTCGCTGCGCACCAAGGCGGTGGACGAAACGACACGGAGGTCGAGCCGGCGCGTCGCGGCCACGTGGGCGAACTCGGTCCGCATCCGTTCGATCGTGTCGTGGATCGGGTAGGACGCCACCTGGGGGATGATCTTGCCGGTTTCGATGCGGTTCACGTCGAGCAGCAGGTTGAGCGAATTGGTCATCGACTCGATGAGCAGGTCGAGCCGGGCGACCGTATCCTGCGCATCGCGCGGGTCCACCGTGCGTTCCAGGATTCCGGCCAGCAGCCCCATCGTCTGCAGCGGCCGGACGAGGTTTCGGCCTGTTGCCTCGAGGAAATCCGATTTCAGGTCGTTGGCGCGCTCGGCCTCGGCCTTCGCCGCTTGCAGCGCCCGTTCCGCGGCCTTCTGCGCGGTCGGGTTGCGGATCGCGGCGATGGCGAGCGGCCCGTCGGGGCCGCGCAGTGCCGCGAGGCTCACCTGTAGCGGGATCTCATGCCCGTCCTTGCGGCGGCCGACGAGTTCGAGGCTCGTACTCTCGCCGTTCGTCGGCACGTGCAGACGGTCGAAGAACCCCGCCGCCGCGCGATCGTGCTCCGGGATCAGCATGCCGATCGGCATGCCGATGATCTCGGCGCGGCGATAGCCGAACAGCGTCTCCAACATCCGGTTCGCGCTGCGGATCGCACCCTGCGCGTCGACGACCACGATGGCGTCGGGGGTCGCGTTCAGGAAATCCTGGTGGAACTGCTCCGTCGTCCGGCGCCGCTCCGTCACGTCCTCCATCGACAGCAGGACGAGGCGCCGGTTCGGCACGTTGTGCTCGATCTGGCGCACGTTGACGGCGAAAATCCGCCGGCCGAGATCGGGAACGTCCAGCTCGACCTCGCGGCCTTCCATCTCGCGCACCTCGCCCTCGCGACGGTGCGGCACCGCGTCCCGAAGCACGTCGGCGAGCGGCGTGAGGTCGAGCCCCTCGGAAAGAATGGCGGCGACGGGACGGCCCTCGACCTGGCCCGCCTGCACGCCGAACGCGAGGCAGAACGCCCGGCTGACCATGATCACCTTCAGGTCCGTGTCGAGGACGAGCAACGGGTCGCGCACCGTGGCCACGATGCTTTCGGCGAAGGTCTGGGCCGCGCGGGCCTCGCGCTCCGAGCGCTTGATGGCCGAGACGTCGACATAGCTCACCACGACCCCGTCGATACGGTCGCCTTCGGTGCTGTAGGGCGCGATCCGGCGGCTGTACCAGGCGGCGCCGTGTCCCGTTTCCAGCTCGACCTGCAGCGGCACAAGCGTGTCCAGCACCTTCGCCGCATCGTCCAGCAGTGCCGGGTCCTCGATCTGCGAGACGAAGTCGGACAGCGGCCGGCCGATGTCGCTGCCGATCACGTGGAACAGGCGGCGCACCGCCGGCGTGAAGAACCGGATCCGCATCTCGCGGTCGAGGAACAGCGTCGCGATGTCCGTGCTGGCCATAAGGTTGGCGAGGTCGGCGGCGGACTTCCGCTGGGCCTCGACCCGCTCCTCGAGCTGCATGTTCAGCAGTTTCAGCTCCTCGTTGGAGGCTTCCAGACCGTGAATCATCGAGTGAAGCTCGGCGGCGGTCGCGGCCAGCTCGCGCTCGATGCCGGCGATCACTTCCGGATCGCGGAAAAAACCGGTGACGTCGATCAGCAGGTCCTTGTGCAGCGCCTCCAGCTCTTCGGGTTGGCTACGCAGGCGCCCGACATAGGCGGCCGCAGAGTCCGACCGGTGCAGCGCCATGCGGTGCGCGATGCGCCGCGCCAGCGTCGCAGGCTCGTAGGCGGAGAAGTCGTGGCCCGTCGCCTGCCGCAGCAGCGCGACGACGTCGGGGATGGCGGCCCCGACCCCGTTCGACGGCGCCGCGTCCTCGGCTTCCGCGAGGGGCGGCGATTGGAGGCGGTGTCCCAGGAGCGCCGGCCCGATGCGCGACGCGGGGAGGACGAGATCGACCGCGCCGGTCTCGATCGCGCTTTCCGGCATGCCTGCGTGCTGCGCCTCGTCCGGCGCCTGGGCGATGGTGAGCCCGCCGACCTCCTTGACGGCGCGGACGCCCTGGCTTCCGTCCGTTCCCGCTCCCGACAGGATCACGGCCGCGGCGCGCTCGCCCATTGCCCCGGCCAGCGATTGCAGGAACCGGTCGATCGCGCGGCCGTGCACATTGGGCGTCTGCGGCGCGGGAACCAGCCGGCCGGCTTGCAGCTCGAGATCGAAGCCGGGCGCGATAACGTAAATGTTGCCCGGCGCGAGTGTTATCGGTTCGCGCACCGTGCGAACCGGCATGTTGGCATGTGTCGCCAGAATGTCGGCCAGCGCGCTGTGCCCGGCAGCGTCGAAGTGCACGACAACGACCAACGCCAGCGCGGCATCGGCGGGCAGGTCCTGGCACAACGTCCGCAGCGGCTCGAGCCCGCCCGCCGACGCGCCTACCCCGACGACACCGAACGCGGAGGCCACGTTCCGGCCCGCAGGCCCGCCCGATACGCGCGCCGCGGACGCGGATACCTTTCCGCGATTACCCTGTTGCACCCGTGGCTTGCGCCCCACCGCACGCCCCTGATCGTTCGCCGGGTCGGACCCGACGCCTGCCTTAAGGTTAGGAACGAAGCGCGCGTTAGGGAAGTGAAATATGTCACTTCGGTTCCCGTGGAATTGGACGTGAACAATAGCGAATTCGGATAATAATACTTAATAGCGCCCCTGCCTTGTTAACGGCACGCGTAGATTGCCTTTGGGGAGGGACAGACGATGACACACCTCAGGCGCGAACAAGACTCCAGGCGCGAACATGACGGTTGGGCGCGCGCGTGGCTGCTTATTCTGGGTGTTGCGCTGACAGGCGCGGCCTTCTGCCTGTCGCTGAACTGATCGCCGTTCTGGCGCGTTGGGGCGGTGCTCACCGGCACCGCCCCATCGTATTTGACCTGTCCGCAACGCCTCGGTGCGGCCGCAAATGCGCTGCGGTCAGGCTCTCGCCAACGAGGTCCGGCCACTTCCGAACGCCGCCTCGTCGGGCTCGACGGTGACTTGCGCCGTCCGTGGCGCATGGCGCCGCACTGCGCTCAGCCATGCACCGACCGAAGTCTGGGCCGCCTCGATGAGCACGGTCTTTCGATGGCCCGAAGCGCACCGGGCGACACCGTGATACAGGATTTCGCTGCACGCGCCGGCCAGGATCACGATGGACTCGCAGTCCGCAAGCGCCTGGGCCAGCGTGGAAATATCGTAGCCTGCCGGACCGCACGTCCAGCCTGCCGCACTCCCGAGAATGACCAGCAGCGGCCGGAACGACGGCAGGTCCGACGCGGCGGCTGCCAGGCTCGCACCTGCCGGTCGCGTGGTTCCAGCCCGCGCACGATCGTCGGCGCCTTCGTCCAATCGGCCGCGCCCCAGGGCGGGAGCGTATCTGTGGACTTGGAGCCGTCCTTCCGCGACGCGGTCGCTCGGCACCGCTTGCCGCGGCCGGGTCGCCGGCGCAGGGCTCTCCGAAGCGGCCGGTTGTAGCTCTTGCATCGTCCGGTTCATGCGCTCGTCCACACCATCAATTCTGCCGGCTTTCCACCTGCAGAGAACCGCGTCTTGTCCTGAACTTGGAAGCCATTCGATGTCGGCCGCTCGAGCTTATTGAGCAGAGTAGGCCGACGGTTCCCTTTTTCGTAGCTCCAGTGTTTTTCCTGTCGCCGACAAAATCGTCAATGTCTTTTGTCACATTGCGGCGGGCTGCGCGAAACCGTCCCACCTTTTTTCCGAAATCGTTACCTCATAAGTCGTAAAAAATGACTGCCTCTAATCCGAAAGAGGTATAAATGCTGAATTTTTCGCTCGACAAACGGTAACATCGGTGGAACATATCGAGCAATAGCGACTCTTGAGGGGGATCATGAGAGTCAGCGCCGTTACCCGTTCGTACGACAGCGGACCGCGAGTCATCGCCCTTCCGGCGCCATAGGCGGCGCGATGGGCCACATTTCAGGTCTCCGCGACGGGCGCTGCCTGCGCCCGGCCCTTTTCCTTCTCGGCACGGTCGCGGCATTCGACTGCCCCGGGCCGGCGTGGGCGGAAACCGGCATCGTCGAACGCGCCGCCGCCGGCGGCCCGATCGTCCTGAGCGATGCGAAGCTCGACGCGCTTACCGCGAGCGGCATCACCGCAACCTTCAGCCTGTTGGCGACGGCGACCGGCCCCAACGTCTCGACCGCCACGGAGGGCTCGGTGCGCACGGCGCGGACCACCGTGCTCAGGATCGACGTCGAGCCCGCTGCGGACCCGCTGGCCGAGGGGGCGGTGCGCGCCCGGCTGGTGGATGAGATCCCGGCCGATCTGCTGTTCGCGCATGGTTCTGCGACCGCAAGCGGAAGCAGCAACGCTCAGTGCACTGCGACGTTGAGCACGCCGTCCACGTTCGCGTACTTTCAGCAGATGACCGCCCGCTCGATCACGCCGACATTGGCGACGTGTGCCTGCGCGGCGTTTGGGATCAGCATCACGCCCTGACGCGCGGTCCGCCGGTCCCCGGCGGGACCGCCTCAGAGAGAAGCTCAGGGCTTCGGCGCGTCGGACGGCGAGATCGCCACGCCTCGCGCCACGCCCCAAAGCGCGGCCTGGGTTCGGTTGGTCGCGTGGATCTTCTGCAGGATCCGCTTCACGTGCACCTTCACCGTGGATTCGGCGATGTTGAGGTTCCGGGCGATCACCTTGTTCGACTGTCCGTTCGTCAGGCAGCGGAGAATGTCGATCTCGCGGTCGGATAGACGGTAGTCGCCGAGGTCGGCCGCGGCTTCCCGCGGCGCGCCGAACTTGGCGATCAGGTCGGGGATCAGGGTCGCCAGCTTCGACGGGAAGACCTTCTCGCCGGTGCCGACCAGCCTGAGGCTTTTCTCGAAGGCGCTGCGCGAGATGTTTTCCAGGAGGAGCCCGCTCGCCCCCGCTGAAAAGCACGCGACAAGAAGCTCGAGCTCCAGGTCCTTCGCCAGGAACACCACGTTGACCGACGGGTTCCAGGACTTGGCGTCCTCCATCAGCCCCTCGATGTAATCATATTCCGAGGCGCCGTTCCCATCGGCGTCATCGATGTGCTGCCCGAGTCCAGCCCCCAGATAGACGAGGACGATCTCCGGGCCATGCCCATCGGCGTTCTGCCCCATGAGCTCCGTCACGCTGACGCCTTCGTCCACCTGGTCGAAGCCCATCTTGTCCAGGAGGCTGACCAGTGCCGCTCGGTAAAGAGCGCTTCTGCCAACCACAGCTGCCGTTGCCATCTCATCTTCTCCCTCAGAGCCAGCCGTTCAGGGATACACATCGGCAGATTCCCGCGGGGGTCGCGGCACGCAACCGGAAACGTGGTGACGCAAACGTCTCGGAAAACCGTATTCACCCACTCGATACATCGAACAGACGATCCGAGAACGTCACACGCACAGCCACAATCCCCGCTTTTGACCTCTCCGTGTTTTGTTAACGTTAATTATAAACCAATTCCGCACATCCAAAAGTACCAATTAGACTATTCGTAATACTCATTTCGATGAAAGCGATGACTATTACGTGAATCACGGTTCTTCTAAGCATGAGGAGAAATCTATCCGCTCCTGCCCAAGGCGCGAGCGATCGGCCCCACACCGGCCAGGCAGACGCTCAAAATAGCCGGACCGGCCACACGAACGTATGTGGTGGAGGCGGAAGGGGGCAATCTGCTTAATGTACCTAGGTAAATATACGATCACCTTTTTGCCGCATTTGCCCGCGGTTCCGGGCAAATTGTCCTTGTGATCATTCTGTGGCGGCGCTGATTTTGAAGATTGCCGCGGCCGCGGCGGGATGGCATCGCCGTTGCGGGCGTCGTCAGTTAAGGCGGATCGGGAACGCCAACCGGACGCTGAGGTCGGGCGCGTCCTTTGTTTCGCCGATGCTCGTGCTGAGATCGAGTGTCAAACCGCGCGCCAGGATCGACAGAAGCCCGAACGTGAACACGGCCTGGGTCTGGTCCGACCCGGGCACCGCCGTGCCGTTGAGACTGGCCCCGCGGATGAAGCTGACCTGCTGTGCAAACCGCAGCGAGGTTTCCGGACTAACGGCGAACAACATCCCGACCGCCGGTGTGTACTGGTCGCCGGGAACGACGTTGCCGCTTTCGAGCGCTGTTTGCCAGGTGAACCCTGCCGTGAAGACCAGCGGATCCTGGCGCTTGACCGCGGTCATGCCGAGGCGGAACTCATTGAAGCCGGTGCCGAGCGCGACGCCGTTGCGGGTCTGGCCGAAATCCGAGTCCCAGCTGCCACTGAGGAACAGGCCCGGCAGCCCCTCGTGCTCGTACAGCAGCTGCTTGGTGAAGGTCAGGGTCGGATCGCCCAGCCCCACCTCCTGGCTCGTCTGGTCGGACAGGCCGGAGCCCTGCACCCGCGACGCCGTGGAGCGCCGCTTGTACTCGTAGGGCAGGGTGATCTCCGCCTGGAATCCCAGCGGCAGCCCCATCCGCAAGAGCGTGCTGGCCTCGACCTGCGTCGCGCGGACCACGTCCTCGGTGACCAGCACGTTCCCGGCCAGTGTCAAGGCGAGCTGGCTGGGACGCGCCGTCTGGTCGAACTGATAGGTGAGGCTGGGCACGAGTTCGAATTTGCCAGGCTGCAGGAGCGAGGCGCCGGTCTGAACGAGGGCGCGCTCCAGCGCGCGCTGCGCATCCTCCTCGCTGACCTCGAACTGACCGGGCGCCGCAGGCGCCTGGGCCGGCTGGCTGGGCTTGCGGCTGGGCCGGCGGCTGGGCTCGCGGTTGCTGGGGCGCCGGCGCCTGCTGCGCGAGACCGGCACCCGCCGGGGCGGGACGTGCCGGCGGTTTGGCGGACGGGCTCAGCGATGCGCGCATCGGCCGCCCTTCCCGGGCGGCGGCCGCGGCGGCCTCCTCGCGCTCGAGACGCTCTACCCTGCCCAGAAGGTTGAGGATCATCCGGTCGCGCTCGTCGATCTTCTTCTGCAGCGCGTCGATCCTCTCGCGGTTGACGTCGTACCGCGTCGCGGCCTGCCGCGTGTCCTGCGCCAGGGCGGGCGCGGGCGCGGCGGTGCCAGCAAGGGCGGCGAGTGCCGCCGCGGCCAGCCCCAGGCGATAAGGCGCCTGCGCCATCTCAGAACCCGAGAACTTGGCGAACGAAGTCACCCGAGGGCGCGACGAACTCGTCCGACCGCAACTGCAGCTCGCCGGGCGGGGCCGGCTTGCCGTTCCGCGTCACGATGAACCCGACCCGGCCGATCTGCGGGAAGTCGATCCACATGTCCTCGAAGTCTGCGCGGGCCATGGTCTCGTTGCCGAACGCAGGGTCGGCCAGCAGCACGCGGTCGCCGACGACACCCTTGAAAACGACGAAGTGATTGTAGCCGAGCGGTTGCACGGCCACGATGATCGGTGCCAGGCGCAACAGGTCGTCGAAGACGAGCTTGCCGTAGCCGATCCCGACATAGCCGCGGGTCGTCACGTAGCGCTTCATGTCGAGCAGCGAAAACCCCTGGCGAACGCGCACGATCTCGGGATGCTCGATATATTCCTTGCGCCGGATCAACCCTTCGGTGACCTGGCGCTCCGTGACCTGGTCGCCGAATTGGAAGTTCAGCAGCGTGGCGACCGCCGCCGCGCCGCAGCTCAGATCCGATTTCTGGAGAACGACCCCTTGCGTCCGCATCTCGAGCAGGGAGCGGACCGGGCCCCTTGGCTCGAGCGTGTGCCGAGCCGACGGAAAGCGCGCAAAGCGCTCCCGCGACAAGGATGGACGCAAACGGCTTGCGGCCCAGAACTGTCCCCCCGTGGCGGCGGGCGATGCGGTCCGTCAACCGCCGGCTCCCTCGCGCCTCGCGCTGCCTACCCAACGCGGCCCCCCTTGCCCATGGACGCCGTCGATTTTGCCCAGGCAAGTTACACACTGCCGGACATTTGGAGCCATGACCGGCTGAAACAAGCGCGATTTATTAATCGCGATTCAGTCCACAAGTCAATAAGCCCCGGTCGCGGACGGGACGATTCGCGATCCTAGCGGCGCAGCGAGCGGCCGGGAAACGCCGACGGTGGCACGCAAATCGCGCATGCCGTCTAGGGAATGGTGAGCGACAGGAACAGGGCCGAGGTCGCCGTGGCGGGGCTGCCGGCGCGCGGCGACGACGCGCGCGACATGACCTGGCCCGAGACAACTGCGTTGCGGCCATTGCCGAGACCCACCGCCGTCACCACGACGACCGCCGAGCGGGTGGACATGCCCTCCGCTTCGCCCGCGCCTGCGGCGATCGCCCCGGCGCCGGCGGTGATGCCGTCGAGCTGCAGGTTGGACAACGCGATGGCCGTGCCCACCGGCCGGTCGACGGGCGGCGCGATGCGCGCGCATCCGCCGAGGACGAGGAGGAGTCCCGCTATGGCCGCAGCGCGACGGGGAAGCGGTTTCACGGCGGCGGAAACTCCCGGCAAAAGGTGAACGGACAGAAAGCGCTGCGCCTGAACCGCGTGTCACGGCGCGGCATCGAAAACCGGGCCCGGTGGTGGCCGGGCCCGGCTTCCGGCGTGTGACCGCGAGATCGCGCCTCGGCGCGAGCCGGGCTTACGACCCGCCGCCCGCGGGCGTGGGCGGCCCGAACTGCGACACGATGTTGAGGTGGGTCTGGCCGGTGCCGAACCAGCTGTCGACCACGTTCAGGTAGCAGGCAGAGCACGCGAACAGGCCGCTGTTCACCGCGACGCCGGTGATGCTGGTGTTGCTGAAGTCCACCTCGATGAAGCGGAACCCGGCGGTGACGTTGTCGAGCTGGCTGTCGGTGAGCGCGACGGGGACCGGGGCCTGGTTGGGGGTGACGGGACTGCCGGCGAACGCGACACCGGTCAGGAACGGCAGGGCCGCGAGGCCGAAGAGCAACTTCTTCATGTGTGTGTCCTCCAAGGACGTTGAACGGGGAAACGGTCGATCGGCTCGCCCGGCCACCTACGGGAGCTGGGCGGCGGAGTTGGCGCTGACGGCGACCGCCGCCTGGAACAGCGCGGACGCGGCGGCGGCGGCGGCGTAGGACTGGCCGATCGCGATGCCGGGCGTGAAGCTGACCGAGCCGTCGGGGTTGGTCAGGCGCAGCGTGGTCACCGAGTTGGTCGCCGTGACCGTCTGGGTGAACGCGTCGAAATCGCCGAGGGCGAGGGCCGCCGCATTCGCGGTGGCCGCGGCGCCGGCGGTGATGCCGTCCATCTGGCCGTTGGAAAGTACCATCGGCTCGGCGGCGTTGGCCGCACCTGCGAGCGCGATCAGGGCGGCGCCCGCGAGCAGGGAACAGAGCTTCGTCATGGGTCGGATCCTTCCGGGTTTGAAGTGTCGAGAGGCTGCCTATGCTCGCCGGTTAGGGCAGCAGGCCCGAGATGGGCGCGGTCGGCAGCGCGTTGGTCGCGGTCGAGGCCGACTGCGAGGCCGCGAGCGACTTGATGAGCGTCAGCGTGGTCTCGCCGAACGTGGCGGAAACCGGCACCACCGCGCCCGCCGCGTTGAGCGTGGTGACCACCGCGACCTGCGAGACGGTCGCCGACAGGGTGGCGACGATCTTGCCGAGCGCCTGCGAGTCGGCGTCGGCCAGCGCGGTGAAGCCGGCGGTGACGCCGTCCATCTGCTGGTTGGTCAGCGGCTCGGCCGCCGACGCGGCGCCGCTTGCGAACGGCAAGGCCGCGAGTGCGGCGATAAGCATCCACTTCTGCATAACGGTCCTCCTGTTGTGTCGACCCGGAGACCATCCCCGGACCGGTCGTGCGGAACACACGGACTCGCGCCGGTCGCGGAATGCGCGCCGGCTGCTCCCCGGGCGTCAGAGGCCGGGAACCCAGACGCCGTAGACGGAGGTGAAGCTGCCCTGGATGGTGAGGCCGAGGGCACTGGACGATCCGCCGCCGGCGATCGTGACCTTGTAGTTGCCGTCGGCGACGCCGCCGGTCGACACGGACGAGTTGGTCTGGGGCGGCGGCGCGGTGGTGTTGGCGCCGTTGGTGCCGAACGTGACGGCGGTGCCGGTGGCGAGCGCGCCTTCGGACTGGAAGCCGGGCTGCACGCCGAGATTGGTGCCGGCGATGGTGTTGCTGAGCGCCGTCGCCGAGGTGCGGTACTGCGCCAACGCGTCGGCGTAGACGTCGGAGTAGACGAACACGCCCGCGGCGGTGACGCCGTCGAGCGCGCGGTCGTCGAGCGGGTGAAGCCCGTCCGCCAAGGCGCCGGTCGCAAGGGCCGCGATCGCATACGCAACCGCCGCACCCGAGATGAAGGCCTTGAGATTCGTAGCCACCCTTCTGCCCTCCCGTTCCTGCCGAACTCCCGGCAGTTCGTGCCGGAATCTGGCTTGGCGCTAACGTCGTTAATCACAAGGAAACCATCCGCACTAACGCAACGCAATTGCGCATAAGGCGGACCGTTTGTTCCTACGTAAGGAGTAAAAGAGTGGCGAGCGAGGGAGCGCTGTCGTCAGTCTGAAAATCGACGAAATATCATGGGTTTCGCGAATTCCATGAGATCCCGGCGTCGGGATCGGCGTCGCGAGATGCCGTAATCGAGCGGTTTACGACCGATTGAGTTAGCGAATAAACGTCCGATGTTGGCAGTGTCGGCTACTCCCTCTGCGCCGTTGCACCGCCGGGCCGGAACCCATTTCCTTTGGAAAGAAGAAGGCTGCCAGGAGGACGATATGAAACAGTTTCTCATCGGCGTTGCGATCCTGCCATTCATTGGCGGCGTCGCGCCGGCTGCGACCCTGCTGAACGACATGCAGCTCGATCGCGTCGTCGCGGGCGACGCGCCGAGCATCTACTGCCCGACATGCATCGTGGCGACCTCGAACTCGATCAGCGTCAACGGCGTCACCATGACCACCAGCTCGATCGTGCAGCCGCCGACCGGCGGCACGGGCGGCACCGGCGGAGATACCGGCGGCACGGGTGGCGGGGATACCGGCGGCACGGGCGGCACCGGGGGCGGCACCGGGGGCGGCGATACCGGCGGCTCGGGGGACACCGGCGGGTCCGGCGGCACCGGCGGCAACGGCGCCACGGTGATCGGCGGCACGGGCGGCACGGGCGGCGGAGGGCCGGTTGTCGTCAGCCCGCCGGCGAGCTTCATCGCCAACCTGGTCCAGTCTGCCGGTTTCAACCCGCTTTCGCATTAGGACCGGTACCCGATCGACCGACTCGCGAGCGGGTGGCGTTCCTCTGGATGACGGCGTCACCCGTTGTCGCTTGGCTTTTCGACAATGCGCCACTGAGCGGGAAAGCTGCCGCCGTCGTCGACCAATCCCTTCCGCGCGTGGCGGCGCAATGCCACCGCAATGCTCGGGATGATCCGGCGAAGCGCATCGGAATCGTCCCGGCTCCAGCCCCGCTGCGTCAGGATGGCCTCGGCGATTTCGCGTGTGGTGAGCGGGTGCTCCGCCGCTCGCAGCAGGTCGAGCGCTGCCCGCGCGTTGCCCGCACGCTCGCGCTGGGCCGGCCTGGTGCGGGCGCCCTCGCGATTGCGGCCGCGCTCGTAGATTTCGAGCAGCTCCTCCAGAGCCGCCTTCAGTTTCGTCAACCGGTCCTGCTCGGCACTATGGGTTGCGATGCGCTTCGACAACTCGCTGCATACGTCTCGCAGGGCCGACGCGAACTGCCTATCGTTCATAGGGTCAATGCGAGCGTGACGCTCTGCCTCGCGAACCAGCAACCGCGCCACTTTCGATCCCCCGGCTGTTGTGCGGATTTCAAAGCAAAATTCGATTGTCCACCGCGCGCAAGGCCGCAAAGGAAGTATGTTGCTTTCTATTACGTTTAAGTCCGGGCATTCCTAGAATCCGGCTGTTACGGTCACGATGCCAGGTAACATCGGGATCGGTGCGGCAGATGCAGAGGCGGGCGTAGGCGTGGGCACGCCACCCATCGCATTCTTTCCTAAGACGGCGTTCCGGCATTTCGCGCACACGCCCGCTATTTCTCGTCTCGCCTTACTCCTTACGTAGAAAACTTGTTCGCCTTATGCGCAATTGCGTTGCGTTAGTGCGGATGGTTTGCTCGCGGTTAACGGCGTTGGCCGCGTGCCGCGCATCCCGCCTCGGTGCGACACGGCCGGCTCTGTGGCACGGCACTGGAGGGACATCGGGTGGCTACGAATCTCAAGGCCTTCATCTCGGGTGCGGCGGTTGCGTATGCGATCGCGGCCCTTGCGACCGGCGCCTTGGCGGACGGGCTTCACCCGCTCGACGACCGCGCGCTCGACGGCGTCACCGCCGCGGGCGTGTTCGTCTACTCCGACGTCTACGCCGACGCGTTGGCGCAGTACCGCACCTCGGCGACGGCGCTCAGCAACACCATCGCCGGCACCAATCTCGGCGTGCAGCCCGGCTTCCAGTCCGAAGGCGCGCTCGCCACCGGCACCGCCGTCACGTTCGGCACCAACGGCGCCAACACCACCGCGCCGCCGCCCCAGACCAACTCGTCCGTGTCGACCGGCGGCGTCGCCGACGGCAACTACAAGGTCACGATCGCCGGCGGCGGATCGTCCAGTGCCCTCGGCCTCACCATCCAGGGCAGCTTCACCTCCGTCTACGGCGTCTGGGTTCCCGGCCTCTGACGCCCGGGGAGCAGCCGGCGCGCATTCCGCGACCGGCGCGAGTCCGTGTGTTCCGCACGACCGGTCCGGGGATGGTCTCCGGGTCGACACAACAGGAGGACCGTTATGCAGAAGTGGATGCTTATCGCCGCACTCGCGGCCTTGCCGTTCGCAAGCGGCGCCGCGTCGGCGGCCGAGCCGCTGACCAACCAGCAGATGGACGGCGTCACCGCCGGCTTCACCGCGCTGGCCGACGCCGACTTCGCAGGCGCTCGGCAAGATCGTCGCCACCCTGTCGGCGACCGTCTCGCAGGTCGCGGTGGTCACCACGCTCAACGCGGCGGGCGCGGTGGTGCCGGTTTCCGCCACGTTCGGCGAGACCACGCTGACGCTCATCAAGTCGCTCGCGGCCTCGCAGTCGGCCTCGACCGCGACCAACGCGCTGCCGACCGCGCCCATCTCGGGCCTGCTGCCCTAACCGGCGAGCATAGGCAGCCTCTCGACACTTCAAACCCGGAAGGATCCGACCCATGACGAAGCTCTGTTCCCTGCTCGCGGGCGCCGCCCTGATCGCGCTCGCAGGTGCGGCCAACGCCGCCGAGCCGATGGTGCTCTCCAACGGCCAGATGGACGGCATCACCGCCGGCGCCGCGGCCACCGCGAATGCGGCGGCCCTCGCCCTCGGCGATTTCGACGCGTTCACCCAGACGGTCACGGCGACCAACTCGGTGACCACGCTGCGCCTGACCAACCCCGACGGCTCGGTCAGCTTCACGCCCGGCATCGCGATCGGCCAGTCCTACGCCGCCGCCGCCGCCGCGTCCGCGCTGTTCCAGGCGGCGGTCGCCGTCAGCGCCAACTCCGCCGCCCAGCTCCCGTAGGTGGCCGGGCGAGCCGATCGACCGTTTCCCCGTTCAACGTCCTTGGAGGACACACACATGAAGAAGTTGCTCTTCGGCCTCGCGGCCCTGCCGTTCCTGACCGGCGTCGCGTTCGCCGGCAGTCCCGTCACCCCCAACCAGGCCCCGGTCCCCGTCGCGCTCACCGACAGCCAGCTCGACAACGTCACCGCCGGATTCAGTTTCTTCGAGCACGACATCACCAACACCAGTAGCACGTGGGTGCTGGTGAACCAGGGCGGAGTCCTCACCTGCTCCACTTGCTACCTGAACGTCATCGACTACTGGTACGGCACGGGACAGCCGCACGTGCAAATCGCGTCGCAGTTCGGCCCTCCGCCGCCCCCGCCCCCGCCGCCCGGGTCGTAAGGGCGCAACTGCACGCGCGCGATTTCTGCCACCACAAGCCGAAAGCCGGGCCCGGTGCCGCCGGGCCCGGCTCAATTATCCGAGAGGCCCATAAATGAAGACCCTGACCCTGACCCTCGCTCTCGCCCTGTTGCCTTTCACTGCCGGCGGCGTCCTGGCCGCGGACCAGCTCGCCGATGACCAGCTCGATCACGTTACGGCGGGCGGCGTGAACCCTCCGGTCGTTTCGTCGGCGCCGGACGTCACGCTGCCGACCGCCATTTGCGATGGATGCACCGTCGTGACGGGAGCCGACGGCGGTACGACGCTCGTCTTCACCGGCGGCTTCCCAGGGTTACTGCAGGCCTACTACCAGCACTTGGCGGACAAGGGCTACGTCAATCAATGACGTGACGTCAGCGGCGCTAACGCGACGCCGCCACCGGTACGGTGGCGGCGTTTTCGTTTGCGCGTTAATCGATCGCCGCCCGGCCGCCGCCGGCGAAATTCTATTGGGCCGGCGGCCCGAACTGCGCCTGCACCGTGAATGACTCTTTCATGATGTTGAGGTAGCAGGCCGTGCACGGCACCGGGTCGATGTTGAGCATCACCGTGCTCGTGTTGGTGACATCGGTTCCGGACAGGTGGAACAGGAATACGCCGCTCGAGACGCGCACGCCGGTGGCGTAGGCGGGGACGAAGGGGTCGCTGGAACCTGCGGTCACGCGGTCGAGCTGGCGGTCCGCCAGGGGCAGGGGCTGCGCCGCCGCGGTCGCCGCGCCGGCGGCGGCCGCAACGGCGAATGACGGCTGCAATGGCTCGAAGCATCATGGCGTTTGCTCCCCGTTTCGGTTTCCCGATGTTAGCATCGGCAACAGATCTGCCCGACGGTGCAGAGGTGTTACCCAGAATTCGACCGGCCCGTCGCGCCCGGTCGCGTTCTCGAAAGCGGACAAAACGAAGGGCGGCGGCCCAGGCCAGGGCCGCCGCCCGCGGCGCACGACGTGGGGGGGGGATCAGGTCGCTCGTCTGCGCCGAACGTAGCCCAGGCCCGCCAATCCGAAGCCGAGCAAAGCGAGCGTGCCGGGCTCCGGCACGGCAGGAGGCACTGCCGAGAATATCGCCCAAAGCGTGGCGGTATTGGTCTGGTTCTCGATTGTCTGGAACTCGGTCAGCGTCGTGCCGTCGGTCCGGAAGCCCGCCATCATCAGCGTGATCAGCTCGCCATCTACGTCGAACATCGAGTTTCCGGGCGAACCCACGATCGTCACGATGTCGGCGCACCCGTTGACATTGACGCCGACGCCGTTGGCGCCGCCGTTGGCGCAGGGGTCGTCGCCGTTCGGGGTCTCGTCGTGCATGAAGTGGAACACGAATATCTGGTCGAGGAACTGCTGCATCGCGCCGGACGAGTTGACGACCGTGACATTGGCATGGAGGCGCAGGTCCACGCTCGAGATCGACGTGCCGACCTGAATGACGAAGTTGTTGTGCGTGAAGGTGCCGAGCTGGAACAGAGTGTTCGGGTCTTCCGTGAAGGGCACGGGATCCCGCGCGTCGAACACGTAGCTGCTCTGCGGTCCGGTCGAGGGGATCGGGGTGCCCCACGACACACTTGCCGGGTCGCCGAAGGCCGGATCTGCCGGGTTGTAGGTCACGCTGGTGCCGCCGACCGCATTCTCCCACCTGGCGTCGAGCAGATCGAATGTCACCGTCGGCAGCGCGAAGGCCTGTCCGGCCGCAAGACAGACGACGGCGCACGCCGCCGCCGCGGCCATCAAGCGCCTCGCGCTGTGGCCCGCCGCTGGCCGTTCGACCTTGTGTTTCGGGGATGCCACCGGAGGCGCAGAGCGCACCGACGGTAGCGGGACAAATCGGCTTCGAAGTGATTGCATTGCCAACCTCCATAGCGGCGCTCATACGAGATTGACCTTGCAAGACGCGTGCCAGAAAAAAAATTCCATAGATATCAATCGCCTCGTATTCTGTCTGGGTTCTGAGAGGGATAAACTGTAAAAAAATCCGACACACGAATTCCCGGACAGGAGTGTTCCGGTCCGGACGCAATCGATGTAAGCTATTGAAAACAATTATGTGTTTTTGACCAACTGTCACGATTCTCGGCAAAAAATACGAATGTAAGAATTTCCGACGATTTTGCAGGCAATGTCGCATTTTGTTACGAATAACGCTTACGAAATGCACGCGATAGAACCTTTTATAGGCCTCTTATACCGATGGGCTATTCGGCCCAGAGTACGCGTACCGCTTCCGCTGTATGCGCCTCGTACATCCTTTGCGTGGAAATCCTGTCGTCGCTTCTGCTCCGGCCGGCCCGCCGATCCGAAAGGATGATCGGGGCTAGTCCGTCCGGTCGTAGTAGCGGGCCCAGTAGGCGCGCGCCATTTCCGACCCGTCGCACACGGCATCGAGGTGACGCGCGGCCAACTCGTGCTGCACGCGGCGCGGCGCCCGAGACAGCGGCTCGGGCCACGCGGCCGGCGCCATCGGCCCTTTCGCGCGGATGAGTGCCCACCGGCGCCACGCGCTCCATGACAGCGCGGCGCGCGGGAACGGAACCTCCTGGAAAATACGGCTCGGCATGACGTCCTCCAGCGATCGCGAATGACGGTCCATGCCGAATGTCGTTGTCTCCCGTCGCGGGGCCTGTGCCATACCGCTCAGCCGGTACGAGAAATTCGCATTGCCCTCGCCTTCGCATCCTTCGGCCTTGGCGCACTGGCCGGCGCGCCGGGCGACGCCTATATCGAATCCCGTGGATCCTGCCGCCGGCGCGCGGCGGATCCGCATCCGGCAAGCGAGGCCGATCCATGGCAGCTCTCGGCGCGACGCCCGACAAGGCCGCGTTGCTTGGAGCCACCGGGCTCCTCCGCCACCTGGCGCCGGATGGGCTGCGCGCTCTGGCACTGCACACCCGCATCGTGCGCTATCGCGACCGCCGCACGATCTTCCACAAGGGCGACCCGGGCAGCAGCATGCTGGTGGTGGTCGGGGGTCACGTGCGGATCACCAGCAGCTCGGCCTCCAACCGCGGCGTCACGCTCAACACGATCGGCCCCGGCGAAGTGCTCGGCGAGATCGGGCTGCTCGACGGCGAACCCCGCTCGTGCGACGCCGTCGCCTCGGGCGACGTCGAGCTGCTCGTGCTCGATCGGCGCGACTTCGTGCCGTTCCTCGAACGGCATCACGACGTCTGTCTCAGGCTGATGGGCGTGCTGTGCCAGCGCCTGCGTCAGACGACCGACCAGGTGGAGGACCTCGTATTCCTCGACCATACGGCGCGCCTTGCCAAAACGCTGCTGCGGCTCGCCCGGGCCGGCGGAAGCGGGGCCGGTGCGCCGCTGGTCGTGGGGCCGCTGACCCAGGGCGACCTCGGCGCCGTCGCCGGCATGCGCCGCGAGTTCGTGAACCGTCAGCTGCGCGACTGGCAGGCCAGCGGCGTCCTCGTGCGAGAGGGCAGACGCATCACGATCGCCGATCCGGCCGCGCTACAACGGATCGCCGGGGCGCATTCCTGACGCGCCCTGCAGTTCGTTCATTCATGCACACCAAGTGAAAATGAGCTTCCGGCCATCGATAACGACTTCAATGCTGTGTTCCTGGGTGCCGGGCGGGCAGGTCGTCAGCGACTTTACCGCATAGGCCGTTGCGTACGGCGGAAAGGCGTACGGAGCTCCCGCAATCATTTTAATCTTCGGATTGTCGAAAATCTTAGGCGCCTGCTGGTCTTTAGACACCTGCGTACAGAGCAGCAGCTCTTGTGTCCCTTTCGTAGTGTAACCCCACATGAAGACGAAGGGCGTGGCGTTGCTCGCCACGCCGGCGTGGCTGTCGCACGTACCGATGGTCTGCGCGGTCTGGGCAACCGGCGCACGCGCGGGCTGCATGGCCATCGGATGCCGTTCTTCCTGTGCGGTGCAGGCGGCGGCGGAGACGGCGAGAGCGAAGAGGACGAGGTGCAAGGAGGTCTTGGGCATGCGGCTTCTCCAAGGTCGACGTTTTCAGAGACGCAACGTGAACCGTACGAGGATTGTGCGAGCCGGAATGAATTGCGGGTTGCTGGGCTCCGAGGTCTGGATGTTTTGGTCCTGGTACAGGAAGCGCTCGTCGAGCAGGTTGCGCACCTCGAGGCTCAATAGCCCCCGTCGGTCGGGCAGCCGGAAACCGACGGCCGCATCCAGCACAGCGAACGAACTCGGACGTCTTCGGGAAGGCCGACGCCACGCCCAGCGCCACATGCTGGTGCACGAACGTCGGGCCCGCGACGGCGAACAAGCCGGAAGGGTCGAAGAAGTGTGCGGCGACAGGCACGCTCGCTGTCTCAACCAGCGTGGGGAGCGTGGCGCCGTTCTGATCGCGGTTCTTGAAGGTTTCGTATCGTCCCTCGGCGCTAAAGGCCCAGCGCGGCTGTGGCGCCCAGTAGAGATAGGCCCGGTACAGGTCCTCGTTCTGCTTCTCGGTGACCGCGGTCGCGAAATTTGCGGTGACTGGTATGCTCAGCCGTCTGTAGCGGGCTTCGGCGCCGACGAACAGGTCGTCGGACACGCGCCCATCCACCCCCAGCCCGAGCAGGCGGACGCGCGTGCCGGTGAAATCGTCGTAGAACTGGTTGAACCCGGCGATCTGCGTCGGTTCCAGCGTCTCGCTCGCCACCAGGGCGCGCCGTACCGTCTCGATATAGGCGAGCCTTAGGCGCAAGCGATCAGCGATGTCCCAGCGCACGCCGAACTTGGGGTCCAGTCTCTTTCGCTCGACCGGTTGCTGGCGGAACTCGTCGTAGCTCAGCGCGGCCGTCCAGGTAACCGTGTCGGGCCAGCGCAACGTGCCATACAGGTAAGCGTTGCGCTGGATGATCGGCGCGCGGCTTTCGACCGGAAGCAGGCAACTGAGCAGCAGGCAAATTCCGCCGGGAAACGTGTTGGTAATGTCCAGCGTGCCTGACAGGGTGTCCCCGAGGTTGGCGTAGCCCATGCCCGCCGTGAGCTGGACCAGTCCCGCATTGAGCAGGTACTCGCCCTGCAGGTCGAACCCTCCCGTCGATTTGCCCGTCGAGAGCAAAGTGCCCATCGGGGTTTGCAGCACGTCTTGATCGCGGTGCGTGTGGGTCGCCGACAGCAGCACGTCTTGGCCTGGCGCCGGGGTGAAGTGCGCCGCGATGCGCTGCGTGTCATCGTCGGTGTCCTGCCGGCCGATCGTCGAGAAATCGGACGGGTCGAAGTTCAGCCGCACGTCGCCTTCGCCGCTCCGGCGTCGGCGCAGCTCTGCCTGCACCGACAGCTTGTCGCCGACCGCGAGCTGGCCGAACGCGTCGTAGATGTTGTGAAGAAGGTCGTCGTTCTCGCGGAATCCCTGGGTCTGGTAGTGGTACTGGCCGAGGCTGAACGCCGCCGGGCCGGACAGCGCGGACAGCACGGTTTCGTCGCTGAAGGTCCGCTCGTTTCCGACAAGGCCAGTGCCCTGGAGCTGCACCCCGTCCCGCGTGAACAGCGGGGTGAACTCGTTGAAGGCGGGCTCGGCCGGGCCGACATCGGACAGGATCCGCAGGTCGGTTTCCTTGCTCGAAGGTTGCACCGGGGTAAGCCCGACCGGCTGCAACATCTGCGACTGGAACAGCTCGCTCGCGCGGGCGATCTCGTGGCGCGGCAGCGTCGCGTAGCTGTCGGACAGGAAGCGATGCGCCGAGAAGTTGGCCGGATCCACGGCCAGCGACTGGCCGCTTTGCAGCACTGCAAGCTGGTCGAAGCCAAGATCGGTATAGATCCGGGCCAGGTTCGCGCCGCGGGTGGCGGCGTCGGCGTCGAGCAGCTGGCGCGAGCGGTAGACCGCACGGGAGTCGTTCAGCTCGACCGAGCGCTGCAGATCGTGCATCGCCTCGACGGGCCGGTTCTCGGCCTCCTTGCGCACCGCGTCATAGAGGTAAGGCGTGGGGTCGCGGGGATCGAGCTCCTTCGCGATCCGCAGTTCGGTCCCTGCGAGACGGCTTCGGTCCTCCTCGAAATAGGCCTTCCCGAGATAGCTGCGGAGCAGGGAACTGCCGACATCGAGCGCCGTCGCGATTTCGATCTCGCGCCGGCCCGCGGCAAGGTCGCCGCTCCGGATGCGGGCGAGCCCGAGCCCCAGATGCGGCAGCGGATCCTCCGTGTCCTTCGCGATCGCACGGTGGAAAGCGGCCTCGGCCTCCTCGATGCTGAAGGCCGAGAGCGCAGCGAAGCCGAGAACCGTGTTCATCCGGGCATCGTCGGGTGCAAGCCGCGCGGCGGTCGCCGCCGCCTCGGACGCGTCGTCGCGCCGCCCGAGCATGAGGTCGAGCTCGGCGAGGCGCGCCCAGGCAAGCGCGCTGTCAGGCGCGCGCTTCACCGCCTCGCGCAGCTGGTCGCGCGCGGCTTCGATTCGGCGGTCGGCCTGCAGGGCGTAGGAGAGCGCGATGCGGGCGGCCGCCGAGCCGGGATCGCGCGCGACGGCCTGTGCGGCCAGGCGCTCCGCTTCCGCCGTGTCGTTCTGCGCGACGGCGATGACCGCGCGCAGCGCCAGGGCCGGCGCGGTTTCCGGCGCGCGCGCAAGCCGGGCCAGGGCCGCGTCCGCCTGCCCGGCGGCGAGCAGCCGGGCGGCCTCCCGCACCTCCGGCGTCGCGCCCGCGCCAGTGGTGAGGACGGGCGGGTAGTACAGCGCCCAGCGCACGGCGTCGCGCGGGTGCACCAGTATCTCCGGCTGCGGCGCCGCGCCGGCCACGATGACCGACGATTGCCCGTCGGTAAGCGAGAGGCTGCCCCGCGCGTTGCGGGCCAGGATGCGGCCCTCGAACACGGTGATCCGCGCGCGGCCGGGCGCGATGGCGATCAGGAACTCCGTGCCCTCGACCGCCGCGTTCACGAAGGGCGTGTCCACCTCCAGTGCCCGCGGGGTCCGGCTGAAGGATTCGATGGTTCCGTCGAGCAGCTGGAACAGGGATCGGGTTTCCGAGGGCGGCGCGCGCAGCCGCAGCACCGTGTTCTGGTCCATTCGGACGATGGTGTCGGTGCCCAGGAAGGCGATGGCCGCGCGGCTGTCCGCCCCGGTGCGCAGCCGATCGTCGGCGCAGATCGCGAGGTCGAGGGCGGCGGGCTGCCAAGCGGCGCTGCCGGCGGTACGGTACTCGACGGTCCCGATCAGCGCGGCGACGCGAGCGACCGGCTGGGCGCACCGGTCCGCCGCGGCCGCATCCCCGCCGCCTCCGACGGCCGCGAAATCCGAGAAGAAGGATCGACGCGGCCCAAGCGAATGTGCGAAGCCATCCTCCCACGCTAGCCCCTCGCACCGGGCGGCTCGCGCGCTCCGCCCGTGGTACGTCGGCGCGCGACTGCGAACATCAGTAACGGGCGCGTTATGGTTACGGATATCGCCCGCCGTCCCGGTCAATAACATCGGAAGCAACGATATTCCGTTGAAAACTGGTTGTAGTCCGTAGTGATAGCGGGGGCGATTAGCCCTGAAGGGCCTATGGTGATTTCGGGCTACGACGTCCGGGGTAGACGAAAATACGTGGCTATTTGTGTTCCATGACGATAACCGGCCCGGAATCGACGGATTGCGCCGCCAGCCTTTGGTTCGCCATGTCAAGAAGGAGCCGCGCCGGCCCGTCGTCGGGATATGCACGCAGGACCTGCTCCGCTTCCCTGGCGGCCTCTTCCCACCGTTCCGAATCGAATGCATCGACGACCGCGGCGAAGCGGTCGCACAGCGCGCGCTGTTCCCCGCTGCACGCATCGGCGCCGGCGAGGATCTCGCAGATCGACAGCACCTCCGATTTGCCGGCGACGCGGAACCGTCCCAGCCGGCGGTACAGGATGCCGTCGAGCCGCTCGGTCAGACGGTCCGACATCAGGATCTGGGTGCCGAGATGCTTGTTCAGCGCCTCGATGCGCGACGCCGTGTTGACGGTGTCGCCGAGCACGGCGTGATCGAGCAGCAGGTCGCCGCCGAAAAAGCCCGAAAGGAAGTCGCCTTCGTGCAGCCCGATGCGCGCCTTCAAGCGCGCTCGATGCGGGTCGAAGCTGTAGCTTTCCAGCCGGCGGCGGGTGTCGAGCGCCGCGAGGCAGGCCATCCGGCGCATCTCGCGCCGGTCGGTAAATGTGCCGGCGTCCCACGTGCCGATCACGCCGTCGCCCGCGTATCCGATGACCGTGCCGCCATATGCGGCGATCGCCTCGCTCACCAGCCGGAAATAGGCCGAGTTCGACGGGGCCAAATCGTGCAGGCTCAGCGATTCCGTCGCGGCGGTGTAGCCCTCGAGGTCGGTGAACATGCAGACGCCGTGGACGATCTGGGATGTCGGCTCGGGCTTGCGGCCGCTTTTCAGCAGCGCCGTCGCATGCTCGGGAAGGAACGTCCGCAGGCCGGTCAGAACCTTCTCGCCGTCCCGCCGCGCTTGGACATAGCTCAGTGTGGCACCGAGCAGCAGGGCGGCGGGAAGCTGCACCAGCACGGTCGCGGTCAAAGGCAGCCAGGTCGCCTGCAGCGCGAACGCGTAGCGCGCCGCGGCGAGATAGGCGGCGCCGACCAGGACCGCGCCGACGAGCGACAGCACGCTTCTGCCCCAGCTCGCCGCCACCGTGACCAGCACGCCGAAGGCGAGCACGAGGAGGGCGGTCTCGCCCGTGCCGAGCCGGCGGATGACATTGTCATCGAGAAGGTTGGCGATTGCGGTGGCGGCGATCTCTACGCCGCTGAGCTCGACCCCGTCCCTTCGCGAATAGACCGTGTCGAACCCGTCGGTCGCGTTGGGCATGCTGAGCTCGGCCGCGCCGACCAGCACGATCTTTCCGGTGAGGTCGAGGTCGGCTTGCGGGCCGAACGCCGCCGCATAGGGGATGGTCCGGATCGCGCCCGGCGGGCCGTAGAAATTCGCGAAATAGCTGTCCGGCCCACGATAGGCGCGCAGCAGCGCCGCGAGTTGCCGGCCGGCCTCCGGCGCGTCGCCGACCGCCGCCGTCTCCGGTGCCGCGCTACCGCCAGACGCGCCGCGCATCGCCTCCATGAAGACCAGCAGATCGGCCGGCCCGTGCGGCGAGGCGCGATAGGCGTCGAGCGCGGCTCCAGCCTTCGGCCCCAGCGCCGCGACCGCGCGCCGGAACGCGGCCCTGTCCCGCAGCGCCGCAAGTTGCAGAGCGACGACGGGAAGCGTCGGCCTCTGCCCCAGGAAGGACCAGAACTGGTCGACCCGGGCCGGGACCCTGGGCAGCGGATATGGGCCGTATCCGCGCGCCCCGTCGGCGAGGGATGCCGCCGGCGAGCGCACCGTCTGAGCGACGGTCGTGGCGCGCGACGTATCGCCCGCGACGGCGAGACGCTCGGTGGCCTGGACCAGAACGGTGCGGCGCGACGCGCGGATGGCGCGGGCGAGCGCCGAATCCTCTGCCGTGGAGCGCGGGTTCTTGAAGAATACGTCGTACACGATCACCGCGGCGCCGTCGCGGACCAGCCTGTCGACGAGCTGCGCGTGGACCGTACGCGGCCATTCGCTGTAGCTCGCCGGCAGGCCCAGCCGGTCGCTCGAGCGCCGGTCCATGGCCACCAGAACGACATCCGGCGGCGCCGGGACCGGCCCGCGCAGCGCGTACAGCCATCCCAGCCCGACCTGCTGCTCGAGCTTGCGGCCCGGCTCCGACACGGCGAGGAGCACCCCGCCCAGCCCCACGAGCACAGCCAGGACAGCGGGCGCGAACCCGCAAGCGCGTGGCTTGCCACGGCGCATGTCGAACATGGCGCGTACCGACACTTGATCGCGCGACTGACGGCCCAACTTAGCATGGGCCGCCACGCGTTCCATGGGGCGACGCTTGCACGGGACGCGCCCGTGCACCTGGCTCGCGGTGGCGCTGCCGACCGTCCGTCCGGGGTCGGCGGCGCGACCCTGAGGTAACGTGCTGGATTCCTGCGCCGATTCCCCTGCCCACCTCTCCGAAAATCGCGTTTCGTCGAGTGAGTATTTTTCGCCGGGACCTTTTCCCTACTTCCTTATTTCCGGTGTCTCGCGCGATGCGTAGGACCATGATGGCGTTACTAAGAATCCAGGCCGGGGCCGCGGCAAGGTGCGACCCGGACCGACGCGAGGCGCGATGACGACGGGTGGCCACAGGAACGGAATCGAACCGCCCGAAGGGCGTGCCGAACATTTCCGCGGGAGCCAACGGCCATGAGCGGCCTGAGGCAACAGAGGGAGCGGCCGGTTCCGCCCGGTATGAAGAATGTTGCGGGCCTGGGGCAAACCAACGACCGGCTGCGGCTGTTCGCCGAGGTGCTGGCGGTCCTGACCGACGATCTGTTCCAGCTCGGCAGCGAGGCCATGGCGCTGTCGCTCCACCAGTACGCGACGCAGGAGCTTCCGGACGCCGTGCGGCGGGAGGCGGAACGCTTCGCCTCGGACCTCGACCGGTTCGACCCCGCTGACGAGGTTCATCGGGCGCTCTATCGCCGCCGCCAGCGCGCTCAGCAGGAGGTTCTCCGCTCCGCCCGCCGAATCGCTGCCGGGCTTGACGCGCTTGCGGCCGGGCGGCTGCCGGAGGAGCCCGTCGAGTTCGTGTCGGAGTCCTACCGCCTCATCGAGGCGGTGAAGCGCTACGTCGCGTCGCAGCGCTTTCCGGCCCTGGCCGTCGCGTCGCCGCGGGACGGCGACAATGGATGACCGGCCCTACATGGGCATGTGGTACCGCGTCGTCGGGGACGGGTTCCGGCGATGGCACTTCACCATCATGTCGGGACCGGGCGGCCGGCCGATCGACCACGGCGAGATCCGCGGCAGCCAGATCGAGGCCGCCCTCGTCGCGAAATCGCGAATCGACGTCTACCAGCGGACGCAGAACGGCGCCGACGACGCCCCCTAGCGCGCACGTGCGCCTCGCGTCGCCGGGATGGCGGCGCGTCCAAGATGCAGCCTGCCCCGCGAGCCGCACCCGATCGTTCCGCCTACAGGTCGTCCGCCATTGCGGCTATAAGGAAAGGGCGCGTCGGTGGGCCGCCGGCGAAAAGACCGCGATGGCCGTCCAGGTGCCGGATGGGCGTCCGCGCTGGGAACCGGCGGCCGGGGGAGGAACATGCCGGTCGAGGCAGACGAGACCCTCATGGCGGTTGCGGACCGCTGGCTCGCGGATTTCGAGCGGGAGATCGAGCGGTCGGATTTTGCATCTTTTCAGAGGCTGTTCCGCGACGACAGCCATTGGCGTGACCTGCTTGCGCTGACCTGGGACGTGAAGACCGTCAGCGGCGCCGGCAACATCATCGATGCGTTGACGCATTATGCGCGGAGCGCGCGGCCCTCCGGCTTCGCGACGGACCGTTTCCGTACGCCCCCGCGGCGCGTCACCCGGTCCGGCACGGAATCCGTCGAGGCCATTTTCGCCTTCCGGTCCGCTTACGGCCCGGCGGAGGGGATCGTGCGCCTGATCCGCCAGGGCGACGGCCGCGATGCGGTGAAAGCCTGGACCCTGCTGACCGCACTCCGCGACATCGAGGGGTTCGAGGAGGCCGTCGGCAAGGCACGCCGCTCGGGCACGGCCTATTCGCGCGATTTCCGCGGACCGAACTGGCTCGACGACCGGCGGGCGACCGTCGCCTATGCCGACCGTGATCCGGCGGTGCTCGTCGTCGGCGGCGGGCAGGCCGGGCTGTCGATCGCCGCGCGCCTGACGCAGCTCAACGTCGACACGCTGGTCGTCGACCGCGAGAAGCGCATCGGTGACAACTGGCGCAATCGCTATCACGCGCTGAGCCTGCATAACCAGGTCCACGTCAACCACCTGCCCTATATGCCGTACCCGCCCAACTGGCCGACCTACATCCCCAAGGACAAGATCGCCGGCTGGTTCGAATCCTACGCCGAAATCATGGAGCTCAATTTCTGGACGGAGACGGAATTCGCCGGCGCTGTCTGGGATGCGAAGGCCGAAAGATGGTCGGTCGCCCTGAACCTGCCGGACGGGACGACGCGCGAGATGCGCCCGCGCCATGTCGTCATGGCGACCGGTGTCAGTGGCGTCCCCAGCCTGCCGGATATACCGGGCCTCGAGGATTTCACCGGCACGGTGCTGCATTCCAGTCAGTTCAGCCGGGGCGCGGACTGGCGCGGCCGCGGTGCGCTGGTCATCGGCACCGGAACCAGCGGGCACGACATCGCGCAGGATCTCCATTCGCACGGCGCGGCGGTCACGCTCGTCCAGCGCAGCCCGACGCTCGTCGTCAGCGTCGAGCCCAGCGCGCAGCTGCCCTACGCGTTGTACGGCGAAGGGCCGCCGCTCGAGGACTGCGACCTCGTCACCGCCTCCATCCCGTATCGCCCGCTCAAGACGGCGCACCAGATGATCACCGAGCGGACGAAATTGCTCGACCGGGAGCTGCTCGACGGGCTCCGGCGCCGCGGCTTCCGGATCGACTTCGGCCCGGACGACACCGGCTGGCAGTTCAAATATCTCGAGCGCGGCGGTGGGTACTATTTCAATGTGGGCTGCTCGGACCTGATCATCGACGGCAAGGTCGGACTGGTTCAATGCGCCGATATCGACCGCTTCGTCGCAGCGGGCGCGCGCCTGCGCGATGGAAGGACTCTGCCGGCCGACCTGGTCGTGCTCGCCACCGGCTACAAAGGCCAGGACTATCTCGTCCGGCAGCTTTTCGGCAACGACGTCGCCGACCGTGTCGGGCGCATCTGGGGGTTCGACCCGGAGCAGCAGGAGCTGCGGAACATGTGGACCCGGACCGGCCAGCCCGGCCTCTGGTTCATTGCCGGCAGCTTCGCGCAGTGCCGGATCTATTCGAAATACCTCGCACTGCAGATCAAGGCCTGCGAGGAAGGCATCGTCCCGCTCGCTCGGCCGGCGGCACGGCTCTGAGGTCAGTTATCGATCCCGTGAGGCGAGACCTGCCGGCCGCCGATCGGCGCGAAGACGAGCATGATTCCGGCTCCGTCTCGCACCAGCGCTTCGCCGGTGGCGCGGTCGACGATCGCAAGGCCGCGCCGCGTGGTCGTGCGGTCGAGCCCGGCGATGTCGAGCCAGGTGAAATCGGCCCCGGGCGCCGCGTCCGCCATCGAAGGATCGTCGAGCACGACGAGGCTTTCGGCCGCCACCACCTCGGGCGCCGCCTCCATCCCGGTGAACAGGTTGCGGTGCCAGTTGGTCACCAGCGCGTCCCAGCCGACGAACGTCCCGCCGCCGACGGCGCGGTAGGAGGTTTGCTCGAACACGGCGGCGTCGCGGACGGAATGGACCGCGAGGTACGGTGCGGGCGTCTCCATGATGGCGCGAAAGCGCTGCGACGCCCGGAAGCCGGGCAGGGCGAGCAGGGTCGGAAGCTTCTCGGCGTCGTAGAAGGCGTTCCACGCCGCCTCGCGTGCCGGCTCGGTGAAGGCGCATTCCACCATATAGATCATCGGGTCAGCTCGCCGTGTCCTATAGTCCTTCGACGATGCAGACCAGCCGGTCCGCCGCGTCCTTCTGGAAATCCCACGCCTCCTGGTATTCCTTGGACCGGTAGCAGGCGACGGCCTGCTCGACCGTGTCGAACTCCACCAGGACGTTGCGCGGGTATTCCTCGCCCTCGAGCGTCACGCACCGCCCGCCCCGGGCGAGAAACCGGCCGCCATGCTTTTCGATCGCCGGTCCCGCGCGCTTGGCATATTCGGCGTAGCCTGCCTCGTCGGTGATCTGCACCTTGCTCATCCAGTATGCGGTCATTCCTTTTTCCCTCCTCGACGTCCGGCTGCCATTCTTGGCCGGCCGCTGACGCTGCACAAGGCGACGAGCGCCGGCTCGACAGGCCGCGTGAAGACTATCTAAGTTTCCCACGGGCCGGAACGAGGCTTCCAGAGGGGGCCAGACGAAGGGGAGAGGCGCATGAGCCAACGCATGGCGGGCAAGGCTGCGATCGTCACCGGCGGCGGCGGCGGCATCGGTGGGGCGACCGGTGAACTGTTCTGCGCCGAAGGGGCCAAGGTCCTGCTGGTGGATCGCGACCCGGACGCGCTCGACGGGACGTCGCGCCGGATTGCCGAGCGCGTCGCGGGGGCCGAGATCGACGCCTGGTCCCCGGCAAGGACGTCAAGCTGCTTTCCATCGGCTCGCAGGCGTCGCGCCAGACGCTGCTGCTCTCCGGGAACGCCGACGCCATCCTGGAAAGCACGACGCTGGCGCTGCAGCTCAAGGACCGCTTGCCGGGCGTCCACGTGCTGAAGCGCGAGATCGACATGCCGACGCAGCTCGCCGACGGCATGGGCACGTCGGTCGACCTCATCGAGAAGAAGCCCGACCTTGTTCGCAAGATGGTGCGCGCGCTGGCACAGGCGGACGCCAAGGCACGCGCCAATCCGGACTGGGCGGCCAAGATTCTGGCGAAGCGCCTCAAGATGCCGAACCACGGCAAGGAGCTGGCGGAGGCCTTGATCGCGGCGATGCCCGACGGCGTCACGCCCGCGCCCCAGCTCTATGCCGACGATGCGGCCTTCATCTCGTCGAACGCGAAGAAGCCGGTCACGACCGCCCAGGTGAAGGCCACATGGGACACGCGCTTTGCGGTCGAAATCGACCGGGAGATGGCGAAGGCGAAATAGGGGATCGGCGAAGCGGGCCCGCGCCAACGCGCAAGCTTGCCATCAACGCGCCTCGGCACGAACGGTCGGCAGGTTGGCGCTGACCATCGCGCCCGCTTTCGCGACCGAGAGCACGCGGCCGCGCCAGACCACTTCGCGTTTGGCGAAGCTTGCCGCCCACACGGCGAAGCAGAGGAGCTCCCGTAGAGGCAAGAGCCATGCTCGCGCGCGACCGCCGAGCCGGAAGCGCCTGCGCGCGAGCGCATGAAGGGCGAAGCGCAAGACGAGCGGGACGAAGATGGCGCTAGCCGGCATCCAGTGCGGGCCGGCCAGCGCCAGCGCGTCGAGCGGCAGGCTCCACGTCACCACCGACAGAACGTGCTGGGCCGGGCGCACGGTACGCACCGTGCGCGCCCAACGCAACTCGTGGCTCAACAGAGACCGCCAATCCTCCTCGACCGCAATCTCCACCACGTCGTCGCCCAGCACGACGTCCCACCCCGTGGCGGCCAGACGCTGGCCAAGCATGAAGTCGTCGGCGAGATACGCGGCGAGCGCCGCGAACCCGCCGATCGAGTCCAACGCCTCGCGGCGTATCGCGCTGAGCGGTCCGTAACAGTAATCGACGGACCAGAGGCACGCATCGACCGTCGCGGACGTCAAGAACCACGAATCGACGAACAGTCCGGCGAGGGAAGAAGGAAGGCCCGCCGCCGCCGCCGACTTGTAAAGGCAGGTGACGGCGCCCACGTCCGGCGCGGCAAGGGGCGCAAGGAGCCGGTCGAGCGCGCCCGGCGCGATCCGCGTATCGGCGTCGGAGACGACGATCGCCGCGTGGCGCGACACTTCCATCATGTTGATCAGGTTGCTGACCTTCAGGTTCTCGCCGTGCACCCGCCGATCGACCACCAGCGCGATGTCGACAGCCGGGAATTCCGAGATCAATCGCTCGACGACGGCGATCGCCGGGTCCGCCGGGTCGCGCACGCCGAAGACGATCTGCGTGTCGCCGCGCGCCTCGGCACAGAACGAGCGCAGGCACTCATAGAGCCGCGGCTCCAGCCCGCAGAGCGGCTTGAGCACGGTGACGGGCGGCCGCGGCGCGGCGCAAATGTCGCCACGCGGCCGCCGGCCATATGCCGTGCAGCGGATCGCGATCAGGAGATAGACGGAAGAGGCGAGAGCGCAGATGGTCGCGGTGGCAAGCATAGCGTCGTGCATGTGTTCGGAGCCCCCTCGGTTTTCGTTGTCGGTATCGTTGCCGTCGCGACCAGGCCGGCGATGCCGCGCGCGATGCGGACCGGCACGATCGTGGGGTCGGGATCGCCGAACCCGCCGGCGGACAGCATCGCGGCGAGGCGCACCGGGTCGAAGTGTCGGTGCGTGTCGGGCCCCGCGAAGGGCCAGCGCCGCATGGTCGCGTCGTCTGTGACGTAGAGCGCGAGGCGCCCTCCCGGACGCAGCACGCGGCGGAGCTCGGCCAGGATCGGCGCCGGCTCGTGCCAGAAATAAGCGACGTTCACGGCCAGCGCCTTGTCGAATGCGCCGTCGGGGAAGGGCAGGGACTCGAAGCGGGCGCGGCAGAGGCGCACCCGCCCGGCCCTCAGCGCGGCGCGGTTATGTGCGGCAGCCTGGCGCAGCATCGTCGCCGACCGGTCGATCCCGGTGGCGCTGCCGCCGGCGACGCGCGCGGCGATCAGGCGGAGGGCGTGGCCCGGCCCGCAGCCGAGCTCGATCACCCGGTCGGACGGGGAGAGGCCCAGTGCTGCGACGGCCACGGCGTTGGGCCGCGCGTTCACGCAGCGCATGATCCGGCCGGCCAAGCACCCGGCCGCCCCTGCCGGCATGCCGAGCTGACGCCCGATGTGCGTCCAAACCGTCACGGCGCGACGCGGCGGTGCGGCTCAGTCGTTCGCGGCGAGCTTCTGCTGGATCTTGGCGAGCAGCGCCCGCGCCTCGCCGCGCCGCCCCGCGTCCCACACCGGCCGGTCGGGGTGCGCCGGCGCGGCGAGGGCGCGCTTCAGCGCGGCGGCCGCCTTGGCGTAGTCCTCCTGCTCGTACAGGAAGTCGCCATAGAAGAAGTTGGAATCGAGCCCCTCGGGGCTGATCTGGAGCGCCTGCTCCAGGTAGCTCCGCGCCTTGTCGTCGTCGCCGAACCCCAGCGGGAAGCCCGGCACCTTGTAGTAGAGCGCGCCGAGGCTCGTGGGCACCGCGCCGTCGAGCGCGCGATAGTCGATGCGGCCGGCGGTCTCGAGGAGCGACCGCGCCTGCTTGGCATAGCCCAGCGCGTCGAACCCGCCGGCGTAGCGCGCCTGCGAGCTGGCGATCACCCCCTCCCAGATCAGCGGTTCGGCGCGGCCGGGAAACCGCACGCGCAAAGCGTCCGCCTCGCGCGCGAGCGCATCCATGCGCTTCGCCTGCCCGTCCTCGCCCGTCATCCTGTAGGTGATCTCGGCCCATTCGCGGGCGACGCGGTGAAGGGCCGCGTCCATGTTCTGCGGATCGGCGGCGCGCGCGGGAAAGGAAGTTGCGATCAGGACCAGGCAGGCGAGCCCGCCCAGCGCACGGTTCAGCTTCGGCAGCATCGAATGTCTCCGCAAATCAGGCATTGCCGTCGCGGACGGCGGCAGGGGTGGCAACAGGATCGGACGGGTCGGAAGCGGGGCTCGCGAGGCCGCTCTTGCGAAACTTCGCGGCGAGCGCGCGGTCGATCAGCGCCGGGAACAGGCGTTCGGCGAGAACGAGGGCGCGCTCCCCGAGGCCGGGATAGGCGGCCGTCCTGTCCCGCGCGACCGCGTCCCACAGGCTGCGCGCGATGGTTTCGGCGCTGTCGAGCCGCATCTCGAGCGGCACCACGTAGCGGGCGACGGCGCGTGTCGCCGCGGTGCGGGCACCGCGCGGCGCAACGTAGGTGACGCCGACGCCCACGTCCTTCAACTCGCGCCGGAGGGCGTCCGAGGCGCCGCGCAGGGCGAACTTGGAGGCGGAATAGGCGGCGAATATCGGGTAGCCGACGTCGCCCAGGATCGATCCGACATTCACCACCCGGCCGGACGCGGCGGAAAGCAGCGCCAGCATCTCGCGCGTCATCGCAATCGGCGCCACGACGTTCGTCGCAACGAGCCGGCCGAGCGCGGCATCGTCGGTCTCGGCGAGCGGGCCGGCCATCACCAGCCCCGCGTTGTTCACCAGCACGTCGAGCCGGCCCCAGCGTTCCGCGACCGCGTCGCGCATCCGACGGCGGGCCTCGGGTACGGTCACGTCGCCCGGCAGCACCAGATGGTCGCCCGGGGCGAGGCAAGCGCGCGCCGCCTCCAGCGGTTCGGTCCGGCGGCCGACGAGGGCGACCGACATGCCGCGGCGCGCGGCCTCGATCGCGGCGGCGCGCCCGATTCCCGCGCCCGCGCCGGTGATCAGCGCCGCCCTACCCGAAAGCTTCACGCGTCATCTCCACAAAGCCGGTATCGAGGTCGCGGAAGACGTTGCCGTAAAGCCAGTACGTCATCCTGGCGCAGTGGATGATCGCCTCGCCGGCCCTGGGCGCCTCGATCCAATTCACCACGTCGCGAAAGAACGCGGTGTGCTCCACGTCGAACGCGCCGTGCGAGGTGAGATAGCGGAACCCTTCGCCGGCGGGCCGGCCGAAGCTGTGGCTGATCGCCTTGGCCGCCCGCGTGGCGAGCAGCATCGACATGCCTTCGAGCACGTGCACCATGCCCATCAGTGCATAAGGGCTGATCCATTCGATCGCGTAGTAGGCGTAGCCGACCATGGCACTGCAGGGCAGGCCCGGCGGGGCCAGTGCGGCGCCGGTCGGATCGCTCGTGATCGCGGCGATGTCCTCGAGGATCCAGTCCTCATGGCCCTGCTCGATGCCGATATACGTGTAGAGCGCGGCGCGGTAAGCCGCATCGTCGGTTTTCGCCGCGGCGAGGGACAGAAGCGGGCAGGTGTGGCGCACATGATGGTAGGCCTGATTCAGGAAATCGACGTAGAGCGCGGGCGCGACCTGGCCGTCGAGTCCGCGCTTGATCAGCGGGATGGACAGGAATGCGGCGCGGGCTTCGGCGGTCTCCGCGATCAGCCGGTCGTACGGTTGCATGCCGGTCATCCGATCACCCGTTCCTGTGCGGCGGGGTGGGCCGTATCCCGCGTCCGCAACGCGGCGGCGCAGGCGTCGAGCAGCAGCTTGCGGCCAAGCCCCCCGAACCGGGCCGGTTCGCCCGCGGGGACGACGACGAACTGGCGCGGCACGGCGTAGGCGGGGACGTCGCGGCAGCAGGAATCGACCAGCGCGCCGATCTCCTCGAGCGTGGCCTGGGCGAACCAGTCCTCGCCCCGCGCGCTCGGGACCAGGGCGGCCATGAGGTGCGGTCCTTCCAGGTGCGCCACGGCGGCGACGGCAATGCGCGGATCGACGGCGAGCAGCGCTTCGATCCATTCCGGGCTGACGTTCCGGCCGACCGGCGTGATGATCAGGTTGTCGAGCCGGCCGCGCACGATCAGGTTGCCGTCCGCATCGAATTCGCCGAGGTCGCCGGTGCGCCATGCGCCGTCGACCGGCTCGCCGTGCAGATACCGGTCCATCACCGAGGGCCCGCGGACCACGATCTCGCCGTCGTCGATCGCGACGTCGAGGCCGGACAGCGGCCGGCCGGCCGTGCCCGGCGCGCGCTCGCCGGGCCGGTTGAGCGCGACCACCGATCCGCATTCCGAAAGCCCGTATCCTTCATGGACTGGGATCCCACGCGCCCATGCGGCCTTGGAGAGCGTCGGCGAAACGGCGGCCCCGCCGACCGCGACGAAGCGAAGGCTCGACGGCGCCCGCGCGTTGCTCTCCTCCAGCGCCTCCAACCAGCGCGCCAGAAGCTGCGGCACCAGCACCAGGCAGCTCGGCCTGCGGTCGGCGATGGCGGCGGCCAGCGCCGTCCCGTCGGCCCCGTCGAAGGCGGCGGCAAGCGCCGGTTCGAGGCGCACGGCCGCACCGGTCAAGATCGGTACAAGGATCGCGCAGGTCGTCTCGAGCAGCAGCGCGATGGGCAGGACGGAGAGGTAGGAGTCGCCGGCGTGTGCGTCGATTGCGGCGGCGAGTGCGCGCGCGCTCCACAGTATCTGCCGGGTGGAGAGCACCACGCCCTTGGGCCGCCCGGTGCTGCCCGAGGTGTAGACGATCTGGCGCGCCTCGGTCGGTCCCGGAACGCTGAACGAGGCTTCGGCCGGACCCGCGATCGTGAAGGGGATGCCGAGGTCGCGGGCGACGGGGACGGTATCCGGCGTCACCACCAGGTGCGCGACGCCGGCGTCGCGCAGGATGTGCGCGAGCTGCGGCGCACGGAAGAAGGAGGGCAGCGGCACCGCCGTCCGGCCGGCATGCCAGATTGCCAGCTGGGCCGCGATCCAGTCGACGTGCTGGCCGCCGAGCAGCCCGATCACCTGGGGAGCGGTCGGGAGCCGGACGAGCCTGTCGGACAGCGCGGCGGTCCGGCGCGCGAGCCCGCCATAGTCGAGCCGCGTCGTGCCGTCGTCGAACGCCGGCGGCTGTGCGGCCGCGCCGGCGCGGCGCGCGAGGGTGGCGAACAGCTCACGCATGGGCCGGCCCCGCCTCGAGCCAGGTGCCCTTCACGGCGCAGACGTGCGGCGCAAAGCGGTAGTAGCTGCCCCACCGCTCCGGCTCGGCCATGCGGGCCGGGTCGGCCTCGGCAAGAACGAAGATCGGGATGCCGAGCTCGTTCAACAGGCTGCGGAGCCGCGCGGTGGCGGTGAAGAACGACCATGCGAATCCCATTTCATTGGCGAGGGCGGCGACCTGGCGGATGAAGCGGATGGAGGCATCGGCGCTGCGGCTTGCCATTGTCGTGATCTCGATGACCGACTCGCGCGCGACCGGCTGGCCGCAGCGCCGCTTCAGCGCGCGCTCGATGGGGCCGTTCAGGTAGGCCTCGGAGAAGAATCCGTCGGCGGGGGTGCGCAGTCCTGCGGCGCAGAGCGGCCGGTCGTCGGGCCCGACCCACGCGAGCAGGAGGCGCGGCAGGGCGAGGCCGTGCGCACCGAAGGCGCGGGCGTAGACGGTGCGGATGCAGGCTTCGCTCGCCGCGCGCAGCGGATGGATCTCCGGCACGACCAGAAGGCGTGGCATGTCCGGGGGACGGGCCGTCACGCGCGCCGCGAGCGGGTCCGCGCCGTAATCGCCTTTCGCGAAGGTCAAAGCGCTCGGCGTCAGATCGACCGACATGGAACAACCCCCTCAACCCCCGACGCGCGCAGGCTAGCGGGGCGGCCTGTCGAGTTGTGTGGAGACAGTCGCGTCCGATATGTCTTTGATTCGCCTACCGTCCGGGCGCGACGGGCAGGTCGACCTCGACGATCAGCCCATGCGGCGTGGCGTTGCGCGCGCGGATCCTGCCGCCGTGGAGCTGGACCACGCGCTGGCAGATCGCGAGACCGACGCCGGCGCCGCCGGTCTCCCGCGTCCGCGCCTCGTCGACGCGGTAGAACGGCTCGAACAGATGGGCCAGCGCAGCGTCCGGCACGCCGGGGCCGCGGTCCGCAACCGTCAGCGAGACGCGGTCCGCCGTCCGCGCCACGGCAACGTCGATCTGGGTCCGGTCGGCCGTGTAGAAGATGGCGTTGCGCACGATGTTCTCGACCGCGCGGCGCAAGAGCTCGGCATTGCCCACCACCATGGCCGGCTGCCCGGGGCCGCTTCGCGCCAGGTCGGCGGCGCGGTCGGGCGCCTCGAACGCGGCGTCCTCAACCACCTCGTCCACCAGCCCCCAAAGGTCGAGCGGCGCCATAGGCGGGGGCGCCGCGCCGCTGTCCAGCCGTGCGAGCGTCAGAAGCTCGCTTGCCAGGGCGGAGATGATCTCGATCTCCTTGTCGATGCGTTCGTACTGGCGCGAAAGCCCATCGGCATTCGACCGCCGCGCTAGGCCGAGCGCCATCGACAGCCGGGCGAGCGGCGACTTGATTTCGTGCGAGATGTCGCCGATCAGGCGCTGCTGCGCGCGCATCGCGGATTCCAGCTCCTCCGTGCGCGCGGCGATCTTGGCCTCCAGCGTCTGGTTCAGCGCCGAGAGGTCGGCCAGCAGACGCTCGCGTTCGCGCGTCGTCCGCTCCAGGTTGTCGGTCATCCGGTTGAAGGAGCGCGCCAGCGTGCCGAGCTCCTCGGAGGGCGGCACCGGCGCGCGCGCCTCCAGCCGGTCGGTATCGGCGATGTCGCCGATCACCTGGGTCAGCTCCGCGATCGGCGCGGTCAGCCGGCGCGAGAGCCAACGGCCGAGCAACACGATTGGCACGCCGAGCAGCACGCCGAGCAGCGCAAGCTCGACCGCGACGGAGCGTAGCGGCCGGGTCGCCACGTCGGCCGGTTCGAGGGTGACGACCCGCCAGTCTGCGATCGGCCCGCCGCGCGCGATCGACCGTCCGAGAAGGTAGGCGCCACGCGCGCCGGATCCATCCTGCGCCAGCCGGTCGAGACCGATGCGTGCGACCGCACCGGGCGAATCGGCGGCGAGCACGCGCGGCGCGGGGCCGGTCGCGAGAAGCACCGTACCGCTATCGACGCCGAACAGCAGGCCCTCGATGGCGCGCCACGGCCAGGTCATCACCAGCGTGCCGACTCGGAACCCCTTCTCGAACCGACCGAAGACGGGGATCTCGAAGGCCACGATTTTCGCGCCGGTCGTCGGGTCGTGCGCTGCGTCGATGAGGACAAGGCCGTCCCCGGCGCGCTGCCATTCCACGGGCAGGCGGTCGGGCACGGCCGCGGCGCGCGCGTTACGCGACGACGCGATCAGCCGGCCCGTCGCGTCGAAGGCGTAGATGTCGCCGGACAGGCGGTAGAGCCGCTTCAGCTCTTCCAGCGTGTCGAGCACGCGCTTGTCGATGTCGCCCGACACGAGGTCGTTCATCACGTCGAGCCGCGCCCAGGCGATCAGGTCGGTGGCGAGCGCGTCGACGGTGTTGGCGAGCTGGCGGTATTTCAGATCGGCGAGCTGGTTGAGCGTCGCGGCGTTCGTTTCGAGAATCGAGGCGCGCACGCCCGAATAGATGACGAGCGCGGTCGCCAGGTAGGTGGCCACGTAGATGCCGAGCAGCGCCGCCAGGATGCGGCGCGGGATCGACCGGGTGAAGAAGCCGGCCACGCGCCGGGCGAGCGGCGGCACGCTAGCGGACATGGGCCAGCACCTTCACGCCCTTCGGCCGGGTGGCGTCGCTGACATAGCCGATGGCGCCGGGAACGTTGCGAACGAAGGCGAGCATCGCGGCCTCGGACTCCTGCACCACCGGCGGCTCCTTGCCCTTGAAGTGCATTTCGCTCCAATAGGCGGCGAGGCTCGCATTGTCCTCGCCCAGCACGTCGGCGGTAAAGACCGCGCGGGCGGCGCTCGTCGCCTCGCGGTTGACCGGCACGATATGGGTGCCGTCCGGCCAGGCCGTAATGCGCAGCAGGTAGATTGCGGCGATGGCGCCGCGACCGAGGGGCGACGGCGCATCGACCGAGGCGTTGGCGATGACGAACAGACCCTGGGCGTGCCCCAAGATCGGAGCGAATGTCGCCACCGCGAACGCCACGGCCAGGGCGAGCCCTCTCATCGCGCCGTCTCAGAACAGCACCGACCAGGAGGCGAACAAACCCGACGGATTGACCGGGGCCCCACCGACGTTCTCGAGATACTCGACCCGCATCACCGATGCCGGCACGAACCGGTAGGCGATCCCGCCCAGCACGTCCTGCGCGGCGGACGGCGCCGTGCGGTCGGCGAACGCCTCGTACCAGCCATAGACCGACCATTGGTCGTCGAGCGCCCAGGACGCAGCGGCGTAAGCCCCGTATTCGAGATCGCGGGCATGGATTCCGCCCGGATTGGCGATGTCCGAAATTGTCCCTTCCCCCTGCAACGTCAGCCGGCCGGCCGTATAGTGGAAGTCGATGCCATAAAGCGACTGGTCGGCGCCCTGGTCGTCGCGCGAGCGCTGGAACGAGAACCCGACCTTATCGAGGAGCCCGACCGGCACCGCAAGGTGCGCGCCTTCGACCTGGTCGTAGCGGTGGAACACCTTGTTGCTCGGCCGTTCGGAGATCTCGCCGCCCGGCTGCCAGTAGAGCTGCACCTCGGGGAAGCGCGCGAACGGGTCGCTGTAGATCAGCGACACCCCGGTCGCGTGCTCGCTGAAATTCCGGAAGGTGACCGCCGGACGCACGGTCGACAGGACCAGCGGCGCGGCGTGGATCACGTTCCATTCACCGACCGGCGTCAGCATCTTGCCGAGGCGGAAGGTCAAACTGTCGGTGATCGCGGCATCGTCATAGATCCGCTCGACCACGAGGCCGCCGTCACGCCGATTCGTGCCCTGGGAATCCCAGCGCGCGATGTCGAAACCGGTAAACTCGGCCTCGACGAACGGGTTGAGCCAGCGCCCGATATGGCCGGTGACGAACACGCTGAAATCGTCGAGCTGCAGCGATTTCGGCTGGCGGCGCGGGACGTTCAGGACGAGGTTCGAGTATCCGGCCAGGTTGAACGGCCCGATGTCGTAGCCGTGACCCAGCCGGTAGCCGTCCTCGGCACGCGCCGCGCCGGCGGAGAGCGCCACAAGCGCGAGCCCGCGCCCGAGCCAGGCAGCCAGCCCGCAGCGCAACGCTACGACCCGACCGGCGATGGGGGCAGGGCGAAGATATAGCCGGCGTTGCGCACGGTCTTGATGCGCTGGTCGGAGTCGAGCGCCGGTCCCAGCTTGCGCCGCACCTTGCTGACCAGCGTGTCCACGTTGCGGTCGGCTCCGCCGACGGTGGTCTGGCGGCCGAACGCGGCGGCGGACAGCTCGTCGCGCGACACGACGCGGCCGGCATTGCGCAACAAATGTTCGAGCAGGTTGAACTCCGCCGAGGTCAGGGGAAGCTTCTCGCCGTTCGACCATGCGTTGCGCGCGGCGGGGTTGAGCCGTATCTCGCCGACCGTCACCTCGCCCTGGGCCGCTTCCCCGGCCGGGTCCATGCGGCGCAGGACGGCGCGGATCCGGGCGACCAGCTCGCGCGGGTTGACGGGCTTCGGAACGTAGTCGTCGGCACCGATCTCCAGCCCGACGATGCGGTCGACGTCGTCGCCCCGCGCGGTCAGCATGATGACCGGAACCTTCGAGCGGAGGTGCAGCCGCTTCAGCACCTCGAAGCCCGACAGCACCGGCAGCATGACGTCGAGCACCACGAGGTCCGCGCCGACGGGATCGCGCCTCAGACACGCCGCGCCGTCGTGGACGGCCTCGACCGCGAACCCTTCGAGCTGCAGGAACTCGCCGATCATATCGGTGAGCTTACGGTCGTCATCGACCAGCAGGATGCGCTGCATAGCCTACCCCCTCGGCCGGTCGCTGCCGGCCGGCCCGGAATATGTTCCGCTTCCGGCCCCTCACTATATTCGCGGCGTCGCGGCCCGGGCGCGAAACAGTGTCGCAGAACCTCGATCGCGCGTTCTCCGGTTGCACGCGCGCCGCAGGCAGAATAGGGGTGCACCGCCGCCCGTCGTGTGGAGTTTGTTGGAGAAACCGAACGAGGCGCGAGGTCGCTCCGGCGGGGCAGGTGCTTCCAGGACGTCGTCGCGTTCTCGCGCGGACCGGTGGTGCGACCGGCCGTTCGCCCGGCGCTTGGACGACATCCGGACGCGGGCCGTCGTTCCGGCGCCAGGCTAGGATTGCCCGGTTTCGCGCTGGAAAGAAGCCGGTATAGTCGGACAAACGATTATCAGGAGGGCGCGATGCGATTTGGAAACCTGGCGTTGGGGCTTGTCATTGCGGCATTCGCCGCGACCGGCGCCTGGGCCGACGAGCCGGTGAAGCTGCGCATCCAGTATGCGGGCTCGGTGCCCGGCCAGTGGGGCCCGCTGCTGACCGCCAAGACCGGCCTCTACAAGCATTACGGCACGTCCTACACCATCGAGAACGTCTCCATCCGCGGCTCGGGACCGGCGCTGACCGCCATCGCCGCAGGCGAGCTCGAGATCGCCGCTCTGAGCTACGAGAGCTATGCCAACGGCATCCTGCGCGCCCATCTGCCGCTGGTTGTCATCGCCGACGTGCTGGCCACCGGCATCAAGGGCTGGGGCGACAACTCGTTCATGGTCCGCAAGGACAGCGGCATCAAGAAGGTCGAGGATTTGCGCGGCCATGCCGTCGCGGTGATCAGCCGCGGCTCGATGCCCGATACGGCGCTGCGCCGCATGTTCTCGGAGCACGGCATGACGGCGGGCAGCGATTACCAGATCGTCGAGGTCGGCGTGCCCGCCCAGCTTCCCACGCTGGCTTCGAAGAAGGTCGACCTCGCCTTCTTCACCGAGCCCTTCACCTCGATCGCGGAGAAGCAGGGCAAGTTCGAGACGCTGTTCACCGTGACCGACGCGATGGGTCCGACGCAGTCGGTGAACTGGGTGGCGCGCAAGGACTTCATCGCCAAGCATCGCGCCGCGATGGTCGACTTCATGGAGGACCACATCCGGTTCCGCCACTGGATCTTCGATCCGAAGAACCGCCAGGCGGCGCTCGCGCTCGTCTCCAAGGTGACCAAGCGGCCGGTCAAGGCTTACGAGGGATGGGCCTTCACCAGGCGCGAGCACTGGCGCTCGCGCAACGCGCGGCCCAAGCTCGACCTGTTGCAGAAGAACATCGACGATGCCGTGAAGCTCGGTCTCGTCGACAAGGATATCAAGATCGAGCCGAAATACGTCGACATGTCTCTGATCGACGATGCGCTGGGGCGGATTGGCGACAAAGCTGAACGGGAATGACGGCGGCGCGGCGGCCGGAGGAGGCATGATGGCGCTCAAGGTCGGGTTCGTCGGGCTCGGCGTCCAGGGCAAGTACCTTGCGATCAACGAGGCGCAGGCGGGCTTCGGCCTGATGGCCTACGATTTGCGCCCCGAACCGCTCGACGAGGTGGCCGCGGCGGGCGCGAAGATCGCGCGCTCGAATGCGGAGATCGGCCGCCACGCCGAGGTGGTGCAGGTCTGCGTGCTCGACGACGCCCAGGTCGAGGCGGTCGTGCTCGGGCCGGACGGCGTGCTCGACGCCGCGGCGCCGGGGACGACGATCGTGGTTCACAGCACCATCCGCCCGGCGACGATCGCCCGGCTCGCGGAGGTTTGCGCCGCGCGCCAGGTGGAGCTCGTCGACGTGCCGGTCAGTGGCAGCGATACCGGCGCCAAGAACAAGGCGATGTCCTTCATGTTCGGCGGCAGCGACGCGACGCTTGCGAAATGCCGACCGCTGTTCGAGGCGTCGGGCAGCAAGATCCAGCACACCGGCGGGCTCGGCACGGGCATCCGCGCCAAGCTCGCCCACCAGCTCGTCATCAGCGTCAACATCCTCGCCGCCTACGAGGGAGTCGGGCTCGGCCTCGCCGCCGGGCTCGACCCGGAGGTGCTCACGAGCGTCATCCGCGACGGCGTCGCGCAGAGCCGCATCGCGGAGCGCTGGACGACCCAGGCCCTCAAATCGAGCTCGCGCCGGGTGTTCTTCAAGGACCTGCAGCTTTGCCTCGAATACGGCCACGAGCTGGGCCTGTCGCTGCCGGGCGCTGCGCTGACGCAGCAGCTTCTTGACAAGTTGATCCCGTGAGGGCCGCATGGGACGCGCAACGGACGGGACAGCGACGATGACGGCAAACGGGCGCTCGATGCGGGGTTACGTGGACACCGCGAACGGCGAGATCAGCCGCGAGGTCTTCGTCAGCCAGGACATCTATGACCAGGAGATCGAGCGCATCTTCGGGCGCGCCTGGCTCTATGTCGGGCACGAAAGCCAGGTGCCCAACCCCGGCGACTTCTTCGTCTCCCGCATGGGCGAGGAGTTGGTGATCCTGACGCGCGACCGCACGGGCAAGCTGCACGTCTTCCTCAACACGTGCCGCCACCGCGGCATGCGCGTGTGCCGCTACGACGAAGGCAACACGACGAACTTCGTCTGCCCGTACCACGCGTGGAGCTACGCCACGGACGGGCGGCTCGTCGGCCTGCAGGACTTCGAGAACCTTTACCAGCCGCCCTTCGACCGGTCCAAATGGGGTCTCGTCGAGGTCGCGCAGATGACCAACTTCCTGGGCACCGTCTGGGCGACCTGGGATCCCGACGCGCCGCCCTTCGAGGAGTATCTGGGCGCCGGGCGCGAGTCCCTCGACTCCGGGCTGCGCGCCTGGGACGGCGGTAATGGCGGCACCGAGCTCCTCGGCAGCGTGCAAAAATGGCTCGTCCCGACGAACTGGAAGTTCGTGTCCGAGAACTTCGCCGGCGACTTCCTGCACAACGTGAGCCATCGCTCGGTCGACATGGTCGGCATCGCTCCGGCCGCCGGCACCGGGCGTCGCGAGGAGACGGGCTACTGGGCGAACGGCGCGTGCCCTGGCGGGCACGGCTTCGTCTACCGCGTCGTGCCGCCGAACAAGGACTGGGTCCAGTTCTCCGGCTCGCCCGAGACTTCCGTCTATTTCAGAGACTGCTGGCAAAAGCGCATCGACCGGCAGGGTGCGAAGGCCGGCGTCATCTCGCTGGTCGGCACCATCTTCCCCAACATGTCGTTCCATGGCTATCAGCCGCGCACCATCCTGGTCGCGCACCCGCGCGGTCTGCAGCGCACCGAGATGTGGCGGGTCTATTTCGTGGACAAGGGCACGCCCGAACCGGTGAAGGACTTCCTGCGCCGCTACTACATCCGCTACTCGGGCCCGGCTGGCATGACCGAGCAGGACGACATGGAGAACTGGAACTACGCTTCGGCGGCGAGCCAGGGAATGATATCTCGACGGTACCCTTACCACTACAAGGCAGGGCTCGGCACGGGCGGTCCGCACGAACTGATCCCCGGACACGTGGCGACCGCGCCGCGCGGGACCGAGCAGAACACGCGCAACTTCTACGATTACTGGGCGCGCAGCATGGACGCCGACAGTTGGGGCACGCTGCGCGCCGCGTCCGGCGCGGGACGCTAGTCCGCAGGTCGCGGGGGCACGCATGGCCAGCAACTCGCCCGACATCGCGTACGCGCTGTTGATGCGGGAAATCGAGGATTTCCTGTATCGCGAGGCGGACCTTCTCGACGAGCGCCAGTACGAGGCCTGGCTCGACCTGTTCACCGACGATGTTCGCTACTGGATGCCCATCCGCAAGAACGTCGCGTTCGACAACCTCGACCGCGAGACGACCGCGCTCGGCGACGTCGCCTGGTTCGACGACGACAAGGACACGCTGCAAAGGCGCGTCCGCCAGCTCATGACCGGCATCCATTGGGCGGAGGAGCCGGTCTCGCGCGTCTCGCACATGGTTTCGAACATTCGGCTCGCGACGCCGGCCTTGGCCATCGCCGAAGGCGAGAGCGCGGTGGTCAAGTGCAAGTTCTTCGTGTACCGCAACCGGCTGGAGACCGAGACCGACTTCCTCGTCGGACGGCGCGAGGACACGCTGCGCCGAGTCGACGGCACACTGCGCATCTCGTTCCGCAAGATCCTGATCGAGCAGGGCCTCCTGCTGGCGAAGAACCTCTCCGTCTTCCTCTAACGACGCGCGCGCCGGCCCGTGTCGGCGGACGGGCTGCGATCAACGTTCCCAGCGCTGCGTTTCTGGCGTGAAAGGCGCGTCGACCGTCAGCTTCCGCTTCGGGATTCCCTGCCCGCGCCGATCGCACATTGCGTGCAACGCGCTCCCAACTTCATAGGATGGGGAGGGCGGTTCCCAGAAGAGCCAGCCCGGCGATAAAAAGCCCGCCACCCCATTTCGCGATCACGGGCTGCCGCGTCGGAACCCGGGGCGCGAGGAGTGCCAGGGCCAACCCGAGGACAGCGCCGAGAACACCCAGAATTGCGAGCATATGAGAAACCTTCCGGCTGCGTGCCGGAGCGTTTTCGCGAATTTGGGTTAACATTGCGTTAGCGCCTCGCTCTGTGATTCGATCTAAGCTGTTGACGAATGATGATTAATTTGATTCAAAGCCTTGGAGGGGCGCAAGTTCCCAGGGCGGGTTGAGCGAACACATCATTCGACCCGAGGCCAACCGTGGCGTTTGTAACGGCCGAGGTTGCAATGTGATGGCGCGGCGCGTTGTAGGTCGTTTCGCGGTGGCCGGGTTGCAGGCGTGGCTACCCATGAGCCAGCCGCTGCGGACAGCGCCGATGACCCTCGCGGCCGCGCTCATGTTTCTTGTGCTTGCCTTCCCGTCGGTGACCGCATGGGCGCACGTCAAATGGTTTGCCCCGTACGATGTTCCCGCCCAGCCGCGGCCGCTGGAACTCATGCTGTCCCCAGCGTTCTGGCTGTTCACCCTGCTCGCTCTGGTCATCCTGGTCGGCCTGGAGTTCATCGGCCGGACCTCGGCCGCTACCGCGCTACTCCAACCTCTTGATTGGCTCGGCCGCCTCTCCGGCGGCCGTCCGGAGGCGTTCCTGCGCGCCGGCGTAGGGGCTTTCTTCGTCGCGATCTGGGCGCTCGGCGGCTTCATCGTGACGCCCGAGCTCAAATCGTCGTCGCCGGTCGTGCCGTGGATCCAGGTCGCCGTCGCCATGAGCATGGTCTGGGACGCGACCTTGATCGTCGGCGCTCTGGGCATCGTCGCGCTGTACGCGATCGCGACGATCGATTACGGCGTGTTTCACCTGCTCGATTACCCGATCTTCCTGGGCGTCGCGCTTTTCCTCGCCCTGAAGGGGCTGAAGATCGAACTCCGTCCTGGGCAAGCGGCCGATCGACTATCTGCGATACGCGACCAGCATCACCCTGATGTGGGCGTCGATCGAAAAGTGGGCGTATCCGAACTGGACCTTTCCGCTTTTGCACGCCCATCCCGACCTCACGTTGGGGATGGCTTCCTTGACTTATATGACGGCGGCCGGCGTAATCGAGTTCGGTTTGGGGTTCGGGCTCCTCTGCGGACCGCTCGTCCGGCGCAGCGCGGCATTCGTGCTCGCCATCATGTTCGTGAGCGCGATCGCGGAGTTCGGCCAGGTCGATGCCGTGGGTCACCTGGTCATTATCGTGGTCCTGATTCTCCTGATCGGCGAGCGCAAGCCCGACCCGTTGCCGAAACCGTTGCTGGTGGTGCCGGGGTATGCCGTATCGTTGACGGCGTTCTTATCGTTTTATTACGGCCTGCATCATTTCATTTACCATACCCATGTAATTTAGCGCGGTTTTCGATCAGACGGGTCCAGCCCGCTCCCCGCCCGGCCATCGTTGGATGGCCGGGTGGCGGTGCGGGCCGGTGCGATGCCGCGTGAGCGGAAAAGGCTCTAGCCCCCGTGGCCGACGCGCGGGCCGTCAAATGACGGCGTGCGGACCTGCGTATGGCTCGTCAGAGGGCAATTAACCATTTTTTAGCATTGCGGCGGCCATTCTGCCGCACGACGCGGGCACATTAACTCAAGCCATTCCGCGGTGTTGCACATGCCAGCCGCACTTCGCGCGGTGAGATCGATCCGGCCTGGGCGCTGGCTGTTGGATGGTGCAGGCAGCCTTTACCCGAAGGCCGTGACCATCCGCGGCAAGATCTTCCTTGCGTTCTGCGCGCTCGCGGCCATCACGGCGGTGCTCGGCATCTCCAGCATCAGGAGCGTCGTCGAGTCCGGCAGGCTTGTCGCCGAGATCTATGACAAGCCGCTGATGGCGATCAGCTATGCCCGTTACGCGCTGTCGCAGTTCACCGAAATGGAACTGCTCCTTGCGCAGTGGGAGGCGGCGCACGACCCGACGCTGAAGCACAAGCTCGAACTGCGCAGCAGCAAGCTCGCCGCCTCGATCTTCGAAAACATCCACGTGGCGAAGGAGCGGGCCTTGTCGCCGGAGGCCGCGAATGCCGCCACGGATGCCGCATCGGCCGTTGCGGCCTGGGAAGCGGCGCGCCGAAAGGCCCTGGCCACCGGCGGCGACCGGACGACCCTCTACAAATCCGCGATTACGGTAAAGGCGATGTTCGACCATTTGGTCGAACGCACCACGCTCGATGGATTTCGTCACCGCGAGCGTGCGTTGCAGTCGATCAACGATTATCGCCTGTTCAGCGTCAGCGCGACGGTCGGTGCACTCCTGCTCGCCGTCGTCGTCACGATCCTGCTCGCCCGCCAAATGATCCGGCCGATCGCCGTGGCGTCGCACGCCGCGAGCCGCATCGCCGAAGGCGAGTTGGAGGTCGAGATCGGATCGTCCGGCAACGACGAGCTCGGCCGGCTTCTCGGATCGATGGCGCTTATGCGCGACAACATCCGGACGATGATGCAGCGCGAGATCGAAGCGCGCCGGTCCGCCCAGGTCCGGCTCATAAACGCCATCGAGCGATCGGATCAGGGTGTCATCCTGACCGATCGCGACCACCGGATGCTCATCTGGAATTCCCAGATAAGCAACTTCTTCCACGAGATCATCGATGCGTTCGTCGTGGGCGCATGCTTGCCCTTGCCGATCGAATTGGCGCTGACCGACACGGATGGCGAGATCCGCACCGCCAACGGTCAATGGCTGCGCCTCAGCCGCAGCCCGACCGACGATGACGGGTTCGTGATCGTTTGCAGCGATATCACCGTGCTCAAGGAGCGCGAGGCATCGCTCAGGATCGCCAAAGATCAGGCCGAAGCCGCCAGTCAGAGCAAGAGCGAGTTTCTGACCCATATGAGCCATGAATTGCGCACGCCTCTGAACGCGATCCTGGGCTTTTCCGAGGTCATTCGCGATTCGATGGTGGGGCCGTTGAGCAAGCGATACCGGGACTATGCGCGCGACATCTATTCCGCTGGCAGTCACCTGTTGAGCTTGATCAACGATCTTCTTGATCTGTCGAAGATCGAGGTTGGCCGCATGGAGCTGGACGAAAGCGAGGTCGACGTGGAGAAGGTGATGAGCGATTGCCATCAGCTTGTCGCCGAACGGGCGCAGCGCGCCGGGCTGTCGATCTCGATCGCGGTCGAGCCGAACCTGCCGCTTCTGCGCGCCGACGCGCGCAGGATCAACCAGGTCGTCCTCAACCTCCTGTCGAACGCCATCAAATTCACGCCGGCGGGCGGGACGATCGCGATGTCGGCCGGATGCACGGATCATGGCGATGTCGCGATCGCCATCGCCGACACCGGGATCGGGATGCGGCCGGAAGACGTTCCGATCGCGCTCGAGGCATTCCGCCAGATCGACCGCGCGATGAACCGTCGTTACGAGGGGACGGGGCTCGGGCTGCCGATGGTCCAGCAGCTCGTCCAGCTGCACGGCGGATCGATCAGCATCGATACAAGCGTCGGAAAGGGAACCACCGTCCGCGTGTTCCTGCCGAAGGAGCGATGCATAGAATTGGCAGAGCCGGAACGGCTCCCTGCGCCCACGACGCCTGACGAGAAAAGGATGGCCACATGATTTCGAGGCCTCTCGCCCCCTGCAAGGGGTCATCCCATCGCGGCGCCCTCGGCCTGATCCTGCCGGCCGCGCTGGTCGCGACTCTGGTCCTGCAGCCCTCGGCGGCTTCCTTGGCGGCCGGAAAGGGCGAGCCCGACTGGCGCGCCGCATATCGCCGGCCCGCCGAAATTCCGTTTCCCGCCGACGATCCCTTTACGAAGGCGAAGGCGGACCTCGGCCGCATGCTTTTCTTCGACCCGATCCTGTCGGGCTCGAACACACAATCGTGCGCAAGCTGCCACAACCCGGGCCTGTCCTGGACGGACGGTTTGAAGCACGGAATTGGTGAAAAGCCGATGGCGACACATACGCCGACCCTTCTGAACATCGCCTGGATTCCGGTCCTCGGGTGGCGGGGCCAGTTTCCCGACTTGAAGGTCGTTGCCCTCACACCCATGACCAAGCCCGGAATCATGAACCAGAAAGTCGGCGCACTCGTCGGCGAGCTGAAGGCGATCCCGGGCTACGTGTCCGCCTTCAAGGCGGCGTTCCCCGGTGGCACGATTTCCGCGGACTCCATCACCAGCGCCCTCGCCACGTTCGAGCGCACCATCGTGTCGGGCCCGGCCCCTTTCGACCTTTGGATAGAGGGCGATGAGGAGGCGATATCGGACGAGGCCAAGAAGGGATTCGCGCTGTTCCGGGGCAAGGCGCAGTGCGCCGAATGCCATCGTGGGTGGAATTTTACGGACATGTCATTCTACGACGTGGGCGTCGGCGGCAAGAACGACCTTGGCCGTGGCAAGATGTTCCCGGATTCGGTGAAGCTCCAGCACGCGTTCAAGGTGCCGACGCTGCGCGACGTCGCCCGCCGCGCGCCGTACATGCATGACGGGTCCGAGGCGACGCTGATGGACGTGATCGATCTCTACGACCGGGGCGGCATCGATCGGCCCAGCCGGTCCGAACTCATAAAGCCGCTCCATCTGACCCAGAAGGAGAAGGCGCAGTTGGTCGCGTTCCTGAAGACGCTGACCAGCAAGCCGGTGAAAGTGATCGTGCCCGAGCTGCCGCGATGACGCCTACCGGACGATGACCTTCAGGTGCATCGTCGGGTGGATGGCGCAGCGGACATCGAACTCGCCCTTGTGGTCGAACAGGACGTCCACGGCCTTTCCGACCGGCTGCTCGCCCGAGCTGAACTGCATGTCGGGCTGCTTCACGTAGATGTGGTGCGTGACCGTGTCGCCGTTCAGGATATGGAGCACGGTTCCCGCCTTGACGGTAATGGTGCCAGGCAGGAAGTGTCGGTTCCGCTGGGTGATCGTGACCGTCGGATGGGACGCCGTGAAGGTGGTGACGAGGAAGCTTGCCGCCGCCAGCGCAACGAGGGCCGCCGCCAGGTAGATCTTCTTGGGCACTGCCGGAAAGGGGCGGTTCATTACTCGGGCCGCCAATCCCTGCATCATTCGCGCGTATCGATGCTCCGGCGCGGCGGCCGGGATGCGAACCCGCGGCTTCGGCCAGAACGCTGAGGAAAGTATGGTTAAGCCCGAATGGTTTACATTGGGTTAACGGAGCGCCGGCCTCGGTTCGGCGTATGCCGAAAGGTCCAAAAAATCGTGATCAGAGGGGATCGGCTTTCGCGGGAAGGACCACCGGACCCCAGCCCCTTCGGTCGATCGAACGGTTGAAGGTCAATCAGCTGTCGGCTTTCGCGTCAAACGCTGCGAGCGCCGCCTTGGCTTGATCGAGTTCCCGATCGCTGCGCACACAGGCCGGCCTAGCGTACGTCCGTCAATAGAGCTCGTCCGGCATGCGTGCGGCGTAGGCGGCATCGAACTGCGCCTTGTCCGTCTGGGGATCGCGCGCCACCGCGAAGTCGCCGATCGTCGGGGCGGACCTAGGACGATCGCCCGAACCTGCTCGCCACAAATCCGCCCGGACCAGCGCCTTGGGGCAGTGGTGAAACGCCTGCTCGACCGCTACGACGATAACGGCGCTGGGTTCGCGCCCGTTCACCGCGAAGCGGCGTTTGAGCGCCGGGTCGACGCTTACGTGTCCGCGACCATTCACGCGGTACGTCTCGTTCGCGCCGGGGATGAGGAAGATCAGGCCGACCTGCGGGTTCTCGATCAAATTCTTGAGCCCGTCGAGCCGGTTGTTGCCGCGCCGGTCCGGGATCATCAGCGACCGCCCGTCCGCGTCGACCTGGACGAAGCCTGGCCTGTCGCCCTTGGGCGAGCAGTCGAGGCCCCGCGCGCTCCCGGTCGCCATGACGAGGAAAGGCGAAGCGGCGATGAAGGCACGACCGACCGCGTCGATGCGATCGACCTCCTTGTTCAGCACGCGTTCGGTCGGCGACGCATAATGCGCCGCCAACTGGTCTACGGTCGAAATCGTGAAGTCCGTGCTCGCGTCCATCATGGGGTCCTTCTGATCGAAATTGCCAATCCGGCCTCATGCACACTTTCGGTACCAGCATATCGCAGAGACGGCGGCATGGTCGCGGCTTGTCCCTCGCGCGCTCGCACACCCCGACCATGGTGTCAACGAACGCCATGCACTAACCTTGAACCTGGATCACCGTCGGGGGCAGGGAACGCTTTCCGAATTCGGGCCTGTGCCGGCTCGTCGCTCGACTCCTGCCCCATAGCAGCGGTCTTCTTCGACAGGGTCAGAGCGGCATCATGGAAAATGGTGGGCGCTGCAGGGATTGAACCTGCGACCCCACCCGTGTGAAGGGTGTGCTCTCCCGCTGAGCTAAGCGCCCGTGCCGCAAGGACGGCCCATATATGTCTGCCCCGCACAGAGTGTCAAGAAACGGGGCGGGCAGGCAGATCGGCGGGATACCCCCTGGCGAGCGGGGCCCGCCTGTGGCAATTTCACCGTGTTTTAGGTTTTCCCGGGGACGATGGGGCGAACCCGGGGAGGATGCCTCCCAGCGAGGCCAGGGGCCGCGATCCGCATGAGCCTTGAAGGCAAGGCAGCCGTCATCCTGGCCGCGGGCCAGGGCACCCGCATGCGCTCGCAGCGCCCAAAGGTGCTGCACGAGGTGTGCGGCCGGCCGATGATCGGCCATATCCTCGCCACGCTCGACGCCCTCGAATTCGACCGCAAGGTGGTGGTCATCGGCCAGGGGATGGAGGCCGTCGCCGCCGCGGTCGCCCCCGTGCCTGTCGCCATCCAGGACCCGCCCCGGGGCACCGGCGATGCCGTGCGCGCGGCGCGCATGGCGCTCGCGGGCTTCGCGGGCGATGTGGTGGTCCTGTTCGGCGACACGCCGCTTGTCACCGCCGCCACCGTCGAGCGCCTGGTCGCGGCGCGGCGCGGGCCGGGCGACCCGGCGGTCGCGGTGCTGGGCTTCCGCCCTGCCGATCCCGCTGCCTATGGGCGGCTGGTGGTCGGGCCGGACGGCGCGCTCGCGCGCATCGTCGAGGCGAAGGACGCAACGGCCGAGGAACGCGCCATCGGCCTCTGCAACGCCGGCATCATGGCGATCGACGGCAAGAGGCTGTTCGGCCTTCTCGACCGCATCGGCAACGAAAACGCCAAGAGCGAATACTACCTGACCGACATCGTCGGGCTCGCGCACGAGTCCGGCTGGCGCTGCGTGACGGTCGAGGCGGAGGACGCCGACGAGGTGATGGGAGTGAACTCGCGCGCCGACCTCGCCGACGCCGAGCGGGTGATGCAGGGCCGCCTCCGCGCCGCGGCGCTGGACGCGGGCGTCACCATGACCGATCCGGAGACGGTCTATCTCGCGACCGACACGCGGTTCGGGCGCGACGTGACCATCGGTCCGCACGTGATCTTCGGCAAGGGCGTCACGGTTGCCGACAATGTGGGGATCCGCGCCTTTTGCCATATCGAGGGGGCGTCGATCGGCCCCGGCGCGCTGGTCGGACCGTTCGCGCGGCTGCGCCCCGGCGCGACGCTCGAGCGCGACGTCCATGTCGGCAATTTCGTCGAGGTGAAGGAGGCGGTGCTGGAAGCGGGCGCCAAGGCCAACCACCTCAGCTATATCGGCGACGCGCGGGTCGGCGCCGGCGCCAATATCGGCGCGGGCACCATCACCTGCAACTACGACGGCTTCTTCAAGTCGAAGACCGAGATCGGCGCGGGCGCCTTCATCGGTTCCAACACCGCGCTGGTCGCGCCGGTCAAGGTGGGCGACGGCGCCATCGTCGGGGCGGGCTCGGTGATCACCGCCGACGTCGCGCCTGACGCGCTTGCCGTCGAGCGTGCCGAGCAGGTCGAGCGGCCCGGCTGGGCGGTGCGCTACCGCGCGCGGAAGAAGGCGGAGAAGGACGCCAAAGCCGGCAAGACGCAGAAGGCCGGCTGAGCGCATGTGCGGCATCATAGGCATTGTCGGCCGGAACCCCGTCGCGCCGCTCCTGATCGAGGGGCTGAAGCGGCTGGAATATCGCGGTTACGATTCCGCCGGGATCGCGACGCTCGTCGACGGGACAATCGAGCGGCGCCGCGCCGAGGGCAAGCTCGTCAACCTCGAAAACATGCTGAAATCGCGCCCTGCCGCCGGCAACACCGGAATCGGCCACACGCGCTGGGCGACGCACGGCGTGCCGAACGAGAACAATGCCCACCCGCACGCGACCGATCGCGTGGCCGTCGTCCATAACGGCATCATCGAGAACTTCCGCGACTTGCGCGTCGAGCTGGAGGCGAAGGGCCATAAGTTCGAGACCGATACCGACACCGAGGCGGTGGTCCACCTCCTGACCGACTACCTCCGCTCGGGCGCGACGCCCGCCGAGGCGACGGCCAAGACGCTCGCCCGGCTCGATGGCGCCTTCGCGCTCGGCATCGTGTTCACCGGCCACCCCGACCTGATGATGGCGGCGCGGCGCGGCTCGCCGCTCGCGATCGGGTTCGGCGACGGCGAGATGTTCATCGGCTCGGACGCGCTGGCGCTCGCGCCGCTCACCCAGTCGATCTGCTACCTGGAGGAGGGCGACTGGGCCGAGATTTCGTCCAAGGGCGCCGTCATCCACGACGCCACGGGCCAGGTGGTGGAGCGGACGGTGCGCGCGACGGCGAGCTCGGGCGCGCTGATCGGCAAAGGCAATTACCGCCACTTCATGCTGAAGGAGATCTACGAGCAGCCGGCCGTGATCGGCGACACGCTGACGGCGCTGCTCAACCCCTTCACCCGCACCGTGCAGCTTCCCGACCTGCCGATCGACCTCGCCAAGGTGACGGAGGTCACCATCGTCGCCTGCGGCACGTCCTACTATGCCGGGCTGGTCGCCAAATACTGGATCGAGCGCATCGCGCGCCTGCCGGTCGACATCGACGTGGCGTCGGAGTTCCGCTACCGCGCCATCGACATGGCGCCCGGCGGGCTCGCCTTGTTCATCTCGCAGTCGGGCGAGACCGCCGACACGCTCGCCGCTCTGCGCTACGCCAAGTCGCAGAAGCAGGCGACGGTAGCGGTCGTCAACGTCGCCGAATCCACCATGGCGCGCGAGGCCGACGCCACGCTGATGACCTATGCCGGGCCGGAGATCGGCGTCGCCTCGACCAAGGCGTTCACGACGCAGCTCACCGTGCTCGCCTGCCTCACCCTCGCGCTCGGGCGGGCGCGCGGCGCCATCTCCGACGCGCGCGAATCGGAGCTCTCCTCGGCGCTGATCGAGGTGCCGGCGCGCGCCGCCGACGTTTTGAAGCACGACGAGGCGCTGCGTGCGCTGGCCGAGGAGGTGGCGCTCGCCACCGACGTGATCTATCTCGGCCGCGGCACGGGCTTTCCCATCGCGCTCGAGGGCGCGCTGAAGCTCAAGGAGATCTCCTACATCCACGCCGAGGGCTTCGCCGCCGGCGAGATGAAGCACGGCCCGATCGCGCTGATCGACGAGACCGTGCCGGTGATCGTGATCGCGCCGTCGGACGAGCTGTTCGACAAGACCGCGTCCAACATGCAGGAGGTGGTGGCGCGCGGCGGGCGGGTGATCTTCCTTTCCGACGCGCACGGGATCGCGAGTCTCGGCACCATGGCGGCGGCGACCATCGAGCTGCCCGCCGTCGACCCCTTCGTCGCGCCGATCCTCTACGCCATCCCGGTTCAGCTCCTCGCCTACCACACGGCGGTGCTCAAGGGCACCGACGTCGACCAGCCGCGCAACCTCGCCAAGTCGGTGACGGTGGAGTAGGGGCGGGGGCGACCCGCGCGACGCGCACAGGCGCTCAGCGCGCGGCGATCACCACCGCCTGGATCTTGCCCTCGATCGGGCCGTCGCCGAACCGCGCCGCAAGGGCGGCGGTTGCGACGTCGGTCATTTCGTCCAGCCGGCCCGGCGCGCGTTGCTCGATCTCGTTGCGGAGCGGCGTTCCGTGACAGAACCCGATCGCCGGGTCGCGCGGCGAGGCTGCCCAACTCGTCTTCGCGACGGTTTCGAACCGGATGTTGGTGAATCCCGCCGCGGCAAGCGCGGCTTCGAGCGGCGCCGTGTCCCAGTGGCCGTGCGGCGTGCGCGCGAGAAACCGCGGCGGATCGTCCGGGAACAGCCGCGCAATGGCCTCGGTCAGCACGTGCGTCATTTCGTTCTCTTCGATCCGGTCCCACACGTTAAACAGGAGCGTCCCGCCGGGACGCAGAACGCGCCGCGCCTCGCGGAAGGCGGCGGCCTTGTCCGGGAAGAACATCGCCCCGAACTGGCAAACGACCAGGTCGAATGCGGAATTCGCAAAGGGCAGGGCCAGCGCGTCGGCCTGCTGCCACGTTACGCCCTCCAGCGCCTCGCGGCTCTTGGCAAAGTCGATCATCGGCTGGTTGAGGTCCGTCGCGACGATCTCGACCCGCGGGCCGAGGGCGCGGCGCAGTGCCCGCGTCACGACGCCCGTGCCGGCGGCCGTCTCCAGAACCCGCGACGGCGACAGCGCGGCGACGCGCGCGGCGAGGTCAGCCGCGTAGGGCTCGAAGATGAGCGGCCCGAGATAACGGTCGTAGAGCGCGGGGATCGACCCCGCGAACAGCTTGTCCGAAGCATTCATGTTTTATCTTACCATGAACGGCGATGGGGCACTTCTCCGTCGCGATTAACAGCCGGGCCGCAGGGTCCTATATTCGGGGAAACCGATAGGGAGACCGACATGCCCCTCGACGCGCTGGGCGTCCCGCTGAAGGACGCGAAGCTGTTCCGCGAGCAGTGCTACATCGATGGCCAGTGGGTCGGCGCCGAGGTCGAACGAGACCATCGACGTCACCAACCCCGCCACCGGCAACGTGATCGGCACCGTGCCCAAGATGGGCGCCGAGGAAACCCGCCGCGCCATCGAGGCGGCGAACGCCGCGCTGCCCGGCTGGCGCGCCATGACGGCGAAGGAGCGGGCGAAGATCCTCCGCACCCTCGCCGATTCGATGATGGCGAACGCCGACGACCTCGCCGTCCTGATGACCGCCGAGCAGGGCAAGCCACTCGCGGAGTCGAAGGGCGAGATCGCCTATGCCGCCTCCTTCATCGAGTGGTTCGCCGAGGAGGGCAAGCGCGTCTATGGCGACACCATCCCGTCCTTCGCGCGCGACAAACGCGTGCTGGTGACAAAGGACCCGATCGGGGTGTGCGCCGCGATCACGCCATGGAACTTCCCGTCGGCGATGATCACCCGCAAGATCGGCCCGGCGCTCGCCGCCGGCTGCACCATGGTGTGCAAGCCCGCGACGGCGACGCCGTTCTCGGCCTTGGCGCTCTGCGAGCTCGCCGAGCGGGCGGGCGTGCCGAAGGGCGTGTTCTCGGTCGTCACCGGCCCCTCGGGCGCGATGGGCGGCGAGCTCACCGCGAACCCGCTGGTGCGCAAGCTCACCTTCACCGGCTCGACCGAGGTCGGCAAACTGCTGATGGCCCAGTGCGCCGCGACGGTGAAGAAGGTCTCGCTCGAGCTCGGCGGCAACGCACCGTTCATCGTGTTCGACGACGCCGACCTCGACGCCGCCGTGAACGGCGCGATCGCGTCCAAGTTCCGCAACACCGGCCAGACCTGTGTCTGCGCCAACCGCGTGCTGGTGCAGGAAAGCGTCTACGACGCGTTCTCCCAGAAGCTCGCCGAGGCGGTGAAGAAGCTCCGCGTCGGCGACGGGCTCAAGGGCGAGACCGAGCAGGGCCCACTGATCGACACGGCCGGGCTTGAGAAGGTCGAGGAGCACGTCCAGGACGCGCTTTCCAAGGGCGCAAAGGTGGTGGTCGGCGGCAAGCGTCACGGGCTCGGCGGCACGTTCTACGAGCCGACGGTGCTTGCCGATGTCACCACCGACATGATGGTGACGCGCGAGGAGACGTTCGGCCCCGTGGCGCCGCTCTACCGCTTCAAGACCGAGGCGGAGGCGCTCAAGATGGCGAACGACACCGAGTTCGGCCTCGCCTCGTACTTCTACAGCCGCGACGTCGGCCGCATCTGGCGGGTGATGGAGGGGCTGGAGTACGGCATCATCGGCATCAACGAGGGCATCATCTCCTCCGAGGTGGTGCCGTTCGGCGGCGTCAAGGAATCCGGCATCGGCCGCGAAGGGTCGAAATACGGCATCGAGGAGTTCCTCGAGGTCAAGTACGCCCTCGTCGGCGGGCTGGGGTTCTAGCTCGCGTCGCAGCGCAAGGCGGGGGCGGGCGCGGGCCCGCCCCTTTCGCATGAGAGGCACGGGATCGCGACATGCCCCAATACGACTACGACTTCTTCGTCATCGGCGCGGGATCGGGCGGGGTGCGCGCCGCGCGCATGGCGGCGGGATATGGCGCCAAGGTGGCCATCGCCGAGGAGCGCTATTTCGGCGGCACCTGCGTCAATGTCGGCTGCATCCCGAAGAAGCTCCTGGTCTATGCCGCGCACTTCGCCGAGGATTTCGAGGACGCGGCGAATTACGGCTGGACGGTCGCACCCGACCGGTTCGACTGGAAGACGCTCATCGCCCACAAGGACAAGGAGATCGGCCGGCTCAACGGTGTCTACAAGCGCCTGCTGGAAGGCAGCAAGGTCGACATCTTCGAGGCGCGCGCCACCGTCGCCGGCCCCAACGAAATCGAGGTCGCGGGCAAGCGCGTCTCCGCCAAGTACATTTTGGTCGCGGTCGGCGGCTGGCCGACGGTGCCCGAGATCCCGGGCGCGGAGCTCGCCATCACCTCGAACGAGGCGTTCTTCCTCGACTCGCTGCCGAAGCGCGTCCTGATCGTCGGCGGCGGCTACATCGCGGTCGAGTTCGCCGGCATCTTCCACGGGCTTGGCAGCCACGTGACCCAGCTCTATCGCGGACCGTTGTTCCTGCGCGGCTTCGACATCGACGTGCGCAAGACGCTTGCCGACGAGATGCGCAAGAAGGGCACGGACCTCCGCTTCGACGCCGACGTCGCGCGCATCGACAAGGCGGCGCACGGGCTGATCGCGACGCTCAAGGACGGCATGCGCATCGAGGCCGACCAGGTGCTGTTCGCCACCGGCCGCGCGCCCAACTCCGCCTCGCTCGGGCTCGACACGCTCGGCGTCAAGCGCGCCTGGAACGGCGCCATCGAGGTGGACGAGTATTTCCAGACCGCCGTGCCGTCGATCTACGCGCTGGGCGACGTGATCCACCGCTGGGAGCTCACGCCCGTCGCCATCGCCGAGGCGATGGTGCTGACCGCGAACCTGTTCAACGGCCAGAACCGCGTGATGGATTACGAGGACATCCCGACCGCCGTGTTCAGTCAGCCGCCCTGCGGCGTCGTCGGCATGACCGAAGAGCAGGCGCGCGAGCGTTGCGGCGAGGTGGCGATCTACCGGTCGACCTTCACGCCGCTGAAGCACCAGGTCTCCGGCCGGCCCGAGAAGACGATGATGAAGCTGATCGTCGAGAAGGCGACCGACCGCGTCGTCGGCTGCCACATGGTCGGCGCCGACGCCGGCGAGATCGTCCAGGGCCTTGCCGTCGCCATCAAGTGCGGCGCGACCAAGGCGCAGTTCGACGCGACCGTCGGCATCCATCCGACCGCGGCGGAAGAGTTCGTCACCATGCGGACGCCCGTGCCGGAGCCCGCACCCGAGCCCGCCAAGGCGGCGGAATAGAGGAGGGAAGAATGGCCAAGCTTCGCCACGTCGCGCTCTACGCCGACGACACCATCGCGGCCGCGCACTTTTATCGCGACGCGTTCGACATGCGGATCGTCCGCGAGACGCCGAACGCCTGCTCGCTCACCGACGGGGTGATGAACGTCACCATCATCCGGAGCCGCGAGGGGTTCCCGCCCGGCCTGCACCACATCGGCATGTGGGTCGACGACATCGACGCCGCCCAGGCGCAGGTGGAGAAGGCCGGCGCCCATTTCCACATGGGCCCGCCACCCGAGGGCCAGGGCAATTTCGAGATCAAGTACAAGACACCCGATGGGGCCACCATCTTCGACATCACCCACACCGGCTGGCCCGGCGCGGAGAAGGAGGTCGAGTTCGACGGCGGCCAAGGCGCCGGCGCCGGCCGCCCAATAGGCGCGGCCATGCGTTCGGCGCTGACGCATTGGCAGGTTTGGGCGCTGCTGTCGGCCGCGTTCGCCGCCCTAACCGCGATCTTCGCCAAGGTCGGGGTCGAGAACGTCAATTCCGACTTCGCGACGTTCATCCGCACGATCGTCATCCTGATCGTGACCGCCGGTATCCTGCTCGGGCTCGACGAGTTCCAGCGACCGGGCGAGATCTCGACCCGCACCTATCTGTTCCTCGCGCTCTCCGGCTGCGCCACCGGCGCATCGTGGCTCTGCTATTTCCGCGCGCTGAAGCTCGGCAATGCCGCCCAGGTCGCGCCGATCGACAAGCTGAGCGTCGTGCTGGTCGCAGTGTTCGGCGTCGCGTTCCTCGGCGAGAAGCTGACGGCGGTCAACTGGCTCGGCATCGCGCTGATCGGGGCCGGCGCCATCCTGGTCGCGGTCAAGCTGTAGCGCCGGTCATCCCCGCGCGAGCGCCGCTGCGATGCGGTCGGCGAGCTTGCCGAGGGCTTGGCTCATGGCCCGCGCCTGACCGTCTGGACCGCCCCCGCCGCCGGGGACCGCGATATGGACGCGGCGGTGGATCGCGGGCGGCGCGCCCGGCGCGGCCACCAGGGACCATTCGCCGTCGAGCACGGTCTCGCCGCTCGCCTCGGGCATGAAGGTCGCGACGTCGACGGCAAGGTAGCGGACGCCGCTTCCGGTCTTGGCGGCGGTGGGGGCGACCACCGCTCCCGGCGGCAGCCGGTCCGTCAGGTCCTGCGCCAGCACGCTGCGCGCCAGAGCGCCGAGTGGGGCGCCCCAGCGATCGGTCCCCAGGACATCGAGCCGGGTGGCGCCGGTCTTGCGCACCATCTCGCGCCGGTCGAGCGTTTCCGGTACGCGGAACGCAGTGACCGTGATCGGCGCGACATGCGCGGTCGGCGGCGCGCCCGCACCCTTCACCGGCGATAGGGTAAAGAACTGCGTCTTCGGGCTCGATCCCCCGATGCTGCAGGCGCCCAGCAGCGTGGCGGCGAGGGTCAGGGCGGCGAGGCGGCGTGCCGTCATCTTCATCCTCCGGGTCGGCCCTTGAGAATGGCTTCGGGGTGGCGGTCGAGATAGTCGGCGAGCTCGCGCACCGCGCGGGCCGCGCGCGTCAGCTCCTCGATCGCAGCGGGCAGCGACTGGCCGGGCGCCGCCGCGGTGCGCGACATCATGCGGTCGGCCGCGCCGACGGCGGCCTCGGCCTCGCCTGCCACCTTTTTCAGGCTCGCGACCAGCGGGCCGATCTTGCCGCGCGCGGCCGCCGTCTCCTTGTCGACGTTGGTGAGCGTCGAGTCCAGATGGGCGATCGAATCCTCGATCTTGGGCGAGGTGACGATCTGGCGGACCTTGTCGGCCGTCGCGCGCAGATCGGCGCCGATCTTTTCGAGCGGCAAATCCTTGATCTTGCGCATCACGTCGCTCGCCTGCTGGCCGATGGCGCCGATGCCGGTGGCGCCCGAGGTCGGGATTTGCGGGTATGGCCCGCCCTGGGCAAGCGTTGCGGGAGACGCGCCCTGCTCCATGGCGAGCTTGACCTCGCCGCCGCCGACCACGGGCGGGCTGTGGGCGATATGGGCGCGCAGCCCCTGCCCCACGAGATCGTCGATCACCCGGTCGATGACAGGCCGCCACTTGCCGTCGGCGGGTGCGGCGATCCCTTCCAGATCGAGCCGCGCCGGGTCGATCTCGATCACGACCGGCGTCTCGAGCGCGTGACGGGCGGTGTCGTAGTCGAGCTTCGCGCCGACGACGCGCCCGACCGTGAAGCCGCGCAGCGTCACCGGCGCGCCGAACTTCAGATCGCCCACGGCACCGTCGAAATTCACGAGGTAGCGCACGCCCTGGCGCGCCGGTGCCGCCTCGGCGGCGCCCTCGTCCGGGAACAGGATGAAGCGGCGCCCCGCCTTCGCCTCCGGCCCGGCGGGTGCGGACTTGGAGGTGTCGAAGGCGATCGCCCCGGACGTCACGGCCTGCAGCGAGGCGAAATGCGCCTGGAGCCCGCCGGCGCCCATGGTCACGCGGATGGCGCCCTCGCTCCAGAAATGCGAATCCGTGCGCACCAGCTTGTCGTAGGGCGCCTCGACGAAGACCGTCACCTCGAAGCCCTCGCCGCTCTTGGCGAGCCGCGTGCTCTCCACCGACCCGACGCGAAGGCCGAGATAATGGACCGATGCGTCGCGTCCGAGCGAGCCGAGCTTCTGGGCGTAGAGCACGAACCGCCGGCCCGCCGCGCCCGACATCACCACCGGCGGGTGCTCGAGCCCGACGAACTTGTCCTGCTTTTCGCCGGGTCCGGGGTCCATGGCGACGTAGGGGCCGGCGAAGATCGACCGCAGGCTGGCGGGATTGGCGAGGCTCGGGCTCGCGCCCACGATCCAGAACCGCGTGCCGGCGCGCAGCATGTCCGCGACTTTGCCGTCGAGCGACAGGGTGGCGACCACGGACTTGCCGTTGTCGGCGAGCCTGAGGTCGGAGACGTGCCCTACCTTGAGGCCGCGATAGCGCACCTCCGTGTCGGTGTTCATGCCGGCCACCTTGGCGAACCTGACCTCGACGCTGGTCGCGCCGCTGAAGAACGCGCGGACGCCGAGCCAGGCGAGGAGGGCGAGGGCGGCGATCGGAACCGCCCATATCCAGCCGGGCCAGCGGCTGTGCCGGGTCCGCGGCGCCGTCCGCGCATGCCCGTCCTCGCCGTTTCCGCCGGACGCCGAATCCTTCCGCCGGTCGTCGCTCATTCTACACCTCCGCCGCATCCCACATCAGCCGGGGATCGAACCAGTGCGACGCCAGCATCGACACGGTCACCACGCCGAAGAAGCAGGGCGAGCCGATCCCCGCATGCACTGAGACGAGCTGGCCGAACTGGATCAGCGGCGCGAATACGGCGATGGTGAAAGGGTCCATGTTGGACCAGCGGCCCAGATCGTCGACGATGCGGTGCAGCTTGGTCCGCGTCACCAGGAACCGTCGCGACCGCCACCGGATGGCGATCAGGAACCACGCCATGACGACCAGCTTGGTCAGCGGGAACAGCACGCTGGTAATGAAGATCAGGCAGGCGAGCGGCAGCAGCCCCGCCTGCACCAGCCGCTCGACGCCCCAGAAGATTGTGTGCGGATAGTGCTGGCCGAGCCCGGTCATGACGCTCATGGGATAGATGTTGGCCGGCAGGTAGAGCATGAACCCCGCCGCCACCAGCGCCGCGGTGCGGACGTAGGAATCCGGCTTGCGCGCATGCACCCGCGCGCGGCAGCGCGGGCAGCGCTCGCCCTCGGCGCTCGCCGGCAGCAGGATGTCGCATGTGATGCAGGACACGACGGGCCCGTCCGCGGGCGGGCTCCGCTCGCCGCCGATCGCGCGCCAGACCGTCCGCCGGTCGAGCGCGGCGCGGGTGAGCATCGACAGGACCGCCGCCACCAGGAAGCAGTACGCGCCGACGTGGATGTGTAGCGGCACGTAGGGCGAGATGCGGTTGTAGCCGACGATGGTGGCCAGCAGGAACACGTCGACCATCGCCCACAGGTCGAGCGCCGCCGCCCAGCGGAAGATGTAGGGCAGCCAGGCGGGGCGGCCGCCGAAGCGCAGCGTGCCGAGGCTCACCGTCAGCAGGCTGAACCGCACCAGCGGCACCACGATGGCGAGCAGCAGCACGCCAATGCCGAGCAGCACCTGCTGCTGTTCCAGGAGGATGCCGATCCCCGAGCCGAGCCGGCTCTCGGCCGCGAGCCCGTACTTCTGGTAGCTCAGGAACGGCAGGCTGTAGGCCGGGATCAGCAGCAGCAGCGTCGCGGTCGAAAGGGCCAGCGCGGCGGTGATGCTGCGCCCGGTCGTCTGTTCCAGCGCGTGCTCGCAGCAGGGGCAGCGCGCGACCGTGCCCGGCGGCAGGGGCCGCAGCTCCTGGATCGTGCCGCAGTCGGGGCAGCAGACGATCATGGCGCCCGCCGCGCCCCGGGATTCTACGTATGGACCCACGCGACGCGGCCGGCGTAGCGTGACCCCGATGGTCGAAGAGGGGGTCAGTATGAAGTTCGCTGGGGTGGTGGTCCGCGGCCGTGCGGCGGCGATGGTGATTATGCTCGCGGCGTCCGCGCCGGCCTTCGCCAAGCCCGACCGCATCAAGCTCGACCTCTCCGCGCTCAGCGATTCGGCGGTGACCGAACGCCTCGACACGCTGGAATCGGATCTCGACCGCGAACGGACGGGCGCCCAGCTCTGGCAGTACGGCTGGACCGCGTTCAACGGCGGCACCATGATCTACGACGCGGTCGAGGCCAGCCAAAACGACAACCGGAAGGACCGCAACACCCACATCGTCCGCGCCGTGGAGGGTGCCATCGGCGTGACGGCCATGTTCCTGCGCCCGCTGCCCGCGCTCCATGGCGCCGACCCGATCCGCGCCCTGCCCGGCGAGACGCGCGAGGAGCGTCTGGTGCGCCTCGCCGCCGCCGAGGACAGGGTGCGCGGCGGCGCCGAGAGGTCGGACGAGCCCTTCCAGATTTTTCCGCACCTCGGCGTGTTCGCCATCAATATCCTCGCCGGCATCGCGGTCTGGCAGTTCGCCGACCTGCCGCACGCCTATCGCACCGTGCTGCCCGGCATCCTTATCGGCGAGGCGCAGCTCTGGACCCAGCCGCAGGCGCCGGCCAACGACCTCTCCGACTACCGCAGCCGCTATGGCGACGGCCCGCATCAGGCGAGCTGGTGGCTCTCCCCGCGCGAGGGCGGCGTCGAGGTCACGTTCCGCTACTGAGCGTCCCCTGCCGGTCATGGCCGCGGCAGGAGCATGCGGTCGCCCAATATGTCCTCGACGTAGATCGCCTGGACAAGGACGACGGCGGCGGTGGTCAGCGGCCCCGACAGGATCACGCCGATCGGGCCGAACAGCACCGCCAGCGCGGCGATCGCCAGGATCGACACGATCGGAGGTATCCAGATCGTGCGCCGCTGCAGCCACGGCACCAGCAGGTTGCCTTCGAGCTGCTGGATCGCCGTGCATAGGAGCAGGACGTAAAGCGCCGTGTCGGCCCCGACCGTGAACCCGACCAGCATCGCGACGGCGGTGGAGATCACCGGCCCCAGCATCGGGATGAAATCGAGCAGCGCCGCGATCACGCCGAGCGCCAGCGCGGACGGCACCGCGAGGAGCGAGAGCCCCGCCCCGGTCAGCACGCCCACCACCACCATCGCGACGAGCTGGCCCGAGGTCCAGCGCCACAGATCGTACGACAGAAGGTCCAGCACCTCGCCCATGCGGTCGCGGTAGGATGGCGGCGTGAGCCGCACGATGCCGCGGCGATAGACCCCCGGCTCGACCGCGCCGAACAAGGCCACCGCCGCCACCAGCACCACGCCTGCGAGAAGCCCGATCAGCGACGTCAGGACGCCGGTGAGGCGCGAAAACAGCGAGGTGAGCGACACGCCCGCCGATTTCGCGCTCGGCAGAATGTCGAGGATCGACCGGCCGAGCGGCGAGCTCTGCAACGCCTCGCGCAGCGACTGCAGCGCCTGCGGCAGGGTGGTGAACAGCGCGCCGATCTGGTCGACGAGCTGCGGGCCGATCAGCCAGCCCGCGCCGGCGAGCAGCGCGACCAACGCAAGGACGACCAGCGCGAGCGCCAGTCCCGTCGAAAGCCGCGTGTGGTCGCTCACCTGCCGCGCGCTCCGGCGCAGCAGCACCGCCAGGTAGGCGCCGAAGAAGCCGGCCAGCAGCACGTCGAAGGCGAGCCAGATCGCGGCCGCGAACCCGATCGCAACGGCGACGATCGCGACGCGGCGGACGAATATCACCGTCCCCTGCTCGTTGTCCGAGACCGGGTTCATTGCTGCGCTTGCTGGCCACGCTTGCCGCCGAGCACGGCGTCGAGCTCGGCTCCGAAGATGAAGATCGCTGCACTCACGTAGAAGAACACCAAGGTGATCGCGACTCCGCCCAGGCTTCCGTAGGTCAGCGAGAAGTCCGCGACGTGTCCGAAATAGAAAACGAACACTGCCGCGAAACCGTTCCAGACGAACGCGGTCGTCTCGGCGCCGGGCACGGTCGCGCGCCAGCGCTCGCGCACGTTGGGGAGCTGGCGACGGGGCACGGCGGGGGCGATCGCGATGACCGCGAAGCCGAGGCCATAACGCAGGATGACGAACGGCACCTCCACCGCCGCCGTGCCTAGCGCGCCCGGTCGCCGATCAAGACCGCCGGTTGAGCAGCGCGCCGATGAGGATGCCCGCGCCGAGCGCACCGGCCACGCTGACCAGCGGCCGCTCCTCGATCTGATGCACCGTTCCCTCCGCGGCGCGGCGCGCGCCGTGGGAGGCCGTGCCGACCGCCTCGCGAATGCGCCGGAAGGCGCCGTCGCTTTCGTCCGCGCCCATCTCGCGCAGCGTCCGCGTCACCTGGGCGAGGTCGTCGCGCAGATGGTCGATGTCGCGCTTCAGCGTGTCGTAGTTCGCCTGAGCCATGGTCGCTCTCCCGTGCGGGCGGACCGATGCGTCCGCAACGACAGTCTGGCAGGCGGCGCGCCGGGCGCATTAACCCATGTTCCCGCCGCCGGGCTCCTCCGTCGGTGTCTCCGTCGGGGTGGGCAGCACGCGGCGGGCCAGCGCGCCGATGGTGTAGCCCTGCACCACGACCGAGAAGATCACCACGCAGTAGGTCGCGAACACGATGGTGTCGCGCTCCGGTCCCTTCGGCACCGACAGCGCCATGGCGATGGCAAGCCCGCCGCGCAGCCCGCCCCAGACGAGGATGGGGAACGAGCCGCGCGCGAAGCTGCGCACCGCGGTGAGCATGCCGAGCGGGACCGCCACCCCGGCGACGCGCGCCACGAGCGCGACGACGATCGCCGCCGCGCCGTAGGCGAAATTGCCGTCGCCCGGCCGGAGGATGACGATCTCAAGCCCGATCATCAGGAACAGGACGGAGTTCAGCGTTTCGTCGAGCACCGACCAGAACATCGCGACCTGGTCCTGGGTGCGCGGGCTCATCGCATAGCGCCGCCCGTGATTGCCGATCACGAGTCCCGCCACCGCCATCGAAAGGGGTCCGGAGACGCCGAAGTGATGGGCGAGGTCGTAGCCGCCCATCACCAACGCGATGGTGATGAGCACTTCGAGGTTCGGCTCGTCGATCGCCTTGAGGGCGAGGAACGCGACCCAGCCGATGGCGAGCCCGTAGGCGAGCCCGCCGGCGGCTTCGCGCGCGAGAAGCGCGGCGGCGTGGCCGTAATCCATGCCGCCGCCGCGCACCGCCACCTCGAGCAGCACGGTGAACAGCACCACCCCCATCCCGTCGTTGAACAGGCTCTCGCCGGCGATCTGCGTCTCGATATCCTTGGGCGTGTGCAGGGTCTTGAGGATGGCGAGCACGGCGAGCGGGTCGGTGGGGCTGATCAGCGCGCCGAACACCAGGCACCAGGCGAACGGCATCTCGCGGCCGATCAGGATCGACACCTCCTTGACGCCGAGCCCGACGATGGCGGTCGAGATGAACACGCCGAGCGTGGCGAGCAGCGCGATGGAGTATTTGCGCGCCATCAGCGCCTCGAGGTCGAGGTTGACCGCGCCCGCGAACAGCAGGAACGACAGCATGCCGTCGATCAGCACGGTCTCGAAATGGAAGCTCGACAGCATCTGGCGCACCGGCTCGCCCAGCAGGGGCTGGGGCACGAACGCGTCGGCGCCGACCAGCGCCACCGAGGTCAGCGCCCCCATAATAGTGAGGCCGATGACGTGCGGCAGGTGGATGAACCGATAGTTGACGTAGCCGAACACGGTCGCGAGCACGACTAGCGCGGCGGAAGCGTCGAAGACCGTCACCGGGCGAAGCGCCGGCGGCGTTAGGCGTGGCGCGCGGCAAGGGCGAGATTGATCATCGCCCAGCCGAAGATAATCAGCTCCACGCCCACCAGCACGCCGATCGCCCACAAGGCGCTCGACGGCCACTGGAACCAGATCAGCCCGCCGACCGCGACCGCGAGCAGGCTGGAGACCAGCATCCAGCCCCATTGCCGTGTGCCGCGATGCTGGATGGCGAACATCGCGCGCATCGCGCCAATCACGATGAAGAACGCGCTGAGGAGGAGGGTGAGCGACAGAACGCCCGACAGCGGGAAGATCAGCAGCACCACCCCGAGCGCCAGCGACAGGAGGCCGCTCGCCACGTGCAGCGCCTGGCCGCGCCACCCGCGTGTCGCGAAGGCGTGGATCGTCTGTGCCGCGCCGCCGACCGCGAACAGCGCGCCGAGCAGGAAGGTGAACGCGACCGAGGCGGCGAACGGCGCGAAGAAGGCGAGGATGCCCAGCACCACCCACAAGATGCCGAGCGCCATCAGCCAGCCCCAGCGCGGGCGCAGCTCGACGGCGATCCAGTGCGTGACTGCGGCGGGCGTGGCGAAATCATCACCCCCGAAATCGGGTGGTCTGTCGGCCATGGTGCAACCCCTCGTGTCTGGCGGGGGCCGTTGATGCCCCGCATCCCCAGCCTAGCGGCGTCTTCGGATTGTCCGGTTAACCTATGTGTGTCCACCGAGCAACGGCGGGCTTAACTTTGTTAAAGGCGCTGCCGCCGCGCCACGCCCACGATCGCCCGTCCGGTAACGGGTCAAGCTCATGGCAGAGTATACGGGCAAAGGCGCCGAGACCGCTGCGGCGATCATGCGGCGGGCGGACGAGGTGCTTCATGTCGATCACGACCTCGACGAGGCCGTCGCTCGCATGAAGGACGCGAAGACACCGTTCCTCCCGGTGGTCGACGGCGACGAGATCGTCGGGTCACTCTCGGCCGCCCGCATGCCGGCCGGCGTCGACGCGGCCGGCGAGCGCCGGCGCGCCGCGGTGCGCGACGTGATGAGCGCGACCGTCACGTTCTGCTACACCGACGATCCGCTTTCCAAGGTGCGCGCCGTGATGGACGCGGCCGGGATCGATCACATCTTCGCGCTCGACCGTGACGGCAGCCTCAAGGGCGTCGTGGTGCTCGACGACATGCGGACCGGGAAGGCCGGCGCGCGCCAGGCGGAAGGCGACGCGCGCCACGCGCCCGACGCCGCCGCGGAGGGCCGCCAGGAAAAGACCGGCGGGCGGGCCAAGTGGGGCACGCCCGGCGGGCGGCCCGCCACCTATGCCGAGCGCCCGACCCTCAAGCGCAAGCGCGGCGCCACCTCCGAAGACTGACGCGGCCATTCAACCGAGAAGGAATCCCGCATGTCCGACAACGTCTATCCCGTCACCGAGCTGGTCGGCACCTCGTCCAAATCGGTCGACGACGCCATCCGAGGCGCCATTCGCACCGCGGGCAAGACGCTGCGCAACCTCGACTGGTTCGAGGTGAAGGAGGTGCGCGGCCACATCGAGAACGGCAGCGTGATCCACTACCAGGTCACGGTGAAGATCGGCTTCCGCTACGACGACGCGTAGTCGCCTCGCAGCTACCGCAGGGCGGGGCGGCGCTCCTCATGCGCCTGGTCGAGATAGTCGTTCTCGAACAGGGCCTCGTCGGCCAGGCGTGCGACGTTGCGGATCACCACCTTGCGGTCGCGCGTCTCCACCAGCCCGCGTTCGCGCAGCTTGCGCAGCGTGCGGTTGACGTGGACGATCGAAAGCCCCAGCGCGTCGGCCAGCACCTCCTGCGTCAGAGGAAGGGCGTAGGAGGTCTCGCCGGCGAGCCCGACGAGTTGCAGCCGGTTGAGGAGCTCGAGCAGCAGGTGCGCCAGCCGCTCGTACGCGGACCTTCGGCCGAGGCTCACCAGATGCTCGGCCAGCATCGCCTGCTCGCGCGCGCTGGCCCACTGGATGGCGAGCGCCATGTCGGGCCGGGTGCGCCCGATCTCTGCGATCATTCGCGCGGGGAAGGACGCAACCGCCACGTCGGTCAGCGCGGCGCGCGAATGCTCGGCCGTCTCGAACAGGCTGGCGCGCACGCCGAGGAAATCGCCGGGCAGGCCGAAATTGAGGATTTGGCGCCTGCCGTCCGGCAGCATCTTGTAGCTGAACGTCCAGCCCTCGCGCAGCACGAAGATGCGGTCGCAGGTCTCGCCCTCGACGATCAGGTCGGTACCCGCGCGGAAGCGCTGCAGGTTGCGCTGCAGCCCGTCGAGATAGTCGAGGCTTTCCTGCCGGAAGTCGATGAAGGCGCCGAGCTTGCTCGCCATCGGACTGACGCCGGCGTGACCGTTCATCATGCGCCGCCCGGGATGCGCTCCGTTCACCGCGTGGACGGGAGCCCGGGCAGGGGCTTGAATACGGTGCTGCATCCTTGTCTCCCCTCTCTCTACTACGCTGCGGACGGCGACGGTGCCGCCGCGGACGACACTTCGCGTGCGGCGCTTAACCCATGTGAATGCTGGGCAACGGGCCGCGGTTCAAACTGGTTCCGACTTGCCGCCGCGCCGCTCGGCAATGCGCGACCGGCGGAACGCTCAGGCGAGAGGTGGACATGTACGACGCGACGACACGCGCCCAGGCGATTGCGGTTCTGTCCATGTGCTCGAGCCTGCTCCTCGCTCTTGCCGAGCGCGGCGTGCTCGAACCATCCGAGGTGAAGGACGCGCTCGAGGACGCGGCGCAGGTCCACCGCAATGCGGCCTCGGAGGGAACATCGCCCGACGAGCACCGCGAGGCGGCGATGCTCATAGAACGCCTGATGCGTGATTTCGATCCCGAGCCGTAAGGCGCGTCAGCCCGCCGCCCAGAAGGCGACCAGCAGCACGATCACCAGCCCGATCAGCGCGCCGGCGAAGATGGCGCGGCGAAGGGGCGTATCGAGCACGACGCGCCCGCCGCGCACCTCTTCGTCTGTGAGGCGGCGTCGCCGCTTGCGCGGGCCTATTGCCATAGCCTAGGAACGTTCGCCGCGCCGGGCGGTTCGCCCGGCCGGCTCCAGCGACCAGACGACGGACCAGGGCGGCAATCCGCCGCGCCCGAGAGCCTCGCCGGCACGCTTCGTGGCGTAAAGGATGCGCGCGCCCCCCCGCGCGGCGAAGCCGCGGACAGACGCGGCGCCGGGATTGGCGGCGAGGGCCAGCGCGCCGCCGTCGCCCAGCGGCCAGCGCACCGAAATCCCGGTCGCGCCGATGCGCTCGTACCGGGCGGTCCCGCCCGCGATCCCGGCGGCGCGCGGGACGATCTCGCGCGCACGGATCGCCAGCAGCTCGCGGTACAGGGCGAGCCGTTCCGCGTGCGGCGCCGCGTCGCGCTTCGCCCAGTCGAGCACCGCCGACCGGAACGTCGGCTCCGCGTTCGGGTCGGGGATGCGCGCGCGCGCCGCCGGGTCGCGGAAGGCGGGAAAGTGCTCGAACTCGCGCCGGCGGCCGTCGCGCACCGCGTCGGCAAGCTGGTCATGAAAGTCGCAGAAGAACGGGAAGGGCTCGGGCGCCGCCCACTCCTCTCCCATGAAGATCATCGGCGGCGACGGCGCAAGCAGGTAGATGGCGGCCAGCGCCGCCACCGCGCGCGGCGCGGCCAGCGCGCCGATGCGCTCGCCGAAGGCACGGTTTCCGACCTGGTCGTGGTTCTGCAGGAAGGCGACGAAGGCGGTGGGTGGCAGGTGCGCGCTCGCCTCGCCGCGCGCGCGGCCGGCGCGATGGGCCGACGCCTCGCCCTGGTAGGCGAACCCCTCCGCGAGGCAGCGCGCCAGGTGGCCCGCCGGGTCGTCCGCGTAATCCGCGTAATAGCCTTCGCGCTCACCGGTCGCGAGCACGTGCATCGCATGGTGGATGTCGTCGTTCCATTGCGCGACGTAGCGGCGCGGCGCGCCGTCCACGTCGCGCGCGAGGTAGCGCGCCGCGTTGTCGTCGTTCTCCAGCACCAGATGGACGTGCCGGCCGCGGATGCGGCGCTGCACCGTGTCGGCCAGCTCCTCGAGGATGTCGGGGCGCGAGTCGTCCTTGATCGCGTGTACCGCGTCGAAGCGCAGCCCGTCGAAGCGGTACTCGTCGAGCCAGTAGAGCGCGTTGGCGATGAAGAAGTCGCGCACCTCGCGCCGGGCGAAGTCGATGGCGGCGCCCCATGGCGTGTGGTGGCGGTCGGTGAAGAACTGCGGCGCATAGACGTGCAGGTAGTTCCCGTCCGGCCCGAAATGGTTGTGGACGACGTCGAGGAAGACGGCGAGGCCGCGCCCGTGCGCGTCGTCGACCAGGCGCTTGAGGTCGTCCGGCGTGCCGTAGGCGGAATCGGGCGCGAAGGGCAGCACCCCGTCATAGCCCCAGCTCCGCCGGCCGGGGAAATCGGAGAGCGGCATCAGCTCGACGACGGTGACGCCGAGCGCGACCAGTTCGTCGAGCCTCTCCGCGACGCCGGCGAAGGTGCCCGCGGGCGAGAACGTGCCGACATGCAGCTCGTAGAGTACGGTCTCGTGCCAGGGCCGGCCGCGCCAGCCGGGGTGGCGCCAACGATAGGCGCCCGGGTCGACCACCTCGCTCGGGCCGTGCGAGTCCTCGGGCTGGAAGCGCGACGCCGGGTCGGACACCGCCATGCCCCCGTCGATGCGGTAGCGGTAGCGCGTGCCGGTGCGTGCGGCTGCGGTCACCAGCTCGAACCAGCCGCCGTCGGCGCCGTCCATCGCCAGCGTAGGCCCGTCCACGATGGCAAGCTCCACCGCTTTTGCCGCCGGCGCCCACAGGCGGAACCGCACGCTGCCCTCCACGATCTCCGCGCCGAACGGCAGTATCATCAGGGCCCGGCCTTGTCGCGGCGGAGGACGAGAAGCTGGGCGGAGCGCGCGATCAGCTGCGTCTCGCCGCCCGGCGCGATGCGCGAAGGGGCAAGCGGCGCGCCATCCTCGACGGTGTCGATCACCGTCTCCCAGCTGCCCGTGTTCGGTGCGTCGGGCAGGCGGAAGGTCACGTCCTCGTGGTGCGCGTTGAGGAACAGCAGGAACGTGTCGTCCGGCTCCTGCTCGCCGGTCTCGGTCAGGTGCAGGAGCCCGGCCTCGCCGGACAGCAGCACGCCGAGCGTCCTCAGATTGCCGTTCCAGTCGTCTCCGCCCATTTCCGCGCCGTCGGTGCGCAGCCAGACGATGTCCTTCACGTCGGTGCCGGGAATGATGCGGCCGTGGAAGAAATGGTTGCGGTGGAACACGATGTGGTGTCGGCGCAGCGCGATCAGCCGGCGCGTCAGCGCGAGCAGCGCGTCGCCTTCCGGATGGGTGCGCCAGTCGATCCAGCCGATCTCGTTGTCCTGGCAGTAGGCGTTGTTGTTGCCGCCCTGGGTGCGCCCGCGCTCGTCGCCCGCCACGATCATCGGCACGCCCTGCGACAGGAGGAGCGTGGTCAGGAAGTTGCGTATCTGGCGCAGGCGCAGCGCGCGGATCTCGGGATCGTCCGTCGGGCCCTCGGCGCCGCAGTTCCAGCTGTTGTTGTTGTCGGAGCCGTCGCGGTTGCCCTCGCCGTTGGCCTCGTTGTGCTTCTCGTTATAGCTGACCAGGTCGCGCAGTACGAACCCGTCGTGCGCGGTGACGAAGTTGACCGACGACCAGCCGCGCCGCCCCAGCCGGTCGAACAGGTCCGCCGAGCCGGAGAAACGCGAGGCGAGCTCCGGCCGCTGCCCGTCGTCGCCCTTCCAGAAGCGGCGCACCGTGTCGCGGTAGTGGTCGTTCCATTCCGCCCAGCCAGGCGGGAAGTGGCCGAGCTGATAGCCGCCCTCGCCGGTGTCCCACGGCTCGGCGATCAGCTTGACCGACGAGAGGAGCGGGTCCTGCGCCACCGCGTCGAGGAACGGCGAATGCTCGCCGAACCGGCCGTCGATGCGCGCGAGCGTCGTCGCGAGGTCGAAGCGGAACCCGTCGACGCCCATCTCCGACACCCAGTAGCGCAGCGAATCGGTCACCATGCGCAGCACGTGCTGGTGGCGCAGCTCGAGCGCGTTGCCGGTGCCGGTGAAGTCGTTGTAGTAGCGCTCGTTCCCGGCGACGAGATAGTAATAGCGCCGGTTGTCGATGCCACGGAACGAGAGGGTGGGGCCGAGGTGGCTGCCCTCCGCCGTGTGGTTGTAGACGACGTCCAGGATCACCTCGATCCCGACATTGTGCATCTGCTGGACGAAGGCCTTGAAGTCGCCAAGCCCGCCCTTGCCGAGATATTCGAGGTGCGGTGCGAAGAACCCGATCGTGTTGTAGCCCCAGTAGTTGCGCAGGCCGCGCTCGATCAGATGCCGGTCGTGCACGAAGGCGTGCACCGGGAGAAGCTCGACCGCGGTCACGCCGAGGTCGCGCAGGTAGGCGACGACGGGCGCCGAGGCGAGGCCGGCGAAGGTGCCGCGCAGCGGCTCGGGCACGTCGGGGTGGCGCATGGTGAAGCCGCGCACGTGCATCTCGTAGACGATGGTCTGGTGCCAGGGACGCCGCTCCGGCCGCCTGCCCCAGGTGTAGGCGGGGTCGACCACCTGGCACTTGGGAATGAAGCGTGCGCTGTCGCGCCGGTTGAACGACAGATCGGCGTCGCGATGGCCGGGGACGTAGCCGAACAGCGCGTCGTCCCAGGCGAGGGTGCCGACCAGCGCCTTGGCGTAGGGATCGATCAGCAGCTTGTTGTGGTTGAAGCGGTGGCCCGCCTTCGGGTCGTACGGGCCGTAGACGCGATAGCCGTAAACCTGGCCTGGCCGCACGTCCGGGAGATAGCCGTGCCACACCTCGTGGGTGTACTCGGGCAGGGTGATGCGCGCGGTCTCGCGCCGCCCGTCGTCGTCGAACAGGCAGAGCTCGACCTTCTCGGCGTGAGCGGAGAACAGCGCGAAGTTGGTGCCCGAGCCGTCCCAGGTGGCGCCCAGCGGCACCGGCCGGCCCGGCCACACGCGGATCGCCGGCCGCACGATGGGCGCCCCCCGCCGGGCGCGGGGAACGCCCGCGCCGGCGGCGCGTGGTTCTTCGTCATCCGGTGCCATGGGTCCGCGCCACTCTAGCATGCCTCGCCGGCAGGGAAACGCCGGCGTCAGCCGAACGTCAGCACCGCCACCGGAAAATCGCGGAGAAGATCGGCAAGCGGCACGGTCCCATCGGCGCCGCATGCGATCGTGTGCCCGGTCAGCACGTTCGGGAGGGTGCCTTCGCCCGTCGCCAGCGCGACCGCGGTATCGCCCCAGGCCTCCGGCGCGATCAAAGGCGCGGCCGCGTCGCCCAGCAGGCGCGCGGCCAGGACCGGCACGACCACGGCCAGTGCGCCGGTCTCGTGGCTGCGCCGGAAGGCGAGCACGCGCCCGGCATGCACGCCCGACGCCTCCACCGGCTGATAGTCGCCGTCGGCGAACAGGGCCGGCCGCGCCGTGCGCAGCGCGTTGATCCGCGCGATCAAGGTCTGCTTCACGCGCCCGTTGCGCCAGGCGGTCAGCAGCTCGGGAAGGGGCGTATCCCGGTACGTCGCCAAGTCGGCGGCAAGGCGCTCGAACGGCACGGGACGACGGTTATCCGGGTCGACCAGGCTGAAATCCCAGCGCTCGGTGCCCTGATAGAGGTCCGGCACACCGGGCGTCGTCAGGCGCAGCGTGGTCTGCACGAGCCCGTTCAGCGCGCCGGCAGCGACCAGTCCGTCCACGAACCCGGCGAACTCGGCGAGGAAGCCGTGGCTCAGGTGTGGATCGAGAATCTTCTCGACGAAGCCGTGCATCGCCGACTCGTAGTCGGGGTCGGGCAGGGCCCAATTGGTCTCGCGCTTCGCTTCGCGCACCGCCTTGATCATGTAGCCGCGGATGCGTTCGGCAAACGCGGCAAGCCCGTCCGCGTCGCGCACGTCCAGGGTCAGCGGCCAGGCGCCGACCAGCGTCTGGTAGAGGAGATACTCGTCGGCGCGCGACGGCGCCGTGCGCCCGGCGATCTCCGCCCGCTTGTGCCGGTTGAGCCGCGCCCAGCGGCCGACCGCGCGGGCCCAGTCGGCGGGACACTCGCTAAGGACGGCGATGCGCGCGCGCGCGTCCTCGCCGCGCTTATGGTCGTGCGTCGCGGTCGCCAGCATGGCGTGGGGATGGCGCCGCCGCCGTTCCTGGCAGGTCCGGTGGAAGGCGGCGGCCGTCATGCCGAACCGCGCCGGCGACGATCCCACCTCGTTCAGCGACAGGAGCGGGAAATGGCGGTAGAAGGCCGTGTCCTCCTCCGACTTCGCGGCCATCGGGCCGGTGAATTGCTGGATCTTGCGCGCGACCGCGTAGAGCTCGCGCCGCCGCCAGCCGGTGCCGCGCAGCGCGCCCGTGTCGACCGCCAGCACGTCGTGGACGAAATCGTAAATCGACCGGTCCAAGAGGCCGGGGGCGCGGCGCGCGCGCGCGATGGCCCAGTCGAGGTCGCGCCGGTCCTCCTCGTCCGCGCCGCGCGGCCCGACATAGGTGCGGTAGACCGGGAAGTGTGCGGCGACGTCGATCAGCGCGAGGCGCAGCGCGTTCAGCGTGAAGTCGCGCGTGGCGAGGTTGGCCTTGGCGAGGCGGCGCATCATGCCGGCGAGGAGCCCCAGCTCGCTCGACAGGTTGTTGCGGGCGATCTGGCCGCGGGCCTCGACGGCGATCTGATCCCAGTCGCGCCGGTCGCCGGTGAAGCGTGCGAACAGGGCGCGGAGCGCGGCCGCGCCCGCCGGGTCGGCGAATAGCCCGCCGACCTGGGCCATGAAGTCGTAGCCCGTGGTACCGTTGACCGGCCAGTCCTCGCGCAGCCTTTCGTGCGGGGCCAGGATCTTCTCGACCACCACGTAGAACGGCGTGTCGAGGCGCGGCGCGCCGGCGGGCGGCGCGGGATGGGCGGCGATCAGCGGCGCGATGCGGTTCTGCAGCCGACGGCAATACTCCGCGGGATCGAGGAGACCGTCGACGTGGTCGAGCCGGAGCCCGTCGAGCTTGCCCTCGGCGATCAGGGCGAAGATCAGCCGGTGGCTGTCCTCGAACAGCTCCGGGTCCTCCATGCGGAGACCGGCCAGGCCGTTGATGTCGAAGAACCGGCGGTAGTTCACCTCGTCGGTCGCCACGCGCCAATAGGCGAGCCGCGCCGCCTGGCGCTCGAGGAGGCGGTGGAGCGCGGCGAAGCTCGACGGCACCCCGGCCGTGCCGTTGCGCCGGGCGACCGCGCCCTCGATCGCGGCCAGCGCCGTCGGGCTCGCGCCGACCAGGGCGGCGAGCTCGGCCTTGGCGATCCCGGCCGCCGCGCGCGTCTCGGCGATCCTGCCCCGCGCCCGGCCGTGCGGGTCGAGGGCGGCGAAGCGCGCCGCCAGCCCGTCCAGCGCGACCCGATTCTCCGGGCTTTGGGCCGCCGCGTCGGTGAGGATGCGACCGTAGTCGCGCGGCGCGATGGGAATGCGATGCTCGTAATACCAGACGCTGAACGTGCCGGCCGCGGCATCGAAGCGCAGTGCGAGCTGGCCGCCGTGCAGCGCCTCGTCGTACGGCGTGCCGAGGAACGGCACCAGCAGTTTGCCGCGGAGCGACGGCTCGGGCGGGTCCCAGTCGATGTCGAAATAGCGCGCGAAGGGGCTGGCGCGGCCCCATTCCAGCACGTCGAGCCACCAGCCGTTGTCGCCGCCGCCGACGCCCATGTGGTTCGGCACGAAATCGAGGATGAGCCCGAGCCCGTGCGCGTGCAGCGTGCCGACGAAGCGGTCGAAGGCGGCGCGGCCGCCGAGCTCGGGGTTGATCGAATTGTGATCGACGATGTCGTAGCCGTGGGTCGAGCCCGGCCGCGCCGCGAGCAGCGGCGAGGCATAGATATGGCTCGCCCCCAGCGCGGCGAAGTAGGGCACGTGGCGCGCGGCATCGTCGAGGGTGAAGCCCTTGTGGAACTGCAGGCGCAGCGTCGCGCGCGGGACCGCCGGGGCGGCGAACGGTTCGGCCATGCGCGGGTTATAGCAGAGGCAAGGACGGGGCGAAGCGCGGTTCCGCGGACCGTGCCGGTTGGCTACACTCCCGCCGGACGCAAGGGAGGCAGGCATGAAGATCGCGACCTATATCGAGGGCGGCCGGCAGAGCTACGGCGTGGTCGCCAAGGACGGCATCGTCGATCTCGGCAGGCGCATCGGCGCGCGCCATCCGAGCCTCCTCAAGCTGCTGGAAGCCGGCGCGCTCGACGCGGCGCGCCGAGCGGCGGAGGGGCAGAAAGCCGATTTCCCGGAAAGCGCAGTCACGTATCTCCCGGTCATACCGGACCGGATCAACATCTTCTGCACCGGGCTCAACTATGCCGGCCACATCCAGGAGACCGGCCGCGAGGCGCCCAAGTTCCCGCGCCTGTTCATGAAGCTCGACGAGTCCCTGGTCGGGCACAAGCAGCCGATGGTGAGGCCGCAGGCGTCGAAGGACTTCGATTTCGAGGGCGAGCTGATGGTGGTGATGGGCAGGGAGGCGCGCCACGTTTCGGAGGCCGACGCCATGGCTCACGTCGCCGGCTATACCATCTTCAACGACGGGTCGCTGCGCGATTTCCAGAGCCGCACGACCGACCAGGGCAAGAACTTCTACCATTCGAGCGCGGTCGGCCCCTACATGATGACGCTGGACGAGGTGCCGCCCGACAGGGATATGCAGCTCGTCTCGCGACTCAACGGCAAGGTCGAGCAGGAAACCTGCATCGCCGACATGATCTTCCCGGTGTCGAAGCTCGTCGCCTACTTTTCCATGATCACCCGGCTGCGCCCCGGCGACATGATCGCCACCGGCACGTGCGGGCGCGTCGCCAACAGCGAGAAGCAGTGGATGAAGGCGGGCGACACGATCGAGATCGAGATCACCGGCCTCGGCAAGCTCGTCAACCCGATCGTGGACGAGACGTAGCGGCGCCTCGCGCCGGCCGGATGAGGCCGAACCGCCGCTTCAAGCGTTCACGGATCATAAACGGGCTGCGCGCGACACTGCCGCTGGCGGCATGGACGACCGCGGCGGGGAACGGCCATGTGCCGCGAGGCTTCTATACTTTGCGTCCCGCAGACGATATGGTCCGCAGCCGGGTCGCACCGGCCCTGCCCTGGCCGGGCGCGGTCGACGGCGCCGACCGCATGGCCCGCGGACGAAGCCGCTAAGCGATGCTGAGAAGCCTGCTCGTCACGATGATCGTTTTCGGTGCGGTGCCGGTCGCGTTCGTGCGGCCCGAGATCGGCGTCGTCGTCTACTCGTGGGTATCGTACATGTACCCGCAGCGGCTCGCCTATGGCTTCGCCTACGGGCTGCCCTTCGCGTTCATCATCGGAGCGGCGACCTTCATCGCGTGGCTGTGCTCGAAAGAACCGAAAAAGCCGCCGCCCTATGCGATCATCGTGGTGATGGTCCTGATGGCGCTCTGGATCAGCATCACCTTTCCGTTTTCGCTCAATCCCAACATGGCGATGCTGGAATGGTCGCAGGCGTTGAAAGTGCTCGCTTTCTCGGTCCTCACCACGATCCTCATGCAGGATCGGAAGCGGATGACGATGCTCGTCTGGATCATCGTGGCATCGCTCGGCTATTACGCCGTGCGTGGCGGGATCACCACGATCATCCACGGCGGCTATTCGCGGCTCAATGGCCCAAGCGGCAGCGTTATCGCCGAGAACAACAACCTCGCTCTCGCGCTCCTGACGGTCATTCCCCTGCTGCGCTACATGCAGCTTCAGGCCTCGCGCCGGATCGTCCGGCTCGGCCTCTATAGCGGCTATCCGTTCTTCTTCCTGTCGGTGTTCGGGTCGTATTCGCGGGGCGCCTTCGTCGGGCTCGTCGCGATGCTGGCCTATATGGCCATGAAGTCGCGCCACAAATTCACCCTCACCCCCATGCTGGCCCTCGCGTTCGTGGGCGCGTTCTATTTGATGCCCCAAAAGTACACGCACCGTCTGAACACGGTGGAAACCTATCAGGAAGACGATTCGGCCGAGGAGCGGCTCGGCCACTGGTACTTCGCGATCAACTTCGTCAAAGACCACCCGTTCGGCGGCGGCTTCAAGATCCCTAACGATCCGGCTCTCTGGAAATATTCGCTGACGCCCTGGAGCTACCTTCCCAGAAAGGGCCTTCTGATTGCCCACAGCATGTATTTCGAAATGCTGCAGACGCAGGGCTTTCCGGGCCTCCTGCTATTTGTCTCGGCCATCTTGTTGGCCTTCCGCTATGGCCGGATCGTGGCTCGCCGCACCCGTGGACGGCCCGATCTGGCGTGGGTCAGGGATCTCTCGGCGATGACGCAAACCGCGCTGGTCGGCTACTGCGTCGGCGGCGCGTTCCTGTCGATGGAGTTCTACGACCTCCTCTGGCATCTGATCGCGTTCATGGTGATCTGCCGCGCGGTCGTCGACAGGGAGCTCGCGAAGGCGCCGGCTCCCACGGCCCAGTTCGCCCCGGCAGCGGCGCCGGACGACCGGGGCGGAAGGGCACTTCCGCAACCCGCCTATGCCACCCACCCGAATTACTCCCGCGTCACGGGCGACGGGCGGCAGTTCCGAAGAATCCGCGGCGGCGGCGCGAGCTAGGCCTATTTGCGGCCTGTCGGGAACTCGACGAACATCAGGCTGAAGCGCTGCCGGTCGCCGTTGGCGTTCCACTTGTAGCTGCCGGCCCGTCCCCAGTAATGGACCGGCAGCGCGCCGCCGCCCCGGCCGCAATTGATGCGGCCCGGATCGTAGGGCTTGGAGCCTGCGACGTTCCACACCGGCCCCCAGTTGGCGTAGCTGGTCAGGGGCCAGATCTTGCCCGTCACCCATTGCAGCGCGCGGACGTCGCAGCGAAAGCGCAACCCGATCCAGGCCGGGTGGCTGGGCCGGAAGGTTTCGATCAGGAAATCGTTGGTTTGCCGGTTCTCGACCAAGGCAAGCCGGCCGCGGGTGCCCTTGTAGAACTGGCCGCGGGCGATTTCTGTCGCTTCCGTCCAGGTGAAGCTGCGCGCCGTGTCCATCGACTTGGCGACGGCCTTGTCCGGAAAGAAAAGCTCGAAGTAGCTCCCTGTCGCGGCGTTGTAGACGGGCTTGTTGTAGAGGGAGCCGGTTTTGGGCGCGGCGGCCTCGTCGGGCGCGGCGGCCTTGTCGAGCGCGGGAAGGGGCGGCGCGGCCTTGTGCGGGGCGCCCGCGGCCACTTGGCTCCAAAACGCCAGCACCGCCACGATCGCCGCAAATCGCTTCATCGGTTACCTCCGCTCCGTTTGCCGTTTTCCGGCCCAACGCCGCGGCCCAACTGCCGTTTCGACGCTAGGCCGCGCAGCCGGCCGGGTCAACCATGCGTCCCGAAATGCTGGAAAACCGGCCCGCGAGGCGCTAGATCAGGACTCCGCCACGGCGCCCGCAACCATCCGGAGCACGTAACATGGCCAACTCGGCACGAGACACCGCGGCCCCGGCCGCCCCGCCGCGGCGCCAGCGCCCGCCGCCCCGCTCCGTGACTGTGCGCAGCATCGCGCAAATCACGCCGCGCGTGATCGGAGTGACCTTCGCCGGCGAGGAGCTAGCCGAATTCACCTCGCCGCGACCCGGCGCGCACATGAAGCTCGTCTTCGCCCCGCCCGGCGAGCCGGTCGTGGCGCGCGACGCCATGCCGCCCGGGGCCCCACGCCCGCCGTCGCGCACCTATACGCCGCTGCGCTTCGATCCCAAATCCGGCACCCTCGACTGCGAATTCGTCCTGCACGGGGACGGCATCGCCGCCGAATGGGTGACCAAGGCCAAGCCAGGTGATCCGCTGCACATCGCCGGGCCAGGCGGCGGCTGGGACATTCCGGAGGATCTGCGCCACGTCGTCGTCGTCGCCGACGATACCGCCATGCCGGCCGCCGGCACGATTCTCGAAGCGCTGCCGGCCGGGGCGGGCGCGACCGTCTTCTGCGAGATCGAGGACGCGGCGGAGGAGCGGCCGCTGAGCCCGACCGCCGCGGCGAGCCCGATCTGGCTGCATCGCATCGTGGACGCAAAGCGCGTCCAGCCTGGCCTGCTGCTGGAACGGGCAGTGCGCGACCTCGACGCGCCCGCCGGCAGCTATTGGTGGATCGCGTGCGAGGCCGCCGCGATGCGCCGCATCCGCACCTACCTCCTCAAGGAGAAAGGCGTCGCGCTCGACCACGTGCACACACGCGGCTACTGGAAGCTGGGCGAGACCAACTATCCCGATCACGATTACGGCAACGACTGAACCGCCGATGGCCGACCAGCGCAACCGCGCCCATCCCATTCCCGACACCTACGTGTTCGACGGGGCGCTGTCGCGCCGCGGTTATCGGCTCAACAAGCTGTGCATCTCGCTTACGACCGACGAGGCGCGTGGCGCCTTCAAGGCGGACGAGGCGGCGTACATGGCGCGCTTCAGCCTCACCGCGGAGGAGCAGGCGCTGGTGCGCGCGCGCGACTTCCTCGGCATGATCAAGGCCGGAGCGAACATCTACATGCTGCTGAAGCTGGGCGCGGCCACGGGGATCGGGCTCTACGAGATCGGGGCGCAGCAGCGCGGCGAGACGCTCGACCGGTTCCTGGCGACGCGTAACGTCGGCGGCGCCACCTGATGGCACGGCTCGTCGGCGGCATCGGCACCTCGCACGTTCCGTCGGTTGGTGTCGCCTACGACCGCAAGCGGATGCGCGCGCCGGAATGGGCACCGCTCGACGACATGTTCGTGCCGGTGCGCGACTGGCTCGACCGCCTCGCGCCCGACGTCGCGATCATCGTCTACAACGACCACGGCGCCGACTTCTTCTTCGACAAGTACCCCACCTTCGCCATCGGCGCCGCCGACAGCTACTTCGTCGCCGACGAAGGGTTCGGCCGCCGCCCGCTGCCCGATCTCAGGGGCGACGCCGCATTCTCCTGGCACCTCTGCGAATCCCTCGTCTACGACGAGTTCGACATCACCGTCTGCCAGGAGATGGGGCTGGAGCACGGCTTCCTGGTTCCGATGAACCTCTGCTTCCCCAACGCGCCCGACTGGCCGGTCGCGGCGGTGCCGCTCGAGGTCAACGTGGTGCAGCACCCGCTGCCGACGGCGCGGCGCTGCTGGCGGCTGGGCGAAGCGATCGCGCGCGCCATCGCGGCCTATCCGACGGACCTCAAGGTGGTGATCGTCGGCACCGGCGGCATGTCGCACCAGCTCAACGGGCCGCGCTTCGGCTACATGAACGAGGCGTTCGACCGCGACTTCCTCGACCGGCTGGAGCGCGACCCGGGGTCGCTCTGCGAGATCACCCACCACCAGCTGATGGAACAGGCGGGCGCCGAGGCGGTCGAGCTGATCATGTGGCTGGTGATGCGCGGCGCCCTGGGCCCCGCCGCGCGGCGCATCCACCGGGGCTACTACGCGCCGATGACGACCGGGATGGGGCTGATCACCTTCGAGCCGTAGGCTATCCTTCGCGGAACCATTCCGGGAGGGAACGATGGACGGGCTCAAGGACAAGGTCGTGCTGATCTCGGGCACTGCGGGCGGGCAGGGGCGCGCCGCCGCGCTTGCCTTCGCGCGCGAGGGCGCGCTGGTCTTCGGCTGCGACGTGAAGGAAAAGGAAGCCGACGAGACGGTGCGCCTCGTCACCGAAGCCGGCGGGGCGATGCGCTCGATGCAGCCGTTGGACCTTTCGGAGTTCGCCAACGCCGAAAAATGGGCGAAGGAGGCGGTCGCCACGTTCGGCGGCATCGATGTGCTCTACAACAACGCGGGTTCGCTGCGCGCTCTCGGCCCGTTCGGCCAGTCGACCGTCGAGGCGTGGAACGAGACGATCCGCTACGAGCTCACCATGCCGTTCGTCACGACGCTCGCCGTCTGGCCCTACCTCGTCGCGCGCGGCGGCGGGCTGATCCTCAACACCGCCTCGATCTCGGGCCATATCGAGTTCCTGCCGCTGCGCACCTCGGCGCACGGCGCGACCAAGGCGGGGGTGATGGGGCTCACCCGCATGCTCGCGGCCGAGGGTGCGCCGTTCAACATCCGGGCCAATTCGATCAGCCCGGGCATCGTCAAGTCGCCCGCCACGCACCGCTTCTGGTCGGGCGAGGATCCGCGTCAGACCGCGATCGGCGAGGGGCTCGTCTCGAACGTGCCGATGGGCCGCGCCGGCGAGTGCGAGGAGATCGCCAGCGTCGCGGTGTTCCTCGCGTCCGCGGGCGCGTCCTACATCAACGGGGCCGACATTCTGGTTGACGGCGGCGTCGGCGCCTGCCGCTGGCATCCCATCGGGGGAAACTAGGCCCGGCGGCGCGTGAAAGGGTCGGAGTCTTTCGTAGCTGGCTATTCCAACGGGTCCTGGTCCTGGTCCAGGGTCGGCGGCATTGTCGTTGCCTCCTTCAGCGTGCAGCGGCGGACCTTCGCCTAGGCGTAGGCACAATCCCCAGATCGGCCGGGCCGAACGCAAATGGCAGCAGCGCGTCAATGGTCGTGACAAGCACCGAGTTGCCGTCCTGAGCCACGGCGAGCACCTTCACATCAATGTTAGCAAGTTGGGCGAGCTCAAAAATGATTTGGCGGCAGCGTCCGCAGGGCATCGTGTATTGGTCCGCGAGGGGTTCACCGCTGCTCGCAAGACGACCTGCGATCGCGATAGCCTCAATCTCTCGATCATTCGCGCTATTGGCAGCAGATAATGCGGCGACTTCCGCACATGTAGTGACGGCATACGCGGCATTCTCAAGGTTTGCGCCGACGTAAATTTTGCCCGTAACGGATCGCACAGCTGCACCGACGTGGAACCCAGAATACGGAGCATATGCGGAATTTTGCATTTGCCTAGCACTCATTACGAGTTCTTGATCTTTTGCTGACAATCCCTGAACCTGAATTGTCTCTGCAGTTGTGTCTTTGGTCATGAGCTTCCCTCATGTTACGAATTTGAGCCATAGTAAAAGCCCTAAGGGAACAATTCCCACGAAGGACGCCAGCCACGCTCCCTGATAACGCTTCGTCCGACTATCAACTACCTTGGCTACTTCCAAAGCATCATTGGATAAAGTTGTGTTAAGGCCCAAAAAAGGCCACGCGATACGGACAACGCTCAAACAAAGGAGCATTGACAGCAAAACAAGTAAGATTCCAGAAATAAATGTGTCAACCTCAAGATGGCTCGGTGCAAAGTCTTTACCTGAACTTAATGCAAATATGAAAATTACCATTTCTAGAGCATTGAATCTCAATAACGCAGAGGTCTTAGAATCCAAGACGCCTAATATATGGTATAATTCTTTATGCACTTTATACTCTTCTGATGGCTTTAGGTTTGTGATCTTGTCTGGCTGTTCCCCTGAGGGCGGAAATACCAAATCTCGCACAACAGTATCAATGAAAATTCGTTTTTTCTCTTTTTCGCGATTGATACGGAAATTAATCAAATTTGGCATGTGGTATCCTGTCTCTTTTGATTTGACATAGATGGCGAAGGTCAAATAGTCAAAATCGACTTCCGTCAGTAGGATCGCGGCAGGCCGAGCACATGCTCGGCGATGTAGGCGAGGATCAGGTTGGTCGAGATCGGCGCCGTGCGGTAGAGCCGCGTCTCGCGGAACTTGCGCTCGACATCGTACTCCTCGGCGAAGCCGAACCCGCCGAAGGTCTGCAGGCACGTGTCGCCCGCCTGCCACGACGCCTCCGACGCCAGGAGTTTCGCCATGTTCGCCTCGGCGCCGCAGCTTTCGCCCGCGTCGAACAGCGACGCGGCCTTTGCGACCATCAGCGCCGCCGCCTCGGTCTTCGCGTAGGCCTCGGCAATCGGGAACTGCACGCCTTGGTTGCGCCCGATCGGTGCGCCGAACACCACGCGCTCCTTGGCGTAGTCGGCAGCGCGGGAGATGAACCAGCGCGCGTCGCCCAGGCATTCGGACGCGATCAGGATGCGCTCGGCGTTCATGCCGTCGAGCACGTAGCGGAAGCCTCGCCCTTCCTCGCCGACCAGGTTCCCGGCCGGCACGCGCAGACCGTCCATGAAGATCTCGGTCGTCGCGTGGTTGATCATGGTACGCAGCGTCCGGATCTCGAGGCCGTGGCCGCGCGCCTCACGCAAATCGACCAGGAAGACGGAGAGGCCGGCGGTACGCGCTTTGCCCTCGCCCGCGGGCGCGGTCCGGGCGAGCAGCACCATCAGGTCGGAATGCTCGGCGCGCGAGGTGAACACCTTCTGGCCCGAGACGACGTAATGGTCGCCATCGCGCACGGCGGTGGTCTTGAGGCCGAGCGTGTCGGTGCCGCTCGAGGGCTCGGTCACGCCGAACGCCTGCAGGCGCAGCGCGCCCGAGGCAATGGCGGGAAGGTACCGGTCCTTCTGCGCGTCGGACCCGTGGCGCAGCAGCGTGCCCATCACGTACATCTGCGCGTGGCAGGCCGCGCCGTTGCCGCCCGACCGGTGCACCTCCTCCAGGATGGCGCCGGCCAGCGCGATGTCGCCGCCGCCCCCGCCATAGCGCTCGGGAATCAGCACCGAGAGGAACCCGGCATCGGTCATGGCCTGCACGAATTCGGTCGGGTAGGCGCGCTCGCGATCGAGCTGGCGCCAGTATTCGCCGGGAAAGCGGGCGCAAAGCCGCGCCACGGATTCGCGCACCAGCGCCATCGGGTCGGGGGTCGTCGCCATCGGCCATTGATGGCACAGACGCCGGCCGCACGAAAGGGTCGGCAGCCCGGTGACGGCTAATCCACGTAGTGCGGTTCGGGCCTTGCGTGGAGGTCCTCGTAATGGACCAGGACGGGCACGCCGAGCGCGCAGGGTTTGCCGTCGCGGAAGGCCCACTCGCCGCGGTCGCAGGCCGAGGCCCGGACATAGCCGTTGATGTAGAAGCGGCGGTCGGCCGCGCCCTCGTTGGGGCCCGAGCCGTGCAGCAAATGGAGGTGCCAGAGCGCCACGTCGCCCGGCTCCATGTCGAGCGTCGTGACACGCGCGGGATCGAGCCCGAGCCGCGCCAGGTCGCCATCGTCCATCGCCGTTTGCATTACCGCGCCCTTGACCGGCATGTCGAGCTCGCCCAGCCGGTGGCTTCCCGGCAGCACGGTCATCGCCCCGGTCGCGGCGCAGTGCCGGTCGACGGCGATGCCGGTCTGCACATAGTTCGCCGCCGGGTCGCGATAGGCCGTGCGCGGCCGGCGGAAGCGGATGTCCTGGTGGTAGCCGAACTCGGCCATCGCCGCGCCGCGCGGCTTCCAGTGGAGCTGGTTGATGATCTGCTTTACGTCGCGCCCGACCAGCGGCGCCAATATGGCGCCGATGTGCGGATCGGTGCGGAAGCGCTGGAAGGTCGCGTCCTCGTAGGACGGCCACTGCACCAGCCGCACGATGCGGCCGAGCGCCGCGTCCTCGGCCAGGCGGTAGAGCAAATTGCCATGGCGGAAGCTCTTCGGATGGGAAAGCGCCGCCGCGTGCGCCCGGTCGAACGCGCCCGCCAGCTCAGCGACCTCGGAAGGCGCAAAAACGCCGCGCACCACGGCGTAGCCGTCCTCGCGATAGCGGTCGAGATATCCAGTCATCCCAAACGATCCACAGCCTGTCCACAGGCTCATCCACAGGCGGGCGGAGGATACTCGTCCCGCCCGGTTAAGAAAAGCCGACCGTGGAAACGACGGGACCGCCCGAGACGGCGCGGTCAGTTTCGGACGTTCTGCCAGGCCGCTTCGGCCGCGGGCGGCAGCTTGTCCATATGCTTCAGGAACAGAGCAAGAGTCCAAATCTCCTGGTCGGACAAGGTGTCCTTCCACGACGGCATTCCGGTCCAGCGAATGCCGTGCTTGATCTTCCAGAAGCTGTACACTTCCGGGTCATCCTCAACGCCGTCAGTGGCGAGCTGCGGGGGCGCCGGGTATTCGCCCTTGGCGACCGGCGATGCCGACGCAGCGCCCTTCGCGGTGCCGTGGCAGATGGCGCAGTGCCGGCTATACAGATTGATGCCCGCCACTAGGCTGGCTTCGGTCGATTGAACCGGGTTCGGCTCCGCCGGCGCCTCGCGGGCGAGGGTCGCGTTTAGCGAGGTGCCGGCCGCCCATTCTTCCAGGGCGCCGGGCGTGGCGTCGGCATTGGCCGGCACGAGACCGAGGCGAAGCACGACATATCCGCAGGCCGCCGCGGCAACGATCGTCGCTAGAACGCCGATCACGAACCCCTTGAACATCGCAGCCTCCTTTCCTCCCGTTGCTGCCGGGCACATGCCGGCGGGACAGCCGATCATATTCGGTGCTGTCCGGGAAGGCGCCAGGCTTCCTGACGCGGCCCCCTCGCGATCGTCGCAGGTGTCGTTGAGGTGCGCCGGCGGCGCCCGGCCTGAACGGCGTACCCGACCGCGATTTCCGTGCGCGCCAAAATCGGGCAAGATCGCGTGGCGGACGGCGGCGTGCCGGCTCCGCAGAGCGGAGGTCGCCTATGCCCATTCTCAATCCGGTGTGCCCCCCATCCGTTAGGCTCGTCGCCCTGGCGCTTGGCATCGTGCTTTTCGGACCCGTCGGCACCGCCCGGGCCCAGGACTATGCGAAGATCCTGGCGGCGCCGGACCGGAGCGCGGCGGACCGCCAGAATGACAAACGGCGCGATGCGCTCGCGCTTCTCACCTTCACCGGGCCGAGGACCGGCTGGAAGGTGCTCGACATGGGGGCCGGCGCCGGCTACTCGACCGAGCTGATGGCGCGTGCGGTCGGCCCGACCGGCAAGGTCTGGGGTCAGGCGCCCTCGGTCTCCGACAAATTCGAGGCGCGGCTGAAAACCCCTGCGATGAAGAACGCCGAAGGGCTTGCGCGGCCCTACGACGACCCGGCGGCCGGCCTGCCGCCGCTGGATCTCATCACTTTCTTCTTCGCCTATCACGACGTGACCTTCATGGACGTCGACCGCGCGAAGATGAACAGGGCACTGTTCGCCGCCCTCAAGCCGGGCGGGTATCTCGTCGTCGCCGACCATTCGGCCCGGCCCGAGGACGACGCCAAGGTCGGCAAGAAATACCACCGCATCGCCGAGGCGAGCCTGCGCCGGGAGGTCGAGGCGGCGGGCTTCAAGCTGGTGGGCGAGGGCAATTTCCTGCGCCATCCGGACGACCCACGCAACGTCATCGTGTTCCGCATGCCGGGCAAGGTCGACGAGTTCGTGCTCAGGTTCCAGAAGCCGATGTAGCGGTGCGGCGGGCAGCGGCTTGCCATCGCGGCGCGCATCTGTCAGGGATGCGCCATGGCCGAGATGCTGGTCGGACGCCTTTATTCCTGGCCGGAATTCGCCGAGGACGGCCAGGACGTCTGGCTGATCCATCTGGGCGAGCCGGCCTTCTTCCTGCGCGTGATCCGCCGGCCGGAGCGTGGCCTGCCGTCCGGCGACGTGGCGGACCTCGCCTTCCCGCTGCGCTCCGACCCCGGCTTCGCGCTGGGCAACCTCAAGTTCCTCGACCCGGGCGAGGCGGACCCCGCCGAGCTGGCGCGGCTGGTCGCGGGCGCGATCGACGCGGTGAACGACGTCCAGGTGATCGAGCGGCTCGCGCTCGACGAGCATCCGTTCGACCCCGCGCCCGACCAGATCGTCGCCGAAGACCTGCCGCGCGGCTACGTGGTGGGGGTAATGTACGAGGCGGGCTCGGGCCGGCTGGAGGAGAACTGGTGGGTCGCCCATATCGGCCTGCCGCCCTTTCTGATGCGGATCAGCGACCTGACCGACGAGGACGTCGAGGCGGACGACGTCTGGGCCTCGCTTGACGAGGGGGTGGTGCTCAGCCACCCGCGTTGGCTCTCCGCCATCGGCTGCGACCCGGACGAGCTGCGCCACCTCGCCCAGACCGCTGCCGAGGTCGTGCGCGAGTCCGCCTCCGAAGACATGGCGGTGCTGTAGAGCCGCCTCGCGTGCCCCCCGCGCGGACCCGCCTTGCGCAAGCGCGCTACCACCGGCCGCCGGGAACGGGTGTAAGGTTGCCTCCATGGCGGCGAACGGGCAGGGGCAGGGGATGCCGGGCGCGCTCCAGTCCTGGGCGATCCGGCTGTGGCGCGGCGAGGAGCCGCTGGCGCGCGCCTTCTGGACGTGGGCGGTGGCACTGGGGGCCATCCTCAACGTCGCGGGCACGTTCCTTGTCTACGGCGCACTCAGCCTGAACGCGCCGACGTTCGTGGTAGTGCTCGCCTACGTCTCGCCCATCCCGTACAACCTGTTCGCCTTCGTCGGCGTCTGGCGGTCGGCCGAGCGCTACACCGGCCCGCCGCACATCGCCGACCTCGCCCGCGCCGCCCTGGTCGCCTGGACCGTGGCGGAGTGCGCGTTGTAGGGTGGGGCCACGGCGGCGTAGGGGGGACCATGAAGCCGACGGTCGAAATGCGCGTTCTCGAGCTCGTCTGCTCGCGCCTCTGCCACGAGCTGATCAGCCCGGTCAGCGCGGTCAATAACGGGATGGAGCTCCTCGCCGATGGCGGCGCCGACATGCTGGAGGAGGTGTCGGAGCTGATCGCCGCTTCGGCGGCCGAAGCGGGGGGCCGGCTACAGTTCTACCGCGTCGCCTATGGGCTGGGCGGGGCCGAGGCGCCGGCGATCTCGCTTGGCGAGGCGCGCCGGCTGGCTGGCGGCCTGGTGCGCGACGGCAAGGTGCGTCTCGACTGGCCGCAGGATGCGGGTGCAGCAGGCTCGGACGGCGGGCTCGGCAAGCGCGGCATGAAGCTGCTGCTCAACGCGCTGGCACTCGGTATCGACACGCTGCCGCGCGGCGGCACGCTCGCGGTCGCTTTGGACGCCGCGCCCGCGGCGGGCGTCACCCTCACCGCCACCGGCAAGGGCGCCCGGATCGAGGCGGCGACGCTCGGCGCGCTGGCGGGCGAGCTCGGGCCGGACGCGCTCACCGCGCGCAACGTGCATGGCTATTTCACCGCGCGCGTCGCCGAGGCCGCCGGCGGCCGCATCGAGACGCAGGCCGACCGGCCCGACACGGTGACGATCCGGCTGGTGCTGCCCGCCCCCGCATGACGCCGAGCCCGTCGCAATTCAGCGCAAATTAACCGTTTGGCGCGACGGTGGGCGCGCGCCCGCGTTCCTGGGCGTCCGACCTGGAGAGCCGAATGCGGAGCTGCCTGGTCGTCGACGCGTCGCCCGTCGTACGTACCGTATTGAAGATTGCTCTCGAGGCGCTGGAGTTCGCGGTCAGTGAGGCCGCGACCGGTCTCGCCGCGCTCGAGCACTGCCGCACGAGCCCGCCGGACCTCGTGGTGGTCGAATGGGATTTGCCGGACATGCCGGGCCTCAAGGTGCTCAAGCTGCTGCGCGACGGCGGCGCCGGCGGGAAGCCGGCCGTCGTGTTCTGCAGCCGTCGCGACGGGCCGGCCGAGATGGCCGACGCGGTGCGCGAAGGCGCGGCGGAGTACATCGTGAAGCCGTTCGACAGCGAGATCGTGCAGGCACGGCTGCGCCTCGCGGGACTGGCGCCGTGAAGCGCGACAGCTTCGATTTTCTCGCGCGCCTGCTGCGCCGCACGGCCGGCGCCGTCATCGCCGATTCCCAGACTTATCTGCTGGAGGGGCGCCTCGCGCCCCTGATCCGCCGGCTCGCTCTGTCGGGCATCGACGAGCTGGCCTGGATGGTGCGCTCGTCGGCCGACGCCCGCATCGCGGCCGACGTGATCGACGCGCTGGTGGCCGGCCAGTCGGCCTTTTTCCGCGACTGGACGCCATTCGAAGCGCTCGGCCGCACCGTTCTGCCCGCGCTCGCCGCGGCCCGCGCCGGGACCGACGAAAAGCGCCTGCGCATCTGGTCGGCCGGTTGCGGCGGCGGCGAGGAGCCCTATTCGATCGCGATCGTGCTGGCGGGACTTGCCGGCCGCCTCGCCGGGGTGACCGTCGAGCTGCTGGCGACCGACGTATCGCAGGCGGCGCTCGCCAAGGCGCAGGCCGGGATCTATTCCACCGCCGAGATCCAGCGCGGTTTGCCGATCCGGACACTGCTCGAGCATTTCCGCAACGAGGAGGCGGGCTGGCGCATCGCGGCGAACCTGCGCGGCATGGTCGAGTTCCGCCGCCACAGCCTGATCGAATCCTACCGGCAGCTCGGCATGTTCGACGTGGTGTTCTGCCGCAACGTGCTCGACCGGTTCGATGCCGAGACGCGCGGCGAGACGTTGCGCCGCCTCGCCGACCTCCTTCCCGACGACGGGGTGCTGTTCCTCGGCGCGGATGAGACGGTGGCCGGCGCGGCCGATGCATTCCAGCCGGCCGAGGGAGGGCCCGGCATCTTCTGCCGCGCGGTGCGAACCGCGCAACCGGCGCGCCGCGCCGCGATGTAGCGGATTCAGCCCAGCGCGGCGATGCGCAGCGCGGCCAGGTGGTCCGCGAGGATGTCGGGCAGCCCTTCCGGCGGGGTGCGGCCGAAGCCGCAATAGGCGGCGAGGCCGAACGCCGGGAGATGCCGCCGCGCCGCCGCGAGCCGGCCCTCGAACGTCTCCATGTGGTGGATCGCGCCGAGATAGACCCGCGCGCCTTGCGGGTCGAGACCGGCGAGCGGCGCGTAGAACGCGTCGTCGGCGCGGTCGAGGGTCGGGATGTGGAGCCAGTCGACCCGTCGTCCCGCCCCGGCGACGGCCTGGTTGGCGAGCGCCACGGTGGGGCCGAGCCCATCGGGGGCGAAGGCCGGCCAGCCGCCGAACGTGCCGAAGCAGAAATGGAAGCCGAGCGCGACCGCCTCCGGGATGCGGTGCGTGAGCCGCGCGATCGGCGCCAGGTGCGTGGCGATCTCGGCCTCGCCCGCATATTCGCCGGCGGCGCCGGACACGGCCTGGGTCTCCCACGCGCAATCCCACTGGAGGGCGAGGTCCGCGTGCGGGATGCGCGCCAGCATCGCATCGAGCTCCGCCGCCAGCAGCTCCTCGAAACCCGGCCGCACGCGGTCCAGGTCCGCCGCGTCGGGGAAGTAGAGGGGCCGGACCACGCTGTTCACCATCGGGATCGAGACCTGCAGCCGGAGCCCGGCCGGCAGGACGCCCTTCTCGCGCAGCGTCTTGAGGACGAAGTGGGCGGCCACCGCGTCGCGCGCGTAGCCGAGCCGCGTGCCGGGATGGCCGAACAGGACACGCGCCACCCCGGGCCTGACGCGGAACCGCCAGCTATCGTCGCGGCTCCGCGGCAGAAGCTGCTCGCGCCCGTCGACGGGCTCGGGGCGCTGGATCGTCTCCAGGTCGGGATGGCCGTTGAAGACCTGGTAGCACAGGCGATTGACCCACGACCGGCGCTCACCGACTTCGCCGTCGGGCAGGGCAGGCAAATAAGGGCCGAGCGGGCCGCCGAACTCGCGCATGACCTGCTCGACCGTGTCGAGCGGCACGCTGCCGACGAGAAGGAGGCCCTCACCCATGGCGCGATCCTAGCGCGGGCGCCGCGTCCGGGCGAGCGCCTTCCGGATCACATTCTTGCCCCTTTTGCCGCGCCACACTCGTCGGCGTCGAACGCCCGACCGCGTGGCCGAGCGAAAGGGAATACGACGATGAATGTTTCCGGAATCCTGGACAAGAAGGGCCGCGCCGTGGCGACGACGCGGCCGGACGTCACGCTCAAGACGGTCGCCGACAGGCTCCGCCTCGACAATATCGGCGCGCTGGTCGTGGTCGAGGACGGCGACCGGCCAGTCGGGCTGGTCTCCGAGCGCCAGATCGTGCGTGCCGTCTCCGAGCACGGCGCCTACGCGCCCGAGCTCAAGGTGGCGGAGATCATGGCGACCCACGTCGTGACCTGCGTGCCGGGTGACGACGTGGCCGAACTGATGTCGCTGATGACCCGCCATCGCGCCCGCCATTTGCCCGTCGTCGAGGACGGGCGCCTGGTCGGGCTCGTGAGCATCGGCGACGTGGTGAAGTACCGGCTGGACGAGCTTCGCCTCGAGGCGCGCGTCCTGCGCGACGTCTATATCGGCGGGCGCTGAGGCGAACGAAAAGGCCGCACCCTCGCCGGTGCGGCCTTTGGAAGTGGTGGAGCCAGGGGGAGTCGAACCCCCGACCTCTTGAATGCCATTCAAGCGCTCTCCCAACTGAGCTATGGCCCCGGGTGCCGCCGCGCGCGCCGGACCCTAGCGGTCCCTCTCGCGCCGCGCCATGAAAATCTAGCGCTCCTCGTCCTCGTCGAGGTTCTCCATTACCTCGGCCATGTCGTCATGGTCCTCGCCGAGCTCGGAGGCGTCCTCGATGGTCTCGTCCTCCTCCTCCTCGTTCTCGTCCGAAGCTTCCTCGAGGTCCACCTCGACCTCGGGCTCGAGGGCGGCCTCGTCGACCGGCGCCGCGGCGGCGACCGGCACCGGCTGCGCCACCGCTGGCTCGGCTCGCCGGCGTGGCTTGGAGAACGCGCTCGGGTCGTACGCCGTCCCGCATTTGGGGCAGACGATCGGATTGCGGCGCATGTCGTAGAACCGCGCGCCGCAACTTTGGCACATCCGCTTCTGTCCCCACTCGGCCTTGATCACTGTCATCCCTCCGCCTTCCCGGAGCCCATCGGTCGCCCAATGCCACGACCGATGCCCTCTGTCAAAATCAAAATTTCGTCCGCGGATGCGCCACTCTCCCGCATCGCGTGCGCGACTGTTCCGGCGTCCCGAGGACTGTGTTAGAGACGGGCCACAGCGGCGGCGGACGGTCCGCGCGGCGCCGCCCTCGATCGGGAGTCGGAGCGACCGTGACGGCGATGCGATCGGCGAAATCCGCGGCGCTCCGCGGCAATATTGGGGTGCCGGGCGACAAGTCAATATCCCACCGCGCGCTGATCGTCGGCGCCATGGCGGTGGGCGAGACCCGGATCGACAATCTGCTGCGCGCCGACGACGTGATGCGGACGCTCGCCGCCGTGCGCGCGCTGGGCGCAACGGTCGAGGACGCGCCGGACGCGGTGCGCGTCCACGGCGTCGGCGTCGGCGGCTTCGCCACGCCCGCCGACGTGCTCGACCTCGGCAATTCGGGCACCGGCACGCGGCTTCTGATCGGAGCGGTGGCGTCGCAGCCGCTGACGGCGCAGTTCACCGGCGATGCCTCGCTGCGCGCGCGCCCCATGGCGCGCGTCACCACGCCGCTCGAGGGCATGGGCGCGCGTTTCGTCGCGCGCGAGGGCGGCCGCCTGCCCCTGACCGTGATCGGAGCGGAAGACGCGCTTCCTGTTGCCTACGAGGTGCCGGTGCCGTCGGCGCAGGTGAAGTCGGCGGTGCTGCTGGCGGGCCTCAACGCGCCGGGCGAAACCACGGTCATCGAACGGGCGCGCACGCGCGATCATACCGAGCTGATGCTGCGGGCCTTCGGCGCGAAGCTGAAGATCGAGGCGTCCAACGCCGGCGGCGCTTCCATCACCCTCACGGGCCAGCCGGAGCTTCGCGGAACGCGCGTCTTCGTGCCGGGCGATCCGTCCTCGGCGGCCTTCCTCGCCGTCGCCGCGCTGATCGTGCCGGGCTCCGAGGTGACGATCGCGGGCGTCGGCATGAACCCCTTGCGCACCGGGCTCTACGACACGCTTGCCGAGATGGGCGCCGACATCGCCTTCGCCGAGCGGCGCATCGAGGCGGGCGAGCCGGTGGCCGACCTCGTCGTCCGCGCGGGCGCCCTCAAGGGCGTCGACGTGCCGCCCGAGCGCGCGCCCGCGATGATCGACGAGTACCCCATCCTTGCCGTTTGCGCCGCCTTCGCCGAGGGCACGACGCGCATGCGCGGCCTCGCCGAGTTGCGCGTCAAGGAAAGCGACCGGCTCGCCGCCATCGCCGAAGGGCTCGCGGCGTGCGGCGCCAAGGTCGCGGTCGAGGGCGACGACCTGATCGTCACCGGAACCGGCGTGCCGACCGGCGGCGCCACCATCCGCGCCCGCGACGACCACCGTATCGCCATGTCGTTCCTGGTGATGGGGCTGGCCGCGAACGACCCGGTCGCCATCGACGACGGGCGCATGATCGCCACTTCCTTCCCCGAGTTCGGCGACCTGATGCGCACGCTCGGCGCCGACATCGCGTGACCGGCCGCCTCGTCATTGCGATCGACGGGCCGGCGGCGAGCGGGAAGGGGACGCTCGCCCGCAGGCTCGCCGAGCGGCTGGGGCTCGCCCACATGGAGTCGGGGCTCCTCTATCGCGCCGTGGCGTTAAGGATGCTGCGCGCCGGCGCCGACCCGCACGACGCCGGGACAGCCGCCGCGGCCGCGCGCGCCGTGACGCCCGCCGAGCTGGCCGATCCGGAGCTCCGGGCTGAGGCGACCTCCCAGGCGGCCAGCGTGGTCTCGGCCCATCCCGGCGTGCGGGCCGCCCTGCTCGACCTGCAGCGGGATTTCGCGGCCTCTCCGCCCGCCGGCACAGGCGGGGTGGTGATCGACGGGCGCGACATCGGCACGGTGGTCTGCCCCGCCGCAACCCACAAGATTTTCCTCGAAGCCGCGCCGGAGGTGCGCGCGGAACGGCGGGCGAAGGAGTTGCAGCAGAAGGGCTTAGAGGCTATACATGCCCGCGTTCTGCAGGACATGAAGGAACGTGATGCCCGCGACCGTGGTCGTCGGGCCTCTCCGCTGGTACCCGCGGAGGACGCGTTCGTGCTCGACACGACGGACCTCGACGAGGACGCGGCCTTCCAGGCGGCCCTTTCTTTCATCCAGTCGCAGAACGGCAGGGCGCGCGGATAGCGCGCGAGTACGGGTTGACGCGCGGCCCCGGGCGAGGGAACGTCGGGGCGCGCAAGGCGTTTCAACGGTTTCTGCAATTTCGACGGACAGACGGAAAGCGACGGCACATTCATGGCACAAACCCAGACCACCGAACGGACCAACGCGGGCGGCGACAGCTTCGCCGCTCTTCTCGACGAGACGCTGAAGGAAGGCGAGCGCGCCGAAGGCACGGTCGTCAAGGGCACGGTCGTCTCCATCGAGAACGATACGGTTTTGATCGACGTGGGGCTGAAGTCCGAGGGACGGGTTTCGCTACGCGAGTTCGCGTCGCCCGGGCGCGATCCCGAGGTGGCGGTCGGCGACAAGGTCGACGTCTTCCTCGAACGCATGGAGGACCGCAACGGCGAGGCGATGCTGAGCCGCGAGAAGGCCCGGCGCGAGGAGGCGTGGAACCAGCTCGAAACGGCGTTCAAGGACAACGCCAAGGTGACCGGCACGATCTTTGGCCGAGTCAAGGGCGGGTTCACGGTCGATCTTTCGGGCGCGGTCGCGTTCCTGCCGGGCAGCCAGGTGGACGTCCGCCCGGTGCGCGACGTGGGGCCCCTGATGGGCAGCCCGCAGCCCTTCCAGATCCTCAAGATGGATCGGCGCCGCGGCAACATCGTCGTGTCGCGCCGCGCCGTGCTCGAGGAGTCGCGCGCCGAGGAACGCTCCAAGCTGATGGCCGACATGAAGGAAGGCCAGGTGCTCGACGGCGTGGTGAAGAACATCACCGATTACGGCGCGTTCGTCGATCTCGGCGGGGTCGACGGGCTGCTGCACGTCACCGACATCGCCTGGCGGCGCATCAACCACCCGTCCGAGGCGCTCAATATCGGCCAGAACGTCAAGGTCCAGGTCATCCGCTTCAACCCGGAGACGCAGCGCATCTCGCTGGGCATGAAGCAGCTCGAGGCCGATCCGTGGGAGGGCGTCGCCGCCAAGTACCCGGTCGGCGTCAAGTTCAAGGGCCGCGTGACCAACATCACCGACTACGGCGCCTTCGTGGAGCTGGAGCCGGGCGTCGAGGGGCTCGTCCACGTCTCGGAGATGAGCTGGACCAAGAAGAACGTGCACCCCGGCAAGATCGTCTCGACCTCGCAGGAGGTGGAGGTGATGGTGCTCGAGGTCGACCAGGAGAAGCGTCGCATCTCGCTCGGCCTCAAGCAGTGCCTCGAGAATCCGTGGCAGGAGTTCGTCGACAAGCATCCGGCCGGCACCGAGCTCGAGGGCGAGATCCGCAACATCACCGAGTTCGGCCTGTTCGTCGGCCTGCCCGGCGAAATCGACGGCATGGTGCACCTCTCCGACCTCGACTGGCAGATGCCGGGCGAGGAGGCGGTGAAGAACTACAAGAAGGGCGACGTCGTAAAGGTGAAAGTGCTCGACGTCGACGTCGAGAAGGAGCGCATCTCGCTCGGCATCAAGCAGCTCGGCTCCGACCCGTTCGCGGGCGCGGCGGGCGAGCTCAAGAAGGGCGACGTGGTCACCTGCACCGTCGCCAAGGTGCTCGACTCCGGCCTCGAAGTGTCGGTGAAGGACGGTGCGGCGTCCGGCTTCATCCGCAAGTCCGAGCTGGCGCGCGACCGCTCGGAGCAGCGGCCCGACCGGTTCGCCGTCGGCGACCGCATCGATGCGCGCATCACCAACATCGACCGCAAGGACCGTAAGCTCACCCTCTCCATCAAGGCGCACGAGGTGGCCGAGGAGAAGCAGGCGATGCAGGAGTACGGCTCGTCCGACTCCGGCGCGAGCCTGGGCGACATCCTGGGCGCCGCGATCCGCGCCAACCGCGAAAGGGCCGAGGCGGCCGAGGAGCAGGAGCGCAAGTCCAAGGACGGCAAGGACGAGGACAATGGCTGAACCGAGCGGGGGCCTGAGCCGTGGCCCTCAATGCCGATGAGCTGGTCGACCGGCGGCGGCTCAAGCGCAGCCTGACCTTCTGGCGCCTGCTCGCCGTCGTCGCCGTGGTGGTGCTCGTGGTGCTCGCGCTCGGCCCCGCCGGCGGCGGGTTCTTCGGCGGGCGCGGCGAGTATATCGCGCGGCTCTCCATCGATGGGCTGATCACCGACGACCGCGACCGGCTGAAGGCGCTCGACCGCGTCGCCGCCGACCGCCAGGTGCGCGCGCTGATCGTCGCGATCGACTCGCCGGGCGGCACGGTGGTGGGCGGCGAGGCCCTGTTCGGCGAGCTGCGTAAAGTAGCCGCGAAAAAGCCGGTCGTCGCGGTGATGCGCGACACGGCGGCTTCGGGCGGCTACATGGTGGCGCTGGCGGCCGATCGCATCTTCGCCCGCGAGGCCACCGTTACCGGGTCGATCGGCGTCATCTTCCAGACCGCCGAATTCTCGCGCCTCCTCGACAAGATCGGCGTGACGCCGGAGGAGGTGAAGTCGAGCCCCCTGAAGGCCGCCCCGTCGCCGTTCCAGCCGATGACGCCCGCCGCGCGGCAGATGGCCCAGGGGGTGGTGGACGACATCTACGCCATGTTCGTGCGCATGACGGCCGAGCGCCGCCACCTCGCCCCCGACAGGGCGAAGGCGCTCGCGGACGGGCGCATCTATACCGGCCGGCAGGCGGTGGCCAACGGGCTCGTCGACGCCATCGGCGGCGAGGCCGAGGCGCGCGCCTGGCTGCACACGGCGCGGGGCGTGCCCACCGGCCTCAAAATCCGCGACGTCGAGTATGGCGACGGGATTGCCGGGCTTGCCGACCGGCTCGATACGCTCGCCCGAAAAACCGTTTTCTCCGAACGGCTTACCCTTGACGGGCTGGTTGCGGTCTGGCAACCTGATATGAAGGTCGGGGAATAAAGGCCTCGCTTCCGGGCGCAAGTCCCAGGGGCGGGCTAAGGAACGCGGAGACAGGCCCCGGGGGCGGGTTCGCATGACCAAATCGGAACTGATCTTGCGCCTCGCGGAGCGCAACCCGCATCTTTATCAGCGCGACGTCGAGCGCATCGTCTCGACGATCTTCGAGGAGGTCGCGGCGGCGCTGGCGCGCGGCGACCGGGTGGAGCTGCGCGGCTTCGGCGCGTTCTCCATCAAGGAGCGCAATGCGCGCGTCGGCCGCAACCCGCGCACCGGCGAGGCGGTCCGCGTGGCGCGCAAGTTCGTGCCATTCTTCAAGACCGGCAAGGATCTGCGCGACCGGCTGAACGGGAAGGCGTAGCGGCGGGCCGCCGGGCGTCCTAGTTCTGAATCTGCCAGGACCCGTCCGGCTGGCGGCAGGCGGTGCCGTAGACCTGCTGGGCGCGGCCGCCGATGACCGCGGACTCCCGGTATTCCCGACAATAGCGCCCGTCCCGCACCTCGTATGTACGCATTGGCGTCACGGTGTAGGCAACGTTGCGGTCCGGATTGCGCCATGCGATGGGCTGGCCGGTCTGGGCGTATTCCAGCGCCTGGCCAACGCATTGCATGTCGACGCGGTCCATGGACCGGCCGACGCTGCCGCCGATCAGCCCGCCGATGATCGTTCCCGCGATCAGGGAAGCGATCTGGCCGTTCCCTTTTCCGATCTGCGAGCCGCCGGCGGCTCCCACCGCCCCGCCGAGCACCGTGCCGACCAGCTCCTTGCTCACGAGGTCGCGGTGGCAGCTTCCCGCACCGCGTTGCGGCACGACGATATAGCGCGGCTGCTCGACCACCACGACTTTCGGCTCATGGTGCTTGCGGCCGTGCTGATGGCGCTCGCGCTCATGCTCATGCTCGTGGTGCGCGCGCCAGCCCCAGGCCGGCGCCCACGGCGGCGGATCGGCGAAAGATGGCGCCGCGTTCGCCACCGCGAACAGCCCCGCGAAAGACGCCACGCTCAGCGCCTGGAAAAACCGGATCATGTCTAACGCTCCCCTCTGATGCGCCGTCGGACGGGGCCAGTCTGGCGAGGCCGCCTTCACCATCCGTATACCAAATCCGCAGTTTTAGACGAATTCCGGGATTCGGGCGTGACGACGACCCGCGGAGTTGCGCCGGCGGCATCCGATCGTTCCGGGGCGCCGCGTCTCGACGGCACGCCGCAACTGTGCGAGGCTCGGCGGATGGAGAGCGGGTTCGAGACCCAGCCTGCGTCCGGTTTCGCCGGCCTCGTCGAGGATCGGCCGGGCGCGTTCAAGATCGACCGGCGCGCCTACACCGATCCTGCGGTGCTGGAGGCGGAATACGCCCGCATCTTCGAGGCCGGCTGGGTGTTCCTCACCCTCGACGGGCTGGTGCCGCGCCCGGGCGACTACTTGGCCACCCATATCGGCCGCCAGCCGGTGTTTGTCGTGCGCCGGCGGGACGGCACGCTCGCCGCGTTCCTGAATTCCTGCGCCCATCGCGGCGCGCTGCTCACGCCCGCGCGCGCCGGCAACATGGTAGAGATCGCCTGCCCCTATCACGGCTGGTGTTACGATCTCGACGGCGCCTGCACGGCGGTGACGACGGAACGGGTCGGCTGGCCCGATGGCGGGCTCGACCGGTCGCAATTCGCGCTCAAGCGCGTCGCGCGGCTCGAGAGCTATCGCGGCTTCGTGTTCGCGAGCCTCAACCCGGACGTTTCGCCGCTCGCCGAGCATCTCGGCCCGGTCGCGGCCTTCCTCGACATCTACTGCGCGCCGGCGCCGCGCCCGCTGGAGGTGGTGACCGGCGCGTCGATTCACGTGCTCAACTGCAACTGGAAGATCCTGCACGATAACGGACCCGACCCCTACCACGCGCCGACCGTGCACCGGAACTTCGCGCTGACCATGGCCGAGCGCGACCGGCGCGAGGGGCGCGACGGGCTCGCCCGCACCGAGACGGGCCGGCTGCGCGGGCGCGTCGAGTCGGGCAGCTACGAGATGCCGAACGGCCACACCGCCTTCTGGGCGGCGAAGGAGACGCCGGAGGCCTTCCCGGTCTGGGCGCTGAAGGATGAAATCGCGCGCGAGCTTTCGCCCGGCCGCGCCAAATGGGTGCTGGAGCGCTCGCGCCACGTCACCGTGTTCCCGAACCTCTTGGTGAACGAGCTCGCCTCCACCTACGTGCGCACCTATCGGCCCCTCGGCGTCGACCGGACCGAGGTCTCGTCCTGGTGCGTCGCGCCCGTGGGCGAGGACAGGGCGCTGCGCGCCGCCCGGCTCCGCAAGTTCGAGGATTTCTTCATGCCGTCGGGCATGTCGACGCCCGACGACGTGGCGGTGCTGGAGATCACCCAGCAGGGCAACTTCGCGCGCGCCCACCGGAGCGACGCGACGCGTGGCGACGCCACCTCGGTCCTGGGGGCGGACGCTGCGGCCAGCGAGCTCGGCATCCAGCCGGTGCGCAGCTCGTTGCATTTCACCCACGAGATCGCGCTGCAGGGCGTCTGGCGCCAGTGGGCGAAGATGATGGCGGGCCGTGGCTGACGACCTCGCCGCTCGCGTCGCCGCTTTTCTATATCGCGAGGCACTGGCGCTCGACGAACAGCGCTGGGATGACTGGCTCGCGATGTACGACGCCAACGCGGTGTTCTGGGTGCCGTCCTACACGATGCAGGGCGCGCTGGTGACCGAGCCGGAGCTTGCGGTCAACCTGATCTATATCGCCGCGCGCTCCGGCCTCGAGGACCGCATCTTTCGCATCCGTACCGGCGCGTCGGCGGCGTCAACGCCGCTGCCGCGCACGTCGCATCTCGTCGGCAACGTGCTGGCGCACGAGGAGGCGGACGGCGCGGTCGTCGCGACGGCGGCCTTCCAGCTCTCGGCCTGGAGCCTCAAGCGCGCGGCGGAGGTGCGGAGCGGGCGCTACGAATACCGCTTGCGCCGCGCCGGCGACGGCTTCCGCATCGCGCAAAAGAAGGTCATGCTTACGGAGGAAGTCGTCGACGGCTGGTTCGACGTGGTCACGGTCTGAACGGGAGGGAGCGATGAGGGCGGAGCTGAACCCGAAGGCGCCGTTCGCGGCACCGGTGGTGGACCATTTGTCGGTGCAGGTGGTGGTCGACTCGGTCTACGAGAAGTTCATCCGTGACACGACGCACCCGGCGGTGAAGATCGAGCACTTGCGCCAGGTTCCCGGCCGGCAGATGACCACGCTCGCCGGCGAGTGGGGGCTGTCGCTTCATCTCGAGTCGGCGGGCGGCGGCGCGAAGGCGCAGTATCTGCTCGATTTCGGCTACACGCCCGAAGTGCTGACGCGCAACTTCGACCTGTTGGACATTGACGAGCGGAAGATCGACGGGCTGATCCTGAGCCACGGCCACCGCGACCATTACGGCGGGCTCGCCGGCTTCGTCGACCGCTATCGCGCGCACATGAAGGGTGACCTCGCGCTCTACGTCGGCGCGGAGAACGTGTTCCGCGAGAAATGGATCAAGGCGCCCGATGGCGAGGTCGTTTCGTGGGGCGCGCTCGACCGCACCGCGCTGACCGCGCAGAAGGTCGCGCCGGTCTGCTGCGGCGTGCCGCACGTCCTGCCGGGCGCGTTCACTTCGGGCTATATCGAGCGCAACTCGTTCGAGAAGGTCTCCGGCGGCTCGATGGTCGAGCCCGAGGAGCATTTCACCGAGGCCGAGCGCGGCGGCAAACTGGTGCAGGACACGCATCCGGAGGAGCACGCCACCTGCTACGTGGTGAAGGGGAAGGGGCTGGTGGTGATCTCATCCTGCGGCCATGCCGGCATCGTCAACTCGGTGCGCACCGCGATGAAGGTGGCGAACGTCGACAAGCTGCATGCGGTGATCGGCGGCTTCCATCTGAGCCCCGCGCCGCAGGACTACGTCGACCACACGATCGACGAGCTGGAGAAGCTGAAGCCGGACGTGGTGGTGCCGATGCACTGCACCGGCGCCGCCTTCATCGAGACGATGCGAAGGCGCATGCCGGACCGGCTGGTCACGTCGAACATCGGCACGCGCTTCACCTTCGGGGTGTAGCGGAGCTACTTCCCGAACAGCGACTTCACCGCGCCGCCGACGCTGCCGCCCACGTCCTTGACGGTCGTGCCGACGGCGCCGGTCGCGCCCGGCACGGCGTTCTGCAGGTCCTTGGCGCCGGGCACCATGCCCTTGAGCCTCTCGATGCCGATGCCGCTCACGACCTTCTGGATGTCGGTGTTGAGCGCGGCGAGCAGCTTGTCGGCCACCTCGCCGGGCGTCGCGCCGCCCTTGTCCTTGCCGATATTGGTGAGGTGGATGTCGGGCAGGGCGGCGTCGAGCTTCTTGCCTCCGAGCGCGGTCGCGGCGATGGCGACCTTGCCGCCGCGCACGTAAAGATTCTCGATGATCAGCTTCTTGCCGCCGCCTTCGGGCGAGGCGGTCTGGCCCCCCGCCGACGACCCGCCGCCGCCCGCGCCCTGCGCCTTGGCGAACTTTTCCGCGTTGGCGCGGATCTGGCTGATGTTGTCGCCGGCCGCCCCGCCCAGCTCGTAGGTGATGTCGGGCGCGGTGATGGCGATCTCGTGGATCACGATCGGGTCGGAGGTGACGCTGCCTACGTCGAGCCGCACCTTCACTTCGCCGAGCGAAAAGGCCTGCGGCGTCTTTTAGCCCGCCGGGTTGCCGATCACGAGGCCCTTGAGCGCGCCTTCGCCCGAGGTCAGCGAGATGTCGGCCTCCTTCAGCGTGACGGTCGTTCCGGTGATCGGCGGGCCGAGCTTCTCGACCGCCGCCTTGATGAGCGAGCCGCCCGACATCGCGATATAGATGCCCACGGCCGCGATGACGATGACGAGCCCGCCGCCGATATAGAGAAGCTTTTTCATGATTGCGCCCCCGTCCGCGGTCCCGTCACGGGACCGGATGGGAATAATAGCAGATGCCGGCGAAAGCGCGTGTGACGACGATCACGCGCGCCTGAGGCGCAGGCCGCGCGGCACGACCAGCCGCTCGCCCAGCTCGAACAGGCCTTGCACGATTAGCGCCAGAGCGGCGGCGGGGATCGCGCCCTCGAGGATCAGCCCGATATCGTCGAGCCGGATGCCGGTCAGGATCGGTTGGCCGTAGCCGCCGGCGCCGATCAGCGCGCCGAGCGTCGCCGTCCCGACGTTGATCACCGCCGAGGTCTTGATGCCGGCCAGGATCGAGCGCATGGCCAGCGGCAGTTCGACGATGCGAAGCCGGGCGCCCGACGAAAGGCCCAGCGCCTCGGCCGATTCGCGCACCGAGGGCGCGATGCCGACGAGCCCCGCATGGGTGTTCCGAACGATCGGCAGCAGCGAATAGAGGAACAGCGCGACGATGGCGGGCGGCCCGCCGATCCCCAGCACCGGGATCATGAACACGAACAAAGCGAGCGACGGGATGGTCTGCAATATGCCGGTCGACGCCCAGCACAACCTGGCCGACATCGCGCCGGCGCGCGGCGAAGATTCCGAGCGGCACCGCCACCAGGATCGCCCCGCCGAGCGAGATCGCGACCAGGGTCAGATGGTCGATCGTGTTGCGCCAGAGGCGCGTCCAGATCGTGTCGGTCCGCGTGGCGGCCTGGATGCCGAAGCTCTGGGCAACGAAGGCGGCGGCGACCTTCACGTCGGGCACGCGCTCGATCTTCACCTTCTCGTTCATCGCGCGCATTTGGTCCGCGTCGATGGCGCCCCCGAGCCGGGCGAACGCCGCGACGGCCTTGGGCGCGCGCCGGATCAGATCCTTCCGGTACAGCAGCACCGCGTCGTAGACCGGGAAGTAGTGCTTGTCGTCCTTGAGGACCGCCAAGTGGTAGTACGGAATCTCGGCGTCGGTCGTGTAGACGTCGGTCGCGTCCACGTCGCCCGCGGCGAGCCCGCGATAGGCGAGATCGTGGTCGAGCCCGGTCACGTTCGTCTGCGGCAAATTGTAGAACGCCTTGAGGCCGGGCCAGCCGTCGGCGCGGTCGAGGAACTCGTTGTTGAATCCGAAGCTGCAGATCCGGATGCGCGCGCAGATCGGAGATCGTCTCGATGCCGAGCGCCTTGGCCCGCTCGCGCTTCATGCCGACGGCATAGGTGTTGTTGAAGCCGATCGGCCTGCCCATCACGACGCCGCGCGCGTCCAGCGCCTGCCGCAGTTGCGCCTCGGACGTGACGTGTTCGTTGGCCAGGATCTCGCGGGTCAGCGTGCCGGTGTATTCCGGATAGGCGTCGATGTCGCCGCCGAGGAGCGCGCCCCACAGCACGCGCGTGCCGCCCAGCTCGCGCCGGTGGCGCACCTCGGCGCCCGCGGCGCGGGCGAGGTCGGCGACGATCTGGCCGAGGATCACCGACTCGGTGAATTTCTTCGAGCCGATCACCACCTCCGGCCCCTCGGCCGCGCGGGCCGCGCCGGCGGCGCAGACGAGCAAGGCGAGGGCGACGAGCGCGAACCGCCTCACCGCCCCACCTCGGCCATCACGTCGGCGAGGCCGCGCTGGGCGGTGACGAAGCGCTCGACGAACGGGTCGGCGGGGTGCTGCACCAGGTCGGCGGGCGTGCCCGACTGCACCACCTGCCCGTCGCGCAGCAAGACGATCGTGTCGCCGAAATAGGCCGCCTCGCCCATGTCGTGGGTGACGATCACCACGGTGGCGCCCAGCTCGCGGAAGATGTCGCGCAGCTCGGTCTGCAGCTCGTAGCGGATCATCGGGTCGAGCGCGCCCAGGGGCTCGTCGAGCAGCAGCACGTCGGGCTCGAGCATCAGGGCGCGCATCAGTGCCACGCGCTGCTGCTGGCCGCCCGAAAGCTCCGCCGGGTAGCGCGCGAGCCCGTCGGCCGGGAAGTGGGTGAGCTGGCACAGCGCCTCGAGCCGCGCATCGATCCGCTCGGGCTCCCAGCCGATATGGCGCGCCATCAGCGCCGCGTTGCCGCGCGCGGTGAGGTGCGGGAACAGCCCGCCGTCCTGGATGACGTAGCCCATCCGCCGGCGCAGCCGGGGCGCGCTCTCCGCGGTGACCGCCTCGCCCTCGAACAGCACCTCGCCCGAGGACGGCGCGATCAGCCCGATCAGGAGCCGAATCAGCGTGGACTTGCCGCAGCCCGACGGCCCGATCACCACGGACGTCCGGCCGCGCTCGAACTCGACGTCGAGCGGGGCGACGGCGACATTGTCGCCATAGGATTTCGAGACGTTCTTGAGGACGAACATCCGCCGCAGTGTAACAGACCAAGCCGGGCGCGCGACCCTTACATGCCTACGACGCCAGCACCTCGGGGCGGCGGCCGCGCTCGGCGTACCAGAGGATGGAGATTCCCGAGACCGCGATCAGCGGCAGCGCGCCGAGATTGACCCAGAGCCAGCCGAAATAGTGGATCAGTGCGCCGGAGGAGAGCGACAGAAGCGCGACGAAGGCATAGATGATGAAGTTGGTCGCGCCCTGCGCCTTGGCGCGCTCGGATACCGTGTAGGCCTGGGTCATCAGCGAGGTGCCGCCGGTGAAGGCGAAGTTCCAGCCGAGGCCCAGCAGCACCATCGCCGCCCAGAAATTCATCACGCTTTGGCCCGACAGCGCGAACCCCACGCAGACGAGCTGCAGCAGAATCCCGCAGGTGATGATCCGCACCTCGCCGAAGCGGCGGATCAGCGAGCCGGTGACGAAGCCCGGCGCGAACATGGCGAAGATGTGCCACTCGATCACCAGCGCCGTGTCGGAGAACGGATAGCTGCACTCGCGCATGGCGATCGGCGTCGCCGTCATCAGGAAGCTCATCACACCCTGGGAGATGGCGGCGGCCACGGTCGCGGCGATGAAGATGGGCTGGGTCATGATGACCGAAAGGGGCCGCTGCGGCCCCTCGCGCTCGGCCCGGGTCAGGCGCGGGATGCGGAGGAAGTAGAGGACGAGCGCGCTCAGCGCCGTCACCCCGATCAGGAGCACGTAGCTCCCCGCGAACTCGGCGTTCGCGATCATGTCCTTGCCCGCCTTGGCGAGCTCGGGCCCGACGAACGCCGCGACCACGCCCCCCGCCAGCACCAGCGAAATCGCCTTGGAGCGGTAGTCGGGGCCGGCCGTATCGGCCGCGGCGAAGCGGTAGAGCTGCGCGAACCCCGCCGCGGTGCCGAAGAGGAACGCGCCCGCCGCGAACGGCCAGAACGCGGCATGCAGCGCGGCATAGGCGCAGATCGCCCCGCCGATGGCTGCGATCGCCGTGCCGACCAGGAACCCGGCGCGGCGGCCGGCCCGGCGCATGAACAGCGAGGCCGGGATGGTCATCAGCGCGGTGCCGACGATCACCAGCGAGGTCGGCAGGGTCGCCAGCGCCTTGTTCGGGCCGATGGCGTATGCGACCAGCGGCGCCGTCGCGATCAGCAGCGAGCGCGACGCGCCGAACAGCATCTGGCAGGTGGCAAGGACGAAGACGTTGCGCCGGGTCGCGTTCATGGCCGGCGGATCATGGCGGGGAAGGGGCGGGCCGGCAAGCGCGCCCGGTGCAAGGGTGGCGCGCTCATTCCTCGTAGGTCGCGAGCGCGGTGACCGGCACGTCGAGCCGCGACCTTCCGTGCAATGCCGCCAACTCGATGATGAAGGCCGCACCCCTCACGTCGGCGCCGAGCTTGCGCATCAGCTCGATGGCCGCCGCCGCGGTGCCCCCGGTCGCCAGCAAATCGTCCAGCACCACCACCTTCTGGCCGCGCTCCACCGCGTCGGCCTGGCACTCGATGGTGTCGGTGCCGTATTCGAGCGCGTAGGTGTAGGCCAGCGTCTCGCCCGGCAGCTTCTCCTTCTTACGGATCATCACGAAGCCGATGCCGAGCGCGTAAGCGACCGGCGCCGCCACCAGGAAGCCGCGCAATTCGATGCCGATCAGCCGGTCCGGCTTGTGCTTGCCGACCGCCTCGGCCAGCCGGTCGATGGTCGCCCGGAACGCCTCGCCCTGACGCAAGAGGGTCGAGATGTCGTAGAACAGGATCCCCGGCTTGGGGAAGTTGGGGATGCCGCGGATATGTTCCTTGACGTTCATGGCGCGCCCCTCGGCCAGGGTGGGGCGGCCAATCTATCGCGCGCCCCGGACGCTGGCAACGCGGCGCCGGCTCACTTCGGCTTGGTGGCTTCCTTGAGGAAGGCGATCAGGTTCTCGCGCTCCACCTTCGAGCGGATGCCGGCGAAGATCATCTTGGTGCCGGGCACCATCGCCTGCGGCTTCTCGAGGTAGCGCATCAGCGTCTCCTCGGTCCACACGATGCCCGATTTCTTGTTCGCCTCGGTGTAGTTGAAACCCGGCGCGGTCCCGGCCTTGCGCCCGATCAGCCCGTACAGGCTCGGCCCGATCACGTTCTTGCCCTTCTCCAGGCTGTGGCAGGCGCGGCATTTGTTGAATGCCTGCTTGCCCGCGGCGAGATCGGCCGCCGGCGCGCCCGGCGCGGCGGCCGCCACGGCGAGGGCAGAGAGGGCGAAGGCGGTCGTCACGGCGCGGAACATGCGGCTCTCCCGGGATCGTTGCGCGCGGTCGCGCGGCGCCCTGCCCTTAGCCGCGGCCCGCCGCCGCGTCAAGGCGTCGCGCCGCCGCACTGCCCGGCGCCGTTAACCGGCGGTTAAGCCTGTTGCGCGAGGATCGCGGGCGAGGGACCGCCTATTGGCCCCGCCTGGAGTACGATGCCGCAGCTCAGTGAAGCCGATGTCCGAAGGCTGCTGCAGGACCGTTCGGCCACAAGTCGGGCCGGCGCCGCGCGCAAGATTGCGGGCGAATACACGGCCGGCACGCTGAACGCTCGCGAGCGCCACATGGCGGAAGAGATCTTCCGCGTGATGGTGCGCGACTCGGACACTTTGGTCCGCGAATCCCTGGCCGGCGAACTTTACGATTGTCCCGACGTCGCGCGCGACGTGGTGCGCGCCCTCGCCGACGACGTGGATTCGGTCGCGCTCCCGGTGCTGCGCACCTCGACCGTGCTCACCGACGAGGATTTGATCGACGTGGTGCGCAAATCCGGCCGCGCCAAGCGCAAGGCCGTCACGGCCAGGCCCGCCGTCTCGGCGCTGGTCGCCGACGCGCTGGTCGACGGCGGGGACGAGGAGGTGACGGCCGCGCTGATGGCCAATGCCGGCGCGGAGCTGTCGGAGCAGGCGCTGCAGAAGGCGCTCGACTCGTTCGGCGAAAACGAGGCGGTCAGCCGCGCCATGGCCCTGCGCACCCGCCTGCCCGTGGGCGTGGCCGAGCGGCTGATCGGGCTCGTCTCCGGCAAGCTCCGCATGCATCTCCTCGCCCGGCACGAAGTGTCCGGCGCGACGGCGAGCGACGCCATCCTGCAGAGCCGCGAACGCACGGCCCTCGGCCTGTTCGCCGGCGGCGGCGACCGCTCGGAGGCCGAGGCGCTGGTCGCCGAGCTATACGCCAACCGCCGGCTTACGCCCTCCATCGTGCTCAGGGCGCTGTGCATGGGCGACATCGCGTTCTTCGAATCGTCTCTCGCGCGGCTTGCCGGGATCCCGCCGGCCAACGCGGGCCGGCTGATCCACGACGATGGCGGGCTCGGGCTGCGCGCGCTGGCCAAGAAGGCGGGACTAGCGGAGACGATGGTGCCCGCGCTCAAGGCCGGCATCGAGGCGTGCCGCGAGGTGGCGCACGACGGCGGCGAGAGCGACCGCGAGCGGTTCCGCCGCCGCGTCATCGAGCGTGTGCTCACGCGCCTCGCGCCCGGCGAGGAGGCGGCGCTGGGCGAGGAGAACCTCGCCTACCTGATCGGCAAGCTGGGCCCCGACACCGCCGACTTCGCCAAGCTCGCCTAAAGCCGCGCCTACCCCGCCGCCAGCCTGCGCCGGACTTTGCGCAGCCAGTGCACCGAAAGCATCGAGACCACCACGGCTCCGGCGAACAGGTAGAGCCCGAGATTGGTGCTGGCCCCGCCGATCGAGGCGGTCCGCACCGTGACCAGCAGGATCGCGAGCAGGAACACGTCGAGCATCGACCAGCGTCCCAGCGTGTCGATGGCGGTGGCGAGGCGGCGGAACAGCACGCCGTCGATGTCGGCGAGCCACCACAAGGCGAGGCAGCTCACCAGCTTGAAGATCGGGAACAGCACCGAGAACAGCAACACCGCGGCGAACAGCAGGTATTCCTGCGCGTCGTAGAGCGCGCGGATGCTCTCGATGATCGAGAAGCCCGACGAGAACACGAAGAAGCTACTCACCGTCATTACCGGGAACCACAGCCCGGCCGCGAGCAGCGCGAGCGCCGCCACGAAGGCCACGGGCACCAGCCGGTCCCAGCCGCGCGCGCACAGCGCGGCGGTGCGCCGGTCAGCCATGCCGGCCGGGCCGCGCGGGGGGCGCTGCGAAGCGGCGGCCCTTGACGATCGCCTCGCCGCCGTAGCGGGCGCGCAGCCGGTCCATCGCGCGCTCGACCGCGGCGCGGCGGGCACCGTCCGGCTCGGCGAGGTCGGGCGGGTCGGCGTCGGCTACGGGCGCGAATTGCGAGACGCCGACGCCGAGAAGGCGGAAGGCGGTGCCGTCGGCCTCGCGCGCCAGCGCGGTCATCGCGGCGCGGAAGATCGTGTCGGCAAGCTGGGTCGGGTGGGCCAGGGTGACGGCACGGGTGCGGATGCGGAAGTCCGTGGTCTTGAGCTTCACGGTCACGCACCGCCCGGCGAGCCCGCCGCGCTTGAGCCGCGCCGAGACCTTTTCCGCCTGGCCCCACAGGATGCGCGCCAGCGCGTCCGTGTCGCGCAGGTCGTCGGCGAAGGTCGTCTCCGACGACAGGCTCTTGCGTCCGGCGTCGGCCTCGACCACGCGCCGGTCGCGCCCCCAGGCGCAGTCGTAGAGGCGCCGGCCGATGGCGCCGCAGCGCGCGACCAGCTCGTCCTCGGTCATCTCCTGGATCTGGGCGATCTGCACGATTCCGTCGTCGGCGAGCTTGCGGGCGAGCACCGGCCCGACGCCCGACAGGACCGTCACCTTCATGGGCGCGAGGCGGGACGGCGCCTCCGCCCGCCCGATCACCTCGAAGCCGCGCGGCTTGCCCAAATCCGACGCCACCTTCGCGAGGTACTTGTTGGGTGCGAGCCCGACGGAGACGGTGATGCCGATCCTCTCCTCGATCGTGCTGGCGAGCCGGGCGAGCGAGGACGCCGCCGACCGGCCGTGCAGCCGCTCGGTGCCGGCGAGGTCGAGATAGGCCTCGTCCACCGAGACGGGCTCGACGATCGGCGTCACCTCGCGCATCACCGCACGCACGTCCTCGGCGACCTCTTCGTACTTGTCCATGTCGGGCGGGATGACCACGGCGTCGGGGCAGAGTTTGAGCGCCTGGAACATCGGCATGGCCGAGCGCACGCCGTAGCGCCTGGCGACGTAGCAGCAGGTCAGCGCCACGCCGCGCCGGCCGCGCCCGCCGACGATGACCGGCTTATCGGCAAGCGAGGGATCGTCGCGCTTCTCGACGGACGCGTAGAACGCGTCGCAATCGAGATGGGCGACGGTGAGCGCGTCGAGCTCCGGATGGCGGAGCGTGCGCGCCGACCCGCAGGCGGCGCAGTTCGCGCCGTCCGCGGCGGGCGCCGCGCCGAAGCAGTCGCGGCACAGGAATCCCATGGCGCGACTTTGGTCCCGCGCCCGCCGCCGGTCAACTTCGCTCAGTTCGTCTGGACGGCGGCGAAGGTGGAAGGGGCGGGGCTGATGACCTTGCTGCCCGACGGTGTGACCTGGAGCACCGCAAGGCCGGTCTGCGCCTCGCCGTCCGCCATCAGCCGGAAGATGCCGCCCGCGCCGGCATAGCCGTTGGGCTGGGTGAGCGCGGCCTGGCTGAAGTCGGGCCCGCGCGGCGCGCGCGCCAGAACGGCGGCGAGCGCGGTGGCGTCGTACCCCAGCCAGGCGAGCGGGCCGGGCGCATGGCCAAACGCGTCGCGGAACCTTTTGTCGAACCCGTCGCGCGCGTCCGGCGGTTGGGCGACGTACCAGCCTCCCACCAGCGCCGGCTCGTTGCCGAGCTTCGCCCCGCCCCACGAGGCGAGGCCGAGGATGCGCACCTGCTTCGGGTCGATGTCGTAGTAGGGCAGCAGGGCGGCGATGGCGCCGAGGCGCGCGCCGCCCTCGGGGATCAGCAGCGCGTCGAACCCCGGATCGCCCGCGGCGTCCATCGATTCGAGCCGCTTCAGCGTCGCGCGCGAGACTTCGTCGTCCGCACCTGCGAGTGCCTTCTTCTGCGCCTCGAGCGAGGCGCGCCGCGAATTGTAGCTGGCGAGGTTGCGGATCACCGGATTGAGGTCGGAGCCGTCGGGCGCGTAGACGGCGACCTTCGGCAGCGTGCCGCCGCTGGTCGCCACCGCCTCGCGCATGTCCTGCTCGACGCGGCGGCCGTACGCGTTGTCGGGGACGAGCGCGGCGAAGCGGCCGAGCCCCTGGCTGCGCGCGTAGGCGACGATGCGCCGTATCTGCTGGTGCGGCGTGAGGCCCAGCAGATAGGTACCGTGCCCCGCGACTTGGCTGTCGTTCGAGAAGGCGATGACGTTGATGCCCTGCTGCACCGCGATCGGCGCCGCCTGGGCCACAGCGTGGGAGAAGACGGGCCCGAGCACGAGCCGCGCGCCGGAGGAAAGCGCGTCGACCACGGCCTTCCGCGCCTGCTCGGCGTTGCCGCCGGTGTCGCGCGGCAGAATTTGGAATGTGTCGCCGCCGACGTCGAACACGGCGAGCGACGCGGCATCGAGAATGTCATTGCCGAGGGCCGCGTCCTTGCCCGTGAGCGGCACGAGAAGGGCGACCGGCACCATCTGCTTGACACCGGGCGGCGGGGTCAGCGTCACCGAGGGGGAGGGCGCGGCCTCCCCGGGCGCCGGGGCGGGGGTCGCCGGCGGGGCGGGGGTCACAGTGGTGGGCGGGGGCGCTTGCCTCGCCGGCGGATGCGGGGCTACCTTGTTCATCTGGCAGGCGCCGAGCAACACAACGAGCGTGAGCGGCAATGTCGCGGCGGCCCACCGGCAAGCGGTCAAGTGCATCAGGGCCGCGTTCCGGCGCACATCCTCACTCCCAGCACGGTTCCCCCGCCGGCCAACCTAGGCCCGACGCCCGGCCAAGTAAACGTCCGGCCGGGGACGGCGTTCCCGGCCTGCACCTGGTCGCGACGCCGATCGGCAATGCCCGCGACATCACGCTGCGTGCGCTCGACGTGCTGGGCACGGCCGACGCCATCGCCTGCGAGGACACACGGGTGACGGGGAAGCTCCTTGCGATTCACGGCCTATCCAACCGGCTGATCGCCTACCACGACCACAACGCCGAACGCGTGCGGCCGGCGCTGATCGAACGTCTGGAACGCGGCGAAACCGTGGCACTGGTGTCGGACGCCGGAACGCCGCTCGTCTCCGACCCCGGCTGGCGACTGGTGCGCGAGTGCATCGCGCGCAATATTCCGGTGACGGCGTTGCCGGGCGCATCGGCCGTGCTCGCGGCGCTCTCGCTCGCCGGCGTTCCCACCGACCGCTTCCTGTTCGCGGGCTTCCTGCCGGCGAAGCGGGTGGCCCGGCGGTCGGCGCTGCAGGAACTCGCCGGCGTGCCGGCCACCCTGGTGTTCTACGAATCGCCGCATCGCCTCGCCGCCGCGCTCGCCGACATGGCGGCGCTTCTCGGCGCGCGCGAGGCGGCGGTGGCACGCGAGCTCACCAAGCTCTACGAGGAGGTGCGCCGCGCGCCCCTTGCCGATCTCGCGGCCGCGTACGCCGACGCGCCCGAGCCGAAGGGTGAGATCGTCGTCCTGGTCGGCCCGCCGCCCGCGCCCGCGGCACCCGACGCCGATGCGCTCGACCGGGCGCTCGCTGCGGCGCTCCGCGAATCGAGCCTGCGCGACGCCGTCGCCCAGGTGGCGCGTGCAACCGGCCTGCCGCGCGGCCAGGTCTATGCCCGCGCCCTCGCGCTGCGCGGCCGGGACGGCGACGAATGAGCCGGGAGCGGCGCCGGGCGGCGCACGGCTACGGGCTGATGGCCGAATCGTGCTGCGCGCTAGGGTTGCGGCTCCGCGGCTACCGCGTGCTCGCGCGGCGCTACAAGGTGCCGGTGGGCGAGGTCGACATCGTGGCGCGGCGCGGCCGCACGCTGGTCTTCGTCGAGGTCAAGGCGCGCGCCACGGTGGGAGGCGCCGCCGAATCGTTGACGCAGCGCCAGCGCCGCCGCATTCTCGCCGCCGCCAAGATGTTTCTCGCGCGCCATCCGCACCTTGCCGGCCTCGATGCCCGCTTCGACGTGATGCTCGTCGCGCCGTGGCGCTGGCCGAGCCACGTGGTCGACGCTTGGCGCGAGTGACCGGCGGGGGCAGAATGCGCGCCCGCATCGGGGGTGGTTACATGGCAAGACCTCGCGCGCGCCTCGCCGGCTGCGTCGCCGCGGCGGGACTGGCGGCGGCGCTTGCCGGCTGCGTGTCGACGGCGGTGGGGGCCGGGGCGACCGCGGCGGTCGCCGCCTCGGAGGAGCGCGGCCTCGATGGCGCCGCCATCGACACCCGCATCCGCGCCGACATCAACGCCGCCTGGGCCGACGCCAACCTCGAGATCTGGCAGGATCTCGGGCTCGACGTGGTGGAGCGCCGCGTGCTGCTGACCGGCAAGGTACCGAAGCCCGCCGAGCGCGCCGAGGCGGTGCGCCTTGTGTGGCGAGTCGAGGGCGTCAGGGAGGTGATCGACGAGATCAAGGTTTCGGATAAGGGCGACGTCGGCAACTACGCCCGCGACGCCTGGATCTCCACCCAGCTCCGCGCCAAGCTGCTGCTCGACAAAGACATCATGTCGATCAACTATTCGATCGAGACGGTCGACCAGGTGGTGTACCTGATCGGCATCGCGCAGAACCAGGCCGAGCTCGACCGCGTGATCAACTACGCGCGCTCGCTCTCCTACGTGCAGAAGGTGGTCAACTACGTGTGGCTGAAGACCGACCCGCGCCGGAGCAAGGCATGACCGCGGCAGTGGAGGCCGAAGCGGTGCTGCGCCGCCTCGCCGCCGGGGCGGAGGGGCCGCTCGACCTCGCCGAGGGGGCACTCGCCTTTGCCGCCTGGGCGCGTCCGCGCGCGGCGCTCGCGCCCTACCGAAAGCATCTCGCAGCGCTCGCCGGCGCGGTCGCCGAGGCCGAGGCCGAGGCCAGGGCCGGCAGCGGCGGGCTTGCCGGGCGGGTCGCCGCGCTTAACCGCGTGCTGTTCGAGGACCAGGGCTACGAGGGCGACGAGGCAACCTACGACGACCTCGACAACGCCGACCTGATGCGGGTGATCGACCGGCGCAAGGGCCTGCCGGTCGCGCTCGGCATTCTCTACATCCATGTGGCGCGCGCCCAGGGCTGGCCGGTCACCGGCCTCTCCTTCCCCGGCCACTTCCTGCTGCGGCTGGAGGACGGCGGCGAGCGCGCCATCGTCGACCCGTTCCACGGCGGGCGGACGCTGGGGCCCGCCGGGCTGCGCGAGCTCTTGAAGCTGGGCGCGGGCGCCGGCGCCGAGCTGACCCCCGCGCATTACGCGCCGGTCGCGGACCGCGACGTGCTGCTGCGCCTCGAGAACAACGTGTCGAGCCGCCAGATCCGCGCCGGCCGCTATGAGGACGCGGTGCGCACGCTGGACGCCATGCTGATCTTCGCGCCCGACGAGACCCGGCTTCTCTACGAGCGTGGCGCGTGCCAGGCGCAGCTCGGCAATCTCGGCGCGGCCATCGCCTCGCTCGACGCATTCCTCGAGCGCGCCCCCGCGGGCGGCGCGCGCAACCAGGCGGCCGCTTTGCTGCAAAGCCTGCGACGCCGGCTCAACTGACGGTCGGAAAGGGCAGTGCCATGAGTCTCGCGGTCGCGATCCAGATGGACCCCATCGAGGGGATCGACATCGATGCCGATTTCGACCTTCGTGCTGGCCTTGGAGGCGCAGGCGCGCGGCCATGCGCTTTACCACTATCTGCCGCAGGCGCTCGCCCTGCACCATGGGCGACTCTACGCCCGAGCGCGCCGGCTCGACGTGCGGCGCGAGCGCGGCAATCACTTCTCCCTCGGACCGTACGAGGTCCTCGATCTCGTGACCATGGACGTGGTGCTGATGCGCCAGGACCCGCCGTTCGACATGGCCTACATCACGGCGACGCACCTTCTGGAGCACATCCATCCCGCGACGCTGGTGGTGAACGATCCGGTCAGCGTGCGCAACGCGCCGGAGAAGCTGTTCGTCACCCATTTCGAGGAGCTGATGCCGCCGACGCTGATCACGTCGGACCGCGAGCGCATCGTGGAATTCCGCAAGGAGCACGGCGACATCATCCTGAAGCCGATCTACGGCAACGGCGGCGCCGGCGTGTTCCACGTGACGCCCTCGGACGACAACCTCAACGCCATGCTGGAGATGTTCACCGTGCTCTACCGCGAGCCGGTGATCGTGCAGCGCTACGTGCCCGAGGTGCGCCAGGGCGACAAGCGGATCATCCTGGTCGACGGCGAGCCGGCCGGCGCGGTCGCCCGCCTGCCCGCCCAGGGCGAGGCGCGCGCCAACTTCCACGCCGGCGGGCGGGCGGAGAAGACCACGCTGACCGCGCGGGACAAGGAAATCTGCAGCCTGATCGGGCCGGCGCTGCGCGACCGCGGGCTGGTGTTCGTCGGCATCGACGTGCTGGGCGACTACCTGACCGAAATCAACGTCACCTCGCCCACCGGCATCCAGGAGATCAACCGCCTCGACGGCACCAGGATCGAGGCGCAGATCTGGGACGCCATCGAGCGCCGCCACCGCGAGACCCGCGACGTCCGCCCCATGTAGGGCGCCCGTTCGGATTCCGTTAACGCTATCCGGCCATTGCGCCCGGCGCGCGCGTCCCAATATCTAGGGCCGGACGCGCGCCGGGGGGTGCGCGCGACGGAATGGGCGCTCAATGGAATCGTTCCTCGCCGGCATCGCGCCGGGCATGGGCGAGCATGCCTCGGCGATCAGCGCCTTCCTCTCGGTCGTGATGATCGACGTGGTGCTGGCCGGCGACAACGCGGTCGTCGTGGGCATGGCCGCCGCGGGCTTGCCCGCTTCCGAGCGGCGCAAGGTGGTGATGTGGGGCATTGCCGCCGCAGCGGTCCTGCGCATCGCCCTCGCCGTGGTGGCGGTGGAACTGCTCGGCATCCTCGGCCTCACCCTCGCCGGCGGGCTCCTGCTCCTCTGGGTGTGCTGGAAGCTGTGGCGCGAGCTGCGAGCGCCCAGCGATGAGCCGGGCGCCGGCCACGGCAAGCCCATTGCCCAGAAGACCTTCCGCCAGGCGGTGATCCAGATCGTCGTCGCCGACGTCTCGATGTCGCTCGACAACGTGCTGGCGGTCGCTGGCGCCGCTCGCGACCATTTGGCGGTGATGATCATGGGGCTTGCCCTCTCGGTGGCGCTGATGGGTTTTGCCGCGGCCCTGGTGGCCCGGCTGCTGCAGCGCTATCACTGGATCGCCTATGTCGGGCTCGCCATCATCGCCTATGTCGCGATCAATATGATCGTCGAGGGGGGCATGAACGTGATCGAGGCGGCGAACGCCGCACTCGGCTAAAATCCGCTTTCGCCGCCCGCCGGCCTTTGCTATCTTGGAACAAATCAGGAACGATCCGGCCGGAGGGCGGCGCATGGACGGGATGGCGGAACTTGCAGTCGAGCGGCGGCCGGACGCCGCGCCGGGGGGATCGAGCCGCATGACGGCACGGGTGTCGACGGTCGCCTTCCACGGCATCGACGTGCTGGACATCGACGTCCAGGTGAAGGTGACGGGCGGCATCCCCGCCTTCGCCGTGGTCGGGCTGCCCGATAAGGCCGTCGGCGAATCGCGCGAGCGGGTGAGGGCGGCGCTCACCTCCGTCGGGCTCGCGCTCCCCTACAAGCGGATCATCGTCAACCTCGCGCCCGCCGACGTGAACAAGGAGGGCAGCCACTACGACCTGCCCATCGCGCTCGCTCTGCTGATCGAGATGGGGGTCCTGCCGCAGGACGCGGTCGACGGCTATACCGTGCTGGGGGAGCTGGGGCTCGACGGCGCGATCGCGCCCGTGGCAGGCGTGCTGCCGGCGGCGATCGCGGCGTCGGCGAGGGGTCGTGGCGTGATCTGCCCGGCCGCGACGGGGGGCGAGGCGGCGTGGGCGGGCGGCATCCAGGTGCTCGCCCCCGACTCCCTGCTGGCGCTGGTCAACCACGTGCGCGGCGCCCAGGTGCTGCGCCCGCCGGAGCCGCGCGTCGCCGAGAACGGGCCGGCCGTGCCGGACCTCCGCGACATCAAGGGGCAGGAGACGGCCAAGCGCGCCCTCGAGATCGCCGCCGCCGGGGCGCACAACCTCCTGATGATGGGTCCGCCCGGCGCCGGCAAGTCGATGATGGCGGCCCGCCTGCCGGGCCTTCTGCCGCCGTTGGAGCCCGCCGAGGCGCTCGAAGTCTCGATGATCCATTCGGTGGCGGGCGAGCTGGCCGGTGGGCGGCTGAGGCGCCGCCGGCCGTTCCGCGCGCCGCACCATTCGGCCTCGCTGGTCTCGCTCATCGGCGGCGGCTTGCGCGTCAAGCCTGGCGAGGCGTCCCTGGCGCACCTGGGCGTGCTGTTCCTCGACGAGCTCCCCGAATTTGCGCGCCCGACCCTGGAGGCGCTGCGCCAGCCGCTCGAATCGGGCCGGGCGGTGATCGCCCGCGCCAACGCTCATGTCTCGTTCCCGGCCCGGTTCCAGCTCGTCGCCGCGATGAACCCGTGTCGCTGCGGCTATCTCGACGACGCCTCCCTCGCCTGCGCCCGGGCGCCCCGCTGCGCCCAGGATTACCAGTCGAAAATCTCGGGCCCGCTGTTCGACCGCATCGACCTGCATATCGAGGTGCCTTCCGTCTCGCCCGCCGAGCTCGCCTTGCCGCCGCCTGCCGAGGGCTCGGCCGACGTCGCCGCCCGGGTCGCCGCCGCCCGCGCGGTGCAGCGCGAGCGCTACGCCCGGATCGAGAACGGGCCGCGTACCAACGCCGAGGCCGATGGCACGCTGCTGGAGGAGGTCGCCGCCCCCGATGCCGAGGGGCGCAAGCTGCTGACCGACGCCGCCGAGCGCATGCGCCTCACCGCGCGCGGCTATCACCGGGTGCTGCGCGTCGCGCGGACGCTCGCCGACCTCGACGGCGCCGCCCAGGTGCGGCGCATCCACCTCGCCGAGGCGCTCGCCTACCGCCGCGCCGTCCAGGGCTGGTGAGGGCGCGGTAAGGTTTCCGAAACCTTTGGGGCCCCGCACCTCACCCCCTCGTGATTCCCATCACCGAGGTGTGATTGGCGCGGGCGCAGCCGCGGCGCTAAGTCACAGGAATGAAACAGGCCCTTGCCCTCGCCCTGGCGCTCGCCGGGCTGGTCGCCGTTGCCGGCGCGCCCGCCCGGGCCGAGACCGCAAAGCCCGTCGTCGAGCTGTTCACCTCGCAGGGCTGCTCGTCCTGCCCGCCGGCCGACGCGATCCTCGCCGAGCTCGCGAAGCGGGGCGACGTGATCGCGCTCAGCGAGCATGTCGACTACTGGAACTATATCGGCTGGGAGGACCCGTTCAGCCACGCCGGTGCGACCAACCGGCAGAAGCTCTATCGCGCCCAGCTCGGCACGCCCTACGTCTACACCCCGCAGATGGTGTTCGACGGGCGGACGGAAGGGGTCGGCTCGGACCGCGACGTGGTCGAGCGCCACATCGCCTTGGCCCGGCAGGACAGGAAGATGGCCCTCGCCGTCGCGCGCGACGGCGACACGGCGACGGTGCGCGTCCCGGCCGGCGCCGAGATGGCGAAGGGCGCCACGATCTGGCAGATCGACTACGACGCGGCGCACACCACCCGCGTCCGCCGCGGCGAGAACTCGGGCGCCACGCTCACCAACGTCCATGTGGTGCGCAGCATGCGCAATGTCGGCGAGTATGACGGCACGGCGATAACCGTCACGCTCGACCTCGCCAAGCTGCGCGCGGCCGGGCGCGGCGGGTGCGCCATCCTAGTCCAGGCGCCCCAGGCGGGACGCATCTTCGGCGACGTCGCGGTCGAGATCGGCCCGGGGTCGTAAGGCCTCCTACCCCAGCCCCTTCTCCATCGCGGCGGCCATGCGGCGGGCGAAGGCGGTCGCGTCGGGCAGGGCCTCGCCCTCGAGAATCCGCGCCTGGTCAAGGAGCAGCCAGGCCGCGTCGTCCAGCGCCCTGCCCTCCGCGCCTTGCGCGCCCACCCGCGCGGCGAGGGCGCGGATCAAGGCATGGCCGGGGTTGATCTCGAGGATGCGCTTGGCGCGCGGCATGTCGCGCCCATGCAGCTTCAACAGCCGCTCCAAATGGATGTCCGGGTCGCCCGCATCGGACACCAGGCACACCGCGCTCTCGGTCAGCCGCTCCGACGCGCGCACGTCCTTCACCTCGTCCTTGAGCGTGAGCTTGAGGAGCGCGACGAGCGCGTCGGTATTGGCGTCGGCCGCGGCGGGCGGCGGTGCGCCCTCGGTCTCCAGGAGCGCCACCTTGGCGAGCTCGGCGCCGGCGCGCGTCGCCGAGCGGAATGGCTTCTCGCGATAGCCCGGCACGGCGGCGGTCCAGAACTCGTCGACCGGGTCGGTGAGCAGCAGCACCTCGATGCCACGCGCGGCGAAGCCTTCGAGCTGCGGGCTTTTCTTCAACGTCTCGATCTCGTCGCCGGCGATGGTGTAGATCGCCTCCTGGCCCGGGCGCATGCGCTCGATCGCCTCATCGAGGCTGGCGAGCCCGTTGGTGGCGGTGGTGCGGAACCGCGCGAGCTTGAGGAGCTGGTCGCGGTGCTCGGCGTCCTCGTAGATGCCCTCCTTCAGGACCGCGCCGAAATTGGCCCAGAACTTGGCGTATTCCTCGGGCGCCCTGTCGGCTTTCTTCTGCAGCTCCGAGAGCACGCGCCGCACCACCGCCTGGCGGATGCGGGCCACCACCGGGTTCGATTGCAGCATCTCGCGGCTGACGTTGAGCGGCAAATCCTCGGAATCGACGATGCCGCGCAAGAAGCGCAGCCAGGGCGGCACCAGCCCCTCGCACTCGTCGGTGATGAACACGCGTTTGACGTAGAGCTTCACGCGGTGGCGGCGCACCGGGTCGAACAGGTCGAACGGCTTCTCCGCGGGCACGAACAGGAGGCTCGTGTACTCGATCTTGCCCTCGGCCTTGAAATGCAGGGTGAGCCACGGCTCGTCGAAGGCGTGGCCGGCGTGGTGGTAGAACTCCTTGTACTCCTCCTCCTTGATGCCGGACCGCGGCCGGGTCCACAGGGCACTCGCCGTATTGACCGTCTCGGATGTGCCGCCCTCCTCCAGCACGATGGGGATGGCGATGTGGTCGGAATAGGCGCGCACGATCCGCTTTATCTCGGCGGGGTCGAGGAAGCCCTTCGAATCCTTCTTGAGGTGCAGCGTGACGGCGGTGCCGCGTCCCGCCCGCTCGGCCTCGGCCACGGTGTACTGGCCCTTGCCGTCGGACGACCAGCGCCACCCCTCCGCCTCGCCGGCGCGCCGGCTCACCACCTCCACACGGTCGGCCACCATGAAGGCCGAATAGAACCCGACCCCGAACTGGCCGATCAAGGCGAGGTCGGACCCGGCCTTTTCGTCCGTCTTCTCCGCGGCCAGCCGGTCGAGGAAGGCGGCGGTGCCCGACCGCGCGATGGTGCCGAGCTCGGAGATCAGCCCGTCGCGGTTCATGCCCACCCCGTTGTCCGCGACCGAGAGGGTCCCCGCCTTGGCGTCGGGCACGATGCGGATGCGGAATTCGGGGTCGTCGGCGGTCAGCTCGGGCCTCGTGATCGCCTCGTAGCGCAGCTTGTCGCACGCGTCCGAGGCGTTGGAGATCAGCTCGCGCAGGAAGATCTGCTTCTGCGAGTAGAGCGAGTTGATGACCAGGTCGAGAAGCCGGGAAACCTCGGTCTCGAAGGTCAGAGTCTGTTCGGCCATGGCCCCTCTCCGCCGGGAATTTCCAGGCGGCCGTGATATGGGCGCTGGCGCGGGCGCGCGCAAGGCTTTCAAGACCCTTTCTGAGCGCGCCCGGAATACCTAGATCTTTCGGTGAAACGGCCGACACCGAACTGGGGCAGCCATGCAAACCGACGTCCGCATCACCTTCCGCGACATTCCGCCGTCCGACGCCATCGAGGCGCGGGTTCGCGAGCGGGTGACCAAACTCGAGGAGTTCCACGGTCGCATTACGGCCTGCAAGATCGCTATCGAGGCGGCCAAGAGGCGGCACAAGGCGACCGAGTACCTGGTGCGCATCGACCTGACCCTTCCTGGCGAGGAGCTGGTCGTCAGCCACGAGCACGCCGACCGCAAGCCGGCCGACGACATCTATGTCGCCATCCGCGATTCGTTCGATGCAATGGAGCGCCAGCTCAAGCGCCGGTCGGAAGTGGTGCGCCGCGACGTGAAATTCCACGCCGCGCCCGACCATGGGACCGTGGTGCGCCTGTTCCCCGACCACGGCTTCATCGCGACGGCCGAGGGCGAGCTCTATTTCCATCGCAACGCGCTGGTCGACGGCGATTTCGACGCTCTCGAAGAGGGCGCCGAGGTGCGGTTCGTGCTGGCGCCCGACAATGCCGATTTGGGCGCGCACGCCTCGACCGTCCATCTCGTGGGCAAGAACCACCGCATTACGGAGCCGCCGGCCCGGGCCTGAATTTGATTGTTCCGTTCCACGGTTCCGGCCCCCTCCCCCGCCCGGCCACCCATGACCAGTATACTGTCTGGGTGGCCGGGCGCGGGAGAGGGCCGGTGCCGTTCTGAGTGGAACTCTCTCTGGCGCGCGGGCGCGCTCCCCCGCTACCATGGGCCTTCCGAAGCGGGGAGGGCCCATGCGCATCCACAACCTCTACGAGGACGAGAGCGGCATCTCGCACTGGCGCGACATCGAAGTCGAATGGGCCGAGACCTCGCGCGGCGCGTCCAAGCTGTCGAAACGCTTGCCCGCCACCGGCATCATCTTCCGCGAGGTGCCGAGCGAATATTCGCTCGACTGGCACCCGGCGCCGCGCCGCCAGTACATCATCAACCTCGACGCGGGGGTGGAGATCACCGCCTCCGACGGCGAGTCGCGCGTGATCGGCGCGGGCGAGGTGTTCCTGGTCGAGGACATCTCGGGCAAGGGCCACCTCTCGAAGTCGGTGGACGGCAAGATGCGCCACTGCATCTACGTCCCGATCGACTGACGATGGCCCGCCGCGCGCCCACCATCGCCATCGCCGGCGCGGGGTTCGGCGGGATCGGGCTCGGTATCGCGCTGAAGAAGGCGGGCTTCCACGATTTCACGCTCTACGAGCGCGCGTCCGAGGTGGGCGGGGTGTGGCGCGACAACCACTATCCCGGCGCGGCGTGCGACGTGCCCTCGCGCCTCTACTCCTATTCGTTCGAGCCCGAATACCATTGGTCGACCGCCTATGGGCGCGGGCCCGAGATCAAGGCCTATATCGAGCGCTGCGTCGCCAAATACGATCTCGCCCCGCACATAAGGTTCGACTGCGCCATCGCATCGGCCGCGTTCGACGAGGGCGCGCGTCAATGGCGGCTGGAAACGGCCTCAGGCGAAAAGATCGCGGCCGACGTATTCGTCTCGGCCGTCGGGCTGTTCAACAAGCCGAAGCTGCCGGACATTCCCGGGCGCGACTCGTTCGCCGGGCCCTCGTTCCACTCCGCCTGGTGGAATCACGATGTCGATCTAGCGGGCATGACGGTCGCGGTGATCGGCACGGGCGCCAGCGCCGTGCAGTTCGTGCCCGCCATCGCGCCCCAGGTCGCGAGGCTCCACCTCTACCAGCGGACGCCGCAATACGTGATGCCCAAGATCGTGCGCGACGACGCGGCCGTCACCCAGGGCTCGCGCCTCCGGCACGCGTGGCAGCGCTTCCGCCTGTTCGTGACGTTCGAGAAGGCCGGGCGCCGGCGCGGCTCCGACACGCTGGTTGCCGAGTCGCAGCAGGCGTTCCTCAATTACCTGGCGACCAAGGTGAGGGACCCCGAGCTGCGCGCCAAGCTCACGCCGAGCTACCGCTGGGGCTGCAAGCGCGTGCTGCAGTCGAACGACTGGTACGACGCGCTCGCCCGCGACAACGTCGAGGTCGTGACGACACCGATCGTGGCCATCGAGCCCCACGGCGTGCGCGGGTCCGACGGCGAACTGCGCGCGGCGGACGTGGTGATCTACGGCACCGGCTTCACGCCGACCGATTACCTGGCGCCGATGCGCGTCGCCGGCGCGGGCGGGCGCACGCTCGCCGAGGCGTGGCGCGACGGGGCGGAGGCCTATCTCGGCCTCACGGTCTCCGGCTTTCCGAACTTCTTCATGATGTACGGGCCGAACACCAACACGGTGACCAGCATCATCTTCATGCTGGAGAACCAGGCGCGCTATATCGTCAGCGCGGTGCGGCGCCTCGCGCGCACCGGCGGCACGATGGATCTGCGGCCCGAGGTGCTGCGCCGCTTCAACGACGACGTGCAGGCGCGCCTCGCCCGGACCGTGCTGGTCGATGCCGACTGCGCCAGCTATTTCCGCACCGCGTCGGGCAAGGTCACCACCAACTGGCCGGGCTGGCTCACCGAATACTGGTACCGCACGCGGCGCGTCCGCGCCCGCGACTACGAATTCGCATAGGGAGGAAACCATGACACGCATCCGCGTTATCGGCCGCGACGAGATGAACGAGGAGCAGGGCCGCGTCTTCGACGAGGCGGCGAAGGCCGGCAACCCGACCGGCGGGCCGTATATCGCCTATATCCGCACCCCCAAGCTGATGCGGGTGAACCAGGAGCTGGCGGCGACCATCCGCGGCGGCGGGCTTTCGGGGCGCGAGCGCCAGATCGCGGTGCTCACCGTCGTGCGCCACTGGGGCGCGAAATTCCCCTGGGCGGCGCAGGTGCGCGCCTCGCTCGCGGCGGGCGTCGATCAGCCGACCATCGACGCGATCAACGCGGGCAAGACGCCCGAACTTTCCGACCCGCGCGAGAAGCTCGCCCACCAGGTCGCGAGGGAGCTCCTGGAAAAGAAGGGCCTCAGCCAGGCGACCTTCGACGCAGCGGCAAAGGCCTTCCCGGAGGACCAGCTCGTCACGCTGGTCGCCGCCGTCGGCCAGTTCTCCATGGTGTGCTGCACGGCGAACGCGTTCGACGTCACGCCCCCCGACGGCGCCCCGGCGCTGAAGTAGCGAACGAAGCAATCCAGGATAGCGCTGGATTGCTTCGCTTCGCTCGCAATGACGCTCAGATTGGTGTGTTCCGAAGTCGCACGCATTTGTATAACCCCGCCATGGACCCCTCCTACGACATCGTGGTGGCGGGCGGCGGAATCTGCGGCATGACCGCGGCGCTCACCGCGGCGCGGCTGGGGCGCAAGACGTTGGTGCTGACCGGCGATGTGATCGGTGGCCAGCTCCTTTCCATCGAGAGGATCGACGGCTATCCCGGCTTCCCCGAGGGCGTGCCCGGCTACGATCTCGGCCCGATGGCGCAGGAGCAGGCGGTCGCCGCCGGCGCGGAATGCGCGATGACCGAGCTCGCCGCGCTCAAACCCGATCGCGACGGCTTGCGGCTGGCCACCGGCGAGGGCGAGGTCGCCGCACGTGCGGTCATATTGGCGACCGGGACGACCCTGCGATCCCTCGGCGTTCCTGGCGAGGAGCGGCTCGCCGGCAAGGGCGTGTCGCAATGCGCGAGCTGCGACGCGCCGCTCTTGCGCGGCAAGACGGCGATCGTGGTCGGCGGCGGCGATTCGGCGCTGCAGGAATCGCTGACCCTCGCCGCCGCGGTCTCGCAGCTCGTCATCGTCCATCGCGGCAAATCCTTCACGGCCCAGCAGGCCTATCGCGACGCCGTCGCGGCCCTTCCCAACGTGGCGGTGCGCTATGAGACGGTGGTCGAGGAAATCCTCGGCGAGGACGGGCTCGGCGCAGTGCGCCTCCGCGACTCCGCCGGAGCGGTCGAGGAACTGCCGGTCGACGGGTTCTTCGCCTATGTCGGGCTCAAGCCCAACAGCGGGTTCGCCGCCGATGCGTTGCAGTTGGACACGACCGGCCGTATCCTGACAGACGCCGAATTGCGCACCTCGCTGACCGGCGTGTTCGCTGCCGGCTCGGTCCGGGCGGGCGCCACGATCCGGGCGGCGGCCTGTGCGGGCGAGGGCGCGGCGGCGGCGATCGCCGCCGACCGGCATCTTGCCGGTGGCGGTAGAGTAGGAGGATAGGATGGCCGAGAAGCTCGTTGTCCACGACCCGCGCGGCTACCCGCCGAAGGTGACGGGCAAGCGCCTGGCGCCGCGCCTCGAAGGGGTGGACGGCAAGCTCGTCTACCTGGTCGACTGCCTGTTCGACAATTCCGAAGCCTTCATGGCCGAGCTGAAGGACTGGTTCGGCTCGCACCTGCCCGGCGTGAAGACGCGCGTGATCAAGCCGCGCGAAAGTTGGGTGGACGATCCAGAGATGCGCGCCAAGATCGCCGAGGACGGCGACGCGGCGATCCTCGGGGTCGGCTTATGAAGCACCTGTAGCCCGACGGTCGTCGGGCTCGCCATGTCGCTGGAGGAGCAGGGCGTCCCCACGGTCGCCGTGCACACCCACGTCTTCGCCCGCCTCGCCAAGGCGACCGCACTCGCCAACGGCATGCCCACCACGCGCCAGGCCTTCGTGCCGCAGCCGGTGGTCGACAAGACGCCCGCCGAGCTGCGCGCCTATATCGAGGGCACCGACCCCGTGTCGAAGCGCCCGTTCATGCAGGAGGTGATCGAATCGCTGACCAGCGCGCTCGACGCGAACGACCTCAAAGGCATGACGTTCGAGCGCTCGACGCCGCGCCTCCTCCCGCCCGACACCGAGGAGAACCTCCAGGCGCTGTTCGTCGCCGAGAAATGGTCCGACTTCCTGCCGGTCGTGCTGCCTACCGAGGCGCGCGTCGCGGCCATGCTCAAGGGCACCAGCCAGCCGCCCGACAAGGTGGTCGGACGCCTCTCGCCCACCGCCTTCCGTGAATCGTGGGAGATGACGGTCGAGAAAGTGGCGGTCAACGCGGTGATGGCGGGCTGCAAGCCGGAGTATCTCCCCGTTGTGCTCGCCGCGGTCGCCTCGGGCATGACGGCGCGCTCGTCCTCGACCACCTCCTTCGCCGGCATCGGCGTCGTCAACGGCCCGATCCGCAAGGAGATCGGCATGGACGACGGCATCGGCGCCATGGGGCCGTTCAGCCACGCTAACGCCACCATCGGGCGTGCCTACAACCTCGCCTCGATCAACGGCCAGGGCGGCTCGACGCCGGACGAGACCTACATGGGCACGCTCGGCAACTGGTACAGCTATTCGGCCATGTTCCCCGAGGCGGAGGAGCGCAGCCCCTGGGCGGCGCTGCACACGCGCTACGGCTTCAAGCCGACCGAGAGCGCGGTGACGGTGTTCCGCGGCGGGCGCTACACCCAGTGCGGCTTCGGGCCGCGCGACACCTGGCAGGAGAAATTCCAGCGCGTCCTCGCCGCCACGGCGCCGCGCCAGTCGCCGCTGATCGTGATGGACCCCATCGTCGCGCGCCTGTTCCAGGACCATCACGGCTTCGATTCCAAGGAGAAGCTGATCGACTGGATCGCCCACAACTGCAAGCTGCCGGCGCGCGAATACTGGGACGACCAGTGGGTCCAGACGCTCATCCACCCACTCGCGGTGGCGGGGGTCGAACCCTGGGCGACGAACCTCAAGGCGGGGCCGGACGACATGCTGGAGATATTCCGGCCGGAGGAGATCAACATCGTCGTCACCGGCGGCGAGACCCAGGGCGCCTGGAAGATCTACGAGGGCGTCCGCATGAAGAACGGCACCGTCTCCATCGACGCCTGGCGCTAGTCCTCCGGCGACCTCGCCGCCTCCGTCATTGCGGGCGAAGCGAAGCAATCCAGGGCTACCTCTGCGGCCCCTGGATTGCTTCGTCGCTGCGCTCCTCGCAATGACGGCGAGGGAGGCGGTTTCGCCCGATCGCGGGCGCGGCCTATACTCCGCGCCCGATGGAGACCGCCCCCGTCGTCAAGGATCTGGTGCTGGTCGGCGGCGGGCACAGCCACGTCGCGGTCCTCAAGCGCTTCGGCATGCGCCCGATGCCGGGGGTGCGCGTGACGCTGATCTGCCGCGATGTGCACACGCCCTACTCGGGCATGCTGCCCGGCCTCGTCGCCGGCCACTACAAGTTCGACGACGCGCACATCGATCTGGAGCGCCTCTGCCGCTTCGCCCGCGCGCGGTTCTTCGTCGACGAGGCGACCGGGCTCGATCTTGCGGGCAAGCGTGTCCTCTGCCGTTCGCGCCCGCCGGTGCCCTACGACGTGCTCTCGCTCGACATCGGCTCCACCCCGCGCGCCGACGTGCCGGGGGTGGCGGAGCACGCGACGCGCGTGAAGCCGATCGACGGCTTCCTCGCGCGGTTCGAGGCGTTGCAGGACCGCGTACGCGCTGCCGGCCGCCCGATGCGGATCGCTGTCGTCGGCAGCGGCGCGGGCGGGGTGGAAATCCTGCTCGCCATCCGCCACCGGCTCGGCGGCACGCACGAATTCCATCTGTTCGGCGAGGCGGAGACGGTGCTGCCGTCGCACAACGCGCGCGTGCAGCGGAGCTTCGCCCGCCACCTCGCCAAGCGCGCGCGTCGTCGTGCACTACGGGTGCGCGGGTGGTCGAGGTGACGGTGGATGGCCTCCGCACCGCGGACGGCACGCATCATCCGGCCGACGAGATTCTCTGGGTCACCCAGGCGGGCGCGGCGCCGTGGCTCGCGGCGTCGAGTCTCGCGGTCGACGAAAGCGGCTTCGCGCGCGTGGATGACGCGCTGCAATCGGTCTCGCACGCCGGCGTGTTCGCCGCCGGCGACGTCGCGGCGGTCGAGCCCCATCCGCGCCCCAAATCGGGCGTCTATGCCGTGCGCCAGGGCAGGCCGCTCGCCCGCAATCTGCGCCGCGCGCTCGTCGGCAAGCGGCTGCGCCCGTTCCGCCCGCAAACGAAAGCGCTGGCGCTCATCACCACCGGCGACCGCTACGCCGTCGCCTCGCGCGGATCGTGGTCGGTCGAGGGGCGATTTGTGTGGGGGTGGAAGAACTGGATCGACCGGCGCTTCATGCGCAAGTACGACCGCCTGCCGGAGATGAAAGTGAACCGCGCAACGCTCGCGCGCGGCCTCGCCGACGAAAGCGCGCTGCGCGCCCTCTCGGAAAGCGCGATGCGCTGCGGCGGGTGCGGTGCGAAGGTCGGCGCGAGGGTGCTGGGCCGCGCGCTCGCCGGCCTCCATCCCGCCGCGCGCGACGACGTGCTGGTCGGGCTCGATGCGCCGGACGATGCGGCCGTGGTGGCGGTGCCGGCCGGACAGGCGATGGTGCACACGGTCGATTTCTTCCGCGCCATGATCGACGATCCGTTCGTGTTCGGGCGCGTGGCGGCCAACCATGCGCTCGGCGACATCTACGCGATGGGGGGCGCGCCGCAGACCGCGCTCGCCATCGCGACCGTGCCCTACGCCGTCGAGGCGAAGGTCGAGGACACGCTCGCCCAGATGATGGCGGGCGCAAGCGAGGTGCTGGCGGCGGCGGGCTGCGCGCTGGTCGGCGGCCATTCGGGCGAGGGGGCCGAGCTCGCGCTCGGCTTCGCGGTCAACGGTCTGGTCGATCCCGCGCGCGTGCTGCGCAAATCGGGGCTGCGTTCTGGCGACGCGCTGATCCTCACCAAGCCCATCGGCACCGGCGCGCTGTTCGCCGCCGACATGCGCCACCGCGCCAAGGGGCGCTGGGTCGCGGCCGCGCTCGAATCGATGCAGCGCTCCAGCCGCGACGCGGCGCGCGTCATCGCCGCGCATGGCGCGACCGCGGCGACCGACGTCACCGGCTTCGGGCTCGCCGGCCACCTGGTGGAGATGCTCCGCGCCTCGCACGTCGCGGCGGAGCTCGATCTTGCCGCGATTCCGTTGCTCGACGGCGCCACGGAGGTGGTGAAGGCGGGCATCTTCTCGTCGCTCCAGGCCGAGAACGCACGGCTGCGCCGCGCCGTCGCCAATGCCGAGCCCTATGCAGACGACCCGCGCTTCGCCCTCCTGTTCGATCCGCAGACGGCTGGCGGGCTGCTCGCCGGCGTGCCGGCCGACCGCGCCGAAGGGTGTGTGGCCGCGCTGCATGCGGCGGGCGATGCGCACGCCGCCATCGTCGGCCGCGTGCTGCCGCCCGCGGCAAGCGCCGAGGCAATCACGCTGCGGGCGTAACGGTCACTTCATCGATTCGAGCCGCCGCACCATGCGCACCACATCGCCCGCGTCCACGCGCCCGATGGGCCCGTCCGAGTAGCTCGACGCCAGCACCTTGCCGGTGGCGTCGAGCACGAACTCCGAGGGCTGGATGATCTGGCGCCGGTCCTCCCACCACGAGCCGAGCGCGTTCGCCGTCTCGCGCGTCACGCCGTAGCCGATGGGGAAGCCGACCTCGTCGGCCACTTCCTTCGCCTTGTCGAGGGGATCGACGCTCGCCGCCACCACCTTCACGTCGAGCGCGTCGAGATCGGATTTCGCGTCCCTGAAGCCGACCAACTGCCGGCGGCAGTAGGGTCACCAGTGGCCGCGATAGAACAGGATCGCCCGGTACTTGCCGCCGAGCCCGTCGGGCAAAGCGAGCGTCGAGCCGTTCACGAGGTTCAGTGTCAGGCGCGGAAACGTGGCGCCGATGCCCAGCTTGTCCGCCATGGGTGGTCCTCCTGCCATTCGCGTGCAGGCTAGCCCGCAAAGGGCTGGCGGAAAAGAGTGGGAGTCGAACCCACCAGGGACGTCTGACGCCCCTCAGCGGCTTTGAAGGCCGTGCGGTCCACCGGGACGCGATTCTTTTCCATCCGGCCGCGGTTGCGACTGTAGCGCGGGCGGGGCGGCGGCGCCACCGAACGCCTCCTCCGGCCGGCGCAAGAGCTCGTGCGCGTCACCCTTGCGGCGGGTGAATTTCGCCTTGTCGAAGAACTCCAATATCTCGATCGAGACGTTGCGCCCGATGCCCGAGGCGTCGCGGAACGCGGCGGCGGGGACCAGCCGGTCGGGCCGCGCGGCGGCCACCTCGGCGGCGATGTCGGCAAGGGCGCGCAGCGCCGTCGGCAAATAGAACCGCGTCTTGGAGACGCGCACGCAGAGCCCGTGGCGCGCCGCGCGCACCAGGGTCGATTTGGTCTTTTTCAGATCGGTACGGATCTCCGTCGCGATTTCGTGCACGCCGGGCGGGCGCAAAGGCTGCGCCCCCAGGATCGGCGCGATCTTCTTCCACAGCGCCGCGTCGGCCGGATCGAGCTGCGGCCGGTGGCTGGCGAGCCGGACGCCCATCCCCTCACGCACGATGGCGCCCTCGCGGATCAGCTCGCCCGCGACCGCCACCACCGCCTCGCGCGCGAGGCGGACGCCGGTGCCTTGCAGGATGCGGTCCTCGGCCGGGCCGACCGTGTCGGGCGAGCGCTTGTGCCAGGCCGCGAGCGCGTCGAGCGCGGCGGCGCGCAGCCGGTCCCAGTGCGAAGGCGCAAAGCCGAGATCGACCGGGCCCTGCGCCACGCGCTTCATCGCGGCGCCGGTACAGAGCGCGGCAGACTCGTCCGGCGTCAGGTTGCGCGCGAGGCCGAAGCGCGCGAGGTCGAGCCCGCCCGCGGCGAGATCGAGCAGCCGCGCCAGGGCCACGGCGTGGTCCGGCGTCTCCATCGCGGCGAGGACGGCGAGGCGCTCGGGCCGCGCCCGCCCGCGCACCGGCGCGTAGATGTCGATCACGTGTCCGCCGCCGATGGTGCGCCGCGCCGAGGTGTCGCGGAGGATGAATCGGTCGCCGGCGAGCGCGACCATCGACCGGTCGAGCACGAGCTGGACAAGGCCCGATTCGCCCGGGGCGATGGCGCCGCCTTCGAGGATCGCGACGCGCCCGGTCGCCTCGTCCGCGCCGAGATGGACGTGCACTGGCGTCCAGTGGGCGAGGGGCCGCCCCTCCGACACCAGCACGCGCAGCCGCGCATCGAGCTTGCGCGCCGGCGCCGCGGGCGCGCCGCCCGCGACCCACTCGCCCCGGCCGATGCGGTCCTTGTCCGCCCCCGGTCCGGCCAGGTTGAGGGCGAGGCGCTGGCCCGCGCGGCCGGATTGCGCAGGGGCATTCTGGGCGTGGATGCCGCGCACCCGGAGATCGAGCCCGGCGCGCACCGCGCGTACCGTGTCGTTGGCGGCGACCGTGCCGGCGAACGCGGTGCCGGTCACCACCAGCCCGGCACCGACCACGGTGAAGGCGCGGTCGACCGACAGGCGGAAATTGCCGGCCGGCGGGCGCGGCCGCCAGGCGCGCGCCACGGTGGCGAGATGGTCCTTCAGCGTGTCGACGCCCGCGCCGGTCTCGGCCGAGACCGGGAAGATCGGCGCGGCGGCGAGCGTGGTGCCGGCGAGGAGCGCGCGGACCTCGACGTCCACCTCCCGGAGCCGCGTCCCTTCGACCCGGTCGATCTTGGTGAGCGCGATGGCGCCGTGGCGCACGTCGAGCAGGTCGAGGATCGCCAAATGCTCGGCGGTCTGCGGCTTCGGCCCGTCGTCGGCGGCGACGACGAACAGCACGTAATCGATGCCGGCGACGCCGCACAGCATGTTGCGCACGAAGCGCTCGTGGCCCGGCACGTCGACGAACCCGACGGTCGGCCCGTCCGCGAGCGGCCAATAGGCGAAGCCGAGATCGATGGTGAGCCCGCGCGCCTTCTCCTCCGGCAGGCGGTCGGCGTCGATGCCGGTCAGAGCCTTCACCAGCGCTGTCTTGCCGTGGTCGACGTGGCCGGCGGTGGCGACGATCATGGCGCGAGGTCGAGCCGGTCGAGCTGCGCCGTGAATCCCGCCTCGTCCTCCAGGCAACGCAGATCGAGGATCAGTGCGCCCTCGTGGATGCGGCCGATGACCGGGACGGGCAGGGCGCGCAGCGCCGCGGCGAGGCGGGCGAGCGCCATTCCCGCGCCGCGCTTCGCGGTCGGGCAGAGGGCGAGGCCGGCGCTCGCGATGCGCTGTGTCGGGAGCGCGCCGGAGCCGATCTGGCTGTCGCAGTCGATCGCTTCCACCGTCGCAATGCCGCCGAGCCTTTGGGCGAGGGGTCCGGCAAGGCGCTCGGCCAGGGCGCGGACGTCGCGCCGCGCCCGGGCGAGGAGGCGCAGGGTCGGCAGGCGCTCGGCCAGCCGGTCGGGATCGTCGTAGAGCGCAAGGGTGGCGGCGAGGGCGGCGATGGTCATCTTGTCGCACCTGAGCGCGCGCTTGAGCGGGTTGCGCTTGAGACGCGCGACAAGGTCGGCGCGCCCGACCACGATGCCTGCCTGCGGGCCGCCGAGCAGCTTGTCGCCGCTGAACGTCACCAGGTCGGCGCCGGCTTCCAGGGCCTCGCCGGCCGTCGGCTCGTGCGGCAGGCCCCAGCGCGCGAGGTCGACCAGCGTGCCAGAGCCGAGGTCGACCGCGAACGGTACGCCGCGCGCGCGGCAGAGCTTGGCGAGCGCCACCTCGCCGACGCTCGCGGTGAAGCCCTCGATCGCGTAGTTCGAGGTGTGCACCTTCATGACGAGGCCCGTCTTCGGCCCGATCGCCGCCTCGTAGTCGCGCAGGTGCGTGCGGTTGGTGGTGCCGACCTCGACCAGCTTCGCGCCCGAGCGGGCCATGATGTCCGGCATGCGGAATGCGCCGCCGATCTCGATCAGCTCGCCACGCGAGCAAGGCACCTCGCGCCGGTTGGCGAGCGTGTTGAGCACCAGTAGCACGGCGGCGGCATTGTTGTTCACCACCGTCGCCGCCTCTGCGCCGGTCAGCCGGCAGAGGACCGCCTCGAGATGCGTGTCGCGGTCGCCGCGCCGGCCGCCGGCCACGTCGTATTCCAGGCTGGCGGGCGCGCCCGCCGCGGCGATCACCGCGGCGATGGCCGCATCGGGTAGGATTGCGCGGCCGAGATTGGTGTGCAGCACCGTCCCGGTCAGGTTGAACACCGGGCGGAGCGACGGGGTGCGGTCCTCGGCCAGGCGCCGCGCCGCGCCGGCGACCAGCGCGTCCGCGCCGACGGCCGGCCCGCCTGCTTCGATCGCCGCACGGGCGTCGGCGAGGGCCGCGCGCAGCGCCGCCGTCACCGGCGCGCGGCCGTATTCGGCGATAAGCGCCGCCGTTTCGTCGGCGCGCAGCAGAAGGTCGACCGAGGGCAGGGCGGCGCGGCCGGGGCGGTGTCGGGCTTCGTCCATCGGCCCGACTCTATGGGTTTTTCGCGGCGCCGGGAATCGCGACGGGTCGCCCGAACGTGACGTGACCGTGAACGCCACCCTGGCTATGGTTTCGCCGCATCTTCCGGAGGTTTCGTGAAGCGCGCGCTGCCTTTGGTCGCCATCCTGGCCCTCTGCGCGGCATTCTTCGTGCTCGGGCTCGACCGCTATCTGACGCTCGACGCGCTGCACGCGCACCTCGCGGCGCTGCAGCGCTTCGTCGCGGCGCACGGCGCGGTGGCGGCGGCCGCGTTCTGCGCCGCCTACGTCGCGGTCGTGGCGATCTCGCTGCCCGGCGCGGCGGTGATGACCACTGCCGGCTGGCGCGCTGTTCGGTATGTGGCTGGGGGCGGGGCTCAGTATCGTCGGCGCGACCGTCGGGGCGACGGTGCTGTTCGCCGTCGCGCGCGGCGCGCTCGCCGCACCGCTCGCCGCGCGTGCGGGGCCGTTCGTCCGGCGCATGGAAGCCGGGTTCAACCGCGATGCGTTCAGCTACCTGCTCTTCCTCCGGCTGGTGCCGCTGTTCCCCTTCTGGGCGTGTAACCTGGTCCCCGCCCTGCTGGGAATGGAGCTCGGCGCCTTCGTCGCCGCCACCGCCATCGGGATCGTCCCGGGCGCGCTCGCCTATGCATCGCTCGGCAGCGGGCTCGAGCTCCTGGCCGAGCGGCCGGACCAGCTGGCCGGCGAGATGCCGGCGGTGATCGGGCTCCGGCTCGGACTTGCCCTCGTCGCGCTGGCGCCGATCGCGGTCCGACGCCGGCGCGCCCGGCGCCTTCCCAAAAACGAAGGGGCGGGTCGATGACCCGCCCCTTCGGTCGGCGATTTCCGGCGTGTCAGTGCACGCTGACCGGTTCGAGGTCGTGCTGCACCACGGCCGCGAAGGCGACCTCGCGGTTCGGCATGACGCCCATCTTGGTGCCGTCGGCGGCGAAGATGGCGTAGACGTCCTCGCCGTCCTCGACGACGTGCTTGATGTAGGCGAGCTCCGCGACGCCCAGCGCGGCGAAGGCCTGGCGCGGGATACGGCGGTAGCTCGGGCGATGTTCGCGGTTTTCCATGACGTGTACTCCAGACTGATATTCGGCCTTACGACGCGACCTTGCGCGCCGCCACATCGATGGTCGGCGCCGGCTTGTCGTCGGCGTTGCGGATGTCGACGGTCTTGCGCCGACGCTCCGGCTCGGGCCGCGCCAGGTCGATATGCAGCAGACCGTTGGCGAGCTCCGCCGCGGTCACCTCGATGCCTTCGGCCAGGAGGAAGGCGCGCTGGAACTGGCGCGCCGCGATGCCGCGATGCAGGTACACGCGCTCCGGCGCATCCTCGTGGCTCTTGCCCTTCACGGTGAGCTGGCGGTCCTCGACCCCGACCTCGAGCTCGTCCTGCGAGAAGCCGGCGACCGCAAGGGTGATGCGCAGCCCGTTCTCGCCGATCTGCTCGATGTTGTATGGCGGATAGCCGTCCGACGCGTTCTTGGAGACGCGGTCGACGGCGCGCTCGAACTGGTCGAATCCGAGCAGGAAGGGGCTGTTGAAAAGGGAAAGCCTGGTCATGACGGTCTCCTCGAAATGAGCGAGCACGGGCGGGACCCTTTGCGGGCGTCCCGGTGGCGGCCCGAATCGGCGCCGCCGAACGTGGATTTGGTGTCGCGGGGCGGACTTTGCAAGGGAGCGACGATTGCAACTAATGGTTGCATTTAATGCAAATCCATGCTACCGCTTGCCTAGAACGTCGCAGAGGGCCCGCCATGCCGAACCGCGCCCCGGCCGACTGCCCGAGCTGGTACCGCTTTTCCGGCGCCTTCGTCGCCTCCTGCCTGGCGGGGGTGAAGGTGGGCGACGAGTTCCACGGCACCTTCCGCTACGACCCCGGCGCCGTGCCGGTGGAGGTGACGCCGCCGGAGTCGCGCTATGCCGATCCCGCAGGGCATCTCGACGCCACGGTGGGGGATTGTCCGGTCCCCAGCGCGGGGGCGCTGGAGATCCGGCTTTTTTCCACGCAGTCGGTCAGCCGCGTGGCCCTCGCGGCCATGCCGACCGGTCCGGCCGCCACGCACATTCATACCTGCCACGTGACGCTGCTGACTGCCTGCCCGATCGAGTCGGGCGCGGCGCTCGCGGCCGCCCTCGATGCCGACGCGTTCGACACGCGCAGCTTCACCATCGAGGATGCCAGCTATACCGGCTTCGCGATCGGCACGATCCGGTCGCTCGCGCGGATCGACCGCCGCGCGGCCCCAACGGCGCCGTCGGTTCACGGACCGCTAACCGGTCTTCCCTAGGCTCCCCCTCCGCCGCGCGTGGCGAAGGCGCGGCGAGTTTGCTAGGGTATGGCCCATGAAATTCCATCGTGCGGTTCCGGTCGCGCTCGCCCTCTCGCTCGCGTTTGCGCCCACGCCCCGCGCCGCCGGCCTGGCGCCGGGCGAGGCGGCGTTCAACGCCGGCCATTACCGCGAGGCGCTGGCGGATTTCAAGCCGCTGGCCGAGAAGCGCGATCCGACAGCGTGCTACTGGATGGGCCGGCTCTATGACGCCGGCCTCGGCGTCGACAAGGATGCCGCGACGGCGCTGCGCTGGTTCCGCTGCGCGGCAGACGGCGGCAATGCCGAGGCGATGCGCGTGATCGGAGTTTATTACGAGATCGGCAAAGACGTGTCGCAGGACCTGCCGGTGGCGGCCCAATGGTACGCGCGTGCCGCCAAGGCCGGCAACGACAAGGCGATGCGCAATTTGGGCAAGCTTTACCAGGACGGGCGGGGCGTTAGGCCCGATCCGGAGCGCGCGCGCCAGCTTTTCGAGCAGGCGGCCGCGCGCGGAAACACCGACGCGATGCGCAGCCTCGGCTACATGTATTATTTCGGCTCGGCCGGGGTCGACACCGACTATAAGAAGGCGGCTGAGTTGTTCGCCAAGGCCGCGGCGTCGGGCGAAGGGCGCTCCCAGTACGATCTCGGGCGGCTCTATTACCGCGGCCAGGGGGTGGAGCGCGACCTCGCAAGGGCCGCGAAGGAGTTCGAGGCCTCGGCCGAGCAGGGGTACGGGCCGGCGCAGCTCATCCTGGGGCGCATGTATTTTCTCGGGGAGGGCATGAAGCGGGATTTGCGCCGCTCCTATTACTGGGTCACGCTGGCCCACCCGCAACTCCCCCAGGAGGCGGAGGTCTATCTCGACAAGCTGCGCGACGCGCTGCCGGACGACGTCCGCACCGCCGAGGACGCCCGTGCCAGCGCGTTCCACCCGCGCTGAGGCGTCACGTCAGGCCGCCTAGCGCGGCCACATGTCGAACGCCGTGGCGAACAGAACGAGCGCCGCGAGGTAGAGCACGCCGAACATCCCGGCATTGTGCCACGATACCAGCCGCCGCCTGCGGCCGGCTGGGGGCGCAGCGCCGGCCGCCTTCGGCGACGGCGCGGGCGGGATCGCGAGGTCCGACCCGCTGCGGAGGGCCGGCGCCGACCGGGAAGCCGTATCGGGCGGCGTGGCGGCGGCGGGCGCGGCGCGCCCTTCGCCGCGGCGGATCAGCGTCGAGTTGAGGGAGGCGGCCGGCTTTGGCTCGGGCGCGTTCACGATCCTGGCTCCCCGTTGCGGGCCGGACCCGCGAGGCAGGTGCAGCCGCCCTCGACCAGCCCCGGCGCGACGCGGGCGATATGGGAATCGAGCGCCGCGATCAGCACGTCCTGCAGGCTGACGCCGAGATGGGTGGCGGCGAGCTTGAGCCGGCGGTGCCGCGCCGGATCGAGCCGCAACGAGATGCGCCGCCGGTCGCGGCTGCGTCCTCCGCCGCCGCCGGTGAAGCGCCGCCGCCCGGCAGGCGGCGGGACATCGTGGCCGAGCAGCACGAGGTGCGGCACCGGCTCGCGCGCGCCGTCCGCAAGTTCGTTCGCGGGCGGCGGGGCCGGCGGCGTCGGCATCGCCGCGCCCTTGCGGACGAGGAGCGACCGGGTAAGCATCGCGGCGGGGGAACGCTCCATCATGCGCCGTGCTCCGCGAAGGCGGGCGCCGCGGCCATCGCCTCGGCCAGGTTCGGCCGCTCGCGCCCGACCATCCGGCGCGCGAGGTAGGTCCATAGCGCCACCACCTCGGCCGAGGACCGGTCGGTGCGCGGCAGCTCCATCACCGTGCGCCCGTCGATCATGCTCGCTGCGAAGTCGGTGCGGTGATGCACGATCGAGGGGGCCAGCGTGCCGTGCTGCGACAGCGCGATCACCGCCTCCGACGTGATGCGCGCGCGCGGCGAGGCGCCGTTGATCGCGAACACCAGCGGCTTGCCGAGCGACTCGACAAGGTCGACCGTCGCCCCGGCCGCGCCAAGGTCGTGCGGGCTCGGCCGCACTGGGATCAGCACCAGGTCCGACGCGCGCACCACCTCCACGATGGTGTCGGTGATGGCGGGTGGCGTGTCGATCACTACGAGCTGCACGCCCGCGGTGCGCAGCTTCTCCAGATCCTCCACCAGGCGCGAGACGTAGGTTTCGACGAAGACGGGCGTCTCGGCCGTGCGCGCGTTCCACCACGCGGCAAGGCTCCCTTGCGGGTCGGTGTCGATCAGCGCCACCGGGCCGGCGCCCTGGCGCTCGGCCTCGACGGCGAGATGGCCGGCGAGCGTCGTCTTGCCCGATCCGCCCTTCTGCGACGCGACTGCCATGACTTGCATAGGTTGCTCCTTCTTCCCGGCCGGGCGATCCGCTGGCCGTTCCTCACTCCGCCGGCAGTATCTCCGCAAGGTCTTAATGCGGCGTGAACGAATAAGTATTCAATATGTATAGAAGCCGCGTTTTATAAAAACAGTTCGAAATTTGTTTCGCAGAATGATTGCTTCGAATTCGAACGAATTTTTCTCCGTTTGGGTCGGCGGCTTTTAATCCGATGTTAAAGGCCATTCGCTAGGTTTTCGCACTATGAAAAACACATGCACCTCGCGCGTCGCAGGCCTCGCCGTCTCCGGGCTTCTGGCGGCGCTGGTCTCCGGCTGCGCCGCGTCGCCAGCCGGCGGCGACCCGACCAAGCCCGCCGCCCCCATCCGCGGCCAGGCGCTCCTCAGCGTTGCCCGCCAGACCGCCGCGTCCGGCGACGATGCGGCCGCGGTCTCGCTCTATCGCGAAGCGCACAAGCGCAACCCGCACGATCCGGCGCCGCTGGTCGGGATGGGCGGGGCGCTGTTCCGCCTCGGGGCGTTCGAGCAGGCGGCCGCCGCCTACCGCGAAGCCGTCCACCTCAAGGGTGCCGAAGCGGAAGCGCGACGCGGACTCGGCAACGCGCTGATCGCGCTGGACCGGCCGCAGCTCGCCATCGAGCAGCTTACCGCCTCCCTCGCCCTCGCGAAGGATCCGCGCACCTATAACGGGCTCGGCGTCGCCTATGACATGCAGAGCCAGCACACCCACGCGCAGGCGATGTACCGCGCCGGGCTGGCGGTGCGCCCCGGCGACCTCGCGCTCGAGAACAATCTCGGCCTGTCGCTTGCCGCCTCCGGCGACACTCGCGAGGCGATCGCGGTCCTGAGCCGGGCTGTGGGCGCGCCCGACGCCGGCCCGCGCGAGCGTAACAACCTCGCGCTCGCCTACGGCCTCGCGGGCGACATGGCGAACGCCGCGCGGATCGCCCGCCGCGACATGGACGAGGCGGCCGTGAAGAAGAACCTCGCCATGTACGCTGCGCTGCGCGCCCGCAACCTTGGCCCGTTGCCCGTCTCGGGCAAGACGCCGGCGCCGGACGCCACGGCGCCCGATCCGACCGCCGGCGCGAAGCCGGTGGCGCTCAAGCCGGTCGCGATGGCGGCGCCGGAACCTAAGATCACGCCGCCTGAGCCCAAGGTCGGCGCGAAGCCTGCGGCACCCAAGACGGTGGCGATGACAACGCCGGCCCCGGACGCCACGGCGCCTGCGCCCACCGCCGACGCGACGCCCGCCGAGCCCAAGTCGGTGGCGATGGCGACGCCGGCGCCAGACCCCACGGCGCCCGCGCCCAAGGTCAACGCGAAGCCCGCGGCATCCAAGCCGGTCGCGATGGCGACGCCGGCCACGGAGGTGCAGCCGTCTCCCCCGGTCCCTGCTCAGGCGCCGTCGGCACCGATGCTGGCGAAAACGGTCGACATGCCCGCTGACGCTCTCGCCGAGCTTGCCTCGATGTACGACTATCCCGCCGTCGTCCAACCGGCGTCGACGAACATGCCCGACGAAGAGTCCGGGGCCGCGCCGGCTTCGTGCGTACCGGAGGGAGCCATCCCGTCGGCCTGTCCCGCGCCCGCCGGGACCGGGGACGCTGATATCCGGTCCAAGCCTCCCGCCGCAAATCCGGACCTCGCCAAGCGCGCGGAAGCGCCTTCCCAGCCTCCCATGGAGGCGAAGGACGGGATGAGCGCGCCGGCTTCGGCGCCCGAGCCGGCGCCCGTCGCTGCCATGGCACCGGAGCCCGCGCCCGCGTCCCCGCTGGCGCCGGCCGCCTCTGAGCCGGACGCCACGCGCGCCGCGGCCGCCGCGGCCGTCCAGGCACCGCCGGCCCCGCCCGCGGCGCGGCCGCATATCATGCCGCTCGGCGAAGGCGTTTCGTTCCGTCCCGGCGCATTGCCCGAGCCGGCGACGTTCGCCGCCCTGCCGCTGCACGGCACCTACTATCGCGCGCGCCTCGCCGCCTATCCCAGCCGGATCGACGCGACGCAGGGCTGGCTCGACATGGTCAAGCGCGCGCCGGAGCTCTACGGCGCGGTCCAGATCGTCGCCGAGCGTAGCACGCTCAACGCCGCCAGCCTGAGCTATGCACTGGTAACGCCGCCGATCTCCGCGCGGGCCCCCGTCGAGAAGATGTGTGCCGAGTTCGAGGTCCGCGGCATCGCCTGCCGCGTCGAAAGTGCCAGCGCAGCCCCGGCCCTCGCGCCGCGAAGCTAGATCGCGCGGCCCTTGATCTTGTCCTCGAGCGCCCGGACACGGTCGGCCGCGCCCGGAAGGTTGGGATCGACCGCCAGCGCACGGCGGAACGCATCGAGCGCCTTGGCGTCGTCGCCGAGCGCGAGGTAGCAGAGCCCCATGCCGGACAGCGCGCCGAAATGGCGCGACTCGAGCGCCAGCGTTTTGCCGATGTCGGCGAGCGAGCCGTGGTAATCGCCGGTCATGTAGCGTAGCGTCGCGCGCTTGTTCCATCCCTCGGCGAAGTCGGGCGCCTCCTCGACGATCTCGTCGAACAGCTCGCCCGCGGTGTCGGCGTCGCCGGCATCCATCGCCGCCATGCCGCCGGCCATCAGCCGGTCGATCTTCGGATCGCCCGATTGCAGCCAGATGGTCCAGATGCCCTGCTCGATCAGCGCGGCCTCGGTCGGGTCGTGCGTCGCGGCAAGCCGGCGGAACAGTGCGTCGAGCCGCGGATCGGTCTGCGACGCCGCCGCCGGCTGCGCGATCCACAAGGTCGCGAAGGTGGCGAGCCACAGCATCAGCTTCGGCATCGTCATGTCGCGGTCCTCAATGCCGGTGGCCGCGGGCCGCCGGTCGCCCAGTCGAGAAGCTCCACCGTGTGCACCACCGGCCGCGCGGTCGCACCGCCGATCTGTACGATGCAGCCGACATTGCCGGCGGCCACCACATCCGCCCCGGTCGCCTCGACGTTGCGCGCCTTGCGCGCGCGCAGCCGCTCGGCGAGGGACGGCTGCAGCAGATTGTAGCTGCCGGCCGAGCCGCAGCAGATATGGCCCTCGCCCACCTCGCGCACGGCGAAGCCCGCGGCGGCCAATAGCTCGCGCGGCGCCTCCGTCACCTTCTGTCCGTGGCGCAGCGAGCAGGCGTCGTGATAGGCGACGGCGAGCGGTGGCGCCGTCCCCGCGGGGCGCAGACCGATCTCGGCCATCAGCTCGGTCACGTCCCTGGCCAGCGCGGAGATTTTGGCGGCGCGGTCGGCCCACTCCTTGTCCTCGCGCAGCAGGAAGCCGTAATCCTTCACTTGGGTGCCGCAGCCCGACGCGTTGGCGACGATGGCGTCGAGCCCGCCGCCCTCGATCTCGCGCGTCCAGGCGGCGACGTTGGCGCGCGCGAAGTCGCGCCCGTCCGCGGCGCGGCCGAGATGGTGCGAAAGCGCGCCGCAACATGCCGCGCCCTCGGCAACCACCACCTCGCAGCCATGGCGGGTGAGCAGCCGGATGGTCGCGGCGTTGATCTGCGGCGTCAGCACCTGCTGCACGCAGCCGGCAAGCAGGGCGACGCGCCTGGTGCGCGCGCCCTCGGCCGGGAAGACGCGCGGCTGGGCGGCCGGATCGGCGCCGCGCGAAGCGGGCGGCATCAGCGACAGCGCGTGGCGCAGAAGCGGCGACAGGACCCGCGCGAACGGCTGGACCAAGCGCCCCAGCGCCAGCGCGGCGCGGAACCGCCCGACCCGCGGCAGCACGGCGGCGATGGCGGCGCGCAGCGCCCGTTCCGAGGCCGGGCGGTCGAACCGCTCCTCGATGAAGGCGCGCGCATGGTCGACCAGATGCTGGTAATGCACGCCGGACGGGCAGGTCGTCATGCAGCCGAGGCAGGAGAGGCACCGGTCGATATGCGTCACCGTCTCGGCCGCCGGCGGCCGGTCGTTCTCCAGCATGTCCTTGATGAGGTAGATGCGCCCGCGCGGCGAGTCGCGCTCGTCGCCCAGCTCCAGATAGGTTGGGCAGGTCGCGGTGCAGAAGCCGCAATGCACGCAGGCGCGCAATATGTGGTCGGATTCGGCGAGGTCGGAATCGACAGCCAGCCGCTCGGGCGCAAAGCGCGTCTGCATCACACGCCCTCGTACATGCGGCCGGGGTTGAGCACGCCGTGCGGATCGAAGGCCGACTTGACGCGCGCGGCGAGCGCGGCCAGCGCCGCCTTCTGGGGCGGGAAGGGGGCCACGATGCGGCGCAGCGCGTCGGGCGCGCGGACGAGCACGGCGTGACCGCCGGCCGCCTGGGCGGCCTCGCGCACGGCGGCGGCGAAGGCGTCGCCCGGCCCCTCGGGCACGGCCAGGAAGATGCGCCCGCCGCCCCAGTCGAGCACGGCCTCGAAGCCGGTGGCGCGGCGGATGGCGGCCAGCGCCTCAGGCGCCTTGCTGCCGGGGAGCGCCACGCGCCAGATGCAGCTTACGCGCCCCAGCGGCGCCTCGGGCGCGAAGGCGGCGAGGTCGCGGATCTCGCGCCACAGCGCCCGGCTCTCCGCGCCCTCGATCGCGGCGAGCTCGTGCTCCGCCAGCAGCGACTTGAGCGCCTCGGTGCGCGCGGCGACCGACGGCCCGAACCCTTCGATGCGCAGCGCCGCCACCGGCGCGCCGATGGCGGCGACCGCGGCCACCGCCGACTGCGCCACCACCGCCCCGGACAGCGCCGCCGCGCCCGAGACGTCGTGCGGGCTTCCCAGCGCCGCCGTCATCGCGGCGACCAGCGCCGTGTCCGCGCCCGCGACGACCAGCGTCGCTTCCGTCTCGGGCGCCGGCAGCACGCGGAACGTCACCTCGGTCATCGCCGCCAGCGTGCCGAACGACCCGGCCATCAGTTTCGGAACGTCGTAGCCGGTGACGTTCTTCACCACGCGCCCGCCGGCCTTGAACGGCTCGCCGCGGCCCGACACGGCGCTGAGGCCGAGGATGTGGTCGCGCGCCGCGCCGGCCCGGATGCGCCGCGGCCCGGCGAGGTTGGCGGCGAATGCGCCGCCGATGGTGCACCGTCCGGTGGCGCCGTACAGGGCCGCCATGTCGGGCGGCTCGAAGGCGAGTATCTGGTTGTGCCGGGCGAGCTCGGCCTCGATCTCGGCCACCGGGGTCGCCGCGCCGGCCGACATCACCAGCTCCTCCGGCTCGTACAAACGGATACCCGCGAAGGCGGCGGTCGTGAGGCGCAGGGGCGGCGGGTCGGGCCGGCCGAGCGCGCGCTTGGTGCCGCCGCCGACAAGTTCGACCGATTCGCCCCGCGCCAGCAGATCGGCAATGGCCTCGGCCAGCGCCGCCTCGTCCGCCGGGCGCAGCGCGCTATCGGTGTCGACGGCGTCGGCCATTTCAGAACCGCGGCAAATGCGCGTGGCGGAGCTCGCCGCCATGGACGTGGACGCGGCCAAGCTCGGCGCAGCGGTGCAGGGTGGGGAACATCTTGCCCGGGTTGAGCAGGAGGTCGGCATCGAATGCGCACTTGATGCGCTGCTGCTGGGCGAGGTCGGCGTCGCTGAACATCGTTCCCATCAGGTCGCGCTTCTCGACACCGACGCCGTGCTCGCCGGTGAGCACGCCGCCGACCGCGACGCAGAGCCGCAGAATATCGGCGCCGAACGCCTCGGCCGTCTCGATCTCGCCCGGCTTGTTGGCGTCGTAAAGGATCAGCGGGTGCAGGTTCCCGTCGCCCGCGTGGAACACGTTGGCGACGCCGAGCCCGTGGCGGCGCGACAGATCGGAAATGCCCTTCAGCACCTCGGCCAGGCGGCGGCGCGGGATGGTGCCGTCCATGCAGTAATAGTCGGGCGAGAGCCGGCCCATCGCCGGGAAGGCCGCCTTGCGCCCGGCCCAGAAGCGCAGCCGCTCGTCCTCGCCTTCCGATGCGCGCACGCCGGTCGCGCCGTGCGCTGCCGCGATCTCGCCGACGCGCGCGACCAGATGGTCGACCTCGATCCGGGGCCCGTCCAGCTCGACGATCAGCAACGCCTCGGCGTCGGTCGGATAGCCGGCGTGGGCGAAATCCTCGGCGGCGCGGATGGCGGGTCGGTCCATCATCTCCATGCCGCCGGGGATGATGCCGGCGGTGAGGATGGCGGAGACGCAATCGCCGGCCCGCTCGCTCGCGGGGAAGCCGATCAGCAGCGCGCGCGCCATCGCGGGCTTGCGCAAGAGGCGCACGGTCACCTCGGTGACGATGCCCAGCAGCCCTTCGGACCCGGTGACGACGCCCAGCAGGTCGTAGCCGTCCGTCTCCAGCGCCTTGCCGCCGAGCCGCAGGATCTCGCCCGACATCAGCACCAGCTCGATCCCGGTGATGTTGTTGGTGGTGAGCCCGTATTTAAGGCAGTGCACGCCGCCTGAGTTCTCGGCCACGTTGCCGCCGATGGTGCAGGCGATCTGGCTCGACGGGTCGGGCGCATAGTAGAAGCCGGCGGCGGCGACGGCGTCGGAGATGGCGAGGTTGGGAACGCCCGGCTGCACCACGGCGCAGCGGTTCTCGTAGTCGATCTCGATGATGCGGTTGAACTTGCCGAGCCCGACCAGCACCCCGTCGGCCAAGGGCAGCGCGCCGCCCGAGAGCGACGTGCCGGCGCCGCGCGGCACCACCTTCACCCCCATCTCGCGGCAGGCGGCGAGCACGGCGGAAACCTCGGCGGTCGTCTCGGGCAGGACGGCGATCATCGGCGGAGTGCGGTAGGCGGTCAGCCCGTCGCACTCGTAGGCGCGCAGCGTGGCGTCGTCGGCGATGACGCCGCCCGGGGCGACGAGCGCGGCAAGCCGCCGCGCGATCTCGCCCCGCCGGGCGATGACGCCCGCGTCGGGTTCCGGCATGCGCATGGGTTGAGTTACGCCGACTTGCCCCCGCGGGGCAAGGAAAAGCGCGGGGCCGCTAGCCCTGGCGGGCCTTGAAGCGCCGGTTGGTCTTGTTGATGACGTACACCCGGCCGCGGCGGCGCACGACGCGGCAATCCTTGTGCCGCTTCTTGATGGTCTTGAGCGAGTTGACGATTTTCATGGGACGCCGCTTTCCGAAACGCGCCGGACCATAGCGGCCGGGGCCGGCACTGTCAACGCGCGCAACGGCGCGAAGCCCGGTATTTCGCGGCTATGCGCCATCGCCGGTCCTGACGCCGTAAAGCGCCACGAATTGGATCTCGCCGCCGTCGAGCGCATGCTTTCGCGCGGCCCAGAGCGCGACCTCGCGGGCGAGCGGCGCGGCGAGCGCCGGGCTCACGGCGCCGGCGGCGGCGCCCGCGGCAAAGGCTTCGAGCCCGCCGGTGATGAGGGCGCGCAGCCGGGACGTCTCGTCGACCGCCGCGGTGATGTCGACCTTGAGCTTGGCAAGGCACTTGCGCGCATCGTCGATGCGCCACGGCCGGACAAGGGCGGGATCGGCCGCCTGCCACGCCGCCAGCGCCGGACCGGGCGCGCTACCGGCCAACACATAGTCACCGATCAGGATGCGCCCCTGGGGCCTGACCGCGCGCACCAGGCGGGCGAGCAGCCCCTCCTTGTCCTCGATGGTGAAGACCAGCTCGTTCGCCACGGCCGCCGCGTAGGGTCCGCGCGCGAACTCGTCCGAGCGCGGATCGTAGGCGGACAGCGCGACCGCCTTCCCCCAGCCCTGCGCCTTCGCCAGGGCGGCGCCGGCGGCCACGAGCGCCGCCGAAGGCTCCAGCGCCGTGGCGCGGAGCTGGTGGCGGGCGGCCAGGGCGTGCGCCGCGCCCCCCAGCCCGGCGGCGGCGTCGAGCAGCGTGTCGCCCGTCTGCAGGTCCAACGGCGCCGCAAGCGCGGCGACCGCCTCGGCCCTGACCGGCGTGACGAAGGATTCGCTCCACAGGAGATTGGCGGCGGCGATCCGCTGCGCCGTCCAGAGCTCGGGCAGGGGTGGGATCTTCGAGGTCGGCGTCGTCTTGCCCCCGCGCGCGACCGGCGCGGCGGCCGGGGCCGGCGCGCCCTCCCACCAGGCGGCGAGGCGCGCGCGAAGCGACCCTGTCGGGGCCGCCGGCCGCGCGCCCGCGGCGCTCTTGTTCACCGCTCGTTGCGGCTTTGCGGCCATCCGTCCCGTCCCACCCTCGTGCGGCGACGGGAAGGCTAGGGGGACGGCGTAAACCGCCGGTTAAGCGCGTACGCACCGCACAAATGAAAAGGGCCGGCTTTCGCCGGCCCTTTGGGATCGCCTCTCAGGGAGGAGATTACGCGGCCTTCTTCGCGCCCTTCCGCCGGCGGATCACGCCGAGGCCGAACAGGCCGGTGCCGAGCAGAGCCAGAGACATCGGCTCGGGAACCAATCTAACCGCGTCAAGCTGAAGGTCGGTCTGTGGCTCTGCATGTGTGTTCAGCAGCAGACTGATTGCAGTAATGTGGTGGAGGTCGAAACCGCTTCCAACTCCGGCAGGGCAAACGAATCCGTCGCTCGGCACATCAAGGGTTCCAGTGGTGCACGACGACAGAGTGCTGAAATCAAGGAAGACATCCGTCGGCGAACTGATCGCGGGCAGGTCCACTGTCATAAACTCGGCCGTCGTGGGGTTCGACCAAAGAATCGCCGCAATTCCGTATGCCAAGTCGACTGAGTTGATGGTCAATGAAAGGCCGTTATACCCGGACAGGTCCGCCGCCACACCAGCGCTTCCACCGAGAGCCGTTGATGCGCCCGCGTCGACAGCGCCCTTAGAACAACCGGCCCCGAAGCAGTCAGCGCTGTTCGAGTTGCCGTCCCACAAAAATTGCGCCCAAGCCGACACCGACGGATCGTTGGCCTGAATTGCCAATCCGGTGATATGGCTTATTGTGAGATGAGCGGCGTTTGCGGGGTCAGCGGGTAGAGGAGTAAAGATGCCCAGCGCCGACTGCCTCGCGCCACCAAGCACGTTGGAGGTGCTCAAAGAGCCCTCATTTCCATACTGAGCCAGATCATAGGGTCCGGTACCAGCGTTGCAACCGGGAACCCCCGCGACAAGGTGGGTTCCGTCGGTACAATTTAAAGGATTACCAACGAGGAGATGATTTAGTCGAATTGTACGTAACATTGAAATCGTCAACGACCAAAAACCCCGCATGGGCCGCACCGCTGGGCATCACGCCGAAGGCGACGAGCGCGGCTGCGCCGAGAAGCCCTGCCCTGAAACTTGTCCTCGAGACCGTCATAACGCGCCTCCGATGTTTGGGCCTTCCGGCCCGTTGATCCCCGCCCGTCGTGTGGTTGGGCGTCCTGTCGAAATCTATGCAAGATTCGTGCCAACTTTACAGAATTCATGCAAATCAGGGGCTTAGGGGATTTTCAAAGGGGTCGGGAAGGGCCAGTTGTAAAAACTTCCGACAGTTTTTGGCCGACTCGCCCAAAATGCTGTAAAGGCCACCGACACCCGCTTCGCCGGCGCCGCGGCAGCGGGATTTAACGTCGCAATTTCAATGAGATACGGGAAAGCGTCGGGCCCGGCTAAGGCCGGTTCGAGGCCACTCGACCCGGCGGCGGCGGAATGCGGCACAGCCAGCCAGACCGGCGGCCGCGTCGCGTCGCGGCCCCGGCAGGATCAGGCGGCCGTGCGCACCGTGCCGCGCGCTGGCGCGGCGAGTCCGGCAGCAGCCTTTGTCAGAAGATCGAGAACGGCGCGCACGCGGGCCGGCGGCGGGTCGTTCGACGCGCGCGCGGCGATCAGCACCCAGTCGGCGGTCTGGAACCCGTCGAGCACGCGGACCAGCCGGCCGGCCTTCACATCCTCGGCCACCAGATCGAGCGGCAGGACGGCGAGGCCCATCCCGGCCATTACCGCGCGGCGCAGCGCCTCCAGGCTGTTCGACTGGAACGTGCCGGTGACCCGCACGAGCTGGACGCCGCTCGCGCCCATAAGCCGCCAGCTTGTGTCCGCGAGCGGCCGGGCCAGGGTGAGGCAGTTGTGGAAGGCGAGGTCGTGTGGCGCGGTGGGCGCAGCGGTGGCGTCGACATAGGCGGGTGCGCCGACCAGGACGGTCGGCAGGTCCGCCAGAATCTGCGCTTCGGCGGGCGGGCCCTCCTCCTCGTCGCACAGCCGGACCGCGACGTCGGCCATCGATTCCGAGGCCACGTCGGAGAAATCGTCGAGCACCAGGTCGACGTTCAGCTTCGGCGCGCGCGCCAGAAGCTCGGGAAACGCGGGCAGAACGCGCTCCAGCCCGAACGCGACCGGCAGCAGCACGCGCACCGTGCCGCGCGGTTCGTCGTCGATCGCCCCGATGGCTGCCTCGGCCTCCTCGATCTCGGCCAGGATATGGGTGCAGCGCTCATAGTAGCCGGCGCCGTGTTCGGTCAGGCTCAGCGAGCGCGTCGTGCGATGGAACAGCCGGACGCCCAGCCGATCCTCCAGCTCGCCGACATACTTGCTGACCACCGATTTGGAGACGCCGAGCTGACGCGCGGCAGCCGTAAACCCCTGGGCCTCCGCGACACGCACGAAGACCCGCATCTGGGTGACGAGATCCAAGGGAGTCGTTCCTCGCTTCGGTTGCGTCGGCGGGAAGCGCGCAACGCCCGCACCTTCCGGGCCCGACAACCGGTCCCGGCGGATCCCCCAAACCGGGTGACCATAGCGTGGAATCATATGAAGGCGCGGCGGGCGCGACAAGGGGGATCGTCCACATGCCGTCGACAATTTCCGCAATCCAGCTTTACCGAAACGTAAGGATGGCTTGCGACGTTGGACGGTCACTTTGTGGGGAGCCTGCCATGGCCGCGCGCCTGGCCGATCGCATCGCTTCCGCGCGGCAGGACCTTGCCGCGCTCGACGCGCGCCGCCGCGACGCCCATGCCACGCTGGACCGCCTCCTGTGCGCGGTCGAGGCGCGATTCGCCGCCCGCGCCGCCGAACGCGACCATGTCCGGTCGCGGCTCGGGCCCTTGGCCGAGTTCGAACCGCCGGCTTGCCGCCCTGGTCGACCGGCTGGCCGGGCACGCCGAGCGCGCCGCCGCTTCCGACGGCGCGACGACCGCGCGCCTCGCCGCAGAGCTCGGCAGGTCCATGCCGGCCGGTGTTGCGTGGCGCTTCGAGAACGTGAGCGCCCAGGAACTCGACGACGAGGACCGCGCCGCCTCGTCCTGAGCCGGGGGGCGCGCTATACTGCGCGCCCGATGTACGACATCCGCCATTTCATCCGGGTCTACGACGCGGCGCTCGACCCCGCCCTTTGCCGACGGATCGTCGAGGGGTTCGAGGCCGCTCCCGACCTGCATACGACGTTCGAGCGCCAGTTTCCGCTGGGCGACGGCCAGGCCACCGGGCGCTGGGCGCAGCTCGAATTCGGCGAAATCGTCCGCCCTGCGCGAGGCCGAGCAGGCGCTGATCGAAAGCTGCGGCGTCTATGTGCGGCGCTACATGTCCGACACCGACCACCAGCTCTTCCCCTATCTGCTGGAGGGCTTCAAGATCAAGCGCTACGAGGCCGAGCCTTCGGGCATGTTCCCGCCGCACGTCGACGTCACGCACCAGGGCTCGATGCACCGCATGCTGGCCGTGCTGTGGTATCTCAACGACGTCGCCGAGGGCGGCGAGACCTGGTTCGGCAAGCTCGACGTCCGGGTCGCGCCGCGCCAGGGGCGGCTTCTCATGTTCCCGCCGATCTGGATGTACCCGCACGCCGGCATGGCGCCCGTCTCCGGGCGCAAATACATCGTCGGGACCTATCTCAGCTATTCGCGGGCCGATGCCCGCTCGGCGACGGACTGAAAAGCGGCGACCGTTCGAGATTCCGCGACGCCGCTCCGCCCCCTCGAGGCCGTACTCGGGATCGGGGGCCGATCAGGGCCGCTTGGGCGGGGTGATCGCCGAACCCGGCAGAGAGATCGTGGCGCCCCTACCAGCGATGCTCGGGTGCGGCACCGGCGTTGCGGCGGGCGGCATGTCGAACAGGGGCTTCGGCTGGACCTGGCCGCGCACGATGTCGAAGAAGAACACCTGGATCAGCCGGCCGTTCTCGATCGAGTTGCCGAAATTCTCGGCGTGCGAGTGCCACAACCACGACCGGAACAACAGGCACCGGTTGAACCGCATGGGCACCGTCATGATCGGCTCCCACTTCGTCCGGTCGACGCCGTCCTCCTCGGCGATGCGATTGCGCATCTGCTCGTAATCCTCGTAGCCAAGCGCCTGGATCGTCTCGGCGTCGGACGGCATCGACTCGATGCCGAGCCTCTTGTGGCGCCAGAAAGTGGTGCCGCCCCGGCAATGCTCCGGTCGCGAAAAATAGACAATCCCGGCCCAGTCGCGATACGGGTCGATGTGGATGTCCTGGCGCGGCACGTCGCCCGCGAGCCCGATGCGGAAATGGCCCGTGGCGCTCTTCGGCGCCGGCGCGAGTCGGTCGCACACGACGCGTGACAGCGTGTCGACGATCCCCTGGTTGATCAGCGCGTGTCGCGAATTTCGGCCCGCATAGTAGGCCTCGCCGCGATGGTCGGGGTATTCCAGCCCCAGCGCCATTTCGCGAATCTGCATGGCGTCCTGGTAGAAATCGTCGAGGACGATGACGGACTGGTACATCGAAGGATGATTCTCTCGTACATGGCGCCGAAAACATGGTCTTCGTCGAGGACGGGGAGAAGGGCTGCGGCAGAAAATACACTGGCCCGAGTTCCGGGACGGGCCTAGCATCGGAATGCCCAAGCCGCGGGAGGGGATTCCATGTCGACCGACACGCTGCACGCCGCCGCGCCCCCGCCGCACCTCGCCCAAATCCGGCTCGAGCCGGGCGAGCCCGTGCCGGAATACGCCTGGGCGGACATCGAAGGCGGCGGCTACTCGCTCTATTCCGACAGCCATTGCGGCCGGCCGACCGTGCTGATCCTCGCCCGCACCGGCGAGGCGGCGATGCCGGTCCTCGCCGGCTTCCGCGACCGGGCGGGGGCGTTCGACGAGCTCGGCGCGCAGATCGTCGTCGTCACCGCCGATCCGCCCGCCCAGAACGCGACCCTCACGCTGATGATGGGCCTGCCCATGCCGGTGCTGTCGGACCCGGCCTTCGCCGCCGGCCAGGCGGCGGGGATGGGGTTCGCCGACGCGGCGAAGGTGCTGCTGCTCTCGCCCAACATGCGCATCGAGCGCGCGGTCGACCCCGCTGAAGGCGACGCGTGCGAGATCGCGCTCGGCCACATCCGCGCCTACCGCGCCGCGCTGCCGCCGCACGTCGTCGTGTCGCACGCGCCGGTGCTGGTGCTGCCAAACGTGCTGCCGGTGCAGCTCTGCCACCGGCTGATCGCGCTGTTCGAGCGGTCGAACCGTTATCGCGGCGGGACGACCGACGTTTCGACCGTCTACCACGTCACCCAGACCAAGGTGCGCGAGGACGCGATGGTGCAGGACGACGGGCCGGAGGCGCAGGCGATGTTCGCGCTGTTCCGCCGCCGCGTCTTCCCGGAGATGTTCAAGGCGTTCAAGTACCGGGTGACGCGCGTCGAGACGATGCGGCTCGGCTGTTATGACGGGAGCGAGCAGGGCCGGTTCGGTCCGCACCGCGACGAGAACGTGCCGCGCATGAAGCACCGCATGTTCGGCTTCACCATCAACCTGAATTGCGGCGAGTACGAGGGCGGCTACCTCACCTTCCCCGAGTTCGGCCCGCAGCTCTATGCGCCCGAGACGGGCTCGATGGTGGTGTTCTCGGCCTCGCTGCTGCACGAGGCGACGCCGGTGACGCGCGGCAAGCGCTACGGCATCTTCGGCTTCTTCTTCGGCGAGTCGGAGGAGGCTTGGCGCTACCAGACCAACTCCGAATTCCGCTCGACCGTGGTCGACTACCCGCAGGGCGCCTACCACGTTGGCCGCGGCACCGACCCGCTGCCGGATCCGTCGACGGTCTAGCGCGCACCGTCCGAGCGACGAGCAAGGTCTAGCGCCTACCCCGTCAGGTCCTCGTCCTCGTTCATCGGCTTCTTGGGCGGGGTGACGCGGATGAGCGTGATCTGGTTGCGCTGGCGCCGCAGAATCTCGAAGCGGAAGCCGTGGAACGAGAAGGTCTGGCCGACCTCGGGGATGATGCGCGCCTCGTGGATGACGAGCCCGGCGATGGTCGCCGCCTCCTCATCGGGCAGGTTCCATTCGAATCGCCGGTTGAGGTCGCGCACCGTGACCGCGCCGTTGACGATGTAGCTGCCGTCCGCCTGCGGACGCACGCCCACCAGCACCACGTCGTGCTCGTCGGAGATCTCGCCGACGATCTCCTCGAGAATGTCTTCCAGCGTGACGACCCCCATCAGCGCGCCGTACTCGTCGACCACCAGCGCGAAATGCTCGCGCTGGCGGCGGAAGGCCTGGAGCTGCTCGAGAAGCGAGGTCGATTCGGGGATGAACCAAGGCTTGGTCGCCACCTCGTTCAAATCGAACGAATCGAGGTCGTCGCGATGGGCGCGCCAGGCACGCAGCACCGCCTTGGCGTGCAGGACGCCCACGATATTGTCGGGATCGCCGCGATACATCGGGATGCGGGTGAAGGGGCTTTCGACCACCTGCTCGACGATGCGGCTCGTCGGCTCGTCGGCGTCGACCATCACCACGTCCTTGCGGTGCTGCATGATCTTGCCGACCTCCACGTCGTCGAGGTCGAGGATCGAGCGCAGCATGGCGCGCTCGTGCTCGATCGCGCCCTGACCGCCGCGGTGCAGCTCGATGGCGCCGCGCAGCGCCTCGGCCAGCGCCTGCTGGTCCTCCGCGGTCGGGCGCACGCCGGCGATGCGCAGCAGCACCGTCACGATCCATTGCACCGCCTCGGTCGCGGGCGACAGCACGGCGACCACGGTCCGAAGCGCCGGGGCGAGGGCGAGGGCGGTGCGGTCGGGCCGCGCGATGGCGTAGGTCTTGGGCAGCACCTCGCCCAGGATCAGGACCAGCACGGTCATGATCGCGGTGGCGTAGACGACGCCCGACTTGCCGAACGCCTCGATCAGCACGCTGGTGGCGAGCGCCGAGGCCAGGATGTTCACCAGGTTGTTGCCCAGCAGCACCGCACCGATCATCTGCTCCTGCCGGGCGCGCAGCCGGTTGACCAGCGTGGCTCGATGGTTGCCATGGCGCGCCAGCTCGTGCATGCGTGGGCGCGAGGCGGCGGTCAGCGCAGTTTCGGACGAGGCGAAGAATGCGGACATCACCAACAGAAGGGCGATGACGCCCATCGTCAGCATGAGCGAACTCGTCATCGGTCGGTCCCCAGGGGAAGGGTCGGACGGGGTTGTGTCAAGGAACGGCTGCGTTCACGCGGCCGCGGCGCCGGCGAGCAGCGTCTCGACCTCGCCGGGCGCCACGTCGCGGGCGATGAAGGCTTTGCCGATGCCGCGCACCAGGATGAAGGTGATGGCGCCGTCGCGCACCTTCTTGTCGCGCCGCATGTGCGCGACCAGCGCGGCCGGATCGGGCCGGCGATTGCCCAGCGCGTCGAGCCCGGTGGGCAGGCCGACGGCGGCGAAGTGGCGGCGCACCCGGGCTTGGTCGGCGGCGGGGCAGAGCCCCAGCCGGACCGACAGCTCGAACGCCATGACGATGCCGATCGCCACCGCCTCGCCGTGCAGGAGATCGGGGCCGAACCCGGTCGCCGCCTCCAGCGCATGGCCGAACGTGTGGCCGAGGTTGAGGAGCGCGCGGCGGCCCTCCTCGCGCTCGTCCTCGGCGACGATCTCCGCCTTGGCCCGGCAGCTTTCCAGCACCGCGTACTGGCGCGCCGCCGCGTCGCCCGCCACCAGCGCGGCGCCGTTCTGCTCGCACCAGTCGAAGAAGGCGGGATCGCCGAGGAGGCCGTACTTCACCACCTCGGCATAGCCGGCCAAGAGCTCGCGCCGCGGCAGGGTCGATAGGGCACCGACGTCGGCCAGCACCAGCCGCGGCTGGTGGAAAGCGCCGATCAGGTTCTTGCCGTGCGGCGAATTGATCGCGGTCTTGCCGCCGACCGAAGAATCGACCTGCGACAGCAGGGTGGTCGGGATCTGGATGTAGTCGATGCCGCGCAGCACGATCGCGGCGGCGAAGCCGGTGATGTCGCCGATCACCCCGCCGCCGAGCGCGATCAGGGTCGAGCGCCGCTCGGGCCGTGAGCGCCAGGATGCGGTCGAGCAGCGATTCGAGGTGCGCGAAGCTCTTGGTCTCCTCGCCCGGCGGCAGCACGACGGCGCGGCTCGCGACGCCGGCGCCGGCGAGCGAGGATTCGAGCGCGGCAAGGTGCAGCCCTGCCACGGTCTCGTCGGTCACCACGATCGCGGGCCGCGCGCGCACGAACGGCGCGACGAACGCGCCCGCGCGGGCGATCAGCCCGTCGCCCACCAGTATGTCGTAGCTGCGCGCGCCCAGCGCGACACGGAGCGTCGCGAGCGCGGCCGGGGCGTCGGTCACGGCGCGGCCTCCGCGGCGAGCGCGGCGACGTGGTCCTTCAGCGCGGCGATCACGCGTGCCACGGTGGCGTCGGGCGATTCGCGGGCCGAATCGATGGTGATGTCGGCCTCGGCATAGACCGGGTAGCGCTCCTCCATCAGGCGCGCCAGCACCTCGCGCGCGTCCTTGCCGGCGATCAGCGGGCGGCTTTCGCCCTTGCGCGTCACCCGGCTGACCAGGAGGTCGAGGTCGGCGCGCAGCCACACGGTGATCGCCTCGTCGCGCATGCGCGCCCGCACGGTCGGGTCCATGTACGCGCCGCCGCCGGTCGCCAGCACGTGCGGTGGGCGGTCGAGAAGCCGCAGGATCACGCGGCGCTCGCCGTCGCGGAACTCCGCCTCGCCGTAATACTTGAAGATGTCGGTGATGGTACAGCCGGCGGCCTCCTCGATCTCGGTGTCGGCGTCGACGAAGGCGAGCCCGAGTCGCTGGGCGAGCCGCTTGCCGATGCAGGTCTTGCCCGCCCCCATCAGCCCGACGAGGACGACCGGCTTCGCGAGCGCGGCCGACTCAGTCGCGCGCATGGTCGCTCAACCGCGCGCGTTTGCGCGGGGTCGGCCCCGTTGAACGGCGGCGTGCGGCCCGATAGACTGCCGCATTGTCGCCACGTTGGCGGTTCAGCGTCCGTTGCATCGTTCGTCGACTATCGCACACATGATCGAAGCGGCTCAATGTCGATAGAATCGCGCCGCAGGATCCCATGAATTGTCTGACTCTCATCGCCGTCGCCGTGGTCGTGGTCGTGCTCGCCGGCGGCGCGGTCTTTCTCGCGACCTGGGACATTCCCGCGCCCTCGGCCAAGGTCGACAAGGTGCTGCCCGATGCGCGCTTCACGCATTAGCGCACTTCTTGTCCTGGCGGCACTGGCGGCGCCCGCTGCGGCGCAGGAGCCGGCACCGGGGGCGCCCGTGCAGCTCGGCCCGCCCGCGACCGCGGCGCCCGCCGCCAAGGCGTCCGCGCCGCCGTCCGCCGGGGGCGCGCCGTCGGCCGCTTCCGTCAAAATCGACGCGTTGGGCGCGGTCGACCCCGATTCGGTCGGGCTGATCGGCGAGGACAAGGGCGGGCTCGGTCTCGACCTCTGGCGCGGCACCGCGCGGCCGGAGGCGGCGACCCTGCTCGCCGCCCTGCCGGCGCCGCTGGCCGCGGGCGCGACGCGCGACCTCGAACGGCGCCTTCTGGAAACCACCGCCGCCGCGCCGGAGGGCAAGGATTCGGGCGAGGCCCTGCTCGCGCTGCGGGTCGAGAAGCTGATGGCGCTCGGCGCCGTCAACGAGGCGGTCGGGCTGGTGCGCGCCGCGCGGGCCGATGCGGTCGGCGCGCGACTCGCCCACGCGGAGGTGGAGGGGCTCTTCCTCACCAACGACACATCGGGCGCGTGCGCCGCGGCGCGCGGCAATGGCGGCAAGTTCCAGGGGCTCTACTGGCAGGAGGCGTCGGCCTATTGCCTGACGCTCGCGGGCCAGACCGCGAAGGCGAGCATGATCGCCGACCTGTTGCGCGAGCAGGACGCCAAGGCGCCCCCGACCTTCTTCGCGCTGATGGACGCGATCGGCGGCGACCGCCGCGCAAAGGTCGACGCGCTGGACGACCCTTCCGGCCTCGTCCTCTCGATGATGCGGGCCGCCAGCCGCAAGCTTCCCGATTCGCTCGCCGCGAACGAGCAGCCGGCGATCCTGCGCACGGTCGCGCTTTCGCCCAACGCCGACCTTGGCGCGCGGCTAATTGCCGCCGAGCGCGCCGCGGCGCTGGGCGCGCTGGCGCCCGCCGAGCTCGCCGAGATCGAATCGAGCGTGCCGTTCGAGAAGGATGCGCTGGCCGCGCCCCTGACCGCCGCCGAGGCCGACTGGGGGCCGCGCGGACGCGCGCTCCTGCTGCGCGCGGCGCTCGCCCAGTCGGTGCCGATCGCCAAGGCCGAGGTGCTGCAGCGCGCCTTCCAGCTCGGCCGCGACAAGCACAACCTCGCCCAGGTCAGGCGTGTCCTCGCCCCGGCGCTCGCCGGGATCGAGCCCGCGCCGGAGCTGATGTGGTTCGCCGCCGACGCCGGCCGAGCGCTCTACGCGCTCGGGCGCGCCGCCGACGCGAACAAGTGGTATTCGGCGGTCGAGGCGGCGGCGCCGTCGAGCGAGGACGCGGCGCGCGCCTGGATCGTGCTGTGGCCGCTCGCCCGCATCGCGGGCCTCCCCGGCAAGGACGGGCCGCCCGATCCCGAGATCCTCCGCCGCTGGCGCTCGGCGCGCCTCAAGCAGTCGGACGACGGAGCGACGCGCGCCGAGATGGCGCTCACCTTCTCGCTGTTCGATGCGCTGGGCCAGACCGTGCCGGCGACGGCGTGGGACGGGCTCGTCAAGGGTGCCGTCGCCGCGCCCGTCGCCATGCCCGACCCCGCCGTCTGGAACGCGCTCGGCCGCGCCGCCGCCGACGGAAGGCGCGGGGCGGCGGTCGCGCTGGCGCTGATCGCGCTCGGGCCCGGCGGCCCGGCCGAAGCGAGCCCGCTGACGCTCGCCGCCGTCGTCGGCGCATTGCGCCAGGTCGGGCTTCCCGCCGATGCGCGCGCCATCGCCCTCGAAGCGGCGGCGACCGAAGGTGGCTGATCCGCCTGCGGTCCCGGCCGGCCTGCGCGTCGAGGCCTTCCTCGAAATGATCGCGGCCGAGCGCGGCGGGGCGGCCAACACCGTCGCTGCCTACGGGCGCGACCTCGCCGACTTCGTCCGCTTCGCCGCGACGCGGCACTGCGCGGTGGAGGACGCCGACACGGCGCTGATCCGCGACTATCTCGCGCGTCTCTCGCATGCCGGCTACTCGCCGCGCACGGCGGCGCGGCGGCTCTCGGCGCTGCGCCAGTTCTTCGCCTTCCTCGCCGCCGAGAAATGGCGGGCGGACGATCCGGCCGCGCCAGTCGATTCGCCGCGCCGCGGCCGCGCGCTGCCCAAGGTGCTGAGCGAGGACGAGGTGGCCGCGCTGCTCGATGCGGCGCGCAAGAAAAGCGGCGCGCAGGGGGCGCGGCTCACCGCGCTTCTCGAGCTCCTCTACGCCACCGGGTTGCGCGTGTCCGAGCTGGTCGGCTTGCCCGTCGGTGCGGTCGCGCGCGACGGCAGCCACGTCACGGTGCGCGGCAAGGGCGGCAAGGAGCGGATCGTGCCGCTCGGCGCGGCGGCGCGCGCGGCCCTCGCCGACTACGCCCCGCACCGGGCGCGCTTCCTTGCGCGCGGCGCCAAGGCCTCGCCCTTCCTGTTCGCCTCGCGCGGCGCGACGGGGCATCTTACCCGCGCGCAGTTCGCCCGCGTGCTCAAGAGCCTCGCAATCGATGCCGGGCTCGATCCCGTCAAGGTCTCGCCGCACGTGCTGCGCCACGCCTTCGCGAGCCACCTCCTGGCGCACGGGGCGGACCTCCGCAGCGTGCAGCAGATGCTGGGCCACGCCGACATCGCTACCACCCAGATCTACACCCACGTACTCGACGAGAGGCTGCGCACCCTGGTTTCCGAGCGCCATCCGCTGGCGGCGGGTGTGCCGCGGCGCCGAGCGAGGGCGGCGCGATGACCGAGGCGCGCAACCGTACCTTCCTCGATTTCGAGAAGCCGATCGCGGAGATCGAGGGCCGCATCGAGGAGCTGCGCCACAACACGCCCGACGACGTGCGCGACGCCGCCGCCGAGGTCGCGCGGCTCGAGCGCCGGCTGGAGCGTCTGGTGCGCGAAACCTACGGCGCGCTCGACGCCTGGCAGAAGGTGCAGGTCGCGCGCCATCCGGGCCGGCCGCACTGCCGCGATTACGTGCGCGCGCTGATCGACGGGTTCGTGCCGCTGGCGGGCGACCGCGCGTTCGGCGAGGACCCCGCCATCGTTGGCGGGCTCGGCCGGTTCCGCGGGCGCGCGGTCATGCTGCTCGGCCACGAGCGCGGCCACGACACCGAAAGCCGGGTGAAGCACAATTTCGGCATGGCCCGGCCCGAGGGCTACCGCAAGGCGATCCGGCTGATGCGCCTCGCCGAGCGGTTCCGCCTGCCGGTCGTCGCGCTGATCGACACGCCCGGCGCCTATCCCGGCGTCGATGCCGAGGCGCGCGGCCAGGCCGAGGCCATCGCCCGCGCGGTCGAAACCTGCCTCGACATCCGCACGCCTTTGGTCAGCGTGGTGATCGGCGAGGGCGGGTCGGGCGGCGCCATCGCGCTCGGCGCGGGCGACAAGGTGATGATGGCCGAGCACGCGGTCTATTCGGTGATCTCACCCGAGGGGTGCGCGTCGATCCTGTGGCGCGCCGCGGAGCAGGCGAAGGAGGCGGCCGAGGCGCTCAAGCTCACCGCGCAGGACCTCAAGTCGCTCGGCGTGATCGACATGGTGATCCCCGAGCCGATGGGCGCGGCGCATCGCGATCCCGAGGCCGCCATCGCCGCGGTGGGCGAGGCGATCGCCGCGGCGCTGGACGAGCTCGCACCGGTGGCGCCGGACCGGCTCCGCGCGCTCCGGCGCGAGAAATTCCTGAAGATGGGCGCCGGCGCGTAGCCCTACGATTTCGGCAGGAAGGCCGTGGTGTAGAGCTTGGCCATGTCGGGCGCCTTCGGCAGCATCTTCATGTCGACGAACGACCGTTTGAGGTTGGCGAACGCCTCCGGGTCGAAGCTGCAATTGTGGCTGAACATCGGAAAGGTCAGGTGGAACTCCTTGGTCTGCACGTCCATCGGGAAGGTGGTCACGGCGGCTTCGGCCTTGATTGCCTCGTCAGGATGGGCGGTCATGAACGCGATCGTCTCGAGCCATCCGGCGACGAAGCGGCGGACCGCGTCCGGCTTCTCCGCGATCAGCGAGTCGCGCGCGAAGATCATGCCGCTGCCGATATCGCCCACGTAGGACGAGGCGGGCACCAAAAGGCGCCCTTGATGCTTCTTCTCCAGGAAGAACGCCACCGCGGTGGAGCTGTAGACCGCGTCGACGTTGCCCGTGCGGAGCGAGGAGACCACCGCGGAATGGGCGTTGCCGATGGCGGCGAGTTGCAGCGCGTCCTTCGGCCAGCCCTCGTGGCGTGCGAGCTCGAGGGTGAGCCAGTAGGTCAGCCCGCCGGTCGAGGCGACGCCGATCTTCTTGCCCTTGAGGTCGGCGATCTTGTGGATCGGCGAATCGGCCGGCACGATGATGCCGAGGAAGGTCGGCGGGCCCGCCGAACTCGCACACCGCCTTGATCGGTGCGCCCTTGGCGATCAGCGCGAGCTCGGGCCCCGCCCCGATGCCCATGTCGACCGAGCCCGCCACCATCGCCTGGTGCATGTGGCTCGACCCGTGGAAGTCGATGACGGTGACGTCGAGCCCGTGCTTCTTGAAGATGCCGGCGCGCACGCCGACGTCGAGCGGCACGGTCGCCGACGAGGTCGGCGCCGCCTTGCCGACCTTGAGGGCGTCGGCGCCAAGCGCCGGGCTGGCCAGGGCAACGATCGCGGCGACCAGCGCCGCCCCGCGCGCAAGGGGTTTCATCGCGGCTTCCTCCCGTTTTTATGGCGTGACGCGTCCGCCCCGCCGCGGCGCGTGACCCGGCGGCGGCGCGACGCGGCGGTCGCGGCGGTCAGGTCGCTGCCTTGTCGTAGACCTGCAGGAACCCGTCGGTCATCCAGTCCTTGTGCTCCTCGAGGTTGATGCGCGCCGTCTTGGCGGTGCGCGACTCCTTGCACATGATCTGGAGGATCTCGAGGTCCTCGTCGCCCACCTTCTCGAACCAGTAGCGCGAGCCGCCGGGCAGCAGGATGCCGTCGTTGGCGTGCAGCTCGCCGAGCAGCTTGTCGTCCAGCCCGTAGAACCGCGCGCAGCCCTTCAGCACCATCCAGGCATTGTCGCCGCCCGTATGGTAATGCATGTTGTTCTCGCCGCCTTCCTTCACGACCTGCACGTTGATGCGGATCAGGTCGGAGCGCAGCAGGCTGGCGATCTGCTTGACCTTGCCGTTGGCCTCCGGCTTGTCATAGCGGAAGGTCTGGATGCGCTCTTCGGCGTCGCGGTGGAACGCTTCCTTCTCGGCGGGATCGGTGGGAGCACGCGTGGTCTGGTCCATCGTCGTTTCCTCCTCGCAGGGGCCGTCCGGGGAACTCTACGCCGATCCGGGGCGCGGTGGTAGAGTCCGGCAGACTCAGAGACGGCAAGGAGACCCGCCATGGCGAACGAGACCACCGCCCCCGAGCGCAGTGCCGCGGTCGATACCGGCCAGTTCCGGTTCCTGCATACGATGCTGCGCGTCATGGACCTCGACAAGTCGATCGATTTCTACACGCGGCTTCTGGGCATGAAGCTGTTGCGCCGGCGCGACTTCCCGACCGGCAAGTTCACCCTGGCCTTCGTCGCCTACGGCGAGGGCAATCCGGGCGCGGCCGAGCTCGAGCTCACTCACAACTGGGACCAGAAGGAGCCCTACGATCTCGGCAGCGCCTACGGTCACATCGCGATCGCCGTGCCCGACATCTACAAGACCTGCGAGGCGCTCAAGGCCGAGGGCGTCAAGATCCCGCGCCCGCCCGGCCCGATGGCCCACGGCGGCTCGGTCATCGCCTTCGTCGAGGACCCCGACGGCTACAAGATCGAGCTGATCGAGCGGAAGTGAGCGCGGGGAACAACGATGAGAGCGGCATATTTCGACCATCATGGCGGGCCGGAGGTGATGACCTATGGCGACCTTCCCGATCCCGTCGCGGGAGACGGGCAGGTCGTGGTGGACATCCATGCCGCCAGCGTCAACGGGGCCGACTGGAAGGTGCGCTCGGGCGAGTATGGCACGGTCAAATACTTCCCCTATGTGCTGGGGCGTGACTTCTCGGGTGTGATCGGCGCGGTGGGCAAGGGAGTGGCCGACCTCGCCATCGGCGATGCGGTGTTCGGGGTCTGCGACGCCGGCCAGGAAGGCACCTATGCCGAAAAGATCGCGATGAAGGCCGCGATCGTCGCGAAGAAGCCCGACAGCATCTCCCACGTCGATGCCGCGGCGCTGGCGCTCACCGGGCTGACCGCGCTGATCTCGATCGAGGACACGCTGAAGCTCCAGCCCGGCGAGACCATCCTGATCCAGGGCGGGGCGGGCGGCGTCGGCGCCGTCGCGATCCAGCTCGCCAGGCACATCGGCGCGCATGTGATCGCCACGACGAGCACGGCCAATATCGGCTATGTCAAAGGCCTCGGCGCCGACCGGATCATCGACTACACCAGGGACGACTTCGCCAAGATCGTGGCCGGCTGCGACGCGGTGCTCGACACGGTCGGGGGCGACGTGGCGTCGAAGAGCTTCGCCGTCGTCAAGCCGGGCGGGCGCGCCGCCTTCATCGCCTCGGGCACGAAGGCGCCGGATTCGCCCCGCCCCGAGGTGGCGTCGCTCAGGCCCGCGGTCGGGCGCGACCGGCCCCATCTCGAACGCGTCGCCGCGCTGGTCGAGACCGGTGCGATCCGCCCGCCCGAAATCAGGCTCTTCGCCCTCAAGGACGCCGCGGAGGCGCAGCGCATCAGCGAGGGGCGCCACTTCCGCGGGAAGCTGGTGTTCAAGGTGCGCTAGTCGTTCCGATCGCTCCGTTCAGGCGGGCCTTGACGAGATCCCTGAACCCGACCGGACGCCCACGCATCGGAATTTTGTTTGCTCCCGGTTTGTCCATTCGGCAAACTATGGGCGAGCCTTTGCGAGGAAGCGTGACATGGCTGAGCTGTCTCTAGCCTATCAGGCGCGCACCTATAGTAGCGGCACTCCCGGGCGCTCCATCTGCAACGCGCGCAACCATCACTTTGTGTCCGAAAACCCCGGCGGCGATGCGCCCGGTGCGGGAGAGCTGTTTTGCGCCTCCATGGCGGCGTGCGCGGTGAACATGGTCGAGCGGATCGCGAAGACCGGGAACCGCGCGCTCGACAGTATGGAGGTCAATGTCGCGGTCTACACGGACAAGGACAAGCCGGCCGGCGACGTGACCATTTACGACGCCGCGCGAGTGAAGTTCGAGATGTGGGGCGTCAGCGACGAGGACGCGCAGTATCTCGTCAAGATCTGGAAACAGCGCTGACCCATCTACGGTTCGGTCGCGGTCGCGACCGCAGATACGACGGTGGAGTGGACGGCGCACGCCGAGCCGCGCCCGCGGTGAGATCGCTCGGACGGATCGTTTCCATCGACGGCGAGCCTCTCTCGAAGGTGTTTAGCCGTTTCGCGGCGGCTCAACGTCGATCCCGGCCTTAGGTAACCCGGCAAGGATTTTTTCGTTATCCTTGCTATGGAATTGGAGGAATTGCTCCGGTCCTGACGCCCCCGGCGTGAGACGGTTGAAAGTGGCGTAAGCGCCTCTTGCGGCGTCGCTCTTCCCGAGGTGCCCGAGGGCCGACGCCAGAAAGAGATGGGAATACGGGTTGTCCGGATGGCGCTCGATCGCGCGTTCCAGCCAATCCACTGCCTGCTCGCTTTCCCCCGCGACAAGGCAGGCCTTGCCAAATGCCATCATCCAGAACCCGTGACGAGGGTCTCGGGGCGAAAGCAGTATTGACCTTTCCATGTGCGGGAGACCTTCATCTGGTCGACCGGACATGGTCAGCGCCATACCCAACTGCGATTGCGCCATCGGATTGTTGGGGTTGAGATCGACGGCCCTCTTGGCGGTGGCAAGGACCCGCTCGTTCTCTTGGGTCCAACCGTGCATCATCGAGGCAATCGTGTGCGCCTGCGAATCCTTGTCGTCGAGAGCCACCGCCCGGTTTGCGGCATCAACGAAGCGTTGCATTGCGTCCGCAGTAAATCGCCCCGGTTTCAGCACGAACTCCCGATGATAGGTCCATGCTAGGCCGGTATAGGCGGGACTGTAGGTCGGGTCGATCTGGATGGCGCGCTCGAAATAGTCCCGAGCCAATAGGACGTGCTCGACTTCGAGAGAGAAGGCCTGACCGTAGCCCCGTTGCACCAGGTCCCAGGCATCGAAATTTTGCGGTGCTCGAGTACGCGGTTCCGGAGCGGCACCGTACTCAAGCTCCGGCGCAACGGTCGCGGCGATGCGTTGGCTCAGCTCGTCCTGAAGTTCGAAGATATCTGCCAGGTCGCGATCGTAGCGCTCGGCCCAGATGTGATGGCCAGTCTCGGCGTTGATGAGCTGCGCTGTGACCCGGAGACGGCCACCAGCCTTGCGGACGCTTCCCTCGATCACATAGCGGGCGCCAAGTTCCTTCCCGACTTGGCGGATATCCGGCGAGGCTCCCTTGTAGGCGAATGTTGAGTTGCGGGCGATGACCGGGAAAAAGCGCCAGAGCGACAGGGCGCTGATAATGTCCTCGGTGAGCCCATCTGCGAAGTAGTCCTGTTCGGGATCGCCCGACATGTTCTCGAACGGCAGAACGGCGACCGCGGGCCTTCGGAACATCGCATCGGCGGCGGATGCACTGCCGGAGGTCGGCCCCTCTTGCGCCCCACCGACGCGATAGACGTGCACCGGTTCGGCGATGTTCTTGAGCGCGTGCTCGCCCAAGTCCTCGAAATCGACCGCGAGCTTTCGCCGGACCTGTTCATACACCGCACTCGAAATCAGCGTCTGTCCAGGCTCGGCAAGTCCCTCGATCCGTGCCGCGACGTTCACACCGTCGCCGTAGATGTCCTCGCTGTCGATGATGATGTCACCGACGTTGACGCCCACGCGGAGCCGGATGCGCTGTTCCTCCGGCAGGCGGGCATTACGCTCCGCCAGCCCGCGCTGGACGTCGATGGCATGCTGAACCGCATGGACAGCACTCGAGAACTCGACCAGGGTCCCGTCGCCGGTCGTCTTGACGATGCGGCCTCCGTACTCGGCGACCGTCGGATGCAGAAACTCGGTGCGAAGCGCCTTGAGGCGAGAGAGCGTTCCGGCCTCATCGCGCCCCATCATTGCGGAGTAGCCGGCCACGTCGGCCGAGACGATGGCGGCCAGCCTTCTTTGGACCCGGTCTTTAGCCACTCCGTCCCCCGAAGACGCCCTACAAAGGTAAATCTATGTCCTCGCGACGAACGGAGTCCATTACGATCAACCACGGACCGACCGCCTGAACGACGCTGGGGCTTGTCGATTGCGTAGTGGCCCGCGGAGGCAATGGCGAGTTCGAGCGGCGCGTGACAAGGATCGCTCGGGGACCGGCCCCGACATGCGAATCGTCGAACGGGGCCGCAGGGGCGGGTCCCCGACCCGCCCACGGTCCGAACGCCTACCGCCTCTTGGCGACGGGCGTAAAGTCGCGGCGGGCGGCGCCGGTGTAGAGCTGGCGCGGCCGGCCGATCTTCTGGTTCGGGTCCTCTATCATCTCGTTCCACTGGGCGATCCAGCCCACCGTGCGCGCCACCGCGAACAGCACGGTGAACATGGTGGTCGGGATGCCGATGGCCGAGAAGATGATGCCCGAATAGAAATCGACGTTGGGGTAGAGTTTGCGCTCGACGAAATACTCGTCCTCCAGCGCGATGCGCTCGAGCTCCATGGCGAGGTCGAGCAGCGGCTCGTCGCGCTTGCCGAGCGCGTCCAGCACCTCGTGGCAGGTCTCGCGCATGATCTTGGCGCGCGGGTCGTAGTTCTTGTAGACCCGGTGGCCGAAGCCCATCAGGCGGAACGGGTCGTCCTTGTCCTTGGCGCGCCTGACGTAGTCGCCGACGCGCGACTTGTCGCCGATCTCCATCAGCATGTTGAGCACGGCCTCGTTCGCACCGCCATGGGCCGGTCCCCACAGGCTCGCGATGCCGGCGGCGATGCAGGCGAACGGGTTCGCCCCCGACGAGCCGGCGAGGCGCACGGTCGAGGTCGAGGCGTTCTGCTCGTGGTCGGCGTGCAGGATGAGAATCCGATCCATCGCCTTGGCGATGATCGGGTTCACGTTGTAGTCCTCGCACGGCGTGGCATACATCATGTGGAGGAAGTTCTCGGCGAAATCGAGGTCGTTGCGCGGGTACACGAAGGGCTGGCCGATCGAGTACTTGTAGGCCCAGGCCGCGACCGTCGGCATCTTCGCGATCAGCCGGTACGACGCCACCATGCGCTGGTGCGGGTCGGTGATGTCGGTGGAATTGTGGTAGAAGGCCGAGAGCGCGCCCACCACGCCGCACATGATCGCCATCGGGTGCGCGTCGCGCCTAAAGCCGCGGTAGAAGTAGTTGATCTGCTCGTGCAGCATCGTGTGATAGGTGATGTCGTGCACGAATTTGGACTTCTGGTCGGCGTTCGGCAGCTCGCCGTAGAGCAGCAGGTAGCAGACCTCCATGAAGTCCGACTTGTCGGCCAGCTGCTCGATGGGATAGCCCCGGTGCAGCAGGATGCCCTCGTCGCCGTCGATATAGGTGATCTTGGACTCGCACGATCCGGTGGCGACGAAGCCGGGGTCGTAGGTGAAGTAGCCCAGCGCGCCGTAGAGCTTTCGGATGTCGAGGACCTTCGGCCCGTCGGTGCCGGCGAGAAGCGGCAGCACAGCTTCGTTCCCCGTCGAATTGTCGATCAGGGTGACGCTTTCCTTCGGGGCGTTGGCCTCGGCGGCCGAGCCTTTCTGCGGCATGCGTTCGTCCTTTCGGAAAATGGCACAACCCGGGCCACGGGCCGGGTCACAAGTTTGTCCCTAGATACTGCAAAAAGAATGCGCGTTCAAACCGTTCGGGCCCCCCGCCCCTGCCTCAGGAATGGGCAGAATTCGAGCACGCGGGCGAGCGTCTCGGCCCGTCCCAGCACCTCCATCACGTCGAAAATTCCGGGCGAAATTGTGGCACCGGTGAGCGCGGCGCGGAGCGGCTGGGCCACGTCGCCGAGCTTCGCGCCCTCGGCCTCGGCGAAGCGGCGCACCGCGTCCTCGAGGGAGGCGGGCGTCCATTCGGCGACGTGGCCGAGCGCATCGGCGAGGCGGCCGAGCCTGGCGCGCGCCTCGGGTGCCAGCAGCTTTGCCGCGTTCGCGTCGGGCGCGACCGGTCGCTTCTTCACGTAGAACGCCGCGCTCTCGGCAAGGTCGACGAGGGTGCGCGCCCGCGCCTTGAGCCCCGCCATGCCGGCGAGGAGCCGCGCGCGTCCCGCCACGTCGAGCATCACGTCGTCGCGCGCCGCAAGCGCAGGCTCGATCAGCCCCAGGAGCCGCGCGTCGTCGGCCTCGCGCAGCCAGTGCGCGTTGAGGCTCGTCAGCTTGTCCATGTCGAACCGCGCGGCCGAGCGCCCCACCTGGCCGAGGTCGAACCACTCGACGGCCTTCGCGGTCGGGATGATCTCTTCGTCGCCGTGCGACCAGCCGAGGCGCAGCAGATAGTTCCGCATCGCCTCGGGCAGGAAGCCCATCGTGCGGTATTCGCCGACGCCGAGCGCGCCGTGGCGCTTGGAGAGCTTCGCCCCGTCGGCGCCGTGGATCAGCGGGATGTGGGCGTATTCGGGCGGCGTCCAGCCCATGGCGAGGAAAAGCTGCGTCTGGCGGAACGCGTTGGTCAGATGGTCGTCGCCGCGGATCGCGTGGGTGACGTCCATATCGTGGTCGTCGACCACGACCGACAGCATGTAGGTCGGCGTACCGTCGGCGCGAAGCATCACCATGTCGTCGAGCTCGGCATTGGCGACCTTCACCTCGCCCTGCACGAGATCGGCGATGACTGTCTCGCCCGCGCGCGGCGCGCGGAAGCGGACGACGAAGGGTGCGTCCGGCGCTTCCGCCGGGTCGCGGTCGCGCCACGGGCTCTCGAAGCGCAGCTTCTTGCCGGCGGCGCGGGCGGCATCGCGCGCGGCGGCGATCTCGTCCGGCGTCGCCCAGCAGCGATAGGCGTGGCCCGCCGCGAGCAGGGCGTTCGCCACCTCCGCGTGGCGTTCCAGCCGCTGCGACTGATAGACGACCTCGCCGTCCCATTCGAGCTCGAGCCATCTGAGCCCGTCGAGGATCGCGTCGATCGCCGCCTGGGTGGAGCGCGCGCGGTCGGTGTCCTCGATGCGCAGGCGGAAGGTGCCTGCGTGGTGGCGGGCGTACAGCCAGTTGAACAAGGCCGTGCGCGCCCCGCCGATATGCAGGAAGCCGGTGGGCGAGGGGGCGAAGCGTGTGACGAGGCTCATGCGCGGGTTCTAGTCCGCCCGCCCCGCCCGCGCAACTCGGGGCGCCCGGCGACCGGATTCGCGCTATCATCGGCCGCAAAGGGGGGCGGCATGAGGCTGGCCGCGTTCGCACGGACGGAACACGCCGGCGCCGGCGGGATCGCCGCGGCGCTGGCGGGCGCGTTCGCCGCCGAGCGCGAGCGCTGGGCGCTGTGGCTGCCGGCGCTGATGGGCGCGGGGATCGCCGTCTATTTCGCACTGCCGCTGGAGCCGCCTTTGTGGCTCGGCCCGGCGGCGGCGCTCACCGCCCTCGTTCTCGCCTGGGGAACGCGCGGCCGACCGACTTTGCCGCTCGCGCTGATCGCCGCCGGCGCGGTTGCGTTGGGCTTCGCGGCGGCGGAGGTCCGCAGCGCCCGCGTCGCCGCGCCCGTGCTGCAAAGGCCGGTCGGGCCGGTTGCCGTCACCGGACGGGTGGTCGCGGCGGAGCCCGAGCCGCGCGGCGCCCGGCTGACGCTCGACCGTGTGCGGATCGGCCGGCTTGCCGCGCGCGACACGCCGGCGCGGATCAGGGTGCGCGTGCTGGCCGGCGCCGACGGGATCGTGCCCGGCGACCGTGTGACCATGCACGCCAAGCTCTCTCCGCCCGCCGGCCCGGCCGCGCCCGGCGCGTTCGATTTCGCCCGCCGCGCCTGGTTCCAGCGCCTCGGCGCCGTCGGGTTCGCCTACGGCCGGCCGACCATCGTCGCGCGCGGCGACGGCGGCGGGTTCGGCGTCTGGCTCGCAAGGCGGCGCGCGGCGGCGACGGCGCGGGTGCGCGCGGCGCTCGCGGGCGACACGGGCGCGATGGCGACGGCCTTGATGACCGGCGAGCGCGGCGCGATCTCCGAGCGGACGCTCGCCGCCATGCGCAACTCGGGCCTCGCCCACCTCCTCGCCATCTCCGGTTTGCACATGGGGCTCGTGGCCGGGATCGTGTTCTTCTTCGTCCGGCTCGCCCTCGCGGCGATCCCGTCCCTCGCGCTCCGCCGGCCGATCAAGAAGTGGGCGGCGGCGGCCGCGCTCGCCGGCGCGGCGTTCTATCTCGCCATCTCGGGCGCGACGGTGCCGACGCAGCGCGCCTTCGTCATGGTGGCCATCGTGCTCCTCGCCGTGCAGCTCGACCGCGCCGCGATTTCGATGCGGCTGGTCGCGTGGGCCGCGGCCGTCGTGCTCGCCACGGCTCCCGAGTTGCTCACCGGGCCGAGCTTCCAGATGTCGTTTGCGGCGGTGATCGCGCTGATCGCGACCTACGAGGCGGCGTCGGGCGGGCTCGGCCAGTGGCGTGCCGGCGGCGGGTGGGAGCGGCGTGCCGCCGTCTATCTTGCGGGCGTGCTGCTCTCCTCGGCGGTGGCGACGGCGGCGACCGCGCCCTTCGCCGCCTATCACTTCAACCGCCTCGCGCTCTACGGGCTCGCGGCGAACCTCGCCGCCGTGCCGCTGACGGCGCTCTGGATCATGCCGTGGGCGATGGCGGCGTTCCTCTTGATGCCGCTCGGGCTCGAACATCTCGCGCTGGTGCCGATGGGCTGGGGCGTCGATGGGGTGATCCACGTCGCCCGCACGGTGGCCGGCTGGCCCGGCGCAGTGATCCTGGTCAAGGCGATGCCGACTTCGGCGCTGGCGTTGGTCGCGGCGGGCGGGCTGTGGCTCTGCCTGTGGCGCGGACGTTTGCGGGCCGGCGGGCTCGCCGGGATCGTGCTCGGCGTCGCCTTCGCCGTGACCGCGCGGCCGCCGGACCTGCTGGTCGACGCATCGGGCAAGCTCGTCGGGCTGCGCGGCGCGGACGGCGCGCTGGCGCTGAACGCCGACAATGTCGCGACGTTCGACGCGGCGATCTGGCTCCGGCGCAACGCCCAGTGGCGGGCGGCGCCGTGGCCCCGCGACGGCGCCGACGGGCTCCGCTGCGACGGGCTCGGCTGCATCTGGCATGCGCGCGGCCGGACGGTGGCGCTCGACTGGCGGCCCGAGGCGCTGGCGGAGGATTGCGCTACGACCGGCCTGGTCCTCAGCCGCGCGCCCGCGCCATGGCGGCTCTGCCGTGACCGGTCGCGTGTGATTGACCGCTGGTCGGTGTGGAAGAACGGCGCCTACGCCGTGTGGCTCGACCCCGACCGGCTCCGCATCGAATCCGTCCGCGGCGACGCCGGCGACCGCCCCTGGGTCCCCAAGCCGGAGCAAACACGACGCAGCGGCGCGAACAAACGTTCCGTTCGTCCCGAGTAGGCCGACGCGAAGCGGCAGCCGTATCGAAGGACGAAGCCGAGAGATCGCGCCGGGCTCGCCCTTCGATACGCGCCTTCGGCGCTACTCAGGGCGAACGGAAAGAGGTGCTCACTCCTCCGACAGGGGACGGGCGATGCCGGCGATGGCGGTGAGCAGCGTGTCGGACGAGGCTGGCTTGGCGAGCACCGTGGCCTGCGGCCAGTCGGCGCGGATCGACTCGGTGTCGATCTGTCCCGTATAGAACAGCACCGGCACGTCGCGCGCGGTCAGCTCGCGCGCCAGCGGCCAGACCATGCGCCCGCCGATGCGGATGTCGAGGATGGCGGCCGACAAGGGCTCGTGCTCGGCGGCGACCATGGCCTCGTCGAGAGTGATGGAGGGGCCCACCACATCGGCCCCGGCGTCGGCCAGCATGGTCTCCAGCTCGAACCCGACCAGCGCCTCGTCCTCGACGACGAGGATGCGCGCCCCGGTGAGGTCAGGCGTCTCCGTCCTGCTGCTTCCCCAACTCATCGCCGTCCGCTCCGGGGATCGTGAGTTCGATTGTGCATCTTACGCCGTCCGGCTCGAACCTTTGATCGACCTTGGCGCCCGGGAGGCCGCGCCGGATCAGCGTGCTGCCGAAGCCGCTGCGCTCCGGCGACTTGACCGGGGGGCCGTCGCGCTCCTGCCAGACAACGGTCAGGCGTTGGCCTTCGTTCCTCACCCCCCGCGCAACGCGCCAGCTCAGCGCGACGTGGCCCTCGGGAACCGACAGCGCACCGTACTTGGCTGCGTTCGAGGCGAGCTCGTGCAGCGCGAGGCCGAATGGCATGGCGAGCGCGGCGGGCAGGCGCACCGGCTCGCCCTCGAAGCTGAGCTGCTTGCGCTTCGCGTCGCGGAAATGGGCGAGCTGGCTTTCGGCCAGGGCGCGAAGCTCGGCCCCTTCCCATTGCGAGTTGACCAGGAGCTTGTGTGCCGCAGAAAGCGCGAGCAGCCGCCCGTCGAACGCCTCGACGAACTGGTCGGCCGAGCGGGTGTTGCGCACCGTCTGGTGGGCGATCGACTGCACGATGGTCAGCGTGTTGCGCACACGGTGGGTCAGCTCGTCGAGCAGCAGGCGCTGGCGCGCCACGAGCGCGCGGACATCGGTCATGTCGCGCGTCGATTCCAGCACCAGCCGCTTGCCGGCGACGTCTTCGACCTGGAGCTGCGCGTCGACCAGCAGCTCGCGCCCATCCCGGGTCGTGTGGCACAGCTCGCCCGACCAGCTTCCCGTGCGCCGCAGCGCCTCCAGGATGGACCCGCGCGGGCCGCCCAGCGGGCGCGTCTTCAGGAGCTCCGACGGGCTGCAGCCGATCGCCTGCTCCTTGGTGTAGCCGTACAGCTCCTGGCTGCCGCGGTTCCACTCGAGGATGCCTGCATCCAGCTCCCACACGAAGATCGGCGCGCGCGACAGCTCGACGAGCCGGGTCTGCCGGCCGAGCCTTTCCGCGATCTGCTTAACCGACTCCTCGCTCGCGCGCCGCTCGGTGATGTCGAGGAAGCTCGCCACGATTCCTTCGATGCGGTCCTCCACCGTGCGGTAGGGCCTGAGCCGCATCAGGTACCAGCGGCCCGTATGGCCGCTCCTGATCTCGTTCTCCACCGGCGTCAGCCGCTCGATCACCGCGTGGGCGTCGGCCTCGAACCCGTCATACTCGAAGCGGTGAGTGAAATCGGTGATCGGCCGTCCCTGGTCGGACGGCACGATGTTGAAGAAGTCTGTGACGCGCGGCGTGAACAGCTTGATGCAGAGGTTCGCGTCGAGGAACAGCGTGCCCACGTCGCTGGCGGCGATCAGGTTCTGCAGGTCCGAGTGGGCGCGCGACAGGCTGTCGAGCTGGGACTTGAGCTCGCCATTGACCGTGTGCAGCTCTTCGTTGACCGACTGCAGCTCCTCCTGCGACGTCTCCAGCTCCTCGGCGGTCGAGCGGTACTCTTCGTTGATCGACTGCAGCTCCTCGTTGGCGGCGCGCAACTCCTCGTTGGCCGCCTCGGTGTCCTCGCGCATCGAGCGCATCTGGCTTTCGTTGAGCTGCAGCTCCTCGTAGAGGTGGCGCACCTGGCGCTCGCCGACGCTCTCGTCCGCGAGGCCGCGGGGGGCGCGCTCCGGCGGAATCTGCTCCTCGCCCTCAATGAACATCACCAGCGCATGGCGCGGCTGCGCGCCGTCGCCCGCGGCGATCGGGCGGACCTGGACGTAGACGCGGCGGGTCTGGCCCTCGAACTGGACTTGGGTGGGCAGGCTCAGCGACGGCTCGCCGCGCGCGAAGGCGCGGTGGAGCGCGGCGCGCAGATCGTAGCGCAGCTCCGGCCGCACGATTTCCGTCACGTTGGTGGTCGGCGCGCCCGGCGGCACCTGCAGGAAGCGTCCGGCCGTCTCCGACGCGTGGATCACGAGATGTTCGCGGTCGACCAGCACGCTGGGCGGCGCAAAGCGCTCCAGCGCTTCGCGATGCGTGGCTTCGGGCCGCCCCGCGCGCGCCGGCGGCCGGTGCGGCGTCTCGAGTGGGTGCGGCTCGATGAGACCCAGGGCGGTGCCGTGAGGCAGCGCCGCCGTGCGGCCCTCGCGCGTCGCCAGGCGCTGGTAGACGTGCGCCCGCTTGTCGAAGGTCCGGAACAGACCGGGCGGGCTGTCGGCGCTCTCCGACGGGCCGAGGAACACGAACCCGTCGGCGTTCAGCGCGTAGTGGAACAGCCCGCACACTTGGCGCTGCACGTCGCGCTCCAAGTAGATCAGCACGTTGCGGCACTCGACGAGGTCGAGGTGCGAGAAGGGCGGGTCGCGCAGCAGGTTGTGGTGGGCGAACACGATGCGCTCGCGGATTTCCTGGCGCACGCGGTAGTGGTCGGGCTCGCGCAAGAAGAACCGCCGCAGCCGGGCCTCGGTCACGTCGGCCTCGATCGCGGCCGGGTAGCGCGCCGCGCGCGCGAAGGCGATGGCCTTGGCGTCGAGGTCGGAGGCGAACACCAGAAATTCGGGCCCGACGTCACGCCGCCCGGCCTCCTCGGCCAGCAGCATGGCGATCGAGTACGCCTCCTCGCCGGTCGCGCAGCCGGCGGTCCAAACGCGGACGGTGTCGCTCGCGTCCTTGCCGTCGAACAGGCGTGGGATCACCGACTGGCGCAGCACCTCGTAGGCCTCGGGGTCGCGGAAGAAGGTGGTGACCGAGATCAGGAGATCGCTGAACAGCGCCGGAATCTCCTCCTCCGGATGCCCGCGCATATACGCGTCGTAATCGCCCAGCCGGGCGCAGCGCGCCACCTGGGCGCGGCGCGCGATGCGGCGCAGCACGGTCGCGCGTTTGTACTGGTCGAAATCGTGTCCCGTGCGCACGCGCACCTGGGCAAGGATGCGGCGGACCGCGTCCTCGTCGCTCTCGTCGAGAGGCTCCTCGGCGATCGTCGGCGGCTCGCGCGCGATAAGCTCGGCGAGGCGCGGCCCGATCTCGGCGAGCGGCAGGACGAAATCGGCGACGCCCGTGGCGATGGCCGCGCGCGGCATCGACGGATGCTCGGCGTCGTCGGGATCCTGCACCAGCACGATGCCGCCCGACTCCTTGACCGCACGCACGCCGATCGCGCCGTCCGACCCGCCGCCCGTCAGCACCACGGCGAAACCGTCGCTGTGCTGGGCGGCGAGCGACCGGAAGAACAGATCGATCGGCGCGCGCTGCCCGCGCGGCTCGTCGAAATCGAGGGCCGAGACGGCGGTGTCGGTGATCTCGAGCCGGCAGCCCGGCGGGATCACGTACACCTCGTTGGGGGAGAGCGGCGCCGTACCGGAGACCTGGGTCACCTTCATCGCCGTGCGGTTTCCGAGGATGGCGGCCAGCTCGCTCTGGTGACCGGGGTCGAGATGGACGACGACGACGAAGGCTGCGCCCGTGTCGGACGGAAGACTGGCGAACAGCTCCTGCAGCGCGCGCACGCCGCCGGCCGAGGCCCCGATGCCCACGATCCTCGGCCCCGTCTGTGCCGCCATTCACTCTCCCCGCGGCTTAGCTGGCCACCCCGCATGCATTGCGGAGATCGCTCAACTTACTCATTTTTCTGCATGTTCGGCGAATTCACCCTGTCACGTTGCCCGGCGGGCGTACAGGAAATGATTCAGCACTCGTGTTGCGAGAGTGCCAACAAAGCGGCAAAAAATAGCAGTTGAATGGGCGTTTTCGCGGCCGCTACTTTGTGGACAGAACGTGCAGGTATTTTCGGAATTGGTGTGGTGCATCCAAACGTCGACTGGCCCGAAGGATACTCGCGCACGCCCTACGGCGTGTTCCACGATCCCTGCCATCGCCGCGCGCGAGGAGGAACGCATCTATCGCGGGCCCGTGTGGCACTACGTTGCGCTGGAAGCGGAGCTTCCCGCGCCGGGCGACTACAAATCGACCTTCGTCGGCGCGACGCCGGTGGTGGTGACGCGCGGCGCGGACGGGGCGCTCCACTCGTTCGTCAACCGCTGCGCGCATCGCGGAAGCCTGCTCTGCCGCGATGCGTTCGGCTCGAGCCCGGACGGCTTCACCTGCGTCTACCACGCGTGGAGCTACGACCTCGCCGGCAACCTCGCCAGCGTCGCGTTCCGCCGCGGCGTGCGGGGCGAGGGCGGCCTGCCGGCCGATTTCGACTTCGCCGCGCACGGGCTCGAGCGGCTGCGCGTCGCCACGTTCGCGGGGCTCGTCTTCGCGACGTTCGATCCCGCGACGCCGCCGCTCGACGACTTCCTCGATGCACCGATCCAGGGGGCGATCCGGCGCACCATGCGCGCGCCGCTGCGCCTGCTCGGCTACGACAGCCAGATCATCCACGCCAACTGGAAGACCTACGCCGAAAACAGCCGCGACTCCTATCACGCCAACATCCTGCACACGTTCTTCGCGACGTTCGGCATCTCGCGCCATTCGCAGGAGGCGGGGATGATCCAGGATGCCCGCGGGCTCCACTACTACACCTTCACCAAGGCCGGCACCGAGACCGAGAGCGCCGACTACGCCCAGGCCGCCGCTGCGCTGCGCTCGGAGAAGGGCGAGAAGTTCCGCCTCGCGGACCCGTCGCTGGTCGCCTGGTCCGACGAGTTCGGCGACGGCGCCTCGACCTTCATGATCTCGGTCTTCCCGGTGCTGATCGTCCAGCAGGTGAGCCATTCGCTCGCCGTGCGCCAGCTCCTGCCCAAGGGGCCGGAGAAGTGCGAGCTCGTCTATACCTTCTTCGGCTTCGACGACGATTCGCCCGAACTCGCCCGGCAGCGCCTCGTCCAGGCGAATTTGATCGGCTCGGCCGGGCTCGTCTCGATGGAGGATTCGACGATCTCCGAGCTCGTCGCGCAGGGCACCGCGGGCGATCCCGACGCCACCTCCTGCATGGAGATGGGCGGGCGCGACCTCGTCTCGGGCGGCGCGACCAAGCTCACCGAGCGGCCGCTCCGCAGCTTCTGGCACAATTACCGCACGCTGATGGGGCTGTGATGGAAGGCGCGCCCACGGTCGACGAGGCGACGCGCCGCCTCGTCGAGGACACGATCCACGCGGTCGCGCGCAGCATCGACGAGGACCGGCTGGAGGCGCTGCCCGACTACTTCCTTGCGGACGCGACCTACCGCATCGCGTCGCGCTTCAACCTGGACCGCGGCCTGCCGCTCGCGCCGGTCAACTGCACCAGCCGCGCGATGCTCGCCGACCGCATCGCCGCCATGCGCGAGGCGAATGTCTATCACCGCCAGCACTACCGCCACGTGATCAGCGGCATCGTTATCGTCCGCGTCGCGGGCAACGAACTCGAGGTGCGGTCGAACTACATCGTCGTGCGCACGCTGGAGGACGGCTCGTCCACCCTGTTCTCGTCGGGCGAGTACCGCGACCGCATGGTAATCGAGGGCGAGCGCGCTTTGTTCCGCGAACGGCTCGTCGTGTTCGACTCCAAGGCGATCGACACCCTCCTCGTCATCCCGATCTGACGCGCGCCTCCCGGATCGCGCGCCAGACGCGCTCGGGCGTGGCGGGCATGGCGACGTCGGCGACGCCGAGGGGCGCCAGAGCGTCGCGGATTGCGTTCATCACCGCGGGCAGCGCGCCGACCGTGCCCGCCTCGCCCACGCCCTTGACGCCCAAGGGGTTGGTCTTCGCCGGCACGCAGTGGAGCGCCACGTCGATCATGGGCAAATCGTCGGCACGCGGCATTGCGTAGTCCATGAACGAGCCGGAGAGGAGCTGGCCTGTCTCCGGGTCGTAGGCGACCGCCTCCATCAGCACCTGGCCCACACCCTGCGCGATGCCGCCATGCACCTGGCCGTCGACCAGCATGGGGTTGAGCGCCACGCCCACGTCGTCGACCGCGACGTAACGCAGGATCTCGATTCGCCCGGTCTCGGGGTCGATCTCGACCTCGACCGCGTGGCAGCCGTTCGGGCAGGACGGAATTGGGTCGTAGTTCCCGACCGCCTCCAGCCCCATGCCGATGGCGGCGAGCGGCCCCGCCGGCGCATGGCTCGCGCGTGCGACGGCGGCGAGCGGCACCGTCCGGTCGGTGCCCGCCACGCGGAACGCGCCGTCGGCGAACTCGATATCCTCCGCCGAGGCTTCCAGCATCTGCGCGGCGAAGCGCTTGCCCTTGGCGATCACCTCGTCGGCCGCATTGCGCAGCGCGCCGCCGGCGCACACCATCGAGCGCGCGCCGAACGTGCCGCGCCCACCGGCGACGCGGTCGGTGTCGCCCTGCACGAGGCGCACCTTGTCGAACGGCACGCCGAGCCAGTCCGACACGATCTGGGCGTAGACCGTCTCGTGCCCCTGGCCGTGGCTGAACGTGCCGGAGAAGACGAGGACGGTGCCGTCCGCCTCGATGCGCAGCCCCATGCGCTCGTTCATCTGGCCGGACAGCTCGATGTACTGGCCTATGCCGAAGCCGCGCAGCTTGCCGCGCCGCGCGCTCTCCGCCCGGCGGCCCTCGAAGCCCGCCCGGTCGACGTTGCGGAGCGCGGTCGCGAGGATCTCGGCGAATGCGCCCGAATCGTAGTTGAGGTCCGAATGCGTCTGGTAGGGCAGGGCGTCCGGCGGGATGAAGTTCTTCCGGCGCAGCTCGGCCGCGTCGATCCCGGTCGCGGCGGCGCCGTCCTCGATCAGCCGCTCGATCATCATCATCGCCTCGGGCCGTCCCGCGCCGCGATAGACCGCCATCGGGTTGGTGTGGCTGAACCACGCCCGCGCCGAGCCGTAGAGCGCCGGGATGCGATAGACGCTGGACAGCAGCCGCATCGTCTGCATCGGCGGCACCGAACCGCTTGCCGAGATGTAGGCGCCGACCGCGGCCTCCATGTGGTAGCGGATGGCGAGGATCTTGCCGTCCGCGTCGAACGCCATTTCGCCCACATCGATGCGGTCGCGCGCGTGCGTGTCCGACATCAGGCCCTCGGCGCGCTCGCCCGTCCACTTCACCGGGCGGGCAAGCTTGCCGGCCGCCCAGGCGACCAGCGCGTCCTCGGGGTAGAGCTGGCTCTTCATGCCGAACCCGCCACCGACCTCGGGCGCGACCACGCGCAGGTCGCCCTCGGGGATGTGCAGCACGTCGGCGGCCAGCGCCTGCTTCAGCCGGTGCGGCGCCTGGTGCGAGGCGTAGACGGTGGTGCGGCGCGATACGGGATCGTAGGTGGCGAGCGTCGTGCGCGGCTCCATCGAATTGGCCGAGATGCGGTTGTGCACGATGCGCGCCCGCACCTTGTGGGCCGCGCGGGCGAACGCCGCGTCGACCGCCGCCTTGTCGCCCATCTCGGCGCGGAAGCAGAAATTGTCGGGCGCGTCGTCCCACACCTTGGGCGCGTCGTCCGCCTGGGCCATGACGATCGAGGTGACGGCGGGCAGCACCTCCCAGTCGATCTCGATCCGCTCGGCCGCGTCGCGGGCCTCGTCGAGGCTCTCGGCGACGACCAGCGCGATGCGGTCGCCCACGTGGCGCGCGGTGTCCTTCTGAAGGATCGGCTGGGCAGGCAGGCGCGCGTCCTTGGCGATGTTCGGGTGCAGCCCCATCGTCACGAACCCGCCGAGCCCGTCCGCCGCCGCGTCCTGCCCCGTCAGCACCGCGACCACGCCCGGCGCCGCCTCGGCTGCGCGGGTGTCGACCGAGCGTATCCGCGCATGCGCGTGCGGCGAGCGCAGAACGTACGCATAGGCCGTGCCGGGCAGTCTTATGTCGTCGACGAAAATCCCTTCGCCCTTCAGGAGCCGCGGGTCCTCCGCCCGCGACACCGACTGCCCGATTCCGAACTGGTTGCTCATGTCTTATCCTTCTCCGTCATTGCGAGGAGCGCAGCGACGAAGCAATCCAGGGCTCTGGATTGCTTCGCCTCGCTCGCAATGACGCTCTGGTTAGGCACGCGCTTCGTGGACGGCGCGCCAGACGCGCTCGGGGGTGGCGGGCATCTCGATATGCGCAACGCCGAGCGGCGAGAGCGCGTCGAGTATCCCGTTGATCAGCGCCGGAGGTGCGGCGACCGAGCCCGCCTCGCCCGCGCCCTTGACGCCCAGCGGGTTGGTCGGCGTCGGCACGACGTGCAAATCGACCTCGATCGAGGGCATGTCGTCGGCGTGCGGCATGGCGTAGTCCATGAACGAGCCGGTGAGAAGCTGGCCCGAGTCCGGGTCGTACTGCACCGCCTCCAGCATCGCCTGTCCGATGCCCTGGGCGACGCCGCCATGCACCTGGCCGTCGACCAGGAGCGGGTTGATGACGGTGCCGACGTCGTCGACGGCGAGGTAGCGCACGATCTCCACCCGCCCCGTCGCGGGGTCGACCTCCACCTCGCAGATGTGGCAGCCGTTGGGGAAGTTCGACACCGCGTCCTCCGCCCCGACGCTTTCGAGCCCGACCATGCCGAGCTTGGCGAGCGGCCCCGCCGGCGCGTGCGCCGCGCGTGCCACGGCGGCGAGCGGGATGCGCTTGTCGGTGCCCGCCACGCGGAACATGCCGTCGGCGAACTCCAGGTCGGTCTCGGCCGCCTCCAGCATGTGGGCTGCGAACTTCTTGCCCTTCTCGATGATCTCGTTCGCCGCCTTCTTCAGCGCCGCGCCGCCGACCGAGGCCGAGCGCGCGCCGAACGTGCCACGCCCCGCGGCGACCGCGTCGGTGTCGCCCTGGATCAGCCGGATTTTCTCGAACGGCACGCCGAGCCAGTCGGAGATAAGCTGGGCGTAGGCCGTCTCGTGGCCCTGGCCGTGGTTGAACGTGCCGGCGAAGATCACCGCCGAGCCGTCGGCCTCCATGCGGATGCCCATGCGCTCGTTGAACACGTTGGAGATCTCGATGTAGTAGGCGATGCCGAAGCCGCGGCGCAGCCCCTTCGCCTCGCTCGCCGCGCGGCGCTTCGCGAACCCCGCGCGGTCGGCCTTCGCGAGCGCCAGGTCGAGCACGGTCTCGAACTCGCCCGAATCGTACTGGATCGGCCCGTGCGCGGTCTTGTAGGGCATCGCCTTGGCGGGGATCAGGTTCTTCCGGCGCAGATCGGCCGGGTCCATCTTGAGCGCGCGCGCCGCGGCGTCGATCACCCGCTCGATCATGAAGCTCGCCTCGGGCCGGCCCGCGCCGCGATAGGTGCCGACCGGGTTGGTGTGGCTGAAATAGGTGCGCGCGGTGCCGAAGATCGCCGGGATGGCGTAGACGCCCGACAGCATCCAGAGCGTCTGCAAGGGCGGCACGTTGCCCGCGCCCGAGATGTAGCCGCCGAGATTGACCTCGATCTGGGCGCGCAGCGCGAGGAAGCGCCCGTCCTTGTCGAGCGCCAGCTCGATGGTGTCGAGCTGGTCGCGCCCGTGCGTGTCGGACATCAGGCTTTCCGACCGGTCGGCGACCCATTTCACCGGCCGCGCGATCTTGACCGCCGCCCACACGACCAGCGGGTCCTCGGGATAGCCCTGGCCCTTCATGCCGAAGCCGCCGCCCACGTCGCGGCTGACGACGCGGAGGTCGGATTCGGGGATGTGGAGGATCTGGCCGGCGATGGCTTGCTTGGTGCGGTGCGGGCCCTGCGACGACATATATAGCGTGTGGCGCCGCGTCTCCGGCTCGTAGAGCCCGATGGAGGCGCGCGGCTCCATCGCGTTGGCCGAGACGCGGTTGTTGACGACCGAAAGCCGCTCGATGTGCGCCGCCGCCTCGAACGCCGCGTCGGTCTGCGCCTTGTCGCCCATCTGCAATGTGTAGATCACGTTGCCCGGCGCCTCGGCCCACACGACGGGCGCGCCCGGCGCCTTGGCCTGGGCGATGGAGGTGACGGCGGGCAGGGGCTCGTATTCGACCTCGATCAGCTCGGCCGCGTCCTTCGCCTGGGCCAGCGTCTCGGCGACGACGAAGGCGACCGGCTGGCCGACATAGCGCACCAGATCGTGCGCCAGCACCGGCTGCACGGTGCGGTGCGCCTTGGGGCCGCCCACGTCCTCGGGCATCGCCATGGTCGAAAGCCCGCCGAGCTTTTCGGCGACGGCATCGGCGCCGGTCAGCACCAGCACCACGCCCGGCGCGTCCTTCGCCGCGTCCGCCTTCACCGACGCGATGCGCGCGTGCGCGTGCGGCGAGCGCAGCACGTAGCCGTAGGCCTGGCGCGGAAACACGATGTCGTCGGTGTAGCTGCCGCGCCCGGTCAGGAACCGCGGATCCTCGACCCGCGTGACCGGCTGACCGATGCCGAACTTCCCTGCCATGAAACCCTCCCTGCATCTTGCTCAGCGTTGTTGTGTACATTAAATACACAAATGCCCAAGAGCTACAGCAGCCGCGAGATCGAAAGAATGCTCGGGGACGAGGGGTGGCAGTTCGCTCGGCAGACCGGTAGTCATCGGCACTTCTACCACCCGACCAAGCCGGGCACCGCGACCGTACCGGCCGGCCGCGAGCGAATTCCGACCGCGACGCTCCGCAGCATCTTTCGCCAAGCCGGCCTCCCCTGGCCGCCGCGCTGAAACCATAGGAGAGTTCAGTATGGTCCGATACATCGCGCTGATCCGCAAGGACGAGGATACCGAATACGGGGTCGACTTCCCCGACCTTCCCGGCTGCATCAGCGCGGGTTCAACGGTCGACGAGGCGTTCGACAACGCCGCCGAGGCGCTTGCCGGACACATCGAGGCGATGCGGGCACATGGCGAGACCGTCCCGCCGCCCACCACGACCGTCGAGGAGGTGCTCGCGGACCCGCACAACCGCGACGCCGTCGCCGTGCTGATCGCCGCCCCACCGGAGCCGGCCCGCGCCGTGCGCGTCAACATCTCCATCGACGCCAACCTGCTGGGCGAGATCGACCGCGCGGCGGAGGCGAACCGCACGAACCGGTCCGCCTTCCTCGCCGACGCGGCCCGCTCCGTCCTCTACGGGCCGCGCCATCTCGGCCGGGGCTAGGCGCGAAACATTGCCGCAATCGCGGCCCCGAAAAACCGGTCCGGCGCGGGCAAATAGAGTGCGAAATTCGCGGTGGGCGGCGGCCCCTTACACTTGACCCGGCCGGCCCGAGTAGCCATTCTTGATGCGCCTTTAAGGCAATCCCTATATGAAGCGCGCGGTTGAGCGAGGCACGCACGCCGCAGTAACTGTCCCAGGACACACTCATGGCCACACAGATCGCCACCAAGGACCCCGAACCTTCGGGGCGGAAGAAGCTCGATTCCGTCGTCATCCGCTTCGCGGGCGACTCTGGGCGACGGCGTCCAGATCACCGGCGCTCAGTTCACCCAGCAGACGGCGCTGATGGGCAACGACCTCGCGACCTTCCCGGACTTCCCGGCGGAGATCCGCGCCCCGACCGGCACGACCTACGGCGTTTCGGCCTTCCAGATCAACTTCGCGTCCTATGACATCCAGACCGCGGGCGACCAGCCCGACGTGCTGGTGGCGATGAATCCGGCGGCGCTCAAGGTCCATCTGCGCGATCTGCGCCCGGGCGGCGTCGTGGTGCTGAACACCGACACCTTCACCGAGCGCAACCTTACCAAGGCGGGGTACAAGGCCAACCCGCTCGAGGACGGCACCCTGTCGAGCTACCGCGTGGTGGCGATCGACATCTCCAAACTGACGCTCGCCGCGGTCGACGGCATCGGGCTCAACAAGTCCGACTCGCTCCAGTGCAAGAATTTCTGGACCCTCGGGCTGATCTGCTGGATGTACGGCCGCGACCGCCAGCCCACCATCGACTTCCTGAACCGCCGCTTCGCCAAGCAGCCGAAGATCGCCCAGGCGAACATCGCGGCGCTGAACGCCGGTCATGCCTATGGCGAGACGGCGGAGCTGCCGTCCGACATCTCGACCTACATCGTGCCCAGGGCCGAGGTTCCGGCGGGCACCTACCGCGCCGTCACCGGGGCCGAGGCGATCGCCTGGGGGCTCGTCACCGGCGCGCACAAGGCGGGACTCACGCTCTTCTTCGGCTCCTACCCGATCACCCCGGCCTCGCCGCTCCTGCACGCGCTCACCAATCTGCGCCAGTACGGCGTCGTCACCTTCCAGGCCGAGGACGAGATCGCGGCCGCCTGCTCGGCGATCGGCGCGTCCTATGCCGGGGCCATCGGCGTCACCTCCTCGTCCGGCCCGGGCATCGCGCTCAAGGGGGAGGCCATCGGCCTCGCCATCGTCGCCGAGCTGCCGATGGTGATCGTGAACTCGCAGCGCGGCGGGCCGTCGACCGGCCTTCCCACCAAGACCGAGCAGTCCGACCTGCACCAGGCGGTGTGGGGCCGCAACGCCGACACGCCGGTGCCGGTGATCGCGTCCTGCACGCCGGGCGACTGCTTCGAGGTGGCAATCGAGGCGGTGCGCATCGCGACGCAGTACATGACCCCGGTCTACCTCTTGACCGACGGCTATCTCGCCAATGCGGCCGAGCCGTGGAAGATCCCGAACGTCGACGACGTGAAGCCCTTCCCGATCAAGCACTACACCAACCCGGAGGGCTTCCAGCCTTATCTGCGCGATCCCAAGACGCAGACGCGCGTCTGGGCGGTACCGGGCACGCCGGGCACCGAGCACCGCATCGGCGGCATCGAGAAGGATTACGAGACCGGCGACATCTCCTACGATCCGGCGAACCACCACAAGATGACCATGGTCCGCGTCGGGCGGATCAAGCGCATCGCCGAGGATTTGCCGCCGCAGAAGGTCTCGACCGGCAACGAGACCGGCAAGCTCGCCGTCGTCGGCTGGGGCTCGACCTTCGGGGCAATCAACCAGGCGGTGCGCCGTTGCCGCGAGGCCGGGCTCGACGTCTCGCACATCCACATCCGCCACATCTGGCCGTTGCCGAAGAACCTCGGCGACCTGCTCAAGGGTTTCGACCGCGTGCTGGTGCCGGAGATGAACGCGGGCCAGCTCATCAACTTGCTGCGCGCGGAGTACCTGGTCGACGCCAAGGGGCTCAATCAGATTTCCGGCCAGCCCTTCAAGGTCGCCGACCTCGAGGCCGCGATCCGAAGCATGCTCGACAAGGGAGAACCGCGGTGAACGTCCAAGCGCCCCTGAAGCCGGCCGACTACGCCTCGGACCAGGAGGTCCGCTGGTGCCCGGGCTGCGGCGACTATGCGATCATCAAGGCGGTGCAGCGTACCTGCGCGGACCTCGCGCTCCCGCGCGAGAAGACGGTGTTCATCTCGGGCATCGGCTGCTCGTCGCGCTTCCCCTACTACATGTCGACATACGGGTTCCATACGATCCACGGCCGCGCGCCGGCGATCGCGACCGGGGTGAAGCTCACCAATCCCGAGCTCGACGTGTGGCTGATCACCGGCGACGGCGACGGGCTCTCGATCGGCGGCAACCATCTGCTGCACGTGCTGCGCCGCAACGTGAACATGCAGATCCTGCTGTTCAACAACGAGATCTACGGGCTCACCAAGGGCCAGTACTCGCCGACCTCGCGCCTCGGCACGCGCTCGCCCTCGACGCCGGTGGGCTCGATCGATTCGCCGCTGAACCCGGTCCTGTTCGCGCTGGGCGCCGGCGCGCGCTTCGTCGCGCGCTCGATCGACACCAACCAGAAGCATCTGCCGGTGATGCTGAAGCGCGCCCACGGATTCCAGGGCGCGGCGTTCGTCGAGATCTACCAGAACTGCATCGTCTATAACGACGCGGTGTTCGCCAACTTCACCGAGAAGGAGGTGGCCGCCGACATGCAGATCGAGCTCGAGGACGGCAAGCCGATGATCTTCGGCAAGGAAAAGAACAAGGGCCTGCGGCTCAAGAAGGGCAAGATCGCGCTTGAAGTCGTGACGGTGGGCGAGAACGGCGTCACCGAGGCGGACATCCTGGTGCACGACGAGTTCGACAAGGTGATGGCCGGGCTCCTCGCCGCGATGGACCCGCCGGATTTCCCCAAGGCGATCGGCGTCCTCTATTCCGACGCGTCGGGGCCATCCTACGAGACGGCGGTGCACGCCCAGATCGCCGAGGTCACCAAGGCCAACCCGCCGCTGCCGCTCAACGACCTCCTCCGCCGCGGCAACACCTGGCAGGTGTCGTAAATCCTCGATGTCACCCCGGCCGAGCTGCGAAGCAGCGAGCGCCGGGGCCTATCTCTCCGCGCATCGGAACGCAGCAACATGGGCCCCGGATCGGCGCTTGGCGCCGTCCGGGGTGACAAACCTTTTGTCGGCTTTTGCCTGGCCGCTCACGCCCTGCCGTAATTGTCCTCGTAGCGCACGATGTCGTCCTCACCGAGATAGCTGCCGGACTGCACCTCGATGAGGTTGAGGGGCACCTTGCCAGGGTTCTCCAGCCGGTGCGGCGTGAACATCGGGATGTAGGCCGACTGGTTCTCGGTCAGCAGGAACGTGTCCTCGCCGCGCGTCACCAGCGCCGAACCGTTGACGATGATCCAGTGCTCGGCGCGATGGTGGTGCATCTGCAGCGAGAGTTTCGCGCCGGGCTTCACGGTGATGCGCTTCACCTGGAAGCGCTCGCCGTCGTGCACCGTCTGGTAGTAGCCCCACGGCCGGTAGATGCGCGGGTGGAACATGGGCTCCGGCCGGTTCGATTTCTTGAGCCCGTCGACGACCTGCTTTACGTCCTGGGCGCGGTCGCGCGGCACCACCAGCACCACGTCGTCGGTCGCGACCACGATCATGTCGGAAACGCCGACCGCCGCGATCAGCTTGCCCTCGGAGCGGAGGTAGGAGTTCCGCACGTCGACCGTCACCACGTCGCCGCCCACGACGTTGCCGTCCGCGTCCTTGTCGCCGACGTCCCACAGCGCCGACCAGGCGCCGACGTCGTTCCAGCCCATGTCGGCCGGCACCACCGCCGCGCTCGCGGTGTGCTCCATCAGCGCATAGTCGATCGACTTCCCCGCGATCGCCTCGAACGGCGCGCGGGCAAGGCGCAGGAAGTCGAGGTCGGCGGTCGCCTCGTCGAGCGCGCGGCGGCAGAGCGCCACCATCTCGGGATCGAGCCGCTCGAGCTCGTCGAGCGCGAGGCGGGCAGGGAACAGGAACATGCCACTGTTCCAGTCGTGCTTGCCGCCGGCGAGGTACGAAGCGGCCGTCGCCGCGTCCGGCTTCTCGACGAACTCGGCGACGCGGAACGCGCCCGTCGCGCCCTTCAGCGCGGCGCCGCGGCGGATGTAGCCGTAGCCCGTCTCCGGCCGGTCTGGACGGATGCCGAACGTGACCAGCGCGCCCTGGCGCGCCGCCTCGGCGGCCGCATCGCACGCGGCATGGAACGCGGCCGTGTCGGCGATGGCATGGTCGGACGGGAGCACCAGCATCAGCGCGTCGGCGTCGTCCTTGAGGAGGGCGAGCGCCGCGATGGCGACCGCGGGCGCGGTGTTGCGCCCGGCCGGCTCCAGCAGGATCGCGGCGGGCGCGATGGCGAGCTCGCGAAGCTGCTCGGCGACCACGAAGCGGTGCTCCTCGTTGCACACGACGAGCGGCGCAGCGAAGCGCGTGGGGTCGTTCACTCGCCGCGCCGTCTCCTGCAGCAGGCTCAGCTCGGACAGGAGCGGCAGAAGCTGCTTGGGATAGGCCTCGCGCGACATCGGCCACAGCCGCGTGCCGGCGCCGCCCGACAGAACCACCGGGTGGATCATCCGACGGTTGCCGCTATCTGCCGCCTGTGTCGCCATGGGAAAGCCCCGCTTTCACGATGGTTTGTAGGGATAACGCCGGATGGCGCCGGACGTACGCATCCCCCAGCATAGCGCGGCCGGGCGCGGGCGAGCCATCCCGGCCATTGAATTCCTTGGCTGATTCTCCCGACCGGTGTAGAAAGGGCGGGCGGCTCCCCTTTTGGTCGGCGGCCGCCGCGCGAATCGCGGCCGTCGGAGGTTGGGTAGTACGTCGGGGGAGCCTCTGGCGCGGATGCCCGGTTTGCTGTATGAAACCGGCCCGCGGGAAGATATTCCGAGCCCGGGGCCGCTGGCGGTCCAGGCGGGTTTCTCGCACGCAAGGAGACAAAAAATGAAGTTCCTCAAGACCCTCATGGTTGTGGCTCTGCCCCTCGTGTTGGCCGCCGGGTGCGAGAACATGCAGGGGAACGACAAGGCGATGGCGGATAAGTCCGCCATGGAGCAGAACCAGAAGATGCAGATGATGGAGGACCAGGCCAAGCAGGCCGCCGCCTCCGCTCAGCAAGCTGCCGACGCCGCCAAGCAGGCCGCCGCCTCGGCCGAGGCCGCGGCGCGCGAGGCCAAGATGGCGGGCGACAAGGTCGACCGCATCTACTCGCGCGGTCTGCGCAAGCGCTAGTCTCGCGACCCTCGGCGCGCCGGGCTCCGGCCTAGCGCGCCGAGGTCTGCGCGCTCTGCGCGCGCAACACCCGGAAGGGGATGCCGTTCCTCTTCTGGACGGCCTCATTCAACCTTGCCCAATCGATCTCGTCCTTGCTCGGGCCGGCCGCCGCCATCGCGCGGTAGGCGAGGTCCGGGATGGGCGCCGGCGTGAACTTGCCGGTCTCCTCGATCTCGGCCGCCTGCGTCTGGCTGAGATGGAGCTGGGCCCACAGCTCGCCCTTGCGCCAGCCGAACTTGGCCGGCTGGTCCACGACCGTCACCGGCGTACCGATCGCGACGCGCGGGAACAGCGACGCGATCGCCTCGGGGTAGAGGCGCACGCAGCCGTGGCTCGCGCGCCGTCCTACTCCGTCCGGCTTGTTGGTGCCATGGATCAGGTAGGCCGGCCAGCTGAGATACATCGCGAAGTCGCCGAGCGGGTTGTCCGGGCCGGGCGGCACCACGGCGGCGTGGCCGGGATCGTCGGCCATGATGGATTTCGGCACATACCAGGTCGGGTGCTTCTGCTTGCGCACGACCTTGGTGGTGCCGATCGGCGTCTTCCAGCCGACGTCGCCGATGCCGATCGGGTAGGATTTCGACCGGCCCTTTCTCCGGGAAGTAATAGAGCCTGAGCTCGGACAGGTTGAGCACGATGCCCCGGCGCGGCGCGTCGGGCAGGATGTGCTCGGTCGGCAGCACGATCTCGGTCCCCGCCACCGGGATCCAGGGATCGACCCCCGGATTGGCCGCGATGATCTCGACATAGCCGAGATTGTTGGCACGAGCGAGGTCCAAGAGCGTGTCCGGCTGCTTCGCCGTATAGTGCTTCACCTCGCCGATGATGTCGGGAAAGGTGCGCGCCGCGGCGGGCTTGGGCGCCGCCGCCCGGACGGGCCCGATCGCAAGCCCCGCACCCACGACGCCGCCCAACCCGGCCAGAAGCTCGCGGCGGCTCAATCGATATCGCGCCATGGCGCGTCGTCCTCCCCCTCGGAAAATATGCCCGCATATGGGGCTGTCAGGTTTAAATAAGCGTTAGCCTGCTTCGCGCCAAGGTTAACGCCCGACGCGGCCAAAAAATGCGTTCCGGCGGCGCACGGTCCGGTTTACCCTCGGCCGCCGTCCGGCGGACGGGCGCGGGAAGGGGCACGAGAGCGGCATGGAGCGGATCATCGTCGGCATCACCGGGGCGACCGGGACGGTCTATGGCCGCCGGCTGATGGAGCTTCTGCGCAGCGTGCCCGACATCGAGATCCACCTGGTGATGAGCCGGTCGGCCAAGCTCACCCTCAAGATGGAGCACGACGACCCGCCGGAGCGGCTGATGAACCTCGCCCACGTGGTGCACGACGTGGGCAACATGGGCGCCGCCATCTCGTCCGGCTCGTTCCGCTCGCGCGGCATGATCGTCGCGCCGTGCTCGATCAAGACCATGTCGAACATCGCCAACGGCAACACCGGCGATCTGATCAGCCGCGCCGCCGACGTGGTGCTGAAGGAGCGCCGCACGCTGGTGCTGGCGATCCGCGAGACGCCGCTGCACGCCGGCCACCTCGAGAACCTCGCCAAGCTTGCCCATCTCGGCGCCGTGGTGTTCCCGCCGGTGCCGGCCTTCTACAACCGGCCGGTGACGCTCCAGGACATCGTCGACCAGTCCTGCATGCGCATGCTCGACCAGTTCGACATCGAGGTCGACGCCGCGCCGCGCTGGGGCGAATCGGGCGGCGTGCCGGCCGTCGGCCAGACCATCGCCGGCGGCAAGGGCGCGGGCGAGTAGGATGCCCGCCGCCAAGCCGCCCATCGTCCTGGTCCATGGCGCGTGGCACGGCGGCTGGTGCTGGGCGCGCGTCGTGCCGCTGCTGCGTGACGCCGGCCACGCGGTCTTCGCGCCGACGCTGACCGGCCTCGGCGACCGCGCGCACCTGTTCCACCCCGACATCGGGCTCGCCGACCATGTCGCCGACGTGGTCGCGCTGATCGAAGCGGAGGAGCTTTCCGACCTCGTTCTGGTCGGCCATTCCTATGCCGGCATGGTGATCTCCGGTGTCGCCGAGCGCGCGGCGGGCCGAATCCGCCGGCTGGTCTATCTCGACGCGTTCGTGCCCGAGCATGGCCAGAGCCTGATGGCGCTCGCGCGCCCCGCCCCCGCCGGCGAGGCGCCGCCCCGGCCCGAGGGCAACCGCGTGCCGTCGCGCACCACGTCCTTTTTCGGGATCGACGATGCGGACGACGCCGCCTGGGTCGCCCGGCGGGTGGTCGACCAGCCGCTGCTGACCATGACCCAGCCGCTCGACGCGCCGACCGGCGCCGCGCAGTCGCTGCCGCGCACCTTCGTCTACTGCTCGGGCCGGCCGATGGGCTCGTTCGACCAGTTCAAGGCGCGATTCGAGACCGATCCCGCCTGGCGCTACCACGACCTTCCGACCGGCCACGACGCCATGGTCACCGACCCCGCCGGCCTCGCCGCGCTTCTGCTGGCGGAGGCCGCGGCGTAGCGCGCCCTACGTCTTGTAGCTCGGATCGATCCGGTCGAGCTTGCGCCGCAGCGCCGGCCACTCGTTGACGCCGATGGTCCGATACCCCTCGGACGAGTTGAGGAAGCGGTTGCGCTCGATCGTCTCCGCGACCACCGCTTCGGGCAGAGGCACAAATTCGGCGCCGGCCTGCTGGATGGCGAGCTGCGCGCGGCACGCGCGCTCGGCGCGATAGCACCACATGAACGCCTCGCCCGGCGTGCGGCCCATCGCGATGGTGCCGTGATTGCGCAGGAACAGCACATTGTAATCGGCCACTGCGGCGGCGATGCGGTCGCGCTCGCCCGGGTCGGTCTCGATGCCGGCATAGTCGTAATAGCCGGCGTGCGCGATCACGTGCAGCGCGTGCTGGGTGATCGGCAAAAGCCCGTCCTTCTGCGTGGCGACGCCGACGCCCGCCTGGGTGTGGACGTGGATCGCGCAGGTCACGTCGGGCCGCGCGCCGAGGACCGCGCTATGGATGGTGACGCCCGCCGGGTTGGGCGTGTGGTTGCTCTCCGACTTGACGTTGCCGTCCCGATCGACCTTCAAGAGCATCGAGGCGGTCATCTCCTCCCACAGGAACCCGTAGGGGTTGAGGAGGAAATGGTCCGGCTCGCCCGGCACGCGGTGCGAGATGTGCGTGCCGAGAAGGTCCGACCAGCCATAGAGATCGACCAGCCGGTAGAGCGCCGCCAGATCGACCCGCGCCTGCCACTCGCCCTCGGTCATGTTCGCCATGGTCCGACCCTCGCCGGATGTGATCCGTCCAGCGAGTATGGCAACCAAGCGGCGGGAAGCAAAGGTGCGTGACCGGCGGATTGAACGCCACCCATTCCGGTCGTCCTGAGTAGCGTCTGCGGAGCGGACGCGTATCGAGGGGCAAAGCCCCAAGATCGTGCCGCGCCCGCCCTTCGATACACCGGCCTTCGGCCGGCTACTCAGGGCGAACGGAGAAATTGGGTCGAGGGATCACCAACCAAAAGAACGTCATGCCCGGCCTTGTGCCGGGCATCCACGCACCCGCGCGCGGCAGCGCGCAAAAACGAGAGCCGCAAATGGCGCGAGCGCGGCAGGCGTCGGCGGGAGCATCAGAAATGCAGTTTCGATGGGGTAGGATACCGGAGGCCCATCCGGGCGGTCGGGAAGTGCCAGAAACAGCGGTGTTTATTGGGTTTCTTGATGGCCTAGCACCTAGCGTTTGCACCTAATTTGTGAAGTCGCGTGGTTGGAGCAGGGGACGCGCCCAACATTCCGCACGAAAAACCATTTACGCCCAACTCATAAAGATTTCTCGACATCGGTGGTCAGTGACAGGTGCTAGCAAACCCAATCACGGCTGAGATTTTCGCACAACGCACAACAACTGTCTGATTGAGCGTCGGTAGATTTTACATATTTTGTGCGCGATACGAAAAAAGTGTAAAATAAACCGACATTTATACAATATACACCTGTAAAATATGACGCCAAGTTATTGAAACTAAGACATTTACGGATGGCGTCGAAAGTTGGCACGCCACTTGCATGGCATGATGCAACCACAGGCCGAACAGGCCATCTGGGGAATATCAGGAAAAAATTCTTAGGAAAGCACCATTTTTATGAAGTTGGCACAAAAATTGCCGGTCGCTCCTTGAGTTGTAGCCCCACAGGGTCATTCACGCATGTCAATTTGTAGCGATTCGACGTGGTGTTGAGTTGGTCATCGGTCAGGGCACTGACCATATCGAGAGAGGCGCCGATTAATGAACTTACATTCAAAACTGATCGTCGCGTCGCTTGCTGTGGCCGTCGCGGTTGCTACCTCCGACGGCGCTCAGGCGTCGCCAACTTTCAGTGCAGTCGCGTTCCCAACAAGCGACAATAGCATCGGGGATTGTCTAATCCTTGAGCCCGGCGGACAAAATTCGGCAGCGCCGATTCGCGCTCAGGAAGTCTGCGGTAATAGCCTCGGCGAAAGCGATGGATTCGCGAGCGCCGATGTCGGGCATGTAGGGGTGGCCTCGCATGCTGCGAGGGCTGCCGACGGCGGCGGAGGTCAAGGCGCCTTCGACGCTGAGGCCACTTATTCGGATGACTTCATCTTCACCTCGACGGACCCGAGCGCCACGATTGCTTCCGTGTCGCTTAACATAGCAATCAGCGGCTCTATCAACTCAAGCCTTGCCGGCAGTGCCGGTGTATTGGCTGATGTCACCATTGGCAGCAGTTTGTTTCGTTTACAGATAAACAACCAAAACGGCATGGACACATTTTGCTTAAATCAGTTCATCGTCCCCAACGTTAGCTGCGACGACGTACTTGCTTCGCCAGGAGTCTTGGTATCGCCAACAGTAACTGTTGCTTTAGGGACACCAACCACGGTTGTCTTTGACCTATTCGTGAATACACAGGTAGGGCAAGGAGGATCGGCCAGCGTCGAATTCCCGAACAGTTTGGATTTCGTAACAGGTATGGACCTGTTTAACCTGCCAAACGGAGTAACCGTGAACGCTCCGGGTTCGTTCGTCGTCAACAATCGCTTCTTGCCAGCGGATGCGCCTGAGCCCGCCACCCTCGCTCTTTTCGCCCTTGGCCTCGTCAGCCTTGGCTGGGCGCGCCGGAGGCACAGCGCGTCCTGAGCTTCTCCGGGCCAACGGCCTTCTCCTGCGCCTCGACTTCAAGGGGCAGCCCGAGCGTCTTGCCGAGCAGGGCAAGGTCGGGTGGCTTCGCAAGCCAGGGAGTGAAGTCCTTGGCCTCGTCCGGCCACGCATTCCGAACGGGCCTCGTTTCCAAACGTGCGAGCGGGACCTTTGCCGCAGTGAGGTCGCCGTCGTCCATATCTGCCCCCGTTTGATCGGTGGAGTTTCGCGAGATTATGCCCTTGGCCCTCCCGCGCCCTCTCGAAAATTTTTCGGAACACTTCGCCGGGGCTTCTGGTGGGTAGAGCACCCGGTACGGCGACGGGGTACCCCGACCCCCGAAACCGCCCCTCGCGACCCCCCCCCCCCGGTCGGACGCCAGTCGCTGCCCGTAAGCCCGGCCGCCAGCCGAAGCTAGCGCGAGGGAGGGTAGCCCGGCCGCACCGGACGGCGCCGATCCCCTTCCCGCTCGCGATCCTGGCCCCATGAGGGGGTGCAGAAAACCCCTCTGAAATCGTGCTCGCGAAGGCGAGGAAATCCGCGCCTCGCGCCTGCTCTTCGGGACGGCGCCTACGGCGCTTCCTCAGGGCGAACGGAGAAATTGGGTCGAGGGATCACCAACCAAAAGAACGTCATGCCCGGCCTTGTGCCGGGCATCCACGCACCCGCGCGCGGCAGCGCGCAAAAACGAAAGCCGCAAAAGGCGCGAGCGAGGCGGGTGTCGGCCGGACCGTCAGAAATGCCAGTTCCACGGGGTGGCTTACGGGAGGCCAATCCTAACGGCCGGGAAGTGCCAGAAATAGCGATGTTTATTGGCTTTTTTTATGGACAAGCACCTAGAGTTCGCACCTAGTCTTGATCTCGTTTGGGTGGAGCAGAGGGTGCATTCCACTTTCGGGCCGGAGTGTCATTAAGGCTCAATTCACAAGGGTTTTTCGGCGCCGACTGCCAGTTATGGGTCTCAGCAACCCAGTTACGGCCGGGCTTCCAAATACCATGTTATAACTGCGCAATCGAGTGTCGGCAGATCTTACACATTTTGGGCGCGATCCGAGAAAAATGTAAAATCTACCGACAGTCGCACAGAAAGTCCGCGTCAAATGAAAGCCAAGGCGTTGAAACCGCGACATTTTCGGAGGGAGGCAAAAGTTGGCACAATACTTGCATGGTTAAGGGCACGAACTGGCCGCGATGGTAAAATGCCGCGCGTCCCCTTGGGCCGGAGGCCGAAAATGAAGCTCGTCTCCGTTGCGAAATTCGTGGCAGTCTTCAGCGCAGGGTGGTTGTGGTCTCTGTCGCCGGCCAATGCCAGCGTTGTCATACAATTTGAAGAACTACCCAACGAGGCTGGCATCCATTTAGGCGGCTTTGACATAAATGGAAACATGATCGATCTAACGAAGGGCAATGGCGCAGAAACGTTTCACCTTTCTTCTCCGGATGTTCCGACAGGTTACAGCGCGGACGCCACCTTGAGTCATATCGGAAATGGAATGTCTGACAATGAATATTTAGTCAATATTCTTGAAAGTGCGGGCGGACCTATATCCGACCAAGTTTGGGTTCACCAATTTATCCCTTCCTTTACCGTCATCGACTTCATTTCGGACCCAGATCAGTTTGTTGTAGGCGTTGCACCTTCCGCGACAATCGTTGAAACGGGTTTACTGCAGCATGCCTTAGTATACAATAACGACCGCGGGGAGTTGGTAAGTATCGACGTGCTATCGGACGTAGACGCTCCGGAGCCTGCCACCCTCGCCCTGTTCGGCTTCGGCCTTGCGGGTTTAGGCTGGGCACGGCGCAAGCGCCGCACGGCCTGACAATTCGGCCAACGATTGCCAGGATTGACGGCGGTTCTACGGTGCCGCCGTTTTCGCTTTTGCCCCAGCAATCCCGCGCCCTCTCGAAAATTTTTCGGAACGCTTCGGCCGGGCTTCTGGTGCGGCAAGCACCCGGCACAGCGACGGGGTACCCCGTGCCCCCAAAGCCGGCCCCGCGACCCCACCCCCGGTCGCATGCCGGCCGCGCGGCGTAGCACGACCGCCAGACGACGCCAGCGCGAGGGAGGGTGGCCCAACCGCACCGGACGGCGCCGCTCCCTTTCCCGCTCGCGATCCTGGCCGAGCCGGGGTGCCGAAAACCCCTCTGAAATCGGGCTCGCGAAGGCGAGGAAATCCGCGCCTCGCGCAAGTCGGATTTGGGGGGTGCGGAAACCTATTCATTTGCAGGCGTAGATGCCCGGAACAAGTCGAATAAGTCCGGGCATGGCGGTTCGGACGTGGGTCGGATGTGAACGGCCGGATCGTTCGTGTTCCGCCGACCGTGGACTTGCGTTTCGGAACAAATTCCTGTACAAGGACCGGCTGGTTTGCGGGTGGTTGGACCGCCGACTGGCCGAGCAGGTTGCCTGAAACGAGTTTTCCGGCGGTTTGAGGCGACATCGCAGTGATTTCAATGGTTTGTGAGGAGACATCAGGCGACATAGAGGAGACATCAGGCGACATAGAGGTTACCCAGAGGCGACATAGAGGTTACCTACAGGCGACATTCAGGCGACATACGGGAGACATCGGGCGGCGCGCGGGTGCACGGCGGCGGCCCGACGCGGCCTGGGCGGTGGCCGCTCACCCGTTCGCCCTTCGAGACGCGCCCGGCGGGCGCACGTGGCGAACGTCGAAGAGGGTCGGGCGGTGGACGGGGCGGGGTCGGGCGGTCTATGGTTTCGGAGACGTCGCGCGCACACGCCCGGGAGGGCCGCCATGCAATTCTTCTGCTTCCATTTGATGCCCTACGCGCATCTCGACTTCACCGAGGCGGACGAGTACCCGTCGAGCTGGGTGGTGCTGCCCAACAGCCTGTACGATCCGGTGAAGGGCGCCGAGCTCTATCACCGCTATCTCGACGAACTCGAATTCGCCGACTCGCTCGGCTATGACGGGGTGTGCGTCAACGAGCATCACCAGACCGCCTACGGGCTGATGCCGACGCCGACCGTGTTCGCCGGCGCGCTCGCGCGCAAGCTCAAGAACGCCAAGCTCGCCGTGCTGGGCCGCGCGCTGCCGCTGCTCAACAACCCGCTGGTCGTCGCCGAGGAGTACGCCATCCTCGACAATCTGATGCGGGGCAAGTTCATCGGCGGGTTCGTGCGCGGCGTCGGCACCGAGTACCACTCGACCATGGCGAACCCGGGCGAGTCGCACGAGCGCTTCCACGAGGCGCACGATTTGATCATCCGCGCCTGGACCGAGCCGGGCCCATTCCGCCACCACGGCAAGCATTACGACTTCAACTACGTCAACCCGTGGCCGCGCTGCTACCAGACGCCGCACCCGCCGATCTGGATCCCCTCGCAGGGCTCGTCCGAGACGATCGTCTGGGCGGCCAAGATGAAATACACCTACTGCCAGACCTACTCGGCATTCTCTTCGGTGGCGAAGTATTTCGAGATGTACCGCCAGCAGGCCGCGAAGAACGGCTACCAGTCGACGCCGTCGCAGCTCGCCTGGGCCGCGCCGGTCTACGTCGCCGAGACCGATGAGATCGCCATGCGCGAGGCGAAGCCGCACGTCGAGAACTTCCTGCACAAGTTCCTGAAGACCCCGGCCGAGTTCCTGCTGCCGCCGGGCTACACCTCGATCGGCTCGCTCAAGGCCATCGCCATGAACAAGGTGATGACCAACCGCGCGCAGCAGACCGCCGAGACGCTCAACGAGGCGGGCTGGGTGATTATCGGCTCGCCCGCCACGGTGCGCCGGCGCCTCGAGGAATACCGGGCGGCGGCGAAGTTCGACAACCTCCTGATCTTCTCGCAGTTCGGCACGCTGCCGGGCGAGCTTACCCGCAAGAACATCGAGATGTTCGCCAAGGAGGTCATGCCGCACTTCCGCGCCGCCGCGCCCGCCCGCGCCGCGGCAGAGTAAGCGTGCAGATCCGCTTCCGCGAGGACAGCGCGGAGGACGCGGCGTTCCGTGCGGAGTTCCGCGCCTGGATCGCCGTGAACCTGCCCGACGCCTGGCGCGGTTACGGCACGCGCCCGCCGAAGGACACCGTCATGGCCTGGCAGCGCAAGCTGTGGGAGGGCGGCTACGTCGCGCCGCACTGGCCGAAGGAATGGGGCGGGTCGGCGCGGCCGTTCAGCCAGCAGGTCATCACCAAGGAGGAGCTGGCGCGAGCCCGCGCGCCGGAGATCTCGGGCCAGGCGCTCAACCATATCGGCCCGCTCCTCATGCAGTTCGGCACCGAGGAACAAAAGCGCCGGCACCTGCCGCCGATCCCGCCGGGCGACGCGATCTGGTGCCAGGGCTATTCCGAGCCGAACGCCGGGTCGGACCTGACCAGCCTCCGCACCCGCGCCGAGATCGTGGGCGACCATTTCGTGGTCAACGGCCAGAAGATCTGGACCACCTGGGCGCACAATGCCGACTGGATCTTCATGCTGGTGCGCACCGACCCGGAGGCCAAGCCGCAGGCCGGCATCAGCTTCATCCTGGTCGACATGAAGACGCCCGGCATCACGCCGCGCCCCATCCGCACCATCGCCGACGACGACGAGCTCGCCGAGGTGTTCTTCGACGACGTGCGCGTGCCGATGGCCAACCTCGTCGGCAAGCTCAACGACGGCTGGCGCGTCGCCAACGCGCTGCTCGCGCACGAACGGCTCGGCTCGGGCAGTCCGCAGATGGGGTTCGACGCGCTCGATCGCGTGCGCCAGGTGGCCAAGGCGACCGGCGCCGATGCCGATCCCGCCTTCTGCGACCGGCTCGCCCAGGCCGAGCTCGACGTGCTCGCCTTTGCCGCGCTCTACAGCCACGCGGTCGAGCTGGTGAATGCCGGCCGCCCGCTCGGGCCGGAGGCCTCGCTCCTCAAGATCGCCGGGTCGGAGACGCTGCAGCGCACCGCCGACCTGCTGATGGAGGCGGCGGGCGCGCTCGGCGCCGAGGATGGCTGGATCGAAACCGCCGACGGCCGGATGCAGGTCTCGACGCTTTACCGCCAGGTGCGGCGCGCCTCGATCTATGGCGGGTCGAACGAGATCCAGCGCAACATTCTCGCGCGCCGCGTCCTCGAGCTGCCGAGCTGGCGGTAGAGCCGCCGGGTCAGGGGGCGGGGGGGCGTTCCAGCGCGTGCGCCAGATCCTCGAGCAGGCGCGCGATGCGGGCGAGGGTGGCGCGGCCGGGGCGGCGGCGCAGGTCGGCGGCCGCGTAATAGAGCTCGCAAATCAGGTCGCTTGCCGAGAGGCGTTGGAGCGCATCCGGGCGCGCTGCCGCTTCGCTCTCCAAAAGGCTGTCGAGTCCAGGTCTCTGGTCGTCCATCGCCAACCCTCCTCTCGATGGTAGGACGTCCAGCCCCTCCGGTTTCTGATTGCGTAAATGATACTCCGGGACGCGGCCCCGGAAAAGCATGTATCGACCCGCTACCCGACGGGCTCGGGCCGGGGAGCGTCCAGCGCGGCGCGCAGCAGCAGGTGCCGGTTGGCCTTGAGATATTCGATCTGGGCGCGGCAGGCCGCAATGCCGTAGCCGCGCACGAACGCCTCGCCCGCCGCGCCATCGTTGTCGGCGCGGCGCTCGAGCTCCGCGATGCGGCCGTGCAGCTCGGCGATCCGGTCGTCCACCATGCGGTCGAGCCGGTGCGCCGGGATCAGGTGCCCGAAAGTGAAGGCGAACAGCGTGTCCGAGCGCTGCCGGTCGCGCGCCGGCGGCCGGCCTACCGCGTGCAGCAGCTCCAGCCGGCCGCGCGAGGTGAGGTGGTAGACCTTCTTGTCCGGCCTTCCGTCCTGCGGCACCGCGGTGCAGGTCACCAGCCCGTCGGCCGCCAGCGCGGTCAGCGCCGGATAGATCGAGCCGAACCCCGCCGGGCACACGTCGGCGTAGGGGCCTTCCTCGCACTGCCGTTTGATCTCGTAGCCGGTGGCGTTGCCGCGCTCCAGGACACCCAGGCACAAGGTCTTCACGTCCATCGTCGTCCCCTCGCGCGTCCCGTGCCGCGCCGATGGAAAGAATACAGGGCTGAATTCGATTTGCAATATATCGATTCAGAATAAACCGTGGGGGCCGGTTAGGCAGGGGAGGGGCAGGACCTCGTGTCGGGTTTTTTTACAGGGAATCGCCGGGTCGACCGCGAACCTGTCGGAATTTTTTACAAACCGGCGTGGCCGTCGGCCGCCCACCACATCAACCTATTGATATTGTTGCGCGTCCTCAACTGGCACGAATCTTGCATAGTTTAGAATGAAGGCGGCAAAGGGCAGGTAGAGGCCCATGCCGACCGGACGAACCAGTCGCGGGCGTCTCGATGGCTGGGCGCGTATGAGTTTGCGAGGCGCCGCAAGCGGACCGCTTGACGCCAACCCCTGGCGGTCCGCCCACGGGAACGGCGGCCCGGAAGTCTCCGGGTCGCCGTTTTCGCCAGTGCCGGGTTGGCGCGGGGTGCACTATGAAAGACGACATCGTCGCGCCGAAGCTGAAGCGCTTCCTCGACGAACTGACCGGTGATGAGCGGGACAGCCTTGTGGCGCTGCTGCGCGAACCCAAAACCTTCCTGGCCGAGAACATGACGGACGTGCTGGCCATCCTGGAGGGGCTCGAATCGTAGCGCGGTCCTCCCGGCGCCGCGCCTGGGCTTGCCGGGTTAAGCGGTTCTTTGTGGTTTGCCGGCACACTCCCACGCGCGGAACTTCGCGCGCGACGGTGCGTTCGCCGCCTTTACAAGGCGATGGCGCGTGCCTAGTCTCGCCCGAAACAACTAAATCGCCGCCGCGCCAACGTGCCGGGTTAAATATTAATGCTGAAGAATGGCCACTGGCGGGTGGCGCGAATCGCGACCGACGCGCCCCTGCTGGTGGTTGTGGTCGACACCGAGGAGGAGTTCGACTGGACGCGGCCGCCGGCCCGCGAAAACGTGGCTGTGACGGCGATGCGCGCCCAGGAAAGCGCGCATCGCGTCTTCGAGCGTTACGCGATCCGCCCGACCTACGTGATCGACTACCCGGTGGCGAGCCAGGAGGAGGGCTGGCGACCGATGGCCGAGCTGCACAGCGCGGGGCTGTGCGAGATCGGCACCCATATGCAGCCCTGGGTGAACCCGCCCTTCGCCGAGGCGATCACCAGCCGCAATTCCTATCCCGGCAACCTGCCACCCGAGCTGGAGCGCGCCAAGATCGAATGCCTCACCGACCTGATCGCCGAGCGGATGGGCGCGCGCCCGATCGTCTACAAGGCCGGCCGCTACGGCATCGGCTCGGCCACACCCGAGATCCTCGACGCGCTCGGCTACCGGATCGACGCCAGCGTCCTCCCCGAGGGCGATTTCCGCGCCGAGGAAGGGCCCGATTTCCGCGACTGGGAGGGGCGGCCCTACTGGTTCGGGCCACAGGGCGCGCTCTTAGAGCTGCCGGTCACCCAGGCGTTCGTCGGCGCCCTGGCGCCGCTCGGCGCCGGGTTCTACGGGGCCACCTTCGCGCCGCCGCTGCGCACGCTGCGCCTGCCGGGGGTGTTGGCCCGCACGCACCTCCTGGAGCGTATCCGGTTGACCCCGGAGGGCATGACCGTTGCCGAGATGCGCCGCCTGACCGAGGCGCTGTACGCGCGCGGCCACCGGGTATTCAGTTTCACCTACCACAGCCCGTCGCTCGCGCCGGGCCACACGCCCTACACCCCCGACGCCGCTGCGCTGGCCCAGTTCCTCGACCGGTTCCGTGCCTATTTCGACTGGTTCATGGGCGAGTTGGCCGGCCGGCCGGCCACAGCGACCGAAGTCATGGCGCTCGCGTCATGACGTCGCGGACCCGGCATGCGGGGCTGCGGTTTACAAGCGTGGCGAAGCGCAATATGTTGGGCCCAGCTCTGGGGAGAGGGGCGGTGCGTGCCACGGCGCGCGTAAGCTCGACGGACGTGACATGGCCAACCTTCTGAGAGCGGACCCCCGGCGGACGGAGCATCAGGACTCCCTGCAGCCTGCGGCGCCGGTGCGGCCGGGCCTCGGTGCCACGCGGCGCATCATCCAGATCGAGTTCAATGAGCTCTGCCCGCATCTGCTCGACCGCTGGATGGGCGAGGGCAAGCTTCCCAACTTCAAGCGCTTCTACGACGCCTCGCAGGCCTTCGTCAGCGAGGCCGATGCCGGACCCGGCCCGTATCTCGAGCCCTGGGTGCAGTGGTACTCCATGCACACCGGACTGCACTACCAGCAGCATCACGTCGCGCATTTGACGGACGGGCCGCGCGCAGGCCATCGCGACATCTGGCAGGCGCTGATCGCCGAAGGGCGGCGGGTCGGTTGCTGCTCCAGCATGAACGTGAAGGGGTTCGACGCGCCGGGCTCGTACTTCCTGCCCGACCCGTGGTGTACCAGCGAGCGGGCGAGCCCGGCCGTTCTCGACATCTTCGCACGGGTCGTGTCGCACTACGTGCAGGAATACACCAACCCCGCTTTCGCGCTCGGCATGACCGAATACCTCCGCTTTGCCGGCTTCATGCTCGGGCACGGGTTGCGCCCGTCCACGGTGCGGGCGCTCGGCGCGCAAATGATCGCGGACAAGCTCGACCGCCGGCGCTACTGGCGCCGCGCGCCGCTGCTCGACCGGCTGCAGTTCGACCTGTTCCGCCACTATCAGCGCACGGCACGGCCGGACTTCTCGACCTTCTTCTGCAACTCGACGGCGCATTACCAGCACGCCTACTGGCGCCACATGGATCCCGCCCCGTTCCGGGTGCAGCCGTCGGACGAGGACCGACGTACCTACGGCGACGCGGTGCTGTTCGGCTACCAGCAGATGGACCGTATGGTGAGCGATTTCCTCGCGCTCGAGGACGACGACGTGATGCTGATCCTGAGCACCGCGCTCAGCCAGCAGCCCTTCGTGCGCGGCGAGGCCGAGGGCGGCCACACGTTCTATCGGGTGCGCGATATCGCGGCATTCCTGGCCGAGCTCGGCGTCGCCTGCGAGCGGGTCGAGCCGGTGATGACCCATCAGTACATCGCGCGGTTCCCCGACCAAGCGGGGGCGGACGCGGCGCGGGATCGCCTCGCCTCTGTACGCTACGACGGCAAGCAGATCTTCGGCTTCTCCGAATCCGAGCCGGGGACGCTCTATTTCGGCAACTGGCTCCATGGGCCGGTGCCGCAGACGGCCGAGGTGGTGCTCGCCGGCGCGTCGAACCGGGCGCGACCCTATTACGACGTGTTCTACCACATCAACGAGACCAAGAGCGGGATGCACCACCCCGACGGCGTGCTGTGGTTCAAGACCGGCACGCATCGGCGCCACGCCGACAAGGTGTCGATCCTCGACGTCATGCCGACCCTGCTCGAGTTCTACGGCATTCCGCTCCGCCCCGAGGACCGGCGCGCCTTCCAGGGCCGGAGCCTGATGCCCGAGTTGCGGGCGTAGCCGCCTACGCGAAGCTGCAGGTCTCGTCGAACGTGCGCCGTCCCATGTCGGGGTAGAGCGCGGCGGGATCGCCGTAGCCGAGCGAGCAGAGGAAGTTCGACCTGGTGCGGCCGTCGGGGAAGAAGGCCTCGTCCACCTTGCGGTTGGAGAAGCCCGACATCGGCCCGCAATCGAGCCCCACCGCGCGCGCCGCGACGATGAAGAACGCGCCCTGGATCGACGCGTTGCGCAGCCCCGTCTCCTCGATCAGCGCGTCGGAGGAGGTGTACCAGTTCCGCGCGCCGGGCACGTGGTAGAACCGGTCCAGGTCGGGCGCGAAGTCGAGCGAATACGCGACGATGGCGACGACCGGCGCCGCCAGCGTCTTCGCCCGGTTGGTCGACGACAGCGCCGGGGCGAGCTTTTCCTTCCCTTCCGGCGTGCGCACGAACACGATCCGCATCGGCTGGCAGTTCGAGCTCGACGGACCCTGCTTGGCGATCTCGTAGAGCTCGCGGAGGAGGGCGTCGGGCACGGGCTTGTCGAGCCAGGCGTTGTGGCTGCGCGCCTTCGTGACCAGCCGGTCGAGGCAGGCGCGGTCGACGGCGAGCGCCATCAGGCCGCGCTCCGCGCCGCCCCGGCGACGGCGGCGCCCCGCACCGTGTCGACGATAGCGAGCGGGTCGTCCGGCGCCCGGTCGGCCCGCCAAGAGACATGGCCGTCCGGCCGGACCAGCACCAGTTTGCGCTCGTAGAGCTTGGCGATCGCGGGGTCGTCGACCGACACCACCTGGAGCGGCACGCCGCGTGCCTTCGCCGCGGCCTCCAGGGGGGACGGGTCGGCGCCGCCGAAGCGCATCAGGATGAATCCGCGCCCGTAGAGATCGATGGTGGACTTGCCCTCGGCGAGCCAGGCGTGCGGCGCGCGCGAGCCCGGCCGCGCGGTGGGCGTGTAGGTCATCACCTCGTCCCTGGGGGCGGGCGTACCGTCCGGCACCACGATGGGCGAGGGGTCGTAGCGATAGCCGAGTGCGATGCCATCGGAGATGAAGGTCTTGGCGCGCTCGGCCAGGATGTGGCCGCCGACCGCCTTGCGCGCGGCGACGCCCTCGGGCGAGTTGTCCTCGATCCGGTCCATCACGTGGGCCGGCAGGGTGCGCCGCGCATTGTCGGTCGCCTCGTCGACGTTGCGCTTGGCGACCGGGCGGCGCTCGATGCCGTAGGATTCGAGCAGCATCGGCCCGCCCCAGCCTTCGACGGCGGCGGCGAGCTTCCAGCCGAGATCGACCGCGTCTCCCATGCCGGTGTTCATGCCGAACCCACCCGACGGCGCGTGCTGGTGCACGCAGTCGCCGGCGAGGAGGATGTTGCCGTCCTGGAACCGGTCGGCGACGAGCTGGCGGCAGGTCCAGCGCAGCGCCGAGACAATCTCGTAGGGGATCCTGTCGCCCAGCGCGCGGCGGATGGAAGCGGCGATCAGGTCGGCCGACGGCTCGTCCTTGTACTGCTCGCCATGCACGTTGAGGCGCCACAACTCGCGCCCGTCGATCTCGATGACGCTGCCGTACTCGCCGTTCTTGCCGATCAGGAAGTAGAACGCCGCCTTGCCGAGCTCGTGCCGGTTCCACAGCTCCTTGATGCGGAGGAAGATGTTGAGGTGGTAGGAGAGCACCGGGCGGCCTTCCAGCCGAACGCCCAGCGTCTTGCCGATGCCCGAATTGCCGCCCGAGCAGTCGACGAGGAAACGGGCGCGGATGTGCTCGGCCCGGCCGCTCTCGCGGTCGCGCACCGTGGCGACGACGCCGTCGGCCGTGCGCTCGAACGATTCGAAGCGGCAGCCGTAGCGCAGCTTCACCGTCGGAAAGCCTCCGGCGAGCTTGCGCAGGATCGGGTCGAACCAGACCTGGTTGCAGCGCTGCGACCGCTCGGGCGTGGTCGGTAGCGGCTTGTGCCCGCCATGGGTCGGCCGCTCGATGCGGCAGATCTCGAAGCCCGGCACGCTTGTGCAGTAGACGATGGTCGGCGGGAAGTCGGGCGGCGCGCCCGACGCGCGCACCTCATCGGCAATGCCCCAGCGGCGGCAGAACTCCATGGTGCGCGAGTTCACCGTGTTGGCGCGCGGGTGGTAGATCGTGCCGTCGCCCTGTTCGATCAGCAGGCAGTCGATGCCGCGCCAGCCAAGGTCGGCGGCAAGCCCCAGCCCCACGGGTCCGCCGCCGACGATCAGTATCGGTGTTTCTGTTTCCATCGCATCCTCCTGAGGCGAGCGTACAGGCGGGCCCGGCGGCGCTCAAGCGGTGGCTGCATTTCTTGACCGGTTCCGGCGAGTATGCGCAAAATTTGGCCAGCAGAGAGGAGTCCGCCATGGCCGCGCCGCACGTCAAGACCGATCCATTCCACGTCGCCATGGGCGAGGCCAGCGTCTACGCGCTGTGGGAGCGCGAAGCGCGGCGCAACGAGCCGGAGCAGGCCGCGCACGTGTGGCGCTGGGAGACGCTCGACCCGCTCCTCGACCAGGCGGCCAAGGCGGCGACCACCGAGGAGGCCGAGCGGCGCGTGCTCTGCCTGTCCAATCCGGCGTTCCTCAATTCGCCGCGCGACGGCGCGGCCATCAACCTTTCCGTCAACCTGCAGCTTATCCTGCCCGGCGAGACGGCGCGGCCGCACCGCCACTCGATGAACGCGCTCCGCTTCGTGCTGGAGAGCGACGGCGCTGTCACCATCGTCGACGGCAAGGAATGCTGGATGAAGCGCGGCGACATGATCCTGACGCCCGGCTGGACCTGGCACGAGCACGCCCATCACGGCAAGACGCGCGCCGTGTGGGTCGACGCCCTCGACGTGCCGCTGCACGGCTATCTCGAGACCGGCGCGTTCGAGCCGGGCCCGGCGCACGACGTGCCGGTCCTGCCGTCCGACGCGGCCTACGCCGCGGCCGGGCTGTCGCCGGTTGGCGGGCCGGGCACGCCGTACTCGCCCTTGTTCCGCTACGCCTGGGACGCGGCGGTCGAGGCGCTGGCCGCCATGCCCGACGGCGCCGATGGATCGCGCCGGCTGCGCTACATCAACCCGGTGACCGGCGGGCCGGCGATGGTTTCGCTCGACTGTTATCTCGTCAAGCTCGCGAAGGGCCGCCCGACGACGGAGCGGCGCAGCTCGGCCAACGCGGTGTGCGTGGTGGCTGAGGGCGAAGGCACCACCAAGGTCGGCGGCGACACGCTCGCCTGGAAGCGCAACGACATCTTCTGCCTGCCGCACAACAACTGGGTGAGCCACACGGCGGCGGCGGACGACACGGTGATCTTCGAGATCACCGACCGCGACATTCTCGCCCGGCTCGGCGTCCTGCGCGACGAGGTGCGCGCCTAGCACGCCGCGGCCCGACCTGACGGAGGGCACCATGGCGGACATCGTCACCTACCTCTCGCCCAACGGCGACAACCGGACCGTGGCTGCGGGGCCAGCGACGTGCCTTCGCGTCGCGACGCTGGAGGGGGTGGCGACCCTCAGGCGCGGGGGGCCGGGCAAGCCGTGGGCGCTCGCCGAGCGCACGCTCGCCGACCGGCATGTCGGCACGCTCGCCTACGAGCCGCGCTCGGGCAAGCTCTACGCTGGCTGCCACGCGAATGGCGGGCTCTTTGTCGCCGACGACGGCGAAGGCAAGTCCTGGCGGCGGCTCGCCAACGGGCTCGACCGGCCGCACGTCTATTCGTTCAACATCCGCACGGTGGGCGAGACGGTGAGCTTGTTCCTCGGTACCTCGCCCGCCGGGCTCTACCGCTCGGACGATTTGGGCGAGACGTGGCGCGAGATCAAATCGATCCACGACGTGCCCGACACCGACAAGTGGACCTTCCCGCCACCGCCGCACATCCCGCACGTGAAGATGACGACCTTCCATCCGACCGAGCCGGCGACGGTCTACGTGCTGGTCGAGCAGGGGGCGTTCCTGAAATCGACGGACGACGGCAAGAGCTGGCGCGAGCTCTCGGCCTACTCAACACCCGGCGAGCACGCCTATCGCGACGTGCACCGCCTGCTGATCGACCCGGACGATCCCCGGCGCATGTTCCTGGCGACCGGCGAAGGGCTCTACCGCTCGCGCGACGGCGGCGAGAGCTTCGACCATCTGATGAAGCGGGGCGACCGGATCGGCTATCCCGACTTCCTGTTCTTCGACCCCACAGACCGGCGGACCGTCTATATGGGCGGGTCGAGCCTCAATCCCGGCGCTTGGTTCGCCCAGGGCATGGCCGGCTCGACCGTCATGCGCACCGCCGACGACGGCGACACGTGGACGGAGCGCGCCGACGGCCTGCCGAACCTCGTCGTCGGCGCGTTCGAAGCGATGTGCCAGCACGTCTGGCCGGACGGCATGATGCTGGTGGTGGGCACCGCGACCGGCCAGCTCTACGCCTCGGAGAACAGCGGCAAGCACTGGGACCTGATCGCCGCAGATGTGACGCCCGTCTCCAAGGACGACCATCACCTGCCGTTCATGACGCCCGAGGCGCGCAAGGCGCTGAAGGCCAAGCAGGCCGCCGCGCACGCCTGAGCCAAAGGCCGGCGAGCCCGGCCATGAAGAGCCCGGCACCGGACGGCTCGGTAACGTCGATCGTGTCGAAGGCAAGCGCGCGCAAACTCGCGACCGATCCGCCCAGCGAGGTGACCCCGCCGCCAATCGGGTCGATCGCCACCACGTCGCGGCTCTCGAAGTTGGGGCCCGATGCGCGCACGCCGATCAACGCGTCGCCTGCCGTGAAAGCAAGGGCGAGGATCGACGAGTCGGGGTCATAGGGCGCGACGGACGTGACGGCGCCGGTCGTGGGGTCGACAAGGAACAGGCCGCTCGCGCCACAGCAAGTCGTGACATAGACCCGCCCCGTGCTGTCGATGGCGAGACCTGTAACCGGCGTGTCGAGGCCCAACTCTCCGACCTTCGCGGCGGCACCCGTCGCCGGGTCGATCGTGTAGAGGTCGCCGAACGCGTCGTCGAGCCAACCGTAGAGCGTGCCGTCGGGCGCGAAGGCGATCGCCGCCATGGAGTGGCCATTCTGCCCGAACGACCCGATGGCCGAGACCGCGCCGGTCACCCGGTCGATGGCGACGAGCGCCGAGTTCGGCGAGCCCGGTCCGGTCGCACCGATGATCGTCCCCCGTGGGGTGACGCCGATGCCCGGCGAGACCGTGATTCCGCCCACGTCCCCGCCGATCGTCAGGCCGCTTACAACTCCATAGCCGACCGTATCGAGCACGGCGAGGGTGCTCTGCGGGCCGCCCGGTTCGACCAGCCCGAACAGCAGCCCCGCTCGCGCGTCCGCTCCGGCCAACATGCCACCCGCGGACAGGACGCTCACGACGGCCATGGCCGACCACCGGGGGAAACGGAACCGCATCTGGGAAGCCTCATTTCGCGGAAGCGCGCTGCACGTCAACCTGCGGCCGCCCCTGCGGCCCGCGCGCCGGCCTGTCCGCCAATTTTGCGCCACCGCCAGGCCGCGCGCACGGATATTTTAACGGCAATTCCTAGTAATTCCCCGGCAGGTCGAGGCCGAGGGCGGCGGCCCCGACCATGGTCGAAACCGCGTCCCAGTTGACGCTGATATGGCGGCTGGCGGCAACGGCGTCGCGCCAGGCGCGGTGCACCGGGTGGTCGTCGAAGATGCCGGCGATGCCGGTCGCGGCGGCGACGGTCTCGACCGCCTGCAAGGCAAGCTGAACGGCGAAGCCCTGGCCGCGCCTTATTGCGATGCGCTGCTCGGTCGTGAGGTCGTGGCCTTCGCGCAAAGTCGCGAGCGCGGCGCGGTTGTCGCGCAGCACGATCTCGCGCGCGGCGTCGACGGCGGCCAGTGCCGTGGCGACACGGCTCTGGACCGAGGGGAAGCGCGCTATCGGCGCCTGGCCCGCGCCCACCCCGCCGCGCGTGGTGCGCGCCCGGGTCGTCGCGATGAACGCGTCGACCGCGCCCTTGGCCGCGCCGATGGCGACCGCGCCCAGCGCCGACGGCACGAAGGCGAGCATCGGCAGGCGGTACATCGGGTGCGGGTGCGGCACGTCATCGGCGGCGCGCAGGCGGGTCATGCGCGCGAACGAGATCGTGCGGTGCCCCGGCACGAAGGCGCCGTCGAGGCGGAGCGTCTTGCTGCCGGTCGCGGCGAGACCGACCGTGTGCCAATCGTCCTCGATCGCATAGTCCGCCGCCGGCACCAGCACGAAATGCGGCTGGGCCGCGCCGTCAGCCTGGGGCAGCATGGTGCCGATCAACGCCCATCCCGCAATGTCGCAGCCGGAGACGAAGCTCCACCGCCCGTCGAGCCGCCATCCGCCAGGTGCCGCCGTGGCGCGTCCCTGCGGCGCATACGACCCGCAGGTCACGGCGTCGGGCGATGTGCCCCACAGCTCCTCCTGTGCTTCGAGCGGGAGGTTCGCGACGATCGCGTGCTGGCCCGCCGCGATGGCATAGACCCAGGCGGTCGAGGCGCAGCCCTCGGCGAGCGTCATGATCGTCTCGACCAGGAGGTCGTAGTCCCGCTCCCAGCCGCCGAAGCGCGCCGGCTCGATCAGCCGGAACAGGCCGGCCGCGCGCAGCTCGTCGGCAGTCTCGGCCGGCACGCGGCGGGCGCGTTCGGCGGCGCCGGCGCGGGCGCGGAGCGCGGGGACCAGGGCGCGGGCCCGGCCGACGATCTCGGCGCGCGACGGCGCCGCCCCGCGGTCCGCGCCGGTCATTGCATCGGCACGCCGAGGGTCGTGGGCAACCACAGCGCGATGGCGGGGAACAGCAGCAAAATCGCGAGACGCGTCAGGTCGGCGGCAAGGAACGGCATGATGCCGCGGAAGATGGTGCCGAGCGCGATGTCCCGCGCCATGCCGTGCAGCACGAACACGTTGATGCCGATCGGCGGCGTGATCAGGCCGATCTCGATCACCATCACGTTGTAGATGCCGAACCAGATCGGGTTGTAGCCGAGCCCGGTGACCAGCGGGAACACGAAGGGGAGGGTGATCACCATCGCCGCGATGGTGTCGAACACGCTGCCCAGGATCAAATAGACGATGGTCAGCAGTACCATGACCAGGATCGGCGGCAGGCCGAGCCCGTGGATCAGCTCGATCAGCTCGCCCGGCATCTGCGACAGCGAGATGAAGTAGGCGAAGATCGAGGCGCCGATGATGATCACGTAGATCATGCCGGTGTTGGCCGCCGTCTCGCCCAGCACCTCCCACATCACCGCGCGGGTGCACTTGCCGCGCGCGACGACGAAGGCGAACGCCATGCCCGCGCCCACGGCCGCCGCCTCGGACACGGTGAACAGCCCGACATAGATGCCGCCGCCGACCACGATGGCGAGCAGGACCGCGCCCCAGCACTGGCCGACCACGCGCCAGCGCTCGCCCCAGGCGAGACGCGGCCCGGCCGGCCCCGCCTCGGGAGCGAAGCGAGTGGTAAGGAAGATCGCCGCGAAATGCAGCAGCACGGCAAGGATGCCGGGCAGGATCGCGGCGACGAACAGGGCCACGACGAACTGCTCGGTGAGGATGGCGTAGAGCACCATGATCACCGACGGCGGGATCAGGATGCCGAGCGTGCCGCCAGCCGCGATGCAGCCGGTGGCGAGCGAGGGGAGGTAGCGCCGCTCCAGCATCTCCGGCAGCGCGATGCGCGCCATGGTCGCCGCTGTCGCGATCGACGAGCCGCACACCGCGCCGAACCCGGCGCAGCCGCCGATGGTGGCGAGGGCGAGCCCGCCGCGCCGGTGGCCGAGGAAGGCATAGGCGACACGGTAGATGTCGGACGAGAGGCCGGCCGCGCCGGCGAAACTTCCCATCAGGAGGAACAGCGGGATGACGGCGAGCTCGCCGCTGGTCATCACGCTGGTGGGCTCGGTCGCGAACAGGGTGAACGCCGCGCTGAAGCCGAGGATCGCCCAGATCGATACCAATCCCGCGAGCCCCATCGCCACGCCGATCGGCACTTGGAGCGCGATCAGCCCGAACATCAAGGCAAGGCCGAGCCCGCCGACGAGAAGGGGGTCCATCGCCTAGCCCTCGGCGTGTCCGGCGGGCGGCGGCGCGCCGCGCGCGATGCGCGTCAGCCACAAGGCGATGATCGTAAGCTGCAGCGGCACGGCGAGGCACACCAGCGCCGAGATCACGACCCAGAACGGCGCGCGCGGCAATTGCAGCGTCTGGGTGAAGCGGTGGTGCACCGCGTCGTCGACGGTGACCAACACGAACGACCACGCGATCAGCCCGAAGAACACGAAGGTGCAGGCCGCCGCGAACGTTTCGAGCCAGGCGTTCGGGCGGGGGCCGAGCGCCTTGCCGAGGAAACGGATGGCGACGTTGTGGCCCTGAATCAGCCCCGCCGGATAGCAGGTCGCCACCACGATGGCGAAGGCGAAGCGCGTCACGTCCTCCAGCCCCTCGATGGGGCTGTCGAACACGCCGCGCAGCACGATGTCGGCCAGGATGAACAGGGTCGCGATCATCAGCCCGATCAGGCCGACGAACGCGACCCAGCGCGTCGTGCGGTCGAGCCAGCCGCCCGGCGCGACCCAGCGTTCCAGCGTGTCGTTCACGGGCGGCGGTTTCGCGAAACGGTCGTCCCGGCAGCGCCGCGCGTCACTTCCCCGCCTCGACGTCGGCGAGGAGCTTGGTGAAGGTGTCGAACTTCTTCTGGCCGTCCGGCGTCTTGGCGATCCAGTTCTTGTAAACCGGCGGGCCGTACTTCTGCATCGCCGCGTCGATCTCGGCCTTGGACGGCGCGACGAAGTGCTGCGACTTGTCCTGCATCACCTTCTGGCGGCGTTCCTCGCCCGCCGCGTCGTAGGCCTTGCCGCCGTGCTCGGCCATGTACTCGCCGCCGAACTTGTCGATGGCGGCCTGCTGGTCGGCCGAAAGCGACTCCCACTTGCCCTTGTTCATGGCGATCACGAAGCTGATGCCGCCGAGCGGAATCTCGTAATGGTTCTTGGCGAGGCTTTGCAGCTTGAAGGTGAGGAAGCCGGTCCAGTCCACCGTCGAGCCATCGATCACGCCGCTGGTCAGCGACTGGGCGAGCTCGGTCGCCGGCATGTAGACCGGCACGCCACCGAACTGCTTTATGAATTCGGCGAGGTTGGGTCCCGCGGCCTGGATCTTGAGCCCCTTCGCGTCCTCGAGCGACTTGATCGGCTGGCGCGTGTGAATCAGCGAGATCGCGGGCATGTAGAGCCCGACCGTCTTGATGTCGCCCATCCCGCGCATCATGCCGGCCTTGTAGAACCGCCAGTAGGCGGGCGAGCCGACCGCCGAGGAGCGCACCAGGCCCGGCAGCTCGGTGATCGAGGCATCGGGGAACTGGCCGCCCGCCGTGTAGGTGGAGATGAACACGATGTCGGTGATGCCGCCGGTCACCAGCTTGTACTGCTGCTCCGGATTGCGCCCGAGCGAGCCGCCCCAGAACTCCTGGAACTTGACCGTGCTGCCCGTCGCCTTGGTCACCTCGTTGGCGAACGGCTTGAGGATCTTCGTGACCGACACGGAGAAGGCCGGCAGGTAGCAGGCGATCTTGATGGTGGTCGCGGCATGCGCGCCGGGCGCGGCGAGAAGGGCCGCGGTCGCGGCCAGGGCGGCGAGTCGTTTCATGATGGGCGTCCTCCCTTGGGCGCCTTGGCGGCGCCGGTTTCTCGCCCGATAATAGGGTCTGGCGGGGTGCGTGCCTAGGGCGCGATCGTCTCAAGCCGAAGCGGCTTGAGACGTGAACCGCGTCCTTTTCTATAAATCAGCGCAAGATTCACGGGCCAGCTCAATTTGAGCTGACCCGATCTTGCGCTCGGGGCGGACGGCCGCGTCTGCCCGGCTACTTCAAAAAGCCGTTGGCGCGGAACCAGGCGACGGCGTCGCGGATGGCCTCGGCCGCGGGGCGCGGCGCGTAGCCGAGCGCGGCCTTGGCCTTGTCCGACGCGTAGTACATGTGCTTCGCCGCCATCTGAAGGCTTTCCGAGGTCAGCATCGGTTCGTGGCCGGTGAGACGCCCCCACCCCTCCATCAGCCAGGCGAGCGGGTAGAGCGGCCGGCGTGGCAGGCGCTTCGGGTTCATTTCGCGCCCGGCGGCGCGGGCGACGGCCACGATCAGATCGCGCAGTGCCATGTTCTCGCCGCCCAAAATGTAGCGCTCGCCGACCTGCCCGCGGTCGAAAGCGAGAAGGTGCCCCTCGGCCACGTCGTCGACATGCACGACATTGAGCCCGGTCTCGATAAAGGCGGGGATGCGGCCCGCGGCCGCTTCGACGATCATGCGGCCGGTCGGCGTCGGGCGGATGTCGCGCGGGCCCACCGGCGCCGACGGGTTGACGACGACGACCGGCGCGCCGGCGCGCGCGAGCGCCATCACCTTCTCTTCGGCGAGAAACTTGGAGCGCTTGTAGTGGCTGATCATGTTGTCGAGGGTGGTGGGCGTCGTCTCGTCCGCCGCGACGCCGTCCTTGCGGCAAGCGATGGCCGCGACCGACGAGCAGTAAACGATGCGCGTCGCGCCCGCCTCGGCGGCGGCGCGCACCAGCGTCGCCGAGCCCTCGACGTTGGTGCGGTACATCGCGTCGGGTTGCGGCACCCACAATCGGTAGTCCGCGGCGACGTGGAACACCGCGTCGCAGCCGCGGACGGCGGCGGCGAGCGAGGCGGGATCGTCGAGGTCGCCGGTGACGATCTCGGCGTCGAGCCCGGCGAGGTTCGCCCGATTCGCGCCGCCGCGCACCAGCAGCCGGAGCGCGTGCCCTGCCGCGGCGAGCCGTAGCGCCACCGCCGAGCCGACGAAGCCGGTCGCGCCGGTGACCAGCGACAGCGTCATTCCATCGTCCGTCAGCCCGTCGCGCGGCGAAGGTGGGCGCCGTCGAAGGCGGGCGCGACCTCGGCCATGAACCGCGCCATCTCGTCCTTCACCTGGGCGTGCGGCTTGAGGCCAAGGTTGAAGTATAGGATCACCTCGTCGAACCCGGCTGCCTCGACCTTCGTCTTCAGGATGTCGACAATGCGCGCCGACGGGCCGATCAGGACGGCCGAGTCGGTGAAATCCTCCGGCTTCATCGTCTGGTAGCGCCGCACGATGTCCTGGAAATAGGCATAGTTGGCCGGCGCGGTCTTGGGGTCGCCCGGGAAGGCGTGCGATGTGCAGTCGCGGTGGTAGCGGAGCTGGCGCTCGCGCGCCGCGCGCTCCTCGGCGGGCGTGTCGGCGAAATGGAGGAAGTAGCTGGTGACCAGGCGCCGCGGCGCGACGTTCGCGCTCGCGCAGCACGCGCGGTAGAGCTCTGCCACGCGGACGAGCGAGCCGTGCATCGCGCTCGCCTGGCCGGCGGCGACGACGAGCCCCCAGCCGAGCCGCGCCGCCAGCTCCATCGACGGCTTGGAGAACGAGGCGACGTAGCAGGGGATCGGCCCCTGCACCGGGCGCGGCGTGATCTGCACGTCCTCGAACGCATAGTGGCGGCCGCGATGGGTGTACGGCGCGTCCGACTGCCACAGGCGCTGCACGATGCCGCAGCCCTCGGCGAAGATCTCGGCGTTCTGTTCGAAATCGGCGCCGAACGGGCCGTATTCGCGCCGGTCATAGCCGCGCCCGGTGGCGAAATCGACGCGCCCGCCGGACAGGAGGTCGAGCATCGCCCACTGCTCGGCGACGCGGATCGGATGCGCGAGCGGCAGAACGTTCACCGCCGGCGCCAGGCGGATGTGGCGGGTGCGCGCCGCGACATGGGCCAGCAGCATCTCGGGCGATGACACCACGCCGAGCGTCGAAAAGTGATGCTCGCCGATCCAGGCCGAATGCATGCCGAGCGTGTCGGCGTAGAGCGCTTCGTCGGCAATGTCGGTGACGAGCTGGTTGGGCGTGCGCGTGTTGCCCGGATAGGCGTTGTCGCTGAGCGTGAAGTAGCCGAATTCCATCTCGTCTCCGGGGTTGGCAGCGCACTATAGGACGCGGCAGCGCCCGGCGCCAACGCAGCCCGCGGCGCATGCGCGCACCGCTGTTGCCCGCCGCCGTCCGACCGAACACGTCTGCGTGAACGGGGCGACGAAGGCCTCCTTCGGGGCGCTTTTCCGGCTGATTCGGGAAAACACGTAGTCAGCGCCTTTTTTCGGGGTCCCAGTCGATGTATTATTTACGTAAGGATTATTGCGCCAATGATGGCCAACCACCGAGTTCGAACGCGCCTGTGCGGCGCGTGGTGCCCGCTCCGGGACTCGAACCCGGACCGCCTCGCGGCGAACGGATTTTAAGTCCGTTGTGTCTACCGGTTCCACCAAGCGGGCGCGCCCCATTCCTGCGGCTTTCGTGCCAGGGACGCAAGAACGGTTTTCACCCGTTTCGTCCGTGACGCTTTTATGGACTTCGTCTCGTCTGCCTGCCGGCCGGGGCCGAAACCGGGAACTTTCGAAGGGCGATGGAAGTTGCCTGTGCGGTCGCCGGGCGTGCGAGCGGGGCCGTGGGGCGGCCGAAAGTAACGGAAAGCTAACCATAATGGCGCGAAGCTGGTGTGGGTTGAGAGTGGCGAAGGCACGACAGTGCGAGACCGCGACCGTCTCGGCGCCGTCGCGCAATCAGGAGAGCCGGGCATGAGCGAAGCGAACGTCCTCGACGCCTTTTCTCGGGAATACGCGGCGCGGACCTGGACCGAAATGACCCTTTGGGACTACCTGGAGGGCTGCCGCGACAATGCGATGATGTATGCATCGCCGGCCGAGCGCATGCTCGCCGCCATCGGCGAGCCGAAGATCTTCGACACCTCGCGCGACGACCGGCTGGGCCGCATCTTCCAGAACCGGACGATCCGCATTTATCCGTACTTCTCCGACTTCTACGGCATGGAGGACACGATCGAGCGGATCGTGGGATTTTTGCGTCATGCGGCGCAGGGGCTGGAGGAGCGCAAGCAGATCCTCTATCTGCTCGGTCCGGTCGGCGGCGGCAAGTCTTCGCTCGCCGAGCGGCTGAAGCAGGTGATGGAGGAGGAGCCGGTCTACGTCCTCAAGGCCGGCGACAGGCTGAGCCCGGTTTACGAGAGCCCGCTCGGGCTGTTCGACCCGGTGCGCCACGCCGCCACCATGGAGGAGAAGTACAACATCCCCCGCCGCCGGCTGACCGGGCTGTGCTCCGGCTGGGCGATCAAGCGGCTCGACGAGTTCGAGGGCGACATCTCCAAGTTCAAGGTGGTGCGCATGCACCCGTCGAAGGTGCGCCAGATCTGCGTCGCCAAGACCGAGCCGGGCGACGAGAACAACCAGGACATCTCGTCGCTGGTGGGCAAGGTCGACATCCGCAAGCTGGAATATTTCGGCCAGGAGGACCCGGACGCCTACGCCTATTCCGGCGGGCTGAACGTCACCACCCAGGGAATCCTCGAGTTCGTCGAGATGTTCAAGGCGCCGCTCAAGATGCTGCATCCGCTGCTGACGGCGACGCAGGAGAACAACTACATGGGCACCGAGGGGATCGGCGCCCTGCCGTATCAGGGCCTGATTCTCGCCCACTCGAACGAGTCCGAGTGGAAGAGCTTCAAGTCGAACCGCAACAACGAGGCGTTCCTCGACCGCATCTCGGTCATCAAGGTGCCTTACTGCCTGCGTGTCGACGAGGAGGTGATGATCTACGAGAAGCTGGTCGGCCAGTCCGAGCTCGCCCGCGCGGTGCGCGCGCCCGGCACGCTCGAGATGATGGCGCGCTTTTCGGTGCTGACGCGCCTCAAGGAGCACGAGAACTCGTCGCTCTACGCCAAGCTCCGCGTCTATAACGGCGAGAGCCTGAAGGACACCGACCCGCAGGCGAAGACCGTGCACGAATACCGCGACGCCGCGGGCGTGGACGAGGGCATGGACGGGCTGTCGACCCGCTTCGCCTACAAGGTGCTGTCGGAGACCTACAATTTCGACACGCAGGAGGTCGCGGCCGACCCGGTGCACCTGATGTACGTGCTCGAATTGGCGATCCGCCGCGAGCAGTTCGCGTCGGAGACCGAGCAGAAGTACCTCACCTTCATCAAGGCCGAGCTCGCGCCGCGCTACGCCGAGTACATCGGCAAGGAAATCCAGAAGGCCTATCTCGAATCCTACGAGGATTACGGCCAAAACCTGTTCGACCGCTACATCGCCTATGCCGACGCCTGGGTCGAGAACCAGGACTACAAGGACCCGGACACCGGCCAGCTTCTCAACCGCGAGATGCTCGACCAGGAGCTGTCGAAGACCGAGAAGCCCGCTGGCATCGCCAACCCGAAGGACTTCCGCAACGAGGTGGTGAAGTATGCCCTGCGCCAGCGCGCGGCATCCGGCGGGCACAACCCGCGCTGGACCTCGTACGAGAAGATCCGCGAGGTCATCGAGAAGCGCATGTTCTCGCAGGTCGAGGAGCTGCTGCCGGTCATCTCGTTCGGCACCAAGAAGGACACCGACAGCGAGAAGAAGCACCAGGCGTTCCTCGAGCGCATGGTCGCGCACGGCTACACCGAGCGCCAGGTGCGCCGGCTCGTCGACTGGTACATGCGCGTGCAAAAATCCGGCTGATCGGGCAAAATCGAGGGGCGCGACCGCATGGACATCATCGACCGGCGCGAGAACCCCAAGGGCAAGAGCCTCGGCAACCGGCAGCGCTTCATCCGCCGCGCCCGGGGGGAGATTCGCGAGGCGATCCGCGACAATCTGCGCAAGCGCAGCGTTTCGGACGCCACCTCCGGCGAGAACGTCTCGATTTCGTCCGACGGCATCCGTGAGCCGCACTTCGTGCTCGATTCCGACACCGGTGAGCGGAGCTGGGTGCTGCCCGGCAACAAGGAGTATCGCGAAGGCGATCGCATCGCCAAACCGACCGGCGGCGGGCGCGGCGCCGGCGGCAAGGCGAGCCCGGACGGCGAGGGCGAGGACGATTTCACATTCGCCCTGACGCGCGACGAATTCCTCGATCTGTTTTTCGAGGACCTCGACCTGCCCGACCTGGTGAAGCAGAAGATCAAGGACGAGGTGTCGTTCAAGCCGCAGCGCGCCGGCTTTTCCACCACCGGCTCGCCCAACCGGCTCAACCTGGTGCGCACCGTGCGCCGCTCGCTGCAGCGGCGCATCGCGCTCAGGCGCCCGTCCGACGCGCTCATCCATGAGATGGAGGAGGAACTCGACCGCCTCAGGGCGGGCACCAGCGAGCAGGTCGCCGGCGTCGCGCGGTCGCAGCGCATCGCCGAGCTGGAGAAGGCGCTGGCGCGCGCACTCGCCAAGCGCAAGCGTGTGCCCTACATCGACCCGGTCGATCTGCGTTACAACCGGTTCGAGCACGTCCCGAAGCCGGTGTCGCAGGCGGTCATGTTCTGCCTGATGGACGTATCGGCCTCGATGGACGAGGCGATGAAGGACCTCGCCAAGCGGTTCTTCATGCTGCTCCATCTGTTCCTCGACCGGCGCTACCAGCACGTCGACGTGGTGTTCGTGCGCCACACCTCGACCGCGGCGGAGGTGGACGAGGAGACCTTCTTCTATGGGCGTGAGACCGGCGGCACGGTGGTATCTACCGCGCTCGAGGAGATGCTGAAGATCGTCGAGGCGCGCTATCCCGTCGCCGACTGGAACATCTACGTCGCTCAGGCGTCCGACGGCGACGACATCCCCAGCGACGTCGGGCATTGCATTGAGCTTCTGGACGAGCGGGTGATGCCGATCGTCCAGCACATGGCGTATGTCGAGATCTCGCCCGACGCAAGGCGCGAGCCCGGCCTCTACGGCCGGTCCGGCAGCGTCTTGTGGACGGGCTACCAGGAGGTGGCTGAGGACTGGCCCAACTTCGCGATGCGCATGATCGGCGGGCCGCGCGACATCTATCCGGTTTTCCGCGGCCTGTTCGGTCGCGAGAAGGAATACGCATGAGCGGGCTACTGTTCGAAGGCCCGGACTGGAATTTCGACCTGCTGCGCAAGGCCTACGACGCCGTGGAGCAGATCGGCGTCGAGGAGCTGGGGCTCGCGCTCTTCCGCAACCAGATCGAGGTCATCACCGCCGAGCAAATGCTCGACGCCTATGCCGCGTCGGGCATGCCGCTGATGTACCGCCACTGGTCGTTCGGCAAGTCGTTCGCGCGCCAGGAGATGCTGTACCGCAAGGGGCTGCGCGGCCTTGCGCTCGAGATCGTCATCAACTCGAACCCGTCGATCTGCTACGTCATGGAGGAGAACACCATGACCATGCAGGCGACGGTGCTGGCGCACGCGGCGGTCGGGCACAACAGCTTCTTCCGCGCCAACCAGGCGTTCCGCGACTGGACCGACGCCGACGCGATCCTCGACTACCTCGCCTTTGCCAAGAACTACGTCGCCGAGTGCGAGGAACGCTACGGTCTCGCCGCGGTCGAGCGCACGCTCGACGCCGCGCACGCGTTGGGCGACCAGGGCGTCGACCGCTATGGACGGCGCGCGCGGCCGCACATCCGCAAGGAGCGCGAGCGCATGCTCGCCCGGCGCGAGGACGAGCGGCGGAACTACAACGACCTGCTGTTCCGCACCCTGCCGAAGAAACGCATAGAGGCGGACGAAGCGGCGGCCGACGTCGACGACCAGGCGGCGCGCCGCGCGCTCGGCCTCCCCGAGGAGAATTTGCTCTATTTCCTCGAGAAGCACTCGCCGGTGCTGAAGGACTGGCAGCGCGAGCTCTTGCGCATCGTGCGCAACGTGATGAGCTATTTCGAGCCGCAGCGCCAGACCAAGGTGATGAACGAAGGCTGCGCCTGCTGGGTGCACCACCACATCATGACGCGTCTCAGGGACCAAGAGCGCATCACCGACGGCGCCATGCTCGAGTTCCTGCACATGCACGCCCAGGTGGTTGCCCAGCCCGACTTCGACGATCGCCGCTTCTCCGGCATCAACCCGTACGCGTTGGGATTCGGCATGATGCGCGACATCGAGCGCATCTGCACGGAGCCGACCGACGAGGACCGCGAGTGGTTCCCGGACATCGCCGGCAACGGCAAGCCGGTCGAAACGCTGCGCCACGCCTGGTCCGAGTTCCGCGACGAGAGTTTCATCCTACAGTACCTCTCGCCTCATTTGATGCGCGAGATGCGCCTGTTCCGGCTGCACGATTCCTCGGGCGCGCCCGACGTGGTGGTCCAGGCGATCCACAACGAGCGGGGCTACAAGCGCATCCGCAAGCAGCTCGCCTCGATGTACGACCCCTCGCTCGGTACGCCGCGCATCGAAATCGCCGACGCCGACCTCAAGGGCGACCGCAAGCTGGTGGTCCATCACTCGTTGCGCGACGGGCGCGTCCTGGATGCGCTGGAAGCGCGGCGCGTGCTGCGCCACATCCATTCGCTCTGGGGGTATCCGGTGGTGCTGCGCGAGATGTCGGGCGACGGCAGCGCCGTCGTCGCCGAGCACGCCTTCGACGGGTAGGCCGAGTAGGTCAGCCTTTCCGCGGGCCGTCGTCGGGCGGATCGTCGAAGAGGATGCGGCTCGCCGCGCCGTCGAGGTCCTCGAACTGGCCAGATTTCAGCGCCCACAGGAACGCCGCGAGGCCGATCAGGCCGAGCAGCAGCGCGATGGGGATCAGGTAGGCGAGGATGGTCATGCCGGCCGCCGCGCGAAACGGATTCGCAGTGCATTGAGCGTCACGACGATCGACGACGACGACATCGCGACCGCCGCGATCAGCGGCGTCACGAGCCCGCAGATGGCGACCGGCACGGCGACCGCATTGTAGGCGGCGGCGAAGGCGAAGGACTGCAGCATCACGCGGCGCGCCGCGCGCGCGGTCGCGACCGCCTCGACCATGGCGCCGAGGTCGTCGCCCTGGAACACCAGGTCGGCGGTGGCGCGGCTCACGTCGGCGGCGCGCGCGGGCGAGATCGAGACGAACGCGGCGGCAAGCGCCGGCGCGTCGTTGAGCCCGTCCCCCGCCATCAGCACCTTGCGCCCCTCGGCGGCCATCGCCTCTATCGCCGCCACCTTGTCCTGCGGCATGCAGCCGGCGCGCCATTGGGCGATTCCCGCCGCCTCGGCCGCCGCGCGCACCGCGGGAACGCGGTCGCCCGAAAGCAGCCGGACCTCGAGCCCCATGCGGCGCAGCGCGGCGACGGTCTCGGCCGCGCCGGGACGGAGCGTGTCGGAGAAGGCGAAGCGCAGGCACAGCCGGCCGGGCCGGGCGAGCCACAGCTCGGGTTCCGGCCCCTCCCAGGCGTCGGCGGCGAGGCCGCACCATGCGCGGCTGCCGAGCCGGATTTCGCCATCGGGCGTCTCGACCGAAAGGCCGCGCCCTGGCGTCTCGCACACCCCCGCCATCGGCGCGACAGCCTGGGGCGTTGCCGCGACCAGCGCACGGCAGAGCGGGTGCCGGCTCGCGGCGGCGAGGCGCGCGGCGGTGTAGAGCGCGTCTACGTCCACGACCTCGTGCGGGATCAGGCGCGGCGCGCCGAGCGTCAGCGTGCCGGTCTTGTCGAACACCACCGTGTCGGCGGCGGCGAGCCGCTCCAGCGCGTCGGCCTGCTTGACCAGGATGCCCGCGCGCAGGAGCCGTCCGCTCGCCACCGCCTGCGCCGCTGGCACCGCCAGCCCCAGCGCGCAGGGGCATGTCACGATCAGGACCGAGACCCCGATCAGCAGGGCCGGCTGCCAGGCGAGCCCGCCCGCGCTGATCCAGAAGACGAAGGCCGCAAGCGCGGCGAGGTGCACCAGGGGCGCATAGAGCCGCGCGGCGCGGTCGGCGAGGCGCACGTAGCGTCCCTTGCGCCCCTCCGCCGCCTCCATCAGCCGCACGATCTCGGCGAGGACCGTGTCCTCGCCCGACGCGGTGACGGCGACGGTGAGCGCACCGGTTAGGTTCATCGTCCCGGCATAGACCTGATCGCCCGGCTTGGCCGGCTTCGGCAGCGTCTCGCCGGTCAACAGGCTGGTATCGAGCTCGGTTTCGCCCGCCTCGATGCGCCCGTCGGCCGCCATTCGGTCGCCCGGCGCGACGGCGAGCACAATCCCGGGCACCAGAGAGCGCGCCGGTACCAGCCGCGTGCTGCCATCGGGCGCGACGACGCGCGCGGCGGCGGCGCCGAGCACGGCGAGCCGCTCGGCCGCCGAGCGCGCCTGGCCGCGCGCGCGGCTGTCGAGGTAGCGCCCGACCAGCAGGAAGAAGACCAGCGCGATCGCGGCGTCGAAATAGGCGTGCGGCCGGCCGTGCGCGGTCTCCCACAGGCTCATCCCGGCGGCGAGGGCGACGGCGAGCGAGATCGGCACGTCCATGTTGAGCGCGCGCGATTTGAGCGCGGCGAACGCCGAGGCGAAAAATGGCTGGCCCGCCCATGCGATCGCCGGCAGCGCGATCAGCGCCGAAAGCCAATGCATGAGATCGCGCGTTGCGGCCGGCATGTCCTCTGCGGTGCCGGCCCATACCGCGACCGACAGCAGCATCACGTTGGTGGCCGCGAAGCCCGCGACGGCGAGGCAGCGCAAAAGGCGCTTCTCCTCGGCGGCGCGCGCGTTCACGATCTCATCCGGGTCGAACGGCACGGCGCGGTAGCCGAGCGCGCCGAGGCGGGCGACGAAATCGCCGGCGGCCCGACCGCCGGTCCAGCGCAGGCGCAGCCGCTTCGCGGTCAGGCTCACCCGCGCCTCGACCACCTCCGGAAGGGCGGCGAGCGCCGTCTCGATGCGGTGCACGCAGCTGGCACAATGCAGGTTCTCGATCATCAGATGCAGCGTCGCCGTGCCATCGGCATCGCGCGCGACATAGGCGGCGAGCGCATCGTCGCCGGACGCGGGCGCGACAGCGGTCGCGAACTCCGGCGTCGCGACTACCTGATCCAAAGCTCGCGCTCCATGTGCCACGCCTGGGCCGGCCGGCTGCGGAATTTCGGCCGCGTCGCATCGAGTACCAGTCGCCAGTCGCCCAGGGCCGCCAGCGCAACCTCCGCGCGGTAGTTGCCGGGCGCGGTCTCGGCCAGCATGACCGTCCGGTCGTGCCCGGCGACGACGGGGCGCACAAGCCGTGCCGTCACGGTCATTTCGGCAAGCGGGCTGCCGTCGCGGTCGCGGAAGCTCGCCGCGACCACACGGTTCGTGCCCGTCCCCGTGACGGTCACCTCGGCTTGCCAGCCGAGCGCCGCCTGGGCTCGACGTGCGTCGAGCGTCCGGTTGTAGGCAAGCCCTTCCAGGTAGGCGTTGCCGGAGACGAGGCCGGGAAAGCTCTTCTCTGCAAGCCAGGCCATCGTGCCGTTCACCGCGAAAATGAAGCCGAAGGCGCCGACCAGGATCCACAGCACCTGTCGGCCGGTCAGGCGGCGCGGTTGGGCAAGCCTCATCGCTCCGGCCCCCGGAAGGCGGTCTGCGTGCGCGCGGCGGTGCCGTCCTTCGTGTCGGTCGCGACAAAGATCAGCGGTGCCGTCTCGCCGTGGAGCTCGCGGCGCGGCGCGGTGACGAAAACGCGGAGGCTGCGCAGCGCGTCCGGCGGCAGCGCGATCGACGACGCGTTGTCGCCACCGATCACGGCGATGTGCGTGTCGGCGAGTCCCTCGACCGTGAGGGCGACCGTGCGCGGCTCGTGCCTCTTGTTGATGATCTTGATCGTGTAGCCGTTGCGGATGTCGCCGTTCGACAGGAGCACGTAAAGCGGGTTTCGGTCGCCCAGCGCGTCGACGGCAAGGACCGGGCGCGTCACGAGCGCAAACAGCATGATCGCGCCGACGACGGCGATGAGCGCGGCGTACATCACGGTGCGGGGGCGAGCGAGTTGCACGCGCGGCGGCTGGCCCTTGGCGCGCCGGTCCATGTTGGCGAGCGTGTCGTAGGCGATCAACCCCTTGGGCCGGCCGACCTTTTCCATGACGGAGTCGCACGCGTCGATGCAGAGCGCGCAGGTGATGCACTCCATCTGCTGGCCGTTGCGGATGTCGATACCCATGGGGCAGACGGCGACGCACTGGTTGCAGTCGACGCAGTCGCCGCGGTTCGCCCAGCTCTCGCCCTGCTTGTGCGCGCCGCGTGGCTCGCCGCGGTCGGGATGGTAGGAGACGACCAGCGAGTCCTCGTCCAGCATCGCGCCCTGGATGCGCGGCCACGGGCACATGTAGACGCACACCTGCTCGCGCGCGAGCCCGCCCAGCGTATAGGTGGTGAAGGTGAGCAGGCCGATGGCGATATAGGCGGGCGTCGGCGCGTCCAACGCGGCGAGCTGGGAGGCCAAGGTGGGCGCGTCGGCGAAGTAGAACACCCAGGCGCCGCCGGTGCAAAGCGCGATCAGGATCCAGACCGCGTGCTTAGCGAGCTTGCGGGCGATCTTGGCCGGACCCCAGGGCTGGCGGTCGAGCCGGATGCGCGCGTTCCGGTCGCCCTCGATCCAGCGCTCGACCACCAGGAACAGGTCCGTCCACACCGTCTGCGGGCAGGTGTAGCCGCACCACACGCGGCCCGCCAGGCTGGTAGTCAGGAACAAGGCAAGGGCTGCCAGGATCAGGAGGCCAGTGACGTAGTAGACTTCCTGCGGCCAGATCTCGATGAAGAAGAAGTAAAACTTGCGCGCGGGGAAATCGATCAGCACCGCCTGGTCGGGCGCGCCGGTGCCGCGGTCCCAGCGAATCCAGGGCGTGAGATAATAGATCGACAGAGTTGCCGCCATCACCGCCCATTTCAGGCGGCGGAACGTACCGTGGGCGAGCTTGGGGTGAATGCGCGGCCGCGACGCGTAGAGCGGCGAACGCTCGCGCCACGCTTCGCCCTTGACCGCGACGGTCTCGACCGTGTCCTGTGAGGAGGGCGCGTCCATCACTGCCCGCCGCCGAGCGAGTGTACGTAGATGGCGAGTTCCTTGATCGTCACCGGATCGAGCCGGCCCTGCCAGGCGGGCATCGCGCCGCGCCGCGCGTAGGAGACGGTCTCCACCACCGTCGGCTTGTCCGAACCGTAGAGCCAGATCGCGTCGCGCAAATTGGGCGCGCCGAACTCCTTGCTGCCGCGGGCGTCGTTGCCGTGACAGGCGGTGCAGTTGGTCTTGAAGATCGGTGCGCCGCGCGAGGCTGCGGCCGGGTCCGTCGACTTGCCTGACAGCGACAGCACGTATTCGGCGACGTCGTTCACCTGGCCGGGCTTCAAGAGCCCGTCCTTGAGGAAGGCCGGCATCTGGCTTTCGTGCGCGTCCGCATCGCCCGAGCGCACGCCGTGCCGGATGGTCTTCTCGATCTCGGCGAGCGTGCCGCCCCACAGCCAGTCGTCGTCGTTCAGGTTGGGATAGCCCTTGGCGCCTTGGGCGCCCTGGCCATGGCACTGCGAGCAGTTGACCGCGAAGGCCGACCGTCCGCCCGCCAGCGCGAACTCCAGAAGCTGCGGCGTGTTCTGGATGTCGTCGAGCGACTGGACGAGGATCTGCGTCTCGAATCCCCTCTGCGCCGCCTTCGCCGCCTCGACCTGCGCGGCCATGTGGCGGCGCTGCGAGTAGCCGAGAACGCCCTTGGTATAGCCGTCGATCAGCGGCCAGGCGGGCATGACGATCCAGTAGGCGACCGCCCACACGATCGTCGCGTAGAACACCCACAGCCACCAGCGCGGCAGCGGCCGGTCGTACTCGCGGATGCCGTCCCACTCGTGGCCGGTGGTGCGGCCCGGGCGCGCATCGTGCGTGTCGTCCATGCGGACCACGCTCAATCCTCCTCGAGCGGCACGCGCGCCGCGCGCTCGAACTTGGCGCGGTTTCTCGGCCACAGCGCGTAGACGAGGACGCCGGCGAACAGGGCGACGAACAGCAGCATGCCCCAGGTCTGGGCGAAGTGCGAAACGTGGTGGTACTGGATATCCATGTCTTGACCGCCCTACCGGCTGTTTCCGGGCGCGTTGGGGTCGTAGGTCTTGAAGTCGACCAGCGTGCCGAGCATCTGGAGATAGGCGATCAGCGCGTCGAGCTCCGAGACCATCTCCGGGTTGCCGTCGAAGTCGCGGATCTGCGCCTTCGGGTAGCGTTTGAGGAGGTTCTTGACGCCCGCCGCCCCCGGCGTCGCCTGCAGGATCACGTCGCTGGGCGCGTCGGCGATGTCGTCCTTTGTGTAGGGCACGCCCACGTCGACATTGGCCTGCAGGTGCTCGGCGATGTCGTCGGTGCGAAGCGGCGTCTTGGCGAGGAACGGGTAGCCCGGCATCACCGAGCCCGGCACCACGCTCCGCGGGTCGTCGAGGTGCGCCACGTGCCAGGCGTCGGAGTAGCGGTTGCCGACGCGGGCGAGGTCGGGCCCGGTGCGCTTCGAGCCCCACTGGAACGGGTGGTCGTACATCGATTCCGCGGCGAGCGAGTAGTGGCCGTAGCGCGCCTGCTCGTCGCGCAGGTCGCGGATCATCTGCGAGTGGCAGAGGTAGCAGCCCTCGCGCACGTAGATGTCGCGGCCCTTCAGCTCCAAGGGCGTGTAGGGACGCATGCCCTGGACCTTCTCGATGGTCGAGTTCAGCCAGAACAGAGGCGCGATCTCGATGATGCCGCCGATCGAGACGACGATCAGGATCAGCACCAGGAGGAGGATCGAGTGCCGCTCGATCCGGTCGTGGCTCAGCATCCCGCGCATCACGCCACCGCCGGGGCGGGCGCCGGGCGCACCGTCTCCTCCACGCGCAGATCGCCGCGGGCGGTGCGCCAGAGGTTGTAGACCATAACCAGCGCGCCGGCGAGGAACAGCACGCCGCCCAGCATCCGGATCACGTAGAACGGGTGCATTGCGATGACCGTCTCGATGAACGAGTATTCGAGGAAGCCTAGCGAATCGTAGGCGCGCCACATCAGCCCTTGCAGGATGCCCGACACCCACATCGAGGTGATGTAGAGGACGATGCCCAGCGTCGCGATCCAGTAGTGCACGGCGACGAGCTGCAGCGAATAGAGCCGGACGCGCCGCCACAGGACCGGCGTCAGATGGTAGAGCGCGCCGAACGAGATGAAGGCGACCCAGCCGAGCGCGCCCGAATGCACGTGGCCGATGGTCCAATCGGTGTAGTGGCTCAGCGCGTTGACCGAGCGTACCGACATCAGCGGGCCCTCGAACGTCGCCATGCCGTAGAACGCGACGGCGGTAACCAGCATGCGCAGCACCGGGTCGGTGCGCAGCTTGTCCCACGCGCCCGAGAGCGTCATCAGCCCGTTGATCATCCCGCCCCAGGACGGCATCCACAGCATGATCGAGAAGGTCATGCCCAGCGTCTGCGCCCAGTCGGGCAGGGCGGTGTAGTGCAGGTGGTGCGGACCCGCCCAAATATAGAGAAAGATCAGCGACCAGAAATGCACGATCGACAGCCGGTAGGAATAGACCGGCCGCTCCGCTCGCTTGGGCACGAAGTAGTACATGAGGCCGAGGAAGCCCGCCGTGAGGAAGAACCCGACGGCGTTGTGGCCGTACCACCACTGGGTCATCGCGTCCTGCACGCCGGAGAACAGCGAATAGCTCTTGGACGAGGACCAGGCGATCGGTACCGCCATGTTGTTGACGAGGTGCAGCACCGCAATGGTCACGATGAACGCCAAATAGAACCAGTTGGCGACGTAGATGTGCGGCTCGCGCCGGCGCACGATCGTGCCCAGGAACACGACGAGATAGGCGACCCAGACGACGGTCAGCCAGATGTCCTGGTACCATTCCGGCTCGGCATACTCGCGCGACTCGGTGACGCCCATCAGATAGCCGGTCGCCGCCATCGCGATGAAAAGCTGATAGCCCCAGAACACGAACCACGGTGTCCAGCCGCCATAGAGCCGCGCGCGGCAGGTGCGCTGGACCACGAAGAACGAGGTCGCAATCAGCACGTTGCCGCCGAAGGCGAAGATCACCGCCGACGTGTGCACCGGGCGCAGCCGCCCGAAATTGATCCAGGGAAGGTCGAGGTTGAAGCCCGGCCACGCGAGCTCGAGCGCCAGGTAGACCCCGACCAGGAAGCCGACGACGCCCCAGAAGGCCGAGGCGATGACGCCGGCCCGGATGACGGCGTCGTCATAGCCCGCGGCGTCGCCCGCCGGCCGGCCCGCCCGGTCGCCGTCGCGCGCGATCAGCCAGAACGCCGCCGCCGCGCCGAACGCGAACAGCATCAGTCCGTGCAGGTACATCGCGTCGTCCTGGGCCCGCGCCGCGAGGAAAAGCCCCACGATCGCGAACCCGGCCAGGATGGCCCCCCAGCTCCATTTCCCGGTGTCAGTCACGCGCGCACCCGCCGATCATCGATCTACAACCTATGATTGAATCATTTATGGAATGTAACTATGGTCAGCGCGGGTCGATGACCGGGACAGCGGGGTCGCCGGCGCGCCCCACGTCGGGCGTCGCGTAGTGCATGAAGCTCTCGGGCAGGGCCTCGCCCCAATAGACGCCCGTGCCGCGCGCCGTCTCGTCCCACACCACGGGCTCGAAGTCGGGCGCGAACACCAGGAAGCTCCCGGTATAGATCTCCACCCGGTTGCCGCCCGGCTCGTACGAATAGATGTAGAAGGCTTGGCTGTTGTTGTGCTTCGACGGCCCGGCCTCGATGAACACGCCGTTCTCGCGGAAGATGTCGGCGGCGCGCAGCACGTCGTCGCGGTTGTCGGTCCACAGCGAGAAATGGTGCAGCCGGCCGTGGGCGCCGGCGGTGTCGAGCACGTAGGCGACCTCGTGATGGACCGGCGACGGGCTCATCCACGAGCCGATCTCCTTGGTGCCGTTCTCGTAGAGCACCTGCTCGCGCAGGCTGAGGCCCAGCGTGCGCTCCACGAATTCCCGGTTCGCCTTGACGTCCTGGCAGAGGAGCGCGACGTGGTCGGTACGGCGCACGCCGATGCCGTGGGCGGGGTACTTCATCGGCAGGTTGTTGAGGGTCGATCGCAGTTCCGGCGGCGGGACGTAGCGCTCTTCGTCGTAATAGATCTCCATCGCGTGCCCGTCCGGGTCGCGGAAGCGGTAGGTCGCGCCGTGGCCGAAATCGCCGTCGGTCCAGCCGACGCCGAGCCCAGTTGCCGCGATCGCCGCGACGCGCCGGTCGAGCGCCTGGGGGCTCGCCGCGCGCCAAGCGAGATGGCCGATGCCCGGCGCGGCCGCCTCGGTAAGCTTGAGGGTGGTCGTCGCGTAGTCGCCATAAGCGCGCAGCCAGGCCGACGGGCCTTCCTGGTGCACCCCTTCCATGCCCAGGAGATCGGTGAAATAGGCGAGGCTTTCCGCCGGCTTCGGCGTGAGAAGCTCGACATGGCCGATATGGGCGACATCGCGGATCGGTTCGGGCACCGCTATCATGGTCATCCCCTTCGTGTCCCGGATGGCGCCTTGTAGCGCCGGGCGGCCGGGCGGCCGTTGATCGAGGTCAAACGCGCGGCGTTTCCAGGGCGCGACGCCACGTCGGGTTGATCGCAAGGCGCTTTTCTGTTTCCTTCCGCCGCGCGAGGTGAGCATGGCGACGACACGCACCCAGGACAGGAAATCGGCGACGAGCGCGGAATTGCTGGTCGCGCCGTTCCGCGGCCTCCACCCCGACGCGGCGCACGTGGCCGAGGTGATCGCGCCGCCCTACGACGTGCTCTCGACCGAGGAGGCCCGGGCGATGGCCGAGGGCCGCCGTTGGAGCTTCCTGCACGTCTCGAAGCCCGAGATCGACTTCCCGTCCGGCACCGACGCGCACGCCCCCAAGGTGTACGAACGCGCCGGGGCGAATTTGCGAAAGATGATCGAGGCCGGGGTACTGCGCCGCGACGCGAAGCCCTGCTACTACGCCTACCGCATCGTTGCCCGCGGGCACGTGCAGACCGGCATCGCCGCCGCCGGCTCGGTCGCCGCGTATCACGACAACCGCATCCGCCGCCACGAGCTGACCCGCCCCGACAAGGAGGACGACCGGGTGCGCCAGATCCTGGCGGTCGACGCCCATACCGGCCCCGTGTTCGTGATCCACCGAAGCTCGGCGCTGATCGCGGCGGCGATCGCCCGGGCGACGACGAACCCGCCGATGCTGGAAGCCGCGGCACCCGACGGGTCGCGCCACGCGCTGTGGGCAATCGAGACGGCCGCCGACGTGACCGAGCTTACCGCAGCGTTCGAGGCGGCTGAGACGCTCTACATCGCGGATGGGCACCACCGCGCCGCCGCAGGCGCGCGCGCCGTCGAGCAGCGCCGGGCGCGCTTGCGGGAGCCCATGGACGGCCGGTTCCTGGTGGTCAGCTTCCCGGACGACGAGGTGCGCATCCTCGACTACAACCGCGTGGTGAAGGATTTGAACGGGCTTTCGCCCGACGCGTTCCTCGCGAAGCTTGCCGAGCGGTTCGAGGTAACGCGGCTCACCACGCCCGCCAAGCCCGCCCAGCCGCGCCGCTTCGCCATGTACCTGCCGGGGCGTTGGTACGCGCTGGTGGCGCGCGAGCCGGTGCCGGAGGGGACGCCGCCCGCCCGCCGCCTCGACGTGAGCCTCCTGGCCGAGCGCATCCTTGGCCCGATCCTCGGCGTCGGCGATCCGCGCACCGATCCGCGCATCGACTTTGTCGGCGGCGCGCGCGGCCTTGCCGAGCTCGCGAAGCGGGTGGATTCCGGCGATATTGCGGTCGCCTTCGCGCTCTACCCCACCCAGCTTTCCGAGCTGTTCGCCGTGGCCGACGCGGGCGAGATCATGCCGCCCAAATCCACCTGGTTCGAGCCCAAGCTGGTCGACGGGCTGATCTCCCTGCCGCTCGCCTGAGGCCGCCGGCGGGTGTAGGCTGGGGCCTCTCCATACGGGAGGAACCGCCATGGCGACCCAGACCGCACAAGCCGATACCGCGTCGCGCTACGTCCCCGTCAACGACATGCCGTGGATCGACACCGGCCCCGGCAACCAGATGAAGGTGCTAATGCACGACCCGAAGACGGGCATGCTCACCATCATCACCAAGCTCGCGCCCGGGGCCTCGATCCCGTTCCACATGCACGAGGATCTGGAGCAGACCTACATCCTCGAAGGCTCGCTCAAGGACGACGAGGGCGAGGTGACGGCCGGCAACTTCGTCATCCGGCCGAAGGGCTCGAAACACTCGCCCACGGCGCCGAACGGCTGCACCATGCTGGTGTTCTTCCAGAAGCCGACGGCGGCGCTCAGCAAGTCGCTCGCCAAATACGCCGAGAACGTGAAGTAGCGCGGCGGGGGCGGTCGCGTCAGGCGACGATGCCTGTCGTTCCCAAACCCGACTGGCCCAGCAAGTCGGTATTGATCTGCAGTTGCAGGGCGGCCGTGTATTGCTGGGTTCCCGACAGGTAGCCCGTCGCGGTCGGTGCCGCCGGAGAAAGGCCCTGTAGGAACTGAAGGGTGGAGACGTCGTTCTGCAAAAGCGCCTGGTCGGTGGCGACGATTCCGCCAGTACCGCCATAGCCCTGGGCCAGCGCACCGAAGGCGGTGGCGGCCTGGCTGAGGACGGAGGCCGCACCCGTCAGGTCGGATGCGGCCGCCGACTGAACCGCACCGCTGTCGAGCGCGAGATGTCCGTCCGCGTGGGCGTCGATGCCGATCTGGGACAGGCCGGTAAAGCCGTCCGCGGAATAGCTTTGCGCGTAGGTCGCACCGAGTTCCTGCGACAACTCTTGTGCCGTTGCGTCGCCGGCGAGCGCGCCGTTCTCGCCGGTCAGACTTTGCAGCGTGTCGTAAAGATTGTTGTAGGCCGTCACGAAATCCTGTGCGGCCGATTGCAGCGAGGCGGGATCCGGGGCGGGTGCGGTCAGGCCTTGGACACTGGTCTGGAAGCTCGTGAGCGCCGACGCGAGCTGGTCAAGACCGGCGAGCTGGGCTTGATCGGCCGCGGTCTCCGCCTCGGTCACGCTGGTCGTCGCCGGAGCCGTCGCCGTCGCGTCGTGGCCAGCGCGGCAAGCGGGTTCACGCTGTAGGCACCCGTTGGATAGAGGCTCTGCGACAGGAGGCTGCTGGTCAACGCGTTGACAGTCATATCCCACCAACTTCGCGATGATTGCCGCCCGCGTCGTGAGGCGGGCGGACAACGGGGTCGGCGAATATGTTGGGCGCATTGGACGGCCGTGCAACAGGAACTGTCGGGCCTTTGTCGCGCATTTTATCGGTCTTCGACCCGAATTCGCCTCAAATTTTCACGCGCTTTGGTATGAGGCGGCCAGCCTATTCGAAGCGGAACCGGTAGATCCGCACGCCAAAGGGCGGCAGCGTGTCCCGCCAGCCGTTGGCTGTGCGTTGCGGCGCAGCCTCGGCGTCGAACATGGCGCGCGGCGCATTGACCGGCGACTCGAACCGCACGCGCCAGGTCACGGGCACGCGGTCCACGTTGACCGCGATCAGCGTCGCCGTGCCGTCTGTCTCCTTGAGCATGGTGCGGATGGGAGCGCGCGACTCGCCCTTGCCGTAGATGTCCACCCGATAGTCGCGGCGCGAGGTCGGGGCCAGCAGCACCGGGCGCAGCGTCGCCAACTCGCGGTTGATCCGCGTCGCCGCGTCCCATAGTGCGCGGCTGGCGGCAAGTTGGTCGGGACCCGCCGTGGCACGCGGCAGCCCGTCATGATTGAAGTCGGGCGTCGGGCCGTAATCCGCCAGGGGATCGGGCGCCAATCCGATCACCCCGTCGTCGCGGGTGACGAAGCTGTCGCGAGCGAAATAGATCACGCCGGTCGCACCATGAACGAAGCCGGCATAGACCATGGCGCGCAGCTCGGCCGGGCTCGGCATCGCCCAGTGGCGGCGCGGGCTGGCGAAGGCCTGTTCGATCAGCCAGACCGGCTTCCTGGCGTGGTTGATCGCGACGGCGCGCGCGACCGACTGCGGGATGCCGCGCGCGGTCGAGAGCGAGACGGTCGGCGCCGTGCGTATCGGGTAGTTGAAATGGGTCGAGACGTCGCCCGCCGCGTTCCACGCCGCCCAGCGCGCCGCGGACTTGCCCGTGAAGTCGTCGGAATCGATGACGATCGCGGCGCGGCCGGGATCGTGCGCGTGGATCTCGGCCCGGCGGGCGCGGAACCGCTCGAGGCGCTTGCGCCAGTCCGGCGCCGCGTCGTGCATCGTGGGCTCCTCGTCGAGGCTCCAGGCCAGCACGGGCGAGTCCGGGTCGGCGGCGGCTTGGCGCAACTCGGCGTCGCTGGGATGGGCGAAGATGACGGCAAGTCCCGCCGCCTTGGCCGCCGCATACACCGCCGCGAAGTCCTGTCCCTCCCAGGGATAGATCGTGTTGAACCCGGCCGCGCGCACGGGGGCGAGGTCATAGTCCCGCCCGAAATGCCGGCCGGTGAGCGCGTGGTAAAGCCCGATCGGCAGGAACGACGCCGCCGGATCGTAGGCAAGACGCACCCGCCCGTGCCGATCGGTGTGCGGCACGCCCGCCCTGGTAGACCGTCTGTACGGCGTCGGGCGTCGCATGCCATTGGGGCTCCGGCACGCAGCCCGCGAGGGCGGCGAGGGCGAGGAGGGCGGTGCGTCGCCCGACGCCGACCGCTGCGGGGAAACACATGAATTCGGGCAGCTATCGAAGACGAAGTGGCCGATTATCCCCCAAAATTGCGGAGGAATAAACCAGCGCCACGACAAGGCGGCCCGCATCGCGTCGAGCGCAACCGGTCCCTCCGGTTTTGCGGTCCACCCTCTCGCTCGCTATCGCGCGGCCTTGCGCCGCCGGCGCGCAACCGCGAGCCCGACTAGGCCAAAGCCAAAGAGCGCGATCGTCGCCGGTTCCGGAACCGCGGCGAGGTCGTCGGTCGTGAGGCCGGGGTTGTCGTATAGCGCGGCGACGTCAGTGCTGGACAGCGCGTTGTCGTAGAGCTGCACATCGTCGATGAGGCCCTGATAGCGGGGATCGGCGCTGCCGTCCGGCATGTTGATGCCGCCGATGTTGAACGGCGCATCGATATCGGCGATCGGGTTCGAGGCGACCGTCGCCTCCAGCATGCCGTCCACAAAAAGCTGTGTGTTGCCGCCGTCGACGTAGGACACGGCAAGCTGATGCCATTCATTGTCGTTGAGGGGCATGCCGCTCGTCGACACCGGTTCCTGCGCACAGGTGTCCGACGCGTAGAAGTCCGCGAGGCCCGTCGCACAACCGTTCAGCTCGAGGAAATAGCCGGCCATGTGGGTCTCTTTGTGCTTGCCGACGGCGATCGTGTAGCCGGACATCGAACTGGTCCTGACCCACGCGACGATGGAGAAGTCTCCCGAAGTGAAGCCGAAGTTGTTGCCCATGCTGACATAGCCCTGACCGCCCACCAGCGACAGGGCGTTGCCCGAAACGCCGCCCGACACGAAAGAGGCGCCCGAGGCGGAAAGCGTACCGTCGACGCTGCCGACACTGTCGGCCGCCGTGGTGCCGCTCAACTCGTCGAACGTCCAGTGGGCGATCGGCGCCGCCATCGAGGGCAACTGGAAGCCGCACAGGGTTGCCCAAGCCACGAAGAAACGTGCGGTCCAGGTTCCGAGGAAGCGCATTTTGACTACCCTTCAGTTAAGGTTAACTGGCCCGCGAGGCATGCAAGATTTCATGCCAATTTGCGGCAGCGTCGCGAGGGTTTGTATTATCTTTTTGTGTCAAAGCCTTAGAGCGATCAACTGGTCGCCTTTCGGGCGGCATGCCGGACATGAAAATTGGAAGTGTAAAAATTTCCGACAGTTCGGAGTGGCGAATCTGTAAAAAATTCCGACACTCTAAGGGCCGTCGAACGGGCGCCTTAATCGCGGGGCGGGAGGATCAGGTCCGCAGCGACGCCCTGCGTCCGTAGCCGCTCCGCCACATGTACCGCCTGGTTGTACGGCATGGGCATGAACACATGCGCGTTGCGGGGAACATCGCCGGGATGGACCACGGCCTTGCCGCGCAGTTCGCGACCGCAACGACCGGGGTCTTCGTCCACGAAAAAGCCGAACCGGCCATCGAGCGCCCCTTCGAGCCAGCTCGCCGAGATCGAGGTGCCGAACAGGCCCATGCCGTCGTCGCCCACGGCTCGCGCCGCGTCTCGCACGCGGAAGAGCCAGTCGACCATCGCGGCAACCGGCGTAGCGGGCGCCGGCCTCGCCGCCGTCCCCATGGCAGCCCGCGCGGCCGGCCGGGCGATCAGGCTCAGTTCCTTGAACGTCCAGTCGTGGCGGAGCACCACGACATCGAGCCCGGCAGCGGCGGCGACCGCCGCAAGCGAACCGGTCGTGAAATGGCTGCAATGATCGGCGATGGCGAGATCGAACGGGTTCTGGGCGAGATTTGGCACCTGCATGAACAGGTGGCCGCCCGGCGCCACGCGCGCCGCCGCCTGACGCAGGAACCTGGCGGGATCTGTCACGTGCTCGAGCACATGGACCATGGTGACGAGGTCGAAGCGCTCCGCGACCGAGGCGATCCCGGCGCCGTAGAAGGCGACGACGCCGGGCACGGTCTCGACGCTGGCTCGGTCGCGTTCGTTCAGCTCGCAGCCGGCAAGGGACCAGCCGGGCAGGCGCCGGCTGCACACGCCGAGCAGCACGCCGTGCCCGCAGCCGACGTCCAGCAGCTTGCCTGTGGCTGGCGGAGCCAGCGTGGCGCAAACGCGATCGATCAGGCGCGCCGAGCGGGGCTCGGCCTGACCGTTGGCGGCATCGAACACAAGCTGCTCGTCGCCGGCGGCTTGGTGGAACATCTCGTAGGAGCCGTAGATCGCGTCGGCCTCGGCCTGCCACTCCGGCGTCGCCGGCTTCTGCACCAGCCCGCAGGCCGGGCAGGTGGCGAGTTGTCCGCCCCGGGGCCAAGGCCGGCAGTCCGACGTGACGCGGGTGAGGGCGGCGAAGGCGGGAACGCCCTCTAGTCCTCGGTGGCCGCACGCATGGCAGGTCGCGTCGATCCGGTCCGCTGCGGTCGCGGTTTCCGGCACCGGGCTCACCACGGGCCGGCCCTCATTCGAAGTAGATGCAGGAATAGTCGCCCGTGTAGCCGGCCTGGGCGAAGATCCACTCCCACTCCTCGGGCGTGTGGAAGGCGCGGCAGGTGAGCTGCCAGTACAGCAAATTCATCTTCTCGCGCTCGTTGCGGTAGCCCTCGATGCAGATGTACTTGCCGCCGCGCCCGACCCGCTCGATCTCGCGCAGCGCCGCATCGAGGTCGTAGATGTAGAGGTTGTGCAGCGTGGTGATGCTGATCACCAGGTCGAACGACTTGTCCGGCCAGGGCAGGGATTTCGCATGCCCGACCTTGAGGAAGGGCTTCACCTCCTCCTTGGCGTGCTCGATTGCGTAGGACGAGATGTCGAGGCCCGCCACCTCGCAGCCAGGCAGAACCTGGGTGAACTCGTAGGCCAGGAAGCCCTTGCCGCAGCCGACATCGAGGATGCGCACGCCCGGCTTCAGCCCGTAATGCTTGACGATGTCCTCGGCCACCGCGCGCCAGCGCCCGTCGTAGCGGTACCCGCCATAGCCGAAATTGCGGTCGCCGTCCCAGTAGTCGTAGCCGAACTGGATCGCTTTCTCGGCCGCGACCGCCTTGTCGATCGCGTTGACGCGCCCGACATAGTCGCGCTTGGTCGCGCGGTGCACCCGTCCCACGAAATCGACATACGCCATCTTACCGCCTCTCGCAGCCGGGCCGGCCTGCGCCTATCAAGGTTTCACGATGTAGCCGCCCGGCGCGCCCTGCCAGGGGAACTTCTGGATCTGCACGTCGCGCGCGGCGAAGAACTCGTCCACCGCCTGGCTTTCGCCCGACCATTCCAGGATGCCGTACTCGTCGAAGATCACCACCCCGCCGCGCACCACACGGTCGTAGAAGCATTCGAGCCCGACCTTGGTGGGACGGTAGAGATCGACGTCGAAGTGCAGGAGCGAGATGCGCAGCCCGGGGTTCTTCTCGACGAATTCCGGCACGGTCGTCTCGACGTCGCCGACCACCAGCTCGACGCGCTTCTTCCAGCCGACGAACCGGTCCATGTCGAAGATCGCCAGCACCTCTTGAAGCTCGTCGAAATAATCCTTCGGGCTGAAATCGCCCTCCTGCTTGTGCATACGCTCGAGCGCCGGCCCATCCTCCGGCGCGAGGCCGGCGAAGCCGGACCAGTTGTCGAAGCCCCACGCCTTCTTGGTGCGGTCGCCCACGTTCACGACCTCGAGGAAGTTGGCGAAGGTCATCAGGCTGAGTCCGCGGAACACGCCGAGCTCGACGATGTCGCCGGGCAACTCGATCGTGCGGCGGAACAGCTCCCAGTGCGCCAGGAATTTCTTCAAATGGGTGCGGCGCGCGAACAGCGGGAAGTGGTTCACCGCCTCGAGGGGCGTGATGTCGCGCGACCGGAACAGCTCCTCGAGCCGCGCCTCGATCTCGCGGTCGCGGCTGTAGCGCTGCCGGCCGTCGAACTTCTCGTCGTCCATCGCCATTCGCCTCGCTCGTTGCGGCGCCTCAGGGCGGCGCCACGACGGTCATGGTGTCAAGGTCGAGATAGTGCTTCGTCGAGGCGAGCGCGTTCGGGAAGAACCGGTAGTCCACGCTGTAGCGGGTGTGCGTCGACAGGTTCGGCGCCGAGCCGTGGATGATCCGCTTGTTGAGGAACAGGACGTCGCCCAGCCCCATCTCGAAGGTGACGGGCTTATATCCGGCGGTCGGCACCCCGTCGAGCCAGAAATCGTCGGCCGCCTGGCCGGTCGGCACGGCGTCGGCCCGGCCCGAGCCGTCATACACCATCACCCCGCCGCAGGCGGCGTCGATCGGCACCAGCGGCAGCCACATCACCACGAACTCGGCGACCTGCTGGTTGTATGAGATGTCCTGGTGCGGCGGCACGCCGGCACGCCGGTTGCCGGGCAGCACGAAGCGCGCAGTGGGCGGCATGTGCATGCGCCAGCCCGGGCCGGGCAGGAGCCGCGCGAGCGCGGCGCGCACGCCCGGCTCGGCCGCCACTTGCTGGAGCATGGGATCGAGCCGGGTCGAGAGCGGGTAGTGGCCGGCCATGAGCTGGCGATCGGCGAAGCTGTCGCCGGTCGTGCTGCTGGCGGCGAGGCGCCGGTCGATCTCGCCGACCAGCACCGCATCGTCGTCGCAGGCGAGCAGGCGGCGCAGCTCGGCCACCGCATCGTCGGCGTGCGCAGCCAAGAATGCCGCCATTTCGCCGACCAAGGAGGTCGAAACGACGCCCCGGGCACAGACATAGCCGTGCCGCTCGAAATGCTCTAGGTCGCTGTCGCGCATGGGCGTCATGCCCCGTCGCCGGGCCGTCAGGTGAGCTTGTTCAACTGCATCTGACGGATGTTGAAGTAGCGCGGATCGTCCATCGAGTTCGGGATCTTGCCGGCGGCGAACGCGGTGACGAGATTCTGGATCGCGTCGCCGATCGTGTGCTTGGGCACGAACCCCAGCTCGCGGGCGATTTTGGCGGAGGAAATCTGGTACGAGCGCATATCGTTGGTCGGCTGGACGACGATCTCGATGCCCTTGCCGACCTCGTCGCGCACCATCTCGGCGATCTGCATCACCGAATGGTTCTCGTAGCCGGCGTTGAAGATCCGCCCGTCGATCCGCTCGGTCGGTGCGCCGAGCGACAGGACGTACAGGTCCACCATGTCGAGGATGTTGATGTTGGGGCGAAGCTGGCTGCCGCCGAACACCGTGATCTTGCCCGTGTTGACGGCGTGGTTGGTGAGGATGTTGACCGTCAGGTCGAGGCGCAGCCGCGGCGAGTAGCCGCACACCGTCGCGGGCCTCAGGATCAGCGTGGCGAAGCCGGGCGCGCGCTCCTCGACCAGCACGTCCTCGCACATCGCCTTGAACTTAGAATAGTCGGTCAGCGGCTCGAGCGGCAAGTCCTCGCTCACGTCCGGCACGTCCTTCACGCCGTAGACCGACGAGGACGACGCGTAGACGAAGCGCTTGACGCCCTCCGCCTTGGCGGCGCGCACCAGCGGGCGGAAGCAGTCGTAGTTGATCGACTTGCCGAGCTCCGGATCGAGCTCGAAGGACGGGTCGTTGGAGATGCAGGCGAGGTGGATCACCGCGTCCGCGCCGGTCAGCGCCTTGGCGACGGCCATCGGGTCGCGCAGATCGCCCTTTACCTCGATCAGCCGCGGGTCGTCGCGCACCGCGTCGAGCGGCTCGCGCCCGTAGAGATAGAGGTCCAGCACCGTCACGCCGTAGCCTTCGGCGAGCAGGCGCGGCACCAGCATGGAGCCGACATAGCCGGCACCGCCGGTCACCATCACCCGTTTGATCTCAGGATTCTTCCATTGTCGTCGCAACTCAACACATGTCAGGGGGAAGGCGCGGCAGCGCGCGCCGCGACAGGGCGGCCACCGGTTATTTCAGCATGGCCGTTATGTACTTGATCAGGCTCACGCGGTCGATGAGCTGGCGCTGGCCGACGATGCCGACCTTCATTGCGCCCACCGCATTGCCGACAAACGCCACGTGGTCAAGCCGTGCGCCGGTCGCGACCAGCGGTGCGGTGACCGCCAGGAACGCGTCGCCCGCGCCCATCGTGTCGACCACCGTGCGGCTGAAGGCCGGTACGCGCACCGGGCCGACCGTCGCGTCGAACGCCACGCATCCGTTGGGCCCGTGCGTCACAATGAACTTGTCGCACTCGATCACCGAGCGCAGCCGGTCGGTGATGATTGACTCGATCGGGCTCTGCCGGTCGCCCGCCGCGAGTTGGGCCTCGGGCGCGTCGATGCAAATATAATCGGCGCGCGGATACTTGGTGATCAGGTTGAACCCGCCGTTCGCGCTGTTCACCTGCGCGTTGACGGCGAGAAACCGCGCCCGTTCGCACAGGAGGTCGATAGTCGCGCGGCCGACCATGCCGTGCCCGAAGTCGGTCACCACGACCCCGTCGAACTCGTCGATGTGCTCGTCGAGCCAGCAATTCATGCGGCCCTGGAGCGGCGCCTCCAGCATCTCGTCCTTGATGTAGCAAATCTCGAACAGCTTGCGCATGTAGGACTGGTCGACCATGCGCTTCTTGCGGGTGGTCGGCGCGCCCGGCCGCATCAACGTGTGCAGGCGGATATTAGGGCGCAGCGTGGCCTTGATGATTTCGTCGTAGCTGTCGATCTCGCCCAGCACGGTGAAGACGTCGACGGACCGGCAAAAGTCGGCGACGTGGTTGGCTGCCGCCACGACGCCGCCGCAGAACACCTCGGTGTCCTGGTAGCGGCTGGCGATGATGTTCTCCTTCGCCGATTTGCCGAGCGGCACGACGTACTGGTACTCGTCGATAATGGTGTCGCCGACGAACAGAAGGCGGAACGGCCGGACTGCGTTGATCGTGCCGATCAGCGAATCGAGCATGTCGTCGCCGCGCACGCTGTCCAGATAGGTCTGCAGCTCCGGCGGGTAGATGCCGAAATGGCGGTTGAGCAGGGCCGAGGAGCTGAAGGTGATGTCCTCGGTGAAGACCATGCGTCCGCCGTGCCGCTCCACCGCGGCACGCTCGGTGACGATCCGGCCGGTGACGTCGCGCTCGGCGTGCAGGTACTCGTTACCCTTGGTGTAGAAATCGGGCTTCAGCTCCTCGATCACCGATTCGGCGCCGGCGTGGGTCGATACGGCGACGTAATCGACGACCGCGAGCGCGGCGAGCATCTCGGCGCGCTGTGATTCGTGGAAGACGGGGCGCCCGGGCCCCTTGTTGACCAACTTGTCCGTCGTGACGGTCACGACCAGGAGGTCGGCGACCGACTTGGCGGCCTCAAGGTGGCGGACATGGCCGAGATGCAGAAGGTCGAACACGCCGTGGGCGTGGACCACGGTCTTGCCGTCCGTCTGCGCCGCCGCGATGATGCCGGCCAGCTCCTCTATAGGCTTGATCTTGCTGCGCGATTCGGAAAAAGCAGCCGGCCCGACGAGGATCGGCTGGTCCGACGGGCAGATATCCTTGACGATCTCTGCCACGCCGTTCTCCTCCGCGGCGTACGAGCCCAGTGCCTTATCGGTCATCCCCACCCCAGAGCTGAATGTCCCGGAACCCGGGGCCGCTTGTCCGGCGCTCCCCTGTGGACATTACTACAAAGCGCATCGCGGTCGCCACAGTTTGGCCACAAGATTTGCCGCCTCCGCCCGGCTGGACGCCTAGCCTTTGCAGCCGTCGTTCGCCGGGGCGCGATGACATGCCGCGGCGAACGGCGCCCCCAACGATTCGGCGAAGCGGCGGTCGTCGCAGAAGGCGCGCATGTGGCGGGCGGCGCGCGCGCCCAGCGCGGCCCGGGCCGCGCCGTCGTCGGCGAGCCGGCGGAGCTGCTCCACCGCCGCCGCCGCGTCCGGCTCGGCCCAGCGCTGGCCGGGGGCGCGGTAGATGCCGTACGGGTCGCTGACCGGAACCAAAGCGGCCGGCACCAGCGCCGCGGTCTCGGCGGTGGCGAAGTCGCGGCTGCCCGACCAGTCGGTTGCGACCACCGCCTTGCCGGCGAGCATCGCCTCGGCAAGCACCAGCCCGAACCCTTCCGACCGGTGCAGCGACAGCACGATATCGGCTCCGGCGATCAGCGCCGCCTGGCGCTCCTGCGGCAAGGTGGCGGCGATCAGCGTCGCGTTGGGCAAGGCCTGGACGGCGCTTGCCAGCTCGGCGACGCGCGGGGCGACGGCATCGGGTGCGTTCAGCTTGACCACCAGACGGCGGTCGGTGCGCGTCCCGAAGGCGTGGCGGAACGCGGCGACCGCGCCGGCGACGTTCTTGCGGGCGAGGCTGGACCGCGAATCGGCAATCACCAGCACCACGATGGCGTCCGCAGGAATGCCGAATCCGGCCCGGTCCGCCGTCGCCGCAACGGGGCGGAGCGGAGGCGCCACCACGCGCACCGGCCGGTCGGTGACCGGCGCGACGGCATCGGCGGTGAATTGGCTCGGCACCCAGATCTCGTGAACGTAGCGGAAGGCGCGCCGCCAGCCGGGCGGGATCCGTTCGAGCTCCCACGACCAGTGCCCGACGACCAGGCGGCCGTGCATCATCGCCCGCCCGAGATGGCACGCGACCGCCGACAGCTCCGGCGGGTTGGCGACCAGCACCAGCGGCCCGGCCTCACCCAGCTCGGGCGGATCGCAAGCGACGGGGGGCATCATGGCGGCGGGTTGGAAGCGGGGCGTGAGGTCGCGGCAGGCCGGCCGGTAGCCGGTCCGGGAGAGGCCCGCAAGGATCTGGCGCGCCACCTCGCCCATCCCGCTCGCCGAACGCAAAAAGCCGGCGACGACCGGCCGGCCGGCGGCCTCCGGCGGCGGCACTGGGTCGGCGCGCGGGGCCAGGGCCGCGTAGGCCAGCGCGGCGGTGACGGCCTTCGGCCCTCGCATCACGTGCCCCCGTTCGGTCGGTGGCGGGACCCGTTGCGTCCCGTCCGCCCGGCCGATACTAATAGGGCCGCGTCTTCATCGTGTCGAAACCAGATTTTGCGCCGGGAGATCCGGCGGGGGCAGGGACGGCAGCGTGTCCACCAAGTACCCGGTCGGGCGCAGCGGCACCGTTGGCGGCTACGCGGACGGCTATTTCGAGCTCATGGCGCAGGCGATGCGGTCGATCGACCGCCGGGCGATCGAGGCGGCGGGCGAGGTCTTGCGCAGCGCGCTCGAGCGCGGCGCGGCGATCTACGCCTGCGGCAACGGGGGCTCGGCCGCGATCAGCAACCACCTGGAATGCGACTGCCTCAAAAGCGTCCAGACCGACACGGATTGGCGGCCGAACGTACGCAGCCTCAGTGCGAACATGTCGGTGATCACAGCGATCGGCAACGACCTCTCGTTCGCCGACATCTTCGTCTACCAGCTCCGCACGCTGGCGCGGCGGGGCGACGTGCTGGTGACCGTCAGCTCGTCGGGCGATTCCGAGAACGTGGTGCGGGCGGTCGGTTGGGCACGCGACAACGGCGTCGCGACCATCGCCATGACCGGCTTCGAGGGCGGCCGCACCGCTCGGCTCGCCGACATCAACCTTCACGTCGCGGCGGCGAACTATGGGATCGTCGAGGATCTGCACCAGAGCCTGATGCATATCCTGTCGCAGTTCATGCGTCAGTCGCGGATGGCGCCGGAGCTGATCGCCCAGCGCAAGTTCTGAGGCCTCAGTCGGCCATCGATTCGACGATGCGGCGCGCCTTGTCGAGCTGGGAGCACCAGCGCGCGTGGCTGTCAGCGGCGGGGACGGCGAACTTGCGCCGCTCTTCCGCGCCGGGCAGAAAATCGTTCAGCAGAATGCAGCACCATTTGAGGCGGTGGAGCGGCACCAGTGCCCGCGCGCGCGCCTCATGGCGCGGAGCGTTGGGCAGGCCCGCCAGCACGGCGGCAGAGAAGCCGTCGAACAGGGCCATCGGCACCGGCGCCTCGGGCTGGCCGAAGAAATCCGCCACCGTCTTGGCCGGGTCGTCCCAGCCGGCATACTCAAAATCGTGGAACCGCACGCGCCCGTCCGGGGCGAGCAGAGCGTTGTGGAAACCGAAATCGGAGGCGGAGAGGCACCGCTCGGCGCGCGGCAAACGCGCGTCGAAATCCATGCCGAGGCGCTCGGCCGTCGTGCGGTAGCTCTCGGATGCCGCGCGGCAGAGCGGGACCAGCCGCTCGACCACGAGGGCGCGGGCCACGCGATGCTCCTCGGAGCGGTCCTCGATCGCACTCAGCCGCTCGATCCGGCGCGATAGGCAGCGCAGATGGTCCGCCGTCGAGAAGCACGAATCCGAGGCGGTGGGAAGGTCCGCGGCCGCCGGGTCGTCGCGGCCGGCATTCACCTCACAATGGAACGCCGCCGCCTGGTCGACCAGCGCGCGGTCGATGGCGGAAGGATCGGGCCGGCGCCCCTCGATCAGCTCGAACAGCCCGACATGGTGCTCCGGCGCGGCGGCGAGCGGCTCGGGGATGCGGCGCACGCCATGGCGCCAGGCGAAGCGCGCGAAGCGGAACTCGGTCTCCAGCCGGTCGCGGTGGCTGCCGTCGCGGCCGAAATAGACCTTGAGGAACAGCGGCCCCTCGGGCGTATCCAAGCGGAATGCGCGGTTGTTGGTGCCGCCCGCCAGCGGCGCCGCCTCGAACCGCCCCGACCGGCCCAGGGACGGCAGGATCTCGTCCGCCAGCGCCGCCTTGAGGTCGGGCTCGAGCATCAGCCGAGCAGCCGGCTCTGCGCCTCGTCCCAGCTCACGACGCGCCGGTAGGACGGCGCGTCGGCGTGACGTGCTTCCGGGTCGAACAGCAGCCGCTCAACCGCATCGGGCCAGCCCGGCGCGCCCAGCAGCTCCGGCAGGTCGTCGATGAAATGGGTGCAGCCGGTGGCGGCGATACGCGCGAGCTTCTCCTCCTTCGTCAGCTCGAAGAACACGCGCCCGTCGCCCGACCCGCCCGCGCCGCCGGCGAAGCCCTGCTCGGCGAGCCAGCGCCGTGCCGCCTCATGCAGATCGTGCGCGGGTCCGCGATAGGGGTGGCGCGTGCGATGGCTGATGACGCAGGTCGCGACGCCGCGCGCGCGGCACTCCCCGAAGAACGCCTTCACGCCCGGGAAGGGCGCGGCGAAGCTCATGCCCGGGCCGTAGACATGGCCCTGGAGGTGGATCCACTCCTCCTCCATGCCCTGGGCACGCAGCGTGTCGCGCACCCAGCCCTTGCCGCGGTACTCGGTCGCCGGCTCCAGCCAGCCCATCTCGATCGCGGCCCGGTGGAACACCGAATCGTAGCAGACGATGGTGTTGTCGAAATCGATGCCGATCAGCATCGCGTGCCTAGGTGGTCGCGAGGGCCAGCGCCGCCAGGGTGCGATCGACGATCGCTTCCACGGTCAGCCCGTGGAACGCGCGGGCATAGTCGGTGTGGGCGTTGACGTGCATGAACTCGTCGCGCGTGCCGAGCCGGACCAGCCGCGCGCGCTGCGGCGGCTGGTCGGCCAGCCAGTCCGCGATCGCGGTGCCGACGCCGTTGATCCGGCTGTGCTCCTCGACCACCGTGACCGCGCGCATCGTGGCGAAGGCGGAACGCAGAGCCGCGGTGTCGAGCGGCTTCGCGGAATAGAAGCTCACCACCCGCGCCGACACGCCGTGATCCTTCAGCCGGTCGGCGGCGGCCAGGCAGTCGGGCAGCATAACGCCGACGCCGAGGAGGCACACGTCCGTGCCCTCGCGCACGACGATCGAGCCGCCCGGCTTCATCGCCGGCGTCGCCGCGTGGATCGCGGGCTCGCCCTTCTTGCCGATGCGGATATAGACCGGCCCGTCATGGGCGATCGCAGCGCGCAGCGCGCCGCGCACCTCCCACGGGTCGCCGGGCGCCATGACCGACATGTTCGGGCAGGCTGCGCAGGAATGCGATGTCCTCGCAGGACTGGTGCGTCGCGCCGAGCGAGGCGTAGGAGAGCCCGCTGCCGACGCCGACGATGGCGACCGGAACGTCGTGGTAGCACACGTCGACGCGGATCTGCTCGAGGCAGCGCGTGGTGACGAACGGCGTGATGGTGTAGACGACCGGCCGCATGCCCGAAAGGGCGAGCCCCGCCGCCATGCCCATCATGTTGGCCTCGGCGATGCCGCAATTGATGAACCGGCCGGGCGCCGCCGCCTTCAACTTGTCGAACAGGCGGTTGCCGATGTCGCCTGACAGCAGGACGACACGCTCGTCCTCGGTGGCGAGCTTGGTGATCTCGTCGGCGAAGCTGTTCCTCATATCAGGCCCAGCTCCTTGAACGACGCATCCAGCACTTCCTCGGTGCAGGTCGTGTAGTGCCAGTTGTTGTCGTCTTCCATGAACGAGACGCCCTTGCCCTTCACGGTGTGGGCGACGATCGCGGTCGGCTTGCCGGTGGGCGACGGCACGCCGCGCAGCCGCTCGGCCAGCGCAACGACGTCGTGCCCGTCCATCTCGACGGCGTCCCAGCCGAAGGCGCGCCACTTGTCGACCAACGGATCGAGCGCCGTGACCTCGCGCGAGCGGTCGATGGCCTGCCACTTGTTGAAGTCGACCATGACGCAGAGATTGTCGAGCCCGCGCGCCGGGGCGACAAGTGCCGCCTCCCACACGCTAGCCTTCGTTGCACTCGCCGTCGCCGACGATCACGAACACGCGGTAATCCCGTCCTGCAGCTTGGCGGCCTGTGCCATGCCCAGCCCGACCGGCAGGCCGTGGCCGAGCGAACCGGTGGCCAGCTCCACCCCCGGCGCGCAGTAGGGGCCCGGATGCTCCTGCAAGGCGCTTCCGTTCTCGTTGAAGGTCGCCAGCGTCTCCCACGGCAGCACGCCCCTGACCGCCAGGGCGGCGTAAAGCGCCGCTGCGGAATGGCCCTTGGACATGATGAGCCGGTCGCGGTCGGGGTCTTGGGGGCGGTGCGGGTCGTAGCGCATGGCGCCCCAGTAGGCGGCGACCAGCATATCGACCGACGACAGGCACGAGGCGATGTGCGGCGCCTCGCCGCGATGGGAGACTTCGAGCAGGGTGCCGCGCACGACGGCCGCGATGCGGTGCAGATCATTAGCGCCTTCGGCGAAGGCTCGCGAGCGCATCGTACTCAGCAGATTTCCCCTCGGCGACAGTGTCGATCCAGTTACGCGGACGCCCAAAGATTTGTCAAGATTTGCGTACCCGGTGCACGCCGCGGGTGGCGCGCGACGCATGAAACCGGGCCGATTCTGTGTTTGGATGCGCCGCCGCGCGCCCTCGGCCGCGCCGGCCAGGGAGGGACATGGCCCCGCCGCGACTTTCCGTGATCGTGTGCAGCTACAACGATGCCGCCTACCTCCGGGGCGCGCTGACGGCGATCTGCACCCAGTCGCGCCCGGCCGACGAGGTGATCGTCGTCGACGACGGCTCGACCGACGAGACGCCGGAGGTGATCGCCGAATTGGTGGCCCGCTGGGGCAATTTGCGCCCGTTCCGCAACGTGGCGAACCGGGGGGTCGGGGCGTCCGTCCTGCGCGCGCTCGACGCCGCGACCGGCGACTGGCTCGCCTTTTCCGCTGCCGACGACCGGGTGCTGCCCGGCTTATACGAGACCGTCGACCGGCTCGCCCGCGCCCACCCGGAGGCCGGGGTGATCGCCGGCGGCGCGATGATCGCGGCCGAGGGCGAGGCGGCGCCGGGGCGGGTCGAGCCGCTCGGGCTCGCGCCGGTCGAAGGCGCGCTCGATCCCGCCGCGTTGCTCGCCGCGATGCGGCGGCGCTATCTCTGGATCCCGACCAGCAGCGCCTTCGTCCGCCGCGCTGCCATGGCGTCGTGCGGCGGCTGGTGCGTCGAGCTGGAATGGCTCACCGACTGGTTCCTGTTCCACCACGCGGCGCTACGGTTCGGCCTCGCCTATCGCGACGAGCCGGCCTCGGTGATCCGGCAGCGCGCCGATTTCTTTGGCACGGTCGGCGCCGCCGACCGCGCGGCGCACGCGGCCGTGCTCGACCGGCTGATCGCGCTCCTCGCCGATCCGGCGCACGCCGATTTTCGCCAGGCCATGCGTCGCGCGCCACTGCTCGGCCTGACACCCCTCGGCCTACCGTTCGTCCGAAGGCTCGCGCTGCACCCCGGAATGTGGGACCTGGCGGCGGCGCTCATCGCCAAGAAGCTGGCGCTGAGCGGCGGGGCGCGGCTCCGCCGGCGCGTGCGCGTGCCTGGACGTTAGAGCCGCTCGACGAGCCGGTCGAACAAGGCGGCGGCGCTCTCCCCGGCGAACAGGGGCGGCGCGGCGCGCGGGATCGGTGCGCCCAGCGCCAGCCAGGCCAGGATATGGATGCGTCCGGCCGGCACCCAGCCGCCATGGGCGCCGACGAGCCAGTCGGCCAGCGCGCCGAACGGCAGGGCGGCGATGGCGCCCTCGTCGCTTTCCGCCATTGCCGCCGCCTGGCCGGGGTCGAGCCGGACGCCGAGCCAGACGAATTCCAGCGCGCCGACGCGGAGCTCGTGGTCGACCAGGATCGCCGGCGCGCGCACCGCATCGAGGACGACGCCGGTCTCCTCGGCGAACTCGCGCCGGGCAGTCTGCGCCACGCTGAGCGAATCGTGCGGCTTGGCCGGGTCGGGCTGCGCCGGCAGGAACGCGCCGCTGAACGTGTGCAGCTTGCCGGGATGGGTGTCAAGGCTCGCCGCGCGGCGCTGGACATAGAGGCAGCGAAGCTCCGGACAGACCGGAACGACGGTGCCGCTCACCGCCGAGAGCGGCGCCGCGAACGCTTCGCGGGCGAGGCTGCGCAGCGCGTAGTCAAGCGTCCGGAAGCGGACGAGGTAGCGCCCGTCCGCGTGCGCGACCGGCGCGGCGACCACCGCCTGGGACTCGTTGCGCTGGCCGACGCGCGCCATGCGGGCGGTCTCGGCGCGGTGGGCGGCGGCGAGGCTGGCGGGCGTCGTGGCGGCGCCGTCATCGATCAGCGCCGGTTCGCGATCCGTGGTGCCGATGACCCGAACGTCGTCGGGATAGACACTGTCGAGCCGGGCGACACGCGGCGTTACTCCGCTCGGCGGCGCGTGGAGCCCCGGCGGCAGCGGCGCGGGCCAGCCGGCCGCGCTCACCGTGCGGGCGCGGGCGGGTTGGCGGGGAGGGTCTCGACCGGCACGGTCCCCGCCGGCGGCGGCGGGAAGGCCATGACCGGGCGCAGCAGCACCGACGAGGCCGCCGCGCCGGCGGCGATGCCTTCGGCCGCGATCACCTGGCCCCCCGCCCCGGTGAGGCCATAGGTTCCCGGCGCTGCCGCCACCACCCCGGCCAGAAGACTGAGGGCCCGCGCGCCCGCCAGAAGGCGCGGCTCGCGCAGCGTGCCTGCGGCGAGGTCGGCGCCGGTCGCCTCGACGTCGATGGCGAACCGGTCGAGCCGCGCGCCTGCCGCCGCGTCGCAGGCTGTTGCCGGCAAATAGCAGGGCAGGCGGCGCATCAGCACCGCGGCCAGCGACGTCGCGGCGTGCCGGCCGGCGGGCGAGACCGTCGGCTGGCCCGGGCCGAACAAGGGCGCGGCCGGAATCCGGATCACCCCGCTCGCCAGGTCGAGCTCGGCCGCCACGCCGTCCGCCGCGAGATCGCGCCGGATATCGCCGAGCAGGCGGGCGCGTGCGGCGACGATCTCGGCGACCTGGCGGTGCCAGGCGCGCTGCGCATCGGCCGCTTGGGGTGCCGAGGGGTAGTGGATGATGGCGAACGACATCAGGAGGATCAGGATCACGAACAGGATCCCGGCCAGCATATCGGCCATGGGGATGAAGTAGCTGTCGTCCTCGTCGCCGGGCTCGTCGCCGTCGTGGTAGGGCGAGAGCGTGACGATCATTCTGCCGGCTCCTTCGTCGGCGGCGGGCCGATGCGCTGGTTGAGCGCCTCGACGGCCTGGGTCAGCGCGCTCACCGCCTCCTCCAGCCGGGCCTGGTGCTCGAACTGGCGCCGTCCCTCGTCCACCTGGTCCTGCACCAGCGTCTCGGGGGTGATGGTCGGCACCAGCATCTCGATCACGCGGCACAGCCGCTCGATGCGCGACTCGACGCGGTAAGTGCCGAGCCTGAGCACGATCGAGAAGGCGATCGACGACCCGATGCCGGCGATCGAGGTGGCGAACTTCAGGGTCGAGGCGTTGAGAAGCTGGATCAGCGCGGTGCGCGCGCCCTCGATGTCGGCGGTCTTCATGCCGTTGGCGGCGAAGAACAGCCCGGCGACCAGCCCCATGAAGGTCAGCATCAGCCCGGCGCCGACGAAGTAGTTGGGCACCGGCGCGAAGCCGCGCAGGTTGAAGCCATGCGCCTGCAGCGCCCGCATGTTGAAGTAGACCGACGGGCGGATCGGGCTGCGCGCCATGTCGGCGCCGTCGCGCTGGCGGTGGACCATGACCGATTCCAGCATGTGCCACTCGTCGGCCAGCGCCGGCTCGCTCAGGATCGACTGGGAGATCAGCGTCAGCGCCTGGGACGAGCCCGGGCGCTCGTTGATCCGGCCGAGCTTGGCGATCGCCTGGTCGAGCAGCCGGGTCGCGGGGCGCACGTGGCGCGACCAGAACCACCAGATCACCAGCAGCAGCGCAACGACGATCAGCATCGACAGGAACAGCCCGGCCAGATGGCTGCCGAAGACCTGAAGGTAGAGGATGGCGACCGGCCGCAGCGCGAGCTTCACCGACTGGGCGTAGCGCGCATAGTCCGCCGCGTCCGAGAAGGCGAGCTTGGCGACGCCGGCGACGAGCGCGATCAACAGGGCGTAGTTCAGATAACGGGACATTTGTTCGTGCATCGCCGGCCACGGCGGCCGGGCCTGGTGCATCCGATCACGGCGCCGCCCCGGCGGCAACCCGCTCGAAGGTCGCGGCAAGCGAATCGATGGCCGCGAACGGGTCGGGGGCCGAGAGCCCGAGCGCGGCGAGTCGCGACGTGTCGAGCGTGGTGTGGCCGACGATGGAGCCGGGGTCGATCCCGGCTGCGCGCGCGCTCCGCGGACGGACGAGACCGGGGACGCCGAAACGCTGGGCGAGGCGCCCGGCCGCCTCGGCATAGGTGATGTCGCGGGTCGCGCCGAGCTGGACGATGCCGTCCGCACCTTGGGCCGCCACCGCGAGCGCCGTGGCGCCGACCAGGGCGGGCGCGACCGGCGCCAGCACCATGTCGTCGAACGGCGCGATCGGCCGGCCCGCGCGCAAATCCGCCAGCCAGTCGCGGAACAAGGGGAGCGAGGGCGCGACCACCTTGGTCACGCGCAGGATGGCGACCGGCCCGGCGAGCGCGCGGAGCGCCGCCTCGGCCTCGGCCTTCAGCGCCCCGTATTCGTTGGCGGGACAGGGGGGCGCGTCGGCGCGCACGTGCGGCGCGGTGCCGTCGAACACCAGCGAGGAGGACAGGAACGCCACTCGCCCGCCGCGCGCGAGCACGGTGCGGGCGAGCGTCGCCGTGCGCGTGACGTTGACTTCGTACGCCCGGGCCGGGTCGGCCCGGCAGGCGGCGAGCGAGGTCACGGCGGCGCAGAGGAAAGCGGTTCCGATCCGGTCGGGCAACGGCCACGAGTTCGGGCGGGGCATCGAGGTCGAGAGCGAGCGCGTCAGGTCGCCCGGGCCGGCGGCTGGTCGCGAGGACCGCCATGCCCGACGCGCGCGCGGCCGCGGCGATCGCCTGTCCGATGAGGCTGTCGCCGCCGACGACGAGGTGGGGCGCGCCCTCCATCGCGGTCGCTATCCGCCGGCCGCCATGTCGATCAGCGGCCGGGTCGCGCGCCCGCCCTCGAGATCGTCGAGGGCACGATTGGCGTCGGCGAGCGCGTAGGTCTGGCCGGTCAGCGGGCCGAGCGGGATCATCCCGGCGGCGAGCAAGTTGCAAAAGCGCGGGAAGTCGCGGTCGGGCTCGCAATCGCCGCCCCAGGTGCCGAACACCTGCTTGCCCAAATTGAACTGCCACGGCGCGAGGTGGACTTCCTCGCCGTGATGGGCGTTGCCGACGATCACGGTGCGCCCGCCGCGCATGCGCAGCGCCTCGACCGCCTGCTGCATCACCTTCGGCCGGCCGCTCGCCTCGACGGCGAGGTCCATGCCCTGCGGGCAGATCGCCTTGAGGGCAGCGACCGGGTCGCCGTCGCCGGCGTTGACGAGGTGGCTGGCGCCGAGGCGTTTGGCGACCTCCAGCTTCGCGGGCACCAGGTCGATGGCGACGATCGGCCAGCACCCGGCGATGCGCGCCCCGATGACGGCGCAGAGCCCGATCCCGCCGGTGCCGAACACGGCGATGCTCTGGCCCGGCCGGGCGGCGAGCGTGTTGAACACGGCGCCGAGCCCGGTCGGCAGCGCGCAACCGAGGAGCGCCGCGTCGCGGAAGCCGATGGCGGCGGGCAGCGCGGTCAGCCGGTTCTCGGCGACCACTGCGTGGTGCTGGAAGGTGGTGATGCCGCCGGCATTCACCTTGCGCCCGCCCCACTCGTACACGGTTCCGGGGACGTTGGTGCCGCTTCCCTGGATCCACGACAGGATCACGCGGTCGCCCGGCTTCACCTTGGCGGTGCCGGGGCCGGTGTCGACAACCGTGCCGCTGCCCTCGTGCCCCAGGCAATGGGGCAGAAACTTGTCCTCGCCGCGATGGCCGCGCGCCTCGAGAAGCTGGGTGTGGCACACGCCGCTATAGGCGATCTCGACAAGGGCCTGCCCCGGCTTCAGGGCGGGAATGTCGAGCTCGGCGAGCTCGAGCGGACGGTTGAGCTCGACCAGGATGGCGGCGGCGGTCTTCAACGCGGACTCTCCTCGGACGGTACGGGAGGCTATTGATAGCCCAGCTTGCGGGCGATTTCGAGCAGCCCGCACGCTGCGAACGCGTCGTAGTGCCGCGGCTCGAACAGCTCCTCGTGGATTGCGATCTTTCGGTCGCGCCTCGAGGCGGTACCACCTTTGTCGAGGAACTGCTCGGCGAACGCCGTCGTGTCGAGGCTCATGAAGTCGAATTCGAGCACCTCGCCGAGGCGCATAAGCGAGTCGCCGACCGTCCCCTGCCTCAACGCAACCGCGTCGCGATACAAATCCTCAAATCGGACAATATGGACCGCGTCGGCGTCCATCCAGCCTTGGAACGGCGCGATCTGCAGCAGTTCGTGGCGCTCCAGGATATACATCATCTTGTCGCCGAACGACGCGGACCGATTGATTTCGTCCTGCAGCTTCGCGTTGTCCAGGCTTTGTTGACGAAATGCCGAGGATTCGGACACGAACTGGGCGTAGCTGATCGCGATGTCGCGCGGATCGCGGATCATCAGGAGGTGCCGACAGCTCGCGTGTTCCACGAACCACCGGTCCACTTTCTCGTCGAACAGGACGTGGCCCGGCACGACCTGGCCAGGCTTCAGCCGGTCCAGATTGTCGGGCAGGGGGAATGGCACCGGCTGCGACGTCCCATCCGAAATGCCGGTTAGATAAAATTGGTCGAGGACGAAGATCGGAAGCGACGCCCATTGCCCCGTGGCAGCGAGCAGCAGCGTCAGAAGATTCGTACCGCTCTTCGGGATGGCGTTCGCGACGACCGAAATCTGGGACGGTCCGGCCTCCTCGCACAGCTTCGAGTGCCCGTAGGGGCGCGTGATGCCGCTTCCCGCGAAACGGGTGAGCACGTTGAGCTCGAGCGCCAGCTCCTGGCTCGCCTTATGCTCGGCCGCGATAGAGCGCTCGACGTCCTCTAGTTTCTGGTGGAGCGGCGCGAGCCGGTTAGATACCACCCCTTCAATCTTGGAGTCGGCTTCGATCCGACTCGCGACGAGCGAGCATTCGGTGTCCTGCAGTATCTGGTGGAGTGGCGCGAGCCGCTCAGACACGATCCTTTCGATCTCGGATTTGGTTTCGGTCCGGCTCGCGGGAAGCGCCTGGCGTAGGCAAAGGATTTTGTCGGAGAGGCGCCGCGACAATGCGCGCACCTTCTCGACCGGGATGGCGATTGTCATCTTCAATATAATCCCCGAAGGAAGACAAAAAGCGTTCGCCCATTATTAATATCCTAATTTGCGCGCGATTTCGAGCAGGCCGCACTCTGCGAATGCATCGTAATGACGCTGTTCGAACAGCTCCTCGTGAATGGCGATCTTCCGGTCGCGGCCGGACGAGGTGTGGCTCTTGTTCAGGAACTTGGCGGCGAATTTCTTAGGATCGAGAGACTGGAAGTCGAACGCGAGCACGTTGCCGAGCCGCGTCAGCGTCCCGCCGAACGCGCCCTCCTTGAGGGCGATCGCATCGCGGTAAAGCTCCTCGAAACGGACGACATGCACCGCTTCGGCGTCGATCCAGCCCTGGAACGGCGCGACCTGCAGCAGCTCGTGGCGCTCCAGGATGTACATCATCTTGTCGGCGAACGAGGCGTAGCGGTTGATCTCCTCCTGCATCGTTGCATTGGCTGGCGCCTCCTTGCGGAAGGCCTCCAACTCCGACACGAACTGGGTGTAGCTGACCACGATGTCGCGCGGGTCGCGGATCATCAGGAGGTGCTTGTGGCCGGGATTTGCGGCGAACCAGCCGTCGACCCGTGCATCGAACAGGATGTGCGCCGGCACGACCTGGCCCGGCTTCAGCCGGTCCAGATTGTCCGGCAGGGGAAAGGGCACGACCTCGGTCGAGCCGTCGGACATGCGGTCGAGATAGAACTGGTCGAGGATGTGGATCGGCAGGCGGCGCCACTGCGCCGTCGCGTCCAGGAGCAGCGTCAGGAGGTAGGTGCCGCTCTTCGGAATGGCGTTGGCGACCACGCAGACCGGCGACGGACCGGCGTCTTCCGCAAGCTTCGCCCGGCCGTAGGGCCGCGTGATGCCGTTCCCGGCGAAGCGGGTGAGGACGTTGAGCTCGATCGCCAGCGTCTCGCCCGCCCGGTGTTCCGCCGCGATGGCCTGGGTCGCGCGCTCGAAGCGCCGCGCCGCCGACTCCTCGAGCGTCTGCAGGCCTTGGCGCAGCGGCGCGATCTCGCCGGTCTGGAGGGATTTCAGCCCCGTTTCCAGCTCGCCGCGGCTCGCTTCGAGCGCCGCCTTCAGCCGTCCGATCTCGTCGGCGAAGCGACCCGACGCCTCGCCCATTTCGGCGGTCAGGCGGCGTACATCCTCGGTCGCAAGACGCGCGACAGCCTGCTCGACCTCGTCGAAACGCGCGCCGGTGTCGGTCTCGATCCGGGCAAGCCGCTCGCCGAGCTGGCCCGAGACTCGCCCCATCTCGATTGAGGCTCGGCTCACCTCGGCCAAAACCAGGGCGATCTCGCGCTCGACGCCGGCAATCGTCGTGTCGAGCGCCGCCTGGCGGTCGAGAAGCCCATGATGCATCGCTTCCAGCTTGCGGGTCCGTCCATCGAAAGCGCGTTCGGCGTTCGCGAGGGTCGCTTGCAGCTCCGTCAGCGCGGCCTCGGTGCGCTCGCCGAGCGTCGCTTCGATGCGCGCCAGCGCGTCCCGCATCTCGGCCCGCTCGGCATCGGATCGTTCGGCCGTCTGGCGGAGCTCGGCGTCGAGATGGGCATAGCGCGTTTCGAGCTGGCCGCCGATCCGGGCGACGTCGCGCCACAGCCGCTCGTCGGCCGCCTCGAGCGCCTCGCAGCGGCTGCGCATCGCCGCCGCCTTTGTGTCCACGTCCGAGGCGACTTCCTCGAGCTTCTTGCTCAGGACGACAGCTTCGCCGCCGAGGCGGCCAAGAGTTGTTTCGAGGTTGGGGACCTGCATGAGAAGGGGCGCCGAAGCCATGATCGCATCGTTCAGGGCACCGATGCGGTTGTAGATGGGAGTGAACAGCACGCGATAGATCCGGCGCAGCCGGACCAGCACCCAGCCCCGCTTGCCGCGCCATTCGCGCACCGGCGCGGCGCCGCCTGCGCCCAGCCGGAACAGAAGCTCGGTCAAGCCGCCGCGCTCGGCATGGGGCGCCGCCAACGATGCGGCCCCGCCCGGACCTTCAGCGGTGCCGGCCCACAGCATGCCTATGTCCTGGGCCGTGGACGGCGTCTGCGGCGGCAGTCCGGCCAGTATCTTGGTGACGAAGGCATCGGCCTCCGCGGCGACCGCGGCCCAGGGCGACCCTTCGAGTGCAGGGTCGGCGGGCAGATCGTTGACGTGGAAATACAGCGGCGTCTTGACGTATTCGCGGTGAAGCCCGTTGGTCCAGCCCTGCGCCCAGGCGATCTCCTGCTCGACGAAGTCGGCCTCGCTGCCTTCGCGCGGCCAGGTCATGTAGTTCGGCTCGGCAAGATCGACGCCGGTCACCTCGTCCGAGTTGTCGACGATCTTCACCGTCTCGTACCGGCAGGACAGGCGCACGAAATCGTGGTCGAGCATGGTGCCGACCACGATCTCGGCGCCCTCGTTCTCGGGCCACACCATGACCGGATGGAGGTGGAACGTCCGCGCCAGGTAGCCTTCGCCCGGCACCTCGAAATAATAGTGGGCGCTCAGCTTGTTGGTGCCCGCCACCATCATGTGGCCGCGGGAAATGGCGTGGATGTGCTCGTACCCGATGCGGAACAGATCGCGCCCGCCGATGACGATAGCGTCGTCTTCGGTGCGGTACGCCTCGATCTTGCCGGCGAGCTCCGGTGTCCATTCGGCACGGCATCCGGCGATCAGGACGGCCCGCTTGCCCTGTTTGACCTGGTGGTCGAGGTAGCGGAACAGGTCGGCGTTCCAAATCGAGTTGGGCGTCATGAAGATGAACAGGGTCTTGCGCGAGACGCGCAGCGCCATGCCGAAATTGTAGCAGGCGGACATCGCGAAATACGGGTTCGAGAAGTCGATCTCCGGGCACAGGATCTCTGCTGTGCCGTGGTCGAGATAGCCTGAAAGCCACAGGCGGGGCACGATTTTGCCCGCCGAGTTCCGCTTGGTGAGGACACGAAGCACGCAGCGCTCCGCCCCCGCCGACGGGATGTTGCCGGGTGCCATCAGCGACGGAAGCCCGATCGAGAAGAACTTCGCGATATAGGCATCGCCCCAGATCGGCAGCAGGATGTGGAAGAGCGTGTCCGCCGTGATCCAGTTCGGCGGCGACGCCTCCAGGTAGCGGTAGCGGAACATGACCCGCGGGTCGCGGATCGTCAGCGCGTTCTGGTCGATGACGCAGACGAACAGCTTGACCAGCGCGCAGCGCCTCAGCGCGGACTCGATGAACTCCTCCACGCGCCTCGCCGCGCGGACCAGTTGGTCGCCGATGTCGTGGGCGTGGAAGTAGATGTCGTGACGGGCGAACTGCAGGTGGAAGCTACCGCACCAGCGGGTGTTCAGCCAGGCGATCATGTCCTCTTCGACCAGGCGCCGGCGGGTGAACGTGTCGCTGTGGTGCGGGTGGGCGCACATGTCGACGTGCAGCAGATCGTCGGAGTCGGCGATGATCTTCACCTCGTCGAATTCGAGCCCGCAATTCTCGATGAAGCCGTGGTCGATCGTCGATAGACGGTCGTCGCGCGCCCCCTGGATGCTGCTGAGTTGCCGTGGCCGGACGAACACGGGGTGCATGGCGAAGGCCCGCGCGACGAACCCTTCGCCCGGCACGTTCAGATAGACGTGCGCCGGCGAGATGGTGCCGTTCGACGAATTGAGCGACATCGAATGGTGGATCGGGTGAAGGTGCTTGAGCCCCAGCTCCATCAGCGCGCGCGGGGCCAGCGTGCGCGCCGGATCGCCCGCCGTCCGCGCCTTCACGTCGGCAATGAACGGCTCCTTGTCGGCCCGGAGCCCGGCGTACATCACCGCCCGGTAGCCGCGCTCGTTATAGCGCCATACCGTCTCGAACGAGCCGTCGGCCCAGAACGAATCCGGCGTGAGGAACAGGAAGGCGAAATCGTCGCCGTGCCTGAAATTGTCGTACACGCCCAGCTCGTAGCAGATCGACATCCGTTGGTATGCCGACATTTCCGCATCGAGCTTGTCGATATCGACCAGCCGGCAGTCGGCGATGCGTTGCAGCGCCCTCCACGCGGGCGAGCGGGCGATCGTCTCGTGATGAGCGGTGTTGGAATAGACGCTGTAGACGAGGTTGCAGCGCCGGGCGAGGGCGGGAAGGTTGCCGTCGGCCAGCAGTGACGGCAGCGAGACGTTCAGGTAGGTGTCGACGAAATCGTCGCCCCAGACCGGGGTGAACGCGAAGATGTCGGCGAGCGGCTGGGCGCGCTCCGCCGGCACGGCACCGCGGCTCCAATAGCGGCCGCCCACGCTGCGTGCGAGGTAACCGGTATGCCGGACAACCTCCGTTCGCATCGCCGGCTGCACCCGCGGCATCAGGCGGCTGATGCGCTCCGGGATCGCGTGCCGGATCCAGAACATCTCGTCGCCCCAGTAGGGATGCTGGTCGGCCGCCATCGGGTCGGGCCGAATATCCCACACCTGGAACGCGACATCCGCCATGACCGCGTCGAGCTTGTCGAGCGCCTCCCGAACGTCGGGATCGGTCGGATCCTCCGTCCAATAAATCGGAACGTTGACGTTGCGGCGCTGGGCGGCGGTCGTCCATTCCGCCAGGCGCTGGGCGAACAATTCGCGCCCGACCGGGCGGGGGTCGGCGCGCCCCTCGACGTATTCGGCCCGCGCCAGCTCGGCCACATACATATCTGTCGCGCCATTGGCGAAGTAATAGAGATCAGGCCGGCCCACGTAATACTCGGCGAGTTCGTAGTCGAACGGGCTGCGGAAGGCGTAGATGCGACCGATGGGCCGTACCATGACTGGATGCCAGACATAGCTGCGCGCGACGATCCCCTTGCCGCCGGCCACCATGTGCCGGTAGTGGGCGTGCGGGTTGCAGATGTCCTGGCGCTCGACGAAGTTGGCCTGGTCCATCGGATGCAGGTGATCGATCGACAGGCGCAGCAGGTCGAGGCTCTCGATCTCGATCGCGCCGTCCGCCGTGCGATAGGTCTCGACCGCTGGCCCCACCGTCTCGATTACGGTGCGGAGCGCGCAGGTCATCACCGCGCGAAAGCCGTCATCGTCGATCTCGGCGAGCCGCTTGAGGTAGGAGGCCGACAGGATGTTGTCCGAGGTCAGCAGGACGAAATTGACTTCGTCGTGCGGCCTGCGCTCGCGGCTCATCGCAAGCTGGTAGCACCAGGTCAGCCCGTGCTGCAGAAAGGGGGCCGCCTCGATCAGGTCGGACGCGTCGACGAGGTTGACCTGGGCGACGGATTTCAGGCGGCGGACCAGCGGGTCGCTCTCGATCTCGTCGATCTGGTCGCGAGTTGACAGAACGGACACCGCGACGTCGCGTCCCGCCTGGACCAGGTAGGGAATGTTTCCCGAAGCGAAAAAGGACGGCAGGAGGTAGCGACGAAAATTCGTGAAGTAGGGCTCGCCCCAGGCCGGGACAATAATGTGAAACATAGCACCCTCGGCAGCGCGGCTTGGTGATAACAACATGCCCCCGGAGAGCGCAAGCGGGATCGTGGCGCCCGCGGCAGTGAAATGCCCGTGGCGTAACCCGAATCGCGGTTGCGAGTCGGGACCCGGCTGGGGTAAGGAAGGCGCAGGCGGGGTCGGCCCGTGCGTCCGGTGCGTGCCGAAATTCCAGCCCGCCAATTCCGCACAGTGGCGCCATGAAGGTTCAGTGGTCGTACCTGCCGCAACAGTTCGCCCGCATCGACGAAATCCTCGATCGGTTCCGGGAATTCGTTCCGACAGGCGACTTCACCCTCGGCGGGCCGCTCGCCGAGTTCGAGCGCCGCTTCGCCGCGGTCCTCGGCGCGCGCCACGCGATCGGCGTCAACTCCGGCACCGACGCGATCAAGCTTTCGCTGCGCGCGGTCGGCGTGTGGAACGGCGATGAGGTCATCACCGCCGCCAACACCTTCATTGCTACCGTCGGCGCCATCGGCGAACTGGGCGCGCAGCCGGTGCTGGTCGACTGCACCGACAATTTCTGCATGGACGTGGGCCAGGTCGAGCGGGCGATCACGCCGAAGACCAAGGCGATCGTGCCGGTGCATCTCGCCGGCCAGATGACCGATATGCCCGCGCTGATGGAGATCGCCGAAAAGCACGGCCTCGCCGTGGTCGAGGACGCCTGCCAGTGCATCCAGGGCGAGATCGACGGGCGGCGCGCCGGCACGTTCGGCGACGCCGGCGCGTTCTCGCTGCACCCCTTGAAGAACCTCAATGTGTGGGGCGACGGCGGAATCGTCGTAACCGACGACGACTCGGTCGAGCGCAAGCTGCGCCTCCTGCGCAACCACGGGCTCGCCAACCGCGACGAGGTCGAGATCCTGGGATACAACTCGCGGCTCGACACGTTGCAGGCAGTGGTCGGCAACTGGCTGATCGACCAGCTCGACGACATCACCAGCCGGCGCATCGAAAACGCAGCGGTGCTCGATTCCGGGCTCGCGCCGATCCCCGAGATCACCCTGCCGCCGCGCTACAACAACCGGCGCCTCGTCTATCACCTCTACATCGTGTTCGCCGAGGATCGCGACGGGTTGCTCGCCCACTGCATCGAGAACGGCATCGAGGCGAAAATCCACTACCCGATCCCGCTCTACCAGCAGGAGGCGCTGCGCCCGCTCGGCTACGCGCCCGGCACGTTCCCGGTGACCGACCGGCACGCGCGCTCGATGATTTCGCTGCCGGCGCACGACCACCTGACAAGGGATCAGCTCGGCTACATGATCGACGTGGTGCAGGACTATTATGGCTACCGAGCTTAGGCGGAAAATCCCCTACGTCCGGCTCGGCGCCCAGCTCGCGAGCGAGCGCGCCGAGATCGAGGCCGCGTTCGAGCGGGTGTTCTCCGCCGGCGACTTCGTCGGCGGCGAGGCAATCGCCGCGTTCGAGCGCGAGGCCGCAGCCTATTGCGGCACGAAATACGCCGTTGCGGTCGCCTCAGGCACCGACGCGCTGATTCTCGGGCTCAAGGCGCTCGGCATCGGTCCGGGCGATGAGGTCATCACCCCGCCCAACTCGTTCGTCGCCTCGACCGCCTGCATCGTGCATGTCGGCGCGACGCCGGTGTTTGCCGACGTGCTCGACGACCAGAATATCGACCCGGCAAAGGTCGAGGCCGCGATCACCCCGCGCACCCGCGCGATCATGGTGGTGCACCTGACCGGCCGGGTTTGCGCGATGGACGAGATCGCCGAAATCGCGGCCCGCCACGGCGTGAAGGTGATCGAGGACGCGGCCCAGGCGATCGGCTCGGCCTATCGCGGCCGGCGCAGCGGCGCGCTCGGCGACCTCGGCTGCTTCTCCGCCCACCCGCTCAAGAACCTGAACGCCGCGGGCGACGCCGGCTTCGTTACCACCGACGACGCGGCCGTCGCCGAACGCATTGCCCGTCTGCGCAACCATGGGCTCGCCGACCGCAACACGGTGCTGGAGTGGGGGTACGTCTCGCGCATGGACACCTTCCAGGCCGAGATATTGCGCTTACGGTTGAAAGGCCTGCCCGAGGTGATCGAGCGGCGGCGGCGCAACGCCGCGCTCTATCGCGAGCTGATCGACCCGCGCCACGTCTTCATGCCGCCTTGCCGCCAGCACGAATACAACACCTTCCACACCTTCGTGGTGCAGGTCGACCGCCGCGACGAGCTGCAGAAATACCTGGCAGACCGCGGCATCGGCACGGCCATCCACTACCCGAAGCCGATCCATCTGCAGCCGGCGGCGGCGTCGCTCGCCCACAAGCCGGGCGATTTCCCGGCGACCGAGCGCCAGGCCGGGCGCATCCTCACCCTTCCTGTCCACCAGTTCCTCGACGAGGAGGATCTGCGTACGGTTGCCGGCGAGGTGAACCGATTCTTCGGCGCATGAGAGCCGGACCCGGCGGCCGCGCGCGATGACGGGATCGAAGCGGGTCGTCGTCCTCGCCAGCAACTCGTTCTCGGGCGCCCACCTGGTCGATCTGCTGGTGGCGGAAGGCTACGAGGTGGCAGGGATCAGCCGCTCGCCCGAGTATCCCGACTGTATGCTGGCCTACAAGCGCCGCCGCGGCGCGCCGTTCACGTTCCACCGGCTCGACATCAATCGCGACCTCGCGGCGATCCTCGATCTCGTTGACGCGCTCAAGGCCGCCTACGTGGTGAATTTCGCGGCGCAGGGCGAGGTGGGGTCGAGCTTCACCCACCCGATGGACCACATGCGCACCAACGCGCTCGGCATGGCGGCGCTCGCCGAGGGGCTGCGCCAGCGCCCGTTCATCGAGCGCTACGTCCACATCTCGACGCCGGAGGTGTACGGCGCCTGCCTCGATCCGGTGCCAGAAAGCACGACCTACCGCCCCAGCTCGCCCTACGCGGCCTCGAAGGCGTCGGCCGACCTGTTCAACTTCGTGCTCCACCGCACCTACGGGTTTCCGGTGGTGACCATCCGCGCGACCAACGTGTACGGCCCGCACCAGCAGCTCTACCGCATTATCCCGCGCGCCATCATCTACGCCCGGCTCGGCCGCAAGTTGCCGCTGCAGGGCGGCGGGCTCGCGCGCAAGTCCTACATCCACATCGGCGACGTCTCGCGCGGCGAGCTGGCGGCGATGCTGAAGGGCCGGCCCGGCGAGATCTATCACCTGTCGCCGGACGGCGAGGCGATCGCGATCCGCGACCTGGTGCAGGCGGTGTGCGACGCGGTCGGCGTCGCGTTCGACGACCTGGTCGAGATCGTGCCCGACCGGCCGGGCCAGGATGCGGTATACTTGATCGACTCGACCAAGGCGCGGCAGGAGCTGGGTTGGCGGCCCGAGATCGGCTTTGCCGCGGGCATCCGCGAAATGGTCGAATGGATCGATCGGGAATGGGAGACCATCAAGACATTGCCGTCGAGCTATGAGCACAAGCCCTAGCGGCCCGGCCGCTCCAGCGCGCCGGGTGGTGCGGCGGGCAGGCCGGGCGCTGACGGGCCGGGGCCCGGTCGGGCAGGTGGCCAGCGCCGTCCGGCTGTGGCGGCTGTGGCTCCACATGGCGCTCACCGAGCTCGCGATGCAGTACCGGCGCTCGGTGCTGGGGCCGAACTGGATCACCCTCAACATGCTGATCCTGATCGCCGCGCTGGGCGTGCTCTACAGCACCTTGTTCCGCACCGACATCCGCACCTATCTGCCCTACCTGGCGAGCGGGCTGCTCGCCTGGAACCTGATCACCGCGATCGTCAACGAGGGCACCGGCGTGTTCGTCGCGAACGGCGCGGCGATCAAGAACACCAACATGCCGCTGCCGCTTTACGTGCTGAAGCACATGTGCCGGCAGATGCTGGTGTTCCTGCATCACGTGGTGGTAATGATCCCGATCTACGTGCTGTTTCCGGAATATTTCTCGGTGCGGCTTCTGCTGATCCTGCCCGCCCTGGTGGTGTATTGTGCGGCAGGGCTGGGGGTCGCGACACTGGTCGGCATGCTGTGCAGCCGGTTCCGCGACATCCCCAACATCGTGACCAGCTTCATGCAGGTCTGCTTTTTCGTCACGCCGATCTTCTGGCCCGCCTCTGCGGTGAACCGCCCCCTCGTCGTCCAGGGCAACGTGTTCTATCACTACGTCCAGCTTCTGCGCGCGCCGATGCTGGGCGAGATGCCGACCGAGACGAACTGGCTGGTCGCGATCGGCGTCGCCGTCGCAAGTCTTGTGTTCTCATTCATCGCGTTCCGCCGCTACGCCGCGCGGATCGTCTACACCGTCTAGCGGCCTCCGCCCATGGCGAGCATAGCCTGCCGCAACCTGTCGATTCACCTGCCGGTGATGAACTTCCATGCCCAAAGCCTGAAGCGCAGCATGCTGCGCATCAGCACGGGCGGGCGCATCAACGCCAACTCGAAGGTCCTGGTGATCGAGGCGCTGCGCGAGCTGTGCTTCGATGCGGCGGACGGCGACCGGGTCGGGCTGATCGGGCCGAACGGCGCCGGCAAGACCACGCTCTTGCGCGCGCTCGCCGGCATCTATCAGCCGACGGCGGGCGAGATCGAGCTCGAGGGCAAGGTGGTGCCGATGCTCGCGGTCGGCGTCGGCATGTACGAGGACGCCTCGGGCTTCGAGAATATCACGAGCGGCGGGCTCTATCTCGGCATGACCCGCGACGAGATCGCGGCCAAGACCGACGAGATCGCGGCCTTCACCGAGCTCGGAGACTATCTGTCCTTGCCGCTGTTCACCTATTCGGCGGGCATGCGCACGCGGCTCTCCTTCGCGATCGCGACTGCGATGGACGCCGAGATCCTGCTGCTCGACGAGGTGCTGGGCACCGGCGACGCCCACTTCGCCGCCAAGGCGGCGGCGCGCTTCCACGAGCTACTGGACCGCTCCAGCATCATCGTCGTCGCCTCGCACGACCAGTCGCTGATCTCGCGGGTGTGCAACAAGGCCCTCCTGATCGCCGAGGGGCGCGCGGTGGCCTACGGCCCTGCCCAGGAGGTGCTGGATGCCTACCGCCGGATGAACGGGTAGGCGCTCAGTCCTTGCGGTCGAGGTAGCGAAACCAGCTCGCCGTCGCATCGGCGATCTTGTCGGCCGTCCACACCGGCGCGTCGCGCCAGTAGTCGATATTGTCGAGCATCACCTGGACGCCCTCCTCGAACGGCACCTTCACGCGCCAGCCGAGCCGGTTCGCGATCTTGGTGACGTCGGCCGAGGTGCAGTCGGGCTCGCCCGGGCGCTTCGGCAGGCGCGCCGTCTCCTTGGCGCCGAGCAGGCGGACCAGCGTGTTGACGCTCTGCGGATTGCCGCTGCCCACGTTGAACGCCTCGCCCGAAACGTCGCTCGCCGCTGCCGTCAGGATCGCGTCGACGATGTCGGAGACGAAGGTGAAGTCGCGCGTCTGCTCGCCGTCACCGACCACGGTCAGCGGCTTGCCGGCCAGCATCTGCGCCAGAAACACGCCGAACACCGCGCCGTATGTGCCGCTGGTGCGCGCGCGCGGGCCGTACACGTTGAAAAAGCGCAGCGACACGGCGGGCAGGCCGTACACCTGATGCCAGTGCATCACGAGCTGCTCGCCGAGGAGCTTGGTCAGCGCGTAGGGGTATTGCGGGTCCATCGGCGCCGTCTCCGGCGTCGGGTACATCGGCGGGATGCCGTAGCACGACGACGAGGCGGCGTAGACGAAGCGCTTCGCCCCGGCCGCGCGCGCCGCTTCGAGCATCGCGAACGTGCCGTCGACGTTCGCGCGGAAATAGGCCTCGGGCTCCTCGATCGAGGGCACGATGTCGGCGCGCGCGGCCAGGTGGAAGATGCGCTCGGCGCCCTGGCACAGCGCCTCGGTGCGGGCGCGATCGGCCACGTCGCACTCTATGAACTCGAGCCGCGGATCGCCCTTCACCGGATCGAGGTTGGCGAGCCTTCCGACCGACAGATTGTCGATGACGCGCACCTGGCGCCCGAGCCCGATCAGGCGCTCGACGAGGTGGCTTCCGATGAAGCCGGCCCCGCCCGTGACGATGTCCAGCATGCGCGATGTCCCCGTACCGATTGGCGCCCCGTCATACGAGAAGGCATCCGCAGCGGCAACTCGTTTGCCGCATTGGACGCGAATTGCGAGGGCGTTAGGATCGCGCCATGGTTCCGCGCCCCCGCCCCCTGCCGTACCGCCGCGCGCCGTGAGCGACCCGGACGACCCCGAGGGCGCCGCCGACGCCGACGCCGAGGGCAACTGGCAGGAGGTGCTGACGCGCGAGGTGCGCGGCCCGCCGCGGCCGGCGCTGTTCCTCGACCGCGACGGGGTGCTGGTCGAGGAGGTCAACTTCCTCCACCGGCCCGAGCATCTGCGACTCGTGCCCGGCGCCGGCAAGGCGCTGGCGGAGATGGGCCGCCGCGGCTGGCGGCTGGTGGTCGTGACCAACCAGTCGGGCATCGGGCGCGGCTATTACGGCTGGGACGAGTTCCGCGCGGTGCAGGCGAGGCTCGTCGCCCGGCTCGCCGAGGACGGCGCGGCGCTCGACGCGGTGTTCGCCTGCCCGTTCTTCCCGGACGGCCAGGGGCTCTATCGCCGCGTCGACCACCCGTGGCGCAAGCCGGCGCCGGGGATGATCCTGGCCGCGGCGCGGCAGCTTCCCATCGACCTCGCCCGCTCGTGGATGGTCGGCGACCGCGAGCGGGACGCGCGCGCCGCGCGCGCCGCCGGGCTCGCCGGCGCGGTGCACGTGCTCACCGGCTACGGCAAGGCCGAGCGCGAAGCGGCCGAGCGGCTCGGCACCGACCGGTTCGCGGTTAAGGTCGTCGATTCGATCGCGGAGGTGCCGGCCGCGTTTGCCCGGCGGCGGCACGGCATGAGCCGGCTACGCATCGCCAGCGCGCTTGGCGTGGTGGTGCTGGTCGTGGCCGCCGTCTGGCTCTGGGCGACGCAGACCATCGGCGACAAGCCCGAGCAGGCCGCCCGCGAGATGCGGACGATCGACGGGAACATCCAGGCGCTCTATGCCGGCAAGCAGCGGTTCGCGGGCGCGGACGCCGCGGCCAACCACGACGCGACGGCCGCGCTCGTTCGGGCGGGCGTGTTCCCCAAGGAGATGCTGAGCGGGCCGGATGCGGCCCAGCCGATGAGCCCGTGGGGCACGAAGGTGCGCGTCTTCACGTCGCGCAACGGCTACACCGACGCCTACCAGATCGCCTGGTTCGGCGATGGCGGCACGCCGGTCGCGATAGAGTATTGCACCGCCTTCCTCGGCCGCCTCGCCGGGCTGTTCTTGCCTAACCTGATCGACCTGTATGCGGGGCCGAAGGCCGGGGGCACCAACGGCTATTTCAACGCGGTCCCGCCGCCCGAGCCGTCGGCGTTCGCCACCTGCTCCGACGCGCGCACGGATTTCGAGCTGGCGAAGTAGGGGGCGCTACAGCAGGGGCGTGTTGGGCGGAAGGCCCAGTAGCGCGCGGCCATAGACCTCCTGGTTGGGTCGCAAGGCCAGGAAGCCGTGCATGTTGATGGCGTGCGCGTCGCGGCTCGCGCGCTGCAGGGGATGGGTTTCGGCGAGCGTCCCGCCGCCCGCGGCGAGGAACAAGATGTCGACCGCCTCCAGGCACGAGCGCACGGCCTGGGCGCAATCCATCCGCGCCCGCGCGCGCCGCTCGACCGGCATGTCCTCGCCCGCCTTCGCCGTCGCCTCGATGTCGTCGGCAAGGCGGCGGAGCAGGAGCTCCGCCATGTCGATGCGGATCGCGGCATCCGCGAGGTCGGCGTGCGTCACCGCCCACTCGCGCTGGATTTGGCCGGTGTAGGCGAGCAGGCGACCGCCCTTGACGTGGTCGCGGAACGCGGCGAGGGCTGCCTTGGCGAGGCCGAGCGCCGGGCCGCAGAGCGCGATGTCGAGCACCGGCACCGCGGCGGCGCGGTAGAGCCAGCCCTCGTGCAGCTTAAGGCCCGGCCCGTTACCCGAGAAGGCCTGCGGCACCGAGAGGTAACGGTGCGCGGGGACGAACAGCTCCTTGCCCTGGACGCTGCAGCTTCCCGTCGCCTTGAGGCCGGCGACGTGCCAGTCGTCGTTGATGGTGAGGTCGGACGTGGGCACCAGGAACTCGCCCTCGTCGAGCGTCGCGCCCGCGCCGTCCTTCACCTGGCCGCCGAGGAACATCCATTGCGCGTGCTGGCAGCCCGAGCCGAACGGCCAGAATCCCGTGAGGCGATAGCCGCCGTCGGCCTTCGTGGCGCTGCCGCGCGGCGCCACCACGGCGCAGGTGATGGCGTCCGGATCGGCGCCGTAGAGCTCGGCCTGCGCCGCCTCGGGGAACAGTCCCGAGAGCCAGGTGTGGGCATGGATCACGCCGCAGACCCAGGCGGTCGAGGCGCAGCCCTGGGCGAGCGTCGAGATCACGTCGAGATGGGTGTGGATGTCGAGCTGGTGCCCGCCATAGCGCGCCGGCTGGAGGATCTTCAGAAGGCCCGCGGCCCGCAGGTCGGCCACGGTCTCGTCGGGCAGGCGGCGGAGGTTTTCCGCCGCCCGCGCGCGCCCGGCGAGGACGGGGACGAGGGCCGCGGCGCGTGCGATCGCCGCCTCGCGGGTGAGGCCGCCGGCCACCAGACGCCCCCTAATGGACCATGTGGTTCACGAGATAGAGGCTGATCCCCGGGAACGCGACCAGGAGGCCGAGCTTGACGAAGTCGGCAAGGACATAGGGGAACACCCCCTTGTAAATCGTCCACATCGGCACGTCGGGCGTCACGCTTTTCAGCACGAACACGTTGATGCCCAAGGGCGGGTGGATCAGCCCCGTCTCGACCACGGCAAGCTGGATGATGCCCCACCACACCAGGTCGTAGCCCATGTTGAGGATCAGGGGCGTCACGATCGGCACGGTGATCACCATCACCGCGAACGATTCCATCAGCGAGCCGAGGATCAGGTAGAACACCAGCAGCAACGCCGTGACCGCCCAGTTCGCCCAGTGCAGGCTGCCGACCCAGTCGGTCGCGATCTGGGTGAGGGCGGAGACCGCCACGAAGAACGAGAACGTCTGGGCGCCGAAGATCAGGCCGTAGATCATGGCGGTCACCGCCGTCACCTCGGACATGACGCGCCAGAACGCGCCGCCCTTCAGCTTGCCGCGGTGCAGCGCCGCGATGAACGCGCCGAACGCGCCGACCGCGGCGGACTCGGTGTCGGTGAATATGCCCATATAGAGCCCGCCCATGACGGCGAGGAACAGGGCCCCCACCGCGCGGCACTTCCACAGCTCCTTGCCGATATCGGACATGCCGGCGTGGAGCTCTTTGGGGCAGGACTTGGGCGCGAGGTGGACGTAGAGCCACACCGTCGCGCAGTAGAGCATGACGCTGAGAAGCGCCGGGCCGAACGCGCCCATGAACAGCCGTCCGACCGACGCCTCGGTCAGCAGCGCGAACACGATCAGCGGCCCCGACGGCGGCACCAGCGCGCCCAGCGTGCCGCCCGCCGCGCACACGCCGGTCGACAAGGCGGGCGAATAGCCGCGCTCGCGCATTTCGGGCACCGCCACCTTGCCGATCAGCGATGCGGTCGCGATCGAGGACGAGGTCAGCGCTCCGAACCCGGCGCAGCCCACCACGGTGGCGTAGGCGAGGCCGCCGCGCAGCCGGCCGAGCACGGTGTGGGCCAGGTCGTAAAGGTCCGTCGCCATGCCCGCCGTCGCGGCGAAGCTGCCCATCATCAGGAACAAGGGCAGCGTGCCGACCTGGCTGTTGGTGAGGAAGCCCTCCGCCTCGGTTGCGAAGGCGCTCAGCGCCGGGTCGAACCCGATGATCAGCGCCGAGCCCACCAAGCCAACGAGGCCCATCACAGCGGCAAGCGGCACCAGCCCGAGCATGAACAGCCACAGGCAGAGGAACGCGTACAACACCTCGAGCCCGATATGGCGCTGCGCCCAGCCCGAAATGTCGTGCAAGTTGAAGGTGACGTAGAGGGCGAGCGCGATGACGGCGATACCGGTGGCGAGCACGATCTTGGTGAAGATCGGGTGTGTCGCTTCGCCCGGCTCCGGGCCCGGGTAGGCGGAGACCTTGCGGAAATTGTTCGCCGAGACGACGACCTGGACCAGGCAGCCCAGGGTAAGCAGCACCGCCACGCCGTAGATGAACGGCGCCTGCGGCAGGCCGAGCATCACCGTGCCGCGCCCCTGGTCTGCGAGCTGGCCGGCATAGACGTAAATCTGCCAGGTCAGCAGCCCGAAGAACGTGAGCAGCAGGAGCGAGCCCGTCGCGTCGAGCCACAGACCCAGTCGCGGCGTCATGAAGCGCGCGAGAAGGTCGATCCGCAGGTTGACCTTGTTGGCGAGGCCGGCCGGTACGGTCGCCGAGATCGCCACCGCGAACAGCATCGCGACGACCTCGTTCAGCGCCGGGAAGGGCGAGTTGAACAGCCAGCGCATCAGGACGTCGAGCACCGTCGCGCCCGCGGCGGTCAGCATGCCGGCGACGCCGATCGAGGCGATCGGCCGCGTGGCGATCACGCAGAAATGCTCCAGCCGTTCGAGCAACGGCTGATCGGTGCCGCCTTGCACCTGCGCGACGTTCGCCATCAAAGGCCTCCCCAGTTACTGATTTTTATTTTTCTTGCGCCCCGAAAGGCGAACACGATCCCCAGACGTTCCGTTTTCACGGCCGCTCTGCACCCGGCAGCCCCGCCAAGCTGTGTAATGAAAATATCGCATATTGGCAAGCGGCCCAACGGCCGCGCGGTCGCTCCCAACGGCGCTAGGCGGTGCGAACGGCCCGGCGGCGGATCGCCGCCTCGACGGCGACCAGCGCGATGGCGAGGGCGAAGCCCACTATGTCCGAAAGCGGTCCCCACGATGCCGCGCCGGCCGGCACCAGCAGCAGGAATCCGGCGACGACGAACAGCACGCGCCGGTCCCACGGCAGCGGCCGGAAGAGGTATCCTACGAACCCGGCCGAGACCAGCCAGACGCCCGCGATCGCGGTCACGACCGCCTGGGCGATCTGCATCGGCGCGCCCTGCATCAGGAGGCTCGGCGCGAAGACGAACAGGAACGGCACGATATAGGCAGTCCAGCCGAAGCGCATGGCAGTGTAGCCGGTGTGCATCGGCGCCGAGCCCGCGAGGTTCGCCGCGAAGAAGGCTGCGATGGCGACCGGCGGCGTCACCATCGACATCATGCCGAGATAGAAGATGAACATGTGCGCGGCCAGGGGCTTCACGCCGACCTCGACCAGCGACGGCGCGACCGCGACGGCCAGCAGTACGTAGACGCCGATGGGCGGCATGCCCATGCCCAGGATGATGCAGATCACCGCGGCGACCGCGAGCAGGACCAGCGTGTTGCCCGAGCCCACCTCGACCAGCGCCATGGTGAGCGCGAAGCCGAGGCCGGAAAGGTTCAGGACGCCCATGATGAAGCCGGCCGCGGCGACGATCATCACGACGCCGACCACCCCCGACGAGGTGTCGACGATCGCCGCCCACAGATCGGCCAGCTTCAGCCGGTGGCCCTTGTAGCCGACCGTGAAGCCGAGCGCGATCACCGCCCCCGAGGCGTAGAGCGCCGCCGTCTCGGGCTGCATGTTCCAGGTGAACAGCGCGACCACCAGCACGACGAAGGGCAGGGCGAAGATCCAGCCGGTCTTCAAAACCGACCAGAACTTGGGGATCATGTCCTCGGCGACGCGCGCGTAGCCGCCCTTCGCCGCCTCAAGGTCGGCGAAGATGAAGAGGGCGGTGTAGTAGAGGAGCGCCGGCACGATCGCGGCGATCGCCACGTCGCGGTACGGCATGGCCAGTATGTCGGCCATCAGGAAGGCGACCGCGCCCATCACCGGCGGCACCAGCGCGCCGCCTGTGGAAGCCACCGCCTCGATCGCGGCGGCGACGTGGGCGGGATAGCCGGCGCGGCGCATCAGCGGGATGGTCACCACGCCCGTCGCCATGATGTTCGACGACGCGATGCCCGAGATCGTGCCGAACAGGCCCGAGGCGGTAATCGCGATCTTGGCCGAGCCGCCGCGGTAGCGCCCCATCGCCGCGATGGCGAAATCGTTGAAGAAGTTCGAGCCGTGCGAGCGCAGCAGGAGCTGGCCGAAGAAGATGAAGGCGATCACGATGGTGACGCCGATCCCAAGCGCCGGGCCCAGCAGCGCCGAGGTGTCGAGCGAGAGATAGATGAACAGCTTGTCGGCGTCGATCTCGCGCGTCTGCAGGATGCCCGGCCCCCACTGGCCGACCAGCGCATAGACCACGAACACCGCCAGCACGATCACCAGCGTGTTGCCGACTGACCGGCGCAGCCCCTCGACGATCAGCGCGAACAGGATGACGGCGACCACCAGCTCGTCGAGGGGCTTGGCGATCATCCGGTCGGTCATGTCGGGGTAGTTGACGGCGACATAGGCCGCTGTCGCGAGCCCGATCAGTGCCGCCGCCGCGTCGTACCACGGCAGGTGGGTGCGCTTGGCGCCCTGCTTCGCCGGGAACTGCAGGTAGATCAGGCCGAGCGCGAGGCCCAGCATGCCGGCCAGGAACTGCTCGTTGTAGAGGACCAGCCCGACCGGGCGGAACAGGTCGAGCGACCAGGCGATCGAGACGAGGGACATGGCCGCCGCGAGGGTGACGCGGCTCGCTTTGACGAACCGGCTCGCCCCCGCGACCTCGACGGCTTCTTCCAGCTCAGCCACGGCGGGCTTCCTCGCGGCGCGGATCTGTCGGGCGGGCTACTTGCCCTCGTGCCAGATGCCGATCTTCTTGTAATAGGCGATCGCGGCCGGATGGTAGCGCAGCGTCTCGTACGGCTTCGCCATGTTCTTCGGGTCGAACGCGGCGAACGAGGCGTGCGCCTTGATCAGGTCGGCGCGGTGGTCGTGCACGGTCTTGACGACGGTCTCGACCACGCTGTCCGGCACCTTGGACGAGGTGGTGATGACGATGTCGAAGGCCAGCATGCGCGTCGGCTTCTCGACGCCCACGGCGCGAGGGCCCGGCTGCACGGTCGCGATGAAGAAATTGGGATCGACCGAGCGCACGGCGGCCAGCGCCTCCGGTCCCTCGCGCACCGACAGGAACTTGAGCCCGCCCACCGCCGAATCCGCCTCGCGCACCATCGGCGCCTCGTACGCGACGACTGTGCCGTCGTTCTTGCCTTCCTTGAAGTCCTCGACCGAGCGGACGAGGCCGGGCACCGGCACGCCCTTCACGTCTTTCATGGTCAGTCCGCCGGTCTTGAGCAGTGCCTCGAGATAGCCGCGGCTCGACGGGAAGGCGTTCCAGCCCGACGGCATGCGCTTGCCCTTGAGGTCGGCGTAAGTGTCGATGCCCGAATCCTTGCGCACGAACATGCCTAGGATCAGCGGGCGCAGATTGAACGCGACCCGAATGTTCGGATTCTTGCGGCCCTTGAAATAGTCCTCGCCGGCCAGGCCCTTCGCGGCCTCGGGCGCGGCGCCCAGGTCGAACTCCGCCTCGCCGGCGTTCACTGCGGAGAGCGCCATCTCGCCCGAGCGCAGCGGGCTCACCCGCATGCGCAGGTTGGAATGCTCCTGGATCACCTTGGCCAGCGCGCTGCACTGGAAGTAGTTGATCGTGCCCTGCGGCAGCGAGGCGAACGCGACCGTGCCGGCCGCGCGGGCCGCCGGCGTGGCCGCCACGAGCGCCACGGCGGCGGCGCAGATCGCGAATTGCTGTCTCATGGGCGTGACCTCCCGCATGTTCTGGTTGCCGCGGAGACTACAACGAAGCCGCGAAGCCGGTAAAGCCGCGGGACCGAGCGGCGCTTCAACCGGGATGCCATTCGCGGTTGAAGTCCCTGCGACGTGCCGAGCCCTGCGCGCACGGCTTCACATGTCGGAGCGCACCCTGGCGATCGCGGCGCGATAGGCGGCCAGCACCTTGTCGCCGCCCGGCGTATTCTTGACCCAGGCCGCGGCCATCGGCCTGAGCCGTGCGCCCCACCCCTCGATCTGCGATTTGTCGAGTGAGCGCATGACCGACCCGTTGGCGGCTGCGACCTGCTTGGTCGCCAGCTCTTCTTCGTGGACCGCCGCCTGGGCCATGTGCTTCGCCATGGCGTCGCCCGAAGCTGCATCGATCGCCGTCCGGAACTTGCCGGGCAGCCGCGCATAGGCGTCCTTGTTCATGAAGAATCCCGCGGTCGTGCAGCCGAGCGGCAGCCCGCCCAGATGGTACTTGGCCACGTCCTGCAGGTGGAACGTCATGGCCCCGGAGTTGGGCAGCAGCAGGCCCTGGATCATGCCGCGCTCCAGCGCGCTGTAGGCCTGGGGGTTGGTGATCGTGATGACCGTGGCGCCGAGCCGCTCGCTGACCTCGCCGTTGGTGCGGGTCGCCGACGAAAGCTTCATTCCCTTGAGGTCGTCGAGGGTCCTCACCTCCCGCGTCGTGTGCAGAACCGATCCGGGCATGCACCACGTGGTGATGATGTGGATGCGGCTGAAGTCCTCGGCGAACACGCCGTCCTTATAGAGCTGCCAGGCGGCGGCGGCGGAGGCGACGATGCCCGGCGACTCGAACGGCAGTGCGGTCACCTCGACATGGGGCATCGTGTCGGTGATGGCGCCGAACGGGCCGTACGCCAGATCGACGACGCCGTTGAGCAGCCGGTCGTAGGTATTGCGCTGATTGACGACCGAGCCGCCCGCGAACACCTTGATCTTGAGCGCGCCGGCGGTCCGGCTTTCGACGTCCTTCGACCAGGGCGCGATGCCGTTGACGTTCGTCCAGGTGCCCGGCCGGTTGGCGAAGCCGAATTTCAATGTGATCGGATCGTCGGCCGAAGCGACGGAGGGAAGCGCGGCCCCCGCGCACAGGAGCAGCATCGCAGCGAAGCGCCGTATCATTGGTTTCACTCCCCTTTTCGGCTGTCTATTGTAGAAATTCTAGGCGTGGCGCAGGCGCAAGTCTATCGATCCAGCTTCAGCCCGCCCGCGCTATGCGCCGCACCAGGCGCGCATTTCGGCGCGGAACGTGCCGCCCTGGATCGCGGCGCGGACGCTTGCCATCAGCCGGTTCATGAAGGCGATGTTGTGCAGCGTGATCAGCACCAGCCCGGTCACCTCGCCAGCCTTGATCAGATGGTGCAGATAGGCGCGGCTGAATCGGCGGCAGGCCGCGCAGCTACAGTCCGTGTCGATCGGCGCGGAATCGTCGCGGTAACGCGCGTTGCGCAGATTCATGCGGAAGCCGGGCCCGCGCACCAGCGCCTGGCCGTGGCGCGCCACGCGGGTCGGGTGGACGCAGTCGAACGTGTCGACGCCGCGCGCCGCCCCTTCCCAGATGTCGCGCACCCCGCCGATCCCCAGAAGGTGGATCGGCCGGGCGGGGTCGAGCGCCTCGGCCGCCATGGAAAATACCTCGTACATCGGCGCGTCCTCCTGGCGGGCCGGCAGGCACCCGCCGATGGCATGGCCGAAGAACGGCCGCGACGAAACGAAGTCGGCGGATTCGCGCCGGAGGTTCGGATAGATCCCGCCCTGGACGACGCCGTAGAGTGCCTGGCGGCCGTCGTCGTGGCGGGCGAACTGCGCCAGCGAGCGGTCCTCCCAGCGGTGGGTCAGCGCCAGCGAGCGCGTGGTCGCGTCGCGGTCGAGATGCGCCGGCGGGCACTCGTCAAGCGCCACCACCAGGTCGGCGCCCAGCGCACGCTGGATGTCGATCGAGCGCTCGGGGGTGAGCAGGTGCGGCGTGCCGTCGATGTGCGAGCGGAACGCGGCGCCTTCCTCGCTGATCTTGACCAGGTTGGCCTTGGGCCGGCCCGTCGCCGGCGCATTGCGGAGTGCGTCATCCACCTCGCTGCCGCGCGACAGGCTGAAGATCTGGAACCCGCCGGAATCGGTCAGCATCGGCCCGTCCCACCCCATGAACCGGTGGAGCCCGCCCATCCGCGCCACGATCTCGGGCCCGGGCTGCAGCATCAGGTGGTAGGTGTTGGCGAGGATCGCCTGCGCCCCCTCGGCGCGGGCGAGATCCGGCGTCACCGCCTTGATCGCCGCCTTGGTGGCACAGAACAGGAAGGCGGGAGTCTCGACCGCGCCGTGCGGGGTTTCGAGCGTGCCGCAGCGCGCCCGGCTGTCGGCGTCGCGGTGGGTGACGGTGAAGGCGAAGCGCCGCGTCTCCGGCGCGGCGCGCGTGGCGCCGGCGCCGGCGGCGGGGCTCATCCGGCCCGCGCCTCCGCCTTGGCGGCGGCCTTCTTGATGCGGCGCTTGAGCACCTGCGCCTCGTCGGGGAGCTTGGCGTCGGGCGTCTTCAGGAGATAGGCGTCGAGCCCGCCATTGCGGTCGACCGTGCGGATCGCCCGCGTGGTCAGCCTGACCCGCACGGTGCCGCCCAGCGCGTCGGACAAGAGCGACGTCTCCTGCAGGTTGGGCAGGAAGCGACGGCGGGTCTTGTTGTTCGCGTGGCTGACGTTGTTGCCAGCGAGCACGCCCTTGCCGGTGATCGAGCAGCGACGCGACATCGCAACCTCCGAAACGAAACGCGCCCCCACCGGCCGCGACGGGGGCGTCGACGGGCGGTTTTTACGCCAGCCCCGCCGGCCCCGTCAAGCCGCGGCGGGCTCGCCCAGCGGCAGGGGGATGTCCATGGCGCACACCACGCCCTCGGGCTCGTAGCGGATGGCGACGTCACCGCCCAGCTCGCGGGCAAGCCCTTCCTCGACCAGCCGCGAGCCGAAGCCGCGCCGGTTGGGGGGCGAGACCCGCGGTCCGCCCTCCTCGCGCCAGGCGAGGCGGAGCCGCGTGCCCGGCCCCTCGCGGTCGAGCCGCCAGTCGAGCCGCACCCGCCCTTCGGGGCAGGAGAGGGCGCCGTACTTGGCGGCGTTGGTGGCAAGCTCGTGGAACGCCATGGCGAACGCCACCGCGGCGCGCGCCGGCAGGCGCAGCTCCGGCCCAGCGATGGCGACGCGCCCCGGCTCATCCCCGCCATAGGGTGTGAGGAGCCGGCCGGCCAGGTCGGTCAGCGCCACGCCGGTCCACTGGTCGCGCGTCAGCAGATCGTGCGCGTTGGCGAGCGCGAGCAGCCGCTCCTCCAGCTTGCGCCGCGCGTCCTCCGGGTCCTGCGTGCCGCGCAGGCTCTGCGCCGCGATCGACTGCACCGCCGCCAGCGTGTTCTTCACCCGGTGGTCGAGCTCGTTCAGGAGGAAGCGCTGGCGCTCCGCCGCACGCTTGCGCTCGGTCACGTCGCGGGCGATGGTGACCACGCCTTCGATCCGGCCGTCCTCGTCGCGGATCACCGAGACGGTCAGCGACACGTCGATCAGCCGCCCGCTCTTGTGCCGGCGCACCGTCTCGTACTGGTCGAACAGCTTGCCCCCCAGCACGTCGGGCAAGGTCTTCTGCCAGTAATCGTGGCGCTCGGGCTCGACCAACATCAGGAGCGACTGGCCGACCGCTTCCTCGGCGGTGTAGCCGTAGAGCCGCTCCGAGGCGGGGTTCCACGACACGATGGTGCCGTCCGGCTCCCACACGATGACGGAATCGTGCGCGGCGGCGACGGCCGCGGCCAGCCGGTCGCGCTCACGGGCGAGGCGCTTCGCCTCGGTCACGTCGCGCAGCACGGCCGATTGGGCGATCATGGTGCCCTCGGCGTCGAAGATCGGCGACAGCGTGATCGCGACATCGATCTCGCGCCCGTCGCGTGTCCGATGGGTGGTCTCGAACCGCTCGACCGTGCGGAACGCGGCGATGCGCCCGATCGCGTAGTCGTGCCGGTCGGGCGGGATCAGCAGCGTGACCTTCCGTCCCACCGCCTCGGCGGCGCTGTAGCCGTAGATCGTCTCGGCGCCCGGGTTCCATGCGATGATCGTGCCGTCGTTCGCGATGCCGATGATGCCGTCGGCGCTCGCCTCCGCGATGGCGCGGAACAGAGCGCCGCGGTAGGTTTCAAGGTCGCCGGGCACCGGCGCCCAACCCGGCAACTCGGCGCCACGCCGTTTGCCCTGGCCCATTCAGACATCCCTGCGGGCCGTGTCCCCAACCCACGAGGCCCGCCACGACCGAAAAATTAGCACGAAAATGTGGTCCCGGTGGCGGATTAATCAGGCCGTTCTACCAATTGAGCGATTGGCCGTCGGCGTCGGGCAGCACCGGCGCCGCCGGCGCGGGCTTGGCGTTGGGCACCAGCGGTGCGCCCGCCTTTTTCCTTCGCCGCGATCTCCGCCACGGTCTTTTCGAGGGCGACGAAGCGCGCGGGCGCCGCCGGATGGTCGGACTGGAAGCTGTCCTTGATATGGTCGGGGTGCAGGGCGCCCATGCGCCGCCAGAAGTCCGGCGCCTTGGCGATGGGGTAGTGTGCCCGCGCCTCGAGATAGAGCCCGACATAGTCGGCCTCGGCCTCGAACTCCCGGCTGAACGCGCCCGCCCCCATGCGGGCGAACGCCCCGTTTGTGTTGGCGCCGAGCCCGGCGAACACCAGGTCGAACAGCATGCCGATGGCGGCATTGCCGCGCCTCTTGTCGATATGGCCCATGAGGTCGTGAGCGATCTCGTGGCCCACGACGGTTGCGAGCGCCACGTCGGTGTCTGCGAAGCGCATCATGCCGGTGTTGATGTTGATGGCGTCGCTGTCGGCCGAGGCATTGACGTTGTCATCCTGCACCACGCGGACGTCGAAGTCGCACGCCTTCTTGGCACCTTCCAGCCTTCAAGCGCGACCAGCGCGTCACTCGCTTGCACCCCGGCGCGGGCGGCGGGCCGGTCCGCCACGACGACCAGGGCGCGCAGGCGGTCGTCCATGCCGAGCTTCTTGGTCTCGGCGTCGCGGAAATCGCTGTCGAATTCGTCGCGTGTGGCGACCGCGAGGCCGAGCCGCCATGCGACGCGCTTGCCGCACAAATCGGCGCCGGCGACCAGCAGCCGGTCGGCGACGCGCCGCAGGCGGGCCAGCTCGCTCACCCGGTCCGTGATCGCAAGCTCGCGCTGCTTTTCCGCCTCGGCGCGGGCCAGCGCCGGGTCGACGGTCGGCATCTGCGAGGTCGGCGCGCACGCCGCGGCCGTAAGTGCGAGCGCCAGGACTGCAGGGTGAAACCGCATGGCGTCCCCTCCCGGAATTCCGACCGCTCTGCGGCGGCCTTTCCGCATGCTAGAAAATCTTGCAGCCCCCGTCCATACGTTGCGCCCGCGGGGCGGCTCGTCTAAAACGGAGCGAGCCGCAAATCAACCGGGCGCCGGCCGCATGGGGACGGCGCTTCAGAACCCGAGGAGACGGCAATGGGCCAGAAGATCAAGTTGAAGGCCAAGGACGATTTTGAGCTCGGCGCGTATCGTGCGGACCCCGCGGGCACGCCCAAGGGCGGCGTCGTGGTGATCCAGGAGATTTTCGGCGTCAACCATCACATCCGCAACCTGTGCGACCAGTACGCCAAGGAAGGCTATGTCTGCATCGCCCCGCAGATGTTCGACCGGGCCGAGCGCGACGCCGAGCTCGGCTACGGCGAGGAGGACCGCGGCAAGGGCGTGGCGCTGCGCCAGAAGCTGAACTGGGACGGCATCCTCGCCGACGTCGCCGCCGCGCGCGACGCGCTCAAGAGCGCCGGCAAGGTCGGCATCATCGGCTACTGCTTCGGCGGGTCGGTGGTGTGGAAGGCATGCTGCGACCTCGACGGGTTCGCGGCGGGCGTCAGCTTCTACGGCGGCCAGGTCTTCGAGTTCAAGGACCAGAAGCCCAAGTGCCCGGTCCAGCTCCATTTCGGCGAGCTCGACCAGTCGATCGCGATGGACAAGGTCGAGGCGGTGAAGGCCGCCCATCCGAACCTGCCGACCTTTGTCTATGCCGGCGCGGGCCACGGCTTCACCTGCGACGAGCGCGGCAGCTTCCACGAGGAGGCGGCCAAGACCGCGAAGGCGCGCGCCCTCGAGTTCCTCGGCTCCCACCTCAGCCCGCCGAACCGCGCGGCAGCGTAAGCGATCCTCGTTTGCGGAAGCGGGCGGCCACGGGCCGCCCGTTTTCGTTGTGGGCCTCGCGCACGACCCGCTCCCCCCTCCCGGCCACCCATACCAGCACACTGTCGTTGGGTGGCCGGGAGGGGGAGCGGGCTGGAGCCGCCCGATTGGAAGGACTCTACCGCGCGCGCAGCCGGGCGAGCGCGTCCTTCTTGAAGGCGGCGTAGCCCGCTGTGGTGTTCTCGACGTCGACCATTTCGCTGGCCGCGAACGAGCCCTCCCACCACAGGCAGATGCCGGACTCGGTCTCGGTCAACTTGCGGCCGAGCTCGGCGCGGGTGATGTAGTAGTCGGGCCGGGCGATGGAATCGAGCCCCTTGCGCTCGAAGCGGATCTCGTTGCCGTCGATCGCGCAGAACCAGCGATGGTGGGTAAAGCCGATGTCGGGAATGCGCCCCAGCGCGATCTTCCAGCGCGCGAGGCGCGCCTTGCAGAAGATCTCGCGCTCGCGCGACGGCACCTCGATATAGCCGCGCTTGGAGACGCGCACCAGCTCGCGGCAGACGGCGACGGGATCGCGCACGTCCTCCAGAAGATGCGAACAGACGCTGAAATCGAAGAACTTGTCCGGCCACGGCCACGGGGTGACGCAGACGTCCTGCACCACCCAGTTGTCCGCGGTGATGCGCTCCGCGTTCTCCGGATCGATGGCGTCGAACCCGCAGCGCGTCTCGTACGGCATGACGTCGATCACGTGGGTGGCCAGGCGGAACGGCCGGTGCCAGCCGCCGACGTCGAGCACGCGGGCGAGAGGCCGGCATTCCTCGGAGAGGCGCGGCACGTTCGATTCCAGGATCATCGGGCGCGCTCGTCCCCGGTCAGCGCGGCGCGGCGGCGATGTTGCCGCCGTCGACGGTGACCACCGCGCCGGTCGTGGACCGCGCCAGCGCCAGCGAAACGAAGGCGCGCGCCACGTCGTCGCCCGTCACCTCGCGGCCCAGCAGGTTGCCCGACATGTAGTCGCGCTCGGAAACGCCGCGCGCCTTCGAGCGCTCGGCGATCATCCGGTCGGAGAGTAATCCCGTGCGGATGCGGTCGGCGTTCACCGCGTCGGCGCGGATGCCCTCGGCACCGTGGTCGATGGCGTACTGGCGCATCAGCGCGAAGGTCGCGGCCTTGGGCAGGCCATAGGGGCCGAAATCGAGGCCGGGGTTGAGCGCCTGCTTCGAGACGTTGAACAGCAGGCACCCGCCGGTCTTCTGCGCCCGCATCACGGCGACCGCTGCCTGGGCGACGCGCTGGTGGCTCCAGAAGTTCAGCTCGAAGCTCTTTCGCAGCACCGCCTCGTCCACCTCGCCGATCCTGCCCTGCCAGGCCGCGCCGGCGTTCGACACCACGATGTCGACCCCGCCATGACGCGCCACCACCTCGCGGAAAGCGTGGCGCACCGAGGCGGCGTCGGTCACGTCGCATGCGATGGCGCCGTCGGTCGCATTCAGGTCGAGCACGCAGACCTCGGCGCCCTCGGCGGAAAGCGCCTTGGCGGTGGCGCGGCCGATGCCCGAGGCGCCGCCGGTGACGACGGCGACGTGGCGGGCGAGCGGCTTTTCCGCCGCCTTGCCGAGCTTCGCCTGCTCCAACGACCAGTACTCCATGTCGAACACGTCCCGCTCGGGGATCGACTCGAATTTCGCGTGCGCCTCGGTGGCGGCGACGACGCCGATGGTGGTCTCGGCCAGGTCGGCGGCGGTCGCCGCGTCCTTCGCCGACTTGCCGACGCCGAAAAGCCCCACGCCGGGCACCAGCACGACCAGCGGCATCGGGTCGAGCGCGATCCTGGGCCGGGCCTGCGCCGTGTTGTAGCGGTCGAAATAGGCGCGGTAGGACGCGACGTAATCGGCCACTTGCTTCTCCGCCGCGGCGCGGAAGGCGGCGAGGCCGGACGCGCGCGGCGCGGGCAGAATCAGCGGCCAGGGCTTGGTGCGGATCACGTGGTCGGGCGTCACCGGCCCGGCGCGGCCATAGCGCTCAAGCTCTGCCCCGCCGACATAGTCGAGGATTGCGGGCGAGGAACGGTGGCAGAGGATCACGCGTTTCGGCTCGCCGCCCTCCGCGGCGGGCGGCGACGCGACCAGGCCGCGCACGATGGGAGCGATTTCTTCGGGCGCAGAGACGTCGTTGGGGAGGGCGACCTGGGCGAAGCCGCGCGGCGGCTTCGCCGCGAGGTGGCGCTCCGCCAGCGTCACGGCGTCGATCATGCGCTCGTAGGATTCGCGCGCCGTCGCGCCGAAGGTGAAGATGCCGTGCTTGAGAAGCGCCAGCCCCTCGACGTCGGGGTTCGCGGCGTAGATCTCCGCGCACGACTTCGCCAGGGCGAACCCCGGCATGATATAGGGCACCAAGGCCAGGCGCTTGCCGAACACCTCCGCGGAGATTTGTGCGCCGTCGGCGCGGTCGGTGACCGCCAGCACGGCATCGGCGTGGGTGTGGTCGACGAATTTGTGCGGCAGGAAGGCGTGCAGCAGCGTCTCGACCGACGGGTTGGGCGCGGAGGAAATCCATCAGATTGCCGCGCACGTAGTCGACCATATCCTCGTCCGAGAGCGCGTCGAGGGCAAGCAGCCTGCCGAGCGGCGCAAGGCGCACGGCGGGCAGGCCCGGCGGCTCAATGTCCGACAAGTCCCAGCCCGAGCCCTTGACGCACAGCACCTCGACCTCATCGCCCAACAGGTCCATCGTCGTGGTCTTGACCGAGGTGTTGCCGCCGCCGTGCAGCACCAGGCGCCGGTCGCGCCCCAGGAGGCGAGAAGTGTAGACGCGGAGCGCGAGATCCTCGCTGACGCCCTTGGCCGCGTAGCGGGCGACGGCGGCGCGCGCGTCGTCCTCCGACCAGCGCGACTCCATCAGGCGGTCTTCCGTTGGGCGAGGTCGGGGTAGAGGCCGGCCAGCCCCTCGCGCGTCGCGGGGCACACGCCGCGCTCGGTGATCAGCGCGGTGACGAGCCGTGCGGGGGTCACGTCGAACGCGGGGTTGGCGGCCGGGCTGCCCTCGGGCGTGACCAGCACGGTCGCCACCGCGCCTGCGTCCGTGCGGCCCGCGATGTGGGTGACTTCGGTCGCGGCGCGCTCCTCGATGGGGATGGTGCGCCCATCCTCGATGGTCCAGTCGATGGTCGGGCCGGGAAGGGCCACGTAGAACGGCACGTCGTTGTCCTTCGCTGCCAGCGCCTTGAGATAGGTGCCGATCTTGTTGGCGACGTCGCCCGATGCGGTGGTGCGATCGGTGCCCACGATGCAGAGGTCGACCTCGCCCCGCTGCATCAAATGTCCGCCGGCATTGTCGACGATCACGTGGTGCGCGACGCCGTGGTTCAGCAATTCCCACGCGGTGAGCGAGGCGCCCTGGTTGCGCGGCCGGGTCTCGTCCACCCAGACGTGCACCTTCACGCCCGCATCGTGCGCCTTGTAGATCGGCGCGAGAGCCGTGCCCCAGTCCACCGTCGCGAGCCAGCCGGCGTTGCAGTGGGTCAGCACGTTCACCGGCCGCCCCTTGCCCGTCTTCTCCCACGCCGCTTGGATCAGCTTCAGGCCATGGTTGCCGATGAACTCGCAGAGCGCCACGTCCTCGTCGCAGATCGCCGCGGCGCGCTGCCACGCCGCTTCGGCGCGCGCGGCGGGCGCGAGCGGGCGCAATGTCTGCGCCATGTCGTTCAGCGCCCAGCGAAGGTTCACCGCCGTCGGCCGCGTCGCCAGCAGGGTCTTATAGGCGGCGTCCAGGTCGGCGTCCGAGGGATCGCGCGCCATCGCCAGCGCCATGCCGTAGGAAGCCGTCGCGCCGATCAGCGGCGCGCCGCGCACCAGCATCGCTTTGATCGCGTGCGCGGCTTCCTCCATCGTCGAGAGGTCGCTTGTGACGAACGCGTGGGGCAGGCGGGTCTGGTCGATGATCCCGACCGTCCCGTGCGCGTTCGGCCAGATGGTGCGGGTATGAACACCGCCGACCTTCATGCGTCGCGCTTCCCCAGCACGCGCCCGGCCACCGCGTCGAGCCGGCCGGCGATGCCGGGGTCGCGCGCGTCTGGTGAGGTGATGATCGCATTGTCGAGCGCGGTGTGGCAGCCGGCGGGGCAGGAGGCCGTGCGCCCGTGCAGGCGCGGCGCCACCGCCTTGACGAGGGACCGAGCGTGCTCGGCGTTCTCCAGCAGGACCGAGATCACCTGCTCCACCGTCACCGCCGCGTCGTGCGGGTGCCAGCAATCGTAGTCGGTGACCATGGCGATGGTTGCGTAGCACATCTCCGCCTCGCGGGCGAGCTTGGCCTCCGGCATGTTGGTCATGCCGATCACGTCGCAGCCCCAGCTCCGATAGAGCTCGGACTTCGGCGCGACTGGAGAATTGCGGCCCCTCCATCACGAGGTACGTCCCGCCGCGCACGGCGTGCAGCCCGAGCTCGCGCGCCGCGTCCTCGATCGCGTCCCCGAGGCGGGGCAGACGGGGTCGGCCATCGACACGTGCGCCACCAGCCCGGTCTCGAAGAACGACTTCCGGCGCGCGAATGTGCGGTCGATGAACTGGTCGATAATGACGAACGTGCCGGGCGCCAGCTCGGCGCGGAGCGAGCCCACCGCGCTCACCGACACGATCTCGGTGCAGCCGGCGCGCTTCAGCGCGTCGATGTTGGCGCGGAAATTGAGCTCCGACGGCGGCACGCGGTGGCCGCGCCCGTGGCGCGGCAGGAAGACGAGCGTCTGGCCCGCGAGCTCGCCGATCAACAGCGCGTCGGAGGGCGCGCCGAACGGGGTGTTCACCGTCTCCCAGCGCGTGTTCGCGAGCCCGTGGATATCGTAGACGCCTGAGCCGCCGATAATGCCGATCACGGGCGGCGTGCCCGGTTCCGCCATGTCTGTTCCCGTCTTGGCCGATGCCGGGGGCAATGTCGTCCCATCCGGCCCGCTTATCAAGGGCGGGGCTGGGCCTCTCCAAGCCGGTTGGCCCCCGGTGGCCGGGTCTGCTAGGCTTGGCCCAACAACGGATAAGGCAACAGGGAGACGACCATGCCGTCAGCCGCCACTGCCGCGACCCCGAAGCTCGCCCGCGTCCTTGCCGCGGGTGCCGTCCTCGCGCTCGCCGGCGCGCCCGCATTCGCCGCCGATCTCAGCCCGGAGATGCAGAAGATCGTCGCCGAGGCGAACAAGGAGGGCACGCTCAACGTGACCTGGTCGCAGGACGTGTTGGGCGGCGCCGAGGGCCAGAAGATTTTCGCGAAGAACATCAACAAGATGTTCGGCACGAATATCGCGATCCATTACGCGCCTGGCGCCTCGATGGCGGCCACGGCGCACAAGCTCGCCTCCGAGATCGCGGCGAACCAGCCGGCCTCGACCGACATCTATATCGGGCCGGGACCGTTCGCCCAGGTGCTGACCTCGCGCCACGACATGATCGCCTACGACTGGCCCAAGCTGCTGCCGGGCCGCATCACCCCCGAGATCACTGAGGAGGGCAACCAGGTCGTCCGCTTCGCCACCGGCTTTCCCGGCGTCACCTACAACACTCAGCTCGTGCCGAAGGACCAGACGCCGGAACGTCTCACCGACTTCCTCAAGCCATTCTGGAAGGGCAAGATCGCGTCGACGGTCTACGCCGCCGGGTTCGAGGCGATCTCCTCGACCGACCGGTGGGGCCCGGACAAGGCGATCGACTACATCAAGAAGCTGTCGGGCCAGCTTTCGGGCCTGCTGCGCTGCGGCGACGGCGAGCGCATCGCCACCGGCGAGTACGCCGCGATGGTGATGGATTGCAGCCCGCAGCAGGCCGACGAGTGGCGCATGAAGGGCGCGCCGGTCGCGCACGCCATCATGCTCGACGCGGCGCAGCGCCGGTTCTGGTATCTCGGCGTGCCCAAGAACGCCCAGCATAAGGCGGCGGCCGCGCTCTATGTCGCCTACACCATGACCACCGAGGGCCAGCAGACGGTGCGCAAGACGTGGCTCGTCGACCTCGACACGCTGCCCGACGCGCCGGACCACGAATTCGCCTCTAAGTACGAGGCGAAGGGCGCCAAGTTCCTCGACATCACCATCGCCTATCTCAACGCGCACCCGGAGATGGACAAGGCGAAGGGGCCGATGGTCAAGGCGCTGCGCGCCAGCCAGAAGAAGTAGGCGCGACGCGTGACGCCCGCCGCCCGTCTCCCTCTCCGCCTCTGGGGGGCGGAGAGGGTCGGGGTAAGGTGGGGGAAACCGCAGCCGTGATCGAAATCCACCTCGCCCGGCGCTTCGCGCCACCCTCTCCCCCCGCAAGCGGGCGGAGAGGGAGACGTGTTCGCGTGCCCACGTCATGGCCGGACTGACCGCGGTCGGGCCGGCCGGGCGGGCGCGCGGCGGCGCGCGCGAGCGCGACCTGATGCCGGGCACTATGGTCGGCATCGCCGCGGCGACCAGCCTCGTCGTGTTCGGCCTTGCCGTTGCGGTGATCTGGCTGAGCTTCTACACCGGCCTTCCCGGCACGCCGGAGCGTCACGCGAGCCTCGCCAACTACCTCCGCGTGTTCGGCGACCGGCAGACCTACATCGTGCTGGTCAACACGCTGGAATTCTCCTGCGTTGCGGTGCTGGTCGCCTGCGCCTTCGGCATCCCGATGGCGTGGCTCGCCGAGCGCACCGACCTGCCCGGCAAGACGGCCTTGTTCACCGTGATGACGACGGGGCTTCTGATCCCCGGCTTCACCGTGGCGATGGGCTGGATCTTCCTCCTCCAGCCACGCATCGGCATCGTCAACCGCTGGGCGATGGATCTGTTCGGCCTCGCCCAGCCGCCGTTCAACATCGCGACCATCGGCGGCATGGGCTGGGTCGAAGGCCTCGCCCTCGCGCCGCTCACCTTCGTGATGACGGCGGCCTTGTTCCGCATGATGGACCCGGCGCTGGAGGAGGCGTCCTACGCGGCAGGCGCGAGCCATCGCCAGACCTTCCTGCGCGTCACCCTGCCGCTGATCTGGCCCGGTGTTGCGGCGGCGATGCTGTACTCGTTCATCATAGGGTTCGCGGCGTTCGACGTGCCGGCGATCATCGGCTGGTCGCGGCGCATCTTCACCTTCTCGACCCAGATCTATTTCTACGTGAACCCCGACACCGACCTGCCGCGCTACGGCGCCGCGGCGGCGCTTGGTGCGGTGATGGTGCCGCTCGCCATCGCGATGAGCGTCTGGTACACGCGCATCCAGCGCAACGCCGCGCGCTTCCAGGTGGTGACGGGCAAGGGGTACCGCCCGCGCCTGATCAAGCTGGGCAAGGGCGTCTGGATCGCCTGGGGGCTCGTGGGGCTCTACCTCTTCCTCGGCCAGGGCATCCCGGTGCTGGCGCTGATCTGGTCCTCGCTCCTCAGCTTCTTTCGCCCGCCGTCGCTGGCCGCGCTGCAGTTCGTCTCGCTGAACAATTTCCATCGCCTGCCCTGGGGGCTGATCGGCGACGGCATCCGCCACACGGGCCTGCTGCTGCTTTTGACGCCCACCATCGTGGTCGGGCTCTCGATCGCGTTCTCGTGGGTGGTGATCCGCTCGAAGCTGCGCTGGCGCGCGGTGTTCGACTTCTTCGCCTTCCTGCCGCATGCCGTGCCGGGGATCATCTTCGGCGTCGGCGCGCTGCTGGTCGCTTTGTTCGTGGTCGACAAGGCGATCCCGCTCTATGGCTCGATCTGGCTGATCCTGATTTGCTACATCATCGTCCGGCTCAGCTACGGCACGCGGGTGATGAACGGCGCGCTGATCCAGATCCATGGCGAGCTGGAGGAGGCCTCGTGGGTCGCGGGCGCGCGGCGCTGGTCGGCGTTCCGCCGGGTGGTGCTGCCGCTTCTCGTCCCGGCGATGTTGTATTCCTGGCTGTGGCTCGCGCTCTTGACCTATCGCGAGCTCACCATCGCGACGCTGCTGTCGGCCCAGGGCAACACGACCCTCGCCGTCGTGGTGTGGGGGCTCTGGGTTTCGGGTGGAATGGGCCCGGCCTCGGCGCTAACCGTGATCGTGCTCGCGCTACTGATGCCGCTGGTCGCGCTCTATTGGCTGGTGTCGCGCCAGGCATCGAGCGTGGCGCGTGGGGCCGGCGCCACCGGCTGAGACGGGGGCAAAGAAAAAGCGGGACCCGGATGGGGGGGATACCCGGGCCCCGCTCGAACGCGGCCTTCCGAGGGACTCCGCCGGCGGGGCCGGCACGACTGCGGAAGGCGCGATGAGCCTAATTCACGCTACAATCGTGTCATAATTTTGTCCGTGCCGCGTTCATTCGACGGCGCGGGCACGAACCGGACACGAAAACGCCGGCGCCCGTCCGGGCGCCGGCGTTTCGTCGGATGCCGAAAGGGCTAGGCGCCGAGCTTGACGCGGGTCGCCTTGTCGGCCCGGCCGGTGGCCTTGAGCCCATTCGCGGCCTGGAACTTCTTGAGCGCGGCGCGGGTCTTCGGGCCCATGAAGCCGTCGGCCTTGAGGTCGGCGCCGTGCTTGTTCAGCGCCTCTTGCAGGGCCATGACGGACTTCGACGGCGCACGCTTGGCCATGTGCTTCTTGGCCATCGGCTTCTTCGCCATCGGCTTCATGGGCTTTTCCATGGCGGGATTTTCCGCCTGCTGCGCGAACGCGGGCAGGCTCGCCGCCGTGGCGAGGCCGAACAACGCGGCCGACACCGCGAGCGCGGTCCGGAACGCTAGCTTTTTCATCTGGGTACTCCGGGTTAGAGGGAGCTGCGAAATGGCCGGAAAGTAATCCCGCACCCATTGTTTGCCAAGGACTTCGTGGGAACGAAGGCGCGGCGGATTCGCCCGGTTTCCGGCGCGCCCCGAATTCGGGCGCGACGGCGCGCACCGGCCGGCGCTAGACTGGCGCGGTTGCGGACGGAGGCGGCGATGGGCGAGCGGCGCGAGATGAAGCTCGGCATGTTCTATTGGCCCTGCGGCCACCACATCGCGGCGTGGCGCGCGCCCGACGCGGTGCCCGATTCCGGCGCCAACCTGCCGCACATCGTCGAGCTTGCGAAGCTGGCGGAGGAGGGACTGTTCGACCTGTTCTTCATGGCCGATTCGGTGTCGTTCTGGCGCGGCTCGCTCGATGCCATGGTCCACGATTCCTACGGCGCGTGGATCGAGCCCTTCACGCTGATGTGCGCCCTCGCCCAGCACACGAAGCATCTCGGCCTCGTCTGCACCGGCACCACCACCTACGACCAGCCCTATTTGCTCGCCCGGCGCTTCGCGTCGCTCGACCTCACCTCCGGTGGGCGCGCGGGCTGGAACCTGGTCACCTCCGGCAACCGGGCCGAGGCCGATTCCTTCGGCCTGCCGAAGCACATGGACAAAATCGACCGCTACCGGAAGGGACGCGAGTTCGCCCATGCCGTGCGCGGCCTCTGGAACTCCTACGCCGACGGCGCCTTCCTGCGCGACGTGGCGTCCGGCCGCTATCACGACCCGGAAAAACTCCACGTGCTCGACTACAAGGGCGAATTCTTCAAGGTGAAAGGGCCCTTGAACGTGCCGCCCTCGCCCCAGGGCGAGCCGGTGATGGTCCAGGCCGGCGCCTCCGAGGAGGGCAAGGAGCTCGCCGCCGAGATGGCCGAGGTGGTGTTCGGCATCGCCGCGACCCTCGAGGGCGCCAAGGCGTTCTATGCCGACTTGAAGGGCCGCATGGAAGCCTGGGGGCGCGATCCCGACAGCCTCAAGATCATGCCGGGCCTGTTCCCCTGCATCGGCGAGACGCACGAAGAGGCCGAAGCCAAGTTCGAGGCGCTGCAGGACCTGATCGTGCCCGAGGTCGGGCTGCAGCTCCTTTCCAACCGGCTGGGCTACGACCTTTCGGGCCACGACATCACGGGGCCCTTGCCCGAGATCCCGCGCGACGCGCTGTCCTCGAGCCGGGTGGAGCTGTTCGTCGAGATGGCGCGGCGCGAGAACCTGACCATCCGCGACCTCTACCGCAAGATCGTGGGCGCGCGCGGGCACTACCAGCTTGTCGGCACGCCGATGAAAATCGCCGACTTCATGGAGGAATGGGTCGGCGAGCGCGCCTGCGACGGGTTCAACATCATGCCGCCCGTCTTCCCGGCGAGCCTCGTCGAGTTCAACCGGCTGGTGATCCCCGAGCTGCAGCGCCGCGGGCTTTACCGCACGCGCTACGAGGGCACCACCTTGCGCACCAATCTGGGCCTCACTCGCCCTGCCTATCCCCCGGCGCCCAGGCGCGAGCCAGCCCGCCTCGACGCGGCGGAGTAGGGGGAAGGGTGAAAGGCTGGGTCACGCCCGCCTGGGTCGTTCTCGTCCTGTCTACCGCCGCGGCAAGGGCGGCCGGCGCGCCGACGCTCGATCTGCCGATCGCCTGCACGCTTGAGCGCGACTGCTACGTGCAGAACTATGTCGACCATGATACCGGCCCCGGCGCCGCCGACTATCACTGCGGCCGGCTCACCTATGACGGCCACAAGGGCACCGACTTCGCCGTTCGCGACCTTGCCGCGATGCGGCGGGGCTTCGCCGTGCTCGCCGCCGCCGCCGGCCGGGTGCTGCGCATCCGCGACGGCATGCCGGACGCCGCGGTTACGGGCCAACGCGCTGCGGGCGCTGCGGTCGCTGGACGCGAATGCGGCAACGGCGTCGTGATCGGCCACGGCGACGGGTGGGAGACGCAGTACTGCCACATGCGAAGCGGCAGCATCGCCGTCCAGCCGGGCCAGCGCGTCGTCGCCGGGGCGCACCTCGGGCTCGTCGGGCTGTCGGGAGAGACCGCCTTCCCGCATGTCCATTTCGAGCTGCGCCACGCGGGTGCGGTCGTCGACCCGTTCGACGGCGCGCCGATGACTGCGCCGTGCGACGCGCTGCGCCACTCACTATGGCGCCGTCCCATCGCCTACCACCCATCGGGCGCGATCTCGGCCGGATTCGCGGCAGGCCGGCCCAGCTTCGCCGGCGCCCGCGCGGGCAACTATGACGCCGCCGTGCTCCCCGCCGACGCGCCGGCGCTGGTCGCCTGGGTCCGGTTCTACGGCGTCAGGCGCGGCGACCGGATCGCCATCGGCATTGCCGCACCCGACAGGCACGCGCTGCTCACCGTGACCGGCGATCCGTTGCCGCGCGACCAGGCCGAGCATTTCCAGTTCGCCGGCGCACGCCGCCACACGGCACGCTGGCCGGCCGGCACCTACCGCGGAGAGTTCCGGCTGCTGCGGCCCGAAACCGGCGCGGTGCGGACCGTCGTCCGCGCCGGGGTGCGTATCGAAGTGCGCTGAAGACTGGTGGCAGGCGGAGAATACGCAGAGCAGAAGCGATCCTGCTCGGCACGCGTTCACAAATCCGAGATCGGTTTTCCGGGACAGGTGATACGATGCGAAAAATGTCGAACTTTCGCGCTGATCAAATTTTCGCGGTTGCTTTCGCCATCGCCATAACCGCGCTCGTGTTCTTCCTGTCTTCCGTGGTCGGCGGCGCGCTTTTCGCGAAAGCGGCAGATATCAATGCGCCAGCCATAATTCCGCCGTATGATCCGCACCTCGATGCCGTCCATGCGCCAAGGGGCGTTTTCGGTACGGGCAAGGTGTGGCACGTCGGGCCGAGTCAGGAGAATAAATCCTTCGCCGCTATCGCGCGCCAACTTCATGACGGCGATGTGGTCGAGATAGAGGCGGCGACCTACGGCTGTTCGGAGCAATCGATCGTCTGGTACGCCAATAATGTCACCGTCGTTGGCGTCGGCGGCCGGCCCGTTTTCGATCTCAAAGGGTGCGGAATCTCGGGCGGAAAAGGCATTTTCAACCCGCGCGGCATCAACATGATCATCGACAATATCGAGTTCACCGGTGCTGCGGTGGGATCTCGCAATGGCGCAGGAATCCGGCTCGATGGCGGTGGCTATGTCTACATAACTAACGCCTACTTCCACGACAATCAGGACGGGGTATTGCTGACCCCCGACAGTCACATTGTGAAAGCGACGCCCACGGACATCGTCATCGATCATAGCGAGTTTTCGCACAACGGGGCGGGCGATGGTCAGTCGCACAACATGTACATCAGTACCAACAACGTGCACTCCTTCACGTTGCGGTTCAGCTACTCGCACGACGCGCATGTTGGGCACGAGGTAAAATCGCGCGCCAACAGAAACTACATTCTCTATAACCGCATTGCGGACGAGCAGAACGGCGATGCGAGTTATCAGATAGACCTGCCGCAGGGCGGCCTCAGCTATATCGTCGGCAACATCGTGCAAGAAGGCGCGCGTGCCGAGAACCGTGCCATCGTCTCGTACTCGGCCGAGCGCACGCATAATCCCATCCAAGCCGTCTATATCGCGAACAACACGTTCGTCGCCAATACGAGCGCGTCCGGCACGGCGGTCAACCTCTATGACCACGGCCTCACGGATGCCGTTATGGTCAACAACCTCATCACCGGTAACATTCCGGAGAATCGCATCGTTGGGGTGGCGCCCGCCAAGATGACGCTCAGGAACAATATCCGGACAGACAGCCCTGGCTTCTTCGACGCAGCGAACCGCAACTATGCGCTCACGGCTTCCTCGCCCGCCGTGGATGCCGGCATCGACCCCGGCTCGGCACGGGGCTTCGATCTCACGCCGGTCTACCAGTACGTCTTTCCGCTCTCGGGCAAGCGGCGCCCTTCGGTGGGTAAGCTCGACGTGGGCGCCCTGGAGCACGATCCGAGTGAGAAAATAACGCCTGCGCCGACGATTTCCTTCTCCGCCGTCAAGACGACGCTCGACTACCATACGCCCGCCCTACTCTCCTGGTCCTCAACGAATGCCAAGACCTGTCGGGCAAGCGGGGCATGGGGAGGCTCCCGCGGCCCGTCCGGTTCGTACAGTTCCGCTCCGCTCGACAAGAACGCCGCCTTCTCCATCTCATGCACCGGCGCGGGCGGCTCGGCGACGGCAAAGCTCGACATCGCCGTGAACGACTCCGTCGCTGCCGCGGCTTTAGGTGACTATACTTGGCGCGCGCTGCCGCACACGGCGATACGTAAAATCTGCGCTGGCTATCAACCGGCCTATGCAGACAACCGGGGCACCGGGCCGTACTGCGGCTCCTATACGCCGGTCTACGTGCCGGACACCCACCGCTGGTACTTCATGGGTTTTTCCGGCCGCAACTACTATGGGAATGAGGTCTATGCGCTCGATCTCGACACGCTCAAGCTCGAGATGGTCACGACCCCGACCCTTATCAGTCAGACGCAGGAGTACGTGCCCTCGGACATCTACGGCAGCAAGGTGCACTACCGGAGCTGCAGTACCACGCTGCATCTCAAGTCCGGTGGCATCGCCATAGGGCCGCGCAGCATGACCGGCACCGTTGCATGGGATCCTCTTATCAAGAAGATCGTTGCCGGCCCGGGCGGCCGGGCGAGCAGAGCGCTCAGGGGATGCAGCTCCGGTTCTCAGAGGGGCGACAATGCCACGGATCAATGGGCGTTCGATCCGTTCACGAAGACCTGGTCGCGGCTGGCTTCGGACGACCCCCATTTCAGCAGCGTCTCGCTGCCGACTTGGTTCCTCGATCCCGCGACCGGCATCGCTTATTTCTCCTCTGGCCGCAATGAACCGCTCAGCGGCGGCTACCTTATCGATTACTACAAGACGCCGCCGAAATATGCCCTGGTGGACAATATATGGCCATTCCAGCTCTCAACGGGGCCAGTCGCGGTAGATACCACGCATCACTACGCGCTCCAGCTCGGCAAAAACGACATCGTCGTCTTCGACCTTAATGGCCTGTCTCTTTCCAAGTACGGCGCCAACGGCGGCAGGGGCACGAACGGCAATGCCGGCGGTCCGGGGCCCATTTACAAGGGCCTGAACACCAATAGAACGGGTTACTATGCGGGCTACACCGCACCGGGAACCTGGACGGTCACGGGCAACACCGAAGCGCTCTCGCACCCGACTGCGGGCCTGACCTACAATCCGAAACTGGATCGGTTCGTGGCCTATCCGGGCGGGAGTACGATCTACTTCTTGAAGCCGAACTATCGGACGAGGACGCTCAACATCCTCGCCAAGACCGTCCCCGGCGGCCCGACCGGCTCTGTAGGATATTCAGGCTTCGTTTATATGCCCGAACGCGACGACTATCTTGCTTTTGCCGGTACCGGATCCGATCTGTTCCAGCTCGTTCCGCCCGCGGATGGAACAGGTCGGCCTTTCTCCCGGCCTGCCCCCGATCGGCCATAGCGGGGCCGGCGCGGTGCGGACCCTCGTCCGCGCCACGCGGCCCATCGGGGTACGCTAGGATTCGGCGGGCCGGCGCAACTGGCACAACAACACCATTTTGCCACACATGTGAGCCGCCGCCCGCCGTTACGATCGGTACCGATCGGGGTCGGGCCGGCAGAGGGCACAGTGGCCGAAGCGCAGATGAGATTGAAGGACGCACCGAACCTCCCGGTCCTCGTCGTCGAGGACGAAGATGCGGTCGCCGCCACCCTCTTCGACCTCCTGGACGAGGCCGGCTACGAGGTGATCGGGCCGTTCCGGGACGTGCCGCAATCGGTCGAGGCGTGCCGCGCCCGCATGCCCGCGGTGGCGGTGCTCGACATCGTGCTCGAGCGCGGTACCAGCTATGCCCTCGCCGACTTCCTGATCCTGCAGGGCATCCCGGTGGTGTTCTACACGGGGCGCGAATTCGCCGAGATCCCGGAATGGTACCGCCAGCACCCGGTCGTGGCCAAGCTCGCGCCGCCCGGGGCACTGCTCGCCGCCGTCGTACGGCTGGCGGGCTGACCCGTTCGGATCTCCGGGGAACTGGCGCGCTCGGCGAACGCGCCGACCCGATATCCGACGCGAGGCGTTCGGCCTTGCCGTTCGCGCACGGCGTCGCTCCCAATTCGGGGCCATCTTTCCGCGCGACTTGTTGACTTGCCCTGTGCGCTATGCACACAATTTTTGGCGATCTTTTGCGCCGTGGCGCTGGTGCGTGCCGGCCCCCGGGGGATGACAAATGCTGACTCAGGAACAGAACGAACGCCTGACGCGCGTGGGACCCGGTACGCCGTGCGGTGCGCTGCTGCGGCGCTACTGGCATCCGCTCTGCCCCGCGGACGAGATCACCGCCGAGAATCCGCGGAAGCGAATCCGCATCCTGGGCGAGGACCTGCTCGTCTATCGCGACGACGCGGGCGAACGCATCTGCATCGAGGAGCATTGCGCCCACCGGCGTGCGTCGCTGTTCTACGGCTTCGTCGAGCCGGGCGGCATCCGCTGCTGCTACCACGGCTGGAAGTACGACCATACGGGGAAGTGCATCGAGCGGCCGTTCGAGCCGCGCGAGGCGTCCGATGCCGTGCGCCTTCGCACCTACCCGTTGAAGGAGCTCGGCGGCTTCCTTTTCGTCTATATGGGGCCCGACGCCGCCAAGGCGCCGCTCTTGCCGCGCTGGGACGTGCTGGTGCGCGAGGACGGCCGGCGCAACATCGTCGTGCTGCCGGTCCATGACTGCAACTGGCTGCAGATCCAGGAGAACGCGGCCGATACGGTGCATACCTACTACGTGCACGGCCACATGTCGGCGGTGAAGAAGCTGCCGACCCTGGCGCAGAGCGGCTACTACTACCGCCCGATCCTGTCCTACGACTGGTCGGTGAGCGAGTGGGGCCTCGAACGGACGATCGTTTACGGCGGCGACAAGCCCGAGCGCGAAATCCGCCCGCCGCTGATCTTTCCGAACGTGGTGCGCATCCCGGAAGGCCCCATCGAGGCCCTGCATTTCCGCGTGCCGATCGACGACACGCACACGCGCATCCTGTGGGTCGGGATGCGCCCCGGCGCGCCGGGCGAGACCACGTTCCAGTACGCCCCGAACGAGCCTCTCAAATACAGCGACGCGGACGTCCAGACCTTCTACGGCCAGGACCGGGCGGTCATGCAGACCCAGGGCGACATCCTCGACCGGACGAAGGAAACCTTGGGCGCGTCTGACCGCGGCATCGCCATCTTCCGCCGCATGCTCGCCGACCAGATCGACCGCGTGGAGCGCGGCGAGGATCCGACCGTCGGCGTGGTGAAGGACGAAGCGCAAAACCGGATGATCGAGTTCGTGAGCGCGTCACGACCCTTCGCGGAAAACGAGGAACACGTCTTCGTCGGAACCTGAAAATGCGCGGGCCGTGTGAGGGCCGCCGGGGGAGGAAAGAATGAGAAACCTGATTGCGCGCTGCGTGGCGCTTGCCGGACTGGTCGTGTCGGTTGTGCTGGGCCCGGTCCCGGCGGGCGCGCAGCAGGCGACGCCATTCCCCGTCAGCATCCTGCCGATCCTGCCGGTCGCGCCGTTCTACGCCGCTGTGCAATTGAGCTTTTTCAAGTCGGCGGGGCTCGATGCCCAGCCGATGGTGATCCGCCAGGGCGGCGTCGCCGGGATCCCGGGGCTCGTCGCCGGCGCCTATAAGGTGGCCTACGCGAGCACGCCGTCGGTGCTCCTCGCGATCGGACAAGGGATCGACCTCCGCGTCGTCGCCGGAAGCGGCCGGAGCCCCGCCGAGCCGCCGGAGCCGGCCGCGCTGGTCGGGCGCAAGGCCGACAATCTGCATAGCGGCAAGGACCTGGAAGGCAAAAGGATCGCTGTCGTCGCGACCCAGAATGTGCAGTGGCTGTTCGCGCGCGCGTGGGTGAAGGCGACGGGAGGCGATCCCGACAAGGTCCAATTCCGCGAGGTGCCGCTGCCCCAGATGATCGACGCAGTGGCGCGGAACCAGGTCGACGCCGCGGTGCTGATCGACCCGTTCCTCACCTTCAGCAAGCGCAACCCGAAGCTCGCCGTGATCGCCTGGCCGTTCCACGACGTGATGCCGGGCGGCCAGCTGGCCGTCTTCGTGGTCACGGGCGAGACGGCCGACAAGCACCCGGACCTCGTCACGAAGTTCGTGCACGGCATGGAGAAGGGCGCGGCCTGGGTCAAGGCCAACATGGGCAAGGAGCCCTATCTGAAGCTGGTCAGCGGTTACAGCCACCTGAAGCCCGGGCTGATCGCCGCCATGCCGCCGATCTCGACCGATGTCGATGTCGACATGCCCTCACTCAAGCGAATGGTCGAGCTGATGCGGGAGAACGGCCAGCTCAAGACGAACATCGACGTCGCGTCCAAGGTGTTCGTCGTGCACTGAGCTCGAGGCTGCAGGGGGAACTGGCGCGCCCGGCGAGATTCGAACTCACGACCTCTGCCTTCGGAGGGCAGCGCTCGGTCCGGCTCCCGTCCCCGCCGGACATAAAAGGCCCAACGGAATCAACCGTCTAAGAGAAATATGGGTCGTCAGGTGTCCGGTGGCAATAGGCCATTTTCAGCCCGTTTTTGGCGTCAGGTGTGACAGGGGTGTGACAGGGCGCTTCCAAGGAACGCCCGGATGCCGGGGCTTCCGGGGCTCGAAAGGCAGGTTCGTCACGGCCAACTGTGACAGCGTGACACTAAGCGCTACCTTCAGGTGTGCCGCGTGCGCTACCGAGCCGTCCAAGGGGGCCAGGGGATTGCCCATCGACAGGGGTGTTGGGGCTCGCGCCGACTGACAGGGGGAAATTTTTGGCCGGATTTTTGGCCGGATCGCAGGCCCGCATTTCAGGGTGGGGGGAGGAAAAAATCGGCGTCGCGCGGACCGTCAGCACGCAGGTGACACGATTTTTCCCGAAATCAAATTCGGGTGAGTGCTGAATATATTCCTCAATTATTCTAGTCAAACACATGCAATTTACTTAAAGAGGAATTTTTCTGTATTGCATTTCTGACAATCATATTTTGAACATCCCGTCTAAATTGCCGCCAACGAAAGATGCGGAGCTACGTTGCGCCGGTTGCACGCTTGCACAGTTTCCGGAATATGGATCACCCTATTGTTCAGCATCACTCGATTGATAATGCCACCGTCTTCAAAAATCCTGAAACCGCGCAATCCGACCAACAAACCTTCCAAATGAATATCGCAAGGTTGGCAGGGGTTGAACAAATAATAGGAAGGAGCCCGAAGGCTCCTCCCATCACATTTGCACTCCTGATTAGGCCATTTCAAACTCAGCCATTTCACACGCCTGCCGAACCTGCTCCGGCGACGGCAACACGTCATTATCACCTGGAAGTCGGTCGCCAACCTCCAAAGATTGCGGACGATTAGAGTTGTTCTCCAGATTTACTAGGTACCCCTGTTCGCAGGCATCGGCGATCCTACGTGAAGCAGAACCCTGATCGATTCCCAAAATCTCTGCAACATCCCTTCCTCGAACTGGACGCATGTCCGATACCCTCTCGTCCCTTTGTGCAAGTAAAGTTTGCACGGCTTCAACGGTTTCGCGAACCCTTGGTGCCACACTAGCGTGCGAGCTATCCGCGACAATATCGCTGATAAGCGCGTAAACGGCGCCGTAGTCAGCGAGACTAGCTTCAATTGCGCCAGCGTTGGTGCGTGCCCTGCTATGTTGGTGCAAAAGAGCATGTGCCTGGATAAGGCTCAACACTTGACCAAAATCCCGCTTTACGCGGTTCGCCGTAGCATCGATCAATCCCGCGAGTTGTGTGGCAAATGGGATCACCACCTTTCTTGGTCCCATAGCAAGCCATCGATGCAGAGCGTGCCACTGCTCGAAACTCGGTTCAGGTCGGGCCGTCCCTTCGGCCTGTAGAGCCATTTCGCGGATTACCCCCGCAGTATGGGTCGGGGTGTCATCGACCGTAATGGACAAGAGACGTGTTTCATCCTCTCGATGGAGCCGAGTTTCTGTCGTCGTCAACAGGAGCCCAGTTGGACCCTCACGCTCGATCAATTCGGTATTCCGGCCATCTCCATCTCCCATCGTGACTGCGTAGCGTATCCTTCCATCGCTAAGCAGCTGACGAAGGAATTTATTTCCATCGGAATTTTGTAGACCCGCCCATTCTTGAAGGACGATGTGTTTGTGGCGTAGATCACCTTCCCAATAGACAATTGCCTTTTCCGACATGCCGCTTAACTGCTCATAAGCTTCGCTTGGTACAAATTTCACGATTGTGTTGAGTAGAAAGCTTTTGCCACCCGACGAAGGACCTTTGACGGCAACAGACACCAACCGATCAAAGAAGCGGGTATTGAATGCTAGGTAAAGCAGCTTTGCCTGTCTCATATCTCCCGCAAACGCGCAATCGTGCAACCCACGCTCAAGCTCGCTGAGAATGTTCGTTGCAGCTGCAAGGTCAGAACACAGGCTAAAGTAACTTTCTCTCGTTGGCGTAGCGGGCGACGCATTTGCAGTAGTGCTCTCGGTCATGTCTTTCGACCCTCCGATTTTGCGGTTTCAAAATTGCCCCGTCCCCAGGCCGCACAATCGGTGGCCTGACCCGATCCTTCGACGGGGCCTGAGCGAAAGCGAAAAAAGTCCGCCCTCACCCGGCGCGGGAAATGGGGAAACCCGGCGGCGATTGCAAGTAAAAAAATCGCGAAAGCCAAAAATAAAGCGCACAAAATTTCAATATTGTTTGCAATACCATAATGAACAATGCTAACTTATTGAATACCATTTGACGCCAAACATTATGGCCTTGGAGCGCGCTGCTACGGGAGCGCTATGATACATGCGAGGTGTTGCAATCAAGTGCTATGGTGCTTGCGTAAATTTGCAGCGGTTGCACAGTTGCATTATTTTCCGAAGGTGACCCCACCAGGTCGCGCCACCGCCTCCTTCCCCCTCGACAGAGCCGGCAAAAGTTCCTAAACTGTTCTCATGCCGGGGCGCCGGACGGGAGGGCCGATCAACTCCCTGCGGGACGCCTGTGGAAGCCCGCCGGGGCCTCTGTCTATTCTGCCCGAACTGCGGCCCGCCCCGATCCTTGAGCCGTTGCCCCTGGAGGCCCCCATGATCGAACCCCTGTCGAACTTCCCGCCGAACGTGCTGGCGTTTGCATGCAAGGGCCACGTCACCAAGGGCGACTATGAGACGGTTCTGGTGCCAGCGGTCGAGAAGGCGCTTCAAGGGCACGAAAAGGTCCGGCTCTACTACGAGATCGGTGCCGAGTTCCGGGCCATCGACCCAGCGGCCGTGTGGGAAGACATCAAGGTCGGCATGGGGCACCTTCAGCGGTGGGATCGTTTCGCGATCGTCACCGACGTGGACTGGATCAAGCACACCATGAGCCTGTTCAGCTTCCTGCTCCCGGGCGAGACGCGGATTTTCCCGATTTCGGAAGCGGCAAAGGCCAGAGAGTGGATCAGCGAGCCGTGATGCCTGAGCGGAACCTTGGACGCTGGCGAGCCGGATCGGGAAGGACCTCAGCCTGGGGACCTCCGCGCCAAGCTGGAGTGCGAACGGTGTTCGGTCAGGAGACGGGCGGCAGTGATTGTTGACGACGTAATAATCCCTGGCGAGTGAAGTACATTAGCCGTAGCCATTCCCAACATCAAAACACCTTCTCTAATGCAAGGTTCGATACGTTACTGGGTTATCAAAATGCGCCTTACCCCTATTTCACCCACCATTCCTGAGATCGGTGGCTTCACTACTGATAATGATATATTTGAATATCGCGATTTTGGTGAACGACTATCGAATTTAGTCGATAACATCGATGAGCCGCTGGTTATCGTCCTCGACGGCCCTTGGGGCAGCGGTAAGTCCGTGTTTATTAGGCAATGGGCCGGGCAACTGCGCAACCGAGGTGCATCTGTTATTCTCTTTGATGCGTTTGGTCACGACCACTATGAAGACGCATTTCTCGCTCTTGCGGCCCAAATTCACAATGCTGCCAAAAGTGCTCTCGGAGGTAACAACCGAACCGCCCGCCGGTTTTTGAACCGCGCCAAGAGGGTGGGGGCATTGCTTGCCCCAATTGCAGCACGTGTTGCTGCGCGCGCCACAACTGCTGGCTTGCTATCAACGGATGACTTGGAGGCGGGCGGCGAGGCAATCAAAGCTGCCGCTGAAGCGGCCGGCAATGAGGCGGAAAAGGCCGTGGAACGGGTCGTATCTGAGTTGCTCCGGAAAGCCGGCGAGGACAAGGCGGCTTTGGACGCGTTTCGTGAGACGCTTGGAGAAGTAGCTCGTGCTCTTTCGAACGCACAAAACGATAAAGAGCGCGGCCATCCGTTAGTATTTATCATCGACGAGTTAGACCGTTGCCGGCCGCCGTTCGCGCTTAGCGTCATCGAGCGCATAAAACATCTGTTCTCCGTTGATGGTGTGTGCTTCGTTTTAGTGTCGTCGCTTCCTCAACTCGAACAAGCAGTGCAAGGCGCGTACGGAGTTACTTTTGACGCACGCACATATCTTGAGAAATTTTATCAGCTTCGCGTCTTCCTGCCGCAAGGTCGGAATGAGCGCGAAGGAAAAATATCTCAATACATCGCCCATCTATGGCGCACACTGGGCATTCGCTTTCCCGACGAACGACATGGGGAACTTGTTCGGCACGAATTGGAAGCACTGGCGGAAGGATATAACCTTTCACTTCGTCAGTTAGAACGTGCCATCACAAATATAGTTCTCGCAAAGGCTGCCGCCGGGCCGCGGCAACGTATTCATTCCGCCGGTCGTTGCCGGTCTTAGCGTAATGCGTCAAGTGGACCCATTGCTCTACGCAAAAGCGCGAGCGCGTCATTTGAGTTGGCCGGATGTGCAAGGCTTTCTAAAACCGGTTGCGGTCGCGCGCCGCGGCGTCCGCGACGACTGGGTGTTAGGCTGGTGGCGCTATGTAACGGTTGACCCTGGTCTGGCAGACGAAGAAAGGGAAAGGCACGCGCACGGTTTGGCACAGTATGCCATTCGTGATCCCAGAGACCTCGTCGCGTTTATGGCTGAGTATATTGACGACCTTGTGCAGCAACCTTCGCCCGCCTCCGGACGTTAATGAGGCACTATGGGGAAAGTCGCTGCGGTAGCTATGATTAGGCGTAACAAGCGTAACACATATAACTTTGAATTGATTGAAGGCCGGTGGGCCAAGCTCAAGCCCCCTCGCGACGCGTGCGCTTGGTGGGCCGCCTTAGGAATTCAGTAGGATCGACCTGAAGGACACTCGCCAGCTTGCCGATGATCTCCAGCCCAACGTATGGCGTGCCCTTTTCGAGCTTGCTGAGGTAGGTCCGGTTCACGCCCGCCTCGTAGGCCAGCGCCTCTTGGGATAGCCTCCGCTCGTGGCGCAGCCGGCGCAGATTTGAGGCGAACACTTGCCGCAGGTCCATCCGGCAAGGGAAGCGCCTTGTTGCCTATTGACCCACCGCTTTAAAGCAACAAAAATAGAGCCGTCATTGTCAGTTTTGGACGGTGAGGGCCGGGGAGAGTGTGTCATGATGCGTACCCTGCGTAGTCCACGTTGGAAGCCGGTACGACGCGCTTGGACCATTTCCAAAATTTGTCCCCGTTGTAGGAACCAGGTCCAGTTCGCTTTGGTACATGATACTGCTTACGGCCTCGGCTTTTTTGGTCACCCGGTTGTGACATTGTCGCGCGCGTATGCACTCAAGTGCCCCATTTGCATTCACACTGAGCAAGTCGAGAAGGAATTGGCGCGGAGCATGATGGCTGATGGTCGCTCTTAGCTGGGGAAAGGACAAATTATTTGTCGGTTATGGGCCGCGAGTGATGTGCAGCCATTGCAACAACACGCAATTTCAACACGTAGTAGTGCCGTTTCGTTGGTCTGGAATGTATGGATTTGAAACTCGGCGGAAATACAGCAAGCCGTTGTGTGTATGTCCTACATGCTACTGGGGCTTTGAAATTAAGGAACGGGACCAAGTTTTTAATTTGTTGGGTCAGGGCTATGGGCTGACAAAGCGCTGGTTTTTGGAGCTTGGAGATAAACAAAAGAGGCGATATATAAAGGCGCTAAATAAAAATAGATTATCTGAATTTGTTGTCCGACTGTCATCAGACGTTTGGTGATTTAGAAAATGGTCTCACAAGTTCGATGACGTGTTCAGTTGCGTGAGCCAATCCTGCCGTGGCTTTTTCGGCGGCGGCAATTAATTGCTCTAGAAGTTCATGAGCATGCCTACGAAATGCTTGATTAGTCCAATTGTCACCCTTCGACCCGGCCATCCAGAAATACGATTGTTGCACGAAGCTGGGGTGACACGCTTCACATAGGAAGTCGTAGATTTTGGCGTTTCCCGGTTCGCATTTGTCGAGGTGATCGATGAATTTCATCACGTTGTATGACCTGACATCCGTTTCCCCGCCACGGGGTAGTGTTACTTGAAACCTTGAACCACTGATCAACTTGCTTATGGGAGCAGATATACCTTCAAGGGTTACCGCGTCTCGTAGGTCGGTAGCCTCACACACTCGACCGCAAATCGTGCTACCAAAATCAACCGAACCCCATAACTCAAATAGTAGACGTATTTGAAGACAGGCCGATGTGATTTTTCCAATAGAGAACAGAAAGTCTGCCGCTTCAGCCAGATCGAGGGCAACGCGCAGAGACCCTATATTGAATAGAATAAGTTGATTTAGAATTGTGCGCCGAACATTTTCAGTTGGGTTCATTGGGGCGGTCAGACCTAACGTATTTAGGAGCGATGCTGCCTCTTGAATTTGATGGGGGAGCATTTGGAGACGCGGAATATAGCCGCATATCTCGGTTTGCCACGATGTCGTCATCCTTTGATGCTTCTTTTTGGTGCCGAAGAGGACAAGAGTTACCCGTGCGCCAGGATGCACATAGCAGAACGACCGGCCCATTGCGGGCTGTTCATGTACCGCCAAGCGTGCAATCGTGCAACCGCAGTAGCGCCAATGGTCATTCGGTTTAACGGTGGCGGCCCCCTGTCACCTTAGGCCTCCAAATTCCCCCGTGCCCTATTGGTTGGACGTGCTGCGACCGACTGCACGAATGCTGGGATAGCCCCGTGTCAGATGTGGTGCCTGGATGGGGCAGGAGCAAAGCCCCGAATTGCAATTAAGTATATATATGCCGCTGGGGGCTTTGGTCGTACGCCTGTGATTGCTGAGGCGCGTCGCCGTTCCCCTTCCCCACAGCCCGGTTAGGCCGTCGTGCCAGCGGCATCAGCCGACGCTCATAGCATCGGCCGTCAGCGCCACGGGATGGCGAGGTACTGCTTGAGCCGGTAGCGACCAGCAGCCTCGGTCCGCTGCCATTCAATCGGGCGATATGTCCCGAACACGCGATCCCACCAATCGACCAGGATGCCGAAATTGTGGTCGGTCATACTTTTCTCGTGATGCAGCCGATGCACTGGCCGCCGCATCCAGAAGACGAGCTCGGGGTGTGCGTGCTGAATTTGGTGCGAGTAGGATGCGAGCGCAACATAGGTGAGCATGCCCAACATCCAGCCGAACCCGCTCATCGTCGAAACGAGAAAGCCGAGCCAACCAATCGCCACCGCCCCCGTGCCGTAATCGAAGAAATCATGCAAGTAGGTGCGCGCCTCGTTTCTCTCGTGATGCCGGCGATGCCCCGCGCGATACAAAATGCCCCAATGCATTAGTCGATGAACGAAATATTCTCCTACGGTCGCGAATACAAACGCGCAGATGACGGCCGCTCCGAATTCGATAGCATCTGATCCCATTGTTGCGGACATTGCGCGGATGACCTCATGGTTCAGGCGTCAGGTAGGTATTGGCGCAACCCTCGCCAATCTGGGGGGCGTGCGACATTTGTCGCTTCGGCTTGTGGCGTGGCGCCCCCACCTCTTGGGCAGGACGCGGGGCATTTGAGGCAAACACCCGCAAAAAGCTTCGGAGGCACGGACATGACGGCCCAACTGAGCACTCAGGCGACCGGAAATGCGGGGGCGTGGCCGGTGGCTTTCATTCAGAGCGGGTGCGAGAACCTGAGCGCGACCTTTTCAGCGTGGCGGGAGCGGACGGCGCGTCGCAGGGCGGCAATCGCTATCGACAACCACACACTGGCCGATATCGGGCTGATCCGCGCCCAGATCGACCATGAGGCCGGTAAGCCCTTCTGGCGGGCGTAACGGTCAGCCGGGAGGCCCACGTTCCTACAACCGTGCAATCGTGCAACCGCATTAGCACCTGTGGTCAGTCCGTTGTGGTACTGACGGCGCGGTCTTGTGACCTTAGGCGGCCCATTTCCCCGGTGCCCTCTCGGGCGAACGTCCAAAGACCGATTGCACGGTTGCACGATTGCGATGGAATTGGATAGGAGGTACCGCAGCTGACCGTCGCTGTTGAACGTCTTGACGCTATCGGGCTACGCGGCCGGATCGCGTCACCTTCTCGCGGCCACGGTCTCTCAGTGCGATCATCGCGAGATGGAAGAATGTCTGCCGGTCGTCCCTACGCCATCTGTCCGGCCAGTGCTCGCGCAGTGCCGCCTCAGCTCTGGCATGAGGAGCTTCCCAAACCTCTTTCGGCCTGCGGGCAAGCAACTCGTAGGCAAGCAATTCCGTAAAGCGCTTCGGATCGGGTCTGACAGGGCGTCCCTCGCGCCCTTGAACCGCGCCGGGTTTGCCGGAGGCCGTTTCGTTTAGTCACGCGGCCATGGCTGGTGTGGCCAGCATGGCGTAGTAGCGCTCCTCGGCTTCGGCCGGCGGGATGTTGCCGATGGGCTCCAGGAGCCGCCGGTTGTTGAACCAGTCGACCCATTCCAGTGTAGCGAACTCCACCGCTCTCGAACGAGCGCCATGGCCCGCGCCGATGGATGACCTCGGCCTTGTAGAGGCCATTGATCGTTTCGGCGAGCGCATTGTCGTAGGAATCGCCGACGCTGCCGACCGAAGGCTCGATGCCCGCCTCGGCCAGGCGCTCGGTATATTTGATCGACACGTATTGCACGCCCCGATCGCTGTGGTGGATGAGCCCGCCGTCCCGCATGGGCCGCCGCTCATGGAGAGCCTGTTCCAGCGCATCGAGCACGAAGCTGGCATGCGCTGTGCGGCTGACCCGCCAGCCGACGATCCGGCGGGCATAGGCGTCGATCACGAAGGCGACATAGACGAAGCCGGCCCAGGTGGCCACGTAGGTGAAGTCCGATACCCACAGCACGTTCGGCCGCGGCGCCCGGAACTGGCGATTGACCCGGTCGAGCGGGCAAGGCGCGGTCTTGTCGCTCACCGTGGTGCGGACCGGCTTGCCGCGGATCGCTCCCTTGAGGCCCATCTCCCCCATCAGGCGAGCCACCGTGCAGCGGGCGACGTCGAAGCCGTCCCGCTGCAACTGCCGCCAGACCTTGCGTGCGCCATAAACGGAGAAGTTCGCCTCGAAGACCCGGCGGACCTCGACCTTCAGAGCGGCGTCCTGCCTGGCGCGCGCCGACAATCGGGCCGGATCGCGCCGCTTGGCAACATGGTCGTGGTAGGTCGAGGGGCGATCGGCAGCACCTTGCAGATCGGCTCGACCCCGTGGACCTCGCGGTGATCGTCGATGAACGCGATCATGTCTTTGACCGGCGGTCGAGCTCCGCCATCGCAAAATACGCCGATGCCTTGCGCAGGATCTCGTTCGCCTGGCGAAGTTCCCGGTTCTCGCGCTCGAGCGCCTTCAGTTTCGCGGCCATGTCCGTCGGCACGCCGCCCCGCTTGCCGGCTTCGATCTCGGCCTTCTTCACCCACTCGTTCAGCGTCTGCCCCGTGCAGCCGATCTTGGCTGAGATCGACATCACCGCCGCCCAGCGCGAAGGATGTTCATGCTCGTGATCCAGAACCAGCCGCACCGCCCGCTGGCGAACTTCCGGAGAGAACTTGTTCGTCGTCTTGCTCATGATGGCTCCACCTTCTCAGGAGTTGGAGCCTCCGGCAAACCCGGCGCGGTTCACCTTGCTCACGTTTTAGAGCCTGAGCCGCCGCCTGTTCTGCTACCGCGCGTTCGGCTTCGTCCAGAGGGGTCATGGTGGCCTACCTGGCTCATGAACCAATCGGATGATACGACAGAAGATGGGCATGGCTAGGGCGTCGCGGAAGGCGACAACGGGTTGATGCCGACGAATTATTTGCCTTGCGGGTGCTTGGACCGAGGGACCGGAAAAGCGGGGACTTGTGACTTGCAGGGCTGACGGTCGGCGCGAGCCAGTACTCCCGTGACCCTCATGGCAGGTAGGTCGCAGCCGCGTTGAGCTTGGCGAGCAGGTTTTTCGGGCGTAGGGGCGAGCAAGGCCCCGGATTGCAAATAGAGTATATATCAATGAGGGGCTTTGCTGTGGCGCGCTGGCTTGTGTCGATAGGGGAGCCTTGCCTCGCTTTCGGGTCGATTTGCTGGGCTACGTGCTGGTGCTGAGAGCGAGGTCGAGAGACGTGCCTGTGCTTGTGCCTTACAGGGGGAGCCCACCCCCAGCGCTCCCGAGGGCCTGAGCGGGCTAAATCGCGAGGCTCGATGGCCGGCACGGCGAGTTGCTGGTTTCAGGCATTTCGGTTCGGCCCTGTGCTTGCACAATGGGCCCTATGGCCTTCATGGTGAGCCGACAACTTGCGCCGGCCCGACACCTCCTCAACTTAGGGAGAGGGCGCTAGCAGGATGCGGCGTCGAGCTTGGCAAGCAGGTTTTCGGGGCGAAGATGGGTATAGCGGAGAAGCATTCGGTGGTCGCGGTGTCCGCTGATCAATGCTACCTCGGCCAACGACAGGCCCCGCTCAAAGAACCGGCTGATTGCTTCGTGACGCAAATCATGAAAATGGAGGTCGGCAAGACCGGCTTTTGCGGTCAACCGCTCCCATGCTAGGCGCACGGCGTTGGGGGTGACGGCAAACAGCAAGCCCGAGTTGGAGCGTGGCAGGCTTTGCAGGATCGAAACCGCTTCCAGCGACAGGGGGATGGTCCGGCTATATCCGTTCTTCGTGAGCCTCAGGCGCAACGTGCGGCGGGACAGGTCCGCATCCTCCCAACGGGCCGATAGTAGCTCACTGCGCCGCATGGCAGTGGCAAGCGCCAGACGGATAAGCGGCTCAAGCCATGTTGCTCGGCGTCCCGTGCAAGCCTCTAGCAGCCGTGCCCATTCGCTCGCATCTAGCCGCCGGTCGCGCGCCTTGCTTGGATTGGGTAGCGTCACGTCGGCAACGGGGTTACCTGATAGCGGCACGTTCCATTCCCGGCGGGCAATGTTCAGCACGTGGCGGACAAGGCCAAGTTCGCGCCGAACAGCTTCCGGCCCCACTTCCCGCAGTCGGTGGTCCCGGTATCTCGCCACATGTTCGGCAGTCAGGTTTTCAAGCGAGAGTGGGGCTAGTTGGCACGCGAGCAATCGTGCAAGCCGGTATCGTTCGACTGCCGCGCCGCGCTTCTGTGGCGTGATCTCGTCCCGGTAGCGATCGAGCAAGTCGGACAGTGTGAGCGTGCGCAGCTTTGCCCGGTCAAAGCCTAGAGGCGCTCGGTCAATCTCGTTCTCGACCTGCCGCGCCCATGCCTCTGCATCCGCTTTGTGATTGAAGGATCGGCTGACAGGCGGGCGGCCCGCCTTGCGGACCTGAACCTGCCATTTGCCTCCGCGCTTGCGTACCGTGGCCATCGGACCTTCTCCGCCACTGTGACACCAGTGTGACGGGCTGATCCGATTGGGCTTTTGCGCGGGGGTAAGTCTTTGGAAAGACTGGCGCGCCCGGCGAGATTCGAACTCACGACCTCTGCCTTCGGAGGGCAGCGCTCTATCCAGCTGAGCTACGGGCGCGCGCGGAGGCGAACTTAGTGCAAACCCGGCGGGCTGGCAAACGGCCCAGCGCCGCTCGCGCCGCGTAAAACCACGGATCGCGCAAAGCTGACCCTCGGAGGCTGGGGTTGCCCGGCGGCGCTGGGCGGCACATGTTACGCGCGCCCTCGGGCGCATTGCGGTTTCCCGGCACGGCAGGAGAGAGGACTTGGCCCGGATTCTGGCGGCGGAGGAGCGTACGGCCGAAACCACCGTCTTCGCGGTGATCGGCTCGCTCGCGTTCTGCCACCTGCTGAACGACATGATGCAGTCGCTGCTGCCGGCGCTCTACCCCGTCCTGAAAGCGCAGTACGGGCTAAGCTTCAGCCAGGTCGGGCTGGTCACGCTGACCTACCAGCTCACCGCCTCGCTCCTGCAGCCGGCGGTCGGCATCTATACCGACCGACGCGCACGGCCCTTCTCGCTCGCGATCGGCATGGGGTTCACCCTGGTCGGGCTGATCGCGCTCTCGGTGGCCGACCATTTCCTGTGGCTCCTGGGCGCCGCCGCTTTGGTCGGCATGGGCTCGGCCGTGTTCCACCCGGAGGCCTCGCGCGTCGCGCGGCTCGCCTCGGGCGGGCGGCACGGCGTCGCGCAGTCGCTGTTCCAGATGGGCGGCTCGGTCGGCTCCTCGCTCGGGCCGCTGCTCGCCGCCTTCGTTGTGGTGGCGCGCGGCCAGGCGGCGATCGCCTGGTTCTCGCTTTTCGCGCTCCTCGGCATGGTCGTGCTCGCAAACGTGGGGCGCTGGTACCGCGCCAAGATCGCGCACCATGCGCGCACCCACCGCCACGCCACTGCGGCGCCCGCCGTACCGCGCGGCAAGGTGGGGCTCGCGATGGCGATACTCCTGGCCCTGATCTTCTCCAAGTTCGTCTATCTGGCGAGCCTCTCGAGCTACTACACGTTCTATCTGATCCAGACGTTCGGCGTGTCGGTCCCGTCGGCGCAGGTGTACCTGTTCGTGTTCCTCGGCGCCGCCGCGCTCGGCACCTTCATCGGCGGGCCGGTGGGCGACCGCTGGGGCCGCAAGCGCGTGATCTGGGGCTCGATTCTGGGTGTCGTGCCGTTCACCCTGGCGCTGCCGCACGCGGACTTGCTCTGGACCGCGATCCTCTCGGTGCCGATCGGGATGATCCTCGCCTCGGCCTTCCCGGCGATCGTGGTCTACGGCCAGGAGCTGATGCCGGGCAACGTCGGCATGGTGGCGGGACTGTTCTTCGGCCTCGCCTTCGGCATGGCGGGGGTGGGCGCCGCGGCGCTCGGCGCACTCGCCGACGCAACCTCGATCGGCTTCGTCTACCGCGTCTGCGCGTTCCTGCCGCTCCTGGGCCTGCTCGCTGCCTTCCTGCCAGACATCGAGACGACGCGCCGCACCGCCTAGAACCACGCCAACGGCGATGTCTTGGCGTAGTGGTAGATCATCACCGACGAGAAGGTGATCACCGCCACCGTCGCGACGAAGGCGACCAGCCCCGCCGCCATCTTGCGGTTCGCCGCCTGCCGCCGCACCCGGAACTCCGCGCCCGACACCTGCCCGCCCGCCGCCATCCGGCGGGCAAGGCTGCGGTCCTCCTGCTGCGCCCAGCGATAGATCATCAGCATCGCGGTCGCGGCGAACATCATGCTGCCCGGGATCCACATGGTGAGCCCGCCGTAATGCTCGTCGGTACCGGGCGCGAGGCCCCAGAGCCGCCCCACCTGGTCGTAGGCGTGATACAGCACCACGCCCTTGAAGCTCAGGTACGAGCCGAGGAGGATGTTCCCCATCGAGGCAAACCAGAACATGAAGAGCCGCACGCCGAGCGACGCGCCGAGCGGGGCCGGGCGAGGGTCGAGGATGCGCCAGAAGAAGATCAGCCCGCTCACGAGCAGGCTCAGGTGCCACAGCCAGTGCACCCTCTCGTTCAGGATGGCGATGTCGTGGAAGCGCGGGATCATCCAGAAATAGGTCGTCGCGACGAACAGGATCGTCGCGACCGCCGGCTGGCCGAGCACGCCGAGAGCGCGCACCGTCCGGCTCGCCAGCGCCGGCGCCAGCACGCGGCGGCGCACGCCCCCGGGCAGGCCGCGGATCAGCGCCGCTTGCGGCGCGGCCAGCATCAGCAGCATCGGCGCGGCGGTGCGGAGCAGCATGTGCTCGACCTGGTGGATCACGAACAGATGGTCCGAGATCGGTTCGATCGGCGATTCGAGCGCGAGGAACAGCGCGGCGAGCCCGGCGAAGAAGGCGAGGTGGCGCAGCCCTTCGCGCCGTCCGTCGCGCGCCGCCGCCGGCCCGCGCCAGCCCGCCACGTAGACCGCCGCGACCGCGAAAATCGCGGCCGTCAGCGCCGGGTTGAGCTCCCAGGTTCCCCACGGGTCCGGCCCTGCGACGGCGCGGCTGGCGTGCAGCAGCGGGTCGATCGCCGCGAGAAGGGCGAGGACGGCGCCGGTCAGAACCGCCGGCCAGACGAGGTCGAATTCGGGCCGGCCTATGGCGAAGGCGCGCCGCATGGCGCGACCCTACGGACGCGCCGCGCCCCCAACCACTGCGCAAACCGTCCCGCGTCGTATGGTCACGGGTGAGGGGCGCGTTCTCCGAATGCTACCGCACGATGTGCCAGTGGCCGTCGGCCTCGAGACAGGCGGTGCCGTAGAACGGCGCGCCGCTGGCGTCGATGGTGGCGTCGCCGTTGAAGGTGCGGCAGGCCGGCGCGGGCACCGCGGACGCGGCCGGTGGCGCATACACGACCGGCGGGGGCGGCGGGTAATAGTAGGCCGGCGGCGGCGGATAGTAGTAGTAGCGCGGCGGCGGCGGGTAATAATAGTAGGCTGGCGGGCCGATGTTGAGCCCGAGGAAGAAGTGGCCGTGATGCCCGTAGGCCGCGGCCGGCGCGGACGCTGCGCCCAGCCCGATGGCAAAGGCGGCCGCGGCCGCCAGTCCCGCTGCGATACGTTTGATCATACGCTCCTCCACGCCCTCCGTTCGGCGCACGCCTATACACGTTACACGTATAACTGCGGGCCGATCCGGCGCGCCGCAAGGGGTAAAATCGGGGCCGGCGGACCTTGCAATTTTGCGGTCCGGCCCGGCGAATCTGGGCGCTACCAAGGGCTTTCGGGTTGCGGCATGATCGCGGCCGTCGGGCTAGGCCCGTCGTCGATGGGGCGCCATGTCCGAGCGCGACTCCGCCAAGGGGAACTGGACCGAGCTGCTGCGCGAAGGCCGCGCCGCGTATACCATTCTGGTGGTCGGCGGTTCGGCGATCAACGCGCTGCAGATCCTGGTGATCGCCATCATCATGCCCACCGTGGTCGCCGACATCGGCGGCGCGGCCTACTACACCTGGGCGGCGATGATCTACACCGTCGGCTCGATCGTCGGCGCGGCCAGCGTGGCGCCGGTGTGGTCGGCGTTCGGACCGCGGCGGGGCTATGCGCTCTCGGCCGCGGGGCTGCTGTTGGGCTCGCTGGGCTGCGCACTTGCGCCCGACATGGGCACGCTGATCGTTGCCCGGTCGGTGCAGGGCTTCGCCGGCGGGCTGGTGTCGGGCGGCGGCATGGCGCTGATCACCGGGCTGTTCGACGCCAGGCTGCGCACCCGCGTTCTGGCGCTGTCGCAGGCGACCTTCACCTGCAGCCATCTGTGCGGGCCGGTGGTGGGCGGGCTGTTCGCCGCGATCGGATGGTGGCGCGGATCGTTCTGGATCATGGTGCCGGTGGTGCTGGCCTTCGCGACGCTGACCTGGCTCCGCGTGCCGGAGACGCTGGGCGACGAGGCGGCGCGGGCCCGGACCGCCTTCCCGCTCGGCCGGCTCGTGACGCTGGGCGCCGGCGTGCTGTGCGTCGCCGCGGTTGGGCCGGTGGGGCAGCCGCTCTGGCGTGCGCTGCTGGTCGCGGGGGCCGTCGCGCTCGTCTGGACATCGTTCCGACTGGACGGGAGATCGGAGAGCAAGCTCTTTCCGTCGCGTGCCTTCTCGCTCGGCTCGCCGGTCGGGCTCTCGCTCTGGATCCTGTCGCTCGCTGCGCTGACCCAGACCTCGGTGACCTTGTTCCTGCCGCTCCTCCTCCAGGTGGTGCACGGCGTCTCGCCGGTGCTGATCAGCTTCGTCACCATCATCATCTCGTTCGGCTGGACGTGCGGCACCTTCGCCGTCTCGGGCTGGTCGGGGGCGCGCGAGCGGGCGGCGATGGCAACCGGCCCGCTGATCTCGCTCGCCGGTCTCGCCGGCATCACCGTCACGGCATTCTTCCCTCATCTCGTGGCGCTCGCCGCCTCGGCCTTCGTGATGGGGGTGGGGATCGGCACCTACACGGTCCATCTGGTCGCCCGCACGCTGGAGGCGGCGGCGCCGGGCGAAAGCCGCACCACGGCCGCGTCGCTCTCGATGACGCGCTCGCTCGGCACCGCGTTCGGCGCGGCGATCGCGGGCGCCATCGCGCACGCCGCCGGGCTTGGCGCGGCGACCGACCCGCACCACGTGGCCATGGCGGTCTCGGCGGTCTACGAGTGGACGCTGGTGCCGCTCGTCTGCGCCGCGCTCTGCATGTTCCGCCTGCTGCGCCTCATGCCGCGCGCGGCGGAGGCGATGCCGGCGAACGCCGCGTAGAGCCTAGGCCCGAGCCTTCGCCTCGGCATCGCGCACGGCGCGGCGCATGACCTTGCCGACGGGGCTGCGCGGCAGGTCGTCGTAGAACACGACGCGCTTCGGCGCCTTGACCGAGCCGAGCTCGGATTTGGCGAAGGCGACGATCTCGTCCGCGCTCGCCGCCATGCCGGGGCGGAGCTGGACCGCCGCCGTCACCGCCTCGCCCCACTTCTCGTCGGGCAGGCCGAACACGGCGCATTCGTGGATTGCGGGATGGCGGACCAGCGCCGCCTCGACGTCGGCGGGATAGACGTTGAACCCGCCGGTGATGATCATGTCCTTGATGCGGTCCTTGAGGAACACGAAGCCGCGCGCGTCGATAAGCCCGCCGTCGCCGGTATGGAGCCACCCGTCGACGATGGTGGCGGCGGTCTCCTCCGGCCGGTCGAGATAGGCCGACATGACGAGGTCGCCGCCCACCACGATCTCGCCTTCCTCGCCCGGGCCGAGGACGCGGCCGTCCCTGTCCATGATGGCGAGGCGGACGAGCGGCGTCGGTTTGCCGACCGAGCCGAGGTTGCGGTCGTCGCGGAAATCCGCCGGCGCCATGTAGGTGATGACCTGCGGCGCCTCGGTCTGGCCGTAGTTGGTGGCGAGCACCGGGCCGAAAACGCGCTCGGCCTCGCGGATCTTGCCGGGCGGCATCGGTGCCGCACCGTAGATCAGCCGCTTGAGGCGCGGAAATTTGCGCGCCTCCACGCCGGGCTCGGCCATCATCATGTAGATCATGGTGGGCGGCAGGAAGACCGTGGTCACGCCCTTCGCCGCGAACGCGTCGAGCACGTCTGCGGGGCGCGGGCGCGGCGCGCCGATGACCAGCGTCCCGCCGACCGAGAGGGTGGGCGTCACGTAGCACGAGGTGCCGTGCGTCATCGGCGCGGCGAGCAGCACGCGGTCGGTCGCATCGAGCCCGAGGGCGCGCACCATGCATTCGGCGCCGCAAAGCCACGAGCGGTAGGGCTGCTTCACGCCCTTCGGCCGGCTGGTGGTGCCGCCGGTGAACTTGATCGCCTGCGTGTCCTCCGGCCCGAGCGCGGGACGGGAGGGGCGCTTTCCGCGATGCACGGCTTCGAGCGCGGCGAGGGCGGACTTGCCGCTGCCGCCCGCGCCCACGACGATTCGGGCGCCCTGCGGCGCGAACTTGTCGAGGCAGTCGGCGTCGGCGATCACGAGGGTCGGGCGCGTCGCCGCGATCTTGGCGTCGAGCTCGGCCGCGATCTCGCGCGGATTGAGCGGCACCCACACCTTGCCCGCCGCCATCACCGCCAGCATGGCGAGGAGATGCTCGACCGTGTTGTAGGCGCAGACGCCGACGCGCGAGCCGGCCGCGGGGTCGAGCGCCTGCAGCCCGGCCGCGACCGCGTCGACGCGGGCCGAGAGCGTGGCATAGTCCATCGCGCCCTCCGGCGCGTCGACCGCCACCGCCTCGGGCGTGCGGTCGCGGCTGGCGTAGAGGAGGTCGATCGGCAGCATCAGTCGCGCATCAGCAGCCGGTCGCGTGCGTCGGGCCGGAAGCGGATCGAGTGGCCCGGCCCCTCGGGCAGATGGAAGTCGCCGTTGGCGTCCCAGGTCGGCGCGTCGTCGAACAGCGGCTCGAGCACGGGGAAGTCCTCGAGCCACTGCATCGCCGGCGCGGCGGCGGCGACGTGGACGAACAAGGCCGGGTTGAAGTGCGGCGCGACCGCCACGCCGCGATGCTCGGCGATGGTGGCGAGGCGCAGGCATTCGGTGATGCCGCCCATCATCGCCGGGTCGGGCTGGGCGAGGGCGAGGCCGCGGTTCTCGAACAGCGGCTGGAACTCGACGCAGCCCTGCAAATGCTCGCCGGTCGCGATGGCGACGGGCGAGGTGGCGGCGAGCTGGCCGAAGCCGCCGTAGTCGTAGGCGGGCAGCGGCTCCTCCAGCCACAGCATCTCGTGCTCGGCGCAGGCGGCGGCGAGCCAGCGCGCGCGCAAGAGGTCGCAGCGCTCGTTCGCGTCGGCCATCAGGTGCACGCCCTCGGGCAGGGCGTCGTACACCGCGCCCATGCGGGCGAGGTCGGCGTCGGCGCCGGCGACGCGGATCTTGATGCCGCGGATGCCGCGGTCGAGATATTCGCCGACGCGCGCGACTGCCGCCTCCGGCGTCATGAAGGGCCACAGCCCGCCCGAGCCGTAGACCGGCATGGTGCGCGCCGCGCCGCCGAGCGCGATGCCGAGCGGCACGCCCTGCGCGCGCGCGTGCAGGTCCCAGGCGCAGACGTCGATGGCGCAGAGGGCAAGGTAGCCCGCGCCCCGTCCCAACCTGTTGAGCGATCCCGCGATGCGCCGCCACAAGGCCTGCGGGGCGAGCGGCGGCTCACCGTCCACGAACCGCGCCAGCATGGAGCGGGCGAGCCCGACCACCGCCTCGCCGCCGCCGCCCATGACGTAGGAATAGCCCATGCCGTCGAACCCGTCGGCGTCGCGCATGGTGACGACGACGATGTCGACGATGCTGACCCCCGACCCGCCGATCGGCGTCGGCAGCTCGTAGCGCCAGAGCTCCGCCCGGCTTTCCGCAATACGCGCCGTCATGGTCCCTCCCGCCCGGTCTCGCGGGAGATTAGCTGAAGGTCGCTTCGCTGTCGCGCGAAGGTCGCGCGAGGTCGCCTCTATGTCGCCTCTAGGTCGTCCCTATGTCGCCTCTAGGTCGCCCGATGTCGCCTCGGAAGCGATTGAAAGGAAAGGGATGTCGCCTCTAACGCGGCGAAAGGCGCGGGTCGCCCCAGCGGTCGGCGTCGCAGCGCCCGGCGCGCGCCGCCTCGTCGGCGCCGACGCGGAGCCGCTCGGCGAGCCACAAGGTGACGCGCGCATCGTCGGCCGCGACCGCGCGGGCGAGCCCCTCGACCACGTCGATGCGCAACGCGGAGAGGCGCAGGTTCATCTCGGCGACCAGCGCCGCGCTGTCCGCTGCCGAGGGGCGCCGCGCGCGGCGCAGCACCTGCCAGACATGCTGGCGTCCGCAGCCGGCGATCGAGGCCACCTCGGCGACCGGCCGGCCCTCGGCGACGAGCCGGACGATCTGCGCCCAGTCCACCCGTGTCGGCCGGCGCGGCCGGGGGACGGGAAGGCGGGGCGTCGCGGACGCGCAGCGGCCGGCCGGCGCCGGCGCCGCGGGTTCGGCGGCGGGTTCGGCGGCGGGAGCGGGTTCGGGAGTTTCGGCGGAGAGGGGAACGGGCTCGTGCAAAGGCGGGACGAAACCCCCGCAATCGTCGGGTGGGCACATATCGGCCTCGCAAAGCTGGATGGGATGAAAGGCCTTATACAGGAATATACGCCGAAAGTAAAGGGGGCGCAGAGGTTGGCAAAGCTTGCCAACGTAGCTATGTTCGGAACAACGGGAGTCTTGAGATGCCCACGCGCAATATCAGCCTGACCGCGGAACAGGACGAATTCGTGGACCGGCTCGTCCGCTCCGGCGCCTACCAGAACGCGAGCGAAGCCGTGCGCGATGCCCTCCGCGTGCTCGAGCAGCGCCGTAAGGAGGACGAACTCAAACTCGAAGCCCTTCGCGCCCTGATCAAGGAAGGCGACGATGCGGTCGCGCGGGGCGAGTACGATGACGTCGCCGATGCCGATCTGGAATCCTATCTCGAACGATTGAGTTCGTCTGGCCCCGAGCGGCGTTGAAGTGGCGGCCGAAATTCGCGTCGCTGGGCCAGCGCGCGCGGACATTGCTCGCGTGCTAGCGACAAGCGCAGAACGATGGGGTCTCGAAGCGCGCGACCGCTACGTTGCGCTGCTCGCGGCCGCATTCCGGAAGGTTGCGACCGATCCGGCCGGGCCCACGACGCGCGACCGCTTTGAATTGGGCGCAGGCGTTCGCAGCCTTCACCTTCGCCTCGCGCGTTCAGGTGCGAGCGTCGCGAAGGTCGCCCGGCCGGTCCATGTCGTCTATTACCGCGTCGTCTCGCCGGACCTTGTCCTCATCGCCCGTGTTCTGCACGAACGGATGGAGCCGCACGGGCGGGTTTGACGCCGAAGGAGTGCGACGCTACGGCGTCGCCGTGAGGTACCAGTCGAGGATTTGCTCGCCGGTCCAGAACAGGACGTCGGAATGGGCGCGGGCGTGGGCGAGGGCCTGGCGGAAATATTTCGCGCGGTGGGCGACGCCCATCAGATACGGGTGGACGACCAGCGCCATCACGCGTGCCGAGCCGTCGGCGGCGGCGTCCTCGTAGAGCTGGTCGAACTGGTCGATGGCGCGCCGCGCGTATTCGGCCGCCGAGTGGTGCTGCACCGCCATCATGGCGACGTCGTTGATCTCCTGCGTGTAGGGGATCGAGACGATGGGACCGCTGCGCGTGGCGAGCTTCACCGGCTGGTCGTCGAGCACCCAATCGCAGACGTAGTCGTACCCGGCCTCGACCAGCAGGTCGGGCGTTTGCCACGTCTCGGTGAGGCCGGGGCCGAGCCAGCCGCGCGGGCGCCGCCCGGTCGCTTCCTCCACGGCGTCGGCGGTGCGGCGTATGTCGGCGGTCTCGTCCTCCACCTTCTGCATGTTGCGCTGGGTGAAGCCGTGGCCCATGAACTCCCAGCCGCGCGCCTTCGCCGCGTCGATGATCTGGGGATAGGCGGCAATGGCCGAGCCGTTGATGGCGAGCGACGCGGCGACCTTGTGCTCGTCCAGGATGCGCGCGAGACGCCAGAAGCCGACGCGGTTGCCGTACTCGTGCCACGCCCAGTTGGGGATGTCGGGCATCGGCTGGCCGCCGGCGGGCGGCGGCAGCACGGTGCGCGGCATCGGCTGGGTCGGGTCCCAGTCCTCGACGTTGACGATCACCCAGCAGGCGAGGCGCGCGCCCCCGGGCAGCGTCAGCTTGGCGCGGCCCTCCATCGGCTGGTAGGGGAGGCGGTCGTGCGGCAGCATGCGGTCGGGCATGGTGAACCTCGTCGTCAAGCAAAGCACGGAGACACGCAGAAGACCGTACCAATTTCCCGTTCGCCCTGAGTAGGCCGCCCAGCGGCCGTATCGATGGGCGGCGGCGGCACGAACTCTCCAATTCGTGCTTCGATACGCCGCGCGACGCGCGGCTACTCAGCACGAACGGACATATTTCGGCCTGTGGCTCCGTGTCTCCTTGCCTCGCTGGTTGAGCGCTACACCCCGAGGAAGCGCGCCTTGGTCTCGCGGTCGTCGGCGAGCTCCGCCGGGCGGCAATGATGCACGATCTGGCCCTTGGAGACGATGTAGATCCGGTCGGCGTGGCGCAGCACGAAGGCGAGCTGCTGCTCGACCAGCAGGACCGAGGTGCCGGCCTCCTTGAGCGCGGCGACCAGGCGGCCGAGCTCGCGCACCATCAAGGGCGCGAGCCCCTCGGTCGGCTCGTCCATCAGGAGGAGGTCGGGGTTGCCGACGAGCGCGCGGCCGGCCGCCAGCATCTGCTGCTCGCCGCCCGAGAGCTTGAGCGCGGTCTGGTTGAGGCGCTGGGCGAGGTTGGGGAAGAGCTCGCACATGCGCTCGCGCGTCCACAGCGCCGCGCCGCGCGCACGCGCCGTCACCTCGAGGTGCTCGCGCACGGTGAGCGAGGCGAAGACGCGCCGTCCCTGCGGCACCAGCCCGACGCCGAGCCGGGCGATGCGGTGCGCCGGCATATGCGTGATGTCGGTATCGCGGAAGACGATGCGCCCGCGCGACGGCGGGGTAAGGCCCGAGATCGAGCGGACCAGCGTGGTCTTGCCGACGCCGTTGCGCCCGATCACCGCCACCACCTCGTTCGGCTGGACGTCGAGCGAGACGCCCTGCAGCACGTGGCTGGGGCCGTAATAGGTGTGGATGTCCTCGACCCGCAGCATCATTCGGCGCCGAGATAGATCTCGGTGACCTGGGCGTTGGCGCGGATCGCCGCCTCGTCGCCCTCGGCGATCAGCCGCCCCTGGTGCATCACGGCGATGCGGTCGGCGAGCTCGAACGCGACGTCCATGTCGTGTTCGATCATCACCAGCGTGATGTCGCGCGGCAGCGCAAGCACCATCTCGACGACGCGCGCGGTCTCGGCGGGGGAGAGGCCCGCCGTCGGCTCGTCGAGGAGGAGAAGGCGCGGCGCGCCGGCGAGCGCGAGGACGAGCTCGAGCTGGCGCTGCTCGCCGTAGGAGAGGTTGCGGACGATGCGGTTGGTCGTCGGGCCGAGGCCCCATTTGTCGAGCAGCCCCTGCGCCTCGTCGTACATGGAGCGGTAGGTCGACATCGGGCGCAGGAGCTGGAAGCGAAGCCCGCTCGCCCCGCCGATGGCGAGCAGCACGCTGTCGAGCACGGTGAGCTGCGGGAACAGGTTGGTGATCTGGAAGGTGCGGGCGAGGCCGAGCCGCGCGCGCCGGTCCGGCCGCAGCCGCGTGATGTCGCGGCCGAACAGCACGACGCGGCCCGACGACGGCAGGATGTTGCCGGAGATCGCGTGGAACAGCGTCGTCTTGCCCGCGCCGTTGGGGCCGAGGAGCACGCGCCGCTCGCCCTCGCCGACCTCGAGCGAGACGCCGGCGAGCGCGGCGACGCCGCCGAAATTCTTGGTGAGGGCCTCGACGGCGAGCGCGGTCATGGGTCGGTCCGCCGCCGGCGCCAGTCGATCCAGAGCCCGATCAGCCCGCGCGGGGCGAAGAGCGTGACCAGCACGTAGATGATGCCGAGCACCAGCACCCAGCGCTCGGTCAGCGACGAGACGAAATCCTCGAGATAGACGATCAGCGCCGCGCCGATGGCGGGGCCCACCAGCGTGCCCGCGCCGCCCAGTATCACCATGATCAGCGCTTCGGCCGACTGGATGACGTGCAGGTACTCCGGCCCGACGAAGCGGTTGAAATAGGCGTAGAGCGCGCCCGCGAGACCGGCGAAGCCGGCGGCAAGGGTGAAGGCGAGCCACTGGTAGAGCCAGACGTTGTAGCCGAGCGCCTGCATGCGCGATTCGGATTCGCGGATGCCCTTCAGCGCCTTGCCGAAGGGCGACTTGACGATCAGGATCATCAAAAGCGTCGCCACCGCGAAGATCGCCAGCACGAAGTAGTAGAAGCCCGGGATGGTGTCGAGGCCCCAGGCGAAGTGCGGGCGCGGCACGTTGGGCATGCCGTCGTCGCCGTTGGTCATCGACCGCCAGCCGAACGCGACCGCCCACAGCACCTGGGCCAGCGCGAATGTGATCATCAGGAAATAGCTGCCCCGTGCGCGGAGCCCCAGCGCGCCGAACACCGCCCCCGTCGCGAGCGCGACGCCGATGGCGGCGGGGAAGGCGACGGCGCTCGTGGTGCCGCCCTTGAGCAGCAGCAGCGCGACGGCGTAGGAGGCGACGCCGAAATAGGCGGCGTGGCCGAGCGAGGGGAGCCCGCCATAGCCCATCAGCAGATCGAGGCTCATCGCGAACAGGGCGAAGATCAGCATCTTGGTCGAAAGGCCGAGATAATATGGCTTGAGCGCGTGCGGCAAAGCGAGCGCGATCGCGACCAGCACGACGAGCCCCGCCGCGATGCCCAGGCGCTTCGTCATCAGCGGCCGAACAGCCCCGTCGGGCGCACCACCAGGATGATCGCCATCGGCGCGAACACGGTGAACAGCGCGAACTCGGGAAAGAACGCCTTGCCGAAATTGTCGAGGAGCCCGACGAGGAGCGCGCCGACCAGCGCGCCCCTGAGGCTTCCCAGCCCGCCGACGATGACGACGACGAAGGCGAGGATCAGCGTCTCGAAATCGGCGCCGGGGTAGACCGAAAGCACCGGTCCCGCGAGCACGCCGCCGAGCGCGGCGAGCGCGGCGCCCGCGGCGAAGACCAGCGTGAACATCAGCGAGACGTTGATGCCGAGCGCGCGGGCGATCTCGGAATCGTCGACGCCGGCGCGGAGTGCGGTGCCGAGGCGCGTTCTCTCCTGGAACCACCAGAGCCCGAGCGCGACCGCCGCGCCCACGCCGATCAGGAACAGCCGGTAGACCGGGTAGGCGTAGAGCCCCATCGGGATCGACTGGGCGAACATCTTGGGCTTCGCCATCATGATCGGGTCGCCGCCCCAGATCCACAGCGAGAGGTCGGCGAAGATGAACAGGAAGCCGAAAGTGAGCAGGGTCTGGGGCAGCTCGTCCATGTGGAAGCGGCGCAGGAAGAACCGCTCCATCGCCGCGCCGATCAGCCCGACCGCGACCGCCGCGGCGAGGATCGCGAGGACGAACGAGTCGGTCCAGCGCATGACCGAGAGCCCGATATAGCCGCCGACCAGGTAGTACGAGCCGTGCGTCAGGTTGAGTATCTTCATCAGCCCGTAGATCAGCGACAGCCCGCTCGCCAGCAGGAACAGCAGCATCCCGAACGAGATGCCGTTCAGCGTGTGGATCACCCAGATCATGCGACGGGTGCCGTTCGCCCTTCGAGACGGCCCGCCGCGGCGCGGCGGGCCTCCTCGGGACGAACGGCAATAGTCGGCATGCGAGCCACGTTCCGAAGCGGCAGCGCTACTTCTTCGCCAGCACCTTCGCGCAGTCGGTGAGGTCGCCCTTCAGGTTCTTGTAGGTGTACTTGAAGGATTCGAACTCCTTCTCGGTGAAGGGCCAGTACTGGCCGATGTGCTCGTACGTGGCGACCGGCACGTTGGCGAGGCCCTGGTCGGTCTTCTCAACCTCGCGGATATACATCGATTGGATGACCTGGCCGTGCGAATCGAGCGCGATCTCGCCCTTGGGCGAGTTGAAGTGCACGGCCTTGAGGGCGGCCATGAACTTCATCTTGTCCGAAAGGTCGCCGTTCACCGCCGCGATGGCATCGACGATGGCGTGCATGCCGACCCAGCCGTCGGGCGATTCGTCGGACGGCACGTCGCCGGCCTTCTTCTTGTAGGCGGCGACGAATTCCTTGTTGATGTCGGTCGAGATCATCGGCGTGTAGTGCAGGGTCGAATGCATGCCCATCGCCGCCTGGCCGAGCTGCTTCAGGTTCGGCTCGTAGGTGATCTGGCCGTAGACGTCCATCACCGGGATCTTGCCCTTGAGGCCCATCTCCGCGTACTGCCGCCCGAGGCGCAGCCCGCCCGCGCCGGGGGTGAAGGTCACCACCGCGTCGACCGAGCGGTCGAGGTTGGTGAGGTAGGGGCCGTAATCGGCGACGCCGAGCGGCGGGAACTGCGCCTGCGTCACCTTGCCGCCCAGGCGGCAGAAGTTCTGGGTGAAGCCGTGGATCACGTCGACGCCGCCGGCATAGTCGGAGCCGATGGTGGCGACCTTGCGCCAGCCCTTCTTGTAGGCCCAGTCGGCGGCGACGGCGGCCGGCGTGCGGCCGTTCTGCGAGGTGCGCACCGCGTAGGGGTTGGCGAGGGGACCCGGCATGGTGAGCTCGTCCGCGCCGGCGTCGATCGAGAACACGATCGGCACCTTGTTCTGGCGCGAGAACGCGTTGACCGCGAGCGCCACGCCCGACGACACGATGCCGGTCAGCACCTGGGCGCCGTCGCGCTCGACCAGCTTGCGCGCCTTGGTGACGCCGACGTCGGGCTTGCCCTGCGTGTCCTCGACGATGATCTCGATTTTGGTCTTGCCGGCCATGTACTTGACCTGGTCGAGATACATCTTCATGCCGGTCAGGCCTTCCTGGCCGGGCGCGGCGAAATTGCCCGAGAGCGGTGCGAGGATGCCCACCTTCACCGCGTCCGCCGCCTCGGCCGCGCCGGTCGCCGCGCCGAGCGCGAGCGCCGTTCCCGCCGCCGCGATGGCCGTCAGCGCTATGCGCGGCGCCTTCGGGGCGCCGTAACTTCCGTGGCTCCTGGTCGACATGGCGTTAACCTCCTCCGTTGTCGTTTGGGCGCGTCGAACGGACGTCGCCGCGCAATTTCAGCGCCGCGCGCCGTCCCCGCCCCGAAGGAGCGGCCGGTCCGCGACGCCCGCATTACACGAGGGAACTCGACAGGGACACGCGCCTCCCGCGCTTCGTTCTTCTCTATATTGCCGGCTACTGTGCTGTTCGGGCCCGGACCGGTCAAGTGGGTTTCGGACAGGATGCGGTGTGAGTGCCGTCTGGCATGACCCCTCTCCTGTCCGTCCCCCTCAACGGGGGAGGGACAGGAGAGGGGTCCACGGCGCGAAGCGCCGCACCGAGTAGCACCCCATGAAAGACGTTGCACCCCGTGAAACTTAACCGGTTTGGCCATATGTTTGCCGCACGCCCGGTCTCAGGGCCGGCCGGCGAGGGAGAGAAGATGGCGGAGACGGAAAGCGGCACGCAGGCGCAGCGGGTCGAAGGCGCGGCGCGCCGCGCGGCGCGCAGGCTGAAGGGCGCGCGCGGGCGGCGGGCGGCGGCGTTCGTGCGCCAGCTCTACCGGCGTGCGCCGGCCGAGCATCTGGCGCTGACCACGCCCGACGACCTGATGGGCGCGGCGCTCTCGCTCTATGCCTTGGTGGAGAAGCGCACGCCCGGCCGCGCCGCGGTGCGGCTGATCAATCCCGACGCGAAGCGCGACGGCTGGTCCTCGCCCGCCACCGTGATCGAGATCGCCAACGACGACATGCCCTTCCTGGTCGATTCGGTGAGCGAGGCGCTGAAGGCGATGGAGCTTGCGCCGCACCTCGTCATCCATCCCATCGTCGCGGTCACGCGCACCGCCAAGGGCCGTGTGACGGAAATCCACCGCCCATCCGAGGCGCCCGAGGGGGCGGCGCTCGAATCGGCGATGCATATCGAGATCCGCGCCGTCGACCTCGCAAGGCGCGGGGTGGAGATCCGGAAGCGGATCGAGGCGGTGCTCGCCGACGTGCGCGTCGCCGTCGAGGACTGGCCGGAGATGCGCGTGCGCGTCGCCGAGGTGATCGCCGAGCTCGACACCGCGCCGCCGCCATTGCCGCCCGAGGAGATCGACGAGGGGCGCGCCTTCCTTCGCTGGATCGATTCGAATCATTTCACCTTCCTCGGCTATCGCGAGACGCGCATCGAGCGCGCGCACGGGCGCACGATCATCCATCCGGTGCCGGGTTCGGCCCGCGGCATCTTGCGCCACGAGAAATCCGTGCTGCTCGAAGGCTCGCGCAAGTCGGAGGAGGTGCCGCCCGAAATCGCGGCGTTCCTCAGCCGGCCGCAGCTCCTGATGGTCAACAAGGCGAACCGGCGCTCGACCGTACACCGCGCGGTGCAGCTCGACACGATCGGGGTGAAGCGCTTCGATCGACACGGCCACGTGGTCGGCGACCGGCTGTTCGTCGGGCTGTTCACCTCGGTCGCCTACAACCGGGCGCCGCGCGACATCCCGCTGCTGCGCCGCAAGGTGGCCGACATCGTGACCCGCTCGGGCCTCACGCCCGGCGGGCACGACGGCAAGGCCCTCCAGAACATCCTGGAGACCCTGCCGCGCGACGAGCTGTTCCGCATGTCGGACGACGACCTGCTGGCGACGGCGCTCGGCGTGCTGCGCCTGCAGGAACGCCCGCGGGTTGCGCTCTTCGTCCATCGCGACCCGTTCGGGCGCTATGTCTCGTGCCTGATCTACGTGCCGCGCGACCGCTACGACACGGTGCTGCGCGAGCGCATGCAGGAGATCGTCGAGCAGGGCCTTGGCGGCAAGACCGACTCGTTTGCGGTGCAGCTTTCGGAATCGGCGCTTGCGCGCATCCATCTGGTGGTGAGCCTGCCGCCGGGCGCGCGCCCCGCGCCGGCGAACGAGATCGAGGACCGTCTCGCCGACGCGGCGCGCAACTGGGCGGACGAGCTCAACGTCGCGCTCGCCGCGGCGCATGGCGAGGAGGACGGGCTCGGCCATTTCCGCAACTACGCGCTCGCCTTCCCGCCGGGCTATCGCGACCAGTTCGAGGCGGCGGCCGCCGTCGGCGACATCGACAAGCTCGAAGCCGCGCTCGCGACGGGCAAGCTCCACATGAGCCTCTACCGCGCCGAAGGGATGGGGCGCGACGGGCTGCGCTTCAAGATATTCACCCATCGCGGGCCGGTGCCGCTATCCGACGTGCTGCCCATGCTGGAGAACATGGGCTTCCGCGTGATCGACGAGGTGCCGCACGAGGTGGCGCCGCGCCACGCCGCCGAGAGCTTCTGGATCCACGATTTCGGCCTCGCCACGCGGTCGGGCGCGGCGGTCGAGGTGGACGAGGTGCAGGCGCGGTTCGAGGACGCGTTCGCCCGCGTCTGGTCGGGCGAGGTGGAGAGCGACGGGCTCAACCGGCTGGTGGTCGACGGCGGGCTCGCCTGGCGCCAGGTCGCGGTGCTGCGCGCCTGGTCGCGCTATTTGCGCCAGACCGGCATCCCGTTCAGCCAAGACTACATGGCCGAGACGCTGGCCGCGAACGCGCGCATCGCGGCGCTGATCGTCGCTTTGTTCGAGGCGCGGTTCGATCCCGACGCGCAGAACGGCGCCGCAGCGCGGACGAAGAAGCTGCGCGCCCAGATCGTCGACGCGCTCGACGCGGTGGAGAATCCGGACGAAGACCGGACTCTGCGCCGCTTCCTCAATGTCTGCGACTCGTGCCTCCGCACCAACTACTGGCAGACGGGGACGGACGGCGCACCCAAGCCTTACGTCGCGTTCAAGCTGGACAGCCGCGCGCTGGAGGAACTGCCGCTGCCGCGCCCGCTCGTCGAGGTGCTGGTCTATTCGCCGCGTGTCGAGGCGATCCATCTGCGCGGCGGGCGCGTCGCGCGCGGCGGCATCCGCTGGTCCGACCGGCGCGAGGATTTCCGCACCGAAATCCTTGGGCTGATGAAGGCGCAGATGACCAAGAACGCCGTGATCGTGCCGGTCGGCGCGAAGGGCGGTTTCGTGGTCAAGCGCCCGCCTTCCGACGGCGGGCGCGACGCGCTGATGGAGGAGGGCATCGCCTGCTACCGCGTCTTCATGCAGGGGCTGCTCGACGTCACCGACAATCTGGTGCGCGGCAAGGTGGCGCCGCCCGCGCGCGTGGTCCGGCTGGACGGCGACGATCCATACCTCGTCGTCGCGGCCGACAAGGGGACGGCGACCTTCTCCGACATCGCCAATGGAATCGCCGCCGACTACGGGTTCTGGCTCGACGACGCTTTTGCCTCGGGCGGGTCGGCCGGCTGGGACCACAAGAAGATGGGCATCACCGCGCGCGGCGCGTGGGAGTCCGTCAAGCGCCACTTCCGCGAGCTGGGCACCGACATCCAGGCCCAGGATTTCGCGGTCATAGGCGTCGGCGACATGTCGGGCGACGTGTTCGGCAACGGCATGCTGCTGTCGCCGCACATCAGGCTCCTCGGCGCGTTCAACCATCTGCACATCTTCGTCGATCCCGACCCCGACCCGAAGGCGAGCCTCGCCGAGCGCAAGCGGCTGTTCGGGCTCGCGCGGTCGAGCTGGGCGGACTACGGCGCGAAGTCGATCTCCAAGGGCGGCGGCGTGTTCGACCGGCGCGCCAAGTCGATCAAGGTGACCGAGCCGATGCGCGCCGCCTTCGCGCTCGGGCCGAAGGACAGCGTGACGCCGGCCGAGCTGATCCGCGCGATGCTGACGGCCGAAATCGACCTCCTGTGGTTCGGCGGCATCGGCACGTTCGTGAAGTCGCACAACGAATTGCACGCGGACGCGGGCGACCGCGCCAACGACGCGCTGCGCGTCGACGGACGCGAGGTGAAGGCGCGGGTGGTGGGCGAGGGCGCCAATCTCGGCGTCACCCAGCTCGGCCGCATCGAGTACGCGCTGCAGGGCGGGCGCATCAACACCGATTTCATCGACAACTCGGCGGGCGTGGACACGTCCGACCACGAGGTCAACATCAAGATTCTGCTGCGCGCGGCGATGGAGGAGACGGGGCTCACGCGCGCGAAGCGCAACCGGCTGCTGGCCGCCATGACCGACGAGGTGGCCGAGCTGGTGCTGCTCGACAATTACCGCCAGGCGATGACGCTGACCCATGTCGAGACGCAGGGGGCGGAGCTGCTCGACGAGCACGCGCGCTTCATCCGGTCGCTCGAGCGCGCCGGACGGCTCGACCGCGCGGTCGAGTTCCTGCCCGACGACGACACGCTCGCCGAGCGGCGCCAGAAGGGGCTCGGCCTCGTCCGGCCCGAGCTCGCGGTGCTGCTCGCCTACGGCAAGATGGCGCTCTACGACGCGCTGATCCACGGCGAGGTGCCGGACGACCCGTATTTGACCCACGACATCGGGCTCTATTTCCCGGCGAGGCTCCGCAAGGCGTACGGCGACCTGATCGCCAAGCACCGGCTCCGGCGCGAGATCAGCGCGACATACCTGACGAACAGCCTGGTCAACCGCATGGGGCCGAGCTTCGTCAACGAGACCGCCTACAAGACCGGCCAGCCGGCCGACCGCATCGCGCGCGCCTACCTGATGGCGCGCCAGGTGTTCGACGTGCGCCCGCTCTGGGCGGCGATCGAGGCGCTGGACAACAAGGCGCCGGCGGCGGCGCAGGTGGCGATGAACCACGAGATCATGGCGCTCTTGCGCCGCGCGACCCGGTGGTTCCTGCGCCAGGGCCTCGCCGACAAGCCGATCCCTCAGGTGATCGACCGCTTCGCGCCCGGCGTCGCCGCCTTGATCGACGGCGCGCACGCGCTGGTCAACGACGAGCTCGCCGCCGCCATCGCCGAGCGTGCGAGGAGCTACGAGGCGGACGGCGCGCCCGCCGGCCTCGCGCGGCGCATCGGCGGGCTCGAAGCCTATGCGTCGGCGCCCGACATCGTGCGCATCGCCCAGGCGGCGAAGCGCAAGACCGAGGAGGTGGCGCGCATCTACTTCACGCTCGGCGCGCGGTTCGGCTTCACCTGGCTGCGCCAGGCCGCCGAGCAGGTGACGGCGGAGAGCGAGTGGCAGAAGCTCGCCCTCGCCGCGGTGGTCGACGACCTCTACGTCCAGCAGTGCAACCTGGCGAGCCAGGTGATCGCCCAGGCGAACGGCGTGCGCGATGCCGCCGCCGCGGTCCGCCACTGGGAGACGGCGCAGAACCATGAGGCCGCGCGCGTGGTCGACCTCCTCGGCGAGCTGCGCTCGGCCGGCGGCGCCGACCTCGCCATGCTCACCGTCGCCTGCCGCGAGATCCGCGCCATGGTGCAGGGATGAGGGCGACACCGTACGCCGCAACGCTTCTCGCCGTCGCGCTCGTCGCGGGCGGGGCGCGCGCGGCGCCGATCGCGCAGCAAGCGCCGCCCCCCCTCGGCGACGAGCTGCCGCTCGGGCTCACCGTCCACGGCCCGCCGCAGACCCCCCTCGGCCGGGTGCGGGACCTGATCGAGGCGCACGCGTTCGACAAGGCGGTCGCGGCGGCGCGCGCCTACATCAAGATCCATCCCGACGACCCCGAGGGGCTCGATCTCTACGGCGCGGCGCTGGCGCTGTCGGGCAAGCTCGACGCGGCGCTCGAGCCGCTGCGCCGGGCGGTCGCGATCAAGCCGGACCAGTGGACCGCGCAGACGCGCATCGGCGACATCCTGGCCGCCCAGGGCCAGCGCGACGAGGCGAAGCGCGCCTACCTGCAGGCGGTCGCCATGTGGCCCGAGGCGCGGCGCGCCCACCAGCGGCTCGGGCTGATCTACGAGGCCGAGGGCCAGCCCAAGCGCGCGATGGCGGAATACGAGAAGGGCATCTCCGGCCTCGCCCACCAGCACGTCGACGTGATGGACAATCTCGCTCAGCTCTACAACCGCGCCCGCCGCTTCGACGAGGCGCTCCGGCTGCTTGCGCCCGTCCTGCCGCCGAGCTCGGACGACGCGTTCGGCGAGTTCGTGCTCGGCACCACCTATCTCGGGCTCGGGCGCGACGGCGACGCGCAGGCGCGGTTCAACCGCATCGCCCAGCTCGACCCCGGCAGCGACCGCGCCAATCTGGCCCGCGGCCTCGCCTACGACATCATCGGCGACCCGGACAAGGCGCGGCGCGAATTCGCGCTGGCGGTGGTGCGCCAGCCGGGATCGTCGGCGGCGCACGTCGCGCTGGCCCAGGCCGACGCCCGCATCAAGCGCTACGACGACGCCGTCGCCGAGCTCAAGCGCGCAACGGCGCTCGACCCGGACGCCGTCGCGCCGAAGAAGCTGCTCGGTGACGTGCTGATGCAGAAGGGCGACCGTGCCCAGGCGATCGAAGCCTACCGCGCGGTCTCGGTCTCGCCCAAGGCGGGCCCCGACGTGTTCGATGCGCTCGGCACCGCCTACCAGCTTTCCGGCAATGTTTCCGAGGCCGAGGCGACCTTCAAGACCATGGTGGAGCGCTTCCCCAACGACGGCCGGTCGTACCTCAAGCTCGGCGCGTATTACGGTTTCGTCCGCAATTACCCGCTGGCGGCGCGGACGCTCGCCAAGGGACTCCTGATCGCGCCCGGCAACGTGGACCTCGAGCGGGCCTACGCCGTCGCCGAGGAGCGGCTCGGCCACGCCGACGCGGCAATCGCGGCGCAGGAGAAGGTGGTCGAGGACGAGCCGGACGATCTTGGCGCGGTGGCGAAGCTCGCCATGATGCTCGACCGGTCGGGCTACGACGAGCGCGCGGCGAACCTCTACCGCAAGGTGCTCTCCAAGGCGCCGAACGCCGTGCCAATGCTCAACAATCTGGCGCTGCTTCTGGGCGCGCGCGGCCAGGTGGACGACGGGCTCGCCATGGCGGAGAAGGCGGCGAGGCTCGCGCCGAAAAGCCCCAACGTCGCCGACACGCATGGCTGGCTGCTGCACCTCGCCGGCCGCGACCAGGAGGCGCTCGCGATCCTCGCGCCGGCGTCGCAGGCGGCGACGAAGGACCCGTCGGTCGGCTACCACCTCGCCGTGGTGCAGGCGGCGGTGGGCGACAAGGCGGCGGCGCGCACCAGCCTCGAGCGTGTCCTCAAGCTTACCACCGACTTCCGCGAGGCCGGCGACGCCCGCCGCCTCCTCCAGGCGCTGAAGTAGCGGGGAGGTGCTCGCCGACGCCGTCCGGTCACCGAATGGGCCGGCGGCGGAACTGACGTGATAGAAAGTCCGTTCGCCCGAGTAGGCCGCGCAGCGGCCGTATCGAAGGGCGACGGCGGCACGAGCTCTCGGCCTCGTCCTTCGACACGCGTTCGCGACGCGAACGCTACTCAGGACGAACGGTCAGAGCTTAATATCGTTGGTATCACTCCGGCACAATCTCGCCCGAGCCGCCGAACTCCTTGGGGAAGTCCTTGAGCTTGGGCAGACCGTCCTTCATCGGCAGGACCGTCTCGGCATAGTTGACGTGCACGCCCGGCTGGAACTTGAGCGTCGGCAGGGTGGCCGCGAACACGTCGACGAGCCCGAGCGGCGGGTGGTTGGTCATCAGGTGGCCGCCGCACTTCCGGCAATACTGGCGCTCGCTGACGGGCGTCTTCTGGAAGGTCGCCACGTGCTCGGCGCCCGCGGTGACCTTGACCGCCTCGGGCTTCCACAGGGTGAAGGCGTTCACCGGCCCGCCCGACCACGACCGGCACGAGCGGCAATGGCAGTAGCCCATGCCTTCGGGCTCGCCCGAAGCTTCGATCCTGACCGCGCCGCAGAAGCATTCGCCGATGTAGGTCGCCATGAGAGTTCCCCGTTGGTTCGCGGCTGCACTGTGCAGGCCCGCGCGAATATACCGCCGCCCGCCCCCGTTCTATTCCCCCGCGGCGATGACCGGTGCGGTGCGCGGCACGACCAGGCGGGTGAGCCGCACGATGAACAGAACGGAAAAGGCGACCGGGATCAGCGCGAACAGGTAGACCGCGTCCACCGCGCGCGTCACGGTCGCGGTGTCGATATGGGCGCCGAGCCCGGCGACGTTCGCCACCATGCCGGCCATCGCCGTGCCGATCGCACCGCCAAGCGAGCGCACCATCGAGAGGGACGAGGCCGTCACCGCCTCCTCGCCCTTCTCGGCCGCGCCCATCACCCGCGCGCCGAGATGGACGTTGTGGATGCCGATGCCCCAGCCGAGCACGAAGGTCGCGGCGAACAGGACGGCGAGCGTCGCGCCGTGCGCCGTCGTCGCGAACATGGCGACCGAAAGCAGGATGAACACCGGCCCGGACTGCAGGGCGAAGCGCTCGCGGCTCCCCGACCAGCCCGACACCATGAAGGTCGAGATCGTCCACGCGGTGGAGACGATCAGGTTGGCGACACCGACCAGAAGCGGAGTCACGTCGTGCACGATCTGCAGCGTGAGCGGCAGGAAGATGGTCACCGCCGCCTGCACGCCGCCGACGACGATCAGGATCCAGTAGCCGAGCCCGACCGCGCGCGTGACCGACAAGGGGTGCGACGGGAACAGCCGGCTCTCCGCATCGGAATCGACGCGGAACGCGCCCCAGATGGCGGCGAGCGAGGCGAGGGCGAGGCCCGCGATGGCAGCGCCCTGGTGGAGCTGGCCCGCCTCGGCGACGCCGATCACCCCGCCGGCGAGGAGTGCGAGGCGCAATCCCGGCACGCCGGCGCGCTGCCCCTCGCGCCCGCTGCCGTGGGTCAGGGTCGTGGGCACGCGCGACCACGCGATCAGCCCGAACACGAGGGCGAGCGGCAGCGAGGTCCAGAACGAGCCGCGCCACCAGCCGATCTCGGCGAAGGCGCCGCCGAAGAACGGCCCGATCAGCGAGCAGATCGTCCACGTGCCCTGGTAGATGGCGAGGACGCGGGTGCGCTGGCTCGGCCGGAACAGTCGTCCGACGATGCCCATCGTGCCGCCCATGATCAGCCCGGCGCCGAGCCCCTGCACGGTGCGGGCGAGGTCGAGCGTCAGCATGTCGAGCGCCAGCGCGCAGCCCAGCGTGCCGATGCCGTACACAACCGAGGCGAGCACGAAGGACTGGCGCGCGCCGATGGCCCGCCACACCGGCCCGACGCAGGCCGCGCCGGTGATGGTGCCGACCTGGTAGAGCATCGCCGCCCAGACGTACCAGGCGCCGCCGCCGATCTCCTCCACCACCGTCGGCATGATGGTGACGACGATCAGTATCTGCAGCGAAAACATCACGACGCCGAGCACGACCAGCGCCAGGTAGATGGCCTGCTCGCCGCGGAACAGTTCGCCCCAGCTCGCCTTGTCGGCCGGCGCGTGGGTCGCCTCGTCGCTCATGGATTCACCGCTCCCTTCCCTGCGCCATGATGCCGCATTTGCGACCGGGATTGGAAGGGGCGGGCGGGCCCGTCCGGGCGTTTGCCGTTCGCCGGGAGAGTCCCGAGCTTACACGCCATGCGCCGAGGGCGCGAACCATGCGGGGAGCACGCGATGATCGACCTTTATTCCTGGCCCACGCCGAACGGGCACAAGATCCACATTATGCTCGAGGAGTGCGGCCTCGAGTACAAGGTGCATCCGATCAACATCGGCGAGGGCGACCAGTTCAAGCCCGAGTTCCTCAAGATCAGCCCCAACAACAAGATCCCCGCTATGGTCGACCATGACGGGCCGGGCGGCGGCGACTACGCGATGGCGGAGACCGGCGCGATGCTCTGCTACCTCGCCTGGAAGACCGGCAAGTTCCTGCCCAAGGCCGATGCCGACCCGCGCGGCCATTTCGACGTAATGCAGTGGCTCGCCTTCCAGCTCGCCCATATCGGGCCGATGCTCGGCCAGGTGCACCACTTCAAGAACTACGCGCCGCAGCGCGTGCCGATCGAGCAGGTGCAGTACGGCATCGACCGCTTCGTCAACGAGACGAACCGCCTGTTCGGGGTGATGGACCGCCACCTCGCCAATGCCACCTACCTCGCCGGCGCCGCGTACACCATCGCCGACATCGCCACCTGGCCGTGGGTGCAGAACCCGCCGAACGAGGGGATCGAGATCGCCGACTACCCCAACGTCAAGCGCTGGATCGACCAGGTGCGCGCGCGGCCGGGGGTGCAGCGCGGCATGGAGGTGCTGAAGGAGCATCGCCGCGTGCCGGGCCGGCCCTACCACAACGACAAGAGCTGGGAGATCCTCTACGGCAAGACCCAGATCCAGGGCGGGCCGGCCCAGGGGGCGCGGTAGGAAGGGGCGCGGCCTACCCCGCGCCGGGCGGGGCAGCGAGCAGCGCGCGGACGTAGCGGATCGGGATGGCGAAGGTGATGCCGCTCGGCTGCGACAGGAGCTGTTCCTTGCTCTGCTTGACGAATACGTCGCTGACGATGCCGATGACCCGCCCGGTCGCGCGTTCGTAGAGCGGGCTTCCGCTGTTGCCGGGATAGGCGGTCGCGTCGAGCTGGAACACCTCGTAGGGATGGCGCAGCTCGCGGATCATCCGCGGCCCGAGCGTCTTCTGCGCGACTTGCGGGATGGCGATGGGGGTGCGCGCCGACACGATGCCGCGGTGGGTGACCGGATAGAGCCCCAGCACCGCGCCGATCGGATAGCCGGTGATGGCGATCGCATCGCCCTCGCGCACGCGGACGTCGTCGCCGAGGACGAGCGGCTCGAGGCGCCCGTGTGCGAGCTTGAGCAGCGCCGAATTGTGGAACGGGTCGGTGCGCACCTGGACAACCCGCACGACCATCGCCTCGCTGCCCGTGCCGATGAACACGCACAGGTACTCGTGCTTCTCCGTGTCGAGCGAAAGCGGCAGGACGTGGTTGGCGGTGGCGATCACGCTGCCGTCGCCGACGGCGAAGCCGGTGCCGAGGAACCGGTCGGGCGGGCGGCGCAGCGGCTCGTGCGTGCCGACGGCGACGATCGAGGGCTTCAGCCGGGCGATGATTTCGGCGAGGCGCGCCGCGGGGGCGGGGAGAGGGCCGAGAAGAACGGCGGCGAGGGCGAGGGCGAAGGCGAGGCCAGGGCGCACGGGCGCGGCGCCCGTCAGCCGCGGGTCTCAACGCTGGCCATGGCGCGCGCCGCGTGCATCCGCCTGCGCTCGCTGTCCATGTGCCGGCGGGCCGGCGCGGTGAGCGGCGCGCCGGCACGGAAGGGTGGACGGACCATCGGCTCGTTCCTTGGCAACGCAGGCCAATCCGGGGAACGGTGCCTCGGGCGGAAAGTTCCGCCTTACCCCCGTCCGATGGTGCGGAGGCGATACCCGACCCCCGGCTCGGTGACGAGGAGGGCCGGGCGCGCCGGGTCGGGCTCGATCTTCTGGCGCAGCCGTCCGACGAAGACGCGCAGATACTGCGTCTCGCGCGCCTGGGCCGGGCCCCACACCGCGGCGAGCACCGTCTCGTGCGTGACCAGCCGGTCGGCGTGCAGCACGAAGTAGCGCAAGAGCTCGTACTCCTTTCGAGACAGGCGCACGGGCTCGCCCGCCTTGCGCACCTCGCGCCGGGCAAGGTCGACCTCGACGGGGCCGGACCGCCACACCGGCTCGACGCCTTCGCGGCGCAGCCCGTGGCGCAGCGCGGCGCGCAGCCGGGCCAGGAGCTCGGCCATCGAGAACGGCTTGGTGACGTAGTCGTCGGCGCCCTGGTCGAGCGCGGCAATCTTGTCCCGCTCGTCGGTGCGGCTCGATACCACGATGATCGGGATCTGCGACCATTGCCGGACCTGGGCCACCACCTCGGTGCCGTCGAGGTCCGGCAGGCCGAGATCGAGCAGCACCGCGTCGAGCTTCTCGGTGGTGATGAGCCCGAGCGCCTGGCGCCCGCCCTCGGCCTCGACGCCCTGATAGCCGTGCGCGCCGAGACTGGTGCACAGGAAGCGGCGGAGCTGCGGGTCGTCCTCGACCACCAGGATGCGGCCGAGCGTTTCAGTCATCGGCCAGCTCCGCGGCAAGCCGGCGCGCCGCCGCGCTCACCGGGAAGGATACCTCGAAGGCGATCGCGCCCGGGGCGGGGCGCGCCGCGATGGTTCCGCCGTTCGCCTCGACCAACCCCTTGCAGATCGAAAGCCCGAGGCCGGTGCCCTCGGTGCCCGGCCGCACATCGGGGCGGTAGAACCGCTCGAACAGCCGCGCCGCATCGGGCGGCGGGCCGCGCGTCGCGTTGGACACCGCAAGGATCACGCGGTCGCCCTCCTCCCGCACGGCAAGGCGGATCGGCGTCTCCGGCGGCGAATACTTCGCCGCGTTGTCGAGAAGGTTGAGCACGACCTGCTCGATCAGCACGTCGTCGACGCGGACCAGCGGCAGGCCGGGCGCGATGTCGAGCGCGACGCGGGCGCGCGCCGTCCCGGGCGTCAGATGGCCGAGCGCGGTGCCGACCAGGTCGCCGAGGTCAAGCCAGTCGCGGTTGAGCGCCAGCGCCCCCGCGTCGAGCCGGCTCACGCTCAACAGGTTCACCACGTAGCGGAACAGCCGCTCGCCCGATTCCTGGATGGTGCGCAGCATCTCGTCGCGCGCGGCGGGGGTGAAGCTCGCCATCTCGTCGCGCAGGCTGGAGGCCGCGCCGATGATCGTGGTCAGCGGCGTGCGGAAATCGTGCGACACCGAGGACAGCAGCGCCGCGTGCAGCTTCGCCGCCCGGTCGAGCGCGCGGGCCCGCTCGCGCGCCTCGACGTGGCGCGCGCGCTCGATGGCGCGGGCGATCTCGTCGGCGATGGCCTCGGGCGTGGTCCCGGTCCAAGCCGGGTCGGGGACGAGGCCGAGCGTGCCGAATTCGGCTCCCTCGACAACGACCGGCAGGGTGCGGCGCCGTGCATCGGGTGCCGGCGGCGGCGCCTCTCCCGCAAGGGTCAGGGTCAGTGCCCGCGCGGGCCCCAGCTCGGCCGACGCCGCGCGCGCGATGTCGGCGGCGCCGGAAAGCCCGGTGACGCGCGCCGAGATGCGGTAGAGCAGCTCGGTCTCGCGCTCGCGCCGCTCGGCCGCGTCGGCCTGGCGGCGCAGCACCTCGGCATGGCGGTGCGCCTTGCCGGTCCAGTAGGAGAGCGTCACCGCCGTGACGACGAACACCACGAGCGTCAGGAGATCGTGGACGTCGGCGAATCCCAGCCCGAAATAGGGCCGCGAGAAGAAGAAGTTGCACGAGAACGCCGCGACCACCGAGGTGGCGATCGACGGCACCATGCCGAACCGGACGGCCGAGAGGAGGATCGGCAGGAGGTGCAGCATCGAGGCGTCGGCGACGGTCAGCGCCGGGCCGATCGCGACGACGATCCCGCTGGTCAGCCCGACCGACAGCACGCCCAGGACGTAGGGCCACGGCCCCCGCTCGTCCTCGGGCACGGCGCCGACCGACCGGACGATATCGCCGAAGAAGGACACGTTCCATCCCGCCGCCGGGCCCGCGCCCGGCCCGGCCAATCTACACCCGGCCGGCGCGGGCTGCCACGCGCGCTGCGTCCGCCCTACAGCCGGAACAGCCGCTCCGCGTTGCCGCCGAGGACGGCCTGGGTCTCGCGCAGGCCGAGCTCGCGGGCGTTGGCGAGGATCGCCGGGATGTCGGTCTGGTGCGGATAGTCGGTGCCGAGCAGCACCTGGCCGGCGCCGCCCATGTTGACGCAGCTATGGAACGACTTCGGACTTGTAGAGGATGGCATCGTAATAGATGCGCTCTAAATATTCGCCCGGCTTGTGCGCCAGCACCTGCTCGCGCTCGGGCAGCGCCGAGTAGAACAGCTCGATGCGCCCGGCGAGATAGGGCAGGGCGCCGCCGCCATGCGCCGCGATCAGCTTGACGCTGGGGTAGCGATCGAAGAACCCGTCGAACACCAGCCGCGCGAAGGCGAGCGTCGTGTCGAAGGTGAAGCCCACCGTCGGCAGGATCACGCGGGTGAGGCCGGTGCCGAGCTCGAGCGCCTCGTGCCCCGGCGGATTCGAGGGATGGACGAAGACGGGGAGCGCCCGCCGGTCGATCTCGGCCCAGACCGGGGCGAAGAGCGGGTCGGTCAAATGCTTGCCGCGCACGTTGGCGAGCGCGACGAGGCCGACCGCACCGGCCCCGAGCGCGCGGTCGAGCTCGGCGAGCGCCAGCTCGGGATGCTGCCACGGGATCGAGGCCATCCAGCGGAACCGGCCGGGATGGGCGGTCTCGGCGGCGCGCATGCCTTCGTTGGCGAGGCGCGCGGTCTCGGCCGACACCTCGGGCGCGCCCCAGAACACGTTGGGCGAGGTGAGCGACAACACGCCCACATCGATGCCGTGTTCGTCCATCGCCTTCACGTGCAGGTCGAAGTCGAACTTCTTGCGATCCAGCGTCATGGTCATGGTGCCGCCCTCGATCAGGCAGTCCATGCCGTCCGAGCGCTTGCCGACGCCGAAATCGGGCGGGCCATATGTCTTGATCTGCTCGACCCAGTCGGGCGTCAGCAGGTGCATGTGCATGTCGACGACGGTCACGTGTCACTCCTGTCGATAGCGAAAGGGGCGGGTCCGGCCCGACCGTATGGCGGAGCCCCAAACTCAAACCGTTCGTCCTGGGTAGGCCGCCACGAAGCCGCGGCCATATCGAAGGGCGAACGGACTTTGAGAGCGGGTCGCGTTCGAGACGCCGGCCCCGACGGCCCGCCTGCGGGCGCCGTACCGTCCGAGGGGCGACCAGCCTTCCGGGGCGACTTCGAAGTGCTCGAATTCGAAGCCCGGGGTCACGGTGCAGCCGACCAGCACCCAGCCGCCGAGCGGGCGCGCCATCTGCCAGGCGCCCTGGGGCACGACGAGCTGCGGCCGCGCGCCGACCGAAAGATCGGGCCCGAGGATGTGGCGGCGGACGCGCCCGTCCGCGGCGATGGAAAGCTCCAACGGCTCGCCCGCGTAGAAATTCCAAACTTCGAACGCGTCGATCCGATGCCAGCGCGATTCCTCGGTCGCCCGCAACAGGTAGTAGACCGCCGTGCCGATCGACCGCCCGTCCGGCCCATCGGGGCCGCGCCACGTCTCGCGGAAATGGCCGCCCTCGGGATGCGGCGCGAGGCCGAGCGCAGCGATCACCTGATCGGCGTCGGCCGGGTGGCGCGGCGTGTGGGGACTAAGCGACATCGCAGGGGTGCACCGGGCGGGTCGCCACCATCGCCGGCCGCTCGCGGAACGCGGCGAACCAGCTTGCCAGCGCCGGGTGCCCGGGACGCCAGTCGTAGTCCTTGAAATGCAGCTCGACGAAATCGAGCGCGACGCCGATGGCGATCGCGCCGATGTCGGGCGGGCTTTTGGGGTCGGCGAGCAAGCGAGCCTCCTGTTCCAGCGCGTCCACGGCCCGTGCGACCGCAGCGCGGTTGTGGGCGATGTAGCCCCTCGACTGGCGCTCGGGCTTGCGCAGAGACTCCACGAAACTCAGCACCACGGCATCGAGAATGCCGTCTCCCAGAGCTTGATGCCGAAGCGCATCCCACCGCGCGCGGCCCGCCGGTGGTATCAGTTTCGGGCCGTCGTGCAACGTGTCCAGATATTCGACGATCACGGGCGAGTTGTAAAGCGTCATCCCGTCGTCGGTCTCGAGGCAGGGCACCTTTCCCAGCGGATTGGGCGAGCCGGCCATGTCCTCGCGCTTCATCGGGTTGGTCGGGATACGCTCGATTCGGGCGTCGAGGCCGGTCTCGGCCGCCGCCACTGTCACCTTGCGCACGAAGGGCGAGGAGGGGGAGTAGCGCAGCTTCATGCGGGTCGCGCCTCCGGCGCCGTCGCCGTCATCGAGGGGCGGGTCGCGAAAACGTCGTACCAGGCGGCGATCTTGGGCCGCGTCTTGCGCCAGGCGAAATCGGCGAGGCGCAAATCGACCCAGCCGAGCGCGCAGGCGAGCGCGATCTGGCCGAGCGTCACCGGCGGGGGCAGGAGGACGTCGGCCAGGCCCTCGATCCGGTCGAGCGCGCGCTCGAACTTCTCGCGTTGGCGCGTCTCCCACCGGGACCAGCGCGTGCCGTCGGGCCGGCCGCGCTCGCGCGCGACATTGATGGCGGCGTCGCAGAGCCCGTCGGCGAGCGCCTGGAGCTGCAGCACTTCGAGCCGGGCGTCGCCCGCGGACGGGATGAGCTTCGGCCGCTCATGCAGCTTGTCGAGATAGGCGCAGATGAGGCCGGATTCGATCAGCACCCGCCCGTCATCGAGCACCAGCGCCGGCACCTTGCCCAGCGGGTTGTGGGACGAAAGGTCCGAGGCGGGATCGGCGTAATCCGTCACGACCTTCTCGATGCGGTCGTCGAGGCCGGCCTCGATGGCGGTCACCATCACCTTGCGCACGAAGGGCGAGTTGCGGGCGTAGCGCAGCTTCATGCTCAGAAATTGTCCTTGCGGGTGCGCACCGCGGCGAAGGCCTCGGCGGCGCTGGCGTTCGCCATGCCGATGGCGGCGCGGAACTCGGGCAGCTTCGCGCGCAGGAACGGGTTGGTCGCGCGCTCCTCGCCCATCAGCGAGGGCACGGTGGACTTGCCCTCCGCGCGGATGCGGTCGATCTCCGCCGACCGCGTCTTGAGCGCCTGGTTGCCCGGCTCGACGGTCAGCGCGAAGCGGGCGTTGGCCTGGGTGTATTCGTGGGCGCAGAAGACGCGCGTGTCGTCGGGCACGGTGTCGAGCTTGGAGAGCGAATTCCACATCTGGTCCATCGTGCCCTCGAACACCCGCCCGCAGCCCAGCGCGAACAGCGTGTCGCCGCAGAACAGTGCCTTCGATGCGGGGAACCAGTAGGCGATGTGGCCGCGCGTGTGGCCCGGCACGTCGAACACGCGCGCCTCGGCCGCGCCGAACCGGTAGGTGTCGCCGTCGCCCACGTCGAAATCGATCATCGGGATGCGGTCATGGTCGGCGCGCGGGCCGACCACCTTGCAGCGATACTTCTCCTTGAGGTCGGGCACGCCGCCGACATGGTCGTTGTGGTGGTGGGTGGCGAGGACCTCGTCGAGCGTCCAGCCCAGCGCGTCGAGCTTGGCGATGACCGGCGACGCATCGGACGGGTCGACCGCCGCGACCTTGCCGGTCTCCGGCTCGCGCAGGAGGTATACGTAATTGTCGCGACGGGTGGGAATCTGATGGATTTCAAGCGTCGCCATCCGCTCCTCTCCGGTCCGGGAATCCGTGCACGCAGCCGCGTGCCGGGCGGAGACTAGCAAATCCGCGCCGGGCGCGCACCGTGAACGTGTCGGGCGCGCGGGATCGTGATAGGGTCCGCCGCGTTAAAGAATTGGCCATTTTCCGTGGCTATAGGGTTGGCGCATGACGGATCGACCGACAGTCCTGGTGACCGGCGGGGCCGGCTATATCGGCGCCCATGCCGTGCTCGCGCTCCGCGCCGTGCAGCGCGAGGTGGTGGTGCTCGACAATCTCTCGACCGGGGTGCGCGAAGCCGTGCCGGCGGACGTGACGCTGGTCGAGGGCGACGTGGGCGACACGGCGCTGCTGGCGCGCGTATTCAAGGAGCACGCGATCGGCGCGGTGATGCATTTCGCCGGCTCCATCGTCGTGCCGGAATCCGTCACCGATCCGCTCGCCTACTATCACAACAACACGGTGAAGAGCCACGGGCTGATCCGAGCCGCCGTCGCGGCCGGGTTCGGGCCGAAGCGGGGCGCCTTCATCTTCTCCTCGACCGCGGCGGTCTATGGCATGCCGGCGAAGCTGCCGGTCGCCGAGGATGCGCCCACCCAGCCGATCAACCCCTACGGCACCTCCAAGCTGATGACGGAATGGATGCTGCGCGATGCGGGCGCGGCCTACGGACTGCGCCACGGCATCCTGCGCTATTTCAACGTCGCCGGCGCGGACCCGGAGGGGCGGGTGGGCCAGTCCACCCCCGCCGCCACGCATCTGATCAAGGTGGCGTGCCAGGCGGCGCTGGGCACCAGGCCGCGGATCGAGATCTTCGGCACCGACTACGACACGCCGGACGGCACCTGCATCCGCGACTACATCCACGTCGCCGACCTCGCCGCCGCGCACGTGCTGGCGCTCGCTCGGCTGGAGCAGGGCGACAAATCCCTGCTGCTCAATTGCGGCTATGGGCACGGCTATTCGGTGCGCGAGGTGCTGGCCGCTGTCGAGCGCGCCCACGGCCGCCCGGTGCCGAGCGCCGTGTCGGGGCGGCGGCCGGGCGACCCCATGGCCCTGGTGGCGGGCGCGAGCCGCATCCGCGACGTGCTGGGCTGGCGGCCGCATTACGACGACCTCGACCTCATCGTCCGCTCCGCGCTGGCGTGGGAGTTGCGGCTCGCCGAGGCGAAAGCGGCGAAGGCGTCGTGAACCACTCGTCTCCGGTCTGCAGAACCCAGCGCGGACGGCATCCCTCCCGTTCGCCCTGAGTGCGCCCCGGAGGGGCGCGTATCGAAGGGCGAACGAGGGCCGGAAATCCCGTCATTCGTGCTTCGATACGCGGCCTCGCTGCGCGTGGCCGTACTCAGCACGAACGGCTAATTGGCTGTCCCGGATGGAGGCGGCTCGTCCGGGGTGACAGATTTGGTTTTTCCGGCGAGACTGGCCGGATGGCGGATGTTCCCGACCAATTCGTCGCGCTGGCGGCGGCGCTCGCCGACGCGGCGGGGGCGGTCGTCCGCCGCTATTTCCGCACGCCGTTCGCGGTCGACGCCAAGGCCGACGCCACCCCGGTCACCATCGCCGACCGCGAGGCCGAGCGCGCCATGCGCGCCCTGATCGCCGCGCGCGCGCCCGGCCATGGCATCGTCGGCGAGGAGGAGGGGCGCGAGAACGCCGATGCGGAATACGTCTGGGTGCTCGATCCCATCGACGGCACCAAGTCGTTCATCTCGGGCAAGCCGATGTTCGGCACTTTGGTCGCGCTGGTGCGCGACGGTGCGCCGGTGATCGGCATCATCGACCAGCCGGTGAGCCGCGAGCGCTGGGCGGGCGTCGCCGGACGGCCCGCGACCTTCAACGGCGCGCCGTGCCGGACGCGCGCCTGCGCCGCGCTCGCGGCCGCGACGCTCAACGCGACCACGCCGGAGATGTTCCCGGAGGGCGACGCGCAGCGTTACGCCCGGCTCGCCCGCGCGGTGCGCCACGCGCTGTGGGGCGGCGACTGCTACGGCTACGGCCTCTTGGCGTCGGGCCATATCGACATGGTCGTCGAGGCGGGCCTCAAGCCCTACGATTTCTGCGCGCTCGCCCCCATCGTCGAAGGGGCGGGCGGGCGCATGACCGACTGGTCGGGCGCGCCCCTGACGCTGGCCTCGGACGGGCGGGTGATCGCGGCGGGCGATCCGCGCCTCGTCGCGCCCGCCCTTGCGGCGCTCGGCCCTTGACGCGCCACCGCGGGGCCACAATGTGCCGGTCCATTGTCGGCATGCGAGGATCTTCCATGCGTCTCGTCCTGTGGCTCGTCGCCGCGACGCTTGCGCTCGCAGCGCCGGCACGCGCGCAGGCGCCGAACGGCGCCGAGGGCGCCGGGTCGCACGTCACCACGACCTACGGCCTCACGCTCGGCGACAAGCTGAAATACCCCAAGGGCTTCACCCATTTCGCCTACGCGAACCCCGACGCGCCCAAGGGCGGCACGGTGAAGCTGCATGCCACGGGCGGGTTCGACTCGTTCAACCCCTTTATCATCAAAGGCAACCCGCCGGCCGGCATCGGCATGCTGTTCGAGACGCTGATGGTGGGGGCGGAAGACGACGCGCTCGGCGAGTACGGGCTGATCGCAAAATCGGTCGAAGTGCCGGACGACCTCTCCTGGGTCATCTACAATCTGCGACCGGAGGCGAAGTTCTCCGACGGCACGCCGATCACCGCCGACGACGTGATCTGGTCGCTCGACACGCTGAAGAAGGAGGGCGCGCCGCAATACCGCTTCTACTACAAGAACATCGTGAAGGCGGAGAAGCTCGGCCCGCACAAGGTGAAGTTCGTCTTCTCCGGGCCGCGCAACCGCGAGCTGCCGCAGATTGCGGGCGAACTGCCGGTGCTCGACAAGGCCTACTGGTCGAAGCGGGGCTTCGACAAGACCACGCTCGACCCGCCGGTCTCGAGCGGCCCGTACAAGATCGCCGCCTACGAGCCCAACCGCTACGTCGTCTACAGGCGCGACCCGAACTACTGGGGGAAGGACCTGCCGGTCCGGCGCGGGCTCTACAATTTCGACGAGGTCCGCTACGACTTTTACCGCGACGAGACGGTCTCGCTCGAGGCGTTCAAGGCGGGGCTCTACGACTACCGGTTCGAGAACGCGTCGAAGACCTGGGCGACCGGCTACAGCTTCCCGGCGCTCAATCAGGGCGCGGTGATCAAGGAGGAGGTGCCGAACTCGCTGCCAACCGGCATGCAGGGCTTCGCCTTCAACCTGCGGCGCGAGAAGTTCCGGAACATCGCGCTGCGCGAGGCGATGGACCTTGCCTTCGACTTCCAGTGGTCGAACAGGCATTTGTTCTACGGCCAGTACGTGCGCACCGAGAGCTACTTCTCCAATACCGAGCTCGCGTCGAAGGGCCTGCCGTCGCCGGCCGAGCTCAAGCTGCTCACCCCGCTGCGCGGCCAGATCCCCGACCAGGTCTTCACCGAGGAATACAAGGAGCCGGCGACCGACGGCTCGGGCGTGCCGCGCGCCAATCTGCGCAAGGCCGCGGCGATCCTGCAGAAGGCCGGCTATACCGTCCAGAACGGCCGGCTGATCGACCCCAACTCGCACCAGCCGGTCGCGGTCGAGTTCCTGCTGGCCGAGCCCGCATTCGAGCGCGTCATCACGCCCTACCTGCAGAACCTCAAGCGGCTCGGCATCGAGGGCCGCATCCGCACCATCGACCCCGCCGCCTACCAGAACCGGGTGCGCGATTTCGACTTCGACTTGATCGTGCAGACCTTCCCGCAGTCGCTCTCGCCCGGTAACGAGCAGCGCGACATGTGGACGTCGGACGCGGCCGACCGGCCCGGCTCCGGCAACGTGATCGGCATCAGGAACAAGGCGATCGACAGGCTGGTCGACGACCTGATCGGGGCGCCCGACCGCACGGCGCTGGTCACCGCGACGCACGCGCTCGACCGGGTGCTCTTGTGGCACCACTACCTGGTGCCGAACTGGCACATTTCGAGCTTCCGCGAGGCGTACTGGAACCGGTTCGGCATCCCGAAGGAGCGCCCGCCCTACGGCACCGGCTTCTTCTCGTGGTGGATCGACAAGGCCAAGGATGCGGCCCTCGCCCGCACCGGGCTCAGGCAGCAATGACGACGCCGTGGTGAAGCGTCTCGCGCTCCTCGCGGCCGCGCTGGCGGTCGCTTCGTTGCCGGTGGCCGCGCGGGCGGGCGACACGATTGTGCGCCACGGCGTCTCGGTCTTCGGCGATCTCAAGTACGGGCCGGACTTCACACATTTCGCCTACGCCAACCCGGACGCACCGAAGGGGGGCGAGCTGCGGCTGATGGGGCTCGACACGTTCGACAATCTCAACCCGTTCATTCTCAAGGGCGTGACGCCCGACGTGATCGGCTTCACCTTCGACACGCTGATGACGCGCGACTACGACGAGCCCGATGCGCTCTACGGTCTCGTCGCAAAGTCGGCCGAGATGCCGGCGGACCAGAGCTGGATCGCGTTCCACCTGCGGCCCGAGGCGCGCTTCCACGACGGCACGCCCATCACTGCCGCAGACGTGATGTTCACCTACAAGACGCTGATCGCCAAGGGCCACCCGCGCTACCGCATCCTGTATGACGGCGTCGCGGACGTGACGGCGCCCGACGCGCATACGGTCAGGTTCGACTTCACGCCCGGCCGCCACCGCGACCTGCCGGTGCAGCTTGCCGAGATGCCGGTGCTGTCGGCGGCGTACTGGAAAGGCAAGGACTTCGCCAGGACGACGATGGACCCGCCGCTCGGCTCCGGCCCCTACAAGGTGGCGGCGGTCGAGCCGGGCCGCTGGATCGAATTCAAGCGGGTGAAGGATTACTGGGGGAAGGACCTGCCCGTGAACGTGGGCCGGTTCAACTTCGACACGATCCGCATCGAGTTCTTCCGCGACCGTGACGTGGCGCTGGAGGCGTTCTTCGGCGGCGCCTACGACTGGCGCGAGGAGTTCACCTCGCGCGACTGGGCGACGAAATACAAGGACAAGCCGCAGGTCACGTCGGGCAAGATCGTGGTCGAGACGATCCCCGACCACACGCCCTCGGGCGTGCAGGCCTGGTTCTTCAACCTGCGCCGCGAGAAGTTCAAGGACGTGCGCGTGCGCCAGGCGCTCGACCTCGCCTTCGATTTCCAGTGGACCAACCGCGCGCTGTTCTACGGCATGTACAAGCGGACGACCTCGATGTTCGAGAACTCGCCGCTCGCCGCGCACGGGCCGCCCTCGAAGGCGGAGCTGGCGGTCCTCGAACCGCTGAAGGGCGAGGTGCCGCCCGAGGTGTTCGAGAAGCCCTTCACGGCGCCCGAGGCGGGCACGCAAGCGAAGCTCCGCCACAACCTCCGCGAGGCGGCGAAGCTGCTGGCCGACGCCGGCTGGACCATCCGCGACGGAAGGCGCATGAACGCCGCGGGCGAGCCGCTGTCCGTCGAGTTCCTGATCTTCGAGCCGACGATGGCGCGCATCATCAACCCCTATATCCGCAACCTCGCGCGGCTGGGGATCGTCGCGACCATCCGGGTCGTGGACGTCGCCAACTTCATCAACCGCGAGCAGAGCTTCGACTACGACGTGGTGATCGAGCGCTACGTCCAGTTCCTGACACCGGGCATCGAGCAGCGCAACTACTGGGGCTCCAAGGCGGCCGATACGCCGGGCTCACGCAACCTCGCCGGCATCAAGGACAAGGCGGTGGACGCGCTGGTCGATAAGGTGCTCGGGGCCGAGGACCGCGCGGCGATGGTCGCCGCGGTCGGCGCGCTCGACCGGGTCCTGATGTGGAACCATTACTGCGTGCCGCAATGGTACAATTCCAACCACGACATCGCCTACTGGAGCAAGTTCTCGCGCCCGGCGCACCCGCCGCGCTACGACCCGTCGATGGGGGTGGCGGACACGTGGTGGTTCGACCGGGCGAAGGCGGCGAGGCTCGCGGCGGAGCAGGGAAGGTAGGGCCGCCCCGCGACCCCCCTCCCCAACCCTCCCCTTCAAGGGGGGAGGGAGCGAACACAACGGCCCCTGCGGGTTTGTCTGGCGCGATGCAAGTTTGCGCGAAGGCTCGCGGTACCAGCGTTCCCTCCCCCCTTGAGGGGGAGGGACAGGGTGGGGGGTGGTCGGGCGATCCGGTCCCGACGTTGAAGCTTCCGCCTTTTGGCCTTAGAACGCGCTAGCGAGAACTCGATCGGCTCCCCATGCTCGCCTATCTCGTCCGCCGGCTGCTGCTGATCATCCCGACTTTGTTCGGGATCATGGTCATCAACTTCTTCATCGTGCAGTTCGCGCCCGGCGGGCCGGTCGAGCAGGTGATCGCTCAGCTCACCGGCGTGGGCGGCGGGGCCATCTCGCGCATCGGCGGCGGCGGCAGCGAGGTCGGCGGCGGCACGGCGCCGCGGCCGGGGCAGGGCGGCTCGTCGGAAGGCAGCAGCAAGTATCGCGGCGCGCAGGGGCTCGACCCCGAGTTCGTCAAGCAGATCGAGAAGCAGTTCGGCTTCGACAAGCCGATGGGCGAGCGGTTCGTCCTGATGATGGGGCACTACCTGCGGTTCGATTTCGGCACCAGCTACTTCCGAGACGAGCGGGTGGTCGATCTGGTGATCGAGAAGATGCCGGTCTCGATCTCGCTCGGCCTGTGGACCACCCTGTTCACCTACCTGATCTCCATACCGCTCGGCATCCGCAAGGCGGTGCTCGACGGCTCGCGCTTCGACATCTGGACCAGCGCGGTAATCGTGGTCGGCTATGCCGTGCCGAGCTTCCTGTTCGCGATCCTGCTGATCGTTCTGTTCGCGGGCGGAAGCTTCCTCGACTGGTTCCCGCTGCGCGGTCTCGTCTCGGAGAACTGGTCGTCCCTGCCGTGGCCGCAGCAGATCGGCGACTATCTGTGGCACATGGTGCTGCCGATCCTGTCGCTCACCATCGGGTCGTTCGCCACTCTGACGCTTCTGACCAAGAACTCGTTCCTCGACCAGATCAACCAGCAATACGTGCTGACGGCGCGCGCCAAGGGCCTCACCCAGCGCCGCGTGCTCTACGGCCATGTCTTCCGCAACGCGATGCTGATCGTGATCGCGGGCTTTCCCGGCGCCTTCATCGGCATCCTGTTCACGGGCGCGCTGCTGACCGAGATCATCTTCTCGCTCGACGGGCTCGGGCTCCTCGGGTTCGAGGCGGTGATCAAGCGCGACTACCCGATCATGTTCGGCACGCTCTATTTCTTCAGCCTGCTGGGGCTGATCATGAATCTGGTGGGCGACCTCACCTACACGGTGGTCGACCCGCGCATCGATTTCGAGGCGCGCAATGTCTGACGGGCGGACCGCGCGCGTCATGGGGCTGCGCGTGACGCCGATCACCGCGCGGCGCTTCGCCAACTTCAAGGCGAACCGGCGCGGCTACGTCTCGTTCTGGATTTTCCTGTTCCTGTTCGTCGTCACCCTGTTCGCCGAGTTCCTGGCGAACGACAAGCCGCTGGTGGTGGAATACCACGGCGCCGCCTACTTCCCGATCCTTCACGCCTATCCGGAAACGACGTTCGGCGGGTTCTTCCAGACCGAGGCGGATTATCGCGACCCGGAGGTGGTGAAGCTGATCCACGAGGGCGGCGGCTGGCTCCTCTGGCCGCTGATCCCCTACAGCTACAACACGGTCGATCTCAGGCTGAACCGGCCGGCGCCGTCGCCGCCGACGTGGCGGAACCCGCTCGGCACCGACGACCAGGCGCGCGACGTGCTGGCGCGGGTGATCTACGGCTTCCGGCTTTCGGTGCTGTTCGGGCTCACGCTTACCTTCTTCTCCTCGATCATCGGCGTCGCGGCGGGCGCCGTGCAGGGCTATTTCGGCGGCTGGACCGACCTTCTGTTCCAGCGCTTCATCGAGATCTGGTCGGGCCTGCCGACGCTCTTCCTGCTCATCATCCTGTCGAGCGTGGTGCAGCCGAACTTCTGGTGGCTTTTGGGCATATTGCTCGCTTTCTCGTGGATGGCGCTGGTCGGCGTGGTGCGGGCGGAGTTCCTGCGCGCGCGCAATTTCGACTACGTGCGCGCGGCGCGCGCGCTCGGCGTCGGCAACTTCACCATCATCCGCCGCCACGTGCTGCCCAACGCAGTGGTGGCGACGCTCACCTTCCTGCCGTTCACGCTGAACGGCTCGATCACCGCGCTCACCTCGCTCGACTTCCTCGGCTTCGGCCTGCCGCCGGGCTCGCCCTCGCTCGGCGAGCTTCTCGCCCAGGGCAAGGCGAACCTCCAGGCGCCGTGGCTCGGCATCACCGGATTCATGGTGCTCGCCATCATGCTCTCGCTGCTGATCTTCGTCGGCGAGGCGGTGCGCGACGCCTTCGACCCGCGCAAGGTGTTCCGGTGAGCGGCGAACCCCTCGTCGACATCAAGGACCTGTCCATCTCGTTCGGGCGGGGCGAGCGCGAGACCCGGGCCGTGCGCAATGCCTCGTTCTCGATCGGCAAGGGCGAGACCGTCGCGCTGGTCGGCGAGTCGGGCTCCGGCAAGTCGGTCACCGCGCTCTCGATCCTGCAGCTCCTGCCCTATCCGCTCGCCTGGCACCCCTCGGGCTCGATCAAATTCGAGGGCCAGGAGCTGGTGGGCGCGCCCGAGCGCCAGATGCGCCGGCTGCGCGGCGACCGCATCGCCATGATCTTCCAGGAGCCGATGACCTCGCTCAATCCGCTGCACACCATCGAGAAGCAGGTGGGCGAGGTGCTGAGTTTGCATCGCGGCCTCAAGCCGATGGCGGCGCGCGCCCGCGTGCTCGAGCTTCTCAACCTCGTCGGGCTGCCGGACGCCGAAAGCCGGCTCGGCGCCTATCCGCACCAGCTTTCCGGCGGCCAGCGCCAGCGCGTGATGATCGCGATGGCGCTCGCCAACGAGCCCGACCTCCTGATCGCCGACGAGCCGACGACCGCGCTCGACGTCACCATCCAGGCGCAGATATTGGAGCTCTTGGCCGACCTCAAGGCACGACTCGGCATGTCGCTGCTGCTGATCACCCACGACCTCGGCATCGTGCGTCGCCTCGCCGACCGGGTCTGCGTGATGACCCAGGGCGAGATCGTCGAGCAGGGCGAGACCGAGGCGATTTTCACCCAGCCGCGGCACGACTACACCCGCCATTTGCTGGCGGCCGAGCCGAAGGGCGCGCCGCTCCATGCCGAGGCCGCGGCGCCGGTGGTGATGGAGGCGGAGGATCTGCGCGTCTGGTTCCCGATCAAGCGCGGCGTGCTGCGCCGCGTGGTGGGCCACATCAAGGCGGTCGACGGCGTCTCGGTGACGGTGCGAGAGGGGCACACGGTCGGCGTGGTCGGCGAGTCCGGCTCCGGCAAGACGACGCTCGCGCTGGGCATGCTCCGGCTCGAACGCTCGGAGGGGCCGATCCGCTTCCGCGGCCGGGCCATCGACCGGCTCGGCTGGAGCGAGCTCAGGCCGCTGCGCGGCCAGATGCAGATCGTGTTCCAGGATCCGTACTCCTCACTCTCGCCGCGCCTCACCATCGGCCAGATCGTCGAGGAGGGGCTCAAGGTCCACCATCTCGGCGGCACGCGCGAGGAGCGCCGTACGCTCATCAGCCAGACCCTGCGCGAGGTCGGGCTCGATCCCGAGACGCAGGACCGCTATCCGCACGAATTCTCCGGCGGCCAGCGCCAGCGCGTCGCCATCGCCCGCGCCATGGTGCTGAAGCCGCGCTTCGTGGTGCTGGACGAGCCGACCTCCGCCCTCGACATGAGCGTACAGGCGCAGATCGTCGACCTCCTGCGCGACCTGCAGGCGCGCCACCGCCTCGCCTACATGTTCATCAGCCACGACCTGCGCGTGGTGAAGGCGCTCGCCGACGAGGTGATCGTGATGCGCGCCGGCAAGGTGGTCGAGCAGGGCCCGGCCCGCGCCATCTTCGAGGCGCCGCGCGAGCCCTACACCCGCGCGCTGATGGCCGCCGCCTTCGACCTCCGCGCCGTCGCCGACGCGACGATCAGCACGTGAAATTGACTGTCACCCCGGACGGCGCGCAGCGGCCCCGCACCTGATCCGGGGGCCGGGGCCTATCCATCCCTGCTTGGGACGTCTGGCATGGGTCCCGGCTCGCCCCGCTTCGCGGCTTGGCCGGGATGACAAGCGGGGGCGCGGGCACATACACTCCCCCTAAACCCGGGGGAGGAGACCATGGCGCCGCCGTTCCATGCCGATCATGTCGGAAGCCTGTTGCGTCCCGCCGCGATCAAGGAAGCGCGCATCCGGCGTGCCAAGGGCGAGATCGACGCGGCGGCGCTCGCGGAAATCGAGGACCGTGAGATCGCCCGTGCGATTGCCAAGCAGGAGGAGATCGGCCTCAAGGCCGTGACCGACGGCGAATACCGCCGCTACGCCTGGATGACCGACTTCCTCGCCGGGCTCGACGGCGCGGTCGAGGTCGAGGTGAAGCTGCCCGCCTCGGCCGACCGGACCGACACGGAGACGATGCGGATCGCGCGCGTCACCGGCAAGCTCGGCTTCTCGTCCCACCCGATGCTCGATCATTTCCGATACCTGGCCGCGCACACCGAGGTGACGCCGAAGATTTCCATCCCGTCGCCCTCGATGCTGATCTCGGTTCTCCGCGAATGGCGCGAGGGGGTGAGCGCGGAGGCCTATCCCGACCTCGACGAATTCCGCCGCGACGTCGGCCTCGCCTACCGGAAGGCGATCCGCGCCTTCGCCGACGCCGGCTGCACCTATCTGCAGATGGACGACTGCAACCTCGCCTATCTGTGCGACCCGGCGTTCCGCGAGCGGCTGGTCGCGCGCGGGCTCGACCCCGACAAGGTACTCGACGGGTTCGTCGAGATGATCGACGCCGCGATCGCCGAGAAGCCCGCGGGCATGACCGTCGCGACGCATGTCTGCCGCGGCAATTTCCGCTCCACCTGGTTCAGCCAGGGCGGGTACGAGCCGGTCGCCGACGCGATGTTCAACCGCATCGGCGTCGACGCCTATTTCCTGGAGTACGATTCCGACCGCGCCGGCGGGTTCGAGCCGCTGCGCTTCGTGCCTGAGAGCAAGACAATCGTCCTCGGCCTCGTCACCTCGAAGACGCCGGAGCTCGAGCCGAAGGACACGATCAGGCGGCGCATCGACGAGGCGGCGAAGTACGTGCCGCTGGAGCGCCTCTGCCTCTCGCCGCAATGCGGCTTCGCCTCGACCGAGCACGGCAACGTGCTGACCGAGGACCAGCAATGGGCCAAGCTCGCCCACGTCGTCGCCATCGCCCGCGAGGTTTGGGGCGGAGTTTAGCCCTGCCCAGTTCCGTTCGTCCTGCGTAGCGCCCGGAGGGTGTGTATCGAAGGGCGACGGCGGCACGATCTCTCGGCCTCGTCCTTCGATACGCGTCCGCTGCGCGAACGCTACTCAGGACGAACGGAAATTTTGGGCGTTTCTGCGATCCTACCCCTTGACGCGCTGCCACCAGCCGCGGCGAGCGGGCTTGGCGGATTCGGACTCCGCCTCGGCGTGGGCCGGTTCCGGCTCGCGCGCGGGCTCGGGCTCCGGCATGGGCTCAGGCTCCGGCACGGCGGCGCGGGAGGCGGGGGCGACCTCTTCGGCGGGTTCGGTTTCCGGAATCGGCTCGGCGGCGCCGGTCGACCAGGCGAGCTCGTCGGGTGCCGGGCGCTGCGGCTCGGGGGCAGGCTCGGGCTCGGGAACCGGCTCCGGCATCGGCTCGGGCGCGCCGGTGGACCAGGCTATCGCGTCGGCGGACGGCGCGGGCGACGGCTGCGAGTCCTCGGATTCGCCGGTCTCCTCCGCGCCTCCGATCCCGAAGCCGGGCTGGTCGGCCGCGGTGCCCCACGGCGCGTCGTGGCCCGGCCCCTTGAGCGCGTAGGCGGGCTCGCCAGCCTCGGCGGGCGGGGCGGGAGGCGCCTGCGGCGTGGTCTGTTCGCCGTCCTCGGGCCGGCGGCTCCGGCGGCGCCCGCCGCGCCGCCCGCGGCGGCGCCGGCGCGGTTCCTCGCCCTCGCCCTCGGGCTCGGGGCGCGCCTCGTGCGGCTGGCCGCCCTCGGTCTCGGTCGCGGTCGCGGCCTCCGCCTCCGCGGCGGGTTCGGTCTCAGCCTGCGGCGCCTCGGCGGGCGGCGTGCCCTCGCCGCCGCGCCGGCCGCGCCGGCGGCGCCGGCGCTTGCCGCGCCCCTCGCCCGGTTCGGCGGGGCGCGCCTCGGCGGGGGCGGGCGCGGCCGTCGCTTCCGTCTCCGTCTCTTCCTCCGCGAGCTCGGCCGCGGCCTCTTCCTCGGCCAGCTCCTCCGGCTCCTCCTCGATCTCGGGCAGCGGCGGGCCGCCGCCGACCGAGGCGGGCACCGGCCCCTCGCCCGGCGCGCGCGCCTTCACCCGCTCCAGCTTGAAGTCGGGCGGGATCAGCTCGTCGTCGCGCTCGACGTCGACCGCGAAGCCGTAGCGCCCTTCGATGCCGGTCAGCACCGCGCGCTTCTGGTTGAGGATGTAGAGCGCCACCTCGGCGGGCACGAACACCTTGATCCGCTCTGACCGGTGGCGGATGCCCTCCTCCTCGATGGCGCGCAGCACGTGCACCGCCGTCGACTCGGTCGAGCGCACGTGGCCCGCGCCGCGGCAATAGGGGCAGATCTGGGTGGAGGCTTCCAAGAGGCTCGGGCGCAGGCGCTGGCGCGACAGCTCGAGGAGGCCGAACGGGCTGATCCGCCCGACCTGCAGCCGCGCGCGGTCGATCTTCATCGCCTCCTTGATGCGGCGCTCGACGGCGCGCTGGTTGCGGCCCTCCTCCATGTCGATGAAGTCGATGACGACGAGCCCCGCCAGGTCGCGCAGGCGGAGCTGGCGGGCGATCTCGTCGGCGGCTTCGAGGTTGGTCTTGGTCGCCGTCTCCTCGATGTTGCGCTCGCGCGTGGCGCGGCCCGAATTGACGTCGATGGCGACCAGCGCCTCGGTCGGGTTGATGACGATGTAGCCGCCCGACTTGAGCTGCACGACGGGCGAGTGCATCTGGGCGAGCTGGCCCTCCACCTGGAAGCGGTGGAACAGCGGGATCTCGCCGCGATAGAGCTGCACCTTCTTGGCGTGCGACGGCATCAGAAGGCGCATGAAATTCTTGGCCGTCTGGTAGGCCTCGGCGCCCTCGACCAGCACCTCGTCGATCTCCTTGACGTAGAGGTCGCGGATCGCGCGCTTGATGAGGTTGCCTTCCTCGTAGACGAGGCACGGCGCGGTCGATTTCAGCGTGAGCTCGCGCACCGTGTCCCAGGCACGCAGCAGGAAGTCGAGGTCGCGCTTGATCTCGGCCTTGGAGCGCTCGACCCCCGCGGTGCGCATGATGACGCCCATGTGCTCGGGGATGTCGAGCTCGCCCAGCACATTGCGCAGCTTGCGCCGGTCGGTGGGGTTGGAGATCTTGCGGCTGATTCCTCCGCCGCGCGCCGTGTTGGGCATCAGCACCGAGTAGCGCCCGGCGAGCGAGAGGTAGGTGGTCAGCGCCGCGCCCTTGTTGCCGCGCTCCTCCTTGACGACCTGGACGAGCAGGATCTGGCGGCGCTTGATGACCTCCTGGATCTTGTAGTGGCGGTGCGGCCTGACGCGGCGGCGCTCCACCTCCTCGGTCTCGTCGCCGCCGACCGTCTCGACCCCGCGCGACGCCGGCTGCTCGGCAGCCTCGGCGCGCTCGGCGGAGTCTTCCGCCGTGGCGGAGGCGGGTTCGCCCTCGGGGGCCTCCCCGGCGACGGGCGTCGCGATCGTGTCGGATGCGCCTTCGACCAGCGCCGGCTGGGCCGGCCCGTCCTCGGCCTCGAAGCCCGTCGGCGCGCCGCCGGCCTCGTCCGGTGCGGGATCGGCGTCGAGGACGGGTTCGGCGGAGTCGGGTTCGGGATCGTGATCGGGCGCGTCGTCGTCGCCCGCTTCGGCCTCGGCCTCGGCCGCCTTGGCCTGCAGCCGCGCCTCCTCGGCCAGCAGCGCTTCGCGGTCGGCCACCGGAATCTGGTAGTAGTCCGGGTGGATTTCCGAGAAGGCGAGGAAGCCGTGCCGATTGCCGCCGTAATCGACGAAGGCGGCCTGCAGCGACGGCTCCACCCGCGTCACCTTGGCGAGATAGATGTTGCCCTTGAGCTGGGTCTTGGTCGAGGTCTCGAAATCGAACTCGTCGAGACGGTTGCCGTTCAGGACGACCACCCGGGTCTCCTCCGGATGGGTGCCGTCGATCAACATGCGATATGACATGAATTCTTGCTCCGGCCCGAAACCGGGGACTCCGCGCGAACGGGCGGAGACGGTCGGGCTCTTGTGATCGAGGCCGGCGGCGCCATCGCGGTCCGTTCCGAGGCGCAATCTGCGCCGTCGCGGACCCTTCAAGGCGGCCGTCGCCCGCCTTGCGGGACCGGCCTCGTTGTCCAAACCTTGTGCTGCGGACCCTTCGGGCGCCGCCTCCGGACCTGTCATCCCGGGCTTGTCGATCGCACCCGGCGGGTCCGGCGCCGCACCCGCCCGCCTCCAATCGGGGCGGCGACGGGTCCTCAGCGCGTTCGCCCGGATAACATAATCCTCGGCTTCGGCCGCTACAATGCATAAAGCGTGGCCACGCGACGAGGAAAACCGCTAAAATCAGCGTCTTGCGCCGAAGACCGGGCGATTCGCGTTGCCTCGACGCGGCCCGCCCGGCTATATGTGGGGGAAGGAGAGAGGCGATCCACAGCATCTGGGGAGCACGGTTGAGGGCGGCGGCCCGCCTGCTCGCCGTCGCGCTGGCCGTCGCCGGGATGGCGCGGCCCGTCGTGGCGGCCGACGGGGCGCGGCCGGTGGTGACCGACGCCCGGCTCGGGGTCCACGGCACGACGACGCGCTTCGTGCTCGCCTTGACCGCGCCGGCGGCCTACCACGTCTTCCTGCTGGCCGACCCGGACCGCGCGGTGATCGACCTGCCCGACGTCGACTGGCGCCTGCCCAGCGGCGCCGAGAAGGGGCGGGGGCTGATCACCGCCCGCCGCTACGGCCAGTTCAAGCCCGGCGTCTCGCGCGTCGTGCTCGACCTCGCCGGGCCGGTCGCCATCGCCAAGTCGTTCGCCCTGCCGCCGATCGGGCAGGCGAAGGACCGCATCGTCATCGACCTGAAGCCGGCCAGCCGCGCCACCTTCGTGGCGGAGGTGTATGGCGCGCTGGTGCGTGCACCGCAGCCCCAGCCGACGCCCGCCGCCGCCCCGCGGCCGCCGCGGCGCCGGCCGGGCGACCGCCACCTCATCGCGATCGACCCGGGCCATGGCGGCATCGATCCGGGAACCATCGGGCCGGGTGGAGTGTTCGAGAAGAACATCACCCTGGCGATGGCCCGGGTGCTCGAGAAGGCGCTGCGTGACACGGGGCGGTACGACGCGATGCTGACGCGCGACAGGGACGTGTTCATCGAGCTGCGCGACCGCATCAAGATCGCCCAGCAGGCCGGGGCCGAGCTGTTCATCTCGCTGCACGCGGACTCGATCTCCGACGGGTCGGTGCGCGGCGCCTCCGTCTACACGCTGTCCGAAACCTCGTCCGACGCCGAGGCCGCGGCGCTCGCCGCCAAGGAGAACCGGGCCGACGCGCTGGCCGGGGTCGACCTCTCGGCCCATTCCCAGCCGGTCGCCCAGATCCTGATCGAGCTGACGCAGCGGGTCACCATGAACGCCTCGGCCGTGCTCGCCCGCGACCTGGTGGACGAGCTGCACGGGGTCGGCCGTCTGCTGCCCAAGACGCACCGCTACGCCGGGTTCGCGGTGCTGAAATCGCCGGAGATCCCGTCCGTCCTGATCGAGATGGGGTATCTGTCCAACCGGACCGACGAGCGCGAGCTCAAGAATCCGCGCTTCCGGCACCGCTTCGCCGGAGCCGTGGTGCACGCGCTCGACCGGTTCTTCTCCCGGCAAGAGGCATTGAACCGGCCATAGCGCGGCCACATTTTCTCGCCAAGCTTGTGCTTACGGGAATAAATGCCGCGCGTGCGTCGGGGCCGAGTGCGAGGGAAAAATGGTGCGGATCGCCGTCTGGCTGGTCCTGGGTCTGGTGGTCAGTGCCGCGGTGGCGGCGGGCGGCGCGTTCGCCATTTTCTACCATTACGGGCGCGGTCTGCCGGACTACAAGCAGCTCGCCGACTACGACCCGCCGATGGTCACCCGTGTCTATGCCGGCGACGGGCGGCTGCTGGCCGAGTATGCGCGCGAGAAGCGGGTCTTCGTGCCGATCGGGGCGATCCCCAAGCGGGTCATCAAGGCCTTCATCGCCGCCGAGGACCGCAACTTCTACTCGCACCCCGGCATCGACTTCCTGGGCACGGCGCGCGCCGCCTTCACCGACCTGATGCGGCTCGGCAGCGACCGGCGGCCGGTCGGCGCCTCGACCATCACCCAGCAGGTGGCGAAGAATTTCCTGCTGACCAACGAGGTGTCGCTCGCGCGCAAGATCAAGGAGGCGATTCTCGCCTTCCGCATCGAGCGCACCTTCTCGAAGAACCGCATCCTCGAGCTCTATCTGAACGAGATTTATCTCGGCCAGGGCTCGTACGGCGTGGCGGCGGCGGCGCTCAACTATTTCAACAAGGCGCTCGACGATCTGACGGTCGCCGAGGCCGCGTTCCTCGCGGGCCTGCCCAAGGCGCCCAACAACTACAGCCCGCAGCGCCATCCGGTAGCGGCGCGGGCGCGGCGCGATTACGTAATCCACCGCATGCTCGAGGACGGCTACATCGCCCGGGCCCAGGCCGAGCAGGCGCTGGCGACGCCGCTCCAGGTGCGCTCGCGCGACGAGACGGAGGTGGTCACAGCCGACTTCTTCGCGGAGGAGGTGCGGCGCGACCTGGTGGCGCGCTACGGCGAGGCGAAGCTCTATGCCGGCGGGCTTTCCGTGCGCACCACGATCGACCCCAAGCTGCAGGGCTATGCGCGCAAGGCGCTGCGCGACGGGCTGATCGCCTATGACCGCCGCCACGGCTGGCGCGGCGCGCTGGCGCACATCCCGCTCGACGCCAACTGGCGGGTGCGGCTGAACGAGCTGGAGCGGCCGGCGGCGCTGGGCGCCTGGCGCATCGCCGTTGTCACCGGGCTCGACAAGGAGGCCGCGTGGATCCGACTCGCCGACGGGAGCGAGGGATTCATCACGATGGACAACCTCGAATGGGCGCGCAAGGCGCTGCCCGACCAGCGCTACGGGGTGCGCCCGCACGCGCCGTCGGACGTGCTCGCCAAGGGCGACGTGATCGCGGTCGCGCCGGCGCCGGAGAAGGACGGCAAGAAGGCGCCGTCCGGCTCCTACGCGCTCGAGCAGATCCCGGCGGTCGACGGCGCGATCGTCGCGCTCGACCCGCACACCGGGCGCGTCCTCGCCATGGTCGGCGGGTTCGACTATGCGCGCAGCCAGTTCAACCGCGCGACCCAGGCCTATCGCCAGCCCGGATCGTCGTTCAAGCCGTTCGTCTACCTTGCCGCGCTCGAGGACGGGTTCGCTCCCAACCGCATCGTGCTCGACGCGCCATTCGTCGCCGACCAGGGGCCGGGCCTGCCGAAATGGCGACCCAACAACTACGAGCACAATTTCCTCGGCCCGACGCCGATGCGGGTCGGGCTCGAGGACTCGCGCAACCTGATGACGGTGCGCATCGCCCAAGCGATCGGCATGGACCGCGTCGCCCAAGTCGCCGAGAAGTTCGGCGTGGTCGACGACCTGCCGCACGTGCTGTCGATGGCGCTCGGGGCGGGCGAGACGACGCTTTTGCGCCTCGTCACGGCCTACGGCATGTTCGTCAACGGCGGCAAGCGCATCCACGCGATCATGGTCGACCGCGTGCAGGATCGCAACGGCAAGACGATCTTCAAGAGCGACAACCGGCCCTGCCCGCAATGCGAGGACGTCGCCTGGCACGGCCAGGACCCGCCGGTCATCCCGGACACGCGCGAGCGCGTGGCCGACCCGCAATCGGCCTACCAGCTTGTCTCGATGCTGCAGGGCGTGGTGCAGCACGGCACCGGGCGCAAGGTCGCCGCGATCGGGAAGCCGCTCGCCGGCAAGACCGGCACGACCAACGACAGCGAAGATCTCTGGTTCATCGGCTTCTCGCCCGACCTCGTGGCTGGCGTGTTCGTGGGGTTCGACACGCCGCGCACGCTCGGCAAGCACGAGACCGGCGCGTCGGTCTCCTCGCCGGTCTTCAAGGAGTTCATGGAGAGCGCGCTCAAGGGTAAGCCCGGCATCCCGTTCCGCATCCCGCCCGGCATCCGGCTCGTGCGCGTCAACGAGAAGAACGGCCATCTCGCCCGGCCGGGCGACCGCGACGTGATCCTCGAGGCGTTCAAGCCCGGCTCCGAGCCCGGCGCCGATACCGGCACCGGCGCAGCCGAGGTGCTCGACGGCTCGGGCAACCAGTCCGGCCCGGCCGTCATGCCGGTCGGCGACGTGCGCGGGCTGTACTAATCGAAATTATCACCCCGGATGCTGCGCAGCGGCGATCCGGGGTGACAGTCTCGGTACTGGATCAGCTCCTCGGGCCGACCTTGGTGGGCGTGTAGTTGATCTCCTTGAGGGTCGAATTCGAGAAGGCCGCGGGCGAGCCACTTCTCCGGGTCGGGCAAGGGCTTGTCCTTCGCCCACTGGTGGTGGCGGATCATCGTCTGGCGGCGCGATTCGAACAAAGCGCGGAACAGGTCCTTCGGCATCTCCGCGCCGAACGCATCGTGGAGCTGGTCCCACACGATGGCGGCAGTGGCGTCGTCCTTGAAGCCGAGATACTGCTTCAGGATCGGGATCGAGCCCTCCTTGTTGGACCGGAAGTACTCGACCGCCTCGGCGATCGACTTGATGAAGGCCTTCACCGTCTCGGGATTGTTGTCGAAGAACTTCTGGGTCACCCAGAACGAGCCGCCGACGCGCGGCAGGTAGTCGCCGGTGCGCAGGAGCACGTGGTAGCCCGCCTTGATCGCCTCGGCGGCGTGCGGCACCGACAGGAGCGCCGCCTTCACATCGCCGTTGATCAGCGCCGCGAGCTCGCCCGTCTCGGACTGGAACGAGATGACCTTGTAGTCCTTGCCGGGATTCATGTGGAAGAAGCGCGAGAGCACCGCCGCGCCCTCGTCGTAGTTGGCACCGCCCTCGGTGCCGAACCCGACCGTCTGGCCCTTGAGCTGCTCGGCCTTGGTGATGGATTTGGGCGCCACGATCTCCCACTGCGAGCGGAGCGACTTGTTGACGATGTAGATCATCTTGGCGCCAAGGAGCGCTGCCTGCGCGCCGCCCGAGGGGATCGGCACCGTGTCGGCCGCGCCGGCAAGCGGCGCGCGGACCAGGGCGGAGCCGGCGAGCTCGATCATGGTCGCGTCGATGCCGTTCTTCTTGTAGTAGCCCTTCGCCATCGCGACGTAGCTCGGAATGTGGAAGCCGTTGCCCCCGACCGCCATGCCGATGCGGATCTTGTGGTCGTCGGCCCGCGCGGCGGGCGGCGCCGCCACGGCTGTGGCCGCGACGGCGGCCAGGAAGGCGAACGCGATACGTGACGTGCGCATGACCCTCTCCTTTTGTTGGACTTTTCGTTTCGGCTTTTGGCGTGTGGCTCCGGTCAGTCCTGGGCGAGCTGTTGCGGCCGCCAGCGGCTCAACCGGTGCTCGAGAAGCTTCACCAGCGCGGTCATGGCGAGCGAGAGCGCGGCGAAGATGATGACGCCGGCGAACACCACGTCGACCTGGTAGCGCCCGGCCGCGCGCACCATGATGACGCCGAGCCCCTCGGCCGAGCCGAAGAACTCGCTGACCACGACGCCCAGGATCGCGCGACCGATGGCGAGGCGCAGGCCGGCGACGATGTAAGGCAGCGCGTTCGGCACCACCACCATCCTGGCGATCTGCCATTCGTTGGCTCCGAACGCGCGCACCACGTTGACCAGCAGCCGGTCGGTGTTGCGCACCCCCTCGTAGGTGTTGATCAGCATCGGCAGCAGCGCGCCGAGGAAGACGATCGCCACCTTCGACCACAGCCCGAGCCCGAACCACAGGAGCAGCAGCGGCAGGAAGACGAGCCGCGGAGTCGCGTTGAGCGCGGTGACGAATGGGTCGCACATCGCGTTCAGCACCGACGAGCGGCCGATCAGCACGCCGAGCGGCAGCCCGACCGCGATGGCGAGCCCCAGCCCGATGGCGAAGCCCGACGCGCTGACGCTGAGCGGGCCCCACACGCTGCCGCCGACGAGCATGTCCCACAGCGTGGCGACCACCTGGGTCGGCGTGGCGAAGAACAGCTTGGTCCCGGCCGACATCGTGACGACGTTGGGCAGCACTTCCCAAAGGGCCAGGACGACGAGGATCGTCCCGAAGCCGAGCACGCCCGATTCCGACCGGCGCCAGGCGGCGCGCCCCGGCGCCTCGGGCGCGGCGGGCTCGACAGCGCCGAGGGCGGCGGGATCGGGTACGAGGCGGGCCATCTCAGCTCCCCACGCGCCAGGGGAAGGCGGCGCGCTCGGCCCAGCGGATGCCCTCGGTGAGGATGACGGCGATCACCATGATGATCACGATGGCGGCGAACATGCGGTCCATCGCGAACAGATTGCCGTAGCGCTCGATGGCGTAGCCGATGCCTTCGGACGCTGCGAAGAACTCGCCGATTAATATCCCGATCAGCGCCCGGCCGACCGCGATGCGTGCCGCCGCCACCAGATAGGGCAGCACGCTCGGCACGATCACCTTCCAGTAGAGGTCGCGCTCCTTCCCGCCCATCGAGCGGACCACGTTGATCAGCAGGGGATCCACTGCGTGCACGCCGGCATAGGCGTTGAACATGAACGGGAAGATCGCGAGCACGAAGATGATCAGCAACTTGGACACGACGCCGACGCCGAAGAACACCACGAACAGGGGCGCGAGCGCGATCAGCGGGCTCGCGTACAGGAGCGTCATCAAGGGGTCGAGCGCGTAGCCCACGCGCGTGCGCCAGCCCATGACGATGCCGAGCGCGACGCCCGCGATCGCCGCGGCGACGAAGCCGTAGAGGAACGGCACGGCCGAGACGGCGAGGTCGTTGCCGAGGTCGCCCTCGCTCACCATCGAGACAAGCGCATCGAAGATCATGCTCGGCTTGGTGATGAAAAGCGGGTCGAACGGCACCACCAGGAAGACTTCCTGCCACGCGACGAGGAACAGCACGACCGCGAGCGCGCCGAGAAGCGGCTTCTGGTAGCGCTGCAGGAAGCTCCGGCGCGGCGCTTCGTCCGCCGCTTCGGCCGGGCCGGTCGTCGCGCGGGTGACCGTGGTCGCCATCGTCTACACCGTGATCTCGTCCTTGAGGGCGTTCCAGATGTCGAGCTTCATCTCGTTGAATTCGGGCGTGACGCGCATCTCGTAGTCGCGCGGGCGCGGCAGGTCGATGTCGAAGATCGTCTTGGCGCGGCCCGGCCGTTTGGTCATCACCATCACCCGGTCCGACAGATAGATCGCCTCGTCGATCTGGTGGGTGACGAACAGAACGGTCTTCTGGGCCTCGTGCCAGATGCGCAGAAGCTCCGCCTGCATCAGGTCGCGCGTCTGCGCGTCGAGCGCGGCGAACGGCTCGTCCATCAGCAGCACGTCGGGGTCGGTGGCGAGCGCGCGGGCGAGCCCGACGCGCTGCTTCATCCCGCCCGAAAGCTCGTGCGGATAGTGGCTTTCGAAGCCCGAGAGCCCGACCATCTCGATGAAGCGGCCCGACACCTCGCGGCGGGCGGCGGTGGGCGCGCCCTTGAGCTGCAGCCCCAGCTCGACGTTCGACTGCACCGTGCGCCAGGGCAGGAGGCCGAACTCCTGGAACACCATGGCGCGGTCGGTGCCGGGGCCGGTAATGGCGCGCCCGCGCATGGCAAGCTCGCCCGAATCGGGGCGGATCAGGCCCAGGAGTACGTTGAGGAAGGTCGACTTGCCGCAGCCCGACGGGCCCACGATCGACAGGAACTCCAACTCGCGCACCTCGATGTCGAAGCCGGAAAGCGCCCGCACGGCCGCGCGGTTGGGCGGCCGGAAGGTCAGGTTGACGTTACGTCCCCGTATGAATCCGTCCATCGGCGCGGTCCGCTCCCTGACGGTACTTCGTTATCGTTGTCGAACGCGCACCTCAGCGTAGCCCATAAATCGATCCCGTCAAACCGCCTTAACCGGCCTTGCGAAGGCCGTGCTTGGCGGCGGCCCCCCACATTCCGGCGAGCGCGGCGGCGTCGGTGACCGTGCCGTAATACATGCGCACGTTCTTGAGCGTCGCGTCGTGCAGGTCCTTGTGCGACGAGCCGACTGCATCCTCCGGCACGACGATGTAGTAGCCGCGGAAGAAGCCAGCGCGCAGCGTCAACTCCACGCAAACGTTAGTGACGACCCCGGTGGTCACGAGCGTCCGGATGCCGTTGTTGCGCAATATGTCGTCGAGCGGCGTGCCGAGGAACGCGTCGTAGCGGTGCTTCTCGACGAAGAACTCGCCGTCGCGGGGTGTCATGCGCCAGAAATCGTAGCCCCACGTGCCGCCTTCGCAGCAGACAGCGTTCGTCGGGTCGCGGCTCGCGTTGCGCGTCCTCATCGGGTCGGCGAGGTAGCGCGGCTCGTAATTTGCGCGGATCCAGACGATGGCAACGCCCGCCGCGCGCGCGGTGTCGACAAGCCGGTTGATGGCCGCCGCCACGCCTTCGCAGCCCGACAGATCGGCCTTCACCACCTTGTCGATGTAGCCGCCTTCGGCGCAGAAATCGTTCTGCATGTCGATGACCAGGAGCGCCGTGTGCTCCGGGCGGATCAGGTCCTCGATCGTGGTCAGCATCTCGGTCATCGGTTCCTCCTCAATTCCACACCACGCCGCCCATGCCGCAGCGGAGCGCGACGGTCGGCTCGTAGCAGACGACGTGCGCCTTCGCGCCCGCCGCCGCGCCCCACGGCACGAACCAGGCGAGCAGCTCGGGCGTGCCGCCGTCGCCCGCCTCCTTGAGGCGGTCGAACGTGCATTCGGCGAGCGCGCGCTCGGCCTCGCCCTGCGCGATCAGTTCGAGGAACCAGCGGTCGAACGCCTCGTCGATCTGGAAGTAGCGCTTGCCGCCGGGGTCGTGCGACATGCCGCCGGTTCCCATCAGCGCGACGCGCATGCCGGCGGGGAGCGTCTCGCGCACCACCTCGGCGACCTGCCGTCCCACGTCGAAGCAGTGCGCGGCAGTGGGGCAGGGCGGCACGACGCAATTCATGTGCACCGGCACCAGCGGGATGTCGTAGTCCGGCGTCAGCATGGTGAGCGGCACGGAGAAATTGTCGTCGAACAGCAAATCGTCCCGGAACGCGAACGCGACGCCGCGCCGGTCGAGCTCGCGCACCAGCGTGCGCGCGACGTCGGGATTGCCGCCCACGGTGTAGTCGCCGATGGCGAGCCAGTCCTTGAACCACGGCGCCGGGCCGTGCCATTCCGCCGCCGTGCCGATGCAGAAATCCGGCGTGTTGTCGAGCGGCAGGTTGAGGATGTGGTCGTTGGAAAAGCCCAGGATCACGTCGGGCTTGGCGGCGCGCAGGATGCGCCCCATCTCGGCGTAGCCGTCCTTGAGGCCCTTCTGCTGGTCCTCCGGCGCCATGTCGAGCCAGCCGGTGAGGCCGGGCGCGTGGGCGAGGGCAAGGGTGCAGACGATCTCGGCCATCACGCGTCCTCCACCAGGGCCTTCTGGTAGAGCCTGGCGGCCTCGCTCGCCTGGTGATTGCGCGTCGAGCCGAAATAGAGCCGCGTGATCTGCGTCAAGAAATACGGGTGCACGCCGAGATCGGCCATGCGCTTCAAGTCCTTGTCGCGGAAGGCCTGCTTCTCCTCCTCGGAAAGGCCGTAATCGGTCATCAGCCCTTCGAGGTCGTCCCTGAAGCGGGCGACCAGCGCCAGGTCGCGGCGCACCTCGAACACCATGCGGTTGGCGGGCAGGGTGCGCACCACGTCGGAAATGCTCATCGCCTCCTCCACTCCTTCTGCCGAGACTATCGCGCATTCTACAGGCGCGAAAGCGTCACCACGCAGCGCACCTCCGGGCCCTGGCGCCGGCGGTAGCGCAGGTCGCGCACGTCCGAAAGGCTCCCCAGTATCCCCGCCTTGACCAGCGCCTGGCACAGCCCGTCGACGATCGGCAGCGGGCTCGACAGGCCCGAGGCGGGCGGGGCGTAGCAGGTGAGCTTGATCTGCACGAACACATTGCGGAACGGCTTCGCCCCGCTGCGCACGCGCAGCTCCCGGATATGCGCGGCAAGCCCGTTGACCTTGGCCCGCTCGCCGGCGAGCGGCGGCAGGCCGTGGAACTCGAAGGTGAAGTCCGCCACCTTCTCAGCCGGACCGCGACGCGGACTGGATGCCGAACCCCTCCCAGCCGATGGGGGCGCGCACCTTGGCCGCCGCCTCGCCGGGCGGGAGCGATGTGTCCCACAGCCTGCCGACGAAGCGCGATCCGGTGACGCCGTCCGACGCTTCGGAGACGAGCCACACGATGGGCGCTGCCATCACCTCGGGCCGGACCAGCTTGGCGCGGTCCTGGCCGGCGCGCACCGGCACGAAGGGCGTGTCGGCCGCGCCGCCCGGCACCAGGATGTTGACCGCGACGCCGGTGCCCTTCAGGTCCTTGGCCCAGATCGCGCTCTGGGCTTCGAGCGCCGCCTTGGCCGGGCCATAGGGCGAGAACCCCTCCTCCAGCATTGTGTCGAAGCTGGTCGTCACGTTGACGATCCGCCCCCAGCCCTGGTGCAGCATGTGGGGCACCACCGCGCAGGCGGTGAGGAACGGCCCCCTGACGTTGACGTCGAACAGGCGCTGCCAGTCGGCGGGCTTCGCCTCCCAGAACTTCACCTTGCGCGTGGCGAAGTCGGCGACGACGTGCTGCGGCCCGAGCCCGGCATTGTTGACCAGCGCGTGGAGCCCGCCGAACCGGTCGATCGTGCCGGCGACGAGCGCGGCGATCGCCGCCTCGTCGCGCACGTCGGCCGTGACCGTATGGAACCGCGCGGACGCGCCGGCTCTTCCGGCCTCCGCGGCGAATTGGGCGAGCCCGTCGGCGTTGCGGTCGACCGCCGCGATCTTCGTGCCTTCGTCCAGCAGCGCGCGCGCCATGATCCTGCCCATGCCGCTCGCCGCGCCGGTGACGATCGCGGTCTTGCCGTCGAGCACCCCCATCGGTCCCTCCCGTTCCGGTCGGGGAAGTCTAGCGGCCGCGCGTGGCGTTGTCGCGCTGCCGGCGCGCCTTTATGATCGGGCGCTTCGGGGGGGTGAGCATGAGCGCACTGGAGACCGTCGCCCAACACGTCGCCACGGCGCGCGCGGCCGAGCTCAGCCGGTCCGACCGCGAGATATTGCGCCGCCACGTGATCGACACGGCGGGCGCGCTGGTCGCGGGGCTCCACACGCCGGAGGGACGCGCGCTCGCGGCGCTTCTCGGCGACGATGCGGTGGCGCGGCGGACGGCGGTGACGCGCCTCACCGAGATCGACGACATCCACCTCGCCTCCTGCACAACGCCGGGCTCGGTGGTGGTGCCGACGGCGCTCACCGCCGCGACCGGCGCTGCCGCCTTCGCCGACGCGGTCGCCGTCGCCTACGAGGCGATGACGCGCTACGGCCTCGCCATCGACGGGCCGAAGGTGCTCTATCGCGGCATCTGGCCGACCTGCTTCGCCGCGCCGTTGGGCGCCGCCGCCGCCGCCGCGCGCGCCGCCGGGCTGGACGAGAACGCTACGACCCACGCCCTCGCCATCGCGGCCGCGCTGGCGACGCCCGGCCCCGGCCGGCCGCCGCCGCCCTTGCCGGCGCGCTGGCTGGTGATGGCGGAGGGGGCCGCGGCGGGCGCGCGCGCCGCCCGGGCCGCCGCCGCGGGCTTCACCGGCGATCCGGAACTCCTCGACGGGCCGTGGCTCAAGGGCGCGCATGGGATCGAGGCGAACCAAGCCGTCTTCGCCGACGGCTTGCGCAACGGGGCGGCGCTCGCGCGGCTTTCGCTCAAGCCGTTCTGCTCGGCGAAGCAGGCGGTCGGCGCGGTCGCAGGGCTCCAGGCGATTCTCGGGCGCGGCATCGCCGTCGACGCGATCAAGTCGGTGCGGGTCTTCGTGCCCGAGGCCTATCGCGCCATGATCTCGACCAAGGCCGATCCGTTGAACCGCACCACCTCGATCGTCAGCGCTGCCTACCAGCTCGGCCTCGCCGCGCACGACCCGGAGGGGCTCTACGACGTGGCGCGCGAGCGGATCGCCGCCGCGGGGCCGATCGCCGACTTTGCCGCCAGGGTCGCCATCGCCGCGGACGACGCGCTCGCCGTGCACTACCCGGCGCGCTGGCCGGCGCGCATCGAGGTCGAGCTCGATTCCGGCTCGGCGTCGGAGGAGGTCCTGGACGCGCCCGGCGATCCCGGCCGCCGCCTGGACGCCGAGGCGGTGAAGGACAAGTTCCACCGCGTGCTCGACCGGTCGCTGGGCGAGGGCGACGTCGAGGCGCTCTACGCCGCGGCGAGCCGCGCCATCGACGACGACGGCGCGCTCTCCGACCTCCGCGGCCGCATCGAGGCGGTGGAGAAGCGGGCGGCGGCCTGACCTAACCTCACAATTGTCATCCCGGGCGCGGCGCAGCGTGAAATGGTGCGCCGCGGAACCGGGACCCATATTTCCGCGTCCGTGACCCGACGCGATAGGCCCCGGCTCGGCGCTGCGCGCTGTCCGGGGTGACAGTTGAGTGGTTGCACCGCCGCGGCGCTATACTTCCGCCATGCCCGAGCTGCCGGACATCGAAGTCTATATCGCCGCGCTGAAGCCGCGCGCGATGGGCGAGACGCTGGAGCGCGTGCGGGTGCAGAGCCCGTTCCTGGTGCGGACGTTCGACCCGCCGATCGCCCAGGCCGCCGGACGCAAGATCGTGGCGCTGCGCCGTATCGGCAAGCGCATCGCGATCGGGCTCGAGGGCAAGCTGTGGCTCGTGCTGCATCTGATGATCGCGGGGCGGCTGCACTGGCGCGAGAAGGACGCCAAGCTCGCCGGCAAGTACACCCTCGCCGCGTTCGATTTCCCGAGCGGATCGCTGGTGCTGACCGAGGCGGGGGCGAAGCGCCGCGCGGCGTTGCACGTGGTCTCGGGCGAGGCCGGCCTCGCCGCGCTCGACCCCGGCGGGATCGAGCCGCTTGCGGTTTCCGAGGACGAATTCGTCCGCGAGGTCCAGGGCTCGGCCCACACGCTGAAGCGCGCGCTGACCGACCCGCACCTCTTTTCGGGCATCGGCAACGCCTATTCCGACGAGATACTGCACGCGGCGAAGCTCTCGCCGGTGCGTCTCGCCCGCACGCTCTCGGAGGACGAGGCGCGCGCACTGCACCGCGCCACTGTCGATACCCTCACCGCCTGGACAAAGCGGCTCCGCGACGAGGCGGGGGAGGGGTTCCCCGAGAAGGTCACCGCCTTCCGCAAGGGCTTCGCCGTGCACGGGCGTTATCGCGAGCCCTGCCCGGTCTGCGGCGCGCCGGTGCAGCGCATCGTGCACGGCGACAACGAGACCAACTACTGCGCCAACTGCCAGACCGGCGGGCGGCTCCTCATGGACCGGGCGCTCTCGGCGCTGCTCAAGAAGGACTGGCCGAAGACCTTGGAGGAGATGGAGGCGCTGCGCGGCCGCGCCGCCGCCGGCGCGAATCCCGTTGCCGCCGGCCGCGCCGATGTGCCACCGTCACGACGCGGGAGGGGCCGAGGGCGATGACGGGATCGAACGTCGAGGCGGTGCTGAAATCCGAGGTGGCGGACTGCACCCGCCTCCTCAACGCCGAGGGCATCCTAGGCTATTCCGGCCATGTCTCGGCGCGCCTGCCCGGGCGCGACGCCTTCCTGATCCAGGGGTTCGACGACAGCCGCGCCACGCTGGCGCCCGAGGATCTGCTGACCGTCGATTTCGCGGGCAACGTGGTCGCCGGCCCGAAGGGCAAGAAGCCGCCGTCGGAGCTTTACATCCACGCCGAGATATTGCGCCGGCGGGCGGACGTGAATGCGGTCGCGCACTTCCATCCGGAGACCGCGACCCTGTTCACCCTGGTCGACGAGCCGAAGCTCGCCCCGGTCAAGAACGCGGCGGCGCGCTGGGCGGCGGGCATCCCGATCCACCCCGTGCCCGGCCACATCGACTCGCCCGAACGCGGCGCCGATCTGGTCGCGACTTTGGGCGACCGGCATGCCGCGCTGATCCGCGCGCACGGCGTCGTGGTCGTCGCCGAGGGTGTCAAGCCGCTGATGGCCGACTGCGTCCATTTCGAGGAGAACGCCGAGGCGATGTACCGCGCGGCGCTGCTCGGCGCGGTGCGCCCGCTCGACGCCGCCGAGATGGCCGACTACGCCGACCGCTTCGACCGCGCGCGCCATGCCGAGAAGCTCTGGATTTACTACACCAGTCGCGCGCCGGCGGCGGGCTGAAATTCCGACAGGAGGAAACGCGATGCCCCTGACCCTTGCCAACCCGGCGCGCGCGCGCATGGAGAAGAACGAGGCCGCGCTCGGCGCCGGCATCCGTCATTCGCGCCATCCGGAGATCGCCGGGCTGATGCGCGCGGCCGGGTTCGACTTCCTGTTCATCGACCTCGAGCATTCGACGATGTCGCCCGACATGGCGGGGCAGATCGGCGCGGCGGCCCGGTCCTGCGGCATCGCTCCCATCGTGCGGGTGCCGGAGTACGACCACCTCATGGCCGGGCGGATTCTCGACGGCGGCGCGCTCGGCATCGTCATGCCGCACGTCGAGAACGCCGCCCAGGCGCGCGAGATCGTCGACCGGCAGAAATTTCCGCCGCTCGGCCACCGCTCGACCTCCGGCCCCATCGCCCAGTTCGACTACCTCCAGACGCTCAACGGGCGCGAGGCCACGGCGGCGGTGAACGAATCGCTCCTGGTCGTGGTCATGGTGGAGACCGAGAACGCCATCGCCCACGCCGACGAGATCGCCGCGGTCGAAGGCGTCGACGTGGTGATGATCGGCACCGGCGACCTCACCTCCTCGCTCGGGCTGCAGGGCCAGTTCGAGCACGAGCGCATCCTCGCCGCCTACGAGACCGTGCTGGCCGCCTGCAAGAAGCACAAGAAATGGGCCGGCATGGGCGGCGTCGGGCCCGAGGACGTGATGTGCCGATATATCAATAAGGGCGTGCGCTTCGTGCTGGCCGGCAACGACACCAACTTCATCGCGGCCGGCGCCGCCCGCCGCGCCACGGCGCTGCGGACCGGCACCGCTGCCAAGACCGCGGCCTAGCCGGCCGCGTTTCGGCGCTTGGAAAGGCCGGGCGAGTCTGGCAGAGTGGCCGCGGATTCGGGCGGGGTGCGTCGTCCGGACGATAAGAAAAGACGTCAACGGGGACCGGGCGCGGGCCCGGCAAAAGGCAAGGTCGCATGAACGGTGGCGGTTCCGCCGGGTCACGCCCGGGAGTCGTGGCACGGTGGCTACTCGCCGTGCCCAAGCTGCTGATCGGCGTGCTGATCCTGGCCTCGATCGGGCTGAACTTCGCCAATGTGATCGCGCGCTATTTGTTCCTCGCCCCGATCCCGTGGGCGGAAGAGGTCATGATCTTCATCATGATCTGGTGCGTGTTCATGGGCGTCATCCTGGTGGCGTGGGACGGCACCCATTTGCGCATGGACCTTCTCTCCTCGATACTGCCCAGCCCCTGGAAGGAGATCGTCAACTTCATCACCTGGGTGGCGGCGGTCGGCATCTGCGCCTTCGTTTCGGTGCAGTCCTGGCACGCGAGCGCGCTGTTCGAGCGGATGGGCGCGAAAAGCGTCATCGCCGGCATCCCGATGGTGGTGCCGCACGGCGCGATCACGCTCGGCTTCATCGCGCTCACCGTGGTGTTCGTGGTGCGCGTCCGCCAGTACTTGAGCGGCCGGTTCGACGCGCAGGCGGGCGCGCGCGGCGAGACGGAGATCTCGGCCGAATGAGCGCCCGGACCGACCGCAGGGGAGCGCCCGCATGATCTGGGCCATGGCGGTCCTGCCGATCGCCCTTCTGATCCTCGGGTTTCCGATCTTCGTGATCCTGCTGATCTCGTCGGCGGTCGTGCTGATGTTGTTCATGCACGTACCGCTGACCCAGATGCACCTGGAGATGTTCGGCAACATCGACCAGTTCGCGCTGATCTCGGTGCCGTTCTTCATCTTCGCGGGCGAGCTGATGGGCCGCGGCGGCATGGCGCGGCGCCTCGTCGACTGGGTGCTCTCGATCATCGGCGGGGTGCGCGGCTCGCTGCCCTTGACGGTGGTCGGCGCGAACACCGTGTTCGGCTCGATCTCGGGGTCGAGCGCGGCGGCGGTGGCGGCGATCGGCCAGATCCTCTACCCGCGCATGATCGAGACCGGCTACAACGAGCGGTTCTCGTCGGGCCTCCTGGCCTCGGCCGGGTCGATCGGGCTGATCATCCCGCCCTCGATCATCATGATCCTGTACGGCTATTCGGCGGAGCAGTCGATCGCGCTCCTGTTCATCGCCGGCATCCTGCCGGGCCTCCTGATCGCGGGCCTTCTCGCCGTCTATTTGATCGTCTACGCCAAGCAGCAGGGCATCCGCGAGCGGGCGCGCTTCGACATGCAGGAGTTCGTGCACGCGTCCAAGGCCGGCTCGTGGGCGATCGGCATGCCGGTCATCATCCTCGGCGGAATCTATGCCGGCATATTCTCGCCGACCGAGGCGGCGGGCGTCGCCTGCGTCTACGCCATCCTGGTCACGCGGTTCGTCTACCGCGACGTGAACTGGAAGGACATCTGGGAGGTCGCGGTCAGCTCGATGTATCTGACCGCGCAGGTGCTGATTATCGTCGCCGCCTCGGGCGTGTTCGCCTGGCTTCTCACCGTGTCCGGCGTGCCCCAGGCGCTGACGCAGATGATCACGGACCTCAACGCCTCGCCCTGGCAGGTGCTGCTCGCGATCAACATCCTGCTGCTCGCGGTGGGCTGCCTGTTGGACCCCGGCTCGGCGATCCTGGTTCTGACGCCGCTCCTCGCCCCGGTCGCACGCCACATCGGGGTCGATCTGGTGCATTTCGGCATCATCATGACGGTGAACCTGGCGATCGGCATGTTCACCCCGCCCTTCGGGATTAACATCTTCGTCGCCCAGGCGGTGTTCAAGACGCCCCTGTCGAGCCTCTATCCCGGACTCGTTCCGTTCATTATCATTAACATCATGGCCCTGTTTGTGATCACCTACGTGCCGGGCCTGTCGTTGTTCCTGACCCATTACATCCATTAGGCACGCGCAGTTTCCCGATGTCCGTTCCGCTGAACCGCCTCCAGGCCCGCCTGGGGCGCGACCTTTACCTACCGATCGCGTTCCGGGTGGCGTTCGCGTGGGCAGGGCTCTCCTGGGCGCACGCGCTGGCCGAGCCCGCCGCCGCTGCCGACGCACAGCGCCGATTCCAGCGCCACATCCAGGCCGACGCGGTGCTGCCCTGGTTCGACGGCTGGCTCGAGGCCGAGGCCGCGGGCGCCCGCGCGGACCGCGACGAGCACGGCCGCGTGGTCGGCACCCCGGCGCCGCCGCGCCGCCTGCCCTCGGCGGCCGGCCTCACCGAGACGCCGCGCATCCGCGCGGTGCTCGAGATCACCCGCGTCCTGTGCGCCGAGACGCGCGAGCAGTCTGCCGTGCTGGGCTGCGTGACCGGCGTGCGCACGCTCGCCACCCGGCTGGTGGGCCATCGCCCGGCGCCCGGCTCGACCGTGGAACCCGAAGCGACCGAGATCGCCGTGACGCTCGCCCGCGCCTTCTGCGAGGCGGGGGTGGGGGCGCTGGTGATGATCGCGGAGGAGCCGATGGGGGTGACGGGCGACGCCGCCAACTTCCGCCCCATCGCCGCGGTGGCAGAGGAGCACGGGATCCCGACGATCCTGATGTCGCGCCACCCCCTGTCGACGGCGCTCGAGGGGGCGCTGCATTCCGCCGGCGTCGACCACATCTCCGCCCCCGGCGGGCGCGATCCGGTCTGCGCCATTCCGTCGACCATGTTGCGCGCGGCACCCGAGGCCTCGGATGGCTGGTTTACCCTGCAGCGCGGCGCGAAGCCCGCTCCCCGCCTGTTCGTCTCGGAGTGGGAAGTACCGATCGACGCCCGCATCCCCACCCTGGTCGCGCTCCGCCACAAGGTCGCCGGCTGACAACTTGAGCTTCGGTGCGCCTTCCTCTAGGTTGCGGCCGTCTTCACAATCGGGATGTAAAATGGTGGCAAGCGGTGAGGATCGGGCCTCCGCGCGGGGGCCGAAGTGAGCGGGCGCCCCGCCGCGCTGGTCACGGGTGGCGGCACCGGCATCGGCCGGGCCGCGGTGCTGGCGCTGGCCCAGGCCGGCTACGACGTGGCGGTCAACTATTCGCGCTCGGCCGACGCGGCCAAGGCGACGGCCAAGGAGGCCGAGGCCAAGGGCGCCAAGGCCATCGTCATCCAGGCGGACGTCGCCGACGACGCCTCGGTGCGCCGGATGCTCGCCGAGGTGGAGAAGAGTTTCGGCCGGCTCGACGCGCTGGTGAACAACGCCGGCACCACCATGGAGACCGAGCCCAAGGATTTCGAGGGCGTCGACGTCGACCAGTGGAAGAAGGTGTTCGACACCAACGTGCTCGGCACCTTCCTGGTGACGCGCGCCGCGACGCCGATGCTGAAAAAGGCGAAGGGCGCCATCGTCAACACCTGCTCGATCGCGGGGCTCCGCCCCGGCCCGCAGCCCCTGGCCTACGCCGCCTCCAAGGCCGCCGTCGCCAATCTGGTCCGCACGCTCGCCGGCGCGCTCGGCCCCGAGATCCGGGTCAACGGCGTCGCGCCCGGCTGGATGGAGGGCGACTGGATGAAGCGGACGCTGGCCGAGAACTACGAGGGGCTGATGGCCCGGCGCGCCCGCTACACGCCCTTGCAGCGCAACGTGACGGCGGAGGACGTGGCCGAGACGATGGTCAATCTGATCGTCTCCAACCACTTCGTCACCGGCGAGATCATCATCATCGACGGCGGCTTCGCCAACTCGACCTAGAGTGTCGCCAAGCCGGCCGCATGCTCTTATTGTCATTCCGGCCAAGCCGCGAACCCGTTCGCGGCGCGCGCCGGGACCCATATGGACGCGCTTGAGACCCGGCGAGATGGGCCCCGGATCGGCGCTTCGGGCCGTCCGAGGTGAAAGCTGGGCTTGGCGCGTGAGACCGTTCGAAGGAGACGACGAATGCTGGAAGGGGTTGTCAAATTCCCGCCGGAGTTCGCCCAGCGCTACCGCGACAAGGGCTACTGGGAGGATCGCACCATCGCCCACCAGTTCGCCGACATCTTCAAGAAGTACGCGGCGAAGACCGCCATCGTCTCGGCCGGCAGGACGTGGACCTACAAGGCGCTCGACGAGGATTCGACCCGCCTCGCGCTCAACCTGGTCGATCTTGGCCTGAAGCCGCTCAACCGGGTCGTGCTCCAGCTTCCCAACGTCGCCGAGTTCGCCATCATCTATTTCGCGCTGCAGAAGATCGGCGCGATCCCGATCATGGCGCTCGCCACCCACCGCTACCGCGAGCTCACCCAGTTCGTGCAGCTTTCCGGTGCGGTTGCTTGCGTCGCCATGGACGCGACCAAGGATTACGACTACCGCGACCTGCTGCTCCGCGTGATGCGCGAGAACGACGTGGTGAAACACGGCATCGTGCTCGGCGATGCGGCGGACGGGCTGCATTCGCTCGCCGAGCTGATCGCGCGCCAGCCCAAGGCGACCGCCGACAAGCTCGACGGACTCAACAACCGGGTCGACCCGACCGACCCGGCGGTGTTCCAGCTTTCCGGCGGCACCACCGGCATCCCCAAGCTGATCCCGCGCACCCACAACGACTACATCTATAACTCCAAGACCGCCGGCACGGTGACGGGCGTGGCCGAGGGCAAGGTGCTGCTCGACATCTTGCCGCTCGCCCACAACCTGCCGCTCGCCTGCCCCGGCATGCAGGGGTTCCTAATCCGCGGCGGAACGGTGGTGCTGCACACATCGACCCGCGGCGAGGAGGTCTTCCGCCTGGTCGCCGAGCACAAGGTGACGCACATCCACGTCGTGCCCGCGCTCCTGATCCGCTGGATCAACGATCCCGCCATCGCGAAGTACGACCTCTCCTCGCTCGAATTCATCCAGTCGGGCGGCCAGCGCCTGCAGCCCGAGGTGCGCAAGCGCACCAAGGAGCTGATCCCCTCGGTCTTCGTGCAGGAGAATTTCGGCATGGCCGAGGGCATGCTGATGTTCGTCCGCAAGGACGACCCCGAGGACGTGCGGATGGAGACGGTTGGCCTGCCGATCAGCCCGGAAGACGAGGTGCGGCTGCTGGACGACGACGACAACATCGTCGAGTTCGGCGAGGTGGGCGAATTCTGCTGCCGCGGCCCCTACACGCTGCGCGGCTATTTCGGCACGCCGGAGCACAATGCGCGCGCCTTCACCTCCGACGGGTTCTACCGCTCGGGCGATTTGATGCGCCAGCACCCGTCGGGCCGCTACATGGTGGAGGGCCGCAAGAAGGACCTGATCAACCGCGGCGGCGAGAAGATCTCTGCCGAGGAAATCGAGAACCTGATCCTCACCCATCCGGCGGTGCAGAACGTCGCCTGCATCCCCTACCCCGACGACGTGCTGGGCGAGCGCATGTGCGCCTGCGTCATCGAGAAGGAGGGCCAGACGGTGACGTTCGACTCCCTGATCGCCCATCTCCAGAAGGAGGAGATGGCCAAGCACAAGCTGCCCGAGCGGCTCGAGGTGATGGACGATTTCCCCTTGAGCGCGTTCGGCAAGGTGTCGAAGAAGCAGCTCGTCGAGGACATCGCCAAGAAGGTCGCGGCCGAGAAGGCGGCGGCGGAATAACCCACACCGTCATGCCCGGCCTTGTGCCGGGCATCCACGGGATCACAGGACGGGATGGTTGCCCGTGGATGGCCGGGATAAGCCCGGCCATGACGAGTTCATTCGGGACGAACGTTCATGCGCAAGATCGACCTGCACTGCTACCCGAACACCCAGCCCTGGATCACCTCGCAGGGGCCCTATGTCGAGGCGCTGGAGAAGTACTGGAACCGGCCCTGGAAGGCGAAGGGGGAGGCGGACGTCATCGCCGAGTTCAAGGCGGCGGGCGTCGAGCCGGTGCTGGTCGCCTTCGACATCGAGACGGCGGTGGCGACGCCGCCCTGCACCAACGAATACGTCGCCGACATGCGCGACCGGCACAAGGACGTGGTCCTGCAGGCCTGGGGCGCGGTCGACCCGTTCAAGGGCGAGATCGCGATCAAGCAAGCCGAGACGGCGATCCGCGATCTCAAGATGCTGGGTTTCCACTTCCATCCGATCATGGGCCATTTCGCCGTGTCGGACCGGCGCTTCTACCCGCTGTTCGAGACCATCAGCGCGCTCAAGGCGCCGGTGATGATCGACGTCGGCACCACCGGCATGGGGGCCGGCCTCCCGGGAGGTCTCGGCGCGCGCATCCGCCACGCCCACCCGTCGCACATCGACGATCTCGCTGCCGACTTTCCCGACCTCACCATCATCGCCGCCCACCCCGGCTGGCCGTGGGTCGAGGAGATGACGGCGGTCGCGCTGCACAAGGGCAACGTCTTCTGGGAGCTGTCGGGCTGGGCGCCGAAATACTTCCCCGATACGCTGAAGCGCGACGCGCGGGCGCGGCTCGTCGACAAGATCATGTTCGGCTCCGACTACCCCTCGATCCCCTACGAGCGGCTGATGCGCGAATGGGACGAGCTCGGCTACAAGCCCGACGTGATGGAGAAGATCTTCCACGCAAACGCCGAGCGCGTGCTGGGGCTGTAGCGCCGCGCGTGCTCCTTGTCCTCCAGGCGACGCCGTGACATCGTTCGCGACGTTCGCCTCCGGAGGGCGATGGGGGGCGTCATGGCATCGCTGGAAGAGCGCGTGCAGGGCCATTACGGCCGCGCGGATTTGCTGCAGAGGATCGAGGCGCTTCTGAAGGAAGCGGGCGTCGATCCCGCCAAGCCGCGCTACACCGGCCTCGCCGCGACGCTGGCGCAGGCGGGTGCGCCGCCGCCCCAGGCGAACGAGATCGTGATGGGCGACGATTTCCAGGCCCGCGTCGCGAACGCGATGGCCGGCGGCCGCGAGGGCCGGCTGGTCGACCATTTCGTCCTCGCCGAGAAGCCCTAGCGGCCGGCGTCCGCATCACCTCCGCAAACGACGCGCGCGTGCGGGGCTTTAATCGGGCCGGTCCGGGACCGGCCCCTACATTCCGATCCGATACCGCGCTTGTAGGGGCGGGTCCCCGACCCGCCCCTTTGTGATCGCGCGCGATCTCGGGCAAACTCGCGCCACCGGGTGGAACAAGAGGGGCGTCATGGCGGCGGGGTACGACACCATCATCGTGGGAGCGGGATCGGCGGGCTGCGTGCTGGCCGCCAGGCTTGCTGAGGACGAGGGACGGCGCGTGCTGGTGCTGGAGGCGGGCGGCGAGGACAAGAACCCGCTGATCCACATCCCGCTCGGCGTCGGCAAGATCTGGTCGAACCCGCGCTACAACTGGAACTACCAGGGCGAGCCCGAGCCCCACGTCGACAACCGCTCGATCTTCCATCCGCGCGGCAAGGTGGTGGGCGGGTCGTCCTCGATCAACATCATGGCCTATGTGCGCTGCAACCCGAACGATTTCGACCGGCTGCCGCAGCTCGGGCTGACCGGCTGGGCGTATCGCGACGTGCTGCCCTATTTCAAGCGCGCCGAGTGCTTCGACGGCGGGGAAAACGGCTGGCGCGGTGGCGCGGGGCCGCTGAAGACGCGGCGCAACCCGGCCGCCGATGTGGTGTACGACCGGTTCGTCGCGGCGGCGCCGGCCATGGGGTGCGACGCCAACGACGACTATAACGGCCCGGTCCAGGACGGCTTCTCCAAGATGCAGCACACGATCGGCGACGGCTGGCGCTGCTCGGCCGCGGTCGCCTATCTGTGGCCGGCGGTGAAGCGGAACAAGAACTTGACGCTGGAGACGCGCGCGCACGCGGCGCGCATCCTGTTCGAGGGGCCGCGCGCGACCGGCGTCGAGTACGTGAAGGACGGCGAGCGCCGGACCGCCGCGGCGCGCGAGATCATCCTCTCGGGCGGCGCCTACAACTCGCCGCAGCTTTTGATGCTGTCGGGCATCGGGCCGGCGGACGAGCTCAAATCGCTCGGCATTTCACCGCGCGTCGATCTCGCCGGCGTCGGACGCAATTTGTGGGACCATCCGAGCCTGACCAGCCTTTACGGCCGTAAGGACAAGTCGCCCTTCATCGAGGGGCTGCGGATGGACCGGCTGGGCCTCGCCATGCTGCGCGCCTGGGCGTTCCGGTCGGGCTTCGCGACGCTGCTGCCGGCCTCGGGCACGGCCTTCATCCGCTCCACCCCCGACGTCGAGGTGCCGGACATCCAGGCCTATTGCGGCTCCGGCGGGTTCCTCACGCGCGAATGGTTCCCCGGCATCAGGAAGCGCAGCCCCGACGTGATCTCGCTGCTGTTCTGCCACGTGCGCGAGGAAAGCCGCGGGCAGGTCACGCTCGCCTCGATCGACCCGATGGCGAAGCCGCGCATCTTCAACAACTTCCTGTCGACCGAGTACGACCGGCGCGCCATGCGCGAAGGGTTCAAGTTCTGCGCGCGCCTCGCCGAGACCGAGGCCTTCAGAGACCTGATCGGGCCGCGCTTCCTGCCGGCACCCGAATGCCAGTCGGACGCGGAGATCGACGCCTTCGTGCGCGCCAACATGATCACGATCTATCACCCGGCGGGCACCTGCAAGGCGGGCACCGACGCCGACGCCGTGGTCGATCCCGAGTTCCGCGTGCGCGGTACGGAGGGGCTCAGGGTCGTCGACGCCTCGGTCTGGCCGTTGCCGCTCGGCGGTAACATCAACGCCCCGACCATCATGCTGGCCGAGAAGGCATCCGACCTGATCCGCGGCAAACCTGCCCTCGCGCCGATCGAACTCTAGAGCCTTTTCCGCTCACGCGGAATCGCACCGGCCCGCACCCCCACCCGGCCACCCAACGACAGTATCCTCGTGGGGTGGCCGGGTGGGGGAGCGGGCTGGACCCGTCTGATCGAAAACCGCGCTAGCCATCCCCTTCACCGCCGCCCTGAGGATCGCTAACATCCGCCATCCGCGCATGACGCGCGGTTGCCAAGGAGCCAACGTCCATGCCCGTTTCCCTCTACAAGGTGTCGGCGCCGATCTTCGTGCAGTACCTGACCGCGCTCTCGTCCGTGCTCGAGAAGGCCGAGGCGCACGCCAAGGAGAAGAAGCTCGACGAAGGCTATTTCCTTACTTCGCGGTTCTATCCCGACATGTTCCCGCTGGTCCGCCAGGTGCGCCAGGCCTGCGCCCATGCGGTGAACGCGGTGGGCCAGTGCGCCGGGGTCGAGGTGCCGAAGTTCGAGGACAACGAGACCAGCTTCGCCCAGCTGCGCGCGCGCATCGCCAAGTCGGTCGAGTTCGTCAAGTCGATCAAGCCCGCGCAGGTCGACGGCCAGGAGGACAAGCAGATCACCATGCAGTTCCCGTCCGGCGAGCGGAAGTTCACCGGCCAGGGGCTGGTGTTGAATTTCTGCCTGCCCAACTTCTACTTCCACTGCACGACGGCCTACGACCTGTTGCGCCACAACGGCGTCGAGCTCGGCAAGCGCGACTTCATGGGCACGCCCCCGCAGATGTGAGGCCTGGGCCCGGCCGCCGCACGCGCCAAGGTGTGGCGTGCCGGGCCTATCCGCGCACCCCGATCGAGGGCGGCGGCGCGGTCACCCTGTCCTTTCTGAGGACGCGGCGCAGCACGATCTCGGTAATGTCGCGCGCGAGCCCCATCAAGGCCCGGCACATCGCGCCGGCCTCGGCCTCCGTGCCGAGCACCGAGCGGGTGAGGGTGATGCGCGCGCCGGCGGCGACGGTCAGGATCGCGTCGCCGGCGAAGACGATCTGGAACGGCCCGTCGCGCCCGGCCTGCAGCGTGTCGCCGACGTGAAGCTGCGCCCCGGCCGCGACCAGCGAACGCCGCCAGCCCTCGGTCACGAAGGCATGGCCCGCCACCGCCTCGACCAGCCCGGTCGCCGTGCCCGACACCCCCGTGCCGCCGCCGAACGCCCACAGCAGCATCGCGCCAGACAGTCCTGCGGCCGCAAAGGCCGCCGTCGCTCGCACGCTCCCCTCGTCCCCCATTCGGGCGCCGCTTGTCTGCGACGGTCCCCGCACCACGGATCACGGTTCTGTGATCTCTGATGCCCGGCAGGGGTTAGGGAAAGTACGAGTAAGTATTTATACGGATCGGCGGGGGGGAGGGGTCAAGTGGCGAGGCTGTGATCCTAGGTTAATGAAAGGTTTACGCGCCCGCCGGCCGTCGCGCGTATCGACGCGCGAAGCACGAATTTCCCCCGTTCGTCCTTCGATGGCTACCGAGGACGAACGGGAGAGCGCGCGAAACGGCCGCGACGTCACATTTTCGGCAGGAACTGCTCCGTCAGGACCTTGTGCACGTCGGGCGCGGTCTTGGTGAGGCCGAGCTCGACGAACGAGCGCTCGAGGGTCTTGAGCGCCGCCTCGTGGAACCTGCCGTCGGTCGAGAAGAAGGGCGTCACGGCGTCGTACTCGCGCGCCTCCACGTCCTGGTCGTAGCGCGTCACCTTGCGGATCAGCGGGATCGCCTTGTCACGGTTGGCGCGGATCCAGGCGATGGTCTCGAACCACGCCTTGAGGAACCGCCGGATCACGTCGGGCCGCTCGGCGATCATCTTGGTGGAGGCCCAGATGACGTGGGTGTGGAAGTCCTTCACGTAGTCGATGGTCGAGACCATCCGCGCCTCGCCCTTCTTCTCGAGCTGCCAGCCGATGGCCGCCGATTCCAGCGTGGCGTCGATGGCGTGGGTCTTGAGGCCGGCATACTGGCCCTGGCCGCCGCCGAGCGCGACTGTCGTCACGCCGTGCGGGCCCCAGCCCTTGACGCGGGCGAGCTCGAGCGCAAGCCAGTAGGTGAGCGAGCCGACCGAGCCGACGCCGATCCGCTTGCCCTTGAGGTCGTCGAGCGTCTTGATCGGCGAATTGTGCCACACGGTGAAGCCGAGCGAGAGCGGCGGGTTGGCGAGCGCGGCGACGCCCATGGCGTAGTGGCCGCGCAGCGCGATGGCGATCTCCGGCCCCGAGCCGAGCCCGATGTCGACGGCGTTCGCGACCAGCCCCTGGTGCAGCTTGGAGCCGCCCTGGAACGAGAAGATCTTCACGTCGATCCCGTTGCGCTGCATCGCGCCGATATCGACGGCGACATCGATCGGCGTGAAGGCAAACACGTTGGGCACCGCCTTGCCGACGCGCACCAGGTCAGCGGCGCGGACGGGCGCGGGTCCTGCGGCCGCGAGCGCGGCGGCCGCGAGTGCGGGCGCGAAGGCGAGGCGTGCGGTCGCTCGTAAGCGGCGCGTCGTATCGGTCATCTTTTTCCCCCGGAGGTCAGGTTGGCGCGAAACCGTAGGCGGCGGGCGCAGGCCCGTCAATCGAGAGGGTTCGGGCCAGTACGGCGCAGGCGCGGGATGTCCTACACGTAGGGCGAGAGGGAGAGAAGGGCGGGGTACGTGCCGGGCGCCTCGGGCAGGTAGATGTCGACGCAGACCTTCGCCCCGTCGCGCATCGCGACGTAGCCCCCTCGATCTTGCGGCACCCCGCGGGCGGGGCCGCGCCCTTTACCAGCGCTGTGGGATACGCAACGCCGTAGATTCTTGAGGATCCTGGGAGCCCCGAATTGGCAAGGGACAAACCCAATGTGGAAGAAATGCCTAATCGAATCATAGAGTTGGCCCTTGAGGATAGGATATCATAGCGGATATGGAAAGGGTTTACTCGGTGTCCGTCAATAGCTAAGATATTTATCGGACTGACCGCACTAACCCCCGACTATCCACTCGGGCCAAGACAATGAAAGAATTCTTTGAGGCTGCCGTCCAAAATATTGTAAATTTCGGTGACACGGATATCTTTCCGTTCCCAATCGAAAACCACATTATTTACGATCAAAGGGACGAATTCGCGAAGCTACTCAGAAAGTCATATTCTCAATTCAAAGAATGTTTTGTTCTCCACCCACCCAATCACATAAACACACTGTCGCCCGTTGGCCTTAATGGATTCCGTTGGGCGACGCAACAGGATCCATTTTGGAACGCATTTCTCCTAGGCGTCACGCTGTCTCTGGCCGAAAAAATTGAGACCTCGCGCATACCGGTCGAGAACGATACGATCTTCTCCTATCGCATAAATATGCATGGTAAGCCAGGGAAGATATTTCGAGAAGACGTAGGTTGGAGAGAGTTTGTAACTAAGTCAATTGAAAATGCAAGAAATTCTCCCTACGTGGTTCTGTGCGACATCGCCGATTGCTATCAACGAATTCCTCACCATCGCCTCGACAACGCCCTTCAACAGATAAAAGGCGGGAGCCACAGTCATCGCTATATAATGGAAATTCTAAAGAATTTTTCGGATACAAAATCCTACGGTATCCAATCGGAGGTCCGGCTGCCCGGATTCTGGTTGAATCGGTATTGAATCTGACGGACGTTCTGTTGCGTCTAAATGGGATCAAATTTTGCCGTTTTGCCGACGACTATCACATATTTGTTGATAGTCAAAATGACGCTTATGAAAAAATCCAATTTGTTTCGGAAATGAAGCTGGATTCCGATTTTTCGCGATGGCGTTTCCTAAGTCGGTAGAATTTGTCGAGAACGTTGAGGAGTGGAAGGCGACCGTGTTTGAGCAGACCAGGATGTTTCTGTCGCGCTTCGAGCGGATTGAGGCGAATGCGTTGGATGATGCGGACGCGAGTGAATTTTCCGAGATTTATTCCCTCTCAACTAGGATTTGGAGATTTGTTAGAAATTTGAAGGGATCAGACGACCGCATCACGGTGGATCCAATATTCAAGGGGTGCGGAATTATTGACGAGTGTCTTGGGGATATCGTTATTGGTCACCGAATTGTTGAAGTGAAAGCTGGAGATCGAAATTTTCGTGCGACGGACATTCGGCAGGTTTTGACCTACGCAGCATTGGATGTAGAAACGCAGTTATACAAGCTGTCAGAGATTTGCCTTTTTAATCCCCGATTAGGTACATTTATAGTATTGGAATTGGACGCTTTGTGTATCGAATTAGCAAGCAAGCGGTCGGCAGACTTACTGGGCGAAATCTCCTATTTTATTTCGAGTGGCGACATATCACGTTAAAATGTGGAGTAAGTCGGAATTTCTTGCGTCTGTATGCGTTTGCGCAATCCGTCATAGTTGTCGGCAGGCTATTGTGACCCTCGCTTCGCCGTAGTCTATGGCCTCGTGTAGTAGCTTCACGTCAATAACGCGATGCAGCCCGTTCTTGGCGCCCGGGCGGCTTTGCCGGGGTGACGGGATGGCGGTAGATTACCCCATCCCGAGCTTGAAGTAGTCGCTGGCGTTCTTCCAGAACACCTTCTCCTCGTCGGCCGCAGACAGGCCCATCGCCTTGACGATGTCGACATGCTCCTTGGGGTCGAGCGGCACGGGGCCGTAATCGGTGCCGAACATCACGCGGTCGGGGCCGAACACCTCCAGAGCCTCGCGCACGTGCGGCGCCCAGACGCCCATCGTGTCGACCATCAGATGCTTCTTGAGATAGGTGTCGGGACGCTCCTTGCACTTGATCCTGGCGCGCTCCGGCATGCCCTCGCAGCCGAGCGACCAGCCGAAATTGAGCCTTCCCATCACCGGCAAGAGCCCGCCGCCCATGTGCGCGACGACGACGCGGAGGTTCGTGAACCGGTCGAACATGCCGGAGAGGATCATCCGGGCGAGGCACATGGCGGTGTCGAACGGCCGGCCGATCAGCTCGTCGAGCTTGTACTGGTCCATCTGCTGGTCATGCCCGATGGGCGTGCGGACCGGGTGGAGGAAGATCGGCGTTCCCGTATCCTCCGCCCATTCCCAGAATGGCCAGGCCGCCTCGTCGTCGAGGAACGTGCCGTGCCACGAGGTGGTGCAGAGCAGCCCCTTGAAGCCCATCGGCCCCATGCAGCGCTCGGCCTCCTTGATGTGGTCCTTCTCCAGGGGATTGACCGTGCCCATGCCCCACAGCCGGTCGGGCTTGCGCGCGACGGTCTTCGCGGTCGCGTCGTTCACCGCGGCGCAGACCTCGATCGACGGGCGCGAGGTGACGGCCGACATCATCTCGGCACCGAACGGGCTCGACATCAGCCGTTTGGTAATGCCGGCCTTCTCGTTCACCTCGATCTGTTTGTCGAACTGGCCGAACTCGCGCATCGGCGACGAGGGCAGCACGGTGTAGCCCGGGCCGGGGTTGCGCATGTCGATGCCGAACTTCTCGGCGACGCCGGGCTCGTTGAAGTGGGTGTGGATGTCGACGATGTGCATGGACGTTTCCTCGGGGTGTTCTCGTTGAGCGAAATCCTACACCGGCGGATGGCGGGCGGGGTAGGGGCGAGCATTCTCGCTCTCCGCCCCTAGGGGCGGAGAGGGACGGTTACGGGTGTGGCTAGCTCGCCAGCCCCAGCCCGAAATACGCGTCGGCGTTCTTCCAGAACACCTTCGCTTCGTCCGCGCGGGTAAGGTCCATCGATTTGACGATGTCGATGTGCTCCTTGGGGTCGAGCGGCACGGGGCCGTAATCGGTGCCGAACATCACCCGGTCAGGGCCGAACACCTCCAGCGCCTCGCGCACGTGCGGCGCCCAGAACCCCATCGTGTCGACCATCAAATGCTTGCGCAGGTAGCTGGAAGGCAGCTCCTTGCACTTGATCTTGGCGTCCTCCGGCATGCCCTCGCAGCCAAGGCGCCAACCGAAATCGAGCCGCCCCATCGCGGGCAGCAGCCCGCCGCCCATGTGCGCCACCACGATCTGCAGCTTGGGGAAGCGGTCGAACAGGCCCGACAGGATCATGCGGGCAAGGCACATGGCGGTGTCGAACGGGCGGCCGATCAGCTCGTCGAGCTTATACTGCCCCATCTGCGTCTGGTGGCCGATCGGCACGCGCGGCGGATGCAGGAAGATCGGCGCGCCGCGATCCTCCGCCCATTCCCAGAACGGGTACGCCTCCGGGTTGTCGAGGAAGCGGTCGTGCCAGCTCGTCGCGGCGCAGAGCCCCTTGAAGCCGAGCGGCCCCAGGCAGCGCTCGCCCTCCGCCACGTTGTCGGCGTCGAGCGGGTTGACGATGCCGAGGCCCCACAGCCGGTCCGGCGCGCGCGCAACGACCGCCGCCATCTCGTCGTTCACCACCTTGCAGATTTCCGAGGACGGCTTCGCGGTCTCGTGGCTCAGCGTCTCGGCGGTGAAGCCGGTGGAGAGCAGGCGCCTGGTGACGCCCGCCTTCTCGTTCACCTGCATGTGGGTGTCGAACTCGCCCATCTCGGCATAGCCGACGGCGGGTAGGCCGCGGTAGTTGGTGACGGTGTTGCGCCCGGCCTTCACCGGGTTGAGGAAGCGCGGGTCGATGCCGAGCTTGGGCGCGACGCCCGCCAGCGCGAAATGGGTGTGGACGTCGACGATGTGGGGCATGGGCCGCTCCCTCGGTTCGATTTTGCCGATGTTAGCAGGAGCGACCCAGGCAGGCACAAATATTGGCCGTCATTGCGAGTAGCGCAGCGACGAAGCAATCCAGGGGCCGAAGAGGCAACCTTGGATTGCTTCGCTTCGCTCGCAATGACGAAAAAGGCGAGTGACCTACGCCGCGAACTCAAGGCGGTGGCGGGCCCAGACGGTGGTGAGCGCGTCGACCAGCCGGTCCATGTCGGCGTCGCTGTGGTACGGGGTCGGTGTGAAGCGGAGCCGTTCGGCGCCGCGCGGCACGGTCGGGTAGTTGATCGGCTGGACGTAGATCGCGAACTCGTCCATCAGCTCGTCGGAAAGAAGTTTGCAGAGCGCGGCGTCGCCGACCATCACCGGCACGATGTGCGAGACGGACGGCATGACCGGGAGCCCCGCCTCGCGGAACCGGCGCTTCAGCGTCGCCGCCCGCTCCTGATGGCGGATGCGCACGTCGTTGTTGGCCTTGAGGTGGCGGACGCTCGCCAGCGCGCCGGCGGCGATGGCGGGGGGCAGCGCGGTGGTGAAGATGAAGCCGTTGGCGAAGGAGCGCACGAAATCCACCAGGTCGGCGGAGGCGGCGATGTAGCCGCCCACCACGCCGAACGCCTTGGCGAGCGTGCCCTGGATGACGGTCAACCGGTCCATCACCCCGTCGCGCTCGGCGACGCCCGCGCCGCGCACGCCGTACATGCCGACCGCGTGCACCTCGTCCAGATAGGTGATCGCGCCGTGCGCATCGGCCACGTCGCAGAGCTCGCCGATGGGGGCGATGTCGCCGTCCATCGAGTAGACGGATTCGAACGCCACGATCTTCGGCCGGTCGCGGTCGAGCCCGGCGAGCATCTGGTCGAGATGTGCCGGGTCGTTGTGGCGGAAGATCATCTTCTCGGCGCGCGAGTTGCGGATGCCATCGATCATCGAGGCGTGGTTGAGCTGGTCCGACAGGACGACGCAGCCGGGCAGGCGCGTCGCCAGGGTGTTAAGCGCGCCCTCGTTCGCGACGTAGCCGGAGGTGAACAGCAGCGCCGCCTCCTTCCGGTGCAGGTCGGCGAGCTCGGCCTCCAGCATCACATGGCAATGGTTGGTGCCCGAGATGTTGCGCGTGCCGCCCGCGCCCGCGCCCGAGTCCTCGATCGCGCGGATCATGGCGGCGCGCACCGCGGGGTGCTGGCCCATGCCGAGATAGTCGTTGGAGCACCACACGGTGACGTCGCGCACCGCGCCGGCCCCGGCATGGTTCTTCGCGGCCGGGAAAGCGCCGGCCTTGCGCTCGAGGTCGGCGAACACGCGATAGCGCCCCTCGCGCTTCAGCCCGGCCAGCGCGTCGGCAAAGAACTTGTCGTAATTCATCGTGCCCTACCACCCCCTCGCGTCCTGTCCGGATGTTATGCCGCAATCGCGCCCGGGCGGGAAGTGCCTCAAATCGTCGCGCGCGCCCCCGCCGCCCAGCCCTGGAAGTCCTTGAGGGCCAAGGCGAACCGGTCGAAAAGCCGGTCGATCTCGGCCCCCGTCGCGATCAAAGGCGGGCAGAACGCGACGCGGTCGCCCAGCGCCCGGAGGATCAGCCCGTGCGCCTCCGCCCGGCCGACGAGGTACGCGCCGGCCTTGAGTTTGGGGTCGAACGGCGTGCGGGTCGCGGGATCGGCCATCAGCTCGACCACGCCGAGGAGCCCGATCCCCGCCACCTCGGCGACGTTGGCTTCGCCGCGGAAGGCAGCGAGCCGAGCCTGGAAGCGGGGGGCCACATCGCGCACCCGCGCCACCAAATCCATCTCCTCGTAGATCTTCAGGGTCTCGAGCGCGACCGCGGCCGCGACGGGATGACCCGAATAGGTGAAGCCGTGGCCGAACGTGCCGATCTCGTGGGTCTGGCCCGCGACGGCGCTGTAGATCGGCTCCGACACCATGACCGCCGAGATCGGCAGCGCGGCCGAGGACAGCGCCTTGGCGCAGGTCACCATGTCCGGCGAAAGCCCGTAGGTCTCCGACGCCCACATGTTGCCCGTGCGCCCAAAGCCGGTGATGACTTCGTCGGCGACGAACAGCACGTCGTGGGCGCGCAGCACCTTCTGAACCTTGTCGAAATAGGTGGCGGGCGGGAACAGCACGCCGCCCGCGCCCATGATCGGCTCGGCGAAGAAGGCGGCGACCGTATCCGGCCCCTCGTCGCGGATCAGCATGTCGAGATGGGCGGCAAGGCGGGATGCGTAATGCTCCTCGCTCTCGTTCGGCTTGGCGCCCGAGGCGTAGTGCGCGGCCTCGGTGTGGAGGAAGCCGGGAAGCGGCAGGCCGAAGCCGCGATGGTTGTGCGGCACGCCCGTCACGCTCGCCGCCGCTGCGGTGACGCCGTGATAGCCGCGGAGGCGCCCGACGATCTTGCGCTTCTCCGGCTTGCCGCGCGCCGTGTTGTAGTACCAGGCGATCTTGATCGCCGTGTCCACCGCCTCCGAGCCCGAGTTGGCGAAGAAGGCGCGAGCCATGCCCTTCGGCGCGATGGCGAGCAGCTTCTCGGCCAGCTCGATCTGCGGCGGGTGCGATTTGCGGTTGAAGCCGTGATAGAACGAGAGGCGCCGGATCTGGTCGGCGGCGACGGCGGCGAGCCGCTCGTTGGCGAAGCCGAGCGCGGCGCACCAGAGGCCGGACATGCCCTCGATATATTCCTTGCCCGTTTCGTCCCACACGCGCACGCCCTCGCCGCGGACCATCACCAGCGGCCCCTCGCGCTCGTTCTCGACGGCGTCGGTGTAGGGGTGGAGCAGCGCGGAAGCGTCGCGCGCGGCCAGCGAGTTGGGCAGGGCGGTCATGAATGGCGCCTGTCGGTCACGTCCAAAACTTCCGTACACCCTGAGTAGGCCGCGCAGCGGCCGTATCGAAGGGCGGCGGCGGCACTGCCGCACAGCTTGTCCTTCGATACGCGTCCGCTCCGCGGACGCTACTCAAGACGAACGGAAAAATCCACCGGGTCGCGCGTCACCCGCCCGTCACGCTCATGTGGCGGGCGACGGCGGGGGCGCGGCGGCGCCGGTCGATGACGAAATCGTGTCCCTTGGGCTTGCGCGAGATCGCCTCGTCGATCGCTGCCATCAGCAGCGCGTCGTCGTCCGAGGCGCGGAGCGCCGCGCGCAGGTCGGCGGCGTCGGCCTGGCCCAGGCACATGTAGAGCGTGCCGGTGCAGGTGAGCCGCACGCGGTTGCACGACTCGCAGAAATTGTGGGTGAGCGGCGTGATGAAGCCGATCCGCCCGCCGGTCTCGGCGCAACGCACGTAGCGCGCCGGCCCGCCGGTGCGCTCGTCGGTGTCGGTAAGGGTGAAGCGCTCGGCGAGACGCGCGCGCACCATGGAGAGCGGCATGTACTGCTCGAGCCGCGCGCCCTCGCCCAGCTCGCCCATCGGCATGACCTCGATGAAGGTGAGGTCGTGCCCCTCGGTGCCGCACCATTCGACCAGCTTGACGAACTCGTCGTCGTTCACGCCACGCAGCGCCACGGTGTTGATCTTGATGCGGAGCCCGGCGCGCTTCGCCGCCGCGATCCCCTCCATCACCTTGTCGAGCTTGCCCCAGCGGGTGATCGCGGCGAACCGCTCAGGATCGAGCGTGTCGAGCGAGACGTTGATGCGCTTCACGCCGATCTGCGCGAGCTGGCCGGCGTATTTGGCGAGCTGGCTCGCGTTTGTGGTGACGGTGAGCTCGTCCAAGGTGCCGGCGTTGAGGTGGCGGGCGAGGCGGCGGAACAACCACATGATGTTGCGCCGGACCAGCGGCTCGCCGCCCGTGAGGCGCAGCTTTCTCACGCCGCGCGCGACGAAGGCCGAGCACAGCCGGTCGAGCTCCTCCAAGGACAGCACGTCGGCCTTGGGCAGGAAGGTCATCTCCTCCGCCATGCAGTAGACGCAGCGGAAATCGCACCGGTCGGTGACCGATATGCGAAGATAGGTGATCGACCGCCCGAACGGGTCAACGATCGGGGGCGTCGGGGCTATCGCGTCCATGCGCTCGCTCGCTCGCTCTTCCGCCCGGCGCGACGCGGCGTCCGGGCGTTGGTTACCGTCGAATATAACGCGTTTGCCGGGCGAGGGAAGGGGGCGCGGCGCTCTATCCCGCCTTGGCGAGGGTCACGGTGAAGCGCGAGCCCTGGCCGGGGGTGGATTCGACGGCGATGTCGCCGCCCATGAGGCGCGCAAGCTGGCGCGAGACGGAAAGCCCGAGGCCGGTGCCCTCGCGCGGCGCGGTCATCAGGTCCGAGCCGACCTGGTGGAAGCTTTCGAAGATCAATTCGTGCTGGTCCGCGGGAATGCCGAGCCCGGTGTCCCACACGGTGATCGCCACCTTCTCGTCCGGCACATCCGCCACGGAGATGCCGACGCGCCCGCCCTTTTCGGTGAACTTCACCGCGTTGTTGAGGAGGTTCACCAGGATCTGGCGCAGCCGCCCCACGTCGGCCCGGACCGACCAGCGCGCGTCGGCGGCGACCGCCGAGAGGTCGACGCCATCCTTCTCGGCGCGCACCGCGACCAGGGCTTTCGCTTCCCCGACCACGTCGGCCAGTGTCACCGGCGCGATGTCGAGATGCACCGCGCGCGCCTCCAGGCTCACGGCGTCCAATATGTCGTTGATGATGGTGAGCAGGTGGTAGGCCGCGTTGCGGATGTCGCGGAAATAGGAAAGGTAATGATCGCCGAGCGGGCCGAACGCCTGCTGCACGGCGATCTCGGAGAAGCCGATCACGGCGTTGAGTGGCGTGCGCAGCTCGTGGCTCATCTTGCCGAGGAAGTCGGTCTTGGCGCGCGCCGCCTCCTCGGCACGGGCGAGCGCCGCGTCGAGCTGGTGGTTGCGCTCCTGAAGCTGGGCAAGGCTTTCCTGCAGCCGGCGCTGGTACTCGCGCATGCCCTCTTCGGCGCGGTGGTGCACGGTGACGTCGGTGCCGGTACCGCGATAGCCGGCGAAGGCGCCGGTCGCGGAGTCGAACACCGGCACGCCGGAAAGCTGGATGCGCCGCATCTCGCCCGTGGCGTCCGGCATCAGGAAGATCCGGCCGCGGAAGGGCTGGAAGTCGCGCAGCAGCCGGTCGCGCATCGGCGGCACGCCCGCCGGCTCGTCGAACGTGCCGAGCGTCAAGAGGTTGCGACCGACCAGCTCCCGCGGCAGCCGCTCCAGCGCGTCGGTGATGCGCTCCGACACGAAGGTGAGGTTGAGCCCCGCGTCCACCTCCCACACCCAGTCCGAGGTGGAGCGGATCACGTCGTGCAGGCGCGATTCGAGCGCGGCCGAGGCGTTGACGGCCTCGGCCTCGCCGGTCACGTCGGTGATGGTGCCGCCGAAGCCCGTCACCGCGCCGTTCTGCGACACCAGGAAATGGTGCGCGCGGAGATGGCGCACCGCGCCGTCGACGACCGCGGTGTGGCGCAGCACCAACTCGGGATGGGCGGCATCGAGCCGCTGGAACACGCCGGCCAGGTCGAGCGCGTCGGCGCCTTCGGCGGCGGCGATGGCCGGCGCCAGCGCCTCGAACGCGGTGTTGGAGTAGAGGAGCCGCCCGCCCCGGTCGGCGAGGTACATCGCCGGCGCGCGCGCAAGGAACGCCGCCGGCAGCGTCACATCTCCGGTGACGGGGACTGTGGCAAGCTCTGCCAAGTCTCCGGCGTGGACCAAGCGGTCCTGTGCATTCTTAGCCACGAGCCATGACTACCGTTTCGGTCCCACGCACGCCGCCGCAAAGTATAGCCGCCAACGCCAGGCTCCGCCTAACAGAAATTGTTTGTTTTCAGTGGCGTCCAGGACGGTGTCGGCGCAATTGGTTAACAAACCGTGACAAAGGGCGCAGTTTCTCTGCGCCGCTTGCATTCCCTCCGGTTGCCCGGCCGCACGCCGCGGGCCATATTCGGCCCATGAGGGAAGGTCTCATCCAACCCGATCCCGACGATCCGCGACTCACCCGCCGGGTCGAAGGCATCGACCAGGACGGAAGGCCGGTCGCGACCTCGGTGACCGTCGAGCGGCCCTTGACGCTCTATCTCAACGGCCAGGAAATCGTGACGCTGATGACGGTCGGCGATTATCCCGACTGCCTCGCCCTCGGTTATCTGGTCAACCAGAACATGCTGGCGCCGGACGAGCCGATCGCCGGCATCGACGTGGACGAGGAGACCGAGACCGTCGTGGTGCGCACGTCGCGCGCGACGAACTTCGAGGAGAAGCTGAAGAAGAAGACGCGGACCTCGGGCTGCGCCGTGGGCACGGTGTTCGGCGACGTGATGGAGAAGTTCGACAAGGTGACGCTCGATCGCGACGCGGTGGTGCGCACCTCGTGGCTCTACGCGCTCGCCAAGAAGATCAACACGACGCCGTCGCTCTACCTCGCGGCGGGGGCGATCCACGGCTGCGTGCTGTGCGAGGCGGACCGGCCGCTGGTCTACATGGAGGATGTCGGGCGCCACAACGCGGTCGACAAGATCGCGGGCTACATGGCGCTGAACCGCATCGGGCCGGAAGGCAAGATGTTCTACACCACCGGGCGCCTCACCTCGGAGATGGTCATCAAGACGGTGCAGATGGGCATCCCGGTGCTGGTCTCGCGCTCGGGATTCACGGCGTGGGGCGTCGAGCTTGCGCGCCGTGCCGACCTGACGCTCATCGGGCGAGCCAAGGGCAAGCGCTTCGTCGCGCTCGCCGGCGAGCACCGGATCGTGTTCGATTCCGACCCCGCCGCCGTCGCCGACGAGCCCCGCCATCTGAGCCGCAAGGCCAGCGTCGAAGAAGATGCGTGAGCCCGTCGCCTGCGTGCTGCTGGCCGGCGGCCAGGCGCGGCGGATGGGCGGCGGCGACAAGTGCCTGGTCGAGGTCGCGGGCGAGACACTGCTCGGGCGCATCGTCGAAAGGCTCGTCCCGCAGGTGGGGCCGATAGTGCTCAACGCCAACGGCGATCCGGCGCGGTTCGAGTCCTTCGGCCTTCCGGTCGCGAACGACGTGGTAGAGGGCAGCCTCGGCCCGCTCGCCGGCGTGCTGACCGGCCTCGAATGGGCGCGGATCGCCGCGCCCGACTGCGAATTCGTGGTGAGCGTGCCGTGCGACGCGCCCTTCTTGCCGCGCGACCTGGTGGCGCGGCTCGCCGCGGCGATGCGCGACGCAGGGGCGGAGATGGCCTGCGCCGCCTCGGGCGGGCGCGACCACCCGGTGTTCGGCCTCTGGCCGGTATCGCGCGCGGGGGAGCTGCGCCGCGCCGTCGTCGCCGAGGAGATCCGCAAGGTCGATGTCTTCACCGCGCGCTACCGCCTCGCCCGCGCCCACTTCGCCACCGACCCGGTCGATCCGTTCTTCAACGTCAACACGCCGGACGACGTGGCGGAGGCCGAGCGCTCGGCCGCCCGCGCTTGACAGGCGCGCCGCCGCCAGCCCTTGATGATCCCATGACCCAGCCGTCGGGCAAGCGGCCGCGCCTGCGGATTCTGCTTGGCGAGGCGATCGCGATGGGGCCCGGCAAGGCCGATCTGCTGGACGCCATCGGCGCCACGGGGTCGATCTCGGCCGCAGCGCGGCGCATGGGCATGTCCTACCGCCGCGCCTGGGTGCTGGTGGACGAGATGAACCGCGCGTTCCGCGAGCCGCTGGTCGTCGCCTCGGCCGGCGGCGCGAAGGGCGGCGGCGCCGAGGTTACCGAGGCCGGGCGCGATGCGCTCGCCCGCTACCGCGCGATGGAGGCGAAGGCGGCGCGCGGCATCGCCGACGAGATCGCGCGCTTCGCCGAGCTGCTGGTGCCGGAGGCGCGCAGCTGAAAAGCGGCGGGTCGATCAGCCGGCCTTACGGCCGGGCGGGGCGTGGACCTGCCAGCTCTCGCCGAGCTGCGCCGCGATCACGCCGAGGAGCTGGCGCGGAGAGAACGGCTTGGCCAGCCCCGCGTCGGCGCCCAGCCGGTCGGCGAGCTCGAGGATGTCGAGATAGCGGTTCCGCCCGCCGCCCGATACGGCGACGATCTTGAGGCCCGGACATTCGGCGCGCAACCGGCGGATCGCGTCGAGCCCGTCGAGCTGGGGCATCACCAGGTCGATCACTGCGACGTCGGGCCGGCGCTCCACGCAGAGCTTGATCGCCTCGGCGCCGTCCGTGGCCTCGATCACCTCGCACACGCCGCCGAGAATGTCGGCCAACGTGCGACGGAGCAGCGGATCGTCGTCGGCGATCAGGATCACGGCCATTGCGCCAAAATGCCCGGCACGGGGTTAACGCCCCGCTAAGGCCCGCGCGTTAACCCGGCGTTAAGCGCATCGGCGCAGGCTCGCGCCATGAAGATCACCGGCACCGCGCCGCTCCGCCCCGCCACCACGCGCCGCAAGGATGGCGCTTCCCGTGGCGGGTCGGGCGGGTTCGTCGCCGAACTGGCGTCCGGCCCGGGAGTCGCCGAGGGCGCCGCCGGCGCCGCGCCGGCGACGACGATCGAGGCGCTGCTCTCCGTCCAGGAGGTGCCCGATGCGACCGGCCCGGCCAAGCGAGCCGCGCGCCGCGGCGAGGACCTGCTCGACCGGCTGGAAGAGCTGCAGCAGGCGCTGCTCGCCGGCGCCCTGCCACGCGAACGGCTGGTCGGCCTTGCGCAGATCGTCCGCGCGCGGCGCGAGCACGTCGCCGACCCGCGCCTCGCCACAGTGCTGGACGAGATCGAGCTGCGCTGCCGGGTCGAGCTCGCCAAGCTCGCCGCCGCCGGCGCCTGACCCGAACGGGCGAAACCCTCGGAAATCCGTCGCTTCTCCCGCACATCAATGTATTGAACCGACAGGGGCCGATTTCATATACTTCGCGCCGCTTCCGCGCGGGATAGACGCGCGGCGAACGAAAACAGAGTTCAAGCATGGTGACCAGGCTGCCCTCGAATTATCGTCCGAGTGACGACGAACCGTTTATGAACGCGAAACAGAAGGAATATTTCCGGCGCAAGCTGATCGCCTGGAAGGACGAGTTGCTGCGCGACTCGACCGAAACCCTCCGCAACCTCCAGAACGACAGTCTGCAGGCGCCCGACATTGCCGACCGTGCCTCGGCTGAGACCGACCGGTCGGTCGAGCTGCGCACCCGCGACCGCGAACGCAAGCTGATCTCCAAGATCGACGCGGCGCTGCAGCGGCTGGACGACGGCACCTACGGCTATTGCGAGGAGACCAACGAGCCGATTAGCCTGCGCCGGCTCGAGGCCCGCCCGATCGCCACCCTGTCGCTGGAGGCGCAAGAGCGCCACGAGCGGCTGGAGCGCAGCTTCCGCGACGATTGACGGCGCGGTTCGCCCCTCCCTAGCGTCGCGCCTTGGACATGTTCAGGTCCACGGCGGCGCGGATAAGGGCCTTCAGCGCCGCCTCGTCGATCGTCTCGCCCTCGCGGATGTCGATGGCGCGCCGCGTGTTGCCGTCGAGGCTGGCGTTGAACAGGCCCGAAGGATCCGGGAGAGACGCCCCCTTGGCGAAGGTCATCTTCACGACGCTCTTGTAGGTCTCGCCGGTGCATATCAAACCGGCGTGCGACCACACCGGAACCCCGCGCCACTTCCATTCCTCGACGATCTCGGGATCGGCTTCCTTGACCAGGGCGCGGAGCCGGCGGAGCGTCCGGCCCCGCCAGTCGCCGAGCGCCTCGATCCGCGCGTCGATCAGCTCGGACGGGGATTTGCCGGTCGGCGGCACGCTCCTGGTCATGGCGGATCGCTCTCCTTCGCGCGGGCGCGGCCGCCGCCTCACACCGCGGCGAAGACGTCGGCCCAGTCCTCGAGCATCTCGGAGATGTGGTCGCGGATCTGCACGACGAAATCCTCGAACCCGGCGTCCTTCAGCGCCCGGATGCGCTCGACCAGCTCGGGCTTCGTCGCGGTCCACGAGAAGTTGCGGATGAGGTCGGCGGTGCACACCGCCTCGTCCGCCGGCTTGAGGAACATCAGATGGCCGCGATGGTTGGCGATGTAGCGCGCATCGGACGGCGCGAAGCTCTCGTAGTGCTTGCGGTAGGCCTCCAGCGGTGCGGCGAGCGGCGCCGGGATCGGGCCGTGCGTCGCGCCGAACCGGTCGCGCTCGACGAAATCGTGCAGCAGCATGACCGCCGACGGGCCGGCGATGGCGCGGGCGCGCGGGCTGTCGTAGGCCTCGCCCGCGCGCAGGACGCAGCCGCCGACTTCGGCCGAGGCACGGAACGCCGCCGGGTCGCGGCCCGCTGCAGACCAGAGTTTCTTCATGTCGCCCAGCGCCGCGACGGTCGCCTGGCCGGACGAGGCGGGGCAGATCCAGCCGGCGCCGATCTCGGCCACCAGCTTCTTGGCACGCGGCCCGATGGCGGAGATCCAGAGCGGGATCGGGTCCTCGATATTGACCGCGCCGATTTCGGGATTGAGGAAAGCGATCTTGCGCCGCGCGCCTTCGAACGCCCACTCGACAGTCTCGCCGCCAAGCAGCCCCGCGACGACGCGGATGTAGTCCTTCATGTCGGCGAGCTTGACGCGCCCGACGCCCATCGTGCGCCGCCCGGTGAAGCCGGTGGAGACGCCGAAATCGATCCGCCCGGGCGCGAGCTTGTTGAGCGAGCCGAGGGCGCTTGCCGTCACCGGCGCGAGGCGATTGGACGGGATCAGCACGCCGGTGCCGAGCCGGATCTTCGAGGTTGCCATCGCCGCCGCCGCCATGCCGACGAACAGCTCGGCGTTGAGGAGCGGGGTGTCGAAGAACCAGGCGCGCGCAAAGCCCAACTCCTCGGCGCGCTTGACGATCTTGTACGACTCTGCGTGGGTGGCGAGCGCGATGCCGAAATCCATGCGACCTCTCCGGTTCGTCGGCGAAAGGTTAGCGCGGCGCGGAGGCGTTTGCGATTGCGATGCGCTCTGCCCTGCATTTCCGCAAGCGGGGCTTGCGGCGGTTTGCCGCGCGCAATTGACGCGGCGCCCCATATCTATTCGTGTGCCGGAGATGATTTGGCTTGCAAATGCGAATGACTTGCATTATCGTCCCCACCGTTTTTGGCGTCATGGTGTTATGGTCCGGCGCCCGACCCCTGGAGGAAGTATGACCCGTCGCCTCGTCCTCGCCGCCTCGACCGCGCTGGCGCTCGCCGCGCCGGTCCTTGCGCCGGCGGCCGCACGCGCCGACGAACCGGAGCGCACGATCGTCATCAAGGCGCACAAGTTCCGGCCCGATGTGGTCGAGGTGCCGGCTGGCGTGCGCATCAAGCTGGTCATCCACAACCAGGATGCAACGCCCGAGGAGTTCGAGAGCCACGATTTGCGCCGCGAGAAGCTGGTGACCGGAAACGGCAAGGCGATCGTGTGGGTGGGGCCGCTGCCCAAGGGCGAGTACGGGTTCTTCGGCGACTTCCATCAGGATAGCGCCCAGGGCAAGCTGGTCGCGAAGTGAGGCGTTAGGTCATGCTCGGTTCCGCCGTCATCGTTTTCCGTGAGGTCCTGGAGGCCGCGCTGATCGTCGCCATCGTGATGGGCGCGACGCGCGGCGTGGTCGGGCGCGGCCGCTGGGTCGGCGGCGGCATCGTCGCCGGCACGATCGGCGCGCTGGTGGTCGCCGCCTTCGCCGGCGCCATCGCCGACGCCGTGCAGGGCCGCGGGCAGGAGCTGTTCAACGCCGGCGTGCTGCTGGTCGCGGTCGCCATGCTCGCTTGGCACAACGCGTGGATGACCGCGCACGGGCGCGAGATCGCGTCCGAGATGCGCCGGGTCGGCCACGATGTGAGCGTCGGCGCGCGGCCGCTCGCCGCGCTCGGGCTCGTCACCGCGCTCGCCGTGCTGCGCGAGGGCTCGGAGACGGTGCTGTTCCTCTACAGCCTGACTGCGTCGGGCGCGGGCCATGCGGCGGTGCTCGCCGGCGGCGCGCTCGGGCTGGCGGCCGGCGCGGCGGTGGGGTGGCTCCTCTATCGCGGGCTGCTGGCGATCCCGCTCGACAAGTTCTTCGGCGCGGTGGCGTGGATGGTGCTGCTGCTCGCCTCCGGCCTCGCCGCGACGGCGGCGGCATTCCTCAACCAGGCGGGGCTGGTGCCGGCCTTCGGCATGGACCTTTGGGACACGTCCGGCGTTCTTGCCCAGGACAGCCTGGTCGGCATGCTGCTGCACATCCTGGTGGGCTATTCCGACCGGCCGATGGGCATCCAGATCGTGTTCTATCTCGGCACGCTCGTGACGATTCTTGTGCTGATGCGCCTGGTCGACGGTGGCCGGGCGCGCCAGCGCCGTGCCAGGACGACCGCGGCCAGCTCATGACGGTAAACCTCTCCTCCGAGGCGGCGCGGGGCGCCGCTCTTCTCGCGCGCCGCATCGAGCGCGCGGCGGTGGCGGTGCGCCCGGTCCTGCCTTTCGTCCACGCGGCGATGTTCCTGGGGTTCGCGGTGATGATCGTGGGTCCCGTCGTCCTGCCGGCGAGCGAGACGGCGCGTCAGCTCGGCGAGGTGGCGCGGTTCCTGATCTGGACCTTGTGGTTCCCGCTGGTGTTCCTGTCGGTGCTGGTGACCGGGCGGAGTTGGTGCGGCGTGCTGTGCCCGATGGGCGCCGCGTCGGAATGGATGAACCGGATCGGGCGGAAGCGCGCGGTGCCGGCGTGGCTCCGCTGGGAAGGCACGCCGATCGCGAGCTTCCTGATCGTCACCATCCTCGGCCAGACGGTCGGCGTGCGCGACTACCCGTCGGCGATTCTCGAAGTGTTCGGCGCCACGCTCCTTGCCGCGCTGGCGGTCGGGTACTTCTACGGCCAGGGCCAGAAGAAGCGCGCCTGGTGCCGCCATGCCTGCCCCATCGGGCTTTTGCTCGGCGTGTTCTCGCGCCTCGGCGCCGTCGACCTGGTGCCGAAGCGGCCCGAGGGGGGCGGCGACGCCTACGACACGCGCGGCCTGTGCCCGACCATGATCGATCTGCGGCGCAAGACCGAGAGCCGGCATTGCGTGATGTGCGCGCGCTGCGTCGCGCCCGACAAGCCGGGCGCGCTGGAGCTCAGGCTGCGCGCGCCCGGCGCCGAGGTCGCCGACATCCAGCGCCACCATCCGGCCGCGTCGGAGATCTGGTTCCTGTTCCTCGGCACCGGCGTGGCGCTCGGCGGGTTCCTGTGGCTGGTGCTGCCGCAATACCAGGATCTGCGCCTGGCGCTGGTCACCTGGGCCATCGACGCGGGCTACAATTGGCTCGGCGAGCCCGGCCCTTCCTGGCTGATGGTGGTCCATCCCGAGGCGCGCGAGACGTTCGTCTGGCTCGACTTCTTCCTGATCTCCGGCTGGATGATCGGGGTGATGGCCGCGCTCACCGGCGTGCTCGCCGCACTGCAGGCGGCGGGGGCGTGGATCGCCGGCCGGCTCGGCGCAGCCGGCAGCTTCCGCGACCGGTTCGTCGCGCTCTCCTACCAGGTCGCGCCGGCGGCGATGATCTCGCTGCTGCTCGGGCTCGGCATCGACCTGTTCAAGCTGGTGCCGGCGGACGCGGCGGTCGCGGTGAAGATCGCGGCGCTGGCGATCGCGGTCGTCTGGGGCGTGCTGCTCGGGCGGCGCATCCTCGGCAACATGGGCGTCGCTGGCGGGCGCGCCGCGCTGGCGCTGGTCCCCGGCCTTGCCGGCGGGCTCGTGATCGCCGCGGCGTGGTGGCCGGCCGTCGTCGGCTGAGTGTTTTTTTGCGTAGTCAATGCGAGTAAGACGCAATTGCATTAGCCCAGGAGGGAGCATGACGAGGACGATGACAAGGGGCATGGCGGTCGCCGCCGTCGCGGTGATGGCGCTGGCAGGACCGGCAATCGCGGCCGAGGTGCCGATCGGCAAGGCGGTCGAGAAGAACGGGATGGAGATCGGCGCGGTCTATCTCCAGTCGGTGACGATGGAGCCGATGCTGCCCGGCATGCAGCCCGCCGACATCCATCTCGAGGCCGACATTCATGCCGCCAAGGGCAACAAGAACGGGTTCGGGCCCGGCGACTGGGTGCCATATCTCGGCATTACCTACCGGCTCGCCAAGCAGGGCTCGAAATGGACCGACGCCGGCGAGCTGATGCCGATGGTCGCCTCCGACGGTCCGCATTACGGGCGCAACGTCAAGCTCGACGGGCCGGGCAAGTACACCCTGACCTTCTCGATCGTCCCGCCGATCTACCAGGGGTTCGGGCGGCACACCGACAAGGAGACCGGCGTCGCGGCATGGTGGGCGCCGTTCGACGTGCAATGGGACTTCGTCTATGCCGGCACCGGCAAGAAGGGCGCCTATTGATGACCAGGGGACCGGCGACGCCGGCCGACCTGCCGGCGGACGGCAATGCGCCGTCGGCGCCGCATCATTCGACGCGGCGCCTGTTTCCGCCCGGCACGAAAGAGGTCCGTATCGACCATGACGGCACCGAATACCGGCTCCGCATCACCAGGAGCAACAAGCTGATCCTTTTCCGCTAACTTCGACGCAAGCCAGCCACCGATCCCTTGGAAGCCAGCCAGCGCGCATCATCGCTTGCAACGAACACGGGGGTACAAGGTGGCGACCATTCCATTCACATTCCGAACCGCGCCGGTGGCGCCCATCCTCGCGGCGTTCCTCGCCGGCGCGGCGCCGGCCGGGGCCGACGACACGCTCGGCGGCGACCTCGGCTGGCTGCGCCCGGCGCTGGCGGCGGCCGGACTTTCATTCAGCCTCGACTATACCGGCGAGACGCTGGGCGTCGTCTCGGGCGGGGTGAAGCGCGGCTTCGTCTACGAAGGAGAGGCGGCGTTCTCGCTCGACGCCGATCTCGACAAGGCGCTCGGCTGGCCCGGCGCCACTGCCCATGTCGGCGCGATCAACGTGCACGGGCGCGGTCCGTCGGCCGATCTTCTGGGCGGCAATCTGATGACCGCGAGCAACATCGAGGCGCGCACCGTCACACAACTCTACACGCTCTGGCTCGAGCAGTCGCTTGCCGACGACAGGATCGCCGTCCGCCTCGGCCAGCTCGCCGCGGACGACGAGTTCATGGCCAGCGACACGGCCGGCAATCTGATCAACGGGACGTTCGGCTGGGCGGCCGCTGCCTCGGCGAACATGACGCAGGGCGGTCCCGCCTATCCGCTGGCCGATCCCGGCATCCGGCTGCGCTTCAGTTCGACGAAGGAGATAACCGTGCTGACCGGCGTGTTCGCGGGCAATCCGGGTGGCGAGGGCTGCGCCGGCGATCCGCAGCTCTGCAACGGGCACGGCACCACCTTCAGCCTGTCGGGTGGCACGCTGTGGATCGGCGAGGTGCAATACGCGGCGGGCGGCGGCATCTACAAGCTGGGCGCCTGGCGCGAGACGGGGGCGTTCCCGAACCAGCTCACCGGCGCCAACGACAAGCGCGGCGACTGGGAACTCTATGGCATCGCCGACCGCCGGCTATGGACGCGGCCGGGGACCGAGGACCAGGGGCTTTCGGTCTTCGTGCGCGTCGCCGGTTCGCCCGAGGACCGCAACCAGGTCGCGTGGTACGTCGATGGCGGGTTCGGCTTCAAGGGGCCGTTCGCCGGGCGGCCCGATGACACGCTGACGCTCGGCGTCGCCTACGCCGCGATCAGCGACGATGCCGCCGCCGCCGACCGCGCCGCGGGCCCGCCGACGCCGGTGCGCGACTTTGAGAGCGTCGTCGAGCTGAGCTACACGGCCCATCTCGTCCCGTGGTGGACGCTGAAGCCCGACCTGCAATACGTGATCCACCCCGGCGGCCGCGCCGCCGATCCCGTCAAGCCCGGCCGCGCCATCCCCAATGCGCTCGTCCTCGGCCTGCGCAGCTCGATCGCGTTCTGAACGGAACGTGGCAAACTCCGGCCGGCTCGGCCGCTCGAAATCAGCGGTCGGCGGCGGCGTTCGGGTTGGCCGGCGGATTGGGCTTCGGCCGCGCCGCGGGCAAGTTGAGCGTCGGCTCCTCGACCGGACGGATGGCGAGGTCGTTCCTCGGCCGGGCGAGCGGGGGTCCGCCGGGGACGGTGCCGAACGGTACGTCGAAATGCGCGGCTCCGGTGAGCGGCGGCTCGGTGGGCGCGCGGACGACGCCGGTACTGACGCCGGACATCGCGCCGGTTGCGCCCTTCGCATCGTCGGCCGCAGCGGAGGCGGACGCCTTGTCGGCGGACGTGCCGTCCGCCGTGCCGGGACGAGCGGGGGTCGCGTCGTCGGAGGCGGCGCCATCCGAACCTGTATCGGGCGCAGGTTCGCTCGACTGCGAGCCGGCGACGGTCGACGGCGGCACGAAGCCGGGCACCTGGATGCCGGTGTCTTCGTCGCCTCCGGAGGCGAGCGGGTGGGCCGGCCTGCGCGCCTGGCGTTCCTCCTGGGCGAGGCGTGCTTGTGCCTCGGCCAAAGCCTTGCGGTAGGTCGCGTTCTTCGGCGCCAGCCGGACCGCCTTCTCGAGCTGGGTGATGGAGTACTTGGTGTAGCCGGCCTTGAACATGGCAACACCGGCACGCGCCGCCTGGGCGGCGGCGAACTGGTTGTATTCGTGCAGCGCCTCGACGTCGGCGGAGGTGGGTGCGTCCGGGTCGTCCGCTGCCGACTGGGCCCAGACCGGTGCCGCCGCGCCCATCGCGAGCGCTACGGCCAGGGCAGCGCCGTGGAGCGCGCCCGTCGCCTTCGCCTTGGGCATGGCTGCCTCTCCCCGTTCCCTTCCCCCCATATAGTGCGCCAGTGCGGCGAAAGAATGGCGCCGGCTACGGCTATCCGTCCTATCCCGCGGCGGTCAGCGCCTTGACGATGTCGTCGAAGGCGGAGTCGGCGAGGGCGCGCAGCTCGTCGGTCGTGCGGTCCTGGATCGGGTGGGCGACGAACACCACCGCCGCATCGTAGCCCAGCGCGCGGTTCTGTGCCGCGGCAGCGTCGACGAACTCGGTGGTGGCGACGCCGACCGCGACGACGCCCCGCTCCTCCAGCCCCTTCAGATCGTGCATACAGCACGACGTGCAGGAGCCTCAATCGGCGAGCGCCTCGATCACCGCCTGGCAGCGCGTCCCGATTTCCTGGCGCAGATCGTCGGGCGCGACCACCGAGAAGCGCGGCTTCCGGAACCGCTCGACCGTGAGGCCGCGCGTGGCGAGACGCTCGGCGAGGCGGTCGAGGAACTCGTCCCCGCGCGGCTTGGCGATGTCGAGGAGCCCGACCGTCATGCCGGTGAGTGCGGCGGGCCGCGCCCGGCGCTCGCGCATCTCGGGCGCGATTTCGGCGGTGGGGTCGAGCAGGATGACTTGCTCGCTCATCGCGCGATCTCCATTTTGAAAATCGACCTATGTCTCGGAGAATGGACCGCGGCGCCCTCGTCAGCAAGATCGGGAGCGACCTGAAGCTGAGCGAGCTAGGGGCCGCGGCTCCGCTGCAAGCTCTGTCGCGGAACGATGGGCGAGGGTTGATCGCGGCCGCTTAGGCGTGCGCCCGTGCGCTGGCGTTAGTGTGTTTCGCAAGGCCAGGTGTCGTATAGTGCCCGGATTACCCCGACTGTCTTTGACCAACCCCATTTGTCCGGATTTCGCTCGGCCCAGTTGCGAAACGCTTGCACCATCGCTCCATAGGTGGCCTTGCTCGGGCAGTATGGGATGTCTGGATACCGAAGCTTTAGTGCCTCCAAGGTATTGGACACGCCCGAAACGTAACCCTGGCACAAGGTACGGTCGAAACCGCCTATGGCACTTACGCATTCGTCCCGCAGTTCCTGAACGTCCTGCCGACTAACGTCGGTAGCGTAGGCGTCGGCGGAAAGGGCAACCAAGGCACTCGCCCAGACTGCGAACGCCACTAGGTGACCGCTAGTCCTCATCCGGTTCGGCCATCCCGAACAAGGGAGACGCCGTATTGACAATCATCTCCTTGCCGGTTTGCTCAAACTTCACGACCGTGCCATCGATTTGGGTAACGCGGCACCCGTAATACACAGAAGCCCCACGGTCCGGCCCTTCGGAATAAAGAGTTAGTTGGTACGCCTTGCCGACCTCGAACATCATCTTCTCCGCCTTCCATCGATCCGGCCTATGCTTGAATGGCGCTACGGTGGCGTCAACCCCGGATACGCGATGGCGTTCACAATCTCGCTCTTGCGCTTCAGCGTCAGCCCGGTGGGAGCGTAGACCTCCCAGGTGAACCCGACCTCATCGCCGATCACCGCCGCCGCGTCGTCACGGCGAGGGCATAGCCATAAAGTCTGCGAACAGTCTTTTGCCTCGATATTGTGCTTCAACCTGATAAACCTCGCCCTTGTAGATATATTTCATGACATAGCCGCTGGTGGTCAGCTTAAGCGCGCCGCCAACATAGCTTGTTCTACCCACTCTACCATTATGGCGAAAGAACTGTTGAAGAGCCTTTGCGACCTCGTGATAATTATCCTTTTGAATGTCCAGGAGAAACATTCCGAAGCTCTGCCTTAAAGGCATCCGCCAGTAATCTTTGACATTGAAAGACACCAAAATCAGCCCCGCTCGGCGGCAACGGTCGAAAATTTCTTTATCTGATGACTGATTCATGCCTACGGATGCGGCCGTTACAACCGGCATATGGAATTTGTTCCGGAGTAATGAAATGACGTTCTCCGGAACGTCATGATCGGCAAAGAGGCGGACTATTTGGGCTGAACCCTTTGCCCTTCGCGTGGGCTGCCAAGGGATGAAGAACTTAAAGGGGTCTCGTCTCAACGTCCGGTCCATCGCCTCAGCGTTTGGTCTCAGAGTATTGTATGGGGGTGTGGTTAGAGGGTGTGGTCGAAGTCGAAAACACCTTATGTTTCAATGCTAAAAGAGCCCATCATCGCGCGATCTCCTTGATGACCGGGTTGATGGTGATCGAGCCGAGGCCCGAAAGGATTGCCGTGTACTTGCCGGCACTGCCCCCGGCGCGGGCGATGTTGAGGCTGCCGGTGCGGAACTTGGGCACGGCTTGCGCTGCGAGCTCTTCCGGCGTCATCGGGCCCTTGCCGGCGCGGCCCGACACGACCTCGGAAAGGGGCACCTGAAGGCGCGCCATCAGTTCGTCCTTGAGGCAGGCCTTCGACCAGCCCAGCGTCGTCGAAGCCTTGGGCATGCTCGCCCACGACGATCAGGAAGACGTACACATCGTTGGCCTGGCCGAGGTCGTAGAGCGCCGCGCCAGGCGGCCTTCGTTGCAGGTCGGTCAGGTCGCCAGCCTCACGCGGGGTACTCGTCGATGATCGAGCCCGTCACCCCGTGGCCGGTGGACAAGGCCGCGCTCGGAGCGCATCGGACGAGAAGCTCCGCGCTCAGCCAGATAACTGTTCCAGGCCGGGTCCTCGTCCTCGGCGAAGCAGAACCTGTCTTGCCGGGTGGCCGAACGCGGAGCGGTCGATGTCGCCCGGCCGGCCGCCGCCGACGTTGAGCACGACGAGCTGGAGCGCGCGGGCGATCGTGGCGTTGGCACGGTTGCCCTGGCCCAGCGCGTTGCCGTCGCGTTGAGGCCGATGCGCCGGACGATAGGGGCCGTTGACGACGACGACCGGCGCCGCCGCCGAATGGTGGTGGCGACATCAGGCCGTGCAGGCGAAATCGGGATCAGCGCCGCGTCGAGGGCCGCCAGCACGACGGGAAAGTATTCGGGCCGGCAGCCGGCCATCACGGCGTTGATCGCGGCCTTCTCGACCGTGCACTCGACGCGGTGGGCGGGATCATGCCGACGATCTCGTCGGGGCGCGCGTCGTGCCCTGCAGCATCCGAGGACGCGGGCCGGCGTCGGCGGCACCACGGGCAGGCCGTCGGTCCAGCCGCGGTCGAAGCATCTGCTCGACGGCTCGTCCTCGGGATGGGCACGGCGAGTCTGCGTGCGGCAAGCCCGGTCTCGCCGTAGCGGGCCTGCAACTCCTCGGCCATGCCGGGCGCGACCGAGAGCGAGCCGCAGCCCGGTCGCTCCTCGGGCAGATCGCGTCGCCGAGCCCGTCGAGGCCGGTCAGGTCCTGCCATTCGCCGCGATGCCAGCCGATGGCGCGCGCCGTCTCGCGGCCGGCCTTCGACGCGGATCAGGGTCGGAACGATCTCGATGCCGAGCCGGAACGAGGCCTCCAGTCGCGGTTCGTCGCGCGCCGGAGCCCTCGGGAAAGGCGGGGTCGTCCTGGCTGTAGAGCGAGGCCGGCCGGCCGACCGCGCCGCTCCAGTGCGGGACCGGCGCGACGAGGCGGCAGGTCGGGCAGTCGCGCTTGAGCACCAGGACCAGTCCGTCGAGCACCTTCGAAGCGGCGCGGGTCTTTCGGGTCGCGTCGTCCATGGCGGGGCTCTGTCGCGTCGCGCGCCGCCACAGGATGCCTTCCGTGCCGCGGCCGACCGCACTAGGATGCAAGACCCAAGACGTTAGAGAGGCGACAATGGCGGACACCAGCCACGACATTCTCGTCGTCGGTCGCAGCCAGCCCGGCGTCACAGTCGGCTCCGAACCTTCACCGTCACGCGAAGCATCAGCTCGACATCACGATCGTCGACCACCCCGGAGGCGTGGCTCCCGCCGTTCGGCCTGGAGCGCCAGTCGGGGCCGGAGCCCCTTCGCTGAGCGAGTCGCAGCACACCGTCGCAGAGCTGGTGCCCGCCAGCGTCGCGCTGATCGAGGCACCCAGCCGCTTCGTTCGACCAAGCGCGAACGCAGTCGACGCTCGCCGTTCGGCACCCTCGGTGCCGAAGTCGCCGGCTCGTCGTATCGTGCCAGCATCGTCCTCGACTCGCAGAATATCGGGAGCCTGCCCGTCCGCGCTCAGAGCCGACGGGGTGTCCAGCAACTATTCGCGCCGCCATGCCGATTCCCGCGTGACGATCCGTGCAAGATTCTGCGGAAGGACGCAAAGGCCCTGGATACCCAGCCCGCCCGATGCCCGGTTCAAGTGCCCGGGCACCACCGCGGAAGTCGCCTTCTGCTGACGGCCGACCATCTACGCCGCAAGGACCGTGCTCGACAAGTCGAGACTCCGGTTGTTCACGCGCGGACGCCTGCAACTTTTTGAGCATGTCATCTTTCGCCCGCGCGCTCAACCTAGTCGCGCCGCCCCAAGGCGTCACAGTCACACTATTCACACAACCTCGTCACGCTCAACGGCCCAGGGCGCGCGGCGACGTTCGAGGTCGTCCCCCCGCCGCCAGCACGAGAAGGTGGCCCTGCCCGTTGGACGTGCTCCACGTCGCCCCGCCGCAGAAACCACCCCAGTTCCGTCAAGACCAGCCCGCTCGCCAACGCGTACCGGCTAAGATGAACATGAACCAGAACCTCGATGCAGCGGCAGGAGATGCGCCGACGTGTCCGCGCTGAGCAAAGTGGCCTCGACGCCCAACTCTGCAGACGAGCCCGCGGCAGTTCACGAGCAGACGCCCGCTCGTCGTGCGCGACCTGCTGCGCACCGGGCAGAAGGGAAAAGAGACTGGACCCAGGCTGCAGCAGGCTACACATAGTTGCCGCTGACGTCAGCTTCACGGCAGGTGGTCCGATCAGCAGACCCGTGTTCTCTTATGCCGGGAAGGTGACCGCCGACCCCTGCCGCTCGACCCCGCCCCAGAGCGCTTGGATCAACTTTGCGTGGATTCAGGCCACCGAGCCTGCCGATTATGTACTAAGCGCTTCATGCTGAAGGACTATAGATGGAACCCAGACCACGATACCAAGTCGGAAGGACGACACGGCCTGACACCGCCGATGGGCTTCGGCCAAAAGAAGCAGAAGCAGATGCACGGGCGCGCGGGCAAGATCACAATGATCACCGGCGGGACGCACGGGCTCGGCAAGCTGATGCCCGAAGGGCTTGGCCGAGGAAGAGATCGACGTATGTTCGTCGCAATTACGGCGACAGACCGGAGCCGAAGCACTGATGCACGCCGCCGGACGCGGGGCGGCCTCGCCGTCGCCTGCGACATATCGCCGCAGAAAGAGGACGTCGTTCGGCTCGCCGCCGAGATTGAAGCCGCCGAATTTCAGCACTACAACATCCTGGTTCGACGATCCGGGCGTATAGCCGAACCAGCCCGTTCGCAGCCATCGGTTTCGAGGACTTCAGCGGCACGTGCTCACGATCAACCTCGGCGCGATGTTCCTCGCCCGCGCCAATCCTCCCTCCCCTGCATGAAGGAGGCGCGCGACTGGCGGCGCATCGTCGACGTCGCGTCGAACACGTTCGCGACGCCGGTGACAAGCTGAGTCCGCTTACGTCACGTCGAAGGGCGCGGCATCCATCAGCTTCACCCGCATGCGCTCGGCCTCGCAGCTCGGCCGCCGCGCGGCGTGACGGTCGACGCCGTCGCGCCGAGCCTGACACGGACACCCAGCACGCTTCGGGCCCGCTCGCCAGCCAGCCGATCGCTTCACGATCGTACAGACCCTCCGGCCCATCAGAGCGCGGCGGAAAAAAGTCAACGATCTCGTCGGTACCGCTCGCCTTCCTTAACCTTCGACGACACAGCGTTTCGTTCACCGCCCCGACGCTCCACGTCGACGGCGGGTGGGTGGGGGTAGCTGC
>CAWGHZ010000002.1:0-455448 GCA_963822575.1 uncultured Alphaproteobacteria bacterium | reverse complement strand
CAACGACGCCCGCGGCATCGCCCATGTCGTGCGCATCGGCTGGTTCCGCTCGGTACACGTGAAGTTGCGACGTTCGCAGGAGCTTCGGTTCCTCCTGAGCGCGCGCAAGTCGACCTTGGACCGGATCCAGGACGCTGAGAACGAGCTGCGCGGCATGCTCAAGACCTTTGGCTTTCGGATCGGACCGACGACGCGGCGGAGCTTCGCCGCGCGGGTGCGGGAACTGCTCGACGAGCAAGCGGCACTGCGGGCGGTCGCGGAGCCGCTGTTGGCGGTGCGGGCCGTGTTACTCAAGGAGCACCAGAGGCTCCACAAGATGGTGCTGCAGACCGTCCGCACGGACGATGTGTGTCGGCGGTTCATGGCCGTTCCGGGAGTCGGGCCGATCGCGGCATTGTCTTTCAAGACGGCGATCGACGCGCTGGCCAGGTTCAGCCGGTCGCGCACGGTCGGCGCCTATCTCGGCTTGACACCCCGGCGCTACCAGTCGGGCGAAATCGATCGGAGCGGCCGGATCAGCAAGATCGGCGACCCGGCGGTCCGCGCCGTGCTCTTCGAAGTGGCGAGCGCGCTGCTGACGCGTGTCACACGCTGGTGCTCCCTGAGGGCTTGGGGCATGCGCATCGCGCGACGCTCAGGGGCAAAGACGGCGAAGGTGGCCGTCGCACGAAAGCTCGCCGTCATTCTCCACCGCATGTGGATCGACGGCACGGCGTTCCACTGGTCGGCTACCGCCTGATCTACTGCGCCTCAACTCTGCGCGCAGGCTCAGCGTAGCCGTCGAGGTCCCCGCCGGGGACGGCGGGTCTGGCGAAGCCGATAGCAGGCTTGGGCATCGAAAGCCCGATCTTCAGATGCGCTCGCCATACCCCTCCGGCCCGATCATGTGGCGCCACGTCAATGGCGACCGGCGACCACGGACAGAAGCAAGAGCCTCGGCGGGATCGCTTCGACGGCTTGACACCATCCGCCCGATTACAGAAGCAACCTGCTAGTCTTACTGTGTCATAAAATATGATGTTCCGAGGATGGTTTCGGCATCGTTTGGCGGCAGCATGGACATCGTTGGAGCGTCGCGATGAGCAGGACGGCGATCTGCCAGCGTCGCGTGGCGATCGAGTTTGGCGCGTGGCGTTCGGGCCTCGTGAGGCGCACCGCGCGGGCGGAAGCTCTTCGGCCGGCGCGGGAGCTTGTTGTGCCAGCGTGTGCCTGAGGGGGGAATCGGACTCCGCTCGGAGACTAGGAATCCGTAGGCCGCGATCGAGAGCGCCGCGTGGTGGTGGAAGCCGCGCCATCCTCGCCCCTCGTAGTGGCCGAGGCCGAGTTCCTGCTTGAGATCCTGATAATCACGCTCGATCCGCCAGCGCAGCTTGGCGAGATCGACCAGCGCCTTGAGCGGCGTGCTGGCGGGCAGCGTGGAAAGAAAGTACTTGGTGGGCTCGCTCTCGCCCGCCGGCCATTCGATCAGCAGCCATTCCTCCGCGCGTGGTGCCGCGCGCCACGTATCGCGATGGGCAGGACGAACCCTGACCGCCGCGAACCGGGACCGGAGCACCCCGGCGGCTCCTTGCCGCCAGGCCACGGCACGATAGCGCGACGACGGCAGCGCCATCGCCAGCGCCTTGACTGCGATCGGCTGGTGCCGCCCGTCCCGCCGCACCAGCTTCGGCGGACGTCCCGTGCCGGCGTAGGGCTTGGGCGGCAGCGGCGCCGCGCCCGGTGGCCAGACCGTGCAGGACGACTGGATACCGACCGCATAGGGCAGGCCCAAGGCCGTGAGGCGGTCGCGGAAGTCGGTGTCATTGCCGTAGGCGGCGTCGGCCAGCACCACGCCGCGCGGCACACCGGCGCGCAAGGCGGCCTCGATCTGGGCGAGCGCGATTTCCGGCTTGGTGCGGAACACCACATCGTCCGGCACGCCGGCCTTCCGCCGCCGCGCCGTGTCCGAGGCCCAGTCCTCTGGCAGATAGAGCCGGAAGGCGATCGGCAGGCTGGCCGCATCGTTCGCCACCGACAGGCTCACCGCCACCTGACAGTTGTCCTGTTTGCCGAGCTGCCCGCAATACTGCCGCGCCACGCCGACCGAGTGCTTCCCCTTCTTCGGAAACCCCGTGTCGTCGACGATCCAGGCCCGGATCGCACCCCGCGCCTCGATCGAAGGCAAGGCCCAGTCACGAACCGCGGTCAGCACCGCGTCCTCGCTCCACGGCGCGTTGGCGACGAAATGATGCATCGCCTGGTGCAGCGCCCCGACACGCTGCGGATCGATCCGAGCCGCCATCGGCTCCACGCTCTTGCGGTCCCCCGGCAGCATCAACCCCATGCAATAGGCCCGCAACGGCTCGTCACGATCGGCGTGGCCCACCGCAGCGCGGAGCCGCTCGACAAACGCCTCGAACCGTAATTCCTTCGTCCCCATCCCCAACATCCCGTGGCAGCGAATCGAACCTTCTACCACAGGTCGTCGGTTTATGACACAGTAAGATTAGGTGCAGGTTCGAAAACACGAAGGCCATCAACTGCCGCTTTTCCTCGGTTTTCGAACGGCCGAAGACGTCGGCGGCACGCGAAGCGACGGAAATCAGGGCTTCAAGCGTTGTGCGGAAGCCGTCCTCGCCTTCCTGATGCTATTCGATGCGGACCGCGATCTCGGCCTGACGGTCCTTCATCTCGCGCGCCTTTCTGTCGTACTCATCTTGCGTAATTCACCGGCCGCGAGATCGAGCGCGTTTACGTCGACAAGGGATACCGCGGCCACGACGCGCCACGGCCACGAAACGTCTTCATCTCGGGACAGAAGCGCGGCGTCTTCGGCGCCATCAAGCGCGAGCTCCGGCGCCGCTCGGCCATCGAACCCGTGATCGGCCACATGAAGGCCGAAGGCCATCTCGACCGCAACTACCTCAAAGGCCGCGACGGCGATGCCGCCAACGCCTTCCTCAGCGCCGTCGGTTACAACCTCCGCCTCGTCCTCGCCTGACTGAGGACTCTTGTACGCCATATCTGCGCCGCCCTCATTGCGGCCATCACACCCCTAGCGGCTCCAAAACCCGCTTCTTAACGGACGACTTTGTACGAAAGTCCTGCGCGCATAGCGACTATGCTTTTGGTCCGCCTACCACTCGGTGCAGTGATTCGGGCTGTTCGCCGTAAGCGTTGTTTGGGGACACCTTCCCGTTCGCGCGCTACTTGGCCGAGATTGATCCCTGGTATATCTTGCGGAATTCGGCAACGACCTGGGGGCCACCTTTCGTGTCCTTCTCCCATGAGTCGATGACCGGCGCGGTGCGCTTTTCCCAGCTCGCCATTCGTGCTGCGTCGAGCTGGACGATCTTCTGCTTTGGATCCGCGCTGACCTTCTTGATCATCCGGTCGGCCTGGGCATTGTTGTTGTAGCCGAAGGCGCGGCTCTGCGCCTCGCCCGACGTCTCGATCAGCGCCTTCTGCGCCACGTCGGGAAGCGATGCGAGCTTCTTGCGCGACATGAAGAACATGCAGGGTGCGGAGCCAAGCGGCGCCTCCACGTGATAGCTCGTCACCTCGTACAGGCGGTAGGGCTCGAATGCCGCCCACGACGTGTCGACCCCGTCGATCGTGCCGCGCTGCAGCGCCTCATACATGGCGCCGCCGGCGAGCGAGATGGGCGTGCCGCCGAGCCGCACGACCACGTCGGACGGCACCTTGCCGTTCACCCGGATCTTGAGGCCGTGGAAATTGTCGAGGGTCGAGGGCGCCTTGGCGAAATGCAGTCCGGAGGCGCCGAGGAGACCGAGCCACAGCGGAACGACCTGGGTGTATTCGCTCTTGAGCGCGCCCGAGGCGTAGAGCCGCCAGAAGGCGATGGCCCCCACCACGTTGTCCTTCACCAGGAAGGGCAGCCCCACTACCTCGGACAGCGGGAAACGGCCGCGGATGAAGGCCTGCTGCCCCCAGCCGATCTGCACCACGTCGTCCAGCACCCGGTCGTAGACGTTGCCGAAATTGGCGAGGGCGAGCCCGTCCTTCACCACCACGTCGATCGTACCGTTGGCGGCGGCGTTGGCGCGATTGGCCCATTCCGTGAAGAACTTGGTGTTGTTGCTGCCCGCCGGGCTTAGCGAAGTGAAGAACAGGCGGGTCTTCTCGGCCGCGGCAGGCTGCGCCGCGACGCAGGCGACGGCCGCGGCGAGCGCCGCGATGCGGATCGTTTGTCTCATCATTTTCCTCCCCAATTGATCGTTCAGACGGTACCCATTTGCAGCGCACGGTAGTGGCCGACCTTGGAGACCGGCGCAAAACCCTGGGCGATGCGCGTCCAGCTTTGGCCGCCGTCCTCGCTGGCATAGACTTCTCCGTCGGTATTGCCGGCATAAAGGCCATAGCCGCCGGGCCAGGCGGCAAGGCACAAGGCCTCGATGTTCGGGCGTGCACCTGTGCCGAGACCAGCGTCGGATCGCACCCAGCTTCGCCCGCCGTCGTCGCTTCGCATCACGACGGGCTCCGCCAGGTGCGAGGTCCGCCACGTCGAAGGATCGCGCCGCGCGCCCGACATGAACATGGTACGTCCGTCACCCGGCGCGATTACCAGGTGGTCGGGATAGCCGATGCGGAAATTCAGGTCGGTCAGGCGCTCCCAATGCGCCCCGGCGTCGGTCGAATGGTAAAGCCCCATGCCCGTGGGCATGTAGAGTTCGTCGGGGTTCGCGGGGTGCAGCACGACCCGGTGCACGTCTCGATACCAGACGTCATCCGGCCGCCAGTACGACGCAAGCTCGCGCCACGTCACGCCGCCATCTTTGGTGTGCAGGAGGGCGCCTTGCTCGATCGCCGCATAGAACGTGCAGGGGTCGCGTGGATCGAAGGTCAGCGACTTGGTATGCGCCGCATGCGGCGGCGCGGGAAAACTCCATTTCTCCGTGCCGGGGACGCGCCCGATCGCCGGCAGCTCCTGCCAGCTTCCCCCATAGTCGCGGCTGCGGAAGAGCGACACCGGCTCGGTCCCGACGTAGAGCACCGGCCCCGCCGGGGCGTCGGCGCACCCGAGCGAGAACACGTGGTCGATTGCGATCCCCGAACCGCGCCGCTCCCAGCTTGCGCCCCGGTCAGCGCTGAAGAATAGCCCGCCGCTGTGCGCCCCGGCGAACAGGCCGCCCTGCCGCGGTTCGAACAGCAGCGATCCGATGTGGGAGTTTGCGAGACCCCGGGACACGACACGCCAGGCTGCATCGGGCGCGTCGCGCTCGACGATGCCCACGCCGCCGACCGTCGCCACCACCAGGCGAGTCGGGGGCGACGGGATTTCGGTGGCGATCGGGCCGTTCGGCGAAAGGCAGACGATCATGGCAGGTGTCCCGTATTGGGGCCGGAGGTGTCGGCGCGAAAATTCGATTTGACCGCAGCGGCGCGCGTCACGCTAGACTCGTCGTGCCAGCGGCGACGCAGCGAAGGGCAGCGACAATGAAGACGAGCCGCACGCGAATCCTCACGACCCATGCGGGAAGCCTGCCGCGGCCGGCCGAACTTCTGGAGATGCTGCACGCCAAGGATTTGGCGCAGCCCTACGACGCGGCGGAGCTGGCGCGGCGCGTGCGCCGGTCGGTAATGGCGGTCGTGCGCCGTCAGGCCGAGATCGGCATCGACGTCGTCGGCGACGGGGAACATTCCAAGTCGAGCTTTGCGGCTTACGGCCGCGCGCGCCTCGCACCCATTGTCGATGTCGACGAACCTGTAAGTTTTCGCGGCCCGACGCGCGACTCCCTCGCCTTCCCGGCGGTCTACGAGGAGCAGCGCGTGATGAACGCCGCGCGCAGCACCGTCGGGCCGCGCCGGCCGTCGCGTAATGTCGCGACGGCGTGCACAGGGCCGCTCGCCTATACCGGCCAGCCCGACGTCGCGGCGGATACCGACAATCTGAAAGCGGCGCTCGCGGGCGTCGCGGCCGAGGAAGCGTTCATCACGGCGATTTCGCCCACCAACCTCGAGATGTACCACGCCAACCGGCATTACCCTGACGACGACAGCTATCTCGAGGCGCTGGCCGACGCAATAAACGTCGAATATAAGGCCATCGTCGACGCCGGCTTCGTGCTGCAGATCGACGACCCGCGCATCGCCACCCACTACAACCGCGAGCCCGGCGCCTCGGTCGAGGACTGCCGCCGCTTCATCGCCCGCGGCGTCGAGGCGATCAACCGCGCGCTCCGGGGCATCCCCGAGGACCGGGTGCGCTTCCACACCTGCTACAGCGTCAACGTCGCGCCGCGCGTGCACGACCTGGAGCTCAAGCACTTCATCGACCTGATGCTGAAGATCAAGGCGCAGGCCTTCTCGTTCGAGGCCTCCAATCCGCGCCATGAGCACGAATGGGAGGTCTGGCAGGAGGTGAAGCTGCCGCCCGACCGCATCCTGATTCCCGGGGTCGTATCGCACTGCGTGCACTTGGTGGAGCATCCCGAGCTGGTGGCCCAGCGCATCGAACGCTACGCCGCCATCGTTGGGCGCGAGAACGTGATCGCCGGCACGGACTGCGGGTTCGCGACCTCGGCCGCCGGCGACGAGGTGCATCCCGACGTCGCCTGGGCCAAGCTCGGCGCGCTGGTCGAGGGCGCGGAGATTGCCAGCCGACGGCTCTGGGGCAAGTAAGGGCCGGGCTCTGCTGCCGGTGCGGCCGCCCGCGTGGGCTCCAGCCATCTCTCAGTGCGCCTTCGACTTGGTCTCGATATCGGCGACTGCCCTGCGGTAAGCGGTCAGCACTTCTGCGCCGCCCTTACGCTCCTTCGCCCACTGGTCGATGATCGGCTCGAATTTTTTCTGCCATTCGGCCCGCTCGGCATCCGAGAGCGCGACGATCTTATGGTCCTTCGATGCGGCGACCGGTGCGCGCTGCTCGGCGTCCTGGCCGTCGAAGAATTTGCCGAAGTGGATCACCGCGGGCAGGCCCGAGTTGTCGTCGATCGCCTTGCGGGCGGGCGCCGGCAGCGAGTCGTGGAACTTGCGCGCCATGAACATCATCGATGTGTTCTGCCCGAACGGCCCGACAAGATGGTAGGTGGAGACCTCCTGCAGCTTGTACGGCGCGAAACCCGCCCAGGAGATGATGACCGCATCTACCGTGCCGCGCTGCAGCATCTCGTAATCATGCTGCGGGTCGGTGGAGATCGGCGTGCCGCCGAGGGTGCTGACCAGCAGGCTCTGCATGCGCCCCGATGCGGCGATCTTCTGCCCACCGAGATTTTCGATTGACGGCGGCGCCTTGCGGAAATGCATCTCGCCTGCCGGGAACGGGCCCATCCAGAGCGGGATCACGTCCTTGTATTCGGAATCGAACAGCCCGGCCTTGTAGAGGCGCCACAAGGCTTCACTGCCGATGAGGCCGGTCGGCGTGATGAACGGCAGACCGCCCACTTCGGTCAGCGGGAACTTGCCGCGGAAGATCTGGTGGATCGCCCAGCCGATCTGCACGACATTGCCCGTGACGCGATCGAGCATGTTGCCGAAGTTGGCGAGGGTGACCCCGTCTTTGACCTCGACCCGAACGGTGCCCTTCGCCGCGGCGTTCACCTTCGCCGCCCAGGCATTATACTCCTTGCTGTTGTTGCTGCCGGCGGGGCTCAGCGACGTCAGGAACAGGCGCTGCTGCGCCATCGCCGGACACGTCGCGGCCACCGCCAACACCAACGCGCAAATCGCGATGCGGGTGCTGCGTGCCATCTCTTCCTCCCTCGTTGATCGCGGACCGCCGACCTTTCTTCGGAGCCGGGCGGTCCGCCGTCCTCAGGCGGACATGCGTTGCGACAGCGCCTTTTCCTCGCGCCGGAGCCGCTCGACAATGCGTCGCGCCTGGATCAGCGTCGCGTCGGCTCGAATGGCGACCGGCTCGAACGCGCCGGCGCGGTCGAGCCCGGCTTGCTGGATTTCCATGAACGACACGTCCTCGGCCATCACGGCGTAGCTCTGCTCCTGGAACCGGACCGACTTTTCGTCGTCGGCCGAGGCCGAGCCGAAATTGCGCGACCAGGCGAACCACACGTGGGTGGTGCGTTCGGTTTCGGGCGTCACCGGGTTAGTCAGACGGACGGTGATGCTGTTCGTCGCGTCCTCGTACAGAAGCTCGGCCGCCATGTTGGCCGCGGGCAGCCATTCGAGCGTGGCGCGGCGGTCGATCCGCCCGCCGAACCCGCCCCATTCGGCGACGAACGCGCTGGGCACGACCTGGCTCATGACGCGCTGCTGGAACACGTGGTCGCCTTCGACCCAGGTCTTCACCGGGATCGTCGCCATCTCCGGCACACCGACGGTCTTTTCGTGGATGAACGGCGTGTGGCTGAGGTCGAGCAAATTGTCGGCGCACAGCTCCCAGTTCGCTTTGACGTAGTAGTGCCGCTGGAAGCTGTGCCAGCCGAGCGTATCGAACCAATGGTAATCGGGGATCGTGCTCGCGTCGGCGCGCGCCGGGTCGCCAAGCCAGATCCATGCCCAGCCCCAGCGCTCGACGAACGGGTAGGACCGGACACGCATGCGCGGCGGGATCGTGCTCTGGTGCGGGATGAGCGCGCAGGTGCCGTCCGCGGCGAATCGTATGCCGTGATAGCCGCAGGCAATGGTCTCGCCCATGCAGCGGCCGGCGGAGAGCGGCGCGTAGCGATGCGGGCAGCGATCCTCGAGCGCGACCGCGCGGCCCAACTCGGTGCGGAACATGACCACCGCTTCGTCGCAGATCGTCCGCGCCAACGGTTCGTTCTCGAGCTCGCGGCCGAGTGCCGCGGCATACCATTGGTTCATGAGGAACATCGGCTTCTCCCCGCTCTCCGACGCCTTGCATGCTTTCGTACAGAATTGCACGAATATTAAGTCGCGTCCGGTGGCCGGTCAATTCGATCGACAGGCGGCGGCGCCTATTCAACGTCCGCCCGGGCAACACTCATGGTAGGGTGTGTCCCACCGCAACGAACAACAAAGGCTTTCAATGGCTTCCGGGCAACCTTCGGCGCGCGACGCAAGTATTGAACATCTGGAGCGGTTCCTGCCTTACCGACTGTCGCTATTGGCCCACCATTTGTCGCTGTCGAGCGCCGACCTCGTGTTCGGCCGGCACACCCTGACCGTTCAGGAGTGGAAGGTCCTGTCGATCGTCGCGGATTTGGGACCTTTGACGCCCTACGAGATTCGCCGGCACGGAACGCAGGAGAAATCGACGATCAGCTGGGCATTGAAGCGGCTCCACGAACGCGGCTTCGTGAAAAGGAGCCGCAACCATGCCGACGGACGGACCTTCACAGTGCAACTCAGCCAGCGCGGCTGGGCGTGCTACCGGTCGCTGATCCCGAAGGCGCGGCATCGGGCGCAGTGCCTCCTCGCGGTCTTGACGAAGAAGGAAATCGCCGCGCTGGACCGGATCGTCGACAAGCTGGACGGGCCAACCCTCGGCCAAACATGAGACCATTGGCCGTCGGGGCCGGCCATATTATTGTTGTTTTGCTTGCCTGCGAGCCGGTGGCGGACAAGCGATGAAGTGAAGACGCGGCGCGCCACAAGTGGGCAGCGCCGACGGGGAGCGAGGCGACCAGAGCGTTGCGGCCGGGCACCTTTTCCGAAAGCGGAGCAGGCACCCGCGCGTGTCACAGGGAGGGATGGCCGTTCATGGTGGAATTGGCCACAAGCGCGGGGGGCGGCAGCGGAAAGCTCTTCCTCGCGTCGTGCGAAAGGTGGTGTCAGACCGTCACTCGGCCGATCGCGTTCATCGGCGTCATCGGCATGCTGGCCGTATCGGGCGTTACGGTCCTCGACGTGCTATTGCGCTGGTTCGCCAGTTCCGGGGTGACCGCCCTCAACGAGATCGTGTCGATGACGTTCGCGGTGGCGGTCACCGCGTGCATCCCGTCCGGGCTGGCGCGCGGCGTGAACCTGATGGTCGACATCCTGGCCCATCTTCTATCGCGCCGGATGGTCGCGTGGCTGCAGGCGAGCGGCGCCGTTCTGCTGTTCGCGTTCTACGCCGTCCTGAGCTGGCGCATGGGGGTGTTCGCGACGACCTTGCTGAGCCAGCATCGTGCAACGGTGATTCTCGGCCTGCCGCAGGGACCGTTCATGATGGGCGCCTCCATCCTGCTGGGCCTCGGCGCGCTGGTGCAGGCCGTCGTGGCGGCGAACAAGCTCTACGGCGCCATGGCCGATAACCGCGCATCGGTTAGCGCACCGATCGAGCCCTCAATTCGGCCCTCCGCGGTCACCACATCCATTACGCTGCTGGTCGGGGCGGTTTTCGTGGCCCTGGTCGCGCTCTGCCTGTTCGACTTCCCGGCGGTTTCAGGCTGGGCGGGCGGACACGAGGCCGGCACAATCGCCATCGCCTTCGTCGTGATGTGGGCGTCGCTGATGCTGCTCTTCCCGCTCGCCGCGGTAATGGGAACCGTCGGCGTCGTGGGTGCCGCGACCCTGATCGGCGTGATGCCGGCGCTCGGCGCGTTCGCCACCGAATGCGCGGGTTTCCTCACCAACTACGAGGTCGCGTCGCTCCCGCTGTTCCTGATGATGGGAAGCTTCGCAGCCGTCGCCGGCATATCGGGCGACGTCTACCGCCTCGCTCAAGCGGTCGTCGGCTCTCTGCGCGGCGGGCTGGCACTCGCGACAATCGCCGGCTGCGCCGGGTTTGGCGCGGTCACCGGATCATCTCTCGCGACCGTCGCGACGTTCGGCCGGGTGAGCCTGCCTGAGATGCGGAGCCGGGGCTATTCGCCCTCGATCGCCACCGGGTGCGTCGCAGCTGGTGGCACGCTTGGCGCGCTGATTCCTCCGTCCGGCCCGCTGATCATTTTCGCACTTTTGTCGGAGGCGTCGATTGGCCAGCTCTTCGTCGCCGCCATCATACCGGGACTGCTGGCGACAGCGCTCTACGTGCTGACCATCATCCTGTTCGTGCGGTTCGTGCCAACGTCGGTGCCGCCGGCGGTTAAAATGCAGGGCCAAGAGCTTCTCTCGGCGATCCGCCAGTGCGGCGCGGTCACGATCCTGTTCGGCGCGGTCATCGGCGGCATGTACACCGGCATCTTCACTGCGACCGAGGCGGCCGCCGTCGGGGCGTTTCTCGCCTTCGCGATCGCGTTGATCCGCGGCCGGCTGCACGGCGGGGTATTCTGGGACGTGATGGCGGAGGTCACGGCGTCCACGGCCATGATCTACGGCCTGATCTTCGGCGCCGTGACGTTCTCGCTGTTCGTCGGCACCACGTCGCTGACCGAGCGCGCCACGGCATTTATTGGTTCGCTGGGGTTGCCCGCGCTCGCCGTGGTCGCGGCGGTTCTGGTGGTCTATGTGGCGCTCGGCTGCATCATGGATTCGTTCGCCGTGATGGTCATCACGGTGCCGATCGTCACGCCGATGATCGTCCATATGGGGTTTGACGTCCTGTGGTGGGGCGTCCTTAATCTGGTGGTCGTCGAGACCAGCATGATCACCCCGCCGTTCGGGCTCAACGTGTTCGTGCTGAAAAGCCTGGTGCCTGACGTGCCGATGGGCACCATCTTCCGCGGCGTGCTCGCGTTCTGCGCTGCCGATTTCGTCAAGCTCGTATTGCTGGTGTTGTTCCCCGCACTCGCTCTATGGCTGCCGTCGACCATGTTCCACTGACCGGGTCGGCGGCGGGCGTTTGAGTCCGGGACCTAAACGCAATAGGATTTAACGGGTCAGAGGAGGAAAAGCCATGGACGCGAGCCAATCCCTGGACGAGCGGGCCGACGCCCTCGAGCTCAGAATGAGCGACGAACTCGACGTGATCCTTACCAAGTCGGCCCTCGCGAACATGGAGGACGGCCATCTGGGCTCCGTCGGCATGGGGCCGGAGGAGCAGTCTAAGCATCCGGGCAAGCTGTTCCTGATCGGCGACGATCCGCGCCTGCCCAAGATGCCCGACAGGCCGACCCTGCTCGACTTCTTCGAGTACCGCATGCGTGGCGCCAATCACCTGCTGCAGAGCGCGACGCATGCCCTCAAGGCAGGCATGGACGAAAAGATCATTCTCGCCTGCCTGCTGCACGACATCGCAAATGCCCTATTCATCAAGAGCGACCACGGCTACTGGGGCGCGCAGCTCATCGAGCCATACGTGGAGGAAGAGGTGAGTTGGGCGATCCGCGCGCACCAGGCGCTGCGGTTCTACCCGGACGAATCCGTCGGCTACAAATACCCGGTACGCTACACCAACTATTTCGGGGCGGATTACGAGCCCGATGACTACATCAAGGATGCGTACCAGCGCGCACGGAAGCACAAGTGGTACATGACGGCGCGGCTGATCACGGTGCACGACATCTATTCGTTCGATCCAAACGCGGTCGTCAGCATCGATCCGTTCGTCGACATTATCGGGCGCAACTTCCGCCAACCGAAGGAAGGCCTCGGATACGACAACTCGCCCGTTGCGCACATGTGGCGCACCATCCGTCGTCCCACGAAGTACTTGTGATCGGCCTACATACCTCCGAAGAAATTGCGAAGGCATGCGGGTGATCCGACGGGGCTTCTTCGGACCAAACGCTACAGCGGGTAGATCAGACTGTTCGGCACCAGCGCGCTGTCGAAGACGCAGAGCTTCTCCTGGAAGCGGAGCCGGCCGTCGGAGACCACGACGCGGTCGCGGTACTGCCCGGTGTTGAAGACCCGCGTCATCTCGTCGACCAGCGTCTCGAACGCGACGTAGCTCGCACGGACCTCGAGGACCTCGCCCTCCCAGCCGATGATCCGCAGTCCCGAGACGAACCGCCGGACAAGGCGCGGCGCATAGACGGAGGTGCGCCGGATCGCCACGACGCGGTCCTTCATGTAGCCCCGGCTCTCGCACAGCCAGGTGGCGAGCGGCAGGCCGCGCTCGAAATTCTCGCGCGGGACGATCTTGTAAATTCCGTCCTCGACGAACAGCTCGGGCCAGTCCTCGAAGCGTTCCTCGTCGAGACAGCCGGTATATTCGGCCAGCAGCTCCTCGACCGCGAGGCGCAGCTCGAGCGCGCCGAGCGCGCGGAACCGCGCGGCGGTGAGCGTCCCGCTCACAGCTCCATCACCTTGCGATAGTAGTCGTAGAAGGCGCGAATCTCGCTTTCGGTCACGCCGTGCGCCTCCTCCTCGCGCCAGCCATAGCCGTCGAGCTCGATCACGCCTGCGGCCTCGGGCGCCGCCCGCACGCCCTGCTGGGCAATCGCCATGACCTCGCTGTCGTCGATCGAGACATAGCCGGAGGGACCCATCAGGTTGGCCTGGCGCAGGCGCCGCGCCGTCATGTCCGCGTCGTCGTCGGCATAGCCGAAGAAGGTCCAGGCGAGCTCGAACGCCTGCGGCCCGCGCGTCACGAGCTGGCGCATGGCAAGCGTGTTCGATTGCTGCTGGATGATCAGGTTCGGCCACACGGTCATCAGGCAGATGGTGTATTGCGCGTACTCGCGCACCGGATCGAGCATCGACGGATCGTTCAGCCGCAGATCCTCGATGAGCGAGCGCATGTCGGCATTGTCCTCGGTGCGCTTCTGCTCGCCGCGCCAGGTCATGCTGGCCGCATGCCGCCCGGTGGAGTCGATCACCAGGCGGTTCGGCTGGTCGACGCGGTTGAGCCCGAACGACAGTAGGAACACGTGCAGCAGGCTCGCGTGATACGGGTCCTTGATGTTCTCGAACATCAGTTTCCAGTTGGCGGGCGTGAGCTGGCGCGAATAGCCGAGCACCTTGAGCGCGCGCCCGTCGAATACGCGGTCGAACAGCTCGACGATGGGCGGGCCGAGATAGTCTTCCAGCGGCGGCGGCGCGCCGAACGAGGCGAAGACCACGCCGTTGCGGCGCGCGACTTCCAGCTTGCGGAGCCCGTGCCCGGCGAGGTCGAACGCCGCCGGCATGCCGCCATTCCCCTTGACGCCGCGGCGGAACGGCACGCCGATCAAATTGCCCTTCAGGTCGTACGTCCATTGGTGGTAGGGGCACATGATCTCGGCGTGATTGCCGAGATGGCGCTGGCAGAACTGCACGCCGCGATGGGCGCACCGGTTCTCGACGGCGTTGATGGCGCCGTCCGCGTCGCGCATAACGACCACCGACCGGTCGCCGACGAAGGTCCGCTTGAAATCGCCTGGGTTCGGCAGCTCGGCCTCAAGCGCGACATAGCTCCAATTGTCCCCGGCGAAGATGCGCTCCTGCTCGCGCCCATAGATATCTGGGTCGCTGTAGACCCAGTATGGAATCCGCCGGCTTCCCTCGCTGGGCCAGCGCCTCAGATGGTCGAGCTTGGCAGCCATACGTTTCATCATCCTTTCGAAGGGAATTGCCGTCCCGTCAGAATAACAGGCGTCGCGGCAAGTCGGTCCAATCCAATTCGCACTGAGAAGACCTCGCCCGGCCAAGGCGAACAGAGCCGCCCCTACGATCAACGCCTCGAACACTATAGCCACCATTCCCCTGCACCGTCTCGTGCCGCGCGTGCATCTCGGGGCCGCCGACCCGCCGCCGTATCACCTCCAGCACCATCCCTGTTGGCCCGTGGATGGCCATCCGCGCCTGCGGTCGATGATCTAGTCCGTCATTGGCCGCTCGGTTGGCTCGTCGCCGGTGCCGCCCCCATGTCGCCCTCTATCGGCCGCCAAGCCCGGCCCGTGTGTGTGAGTTTGCCCCTGCATTCCATGAGCCGGGTAGGTCCACGGCCCGCCTCGCTTCGGTCGACCTAGCGGGCGGCTCTTGATCGAGATCTCCAGGGACCCCCGGCGATTTGCCGGCCGCCACCACGGAGTGGCATGCCGGCGCAGGTCGTCCAATTTGTCGAATGATCATGGGTCAATTTGTGGGGCAACGATGGGGTGCCTCATAAAAATGCCTTAGATTTCAATGTCGTATAGGAAAGAATTGGCGGAGAGGGGGGGATTCGAACCCCCGAAACAGGTTTCCCCGTTTAACGGTTTAGCAAACCGCCGCCTTAAGCCGCTCGGCCACCTCTCCGCTAGGCGGGGCAAGCACTTAGCAGATTGCCCCGGCGAACAAAACCCGAAATTGGTATCCGTTTGGTATCCGCGCCCCTCAACCGTTAAGCGCCTTCTCGATGGCGTCAACGGCCTGTGCGTCCTTGGTGGCGAAAAGGTGCGTGTAGGTCCGCAGGGTCAGCGCGGCCGAACCGTGGCCGATCCGGCGCGACACGCTGAACACGTCGAGCCCGCCCGCGATCAGGGCCGAGACGTGGCTGTGCCGCAGGGCGTGGAACGACACCTTGGGCAGCTTCCTAGCCGCGACCAGCCGGCACCAGTCGCGCGACAGCTTGTCCGGCGACATGGCCGAGCCGTCCGGCTGGCAGAACACCAGCGCGTCGTCAGGGAGCTTGCCGAGGCCCAGGGCAAGCCGAAGCTCTAGCTGGCCTTTCCGGTGCGCCCGTAGGGCCTCCACCACGCTGGGCGGCCAGAGATACGGTTCGGCGACCATGGCGGGACTTTGGAGCCTTGAACCGGAGGCCGGCTTTCGTTTCCTCGACCAACTCCTCGACCCTGAGCGTTCCGCCGTCGAGATCGACGCGCGACCAGCGGAGCGCCAGAAGCTCGCCACGTCGCAGCCCCGTCCCAAGCGCCACGACAACCAGCGGATAGAACGAGTGGTCCTGGAGCCTTTCCAACACGTCGCCGATCTGGTCCGCCCGGAGCGCCGCGACTTCCTTATCCTCTACCTTCGGCGGCCCAATCAATGACGCCACGTTGCGAAACACAATCTGCCCCTTGGCAGCACGGGCGAGGCCGGCATGCAGGAGCCGGTGAGCGTGCCCCACGGTGCGGGCTGACAGAGGCTTGCCACCCTTCCCGCCGCTACTGAGTAGTGTGGCGTGCCAGCCCTGCACGTCGGCCGGAGTGAGCTTCTGTAGCGCGTTCGTGCCAAGGTGCGGATAGATTTGCTGTTCGGCAAGCTGGCGATACCGTTCGATGGTCTTGGGACTGATCCCGACCGGCTGGCCGAGCCAATCCCGGAAGTAGGTTTCGACCGTGGCGGCCGAGCGCTCGACGTGCTCGCCCCTGTTCATCTTGGCCATCAACTCGACGGCACGGGCTTTGGCGCGCGTCCGATGCTGCGTCCGCGTCTCGCCGGACAGGGGCTTGACAGTTTCGAGGTGCCATGCCCGCTTGCCCGTGGTCAGATCGCGGTCCCGCTCGATCCTAATGCGGATCGAGTTTCCGCGCCGTTCCAGTACGTAGTCCTTCATAGCTATTGCTCCTTTTGCTTGCGTTTCTCATACGCGTGAGCCGCCCGACAGGTGGGCGAGCAATACCAAGGCTGGCCTGGCTGTCGTTGCCGGTGGCCGGTGCCCGCGCCGAAATAGAAGTATTGGTCGCGCTCGCAGCTAGGGTTGTCGCAGCGGTGGTAGTGGCGGCCTTGCGTGAGGTCACCGACCAGCGCGGTAACGATAAATGCAAACAGGGTGCTGGCCCTGAAATGCGGCTGTGTGCGTCCTGCATCGTCCGCGCCAAGCGCATAGTCGAGCTTCACGTCTTTGCGCAAGGCGACGAGCCTTTGACGCACCGGCTCCCATTCGTCTGCCTTTTGGGCTTCTTTCGCTTCGGCCAGAAGATCGCGGACCGTCCGGGCATCCCGCAAGAAGTCCGCCACCGGCTCCGCGTAGGCATGCCGGAGCAGTCCGTATTTGCTCGCAAACGATTGCGCATCCTCGGCCGTTCCGCAGGCCGCTAGACGCTCATACAACGTGGCAGCCTTTGGCAGAGTGACGATGACCCTGCCTTCGCACGCCAAGGTTTGTTCTGCGCGGTCGCCCTTCTCTTGATCCGGGTCTTCCGCGAGGGTGCGCCCAACTCGCCGCTCGACGATCCGACACTCTCGCCCCCGCGTCCATTGGATGGTGATTTGAGCCATTCTCGCGTAACTCCACTATAACGCCTAAATCTGATTTTAGGGTATAGAACCGGGGGCTGGCAAGCGTTATTTGGGGGACAGCGGGGCGCGCAGTAGCGCCCCGAAATAGCGGAGAACCCGATATGTCCGTTGCGACCGCGAACACCGAAGACGCTGCCACGATCAAGGCCAAGGACGGCGCGCGCCTTCTCGGCATGTCCGAGGGCAAGTTCTACGAGGCGCTGAACCGAGGCGAGATCGCCGGCGCGTTCAAAATTGGGGAGCGCTGGATCATCGGCCGCGCTCGTTTCTTGCGGATGCTGGAGGGCGAGTGAAATGCATCGCGCCCGCCCCTGGGGAGGGACGAGCGCGGCGCGGAACACAAAATCGACTTGGCCCCGATTTTCTACCGCATCGCATTCCGCCTCGCAAGCCCGCCCCCGTTCTGACTTCGCCCAACGGATGACCGCCGATGCGTTTGGCCAGCGCGCTATGCGGCTCGCCAAACCTCGCCGGCCTTTCCGCGACGTGACGCCGGCAGAGCTTCGCGAGGCACGCGACCGGGCGTGGCGTGATCGAGAGGCGTTCCCGTGGTGAATGTCTGCGATATCCCCGCGTCCTGCTACGTCGAGACGCTGGCGAACGGGTTGTTCCGCCCGGTCCGATCCTTCGAGCCCGGATGTCTCGATTGCCAAGTCGAGCCGGTCGAGGACGAGCGCGGCGACGTGCTGGACGCGGTTGCTTGGGCGGCCAGCGATCCGGCGAGATGGTGGCTGCGACACGGCAAGGCCGTCGTCCTCGGCGCACCCGAGATTGCCCGAAGCTATGACTGCGAAGCGGCTATCGCGTTAGTAACGACGCCCGCCGACTGGATCGAACGGCACGCAAGGGGCCGCCATTGGGTCGCCTGCGTTCTCGATTGGGACGGTGATCTGGCCGGCGCACTGAGCCCGGCATGGAAAATCGTTCCCGAGACGCCCGAGCTGCATCGCCGCGTCGTCACTGCCTTGCGTTCGCGATGGGCGCGGCCGGCATGGCTGGGGAGGGCGGCATGACCGACCTTGCCACAGCCCGTCGTGCCGATAAGGTCCACGCCGAGTCGGACGTTCCGCCACGCCTTCCGCTTCGTTATTTCGAGGATATCGAGCCGCACCTCGGCGGCGGTGGGATGATCGCGGGCGTTCTGGAACGCCACGGATTATCCCTGATCTATGGCGAGACGGGCTCACGCAAGACCTTCCTCGCGCTCGACATGGGCTTTGCCATCGCGCGCGGGGAGGCCTGGTTTGGCCGCGCCGTAACCCCCAGCCCCGTGATCTACCTCGCGGCGGAAGCGGGCAAGTCGTTCGCCAATCGGGTTTGCGCCTATCGGCTACATCATGGGCTCGAGGACGCGCGGACGCCCTTCGCCATGATCGAGACGCCCGTCGATCTGCGCGACCCGGCCGGCGACACGGCAACGGTAATCGAACGGATCAAGGAAGCGGCGGCGCGCTTCGAGACGCCCGTCGCGCTGATTGTGGTGGACACCCTGTCGCGTGCCATGAATGGCGGCGACGAGAACGCCCCGACCGACATGGGCCAACTGGTCGCCAACCTTGACCGCATCCGGGCCAAGACGGGCGCACATGTTCTCTGCGTCCATCATTCGGGTAAGGATCAATCGCGAGGCGCACGCGGTCACTCCCTGCTACGCGCGGCTGTCGATACGGAAATCGAGGTGACGGCTAGCGAGGATTCGTCATTTTCGACCGCGACCATTCGCAAGCAACGGGAGCTTCCGACCGAGGGGGAATTTTCCTTTGGGTTGGAGGTGGTGGAAATTGCGACCGGGCGGGACGGTGCGCCCCTTACGTCGTGCGTCGTCTCGCCCCTCGCTGCGTCCCCAGCGGGATCGAAGCGCAAGACCCTTTCCCCGACGAATCAGCGCGCCCTCAACGTTCTGCATAATGCCGTCGCCGAACATGGCGAGCCTGCCCCCGAGGCGATCCACTATCCATCGGGCGCGCGTGTAATCAGCGTCGAGACGTGGAGGGACGCGCTATTCAAGAGCGGCATTCTGGACAAGGACGCGCGCAATCCCCGCGAACCTTTCCGACGCGCTCGCGGCGCGCTGGTCGATGGCGGCTACATGGCCGAATGGGATGGCAAGGTCTGGCCCGTGACCGAAACCCAAGCCGCACGCAAGTCCGCCACCATGAAGGCCAACGGCTGAACCCCCACCCGACAGTCCTGCGTCACGTCACAGGCGAGCGTCACACGTCACACCCCATAGGGTGTGTGTGACGGTGACGGCAGCCGTCACAGCCTGTCACATGTGACGCTTTGTGACGGAGTGTGACGGGGATGGTGTGTGGATGGGCGTGGTTGTGCGTTCACACACGCGCTTATAGAGGTACCAGAACGTTCATAAACTATCGCCGGCCTTGGCGGGCTCAACCGCCGCAATCGCACATTTCACGCCTATCTCCCGCCCAAACTTAATTAGCCGTTGTTCGACGCTCTTTGCGCTTTCCGATTTGCATTTGGGGGCGCATTTTGAAGGGGCGTTGGATACCAATTACGATACCAAAGTGGGCTTGTGGCACCGATGGATGGCGAGAGCGGCGCGGAAATCCTGGCCTTTCGAGGTTCGGGCGACGAGTTGGAAACGGAGAACGAAACCGTTTCCGCTTCTGCCGCGCGCGCAAAGCGCCGCCCCGGTCGCCCGCAGGGCAGCAAGAACAAAGTTCCGAAAGCCGTCAAGGAAGCGATCCTTGAGGCCGATCCGGTCAACCACCTTATCCGCGTCATGAAGGGCCAGAAGTTCATGCGCGCGGTTGACGAAGGGGGCAAGCGGCGCATCGCCGTTTATCCGACTTTGGTGGAGTCTAACCGCGCGGCTGAGACGTTACTGAGGAAGGTCGCGGCCGACCTGAAAGCCGTTGAGGTTGACGCCCGCAACGAGAACACGAACACGCACGCCTTCACAACCCCCGAGGATCGCGAACAAGCGGCCGCTGAATGGCGCGCGCTACTCGGCGACTTCCGCGCCCCCGCCCCGCCTGCTGGCGAACGCGCAGCGTTCAAGGCCGCTCTAGAATCCCCTGGGCCTGAGCCGCCGAAGGTTGGCGACAAGATCGACGCGGGCTTTGGCATCACGGCGATCTTGACCGAGTTCACCGAGCACAACTCGCCCGTCTGGCGCGCCGAGCGCGGTGGAAAGTTCCTGAAGGTCGTTTACGGCGCTCCCGACCGCGTGCGGGGCTGGGCCGAGGCCCTTGCGGATGAAGAAGGCTGGGCATGAGCGCGCCGATTGATGTAAGTCGAGCCGAGGCCGTTCTGGCCCGCAAGGTTCTGTTCCTGGCCCAAGGCTTGCATCGGTTCTTGTCTGGCCAAGACGCCGCACCGCCCTTTCCGGCCCGGATGATGGCAAATCCCGTCTGGGCACGAATGATGCGCGAGACGCTGGCCGACATCGAACGCTACGAGCGGGGGCAGCGATGAAGCCGCCTGCGGTCGACCAACACATGACCGTCGGCGAGGCCGTCCGCATCCGCGCCTTCCGCAACGTCGACGGCCGAAAGATGTACGCGATCCAGGTGGGCCACGGCGAGTTCATGTCGACGTTTCGTGACGACGGCGCTCCGTATTCTCGCTTCAGCCTCGCGCTTCGACGCGCAGAGAAGATCGGCCCCGGCCTCGACGCCGAGATCGAACGGCGACGTGACGCGCCCCCGCCCGAAGCGTGGCTCAACGACGACCTGCCTGAAGAACTCAAGCGCAGGCATTCGCCGCGCGCCCCCAACCGTCCGCGCCGCGCATCGGACTACATCAACGCTGGCGGACTCACCGCTGGTGGCTTGGCCGCTCGCATCCGCGCCGCCCGCCGCCGCCTGGCCCATCCCTGAAAGGAAAATCGACATGGTGATTTCCGCCCGACTTACCGCCGCCGGACGAATGGCGGCAATTCCTTGCAATGGTCGCCGATCCGGCGCGCCTAGCGACCGAGTACGAGAACCTCGCCAAGGCCGAAGCGTCAGCACGGGAACGCGAAGTCGTTGCGCGCCTCGCCGAAACCGAAGCCGCCGAACGCATTGTTGAGGCCAAGACTGCGGCTGAGGATGCGACGCGCGCTGCCGTTGAGGCCCATTCGGCACAGGCCGCCGAGATAGAAGCGCAGCATGCCGATCTTGCCGAGCAGGTGAAGCGGTTGGACGCACGCGGCGCCGAGCTGGATTTGCGCGAGTCTGCGTTGAACGCCAGGGCTGAGGCGCTTGCCGCCGCTGAGGCAGTGGTTGCCGAGAAGGCCGAACGGGCGACGCGTGCGCTGGCGGAGTTGAGCAAGTGAGTTTTCTCGACGGCGCGCTGTTCTCGCCGATCCCGTCGACGGCTCCGGCCTTCGCCTCGACTTCCGGCCACGCGATGACCTACGCGCTGGAAAGCACGGCGGCCAACCGGACGTTTCAATTCCCGAGCGACCGCTGCGTGCGCGTGACGAGCTACGGCACGGACAATTTTTCGATCCTGTTCGGCAATTCATCCGACGTGGTGGCCGACACCGCGACCTCGGTTCCCGCGTTGGGCAACACCGTGGAGCTTTTCAAACTCTCCCCGAGTCAAAGTCACGTTGCCATCGCGTCGTCCACCGACGTTGTGGTGCGCTTCGCTCTCGGTCGCGGTGGGGGCGGATGATGCAGACGTTAGCCGAACAGGTGACGACCGATCATGGCGATGGCGACGGCTCCGGCCCGATCTTGGACGCCTTGGCCATTTACTGCCGTGAGGTGAAACGATGCGCGGGCGAACACTCGCCCGTCGCACAAAGGCTGGTCGCCGTCCTTCTAGAACGCGCTTGGCAAAACCTTGAAAGCGCACTGCGCGCCAGAATGGAGAAGTGACATGGCCACAAGCATGACTTCCGCGCCGGTTTTCGAGGAAGAAAGCATCGATTTCCAGCGGCCGAATGGCGCGTTCGATGCGCTTTATCGGCGCGGCGGCATGTGGTTCCTGCGGAGCGCCGGGCTGCACCATGCTGAATGGCGACCGCGCCGCTGCCGAGCGCGTTGCGCGTAAGCTCGGTCAAGATCGTGACTCCGTCCGACGCCACCCCGGACGAGGCCTCATAGCATGGCCGTCCGCGCTGAAGATCGCCGCGTCGACGCGGCACTTCGCCAGATTGCAGCCGAGCGGCTCGCCGAACAGGATGCGGCCGAGGCTGCGCAGCGCGAACGTGCTGAGGCTGAGGCCGAAGCCCTACGACTGGCAGCGGAACGTGCTGTGCAACTGTCGGAAACCGCCGCCGATCTGCGCGCGGCGCTCGGCCATTGCGAAGGCGAGTTCAAACGCTGGCTCGACGCCTTCAGGGCATTGATGGCGAGCCACGCGGCGTATCGGGCGGCTGGTGGTTCGATATCGCGCGATACCCTGACGATGGCCATCGGCCGCGCCCTTGGTTCGGGCGTCGCCGCCATCATTCGGTCGAACGCGCTCGGCCGGGTGCAACTCAATCCGTACGGGTCCGGCGATCACCTCGTTTCGTGGCCCGACAAAATTTTCCCCACCGAACAGAAGGACGACGACGAATATGACTAACACCTCCGAGGATCAAGATCACCCCGGACCCAGGTGCAGCATCGGCCACCAGGCGCACCAATGCGATGCGTCACGCTCTACGTGACGCTCGCGCGGCATGCAGACATACGACGAACGTGCTCGCCAGAATCCCAGCCTGCTGGGCGCTCGATTCAGGAGCACGGTTCCGCGCAGCTCGTACAAGCGGCAACGATGGTGACCCTGGTCGCGAGCCGATGGCCTGCGCCATCGCCATTACTGCTTCGTCTCGTGATCGTCGCGCGTTAGGCACGCTCGCGTGTTGTCTGAACGGCCACCCGTTGTCGCATCGTGCAACTGGACTCCGACCAAACGCTCTATTCCGACGACCACCTACGAAGTTGCGCCCGGACGGCATGCATTATGGCGTCTACGACGAAGCGCACCGGCACTTTGCAGGATGGCGGGATCGCCTATCAGCCACGGCGAAGGCCGCCGAGAAGGCTGTGATCCACAAGATGCCGCCGCAGCGGGTCGCGTGATGGCCGAGGATAATAACTGCCGAACTCGTCTCCGTCGAGGACACGCTCCCGCCGAGCGACGTTGAGATGGCCGACTTGCGGCTGCAAATGGGCAATCGCGATTTGCATTATCACCGAGCCCCACGCGGCTCGCAGACGGCCGAGACGCCGCCGGAATGCGTCGTTATCGTCTGGGGCTGGAGGCGCGATCCACGGCGAGCCGCGCGACGTGCCGCCGCAACGGCGTGGTCGACGCGTGCCGATGCACGCCGAGAACGAGCGCCGATGGCGCTGATCGCACCGGAAGATTACTGGAAATCGCGACGCGAAACAGGCCCGCGTTCGCGCCCTGGCCGAAGTCGAGGTCGGCGGCTTGATTGAGGGCGCCGACGAGTTGGCGACGAGATGCGGCGGCGATGGGACTGGCGAGCGACGATGCGCTACGTTCCGTCGCCACTTCGTCTCCGTGTGATGGAAAATCCTGCCCGGCTGGACGTAGCCGGCGATATCGACAAGGCAATCGGCGGCATGGATTACTCCGATGCGCTAATACGCCGTGGTGCGCGAGTTCGGCGAGCCGTTGCCGGTCCCTGTGTCGCTGACCGATGACCAGGTTTCGCAATTCGCCAAGACGGATGCGGGCGCGATTTTGATCCCGCGCTGGGGCGGCGACGCGAACCGCCGGCTGGGAATCTGGATTGCGCGAGTTGGGCGGTTCTGCCGCGACAACGGCCATCCAAATTACCGGGCGCAGCTTGAGGACTTCATCGACCATCGCCTGCAATCCGCCGCCGAGCGCGCCGGCCTCATACATGCGCTGACAGAATGATGCGGGACGAAATCGAAATCGACGATGGCGAGCCCGAGCTTTGTTATTGCGTCGACTGCGTGCTGCGCCGGATGGAAATGCTCGACTTCCTTCGCGCCGAGCGCGACGAAATCGAACGGACGAGGATGAGGAAAGATGCGAACCGGCACTCTTAAATATTGGAAAACCGAAAAAGCTTTTGGATTTATCAGGCCCGACGATGGCTCTGATGATGTTTTCGTGCACCGGAGCGGGCTGGTCGGGTTTCCCGACGAACCGCCGCCCGTGGGCCTCGCCGTCGAGTTCGACATGGGATCGGGACGCGATGGCCGGCCGTGCGCGATTTCACGTGGCGCGGGTATCGCGGTGACGTGGATGCGGGTCTTTCTGCACCGGCTCGCCCTTGCGCTGGCGTGGGCGCGGATCGCGTAATTGCGGCAACCGGCAAGAGACTGATGCGACAAACCCTACGCAGAGCCTTTTGGAAGGTCACTGTTCAATGGAGATAGTAGAGAGGGAGATTGCGCGTCTCGTTGCCGCTGTTGGACCACGATTTGAACAACTGCGGCGCCCTTTGTCATGCCTCGAACCGCAAAACGGTCACGTTCGGCCAAAAGCGCCGCGTCTACTTCCTCGGGCTTGGCAACGGCTTTGTCGATCAATAACTGGCATACCGATTTCAGGGCCACGATGAGGGCAGTTTCCGTTTCTGTCAGCCATGATTTATCCCTTTGGGCGCGTTTCACCATCGTCGTCTCCATCGGTTCCTAGCAGTCCGATGGAAGCGCGGAGGGGCCGGGAGGGCGAGTCTCTTCCCGGCCTTGACGCCCGCCGACAGGGGCGGCCCTTCGGGGCGGCCCCTTCTCTTTCCGGCGCGACGATGGCAGGATCGGCGACATGGCCGACGAACCTCTCCGCCTGACGGTGGCCGACGCGTGGGCGCTGCCTGAAAGCGTGCTGCGCGAACGGTTCCGTGAGATTGCGGCCGGGAACGAGGACGCCATGCCGGACGATGCGCCTGTCGGCCTTGCGGCACGCGCGTGGACGATGACGCGGGCGGAGATCGTCCTCGCGGTCACCGAGCACGTCTATTGGTTCGATCCGCCCGAGCTGCGGGGGCAACGCTCGTGACCGACGACGACATCCGCCGCGACATCGCTTTCGCCCTGCGCCGGCACATCCGCTCTAAGCGGCCGGGCGACGCTGACAAGGCCCGATGGATTGCGGCCGCCGACGTGCTGCGGCACCTGCGCCTGTGCGGCTGGAAGGTCGAGAAGGTCGACAAGCCGGCTGACCTGCCGAGCACGCCGTGATTAGGGGCAGAAACAACAGCCCCGCCGGGCTTGGCTTCGCCTTGGCGGGGCCGGCCGGCCTAAGCCGGTCTTGAGGCGCAACGGCCGAAGCCGCGCGCAATCCAGGATAAGATGGTCCCCTAAACATGTCCCGTCAAGGCGCTTAGCCCGAGCGCATGAAGCACGCAACGTCGCACCCGGAGCAGATCGTCCGCGCTCAACTTGGGTTGCACGTACTTTCGCTTCCCGCTGAAATCCCGCGCCGTCCGAAACAGATCGAGGCGACTGAAGGACACGGTTGCGAGCATGTCCGCCTTGGCCCAAAACTCGGGAGCATCGAACGGCGCTGGCAATGGCATTTGAGGTATGATTTTGCACTGATATTCCAACTCGCGCGCGGGCGGAGTGGTGCTAAGAGGAACCACCGTGCAAAGCCCATCCCGGTGCGGCAGTCGCGGCGACAAGACGACGGCCGGTCGCCGCTTCACCATTTCCGGTTCGCGAAATCCCGTCTCGTAGTTGCATAGAACGACCGTACCCGGCGCGACGGCGAACTTGATAGCCTCAGGCACGATAACGGGGTGAGTAATTCGCCGCTTCCTGCTTGTTCATCGCCCGCGCAGTCACCTTCTTGGCTGGCCCCCTTCGCCGTCAAACCGGGAGCCGCTGGTCCGAGTGCGCGGCGAGCCGCAGAGGGCCATCCCTTTACGGGATTGAAACCTTCGTACGGTGCAATCCCGCCATGCTCGATCGCTCCGACCTGGAAGTCCTGTTTCTTTTCAACGGTGCCACGCGCTGCCGGCTGCGGAAGCGCGCGGCCGAGATCGGGTGAGTCCCGAAGAAATCGTGCGCCTCGCCGTCGAGCGGGAGCTGGATCGCCCCCGCCCCCGTGCGGACGCGGACGCGAGCTAGAGAGCGCGAATCGGATCGCGTCGTCGTGGTCGGGTGCCTTATCGGCTGCTTGTCGGCATCCCTGGTATGAAACAGAGCCGTCTCCTTCGTTATCGTTGCCTTGCAGTTTTCGCACCTTACCGTTGCTTCGGGGGCAGCATCGATACGGGCCATTATCGAGTGGGCCTTGCAATGGACGCACCAAAGTCTCTCATAGATGTCCGCCATGCCCCTTCCCCTTTCAGTGCCACGTTCGGTGCCAAATCAGCGCCAAGGCTTGTGAGCCTAGCACTTGGTATCTGAATTGGTATCGAGAGTGTGAGGCGGAGGGAAGCGGAACGGGGCGTTGACGCCTTGCGGGCGCTTTGAAACCGCAGAAATCCGAGCGTTTGGAAGTAAGGAGAAGTGGACGGGGGCGTTACTTGGTGGTTTAGCAAACCGCCGCCTTAAGCCGCTCGGCCACCTCTCCATCCAAGCGCGGTCGCGGCCCTTCTAGCGGCGCGCGGCGGGCGGTGTCAACGTTGCGCGGCCCGCCCTACTCCGCGGCCCGCTCCGGCGCCGCGGCGCCTGGCTTTTCGCCCGGCATCCCGCGCGCGCCCAGCAGGAACCGGCGCCACTGCACGAGCTGCGCATCGGTCGGGGCGAGGTATTCGGGCCGGTCGTAATAGGCGTACACGGCCGCCGGGCGGTCCTGCGCCGAGAAATTCCGGTCCATCACCCAGTGATGATAGAAATGGTAGGCGCACCATTCGTAGGCGCGGCCCCACCATGTCGTGCGCTTCGCCATGTGGAAATAGAACATCCGCGTCGTCTTCTCGTCGACCGGCACGGCCCAGCGCGTCCACATGTGCGTCTGGTAGTTGATGCGCACCATGCAGGGCAGATGCTGGCCGGTGTCCCAGTCCTCCGACGGATTGTAGACCGGGAAGCGTGCGAACGGCAGGCGCACGATGTCGAAGATCCAGGTCCACAGCCGGCGGTAGCGCGTGCGCGGCCACTTGGCCTTGAGGCCGGCGAAATACTCCTGGTCGATCGGCGAGAGGTCGTGCAGCGGCCGCGTCGGAACGAGGCGGTGCTTGCCGATGCGCTTCGGCCGCCCCGGCGGGAAGTGCGGCGGGTAGATCGCCTTCATCAGCAGGAGCGCCGAGTTGCGGTGGAGATACCGCACGTGGCTGTCGAACGAGTTCTCGAAGCAGGGCCGCCAGTTCTGGTGCCACACGGTGGCCCAGTCGAGCACGATCTTCTCGTCCTGGAAGAACTCCTCCGGGATGTTCTCCTCGAGCGCCACGGGCTCGCCCTCGCCCATCCACACGAACACCACGCCCTTGAGCGTCGCGGTCGGATAGGTGCGCGCGCGGATCTGGCCGGGCATCGGCGAGTTCGGCCCCTCCCCCAGCGCCGCCACGCACTCGCCGCGCTCGTCGAAGACGAAGCCGTGATAGAAGCAGGCAAGGTGGCCGCGGAACTCGCAACTGCCGCGCGACAGCATGGCGCCGCGATGCGGACAGGCGTTGTGGAGCGCCACCACCTTGCCCGAGGCGCCGCGGAACAGGCAGATGTCGTCGCCCAGCATCTTGACCATGACCGGCTTCTTCCGGCCGACCTTGGACTCGCGGATCGCCGGATACCAGTATTCGCGGAGCCCAAGCACAGGGATGCGGTCGCGCAGATCCGAGCGGCCCATCGGCAGCTCGTCGTCCGTAATCTTGGTGTCGGCGGGCGTCGTCAGCATCGCCGAGGTGCCAAGCTTGGCGCGTTCCTGCGTTGCCATCGCGTCACTCCCTACTTGACGCGCCAAGTATCGGAAGCGCGGAGCGGCACGTCAAACCCTATGAGTCTGTCGGCTCGGGCCCGAACCATGGTATGCTCGATTTTGCGTGCATACTGGGGGCAGTGGGGGCCAGTTCGATGTTCAAGACGCTTCGCGGCGCGGTTGGCGCTGCCGTTTTAGCCTGCGTTGTAACTATTGGCGGCGCGTCACGGGCGGATGCCGGACTCGTGACGTACAATCTCGTGTGGGAACCCGGCGATATGAGCAGCAGCGCCACGGCGACCGGCGTGCTCATCCTCGACCCCGCAACGCTGCTAGCTGCCCCGGACCCGAGCAACGGTGTTTCAGCGACCACGTTGGGAATCTCGGTGTTCACACTGACCGTCACCGGTGCACAGAGTGGAAATGGAATCTATCAGTTGATGGATTTCACGACGTTCTACTGGTTCAGGGATGGCGTTGACCTGACGAAAGAGCTGGTGGGCCAGCCCGCCGGAGGCGGCACTTGGGGCGACGGGACAAACGGGGATTTCAGCTTCGACGTGGGCAGTTTTTATTCGAACGCACTGGTTTCATTCGAAAACAACGACGGGGATTATTTTCACCTCGTTTCGTTTGCACCCGCCGCCGTACCGGAACCGGCGACGTTGACCATCCTGGGCGCGGGGCTGCTGGCCTTCGGCGCGGTCGGACGGCAGCGCGCCCGCCGCCGAGCTCGCACCGGCTGATCGCATCGGCCCATGGCCTATCGGTTCCGCATCCACGAGACCGGCGGGCCGGAGGTGCTGCGCTGGGAGGAGTTTGCGCCGTCGGCGCCCGGGCCCGGCGAGGTGCTGATCCGCCAGACCGCCGTCGCGGTCAACTTTCGTGACATCCTGGTCCGCCGCGGCCAGCACGCCGCGACGCTGCCGACCGGGCTCGGCATCGAGGGGGCGGGCACGATCGAGGCGGTGGGGCCGGGAGTCGTACACCTTGCAGTTGGCCAGCGCGCCGCTTCCTGCGGCGGGCCGGACAACGCCTACGCCACCCATCGCGTGGTGCCCGCCTGGCGGGTGGCCGCCCTGCCTGACGCCATCGACGGCCGCACCGCCGCGTCGATGATGGTGCGCGGCATGACGGCGCGCTACTTGCTGTTCGAGACCTATCGCGTGAAGCCCGGCGACACGATCCTGGTGCACGCCGCGGCCGGCGGGGTCGGTCTGATCCTCTGCCAGTGGGCGAAGGCGTTGGGCGCGACGGTGATCGGCACCGTCGGCTCCGACGCCAAGTCCAAGGTGGCGCGCGCCCATGGCTGCCATCATCCACTGGTGCTGGGGCGCGACGATTTCGTGGCGAAGGTCAAGGAAGTGACAGGCGGCGCCGGCTGCCCGGTCGTCTACGACTCGATCGGCAAGGCGACGTTCGAGGGCTCGCTCGCCTGCGTCGCGCGGCGCGGCATCCTGGCCTCGTTCGGCGAGGCCTCGGGCGACCCCGATCCCGTGCCGCCGCGCCGGCTCGGCCAGCTCGGCTCGATCTACCTCACCCACCCGAGCCTGCCGCACTACACCGCGACACCCGACGAATTCGCCGCCAACGCGCGCGCGCTGTTCGCCGCGGTCGCGGACGGCACGGTGAAGATCGAGGTCAGCCACGCCTATCCCCTGCGCGAGGCGGCCCGGGCGCACGAGGACCTCGCCCAGCGCCGGACCACCGGCTCCGTCGTGCTGGAGGTGTGATCCACCGCAGAGGCACGGGGGGTCCCGTCATTGCGAGGCGCGCAGCGACGAAGCAATCCAGGCGGACACTGGATTGCTTCACTTCGCTCGCAATGACGATCAAATTTTTCGACGTTCTGAATCTCTGTGGTTCGCCTTCCAAAATTGGCCATTCGGCTCTAGCTTTTCGGGACCACGTGCGAAGGAGGGAGCCATGCCGACGCTGCCGCAGGTGAAGCTCACCCACATGGGGCTCTGGGTGCACGACCTCGATAGGATGGTCGACTTCTACACAAGGCTTTACGGGTTCCTCGTGTCCGACCGGGGCGAGGCGCGCGGCTCGCGCATCGCCTTCCTCACGCTCGATGCGGGCTCGCATCACCAGCTCGTGATGCAGGAGGGAAGGCCCAAGGAGATCGACTTCAACATCCTGCAGCAGATCTCGTTCAAGACCAACTCGCTCGCCAGCGTGCGCGCCTACCACGCCGCGCTGCTCGCCGAGCCGGTGACCGACATACGCGGCATTACCCACGGCAATGCATGGAGCGTCTATTTCCACGACCCGGAAGGCAACCGGTCCGAGGTCTATTGCGACACGCCGTGGCACGTCGCGCAGCCCTTCGGCGTTCCCATCGACCTGGCGCTCGCCGAGGACGAGATCGTGCGGCAGACGCAGGAGCTGATCCGCGACAAGCCGACCCTGAAGCCGATGGACGAATACGCCGCGGAGACGGCGGCGAAGCTCGCGCGGTCGGCCGCGGCGCGGCGCGGCGCCTAGAGGGGCCCGATGGCGAGCGTCGCGCGGTCGCCGGCGGGGGCGGGGCTCGTCCTCGAACTCGCCAGCCTCGCCGGCGCCGTCGCGATCCTGGTCGCGACCGCGACCGTCTACCTCCACGGCGGGTTCGTCGACGACACGTTCATCCTGTTCCGGTACGCGCAGAACCTGGCCGCCGGACAGGGCTTCGCGTGGGATGCCGGCGGCACGCCGGTGGAAGGGTTCTCGTCGACGCTGTGGGTCGTGCTGCTCGCCGCCGGGCACCTCGTCAGCGGCGCGGCGATTCCGCGCGTCGCGGTGACGCTGGGGCTCGGCTGCACTTCCCTCGCGCTGCTGCTCGTCGGGATCGCGACGCGGCTGGCCCTGGCGCCGCCGCTTCGCTGGCTCGCCGGGCTCGCGCCGCTCGCCCTCGCGCTGTCGCCGATCCCTGCGCGCCACGCCATCTCCGGTATGGAGACGAGCCTCGTCATGGCCGAGCTCGCCGGCGCGGCGGTGCTGTGGGCGTGGCGCGAGCCGGCGCTCGCCCCCCGCCTCCTGGCGCTCGCCGCGCTGTCGTTCGTTGCGCTGCTGACGCGGGCCGACGCGATCCTGCCGATCGTCGTCGGCACCGCGGTGATCGCGCTGCCCGCGGGGCTGAAACGCGCCGACCTCATGCGCGCGGCGCTCTGGTACGCGGCGCCGCTCGCACTGCTGATCGCCGCGTATCTCGCCTGGAAGCTCGCGACGTTCGGGGCGGTGCTGCCGCTGCCGGCCTACATGAAGCTCGGGCCAGAGCGAATTACCCGGACGGGACGCCTCGCCCGATGGGTGTTCAACGCGCAGTCCGGTTTCGTGAGTCACGTCGCGCCGCTTCTGCTGGCCATCGCCGTCGGTGTGCTGGTCCGGCCGCGCAGCCAGAAGCCGGTCGTCTGGGCGGGGCTCGCCGCCGCCGGCGCGTTCTTCCTTTACATGTTCGGGGTGGTGCCGGTGATGGGTTTCGAGTGGCGCTTCAAGGCGCCGCTGATGGCGCCCCTCGCGGTCGCGGCGGTGGCCGCCCTGATCCCAGCGATCGACCATGCGGTGGCGGAGGCGAGCCGGTCGGCGGTGGCGAAGCTCGCCGCCGCAGCGCTGATCGCGATCATGATCGGCGCCAACGTCGGCACGTTCTACGTGGTCAAGATGGCCGTGGCCGACGCACCGCTGCGGCCGTACATCGCCCTTGGCAGAGCCTTGGCCAGCCTTCCGGGCCTCTCCATCGCATACAGCGAGGCCGGCGCGATCCCGTACTACAGCGGCGCGCGCTTCCTCGACGTCGCCGGGCTTAACGACGCGTTCATCGCCCGCAACCGCTTCAGGCCGGACTTCGACCGGACATTCCGGACCTATGTGCTCGACCGCTACGGCCTGCCCGACGTGTGGATCGATCCGCCCGACGAGTACGGCTACGCCCGGCTCGCCCGCCAGCCGGACCTCGCCCGCCACTACGTGCGCGTCGAGGCCCCGCCCTTCGCGCTTTACATGCGGCGCGACTCGCCGCTCCGCGATGCGATCCTCGACCGCATCGCGGCGTATCGCCGGGCGATGGCGCCGCGCTAGGCCGGCAGCTTCTCGAAGCTCTCGGGCGCGCCGACGGCGAAGATGTTGAACAGCTGGGCGAGGAGCCCGTAATAGCCGACGGTCGTGGCGAGGTCCATCATGCCCCCCTCGCCGAAGCGCGCCTTGCCCCTGGCGTAGAGCGCGTCGTCGAGGCCACGCTTGTCGATCAGCGTGGTCACGATATCCCACACCAGCGCGGCGTCGGCGTCGCCCTCGGGCCGGCGGCGGTGCGCGACCGCCTCGACCGTGGCGTCGATGGCGCCCTCCTTGCGGGCGAGCGGCGCGTGCGCGCCCCATTCGTAATAGGCGTTCCAGTGGCGCGCCGTAACCAGCACGGCGAGCTCCATCACCTTGCGCGGCAAGGACGAGCCGAACCGGCAGTAGGCGCCGAGCGTCTGCACCGGGTCGCAGATCGCCGGGTTGTTGAGGAGATAGGGGAACGGGCCGGTGACGTGGCCGCGCGGCCCCGCCATCATCTCGTCGTACACGCGGCGCTGGTCCTTGGTCAGCGTCTCCGGCTTCGTGACGTCGACCGGTACGATGCGGCTCATGCGGGTCCCTTCCCTTTCATCAAACGTTAACCGTCCCCCTGTCGAATTCGAGCTTCGGAGGGGCCATGAAATTTTCCCGGCGCACCATCGAGAACTCTGCTCGACCTTGTCGAGATCAAGCTCGCCCAGATCGAGGTCACCGACCGCGAGGACGCGCGCGAGCGCAAGACCCTCGAGACGGCGCGGGCGGAGCTTCTGGCGCTGCAGGAGGCGATCGCCGCCGCCCGCGGCCTGCCCCGTCGCGCTCCCGTCGACGCGCCGGCGCCCGCCGTCCCCGCCTGACCGGGCCCGCCTACGCCGCCTGGGCGTAGGGCGGGTTGACGCCGCGGCTCACCGCCGGGCGCGCCTCGAGCGTCCGGTACCAGCGCTTGGCGTTGGGGAACTCGTCGAGGCTCACCCCCTGCCATTCGTGGCGCTGGCACCACGGGAAGCAGGCGATGTCGGCGATGGTGTACTCGCCCGCCGCCAGCCACTCGATTGTCCTTGAGGCGCGCGTCCAGCACGCCCCACAGCCGGCGCGTCTCCTTGGTGTAGCGCTCGATGGCGTAGGGGATCTGCTCCTTCGCCTGGCGGCGGAAATGGTGCGCCTGGCCGAACATCGGGCCGATGCCGCCCATCTGGAACATCAGCCACTGGATGGTTTCCCACTTCTGGCGCGGCGCCTGGGGGAAGAGGCGGCCGAACTTCTCGCCGAGATACATCAGGATCGCGCCGGACTCGAACAACGTGAGCGGCTTGCCGTCCGGCCCCTCGGAATCGACGATCGCCGGGATCTTGGAGTTCGGGTTGATCTTGACGTAGGCAGGGGTGAACTGCTCGTCCTTGCCGATATCGATCGGGTGGGTGTTGTAGGGGACGCCCAGCTCCTCCAGCAGGATCTGCGGCTTCTTGCCGTTCGAGGTGTTCCACGTGTAGAGGTCGATCATCTGTCGCTCCGTTGGACGGGCCGAAGGTCGCGCACCTTCCCTTGGCGCGCCCCACCGCGCAAGGCGAAACATCGCGCGGTCGCGTCCATGTCGCCTCGGGGTAACCTCAATGTCGCCTCATGTAACCTGAATGTCGCCTGTATGTCGCCTCATGTCGCCTCTACGTCGCCTGAACGTCCCCTCACAACCATTTGATTTAAAACGAATGTCGCCTCCAACGGCCGGAAAAAGCCATTGAGGCGACAGGATGCCGGGCGGCGCGCTAACGACCGCTCTATAACGGACTTTATTCCTCAGGTCAAGGGCGACGTTGCCTTCGCCGGCCGAGGGTCAAATGCCCCAGCTTTCGGCGGCATAGCGGGCATGGGGACTGTCCGGCTCGGCCAGCTCGTAGCCGCAGGCGGCCAGATGCCGGGCGGCGAGCGCATTGCCGCGGAAGCCCAGATAGAGGCAGAGGCCGAACGTCACGAGGTTGACGAGCAATTCCAGCGAACCCGTACTGCCGCTCGCCGTGAACGGCAGCGCGAGCTGGGCGACCCACAGCACCAGCATCACCGTGCCCCACGCCGCGAGCCCGCGGAAGAACAGCGGCAGGCCGAGGAACCCCGCGCCGAGGAACAGCGACCAGCTCCAACCGGTGCCGATCAGCTTGAGGTCGTCGGTCCCCGCATGGCGCAACGCGACGCGCATCCTGCCCTCCGTCCGGACGAGCATCGCACGCCAGCCCTAACGGGCGGTGAATGCGTCCGGTCGGCCCGCGGCTCGCGGCGGGCTTTGGCGGACTGTGGCCCCCACGGCGGAGCGGCCGATCAGGCCGCGTCCGGCGCTTGCTCCAGGATCAGTCGGGCGATCAGCTCGGTCTTGGTGGAGGCGTGTTGGTTGTCGTAGCCGACGGGCTTCCCATCGCTTCCCAGGTCGAGCATGACATCCTCCTCCATCTCCACCGTCCGGTGAGACGGAAGAGGCCGCACCTCGAGGCACAAGCTGTCGGTCGCCTTGTCGTAACTGGTTTTCATGGCGCGAAGCCTTCCTCCGGGAAGGCGGCTTGCATAAGCAGATCGCAGCATGCCCATACATGTTCCGGGCATCTACGCCTTTCTTCTTGCGCGCGGACGCGCGTGTCCGTGGATGGCCGGGCCAAGCCCGGCCATGACGATTTGGGGCTTTTGCGAGTTTGGCAGAAAGCCGGCGACCGTCCGGGCGGAACGATCCCAGATCACCCCCTACGCGTTGCGTCCCATGCGCAGCAGGCTTTCCACGTTGCCGTGGTAGATCTTGGCCTTGTCCTCCTCCGAGAGCGACATGCGGTCGAGCCAGTCGGTCGCCTGCTTGTTGTTGCCCCACGGCCAGTCGACCGAGAAGATGATCCGGTCGGCGCCCAATTCGAGCAGCGAGCAGATCATGGCCGGGTCGGAGAAGAAGCCCGACGTCGTGATCCAGAAATGCTTGCAGAAGATCTCGCGGAACTCGATCGGCGCGTTGCCAGGGTTCTTCAGCGTGTGGTCGATGCGCCAGAGCAGGAAGGGCAGCCCCTCGCCCATGTGGCCGAGGATGATTTTGAGGTTGGGGTAGGCGTCGAAAAGTCCGGAGAGCACCATGCGCACGCCCTGCACCGCGGTCTCGACCGTGTAGCCCAAGGGCGCCGAGATGATGCCGGGGAAGGTTTCCAGATAGTCCTTGTAGTAGACGTCGACCACGGTCTGGTGCGGCTCCGACGGGTGCATGTAGATCGGCACGTCGAGCCGGGCCGCGCGCTCCCACATCGGCCAGAAGCGTTTGTCGTCGAGGAACAGGCCCTGCGACAGGCCGTGGGTCATCGCGCCCTTGAAGCCGTATTTCGTCACCACGCGCTCGAGCTCGTCGGCGGCGGCGTGCGCGTCGGTCACCGGCAGCGCGGCGAAGGCCGCGAACCGATCCGGGTGGCCGGCGACCGCCTCGGCGAGCCGGTCGTTGATCTCGCGCGCGAGCGGCACGGCCTCGGCGGGCGGCATCTGGTAGAGCGCCTTCCCCGCCATCGACAGCACCTGCACGTCGATGCCGGCCTCGTCCATCTCGCGCAGTCGCCAGTCGCCGAGGTCTTTGAGCCGGTCGGTGATGGCGCCGGGCCGGCCGCCGCCGAACGGGATGGCGGCGTCGGTGAAGTGCTCCTCGATGGCGATGACGCGATGCTTGCGTTTTGCGGGCGCGGCGGCGGTGGCCATGGACGTGTCCTCTGGTTGTCTTCGTTCTCGCGGGCCCGCGACGTACGATCGCAAATCCTCTAGTTGCGCGACATATGCAGCAGGCGCTCGGCGTTGCCGCCGAAGATCTTGGCCTTGTCCTCGGCCGAGATCGACATGCCCTCGAGCCAGCCGACGCCCTCGACGTTGTTCGCCCACGGCCAGTCGACCGAGAACAGGATGCGGTCGGCGCCCAGCTCGAGCATCGAGCAGATCAGCGCGGGATCGGAGAAGAAGCCCGAGGTGGTGATCCAGAAATGCCGGGCGAAGATGTCGCGGAACTCGAACTCGGTCGAGCCGGTGACGTGGAACGTGTGGTTGATGCGCCAGAGGAGGAACGGGATGCCCTCGCCCATGTGGCCCAGGACGATCTTGAGGTTCGGATACGTGTCGAACACGCCCGACAGCACCATGCGCACGCCCTGGGTCATGGTCTCCATCGTGTAGCCGCAGGGCGCGGTCATGATGCCCGGATACTTGTCGGCGTAGTCCTTGTAGTAGACGTCGGCGACGCGCTTGTCGGGCGTCGCGGGATGCAAATAGATGGGCACGTCGAGCGCGGCCGCGCGCTCGAAGATCGGCCAGTATTTCGGGAGGTCGATGAACTCGCCGTTGGTGAGGCCGTGGATCATCGCGCCCTTGAAGCCGTACTTCGTGACCACGCGGTCGAGCTCCGCGGCGGCGGCCTTGGGGTCGGGCGTGGGCAGCACGGCGAAGGCGGCGAACCGGTCGGGGTGTGCCTTGACGGTCTCGTAGAGCCGGTCGTTGACCCGCGGCGCGATGTCGACGGCGGTCGCGGCGTCGAGCGTCTGGGTGCCGTGGCCGGAATGCGACAGCACCTGCACGTCGATGCCGGCCTGGTCCATCTCGGCGAGACGGAGCCGGGTGAAATCGTCGAGCCGCTTCGCGACCTCGGGGTTGCCGCGCCGCCCGGCGCCGCCGTGGATCGCCTTCAGCTCGGGATCGAGATAATGCTCTTCGAGCGCGATGATGCGCGGCTTCTTTGCGCGTTCGGCCACGGAAATTCCCCCGTCGGTTCGCTTGATTGGAACCGATCCTAGGCCCGCCTGCCCGGCCTGTCACGCGAGGCGCGCTAGATGCGGCCGGCGAGCAGCAGCACCAGCAGGATCACCACGACGAGCCCCAGCCCGCCGCTGGGGTAATAGCCCCAGCCGCGGCTGTACGGCCACGTCGGGATCGCCGCGATCAGGATGACGATAAACAGGATCAGGAGAAGCGTGCCGAGGGTCATGGAGGGCGTCCCTTTGCTGCAGCACCAACGCCCCACCGGCGGCAAAGGTCCGCGCGTTGCCGGTGGCCGCAGAGGGGATTATGGTCGCCCTGCGATCGACGCACGCCGGCTTAGCTCAGCTGGTAGAGCACCTGATTTGTAATCAGGGGGTCGGGGGTTCGAGCCCCTCAGCCGGCACCAGCCTTCCGTTCGCGTCCGGCCACAACGTTCCCACACGCGCGCGGCAAACGGCAGGCTACAGTGGACGCGCTCCGCCTCCGCTGCACACTATGCAGACGATGGGGTTGGCTGTGGGTGTCGCTTCAGCACGCCACATGGGGGCGGAGCGCCCACGGCGAACGCATTGCGGACGGGAAGCCCGTCAGCCGGCGACGGCGAAATCGTGGACCTTTTGAAAGGTCCTGCGCAAATCCTGCGTGTCCACCGGCTTGTTGAGAACCGCGAGCACGGGCGTGCCGTCCAGGAACAGGCGCGCGGCCGGATTTCCCGAGCACACCACGGTCGGGATGCCGGCCCACACCAGGGCGCGCGCGAGTGCGGGCCCGGTCAGCCCGTCGACCAGCCGCAAATCCACGATGGCCATGTCCGGCGGGTCGGCCAGGACGGCCTCCTTCGCCTCGCCATAGCTCCTGACGGCGACGGCATCGTGCCCGCCCGCGAGCACGACGCTTTCGATCAGCATCGCCACCCAGAAATCGTCCTCCGCCACTAGCACGCGCACGGGGGTCTCCTGCCGGCGGCCCGGCGAGCCTCTCCTCGATCCGCACAGTTTGCGGAGCCGCGCGGAACTCGGCAAGCCCCGTCGTTCGGCGGGGGATCGCCGGGCACAGGCGACGCCCGGTTTATATTTTGACGAAAACTAATTCGAATTCGATCTTCAACATAGATTAAAGCGGCCAGTATTTCGGCCGTTCTAAGACTTCTTATCAACTGCGCGTTTATGTTGCCGAGGAATACTGCGGTCCTGACGGCACGGTTATTGCGCCAGCTGGGACCGACAGTGATCACGTCCATCGCAAAGCCTATAGTGGCGGGCCGCCGCCTCGGGACGTTCGTTGCGGTCGCCGCCGTGGCCGCCGCAATAGCGGTCGGCCCGGCCCGATCGGCGGCGGCGCAGGTCGTGCCGGCCGATGCCGTCAAGGCGTTGTCGATGTACGTGACCGTCTCGGCGAAGGAGCTGACCGGGTCATCGCTGACGATCACCGTGCCCGTCGCGTCCATCGGGATTCGCGGCTGAGGTCCCGCCCTTTCCGTTTCCGCCCCTCGGGGCGGGGCGGGCCGGCCCGGCCCGGTGCGCTAAACGAGCAGCGTCGCGGCGGCGGCGATCACCAGCCACGGGGCGACGACGCAGCCGATCAGCACGACGAACTGGCGGCGGGACGACCAGGCGTTCTGGCGCGGCATCGGCATACTCCCGAAGGGGCGGATATCGCTAAAATTTACGGTAAACTCCTTAGCGAACGGTTAATCCGGGGCCGCGCCCTGCGGCGGCGGGGCGCTTGATCGGCACCTGGCGGAAGCAGAGAATGCGCGCCCTGCCCGCCCGGCGCGCGGCGATCGGAGGCGTCATGCTCGAGCTTTACCATTCCGGCCATACCACCTGCTCCAAGCAAGTCCGCCAATGTTTGAACGAGAAGGGGATTCCGTACGAGAGCCGCTATATCGAGCTGTGGCGCTACGAGAATTTGAGCCCGGACTATCTCAAGCTCAACCCGTTCGGGGTGGTGCCGACCCTGGTCCATGACGGCAAGCCCGTCGTCAACTCGTTCTGCATCATGGAGTATATCGAGGACGTGTTCCCCGACCGGCCGCTGCGCCCGGCCGACCCCGCGCTCCGCGCCAAGAGCCGGCTGTGGTGCTGGCTCGCCGACGAGGTGCACCCGTCGATGGCCGACGCAACCTATAACGCCAATATGAGCGAGCGCGCCCGCCGGATGGACCGGGCGACGCTCGACAAGGTGCTGGCGACGATGCCGGTGCCCGAGCGGCGCGCCCGCCTCGCCCGCGTTTCGGGCGCAGGCTTCAGCGCCGTCGAGATCGCGCATGCCTTCGACCGGCTGGAGTTCTTCTTCGGCCGGCTCGAGACCGACCTGGGCAAGGGCCCGTGGATCTGCGGCGAGAATTTCTCGCTCGGCGATGTCTCGGTGCTCGCCATCGTCGACCGGGTGCGCGAGCTCAAGCCCGAGATGGTGGCCGGCCACCCGGGCGTCGCCGCCTGGCACGCGCGCATGTTCGAGCGGCCGGCGGTGAAGAAGGTCTACGCCCTCGACAGCGACGAGGTGCCGCGCCGCCCCGCCGGAGGCTTCGCTTTCCGCCAAGCGGGTTGAGGCATCGCCGGGCGCAGGCCCGGCCCCATGACAGGCAACGAAAATGACCGTCCTCGGGACGCAACGCGTCACGGCCGGCCGTCCGCCGGGCCACCACCTTCCGATCAGCACCATCCTCTATGTCATCGGCATCCTGTTGATGCTGGTGGGCGCGATGATGATGGTGCCGGCGCTGGTGGACCTCGCCGGCGCTTCCACCGAATGGCACGGCTTCGTCGCCGCCGGCTGCACCTCCATCTTCGCCGGGGGCGCGCTGTGGCTGACGAACCGCGCGCCCGAGTTCCGGCTTCCGGCACGGCGCGGCTACCTGCTGACGGCGCTGAGCTGGGTCCTGATCTGCGTGGTCAGCGCCCTGCCCTATATGACCGGATCGACGCACCTCGACTTCACCGACGCGTTCTTCGAGGCGATGTCGGGGTTGACGACCACCGGCTCGACCGTGATCGTCGGGCTCGACAAGCTGCCCGCGGGGATCCTCCTGTGGCGCTCGCTCACGCAATGGCTCGGCGGGATCGGCATCATCGTGATGGCGATCGCGATCCTGCCGTTCCTGCGCATCGGCGGCATGCAGCTCTTCCACACCGAGTCCTCGGACCGCTCGGACAAGCCGATGTCGCGCACCTCGCGGGTGGTCGCGGCGACGGCGATCACCTACCTGTTCCTGTCGGTGGCCTGCGCCGTCGCGCTCTATCTCGGCGGGATGAGCGCGTTCGACGCGATCAACCACGCCATGTCCACCCTGTCGACCGGCGGATTTTCCACCCACGACGCGTCGTTCGGCTTCTACGGCTCGGCGCGGATCCAGTGGATCGACACGGTGTTCATGGTGGCGGGCGCCCTGCCCCTGGTCTTCTTCGTGCGGCTCGTGACCCACGGCACCCGTGCCATCCGCGAGGACGGCCAGGTGCGCTGGTTCGTCAGCGTCGTGGCCGGGGCCGTCGTGGTGATGACGCTGTGGACCTGGCTGGGCCTCGGCCGCGCGTTCGGCACGGCGTTCACCTTGTCGGCGTTCAACGTGACCTCGGTCATCACCGACACCGGCTTCGCGTCCGACGATTTCGGGCAGTGGGGGTCGTTCGCCGTCGGGCTGTTCTTCCTGTTCTTCTTCCTCGGCGGCTGCGCCGGCTCGACGGCGGGCGGCATCAAGGCGTTCCGCTGGCGCATTCTGTTCGCCACGGTGCGGCTGCAACTCCGCCGCATGCTGGAGCCGCACGGCATGTTCGTCGCCCACTATGGCGGCCGGCCGATCGAGCCCGACGTGCGCGACGACGTGCGCAACTTCTTCTTCGTCTATTTGATGACCTTCGCGGCGCTGACGCTGTTCCTGACCTTCACCGGCCTCGACTTCCTGACCAGCGCGTCGGGTGTGGCGCAGGCGATGGCGAACGCGGGGCCCGGGCTCGGCCGGATCATTGGGCCGGCGGGCAATTTCGCGACCATTCCCGACGCGGCCAAGTGGGCGCTGTCACTCGCCATGCTGCTCGGCCGGCTCGAGCTGTTCACGGTCTACGTACTGGTCCTGCCCCGCTTCTGGCGGTGGTAGGAGAACCGTCTGCTCGGACAGCCTACCGCTTCACCGGGTCGTTCGGGTCGGGATTCCTGAACACGAAGGCTTCGGCGACCGCCGGGCGGGCCTGGATGCGCTGCCACCAGTCGGCGACGCGGGGACGGCGGGCGGCGCCGACCATTTCGGGGCGCGGCAGCACTTCGACCCGGTTGACGTAGGGCGCCATCGCCATGTCGGCGAGCGAGTATCGGGCGCCGAGGAGCCACGGCCCCGCGGCGAGCGTCGCCTCCATCCGGTCCAGCAGATGGTCGAGCGTCGCGTAGGCGTCGGCCTCCTCCGCCTCCGACACGCCCACCTCGAGCCGGCGCAGGAACCGCCGTCCCGTCACCGGGTTGGGGCAGCGTGCCGCGATGCGCTCGAGCTCGGCGCGGTCGAACTTGGCCATGCGCGGCCGGTGACGCGCGTTGTAGGAGAGCGTGTTGACGGAGACGTGCGCGATCTCCTCGGAATCGTAGATCCAGAGGCGCATGCGCGCGCGGTCGTAAGGATCGGCCGGGCGGAACGAGGGCGCGTCGGGGAAGGCCTCCTCCAGATACTCGACGATGAGGTTCGATTCGATGACGATTCGCCCGTCGTGGTCGAGCGTCGGCACCACCCCCTTGGGGTTGAGGGCCACGTAGTCAGGGTCCCAGTTCTGGAAGGTGAACAAATCTACATGGCGGCTTTGCCAATCGATTCCTTTTTCGGCAAGACAAATGCGGGCCTTCTGGGAACAGACCGAGCTCCAGTAGTGATAGAGCGTGAGCATGCGCGTCTCCCCTGCACTCCCCTTCGCGTCCGGCGCGTTAAGACAGCATAAATCCTTGAAGACGCCTGCGTGCTGCCATTTTTGGGCTTGCAAAAGGCTTGCCGACCGCCGAGACTCCGCGCGCCGGCAACAGTCGGCCTGCGTGTGGACGGGGGGACGGACATAGTGCGGGCGCGTCGCGCGGCCTCATGGCTTGGGGCCTTCTTTACCTGCGGATCGATTCTGGTCGGAGGCGTCGGGGCGTGGCCTGGCGCGGCTGGCGCCGTGACGCTGCGTCAGGAGCTGGCCGGGCTCCTCCAAAATCACCCGCGCCTCAAGTCGGATGAGTTCGCCGCCGGCGCCGCGCGCGCCCAGGTGCGCCAGGCCTTTGCCGGCTTCCTGCCGCGGGTGGACCTCACCGGCGATACCGGCCACGAGACGATCGACAGCCCGATCACTCGGGGCGTGGAGACCGGCGTGTCCAGCCGGACGCGCAAGAAGATCACCCTGACGGTGACGCAGCATCTGTTCGACGGGTTCCGCACCTCGCAGGGCTATCGCGCCGCGGAGGCTCGCAGCGACGCGGCCGACGACACGCTGGACGCGACCCGCCAGTCGCTGATCCTCGACGGCGTCACCGCCTATTACAGCGTGCTGCGTCAGGCCAAGCTGGTGGAGATCGCCGCCTCCAACGTCGAGACGATCAAGCAGCAGGGCAAGCTGGAGACCGAGCGCGTGCGGCGCGGCTCGGGCACCTCGCTCGACGTGCTGGAATTCGAAGACCCGGCTGCAGCTCGCCATCGAGCGCCGCGTGCAGATCGAAGGCGCGCTGCGCGAGGTGACAGCCCGCTACCAGCAGGTGTTCGGCCACGCCCCCAACATCGCCGCCCTCGAGCCTCCGGTCCTGCAGCTCCAGCCGCTGCCCAAGACCCTTGCCGACGCGAGCAAGACCGCCGTCACGAACAACCCGTCGCTCAAGGCCGAGAACAAGAAGATCCAGGTCACCGAGTACAACCGCGGCGCCGCCGAGGCCGACCTCTATCCCCAGTTCGACCTCGTCGGCCAGGGCAACTGGGAAGACAATATCGACTCGCTCGCCGGCGTGCGCCGCGACTGGTCGCTCCTGGTGCGAATGACCTGGGAGCTGTTCTCCGGCTTCGCCGTGCAGGCGAACGTGGCGCAAGCCACGCTCGAGCACAGCCAGTCGCTGGCCAGCTACAACTATTCCCGCCGCAAGGTGGGCGAGGATCTCGAGGTCGCGTGGGACAAGCTGATGAACGCGCGCGAGCGCGCCGACCTGCTGCAGAACGCGGTCGCGCTCGCCGAGGAGACGTTCAACGCCCGCAAGCGACTGCGTGAGGCCGGCCGCGAGACGGCGATCAACGTGCTCGACGCGCAGTCGCGCGTGTTCGATGCGCGCGAGAACTTCGTCGCCGCGCAGTACGACGCCCAGCTCGCGCTGTTCCAGGTGCTCTTCCAGATGGGCATGCTCGGCCCGAAGAACCTGGGGCTGTAGCCCGGCTTCAGGCTATCGAGCGGCTACGCGCCGGGCGCGTGCTCCCGGAACCATCGCGCGGCGCCGGGATGGAGCGGCACCTCGTTCGGCGTCGCGTCCGTGCCGCCGGCAAGCTGGCCGACGCCGGTGAACGAATCCTCCCAGACGATCTCGGCCGCGCGCGAGGCGAAGCCGGCGCACACGTCGTAGGCCATCTGCTCGGGCAGCGATTCCGCGCAGTAGAGCGGCCATCCCGAATAGTCGATGCAGGCGAGCGGCGCGGTGAGGTGCGGATAGAACCCCGCGGGCAGCACGACGCGCTTCCAGCCGAGCCGGGCGAGGTGGGCAAACGCGTCGGGCTCGAGCTCGACCGGGACCATGCCGGCGGCGAGCGCGGTATCGAACCACTGCACCAGCGCCTCGTCGAAAATGGCGTCGAGCGTGCCGTCCTTGAGCGGCCCCATCCGGCGCGCATCCGACGGCGAGCCGCTCATCACAAGCGTGCCGCCCCAGCCTTCGATGTCGGCGAGGCTGTAGCCGTAATAGCGAAGCACCTGGTCTGTCAGCACCCGGGTCGAATGGGTCGGGTCCTCCTTGACCGAAACCCGGAGCGGGTAGCGCTTCTCGCGCACCTCGGCGAGCGAGCGCAGCCCGGTGCGCGGGTGGATCGCGAACACGAACTGGTCGAGCGTCGGGTAGATGCCGATCACGCGCAGGGCCAGCTTCCGGTCGAACATGCCGATGCCCCGCCAGGCCTGGGTCAGGAGGGCCGACGGGTTGATCATGGCCATATCGAGCGCGCCCTCGGCGACGGCATGGGCGAGGATCGGCGAGCCGGTCGCCATGCGGAGCACCGGACGGAATGAATAGCCCGAACCGTTGCCCACGGTGATGCAGACGTCGCGCGGGCCGCCATAGGGCGTCGCCGGGTTGCCGGCGACGCCGAGCCCGAGCTCCCACAAGAACTTGGCGCGCCGGAAATTGGCGCCCCGTGGCAGGTTTTCCATGCGCTTCCCCCAACTCTCCCCGGCCGGCGCTCGATTGACAGGGTTCGTTCTTTGGGCCGAAGATCGGCGCACACGATACGCCGGGAGGGCGACATGGCCAAGATCAAGCACATCGCGATATTCACGAAGGACCCGGACAAGCTCGCCGCGTTCTACAAGGACGTGTTCGGGATGAAGATCACCGGCAAGACCGGGCGCGGCGCGGTGTGGATCACCGACGGCTACATGGACGTGGCGCTGCTGTGGAGCCGCACCGAGAAGATGCCGATGGGCATCAACCATTTCGGCTTCACCATCGAGGCCGACGAGAAGGACGCCATCTATTCCAAGCTGGGCGAGCGCGGCATCGACATCTTCCAGCCCGGCCGCGACAGGCCCTATGTCGAGGACGCGGCGAAGGACCCGGACGGCAACCGCTTCGACATGACCAGCGCCATGCGCGAGATCGACAAGGACATGGCGCGGCCGCGCACCGCCGAGGAGATGGCGAAGCTCGAGCGGGTCGAGCCCGTCTGAACATGCGCGCCGCCCTGCTCGACGAGCCGGGCGGACCCTTCCGCATCGCCGAGATCGCGCGGCCCCGCCCGCGCGCCGGCGATGTCGTCGTCCGCGTGCGCGCCTGCGGCATCGTCCCCAACCTGCGCAACATCGTCGGGTCCAAGACCTGGCGCATCCTGCCGCGCCTGCCTGCCGTGTTCGGGCTCGACACCGCAGGCGAGGTGGCGGAGATCGGCGAGGGCGTCTACGGCATCGCCCAGGGCGACCGGGTCTACGTCAACCCGGCGCTGTATTGCGGCGCCTGCCATTACTGCCGGGGCGGCATGCCGCTCTATTGCGAGATCGGCGCCCTGCAGGGCTATTTCGGCTTCCGGCCGGGCTCGGAGGCGCTGCTCGACCGGTGGCCGCATGGCGGGTTCTGCGAGTACATGACCGCCCCCGCCGCCAATCTGGTGAAGCTTCCCGACAATGTGAGCTTCGAGATCGGCGCGCGGTTCGGCTATCTCGGCACCGCCTACGGCGCGCTCCGGACCGGGGCGGCGAAGGCGGGCGACACGCTCGCCATCGTCGGCGGCACTGGCACGCTCGGCGTGCACGCGGTGCTGTTCGCCCTGGCGCTCGGGCTCGCACGCATCGTGCCGGTCGCGCGCAACGAAGCGCGGCTCGAACGCATCCGCGCGCTGGCGCCCCACCGGATCGCGCCCGTCGTCATCGACGGCACGCCGATCGCGCCCAGAATCCGCGAGGCGACCGGCGGCATCGGCGTCGACCTTCTGATCGACGGGCTCGCCCGCGGCACGCCGTCGAACCACACCGCGGACGCGCTGATGGGGCTCCGGCGCGGCGGCATGGCGGTCAATATCGGTGCGCTGGGCGAGGATCTGCCGATCCCCCCGATGGCGTTCATGGTCAACGCGCTCGGCTATCGCGGTTCGAACTGGTTCACGGTGGCCGAGGGCGAGCGCATGGCCGCCCTGTTCGCGGCGGGCCTCGTCGATCTTTCCGTTTTCGAGACCCGCGCCTACGCGCTGGACCGCATCAACGACGCCATCGCCGACGTCGGCTCGAACAACGGCGGGTTCGTCAACATCGTCGTGGTGCCGTAAGGCATCCGCCATTGCGAGCGAAGCGAAGCGATCCAGAGCCGTCTCGGGATTCTGGATCGCTTCGTCGCTGGCGGGCCCCCATTCGGCGCAAGCGCCGAATGGGGGCCCTGGCTCCTCGCAATGACGGGGCGAGGAATATGCGGATGGCTACATCGTCGGCTTCGCGAACTTGTCGACGTACTTGTTGGTGAAGAAGTCGTTGAACGAAGTACGCGCCTCGTCCTTGCGCAGCATCCCGCCGAAGATCATGAACTGCTGGGCGTGCTTGAAGTTAGATACGTCGTAGCGCGGCACGACCGGCATGGTGCCGATCAATTGCTTCATGGACATCTCGAGATCGGTCTTGTTGGCCTGAGGCATCCGCTTGAGCGCGACCTGGAGCGCCTCCTTTTGATGCTCGTGGATGAATTTGTGCGCCATCACGTAGCCGTGCGCGAGCTTGTCGCAAATCGACGCATGATCGTCGCAGAACCCCTGCCGCGTGGTGGTGGTCGTCGCAATGGTCGGCAGAAGCTCGGGAACGTCGTGCAGCCCGCTCGCGAGCAGGACGCCGCCTTGGCGCTTCGCCGTCTCGCTCCACGGGAAGTTCAGCACGGCTGCGTCGATCGCGCCGGAATTCAGCGCGGCGATCGCCTCGGTCGGCTGCATGTAGGTCTCCGTCATGTCGCGCTTGGCGTCGAGGTCCGCCTTGGCGGCGAAGTAGCGCAGCACGATATCCACGACCGTGTTGGGCGAATCGACCGAGACCTTCTTGCCCTTCAACCACGCCATGCGCTTGGCGAGCGGAGCCTTGAGATCGTAACCCTTGGCGTGCTTGCTCACGTCGATCTCGAACGCCACTCCGTCCGCCATCAGCGCGATGCCCAGCATCTTGCGACCGCGGATATTGCCTCGGATCAGGCTCGGACCCGACTGGACGGTGAAATCGACGCTGCCGGCGAGCATGGCGTTGGTCGCGCCCATGCCGCGGATGTTGTGCAGCGCGACGTCGAGCCCGACCTTCTTCCAGAAGCCCATGTCCTCGGCCACGTAGACCGGAAGGAACGTGATCGTCGTCGCCGGCAGGGCCAGCGATGTCTTCTCCATCTCCGCTTGCGCCGGCGCTCCCAGTGCCAGCGCACTCACCATTGCCGCCGCGAGCGGCAGTGTTCGAATCATCTTCATGGTGATGTCTCCCTGTTAAGGTCAATCGGGTTAAACGTCCGGATCGCGTGTTCTCCGTGGGTGGGATTAGAGTGCGGGATTTGACGACGCCAACCAGCACATTCGGCCAAGCTTGCCCGCCCGCGGCGCCGAAGGCAAGTCCAACCGGCCGCGCGCCGGGGCTTGGAAAGCCGCGCGAGGCGAGGCAGAATGGCGCCAAGAACGGGCCGGCGCGATCTGCCCCGGCCGACCGCTAGGGAGACGAATAATGAAATTCGGAATTGGCCAGCCGGTGCCGCGCACCGAGGATCCGCGGTTTCTCACCGGGCGCGGCCGCTATACCGACGACATCGAATTCCCCCGCCAGGCCCATATCCATATCGTGCGCTCGCCGCATCCGCACGCCGAGGTGCGCAAGGTCGATACGGCCAAGGCGAAGGCCGCGCCCGGCGTGATCGCGGTGCTGACCGGCGCCGACGCGGAGGCCGACGGCATCCAGGGCCTGCCGCCGGCGCATTTGCCGCCGCCCGTCCCGTCGCCCGCCTTCGCGCCGGTGCGGCCGCTCCTCTGCGCCAAGACGGTCAAATACGTCGGCGACCCGGTGGCGATGGTGGTGGCCGAGACGCTGGCCCAGGCCAAGGACGCGGCCGAGCTGATCGAAGTCGATTACAGGCCGGTCGCCTTCGTCGCCGACACCGCGGCGGCGGCCAAGTCGAAGGCCAAGGTCTGGTCCGAGATGGACTTCGAACGTCTGGATCGAGCTCCATTTCCCGCACGATCCGGCCGCCGCCCAGGCGGTCGACGCGGCGCTGAAGAACTCGGCGCACGTCACCAAGCTCACCATCTACAACAACCGGCTGTCGACCAACTCGATGGAGACGCGCGGCTGCGTGGCCGCGCCGCACCAGCTCCAGGACAAGGTGACGCTCTACACGTCGAGCCAGATCCCGCACAAGGTGCGCGAGGTGGTGGCGCGCGACGTGCTGCACATGCCCGAGCGCGCGCTGCAGGTCGTCTCGGGCGACGTGGGCGGCGGGTTCGGCCTCAAGGGCGAGATCTATCCCGAGGAGGCGCTTTGCGTCTGGGCCGCGCGCAAGACGGGCCGGCCGGTGCGCTGGGCGCCCGACCGGGCCGAGGCGATGCTGTCGGATTCGCACGGGCGAGACCTGGTCAGCGTGTGCGAGCTGGGGCTCGACAAGGACGGGCGCATCACCGCCATGCGCATCGACAACACGTTCAACCTCGGCGCCTACCTGATGAGCAACGGCATCGTCACGCCGATGCTGGGCACGTTCATGCTGTCGCACGCCTATGACTTCCCGATGATGCAGGTCGCGACGCGGATGGTGTTCTCCAATATGGTGCCGACGACGCCCTATCGCGGCGCCGGCCGGCCCGAGGCGAACTACATCGTCGACCGGCTGATCGACACGGCCGCGGCCGAGATGGGGATCGACAAGGCGGAGCTGCGCAAGAAGAACTTCATCCAGCCCTCTTCCATGCCGTACCAGACCAAGCTGATGCACAACTACGATTGCGGCGACTTCGCCACGGTCCTGGACAAGGGGCTGGCCGCCGCCGACTGGAAGGGCTTCGCCAAGCGCAAGGCGGCGTCGGAGAAGGCCGGCAAGCTGCGCGGCCAGGGGCTCACCTACTATATCGAGGCGTGCGGCATCTTCAACGAGCGGATGGAGCTGCGCTTCGACCCCTCGGGCGACGTGACGGTGATCGCCGGCACGCACAGCCACGGCCAGGGCCACGAGACGGCGTTCGCCCAGCTCGTGAACGAGTATCTCGGCATCCCGATCGAGAACGTGCGGCTGATCCAGGGCGACACCGACGAGGTGCCGTTCGGCCGCGGCACGTACGGCTCGCGCTCGCTCTCGGTCGGCGGCTCGGCGATCAAGGACGCGGCCGACAAGCTGATCGACAAGGCGAAGAAGTGGGCCGCCCATATGCTCGAGGCGGCCGAGGCCGACATCGAGTTCGCCGACGGCATGTTTACCGTGGCCGGCACCGACAAGAAGATCCCGCTCAAGAACGTCGCGATAGTGTCGTTCGCGCCGATGGGCTTCCCGATCGAGCTCGGCGTCGGGCTCGAGGCGGTGGGCGTGTCCGCGGCGCCGCCGACCTTCCCCAACGGCTGCATGGTATGCGAGGTCGAGATCGACCCCGAGACCGGCCAGACGACGATCGACCGCTTCACCGCGGTGAACGACGTGGGGCGCGTGATCAACCCCCTGCTGCTCGCCGGCCAGGTGCATGGCGGCGTCGCCCAGGGCGTCGGCCAGGCGATGCTGGAGGACGTGGTCTACGACAAGGAGTCGGGCCAGATGCTCTCCGGCTCGTTCATGGACTACTGCATGCCGCGCGCCGACGACGTGCCGATGTTCACGGTGGACGAGAGCCCGATCCCGACCAAGACCAACCCCTTGGGCGTCAAGGGCGCGGGCGAGGCCGGCACGGTCGGCGCGACGCCGGTGGTGATCAACGCCATCATGGATGCGCTCCGCCCGCTCGGCGTCGCGGACATCCAAATGCCGGCGACGCCCAACCGCATCTGGGCGGCGATCCAGGCCGCCAAGGGCAAGAAGGCAGCGTAACGTCGGACCGCTGACGGACCTCGGGGCCGAACCCTACAGGGCGTCGAGGACCTTTTGCAGCCGGCCACGTACCTCGGCCGCGAGCGCGGAGAGCGCCGGGTTGCCGACGGCTTGCATCGCGATTTCAGGGTCGATGGTCGCCACCTCGACCTTGCCGGCACCGAGTTCTTGCACGATCACGTTGCAGGGCAGCATCGTGCCGATCTTGTCCTCGGCCTCCAGCGCCCTAAGGGCAAGCGGGGGGTTGCAGGCGCCCAGGATGCGGTAGGGACGGAACGCGGCGTTCAGCTTCTTCTTCATCGTGTCCTGCACGTCGATGTCGGTGAGGACTCCGAATCCTTGCGCCTTCAACGCGTCGAACACGCGCGCGACCGCATCGTCGAACGTCGCCGCAATCGTCCTGTTCAGGTAGTACGCCATTCCTTCGCTCCTCGGCGGCAGGCCCGATCGAAGCCGTCAGCGGCCCATCATGCCGCCGCTCATGCCGTGCCCCATCATCCCCTGCCCCATCATGGGACGTCCCGTGGCCGCTTGGTTGCCGTCGGCCGCCTCGCTTCGCGATGCGGAGCCCACTCCGGAACGGGACGCGGCGGAAACGCCGAATTCGTGATGCATCCAGGCGAGCGCGTTCGCGAGGTCATTGCGGGTGAGGCTTGCGTTGCCGCCCTTGGGCGGCATCGCCATCTGTGAGCCCGGTCCCTTGTAGCCGTGCTCGATCCGGTCGAGCAGCACACTGTCCGGCTGGGCCAGCACGCCGCCCTTCTTGCGGAGGTCCGGCATGCTGGGGAAGGCGCCGAGGCCGGTGAGGCCGTGGCAGGCGGCGCAGGTGTGATCGTAAACGCGCTTTCCGGCCGCGAGATCGGCGGCAGACGCGGTCGCGGCGGCGAAAACTGCCGCGGCTGCGATCCCGATCAGCGATTTCATAAAGGCAACCATACCATTGCGTAGAACGTGTCGTTGTCGCCCGCGTTGCGGCCCATGCCGTCATAGTTCGTGCCGGCGCCGTCGAAATGGAAATACGTGGTGTACTGGAGGATGAATTTGGGGTTGAACCAGGTCCACAACGAGGGACCTCCCGACTTGTTGAACGGTAGCCAGTCGAGCTGGAAGGTCGCGCTTTGGGTGTCGGGGCTGCCGGTCCGGCTGCCATAGAGGGTGGCGTCCTTGCCGCCCGAAACCGTGTGGAAGCCGACGTCCGCCCCGTAGGTCTGATCGTAAAGGTACGAGCCGGTCAGGCTCACATCGTCGAGCGTGTCGTGCCCATTCGACGTTTGGGCGAGCGGCAGGCGGGCGTTCCAGTCGGCGGTCTCGTGAATCCAGCGCAAATACACGCCGATATCGTGCGGCGCGAGGCTGAACTGGTATTGCGCGTCGAGCCCGAGATCGACCCTCCGGTCCGTCCCCTGCGATTGGTCGCGGCCGGGATAGGTGTCAGCCACGAGCCCGAACGTCCCGACCGAAACGTAGTGGTTGCCGAACGTCTTCTGCAGTTCCACGCGCCAATAGGGCGCGACGCCGTCGATCGTGTCCGTGTTCGGGTCGGCCCCCAGGAAGTTGAGCGTGTCGCGCGACAGGCTGCGATAGCCCGAGAGCTCGGCATAGATCAGGCCGTTCCACTGCACGTAGCCGCCGAACCCCGCCGCCTCCTGGCCGAGCCCGCCGTCGATCAGGGTCGACGCCGCCGGGCCGGGCTGGAAGTCGCTCGACGCGAAGGGATAGCCCCAGGCGGGCAGCGTGTTCCACGGGTCCTCGACGGTGGGATTGTTGTTCAGCGTGAAGCCGTAGAGCAGCGCCTTGCCGGCGAGCGTCGCGTCGTTGGCGTAGCGGATGTCGGTGTTGTCCCAGGCGAGCCGGTCGGCGGTGCCGCTATAGGTGAGCTGCGCGAACGCGCCTAGCTTGTCGTAGATGCGCCCGCCGTAGAACAGGCTCGCCTGCGACAGCGCCGTGTTGTTGTTACCGTTGAATCCGTCCGGAAAGCCGTCGGGCTTCGGCTCCTGGGTCTTGGCGGTGTGGGTGAAGCCGGGCTGGAACATCAGGGCAAGCGGCGGATAGCCGCCGCCCGCCGCGCCGAGGGTGTAGCCGCGCAGCTTGAATTCGCGTCCGAAGGCGTTGAGCGCGGGATAGGCGGTATGGCACGCGCTGCAGCCGAGCCCGGTCTGGCGCGCGAAGCTCGGCACGGCCCATGCCTCGCGGACCGGCATGGCGGCCAGCGCCACCACCGTCAGGACGGACAGGATCGCAAAGCGAGATCGTGACAACACCATCGTCTCCCCCTTTCGTTCGCACCGTCGGAACGATAGAGGACGATTCTGTCCACAACTTGATCTCGCTCAAGCGTGGCGCAATGTCGCGCCGGCCGGGATCACCCGCCCGCGGCGCCCTCGAGCTTGGCGCGCTCGATCGACTTCTCGCGCTCGGCGCGCTCGCGCTCGCGGCGCACCGCCTCCGGGTTGGTGGAGTTGGGGCCCATATAGACGCCGCGCTCCCACTTGCGCTTGAGCGGGTCCTTCACCTTGAGCGACATCGTGCCGATCTTCTCGACCTCGAACGTCACCTTCTCGCCGTCCTGCAGCGGCCCCAGCCCCTCGTGGTTGGTGCCGCACATCAGCACGTCGCCCGAGTTGAGGGTCATGATGGTCGACGCCCATTCGACCAGCTTGGGCACGCGGTTTTCCATGTCGTCGGTGGTGTAGTCGTGGCGGAGCTGGCCGTCGTTCCAGAACCGGACGTGCAGCTTGTTCGGGTCGCGGATCTCGTCCGCCGTGGTGATGCACGGGCCCATCGGGCCGAACGTGTCGAACGACTTGCCCATCCACGAGCCGCGCTTCCAGGTGAAGCGCCCCTCGCCGCGGGCCGAGACGTCGATCATGCCGGTATAGCCGAACACGGCGCGGCGCCAGTTCTTCTGCGACACGGCCTTCGCCGGCCCCTTGAACACGATGGCGAGCTCGGCCTCGTGGTGGAACACCACCGGCTCGGTGAAGCGCGGCAGGGTGATCGTGTCGCCCGGCCCGATCACGCAGTCGGGGTTCTTGAGGAACATGTTGGGCTCGCGCGGCTCGCGCTCCTGATGCTCCCAGTAATTGCCGATGCAGGCGAGGATCTTGCCCGGGCGCGGCAGCGGCGCCTTGAGCTTCACCTTGTTGAGCGGCGTGGCCTTGCCCGACTTCTCGAGCTTCTGGAGCGCCGGTTTCAGCTTGGCGTAGTTGTCGATGATGCCGACCATCGTTTCCTGCGGCGTGCGGCCGGAGAATCTGCGCGCGGCCGAGGCGATCGACACCACGCCGCGGTCGGTGATCAGCCCCGGCTCGATCTTCCCTTTGGCCGAGGCCTGGTACAGGCAGAGCTTCACGTCATCCTCCCGAGATGAATTTGGCGCGATCTTACACGAACGGGGCCGTCGGGCTACAGCCCGACAGAGCCGAGCCAGCTTTCGAGGACCGCCGCGCCGGCCTCTTCCAGCGCGGCGCCGTAGCGCGCCGTGTCGGCGCGCAGCCCCGCCACCGTGACGCCCGGGGTCGCCGCGATCTCCACCGTATGGCCGACCAGCCAGCGCTCAAGCCCGGACGCGGTCACTTCGACGTGGAACTGCAACCCGAGCGCGGCCGGGGCCCAGGCGAACGCCTGGTTGCGGCAGGCCGGCGTCGAGGCGAGCAAGGTCGCGCCCTCGGGCAGGTCGAACGTGTCGCCGTGCCAGTGCAGCACGGGATGGCCGTCGAGCCCGGCAAGACAGGAGGCCCGGCCGGCCTGGGTGAGTTCGACAGGCGCCCAGCCGATCTCCTTCACCGGATTCCGGAAGACCCGAGCCCCCAAGGCGCGGGCCAAGAGCTGGGCGCCGAGGCAGATGCCGAGCGTCGGCCGCCCGGCGGCGAGGCGCCTTTGGATCAGCGCGGCCTCGGCGGCCAGGAACGGGTAGTCGGCGTCGTCGCACGCCCCGATCGGCCCGCCGAGCACGACCAGCAGGTCTGGATCGCCCACCGGCGCGAAATCGTTTGCGCCCGCCTCGACGTAATCGACGGCCATGCCGCGCCCGACGAGCACGGCGCCGAGCGTGCCCAGATCCTCGAAGGCGACGTGGCGAATGGCGACGGCGCGCCGGTCGGTCATGGTTCACCCGCCGAGCTTGACCATCCGCACCTTGTTGCCCTCGGCGGTGAGGCCGAGCTTGCCGTGCTTCAGCGCCAGCGCGTCCTCGCCGAACACCTCGCGCCGCCAGCCGGTGAGCGCGGCGACGTCGGCGTCGTCGCTGTCGGCGATGGCCTCGATGTCGGCGGCCGAGGCGACCAGCTTCTGCGCCACATGGTGGCGCTCGCACTTCATCTTGAGGAGCACGCGCAAGAGCTCGACCGACGCGCCGTTCGCCCCGTCGCCGTGCGCCGGTTCGGACTGCTCGGGGCACTCGTCCTCAGGGACGGCCAGCCCCTTCGCGACCGCGGCGAGGATGCCGCGGCCCATCTCGCCCGACGCCTGGCCGCGGCCGAGCGAGCGCAGATGGGTCAGCTCCTCGGCCGTACGCGGCTCGTGCGCCGCCACCTCCTTCAGCGTCTCGTCGCGCAGCACCCGGTTGCGCGGCAGGTTGCGCCGGCGCGCCTCCTCCTCGCGCCAGGCGGCGAGCTCGCGCAGCACGGCGAGGTAGCGCGGCTTGGCGCTGCGGCTCTTGAGGCGCCGCCACGCCTCGCGCGGGTCGATGTCATAGGTGGCGGGCGAGGTGAGCACCGCCATCTCCTCCGCCACCCAGCTTTCCCGCTCGCTCTCCTCGAGCCGGCGGGCGAGCTTCTCGTAGACGATGCGGAGGTGGGTCACGTCCGAGATGGCGTAGGAGAGCTGCTTCGTCGTCAGCGGCCGGCGCGACCAGTCGGTGAAGCGCATCGACTTGTCGATCCGCGCCTTGGCGAGCCGCGACGCCAAGGTCTCGTACGCCACGGAATCCCCGAAGCCGCACACCATCGCGGCGATCTGGGTATCGAACAGCGGCGCAGGGATATGGCCGGACAAATGGTAGAAGATCTCGATATCCTGGCGCGCGGCATGGAACACCTTGAGCGGCTTGGGCGCGGTCAGGAGGTCGAACAACGACTTGAGCTCGATGTCGGGCGCGAGCGCATCGATCGCCGCGGCCTCGTCCTCGCCCGCAAGCTGCACCAGGCAGAGCTGCGGCCAGTAGGTGCGGTCGCGGATGAACTCGGTATCGACGGTGACGAAACGGGATTTTGACAGGCGCTGGCACAGCGCCCGCAGCGCGGACGTGTCGACGATGGGCTCCATGGGCGGTAAATACACGGAATTGGCCGGCCGCGAAAGGCGGGCGGCGGCCGAATCCCTGGGCTTTTCTTGCGGGACGGTTACACGGCGATCAGGGCGGCGGCAACGCGGCGCTCCTCGGCCAGAAGCACGTTGAAAGTGCGGCAGGCGGCGCCGGTGTCCATCGTCTCGAGCGCCACCCCGGCGGCGCGCAGGGCGGTGCGCAGGTCGGGCGGGGGCGGCGCCATCCGCGCCCCGCAGCCGAGCAGCAGCAAATCGAGCCCGGCGGCGGCGCGGAACACTTCGTCGAGGCCTTGGGCCGTGGCGTCGGCGAGCGTAGCGGCGGCCCAGGCGACGGTCCGGTCGGCGAACACGATCACCGAGCCTTCGTGCACCGCGCCCGCGATCCGGAAGCGCCCCTCGCCGTAGCCCTCGACGAGCTGGCGCCCCTCGGGGACGGCGGGGGTGATGTCGGCCACGGAATCAGCCGGCCCGCTTCGCCGGCGCGATCTCGCGATCGCGCCCGCCAATTCGGGCGCCCATGAAGAGCAGCATGCCGGACCCGACGTAGATCGATGAGTAGGTGCCGATGAGGATGCCGAACAGCATGGCGAACGAGAAGCCGTGGATCACCTCGCCGCCGAACAAGAACAGCATGAGGACGGCGAGCAGCGTGGTCGTCGAGGTCAGGATGGTGCGCGACAGGGTCTCATTGATGCTGAGGTTATGCAGGTCGTAAAGGGGCATCACCTTGTACTTGCGCATGTTCTCGCGCACGCGGTCGAACACCACCACCGTGTCGTTGATCGAGTAGCCCGCGATCGTGAGGATCGCAGCCACAGTCGTCAGGTTGAACTCCAGATGAAAGACCGAGAACACGCCGACCGTCGCCAGTACGTCATGCAGCAGTGCAACCAATCCCGAGACGCCGAACTCCCAATCGAAGCGGAACCACACGTAGATCGCAATCGACAGCAACGCCAGAACGGTTGCGATCACCCCGGCGCGGATCAGCTCGGCGCCGACCTTGGGACCGACGAACTCGCGGCGCTCGATCGAGGAGTCGGGCAGGCCCAGCGCCTGCTGCACCTTTGTCGCGACGGCCGCGGCCTCCTTCTCCTCGCCGCCCTGCCCTTCGCCGCTTTTCTGGCGCTCGACGCGGATCAGCACCTGGTTCGACGCGCCGAACTCCTGAAGCTGCACTTCGCCAAGCCCGAGCCCGTTGAGCTTCCCGCGCATCTCACCGATCTTGGCCGGCCCCTGCGTCTTGATCTGGACCAAGGTGCCACCCGAAAAATCGATGCCGAATTGCAACCCCATGACCAGGACCGCCACGATCGCGATCAGATTGACCAATATCGAACCGCCCACGGCGACATAGCGCCAGCGCATGAAGTCGATCCGGGTGACGGCGGGAAAGAGGCGGAGCGCCATGCGATCGTACCCCTAGAGCGGCAGCGCTTTGGGACGCGTGCGGCGCATCCACCAGATGACCAGGAGCCGGGTCACCCAGATCGCGGTGAACATCGAGGTGAGGATGCCGATGGCGAGCGTCACGCCGAACCCCTTGATCGGCCCGGAGCCGAAATTGTAGAGGAGCGCCGCCGCGATCAGCGTGGTGAGGTTCGAGTCGACGATCGTACCGAACGCCCGCGAGAAGCCGGCGTCGATCGCCGAGATCGGCGTGCGGCCGTTGCGCTGCTCCTCGCGCATACGCTCGTAGATCAGCACGTTTGCGTCGACCGCCATGCCGACGGTCAGCACGACGCCGGCGATGCCGGGCAGCGTCAAGGTCGCGCCAAGGAGCGAGAGAAGCGCCGCGATCAGGAACAGGTTGAATACCAGCGCGACGCAGGCCATCGCGCCGAACAGCCCGTAGACCACCACCATGAACACCACGACGATCGCCATGCCGGCGATGCAGGCGATCTCGCCCGCGCGGATCGAGTCGGCGCCCATGCCCGGCCCGACCGTCCGTTCCTCCAGCACCTTGAGGGGTGCGGGCAACGCGCCGGCGCGCAGCAGCAGCGCAAGGTCCTGCGCCTCCTGCACGGTGAAGCCGCCGGTGATGATGCCCGAGCCGCCGAGGATCGGCTCGCGAATCACCGGCGCGGAGATCACCTTGCTGTCGAGCACGATGGCGAAGGGCTTGCCGACGTTCGCCTTGGTCGCGTCGGCGAAGCGGCGCGCGCCCACCGCGTCGAAGCGGAACGACACCACCGGCTGGTTGTCCTGGAAGCTGGGCTGGGCGTCGACCAGCGTGTCGCCCGACACCATCACCCGCCGGTGCACGAGGTACATGGTGGGCTTGCCGTTCGCCGCCGGCTTGTCCGACGGCATAAGCTCGTCGCCCGGCGGGGTGCGGCCGCCCTCGGCCTCCTCCGGCGAGTGGTCGATGTCGACGAACTGGAAGGTGAGCTTGGCGGTCTTGCCGATCAGCTTCTTGATGCGCTCGGGGTCGCCCACGCCGGGTAGCTCGACCAGGATGCGGTCCTCGCCCTCGCGCTGGATTGTCGGCTCGCGCACGCCGGTGGCGTCGATGCGCCGACGGACGATCTCGATCGACTGGTCGACCGCCGCCGAGGTGCGGTCGCGCATCGCCTTTTCGGTGAGGTCGAGCGCGACATGGTTGCCCGTGACTTTCACCGTAGTGTCGGGGTCGAGGTTGCGGATCGCCTCGCGCGCCTTGTCGAGGTCGGCGGGGTTGCGCAGGGTGAAGGCCACGCCGTTGCCGGCGACGCCGAGCCCGGTATAGCCGATGCGCTGCTTGACGAGCGCGGTGCGCACCTCGTCCACCAGCCCGTTCAGCCGGTCGCGGATCACCGACTGCGTCTCGACCTCCAACAGAAGGTGCGAGCCGCCCTGCAGATCGAGCCCGAGACTGATCTGGCGGTGCGGCACCCAGCCCGGCAGCGCGTCGGCCGTCGAGCGCGACAGCACGTTGGGCACGGCGTAGATGAACCCCAGCGCGCACAGCACCAGGATCACCACCACCTTCCACTTGGCGACATAGACCATGTTCGACCGCGACCCGGCGGGCGGCGCCGGTTACTTCGGCCGGCGCAGGAAGCCGAGCAGCGACGGCTTCTCGTTCGTGTTCGCCCCCGCCTGGTTTGTCGGGCCCGCCCCCTTGTCCTCGCCCTTGGCCGGCTCGGTGCGCGACAGGACGTCCGAGACCATGGCGCGCGCCACGCGCACGCGCACCTCGTCGGCAATCTCGACCTGAAGCTCGGTGTCGCTGACCACTTTGATGACCTTGCCGATCAGCCCACCCGTGGTGACGATGGTGTCGCCGCGCCGGAGCGCGCCCAGCATCTCGCGGTGTTGCTTCGCCTTCTTCTGCTGCGGACGGATCAGCAGGAAGTAGAAGACGACGAAGATCAGAACCAGCGGTACGACACCGGACGACAGAAAATCTGCGGGACCGCCGCCCGCTCCCTGCGCAAAGGCCGGGGAGATCAGCAATGGACTCCTCCTCGAATGTCCGGCGAAAGTTGGCGGGACTATACCCACCCGCCGTCTTCTTGCAACCGAATTGCGGCTGCGGGTCGGCGGCCCGGAAATCCGCGATGGAGCGGGGTTTCGGGTGCGGCACGGCCTATGATATAGGGTCGCGCGCCCGCCGGTTCGAGAGGATCATGACCGAGAAGCCCGCCGATCACGCGCTCGCGCCCTTGCTGCGCCGGCTCGCCGACGCGCTCGACCGGCTCGCGCCCGCGGCCCCGGCCGCGCCCGACCTCGACGCCGCCGATGCCTTCGTGTGGCACGCCGAGCAGGGGATGCCGGAGCCCGTGCGCGACGTGAACCGGGTGGCGCTCGATCTCCTCAAGGGAGTCGACCGGGCGAAGGGCATATTGCTCGACAACACGCGCCGCTTCGCCCGGGGGCTTCCGGCAAACAACGCGCTCCTTTGGGGCGCGCGCGGCATGGGCAAGTCGTCGCTCGTCAAGGCGGTGCATGCGGCCGTCAACGCCGGCGGCGCGCGCCTCGGGCTGATCGAGATCCACCGTGAGGATTTGGCGAGCCTGCCGCGCCTCCTCGCCCTTCTTCGCCGGTCGGACCGGCGCTTCGTACTGTTCTGCGACGACTTGTCGTTCGATGGACAGGATACGACCTACAAGTCGCTCAAGGCGCTCCTGGAAGGCGGGATCGAGGGAAGACCCGCCAACGTGGTGTTCTATGCCACCTCGAACCGGCGCCACATGATGCCGCGCGACATGATCGAGAACGAGCGCTCGACCGCCATCAACCCGTCGGAGGCGGTGGAGGAGAAGGTCTCGCTGTCCGACCGGTTCGGCCTTTGGCTCGGCTTCCACGCCTGCGACCAGGATACGTATTTCGCCATCGTCGAGGGCTATGCCGACCGGTTCGGCCTCGCCGTCGACCGCGACCGGCTGCACGCCGAGGCCAACGAATGGTCGGTGACGCGCGGCGCGCGCTCCGGCCGCGTCGCGTGGCAGTTCATCCAGGACCTCGCCGGCCGGCTGGGCAAGACGCTCGGCTAGGAGCCGCCTTTCGTCACACCCCGTGCAGGGCGAGGACGAGGATGCCGACCACCCAGCAATAGATCGCGAACGGCCACATCGCGTCGACCTCGTGCCGGCGGAACCAGCGCATCAGCACCCAGACCGCGGCGAAGGCGAACACGCCCGAGGCGACGCCGCCGATCAGCGCCGTCCGGATCAGCTCGGGCGTCGCGGTATGGAGGAGCTTGGGCACTTCGAGGATGCCGGCGCCGGCGATGATCGGGGTCGCCAGCAGCATGGAGAACCGCGCCGCCGCCTCGTGCCGCAGCCCCGCCCAAAACCCCGCCACCATCGAGGAGCCCGAGCGCGAGAAGCCCGGCACCAGCGCGAGCGACTGGGCGAGGCCGATCCCGATGGCCTGGGCATAGCTGAGGTCGGCGATCTCGCGCTTGCCGCGGCCGCGCATCCGCTCGCCGACCACCAGCAGCACGCCGTTGACGATCAGGAAGATCGATGCCGACACGACGCTGGCGAAGATCGAGCGCAGCGCCTTCTCGAACGCGAAGCCCAGGATCGCGGGCGGGATGGTCGCCGCGATGAGCAGGTACAGCGTGCGCCGCGCGCCGCGTGCGTCGCGGGCGAACAGCGACTCGACGAACGTCCACCAGTCGCGCCAGAAATAGATGAGGAGCGCCGTCGCCGTGCCGAGATGCAGCATCACGACGAACGGCAGGAAGTTCTCCTTGAGGAACGCCGGGCTCAGGGTCCAGCCGAAGGCGAACGGCGTCAGCACGCCGTGCGCGACGCTGGAGACGGGGAACAGCTCGGTGATGCCCTGCACGACGGCGAACAGCAGGGCCTGAAGGGTCGACATGGGGAACGCTCTCCGACGCGGGGCCGGCGAGCCTTATCACGGCGCCGGAGTCGCGGCAAACGGCGCGGCTTTTTTCGTCGGGACCGACCTGATATAACGGGGCGGCGCCGGCGCACGTCGCGCCGCGTGGCTCGCAAGTCCTTGAAATGCTTCTGCTGATCGACAATTACGACAGCTTCACCTGGAACCTGGTCCACTTCCTGGGCGAAGAAGGGGCGGAATGCGTCGTCCGGCGCAACGACGCGCTGAGCGCGGACGAGGCTCTGGCGCTGAAGCCCGAGGCCATCGTGCTCTCGCCGGGCCCCGGCACGCCCGACAAGGCCGGCATCTGCGAGGCGCTGATCCGCAAGGCCGCCGGGCGCGTGCCGATCCTCGGCGTCTGTCTGGGCCACCAGGCGATCGGCGAGGCCTTTGGCGGGCGCATCGTGCGCGCGCCCGTCCCCATGCACGGCAAGACGAGCGCGATCCGCCACGACGGGACCGGCGTGTTCCGCGGCCTCGCCAACCCCTTCCGCGCGACGCGCTACCATTCGCTGGCGGTCGACCGCGCGCGCCTGCCGGCCGAGCTCGCCGTCACCGCCGAGACCGAAGACGGGGTGATCATGGGCCTCGCCCATCGCCGCCATAAGGTGTTCGGCGTGCAGTTCCACCCGGAATCGATCGCGACCGAGACCGGCCACCCGCTCCTCGGCAACTTCCTCGACATCGCCGGCGTCGCGCGCCGCGCGCTCGCGGGCAGCGCGGCATGAACGGCACCGTCGACCTCAAGCCCGTCCTCGCCAAGCTCGCGGGCGGCGCGACGCTCACCCGTGCCGAGGCGCTCGCCGCGTTCGAGATCATCATGTCTGGCGGCGCGACGCCGTCGCAGATCGGCGCGTTCCTGATGGCGCTGCGGCTGCGCGGCGAGACGGTGGACGAGATCACGGCCGCCGCCACCATCATGCGTGCCAAGGTCGCGCGCATCCACGCGCCGGACGAGGCGATCGACATCGTCGGCACCGGCGGCGACGGCGGCGGCACGCTCAACATCTCGACCGGCGCGGCGCTCGTCGTCGCGGGCTGCGGTGTGCCGATCGCCAAGCACGGCAACCGCGCACTCTCGTCCAAGTCGGGCGCCGCCGACGTGCTCGCCGCGCTCGGCGTCAATATCGACGCCGACTTCGCGCTGGTGGAGCGCGCGATCCGCGAGGCGAAGATCGGCTTCATGATGGCGCCGCGCCACCATTCGGCGACGCGCCACGTCGCGCCGGCGCGGGTCGAGCTCGGCACGCGCACCATCTTCAACATCCTGGGGCCGCTGTCGAACCCGGCGCTGGTCCGCCGCCTCCTGGTCGGGGTGTTCGCCCGCGAGTGGGTGCGGCCGATGGCCGAGGTGCTGGGCAATCTGGGCGCCGAGCGCGCCTGGGTGGTGCACGGCTCGGACGGGCTCGACGAGCTGACCACCACCGGCGCCAGCTTCGTCGCCGAATGGCGCGACGGCAAGGTCACCGAGTTCGACGTGACGCCGGAGGATGCGGGCCTCGCGCGCGCCGTACCCGAGCAGCTCAAGGGCGGCGACGCCGCGTTCAACGCGCGCGCGATGCGCGACATGCTGGCGGGCGGCAAGGGCCCGTTCCGCGACGCCGTGCTGCTGGGCGCGGCGGCGGCGCTCCTCGTCGCCGACAAGGCGCGCGACCTCAAGCACGGCGTCGCGATCGCCGCCGAGGCCATCGACAGCGGCAAGGCCGCCGCTGCGCTCGACCGGCTGGTCGCCATCACCAACGACACGCCGCCGCCGAAGGAAGCGGCCGGTGAGTGACGTCCTCGCGAAGATCTGCGCCGAGAAGCGCGAGCACGTCGCCGCCCGCAAGCGCGCCCGAAGCGAGGCCGAGATGGCGCGCGCCGCGCGCGACGCCGCACCGCCGCGCGGCTTCGCCGCCGCCCTTCTCGCCGCTTCCGCGGCGCGCGGCTACGGGCTGATCTGCGAGATCAAGAAGGCCTCGCCCTCGGGCGGGATGATCCGGCCGGAGTTCGATCCCCCCGCCCTCGCCCGCGCCTACGAGCGGGGCGGCGCGGCGTGCCTGTCCGTGCTGACCGACACGCCCTACTTCCAGGGCGAGGATGCGCACCTCGAAGCGGCGCGCGCGGCCTGCGCGCTCCCGGCGCTGCGCAAGGATTTCATGCTGGAGCCCTATCAGATTTTGGAGTCGCGTGCGTTGGGCGCCGATTGCGTGCTGCTGATCCTCGCCTGCCTCGACGACGAGACCGCGCACGAGCTCGAACTCGGTCGCGCGCCAGTATGGCATGGACGTGCTGTTCGAGGTGCACGACGAGGCGGAGCTCGACCGCGCGCTGGCGCTCAACGCGCATCTCGTCGGCATAAACAACCGCAACCTCAAGACGCTGGTCACCGACCTCGGCGTGACGCGCCGTCTCGCCCCGCGCGTGCCGAAGGGTCGCGTGGTCGTCTGCGAAGTCGGGGCTCAAGACCGCCGACGATTTGCGCGCGATGGCGGAGGTCGGGGCGCGCGCGTTCCTGATCGGCGAGTCGCTGATGCGCCAGCCCGACGTGGAGGCGGCGACGCGTGCGCTGCTCGCCCCCGCGCACGCGAGCTGATGGCGAAGCTCAGCCATATCGACGCGGAGGGCAAGGCGCGCATGGTCGACGTCTCGGCAAAGGACGTGACGGCGCGCGTCGCGACGGCGACCGGCTCGGTCGTCATGCAGCCCGAGACGCTGCAGATGGTGATGGACGGGCAGGCCAAGAAGGGCGACGTGATCTCGGTCGCGCGGCTTGCCGGCATCATGGGCGCGAAGAAGACGCCCGAGCTGATCCCGCTCTGCCATCCGCTGATGCTCGACGATATCGACGTGTTCCTCACCTGCGATCCCGACCGCAGCGCCATCGACATCAGCGCCACCTGCCGCGTCGCCGGGCGCACCGGCGTCGAGATGGAGGCGATGACCGCCGTCGCCGTCGCAGCGCTCACCGTCTACGACATGTGCAAGGCGGTCGACCGCTCGATGCGGCTCACCGACATCGCGCTCGTCTACAAGTCGGGCGGCAGGTCGGGCACCTATGAGGCGAAGAGATGATCCAGGTCGCCGAGGCCGTCGCGCGCATCGAGGCGGCGTTCGAGCCCGTCGCCGTCGAGCAGGTTGCGCTTGCCGACGCGCTCGGCCGCGTGCTCGCCGCGGACGTGGCGGCGCGCCGCTCGCAGCCGCCTTCCGACGTGTCGGCGATGGACGGGTATGCGGTGCGCGCGGCGGACGTGGAGAAGCTGCCGGCGACGCTGAAGGTGGTCGGGCACGTGCCCGCCGGCGGCGCGCACGAGGGCGCGATCGGGCCGGGCGAGGCGGTGCGCATCTTCACCGGCGCGCCCTTGCCCGCCGGCGCCGACGCGATCGTGATCCAGGAAAACACCGAAGCGGCCGACGGCGTGGTCCGCGTCGTCGACGGCAAGGCGTCGAAGGGGCGCTACGTGCGGCCCGCCGGGCTCGACTTCCAGCAGGGCGAAATCCTGCTCGAGGCGGGGCGCGTGCTCACCGCGCGCGACGTGGGGCTCGCCGCCGCGATGAACGTGCCGTGGCTCCGCGTGCGCCGTCGCCCGCGCGTCGCACTCCTGGCCACCGGCGACGAGATCGCGATGCCGGGCGATCCCCTGGGCCCCAATCAGATCGTGAGCTCCAACGGGCTCGCGCTGGCCGCCTTCGTGCGCGCGATGGGGGGCGAGCCGATGGACCTCGGCATCGCCCTCGATTCCGAGGAGTCGCTGCGCACCATGGCGCGCGGCGCGAAGGGCGCCGACCTGCTCGTCACCACCGGCGGCGCGTCGGTCGGCGAGCACGACCTGGTGCAGAAGGTTCTGGGCAAGGAGGGGCTCGAGGTCGATTTCTGGAAGATCGCCATGCGGCCGGGCAAGCCGCTGATCTTTGGCCGGCTCGGCGCGACCCCGCTCCTCGGCCTTCCCGGCAACCCGGTCTCGTCGATGGTATGCGCGGTGATCTTCCTCGGCCCGGCCCTCCGCCGCATGCTCGGCATCGCCCAGAGGGCGCGCCCGGCCGAGACTGCGACCCTGGACGTCCCCCTCCCCGAGAACGACGAGCGCGAGGATTACCTCCGCGCCACGCTGGAGACCGACGCGGACGGCAACCGGCTCGCGCGGCCCTTCCAGCTCCAGGACTCGTCCAACTTCGCGCGCCTCGCCAAGGCCGACTGCCTGGTGATCCGCGCGCCGCACGCCCCCGCCGTCCCGGCCGGCACGACCGTCACCATCCTCCCCCTCGGCGGCGGCATCGTCGGCGTTTAGCGCCGAGTTCGACCGGATCGCCCTCACAGGCTTCAACTCCGCTCGCCACCCCAGCCAAGCCGCGGTCGCGACAGTGACAGCCGCGCGAGCCGAGGCCAATTTGTCAATCTTTGGGGCGTACGAACATGGGCCCCGGATCGCCGCTGCGTGGCGTCCGGGGCGACAGGCTGGGATATTGGAGGCTCCCCTTCCTGATGCAATTTCCTTCGAAATCGAAACATATCGCCATGGAATTCGAAGCAAACATTGATTCAAACAAAACTCATTCTGGGCGCAGTTTATATTGAAACCGCCGGACGATATATTCTTGACAGGCCCTGATGTGATTGCGTTTTTAACTAGTCGTTAAGTCCCTTGGCCTAGTGTCGGACCGTCCACTTCAACGCGGAGGTATCCGACCATGTATTCGACCTTCAAGAGCTTGCTGCACGACGAATCCGGAGCGACCGCCATCGAGTACGGCCTGATCGCCGCCCTCGTTGCCGTCGCCCTGATCGGCGCCCTGACCACGCTGGGCGACTCGCTCACCGGTATCTTCAACCGCGTGTCGGGTCAGCTCGACGCGGCCGGTACCTGACCGGACCGCCGGCGCATGCCGGCAGGGAAGTGGAGCGGAGGGGCGGCCCCGTGCCGCCCCTCTTCCCTCCCCCACCCCGACAAAAACGTCCAAAGAGACTCCGAACCGTGACCGCCTTCCTCCCCGCCCTGATCCATCACATGGTGTTCTTCGGCTTCGTCGGCCTTTTGATCTGGGCGGCGGTGAGCGACCTCACCTCGTTCGTCATTCCCAATTCGCTGAGCGCCGCCATCGCTCTGCTTTGGCCGGCGTTCGCCCTGACGGGCGCTGCCCCCGTCGCCTGGCTCGCCGCGCCCGGCCTCGCTGTGGCGACGCTCGCCACCGGGCTCGTGCTGTTCTCGCGCGGGCTCGTGGGCGGCGGCGACGTCAAGCTGATGTCGGCCATCGCGCTGTGGGCCGGGCCGCACTTGATGCTCGCCTTCGTGCTGCTGACGTCCGTCGCCGGCGGGCTGCTGTCCATCGCGGTGCTCGTCGCCGCGCGGCTGAGGCCGGCGTCGGAACCGGCGTCCGGCCCGATGCGGCGCTCGTTCTTCCGCACTTCGGTGCCCTATGGCGCCGCCATTGCCCTGGGCGGCCTCGGTGTCGCCGCCAACCTCGCCATCGCGTGACCGGGAGAGTCCGATGAACGCCCGCACCCTGATCCTCGCCTTCGTGGCGCTCTCGCTCGCCGGGGCGACCGCGCTCTTCGCGCGGCACTGGCTCGACAACCAGCGCGCCGCCGTCGCCGCCGCGCCGGTGAAGAAAACCGAACCCGCCAAGGAGGTGCTGGTCGCGGCCAAGCCGATCGCCACCGGCACGTTCGTCAAGCCGGACGAGCTCAAATGGCAGCCCTGGCCGGAAAAGGGCATCGCGGCGAATTACGCCTTGAAGGGCAAGACCGAGCTTTCCGCCTTCGTCGGGTCGGTCGCGCGCCAGGACGTCGCGCCGGGCGAACCGGTGACCGAGGCCCGGCTGGTGAAGCCCGGCACGCGCGGCTTCCTCGCCGCCGTGCTCAAGCCCGGGCTGCGCGCCGTCTCGGTGCCGATCACGGCCGAAACCGGCATCTCCGGCCTCGTCTTCCCCGGCGACCGGGTCGACCTCATCCTCGCCCAGGGCATCCGCACCGCGAACACCGAGGCGGCACCGATGCGCCGGGCGAGCGAGACGGTGCTGACCGACCTCCGGGTGCTGGCGATCGACCAGCGTACGTCGGACGGCGACCACAAGCCCGCCGTCGGCAAGACCGTGACGCTCGAGGTCACGCCCAAGCAGGCCGAGGACGTCGCCGTCGCCGAGCAGCTCGGCAAGCTCTCGCTCAGCCTCAGGAGCCTCGCCACCGAGGATCCGGTGGTGGCAAGCCGCGGGCGCGGCGTCACCTGGGACAACCAGGTGAGCGCCGTGGTCGGACGCAGCTTCGGCGGGCCGCAGCAGATCCAGGTCGTGCACGGCGCCAAGTCCGAGGCGGTGCCGACGGCCGCCTCGGCCGCAAGCATGGCGCCGCACCCCACGCCGGCCGCGCCCGGCCACAACGTACCGGTCGCCGCCATCGCGCGCGGCGCCGGATCGAGCGTCCTCGCCGCCGCCAAGGCCCCCCTCGCCGCGGCGCCCGTCGCCGCCCCGGTGCTGCCGTGAGCGCCCGCGCGATCCGCGGGGTCCTCTGGGCCCTCGTCCTGGGCGCGGCGCTCGCTTCCGTGCCCCGGCCCGCCGCACACGGCGCCGAAGTGATCGGCACCTCCGGCCCGACGATCGAGCTCGACGGCAACAAGGGCGAGCTGGTGCGCCTGTCGCGCCCCGCCGCCACGGTGTTCATCGCCGATCCCGACATCGCCGACGTGCAGGTGAAGTCGCCCCGGCTGATTTACGTGTTTGGCAAGAAGCCGGGCGAAACCACGCTTTATGCCGTCGACGCGCAGGAACAGGTGCTCTTGTCGCGCACCGTCAGCGTGACGCAGAACCTCACCCGCCTGCGCGACGCGTTGAAGCGCATGCTGCCCGACGCCGCGATCAACGTGGGCTCGGTCGACGGCGCCATCATGCTGTCGGGCGCGGTGCCCAGCGCCCGCGACGCCGAGGAGGCGCGCAAGCTGGCCCGCCAGCTCGTCAAGGACGACGCCGCGCTGATCAACCATATGACCGTCGACGCGCCCAACCAGGTGCAGCTTCGTGTGCGCGTCGCCGAGGTGTCGCGCAGCGTGCTCAAGACGCTGGGGATCAACTGGGACGCGATCGTCAACGCCGGCAAGTTCGCCTTCGGTCTCGCGACGGGCAATCCGATTGCGGCCGTCGGCGCGCTCGCAGGACACGCCGTCGGGAACAGCACCAACAGCATATTCGGCAGCTTCAAGACCGGTCACGTCGACATCAACGGCCTGGTCGACGCGCTCGACAACCAGGGGCTGATCACGGTCCTCGCCGAGCCGAACCTGACCGCCGTGTCGGGCGAGCAGGCGACGTTCCTCGCCGGCGGCGAGTTCCCGATCCTGGTGCCCGACGACAACAACCGCGTCACGGTCCAATTCAAGCAGTTCGGCGTGTCCCTCGGCTTCAAGCCGGTGCTGGTCGGCCAGAATCGCATCACCCTCAAGGTGAGCCCTGAGGTGAGCCAGCTGTCCAACACCGGCGCGGTCACCCTCAACAACTTCACGATCCCGGCGCTGACCACGCGGCGCGCCGAGACCACCGTCCAGCTCGGCAGCGGCCAGAGCTTCGTGATCGCCGGCCTGTTGCAGAACAATTTGACCCATAGCCTGAACAAGCTGCCGGGGCTGGCCGACCTGCCGGTGCTGGGGCCGCTGTTCCAATCCGACCAGTTCCAGCGCAACGAGTCCGAGCTGGTGATCATCGTCACGCCCTATATCGTGCGCCCGCTCGTCTCGACCAAGGTCGCCGCGCCGACCGACGGGCTGATCCCGCCGACCGACGTCGACCGCATCCTGTTCGGCCGCATGGAGCACCCGTCGGCCGGCACGGGCCATGGGCGTGTGGTCGGCGCCGGCGGCCAGGGGCTGGTCGGCCCCGTCGGCTACGTGCTCGATTGAAGGACCGCGCCATGACCCGCCACAAGCGACTGTTCACACCCCGTCCGAGCCGCCGCCCGCTGCGCCTCGCGGCCGTCGCCGCGATCCTCGGCGCGCTCGCGAGCTGCGCCCCCGAGACCGCCTATTACACGCCGGCGGAATCGCCCAAGACGGTGAAGCTCGACTGGGTCCATTTCGACCACCTGGTGGCCTTCCCGCGCGGCGGGGCGACGCTGGCGCCCGGTGCGCAGGCGCGGCTCGACGCGTTCCTCGCCCACGCCGCGCCCGGCTACGGCGACGAGGTGCTGGTCGGCCCCGGGCCGGTGCCCGCCGCGATGGCACCCGAGGCCGCGGCGCGCACCGAAATGGTCGCCGACGCCTTGCGCGCGCGCGGCATCGCCGCGCACATCGCCGCACCCGACGTCCGGCCCGTGGCGTGGGACGGCGCGGTGCGGGTGGTGGTCGGGCGCTATCTCCTGCGCACGCCGGACTGTCCCGACTGGACCAAGCCGGGCGGGACCGATCCGCTGAATCGTCCGCATTCGAACTGGGGCTGCGCGACGGCGACGGACCTCGACCTGATGGTCGCGAACCCGACGGATCTGGTGCACGGCCGCACGATGACGGCCGACGACGCTGACCAGGCGGCGCGCGCCTACCGCGTGTATCGCGCGCTCAACCAGTACGCCTCGCCGCCGATGCCGCCGAGCGGCTTCCTCGAAAAAGTGCCGCAGGACCTCGCGAAGTGAGCGCCGTCGCCACCCTTTTCGCGAGCAAGCCGCAGCAAGCGGCCGCCGCCGCCCGTCTCGCGGCGTACATCGGCGACGCGCCGACGCGCGAGGCGCTGGCCGCCGCGCTCGGCCCGCAAGCAACCGCGGCCGAGATCGTGGTCGGCGGGCTTCCCGCCGCCCTGTCGGCCATCGCGCAAGGGCCGGCGCCGGAAGTCGCCGTCGTCGACGTGACCGGCGCGGCCGATCCGGTGGGCGGCGCAACCATGCTGCTGTCGGCGCTGGGGCACGGCGGCGCGCTGATCGTGGTCGGCACGACCAACGACATCGCGCTCTACCGCGCTTTTACCGAGGCCGGCGTCGCGGAATACCTGGTCAAGCCGGTCGCGCCGGAGACGTTCGCGCATGCGCTCGCCGCCATCGCAGCGCGGCGCGAGGAGACGGCCGGCAAGGCGGATGCCGGGCCGAGGAGCGCCAAGGTCATCTCGGTGATGGGCACGCGCGGCGGGGTGGGCGCTACGACCGTCGCCGTCAACCTCGCCTGGACGATCGCGCACGAGGCCGGCCGCAAGGTGGCGCTCGTCGACCTCGATTTGCGCTTCGGCACGGTGGCGCTGGCGCTCGACCTGGAGCCGACGCACGGGCTGCGCGAGGTGCTGGAGAATCCCGACCGCATCGATTCGCTCTTCGTGTCGTCGGCCATGGCGCGCGAAAGCGACGCGCTGTCGGTGCTCAGCGCCGAGGAGCCGGCGGGCGACCGGCTGCACATCGAGCCGGACGCGTTCGACGCGCTCCTCGCCGACCTGCGGCAGAATTTCGACTACCTGGTGGTCGATTTGGCGCGCGGCGCGGCGGTGCCGGAGGCCCATGTCGTCGCGCGATCGGACAAGCTGGTGCTTGTCTCCGATCATTCGCTCGCCGCCATGCGCGACGCGGTCAGGCTTGCCGCCTGGGCGAAGTCGGTAACCGCGGACGCCGAGCTCGTCCTCGCGCTCAACAAGGCGGGCGCTTCGCCCAAGGGCGAGGTGCCCAAGTCGGAATTCGAGCGCGCCGCCCAGATGCCGGTGGCGTACGTCCTGCCCTACGACCCGAAATCCGCCGGCGCCGCCGCCAGCGCGGGCCGCCCCATCGCCCTCGCCGGCAAGGGCTGCGCGCTCGCCAAGGCGCTCGCCAAGGCGAGCCTGGAGATCGCCGCGACCGAGAAGGCGAGGCCGGCGAAGCGGTCGCTGTTCCGGAAGAAGTGATGTTCGGACGTCGCAAGACCGACGAGCTGCCCGAGCGCGTGACGCGCCTTTTCCCGCGCGAAGCCGCCGCACCGGCTGCACAGCCGTCGGCGCCCATGGTGCGCGCGCCGGCCTGGCTGCCGCCGCCGAAGCCGGTCGCCGCGCCGGTTTCCGTACCGCGGCTCGAAGTGCCCGCGCCGGCCCAGCCGGTCGCCCCGCTCGCGCCCGCACCGCAGGTCGAAGCGCCTGCGCCCGCACGCGCAGATCGCGACACCGGAGCCGTCGGCTGCGCCGCCAGCGGCGGCGAAGCCCGAGCCCGACTGGGATGCGATCAACGCCGACCGGGAGCGGCAGCGCGCGGCGCGCACGCCCGCGGAGGTGGAGGCGCTGGAGCGCGCCAAGCGCGTCACCCAGCCGACGATCCGTGCCCAGTTCGACTCGGCCCGGGCGCGGCGCATCCCACGCGGCCAGCTTGCCGGCGAGATCAAGGAGATGGCGCTCCCGATGGTCGCCGACATCTCGCTCGACGACCTGGCGCAGCGCGACCTGGTGACGTTCCTGATCAACGACGTGCTGGCGGCACAGCCGCAGATCGAGCCGCCTCCGCCCCTTCCGGACCCTGCGCCGCACCCTGCCCTGGTCGAAGCGACGGCCGGCCCCGCGCCCGCGAAGCCGCGCGCCGTCTCGACCGTCGAGGAGGCCAAGCGCCAGGTGCAGCCGCTCCTTCTGGAGCGTATCGACGTCCAGACGGCGGTCTCGCTGCCGCGCGGCGAGCTCGCGTCGCAGATCGGCGAGATCGCGGCCGAGATCCTGGCCGAACGGCGCATCCGGCTGAACGGAGCCGAGCATCGCGACCTGGTCACGATGCTGATCAACGACATGCTGGGGCTGGGGCCGCTGGAGCCGCTGCTCGCCGACGAGACCGTGACCGACATCATGGTCAACGGCCCGAAGCAGGTCTATGTCGAGCGCAAGGGCAAGCTGGAGGTGACCAGCGTGCAGTTCCGCGACGATGCGCACGTGATGAACGTCGCCATGCGCATCGTCACCCAGGTCGGAAGGCGCATCGACGAGTTCGACGCCGCTCGTCGACGCGCGGCTGATGGACGGCAGCCGCGTCAACATCATCATCCCGCCGCTCGCCATCGACGGGCCGTCGATCTCGATCCGCAAATTCTCCAAGAAGTCGATCACGCTCGACGTGATGGCGAGCCAGCGGAACCTGTCGCCCCAGATGGCGACGGTTCTCAAGATCGCCTCGAGGGCGCGGCTCAACATCCTGATCTCCGGCGGCACGGGCTCGGGCAAGACGACGCTGCTCAACGCCATGTCGCAGCTCATCGACCACGGCGAGCGCATCGTCACCATCGAGGACGCGGCCGAGCTGCAGCTCCAGCAGCCGCACGTGGTCCGGCTGGAGACGCGCCCGGCCAACCTCGAGGGCGGCGGCGAGATCACCATGCGCGATCTGCTCAAGAACGCGCTCCGCATGCGCCCCGACCGCATCATCCTGGGCGAGGTGCGCGGGTCCGAGGCGGTCGACATGCTGCAGGCGATGAACACCGGCCACGAAGGCTCGATGTGCACCATCCACGCCAACCGCCCGCGCGAGGCGCTGACCCGGCTCGAGAACATGATCGGACTCGCCGGCATCAACCTGCCGGCGAAGGCGGTGCGCACCCAGATCGCCGCGGCCATCGACGTCGTCGTGCAGGTAAGCCGCATGCGCGACGGCGTGCGGCGCATCACCTCGGTGATGGAGGTGGTGGGGATGGAAGGCGACGTCATCACCACGCAGGAGCTGTTCGCCTTCGCATTCGAGGGCGAAAACCCCGACGGCACGTTGCAGGGGCGGTTCGACTCCACCGGTCTGCGCCCGGCCTTCACCACCAAGGCCGAATATTTCGGCCTCGAGCGGCCCCTTCTGGAGGCGATCGGATGAGCGGCGCGCTCGACCCCACCAGCATCGCCGTGTTCGCCATCGCCGCGCTGGCCGGCGTCGGGACGCTGGCGGCAGGCCACGCGCTGGCAGGCGGCGGGGCCTCCAAGCGCTTCAAGGCCCGCCTTGCGCGCGCCGCAGGCGAGAGGCCGCGTGCGAAGCGCGCCGGGCGCGAGCCCGAGGTGCGCACCAGCGTGCAACTCGACCAGTCGGGCGCGCGCATGCGCCGGATCGATGCGCTGGCCCACCGGGTGCTGCCCAATGCCCAGCTCCTGCGCGAGCGGCTGGCCCGCACGGGACGGCGCATCACCCTGGCCCAGTACTCGCTCGCCTGCCTCGGCGTCGCGCTCGCGGTCGGGCTGGTGCGCCCGCTCGTCTTCCACATGCCGGCCGCCCTCGCTTTGTTGCTTTCGATCGCCGCCGGGGTGGGGCTGCCCCACCTCGCGATCGGGATGATGGTCAAGCGCCGGCTCAAGCGCTTCACCGCGCAGTTCGCCGACGCGATCGACCTGATCGTGCGCGGTCTCAAGTCCGGCCTGCCGACTCAGGAATCGATCCGCGTCGTCGGCCAGGAGTTCGGCGACCCGATCGGCGTCGAGTTCCGCCGCATCCACGACGCGGTGCGCTTCGGCAAGACGCTGGAGGAGGCGCTATGGGAGACGACGAAGCGGCTCGACACGCCCGAGTTCCGCTTCTTCGTCATCTCGCTCGCCGTGCAACGCGAAACCGGCGGCAATCTGGCCGAGACGCTCGAGAACCTCGGCGACATCCTGCGCAAGCGCCGCCAGATGCATCTCAAGGTGAAGGCGATGTCGTCCGAGGCGAAGGCGAGCGCGATGATCCTGGGCTCGCTCCCCTTCATCATGTTCGGGGTCCTCTATCTCGTGAATAGCGGCTACGCCTCGCAGCTCTTCACCGACCGGCGCGGGCTGATCCTGCTCGGCGGCGGACTCACCTCCATCGCCATCGGCGTCGGCGTGATGGTCAAAATGGTCCGGTTCGAGATATGACGTTCGGGGACTTCATTCCGCCCGGCTCGACAGCCGAGGACGCCATCGTCGGGCTGGCCGCGCTCGCCGCCGCCGTGAACGTATACGTGTTCTACCGCGCTCTGATCGTACGCGACCCGATGGCGGCACGCATTCGCCACCTCCACGAGCGGCGCGAGGCGCTGCGCCAGGGATCGACCGCACCGCGCCGGCGCGCCCGTGCCGAGCGTGGCCGCGAGAGCTCGATCGGCGCAATGCGCAGCGTGCTGGCGCGCCTGAAGCTCCTCGGCACGCGGCAATCGCAGAAAGCGGCGCTCGCCCTTGCCCGCGCCGGCTGGCGCGCGCGCGACGCGCTGGTGCTCTATTTCTTCCTCAAGCTCGCCTTGCCGTTCATGTTCGGCGCGGCGGTGCTGCTCGCCACCTTCGGCCTCGGCGCGTTCCACCTGAAGCCGATGCAGGCGATCATCGCCGCCCTCATGGCCGTCGTCGCCGGCGCGTACGGGCCGGACGTCTACGTGAGCAACACGGCAGCCAAGCGGCGCAAGGCGCTGCAGAAGGGCCTGCCCGACACGCTCGACCTGCTGGTCATCTGCGCCGAGGCGGGCCAGACGCTCGACGCCGCGCTCGGCCGGGTGGCGCGCGAGATGGCGGCCGCCTGCCCCGCCATCGCCGACGAGCTCAGCCTCACCGCGCTCGAGCTCGGCCTACTGCCCGACCGGCGCCAGGCGCTCGACCATCTGAACGCACGCACCAACATGGCCTCGATCCGCGGCGTGGTGAACACGCTGCTGCAGACCGAGCGCTACGGCACGCCGCTCGCCCAGTCGCTGCGCGTGCTCGGCGCCGAGTTCCGCCACGACCGGCTTATGCGGGCCGAGGCCAAGGCGGCCAAGCTGCCGGCCACGCTGACCGTGCCGATGATCCTGTTCATCATGCCGTCGCTGTTCGTGGTGCTGATCGGGCCGGCGATGCTGCGCGTGCTCGACCTGTTCATCCGTCATTATCCAGGACATTAAGAAGTGTCATTAACACTATGAATTTCATTGAAAACAATGGGTATTGGTTAAAGCGTTCTTAAGACCTGTAAGACATGATCGGGCCGGCTGCAGGAGGACTGCGTGATGGGCTGGACCACCGTGAGATGGGGAACGTGGGCGCGCTGCCGGAAGGGCGTCGCCGCCCTTGAGTTCGGTCTGGCCGCGCCGGTCGTGCTCATCGCCGTCGCGGGTCTGATGGACATTTCGGCGGTGATGTTCGTCCAAAGCCTGATGGAGGGCGCGCTGCGCGACGCCTCGCGCTACGGCATCACCGGCTACATCCCGGCAGGCACGACGCGCGAGGACGAGATCCGGCGGATCATCGCCGACGACACGCTCGGGCTGATCGACATGAACCGGGTGGTCATCCAGACGCTGGTCTATCCCGGCTTCAGCGACGTCGGCCAGCCGGAGCCCTTCCTCGACGCCAACGGCAACGGCGTGCGCGATCCGGGCGAGAGCTACACCGACCTCAATGGCAACGGGCAATGGGACGCAGACATAGGCACAGCCGGGCTGGGCGGACCCGGCCAGGTGGTCGAGTACAAGATCAGCTACGACTGGCACGTGCTCACCCCGGTGACCGTGTCGTTCATGGGCGACAACGGCGTGCTGCCGCTCTCGGCCAGCCTTTCCGTCCGCAACGAGCCGTACGAGCAATGACCGGCCGCCTGACAGCGCTGATCGCGCGGTTCGGCGCCGAGCGCCGCGGATCGATATTCGTCGAGCTGGCGCTCGCGCTTTCCTTCCTCACGACCTTGACCGTGGGCGGGGTGGAGACGGCGCGCTACGTGCTTCTGGTCCAGAAGATCGAGCGCGTCGTCTCGACATCCGCGGACCTCGCCTCCTCCGGCCTCACCATCTCCAGCGGCGATCTCGACCAGATCTTCGCCGCGAGCCGGGAGATCGCCGTGCCTTTCGACCTTTCGGCGAACGGCACGGTGATCGTGTCGTCGGTGAGCGTGACGGGCAACAACCCGCCGCGCATCGACTGGCAGCGCGCGGGCGGCGGCAATCTGAGCGTCGGCAGCGCGATCGGACAGCCGGGCGGCGTCGCCACCCTGCCAAACGGCTTCACCATTCGCGACGGCGAGGAGGTGATCGTCGCCGAGGTGTATTACGCGTTCGAGCCCTTCCTCGCGCCGGACTTGATCGCCCCGTCCCAGCTCTACCGCGTCGCGTTCTTCCGCCCGCGCCTCGCGCCGCTGACCGCGCTCGCCAATTAGCGCGTTTACAGAAAGTTCAGACCATGGCTTTAAATCCGACCGTTATGGACCCGACGACAAGCGTACCCAAGGGCGCCCCTCGCCGAGCCGAGTCGCGCCCCGCGCCGGCCGCGCCGCGCTCCGGCCCGGCCCGCCAATCCCTCGCCCCGCAATCTGAGCCGCCGCGGCTCAGCGACGAGGCGATCGAGACCTACGTGCAGCTCACCCGCACGGTCGAGCGGCTGCACCGCCGCTTCCTCGACGTGCTGCGCTACGAGCTGACCCGGCTCGGCATCGACGACATCAACGCGGTGCAGGCGCTGATGCTGACCAACCTCGACGGGCGCGACCTGGCCGTGCGCGACCTGGTCGAGCGCGGCTACTATCTCGGCTCGAACGTGTCGTACAATTTGAAGCAGCTCGTCGAGACCGGCTATTGCGAGCAGGAGCGGTCGGAGCGCGACAAGCGCGCGCGCCGCATCGTGCTCACCGAGAAGGGCGTGGAGCTGTGCCACAAGCTCGCCGAGATCGACCGGCGCCACGCCCGCGTCTTCGTCGAGACCGCCGCCGACCCGAACGATCCCACCATCTCGCTGCGCGCGCTGCGCCAGCTCGAGCGAAGCTGGTCGGACTATCTGCGTTACCAGGGACGGTAGCGGCTGCGGGCCGATAAACCCCACTGCTACCCCGACTAGGCAACGAAGGGGGCAAGCCGGGGCCGATCTGTCAGCTCGAGAGGCGCTCGAACTTGGGCTCCCGATCCGCGGTGCACCCCTTAGACGCTGCACCGCGTCGGGGATGACAAACTCGATAGCCGTTCTTCCGACTCTGTAGATGCCGTTTCGCCGCGAGCGTCGCCCGCGCGCGACATCAATTCGCCATACATGGATCGACCCGCCCGGCCTTGTCATTGCGGGGAGCCGTCGCTAGGTTAACGTCTCCGCGGCAGGGCTTCCGCCCCGCCAACCCTCGATCCGCGCCAAGGTGAGACGGGACGGTTCCCATGGATGACCAGACACCACGCGGCGACGGAGACCGCACCGCCGCCTCGGCGGAAGGCGATGCCGTCGCGCCGCTTGCGGCCTTCCACGATTTCGAGCCGCAGCTCGACGATTTCGAGACGGCGGTGCTCGACGGGCTGTCGCGCCCGGCGAAGGAGCTGCCCTGCAAGTTCCTGTACGACGAGCGCGGCTCGCGCCTGTTCGACGACATCTGCACGCTGGAGGAATACTACCCGACGCGCACCGAGATCGCCGTCCTGCGCGCCCGGGCGCCGCGCATCGCCGAGCTGATCGGCGGGCCGTGCCACCTGGTCGAGTACGGCTCGGGATCGAGCGTCAAGGTGCGCATCCTCCTCGACGCCCTGCCGGATATCGCCGCCTATACGCCGGTCGACATCTCCAAGGACCATCTGATCCGCTCTGCCGCGTCGCTCGCGCGCGACTTCCCGAAGCTCAAGGTGATCGCCGTCTGCGCCGACTACACAAGGCCGTTCGAGATCCCGCCGCTCCCCGACGCGCCCGACGCCGAGCGCGTGGTGTTCTTCCCGGGTTCCACCATCGGCAATTTCCCGCGCGAGCAGGCCGAGAGCTTCCTCGCCGCCACGGCGCGCGTCATCGGCCCGGGCGGGGCGCTCCTGATCGGCGTCGATTTGCGCAAGGACCGGCGCGTGCTCGAGGCCGCCTATAACGACTCGAAGGGCGTGACCGCGGCGTTCAACATGAACCTTTTGGCCCGCATCAACCGCGAGCTCGGCGCCGATTTCGACCTTGCCGGCTTCCGCCACCGCGCCCAATACGACGAGGCGGCCGGGCGCGTCGACATGCATCTGGTGAGCCTCCGCCGCCAGTCGGTGCATGTCGACGGCGCGACCTTCGCCTTCGGCAAGGACGAGGCGATCCACACCGAGTTGTCCTACAAGTATGCGCTGGACGAATTCCGGGCGCTGGCCCGCGCCGCGGGCTTCACGCCGGTCGAATCCTGGACCGACGAGAAGGGGCTGTTCTCGGTCCACTTCTTCCGGACCTGATATCCGCGGCCCATGAATTGCCGTTCGTGCTGAGTGCGTTTGCGCCTGGCGCAAACGCGTATCGAAGCACGAGACGGAAGAGATATCGGCGCCGTCGCCTCCTGAGCTTGTCGAAGGGCGATACGCCGCGCTGCGGGCGGTTACTCCGGGCGAACGGAAGGGTTGCCGGAGCGGTCAGCCTCTCTGCGCGGCACCGGGCGACGCACGGCGAGCCATACGCCGATTCCGATGATCATCAGCGACACGATGATGCCGGCAACGGCGTGCCAGCCGAGGAAGATCATGCCGCCGTTCTCGTCGACGATGATGTCATGGAGGTAGGACGCGTTGTTGGCGATGACGCCCACCAGCACCAGCACCAGCCCCCACCGCGCGCTCTTCGCCATCAGTGTCTCCCGGCCAGCCCCCGCGCGACGCCGCAGATGACGATCGGCGCGATCTTACGGGCTTGTCCGGCGGGCCGGCAAGGATTGCAGGCGGCCATATGTCCGGGTCGCGTTTGAGACGCAAACTCAGGCACACAAACCTGTTGGAGGGACAAACCCGCTCCGATAAAGTCCGCGGGCCGGGCGCGCGAAACCATTGCGAATCGCCCGCAACAAGATGGAGCGAAGGAGACCACTAGATGGCCGACGTGTACGTGGGCAAGGAGTCCGAGTTCGGCGAGCGCGACCGCAAGATCATTGCCCAGGGCGATCTCGAGATCGGGGTGTTTCGCGTGGACGGCAAGTTCTACGCCTACGAGAACAACTGCCCCCACCAGGGCGGGCCGGTGTGCCAGGGCAAGATCCTGGCCAAGGTCGAGGAGGTGCTGGGCGTCGACAAGACGAGCCAAGGGCTCAAGTTCTCGGACGAGAACATTCACATCATCTGCCCGTGGCACGGCTACGAGTACAACATCGCGACCGGCCGCCATCCGGGCGACAAGAACGTCCGCCTCAAGCCCTACCAGGTGAAGGTGAAGGACGGAGAGGTGTATGTCGCCGTCTAGGCCCGCAGCGAAGCCCAAGGCGAAGCCGCGCGCCACGCCGGCCGCGAAGCCTCGGGCGCGGGCGAAGCCGGCGGCGAAGGCCGCGGCCGGCCCCCCGCCTGCCGCGGCGGCGGGCCCCGCCGATCCCTTCGCCGCGCTCGACCAGGCGACCGAGGCGGCCCTCGCGGCCGCCGAGACCGCGCTGCGCGAGGGCAAGACGGCCCAGGTCTCCGACGCGGCCGTGCAGCGCCTGCTCACTGCCGGCGCGAAGCTCTATGCCGTCAAGCTCGAGCTCGAGGACCGCTATTTCGCGCCGTTCGTGTCGGACGAATCGGTGACCGCGACCGAGGTGGTGACCAGCGTGTGCGAGTTCCTGCGCGCCGCCGACCTCAACATGTTCGACCTGGCCATGTGGTTCCGCCGCCCCCGCCCGGGCGGCGAGTAGGCCGCTACCTGAGATCGTCGATGACGAACCGGTCCGGAAGATCCCAGCCGGGCCCGGCAGGACGGCGCATCGCCACGCCGTACATCTCGGCGCGGTAGCCGCGGTCGAGCAGCGCGCGATAGGCGGGAAGCCGGGCCGTCGAGACACCCAGATTGACGCGTTCGACGCCCGCTTCGGCGGCAAGCCGCTCGCACGCCATGACGAGGCGGCGGAACCCACCCGCATCGCCGGGCCGCATGGCGGCGAACTTGACGTAGAGCGAATTCGCGCGCGCCTCCGACCCCCAGCCGAAATGGCAGATTGCGAAGCCCGCGACCTTGCCGCCGTCGCGGAGCACAAGCGTGTCGCCGAGCCCCTGCGCCGCGACGCCCGCGATCTCGCGGGTAAGGTCGAGCCCGCGGAACACCGCGCCGGCCACGCCGCGCGCGCCGGCGACCGCCGTTCTGCGCGCCCCCGCGGCCAGCGCGCCGAACCGCGCGGCCCCGGCGTCCGCGTCGCGGTCCGTGGCGGCGACAGGGCGCGACAGCACCGCGTGCAGCGCGCCCGGCCAGAAGCCGTGGCGCTGGTAGAGCCTTATGTGGCCGGGGCTCTGCGGATGGGTGAACAGGCACGCATGGCGGAAGCCGCGCCGGTCGATCATCCGCTCGGCCGCGCGCATCAGCATGCCGCCGACGCCCGTCGCCCAGTCGTCGGGATGGACGGTCAGCGGGCCGAGCACCGCGACCTTGCCCCAGCCCATCACGATCACGCTCCCGCGGATGCGCCCGTGCCGGTCGGCGGCGACCAGCACGCCCTTCGGATCGGTACGCCAGCGCGTCTCGACCGTCTGCGATTCCGGCCGGAATGTTTTCGGGTCGGCGCCGAAGAACGCGGCGAAGGCGAGCCGGTGCACGCGATCCGCCGCGGCCAGATCGGCCGGCCGCATTGCGCGGACGGAAAGCCCGGCGTTCGATAGACTGGATCTGCGCGCCATTGCCCCCTGCCCCGCCGCCTCTTATACCAGCCTGGGCGCACGCGCCGCCACCGAGAGGACGAGATGGCCGAGACCAACGACGAGATCTTCAAGCGCCTGGAGCGGCGCTTTGCCAACGGCTTCCATAACTGGCTCGGCGTGCGGCTGGTCGCCGTCGAGGACGAGTGGGTCGAGGTCGAATGCCCGTGGCGCGACGAGTTCGAAGGCGCGCCGGGTACCTGCCAGGGCGGCGTCCTCGCCACGCTGATCGACATGGCGGCCGAGTACGCGATCGCCGCGCGGCTCGGCAACCCGGTGCCGACGATCAACCTGCGGGTCGACTACCATCTGCCGGCAAAGCCGGGCCGGCTGGTCGCCCGGTCGCGCGTGGTCAAACCCGGCGCGACGGTGACGACCGCCGAGACCCGCATCCTCGATTTCGAGGGCAAGCTAGTCGCCTCCGGCCGCGGCAGCTTCTTCAGCGCGACACTGCCGAAGAAGGGCTGAGCGCGGCGGGCGCCATGCTCGACGCGACGCCCCTCCTCCGTCTTTATGCGCGCATGCGCCTCGGCCAGCTCGCGCGGCTCGATCCGGTGGCGGCGCAGGAGCGTGAGCTGCGCAAGCTCCTGCACGCCGCCGCCGATACGCGCTTCGGCCGCGACCACGGGTTCGGCACGATCCGCACCGTGAAGGACTTCCAGGCGCGCGTGCCGCTGCGGCGCTACGAGGATTTCTGGGCCGCCTACTGGAAGGACGGGTTCCCGCGCCTCGATGCCGTGACCTGGCCCGGCACCATCCCCTATTTCGCCGTCACCTCGGGCACGACGACGGGCGTCACCAAGTACATCCCGTGCTCGTCCGAGATGGTACGGGCCAACACCCGCGCCGCGGCCGACATGCTCACCTTCCACGTCGCCAACCGGCCGAAGAGCCGGATCCTCGCCGGCCGCAATTTGATGCTCGGCGGCTCGACCGATCTCGAGGAGCAGGCGCCCGGCATCTATTCGGGCGACCTCAGCGGCATCGCGGCGGCGAACGTACCGTTCTGGGCGCGGCCCCGCTTCTACCCGCCGCGCGAGACCGCGCTGCTCGCCGACTGGGAGGAAAAAGTCGCCCGCATGGCCGCGGGCTCGCTCCGCGCCGACATCCGCTCGATCTCGGGCACGCCGTCCTGGCTCTTGCTGTTCTTCGACAAGGTGGCTGAGATTGCCGGCACGTCGCACCGCCTCGCCGACCTCTACCCGAAGCTCGAGGGGATCGCCCATGGCGGCGTCAGCTTCGCGCCCTATCGCGCGCGGTTCGCGGCGCTGATGGAAGGCGGCCATGCCGAAACGCGCGAGGTCTACGCGGCGAGCGAGGGATTCGTCGCCGCCGCCGACCGCGGCCCCGGCGAGGGGATGCGCTTGACGCTCGACAACGGCCTCTTCTTCGAGTTCGTCCCGGTGGACGAGCTAGGGAGCGCCAACCCGACGCGCCACTGGATCGCCGACGCCGAGCCCGAGGTGAACTACGCGGTCGTTCTTTCGAGCAACGCGGGCTGCTGGTCCTACATCGTCGGCGACACGGTCAAGCTCGTCTCGCGCGATCCGCCGCGGCTCCTGGTCACCGGTCGCACGACCTACACGCTCTCGGCGTTCGGCGAGCATCTGATCGATTCCGAGATCGAGGAGGCGGTGACGGCGGCCGCGGCGAAAATCGGTGCGACGGTGGTCGACTATTCGGTCGGGCCGGTCTTTCCGGCAGAGCGCGGCGTGCGCGGGCGCCACCTCTACGTGGTCGAATTCGCCGTGGCGGTGGCCGACCCGGCACGCATCGCCGATTTCGCGGCAGCGCTCGACACCACGCTGTCCGCCACCAACGAGGATTACGCGGCGCACCGCGCCGGCGGATATGGGCTCGATGCGCCGTCGGTCGTGGTGCTGCGGCCCGGCGGGTTCGCGGAATGGATGAAGCGCCGCGGCCGCCTCGGCGGGCAGAACAAGGTGCCGCGCATCGTCAACGACGAGGCACTCAACGCCGACCTCCGCGCCTTCGCCGACACGCACCGGGCGGAATGACAGTCTTTGGACGCCTACCTGAGCCGGCGCTCGTAGACCGATTCCATCAGGAGCGCGTGCACCGCGTCGGGACCGGTCACCTCGCGCGTGACGTCGAGCATGCGGGTCTTGATCGCGGCGATGGGCGGCAGCGTGCCGTCGGCGCGCTCGACGCCGACGAGCTGCAAGAGCGCGGTGTTGAGCGCGTGGCGCAGGATCGGCAGGCGGCTTTGCACGACTGCGCGCATGCTGTCGTCCTTGAGCTCGAGCGTCACGATGAAGGTGAGGTGGCGCACGACGGCGGTGCGCGACATGACCGGGACGGTGAAGGGATCGAGCTTATAATACTGGCCGCCCGAGGGCATCGGCGCGCCGGCGGGGTGGGGCGGCGGTTCCGCGGCGCCGGCGGGCGCGGCAATAGGCGGAAGCAGCAGAAGCGCGGCGGCGAGCGCGGCCGCCCGGGCGGCTGAGCGGCGCAACGGGCCGCTAGCCGATGGCCTGGCGCGGGCCGCTGTGGACCGCGGGGCCCGAGACACGCAGCACCTCGTAGGTGTTGATGCAGTCGCCGGTCACCGACTTCGCCGCCTCTTCGTCCCACCAGAGGCTGTAGCGCACCAGCTCCCAACGGTCGCAGTCGAGCGCGGTCGCATGCACCAAGATGCCTTCCTTTGCGATCTGCGCCTCGTGCAGCACATGCTCGTCGCGCTCGAGGTCGTTGAGCCTGGCATCTGGCGCCAGCGCCTCGACGCAGCGCACCGCGATCCTCGGCGGGTGCGGGCTCGGCACGGTGTCGAAGTCGAGGCAGCCCCACATGCGCACGCGCGGCCGGCCGAACGAATTGGTCACATCGGCGAAGATGTCGCCGAGCAGGAACTCGCGCGCCTTCTTGTGGTCGTACCAGACGTAGAACGGGGCGTAGAGATGGCGCTCGGAGTTGAACAGGAAGGCCTTGTGGGCGAGGCCCGGCATGTTGTCGAACAGGTGGCCGCGCTGGGCGACACGCTGGCGCAGGCGCGCCTCGTCGAAGTCCGAGGCCAGTCGAATGGAGTACTGCATCGCCAGCATGGGGTTCGTCCCTGATTCGTATTTGATTTCAGGCCGCGCGGTGGAATTGTTAAAGGAGTTTGACGGAGGGCGCAATTGCGCTTGCAACAAGGGTGACTTGCGACCGAGCGCCGCAGGGCCGCGGGCCGCGCCCTAAAAATGGCGGAATCCAGCGTGTCTCACGTCGACCGGACGGCCCGTGCGGTCGGTTAACTCTATGCCGCTCCCGGCGCGGATCGTGCCGATGCGCGAGAAGGCGAGCCGGGCGGCGAGCGCGGCCTCGGTCAGCGCCTTCTCGGCGTTGGGCGAGGCGGTGAACAGGATCTCGTAATCGTCGCCGCCGCCGAGCACGTCGTCACGCAGCGCCGGGGCGGCGGCGAGCGCGCGGCGCGCGGCGGCAGAAAGCGGGATGTCCTCGAGCGCCACCTCGGCCTTCACGCCGGAGCGTTCGCAGACATGGCCGAGATCGGCCATCAGCCCGTCGGAGATGTCGATGGACGCCGTCGCCACGCCCGCCAGCGCCCGGCCGAGCGCGAGGCGCGGCCGCGGCAGGCGGAACCGGTCGGCGAGGTAGTCGCGGTCGGCCACCTCCAGCCCCGCCAGCTCGCCCTTGAGGACGCGCAGCCCCAGCGCCGCGTCGCCCAGCGTGCCGCTGACATAGATGCCCTCGCCCGGCCTGGCGCCGGCGCGCGACGCCACACCGTCCGCCGCCGCATCGCCGATGGCGGTGACGGTGAGGGTGGTCGGGCCGGGGTTGGCCGTCGTGTCGCCGCCGAGCAGCGAGAGGCCGAACTCTTGCTGGTCGGCGGCGAGGCCCGCGGCGAATTCTTCGAGCCACGCTGCCGTCACCGATCCGCCGAACGAGGCGGCGAGAAGGTAGCCCACCGGCCGCGCGCCCTTGGCGGCGAGGTCGGAGAGATTCACCCGCAGGAGCTTCCGCGCCACCAGGGCGGGCGGGTCGTCCGGCAGGTAGTGGACGCCCTCGACGATGGTGTCGACGGTGAGCACGTGCGCCATCCCCGCGGCCGGAGCCAGCACCGCCACGTCGTCACCGAGCCCGCGCGCCGCCTCGGCCGTCGCCAGCGGCGCGAAGTACCGCGCGATCAACTCGAATTCGGATGGAAGGTCAGTCATCTACAACGTTTTCTTCAACTCTTGTTGCTATCTACCGCTTCGCCTCCAGCTCGCCGGGGCGGAGGCGGCGGGCGAGCGCGTCGAGCACCGCGTTGACCATCTTCGGCTCGGCACCGGAGAAGAAGGCGTGGCCGATCTCGACATACTCGTTGATGGCGGCCCGCGCCGGCATGGAGAGCCGCGCCTTCAGCTCCCACGCGCCGCAGCGCAGGATGGCGCGCAGGATCACCTCGATCCGGGCGAGCGGCCAGGCGGGCGGCAGGGCGTCGGCGATCAGAGCGTCGAGGCTCTCGCGCTCGGCCATGGCGCCGCGCACGATCTCGCAGAACAGCTCCTCGTCGGGTGCGATGGCCTCGGCGCCGTCGATGTCCTGGCCGAGTCTGTGGTGGCGGAACTCGGCAACCAGCGATTCCGCGTCGGCGCCGCGCAACTCGCCCTGGTAGAGCGCCTGCACCGCGGCGAGCCGGGCTGCGCCGAGCCGTTCGCCCGTACGGCGCCGGGCGCCCCCGCCGCGGCGCGACGGCGCGGTCATCGGGGGTACAGGCGGAACTGGCGCTTGTGCTCGACCATGGCCAGGCAGGCGCGCGCCGCGTGGCCGCCCCGGTCCTTGCGGTCCATGCGCGCGCGCTCCATCGCCTGGTCGCGGTTCTCGCAGGTGAGGATGCCATAGCCCAGCGCCAGCGCGTAGCGGCAGGCGAGGTCCTGCAGGGCGCGCGCGCTCTCGTTGCAGACGAGGTCGTAGTGCGAAGTCTCGCCGCGGATCACGCAGCCGAGCGCGACATAGCCGTCGAACCGCCGGCGCGCGGTGAAGAATTCGTGGCTGCGGACGGCGATGGCGATGGCGGCGGGCAGCTCGAACGAGCCTGGCACCTGGAACCGCTCGTACGTCGCGCCGCCCTTTTCCAGCGCGGAGAGCGCGCCGTTCATCAACGCGTCGGCGATGTCGTCGTAGAAGCGCGCCTCGACGACCATGATGTGCGGCGCGTCGGCCATGCTACTCTTCCGTTCCGGGGATCGGGCGCTGCTCCACGATGCGGAGCCCGTACCCTTCGAGCCCGACGATGGGCCGCCTGACGTTCGACAGCAGCACCATGTCGCGCACGCCGAGATCGAGCAGGATCTGCGCGCCGACGCCGTAGTCGCGCAGCGCCGGCGGGCCCGGCTCCTCGTGCTCCGGCGGGGTGTGCATGGCATCGAGCTCGGTGCCGGTGCCGACGTCGGAATAGAGGTGATAGCGCTGGCGCACCAGCTTGGACAACATGTTCGGCTGCCACTCGCGGATCAGCACCATCACGCCGCGCCCGGCCTCGCCGATAGCGCGCATGCCGGCCTCGAGCCAGTCGCCGCGCCCGACCGCCGTGTCGTGCAGCAGATCGTCGAGCGCGTTGACGGCGTGCATGCGCACCAGCACCGGCTCGTCGCCCGAGACGTCGCCCTTCACCAGCGCCATGTGCTCGGCGTAGGACACCTTGTTGACGTAGAGGATCAGCCGGAACTTGCCGCCGTGGCGCAGCTGTGATGTCGGTCTCCATGATGCGCTCGACGATGGTGTCGTTGCGCCGGCGGTAGGCGATCAGATCGGCGATGGTCCCGATCTTGAGGCCGTGGCGCTGGGCGAAGGCCACCAGGTCCGGCAGGCGCGCCATGGTGCCGTCGTCGTTCATGATCTCGCAGATCACGCCCGACGGGTTCGAGCCCGGCGAGGCGGGCGATGTCGACCGCCGCCTCGGTATGGCCGGCGCGCACCAGCACGCCGCCCTCGCGCGCGACCAGCGGGAAGACGTGGCCGGGCGTGACGATGTCGCGCCGCCCCTTTGTCGGGTCGATGGCGACGGCGATGGTGCGCGCCCGGTCCGACGCCGAGATGCCGGTGGTCACCCCCTCGCGCGCTTCGATCGAGATGGTGAAGGCGGTCTGCATGCGCGTCTCGTTGTGGCGCGACATCAGCGGCAGGCCGAGCTCGTTCACCCGCTGCGGCGTCAGCGCCAGGCAGATCAGCCCGCGGCCGTAGCTGCGCCATGAAGTTGATCGCGTCGGGCGTCGCCATCTGCGCCGGGATGACCAGGTCGCCCTCGTTCTCGCGGTCCTCGTCGTCGACGAGGATGAACATCTTGCCGTTGCGGATGTCCTCGATGATCTCCTCGATCGGCGACAAGGCGGCGTGGACGTCGTCCAGGCTCACGCGCTTCAGCTCCGCACCCGACCTCTCCGCCACCGCTACTGTCCCTCCGCCAGCCGCGCGACGTAGCGCGCCAGCACATCGATCTCCAAATTGACCCGATCGCCCGGCCCGCGTTCCGCAAAGGTCGTCATGGCCCGCGTGTGGGCGATGACGTTGACGCCGAATCGGGCCCCGTCCACCTCGTTGACGGTGAGCGACACGCCGTCGAGCGCGACCGACCCCTTCGGCGCGATGAAGCGCGCCAGCTCCGCCGGGGCCTCGAAGGCGAAGCGAACACTATCGCCCTCCGGGCTTGTGTCAAGGACACGCGCCGCGCCGTCGACATGGCCGGAAACGAGGTGCCCGCCCAGCTCGTCGCCCACCTTCAGGGAACGCTCCAGGTTCACCCGCGTGCCCACCCGCCAGGTCCCGAGCGTGGTGCGCGCCAGGGTCTCGGCCGAGGAGACGACGGCGAACCAGCCCGGTCCCTTGTCCACCACCGTATGGCACGGGCCGGCGCAGGCGATGGAGGCGCCGATCTCGATGCCGGCCGTGTCGTAGGCGGTCTCGATGGCGAAGCGCGTGTCGCCCGCCTTCTCGATCTCGGCGCACCCGGCCGATATCCGTGACGATCCCGGTGAACATCAGGCCTTCACAGCCGCGCTGCGTAGGTTTCGCAGATGTCGTCGCCCACGGGACGGACGGCGGTGCGGCGGAAGGCGGCGGCGCGGTCGAGCGCGTCGACGCCGAACGCCTCGGCGGCCGGCACCCCGTCGCCGCCGATCAGCATCGGCGCGCGGAACCACACCAGCCGGTCGACCAGCCCGGCGCGGAGCAGGGCGGCGGCGATGCGACTGCCGCCCTCGCACAGGATGCGGGTGATGCCCCGCGCGCCGAGCGCCGCCAGCAGCGCCGCGAGGTCGACATAGCCGTCCGCGTCGGGCTCGATCTCGATGGCCTCGACCCCGCTTCCTCGCAGCGCCTCCCGCCGCTCCTCCGGCGCATCGGGCAGCATGGCGATCCATGTCGGCACGTTGCGCGCCGTCGCGACCAGTCGCGCGGTCAGCGGCAGCGCGAGTCGGCCGGCGGCGACGACACGCACCGGCGAGACGTGGCCGAGCCCCGGCAATCGGCAGTCGAGCATCGGATCGTCGGCCGCCACCGTGCCCGAGCCGATCAGCACGGCGTCATGCTGTGCGCGCAGGAGATGCGCCCAGGCGCGCGCCGGCGCGCCGGTGATCCAGCGGCTCTCGCCGGTGCGGGTGGCGATGCGGCCGTCGAGCGTGGTGGCGAGCTTGAGCGTCACCAGCGGCCGCCCCTCGCGCACCCGCATGAGGAACCCGGCGTTGACCGCCTCGGCCGCGGCCGCGCCGGTGCCGACGGTGACTTCGATGCCTGCCTCGTCGAGGTGCGCGAGGCCCCGACCGGCGACGCGCGGGTCCGGGTCCTCGAGCGCGACGACGCAGCGCGCAATCCCGGCTTCGACCAGCGCCTCGCAGCATGGGCCGGTCTCCCCCTGGTGGGCGCAGGGCTCGAGCGTGACATAGGCGGTGGCGCCCTTCGCCTCCGCGCCGGCGCGCCGGATGGCCTCGGTCTCGGCATGCGGCCGGCCGCCTTTCCGGGTCCAGCCGCGCCCGACCACGACATTGTCCTTCACCAGCACGCAGCCGACCGCCGGGTTGGGCGCGACGTTGCCGAGCCCGCGCCGCGCGAGCGCGAGGGCGACCGCCATGAACCGCCGGTCGTCGGCCTCAGTCGCCGGTGCCACCGAGCGTTCCCACGAACGTCTCGAAGTCGCGCGCCTCGCGGAAATTGCGATAGACCGAGGCGAAGCGCACATAGGCCACGGGATCGAGGCTGGCGAGCGCATCCATCACCATCTCGCCCACCGTGTCGGACTTGACCTCGGGCTCGCCCAGGCTTTCGAGGCGGCGGATGATGCCGTTGATGGCGATCTCGACGCGCTCGGGCGGCACCGGCCGCTTGCGCAGCGCGATCATCATCGAGCGCGCGAGCTTGTCGCGGTCGAGCGGCTCGCGCTTGCCGTCCTTCTTGACCACCGTGAGCTCGCGAAGCTGGACGCGCTCGAATGTGGTGAAGCGCATGCCGCAGCTCGTGCAGGAGCGGCGGCGGCGGATCGCCGAGTTGTCGTCGGTCGGACGCGAGTTCCTTGACCTGGGTGTCCTCGGTTCCGCAGAACGGGCAGCGCATGGCCCCCTCCCCCCGTCAGCGGTGCGGATAGATGGGGAAGCGCCGGCAGAGCGCCTCCACGCGGGCCCGCACCGAGCGCTCCACCGCCGCATTGTCGTCCGGGTTCTTGGCGAGCCCGTCCAGCACCTCGACGATCAGCCGGCCGATCTCGCGGAACTCCGCCGCGCCGAAGCCGCGCGTCGTGCCGGCGGGCGAGCCGAGCCGGATGCCCGAGGTGACGGTCGGCTTCTCCGGGTCGAACGGGATGCCGTTCTTGTTGCAGGTGAGGCCCGCGCGCTCGAGGCCGATCTCGGCCGCCTTGCCGGTGAGCTTCTTGGGACGCAGGTCGACCAGCATCAAGTGCGTGTCGGTGCCGCCCGAGACGATGGCGAGCCCGCCCTCGGCCAGCGTGGCTGGCGAGGGTCTTCGCGTTGTCGACGACGTGCTTGGCATAGTCGCGGAACGCGGGCCTGAGGGCCTCGCCCAGCGCAACCGCCTTGGCCGCGATCACGTGCATCAGCGGCCCGCCCTGGATGCCGGGGAAGATCGCCGAGTTGACCTTCTTGCCGATCTCGTCGTCCATCGCGAGGATCATGCCGCCGCGCGGGCCGCGCAGCGTCTTGTGCGTGGTGGTGGTGACGATGTGCGCGTGCGGCAGCGGGCTCGGGTGCACCTTGCCGGCGACCAGCCCGGCGAAATGCGCCATGTCGACCATCAAATAGGCGCCGACCGAATCCGCGATCTCGCGGAACTTCGCGAAGTCGATGATGCGCGGATAGGCGGACCCGCCGGCGACGATGATCTTCGGCTTGTGCTCGGCGGCGAGGCGCGCAACCTCGTCGAGATCGATGCGCGCGTCCTCGCGCCTCACGCCGTACTGCACGGCGTGGAACCACTTGCCCGAATAGTTGGGCGCGGCACCGTGGGTCAGATGCCCGCCGGCGGCGAGCGACATGCCCATGATGGTGTCGCCGGGCTTGGCGAGCGCGAAGAACGCGCCGAGGTTGGCCTGGGCGCCGGAATGGGGCTGGGCGTTGACGAAGGCGCAGTCGAACAGCTTCTTCGCCCGCTCGCGCGCCAGATCCTCGACCACGTCCATATATTCGCAGCCGCCGTAATAGCGCCGGCCCGGATAGCCCTCGGCGTATTTGTTGGTCATCACCGAGCCCTGGGCCTCGAGCACCGCGGCGGAGACCAGGTTCTCCGAGGCGATCAGCTCGATCTGGTCCTGCTCACGCGCAAGCTCGCCCCGGATCGCGGACTGGACCTCGGGGTCCGTCTCGCTGAGCGCGGCGTCGAAAAACCCGCCCCGAACCGCCGTCGCGGCCTCCTGTAACGACATCGATCCCTTACCTTTCCAGCATTTCAAGCGTTCGCGCGCGGCGAACCGAGGCCTGCCCGGCCCAATGCGGGCGCGCGCGTTCTGTGGGAACCCGAATCGGGCGGAACTTACCATATATGGCGGAACGCATTCCAGCATCCCACTACGGCTCGCGAGGCGGCGCCGGGTCCGAGGGCGGCGGCGCGCCGCGCAGGGTTCGCCGGACGCGCACAAGGATTCGCGCCCTGGCCAAATCACAGGCACGATGTTTATAGAACATTTATGCTGGGATTATGGCCTGATCGCTTTCCGGCATACGGATTACGGTCCGCTTTTGCGATTTTCATCAAACGCACACAAGCGCCTGCACCTCGCATACTGTGGCGCGGCAAAAAGCCGCAATTCAAGGCGGCGTGTTTGCGGTTATTCGCCACATATTTACCGAATCAATTCTTGATCGATGTTGACAAGCGACTTTCCGCGTGCAATCAGTCCGCGCTCCACAAAAACAGGAAAGGGACCAGGGATGGTCGACCAGCCCGAGAAAGCAATCGAGTCCGGTGAAGTCCTGCGTATGGCAGTGAATATCGTCGCCGCCTATGTCAGCAACAATCCTCTGCCCCCCGGCCAGATTTCCGAAGTCATCGGAACCGTGTTCGCGTCGCTCCGGACCTATAGCGGCGATGGCCCCGTCGCCGCGTCCGAGCCGCTGAAGCCTGCCGTGCCGGTGCGCCGGTCGGTCACGCCCGAATATCTCGTCTGCCTCGAGGACGGCAAGAAGCTCAAGATGCTGAAGCGCCATTTGCGCGCCGCCTACGGAATGTCGCCGGACGAGTACCGGGCCAAGTGGAGCCTGCCGCCCGACTACCCGATGGTCGCTCCGAACTACGCCGCACAGCGCTCTGATTTCGCGAAGAAAATCGGCCTCGGCCGCAAGCCCGGCCAGCGCCCCGGCCGGCGCGCCCGCGCCGAGGCGTAAGGCCGTCCGGTCAGGCGCCGGCGACCGTCTCCCTTGCCGCCCCCTCCGGGGGGCTGCGAGGGAAAAGCCTTAGCCCGCCGGCTTGTAGTAGTCGTACTTCCCGTTGTGCCAGACATAGAAGACGTAGCCCGGTGCGGTGACGTCGCCCTTTTTGTCGAACCCGATCCTGCCCAGCACCGTCGGATACTCGCCCTGGCGCAGCGCCGCGGCGACCTTCTGCGTGTCGATCGTGCCCGCCTTTTGGGCCGCCTCGGCCCAGGCCTGGATCGCGCCGTAGCTATAGAGCGTGTAGCCCTCCGGCTCGTAGCCCTGCTTGCGGAACTCGGCGACGACCGGCGCGGCCTCCGGGTTCTTCCGAGGGTCGGGGCTGAAGGTCATCATGGTGCCCTCGCCCGCCGGCCCGGCAATCTTCCAGAACTCGTCGGTAACCAGCGCGTCGCCCGAGACCAGCCGAGTCTTCATGCCCTGCTCGCGCATCTGGCGGACGATCAGCCCCGCCTCGGTGTGGTAGCCGCCGAGATAGACGACGTCGACGCGGGCCTGCTTCAGCTTGGTGACCAGCGCCGAGTAGTCCTTCTCGCCGGCCGTGTAGGCCTCGTACATCACCTCGTGGATGCCGCGCGCGTTCAGGGTCCGCTTGGTCTCGTCGGCGAGGCCCTTGCCGTAGGCCGTCTTGTCCTGGAGGATCGCGATGTTCTTGCCGGCGAAATGGTCGGCGAGGAAATTGCCGGCGACCTTGCCCTGCTGGTCGTCGCGCCCGCAGGTGCGGAACACGTTGGCGTAGCCCTGCTCGGTGAGCTTCGGGTTGGTCGAGGCCGGCGAGATCTGCAGGATGTTCTCCTCGGCATAGACGTCCGAGGCCGGGATCGACGAGCCCGAGCAGAAATGGCCGGCGACCAGCGCGACGCGGCGCGACGCCATCTCGTTCGCCACCGCCACCGCCTGCTTGGGATCGCACGCGTCGTCGCCGACCAGAAGCTTGAGCTTGCGGCCCAAGACGCCGCCTTTGGCATTGATGTCGGCGACCGCCTGGGTGGCGCCGCGCTTGAGCTGATCGCCGAACGCGGCGTACTGGCCGGTGATCGGCCCCACCGAGGCGATCAGGATGTCGTCCGCCGCCGCCGCCGCCGGCCACGCCCCGGCAAGCGCCGCGAAAGCGGCCACCGCCGCAACGCCGATCCAGCTCCGTTTCATGCCTGCCTCCGATCTCCGGTGTTGCCGCAATCTAACATTTCTCACGGCGCGGCGCCGCCTTCGAGATAGGCCGCGCGCACGTCCGGGTTGGCGAGAAGCTCGGCGCCCGTGCCGGTGAGCGTGATGCGGCCGTTGACCATCACGTAGCCGCGCGCGGCGAGACGCAGCGCCTGGTGGGCGTTCTGCTCGACCAGGAACACGGTCACGCCCTCGCGCGCGTTGATCTCGCGGATCGCGGCGAAGATGCGCCGGACGACGAGAGGCGCGAGGCCGAGCGAGGGCTCGTCGAGCAGCAGCAGGCGCGGGCGGGCCATCAGCGCGCGGGCGATGGCGAGCATCTGCTGTTCGCCGCCGGACAGGGTGCCGCCCCGCTGCGCCCGCCGCTCGGCGAGCAGCGGGAACAGGGCGAAGGCGCGGTCGAGCGCCTCGCCGGTGACGCCGCCCGACGCCGTCGCGCCGAGCTGCAGATTCTCCAGCACCGTCATGCGCGGGAAGATGCGCCGCCCCTCCGGCACGTGGGCGATGCCGCGCCGCGCGATCTCCCAGGTCGCGAGGTCGGTGATGTCGGCGCCGTCGAAGACGATCCGCCCGGCGCCGGCACGCGGCTCGCCGCAGATGGTCATCAGCAAGGTCGATTTGCCGGCGCCGTTGGCGCCGATCAGAGCGACGATCTCGCCCTCCTCCACCGCGAGGTCGAGGCCGTGCAGCACCTCGATATGGCCGTACCCGGCGGCGAGCCCGGCGATCTCGAGCATCACGGCTCGTCCTCGCCGAGATAGGCGGCGATCACCTTGGGATCGGAGCGCACCGAATCGGGCGGGCCTTCGGCGATCTTGCGGCCGTAATCCAGCACCACGATGCGGTCGGAGATGCCCATCACCACGCTCATGTCGTGCTCGATCAGGAGGATGCCGGTGCCCGCGTCCGCGCGGATCTCGGCGAGAAGCTCGGTGAGCGCGGCCGACTCGCGCGGGTTGAGCCCGGCCGCCGGCTCGTCGAGGCAGAGGAGCGCCGGGCGGGTGCACATCGCGCGCGCGATCTCGAGCCGGCGCTGGTCGCCGTAGGACAGGTTCCCGGCCAGGTCGTCGGCGCGATGGGTGAGTGCGATGCGGTCGAGCCAGCCGCGCGCCACCTCGACCGCGCGACGCTCCGCCGCCTTGTAGCCGCCGAGCCCGACAAGCCCGAGCACGGTATAGCCCGAGGCGCGCATCAGCGCGTTGTGCTGCGCGACCAGCAGGTTCTCCAGAAGCGACATGCCGGCGAACAGCCGCACATTCTGGAAGGTGCGGGCGATCCGCGCGCGGCGCGCAATGCGATGGCCCGGCATGCGGTCGAGCCGGAAGCTCCGCCCGCCGCTGTTCAATGTCAGGTTGCCCTCGGTCGGCCGATAGAAGCCGGTGACGCAGTTGAACACGGTGGTCTTGCCGGCGCCGTTGGGCCCGATCAACGCCGTGATCGCGCCGGCCTCGGCCTCGAACGTGAGTCCGTCGACGGCCAATAGCCCGCCGAACCGCATGGTCAGCGCGTCGACGGCTAGCAGCGCGGTCACGGCGCCGCCTTGCGCCCGGCGAGGCGAATGGTCGGCTGGCGATGGGCGAGGAGCCCGCGCGGCCGCCAGGTCATGATCAGCACCATCGAGACGCCGAACGCCAGCATCCGGTATTCCTGCAGGGCGCGGAACCACTCCGGGATGCCGATCAGCACGAAGGCGGCGAGCGCGACGCCGGTCTGGCTCCCCATGCCGCCCAGGACGACGATCGCGAGGATGATCGCGGACTCGATGAAGGTGAAGCTCTCCGGGCTGATGAAGCCCTGGCGCGTCGCGAAGAACGCGCCGGCGAAGCCGCCGAACATTGCGCCCATCGCGAAGGCGGAGAGCTTCACCGCCGTCGGGTTGATGCCCAGCGCGCGGCAGGCGATCTCGTCCTCGCGCAGCGCCTCCCACGCGCGGCCGAGCGGCAGGCGGCGCAGTCGCAAGGTCACGAGGTTGGTCGCCAGCGCCATCGCCAGGATCAGGTAGTAGAGGAACACGATGCGCTGCATCGGCGAGTAGGGTACGTCGAACAGCGCGTGGAACGTCGTGCCGCCGTCGCGCGCCACCGGCGAGAAGGCGATGCCGAAGAAGTCGGGCCGCGGGATGCCCGAGATGCCGTTGGGCCCGTTGGTCAGGCTCACCCAGTTGGTGAGCACGATGCGGATCATCTCGCCGAAGCCGAGCGTGACGATGGCGAGGTAGTCGCCGCGCAGCCGGAGCACCGGGAAGCCCAGGGCGAGGCCGAACGCGGCGGCGAGCCCGCCGGCAAGCGGCAGGCAGGCCCAGAAGCCGAGATGCAGGCCGGTCGCGAGCAGGGCGAAGCCGTAGGCGCCGACCGCGTAGAACGCGACGTAGCCGAGGTCGAGCAGCCCGGCGAGCCCGACCACGATGTTGAGCCCCCACCCGAGCATCACGTAGGTCATCACCAGGATGGCGATGTCCATCAACCTGCGGTCGGCGAACGGGAAGGCCGGCAGCGCCACGGCGAAGGCGATGGCGAGCGGAACGAGCCAGGCCTGCGCGCGGCGCGCCGACGCCGCCCGGCGCACCGCCACCTCTTGCGCCGGCGCCGGACGTGCACCCCGGACCAGCGCGGCCGCGGACCAGCCGGCCACCGCCAGCCCGCCACCGACCGCCACCACGTGGAGAAAGGCGCTGGCGGACGGGACGAGCCACGCGGCCGCGGCGACTGTGAGCCCGCCCGCGAGCGCGAGGCGGGCCCGCCCGGTGCGCACCAGCCCCATCCCGAGCCGTCCCAGGAACACCAGCCCGACCGCGCCGGCGAGCGCGCCGAAGCGCGGCACGACGATCTCCGCGCTACGCGTCTCGGTCAAATGCAGCCCGACGATGGCGACGCCGAGAGCCGCCGCCACCAGGGCCGCCAGCGCCGACTCCTTGAGAAGCGCGGCCGCGCCGGGGGACGCCTGCGGCGCCACTAGACCTTCTCCACCTCGGGCCGGCCGAGAAGCCCGGTGGGCCGGAAGATCAGCACCAGCACCAGGATTGAGAACGCGGCCACGTCCTTGTACTCGACCGAGAAGCAGCCGGACCACAGCGCCTCGATCAGCCCGATCAGGAGCCCGCCCAGCATCGCCCCTGGGATCGAGCCGATGCCGCCCAGCACGGCCGCGGTGAACGCCTTGATGCCGGCGAGGAAGCCGATGAAGAAGTCGACCACCCCGTAATAGAGGATCGTCATCGTGCCGGCGACGGCGGCGAGCGCCGCGCCCATCACGAAGGTGAGCGAGATGGTGCGGTCGACGTTTATGCCGAGGAGCGCCGCCATCTGGCGGTCCTGCTCGCAGGCGCGCTGGGCCCGGCCGAGCGCCGTGCGGGCGATCAGGAGCGAGAAGGCGGTCATCAGCACGACTGTCAGCGCCACGATCAGGATCTGCATGTGCGACAGCGTCACGGTGAAGCCGTGGCTGTTCTCCAGCACGTAGCCGCCGCGGATCACGGGCGGCAGGGTCTTCACGCGGGCGCCCTGGCTGAGCTGGACGTAGTTCTGCAGCGCGATCGACATGCCGATCGCCGAGATCAGCGCGGCGAGGCGCGGCGAGCGGCGCAGCGGACGGTAGGCGACGCGCTCGAGCGCCCAGCCATAGACGCTGGTGAGCAGCATCGAGACCAGGAGTACGATCAGCAGGGCGATCACAATTCCGGCCCCGTGGGCCGTGCCCAGCACGACGAACGAGATCAGCGCGATGAAGGCGCCGATCATGTAGATCTCGCCGTGGGCGAAGTTGATCATGCCGACGATGCCGTAGACCATCGTGTAGCCGATCGCGATCAGCCCGTAGACCGCGCCCAGCGTGATTCCGTTGATCACCTGCTGCAGCACGTAGGCGTGGGAGAAGCAGGCGTTCATCCGGCCCGGCGGCGCAGCACGTAGGCGAGCTTGTCGAGCACCGCGCGGCGCAGCGCCGCCTCGCCCGCGCCGGGCGGACCCACGATCGACACCTCGACCAGCGTCTCCGGGTCGGTCGCAGAGACCTTCACCGCATTGCCCACGCGCCGATATTCGATGATGACCTCCCGCCCGGGTCCGCGCGCCATCGCGCCTCCCTCGCCCCCCGTTTATGCCGGCAAGCTTAACAGAGGCCGCCGGAATCAGGCCAGCCGGGCAGGTGACGATCCGTTAACTATTGGTGCCGAGGATGGCGCATCGTGGTGTTACACCGGATCGGACCGTGGTCCCAGAGCCTGTGATGCCGCCGGAAATCGTTGCACCCTCGCCCGCAGCCTCAGAGACGGCGGTGCGGCGAGCGTGGCTGCGCGCCGTCCTCGGCGCGGCGGTCGCGCTGGTGCTGGGCGCGGCCCTCTCGGTCGGCGCGTACTGGTCGCTGACCCGGGCGCAGCGCGAGAGCGACATGATGTCGTTCAACCGCCATGCCAGCGCCAATCTGGTGGCGTTCCAGTCGTCGCTGTCGCGTTTTTTCGACGTCGGTATCGGCGTGCGCGCCCTGTTCGCCGCCTCTGACGAGGTGACCGGGCAGGAATTCGCGATCTTCGCGCGCCAGGTCGTGCAGACAAACCCGGAAATCTGGTCGATCGGCTATATCGTGCGCCGGTCGTTGTACGCAGGCGCCGCGGCCCCCGGGGGCGATACCGCCGGCGCGCCGCGCCCGTTCGAGCGCAATGAAGCAGGCGAAGCGGTGCCAGCCGCGGCGCGGCCGGTGCGTTATGTCGTGCACTACCTCGAAACCCGCGCCCAGGGCCGGTCCGATACCGGCTACGACGTGGCGTCGCTGCCCGGCTGGACCGCCATGCTGGAGCGCATCGCCGCCACCGGGAACGCCGCTGCGGTCGATTCCGACTGGCTGATCGGCAGCCCCGAGCCGGCGCGCGGGCTGGTCATCGTTCTTCCCGTCTATACCACGGGGTTCGTGCCCACCTCGGCGACGGAACGGCGCCTTGCGCTGACGGGCCTCGCCGCGGTCAGCCTCAGGTTTACCGACGTGGTGAACGCCGCGCTCGGGCCTGCGACCGGCTCCGGGCTCGACTTCTATCTTTTTGACGGGGCCACACCGAGTCCGCGCTTGCTCTACGCACGGGCCGGCGGCCCGGCCGGCTCGCGTCCGCTGGACGCCGCCCAGGCGCTCGCCCAGGCCGAGCACGGCGTGATCCGTCCGGTCGACGTCGCGGGGCGGCTCTGGACCGCCCTGTTTCTTCCGGCGGCTGGCGTCCGTGCGTTGAGCCACGGCCTCGCCGCGCCGCTCGCCCTAGCCTTCGGGCTGATGTTGAGCGTGATGGTCGCGGGCTACCTGAAGCTGGTCGCTGACCGCAACCGCCGAATTCGCGAGCAGGTTGCGGAGCGGACCGAGGCTCTGGAGGCCGCGAACGCCCGGCTCGAGCGCGAGATCGCCGAACGCCGCGCCGCCGAATGTCTGGCCGCCAGGGCGCACGCCCGCCTTCTCGACGCGATCGACAGCCTGCCCAACAATATCCATCTGTGGGACGCCGACGACAGGCTGGTGCTGTGGAACCGCAGCGCGGAAGAGAGCCTCAAAAGAAATGGCAACATCGCGGCGCTGGAACGGGGCGTCAAATTCGAGGACTTCGTCCGGCGCGCCTTTAACCGGGTCGACGCATACAACGAGCCTGGCCGGCGCGAGACCCTGATCGAGGACCGCATCCGGCTGCACCGCGAGGGCAAGGACACCGGCGAGATCTACCTGAAGGACGGCCGCTGGCTCTATATCTCCGAGCACAAGATGGCCGATGGCGGGCGCATCAGCCTCTATCTCGACATCACCGACCGCAAACGGGCGGAGGAGCAGGTCCGCACCGTCAATCGCATGCTGGAAGCGACCATCGAGGCCTGCCCGTTGGCCATCACCGTCGCCGATCTCGAGGATCGTGTCGCCATGTGGAACCCCGCCTCGGAACGGCTGTTCGGCTGGTCGGCCGAGGAGGTGGTGGGCAAGCGCATCCCGACACGCATCCCCGGCCGCGACGAGAACCGCGGGCTGGTGCGCCGCACGGTGCTGCGCGAGGGACGGCTGATCGTCATCGAAGACCAGCGCATTACCAAGGACGGCCGCATCCTCGACCTGGAGATGCATGCCGCGCCGCTGCGCGACGAACAGGGCGAAATCAAGCGCCTGTTCGTCGTGGTCGTCGACATCACCGAGCGGAAGAAGGCCGAGGAGGCGCTGCGCGCCAGCGAGGAGCGCTATCGCGAGCTGATCGCGCACGCCCCCGAGGCGATGATCGTGCACGACGGCGCGCACATCCTCTTCGCCAACGAGGCCGCCGCCCGGATGTACCGCGGCACCTCTCCCGACGAGCTGGTCGCGCTGGGCGACGCGATGACCCTCGTCCATCCCGACGACCGCACCAAGGTGCTGCGCCGCCGCCGGCTGCGTCAGGGCGGCCGGCACGACCTCGGTCCGATGGAGCTGCGCTGGATCGCCCGGGACGGCACGATCATCTGGGTCGAGGCGAACGCGACGCCCGTCGAATGGCACGGCAAGCCGTGCTTCCTGCTCGGCGCGCACGACGTGACTGCGCGCTACCTGGCGGACAAGGCGCGCCAGGAAGCGGAGGAGGCGCTGCGCGATTCCGAGAACCGCTATCGCCAACTGGTGGAGATGTCGCCCGACGCGATCTTCGTGCACGTCGACGGCGTCATCAAATTCGCCAATCCGGCGGCCGCCCGGCTTTTGGGCGCGGTCTCGCCCGACCAGCTCATCGGCCGGCTGGTGTCGAACCACGTCCTGCCCGAGGACCTGCCCATCCAGATCGAGGCACGGGCAATGATCGAAAAGGTCGGGCGCGCCCGGGTGCCGGCTATCCGCTGGCGCCAGCTCGACGGCGGCGTGCTGACCGTCGAGGTGCAGGCGGCGCGGCTGAGCTACCAGGGACACACCGCGAACCAGATCATCGCGCGCGACATCACCGCCAGGAAGGCGGCCGAGGAGGCGCTGCGCGAGGCCAAGGAGGCCGCCGAGGCCGCCAACCGGTCGAAGAGCGAGTTCCTGGCCAACGTCAGCCACGAGCTGCGCACGCCGCTCAACGCGGTGATCGGCTTCTCGGAGGTGATGGAGCAGGAGATGTTCGGCCCGCTGGGCAACGTGCATTACCGCGACTACGCCCGCGACATCCGCATCAGCGGCATGCACCTTCTCGCGGTCATCAACGACATCCTCGACCTCGCCAAGGTCGAGGCCGGCAAGCTGGAGCTGCAGGAGCAGACGGTCGAGCTGGAGAAGGTGATCGAGGCGACGGTGCGGCTGGTGCGCGAGCGCGCGGGAGGGCGCAACATCGACCTCACGACGCGGCTCGCCCTGCCCTTGCCGCAGATCTGGGCGGACGAGCGCAAGATCAAGCAGATCCTCATCAATCTCCTGTCGAACGCGATCAAGTTCACGCCGGAGGGCGGCGCGGTCACGGTGTCGGCCAGGGTCGAGCCCGACCGCTCGCTGGCGCTGGCGGTCGCCGACACCGGCATCGGCATCGCCAAGGAACATATCGACATCGTTCTGGCGCCGTTCGGCCAGGTCGACAGCACGCTCTCGCGCAAGCACGCGGGCACCGGGCTCGGCCTGCCGCTCACCAAGTCGCTGGTCGACCTCCACGGCGGCACGATGCTGTTCGACAGCGAGCTCGGCAAAGGCACGACGGTGACGATCGTCCTGCCGCGCGAGCGCCTCATCGCCCCTGCCCGCCACGAGTTGCGCGCCTGACCAAGGGCGTTTTTCGATCAGGCGGGGCTGGCGCGATCCCGCGCAAGCGGAAAATGCTTCAGTAAGTGGGCGACGGAGGCGGGCGGCCGAGCATCACCGCTCCGTAGAGCTGGCCGGCAATGTCCCAGTTGTTGGCGATGTGGTGGGCGATGGCGTGCGCGTCGCGGAACGCGCGCTGCAGCGGGTCGCCATTGTGCAGCCCGCCCCCGCCGGTCATCTTGAACAGAAGGTCGACGGCGCGCATCGCCTGGTCCGCGGCGAAGGCGTGGTCGCGCCGGTTGCGCACGCGCTGTTGCATCGTGAGCGTGCGCCCGGCGATCGCCGTCTCCATCGTGTCGCGTACGTCGCGCTGCAGCAGGAGTTCAGCGGACTCGACTAGGGCCGACGCGTCGGCAAGGCGCATCTGACTGGTGGGGAAGTCGGCGACCGTCTGGCCGCGCCCGCGTGTGGTGAAGCTTTCCATCAGGGCGACGTAGCTTTCGATCGCGCCCTTGGCGACGCCGACGCCCGGCGCGGACAGGCAAAGCGGGAAGACCGACATCATCGGGATGCGGTAGAGCGCATAGTCGTTGACCTGGGACCCCGGCGAGACGCCGTCGTACGCCTCCTGCATCAGAAGCACGCGGTGCGCCGGCACGAATGCGTCGTGGATGGCGAGGTCGTTGGAGCCGGTCCCGGATAGCCCGATCGTGTCCCAGTTGTCGACGATCGCGACGTCCGATTTCGGCAGCAGGAAGTACCATGGCGCCAGCGGCTTGCCCTCCGCGCCTTCGACCAGCCCACCGACGATGAACCAGTCGGCGTTGTGGCAGCCGGACGAGAATTTCCACTTGCCGGTGAGCCGATAGCCGCCCGGCGCGGGGGTGGCGCGCCCGCCCGGCATGTAGCTCGACCCCAGGAGGGCGCGCGGGTCGGCGCCCCACACGTCGTCCTGCGCCGCGCGCGGGAACAGGCCGAGATGGAACTGGTGGATCGACACCACCGAGAATACCCAGCCGGCCGAGCCGCACCCCGCGGCAAGCGCGGTGACGCAGTCGAGGAAAGGCACGAGGCCCATCTCGCTGCCGCCATAGCGCTTCGGCTGCAGAAGGGTGAACAGGCCCGCGTCCTTCAGCTCGGCGATGGTCTCCGCCGGGACGCGCCGGGCGGCGTTGGTCGCCTCCGACCGGGCGCGCAGCGCCGGCGCCAGCGCCTTCGCGCGGGCGATGTAATCCTCCGCCTTGAGCTGCACTGAGGTGTCGCTTCCTGCCGTCGCCATCGTCCCTCCCGCGTCGCTTTCGTCTAGCACTCGCGCCCCGGCACGGCAACTTCGGGACGTTTCCCTTGACGAGATTTGGCACGGGCAGTTACCTAAGCGCAAATCAGCCAATCAGGAACGCAACATGCCAGCGATCATCGAGCCCGGCACCGGGCTCGAGTTCTATGACCTCAGCCAGCCCTGGGGCTACAACATCCCGACCTATCCCGGCTACGAGGACGTCAAGATCGAGCGGTTCACCTATCACGCCAAGCACGGCGTGATGACGTCCAAGGTGGTCACCATCTTCCACTGCTCGACCCATGCCAACGCGCCGATCCACCTGGTGCCGATGGCCCAGGGCATCGGCGAATTGGCGGCCGAGCGGTTCTTCGGCTCGGGCGTCGTGGTCGACCTGCCCAAGGGCAAGTGGGAGAAGATCACCGCAAAGGACCTGCAGGCGGCGAAGCCCGCGATCCGGCCGGGCGACATCGTGCTGATCAATACCGGCTGGCATCACAAATACTCGGACAGCCAGGAATATTTCGGCTACGCGCCGGGCATGACCAAGGACGCGGCCGAATGGCTGGTCAAGCGCAAGGTCAAGCTGGTGGGCGTCGACACGGCCGAGATCGACCATCCGCTCGCCACCTCGTTCGGGCCGCACCGCAACGGGCCGCAAATCAAGAAGATCGCGCCCGAATACAAGAAGGCCACCGGGCGCGACGCGCTGAAGGACTTCCCGGAGTGGAACGTCGCGCACAAGACGCTGCTGGCGGCCGGCATCCCCACCATCGAGAACGTCGGGGGCGACGTGGACGAGGTGACGGGCAAGCGCCTGACCTTCCACGCCTACCCGTGGCGCTGGTTCGAGGGCGACGCCTGCGTGGTCCGGCTGGTCGCGATCTGCGACCCCTCGGGCGAGTACCGCGTCGAAACCGGCAAGCGGAGATAGTCATGGCCGTCACCAAGACCGCGAAGAAGAAGCCCGCGCGCGCCCGCGCGCTGCAGGCGAGCCGGCCCGCCGCCCGCGCCGGCCGCGCGCCCTCCTCCACCGCCGATCTCGAGTTCTACGAGCTGTCGCACCGCTGGGGCCACGGCATGCCGCAATGGCCGTCGCGCTCGAACCTGGCGACCAAGACGCTGATGTTCCACGCCAAGGACGGCGTCTTCGTGCAGCAGTTCGAGGGCATCATGCACCGCGGCACGCACATGGACGCGCCGATCCACGTGCTGGAGAACCAGCCGACCATCACCCAGTACGACATGTGGCGCTTCTTCGGCACCGGCGTCGCGGTGTCGATCCCCAAGGGTAAGTGGGGCGTCATCACGGCCGACGATCTGGAGAGGGCGCGGCCGAAGATCCAGCCCAACGACATCGTGATGATCAACACCGGCTCGCACCGCAAGTGGGGCGACAACCCGGACTACTTCGCCTACTCGCCCGGGCTGTACAAGGACGCGGCGGAGTGGATCGTCGCGCACAAGGTGAAGCTCGTCGGCGTCGACGTGCAGGCGCTCGACCACCCGCTCGGCACGTTCCTGGGCCCGCACGGGCCCGGTCCGGCGCAGCCGCACCTCGACGCCGAGTACTACGCGATGACCAGGCGCCACATCGCCGACGACTTCCCGCTGTGGGAGCCGGCGCACAAGATCATGATGACCAACGGCATCCCCGGCATCGAGAACATCGGCGGCGAGATCGACAAGGTGACCGGCAAGCGCTGCACCTTCATGGCGTTCCCGTGGAACTGGCCGGAGGGCGAGGGGTGCGGCGTGCGCGTGGTCGCGATCGTCGACCCGAAGGGCAAGTACCGCATCGAGACCGGGGAGAGCTGAGATGGACGTCACCCGCATCGCCGGCGCCAAGCCCTACGAGGCGGCGCGCCACTGGGACATGACGGCGCTCCGCCTGCAGGGGCTGGAGGCGTCGCCGACCAAGAAGGTGACGGTCGGGCTCTCCTACTTCCTGCCGGGCGGCGGCGCGGAGAACAGCGCATCGCCCCTGGAGCGCGTCTACGTCGTCATCGACGGCGAAGTGACGGTGACGATCGCGGGCAAGGACACCGTGCTCGGCCCGCTCGATTCCTGCCACATCCCGCCCGGCGAGGAGCGCCAGATCGTGAACAGAACCAACCGGGTGGCGACCATGCTGGTCGTCATGCCCGCGCCGGAGAAATGACATGGCGACCGAAGCGAAAGCCGCGCTGCCCGAGGCGTTCACCAACCCGCTCAGCGTCTTCAACATCAAGGACCGTTCGATCGTGGTGACCGGCGCGACCGGCGCGATCGGGCGCGCTTGCGCGATCGTCTGCGCGGCGATGGGCGCCAACGTCACCGTCGCCGGAGGCAACAAGGACGAGCTCGCCGCGCTCGCCGACGAGATCAAGAGCCTCAAGAAGGGCAAGGTCGCCGTCGCCAACCTCAGGCCCAAGACCGAGGCCGACTGCAAGCAGATCATGGACCTCGCCTGCAACAGCCATAATGGCGTCGACGGCCTGTTCGTCGCGTCGGGCTACAACAAGGCCGGCTTCATCCATGAGATGCCGCAGTCCGACTGGGAGGACGTGATCGACGCGAACCTCCGCCAGACATGGCTGATATGCCGCGAGTACGCACGGCGCGCCATCGAGCAGAAGCGCGGCGGCAAGATCGCGCTGATGTCGTCGGTGCGCGGCCGGCACGGCAACATCTCGGGCTACACCGCCTACTGCATCTCCAAAGGCGGGATCGACGGGCTGACCCACGTGCTCGCCACCGAGCTCGCGAAGCACAACATCCAGGCCAACGCCATCGCGCCCACCGTGTTCCGCTCCAAGCTCACCGCCTGGATGTACGGCGACGACGAGCTGGGCCAGGCGACCAAGGCGCGCTCGCTCGCGCGCATCCCGGCCGGCCGGCTCGGTGAGCCGGAGGATTTCGTGGGGATTCTCCTCTACCTCCTGTCGCCCGCATCGAACTTCACCACCGGCCAGGTGCTCTACGTCGACGGCGGCTTCACCGCGGGATAGGCCGCACCGATGAACGAACGCATCGCCGTTCTCGGCGCGGGGCTGATGGGCCACGGCATCGCGCAGATCTTCGCGGCCGGCGGCCACAAGGTCGCGCTCTACGACACCGGCGCGGATGTGCTGAAGACCGCGCCGGAGCGCATTCGTGCGATCTTCGCGCTGTTGGGGCAGGACCCGGCGGGCGCGGCCAACGTCACCTTGGAACCCGACTTCGACAAGGCCGTCGGCGACGCCGACATGGTGATCGAAGCGGCACCCGAGAAGCTGCCGCTGAAGCAGGAGATCTTCGCTCGGCTGGAGAAGACGACGAAGCGCGACTGCATCCTCGCATCAAACACCTCGGCGCTCCCGATCACCCGGATCGGCGAGAAGGTGGCGACGGCCGACCGCGTGGTGGGCACGCATTTCTGGAACCCGCCGCATCTGATCCCGCTGGTCGAGGTGGTGCAGGCCGAGCGCACGTCGCTTGCGACCGTCGAGAAGACCATCGCGATGCTCGCCGCCTGCGGCAAGTCGCCGGTGCACGTGAAGCGCGACGTGCCGGGCTTCATCGGCAACCGGCTGCAACATGCGATGAAGCGCGAGGCCATCGCCATCGTCGCCGCTGGCATCTGCGACGCCGAGACGCTCGACATCGTGGTGAAGGACGGGTTCGGCGCGCGCCTCGGCATCCTCGGCCCGATGGAGCAGTCCGACCTGATCGGCGTCAACATCACGCTCGATGTCCAGCGCACCATGTGCCCGGCGCTCGACCGCTCGACCGAGCCGAGCCCGCTGCTGGTCGAAATGGTCGAGAAGGGCGAGCTCGGCATGTCCACGGGCAAGGGGTTCTACGAATGGACCCCCGAGACCGCCGCCGCGGTGCGCAAGCGCGTCAACGACCAGCTCGTCCAGCTCGCCCGCTCCCGGGCGAAGGAGCGTGCAGGCGCAACAACTCCGCAGCCGCGAGCAGATGCGCAATTTGCGCGTTGGTTCGGCTTCGCCGATAGCTTTGTGCACCTAGGGCATACAATGGTAGCAAGGTTCCCAATAGAGCCAGATCGCCGATCCTTTTTGATACAGCTGTTGTTTATGCATGCCCTGAGCGCTCTAGAAGCGACAATCTTGCTGCTGGAACAGGCATTCGTTGGAGAGGCTCGGGCGATTTCGCGCCTTTGCGTCGAAAGCGCGATAGCACTGGGTGCCGCCACTTCGGATGAAAAGTTTATAGATGCCTTGGTTGAAGATGATCAAGCGCACAAGCTTAAGGCTGCCAATGCCGTTCTCAACGACCGGGAGCTAAAGGCCGCCTTCCCGAAGGAAACAATTCGGCTTCTAGAGGAGGTCGCCAGAAATATTAGCCAAGCGGGAGGGAAACTCAATCGTATAAATTTCGAGCGACTTGCAATGAACCAATATAAACAGCTGTACACCTTGTTGTTTCGTTATCTTTCTGGAGATGGCGCGCACGTAGCGTAAACGCTTTAAATCGGCACGCCAAAATCATTGACGGCAGCGTAGTAGGGATAAGTGGAGAGCGCGATACTTCTAATTTGCGCGACACGTTAGATGCAGCTTGCCTGTCGTTCCTTTGGGCTGCGACGCCAACCGCCACCTATTTCAAGATGAACGATCTGCCCGACGAAATTGGGGCTCGGTTGCGTGAGTACAATGAACGCTTAAGCGAGGGAGTGGGCGCCTGAACCGGCTTGGCGCCCACTTTTTCTACGCCTACTTCAAAAACTTGTTCGTGTAGATGGCATCGAACGAGACGAGCTTCTCCGCGGGCTTGATCATGCCGCCCGTCACCATCAGCTCCTGCGCGTGCATCAGCCCTTCGGTCGAGAATTCGGGCGTCATCGGCGTCGTGCGCGCCATCCGCTCGTAGGCCTGCTTGAGCTCGGCGGGGTTGGAGCGCGGCATGCGCGCCTGCAGCACCGCCAGCGTCTCGGCCGGGTGGTCGTGCACGTATTTGTGCGCCTCGATATAGCCCGCCATCAGCTTCCGGCAGATCGTCGGCTTCTTCTCGCACACGACGGGCCGGGTGATCGTGACCGTCGACGCGAAGGGCAGAAGCTCGGGCACGTCGGTCACGCCGCTCGCCAGGTTGAAATCGCCGCGCGACATCGAGATGAACTGCCAGGGCGAGGTGAAGGTGGCGGCCTGCGTTGCGCCCGCGCCGAGCGCGGCGAGCGCCGCCGGCGGCGCCATCGGAGTGGTCACGAAATCGCGCTCCGGATCCACGCCGCCCTTGCGCGCGACATAGCGCAGGAAGGCCTGGACGATGGTGTTCGGCGCGTCGACCGAGACCTTCGCGCCCTTCAGCGCCTTCACCCGGTCGGCGAGCGTCATCTCGGGCGCGAGGTGCGCCGCCTCTGCGGCCTTCCGGCTCATCATCACGTCGAAGGCGAGCCCGTTGGCGATCAGCCCGAGCCCCAGGATCTTCTGGCCGCGGATGTTGGCCCGGATGAGCGTCGGGCCGGACGCGACGGCGAAATCGACGCTGCCGGCCAGCATGGCGTTGGTCGCGCCGAGGCCCGAAATGTCATGCAGGGTGACGTCGAGGTCGTGCGCCTTCCACATCCCCTTGTCGAGCGCGACATAGACAGGGGCGAAGGTGACGCTGATCACCGGCATGGCGATGGAGGTCTTCTCCATCGCCGCGCGCGCGGGGGTGGCGGCGAACGCGCATGCGACAAGGGCCACCGCAAGGGCGGCCGTTCTCCTGGAAAACATGGTGGCTCCTCCTGTGGAGGCGCGACTATCGCATGCGCCCGCGCGGCCGAACACGCCGTGCGCGCGGCCTTCACGACAATGGGTTTTGCCGTCCTTCGACCTTCGCCGCTCCGTTTCCCGACCGGGAACGGTTGCGCCGGGGGATCGTCGCCATGCCGATCCCACCAAAGATCAGCGCCATCCCCGCCACGTGGAACCATTCCAGCCTCTCGCCCAGCGTGACGATGGCGAGCACGACGCCGAAGACCGGCACGAGGTACTGCGCGAGCGCCGCTTTGGCGGGGCCGACCACGGCAACGCCCCTGTTCCAGCACAAATAGGCGAGCGCCGAGGCAAAGATGCCGGCATAGACGATGATCCCGATATTCTCCGCGGTCAGGGCGAAATTCTGCCCCTGCGCGAGCTCCCGTAAATAGAGCGGCAAGAGGATCACGCAGCCGACGCCGGACAGCACGGCCATCACCACGCGCGAATCGAGCCGGACCGGATAACGCCGGAGCGCGACTGTGTAGACAGCCCAGACCGCCATCGCGGCGACCAGGAACACGTCGCCGACATTCACCTGCAGCGCGAGCAACGCCCCGACGCGCCCGCGGAAGATGATGGTCGCCGCCCCCGCGATGCCCAGCACGACGCCCGCGATCTCGCTGAGCGTGGCGGGGGTGCGCAGCACAACGGAAGCGAGCGCCAGCGTCAGCATCGGCCCGAGCGCGTCGAACAGGGACGCGTTGATCGCGGTCGAATATTGCAGCCCCTCGAAGAACAGGATGGAGAAGCCGGCGATTCCGGTGAGCGACAGGATCAGGAGCGGCCGCCACGCGGCGGCGATGGCGCGCCGCTCGCGCCAAAAGGCGGGCGCGCCGAGAGCCGCGAACAAAGCGAAGGCCAGCACCCAGCGCCAGAACGACAGCGCGACCGGCGGGATCGCGCCCGCGGCCATCCGGCCGGTAACCGCGCTTCCCGCCCAGAACAGGGCCGAAAGCGTGAGCATACCGGCCGCGAGTGCGATGCCGTGCGCCACGGGCGCGGGCGCGGGCGCCGCCGGATCGTTCTCCGCCACGGACGACGCGCGCCTCAGCCGCCGTCCATGAACGACGCCGCCTCGACGTGGATGCGCAGAAGCTCCGCGATCGTCTCCGACTTGCGCCGCCCGAGGCCGCACTCGGTGGCGATGCCGAACCCCTTCACCGCCTTGCGCGCCGCGGCGATGCGCTTTTGCGTGCCGGGCAGCTTGTCGGTGTAGTGGACGAGGCCGAGATAGAGCTGCGTCTCGGGCCGGAGCTTCAGCTTTTTCAGCGGCGCGAAATAGGCGGCGTCCGACCGGTCGCGCGGCACCGGCATATGGACGAACTCGACCGTGCGGCCGATCCGTGCGGCGACGGCGTTCATCACGGCGACCATGTCGCCGGTGTCCTTGGGCTCGATGAAGTGCCTGTGGTTGTAGTCGCCGTAGCAGCAATGATAGCCGAGCTGGATGTCGGGCGGCACCGCCTCGCCCAACCGCACGAGAAGCGCCACCACCTGGTCGCGCGTGATCGGCACGAAGGGCGGCGAGGCATGGCTCGCCAAATACTCGAACTCGTGCGCGATGTCCCACTGGATCGCCAGATCCTGGTGCGGCACGATTGCGACGATGCGCGCGGCCTCGTTCAGGATCGCGCGCTCGTAGGCGGGATAGACCTTCGGGTAGTCGGCGTGATCGACCCCGAACCCGACGATGTCGTAGGGCGACGGGATCGAGACCTGGAACCGCGCGGCGGGGCCGATAAACCCCTCGTGCTTGAGGCGCGAGAAGGTGGCGAAGGATTCGCGCGCCCCCGCCGCGTAGCCGAGCGGGGCGAGCCGCTCGGCAGTCACCGGCCCGGCGCCGGGCCGCAACCGATAGCGCACGCGCTTCACCGTCGGGGCGCGGCTGTCCGGCGCCTCCTCGTACCGCTCGAACATCCCCGCCCGGTCGAACACGGCGTGCTGGCTCATGATCCAGTTCTGCCGGTTGCCGGGCTCGCCGTCGGGCAGGCGCGGCACGCGGGAGCCGAGCGCGGCGAGCGCACGGAACGTGTCCTCGGCCGTCGGCAACGGCACCGACCCCACGAAATGGATCGTCGTCGTCATCTCAGCTTCTCCGCCGGCGTCACCTCCCCGCGGCATTCGCCGAACCCGATCGAGCGGTACCCGTCGGCATGGGCGGTGCCGGTGAAGATCACCTCGTCGCCGTCCTCGACGAAACCGCGCATCTCGCCCGAGGCGAGGCGCACCGGCTCGCGCCCGTAGAGCGTCCGCTCGACGAGGCACGCCGCCTCCTCGCGCGTCGGGCCCGACATCGTGCCGGTGCCCAGCACGTCGCCCGGCACCAGGTTGCAGCCGTTCGAGGTGTGGTGCGCCACCATCTGGTCGATCGACCAGTACATGCGCCGGTAGTTGGTGCGGGTGAAGCGCGTCGGCGCCTCGCGCGCTTTCCGCATCTTCTCCGATCGGATGAACGCCTCGAGCGTGATGTCGAACCCGTCGGCCGGCGCGCCCTTCGGCGGCGCGAGGTGCGGCAGCGGCGCGGGATCGCCCGCCGGGCGCGCATCGAGGGAAGCGCGGAACGGCGCCAGCGCCTCGATGGTCACGACCCAGGGCGAGATGGTCGTCGCCATCGACTTGCCGAGGAACGGGCCGAGGATCGACTCCCAGAACTGGATGTCGCGCGCCGACCAGTCGTTGAGCAGGACGAGGCCGAAAATGTGATCTTCCGCGTCCTTCATTTGGACGCGCTCGCCGATCCGGCTGCCCGGCCCGATGATCGCCGCCATCTCGAGCTCATAGTCGAGCTTCTTGCACACGCCGAACTTGGGCGGCTGGTTGCCCTCCGGATACTGGCCGAGCGGGCGCCGCACCTTCGTCCCGGAGACGATCACGGTCGAGGCCCGGCTGTGGTAGCCGACCGGCATGTAGCGCCAGGCCGGGCGCACATAGGGCTCGGGCCGTCCGACCGCCTTCGCTACATTGATGACGTGGTGCATCGAGACGAAGAAGTCGGAGTAGTTGTGCACCTCGACCGGCAGGCACATGCGCACGTCCGACTGCTTGACGAGGCAGCGCCGCCGCGCGGATTTCAGCTTGCCGGTCGCGCCGCGGCCGGTACGCAGCGCCTTCGAGAGCTGCGACCGCACCGCCGACCAGGCGGCCGGGCCCAGGGCGAGGAACGGGTTGAGATTGGGCCCGGTGAGCGCTTCCGCGCCTGCCTTGGCGCGACCGGTGAACACTCCCGCCTTGAGGGCGGCCGGGATGTCCACGATCTCGGCGCCGATGGCGACGCCGCAGGTGGGCTTCGCGGCCCTCCCCTTTCGCATGAAAACGCCGACCGGCAGGTTCTGGATCGGGAACGGCGTGTCGGTCCCTGTTGGCGCTTTCGACCCAGCTTTCGAGCTTCGCATCGTGCGTGTCGTTTATCTTGTAAGCCATGGCTTCCCCCGCGTGCGCTGCGCGTGCACGATGGCACAGTTGGACGGTTCGCGGAAAGAGGCGGTCGCTCAGCGTCCCGCCAGCAGCTTCGCCGCCGCCAGATGGTCGTCGATGATGGTGCGCACGATCTCGGGCGGTGGGCCGATCCCTTCGTCGGCCAGGAGGCGCCCCGGCCGCTCCGGCGCGCGTCCGAACCCGCAGGGCGCGGCGAGGCCGTAGTCCTTCAGCACCTTGTCGACCGCCGCAAGCTGGCCTGCGAGACCGGCCGCGCCGTGCAAATGATGGATCGCGCCGACATAGACGCGCGCCCCTTTCGCGTCGAGCTCGCCCAGCGGCGCGAAGTACGCATCGGTGGCATCGCCCAGGGTCGGGAAATGCAGGAAGTCGACCTTGCGGCCCGACGCCGCGACCGCCTCGTTCAGCATCTGGACGGTGCCGGTCAGATCGGGCGGACGCGTCGACGGCCAGCCGTTGAGCGTGCCGAAGCAGGCGTGATAGCCGAGCGCCGCGGCCTCCGGGATGTGCGGCGCGATCTCGGCCGCCGGCGCCATCATGCGCGCCGCCTCGGCGCGGCCTGCGGCGAGCCCGCCCTCGCGGAGCGCGGTCTCGACATAGCGCTGCTCGATAGCGAGGTCCCACTGGATGGCGAGGTCATCGGGCGGGATCTTCTCGACGATCTTGGCGACTTCCGCGGCCAGCGCCTCGGTCATGCCCGGCGCCACCTTCTCGCGATCGGCGGGATCGGGAAAGAACGCACCGATGCAGCTCCAGGTCAGCGGCATGCAGACCTGGAACCTCACGTGCGCCGGAATCGCGCCCTCCTTGCGGAGCTGGCGGAAGACGAAATAGGAGGCGATGGCGTCGCGCGTATAGCCGAGCCGCCAGCCCGGATCGCCGAACCGCACGCGGCTCACGCCCGGTCGCACGCGGAACTGGAACTGGTCGTCGCGTCCGAGCGGGCGCCAGTTCTCGCGCCCGTCGGCGGTCGGCTTCGGCCGGCGGACCGTCTCCAGGTCGGTGTGGCCGTTGAGCACGCGATAGGCGATGCCGTCGATCCAGTAGCGCCGGTCTGCGATCTCGCCGTCAGGAAGGTAGGCGAGATGCGGCCCGAGCGTCGAGCCGAACGCCCGGAACACCTCCTCCGCGGTCTCCAGCGGGATGCTCCCCACCAGCAGAAGCTCTGCGGCCATGTCTCCCTCCCCCGCGCGCTTCCGCCACGATGGCACAGTCCGCGGCGCCCGGAAACCGCGCCTTGATCTGCGCCCTCCGGGGTGCAATGTAAGAGGAAGCTACGGAGGACCAAGATGGCCGAGCCCGTCCGCTACGAGATCTTCTCGGACTACGTCTGACCCTGGTGCTATCTCAGCTCCGTGCGAGTTGAACGGCTGAAGCGGGAATATGACGTCGACGTTGCGATCGTGCATTTCCCGCTGCACCCCGAGACGCCCGCCGAGGGCCGCTCGGTCGAGGAGATGTATCGCGGCCGCAACCTCGATCCCGACGCCATGTGGCGCCAGATGAAGGCACGGATGGACGCCGAGGGCCTGCCCTACGGCAAGCGCACCCATACCTACAACTCGCGCCTCGCGCAGGAGCTCGGCAAGTGGGCCGACACGCAGCCGGGCGGCTGGGCGATCCACGACGCGCTGTTCCGCGCCTATTTCGTCGACGCGCGCAACATCGGCGATCCCGACGTGCTGCTCGACATCGTCCGCGCAGTGGGGCTCGACGGGGCGGAGGCGCAGGCCGTGCTCGCCGAACGGCGATTCAGCGCCGCGGTCGACGCCGACTGGGAGAAGTCGCGCCAGTACGGCGTGACCGGCGTGCCGACCTTCGTCGCGGCCGGCTATGGCGTGGTCGGCGCCCAGCCCTACGAGATGATGGAACGCCTCGCCCAACAGGCCGGGGCGGAGAAGCGAGAGCCGAATTCCTGATTGGCACCCCGGACGGCGCAAAGCGCCGATCCGGGGCCCATCCCCCCGCAACTCGGTTGCTCCAAGATGGGTCCCGGCTCGCGCCGCTTCGCGGCTTGGCCGGGATGCCAGGTCATATTAGACCCGAGCTTTGGAACGCCGGGCGGTGGGGCGCTTCGCCGCCGCCTTCTTTGTCGCGGGCTTCGCCTTCGGCAGCTTGAGGCCCAAAAGCTTCGCCGCGTTCAGCCCTTCGATCTGGGTGCGCTGGGCGGCGGTGAGGCCCTTGCAGCTTTCGACGAACCCGACCGGGTCGGTCTCGGCCATGTCGTATGGCCAGTCGGTGCCGAGGATCAGGTGGTCGGCGCCCCAGCGCTTCACCAGATGGGTGAGCTGCGAGTTGTCGAACAGCACCGTGTCGAAATAGAGCCGCTTCAGATATTCCGACGGCTTGCGCTTGATGTTGACCCGGCCGTCGGCGCGCGCCCGGAACGTGTGGTCCATGCGGCCGGGATAGTGCGACACGTACCCGCCACCATGCGCCACGCAGATCTTGAGCTTCCGGTGCCGGTCGAGCACGCCGTCGAAGATCAGATAGCCGACCGCGATGGTCGCCTCCAACGGATTGGCGATGACGTTGTTGAAGTAATGGTCGGCGAGGCGCTCGGCGCTGGTGGTGCCCAGAGGATGCAGGAAGATCAGGATGCCGAGCTCCTCCGCCTTCGCCCAGAACGGCTCCAACCGCTTCGCCGAAATCTCGGTGCCGTTGACCTGCGAGGAAATCTCGATGCCGCGCATGCCGAGCTTCTTGACGCAGTACTCCATCTCCTCGACCGCGAGGCGCGCGTCCTGTAGCGGGACGGTGCCCATCGCGACCAGCCGGTCGGGGTGGGTCGCAACCAGCGCCGCCAGATCCTCGTTCACCATTCGGCTCGCCTGACGGCCGAGGTCGGCGTCGAGCCAGTAGTTGTAGGCCTGCGGGCCGGGCGAAATGGCCTGGATGTCGATCCCCATCCGGTCCATGTCCTTGAGCCGCTTCTCGGCGGTCGAGATCGGGCCGGCCACGCGCTCGTTCTGCTCGATCAGGATCTGGCGCGTCAGCGGGTTGGCGTAACGCAGCGCCGACTCGCGCTCCGGCGCGTAGTGCGGCCGGACGAACTCGATCGCGCGCGGCGACATGAAATGGCAGTGGATGTCGACCGTCACGCTCTTGGAGCGGCGGCGCACCGTCCGCGCGTGGCCGTGGCCCGTCGCCGGCGCATGCGGCGCGCAATCGTAGAACATTGTCCCCTCCCCCTTTTTCGTCTCAGCTCCACGTACCGTCGATCAGGACGAAGCACATGCGGCATATCTCACCCGACCGGTTCGACCAGGCGTGGTTGGTGCCGCGCTGGATCAGCACGTCGCCCGCCTTCATCAGCGTCTCGCCATCCTCCATCACCGCGTAGATCTCGCCCGACATGCAGATGGCGTAGTCGACCGTGTCGGTCTGGTGCATGCCGGGATGGCGGTTCGCGGCATAGTCCTTCTTGAGGTCCTGGTAGATCGCGCCGAAGGTCGCACGCTGCATCGTTTCGCGCGCGGCAGCGTCGGCAGGCTCGGGCGGGATGTCAATCATGCGGAACACGGTGCCCGAGCGCGGCGGCAACAGCCCCTTGTGGGACGGCGTGCCGTCCGGCGCGTCGATATGCGCCGGCGTCTCCTCCGTCACCCACAGGCTCGTGACGCGGTAGCCCGGCCGCGCCGCGACGGTGGTGACGACCGGCGCCGTGCCGTCCTCCTGGATCGTCGCCCGGCCGTCCGACCCCTTGCCGGTCACGATGCGCCGCACCGGCGGCAGTTCCTTCGCCATCGGATTCCCCCCTATAGTCTGCGGTCATTCTACGCGCGCGGCACGATCCCGCGAAGACCGATCGGCCTAATGCTTCGACGTCGCGACGTAGACGTTGTCCCAGTCCGGCGGCGGCGGGACGGCGGCGAACTCGGCGATGCGCTCGGCGAACAGGTCGTAGAGCCTGCCGAGGTCGAGCCCGGGGTCGAGCTCGCGGCAGCTCGCGAGCAGGGCACCGGTGCGCGCCCAGTCCTGCGAGCGGTAGGCGTCGAGCATCTCGGCGTGCGCCTGGGCGAGCTTCCGAAACTCCGGCGTCTGGGCGAATTCGGGTTCGCCAACCAGCGCGTAGATGCGCACCGGCTTTTCCTTGCCGATCACGCGGATCAGGTCGAGCTCGAGATAGGCGAAATCGTCGGCCTCCTCGTAGGTGGACTCGCCAACCACGATCTTCACCCCGTATAGCCGCGTCTGGCCCTCGAGGCGCGAGGCCGTGTTCACCGTGTCGCCGAGGCAGGAGTAGTCGAAGCGCAGATCCGAGCCCATGTTGCCGACGCAGCACACGCCGGTGTTGAGCCCGACGCCGACGCCGAGCTTCATGTATTTGCGGCCCGACACCTCGCAGTCGGCCTTGACCACATCGTTCACCGGCCCCATGCGGCGCTGGATCTCGAGCGCCGCGCGGCAGGCGTGGCGCGCGTGGTCGGGGTCGTCGAGCGGCGCGTTCCAGAAGGCCATGATCGCGTCGCCCATGTACTTGTCGACCGTGCCCTCGGTGTCGATGATCGCGTTGGTCAAGGGCGTCAGCATGGTGTTGATCAGGTGGGTGAGGCCGACGGCGTCGTAATTCTCGGCGATCCGCGTGAAGCCCATCACGTCGGTGAACATCAGCGTCATCTCGCGGTTCTCGCCGCCGAGCTTGAGGTGCGACGGATCCTCGGCGACGCGCGCCACCATGTGCGGCGAGAGGTAGCGCGAGAACGCCGTGCGGATGCGCCGCCGTTCCGCCTCCTCGCGCACGTAGCCGAGGAAGGTAAGGAGGCCATAGAGCGCAACCGTCGCGAAGGACGGGTACATGACGCCAAGGAGCACGCCTTGTGTGACGAACAGGTCCCATGCCACGCCGATGAGGATGCCGATACCGGCGAGCGCCACCGCCATCGCCCACCAGGCGCCGACCATCGGCACCAGGATTATGACGACGAGCCCCGCGAGGGCGGTCAGCGACAGCTCCTCGCCCAGCGCATAGTTCGGCCGCGCCAGATATTGCCCCGAGAGGACGGTTTCGAGGAGCTGGGCGTGGACCTCCACCCCCGGCATGGTGCCGACCGGCGTCGCCTTGATGTCGCGCAATCCCGACGCCGAAGTGCCCATTATGGCGAGGTGGCCGCGCAGCCGCGCCACCGGCACCCGGCCCGCGATCACGTCGGCCGCCGAGACGTAGCGGCGCGAGTCGGGCGGGGAATAATGCACCCATACGCGGCCGTAGGCGTCGGTCGGCACGCGCACGCCGCCGACCACGATGCTGTCCACCCCGGCCGCGTTGGACCGGATCGCGTAGGCCTGCCCGCCGGTCGCGATGCGCAGGAGCTCGGTGTCGAGCGACGGGAAGATCTTGTCCTTCACGACCATGGCGACAGGCACGCGGCGCACCACCGTGTCGCGCTCCTGGCCCAGCGTGAAGATACCGGCGCCGGGCGCCGCCTTCTCCAGGACCGGCAGGTTCGAGACGAGCCCCCCGTAATGCAGCATGTATGGGCGCGGGTCGCCGCCCAGGAGCGCCACGGGCGAATTGTGCGGCAACGGCTTCTCCGACCCCGGCTCGCCCTCGGCGAGCGCGGCGCGGCCCAGCACCGCACGCGAACGCGCGAGCGAGTTGGCGAAGATCGCGTCGTTCGACCGGAGCTTCTTGAGAGCCGACATGGTTTCGGGCGTGATGCCCTCGAACGCGCTCTCCAGGTTTTCCGGCGACATGCGGTCGCGCTCGGCGAACACGACGTCGAAGCCGACCGCCGCCACGCCGGCCTCGCGCAGCCGATCGACCATCCGGGCGATCAGCGTGCGCGGCCACGGCCACTGGCCGAGCTCGGCGAGGCTCTTCTCGTCGATGTCGACGATGACGACCGGGAACGAGGTGGGCTTGCGCGGCGCGATACGCTGGTAGAGGTCGAACGCTTGCAGCCGGATGAGCTGGACCGGGGCCGGGTCCCACACACGGAGTGCCAGCAGCGCGGCCAGCAGGACGAAGGCGAGACCGCGCACGCCCGCCGACCAGCGGCGCCCCCGGCGCAGCGCCTGCGACAGCCGTTTCAACACTCCGGTCTGCGCCTCCCGTGCGCGCTCACGCGATTGGCGGCGATGTTAGCGGTTCATCCATCGCCCGTCATGGGAAAAGGCGGCGCGCACCCTTGCGACGGAGATTCGCGTCGGGCGGGCAGCGCGCGCCGCGACAGTCCCAGCGAACGCTTTCGTAGGTGTTACGAATTAAAGTTAACGTCCTGATTTTCAAGGAAGACTGTGACAACAGTCACGGCGAAACAGGTTGACGCCGCGTGCGGGCGCAGACTATCGTGCGATGTTCGATAGAAGTGGTGGGATCGGGTGGGATCCCCTTCGTTGCGGGGTGGAAGACACGACATTAGTAGTCCAGCGCAAGTCATTCGATTCGTTCGACAAAAAGACCACAAGTAGCGCGGACGCAGGATAATGCGGCGGCCGACCGCCGGCGGGAGTTCGCGCGGTTACGTCGCCTAGATGGTGCGCCGCCGGTTGGGCGGGACGGCACCGCATGGAGAGGCGATGGCGTTGCGGTTCGATGGTGAGTCCGGCGCCGGCGGCGTGGCCGGACGGGTCGAGGTGGTGCAGGCACACGGCCATTCCGAGGTCGTGGTGCCCGGCCGCGATTTCATCGTTCAGGCGGACTATGCGCGGGTCGGCCACGACCTGGTCCTGACCGCCGGCGGGCGCGAGGTCGTCGTCCGCGGGTTCTTCGACACCGACCATCCGCCGGCCCTTGTGTCCGGCGAAGGCGCGACCATCCCGGGCGCGCTGGCGGCCCGCCTGGCCGGGCCGATTGCCCCCGGCCAGTACGCCCAGGCCGGCCCCGCCGGTCCGGGCGGCGCCCAACCCATCGGCCACGTGCAGTCGATCACGGGTCAGGTGACGGCGCGCCATACCGACGGCACCACCACCACCCTGTCGCAGAACGCGCCGGTCTATCAGGGCGACGTGCTGCAGACTGGCGACGGCGCCAAGGTCGGCATCGTGTTCGTCGACAAGTCGACCTTCGCGCTGGCCGATCACGCCCGGATGGTGCTCGACCAGCTCATCTACAACCCGGACACGCATTCGGGCTCGGCGAGCTTCTCGCTGCTGCAGGGCGTGTTCGTGGCGGTGACGGGCGAGATCGGCAAGGCGAACCACGACTCGGTGCACATCAACACGCCGGTCGCCTCGATCGGCATTCGCGGCACAGAGTTCGCCTGCCAGATCGCCAGTATCGGCGGCGAGTCGACCTTCACCTTGATCTCGGGCGCGATCGCGATCACCACCTCCGTCGGCTCGGTGCTGCTGAACGCGCCGGGCCTGTCGACGACCTCGACCGGCCTCTCCAGCTCGCCGGCGCAGCCCTTCATCCTGCCGCCGACCCAGCAGCAGAGCCTGTTCGGTGCGGCGCAGGCCCTGTCGCACCAGCTTGCGCCGTTCAGCGTGAACCAGGGCCGGCAGGAGCAGGGCCAACAGCAGCAGCAGAACCAGGGCCAGCAAGGCGGGCAAGGCGGCCAGGGCGGCGAGAACGGTCAGCAGGGCGGCGACAACACGCCGCCCAGCGGCCAGGGACCGGACCAGACGCAGAATGCGGCGCCGCCCCCGCCGCCCCCGCCCCCTCCCCCGCCGCCCCCTCCCCCTCCCCCGCCGCCGCCCGCGACGACGAACACGGGCGGCGGAACCGGCGGCGGAACCGGCGGCGGAACCGGCGGCGGCACCGGGACCGGGATGGGCACCGGGACAGGAACCGGCACCGGGACGGGGACGTCCGGCTCCTCGGCGCAGCAGCAGCAACAGCAACAACAACAGCAGCAGCCCCCGACCAATCAAACCTTTAACTGGAACGTGGCCGACGGCAACCACACCTTCGTCGGAACCGCCGGCAACGATCGGCTGACCATTACCGGAGACAATTTCGGCGACACGGCAGCCATCACGGCCGGCACCGGCGCAAACGCCGGGCACGCGCTGATCGCCGTAAGCTCGCCCAACGTCAACTTCGGCCAATCCGCCACGATCAACATCAGCGCGATCGAGGAAGTCACGTTCAATGGCGGCTCCGGCAACGACCTCCTGACGGTCGGAAACCTCACCAACACCGGCATTTCCCAGAGCACGATCATCGCCAACGGCAACGCCGGCGACGACACGGTGAATGGCGCGAGCTCGAACGTGCGCATCGTCGCCGACGGCGGAGCCGGCAACGACTCGCTGATCGGCGGCACCGCGGGCGACTCGCTGACTGGCGGCGACGGCAACGACACGATCGATGGCGGATCCGGCGCCGACACGATGGTCGGCGGGACCGGCAACGACACCTTTGTGGTCGATAATGCGGCCGACGTGGTGATCGAGAACGCCAATGGGGGCACCGACACCGTCCGCAGCAGCATCAGCTACACCCTGCCCGCGAACGTCGAGAACCTGGTCCTCACCGGCTCGGACAACCTCACCGGGGTCGGGAATGCGAGCGACAACCTGATCACCGTGTCGGGTGGGACGGTTGCGCCGGGATTCACCTTGGGGACGCTGCCAACAGGGGACGATTTTCCCGTCGCACAGGCCTCGCTCGGCTTCACGGTCAATTACTTCGGCACCAACTATAGTGACGTCTTTGTCGACAACAACGGCTATCTGACATTCGGCAACTCCTATACGGCGTACTATTCGACCAGCCTGGCGACATTGGGGCAAAAGATCATCGCCCCCTACTTCGCCGACGTCGACACGACCGCCGCGGGCACAGTCACCTATGGCACCGGCACTTTTGCCGGTCATGCCGCGTTCGCCGCCACCTGGAACGACGTCGGACGGTTCCCGAGCGGGACCGACCTCCTCAACACGTTCCAGGTCGTCCTGGTCGACCGCTCCGACGTCGGCACGGGCGATTTCGACATCTACTTCAACTACTCCCAGATCCAGTGGGACTATTCGGCGGGGCCCGTCGTCGGCTTCTCCGACGGCGCCGGCGCGATGGGAAACTTCTACGAGCTTCCCGGCTCGCTCATGACGGGCACCTTCGCCGACACCGGCACCGCCCCCCTCATTCTCGGTACGAATGACGGCCTGCCCGGGCAGTTCGTGTTCCAGATCCGGGGCTCGACCTTCACGGTCGGCGGCACGTCCGGCGTGTCGTCGAGTGCGGGCAACGAGATGCTGTTCGGGCTCGACGGCAACGACACCCTTCTCGGCGCGAGCGGCAACGATACGCTCGATGGCGGCACGGGGAACAATTCGCTCGTGGGCAATGCGGGCACCGACTCCCTGTTCGGCGGCACGGGCGACGATACGCTCAGCGGTGGCAGCGGAAACGACACGCTCGACGGTGCCGCCGGGAATGACATGGTTCTGGGCGGCGACGGCAACGATTCGTTGTTCGGCAGTGCCGGCAACGACACGCTCGACGGCGGCACCGGCAGCGACACTCTGACCGGAGGCACGGGCAACGACAGCGTTTCCGGCGGCGACAACAACGACAGCATCTTCTGGTCGGTCGGCGATGGCAACGACACGATCGACGGCGGGTCCGGCAGCGATTTTCTGGTGATCAATGGCGATGCGGCGGGCGATAGCATCACCGTTTCGCCCGGCGGCTCGGAAGTGACCGTCACGGTCGGCACGGAATTTATCGACGTCACCAATGTCGAGAACATCCAGATTCTCGGCGGGGCCGGCAACGATGTGCTGACCATCGGTGCGCTCAGCGAAACAAGCGTGACACAGGTGATCGCCTCGCTCGGCGCGGGCAACGATCTGCTCGACGCCTCGGCGACGAACTGCGCCGTCAGCGCCGACGGCCAGTCCGGCAACGACACGCTGCTCGGCGGCGGGGGAGCCGACACGCTCATGGGCGGGTCCGGCAACGACTCGATCGTGGGCGGGGCCGGAAACGACGTGATCGACGGCGGCGCGGGCGCCGATACGATGGCGGGCGGGACCGGCGACGATGCCTACACGGTCGACGATCCGGGCGATGTGGTGATCGAGAACCCCGGCGAGGGCACGCAGGATTCGATCACGACCTCGATCAGCCTCACCTTGCCCGACAACGTCGAGATCCTGCAGCTCGGCGGCAACGCCAACATCAACGGCACCGGCAACGCCCTCAACAACCTGATCATCGGAAACGGCGGCGACAACGTGCTTGCCGGCGGGGGCGGCAACGATGCGCTCTCGGGCGGCGACGGCAACGACACCTACGTGTTCGCCCTGGGCGACGGCAACGACCAGATCGGCAATTCCTCGGGCACCGATCAGCTCCAGGTCACCGTGCCGGACTTCGCGGGCCTGACGGCCGCACGCACCGGCACGAACGGGCTCGACCTCACCCTTACCTTCGACGCCTCCAACTCCGTCGATATCGTGAGCCAGTTCGACGGGATGGGCGGCGCGCTCGAGAGCCTGGTCGACGTCACCGGCGGCACCACCTACGCCATCGTCCAGGGCCTGACCGGCAGTTCGGCCGACGATTTCATCGTCGGCGACGGATCGGGCAACTCCATCGATGCAATGGACGGCGACGACATCGTCTATGTCGGCAACGATAGCGCCAGCGGCGGAACGACGGTTTCTGGTGGGTTCGGCGACGACCAGCTCCACGCCGGGAGCGGCGCCGACATGCTCGACGGCGGGGACGGAGACGACACGCTCTATGCCGGAACCGGCACCGACACGCTCCTCGGCGGGCTCGGCAACGACCGGTTCGAATGGCACCCGGGCGACGGCAGCCCTTCGCTCATCGACGGCGGCGACGGGATCGAACTCGCTGAACGTCACCGGCGTGACGGGGGCCGGCACGAGCCTGTTCACCGTCGACGGCTATGGCGGGATGCTGACACTCGCCGCGGAAGGCGCCACCAGCTTCTACTTCCCCGAAATCGACAATACCGAGGTGCTCGGGATCGTCGCGGGCGACGCCGGCGATGGGGTCGATCTCTTCAATGTGACATCGGCCCAGCTCACCACGCTGGTCTTCAGCGGCGGCGTCGGGAACGATTCCGTCGACGCATCCGGCACGGACGTCCAGATCAACGCATCCGGCAATGACGGCAACGATACGCTGATCGGCGGAAGCGGTGAGGACACACTTCTCGGCGGGGCCGGCGACGACTCGCTGGTCGGCGGGGGCGGCAACGACACGCTCCAGGGCGGGGCCGGCGACGACTTCTACAGCTACACGTTCGGCGACGGGAACGACACGATCCTCGATTCTCGGCGGCATGGACACGCTCAGTATCGACGACCAGAATGGCGACGTGACGGGTGTTGCGCGCACCGGCACCGGCGGAAGCGATCTTACCCTTACCCTGTCGGATGGCGGCTCGATCGTCGTTCAGAACGAGTTCGCGGGCGATCCGATCGAATTCGGCTTCGACCCCAATTTCAACAATGGGGCCGGCATCACCTACACGGTCCAGCAGGGATTCGTCGGCGACAATGCCGCGAACAATCTGATCGTCGGCGATTCCGCGGGCGACATGCTGGTGGGCGGCGCGTTACGCGACCTGATTTATGGTGGGTCCGGCAACGATACGATCGTCGGTGGCGGCGGTAGCGACGAGATCCACGGCGGCGCCGGCACGGACAAGGCCGTGTTCGCCGCCGATCCGACGCAGAGAACCGGCTTCGTGTTCACCGCGACCGGCGGCACCGAGCTCGCCGTCGAGATCACCATCGCCGCAATCCTGGCGACGGTGAGCCTGGTTGGCATCGAAGTTGCCCAAATCGACGGCGGCACCGGCGGAAGTTCGGTGATCGTCGGCGACCTGTCGGGCACGGACCTCTCATCGCTCATCTATAACGGGAACGACGGCCCCGACGCCGTCGATGCGACCGGGTCGGCCGTCGCGGTCGACGCCACCGCGGGCAATGGCCCCGCCTTCTTCCAGGGCGGAACGGGAGCCGACTCCCTGACCGGCAGTGCGGCGAGCGATTGGCTCGCCGGCGGCGCGGGCAACGACACTTTGATCGGCGGCGACGGCAACGACCGGCTGCTCGGCCAGGACGGCAACGATTCGCTCTCGGGCGGCGCGGGCGACGATCTGCTGGGCGGCGGCGCGGGCAGCGATACGCTGGACGGCGGCAGCGGCACCGACAGCGTGAGCTGGAGCAACGCGTCGACCGGGGTGACGGTCGCGCTCGATGCCAACGGCGACGGTACGGCGACGATCGGCGCGGACACCGACACGCTGATCTCGATCGAGAACCTGACCGGCACGAACTTCGACGACATGCTGACGGGCAATGCCCACCCGAACAAGCTGGTCGGGCTCGACGGCAACGACACGTTCGTGGGCATGGGCAGCGACGGCACCGGCAGCGACTCGTTCTTCGGCGGCGACGGGTTCGACACGGTGGACTACTCGTTCGTCACCGACGCGAACGGCATCGAGGTCCGGATGCTGGGCACGCCCTCCGGAATGTCGGGCGTGCCGGACTACTCGGTCTCCTACATGGACGCCGGCGGCGCCGAGCACGACGTGGTGCGCGGCGTCGAGCGCTTCTACGGCAGTCCGCAGGCCGACACGTTCTTCGACGCCCCGCCCGGGCCTGGCAACAGCGAGCTCAACACGCACGTCTTCGACGGCGAGGGCGGCAACGACACGATCTACGGCATCGGCGCGCAATTCCCGGGCAACGAGCGGCTGATCGGCACGATCGCGGGATACGACCGCTCGCCTGTCGGCGCAGGCAACCAGGGTGTGACCGTCGACCTCGGCGCCGGCACGGCTTCTGACGGGTACGGCGGCACGGATACGCTCCTCAACGTCGTCGGCGCGCGCGGTTCGGCCTTCAACGACACGCTGATCGGCAGCCAGACCGGGTTCAACGTGTTCCAGCCGGGCGGCGGTGACGACAGCATCGTCGGCAGCGCCACGGCCGACAACCAGATCAACTACAAGAACGCGCCCGCCGGCGTGACCGTCGACCTCCAAGCGGGCACCGCGACCGACGGCTTCGGCGGCACCGACACGTTCAGCAACATTGACGATATTTCCGGGTCGAATTACAACGATACGCTGAAGGGCGACAACAATGACAACCGCATCTTCGGCAATGGCGGCGACGACGTCATCGCCCCGCGCGGCGGCAATGACACCGTATACGGCGATTCCGGATTCGACACGGTCAGCTACTCGGGCGTGACCGGGGCCGCCGGGATCACCGTCGACTTCCACACGAGCGGCCAGAACATCATCATCGATACGACCGAGGGCGCCAACAACCTGTTCGACAGCGTCGAGCGCGTCATCGGCACCGTGAACGACGACACGTTCTTCGGCGGCGCGACGGTGGATGGTGACCTGGGAAACCGGCAGTACTTCGTCGGCGGGCCGGGCAACGACTATTTCGACAATACCGAACGCGACGCAGATGACGGTGTCGTACCAAGAGGTCGGCGCGTTCGATCCCAACCTCGACCCGATGTTCACGGGCCTGAACATCGACTTGTCGTCGGCAGGCGACGGGTATGGCGGGCTGACGGTCGCCGACCCGTACGCCGGCACCGACACGATCCAGGGCTTCGCCAGCCTGTACGGCCTGCAAGGCAGCGACTTCAACGACATTCTTACCGGCAACGCCACGGCCAACCGCATCCGCGGCAACGGCGGCAACGACACGATCGACGGCGGAACCCACCCAGCTGGCACCCACGACCAGGTCGACTATGCGAACGCCACGGGCGCCGTGACCGTCGACCTCGGGGACGGCACGAACGGAACCGCGACGGGGGATTCCTCGGTCGGCAACGATACGCTGCTCAACATCGACGGCGTGATCGGCACCGATTTCGCCGACTCGATCACCGGACGTGTGGACGGCAATACCCAGTTCTTCGGGCTGGCGGGCGACGACACGTTCAACGGGTCGGGCTCGGGCGTAAGCTTCAGCTATACGCATGGCAGCGACACCTTCACCGGCGTCGGTTCCGGCAACGAGATCACCTATCACAACTCACCCGAGGGCGTGACGGTGAACCTCGCCACCGGGACCGCACTGGACGGGTTCGGTAACACCGACCAGTTCAGCGGCATCCAGATCGTGCAGGGCTCGGGCTACGGCGACCTCCTGATCGGCGACAGCGGCGACAACATCCTCGACGGCTCCTCGCCGCAGCAGCCGGACGGCACTGACGGGATCGACACGCTGATCGGGGGCGGCGGGTCGGACACGCTGATCGGCGGGACCGGGTTCGACATCGCGAGCTTCGCGGACCAGCCCGGCCACATCGAGGTCAACGGCTACGGCGGCACGGTCAACCAGTACGACGACACCAACACTCTGACCGCCACGTCGACCGTCAGCTCGATCGAGAAGGTGATCGGCACCGACGGCAACGACATCTACGACTCGTCGTCCGGGCTCAACTCGGCCAACAGCGCCGGGTACGATGTGTTCGAAGGCGGTGGCGGCAACGACACCATCTTTGGCAGCGGCGTCACCAGGCTCGATTTTCTGCATGCGAGCTCCGGGGTCACAGTCGATTTCACGCCGCTCGACAGCGACGGCATGGGCACAGCGACGGGCGATTCGTCCGTTGGCACGGACATGTTCGACGCGGGCGTGGTCGGCGTGCGGGGATCGGACGCGGGCGACCTGTTCATGGGCAGCTCGGCCGACGAGTTCTTCCGCGGCCGCGGCGGCGAAGACACCATCGATGGCGGCGGGGGCACGAACGGCGCGGCCTATCTCGACTCGCCCGGTGTCGTGCGCGTCGATCTGCAACTCGGCCAGGCCACCGACGACGGCTATGGCTTCATCGATTATCTGACGAACATCCAGAACCTGTATGGCTCGGCCAACAACGACGTCCTGCTCGGCGATTCCAACGCCAACCTCATCCTTGGCGAGGACGGCGACGACAATCTGGTCGGTCGCGGCGGCAACGACACGCTGCTCGGTGGGAACGGCAACGACATCCTGTTCGGCGGCGGCGGCAACGACTCGATCGACGGCGGCAACGGCATCGACGAGGTCAGCTACGCCTCCGACACCGCGCGGGACGGCATGAGCCAGGGCGTCACGGTCACGCTGGGCGACAGTTCGGTCCCCGGCTCCGCGTCCGACGGGTTCGGCGGCACCGACACGCTGACGAACATCGAATGGGTGACCGGTTCGCTGTTCAATGACACGATCACCGGCAATTCCGGCGACAACGTGCTGCGCGGCCTCGACGGCAACGATGTCCTTCAGGGCAACGGTGGCTCGGATTTGCTCGAGGGCGGGGCCGGCGCCGACGTGTTCATGTACACCGACGCGGGCAATCTCGCGAACGCCAGCGGGCAACCCGGTGACGGCACTCTCATTCTCTCGAACACGCCGCGCGGTCCGTCCAATGTCGGTGACATACTTGCCGATTTCCAGACCGGTCAGGATATCCTCTATTTCAACAGTACCGGTTTCAATAACGTCTATGCCGACAATTTGGACCACACGCTGACCGACACTTCGATGGATTCGCACAGCCATTTCACGACAATCACGACAGCGTACGATGGGACGCTGACGAGCGGGCTTAACGATTTCTACGACGCCCAGGATCCCACATTCATCTACTCCACGGCAGACCAGACGCTGTATTTCGATCCCAATGGCAGTACGGCCGGTTACACCGTGGTCGCGAGCCTACAGGGCCACGCGCCGGGCGATGTCGCATTGAATGCTTCGGACGTGCATGTCAGTTCCCTGGGGTGACGGCAAGATTGTTCATTCGACGGCAAGGTCCGGCCTGATATATGTGGCGCTCTGAACCGGGCCGCAGAGCGGTCCGCGATACCCGAACGACTGGCTGCGAAACCCCGTGAGTTGCATTAAGCGCCTGAAATAGAGGCGTATTTCGACATGCCCGACCCGCGTCCCCGAACCGATCAGAGCCCCGGCCGCGTCCCCGTCCCGCTCGGCCCGCGCCTGGCTGTGGCCGCTGATCCGGCCGCTGACGCCGCATTTGCGCGAGCTCATCCTGTTCTCGCTGTTCATCAACACCCTGGCGCTGTGCACGCCGATCTTCACCCTCCAGGTCTACGACCGGGTGGTGTTCCACGCCGGGCTCTCCACCCTCGAGGGCCTCGCCGTCGGCATGCTCCTTGTGGTGATCTTCGACTTCTCTTTGCGCCAGGGCCGGTCGCGCCTGATGCAGCGCGTCGCCCTCAAGATGGACGCGGCGCTCGGCCGGGCGCTCTACGACAAGATCACCGGCGTTTCCCTCCGCGAGCTCGAGAGGCGGCCGGCCGCCTATTGGCAGACCCTGTTCCGCGACGCCGAGCAGGTGCGCAACATGGTCTCCGGGCCCAACGCGGTGCTGCTGGTCGATTTGCCCTTCGTGGTGCTCGCCATCTCGCTGATCGTCATCATCGCCTCGCCGCTCGTCTGGGTGCTGGGGCTGGTGCTGCTCGCCTTCTTCACCGTCGCCTGGCTGTCGTCGGTCGTGGTCCAGCGCGCGAGCCGCACGGAGCGCGAAAGCGGGATCAGCCGCGACGCGCTGATCGCCGAGATGGTGGCCGGACGCACCACGATGAAGGCGCTGGCGCTCGACGACGCGATGCGCCCGCGCTGGGAGGACAAGCACGCCGACACGATCGAGCGCGCCATCCTGCGCGGCGGGCGGGCCAACTCGTTCGGCAACATGTCCTCCGGCCTCACCATGATGACCACGGTCTGCATGACCAGCGCCGGCGCCCTCGCCATCATCGACCATCAGATGACGATCGGCGCGCTGATCGCGGCCAACATGCTGTCGGCGCGGATCATCAATCCGCTGAACCAGCTCGTCGCCGCCTGGCGCAACCTCGCCGTCTACCGCCAGTCGGTGGGGCGGCTGGGCGAGGCGTTCGCGATCGAGGAGGACCGGCGCACGAGCGAGGTGGAGTTCGCCCGGCCGCAGGGCGTGCTCGCGGTCGAAGGGATCACGTTCCGGTTCGAAGGGGCAAAGCGACCCGCGGTCGAGAATGTCCGCTTCACCGTGAAGCCCGGCGGTCTGCACGGCATCGTCGGCCATAACGGCAGCGGCAAGACCACGCTTCTCAAGCTGATGCAGGGGCTCTACCGGCCGGCCGACGGCCGCGTTCTGCTCGACGGCGCCGACCTCGAGCAGTTCACCCGGCGCGAGCTCGCGCGCTGGATCGGCTACGTGCCGCAGGAGACGTTCCTGTTCCGCGGCTCGGTGCGCGACAACCTGGTCGCCGGGCGCGAGGACGTGACCGACGAGCAGATCGTCGCGGCGGCGACGCGCGCGGGCGCACACGGCTTCATCGTCGACCTGCCCGACGGGTACGCCTCCGACATCGGCGAGGCGGGCGCCCGGCTTTCGGTCGGCGAGCGCAAGCGCATCGCCATCGCCCGCATGCTGGTGGGCGACCCGCCGGTGCTGCTGCTCGACGAGCCGGCGGCGGGGCTCGACCGGCCATCGGAGGAGAGCCTGCGCAACCTGCTGGCCGAGCTCGCCCAGACGCGCAACGTGGTGGTGGTGACCCACAATCCCATCGTGCTCGCCGGCTGTCACAACGTCATCGCGCTCGACCACGGACGGGTCGCGCTGGCCGGCCCGGCGCACGAGGTGATGCCCAAGCTGTTCCGACACACCGTCGGTCCGCCGCTGGAACGCAAGGCATGAGCCGGCTCGACGCGCTGGTCGCTGCGCATCCGGTTTCCGGCTGGCGGCGGGCCGCCTGGACTGCCGCCACCGTGGTCGCGGTCGCGTTCGCCTGGGCGAGCTTCGCCCGGTTGGACGAGGTGGCCTCCGCCCCCGGCGAGGTGACGCCGCAGGGCCAGGTGCGGGTGATCCAGCATCTCGAGGGCGGCATCGTCGAGGCGATCAAGGTCGAGGAAGGCGACAACGTGAAGAAGGGCGACGAGCTGATGCAACTCAAGCTCGGCACCGAGTCCGTCAACCGCAACGAGCTCGAGGTCATGATCGCCGGGCTCGAGCTGCGCCGCGCCCGGCTCGATGCCGAGGCCTACAACAAGCCGCTCGACCTGCCCAAGACCGTCGCGCCACGGCTTGCCGACGTGCTCGCCTCGGAGCGCGAGGCCTATGAGAGCCGCAAGCGGCAGTTCGCGGCCGACCTCTCCGTCTTGAAGAGCCAGATCCAGCAGCGCGTGCACGAGGTCGCTGCGCTCCAGGCCAAGATGAATGCGCTCACCACCAATCTGCGGCTGGGGCGCGAGCGGCTCCATATGTCGAGCGAATTGGCCAAGAGTGACCTCGTCTCCAAGATGGATCATCTGGAACTCGAGGCGCAGATCGAGGATCTGCAGGGCCAGCTCAACGAGGCGAAGTCGAACCTGCCCAGGGCCCAGGCGGCGCTCGAAGAGGCGCGCGAACGCCAGCGCGAGGCCGACCTCAAGTTCCGCCGCGCCGCCATCGAGGACCTCGGCCAGGTCGACCTCGAGATCGCGCGCAATCGCCAGAAGCTGTCGCGCGCCAACGACCAGGAGCACCGCACGGTCATCCGCAGCCCGATCGACGGGGTGGTGAAGAATCTGCGCTTCCACACCATCGGCGGCGTGGTTCGTCCGGGCGATCCCATCATGGAGATCGTGCCCACTCACGACGAGCTGATCGTCGAGGTGCGCCTCAGCCCGTCCGACGTCGGCTATGTCAGCGTCGGTGAGCACGCGACGGTGAAGATCTCGACCTACGATTTCGAGACCTATGGCGGGCTCGACGGGGTGGTGGCCAACGTCGCCGCCGACACCACCCAGGACCGCGACGGCCGGCCCTACTACCGCGTCGTGGTGCATACCCACCAATCCTACGTGGGCAACAAGCCGGGCATGTATCCGATCACGCCCGGCATGCAAGCCACTGTCGACATCAAGACCGGCACCAAGACCGTGCTGCAATATCTGATCGGGCCGGTCATCAAGCTGCAGCACGACGCGTTCCGCGAGCGGTAGGCTTTCCACCGTCCAAGTCCTGATATACGTAACAAACGTGTATCGTAAGGAGGGTGCCATGCAGGTGGCGAAATGGGGCAATAGCTAGGCGATCCGGCTTCCAGCCGCCGTCGTGAAGGCACTGCCCTCACTGTGCGCCGCTGCATTATCAGCGTCCAGATTCTCAACGAGTTCGTGAATGTCGGGTGGCGCAAGCTGAGCTGAGCTGGCCTGAGCTGCACGACGCCTTGGCCATACTCCGGACACTTTGCCCCACCGTCATCCCGCTCGATCTCGAAACCCATGAGCGTGCGCTCGCCATCGCCGAGCGTCATGGCTACTCGATATTCAACTCCCTCATTGTCGCGGCCGCGCTGAAGGCCGGGTGTGAGACGCTGTGGACAGAAGACCTGCAGCATGGCGCGGTCATTGACGGCCGGATACCTGTAGCCAGTCCCTTTCGACGCACCTGAGCGGACCTCCCGCCGCCGTCCCGCTCCTTCCGACATTGACGCCCGTCGGGACGGCTCCGATACTGGCGCCCGAATCGAGGCCCGGCCGGGCGCAACCATTGGGAGGGAAGCGTGAAAATCTGCCGCTATGACGACAACCGGATCGGGGTGGTGCGCGACGACGGCGTGCATGACGTGAGCGCGATCGTCGAGGTACTGCCGGCGGTGCGCTACCCGTACCCGAAGGGCGACGCGCTGATCGCCAACCTCGACAAGCTGCGCGACAAGATGGAGAGCCTGGCCGACAAGGCGAAGCCGAAGAAGGTCTCCGAATGCCGGTTTCTTCCGCCGGTCGCCAATCCGACCAAGGTGATCGGCACGCCGACCAACTACCGCGACCACATCGCCGAGATGCAGACGCTGCGCCAGACGACGCCGCTGCGCGATTTCGGCAGCCTGGAGCAGGCGGGCCTGTTCCTCAAGGCGAACTCGTCGCTGGTCGGCATGTCGGAGGGCGTGGCCGTGCGCTTCCCCGACCGGCGCACCGACCACGAGGCGGAGCTCGGCATCGTATTCGGAAAGCAGTGCACCGACACGACGCCCGAAAAGGCGTTCGACTGTGTCGCAGGCTATGCGATGGCGCTCGACATGGTGGTCCGAGGCTCCGAGGACCGCAGCTTCCGCAAGTCGATCGACACCTACTCGCTGCTGGGCCCGTGGCTCGTCACCAAGGACGAGTTCCCCGACCCCGACAACATCGACTTCCACCTCACCGTGAACGGCGAGACGCGCCAGAAGAACAATACCAAGAACATGATCATGGACTGCGCCAACCAGATCGCCTGGGCGACGCGGTTCTACACGTTGTGGCCGGGCGACGTTCTGATGACCGGCACGCCGTCGGGCGTCGGGCGCGTGGTGCCGGGCGACGTCATGCACTTCACCATGCAGGGCGTCGGCGAGATCGACATCCCGATCCGCGCCCACGAGGCGGGCAAGTAGTGGCCAAGCCGTTCGTCGTCCCGCCATGATCGAGCGGCAGGACGCGGTCGACGTGGTGGTGGCGGGGGCCGGGATGGCCGGCCTCGCCGCCGCGCTCGCCGCCGCCGAACGCGGCGTCCGGGTCGCGGTGCTGGAAAAGACCGCCGCGCCCGGCGGGAACGCCGCGATCTCGGCCGGCATGCTGCTCGGCACCGACGACTACGCCGCGCTGCGCGACTACATCCCCGAGGGAGATCCCGACCTTCAGCGCATGCTGTGCCGGGAGGCGTTCGAGGCGATCGACTGGCTGGAAGCGCACGGCCTGCCGGTCGCGGCGCCGGTCGCGCACAACGCGTTCCGGGTGAGCCGGCCTATGGGGCTCGGCGAGCCCGGAAACCGCCTGCCATTCCTCGCGGCGCTGGCCGACAAGGCACGCGCGGCCGGCGCGATCATCGTGTGCGACGCCGCGGTGACCGCCCTCGCCCGCACCGGGCGGGTGCTGGTGGTGACGGCGGAGGGCGGCGGCGTCCGCCGCTCGGTCGAGGCGCGCGCTGTCGTGCTGTCAACCGGCGGGTTCCAGGCCAACCGCGAGCTGATCGCCCGCTATATCGGCCCCGACGCGGCGAAGACGCTCAGGCTGCGCTCGCGGCCCGAGGCGACCGGCGACGGGCTCACCCTCGCGCTCGGGGCGGGCGCGGCGGCCTCTCGCAACATGGCCGCGTTCTACGGCCATTCGATGGTCGACTGTCCCCTGCCTCCGACCCATTTCCAGAAGCTCACGCCCTATTTCGCGCGCGCCGCCGTGCTGGTGAACCGCGACGGGCGGCGTTTCGTCGACGAGTCCGAGACCTTCATCGAGGAGGGCAACGCCCAGGCCGCCTGCCGCGAGCCGGGCGGCGTCTTCTACCTGATTTTCGATGCGCGCATGTACGAGATCGACCAGGGCCAGGGCGGTGTGTCGGCGCGCACGCCGGCCGGCGACTGGCTCGAGATGGTCGCGCCGTTCGCACCGCCCCTGTGGAGCGCCGATACGCTCGACGCGCTGGTTGCCGAGCTCGCCCGGGATGGGCTTCCCGCCGGGACGCTCGCCGACGAGCTCGCGCGCTACAACCGAGCCATCACCGACGGCACGGCCGATGCGCTCCGCCCCGGGCGGCAGAACCACCGCTGGGCGTTGGAGCGCCCGCCCTTCCGCGCCGTCCGCTGCGTGCCCGGCATCACCGCGACCGCGGGCGGGATCGCGGTCGACCCGGACCTGCGCGTGCTCGACCACGCGCGCCAGCCCCTGCCCGGCCTCTACGCCGCGGGCGTCGACGCGGGCGGCGTGTACGGCAAGCATTATGGCGGGTTTCTCGGCTGGTCGCTCACCAGCGGCCGGCGCGCCGGGCGCGCGGCCGCTTCCTATGTCGGGAACCGGGGCTGACGCCCTAACCGACCAGCGGGCCGATCCAGGCGATGAGAAGCGCCGGTACGGCGATGGTGAGCGCCAGGGCGAGCGCGCCGATCAGACGATAGGCGATCATCGTCCCCGGCCGGTCGAAGCGCGCGCGCGTCTGGCCCGACCCGGTCTCGCGCAACTGCTTGCGCAGCCGGAGCGCATACCAGACCGAGGCGCAATGGATGACGAACAGGCCGAACCCGATCGGGTTGGCCGCGTTGAGAGACGCACCGACGCGCGCCATCAGGTGGGTGAACGCCGCGTTCCACCCGATGGCGGCGACAAGCGCCGCAAGCGACCACCACAACCGCGTCATGCGCCCCCCGCCCGACGCGAACGGTCAGACCCGCTCGATGATCATGGCGATGCCCTGGCCGATGCCGATGCACATGGTGCAAAGGGCGTAGCGTCCGTTGCGGCGCTCGAGCTCGTAGAGCGCGGTGGTGACGAGCCGCGCGCCCGACATGCCGAGCGGGTGGCCGAGCGCGATGGCGCCGCCGTTCGGATTGACCCGCGGATCGTCGTCCGCCAAACCGAGCTCGCGCGTGACGGCAAGGGACTGCGCCGCGAACGCCTCGTTCAGCTCGATCACGTCCATGTCGTCGAGCGTGAGACCGGTACGCTCCAGCACCTTCTTCGTCGCCGGCACCGGGCCGATCCCCATGATGCGCGGCGGCACCCCGGCCGCAGCCGCGGCCAAAACCCGGGCGCGCGGCGCGAGGCCCTCCCGCTTGGCCGCCGGCTCGGTCGCCAGGACGAGCGCGCAGGCGCCGTCGTTCACGCCCGACGAGTTGCCGGCGGTCACGGTGCCGTCCTTGGCGAAGGCCGGGCGGAGCTTCGCCAGCGTTTCATATGTGGTCTCGGGCCGCGGATGCTCGTCGACGGAGACCTCCAGGGGATCGCCGCGGCGCTGCGGCACCTGTACCGGCACGATCTCGGCGGCGAGCCGGCCGGCCGCCTGGGCCGCCTTGGTCTTCTCCTGGCTCGCCAGCGCGAAGCGGTCCTGGTCCTCGCGCGCGATCTGGCGTTCCACCGCCAGGTTCTCCGCCGTCTGGCCCATGTCGTCGAGCCCGTACATCTCCTTCATCCTGGGATTGGGAAAGCGCCAGCCGAGGGTGGAATCGTAGATTTCAGCCTTGCGCGAGAACGGCGTCTCGGCCTTCGCCATGACGAAGGGCGCCCGCGACATCGACTCGACCCCGCCCGAGATCAGGAACTCGGCCTCGCCGGTCCGGAGCGCGCGGGCGGCCTGGGCGGTCGCGTCCATGCCCGAGCCGCAGAGGCGGTTCACCGTGACGCCCGAGACGTTGACCGGCAGGCCCGCGAGCAGCGCCACGTTGCGCGAGACGTTGCGGCAATCCTCGCCAGCCTGGATGACGCAGCCGTAATAAACGTCGTCGAGTCGCGACCAGTCGGCCTTGCCGTTGCGCGCCATCAGCGCCTTGACCGGCACCGTGCCGAGGTCGTCGGGGCGCACCGCGCTGAGCGCGCCGGCGTAGCGGCCGATCGGCGTGCGGATGGCGTCGCAGATGAAGGCTTCGGACATGGATTTGCCTTTTCCGTTGGAATCGGGTGCGGTCTGATATAGCGGTGTTTTGCCGCAAGACCAAGGCCGGGTGTCACCGTCTAATAGCGCCTCCAGAGGCTACGAAAGGTCCGGACCATGAGCCGCAAGTTCGCCGCAATGTTCGCCCTGTTGCTCCTCGCCGCCGCGCCTGCACTGGCCGCAGAGCCGGCGGAAATCACCATCTCTAACGTATGGGCGCGGGCGACCGGCGGGATGACACAGTCGGGCGCGGCCTATCTGACGGTCGTCAATCGCGGCCCGACCGACGACCGGCTGGTCTCGGTGTCGACGCCGGCGGCCAAGGTGGCCGACCTGCACGAGATGAGCATGGATTCGCACAACGTGATGCACATGCACCGGGTCGACGGGATCGCCGTGCCGGCCGGCAAGTCGGTGAGCCTCGCCCCCGGCGGCTACCACGTCATGCTGATGCAGCTCCACGCGCCCCTGAAGCCGGGCGAGACCTTCCCCCTCACGCTCCGCTTCGCCAAGTCGGGCACCCAGACCGTCGAGGTCAAGGTCATGCCGATGGGCTCGCCCGGCCCGGGCGGGTCCCACATGGGCGGGATGGGCAATATGGGCGGCATGGGAAACGCGCACCCGGGCGGCGGCATGGGCGGCGTGCCGATGGGCCATCCCCAGGAACGGTAGGCCTGACCGCGGGCGCTTTTACTCGCCCCAGTGCCCATGTATGATTTGACCACATCATGCGGGCGACGGCCGGGCCGCGGGCCCCGGTGCACGCCCGGCCGGAGGACGCGATGGACGCTCAGGTTCAGACCAAGTTCGATGTCGGCGGGGTGCTGCTCGACCAGCCCTTCAAGATCCGCCGGCTCGGCCATTTCGGGCTCTATGTCGAGGACATTGAGAAGAACCTCAAGTTCTACACCGACATCCTCGGCTTCTGGGTCTCGGACATCGAGGATTTCGGACCGCGCATGACCCCCGAGGAGCGCGAGGGCGTCGGTCCCACCTGGGGCGCGTTCACCCGCTACGGCACCGACCACCACGCCTTCGTCCTGTTCCCGCGCAAGGCGCGGGAGCGGATGGACAAGAACCGGGCGCTGACGAAGGGGGTAACCGTCAACCAGATCACCTGGCAGGTGGCGAGCCTGCGCGAGGTTGTAAACGCGGTCGAGTGGTTCCGCGGCTCGGGCGCCGTGCGCATCAACCGCACCGGCCGCGACACACCCGGCTCGAACTGGCACGTCTACCCGTTCGACCCCGAAGGCCACATCAACGAGCTCTATTACGGCATGGAGCAGGTCGGCTGGACCCAGCGGTCGAAGCCGCGCTCGATGTACAACCGCGGCTTCCGCGACACGCCGGACCTGCCCCAGATATCGGAGTACGAGGAGGTGCTGCGCGCCGAGGAGGCGGGCGTCGACATCCTGTCGGGCCACCGCCAGAACGATTTGCGCGAGGCACCCTACGACGTGGGCGGCATGTTGCTGCCGCGCCCGTTCAAGATCACCGCGATCGGCCCCGTCCGCCTGTTCGTGGACGACATGGCCCGCGTGCTCGATTTCTACCAGCGCAAGATGGGGCTGATCCACACCGAGGAGGTCACCTATAACGGCCACCGCTGCCACTTCCTGCGCTGCAACACCGAGCACCACACGATCGGGCTCTACCCCAAGGCGCTGCGCAAGGAGCTGGGCCTTTCCGAGCATTCGACCCTGATGTCGTTCGGCGTGCGGCTCAACGATTACAAGCAGTTGAAGGACGCCGTTCAATTCCTGAAGGAAAAGAAGGTGGAGGTGCGCACCCTGCCGCCCGAGCTGTTCCCCGGCATGGACTACACCGCCTTCTGCTTCGACCCGGACGGCCATGCCGTCCAGCTCTACACCTACATGGAGCAGATCGGCTGGGACGGCCGGCCGCGGCCCCAGGCGCAGCGGCGCAAGATCGACAACACCAACTGGCCGGCCGCGCTCGACGCGATGAGCGACAGCTACATGGGCGAGACCTACATGGGGCCATTCGCCTGAGCCGTTGCGCCCGGATATGCCGAAACCGCACGCGGCGCCCGGTGGCGCCGCGCGCTTCATGTCAAACCTTAGGCTAATATCGCCCCATAACCTGTTGAGAAGGAAACAGAAATGGCGGACTATCGGATTCTCAGCTATGGGCCGGACGACGCCTCGGCCAAGCCCGGCATCGCGGTCGGCGACCGGGTGGTCGACCTGGCCACCGCGTGCCAGGGCAAGTCGGTGAAATTCTCGACGGCCTCGGTGGTCGCCATGCTGCAGGACTGGGACGCGGCCGAGCCGGTGCTGGAGGAGATCGCCGATGCCGCCGCGGCGGACAAGGTGAAGTCGGTGGCGCTGTCGTCGGTCAAGCTGCGCGCACCGCTACTCTACCCCAACATCATCTACAACGCGGGCGCCAACTATCCGGGCCACCGCGCCGAGATGGGCAACCCGCCGATCAGCCCAGAAGAGAAGAAGAAGATGAAGCCCTACATCTTCCTCAAGGCGCCGATCCACTGCACCATCGGGACCGGCGACAAGATTTGCCTGCCGACCCCGGACGTCAGCGAGGCGGTCGATTGGGAGGCCGAGCTCGGCGTAGTGATCGGAAGGCGCGGCATCAAGCGCACTCTGCAGGATGCGCGGGCCATCGTCGCAGGCTACACCGTCTTCAACGATCTTTCGATCCGCGACCGTCAGCGCCAGGACTGGCCGAACTTCCGCACCGACTGGTTTACCGCCAAGTCGTTCGAGACCTCGGCGCCGCACGGGCCGTGGATCGTGCCGGCCAAGCAGATCCCCGATCCCTACAAATGCAAGATCGACCTCTGGGTCAACGACCGGCACGAGCAGGACGAGATCGCCGGCAACATGATCTTCAACATCGAGGATCAGATCGAATACATCTCGGCGCGCCTCACCATGCGCCCGGGCGATCTGATGGCGACCGGCACCACGCCGGGCGTCGGACGCGGCGTCGACAAGAACCGCTACCTCAAGCCGGGCGATACGGTGAAGATCGCCATCTCGGGCATCGGCACGCTGGAGAACACGTGCGTCGCGTGGGGCTAGTTAACGGACGTGGGGCGGTTCGGGGACCCACCCCTACATTCGCGACGTTCGGTCTGCGCGTAGGGGGCGGTCCCCGACCGGCCCTTGCCGCGTTTCGGGTCGTACATCGATGAAAGCGATGATCATCCGCGCCTTCGGCGGGCCGGAGGCGATGACGTACGAGGAGGTGCCGACGCCCGAGCCCGCCGCGGGCGAGGTGCTGATGAAGGTCCACGCGGTCTCGGTCAACCGCACGCTCGACCTCGCCGTGCGCGCCGGCACCTATGCGCGAAAGCCCACCCTGCCCCACATCCTGGGCGTCGACCCGGTCGGCGAGGTCGTCGCGGTCGGCGAAGGCGTGACCGATCCCAAGGTCGGCGACCGCATCACCTCCGGCTCGGCCATCGGCGCGCAGAACCGCAACAGCGGCGTGATCGGCATCAGCCGCTGGGGCGGCTACGCCGAATACGTCACCCTGCCGGCTGCAAGTTCGTTCCACATCCCGGACGGGCTCGGCTATCCCGAGGCCTGCGTCATCGCCCGCCACTTCCCGACCGCCTTCTACCAACTCCGCGAGCGCGCCGGCCTCAAGGCGGGCGAATGGCTGCTGGTGATGGGCGCGGCTGGCGGGCTCGGCGCGTGCTGCGTGCAGGTCGGCAAGCTGATGGGCGCGCACGTCATCGCCGGCGCCGGCGCGGACGAGCGCGTGAAGCTCGCGATGGAGCTGGGCGCGGATTACGGCGTGAACTACCGCACCCAGGATTTGCGCGCCGAGGTGATGAAGGTCACCGACGGCAAGGGCGTCAACGTGGTGTCCGAGAACATCGCCGACCCGACCTTGTGGCCCGGCGCGTTCTACAGCCTGGCCCGCGAGGGGCGCCTCGTCACCACCGGCGCACACGGCGGCGGCAAGGTGGAGCTCGACGTCAACCACCTCTATCTCAACGCGATCCGCATCCAGGGCGGCTCCGGCCAGCGGCGCGAGGATTTCGACGCCTCGCTCAAGGCCGCCGCCGAAGGCAAGCTTCGCGTGCCGATCGACCGAATCATGCCCTTGAAGGATGCGGTCGCGGCGCACATCGCCCTTGCCAAGGGCGACGCGCTGGGCAAGATCATCCTCGACCCCACCCTAACCTGATCGGCGTTCGGCCAGCGCACGCCCAACCAAGAAGGACCCCCCATGAAGCTCGACATCTACAACCACGTGTTCCCCGTCCCCTTCTTCCGCCGGATGGAAGAGGTGATGAAGGACAAGGGGCCGATCAAGCGCTGGCTCAACATCCCGATGCTCTACGACGTGGACGCCAGGCTCCGCATCATGGAGACGTTCGGCGAGTACGCGCAGATCCTGTCGCTGTCGATGCCGCCGATCGAGTACATCGCCGGGCCGGACCTCTCGCCCGAGCTGGCGCGCCTCGCCAATGACGGGATGGCCGATCTCTGCAAGAAGCACCCGGACCGGTTCCCGAGTTTCATCGCGTCGCTGCCGCTCAACAACATGCCGGAGACGATGAAGGAGATCGACCGTGCGATCCGCGAGCTCAACGCCTGCGGCATCCAGATCTTCTCGAACGTGAACGGCAAGCCGCTCGATTTGCCGGAGTTCTACCCGATGTTCGAGCGCATGGCGCAGCTCGACAAGCCGATCTGGCTGCACCCGGCGCGCTCGGCCAACTTCCCGGACTACGCGACCGAGGACAAGTCGATCTACGAGATCTGGTGGACCATCGGCTGGCCGTACGAAACTTCGGCCGCGATGATGCGGCTGGTCTTCTCGGGCATCTTCGACAAGCTGCCCGACATCAAGATCATCTGCCACCACATGGGCGCCATGGTGCCGTTCTTCGAAGGGCGCTTCGGCTATGGCCAGGACCAGTTCGGCTCGCGCACCGCGAACGCGGGATACGAGGAGCTGCTGGCCAAGATGAAGATGCGCCCGGTCGAGTATTTCCGGAAATTCTACGTCGACACGGCTTTGTTCGGCTCCGCGTCGGGCACGCGCTGCGGCCTCGACTTCTTCGGCGTCGACCGTTCGATGTTCGCGTCGGACTGCCCGTTCGACCCGGAGGGCGGGCCTCTGTACATCCGCGAGACGATCAAGGTGCTCGACGGGCTCGACGTGTCGAAGGGCGAGCGCGACAAGCTCTACACCGAGAACGCGAAGCGCATCATCGGGCTGAAATAGCGAAGGAGGCTGCCATGGCCGAAGCCGAGGCCCAAGCGAAGGAATATTCCTGGCAGGGGCGCGAGTTCGGCCAGGAGGTGGTGACCGTCGCCTCGACGGGGATGCGCAAGAAGGGCATCATCGTCGAGCCGGCGGAGACCTCGCAGTTCGAGGTGTTCTGCGACGAGGGGCTGCACCTCGGCGGCGAGGATTCGGCGCCGCGGCCGATCACCTATTTTCTGCTGTCGGTGGGGTTCTGCGCGCTGACGCAGCTCCACCGATACGGCGAGATGATGAAGGTCGAGTTGCGCAATCCCAAGGTGACCGTGAAGTCGCGCTTCCGCACCGACGGCTCGGTGCTGAAGGGCACGGTCCAGGCGAAGCCGGTCGGGTTCGAAATCAAGTTCGAGGTCGAATCCAACTCGCCCGCCGACCGCGTGGCCACGTGCATCCGCAATGCCGAGCGCGGCTGCTTCGTCATGCAGGCGATCGTGAACCCCACCCCCGTCGCGCGCGAGGTCCTGCTGAACGGAACGCCCTTGGCGATCGGCGACTAGACCTGCTGCTGCGGCAGGGGCGCGGTGGCGGCGCTGACCAGCGCCCAGATCCACACGATGAAGGCGAGCGGGATGCCGACGATCGCGAGGATCGCCGTCCAGATCAGGAAATGCGCGACGACGTAAAGCAGGATCTGCACGATCCCGACCAACACCTTGCCGACAATCAGTGTGCCCACCCCCGGCAGGAACACATTGACGATGATGGCGATGGCCCTCATGCGCGGCCCGCCATCACCGCGTCCGACGCGCGCAATATGTACACCCCGTGGTTCTTGTCGGAGATGTAGATGTAGCCGCGCGCGTCGACGATCACGTCCTCCGACTGCGGGACCAGCTTTTTGGGCAAGAGGCCGCGCCGCTCGGTCGGGATCGGCGGCACGAAGAAGCCAACTTCGCGCGGCAGCAGGTGGTCGGAGATGTCGAAGATGCGCAACCCCGCGTTGAACCAGGTCATGAACAGCAGGTTGTCGTTGCGGTAGAGCGATTTCTGGTTCTGCCATTGGTGCTGGTTGTGCGGGCCGAACCGGCCGCCGAACGCGCAGAAATTCTTGTGCGGGAAGTTCGCGGGCGGCGCCGGCGTCGGCAGCAGCGAGACGAGGCGCGGCTCCCTTTCGTTGGAGACGTCGACGATGCCGGCGAAGCACAGCGGCTCGTCGCAATCCTCGCGGATCGCCTCGGAGTTTGCCGTGACGATCTTGCGGTCGGGGATCGGCATGGCCGTGTGGATGCCGAACAGCCGCATGAAGGGCGGCGAGACGGTAAGCTGGCTCACGAATTGCGGCTTCGCGTAGTCCGAGATGTCGACGATCACGATGCCGGCCGACCGGTAGGGCAGATAGGCGCGGTCGCCGGCGACGTAGGGTCCGCCGTGCAGCGACACGTCCGGCGCGGCGCCGGTCTCGCCGCCCGCCTGCCACTGGCCCGGCACCCACCAGCGGCCGACCTCGGTCGGGTTCGCCGGGTCGGCGATGTCGACGATGCGGTAGATGCGGCCGGAATAGCCTTCGGCCGCCGCGGTCAGATGCACGTAGCGCCCGCCGTCATAATAGTTGCGGTGCGTCCCCTGCCCGCCCGTCGCGAAATGCCCGACGCGCTTCGGGTCCTCGGGGTCCTCGACGTCGAAGATGTAAATGCCCTCGGCATTGGGCTTCGACGCGTCGCCACCCCAGCCCACGTCGCCGATACGCTCCAGCCCGCAGATCATGCGGTTGTCCGCCACTTGGATCTGGATCGTCCAGGTGTTCTCCGGGCCAGGGATGAACCGCACCGGGCGCACGTTGGCCGGGTCGGTCACGTCGACGACCGACCAACCGTAATGCCAGAGGTGCGCGACATACAGATACCAGCGGCCGTTGCGCTCCTGCACCTGCAGCTTGAAGGCCGGCTTGCCGTCGAGATGGCAGTAGCCGGCGATGTCGACGTTCCGGCTCCAGTGCTCTCCGGGCGGGCGCGGGTCCATGGTTGCGCCTATAGCGGCTTCATGTGGGAGCGGCCGGTGACGTCGATGAAGATCTCCTCGGACTTCATCGGCTTGCCGGCGATGCGGTCAAGCAGCCAGTCGGCCTGCAGCGTCGGCGGCGCCTCGCCCAGGACCGCCGAGGGGCTGGACCCGGCGATGCCGTGGTTGGCACCCTCGTAGATCACGAGCTGCTTCGGCACGTTGAGCCGACTTACCAGATCGCGGGTGAACTCCAGCGGCGAAAGCTGCTCGTCCTCGCCGCACAGGATCTGCACCGGGCACTTCACGTCCTTGGCGACGGGGCGCAGGTCGAGCTTCTGCACCCACGTGTCGAACTCGTCCTCGTCCTCGATGCCGGCCATGTACATGAACCGCATCTTGAAGCTGGGCGCGGCCATGTTGAAGATCGTGTTGAAGCCCGGCTCGTGGCAGGTGGCCGACTGGGTCATGCCCTTGACCTTGTCGCCAAGGCGGGTCGCCGCCAGCGTGCCGAAGAACGTGCCGAAGCTCGAGCCGCGCAGGAAGATCTTGTCCTTGTCGATCTCGGGCCGCGAGACGAGGTAGTTGAAGTTCGCCTCGGCCGCATCCATCGGCGACTCGTAGGTCACGTTGATGCGCCGGGCGAAGCATTCGCCCTGGCCCGGACCGTCGACCGCGAAGATCGCGATGCCGCGCGACAGAAGCTTGTCGCCATACATGGCGACGCCGTTCTCCTTGGTGCCGTCCATGCCGGGGATGGCGAGCACGCAGGGGAATTTCTCGCCGCCCTCGGGCTTGTGTGGCAGATGAAGATAGCCCGGCAAAGTCTTGTTTCCAAAAGGCACTTCGATCTTCTCGATGGGATGCGCAGCGTATTTCATATATTTCGCGTAGCACTCGTTCATCTTGGCTTCGAGGTGCTCGAGCTCGTCGTTCATCTCGAAGATCGGCCAGCGGGCGAGCGACCAGAGAAGCGCCGCGATCAGCCAGCTTTCGCGCGCCGAGACCGTGCGGCCAGCCTCCTCGTAGGCCACTGCCTTGGCCTCCCGGCGCTGGGCGGCGCGGGCGAACTCGCGATCGATGTCGGCGATCTTCTTGATGCGGGCCGCGGCAGCGCGGAACTCGGCCAGCGCCTCCGGCCCGGCCGGCCCGGCCGTATAAGCGACGCGGCCCTGGTCGAACTCGACGCCGATGGTCGCCACCACCGCGTCGAGAATCCAGCGCTGCTCCTTCCAGCGGCGCACGCGGTTCTCGGCCTTCGCACTCATCGCCATCGCGTTTCCCCCTGAATGCCGCCTTGCGGCGGCCCGTATCGTTGATTTCGGTCTTAGGCGTGCGGCGCGTCAGCGCCCATCCGCCCCGCGAGCTTGCGGTACCACTCGGGATGCGGCTGGAAGCCGGGCCGGGCGCGGCAGAACGCTTCCGTCTGGCGCACGATCTCGTCGTCCGAAAGCGTGAAGTCGAGCGGCTCCTTCATCGGCTGATGGATGAACCATGGCGTCTCGACGAAGAACTCCAGATGGTTGCCCTCGGGATCGGCGGTGTAGACCGACCACGCGATGCCGTGGTTGGCGGGCTCCATCTCCGCGACCTCGCCGTCCAGGCGTTCCGCCATCCGCCGCAGATCGGCGAGCGAGTCGAGCTTGAGCGCGATGTGGTGGATCTGCGCCGGCCCCTCGCCCTCGGGCTTGCCGCTGCACAGGAAGATCTGGTGGTGGTCGCGCGGCTCGGCGCACAGGAACACCATCCGGTACGGGCCGGCCGGGCCCTCGTCGGTGGGCGTGAAGCCGAGGACGCGGACGTAGAAATCCTTCATCCGCTCGAAATCCCTCACCATCAGCCCGACATGGCCGAACCTGAAGTGCGGTGCCTCACCGGTTGCCGTCATGGCGCCTCTCCCGTTGGTCAAACCAGAGCGTGCCACGGCCCTCGACCCGCGACAAGCACGGGACAACGACCATTTTGCGCCCCGTTGCCTCCTGATTGACAGGGTTTCAGGGGTCCGACATGATCCGCGTACCGAATGCGAACCCTCTCACAAGGCCAAGAACACGCCGAGCGTTCGCCCATTCCAGGAGGAAGCCAGCATGGAAGGCACCGCAAGGATCGACGGCAAATTCAGCGTGGGCGGCGTGCTTCTCGACCGCCCGTTCAAGATTCGCCGTCTCGGCCACTTCGGCTACAACGTCTACAAGTTCGACGAGGCGCTGCATTTCTATAAGGATTTGCTGGGCTTCCGGGTGACCGACACGCTCGACTTCGCCCGCATCCGGCCCGACCCGTCGGTATTCGAAGGCGTGCCGACGGTCGGCTACTTCATGACCCACGGCACCGACCACCATAGCTTCGTCATCTTCCCCAAGGCGGCGCTGGACAAGATGGGGCGCGGCTCGGCCGGCGGCCACGTGACCAATCCCGACGTGACGACCAACCAGATCACCTGGCAGGTCGGCACGCTGCGCGAAGTGGGCGACGGCATCGACTGGTTCAAGTCGATCGGCGTCAACCCCGGCCGCATCGGCCGCGACGTGCCGGGCTCGAACTGGCACAGCTACCCGCCCGACCCAGAAGGCCACACCAACGAGATCTATTACGGCATCGAGCAGATTGGCTGGAACCTTCAGTCGAAGCCGCCGGGCGTCCGCAAGCGGGGCTTCCACGACAAGCCCGACCTGCCGCAGATGTGCGAATACCAGGAACTCGAGATGTTCAAGCAGGAGGGGATGGACCTCACCTCCGGCATGCGCCATGTCGAGAAGGGGCCGTTCAACTACGACGTCGGCGGGGTAATGCTGGCGCGCCCGTTCAAGGTCATCAAGATCGGGCCGGTGCGCCTGTTCATCCGCGACATGCAGAAGGCGATCGAGTTCTACACCAAGGTGATGGGGCTCCGCGTCAGCGAGGAGATCACGTACGACGGCCACACCTGCGTGTTCCTGCGCTGCAACACCGAGCACCACTCGCTGGCGCTCTACCCGGTCGAGCTGCGCGCCAAGCTGGGGCTCTCCCCGCACACATCGTGCATGAGCTTCGGCAACCAGGTGGGCGACTATTCCCAGCTCCGCAACGCCATCGACTTCCTCGAGGCGAACGGCGTCACCATCAAGTACCTGCCACCGGAGCTGTTCCCGGGCATCGACTACTCGGCGTTCGCGGTCGACCCCGACGGCCACACGATCCAACTCTACTACTACATGGAGCAGATCGGCTGGGACGGGAAGGTCCGCCCGAAGTCGAAGCGCCCGAAGGTGAACAACGACAAATGGCCCGACGCCGTGAAGCCGATGTCGGACAGTTTCGACGGCGAGACCCTGTTGGGCCCGCTCGGCTAGGCGCAACGTTCCGGTTCCCCGGGCGCGGCAGCGCGCCCGGGGCCCATTCCATCACCGCCATCACGATGGCTTCGTCGCGCCGCGCCGCGCAGTGACGGCGGAATAAGAATCTGTAGAGGGGGAAGCGACACCGCCATGAAGGCCATGCTGTTCCGCGAATATGGCGGGCCCGAGGTGCTGCGCTACGAGGACATCGCGACGCCCGTGCCGCAGCCGGGCGAAGTGCTGATCAAGGTGCACTACGTCTCGGTCAACATCACGCTCGACATCATCCTGAGGAAGGGCATCTACGCGCGGAAGCCGCCCTTGCCGCACGTGCTGGGGTGCGACCCGGTCGGCACGATCACCGCCGTCGGCGCGGGCGTGCCGCACGCGCGGATCGGCGACCGCGTCTTCGTGCACACCTCGATCCCGAGCGGTAAGGGCAAGCCCGGCCACGAGTCGGACGACCCGGCGCCCGACGTGATGATCGGCATCCACCGCTGGGGCGGGTACGCGGAATACATCGCCGTACCGTCGGGCAATGCCTTCGTCCTGCCCGATAATCTGTCGGACGAGGACGCCTGCGTCATCATGCGCCACATGCCGACCGCGCGGCACCAGCTTCACGCGCTGGCGCGCCTCAAGCGGGGCGAATGGGTGCTGGTGATGGGCGCTGCGGGCGGGCTCGCGAGCTGCGTGATCCAGGTGGCGAAGCGGATGGGCGCCAAGGTGATCGGCGCGGCCGGCGCGGACGACCGTGTCGCGAAGGGACTCGGCTTCGGCGCGGATTTCGGCGTCAACTACCGCACGCAAGGCTGGGACGACGAGGTGCGCCGCCTCACCGGAGGGCCGGGCGTGAACGTCGTAGCCGACAATGTGGGCGATCCCGAGCTGTTCCCCGTCGCCCTCAAATGCCTCGCCAAGAGCGGACGGCTGGTCACGGCCGGGGCGCATGCCGGCGTCACCGCGCCGGTCGACCTGCGCCACCTCTACCTCAACCGGCTGTCGATCATCGCCAATCCGGGCTGCGACTTCCCGGACATCGAGTGGTCGCTGAAGGCGGCGGCGACGGGGCGGGTGAAGCCGCCGATCGTCGACCGCATCATGCCGCTCAGCCAGGCGGCGGAGGCCCACCGGCTGGTTGAGGCTCGCCAGGTAAGCGGCAAGGTGCTGCTCGACGCCACGCGCTGAGGCCGTACGGCCCGATCCTGCGGCATTTTGCCCGCGACCGAGGCGGGAACTATGCTAAGATTCGCAAAACCGTCGCAAAGGGCGGTTGCCGAACAGGAGGCTTACGATGTGCTGGTGGTCCCGCGCGGGGCAACGCGCGGCGTCGGGCGCGCGATGCGATGGCCGGCCAATTCTGGCTTGGCCGCGGGACGGGTTCCATGGTGAGTAACGCGCCCGGGCGCGACGGCGGCGGCAACATCCTCGCCCGCGCCTTCGACCTGCTGATCGCCGCCACCAACGCGATGGGCACGATCTGGATTTTCGTGATCATGGTCCTGCTCAACACCGACGTGTTCAGCCGCTGGCTGTTCAACGCGCCGGTGCGCGGCGTGCCGCTGATCATCAGCCTTTCGATTATCGCCATCGTCTTCCTGCAGATGCCGGACGCGTTGCGCCACGGCCGGTTCACCCGGTCCGACGTCCTGATCGCTCGGCTATTGGCGAAAAGGCCGGTCGTCGGCCACACCTTGCAGATGATCTACAACGTGGCCGGCGTTCTGCTGATGGTGATCCTCTGCTGGTACACGTGGCCGTTTTTCTCGAAGGACTGGATCGAGAAGACCTATGCCGGCAACGAGGGCGATTTCACCGTGCCGATGTGGCCAATGCTCCTGATGGTGCTGATCGGCTCGGCCGCCTGCGGCATCCAGTATTGCCGCCACACCTGGCACGACATCCAGTTCCTTCGCGGCAAGCACACCACGATCGAGGCCGACGAAGCCGGGGGGACCTTCCAGTGAGCGACCTCGAAATCGGCATTCTCTCGGTCGTCGGCGTCCTGGTGCTGGTCTATATCGGCGTTCACATTGGCGTCGCCCTGTCCCTCCTGTCGTTCGGCTGCGTCTGGCTGATCCGCGGCGATCTGGCGATCGCCGGCAAGCTCCTCGCGCTCGCCGCCGCGGAAAGCCTGCAGCGCTACGAGTTCGGCGTGATCCCGCTGTTCGTGCTGATGGGACTGTTCGTCAGTATCTCCGACATAGGGCGAGATACGTACGACGTGATGAACCATTTGTTCCGCCACGTGCGGGCGGGGCTCGGTACGGCGACGGTCGCGGCCAACGCCGTGTTCGCGGCGGTGACCGGCACGTCGATCGCGTCGGCCTCGGTGTTCACCAAGGTCGCCGTGCCGGAGATGCTGCGGCTCGGCTACAAGCCGCGCTTCGCGGTCGGCGTGGTGGCGGGCTCGTCCGTCCTCGGCATGCTGATCCCGCCGAGCCTGCTGCTGATCCTGTTCGGCATCCTCGCCGAGACCTCGATCGGCGACCTGTTCATCGCCGGCATCGTGCCGGGCGTCCTTCTCGCCGCCTGCTATGCCGGCCAGATCTGGGTGATGGCGCGCTACTGGCCTGACTATGTCCAGCCCGGCATGGCCGACCGCATGGCGCGCGCCAAGCACGAGCGGCTGCTGACGCCCGTCCAGGTCGTCACCAAGTCGATCCCGATCGTGCTGCTGATCGTGATCGTGCTCGGCGGGATTTACGGGGGCGTGTTCACCGCGACCGAGGCGGGCGGCGTCGGTGCGCTGGGCGCACTGGTCCTGACCGCGCTGCGGCGCAAGCTCACCTTGTCGAGCTTCTGGCACGTGCTGGTCGAAACCGGACACGTGACCGCGGCGATCAGCTTCCTCCTGATCTCCGCCAACATCTATTCGCGGATGGTGACCTTGACCGGCATCCCGAACGAGATGGAGGCGGCGATCAACCATCTCGGGCTGGGCTTCTACGGGATCATCGCGATCTACCTGGTGGTGATCATCATCCTGGGCACGATCCTGGATTCCGGCTCGATCATGCTGATCACCGTGCCGATCATCGTGCCGGCGCTCGCCAATTTCGGCGCGGACCTGATCTGGCTCGGCATCATCACCATCATCGCGGTCGAGGTGGGGCTGTTGACCCCGCCGCTCGGCATCGCCTGCTTCGTGATCCAGAACAATTTGAAGGATACGGAGATCACGCTGAACGACATCTTCGCCGGCGCCGCGCCATTCGCCGTCACCATGGTGGTGGTGCTGGCGCTGGTGACTATATTTCCCGAGATCGCGCTCTTTCTCACCCACGTGAAATTGTAGCGCGCTGAAACGAAAGCCCCTCCCCGCCGGAAGGCGGGGAGGGGCTTTCGTTCCGCAGAGTGCGGCCGATCAGGTGCCTTCGTTCGGGTCGTGGTAGAGCGCGCCGACGATGCCGGTGACGCCCGGCTTCGAGTTCGACCAGGTAGTAGCGCCCGTCGCGGTCGCGACCGAGCCGGCCGGCTTGGCGTAGCTCGTCGAGGGCCGAGGCGACCTCGCGCCCGTCCTGGCTGCCCACGGCCTCGACCACGTCGGCGTAGTACATGGGCCCGGACTCGAGCGCCTGCTCGACATGCTGGAACCGCGCGCCGGGGCGGAACACCTTCGCCGCCGAGCGGGTTAGCACGATCTCGCCGTCGCGCCCGACGGGCCGGGTGCAGTCGAACCCGGCCTTGGCGCCGGTGCGCTGTCCCTGGAGCGACGGGTCCATGGTCATGCCTTCGAGGCCGGTCATTACCACCAGGTCCTTGTCGGCCTGGAAGCGCGTGCCCATGGCCCACTCGACCTGGCGCTCGTCGCGGACGTCGATGTCCTCGTCGAAGACGTAGACGTGCTTGAGGCGCATGATGGCGCCGAACAGGGTGGCGATGGCGGCCTTCGCCTCGCCCACGCGGCGCTGGCGAATGGCGACACGAAGCGTATTCGATCCGCCCGCGACCGACTTCATGTAGGCCGCGACGGGATCGCGTCCGGCCTGCTTCAGGGCGCGGATCGCCTCGGCCTCGGTGCGCATGGCCGTGATGTTGGACGAGTCGGTCTGATCCAGCACGAAGGCCGAGCCGTGCAGCAGCGTGTGGTGCAGCACGTCGCGCCGCATGGTGATCGCGGTGCAGTGGAAAACCGGGTCCATGTGGATCGCGCCGTAATAGCCCATATACTCGCCGTATGGCCCCTCGGGCTCGACATAGCCGCGCTCGTCGAGATAACCCTCGAGGGTCATCTCGGCGTCGGCCGGGATCAGGATGTCGTTGGTCAGGCTCTTCACTACCGGCGCGGTCTCGCCGCGCATGGTGGCGCAGAAATTGAGCTCGTCGGTCGGCTGGCGCATGGTCGCCGCCACGAAGTCGAGCGGGTGCGCGCCGACGGTGAAGGTGACGGGCAGCTTCTCGCCGCGCTTCACGCACGCGGTGTAGATGCGCTTGAGGTCGGACGGCGCGGTGACGTTGGTGCCCGTCTCGTAGCGGTTGCGCAGGCTGAGGCGCCTGCAGCCGACATTGCGCCGCCCGGTCGCCGGGTCGATCACGTAGTCGATCGCGGACGACAGGTACGCGCTGCCGTCATAGGCGTGGTGCGGGTAGAAGGGCAGCTTGGTCAGATCGACGTCCTTGCCCTGGACCACCACCTGATGCACCGGCGCGTCGGCGGACGGCACCTCCTGCACGGCCTGCGGGTTGGCGAGCCGCTTGAAGTACTCGTCGTAGAGGTTTTCGATCGAGGTGTCGTAGGCAACGGCGAGGCGGCGGCGGCTGCCCGCCGTCTTGGCGACCAGCTCGACCTGGTCCGGCCCGGCCTTGCGGAACAGCACGGCCTTGTCGGTCCCCTCGATCATCCGGCCGAGGTCGGTGAGCGCCACCGGCTCGTCATGCACCTCGACCTCGCCGATCTCGACCAGGCGGTCGACGAAGCGCCGCAGCCGGAATTTCTCCATGTCGAGCGCTGGCTTCGCGCGAGTCTGAGTTGCCATGTGGGGGGCCTCCAAATCGGTTTGCCGGACCTTAGCCGGTCCGCGCCGCTTGGTCGAGCGCGGCGATCAGATCGGAGACCGCCCGGCCGGGGTCGGTGGCCCGCATCACCCCACCCATGACCGCGATCCCCGCCGCGCCGGCGGCCATGCACGCTACGGCATTTTCAGGTCCCACGCCGCCCATGGCCAGCACGGGAATTCCGGCCGCGCGGGCGATCCGGCCCAGCGTCGCCGGGCCCAGCGCGGGGCCGTAGCCGGGCTTGGAGTCCGTCAGGTAGATCGGGCTCAGCGTCACGTAGTCGGCGCCCGCGTCGCCGGCCCGAACAGCCTCGTCTTCCGAGTGGGCGGATACGCCGACCAGCGCGTGCGGCCCGACGACCTGCCGGGCCGCTGCCACCTTATGGCCTTGTGGTAAATGGACACCTGCCGCCCCGGCCTCGACGCAGGCGGCCGCATCGCCATTGACCAGGACCGTTGCGCCGGCGGGCTGTGCTGCCGCGACCGCGCGCCTGGCAACCGCGACCAGCGCGGCGCGGTCGGCCGCCTTGTCGCGCACCATCGCCCAACGCAGCCCGACCGCAAATCCGGCAGCTAAGATGTCGACGACGTCGCGCCCGCGTGCGCTCTCGCGGTCGGTGATGACGAGCAGAGGTGGCGACGGGAGGTGCGCCACGTCCCTACACCTCGATCGTGCCCTCCTCGGGGGTCGAGGCGTTGGCGTAGAGCCGGCGCGGGATGCGGCCGGCCTCAAAGGCGAGCCGGCCGGCCTCGACGCCGAGGCGCATGGCGCGCGCCATCTTGACCGGATCGCGCGCGCCGGCGATGGCGGTGTTGAGCAGGATGCCGTCGCAGCCGAGCTCGAGCGCGACCGCGGCGTCGGACGCCGTGCCGACGCCTGCGTCGACGATCACCGGCAGGCTGACCACCTCGCGGATGATGCGGAGGTTGTAGGGGTTGCGGATGCCCATGCCCGAGCCGATCGGCGCGGCCAGCGGCATGACCGCGGCGCAGCCGATGTCCTCCAGCTTGCGGCAGGTGATCGGGTCGTCGTTGCAGTAGGGCAGCACGATGAACCCGTCGCGCACCAGGTCCTCGGCGGCACGCAGCAGCTCGACCACGTCGGGGAATAGGGTCTCGTCGTCGCCGATGACCTCGAGCTTCACCCAGTCGGTGTCCAGCGCCTCGCGCGCGAGCTGGGCGGTCAGCACCGCGTCGCGCGCGGTGAAGCAGCCGGCCGTGTTGGGCAGCAGGTGGTAGCGCCCGCCGAGCACGTCGTAGAGCCCCTCCCCGCCGCCTTCGAGCGAGACGCGGCGGACGGCGACGGTCACAATCTCGGCGCCCGACGCCTCGATGGCGTCCAGCATCACCTGCTGGTTCGGGTAGCGCGACGAGCCGATCATCAGCCGCGAGCCGAAGCTCTTGCCGGCGATGGTCAGTCCCGAAACGGCGGGCTTCGCGTCCATGTCCTCAGCCTCCGCGCACGATCTGCACGATCTCGATCCGGTCGTCCGGCCGGATACGGGTTTCGTCCCACGCGCCGCGCGGCACCACCGCGGCGTTGACGGCGACCGCGAGCCCGCCCTTGCCAGGCTCGATGCCGCTCTCGGCCAGAAGCTCGCCGACGCTCATGTCGCGCCAGGCGCGCCCTTTGCCGTTGACGGTGATCTCCGCGCTCATGCCGCCGACCGATCATCGCCCCGCCGGGCGAAGCGATCCAGCGAAAACGGCCGGATGGCGGGCGCAACCGTGCCGTCGAGCACGAGCCGCGAGATCGTGTCGGCCGTGATCGGGGTCAGCAGAATGCCGTTGCGGTGATGGCCGGTGGCAAGCACCAGCCCCTCGATCGCGGTCGGCCCCAGGATCGGCGCGTCGTCGCGCGAGGCGGGGCGGAGCCCGGCCCAGCTTTCGACCAGCGGCAGGTCGTAGATGCCGGGCAGCGTCTCCCACGCAGCGCGCAATAGCTCGAACATCCCGCCGCCGGTGAGGCGGGTATCGAACCCCATTTCCTCGACGGTCGCGCCGACCACGAGCCGTCCGTCGCCGCGCGGCACCAGGTAGCAGTCCGGTCCCCAGATGACGTGTTCGGTGAGCGGCGCCGTCGGGTCCATCTGTAAAGCGAGCATCTGGCCCTTCACCGGCCGGACCGGCGGACGGGCCGCCTCAGGAAGCCCTGCGATGTTGCGCGACCAGGCGCCGGCGGCAAGCACCACGGTCTCGGCCGCGATAATGCGGTCGGCGAGGCGCACGCCGGTCGCGCGGCTGCCGTCATGCAGCACCTCCTCGACCGCGCAATCCTCGATCAGCGTGCCGCCCGCGGCGCGGAAGGCGGCGGCGAGCGCCTCCACCGCCTTGCGGTTGTCGACCTGGTGGTCGAGCGGGCTCGCGATCGCGCCGGTCACGCCGCGCGCGAGGTGCGGCTCGCGCCTTCGCGCCTCGGCGCCGGTCAGCCATTCGAGCGTCAGCCCGCCGAGGCCGGTCAGATAGTCGTAGCGGAACTTCAGCTTCTCGCGGTCGTCGCGGTCGAGTGCCACGACCAGCGTCCCCTCGGTGCGGTAGCCGACGGCGATGCCCGAGGCGCGCTCCAGCTCGGAAGCGAAACCGGCCCACATGTCGCGGCTTTCGAGCAGGAGCGGCAGTAGCGTCTCCTCGCCCGGCTCGGCCTCGACCTGCGGCGCCAGCATGCCGGCGGCGGCCCAGCTCGCCCCCTGCCCGGCCTTGGCGCGGTCGACGACCGTGACGGCGCGGCCCGCTTGGGCGAGCCGCCAGCCGATGCCGAGGCCGCAGACGCCGGCGCCGACGATCGCAATGGGGGACGCGGAACCGCTCACGGCCTTCCTTCCGGAGCCGGGACACGCCATCCGCCTGGGGGATCGGTGTGTGACGGCTCCCTACGCGGGAATCACCCCGTTCAGGTTCGTTGGGTCTGCTCTCAGTCCGGCCGCGGCCGGACACCCCAGGTCACGCCCGTAACGTGGCGGGCGGCCGCCTCCCTGTCAAGCGCGGCGGCGTGCGGCTATTCGGGCAAGGTAAACGGCGTCACCTTGGCGGTCTTGCCGAGGCGGCGGAGGACGACCGGCACCAGCTTCCGAGCCGTCGCCGCGGCGTTGTTGCCGACCACGGCATGGCGCGCCTCGCCCTGCCACATGCATTTCCCATCGGCGCGGTCGTGCACGAAGATGGCGAGCCGGTACAGGTTCGGGTCGTTCCCCGGAATAAAGTCCTTGAGCCCGCCAAACACGCTGTCCTTTTCCGATGACCACATGTTGAGGCGGAATTCGGTGACGTCGTTATTGCTGTTGAGCGAGCCGACCGTGTGGCGGCCCTGCTCCACGCGGGTGCGCGAGATGCCGCCCTCGAAGGTCAGCGTCAGCGGAGCGCCCGACGCCACCCGATAGCCGCGCCGGGCGAGATCGGCGGCGATGGTGTCGCGCAGCTTCGTCTGGGCAGGCGTGTCGTCCAGCGCCTCGACGTCGAAGGCGGCGCCCGGCGCCACGGTGCCGCAGGCGAAGGCGACCACCATCCCTTGCGCGGACGGCGCTGTGTCGGCGCCGTCCTGCGCCCATCCTCCGGCCGGCCCCAATCCAAGCCCCAGGGCGAGCACCCCTCCCAACGCAAACCGGAATCCCCTCCCGCGCATGCCGCCACTATAGGGCCCGGAGCGGAAAACATCCATTAACGGTCGCGCCGGTAAGTTCGTGCGGAGGGGCGGCGGAGGGCAGATGGACTCGCCCAACACGGGCTACGAGGCGGCGAAGCGCGCGGCGCGCGATACCGATCCCGCGGTGCGGGCCCGGAATTGCCGGCGCGTCCGACACGGCGCCCGAACTCCTCTACTTCCTGGCCGCCGACCCCGCTACGCATGTGCGCCAGAAGGTCGCGGCCAACCGCGCGACGCCGCCCCAGGCCGACCTGATCCTCGCCAAGGACGCGGATTACGGCGTGCGCTGCGCGCTGGCCCACAAGCTGGTCGGCGACGGGCTGCCGGACGACGAGCGCCGGCGGCTGTGGCGCATGACGTTCACCCTGCTGGAAACGCTGGCGACCGACCAGGTGATGCGGGTGCGCCGCATTCTGGCGCACGCCTTCCAGTTCGACCGCGCCGCGCCGCACCCGCTCGTCTCCGGCCTCGCGCGCGACCGCGAAGAGGAGGTGGCGAAGCCGATCCTCGCCCACTCGCCGGTCTTGAGCGACGCCGAGCTGATCGACATCGTCGACGGCGGCGCGCCCGATTGGGCGCAGCAGGCGATCGCCGGCCGGTCGGACGTCTCGCCCGACCTCGCCGACGCCATCACGCGCCACGACGACGCCGATGCCGTGCAGGTGCTGATCGAGAACCGCGGCGCCGCCATCGGCAATTCGACGATGGAACGCATCGTCGCCCGCGCGCCCGAGGTGGAGCAGTGGCACGCGCCGCTGGCCGGCCGGCCGAAGCTGCCCGCCGTCGCCGTGCGTGGACTGGTGCGCTTCGTCGCCGGGCCGCTCCTGGGCGTCCTGCGCAAGACCCAGACGCTCGACCCCGAGACCGCGAAGGCGCTCGACGCCGAGATCGCCGAGCGCGGCGCCGATCCCCGCCCGCGCAAGCTTTCGGGCAAGGAGGCGAAATCCGGCGGGCGCGGCGGGGCGGAGGGGCCCGAGGCGCGCGCCGAGCGGCTGATGCGCGCGGGCCAGCTCAACGACGAGGTGATCGCGCTCGCCCTCGCCTCGGGCGAGCGCGAATTCGTGACCGCGGCGCTGGCGCTGCGCGCCGGTATCGAGCCCGGAATCGGCCGGCGCATCGTCTTATCGAAAAGCGCCAAGGCGCTGACCGCGCTGGCCTGGAAGGGGCGCTTTCCCATGCGCTTCGCCATCGAGTTGCAGGGTCGCCTCGCCGCCATCCCCCCGGCCGCCCGTCTCTACGCGCGCGGCGGCATTGACTACCCGCTGACCCCCCAGGAAATGGCCTGGCACCTCGAGCTCTATACCGACTGACGCGCCGTCGCGCCCGGTTGCGGGACGGGCGACCATGCGATAGCTTGCATTTCAACAATTTCTCTCAAGAACTGGCACAACCCGGGAGGTACTGCCAATGCACTTCGCTAGGACTTTGCTCGCCGCCGGCGCCGCGATGGTGATGGCGTCGGGCGCCGCCGGCGCCGCAACCATCAAGGTCGGCGTCATCCTGCCCTATTCGGGCCCGGAGGCCAGCAACGGCTTCCAGCTCCAGCGCGGCATCGATCTGTACATGAAGGAGCACCCGAATGTGCCCGGCGGCAACAAGATCGAGCTCATCAAGCGCGACTCCACGGGCCCTGCGCCCGACGTGGCCAAGCGCCTCGCGACCGAGCTGGTGACGCGCGACCACGTGCAGATTCTGACCGGCGTGATCTATTCGCCGAACGCCTTCGCCATCAACGACATCTGCAAGAAGGCGAAGGTGCCGTTCATCATCATGAACGCCGGCACCGCCTCGATCACCCAGGGCTGCCCCTATGACGCGCGCGTCTCGTTCACCATGTGGCAGGCGTCCTACCCGCTGGGCAAGTACGCGCACGACAAGATGGGCATCAAGACGGCCGCGGTCGTCTACGCCAACTACGCCCCCGGCAAGGACAGCGTGAATGGCTTCAAGAAGAGCTTCGAGGCCGCCGGCGGCAAGGTCGTCGCGGACATCCCCCTGCCCTTCCCGAACATGCCGGACATGACGCCCTTCATGCAGCGCGCCAAGGACGCGCATCCGGATGCTGTGTATGCCTTCATCCCGGCCGGCAAGTGGGCGACCGCACTGATGAAGAGCTTCGGCGAGGTCGGCATGGCCAAGGCCGGCGTGAAGCTGATCGGTCCCGGCGACATCACCGACGACCTCGAGCTGCAGAACATGGGCGACGTGCCGCTGGGCGTGATCACCATGCACCACTACTCGGCCGCTCATAAGAGCAAGGAGAACGAGGCGTTCGTCGCCGCGTGGAAGAAGGCCTACGGCCCGAACTCGACCCCCAACTTCCTGGGAGTCCAGGCCTGGGACGGGATGGCGGCGATCTACCACGTCATAGCCGCGACCAAGGGCAAGATCACCGGGCCGTCGGCGATGAAGGCGCTCGAAGGCTGGAAGCACGACAGCCCGCGCGGGCCGATCGAGATCGACCCCAAGACGCGCGACATCGTCGACAACCAGTATCTGCGCAAGGTGGAGAAGGTCGACGGGCACCTGGCGAACGTCGAGATGGCCACCATCCCGATGGTCAAGGACCCGTTCAAGGCCATGCAGAAGAAATAGGGTCCGCCCGAGACGGAGAACGAGCCGCCGCCGGCCCTCCGGCGGCGGCTTGACTCCGGGCGTCAGCCGATGGCCGATTTTCTGACCAGCATCGTGAGCGTCGGGTTCGACGGACTGTCGTTCGGGATGATCCTGTTCGTCATCTCCGTGGGCATGTCGGTGACGATGGGGCTGATGGGCTTCGCCAACCTGGCCCATGGCGCTTTCGCCATGCTGGGCGGCTATATCTGCATGTCGTTCGCCAACGCCTGGGGCATGCCGTTCCTCGCCGGCGTCGTGGCCGTGTTCTTCGTGGTCGGAGCGATCTCGATCCCGTTCGAGAAATATCTCTACGCCCGGTTCTACCGCGCGTCCGAGCTCGACCAGGTGCTGCTGACCATCGGGCTCGTATTCATGTTCATCGCCGCCTGCACCTTCCTGTGGGGGCCGGTGAACGTGCAGATCCGCCTGCCCGACTATCTGAAGGGCCAGGTCGATTTCGGCTTCCGCCAGTTCCCGACCTACCGGACCTTTGTGATCGGCGTCTCGATCGTCATCATCCTGGCTCTGTGGTACGGGCTGGAGCGCACCCGCATCGGCGCGCAGATCCGCGCCGCCGTCGACAACCGGCGCATGGCGCAGTCGATCGGCATCAACGTCGACCGGCTGTTTACCCTGACCTTCGCGCTGGGCTCCGGGCTGGCCGCCGTGGGCGGGGCGCTCGGCACCGACATCTCCGGCCTCACGCCGAACTACGCGCTCGAATACCTGGTGTACTTCCTTGTGGTCGTGTCGGTCGGCGGCATGGGCAGCATCCGCGGCGCGTTCGCCGCGGCGCTGCTGATCGGCATGATCGACACGGCGGGCAAGTACTACCTGCCGCATTTCGGGGCATTCTTCATCTTCGTCGTGACGATCGTCGTGCTCCTGTGGCGCCCGCAGGGCCTGTTCGGGAGGGCGTGAGCCGATGGCGGGTCGCATGACGGTTCCGGGACCGATCGAGAGCCACGTACTGCTGGTCCGCCACCGGTGGGACCCGGTCGAGGGGCTGCCCTGGCTCCTTGCCCTCGCGGCGCTCTGGCTGTTCCCGAGCTACCTGACGCTGGGCTCGCAGATCCTGATCATGATCCTGTTCGCCCTGTCGCTCGATTTGATCCTGGGCTTCGCCGGGATCGTGTCGCTCGGACATGCGGCGTTCTTCGGGCTCGGCGCCTATACCGCCGGGATTCTGTCCGCAAAGCTCGGCTGGAACGAGCCGCTGACCGGCCTCGCCGCCGCCGCGGCGGTCGCCGCACTCGGTGGCGCGGTGTCGGGCTGGTTCATCCTGCGGACGCGCGGCCTCACGCTCCTGATGCTGACGCTTGCCACCACCATCATGCTCAAGGAGATCGCCAACGAGTGGGAGAGCCTGACGGGCGGCGACAACGGGCTGCAGAACATCTCGATCGACCCGATCCTCGGCCAGTTCGACTTCGACCTCTACGGACAGACGGCCTTCCTCTACGCGCTCGCGGTGCTGTTCGTCCTGTTCCTGTTTGCCCGCGCGCTGATCCATTCGCCATTCGGCCAGTCGCTGCGCGGCATCCGCGAGAACCAGCTCCGCATGCCGGCGATCGGCGCGCCGGTCCCGCGCCAGCTCCTCGCGATCTATACGATCTCGGCGGCGATGGCGGGGGTGGCCGGCGCGCTGCTTGCCCAGACCACCGAATTCGTCGCGCTCCAGACGCTGAGCTTCGAACGGTCGGGCGACGTCCTGGTGATCCTGATCCTGGGCGGCACCGGCCGGCTCTACGGCGCGTTCCTGGGCAGCGTCGTCTACATGATCCTGCAGGACCAGCTCGCCAAGGAAAGCCCCACCTACTGGCTGTTCGGGCTCGGCCTGGTATTGGTGCTTGTGGTGCTGTTCGCGCGCAAGGGGCTCCTCGGCCTTTGCGAGGACGGCTGGCGCCGCATCCGAGGCCGGCGATGACCGCGGCGCTCGAGACCGTCGGGCTCTGCAAGTCCTTCGGCGCGCTCGAGGTGGCGCGCGACATCGACTTCGTGCTGGAGCCCGGCGCGCGCCACGCGCTGATCGGCCCGAACGGCGCGGGCAAGACCACCTTCATCAACCTGATCACCGGCGCGCTGAAGCCGTCGCGCGGGCGGGTGCTGCTCGACGGCGCCGACGTGACGCGGCTCGGCCAGGCGGAGCGGGTGAAGCGCGGCCTCGCCCGCACCTTCCAGATCAACCAGCTCTTCCGCGGCCTCACCGTGCTCGAGAACGTCTGCATGTCGGTGAGCGAGCGGCGCGGCGCCCGGCGCCAGTTCCTGCGCCCGATGGCCGCGCGCCGCGACGTGGTGGACGAGGCCGCGGCGCTGCTCGACAGGCTGCGCCTCGCCGATGCGGCGGGGACCGAGGTCCGTGCCCTGCCCTACGGACGGCAGCGGCTGGTGGAGATCGCCATCGCGCTCGGCCTCGCGCCGCGCGTCCTGCTCCTGGACGAGCCGGCGGCCGGCGTGCCTTCGAGCGAGTCGGACGTTCTGATCGAGACGATCGAGAGCCTGCCCGACGACATCGCCATCCTGATCATCGAGCACGACATGGACGTGGTGTTCCGCTTCGCACGGCGCATCACCGTGCTGGTCGCGGGGGCGGTGCTGTGCGAGGGAGCGCCCGCGGACATCGCCGCCGATGCGCGCGTGCGCGCCGTCTATCTCGGCGAGGGCACCCATGGCTGACGCCGCCGCCGCCGCCCTCGCCCTCGAAGGTGTCTCGGCCGGCTACGGCGAGACGGTGGTGATCGAGAACATCTCGTTCGCCCTCCGGCCCGGCGAGAGCGTCAGCGTGATCGGGCGCAACGGCGTGGGCAAGACGACCCTCCTCGCCACCATCATGGGCCACACTCGCCGCCACGCCGGCCGCATATCGGTCGCCGGCACCGACATTTCGGCGCTGCCGATCTACCGGCGCGCCGCGGCGGGGCTGGGGTACGTTCCGCAGGAGCGCGAGATCTTCCCGTCGCTCACCGTGCGCGAGAACATCGAGATCGCCGAGCGGCCGGGCCGCTGGACCCTTGCCGCCGCATTCGAGCTGTTCCCCGCCCTCGCCGAGCGCCAGACCAACATGGGAAGCCAGCTTTCAGGCGGCGAGCAGCAAATGCTGGCCATCGCCCGCGCGCTGGTGGGCAATCCGACCGTGCTGCTGATGGACGAGCCGACCGAGGGACTCGCGCCCGTCATTGTCGAGGATCTGGTGCGCGCGATGCGCAAGCTGCGCGCCGACGAGGGCTTCGCCATCGTGCTCGTCGAGCAACACACGCGCATCGCGCTCGACTTCTCGCCGCGCACGCTCGTGATGGACCGCGGTCGCATCGTCCATGACGGGCCGAGCGACGCGCTCCAGGCCGACCCGGCGCTGCTCGACTCCCTGATCGGCGTGGCTGCCGGCGCGGGAGCGTGACGCGCCGGCCGGCGTTCACTCCCCGGAGGTGCCCCATGCTCTTCGCCATCTACTGCATCGACAAGACCGGCGCGGCCGATCTGCGCGCGGCCAACCTCAAGGCGCACGGCGAGTACCTGGCCTCCAAGCCGATCGACATCGTGCTGTGCGGGCCGCTGCGCACGCCCGACGGCAACACTACCGTCGGCTCGCTGTTCGTGGTCGACGCGGACTCGATCGAGCGCGCCCAGGCCTTCAACCGCAACGACCCGCTGCACAAGGCCGGCGTCTGGCGCACGGAGGAGATCCACGCCTTCGTGAAACGGGACGTGTGAGCTACCCTACGACGCCCTGCCAGATCAGCCGGGCTTCGAGGATTAGCAGCACGCCCAGGATTATCTTGTCGAACGTCTCGCGCGCGATGACCCGCCCGAGCCGGACGCCGAGCGGGACGCCGATCATCGTCGGCACGACCGCGATCACGCTCTCCAGCACCCGCTCCTGGCTGAAAAGCCCGAAGCTCGCCATCGAGACCATCTGGGTGACCGAGAAGGTGGCGAAGATCGCGCAGACCGAGAACACGTAGGTCGAGGGCTCGAGCCGGAGTGCGTGGAACCAAGTGCCGACGACCTGGCCCGAGGCGCCGGTCGCCCCTTGCGAGCAGCCGGCGAGGAAGCCGATGACCGGCGCGAGCGGGCGCGCGACACTGCCGCCCACTCGGAAGTCCGGATGGATCAGCCGGGTGACGAGATAGAGCCCGATCCAGCCGGCGAGGACGAGCGCGAGCAGCCGCGCGCTGAGCGCCTTGAGTACCCAGGTGCCGCCGACCGCCCCCACCACGCCGGCGGCGAGGAACGGCACGACTCCCCGCGCCTCGCCCGCCTTGCGGCGATGTTCCCACATCAGCGCGACGTTCGACACGAATCCGGGGATCACCATGATCACGACCGCGCGCTCGACGCCGAGGAAGCTCGCCAGCACCGGCACGGCGATGAGCGGCAGGCCGAATCCCGTCACCCCCTTGGCGAGCCCGCCCGCCAGGATGGCGAAGAAGATGATCGCGATCGACTCGAGCGAGACCGGGCCGAGGGTCACGCGCGCGTCACCGGCCGCCTCCGACCACGAACGGACCTCGCGGCGCCGTGTGGATCGAGACCGCACCGTCGTCTGTGATCAGCACGCACTCGCCCATCTGGATGCCGGCGCGTGCATCCTTGGTGATGACGTTTGGCTGGACGACCATCATCATGCCGGCCTGGAGCCGGATGTCGGGGATCGGCTCGTTCTGCCGGCTGGGGGAGCCGACGATCGGCGGCAGGTACCCGCCGCCCGAGCCGTGCACCAGGTCGTCAAAGGTGGTGAACCCGGCGTCCTCGATCGGTTGGGCCGCCTTGACGATCTCCTCGGCATGCGCGCCGGGCTTGAGCACCTTGAGGATCGAATCGAACGCCGCATCCGCCGCCGCGTGCAGGTCGCGGAACAGCGGGTTCAGCGGCTCGCCGACCGAGAAGGTGCGCAGCACCTGGCCGCCGTAATCCCAGAAGCTCGCCGTGATTTCGGTCGAGATGGCGTCGCCCGCCTGCACCTTGCGCGTGGATGGGTATTGCCGCGGCACGCCGTATTCCGGCGCCGCCATCGGGTTGACCGCGAAGAAATGGATGACGTTCACACCGCCCCACTTCTGGTAGGCGGACTCGGTGATCTGGCCCAGATCGCGCTCGGTGAGGCCGGGCTTGATGCCCTTGACCAACGCGTCGATCGAGAGGTCGGAGAGCCGCGCGCCGATCCGGTGCCAGTCCAGCTCCTCCGCCGACTTGATCAGGCGCAGGCGGAAATAGGCGCGGTTCATGTCCTTGATCTCGCCGAACGCGTCGGCAAGCTGGCGGTAGGCCGCGAATGGCATGGCGCCGGCGAGCCCGACGCGCCCCGGCTTCGCGCCGCGCCGCTCCAGCTCGGCGATGGCGGTGCGGATGGTGGACGCGCCGCCCCAGCCGACCTCGGCCTCGGCGGCGAGCTTCGTCGCCAGCGGCAGGTGGTTGTAGTACTGGACGTAGAGCGCGTCCTTCTCGTGCGGCGTGTGGACGAGCTGCGCCTCGGTCGTGGAGAGCCACTGCGAGAGCCAGGTCACCGGCCCGCCGCGGAAGCCTGAGCCGTAGGCCAGCAGGTGGTCGACCCCTGCCTCGCCCATCGCTGCGGCCATCGCGAGGCGGCGGCGCGTCATCTCGTTGGCGGAAAAGCGCGGGTAGTCCGCCTCGACGATGTCGATAAGCCTCTGGTCGAGCTTGAGCGCGCGCTTCGCCGGCGATGTGGCCATGCTTCCCTCCGTCTCTCGCAGCCGATGAAGGCACGAACGAAGGCGGTTTTCAATCCGGCTTGGTCCCTTTCGCGCACCGGCGAAGTGTGCTAGCGAGGGACTGGTTCCCACCGAGCGGAGCGCGCTGCTTCCGCGGCGCCCGCCGCCGAACGATACGAAACCGTGGTCTCCGAGCCCGCCGGCGCCGTCCCGCCGCCCGCCCCTGCCGATCCCGAAGCCCTGGCCCATGTCAGGAGCGTCACGCGTGCGTCCGGCTCGTCGTTCCTGGCGGCAATGCGGCTTCTCGCCAAGCCGCGGCGCGAGGCGATGTACGCCATCTACGCCTATTGCCGCGAGGTCGACGACGTGGCCGACGAGTCCGCCCCCCTCGCCGACAAGAAGGTTCGCCTCGGCGAATGGCGCGAGGAGATCCGGCAGCTCTACGATGGCGTGCCCGCACACCCCACCGCCCGCGCGCTGGCCCCGGCGGTCGCCGCCTACGGCCTCGCCCGCGAGGACCTCCTCGCCATCATCGAGGGGATGGAGATGGACGTGGAGGGTCAGATGCGCGCGCCCTCGCTCGCCACGCTCGAGGCCTATTGCGACCGGGTGGCGGGCGCGGTTGGGCTCCTGTCGATTTGGGTGTTTGGCGCGAATCAGCCGGGCGACCGCGACTTCGCCCTGGCGCTCGGCCGCGCTCTGCAGACCACGAATATCTTGCGCGATCTGGGGGAGGACGCGGCGCTGGAGCGGCTCTATTTGCCGCGCGAGATGCTGACGGACGCCGGAATCGACAGCAGCGCTCCGGAAGCCGTGCTGGCACACCCGGCCCTACCCCGGGCCTGCGCCGCGTTGGCGGCCTATGCTGAAGCAAGATTTATCGAGGCGAAACAGTGCCTTGCGGGGCGTTCTACAGGTCCCTTGCGACCTGCGGTCATGATGATGCAGGTCTATCACCGCCTGCTCGTGCGGATGCGTCGCGGCGAATGGCGCGATCCGCGGCAGAGGGTCGCGCTGTCGCGGCCCGAAAAGCTGTGGATCGCTTTTCGCTACGGCCTCCTGTAGAAACGCCAACTCAGCTTTGCAAGTCCATGGGGTGGACCGGCCCAGGACGGTCCTCCATATTGCAACCCTCGGCGGTATCCGGAGCGCCGCGGGAGACGGCGGCGGCGGGAACGAAACGGCACAGGGGACGTTGGTCCTACCAATGTCGAGGGCGCTCCCCGAACGGGCCCGCCGGAGCGGGTTGAATCGCGCGCGAGTGGGGGTTGCGGCGTGACGAACGGCTGGAACGAAGCGCGGTTGGACCGTGATGCGACGCCGGGCGCGGTGACGGCTGCGCTGGAGTTCGGGCGGCACCGCCCGACTCGGCGGCATCATCGCCGCGGCGCGCGACGCGCTGGTCGCGAATCAGGCCGAGGACGGGCACTGGGTCTTCCCGCTGGAGGCCGACGCGACGATCCCGGCCGAATACATCCTGCTCGAGCACTATCTCGACGAGATCGACGCAGACATCGAGCGCCGCCTCGCCAATTATCTTCGCCGCACCCAGGGCGCGGACGGGGGCTGGCCGCTGTTTCACGCCGGCGAGATGGACATCAGCGCGACGGTGAAAGCCTATTTGGCGCTGAAGCTGGTGGGCGACGATCCGAACGCACCGCATATGCTCCGGGCGCGCGAGGCGTTGCTCGCCCGCGGCGGTGCGGAGCAAGCCAACGTCTTCACCCGCTTTACCTTGGCGCTTTACGGCCAGGTGCCATGGCGCGCGGTACCGACCATGCCGGTCGAGCTGATGCATCTGCCGCGCTGGTTCCCGTTCCACATCACCAAGGTCTCGTACTGGTCGCGCACCGTGATGGTGCCGCTGGTCGCTCTCGCCGCGCTCAAGCCCTGCGCCCGCAACCCGCGCGGCGTCTCGATCCGCGAGCTGTTCGTCGACGACCCGTTCAAAAAGCGCGACTGGCTGAAGAACCCTACCGGCTCGTCCTGGGGCACTACGCTGATCCAGCTCGACCGGGTGCTGCGCCGCATCGAGCCGCATCTGCCACTCGCCGCGCGCCAGCGTGCCATCGACAAGGCTCTCGGCTTCTGCCGCGAGCGGCTGAACGGTGAGGACGGGCTGGGCGGTATCTTCCCGGCGATGGCGAACCTTGCCATGCTGCTCGACGCGCTGGGCACCTCGCGTAACGATGCCGAATTCGCTACCGTGCGGCGCTCGATCCGCAAGCTACTGCTCGTCAATAATGGAGAGGCGATGTGCCAGCCCTGCCTGTCGCCGGTGTGGGACACGGCGCTGGCCTTGCTCGCGTTGATCGAGACAGGAGAGACCGGCCCCGTCGTCGACGAGGCCGCGCGCTGGCTGATCGGACGGCAGGTCACCGACGTGAAGGGCGAATGGGCGGTCGAGCGGCCCGACGTGGCGCCGGGCGGCTGGCCCTTCCAGTACCGTAACGACTACTACCCCGATGCCGACGATTCGGCCGCCGTGCTGATGGCGCTCGCCCGCGCGGACGTGCCCGAGGCAGCGGCGGCGATCCGCCGCGGTATCGAGTGGATCCTCGGCATGCAGTCGAAGAACGGCGGGTGGGGCGCGTTCGACGCCGACAACACCCATTACGGCCTCAACCACATCCCGTTCGCCGATCACGGTGCGCTGCTGGACCCGCCGACCTCGGACGTGACGGCGCGCTGCGTCGGCATGCTGGCCGAATGCGGCTACGGGCCCGACCACCCCGCCGTGGCGCGGGGCCTCGCGTTCCTCCATGCCGAGCAGGAGCGCGACGGCTCGTGGTACGGGCGGTGGGGCACCAACTACATCTACGGCACCTGGTCGGTGCTCTCGGCGCTGAACGCGACCGGAGAGCCGCACGATTCGCCGCGCGTGCAGAAGGCGGTCGCCTGGCTCAAGGACCGTCAGCGCGAGGATGGCGGCTGGGGCGAGGATTGCGGCACCTACTGGGAGGAGCGGCGCTACGAAGCCAAGGAGTCGACGCCGTCGCAGACCGCCTGGGCGCTGCTTGCCTTGATGGCGGCGGGCGACGTGGAGTCCGACGCGGTCGCCCGCGGCGTCGCCTATCTCGAGGCCAAGCGCGGCGCCAACGGATCATGGTCCGAGGAGATGTACAACGCCGTCGGCTTCCCGCGCGTCTTCTACCTCAAGTACCACGGCTACGCCGCCTACTTCCCGCTATGGGCGCTGGCGCGCTACCGCAATTTGCGCGAAACCGGCCGCACCCGCGTGACGTTAGGGATTTGAGCCCCTCCGGATTCGCGACCCTCCACCACACGCGCCAGCCCGCGCGGCTGGACCTCCCAGCCCACTCGCCTGCCCCTGTCGACGGCGTCGGTCGCCAATGACCCGGATCGGCATCATCACCGGCATGCGCGACGAGGCGGCCCTGCTGCCGGCCGACGACGGCGTCGCGGTCTATTGCGAGGGGCCGGGGACCGAGGGCGCACGGCGGGCGGCGGAGCGCGCCCTGGCTGACGGGGCAACGTCGCTCTTGAGCTTCGGGCTCGCCGTCGGGTTGGACCCTGCGCTGTCGCCGGGGGCGCTGATCGTGGCCGAGGCGGTGGTCACGGCGGATGGGTCGCGACGCGAAACCGACGCCGCCTGGCGCGCCCGGGTGGCGGCGCGGTTCGGCAGCGCCAAGGTGGCTGCGCTCGCGGAGACAGGGGCGCCGGTCGCCTCGGTCGCCGACAAGCGCCGCTTGTTTCAGGCGACCGGGGCGGTGGCGGCGGACATGGAAAGCGGCGCGGTGGCCCGGGTCGCTGGCGAGGCCGGCGTGCCCTTCCTGGCGCTGCGCGTGGTGGCCGACCCGGCGGGGCGGGCGATCCCGCCCGCGGCGCTCGCCGGGCTTCGGCCGGACGGCACGACCGATTCAGGCGCGGTCATGCGCGCCGTGGCGACGCGGCCGAAAGACCTTCCGGGGTTGGTCCGGCTTGCCGGCGACTACCACCGGGCGCAGCGCGCGCTACGCGACGTGGCGTTCCGTATCGCCGGAGGGGCCGGGCTGGCGTAGCCGCTCGATCTCGTTCTCGACGATCTTGGCGAACACGTAATCCGCCGGCCGCGCGTTCTCCAATGCGATCTCGGGCGCCATCTCGCCCGTGGTGCGCGGGCCGCGCAGCGCGACCGCGAGCGCCTTCCACGGCTTCTTCACCGCGTCGGCCACCGCCGTCGCCTCGTAGCCGCAATGGGCCATGCAATCGGCGCACTTCTCGTAATTGCCGGTGCCGTACTTGTCCCAGTCGGTGCCTTCCATCAGTTCGCGGAAGGTGGAGACATACCCCTCGCCCAGGAGGTAGCAGGGCCGCTGCCAGCCGAACACGTTGCGCGTCGGGTTGCCCCAGGGCGCGCAGTGGTATTCCTGGTTGCCGGCCAGGAAATCGAGATAGAGGCTGGAATGGCTGAACGGCCACTTCTTGCCCTTGCCTAGCGCGAAGATCTGGCGGAACAGCGTCTTGGTCTTCTTCCTGTTGAGGAAGTGCGCCTGGTCGGGCGCGCGCTCGTAGGCATAGCCTGGCGAGACGGTGATGCCGTCGATGCCGAGCGCCTGCGCCTCGTCGAAGAAGGCTGCTGCCCGCTCGGGCGCAACGCCGTCGAACAGGGTGCAGTTGACGTTGACCCGGAAGCCCCTCGCTCGGGCCATGCGAATCGCCTCGACCGCTTTGTCGAACACGCCGTCCTGGCACACCGACTTGTCGTGCGTCTCACGGTCGCCGTCGAGGTGGATCGAGAAGGTCAGGTACGGGCTCGGCTTGAACAGATCGAGCCGCTTCTCGAGGAGCAGCGCGTTCGTGCACAGATAGACGAACTTCCGCCGCGCCACCATGGCGCCGACCATCTGGCCGATCTCCTTGTGCAGCAATGGCTCGCCGCCGGCGATGGAGACGATCGGCGCGCCGCACTCCTCGACCGCGGCGAGACAATCTGCCGCACTCAGCCGCTTGTTGAGGATGGGGTCAGGGTAGTCGATCTTGCCGCATCCGGCGCAGGCGAGATTGCAGCGGAACAACGGCTCGAGCATGAGCACGAGCGGATAGCGCGTCTCGCCCTTGAGCCTCTTGCCCATGACGTAGGCGCCGACGCGCAACTGCTGGATCAGGGGAATGGCCACGTAAGCCCCTTCTTGGTTCGAGCGGGTACCGCGTCCTAGATGGTATCCCGGCCGCCGTTTGGCCAGGAATATGTCCTGAGGCCCCCGCCCCGCCCGCGTCATAGCAATGCCTGCGGCGGCGCGCAATGGCCTCGCTGTGGAGACTTATCGACTCAATGCCGCGGGGAGGGCGCGTGCGTTCCCCCTAGGCGCCCAGCCGGCCCTTCAACCAGCCGACGATGGTCGGGATAGTGGTGGGCGAATGGCCCATGTGGCCGGACGGGTAGAAGCGCGCGGTCTTCGGATCGCCGTGGCTCAGCATCAGGTACATGTCCTCGATCGGGAAGATCGTGTCGTTCACGCCGTTGACCAGGAGAAGCGGGGCGCACGGTGTGTCGAGCACGCCCTGGTCGAGCAGCGATAATTTGGGGCAGTATTCGACCCACTCCTCGAAGCTCGACCGGCCGAAGGCGCTCGCCAGCGTCTCGGCCAGCTCGAACGCGTAGGAGCCATGCTGCGCCTTCTCGATCCAGGCGGGCTCGAAGGCGTAGTGGGCACAGCCGCCGTGGTTGACCGCCGCCGCCAGCCGGTCCTTGTGGGTGTGCGCCACCTTGCCGCCCCAATACCCGCCGGTCGAGCCGCCCCAGATGCCGACCCGCCTGGCGTCGAGGTCCGCTCGCGTCGCGATCCAGCCGAACACGGCGTCCCACATCCGCTCGGCGTCCTCCGAGCCCGGAATGGGTGCGTCGCCAACCCCCGGCATGTCGATCAGGAGCGCCGCCATGCCCTGGGCGATCAGCGCCTCGCCCAGGTCGTAGCGGTCCTCCTTGAACGTGTCGATGCCGCCCCAGATGGCGACGACCGGAAGCTTCCCCGCTCCCTTCGGGCGGAAGAGGTAGCCGATGGCGGCGCTGCCCTCGCCGGGCCGGCCGTGGAACGGCATCTCCACCCGCTCGGCGTCGTAGGGCATGTATTTCCACGAGGCGAGCAGCATCTCCTGGGACTTGCGGTAGGCCGCCCGCTTGCCCTCGGAGTTGGGCGCGGGGTAGCGCCCCATGCGGAAGAGCCCGTAGGCATGCAGGAAGTTCTCGCACGCCGCCTTACCGTCGCCCTTGGCCTCGGCGTCGCGCGCCGCCGCCTCGTAGGGCCTCGCCCGGTCGCTGTAGGCCTTGGCCCAGGCGTCGCGGTCGAGCGAGGTGAGCCGGGCGAACACCGCCTTGTTGTCCTCGGGCGTGGTGTAGGTGAAGGGGTGCTGGGCGGCCATGATCCGGTCCTCCCAGTGCTTCCAGACCTCGGGGATCGTCCGTGTGTAGCGCTGCATGGTCCCTCCACCGTTCGACTTGCGCCCTGCCCCCTTCTATTCTAAGCGCAGCGGCGGCGAAAGGAGGCAGCGTGGCCGAGACGGCAAGCGAAGCGCGGACGGCGCTGATGGGCGGCACGCCGCTCGCCGGGCGCGTCGCCGCCGTGACCGGCGGGGCGCGCGGCATCGGGGCGGCGATCGCCGATACGCTGGCCCGGCTCGGCGCCGATATCGCGTTGCTCGGGCGGCACCGCGATACGGTGGCCGCAGAGGCGGAGGCGCTGCACCGACGCCATGGCGCGAAGACGACAGCGCTCGCCTGCGACGTGACCGACGCGGCATCGGTCGCCGCCGCCTTCGCCCAGGCGGGCCCGGTCGCGATCCTCGTCAACAACGCCGGCGCGGCCCGAAGCGCGCCGTTCCACCGCACCGACGACGAACTCTGGCACGAAATGCTGAACGTGAATCTGTGGGGCGCGATCCACTGCACCCGCGCCGTCCTGCCAGGAATGCTCGACGCGGGGCGCGGGCGCATCGTCAACATCGCCTCGACGGCGGGCATCACCGGCTTCGCCTACGTCACGGCCTATTGCGCCGCGAAGCACGCGCTGGTCGGGCTCACCCGGTCGCTCGCCATCGAGACGGCGAAGAAGGGCGTCACCGTCAACGCGGTCTGCCCGGGCTACACCGACACCGACGTGGTGCGCGAGACGGTGGCCAACATCGTCGCCAAGACAGGCCGGTCGGAGGCGGATGCGCGCGCCGAGCTCGCCGCGCACAACCCGCAGGGCCGCTTGATCCAGCCGGCCGAGGTGGCGGAGACCGTGGCGTGGCTCTGCCTCGATTCGTCGGGATCGGTCACCGGCCAGTCCATCGCCATCGCCGGCGGAGAGCTGATGTGACCATCGCGCCCAAGCATTTCGGATGGCAGGTCACCGACCGCGTGGCGACCGTCACGCTCGACCGGCCGGAGAAGAAGAACCCGCTGACGTTCGAGAGCTATGCCGAGCTGCGCGACACGTTCCGCGCGCTGGGCGACGAGAAAGATGTACGCGCGGTCGTGATCACCGGCGCCGGCGGCAATTTCTGCTCCGGCGGCGACGTGCACGAGATCATCGGCCCGCTGGTCGCGATGAAGCTGCCCGAGCTCCGCCAGTTCACCCGGATGACCGGCGATGTGGTGAAGGCGATGCGCGCCTGCCCGCACCCGATCGTCGCCGCCATCGACGGGGTGTGCGCCGGCGCGGGGGCATGCCTCGCGATGGCCGCCGACATCCGCCTCGCCACGCCGCGCGCGACCGTCGCCTTCCTGTTCGTGCGCGTGGGGCTCGCCGGGTGCGACATGGGCGCGTGCGCGCTGCTGCCGCGCATCGTCGGCCAGGGCCGGGCGGCAGAGCTCCTTTACACCGGCCGGGCGATGGGCGCCGACGAGGCGCTCGCCTGGGGCTTTCACAACCGGCTGGTCGCGGCCGATGCGCTGGCCTCCGAGGCGCACAAGCTCGCACATACCCTGGCACACGGCCCGACGCTCGCCCATTCCGTTACGAAACGCATGCTGAACGCGGAGTGGGACATGGGGATCGATGCCGCCATCGACGCCGAGGCAGAGGCCCAGGCCGAGCTGATGACCAGGAAGGATTTCGCCCGCGCCTACCACGCCTTCGTCGCGAAGCAGCGCCCCGTGTTCGAGGGAGATTGATGACCCCCGCCGAAACGCTTGGCTGGCCGTTTTTCGAAGAGCGGCACCGCGCGCTCGCGACCGAGATCGCGGCGTGGGCACCAAAGGAGATCGCACCCCTCGCCGACCATGAGCCGGAGGACGAAGCCGCGCTCGACGCGCTCTGCCGCGAAATCGTGGGCAAGCTCGGCCGCGCGGGCTTTCTCGGCTGGTGCGTGCCCGCGGCCTATGGCGGCAAGTGCGATCCGCTCGACGTGCGCGCCGTGGCCCTGATCCGCGAGGCGCTGGCCTACGAGTCCGGCATCGCCGATTTTGCCTTCGTCATGCAGGGACTCGGCTCCGGCTCGATCACGCTCTACGGCTCCGAAGAGCTGAAAAGGCGCTATCTGCCGGGCGTCGCGTCCGGTACCCGCATTGCAGCCTTCGCTCTTTCGGAGCCCGACGCGGGATCGGACGTCGCGGCGCTGTCCTGCGCCGCGCGGCGCGACGGCAGCGATTACGTGCTCGACGGCACGAAGACCTGGATTTCCAACGCGGGCCTCGCCGACCATTACGTCGTGTTCGCCCGCACCGGCGAGGTGCCCGGCTCTCGCGGCATCACGGCAATAGTTGTCGACGCCGACGCCAAAGGGCTCGATGTTTCGCAGCGATTCAAGGTCATCGCGCCGCACCCGCTCGGCACGCTCTCGTTCCACGAATGCCGCGTGCCGGCCGCGAACTTGCTGGGCAATCCGGGCGAGGGGTTCAAGGTGGCGATGGCGACGCTCGACGTGTTCCGCCCGTCGGTCGGCGCCGCCGCGCTCGGCTTCGCCCGCCGGGCGATGGACGAGGCGGTCGCGCGCGCAAAGGCGCGCCACGCCTTCGGCCGGCCGCTCGCCGAATTCCAGCTGATCCAGGAGAAGCTCGCCGACATGGCGCTCGCGGTCGACGCGGCCGCGCTGCTGGTCTATCGCGCGGCGTGGACGCGCGACGCTATCGGCGGGCGTGTCACGCGCGAGGCGGCGATGGCGAAGCTCCACGCCACCGAGGCAGCGCAGCAGGTCATAGACCAGGCGGTGCAGGTGTTCGGCGCGCAGGGCGTGGTGGCGGGCGCGACCGTAGAACGGCTTTACCGCGAGATCCGCGCGCTCCGCATCTACGAGGGCACGACCGAAATCCAGAAGCTGATCATCGCCGGCCAGGTGCTGGCCGAGAAGTCATAGGGAGACGACGATGGCGAAAAACAAACCGCCCTTCCGCGCCGACCATGTGGGCAGCCTGCTGCGTCCGTCGGCGCTGCTGGAGGCGCGCGAACAATGGAAGGCCGGCAAGCTTGCGAAGAACCAACTGGCGAAGCTTGAGGATGCCGCGGTGCGCGAGGCCGTGGCGCTGCAGGAATCGGTCGGGCTTGAGAGCATCACCGACGGCGATTACCGGCGCGACCATTGGTGGGTGGATTTCGTTTCCGCGATCGGCGGGGTGAAGATCTCCGGCGGGCTGCCCGTCAAGTTCCACAACGAGGGCGGCGATATCGAATACGCCCCGCCGCGCGCCGAGGTGACGGCAAAGCTCACCCGCCCCACCGGCATCTCGACCGAGCATTTCCGCTTCCTGAAAGCGGCGACCGCGAGCACGGCGAAGCAGTGCGTCCCCTCGCCCACCATCGTGCATTTCCGCGGCGGGCGGAGCGCGGTGAGCCACGACGCCTATCCCGAGATGGACGCGTTCTTCGCCGACCTCGCGCGCGTCTACAACGAGGAGTTCCGCGCGCTCGCCGAACTCGGCTGCGAATACTTGCAGATCGACGACACCAACTTCGCGTTCCTGTGCGACCCGGCGCTGCGCGACAACACGCGCAAGCTGGGCGAGGACCCGGACAGGCTGCCGCTCACCTACGCAAAACTGATCAACGATTCGATCGCCGGGCTGCGCCCGAAGATGACCGTCTGCGTCCATCTCTGCCGCGGCAACCACGAAAGCTCCTGGGTCGCCGACGGCGGGTACGAGCCTGTGGCGGAGACTTTGTTCAACGCTCTCGACGTCGACGGGTTCTTCCTCGAATACAATTCGCCGCGCGCCGGCGACTTCAAGCCGCTGCGCTTCGTGCCGACGGGGAAGAAGGTCGTGCTCGGCCTCATCACCACCAAGAATGCCGCGCTGGAGAACGCCGACGACGTGCGCCGGCGGATCGACGAGGCGGCAAAAATCCTGCCGCTCGACCAGCTCTGCCTGTCGCCGCAATGCGGATTCGCCTCCACCAAGCTCGGCAACAAGCTGACGGTGGAGGACGAGAAGGCGAAGCTCGGCCTCGTCGTCGATCTCGCCCACAAAGTGTGGGGCGGCCAGTGACGGGATGGCGGTGATCTGGCTCGCACTCGCCGCGGCCGCGCTTGCCGCGTGGCTCTGGCTCCTGTTCGACCGCGGCAGGTTCTGGCGCGCCGACGTGCGGCTGCCGGCGGCGTCGCGGCTCGAGGACTGGCCCGAGGTGGTGGCGGTTGTCCCGGCGCGCAACGAGGCGCCCTATGTTGGGCGCGCCGTCGCCTCGCTGCTCGCGCAGCACTATCGCGGCCGGTTGCGCGCGATCGTGGTCGACGACGGGAGCGACGACGGCACGGCCGACGCGGCGCGGGCCGGCGCCCTGGCCGCCCACGCCGACCGTCTCGCCGTCGTCACGGCCGACACGCGGCCCGCGGGCTGGGCCGGCAAGGTATGGGCGATGGCGGAAGGGATGCGCCACGCCGCGACGCTCGCGCCGGACGCACGCTTCGTCTGGTTTGCCGACGCCGACGTGACGCACGCGCCCGAGACGCTGTCGCGCCTTGTCGCGCTGGCCGAGACGGAGGGGCGCGACCTCGTCTCGCTGATGGTCCGCCTGCAATGCCGGACGGCGTGGGAACGGCTGTTGATCCCCGCCTTCGTGTTCTTCTTCCAGATGCTCTACCCCTTCCGCTGGGCAAACGACCCGATGCGGCGGCGCGACGCCGCGGCCGCGGGCGGGTCCATGCTGGTGCGGCGCATCGCGCTCGACCGCATCGGCGGACTCGCCACCATCCGGGGCGCGCTGATCGACGACTGCGCCCTCACCCGCGCGATCAAGCGGTCCGACGGCCATACCTGGCTCGGCCTCTCCGCCGCCGACACCAGCCAGCGCCCCTATGACGGGCTCGGCGGCGTCTGGACGATGGTCGTGCGCTCGGCCTTCGACCAGCTCGGTTATTCGGCGCGCACGCTCGCGGGAACGCTGATCGAACTCGCCGTCGTATTCCTGGTGCCGCCGCTCGCAGCGATTTTCGCCGGCTGGCCGGCGAACCTCATCGGGGTATTGGCCTGGCTCGCCATGGCGGTGGCCGAAGCGCCGACCCTCACGCTCTACCGCCAGCCGCGCTGGCTCGGCGTGTTGCTGCCGCTGGCCGCGCTGCTATACATGGCGATGACGTTGGATTCCGCGCGGCGCCATTGGCGGGGCGCGGGCGGGGCGTGGAAGGGGCGGACGCACCGCCCCGCATGAGGGCCGCGATGGACCAGCCGGTCGAGACACCATCGGGGAAGGGCGCGGGAGACGAGAACTTTCCCGTCGGCTCGTTCCTGATCGCGCCGCGGCTGCGCGGCCATGTCGCCATCTTCTATGCCTTCGCGCGCGCGATCGACGACATTGCCGACAACCCGGCGCTGGCCGCCGCGGACAAGGTCGCGCGGCTCGACGCGATGGAGGACGCGCTCTACGGCGAGTCGGACCGGCCGGGCGTGGAGAAGGCGACGCGCGTGCGCGACAGCTGCATTACGACCGGCGTGCCGCTCGACCATTGCCGCGACCTGATCGCCGCCTTCAAGCGCGACGCGACCAAGCTGCGCTACGCCGACTGGGACGATCTGATGGGGTATTGCAGCCTCTCGGCCGCGCCGGTCGGGCGCTACCTCCTCGACCTCCACGGCGAATCGCGAGCGGCGTGGCCCGCGTCCGACGCGCTGTGCAACGCGCTTCAGGTGCTCAACCATTTGCAGGATTGCGGCGACGACTACCGCAACCTCGATCGAGTATATTTGCCCGAGCCGTGGCTTGCCGCAGAGGGCGAGACGGTCGCGGCGCTCGCCCGCACCGCATGTTCGCCCGGGCTCCGCCGCGTGCTCGACCGGTTGATCGCGGGCACGGACGAGCTGCTGGTCACGGCACGCACCTTGCCCCGCCGGCTCCAGAGCCGCGGCCTCGCGATGGAGTTGGCGGTGATCGTCCGGCTCGCCCTCAGGCTTTCGGAGATACTGAAGCGCGGCGATCCGCTGGCCGCGCGCGTCACGCTGACCAAAGCGGACTTTCTATCCTGCGGCGTGCGTGGCGCGCTCGCAGGCTGGTTCCGCTGAGCTACTCTTCCGTTCCGGTGAGATGCCGCCGGACCGAGAAGAGGTGCAGGTCGAACCGGCGCGCGACGACGCCCCAGATCCCTTCCTGCGCGGTCAGCATGATGACGACGGCGACGACGCCCAAGAGGATCAGGTACCACGTGCCGTAATCGGCCAGCAGCTCACGCAGGACGAAATAGATCAGCATGCCGATGAACGGGCCCTCCAGCGTGCCGATGCCGCCGATGACCACCATGAAGATCACGACCACCGTCCAGTCGTTCACGCTGAATGCGGCCTCGGGCGAGATGCGCAGCTTCTGGAGGAAGATGACCGCGCCGACGAGACCGGTCGCGGCCGCCGTAACGACGTAGATGACGAGCTTGACGCGGAACGTGTCGACGCCGAGGCTGGCGGAGGCCGGCTCGGAGTCGCGGATCGCCGTGAGGGCGAGGCCGTGGCGCGACCGCAGGAGCGCGTAGACGACGATAAACACGATCGCGAACGCACCGAGCGATAACCAGTATTCCGCCATGTCGCGCGCGTCGCGCGTCGCGCCGATCTGGCGCACGATCGCCGGGGTGAGCGACATGCCGGAACCGGCGCCCAGCACCAGGATCAGGCTTGCGGAGAGGGCGAAGATTTCCGCCACTACCCAGGTGCCGACCGCGAAATAGGCGCCGCGCAGGCGGAACACGATCAGCGCAACCGGGATCGAGATCAGCCCCGCCGCCGGACCCGCCACAGCGATCGCGACCCAGGCGTTTACCCCCTGCGCGCCCGATAAGTAGAAGAACACGTAGGCGCCGATGCCGACGAACGCCTGCTGGCCGACCGAGACGAGCCCTGCGTAGCCCGCGAGCAGGTTCCAGAGCTGGGCGAGCGCCAAGTAGTACGCCATCTCCGCGACGAGGCGCATGTCGCCCGGCCCGCCCCACCAGGGCAGCGCCGCGAGCGCGGCGAGTGCGGCCAGGCCGAACCAGGCGAAGGTCCGGCTTGCCGGCGTCGCGCGTTCCACCCGGACCGGCATCACTCCCTCGTCCGCGGGAACAGGCCGCTCGGCCGGACGACCAGGATGATCAGGAAGGCGATATGGCCGGCCAGAATCTGCCAGGTGGGCGAAAGCGCCGCGCCGACGGACTGGGCGATCCCCAGCACCATGCCCCCGATCAGCGTGCCCCAGAGGCTCCCCAGCCCGCCGATGATCACCGCCTCGAAAGCGAAGATCAGCCGGATCGGGCCGGCCGCCGGATCGAAGGTCGTGCGGATCGCGAACAGCACGCCGGCGAGCGCGGTGAACGTCATCGCGATCGCCATCGCCAGCGCGTAAAGGTGGCGGTTGTCGATGCCCATCAGCTCGGCGGTATCAGGATCGTCGGAGGCGGCGCGGAAGGCCCGGCCGAGTCCCGTGCGGTAGAACAGGAGCTGCAGCCCGCCGATGGCGCCGACGGCGATGGCGAACACCATCAACGGGAAGACTCCCACCTGGATGCCGCCCGGCAACAGGATGCTCTGCGTCTCGATCGCACCCTGGTGCAGGCGGCGGGTGTAGGCGCCGAACGCGATCAGGAGTGCGTTCTGGATGATGACCGATATGCCGAACGTCACCAGCAGCGGCGGCAGCAGCCCGCCCGTCAGGGTGAAGTTGAGCAGTCCGCGCTGCAGCGCGTAGCCGAACGCGAACATGACCGGGATGACGATGGCGAGGCTCGCGATGGGGTCGAGCCCCGTCACCGAGGTCGCGATCATCGCCACGTAGGCACAGAGCACGATCAAATCGCCATGCGCGATGTTGACGAGCCGCATGATGCCGAACGACAGCGAAAGGCCGATGGCGAAGAGGGCATAGAGCCCGCCCAAGAGGCTTCCCTGAACGACGATGTCGCCCCAGTCCATCGCTAGACGCCGAAATAGGCTGCGGTGATGTGGCCGCGGTCAAACCCCGCGGTCGGCGCGGTCAGCGCGACGCGGCCTTCCTGGAAGCAGTAGAACCGCGCGGCCGCATCGAGCGCGCGGTTGATGTCCTGCTCGACGACGACGAGGGTTGTCCCCTCGTCCGCCACCGAGGCGAGACGGGCGTAAATGTCGCGGATCACGACCGGCGCGAGGCCCAGCGACAATTCGTCGCAGAGCAGCAGGCGCGGGTTCGCCATCAGCGCGCGGCCGATGGCGCACATCTGCTGCTGGCCGCCGGAGAGCGCGGGAGCGGGAATGTGGCGTCGCTCGGCGAGCATCGGGAAGAGCTCGTAGACGCGGGCGAGCGACCATGGGCCGCGCCGCCGGCAATGGCCGCCAAGCCGGAGATTCTCCTCGACCGTCAGGCTGCGGAACAGCTTGCGCCCTTCCGGCACCATGGCGATGCCGAGACGTACGATCTCGTGCGGCGTCCGGTGGCCGATGGACTGGCCGTCGAACGCGACCATCTCCGGCGCGGTCTCGAGCGCGCCCGCCACGGCGCGCAGGAAGGTGGTCTTGCCCGCACCGTTCGCGCCGATGATGGCGACGGTCTCCCCCTCCTCGACCGTCACGTCGATGTCGTAGAGGGCCTGGAAGTCGCCATAGAAGGCGCGAAGCCCGCGCGTCTCGAGGAGGGTCATTGGGCCGGGATGCCCATATAGACCTCCTTCACGCGCCCGTCGGCCATGACCGCCTGCGGATCGCCCTCGGCCAAGATCTGGCCGGCGTTCATGACGACGAGGCGGCTCGCGACCGACACCAGCGCGTGGACGATATGCTCGATCCAGACGATGGTCGTGCCGCGCGCGTGAATTGCGCTGACGGTTCCGATCAGGGCGCGGCATTCGTGCTCGGTGAGCCCGCCGGCGATCTCGTCCAGAAGCAGCAGCTTCGGCTGCAGGGCGAGCGCCCGGGCGAGCTCCAAGCGCTTGCGCTGCAGCAGCGTCAGCGTGCGCGCAGGCACGTTCGCCTTCTCGAGAAGGCCAGTGACGCGCAGCACCTCGGCACAGCGGTCGTTGCATTCGTGCTCGCCGGCACGGCCGCCGAAGATGGCGCCGACCAGGAGATTTTCGAACACGCTCATGTTCGCAAAGGGATGGGGAATCTGGTACGAGCGGCCGATGCCGCGACGCGAGCGGGCGTGCGGCTTCATCGCTGTCATGTTGTCGCCGGCGAACACGACCCGCCCGGTGTCGGGCGCGACGTCGCCGGTGATCAGGTTGAACATCGAGGATTTGCCGGCGCCGTTGGGTCCGATCACGCCGACCGCTTCGCCCTCGTCGACCGAAAGCGACAGCGTGTCCACGGCCATGAGCGCGCCGTAGGATTTCGACACCCGGTCGAGTTCAAGCAGAACCGCCATGAAACCCTCACGCGCCGCCGCCCCGAAGGGCGGAGGCGATACGGCGGCTAAGTGTTGTACGGGATCGGGATGAACGGACTGTCGAGTGGAATTTCGGGCGCCGGCTTGTTGTACACGATGTTCAGGTCGTACTTGAATTTCTTGCCCTTCTTCCACTGTCCGCCGACAAGCGGCGTGGTGCAGACGTTCTTGATCGGGTTCTTGGCACCGCCGCCCTTCCAGGTGATCGGCCCGACCAACGAGTGATAGTCGGTCTCGGCGATGGCGTCGCGGATCGCCTCGGGCTTGAGCGATTTCGCTCGCTTGAGGCAGTCGATCGCGACCTCGATGTTGGCGTGCTTGAAGCCGATCGGTTGGGTCCACTGCTTCTTCGTCGCGGCCTCGTAGGCATCGCAGAACTGCTGCGCCGTCTCGCCGGTGAGGCCCGACTTGAAGGGATGGTGATGCGACCACCACACCTCGGTCGTCATGCCGACGCCGCGGTCGCCCAGGGCCTCGACCGCAGTGGGGAACAGCAGCGCCTTGGGCGGCGTCACGATCTTCGGCCGATAGCCCTGCTGGGCGCACTGCGTCCAGAAGATCGCGAATTGCGGCGGGTTGAAGATACCGCAGCAGATGTCGCAATCGGCCTTCTTCAGGTCTGCGATCTGCGCGGTGAAGTCGTCCGAAAGCGGCGGATAGAGGCCCAGATTGTGCAGGTCATAGCCCGACGCCTTGAACAAGGCAGGAAGGCCGTTCTTCGGGTCGTTCGCCGCGATCCCGTCGGGGTCGTTGGTGAACATCGTGCCGAGCTTGTTGTTGGTCGGCAGCGTCTTCCACATGTCGGCGAACAGATGGCCGAACTGGTCGAAGCCCCAGAAGAAATGATAGGTCCATTCGAACCCCTTCGCCGGGTTGCCGCGCCGGCCGAAGAACCACGACTGCCAAGGGTCGTCGGTGGTGACGCAGGGCACGCCGTTCAGCTCGCACTGGTCCGACACGGGATTCGTGGTGTCCGACGTGGACGAGGCAATCATGAAGTCGATGCGGTCGTTGTTGATGAGCTGCGCCGCCACCTCGGAGGCGCGGTTCGGGTTCGACTGACTGTCCTTGTAGATGATCTCGACGGGGTGCTTCTCACCGGCGACCTCGATACCGCCCGCCAATGCCTTGCGCACACCGGCCAGCACAAACTGGTCCGCTTCGCCGAACGCGGCGATCGGCCCGGTCGCCGGGCTGATCATTCCGATCTTGATGGTGCGGCCCGCCGCGCGCGCCGGCCGCATCAGCATCGCGGGCGCGGCGAATGCGCTTGTTGCCCCGAGGGCGAGCGTGCGCAGCGCGCGGCGCCGACCTTGATCCGGAGCGACCTTCACCTTCCGCGAACTGTCCTTTGTGGACTTGGCCGCCATGCTTGCCTCCCTCGCTGGCCCGATTGGGCCAAAGCTAGCCGACGCCGCGCGCCGCATCAATGGAGGCGAATGGTTGCTATGCTGATTTTTTTTCCGGCGGTCAGCCGGTGGTGCACGCTCACCCGGCAGCGAGCGTCTGCACCTTCCGGTCGATGGCGGCGATCAGCGCGTCGTATCCGCCGCGCCCCAGGATCGAGGCGTATTCGGAGCGCTTGGTAGCCAACTCGCTGATCGCGCCCTTGAGCAGCACGTCGACGATTTTCCAGCCGTCCTCGAACGGCCGCATGATGTAGCGGATCGCGACCGGCTGGTCGCCCGGCGACACGATCTCGGTATTGATCACCACCGCGTCGCCGCGCGTGCGGGTCTCGCCCATCACGCTGATGGTCTCGCCGGTAAACCCGTCGAAGCGCGAAGCGTAGTTGGCAATGGTGAGATTGGTGAACGAGTTGACGAGGCGGGCCCGCTGGGCCGGGGTGAACTTGTCCCAATAGGGGCCAACCGCGACCTGCGCCATGACCGGCAGGTTGAAGGTACTCTTGATGAGCGGCGCGAGCTTCTCGTAGCGCCCGCGGTAGCCGAGCGTCTTGGCCGCCTTCATCACGCCGATCAGCGCCGCATCGAACGACTGAATCACCTGTTGCGCTGGAACCCGGTCGTCGGCCGGCTGCGCGGCCACGGCGCCCGGCGGTGCGCACGCCACGATGCCGACGGCGAGCACGATGACGGCGAAGAAACGTCTACGAAACACAACGATCTCCCAACCCGGCCGACGGGCGGCTCTGTCCCAGATATGGTCGCGCGCCACGCCGATGACAAGGCGCGGGCGCGGGCCGGGCCGGATCAATGCATCTTGCTGCGCAGCGCGTCCAGCAGGCCCTCGACGTTGCCGCCGTGATTGCGGATCACAGCCGCGAACTCGTCGCGGTGAGTCACGCTCATGCTGATCCCTTCGACGAGCACGTCACGGATCTTGTAGGACGAGTCGATGTCGTGGACGCGCCAGTCGACCCGGACCGGCTGGGGCGCGTCGTTGGGCTTCAGCGTCGACATCACCAGCGAGTCGGTCGGCGACAGCTTGACGGTCTGCTTGACGCTCACCCCGTCGCCCGAGTAGGCGCCGAACTGCTTGGCGTAGGACTTGACGATGAAGTCCTCGAAAAGGTTCACGAACTCCGTGCGCTGTTGGGGCGTGGCGCGCCGCCAGTAGAGGCCCAGGACGAACTTGGCGATAGCGGGCACGTCGAAATTGTTTGTGAAAAGGTTGCGGAAGCGCTTCTCGCGCTCCGCCGCACTGATGGCCGGCTGGGTCAGCGAGGAGATCGCCTCCTTGCTGAGGTGCGTAATGAACTGGTCGGGCGCCTGCGAAGGCGCCGCGGCGGCCCCGCCAATCGTCGCGGCGCACAGGACAACCGCCAACAGCGGCATTTTCAGCCGGTGTGCAAGTCGCATCGACATCTCTATCACCCCTATGTCGCCCGGCGGGCAAGCGGCCGCGCCGGGATCGTTTCGCGGACTTTCAGGCGCATGCCTTTAAAAAGGATTATCGGCCCGAGTTTTGTTATGAGGCGGTCCTATAGCGCAGTCGGGCTGGTCGCACAACCGGACAGGCTGCCGCACCGGGGCCGCCCTTGACCTCGATCAAATGCCCGGTTCCGCGGCACACCTAGTCTTGGTTCTGTCCCGAACCGACGAGGGGCCCATGAACGCCAAGGATGTGATGACCGCCCATGTGATTTCGGTGCAACCCGAAGCGGCCATCGACGAGATTGCCGCAACGCTGGTGGCGCACCAGATCAGCGCCGTGCCCGTGGTCGACGCGGCGGGCCGGCTGGTCGGCATCGTCAGCGAGGGCGCCCTGCCTCGCCTACGCGCTCGACGAGAAGCGCCATGTGAACGTGTGGAAGAGCCGGCTCGACGCCGCCGGCCTGCCGGTCGGTCCGTGGCTCAACGCGCTCAAGCGCGCCGTGATCGAGGATGCGCCCGACGACGCGCTAGTGACCGTCGGCAAGACCGGCCGGGTGCTGCCGCTCGGCAGGCTCAAGTCCGAGGTGCTGAGCGTCGAGCCCGGCACGCGCGTCGGCTATGTGGTGGACGTGCTCTACAACCCCGACAACGTGCAGCGCATCGTCGAGCTCGTTGCAGGCGCTGACGTGCTGTTCATCGAGTCGCCCTTCCTCGACGAGGACCGCGAGATTGCACGCCAGCGCCACCACCTGACCGCGCGTCAGGCGGGCGAGATCGCGCGCCGCGCAGGCGTGAAGCGGCTGGTGCCGTTCCACTTCTCGCCGCGCTATGCGACGCGCCCCGACGCGCTGCGCGCAGAGGCCACGGCCGCGTTCGGCCGCTAGTGGGTCAGGATCTCGAGCGTGTGGCCGTTGGGGTCGCGGAAATAGCAGCCCCGCCCGCCGCGCCGGTGATTGATCTGCATGTCGTCGAGCGACATCGGTCCGGAGCCGTAGACGATACCTTCGGCCTGGATGCGGCCGAAGATCGCGTCGAACTCCGCCTCGCTCACCCGGAAGGCGAGGTGGTGATGCTCGAACTCGTCGGCCTGGTCGAAATCCAGCGACAGTCGGTCATTCACCTTGACCGGGGCGAAATGGGCATACGGCCCCTCGTATGTCAGCCCGAAGATGCGCGCGAAGAAGCGCGCCGATTCTTCGTGGTCGTGGGCCGGAACGATGGTGTGGTCGAGCTCGATGGGCATGGCGCACCTCCTGGCGGAACCATGAGGGGACGAGTATGGGACGGTCCGCGGCCGGAATCCAGCCGCGCGAAAACGCCACGCGCGACTTGCCCGGCCGGCTGGTCTAGGATCGCGCCCGAACGAGCGGGAGGACCCGATGGCGACCACCCTTCCCAAGGAAAAGCGCCGGGCGGCGCCCAAGCGCGCCTATCCCGACCTGCACGACCATCTGCGCGCGCTCGACGAGGCGGGGCTCCTCGTCACCGTCGACCGGCCGATCTGCAAGGACACCGAGCTGCACCCGCTGGTGCGCTGGCAGTTCCGCGGCGGTATCCCGGAATCGGGCCGCAAGGCGTTCCTGTTCACCAACGTGCACGACGCCAAGGGCAAGCACTACGACATCCCGGTCGCGGTCGGCGCGCTGGCGGCGAGCCGCGACATCTACCGCATCGGCATGGGCTGCGCGCTGGAGGACATCCCCAAGACCTGGTCGCGCGCGATGGCTAACCCGGTGGCGCCCAAAATCGTCACCGACGCGCCCTGCCAGGAGATCGTGATCGAGGGCGAGGCGCTGGACAAGCCGGGTGCGGCGCTCGACGGGCTGCCCATCCCGATCTCGACGCCGGGCTGGGACGTCGCACCCTATGTGACCGTCTCGCAATACGTCACCAAGGACCCCGAGACCGGCGCGCAAAACATGGGCATCTATCGCGGCATGGTGAAGGCGCCGCGCCGGCTCGGCATGAACCCGTCGCTCGAGCTGCGCCCCGGCATCTATACCCACTGGGAGAAGATGCGCGCCCGCGGCGAACGCCTACCCGCGGCGTTGGTCATCGGCGCGCCGCCCGCCGTCACCATGTGCTCGGTGACGAAGCTGCCCGAGGGCGTGGACGAGCTGCATGTCGCGGGCGCCATCGCGGGCGCGCCAATCAACGTGGTGCGCTGCCGCACCGTCGACCTGCTGGTACCGGCGGAAGCCGAGTTCGTCGTCGAGGGCTTCATCGACACGCAGTATCTCGAGCCCGAGGCGCCGTTCGGCGAATCGCACGGCCACGTGAACCTGCAGGAATACAACGCCTTCATGGACGTGACCTGCATCACCCGCCGGGCGGACGCGGTGCTGACCTCGATCATCAGCCAGGTGACGCCATCGGAATCGAGCCTGATCAAGCGCGTCGCCTACGAGCCGATGTTCCTCGACCATCTGCGGAACGTCATCGGCGTGCGGGGCGTCAAGAAGGTCATCCTGCACGAGCCGCTGACCAACCTGCGCAAATGGGTCGTCATCCAGGTCGCGCGCGAGATGCCGACGACCGAGATCTGGCGCGCGCTCTACGCCGCCGCGAATTATTTGCGCGCCTGGGGCAAGTACGTCGTCGCGGTCAACGAGGACATCGACCCCGACAACGCCGATGCGCTGCTCTGGGCGCTCGCCTATCGCTGCAACCCGGCGCACGACATGCAGGTGCTGCATAACCGCGATCAGGGACACGGCCCGCACTCGCAACTCCATGGCGGCATCGACGCGGCGGTGCTGTGGGACGCGACCTTGAAGGAGGACTTCCCGCCCGTCTCGCTCCCCAAGCGCGAATTCATGGAGCGCGCCAAGGCGATCTGGGAGGAGCTGGGCCTGCCCGCCCTCAAGCCCGAGGCGCCGTGGTTCGGCTATTCGCTGGGCGACTGGTCGGAGGATTTCGAGCGCGCGGCCCAACTCGCCGTCAAGGGCGAGTCCGCCGAGACCGGCAAGATCATCGCCCAGCGCCGCCGCTCCGACGTTCCCATGAACGCCGACATCCGGCATATGAAGGAGGAGGAGTAGCGGGCGCCGATCCGGCCCGATGCGGGAACCCGTCGCTACCCCAGCGGACCCTGATGACCCGTGTTGACGACGAAGAACTCGCCGCTTTCGACGAAGTCGCGCACCAGCGCGACCCAACGCGGTCCCGCCGAGATCGGCAGCTCGTGCGCCGCATTGTAGACCACGACGCGGTAGCAGGTCCTGACCCGGTCCTGGTAGGGCCGCAGCGCCTCGGCGGGGATCAGCCGGTCCGCCCCCGCCTCGAGCACCAAGGTCGGCGCCTGGATCTCGGATAGCCGCTCGAGCAGCGCCGCGTTGCCGTCCGCAGGCCGGACGCGCGCCATGTTCGACTGCGCATTCTTGCGGATGCGCGCGCGCTCCTCTTCGGTCGGCGGCGCAGTCCAGTCGGGCGTCAGGCCGTAAAGCCGGGCCTCCAGCTCCTCCGGGCTCGGCGGCGCGCCTGACGGCGCGTGCACCGGCGCGAAGGCGGCCGGCGCCGACAGCACCAATGATGAGACCAGCTCGGGATGCTCGACGGCGATCCAGCTTCCGATCGCGCCACCCGCGGATTGGGCCACAATATGCGCGGGCCCGCCGACCACCTTCTCGATGAAGGCGGCCATCGAAGCCGCCGAATCCTTCACCGTCTCGAACCGGCCGAGTGGCGCGCCGTCATAGCCGGGGCGCGACGGCACCAGCACGCGGTGGTTCCGCGCCAACATCTCGACGAACCGTGCGCCGTTGGGCGGCGCGCCGCCGGCGCCGTGCAGGAACACGATGGGCGCGCCCTCGCCCGCCTCGCGATAGGGCATGGTGACGCCCTCGATCTCGACAGTCTTGTCCGCAACGCTCACGCTCACAGCTCCCGCACGATCGGCATGACTTCCTTGGCGAACAGTTCGATCGCGTGGCGCTTCTGGTCGACCGGACCGGCACGGTCGAAGATCAAGTTGAGGACGCCGCAGCCAATTTCGTCTCGGAGTCGCTTCACCTGCTTCGCCACCGTCGCGGGTCCTCCGCACATGATGACACCGTTCTCGATCGCGCCTTCGAGTGTCTGCACGCGCTCGGCGGCTAGGTTCTGGAACCGCTTGGTGAGCTTCTCGTCGCGCTGGCGGAAGAAGCCGGCCGACACGACCAGGCGATTGGCGTCGGCCATGCCGCCCGACGCGGCGTGGCCCTCGATGATCGGGCGCGTGTTGGCGAAGGCACGCTCGTCGGTGTCGGCGACGTGGACCGGAAGCTGGTAGACAATCTGCTCGGGCTTCGGCTCCCAGCCGAACTCCCGGCACTTGTCGCGGTAGAAGTGCGCCGCCTCGCGCGCCAACGGCAGGTTGGTGAAGGCGAGACCGAGCCCGATGCGGTGGCGCGCCGCGAACTCGCCCGAGTCCTGGCTCGAGCCCGAAATGAAGATCGGCGGCTCCGGCTGCTGGATCGGGCGCGGCCAGATCGAGACGTTGCGGTAGCGGTAGAACTCGCCCTCCCAGCCGAACGGGCGCGTGTCGGTCCAGGCGCGGTGGATCAGCTCCCACGCCTCTTCGAACCGGCCGCGCGATTCGGCGGGGTTCACGTTGTAGACGAGATATTCGTAGGGCGCGCCGCGCAGGAGCCCGGCGACAAGCCGCCCGCCCGACAGCGCGTCGATCATCGCGAACTCTTCGGCGACGCGCACCGGATTGCCGGTGAGCGGGATCAGCGCGCCGAGGATGGCGATCTTCGCGCGCTTCACCCGCTGCGTGAAAGCCGAGGCGATCACGCTGACATTGGAGACGAGGCTGATCGGCGAGTAATGGTGCTCGGCGCAGGCGATCCAGTCGAAGCCGAGCTCGTCCTCCCACTGGACCTCGTCCAGCGTCCGGTTCGCCGCCGCGAGGGCCTGTTCGGGCTCGAACAGCTCGTTCGGCACCGGCCAGTTCGGCGTCGGCCGGCGCACCTGGCCGTAGGGCATTCCGTTGAAGACCGAGAACAGCATTGACCATTCCGTTCGCTGGGGACCGTCCTACCCGGCCCAATAGGCAGCACAGCATTGCGCCGGACGCAAGCGTGGCGGCGGCGATTCTCGTTTTCTTCACCGGGGGCCGGCTTTATGTTGTTGCGACGGATTCGCGACCGCCCCGGCCGGGGCGGGATTTCGGGCGGGGAGCGGAGTATGGCCAGGCAGGGTGCGCTGGACAACCGGGACTGGCTGGTGACCGGATTGGTCAGCTATCCGCACATGTTCAGCCATATCTATTTCCTGGTGCTCCCGCCGTTGTTCCCGCTGCTCAAGACGCAGTTCGGGGTGAACTATGCCGAGCTCGGCGCGCTCGTAACCGCCTTCGGCATTGCCTCCGGAGTATTCCAGACGCCGATCGGCTTCGTCGTCGACCGGATCGGCGCGCGGCCGGTGCTGCTCGCAGGCATCCTTCTCGAGGCGGGCGCGGTGATGGTGATGGGATTCGCCACCGCCTATTGGCAGCTTCTGGTGCTCTATACGCTCGCCGGTCTCGCCAACTCGGTCTACCACCCCGCGGACTATGCCATCCTGGCGGCCCAGGTGGACAAGTCGCGCCTTGGCCGCGCGATCGGCATCCACTCGTTCCTCGGCAATCTCGGCTGGGCGATCACGCCGGTCTTCATGATCACCGTCGCCAATTTGTGGGGCTGGCGCCCGGCGTTCATCGCCATCGGTGCCCTCGGCCTGGCCGCCCTGCCGGTGCTGGTGTGGCAGCGCAAGCTGGTCGCCAACGAGGTCGACCGCGACCGGCGCCCGGCCGCCGAGCCCAGCCGGCCCGCCCCCAAGGCCGCGCGCCCGACGACGCGCGAGGGGCTGGCGTTCCTTCTGTCGGCGCCGATCATGATGTGCTTCGCCTTCTACGTGCTGCAGGGAGTGGGATTCGGGGGGCTGCGCACCTTCTTCGTGGCCGCCTCGGGCGCGGCGCATCACGTGCCTCTGACCGTCGCCAACACCGCGCTCTCCGCGATGATGATGGGCAGCGCCATCGGGATTCTCGCCGGCGGGTGGATCGCCGACCGCGTGGGGGCGCGCCTCTCCATCGTGATCGTAAGCCTCGCCCTTGCCGGCGCGATCGTGGCGCTGGTCGGGATGATCGCCATGCCGGCGCTGGTGCTAATCGCCATCATGGCGATCGCGGGCTTTACCCAGGGCGTCTACAACCCGATTCGCGACCTCACCGTGCGCTCGGTCACGCCGAACGGCGACCTGGGCAAGGTGATGGGGTTCGTCTCATCCGGCATGAATCTGGCCGGCGGGATCATGCCGCTGGTGTTCGGCTGGCTCATGGACCGGGGCGATCCGCGGCTGATCTTCTGGACCGCCGCTCTGTTCGTGGTGGCCGCCATGTTCACCTTCTCGGGCGTGAAGGGGCGGATCGCCACCGCCTCGGGCGCCGCCGCCTCGGCCTGACGCGCGGATGGCGACCGTCCTCGCCGCGCGGCGCGACGTCCGCGTCGTCGGGCTGGTGGGCACGGCGCACGGGCTCTCGCACATCTACTACATGGCGCTCCCGCCGCTTTTCCCGATCCTGAAGGACCAGCTTCACGTCAGCTACACCGAGCTCGGCCTGTTGATGACCGTGTTCAACGTGACAGCGGGTGTCGGGCAGACGCCGGTGGGGTTCCTGGTCGACCGGGTGGGCAGCCGCGCCGTGCTGGCCTTCGGGCTGATCCTGCAGTCGGCGGCGATCGGCGCCATCGGCATCGCGCCGGGCTACGATTTCGTGCTCGGCTGCGTGTTCCTGGCGGGGCTTGCCCACACCGTCTATCACCCGGCAGACTACGCCATCATGTCGGCGACCGTTCCGAAGGCGCGGCTCGGCCGGGCTTTCTCGATCCACTCCTTCCTCGGCAATGTCGGCTCGGCCGTCGCGCCGGCCATCATGGTGGCGGCGACGGCATTCTGGGGCTGGCGCGCGGCGTTCCTGCTGGTGGGCGCGGTCGGGCTCGTCATGGCGCTTGCCCTGATCGGCAACGGCGCCGTCCTCGGCAACTCGCACGAGATGCGGGCGAAGAAGAAGGGGCGCGCCGGCTCGCGCGAGAGCCTGGCGCTCCTTGCCTCTACGCCCATTCTGCTCGCCTTCCTGTTCTACGTGATCGTGGTAGCGGGGACGAATGGCGTGCGCACCTTCGCCGTCTCGGCGTTGGTCGACATCCAGTCGATGCAGCTCGCCACCGCCAATGCGGCGCTCACCGGCTTCATGTTGTCGACGGCGGGGGGAATGCTGATCGGCGGCTGGATCGCCGACCGGCTGGGGCCGCGCCTCATCACCGCCGTCGTCTCGCTGGTGTCGTGTGCGGCGCTGTACGTGCTGATCGCCGCGGTCTCGCTCCCGGTCCTCGGCGTCGTCGTGGTGCTGGCGGTGGCGGGGCTCCTGCGCGGCGGGTTGCAGGCAACGCGCGACCTCCTGGTCTATTCCGTCACCCCCGAGGGCCAGCACGGCAAGGTGTTCGCCTTCGTCTCGTCCGGCGCGAACATCGGCGGCGCGGTGGTGCCGCTGGCGTTCGGATGGGCGATGGACATCGGCGATCCGCGCCTCGTCTTCTGGATCTCGGCGGCGACGACTGTCATCGCCCTTGGCACCTTCGCCGGTATGAAGCGCGCCGCCACCCGCTAGTGTGGTGGATTCGAAGTTCGCTATATTCCTTGTGGCGGGTATCGAGGCGAACTTCGAATCCAATACCGCACTAGAATCAATAATTTGCTAGTGTCCTTATCGAATCCGAAGTTCGCGCGGTGTGCGACCCGGATGGAAACGAACTTCGGATTCGGGACACTAGCGCCTAACGCGATACGCGGAGCTGCGACAGGTTGTTGCCGATCTCCTGGAACGCGGCGGACAGCTCGGCAGCGGTCGGCGCATAGTGGTAGTAGGGCGCTTCGGGGGCCGAGGCGATGTCCTGCATGAGCTGCTGCTGGGCGGTGCCAGCGTTGCCGAACTGGATCGTGTAGAGATAGACGCCCGAATCCTTGATGTTGGTGGCAAGCTCGCGCAACCGCTGGTTCATCGCCGGCTGGGCGTCGAGGCAGAGCCCGAACGTGGCCTTGTAACCGTCGCCCGAGGCGCCGCAATTCTCGCCGTCGGTCATCACCACGATCGCCTTGGTGCGCGGCACGTTCGGATCGTCCTGGCTCGCCTCGTCGAACGGCGCCGACTGGTCGAGAACGCGCCATCCCCAGCCCAGCCCCTGCGGGATGTTGGTGCCGCCGTCGGGGTTGGTGAGTTGCGAAATCGCGGTGAGCACGTCCGCCTTGGTGTTCTTCAAGGGCGTGATGCCGATGGTAAGGCAAGCGGTGCATTCCTGACCGCCGACCGACCCCGAACAGCGTGTGTAGCGCGACGATGTCGGCTCGCCCTCCGGCCCGATCGGCTGCCAGCCCGACCACGAGCCCTGCGGATAGGTGGCGCCGCCGAGCAGAACGTCGGCGTCGTCGATGATGTTGTCGTTCAGGAAGCGTGAATAGACGCAGCCCTTCCAGTGGCTGTCCGGCGAGTTGAGGAGCGGCACCGGCGAGTTGTTGGCAAAGTAGAGGGTGTTCTGCGCGGCATGGGTCAGCGGGTTGACGAAGCCTGCCACGCCCCGCGTCGTGGTCAGGCTCGAGTTGAAGGTCGAGCCGTCGTATGTCACGTTGACCTTCGAGTTGAAGGGGACGATCCCCACGTTCAACTGGGCCGAGGCGCCATTGTTGCCGAACAGGATGTTGACGAGCTCTGTGGCGGCGTCGCGCGCGGCGCGAATCTTCGTCTGCCCGCTGACGTAGTCGTTCATCGAGCCCGACATGTCCATGACCAGAACGATGTCGAGCGCGTTCTGCTGGCGGGTCACCTCGGTCTCGGACGAGACGCTAAGGTTGTGAAAGCCCAGCACGCGCATGAAGGTGGTATCGATGGTCGCGCGTGCCGTGAGCGTCACTTTCTGGTCGGCGTCGTCGATGGTGGCGACCGGCCCTGAGATCGTGGCGCCCATGTAGCCCGCCGGGAAGTTCGCCGCGAAGAACTGCTGGATGTCCGCGTCGCGGTTGGGCGAGTTGAACGCCTTGCCGCCCGCGAAGTCCCGCGGCGTCCAGCGCCTCGGAGAGCTTCGCCTTCACCAGATAGCCGCGCGCCGCGTCGGTCGCGAGCCCGACGAAGCCGACGAACGCGACGATGCCAAGCCCGACCAGCACCGCGACCGAGCCGCGCCGGTCGCGGGCGAAGCGCGCCGCCGGAGCGCGCAAGAAATTTCCGATGCGCTGCATGTGCCTGCCCTCGCCTTGTCGATGGGCAAAGGCTAGAGGCCCGGCGTAAAGGGCCTGTTAAGAAACACATCGCAGATATTCAAAATATAGAAGAAAATCCGATTCTAATTCACCCTTCTACTTTCCAATTTGAAACGAATTTGAATGAAATCGCGTCGTTTGCGGTTGCGACGCACGCCGTGTCTCTGTGCCGAACATCACCCCGGCAAGACGAGGCAGTGCTCGGCCGGGAAGGAAAGCGTCACCTTGTCGCCGCGGGCGAGCGCCTGGGACGGGTGGAGCTGGACGCGGATGCGCTCCTCGCCCACGCGCACGACGCAGTCGAGCATGTTGCCGAGATAGACCAACGCGTCGACCTCGCCCGCCGCGGCGTTGTCCGACGCGCCGTCGGTGCCGACCGCGAGCGCCACGTTCTCCGGCCGGACGGCGATCGTCACCGTGTCGCCCTGGCGCGCATCGCCGGCGAGCCGGCAAAGGAACGTGCCGATCGGCGTCTCGACCTGTGCGGTGCGGCCATCGGCCGCCGACCCACCGACAACGACCCGCGCCTTCAGGAAGTTCGACTTGCCGATGAAGTCTGCGACGAACGTGCCGCCCGGCGCGCCGTAGATTTCCGAGGGCTTGCCCTCCTGCACGATCAGCCCGTCTTTCATCACCGCGATCATGTCGGACATGGTGAGCGCCTCGATCTGCTCGTGCGTGACGAACAGCGTCGTGACGTTGAGACGCTTGACCAGCTCGCGCAGCTCAAGGCGCATCTCCTCGCGCAGCTTGGCGTCGAGGTTCGACAAGGGCTCGTCGAGCAGCAGCACGCGCGGCTCGGCGACCAGCGCGCGCGCAAGCGCCAGGCGCTGCTGTTGGCCGCCGGAGAGGAACGGCGCCGGCCGGTCCTCGAGGCCCTTGAGCTGCACCAGCGCGAGCGCGTTCAGCACCTTCTCGCGCATCTCGGCCTTCGACGGCTTCGGCTTGCGGTAGCGCAGCGGGAAGGCGACGTTGTCGAACACCGTCATGTGCGGCCAGATCGCATAGGACTGGAACACCATGCCGATATTGCGGTTGTTGGGCGCGACCCAGACGCCCGCGGTCGGATCGCACACGAGCTCCTCACCGATATAGATCTGCCCCGCGTCGGGCCGCTCGAGCCCCGCGACGCAGCGGAGCGTGGTGGTCTTGCCGCAGCCCGAGGGACCTAGCAGCGTATAGAACTGACCCTGCCCGACATCGAGCGACACGCCGCGCACCGCCTGGTGCTCCGTGTCGGCCGACCGGTAGGTCATCTTCAGGTTGGTGATGCGGATCACGTGCCGTCTCCCAGGGATGCGCTCGTTTGTTATGACGAAACGATAGCCTTGACGCAGTCTGCTGGGAAGCGGGCTTTCAGACGCCCTACCCGCCAGCGAGCCAGCGCTCGCCCGCCGCGCGCACCGCGCGCTCCTTCGCGGTGCCGGCGACCACGATCCAGTCGTTCATCTCGCCGCCCTGCTTGCGGCGGCGGTGGCTCATCAGCGCGATGCCGTTGGTCTCGGCGTCGAACGCGACGCCGTCGTACCAGCGGGGGGGCGCCGTGCCGGGCACGGCGGGGTCGATCCGATCGGTCGTGTAGAACGCGGTCCATTTCCAGATGCGCCAGACGCCGTCGCGCTTTTCCATCTGGTCGTAGAACAGCATCTGCATGGCAACGTCGTTGAGGTAGCCCGCCGTGCGATCGCGCATGAAATAGGTCACGTCGGATTCGAGGATCGCCCGGTCGCGCGCGCGCGCGATGCGCTGGTTGCCGAATGCGTGGTTCGCCGAGAAGTCGCCGTTCGGGTTGAGCATGCGCTTCGAGCCCTCGACGAAGCCCTGTGCCGGGCCGTTGTACCAGGCGAGGCAGGCGGTCGCGTCGGGATGGAAGCAGGCGGCGAGCAGCTCCCAGTCGGCATGGTCGCGCGCATGTGCCCAGTCGGCCCGGACGCGCTCGATCTGCTGCCGATCGAGCGCGTCGAGCGCGCGGCGCGCATCGGCCATGGCGCCTAGGACCCCGTGCGGCGGGGCGCCGCCTGAGCAAGCCACGCGGCGCCATCGGCCTTGAGGCGCGCCTCCGCGTCTGACCCGCCGATCACCAGGTCGGGCGGCATCTTGCGGCCGAGCTTGGCCTGGCGAAGCTTCATGAAGGCGACCGCATCGCGCCCGCCGGAGAAATCGACGCCCGCGAAGAAGGATGGGGGCACCGAGCCGGGCACGACCGGGTCGAACCGGTCGCGGTCGTACATCGCCACCCACTTGGCGATACGCCAGACCCCGTCGGCGCGCCGTTCCGCGCGGTCATGGAAGCGCATCCAGGCCGTGTAGTCGAACAGCACCCCGTCGATCTCGTCGCGCGCATAGAGCAGCACGTCGGTTTCCATCACCGCGCGGTCGCCACTCAGATCCACGCGCTGGTTGCCGATCCAGTGCTTCGACCGCTCGGTCGGCTTGAGGTTGCCGCGGAGCGACTTGGTGCGCTCCCAGAACTCCTGGAACGAGCCCGCGAACCACGACACCGCGACCGTCGCGTCGTCGTGGAAGAAGGTCTTCATCCGGTCGTACTCGCCGAGGTCGCGGGCGAAGGCCCATTCGCAGCGCGCCCGCTTGATCTCCAGCTCGTCAAGCATCGCCGCGAGCCGGGCGTCGTCGGCCATGGTCCCCTCCCTATTCGGCGGCGCCGGCGCGAGTGGCGCCCACCCGCATCTCGGTGCGCAGCGCCTCGGTCGCCGGCCCGTCGAGCGCCATGGTATCAGGGTCGACGACGACGCCATAGAGCGCGCGCGCCGCCGCGACCGAAACGTACCCCTGGCGCACGTCCTCGCGCACCTTGGCCGCAGGGCGTTCGGTGGGCGGGCCGAACCCCCCGCCGCCCCCGCCGCGCGCGACCAGCTTGTCGGTCGGCTTCAGCGGCCGGTTCATGATCTTGGCGTTGGGCAAATTGTCGTGGAGCGTGCCGTCGATCTCGAGCGCGACCTTGTTGGCGTAGCCATCGAGCCCGCCCTGCAAGCCCCACGGGCGGCAGCGCGTGCGGTCCATATGGGTCGTGAGCGACAAGGGCACGCGTGGGCGCACCACACGCTCGGCGCCGAGCCCGCCGCGATATTTGCCGGCCCCGCCCGAATCCGGCACCAGGCGGTAGCTTTCGATCACCAGCGGCGACTTCGCCTCGGTCAGCTCGACAGGCCCGTTGTGGGTGTCGCCGTCGTTCATGGCGATGGTGCAGTTGACGCCGTCCTCGTTCCACTTGGCGCCCCAGCCGCCTCCGACATGGCTGATGCCGGCATAGATGAACCGGCCCTTATCCACCCCATACATCGAGGCGAGGATCAGGTCGGCGTGATGGCCGGCCGCGACGCGCTCCGGGATCGCGGGCGCCAGCGCCTTGATCACCGTGTCGATGATGGTCATCGGGTAGGTCATCCACCAGCGCATCGGCGCCGGGCGCTGCGCGCTGACAATGCGCCCGGGCGGGATGACCACGTCGAGCGAGCGGAACGAGCCGTCGTTCACCGGATAGTCGGTGGGCGAGGTGAGGCACTTATAGGCGACCTGCGAGCAGCCATAGGCCGTCGTGATGCCGGAGTTGTAGAAGCCGCGCACCTGGCGCGACACGTCGGTGAGGTCGATCGTCATCTTGTCGCCCTTGACGATCACCTTGACGCGGATCGGCACGTCCTTGCCGATTTCGATCCCGTCGTCGTCGAGGAACGATTCCGCTTCGTAGGTACCGTCGGGGATGGAGAGCGTGCGGTGGCGTGCCGCGCGCTCCGAGACGTCCATCACCTCCTCGATGGCGCCGAGCACCTGGTCCTTGCCATAGCGGCGCAGCAGGTCCTGGAAGCCGCGCTCGCCGGTGCGCACCGCGGTGAGCTGGGCGCGCAGATCGCCGTTCGCCCGCTCCTCGACGCGCACGTTCATGCGGATGATGTCGACCAGATCCTGGTTCATCACACCGGCCTTCTGCAGCTTCAGGATCGGGATCTGCAGCCCCTCCGAGAAGATGTCGGTGGTCATGCCGCCCAGCACGCCGCCGATGTCGAGCCAGTGCGCCATGCAGCACGACCATGCCACCAGCTCGTCCCCGTGGAAGATCGGCAGCGACAGAGTGACGTGGTTCAGGTGCGAGCCGGTGATGTAGGAATTGTTGGTGATCAGGATGTCGCCGGGATGGATGTTGTCGCGGCCGAAGTGATTGAGCTTCGCCTTGATCGTCTCGGCCATGCCGCGGATGAAGGTCGGCAAGCCGAGCCCGATCGAGACCGTGCGGCCGTCCGCCGTGAACAGACCCGTCGTGAAGTCCAGCGCCTCATAGATGATGGTGTTGTAGGCCGTGCGCATCAGGTTGGTCTTCATCTCCTCGGTCACGGCAATGACGCCGTTGCGCACGATCTCGGTCACCACCGGATCGACCGCGGGACGGTTGGAGATTTTCGCTTCGCCTGACATCGCACTCGGCCTCCTCACTGGACAGGACCGACTATACACGATCCGGTCCGCGACACCGCCAGGTGTCGGCCCACGGATGGCCGCCGCTCCGGCATCTTGCCCCGATTCCCTAACCGATGTTATAGTATAACCGAACTCGCCGCGGAGACGCGGCTTCGAGGGGAACGGCATGGTTGGCCGAGGCGCCGCCGTTCGGAAGGCGACCGCGACATGGCTGGCGCTCCTGGCGCTGGTGGTGCAGGCGCTGGTCGTCGCGCCACACGTCCACCCCCTCGCCCCGGCAGACCTTCCGACCCATCATTGGACCGCCCCCGCCGCAACCCAGGTTGCGCCGCCGGCCAGGAACGATCCGACGGACGAGCCATTCGTCCCGGCCGACCAATGCCCGCTCTGCCAGGCCCTCAGCCTGGCCGGCCGGGCGATCCCTGTTGCGCCGGCGGCCCTCGCGCCGCCGCAGGTCCGTACCGTCGCAATCGCGGTCCCCGCGGCCGTCGCCATCGTCCGCTGCGTCGCCGCCCCTGTCGGCGCGCGCGCACCGCCCGCCATCGTCTGAGCCCGAAATTCGCGCGCCGCTTCGCGCGGCGTCGGCCTCATTCGATGGAGACACACCATGTCCGCCTTTCGCTGGGCGCGGCCGCTCGCCGCGCTTCCCATCCTCGTCCCGCTGGGCGCGGCGCCGGTCGCGCACGCCCAGGCGGTCGACATGCAGACCCTGCAGCGCGAGATCCAGGCGCTGCGCCAGAGCTATGATTCGAAGCTCGACCAGATCAAACGCGACTACCAGCAACGCATCGACAGGCTCCAGGCCGAACTGAGCGCCCAGGCGGCGAAGGAGAAGATGCTGGCCGCGGCGCCGCAACCCGCGCCGGCTCCCGCCCCCGCGCCAGGCGCCGTTCCCTCGGCCCCGGTTGGCGCCAACTCGTTCAACCCGGCTATCGGCGTCGTTCTGCTCGGCACCGTGGCGAGCGAGAGCCGCGATCCCGACAGATACAAGGTCCCGGGCTTCGCGCTGGGCGACGAGGCGAAGCCGCGCCCTCGCGGGCTCGCCATCGACGAGTCGGAGATCACGGCGCAGGCCAACATCGACCCCGACCTCTATGGCGCGCTCGTCCTGTCTCTCGACCGCGAAAACAACCCAAGCGTCGAAGAAGGCTATCTGCAGACCACCAGCCTGCCCGAGGGGTTCACGTTGAAGGGCGGGCGGTTCTACTCGCATATCGGCTATCTCAACGACCACCACACCCACACTCTCGACTTCGTCGACCGGCCGCTGCCCTACCGGGCGATCCTCAACAACCAGTATGGCGACGACGGGGTGCAGGTCGCCTGGCTTGCGCCGACCGACACGTTCCTCCAGCTCGGCACCGAGCTGTTCCGCGGCGACGCGTTCCCGGCGGACGGCGCGGCGAACAACGGGTTCGGCACCTACACCGCGTTCGTACACCTGGGCGGCGATATCGGAATCGAGTTCGAGCTGGACGGCCGGACTTTCCTACCTCAACGCCGATGCGAAGAACCGGATGACCGGCGACGGGCATGACACGTTCAAGGGCACCGAGCGGCTGGGAATTTTCGACGCGGTCTACAAGTGGGCGCCGAACGGCAACCCAGTCGAGCGCAACCTGAAGCTCCAGGGCGAGTTCATGCTGGGCGAGGCGGACGGCCGGTTCAACGGCATCTCCGACACCCAGCAGCAGCGCGGCTTCTACGTCCAGGCGGTCTACCAGTTCATGCCGCAATGGCGCATCGGCGTTCGCGAGGACGCGGTGTGGGCCTACGGCACGAGCGCGGCGATTAACGGCACCACGTTCGACGGCCAGGGGGTCGTGCCGCGGCGAACGAGCGCGATGATCGACTATTCGACGAGCGAGTTCGGCCGATTCCGGCTGCAATACAACTACGACCAGTCGCAGCCGGGCCGGGGCGTCGATCACGAGTTCTTCTTCCAATACAACGTGAGCCTGGGCGCCCATGGCGCCCACGCCTATTGAGGAGGCGCACCATGCGTCGAATCCAGATTTTCGCGCTCGCGGCGGCCGCTCTGCTCGACGCGGCGCCCGCCCACGCGCTCAACGTGTTCGCCTGCGAGCCGGAATGGGGCAGCCTCACCCGAGCGCTCGGCGGCGACCGGGTCGACGTGTACGTCGCGACCAACGGGCTGCAGGACCCGCACATGATCCAGGCCCGGCCGGCGCTGATCGCCCGGCTGCGCCGCGCCGACCTGGCCGTCTGCACAGGCGCGGAGCTCGAAATCGGCTGGATGCCGGTCCTGCTGCGTAGCGCGGCGAACGGCAACGTCCAGCCGGGAGCACCCGGCTGGTTTGCCGCCGCCGAGCAGATCGCCCTCAAGGAGGTGCCGACCCGGCTCGACCGCGCCGAGGGCGACGTGCACGCTGCCGGCAACCCGCACATCCAGACCGACCCGGATAATATCCTGGCCATCGCGCCGGCGCTCACCCGCCGGCTGATCGCCATCGACCCGCAGGGCACGGCGACCTACCAGAAGCTCGGCGAGGCGTTCGTCACGAAGCTGAAAGCCGACATGGCGCGCTGGCAAGCAGAGGCCGCGCCCCTTAGGGCCAAGCCGGTCGTCGTCTACCACAAGAATTGGGTCTATTTGTTCGATTGGCTGGGGATCAAGGAAGTGGGCACGATCGAGCCCAAGCCCGGCGTGCCGCCGTCATCGGGCCACCTCGCCGACCTTCTGGTCACCCTGCCACCCCGCCACCCGGTGATGATCGTCCGTGCCGCCTACGAGGACCCGCGCGCGTCCGAGTTCGTCGCCGGCAAGCTCGGCCTTCCGGTGGTCGTCCTGCCCTTCACGGTCGGCGGGGACGACGCGGCCACCGACCTGTTCGGCCTCTATGACGACACGGTGCACCGGCTGCTCGCCGGCCTGGCGGGCAAGAATGGTTGAGCAGTCGTTCGACATCCTGTGGCCGGCCTTCCTCGCCGGGGTCCTGGTGCTGGCGACACACGTGCCGCTCGGCCGGATGGTGCTCGACCGCGGCATCGTGTTCATCGACCTGGCCATCGCCCAGGTCGCCGGAACTCGGCGTGGTGGCGGCCGATTTCGTTGGGTGGGAGCCGAACGGCTGGTCGGTACAGGCGAGCGCGACCGCCGCCGCGCTCGTCGCCGCCGCGTTCCTGCTGTGGAGCGAGAAGCGCTTTTCCGCGGTGCAGGAGGCGGTGATCGGCGTGGTGTTCGTGCTCGCTGCCTCGGCCGAGATCCTGCTGCTCTCCTCGAACCCGCACGGGGCGGAGCATCTGAAGGATCTGCTGGTCGGGCAGATATTGTGGGTGACGCCTGCGCAGCTTTGGCCTGTCGCGTTCCTCGACGCGGCGGTACTCGCCGTGTGCTGGTGGGCCGACCTCGGACGGCGGAGGTGGCTGTTCTACAGCGTATTCGCCATCAACATCACCGCGTCGGTCCAACTCGTCGGCGTGTTCCTGGTGTTCGCCTCGCTGATCGTCCCGGCGCTCGCTGCCAAGGTAGGTGGCACGGCGCGGCCGCTCGGGTTCGCCTGGTCCGTCGGCGCGGCGGGCTACGTCGTCGGGCTGGTCGCTTCGGCGGTGGGGGACCTGCCGACGGGTGCAAGCGTCGTCTGCGCGCTGGTTGCGGTCGCGGCAGCCACCGCGGCGGCGGCGCGTGTAGCGCCCGGTAAAAGGCCGGCGCGATGAGGGGCGTGCGGCCCCTCGTGATCTTCGCACTCGGCATTGCGGTCGTCGGGTGCGCGGGTCCGACGCGCACAGAGCGCGCGCCCGTCGCGGTCGAGCTCGCGCTCGGCGGACACGCCCGCATCGTCGATGCGGAACTGATCCGCGACGGCGACGAGACGGTGGTGACCGGCCATGTCGCGTGCAAAGCCGCGGCACGCTGCAGGGTTCGCATGACCGTCACCCGACCGGACGGTGGGCCGCCCACCGAGCGCGATGTGCGTCCCATTCCGGCGGCGGGTCCGCGCCCCGTGCGCCGCGACGCTTGGTTCGTCGCCGACGCCGGCCGCAACCTGCCGGACGGGGCCGTCATCCGGCTCAGGATTCTCGAGGGCGATTAGGGGCTACCCCTCCAGCCCCAGCGCGTAGCGGCCGAAGGCAGAGCCGGCGCGGTCCCAGTTGGTGCCGACGTGCATCGAGGCGGCGTGGGCGTCGCGCCAGGCGCGCTGGACGCGGCTCTGGGCGTAGATGCCGTGGCCGCCCTCGGACTCGAACAGCCGGTCGATCGACTGGGTGGCGAGGCGCACGCCATAGGCGAGGTCGCGCAATGTGCGCTGGCGCAGCGCGTCGGCCGGCCGGCCGGCCGCGGCCTCGGCCAGCACCTGGTCGGCGTCGCGCAGGGCGAGCGCAAGCGCCGCATCGACAGCTGCGCCGGATTCCGCGACCCGCATCTGCACGTGGGCATATTCGGCCATACGCTTCGGCCCGCCGGCGAGCCCGCCGTGGCTCGCCCGGCCCGACACCTCGTCGACATAGTCCTCCCACGCGCCGCGCGCGATGGCGATGACCGGCGTGGCAAGTCCGTATCCCGTGCCGATGAAGAAGTTGACGCGATAAAGGGCGCCCGTGTTCGCCGCGGTGCCGGGTGGCCCGATGGTGCGGCACTGGCCCACCGTCAGGCAGCGATGCGCCGGCACATGCGCGCCCTCGACCACGATGGATTTCGAGCCCGACCCCGCGAGCCCGATGACATTCCAGTCGTCCTCGATGCGCCAATCGGCGCGCGGCACCAGAAAGAAACCCAGTTCGGCGGGTGCACCCACGGCGGCGGCGGACCGCACGATGCGCGCGCAGACGATGCACCATTGTGCGTGATCGCAGCCCGAGACGAACGACCAGCGGCCGGCGAATTCGTAGCCGCCGGTCGCCTCGGTTGCCGTGCCGGTCGGTGCGAAGGCGGAGCAGAGGAGCGTCCGCGGCTCATCCTTCCACAGATCGTCATGCGCCGCGGGCGGGAACAGCGAGGCCTGCCAGGCGTGGGTGGCGAACACGCTGTAGACCCAGCCGGTCGAGCCGCACTGCTTACCGATCTCGATGACCGCGGGGACGAAGGCCTCGTAGCCCAGCTCGAAGCCGCCGAACCGCGTCGGCTGGAACAGGCGGAAGAGCCCCGCCTCGTCGAGCGCCCGCATGGTCTCGGCCGGGACCGTCCGTGCCGCCTCGGTGGCCGCGGCGCGGGCACGGATGTCCTGGCCGATCTCGCGCGCCCGGCCGATCAGGGTTTCCGTCTTGCTCGCCAAGGTCGTCCCTCCCCATTTTGCCGCCGAACGATATCAGGTCGTGCAGCGGAAGAAATCCGCGACATTTTCGACGCAGTCACGGATTTCACGCATTCCTGTGGCAACGGTCACAGGCACGAGCGGTTGGCGGTGTGCTATCAGAGCGCCATGTATCGCGTGCAAAGGCGACTGGTGCGGCGGTTGGGTTTGGCCCGCCGCGCCAGGCGCTGAAAAAGCAGACGAACGAGGAGAGTCAGCGTGCGTAAGACCCTTCGCGGAGTCCTGTTCGGGTTCGTCGTTTTGGCGACCGCTGGTATCTACGTCGTAGCGGTCGCGCCGCACCTTATCGGCGGCTGACCCAAGCCGGAAGCTTTTCAGCACGACCTCCGTGGGCGTTAGGCCGCCCCGCGCCGGCGGGCGGCGGGGCTCGCCAGGAACTTGGCGACGGCGTCGGCCGTCCAGCTCCGTCCCTTGCGGCTGGTAAGCCCCTTGGCGTCGAGCGCCGCGGCGATCTCCGTATCTGTCGCTGCGCCCGCCGCGCGCGCCGCACGGATGGCGGCGAGCACGCTGGCGATATAACGTTCGGACTCGCCGCGCCGATCGGTCATACCGCTGCCCCGCCCGGATCGGCGACCCCCATCGCCCGGGCGATGACGGCATAATCCTCCGCCGTGATCTCGCGCACGCCGAAGCGGAACGCCGCGCCCCACGCTGCGCGCCCGCTTGTGAACGAGAGCGCGTCGAGGAGCGGCCGGATCGGCGCGTCCCGGGCGGGGAAGAACGTCACGTCGCGCCGCGTCGGGCGGAAGCCGCCGCCCATGTCGAATTCGTAGGCTTCGCCCTCCGCGATGATGCCGATAGCGGTGAAGGCCTGCGCCGGCTCGCCTCCCTTGAGCACTGTCCGCGGCGAGTAGTAGACGATCCGGTCGCCGGGCTGCATGCGGCGGACCGGGCTCGCCTTGCCGTGGTTGAGCTGGCAGAACCCGCCTGCGACGCCGCGCATCACGTGGTCGCGCGACGCGACGCCGATCCAATAGCGCATGGCGACGATCCCGGGCCGACGCCGGCCGGCGCTGCCTACTCCGCTGCCACGGACGCGGTGTAGTCGAGCTCCAAGGGCGGGGCGTCGAAGATGCCGCGCGCATGGATCCAGTCCTGGGTGCGGTGGAACATCTCCTCGGTGTAGGGCAGGAACACTACCCGCTCGCCCGGCGCGAAGTTGCGCACGTCGATGCGCGCCCTGTACCGTTCCGGGATCATGTCGCGGTAGAGCGGCTTGTAGAGCTCCGGCCGGAGGTCGATCTCCGCCTGGGCGCGCTTCAGGGCCCGCATGTACTTTTCCACGTCGTCGAGCGCGACCGTCACCGGGAACATGAAGGTGATCATGAAGGTGCAGTCGAGCACCTTGCGGAGCCCAAGCTGCTGGCCGGCGAGGTAGGTAATGCCCCAGAGGCTTGACGCCGGGAGGTCGCGGTCGACTGCCACGTCGACCCTCTGCCACGGAAGCCCGACGAATTTCAGCTTGATGTCCCCGGGCGCGATGCAGGCCTCGAGCGCCTGGATGGTGGTGTAGTGGCTGCCCGACTGGTAGCCGACCGCCACTTCTTTCCCGGCCAGGTCCTCGGGCCGGCGGATCGGCAAATCCTCCGGTACCACGATCCCGCCCGGCGTCACGACATAGGCCTTGCCGTACATGGTGCCGATGCGGTTGGCGGCCGCGTTGTTCACCGTCCAATGGCAGGCGCAGGAGATGTCGGATTTCTCGCCCTTGTTGCCCTGGCCCTGCTCATAGGACTGGTAGGCGCCGGACAGGATGTCGGCCACCTTGCCGGTCGCGGCGTCGACCGCCTTGGCGGCGCCGAGGTTGCCGCCGCTCATCTCGTAGTCGAGCCCCTCATCGGCGAAGAAGCCGAGCTTGTGCGCGACCGCCTCTTGCAGCCGGCCGTGCTGCTGAATGACGAACCTGCCCATGTCGGTGGCCTCCGTTCGCTGGCCGGAGAAGGCTAGCAGAGAGCCCGGCGCCGCGAAACCCGCTAGAACGGCTGCGGACCGCGTCAACGGGCGGCGTCGACAAGCGTGCCGTGATCGTCGCCGCGTTCCGGAATGATCCCGAGCCGGCCCAGCTTTTGGATATAGCCGCGCGTCTCGGGATAGGGCGGAACGCCGGCGTAGCGGTCGACCGCTTTCTCGCCCGCGTTGTAGGCGGCGAGCGCAAGCGTCACGTCGCCGTCAAACCGGTCGAGCAGCCAGCGCAGATAGGCCATCCCGCCGGCCAGGTTCTGGGCTGGGTCGAACGCATCCTTCACGCCGAAGCGGCGCTGCGTCTCCGGGATGAGCTGCATCAGCCCCTTGGCGTCGGCCGGCGAGACGGCATCGGCGCGGAAATCGAACTCAACCTTGATCACCGCCAGCACCAGCGACGGGCTCAGCCGGAAGCGCGGCGCGAGCTGGGCGACAAGGCGGCGGAGTTCGGCCGGTGCATCGACCGCCGCCGCCGGCTGCATCCCCAATGTGCCGTCGAGGCAGACCGGTTGCGTGTCCGGATGGCGGCCCGGGATGAACTTCAGGATTTCGGCAGCGTGATGGTGGCCACAACTCTTCGCCAGTCTGAACCAAGCGGCCGCCTGGTCGTCGTTGCGCGCCACACCGCGCGCGTTGGCGTACATCCAGCCGATATTAAAGGCGGCCTGCGCATGGCCGAGCCGCGCGGCGTCGCAATAGAGCGCGAGGGCCTTGGCGTAGTCGCGCTTCACCCCCTCGGCATTCTCGTAGCGCACCGCGCGCGCAAACTCCGCCTCGGCGGCGAGCGGCGCGGCGCCTTGGATGTCCACCATCACCGCACGAGCCGGTTCCCACCAGGCGGTCGCCAGGAAGGCGGCCCCGATCACGAGAAGACCACGGTGGAACGGTCGCTTCATTGAATTCCAATCACGCAGCGCACTGCATGTCATGCAAGATGCATGCCAGAAATCCGGTCTTGGGCGTTTTCAGGCGGTTAGCCGGGACCGCGCGGAGCGGCCATGCCGGACCTGTAAAATCAACCGACGGTTTTGCGCGATCAGGAGGAAAAACTGTAAAATTTGCCGACACCTCCGCGACGACGATTTCGAATTTTTCGCTGGAACGCAGTCACCGCCCGGGCGTTCGCCACGGTCGCTCCTTGCGCGGCGCGGAAGGGATCATGCCGGCCGGCGCCTATTGGAAGGGATATCTCAAGCTCTCGCTCGTGACCTGCCCGGTCGCGATGCGTCCGGCGACGACCGAGCGCGAGAAGGTGCGCTTTCACAACGTGAACCGGAAGACCGGCAACCGCGTGGAGAGCCGCTATGTCGACGCCGAGACCGGCCGCGCGGTGGACCGCGACGATCAGGTGCGCGGCTACGAGGTCGGGCCCGACCAATACGTGACGCTGGAGGACGAGGAGCTCGACGCGGTCGCGCTCGATTCCACCCATACGATCGACATCGAGTCCTTCGTGCCCGCCAATTCCATCGAATGGGTCTGGTACGACCGGTCGCACTATCTGCAGCCAAACGACCCGGTGGGCGAGGAAGCCTTCGCGGTCATCCGCGACGCGATGGAGGCGACCGGCACGGTCGGCATCTCGCGCCTGGTGCTTTACCGGCGGGAGCGCACGGTAATGCTGAAGCCGCGCGGGAAGGGCATCGTGCTGTGGACGCTGCGCTCCGGCAACGAGGTGCGCGATCCGGCGGACTATTTCGGCGATGCGGGCGAGGAGAAGCCGGATTCAGAGACTTTGCCGATGGTCAAGCGCCTGATCGACGCGCGGCGGCGCGACTGGGACCCGTCGCTGGTCGCCGACCCGGTTCAGGATCGTCTGGTCGCGATCGTCGAGGCGAAGCGGAAGGGCAGGCGCCTGCCCAGGCCAAGGAAGCCGGCCGAGGCGAAGCCCGACAATGTGATCAGCATCATGGACGCGCTGAAAAAGAGCCTGGCGGCCGAGAAGAAGAAATAGCCGGCGGCCTCGCCCCTACCAGCGGCGGACGCGGCCCGTGTCGACGTGGACGAAATCGGATTTGGGGTAGTACCCGACCCCGCCGGACCGGAGCGCCAGCGCGGCGTTGCGGAGGTCGGCGAGCGACCGCCCCGGCAAGCGGATGTCGATCGCCTTGCCCACCATATGCAGGCTGTGGCTCGCCACGCCGTTGGATTTCGCATGCAGCACGGCGTTGGTGTGCGGCGACCGGTACCCGGAGATCACGTGGAATGGCTGGGCGCTCCCCAGGCTGCGATCGAGGGAATAGAGCAGGTCCAGGAGCTTCGGGTCGATCGTGTGCACGCTGCCGGTGCGGAAGTCCCGCAGCAGATGGTCGATGGCGCCAAGCTCGTCGGCGACGTAGCCGCCGTCGGCCCAGTAGGTGGCGGACAATTTCTCTTCGGTATGGAGATTGTAGAAGGCAAGCTTGCGCGGCCTACCCTCGGCCAGCGCCGCCATCGCCGGCCTGGCCAGCCCGACCACCGTGCCCGCGACCGCCACCCCCAGCAGCCCCCTGCGCGTCAATCCTTCGCTCTTACGCATGATCGCACCCCACGCTCGTCCTCGGTCCTGGGTAATGCATAGCCGGCCTTTCGTCAAACCCGCGCAAATCAGCCGGGAAACACGTCGCCGCCCTGCACGACGCAGGCCTTGTCGGTGCGCCGTGGCGCTGGCGCCGAATCGCGGCCGTAGATGTCGGGGCGGAACTCCGCCTTCCCCTCGGGATCGACCCAGGCGGTGACGTAGACGATGTAAAGCGGCATGGGCCGCGCAAGAGGCACCTGCTGCGTCGCGCCGATGGCGATGGCGGTGCGCAGCCGCTCCTCAGACCAGTCGGGATTGGGACCGAGCAGCAGCGTCGCCAAGGTGAAGGCGTTTTCGACCCGCACGCAGCCGTGGCTCAGCGCCCGCACCGGGCGCTCGAAGGCCTGCTTCGCCGGCGTGTCGTGCAGATACACGTTATGATCGTTAGGGAAGAAGAACTTTAGGGCGCCGAGCGGGTTGTCCGGCCCCGGGTCCTGGCGCAGCCGATCTCCGTTGCGCCCGAAATGGCGCCAGTCGACCGTCTCCGGCGCGACCTCGTGCCCGGCACCATCGGAGCCGGCGAGCACGTGCATGTGGTTGGCCGCGAGGTAGCCCGGGTCGGCAGCGATCTTGGGCGCAAGCTCGCGCCGGGCGATGCCGGGGGGCACGTTCCAGTAGGGGTTGATCTCGATACGGGTGATCTTGCCGTCGATGAGCGCCGTAGGCGAACCGCGCTTGCCGACGATCACCCGGCTTTTCAGCAGCACCTGGCCGCGCGCGGCGAGCGTCAGCTCGAAGGCCGGAACGTTCACCACCAGGGCCTGCGCCGGCACGCGCCGCGCCAACTCGGCCAGCCGGTCGCGGTTGAGACCGAGGGTTGCGGCCCGCGCTGCGGCTGGCACGTTAAGCGCCGCCCGCGTGTCCCGCCCCACCACTCCGTCAACGACCAGCCCATGGCGGGCCTGGAAGTCGCATACCGCGCGGTCGAGCTCGGGACCGAAGGCGGCCGGCTCAACCGAACCGGGGCCGCGCAGATCGCCCGTCACCGCGAGGCGAGCGCGCAGGGCGGCGATCTCGGGCCCCGTGTCGCCCGGACGCAGCGTCCGCCCCTCGGGCACGGCCTTCCAGCCGCCTGTCTCGGCGATCTTGCGATAGCGGGCAAGCGCGTCGTCGACGCGTGCCACCATGCGCCCGTCGATCACCAGCGCCCCCGCGTCCGGCGCCTGGGCGTGGGCGCGCACGGCGGTCAGGAGAGCAACCGACATCGCGACGTTGCAAGCTGCACGGACCAGGGCTTGGCGCATGGAGGCGGCCGGAGGTCCCGTCGGCGCGCCCTCAGCTCGCCGGCTTCTTCGCGTCCTCTAGGAGGCCCGGGCGTTTCATCGTCAGCTTCTCGCCATACCCCGCCGCAATCTCGTAAGCCCAGGCCGCGACGCGCGCGTTGATGGCGTCGGCCTCCTTCTTGGCCTTGGCCTGGTCCTTCGCACCGTCGGCGACGCGCGCCGAGAATTTCGCCCAGTACTCGTACTGCTTGGGCGAGACGACCTCGACATGCACGACGAGCCCGTCATAGGTGGTGAACTCCACCCATTGGGCCGGTTCGGGGAACTTCACGTCGGCCGCCTTCTTCACGTCGTCCATGTCGAGCCCGCTCATGATCTCGAGGATCGAGCCGACGCCATTGTCCTTGAGCTTCTTGCCGTCGGGGACCTCGGCGAGGGCGAAGTTCTTCTCGCCCTTGGCCTTGGTCGCGGTCCACGAATCCGCGTCGTCGCCCGGCCAGTGCATCACCACCTTGGCGGTCTCGGCCTTGGTGACGCTGACGATGTTCTTGTCGATCCAGTCCTTGTGGTCGGTGCCGAACTTGGCGACGCCTTCGGCGAGCCAGGACTGCGCCTCGCCGGTGCGGCGCAGGTAGGTGCCGCCGCCGGCCTTGCCGTAGAGGCTCTCGTTCACCCGGCCCATGATGCCAGATGCCAGCACCTTGCCCTGCGCGTCCTTCACCGTGACCTGCACCCCGCCCTTGGCCTTGGGCGTGATGTCCTCGACATCGAGCCGGTCATAGCGCGATGGATCCTTCGTCTTGGGCTCGAGGAACTTGAGCTCGGCCAACGAGATCAGCGCCGCCTGCACCCGATTGAGCGGCACGGGATAGCCCTCGCGCTCGGCGAGCCGCCAGGTATCGCCGTCGCGCTTGATGGTCCACTTGCCCGCCGACCAGGCGAGGTCGATCTCGGCCGCCTTGTTCACGCCGCCGCTGGCGAGGCCAGGAAAGACCGGCTGGCCGCCGGTGGCGAGCGCGGTATTGCCGCGCTCGTTGACGATTGTCCAGACGGCGCCGGCGAACAGTACCAGCGTGACGACGGCGAAGGCGATCAGTGTCCTCGGTTTCATCGTTCGACCTCCTCGCGCTCAGCCGACATGCAGGTGCTGGCGCCGGCGCATCTTGGTCCGGCGCACGAGGGCAAGCACGATCGCCACGATCAGCACCAGCACCGGCATCGCGCCGATATTGACGACCTTGAGCGACGAATTGAGCGTCTCGACGCGCTGGCGCAGGCGATGCTGCACGTCGCGCAATGCGGCGCGCGTGTCGATCATCTGGCGGCGGAAGCCCTCGATCGCCTTCGCCTGCTCGGCCGTCAGGATCGTATCGTCGCCCGACTTGGGGGCGGCGGACGTTGCGGTCGCCGCGCCGCCGGTCGCCGCCTGCTTGGTCTGCAGCTCCTTCAGCTTCTTCTGTAGGTCGGTGAGCTTGTCGGTAAGCTGCTGCTCCTTGGCCCGGTAGCGGTCCTCGGCATCCTTTTGGATTTGCTCGACCAGGGTGAACGGCCGGGCCGCGACGCCGCGCGAGCGCAAGTCGGAGAGCGCCGAGCCGCCCGCCAGATTGTCGATGGCGTTGAGCACGAAATCGGCGTTGTTGGCGATCGGCACATCGAGGTTCTGGCCGAAGAAGTCCTGGCTGCGCAGCCAGAACCGGTCGCCCAGGATGTCGGTGTCGGCGACCACGATCAGGTCCACCGGCCCTTTCGACTTGGCCAGGAAGTCGGCCGGGAGCTTCGCCGGCGCCTTGTCAGCCTTGGCGTCCTTCGCGTTTTTATCCTTGTCGGCGTCTTTGTCCTTGTCCGGCGGCGGCCCGTCGGGGAAGGCGGACTTGACCTCGCCGGTCACGCGCGCGGCGATGATGAAGCGCTTGTTGGCCGACTTGAAGTTCTTCATCAGCTCGGCGGGCTTGGGATCGACGCGCACCTTGTCGGCGTCGATCATCTCCGAATTCTTCGAGGTTTCGAGCAGCGGCTCGAGCTTGATCGTCGCACCCGGCGCCTTGGAGATCGCGCCGGCGGCGGCGACATTGACGAGCTTCAGCTCGTCGGTGATCGGATCGCCGCGCTTGATGTCGTCGCCCTTGAGGCCCAGCCAGGCCAGATAGTCGGTGATGATCGGCCGCCCGCCCGCGTCCTCGCCGGCCGCGACGCGGGTCGCTGCGTCGCGGTCGCCGACGAACTTCTTCGGATCGAACTGGATGCCCCAGGCCTTGAACTCCTTGGTGAAGTCCGAGCCCATGTCGGGTGGCATGCGCTGGGCCTGGTTGGCGCGCGTCACCTCCTCGGAGAAGGGATCGACGAACACCAGCGCCTTTCCGCCATGCATCACGTACTGGTCGATCTTGTAGAGCATCTTGTCGTTGAGGCCGATCGGGTGCGCGACGAGCAGGACGTCCATGTCCTTCGGCCAGTTGTCGACGTCATAGATCGACTTGATGTCGTAGGACTGCTTGATCAGCTCGGTGATCCGCCACGGCTTCCACTTCTTGAGCGGGTCGGATTCCATGTAGCTGCCGGTGACGATGCCGACGATCTTCTTCTTCGGATGGGCGAGGTTCACGATCATCCGGGTGAGGTCGTATTCCAGGAACTTCTCGCGCTGCAGCGCGAGGAACGGGATCGTGTCGGTGTCGTCGGTGGTATTCGTGCCGACCAGGCCGAAATAGACGACTTCGCCGTTCTGGTCGAGCGGCACAGCCTGCAGCCCGTACCCCACGGCGCGGTCCTCGGCCGGCGAGAACGGCTCCGGGTTGATGTATTGCAGAGTGATCTTGCCGTGCGACAGCGAGACGTAGCGTTCGAGCATCTCCTTCACCCGCGCCGCGTAGGTCGCGTAGTTCGGCGTCTGGGTGATCAAGTCGTTGGAAACGAACAGGCGCAGCGTGATCGGCTCCTTGATCGAGGCGAGCACGTTACGGGTGGAGTTGGAGAGCGTGTAGATCTTGCCCTCGGTCAGATCGACCTGGGTGGCCGGGAACAGGGCGTTCGACACCACGTCCACCGACAGGAAGAACACCACGGCGATCGAAAGTCCGACGATGGCGAGGGTCTTGCGGCTCCAGTTTCGCATGTTCATTGCCTCTTACGCGCCCTTCTTGATCTCGACGGTCACGACGTTCGCGTAAAGGAACACCCCCATGACCACGAGGAAGAAGATCACGTCGCGGATGTCCAGGACACCGCGCATGATCCGCTCGAAATGCACCAGGAAGGAGAGCGAGGCGACCAGTTCCACCACATAGGCCGGTGCCCAGCCGCGCACCGCGCTCTGGACGATGTCGAGCCCGCTCATCAAGAACAGGAAGCAGACCGCCGCGGCGATTACGAAGGCGATCACCTGGTTCTTGGTGAGCGCCGAGACGAACCCGCCAATCGCGAGGAAGGCCCCGGCCATCAGCCAGCTTCCGACATAGGAAGCGACGATCACCCCGTTGTCCGGGTTGCCGAGGTAGTTGACCGTGATCCATATGGGGAAGGTCAGGGCCAGCGCGATGCCGGCAAAAATCCACGCGGCAACGAACTTGCCGAGCACGGAATCGAGCGTCGAGACGGGCAGCGTCATCAGGAGTTCGAGCGTGCCCGACTTGCGCTCCTCGGCCCACAGCCGCATCCCGACCGCGGGGATCAGGAACAGATAGAGCCACGGGTGGAACGAGAAGAACGGGATCAGATCGGCCTGGTTGCGGTCGAAGAATCCGCCGAAATAGAAGGTTACCGCGCCCGCGAGCGCCAGAAAGATGACGATGAACACGTAGGCGAGCGGGGTCGAGAAATACGCCCCGAGCTCTCGCCGACTGATGGCGATTGTCTGATGCATGGTCTGGCTACGCCTCGGTGGTGATGCGGCGGAAGACTTCGTCGAGCCGGCCGCGCTCGACTGTCAGCTCCTCGACGGCGATGCCCTTGGCATTGAGCCGGGCGCTGATCGCCTCGACGATCGACCGTCCGTCGGCCGGCACGGCGAGCAGCCGGGCGACCCCGTCCGTGCCGTTGACAAGATCGACCCGCGCCACGCCCTCGAGCCCGGCGAGGTTCACCCGGCAGGCCTCGGCGGCGCTGGGCGCCACCTGGATGTGCACCGCATTGTGCACCGCCGACTTCGCTTGCAGCATTTCGGGCGTGCCGTCGAAGACCAGCTTGCCGCGCGCGATGATAACCGCGCGCGAGCAGACCGCCTCGACCTCCTCGAGAAGGTGGGTCGAGATGACGATCGCCTTGCCCTCGGCCATCCGGTCGATGAGGGTGCGCACCTCGTGCTTCTGGTTGGGGTCGAGCCCGTCGGTCGGCTCGTCGAGGATCAGCACGTCCGGATCGTGCAGAATGGCCTGGGCGAAGCCGACGCGCCGCTTGAAGCCCTTGGAGAGCGTGCCGATCGGCTGGGCCAACACCTCGTCGAGCTGGAGCTGTGCGACCGCGCGGGCGATGGCGTCGCGGCGCGCCTTCCCCGCAAGCCCACGCACATCGGCGACGAAGCCCAGGAGGCCGAGCGGCGTCATGTCCTCGTACAAGGGCGCGCCTTCGGGCAGGTAGCCGACGGCGCGCTTCACCGCCAGCGGGTCCTCGGTCACGTCATGGCCGCAGACGATGGCACGGCCCGACGACGGCGCGAGGAAGCCCACAATCATCCGCATTGTCGTGGTCTTGCCGGCTCCGTTCGGGCCGAGGAACCCGAGCACCTCGCCGCGATCGGCCGCGAAGGTCACGTCCTCGACCGCCGCGAACGCGCCGAAGCGCTTGGTCAGGTGCTGGATGTCGAGCATTGGGCCCATGCGTTCCAATCTCCCAATCGCCGCCCCTCCACTCTCGGCGGGCGGCGTAGCGGCCAAATGTGGCACGGAGGGGGCAAATCGGCGCCCCTCACCCCCGCTCCCAGAACCGCGCGGCGCACCGTGCGTCACGCTTCGCGTCGCCGCCGGGAATGCCGCTCGGGGCACGCCGACATGGGCGCGTCGTACGCGTCAAACATTTGAAATCCAGAGCACTTGGCGGCCCGGTTCAGTGGGGGCAAGGGTTTGGGGTAAAGGTGCCGCTTTGTCAACCGCCAACCCGGCGCCGACGCGCCGCCGTGCGACCGATTGTCATAGGGGCTAGGTGGGCGTGCGCAGGAAGGTGGAGTGGGGGCGAGTCAGGAACTCGATCTCCTCCGGCGTCGAGGCGCGGCCGAGGATGACGTTGCGGTGCGGGAAGCGGCCGAACCGCGCGACGATGGCCAGGTGACGCACGGCGGAGTCCAGGGCGCGCACGCCCCGCGAATGGTAGCCGAGCTGGCCCATCAGCACGACGCACTGGCGCTGCGTCGCTACGTCCTCACAATGCTCGAACGGCAGATAGACGAAGGTGCGCTCGAGCGCGCGCATGTCGCGGTCGAAACCTCGGGCCACGGCATGGCGCGCGACCGCCAGCGCCTGTTCGTCGGTCGCGTAGGAGCGCGGGTCGTTGCGGAAGAGATTCCGGGGGAGCTGGTCGAGCGCGACGATCAGGGCGAGACAGCTTCGCGGCGCCGCCATCCAATGGTCGAGCCGCCCGGCGGCCGCGGCCTCGTGATGGTCCAGGAAGCGGTCCCGCAAAGCCGCGTCGAAGGCGTGGCGCGGCTCGAACCAGACGGCGCGCCCGGTGTCGTATTCTGGATCGCCGGGCGCGCCGAACCAGAACGCGAGCAGCTCCTCAGGATCGTCCATTGCCCCCTGCGTCAGCGCTGGCGCGGCGGGTCGGGAATTGGCGGCACGGTCTCGCGCGACGCGTCCTCGTTGGGTGCGTCCGCCGCTGCGCCGGCCGGCTCGGCCACCATCATGTCGGCGGAAAGGTCGAGCACGTCGTCGTCATTGTCGTCTTGGCCCCGTTGGCGCAGCTCCGCCTCCTCACGCTCCGCCGTCTCGCGCCAGAAGGCGAGCGTGCCGCCGGGCGCCATCCCTTCGTGGCCGTTGTTTGCCTCGCCGTTCTGTGCCTCGCCGCTCTGTGCCTCTCCGTGCGACGCCCCGACGGCGGGACCGAGCGGCGGCGCGGGGGAGGAGGGCGGCGCCTCCTCGGCGCTCCACGCAAGCGACAGGCCGCTCGCAGGCGTTGCATCGGGCGCGCGTTCGGCCGCGCCGAGCGGGACCACCGGCTCCTCGAGCTCCGGCGCAGGAACGTCCAACGCCAGCGGCTCTTCCGCCTCCGGTTCCGGCGTGGCGACGGGCGGCGCAGGAGGTTCCTCGGGCGCCGCCTCGGGGGTCAGCGCCTCATGGGCGGGCGCGGCCGGCGCCTCCGCAATGGGAGCACGCGTCTGGAGCACGCGCACCCGCTCCTCGATCTCCGGGCCCGCCTGCTCGCGCGCGCGGGCCAGGTCGTAATCGGCCTGCAGCCGAAGCCACAGCTCGGGCGTCGTGCCGAAATACCGCGCAAGACGTAGCGCCGTGTCGGCGGTGATCGCCCGCGCGCCGGAGACGATCGCGCTGATCCGCCCGACCGGGACGTCGATGTCGCGGGCAAGCTGGTTACGGCTGACCCCCAGCGGCGTCATCACCTCATCGAGAAGGATGCGGCCCGGATGCGGTGTCTCGTCCATGGGAATACCCTATGGCGGCCATATTGCCCCGTCAAATCGTCGGGACCATGGGCGAAATGGTTTAAGTTCCGAATAAGTTCCAGCCTATTTCGCCGAACGTGACACCTTGACCGCTATCCGGCGACGATCTTGCGCCGCCGCGCGGCCCGCAGGACCAGGGCGGCATAGACCGCCTCGAAGGCCAGAAATGGCAGAAATGCGGCCATCCGGCCGGCCGGCGACTGGCCGATTAGCCATAGTGCCGCGGCCCCCTGGGCGATGCCGACCGCCCAGTGCAGCACGCTCACCTCGAAATGCCCGACGCCCAGCCGGTTCAGGAGCTGGTAGAGGTGGCCGCGGTGGGCCTGGGTCACACGCTGCCCCTCGGACAGGCGGCGGCAGAAGGTCAGGCCGGTATCGAAGACGAAATGAAACAGCAGCATCGGCATGACGAGCGCCGAGGTTTGCGGCGTGTCGTGGCCGGTGGCGAGCACGGCCAGCGCCGCCAGGGCGAACCCGAGGAACTGACTGCCTGCGTCGCCCATGAAGATGCGGGCGCGCGGCGCGTTGAACACGGTGAAGCCCAGGCACGCGGCGGCGAGCACGGCGGCCAGCGCCGCCGGCACCGGCGATCCCCCTTGGGATGCGGCGACGGCGAAGAAGGCGGCGGCGATCGTCCCCGTGCCTCCGGCGAGGCCGTCGAGCCCGTCCATGAAGTTGACGATGTTGGTGATCGCCAAGAGCCAGACGACCGTGATGACCGCGCCCCAGGCGCCGAGGATATGCGGACCCGTCGCCGGCAGGGAAAATTGGCGGAACGACACGCCGGACGCGACCAGGAGGACCGCCGCCACCAGTTGGCCGGCCAGCTTGCCCTTCACATCGAGCTTGCCCAGATCGTCGGCGAGCCCGACCAGCGCGACCAGGAGGGCCGCAATGGCGAAGCCGGCGAGCGCGCGGCCGCTCTCGTAACCCGCAAGGCCGCCGGTCGCGGCGAGCCAGCCGAGTCCGGCGAAGAAGGTCGCCGCCATGGCGATGCCGCCCGTGCGCGGCACCGGCCGGTCGTGCGACGAGCGCGGCCCCGGCACGTCCAGGATGCGCACCCGGATCATCGCCCAGGTCAGCGCCGCCGCCAGCACCACCAGCGTTGCGACGAACGGGACGAAGGGTACGGCGCGGGCCACGGGCGATCCGCTGTAGCGGGAGATGGCGGCCGGATAGGCGATCGGGAGAATGCTGTCAACGCGCAAGGGTGCGCAACGCTTCGTTAACCCTGCCCGGCGATCCTGGCCTCAAACGCCGGGAGAGCGCCGCATGACCGATCTGGATGCCCTCAAATCCCGCGTCGACCGGGCCGTCCACAACCTCGATGCCGCGCGCGAGGCACGCGATAGCCAGGGCGCGGCCCTGGTCGAGATGTGGCGCCAGATCCGCGACCGGTTCACGGAGCAAGAGGACGAGATCGCCGAGTATCGCGCGCGGCTGGCATCGCTGGAGGACCAGCATGCCGAGCTCACGCGTCAGGTCGAGGCGCTCCTGGAAGTGGTCGATCGCAGCATCGGCCGCGCGGGCGATGAAACCGTGCCGAAGATCGCCGGCGTGGCGCAGGCCCTGCTCGACGGCGAGGATCTGGTCGAATTGGATGACGTGCCGGAGCTTCCTGCCGCGCCGACGGACGCGCGCCCGCCGCGCGAGCGCGCCGAGAGCAAGGTGCGCGGCCTGGTCGGACGGGTCGAGGAGGCGCACCTGGCGATTCCCGCCGCGCCCGATCCCGACCGCCATCCCGACGACGCCGCGCGCGACGAGATCGACGACCTCCGCGCCGAGCTCGAACAGCTCCACCACCGCCTCGGCGGCCAGCGGGGATAGGCTGTCTCCCTCCCCGCGCTTGCCGGGGAGCGCGAATTTTGCCACCCTCGCTCATCCGTATTTTCCCGTGGGAGGCGAAGGTGAGACTGATCTCGTACCGGCAGGGCGGCCAGGCGGGCGTGGGGGTGATGGTCGACGACACGCGCTTCGTCGCGCTGCCCAAGGCCGCGCCGGACATGCCCCGGAGCCTGCGCGCGCTTCTCGAGATGAAGGACGGGCTCGCCAAGGCCGCCGCCGCCGCGAAGGGGAAGAAAGCCGACCTCACCTTCGCCGACGTCGCGCTCGACCCGGTGATCACCGATCCCAACGCCATCTGGTGCCTCGCGCTCAACTACAAGCTGCACGTCGAGGAGACCGGCCTCACCACCTCGGCGAAGTATCCGCAGATTTTCCTTCGCATGCCGTGCAGCCAGGTCGGGCATCTGCAGCCCATCGTCTGCCCCGACCCAGCCGTCGCGAAGAAGTACGAGTACGAGGGCGAGCTTGCCGTCGTGATCGGCAAGGGCGGGCGGCACATCCCGGTCGACAAGGCGCTCGACCACGTCGCCGGCTATGCCTGCTACAACGAGGGCTCGGTGCGCGAATACCAGAGCCACAACCGCCAGTTCGGGCTCGGCAAGAACTTCGAGCAGTCGGGAAGCTTCGGCCCCTGGCTGATGACGCCGGACGAGTTCGGCGACTGGAAGGGCAAGCGCGTCATCACCCGCGTCAACGGCATCGAGCGCCAGAACGCGACCACCGACCTGATGGTGTTCGGCGTGCCGCAGCTCATCAACTATTTGTCGCAGGGCTATTTTCTGCGCCCGGGCGACGTGATTGTGTCGGGCTCGCCGGGCTCGCTCCCGCCGCATCCGGGCGAGACGCCACCGCCCAACAGCGGCGGCGTCTACGTGCCGGGCATGGTGCAGATGAAACCGGGCGACTTGTGCGAGGTGGAGATCGAGGGGCTCGGCACGTTGAGCAACCCTGTCGCCGCCGATGCACCGGCGAAGTACACGACCGAGCTCTACACGCCGGCCAAGGTCCCGGCGTAGGGCGCGGTCGATGGATTTGGGGATCGGGGCGCCGCTGCCGCGGGTCGAAGACCTGCGGCTGCTGCAAGGCAAGGGCTGCTATTCGGACGACTACAACCGGCCGAGTCAGCTTTACGGGCACATGGTGCGCTGCCCCTACGCCCACGCGCGGCTCAAGCGGATCGACACCGCGGCGGCCGAACGTGCGCCAGGCGTCGTCGCGGTCCTGACCGGCGCGCAGTATTTCGCCGAGGGGCTCAACCCCTCGCCAAGCCGCGCCATGGGCCCCTCCCCCGAGGACATCACCAAGGTCACGTTCGGCTATCCGGACGGGCGCAAGGCGTTCGAGCACGGGCTAATCCCGCTGGTCGCCGACAAGATCCACCACGTGGGCGAAGGGGTTGCGTTCGTGGTGGCGGAGACGCTGGCCCAGGCGAAAGACGCGGCCGATCTGGTCGAGGCCGAGTACGAGACGCTGCCCGCCATCATCCGCGGGCTCGACGCCATTGAACCGGGCGCGCCCGAGGTGTGGAACGGTGTGGCGAACAACATTGCGTTCGAGGGCTTCGTCGGCGACTGCGAGAAGACCGAGCAGGTCTTCAGGGCCGCCGCGCACGTCATCGAGGGCGAGTTCGTCTCCAACCGCGTCGCCAACTGCCAGATGGAGCCGCGCGCCTGCCTCGCCGAGTGGGACGGCGACCGCCTCACACTGTGGACCGGCGGCCAGGGCGTGCACGGCCAGAAGACCGCCATCGCCGGCGTGTTCTCGCTGCCAGAGAACAAGGTGCGCGTGGTGCAGAAGGATGTGGGCGGCGGGTTCGGGCCGCGCGGCCACCTGCACGCCGAATATATCTGCGCGCTGTGGGCGGCGAAGAAGTTCAACCGGCCGGTCAAGTGGACCGGCGAGCGCACCGAGGCCTTCGTCGCCGATTACCAGGCGCGCGACGTGGTGACGCGCGCTTCGCTGGCCCTCGACAAGGACGGCAAGTTCCTCGGCCTCAAGGTCACGCTCTACTCCAACGTGGGCGGCAACACGATCTCCTACGTGCCGGCGGTCAACGGCTCGCGCATCGCGACCACGCTCTACGACATCCCGAACCTTTGCCTGCGCGCGCTCGGCATCCTGACCAACACCCTGCCGAGCGTGAACTATCGCGGCGCGGGCCGGCCGCAGGCGATGCACACGATGGAACGGCTGGTCGACATGGCGGCCGAGAAGCTCGGCATCGACAGGATCGAGCTGCGCCGGCGCAACCTCATCAAGAGCTTCCCGTACAAGACGCAGGGCGGGCTCACCTACGACTGCGGCGAGTTCGAGGAGAACATGGACACGGCCCTGCGCATCTCGGACTGGGCCGGCTTCGAGGCGCGGCGCGCGGCGGCGGCGAGGCGCGACAAGCTCGCCGGCATCGGGCTCGCCTGCTACATCGAGACGCCGGTCGGAATCCCGATCGAGCGCGCCCGCGTCGTCGTCAATCCCGAGGGGGCGGTCGACGTCATCATCGGGACGCTGTCCCAGGGCCAGGGGCACGAGACCAGCTTCCCGCAGGTGATCTCCACCTGGCTCGGAGTCGAGCACGGCCAGGTGAAGATGGTGACCGGCGATTCGGATTTGGTGCCCGAGGGCGGCGGCACCCATTCCGACCGGTCGATGCGGCTCGGCGGATTCGTCATGGTCAAGTCGTGCGACCAGATCATCGACAAGGGCAAGAAGATCGCCGCCCACATGCTGGAGGCCGCGGTCGCCGACATCGAGTTCGCGAACGGCCGCTTCACGGTGGCGGGCACCGACCGCTCGGTCGGGCTGTTCGACGCGGCGAAGGCCGCCGCCGAAGGAAAGGTGCCCGACGAGCTCAAGGGCCCGCTCGACGGCGAACAGAAATTCGTCGGGCGCATCCCGGCCTATCCCAACGGCTGCGCGGTCTGCGAGGTGGAGATCGACCCCGATACCGGCACGATGGAGATCGTGCAATACGTCGCGGTCGACGACGTGGGGCGGGTCATCAACCCGCTGATCGTCGACGGCCAGGTCCACGGCGGCATCGCCCAGGGGGTGGGACAAGCGGTGATGGAGCACGTGGTCTACGAAGACGGCGGCCAGGTGGTCGCCGGCTCGTTCATGGACTACGCCCTGCCGCGCGCCGACACGCTCCCCTCGTTCAAGGTCGAGACCAACGAGGTCGTCACCAAGGGCAATCCGCTGGGCGTCAAGGGCGGCGGCGAGGCCGGAACCACCGGCGCCCTCGCCGTGGTGATGAACGCCGTGCACGACGCGCTGAAGCCGGTCGGCGTGACCAATCTCGACATGCCCGCCTCGCCTCAGCGCATCTGGCAGGCGATCCAGGCGGCAAAGAAAAGATAGTCGCCGTCAGATCTTCGACATGTCCAAGGTCGAGGGCGCGAACAGCGCTTCGGGCTTCATCGGCTTCGCCATGATGCCCTGCTCGTACGCGTAGCGCACGAGGGCTTCGAGCGTCTTGCGGTTGGGCTCGAGCCCGTAGGTCCAGAAATCGGCTCCCATGATCTCCCGCGTCTCGGCCAGCTCCTGCGCGAGCCAGGGCAGCCCGACCTTGAGCGCCGCCACCTCGCCCAGATCGCGGCTGGCGATGCGGCGCGCCGCCTCGAACGCCTTCATCAGGCTGACGGGGAGCCAGGGGTGGCGCTCGGCCACGTCGTTCCTGATGCCGACCGCGTGCATGATCGGGAAGATGCCCGTGCGGCGATAGTAGTCGCGCTCCGCCGAGCGGAAATCCTCGAACAGGCGCCGCACCGGCGCGGTGCCCGCCGTGAAACATGACGGCGCGCGCGGGCTCACCACCGCGTCGAGCTCTCCCGTCGCCAGCATGTCGTTGAGCGAGCGCCCCTCGGGCGACTGGGTCAGCGGGAAGTCCGGCCCGACGGCGAGCTTCACCTTCGACTTGCGGCCCCATTCCTCGAGCCCGCCCTCGACCCAGCGCATGTCGGTATAGTCGAGGCCGTACTCGTCCTTCAGGATCGCGCGCGCCCAGATCGCCGCCGACATCTGGTATTCCGGCACGCCGACGCGCTTGCCCTTGAGGTCGCCGGGCTGCGCGATGCCGCGGTCGGTGCGCACGTAGATCGCCGAGTGGCGGAACATGCGCGACAGGAACACCGGGATGGCGATGTAGCCCGCCTCGCCGCGCGACAGGTCGGCCAGATAGTGGCTGATGCCGATCTCGGAGACGTCGAACTCGCGGAAGAAATGCGCGCGGTGGAAGCATTCTTCGGGCGCGAGTGCGAGGTAGTTGATCTCGCACCCCTCGGCGCGCACGCGCCCGTCGATCAGTGCACGGACGCGGTCATAGTCCCAGCTCGCGACGGTGATGGGGAGAAGGGCCATGGCCCGCCCTACTCCGCGGCGCGGGCCTGCGCGGCGGGCTCGTTGAGGTCGCGCAGCCTGGGGATCACCTTCTTGGCGAACAGGGTGAGGTTCTTGCGCGTCAGCTCGGGCGTCAGCGTGCCGAAATGCAGCCAGCCGATGACGTGGCCGATGCCGAACGCCTTGGCGCGCTCGGTCAGAATGTCGACCATCGTGTCCGGACTGCCGCAGATCGCCATGCCGAGCTTCCGCAGCGTGTCGAGGTCGAGATAGGCCTCGCGGAACTTGAGCTTGCCCTGGATCAGCCCCTTCATCGATGCCATCGAGGTGTAGCCCGGCGGGGCCTTGAACTCCGTCGGCGAGCGAAGGAAGCGGTTGTAGAACGCCTCGACGTGCGGCTTCATCTCGCGCGCCGCGATCTCGTCGGTCTCCGCGACGTACATGGGAACGCCCCAGCCGAGGTTCTGCGGCGTCGCGGTCCAGCCATACTTCGCCGCACGCTCCCGGTACGCATCCATGTATTTCTGCACCGTCTCCGTCGGCGAGAAGGTGTGGAGATAGACGTATTTCCGGTCGGGGTGCGAGGCGAACTCGATCGTCTCGGCCGAGCCCTGCGAGGGAATCCACACCTCGGGGTGCGGGCTCTGGTAAGGCCGCGGCCAGATATTGACGTAGTTGAAGTCGTAGAACTTTCCGTGGAACTCGAACGGGCCGGGCTCGGTCCAGGCGCGGATGATCAGGTCGTGCGCCTCGCGGAAGCGGGCGAGCGACTGGCCGGGGTTGGCGCCGGTCACATGGTATTCGGTGCCGACGCCGCGCACGAAGCCGGCGACGAGACGCCCTTCCGACAGATTGTCGAGGATGGCGAACTCCTCGGCGATGGTCAGCGGGTTCTCGGTGATCGGCAGCGCGCGGCCGAGCACGAAAATCTTGGTCGTCTTCGGCACGCGCTGGATCAGCGACGCGGCGAACAGGTTGGGTGCCGGCATCAGCCCGTAGGCCGTCGAATGGTGCTCGTTCACCGAAACGCCGTCGTAGCCGAGCTCGGCGGCGTAGACGAGCTCGTCGATGTAGCGCTTGTAAAGTGCTGCGCCCTTCTTCGGGTCATAGTACTTGTTCGACAAGGTGAGCCAGGCGGTGCCGAGCTTCTCCGCCACGCCGGACTCGAGGTCGACATAGGGCATCAGATGGAAGAAGACGAATTTCATGCCCGCGCCCTTCCAATCGTTCCGTTCGTCCCCAGTAGCGCCCGCGTCATGCGCGAAGCGATCTCACTTCCGCCGCGCCGCAGGCCGGGACTGGACCTTCGCCTTGGCGCGCGCGGGCCGGGCCGCGATCTTGGGCTGAAGCTTCGCCTTGGCGCGCGCCGGACGCGCGGCCTTGCGGGTGGGTTTCTTCGCTGCGGGCTTGGTTGGCTTCTTGGCAGCGGCGGGCTTCCTCGCGGGCGCCTTGCGCGCGGGCGTCGCTCGCTTAGGCGCCGGGCGCTTCGCCGCCGCGGCGCGCGGCGGGGCTTTCGCCGCCGGCTTGGCGCCATTTGCGTGCTTCGTCACCAGCGCGAGGAACTGCTCCATCTTCTCGACCTGGGGCACGTGGCCGCAATCGCCCAGCACCTCGACCTTCGAGCCGGGGATCAGCTTCTGGTACGCCTTGGCGTAGGGCGTCGGGAAGATCTTGTCGTCGTCGCCCCACACGATCAGCGTCGGCACGTCGATCCGGTGCAGCCACTTGTGCAGGTCGCGGCTGAAAAAGCGCGGGCTCCAGGCAAGCTTCGCTGTGGTGAAACTGTTCTTGAGCTGGATGTCGATCATCTCCTCCGACGGCGGCTGCTGCAGCATGCGGTCGGCGAAGGCCTGGTTGTGAAACAGGTTGCGGATGCGCTGCTCGGGCGTCCACAGGAAGAGGTCGCCCTTGGGCACGTCGTTCACGTGGATGCCGGCCGCCGAGACCAACGTCAGCGAGGCGAGCGGCGCGCTGTCGCGCACCGCGATCTCGGCGGCGATCCAGCCGCCCATCGAATTACCGACCAGGTGGACGCCCGAAAGCTTCAGCTTGTCGATGAAGTCGAGATAGAAATAGGCGAGATCGGACACGTTATCGAGCCAGTCGGGCGTGTCGGAGCGGTCGTAGCCCGGATGGCTCGGCACGATCAGGTCGTAGCGCTCGGCGAGCTTGTCCATGAAGGGCAGCCACATCTGCGCTCCGCCCGCCCCGTGCAGGAACAACAGCGGCGCGCCCTTGCCGCCGCGCATCACCTCGACCGTGCAGCCGTCGACCGTCACCTTGCTTGTGGAATGGCTTGCCATGCTGATTTCCGCGCCCGAAGCGGGCGTTCTCCCCTGTTCTTGTCGCTTGGCCCAACTGAAGCCCCCGCGGCCTTTCCTGTCAACGTCAAATCCCGCACCCCATGCCGCATTGCCCCTCGCAGCGCGATATGGCTAGTCTCTCAGCCGTCCGCGGCAGCAAGTGGTTCGTCGGGTGAAACCTCGTCTCCGTGTCTTCGTACCTCTGGTCGTTCTCTCGGGCCTGACGCTCGCTCTCGCCGGCTGCGCGGAGCCGGCGAAGGACTATCCCGGGCCGGAGAAGCCGTACGGCGCGATCGCGCGTCTGTGCTGCGCGACCATCAACCTGACGGGGGGGCTGGTCGGCAATCACTTGCAGATCGAGAGCGTCGACGGGCGCCGACCCGCCTGGATGACGAGCTGGCTCGAGCTCGCGCCTGGCCGCCACGTGGTGCGCTACGACTACATGCAGGGCATCCTCGCCCGGCCTCTGCCGGTCCTTCCCTACGCCCAGACGCCGGGCACGCTCGCCTTCGAGGCGAAGCCCGGCGAAGACTACGAGATCAAGGCCGCCGACACCCAGGACGGCGTCTTCGTGTGGGTCGAGAACCAGGCGAGCCACGCTATCGCTGGCGGCACCCGGCCGCAGGGACGTTGACGCGGCGTTGATCGCCGCCGCCCCCGGCCTTAGTCTTCGGCCACGCGAAAGGAGGCCGCCATGCCCAAGGCCCCGAAGGGCGCGATCAGCCACGTCATCATCTATTGCTACGACCAGCCGCGGATGGTGCGGTTCTACCGCGACACGCTGGGCTTCCACCAGTCCGACACCGGCCCTGCGCGCGGCCAGGAGCTGACCTTCTTCACCCTCGACCCGGAGGTGGACCACCACATGTTCGGGCTGTGCTCCGGCCGCACAGGCCCGCCCGACGCGCGGCTGCTCAACCACGTCTCGTTCCGCATCAAGTCGATGGACGCGCTGCGCGGCCGCTATGCGGTGCTCAAGTCGTGCGGCGAGGTCACCGACATCGACCCCACCAACCACGGCGCCTGGTGGTCGGTCTATTTCCGCGACCCCGAGGGCAACCGGATGGAGTATTTCGTCGACACGCCCTGGTACGTGAAGCAGCCGGTGGTCGCCAAGCTCGACCTCTCGCTTTCGGACGAGGAAATCTTCGAGCACACCCGCATGAAGTGGGGCGTGGAGGAGACCTTCCAGCCGATGTCGTCCTGGAAGGAAAAGACCGTCAAGAAGCTCGCCGAGGAAGACGCGTAGGGCCGAGCGCTCAATACAGCACGTGCGGCAGCCAGAGCGCGAGGCCGGGGAATATCAACAGTAGCGCCACCAGGATCGCATCGGCGGTGAGGAACGGCACGATGCCGCGGAAGATCGTCCCCATCGGCACGTCGTTGAGCTGGGCGCGAATCACGAACACGTTCATGCCGACGGGCGGGGTGATCAGTCCCACCTCGACCACCACCACCATCAGCACGCCGTACCAGACCGCGTCATACCCCTGCGCAAGCACGACCGGCAGGAACACCGGCACCGTCACCACGATGATCGCGACCGAATCGAGGAAGCAGCCGAGAATCATGTAGAAGATGATGATCGCGACGAGCACCTGCCACGGCGCGAGCGACAGATCCTTGATCAACTCGACCAGCAGCACCGGCACCTGGGTCTGCACCACGAAATAGGCGAAGATCCACGCGCCGGTGAAGATGAACAGCATCATCGCGGTCGTCCAGAGGGATTCGAGAAGGCAGTCCCACAGGCCCCTGAATCCCATCGACCCGCCGGCGAGCGCGATCACGATGGCGGCGAACGACGCGATGCCTGCTGCCTCGGTCGGCGAGAACCAGCCGGTATAGATGCCGCCGACCGCGAGCGCGAACAGGAGCGCGAGCTTCCACATCGCCTTGGCGGTGCGGATGCGCTCGCGCCAGGGCACCCGCTCGCTCATCGGCGCCCATTCGGGGCTGATCTGGGCAATCACCCAGACGACGCCGACATAGAGCGTGGCGAGGAGGACGCCCGGAATCATGCCGGCCGCGAACAGGGCGGGCACCGACTGCTCAGCGAGCAGCGCGTAGATGACCATGATGACCGAGGGCGGGATGAGAATCCCGAGCGTGCCCGCCGCGGCGACCGAGCCGGTGGCGAGCCGCATGTCGTAGCCGTAGCGGCGCATCTCCGGCACAGCGATCGGCGTGAAGGTCGCGGCGGTCGCGACCGACGAGCCCGAGACGGCGGCGAAGCCCGCGCAGGCGCCGATGGTGGCCATCGAGAGCGCGCCGCGCCGTCCGGCGAACAGCGCGTTCGCCGCTTCGAACAACTCACGCGACATGCCGGACCGCGTCGCCACCGTGCCCATCAGGATGAACAGCGGCAGCACCGAGATCGAGTAGTTGGCGAGCGAATAGGGCGTGGTGCCGAACACCACGAATGCCTTGTGCCAGCCGTCGATCGCCGCGTAGCCGACCAGCCCGACGAGACCCATCGCCGCGCCCAGCGGCACCCGCAGGAAAGTGAGCAGGATCAGCACGCCGATCCCGTAGACGCCGATGATCTGCGGGCTCATCGGCCGCTCCCCGAACGCAGCGCCGCCGCGACCGACTTCACGAACATGATAAGGGCGGCGACGGTGGCCGCCGCGATGCCGGTCAGCACGAACGCGCCGTCCCAGATCTTCGGCATGTGCAGATTGAAGGTCACATCGTTGAACGTGACCATGTCGATCGCCGGCTGGATCATCGCCCAGGTCAGAAGCGCGAGGAACACGACCGTCGCCAGCATGCCCAGCGCCTTCAGCCAGCCGACCGTGCGCGGCCCGACCACCTGGTCGATCAGCTCGACGGTGATGTGGCCCTCGCGCAGGAACGCCTCGGGGATCACCAGGAAGGCGACCGCGGCGAGCAGCAGCTCGACGATCTCGTAGGCGCCGAAGATGGGGGTGTTGACGGTCGAGCGCAGCCCGACATCGAGCACGTTGACCGCCACCATCCCCAACAGCGCGATCGCGGCGACGTGGCTGAGGAGCCGCGCCGCCGCCCCGACGACCTGCATCATGGGAACGCTACATTTCCTTCTGATACTTGGCCGAAAGGGCTTTGGCGCGGTCATAGAACGCGCGCGCCTTCATGCCCTTCTTCTCCATCTCGGCGATGTGTACCTTGATGACGTTCTCGGCCGCCGCGTGGAACGCCTTTTCGGACGCTTCGTCGAGGCTCACCTTCTCGATGTTCGCCTCCTTGGCATATTTTTCGAAGGCAGGAAAATCCTTGCCCCAGGTCAGCGTCGCCATTGAGACGCCTTCCGCCTTGCCGCCGAGCCCGTCGACCAGCTTCCCGAGATCGGCCGGCAGCGCGGCGCGCGACCGCTTGTTCAGCGCGAGGCCGAAGGTGATCGCGGTGCGCACCGTGTCGTTGTAATAGTGCACCAGCCCGCCGAGCTTGAAGGTGAAAACGCCGACCGGATCGGTGACGACGCCGTCGATCGTGCCCTTCTGAAGCGACTCGGCCATCTCGGTGGCGGGAATGCCGATCGGCACCGCGCCCAGCGCCTTCAGTACGCCGACGTCCCACTGTGTCGGCGTGCGGTAGCGGCGGCCCTTCAGGTCGTCGATGGTCTTGATTGGCTTGTGTCCGTCATACAGGCCGGACGGGCGGTTGTTCACGACCCAGAGGAGCTGCACGTCGTGATGCTCCTTCTGCAACTCGGGCAGGAGGTCGCCCTCGACCTTGGAACCGACGATCGCCCCCTCGGCGCCGGCCGGGAACAGGAAGGGCGTCTGCAGCAGCTCGGTCATCGGGAAGCGGCCGGGTGTCGCCCCCTCCTGGAACCACGACATGTCGGCAACGCCGGTGCGCGCCAGGTCGTAGTGGCGCGGCAGAGGCCCCATCGAGGCGCCGAAGAACAGCTCGATGTCGAGCCGCCCGTTCGACGCCTTGGCGAGCTCGGCCTTCTTCATCTTGAACCAGCGCGAGCTCGAGGCCGGCTCGGGCGTGAAGATCGCGACCTTAAGAACATATTTCTTGCCCTGCGCGACGGCCGGCTTCGCCGCCGGCACGGCGAGCAGCGCGGCGACTGACACGGCGGCGACAAGCGTGCGCACCAGCATGACGATCCTCCCCAGCGTTTCTCGGTCAGCGTTGTGACGATCCCCCTTTATAATTCCCCGCCGCCCGAACGGGAATGAGATTCGCAATGGGGACGCGTCCGCCTTACCGCCCGGGCACGTTGGCGTCAGGGTAGAAGAGCTGCTCGCCGTGCAGCTTATAGGAGGCGATCACCTTCTGGCCCTCGGGTGAGATCAGCCAATGGATGAACGCCTCGCCGTCCTTGACCTTCACGTTCGGGTGAAGCTTCGGGTTCACCAGCATCGTGCCATATTGGTTGAACAGCCTCGGGTCGCCCTCGACCACGATGCCGAGCCCCTGGCGGTTCTTGAACGAGATCCAGGTACCGCGGTCGGTCAGCGTGTAGGCGTCGCGCGCCGCGGTCATGTTGAGGGTCGCGCCCATCCCCGCGCCCGCCGCCTGGTACCATTTGCCCGAGGCCGGCTTGGGGTCGATCTTCGCCGCCTTCCAGATCTTCAGCTCCGCCTTGTTGGTGCCGGAATTGTCGCCGCGCGAGATGAACAGCGATTTGGTCCCGGCGATCGCCTGGAAGGCTTTCGCCACGTCCTTCATGCCCTTGATGTGCGCGGGGTCCGAGGGCGGCCCGACCACGACGAAGTCATTGTACATCACCGGGTAGCGCTTCACCGCGTAGCCTGCCTTGACGAACTTGATCTCGGCGTCGCGCGCATGCACCAGCAGCACGTCGGCGTCGCCCCGCTCGCCGATCTTGAGCGCGGCGCCGGTGCCCACCGCGACGACGTGGACGGCGATGCCGGTTTTCGCGGTGAACTTGGGCAGTAGGTATTCGAACAGGCCCGAATTCTGGGTCGAGGTGGTCGAGGCGACGGTGATGAACCGGTCGGCCGCCTGCGCGGCAGGGGCCAGGACCAAACCCGCGAGCGCGGCGGCGAGCAAAGCTCTTCTAGCGATCATGCGCTTCTCTCCCTGGAAATGACGATCTCGCCCGTGAGAAAGGCGCGGGCCTCCGGCGTGGTCGGATGCGCGAAGAAGTCGGCGGCGGGAGCGCGCTCCAGCAGGCAGCCCTCGCACAGGAACAGCACCTCGTCAGCAAGGCGCTTCGCCTGGCTGAGGTCGTGGGTGGTCATCACCACCTTGGTGCCGGCGCGGTGGATCGTGGCGATCACCTCCTCGACCGCGCGCGACGCGGCGGGATCGAGGCTCGCGGTCGGTTCGTCGAGGAACAGCACCTCGGGCTCGAGCGCCCAGGCGCGGGCGAGGGCGAGGCGCTGGCGCTCGCCGCCCGATAGTACCCGCGCCGGCATGCGCGCCAGATGGGCGAGCCCGGTGCGCGCGAGCGCCGCGTCGATCCGCGCACCGCGCGCCGAACGCGGGACACCGCGGCAGGCGAGCGCGTGGGCGAGGTTGGCCCGCGCCGACCGGCGCAGCAGCACCGGATCCTGGAACACCATCGCCTGGCGCAGCGCCGGGCGGGCTGCGCCGCCAAGCCAGCGCACCCGACCGGCGCTCGGCGTCGTGATTCCGTGGCACATGCGGAGCGTCAGCGTCTTGCCGGCGCCGTTCGGCCCGAGCACGACGCTGATCCCGCCGGCATCGAGGCGGAAGTCGAGCGGGCCGACCAGATTGCGCCCTGCGGCGCAGAACCCCAGCCCCTCGACCGCGAGCGGCAGGATGCTCTCGCCGTTCACGACGCCACCTCGGCCGGACGCGCGGTGGCAGCGAGCAGCGACGCCGCGCCGTTGACCGCGACGCTGAGCGCGATCAGCACGAGGCCGAGCGCGATCGCCTTCACCAGGTCGCCCTTGGAGGTTTCCAGCGCGATCGCGGTGGTCATCACCCGCGTCACGTGGTCGATGTTGCCGCCCACGATCATCACCGCGCCGACCTCGGCCGACGCCCGTCCGAAGCCGGCCAGCACGGCCGTGATCAGCCGCACCCTTCCGTCCCACAGCAGCGTCGCGACGATCCGCATCCGCCCGGCGCCGAGCGAGACCAGGAGGTCGCGGTATTCCTCCCACAAATCCTCGATCGCCTGGCGCGTCAGCGCCGCGACGATCGGCAGGATCAGGACGAACTGCGCGACGACCATCGCGGTCGGCGTGAACAATACGCCGAGCACGCCGAGCGGCCCCGAGTGCGACAGCAGGAGATAGATCACCAGTCCCGCCACCACGGGCGGCAGCCCCATCATGGTGTTGAGCATGAGCACCACGACGCCTCGCCCCGGAAATCGGGACAACGCGACGACCGCCCCGAGCGGCAGGCCCACGAAGGTCGACAACCCCACCGCGGTCAGGCTCACCACGAGCGACAGGACGACGATCTCGGCCAAAGCAGGATCGAGCGTCAGCACCATGTGGAGCGCCGCCACCGCCGCGTCGGATAGGTCTTTCATGCCCGCCCATTAGCACTTTTTTGCGTGATTTTCTGTATTAATTATTTTAATAAGAAATATACGCAAGATTCCTCCCTTATGACGCAAGGAAACGGACCCGGCAATGGCCGATTTGATGACCACGGCGGAGGTTGCCGCTTATCTCCGCATCAAGGAGCGCAAGGTCTACGAGCTGGTGCGCGAGCGGCGGATCCCCTGCAGCCGCGCTGCGGGCAAGTGGCTGTTCCCACGCCATTTGATCGACCTTTGGGTCATCGCCGGGGTGGAGGATGCCGGTCTGCGCGCCGAACCGGCCCCGCCCATTGTCGCCGGCAGCCAGGATCCTCTGCTCGACTGGGCGCTACAGGAATCCGGCTCCGAGCTGGCCATGTTCGCCTGCGGCTCGACCGGCGGGCTGGAGCGGCTGGCAGACGGCAAGGCGGTCGCGGCCGGGCTGCACCTCCTCGATCCGGAGACGGGCGCCTACAACGTCGCCGCCGTGTCCCGCGTCCTGGGAACGATGCAGGCGGTGCTGATCGAATGGGCGTGGCGCAGCCAGGGGCTGGTCGTCGCCCGCGGCAACCCGCTCGGCATCGCCGGCATCGCCGACCTCGCCCGCGCGGGCGTGCGCGTCGCCCACCGCCAGGAGGGGGCGGGCTCGGCCGTGCTGTTCGACCATCTGCTGGCCCAGGCGGGGCTCGTCCGCGACGCCATCGGCTTCCTGCCCGAGACGTCCAAGGGCGAGACCGAGCTCGGCCTCGCCGTGCTGGAAAACCGGGCCGACGCCGGCCTTGCGGTCGAGGGCGTGGCCGGCCAACTCAAGCTCGACTTTGTGTCGCTGGCGCGCGAGCGTTTCGATCTCGCCGTCCGCCGGCGCGACTATTTCGAGCCGCCGATCCAGAAGCTTCTGGCCTTCTCCCGCACCGACGCTTTCGCCGCCCGCGCGGCGGAGTTCGGCGGCTACGACATCTCCGCCCTCGGCCACGTCGTCTGGAACGGGCCGTGACGACAATCGAGCGGCAGCATCACGCCGCAGCCCGCCGAATTGTTTGGCCCGGCAGCCGGTCCTTCGGGCCGAGCGCGTCGGCGCCCTCCTCGCGCAGCACGGTGCCGTTGACGACGACGGCCCTGATGCCCTTCGCCTGCGACACCAGCCGGTCGGCGCCGGCCGGCAGGTCATAGACGCGCTCCAGCGGCCCGGCCGCGACCGTCGCGGGGTCGAACACCACCAAGTCGCCGGCGTAGCCTGGCGCCAGCCGGCCGCGCCCCTTGAGCCCAAAGATCGCCGCTGGACGGGCGCAAAGCTGGTCGATGGCGGCCTCCAAGGTCAGCGCGCCCTTGTCGCGCACCCAGCGGCCCAGCAGGTCGGTCGTGTAGCAGGCGTCGCAGAGCTGGCTCGCATGGGCGCCGGCATCGGACAGCGCGACGACGGTGAAGGGGTCGTTCATCATGTCGCCGAGCGCGTCCTCGTTGGTGTTGGCGAGCGGGATGCGGAAGCGCGTCTCCAGATCGCCGGCGAGCGCGAGGTCGAGCACCAGATCGAGCGGATCGACGCCGCGTTCGGCCGCGATCTCTTCGACGCTCCGTCCGTCGAGCGCGGGCTCTTCGGCGCAGGCCGACACCTCCATCCGCTTCATCGCCTCGCGCAGCGCCCAGGTCTGCGGCGCGGCCTTCGCGTCGGCCTGTAGCTCGCGCTTCATCGCCGCACGGAAATCGGGATCGCGATAGACCCGCGCCTTGCCTGCGCGGTCCGACGCCGACGCCGGCTTGAACGCGTCCAGCCGCTCGAACGGGAAGGGTGCGGCGAGCTGGAACTCCATCATCAGCGGCCGGCACGACACCTGCGGGTGGATCGGCAGGCCCTTGGCGTATTGCGCCGCGGCGATCTCGCGGTGTCGCTCGTGCAGCGCGTCGTTGCCGATGCGGGTAAGGAGCGCGGTCCAGCTCACCTTGCCGGCGGCCGCTGCCAGCTTCTCGAACGCGACGAAGTCGGGCTCGATTCCCGTGGTGAGCTGCACCACACCGCCGCCGTTCGCGCCCACCGCGCCGGCAAGCCGGACGGTCTCGCCATCCATGTCAGCGAGGCGGCTCGGCACCGGCTTGCCCGCGAACCCGACATGCAGCCGCGAGGTCGAGGTGGAGAAGCCGAGCGCGCCGGCCTTCGTGGCGTCGCCGACGAGCCAGGCCATCGCGGCCACCTCGTCGTCGGTTGCCGCGCGCTCAGTCGAGTCGAGCCCCATGACATAGAGCCTGACCGCCGAGTGGCCGATCATCGCGCCCAGATTGATCGCGGTCCCGCGCGCGGCGATGGCATCGAGATAGTCGGGGAAGCTTTCGAACGGCCATCGGCCGAGCCCGGCCTCGAGCGCGGCGAGGCTCATCCCCTCGACGTTCTCCAAAGTCTGCATCAGGAGCTTGCGGTGGTTCGGCCGGGCCGGCGCGACGCCGAACCCGCAATTGCCCATCACCACCGTCGTGACGCCGTGCCATGGCGAGATGGTGAGCATCGGGTCCCACATCACCTGGGCGTCATAGTGCGTGTGGACGTCGATGAAGCCGGGGGCGACGATCGCGCCGCGCGCGTCGATGGTGCGGCGCGCTGTGCCGGGCGCCTCGCCGACCGCGACGATCTTCCCGTCCGCTATCGCCACGTCGCCCGTGTAGCGCAGCTTGCCCGTGCCGTCGATCACCGTCCCGCCCGCGATCTTGAGGTCGTAGCCCATCGCGCCCTCCTTAACCTTGGCGAACGCTAGCATGTTTGGGCCGCTGGCAGACCCTTGACTCTTTCGGAACAAAAAGGGAACATTCGGGACGAACGACCGGACCGACCACATGCCTTCGTATGACGCCCGCACCCCCGACCCGGCCCTGATCGACGGGCTGCGCCGGCGCGTGCGCGCGCTGGAAGCGGGCGGGACGGGCGGCGAGGCAGTGGCGCTCGGCCTTACCCCTATCGACGCCCATCTCGGCGGCGGGCTGGTGAAAGGTGCGCTGCACGAGGTGCTGGCCGCCGATGCCGGACCGGCCACCGCCTTCGCCCTGGCGCTCGCCCGGCGGCTTGGCGGGGACGGGCCGTTGGTCTGGTGCGTGCGGTCCCAGGCGCTCGACGCCGGCGCCCCCTGCCCCGCCGGGCTCGCCGCAGCCGGGCTCGACCCGGCGCGCCTGGTGCTGGTCGCGGCGCGGCGCGACGACGACGCGCTGTGGGCAATGGAGGAGGGCCTGCGGGCCGGGATCGTCGCGATCGGCGAAGTGGGGGCCGTGTCGCTGATCGCGACCCGCCGCCTCGCGTTTGCCGCCGAAGCGGGCGGCGCGGCCGGGGTGCTGCTGTGTCCCGACGCCGACGCCCCCGCCCCTTCGGCCGCCGCGAGCCGCTGGCGCATATCCGCCGCGCCGTCGCACGAGACGCGGTCGCGTTTCCGGGCCGAGCTGTTCCGCTGCCGGGCGGCCCCGCCCGGCGCATGGCTGATGGAGTGGCGCGATGAGACGGGTCATCTCGCTGTGGCTGGCGCATTTCACGACCGAGCGGATCGCCCGGCTCCGGCCCGAGTGGCAGGGTAGGCCGTTCGCCATCGTCACGGCGTCGGGCAACCGGCGCGAGGTGATGGCGGCGAGCCGGGCCGCGCTCCGGGCCGGCGTCGCGCCGGGCATGGCGCTCGCCGATGCGCGCGCCATCCTGCCGAGCCTCCTCGCCGCCGACGCCGATCCGGCCGAGGACCACCGGGCGCTTTCCGCTCTTGCCGAATGGTGCGGGCGCTACACGCCCTGGATCGCCCCCGACGGGGCGGCGCTGGCGGGCGGCGGGGCGGCGATCCTGCTGGACGCGACCGGCTGCGCCCATCTGTTCGGCGGCGAGGCGCTCATGCTGGAGGACGTGACCGCGCGCATCGCCGCGCTGGGGCTTACCGTGCGCGCCGGCATGGCCGCGACGCCGGGGGCCGCGCGGGCGCTCGCGCGCTGGACCGCGGGCGGGCGCTTCGCCATCGCCGCGCCGGACGCAACCGAGGCGGCGCTCGCCCCCCTTCCCCCCGCCGCGCTCGGCCTTACGCCCGCCGCTTCGGCCGCGCTCGCCTCGCTCGGGCTCCGCACCGTGGGCGAGGTCGCCGCCCTGCCGCGCGCAGCGCTGGCCTCACGCTTCGGCGCCACCGTGCTCGATCCGCTCGACCGGGCGCTCGGCCGTGCGCCCGAGCCGGTCTCGCCCGTGGCACCCCCCGTGCGTCACGCCGCACGCCTCGCCTTCGCCGAGCCCATCGCCCGGCCGGACGACATCGCGGCCGGGCTCGACCGGCTGCTCGCCTCCTTGTGCGCCGGGCTCGAGCGCGCGGGCGAGGGCGTGCGCCGCCTCGTCCTCGCCTTCTACGAGCCGGACGGGCGCACGCGCCAGATCCATCTCGGGGCGAGCCGCGCGACGCGCGATCCCGCCCACCTCGCGCGCCTGTTCGCCGAGCATCTCGACGAGATCGACGCCGCGTTCGGCTTCGACGCCATGACGCTCGCCGCGACGACGACCGAGGCGCTGGCCGCGCGCCAGGCGCCGCTCGCGACGCGGGACCGTTCGGGCGGCTGCGCGTCGGACGATACGCTGGCCGCGCTGATCGACCGGCTGTCCAACCGGCTGGGGGCGGACAGTGTGCTGCGCGTCTGTGCGCGCGAAAGCCGCCTGCCCGAGCGCGCCAGTGTCACCCTCCCCGCGCTCGCCTTCCGCCCCTCCGGCGCTGTGCCTTTCGCTCCGCCCGGCGCGCCCGCCCGGCCGCTCCGCCTGTTGCCGCGGCCCGAGCCGGTGGAGACGGTGGCGCTCCTGCCCGACGACCCGCCGGCCCTGTTCCGCTGGCGCCGGGTGGCGCACCGCGTCGCTCGCGCCGAGGGGCCGGAGCGCATCGCGCCGGAATGGTGGCGTGCCCGCGAGACGGACGAGCGCGACTACTGGCGCGTCGAGGACGAGCGCGGCGGCCGGTTCTGGCTCTACCGCGCCGGCCCCGCCTGGTTCCTGCACGGGGTGTACGGGTGAGCAGGCGAACGGTTTCCGCAAAAGGGCGGGTCTGGGACCCGCCCCCTACGACAGGCGGCGAGACGAATGGCAAATCCGCAATCTGGCAAACCAACCGTAGGGGCGGGTCCGCGACCCGCCCCGCGCGACAGGGAAGAACGGGAATGGTCGACCTGACGATCCCGGACATCGACGACGCAGTGGTGAAACGGCTCGAAATCCGCGCCATGCTCCACGGTCGAACCCTCAACGAAGAGGTCTGTCAAATCTTGACGGACTATGTGCGGGAGGCAGCCAGGACCGACGGCACCGAACCGGCCCGCAAGAAACCCGATCTCCCCCTATGACCGTGCGCTACGCCGAGCTGCAGGTCACGACCAACTTCTCCTTCCTCCGCGGCACGTCGCATCCGGAGGAGATGGCGGGCCGCGCCGCCGCGCTGGGGCTCGCGGCGGTCGCCATCACCGACCGCAACACGCTGGCCGGCGTGGTGCGCGCGCACGTCGCGGCGAAGGAGGTCGGCGTGCGCACGCTGACCGGCGCACGGCTCGATTTCTCCAATGCGCCGAGCGTCCTATGCCTGCCCATCGACCGCGCAGCCTATGGCCGGCTTTCGCGCCTGATCACGCTCGGGCGGATGCGCGCGCCCAAGGGCGAATGCGACATCGCGCTTTCCGACTTCCTCGACCACGCCGAGGGGCAGATCGCCATTGCGCTCGCGCCCGATGACGAGGACGACTGGGACGACGCGACCTTCACCGCCCATCTGCACCGGCTGAAGGGAGCGCTCGGCGACCGGCTCTACCTCGCAGCGAGCTTCCTCTATCGCGGCGACGATGCGCGCCGCATCGCCCGGCTCGCGCGCCTCGCCGATGCGGCGGGCGTGCCCCTGGTCGCGACCAACGATGTGGTCATGCATGCGTCGGAGCGGCGCGAACTCGCCGACGTCGTCACCTGCATCCGCGAGCACTGCACCATCGATACGGCCGGCTACCGCCTCGCCGCCAACGCCGAGCGGCATCTGAAACCGGCGGCCGAGATGGCGCGGCTGTTCCGCAAATGGCCCGACGCCATCGCCCGCACAACCGAGATCGCCGCGCGCATCACCTTCTCGCTCGACGAGCTGCGCTACGAATACCCCGACGACGAGGCGCCGCCGGGCACCACGCCCGACGCCGAGCTCGCCCGCCTGGCGTGGCAGGGCGCGGCCGGGCGCTACCCCGACGGCATTCCCGACAAGGTGCACGCCCAGATCGCCCACGAGCTCGCCCTGATCGCGGAGCTTTCCTATGCGCCCTACTTCCTCACCGTGCACGACATCGTGCGCTTCGCCCGCGCGAAGGACATCCTGTGCCAGGGGCGCGGCTCGGCCGCCAACTCGGCCGTGTGCTACTGCCTCGGCATCACCTCGGTCGATCCCGCGCGCATGGATCTGCTGTTCGAGCGGTTCGTCTCCGCCGAGCGCAACGAGCCGCCCGACATCGACGTCGATTTCGAGCACGAGCGGCGCGAGGAGGTGATCCAGTACATCTACGCGAAGTACGGGCGCCACCGCGCCGGGCTCGCCGCCACCGTCATCCACTACCGTTCGCGCAGCGCGATCCGCGAGGTCGGCAAGGCGCTCGGCCTTAGCGAGGATACGGTCGCCGCCCTCGCCGGCACGGTGTGGGGCTGGACGTCGGACGGCATCGTCGACGCGCACATCAAGGAGGCCGGGCTCGACCCCGCCGAGCCGCGCCTGGCGCTCGCCATCCGCCTCGCGCGCGAGCTCAAGGGCTTCCCGCGCCATTTGTCGCAGCACGTGGGGGGCTTCGTGATCACCCACGGGCCGCTTTCGGAGGTGGTGCCCATCGCCAACGCGGCGATGGAAGACCGCACCACCGTCGAATGGGACAAGGACGATCTCGACGCGCTCGGCATATTGAAGATCGACGTTCTGGGCCTCGGCATGCTGACCTGCATCCGCAAGGCCTTCGCGCTGATCGCCGACCACCACAAGCGCCCGCTCACCCTCGCCACCGTGCCGGCCGAGGACCCAGCGGTCTACGACATGCTGTGCCGGGCGGACTCGCTCGGCGTGTTCCAGGTGGAAAGCCGCGCGCAGATGACCATGCTGCCGCGCCTCAAACCGCGCACCTTCTACGACCTGGTGATCGAGGTCGCGATCGTCCGGCCCGGCCCGATCCAGGGCGACATGGTGCACCCCTATCTCCGCCGGCGGAACGGCGAGGAGACGGTCGAGTACCCATCGCCCGAGCTGCGCGACGTGCTGGGCAAGACCATGGGCGTGCCCTTGTTCCAGGAGCAGGCGATGAAGATTTCCATCGTCGCCGCCGGCTTCTCGCCGTCCGAGGCCGACCGGCTGCGCCGCGCCATGGCGACCTTCCGCCACACCGGCACGATCGGCACGTTCCGCGACAAGCTGATCGACGGCATGGCGGCGCGCGGCTACGACCGCGACTTCGCCGAGCGCTGCTTCAAGCAGATCGAGGGGTTCGGCGAGTACGGCTTTCCCGAATCGCACGCGGCGAGCTTCGCGCTCCTGGTCTACGTCTCGGCGTGGCTGAAGCATCACTACCCCGCCGCGTTCGCCTGCGCGCTCTTGAACAGCCAGCCGATGGGATTCTACGCGCCGGCACAGATCGTGCGCGACGCGCGCGAGCACGGCGTCGCGGTGCGCCCGGTCGACGCCAACCACAGCGATTGGGACTGCACCCTGGAGCTGGCGACGGGGAGCGCGAACGATGTCGCGCTGCGGCTCGGCTTCCGCCAGGTGAAGGGGTTCCGCGAGGCCGACGCGGAAAAGCTGATGGCGGCGCGCGCGGCCGGCAATGCGCGGCCCTTCGCCGACCCGGCCGATCTCTGGCGGCGCGCCGGCCTCGCCCCCGCCGCGCTGGAACGGCTCGCCAAGGCGGACACGATGGGCTCGATGCGCCTCACCCGCCGCCCGGCGATGTGGGAAGTGGCGCCGCTCGGCTCCGCGCCGCTGCCGCTGTTCGAAGAGGTGGACGCGCCGGCCGAGCCTGCCGTCGCGCTGCCCGAGATGGCGCCGGGCGAGGAGGTGGCGCACGACTATGCCGCGCTGCGGCTTTCCCTCAAGGCGCACCCGCTGGCGCTTTTGCGCGACCGGCTCGAGCGCGAGCGCGTGACGCGCGCCGCGGAGCTCGCCGAGATGAAGGACGGCGCGCGCGTCACCGTCTGCGGCCTCGCCATCGTGCGCCAGCGGCCGGGCACAGCCTCGGGCGTGATCTTCGTTACGCTGGAGGACGAGACCGGCATCGCCAACCTCGTCGTCTGGCCGCACGTGTTCGAGCGGTTCCGGCGCGAGGTGATGGGGGCACGCCTCGTGCGCGTCAGGGGCAGGCTGCAGCGCGAGGGGATCGTGATCCACGTCGTCGCCGACCGGCTCGACGACCTCACCGAACGGCTGCGCGAACTGGCCGGCCCCACGGCGCCCGCGCGCACCACCCCCGCCCCCGCGCTTGCCCGCGCCGACGAGCCCGGCCAGGCGGCGGAGCGCATGCGCGTCGTCTACCCGTCATGCGATTTCCATTGATCCAAGAAGAGCGGCGCTCAGCCACGCTTCTTGCGCAGGATCTCGTTGACCATCTTGGGGTTTGCCTTGCCCTGCGAGGCCTTCATGACCTGGCCGACCAGCCAGCCCATCACCTTGTCCTCGCCGGAGCGGAACTGCTCCGCCTGCTTCGGATTGGCGGCGAGCACCTGGTCGACGATGGCCTCGATCGCACCCGTGTCGGTGACCTGGCGCAGTCCCTTCTCCTCGACGATCGCGGCGGGCGGCTTGCCGGTCTCGACCATCGCCTCGAACACGTCCTTGGCGAGCCGGCCCGAGATGGTGCCGTCCTGGATCAGCGCGACCAGCCCGCCGATATGCTCGGCCGCGACCGGCGAGTCCGAGATCGACTTGCCGGTGCGATTGAGCGCGGCAAACAGATCGCCGGTGATCCAGTTGGCGACCGCCTTGGCATCGTGCCCCTTCGCCGCCCGCTCGAAATACTCGGCGGTCTCGCGCTCGGCGACCAGCACCGTCGCGTCATAGACCGAAAGCCCGTACTCGGCGACGAACCGCGCCTTCTTCTCGTCGGGAAGCTCGGGCAGCGTCTCCTTGATGCGCGCCACCCAGTCGGCGTCGAGCTCGAGCGGTAACAAATCGGGGTCGGGGAAGTAGCGGTAGTCGTGCGCGAACTCCTTGGAGCGCATCGAGCGCGTCTCGCCCTTGCGCGAATCGAACAGGCGCGTCTCCTGCACCACCCGGCCGCCGTCCTCGATCAGCTCGACCTGACGGCGCGCCTCGTACTCGATGGCCTGGCGGAGGAAGCGGATCGAGTTCACGTTCTTGATCTCGCAGCGCGTGTTGAGCGGCCCGCCGGGCTTGCGCACGGACACGTTGGCGTCGCAGCGCATGGAGCCCTCCTCCATATTGCCGTCGCACGTGCCGAGATAGCGCAGGATCGAGCGCAGCTTGGCGAGATAGGCCGCCGCCTCCTCGGCCGAGCGCATGTCGGGCTCCGACACGATCTCCATCAGCGCGACGCCGGAGCGGTTGAGGTCGACATAGGTCAGCTTGGGATCGCGGTCGTGCAGGCTCTTGCCCGCGTCCTGCTCCAAATGCAGCCGCGTGATGCCGACGGCGCGCGTCGCGCCGTCGGGCAGGTCCAGCACGATCTCGCCCGTGCCGACGATGGGCTGCGAGAACTGCGAGATCTGATAGCCCTGCGGCAGGTCGGGATAGAAGTAGTTCTTGCGGTCGAACACCGAGACCAGGTTGATCTGGGCCTTGAGCCCGAGCCCCGTGCGCACCGCCTGCTCGATGCAGCGTTCGTTGATGACCGGCAGCATGCCCGGCATCGCCGCGTCGACCAGCGAGACCTGCGTGTTCGGCTCGGCGCCGAACGCGGTGGAGGCACCGGAGAACAGCTTGGCGTTGGAGATCACCTGGGCGTGCACCTCGAGGCCGATCACGACCTCCCACTCGCCCGTCCGTCCTTCGATCAGGCTCATGCGGCCGCTCCCGGCCGCGCGTCGAACCCGGCGGCCTCCTCGATAGCGGCGGCGGCCTGCAGCACCGTCTCCTCGTCGAAGGCGCGGCCGATCACCTGCAGCCCCAGCGGCAGACCGGCCTCGGACAGGCCTGCCGGCACGGAAATGCCCGGCAGGCCGGCGAGCGAGGCCGGCACGGTGAATACGTCGTTGAGATACATCGCGATCGGGTCGTCGACGATATCCCCAATCGCAAAGGCGTCGGACGGCGCGGTCGGCGCCAGGATCGCGTCGACCTTGTCGAACGCCTCGGCGAAGTCGCGCGCGATCAGCGCCCGCATGCGCTGCGCCTTCAAATAGTAGGCGTCGTAATAGCCGGCCGACAGCACGTAGGTGCCGATCAGGATGCGCCGCCGCACCTCGGCGCCGAAGCCTTCGCGCGTCTGCTCGTACATCTCCTCGAGCGTGGCGCCCGGCGAGCGGCGGCCGTAGCGCACCCCGTCATAGCGCGCGAGGTTGGACGAGGCCTCGGCCGGCGCCACGATGTAGTAGCAGGGCAGCGCATACTTGGTGTGCGGGAGCGAGATGTCGATGCACGCCGCGCCCTGCTGGGCGAGCCAGTCGCGGCCCTTCGCCCACAGCGCCTCGATCTCGGCGGGCATGCCACCGACCGTGTATTCCTTCGGAATCCCGACCCGCAGCCTGCGCACGCCCTTGCCGACCGCGGCCTCGAAATCCGGCACCGGCCGGTCGGCCGAAGTGGAATCGCGCGGATCGAACCCGGCCATGGCGCGCAGCATGATCGCCGCATCGCGCACTGTGCGGGTCATCACGCCCGCCTGGTCGAGCGACGAGGCGAACGCCACCATGCCCCAGCGCGAGCAGCGCCCGTATGTCGGCTTCAACCCGACGATGCCGCAGAACGCCGCCGGCTGGCGGATCGAGCCGCCCGTGTCCGACGCCGTCGCGCCGAGGCAGAGCCGCGCGGCGACCGCCGCGGCCGATCCGCCGGACGAGCCGCCGGGCACCATCGGCCGATTGTCGCCCGGCCGGCGCCACGGGTTCTCGACCGCGCCGAACGCCGAGTTCTCGTTGGACGAGCCCATGGCGAACTCGTCCATGTTGGTCTTGCCGAGCATCACCGCGCCGTTCTTGAACAGGTTGGCGGTGACGGTGAACTCGTAGGTCGGCACGAATCCTTCCAGCATGCGCGAGCCGGCCGTTGTCGCGACGCCCCGCGTGCAGAACAGATCCTTCACGCCGATCGGAATCCCGTCGATCAGCCCCACTTGGCCCCCGCGGCGCCGCGCGTCGGCAGCGTCGGCGTCGGCGAGCGCGCGGTCGGGCGTCTCGACCAGATAAGCGTTGAGGCCGCGCGCGGCCGCCATCGCCTGCAAATGCGCCTCGGTCAGCTCGCGCGAGGAGATCTGGCCGCGCGCCATCAGGTCGCGCGCCGCGGCGAGGGTGAGGTCGGTGAGCCCCGCCATGCCTACTCGATCACCTTCGGAACGGTGAAATAGCCGTCGCGCGCGTCGGGCGCGTTGGCCAGCACGTCCTCGGCACAGTTGCCGTCTGTCACCACGTCCTTGCGCCAGCGCAGCTTCTGGTTGGCGACCGACGCGATGGGCGCGACGCCCGCGGTGTCGACCTCGTTCAACTGCTCGACCCAGCCGATGATCTTGTCGAGCTCGCCCGCCAGCCGGTCGACCTCTCCCTCGGGCACCCGGATGCGGGCAAGCTGGGCGACGCGCGCCACGGTGTCACGATCGACCGCCATTGATCCTCCGAAAGCGGCGGAAATGCTGGGCTTCCGCCCCACCGCCGAGGGCCGGACCCTACAGCGCGCACGCTTGCCCCGCAACCCCGGCCACCTATACTCCGCGGCCATGCCGGTCGTCGCCCTCGCAGAGCTTCGCAACCTGCCCCCGGGCCGGGCCGTGCTTGCGCTCGACCTTGGCGAGAAGAACATCGGGGTCGCCATTTCGGACGTGACGCGGACCGTGGCCTCGCCACTGACGACACTCAAAAAAGCGAAATTCATGGCGAACGCAGCCGAGCTTGCGAAGCTCTGCGACGAAAACCGAGTCGGCGCGGTCGTCATCGGGCTGCCGGTGAACATGGACGGGACCGAGGGACCGAAGGCGCAGTCGGCGCGCCAATTCGCGGCGAATCTGGCCGGCCGGATCGATTTGCCCATCGCGCTGTGGGACGAGCGGCTGTCGACCGCTGCGGTTACACGGACGCTGATCGAAGCTGACGCGTCGCGCGCGCGTCGCGGCCAGGTGGTCGACAAGCTCGCCGCCGCCTACATCCTGCAAGGGGCGCTCGACTTTCTCGCGCGCGGCGCCTGACGTATCATCGCGGCAACGCAAGAGGAGATAGGACATGGCGCAGTCAGGCGGACAGGCGGGCGCGGCGGCGCGCGTCGACGCGCAGGCGGAGATGGAGCGGATGAACGCCGAGGCGGCGCCACTCCACATCTGGTGCCGCACTCACGCCAACGCGCCGGCCCAGCGCCCGTGGGCCGAGCCCGAGGGGGTGACACCACTCGCCGCGCGCAAGTTGCCGCCGACCCTGCCGTCGGACCAGCGCGTGCGCGCCGGGCAGATGAAGGCGGTGCCGCACGTCTGGCACTGGAACGAAATAAAGCCGTACCTCATGCGCATCTCGGAGGTCGCGACCGCTGCCGAGATCGCACCCATCGCCTTCGCCGACCGCCAGCAGTTCCTTTTGTGCAACCCGGGCCTCGGCGGGCGCTTGCAGGTGGCGTCGACCATCCGCATCGCTGTCTCGATCTACAACCCGGGCGACGAGGCGCCGGTCCATATGCACACGCCCAACGCCAGCCGCACGATCCTCTCGGCGCTCGGCGGCTACACCACTGTCGACGGCGAGCGGCTGGAGGCGCGCCGCGGCGACCTGCTGCTTACGCCCAATGGCACCTGGCACGACCACGGCAACGACGGCGACGAGCCGGTGATCTGGTTCGACGTGCTCGACTGGCCGCTCCTCGAGTTCCTCGACTGCATCTGGCTTTCGACCGACTACCAGGGGCCAAAGGCGGGAAAGGCGGGCGGCCATCCGATCCAGTCGCCGACCCGGCCCGAGGGCTATTCGCAGCGCCTGTTCGGCGAGGCGGGCATGGTGCCGCGCTTCGTCCCGCCCTCGCGCGGGACCGAGGCGCACGCGACGCCGCTGCTCCATTTCTCCGGCGCGGCGGCGCGCAGCGCGCTCCAGGGCCTCCGCGACCAGGACGGCAGCCCGTGGGAAGGGATCGTGCTCGAGTTCACCAACCCCGCGACGGGCGGGCCGGCGTTCCCGACCCTTTCCTACACCGCGCAACTCCTGCGACCTGGGGTGGAGACGCTGCCCTGCCGCACCACCTCGAACACGGTCTACATGGTGATGGAAGGACGCGGCTGTACCGAGGTGGCGGGCAAGCGGCTCGACTGGTCGGAGAACGACGTGGTCGTCGTGCCGAACTTCCTGTGGCGCCGGCACGTCAACCTCGACCCGGAGCGCGACGCGGTGCTCTATGGCATCTCCGACGCACCCCTGATGCGCGCCATCGGCCAGTATCGCGGCGAAGGCCGCACGCGGACGGGCGAGGTCGTCGCGTTCGAGCGGTAGCGGGCGACCTTACTCCGCCGCGGGCGCGGGCGCGACGGCGGCAGCAAGCCCGGCGGCGTCCTTGATGTGCAAGTCGCGCTGCGGGAACGGAATCTCGATGCCGTTCGCGTGGAACCGGTCCCAAATGCCGATCAGGATCTCGCTTTTGACGTTGGCGGTGCCGTTCTGCGGGTCGCGGATCCAGAAGCGCAGCTCGAAATTCACCGAGGAATTGCCGAAGCCGGTCATCAGGCACAGGGGCGGCGGTGCGCTCATCACCCGCGGCGCGGCGACCGCCGCCTCCACTGCCAGTGCCATTGCCTTGCGCACGTCCGACCCGTATGAAATCCCGAAGGCGCAGCGGAGCCGGATCAGGTCGTTGGTGTAGGACCAGTTCTCGACCCGTTGGGTGATGAGGTCCTCGTTCGGAATCAGGTACTCGATGCCGTCGCGCGTCACCAGCGAGACGTAGCGCGCGCCCATCGAGTTCACCCAGCCGTAGGTCTGGCCGACCGCGATCACGTCGCCCGGCTTGACCGACCGGTCCAAGAGCAGGATGACGCCCGAGATCAGGTTGGACACCACCTTCTGCAGTCCGAAGCCGATGCCGACGCCGAGCGCGCCGGTGAACACCGCGAAACCCGTAAGGTCGATTCCGACGCTGCCGACCGCCGCGACGATGGCGAGGGTGATCAGAGTAACCTTCAGCAGCTTGGAGAAGAGAACCTGGACCGACGGCGTCAGCATGTGCGCCGCGGTGATGCGCCGCTCGAGAAGGCCCGAAAGCGAGACGGCACCCCACAGCAGCAGCGCGAGGGCCAGCATTCCCTTCAGCACGGTGAGCAGAGAAAAGCGCGAGCCGCCGAGCGTGATGGCGAGCGAATCGAGGACGTGCACCGCCGGCCCGAGGAGGCCAAGGATGTTGAGCGCCGCCACCGTCCAGGCCGCGATGGCGAGCAGGCGCTGCCAGGTCGGCTCGCTCACCAGCATCGCGGCGTAGCGGATGACGATCCACGCCGAGAGCAGGCTGACCGCGATCTCCAGCACGCGGGTGGGCCATCCCGCCGCCGCGGCGACCGCCAGGCAGAGCCAGGTGAGCACCAGCCACGCGAGCGGCAGGGCGAGCGGCGTCGAGGCTTGCACGAACCTGGCGAGCTTGCCGCGCACCCAATGATGCTCGGCGGACGCGGCGAAGAACCGGCGCAATGACTTCGCCGCCGGCCAGGCGAGGCCCCAGGCGGCCAGGACCGCGACCGCCTGGATCAGATTGGCCCAGACCAGGACGTCGGTGAACAGCCATGCCTGGCCTGCCGCCAGAAGGGAGCGGATCGCCTCGCTGTCGAACAGCCCGTCCATCGCCTTCGCCTGCGCCGGTGCGCCCGCTGATCATCGGGCCGGGGCGCCGAATCGTCACGTGTCGCGACCGTGGCTGAAATCAGGCTGCGAAATGCTCGATGGCGAAGCCCACGCGGTCGGCGACCGATTCGAGGCGATGGCGGTGCGCCTCGACCTGCGCCAGGCGCTTGTGCAGGCCAGCGCGGTTGGCGATCTGAATGTTGAGCCCGGGCCGGGCGTTGAGCTCGAGGATCAGCGGCCCGAGGTCGCGGTCGAGCACGATGTCGATGCCCTGATAGCCGAGCCCGGTCATCTCGTAGGACCGCGCGGCGAGGTCCAAGAGCGCGGGCCAGCCGGGGATCTGAACTCCGGCGACCGGGTTTCCCGTGTCCGGGTGCTCAGCGACAACGGAGTTTCGCAAGACGGCGGTGAGCGTCCTACCCGTCGCGATGTCGACGCCGGTGCCGATCGCGCCGCGATGCAGGTTCGCCTTGCCGTCCGAGGCGCGCGTCGGCAGTCGCACCATCGCCATCGTCGGCACGCCGAGGAACACGACGATGCGGATGTCGGGCACGCCGCGGAAGGTGATCGCCTCGAATATCGGGTCGAACTTCACGCGATACTCGATCAGCGCCTTGTCCGGCTGGCCGCCCAGGCTGTAGATGCCCGACAGGATGCCGGAGACATGGAAGGCGAGCTCGCCCTCGTCCATCACCGTCCCGGAGGTGGTGCGGTACGCGCCGCGCGAACGCTCGGCGATCACCACGATCCCCTCGCCGCCGAATCCGCGCGACGGCTTGACGACGAAATCGTGGTGCTCGCCCACCACCTCGCCGAGCCGCCGCACGTCGCGATGGGTTTCGATCACGCCATAGAGCTCGGGCACCGCCGCGCCCGCCTTGCGGGCAAGCTCCTTGGTCAGCAGCTTGTCGTCGACCAGCGGGTAGAGCCGGCGCTCGTTGTAGATCAGCGTGTACTCGGCGTTGCGCCTATTGATGCCGAGCACGCCCGCCGCCTCCAGCCGGCGGGCGAGGTCCACCCCCCACATCACACGCGCTCCAGGATGGCGCGGAAGCGCGGCAACTCCGTCAGGCGGTAGCCGGTGTAGCGGCCCAGCAGCATGGTCGCGGCCAGCACGATCAGCAAAAGCTCGGGATAGACGAACACGAGATGCTGCAGGAACGGCACGGTCATCACGATGTGGGCGAGCGCCGCGACGGTCAGGCTTCCCGCCGCCTGGCGGATCGATTCGGCCGGCCCCAGCTCCTCCCACACGATGGACATGCGCTCGATGGTCATCGCCAGGATGACGATGGGGAAGAGCGCGACCGAAAGCCCTCGGTCGAAGCCGAGTTGGTGGCTCACGATCGACAGCACCGCCATGATCAGGATCACGACGATGACCACAGAGCCGAGCCGCGGCACCAGGAGCAGCCTCAGCGTCTCCATGTAGAACCGCACGCCGAGCCCGACCGCGAGCACGATAGAGAACAGCAGCAGTCCCCAGGCAAGCTCGGTCTCGCGGAAGGCCAACCCGATCAGCACCGGCATGAACGTGCCGAACGTGCGCAAGCCGATCACGTTGCGCAGGAACACCAGCAGCAGGATGCCCAGCGGCACGGTGAGGAGGACCCGGTACACGAACTGGGTGTTCACGGGCAGCCCGAGGGTCGAGTACGCGATCACGGTTCGGTGGCCGGCACGGGCGCGCTCGATCGCGCTCTGGAGCTGGAAGCCGAACGTGTGGCTGACCGATAGCGTGGTGCGCAGGCTGGTCCCGCCGGTGAGCTGAGCCAGTGGCTCGTCGCCCCGCCACCAGGGCAGATGCCCGGCCGGCCGGCCCGGCTTGCCATCGCGCGCGTCGTACGGGTGCCAGGCGCCCTTGTCGTACACCTCGATCCAATGGGCGAGGCGGGCGCGGGTGCGCTGCGGGTCGAGCGCGAGGCCGTTGACGAGGCGCGCACGGACGTTGGCGATGGAAAGGAGGCGGACCGCCGCGCGCGCGACGGCGAGCGGCGTCGGCTCGTCGCCGACCAGCAGCGTCGTCGGCCCGCCGGGCTCGCCGTGCCACAGCCGGTCGATCACCAGCGGCACCAGGGTCGCGGTGTTGGCCGACTGGCGTTCCATCGCGCGGACAAGCGCGCGCGCCGCCACCTCCTTGGCGCCGGTATAACTCGGCTCTTCGCCGCGCGGCGCCGGCGCGCGGACCGGCCGCTCGCGCCCGCCGGTCGCGTGTACCGTGGCGCTGAAATAGATCACCTGCTGGCCCGCCGCACGCCGGACCGAAAAGGTGGCGATACGGTTGTCGCCGCGCGCGTCGGTGGTGATGCCATAGCCGGGCGAGATGAAGTTCTCGTTGAGGATCGTGAACGCGTCCGAGTTGCGCGGCAGGCGCAGGGCGAGCGTCGCCGGCCCGCCCCCGCCGTCGAACCCGGCGCGCAGCTCGACCCGCCAGGTCTCGGCACGCTCCTCGGGAAACACCGGGAAGCCCAGCACCACCGTCTTGTAGAGGAACGGCAGGATGCCGGCGAGGCACAGCACCGTGCAGAGGATGTAGAGGTGGCGCTTGTTCATCGGTCGGGCTCGCCCGAACACGTCGGCTCCACGGTGAACTGGCGCGCCGCATCGACCGCGAGCCCGTGAGCGAGGAAGCTGCGCCCGATCAGCATCGGATAGTCCAAGTTCGAGCGGTCGACCAGGTTCACTTCGGTCTCGCGAAAGAGCTTGCCGACACAGACGCCCAGCATCACCACCGGCCGCTCGCGCGTGCGCACGCCGCGGTTCTTGATGCGCACCATGCGCACCAGGGGCCGTTCGAGCTTGACGAGGCGGCCCTCCACGCATTTGACCTCGAACGCGACGACGCGGCGGCCGTCGCGGCGGAACACTTCGATATGACTTGCGCATAGCGACGAGGTGTCGGCGCCCGTGTCGAGCTTCGCCTCGAGCACCATATCGCCCGGATAGATGCGCGCCCGCTCCACCCATCCGACCGTGTGCGGCGCGCCGGCGAGATCGGAAGCGGCGAAGGCGTGCAACGGCAAGCTCGCGAGCAGGATGAAGGCTAGGCCTCTCAAGACGGCGCCCCTCGACGTTGACCGCCTGTCGGCGTCGACATCGGGCATAATGCCGTCAATGCGGCGAAAGATCGATCCGAAAACGGGCGAGTTGGAACAGAGGGAGAGCCGATGGACCAGGAAACCGGGCTTATTTGCGCCTACGTGCTCGACGGCAAGGGCGGCGCGCGGGCCGTGGACGCGGCCGAGGTGGTCGAGCACGATCCGGCCGACGGGTTCCTCTGGGTGCACGTCGACGGCGCGTCGGACGCCGGCCGCGCCTGGGTGTTGAAGGAAAGCCGAACGCCGGCGCTGGTGGCTGAAAGCCTGGTCGAGACCGAGACGCGGCCGCGCTGCGTCGTCGTCGGCGAGGGCATGCAGATCAACATGCGCGGCGTCAACCTCAATCCCGGCGCCGAGCCCGAGGACATGGTGGCGATCCGTATCTGGGTCGACGCCAAACGCTCCATCACCGTGCGACGGCGCCATCTGATGGCGATCGAGGATTTGCGCGAAAGCCTTCATGGCGGCCAGGGCCCCGCCGGACCGGGCGAGCTGGTCGCCGCTGTCGCGGCGAATTTGGTGCGCCGCATGCAGCCGGTGATCGAGGATCTCGACGATGCGCTCGACGGACTCGAGGACGAGGTGGTGCATACGGCGGGCCACGAGACCCGCACGCGCCTCGCCGCGCTGCGCCACCAAGCCATCGCGCTCCGCCGCTATCTTGCGCCGCAGCGCGATGCGCTGGCCCGCGCCCAGGCGGAGGCCCTGCCCTGGCTCGAGGCGCGCCCACGTGCCCGGCTGCGCGAGACGGCCGACCGGGTTACCCGCATCGTCGAGGACCTCGACGCGGTGCGCGAGCGCGCGGCAGTGATTCAGGACGAGCTGGCAAACCGCATCGCCGAGGACATGAACCGCAAGATGTACGTGCTGACCGTCGTTGCCACTATCCTGCTGCCGCTCAGCTTCGTCACCGGGCTGCTCGGGGTAAACGTCGACGGCCTCCCCGGCGCGAAGGACGCGCCCTGGGCGTTCTGGGGACTGTGCGGTGTGCTCGCCATCCTCGCCGGCGCCGAGGTCTGGCTCCTGCGCCGCCTGCGGTGGGGAACGCGGTGACGATGCGTCACGCACAGGCCACGCCCCGCAGCCTTGTCGCGTTCGGCGGCGAAGCGTATAACCGCGAACTCATGAACGCGACCGCGGCCGCGCCTTGCTCCGTGACCGTCGCGACGTGCCCCGCCCGGGGCCGCCGAATTCCTTCCAGAATCGAGCCATGCCCGCGAAACCTAAGCCCACGACGCGCCACGTCGTGTCGATCAACGATCTCTCCAACGCCGACATCGAGACGGTGTTCGACGTCGCCCAGTCGTATCTCGACGAACTGCCGGACGAGAACTTCGCGTACCGCATCGGGCGGTCGACCAACCTCGCGCCCAACGCGATCCTCGCCTCGCTGTTCTACGAGCCATCGACCCGCACGAGGCTGTCGTTCGAGAGCGCGATGCTGCGCCTCGGCGGCCAGATCATCACCTCGGCCGATCCCGCGACCTCGTCGGCGGCGAAGGGCGAATCGCTGGCCGATTCGGTGCGGGTGATCGGCAACTACGCCGACGTCATGGTGATCCGCCACCCGCGCGACGGCGCCGCCCGGCTCGCCGCCGACTATTCTCCCATCCCGGTGATCAACGGCGGCGACGGCAGCCACGAGCACCCGACCCAGACGCTGTGCGACCTGTTCACCCTGAAGAAGACCAACAGGAAGCTGCGCAATCTGAAGATCGCCATCTCCGGCGACCTGAAGGGCAGCCGGACCATCCATTCCTTCGTCTACGCGCTCGCCCGGTTCGGCGCCAACATCGTGCCGATGCCGGCCAAGGGGATGGAGCTGCCGTCCCACGTCGACCGCCGCCTGCGCGAGGAGTTCCGCACCAAGATCGTCGCCATGCCCAAGGTCGCCGACGACGGGCCGGCGCTCGACGCGCTCTACGTCACGCCGGACGAGCCGCACCAGCAGTCGCTGTTCTCCGAGGCGGAGCTCGACCTCGCCGTGGTCGAGCGCAAGATCGACGCGGTCTACGTGACCCGCTTCCAGAAGGAGCGCTGGACCGACAAGGACCAGCCCTACCCGCGCATCGACGCCAAGTTCCTGCAGGGGCCGGAATACGCCCAGGCGAGCGTGATGCACCCCCTGCCGCGCGTGGGCGAACTCGACGCCGCGCTCGATACCGACATCCGCGCCGTCTACTTCCAGCAGGCAGCCTATGGGGTGCCGGTGCGGATGGCGCTGATCTCGCTCCTGCTCGGCATTGCGAAGAACAAGAGCCTGCGCCGCTTCGAGGGCGGCTTCGATGTGCCGGCCTTCCCGGTGTACGAGCAGCCGCGCGCGCTCGGCATGAGCTGCGCCAACCCGAACTGCATCGTGCACGAGCCGATGGAGGCGCAGTACGTGCGCAACCGGTTCCTCGTGGTGCGCGCGCCCGACGCGCCCGAGGGGGCGCGGCTCCGCTGCGCCTATTGCGAAAGCGACCACGAGCGCTTCGTCGTCGCCAGCAAGAAGCAGGCGTGGTACGCGGCCGACGCGTCGCCGCTGCTGCGCAAGGCCGACCGGAATCTGCGCGACTTCGTCGTATTCGCGACAGAGGAAGAGGCGCGCGCCATGGGCTTCCATCCGCGCCGCAAGTCGGTCGCCGGCGCGGGCGCCTCCGCGCCGTGACCGCGATTTGGGGGCCGGTCGCCGGCGCGGCCGTCCTCGGCTATCTCCTCGGCGCCATCCCGTTCGGTCTGATCCTGGCGCGCCTCGCCGGGCACGGCGACATCCGCCGCATCGGCTCGGGCAATATCGGCGCGACCAACGTGCTGCGCACCGGCGACAAGCGGCTTGCCGCGGCGACGCTGATCCTCGACATGGCGAAGGGCGCCGTGGCCGTTCTGGTCGCGCTTCCGTGGGGTCCGGAGGCCGCCATCGCCGCCGCCGCTGGCGCCGTCTTCGGCCATTTGTTCCCGGCCTGGCTCGGCTTCAAGGGCGGCAAGGGGGTGGCGACGGCGCTCGGCGTTCTCCTGGCCCTCGCCTGGCCGGTCGGGCTCGCCTGTTGCGCGACCTGGCTCTGCGTCGCCGCGGCGCTCCGCTACTCCTCGCTCGCGGCGCTCGCGGCCCTCGCGCTTGCGCCGGTCTACGCGTGGCTTCTCACGGCACGTGCGGATCTCACCGGCTTCGCCGCGGCGCTCGCCGCCGTCTTGTGGCTCCGGCACCGGGCCAACATCGCCCGCCTCGTCGCCGGGCGCGAGCCGCGCATCCGCTAGCGTGCCGGGCCGGCTTCCCACCCATGTCTGGATCGGCGCGCACCTCCGCTGGTGCCACGTGCGGGCCATTCCGGTAGCAGTCGCGCACAAGGGCGACGCCCATGCCGGCACGGTGCTGCTCAAGCTCAACCGGATCGAGCATGGCTGCCGCGTGCTGACCCAGATGACCGACGCCGACGGGAAGGTCGGCTGGCTCGCCGCGTTCGACGACGCAGCGGTGGCCGAGCCCGAGGCCGATGCCTATATCGCCCGCGCCGTGGCGCGCGACCCCGACCTCTGGGTCATCGAGATCGAGGACCGCGAGGGCCGCAACCCGTTCCTCGGCAAGGTGATGTAGCCTTACCCCGCGGCGCGGCGCGGCGCGGCCAGGCGCGCGGGGTCGGCGGCGGCGCAGACACGGTTGCGCCCGGCGTGCTTGGCGTCGTACAGCGCCTCGTCGGCGCGCGAGAGCAGCTCGAGATAGTCGCACGAGCCCGCCGGCGCGGCGGCGACCCCGGCGCTGACCGTGACGCCGAGCGGCCGGTCGATCCCGTCGACCGGCCAGCGCGCCGCGCCGATCGCGCGGGCGAGCCGCATGCCCACGGCAAGCAATTCGGCAATGCCCGCCTCGGGCAGCAGCACGACAAACTCCTCCCCGCCGAGCCGCGCGGCGGTGTCGAACCCGCGCAGCCGGTCGCGCAGCAGTCCCGCGACGCCCTTCAGGATCTGGTCGCCGGCCATGTGGCCGTAGCGGTCGTTCACGTCCTTGAACCGGTCGATATCGAAGATCATCAGCCCGACCGACTTACCGGCGGCGGCGAGCCGGCGGCTCACGATCTCGAAATGCGTCTCGAAATACCGCCGGTTGTAGAGCTCGGTCAGCGGGTCGGTCATCGCCGCGGCGAGGTTGCGGCGGTAGTTGGCGCGCAGCGCCTCCTCGAACTGCTTGCGGCGGAGCTGGCTCCGCGTACGCGCCACCAGCTCGTCCCGGTCGCACGGCTTGACCAGATAGTCGTTGACGCCGAGATCGAGCGCCTTGGCGAGCCGCTCGGCCTCGCCTTCCTCGATGGCGAGCAGGATGGGCGTGCGGCGCGTGGCCTCCTGCGAGCGCAGCCACGAGCAGAGCCGGAGCCCGTCCTCCGCACCGAAGCGGTGGTCGACCAGGAACAGGTCGAACGGGCGCTCCGTCGCGATGCGGCTTGCATCGGCGCGCGTCCCGGCTTCCACCACCTCGTGGCCGGCCTCCTGGAGAGTCGCTGCGATCCGGCCCACGGCCGGCCCCGGTGCCCCGACCAGCAGCACCGCACCCTGCTCGGGGAACGCGGCCTCGGCCGCGCGGCCCGCGCCGAACGCCGCCGCGGCGCTCTCGCGCGTGTGCCACTCGTCTATCGCGCGCTTGAGCCGGACGAGGGAGCGGATGCGTGCCAGCATCGCCACCGTGTTGGGCGGCTTGGTGAGGAAGTCGTCGGCGCCTGCCTCAAGCCCGCGCACCCGGTCGCGCGCCTCGGAGAGTGCCGTCACCATGACGACGGGCAGGTGCGCCGTGGCGGGCTCCGCCTTCAGGCGGCGGCACACCTCGAACCCATCCATGCCCGGCATCATCACGTCGAGCAGAACGATGTCGGGCTGGTGCCGGGCGACCGCGTCCAGCGCCGCCGGCCCGTCATGCGCCGTCAGGACCTCGTAATATTCCGCCTGAAGCTTCGCCTCCAACAGGCGGACGTTGGCAGGGATGTCGTCGACCACAAGGACGCGGGCCGGCATGGCGGTCACCCCTAGCCGAGCACCCTCTGGATCGTCTCGATGAAGTTGGACACCGAGATCGGCTTCGCGATGTAGGCCTCGCAGCCGCCGGAGCGAATCTTCTCCTCGTCGCCCTTCATGGCGAACGCGGTGACGGCGATGACCGGGATGTTGCGCAGCGCCTCGTCGGACTTGAGCCACTTCGTGACCTCGAGCCCCGACACCTCGGGGAGCTGGATGTCCATCAGGATCAGGTCGGGGACATGCTCGCGCGCGAGCGCCAGCGCCTCGCGCCCGTCCTTGGTCTGCAGGGTCTCGTAGCCGTGCACTTCCAAAAGGTCGTGGAAGAGCTTCATGTTAAGCTCATTGTCCTCGACGATCAGGATCTTCTTCGACATCGACCGTTCCCCCAGAGGTGCGCGGTTTGCCGGTCCCCTCCGGCGTCCGCGACCGCGCGTCCGGCGCCGCGCTCGCGGCACCGGAAGACCGATGCGGTCCGAGCGGTGCTCAGCTTTCGTTCAATTGGGTTAAAACTCGGTAAACTGCTCGCTTTCGGCCGCACGGGTCCGCCGGCCCCACCGAAGCATCGCTGCGATGGGGCCGTGGTGCCGAAGAGCGCGCGCGCCGGCTACAGCACCGGCGGGCCGCGGCGCCCGCCGACCAAGTGCGCGATCAGGCTGATCGCCAGCAGCACCAGAAAGACGAAGAACAGTATCTGGGCGATGCCTGCGGCCGCGGCATAGATACCCGTAAAGCCGAATACGCCGGCGACGATCGCGATCAAGAAAAAGATCAGAGCCCATCCGAGCATGTCTACCATCCTTTCCGGCCGTGTTTGGCCGCGCTTGCAACAACGCTCCGAGGCGCGTGCGGTTCGCCGTCAGCGCTGGATGGCCTTTGTGATGTCCCCGTGACATTCGTAGGCCGCTCGCGCGCAAGCAGCCCGTGATCGTTTCCCGAGAGACCCCCGATGCACGGGCAGGAGCGAGATATGACATTGGCTTCCCGAGTCTCCCGCACGGTCGCCGCGTCCCTGCTGGCCGCGACGCTGGGTTCGCCGCTGGCGGCGCAGGTGCTGAAGGTGACCCCCGACTTCGAGACGCGCGCGACCAGCCTGATCGGCCACGTGGTGACCGACCCGAAGGGCCGCCCGCTCGGCAAGGTCGACGATCTCCTGATCCAAAAGGACGGCAAGGTGGGATTTATCGTCCTCTCGGTCGCGCGCGCCCTCGGCATCGGCGCGAAGATGGTCGCGGTGCCCTACCCCAAGATCAGCGCCCAAGGCGACAAGCTCTTCTTCAAGGGCAAGCCCGAGGAGCTGAAGAACGCGAACTCCGTTCACCTACGAACAGCACGCGATGAACGAATGGACCCCGGGCGCCGGCCGCGCGGCGCAGGCCGGCACGGTGACGGTCGAACCGCTCGACGCGCCGCCCGGCGCCACCGCGCCGATGAGAGCCGAACGTGACACCGCGATAGGTCCGCCGACGTCGCTCATGGCGCCACGGGACCGGTGAAATCGGCGCGTCGCTGGGCTATCCTCCCCGGAGGAGGCCCTGATGAACGCGACCCGCACCGATGAGGCCATCGACGCGCGGCGCCTGATCGCTGACATGGCGCGGGCGGCGCGCGCCGCCATGCATGCGCTCGGCCAGTCCTCCGGTGCCGCCCGCAATCGGGCCCTGACCGAGGCCGCCGCCGCGATCCGCGCCCGCAAGGCCGAAATCCTCGCCGCCAACGCAAGCGACATGCAGGGCGCCGACGCCAAGGGGCTGAGCGCGTCCATGCGCGACCGGCTGCTGCTCGACGACGTGCGGATCGAGGCGATGGCGAAGGGGCTGGAGGAGATCGCCGCCCTGCCCGACCCGATCGGCCAAGTGATGGCGGAATGGACGCGGCCCAACGGGCTTCGCATCGCGCGGGTCCGCGTGCCGCTGGGCGTCATCGGAATCATCTATCGAGTCCCGCCCAAACGTGACCGCCGATGCGGGCGGGCTCTGCCTCAAATCGGGCAATGCGGCCATTTTGCGCGGCGGCTCGGAAAGCCTGCACTCGTCGTCCGCCATCGCCGAGTGCCTGCGCGTCGGGTTGCGCGCGGCCGGGCTGCCCGAAGCCGCTGTCCAGCTCGTGCCCACGCGCGACCGCGCGGCCGTCGGCGCCATGCTGACCCTGCCCGAGCTGATCGACATCATCGTGCCGCGCGGCGGCAAGTCGCTGATCGCCCGCGTGCAGGAGGAGAGCCGCATCCCGGTGATCGCCCATCTGGAGGGCATCTGCCACGTCTTTGTCGACCGGGCGGCCGACCCCACCATGGCGCTCGCGATCGTCCACAACGCCAAGATGCGCCGGACCGGCGTGTGCGGCGCGTGCGAGACGGTGCTGGTCGACCGCGCCGTAGCCAAGGACCAGCTGCCCGGCATCGTCGCCGACCTGGCCGCCGCCGGGTGCGAGATTCGCGGCGACGCCGCGGTGCAGGCCCTCGACCAGCGCGTCGTGCCGGCGACCGAAGCGGACTGGGAGACCGAGTACCTCGACGCCATCGTCTCCATCGCGGTGGTCGACGGGGTCGACGCCGCGATCGCGCACATCAACCGGCACGGCTCCCACCATACCGATTCGATCGTCACCGCCGACGAGGCCGCCGCCTGCAAGTTCCTGGCGGAGGTGGACTCGGCCATCGTCCTGCACAACGCCTCCACCCAGTTCGCCGACGGCGGCGAGTTCGGCATGGGTGCAGAGATCGGCATCTCCACCGGCCGGCTGCACGCGCGCGGGCCGGTGGGAGCCGAGCAGCTCACCACCTTCAAATACGTCGTCCACGGCGCGGGGCAGGTCCGGCCCTGATCGCGCGCGAGGTCATCCAGGCCGCGCTGGCGCCCGCGCCCGGCCGGCGCATCGGGCTGCTCGGCGGTTCGTTCAACCCGGCGCACGGCGGCCACCTGCATATCAGCCGCCTTGCCCTCACGCGCCTCGCGCTCGACGAGGTGTGGTGGCTCGTTTCGCCGCAGAACCCGCTGAAGCCGGAGGACGGGATGGCGCCGTTCGCCCGCCGCCACGCGGGCGCCGAGAAGCTCGCGGCGGGCCATATGCGGATCAAAGTGACCGATATCGAGGCCCGGCTCGGCACGCGCTACACCGCCGACACGCTGGAGGCGTTGGTCGGCGCCTTCCCCGCGGTGCACTTCGTCTGGCTGATGGGCGCCGACAATCTGGCGCAAATCTCGCGCTGGCAGCGCTGGACGCGCATCTTCGATGTGGTCCCCGTTGCGGTTTTCGGCCGCGCTCCATATTCTCTAAGGGCGTTGTCGGGCCAGGCGGCGCGACGATACGCGCGCCGCCGGTGGCGCCAGCGCGACGCGGCCGAAATTGCCACGGCCACGCCGCCTGCCTGGGTGTTCATACTTGCGCAGCTTCATCCCGCATCGGGGACGGCTCTGAGGGGCCGCCATTCCGCCCGCTGAAACGAAGGAGGTGCAGATCGTAGACCGACCATCCCGTGCGAGGACGCCGGACGAGGTGCTCTCTCTCGTCACCGACGTGCTCGACGATGCCAAGGCCGAGGACGTGGTCGTCGTCGGCCTGGCCGGCAAGTCCACCCTCGGCGACTACATGGTCATCGCCACCGGCCGGTCGAACCGCCAGGTCGCCGCGATGGCCGACCAGATCGTCAAGCGCCTCAAGGAGGTCGGGATCAAGGGCGTCAGGCCCGAAGGTCTGCGCCAGCGCGACTGGGTGCTGATCGACGCGGGCGACGTGATCGTCCACCTGTTCCGGCCCGAGGTGCGCGCCTTCTACAATCTGGAAAAGATGTGGGGCGCCGAGCTGCCCGAGCCCGACCGCTCCGCCGGCACGGCGGGGTGAGGCGCTGAAGCTCGCCATCGTCGCCGTCGGCCGGGTGCGGAACGCGCCCGAGCGGGCGCTGTACGAGCATTTTGCGGGCCGCCTCAGGGGCGGGCTCGAGCTCATTGAAGTCGAAGAGAAACGAAAGCTTTCGGGGCGGGAGCTGGTGCGCGCCGAGGCGGCGCTGATCCGCGCGGCGCTGCCCGCGGGCGCCGTTAAGGTGATGCTCGATCGGCTGGGAAAATCCCTTTCGAGCGAAGAGCTTGCGGCGCGTCTTTCAGGCTGGATGGAGGACGGCCGCGACGTCGCTTTCGTAATCGGCGGTGCGGACGGGCTCGACGATTCGCTCCGCGCCGAGGCCAACCTGGTTCTGTCTTTCGGTTCAGCGACTTGGCCGCACTTCCTCGTGCGCGTCATGCTCGCCGAACAGCTCTACCGCGCCCAGGCGATACGCGACGGCCACCCCTATCACCGCGCGGGGTAGCCCGCTACGCCCCCAGCGGCTCGGCGTGGGCGACGACGCGGCGCGCCGCGGGAAACTCGCGGCGGATGTGGCGCTCCAGCCGGTCGACCGCGTCGTGCACCTCCTCGACCGACCGGTCGGGCGACGCCTGGCAATGGAAATAGATGAACAGCCCCTGGTCCGTGTGGCGCACGCGGACCTGGTGCACGTTGCCGAGCTCGCCCATCGTGGCGGCAAAGCCGGTGAGGCTCGATTCGACCGCGCGGGCGAGCGCCGGCTCGGCCTCGGTGCCCGAGGCGCCGTCGATCTGGCGCGGCTCGATATGGGTGTCGACCTCGATGTCGAAGCCGAACTCGGACTGGATGGCGCGCTCCAGCTCGCTGGCGGTGTCGTGCGCGCGGGTGATCGACTGGCCGCCGTCCACCTCCAGATCGAGGCTGACCGCGAGGCGCTCGCCCACCTGCTGGATGGTGACGTGGTGCACGGGCAGGCCCCGCCGCGCCGCGATCAGGATCAGCCGCTCGTGGATCGTCTCGTTGTCGAGGGCGAGCGGGGTGGTCGCCACGGTCGCCTCGACCTCGGGCATGGTGCGGTGCAGCTCGTCGAGTATGCGCTTGCGGATCGCGCCCGCCTGGTCAACCGGCAGGGTCCGGCTCACCATCACCTCGATCTCGGCGAACAGGGTGGCGCCGACCGGGCGCAGCCGCACCCGGCCGAGCCGCGCCACGCCCGGCACGCCGGCGATGATGCGCTCGACCCGGTCCGTCACGCCCGAAGGCGCGGCGTCGACCAGCGTGTCGATGGTGCGCCGGCCGAGGCGATACCCTGCGATGCAGACGAAGATGGCGACGCCGAGCGCCGCCACCGCGTCGGCGAGGGGATAGCCGAGCGAGACGAGGCCGAGCCCGACCAGCACCACCGTCGAGGACAGCATGTCGGACGAGAAGTGCAGCGCGTCGGCCTCGAGCGCCTGGCTGCCGGTCGCCTTCGCCACGCGGCGGAGCGTGCGCGTGCGGAAGAAGTCGATGACGATCGAACCGACGATGACCGCGATCGACCACCAGGTCGCCTCCACCTCGGTCTCGCCCGCGATCAGCCGCTGGACGGCCTCGTAGACGATCCACGCGCCGGTCAGGAACAGGAGCGCCGTCTCGCCCAGCGCGGCCACGCTCTCCACCTTGCCGTGGCCGTACTGGTGCACCCGGTCGGGCGGCCGGTCGCCGATGCGCACCGCAAGATAGGTGAGCACGGTCGCGCCGAGATCGAGCAGGCTGTGCGCCCCCTCGGAGATCAGCGCGAGGCTGCCGGTCGCCAGCCCGACCGCGAACTTGGCGATGGTGAGCGTCCCCGACGCCACCATCGAGCCGAGCGCGACCGCGGCCTTTTCGTTGGTCATTGGCTCACCCGTCCGCAACCCCTACATTCTAGCGGCCGATGCGTATTGCACCGCATCGCAATTCCACCACAATATCTCGTTGTCTTGGCCAAGCGGCCTACTGCATACTGAGGTTCTGTAATCTATGTCCCGTTCGAAGCCGAGTAAACGTATGGACGATTTGTTCGACCGCCCCAAGGCCGGCGCCGATCTGCACTACACCGCCAAGGACATCGAGGTCCTGGAGGGGCTGGAGCCGGTGCGCCGCCGCCCCGGCATGTATATCGGCGGCACGGACGCCGTCGCCATGCACCACCTGGTGGCCGAGGTCCTGGACAACGCGATGGACGAGGCCGTCGCCGGCCACGCCAGCCATATCGACCTCGAATTCGCGGCCGGCAACGTGGTCACGGTGCGGGACAACGGGCGCGGCATCCCGGTCGACCCGCACCCCAAGTTCAAGACCAAGTCGGCGCTGGAGGTGATCCTCACCACCCTTCACGCCGGCGGCAAGTTCTCCAACAAGGTCTACGCCACCTCGGGCGGGCTGCACGGTGTCGGCGTTTCGGTGGTCAACGCGCTGTCGGACAGTCTGCGGGTCGAGGTGGCGCGCGACCGCAAGCTGTGGTCGCAGGACTACGCGCGCGGAAAGCCGAAGGGGAAGCTGAAGGCCGAGGGCGCGGCGCCCAACCGGCGCGGCACGACGGTCGTCTTTCACCCCGACCCGGAGATTTTCGCCGAGGCGAAGTTCGACCCGGCCACGCTGTTCCGCCTCGCCCGGTCGAAGGCCTATCTCTACCGCGGGGTCGAGATCCGCTGGGCGTGCGATGCGAAGCTTCTCGGCAAGTCGGACGTGCCCGAGACGGCGGTGCTGCACTTCCCCGGCGGGCTCGCCGACTATCTCGCCGCCGCGCTCGACGGGGCGGAGCCGGTGTCGGGCCGCATCTTCGAGGGTCAGTCGAACTTCCCCGACGGCAAGGGCCGGCTCGAATGGGCGATCGCCTGGACCGACGACTCGGACGGCGCCGTCTCGTCCTATTGCAACACGGTGCCGACGCCGGACGGCGGTACGCACGAACAAGGATTGCGCAACGCGCTCGCCCGCGGCTTCAAGTCGTATGGCGAGCTGACCGGCAACCGGCGCGCCCAGCAGGTGACGGCCGACGACGCGCTCGACGGCGCGATCTGCGTGCTCTCGGTGTTCCTGACCGACCCGGAATTCCAGGGCCAGACCAAGCAGAAGCTGTCCGGGGCGGGGGTCACGCGCCTGGTCGAATCCACCCTCAAGGACCATTTCGACCATTGGCTCTCGGGCGACCCCGACGCGGCCGCCACCCTGCTCGCCGCCGTCATCGAGCGCGTCGAGGACCGCCTGCGCCGCCGCCAGGACAAGGAGCTGGCGCGCAAGTCGCCCACGCGCAAGGTGCGCCTGCCCGGCAAGCTGACCGACTGCACGCGCTCGACGCCGCAGGGCACCGAGCTGTTCCTGGTCGAGGGCGATTCCGCCGGCGGCACCGCGAAACAGGCGCGCCGCCGCGAGACCCAGGCCGTGCTGCCGCTGCGCGGCAAGATCCTCAACGTCGCCTCGGCCTCGGCCGACCGGCTGCGCGAGAACCAGGAGCTCGCCGATCTCGTCCAGGCGCTCGGCTGCGGCACGGGCGACCGGTACGACGAAACGAAGCTGCGCTACGAACGCGTCGTGGTGATGACCGACGCCGACGTCGACGGCGCACACATCGCCTCGCTCCTGATGACGTTCTTCTTCCGCGCGATGCCCGCTTTGGTGCAGAACGGCCACCTTTATCTCGCTCTGCCGCCGCTCTATCGCCTCACCCAGGGCGCGGACATCGCCTACGCGATGGACGACCGCCATCGCGACGAGCTCTTGAAGACGCGGTTCAACGGGCGCGGCAAGGTCGAGATCAGCCGGTTCAAGGGGCTGGGCGAGATGCCGGCGACGCAGCTCCGCGAGACCACGATGGACCCCGGCAAACGCCACATGCTGCGCGTGCGCCTGCCCGAGGACGCCGACAAGAAGGGCGCGAAGGAGACCGCCGGGCTGGTCGAGCGGCTGATGGGCCGCAAGCCCGAGCTCCGCCTCGAATTCATCCAGGCGAACGCGCACAAGGTCCGCGACCTGGACGTGTAGGCGGGCCAGCGCCCTTGCCGGGGACGCGGCCGGGCGTCTAATCTCCGCGGACCGAACCGCCGAGAGGCCCCCATGACCGACGCCCTTCGCTTCGGCGTGTTCTACGCACCCTTCCACCCGATGGACGAGAACCCGGCGCTGCTATTCGAGCGCGACCTCGAGCTGGTCGAGCATTTCGACCGGCTGGGCTATGACGAGGTGTGGTTCGGAGAGCACCATTCCGGCGGGTTCGAGATGTCGAGCACGCCCGAGGTGATGATCGCCGCCGCGGCCCAGCGCACGCGCCGCATCCGGCTGGGCGCGGGCGTCAAGTCCCTGCCCTTCCACAACCCGTTCATCGTCGCCGACGCGTTCGTCCAGCTCGACCACATGACGCGCGGCCGGGCGATGTTCGGCGTCGGGCCGGGCGCGCTGCCGTCGGACTGCGCGCAGCTCGGAATCCAACCCGAGAACACGCGCGTCATGATGGACGAGGCGCTCGACGTGGTGATGCGCCTCCTCGCCGGCGAGCGGGTGACGCACGATGCCGGCTGGTTCAAGCTCGACCGCGCCAGGCTGCAGCTCGCGCCCTACACGCGTCCGCACATGGAAATGGCCGTCACCTCGATCCGCTCGCCCGCGGGCGCGATGGCGGCAGGGCGCTACGGGCACGGACTCCTGTCGCTTGGCGGGGTGTCGGACGAATCGCTCGCCGCCTACAACAAGAACTGGACGGTGTGCGAGGAAACCGCGAAGCGGCACGGCACGGCCGTCGACCGGCGCAATTTCCGCGTCGCGATCCAGATGCACATCTCCGAGACGCGCGAGAAGGCGCGCGAGGAGGTGCGGTTCGGCCTCGACGCCTGGGCGCAGTACGCCAAGGACGTGCTCGCGGTCGCGCCGATCCCGCCCGAGGTGACCGACAATTACGGCTTCCTGGTCGAGAACCGCCGGGCGGTGGTTGGCACGCCCGACGACGCGATCGCGCTGATCGAGCACGCGCAGAAGGGCTCGGGCGGGTTCGGCGTCGTGCTGTTCATGGCGCACGACTGGGCCGACTGGCCGGCGACGATGAAGAGCTACGAGCTGTTCGCGCGCTACGTGATCCCGCATTTCCAGCGCCAGCTCGGCGAACGGCGCGAGAGCTACGACTTCGCCCATGCGCGCCGGCCAGAGACCCTCGCTTCGCACGTCAAGGGGATCGCCGACGCCGACGCACGCTACGCCGCCCAGCAGGAAGCGCCGGCCGCCCGCCGCGCCGCCGCGAAAAACGTATAGGGAGTGAGTCCATGAAAGGCGCCGACGCCATCGCCGAGATCCTGAAGTGCGAGGGAACGGAATTCCTGCCGTGCTATCCGCGCAACCCGCTGATCGAGGCCTGCGCCAAGATCGGCATCCGGCCGATCCTGTGTCGGCAGGAGCGGGTCGGCGTCGGCATGGCCGACGGCTATACCCGCATCAAGCGCGGCAAGGTGAACGGCGTGTTCGCGGCGCAGATGGGGCCGGGCATCGAGAACGCCTTCCCCGGCATCGCCCAGGCCTATTCCGAGAACGTGCCGATCCTGGTGATCCCGGTCGGCGCGCGGCCGGGGCGCTACAACGTGCGCCCGACCTTCTCGGCGGTCGACAACTACGCCCGCGTCACCAAGTGGACGACGCGCGTCGGCACCGCGGCCGAGATTGCCGACGCGTTCCGCCGCGCCTATCACAATCTGCGCACCGGCAAGGGCGGGCCCGTGCTGATCGAGGTGGCGGACGAGGTATGGACCGAGGACGTCCCGGGCGAACTCGACTACGCGCCCGTCACGACCTACCGCTCCGCCCCCGATCCCGAAGCGGTGAAAGAGGCCGCGAAACGCCTCGCCGCCGCCAAGAACCCGGTGATCTTCGCCGGCGCGGGCGTCCTCTACGGCGAGGCGACCGACGCGCTGGTGCGGCTCGCCGAGCTCCTGCCCGCCCCGGTGATGACCACCAACCCGGGCAAGAGCGCGTTCCCCGAGAACCATCCGCTGTCGCTCGGCGCCTCGACCTCGTCGGCGGGTAAGCACCTGTTCGATTATCTGCGCGGCGCCGACTGGGTGTTCGCCATCGGGTCGAGCCTGACGCGTACGCCGTTCGGCCCGTCGGTGCCGCCCGGCAAGCGCATCGTACACGCGACCAACGACGCGGGCGACATCAACAAGGACTATCGCGTCGATTGCGGCCTGATCGGCGACGCGCGCCTCACCATCGAGGCGCTGATCGACGCGCTGAAGGCGAGCGGCCATGGCGGCGCGGCCAAGTCCGAGAAGCTCGGCGCCGAGGTCAAGGCCGCCAAGGCGGCGTGGCGTGCGGAATGGGCGAAGCACCTCGATTCCGACGAGGTGCCGCTCAACCAGTACCGCATCATCCGCGACCTGATGGCGACGGTCGACCGCGACAACACCATCGTCACCCACGATTCCGGCAGCCCGCGCGAGCAGCTCCTGCCGACGTGGGAGTGCACCCGGCCCGGCACCTACATGGGCTGGGGCAAATCGACCCAGCTCGGCTACGGGCTTGGCATCAATTTGGGGGCGAAGCTCGCCGCGCCAGACAAGCTTTGCATGAACGTGATGGGCGACGCGGCGATCGGCATGACCGGCATGGATCTGGAGACTGCCGCGCGCAACGGGATCGGCACGCTTACCGTCGTGTTCAACAACGGTGTGATGGCGGCCGAGCGCGGCGTCCTGCCGGTCTCGATCGAGAAGTACGACGCGCTCCTGGTCGGCGGCAACTATTCCAAAGTGGCCGAGGGGCTGGGCGTCGCCTCCGCGCGCGTCGAGCGGCCGGACGGCATCGTTCCAGCCATCCAGAAGGCCGTCGCCCACACCAAGACCGGCAAGCCCTACCTCCTCGAGTTCGTCACCAAGGAGGGCTACGACTTCTCGCGCTACTGACCGGCGACCTTCGCGCGCTCGGCCCGCGCGCCGATCACCTCGCGCGAGACGGCGAGGACGGCAAGGGCGAGGCCGACGACGTCGGTATAGGGCCCCCACCACGCGACGCCAGCCGGGATCATCAGGAGAAACCCCGAGACGGCGAAGCCGGCGCGGAACGTCCATGACAGCGGCCGGGTGAAGTAGCCGACGATCGCCACCGACACGAGCCAGACCCCGCCCACCGCCGTCGCCACCGCGAGCGCGACCTGGAACGGGTTGCCCTTGAGCAAAAGGCTGGGCGAGTAGATGAACAGGAACGGCACGATGTAGGCCGTCCAGCCGAGCCGTGTCGCCGCCCAGCCGGTCTTCATCGGCTCCGCTCCGCCGATGTTGGCGGCGAAGAACGCCGCGATGGCGACCGGCGGCGTCACCAGCGACATCATGCCGAAATAGAACACGAAGAGGTGCGCCGCCATCGGGTCGACGCCCAGCTTGATCAACGACGGCGCGAACACGACGGCCACCAGGATGTAGATACCGATGGTCGGCATGCCCATCCCCAGGAAGATGCAGAGGATGCCCGCGATGATGAGCAGGAGCGGCAAAGAGTTCTGGCCGAGCGAGACGAGCGAGACGGTGAGCAGGAACCCGATGCCCGAGATGTTGAGCACGCCCAGGATGAACCCCGCGGCGGCCACGATCATCATCACGTCGAGGATGCCGAGCCCGGTCGTCACCAGCGCGTCGAAAACCTCGCGCCAGTGCATTCGCTTGCCCTTGTAGCCGAACACCCAGGCGATCACGATGACCGCGCCGCAGGCGTAGAGCGCCGCCGTCTCCGCCTCCACGTTGAGGGTGAACAGCGCGTAGACCAGCACCGCGATCGGCACGAAGAACGGCCAGCCGTCCTTCATCGTGCGCCAGAAGGAGGGGATCGCCTCCTCCTCGACGCGGGTGATGCCGAGCTTCGCCGCCTCGAGGTCGGCGATGATGAACAAAGCCACGTAGTAGAGGACGGCCGGGATCAGCGCCGCCAGCACCACTTCGGCGTAGGGCACCGACAGGAAGTCGGCCATGATGAAGGCGACCGCGCCCATCACCGGCGGCATGATCTGCCCGCCCGTCGACGCCACCGCCTCGATGGCCGACGCGGTATGGGCGGGATAGCCCGCCTTTTTCATCATCGGGATAGTGACGACGCCCGTCGCCAGGATGTTCGAGGCGGCAAGCCCCGAGATCGTGCCGAACAGGCTCGATGCGGTGATCGCGATCTTCGCCGCGCCGCCGCGATAGCGCCCCATCAGCGACAGCGCCACGTCGTTGAAACAGTCCGATCCGCCCGACCGCCCGAGAAGCTGGCCGAAATAGACGTAGGCGAACACGATCGTGCAGGCCACCGACAGGGCGAAGCCGAACAGACCGTTATTGTCGAGAGAAAGATAAACCAGGAGCTCGTCGACGTGCAGGTGGCGGGTCTGGAACTGGCCCGGCACCAGGTGGCCGAACAGGGCGTAGACGATCAGCACCATCACGATGGCGACCAGCGTATTGCCGGCGGTCCGCCTTAGCCCTTCGACCGAGAGCACGAAGAAGATCGCCGAGACGATCAGGGCGTCCGGCGGCTTGTCGATCAGCCGGTTCACAAGATCGGGATAGACGAACGCGACGTACCAGCCGGCGCAGAACGCGGCCACCGCCGCCAGCGCGTCGTACCACGGCAAGGGACCACGCTGCGTGCCGCGCTTCACCGGGAAGTGCAGGAAGGTAAGGCAGAGCGACACGCCGTACATGGCGGCCAGGAACTGCTCGGTATAGAGCACCAGCCCGACCATGCGGTACAGGTTGGCCGCCCAGGCGAGCGACGCGACCGTCAACGCGCCAGCCAGGACGGTGCGCAGCACCCGCACCACCGGCGAAGCCGGCGGTGCGGGGGGCGCCTCGGGTGCGATGGCTAACGCGTCAGTAGATATCTCGGCCACGGGTGTACGCTACGACTTCGGCCAGATGCCGATCTCCTTGTAATACTTGATCGCGCCCGGGTGGTACCTGAGGATCGAGAACTGCTTCCCCTCTTTGTCCGGATCGAAGCCGTGATAGGAGGGGTGGCCGGCCACGAGCTCCTTCTTGTTGTCGTGGATCGCCTTGGCAAGCTTGTAGGCGGCCTCGTCGGACAGCGACGCGTTGGTCGTCAGCGTGTCGTCGAAGGCCAAGAGGCACATCGGCTTTTCGACGCCGACGTTCGCCGGGCCGGGCTTCACCTCGTCGACATAGAAGTCGGGCCGGATCGACTTGACCGCCTTGTTCGACTTCTCGCCGCACGGCACGGGCAGGAAGCGCAGCCCGCCGATCGCGGCATCCACCTCGCGCACGATGGGCGCGCCGACGGCGATCTGCGCCGAGTCCATGCGGCCGGCCTTGAAGTCGTTCATCTCGCGGATGATCTCGGGCACCGGGTAGTGCTTGAAGTCGGCCATGGTCATGCCTGCGGTGGCGAGCAGCGCGTCACCCAGCGCGATCGACTGCTTGAACGCCGTCCAGCCCGACGGAAGGACCTTGCCCTTCAGGTCCTGGATCGAGTGGTAGGGCGAATCCTTCTTCACCACGAAGCCGATATGGAACGGGAACAGGTTGGCGATGGCCCGAAGATCCTTCTGCGGCCGGCCCTCGAACGTCTCCTCGCCGTTAATGGCGACGCCCGCGTTGGTGGCGTCGATCAGCATGAGCTGGGCGTCGTTCTTGTTGACCGAGCCGATCTGCGCCTCCGGCCCTTGCATCGGCGTGACCACGATCCTGAGGTCGGTATGGTCCAGCAGGGTCTTTGAAAGAACGGTGGTCAGGAAGTAGGTCAGGCTGCCCTGGGGCAACGACGCGAAAGTGATGATCTGCGCGCGCGCGGTGCCGCCGGCCAGAGCGACGGCAAGCGCCGCAATGCCCAGAAGGCGTACGATTCGGGTCATGGCTGCCTCCTCTATTGGTTTCGATTTATGCGTATTGGCGAATGCCGCGCGACTATACCAGCGGGCCCGGCCGTGGCAAGCCGGCGCCCGGTGGGGCGCGGCCCATTATTGGGCGCGGTCGCGCTGCCCTATTGTGCCGCGGGCGCCATGGCGGCGCGGCCGGCCGGGCCGTCGGCCCAGGCACGCAGCTCGGGCGCCACGCGCTCGACGAACAGGCCGATCGAGCGCAGGGTTTCGTCGAGCGTAAGGTCGCCGAAGGCGAACTGGCCGATCATGTAGTCTGCCCCCAACTCCGCGAGGTAGTCGAGGAGCGCCGCCGTCACGGTGGCGGGCGTGCCGGCGATGGCGCGGCGGGTCTCGGTCATGGCCTCGAAGGTTCGCGGCCGCGGCAGGCTCGGTCGCGTGCCGTGCATCTCGAACAGGAAGTTGAAGCTGGTGTGCCAGGTTTCGTAGGCACGTGCCGCCGCGTCGCGCGCCGCCCGGTCGGTGTCGCCGACCACGATGAAGGTCGAGAGCCCGATGCGCGGGCACTTCTTGCCGCCGCCCACCTCGGCCCAGGTCGCGCGGTAACGGTCGGTCATGGCGCGCGTCTCGGCCGGCGTGTCGAGGCTGATCACGTTCATGAACCGGTGCGCCGCACGCTCGGCGGAATTGGGCGAATGCATGCCGTACCACAAGGGCGGATGCGGCCGCTGGAAGGGCTCCATCGCCAGCGGCACGTTGTCGAAATTGTAGTACGCGCCCTTGAAATCGACCTTGCCCTCGGCCAGCGCCTTCAGCACCAGGTCGAGCCCCTCGACATACATCTGCTGCGCCTCGGCGGGGTCGGGGCCGAAATAGCGCGTCTCGATGGGCGAAGCACCGCGGCCGAACCCCAGCTCCAGCCGGCCGCGGCTCATCTGGTCGATCATGCAGATCTCCTCGACCAGCCGGATCGGATGGTGCAGCGGAAGGGCGAACACCATCGGCCCGAAGCGGAGCCGTCGGGTGCGCTGCGCGACGGCGGCGAGATAGACGGACGGCGAGGCCGCCATGCCGAGCGGCGTCGCGTGGTGCTCGGCCACATGGTAGGAATGGAAGCCGCCGCGATCGAACGCCTCGACGATCTTCATGCGGTTTTCGAAATATTCGTCGAGCGGCTCGGCGCCGCGGTCCACGTGGTCGAAGATGCCGAACTCCACGTGCCCCTCCTTAAGGCGTTGCGTCGGGGCGAGGTTAGTCTGACGGCGCGCGCGGGTCGAGGAGAGATCGCCCTACGCCTCTCACGCCTTCTGGCAGTGCGGACACACGAAGGCGTGGCGGCCGGAGATCGCGATGCGCGCGATCTTGCCGCCGCAGCGGGGACATTTCGCGCCGGCCGCGCGGTGCGGCAGGAGCCACCTGTCGGGCAGGCGCGCCGGATCGGCCTTGCGGGCGATCGCCGTCTTCAATACGTGGCCCATGGCGCGGTGAAGTGCCGCGGCCCCGTCCGCGCCGAGCTTCTTCGCCGGCGTGCGCGGGTGAAGGCGCGCCTGGTACAGCATCTCGTCCGAGTAGACGTTGCCGAGCCCGGCGACGAAGGACTGGTCCATCAGCGCGCCCTTGATCGTGCCGCCGCGCCCCGCGAGCATGTCCGTGAAATCCTTCCGTCCGAGGGAAAGCGCATCCGGTCCCAGCTTCTCGTCCTCGATGAAATCGTCCGGATCGTCGGTAAGCGCGATGCGTCCGAGCAGCCGCTGCCACACGCCCGCGAGCCGCGCGCCGTTCGCGAAGCGGACCAGGAGCCGTGTATGGTCGGGCGGCGCGGCCCCGTCCTTGGCATAGTCGAGATAGCCCGTCATGCCGAAATGAAGCACGAGCCACGAATCCGCGCCGAGTTCGGCGAACAGGTACTTACCGTGGCGGCGCGTGCGGCCGAACTCGCGACCCGTCATGGCGTCGCGGATCGTACCGGCCGCGATTCCATGGCGCATGCGCGCGCCGTCGATCTCCACTGCCGCGATCTTCTTATTGCGCGCCGTGCGGCCGAGATAACGCCTGAAGGTCTCGACGTCGGGGAGCTCGGGCACGTCCCTACCAGTAGGGCTTGAAGCCGTAATGGTCGTGCAGCTCCGCCTCGTAGGGCCGGCCGAAGCCGGCGTCGGGATCGTACTCCGGCGCGCTTGCCACCCGGTCGCGGTCGAGCTCGAGCTCGATCGTCCGGTCGATCCACTCGACGCGCTTCGCCCAGCCGGGCGCCACCAGCACCTTGCGGCCGGGCAGCCAATGTCCGGTATCGACCACGAGGTAGCGGACGATCCAGCCGTCGTCGTCGATCAGGAAGTCGCTCGCCGTGCCGACCACTTCGCCGTTCGTCGCGCCCACGTCGTAGCCGTCGATTTCGCGCAAGCTGCGGAGATGCGGATCGCCCCCGGCCTCCTCCGGCGCGCCGGTCTCAGATCGGCCCATCGTCTCCGGCCGCGGCGGGTAGACGAGGTGCGGTCCCATGCCGAAGGCGGGATCGCCGGTCCCGAACGCGCCGCCCCAATACGGCGCCCAACCGTAATAGCCGTGGAGCGCCGTCTCGTGCTGCCGGCTCACCGGCTGGTCGGTGTCGAGGTGCGGGCTGTTGCGGATCTTTTCCTTGGTCAGGGCGACCGGGACCTGGCGGTGCGCCCGGTCGGGCCGGCCGAGGCATTCCGGCGCGAGCAGTACCCGCCGTCCGAAAATAAGCCGCGTTTCGGCGACCATGTAGCGGACCGGCCAGCCCTTGTCGTCGATCAGGAAATCATGCACGTGGCCGATTTCGCCGTCGGTCGCGCGCAGTTCGAAGCCGTGCAGGCCATTCACCCTGTGAAGCATCAGCTTTGCTGCCAGGGCCGGTATTCGTGCTCGCGCAGCCCGAAGGTCCACGCCACCGCCTCGCGCGCCGTCAGCACCGAGGGCGGAACCCGCAGCCAGAACTCCTTGTAGGTGCCGTCGGGTTCCGGCGAGTGGTTGACCACGCGCACGGCGACGATCGGCGGGCCGACGATCGAGCGCAAGCGATACAGCGTTCCGCTGGAGTTGCGGTGCAACTCCTGCGCGCCCGCGTCGCGCATGAAGCGGCCGAGCCCGTAGCGCTCGATCAGCACCCAGCGGCTGCCGGGGTCGAACTCGCGCAGGACGCGCGCGAGTGTGACGGGAATCGCCGGGTCCACGAGCTCGGGCGGCACCGGCCGCCCGCGCCAGGCGTAGAAGGACGAGCCGTCGGCCCAGGCGAGCGCCGGGCCTGCCTCGGAATGCGGCCGTCCCTCGGCATCGAGCCGCTCGACCACCGGCGGGCGGACGGCGACGACGATGCTGGCGAAGGGATAAATGCGGTCGACGCAGTAGGCCAGCCGCGCGAAGCCGCGCGCGGTGCGCGAGGCACGGTTTCCGGCGCGGTCGATCGCCGCGGCGCGCGCGGCGTCCTCGATCCCGTCGAGATTGGGCGGCACCCAGCCGAATACGTGCCAGCGCGGCCCGCCCATGGCGCGCGCCGCCGGCGCGGTCAAGGGCCGCGTCCTCGTGCCGTCCTCACCGGGCGCCCTCGGTGCGGGCGGCACGGCGGGGTCCTCGCGCCCCAGCCCGAACGGGCCGCGCAGCGCGAAGGCGAGGCGATGCACCTCGCCGAAGGCCCAGACCAGCGCCTCGCTGGGGCCCCAGCCCTCGGGCACGTCGGCGACGTCCTTCCACGCCCCCTCGCGCGCGGCGCGCATCTTCTGCGCCACCGAGCGCACGGGCCGGACCTCGCGCAGGAACCGGGGCAGTTCCCGGTAGGTGCGCTGGATGCGGTACCACAGCAGCATCCCCGGGAATGCGCCCATGATCGCGGCCGAGCCGAGCGTCAGGGCGCCGCCCACGGGATCGGCCGGCACATAGCCGATACTGGTAAGCGCCACGACCTGAGCCACCGCGGCGCACAGGATGCCCGCCACCGCCCAGGCCGGCACGCGGCCGGCAGCGCCCGGCGCGCCCTGGCCGGGCGGATTGGGCAGGCGAGCGCAGAGCGCGAGGCACAGCGGCGAGCCGCCCAGCACCAGCGCCAGCACCGCACCGAGCACGATGCGGTTATCCTGAAAATTTGGATTGTGCATGATTGCCAGCACGAAGCCCATCCAGGGCACCGCCCCGAGCGCCGCGTAGAAATAGGCGCGGCGACGCTGCGCCCGGGGCGGGCGCACGAGGAAGGCCACGGTTTCGGCCGCCTCATCCGGGCCGTCGGCCCAGACGACGCGGCCGGGCGAGGCAAGGCCGCTTTCGCGGTAGGCCTGGTGAATGGCGGCCTCGGCCTCTCCGTCCGAGGCGCGGGTCCGGCCGGCCAGCCGGTCGCGCCATGCGGCGCTCGAGCGCCGCGTCGTGGCGGTTTCCAACATGACGCGCGCAGCGCCGGTCAGTCGGCGATCAGCCGCGGAGTGTCGCTGGGCATGAACTCGCGCTGGCGCACCACACGATAGGTGCCCGGCGCCACCGACAGTGGCGCGTGCTCCTCGTGCGTCAACTCGGCCGGCGACGTGCCGGGGACGTGAAGGAACGCCTGGCCGGTGCCGTCCTCGCGAAAATAGCGCACACGGTCGGCGTCGAGCGCGTGGGCATGACCGGAGACCTCGCCATAGGCCAGCACGATGCGGCCCTCGTCGGGGGACTGCTCGCGCGCGCCGGGCGGGACGCCGTCGCACGCGACCAGCATCACGTCGCCTTGTCGGTATTGGCGGGTCTCGTCGATCTTTCTCTGCAACATCATCGTGGCATACTCCGGTCTATCGTTACCGAATGCGCGGCAGGAAATGCGGCCTGCGGCACTGGCCCTAACTAAAGTAGATTCGGGCCGCCTTGGTTCCCTTGGTTCCCTTGCGGGGCGGGCCTTAACCCGTGTCAAGGCAGCCGGCGCCAATTCGGCACACCCTTGACGGCGCTCGACATGGCCGAAACAGGTGGTGCGATGACCGAAACGACGCGACGCATCCTCTGCGTCTTCCCCCGCTACGCGCCCTCCTTCGGCACGTTCCAGTACGCCTACAGGTTGCGCCGGCGGACGCGCGCCTTCATGCCGCCGCAGGGCATGCTTGTCATCGCGGCGTACCTGCCCGGCGCGTGGGAAGTGCGGTTCGTCGACGAGAACATGCGCCCCGCGGCGTCCGAGGAGTTTGCCTGGGCCGACGCGGTCTTCGTCAGCGGCATGCACGTCCAGCACGAGCACATCAGGGATATCGCCCGGCGCGCCCGCGCGGCCGGAAAAGTGACGGCGCTGGGCGGGCCGTCCGTGTCGTCGCAGCCCGAGGCCTATCCCGAGTTCGACTACCTGCATATCGGCGAGCTCGGCGACGGCACCGACGCGCTGATCGCACGGTTGGCCGACAGCGTGGCGCGCCCGGCGAAACAGATGCGCTTCGAAACCCGCGAACGCATATCACTCTCGGCGTTCCCGCTACCGGCCTACCGTCTCATCGATCTCCGCCGCTACTTCCTGGGGAGCATTCAGTTCTCATCCGGGTGCCCGTACCAGTGCGAATTTTGTGACATCCCCGGCCTCTACGGCAGGGTGCCGCGCTACAAGACACCGGACCAGATCACCGGCGAGCTCGACGCCATGCTGGCGCGCGGCAATCCGGGCTCGGTTTATTTCGTCGATGACAATTTCATCGCTAACCGGCGTGCGGCGCGCGACCTCGTGCCATACTTGGTCGAATGGCAGAAGCGGAACGGCTACCCCGTCGAGCTCGCGTGCGAGGCGACGCTCAACATCGCCAAGCAGACCGAGCTGCTGGCCGCCATGCGCGAGGCGCGCTTCACCACCGTGTTCTGCGGCATCGAGACGCCGGAGACCGACGCGCTGCACGCCATGAAGAAGGACCAGAACGCGCAGGTCGAAATGCTCGACGCGGTCAGCACGTTGAACGGCTACGGGCTGGAGGTGGTGGCAGGGATCATTCTCGGCCTCGATACCGACACCGCCGACACGCCGCAGCGCCTGATCGAATTCGTCGACGCGTCGAACATTCCCATGCTGACGATCAACATCCTGCAGGCGTTGCCGAAGACGCCGCTATGGGACCGGCTCGCGGCCGAGGGCCGGCTCGACCATGACGAGCGGCGCGAGTCGAACGTCATCTTCCGTCGCCCCTACGCAAGCGTCATCGAGTTCCTGGCGCGAGGCGATCGCCGCCGCCTACGACCCGGAGGCGCTCTTCCGCCGCTTCGCGCACAACGCGCGAAATACCTACCCCAACCGGATCGTGCCGCCGGCCGCCGGCCGCGCGAGCGTCGACAACATCGCCGAGGCGGTCCACATCTTCGCCAAGCTGGTCGCGCTCGACGGGGTGCGCGCCGATTATCGGGGTAGCTTCTGGCGCACCGTCGGGCCGCTGTTGCGCGCAGGGCGGATCGAGGATGCGCTGCATGTCGGGCTCATGGCGCACCATCTGATCGCGTTCGCGCGCGCGGCCTTGTCCGGCCGGCAGAATGCGTCGTTTTACTCGGCGCGGCGCCGTCCCGAAGCGGAGATGGCGGCGGCAGAGTAGGCGGCTCCCTCTAGATCGCGCCTTCCTCGCGCGCGGCGTTGATCTCGTTCTCGCCGAAGCCGAGCTCGGCGAGGATCTGGTCGGTGTGCTCCCCGAGCAGCGGCGAGCGCTTCACGTCGGCCGGCGAATCCGAGAGTTTCACCGGCATGCCGACGGTCAGATACGCGCCGCGCGTAGGATGGTCGACTTCGACCACCGTGCCGGTCGCGCGCAGCGCCGGCTCCTCAGCCAGCTCCTTCATCGACAGGATCGGTCCGCACGGCACGTCGAGCGGGTTGAGGATGTTCATCACCTCCAGCTTGTCGTGCTGCTTCGTCCAGTTCTCGATCTCGTCGAACATGGTGGCGAGCTTGTCGAGCCGCGCCTCGGGCGTGTTCCAGGCTGGATCGGTCAGCCAGTCCTCATGCCCGATCGCCTTGGCGAGCTTCGGGAACGCGGCCGCCTGGGCGATGACGTAGATGTAGGCGTCCGGGTCGGTCTCGTAGCCCTTGCACTTGACGATCCAGCCCGGCTGTCCGCCGCCCGAGGCATTGCCCGAGCGCGGCGCGGCGGCGCCGAATTTCCCGTGCGGATATTGCGGGTACTCGGTGAGCGGCCCGGCGGCGAGCCGCTGCTGGTCGCGCAGCTTCACCCGGCAGAGGTTGAGCACAGCGTCCTGCATGGCGCAGACGACGCGCTGGCCGCGCCCCGAATGGGTGCGCTGGTATAGCGCGGCGACGATGCCGAAGGCGAGGTGAAGCCCCGTCCCGCTGTCGCCGATCTGCGCGCCCGTAACAAGCGGCGCGCCATCGACCTCGCCCGTCGTCGACGCCGCGCCGCCGGTGCACTGGGCGACGTTCTCGTACACCTTGCACTCCTCGTAGGGACCCGGCCCGAACCCCTTCACCGATGCGTAGATCATGCGCGGATTGATCTCCTGGATCTTCTCCCAGGGAAAGCCCATGCGGTCGATCGCGCCCGGCGCGAAGTTCTCGACCATCACGTCGCATTCCTCGATCAGCCGCCGGAAGATCTTCGCGCCCGCCTTGGTCTTCGGGTTGAGCGTGATGCCGCGCTTGTTCGCGTTCAGCATGGTGAAGTAGAGCGAGTCGACGCCCGGCTTGTCGCGGAGCTGGCCGCGCGTCGCGTCGCCCGCGCCCGGCCGCTCGATCTTGATTACGTCGGCGCCGAGCCAGGCGAGGAGCTGGGTGCAGGTCGGGCCCGACTGCACGTGGGTCATGTCGAGGATCTTGACGCCGGCGAGAGCTTTCATCGTTCGCTCCTTCTCCTGAGAGGGGGATTGCCGCAGCCCGCTATTTCTTGGCCACGACGCTTTTCGGGTTGAGGTTGCCGATGCGGCCGCTTTCGGTGCCGGCCGCCACGTCGATCACCGCGTTCACCAGCGTCGGCTTGCCGGAGTTCCATCGCCGCACGCACCGCGCGGCCGAGCTCGTCGGGCGAGGTCGCGTTGACGCCGGCGCCGCCGAACGCCTCCATCATCCGGTCGTAGCGCGCGTCCTTCACGAAGACGGTCGGGGCCGGGTCGGCGCCGCCGGACAGGTTCGCGTCGGTGCCGCGATAGATCCCGCCATTGTTGAACACCACGACGCAAACCGGCAAACCGTAGCGGCAGATCGTCTCGATCTCCATGCCGGAGAAGCCGAAGGCGCTGTCGCCCACCACGGCGAGCACGGGCTTGCCCGTCTCCACCGCGGCGGCGATGGCCGAGCCCATGCCGACGCCCATCACGCCCCAGGTACCGACATCGAGCCGCTTGCGCGGCTGGTACATGTCGATGATCGAGCGGGCGAAGTCGAGCGTGTTGGCGCCCTCGTTGACCAGGATGGCGTCCGGCCGTTCCTTCACGACCGTCCGCAGGACGCCGAGCGCGCCGTGATAGTCCATCGGGACGTTGTTGTTCTGCAGGCGTGGCGCCATGCGCTCGACGTTGCTGTCGCGCTTTTCCCTGACCGTCGCGATCCAGTCGGCGGGCGGCGGCGCCCATTTGTCGCCCATGGCCGCGAGCAGCGCCGCGACGCACGAGCCAATGTCGCCGACCAGCGGCGCCGCGATCTCGACGTTCGAATCCATCTCGCGCGGCTCGATGTCGACATGGACGAATTTCTTCGGCGGCGCGCCCCAGCTCTTGCCCTTGCCGTGCGACAGCAGCCAGTTGAGCCGCGCGCCGATCAGCATGACGACGTCGGATTCCTGCAGCACCAGCGAGCGTGCCGCGCCCGCGCATTGCGGGTGCGTGTCGGGCAGCAGCCCCTTGGCCATGCTCATGGGCAGGAACGGGATGCCGCTCTTCTCGACGAGCGCGCGGATCGCGTCATCGGCCTGGGCGTAGGCGGCACCTTTGCCAAGGATGATGAGCGGCCGCTTCGCACCCTTGAGCACGTCGAGCGCGCGCGAGACGGCGTCGGGCGCCGGGATCTGGCGCGGCGCGGGGTCGATCACCTTGACCAGCGATTTGGCCCCCTTCTCCGCGTCCATCGCCTGGCCCAGGAGCTTCGCCGGCAGGTCGAGATAGACCCCGCCCGGACGGCCCGAGACGGCCGCGCGGATCGCGCGCGCGACGCCAATGCCGATGTCCTGCGCGTGGAGGATGCGGTAGGCCGCCTTGCACAGCGGCTTGGCGACCGCGAGCTGGTCCATCTCCTCGTAGTCGCCCTGCTGCAGATCGACGATCTCGCGCTCGGACGAGCCGGAGATCAGGATCATCGGGAAGCAATTGGTGGTGGCGTGGGCGAGCGCCGTCAGCCCGTTGAGGAAGCCGGGCGCCGAAACGGTGAGGCAGATGCCCGGCTTCTGCGTGAGATATCCTGCGATCGCCGCGGCGTAGCCCGCGTTCTGCTCATGCCGGAAGGACAGCACGCGCATCCCCTCGGCCTGGGCAAGGCGGCCGAGGTCGGTGATCGGGATGCCCGGCACGCCATAGATCGTGCCGATCCCGTTGAGCTTGAGGGCGTCGATGACGAGGTGGAACCCGTCGGTCAGCTCGCCCGCAGTCTCGGCCGCGTCCGCTCGCACTTCCGTCGCCATGGCGGTCTCCCCTTGCGTCATTCGTCGAGATAGGTGACGTGCGTTTCGACATGGGCGGCGAGGCCCAGCGTATGCTCGCGCGCGAGTCGCTCGGCGAGGTCGGCGTCGCGCCGCTCGAGCGCCTCGATGATGTTCATGTGGTCGATGATCGACCGGCTGGCGCGGTCCTGCTCGCCGATGGTGCGCTTGCGGATCGAGCGCATGTGCACGAACAGGTTCGCCGCCGTCTCGACCAGCAGGTCGCAATGGCTCATCGCCAGGAGTGCCTGGTGAAACCGGATGTTGGTGTCGGAGTATTCGTCGATACGCGCTTCCGGCTGGTCGTCCACGAACGTCGCGAACATCAGGCGGAGGCTCGCGATCTCGGCGTCCGACGCGCGCTCGGTGGCGAGGCGCGCCGCCATGCTCTCGAGCGCGGCCCAGAGCGTGATCATCTCCAATATCTCGCGCTTGGTCTTGCGCACGACGAACACGCCGCGCCGCGCCTGGGTACGGACGAACCCCTCCTGCTCCAGCCGGGCCAGCGCCTCGCGCACGGGCGTGCGCGATACGCCGAGCTCGAGCGAAAGCTGGCGCTCGTCGAGCCGGATCGGCTCCTCCGTCGCATAGAGGTCGAGCCCGGTGATCGAGCGCTTGAGCGACTCGTAGATGCGGTCCCTGAGGACGGGATTGGCTTCGAGTGGCTGAAGATCGAGCCGTGCGGCCGCCATCGTTTTCTCCGCGCCAAGTTCCGCCCCGGCATCTGGTATACATTATGCCAGCCCTGTCACGCCGGGCAAGAGGATCGTCGACCGCTGCCGATCGGCGCGAGAATCGGCGTCCGTCGGGGCGGCTGCACAAGCTTGGCCGGGAAGACTACACTCGCCGCTGCCCTGGGCCGGCCACGGCCCGACAGAAAACCGTCCAGGTTTCGGAAGGGGAGGAACATGAAGCGCGCCGAGATCGCCGCCGCCGCCGTGCTGGCCCTGTTTTCCGCCTACGCAGCAATCAAGAGCACCGAACTGCCGATCGACTGGGTCCGGGGCCGCGGGCCGGGCGGCGGGATGTTCCCCTTCTATTTGTCGCTCATCATGCTTGCGAGCTGCCTGGTCATCATCGGGCGCGCCGCCGCCGGGCGCATCCCGGAGGCCTGGGTCGGCAAGGCCTATTTCACGCGCGTCGAGTTCAAGCACGCGATGTTGCACGCGGGCTCGCTGGTGATCGCGCTCGCCTCGATCTACGTGATCGGCACGTACGGAGCGATCGTGCTGCTGCTGGTCGCGCACATGCGTTTCCTCGGCCGGCGCAGGCATGGGTGGGGGGCGGTGATCGCGCTGTCGGTGGCGACGCCGGTCGCGATCTTCCTGTTCTTCGAAATCCTGATGCAGCAGATCCTGCCCAAGGGCTACACCGACCCGCTGTTTTACCCGATCTTCGCCTTCTTCAACGCGCCCTCGGCCTAGGTGGCGCGCGATGGATGTGATCCTTCAGTCGTTGGGACACGGGTTCCTGGTTTCGTTCCACGCCGGGAACCTGGCTGCCATCGTCGTCGGCTGCGCGCTCGGCCTGTTCATCGGCGCGATGCCGGGGCTGGGCTCGGTGAACGGCGTGGCGATCCTGCTGCCCGTGACCTTCCTGCTGCCACCGACGACGGCGATCATCTTCCTCGGCGCGATCTATTACGGCGCCATGTTCGGCGGCTCGATCTCGTCGATCCTGCTGGGCATTCCCGGCGCCTCGACGGCGGTCGCCACGACCTTCGACGGACGGCCGATGGCGACGCAGGGCCGCGCGGTGCAGGCGCTGATGGTGTCGGCCGGCGCGTCGTTCTACGGCGGCACCGTGTCAGTCATCCTGTTCACACTGATCGCGCCGCCGCTCGCCGATTTCGCGCTGCGTTTCGGCCCGGCCGAGAACTTCATGCTGATGATGCTGGCCTTCGCCACCTTCATCGGGCTCGGCGGCGACGACATCTGGAAGACGATGTTCTCGATCGCGCTGGGGCTCTTGCTGTCCACCGTCGGGCTCGACGAGATTTCGGGCCAGCCGCGGCTGATCTTCCTCAACCTTCCCGGCTTCTATCACGGCATCAACTTCCTGGTGCTGGCGATCGGGCTCTACGGCATCGGCGAGATGTTGTGGACCATCCAGCTTTCCGGCGGCGACGTGTCGATGATCAAGCCGGTGTTCAACCGCGAGACCTATCGCGACGGGCTCAAATGCCTGCGCCAGGGATTCGTGAACATGAACATGGGCGCGCTCCTGGGCTATGTCGTCGGCATCCTGCCGGCGGCGGGCGCAACGCCTGGCTCGCTGATGGCCTACGGCATGGCGAAGACGCTGTCGCGCAACCCGGGCAATTTCGGCAAGGGCGAGCCCAAGGGCGTGGCCGCGCCTGAGTCGGCCAACAACGCCGCCTCGACCGGCTCGATGCTGCCGATGCTGACGCTCGGCATTCCGGGCTCGCCGACCACCGCCGTGCTGCTCGGCGGCATGTTCATCTGGGGGCTGCAGCCCGGCCCACTCCTGTTCCAGAACGAGCCGGACTTCGCCTGGGGCCTGATCTCGAGCCTTTATCTCTCGAACATCGCGGCGGCGGCGCTGATGGTGATGACCATCCCGCTGTTCATTGCGATCCTGAGGCTGCCCTTCTCGGTGCTGGCGCCCGTCATCTACATCCTGTGCATCGTCGGCGGCTACGCGCCGACCGACACGCTGCACGACGTGTGGCTGATGGTGATCTTCGGCATCGGCGGGTATCTGTTGCGCAAGCTCGACTACCCGATGGCGCCGGCCGCACTCGCCATCGTGCTTGGCCCGCTCACCGAACGCAACTTCCGCCAGGCGCTGATCGGCTCGCACGGTGACATGGGGATATTCGCGTCCTCCACGATCTCGATCGTGCTGCTGGCCTGCACCGTCGCGCTCTTGATCCTGCCGCCGATCAAGGCGCTGCTGGGCCGCCGCCCCTCCGCGCCGGCGAGCGTTTGACACGCCAACACTGTCACCCCGGACGGCGCGTAGCGCCGATCCGGGGCCCATATTCAGATGTCCGTGTCGCTCCGAAATGGGTCCCGGGTCTGCAGCGCACGGCTTCGCGCTGCGCTGCGCCCGGGATGACAGCCGAGGTCGAACGGCCCTAGCTGTTGAAGTTGGTCCAGAGCGACATGAGCTGCTTGTGCAGGTCATACCGCTTGGCGATGTAGTCGTGCAGCGCCGCGCCCTGGATGTCGGCGCCGACCAGCGCGTTCTTCTTCAGGTAGGCCTTCCACTCCGGCGTGTCGGCGACCTTCTGAAAGAGCTGCATGTAGAACGCCTGCGCGTCCTTCGGCATGCCGGGCGGGCCGACGACCTGGCGGTCCATGTAATAGACCAGATCCTTGCCCAGCTCCTTGAAGGTCGGCACCGGGAAGCCCGCCATCCGATCGTCGGTGAAGGCGGCGATCGGGTGCGACTTGTGCGCCTGGTAGAACCCGAGCTGCTCGGACGGGTTGTTGACGGTGGAATCGATGTGATGGCCGACGAGCTGAGCCGCCACGGTTCCGCCGCCCTTGTAGGGCACGTAGGTCATCTTGAGGCCGTAGGCCTTGGCGATCATCGCGGTGACCAGCGAATCCTCCTGGCCCGATCCGGTGCCGCCCATCTTCCAGTTGTTGCCCTTGGCCTTCACTGCCGTCGCATAGTCGTCGATGGTCTTGATCTTCGGGTCGGCAACCCACAGCAGGAACGTGTCCTTCGCCATCAGCCGGATCGGCGTCATGGTGTTGGGGTCGACGTCCAACCCCTTAACGATGATCGGGGTGGTGTAGAGGCTGTCGAGCGTCACCAGGATGTCGTACGCGCTGCCCTGGTGGTCCTTCATGTAGCGCAGCGCCTCGGCGCCCGATCCGCCGCCCTTGTTGATCGGGATCAGCGGCTCGGGGCTCAGCTTGTGCTTCTGCACGATGCCCTGCCAGAGCCGGGCGAGCTTGTCGGCGCCGCCGCCCTTGCCGGCCATGATGATGACGTTGATCGGCTTCTGCGGCTTCCATTCCGCCGCGGCGGAGCGGGGCGTGAACGAGCCGACTCCAAGTACCAGGGCAGCCGTTGCGGCTGTCGCGACCAGTCGCGCGGTAGGTTTCATCTTGTCCTCCCGTTATTCGGCGCCCGCCGGACGACGGGCGCGCCGCGCCGCTCCACTTGTTACGGCGCGGGAACGACGGAGTAATGTTATGGATAGTCCCGTTTGTTGTACAGCGTTGTCGCCAATCGGTGGCCGGCGGGTCGAGGGGGCGTGTCCGCCCCTTGCGGGCCAGGCGAGGCTCTTATATGACCGGCCCGCCAGCGGAGCGCGAGGCGGGAGATCGCATGTCGGACGGACGCGCCAAGGTCGAGCGCCACATCCACCCCGGCCGGGGCGGGCGCGCCCAGCCGTTCAACCGCGGCCGACAGGTCGACCCCGACGCGATCGAGCGGGTGCGCGCGCTCATCGGCGGCGAGGCGCTGCGCCGCGACCTGCTGATCGAATACCTCCACCGCATCCAGGACAATTACGGCCATCTCTCGGCCGCGCACCTCGCCGCGCTGGCGCACGAAATGCGCCTGGCGCTGACCGAGGTGTACGAGGTGGCGACGTTCTACGCCCATTTCGACGTAGTCGACGACGGCGCGCCGCCGCCGCCGGAGATCACCGTGCGCGTGTGCGACAGCGTGACCTGCGCCCTGATGGGGGCCGAGGCGCTGATGGCGGCGCTCGCCACCGACCCGGGCGCCAAGGTCCGCATCCTGCGCGCGCCCTGCATGGGCGGCTGCGACAAGGCGCCGGTCGCGGCCGTGGCGCACAACCAGATCGCCCGCGCGACGCCCGAGGCGATACGCGCGGCCGTAGCGGCCAAGCAAACCGCGCCGGAGCTGCCGCCCTACACCGGGTACGACGCGTACGTGGCGGCGGACGGTTACACGCTGCTCCGCGACTGCCTGGCGGGCCGCAAGACATCCGACGACATCATCCAGGTGCTCGACGATGCGGGGCTGCGCGGGCTCGGCGGCGCCGGCTTCCCATCGGGGCGCAAGTGGCGCATCGTGCGCGACATGCCGGAACCCAAGCTCTTCGCCATCAACGGCGACGAGGGCGAGCCGGGCACGTTCAAGGACCGCTGGTTCCTGGAAACCGACCCGCATCGCTTCCTGGAGGGGATGCTGATCGCCGCCTGGGCGGTCGGGGTCGCCGACATCTACGTCTATATCCGCGACGAATACCCGGCGGCGCGCGAGATCGTGGCAAAAGAGGTCGCGCGGCTGGAGCAGGAGGGGCTGGTCGACGCGGGGCGCGTGCATCTTCGCCGCGGCGCAGGGGCCTATATCTGCGGCGAAGAGTCGGCGATGCTCGAATCCATCGAGGGCAAGCGCGGACTGCCGCGCCACAAGCCGCCCTTCCCCGCCGAGGTCGGGCTGTTCGGCCGCCCGACGCTCTGCCACAACGTGGAGACGCTGTGGTGGGTGCGCGACCTCGTCGAGAAGGGCGCAGCGTGGTTCGCCGATCAAGGCCGCAACGGACGCAAGGGGCTGCGCAGCTTCTCGGTCTCCGGCCGGGTCAAGTCGCCGGGCGTCAAGATCGCGCCGGCGGGCATCGGGGTGCGCGACCTGATCGAAGAGTATTGCGGCGGCATGGCAGATGGCCATGCGTTCAAAGGGTACCTCCCCGGCGGCGCGTCGGGCGGCATCCTGCCGGCCGCGCTCGGCGATCTGCCGCTCGATTTCGGTACGCTCGAGGCACACGGCGCGCTGATCGGCTCGGCCGCGGTCGTGGTGCTATCCGACGAGGATTCCGCTGCCGATGTCGCCCTCAACCTGATGCGCTTCTTCGAGGACGAGAGCTGCGGCCAGTGCACACCCTGTCGCGCCGGCTGCGAAAAGGCCGTGAAGCTGATGGAGCGCGCGGAATGGGACCGGCCGCTCCTCGAGGAGCTGGCGCGCACCATGATCGACGCCTCGATCTGCGGCCTCGGCCAGGCCGCACCGAACGGCCTTCTGTCGGTCCTCCGGCATTTTCCCGGTGACTTGCGGCGCCGTCCGCAATAGCCCTGTCGCGCCCGCTATCCGGAACGCCCCCTCATGCCACCTGCGCCCGCCCGGCCCGCCGAGGACAGCCTTCGCTACTTCATCCTGTGCACGGGGCGGAGCGGCTCAACGCTGCTCGCGGCGATCCTTGCCGATTGCGGCGCCGAGTTCGGCATGCCGAACCCCGACGACTGGGATCGGGCGGGCGGCGATCTGGAGCATCCGCTGGTCAGCCGATGCAGCCTCCTGTTCCGCCGGGCGGGCTATATCCAGGGCGGCAAGCGGTATTTCCTGCTCTACAAGTACATGATCGACAACTACCGCAGCCGCGGCAAGAAGCTGCTGCGCCGAGCGCTTGCCGAGGCGCGCTTCGTCAAGGCGATGAACGTCGATCTGTGGCTGTGGCACGTGCCGAAATTCGGCTACCAGCCGCGCATGATCGTGAGCTACCGCGCCTTCGGCGAGACCGCACGCAGCTATTTCGTGCGGACGGGCATCCGCTTGCCCGAGTTCGCCGACTATTACCGGCGCACTTACGGCAACGCGCTGCTGATGATGGACGTGTTCGGCGGCTGCGCCGTCTCGTGGGAGGAGCTGGCCGACCCCGCGGAGACGGGCTGGGCGGACGCGCTGTCCCAGGCCACCGGCTTCGATCGCGACGCCCTGCTCGCGAGCCGCGCGCGGCGGCTGAAGCCCGAGGACGGCGCCGGCGACAACCGACCGAAGGTGCCGCTGCACGACGAGGCGTCGGAGAAAATCTACCGAGAGCTGCGCAGCCTGAGCGGCATCTACGTCCCGCCGAGCCACCAGTTCCGCCGCAAGATCGACCGCCCGGCGGCAGGCTAGCATGCCGGACGCGCCCGCCCTTCCTGTCCTGATCGTCGGCGCGGGGCCGGTCGGGCTCACCCTTGCCGCCGATCTCGGCCGGCGCGGCATCGAATGCACCGTCGTCGAGAGCCACGACGACGTGAAAACCCATCCACGCGCCATGGGCATCGGGCCGCGCACGATGGAGCATTTCCGCATGTGGGGGCTCGACGAGCGCGTCTACGGCGTGTCCCTGCCCGCGGACGAGCCGGGCGACATCGTCTACGTCACCCGCATGTGCGGCCACGAGCTCGCGCGCTTCCCGTCGCCCTCGATCGCCGATATCAAGGCGCGCCGACCGGAGGTGGTGGCGCGCGTCCCGCCGCTCGCCCACTCGCCCTATTACCGGACTTGGTGCGCCCAGCACGCGCTGGAGCCGGTGCTGCGCAACTACGCCGCAAGCCTGCCTTCCGTGACGTTGCGCTTCGGCACCAGCCTTGAAGGGCTGGAGCAGGACGCGGACGGCGTGACCGCCACCCTGTTGCAGGACGGGCGGCGCGAGACGGTGCGGGCGCGCTACCTGGTCGGGTGCGACGGGGCACGCAGCGACGTGCGTCACGCGCTGGGCATCCGCATGTCGGGCCGCGGCGTGCTGGGCGAGGTCTGGGGCACCTGGCTGCGCGCGCCGACCCTGTGGGCGGAGCGCACCATCCGGCCGGGCGTGATGTACTGGACGCACGCGCCCGGCTGCGCGTCGGTGGTCTACACGATCAACGCGCGGGACGAGTGGTGGATGAACACCTACTTCCGCGCCGACGAGGATTTCGCGCCGATCGACGCCGCCGCCCGTTTCCGAGCCGCGGTTGGGCGCGACGTGCCGGTCGAGGTGCTGTCGTCGGAGCCCTACAAGGCATTCCAGCTCGTCGCCGACCGGTTCGACGCCGGGCGCGTCCTGATGGCGGGCGACGCGGTCCACCTGTTCGTGCCGCCGGGCGGGCTCGGCATGAACACCGGAATCCAGGACGCGTTCAACCTGGGCTGGAAGCTCGCGGCGATGCTGGCCGGCTGGGGCGGCGCGCGGCTCCTCGCGAGCTACGAGGCGGAGCGCCGCCCGGTCGCCGAGCGTAATACCAACCGCGCGGGCGACAGCTATCTCAACGCGCGCGAGGCCTTCATGGTCGATCCGCGCATCGACGAGGATGGGCCGGAGGGAGACGCGGTGCGCGAGGCGTGGCGGCCCAAGGTGCGGGCCGCCGGCCACCACCAGCATTCCATCGCCGGCGCCCAGCTCGACCCTGCCTATGTCGGCTCGCCGATCTGCGCCGCCGAGGACGAGACCGAGGCCGAGCGCGACCGATTGTCTTACACGCCGTCGGCCGGGCCGGGCCATCGCACGCCGCACGCGTGGCTCGCCGATGGGCGCTCGACACTCGACCTGGTCGAGCCCGAGCGGTTCGTGCTGCTCAGCTTCGGCGGGGCGGACGGCGCGTTCCTGGCGTCGGCTGCCCAACAGCGAAATGTTCCGTTACAAATCAAGACCGTAAACGACCTGGCTACTGCAACGCTTTATCAGTGCCGGCTGGTTCTGGTGCGGCCGGACGGAATTGTGGCCTGGCGCGGCGACGCCCCGCCCACCAACCCGCTTGGCCTGATCGACCGCGTGCGCGGCGCCTGACCGACACGGAACGACCATCACGTGTTTTGCGTTGTGTCAGAAGACGTTGGCGCATGAGGCTGCCATGGCACAGAAGGCGAGATCCGCCACCCGACCTTCATCCAAAGCATCCGGATCGAAGGCGCCAAGGCGCGACGACGATGGCCAGTACTGGTCGGGGCAGGTGACGCGCGAGTCCGACGCGCTCGACCTCGAGAAGGATGTCTTCAGGCAGAAGGACCCGAAGAAGGTCGCGGCCTCGCTCAAGCGCTCGGCCGAGTCGTCGACGCGCCGCAAGTCGGAGCCCTACCGCTCCGCCATGTCGATGCTCACCTTTTACATCAATCGCGCCGGCAAGAACCTTCCCAAGACGCAAAGGAAGGTCTTGGAGGACGCCAAGGACGAACTTCGCAAGCAGTTCGGCCGAGCCTGACCGCGGCGCTCCGCCCCTTCGCAATCGCGGCCGGCGGGGCTATGGTGCGCCCGGGTGCCGGATGGGAGCGATCATGGACGGTACGACGGCCAAGCCGATTAGCTTCACCCTGAACGGCGAGACGGTCGAGGCCCTGCCGGGCGAGACGATCTGGCAGGTCGCGCAGCGCCGCGGCATCGAGATTCCGCATCTCTGCTACGCACCCGAGCCGGGCTATCGCCCCGACGGGAACTGCCGCGCCTGCATGGTGGAGATCAAGGGCGAGCGGGTGCTCGCCGCTTCGTGCATCCGCAAGCCGACCGAGGGGATGGAGGTGAACACCGCCTCCGAGCGCGCATCCACGGCGCGCCGGATGGTGTTCGAGCTGTTGGTCGCCGACCAGCCGCCCCGCCCGCACGCCCACGACGCCGATTCGAAGTTCTGGCGCTGGGCGGACCGGGTGGGCGTCGCCGAGTCCCGCTTCCCGGCCAAGCGGACACCCGACGCGGACCTGAGCCATCCCGCGATGGCGGTGAATTTGGACGCCTGCATCAACTGCACGCTCTGCGTCCGCGCCTGCCGCGAGGTGCAGGTGAACGACGTGATCGGTATGGCCTATCGCGGCGCCCACGCCAAGATCGTGTTCGATTTCGACGACCCGATGGGCGAGTCGACCTGCGTCGCCTGCGGCGAATGCGTCCAGGCCTGCCCGACCGGCGCGCTGCTGCCCGCTACCACATTCCGCAAGGGAGAGACGCAGATCGTGGCCGACAAGGAGGTCGATTCCGTCTGCCCTTATTGCGGGGTCGGCTGCCAGCTCACCTATCACATCAAGGACGACAAGCTACTGACCGTCACCGGCCGCGACGGGCCGGCCAACCGCAACCGGCTGTGCGTCAAGGGACGGTTCGGCTTCGATTACATCCACCATCCGCACCGCCTGACCAAGCCCTTGATCCGCAAGAAGGGGGTCGCGAAGAACGCGCACGGCGATGTCGACCCCGCGAACCCATGGACGCATTTCCGCGAGGCGACGTGGGAGGAGGCGCTGGACCGCGCCGGAGCCGGCCTCAGGCGCATCCGCGACCAGCATGGCGGCAAGGGGCTCGCCGGCTTCGGCTCGGCCAAGGGCTCCAACGAGGAAGCCTATCTCTTTCAGAAGCTGGTACGGGTCGGGTTCGGCACCAACAACGTCGACCACTGCACCCGCCTCTGCCACGCATCGTCGGTCGCCGCGCTGATCGAGGGCATCTCTTCGTCGGCCGTGACCGCGCCGTTCTACGAGGCGCTGAATGCCGACGTGATCGTGGTGATCGGAGCGAATCCTACGTCGAATCATCCGGTTGCGGCCACGTTCTTCAAGAATGCGGTGAAGAATGGGGCGACCCTGATCGTGATGGATCCGCGCGGTAATACGCTCACCCGCCACGCGACCCACGTGATCCAGTTCAAGCCGGGCGCCGACGTGTCGCTGCTCAACGCGATGATGCACACCATCGTCGAGGAAGGGCTGTACGACGCGCAATATATCGAGGGCTACACGGAGGGGTTCGACGCGCTGAAGGCGAACCTCGCCGCCTTCTCGCCCGAGGCGATGGAGAAGGTGTGCGGCATTCCGGCCGACACGATCCGCCGCATCGCCCGCATCTATGCCCGCGCCGAGCGCGCCATGATCTTCTGGGGCATGGGGATCAGCCAGCACATCCACGGCACCGACAATGCGCGTTGCCTGATCGCCCTTGCGCTCATGTGCGGCCAGGTCGGGCGGCCCGGCACCGGCCTCCACCCGCTGCGCGGCCAGAACAACGTGCAGGGCGCGTCGGACGTCGGGCTGATCCCGATGTTCTACCCGGACTACGTCTCGGTCGCCGACCGCGACGCCAAGGCGCGGTTCGAGAAATTCTGGGGCGTGAAGGACCTCGACGCGGCCAAGGGCCTCACCGTGGTCGAGATCATGGACGCCATCCACGCAGGCCAGATCCGCGGCATGTACATCATGGGCGAGAACCCGGCCATGTCGGACCCCGACGCCGGCCACGCGCGCGAGGCGCTCGCCAAGCTCGAGCACCTGGTGGTGCAGGACCTGTTCCTGACCGAGACCGCCTTCCACGCCGACGTGGTGCTGCCCGCCTCGGCCTGGCCCGAGAAGGCGGGCACGGTGACCAACACCAACCGCCAGGTGCAGCTCGGCCGGCCGGCCCTGCCGTTGCCCGGCGAGGCGCGCCAGGACCTCTGGATCATCAACGAGATCGCGCGCCGCATCGGGCTCGACTGGAACTACACCCACCCGCGCGAGGTGTTCGCCGAGATGCGCCAGTGCATGGACTCGATCAAGGGCATCTCGTGGGAGCGGCTGGAGCGCGAATACTCCGTCACCTACCCGGCCGCCGAGGAAGACAAGCCCGGCATCGAGGTGCTGTTCGGCGACGGCTTCCCGACCAAGTCGGGCCGGGGCAAGTTCGTGCCGGCGTCCCTCGTCCCACCCGACGAGCTGCCGGACGAGACCTACCCCCTGATCCTCACCACCGGGCGCGTGCTGGAGCACTGGCACACCGGCGCCATGACGCGGCGCGCCAGCGTGCTCGACGCCATCGAGCCCGAGGCGACGTGCAACATCTCGCCGCGCGAGCTGAAGAGGCAGGGCATCCGTGCCGGCGACAGGGTGACGATCGCGACGCGGCGCGGGGCCATCGAGCTTGCCGTGCGCGCCGACCCCGACGTGCCCGAGGGGGTCGTGTTCATCCCGTTCTGCTACGCCGAGGCCGCGGCCAACATCCTGACCAACCCGAAGCTCGACCCCTACGGGAAGATTCCCGAGTTCAAGTTCTGCGCGGCGCGGCTCGAGCCCGTCGCGGCCGTGGCGGCGGAATAAGGGAGGCGCGAATGGCGACGAAGCTGGACAAGAACAAGCGCGGGCGTAATGAGCCGGGCCACGGCAACGGCCGCGTCATCACCGCCGACGAGTATTTCCAGCGCGTGCGCCACACGCCGGTGCGCGGCTGCAAGTGGGACGGCGACGAGATGCTCGCGCTGCTGGACGAGCTGGGGAAAGACCCGCTCCGCCACGCCGAGCGGCGCTTCGTCTCGCTGGTCAACGAGGACCATGGCGACCTCGCCGGCGCCTCGCCCGGCATCTTCATCGGCATCCAGCTCGTCCACCCGGGCGAGCACGTGCCGAACCACCGGCACAACTCGGTCGCGATCTACCACACGCTGCAGGGCACCGGCTTCACCACGGTCGAGGGCGTGCGCTATCCCTACAAGAAGGGCGACACGATCGTCTGCCCGGCCTGGGCCTATCACGAGCACGAGGCGACGGGGACCGAGGACACCATCATGTATGTCTGCCAGGACATGCCCGAGATGGCCGCCAAGCGGACCCTGTTCTTTGAGGAGCCCGAAGGCGTCGAGAATTTGCGTCACATGGTGCAGGGCACGTCCAAATCCTGGTCCGCCACCCGCGACCCGGAGAAGGAGTAGCCCTCGATCGTCATCCCGGCCGAGCCGCGGAGGCGGCGAGAGCCGGGACCCATCTTCGAACGTCACGAAATTGGAGCGATAGGCCCCGGATCGCCGCTGCGCGGCGTCCGGGGTGACAATTCGGGTTACCCCACCCCGAACAGGCGCTTGGTATTGCCGGCATAGACCGCTTCGCGGTCGGCGTCGGACATCTCCAGCGAGTTGACGGCGGCGATGGTGGCGCGGATGAGTTGCGATCCGCCCTCGTTGTCGAACGGGGAGTCGGTGGCGAAGACGCAGTGGTCGGCCCCGAAAAACTCGAGCCCGCAACGCGTCGCGGATTTCGCACCGAACAGGGCTGTGTCGGCGATGAACGAGCGGAAATAGTCGATCGGCCGCTTGCCCGACTTCTTCATCGCCTCGACGATCGGGCGGTAGTCCTCGTCATAGGTGCGAAGCCCGAGATCGTCGGCGTGCGGGTCGATGCGCGCCTCGGCCTGGGGGACGTAGCCGCCCATGTGGTGCGCGACGATCTTGAGGTCGGGCAGCTTGTCGAGGGTGAGCGAGAAGACGAGCCGCGCCATCGCCGCCGTCACCTCGTAGTCCCAGCCGAACGCCCACCAGATCTCGTACTTGGATTTCGTCTCGGCCTGGTAGTCGGCGAAGTTGGGCCCGCGCGACGGGTGGAGCCACACGCCCTTGCCCAGCCCGGCCATGCGCTCGAAGATCGGGAAGAACTCCGGCTCGTCGAGCGCCCGGCCCGCTACGTTGGAATGGAGCTGCACGCCCGCGAAGCCGGAGAGCCCCATGCAGCGCTCGATCTCCTTCAGAGCCTCGGGCACGTTGTTCATCGGCAGGCCCGCGAGGAACCCGGGGAAATGGTCGGGATGCGCGCGGCAGGTGTCCGAGAGCCCGTCATTGGCGAGGCGCGCCAGCGCGGGCGAATCCGCCGGCGCCGCCACCGCGTCGAACGGCGGCTGCGAGAGCGAGATGATCTGGCGATAATCCTCGAAGGAGTCGACCTGGCGCAGCCTCGCGTCGATGTCGTAGAGCGGCTTGTAGAGCATCCAGCGCTTGACCGGTGCGGCGGGCAGCAGCGTCTGCAGCTTGTCGAAGAACTTGGGCGGGAAATAATGGTTGAACACGTCGATCTTGGTCATGGATCACCCTTCGTCTCGCGCTATAATCCGGGCCCTCAAGGTCCCTGAAACCCCGAGGTGCCGCCATGGCCTACACTTTGGAAGAATTCTGCGCCGACTGCCACAAGACCCTCGCCGTCCACAATGACCGCTCCGGCCGCCAGGCGGTCCGCGCCAAGCTCGAGAAGCTGCTGATGAACGACGACTTCGTCGCCAAGTATTGCGGGCCGAACGCCCAGCCCGGCATCCACCAGCTCTATCACGACAAGGAGCTCGATTTCTACGTCCTCGCCCACATCAACCAGAAGGGGCGCCGGTCGCCGCCGCACGACCACGGCGCGTCCTGGGCGATTTACGGCCAGGCCGTCGGGCGCACCGACATGACCTCGTGGAAGCGCAACGACGACCGGTCGAAGCCGGACTACGCCGAGATCGAGCCCGATACGATCTATCGCCTGACGCGCGGCAAGGCCGGCCTGTTCGACGTGGGCGACATCCACCAGATCGACTTCTCGGACGGCGCGCGCTTTGTGCGCATCACCGGCACCGACCTCGCGACCATCCCGACCAGCAAGTACGATTCGGACGCCAGGACGTGCGAGACGGCCGACCGGTCGGGCCAGCACCAGGGCGCCGGGAACACCGGCCAGGACATGGTGGCGGTGCGCTGAGCGGGCCGGAAAGGTGAAGATCGTCGTCAACGGCCAGCAGGCGTTCGGCAAGTCGGTCCTCGAGAGGATCCTGGAGGCGGGAACCGACGAGGTGGTCGCGGTTTACGGCCCGGCGGACAAGCCGGGCGCCAGGACCGACCCCCTCGTCGCCTTCGCCCGCGAGAAGGGACTCAAGGTCGAGACGCCGGCCTCGTTCAAGGACCCGGCGGAGTGGGAGAAGCTCGCCGCCATGGCGCCCGACTTGGGCGTCATGGCGTTCGTCACCAAGATCTGCCCGTCCGGCTTCCTCAACGTGCCGACGCACGGCACGATCCAGTACCACCCCTCGCTCCTGCCGCGCCATCGCGGACCATCGTCCATCAACTGGCCGATCATCCAGGGCGAGACGGGCACCGGCCTCACCATCTTCTGGCCAGATGACGGGCTCGATACAGGGCCGATCCTCCTGCAGAAATCGACCGAAATCGGCCCCGACGACACGCTGGGCACGGTCTATTTCGACCGGCTCTACCCGATGGGCGTCGACGCGATGATGGAGGCGATCGAGCTCGTCCGCGCCGGCAGGGCGCCGCGCATCGAGCAGGACGAGGCGCAGGCCACCTACGAGGGCTGGTGCCGGGCGGAGAACGTCGAGATCGACTGGTCGAAGGACGTGGCCGAGGTGCACAATTTGATCCGCGGCGCCGACCCGCAGCCGGGCTCCTGGACCATGATCGCCGGCAAGAAGGTCGCGCTCTACGAGCCGAAGCGCATCTCGGGTGAATCGGGCGCGCCGGGCACCGTTATCTCGATGGATGACAAGACCGTCACCATCGCGGCGCACGGCGGTGCGGTGCGCATCGGCCGTGCGCGTCCCGAGGGCGACCAGAAGATCGCTGCCGGCGAGGCCGCCGCCACGCTCGGCCTCAAGGCCGGGTCGAAGCTGGGCTGACGGCCCGGATCGTCACCCTGCCGCGGCCGTGGCGCGGACGAGGTTGCGCGCGGGGAAGGCGAGTGCGTCGGCCCAGGCGCGTTCGAGATCGTGCAGCGTGGCGTTGGCCTGGCCCAGCCGCGCGCCGTCGAGCTTGCGCACCGTCAGCAGCGCCTCGTGCCGCTCGAACATCTCGGCGATCTGCTGGCACAGCGCCATCCCCTTCTCGGAGACCCGCAGCCGGACCGAGCGCCGGTCGTGCGGCGAGCGTTCCTGCATGAGATAGCCGTTCTCGACCATCTTCTTCACGTTGTACGAGACGTTCGAGCCGAGATAGTAGCCGCGATAGGTCAGGTCGCCGACCGTCAGCTCCTCGGTCCCGATGTTCCACAGGATCAGGCTCTGCACGTTGTTGATATCGACGACGGCAAGCCGGTCGAGCTCGACCTTTACCACCTCGAGGAACTGGCGGTGCAGCCGCTCGATCAGCTTGATCGCGTCGAGATATTCCTGGGTCACGGCTCCTCCTCAGCCCGACGGTGCCGCGGCAAGACTATCGGCCGGCCGGTTAATGCAGTCTTAACCCGCCAGCCTTGGAGAGCGCGGCCGCGGGCGATATCATCCGGCGAAAGATACGGGAGTCCGACTTGTCCGATACGCCGCGCCTGCCGCCGGCCGCCTACCCGCGCATCCGCATGCGACGCAACCGCCGCGCCGACTGGGCACGCCGGCTGGTCGCGGAGACGCACCTCGCCGCCAGCGACCTGATCTGGCCGGTGTTCGTCCACGCCGGCCGCGAGGCCGCCGTCGATATCCCGTCGATGCCCGGCGTCCAGCGCCTGTCGATCGACCGGCTGGTCGAGGACGCGGGCAAGGCCGCCGCGCTAGGCATCCCGCTGATCGCGATCTTTCCGCACGTCGATCCTGCCCTGAAGACCGAGGACGGGCGCGAAGCGACCAACGCCGACAACCTGGTCTGCCGCGCCGTCCGCGCCGTGAAGGCCGCCCACCCCGGGCTCGGCATCATGTGCGACGTGGCGCTCGACCCCTACACCACGCACGGACACGACGGGCTGCTCGCCGACGGGCGCATCCTCAACGACGAGACGGTCGAGGTGCTGTGCCGCCAAGCGCTGGTCCAGGCGCACGCGGGGTGCGACGTGATCGCACCGTCCGACATGATGGACGGGCGCGTCGGCGCGATCCGCTCGGCGCTCGACATCGCGGCGCGCGAGGACGTGGCGATCATGGCCTACGCCGCAAAATACGCCTCGGCGCTCTACGGGCCATTCCGCGACGCGGTGGGCTCGGCGCCCGCCCTCGGGCTCGGCGATAAAAAGACCTACCAGATGGACCCGGCAAACTCGGACGAGGCGCTGCGCGAGGTAGCGCTCGACATTGCCGAAGGGGCCGACATGGTCATGGTGAAGCCCGGCATGTTCTATCTCGACATCGTGCGCCGGGTGAAGGACGCGTTCGCCATGCCGACCTACGCCTACCAGGTGTCGGGCGAGTACGCGATGATGCGCGCCGCCGCGCAGAATGGCTGGCTCGACTGGGACCGGGTGATCCTGGAAAGCCTGGTCGCTGCGCGCCGCGCCGGCGCCGACGGCATCCTCACCTACGCCGCCGTCGAGATCGCCACACGGCTGAAGAAGGGGTGAGGCGCCACTGCGCCCCTTTCGCCCTTCGAGACGCGCCCTTCGGGCGCGCCTCAGGGCGAACGGAAAAGGCTCGGAGCCACAAAGCCGTTCGTCCTGAGGAGCAAGCGCAGCTTGCGTCGCGAAGGACGAACGGCGGCCTTCGGTTGCCATGAGCTGGCGGATGCGGGCGCTGCCGGTCGCGGCGGCGGCGGTCGCCCTGGCGTTGGTGGCCGGGTTCCTGTGGCTGCGCACGTCTCTGCCCGAGACCGACGGAAGGATGCACGTGGCGGGGCTCGACCGGCCCGTCGACATCCTGCGCGACGGGTACGGCGTGCCGCACATCTTCGCCCGAAGCGAGGACGACGCCTGGTTCGGCGTCGGGTTCGCGCATGCCCAGGACCGGCTGTGGCAGATGGAGGTCATGCGCCGAGCCGGCCAAGGACGTCTCTCCGAACTCCTCGGCAAGCGCGCGGTCGGCTCGGACGCGATGATGCGCACGCTAGGGCTCTACCGGCTGGCCGAAGCGGACTTCGCGCATTTGGCGCCGCCGGTGCGCCGCGCACTCGTCGCCTATGCCGCCGGCGTGAACGCCTATATCGCCGCCCACGCCGGCGCGCTGCCCCCGGAATTCGTGCTGCTCGGCGACCGGCCGGCGCCGTGGCGCCCGGCCGACTCGCTGGTATGGGGGCGGATCATGGCGCTGCGGCTTTCGACCAACTGGCGCACCGAGGCGCTGCGGGCGGCGCTCTCGACCCGCCTGACACCGCGCCAGATGGACGACCTCTGGCCGGCCGGCGGCCAGCGACGCGCGGAGTCGGGTCCGCCTTCCGAAGCGGCGCGCCTCGCGCGTATGCTGCTCGACCGGTTCCCAGACACTCTCGCGCCGATCGAGGCGTCGAACGTGTGGGCGGTGGGTGGCGCGCGCACGCAAAGCGGCAAGCCGCTCCTCGCCAACGACCCGCATCTGGGCTTCTCCGCGCCGATCCTCTGGTACCTCGTGCAGGTTTCGGCGCCGGGGCTCGACGTCACCGGCGCGACGGCACCGGGCGTGCCCTTCGTGCTGCTCGGCCACAACGCGCGCATCGCCTGGGGCCTCGCCTCGGCCGAGACCGACACCGAGGATCTGTTCGTCGAGAAGCTCGATCCCGCCGACCCCGACCGCTATCTGACGCCGGAAGGTCCGCGCCTGTTCGAGACGCGCCGCGAGACGATCGCGGTGCGGGACGCAAAGCCGCTGACGATCGCGGTGCGCGCGACGCGCCACGGCTCGGTGGTATCCGGGCTCGCTCCCGGACTCGGCGCCGCGGCCGGGAAGGGTGAGGTGATCGCCCTGGCGGCGACCGCACTGCGGCCAGTGCTGGGCACTGCCGAGGCGATCTGGCGGCTCGATCACGCCGGCAACGTTGCGGGGTTCCGCGATGCGCTCCGCCGGCTCGATGCGCCGGCGCAGAACGTCGCCTATGCCGACGTCGACGGCCATATCGGCGTGGTAACGGCGGGGCTCGCGCCGATCCGCAAGGCGGTGGACGGGCTCGCGCCGGTACCCGGATGGTCCGGCGCCTACGACTGGACGGGCTTCGTGCCGTTCGATGCGCTGCCCCAGCGCTTCGACCCGCCGACGCACCGCGTGGTCAACGCCAACGGTCGGCCGGCGCCGCCCGACTATCCCTATTTCCTCGGCCGATACTGGACGCCGCCCTTCCGCGCCGACCGCATCCGCCGACTGATCGACGCACGGCCGCGCCACACGGCGTCGTCGATGGAAGAGATCCAGGGCGACGTGGTGTCCGAGATGGCGCGCGACCTCAAGCCGCTGATGCTGGCGGGCGCCGCCCCGGTCGACCCGCGGGCGCGCGAGGCGGTGGCGCTGCTGCGCGGCTGGGACGGCACGATGGACGCGGACCGGCCGGAGCCGCTGATCTTTACCGCCTGGCTCGCCGCGCTGGTGCGCCGCATCGCCGCCGACGAGATGGGGCCCGACTTCGCCGCCTGGCGAGGGCTCCACCCGCGCTTCGTGCGCCGCGTGCTGACGGGGGACAGCGCCTGGTGCGACGACGTGACGACCCGGCCGGTCGAGACCTGCCACGGCCAACTCGCTGCCGCGCTCGACGACGCGCTGGCGGCGCTGCGCAAGCGCACGGGCGACGACATCGCGAAATGGCGCTGGGGCGACTTGCACTTCGCGCTGTTCCGGCATCTGCCGTTCGGCTACGTGCCGGTGTTGCGCAACCTGTTCGACGTAACCGTCGCGGATGGCGGCGGGGCCTACACCATCGACCGCGCGGCCATGACGCTGGCGGAGCCGACGCCATTCGCGGCGGTGCACGGGCCAGGGCTCCGCGCGATCTACGACCTCGCCGACCTCGACCGGTCGCGCTTCATGATCGCGACCGGCCAGTCTGGCAATCCGTTCTCCATCCACTACGACGACCTGACCGAGGCCTGGCGCGACGTGCGGTCGTTCACCATCGAGTCCGACCGCGAGTGGCTCGACTCGACCGCCGTCGGCCGGCTGCGTCTGGTGCCGCGCCCGACCGGCGAGTAGGATCGGCCCATGGCGGTGACCATCGAGGACATCCGCGCGGCGGCCGACGCCATCCGGGGCAGCGTGGTCGAGACGCCCTGCGTCAAGTCGCGGACGCTTTCCGAGATCGCCGGGGCGGAGATATTCCTCAAGCTCGAGAACCTGCAATACACCGCCTCGTTCAAGGACCGCGGCGCGCTGTGGCGCATGCTCGACCTGACGGCGGAGCAACGCGACGCCGGGGTGATTGCGGTCTCGGCCGGCAACCACGCGCAGTCGGTCGCCTACCACGCGCGCCGGCTGGGGGTGCCGGCCACCATCGTGATGCCGGTCTCGACGCCGTTCGTGAAGGTGCGCTCGACCGGCCAGCTCGGCGCCGAGGTGGTGCTGCATGGCGACACGCTGGACGAGGCGGGCGCCCACGCGCACGAGATCGCCGACGCGGAGGAGCTGACCTTCATCCATCCCTACGACGACGACCGGGTGATCGCGGGCCAGGGCACCGTCGCGCTGGAGATGATGGAGGAGGTGCCCGACCTCGACGCGCTGGTCGTGCCGGTCGGCGGCGGCGGGCTGATCGCCGGCATGGCGACGGCGGCGAAGGCGCTCGACCCCGCGATCGAAATCTATGGCGTGGAGGCGGCGATGTACCCCTCGATGCGCGAGGCGCTGGAGGGCCGCGCCGCCGTCGCGCGCGGCTACACCATCGCCGAGGGCATCGCCGTCAAGACGCCCGGCGCGCGCACCCTGCCGGTGATCGAGGCGCTGGTCGAGGACATATTGCTGGTGGGCGAACCCGACCTGGAATACGCCGTCCACCTGATCGCCGAGATCGAGAAGCTGGTGGCGGAGGGCGCGGGCGCGGCCGCGCTTGCCGCCGTCCTCGCCAACCGGGCGCTGTTCGCTGGGCGGCGCGTCGGGCTGGTGCTTTCCGGCGGCAACATCGATTCGCGCCTGCTGGCGTCGGTGCTGATGCGCGGACTGGTGCGCGAAGGACGGATCGTCCGCCTCCGGGTCGAGGTGAGCGACCTGCCCGGCTCGCTCGCCCACGTCACCGCGTTGATCGCCGAGCTCGGCGGCAATGTCATCGAGGTCGAGCACGAGCGCTGGTTCCAGGACGTCCCCGCCCGCCTCACCGAGATCGACTTCCTGGTCGAGACGATGGACCGCGCCGCGACCGAGGCGCTGGTCGGCGGGCTGGAGCGCGCAGGCTTCGCCGTCCGGCGGCTGTCCTCGACCGCCCTCGCGGAAGGCTGACCCCCGAAAACGTTAACAGTTCGTTGACGTTACCGGCGTATGCCGGTTCGAGAGCCCTCGGGCCTCGGGCCGGAGCCATGCTGCGCCACTTCGTCAATCTCGCGACGTTTCCGAAGCTGGCGATCCCGATCGGCCTCACCACCCTGGTCATGGTGGGGCTGGTGTGGATCGGCGACACCTCGCTGCGCGGGATAGGTGCGCTGACGCACGAGGCGGTCGAGCGCGAGATGCCGGGCATCGTCGCCGCGATCGACGCGCGCAACCTCCTGAACGAAGCCGCGGTCGCCGCCCAGAACCTGATTTTCGAGGCGGCGCAGAACGGCGTCGATCCGAACGAGGCGAGCTTCCTCAAGCTGATGTCGGAAGCCGACGGCAAGCTCGCAGGGCTTGGTCCCGCCGCCGGGAACGAGGCTGCGCTGGTCGGCGAGGCGCGGTCTGCCATCGCGCGCTTTGCCGCCATCGAGCGCCGCGTGTTCGACCTGTCGCGCCGCATGCAGAACGCCGAAGCGTTCCACCTCGCCGGCGGCGACGGGCGCACCGCGCTCGCCGCGGCGCGCGAGGCCATCGAACGCATCGCCGACGCGAAGAAGGTTCAGCTCGGCGTGCTGTCGCGGCGCGCCGACGACATAACCCGCCGTACCACGAAGGTGCAGGCCATCGCGGCCCTGGCTGGCGTGACCGTGGCGCTGGGGCTCCTCTGGGGCATTTCGTATTTCCAGATTGCGCGGCCGCTGCGCCGCATGGCGGCGCTGATGCGCCGCCTCGCCGGGGGCGACCTCGACATCGCGGTCGAGGCGACCCAGCGCGGCGACGAGATCGGCGTGCTCGCGCGCGCCCTCACGGTATTTCGCGACAACGAGATCGCGGCCCGCGAGGTGGCCGCCGAGCGGGCGCGCATCGCCGACGAGCTGGTGGAGGCGAAGAACGCCGCCGAATCGTCGAACCGCGCCAAGACCGACTTCCTCGCCAACATGAGCCACGAGCTGCGCACGCCGCTCAACGCGGTCATCGGCTTTTCGGAGTTCCTGCGGCAGGAGGCGTTCGGACCCCTCGGCCACCCGCAATATCGCGAGTATCTCGCCGACATCCACGCGAGCGGGCAACATCTCCTCGCCATCATCGACGACATCCTCGACATGACCCGGATCGAGCGCGGCAAGGTGACGCTCGACGAGAACGATGTCGCGCTCGACTCGGCGATGCGCGCGGCGGTGACCATGGTCGAGCCGATCGCCAAGCGCGCCGGCGTGCCGGTTGGCGTCCGCCCGGGCCCCGCCCTCACAATCCGCGCCGACGAGCGCATGCTGCGCCAGATACTGGTCAACCTCTTGTCGAATGCGGTGAAGTTCTCGCCGCCTGGCGCCGAGGTCGCGGTCGCCGCCGGCCGCGACGCGGCGGGCGGTCTCGTGATCCGGGTCATCGATCATGGCATCGGCATCGCGCCCGACGACATCGACCGGGTGATGACGCCGTTCGTGCAGGTCGCCGGCGCCATGCAGCGCAACCATTCGGGCACCGGACTCGGCCTGCCGATCACCAAGCACTTCGCGGAGATGCACGGCGGCACGCTGGCGCTCGAACTCCGCACCGGGACGCGGCACCGTCGCCATCGTCCGGCTGCCCGGCGCGCGGATCCTCGCAACGGACACGGCTGCCCAACGCGCCGCCGGCTGAGCCGCGCTCTCGCCTTCTTGCGCTACGAGACCGCGGCGTAGCGCCCGCGGTAATAGAGAAGCGGCTTACAGGTGGTGTCGTCGGAATCGAACTTCATTTGGCGCACCCGCCCGACCACGATCACGTGGTCGCCGCCCTCGAACAGCGATTCGACGTCACATTCGAGGTTGGCGATGCAGCCGCCCAGGATCGGGCAGCCGGTCCCCCAGCTTTCGAACTCGACGCCCGACCATTTGTCGGGACCCGACTTGGCGAACTGGCGGGACAGCCTCTCCTGGCTTTCGCGCAAGATGTTCACCGCGAAGTGGCGGTTGGAATGCAGCGCCTCGAAGCTCTTGATGCCCCGGTCGACGCAGAACAGCACCAGCGGCGGGTCGAGCGACAGCGAGGTGAAAGAGTTGGCGGTGAGCCCGACGGGCCCCCCTTCGGAATCGAGGGCGGTGATCACGGTGACTCCCGTGGCGAAGCACCCGAGCGCGTCGCGGAACTGCCGCAAATCGATCGTCATCTAGGTTCGGCCACTCTGCGGTTTGGGGATTGGGACGGTTGCGCCCGGATCATAGACCGAGGCTGGGGTGCGATCCAAGCGCGGTGGGCGCGCGCCCATCAGCGCCATTCGGCGGCGGCGGCGGCGGTCAGGTAGGTGCCGCGGCCGCTCGCGACCAGTCGGTCCTCCAAATCGTAGATCTCGGCCTCGGCGACCGCCATGGTGCCGCCGAGCCGCACCACCGTGGCGCGGGCGCGCAGCTTTCCCGGCGCGGCCGGGCGGTGATAGTCGACGCGCAGATCGACGGTCGGGGTCGGGTGGCCCAGCTTGGCAGCGATTGCGAAGTCGGCGGCCACGTCGACTAGCGTCGCCAGCACGCCGCCATGCGCGATCTTCGCCGTCGGGTTCCCCATCATCTCGTCGCGCCAGGAGAGGCCAAGCTCGATCCCCTCCTCGTCGAGCGCGAGGACCCGGAAATCCATCCATTGGTTGAACGGCGCGCGCCGCATGCGCGCCTCGATCTCGGCCGCGCCGAGCACGTTGTCGGGCAAGGGGTTCTCCTCGGATGGCTCAGGCGGGGGCGTCGGTAGGGCTTCGCGCCGACTGGCGCTCGGCCGCGCGGAACAGGCTCTCGATCGTCGGGGGTTCGACGTCGCGCATGATGAACACCAGCCGCGTGCGCCGGTCGGCGCTGGGCCAGCGCTCGAGCCATTGCAGAGGGTGGAACACGTGCTGCACGCCATGGATCACGGCCGGCCGGTCGGGACGGCTGGCGACGTTCACGATGCCCTTCATGCGCAGAAGCTTGTCGCCGAAACCGGCGGCCAGCAAGTTGATAAAGCGCGCCAGCGCCTCGGCCGCAAGCGGCGTGTCGCTCGTAATCGAGAACGCGCGGATATGGTCGTCGTGGCGGTTGCGGTCGAGCGCGTGCGGGCGGTGGCCCTGTTGATCGTGGTCATGGCCTTGATGATGGTCCTCGTACGCCTCCTCGTTCAGCCAGCGCTGCACGTCGGGGGTCTTGGTCGCGGCGTTGTAGAGCCCGGCGTCGAGCAGGCGGTCGGGATCCATCTCGCCCTTCACCGCCTCGATGATGGGCGCAGCGGGGTTGAGGCCGCGAAGGCGGGTGCGCAGCTCGTCGAGCGCGCGCCGCGCGGCGTCATCGGTCGCGAGGTCGGTCTTGGTCAGCACGAGCCGGTCGGCGACTGCGGCCTGCTTCACCGCCTCGGGATGTGCATTGAGCGTGGCGCCTCCCACAACGCCGTCCACCAGCGCGATCACCCCTTCCAACCGGTAGCGCCCGATCAGCGATCTGGTGGACATCAGCGCGTGCAGGATGGGCGCCGGATCGGCGAGGCCGGTCGTCTCCACCACTACCCGGTCGAACGCGGCGCGGCCGGACTCGCGCCGGGCCCACAGCGTCTCCAGCGTCTCGATCAGGTCGCCGCGCACGGTGCAGCAGAGGCACCCGCTGGCGAGCGCGATCATGTTCTCGTCCACCCGCTCGACCAGCTCGTGGTCGAGCGAAACGTCGCCGAACTCGTTGATGATGACAGCGGCGCCGGCCAGCTCGGGCCGCCGGACTAGCCGGTTCAGCAGGGTCGTCTTGCCGGCGCCGAGAAAGCCGGTAATGACCGAAACGGGGACGGGAACGCTCGCCATGCCCGTCAACATAAGGAACTCGGGGTGCGGCGAAAAGCGCCGATAACACCTTTTTAACCCCGTGCGGCCACTCTGCCGGAAAGCGAGGATCCCCCGAGGTTCGCGATGTTCCTGGCAATTGGCGCGACAGTCGTTTTCGTTTCCGTCTTCGGCGGGTTCGTGCTGTCGGGCGGAAAGCTGACGGTTCTTGTCCAGCCGTTCGAGCTGATCATCATCCTGGGTGCGGCGGTCGGCGCATTCGTGATCGGCAACCCGAAATGGCTGATTTTGCGCGCGCTCAAGTCCCTCGGCGCGGCCGCCAAGGGCTCGAAGCTCAAGAAGGACGACTACATCGAACTCCTGTCGCTCCTTTACCAGATCTTCAAGCTGGCCAAGTTGAAGGGCATGCTGGCGCTCGAGCCGCACGTCGAGAACCCGCACGAAAGCGACCTGTTCGGCGCCTTCCCCAACTTCTTCAAGAACCACCACGCCGTCACGTTCCTGTGCGACTACCTGCGCATGATCAGCCTGGGCACGGAGAACCCCTACGAGCTCGAAGCGCTGATGGACGAGGAGATCGAGACCCACCACTCGGAAACCTCGCAGGTCGCCGCCGCCTTCCAGACGATGGCCGACGGCATGCCGGCGCTCGGCATCGTCGCCGCGGTGCTCGGCGTCATCAAGACGATGGGCTCGATCACCGAGCCGCCGGAAGTGCTGGGCCACCTGATCGCCGGCGCGCTGGTCGGCACGTTCCTCGGCGTGTTCATGGCCTACGGCTTCATCGGGCCGATCGCCAACACGCTGAAGGGCGTCTACGAGTTCGAAACCAAGTACCTGCAATGCATCAAGGCCGCCATGCTGGCCTACGTCCAGGGCTATGCGCCCGCGGTCGCGGTCGAGTTCGCGCGCAAGGCGCTTCTGACCGACGTGCGGCCCACCTTCTACGAGGTCGAGGAAGCGGTCTCCGCCCTGCCCGCCGCCCAGGCTTGAGGCCGGCCGATGGCGTCGAACGTCGAAATCATCGTCAAGCGCCCCAAGAAGGGCCACCACGAGGGCCACCATGGCGGCGCGTGGAAGGTCGCCTACGCCGACTTCGTGACGGCGATGATGGCGTTCTTCCTGCTTCTGTGGCTGTTGAACGCGACGACCGAGGAGCAGAAGCGCGGCATTTCCGACTATTTCTCCCCGGCGAGCGTGTCGCACTCGCAGTCGGGCGCGGGCGGGCTTCTCGGCGGACGGGCGATCTCGGCGCCGGGAGCGGAGATTTCCGGCACCGCCACGCCTTCGCTCAGCATCCCCCTCACCCCGTCCGAGGGGGCGAGCGAGCATGACGGCTCCGACGACCAGACCGCTGCGCCCGCTCGCGACGCGCCCGAGACGAAGAAGCCGGTCGACGAGGAAGAGGCCGGGAAACTCCTCGCCAAGAAGGAGGAGGACCGGTTCGAGGCTGCCGAAAAGGAGCTGCGCAAGGCCATCGCCGACTCGCCCGAGCTCAAATCGATGGCGAACAACCTGTTGATCGACCGCACGCCCCAGGGGCTCCGCATCCAGGTCGTCGACCAGGAGGGCAAGCCGATGTTCCCGCTGGGCAGCGCGGAGGCGCCGGCGCGCACCCGCGAACTGCTGGAACAGATTTCCAAGGTGATCCAGAAACTGCCCAACCGCATCTCGATCACCGGCCACACCGACGCGACGCCGTTCCATGGCGCGCGCAAGGGCTACGGCAACTGGGAGCTGTCGTCGGACCGCGCGCTGGCCTCGCGCAGGGTGCTGATCGGAGCGGGGCTCTCGCCCGACCGCATCGCCATGGTCGTCGGCCGCGCCGCCGAGGAACCGCTGCTGCCGAAGGATCCCGACTCGGCGAAGAACCGCCGCATCTCGATCGTGCTGCTGCGCCAGGCCGGCGCCAAGGGCGACGCCGCCGCGGTCGCCGCCGCAACCCCTGCCAGGGCTTCCGCGGCGCCGGCGGGTCCGACCTTCCGCCCCGACTGGACCGGCCCCCGGCTCAAGTAGCCCCTCGGGCGCTTGCCAGTACGCGGCACCGGCGGATATTGTTGGCGCGCCAGAGCGTTATAAGCCAGGAAGGTGGCCTCGGCGTGCCGGGAATGAACGAACCGTCGTCGATCCGCAGCAAGCCGCAGCTTCGCCGTCCCGATCGGTTCTTCTTCGGGACGCGCGGCCTGCCTTGCCCCTATCTGCCCGGGCGGATCGAGCGCAAGGTGGTGACCGACCTGTCGGGCCCCGACGCGCCCGTCCTGTACGAGCGGCTGTCGCGCGCCGGGTTCCGGAGAAGCCACGGGCTCGCCTACCGGCCGGCCTGCGCCGGGTGCGACGCCTGCGTGCCGGTGCGCATCCCGGCCGCGCGGTTCGAGTTGAGCCGCAACCTCGCTCGCGTGCAGCGCCTCAACGCCGACCTCGACGTCGCCGACATGCCGGCGCACGCTACCATCGAGCAGTTCCGCCTGTTCTCCCGCTACCAGCGCGCGCGCCATGAGGGCGGCGAGATGGCGGGGATGAGCTACGACGACTACCGCGCCATGATCGAGGAGAGTCCGGTCGATTCGCGCATTATCGAGTACCGCGCGCCGGACGGGGCGCTGGTCGCGGCGATGCTGGCCGACCGGCTCGCGGACTCGCTTTCGGCGGTCTACAGCTTCTTCGAGCCTGCCCTCTCGCGCCGCTCGCTCGGCGTGTACATGGTGCTGTGGCTGGTGGAGGAGTCGCGCCGGTCCGACCGGCCCTACGTCTATCTCGGCTACTGGGTCGCCGACAGTCCGAAGATGGCCTACAAGTCGCGCTTCCGGCCCCTGGAAGGGCTGGGGCCCAACGGCTGGACACCGATCGAACCCGATGAACGCTAGCCGGCGAAAACCGTGCGAGGGGGGATCATGACACGCACCACCGACCGTACTGCCAAGCGCCGCGCGTTCCTTAAGGGGGCCGCCGCCACCGGCGCCGCGGCCGCCGCGGCCGCCGTCTCCAGCTTCCCGAAGCCCGCGCTGAGCCAGGGCCGGATGAAGTGGCGCATGGTGACGACCTGGCCGAAAAACTTCCCCGGCCTCGGCACCGGCGCGAACCTTCTCGCCGAATACATCACCAAGGGCACCGGCGGCCGGCTCGAGGTCGAGGTGCACGGCGCGGGCGAGATCGTGCCCGCCTTCGAATCCATGGACGCGGTCGGCAACGGCACGGTCGAGATGGGCCACGGCTCGCCCTACTACTGGAAGGGCAAGGTCGAGGCAGCGCAGTACCTCGCCTCCGTCCCGTTCGGCATGGATGCGCAGGAACAGAACGCCTGGTACCGCTACGGCGACGGCCAGAAGCTCGCCGACAAGATCTACAAGCAGATGGGCTGCAAGTTCTTCCCGTCGGGCAACACCGGCGTGCAGATGGGCGGCTGGTTCAACAAGGAGATGCACACCATCGACGACTACAGGGGCCTCAAGATGCGCATCCCGGGGCTCGGCGGCGAGGTGGTGAAGGCGGCAGGCGGAAATGTCATCAACCTGCCGGGCGGCGAGATCCTGCCGGCGCTCGCCTCGGGCGCGGTCGACGCGTGCGAATGGGTCGGCCCCTATAACGACCTGGCGTTCGGCTTCTACAAGAACGCGAAATACTACTACTATCCGGGCTGGCACGAGCCGGCGACGCTTCTCGACAACTTCATCAATCTGAAGGCCTGGGAAAAGCTGCCAAAGGACATCCAGGAGATCGTCACGGCGGCGAACGCGGCGGTGAACGCGACCGTGCTCGACGAGTTCACCGCGCGCAACTATGCCTCGCTCACCGTGCTGATCGGCGAGCACCACGTCCAGCTCAAGCGCTTCTCCGACAACATCCTCACCGGGCTCGGCAATGTGGCCGGCCAGGTGATGAACGACCTCGCCTCGCGCGATCCGCTGTCGCGCGAGGTGATGGACGACTACCTGAAGTTCCGCAAGGGCGCAGGCGACTGGACCAAGCTCGCCGAGGGCACATACCTGCCGGCCCGCGCGCTGCCCTATAAATATGCGGAGCCGAAGAAGATGTGACCCGGCGTTCGCCCATGGCGGGCGAACGAGTCGCAACCGAAACGGTAACCCCATGAACAGACCCATCGCGTACGCGGCTGCCGCGACCCTTGTGGCGGTGGCCTTTGCCCTTCCCGCCCGCGCGGCCGACCACGCCACCGCGCGGATGATCGGCGCCAATGGCCAGACACTCGGCACGCTGGAACTCCTCCAGACGCCGGCCGGCGTGCTGATCAGCGGCACGCTCAAGGGCCTTGCGCCCGGCGCCCACGCCTTCCACGTCCACGCCGTCGGCAAGTGCGAGCCCCCCTTCACCTCGGCCGGCGGACACTTCAACCCCGCACACCACCATCATGGCTTCGAGAGCGAAGGTGGCGGTCACGCCGGCGACATGGCGAACCTCAACGTCCCCGCCACGGGCGAGGTGACGGTCGAGACGGTGAACGACCGCGTGACGCTCGCGGACGGCAGGCCGAACAGCTTGCTCGGCGGCCAGGGCACGGCCTTCGTCATCCATGCCGGCGCCGACGACTACAAGAGCGACCCGGCCGGCAATGCCGGCGGCCGCGTCGCCTGCGGCGTGATTACGCCGTAGGGCGTTATTTCAGGAGGACGTGCGGCAGCCAGGTGGCGAGGCCTGGGAAGGCCGCGACGAAGCCGAGCCCGACGATCTGGATCGCGACGAACGGGACGACGCCGCGGTAGATGTCCATCGTCGAGACGGAGTCGGGCGCCACGCCGCGCAGATAGAACAGCGCGAAGCCGAAGGGCGGGGTGAGGAAGCTCGTCTGCAGATTGACGCCGATCATTACGCCGAACCAGACGGGGCTCATGTCCATCTGCAGCAGGATCGGGCCCACGATCGGCACGACGATGTAGATGATCTCGATGAAGTCGATCAGGAACCCCATCAGGAACATCACCGCCATCACGACGACCATCGCGCCGGCCTCGCCGCCCGGCATGTGGGTCAGCACACGCGCCACCATCACGTCTCCGCCGAAGCCGCGGAACACCAGGGAGAACACCGACGCGCCCAGCAGGATCACGAACACCATCGAGCTGATCTGGACGGTGGAGCGCATCACCTCGCGCAGGACAGCGAGGTCGAAGCGTCGCTTGGCGATCGCGAGCAGCATGGCGCCGACGGCGCCGACCGCCGCCGACTCGGTGGGCGTCGCCGCACCGGCGAGGATGGAGCCCAGCACCGCGACGATCAGCCCGCCGGTCGGCAGCAGCGCGCGCACCACCCGCGCGCCCATGTCCTCGACCTTCTCTCCGGCCGCGACCAGGGCCGGCGCGGACTCGGGCCTGATGACCGCCTGCACCGCGATCCAGATCATGTAGAGCACGACCAGCAGCATGCCGGGAATGAACGCGCCGGCGAACAGGTCGACGACCGAGACCGGCTCGGGCGCGAAGTTACCTTTCAAAATCTGCGCCTGGGTGTTGGCGCCCTGCAGCAGGTCGCCGAGCAGCACCAGCACGATAGAAGGCGGGATGATCTGGCCCAGCGTGCCCGACGCGCAGATCGTGCCGCAGGCAAGCCTGGGGCTGTAGCCCGACTTGAGCATCGCCGGCAGCGACAACAGCCCCATCGTCACCACTGTCGCGCCGACGATGCCGGTCGAGGCCGCGAGCACCGCGCCGACCGCGACGACCGAAAGCCCGAGCCCGCCGCGCATGCGCCCGAACAGGAGCCCCATCGTCTCCAGAAGCTCCTCGGCGATATGCGAGCGTTCGAGCATCACCCCCATGAAGACGAATAGCGGCACCGCGACCAGCACCTCGTTCGACATCGTGCCGAAATAGCGCGACGGCAGACCGCCCAGGAGGTTGAAACCGAAAATGCCGAATGCCGTGCCGATCAGGGCATATCCGAAGGACACGCCGGCCAAGGTGAATGCCACCGGAAAGCCGAGCAGCAGCGCCCCGATCACCGTCAGGAACATCAGGACCGACAGGATCTCCGCACCTAGCAAGACCGGCGGCCTCTACACACCCTCGTGCTCCTCGTCGGCCGGTGCGAACTCGGGGTGGCCGGCGAGCACCAGCGCCGAGCGCGCGGCGAGGGCGAGGCCTTGCAGCGAGATCAGGATCACGAAAATCCAGATTGCGGTCTTGAGCAGGTAGAGCGCCGGCATGCCGCCCGCCTCGCGCGACTCCTCGCCCTTGAGCCAGGATTCGAGCACGTAGCCCCAGCTTTCGAACGCCACCAGCCCGGCCACCGGCAACAGCATTAGAAGCGAGCCGGCCAGGTCGACCCAGGCCTTGTAGCGCGCGCCGGCCGGCCGGTAGAAGATGTCCACCCGGACATGCCCGTCGTGCAGCAGCGTGTAGCCGGCGCCGACCATGAACACGATGCCGTGCAGCCAGACGTAGGATTCCTGCATCCACACCCAGCCCAGCGAGAACACGTAGCGCAGCACGACAACCGCGAAGGTGATCAGCACCATCGCGAGGACGAGCCAGGAAACGAACCGCCCGACCCGCTCGTTCAACACGCCCACCGCGCGCACGAACCCGGCAAGCCCCCGTTGCACCCGCATCCTCCCCGGCCCGCCTATCCCGACGCGGCGGCGGCCGCGCTTTCGGGAACAGGGTGGCCGAGCAGCGCGGCAATGCGGCGCACTGCCGCCTCGCCTTCTTCGCGCGCGCCATGCACGGTGCCGAACGCCGTGGGGTGGGTCGTTTCGCCCGCGAAAAAGAGGCGCTCGGCGACCGGCTCGCGCAGCGCCGCGCGGCAATGCGCCTTGCCCGGCTTGGCGCAGGAATAGCCGCCGCGGATGTAGGGATCGCCGAGCCAGTCCGAGGTCGCACGGGCGACCACGCCCTTCAGCATATCGGCGCCGAACAGCCGCACGAGACCCTTCTCGGCGAAGTCGATCGTCGCGTCGCGGCCCTCAATGTGAAGCTCGCGCGCGAACCGGCCGTTCGCCCAGGCGATGATCACCGGCGTGCCGAGCGGGCGCACCTGGAAACGCATGTGCTCGGGCGTCGCATGCTCGATGAAGATATGGCTGTTGCGCGGGAACGCGGCGACCAGCTCGTCCTTCACGCGGAACGCCACCTTCTCCGCCTCGCCGAGGGGGACGGACGCGATGGCGTCCTGTGTCGCCGCCGCCAGGTCAGGTGCGAAGCGGATATGGCCCTCGGCCAGCGAACTGGTCGAGGCCGTGACGACGACGGCGCGGCAGCGGAGCGTGCCCCGCGGCGTCTCGACCGAGACGCCCGGCCCGGACCAGTCGATGCGCGTGACGGGCGTCACGAGTGCGACCGGCAGGCCCCTGCCGTATTCCGCCACCAGCGCGCCATAGCCCGGCGCGACGCGCCAGTTGTTATGGCCGTTCTCGTAGCGCGACACGTCGAGCGCCGAGGTGCGGTCGGGTTCGACGCCCGCCAGGGCGGCGAAGAAGCTCGCGAACATCACGCCCCAGCGCGGGTGCGGCGGGATCACCTCCGAGGCCGGGATGTCGAGGCCCTGGGCGCCAGCGCGGTCGATCGCGTCGTAACAGGCCTCCCAGTACGCTTCCCATTCCTCGGCGGCGGCCTCGTCGAGAGCCTCGCGGGCGCGCAGGCTCATGCGGCGCCAGCCACCCTTGTCGATCGGCCAGCCGACCCGCTCGGCGAAGCGGCCGAAAAAATTATGATCGGCATTGTGCAGCCAGTGCGCGCCGGGATCCCACCCGACGCCCATCGACTCGTCGGTCCAGACCCGCCCGCCGACCCGGTCCTTGGCCTCCAGCACCTGCACGGAAAGGCCGAGATCGACGGCGGTCCGCGCCGCGCCGAGCCCGCCCGCGCCGGCCCCGACGACGACGATGTCGGGATTGCTGTTCGCGATCATGATGCTGACATACACCGGCCGAAGGCCGTTCGCCAGAGGCGCGCCTATCCGAACCGGTTGTTGCGCGGGAAGCCGCGCGGCGCGACGCGACCCGCCTGGGCGCGCTTGCCCTGCCAGGCCAGGAGGTCGAGCTCGGTGCGGGTGCGGTCGCCCATCGGCCAGCTTAGGCCGGAGGCGCGGTCGAACACGCGCGCGTCGGCGAGCCCGCCGTCCTTGTAGGACTGGAGCTTCACGCCGCGCCCGCGTGCCATCTCGGGCAGCTCGGCGCAGGGGAAGATCAGCATCTTGCGGTTGTCGCCGACGACCGCGACGGAATCGCCCTCGGCGGGCACGCAGACGCACGCCTCGCCGTCGCCCGCGACGTTGAGCACCTGCCTGCCGCCGCGGGTCTGGGCGAGAACGTCCGTCTCGTCAACCAGGAACCCGCGCCCGTCCGACGAGGCGACCAGCAGCTTGCGGCCCGGCTTGTGGACCAGCAGCGCCACGATCTCCTGGTCGTTGCCGAGGTCGATCATGAGCCGCACCGGCTCGCCATGGCCGCGCCCGCCCGGCAACTTGTCCACCGCCAAGGTGTAGAACCTGCCGTTGGTGCCGAACACCAGCAGCTTGTCGGTCGTCTCGCACGGCAGCTCGAACCGGGCGCGGTCGCCCTCCTTGTATTTGAGTGCGCCGTTGCCGGAGCCGTGTCCCTTGATGGCCCGGATCCAGCCCTTCTCCGAGCAGACGACCGTCACCGGCTCGCGCTCGATGAACGATTCCATCGGCGTCTCGACCGGCAGGGGGGCGTCCGCGATCTCGGTGCGCCGCTTGCCAAGCGCCGTATCCTTGCCGAATTTCTTGCCGATCTCGCGGATTTCCGCCGCGACCTTGGCCCAGCGTTTCTTCTCATCCTTGAGCAGCGCGCGCAGCTCCTTGCGCTCGCCTTCCAGCGCGTCGTTCTCGCGCTTGATCTCGATCTCCTCGAGCCGGCGCAGGGCGCGCAGCCGCATGTTGAGGATCGCCTCGGCCTGCGCGTCGGTCAGCTCGAAGCGCTTGATGAGTGCGGGCTTGGGCTCGTCCGAATCGCGGATGATCCTGATGACCGCGTCGAGGTTCAGATAGACGACGAGATACCCGGCCAGCACCTCCAACCGATGATCGATCTGTTCGAGGCGATGGGTGGAGCGGCGCTTGAGCACGTCGTGGCGGTGGTCGAGGAACGCCGTCAGCGCGTCGCGCAAATTCATCACGCGCGGCGTGAGCCCGCCATCGAGCACGTTCATGTTGAGCCCGATGCGGACCTCGAGGTCGGTCGCCTTGAACAGCGTTTCCATCACCGCCTCGGCCGGCACGGTGCGGTTCTTCGGCTCGATGATCAGACGGATCTCGGCGTCGAACTCGTCCGCCACGTCGGCGACCAGCGGCAGCTTGCGCTCGGCCAGCAGCGTCGCGATGCGCTCGATCAGCCGCGCCTTCGGCACCTGGTACGGAATCTCCGTGACGACGATCTGGTAGAGCCCGTGCTTCAGATTCTCGGTCGTCCAGCGCGCCCGCAGGCGGAAGCTGCCGCGGCCCGTCGCATAGGCCTCGGCCACCTGCTCGCGCGGCTCGACCAGCACGCCGCCGGTGGGGAAGTCGGGGCCTGGCACCATCTCGACGAGCTTCGCCGTCGTTGCCTTCGGATACTTGATGAGGTGGATTGCCGCCTCGCACAGCTCGGCGAGGTTGTGCGGCGGGATCGAGGTGGCCATGCCCACTGCGATGCCGGACGCGCCGTTGGCGAGCAGGTTGGGCACGCTCGCCGGCAGGACAATCGGCTCCTCCTCCGTGCCATCGTAGGTCGGGCGGAAATCGACCGCGTTTTCGTCGAGCCCTTCGAGCAGCGCGAGGGCGTAGGGTGTGAGCCGCGCCTCGGTGTAGCGCATCGCCGCCGCGTTATCGCCGTCGACATTGCCGAAATTGCCCTGGCCCTCGACCAGCGGGTAGCGCACCGCGAATTCCTGCGCGAGGCGGACCAGCGCCTCGTACACCGCCACGTCGCCATGCGGATGGTAGCGGCCGATCACGTCGCCGACGACGCGCGCGCACTTCTTGAAGCCCGAACCGGGATCGAGGCGGAGCTGGCGCATGGCATAGAGGAGGCGGCGGTGGACCGGCTTCAGCCCGTCGCGCGCATCGGGCAGCGAGCGCGAGGTGATGGTCGAGAGCGCGTAGGCGAGGTACCGCTCGCCCAGCGCGTCGGCGAAGGGGGCATCGAGGACGGTTTCGCCCGCCGGCATCGGAGACTTGGCCATGAACGCTGCCTGCTAACTCGGGACACCAGATATAGTAGGATCTCGCGCGATTGCGTCAACAAATCGCGTGCGAGCGGGGGGGAGTTCGCGCCCGTCCGGCGCGAAGATGCAGCGCGCGAGGAAGAACCCGGTGAGGTCGAGTCCGGCCGCGACGTCGCCCGGCCCGGGCCGCCCGCCGGCGGTGAGGAAGGCCGGCAGCGCCAGCAGCCGGTCGCGCCAGGGCTCTCCCGCCGCCGCCGAGACGGCGCGGCCGGTGCGCGGCGAGACATAGGCGAGTCCATCGTTCGCGCCGGTTGCGGCGCAGCTCGCGAGGTCGAGCCCGAAACCGAGCTCGGCAAGCAGGCCGAGCTCCCAGCGCACGTAGGATTCCGCCCAGTCGGGCTCGGCTAGCGCGCCGACCAGCGCGACCGTCGCCTCGTAGAGGGTCGCGTGCGGCTCGCGCTCAGGCAGCGCTGCGTCGACCAGCGCGCAGGCGGCGGCGAGCGCCGAAAGCCCCCCCGCCCGGTCGAGCAGGGCCGCGGCGCCGGCCTGCACCGGCTCGCAGCTCCAGGTGCCGAGATGCTCGGCAAGCCGCGCGCGCCACGTCGCCGCCACCACGTTGCCGGGCTGGTAGAGGCCGCGCCCGCGCCGCCCGGAGCCGCCACGCGCCAGCCCGAGATGGCGCCCATGTCCGCGCGTCAGCAGCGTCACCACGGCCGCCGACTCGCCGTGCCGCCGGGCGGCGATCACCATCCCCTCGTCGGACCAGTCCATCTACTCCCCGTACTCCAGCCCCATGGCGGAGTAGCGCTCGGGGTCGTCGGGCCAGTTCTCGCGCACCTTGACGTAGAGGAACAAGTGCACCTGGCGGTCGAGGAGCTTCGCCAGCTCCTCGCGCGCCGCCGAGCCGATGGCCTTGAGCTGGCGGCCGCCGCGGCCGATGACGATCGCCTTCTGGCTGTCGCGGCGGACATAGATGGTCTGCTCGATGCGAAGGCTCCCGTCGTCGATCTCCTGCCAGCGGTCGGTCTCGACGGTGATCGCGTAGGGCAGCTCCTGGCGAAGCCGGAGGAACAGCTTCTCGCGGGTGATCTCGGCGGCCATCAGCCGGTCGTTGATGTCAGAAAGCTGGTCCTCGGGGTAGAGCCACGGGCCGGCGGGCATGGCGCGGGCGAAATGGTCGCGCAGGTCGGCCACGCCGTCGCCGGTCAGCGCCGAGACCATGAAGATGTCGGTAAAGAGGCCGGTCTCGTCGAGCGCCTTGGCGAGGCCGAGGAGCGCCTCGCGCTTGACCAGGTCGATCTTGTTGATGACGCAGACCGCTTTGCGTCCCGCGGTGCCGAGAGACCCGACGATGGCCTGCGTCTCGCCGTCGAGCCCGACCTTGGCGTCGACCAGCAGCGCCAGCACGTCGGCGTCGGCGGCACCCGCCCAGGCGGCGGCCACCATCGCGCGATCCAGCCTGCGCCGCGGCGCGAAGATGCCGGGCGTATCCATGAACACGAGCTGCGCCGTCCCGACGGCGACGATGCCGAGGATACGCGTGCGCGTCGTCTGCACCTTGGGCGTGACGATCGACACCTTGGCGCCGACCAGAGCGTTGGTGAGCGTCGACTTGCCCACGTTGGGCGCACCCATCAGCGCGACGAAGCCGCAGCGCGTCTCCCGGGGCGGGGCGGCGTCAACCGGCACGCAGCGCGCCCTCCTCGGCGATGCGGGCGAGCATGGCTTCGGCCGCGGCGCGCTCGGCCGCGCGCTTCGACGGGCCCTTGGCGCGCTCCGGCGTGGCACCGGCGACGATCAGCTCGACGGTGAATTCGGGCGCGTGCGACGGGCCCGACCGCGCCACCTCGCGATAGCGCGGCAAAGCGAGACCGCGGCCCTGCGCCCATTCCTGCAGCGCGGTCTTGGGATCGTGCGGCGGCGCGGCGTCGGCGGCGATCAGCGCCTCCCACGCCTTCTCGACGAAGGGGCGGGCGGCGTCGATCCCACCGTCGAGATAGAGCGCGCCGATCACGGCCTCGCAGCAATCGGCGAGGATCGACGGGCGAACGCGCAATCCCGCGCCGGCCTCGCCCAGGGACATGCGGACATAGGCGCCGAGGTCGAGCGATTCCGCGACGGCGACCAGGCTTTCGCGGCGGGCCAGCTTGGCGAAGCGGCGCGCCAGCGCGCCCTCGGCCTCGCCCGGGAAGCGGTGGAACAGCAGGTCTGCAAGCACCAGCCCGAGCACGCGGTCGCCCAGGAACTCCATCCGCTCGTAGCTCTCCGCCTCGGCCGCGGTGGCGCCCCGGGCGGGCGACGCACTGGGGTGGGTCAGCGCGAGATGCAGGAGCGTCGGGCGGGCGAAGCGGTGGCCCAGCCGCCGGGCCAGCCCGGCGGGCCGGCGCGCGTCTCCCGGCGCTTTCCGGCTCACCTCACGACCTGGAAGAACCGACCGAGGCGAATCGCCCCCGGCCAGGTCCAGGGCGCCCACCAGGCGGCGCTCGATTTCGCCGAGAAGAACAGGATCTCAGCGCGCCCGACCAGGTTCTCGGCCGGGATGTAGCCCACCCCGTGCAGGGGACCGTTCGGCATGGCGCGGCTGTCGAGCGAGTTGTCGCGGTTGTCGCCCATGGCGAAGTAGTGATTCGGCGGTACGTGGAACACCGGGGTGTTGTCGAGCAGCTCGTTGTCGCCGAGCTCCAGGATCGGATGCTCGACCCCGTTGGGCAAGGTCTCGACATAGCGATGTACATCGATGATCCGGCCCGATTCGTCGCGGTAGACGTAATCCTCGATGCGTCGGCGCGGCACGAGCTTGCCATTGATGTAGAGCCTGCCCTCGCGCATCTGGATCGTGTCGCCCGGCAGGCCGATCAGCCGCTTGATGTAGTCGGTCGAGTTGTCGGACGGCAGCTTGAAGACGAACACGTCGCCCCGCTTAGGCGGCGAGACGAAGATGCGGCCCGAGAACATGCCGAGCCCGAACGGGAAGGAGTAGCGGCTGTAGCCGTACGAATATTTCGAGACGAACAGGTAGTCACCCACCAGCAACGTTGGGATCATCGAGCCGGACGGGATGTTGAACGGCTCGAACAGGAAGGTGCGCACCACGAGCGCGATCAGAACCGCGTAGATGACGGTCTTGAGGGTGTCCCAGCCGCCTTTGGTCTTCCGGGCTTTGGTTATCAACGGATGGGCCTAACGGATTGAAATTGCGGGGCAACAGGATCGGGGAAGGGCGCCGGCCGGCGCGCGATGAAACGCACTGCCCGTGGGCGCTGTCAAGCCGGGAATGCGCGGGTCCGCAAGGCGCGGCCTCACGCCGCATTCCGCGAAGCTCTCGGTCACGCCGCGTTCCGCGGCAGGGCGGTGATGATGACGATCGCATGGGCGATCGGCGGCTCGTCGGTGAGGCTCACGTCGATCTGCGCCACCATGCCCGGCGGCGTGATCGCCTCGAGCCGGGCGAGCGCGCCGCCGGTGAGCTTCATTGTCGGCCGGCCCGATCGCAGATTCACCACGCCCATGTCGCGCCAGAACACGCCCTGGCGGAAGCCGGTGCCGAGCGCCTTGGAGCAGGCCTCCTTGGCGGCGTAGCGCTTGGCGTAGCTTTCGGCGCGGCCGGCGCGGCGCTCCGACCGCTCGCGCTCGACCGAGGTGAACACGCGGTCGAGGAAGCGGTCGCCGAATCGCGTCAGCGTCTTCTCGATGCGGCGGATGTCGATCAGGTCGTTACCGACGCCGAGGATCATGGGGTCCGACTCGTCGCTTCGGTCCGCGCCACGTCCATCGCCTCGCGCATGCGGCGGATGGCGGCGTCGAGCCCGACGAAGATCGCCTCCCCCACCAGGAAATGGCCGATATTGAGCTCGACGATGGTGGGGATGCGCGCGACCGGCCCGACCGTGTCGTAGGCAAGCCCGTGGCCCGCATGGCATTCCAAGCCCAGCGCGTCGGCGATTTTCGCGGCCTCGACGAGCCGCGCCAGCTCGCGTTCGCGCGCCGCGCCCCGCGCCTCGCAATAGGCGCCGGTGTGCAGCTCAACCACGGGCGCGCCGATGGCGCGCGCCGCCTCGAGTTGGGCGCGCTCGGGCTCGACGAACAGCGAGACGCGGATGCCCGCGCCGCCCATCTCATCGGCGAAACGGCGGAGCCGGTCCTTGGCGCCGGAGACGTCGAGCCCGCCCTCGGTCGTGCGCTCCTCGCGCTTCTCCGGCACGATGCAGGCAGCGTGCGGAATGTGATCGAGCGCGATTGCGAGCATCTCGTCGGTCGCCGCCATCTCCAGGTTCAGCGGCAGGTCGATCTCATCGCGCAGCCGCCGGATGTCCTCGTCGGAGATGTGGCGCCGATCCTCGCGCAAATGCGCCGTGATCCCATCCGCGCCCGCCTTCGCCGCCAGCTTTGCCGCGCGCAGCGGGTCGGGATGGGCACCGCCGCGCGCGTTCCGGATGGTCGCGACATGGTCGATATTGACGCCGAGGCGCAGCGCCGGCCGCCCGCTCATCCGCGCGCCCGGTCGACCGAGTTGACCTGCGGCACGGCGCGCAGCGCGGCGATGATGTCGGTCAGGTGCTTCACGTCCTCGACCTCGATGTCGATAGCGATCTCGAAGAAGTCGGTCGTGCGGTTGGTGATCTTCAGGTTGTTGATGTTGCCGAGATGGCGCGCGATCACGGTCGAAAGCGAGCCCAGCGTGCCGCGCTCGTTGGCGACCACCAGGTTGATCCGCCCGACATGGCTCTTGTCCGCGGGCTCCGGCCCCAGGTCCCACGACACGTCGAGCCAGCGTTCCGGCGTCTCCTGGAAGCTGTCCAGCGTCTGGCAGTCGATCGTGTGGATCGTCACCCCCTTGCCCTGGGTGACGATGCCGACAATCCGATCGCCCGGCAGCGGGTGGCAACAATTGGCGTAGTGCACCGCCATGCCCGGGATCAGCCCGCGGATCGAGATCGGCGCCTCGACACGCGGCTTGTGCAGCGGCACGACCTTGCCGTCGTCGGACGGGGCCTGCGCTGGGTGCGGCTCCGCCGCCGGCGCCGCGCCGGGGAACACCGCCTTCAGCACCTCGGACGTGGTCAGCGCGCCACGGCCGAGCGCGGCGTAGAGATCGTCGGCGTCGGCGGCGCCGAACCGCTCCAACACGCCCGCGAGCGCATGATCGGCCTGGTCGGCGAGCTCGTAGCCCGCCTCGCGGAACGCCTTGGTCAGCATCGCCTGGCCGAGCCGCTCGTACTCGGCGCGCTGGCGCGAGCGCACGAAGCGGCGCAGCCGCGCGCGCGCCTTGGCGGTGACGACGAACTGCTCCCAGTTGGGCGAGGGCGTGCCGCCCTTCGAGGTGATGATCTCCACCTGGTCGCCGTTGGCGAGCGAGGTGCGCAGCGGCATGATCTTGCCGTTGATCTTACAGCCGATGCAGGCGTCGCCGATCTCGGAATGGACGGCATAGGCGAAATCGACCGGTGTCGCGCCGCGCGGCAGTGCGATCAGGTCGCCCATCGGGGTGAAGCAGAACACCTGGTCCTGGTACATGGCGAGGCGCGTGTGCTCCAGCACCTCCTCGGCGCCCGACGCGTGCTCGATGATCTCCAGCATCTCGCGCAGCCAGCGGAACTGGCGCCCTTCGGTCGGCTGCACCCCGCCCTGCTTGTACTGCCAGTGCGCCGCGACGCCGAGCTCGGCGACCTCGTGCATGTCGCGCGTGCGAATCTGGATCTCGATGCGGCGCTGCTCCGGCCCGATGACGGTGGTGTGAAGCGAGCGGTAGCCGTTGAGCTTGGGAGTCGAGATGTAGTCCTTGAAGCGCTCCGGCACCGAGCGGTAGCGGGTGTGGATGACGCCGAGCGCCTGGTAGCACTGCTCGACCTCATCCACGATCACGCGGAACGCCATGATGTCGGAGAGCTGCTCGAACCCGACGTTCTTCTGGTGCATCTTGCGCCAGATCGAATAGGGCTTCTTCTCGCGCCCCTCCACCTCGGCCTTGAGCCCACCCTCGGCGAGCGCCCCCTCGAGAGCCGCGACGATACGCGGCACGACGCTTTCGCCTTCCGCCCGCAGGAAATCGAGCCGGGCGACGATCGAGGCGCACACGTCGGGGTTGATCTCGGCGAAGGCAAGGTCCTCGAGCTCGTCCTTCATCTGCTGCCAGCCGATGCGCTCGGCGAGCGGCGCGTAGATGTCCATCGTCTCGCGCGCGATGCGGGCGCGGCGCTCGGACTTGTCGATAAATCTGAGGGTGCGCATGTTGTGCAGCCGGTCGGCGAGCTTGACCAGCAGCACGCGGATGTCGTCGGAGGTGGCGAGCAGCAGCTTGCGGAAATTCTCCGCCTGGCGGGCGTCGGGCGAGAGCTGTTCGAGTTGGGAGAGCTTGGTCACCCCGTCGACGAGGCGGGCGACGCCCTTGCCGAACAGATCCTCGATCTGCGGCAGGGTCGCGACCGTGTCCTCGACCGTGTCGTGCAGCAGCGCGGTGACGATGGAGTCGGTGTCGAGGTGAATGTCGGTCAGGATGCCGGCCACCTCGACCGGGTGCGAAAAGTAGGGATCGCCGGAGGCGCGCTTTTGGCCGCCGTGCGCCTTGAGCGAGAACACGTAGGCGCGGTTGAGCGCGGCCTCGTCGGCAGCAGGGTCGTAGCTCTTGACGCGCTCGACCAGCTCGTACTGGCGCATCATGGCGCGTCCCCCGGGCCGCGCCGCCGAAGGACGGAGCGGCTAGTCTTGGTCGCCTTCTTCCGGCTCAACGTTCTCGTCACCGAAGCCGGGCCCTTCCTCCGCCTCGTCCTCCGCGCTCCCTTCGGGGCCCTCGGTCAGCGAGCCCTCGGCCACCGCGGCGATCAGCGACTCCTCGAGCTCCAGCATCTCGGAGGAATCCTCCGGCGCCTCGTCCGTGTCGGCGTGCTTCTGCAGGCCCTGGATCAGGGAGTCCTGCAGCCCGTCGATGCGGATCGTCTCGTCGGCAATCTCGCGCAGCGCCACCACCGGGTTTTTGTCGTTGTCGCGATCAACCGTCAGCGCGCCGCCGACCGCCAACTCGCGCGCACGCTGCGCTGCCAGCATGACCAGGTCGAAGCGGTTGGGCACCTTGACGACGCAATCTTCCACGGTGACACGGGCCATCGGGACACTCTCCAGCCTAAGGAAATCAGACGGTTATATAATGGGTTCGGCCGGTGCGGGCAAGGGCGTGGCCTACTCCTCGTAGGGTGCGCAAACTTGCGGCGGCAGCGCCGCGATCAGCTCCTCGACCGTCGCGGCCAGCACCGGATGGACCCATCCCGGCGCCACCTCGGCGAGCGGCATCAGCACAAAGGCGCGGAGATGCGCGCGCGGGTGCGGCAGGACCGGCCCGCCGCCCGCCCCGTCCGCGACCTGACCGTCATAGTCGATCAGGTCGAGATCGAGCGGGCGCGGCGCGCTCGCGACTGTGCGGACGCGGCCGAACGCCGCCTCCACCCGGTGGAGCGTCGCCAGGAGATCGGCCGGGTCCCGCGCGGTCGCGACCGACGCGACGCCGTTGACGTAATCGGGCTGGCCGGACGGCGGCACCGGGGCGGTCCGGTACCAGCGCGAACAGGCTAGGACGGCCACACCCTCGCTTTCCAGCGCGTGCAGCGCCTCGGCGAGCGTCGCAGCCGGCGGTCCGTGGCGGGTCGGCAGGTTGGCGCCGAGCGCGACCAGGATCACCGGGCCATTCCACAGGACAAATGCGCAAATTCTCTTGCGGATTCGACCGGAGGCATTATTTGCTGGTGGTTACGGGGGACCATTCTCCCACAACGCATAAAACGTCCCTTCGATTCATTGAGTACGGGGAACCATCATGAACTTCTATCCCGAAGAGCGCCTGGCGATGTTCATCGACGGGGCGAACCTCTACGCCTCGGCCCGGTCGCTCGGGTTCGACGTTGACTACAAGAGCCTCCTCACCTTTTTCGCCGGCAAGGGGCGGCTGGTCCGCGCCTTCTACTACACCGCGCTTCTGGACGAGCAGGAATACTCGCCGATCCGCCCCCTCGTGGATTGGCTCGACTATAACGGCTACACGCTGGTGACCAAGCCGACCAAGGAATTCACCGACTCCACCGGACGGCGCAAGATCAAGGGCAACATGGACATCGAGCTCGCCATCGACATGCTGGAGATGGCCGAGCACGTCGACCATATCGCGCTGTTTTCCGGCGACGGCGATTTCCGCCGGCTGGTCGAAGCCTGCCAGCGCAAGGGGACGCGGGTGAGCGTCGTGTCGACCTTGCGCTCCGCTCCGCCCATGGTGGCAGACGAGCTGCGCCGCCAGGCCGATACGTTCATCGAGCTGCAGGATATCGCCCCCACCATCATGCGCGCCCCGCGCCCGATCCCCTCGGTCGCCGAGAACGGCGAGATGGAGCGTGCGGACTGAGGGGCGTGCGCGCTCCATATTTCCCGTCTTCGCGAGGAGTGCAGCGACGAGGCGATCCAGACGGCGCTGGATTGTTTCGCTTCGCTCGCAATGACCCGTAGTGGAACCATCCGCTCCGTCTCCCGACTGCCCGCTATGTCCGCGGCTGGTGGCCTTTCGTAAGGGCAACCGCGCGGCGCATGACGACTGGCACAACGCGCCGGTGCCGTCGTTCGGCCCGCTCGACGCGAAGCTCCTGATCGTGGGGCTTGCGCCTGGCCTCAAGGGCGCCAACCGGACGGGCCGGCCATTCACCGGCGACTATGCCGGCGACCTGCTCTACGCCACGCTGGCCCAGTTCGGCTTCGCGCGCGGCGAATACGGCCAGCGGCCGGACGACGGGCTGGCGCTGGTCGGCTGCCGGATCACCAATGCCGTGCGCTGCGTGCCGCCGGAGAACAAGCCGACGCCGGCAGAGATCGCCAATTGCCGGCCGTTTCTCGCCGCCGAGATCGCCGCGATGGGAAACCTCAATGCGATCCTGGCGCTCGGCGCGGTCGCGCACCGGACGGTGCTCGCCGCGCTCGGCCAACGCCAGGCCGCATTTCCCTTCGCGCACGGCGCGATCCACCGGCTCGACGAACTCGCGCTCGCCGACTCCTACCATTGCTCGCGCTACAACACGAATACCGGTCGGCTCTCGACCGCGATGTTCGAAGCCGTGTTCGAGTCGCTGCGCGGCCACGTCGCCGGCTGAGGTCTTACGACCCCGACTTCACCTGCGCCAGGATCTTCCGGTACTTGGCGATGATCTCGGCCCCGCCCTTGCGGTCCTTCACCCAATCGTCGAGCGCGCCCTCGACCTTCTCGCGCCAGCGCGCCAGTTCATCCCCCTTGGGGAACACGACGGTCTGGCTGGGATCGGCGAGGGCGACCTTCCGGCCCTTCTCGTTGTCGTTGTCCCACCAGGCACCCCACGCCTTCGACGCCGCCTCGCCCGAGACCGAGTCGATTGCCTTGCGCCCGGCCGCGGGCAGCGAATCGTACTTTTTGCGCGCCATGAAGATCATGCCGGACGCGGTGCCCATCTGGGCGTTGATATGGTAGCGCGAGACCTCGTTCATCTTGAAGGCCTGGTAGGCGTTCCAGCTCACCACCGCGCCGTCGGCGACGCCGCGCTGCATCGCCTCGTAGATCTGCGTCGAGCCCAGCGTGAGCGGCGTCATGCCGAGATGCTCGGTCGAGAGCGACGTGATCTTCACCGGCGCAACGACCTTAAGGCCCGCGAGGTCGTCGATTGACTTGGGCGCGTGCGACAGATGCAGGAGCGATTGCGGCAGCCCGATCAGCATCAGCGGGACCGCTTGGTCGTACTCGTGCGCGAGCGCGCCGGACTTGTAGAGACGCCACAGCGCGACCGAGCGCTCGGCCGAGGTCTCGGCCATGAAGGGGAGCGAGGCCACCTCCGACAGCGGGAACTTGCCCGAGACATAGTTGTGAAGGACGAAGCCGATCTGCACCACGTCGTTCAGCACGCGCGGATAGATGTTGAACTGGTTGGCGAGGCTCGACCCATCGTACTGCGTGACGTGCAGCGCGCCCTTGGCCGCCGCGTTCAGCTTCTCGGTCCAGGGCCTGTAGAACTGCTTGTTGATCGGTGCGAAGGGCGATCCGGCGGTGACGAACTTGAGCTGGACTTCGTCGGCCGATGCCGCCGCGGCCAGCCCGGCGGCGAGAACGGCGGCGAGCGCTGCGCTGCGTGCGAACGGTGTCATCGGTTCCTCCGGGGGCTCGGTCCAGCCGTCTCCGCGGCCGTTCGTCAAGCGTACGGCCACCGATTCCGGGAAGTCAACGAACCCGCGCGGACCCGCCGCCGACTATCCCCCGTTGCGCAGCAGCGAGCGTACCTGCGACGACACCGCCACCTTGCCCTCGCGCACGAAGGCCTCGTGGTTCTCGACGATGTCGTCGGAATCGTAGACGTAGTTGACCATCATGCCGAGTGCCTGGTGCAGCCCCTTCTCCGACAGATCGGCCGCCCAGTCGATCCTCCCGACCGAGGCGCCGTTGCCTAGATGGAAGCGCGCCACCGGGTCGAGCGGCCTTCCGTTGCGCTTTTCCTGCACCAGATAGCGCGCGCAGAGCTGGGCCAGCGGCTTCTGCAGGCGGCGGCGCGCGGTTTCGCTCGCGGCCCAGACGTCGTCGGCGAGCAGCGCGCGGTCCTCGGCGGGGAACCAGTCCGGCGGTGCCTGCGCGAGCGTGCCGTCGAGCCAGGCGCGGAAGCCCGGGATCGGCGACAATGTGCAGAAGGTGCGGAGCCGGGGCAGCTCGGAGGACAGCGCGTCGACCACCTGCTTGATCAGGAGGTCGCCGAACGAGATGCCCGTGAGCCCGTCCTGGCAGTTGGAGATGGAATAGAACACCGCGGTGTCGGGCGCGCCGTCGCTGGTGGTCGAGGGCTCCAGAAGCTCGCCGATCTTGCCGGCCATGCCGCGGGTCAGCGCCACCTCGACGAAGATCAGCGGCTCGTCGGGCAGCGCCGGGTGGAAGAAGGCAAAGCAGCGCCGGTCCTGATCGAGCCGGCGGCGCAGATCGTCCCAGCCCTGGATCTCGTGCACCGCCTCGTACTCGATCAGCTTCTCCAGGATGGCGGCCGGCGTGCGCCATTCGATGCGCTCGAACTGCAGGAAGCCGCGATTGAACCACGAGGTGAGCAGGTGCTTGAGGTCGGCCTCGAGCGCGCGTAGCTCGTCGGACAGGTCTTTGCGGGCGAGCAGCGCGGCGCGCATATGCACGATGGCGGCGGTCCCGCCCGGCGCGGTATTGATGCGGCGGAACAGCTCCTGGCGCGGCGATTCCACCGCCTTGGCGAGCGCCCGGAAGCCGGCCTGGTCGTGGCTCGCGACATAGGCCTCGGCCGCGCGCAGCACGGCGTCGGGGTCGGGCGCGTACACGCCCGCGACGGCATCGAGGAACGCCAGCGCCTCGTCCTCGTCCATCGCCCGATAGAGCTCCACCACCTCACGCGCCAGCGCCATGCCCGACGCCTCGCCGTGCACGCTCATCAGCTCGTGGCAGCGCTCGATCGCCGTCTCGACCCGCGACACCTTCGACGGGCGCTCGAGATACTGGCGCCCCAAATCGGCGATCGCATCGGTGATGCTGCGCATCCACACGCGGCCCATCTCCTTCAGCTCCCTCGACCGCACCAATTCTGGGCGGCAAAAGTTACAACTTTGCCGGCCACCTGTCGCGGCCCGGCGTTTCCGGCTAAGATCGTCCGGAAACCGGCCGGAGCCGCCATGAAGTTCGGCATTTTCGACTACATCGACCGACGCGACGAGCCGCCTGAAAAGACGTTCGACGACCGGCTCGCGTTCCTCGCCGCGGCGGAAAAGCGTGGATTTTATGGTTACCACCTGACCGAGCACCACGCGACGCCGCTCTCCTACACCCCCTCGCCGACCGTCTATCTCGCCGCCGCCGCGCGGGAGACCAGCCGTATTCGGCTCGGCGCCCTCCTGTTCCTCCTGCCGCTCTACAACCCGCTGCGTCTGATCGAAGAGCTGTGCATGGTGGACCATCTCTCCAAGGGGCGCCTCGACATCGGGGTGGGACGCGGCATCTCGCCTCACGAGTTCGAAGCACTCGGCGTGCCGTTCGACGACGCCGACGCCGTGTTCGAGGACGCGCTGGAGGTTCTGGTCAAGGGGCTGACGCACGACACCATCGACCATCGCGGCCCGTACTTCACCCTGGACGACGTGCCGGTGCCGCTGCGCCCCTGCCAGAAGCCGCACCCGCCGCTGTGGTATGGCCTCCGTGGCGACATGCACGACCGGCCGGCACGCTGGGGCATGAACGCGGTCGCCATCGGCCCGACCGCCAAGGTCGCGCGCCATCTGCGGCTTTACCGCGAGGCGTGGGCGCGCCACGCCACCGACCTGCGCCGCGCCGCCTCGCCCGTCACCGACCCGCTGATCGGCGCGATGCGCTGCGTCTTCGTCGCCGATACAGATGCCGAGGCCGAGCGGCGCGCCTGGCCCGCCTTCCGCCAATGGTTCGACAATTTGGCCTGGCTCTGGGTTCGGTCCGGCACCTTCCCGCCCATCGCGATCCCGGCGGACATCGACGCGGCACGGCGCGAGGGGGCGCTGGTCGCCGGCTCGCCCGACACGGTCCGGCACGCGCTGCTCGCCCAGGCGGAAGAATGCGGCTTCAACTATCTCGTCCTGCAGCTTGCCTTCGGCTCGCTGACCCACGCCCAGGAGATGCGCTCGCTCGCCTTGTTCGCCGACGAGGTGATGCCGGCGCTCGCGGGGCTCGGCGCCGAAGCGACGATGGAGGTCCCATGAGCACGGCGCTCCGCAACGACACGACCGTCGAGACCCGTCGCCTGTCCGCGACCATCGGGGCGGAGGTGACCGGCGTCGACCTCTCCAAGCCGGTCGACGCGCCGACCCTCGCCGCGCTCAAGGACGCGCTCTCCGCCCACAAGGTGCTGTTCTTCCGCGACCAGGACATCACGCCCGAGCAGCAGGTGGCGGTGGGCAAGCTATGGGGCGAGCTCACCGTCCATCCCTTCGTGCCGCACCTCGACCACCTGCCCGAGGTGATCGTGCTGGACAACCATGCCGACAACCCGGTCTTCGCGACCGACGTGTGGCATTCGGACGAGACGTTCCGCGTCGAGCCACCGATGGGCTCGATCCTGCGCTGCGTGAACATCCCCGCCGCCGGCGGCGACACGCTGTGGTGCGACATGGTGGCGGCCTACGCCAACCTCAGCGACACGATGCAGCGGTTCCTGTCGGGCCTCGAGGCGATCCACGACTTCAAGCCGTTCCGCCACAAGTTCGACGCGCTGCCGATCCGCGAGCGCCACGCCCGTCTTGCCGAGATGGAGGAGGAGCTGCCCAACCCGACGCACCCGGTCGTGCGCACCCATCCGGTGACGGGTGAGAAGGCGCTGTTCGTCAACCGCCAGTTCACGCTCGCCATCAAGGACATGCGCGAAGACGAGTCCGAGGCCTTGTTGGAGTTCCTTTACAAGCAGACCCTGATCCCGGAATTCCAGGTGCGCTTCCGCTGGCAGCCCCACTCGATCGCCTTCTGGGACAACGCGCCGACGCAGCACTACGCGGCGAACGATTACTACCCGCAGCGGCGCACCATGCACCGCGTGACGATCAAGGGCGGCCGGCCGTTCTGACGCGGCGCACCGAGAGGGAGGACGGAATGGCAAAATCGGACCGCAAGGTGGCGCTGATCACCGGTTCGGCCTCGGGCGTGGGCGCGGCAACGGCACGGCTCCTCGCCGGGCGCGGCTACAACGTCGTGATCAACTATTCGAAAAGCGAGGCGGAGGCGCACGCGGTCGCCGAGGAGTGTGGCAAGGCCGGCGCCAATGTGCTGGTCTGCCGCGCCGACGTCTCGTCCGACGCCGATTGCCGCCGCATGGTAGCGGAGACGGTCGCCACGTGGGGCCGGATAGACGCGCTGGTGAACTCGGCGGGCTGGACCAGGTTCGTCCACCATGCCGACCTCGACGGGCTTTCGAGCGAGGACTTCCTGCGAACGTTGCAGATCAACCTGATGGGCCCGTTCCAGATGGTGCGTGCCGCGCTGCCGCATCTTAAGGCCTCGGGCGACGCGGCGGTGGTGAACGTGTCGTCGGTCGCGGGCATCAACGCCGGCGGGTCGTCGATTGCCTACTCGACCTCCAAGGCCGGGCTCAACAACCTGACCATGGCGCTCGCCCGCGTGCTCGGGCCGGAGATCCGCGTCAATGCCGTCTGCCCCGCCTTCATCGCCGGGCGCTGGCTGGTCAACGGCATGGGGCAGGAGCGCTACGACGCCTACAAGGCGAATTTGGAAAAGACCGCGCCCTTGCGCCACGCCACCGAGCCCGCCGAGGTCGCCGAGCACATCCTCTGGTTCATCGAGGGGGCGCGGCTCGTGACCGGCCAGGTGCTGGTCACCGATTGCGGCTTCTCGCTGGGGGCGGCCCCGGCGCACTCGGCAGCGGGCGCAGAAAAGAACCGCGAGGCCGCGAAGAAGGCGTAACCCTCACTGGGAGGAAACCATGGCCCGTCCCGTCATCATGACCTGCGCCGTCACCGGCGGCGCGGACACGGCTGGCAAGTCCAAGGCGGTGCCGGTCACGCCCGCCCAGATCGCTGCCTCCTCGATTGAGGCCGCCAAGGCCGGCGCGTCCATCGTGCACATCCACGTGCGCGATCCCGAGACCGGCAAGGCGAGCATGAAGTTCGACCTCTACCGCGAGGTGGTGGAGCGCATCCGCGACTCCGCGACCGACGTCGTCATCAACCTGACCACCGGCGCGGGGGCGCGCTTCAACCCGGCCGACAACGACCCGATGACCGGCGGGCCGGGCTCGACCATGGCGACGGCCGAGAACCGGGTGGAGCACATAAGGCGGCTCAAGCCCGAAGTGTGCTCGCTCGACATCGCGACGATGAATTTCGGCGAGTTCGGCCTTCGTCAACGTCCCCAAGATCCTGGCGGGCATGGCCGCCGGCATCCGCGAGGCGGGTGTGAAGCCCGAGCTCGAAGTGTTCGACACCGGCCACGTGCGCCTCGCCCGCAAGATGATCGAGGACGGCACGCTGGACGGCGCGAACCCACTGTTCCAGCTCTGCCTCGGCATCCCGTGGGGCGCGCCGGCGACCACCGAGAGCATGATGTTCATGAAATCGCTCCTCCCCGCGGGCGCCACCTGGGCCGGGTTCGGCATCTCTTCGATGGAGATGCCCATGGTCGCCCAGGCCGTGCTGCTCGGCGGGCACGTGCGCGTCGGGCTCGAGGACAATCTCTATATCGCGCGCGGCCAGCTTGCCCTCTCGAACGCCGCGCTGGTCGAGATGGCGGCGAAGATCGTCCGGTCGCTGGGCGACGAGCCCGCCACCCCCGACCAGGCGCGCGAGATATTGGGTCTCAAGAAGGCGGCGTGAGTTCCAATTCTGTCACCCCGGACGGCGCGCGGCGCCGATCCGGGGCACATGCCGCCGAATCTCGACCATTGTGGATGGGTCCCGGCTCGCGCCGCTTCGCGGCTTGGCCGGGATGACAGCCTTGCGCAGTGCGAACGTTCCTACAGGACGAAGCTGATCGAACCTAAGGCGCCCAGCTCCTCGGAATCCAGGATGGCGCGGCGGTAGGCGATCTTGAGCGCGCCCACGGCGTCGCGCACCAGGCGATACCGGTAGTGGCCCACGTACTCGCGGTCCTTGGCGTTGCGCCGGAAGCGATAGACCACGAAGTTGGCGCAGACGTTCACCGACCCGTCGTCCGCGTCAGTCACCTGCACGTTGTGAATCATGCGCCGCGTGTGCGAGCGCGGATACTCGGCGTGCGCCTCAGTCGATTGCAGCCGCTTCACCCGCGCCTTGATGCGCGCCATGTCGTCGGCGACCAGGAACAAAGTGTCGCGGTAATCGCCCTCGGGGCGGTCGTTGGGCGGCACCTCGTAGCGCGCATCGGGCGCGAGCAGTCCGAGCCACTCGTCGAGCCGCCAGTTATCGAGCAGCTCCGCCTCGCGGTAGAGCAAGTCCTCGACCTCGGCGCGCGTCGTCCGGTTCGCGACGTTCATGGGGCAGTCATCAGCGCGTTCCAGCGCCGCCAGAAGGCGCGCAGATGCAGCTCGTCGGTGTTGAGCTGCTCACCCGACTTGTTCATCCCGCGCGAGACGACGGACCACTCGACCTCGCTCGCGGCAAGGCCCTGCTGCACCATCTCCAGCGCCTCGACATCGTCGGGCGTGGCGAACCCGCCCGGCCCGTAGAAGGTGAGGAACGAATCGAGCCGGCGTGCCCGCGCCTCGGCCGACTCCTCGACCGGGCCGAGCGCCCAGGCCGTCACCTTCATCCGGTCCGGCCCCATCGGCTGGAAGGTGCGGATGGTGACCGACGAGCCGTCGTTGACGACCAGGTTCGGGAACACGACGAGGTTGCGGTTGGTGTCGCACACGCGTGCCGCGCGCTGCGGCCCGAGCCGTTCGACCAGCTCAGCGCGGATCCGCTCCATCTCGGGCTTGGCGTCCTCACCGTAGATGGGAATCCAGCGTGCCACCGGCCGGCCGCGGAAGTTGACGTTGTCGACGCAGGCGTGACCGTTGCCGAGAACCTTGCCGAGCCCTTTGGCTGGCAGCAGCACGCCCGCCTCGTCCGGCCGCTTCATCTCGACGCCGGCGTCCTTGAGGTAGCCCAGCCAGGTGATGTGGGTCGTGAGCAGGTGGTAGTCGTCGAACGAGTTCTCGACCAGAAGCTTCCAGTTGCCCGCGATCTCGTATTCCTGCACGCCGGCGATCACCTGCATCTTGCCGGACGGCGACTGGTCGACGACGAGGTCGATATATTCCTTCGCGCCCGCAAGGTGGGACTCCAGAGGCTCGGCATTCGGATCGAAATTCGCAAACCAGAAGTCGCGATAGCACTCGAAGCGCGGCACTTCCATCAGCCCGAGCTCCGACTTGTCGAACGAGGCGCCGTACGAGTCCTCGCCCGGCACGGCGACCAGCGCGCCTGACGAATTGTACGTCCAGCCGTGATAGAAGCAGAAGAAGCGCCGCGCGTTGCCCGCGCGCTCGCGGCAAACGAGTGTGCCGCGATGGCGGCAGGTGTTGAGGAGGCACCGCACCACCCCGTCCTGGCCGCGTGCGAATACCACGGGGCGCCCGGCGACGATGCGGGTCTTGAAGTCGTTGGGGTCGGGCAGCTCGGAATCGTGGCCGACATAGATCCACGAGCGGGCGAACACCTTCTCGCGCTCGGTGCGCGCGATGTCGGGATCGGTCAGGACGCGCCGGTTCAGCCGGAAGCTCTGGCCCTCCGGATCGTCGACGATATAGGGCGTGCCGTTCGGCGCCGAGTCCATCTCGGCCTCCTTTGCTAGAACGCTTTCGCGCCGGCAATGGTTGCGACGCCGGCGCGCGCGACCTCGAGGTCCTGCGCGCCGGTGCCCGAGCCGATGCCCACCGCGCCCGCGACCTGGCCGTCGACCACCACCGGCAGCCCGCCGGGCAAGTTGATCCGCCGCCCCTCGGTCGCGATGGCGAGCTTGAGGTCCATCCCGGCCTCGAGCCCGCCGGTCGGCTGGCCGTTGCCGACGGCAGTCAGGGCCTTGCGCCAGGCGGAATCGATCGACTGCACATTGGCGCCGTCCATGCGCAGCATGGAAAGCAGATTCCCGCCGGCATCGACCACCACGATGCATTGCGGCACGCCCATCGCGGCCGCCTTGTCGCGGCAGGCGGTGACGATCTTGAGCGCGCCGTCGGCGGAAAGCTTCACGGCGGGAAGCGTGTCGGGCATGGTCCGGTCCCTCGGAATGTCACGGCGAAGTTAGCGCGTTTCGGCGCGGCGCGGAACCGGCCCCTACTTCACCGTCAGCACGGTACAATCGGCGTGCGCCGCGACCTTGTGCGACACGCTGCCGAGCAGGAGGCCGCGCAGATCGCCGAAGCCGCGGCTCCCCATCACGATCATGCCCGCCTTCTCCTTCTTCGCCTGGGCGATGATCGCGTCGGCCGCATCGCCGGTCAGCATCACGGTGCTGACCCGGTTGACGCCGGCCTTTTTCGCCGCCGCCTCGGCCTTCTCAAGCACTTGGCGCCCGATCGGTTCCAGAACTTCGCGCGGCGGTGGAATCGGGATGTAGGCGCCGCCGACGCCCGCCGAGGCCATGGCCATCTGCGGTTCGGCCTCGAAGGCTTCCAGAAGATCGCGCTGCGTCTTGGTCAGCTTTCGCATATTGGCGAGGCGGCGCAGCTCGCCCGCCGGCGCGTCGCGCAGCAGCGCGTGGGCGATCACCATGCGCGCGCGGTATTTTGTCGCGAGGTCGCAGGCGAGCTTCAGCGCCTTCTGCGCGTGGTCCGAACCGTCGGTCGCGACGACAATGGTCTTGATCATCCCCCCTGCCTTTCCTTCGACCAGCCCCTGATCTCGATCTGCTCGCGGTCAGGCCCGTAGAATACCACGCGGCGCCAGTTTTCCTCGCCCGGCCCGCGCGGCGGCACCGGATGCGGACGCTGGAAATATTCGAGCCCCGCCCCTTCGAGCTGCGCGACGGCGGCGTCGAAATCGTCGGTGCCCAGGCAGAAATGGAACCCGCCCATGGTCTCGCCGCGCCCGACCAGCTCGAGGATGGTGCCGCCCTTGCGCAGATAGGCGATGTGCGGCCCGTTCGGCACGTCGTGCGTGTTGTAGGCCTCGAAGCCGAAATGCCGCTCGTAGAACGCGACGGAGCGCGCAAGGTCGGAGACGTGCAGCGCGACATGGTCGATGCGGGTGAACATGGTCCCCCTCCCGATTGGCCCGGCAAATCATAGCGCGGCCGCGCGGTCCCACGCTATGATGGTTCACCTCCCCGCCACCACGCATCGGATCGCGCCCATGGCCGCAGACAAGGACGTTCTCGCAGAGCTCGCCCCGACCGGGGCGCTTCGCGCCGGCATCAACCTCTCCAACATGCTGCTGGTCACCGGCAAGTCGGCCGACGGCGCGCCCCAGGGCGTCTCACCCGACCTTGCCGCCGCCATCGCGGAGCGGCTGGGCGTTCGGGTCACCTACGTCACTTTCGCGTCGCCGGGCGAGCTCGCCGACGCCGCGAACAAGGGCGTGTGGGACATCGGGCTGATCGCCGACGAGCCGCAGCGGGCCGAAGAGATCGCCTTCAGCCCGGCCTATGTCGAGATCGAGGCGACCTACCTGGTGCCGGCCGGCTCGCCTTTGACCGGCATCGAGGCGGTCGACCGGCCAGGCGTGCGCATCGCCATCTCGGCCCGCAGCGCCTACGATCTTTACCTCTCGCGCAACCTGAAGCATGCCGAACTGGTGCGCGCGAAGGGCATCGCCGCGGCATCGGAGATGTTCGTCAAGGACAAGCTCGACGCGCTGGCGGGGCTGCGCCCGGCGCTCATCGCCGACGCGGCGAAGCTTCCGGGTTCGCGTGTACTCGACGGCAAGTTCACCGCCGTCCAGCAGGCGGTCGGCACCGGCAAGGCCAACGCCAAGGGCGCGGCCTTCCTGCGCGATTTCGTGATGCAGGCGCGCGCGTCCGGCCTGATCGCCCGGCTGATCGAGACGCACGGCCAGGTCGGGCGGCTCAGCGTCGCGTCGGACTGACCGCCGGCTCGCGGACGCCGAGCAGCAGCACCAGGCCGAGCGCGACGAACGCCAGGATCGTCGCCATGCCGACGCGCTGCGAGCCGGTCGCCGCCGTCGCCCAGGCGAGCACGGCCGGGCCGGCGAAGGCCGTGATCCGGCCGGAGAGCATCGAGAGCCCGAACATCTCGGTGCGCAGCGCCTCTGGCGCGAGGCGTGCCATCAGCGAGCGGCTGGCCGCCTGGGCCGGTCCGAAGAACACGCCGAGCGGCAGCGCCAGCGCCCAGAACCACGCCTTGCCGTGGATCAGAAGTAGCGGTGCGCCGAACACCATCACGCCCACGAGCGCAATAAGGATGGTGCGCTTGGCGCCGATCCAATCGTCGATCCAGGCGAAGCCGGCCGCGCCCAGCCCGGCGGTGACGTTGAGCGCGATGCCGAACATCACGATCTCGTCGGTGGTCATGCCGAACGACCCGGCGGCGTAGATGCCGCCGAAGGCGAACAAAGTGTTCAGCCCGTCGATGTAGAACAATTTGGCCAGCAGGAACCGCGCGATGACGCGGTAGTCGCGCACCCGTCGGAACGTGTCGGCGAGGGCCCGCAGCCCCTGCCCCACCGCACGGCCGAGCCCGACGCCGGTCGCGGGCGCGTCCGGGGTGAATAGGAAAATCGGCGCGGCGAAGGCGGCGAACCAGGCGGCGGTCAGCAACGCCGCGGCGCGGACGGGCTCGGCCTCGCCCTTGTCGAGCCCGAACGGCGGAATTTTGGGCTCGACCAGCCCGAACAGCACCACGACCAGGCAGACGAGCCCGCCGGCATAGCCGAGCCCCCAGCCCCAGCCGGAGAGACGCCCCACCCGGTCGGGCGGGGCGAGGCCCGGCAGCATCGCGTTGTAGAACACGGTGCCGAGCTCGAACGCCGCGTTGGCGAGCGCGAACAGCACGAGGGCGAGCCTCTCGTAGGACGGGTGCGGCGCGACGAACCAGAGCGCGGCCGTGAGCCCGGCACAGGCGATGCTGAACCCGGCGAGCCAAGGCTTGCGCCGCCCGCTCGCGTCGGCGATGGCGCCGACGACCGGGCTCGCCACCGCGATCGCCAGCGCCGAGGCCGCGACCGCCCAGCCCCAGGCGGCGGTCCCCTCCGCGGGCGTCGGCGCGACCGCCTGGGTGAAGTAGGCGGCGAAGACGAAGGTGACGATGACTGTCGGGAAGGCCGAGTTCGCCCAGTCGTAGAAGCACCAGGCGGCCTGCGCCCGCACGCTGGCGCCGCGCTCAGTCATGCGAGGATTTGCCGTCACCACCTTTTCCGTTCGCCCTGAGGAGCCCGCGAAGCGGGCGTGTCGAAGGGCGAAGCGACGAGGTCTCGGGGCTTCGTCCTTCGAGACGCGCCCCTTTCGGGGCGCTCAGCAGGACGAACGGAAAAATGGGCGGGCTCACGCCGCGGACGGGTTCATGATCTCGGCGTAGGCGTCGGAGAAGCGGGCGCCCTTGTAGTATGTCGCGGCATAGGACGGGCGTGCCTTGATCGCGGCCCACCACGCCGTCACGCGCGGAAAGCCCCGCTCCCACATATGGGCGTAGCCGAGGTCCTCCATCCGGTCGATGGTTGGCACCAGGCAGACGTCGACCAAAGTGAACTGCGTGCCGAGAATCCATGGCCCGCCGTCCGCGGCGAGCGCCTTCTCCATCCGCTCGATGGTGTTCTGGATGTCCTCGATGGCGTTGTCGAGGTCCTCCTTCGGAAAGCCGGTCTGGCCCATCCGGTGGTAGAAATGCTTGCGCAGAGGGCGGATGTCGGCCTGGCGATCGAACTCGGCCTTCGAGAGCCTCTGCAAGTTCTTGACCAGCACCCGGTTGAACGAGGGGTAGCGCACGGCGGGCGTCGGCACCTCCTCGATATAGCGGAGCCAGGCGCGCATCCTGGCGCGGCCGAGGGCCGTCGGCGGGGTGGTCGAATTCTGCGGGAACATTTCGTCCAGATATTCGCAGATCACCGAGGAATCGACGATCGGGGTTCCGTCATGCACCAGGGTCGGCACCACCCCGTTGGGGTTGAGGGCGAGATACTCGGGCTTCAGATGCTCGCCCGACTCGATCCGCCGGTCGACCCAGTCCAGCCCCTTCTCGGCGAGGACGATCCGCACCTTCTGGCTGCAGGTGGACATGGGGAAGTTGTAGAGCTCGAGCATGGGCCCCTCCCTGGGTTCGCAGCCCGGAGTGTGCCACGAAACGGGGCGGCGCGCGGATAACGGATTCCTAACGCCTGGCGTTCAGGATATAAACGCGCCATGCCATTCAAGCCCAAGACCCGGCCGGTTGTCCTCTGCGTCCTGGATGGCTGGGGCCATCGCGAGGAGGTGCGAGACAACGCCATCGCCGAGGCGCGCGCGCCCAACTTCCGCCGCATGATGAAGGCCTGCCCGCACGCCTTCCTCGACGCCTCGAACGAGGAGGTCGGGCTGCCGCACGGCCAGATGGGGAATTCCGAGGTCGGCCACATGAATCTGGGCGCCGGCCGCACCGTCAACCAGGAGCTGCTGCGCATCCAGAAGGCCTTGGACGACGGCTCGCTCGCCCGCTGCGACGCGATGACCGGCCTGGTCGCCAAGCTGAAGGAGACCGGCGGCACCTGCCACTTGATGGGCCTGTTGTCGCCGGGCGGGGTGCACGCCATGCAGGACCACATTGCGGCGCTCGCCCGCATCCTCGACGGCGCGGGGGTCCGGGTCGCGGTGCACGCCTTCCTTGACGGGCGCGACACGCCGCCCGAGAGCGCCAAGGGCTATCTCGACAAGTTCCTCGCCGACACCGCGGACCTCACCCACGTGCGGATGGCCACGGTCTCCGGCCGCTACTACGCGATGGACCGCGACAAGCGGTGGGACCGGATCGAGAAGGCCTACGACGCGCTGGTCGACGCCAAGGGCAAGGCGGCCCCCGACGCGCCGGCCGCCGTCGCCCTCGCTTACGACCGGGGGGAGACGGACGAATTCGTGCTGCCCACCGTTCTGGAAGGCTATGCCGGCATGACCGACGGCGACGGCGTGCTGATGGCCAATTTCCGCGGCGACCGGGCGCGACAGATCCTCAACGCGCTGCTGGAGCCCGCGTTCGAGGGGTTCGCCCGCGCCCGCGTCGTGAAGTTCACCGCCGCTGCCGGCATGGCCGAATATTCCGCGCCGCTGGCCAAGCGCATGTCAGCCATCTTTCCGCCCCAACGGCTGACCAACATACTGGGCGAGGTCGTCGCGAAGGCCGGGATGACGCAGCTCCGCATCGCCGAAACCGAGAAGTACGCCCACGTCACCTTCTTCTTCAACGGGGGCGAGGAGACGCCGTTTCCCGGCGAGGACCGCATCCTGGTGCCGTCGCCCAAGGTCGCGACCTACGACCTCAAGCCCGAGATGTCGGCCATCGAGGTGACCGACAAGCTGGTCGAGGCGATTGGCTCGGGCAAGTACGACTTCGTGCTGGTGAACTACGCCAACGCCGACATGGTGGGCCATACCGGCAAGCTCGACGCCGCGATCAAGGCCATCGAGACCGTGGATCAGTGCCTCGGCCGGCTGGAAGCGGCGGTGAAGGCTGAGGGCGGCGCCCTCCTGATCACCGCCGACCACGGCAACGCCGAGCTGATGCGCGACCCCGTTACCGGCGCGCCGCACACCGCCCACACGCTCGACGTGGTGCCGGTGCTGCTGATCGGCGGTCCGAAAGACGCCGCGGCGCTGCGTCACGGCCGGCTGGCAGACGTGGCGCCCACGCTGCTCGAGATCATCGGGCTCGACCAGCCGGCGGAGATGACCGGCCGGTCGCTGATCGCCCACGCGTCGGAAGGGAAACGGTCGGAAGGTGCCCGCGCCTCGGCCTGAACGGGTCCTGCCCGCGGCGCTGGCCGCGGCAGCCTGGATCGCGGCGGCGAGCCTCGCCCCGCCGGCGCGCGCCGACGTGGACGACCGGCTGAAGGAGGTCGAGAAGGCGCTCGACCAAAGCCGCGCGAAAAGCGAGGCACTGGGCCAGGAGGCGAAGACCCTGGCGGCGGAGGCGGCTCGGCTGCGGGCCGAGTTGGTCGCGGTGGCGCGCAAGGCGCAGGACCGGGAATCCGAGATGTCGGACCTGGAGGGCGAGCTCGCCACGCTGGAGACGCGTGAGGCGGCACGGACAAAGGCGCTCGAAACCGCGCGCGGCCGGCTCGCAACCCTTCTGGGCGCGCTGGAGCGCCTCGCCCGCAACCCGCCGGCGGCGCTGCTCGCCGCGCCCACCTCGCCCAACGATACCGTGCGCAGCGCCATCCTGCTGCGTGCCGCGGTGCCCGAGCTCGACCGGCGCGCCAAGGCGCTGGGCGCGGAGCTCGACGAGATCGCCAAGCTGCGCGCCGGCATCGCCGCCCGCCGCACGCGCCTCGACGAGGCCGGCAAGGCGCTTGCCGCCGAGCGGGCAAGCCTCGCCAAGCTGGTCGCCGAGAAGGGCCGCATCGAGGACCGCAACCGCGCCGAGAGCCGGGCCGAGGCCCAGCGCACCGCCACCCTCGCCGCCCGGGCGAAATCGCTGAAGGACCTGCTGGCGCGGATCGAGGCCGGCGCCAAGGCGCGGCCCCCGGTCCGCCCCGCGCCGGCGCCCGCACCGGCACCGGCGCCGCACGCGGCCCCGCCTGCGGCCGCTTCCGGCGGCGTGGCGCTCCCCGCCCGCGGCGAAATTACGCAGCGTTTCGGCGAGGATGACCATATGGGCGGCCGGACCAAGGGCATCGAGATCCGCACACGACCGGCGGCCCAGGTGGTCGCGCCGGCCGACGGGACGGTGGTGTTCGCCGCGCCCTTCCACGGCTATGGGCGGCTATTGATCATCAAGTCCGGCGCGGAATATCATGCGCTCCTCGGCGGACTGGCGCGGATCGAGGCGGAAGTCGGTCAATCCGTGCTGGCGGGGGAGCCGGTCGGGGTCATGCAAGGTTCGCCGGACGGCGGGCCCGTTTTATATTTCGAGCTGCGCCGCAAGGGGCAGCCGATCAACCCCTTGCCGTGGCTAGCGGCAAGGAACAGCAAGGTAAACGGATGATGCGAAGGACCGTGCTCGCGGTTTGCGCCGCGGTAGCGCTGATGGTGGCGCCGACGATGCCCGTCGGGGCCCAGGACGACAGCTCCGACACCTACCGGCAACTCAACCTGTTCGGCGACGTGTTCGAGCGGGTGCGCGCCGACTATGTCGACAAGGTGTCGGACGAGAAGCTGATCGAAAATGCCATCAACGGCATGCTGTCGTCGCTCGATCCGCATTCGAGCTACCTCAACGCCAAGAATTTCCGCGACATGCAGGTGCAGACCCGCGGCGAGTTCGGCGGGCTCGGCATCGAGGTCACGATGGAGAACGGCTTCGTCAAGGTGGTGACGCCGATCGACGACACGCCGGCCTACAAGGCGGGCCTGAAGCCCGGCGACCTGATCGTCGCGCTCGACAAGCAGCCGATCCAGGGCATGACGCTCAACGAGGCGGTCGAGAAGATGCGCGGCCGGGTCAACTCCGACATCGTGCTGACCATCCGGCGCGCCGGGCGCGAGCCGTTCGACGTCACGCTGACCCGCGCGGTGGTCAAGATCCAGTCGGTCCGCTACCGCACCGAGGACGACATCGGCTACATCCGCATCACCTCGTTCAACGAGCAGACCATGACCGGGCTGGAGAAGGCGATCTCCAAGATCAAGGACAAGGTCGGCGCCAATCTGAAGGGCTATGTGCTCGATTTGCGCAACAACCCGGGCGGGTTGTTGCAGCAGTCGGTGGCCGTCTCCGACGCGTTCATCGACAAGGGCGAGATCGTGTCCACCCGCGCGCGCCGGCCGGAGGATTCGCAGCGCTTCAACGCCAAGCCCGGCGACCTGGCCAAGGGGCTGCCGCTGGTGGTGCTGATCAATGGCGGCTCGGCGTCCGCGTCCGAGATCGTCGCCGGCGCGCTGCAGGACCACAAGCGCGCAATCATCATGGGCACCCGCTCGTTCGGCAAGGGCTCGGTGCAGACGATCATCCCGCTCGCCGGCCACGGCGCCATCCGGCTGACCACGGCCCGCTACTACACGCCGTCGGGCCGGTCGATCCAGGCCAAGGGCATCGAGCCCGACATCATCGTCCCGCAGGCGAAGCTCGAGGTGGTCGAGACCGGGCCGTCGCAGCACGAAGCCGACCTGAAGGGCGCGCTCGCCAACCCGGACGAGGCCGGCAAGGCCAAGGAGAAGGCGAAGGAAAAGGAGAAGGAGCCGGGCGCCCCGGCCAAGACGCCCGGCCCCGGCGCCGAGAAGGCGAAGCCCGCGCCGAAGGAGGGCTCCGCCACCGCGGCCGAGTCCGAGGAGAAGGCGCCGCAGGACTACCAGCTCCAGCGCGCACTCGACCTGATCCACGGCATCGCGCTCTACCAGTCGCGGGTGACCAACTGACGGGGCCTCGCGCCACTGCCGGCCGGACAGGCGCACCATGGCGACGAAGCCGGTAGGGGACGCGCCGCCCCGGCGGCCGCTGGCGCTGCCGCTGGGGCTGCTGGCGGGGGTCGCGGCGCTGGTCGGCGGGACGGGAGTGTGGCTTGCCGCCATCGGACCGCAGCCGCCAGCCGGACCGCCCGCCGCCGAGCTGGCCCTGACCGAGCCCGCGGCCGCGCCGGCCGCCCCGGCCACCCCTGTGACGGCGCCGGCCGCCACCGCGCCGGCACAGGCTCCGGCGACGCCAGCGTCTGCCCCCGCTCCCGCACCGGCGTCTGCAACCGCGCCGGCCCCGTCTGCGACGCCGGGACCGGCCGCGCCCAGCGCCGCCGCAGTGCCGGCGCCGCCCGCGGAAGCACCGCCGCCCCCGCCGCCCGAGCCGCCGGCCGCCGCCCCGGCTCCCGCGCCGAAGCCGCAAGCGGCGCGGACACCGGCCCCGGTCAAGCCGGCTGTCGAGGTCGCCGCCCTGCCCCCGCCCCCGCCCCCGCCGGCCTACCATCCGCCGCCGCTGACGGGATCGGGCGGGCTCGCCCCCGCCCCCGACCCGGCGCTGGTACAGACGACGCCGGACGGCCCGCTGCCGGTGGTCGCGCCTGACGGGCGTCGCGCCTGGCAGGTCTATGCCCGCCCGTTCGATGGGTCCGACCGTCGGCCGCGCATCGCCATCCTGATTGCCGGGCTCGGCCCGTCGTCGGCCGCGACCGAGACCGCCATCCAGGGCCTGCCCGGCGGGGTGTCTCTCGCCTTCTGGCCGTATGCCGACGGCATCGAGCGCTGGATGCGCCTGGCCCGCGCCGCCGGGCACGAGGTGCTGCTCAACCTGCCGATGGAGCCGGACAACTATCCCGATTTCGACCCTGGGCCGAAGACGCTGCTCACCTCGCTGGCGCCCGAACAGAACCTCGCGCGGCTCGACTGGGCGCTGTCCCGCGTCACCGGCTATGTCGGCGTCGCCGACTATCTCGGCGCGCGCTTCACGGCGTCGCGCCGCGACGTGGCTCCGGTTCTGGAGGCGATCCAGCGGCGCGGGCTCGTCTTCGTCGACAGCCGCGTGACAGCGCACAGCGTGGCGCCCGAGGTCGCCCAGCAGATCGGCCTGCCGTGGGCAGCGTCGACGCGCATGCTCGACGAGCCTCAGGTCTCGCGCGACGCGATCGATGCCAGGCTACGCGAGCTGGAATTGATCGCGCGGGTTCAGCACGTGGCGCTGGGCATCGGCGCACCCTACCCGGTGACCCTGGAGCGCGTGGCGGCCTGGGCCGACGGGCTGGAAGACAAGGGCTTCGTGCTGGCGCCGATCACGGCCATCGTGCGGCACGACGGCACAGCCAGCGCGCGGCGCGACCAGTGACCGAGCCGGCCTCCTACCGGCCCGGCGTCGGGATCATGCTGGTCGACCGGCGCGGTCTCGTCTTCGTCGGACGGCGCATCGACATGGACGAGGAGAACTGGCAGATGCCGCAGGGCGGCATCGACCCCGGCGAGACACCGCGCGAGGCCGCGCTGCGCGAGCTCGCCGAGGAGGCCGGCACGCGCAAGGCCGAGATCGTCGCCGAGACGCGCGACTGGTTGAGCTACGACTTGCCGGCGCAGCTCGCCCCGCGCCTGTGGGGTGGGCGCCACCGCGGCCAGCGCCAGAAATGGTTCGCCTGCCGCTTCACCGGCACCGACGCCGACATCCGGCTCGACGCGCATGGCGAACCGGAATTCTCCGCCTGGCGCTGGGAAAGGCCGGAGCGCCTGCCCGCCCTGATCGTCGCCTTCAAGCGCCCGCTCTACGAGGCCGTGGTGCGCGAGTTCGGCCCCGTGGCCAAGGAGATCGCGGGAGGCGGCTGATCTCGCGCCGTCGGGCGCTACACCATCACCCGCCCGCCGTGGCGGACGTAGAAGCAGATGGCGCGGCCGGTCACGGCACCGAGCGCGCGGCTCACGCCCCGCCACACGGTCAGCCCGACGGCATTGAAGAACATCTCGGCAATGCGGGCGTGATGGTCCGGCCGGTAGAAGCGGAGCGCGGTGCGCGAATAGGCGCTCGCGTTCTCGCGCCGGTCATAGGGCCGGTCGAACACGTTGGCGGCGTAGTAGGCGTAGGCGAGCTCGTCGTCCTGCGTCTCGCAGACGCGATTGACGGCGACGCGGATGCGCTTCCACAGCCCCAGCCGCTCGCGCTCCTGATAGCGCTCGAGGTTCCGGTAAAACAGTGCGTAGTGGGCCGCCTCGTCGCTCGCGATGCGCCGGCAGATCGCCTTCAGCACCGGCTCGTCGGTCGCGTCGGCGAGCGCGGTGTAGTAGGTGTGCGTGCCGGTCTCGACCAGGCAGCGCGAGATCAACTCGCCGGTCCGCGTGCCGCGCACGGATTCGGAGGCGTCGAGCGGCAGGCGGAACCCGGCTCGGAAGCGCTGCATCGAGCCGTCGAAGTCGAAGCCTGGATCGGCGAGCTTCGCCCAGCGCGCCAGCACTACGCCGTGCTGACGCTCCTCGCCTTCCCAGTTGCGCACCGCCTTCTGGAAGCGCGGATCGTCATGGAACACGTTGCATAGATAAGTCGTGTAGTCCCGCGAGTTGTACTCGACGAGACTCGCCGCCTTGGCGATCTTGACGATCCCCGGATCGACCTTCGACAGGTCGAACGCGTGCCACGGGATGTCGTCGGGAGTCCAACCCGACATGGGGCACCTCCCTCGTCGCTGTTCCAACGCCACTGGGGAATCTAGTTCACCGGCCCACCTCTGCAAGCAGGAAATTTGTCGCACGGGGACCGGGGCAGCCCGCACAACTGGCGGATAATCCCGTACGTGCCAAGGCGTTAGAGGGCATCGGCGTCGGTCTCGCCGGTCCTGATTCGCACCGCCCGTGCGACGTCGACGACGAAGATCTTGCCGTCGCCGACGTGGCCGGTATTGGCGGATTCGCGAATCGCCTTGACCGCCTGCTCCTCCAGGTCGTCGGGCACGACCACCTCGATCTTGACCTTTGGCACGAACAGCACGGTGTATTCGGCGCCGCGATAGATTTCGGTGTGGCCCTTCTGGCGGCCGAAGCCGCGCGTCTCGCTGACCGTCATGCCCTGAATGCCGAGCGCGGTGAGCGCCTCGCGCACGTCGTCGAGCTTGGACGGCTTGATGATCGCGATCAGAAGCTTCATGTGCATACCCCTCTCGGCTGCGCCGCTAGAGATTATAGCCGCGCTCGCCGTGATCCGAGAGGTCGAGCCCCTCGGTCTCCTTCTCCGGCCCGACGCGCAGGCCCACCGTGGCATCGACCAGCTTCAGGAGGATATAGCTCACCACGACCGACCAGGCCACGACCGCCAGGATGCCCAGCACCTGCACGCCGAGCTGGCGGCCCATCGTCATGCCGGGCGCGTAGCCGATGCCGCCCGCCCCCTCGGCGGCGAACAGCGCGACCAGCACGATCCCCAGCATGCCGCCGACGCCGTGCACCGCGAACACGTCGAGCGAGTCGTCGACGCGGAAGCGGATCTTGATCAGCGACACCATGCGGTAGCAGACGAACCCCGCCGCGACGCCGATCGCAAGCGCCGCCCCCGGCCCCACGAAGCCCGAGGCGGGGGTGATGGTGGCGAGGCCCGCGACCGTGCCGGTCACAAGGCCGACCACGGAGGGCTTGCCGTGGCCGATCCATTCGACGGTCATCCAGGTGAGCGACGCCGCCGCGGCGGCGATGTGAGTGGCCAGCATCGCCATACCGGCATTGCCGTTGGCGGCCAAGGCGCTGCCGGCATTGAAGCCGTACCAGCCGACCCACAGCATCGCCGCGCCGGCGACCGTCATGCCGGGCGAGTGCGGCGGGGTGAGTTCGTGCGGGAAGTCGCGCCGGCGGCCGAGAACCAGCGCAAACGCCAGCGCCGACGTGCCGGCGGTGGCGTGGACGACCAAGCCGCCCGCGAAGTCGAGGACGCCCATCGCCTGCAGCCAGCCGCCGCCCCACACCCAGTGCGTCACCGGCACGTAGACGGCGAGGAGCCACAGCGCGCTGAAGGCGATGACGGCCGGGAACCGCACACGCTCGACATAGGCGCCGACGATCAAGCCGGGCGTGATGATCGCGAAGGTCATCTGGAACATGAAGAACACGCTCTCGGGCACATGGGTCGCCGTCAGCGGCCCCTCGAACCCGACGCCCGCGAGGAACACCCTGGCGAGGCCGCCGATCCAGCCGTTCGCGGCACCGCCGTCGCCGAAGGCAAGTGCATAGCCGCAGACAAGCCACAGCACCGATACGAGGCACGCGATGGTGAAGCAGTGCATCAGCACCGACATCACGTTGCGCGCGCGCACGAGCCCGCCATAGAACAGCGCGAGGCCTGGCAGGGTCATGAACAGTACCAGCGCCGTCGCGGTGAGCAGCCACGCGGTGTTTGCGCCGTCGAGCGTCGCCGCCGGCGCCGGCCCCTGCGCCCAGGCGGGCCCGGCGCCAAGCGCAAACGCTCCCGCCGCGCCGAAGCCCGGCGCCCACCGTCCAGCGCGAACGATCATCGGAATCTCCCCCCTCGCCCCTTACGGGGCGCGGGCGGCACCACCGACCGGCCTCTACACATGCCGGCGCGGAATGGCTCCCGCCCGCTTCCCTGATCCGCGCGGATAATGGGGCGAATCCCGGCGGGCTGTAAACAAGCGCGGGCGAAAACGGACGGAAAACGGCGTCGGAGTTAGATCGCGCGGCCGCGGTCGATGGCGGCGACCAGGGCGGTCGCGATCTCGAGGCGGCGCTGGGCCTGGGCCTTCTCGTGCGCCTCGACGGCGGCCTCGACCGCGGCACGCGCCTCGGCGACGCGCTGCTCGGCCCCGGCACGATCGGCCTCGGCGAGCTTCACCGCCTCCTCGGCGAGGACGGTACAGCGTTCCTCGGTCACCTCCGAGAACCCGCCGGCGACGAAGATCGCCTCGCGCGGCGTGCGGTTGGCGTAGATGGTGATAACGCCGGGCCGGAGCGTCGACAGGAACGGCGCGTGGCCGGGCAGCACGCCGAAATCGCCCTCGGCGCCCGGCACCACGACCATCTCCACCTGCTCCGAGACCAGGAGCCGCTCGGGCGAGACCAGCTCGAATTCGACCGTGTCGGCCATGCCGAGCTCCCTACGCCGCCTCGGCGGCCATCTTCTTCGCCTTCTCGACCGCCTCCTCCATGGTGCCGACCATGTAGAACGCGGCCTCCGGCAGGTCGTCGTAGGCGCCGGCCACCAGGTCCTTGAAGCCCTTGATCGTGTCCTCGAGGTTGACGAACACGCCCGGCGTGCCGGTGAACACCTCGGCCACGTGGAACGGTTGCGACAGGAAGCGCTGGATCTTGCGCGCGCGCGCGACCGTCAGCTTGTCCTCCTCCGAGAGCTCGTCCATGCCGAGGATGGCGATGATGTCCTGCAGCGACTTGTAGGTCTGCAGCACGCGCTGCACCTCGCGCGCGACGGTGTAGTGCTCCTCGCCGATCAGGCGCGGGTCGAGGATGCGCGAGGTCGAGTTCGAGCGGGTCGACCGCCGGGTAGATGCCGAGCTCGGCGATCTGGCGCGACAGCACGGTCGTCGCGTCGAGGTGCGCGAACGAGGTGGCGGGCGCCGGGTCGGTCAGGTCGTCGGCCGGCACGTAGATCGCCTGCACCGAGGTGATCGAGCCCTTCTTGGTGGTGGTGATGCGCTCCTGCAGCGCGCCCATGTCGGTGGCGAGGGTGGGCTGGTAGCCGACCGCCGACGGGATGCGGCCCAAGAGCGCCGACACCTCGGAGCCCGCCTGGGTGAAGCGGAAGATGTTGTCGATGAACAGCAGCACGTCCTGGCCTTCCTCGTCGCGGAAATATTCCGCGAGGGTGAGGCCCGAGAGGCCGACGCGGGCGCGCGCGCCCGGCGGCTCGTTCATCTGGCCGTAGACCAGCGCCGCCTTGGACTCGCCGTCGGGCTGGATGACGCCCGATTCCATCATCTCGTGGTAGAGGTCGTTGCCCTCGCGCGTGCGCTCGCCCACCCCGGCGAACACCGAGTAGCCGCCGTGCGCCTTCGCGATGTTGTTGATCAGCTCCATGATGATGACGGTCTTGCCGACGCCGGCACCGCCGAACAGGCCGACCTTGCCGCCCTTGGAGTAGGGCGCGAGAAGGTCGACCACCTTGATGCCTGTGACCAGGATCTCGGTTTCGGTCGACTGGTCGACGAAGGCGGGCGCGGCCCTGTGGATCGGCGCGGTGCGGGTTGTCTTGATCGGCCCGCGCTCGTCTACCGGCTCGCCCACCACGTTGAGGATGCGGCCCAGCGTCTCGGGCCCGACCGGCACGCGGATCGCATCGCCGGTGTCGCGCACCTCCTGGCCGCGGACGAGACCGTCGGTCGTGTCCATCGCGATGGTGCGCACGGTCGATTCGCCGAGATGCTGGGCGACCTCGAGCACCAAGCGCCCGCCGTCCTCGCGGGTGACGTGCAGCGCGTTCAGGATCGCCGGCAGCTCGCCCTCGAAATGGACGTCGATGACGGCCCCGGTGATCTGGGTGATGCGTCCGACGATGTTGCTCTGCTTTTCGGGCATGGCGTGTCCTCTGTTCCTCGGCTGCCTACAGCGCCTCGGCGCCGGAGATGATCTCGATCAGCTCCTTGGTGATGGCGGCCTGGCGCGTGCGGTTGTAGGTGAGCGTCAGCCGGTCGATCATGTCGCCCGCGTTGCGCGTGGCATTGTCCATCGCGGTCATGCGCGCGCCCTGCTCGGAGGCGAAGCTCTCCAGGAGCGCGCGGAACGTTTGCACTGCCAGGTTGCGCGGCAGCAGTTCGGCCAGGATCTCGGCCTCGTCGGGCTCGTACTCGTAGATCGCGCGGCTTCCACCCGCGGCCGGGGCGGCCTCGCCCTCGGTCGCGGGCACGGCGAAGGGCACGAGCTGCTGGCGCGTCACGACCTGCGAGATCGCCGAGCGGAAGCGGTTGTAGATCACGGTGCAGACGTCGTATTCGCCGGCGGCGAACATCTCCAGCACGCGGCCGGCGATCATGTCCGCCTTGTCGAAGCTGAGGCGCGGCCGATCGATCTCTTCATAGGACGCGACGATCTTGGCCCCGTGGTCGCGGCGCAGGAGGTCGCGCCCCTTGCGCCCGACACAGAGGAGCTTGACGGTCTTGCCCTCGCCCTCGAGCTGGCGAATGAGCTGGCGCGCCGCGCGCACGATCGAGGCGTTGAACGCCCCGCAGAGACCGCGGTCCGACGTCACCACCACGACCAGGTGCGTCGCGCCCGAGCCGGTGCCGGCGAGCAGCGGCGGCGCTCCCGCGCCGGTCGGCAGCGCACCCGCGACCGAGCCCAGCATGCGCTCCATGCGCTCGGCATAAGGGCGCGCCGCGATGGCCTGGTCCTGGGCGCGGCGCAGCTTGGCCGCCGCGACCATCTTCATGGCCGAGGTGATCTTCTGCGTCGAGCGGACGCTGCGGATGCGGACCCGGAGGTCCTTGAGGCTGGGCATCGCGTCGGGTCGCCTTGTCCGGTCGGCTCTCGGTTATTGTGCGACGAAGCTTTTGGCGTAGGCGCCGCAGGCATCGCGCAGGGCCGTCTGCGTCGCCTCGCTGATCTCGCCCTCGCTGCGGATCGCATCCAGGATGTTCGCGTGCTTGCCGCGGACCTCCGACAGCAGCCCGTGCTCGAACGCGGTCACCCTGTCGACCGGGATCGCATCGGTGAAGCCGTTCACCCCGGCGTAGATCACCACCACCTGCTCCTCCACCGGATAGGGCGTGAACTGCGGCTGCTTGAGGAGCTCCGTCAGCCGCGCGCCGCGGTTCAGGAGGCGCCGCGTGGCGGGATCGAGGTCGGAGGCGAACTGCGCGAACGCCGCCATCTCGCGATACTGCGCGAGCTCGAGCTTGATGCGGCCCGCGACCTGCTTCATCGCCTTGATCTGCGCGGCCGAGCCGACGCGGCTGACCGAGATACCGACGTTCACCGCCGGGCGGACGCCGGCGTAGAACAGGTCGGTCTCGAGGAAGATCTGGCCGTCGGTGATCGAGATCACGTTGGTTGGGATGTAGGCCGAGACGTCGTTCGCCTGGGTCTCGACGATCGGGAGCGCGGTGAGCGACCCCGAGCCGTGGTCGGCATTCATTTTCGCCGCGCGCTCGAGAAGGCGCGAATGCAGGTAGAACACATCGCCCGGATAGGCCTCGCGGCCCGGCGGGCGGCGCAGCAGCAGGGACATCTGGCGATAGGCGACCGCCTGCTTGGAGAGATCGTCGTAGACGATCAGCGCGTGCATGCCGTTGTCGCGGAAATACTCGGCCATGGCGCAGCCGGCATAGGGCGCGATGAACTGCAGCGGCGCGGGCTCGGACGCGGTGGCGGCGACGACGATGGAGTATTCCAGCGCGCCGTTGTCCTCGAGCGTCTTGACGATCTGCGCGACGGTCGAGCGCTTCTGCCCGACCGCGACATAGATGCAGAAAAGCTGCTTCTTCTCGTCGCCGGCCTCGTGCGCGTATTTCTGGTTGAGGATCGCATCGATGGCGACGGCGGTCTTGCCGGTCTGGCGGTCGCCGATGATCAGCTCGCGCTGGCCGCGCCCGATCGGGATCAAGGAATTGATCGCCTTGAGGCCGGTCTGCATCGGCTCGTGCACCGACCGGCGCGGAATGATGCCCGGCGCCTTCATCTCGACGCGGCGCCGCTCGGTGGCGTCGATCGGGCCCTTGCCGTCGATCGGGTTGCCCAGCGCGTCGACCACGCGGCCCAAGAGCGCCTTGCCCACCGGCACGTCGACGATGGACCGGGTGCGCTTGACCGTGTCGCCTTCCTTGATGGTGCGGTCGTCGCCGAAGATGACGACTCCCACGTTGTCGCTCTCGAGGTTCAGCGCCATGCCGCGGATGCCGCCGGGGAACTCGACCATCTCGCCGGCCTGCACCTGGTCGAGCCCATAGATGCGGGCGATGCCGTCGCCCACCGACAGCACCTGGCCGACCTCGGCGACCTCGGCCTCGGTGCCGAAGCCTTCGATCTGGCTCTTGAGGATTGCGGAGATTTCGGCGGCGCGGATATCCATCAGCCGGCCCCTTTCATGGCGAGTTGCAGGCGCTGCAGCTTGGAGCGCAGCGAGGAATTGAACATGCGCGAGCCGACCTTGACGGTCAGACCGCCGAGAAGCCCGGGATCGATCTTGGTCTCGATCAAGACCTTAGAGCCGACGGCCCGGCGCAGCGCGCTGTCGAGCGCACCCTTCTGCGCGTCGGTGAGCGGCTGCGCGGTGGAGACGACGGCGGTGATCTCGCCCCGGTGGCGGGCTAGATCGGCGTGGAAGGCGGCGATGATCGCTTCGAGCGCGAACAGGCGCCGGTTCGCCGACACCACGCCGACGAAGCGGCGCACCAGCGGGTCGAGCTCGGCCCGCTCCAGCACCGCCTCGACCGCGCGGCCCTGGGCGGCGCGCGAGATGACGGGGCTGCGGATCAGGCGGCGCAGCTCGGCCGACTCGGCGATCATGCCGCCGAGCTGCTTGAGCTCGGCATCGACCTTGTCGAGCGCGCCGGAATCGCGCGCCAGCTCGAACAGGGCCGTGGCGTAGCGCTGGGCGAGCCCCGCAACACCTGTTGCCTCAGCGGACACGTCTCATCATCCTCGAAGTTGTACCCGACAGGGAATCCGGTAACAGATTGAAAACCCGACAGTATTGACGCCCATACCCGGGCGTTTGCGGGCCCCGCCGGAAAAGGCCGGCAGTTACTACCATAGGGGTTTTGGCATTGCAACACAGGCCGCCGTAGCGTCAGGCCGGCGCCAGCCCTTGACTCCGGCCCGCGCGCAGGCGGACCCTTCGTTATCCTCGGCCAGCCTGCGGGAAGACTCCCATGCCCGGACTGTCGGCGCGCGCAATGGCGGCAATGGCAGTGTGCGTCCTGGTCCCCACCTTCGCTGCGGCGCAGCAGCGGCCGTTTTATGGCCCGCGCGTCGCCCTGCCCGACGGGCCGGGAGAGACGCTGGTTGAGGGCGTCTGCGCTGCCTGCCATCCGGCCTACATGATCACCTCGAGCGCGGGCTATAGCCGCGCCGGCTGGGCCGAGCTCACCGCCAACATGATCGACCTTTCGGCGACGCCGGATCAGAAAGGGGCGATCCTCGACTACCTCGCCGCGCACTTCCCGCCCAATACGCGCCGCGCAGCGAAGCTCTTGTCCGGGCCGGTCAAGATTGCGTTCACGGAGTGGAAGGTGCCGACGCTCGGCCAGCGGGCGCGCGACCCGGTCGAGGCGCCGGACGGCGCGATCTGGTGGGTCGGCCAGTTCGGCAACATCCTGGGCCGGCTCGATCCGCGAACCGGTGCAATGAAGGAGTGGGAGCTGCCGCCTGGCACCTTGCCGCACAGCGTGACGCTCGATCGCGACGGCACGCCGTGGTTCACCGGCAACGGCAACGGCACGGTCGGCAAGCTCGACCCGGCGACGGGCAAGTTCACGGTCTACAAGATGCCCGACCCGGCGGCGCGCGACCCGCACACGCCGATCTTCGACCGCGACGGCGTCCTCTGGTTCACGCTGCAGCAATCGAACATGATCGGCCGGCTCGACCCCGCGACCGGCGCGATCCGGCTCGTCACGATGCCGCGGTCGAACGCCAAGCCCTACGGCATCAAGCTGGCCGCCGACGGGTCGCTGTGGGTCGCGTGCAACGGCGCGAACTGCCTCGTGCATGTCGATCCGAAGACCATGGCGCTCGCCGAGGTGAAGCTGCCCGATCCGAAAACGACCGTCCGCCGGCTCGATATCGCCGCGGACGGCACGATCTGGTACGTCAATTCGGCCCGCGGGCGGCTCGGCCATTACGACCCGAAGAACGGCGCGATCAAGGAATGGCCGTCGCCCTCGGGGCCCCATTCGCACCCCTACGCCATTGCCGTCGTCGACGGCATCGTCTGGTACAACGAGTTGGGCGTCCGGCCCGATGCGCTGGTTCGGTTCGATCCCGGGACCGAGACATTCCAGAGCTGGCCGATCCCCTCGGGCGGCATCACCGCGGGCATCGTGCGCAACATGAGCGTGACGCGCGCGGGCAACCTGTTGATCCACCAGACCGCGACGAACCGCATCATCCGGGTCACCCTCAAGCACGCCCCGACGAACTGACCTCCTCGCCCATCACCGCCTCGGCGCCGGTGATGACGTCGAGAAGCTCGGCAGTGATGGCGTCCTGGCGCACCGCGCGTTCGCGCCGGCGCAGCGTGTCGAGCTTGTCCGCGATGTTGCGGTCGGCGGCCTCCATCACCTGCAGCCGCGCGCCGTTCTCGCTGGCGAGCGATTCCATCACCGCGCGCGTGATTTCGGCGAACAGATACTCGCCGGCCAGCTCGGCGAGCAGCGCGACGGGGTCGAGCTGATGCAGCGGCGCGCTCCGCGGCGCGCCGGCCAAGAGTTTCGGGTCGAGCGGCAGGATGCGCTGCGCCGCGATCTCGTAGCGCCCGCCGTGGCGGTAGGCGCCGTAGACGATGCCGGCGCTCCCGACGCGCGCGATGCGGTCGGCGGCGCGGCGCGTCACCCCCAGCACCCCGCCGACATGGGTCGCCATCGGCACCGACCAAGCGACGGCCAGGCCGCGTTCGGCGGCGAGCGCCGCACCGCGCCGCCCGATGACGCCGAGGGCCTGGCCGGGGCGCAGATCGGACGCCACCCGGTCGAGCAACTGCTCGTCGAACCCGCCGACGAAGCCATGCTCGGAGGTGACGGCGATCAGCACGCCGCCGCCGCGCGTGGCCGCACCGCCCCGCCGCGTGTCGCCAGGCGGCAAGAGCGAGGCGCCCTCGGCGATCGCGTTCTCCACCACCTCGACATAGCGGCGGATGCCGGGCAGCGCCGCCTGCGCCTCCTGCACGTGCGCGGCGGCAAGCGCGCGGATCGCGCGCATCAGGTCGCGCAGCTCGCCGAGGCTGGCGAGGCGTGCCTTGAGCCGGGCGACCTGCTCCATTTAGGCGTCCTTTGCGCCGAGTTCGGCGATCAGCGCGTCGATGGCGGCAAGCAGTGCCTGGCGGTCCTCGTCGGCGAGCGCGCCCGTCTCGGCGATGCGCCCCATCGCGCGCGGGCAGCGCTCGGCCAGCTGCGCCGCCGCCGCGGCCTTGAAGCGGGCGACGTCCTTGAGCGCCACGGCATCGAGCTTGCCGGCATCGACCGCCAGCAGCAGCGCCACCTCGACCGCGAGCGGCAGCGGGGCGAACTGGCGCTGGGCGAGGATCGCGCGGATGCGCCTTCCGTGCTCGATGGTGCGACGGGTGCGCTCGTCCACCATGGCGCCGAAGCGGGTGAACACCTCCAGCTCCAGGAACTGCGCGTATTCCAGGCGCAGCTTGCCGGCCAGCGCGCGCATTGCCGGCGCCTGGGTGTGGCCGCCGACGCGCGAGACGCTCATGCCGACGTTCACCGCGGGCTTCTGGCCTTCGTAGAACAGCTTGGGCTCGAGATAGATCTGCCCGTCGGTGATCGAGATCAGGTTTGTCGGGATGTAGGCGGTGAGGTCGCCGGCCTGCGTCTCGGCGATGGGGAGCGCGGTGAGCGAGCCGCCGCCCTTCTCCTTGTTCAGCTTCGCCGCACGTTCCAGCAGGCGCGCATGGATGTGGAAGATGTCGCCCGGGTACGCCTCGCGCCCCGGCGGCCTGCGCAGCAGGAGCGACAATTGACGGTAGACGATGGCGTGCTTCGTGAGGTCGTCGATCACCAGCAGCGCATCGCGCCCGCGGTCACGGAAATACTCGGCCATCGTGCACGCGGCGTAGGGCACGATCCACTGCGCGCCGGGCGGGGCGTCGGCCGCGCCGACGACGAAGATGGAGCGCTCGATGGCGCCGTGGGTGCGCACCGCCTCGATCGCCTGCGCGACCGTCGAGGCCTTCTGGCCCACCGCGGCGTAGACGCAGATCACGTCGGTCGATTTCTGGTTGATGATCGTGTCGAGCGCGAGGGCGGTCTTGCCCACCTTGCGGTCGCCGATCACGAGCTGGCGCTGGCCGCGCCCGAGCGGGATCATCGCGTCGACGACGGTGAGGCCGGTGGCGAGCGGCTGGGTGACCAGGTCGCGGTCGACGATGGCGGGCGCCGGCTGCTCCACGGGATCGCGCCGGTCGGCGGCGATAACCGGCCCGCCGTCGAGCGGCGCGCCGAGCGGGTCTACCACGCGGCCCAGCAGCGCCTCGCCGACCGGCACGCGCACGATCTCGCCGGTGCCCTGCACGCGGCTTCCCGCCCTCACGCCGTCCCCCGTGCCGCCGCCGACGATGACACAGCCGACCGTTGCCTCGTCGACGCGCAGCGCGAGGCCGAGCGTGCCGTCCTCGAAGCGCAGCAGCTCGTCGAGCCGGGTCCAGGGCAGGCCGGTGACCTCGGCGACCCCGTCGCCCACGCGCGCGACCGTGCCGACATGTTCGAGCGACGGCGCCGGCGCGATCTCTCCGGCGCGCTTCCGCGCCTCGCCGAGCCAGCTCTTCAGCTCGTCGCGGAGCTCGGTCATTGCGCCGCCAGCGCCGCCAGCGCCGCGCGCGCCTGGGCAAGCCAGTCGGCCCACGACAACCGCAGCACGGCATGCGGAAAGCGCAGCTCCGCCCCGCCGATCAGGGCCGCGTCGGTTTCGAACACCATCGCGCCCGTGAAGCCGAGCGCCTCGGCGAGGCGCGCGCGCCAGCGGGCCTGCGCGTCGCCAGGAAGCGAAGCGGCGGTCACGACCGTCAGCTTCGCCCCCTCCGCCGCCAGCTCCTTCGCCAGGCTCGCGCGCTCCTCACCGCCGAGTGCGGCGATACGGCCCGCGACCGCGGCGAGCAGCGCGTCGCCGTCCTGGGCGAGGCCGGTCTCGGCGAGCAGCCGCCCCGCGAGGTCGGCGGCGAGCGCCGCAACCTCCCGGCGGAGCTCGGTAAGCGCCGCCTCACGCTCGGCGGCGATGGCGGCGTGCGCCTCGTCGACGAGACGCGCGGCCTCGCGCTTCGCGTCCTCGATCAGCTTGGCGCGCTCGGCCTCCACGGATTTGTGGGCCGCGTTCAGCACGGCGTCCCGCTCCGCGGCGAGCTTCGCCCGGTCGCCCTCCAGAGCGGCACGCGCGGCGTCGGCCTCGGCCTTCGCCTTGTCGGCCTCGACGAACGCCGCCTGCGCCAGCTCCTTGCGCTTCGCGATCACTGTGCGCACCGGCTTGTAGAGGAAGCGCTGCAGCAGCCAGACGAGGACCAGGAAGTTGATCCCCTGCAGCGCCACGGTCCACAAGTCGATATGCATCGCGACCGGCTCAGTGCACGAACGGGTTGGCGTAGAGCAAGAGGAGCGCGATCACCAGGCAGTAGATCGCCATCGTCTCGATCATGGCGAGCCCGACGAACAAGGTGCGCGACAGGGGCCCGGTCGATTCCGGCTGGCGGGCGATGGCGTCCATCGCCGCAGCGATGGCGCGCCCCTCGCCCAGCGCCGGGCCGATCGCGCCGAACGACACCGCCATGGCCGCGCCCAGGATAGAGATGAACTGGATCGTGTCGGTACTCATGCGGTCATTCCCCCTCTCCTTCCACCGCCGCGCCGATGAACACCGCGGCGAGGATCGCGAATATGTAGGCCTGGATGATGCCGATCAGCACGCCGAGCAGCATGAACGGCACGGGCAGCAGCAGCCCCGCGAGAAGCGCCACGATGGCGATGACGATCTCGTGGCTCATCATGTTGCCGAAAAGCCGCACCATCAGCGAGAAGGTGCGGGTGATCTCAGAGAGCACGTTGAGCGGCAGCAAGAGGATGCTGGGCCGCGTGTAGCGCTTCACGTAGCCCAGCGGGCCGCGCGCGCTTATGCCGAAATAATGCGCCGACAGGAACACGATACCGGCGAGCGCGGCGGGCGTCTCGATATGGCCGGTCGGCGGCTTCACGCCGGGCACGACGGCGGCGAGGTTCGCCACCACCAGATAGATGAACAAGGTCCCGATCAGCGGCAGATACGGGCTCGCGTCGCGGCGGATGATGCCGCGAAGCTGCGCGTCGATGGTCTCCACCACGATCTCGAGCGCCGACTGCACCGCGCCGGCCTCGATCCGCGGCCGGCGCAGCCCGACGGCGCAGGTGACGACCAGCAGGACCATGATGACCCAGGTCGTGACGACCGGCAGGCTGACCGGCACCGGGCCGATGTGGAACACGACCTCGATGGCGAGCGGGCTCGTGCTCATTCGCCGAACCCCGCGTGGCGCTGCACGATCAGCCGCGCGACCACGAACCCGCCGAGCCCGGCGAGGAGCGGCAAGCCGCCCAGTGCCGCCAAGCCGAGGAAGGCCCCGATCGCCAGCGCCGCGCGCGCCGCATAGAGCGCGATCACGGGCAGCGTGTGCGCCCCGCCCGTGAAAAGCCTGACGGTACGCACCAGCAGCGCGAAATAGGCGAGCCCGACGGCGATCCCGGCGACGAACGACGCGGCGAGAAGCGGCGCGTTCATTCCTTGCCGATCCTCTGCCAGGCGAGCCAGCCACCGATGGCGACTCCCACCGCGATCAGCGCGCCGGTGAACTGGATGCCGGTCCCGAAACGATGGTCGAGCCAGCGCCCGAGCCCGACGCCGGCGAGCGTCGGCAGCACGATCAGCCAGCCGAGCGAGCCGATCATGGCGAGGTTCTGGCCGAGCGAGCGCTCCCCCTCGCGCTTCCAGCGCTCGGCGCGTTCCTGGCTCACTTGCACGGCGCGGCGCAGCGCCTCGTCGCCGCGGTCGCGATTGGCGTGGTTGCGCTCGCGCGCGGTCACGGCGCCTCGCCCTCGCCGGGCATCTCGTCCAGCCGGCGCACATAAGGCGGCGCCTGGGCGACCGTTCGGCCCGACTCGAGGTAGCGGCCGATCTGGCGGATCGTGGCGAGGTGGAGGCGCGTCGCCGAGACCCGCGATTCCTGCTCGGCCGCGGCCTCCTCGCGGAAGCGATCGAGCACCGCGTCGCCCAGCCGGGCGAGCGTATCCTCGCCCACCGCCTCGCGCGTCGCGACCTCCACGCGGTCCCCGCTGCGCACGGTCAGCACGCCGCCGCGCACCGCGACATGGTGGTCGCGCCCCTCCGTGTCGCGCCAGTCGAGCACCGAGATGGCGAGCACGGTGATGAAGTCCGCGTGGCCGGACAGGATACCGAACGAGCCGGTCGCGTCCTCGGCACGCACGTGCGTTACGCCGTCCGCCTCGACGCAAACCGCCATCGGCGTGGTGACGAGGAGCTTCATTTGGCCGCCGCCTCCTTCGTACGCGCGTCGGCAAGCGTGCCCACCATGTAGAGCGAGCTTTCCGCCCAGCCGTCGGCCTCGCCGTCGAGGATGGCGCGGCAGCCGGCGAGCGTGTCCTCCAGCTCGACCGCGACGCCGCTCTCGCCGGTGAACTGGGCGGTGACGGCGAAGGGCTGGGTGAGGAAGCGGACGAGGCGCCGTGCGCGGTTGACCGCCGCGCGGTCGGCGGCCGAGAGCTCCTCCATGCCGAGGAGGGAGATGATCTCCTGCAGCTCGCGGTACTGCTCGATCAGCCGGCGCACCGCCTCGGCCGTCTCGTAGTGCCGCTCGCCCACGACGCGCGGGTCGAGCATCACGGACGTCGAGGCGAGCGGGTCGATGGCCGGATAGAGGCCCTGGCTCGCCATGTCGCGGGAGAGCACGATGGACGAGTCGATGTGGGTGAAAGTCTCCGCCACCGCCGGGTCGGTGAAGTCGTCGGCCGGCACGTAGACGGCCTGGATGGATGTGACGGCCGCGTCGCGCACCGAGGCGATGCGCTCCTCCAGCTCGGCGATCTCGGTGGCGAGGGTGGACTGGTAGCCGACGCGAGACGGCAGGCGCCCGAGGAGGCCCGACACCTCGCCGCCGGCCTGGACGAAGCGGAACACGTTGTCGATCAGCAAAAGCACGTTGGTGTGCATGACGTCGCGGAAATGCTCGGCGACGGTCAACGCCGTCATGCCGACGCGCCAGCGCGCGCCCGGCGGCTCGTTCATCTGGCCGAACACCAGCGCGGTGCGCGCGAGCACGCCGGAGCGCTGCAGCTCGAGCCACAGCTCGTGACCCTCGCGCGAGCGCTCGCCGATGCCGGCGAAGACCGAGATGCCGGCATGCTTCTCCACCGTCGTGCGGATCAGCTCCATGATCAGCACCGTCTTGCCGACGCCGGCGCCGCCGAACATCGCGGCCTTTCCCCCGCGGGCGAGCGGCGCCAGGAGGTCGATGGCCTTGATGCCGGTGAGGAACGGCGCCGTATCGCGCCCCTGCTCGGCAAGCGGCGGCGGCGCGCGGTGGATCGGTGCGCGCGGAACGTCCGCGGCGAACGGCGCGCCATGGTCGATCGGATCGCCCACCACGTCGATCAGCCGCCCCAGGACGGCCTCGCCGGTCGGCACGCAGATCTCGGCGCCGGTCGGGCGCGCCACGGTGCCGCAGCGCAGCCCTGCGGTCTCCTCCATCGCGACCGCGCGCACCGTGGCCGGGTCGAGATGCTGGTGCACCTCGAGCACCAGCCGGTACGGCCCGTCCCACGCCACGTCGAGGGCCGCGTTGACCGCGGGCAGCATGCCGGGCGCGAACGCCACGTCCACCACCGAGCCGGAAATCCGGATCACTCGGCCGGCGCGCGGATCGGCTTCGGTCTTGGCATCGTTCATGGAACCGCCAGTATCGGGTGCAAACTGGCCCAGCCCTTGATTCAGGTCAACGAAGCACGATGCTAGAAGGACCATCCTGCAACCCTTCCGAACCTGCCGAAGGACGCAGCCGAGCCATGCCCGCCGGGCCCGACGACGCCTTTCACGCCCTTGCGCCCGACGCGGCGCTTACCCGGCTTGGCACGACGGCCGGCGGGTTGAGCGCGGAGGAGGCCGCGGCGCGCCTCGCCCGGTTCGGGCCGAACCGCCTGCCCGCGCCGGCGGGGACGACGGTCCTCAGCGTGTTCCTCGCCCAGTTCAAGAGCCCGTTCATCTATCTTCTGCTGGCGGCGGGGGCGGTGTCGCTCGGGCTCGGCCATTTCACGGACGCGGGCTTCATCTTCTCGGTCCTCGTGCTCAACGCCGCCATCGGCACCTACCAGGAATGGCGGGCGGAGACGCGGGCCCGCGCGCTGCGGGCGCTGATTCGCGGCCGCGCTTCGGTCCTGCGCGAGGGACGGCTGGTGCGCATCTCCACCGAGGATTTGGTGCCGGGCGATGTGGTGCGGACCGAAAGCGGCGATCGGATTGCCGCCGACCTCCGGCTCGTCGAGGCGCGCAACCTGACGGCGGACGAAAGCCTGCTGACCGGCGAATCGCTTGCGGTGCGGAAGCGGGCCGACGACCGGCTCTCCCAAGTGATCCCGCTCGCCGAGCGTACGACCATGCTGCACGCCGGCACTACGGTGCGGACCGGCCGCGGAACGGGCGTCGTGGTCGCGACCGGACGGCAGACCGCGGTCGGCCAGCTCGCCACCGCCCTGGAGATGCCCGAACCGCCGCCGCCGCTGGTCCGCCGCATGGCGCACTTCACCCGCCAGGTGGCGGTGGCGATGGTGGGCGTGATCGTCGCCATCGCGGCGGTCGAGATCGTGCGCGGCAGCGCGCCGGCCGACATCTTCCTGCTCGCCGTCGCACTCGCCGTCTCGGCGATCCCCGAAGGCCTGCCGGTGGCGATGACCGTCGCGTTGTCGATCGCCATGCACCGGATGGGGCTGCGCCATGTCGTGGTACGCCGCCTGCCGGCCGTCGAAGGGCTGGGCGCCTGCACCCTGATCGCGACCGACAAGACCGGGACCCTCACCCAGAACCGGCTCGCGATCGAGCGTGTCTGGCTGCCCGGCACGGGCGAAACGGCGCCGACCGATCCTGCCGCGGCGCCCCTGCTCGAGACGGCGGCGCGGGCGAGCGAGCTTCCGGCCGCAAGCGAGGACGGCGCGGCGGGCGACGCGGTCGACCTCGCCTTCTTCGCCGCGGCGATGCACCACGGCGTGGGCGAGACGGCGTCGGGCATCGTCGACCGCGTGCCGTACGAGCCGGAGAACCGCCTCGCCGCCGCCTTCCTCGAGTCGGACGGCCGGATCACCGCCTGCGTCAAGGGCGCGCCGGAAACCGTGGCGGCGCTCTGCGACGGCGACACGCACGACGTGCTCGACGCCACCGAGCGCCTCTCCGAGGGGGGCTATCGCGTGCTCGCGGTCGCGGCGGGGCCGGTGGCGGCGCCGCAGATCGAGGCGCTCGCGGGCCTTCGCCTTGTCGGGCTCGCCGGGCTGATCGACCCGCTGCGCCCCGAGGCGGCCGAGTCCGTCGCCGCCGCGCAGCGCGCCGGCATCGAGGTGGTCATGGTGACCGGCGACCACCCCACGACGGCGCTCGCCATCGCGCGGCGGCTCGGCCTCGCCGAACGGTCGGAGGAGGTGGTCACCGGCGCGACCCTGGCGGCGCTCGACGGCGCAGCGCTCGACGCGGCGATCGGCCGCGCCCGGGTCTTCGCCCGCACCGAGCCGCTGCAGAAGCTCGCCATCGTCGAGAGCCTGCGCCGCCAGGGCCACGTGGTCGCCGTCACCGGCGACGGCATCAACGACGCGCCCGCACTGCACGCCGCCGACATCGGCATCGCCATGGGCGCGGCGGGCACGGACGTGGCGCGCGACGCCGCCGACCTGATCCTCGCGGACGACAATTTCGCTTCGATCGTCGCCGGCATCGAGGAGGGCCGCGTCGCCTACGACAATCTGCGCAAGGTGATCGCGCTGGTGATCTCGACCGGCGCGGCGGAAATTCTGCTCGTGCTGCTCGCCACGCTCACCGGCCTGCCGACGCCGCTCAGCGCGGTGCAGCTCCTCTGGCTCAACCTGGTGACCAACGGCATCCAGGACGTGGCGCTCGCCTTCGAGCGCGGCGAGCCCGGCGTGCTCGCGCGGCGGCCGCGCGCCGCCGCCGCGCCGGTGTTCGACCGGCGCATGATCCAGCAGGTCGCGCTCGCCGGCGCGGTCATCGGTGTCGGTGCCTTCGCCTATTACTGGCTGGCACTCGGCAGCGGCGTCGCCCAGGACGCGGCGCGCGGCGGCGTGCTGTGGCTGATGGTGTGGTTCGAGAACGCGCACTGCTTCAACTCACGGTCCGAGACGCGCTCGGTCTTCCGCATCCCGCTCGCCCACAACCGGCTGCTGATCGGCGGGGTGATCGCGACGCAGCTCATCCAGGTCGCGGCGCTCGGTGTCCCGGTGCTGCGCGACCTCCTGTCGCTCGACAAGCTCAGCGTGGCCGAGGGGCTGGAGCTCGCGGTGGGCGGCGTCGCCATTATCGTGGTGATGGAGCTCTACAAGCTCGCGATACGGAGGCGCTGAAATGCCCTACGCCGACAATTCGGAGCTGCCCGACTCCGTCCGCCTGCATTTGCCGGCGCACGCGCAGGACATCTACCGCGCCGCCTTCAACAATGCCTGGCGCCAGCACGAGCGCGATCCGCGGCGCGAAGAGGCGTGCCACCGCATCGCCTGGGCCGCGGTCAAGCGCCGCTACCGCAAGCTGGGCGAGGCTTGGGTGGAGATCGCGAGGTAGCCCTACCCGAACGGCGGCTTGGTGAGGTCGCGGCGCATGGTGAGGGCGGCCACGGTCGAGCCGTCGCGCATCCGGTAGTAGTCGGGCCGCCGCCCGACCGGACGGAAATCGTGCGACTGGTAGAGCGCGCGCGCCGCCGCATTGTCCTCCGCCACCTCGAGGAACAGGGCGCGCGATTCGGCCGCGGTCGCTGCGGCGATCGAGGCGACCAGCAGCATGCGGCCGATGCCGAGCCGGCGATGGCCGGGATCGACGGCGAGCGACAGGAGCTCGCACTCGTCGCCGGCGAGGCGCGACAGGGCGAAGCCCAGCACCGGATCCTCGCTGCCGTTGCGCGCGACGATCCCGCCCGCGCCCGGCATCGACAGGATGCGCTTCAGCATCGTCACGCTCCAAGGGTCGTCGAAGCTTGCCGCGTGGATGTGGGTCACGTCGTTGAGGTCGGCGACCCGCACGGGCGCGATGCGCGGGCTCCTGGCCGCGGTCATGGCGACACCGCCGCGCGCGCCGGGGCGGGCGTCGCCTGCGGCGGGTGGATGTAGAGCGGACGCAGCGCGAGATGCTTGTCCGCCGGCCCGGCCGCGATGCGGGCGATCGCCGCGGCGTCGCCGATGGCAAGATCCGGAAGGAACGCCGGCGCCGGCTGCCGTCCGGCCAGCGCACCGGCGAGCCGCGCCGCGGCGTCGCCCGCCACCGCCAGCGGACCCGGCGGGAGGCGCCGCACAGCCTCGACCGGCGGGAGCGCGACGGGCGGGAAGAGCGGCGACAGCGAATCGTCGAATGCCTGGACGTAGAGGTCGGCGCGCTTGGTCTCCAGGGCGACCAGCAGAGTTCGCCCGGCATTGGGCGCGAGCGCGGACCGGGCGGTTGACGCCGCGGCCGCCAGGCTGGAGACGCCGATCCCCGGGATTGCGAGCGCCAGCGCGAGGCCGCGCGCGGCGGCGAGGCCGGTACGGATGCCGGTGAACGAGCCCGGCCCCACCGCGGCCGCCACCGCGTCGAGCGCGTCATACCCCACCCCCGCCTCGTCCAGCACCTCGGCGATCATGGGCATCAGCGCCTCGGCATGGCCGCGCCCGATCACCTTGTGGCGCCGCGCCGCCACCCCGTCGCGCCACAGCGCCACCGAGCACGCCGCCGAGGCGGTATCGAGCGCGAGCAGGGTCACCGGTGGCCCCCGGAATCGTGAATCGCGCGGCTGACCGTGCTAAAAGGCCGACGGGAGAGAGGGGAGAAACCGGGTTGGCGCTGGTCGAGATCACGCCTGAGGGGTTCGGCGTCGATATCGCGCTTGCCTACGCGACGGCGGAGAACTTCACCGGCCGGCCGGTCTATCGCCGGGCGGATTGCTGGCTGCACCCGGACGCCGCCCAGGCGCTCGCCGCCGCGGTGCGGCTCGCCCGCGCCATCGGCTACCGCCTGCGCATCTACGACGCATTCCGGCCGAGCGAGGCGCAATGGGCGCTGTGGAACCACACGCCCGACCCCGACTTCCTGGCCGACCCGCGGCGCGGCTCGCCCCATTCGCGCGGGGTGGCGGTCGATGTGACGCTGGTGGACGGTGACGGGCGCGCCCTCGAGATGGGCACCGGGTTCGACGCCTTCACCCCCCGCTCGCACCACGGCACCCTCGACATCGCCGCCGAGGCGCAGCGCAACCGCACGCTGCTGCTCGGGCTGATGACCGCTGCCGGGTGGGACTTCTACCGCAACGAGTGGTGGCATTATCAACTCTTCAAGGCGCGGGACTATCCGCTGCTGAGCGACCGGGACCTGCCCCGGCCGATGATGTGATGCGGACCCGCCCCGCGGCGCGGCACGGCGCCCGTTCCTATATTAGGCGAATGTCGCGCCGCTGCCAGTGCGCGCGCGCCGGGCTCGCCCTCGCCGGGCTCGCCTGGCTCGCCGCCACGCCGGCGCGGGCCGCCAACTCGGCGGTGGTGTTCATGTACCACCGGGTGGGCGAGCCCGACTACCCGACCACCAACATCCGCCCCGACGAGCTCGACGCGCAGATCGCTGAGCTGAAATCCGGCCACTATGCCGTGCTGCCGGTGGCGGAGATCGTGCGCCGCCTCGCCGCGCACGAGGCGCTGCCCGACCGCACCATCGGCCTCACCGTGGACGACGCGTTCGAGTCGTTCTACGCGAACGGCTGGCCGCGGTTCCGCGCCGCGGGCCTTCCCGTCACCCTGTTCGTCGCGACCGAGGCGATCGGCCATCCCGGCATGATGACCTGGGACCAGATCCGCGCGATCCGGGCGGAGGGCGCGACCATCGGCGGGCACTCGGCGGGCCATGCGCACATCGCGGCGCTTGGCCTCGATCAGGCGCGCGCCGAGATCGCCGGGTCGAACGCTCGTTTCAAGGCCGAGCTCGGCGCCGCGCCCACCTTATTCGCCTGGCCCTATGGCGAATTCGCGTTGCGGCTGAAGCCGCTCCTCGCCGAGGGCGGCTATGTCGCGGCGTTCGGCCAGCACTCGGGCGCGATCGGGCCCGGCGCCGACTTCGCCTACTTGCCGCGCTTCGCCCTCAACGAGCATTACGGGGAGATCGGCCGGTTCCGCCTCGCCGCCAACGCATTGGCGCTGCCCGTGCGGGGAGTCACGCCGCCCGACCCGACGCTCGGCGGGCCCACCAACCCGCCGGCCGTCGGGTTCACCGTGCTCGACGGGGTCGGGCGGCTCGACCAGCTGCGCTGCTATCACGACGGGCATATGGTGGCGCTGCAGCGCCTCGGGGAACGGCGGATTGAGGTGCGGTTCGCCACGCCCTTCCCGCCCGGCCGGTCGCGGCTCAACTGCACCCTGCCGGCCGCCGACGCGCGCTGGCGCTGGCTCGGCACGCAGTTCTACGTGCCGCCCAAATAGGCCCCTAGATCGCCGGGTCGGCGTCGGCCATCCGCACCGTCAGGCTGCGCGACAGGCGCGCCTCGTCGAGCGCGCGGAGGTCATTTGCCCGGATGGTGAGCCGCAGCTCCTTGACGTAGGCCTCGCGCCGCGTCGAGTAGCGGTCGAGCGTGCGCGCCAGCGCGTAGCCGTCGGGCGCGCGATGCTCGCCGCGCATGCGGGCGCGCAGCGTGCGGAAGCCCGCATAGGCCGGGTTGGTGTTGAGGTTGATCGCGTATGCCTTCACCGCATCGACCAGGTAGTCGAAGGCGCGCACCGTGTGGTTCTTACCGGCCTCGCGCTCGCGCGGCACGAGCCCGTTGCCGCTCCAGTCGTACTGGCCGAACAGCGCGTTCGCTTGCTGCGCGAAGCGGGAGGTGCCCCAGCCACTTTCGATCGCGGCCTGGGCAAGGGCGAGCGACGGCGGAATCACGTCGACGTGGGCGAGGATCTCGGCGAAGTCCGCATCGGCGTCGAGCCCGTAATCGTCGGCGACACGGGCGAGCCACTGCGTCTCGGTGCCGCTCAGCGTGCCGCCGTTCTCGACGCGCGCCTCGAGCGCGACGACGCGCCGGCGGTCCTGGGCGATCACCTCGTTCACGTGCAGCACCAGCGGCAGGACCGACTTGAGGAACAGGAGCTTCCGCGCCTCGACCTCCGGTACGTCGCCAAGGTCGGGCGGCAGGCTGCCGAGGAAGACGCGCGGCACCTTGCCCGCCGTGCGGACGCTGGCGAGGTCGTAGCCCAGCCGGTGGAACATCGCGGTGAGGCGCGCGACCGAATCGGCGGAGCGCGTGCCCGCCGTGATGTCCGGCCGGTCGAGCGCGGAAAGCCGCTCGGTCGCCGAGTCGACCCCGTCGCCGCCCACGGGCGGGAGCGAGGCCCAAGGATGGCCCGCCCCGACGACGAGGTATCCCGTCGCCACCACGAGCCCGGTCAACAACACGGCCCCACGGGCCATTTCGCGGCGCGAGCGCCGCCGTCTGACACGTCCCATCATGCGCTTTGTCCCCGTCTGCGCCACCGCGCGCGCGCTCGCGCTGGGCTTCCTGCACGGTGCCGGCTTGCTTGACGCGCCGGCGCAACCTCTCCTTCGCTTCGAACCGCCCGGCGGGCGGCTACTGGACGGCTTCCACCCCGACCACCTCCGGGATGTAGTGCCGCAGCAAATTCTCGATCCCCATCTTCAGCGTCGCGGTCGAGGACGGGCAGCCCGAGCACGCCCCCTGCAGGTGCAGGTAGACGACCCCCTCCTCGAAGCCGCGATAGACGATGTCGCCGCCGTCCTGGGCGACGGCGGGACGCACGCGTGTGTCCAGAAGTTCCTTGATCTGGGCGACCAGCTCGTCGTCGTCCGCCGATGCCGCGCCCTCCGCAGCCGCGCCTTCGGCAAGCGCCGGCGCGCCGGAGGCGAAATGGGTCATCAGCGCGCCGAGGATGGCCGGCTTCAGCACATGCCACTCGCCATCTTCGGCCTTGGTGACCGACACGAAATCCGCGCCCAGGAAGACGCCGGTCACCCCCTCGATCGCGAACAGCCGCTCGGCGAGCGGCGAACGGCCCTCGGCCGCCGCGCGCGTCGCGAAATCGGCGGTGCCCGCCTCCAGCACGGTCTGGCCGGGCAGGAACTTCAGGGTCGCCGGGTTGGGTGTCGCTTCGGTTTGAATGAACATGGGCTCCGTACTCGCCTCCGTTTCGACCCGTCGAACATGGATTAAGGGTTTCTTAAGATCAAGCACGACGCGGCCCGCCTGGGGGTAACGAGGCGCAAGCCCTTGAGTTTCCGTGCAAAGAAAATTTGTGCCGAATCCAAAAAATTCGGCCGCCATGGTTAATGGCATGCGCGCTACCGACAGATATCGGCGAAGTCGCCGCGCACGGCGATGCGGCGCGTCAGGTCAGGAGGTCGATCTGGTCTTCGGTGAGGTTGCCGGGAACCACCGTGATCGGAATCGGGAACTTTCCCGACATCTTGCCGGCGAGCGAGCTGACAAGCGGTCCCGGCCCCTTCTTTCCGGTGCCGGCGCCCAGCACCAGGACGGCGATGCGCGGCTCCTCCTGGATCACTTCGAGGATCACGTCGCGCGCATGGCCTTCGCGCACGTAGAGGATGGGGAGCTTGCCCGCGATCGTCAGCACTTCGGAGGCGAGGTGCTGCAATACGTCCTCCGCCTCGGCGCGACGCTCGTCGCGCATCTTCTCTTCGACGGCCATCCAGTGCTGGAAATCCGCCCGCTCCATCACGTAGAGCAGCGCGACGCGGCCGCCCGTCGATTGCGCGCGGCGGCACGCGAAATGCAGCGCGTTGCGCATCTCCTTCGAGGCGTCGACCACCACGAGGAAGATGCGCTCGTGGTCGTGGTGCGGCGGGATCTGGACCGCCGCGCCTTCGCCCGGTGCAAGTTCGTCGGGGATCATCATCCCTCCCCGGGCGGCGCCCCTAGGGCCTGCGGAACGCGACGCCCGCCAGCCATCCTGCCATTAACGCAACGGCGATGGCAATCAGCCCATACTCTACAGCGCGATCGTGTGCATAATCGTAGATCTCGGCTTCGAGCCCCACCTTGCGCACGACCAGCGGCGTGGTGCGCCGTGTGACCAGGCGGCCGTCGCGGAAAAGATATATCTCCACCTGGTAGAGGCCGGTCGGAACGCTCGACGGGAACGAGACGGTGGTGCGGAACAGCCGCCCGCCGATGACGTAGACATTCCCCGTGTCGCCGCCATAGAGGGTCTGGCCCGCCTTCTCGCGCAGCAGCGCATCGCGGAAGCGACGGAAATCGGCCGTCGGCTCGCCCGACGCCAGCTGGAAATCGAGGTTGCGCTCGCCGATCTGGTAGCGGGCGAGCACCGTGCGCGGCGCGATCTCGTCGAGCGCCCGGGTTGCGGCGACGCGGTAATATTCCGGCAGGCCGACGAAGGTGCGCGACTCGGCGTTGACCCAGATGCCGGCCACCCGATTCTTGTGGCGCACCACCACCGGCTGACGTGGCCCGCGCACCACCACCACAACGTCGCCGCGCCCATCGATCGCGCCGAACAGCAGAAGGTCGGCGCCGGCGAAGCCGGTCGAGATCGCGATCTCCCGGCTCGAAATGTCGGCGACCAGCGGAACCTGGGCGGCGGCCGCAAGCGGCAAAGCGAGAAGCGCCGCGACGAGCGCCGCCCCCGCGGCCTGCGCCTTGCTCACGGCCCGACCCCGGCGACCGTCTCGATCGTATAGGGGTCCGTCGGCGGCACCACCAGGTCGTAGGCGACGCCGGCCCCGACCGCGAGCACCACGAGGCCGAGCAGCATGCGAAGCTGCTCGCCCCGCATGCGGCCGCCAACCATCGTGCCGATCTGCGCGCCGATCACCGCACCCACGAGAAGCAGCAGCGCCAGCACCACGTCGACCGTCTGGTTGGTCACCGCCTGCAGGAAGGTGACGTTCGCCATCACGAAGATGATCTGGAACAGCGACGTGCCGATCACCACCGAGGTCGGCATGCCGAGCAGATAGATCATCGCCGGCACCATGATGAACCCGCCGCCGAGCCCCATCAGGCCGGAGAGGAACGAGATCGCGGCGCCGATCAGGAACGGCGCGACGGCGCTGATGTAGAGCTTGGAGCGGCGGAACCGCATCTTGAGCGGCAGGCGGTGGATCCAGAGATGCACGTGCAGCTTGCGGCGCGGCGCGGCGGGATTGCGGCTGCGCCGCCAGGCGAGGGCGCTCTCGATGATCATCAGGCGCCCGATCGTGCCGAGGAACAGCACGTAGGAGACCGAGATCATAAGGTCGATCTGGCCGAGCCGCGCAGCACCGTGAACAGCGCCACGCCTGCCGCCGAGCCCACCAGGCCGCCGATGAGCAGCACCACCCCCATCTTGACGTCGACATTGCCGCGCCGCCAATGGGCGAGCGCGCCCGAGACCGAGGAGGCGACGATCTGGTTCGCCCCGGTCGCGACGGCGACGGCCGGCGGCACGCCGACGAAGATCAAAAGCGGCGTCATCAGGAACCCGCCGCCCACGCCGAACACGCCGGACAGAAACCCGACGACGCCCCCCAGCCCGAGGAGCGCGAGCACGTTGACCGACATCTCGGCGATGGGGAGATAGATCTGCATCAGGGTTCGGGCGGTGTCGACACGATGGGTCCGGGTCCCGCCGCAGGGCCTTGCGCCGCCGCGCGCCCTTATTTGCGAGCCTCACTGAATCGGCGCAAGTGCTTTTGCCACAAAACGTTCACTTTTACGCGGATGGCGGGGCGCCAGCCTGCCCTATGGCCGCAGCAACCCGACGACGTCCTGGACCTCGCGCATGACGGGCGCGGCGAGCGCCCGGGCGCGCGCGGCGCCGTCGCGCAGCACCGCGTCGACATGGCCGGGATCGGCGCGCAGCCGGCGCATCTCGTCGCCGATCGGGCCGAGCTTGGCGACCGCGAGCTCGGTCAGCGCCTCCTTGAAGGCCGAGAAGGGCTTGCCGCCATGCTCGCGTATCACGTCCGCCATCGGGCGTTCGGCCAGCGCGGCGTAGATCTCGATCAGGTTGAACGCCTCGGGCCGCTCGGTGCGGGTACCGCCCGCCTCGGGTGCCGTCCGGCACCGGCTTGGGGTCGGTCCGGGCGCGGCGGATCTTGTGGGCGATGGCGTCGGCGTCGTCGGTCAGGTTGATGCGCGAAGCGTCGGACGGGTCCGACTTCGACATCTTCTTGGTGCCGTCGCGCAGGCTCATCACCCGCGCCGCCTCGCCCAGGATCAGCGGCTCGACCAGCGGGAAGGACTCGATGCCGAAATCGTTGTTGAACTTCTGGGCGATGTCGCGGGTGAGCTCGAGGTGCTGCTTCTGGTCCTCGCCGACCGGCACGTGGGTCGCCTTGTAGGCCAGGATGTCGGCCGCCATCAGGTTGGGGTAGGCGTAGAGTCCGACCGAGGCGTTCTCGCGGTCCTTGCCCGCCTTCTCCTTGAACTGGGTCATGCGGTTGAGCCAGCCGAGCCGCGCGACGCAGTTGAACACCCAGGCGAGCTCGGCATGGGCCGATACCTGCGCTCTGGTTGAACACGATGAGCGCTTCGGGGTCGATGCCGGAGGCGAGGAACGCCGCCGTCACCTCGCGGGTCGAGGCGACCAGCTCGCGCGGATCCTGCCACACCGTGATCGCGTGCAGGTCGACCACGCAGTAGAGGCACTCGTTGCCCTCCTGCAGGCGCACGAAGTTGCGGATGGCGCCCAGATAGTTGCCGAGGTGCAGATTGCCGGTGGGCTGAACGCCCGAGAAGATGCGGCTCATGAGGGATGCTCCGGGCCCGGGCGGCCCCGGGCGGGGCGCGTTATCGCCCCTCGGGCCAGGAGGGTCAAGACTCCTTCCGTGCGGCGCGGCGGGTGAAGCCGCGGCCGAGGGCCCGGCGCAGCTCCGCGAGGTCGGCAGCGCCGGTCGCCAGAGCGAACAGCGCGAACAGCACGATCCCACCGGCGACGACGAGGCCGAGGGCGGCTCGCCCGGACCGCCTCGCCGGACGCGAGCTCGGGCGCGAGCGCGCGCACGGCAAACGCCGCGCAGACCGCCATCGCGACGGCGGCGGCGAGGATGCGGGGGAGCTTCGATTTCAGCCGCGCGTCCGGCGCGAAATAGCCGCGCCGGTGCAGCGTCGTCGCGAGCAGCGCAGTGTTGAGCCAAGCGGCGGCGCGAGGTCGCCGTCGCGATGCCCACGTGCGCGAGCGGGCTCAGCAGGCCCAGGATCACGTTGAGCGCGAAGTTGACCACCACGCAGAGGATGGCGATGCGGACCGGCGTCCTGGTGTCCTCGCGCGCGAAGAAGCCCGGTGCCAGCACCTTGATCAGCACGTAGGCGGGAAGCCCGCTCGCGAAGGCGACCAGCGCGCCCGCCGTCGCCGCCGCCTCCTTCGCGTCGAACGCGCCGCGCTCGAACAGAACGGTGACGATCGGGCTGGCAAGGGCGATCAGCGCCGCCGCCGCCGGCAGGGTCATCAGCAGCGCGACCTCGATGGCGCGGTTGAGCTGGTGCGCTGCCTCGCGCTCTTCGCCGAGACGGATGTGGCGCGCGAGGATCGGCAGGAGCGCGGTCCCGACCGCGACCCCGATCACGCCGAGCGGCAGCTGGTTCACCCGGTCGGCGTAATACAGGAACGAGATCGACCCGGTCGGCAGCAGCGACGCGATCACCACGTCGAGCATCAAATTCACCTGCACGACGCCGGCCCCGAGCGCGCCCGGCAGGATCAGCTTGAACAGCCGCTTGACGCCCGGGGTTAGACGCGGCCAGCGCAGCCGGAGGCGGAAACCCGACCGGTCGAGCGCAATGGCAAGCCAGGCGAACTGCGCCGCGCCGGCGGCCGCGACGCCCCAGGCGAGTGCGTGGCCCGGCGTCGGCACGAAGGGCACGAGCCCGATCAGCGCGCCGATCAGCACCAAATTCAATAGGATCGGCGTCGCCGCGGCGGCTGCGAACTTGCCGAGCGAGTTCAGCATGCCGCCGAAGAACGAGACGAGCGAGATGAACAGCAGGTACGGGAAGGCGAGCCGCGTCAGCGTGACGGCGAGGTCGAACTTCGCCGGGTCGTCCGAAAAGCCGGGCGCGAAGGCGAACATCAGCCACGGCATCGCGACCTGCAGGGCGGTCACGAACACCAGCAGCGTCACCACCATGACGGCGAGCACGTCCTCGGCGAAGTCGCGCGCGCCTTGCTCGCCCTCGGCGGCCAGCCGGCCGGCGAACAGCGGCACGAAGGCGGCGTTGAACGCGCCCTCGGCGAACAGCCGGCGGAAGAAGTTGGGCAGCTTGAACGCGACGAAGAACGCGTCGGCCACCGGCCCCGCGCCCACCAGGGCCGCGATCAGCATGTCGCGGGCGAAGCCGGTCAGCCGGCTCAGCATGGTGTAGCCGCCGACCGTCGCCACCGAGCGCAGCAACGCCATGGCGTGGGTCTATCGGAAAATCGGGGCGCCGGGAAGGCGGCGCGCGGCGGGCCGAGTTGCCTCTATTTCTTCGCCCTGGGCTTGGCGGCGGGCTTGGCCTTGGGGCGGGCGCGGACGGGCTTGGGTGCGGGCTCCGGCGCCGGAACGCCCGGGGCGGGCCGCGCCGGCTCGACCCCTTCGAGGGCGGCGGTGAGCGCCTGGCGCACGCGCTCGAGCTTGCCCTCGTGCGTCACCTGGAAGCCGAACACGTCCTTCACGTAGAACACGTCGACCGCGCGCTCGCCATAGGTGAACACCATGGCCGACGAGATCTGGAGGCCGAGGTCGAACAGCGCGCGGGTGATGTCGTAGAGGAGCCCCGGCCGGTCGCGGCCGTTGACCTCGATCACCGTGTGTGTGCGGCTCGCCTTGTTGGAGATCAGGACGCGCGGCTCGACGGCGAAGGCGCGCGTGCGCGCCGGCAGCGAGGCGCGCGCCTTGGCGAGCTCGGGCCCGATCCTGAGATGGTGGGTGAGCGCGCGCTCGATGCGCGACACCAGCCGGTCGAGCTGGTCCTTGCGCTCGATCGCGCCGCCGGCCGTGTCCTGCACCAGGAAGGTGTCGAGCGCCATCCCGTCGGTAAGCGTGAAAATCTTGCCTTCCAGGATGTTGGCGCGCGCCACGGCAATGCCGCCCGCGATGCGCGAGAACAGGCCGGGATGGTCGGCGGTGTAGACGGTGACCTCCGTGACGCCGCGATAGGAATCGAGCCGCGTGGCGATGGCGAGCTTGTCGCCCGCCGCCGCGGCCTTGGCCATCAGCTCGGCCTGATAGCGGTGCGTCTCGGCGTCGTAGGCGAGCCAGTAGGAGGGCGGGCAGCGCGCGAGGTGGTCGTCGATGCGCGCGGCGTCCCAGCCGGCCGGGCGGAGCCTGTCCGCGAGCGCCTCCTTGGCGGCGGCGACGCGCCGCTCGCGCCCCTCGGCGGCGAGACCGCCCGACAGCACCTCCTCGGTCGCATAGTAGAGCTCGCGCAGGAGCGCCGCCTTCCAGGCGTTCCATACGGTCGGGCCGACCGCGCGGATGTCGGCTGCGGTCAGGATGGTGAGCAGGCGCAGCCGCTCGATCGATTGCACCAGCTCGACGAAATCGTGGATGGTCTTGGGGTCGTTGATGTCGCGGTGGAACGCCGTGCGGCTCATCGCCAGGTGGTAGCGCACCAGCCACGAGACGGTCTCGGTCTCCTCCGGCGTGAGGCCGAAGCGCGGGCCGACGCGCAGCGCCACCTCCGCCCCCAGCACGGAATGGTCGCCGCCCCGGCCCTTGGCGATGTCGTGCAAGAGAAGCGCGACGTAGAGCACGCGGCGCGACTCGATCTTGTGCACCGCCTCGGACGCGATCGGCATCGACTCCTTGAAGCGCCCCGCCTCCATGCCGGCGAGAATGCCGATGGCGAAGATGGTGTGCTCGTCAACCGTGAACACGTGGTACATGTCGTGCTGCATCTGCGCGACGACGCGGCCGAAATCGGGCACGAACCGGCCGAACACGCCGGCCTCGTTGAGGCGCCGCAGCGTCGTCTCCGGATCCTTCTTCGAGGTCAGCATCTCGAGGAACAGGCGGTTCGCCTCGGGATCGTCGCGGATCGTGTCGACCAGCCGTATCTCGCGGGTGATCCAGCGCAGCGCGTTGGGATGGACGTCGAGATCGTTCGCCTGGGCGGCATGGAACAGCCGCAGCATGGCGACCGGGTCCTCGGTGAAGATTTTGCGGCTTTCGACGGTGAGCCGGCCGCCCTCGACCGGGAAGCCCGCCACCTCGCGCTTGAACAGCCCGAAGGTCGGCAGGGCGAGGCGCGGCTTCCGCCGGTGCTCGGCCTCCAGCGCGGCGCAGAATATGCGGGTGAGGTTCCCCACGTCCTTCGCGACCAGGTAGTAGTGCTTCATGAAACGCTCGACGCCGAGCGAGCCCGGCCGGTCGCGGTAGTGCAGCCGGCGCGCGATCTCGGGCTGCATCTCGAAGGTGAGCCGCTCCTCCGCCCGGCCGGCGAGGTAGTGCATATGGCAGCGCACCGTCCACAGGAAGTTCTGGGCGCGCGCGAAGCGGTCGGCCTCGGCGTGGGTCAGGACACCCGCCGTCACCAGGTCGGGCACGTCGTCGACGGCGTAGAGATACTTGCCGATCCAGAACAGGGTCTGCAGGTCGCGGAGCCCACCCTTGCCGTCCTTGATGTTGGGCTCGAGCACGTAGCGCGAATCGCCCATCTTCTTGTGGCGCTCGTCGCGCTCGGCGAGCTTGGCGTCGACGAACTCGGGCCCGGTGCTCGCGGCGACCTGGCGGGTGAAGCGCCGGCGCAGCTCGGCATAGAGTGTGGTCTCGCCGTCGATGTAGCGCGCCTCCAGCATCGCCGTGCGGATGGTGAAGTCGGACTTGGCGAGGCGGATGCACTCGTCGATCGAGCGTGTCGCGTGGCCGACCTTGAGGCCCAAATCCCACAGCATATAGAGCACGTACTCGATGACCTGCTCGGCGCGGGCCGTCACCTTGTAGGGCAGCAGGAACAGCAGATCGAGGTCGGAATAGGGCGCCAGCTCGCCGCGCCCGTAGCCGCCGACCGCGCAGAGCGCCATGCGCTCGCCCGCCGTCGGGTTGGCCGCGGGATAGGCCCGGTCGGACGCGAAGCGGAAGATGGTCTTGACCAGCCCGTCCATCAGCGCCGCGTTGGCGGCCACCACGTCCGAGCCGTTCGCGCCTTCCGATTCCAGCGCCGCCCGGATCTGGGCGCGGCCGTCGGCGAGCGCCTCCTTGAGCGCCGCCAGGAGGTCGGGCCGGAGCGCGTCGGGTTTGCGGTCCGCGCCGGCGAGCAGCGCCTCGATCGCGTCCGACGTCGGCGCCACCTCGATCGTCACCCGCCGCTTGGTGAGCACATTCATGGGGGATTGATAGCAGGGGCCGAGTTGAGGAAACAGGGGATTCGGCTCAGCCCTTGTCCCCGATCATCCCCTTGAGCCGGTAGATCAGCTCCAGCGCCCCCTTGGGCGTGAGGGCGTCGGGGTCGGCGGCACGCAGCGCCTCCTCGACCGGCGAGGGTGTGAAGGGCGCAGTGCGGCCGCCCGAGGCGGGGCGCTGGACCGCCGCCGAGAACAGCGGCAGGTCGTCGGCAAGGCGCGAGACGGCGCCAGACTGCTCGGAGCGCTCCAAGGCCTCCAGCACCTCCTCGGCGCGGGCGATCACGGCGGCGGGCAGGCCCGCCAGCCGCGCGACGTGGATGCCGTAGGACCGGTCGGCCGCGCCGGCCACCACTTCGTGCAGGAACACCACCTCGCCCTGCCATTCCTTGACGCGCATGGTGCGCGGGGCGAGCGCGTCGAGCGTCGATGCGAGCGCCGTCAGCTCGTGATAATGCGTGGCGAAGAGCGCGCGGCAGCGGTTCGCCTCGTGCAGATGCTCGAGCGTCGACCAGGCGATGGAGAGCCCGTCGAACGTCGCCGTGCCACGGCCGATCTCGTCGAGGATCACCAGCGCGCGCGGCCCGGCGAGGTTGAGGATCGCCGCGGTCTCCAGCATCTCCACCATGAAGGTCGACCGCCCGCGGGCGAGGTCGTCGGCCGCCCCCACCCGGCTGAACAGCCGGTCGACGATGCCGATCCGCGCGGTGTCCGCCGGCACGAAGGCGCCGATCTGGGCGAGGATCGCAATCAGCGCGTTCTGGCGCAGAAAGGTCGACTTGCCGGCCATATTGGGTCCGGTGACGAGCCACAGGCGCCGCTCCGGCGCGAGGTCGCAATCGTTGGCGACGAACGCGCCGTAATGCGCCGCCGCCAGTGCCGCCTCGACCACCGGATGGCGGCCGGCGGTCACCTCGAACGCCAGCGTCGCGTCGACCACCGGGCGGACGTAGCGGCGCGCCACCGCAAGCTCGGCGAGCGAAGCGGCGACGTCGATCCGCGCCATCGCGTCGGCGGCAAGCGCGATCGGCTCGGCGCGCGCCGCCACCTCGCCCACCAGATCGTCGAAAAGCTGCAGCTCCATCGCCAGCGCCTGGTCGGCGGCGCGGTCGATCCGCCCCTGCAAATCCGCAAGCTCGGCGGTCGAGTAGCGCACCGCGCCCGCCATGGTCTGGCGATGGATGAAGGTGTGATCGCCGCTGGTGGGGATCTTGTCGGCGTTGGCCGCCGTCACCTCGACATAGTAGCCGAGCATGTTGTTGTGGCGGATCTTGAGCGAGGCGACGCCGGTGTCCTTCGCGTAGCGCGCCTGGAGCCCCGCGATCAGGCGCCGGCTCTCGTCGCGCAGGGTGCGCAGCTCGTCGAGTTGCGGCGCGTAGCCCTCGGCGATGAACCCGCCGTCGCGGGCGAGGATCGGCGGGTCGGGGCGCAGCGCGCGGCCGATGCGGTCGACGAGGGTCGCGTGCTCGCCGAGGTCGCGCGCCGCCTGGGCGAGCGGCGCCGGCGGCGAGTTGCTTTCGAGAAGGGCGAGGCGGAGCTCGGCCCCGGCGGCGAGCCCGTCGCGGATGGCGGCGAGGTCGCGCGGCCCGCCGCGCCCGACCGAAAGGCGCGACAAGGCGCGCTCGATGTCCGGCGCGCGGGCGAGGGTCCGCCGGGTCGCGGCACGCAAGGATTCCTCTGCCGCAAAAAACGCCACCTCGTCCTGGCGGCCGGCGATCTCGGCAGGATCGGTGAGCGGCGCGGCGAGCCGGCGCGCGAGGAGCCGCCCGCCCGCCCCGGTCACCGTGCGGTCGATGACGGCGAGGAGCGAGCCCTCGCGCTTGCCGGCAAGCGTCTCCGTCAATTCCAGGTTGCGGCGCGTTGCCGGGTCGATCTCCATCGCCGCGCCGTCCGCCTCGCGCCGCGGCGGGGCGAGGCGCGGCATGCGGCCCCTCTGGGTCAGCGCCACGTAATCGACCAGCGCGCCGCAGGCGGCGATCTCGGCCCGGCCGAACGCGCCGAACCCGTCGAGCGCGGCGACGCCGTACTGCGCCTCGAGGCGCTTCCGCGCGTTCTCCGAATCGAACCGCGTGGCCGGCTGAGGGGTCAGGCGCGCCTTCCAGGCGCCAAGCAGCTCGTAGAGGTCGGGGTTCTCGATCAGCCGGTCGGGAACCAGCATCTCGCCGGGGTCGAGCCGGGCGAGGGCGGCCGGCAGCGCCGCGCGCTCCGGCGCGGCGACGCCGAACGTCCCGGTCGAGACGTCGACCCAGGCGAGGCCGAACGCGCCGCGCACCTCGCAGAGCGCCGCCAGGTAGTTGTGCCGGCGCGCGTCGAGCAGGGTGTCCTCGGTGAGCGTGCCGGGCGTCACCAGCCGGATCACGTCGCGGCGGACCACGGACTTGGCGCCGCGCTTCTTCGCCTCGGCCGGGTCCTCGACCTGCTCGCAGACGGCGACGCGGAAGCCCTTGCGGATCAGCCGTTCGAGATAGGCGTCCGCCGCATGCACCGGCACGCCGCACATCGGTATGTCCTGCCCGTCGTGCTTGCCGCGCTTGGTGAGCGTGATGTCGAGCGCTTCGGCGGCCTTCTGCGCGTCGTCGAAGAACAGCTCGTAGAAATCGCCCATCCGGTAGAACAGCAGGCAGTCAGGATTCTCCGCCTTGATGGCGAGGAACTGCGCCATCAGCGGCGTCGTCGCGGCGGGGGCGTCGTCGGCCCGCGTTTCGGTCGCGTCAGGCATCGGGCATCCGGCCGGGGTTCGCCGCGATCATAACCGCCGCGCGGACGCGGGCAAGCGCTGGGGATTCGGCCTATACTGTGTGCCCGCACGGCGAGACCGAGGCTCTGATGGCGCGCATCGAGATTCCGACGGGCCGGTTCGCCGCGGCCCTCAGCGTGGTGTTCGCGACGCCGGCGATCGTGCTGGCCTGGCTGGTCGCGGCCGGCTCGCTCGCCGCGGGATCCGCGATCCTGGCCGCGCTGGTCATGCTGGCCGGGCTTGCCGTCGTGCTCCGGCTCTATCTCCGCGACGTGGCGGCGGCCAGCCAGTACGTCGACGCTTTGGCGCGCGGCGAGGAGGCGCCCCTCCCCGCGCTCGACCACCCGGGCATCGTACCGGAGCTCGCGGTCGCCACCGCCCACCTCGCCGCCTCGTGGGAGGAGCGCCGGCGCGCCCTTGAGGCGCTGGTCTCGGCGCACGAGGCGGTGCTCAACCGCCTGCCCGACCCTTTCATCTGCCTCGACGGCGAACGCCAGGTGATTCGCGCCAACGAGGCGGCGCGGGTGCTGTTCGGCCGCGACCTCGCCGGGCGCGACCTCGCCGCCGCGCTGCGCAACCCGGCTCTCCTCGAGGCCGCCGACCGGGTGGTCGCCGGCGAATCGGACGAGGAGGCGGTCGAGTTCGCCGTCACCCCGCGTGTCGCGGCCCACTACAGCGCGCGGCTTGCCCGCCTGCCGCAGCCCGCGGCCGACGGCACCGTCGCCATCGTCGCGCTCTACGACCTGACCGCAATCCGGCGGTCGGAGCAGCTTCGCGTCGACTTCGTGGCCAACGCGAGCCACGAGCTGCGCACGCCCTTGGCCGTGCTGCTCGGCTGCCTCGACACGCTGGAGGGGCCGGCGCGCGACGACCCGCCCGCCCAGCAGCGCTTCATCGCCGAGATGCGCCGCCAGGCGACGCGGATGAGCCGGCTGGTCTCCGACCTCCTGTCGCTGTCGCGCATCGAGCTGGAGGAGCATCGCCGCCCCGATTCCGTGATCGACGTGGCACGGCTGGTGCGCAGCGTCGCCCAGACCATGCGGGTGCGCGCCATCGCCGACCGGGTGGAGATCGAGCTCGACGCGCCCAACGAGGCCCTGCCCGTGCGCGGCGACGAGGAGCAGCTCACCCAGGTGTTCCAGAACCTGATCGACAATGCGATCAAGTACGGCGGCAAGAACGGCACGGTCAGGATCGCGGCGCGCGCCATCGCCGGCGACCTGCCGGCCGAGATGGAGGAGACCGAGCGCGCGGTCGCCGTCGCCGTCACCGACCATGGCGACGGCATCCCCGAGGACGACCTGCCGCGCCTGACCGAGCGCTTCTACCGAGTGGACAAGGCACGCTCGCGCGAGCTGGGCGGCACCGGGCTCGGCCTCGCCATCGTCAAGCACGTCCTCAACCGCCACCGCGGCGCCCTCAAGGTCGATTTGCGGCTCGGCGAGGGCTCGACCTTCACGGTCTACCTGCCGGCCGCGACCGCGCCGCCGTCATAGGAATGCAACAAAAGCGCAAAGGAACCGTCACCGTCACCCTATATCTTGTGGGCGGGACGGAGGACTCCACATCATTGGAAATTCGGATCATCGAAGCCATATTGATCACGCGAAACCGGGCGCCGGGCGCCGTCCGGCGGGGAGCGTGATGATGGCCGGCACACATATCGTCAAGTCCTACGACGACGAGCTGCAGCACCTCAACCGTACGCTGGTCGAGATGGGCGGCGCGACGGAGGCACAGATCGAGGCGGCGATCGATGCCGTCGTCAAGCGCGACCCCGAGAGCGCGCCCGCGATCATCCGCGAGGACGACAAGATCGACGCGCTCTATTACCAGATCGACGCGCAGGCGACGCGCCTTCTCGCGCTGCGCCAGCCGATGGCGGCCGATCTGCGCGCCATCGTCGCCGCCCTCAAGATCTCCGCCGACCTGGAGCGGATCGCCGACTACGCCGCCAACATCGCCAAGCGCGCCATCCCCCTCTCCCAGGTCGCGCCGATGCGCCCGGTGCACACCGTGCCGCGCATGAGCCGGCTTGCCCAGCGCATGCTGAAGGATGTGCTCGACGCCTTCATCGAGCGCGACGTCGACCAGGCGGTGCGCGTCTGGCACGCGGACGAGGAAGTCGACGAAATGTATGTCACCCTGTTCCGCGAGCTGCTGACCTACATGATGGAGGACCCGCGCCGCATCACGCCGTGCACGCACCTTCTGTTCATCGCCAAGAACCTGGAGCGGATCGGCGACCACATCACCAATGTCGCCGAGACGATCTACTTCCTGGTGAAGGGCACGCGCATGCGGGCCGACCGCCCCAAGGGCGGGCCGGGCTACGACGCCGACCTCTATGACGGCGGCGGCGCGCGCAAGTTGAGCTGAGAGCCGGACCCGACATGAAAGCCGTCATCCTGGTGGTCGAGGACGAAACTGCGCTCTGCGCGCTCCTGCGCTACAACCTCGAGAAGGAAGGGTTCGAGGTGCTGGAGGCGCACGACGGCGAGGAGGCGCTGCTGATCGCCGAGGAGCGCGACCTCGACCTGGTGCTGCTGGACTGGATGCTGCCGCACGTCTCCGGCATCGAGGTGTGCCGCCAGCTCCGCCGCAAGCGGGCGACGCGCAACACCCCGATCATCATGCTGACCGCGCGCGGCGAGGAAGCCGACCGCGTGCGCGGGCTCGAGACCGGCGCCGACGACTACGTGCCAAAACCGTTCTCGATGGCCGAGCTGGTGGCGCGCGTGCATGCCGTTCTGCGCCGCGTGCGCCCGGCGCTGGCCGCCGAGCGGCTTGCCTACGCCGACATCGTCATGGACCTCGCCGCCCATCGGGTGAGCCGCGGCGGGCGTGAGATTCGGCTCGGTCCCACCGAGTTCCGCCTGCTGCGCTTCCTTCTCGAACATCCGGGCCGGGTGTTCTCGCGCGAGCAGCTCATCGGCGGGGTGTGGGGTCACGGCGTCTATGTCGAGCCGCGCACCGTGGATGTCCATATCCGCCGGCTACGCCAGTCGCTCAACGGCGCCGATATGATCGACCCGATCCGCACCGTCCGCGCCGCCGGCTACGCGCTCGACGCTACCGCCACGGTGGAGTGATCCCGAAATCTCGGAATTGACCGTTTGTCCTGAGTAGCGCGCGCGGGGCCACTCGGGGCAAACGGACGATCTAAAACGAACGGCGCTACCCCGTCCTCTCCTGGCGGCGGGGGCGGGGCGCGTCGGCGTCCGCGACCGTCTCCTCCGCCTCGCGGTTGAGGCGTTCGATCACGACGCGGCGGTAGCGCGCGTCCCAGATCACCTTGTCGAGGTCGATGTCATCGATCTCGATCTCGTCGTCTTTCCGCGACATGCCGGCTCGTCCCTCCCGCACGTGGCAGGCAAGGATAGGCCCTGCATGCCGGCGTGGGCAGCCCGAATTGCCGCACAGGGCAGAATTCTGTGGGCAAGCCGGGGGATGTTTCGGTGGAAATTAACATCTGTGGCGGGGCGCTCCGGGTGTTGAACCGGCGAAAAGCTTCGCGATATGGTTTCGTCTCCAAAGCGGGTCCAGCGGGGGCGCGAGACGATGCTTTTGGTCAAGGCGCTCGAAGCGCTGATCAAGACCGGTGCGCTGACGGTCGTCGATGCGGGCGGCCGGCGCCACGAGGTGCGCGGCAGGCCCGGCCTGTCGGCGACCGTGAAGCTGCACGACCGGGCGCTGCAGCGCCGGCTGCTGCTCGACCCTTATCTCGGCGTCGGCGAGGCCTACATGGACGGAAGGCTGACCGTCGAGGAGGGCACGCTCGGCGATTTCCTGGAAATCCTGGCAATGAACGAGGAGGCGTCGGACTGCTTCGTCTTCCGCCTCAACGACTGGGTGGGCCGCCGGCTGCGGAGCCTGCAGCAGTACAACCCAGCGGCGCGGTCGCGCAAGAATGTCGCCCACCATTACGACCTGTCGGACACGCTCTACGACCTGTTCCTTGACCGCGACCGGCAATATTCCTGCGCCTATTTCGCCTCCGAGGACGACACGCTCGACCAGGCGCAGGAGAACAAGAAGCGCCACATCGCCGCCAAGCTGCTGCTGCAGCCCGGCCAGAAGGTGCTGGACATCGGCTCCGGCTGGGGCGGGCTCGCGCTTTATCTCGCCCGCGTCGCCGACGTGGACGTGACCGGCATTACGCTGTCGGTCGAGCAGCACAAGGTTTCGAACGAGCGGGCGCGCCAGGCCGGGCTGGCCGACCGGGTGCGGTTCAAGCTCGCCGACTACCGCGACGAGCTGGGCCGGTTCGACCGCATCGTCTCGGTCGGCATGTTCGAGCATGTCGGGGCGCAGCATTACCGCACCTATTTCCGCAAGGTTCGCGAGATGCTGACCGACGACGGGGTGTGCATGCTGCACGCCATCGGCCGGATGGAGCCGCCGGGCAACACCAGCCCGTGGCTGCGCAAGTACATCTTCCCCGGCGGCTACACCCCGGCGCTCTCGGAAACGCTGGCCGCGGTCGAGCGCGAGCGGCTCTATGTCTGCGACGTAGAGATCCTCAGGCTGCACTACGCCAAGACGCTCGCCCACTGGCACGACCGGTTCCAGGCCAACCGCGAGCGCGTCCTCGAGCTCTACGACGAGCGGTTCTGCCGCATGTGGGAGTTCTACCTGAAAGGCTGCGAGGTGGCGTTCAAGCACTGGAACCAGATGGTGTTCCAGATGCAGCTCGCCCGGCGCCAGGACGCCGTGCCGCTGCAGCGCGACTACGTCACCGACTTCGAACGCGCCCCCGCACCCGGCAAGGCCCGGTCGGGCATGGCGGCCTGAGGCGGCGCGCCGGGCGGCGGCGCGCGGCCTCGCATCGCGGCGCATCCCTCGCTATGTTGCGCCCCATGAATTCAGGACAGCATGATCCTGGCGGCCGCGATTGGCGGCGCGGTCTGGCTGATGTTCCGCTCGCGCCGCAAGAGCGGACAGGGCTGGTTCGGCCGCCGCGTGGGCATGGAATCCACCTCCGCGTCGGGCACGGCGGCCAAGCGGACCGGCGAGAAGCGCGACAACAGCTCGATGCCGCGCCTTGGCGTGCCGCGCACGGTAACGGGCGACCAGCTCCGCCGGCTCGAGCGCCTCAACTTCCCGCGCGATCGCAACTGGAGCAAGGAAGAGGCCGACCTCATCCTCGACACGGTCGTCTACCTTCGCGCGGTGTGCGCCGAGGCGATCCGCCAGGCCGAGCCGCCGCTTCCCGTGCAGAACGCCCTTCTGCGCACCATCCTGACCGACCAGGATCTGCGCGACTACGTGCGCGCATGGGGCGAGCGCCGCCGCGACGCCGGCGAGGAGGACGTCGAGCCCGTCCTCGCCCACAACAACCAGTTCGAGCGCCTTGCCGCCAGGGCGCGGGAACTGGTGGACCGGGACTGAAATCACGTCGTCGGAGGCAGGCCTTCGATATAGCCGACCGCGGCGGCGCGGCGCCGGCGATAGCGCGCATCGATCAGCGGCGCCAGCGCGTCCTTTACCTTGTCGTGCAGCCCCTTCTCCCAATCGCCGGGGTGCTGGAAATTGCTCATCACGTAGGCGAAGCCGTTGAGGTCGTCGACCGCCTGGAGCCCCGTCGACTCGGCCCCCGCGGGGCAGGACAGGATGCGGGCGAGCGTGCCCGTGTCGACGTTGTAGGCCCACAGGAAATTGTTGACGTGGTTGCCCGAATCCTCGCCGATGAACAGGGTGCGCAGCCGCTCGGAGAACTTCAAATTGTCGGGGTTGGCGACGCGGTCGGGATCGGCCGTGTTGCCGATGGCGTCGGGCGCCGCAAGGTCGCGCCCCACCAGCCCCGGCACGGCCGCCATCGCCACCGGGACCCACGCGCTCGCGATCGCCTGGCCCGCCTTGTCCGCCTGCCCGCCCGCGAGCGTCAGCGCATAGACTGCGCCGGCCTCGATCGGGTCGACCTTGATGCCGCTCTTTCCGTCCGACATCGACTTGTAGATGTAGGACATGGCGAGATAGGCGGTCTTGTCCTTCGCGTTCACCGTCACGCCTTCCATCTTGGTGAAGGCGAGCGTGCCGCCGGCGAGCGGCGCATAGCGGTGCGTCTCGAGGAACGCCGCAGCCTTCTCCATGCCGGGCTTCACCTTCACCCATTGCGGCTTGCCGTTGAAGCGGATGGGGGTGAACGTCGCGTCGTGCGGGTCGGCGGTACGCGCCTCCATGATGTCGCCGAAGGTAAGCCGGTCGGCAAGCTTCTCGATCTCGGCGCTGGACGCATGGCCGAGCGCGATCCAGGAGAGGTCGAACGCGCCGCCCGCCGCCAGCGCGACGCCGGCGCGCTGGGCCGCCTTCGCGACGTAGAGCGTGCCGGCGGAGAGGTCGGCCGGCTTGTCGGCGACGAACATGAACAGCCCGCCATTGGTGGCGTCGTCGCCCATCAGCACGGTGCGCCGGTCGGGCATCACCTGCACCAGCTCGTGCGAGATGCGGCCCAGGCAGTAATGCTTGACAAGCCGGCCCGTGCCGTCCGGGTTCACGGTCACCTCGGGCAGGTGACCGTAGCGATACGGGTTGGCCGTGCCGGGATCGCCGTAGAGATTGGCGCTGAACGCCCGGAACCGCTCGTCCTTGGCGGCGGTCATTGCGTCCGGCTCATACTCCTCGCTCGACAGATGGGTGTTCCAGGGCGACAGGCTCGCCCCGCAGGTGATCCAGAGACCGTGCGCCGCGGCGCTGTCGACCGTGCGGTATTTCACCACGCGGAGCGCGCCGGTCGTCCGGTCCTGGTCGAGCGTGACCACCGCGATCGGCGACGGCAGCTTGCCGTACATCCTGTCGTCGTGCGCGTCGCGCGAGGTGTATTCGAACTGCACCACGGCGAACAGCGTGTTGCCGGCAACGCCGGGCACCTCGGCCTCGGGCAGGGCAAGCAGGCTGTACCCGTCCGGACAGTCGGAGAAGAACTGCGCCGGCACGTCCGCCGTGCGGTCCATGATCGGCTTGCCGGCGATGTCGTAATAGCCGCCGGCGATTGTGGTGCTGCCCTCACCGTCCGGCAACGCGTCGCCGGTGTAGAACAGCGGCCGGTAGCCCAGGCGCAGCGTGCGCGGCCCGCCCTCGCCGCCCGCGACGATCATGTGCGAGCGCACCGTCGTCTGCGCCTGGTCCTCGGGCGCGGTGGGCGCCGCCATGCCGACGAACTCGACCGTCGCCGCGCCGGCGCGCATCGCGGCGGCACGGGCGGCGGACATCACGCCGAAGCCCGCGATCGGGATGAGCGGCGCACCGGCGAACAGGCGCAGGACCTCGCGGCGCGAAGCCGGGGACGGAACTGTCATGACAACCCCTCTCGTCAGAACGGAACGAGCATGCCGGGCCAAGTTTTCGGTTCCGTGACAGAAGCGGCTAGGCCTGGCGCGGCCGCACCTTGGGCATGTGCCAGAAGCCCCAGGGGCTAGGGAACTGGCCGACCGGCACCTCGATCAGGGTGGGGCCGGCGGTGTCGAACGACTCCGCGACCGCCTGGCCCAATTCGGCCGCATCCGTTGCGCGCCACGCGTTCCAGCCGAAGCTCTCGGCAAGCTTCACGAAGTCGGGGTTCCTGAAATCGACCCCGATCTCCTTGCCGCCCAGCACCTCGATCTGGGTGCGGCGCACATTGCCGAAATGCCCGTCGTTGAACAGCACGATCGTCACGTCGATGCCGTGGCGCACCGCCGTCGACATCTCCGGCACATTGTACATGAACCCGCCGTCGCCCGAGATCGCCAGCACCTTCTTGTCCGGGTTGGCGACCTTCGCACCCATCGCCGTCGCCGAGCCGTAGCCCAGCGTTCCCTGGTAGCCGGTGTGGATGAAATGGCGCGGCAGGTAGGTCGGGAACATGAAGCGCGAGACGTACCCCACTTGGGTCAGCTCTTCGACGAAGAACCCGTCGTCGGGCAGCGCCGCGCGCATCGCGCGGAGGAACGCCATCTGCGGCGCAACCTTCTCGTCGAACCGGCGCACCACCTCGGCCTTGAGGGCGAGCCGTTCGTCCTTGCGCGAGGCGCGCTTGCGGTTCTTCGCCGGGACCGCGTCGATCAGGGCCCGCAGCCCCGCGCGCGCATCGGCGACAAGCCCGACATCGGGGCGGGCGACGCGCGTCACCTCGACCGGGTCGATGTCGAGCCGGACGAGGGCCAAGCCGTCATCGGTGCCCCAGCCCATCATCTCCTGGAACCGCGTGCCGACGGCGAGCGCCGCGTCGACCTTCGGCCACAGCACATGGCCGCCCTGCATCGGCAGCACCCAGTCCGACCGGTCCGAGACCGCCCCCAGCGCGCCCCGCGTCGGCACGATCGGCGCCTCGAGGAGTTGCGCGAGCTCCAGGAGTTCCGGCCCCGCCTCGGCCGCGCCGCCGCCGGCGAAGATCACCGGATTCTCGGCCTTGCCCAGGATCTCGGCCGCGCGCGCCACCTCGTCCGGGTCGGGCGCGGGCGCGGCGAGGCCGCCGGTCGGCGCGGCGGGGGCGAGCTCCGCCTTCCTGGGCAGGATGTCGAGCGGCACCTCGATCGCGGCGGGGCGCGGCCGGCCCGACTGGAGCTGGCGGAACGCCTCCTCCATCAGATGCGGGATCTCGGCGGGATGGTTCGCGCGCCCGGCCCATTTGGTCAGGCTCTGCAGGATGCCGAGCTGGTTGTCGATCTCGTGCAGATAGCCGATGCCGCGACCGATGAAGGGCGACGGGATCTGGCCGGTGACGCACATCACCTTCTGGCTGCAGCCGAACGCGGTGGCGAGCCCGGCGCCGGCGTTCAACAGCCCCGGCCCCGGCACCACGGTGAACACGCCGATCTTGCCGGTCGACTGCGCATAGCCGAACGCCATGTAGGCGGCGCCCTGCTCGTGGCGCGTATGGATCATGCGGACCGCGTTGCGCTCGTCGTAGAGCGCCGCGAACAGATGGTCGAGCTGCATGCCGGGCAGGCCGAACACCGTGTCGACGCCCTGGGCGATGAGCGACTTCACCACCGCCTGCCCGCCCGTCAACTGCGCCATGCCCGCCTCCCGTCCTCAATTGTCATCCCGGTCAAGCCGCGGACGAAGCCCGCGGCGCGAACCGGGACCCATGCTTCCGCGTCACAGCCTGCGGAAAGATGGACCCCGGCTCGGCACGCTTCGCGTGCCGTCCGGGGTGACAATAAATTCTACGATAGCCCGACGCCACACGGGCGCGCAGCAGCTAGCGCGGTTTTCGATCAGACGGGTCCAGCCCGCTCCCCCGCCCGGCCACCCATACCAGGATACTGTCGTTGGGTGGCCGGGTGGAGGTGCGGGCCGGTGCGATTCCGCGTGAGCGGAAAGGGCTCTAGTTCACGCGCGGCAGGTAGAAGACCTGGCCGGGATAGATCAGGTTGGGGTCGCGGATCTGCTCGCGATTGGCCTGGTAGATCTCGGTATAGCGCAGGCCGTGGCCGTAGGTGCGCCGCGCGATGCGCCACAGGCTGTTGCCCGGCTGAACGAAGGCGACGGCACCGGGCGGGAGGTTGTCGACGGCGGCAGCGCGGGTGAAGGGCGTCTCGATCCTCGCGGCCACCTTGCCGTCCGGCCCGATCTCGTCGAGCCGGAGCTTGTACGTGCCGGGCGAGAGTGCATGGTCGGGCGCGAGCGTCCAGCGCCCCTGGGCGTCGGCCTTTGCGCTGCCGCTCTGCGCATTATTCACGTAGACGTCGACCTGGCTGCCCGCCTTGGCATGGCCGGCCAGTGCGACCTTGCCCTTGGCACCGTAATCCACCGTCTCGAGCGACAGATCGTGCGACCGCAGCCCCTCGACGTCTTCATCCTTGCCTTTGGCCGGCGCCGTACCCGCAGGCTTCGCGGCGGGACCGGCCGAGGCCGTTTCGGCGGCCGCGGGCGCCTGCAGGAGGCGCGACGGCCCCTCGCCGCTCGCCGGCACCTCGACCGCGATCGGCCCGGAAAGCTCATTCGCCGCGCTGGCCGTCATTTGGGGAACGTGCCCCGCGCCGTTCTTGTGCTCCGGCACGACCAGCACGACGGTCGAGTTGGCGTGAAGCGTCTTGCCGTCCGCGCCCTTGGCCTCGATCGAAAGCTCCGCAGTGCCCGGGGCCAGCGGCTTTTGCGGCACCAGCACCCATTCGCCGCGCCCGTCCGCCTTGGCGTGACCGATCTCTTTCTCGCCGACGCGCACCGTGACCTCGGCGTTCGGCGCGGCGCGACCGGCGATGACGGCGTCGCCCTGCCGGTTCACCCGGACCACGTCGAAGGATGGGCGGATGGGCCGCTCGCCGAGGGCGGGCGCGGGCGTCCGGTCGCCGGGTTCGGCGGCCGCCTCCGCCGCGGGCGGCGCCTTTGCGGGCGCGGCGGTCGAGGCCGCGGTCTGATCGGGCGCGGGTTCCGGCGTTCCCGTGTCAATGACGTAGTTGAGCACGATCGCCGCGATTACGATGACCACGCCGACGGCGCCGATGATGAGGGAGCGCTTCACGTCGTCTCGCTTGCCCCGGAAGAAGGCCAATATCGGCAGGTTAGTCCCCCCTGCCAGGGTGCGCAAGGCGCGCGGCGCCCCGGTTCCCGCCACGCGCGGCCCCGGTCGGCGTGGCCGATCAAGGGCTTGCCGCCTCAGTCCTCGTCGTGGGCGCGGCGGGCGGGCGCATGCCGAATTCGGCGGCAGCGACTTGAGGTAGACCGCGATCGCCTTGCGGTCGGCGTCGGTCAGCTTGGAGGTCGACTTGTCGACCACCTCGGCCATCAGCGAGCCGGCCGCATCGCCCGACGGCGTCATGCCGGACGACAAATAAAGCTCGATGTCCGACGCCGACCACTTGCCGATGCCGGTTTCCGGGTCGGGCGTGATGTTGGGCATGTGCGCTCCGTCCGGCCCGTCGGGGTTGCCCGCCATCCACCGGTCGTGGTCGAGCCCGCCGAGCGCGTTGCGCGGCGTGTGGCATTCGCCGCAATGGACGAGCGCGATCGCGAGGTAGGCGCCGCGGTTCCACTCGGCCGAGCGCGCCGGGTTCGACTGGAACGGGCCCGGCGAGAAGTTGAACCAGCGCCAGAAGACCTGCAGGAACCGCCAGCCGAACGGAAAGTCCGCCTGCTGCGGATGGCTCGGCCGGTCGGACGGCGGCACGGTCCGGAGATAGGCCCAGAGGTCGGCGAGGTCGGAATTGGCGATCTTCGTGAAGGCGGGATAGGGGAAGACCGGGAAGTAGGGCGTGCCCTCCGGCGAGAGGCCGCGCCGCATGGCGCGGTGGAAGTCGGCCTCGGACCATGCCCCGATCCCGTGCGCTCTTATCGGGCGTGATGTTGGGCGCATAGAACGTGCCGAAGGGCGTGGTGATCGGCGCGCCCCCCGCGAGCAGCGGCCCCTTGGTCTTGGCATCGGTGTGGCAGGCGGCGCAGCCGCCGGCGTGGAACAGGTATTCGCCATGCGTCGCGTCGGGCGCCGCTTGGGTGCCGCGCGCGGCCAGAAGTACAGCCGCCGCCACGGCGGCCGCGGTCGTCCGGCCCAACCGCTCAATGCGCGCGAAGCGAAGCAATCCAGCCCCCTCGACAGCGATAGCTAGATTGCTTCGTCCCTCTCTGCGTCGCAATGGCGATTTGGGAACGTTTCGACGCGCGCCTACTTCCCCATCTTCTCGCGGTATTGGCCGTGGCAGGCACCGCAGGCATGTCGGCCCATGTCGCCGAACGCGACCTGGATCTTCTGCTTGTCGCCCGTCTTGGCGGCGGTCTCGAGCGCCATCGCCTTTTCCCCGAGCGTCTGCGCATCCGCCTTAAAGCCCGCCATGTCGGTCCAGATCAGCGGCTTGGCGTGCGTCTTTTCCACGTCCTTCGAACTTGTCCCTGCCGGGAACAGCGCCGGGATTTCCTTGGCGTTCGAGGCGATCTCGGCCGCGGCCTTGGCCACGTCCTCGGCCGAGCCCTGGCCCTTCAGGTAATCGGCGACGACCTTGGCGCTCTTGCCGTTGTCCTTCATCAGCGCCTGGCGCTTCTGGACCGCCGCCATGTCGGCGGCGTGCGCCGGTACGACGGCCACAAATCCGGCGGAAACCAGCGCGACGAACCCCGCCGCCGCCAACACGTGTCGCAGTTCGAGTTTCATGGATGCCTCCCTCGTCGACGCGCCGCGCACCGCGGCATAAATCACCATACATACACGGGACCTCGCGATCTATTCCGCCGATTCCGCCGGCCGCCGATATCGCCTATGGTGCCGGAAGCGAACGGGAGCGGGCATGAGCGCGATCGCGTCGATATGTGTGTATTGCGGTGCGTCGGGCGGGGTTGACCGGAAGTACCTCGACACCGCGGCGGCGATCGGGAAAGGCGCCGCCGAGCGCGGCCTCGCCCTCGTGTTCGGCGGCGGCCATGTCGGGCTGATGGGCCGGATGGCCGACGCGGCGCTCGCCGCCGGGGGCGAGGTGCAGGGCGTGATCCCCATGGCCCTGTTCGACCGCGAGCTCGGCCATCGCGGCGTCACGGCGCTCCATCGTGTCGGCTCGATGCACGAGCGCAAGCAGAAGATGTTCGACCTTTCCGACGCGTTCGTCGCCCTGCCGGGCGGCATCGGCACGCTGGATGAGACCGTCGAGGTCCTCACCTGGAAACAGCTCGGCTTCCACGACAAGCCGATCGTGCTCCTGGACCTCGACGGGTACTGGCGGCCCTTCCTCGCCCTGATCGACCATGCGATCGGCCACGGCTTCGCGCCGCGCGCGACGGCGGACCTGTTCGCGACCGCGCCTACGGTCGATGCGGTGTTCGAGACCCTGGCGCGCGCCCCCGCGCCGCGGCTGCACCCCGATTCCGTCCGGTTCTGAGGCGGCTTCACCCGGTTGCGTTGGCCGCGCGCGGTGATATTGTGCGGCGCCTTTCATTCCTCCAAAAACACGCTGGGCCGGGCACGCCGGCCGAAAAAGGGAACGACGCATGCCCAAGATCAAGGTCAAGACCCCGCTCATCGAGCTCGACGGCGACGAGATGACGCGGATCATCTGGCAGTTCATCAAGGATCGCCTGATCCTCCCCTATCTCGACGTCGAGCTGAAATACTACGACCTGGGCATGGAGAAGCGCGACGAGACCGACGACCAGATCACGGTCGACGCCGCCAACGCCATCAAGCAGTACGGCGTGGGCGTCAAGTGCGCCACCATCACGCCTGACGAGGCGCGCGTCGAGGAATTCAAGCTGAAGCGCATGTACCCCTCGCCCAACGGCACGATCCGCAACATCCTGGGCGGCACCATCTTCCGCGAGCCGATCGTCATCAAGAACATCCCGCGCCTGGTGCCGGGCTGGACCCAGTCCTACGTGATCGGCCGCCACGCCTATGGCGACCAGTACAAGGCGCAGGACATGATCATCCCGGGCAAGGGCAAGGTGATCATGCGGTTCGAGCCGGCCGACGGCGGCAAGGCGCAGGAGGTGGTGGTCCACCAGTTCGACGGGCCGGGCGTCGCGCTCGGCATGCACAATCTCGACGAGTTCGATCCGCGGCTTTGCGCGCGCCTGCCTGAACTACGGGCTCGACCGCGGCTGGCCGGTCTACCTCTCGACCAAGAACACGATCCTCAAGAAGTATGACGGCCGCTTCAAGGACATCTTCCAGGAGGTGTTCGACAAGGAATTCGCCGACAAGTTCAAGACGAAGAAGATCACCTACGAGCACCGGCTGATCGACGACATGGTGGCCCAGGTTCTCAAGTGGTCGGGCGGCTATGTCTGGGCGTGCAAGAACTATGACGGCGACGTCCAGTCCGACACGGCAGCGCAGGGCTTCGGCTCGCTCGGCCTGATGACCTCGGTCCTGATGACGCCGGACGGCAAGACGGTCGAGGCCGAGGCGGCGCATGGCACGGTCACCCGCCACTACCGCCAGCACCAGGCCGGCCAGGAGACGTCGACCAACCCGATCGCCTCTATCTTCGCCTGGACCCGCGGGCTCTATTTCCGCGGCAAATTCGACGCGACGCCGGACGTGGTGCGCTTCGCCGAGACGCTGGAGAAGGTCTGCATCCAGGCGGTCGAGCAGGGCGAGATGACCAAGGACCTGGCGCTGCTGATCGGGCCGAGCCAGAAGTGGCAGAACACCCGCCAGTTCCTCGACTCGCTCGACGGCCGCCTCAAGCGCGCGATGGGGTAACCGTCCCGATTGTCACCCCGGACGGCGCGAAGTGCCGATCCGGGGCCCATCGCGCCGGGTCCGTGCTGCTCAACCATGGGTCCCGGCTCTCGCCGCCTAGGCGGCACGGCCGGGATAACATTCGGGGTAACGATCCCACCACTGATCGTTCGTCCGCGGCGCTCGACCGCGGCCGGCCGATCGGCTAACCTCCGGACCAATTCGGAAACGTTCGCAATCTTTCCCAGGGAGAGACGCAATGAGCAATGGTGAGGCCGCCGGGGCCTGGACCGAAACCAAGGCCGACGACGTCGCCGACGCCATCGTCGCGGCGCTGAGCGCCGGTGGCGTGGATCACCTGTTCTTCACCTCGGGCTCGGAGATCGGCTTCTATCAGGAAGCCGTCGCCAAGGCCCGCGCCAAGGGCCACAACAACCCGATCCGGCTGATCACGGTGCCGATCGAGCATGCGAGCCTCAACGCCGCGCTCGGCTTCGCCGCCGTCTCCGGCCGTCCCGCCGTCACCGCCGCCCACGTCGATTGCGGCACGCAGCATTACGGCGGCGCTGTGCACACCGCGTGGCGCTCGAACCTGCCGGTCATCATGACCGCGGGCTTCGCGCCGACCGCCTATTCGGGCTCGATGAAGGGCTCGCGCGACGAGGGCGCGCATCTGTGGATGCAGCAGGTCTATGACCAGCCCGGCATCGTGCGCAACTACACCAAGTGGGACCACCAGCTCGCCTGGCAGGACAACCCCGGCACGATCATGAGCCGCGCCATCCAGGTGGCGCGCACCGAGCCGCAGGGGCCGGTCTATGTCTGCTTCCCGAAGGAGCTGACCTACCTCAACTTCCGCGACGGCAAGTTCCCGTCGGCCGACCAGCTCGGCATCCCGCGCCCGATGGCGCCCGATGCCGAGGCGGTGAGGGAGATCGCGGCCCAGCTCGTCAAGGCGAAGAGCCCCTACCTCGTGGTCGGGTTCTCGGGCCGCAACCCGGAGACGGTGAAGCCGCTGGTGGCGCTCGCCGAGATGCTGGGCATGGGCGTCGTCGACGCGGCCCAGCGCGGCTACATGTGCTTCCCCTTCCGCCATCCGCTGTGCCAAGTGACGACGGCGCTTTCCGACGCCGACGCGGTGCTGGTGATGGACGCGGAGGTGCCGTGGATGCCCAACCGCAACCCGCCGAAGGCGAACGCCTTCGTCGCCGCGGTCGGCCACGACCCGATCCAGATGCGCCTGCCGACCTACGAGTTCACCGCCGACGTGCGGCTCGGCGCCGATCCGCTGCTCACCATCAAGGCGCTGACCGCCGAGGTGAAGAAGCTGCTGAAGCCCGAGGACAAGAAGCGCGCCGCCGACCGCACCAAGAAGCTCGCCGCGGCGTCCAAGAAGCGCTTCGCCGACGCCGACGCCGAAGCCGAGGCGCACGCCAAGGACTCGCCGATCCATCCGTTCTGGGTGAGCTACAACCTCGGCCGGATGCTCGACGACAACTGCATCGTGCTGGACGAGACGTTGGCCGGTCCGCGCGTGCGCGAATACATGCACCGCACGAAGCCCGGCTCGTACTTCTCCAACCCGGGCTCGTCGGGCGGCTGGTCGCCGGGCGCGGCGCTCGGCGCCAAGCTCGCCGCGCCGGACAAGGACGTTATCGCCGTGTGCGGCGACGGGTTCTACATGTTCGGCACGCCCGGCCCGGCTTTGTGGGCCGGCGCGCACCATAACGCGCCGTTCATGGTGGTCGTCTACTGCAACCGCAGCTACACGACCGGCACGACCAACGTCGCCAACGCCTACGGGCCCGAGGGCTACGCCAAGAAGGCGGGCTTCCCCGGCGGCTATTTCGATCCGCCGATCGACTTCGCCAAGGAGGCGGAGGCCGCCGGTGCCTATGGCGAGACCGTGCGCGACCCGGCCGAAGTGGGCCCGGCTTTGAAGCGCGGCCTCGAGCAGATCCGCTCGGGCAAGCCCGCCGTGATCTCGGTCTGGGAGAAGCGCCTCGAGGGCGACGACTGACGGAAAAATGCAGGGGCCGGTCCTCGACCGGCCCCGCCGAACCGAAAAAGGGGACGGGTCGGCGACCCGCCCCTACGTTATTCCGCAATCACCTGAAACTTGAGGCGCGGGCCATTGGCGACGATGCGGCCTGCGGTCGGCGTCGCGAAGTGCGCGGCGAGGATGACGTCGCCGGTTTCGGCGTGGCGCTCGACGAATGCCTGTCGGGTTGCGCGCGACCGGACGGGGTCGATGCAGAACCGGCTGTTCCATTCCGGCCGGGCGATCTGGATCGGGTGGTGCACCACGTCGCCCGCGACGATGGCGTGCCGGCCCGACGCGCGCACGTCGATCGACATGTGGCCGGGCGAATGGCCCGGCGTCGGCTCCAGCACGAAGCAGTCGTCGATGGCAAAATCGTCGTCGACCAGCGCCGCACGGCCAGCCGCGATTACCGGCAGGACCGAGTCCTCGAACGCGCCGTCCATCGCGCCCGGCCCTTCCAGCGGATCGCGCCGTCCCTGCCAATGCTCGATCTCCGCGCGATGGAACACGTATCTGGCGTTGGGGAAGGTCGGCACCCAGCGGCCGTTGTCGAGGCGGGTGTTCCACCCCACGTGGTCGGCGTGCAGGTGCGTGCAAAGCACGTAGTCGACCTCGACCGGATGCACGCCGAGCGAAGCGAGCCGGTCGAGCCAGCCGGACTGCATCCCGTCCCAGGCGGGCGTCGAGGGGCGCGGCTTGCCATGCCCCACGCACGCATCGACCAACACGACGTGGTGCGGCGTGCGCACGACGAAGCTCTGGATCGCGCGCTTGTAGGTATTGGCCGCACTGTCCCAGAAATGCGGCGCGAGCCAGTCCATCTCGGCGGCGAATCCGTCCGGCGTCGACTCGGGGAAGAAGTAGGCGGGCTCGTAGCCGAGCCCTTCGAGCTCGACCAGCCGGTCGATCCTCACCTCGCCCATCACCAAAGGTGTCATTGCCGCCTCGCGTGCGTCACCGACCCAGCATAGCGTCAAAGGCGGACGCGTCGAGCGGCTATCGGCCCGGGCGGAACGTCAGCGTGAACGGGCTTGCGGTCAGGGCGCGCCGCTGTCGTCCGGGACGCCGGAATTGGGGAGCGGCACGTCGGGATCGGATGGCACGTCACCGCCGGGGAGGCGCGTCGTCCCGTCGCCCGCGACCGGATCGCGAGGCACGCTGTCGAACCCCTTCATGCCGCCGGCGCTGGCTCGCCCGGCCGAGCCCACGCGCGCGCGACCGCCGCCCCGCTGGCCGGAGCCGGCGTAAGCGGGCGGACGCGCCGACCGGCCGGACAGGTGAAGCCCGCCGGCCGGCGAACGGGGCATGTGTAACCCTGCAGGGGGTGCGAAATTGGGCGACCGCGCCAACGCGTTGCCACAACCGACCCCGACCAGTGCCGCCACCCCGGCCAACCCGGCGGCGCGAACCCAAGTCAACGTCATCGCCCGACAACTCCTCCGACCGCGAAGCGGCCTGACCGGTGTCTCTGGTCAGGGGTTCGACCGGCGTTAGTTTCATTCTAGCCCAATTCGGAGACGTCAACTTTATGATTTTTGAGATCGCGTAGGCGGGACGGCCGCACGCGGTCCCGCCAAGCTGGCCATTGCCGCCCGACCCCGCTATATCACCGCCCCATGAAAAAGTTCGCGATCACCGCAAATCTCGTGCGCGAGGGCACGGTCGTCTATCTGCGCGAGGGCGCGTCGGGGCGGGACTGGCCGGCCGACATCGCGGCGGCGAGCCTCTACGACGACAAGGAAGCCGCCGAGGCGGCGCTGGCCCGCGCCGAGGCCGACGTGGCGGCCAATCTGGTCACGGGTACCTATCACCTGGAGGTCGAGGCGGCGGACGGCCCGCCCGTGCCGGTGACCGCGCGCGAGCGCATCCGCGCCGCACACAAGCCCACGATCGAATACGGCAGATAACCTATTCGGCGACCGCGGCGACCAGCGGCGCGTCGAACCGCGCGCCCTGCAGCTTGGCGTTGCCGAGCCGGGCCTCGCGCACGTTGGCGCCGCGGAGATCGGCGTCGCGGAGATCGGCGCCACTAAAGTCGGCGCCGGTGAGCCTGGCGCCCATGAGCTTCGCGCCGCGCAGGTTCGCGGAGGCCAGCCGGGCGCCCGACAGGTTGGCAGTCCAGCGCCGGCGGTCCGGCCCGACCGATTCCACCGGCCCCAGGTCGCAGCCGGCGAGGTTCGCCCCGGTCATCACCGCGCGCTCGAGGTTGGCGCCGCGCATATCGGCCTCGGAGAGCTGGGCCCCGCGCAGATCGACGAGCGACAGGTCGGCCATGGCGAGCTTCGCCCCGCCGAGCTTGGCGCGGCGCAGCACCGCGCGGGCGAGCACGGCCGCCGCGAGGTTCACATTGGCAAGGTCGAGGTCGGTGAGGTCGAAATCGCACAGATCCGCTCGTTTTCCGTCGACGCTGGAGCTCTCGACCCAGGCCGCATGCGCCGCCAGGATGGCCGGCAGCTCGAGGCCGGGCGCCGGCACCGCGCCCGGCATCAGAGCCACCCGCCGCTGGTCGGCGGTCAGCGCCTCTTTGTCGATCAGCGCGCCGCGCAAATCCGCGCCCTTCAGCACCGCATCGGCCAGCACCGCACCGGTCAAGTCGGCGCCCTTGAAGTCGGCGCCGCCGAGGTTCGCGCCCTGCAGGTTGCAGCCTTCCATGTTAGCGCCCTGGAAGGTCGAGCCCCGCATGTCGGCGCGGCCGAACTGGGTCTTGCGCAGGATGGCGTCGGTGAAATCGGTCTTGAGGAGGTAGGCGCCGTCCAGCTTGGCGCTCGTCAGGTTGGCGCGATGGGCGATGATGCAGGAGAGCTCGGCCTGCGCCCGCTCGTAGCTGACGTTTTGCGTATTGCCGGTGTTGGTATAGCGCGCCAGCGTGCCCTCGCGCACGTCGGCCTCGATCAGCAGCGCGTCGCACAGATCGGCGCCACGCAGGCAGGCGCCGCGCAAATCGGCTTTGGTGAGGTCGGCGCCCTGCAGGTTCGCGGTGCGCAGGTCGGCGCCGAACAGGTTGGCGGCGCGCAGATTCGCGGCGCGGAGCCGCGCGCGATAGAGCCTGGCGCCGGTGAGCTCCGCCTCGCTGAGGTCGCGCCCGCTCATCTCGGCGGCGGCAAGGTCGTGGAACGACAAGTTCGCCCGGCGCCCGCCCGGGACACGCGTCAAATAATCCTCGTGCCGGCGCAGGATGGCGATCAGCTCGGCCGTCGAGACCGGCTTCAGGCCTTCCGGCGCGTCGTCCGAGACCCCGTCAGGCATCCGACCCCCTGTCGCCAACATGTTTTCGGGCAACCATAGGGCGGAAATTGGCCTGATTTTTGTAAAAATAGGATGAACATCCCTGCCCCGCCATGGCCCCTGTTGAAGACCGGCAGCGGAAAAATCGTCAATCCCCTCTTGATCGCCGCATTTGGCAGACCTAAAACCATCTACATTCGTAGAATATCTTATTTTACATTTATAAGTGATATAGTAACAGGGACCGCCGAATGTACGTGTACGACCGGTACGACCACGCGCTGGTAAATGAGAGGGTGGCCCAGTTCCGCGACCAGGTGCGCCGCCGCCTGGCGGGCGAGCTGACCGAGGACGAGTTCCGCCCCCTTCGGCTGATGAACGGCGTCTATCTGCAGCTTCACGCCTACATGCTGCGGATCGCCGTGCCCTATGGCCTTCTTTCGTCGCGCCAGATGCGGACGCTTGCCCACATCGCGCGCACCTGGGACCGCGGCTACGGCCATTTCACCACCCGCCAGAACATCCAGTTCAACTGGCCCCGCCTCGCCGACATCCCCGACATCCTGGCCGAGCTCGCCAAGGTGGAGATGCACGCGATCCAGACTTCGGGCAACTGCATCCGCAACACCACCGCCGACGAGTTCGCCGGCGTGGCGGCGGACGAGCTGGAGGACCCGCGCCCCTATTGCGAAATGATCCGCCAGTGGTCGACCTTCCACCCGGAATTCTCGTACTTGCCGCGCAAGTTCAAGATTGCGGTGAGCGGCGCCGCGCGAGACCGGGCGGCCGTCGCGTTCCACGACATCGGCATCCGCATCGTCGAGCGGGCGGGCGAGCGCGGCTTCCATGTCCTCGCCGGCGGCGGCCAGGGCCGCACGCCGGCCGTCGCCGTAACGATGCGCGACTTCCTCCCCAAGCGCGAGCTGTTCCGCTATCTCGAAGCGATCATGCGCGTCTACAACCTCCTCGCCCGGCGCGACAATCCGTTCAAGGCCCGGATCAAGATCTTGGTCGCCGAGACCGGCGCCGACAGGTTCCGCGACATGGTCGAGCAGGAATGGCGCGACATTGTCGCCGCCGACCGAGATGACGCCTTGGCGCTCGACGAGGCGGAGCAGGCGCGCGTCGCATCGTTCTTCGCCCCGCCCGCCTACCGCACTTTGCCGAGCGTCGATCCCGCCTTCGACGCCGCCAAGCGCACCGACCGCGCCTTCGCGAACTGGGTGCGCACCAATGTCGTCGCGCACAAACAGCCGGGCTACGCCGCCGCGGTGATCTCGCTCAAGCCGCACGGCGGCATCGCCGGCGACTGCACCGCCGACCAAATGGACGCCATCGCCGAACTCGCCGACGCGATGAGCGTCGGCGAGATCGTGGTGACGCACGAGCAGAACCTGGTGCTGCCGCACGTCGAGCAAGGCCGCCTCGCCGAGCTTTACGCGCGCCTCGCAGCACTCGGCCTCGCGACCTCGAACCTCGGGCTCCTCACCAACATGATCGTCTGTCCCGGGCTCGATTATTGCGGCCTCGCCAACGCGCGCTCGATCCCGATCGCCCAGCGCATCGCGGAGCGGTTCGACGATCTGGACCGGCTGCACGACATCGGGCCGCTGGACCTCAACATTTCGGGCTGCATCAACGCCTGCGGCCATCACCACGCCGGCCACATCGGCATATTGGGCGTGAACCGCCACGGCAAGGAATACTACCAGGTGAGCCTGGGCGGATCGCAGTCGGACGACGCTTCGATCGGCGACATCCTCGGCCCCGCCTTCGATGAGCACGCCATCGTCGACGCGATCGAGAAGATCGTGAGGCTCTATCTCGACCGCCGGGCGGACGGCGAGCGGTTCATCGACACCTACCGCCGCATCGGCAAGGAGCCGTTCAAGGAGTACCTGTATGAAAAGGCTCATTAAGGACGGCGCCATCGGCGAGGACCGCTGGGTCCACCTCGCCGACGACGTGCCGGCGCCGGCCGGCACCGACGTGATCGTGTCCCTCGCCCGCTGGCGCACCGAACGCGAAACGTTCACCGCACGCAACGGCGGCGTCGGGGTGCGGCTCGGCGGCGCGGACTCGCCAGCCGAACTGAAGGACGACCTTGCTCGCCTCAGCGTGATTGCCCTCGCCTTCGACTCGTTCAAGGACGGGCGCGCCTTCTCGCACGCCCGGCTGCTGCGCGAGCGCTACGGCTATACCGGCGAGCTACGCGCCGTCGGCGAGGTGCTGCGCGACCAGCTTTTCTTCATGCGCCGCTGCGGCATCGACGCCTACGAGCTGCGGCCCGACCGATCGGCAGAGGACGCGCTGGCGGCGTTCCGCGAGTTCTCGGTCACCTATCAAGGCGCGGCCGACGACCGGCGGCCTTTGTATCGCCGTGCCGCGCGTTCGGTACCTTAAGCACATGTTCGTTTTGTAATGACATATAATTACCGATTGTTATGATACTATATATATTTAAACCGTATTAAGATGTGAAATAGGGCCATGGACCCGCTGCGCATGATCCGCGATGGCACCGTCTCCAATCCTTCCGCCGCCTTCCACCAGGCGGGCGGGGGCGGCTCGGACATGGCCGGCGAAGGTGTCGGGCTCGAGGGCACGCTGCAGACGCTGGAGGCGCGCTTTCCGGCCGGACGGATGAGCGCGGAGCAGTACCTCGCCCTCGATGGGTTGGCCGACGCGCACGCTCCGGACGCCCTCATCATGCGCGGCGACCTCGGCGTTGCGGTGCGCTGCGCGGGGGGCGAAGGGCTCGCCGCCCGCCTGGCCGCGCTCGAGGCCGGCTGGTCGGCGCACCGCGCCCCCGCGCCGCCCCTTTCGGACGAGACGCCGGGCCTGAGCCCGCAGGGCGACGGCTACTGGTCGATCCTGGTCGTGGTGCCGCAGGGACGCATTGCAGATGCCGGCCCGGTGCGGCTCAGGACCGGGCTGCGCGAGGTGATCGGCCGCTGGCGCCCGGTGCCGATGCTCACCCGGCGGCGCAACCTGCTGCTTGCCAATATCGACCCCGAGTTCGTGCTCGACGTCGAGGCGGAGCTGCGCGGCTTCGGCGTCGCCATCGACCGCAACCCGGCCGACATCGTGCCGCACTCGTAACCCATGTCCCATTTCCCGATTTTTCTGCAACTGGCGGGCCGGTCCTGCCTGGTGGTCGGCGGCGGCCCGGTCGCCGCCCGCAAGGTCGCGCTTCTGCTGAGGGCGGGCGCGCAGGTGACCGTAGTTGCGCCGGCGCTGGGCAACGGCCTCGCTCCCCTCGCCGCCGCCCGGCGCATCGCGCATCTCGCCGCGCCGTTCGCGCCCGGCCACGTTGCCGGCCACGCGCTGGTCATCGCTGCGACCGACCGCAGGGCCGTCAATGCCGTCGTCTCTGGTGCGGCCGAGGCCGCACATGTGCCGGTCAACGTGGTGGACGACGCGCAGCTCTCCAGCTTCATCATGCCGGCCATCGTCGACCGCGCGCCGGTGACGGTGGCGATCTCCTCGGGCGGGGCGGCGCCGGTGCTGGCGCGCCTTGTGCGCGCGCGCATCGAGGCGGCCCTGCCGGCGGCAATCGGCCGGCTCGCCGAGCTGGCGGCGCGCCTCAGGCCGAGCGTGCGCCGCCGCCTGCCCGGCCCCGCGCGCCGGCGCTTCTGGGAGTTGCTGTTCGAGGGGCGCATCGCCGCCCTCGTCCTTGCCGGGCGCGAGGCCGAGGCCGAGGGGCTGGCCGCCCGCGCCATCGACGACGCGGCGCGCCTGCCGGTCCGCGGCGAGGTGGCGCTGGTCGGCGCCGGACCGGGCGATCCCGACCTCTTGACCCTTGGCGCGCTGCGCGCTTTGCAGGCGGCCGACGTGATCGCGCATGACCGGCTGGTCGCGCCCGAGATCCTCGAGCTCGCGCGGCGCGACGCCGAGCGGATCGACGTCGGCAAAAGGTGCGGCGACGGCGGGGCGGGCCAAGACCGCATCAATGCCCTGCTGGTCGGGCTGGCGCAGCAGGGCAAGCGCGTCGTGCGCCTCAAGGGCGGCGATCCGTTCGTGTTCGGCCGCGGCGGCGAGGAGATGGAGGTGCTGGCCCGGGCTGGCGTTCCCGTCCGCGTCGTGCCCGGCATCACCGCCGCGACGGGCGTCGCCGCGCTTGCCGGCATCCCCCTCACCCACCGCGACCACGCCCACGCGGTGACCCTCGTCTCGGCCCACCGGCGCAAGGGCGCGCCGCCGCTCGACTGGGGGGGGCTGGCCCGCCCCGGCCATACTCTGGCCATCTACATGGGGCTTGCCACCCTAACCGAGACGACGGCGAGCCTGGCGGCGCACGGGCTCGATCTCGCAACGCCGGCGGCCGCCATCGAGAACGGCGCGCGGCCCGACCAGCGCGTCATCGCCGGCACCCTGGCCGACCTCGCTGCGCGCGTCGCCGCGGCCGGGCTCAAAGGCCCCGTCCTGGTGGTGGTCGGATCGGTGGTCGCGCTGCGCGAGACGCTCGCCGCCGCCGAGGCGGCGCCCCCGCCCGTCGAGGAACCCGATGAGCGCCGCGCCGTCGCCGCGGCCTGATCCCGCGCTCGAGGCGAGCGCCGACCCGGACCGGCTGCGTGCCCGCGCGGCCGAGGCCGCCGCGCGGGCGGCGGAGCTTACCGCGCGCTACGCCGGCGTCAGCGGGATCGAGCTCGTCCGGGCGATGATCGAGGTCGAGTTTCCCGGCCGCATCGCCGTCGGCTCGTCGTTCGGCGCCGAGGCGGCGGTGATGCTCGACCTCGTGGCGCAAATCGACCCGGCGACGCCGGTCATCTTCCTCGACACGCGCAAGCTGTTCGGCGAGACGCTGCGCTATCGCGGCGAGCTGCGCAACCGGCTCGGCCTCACCGACCTGCGCGTCGTCGGGCCGAGCGAGGACGAGGAGGCGCGCCACGACCCGCAGGGCGTCCTATGGCGTGTGAATCCCGACGCGTGCTGCCGATTCCGCAAGGTGGTGCCGCTCGCCCGGGCGCTGGCCGGGTTCGACGGCTGGTTCACCGGGCGCAAGCGCTTCCACGGCGGGGCGCGCGCCGCCCTGCCGACGATCGAGGCCGACGGCGTGCACGTCAAGGTCAACCCGCTTGCCACCTGGGCGCGCGAGGATATAGTCGCGCACTTCGCGGCTCGGAATCTGCCGGCGCACCCGCTGGTCGCCGACGGCTACACCTCGATCGGCTGCATGCCCTGCACCGACCGGCCGCGCCCCGGGGCGGGGCTGCGCGACGGAAGATGGGCCAGTCAAGACAAGACCGAGTGCGGAATCCATACGGGGCCGCTGGATTGGCCCGGGAGCGAGAACCTGCCGTGAGTTCGCAGAGCACCGCCACGATCGACCGGCTCGACGCGCTGGAGAGCCAGAGCATCTTCATCCTGCGGGAGGCCTTCTACGCCTTCGACAAGACCGCCATGCTGTGGTCGATCGGCAAGGATTCGAACGTGATGATGTGGCTCGCCCGCAAGGCGTTCTTCGGCCACGTGCCGTTCCCCGCGATCCACATCGACACCTCCTACAAGCTGCCCGAGATGATCGAATTCCGCGACCGCATGGCGAAGGCCTGGGGCATCGAGCTGATCGTGGGCCAGAACAAGGCCGCGCTCGCCCAAGGCATGAACCACACGAAGGGGCGCGTCGTCTGCTGCCAGGCGCTCAAGACCCAGCCCCTGCGCGAGGTCGTGGCGAGCCACGGCTTCAACGGCATCATCCTCGGCATCCGCCGCGACGAAGAAGGCACGCGCGCCAAGGAGCGCGTGTTCTCGCCGCGCGGCGAGGACGCGAACTGGGACTTCAAGAACCAGCCGCCGGAGTTCTGGGACCAGTACAAGACCGACTTCCCGCCCGGCACGCACGTGCGCATCCACCCGCTGCTGCACTGGACCGAGATCGACGTGTGGCGCTACATCCGTCGCGAGAACATCCCTGTGGTCGACCTCTACTTCGCCAAGGACGGCAGGCGCTACCGCTCGCTTGGCTGCGCGCCCTGCACCGGCACGGTCGCGTCGACCGCCGCGACGCTCGACGAGATCATCGCCGAGCTCGAATCCACCCGCATCTCCGAGCGCTCCGGCCGCGCCCAGGACCAGGAGTTGGAGGACGCGTTCGAACGGCTGCGCACCGGCGGGTACATGTAGCCGACGTCGAGCCCGATCTCCGTCCGGCGCCCAGCCCGGGTCGATCGCCCGCCGGGTCTTTTCCGGGACCTTCATCCTTGGCCGAGCCGGTCGATCTCGGCGATCTCCGCCTCGGTGAACCGGACATCGAACACGTCGAGATTGAGATGGGCGTGCGCCTCGCGCGAGGTGCGCGGGATCGCGGCGACGCCCGGCTGGCGCACCAGCCAGGCGAGCGCGATCTGCGCCGCCGACTTTTTGTGCGCGCGGCCGATGCGCGCGAGCACCGGATGATCGATCAGCGAGCCGCGCCCGAGCGGCCGGTGCGCCACCAGGACCGACCCTTCGCCGCGCATGTAGGCGAGCAGGTCCGACCGGTCGGTCAGGAAGTTGTATTCGATCTGGTTGCAGAACACGTCGGCGCCCTGCGTCTCGCCCGCTTCGCGCATCTGCGCGACCGAGAAGTTGCTGACCCCGATGTGCCGCGTCTTGCCTTCGTCGCGGAGCGCGGCGAAGGCGCCCAGCGTGTCCGCCATCGGTACGGTGTCGCTGGGTGCGTGGATCAGGAGGCAATCCACATGGTCCATCCCGAGCGCGGCGAGGCTCGCCTCGGCCGAGCGGCGCACGTCCTTCGGACCAAGCTCCGACCGCCACACCTTGGTGACCAGGAATATCTCGTCGCGCGCGACGCCCGCGGCGCGGATGCCCTCGCCCACCTCCGCCTCGTTGCCGTAGACGCGCGCCGTATCGATGTGGCGATAGCCTATCTCGATCGCGCGGCGCACCATGTCGCGGCAGGACCTGCCGTGCAAGCCGGACGTGCCGAACCCGATGGCGGGAAACCGCACGCCCTTCACGTCGAGATGGTTCATCGGTCGCTCCCCTGGATCGCCCGTTTCTAGCGCGGCGGGCCGGCGCGCGGAACCGGTTCCCCGGGATGACGCGTCTTCGTCACCGTGCGTCGCGGAACGCGGCGCGATGACGCTGGGGGCGGCAACAAGGTATGTTACAGTTTCACGATGCTGCAACCCGCCGCGATTCGTCCCAGCCCATGACCCGACTTGCCAGCCTTCGCGTCGCCCTGCCCGGTTTCGGACTGCAGGGCTTCGCGCTGATCGTGGTGGGGACCGCGCTCCTGTCGAGCATGCACGCGCTGGTGCGCGGCGTGTCGCACGACATCCATCCGTTCGAGATCGCGTTCTTCCGCAATGCGTTCGGCTTCATCATCTTCATCCCGTGGCTGGCGCGGCGCGGGCTCGGCGCGCTGCGCACCGAGCGGCTCGGGCTGCACGCGGTCCGCGGGGTGTGCAACGCCGCCTCGATGATCTGCTGGTTCACCGCGCTCTCGCTGGTGCCGCTCGCCCAGGCGACCGCGCTCTCGCTCCTCACTCCGATCTGCGTCGCGCTGGGCGCGAGCCTGTTCCTCGGCGAGCGGGTGGGAGTTCGGCCGCTGGGGCGCGGCGCTTGCCGGGATCGCCGGCACGCTGATGATCGTGAGGCCGGGCTTCGCGACGGTCGGTCTGGGCGTCGCGCTGGCGCTCTTCTCGTCGGTGCTGGCCTCGGGCATCAAGCTGTTCGCGAAGGAGCTGTCGGCGACCGACAGTGCGGCGACCATCGTCGCCTATGTCTCGATCTTCATGGCTGCGATCACGCTGTTGCCGGCCGTCTTCGTCTGGCGCTGGCCCGACGTGGGCGAGCTCGTCCGGCTGCTCGCCATCGGCGTGTTCGGCACCACGGCGCAGGTGTGCATCGTGCGCGCCTATCGCTGGCTCGACGTGAGCTTCGTCGAGCCGTTCATGTTCCTGCGCCTGCTGTGGGCGGCGGCGATCGGCTACGTGGCCTTCGCCGAGGTGCCGACGCTTTCGACCTGGTCCGGCGGGCTGACCATCGGCGCCGCGATCGTCCTCCTTGCCTGGCACGAACGCGGGCAGCGTGCGCGCGCCGCCGCCGGCGCGGCCGCGCAGTGAGCACGCTCGGCCGCATCTGGAAGCATCTCGCCTCGCAGGGGCTGGGCCGCGCGCTGCGCCACCGCGACTTCCGCATCTACTCGATGGGCGGCTTCGCCTCCGCCATCGGCTACTGGGTGCAGCGGATCGGCATCGGCTGGCTGACCTGGCAGCTCACCAACTCCGGCACGTGGCTGGGGCTGATGTCGGCCTCCGAGGCGATCCCGATCTTCTTCCTGGTGCCGATCGCCGGCGCCCTCGCCGACCGGGTCGACCGGCTGCGCCTGTTCCGCTGGCTGCAGGTCGCGAACGGCGTGCAGTCGGTGGTTCTGACCGCCCTCGTCGTCACCGGCGAGATCACCGTCCTCTGGATGCTGATCCTGGTGATGCTGGGCGGCGTATGCCAGGCGCTGTCGATGCCGCTGCGCCTCACCATGGGCCCGAACATGGTGCCGCACGAGGACATCCCGCCGGCGATCGGGCTCAACTCCATCCTGTTCCAGGCGTCCGTGTTCGTCGGCCCGGCGCTCGCCGGAATCATCATCGACCAGGTCGGCGTCGACTGGACCTTCGTGTTCAATACGGCGAGCTACATCTTCTTCCTCGGCGCGGTCTACGCCATCCACGAGCTGCGCGAGGAGCGCGGCGCGCCCGGTCACGCCGGGCTGTTCGCCGACGCCTGGGCGGGGATCGTGCACGCCGCACGCGACAAGGCGGTCGGGCCGCTGCTGCTGCTGGTCATCGCCTTCGCCATGTTCACCCGGCCCTATCTCGACATGATGCCGGGGCTCGCCGACGCGGTGTACCACCGCGGGGCGCACGGGCTCGCCATGCTGGTGTCGGCGGCGGGCGCGGGCGGGCTGACGGCGGGCCTCCTGATCGCGCAGTACGCCCGCATCGAAGGCATGACGCGGATCGTGCTCGGCGGCGTCGTGGTGCTCTCGATCTCGCTGTTCGCCTTCGCGTCGACGCCCTGGTACGGATTCGGCCTCGCCTGCGTGGTGGTGATCTCGGGCTGCCTGACCTTGTGCTCGACCGGCTCGCAGATGCTGATCCAGACCTCGGTCGACGGCGCGATGCGCGGGCGGATCATGAGCCTTTACGGACTCACCTGGCGCGGCGCGCCGGCGGTCGGCGCGCTCATCATCGGTGCCGCCTCGTCGGTCTTCGGGCTGCAGATACCGCTCGCCGCCGGCGCGGCTTTGTGCTTCGTCGCCTGGCTTGCCATCCAGCCGCACCGCAAGGCGCTGCGCGAGGGGCTGGAGACCACCGCGGCCGACATGCGCGCACCCTGATCGTCAGAGCATTTTCCGCTCACGCGGAATTAGCCGCGTGCCGCGGTTCGCATGGCGTACATCGAGGCGCCGAAGATCACCGCAGCGCCGACCCAGGTCCAGGCGTCGGGCAGCTCGCGAAACAGCACCCAGCCGATCAGCGCGGCCCACGGCAGGCGCAGGAAGTCGAGCGGCTGCACCACCCGCGCGTCCGCCGCCTCGACCGCCTTGGTGATCGACCACTGCGCCGCGACATAGAGCGCGCCCAGGAGGAACAGGCCCGGCAGGTCGATCCAGGCGGGCGTCTTCCACACGAACACGGTCGCGAGCGCCGACAAAGGCAGCATCAGCACGTTGACCGACACGGTGATCAACAATGTCGATTCCGTGCGTGACAGCGACTTGATCACCGTGGTCGCACCGGCATAGGTGAGCGCCGCGGCGAGCGCGAACAGCCCCGCCACGCCGAAATTCGCGAAGCCCGGCCGGAGGATGATCGCGGCGCCCGCGAATCCCGCGGCGCAGGCGGCCCAGGTGCGAGGACCCGCCGTCTGGCCGAGCACCAGGATCGCCAGCAGGATGGTCAATAGCGGCTGGGTGAAGATGATCGCGCTCACGTCGGCGATCGGCATGCGCGCCAGCGCCAGGAACAGCGTCATCGTGCCGACGAACGAGAAGGCTGCGCGGAGCGCGTGCGCCCCGAGCCTGCGCGTGGCGAGCCCGGCCAGCCCCGCGCGCCACATCATCGGCGCCAGCACAAGAACGCTCGCCACGTTCCGGATGAACACGAGCTCGAGCGGGTCGTAGTCGCGGGCGAGGAGCCGCACCGACCCGCTTGCCGCCGAGTAGAAGAAGGATGCGGCCAGCATCCACGCGATGCCGCGCAGGATCGCTGCGCGGCCGGGTTCGGTCCGTGACATGGCGCGGGTTATAGCAGGGGAAGGCCCCCGCCGGCCCCAGACGGATTCGCGCGCGCTATTCCGGGCCGGCGAGGAGCCGGCCGCGCCCGGGCTGCTGCGGCCCGCCGAAGCGCGCCAGCTCGAAGGCGGCGGCGACGGCGCGCAGGAGCTCGGCATCGTCGAACGGCTTCGAGAGCATCGCGTAGCGGAAGTCCCACGCCTGCTCGATCACCGCCCGCGGGTTGCCGGTGACCAGCACCGCGGCGATCTCGTGGCGCCGGGCGATCTCGACCGCGAGCGTGATCCCGTTGATGTCGCCGGCGAGCTGGACGTCGACCACCGCCACGTGCGGCGGGTCCTTTTGGCACAGGACGAACGCCTCTTCGGCGTCGCCGGTGACGCCGACGACGGTGTAGCCGGCAGCTTCGAGGAGGGCGCGCTCATGCCTGGCGATCAGGGCCTCGTCCTCGACGATCAGCACCTTGGGCGGCGCCCACAGGGGCCAGAGCTCGGACAGGGTCATCGGCACCTTCGATCGTATGCGGGGCCGGTGACAACGCGCCACCGGCGCCGCGGTTCCTTCGATGCCCGTTACACGCGGGACGACCCTGTCACCATTCGCCGCGAGCGGAAATCCGTAGTTTCCCCTAGGTCATCGCCCGGATACAGGGCGAAGCGATTCACGTGTTTCGATGCGGGCAAACACGGCTGCGCTTCGTTAACCAAAAACTGACCGCCCGCGGTGCAATGTGGCTGTCCAGGCTTTGGAGGCACAGGACATGGCAGTCTTCGGCAGGCGGCGTTTCCGTCGCCGCTCCCTGGAACTGGCACTGATCGGCCTTGCGGTGACGATGACCATTGCCGCGGGTGTCGCCGCGACCATTCACGCCTACCAGCTCCGCTTGACGCGTGTCACCGCGCTGGGACATGCGGCCATGCCGACCCAGCACGCCGAGAACCTGCCGGCGCGCTGGCGACGCTAGCCCGGCGCTTTGTCGCGGAATTTCGGCCAATGCGCGGGCCGGCGGCGGAACATACCCAAAACCGGCCGAGCGACTGGCAGAATTCCGCCCCGATCGGCGGAAACAATCCGCGCCCTAGCCGCCGAACCAGGCGCCGGCGCGAAACTTGATCGGCACGGTCTTGTTCTCCGGGGAATCGCCCGCCATCGGCTCGCCCTTGCGGTTGATGCGGTCGGGCTTGCCCTCCGGCGTGCCATTGGGCGAGCCGACCCGCAACATGACCAGCGGCTGACCCTCCTCGGCGACGAACCAGTAGAGGTTGCCCTTGGGCAGCATGATGCCCTCGTAGGGGCCGACGGTCACGGTCTCGTCGTCGGGCCCGTGGAAGATCGCCTTGCCCTGCAGCACCACGAAGAAGTGATCTTCGTGCGGATGGGCGTGCAGCTCGTTCTCGCCGCCCTCGGCATAGACCTTGAGACGGACGGTCAGATTGTCCGTCGCGGCCAGCACCGTGTCGGTGCGGCCCTGATCGAGGAGCTGGGCCTTCAGCTTGAACAGCGACGGCCCAGTGATCTGGGCGAGCTCGCGCTGGCGCGAATGGATCGAGCGGTCGGTGCCGGACGGCGCGTCGGCGTCGATGGCGGTGTAGCGGGGCATGTCGGTCCCTCCCGTGGCGCGCCGACTATAGCCCCGCCGCGCTTTCGTGTCAGGGGCCGCGGTGGCATGATCGCGGGGCGGAAGGGGAGACGACGATGGCAACGGGCGAGGTGATCCGGCGGCTGGACGCGGAGGTCGATGCGTTCGCGGGCCGCGCGCGGCTCCTTAACGAGCCGATGACGAGGGGCCGCGCCCGCGCCTTCGTCTATCAGCACCGGCAGAACACCCGCCAGCGCAACTCCGTCCTCAAGCTGCGCGTCGCGACCAACTGCCCCGACTGGGACATCCGCATGCGAATCATCCGCGCCTGCGCCGAGGAGGTGATCGCCGACGACGCGCACGGCCACGGCAAGCCGCACTGGGCGATCCTGGAGGGCCTGGGCGTCGCCATCGGCATGGACCTCGACCGGATCCGCGCGGCCGAGCCGCTCCCCTCCACCCGCATGTGCTGGCTCGCCTGGGACGGGCTGATGTCGAACCGGCACTGGCTCGAAGGCCTGATCGCCAACACCTGCGCCGAGCGGGTGAACGTGCCGGGGTACGGTTCGGGCGCGGTGCGCGAGAAGGGCTGGTTCGGCATGGAGCGCGACCGCTGGCGCGACCTGTTCGGGCTCAGCGACGCGCAGCTCGATTTCTTCGAGCTGCACACAGAGGCCGACGTCGCCCATTCCGACCTCGGCTGGAACACGGTGGCGGAACACGCCAGCCGCCTCGCCATGGAGGACGCGGTCGTCGAGGCGTGCCGCGTCAACCTCGAGGTCTGGGAGCGCTATCTCGACGGCATCGCCGACGAAGGCGACCGCGCATAGGGAGACACGACATGCCCGAGATCAAAGGCTGCGCCCATTTCTCGATCCCCGTGAGCGACCTCGCCGCGGCGACGCGCTTCTACACCGAGATCGTCGGGATGAAGCATCTGCGCTCGATCCCCAAGACGATGGCGTTCCTCGACGCCGGCGGGGTGTGTGTCATCCTGGTCGAGCGCAAGGGTCCGATCAACCCGACACTCGACGACCACAACGGCGTGCACCACTCCTTCATCCTCGACGGCGCCGAGTATGGCCCGGCGCTCGACCATCTGCGCAAGAACGGCGTAACGGTCGAGTTCGAGGAGGACCGCCAGGGCGGGGTGATCAACGGCCCGCGCGCCTATTTCCGCGACCCCGACGGCACGCTGCTCGAATATATCGACCTGACGAGCTACCAGAGGGCGGCGGAGTAGCGCCGCATGTCCCGTTCGCCCTGAGTAGGTCGCCCAGCGGCCGTATCGAAGGGCGACGCTGGCGAGATCTCGCGGTTTCGTCCTTCGATACGCGCCCGCGCTTCGCACGGCCGCTACTCAGGACCAACGGCAAAATTATTTTTTCCGCGGCACGATGACGGCGTCGACGGCGACGGCGCCCTTGCCCTTCTCGCCGACGATGAACGGATTCACGTCGATCGATTTCGAACCGGTCTTCGTTGGCCGCGGCGAGGTAGGAGAGCCGCACGAGGGCTTTCGCGATGGCGTCGGTGTCGGCCGGCTTCTTGCCGCGCGCCCCGGCGAGGAGGGCATGGCCCTTCACCTCGTGGATCATGGCGCGCGCCTCGTCGAGGCCGATTGGCGCCAAGCGGAACGCTACGTCCTTGAATACCTCGACGAAGATGCCGCCGAGCCCGAACATCACCACCGGGCCGAGCGCCGGGTCGTTGTGCGCGCCGAGGATGCATTCGACGCCGCCCTCGACCTGCTTCATCGCGACGACGCCGTCGATGCGCGCCTTGGGGTGCGTTTTCTTGGCGCGGGAGAGCAGCGTGCGCGTGGCCTTTTCGGCGGCGGCGCGCGTCTCGATGCCGAGCATCACCCCGCCCATCTCGGTCTTGTGCAATATGTCGGGCGAGGCGATCTTGAGCACCGCCGGGAACTTGAACGACGCGCACGCCTTCGCCGCCTCCGCCGGGCTCGCGCACAGGCGATAGGGTACGACCGGCACGCCCGCCGCCTCGAGCACGCCGAGCGCCTGGGCCTCGCCGACCTGCGTCTCGGGCAGGCGCGGCAGGCTCTTTGGCAGGCCGGGCCGCGTCGCGCTTTTGCGCTTCCACGATCTGGCGAAGCCGGCGAGCGCGCCGATCACGCGGATCGCGCGGTCGGCGTCCTCGAACACCAGGAAGCCCGCCGCCTCGGTGTATTCGCGCACATCGCGGGGGCAGACCGCCGACATGATCATCACCTTCTCGGGGTGGCGCTCGCGGATCGGCTTCAGGCTCTCGATCACGCCGCGATAGAACGGCCCGCTGGTGCCCATCGTCGAGCCGAAGATCACCACCGAGGGGAGCTTGCCGTCCTCCACCAGCACGTCGAGGAATTTCGGGAACAGGTCCGGCATGCCCGACCACATGCCCGTCGTGTCCAGGGGATTGCGCGTCGCGGCGTAGGGCACGTAGGAGCCGATTTTCTCCTGCGCCGGCTTGGGGAGCGCGGGGATGTCGACGCCGACCTCGGACGCCGCATCGGCCATGATGACGTTCGCGCCTCCCGAGATCGAGATCGTGCCGACCTCGGAAGACGCCGGGAAGCGCCCCGCGCAGCACGCCGCGGCCACGTCGATCAGCTCTGAGATCGTCGCCGCGCGATAGGCCCCGTACTGCTTGAACAACGCATCGTAGGCCGTGTCGGAACCGACGAGCGAGCCCGTGTGCGACGACGCCGCGACCGAGCCGACGGCCGATCGGCCGACCTTGAGCACGATGACCGGCTTCTCCGCGCGGCGCGCCTTCTCCAGCCCCTCGACGATCGAGTCCTTGTCGCGCGCGCCCTCTAGGTAGGCGAGGATCACGCGCGTCTGCGGGTCGTCGGCGAGGTAGCTCAGGCACTCGCCGAACTCGACGTCGGCCTCGTTGCCGGTGGTGATCCAGGACGAGACCGAAAGCCCGCGGAACTTGGCGAGGGTATAGGCGTGCATGCCGAACGCGCCTGACTGGCTCACGATCGACATCGGACCGAGCGTCGGAAACCCGAACGACGGGTCGAGGAAGCCCGCCGCGAATGTCGCGTAGAATCTGTGCCCGACGTCGAACACGCCGAGGCAGTTGGGCCCGATGATGCGCATGCCCGATTCGCGCGCGATGTCGGTCATGCGCTGCTGGCGCTTGGTCCCCTCGCCGCCGATCTCGGCCATGCCGGCCGAGACGCAGACCACCGCGCGCACCCCCGCCTCGGCGCATTCGGTGAGCGCCTCCTCGACCGCCTGGGCGGGGATCGCCATGAAGGCGCAGTCGATTGGCGCGTTCACGTCGCGCACCGAGGGGTAGGCCCTGAGCCCCTGCACCTCCGCCGCGCCCTTGTTGATCGGGTACACGCGCCCCTCGTAACCCGAAGCCTTGGCGAGCGCGACCGGCCGGCCGCCCACCTTCTGCGGATCGGTCGAGGCGCCGACGATGGCGAAGGATTTCGGCGCGAGGAACGGCCGAAGCGAGGCGAGGTCTGGTCGAACGGGCACGTTTCCCCCAACAAGGCTTGTTTCGGCCATCTTATGACTTTTCGGGTCCCGGGGCGCAAGCAGGGCTGGCGTCGCGGTCCGGCAAGGATATAGTTTTATGCGCCGAGACGACGGGAGCGCGCCAATGACCTCGAAGCGCGAAGGCGAAATCCTCACACGTGTGGGGCCGGGCACGCCCATGGGCGAGATGCTGCGCGAGGCCTGGATTCCGGCGGCGAAGTCGTCGGAGCTCGTCGCCGACGGCACGCCCGTCCGGCTGATGCTTCTGGGCGAGAAGCTGATCGCCTTCCGCGACACGGCCGGGCGCGTCGGCATCATGGACCACCGCTGCCCGCACCGCTGCGCCTCGCTGTTCTACGGCCGCAACGAACGGGGCGGCGTGCGCTGCATCTATCACGGCTGGAAGTTCGACGTGGACGGCAACTGCCTCGACATGCCGAACCTGCCTGCGCACCAGGACTTCAAGCACAAGCTGCACGCCAAGGCGTACCGCGTCGCCGAGCGCAACGGGCTCGTCTGGCTCTATATGGGCAAGGCCGAGACCGCCCCGCCGCTGCCGGCGATCGAGCCGCTGCTGCTCCCCGAGGCGGAGGCGCGCATCAACTTCGTGCAGCGCGAATGCAATTGGGTGCAGGCGCTCGAGGGCGACATCGACACTACCCATTTCTCGTTCCTGCATCTCGGCGCGCTGAACGCCGACGAGGTGCCGGAGGACCAGATCGGCCGGCACTCCGTCACCTCGCGCACGCCCGACCTGCATGTGGAGGACGCGCCCTACGGCCTGCGCTACGGCGCCTCGCGCGACGGCGGCGGCGGCCGGACCTACTGGCGCATCGCCCATTTCCTGCTGCCGTTCTGGACCATGCCGCCCACCGGCCCGATCGAGCACAACCCGATGGTGCGCGGCTGGGTGCCGATGGACGACACCCACACCATGTTCATCTCCGTCGGCTGGGCCGGCAACAAGCGCGCGCTGGGCCTGCGCAAGGACGGGACGCCGGTGCCGGGCCATTCGTCCGAGCTGCGCTTCAAGCCGAACGCGACCGACTGGTACGGCCGCTGGCGCCTTGCCGATGACGCATCGAACGATCACGGGCTCGACCGCGAGATGCAGCGCAACGTCAACTACAGTGGCATCGTCGGCATCCACCTGCAGGATCAGGCGATCACCGAATCGATGGGGCCGATCACCGACTTCACATTCGAGCATCTGGCGCCGAGCGACGTGGCGATCACCCGCACCCGCAAGAAGCTGCTCGACGCCGCCCGCGCCCACCAGAAGACCGGCGCCGTGCCCGACGCCGTGATGCGGCCCGAGCTCTGCGCCGGCGCGCGCGGGGGCGAGTGGCTGAGCCCGGCCGACCGCGACATGCGCCGCGGCTATGCCGAGGCCCGCGCCGCCTGCGACGACCCGACCGGCACGCTGCTGCCCGCCGCGGCGGAGTAATGCGCCAGTCAAGCGGCTTTTCGGTAGCCGGGATCGAAGGCTTGGCGATTGTGAAGCATGGCCCAGAGGACGTTGACGCGTCGTCGCGCGAGGGCAATGACGGCCTGTTCATGGCTTTTTCCGTCGGTTCGCTTGCGGTCGTAGTAGGCGCGGCTCTGCGGGTCGGCGAGGGCGCAGAAGGCGGCGCGGTAGAAGACCTGCTTGAGGGCCTTGTTGCCGCCGATGGGGCGACGCAAATAGCGAACCTTTCCGGACTGGCGCAGCACGGGGGCAAGACCTGCGGCCGCGGCGAGCGCGTCGGCCGAGCGGAAGCGGTTGAGATTGCCTGCCTGGGCGATGAACTCCGCCGTATGGATCACCCCCATTCCGGGCAGGGTTCGGATGAGGGCGCCGTCAGGGTGGCATTCGATCAGCGCCTCCAGCTCGCGGTCGAGTTGGGCGATCCGCGCGCGGGCGGCGAGGGCTTCGGTGGCGAGCTCGCGGACCACGGCTGCGACCGCGCGTTCGCCGGGCACGGCGATGCGCTGTGCCCGCGCGGCGGCAAGCGCCGCATCGGCCAGAGGCTCGATTTTGCGCAGGCCCGCGCCGCGGCGCAGATGCTTGAGCAGTCTGCTGCGGCCGGCGCCGCACAACTCGCCCGGGGTGACGTAACGGGTGAGGAGCCACAGCGCGCCCTTGGTGGTGAGATCGAGCGACCGCTCCAGGCCGGGATGGATGCCGGCCAGGGACGCATGCAGGCGCGACAGACGCCGGGTCTGCTCGTCGACGAGATCGCGCCGCCGGCCGGTCAGCACGCGCAGCTCGGCCGCGGCCTCCTCGTCGGGTTCGATGGGGCGCAGGTCCGGACGGACGCGCACCTGCTCGGCGATGACGCGCGCGTCGCGCGGGTCGGACTTGTTCTCGCCGCCGACCAGGCCCTGACGCGCGCGATTGACGACCAGGCCGGGCACATGGACCAGGCGGAAGCCCGCCGCCAGCAGCGCGGCCTCGAGGAAGGCGGCGAAGCTGCCGATGACATCGACCCCGACGACGACATCGCCGTCGAGCGCGCGCAAGCGGTCGATCAGCTGATCGACCGCTTGCGGCGTGTTCTCGACCCGCAGGTCGAGCAGAACCCTTGCCGTTTCGTCGATTGCCGCCGCCCAGTGGACTTCCTTGGCGGCGTCGATGCCGACGGATATCTTCATCGGACCCCCCGAATGGTTGCTGCTGCGCCTCCCGTCCTTGCCGGCATCGCCCTACGGAGCGATCGATCGCACAGAGTAATGAGCGGTCAAGATCGGTCGGCACGGCGGGGGGCTCTGCCGCTGGAGCCATCGAGGGCAGCCGGAGTAGAAACCATCCCCGCCGTGCCTGCGCGCGCCTATCGTGTCACGACTCACCCGGCGAGCGCACTGAACGGTAGGGCGGAGTAGCACCGGCAGCGCGTTGCGGGTTTTGCAGACGGGACCGATCCGCCGTATCATCGGACGAACGCCAGCGAGAGGTGAGACCATGACCGATCCCCGCGTGATTGCCGTACGCTCGGCCGAGCTCGGCGTGCCCAGCCTCAAGACCGCCTCGCGCTTCTATCAGGACGTGTGGGGCCTCGCCCCTGTGGCCGAGGACGGCCCGGCGCGCTATTTGCGCGCGACCGGCCCGGAGCACCACATCGTCAAGCTGGAGGAGCGGCCGCGGTCCGAGCTGATCCGCGTCAACTTCGCCGCGGCCGACAAGGCCTCGGTCGATGCGCTCCACGCCCGCGCCAAGGCGAAGGGGGTGGAGATCGTCACGGCGCCGGGGCCGATGGCGGGGCCGGCCGGCGGGTACGGCTTCGTCTTCCGCTCGAAGAATGGGCTCGATTTCTCGATCTCCTGCGACCTGCCCGGCCATGGCGACGCCGAGGACGCCCAGGACCGGCCGCGCAAGATCAGCCACATCGTGCTCAACTCGACCGACACCGGCGCGGACGACGCGTTCTTCATGGACACGCTGGGCTTCCGCCTGTCGGACGATTCGGGCCCGATGCACTTCTTCCGCTGCATGTCCGACCATCATTCGGTCGCCATCGCGCGCTCGAAATATAACGGGCTCAACCATATCGCCTACGAGGTGCCGGACATCTACGCCCTGATGCGCGGCGTCGGCCGGCTGAAGCGCAAGGGCTTCGAGATGGGCTGGGGCGTCGGCCGCCACGGGCCGGGCAACAACATCTTCGGCTACTGGGTCGAGCCGTCGGGCTTCGTCGTCGAGTACACCACCGAGGTGCAGCAGATCGACGAGGAGGACTACACCCCCGGCACGCCCGAGGACTGGAAGGCCTACTGGGCCTCGATCGGGATGGGCAAGGGGCCGAGCTGCCGCTGGGGCCTGGCCACCACCCAGACCGAGCAGTTCCACCGCGCCATGTCGGGCGAGCTCGTCCCCTACGAATGGAATCCCGACGCGTAGGCGCCCGGCGCCCCTACGGCGCGGAGAAGTCGTCCGGCTCACGGCGGGTCATGAACAGCTCCTGCGGCAGCTCGGTGCCCCTGCCCTGCTCGCGCGCGATCTCGAGGACGCGCTTGCACACCGAGGCGAACTGGATGCCCATGCCCACATTGTTGCAGTGGAGCGTGATCTGGCTCGACGACGACCGGCCGGGAATCCGCCCGGTGCAGAGCTCGCCCAGCTCGTAGATCGAATCCCAGGTGATCCAGCCCTTGCGCAGCGGGCCCCACAGCTCCGGCTGATGATCGAGCTCGATCTGCTGGCGCAGGTTGCAGACGATATGGTCGGCGTCGCGCGCCACCTCGTCGTCGAGCTCGCGCCGCTGCTCGAAGCGGGTCGAGCCGCTGATGCAGGTGACGTGCATGCCGGGCTCGAGCCAGCGGCCGAACATCACGATGTCGTTGGAGTTGGTCGCCGTCACCACCACGTCGGCGCCCTTGACCGCCGCGCGCGGGTCGGACGCGGGCTCGACGTTTAAATTCAGCCGCTCGCTCATCCGCTTGGCGAAGGCCTCGCGGTGCTCCTTCGTCACCGAGTGGACGCGGATGGTCTTGAGCGAGGGTACGGCGGCAGCGAACGCCTCGGCCTGCTGCTCGGCCTGGCGGCCCGAGCCGAACAGGCACATCGTCTCGGCGTCGTCGCGCACCATGTATTTCGCGGCGACGCCCGAGGTAGAGCCGACCCGCAGCGGCGAGACCGCGTGGTCGTGCACGATGCCCAGCGGCTCGCAGGTCGTCATGTCCCACACGATCACGAAGCCGGAGAAGTCGGGCCGGAAGTTCTTGCGCTTGCGCCCGCCGACATTGGCGTAGGCGTACTCGGTGATGTCGAGCCGCAGCGCCGCCACGTTGTGCGCGCGCACCGCCCCCGGGATCACGTTCATGAAGAACCAGGTCGGATCCTTGGCGTCCGGCTGCGCCATGTGCAGCCGGTGGCGCGGGATCACCTCTGCCGTGCCGCGGCCGAAATCGGCGAACGCCTCCTCGGTGACGCGGATCGCCTCCGGCATGGTGACGAGCCCCTTCGCCTCGTTCTCGGTGAGCACGAGCACCGTGCCGCGATTGCTTGCCGCCATCGGAACGCTCCTCCCTATGTGATTGTGCGCCTCAGGGCCCGGCGGCGGCGACCGGCGGCCGCTCCGCGGCGGCGCGCGCCTTACGGAGGGCCGCGTCGCGCGAGCCCTCGACGATCAGCCGCCGGAGCGCGACCAGGTAGGAATCGGTCGAGGAGAGATGCTCCTCGGTCCAGTAGCGGCAGGGCGCCGAGATCGCCCCATCCTGCGACGAGAAATTGTAGTGGAACCACCAGTTGAAATAGCCCCAGTACCACGCGACTTGCACCAGCCGGCCGAGCGCGGACCGCGCCCGCGGCCGGTGGTGGAAATAGACTATGCGCGAGACGTCCGCCGTCACCGGCACGGCGAAGCGGGTGAGCGCGTAGTAGCCGAGATTGATCCGCACCGCGCTCGGCAAATGCCAGCCGCCCACGGTCGGGTCCCATTCCTCCGCCGAGCGGTAGCGCTTCCGCCACCTGTTGTAGACGAGCCGGTACCACGGCGCGAACAGCGCCCACACCACGCGGCGCCACTGGCCGATCGGCCAGTGCCCGTCGACGCCGGGATAGTAGAGCTGGTAGGGCTCGCGACCCGCCGCGTCGGCGTAGTAGCTCGTCTCCTTCATCTCGGCGATCAGAGTGCGGCCGTTGACGATGCGCGCCCTTCCGCCGTTGGGCGTGCGCGGCCGCGACCGGTTCCTGGTGAGCTGCAGCACCGCGTTGCGGTGGGCGTAGAAATAGTTGTGCGCGTCCGACTGGTTCTCGATGGCGAGCATCCAGTTGCAGCGCCAATACGTGTAGGTGGTGAGGAACAATGACCGCGGCGCATCGCCCTCGAACAGCTCGGGCGGCAGATCCTCCTCGATTGGTGCGGGCGCGCCCTCGCCCATCCAGACGAACACCCAGCCGCGCAGCACCCGCGTCGGGTAGGTGCGGACGCGGAGCTCGCCCGGCATGCGCGATTCCGGTCCTTCGGGCAGGAAAGCGCGGCACGCACCCTCGGCGTCGAACGTCGCGCCGTGATAGGGGCAGGAGATCGTGCCCCTGTAGAAGCACCGCCCGCGCGACATGCTGGCGCCGCGGTGCGGGCAGATGTCGCTGACCGCGGCGACCGAGCCGTCGGCGGCGCGGAACAGCGCCAGCTCCTCGCCCAGCATGCGCCAGTAGAGCGGCCGGCTTCGCTTCACCCGCCGCGCGGGGAGCGCGGGATACCAGTATTCGCGAAGGCCCAGCGGCGGGATCAGCCGGCGCCGGTCCTTGGCGTCGCGCGGGTCGGGCGCGGCGGCCTGGGCAACGGAAGGCGGCACGACGCCACGCGCCGCCTCCTCGGCGAAGCGCCGCTCGGTGCGGCGCTCGAAGAAACGCAGATAGGCGCCCATGCCCCGATCCCTTCCCCGCGAACGCTAGCAGCGCCCCCAAGGCCGGGCAAGCCGGTTGCCCGGAGGCCGGGGGCGGGCCTATCCTTCGGCCAAACCAATCGACCGAAGGGAGGCGGACATGGCGTCAATCGCACATAGAAGCACGCGCGCCATCGGCGGGCTCGCCGCGGCGGCGGCGATCGCGGCCTGGATCGGAGCCGCGCCGGCGCGCGCGGCCGAGCCCGTGCATCTGCGCCTGCACACCCACGTGCCGCCCGTGTCGTCGTCGTTCAAGAACCTGAAATGGTGGGCGGGCCAGGTCGAGAAGGCGTCGCACGGCACGGTGAAGATCACGGCATTCGGCTCCAACCAGCTCGGCGGCAAGGCGGCCGACATCTACGACCAGGTCGCACAGGGCCTCGTCGATATCGGCTGGACCATCCCCGGGTACCTCCCCGGCCGGTTCCCGCGCGCCGCGGTGTTCGAGCTGCCCTTCATGGGCGGCAAGCCGTCCTACGTCGCCCCGGCGATGATGGAGTTCTACGGCAAGTGGCTGACGCACGAGTTCGCCGATACCCACGTGCTGGTGCTGCACGCCGCGGGCGCCACGGTGCTGCATTCCGAGGACAAGCCGATCAAGACCCTCGCGGACATGAAGGGGCTCAAGGTCCGAACCTCTTCGCGCATCATCTCGGACGCGATCTCCGCGCTGGGCGCGACGCCGGTCGCGATCCCCGGCATCCACCTCGCCGAGGAGATGATGCATGGCGTGATCGACGCCGCGGCGGTGCCGTGGAACATCTCGCTGGCCATCCGGTTGATCGACACGGCCAAGTACCACACCGAGGCGAGCCTCAACGAATCCTCGCTGCTTCTCACCATGAACAAGCAGAGCTACGCCAAGCTTCCGGCCGAGGCCAAGGCCGCCATCGATTCCGAGTCGGGCATGAAGATGGCCAAGATCTTCGGCGAGAAATGGACCGAGGACGACCTGCCCGGCATCGCCCGCGCCAAGAAGCTCGGCCACCCGATCTACAAGATCCGCGGCGCCGAGGAGGAACGCTGGCGCACGGCGACCGAGCCGGTGATCGCCCAGTGGATCAAGGCGCGCGACGCCGCCGGGGATCCGGGCCAGAAGCTGGTCGACGACGCGCGCGCGCTGGTCGCCAAGTACAAGAAGGAGATCGCGCCCGAGGATTGAGCCCGGCCGGGCGCGGGGCGGCTTCTTGCGGCCCCGTGCCGACCCGCCTATTCTCGCGCCGCATCTTTGATCCGCAACGCAGAAAAAGGAATCGGTTATGGCTGCTCGACAAGGCCTTCGCATGCGCAAAGCCGTGTACGCGACCGTCGCCGCGGGCGTCGCGGCTTGGATGACCACGGGCGCGAGCGCGCCGGCCGCGGCCCAGGTGCAGCTCAAGCTCCACACCCACGTGCCGCCGGTCTCGTCGTCGTTCAAGAACCTCGTGTGGTGGTCGCACCAGGTGGAGCAGGCGTCGGGCGGCAAGATCAAGATCACCGACTTCGGCTCCAACCAGCTTGGCGGCAAGGCGGCGGACATCTACGACCAGGTCTCCCAGGGGGTGGTCGATATCGGCTGGACCCTGCCGGGCTACCTGCCGGGCCGCTTCCCCGACGTCGAGGTGTTCGAGCTGCCGTTCGTCGGCGGCGAACCATCCTACGTGGCGCCGGCGGTGATGGAGTTCTACAACGACTATCTCAAGGACAAGGAGTTCAAGGACACCCACGTGCTGGTGCTGCACGCCGGCGGTCCGTTCGTGGTGCACACCAAGTCCAAGCCGATCAAGACCCTCGCCGACTTCACGGGGATGAAGATCCGCACCTCGTCGCGGCTGACCAGCGACATCGTCAAGGCGCTGGGCGCGACGCCGGTCGTGATCCCCGGCATCAACATTGCCCAGGAGATGATCCGCGGCGTAATCGACGGCGCACTCCTGCCGTGGAACATCGCACTGCCGATCCACATGGTGGACGAGGCGAAGTCCCACACCGAGGCGAACCTGACCCAGCCGGTGCTCGCACTGGTGATGAACAAGGAGAGCTACGCCAAGCTTCCCGCCGACCTGAAGGCGGTCGTCGACAAGGAGTCGGGCGTCTCGATGGCCAAGGTGTTCGGCGAGAAGTGGCAGCACGACGATTTGCCGGGCGAGATGAAGGCGAAGAAGCTGCACCACGAGATCATCAAGATCACCGGCGCCGAGGCGGTGAAGTGGAAGCAGGCGACCACGCCCGTCGTCCAGGCCTGGGTGAAGGCGCGCGACGCCGCGGGCGACCCCGGCCAGAAATACGTCGACGCCGCCGAGAAGCTCGTCGCGAAGTACAAGGCGGAGATGCATTAGTGAAGGCTGCGCGCCGAGATGGCTGACGACGGGGGCACGCCCGCATCATCGGGGGACGGCGGACACGGGACGCCGTCCCCTCTTCTCTCAAGCCCTCTCGGCCGCTTTGCCGAGGCGGTGACCACGCTTTCCGGCACTGTGCTGGTGCTGATGGCGCTCCTGGTCGTCGTCAGCGTCGCGGGGCGGTATCTGTTCAGCGCGCCCATCGTCGGCGATTACGAGATCGTCGAGACCGCCGGCGCCGTCGCCATCTTCCTCTGCTTCCCGTACACGCATCTGACCGGCTCGAACATCGTGGCGGAATTCTTCACCACGGCGCTCTCCGACCGCTGGAAGCGCATCCTCGACACGGTGCACGACCTGATCTTCGCGCTGGTCGCGGCTTTGTTCACCTGGCGCCTCGCCCTCGGCGGCATCCACAAATTCAACACCAACGACACGACCGCCCTCCTCGCGATCCCGGTCTGGACCGCGTTCACGGTCGCGGTGCTCGCGATGGCGCTCCTCTGCGTCGTCTGCATCGCCCGTTTCGTCGCGGGCCTCGGGCAGCTCCGCCGATGACGCATTTCGAGCTCGCCATCGCGGTCTTCGTCCTCCTGATGGTGCTGATCGCGGTGCGCATGCCGGTCGCGGTCGCCATGTTCCTCGCCGGCGGGCTGGGCTACGCCCAGATCGCGGGGTGGAAGGCGCTGCTGGTGTTCATGGAATCGGCGCCCTACTCGCAGGTGGCGAACTACGAGCTGACCGTGGTGCCGCTGTTCCTGCTGATGGGCCAGTTGGCGACCCATGGCGGGCTCTCGCGGTCGCTCTACCGCGCCGCGCGCGCCTGGGTCGGCCACTATCCCGGCGGCATCGCCATGGCGACGATCGGCGGCTGCGCGGCGTTCGGCGCGATCTGCGGCTCGTCGGTCGCGACCGGCGCGACGATGGCGACCGTGGCCCTGCCCGAGATGAAGCGCTACGGCTATTCGGGCGCGCTCGCGACCGGCGCGCTCGCCGCGGGCGGCACGCTCGGCATCCTCATTCCGCCGTCGATCATCCTGGTGATCTACGCGATCCTGACCGAGCAGTCGCTCGGCAACCTGTTCCTCGGTGCGGTGATCCCCGGCGCGATCGCCACCGCCGGCTACGCCATCGCGACCGTCATCTACGCCCGCATCAACCCCGCGGCGGCGCCGACCGCCGAGCGGCTGGCCTGGCGCGAGCGGGTGGCGAGCCTCGCCTCGGTCTGGCCGGTCGTCGCCATCTTCCTGATCGTCGTCGGCGGCATCTATCTCGGCGTGTTCACGCCCACCGAGGGCGCGGGCATCGGTGCGGCGGCGACCGGGCTGTTCGCCTGGGCGCTCGGCGGGCTCGACAGGGCGGGCTTCCGCACCGCAATCCTCGAGACGGCGAAGCTTACCGGCATGATCTTCATCATCCTGATCGGCGCCGCGTTCTACGCCTCGTTCCTGGCCTTGTCGCAGACACCGCAGGCGCTCGCCCAATGGATCGGCGATTCAGGCTTCGCGCCGATGGAGGTGCTGCTGGCCATGATCGGCGTCTATCTGATCCTCGGCTGCGTGATGGACGGGCTGCCGATGATCCTGCTGACCGTGCCGGTGTTCTTCCCGATCATCCAGCAGATGGATTTCGGCATCTCGCCGGACGCGCTCGGCGTATGGTTCGGCATCCTGGTGGTGATCGTGACCGAGGTCGGGCTGATCACGCCGCCCATCGGCATCAACGTCTACGTCATCAACTCGCTCGCGCCCGACGTGCCGCTGACCCAGACGTTCCGCGGCGTGCTGCCGTATTTCATGAGCGACATCGTGCGCATCGCCATCATCCTCGCCCTGCCGATCACCTGTACCTGGCTGCCGGGCTTGAGCTAGGGAGAACATTGCCATGGCCGGACCGAACCGTATCGACGTGCATCACCACGTGTGGCCGAAGGTCTATCTCGACGTCGAATCCGAACGCATGGCGGGGACGGTCATCAACTGGGACTTCGTCTCCAAATGGACGCCCGACATGTCGGTCGAGGCGATGGACAGGAACGGCGTCGCGGTCACGGTCAACTCGGTCTCGACCCAGCATGTGCACCCGGACGATCCCGACGGCGACGCCGGCTTCGCCCGCGAATGCAACGAGTTCAACGCGCGCCTTTCCGCCGACTATCCCGGCCGGTTCGGCTCGTTCGCGCTCCTGCCCTTGCCGCACGTCGACAAGTGCCTCGCCGAGATCGAGTACGCCGCCGGCACTCTGAAGGCTGACGGGTTCAAGCTGCAGACCAACTATATCGACAAGTGGCCGGGCGACCCCACCTTCGCCGCCGTGTTCGACGAGATGAACCGGCGCAAGGCCGCGGTGTTCCTGCACCCGCATACCCCGCCGGTCTGCATGCACCTCTTGCCCGGGGTGAACGAGCCGCTGATGGAATACCCGTTCGACACGACGCGGGCGATCGCGAGCCTCCTGTTCTCCGGCACGTTCGCGCGCTGCCCGGACATCAAGTTCATTTTCGCCCATGGCGGCGGCACCATGCCGTTCCTCGCCAACCGCATCGGCGGGCTCGTGCGCATGCGGCCCGAGCTCGACGCGGTGCTGCCGAACGGCATCGCGGCCGAGATCCGCAAGCTCTATTTCGACGTGGTCAGCGTGACCAACCGTCCGGCCTGGGCAGCGCTCGGCGAGTTCATGGACCCGTCGCACCTGCTGTTCGGCACCGACGTCCCCTACATGACGTTCGAGCGGGGCTTAAGCGAGCTTGCCGAGATGGAACCCGAGACCCAAACCCGCAACGCCATCGAAAGCGGCAACGCGCTCCGCATCATGCCGAGCCTCGCCGCGAAGATCGGGGGATAGGTCTGCCCCTTACGCGAACGCCGGCGGGGCGCCTTCGACGGTCGGGACGCCGGTCGCGATGATCACCATCGCGAGGTTGGTGTAGAACCCGGCGATCTGGAGAAGCTCGACCAGCCCCACCTCGCCCAGCGCCTCGGAAGCGGCGGCGTAGGTGTCGTCGGAAATCTCGCGGTTCTGGTAAAGCTCCGTCACCAGGTCGTAGACCGCCGCGTCGGCGTCCGTATCGAGCGGTGGGCGCACGCCGATGCGGATCGCCTCGATCAGGGCGGGGGAAAGGCCCGCCTCCTTGGCGCGCGCCTGCTGCGCCGCCCACATGTATTCGGCGCGCCAGTGCTTCGCGGTCACCAGCACGGCGATCATGGCGAGGCGCGGCGGCACCGAGGTTTCGCCCCTGAGATGGTCGCCGTAGGCCGCGGCCAGCGCGCAGAGCCGGGGGCTGCGCACGAGCTGCGCCCACGGGCCGCGGATCACGCCCGAGCGCCTGCCGGCGATCGCCTCGGCGAGGCGCACCTGCTCGACCGTCATGGTCTCGCGGGACATCAGTCGCATGCGGACCATCGCTCAGCCTCCGAACGGGTGCGGCGTGCCCGGCCGCGGGCCGATGCCCGTCGTGCGCACGATCGAGGCGACGATGGAATAGAACCCGGCGACGTTCAGGATTTCGACAAGCCCGCCTTCGCCCAGCGCCGCGACCGCCGCGTCGTAGGTCGCATCGGACACACCCTTGTTCGCGTAAAGCTCGTGGAACAGCTCGTAGACCGCCTTCTCCTTCGGGTCGTCGAAGCGCGGCGTCTCGCCCTTCCGGATCGCCTCGATCGCCGCCTCGGGCACGCCGGCGGCCTTGGCACGCGGCGACTGCGCGTTCCACACATACTCGGCATTCCAGTGGCGCGCCGCCATGATGACGGCGAGCTGCACGAGGTCGAGCGGCAGCGAAAGCTCGGTCCGGAACAGATCCGAGTACGCCGCTGCCTTCTCCGCGAGCTTGGGGCTGCGCAGCATGTGCGCCCACGGCCCCTGGATCTCGCCGCCGCGCGTTTTCACGATCCTCTCGCCCAGCGCGCGCGTCGTGGCGTCGAACTCGTCGGGCGTCTTCTCCCGCATGCGGGCCATCGCTTCCTCCCTCTATTCCGGCAGCGGCAGGACGCCGCCCGGCACCGGCGCCTCGAACGTCACCAGCACCATGGCGATCATGGCGTAGAACGTGGCGATGGTCACGAGCTCGATCACCTGCTCGCGGCCGAAGGCCTTCTCAGCCGCCTGATACGTCGCGTCCGACACCTTCTTGTTCTCGTAGAGCTCGGTGCAGAGCGCGTAGACGATGCCGTCGGCCTCCTCGGCGAAGTCGGGCCGCCGGCGGTTGCGGATCGCCTCGACCACCGCCTCGGGGACACCCGCGTCGACCGCCTGGCGCTCGTGCGCGAACCACTCGTACTGCGCGGTCCAGTGGCGCGCGGTGACGAGGATGGCGAGCTCCGAAAGGCGCCGGGGCACCGACGTCCCCTCGCGCAGGAAGTTGCCGATGGCGTTCGCCCGCTCGACGAGGTCGGGAATGCGGATCCAGATGGCGAACGGGCCGCGCAGCACGCCGTGCCGGGTCGCGGCGATCTCGTGGGCGAGCATCTTCTGCCGCTCGGTCATCTCCTCGGGGGCGAGGTCGGGGATGCGGGCCATCGTGTCCTCCCTTGCGATGCGATCAGGGCTTTTGGGCGGCGGCTTGGAAAGCGGCGCGCACCTCGACCGACGAGCCGATCTGCGCGACGATGCCGGCCAGGATCTGCAAAGGCGTCGTCCGCCGCGCCCAGCGCCGGCCGGAGAGCGCCGCGCAGATGCGCGCGACCAGATCGGCATCGGCCTCGAACAGGGCCGGTCCTGCCGCCTTTTCGTAGAGCCGTCGGATCACCAGCGCGCCGTCCGCGACGGTCAGCCCGACGCGCTCGCCATTGTCGAGCACGATTTCCGCGTAGGGCGGATCGTCGGTGTCGCGGAAGACGGTGATCGCGCCCAACCGGCCGCTCAATCCAGCTCGTAGTTATGGCCGAAATTGGCCGGGGTCGGCGGGCCCCACAGATAGAGCGAGTTCCTCCGCCGGCCAGTCGCGCGCATCCCACTCGGCGCCCTCGGGGATCACGTCGATGTCGCAGAAATACTCGGCCAGGCTGTTCCACGGGTCGCGGATATAGTGGAAGAAGTTCGAGCCCAGCACGTGCCGGCCGAACCCCCACCCGTCGTGATAGCCTTTGTCCATCAGGCGCGCCGCGCCTATCTCGATCTCGTCGATCGAGCCGACCTCGAAGCTCACGTGATGAAGCCCGATCTGCGGCGATTCAAGAAGCGCCAGCACGTGGTGGTCGGACGGCGGCGCGGTATGCAGGAAGGCGATGATGTCGCCCGACCTGTCGGACAGCCGCATGCCGAGCAGGCGGGTGTAGAACTCGAGCTTCTTCGGCACGCTCGGGGTGAAAACGATGGTGTGGCCGAGCCGGCGCGGCTTGACCGCCAGATCGCGCCCAGGCGCGCCGCGCGCGTTCAGCCGTCCGTAATGGCCGGGCGTGTTGACGATCCAGGGCGGGTCGGTGCGCGCCGGCGCGGCCTCGGCCGCCTTGACGTTGACCAGCATGCCGTCAGGGTCGTGGAACCAAAGTCCCTCGGCCTCCGCCCCCATCTCGTTAGGCGGGTCGAGGAGCCGCACCCCTGCCCCCTCCAGCGCCTTCTGCATCTGAGGTAGGTCGGCGGCGGCGGTGCCGAAGCAGAGATGGTGCAGCCGCTTCCGCTTGGTGCCCTCCACCAGCACGATCTGGTCCTGGTCGCGTTCCTCGCAGCGCATGGCGATGGTACCGGCCCGCTCGACCGGGGCGAGACCGAACGCTTGGTAGAAGTTGCGGCCGACGGTGGCGTCGGGCACGGCGAGCGCGACGTGTTGCAGCGACCGGATGGGCATGAAGTCCTCCGTCGAAAGGCGGGTTCCGTGCGAGATTAGCGCCTGGCGCGGGACCGCGAAAGCCCGGCCGGTCGCCCGGCCGGTCGACGGATTTGCCGGCCCCGCCCGTGTACCGGTCAGCGGACATTCCGAGAACCCGAGGAGAGCACCATGCGTCACGCCAAAAAGGGGCTGATCGCCGCTGCCGCCGCCGCGCTCGTCGCGACGGGCGGTCTGGCCCTCGCCCAGGAGGCCCGCGGCCCGCACCGCGAGATGGGGCCGCACCAAGAGATGGGGCCGCACCGCGACGACCGGGGCGCGCATCGCGGCCCGGCGTTCGGCGGCGGGCACCCGCAGCGCGCGCTCGACACCAATGGCGACCGCAAATTGACGATCGACGAGATCAAGGCGGAGGAGGACCGCATCGTCGCGCTCGCCGATGTGAACGGCGACGGCAACCTCTCGCCCGACGAGTTCCGCCGCCGCGGCTGGATGATGCTGATGCGGCTGCGCACGTTCACCCTGTTCGACCTGCTCGATGCGAACGGCGACGGCAAGGTCACGCTCGCCGAAATCGAGGCCCCGTCGGCGCGCTGGCTCGCCCGCTACGACACGAACAAGGACGGCGCGCTCGACGCCGACGAGCTGGCCACCGGGTTCGGCGAGCAGGCCCCGCCGCCGCGGGAAGGCGGCCGCCAGATGCACAATCCGCGTGCCGAGCGGTTCGTTCAGTTCCTCGACACCAACCACGACGGCAAGGTCAGCCTGGACGAGATCAAGGGCGAGGAGGGCCGCATCTTCAAGTACGCCGACCGGAACAACGACGGGGCGCTCGATCCGGACGAGTTCCGCCGCGACGGCAGGATGCTGATCCGGCTGCGCGCCACCACCCTGTTCGATGCGCTGGACGCCAACGGCGACGGCTCATTGACAAAAGCGGAAATCCACGCACCTTCGGAGCGATGGTTCGCACGCTACGATGCCAACAAGGACGGATTCCTCGACCCGTACGAGCTGCGGCAGTCCATGGGTCCGCGGGGCCGCCGATAGCGGCAACGGGCGCGGAAGGATGGGCCCGTCGCGCATCGCCGCCCCCCGGCACGCGGCGGGCCCGTTCGTCCCCCCGGTTGTCCCGATGACGCCGGAGGGCGACGCCCCGGCCCCGGAGTTCGGACGACGCCCTGGTCGGGCGCATCGCCACCGGCGACCAGCGCGCCTGGGCCGCAGTGGTGGACCGGCATTCGAGTGCCATCCTTGGTTGTGCCTGGCGCATGCTGGGCGACCGGGCCGAGGCCGAGGACGTGGCGCAGGAGACGTTCGTGAGGCTGATGGCCAAGGCAGAGGACTGGCAGGCGGGCGGGGCCAAACTCCGCACCTGGCTCTACCGGGTGGCCGTCAATCTGTGCATCGATCGGCGCCGGGCGCGCCGGACGGAGCCGCTGGAGGAGATCGAGCTGCGCCCCGACCCGGGCGCGGACGAGCCTGCGGTGCGCCGCCGGCTTGACCTCACGCGGTCGGTGGGGCGCGCGCTCGCCGCCCTGCCCGACCGCCAGCGCACGGCGCTGACCTTGGTTCATTTTCAGGGCCTCAGCAATATCGAGGCCGCGGACGCGTTGGATGTGAGCGTAGAGGCGTTGGAATCCCTCCTGGCGCGCGCGCGGCGTGCGATGCGCGCGACATTGGAACCGGACCGCGCCGACCTGCTTGGAGACGTATGATGACCACCCCAGAGACGTCGCGAGACATGACCCCGGACCGGCTGGATGCGATCCTCGCCGCCTATGGCGCGGCGCCGTCGCACTGGCCGGAAGCGGAGCGCGAGGCGGCCGAGGCGCTGATTGCCCGGTCCGAGCCCGCGCGCGCGAAGCTCGCCGCGGCGGCCCATCTCGACCGGCTGCTCGATGCCGCCCCGCCCGTGCCGGACGCCGACGCGCTGGCCGCCCGGCTGCGCGCGATGATGCCGGAGCGCTCCGCCGACGTGGTGCCGTTCGCGCCGCGCGCGCCGCGCCCCCGGCCGTGGCACACGACCGGCCTCGCCCGCGCGGCGGTGGTCGCGCTCGCCGTGATCGGCGGCGTGGGGATCGGGCTCGCTCTGCCCGACTTCGGCGGCCCGCCCACCCCGGTCGGCGGCCTCGCCTCGAGCGACCTCGCCACGCCCGAGCCGACCCTCGCCGGGCTGGATACCGGCGGTTACGGCGACGGGACGGCAGACACCGCCGATACCGGGGATTTGACAGGTTCGGGGACGTCGCTTCTCGCGTCCTTCACGCAGCCGGGCGAGACGGGCTTCACGGCCGCCGGCTACGCCGATGATTCGACCGACGACGAAGGGCTCGAGCTCGCCGCCCTGCCGCTGCAATAGCGCCCCGTCCGCGCGCCTCGATCCGCGACGGGTTCCCCTTAGGCCGGGCAAATGTTGTAGAGTCGCGCCCGGCAAACAGCGGGCAAGGCATATGGCGGATCGGCAATTCCGGGTGGTCGTCGTCGGCGCGGGCATCTCCGGCCTGTTCATGGCCGAGAAGCTGAAGCGCGCCGGGATCGACTTCGTGGTCTACGAGAAGTCGGACGAGGTCGGCGGCACCTGGCGCGACAACACCTATCCCGGCCTCTATGTCGACGTGCTCTCGCGCCAGTACGAATTCCCGTTCCAGCCGAACTACGACTGGTCGCGCAAATACGCGCCGCAGGCGGAGATCCAGGCCTACATCAAGAAGGTCGCGAAGGAGCGCGACCTCCGGAAATACATCCGCTTCAAAACCGAGATCGCCGAGGCGCGCTTCACCGACGGGCGCTGGCGCATCACCACTAGGACGGGCGAGACGGACACGGCCGACGTCTACGTCGCCGCCACCGGCTTCCTCAACACGCCGACCTATCCGAACATCGAAGGGCGCGAGAGCTTCGCCGGCAAGGCGTTCCACTCGGCGCGCTGGGACCATTCGGTGCCCTACAAGGGCCCGCGCTGGGGCGTGATCGGCGCGGGGTGCAGCGGCATCCAGATCACCGAGGCGCTGGCGTGGGAGGAGGCGGACGTCACCCAGTTCATCCGCCGCCCGCAATGGATCCACATCCGCGAGAACCCGCGCACCACCCTCTGGGACCGCATCTGGCTGCGCCTGCCCGGCAACTACCGCAAGCGCCAGAAGGAGCTGTGGCAGTTCATCATCAAGGGCGACGCGTGGCGCCTCAGGCCGGGCGCGGCGCGCCAGGCGATGGAGAAGGAGTTCGCGAGCTATCTCGAGGCGATCGCGGATCCCGAGCTCAAGAAGAAGCTCACCCCCAGCTTCCACCTCGGCTGCGTGCGCATCCCGAAATCCGACCAGAACTACTACCAGGCGGTGCAGCGCCCGAACGTCCATCTCGTCTTCGACCCGATCAGGCGGATCGTGCCCAAGGGGGTCGAGATGGAAGACGGCCGGCTCATCGAGCTCGACGTACTGGTCTACGCCACCGGGTTCGACGCCCATGCCTACATGAAGCCGATGAAGGTGATCGGCCAGAACGGCGTCACTATCGAAGAAGTATGGAAGGACAAGATCTATTCCTACGGCGGCATCGCGCTGCCGGGCTTCCCCAACATGTTCATGCTGTACGGCCCGTTCAGCCCGGTGAACAATGTGCCCGTGCCGATGGGGCTCGACCAGGAGATCGGCGCGGTGATGAAGCTGATCGAGCTGGCGCGCGACCGCCACGTTGCCGTCGCGCCCACCCAAAAGGCGACCGAGAAGTTCCTCCACCGCCTCGACGAAGCGTTCCCCGACACGGTCTGGGTCGGCTGCAAGAACTGGTATTCCGACCAGGCCGGAAGGCCGATCCTGTGGCCCCTGCCGCAGAACGAGCATCTCGAGTTCTTCGAGCACTTGCCGGCCGAGGACCTCGAGCTCGTGCCGGTGAAGTAGGGCCAAACGAAATTGTCACCCCGGGCGCGGTGCGGCGCGAAGCGGTGCACCGCAGACCCGGGGCCCATAGAGCAACATGCTGACTGGATCAACATGGGTCCCGGCTCTCGCCGCCAAGGCGGCTCGGCCGGGATGACAAGCGGGGCTACGGGTGCCCGCTGAGGTCGCGTCCGAGCCGGATGAGCCCGTAATTCGCGGCGTTGAGGTCCCAGGCAAGCGCGACATGCTGCGCCCCGGCGAGCACGTCGCGGACGGCGCGCTGCAGCCGGCTCGACGCGTAGATCGCGCTGCCGCCCGCGACGGCGAACAGGCGGTCGGCGGCGGCGCGGGCGAGCCTGACCGCGTAGCCGGCATTGCGGGCGTTAAGCGCGCCGAGCTCGGGCGGCACCGCCTCGCCGCGGGCGAGCACGTCCATGGTCTTCTGCGCCGCATCGAGCAGCAGCCAGCGCCCGCAATCGAGCTCCGCCGTCGCCTCCGCGACGCGCAGCGCGACCGCGGGCTCGGCGAGGCCCCTCCTGCCCTTCGTCGCCCGCTCCGGCCACGCGGCGCAGAAATCCTCGACCAGCCCATAGGCGACGCCGAGCGGCACGGCCGCCAGAACCGTCGACGAGCTGTGGCGCGGGATGCGGAATACCGGCGAGGCCGAAAGACGCGCGCCCGGCCCGGTGCCGTTGTTCGCATCGGATTCCATCAGGACTCGGTGCGGCGGGACGAACAGCCCGTCGGCCGCGAAGCTTTTCGATCCGGTACCGGCGAGGCCCGCGGCGTACCAGTCGTCGATGACTTTCACGTCCGATTTCGGCGTCACGAAGAAGGCGGGCCGCGGCGGGCCGTCGCCGTCCCTCACCATCGCACCGGCGAGCACCCAGCTCGCATGGTCGATGCCGGACGAGAACGACCATTTGCCGGACGCGACGTAGCCGCCCTTCGCCGGGACCAGCGTGCCGACGGGCGCGAAGCAGGTGGAGACCAGCCGCGTCGGGTCGTCGGCCCACAGCTCGTCCTGCGCCTCGCCGGGGAACATGCCGAGCAGGTACACGTCGCCGCCATAGACGGTCAGCACCCAGCCCTGCGAGCCGCAGCCCTTGCTCAGCTCGATGGCGGTTTCGATCAGGGTCTCCCAGCCCATCTCGAACCCGCCATAGCGCGCCGGCAGCAGGAGGCGATGGAGATCGGCGGCGAAGAAATCGGCGACCGTCTCGTCGGGCACGCGGCGCGCTTGCTCGCACGCCTCCGACCGTTCCGCGAGCGCGGCGGCAAGGCGCCGCGCTCGCGCGACCATCTCCGCCGGCGTCGGTTGGGCCCAGCCTTCGGTCACGGGTGCGCGGAGAGGTCGATCTGGTGGCCGAGGCGGATCAGCCCGTAGTTCGACGCGTTCATGTCCCAGGCGAGGCCGATATGCTGCGTGGCGGCGAGGATGTCGCGAATCGCGCGCTGCAGCCGGTTCGAGGTGTAGACCGCGTTGCCGCCGGCGACGGCGAACAGGCGGTCGGCCGCCTGGCGCGTCAAGCGCGCGGCATAGCACGCGTTGCGCGAGTTGAGGGCGCGCCGCTCGCTCACCACCTCGTCGCCGCGGGCGAGGATCGCCATCGTCTCGCGCGCGGCATCGACCAGCAGCCAGCGCGCGCAGTCGAGCTCCGACGTGGCCTCGGAGACGCGCAGCGCCACTGCCGGCTCCGAAAGCCCGCGCCGCCCCTTCGCCGCCTTCGCCTGCCAGCTTTCGCAGAAATCCTGGACCAGCCCGAGCGCCACGCCGAGCGGCACGGCGCAAAGTGCGGTCGCGGCCGACAGGCGCGGCATGCGGAACACCGGCGAGGCCGAGAGGTGCGAGCCCGGGCCGGTGCCGTTCACCGCGTCCGCGTCGAACATGATGCGGTGCAGCGGGACGAACACCTCGTCCATCGAGAAGCTCTTCGACCCGGTGCCGGCGAGCCCGGCGGCGTACCAGTCGTCGATGACCTTCACGTTCGACTTGGGCGTGACGAAGAACGCCGGCCGCGGCGAGCCGTCGCCCATCACCATGGCGCCCGCGAGGATCCAGCTCGCATGGTCGATGCCCGACGAGAACGACCATTTGCCCGAAGCGACATAGCCGCCCTTGGCGGGCGTGAGCTTGCCGACCGGCGCGAAGCAAGTGGAGACCAGCCGCTTGGGATCGTCGCCCCACAGCTCGTCCTGCGTCTCCTTCGCGAACATGCCGAGCATCTGCACGTGGTCGCCATAGACGGTGAGCACCCAGGCCTGCGACCCGCACCCCTTGCCCAGCTCGATGCCGGTCTCGACCAGCGCGTCCCAGCCCATCTCGAACCCGCCATAGCGCGCCGGCTGCAGCATGCGGTGGAGGTCAGCGGCGAAGAAGTCGGCGATGGTTTCCTCGGGCACCTGGCGCGCCTTCTCGCACGCCTCCGATCGCGCCGCGAGCTTCGGCGCCATCGCCTTCGCCCGCGCCACCATCTCCGCCGGCGTGGGCGCGGCGGTCTCTATCGTCTGGGTCGCCATGACGTTTCCTTCCCCCTCACAGCATGCTGGGATCGAGCTCGTGGCCGAGCCGGGCGAGGCCGTAGGGCGCAGCCATCATGTCCCAGGCGACGGCGGTATGCTGCGCCGCCACGTGCACGTCGCGGAAGGCGCGCTGCAGCGGGCTCGCGAGGTAGGCCGCGTTGCCGCCCGCCGCGCCGAAGATGCGGTCGACCGCACGGCAGGCCAGCACCGCGCCATAGGCCTGGTTGCGCCGGTTGGTGAGGCGCATCTCCATCGTCGGCGCCTCGCCCGCCCGGAGCGCGTCCATGATCCGCGCCGAGCCGCTGTGCAGCACGTAGTGCGCGCATTCGAGCTCGGCCGCCGTCTCGGCGATGCGGAGCGCGACCACCGGCTCTGACGCGGCGCGCCGTCCGCGCCGTCCCTTATCGGCGCAGAGTTCGCAGAACGCATCGAGCATGCCCGCAGCGATGCCGACCGGGACGGCGGCGAGCGCGGTGCCCGCGCCGCGGCGCGGGTAGCGCGCGATCGCCGGCGCGCCGGGCGCAAGCGAGCCGGGCCCGGTGCCGATATTGGCGTCGGAATCGATCAGCAGCCGGTGCGGCGGCACGAACGTGTCCTCGATCGCGAAGCTCTTCGAGCCGGTGCCGGCGAGCCCGGCGACGTGCCAGTCGTCGATCACCGTGGCGTCGGACTTGGGCGCGAGGAAATAGACGTAGCGGGGCGGGCCCTCACCCTCATGCAGCATGGCGCCGGTCAGCAGCCACTCGGCATGGTCGATGCCCGAGGAGAACGACCACTTGCCCGACACACGATAGCCGCCCTTCGACGGCTCCATCCGGCCCAAAGGCGCGAAGGCCGAGGCGCACAAGGTCGCCGGGTCGTCGGCCCAGATCTCGTCCTGCACCTCGGGGTCGAACATGCCGACCATCTGCACGTGGTCGCCGTAGACGGTCAGTACCCAGCCCTGCGAGCCGCACCCCTTGCCCAGCTCGACGGCGGTGTCGACCAGCGTCTCCCAGCCCATCTCGTAGCCGCCGAACCGCGCCGGCTGCAGCATGCGGTGGAGCCCCGCGTCGACGAAATCGGCGACGGTCTCGGCCGGCACGAAGCGGGCGCGCTCGCACGCCTCGGCGCGGCCGGCGAGCACCGGGGCGAGAGCGCGGGCGCGCGCCACCATGTCGGCGGGGGTCGGGGCATTGGGCGCGGCGTCCGTCATGCGTACTCCTCCTTCGGGCGCCTCACACCTCGGTGCGGTCGAGCGCGTGGCCGATCCGCGCGAGCCCGTCATGGCTGCCCATGATATCCCAGTAGAGGCCGAAATGCGCACCGGCCGAATGGATGTCGCGAAAGGCGCGCTGCAACGGGCTGGCCAAATACGCCGCGTTGCCGCCCGCCGCGCCATAGATGCGCCCGGCCGCACGGCGCGCCAGCTCGGCCGCGTAGGCCTGGTTGCGCCGGTTGATCGCGCGCTGATCGAGGCTCGGCCGCCGCCCGCCTCCCGCCCCGCACCTTGTCGGCGCAGAGCGCGGCAAAGGCGTCGAGCATGGCGAGCGCCGCGCCCACCTGCACGGCGGCGAGGTTCACCGACGCCGCCCGGCGCGGGTAGCGGTAGACCGGCGCCGACCGCTCGGCGAGCTTCGGCGCCAGGGCGCGGGCGCGCGCCACCATCTCGTCGGCGGTCGGACGGGCGGTCATCGACAAAGCGTAGCAGAACATACGTTCGCTCCAACACCGATCTGCGGCGCAAGGGCCGGTCGGGGACCGGGCCCCTACAAGCCCAACGCCTGCCGATGCTGTAGGGGCGGGTCCCCGACCCGCCCGATTCCCCATCCGCGCCGCTTGTGACCCGATTCCCCCTGTGCGACCATGAGCTTGCCGGGCGCGGCGGCCCGGCGAACCGGCGAGGCGGCCATGCGATTTTCCCTGATCCTCTACGGGCTCCTGTGGATGCTGCGGCTCACGGCGTGGCGCCACCCCGACTTCCGCGCCCGCCTCAAGGAAAAGAATTTTACCGCCCAGCTCCGCACCAAGGACGGCCGGGTCGCCCGTTGGTACCGCTTCGAGAACGGCCGCATCCGGTCTGGAAGCGGCCTCGCCAAGGACCCCGAGGTCGTGCTCGCCTTCAAGGATGCGCGCCTCGCCGCGCGCCTCCTTACCCCGCCGATCGACTACCAGCGCCAGATCGACGCGCAGAAGAATTTCGATCTGACGCTCGAGGGCAAGGACGAGCTGACCTACTGGTTCGCGCAGACGATCATGGGCGCGCGCCGCGCCGGCTGGCAGTTCGGCACCGACATGGGCGGCGGCGTGGTCCGCTTCACCAACGGCACCAACGGCGGGCCGATCTTCGTCTACGTCAAGGACGGCAAGATCGTCCGCACCACCCCCATCGATTTCGACGAGACGGACGCGCCGTCCTGGTCTATCCGCGCGCGCGGGCACGAGTTCACCCCGCCGCGCAAGGGGCTGGTGGCGAGCCATTCGCTGGCCTGGAAATCGCTGGTCTATTCGCCCGACCGGCTGCTCCACCCGATGAAGCGCGTCGATTTCGACCCGAACGGCGCGCGCAACGAGCACATGCGCGGCATCTCGGGCTACGAGCGCATCTCATGGGACGAGGCGCTCGACATCGTCGCCGGCGAGATCAAGCGGATGCGCACCGAGCACGGCCAGGGCGCCATCACGTTCGGCCATGGCTCGCACCACACCTGGGGCAATATCGGCTACTACCTGTCGGCGCTGATGCGCTTCTCCAACGCCATCGGCCACACGACCATCATGCACAACCCGGATTCGTGGGAAGGCTGGTTCTGGGGCGCCACCCACCATTGGGGCAACTCGCTCCGCCTCGGCCAGTCGGACACGTACGGCACGGTCGAGGACCTCCTTGAGAACGCCGAGATGGTGGTGTTCTGGGCGTCCGATCCGGAAAGCACTTCGGGCGGCTATGGCGGGTACGAGGGCACGGCGCGAAGGCGCTGGCTTTCCGAGCTCGGCATCAAGTGCGTCCACATCGACCCGTATTTCAACGAGACCGTCGCCTTCACCGGCGGAAAGTGGCTGGCGCCGCGCCCGACCACCTCGCCGGCCCTGGCGCTCGCCATCGCCTATGTGTGGATCGCCGAAAACCTGTACGACAAGGACTACGTGGCCAAGCGCACCGTCGGGTTCGACGCGTGGAAGTCCTACATCCTGGGCGAGACCGACGGTGTGCCCAAGACGCCCGAGTGGCAGGAGGCGGAGACCGGCGTCGCCGCGCGCGACGTGCGCGCGCTCGCCCGCGAATGGGGCACCAAGCGCACCTACGTTGGCGCGGGCTGCGCCGGCAACGGCCATGGCGGGGCATGCCGCAACGCCACCGGCATCCAATGGGCGCGCGCGCTGGTCTGCCTCGTCGCGATGCAGGGGCTCGGCAAGCCCGGTGTCAATTTCGGCAACCTGCAGAAATCCACCCCGATCGACTGCAACTTCTACTTCCCGGGCTATGCCGAGGGCGGCATCTCGGGCGAGCTGAAGGAGACGGCGGCGGCGATGAACCTGTTCCAGCGCATGCCGATGCTGCCGTCGGTCAACCCGACCACCCAGGTGATCCCGCGCCTCTCGCTGCCCGAGGCGATCCTCGAAGGCACGGCCGAGGGCTACGCCAAGGACCCGACCACCATCGAGGGGCAGTTCAAGAAGGTGCGATACCCAATGCCCGGCCACTCGCCGGTCAGGATGCTCTACAAGTACGGCGGGTCGATCTTCTCCACCATGCCCGAGTCGAACCGGCACGCGCGCATGTACCGCTCGAAGAACCTCGAGTTCGTGGTCAACCAGTCGATCTGGTTCGAGGGCGAGGCGAAGTTCGCCGACGTCATCCTGCCCGCCTGCACCAATTTCGAGCGCTGGGACATTTCCGAGTGGTCGAACTCGGGCGCCATCGTGCTGCACGGCCAGGCGCTGCTGAACCACCGGGTCGTCACCTTCCAGCACAAGGCGATCGAGCCGCTCGGCGAATCCAAATCCGACTACGACATCTTCGTTGAGCTGTCGAAGCGCCTCGGGATCGCCGCCTACTTCTCCGAGGGCATGTCGGACCTCGACTGGGCGAAGCGCATGTTCGACGCGTCGGACATGCCCGACCACATCTCATGGAAGGCGTTCATCAAGAAGGGCTACTTCGTGGTGCCCGCGCCGGCGGCGGATTCGCGCGACCCGGTCTCGTTCCGCTGGTTCTACGAGGGGCGCAAGAAAGACACGCCCGAGCCCTTCCCGCTGGTCGGCGAGTACAAGGGCGAGTTCCGCGAGGGGCTGCAAACTCCGTCCGGCAAGTTCGAGTTCGAATGCACCTCGCTCAAGCGGTTTGACCCCGACGACCCGGAGCGCCCGCCGATCCTGAAATATCTGCCGTCGTGGGAGGGCATCCACACCGCGGACCTCTACGACAAGTACCCGCTGCAGCTCCTCATTCCGCACTCACGCTTCTCGTTCCATACCTCGGCCGACGGCAAGGAAAGCTTCCTCAACAACATCCCCGACCACCGCATGCGCGTCGACGGGTACGACTACTGGATCCTGCGCATCTCGCCCGCCGACGCCGCCGCGCGCGGTATCAAGACCGGGGACCTGGTAAAGGCGTTCAACGACCGCGGCGCGGTGATCTGCGCCGCCAAGGTGACCGCGCGCATCCGCCCCGGCGTGGTGCATGGCTGGGAATCCTCGGCCGTGTTCGACCCGATGGGCGAGCCCGGCAACTCGGTCGATCGCGGCGGCTGCTTGAATAACCTCTCGCCCAAGCGCACCCAGATCAAGGCGGCGCACGCCCAGGGCAACTCCACCTGCCTTGCCCAGGTCGAGAAGTGGGACGGACGCGCGGAGCTTTCGCCCGCGACGCCCGCCCGCGAACCCGTCCCGGCGGAGTAGAACGAACGTCCTGAGGGGAGACCGTTCATGCGCGTCATCGCGCTCGAGGAACATGTCACCGCGCCGGTCTACGACGCGGCGCCGGAGACCAAGCTGCCGCGCCCCGTGCTCGCCCACCGCGGCGAGGTTCTGGGCTACGACATCTTCGACGAGCTCGCCGACATCGGAAATTCGCGCCTTAACTACATGAACGAGGCCGGCATCGACGTGCAGGTGCTGTCGCTCGTCCAGCCGGGCAACCAGGCCTATGACGGCGAGCGCTCGATCGCGATGGCGACGGACGCGAACGACCGCATGCACGACGCGATGCGCGCCCATCCCGACCGTTTCGCCGCCTTCGCCACCTTGCCGACCGCCGAGGTCAAGGCCTCGGTCGCCGAGCTCGAGCGCTGCGTCACGAAGCTCGGCTTCAAGGGCACGCTGATCAACGGCCACACCAAGGGCGAATTCCTCGACGACAAGAAGTACTGGCCGATCCTCGAGGCCGCCGAAGGGCTCGACGTGCCGATCTATCTCCACCCGCGCGACCCGCACCCCGACGTGTTCAAGGTGTATTTTGCCGGCGGCTACGAGGATCTCGGCGCAGCCGCCTGGGGCTACGCGATGGACACGTGCTCGCATTTTTTGCGGATCGTGTTCTCCGGCGCGTTCGACGCCTTCCCCAACCTGAAATTCGTCCTCGGCCATCTCGGCGAAGGCCTGCCGTTCTGGCTCGATCGGCTCGACGACCACACACCCTTCGGCGTGAAGCGCCGCGGTCTGAAGAAGAGCGCGCGGGACTACCTCACCCAGAACCTGATGATCACCTGCTCGGGCAACTGGTCGGTGCCGGCCTTCATGTGCAGCCTGCTCGCCGTCGGCATCGACAACATGATGTTCTCGGTCGACTGGCCGTTCGAGTCGAACAAGGTCGCGATGGATTTCCTCAAGCGCATTCCCCTCGCCCCCGCGGACCTCGAAAAGTTCGCCCACGGCAACGCGGAGAAGCTGCTGAAGCTGTAGGCGCCACCGTCATTGCGAGGAGCGCAGCGACGAAGCAATCCAGGAATCGCTGGATTGCTTCGCTTCGCTCGCAATGAGGAAAAAACTACGCCGTCGCCCGCGCGCGCTTGCGCAGCGGCGTCTCGAGGTCGGGCAGGATGCGGAGCGCGTTACTCGCCTCGATCGCCTTCCGCGTCGCCGCCGGCATCTTGATCGATTTGAGCCCGTCGGCGTTGGCCTGGCCGCGCACGTACGGATAGTCGGTGCCGAACATGACCTGGCTCGCCGGGATGTAGTCGAGAAGCGCCGCCATATTCGGACCGTAGGCGGCGTTCGCCGTCTCGTAGTAGAGGCCCTTGAACACCGGGTCGAGCCCGGCGGGCGCCACCTCCTTGATGCGCGGGCTGAAGCCGGTCAGCACCTTGATCCGGCCGGACAAGAGCGGGATCGTCCCGCCGCCGTGCGAGAACACCCACTTGATGTCGGGGAAGTCGCGCACGAACCCGCCGAGGATCAGGCTCATCACGCAGCGCCCGGTGTCGTACGGCACCTCCAGCGCGGCGTCGTTCAACCCGTCCAGCATGTTGGTGCAGGCGGTGCAGGCGACCGGGTGGTAGTAGACCACGGCCTTGCGCCGGTTCAGCTCCTCGTAGACCGGGCGGTAGGCGGCGTCGCCCGGCCATTTGTCCCCGAAATTCGTCATCATCTCGACGCCGTCGGCCTTCAGCGTGTCGAAGGCGTAGGCGATCTCGGCGAGCGAGCCGTCGACGTCGGGCATAGGCAGCGCCGCGAACACGCCGAACCGCCCCGGATGATCGGCGCGCATCCGCGCCGCGAAGTCGTTGCACATTCGCGCCCAGCGCCGCATGCCCGCCGGGTCCGCACCCATCCACACGCCGGGGATCGACCAGAGCGACAGCACCGCCGTCGCGATGCCGCTCATGTCGCACTCCTCGACCGCGCGCGCGACGGTCCAGTCGCGCACCAAGGGCGGCTGCATCCCGCCCTGGAAATCCGCCACCGCCTTCGAGAACTCGGGCGGGTAGAAATGGTGGTGAACGTCGATCAGATAGGGCTTGGCGTCGGGCATGATCTCTCCTTCCGATACTGAAAATCTCCGTTCGCCCAGAGTAGGCCGCGCAGCGGCCGTTTCGAAGGGCGACAGTGGCACGATCTCGCGGCCTCGTCCTTCGTCGATACGCAGCCCTTCGACACGCTCAGGGTCGCTACTCAGGACGAACGGAAGATCTTGCCATCACGCTTTTCTCAGCGCGGTCTCGAGGTGGGGCAGGATGCGCAGCGCGTTGCCGGATTCGATGGCGTGGCGGTCGGCCGCATCCATCCGGATCGCCTTCAATCCCTGCGCGTTGTGCGGCCCGCCGACATAGGGATAGTCGGTGCCGAACAGCACCTGGCTCGCCGGCACCTCGTCGAGCAGCGCCGCCATCGTCGGCTTGTAGGCCGCATTGGCGGTGTCGTAGTAGAGCTTCGCGAACTCGGCGTCGACGCCGTGCGGCGCGACCTGCTTGATCTTCGGCACGAAGCGCGTGAGCCCGGCGATGCGCCCGGCCAGCACCGGCAGCGGCCCGCCGCCATGGGCGAACATGAACTTCATGTTCGTCATGTCCTTGAAGTAGCCGGCGAGCATCAGGCTCAGGATCGCGCGCGGCGTGTCGTAGGGCGTTTCCAGCACGGCGTTGTTGAGGCCGGGCTGGGCCGCGACGCAGCAGTTCGGCGCCAGCGGATGGAAGTACGCCATGACGCCACGCCGGTTCAGCTCCTCGAACACCGGCTTGAACGCGGGATCGCCGGGCCACTTGTCGCCGTAATTGGTCATCAGCCCGACGCCGTCGGCCTTCAGCGTGTCGAAGGCGTACTCGATCTCCTTGAGGCTGCCGTCCACGTCGGGAAGCGGCAGGGCGGCGAACAGCCCGAACCGGCCGGGGTGGTCGGCGCGCATCTTCGCGGCAAAGTCGTTGTGCAGCCGCGCGTAGCGCCGCATGCCCGCCGCGTCGGCGCCCAGCCATACGCCCGGGATCGACCAGCACGACAGCACCGCGGTCGCGATGCCGGTCTTGTCCATCTCGGCGAGCGAGGCCGCGGGCGTCCACTTCTCGACGAGCGGCGGCTGGCGCCCGCCGCCATGCGCCTTCATGAAGGCGTTGACCGCCTCCTTGAACGCGGGCGGATAGAAATGGTGGTGCACGTCGATCAGATACGGCGCGGGCGGCGCGCCCTTGCCCATCCCCTGGGCGAGGAGCCCAGCCCCCGGCACCAGGGCCGCCGCCCCCGCGGCCGCCATCGTGCCGAGGAATCGGCGGCGCGACGGGCCGTGCGCCGTCTCGCGGTCATCGAGCGTCATGGACGTTTCCTCCGGAAGTGGATCTTTATTGAGCGAAATCCTAGCGCCGGGCGCGGGGTGCGGGAAGCGCGGCGTTCGTCAGATTGCGTCGGCCAGCGCCTTGCCCACCTCGGCGGTCCTCGCCTTGCCGCCGAGGTCGGCGGTGAGCGGCCCGCCCCCGGCACACAGCTTCTCGATGGCAGCGACGATGGCGCGCGCCGCCTCGCCCTCGCCGAGACGGTCGAGCATCATCGCGCCCGACCAGATCTGCGCGATCGGGTTGGCGAGCCCCTTGCCGGCGATGTCGGGCGCCGAGCCGTGCACCGGCTCGAACATCGACGGGAATTCGCCCTCGGGATTGATGTTGCCCGACGGTGCGAGCCCGATGGAGCCGGCCACGGCCGGGCCGAGGTCCGACAATATGTCGCCGAACAGGTTCGAGCCCACGACCACGTCGAACCAGTCCGGATGCAGCACGAAATGCGCGGTGAGAATGTCGATGTGGAACTGGTCGGTGCGCACGTCGGGGAAGTCCTTCGCGTTCGCCGCGAAGCGCTCGTCCCAGTACGGCATGGTGTGGATGATGCCGTTCGACTTGGTGGCTGAGGTCAGGTGCTTCTTCGGCCGCGACCGCGCCAGCTCGAATGCGAAGCGCTGGATTCGGTCGCACCCCTTGCGGGTGAACACGGCGAGCTGCATCGCCTGCTCCTCGGCGGTGCCGTGATACAGCCTGCCGCCGATCTCGGAATACTCGCCCTCGACGTTCTCGCGCACGACGCAGAAATCGATATCCGCCGGCGCGCGGTTCGCGAGCGGCGAGCGCACGCCCGGAAGCAGCCGCACTGGGCGCAGATTGACGTACTGGCGGAACGAGCGCCGGATCGGGATCAGCATGTCCCAAAGCGAGACGTGGTCGGGCACGCCCGGCCAGCCGACCGCGCCGAGGAAGATCGCGTCGTGCGCCTTGAGCGTCTCAAGCCCGTCCGGCGGCATGACGTGGCCGGTCTTGCCGTAGTCCTCGCAGCTCCACGGGTAGTGGGTGAAGCCGAGCTCGAACCCGTACCGGCGCGCCGCGGCCTCGAGCACGCGCTGGCCCTCCGGCACCACCTCCTTGCCGATGCCGTCGCCGGGAATCGATGCGATCGAATAGCGTGCCATCGGCGCCTCGCCCTTTTCGTTACGGCGGGCAAGATGCGGCCCGCGGCGCGGTGACGCAAGGGAAGATGATGCGACTGGCGGTCGGCCGCGTTTTGCCGTTCAATAGCGTCCCCACTTCGCGAGGCGAGATGCGTTCGAACTCGGACCTGCCGGGTGACGGTGATCGGCGCAACCGGCGCGACCGGGCCCTACGTGGTGCGTGGGTTGGTCGAGGCCGGGCACACGGTGACGGCGCTGGGGCGCAACGCCGCGCGCCTCGACGCGTGCGACCGGCGGGCGACCCGCACCGTCGCCGACATCGACGACGCGCGCGGGCTCGCCGCCGCCATGGCCGGGGCCGAGATCGCCGTCGTCCTGGCGCCGGCCGCACGTCTCCCCGCCGCGCTCGATGCGCTGCCCGACTTGTGCGGCTACGTCGTCGCGGCCGGCAGCATCCGCAAGCTGTCGCGCTTCGGCGACGCCGCCGCGCGCGCCGCGCGCCGGGCCGAGGGCGCGATGCGCGCCTCGGGACGCGACGGGATCGTGCTCGACTTCTCGATGATCTGGGGCCAGCCCGAGGACCGCACGGTCAACCGCATCCTCGATCTGGTGCGGCGCTCGCCGGTGGTGCCCCTGCCCGACGGCGGCCGCCACAAGGTGCAGCCCTTGTTCATCGACGACATGGCCGCGTCGGTCGTCGCCGCGCTCGAACGGCGCCCGTCGGGGGGCTCGATCGCCGTGGCAGGACCGGCGCCGATGGCCTATCGCGATCTGGTGCGCGCCTGCGCCACCCTTGTCGGGCGCCGGGTGCGGCTGCTGCCGGTCCCGGCCCTGCCCTTCGTCGCGGCCGAGCGCGTGGCCGGCTGGTTCGGCGCGACCCTGCCCGTCGTCGGCGAGCTCGCCCGCATGGCGGAGGACAAGGCGATCGACATCGGCCCGATGAAGCGGCGCCTCGGCGTCGAGCCCATCCCGTTCGAGGAGGGGCTGCGCCGGAAGGAGGCACGCGGCTGGCTGGTGGCCGCCTGACGGGCCCCGTAGCGGCGGCGGTCGCGACACCCCATATCTTTGGCGGAGCGTCCCCAACCAGGAGTTGAACCATGTCGATCGTACGCTTGACCCTCGGCGCCGCGCTGGCCGGCGTCGCGCTTGCCGGCGCGCCGGCGGCGTTCGCCCAGCAATCCACCGTCACCAAGGAATCGGCGACCGCGATCGAGAACATGAAGTCGGACGCGATCATGAAGAACGCCGAGGAGTCGCTGAAGGACAAACCCAAGTCGATGCCCGACATGTCCAAGGAGTCCGCCAAGCCGATGAAGGACGAGATGGACAAGGACAAGAAGATGGGCATGGGAATGGACAAGAAGGACGAAGGAAAATAGCGCCGCCGCCCTGTCCGGTCGAAGGGCCCGCCGGCCGTGTGGCGGGCCTTTTCAATTCAGGGCCGCGCCGTCGGGCCGTACACGTAGCGGGCGAGCAGGGCCGGCCAGCGGTCGACCCAGCAGCAATCATGGTCGAAGCCCGGGACGCTCACCAGCGTGGCCCGGCTGCGGTCGGTCATCCGCGCCAAATAGGACCGCGCCACCGCCGGCGGCACCACCTCGTCGTCCGCGCCCACGAACACGACCTGGCGCACCGTCTGCAGCCGGGCCGCAAAATCAGCGGGATTGAGCGAGCCGGTGAGCGGCGAGATGTCGGCGTCGTGCGTCCAGCGCGCCGTGTCGAGCGGCGCCGACACCGGCACGAGGAGGGCCACGTCGATGCGCCTTGCGGCCACCAGCGCGGCCACCGCTCCGCCGCCGGAATAGCCGTATAGCGCGACCCGCGCGGCACCGGCCCGCCGCTTCGCGGCGTCGATGGCCGCCTCGTAGCCGGCGATCACCTCCGGCGCGAACCGGTCCTCTGCCCAGTAATCGGGGGCGCAGCGGGCGAGCGCCGGCGGCGCCAAATACTGGCAGGGCCGCGCGAGGTAGAGCCGGTTGGGCGAGGGGTCCTCGGTCGCCAGCGTCAGGATGTCGGGCCGGGCGGGCGTCGGGTCGGGCGACAAGGTCCAGCGGTCGAGCCAGGCGCGCCCGTCGCTCTCGATATAGACGGTGAGGATCGGGGCACCCGGCCGGCCGAACCGCTCGTAGCCCCGCAGCACGAACGGCCCGGCCGCATAGTCCGCGCGCCGGAACCCATGCTCGGCCGCGACGCTGTCGGCGGCGGCGCGCGGGTCGGGGACGAACAGCGGTTTGGCGCAGCCCGCGAGCCCGGCGGCGATCAGCAACGCCGATACGAAAGGGGCCAGGGCTTTCGCCCTGGCCCCCATCCGTTCGGTCTTGCGGACCGATCGAAGCCTAGAACATGAACCGGATCGTGCCGTTGACGCCATATTCGTCGAGGTTATCCCGGCCCTGCACCGTGGAGCCTTCCAGGTTGCCCGACACGTTGGGTGCCAAGGCGAAGCGCAGGCCCGCGGCGAGCCGGAAGCCGGACCGGCCGGTGGTCCCGGTTCCGGCGGGAAGCGTCGGACCGTCCGAGGTGAAGTCGTATTCGTACCGGCCGTTGATGTAGGTCTCGACCTTGCCGAGGTCGTAGCCGATCGAGCCGCCGACACGGCCCTGGCCGATCTTGGTGGTGGCCGACCCGACCGCACCCGCACCCGCGGCGCCCGTCTCGGTATAGGCGTCGTCGTCCTGGTGAATGTAGAGGTAGCCCAGCAATGTCCCGAACCGCCACTTGCCGGAGGCCCAGTTGCTCAGCAGGTTGACCGACCCCATCCAACGCGTGCTGTCGTAGCTGCCCTGGATAGCGCCGGACGTACGGGTCATGTCGGTGCTGAGCCACGCATAGCTGCCCGACGCGTTGATCGAGAAATGACGGCCGAGGCGCACGGCGACGTACGGCGTTACCGAGTAGCCGTCGGTCTTCAACGTCCCGAGATTGAACGAGGTATCGATATCGGTGTTCTCGTACCCGCCCGCGACGCCGAGCGTGATGGCGTCGTTGATTCTGTAGTCGACCCCGACCATCCCGTTCACCACGTCGCCATTGAAGGCCGAGTTGGCGCCGCTGAAGTCGAGGTTGGTGTAGCCGCCGTTGATCCACAGCCCGAACCCGTGCGGGTTCATCGCCGCCGCCTTACCGGTCATCAGGTAGTCGGCGCGTGCCGTGTTCGCCCCGCCACCCGGCGTGAAGAAGGAACCGCCAAGCGCATCGAGGTGCGAGCTCAGCGTGCTCGCCACGGTCGTCGCGGTAACGCGTGTGACCGTCGTAGTAGCGACCTTGCTCGAGCCGACCTCGTCATATGTCTGTGCGTTGGCAGCGCCGCCAGCCCATACCAAGCCAAGCAGCGCGAAGCCTGCGACCCACGTATTGCGAAACATTTTTCCCCCACCATAAGCTTCGACTGTTGCATCGGACCCGGCGACGCCGAACCAGCGACGGCCGCGCCCCTGCCCCCGTCCGGAAGCGCTTTGGTTGCAATGGCATTTATGGCGTTTGCGTTCCGGCGTTGCAAGACCTTTTTTTCCTGTTCCCATCCGACGGAACAAAAAATTTCGACCGATATTCAGACCTTTAGGCCATCTTTGTAAATCGTCTGTTACCGCGGGCCGTGCGCGCCGGCCGCCTCCGCGCGGCGGGCCAGGGCCAGGATTTGTCCCTTTTGCCGCGGATCGATCGGCATCAGGCGCTCGATTCCGGCCTCCAGCGCCTGGCGCAGCCGGAACAGCCCGGCCGCCACCCGTGGGCGATCGGGTGATTCGATCATGATCAGGCCGGAGAACCACAGCCCCACCGGGTCGGCCGGCCGGCGCGCGAGGATATCGGCGGCGAGCGCGGCCACCGCCGCGCTGTCGCCGGCCTTGAGTCGCCAGCCGAAATAGGGGATCGCGAGGTCGGACCGGTCGGGCGCCAGGGCGAGAAACTGCCGGAGGCGCGTCGCCCAGTCGGCCAATTCCCGGGCGAACACCGGATCCTGCCGGACAAGGTCGGGGCGGAAGGCCAGCTCGGAGCGCAGCAGCAGTCCCGCCGAGGCGAGCAACGCCGAGCGCGAATCGCGGGAGCGGCGATCGACCTCGCAGGCGAATGCCGCCGCCCGCCGCACCTGCGTCATGTCGAGGGGCGCGCCCGACCTGGTCAGCTTTTGATAGCTCCCGACCATCGCATAGCGCAGCGCGATGTCGCCGCGCCAGCCTTCGGCCGGGAAGTCGAGGCACGGCGCGCCGGCCGAGGCGCGCACCGGCACCGGGCGCGCGAGCGCCGCCTGCACCTCGAGCCCGAACCGCAGCAGGAACGCGCCGGCCGCAAAGGACGCCGCGGCGAGCAGCGGCAGGCCGGCGGCGAGCGCGCGGCGGATTGCGGGGCTTGGCCGCGCCGGCATCGGCCGCGCGAGCGTCACGAACGCCAGCACGACCGCCGGCATGGTCATCGGCAGCTCGAACCAGAAGGCGGCGACGCCGCTCAGCACCGCCGCGAACGGGACGGCGAGCGCGAGGTGCCGGCGCCGGCACCAGAGCGACGCCATCGCGACGGCGAGGAGCGCCAGGACCAGCGCCGCGATCCCGCCCGCGAGCAGCGCCTCCAGCGCATAGTCGTGGGTGTGCAGATAATCGCGGAACACCAGGTCCCAGCTCTTGTCGTAGGTCGTCGCGCCGGACGCGGTCAGATAGCGCACGAAGGTCTCGCCCGCCTGGCCCCAGCCCTGGCCATGCAGCAGGGTCTCGGGCCGGTCCGCGAACTGGGCGAACACCACCCGGTCGACGCGCTCGCGCGAGCGGATCGAATTCGACGAACCCGCTGGGGCCCAACGCCACGACAGCAGCGGTCACCGCGGCCGGCATCAGCACGGCCAGGACCGCGCCCCCGCTTCGCACGGCGGCGGGCGCGAGCCGTCGTCGGGCCAGCGCCCACCGCACCCCCAGCCACAGCGGCACGCCGAGGAATGCCACCAGCACCACGGCCGACAAATTCACCGACACGGCGAGCGACGGCAGCGCCGCGAGAAGCCCGAGCGCCGCCCCGCCGACGCGTCGCCCGCGAACCGTGACGGCACCGCCCCCGGCCGCGACCGCGACCGCGACGCCGATGGCATAGAACGCGAGCCAGTCGCCGAACACGAACCCGCCGCCGGTGAAGGCGGTCATCGCCGCGGCGAGCCACGAGACCGCGGCCCCGCCCCATACCAGCGCACGCAAGGTCGGGCGATGGGCGCGGACGGCGAGCCCGGCGGCCGTGAGCGCCGCGAGCTCGGCGAACAGCAGCGCGCCCTCGGCCGTCTCCGGCCCGCCGAGCAGCGACTCGACGGGATAGCGCGCGAACGGCGCGGTCGCGACGGCGACCGCGGCGCCCCCGGCGAGGGTCAGCACGTAAGGCTGGCGGAGCGCGCCGAGGACGCGGCCACGCCCCGCCCCCACCAGCAGGGCGACGCCCAGAGCCGCAATGCCGGCGGCAAGATGCAGGGCGACGATCGTCGGCCCGACATCGGTCCACATGCCGATCTTCACCGGCGCGAGCGCGGCGAGATAGCTCGCCAGCGCGAGGCCGAGCCCCGCCGCGCAGAGCGCGTGGCCGGAACGGGCGAGGCCGGCGCGCACGCCGCGCGGCCGCGCGCCCGCCACCGGACGCGACGCGACCGCCGTCATGCCGCCCTGCTCTCGAACTCGCGCATCTCGCGCCCCAATATATCGGTGATGGTCCGCACGCGGCGCGAATTCCGATGAGCCGGCCCCGCCCGATCCTGCTGATGGGCGTCTCGGGCGCCGGCAAGACGACGATCGGCCGCCTTCTTGCCGAACGGCTGGGCGGTCGGTTCCTCGACGGCGACGACCTGCACCCCGAAGCCAACCGACGCAAGATGGCGGCCGGGGTACCCCTCGACGATGCCGACCGGCTTCCCTGGCTCGACCGGGTGCGCGACGCGATGGAAACCGACCGCGGGCCGGGGCCGCTGGTCGTCGCCTGCTCCGCCCTCAAGGCAAGCTACCGCGCGCATCTGGGACGGGGACTTTACCGCCTCGTCTATTTGCACGGCGCGCCCGGCCTGATTCGCCGGCGCCTCGGCGACCGCACCGGCCATTTCATGCCAGCCCGCCTGCTCGACTCGCAATTCGCGGCGCTCGAGGAGCCCGCGGACGCGCTGGTCGTCGAAATCGACGGCCCGCCCGAGGCAATCGTCGAACGAATCGTCGCCGGGCTGGCAGCGCCTTAGCGCCAGCAGCCGATCTGGGCGACGATCCGGCCGGTCGCGCGGAACAGCGCGTCGTCGTCCATCGCCGCGCCGCCGCCCTCGGGCGCGATGCGCGGCGCGACACCGTTCGCCTTGAGAAACGCGATCGCCACCGACGGGCGGATCGCGACGCCGATGTCGCGTACCACGCGCCCGGTCTTGCGGTAGATCTCCGGTGTGTCGGCCTTGGCCACGACGACGCCCACCACCTCGCCCATCCGGTCGACCACCGGCCCGCCCGAGTTGCCGTGGCGCACGTCCATGTTGATGAGGTAGCGGTCGCGTCCGGCCCCCGCCCCGCCCACCGTCACGATCCCCTGGACGAAGATCGGCCGGATCGCCACCCGCCCGAGCAGCGGATAGCCGACCACCGCCACGTCGGTCGCCGGCGCCAGATCCTCGCGCGCGCGGAACCGGGCGACGGCGCTCCCCGGCAAGGACGCGGTGAGCAGCGCGAGATCGCGTGCCGGATCGGCGGCCACCACCTTCGCCGGCACGGCGGCGGCGCCCGGCCCGGTGGCGGAGACCGCTTCGCAGCCGGCGACCACGTGGTTGTTGGTCAGGAGATGCCCGTCGGCGGCGACCACGAAGCCGGTGCCGAGAGCCGCCAGCCGGCGGTTGGGGAACGGCTTGGGCGGACCGCTGAAGGCCCGCCGCATGCGCTCCACCCGGGCGCGCCGGATGCGCGCGGCCTCGGCGTCGTCGACCACCCGCCCGCCCTCCGCCGCGCAGTCGTGCGGCCAGGCACGCGCGACGGTACCGTCCGAACTCGCACCACTCCTGCGTGTCCGGCGCGGCCGACGGCCCGGCGGCCCGCGCCGGCGCGGCCGCAGCGAGCATCGCGGCCAGCACGCCGGCAGCCAGGCCGCCCGAAATCGCAAAGAGCCTCATGGAGCGGACCCTACGCCTCTGCCCGATAGCGCAAAAGGCCCACACGCATGGCGCCGCCCAGAGTCGGCATCGACGGTTCAAGCCGGGGGATATGGGACGGTAACAGGCTGCTGAAGAAGTCGAACAGGGGCGGTTTTCGGGGTTATCGCAGGGTGCTCGGTAGCGGCGCGGTATGGAGGCGGGCTGTGCGGCGAGGCGTTCGCCGGTGACGTGATGGCGTTCGATCGATCATCGAGCCTGGTCATGCCGGCGCCGCCAGGAGCTTCGGTATTCGGATCAGGTTGTAGGCGGCAAGCGCGAGTGTGACCGTTGCGGTTCTCCATCATCGCGTGACCGAGATAGCAGAGCCGGGCTTCCTTGTTGCGGCCCTTGCGATAAAGCCGGGCGTCGCCGTCGGTGATCGAGCGGTGCGTCTCGTTCGACCACTTGGCGCCGTGGAAGTCATGCTCGGCATTGCGCCCGCCGGTCCCGGCAGCCCCGTCTCCGTCATCGGAGCCGTCTCGCGGCCGGAAACTCTTGATCGAGGCCCACGCCGCGATCAAGGTGCCGTCCACCGAGAAGTGCTCCCCGGACAGCAATCGCTTCACCTTCGGCACCGCCAGCAGCGAAGCGAGGAAGCGGCTCGCCACCGCTCCCGCCAGTAGCCGGTCGTGGTTCTTGCAGAACACCGTCGCGTCCCATACCTCGTCGTCGATACCGAGCCCGACGAACCAGCGATACAGCAGGTTGAACTCCAGCTCCTGCATCAGCCGCCGCTCCGACCGGATCGAGTAGAACGCCTGCAGCAGCAGCGCCCGCAGCAATCGCTCCGGCGCAATGCCCGGCCGTCCTGTCGACGCGTATAGCGCCTCGAACTCCGCCGACATCCCCGCCAGCGCCTCGTTCGCGATCTCCCGGATCGCCCGCAGCCGGTGTCCCGCCGGCACCCGCGTTTCCAAATCTACATAGCTGAACAGATCACCGCTTCGCTCGTCCGCGCCCCGCATGCCTCAGCCCCCGCGCAACCTTCCCGCCGAGGGAATCACGTCTTGCCCACAATCGCGAGGAGTTCTTCAGAAGCCTGCTAATCGTCCGAACGCAAGCGATAGCCCACGCCTTGTTCGGTAAGGATAAGCTGCGGCCGGTCGCGGTCGGCCTCGATCTTCTGGCGCAGGTTGCGGATGTATATGCGCAGGTACTGCACGTCGGTCTCTCCGCCCCAGACCCCATTTAGGATGAACTTGTGGGTAAGCACTTTGCCCGCATGCGTGACCAGGAGACGCAGAAGCTCGTACTCGCGAGGTGAGAGCTTCACCTCCTCACCCCGCACGGTGACAGTCCGTCGGACGAGATCGACCGAAAGATCGCCGCTGCGGAATACCGGCCGCTCGCCCTGCTGTTGCAGACGGTGGCGAAGCGCAGCCCGCAGGCGCGCAAGCAGTTCGTCCATGCCGAACGGTTTGGTGAGATAGTCGTCGGCGCCGAGATCGAGCGCTTGCACCTTGCCCGCCTCGTCCGCCCTGATCGAGAGCACGATGATCGGAACCGTCGAGCCCTTCTCTCGCACCTGTCGGATGATCTCGAGACCGCCGATGTCGGGGAGTCCGAGATCCAGGATGAGAAGGTCGGGCGTGCTGCGGCGTAGCGTATCGAGCGCCGATCTTCCATCTTCCGCCTCGTCCACCAGATAGCGCTGCGCCGTCAGGCTGGCGCGCAGGAAGCGACGGATCGCCGGCTCGTCATCCACCACGAGGATCCGCAGAGGTGCGGCCGCACCGCTCATGCGGCGGGTTCCTTCTCCGGCGCCGGCGCGTCGGTTCCCGACGCCGGAAGCACGATCGAGAACAGGGCACCCGGACGGTCCGTTCGATTTCCCGCCGAGATCGTGCCGCCCAGCGCCTCGATGAAGCCGCGCGAAATGGCAAGTCCGAGCCCGGTCCCCGCGCGGACGCGGTCGGCCGCAAGCACGCGATAAAACTTGTCGAAGATGTGCTCCAAATTCTCGTGCGGGATGCCCTCGCCCTCGTCCATCACCTCGATGCGCACCTTGTCGTCGAAAGCGCGGGCACGTAGCGTGATCTTGGAACCGACTGGGGCGTATTTCGCGGCGTTGTCGAGCAGATTGAATAGGACCTGCTCGAACAGGACCGGATCGAGTCGCAGCATCGGAAGTTGCGGCGCGATATCGATCTCGACGTCGTGCTGCGCCAGGACCTTCGCGGCCCGCCGAAGGGCGCTGCCCACGACGTCTGCGAAGTCGACGACCTCGATATGCGGTTCTATCGCGCCCAATTCGAGCCGGGTCATGTCGAGAAGGTTGGCGATGAAGCGGTTGAGCCGCTCGGCCTCCTCCTGGATCGTTCCGAGAAGCTCGGCGCGCTGTGCGGCATCGAGCTCGCTTCCAAACGACCTGAGGCTCGAGGCGGAGCCGATGATCGAGGCCAGCGGTGTCCGCAAGTCGTGCGAGATGGAGGTCAGAAGCGAGGAACGGAGCCGCTCCGTCTCGCTGACCAGCCGCGCCTCCTCGATGTCCTCGGCAAGCTTGGTCCGCTCGATGGCGACGGCGACCTGACTCGCCAGGGCCTCGAGCAGGTGGACCTGTTCGGGCGACAGCGTGCGGTTCTGGCTGTCGAACGAGATACTGATCAATCCAGCCTTGCCGCGCTGCGTTTCGAGCGGAAGGAACAGCCAGCTCGCCCCGGGCAAAGTGTCCGAGCCCCAGCCCGCACGCTGGCCGTGCGCCCAAGCCCAATCGGCGGCGCCCCAGTCATTCGGGGTAAGCTGATCCTCGGGCGGGTAGGCGGCAGCAATCCCGAGTCCGCCTTCAGCCTTCGGCATCACCACCATCGATCGGCATTCGAGCGTCGAGGCGACATGGTGCACGGCCGCCCACAAGACGTCGTCGAGGGAAGCGGCGCCCGCGATCTTGCGGCTGAAATCGAAGAGATTCTGCGTACGGCGCGCAGTCTGGCGCATGACCTCGACTTGACGCTTCAGCCGCGCGGCGAGGTTGCCGACCAGCACCGCGATCGCCAGAAAGAACGTGATCGTGAGGAGGTCGGGCTCCTCGAAAACGTTCAGGGTATAGTAGGGCTCGGTGAAGAAGAAATTGTAGCAGAGAAAACTGAGGATGGCCGTGTAGAGGGACGGCACCAATCCGAATCGCGTGGCGATGAACACGACGCCCGTAAGGTAAACGAGGGAGATGTTCGGGAGCGGCAGGAATCTCTCGACCACGAAGCCCAGCAGCGTCGCGATGGTGACCAGGAGGGTGGCCTGGCCATAAGCATTGACGTCAAACTCCAGTTTCGGAGGGCGGGCCTGTATCCGGGTCTTCGCGGATTCTGGCTCGTCCGGCGATACCACGGTCACCTCGATGGCTCCCGCCCGGCGCAGAAGCGAACGGGCCACGTCCTCTTGGAGCATGCCAGTCCAGCGGCGCCGGCGCGGGCGTCCCATCACGAGGCGCGTCACGTTGTGGTTGCTTGCAAACGACAGGATTTCGTCCGCGACGTTCGACTCGGCCTGGAGGGTCGCGAGCTCCGCCCCGAGGCTCTGGGCGAGGCGCATGGATTCCGCGGTGTGCTCCTTCGCCTCCTCGCTCAGGGTCATGTGCCGGGGCGTCACGACGTTCACGGCGAGCCATGGAACATGCTGGCGATCCGCCATGCGGCGTGCGGCGCGAATCAGCTTCTTGCTGACCGGCGACTCGTTCACGCACACCATCAGCCGATCCTGGGTCGGCCAAGGCCCCGGCACGGCATGGGTGCGCATGTAGTTCAGCACGTCTGAATCGACGCGCTCGACGGCGACGCGGAGCGCGAGCTCGCGGAAGGCGGTCAGGTTGCCCTTGGAAAAGAAATGCCGGATCGCGCGGCCAGCCTGCTCGCGGACATAGACTTTGCCTTCGCTCAGCCGCTTCAGAAGCCCGTCCGGCGGTAGGTCCACCAGCTCGATCTCCTCGGCGAGCTCGAGCACCTTGTCCGGAAGCGTTTCCCGCACGTGTACGCGCGATATCTTGGCGACCACGTCGTTGAGGCTTTCGAGGTGCTGGACGTTCAGCGTCGTGTAGACGTCGATCCCGGCCGCGAGCATCTCCTCGACGTCCTGCCAGCGCTTGTTGTGCCGGGAGCCAGGCACGTTGGTGTGCGCCAGCTCGTCCACGAGCGCGAGCTTCGGCTTTCGCCACAGAATGGCGTCGAGGTCCATCTCGGCGAAAACGCGGCCGCGATAGGAGATGCGCTTACGGGCGATGGTCTCGAAGCCATGCAGGAGCGCCTCGGTCTCGACGCGCCCGTGCGTCTCGACGACGCCGATCACCACGTCGGTGCCCTCGCGGCGGCGCTCCTGGCCCGCCTGCAGCATGGAGTAGGTCTTGCCGACGCCGGGATAAGGGCCGAGGAAAATCTTGAGCTTGCCGCGGCCGAGCTTCGCGGCCTCTTCCCTCGCCGCCTCGGCGAGCAGCGCCTCGGGCGAGGGCCTATTGTCGCGGTCGGGACGATCGTCCATCGTGGATTATTGTAGGCTATTCGGCGCTATTTCCGTAGCGCATCGAGGGCCATATTCAGCTCCAGCACTTTGACCAGCCGATCCGGCGTCAGGAAACCGCCGGGCGAGAACGCGTACGACTCGATCAGCGAAGCAACCTTCACCTCCGGCATTCCCCGCGCTTTCGCGACGCGCGGCGCCTGGTAGAGCGCAGCATGCGCACTGATGTTCGGGTCGAGCCCGCTGCCCGAGTCAGCCGCCAGCTCGGGCGGCAGGGGGTTCGCCTCGGTCGCGCCGTACCTCGCGACCATCTCCTCCGCCCGCTTCTTCACGTCTTCGCTCGTCGGCGACTTGTTGCTGCCGGCGGCGGAGGTCGCGTCGTACCCGTCCTTTCCGGCCGCCGAAGGCCTCGGCCAAAAGTATTTCGGCTGGGTGAAGTTCTGTGCGATCAGCCGGCTGCCCACGATCTTGCCGTCAGAACCGGTGATGATCGACCCTTGCGCGGTATCGGGCGTGAAAACCTGGCCGACGCCCCAGATGACGGCGGCGTAACCGACCACGCAGATCAGCATGGTCGCCACGACCAGGCGAATGCTCGAAATCAACGATCCCATCATGACGTACTCCGTCCTATCGCATGTAGATCATGTGCTCGGCGACCGGGCCGAGCGTCGCGGCGGGAAAGAACGTGAGCGCGCCGACGACGAGGATGGTCGCGAGCAGCATCACGGCGAAGGTCGTATCTTCGACGCCGAGAGTGCCGGCCGATTCAGCGGCCCGCCGTTTGGTCATGAACGACCCCACGATGGCGAGCGGTAGGATAATCGGGATGAATCGCGCGAGCAGCATGACGAGGCCTGTCGCCACGTTCCACGGGATCGTGTTGTCGCCCAGCCCCTCGAAACCCGAGCCGTTGTTCGCACTGGCCGAGCTGAACTCGTAGAGCATTTCGCGAGAACCCATGCGGGCCGACGTTGTTTAGCGTATCCGCGCCCCACTGCGTCGCGGCGAAGATCGCTGTGCCGGCGAGGATGAAGAAGCCGTGGGAGAGCAGCGCGAGTACAGCAAGCTTCACCTCGCGGGATTCCACGCGCCATCCCACGTACTCCGGCGTCCGGCCGATCATCATCCCGGCGAGAAACACGCCGACGACGATGTAGAGGAACATGTTGATCATGCCGACGCCGACGCCGCCGAACGTCTCGTTCAGCCACATGCCGATCATCGGGAAAAGGCCGGTCATCGGGTTGAGACTGTCCTGCATCGCCCCGACGGAGCCGTTGCTGGTCGAAGTCGTCAGCACCGCCCAGGTCGGGCCGGAGGTCGTGCCGAACCGCAGCTCCTTGCCTTCCAGGTTGCCGACGTTCTGCTCGATCGGCAGGCTTTTGAACGCCTCGGTCGGAGCCTGCTCGAAATAGACCGCGCCCGCGGTCTTTCCGACCAGAAGAACCAGCATTACGCCAAATACAACCGCCGCATGGCGCATGCGTCCAAGCATGCGGCCGAACATCCAGACGCACGACATCGGGATCAGGATGATGGAGATTATCTCCAACCCGTTGGTCCAGAAGGTCGGGTTCTCGAACGGGTGGGTAGAGTTCGGCCCGAAGAAGCCGCCGCCGTTGGTGCCGAGCTGTTTGATGGCGACGAACGCTGCGACGGGACCGCGCGCGATGGTCTGCGCGGCGCCCTCGAGCGTTGTGGCGTGTACAGCGCCGTCGAACGTCATCGGCATGCCGCCGAGACACCATTAGCGTGGCGACCACTAGCGCGACCGGCAGCAGCACCAGGAACGACGCCCGCTGCAGATCGACGAAGAAATTGCCGACGTCCTTGCGGCCGGCGAGGCCGCGCGCCAGCGCCGCCAGGGCGGCGATGCCGGTCGCGGCCGACACGAACTGCAGCCACATCAGCGCGCCGAGCTGCGAGAAGTAGCTGAGGGTGGATTCGCCTGAGTAATGCTGCAAATTCGTGTTCGAGGTGAACGACGCCGCCGTGTTGAAGATCAGGTCGCCGCTGATCTTTCCCATGCTGTCCGGATTGAGGGGAAGGTATTGCTGCAGGGCCAGGATGACGAAGGTCACCGTGAACATGACGACGTTGAAGACGAGCAGGGAGACCATGTATGCCTTCCAGCCCTGCGCGACGCTAGTCTGCGCGCCACCGAAGGCCTGGAACAGCCGCGTGAACCCGGCGCCGCGCGCGTTGCGCGGGTCCGGGTCCATCGCCCATTTCATGTAGCGCCCGAGCGGCCACGCGAGGAGCGTGGTGCCACCGACGATAAGGACGACGAAGATCGTTGCGTAGGTCATGGGAATCAACTCCGGCGCCCGATGGTCAGGCGCGATCGACGGTCAAGGTCAGCAACAGCAGCAACCCGAAGGTAGCGATGCCGAGAGCGAAATAGACGAGATCCATGCGGGTCATCCTTGCTGTCAGGCGAGGTGCACTGCGGTCACGAGCATGTCGATGAGCTTAATTCCGACGAACGGCGCGACGATGCCGCCCAGCCCGTAGATCAGAAGATTCCGGCGCAGCAGGCTTGAGGCGCCGATGGCGCGGTACCTCACGCCGCGCAGCGCAAGCGGGATCAGCGCTATAATGATCACCGCGTTGAAGATAATGGCGGACAGGATCGCGCTTTCGGGCGTCGCGAGCTCCATGACGTTGAGCGCCTGGAGCTGCGGATAGATCGCGACGAACATCGCCGGAATGATGGCAAAATACTTGGCGACGTCGTTCGCGACCGAGAAGGTCGTCAGCGAACCGCGCGTCATCAGGAGCTGCTTGCCGATCTCGACGATCTCGATCAGCTTGGTCGGATCGGAGTCGAGATCGACCATGTTGCCGGCCTCGCGCGCGGCCATGGTGCCCGTGTTCATCGCGACACCCACATCGGCCTGGGCGAGCGCCGGCGCATCGTTGGTGCCGTCGCCGCACATGGCGACCAGCTTGCCCTTACCCTGTTCCTCGCGGATCAGATCGAGCTTTGCCTCCGGCGTCGCCTGGGCCAGGAAGTCGTCCACCCCTGCCTCCGCCGCGATGGCGGCCGCGGTCAGCGGATTGTCGCCAGTGATCATCACCGTGCGGATGCCCATCCGGCGCAGCGCGGCGAATCGCTCGGTGATGCCGCCCTTGACAATGTCTTTCAGGTGGATCACGCCAAGCAGCTTTCCGTCCTTGGCGACGGCGAGGGGCGTGCCCCCAGCGCGGGCGATACGGTCGGCGATGGCGCTCACCTCGCGGGCGGCATTAGCTGCGCCGCCGCCCACGTGCGCCAGCACCGCATCTACCGCCCCCTTGCGGATCGACGTTCCGCCGGCGTCGATTCCGGAAAGCCGCGTCTGCGCCGAAAACGGGATGAACTTGGCGCTCGTCGGAGCCATGTCACGGCCGCGAATGCCGTACTTCTCCTTTGCCAAGACCACAATGGAGCGGCCCTCCGGCGTCTCGTCGGGCAGCGAGGCGAACTGCGCCGCATCGGCGAGGTCACGCTCCGCGACACCGCTGATTGGCAGAAATTCGGTCGCCTGGCGGTTGCCGAGCGTGATCGTGCCCGTCTTGTCGAGAAGGAGCGTGTCGACGTCACCGGCCGCCTCCACCGCACGGCCCGACATTGCGAGCACGTTGAACCGAACGAGCCGATCCATGCCCGCGATGCCGATGGCGGAGATAAGCGCGCCGATGGTTGTCGGGATCAGGCATACGAACAACGCGACCAGCACGAGCACGCTGAGCCGACCATGGGCATAGGCGGCGAAGGACGGGATCGTCGCCACCGCGAAGACGAAGATCAGGGTGAAGCCCGCCAGCAGGACGTTGAGCGCGATTTCGTTCGGCGTCTTCTGGCGCTCCGCGCCCTCGACCAGCGCTATCATGCGGTCGAGGAAGGTGGAGCCCGCGGAAACGGTGATCTTGACCTTGATCCAGTCGGAGATGACCTGCGTGCCGCCGGTCACCGCCGAGCGGTCGCCGCCGGATTCGCGGATGACCGGCGCCGATTCGCCCGTAATGGCGGATTCGTTTACCGACGCGATGCCCTCGATCACCTCTCCGTCGGAGGGAATGATGTCGCCGGCCTCGACCAGAACGACGTCGCCCTCCTTCAGGCTCGTCGCCGCCACTTCCCGCCAGGCTCGTGCGCCCGCATCCGTAAGCAGCTTGGCGGTGGTCTCAGTGCGCGCCTTGCGCAGCTCGGCGGCCTGCGCTTTGCCGCGTCCCTCCGCGACGGCCTCGGCGAAATTGGCGAACAGCACAGTGAACCAGAGCCAGAGGTTGATCTGGAACGCGAAACCGAGACCGCCGGCACCGGAAACCAGGTCGCGCAGGAACAGCACCGTCGTTAGCGTGGCGACGAGTTCGACCGAGAACATGACGGGGTTGCGGACCATCGACCTGGGGTCGAGCTTGCGGAAGGCATGCAGCGCCGCTGGAACGAGAAGGCCCGGGTCGGCGATCGACGTAAACGGCATGCGCTTCCGCGCGTGGTGCGGGACGTCGAACGAAGAGTTCATGGTGTTTGCCTTTGAGAGCGTTCAGAACCGCTCAGGGCGGATCAGCGCGTAGACGAGATAGCACAGCAGGACGAGCGCAACGCCGCCGCCCAGGATGTCGTCAAACATGGCAGTCTCCGTTCGATAAATGAAGGCGCGAACCACCACGCGGAACATCGCGATCGGCGCATATAAAATCGAGCCCGCTCCGCCGCGCCGTCCATATAAAACTCATATATGCCGGCCCGATCATCGTCGCGTGGCGCAGAAAAAGAGTCGGCTCCGGGGTGTGCCCTGAAGCGAATGCCACCCAGCCCATGCTGACCGCCGCGACGAGCACCACAGGGCAATTGCCCCGGCCGCGTGGAGCCGCAGCCCACCGTCGGAGCCCTTCCACAACCTAGGCGTCGCGGCGGGCGCCGACGTCACGCCTCGGACGAGGGAGACGATCCATTCACGCCTAGACGCCGAACATGCGCTCCCGCTTCGCCGGATCGAAATAGGCGACCATGTAGAGCTCGGCCACCCAGAGCTCGACCGCGACCTGGCGCACCGCGAGGCCGCGGCACTCGGCGCGGATAAAACGCACCGCGCCGCGCAGATCGTCGAAGCCGTGCGCGATGTCGCTGCCGGGACGATTCACGGTCACTGCGCCGTCCGTGCGCCGGACGGTGTAGACGGGCCGCTTGGCTGGTCTGACCCCCTTGGAGTGATCCATCCGTTAAGTTGGCCTTTGGGCCATTTTGGAAGGATGGAGAGATGGCAAGGAAGCGGCACAAGCCGGAAGAGATGGTCGCGAAGTTGCGGCAGGTGGACGTCCTGACCGGTCAGGGGATGTCGGTCGCCGAGGCGGTGAAGACGATCGCGGTGACGGAGACGACGTACTTCCGCTGGCGCGCGGAGTACGGCGGGATGAAGACCGACCAGGTGAAGCGGCTGAAGGAGCTGGAGATCGAGAACGCGCGGCTCCGCCGTGCGGTGTCCGATCTCACGTTGGACAAACTGATCCTGGCTGAGGCCGCCCGGGGAAACTAGTGAGCCCCGCCCGTCGCCGCGCGTGCGTGGAGAAGGTGCGGGCCGCGCTCGGCGTGTCCGAGCGTCGAGCCTGCCAGGTTCTGGGCCAGCACCGCACCACGCAGCGCAAGCTGCCTCGAACGCCCGATGACGAGGTGGCGTTGACCGCGGACATCGTCGCGCTGGCCACGGCCTACGGCCGCTATGGCTACCGGCGGATCACCGCCCTGCTGCACCACGCAGGCTGGGCGGTGAACGCCAAGCGGGTGCAGCGGATCTGGCGACGGGAGGGGCTGAAGGTGCCACAGAAGCAACCGAAGCGCGGCCGGCTCTGGCTCAACGACGGCTCGTGCGTGCGGCTGCGCGCCGAGCGGCCCAACCATGTCTGGTCTTACGACTTCGTCGAGGACCGGACCCATGACGGGAGGAAGTTCCGGATGCTGTGCGTCATCGACGAGTTCACCCGCGAGGCCCTGGCGATCCGGGTCAAGCGCAGGCTCAACTCGACCGACGTGCTGGAGACCCTGGCGGACCTGATGATCCTGCGCGGCCCGCCTGCCTACATCCGGTCGGACAACGTCCTATGCGGGGAAGGTGAGAGATCGATCGGTCACGACGTCTCCGTTCGCGAGGATGCGCTCGCGAGGTGATGGACGTCAACGACAACGCGGTACGCGTCGGGACCAGGTGGCTTCCACGGGCAGGGGACTGGGTCTCGTCCATAGCAAACACAGGGTCCATCATGATGGCGTGGCCCTCACCGTCCTGAACACGAGACGCCGATCCAGGTGGAAGACCCGAGCATTATCTACAGGGTTGCGCCGCGCTCGCGCGGCGCGCCCTCACGGCACGTGCTGAGAGAGGTTCTTCCACCTGGCTCCGACCCTCGATGAAGGGCCGGAAGTCGACACCGGTCTTGATGACGGCGTGAACGACGCGCGCCATCTTGGCGGTGGTTGCGGTGAGCGCCTTGCGCCGGAGATCGGGGTTGTGCCGATCGCGAGCGATGTAGCGCTCGAACTTGTCGCGAAAGCCGTTGTCGCGCTGGCGGATGGCAACCTGGCCGGCGAGCCAGAGGGTGCGCCGGAGCCTTGCGTTGCCGTACTTGGACAACCTGGTCTGGCCGCGGAACAGGCCGGACTGCTGCGTGGCGAGATCGAGGCCGCAGAACTTGAGGAACTGGCGGTGATGGCGGAACCGGCGCAGATCGCCGGCCTCGGCGATGATGGTCATGGCGTTGATCGGTCCGATGCCGGGTATCGTCCGCAGCCTCCGATAGTCGGCGCTATCCCCGAGCAGCTGGTCGGCGACCGTCTCGATCTCGGCGCGCTGACGGATCAGGCTGCGGGCTTCGGCCAGGATCATCCGGAACATGCAGATGGCGGGGGCGTCCTCGGGCAGCGGCAGGCCGATCGAGGCCTGTGCGGTCTGATAAATATCCGCCAACAGGCGCCGCTTCGCGACCTTGCGGCCCACGAGGGCCCAGGCCTCGGCGATGAATGCCTCAAGGCTCAGGGCTGTGATGCTCGCCGGGGTCGGGAACCGCTCCAGGAACGCGAAGAACCAGTCGCTGCGGCTGTTGCCCCTGAAGCGGTCGACCTCCGGGAAGTACAGCGGCAGATAGTGGGTCAGGATGCGGTGCTGGATGGCGGTCTTGGCGCGCGAGATCGCCTCGTGGGTCTTCGACAGCTCCTGGACGTCGTTGACGCCGGCACGCAGCGGATCGTGATAGTGCTGGGTGGCGCCGATCCGCAGCATGTGCAGCAGCACCTGAGCATCGCGCGGATCGTTCTTGTCCCAGCTGTTGGTCAGGGCCTCGCGCGTGCGCGCCATGGCCAGCGACGACACCAGCCGGGCGTCGAACCCGGCCTCGATCAAGCGCCATGCCAGCGGCCGGTGGTAGTTGCCCGTCGCCTCGAACCCGCAGACGACCGGCCGACCATAGGCCTCGAGAAGCTCGATGAGCCGGTCGTGCTCGTCCCTGGTGTTGCGCACCGTCAGCCGCCGGCGCCGCCGATGGGGCGCAGCCTCGATGAGCACCTCGTTGCGTGTCTTGGCGATATCGATCGCTACCAGAACGGCGTTATCGGGAATAGGGTGTTGATCGGTCATGGTCGGTCGCTCCGGAATGAGGCTTCGAACACCGTCACTCTAGAGACGCCTTGACCGACCGCGGCCGAATCGAGCGGTGCGCGCTTGCTGCTTGATGGCAGCGCGCACCGCTCTCTCAGCGGAACCTTCCCCCTCCTTCCACAGGTGCTACGGCCCGGAGTTCATCGCCACGACGCTGCGCGAATGGATCGCCGCCGTCGGCTCCCAGACCGCCTACATCGAGCCCGGCAGCCCCTGGGAGAACGGGTATTGCGAGAGCTTCAACAGCAAGCTTCGCGACGAGCTGCTCGATGGCGAGATGTTCTTCAGCCTGGCCGAGGCCCAGGTCCTGATCGAGGCGTGGCGGCGCCACTACAACGCCGTGCGCCCGCACAGCTCGCTTGGCTATCGTCCGCCGGCGCCCGAGGCCGTCGTCCCACGGGGCGGAACCATCGTGCCATGGGCGAGCGCGCCAGCCGTTGGGGGCGCGCGCTCGCCCACCCCGACCATGGCGTCAACCGACGCCATGCACTAACGTTGAACCTGGATCACCGATCGGGGGCAGGCCACCTTCGTCCAAAGCCAGCTTCAACATCTCTCGACAGCGAGAGATGTTCATTTCGATGATCTTGGCCGGTTCATTCATTTTTGAGCCTCGACGTGCCAAGGATGTCGGGCGCGTGAGCTCCCCCTACCCGGGTCGTTCACTCTGCCGCCATGACCAGGCGGACCAGATCAGGGAGCGATTTGACACGGGCGTGCCTCATCATACCCGCTCGATGGCTCTCTACCGTCCGCTGGCTGATGCCGAGTTCCTCGGAGATGATCTTGTTCGGCCGTCCCTGAATCACCAGGTCCATGACGTCGCGCTCCCGCGGCGTCACGCGGGCCAAACGTGCGCGTGCCTCTTCGCGTCGTCGCGCCGAGATCTCGGCCGAATGCTGCGCGATATCGAGTGCACGATCGACGCTCGCGAGAAGTTGTCTGGGGCTAACGGGCTTTTCGAGGAAGTCGAGGGCGCCGGCCTTCATCGCCGCCACCGCCATCGCCACATCGCCCTGGCCGGTGATCATGATCGCGGGAATGCTGCGACCCTTGGCCTTCAGGCGCTCCAGCAGCTCGATCCCGCTCATGCCCGGCATGATCGCGTCGACCACGAGGCACCCTGTGCGATCCGAACGGACGGCATCAAGGAACGCCGAGCCGCTGCCATACGCCTCGACCGCACGACCATGGTCGAGCAACAGATCCTGCATGGTACCGAGAACGGTGGGATCATCGTCCACCACGAAAATCGTGGGCTGCTCTCTGCCAGTCACGCGGACTGCCTCCCGCTGACTTGCGCCAGTCTTCGGCCGCCGTTTCGCGTTTAGGGCGAGCAGGACCTGAATCTCGTGCATCAACTCGTCCGGATCGGCCGGCTTGTAGAGATGCGTGCAACCGGCACGGCCGATCGCTTCCAGGGTGTCCGTTGAAATATCGCCGGTCAGGACAAGGGCCGGTATCTCGCGCCCCAGCAACTCGCGCAGGCGGGCGATGGCCTCGATGCCGGTCAGGTCTCCCGGCAAATTGTAGTCGACCACGATGGCATCCAGCGCGACCGCTCCCCGCGCCGCCAGCGCGATCGCTTCGGCCGCGCTGGCAAATGCCGTCGTCCGGTGCCCCTCCGCGGCGAGCAGAATTTCGAGCATCTCGCGCACTGGGGGATCGTCCTCGACGATCAAGATATCGCCGGTCAAGTGCGCGGTCGCCTTGGCCTTGTTTAGGCCAATTCGTCGGCCAGCCCCGCGCTTCGCCTTTGCGATCGGCACCTCGATAGCGAACACCGAGCCAATACCCGGCCTCGAGCGCACATCGACGGTGTGGCCCAGAAGATCGCAAATGCGCTTTACGATGGAAAGGCCAAGGCCAAGACCCCGGTTGCGCTGGCGCGCGGCGTTGTCGACCTGATGGAACTCGTCGAAGATCGCCTTGATATGGTCCGATGCGATGCCTATTCCGCGATCCCAGACCTCGATGCTCAGCTTGCCTTCCTGCCGGCGGCAGCCGAGCAGGACCGTGCCACGCTCCGTGTACTTCATTGCGTTGGAAAGCAGGTTACGAAGCACCTGCTCCAGCAGGCGAGGATCGCTGCGCACCATCGCGCGGCTTGCGACCACGCGCCAGTCGAGGCTTTTCGCGGCCGCATGGTAGGCGAACTCTGTCTTGAGACGTTCGAGCAATTCGTCGACCCGAAACTCGACAATTTCCGGGCGAACGATCCCCGCTTCGAGCTGATTGATGTCGAGCAGCGTGTTCAGCATCCCGGACATGGCGCCGACCGTCTCATCGAGCCTGGCGATCAGTTTGATGCCGTCCTCGTCCGTCATCCGTTTTGCCAGCACGCCTTGCAGCAGTGAAAGGGTTTGCAACGGCTGGCGCAGGTCGTGGCTGGCGGCAGCCAGGAAGCGCGACTTTCCGATGTTGGCCTGCTCGGCCTGGGCCTTGGCGGTGTTCGCGGCATCTTCGGCCCGCTTGCGCGCGGTGACGTTGACGAAGGTGATGACCACCCCTTCTATGCGGTTTTCCTTCGTCCGATAGGGCAGGATGCGACAGCTATAAAACGCGCCGTCCTCGGCCGCGACCTCGCGCGTGATCGGCACGAGGTCCGCAAGCACCCTCTTGGTATCGGCGAGGAGCTCGCCGTCCGCGAAGTGGTGCGCGAGATCGGCGAGCGGACGTCCGACGTCCGACGCGATCACGCTGAACAGCGACCTCGCCGCAGGCGTGAAGAATCGGATGTTCAGCTTTTCGTCGAGAAACAGCGTCGCCAGGTCGACGCTGTTCAGGATGTTCTCGAGGTCGTTGGCGACCGCCCTGTGCTCGTCGAGGGTCTCCTGGAGCTGGCCGTTGAGCGCCGTCAGCTCCTCGTTGAGCGACTGCAGCTCCTCCTTTGACGTTTCGAGCTCTTCGTTGGTCGACTGGAACTCCTCGTTCACGGACATCGCTTCTTCGTTGACCGCCCGCATTTCTTCTTCGGCGATCTCTCGTTCGTGGATGGCCTCCTCGAGTTCCTTGCGCGTGGCGTCGAGCTCCTGCTCGAGCTGAGCGTTCCGGGATGCGGCCTCCGGGGACCTGACGACGGCTTTGGCTCGTTTCTGTTTCTCCGGCTCGTCCAGAAAGCTGAGCAGGATCAAATCGTCGCCATCGCTCTTTGCAGTCTGAGCACGGATGGTCACCGGGACGGCCTGGCCGCCACGATTCACCTGTCCGGCGACGGCAACCGCCGGCTTCTTTCCCTGGCTTGCCGCATCCAGCGCTGCCCTGATCGCCGGGCGCAGCCCCTCGCGCGCTGCAGCCAGCACGTCCAAGGTCCCGACGCCTGCCGGCATCCTGAGATAGAGGTCGGTGGGCCCGGAGAAATAGAGCCCCTGACGCTTCCGGTTGACCATGACCGACGCCGGCGCATAACTCGCGATCAGGAGCCGCTGCACGAGATCGGCGACCCTGTTTTGCGACGCCTCGCCCGGCGGCGCGTGCCTTTGCCATAGCGTCCGTGCGACCGCGCCCTGGCCGATGGGAAGCTCCACCTCGCCGGGACGGATGTGCCCGACATGCCGGTATATCCGCTGCTTCTCGAAGATCGGCTCGAACTGGTCGGCGGCGCCGCGCACCGATTCCGAGAGGCCCAGGAACAGAACGCCGCCATCTCGCAGGGCAAAGCGGAACAGCGAGAGGACTTTCTGCTGAACCTCGGGGCGGAGATAGATGAGAAGGTTGCGGCAGCTGACGAGGTCGAGGCGCGAGAACGGTGCATCGGCCACCAGATCATGAACGGAGAAAACGACCGCCGAGCGGAGCTCGCGCGACACCCGATATCCCTCGCCATCCTTGGTGAAGTAACGAGTCAGCCGCTCCGGCGGCACATCTGCTGCGATCGACGCGGGGTACAGGCCTTCGCGGGCGAAGGCCAGCGCGTCCTCGTCGATTTCCGTGGCGAAGATTTGCAGCTTTATGTTTCGCCGCGCCGCCTCGATCTCATCGAGGAAGAGCATGGCGATCGAATAAGCCTCCTCGCCGGTGCTG
>CAWGHZ010000001.1:0-52441 GCA_963822575.1 uncultured Alphaproteobacteria bacterium | reverse complement strand
GAAAAACCGCCAAGCGGCCGGCGCCGGTTGCGTATCAGCGTGAGTCATAGTCTCATACTTAGACTATGTCTCACGCTTTTGGAAGTGGCTTGTCCCGATCTGTGGGCGGCTCGCTGGCCGAACGCAGGCGCGCGGCGACCCGTCAGCGCATCGCCGCGGCCGCCGCTCAGCTCGTCGCGGATCGCGGCTCTCGCCGGAGCGACGGTCGAGCGCATCGCCGACGCGGCCCACATCGGCCGGGCCACCTTCTTCCGTTACTTCAACTCGAAGGAGGACGCCGTCGCCGAAGGCGTGAACGCCGACTGGCTCGATCGGATCACCACCGCGCTGGCCCCCCAGCCGGCGCGCCTCCGCGCGACCGAGGCCGTCGCCGGCGCATCGGGTCACCTCGGCCGGCGGCTTCGCCGAGATCGAGGACCAGGTGCGTGAGTTAGGCGGCTCGACAAGATCATCCGAGACTCTCGACGCCGGACCCTGCACATCTACTGCCATATGAGGCGGCGATCGCCGATCTCATCGCACCGCGAATGCCCGGTTCGGTTGCCCGAGCATCCCAGGCCGCGCCGCACGGCGCATTGGCAATGGCGACGGTCCGCCTCGTCCGCGACCACTGGCCCATTCACGGCGGATCGCTGCCCCACCGGGTGCGTCAGCGGCCGGCCGCGACCACGATCCGCGCGAGCGACGCGACGATGAGTCGCGCGGTCTGTTCGGCCCGTCGCCTTGAATACCGTTTGTGCGTCAGAAAGGATTGGGTATATCACGCCGCCGATGATCGCATCCGCCGTCGACTCGCCGATCGCTCGTCGATGCCCTGTGCGAGCAGCCGGGTTCGGACGCTGTCGTGCAGCGGCACGCTGAATCCGGCGCGCAGTCGGACCGCGGTGTCCTCATGCTCCATGCAGGCGACGGTCAGGATGCGCAGCATCGCCGAGCCGCGCTCGGTGGTTGGGCTGGCGGCGAGTCTGCAGACCCAACCCACCAGGTCGGCCGATAGATCGTCGGTGTGGTCCACCGACGCGAGGACCTCGTCGGCGTCCTCGAGCATCACGTCGGCGACGAGCTGGGGACGGCTGGGCCACCACCGGTAGATGGTCTGCTTGCCCACCCCGGCCCGAGCGGCGACCGCCTCGATCGTCAACCCGTCGACTCCCCGCTCGAGCAACAGTTCACGGGTGGCCGTGACGATCGCCGTGCGTGACTTCTCGCTGCGGCGCCGCCTGGCGTGAGATCACTTGGCATTTGGTGACTCGACCGGGCGGCGCGGCTCCGCGGGCCTCGGGATCGGCTTCAGATCTTGACCCGACCCTATTCTGCCACAAGACGAGACGGTTCGTCTTGTAAGTGGGGAGGGATACCAGTCCGTGCGGCCGACGCGAGCCCTTTCACTCACGTCGCTCCCACCTCTTCCTCATGACGCTGGGACTTACGCCCGAGCAGCATGAGCTCAGCGCCGCCGTCGGGCAGTTCGCCGGCCGGCATGCCCCCTCACGAAGACGCGCGACAGCTTCGAGGCGCTAGCCGCGGGTCAGCTGCCACCGTGGTGGGATGCGCTCATAGCCAACGGCTTTCACGCTGTGCACCTGCCGGAACACCTGGGTGGACAAGGTGGACGGCTGACCCACGCCGCCTGTGTGCTCGAGCTGCGGGCAAGGCGCTACTGCCCGGGCCGCTGTTGCCGACGGTTGCCGCCGGAGCGGTCGCGCTGTCGGCCGACGCGACACCGCCGGCCGAATCATTCCTGGCCGACCTTGGCGCCGGCATGCCTGCGGCGCTCGTGCTTCCCGACGATGGCGACTTCCGCGCGCGTCCCGATGGCCAACGCTGGCTGGTTTCCGGCGCATCGGAGGTCATCGCGGGTGTCTGCTCGGCGCGGGCGATCCTGCTTGCAGCCCGTACGCATGACGACGACGTCTATGGCTCCGATGGACCCGGCCACTCCACGGCCAAGGCCGAACAGCAGACGGCACCGACATGGTGACCGACGTCGGGATCCTGCGACTGAACGACTATCGCGCCGCTGAGGTGCTTACCGGTATCGACCCGGACCGGGCCGAATGCGTGGCGGCAGGGCTGGTCGCCAGCATGACGGCCGGTATCACCCAATGGTGTGTCGAAGCGGTCACCGCGCACCTACGGATCCGAGAACAGTTCGGCAAGGTGATCGGCACCTTCCAGGCGTTGCAACACAGCGCGGCGATGTTGTTGATCAACAGCGAGCTGGCCACCGCGGCGGCCTGGGACGCCGTGCGCGCCGGCGCGAATCGCTCGACCAGCACCGACATCGCCGCCGCGGCTGCGGCGGTGATCGCGATCTCGCCGCGCCCGATCTGGTGCTCGATGCGCTCACGTTGTTCGGCGCCATCGGTTACACCTGGGAACACGACGTCCACCTGTACTGGCGACGCGCTACCAGTTTGGCGGCATCGATCGGCCCGGCAAATCGCTGGGCGCGGCGTTTGGGTCAGCTCACGTGCGCCCAGCAGCGTGACATGTCGGTCAACCTCGGCGACGCCGACGCGGAATTCCGGGCGCGGGTGGCCGAAACGCTGGATGCCGCACGTGAATTCCGCAACGACCAACCCGGACGCCAAGGCGACTACGAAGAGTTCAAGACCGGGGCGCAACGCACGTTGATCGCGGAGGCCGGTCTCATTGCCCCGCATTGGCCGCCGCCGTGGGGACTCGACGCCGGCCCATTGCGGCAGCTCATCATCGACGAAGAGTTCGACAAGCGGCCAGGCCTGGTTCGTCCCCCGCTGGGCATCGCCGAGTGGATCCTGCCCTCGGTATTGCGTGCGGCGTCAAAAGACCTGCAGGAAAGGCTGATACCGCCGACGCAACGCGGCGAGATCGTGTGGTGCCAGCTTTTCAGCGAGCCGGGCGCCGGCTCCGACCTCGCCGCGCTCACCACGCGAGCGACCAAGGTGGACGGCGGCTGGAACGTCAACGGCCACAAGATATGGACATCGTTGGCGGATCGGGCCGATTTCGGGGCGTTGCTTGCGCGCACCGACCGGAGGCGAGCAAGCACCGCGGCATCGGCTACTTCATCCTCGACATGCGCTCGCCCGGGATCGAGGTCCAACCGATCAAGACCGCGACGGGCGATGCCCACTTCAACGAGGTGTTCCTCAACGACGTCTTCGTGCCCGACGACATGCTGCTCGGCGATCCCGTCGGCGGCTGGAACCTGGCCATCGCCACCATGGCCGAAGAGCGTTCGGCCATCAGCGGATACGTCAAGTTCGACCGTGCCGCGGCACTGCGACGGCTCGCGTCCGAACCGGGACCGGATCGCGAAGACGCCCTGCGCGCACTCGGCGAACTCGATGCGTACACCAACGCCATCAAGGCGCTGGGAGTGCGGGAAACCATCCGGTTGCTCGACGGGCAACCATCGGGACCCGCGTCCAGCATCGCCAAGGTCGCGATGAACGTGCTGCTACGAAGCACGTTCCAGGCCACCTTGCAGTTGACGGGGCGGCAGGCGATGGTGGCCGACTCCGACCCTCCGATCGTCGAGCCGTACCTGCATCTGCCCGCCGAGCTGATCGGCGGCGGAACCAGGGAGATACAGCTGAACATCATCGCCCAGATGATTCTTGGATTGCCACGCAAATAGCAAAAAGGAGGAACGACATGGGATTACGCGGAGCAGCTGCGATCGTCGGATATGTCGAGCTGCCGCCCGAGCGGCTGAACAAGGCATCACCGGCGCCGTTCGTCCTCGAACAATGGGCGGAGCTGGCCGCCGCCGCACTCGAGGATGCGGGGCTGTCGGGCGACGTCGTTAACGGCATCGTGGCCTCACACTTGGCCGAATCGCAGATCTTCGTACCGTCGACGATTGCCGAATATCTGGGCATGGGAGCGCGATTCGCGGAGTTGGTGGATCTCGGCGGAGCCAGTGCCGCGGCCATGGTGTGGCGCGCGGCCGCGGCCATCGAACTCGGTGTCTGCGACGCCGTGCTGTGCGCGCTGCCCGCACCGCTACATCACGCCCGTCGTCGAAGAAGAAGCCCAGGCCCATCGTCGACGCGATGTTCTTCGGCTCGTCGAGCAATCAATACGGCTCTCCGCAAGCGGAATTCGAGATCCCCTATGGCAACCTCGGCCAGAACGGACCCTATGGCCAAGTGGCACAACGTTATGCCGCGGTGTACGGCTACGACGAGCGCGCCATGGCCAAGATCGTCGTCGATCAGCGGGTCAACGCCAACCACACCGAAGGTGCGATCTGGAAAGACAAACCGCTCACCGTCGACGACGTCCTGGCCAGCCCGGTCATCGCCGACCCGCTGCACATGCTGGAGATCGTCATGCCCTGCGTCGGTGGGGCCGCCGTCGTCGTCGCCAACGCCGACATGGCCAGACGCGCCACGCAATCGACCGGTGTGGATCAAGGGATTCGGCGAACACGTCCCGTTCAAGACCCCGACTTACGCCGCGGATCTGCTGCACACCCCGATAGCCGCGGCCGCCGAAACCGCGTTCGCGATGACCGGTTTGGGCCGCGACGATATGGACATGGTGTCGATCTACGACTGCTACACGATCACCGTGATGCTCTCGCTGGAAGACGCCGGGTTCTGCGAGAAGGGCAAGGGCCTGGAGTTCATCGCCGACCACGACCTGACCTTCCGCGGTGACTTCCCGCTGAATACCGCCGGCGGCCAATTGGGCTTCGGCCAAGCAGGATTGGCGGGCGGCATGCACCACGTTTGCGATGCCACCCGCCAGATCATGGACCGCGCGGGTGCGGCCCAGGTGGCCGACTGCAACCGTGCCTTCGTGTCCGGCAACGGCGGAATCCTGTCCGAGCAGACCACGCTCATCCTGCAAGGGGACTGACGATGAACTTCGATCGACCGATGCCGGTCAAAACACCTACCACCGCGCCGTTTTGGGATGCGCTGGCACAACACCGCATCGTCATCCAGTACTCACCGTCATCGCAGAGCTACGTGTTCTATCCGCGGGTGCGCGCCCCGCGGACCCTGGCCGACGACCTGGAATGGCGCGAGATCTCCGGCCTGGGGACGCTGTACTCCTACACCGTGGCGCATCGGCCGGTCAGCCCGCACTTCGCCGACGCCGTGCCGCAGTTGCTCGCCATCGTCGAATGGGATGAGGGTCCAAGGTTTTCCACCGAGATGGTGAACGTCGATCCGGCGGACCTACGGGTCGGGATGCGGGTACGGCCGGTGTTCTTCGACTATCCCGAGCACGACGTGACCATGCTGCGGTACGAACCGGCAGACTAGCCGTCGACCGGCCGCCAAGTCACATCCGTCCCCTGAGTCACGAGCGGGCCCGCATCGAGAATGCGCGGGGAGCTAACCAACGGCGAGAATCCGCACCCTGTATGCAGTTTCGGCGACCGCACGGCAATCTCGATGCGGCACATGACCAGTCACGGACGCCGTTGTCGCTATTAGGTGGATGAAGAGACACTCGCCCCGGCCAGGGGCCGAAGTGACGGATGAGACGATGCTTCGGCACGACTACATTTGCGCCCAAACGACTTTCGTCTGCAGATAGGTCTCCAGGCCGGCTTTGCCGGACTCGTAGCCCCAGCCCGACTGCTTGTATCCGCCGAAGGGCATCGAATGGTCGAACTGCATCTGGCAGTTCAGCCCCACGGTTCCGGCCTTGAGCCGCTTGGCCACTCGGTGGGCGCGGCCAAGGTCTTTGGTCCAGGCGGTAGCGGCCAGCCCGTAAGTGCTGTCGTTGGCCAGGGCGATCGCTTCGTCCTCGTCATCGAACGGGATGACCGCGACCACTGGCCCGAAGATCTCCTCCTGGAACAGCCGGCTGGTGGAGGCGATGTTGGTGAGCACGGTCGGGTGGACGAAGTAGCCCTTGCGGTCCAGCCGGTACCCGCCGGTGACGACCTCGACGCCATCGGCCTTGCCCTGGTCCAGGTAGCCCAGGACGCGGGTGAGCTGCTTCTGGCTGATCAGCGGGCCGATCAAGCTGCCCTCGTCCTTGGGGCCGCCTTGCGGCAGTCCATTCGCGGTGTTCGCCAGGCCCTCGACGAACTGGTCGTAGACGCCACGCTGGACGAAGATTCGCGACCCGCAGACACACGCCTGGCCGGAGTGGATGAACGTGCCGAACGCCGCCATCGGGATTGCCGCCTTCAGGTTGGCGTCGTCGAAGACCACCACCGGCGACTTCCCGCCGAGCTCCAGCGTGACCTTCTTCAGGTTGCTCACGCCCGAGGCGGCCACGATCGCCCTACCGACCTCGGTCGACCCGGTGAACGCGACCTTCTCGACATCGGGGTGTGCGGTGATCGCGGCACCCGCGGTGTGGCCATAGCCGACCACCATGTTCGCCACTCCCTCGGGCACCCCGGCCTCGTGCAGGATGTTGTCCAGCACCAACGCCGACAGCGGAGTCTCCTCGGCAGGCTTGACGACACTGCTGCAGCCCGCCGCGAGCGACGGCGCAAGCTTGGCGCAGAAATTGAAAACCGGCCCATTCCAAGGGAATATCAGGCCCACCACGCCGTAGGGCTCTTTGAGTGTGTACGCGTGCTGGTGTGAGTCGATGCCGGTGAGCCCACCGGTGTGCACGTCGGCCGCGATGCCCTCGATCTTGGTGCACCAGCCGGCGTAGTAGCGGAAGAACTCGGAACCCACGGTCACCGTGCCCGCGCTTGCAGCGGGGTCATGCCCGCGTTGAGCGATTCGAGCTCGGCAAGCAGTTCGGCGTTCTGGTCGATCAGCTCGCCGACACGCCACAGAATCTTGGCCCGCTCGCTCGGCGGCTTGTCCCGCCAGACGCCGGCGTCGAACGACGCTTTCGCCCGCGCCACCGCGTCGTTCACGGCCGCTTCGCCGCAGTCTTTGAACTCGGTGACCTGCTCCTCGGTGGACGGATCGACAACCGGAATCGTCTCACCGGTGCCGGGCCGTTCACGGATCTGGTCGAGCACCGACTGCACCGACATTGGTGTTCCTCCTCGCGCCTTTGCGACTCTTATCGGGGCGAGCACTACCCCTCAACGGCCCGCCGTCACCCGTAGGTTATGCGCTTAACCAAGCCATGTTCTCCCAGATTGCGGTCTCTTCGGGGCTCAGGTCATAGCAGGTCTGCCCCTTCTGCTTGCAGACGACCGAGGCGCCCAGCACGTTCATCCGGTCGGTCGTGTGGCCCATCCGGCGCGAGAAGGATTCGCCGGAATGCGCGTCGATCGCCTTGCGCGCGGGCTCGGGAAGGGCCGCGTAGGCGCCCTTGTTCATGATGATGAAGGCGGGCACGTGTCCGAGGTTCGCCTCGAGGTGCTGGTGCACCACCTCCTGGAGCTTGAAGGGCAGCACCGCGGACCAGCCCGTCATGATGGCGGCGACGAGGCCGCGCTGGGCCGACTGGTAGGCGGCTTCCGGTCGCCATCGCGATCGGCGTGGCGCCCAGGGCCTCGACCATCTTCCCGTCGCCGCGACTGAACACGGCGGTCTTCAGCCCCTTCAAATCGTCGAGCGAATCGATATGCGTGTGCGTATGGAAGCCGCCGGGCGGAAAGACGAACACGGCGAGCGTGCGGACGCGCTCGTAGGCCTTGTCCAGGAGGCCGCGGTCGTAGAGGCGCCAGAATGCGACGCTCGTCTTCTCGTCGCTCGGGGAGAAGAACGGAAGCCCGACCACGCTCGACTTGGCGAACTGGTTGCCGTAGGGCCCCTCGGGCCCGAACGCCATCTGCGCCACGTTGCTCGCGACGCGGTCGAGCGCATTGTTGAAGGTGGCCAGCGACGGTCCCGGGAAGAACTTGATCTGGAGCGTGCCGCCCGACGCCTTCTCCACCTCGGCGATCCACGGCTTGAGGCCCCAGCCATAGACCTGAGACTGCGGCGGCGGCGGGAACGCGAGCTTGAGCGTGACTGGTCCGGCCGCCCGGGCGCCGGCGCCGAAGGTAAGCGCCGTGACGGCGACGGCCGCGGCGGCGGCGGTGATGCGTCCTTTCATGCGGTCCCCCCGTATGGCGTATTCCGTTCGCAAAGATGATGGTCCAACGCTACCGGGGACGCAACCTCCCGGCACGCGCGTGCACGGCAGGGCTGCACGGCGATAGGCTTTCCGTTTCCCGCTGGGACCGGGTAGGCTTGGCCCGTTGCCACCGCGTGCGAGGGAGCGCATCGATGAAGTTCGGACATTTCTGCCTGCCCACCTTTTTTCCCGACGTGGACGGGACGCCCGGCCAATTGATGCGCCGCTGGCTCGACCTTCTCGCGGAAAGCGAGGCGCTGGGCTTCGATTCGCTGTGGGCGAACGAGCACCATTTCGACCCCTATGGCGGCATCATCCCGTCGCCGCCCACGATGCTCGCCGGCCTGTCGCAGCGCACCAGAACCGCGCGGCTCGGCACCTCCATCGTCGTGCTGCCGCTGCACAATCCGATCGAGATCGCCGAGCAGCTCGCCATGGTCGATCTGATGTCGGGCGGGCGGGTCGAGTTCGGCATCGGCCGCGGATTCGTGGAGTTCGACTACGACCGGCTGCACATCTCGCGCGCCGATTCGCAGGGGCGCATGCTCGAAGGGCTCGAGGTCATCCTGAAGGCATGGTCGGGCGAGCCGTTCAGCCACAAGGGCAAGTACTTCCAGTTCGACGACCTGCAGCTCTGGCCGCGGCCGGAGCAGCGCCCGCACCCGCCGATCTGGCTCTCGTGCTCGCAGACGCCGTCGAGCTTCGATTGGGCCGGGCGCAACGGCCATTCCGTCCTCACCGTCGCCTATCGCTCGGTCGAGCTGCTGGTCACCAACAACAAGATCTACCGCCAGGCCTGGGCCAAGGCGGGCCACCCCGGACATGGGCGGATCGCCGCGCACTATCACTGCGTGCTCGCCGAGACGAAGAAGGAGGCGCGCGAGATCGCCCGCAACGCCTGGCAGCGCTACATCGGCGCCACCACCCACACGATGGAGCGGCTGCGCGCCGACCAGGACGCCCTGAAGGACCCGGTGCGCGCCGAAGCCGCCAAGGCGGCGACCGACGTCGACAAGATGGTGGACGAGCTGCGCACCATCGCGTCGACGCCGGACGAGGCGCTCTCGATCCTCGAGCGGGCGCAGGACGCGATGGGCTTCGACCAGTGCGACTGCACCTTCTTCTTCGGCGGCATCACCCACGAGCAGGCGCTGCGCTCGCTGCGGCTGTTCGCCAAGGAGGTGATGCCCAAGCTCAGGAACCGCGAGCCGCGGATCGCGGCGTAGGACGAACGACATGACCAAGATCGATATCGCGTTCTGGGATGCGGTGGGCGGCTACAAGGAAGCGCCGGACGCGATGGCCGAGGTGTACGACGCGCACATCCGCCTCGCCCAGCGGCTCGACGAGGAGGGCTGGCACTCGTACTTCGTGATCGAGCACCAGAACTCGCCGGTCGGGCGCATCACGTCGCCGTCCGTCTACCTCACCGCCGTGGCGCGCGCGACGAAGCGGCTCCGCGTCGGCGCGATGATGTGGCAGCTCCCGCTCTACCACCCGATGCGGCTCGCGCAGGAGGTGGCGATGCTCGACCAGCTCTCGCACGGGCGCGTGGAGTTCGGCACCGGCATCGGCGTGCACGAGCACGAGTTCATGCGCTGGGGCGTCGACTACTATCAGCGCGCCGCCATCTCCGGCGAGGTGCTGGACATCGTCAAGATGGCCTGGACGCAGGACCAGGTGACCTACAACGGCAAGTTCTTCCACTTCGACGAGGCGCTGCCGCAGCCCAAGCCCTACCAGAAGCCCTACCCGCCGATCTGGGCGGCGGTGCATTCCGACGCCGCCATCGAGTTCGCCGCGCGCAACAACTACAACGTGTCGCAGAACCTCGACACCGACGAGGTGGTGGCGCGCAAGTTCGACCTGTACCGCAAGATCTGGCGCGAATGCAGCCACCCCGGCCCGATGCCGCGCGTCTTCCTGCAGCGCCAGGTGCACGTCGCCGAGACCGACGCCAAGGCGGAGGAGGAGGCGAAGGAGTTCCTGGTCTCGCGCGAGGGCTCGCCCGTGTTCTTCGGCGGCGGTCCGATCGAGAAGACGCGCATCGGCTGGGGCACGCACGCGCGCGGCATGGGGCGCGACTTGGAGCGGCCGGACGACAAGGCGCGCGGCCAGACGCTCGGCCGCGCCGCGCACGACTACGAGTTCACCATCGAGTCGGGCCTCGCGCTCGTGGGCAGCCCGGAGACGGTGGCGCGGCGGCTCGAGGCCGGCAAGAAGCTGATCGGCTACGACATCTTCGCCGCCAACCACGAGATCGGCCGCATGCCGCGCGAGCTCGTCGACAAGTCGATCCGCCTGATGGGCAAGGAGATCGTCCCGGCGTTCAAGGGGTAGGGAGCGTAGCGGCGAAAGCGGCCCGCACAGCTAGGGGAGGGAAACATGCGGTCGAGTTGGACGAGGCGCTGGTCGGGCGTTCTCGCTGCGGTCGTCGCCGTGGCCTGCGCGGCAGGACCGGCGCTCGCCAAGGACCTGATTTTCGGCGCCGGCATTCCGGGAAAGAACCCGGTGATCGCCAAGGCGGCGGTGCCGTATTTCGCCGCGGTCAGCAAGGAGTCCGGCGGGTCGATGAACTGGAAGGTTCTCGCCGGCGGGCAGGTGATCTCGATGCCCGCCGCGCTCGACGGGCTCGATAACTCGCTGGTGGATGCGGCCTTCATCACCCCCGTGTTCCAGCGCTCGTCGCTGGTCAACAACAACGTCCTGTTCGACGCCCAGTTCTTCGGCGACGATCCGGTGCAGGTGACCGGCGCGACCATCGAGACCATCCTGTTCGACTGCCCGGAGTGCCTGGCCGAGTACCGCAGGGCCAACGGCCTCTATCTCGGCGCCGGCTACTCCAGCACCCCGTTCAACCTGATCTGCAAGCAGCCCGTGAAAACGCTCGCCGACATCAAGGGGCTCAAGGTGCGCGCCACGGGCGCCGAGACGCGCCTGATGACGGCGCTCGGCGCCGTCCCCATCAGCATCGGTCCGGCGGACATGGTGCAGGCGATCGGGCGCGGCGTGCTCGACTGCGCCTGCGCGCCCGTGGCCTGGCTGCGCGCCTACCAGCTCGTGGACGTGGCGAAGAACGTGCTGAGCGCGCCCATGGGGATGGCCAGCGCACTGGCGCTGTTCGTGATGAACCGCAAGACCTGGGGCGGGCTATCGCAGAAGGACCGCGACATCATCTGGCGCAACGTGCCGATGGCGAGCGCCCGCGCCCAGCTGATCGCGTATGAGGAGACCGACCGCGAGGTGCGCCAGGAGGCCGAGTCGAAGGGCGTCGTGTTCCACCCGGCCGGCCCCGACGTTCTGGCGGCGGTCAAGCGGACCGCAGAGGAAGAAGCGAAGATCTTGCCCGAGTTCGAGAAGAAGCGCGGCGCGAAGGACCCGGCGCGCCTGCTCGCGGCCTACCGCAAGAATCTCGAAAAGTGGAAGCCGCTGGCGGCGGAGATCGGCAGCGACCTGAACAAATATGTGGCGGTCTTCAAGCGCGAGATTTACGACCGGATCGATCCCGGCAAGCTGTAGCAGCCGGGCGCACGGGGCGAGGGCATACGATATGAGCAAGCCAAATATCGCGCCGCTCCTCGCCCCCAGCGCCTGGACGGCGTCCGAGATGGCGCGGTCCGACGTGTGGGTCTACCGGCTCACCGATGACGATGTCGCGGAGCTCGAATCGGCGCTCGGTGCCGTGCGTGCGCGGGGTCTCGGCATTCCCGCCATAGGCAAGGCCGATTTCCCATTGCCGCGTTTCGGGGCGACGCTGGCCGGCATCCTCCACGAGCTGGAGTCCGGCCGCGGCTTCGTGCTGATCCGGGGGTTGCCGCTCGCCCGTTTTAGCGAAGCGGACGCGAGCCTCATCTATTGGGGCATCGGCATGCATTTCGGCGGGCCGGTCGCGCAGAACGCGATGGGCGACGTGCTCGGCCACGTTGTCGACCTCAGCCGCGACTATCAAAACGATCACGCCGCGCGCGGCTACCAGACGCGGTCGTATTTGCCCTTCCACTGCGATCAAGGCAATGTCGTGGGGCTGCTCTGCTATCACCCGGCGAAGGCGGGCGGGCTGAGTTGCATCGCAAGCTCGGTCGCCATCCACAACGAGATCCTGGCGCGCCGGCCCGACTTGGCGGAGGCCCTGTACCAGCCTTTCCATATCGACGCGCGCGCAGAGGAGGCGGCCGGCACCGCGCCGTATTTCATCGAGCCGATGTTTCAGCTCCACCGGGGCCGGCCCTTCTTCCAGCACGGGCGCACCTACGTGAAGTCGGGCCAGCGCTTTCGGGAGGTGCCGCGCCTCACGCCGCTGCAGGTGGAGGCGCTCGACATGGTGGACGCACTCGCGGCGTCGGACGCGTTCCGCCTCGACATGGATTTTCGGCAGGGCGACATGCAGTTCCTCAACAACCACGTGACGCTGCACTCGCGCACCGCGTACGAGGACCATGGCGAGCCCGAGCGCAAGCGCCGCCTCCTGCGCCTGTGGCTGATGACGCCGGGCTACGCGGCGGCGATGCCGCCCTCTCTCGCCCCGCGCTACCGGGTGATCGAGCACTGGCGCGCCAACCCGCGTCCGCAAGCCTCCGCTGCCGCATAGCGCGAACGGCCGTGGCCGGAGGCGGGCGCGCAATCCGCCCAAAAAAATACCGGGCCCGAAGGCCCGGTGAGTATAACAGGGAGGCTTCACGTCTGGGAGACGTAGGGTCCGAAGACCCCTCTTCGGGCATTGCACCCGAACCGTGCTGCTCCGCCCGAATGCCCCATCCGGGGCACGAACGCGGAACCAAACTCGAACAAACCGGCTGCAGCGGAAGATTTTGCGCCGCAGCAATCTCTTGAACCCTTAGATAGGTTCCAGACGGGTGGCGCGCCAGTGCTCAATCAGCAAGCCGGCCTTGCATTTTTGCATGCCAAAATATCGTGATAATTCAGTGACTTAAAGGCGCATTTCGCCGATCTTGCGGACAATGAAGTCGCGAAACACGCCGATGCGCTTCGAGTTTCGCAACTCTTCCGGATAGACTAGATAGAGGTCGTAGTTCGGCCCCTCGGCGTCGGGCATGATCGGCACCAGGTCGCGCGACGCCCGGCCCATATATTCGGGCAGCGAGGCGATGCCGAGCCCCGCCACCGCGGCGCGGAAGATGCCGTAGACGTTGTTGACCCGCAGCACGGGCTTGCGCCTGGTGCCGTCGCGCCGACCCGCCTCCAACAGCCAGTTGATATTGGAAAAGGGCGGGTGCAGCGTCTCGTCGAACGCCAGCAACCGGTGGTTGTCGAGGTCGCGGTAGGAGTGCGGCGTGCCGTACGCGTGCAGATAGGTGGGCGAGGCGTAGACCGCGTGGCTCATCGTCACCAGCTTGCGCTGGACGAGGTCGGGCTGGGTCGGCTTGCCGATGCGCACCGCCACGTCGGCCTCGCGCATCGAGACGTCGAGCTCGTCCTCCGACACCACGATGGAAAGCTGGATGTCGGGATAGCGCTCGATGAACTCGCCGAGCCGCTCGGTGAGCCAGGTGGAGCCGAACCCGACTGGCGTCGTGATGCGCAGCGACCCCGTCGGCTTGTCGCGCGCCTCGGAGACCATCGTCTCGGCCATGGCGAGGCGCGAGAACACGTCCTTCGCCACCTCGTACAAGGTCTCGCCCTGCTCGGTGAGCTGCAGCCCGCGCGCGTGGCGGTGGAACAGCGATACGGCGAGGCCCTCTTCGAGCGCGGCGATCTGGCGGCTGATCGACGACGGCGAAAGCCCCAGCGTCTCGCCCGCATGGGTGAAGCTGCCGGCCTGGGCGACCGCGTGGAAGACGCGCAGCTTGTCCCAATCCATCATGGCCGCGCCCCCTCCCGGCGTCCCTACCACGTGGCGGCCGGCATGGGTTCGGTCTCGGCGCCGGCAAGGAAGCGCTCGGCCTCCAGCGCGGCCATGCAGCCGGTGCCGGCGGCGGTGACGGCCTGGCGGAAAATCTTGTCCTGCACGTCGCCGGCGGCGAACACGCCCGCGACGCTGGTCACGGTCGAATCGGGCCGGGTCACGATGTAGCCCTCCGAATCCATCTCCAGCTTCCCCTTGAACAGGGCGGTCGCCGGCGTGTGGCCGATGGCGACGAACATCCCGTCGACGGCGAGGTGCGAGGTGGCGCCGGTCTTGACGTTCTTGAGCGTCAACCCGGTGACGCCGGGGGGCTGGTCGGTGCCGGTCACTTCGTCCACGACGGAATCCCACACGACCGCGATCTTGGGGTTCTTGAACAGGCGCTCCTGCATGATCTTCTCGGCGCGCAGCGTGTCGCGCCGGTGGATCAGGGTCACCCTGGTCGCGTGGTTGGTGAGGAAGAGCGCCTCCTCGACCGCGGTGTTGCCGCCGCCGACGACCGCCACCTCCTTGCCGCGATAGAAGAACCCGTCGCAGGTCGCGCACGCCGAGACGCCGAAGCCCTGGAACTTCTTTTCGCTGGCAAGGCCGAGCCAGCGCGCCTGTGCGCCGGTCGCGACGATCAGCGCGTCGGCGGTGTAGGTGTCGCCGGAATCGCCCGTGCAGCGGAACGGCCGGCGCGCGAGGTCCACATCCACGATCAGGTCGTTGACCATGTCGGTGCCGACATGCTCGGCCTGGGAGCGCATCTGCTCCATCAGCCACGGGCCCTGGATCACGTCGGCGAAGCCGGGGAAGTTCTCGACGTCGGTGGTGATCGACATCTGCCCGCCGGGCTGCATGCCGCTGACCAGCGTCGGCGCGAGGCTCGCGCGCGCAGCGTAGATCGCGGCGGTGTAGCCGGCCGGGCCGGAGCCGAGGATCAGGACCTTGGAATGGCGGGTATCGGGCATCGTCAATATCCGAACATGTGGTCGAGCGAGAAGGCGCCGTTCGCGCCCACCACCCCGTGATAGCCGAACAGCCGGCAGGTCGTGTCGCGCACCACGACGTAGGCGTCGGCGCCGGCGCGCGCGCGGGTCGCTTTGTCGAACGTCTCGCTGTAGCGCCACAGGCGCGAGCCGCCGCAGGGAATCGCGATCGTGCGCGTGGCCATCTCGCCGCCGTCGGCGGCGTGGAGGATCAGCGCGGTGTCGGAGGTCGCGCGCCACGGCGTCGAGGCGGGGTAGATCAGGTGGCAGAGCGTGTCCCACGGCGCCGCGCCGAGCCGGAGGAAGAGCCGCGTCGTCAGGCCCGGCGGGCGGCCGGAGTAGGATTGCGGCTCCGCTTTCCAGGTCAGCACCGTATTGAACACGTGCGCGCCGAAGCTGGTCTCCGCCGCGTGGCCCGATGCGCGGTCGGTGTAGCGGAAGAGGCCGTGCAGCCAGCCGTCGGCCTCGCCGCCCGCGGTGAAGTCGTAGAGAAGCTCCATGTGGCCGTAGCCGGAGGGCAGGCCGCCGGCCTGTTCGATCAGCGCGTCGGCCGAGAGCATCGTGCGGTGGCCGCGCGGGAGCTTGCCGAAATGGTGGCGTGCCACCTCGCGGCCCGAGGCGTCGATCAGCGCGCAGGCGACGGGAAGCTCGGCCTGGGTCGTCGCCATCGGCGTCGGCAGGGCGACCGTTTCCCACGTCGCGGGCGGCAGGACCGGCGCGGGCAGTATGAACCCCTTGCCCAGCAGATTGCCGAGCTCGGCGATCCTCGGGTCGGGCTTCAAATCGGCGCGTTCGACGTTCACGTGGGCGATGCGGCGCACCCCGTCCGGCCGCGCGATCTCGTAGCGCGGCCGCACCATGTGGCGGCCGGCGCGCAGCTCGATCTGCGCCGGCCATTCGACGTCGGGCAGCAGATCGCGCGTGTCGAGCGCGAGGGTCGCAAACGGCGCGATCTCCCGGTCGAGCCACGCGACCTCGTCCGACCCCATGACGTTGAGCCCGATTTCGCCGGCGGGGATCGGCGACGGGTGCGAGTTCTGCAGCCAGATGACGACCCGCTCGCCCGCGTGCGGCGCGGGAAGGCCGGCATAGCGGTCGGCCGGCCAGGCGTTGGCGTCGTGGGTGCAGGAGATCTCGCCCGCGTCGGACCAGGTGTCGAGCGCGTACTTCACCACGTCGTGCCCGGCCGCCCCGACGCGGTGCACGAAAAGCTGGCCGGTGAAATCGCGGAGCCCGAAGCGGGCGCGCACCTCGCGCGAATCGACCACGATGGCGGCGTCGGGTTTGTCGAGTGTCTCGCGCCACTCGGCGCACTTCGCGCCCGCATCGTCGAACAGGAGGCACCAGAGCGCGCCGTTCGTCGCGCCGTAGCGCGTCCAGTAGTTGGCGGTGGCGAGGCGTGTGTGCCGCCCGTCGGCGTCTCGGAAGAAGGCGAAGTTGGTCGCGAAGTTGAGCGGATCGAGATAGCGCTCGGTGCGCGTCAGCACGTCGTCGGCGAGGCGCATTTCGTCGAGCGTGACCACCGCCGCGCGCTTCGGCATCAGGTGCGCGATCTGGCGCACCGTGCGCTCGGCGTCGAACGCGGCGACGAACACGGTCTCGGCGTCCGAGCCGGCAAGGTCGGTGACCGGCAAGGCGCGCCCGCCCAGCATTTCGCGCCCGATGGCGGCGATGTCCTGCACGTAAACGCCGGCGATGCGCGCGCGGGCGAGGTCGAACAGGGCGGCGAAGCCGGCGGCGAGCCCGTGCGGGTCGTAGACCGCGACGCGCCCGCCCCGGGTGAGGCGCCCGGCCAGCGCGCGGCCGGAAGCGGCCACGGCGGGATGCGCGAGGGCCTTATAGGCCGCGTTGCCGCCGGTCGCGTTGGAGAAGGTCTCGATGTCGAGCGCCATGCTTTTGGCGTCTCCCGTAGGGGCCGCGATTCCCGCCGGAATCCGCCCGAACCCCCGCCGCATCGCGTAGCGAGTCTATTACGGCGCGGGGGTCAAAAGATCAATTGCCTTGCGCCGCCTGCATGGCTTCTTCGGGCGCCCAGCCCAACCGGTGGCGGATTTCCGCGGCGACGCGCGCGGTTTCGAACAGCGGCGCGTACGACCAGTCTTCCAGCCGGCCGGCGAACGGTCGCGTGTAGCCGGCGGCGCGGAACAATTCGTGGAAGCGGCGGAAGCGGTCGTTGCCGCCCGCCATCATGAACACGTGCACCGGTTTCCCGGTGGCGCAGGAACTCGGTGACCATGTTGACCGAATCGCAGGTGACGACCACCGCGTCGCAGAGCGCGAGATAGCCGTGATAGGGGTTCTCGCCCGTCCCGTCCCATATCGCGCAGGGAAGCCCCGCCAACGCGTCGCTGAGCGCGGCGACGGTTTCGGGCGGGGTGCGGCGCGAGGGCGTGACGGCGAACCCGGCGCCGGTCGCCGCCGCCACGTGGCGCAGCCCGGCGGCCAGTACCCGCGCTTCCTCCGGCCCGACGCGGTAGGACCGGCTGGTGCCGCCGACCAGCACCGCGACCAGTGGGCGGGGCAGGGGGGCGAGGCGGACGCGGAACCGCTCCGCCGCCTGGGCCAGCACTTCGGGCGTGATGCCGTGCAGCGCGCCCATCGTCTCGATCACGTTGGGGCCCGCGACGCCGTCGTGGCGCGGCACGACCACCACATCGAAGTTCGTAAGCGCGACCTTGGGGTTCTGAAGCTGCACGGTGAAGGTCGCGCCCTTGGCGGCGCGGCGCACGGCCATCGACAGCGCGATCGAACGGCGCCCGACCGAGATCAGCACTTGCGGCCAGGGTGGGCCCAGCGCGTCGCCCGCCTGGCCGAGCGAAGCGAACGGCGCGGGCCACAACCCCGGCGGCAGCCAGCGCCACGGCGCCCGCACGGCGACCCGCTTGACCACGGGGTCTAACCCCATCAGCCGGGCGAGCCCGACGCACTGCACCTCCATCCCGACCGATCCGTCGGTCACCACCCAGCAGGTCGGGGGAGGGTCGATCATCGTGCGGGTGTATCCGCATTGGCGGCGGCCGCGCAAGGCGACGCGCTCCTTGAAATATAATTGCGGAGATCGCTAATATAATTTCAAACACAGGAGAGGCGGCGGTGGCACGGGTCAAGCTCGACCGGATCGATCTGCGCATCCTGCACGATCTGCAGGAGGACGGGCGCATGACCAATGTCGAGCTGGCGCGCCGCGCCGGCATCTCGCCGCCGCCCTGCCTGCGCCGGGTGCGCGCGCTGGAGGAGACCGGCTGCATCCGCGGCTACCATGCTTCGCTCGATGCCGAGCAGCTCGGGTTCGGGGTGACGGTCTTCGCCCATGTCGGGCTGCACAGCCAGGCCGAGGCGGACCTGATCGCGTTCGAGCGGCTGGTCGCGGGCTGGCCCGAGGTGCGCGAGTGCCACATGCTGGCCGGCGAGACGGATTTCCTGCTCAAGATCGTCGCCGCCGACTGGGACGCCTACCAGCGGTTCCTGACCTCCAAACTCACTGCCGCGCCCAATGTCAGCGTGGTGAAGTCGGCCCTCGCCATCCGCTCCGCCACGCTGCGCCCCGGCGTGCCCGTGGAGTTCACCGCGGGATGGGAGGAGCGGCGCGGCTGACCCGCTCGCGCCGGCATGCGCCGGGCGCAAAGGGGGTATGACGCCGCGCGCTTGGCAGAGGAAGGATCCCGCCGTACCATCGCCCGTCCCAACGTTTGCGCGTGCGACCAGATGAACGATAACAGCCCGCACGCGGCCGCCGTATCCACCCGCGTCCCGCCGCTCATCAAGCGCAACATGACTTTGTTCGCGCTGTCCCAGACCTTCACCGGCGCGGGCATGCAGTTCGCCTACGGGTTCGGGCCATTGATGGTCATGGCGCTCACCCACTCGGCGAACCTCGCCGGCGTCTCGGTCGGGGCGTTCGGGTTGAGCCGCTTCCTGGTCGCCTACCCGGTAGGCCGGATCACCGATACCTTCGGACGCAAGCCGGGCATCCTGCTCGGGCTGGTCCTGGCGCTCATCGGCGGGCTGACGCTCGGCACGTCGATGATGATCTCGAGCTTCGCGCTGTTCCTCGTCGGGCTGCTGATCCTCGGCATGGGCATGAGCGCGGCCCAGCAGCTCCGCGTCGCGGCGACCGACATGTTCCTGCCGCATCGTCGCGCCCAGGCCCTTGGCTATCTCGCGCTCGGCACGATGGTCGGGCTCGTGGTCAGCCCGCTCGCCATCACCTTCTCGCAGACCTACGCCTACTCAATCGGCCAGGATCCGCTGGGCCTGCCCTGGTTTCTGCTGCCCGTCCTGATCCTGCCGGGCATGGTGTTGATTACGTTCGTGCGGCCCGATCCGAAGGAGATCGGGATGAATCTCGGCCGCTACTACCCGGGCTACGTACCGCCGCCGCGCCCGGGGCATGGCCCCTCCGACTTCCGTGCCGGCGCGATGCTGCGGAACCCGGTCGTGCGGCTCGCCCTCGCGTCGAACTGCGCGGCTCAGGCGAACATGTCGATCGTGATGGTGCTGACCTCGCTCGTGCTCTCGCACCACGGACATTCGTTCAGCTCCATCGCCTACTCGCACATGTTCCATTCGACGGGCATGTTCGCCTTCACCATACCGCTCGGCCGGCTCTCCGATCGCATCGGCCACGCGCGGGTCATGATCCCCGGCATCGTGGTCGCGTTTGTCGGGGCCGGGCTGGTGTCGTTCACCGGCGGCGACTACGTGCTGGTGACGGTCGGGACGTTCCTGGTCGGGCTCGGCTGGGCGGCCGCCAACGTGGCCTCGACCGCTCTGATCGCCGATTGCTACCCGACCCACGAGCGCGGCCGCGCCATCGGTGTCAGCGACACCCTCGCCGCGGCGGCGAGCGTCGTGGTCGCGCTGGTGACCGGCCCGCTGATCCAGTACGCCGACCTGCCGGCGGCCGGAGGCGCCGCCGCGCTGGTGGCGCTGCCGCCGATCCTGATGTTCGCCGCCGCCTGGACGCGGGGCCGGCTGCGCCGCCTCGCCGCCACGTCATAGCGCTTTCCGATCCGCGCCGGCCGCGCTACATCAATGGCTAAGAGCAACGGAGAACGCCCATGAGCGAACCCCGCCGGATGCGCCTGACCGCCTTCATGCGGCCGGTCAGCCTGCACACCGCCGCCTGGCGCTATCCCGGCGCTTATCCCGACGCCAATTTCAATTTCGGCCATCTGGTCCGGTTCGCCCAGAAGCTCGAGGCGGGCAAGATCGACGGGTTCTTCATGGCCGACCATCTGGCCGTCCTCAACATGCCGATGGACGCGCTCAAGCGCTCGGCGACGCCCACGTCTTTCGAGCCATTCACGCTGCTCAGCGCGCTCGCCATGCACACGAAGCATCTCGGGCTGATGGCGACCGGCTCCACCACCTATGACGAGCCGTATCACGTGGCGCGGCGCTTCGCCTCGCTCGACCATCTGTCGGGCGGGCGTGCGGCGTGGAACATTGTCACGACCGCGAACCCCGACGCCTCGAAGAATTTCGGCTACGACACCCAGATGGACCACGACGAGCGCTACGTGCGCGCGCGCGAGTTCTACGACGTGGTCACCGGCCTCTGGGACTCGTTCGCCGACGACGCATTCGTCCGCGACACCGAGCACGGCAGCTATTTCGACCCGGCGAAGATGCACGTGCTCAACCATCGCGGGAAGTATTTCAACGTGCGCGGGCCGCTGAACATCGCGCGGCCGGTGCAGGGCTGGCCCGTGATCGTGCAGGCCGGCTCGTCCAGCGCCGGGCGTCAGCTCGCCGCCGAGACGGCCGAGGCGGTGTTCACCGCCATGCGCGACATCGAGGAGGCGAAATCCTTCACCGCCGACGTCAAGGGCCGCGCGGCGCGCGCCGGGCGCAATCCCGACCACGTCAAGATCCTGCCCGGCTGCATGATCTATGTCGGCGATACGCTGGCGGAGGCGCAGGAGAAGCGCGCCAAGGTCGATTCGCTGGTCCATTACAATTCGGCGATCGCCGCGCTCTCGATCGCGCTCGGGCTCGACGCGCGCACGCTCGACCCCGACGCGAAGCTCGCCGCGCTCGACATCCCGCCGTCGAACGCGTCCCAGTCCGGCCGCGACCGCACGCTGGCGCTCGCGGCGCGGGAGGACATGACGGTGCGTCAGGTCGCCCAGCGGCTCGGCGGGCATGGCGGGCTCGCCATGGTCGGCACGCCCAGGACGATCGCCGACCAGATGGAGGAATGGTTCACCGCCGGCGCAACCGACGGGTTCACCCTGCAGTTCCCCTATCTGCCCGAGGGGCTCGACGACGTGATCGACCGGGTGATCCCCGAGCTGCAGCGTCGCGGCCTGTTCCGCACCGAGTATGCCGGCCCGACCCTGCGTGACAATCTCGGCCTGCCGCGGCCGGAGAACCGGTTCTTCGCCGGCGCGGCCCGGGCGGCAGAGTAATGCGCCAGGAATTTTCTATCCGTTCGCCCTGAGTGCCCCGCGCAGCGGGGCGTATCGAAGGGCGAACGCGGCACAATCTCGGGGTTTCGTGCTTCGATACGCGCCCTCCGGGCGCTACCCCGCACGGACGGAAATCTAAATTCCCCCTATCCTCCAAACTACAACGGCCCGGCGGGGCCGGGCCGTTGGAGGTCGTGACGGGCGCGGGCTCAGGCGGCCTTGAGGACCGATTCGAGCTTCTGCGTCGCCGCGTCCATGTCGATCTTCTCGACAAGCGCCAGCTCGCGCGCGAGCCGATCGAGCGCCGCCTCGTACATCTGGCGTTCGGAATAGGACTGGTCCGGCTGGTCGACCGAGCGGTGCAGGTCGCGCACCACCTCGGCGATGGACACCGGGTCGCCCGAGTTGATCTTTGCGACGTATTCCTGCGCCCGGCGGCTCCACATGGTGCGCTTGGCGCGGGCGCGGCCCTTCAACGTGGTGACCGCGGTCTCCATCTTGTTGCGGGTGGAGAGCTTGCGGAGACCCAATTCCTTGGCCTTCTCGACCGGCACGCGCAGGATCATCTTGTCGGCCTCGAACGAGATCACGTAGACCTTGAGCTCGAAGCCGGCGATGACCTGCTTCTCGATGCCCAGGACCTTGCCGACGCCATGGGTGGGGTAGACCACGTGGTCGCCCTTCGCGAAGGGCAGCTTGTTGTTCGCGTTCGACTTGTTGGCTGTTTTCATTCGTCCATTCTCTCCGACCGTGATGCAATCGCCATCCATAGGCCAAGCGGGCACTTGACTACCCCCTGGCTCACTGGACCGTCGCAACGGTCTCGTCCCGAACTGGCCTGATTGTGGCTCCGGAACGCACCACGAACGTGGCCGTCGCACGGCGCCTCCGGCTCATCACGTTTATATATCACGTTTATCGGGCAATTGACAGACTTTCGTGGAAACCCGCGGAAAAGCTCAGGTTTTCGGGGGTGTCGGGCCGCGCCGGGCATGCCGAAGCGATCCGGGAGGCGCCGGATCGCCTGGTTCGCGCGCAACGACGTGAATGCGGGCGGGCGGCCCGCTCCCGGCTCAGCGGGGGGCGGGCTTGTCGGAGAACTCGGTCTCGAACTTGTTCTTCACGTCTTTCCACTCGTCCGCGTTGGCCGGCGGCTCGCCCTTGCGGGTGATGTTCGGCCATTGCTCGGCGTACTGGCGGTTGACCTCGGCGAACTTCTCCGACACCTCGTCCGAATCGGGGCGGATCGCCTCGACCGGGCATTCCGGCTCGCACACGCCGCAATCGATGCATTCGTCGGGGTGGATCACCAGCATGTTCTCGCCCTCGTAGAAGCAATCCACGGGGCACACCTCGACGCAATCCATGTATTTGCACTTGATGCAGGCTTCGTTGACAACGTAGGTCATGCCGTTCTCCGCTCACCCTCTCGGCCGTTCATTGTTCCCCCCGTCCCCGGCCCGCGCGCCGACCGCCCGGCCGTGTCCGTCGCTTGTCCGCCCCGTCAGGCCGTGGCGCGCCGCTTCCCTTCGCGGCGCGTCAGCACGCGCCGCCGCGCCACCCCCGAATCGTGGTCCGTGACGTAGATCAGACCCGCGACGCGCCGCATGAGCTGGTTCTCGAGCGGATCGGCCACGCCGTCGGCGTAGACCACCTCCCACAGCATCTCGATCAGCGCGACGCGCTCGTCGTATTCCAGATTGTCCTTCACCGCGCGGGTGAAGCGCAGGATCTGCGCCGCCTCGCCCGCCACGCGCTCCGCGTCGGCGAGCAGCGACGCGGCGGCGTCACGCGGCAGCTCGAAGCGCGTCTCGATCAGCTCGCGGATGCGCGCCCGCTCGGCTTCGTCGAAGTCGTTGTCGGCCGACGCGGCCTCGACCAGCAGCGCCGCGCAGGCGAGCTGGCACGGGTCGTGTGCGCCTTCCGACGCGTGCCGCGACGCGCCGCCGTGCTCGTGCAAAAGCGCCTTCAACCGCTCGATCATGGGGCCTCCGTAGCACACGCCCCAGGGGCGTGCAAGCGCCCGCCCCGAGGCCGTTCCGCGACTATTCCGCCTCGCGCAGCACGCGCTCCATCGCGCGGCGCGCGGCCTTGGTCGGGCGCGGCCCGCCGGCGGCGAAGGGGCTCGCCACCGGCCGCACGGCGGGCGGCGCGGGCGACAGGTCCTCGTACAACGCGCGGGCCTCGGGCGCGGGTCCGCGCCGTACGCCCAGCGCGACGATTTTCACCACCCGGATGTGCGGCCCCTGCGGGAAGGTCAGCACGTCGCCCGGCTTGACGGCGTAGTGCGCCTTGCCGACCGGGCGGCCGTCGACCCGCACGCTGCCCTCGGCGCAGAGTTTCGAGGCGGTCGCGCGCGACTTGAAGAACCGCGCCTGCCACAGCCACTTGTCGAGGCGCAGGGTCGGGGCGCCGGGGGCCGCGGTCATGTGAGCCCCAGCTCCTTCAGCTTGGCGAAGGGCGAGGCCGGGTCGGGCGCGCGGCGGGGGCGCCGCGCCCCGTTGCGGCGGCCCTTCGCCCCGTCGGGCCGGTCGCGCCCGAGGGCGGCGCGACGTGGCGCCGGCACGAAGGCGGGCTCGCCATCCGCCTCGATCCGGCGATAGCCGAGCCCGATCACTAGGCGCTCGGTCTCGTCCGCGCCGAGCCCGGCGAGCGACATAAGCTCCGGACCCAGCGTCACCGGCCCGCGCCGCGCCCGCTGGCGCAGCGCGTTGCCCAGCCGCTCCAGCATGTCGGCACGCACCGCGCGGCCGTCGACCACGGGATAGCCGACCGCCTCGTAGAACCCGTCGGGCACGGCGGGATCGGCCGGCACGCTCACCAGGCCGGCGGCCGGCGGGGCGTGCGGCACTGCGTCCCGCCATGTCGCCCAGAGGAGGGCGCGCAGCCGGACCGCCGCCGGCTTCACTAGTGCCGGGAGGTAGAGTGTGGCGGCGCCGAGCCGTACCCCCAGCGCCTGCAGCGCGGCGCGATCCGCCTTTCCCAGCGCGCCGGCCTCGGCGAGCGCCCGGCGCCGGGCGACGGTGCCCAGCGCCTCGACGAGCTGGAAGCCGAGCCCGCGGGCGGGGCCGGCCAGCGCGGCCTCGTCGACCCGGACGAGCGGCGCGAGGACGCGCGCGACATGCGCCCGGATCCAATCGGCGAGGCGGCGGCGCACCGCCTCGCGCTGGGCCGGGGCCAGCAGGTCGGACTCCAGCACCTCGATGGCAGGGGAGATCGGCCGCGCGCCGCGGGCGAGCCGCGCCACCGGCTCGGCCTGCCACGCCACCCGCCCGTCGTCGGAAAGCGCGAAGGCGCCGTCCCCGGCCTGGGCGATGGCCTGGGCGCGGCGGGCGATCTCGGCGCGCAGCGCCCGGTTGGCGGCGGCGAGAAGCGTGCGGCGGTCGTCGCCGGTCTCGGTGGTGTCGGGGGTGAAGCGGAACCCTTCCAGCCGTCCGACATACTCGCCCTCGACCGTCACCTCGCCGCCGGCGGCGATGGCGGCCTCCAGCACCTCCTTGTCGCGCAGCCGCGTCAGCACCGCGGCGCGCCGGTCGACGAAGCGCTGGGTCAGCCGGTCGTGCAGCGCGTCGGACAGGCGATCCTCGATCGCGCGCCCGCGCTCCTGCCAGTGGCGCGAATCCTCGAGCCAGCCCCAGGCGTGCGAGATGTAGGTCCAGGTGCGGATGTGGGCGATGCGCCCGGTCAGCGTGTCGATGTCGCCGTCGGCGCGGTCGAGCCGCGCCATCTGGTCGGCGATCCAGTCGGCCGGGATGCAGGCGCCCGGGCCGCGGAGATGCCCCCAGATGCGTTTGAGAAGCCCGACATGGGCCTCGGTCATGGTCTTGCGGAAATCGGGTATCTGGCAGACGTCCCACAGGAGCCGGACCAGCTCGGGCGTCGTGGCGCGCCCGCCGACCTCGGGATCGGGGGCAAGGGTCGCCAGCGCCGCCTGGTCGTCGGGCCGGAAGGCGGGGACGAGGCCGGGCGAAGGCGGCGGCGCGTCGAGGCTCGCCAGCAGCGCCTTGGGCGAGGAGAAATCGAGATCGGCGGAGCGCCAGCGTAGTCGGCGCAGGGGATCGAAGCGGTGCTCCTCGACGGCGGCGATCAGCTCGGGCTCGAGCGGGCCCAGCGCCATCGTGCTGCCGAACGTGCCGTGGTTCATGTGCCGGCCGGCGCGCCCGGCGATCTGGGCGATCTCGGGTGCGGCCAGGCGGCGCGGATGCTCGCCGTCGAACTTGACGAGGCCGGTGAAGCACACATGGTCGATGTCCATGTTGAGCCCCATCCCGATCGCATCGGTCGCGACCAGGTAGTCGACCTCGCCCGACTGGTAGAGCGCGACCTGGGCGTTGCGCGTGCGCGGGCTGAGCGCGCCGAGTACCACGGCCGTGCCGCCGCGCTGGTGGCGCAGCAGCTCGGCCGTCTCGTAGACCGCGTCGGCGGAGAAGGCGATCACCGCGGTCCGGCGCGGCAGGCGCGTCACCTTCTTGGGCCCGGTGTAGGAAAGCCGCGAAAAGCGCGGGCGCGTCACGATCTCGGCCTGCGGCACCAGCCGGCGGAGGAGGGGCCGGATCGTCTCGGCGCCCAGGAACATGGTCTCGGACAACCCCCGCGCGCGCAAAAGCCGGTCGGTGAAGACGTGGCCGCGGTCGCGGTCGGCGCAAAGCTGGATCTCGTCGACCGCCAGGAACTCGACCGGGCGGTCGAGCGGCATCGATTCGACGGTGCAGCAGAAATAGCGCGCGGTCGGCGGGACGATCTTCTCCTCGCCGGTCACCAGCGCCGCCTGGTGCGCGCCCTTGAGGCGGACGACCCGGTCGTAGTTCTCGCGCGCCAGAAGCCGCAGGGGGAAGCCGATCATGCCCGAGGCGTGGCCGAGCATGCGCTCGATGGCGAGGTAGGTCTTGCCCGTGTTGGTGGGACCGAGGACGGCCGTGACGCGTGGGCCCGAGGGCACGTGAGCCATGCTCCCTACAATCGGGCCAAGTGCCCCGGTTTGCAAGGGCGGCGCCGTGTCGCAAGTCGTGCGCCCGGGGCAGTTCTGATGTAAAAGCCCTTTACATGAGCTGGTCGCGACATGACGACAGGCGCGGCTACCACCACGGCAATCTGCGCGAGGCGCTGATCCGCGCCGCGCTCGACCTGATCGCCGAGAAGGGGCCGGCCGGGTTCACGTTCGCCGATGCGGCGCGCGCGGCGGGGGTGTCGTCGGCCGCGCCCTACCGACATTTCCGCGACCGCGACGCCCTGATGGCCGACGTGGCGCGGCGCGGCTTCGAGCGGTTCGCCGAGGCGCTCGGCGCGGCGTGGAACGAGGGACGGCCGGACCCCGTAGCGGCGTTCGAGAATGTCGGGCGCGCCTATCTGGGCTTCGCGCGCGAGGAGCCGGCCTATTACGCCGCGATGTTCGAATTCGGGGCTGCCCGCCGACCTCGATGCCGAGCTCAAGGCCGCGGGCGACCGCGCCTTCGCGGTGCTGCGTACGGCGGCCGAGGCGGTGTGCGCCCGCCTGCCGGCCGGGCCGGGCCGACCGCCGGCCTTGATGGTGGCGCTGCACGCCTGGGCGCTGGCGCACGGCATCGCCTCGCTGTTCGGCCGCGGCGACGCGGCCAGGCGCAAGCTCCCCATGGCGCCCGAGGCGCTGCTGGAGGCGGGGTTCCTGGTCTATCTGCGCGGGCTCGGGCTCGGCGACGAAAAATGATCCGGCCGCCCTTGACACCCGGGCCGGCCGGAGTCACATGTGTGAATGTAAGACACATTTACATCGGAGCGGCCATGAACCTCGTGGCAAAAATCGACGATATCGGCCTGCCCGCCTGGATCGGGCTGATGGTCCTCGGGTTTTTCGTGTTCCCGCCAATCGGGCTGGCGGTCCTGGCCTTTCTTCTATGGAGCGGACGAATGGGATGCAGGCGACATCATGCGCCGGGCCGGTGGTACCGGCCGGAGCGCGAGGGGCGCGATCAGCGCGGCGGCTGGTGGCAGGGACGCGGCGCGGCCCGGTCGAGCGGCAACAGCGCCTTCGACGAGTATCGTGACGAGACGCTGCGCCGGCTCGAGGAGGAGCAGAAGGAGTTCTGGGAGTTCCTGGAGCGGCTGCGCCACGCCAAGGACAAGGCGGAGTTCGATCAGTTCATGGCCGATCGCGGCCGCCGGCCCACCACCCCGCCGCCCGGCCCCGAGCCGCAGCCGGAGGGTTGAGGCACCCTCTACGACGACGAAGGGCGGCTCCGGCCGCCCTTTTCGTTTGCGGTTGACGCTCCCGCCCCTCACGTCAGCCGGTAAACGCTCACCGCGCCCTCGCGGCCGCGGATCTCGTGGGCGCCCTCGGGGACCAGGGTGAAGCGGCCGGCGACGGCGTCGGCCACCTCGCCCGAGACCATGATGGTGACGGCGGAGCCCGGCACGGCGAGCGTCTTGATCAGCTCCTCGATGCGCTGGGCGACGTTCACCGTGTCGCCGATCAGCGTGTAGTTGATCCGGCCGGGCGCGCCGATATTGCCGGCGATCGCGCGGCCCGTATGGATGCCGATGCGCACGCCGACCGGCGCCTCGTCGCGCTCGCGCCGCATCTCGTTCTCCAGCGTGATGGCACGGCGCACCGCGAGGGCCGCGCGGCAGGCGCGCTCGGCATGGTCGGCGACGACGACCGGCGCGCCCCAGAATGCCATCACCGAATCGCCGATATACTTGTCGATCGTCCCGCCCTCGGCCTCGACGCAGCTCGCCACCAGCGAGAAATGTTCGTTGAGCAGCTCGGCCGCCTCGGCCGCCGACTTGTGCTCGGCTAGCGCGGTGAAGCCGGTGATGTCGGTGAACAGCACCGTCACCTCGCGCTCCTCCGAGCGCAGATCCCGATCGTGGCCCTGGCTCACCAGGTCGCGCACCAGCGTGCGCGGCACGTAGGTCTCGAACCATTGCAGCCCGCCGACCATGGTGTTGAAGGCGTGCGACGCGTCGTCGATCTCGCGCACGCGCGACGGGCGCAGCGGCTTGAGGGTCGCGAATTCGAACCGGCCGATGCCGTGCGCGGCCTCGGCGAGGTCCTGGATCGGGCGCGCAAGCCGCCGGCCGATCACCGCCGCGGCGAGGAGCGCGACGGCGAGAACGCCGAGCCCGCCGATACCGGCCGTGGTCAGGCGGTGCGTCTCGCGGCCGAGCCCGGCGTCCTCGGGAAAGTACGAGCCGACGAACCAGGGAACCGCGCCGTAATCGTCGAGCGCGCGGTAGAGGAAGATGTAGCGGCGGCCGTCAACCGTGATCACGTGGCCGCGCGCCGGCGGCGCCAAGTCGAAGGGGAGGGGACTGCGGTCGGCGGCATTCCAGATCTGCGCCAGCACGGGGTCGTGCACGTCGCCGAGGCCGGGCAGCGGCTGGCGCGGCGACAACTTGTACGGCCCGCGCGCCATCGAGCGGTGAGCCAGCACGTAGTCGCCGCCATACAGGATGAAGTTACGCTCGCCTTCCATCCCGTGCTCCGTGGTGATGAAGCGCGACAGGTCGCGCACCGTCACCACCGAGACCAGCATGCCGAGGAACTTGCCCTTGGCGAACAGCGGCGCGCGGAGGTTGATCAGGGTCGAGTTCCCCGGCGCCGACCACACCAGCTCGCCCCAGTACGGACGCGTCCGCGCGCGCGCCTCCTCCATCTCCAGCCGAACGTGCATGTCGTCGGCCCAGTTGACCAGCCCGACGACGGTGCCCGCATCGGTTCGCGAGACGCGCAGCACGTCGAACTTGGGATTGACGAAAGCGAGGGTGCGCACCTGCGGCGTCGCCGCCATTGCGGCGGTGAGGTAGTCCGCGACGCGGCCCCGGTCGTTCGGGTCGAGCTCGCCCGAATCGAACATCTGGGCAAGGTAGGTCGCCTGGTCCATCGCCGGGTCGAGGTGGCGGCGCGTGCGCATAACCAGGATCTCGGCCGTCGTCTCGGCCTTGTCGCGCAACAGCTCGTAGGTGTTGCGCGAGGCGGTCCAAAGCCCGATGACGAGGACGGCGGCCACCGCCGTGGCGACCAGCCCGCCGAAGCCGAGCGCCAGCACCGCGACCACCGAAAGCCGCAGGCGCCGCGGCGCCGGCTCGTCCGCGCCCGGAAGCCGCGGTCCGGCGCGCCCGACCTCGTTGCGCTGCAGCTTGAGCATTTCCGCGAAGTTAGGGGCAATTCCCGGGCCGTGCAATCGAGGCTGCCGCGGCCGGCGAGCCCACGAAGGGCACTTGACAGTGAGTAAGTATCCACTTACGGTAAGTTATGGCTTACGAATCGTCGCTTGCCGCCCTGGCCGACCCGACCCGCCGCCGGATCTTCGAACGGCTGCGCGCGGGTCCCCGGCCGGTCGGCGACCTTGCCCGCGGCTTGCCGGTCAGCCGGCCCGCCGTGTCGCAGCATCTTAAGGTCCTGAAGGAGGCGGGTCTCGTGGCTGACCGGCCGAAAGGGACGCGCCGCATCTACTACGTCGACCCGCACGGGCTGGGCGAGCTGCGCGCGTGGTTCGACCGGTTCTGGACCGACGCGCTCGACCGATTCCAGGAAGAGGTCGAGCGCGAACCCGATCACCGAAAGGAGCCGCAGGAATGACGACCAAGACGATCGCCATCGCGCCGGTGCGCAAGTCGATAAAGGTGAAGGCGAGCCAGGCGCACGCGTTCGAGGTGTTCACCGCGGGGCTCGACCGCTGGTGGCCAAAGTCGGCCCATATCGGCAACACGCAGCCGACACTGATCACCCTCGAGCCGCGCGTCGGCGGGCGCTGGTACGAGCGGGCTGCCGACGGCACGGAGACGCCGGTGGGGCGCATCCTGGTGTGGGAGCCGCCCGCGCGCTTCGTGATGAGCTGGGACGTCGATTGCCATTGGCAGCCCGACCGCACGGCAAGCACCGAGGTCGAGGTCCGCTTCGTCGCCACGGCGCCCGACGCGACCATCGTCGAGCTCGAGCATCGCGCGTTCGAGCGGCTGGGCGCGGAAGAGGGCGCGTCGCTCCGCAAGGACGTCGACGGCGGCTGGCCCGGCATGCTGGATCACTTCAAGACGGCCGCCGAGGGCTGAACCGGGAGAATGTCATGACCATCGAACTCTACGTTTTTCCGCGTAGCCCGCGCTCGTTCAAGGTGATGGCGCTCGCCAACCACCTCGGGATCGACCACGTGCTGCGTCCGGTGAATGCGGCGGCCGGCGAGCACAAGGCGGCGGCCTACGCCGCGCTCAACCCCAACATGCGCGCGCCGACGCTGAAGGACGGCGATTACGTCCTGTGGGAGGCCAACGCGATCCTGCAGTACCTCGCGCTGCAGCGGCCGGATTCGGGCCTGCTGCCGCGCGACGAGCGCGCGCGCCTCGACGTGACGCGCTGGCAGTTCTGGGACCTGGCGCACTGGGATGCGGCCTGCGCCGTCTTCGCGTTCGAGCACGTGGCGAAGCCGGCCCTCGGGATGGGCGCGCCCGATGCGGCGGCGATCGCGCGCGCGACGCCCGGCTTCGAGAGCGCGGCGCGGGTGCTCGACGGCGCGCTCAAGGGCCGTAAGTTCGTCACCGGCGATGCGCTGAGCGTGGCGGACTTTTCCCTCGGCGCTTGGATGACGCTCGCCGAGCCAGCGCATTATCCGGTGGCGCGGTTCGGCGAGATCAAGCGGTGGTATGCGAGCCTCGCCGCGCTACCGGCCTGGCAGCAGGCGCTGGCCCGCGCGGCGGCGCCTACCCCGTCACCAGCTTGACGCGCATGCCGGGGGCGAGGCGGGCGTCGGGCGGAAGCCCGTTGAGCACGTCGAACCAGTCCCGCCGGTGGTCGGAAAGCGCCATCTGCGCGGCGAGGCTCTCCGCCGTGTCGCCCGGCGCGACCGTGACGACGCGGAGGCGCAGCGGGCGGATGCGCGCCGCCTCCGAAGCGCTGAGCCGCGCGAAGCTGTAGGTCGTCCCTCGCAGCGCGGCCGCGAGGCGCGACGTCTCGGCCTTGGGCGTCACGAACACCAGGCGGAAGACCGTTTCGTCGCCGCCGTCGAACGCGACCAGCCGCACGTCGACCGGCCCCCGATCCGTCGTGCCGCGCGCGACGGCGGTCGCGCCCATGGTGCCGTTGACCTCGATCGCCTGCACGGCGTCGAGCGCGATCTTGCCGCCCCACACGTCGGTGAGATAGCGCAGCGGCGCCATCCCGTCCGGGTCGCGTGCGCGGTCGAACACGATGCGCGCCTCCCCGGGACCGTACGCCACGACGGAGGACAGGGTGTTGAACAGGCGGAATCCCTCCGGCACCTCGAAGGCGAGGCGCAGCGCGGCGTCGGCGAAGTTGCGGCCGCGGATCACGCCCTGGCCGGGCGTGTCGCCGTAGGCGAGCCCGTCGATGCGGTCGAGAAAGGCGTCGCGCCGCACCGTCGGCTCGTCGACCGGGAAGCGGGCGGCCAGCGCCCGCGCCCGCTCCAGCCGCTCGATCGTCGCCGGGTGGCTCGCGAGGTATCCCGACCGGTCGACTGAGTCGGGGGCCTGGCCGCGCAGCGTCGCGTCGAGCCGCGCCCGCGCACGCAGCTTGGCGAGGAAGCGCACCATGGCGTGCGGGTCGAACCCGGCGCGCGCCAGGATCTCGATGCCGCGCGCGTCGGCCGCGAACTCCTCGTCGCGCGAATAGGCGCTGGCCGCGGGGGTGGGGTGCGGGCCGACCGGCGCGCCGCCGATGGCATCCGGCCCGTCCGCGGCGGCGACCAGCGCCTTGGCGCCGCCGGCTTGGGCGCGGTCGGCCTCCTCGTGCGCAAGCTCGTGCGCCAGGACGGCGGCGAGCTCGGATTCGTCGGAGGCGAGCTCGATCAGCCCGCGCGTCACGTAGATCGTGCCGCCGGGGAGCGCGAACGCATTCACCTCCGGCGAATCGAGCACGGTGAAGCGGACGGCGCGGTCCGCCGCGCCGACCGCGCGGGTCAGCACGACGCCGATGTCGGCGACGTAGCGGCCGAGCGCCGGCGCCGCCATCTCGCCGCCGTAGCGGGCGAGGAGGTGCGGCGGCGCGGGCGGGCCGGCACGGGTGGCCGTGAAGCTCGCCCCGCCCGTCGGGTCCGGGGCGCAGCCGGCCGTGGCAAGGGCGGCGGCGAGGAAGGCGAGGAGCGCGAAACGTCTCACTTCAGGACCTCGATCTGTTCGGGATGGGTGGCGACGATCTCGGGCCCGCCGCGGCGCACGATCCAGCCGCGCACGCGCACACGCCGGCCGCGATAGGCGGCGATCCCGGCGGGGCCGCCGAACGCCTTGAGGTCGCCGGGCGCCACCGTGACGGTGAAGTCGGTGCGCCGGTCGGCGCCGAAATTCAGGAAGGCGCGGCCGCGCACCACCGCGGCCTCGCGCACGATCCCCGCGACGAGCTGGAAGCTGCCGACGGGAATGCCGGGATCGGCCGCGTCGCGCACGGCGTAGAAGGGCTGCGACCAGATGCCGCGCTTCGCCGCGCGAGCCTTTGCCTCCAGCGCCAGCATCTCGGCGGCGCGGGCGCGGTTGTCGGCGAAGGTGTAGACGCGGGCAAGGCCGCGTTCGAGGAGCGCCCCCTGCACCCACGTGCCGGCGCAGGTCAAATGGGCGAGCAGCCGCCCGTGCCGGTCGATCTTCTGGCCGAAATAGGCGAGGGTGGCGTCGCGGCCGCGGCACAGCGCCGCCATCCCCGCCTTCGCCTTTTCGGCGAGCGGCCAGCTCCGGAAGCCGGGCCTGCCGAGGGCCAGCTTGGGCGCCTGGATGCCGACGAGCCGGACCGCGGCGCCGCCTGCGAGCGTCACCGTGTCGCCGTCGACGATCGCGACGACCCGGCCGGCCTCGACCGGTGTCACCGCCAGCCCCGCGGCCGGCAGCCCGATCAGGACCGCCGCGCAAACGATCGAACCACCCCACACGAACCACCCCACACGATGGAACCAGTATACGGGCGCGATCGTTAACGTCCAGGCAAGTTGCGCCCGGAAGCTGTGACCATTGCTGCGGCGCGCTGCCCGGCGCCGCCGAATCGCTGCGCGCGTGCCCGGTTTGCCAAGCGATGCCCCGTCATTTATAGAGAAAGGCGAATCGCCTGCGCAGGCCGGTGCGCGACAGTCCCGACGAGTTCATCCCATGGCGCGTGAACAGCTCTACCCGCCGATCGAGCCTTACGAGACGGGGCGTCTCAAGCTCGATAGCGTGCACACCATGTATTGGGAGCAATCGGGCAACCCGAAGGGCCTGCCGGTTCTGTTCCTGCATGGCGGGCCGGGTGCGGGTGCGACTGCGGTGCACCGCCGGTTCTTCGATCCCGCTGCCCACCGCATCGTGGTCTACGACCAGCGCGGCGCGGGCCGGTCCACGCCGGTGGGCGAGATCGCGGACAACGACACGGCGCATCTCATCGCCGACATCGAGCGGCTGCGCGAATTGCTGGGCATAGAAAGCTGGCTGGTGTTCGGGGGCTCCTGGGGCTCGACGCTGGCCATCGCCTATGGCGAGGCGCACCCGGACCGCTGCCTCGGCTTCGTGCTGCGCGGCGTCTTCCTCTGCCGGCCGCAGGAGCTCGACTGGTTTCTCTACGGTCTGCGTACCGTGTTCCCCGAGGCGTGGCGCCGCTTTACCGCGCCGATCCCCGAGGCCGAGCGCGACAATCTGCTGATGGCGTTCTACCGCCGGCTCGCCGATCCCGATCCCGGCAAGCATCTGCCGGCGGCGCGGGCATGGTCGACCTACGAGGGCTCGTGCTCGACGCTCATCCCGTCGCCCGAGACGGTCGCGGCGTTCGGCGAGGCGAACATGGCCTATGGCCTTGCCCGCATCGAGACGCATTTCTTCGTCAACGACCCGTTCCTCAAAGAGGGACGGCTTCTGGCCGAGCTTGACCGCATCCGCCATTTGCCGGCGGTGATCGTGCAGGGCCGCTACGACATGGTCTGCCCGATCGTCACCGCCGACGAGCTGGCGCGCGCCTGGCCCGAGGCGGAATACGTGATCGTGCCCGACGCCGGCCATTCGGCGCTCGACCCCGGCATCCGCGCCGCCCTGGTGCGCGCGACCGAGACGCTGCGCCACCGGCTGGCTGGAGCCGGAGCCGGAGCCGGGGCGCGAGGCGGCGGCCGGCGGCGGGTAGTGCTGCGAGACGAGGGGGGTGAGTGTGCGGAGATGGATTCGCGGCGCGGCGATCGGCGCATGGCTTCTGGCCGCGCTGGCGGGACCGGCGCGGGCGGACGATCCGCCCTTCATCCAGAGCTCGGTCGGCATTTTCGATATCGACCACCACCAGAAGGCGACCGCGTTCAACTTCGAGTACCGGTTCGCCGACAAGCTGCTCTGGATCTTCAAGCCGATCGCCGGCGGGTTCGTCACCACGAAGCGCGGGCTCTACGGCTATGGCGGGCTGCGCATCGACATCTTCCTCGGCGATCGACTGGTGTTCACCCCTTCGACCGCCTTCGGGCTCTATGACCGCGGCAACGGCAAGGACCTCGGCGACGTGATCGAGTTCCGCTCCGGCGTCGAGTTGGACTACCGGTTCGACAACCGCGCCCGTCTGGGCGTGGGCTTCCACCATTTGTCGAACGCGGGGATCGGGCGCATCAACCCCGGGACGGAAATCCTGGGCGCCTTCTTTTCCTTCCCGCTCGGCGGCGAAAGCGAGCCCTGACGGGGGTTTTCCCGCCGCCGCGCCCCTCGCGCCGGCCGGGCCGCGCACCTAGATAGAGGAGCGGTCCCGACAGCGAAGGAGGCGGCGATGGCGGCCAGGCTCACGCGCGACAAGGTGCACGAGATCGTCGGACGCGGGCGGCTCGACGACGCCCAGCTCGCGGCGGTGATCGCGACCGGCGCCAACGCGGACGAGCTTCTGGAGGCGATGGGGCGCACGCTCCGGACCGGGGTCGGCGTCGAGACCCGCCGGCCGATGTCGGCTCGCGTCGCCAAGCTCTGCGGGATCCTTGCGGTCGCCCAGGAGGAGAGCTGGGGCGACGAGCCGTAGCCGTCGCGCGCATTGACAGGCCGGCGCGCGCGCCCCATTTTCCGGGCGCGAACCTCATGCGGAGCGGGCATGAGGTTCTTTGTTTCGCGCGTTGACGCGCCTTTTTGCATTTGGACCCATGACCAGCCTGCGTAACCTCGCCATCATCGCCCATGTCGACCATGGGAAGACCACCCTGATCGACCAGCTCCTGCGCCAGTCCGGCGAGTTCCGGGCCAACCAGCAGGTGATGGAACGGGTGATGGATTCCAACGACCTGGAGCGTGAGCGGGGCATCACCATCCTTGCCAAGTGCACGTCGGTAGAGTGGCAAGGCGTCAGGCTCAACATCGTCGATACGCCCGGGCACGCCGATTTCGGTGGCGAGGTCGAGCGCATCCTATCGATGGTCGATGGGGTCGCGCTGCTGGTCGACGCCGCCGAGGGACCGCTGCCGCAGACCAAGTTCGTGACCGGCAAGGCCATCGCGCTCGGCCTCGCCCCCATCGTCGTCATCAACAAGTGCGACCGGTCGGACGCGCGCCCGCACGAGGTGCTGGACGAGGTTTTCGACCTGTTCGTCAATCTCGGCGCCGACGAGCACCAGCTCGACTTCCCGGTGTTGTTCGCCTCGGCGCGAGAGGGGTGGGCGGCGGCCGAGCCGGAGGGGCCGAAGGAGAATCTCGACCCGCTATTCGACATGATGGTGGCCCGGGTGCCGCCGGCTGCAGGCGATCCGGCCGCGCCGTTCAAGATGCTGGTCTCGATCCTCGAATACGATTCGTATGTCGGGCGCGTGCTCACCGGCCGCATCCTCTCCGGCACCGCGCGCCTCAACATGCCGGTAAAGTCGCTCGACCGCGACGGCCGCACGATCGAGGAGGCGCGCATGACCAAGCTGCTCGCCTTCCGTGGCATCAGCCGCGTGCCGGTCGAGGAGGCCGGGGCGGGCGATATCGTCGCCCTCGCCGGGCTCGGCGCGACGACGGTCGCGGACACGATCTGTGCGCCCGAGGTCACGAAGCCGATCGCGGCCAACCCGATCGACCCGCCGACCTTGGCCATGAACTTCCAGGTGAACGATTCGCCGCTGGCCGGCCGCGAGGGCGACAAGGTCACCTCGCGCGTGCTCGGCGCGCGCCTCAAGCGCGAGGCGGAAGGCAACGTCGCCATCCAGGTCGCGGACACGGACTCGACGGACGTGTTCGAGGTGTCGGGCCGCGGCGAGCTGCAGCTTGGCGTCCTGATCGAAACCATGCGGCGCGAAGGGTTCGAGCTCGCGGTCTCGCGCCCGCGCGTCCTCTACAAGGCCGACGCGAACGGAAAGCGCCTGGAGCCGATCGAGGAGGTGACGGTCGAGGTCGACGACGAGCACACCGGCGTCGTCGTCGAGGCGCTGGGCGAGCGGCGCGCCGAGATGACCAACATGCGCCCCGCCGGCGCCGGCCGTACGCGGCTCGAGTTCCTGGCGCCGACGCGCGGGCTGATCGGCTATCTCGGCCAGTTCCTCAACGACACGCGCGGCACCGGCGTGATGAACCGCTTCTTCCACGGCTACGCGCCCTACAAAGGCCCGATCGCCGGGCGGCGCAATGGCGTCCTGATCTCGACGGCGTCCGGGCGCGCCGTGCCCTACGCGCTCTGGTACATCGAGGAGCGCGGCCAGCTCTTCATCCCGCCGGGGACCGAGGTCTATGCCGGCATGGTCATCGGCGAGAACGCGCGCCCGATGGACCTCGAGGTCAACCCGCTGCGCGAGAAGCAGCTCACCAACATCCGCACCACATCGAAGGACGAGGCGGTGCGCCTCACCACGCCGCGCATCCTCACGCTCGAACAGTCGATGAGCTACATCCGCGACGACGAGCTGGTCGAGGTCACGCCCAAGTCGATCCGGCTGCGCAAGCGGCTGCTCGATCCCAACGCCCGCAAGCGCGCCGCCCGCGCCGCCGCCGACGCGGAGGCGTAATCACCCCTCGCGCGCGAGGGCGGCGGTGGATTCGAGGGCGGAGACGAAGGCGTTGCGCCAGGCGTCGACGTCGTTGACTTCCAGAAGCGTCATCATCGAGCGCCAGCGGTTGCGCCGCTCGGCGAGCTTCATCTCGAGCCCCTGGCGCAAAGCCGCCGCGACCTCGTCCGGGTCGTGCGGGTTGACGATCAGCGCGGCGTCGAGCTCGCGCGCGGCGCCGGCGAAGCGCGAGAGTACCAGCACGCCCGGGTCGCGCTCGTCCTGCGCCGCCACGTACTCCTTGGCGACCAGGTTCATGCCGTCGCGCAAGGGCGTGATCAGCCCGATATGGGCATGGCGCAGGAAGCAGGTCAGCTCGTCGCGCCCGAACGACTTGTTGAGGTAGCGGATCGGCACCCAGTCGAAATCGGCGAAGCGGCCGTTGATGTGGCCGGCCGCGGTTTCCAGGTGCTGGCGGATTTCGGTGTAGCCGTGCACGTCGCCGCGCGACGGCGGCGCGATCTGCATCAGCACCACGCCGCGATGCTCGTCCGGGAAGGTCTCCAACAGGCGCTCGAACGCGGTGAAGCGCTCCACCAACCCCTTGGAATAATCGAGCCGGTCGACGCCGATGATGAGCTTGCGCCCGGCCAGGTTGGCGTGGAGCCGCGTCGTCAGGTCGCCGCGGTCGTGCGCGCGCGCCGCTGCCGCGACGTTGGCCGTGTCGATGCCGATGGGGAACGCCTCGGCGCGCAGCGTCCGGCCGAAGCAGTGCACCATCCCGTCGTCGTCGACCCTGCCGCCGGCCTCCAACGTCACGTAGTCGCGGAAGGCGGCGAGGTCGTCCGAGGTCTGGAACCCCACCAGGTTATAGGCGCAGAGCGCGCGCACCAGCGCCCGGTGGCGCGGCAAAGCGCGCAGGATCTGCAGCGCGGGGAAGGGGGTGTGGAGGAAGAAGCCGATCGGCTGGCGCGAGCCCATGCGGCGCAGCTCGTCGCCCAGCGGGATCAGATGGTAGTCGTGCACCCAGATGATGTCCTCGATGCGCAGCATCGGGAACAGGTGCTTGGCGAAGCGCTGGTTCACCCGCATGTAGCCGGCATAGTTGCGCCGGTCGAACTCGGCGAGGTCGATGCGGTAGTGGAAGAGCGGCCACAAGGTCGAGTTGGAAAAGCCGGTGTAGTACTCGGTGTAGTCGCGCCGCGTGAGCCCGATGGTCGCGGTGGTGAGCTGGTCGACGCGGTGGATGTCGGGTTTCAAGGGCACGGTCGCGGTCACGTCGCCGTTCCAGCCGAACCACACCCCGCCGTGGTCGCGCAGCGCCGCGAGCACCGCGATGGCGAGGCCGCCGGCGGCCGGCTGGCCCTCGTGGATCGGGGCCACGCGGTTGGAGACGACGATCAGGCGGCTCATGCCGGCGCCCCCGCTTCGGCCACCTCGGCGAGCCACTCGGCGAGCGCCGCGACCGATGGGACCTGCCAGCGCGCGGCGGTGGGGCCGACGGGCGAACCGACGCGCACGGAATGGCCGCCGCGCCGGTTGACCTCGGCGAAGCCCGCCTCGTCGGTCACATCGTCGCCCGCAAAGACGGGAAGTCGCCCGGCGAAGGGCGGCTCCTCCATGAACGCGGCGACCACCGCGCCCTTGTCCGGCCCTTCGGGGCGCAGCTCGGCCACCATCTTGCCGTGCTGCACCCGGAACGCGCCGCCGCTTTCGGCGGCAAGGCGCTCGGCGAGCGCGCGGGCCGCCGCGCCAGCCTCCGGCGCCATGCGGTAGTGCAGCGCGACGGTCAGTCCCTTGTCCTCGACCAGGCAGCCCGGATGGGCGGCGACGAAGGACTCGAAGGCGGCGGTAAAGCGGTCGACATCGGCGTGGCGCCCGACGCGCACCGCCCAATGGCCGGCGGCGCCCCGCCGCTCCAGCCCGTGCAGCCCGGCGGCCGGCAGCACCAGGGGCGCGAACAGCCGGTCGAGGAACTCGACGGGCCGGCCCGAGACCAGCGCCACCGCGCCGTCGGTCGCCCGCACCAGGGCGGAGAGGACGGCGATCATGCGCGGCTCGACCCGGACCGCGGCCGGACGGTCGGCGATCTCGATCAAGGTGCCGTCGACGTCGAGGAAAAGTGCCCAACCCGGCGCCGGCGGCGGCAAGGCTTGCGTGCCGGTCATTCCCGCTCCGTTCTTACACGTTCGCAGTGCGCGTGTGAAGGAATTCGGGCGGGACAGGAGGTTCGTACGAGGCGCTATCGCCGATGCCGCGGCCGGGCGGCGGGTGGCCTAGCGCTGGGCCAATTCGGCGCGGCGGGCCGTATAGGCGCGGGCGCGCGCGGCCAGGACCGCCTTGTAGGCGCGCCGGTTGGCGGCGTGCCAAAGATCGAACACCTTGTCGGAATAACGCCGCCCTTCGCGCGGGTCGGACGAATGGTAGAACGCGACAGCGATCGACCAGGCGTGGCGCGCAAGGCGCAGCGATTTGAGGAAGCGCGCGGCGTAGGCTGCGTTGGTCGCGGGGTCGAACGCTGCGTCGAGGTCGTCGAACGCGTCGGGGTGGTAGCCGAGATTCACCTGCAGGCAGCCGACGTCGATATTGGTCACGCCCTTGGCGTGCAGCCGCTTGACGGCGGCGATGGCGGCTTCCTTGTCGGGAAAATATTGCCCCGTCCCGCCGGACGTGACGGTCCAGGGCCAGGCAAAGCTTTCCCGCCGCGCCTTGTCCCAGCGGCCCGATTCGGCGAGCGCGACGGCCTTGAGGAGGCGGAGCGGCAGGGCCTGGGCCTGCTCGGTGGCCGCAATCGCCTGGCTGCACAGCGCGGCATCGCGCCAGGCGGGCGGCGGTTCGGCGGCGCGGACGGGGCCGAATGCGGCGAGGATCGGGAACAGGATGACGGCGAACAGGGTCGCGCGGACAGGATTCATGTGGGCCCTCCCATGGCGGGGGCCATGCAAGAACCGTGCCAGGCGATTTCCGCGCCGCGGTCTGGGGAAAAGGCGAATCACCGGCGCGCGTCAAGCTGACGCAGCGGCCGGCAGAAATTCCGCTAAGCCACCGCAATTGCGACAGAAATCCGCCCGTCCTGCGATTCGGCCGCAATTCACGACCGGGTGAAGCGCGGGATTTTTTGCTTGAACCTCGGGGGTGCGCGACCTATGTTGCATTGCAGCATGGGTCGGGGTCCAAGCGGCCTGTGCTTTTCCCTCTCTTGGACGTTTCCTCCCTATGAACTAGCCGCCCCTTCGGGGGCGGCCTTTTTTTCAACGATTCCCGTCGCTTGGCGGCGCGCTGGCGCCGGCGCCGAGGGGCCGCAGCATGAGTACGCTGTCGACCCACTGGCCGAGCTTCCAGCCGACGCTGGGAAGCGTCCCGGCGGGGGCGAAGCCGCACGTCTTGTGCAGTGCAATGGACCCGGCGTTGGCCGAGTCGCCGATCACCGCGACCATGGCGCGATAGCCCGCCGCCGTGCAGCGCGCGACCAGCGCCTCCAGGAGCGCCCGGCCGCACCCTTGGCCCAGCGCCCGCGGCGCGACATAGACCGAGTCCTCGACCGTGAAGCGGTAGGCAACTCGCACGCGGTAGGGCGCGGCGTAGGCGTAGCCCACCACCTGCCCGTGGCGCTCGGCCACCAGCCAGGGCAGGCCGCGCTGCACCACATCGGCCCAGCGGCGCGCCAGCTCGGCCGCGTCGGGCGGCTCGGTCTCGAAGGTCGCCTTCGAGGTCAGCACGTAATGCCGGTAGATGGCGCAGATCGCCTCGATGTCCTCGGGCCCAGCGTCGCGCACGGAAATGGCGGGAGCGGCGCCGGGTCGGCCGGCGGCTTGCCTCATCGCGCGCGCGGGCGCGCGGCGTCGAGGTCGGCCGGCGCGATGCCGGCGAGCGCGTCGATCAGCCGGGTGAGCTTCTCGGCCAGCGCGGCCAAGCCCGGGTGCGCCTCGATCGTCGTCTCGTCCATGTAGAGCGCGCGGTTGACCTCGATCTGCACCGCGTGCCGCCCGGTGCGCGGCCGCCCGTAATGGCTGGTGGTGAAGCCGCCGGCATAGGGGCGGTTGCGCAGCACGGCGAACCCCATGCCGCGCAGCGCGCCCTCGATGGTCTCGACCACCAGCTCGGCGCAGGCCGAGCCGTAGCAGTCGCCGATCACGAAATCGGCGCGGCCGCGTCCGGCGTCGGGGTCCATCGGCCCGCCGACCGACGGCATCGAGTGGCAGTCGACCAGGAGCGCGCTGCCGAACCGTTCGTGCGTTTCGCCGACCAGCTCCTCGAGCGTGCGGTGATAGGGGCGGTAATAGGTCTCGATGCGCTCGGCCGCCTCGGCGAAGCGCAGCTTGCGGCGGTAGATCTCCTGGCCGTTCGCCACCACCCGGGCGATGGTGCCGAGCCCGGCCGCGACGCGCGCCGAGCCGGTGTTGGCGTAGTCGGGCAGCGCGTCCTCGAACATCGCCGGGTCGAGCTCGTAGGGCTCGCGGTTCGGGTCGATGAAGGCGCGCGGGAACAAAGCGCGCAGCAGCGGCGCGCCGCGCTCGGGAGCGGCCAGGAACAGCCGGTCGACGAACAAATCCTCCGACCGGCGCAGCGCCAGCGGGTCGAGCCGGGCGCCGGCGACGAACTCGGGCGGGTAGTCGGTGCCGGAATGGGGCGATGCGAAAACCAGCGGCACGGTCTGGCGCGCGGGGCGGAGGACCTCCAGGTGCCGGGACTCCTCGCCGATCTCGCGAACCGCATCCATGACGGCCGAGATTTAGCCCAATCCCCGGCGCTTGTCACGCCCGCGGCCCGCGCCGCGCCCGCTTAACCGTTTGGCAATGGGGCCGGCCTAGCGTGCGCGACCGGCGCGCCCTGCGCCGAGCGACCGGACGAGCGATGGCCCGCATCCTCCTTGCCGAAGACGACGATTCCATGCGCCAGTTCCTGGCGGGTGCGCTGCGCCGCGCCGGCCACGAGGTGCGCGACTGCGAGGACGGGCTCGCGGCCCTCGCCGCGCTCAAGGAGCAGGCGTTCGACCTGCTGCTCGCCGACATCGTGATGCCCGGCATGGACGGGATCGAGCTCGCCCGCCAGGCGAACGAGCGGTTGCCCGCCCTCAAGGTGCTGTTCATCACCGGCTTCGCCGCGGTGGCGCTGAACGCGCGACGGTCGGGCCGCAGCCCCGAGGCCAAGGTGCTGTCGAAGCCGTTCCATTTGCGTGACCTGGTCGCGCAGATCGACCGCATCCTGGCGGCGTAAGGCCGGCTGGGCGCAGCGCCCGCGGCCCACTTGCCAATCCCGGCGGCGCGCGATAAACGACCGGGCCAAGGGCGCGTAGCTCAGCGGGAGAGCACTACGTTGACATCGTAGGGGTCGCTGGTTCAATCCCAGCCGCGCCCACCATTAAAATCAATATGTTACGAATTGACCCTGCAGAATGGGCCTGAGGTCAGTAAGCACATAGTAAGCGCCGAAGCAAATTTCGTCGCGTCTCACCGTGGACGGCCAAACCGATCTGTTCAGGTCGGAGTGCGGAAGCCTCCTCGGCTAGCCGACCTTGGCGATCGCGCGCGGGCCGCACTTTTTGCCCTGGGACGCACCCCCATCCCGCTGTTCGATTTGGGCAAGGTCGTACCAGCTATGGCGGCGGGTAATTGCAGGGCAGGACTTGGCCTCTACGGAACTGATTTGGGTACGAGCCGGGCGGCGCATTTGCGGCGCGGGGCGGGCAACCGCCTTAAGTCCTGCTTGTGGTTCAAGGGTTGCCGTGCTCTCACGTGATCCGGGCTTCAGCGTGGGCGAATGCACCTCGACCGGGAAATCTGCACCGAGATTGTCGATCTACAGTCAGACCCCAGCCGCGCCGGCGCCGTCGATGTTGAGGATCGCGCCGGCAATATAGCGCGCGCGGTCGGAACAAAGGAAAGCAATGAGGTTCGCGATGTCCTCGGGCTCGGCGGCGCGGCCCAGCGGGATTCGCGCATGCCACTCCGCCTCGACATCCGCGGCAGGCCGCCCGGACGCGGCAGCGCGCTGCTCGATGATCTCGTGCCAACGTGGCGTGTTGACCGCACCCGGATTGACGGCGTTGACCATCACGCCGTCGCGCGCCGCATCGGACGCGATCGCGCGGCTGAAATGGAGGAGCGCGGCATTAATTGCGCCGAGCACATAGTTCGGCGTCGCGATGTCGCCGCCTCGGCCCACCACATTGATGATCCGGCCCCACTTGCGTGCACGCATCTCAGGTAGGAGAACGCGCGCGCAGCGGACGTAGCCCATGAGCTTAAGGTCGAACGAAGACTGCCAAACTGAATCCGGCACCGTATCGAGCCGCCCTGACGGCGAGGCGCCGGCATTGTTGACCAGGATATCGATGGGGCCGAGCGCCTCGCGCGCGCGCCGAACGGCAGCCTCGATCTCGTCCTCCTTCGAAATGTCGCATGGCACGGCGATCACCCTACCTTCAGTCGCTGCGGAAATTTCTGCAGCGGCCTGTTCCAGCCGTGCGGCACCTCGCGCTGTGATCGCGACGTCCACGCCATTGCGCGCCAGCTCGACCGCGACCGCCCGGCCGATTCCCAGGCTTCCGCCGCTCACGAACGCGGTCTTGCCTGCGATCCCTAGGTCCACTTTCAGTTCTCCCCGCAATGGTGACGCTGCCTTGCCTGCGCGCCGCGGATCAGCAGAACCCGTATAGCCGCGCCGGGTTGTCGACAAGAATCGGGAGGCGTGCCGGGCCCGCCCACCGCTGGAACTGATCCAGGAGCACACCGTCGTCCGGAATTGGCAGGTCGTAGAGCGGATGCGGCCAGTTGCTCCCCCAGACCAGCCGGTCGACCCGCCGCTCGATCAGCGCCTCTATGATCGGGCGCATGTCGTCATATGGCGGGCCAGCGTCGGACAGGCGGTACCAGCTCGATATTTTCACCCAGCATTTGTCCGAGTCGGAAAGCAGCCCCAGCAGCGCCTGGAAGCCCGGACAGCCCACGCCCTGGCCGCCGCGTACCCGGCCCATATGGTCGATTACGATGGTCACCGGCAGGCGGCGCAGCATCGGAGCCAAACCGACAAGCTCATCGACCTTGTCGAAATGAAGCTGAATGTGCCAGCCGTATTCGGCGAGGCGTGCGGCCATGAGCTCGACAGCACCGATCCCCATCTCTCCTTTCAGCATCGTCGAAACGCGTATTCCACGGATCCCGGCCCGGTCGAGCTTTTCGAACTCGTCGTTCGTCGCTGAGGGACCCAGGACGGCCACGCCGCGGCATCGGTCGCCCATCCGCGCGATGGCGTCAACGGTGACGCGGTTGTCTGTACCGTGCGAACTTGCATGGACGATGACCCCGCGCTCGAGACTCAGCGTTTCGAGCATCTGCGCGTACATCTCGACCGGGCGTTCCGGCGGAATCCAGTCCAGCTCCTTCGCCAGCGGATATTTCGAGAAAGGCCCGAAGACGTGTGCGTGCGTACAGCACGCCAACGGAGGCGGCGTAATTTTCGGCGGTGTGATCACGGTCTCCGAACTCATGGGGCTTTCGCAATTCCAGGCCGGCCGCGTTGGCCGCCCTTATAGGCATTCCCGCACAACGCACGCAACGGTTTCGGGTTGTGCAATAGAAGCCATAAGCAAACGGAATTTCCGCACGCCGCTCGCAAGCGCCACGATGGCGAGGGCCGCGGGTGCCGACGAGGACGCCGCCGGCACGCGAATGCGGCTTGCGCCGCTTCGCGGCGACGGTCACGATCACGGTGAACATTGCGGGAGACGCACGATGTCTATGGAAAGCGGGACCCCGGCGGACGTTCGCTCCGAGCCGTGGGGCAAGACCGTGCTCGTGGAGTTCGAGGATGGCATTGCCTGGGTCATCCTGAACCGACCCGAAAAGCGCAATGCGATGAGCCCCGCCATGAATGACGAGATGATTGCGACGCTTGATGCGCTCGAAACCGATTCGCGCTGCCGAGTACTGGTGCTCACCGGGGCGGGCGAATCGTTCTCTGCGGGCATGGACCTGAAGGAATTCTTCCGCGCCTTCGACAAAGCCCCGCATGTTGAGCGCATGCGCGCCTCGCGCGCGGCGAGCGTGTGGCAGTGGCGTCAGCTCCTCCATTACTACAAGCCGACGATAGCGATGGTGAACGGCTGGTGCTTCGGCGGCGGTTTCACGCCCCTGGTCGCGTGCGACATCGCGATTGCCGCGGAAGAGGCGGTGTTCGGCGTCTCCGAGATCAATTGGGGCATCATCCCTGCCGGCAACGTGGCCAAGGTGCTGTCGACGGTGATGAATAACCGCAAGGCGTTGTACTATGTGATGACTGGACAGACCTTCAACGGCCGGCAGGCGGAAGCATTCGGGCTCGTCACGGAGTTTGTGCCGCGGAGCGAGCTTCGGGCGCGCACGACCGAAGTCGCCCGCACGCTGATGGACAAGAGCACCACAGCGCTGCGTCAGGCGAAGATCGCCTTCAAGTACGCGAACGACATGACCTGGGATGAGGCGGCGGAATACCTGATCGCGAAAAACGATCAGCTTGTTCATATCGATCCGGAGCGCGGCCGGGAGAAAGGGATGACCCAGTTCCTGGACGACAAGACGTACCGGCCAGGGCTAGGCGGCTTCCGGCGCGACGACTGAAGCGCGCTGTCGATTTTGGGAACTGGCAAGATGACGGAACCGATAAGCGTGTTCGCGATCCCCTCGGAGCTCGAGATGCTCCGCGAATCCGCGCAGGGATTTCTCGCCCAGAAATGGCCGGCCGACCGCGCGGTTGCCGCGTCCAGCGATCCAGCGGCAATCCGCCAGATTTGGACCGGGATCGCCGAGCAGGGCTGGCTCGCGCTCGGTACCGACTCCGAGAGCGGGGGCATGCGTGCCGTGCTCGTGGTACAAGAGGAGCTTGGCCGAGCCGGCTGTTCTGCGCCGCTCCTGGACGGGATCCTGTGCAACGTGATTCTTTCGGGCATCGCCGACGCGCCGGCCGAGCTTTCCGATGTGCAGACGCGGCTTCAGGCCGGCGAGGCGGTCGTCTCCTGCGCCCTCGGTCAGCACGATGGGGACAGCAATGCGGGCGCCGTCACGATCCGGAAAACGGGCAACGCGGCCCGGATCGATGGATCGCTGGCCTTCGTCGAGGGCGCCTCGATCGCGACGCATTACCTGGTCGCGGATGCGAGCGCGGAGGTGGCCATCGTTTCTGCGGACGAGGCCGGGCTTGCGGTCTCGCCAACGCCCGGTCTGGGCGTCCCGCCGCTTGCCGAACTGGTCCTCAAGGACGTGCCTGCCCACACCGCGACCTGCGACAACGAGACCATATCCACAATCCGGCCATTGCTGCGGCTGGGCCTAGTGGCACGCGCCCTCGGCGCCGCGAGCCGCGGCTTCGACCTGGCCAACGACTACGCCAAGGTCCGCGTGCAGTTCGGCAAGAAGATCGGACAGTTTCAGGCGATCCAGCACAAGCTGGCGAATTGCCTGATCGGCCTGGAAACAAGCCGCCTTGCCGCCTGGCGCGCGGCGATCGCCTACGACCGCCAGGACCCGAATTGGCGCTACGCCGCGAGCGTCGCCTTCGCCGTCGCAAGCCCGGCGCTTCGGCAGGTCTGCCTTGAAACGCACCACGCGTTCGGCGGGGTGTCGTTCTGGCATGAGCACGAGATGCCGCGCCATTTTCGCCGCATCCACACAGACACGATCCGTTGCGGCGGTATGCACGGCGCCCGCGCGGACATCGCCGACTACCTGCTCGACAAGGCCGGTTAGGCCGCCGGAAAGGACCGCAAGATGGCTAGACTACCAGACCTCGACCTTGGCCACGAAGCCAATGCGTTTCGTCGGGAGGTGCGCGACTGGCTCGCATCGAACTGGTCCCCCGCCTATACCGAGGAAGAACTGGCGCTCCCCGTCAACGAACGCTTGGCGCAGCGGGAATTCAGCCGTGCCCTCGGCCGGAAGGGGTGGCTGGGCCTCGCCTGGCCGAAGGAATGGGGCGGACAGGGCCGAACCGCGTTCGACCAGCTCGTGTTCGAGGAGGAGATGGCCTACGCCGAGGCACCCTTCGGCTGGCACCTCGCCTCGGTCAACATGATGGGACCGACCATCATTCAGTTCGGCTCGCAGGCCCAGCGCAGCGAGCTGCTTCCGGCGATCCTGCGCGGGGATGTGTGCTTCTGCCTGGGCTACAGCGAGCCGGACAACGGATCCGACTTGGCCGGGTTGAAGACCCGGGCGATCCGCGATGGGGACGGCTGGATCATTCGCGGCCAGAAGCTTTACACCTCGACCGCGAGCTACGCCAACTACTGCTGGCTTGCCGCGCGGACCGATCCCGACGCGGTCCCCAGCCATGCCGGAATCAGCGTGTTCATCGTGTCCATGGATACGCCTGGTATCGTGATGCAGCCCCTTTATGGGCTGAACGACCACCGCTCGAACGTGGTGTTCTGGGACGATGTGCGACTGCCCGCCGGCGCGCTCGTCGGTGAAGTGAACGGTGGCTGGAAGGTCATCACGGCCGCGCTGGCGTTCGAGCGTGTAGCGCTGGCGAGCGTCGCGGCGCGCGGCCGCGGCTACTTCGATAAGCTGGTCGCCCATGTCCATCAGGCGCGGCGAAACGGTCGGCCGATGGCCGAGGATGCGCTCGTGCGCGACCGGCTGGGTGCGTTGGCCGCCGACATAGAGGCTGCTCGCCTTCTTGCCGTGCAGACGGCGCAGCTCATCGAGGCGGGCCAAGTGCCCATCCACCAGGCGGCAATGACCAAGGTCTATAGCGGCGAGCTGATGGAGCGGCTGGGCGAAGCGGCTCTGGAGATCCTTGGAACGGGCGCGGCGCTCAAGGGCGGCGCGCGGTCGAGCCTGATCGGTGGCGATTTCGAATTCTGCATCCGCGACTCTCTGCTCTATGTCATCGGCGGCGGAACGAACGAAATCCAACGTAATATCATCGCCCTGCGGGGATTGGGCCTACCGCGCTGAACCGCGCAGCGCCGGTCACTCGGACGCCGCCGATGCCCAATCGAAGCTTGGCGTGATGCCCTGGATGCGGTCCAGATAGCGCTGGCGATAGCGCTTAAACGAATCCTGCATGAGGTGGATGAACGCGTACCCTGCCGGCGACAGCGGCACGTGCGGCGCACGCACCAGACAAAGATCGTAGCTGAGACTCGAACCGACCAGCGGATGGATGCTGATTTCGTCGCTCATGAAATCCGCGTACACGACACTGAGCGCGGTGACGGCCGCCCAGTCCGAGTTCCGCAACATCTCGATCGTCGCCGCGTAGCCGTCCACATGCATGACGCGCTCAATCCTGACGCCACACTCGCGGAGATGGCGCGTGGCCGCACGGCTGAGCTCATGGTTCGGCAGCGGCACGACGAGCTTGAGGGCGCGCACCCGCCGTAGGTCGACCGGCGCTAGCATGGGACCGAATTCCGGGGCATTGCTCGCGAGGACCACTGGCTCGGTATGGAGCAACTTGAATTCGAGACCCTTTGGGTCCTCGATCTTGCTTGCGACCGCAAAGTCGACGGTTCCGTCCGCCACCCACTGCGTCAACGTTCCGCTGAACGATTCGTGCAGCACGAGCTCCACGCTGGGGTAGCGCTCCGCATAAGTTGGCAGGAACTCTCCGACAACGGCGCGGCAGGCGGATGGCGGGAGCCCGACACGGAGACGCCCGGCGACGCTTGCCGAAAACCGCGCCATTTCGGCCTGAGCGGTCGACATGTCGTCGATGATCCGCTGGGCAAGCTCATAGAACCGCTTGCCGGCGACCGTGGGGACCACGCCGTGGGCGTGCCGCTCGAACAGCACGACGTTCAGCTCCTTTTCGAGCCGAGCGATCTGCGTGCTGAGGGCCGGCTGAGCGACGTGCTCATTCTGGCTCGCCCTGGTGAAGCTGCCTGCGTTATACACGCTGAAGAAGTATAGAATCTGGCGGAAATCCATGTGGCGGACCGGTCTCCTCGACCGCAGCTTAGGCTTAGGGCTTGGTCCGGGCAATGGAGCGAGACCCCGACCCGTCGTGCCCACTTGCCTTGGCCCCCTCGGGGCGCAAGAATGGAAACCATAATAAAACGATATTTCACCCATCTCGCCCTGTGGGCGATGATTGCGGGGAACGGCCTCAAGTGCCGGAACAAAGGGAGGAGCGAAATGTCGAGAGCAGCCTGGGCTTCCGCATTGGTGGCCACGATCTGCGCGGCGGCCATTGCCATGCCGGGGAGTGGTCGCGCCGCTGTCACGCTTCGCGTCGCAGCGTCGTTTCCGGCAACCGGCGTCGCCGTGGGCAAGGTGCTGATTCCCTGGACGAAGAAAGTTCAGGAAGAGTCTGGCGGCGAGCTGAAGCTCGACGGCTTCTGGGGTGGCTCCCTTGGCGCGAACCCGTCCAAGCAATACCAGATGCTGCGCGATGGCGTGGCCGACATCGTCTATTTTTACCCCTCCTACACCCCAGGCCGCTTCCCCGACTATGGCGCGTTCGAACTCCCATACCTGGTCCGCAGCGCCGAAGAAGGCTCAGTCGCCGCATGGCGCATGTACGAGAAGGGCATGCTCGAGGGGCTGGACGACACCCATGTAATCGGGATGTGGGTCCAGGATCCCGCCCTGCTTCACACGCGCGTTGCTGTCCAGTCGCTGTCCGACATGAAGGGGCTGAAGCTTCGCGCTGGAAGTTCGTCGCAGGGCGATTTCCTGAAATTCGTCGGCGCAATACCGGTCGGCATCCCCACCACCGAGATGGCGCAGGCCATCAATCGCGGGATCGTCGAGGGAGGCGTGTTCAGCTGGGGCGGCCTGATCGTCTTCCGCTTGTCGGATGTCGTAACCCACCACTACTGGTTACCGCTCGGCACCAACGTCCAGGTCCTCGGCATCCTGAAGACGCGCTGGAACGGGCTCACGGGCAAGGCCAAGAAGGCGATCTCTCAGAATGGCGGCGAATACCTTGCCCGGTTCGCCGGAAAGGCGTTCGACAGCTTCGCTTCGCGCGCCATCGCGCGCGTCGAGAAGGGCGGCAAGCACGCCATCGTGAAAGTGCTCGACAACGAGGTGGCCGCGGACATGAAGAGTGCGCAGCCGCTCTATAACTCGTGGGCGAAGTCGGCCAAGAACGGCGCCGCGAAGTTCGCTGTGCTGCAGCGCATTCTCGCCGACATCAGGGCTGGCAAGTAGGTGCCGCGCCGGTCGATCGAGGCGACCCCCAGGCGTTCCGTCCGGCGGACCTTGCAGTACCGTCCGCTGTACGCGGCCTGAAGCGACGACCGATGAAGCCTCTCGCGCGTTTCGAACTCTGGTGCGACCACCTCACCCGGGGGACCGCCTTCATTGGCTTCATCGGGCTGATTGCCGTCGCCGGCATAACCGTTGTCGACGTATTGCTTCGATGGCTGTTCGATGCCCCCATCGACGGCGTCGACGACATCTCGCGCCTCGCCTTTGCCGTCATCATCGCATCGTGCTTTCCGGCGGTGCTGTTCCAGGGCCGCAACATCACGATCCGGTTCGTCGGCAGTTGGCTGGGACCGACGGCGACGCGGTGGCTCAACGCTTTCGGGGACCTGCTGACCGCCAGCTTCTTCATGATATTGGCGTGGCAGTTCGTGATCCTGGCCTGGGACGCGGCCGCCTCCGGCGACCGCACGATGATCATCAAGACCGTGACGTGGCCTTGGTGGACCATAACGACCGCCGTGGTCGTGGCCTGCGTTGTGGTGCAGTTCTTCGTCGTTGGCCGCACGCTGCGGTGGGCCCGCTTGGCGGGCGCCTCGGTCGCATCGAATGACGGCCGGGAAGACGTTTCGCGGCGCATATGACGACGGACCCCCTGCTTCTCGGTGCCCTGGGCGTGGGCTTAATGTTCCTGCTGATCGCCTTGCAGGTTCCAATCGGGGTCGCCATGGGCCTGTCGGGCGCGGTGATGGTCGGCCTGATGATCGGCTGGTATCCCGCGTTTAGCCTATTCCGGGACGAGGCGTCGGGGCTGCTGACGAGTTCGCGACCTCGGCGTCATCCCGCTTTTCCTTCTTATGGGAGGCTTCGCGAGCGCCGCGGGGTTGTCGACCGACCTTTACCGCCTCGCCTACGCGCTGGTGGGCCACTATCGCGGCGGGCTCGCGCTGTCGACCATTGGCGGCTGCGCGGCCTTTGGCGCCGTCTGCGGGTCGTCGGTCGCCACGTGCGCGACAATGACCCATGTTGCTTTGCCGGAGATGCTCAACCGCAATTACCAGCCGTCCCTCGCCTGCGGTGCACTCGCCGTCGGCGGGACGCTCGGCATCCTGATCCCACCTTCGACGATGCTCGTCCTTTACGGCGTGCTGACCGAGCAGTCGGTGATCGCCCTGTTCGCCGCCGCCCTGGTGCCGGGCTTGGTCGCGACGGCGCTCTACATGCTCGCGATCCTCGTCTATGTCCGGCTTAGGCCATTGTCCGGACCGCCGGGCCCCGTCCTGGGCTGGGCAGAACGGGTCCACGCGATCCGCAACTCCTGGGGCGTCATCGCGCTCGCGCTGATCGTCAGCGGCGGGATTTATGGCGGCGTGTTCACCGTGATCGAGGCCGCCGCAGTCGGCGTGATCATTTCCATTGCGTTCACCATCATGCGCGGCAAGCTCACCCCGGCCGTCCTGCGCGAAGTCCTCGGCCAATCCGCATCCGCGACCGGGATGATCTATGTGATCATGATTGGCGCGCACGTGTTCACCTATTTCGTGACGCTGTCGCACATCGGCGACGCCTTCGTGGAAGCGGTGCAGGCCATGAAGCTGGAACCCCTGGCCGTCATCGCGGCGCTGACCGCCTTTTACCTAGCCGCCGGCGCCGTGTTTGATGAGGTGGCAGCGATGATCGTCACGCTGCCCTTCGTCTTCCCGCTGGTCACGGGCCTTGGCTACGATCCGCTATGGTTCGGGGTCTACAACGTGATGGTAATCGGTATCGGACTGGTGACGCCACCGATCGGCATCAACGTGTTCGTGCTGCACGGCATGAAGCCCGATATCTCCCTGGGCACGATCAATCGAGGGCTCTTGCCCTTTCTCATTTCCGACCTCATGAGGCTCGTGATCATTGTCTTGTTTCCGGCCATCGCGCTTTGGCTTCCGACCGTCCTAGGCGTCAGAACCTGACGCTCGCGCATCCAGCTATCGATCCATATCGCTCGGCGCCTGTATTCGTGCGTTAGTTGGGGGCGTCTTAAACCCGCATTTCCCAGATGACGCCGGGCACTGGACGTTCGCGCCGCCAATTCCAAGATTGAGGATCAGGGACTTGGGTCTTGCGGAGGGCGGCTCGGATGGGGAACCCGGAGGGTGAATCGAATCGTGGGCCTCTGCAGGCCGTTTTCGACCGCCGCCTGAAGCTGGAGTTCCACGGATCGCGCGTCTGT